>NZ_CP098926.1:0-4636835 GCF_024182575.1 Halomonas sp. MS1
CAGTGGCGTCGATGCTGCCAGTATCAGTCGCCGTGGCTTCATTGCCGGCCGGATCAGTAATGCTGGCGTCAGCGGTGTAGTCGCCGTCAGCCAGTGGTGTCGTGACGTCAACGCTCCAGTTGCCATCGTCACCTACCGTCGCATCAAGCTCTTGGCGATCACCATTGGCATCGGTGACGATCACCGTGACCGTGCCGCCAACTTCATTTGAAGTGCCGGTGATGGTGGGCGTGGTGTCATTGCCGTCCGGTGCATCTACCGTCAGCGTCGGCGTGGTGGCGTCGATGCTGCCAGTATCGGTCGCCGTGGCTTCATTGCCAGCCGGATCGGTAATGCTGGCGTCAGCGGTGTAGTCGCCGTCAGCCAGTGGTGTCGTGACGTCAACGCTCCAGTTGCCATCGTCACCTACCGTCGCATCAAGCTCTTGGCGATCACCATTGGCATCGGTGACGATCACCGTGACCGTGCCGCCAGCTTCATTTGAAGTGCCGGTGATGGTGGGCGTGGTGTCATTGCCGTCCGGTGCGTCTACCGTCAGTGTCGGCGTGGTGGCGTCGATGGTACCAGTGTCGGTGTCGCTATCGCTGTTGCCCGCCGGGTCGGTGGCCGTAGCGGTGACGCTGATATCAGTGTCGCCATCCGTGAGATCGGTGATGGTCACGGTCAGACCGTCGTCCAGCATCTCCTGGGTGACGTCGCCGTTGAACAGCTCGTTGCCTTTGCCATCCACCACGACGAGGGTGTCACCGACTTCGGTGCTGCCGCCCAGGGTCACGGTGGCATTGACGCCGCCAGCGATTTCGTCGGCGCTGTAGATGCCGCCAGTGGCATCCTCAAGTTCCACGCTAACCTCTGGGGCCTCTAAATCTGCATCAGCGTCAGCATCAGCGTCTGCATCAGCGTCAGCATCGGCATCGGCATCGGCATCTGCGTCAGCGTCAGCGTCCGCATCCGCATCAGCGTCAGCGTCAGCGTCAGCGTCAGCGTCAGCGTCAGCATCGGCATCTGCATCTGCATCTGCATCTGCATCTGCATCGGCGTCAGCATCTGCATCTGCATCTGCATCGGCGTCCGCATCAGCATCAGCATCAGCATCCGCATCGGCGTCTGCATCTGCGTCAGCATCTGCATCCGCATCTGCATCTGCATCTGCATCGGCGTCAGCATCGGCGTCAGCATCCGCATCGGCGTCAGCATCCGCATCGGCGTCAGCATCCGCGTCTGCATCTGCATCTGCATCCGCGTCCGCATCTGCATCTGCATCTGCATCTGCATCTGCATCTGCATCTGCATCTGCATCTGCATCTGCATCGGCGTCGGCGTCGGCGTCGGCGTCGCTATCATCAAGCTCAACGAGCTCGGCCCTTTCAAGGCCGCTTCCTTCAGTGCTAAAACTAAGCGGGTCGGTTTCTTCGGCGATACGGGCAAGGCGCACAAAACTGCTACCGCCACCACCACCGCCAGCAGCACCACCGGCTGCGGTGGCATCTAACAGCTCGAGCAGGTCGCCATCTTCATCATCCAGAGCGGCGAGTAGCGCCTCTAAGTCGTCATCCGAAGCACTGGCATCGGTGGCGACAATCGCGTCAAGATCAAGCTCCGGAGTGACAGCAACTTCTTGACCGCCTTCAACAACGTTAACACCTGTTCCGTCGGCAAAGTCTAGATCGACACGACCATCCGCAGACGTGATAATCGTTTCACCTTCCTGAAGAACATCGCCAATACGAAGCTCTCGCAGGTTGCCATCTTCATCACGTGCCCAAGCCTGACCTGAAATCGCGATAACTGTTGCCATGTGCTGTATCCCACCCGCCGTTTCATTAAAGAATTCGCCGTCTTTGTAAAAATCAATGAAAGTAAACATTCATTAACGGCATTTTGCGGCAAGGCTAACCTTGATGACGGCGAATTCATATTGTACCGGTGGACAGTACTAGCACAGTGATAGGAAGGGGCTGACGGATATGCTGAAAACTACGATGATTTTTTAATACTGAACGGAGCGTTCCAGTTTGGCTTTTTGTTCATCAACCTGCCCAATGGATTCATAGGCTTTTATAAGCCCGGACATCATATTGAGTGCGCTTGAATCATTATTGAGGCGACAACGTTGGCAGAATTCGTGCGCACGCGCAGCTAGCGCAACGCAGTTCACCGCCATGGTTAGTGAGGCAAACCCAGGCCAGCCTTGCTGACTATCAAGGCTTCTCCATTCACTGCTAATTAACTCATGCACTTCCGCATTTAGTTTTGCTGATAGCGGCCAGTGCGCTCCCAGCGTGTCATACACCCAACCATGCCAATCCAGCAGAAGCATATGATTGCCTACGGTTGCCATGCGCGCGCTACTTGCATTTTGCACCGTCAAGCATTTGGGAAGTCTTTCTATCTCAACGATCATAAGCGGCCATAACTGCATGAAACGCTCAACTTGAAAGGCCTGTTTGTCTTCTTGCGTTAGATAGGCAAAGTGCGATGCCTCAATATTTCTCATGCGCTCGGGCAGCGAGGCAAACGTTGCAGCGTATTGGGTACTGATCTTGTCCGGCAAAGGGACGTGCTGCAAGCTTTGACGCAGCTCATTCATCCAAGGCTTACGCTCTTCAGAGTTCTTCCACTGAGGTGGATTATCGCCTACTTCCAGCAACAAATATGAACACCAAGGCAAACGCCCACTGGCTCGCAAAACAGGCACGGTAGGGATGCTTCCATAACAATACCCACCTACTTCACTCAGTAGCGAAGTTTCATGAAGCGCTTCGTTCTCTCTTGCGGAGACATAACACTTCAGCAACCTATAACGAGGGAAGCCATTGCTATCGACATCACCAATTAATACGTGTGCGATGGCCCGCCCAGAAATCAGGCGACACTGCAAAATTTCAGGGTCGCGGTGGCAGTAATTAGACTCAATCAACCATGGCAATAGCCACTGTTGAAGAGCTGCTTGTTCAAAACGTTGTACAAAATTTGTGGTTGAAAAGAGAGAAATTTGCTGAGAGCGAGGCAAAAGCAGCATATTAATCTGCTGAAAATACTTGATGATGCTCAAGAAATTGACCAACCCATTAACACTGGCCGCCATGAGTTGGCGCATTCCCAGCAGCAATATGAACAGTGTCAAGAGTGGGCGCATCGTCCCATTGAGATAATCCAGGACAATAATTAAAAACCCTAACGCAAAGCTGATATTGATGACAGTCAGAACATTGCCTTGCAACATATTCTGAATTTTCTGCACCCGCTCAAAGCGGTAGTAAAAGCCAACAATCATTACTAGCCCCAACACGCAGGTAACTGCCAATAGAGCTAATAGAGGGTGTAGCAGAGCGATTATAAGACAGAAAATCAGCGCAATCACCGTTGATGATAAGGCACCTATCACAATGCCTAATACGTGCTTGCCAAGTAATCGGTGATTGGCAACTAACCGAGTTTTATTCAACCCCCCCAGAATGAGAGTTGAAAGATAAGCAATGGCTTTTTTGACTAGCCATTGAAGGATGGCGTAGCTGCAAAAGCAGAGAACGGTCAATACGATTAATATCGTTATCTTGTCACCGTGGTCATCCACCCTGGGAACCCAACCATCAATACGGCTATGCCCGGTGATCAACATTTGAAGCAGTTGCCAGGGTAGCACTAGGCTTGCCAGCAGCATGACCTGACTTGCAATTTGTATTAGCAAGATAGCCAACACGTGCCAACGGAACGGCCACAGCACCGCACGAACTAACGCAGCCATCAGATCGAGAACTTGATCCCCTTTAATCGTGTCTCGCTTACTGTTAGAGGTCTGGTTGCTCATCAATCAACCATGGGTTCAATAAGTTGCATGAATGTACGTAATTCGTCCGGTTGTTCGGCTATCGGCATATATATGGAAACGGCATGGTGCACAGCGGATAAGATGGCTCTATTGTGTCGCAGGTCATGCTGCTCTGCCTCTGCCCAACCATACACTGGCCATTGCTCTTGATGGGCCAGTGTCGCCCCAGCCTCATTTAGCGAAGAGAAAAGTAACGGTAGAAATACACTGCCATGATACTCACTCACTGCCACTACTTGGCTGCCATCGTTATAACGCATCTCTCGTAACGCTTTTGGAATGAGGCTAGCGCCTTGAGGATCAAGCAAATAAAACAGTCGTTGCCAAAAGGTTGCTGCGCCGTAACTATCTTGCATCACCACGTCCAGCGCTTCGGCATTAGCCGGTAAGGGGCGCCCTTCTTGTGTTTCACCTCTCAGTAGCGATTCCGACCAGCGAGCCAACCCTTCATGCACCCAGCGTTGCTTAAACATCATGTGTGCATTTTGATACAGATGAAATAACTCATGTGCAGGTGTTAAGTTTTCTGCAGCATTGACTTGCCCACCTAACGCCATACGAATATGGCAATCAGACACGGCAGGGCTGCGTACTACTTCATCATAAGCTTGCCCACCACGCACTTGGTCAGCACGCAGCATCACCATCACAAAGTTTGCACGCTGATAGCGTGGCATAAGTAAAGGTGGTGTGAGGCCTAGCACTTCACGATAGAGCACATCGGCAGCTTCAAGCTGCATTTTCAAGTCATCAAGTCTTGTGGCGTCTGGCAACGCTCTCTGATCAGCGGTCTCAACGAAGAAGCGAACACTCTCCAGACCCTCAGTATGATTCGGCTCACTTGCCAGTACCTTGAGCGGCCTGTCGCGCTGCAGATAATAGCACTCGCCTGCTTCTGGGTGCGGCTGGGCAACCACTGGCGTTAGCTTGCCGACCATCACGCAAAGCATCAGCAAAGCAACCCACCCACGCCACGGATGGAGTCGGGTAGCTTTTTTTACTGTGTCGCCAGCAGTTGCCATCTGCATTTCACCTGTCCGTGCTTTATCGGTGCAAAGTAGAAAACCGCTGCTCTCTCTATGTTTTTCGCATTTACACCTTGCGATACGCCGCTCACATTCAGGCACATCAATTAGAACCGTTATGAAAAGCGCTCAGCAACGGGGGCTAACTTTAATATTAACTGCAGGCGATCACGGACAGCTAGCTTCTTAAATACCGCGCTTAGGTGAGCTTTTACCGTGCGCTCAGTAATGTCTAACTGGCGGGCAACTTCTTTGTTAGTTGCCCCGCGAGCAACGGCTAGCGCCACGCCTCGCTCACGCTCCGTGAGTAGGCTCAAATATTCACTGTGCTGATGACGTTCACCGCTCTGGCGATTTTGCAGGGCCATAAATGTTCCACCCATCACTTTCGCAAGCAGCTCTTGACCTACCCACACACCTTGATTGGTCACCACAAGGGCCACTTGCTTAAGTACATCAGGTGCCGCCAGTGTATGCACATATCCGCGAGCTCCAAGATCAAGCGCCTTTAATGCCTCGCGATCATTAGGAGCATAGCTGAGCAGCACTACAATTGTCTTTTGTGAGGTTAGCGTCGGAATCAATTCATCCCAGTTTTCGATCATGGTTGTTAGCCATACCACGTCACCTGACTGCAACTGATCCAATACTTTATCTGGCGTGGTGGCTGCGCTTTGAGGAAAAGCACTTTCCCAGCGTGCCTTGAGGCTACCATCCGTTGTTACAAACCAATGTTTCATTAGCGCTCCCCCATGGAATCTCGCCATGCCCTCAAAACAGGTTTTAGCAAGAACTGCATGACCGTTCTTTTACCTGTCACAATATCTACCTGTGCCGTCATCCCTGGGATAACTTGAAGCTGATCAGTAATGCTTTCATCTTGCAAACTACGAACACGGACTAAGTAAAATGTATTGCCCTCATCATCAGTGATCGTATCTGCGCTGATGTGATCAAGCTCAGCCTGCAAGCCACCATAAATGGCATAGTCATAGGCAGTGAGCTTAATCGTCGCGGGCTGACCGGGGTGGAGAAAAGCAATATCTTGGGGCGCAATGCGCGCTTCAACCAGCAGTTGGTCATCGCTGGGCACGATATCTACCACTTCCTGGCCTGGCTGGAGCACTCCACCAATCGTATTAACATGAAGGCGCTGAATGACACCATCGACAGGTGAGCGTATTTCGGTAAGCCGTACTCTATCTTGCAGACCCGTACCTGACTGCTGAAGCGCATTTAAGTCTCCTAACGTCTGAGCAAGCTCATTTCGCCACTCGCTCCTGCGTTCGGCACCTAACTCTAGTAACTGCCCCTCGGCTTCTTCCACGCCAGCTTCCAGACGTGAAACAGCGGCGGCAGCTTGGTTACGCTCACCTGTAGCGCGTGATACTTCACGCTGCAAGCGCAATACCTCAACTTCTGAAACAGCACCAGAGGCAAGCAACGGGCGCGTCAAGTTAAGCTCTTGTCCGGCCATACTTGCTTCGCGCTGGGCAGTATCACGACGTGCCTGCGCTTCCCGAAGCTCTTCTTGACGTTGCCGAATGCGATCGTTGAGCACATTTTCCTGCTCACGCAACTCCTCGCGGCGGCTTTCATATACTTCTCGTTCCTGCATTACGATATCGGGCACTTCTTGACGCAACTCTTCGGAAGGCTCAAAAGTAGTTCCCGTAGCTAACGCCCGCAGCCGCTCCGCGCGTGCTTCAAGCGCAAAACGCTGAGCACGGTTCTCGCGAAAGTCAGAAACGAACCGCGTTGGGTCAACTTGCATTAACACGTCGCCAGCACTGACCACCTGCCCTTCTCGGACCATGATTTGTTCTATCGCACCACCGTCAAATGACTGAATACGCTGCAATTGGCTTGCCGGAATGACGCGCCCTGCACCACGAGTCACTTCGTCGATAGCAGCAACCGATGCCCAAGCCACCAGTACAACGACGGTCACTAAAACGGTGTAGAGAAATAGCCGCGCACGAATGGGCTCTTGCTGCATACGCGCCCAATCAGTGTCGCTTGCCCAATCACGATTAAGATGCGCAGAGGTGATACGTCGAGCAAAGAGTCGATCCATAAAAGGACGAAATGGCTTCTTCCCTTTCTCAGAGAAACGACCAATGGCCTCAAAGCCTTTTTGCTCCCCTGTGGAGGTGGTTTTTTTCGCCATTATGACGCCCTCCCGATCTGGCCTTTGCGCAATGCCTCCACTACCGTGTCGCGAGGACCATCCGCCACCACTTTTCCAGCATCCATAACAATGATGCGATCAACGAGGGATAGCAGCGATGTACGATGAGTGACAACCAGGATGGTTTTCCCTGGTGCAACATTTGTTAGGTTGGCTTTAAACGCTTCCTCACTGGCGTTATCCATTGAACTGGTTGGCTCATCAAGCAGCAATATTGGAGGGTCTTGCACCACGGCCCTTGCGATAGCTACCGCTTGTTTTTGCCCGCCTGAAAGCGCCTGCCCTCGTTCACCTACTTCAAGATCAACGCCTTTGGGATGGCTATTAACCAGTGAATCAAGCCCAGCAATTTCGATTGCCCGGAGCAACGCCTCGTCATCAACTCGGTCGTTTCCACCACCAGCGACAATATTATCTCGCAGTGTCCCAGCAAACAGGCTGACATCCTGAGGCACATAGCCAATATGACGACGAAGCTGGAGGGGGTCTAGCTGACGAATATCCACGCCATCTACCAATACCGCGCCGGACGTAGGCTGATAAAAACCAAGCACAAGTTTGTTCAGCGATGACTTTCCACAGCCAACACGGCCGAGTAACGCGACCTTTTCACCGGCTTTGATGGAAAGAGAGACATCACGCAATGCTTCTCTTTCTTCATGGGGATAGCGCAAGGTAACTTTCTCTAAGCGAATGCTGCCGGTAAAACTGGGCTTTTCTACGTAGGCTTTACCTTCATGACGCTCCACACCCCTGGCCATTACATCATTTAACGACTCCAGGGCCGTTGAGGACTGATGGTACTGAGCCAGTAAAGCAGCCGCTTGGCTAACAGGCGCCATTGCTCGCGAAGAGAGCATGTAAGCGGCAATTAAACCGCCCTGGGTCAAGTTGCCTTCAATAATTTGATAGACACCTATGATAATGACGCATACGGCCACGCTATGCTGAGCCCACTGAGCAACGCTTGAAACCGAGGTACTCACCATTTTGAGCTGAGCGCCGGTTCTCGATAAAAAGGCAGATGCTTTTTCCCAGTGGCGCTGAATACGGCTTTCTGCTCGCAATGCCTTGACGTTTTCTAATTGGGAAACAGACTCCACCAGTAAAGCATTACGCTGCGCGCCCACTTCCCAGGTCGTCTGTGAAAGCTCATGTAGCTTCCCTTGTGCTGCAAGGGCATATAAAAGCACGAAAACGACACCTGCGAGCACTGGCAACACAAGCCAGGGATTGATCAGTGCAATGATGGCCGCGAAAAGCATGACAAAGGGCAAATCCACTATGCCAAGGATGGTTGCAGAGCCAATAAACGCTCGTATCGACTCAAACGATTGAAGCGTGGAGGTAAAAGAGCCTGTCGATACTGGCCGCTCCTCTAAACGCAACCCTAACGTTTTCGCCATAATAGACGATGAGAGCTTTACGTCTGCCCGGCTGGCCGCCAAATCAACAAAGCTACTGCGCATTAAACGTAACGCTAAGTCAAAGCACAGCACGATAAAAATACCAATTGCCAGCACCCAAAGCGTTTCAGTGGCTTGATTGGGTACGACACGGTCATAAACGTTCAACACAAACAGCGGCATCGCCAGTGCGAACAAGTTGATCGCCACTGAACCTAAAACAATGTCGCGGTAGAGGCGACGATTTTCACGAATAACGCCCCAAAACCAGTGCTGGTCCCGGCGTTTTTTAACACTCGTTTCGGAGGTGCTATCGACTCTGAACTTTGGCCGCACATAGATGGCTTCACCGCTGTAACCGGCGTGAAGCTCCTCTAGCGATATTTCCGTGTCAGCTTCTGACAGCTCAGGAAAAATTACTTTTGCTTTTTGTTGCTTGAAATCCAGTCCTAGCAACACACAAGCACGGCCTGGTTCCAGCAATAAAATTGCCGGAAACAGCGCAGGATTTAGCCCTGAGAGCTTACTTTTCACAATATGCGCAGTAAGCCCGGCTCGTGAGGCTGCCCGCCCGAAGACAGAAGGAATTAATTTTCCTTGCTCTAAAGGCAGGCCCGCTTTTAAGGCCTCTGATGACACCTCGTGCTGATAATATGAAGCAACTGTCTTTAAACACTCCAGTAACTCATCGTGTTCTTCCTGATCACTATCGCGGTCAGTCCGAGATACTTCCAGCTTACGTTGCGTCACTGAGACCTCATCATCCTAATGAATTCGTCGAAAAAATCATTCACGGAAGTTTCACCAGCAAGTATGCCTAATGCGGCGACCTAATGGCCGCCACTCATCAGCCATTAAATACCACTGGTAAAATCTTCTAGCGTAAAGCCACGCGGCCCATCAACTGCGCAGGCCATCTCTACACGCGATGCAGAGTCTTCGTAGCCAAGCTCATCAAGGCTAGGAATATCATCACGGGCTACTTGTAAGGTTTGCATCAGCTGCCCCATCGCCGCCAGCGTTCGTGCTTGCGCCAGCGTTAAGTCAAACTGCGCGTTTGCATAGGCACGACTTGCTTCAAAATATTCGTTCTCACTGTCCAGTACGTCTAAAAGCGTGCGCTGGCCAATATCGAACTGCTGCTGATAAGCACCACGCACACGATCAATAGACTGTCGGTGTTCGTTTAAATATTCCAACTGTTCGTTGAGACGCTGCGTGTCGTTATAAGCGATCTGTGTCGTTTGTCTAACATTGGTGCACGCTGTTTCTCGCTGGCTATCGGCTTCTTCAATTCGTGTGGTTGCCGCATTGAAGGCCGCATAGTCAGAACCACCGCGGTAAAGATTCATGCTCGCGACAAGTTGAATGCTGTGCTCATCACGACGGCCACCAATGGCATCATCTTGGTTGTTAGTGCCGGTGCGTCCTTGAATATCTAGACGCGGCATAAAGGCAGCGCGGGCACCCTCACGCTCAGCGCGTTGTACCGCCATATTTTCAATCGCCGCGTGGAACTCAGGGTTACCCTGGAACGCTAGCTCAATGGCTTGGCTGACATCCGCGGGCAGTTGAGTAGCAAGCGACGGCGCGGGCGCCATAGTTTGTGCCGGTAGCGCACCAACAATTCGCTGGTAGCGTGCAGTCACATCATGAAGGTTCGATGCTTCCGACATCAGATTTGATTCGGCTAAGGCTAAGCGGCCACTAATCTGTTCAAGATCAACACCTCGCCCTGCACCAGAAAGCGCTCGCTCTTCAATCTGTGCAAATACCCGCTGGTGTTCACGGTAGTTATCCTGCGCTAAGCGCACCAATTCGCGATAGCGCAATACATCGAGATAACTACGAAAAGCCTCAAGCGCAACTTCTTCACTGGCACCCAAAAGTTCAAAATAGGCGACTAGTCGCGCACGATCCAAGCGCTCAACCTCACTGCGCGTTGCAAAACCATCAAAAACCATTTGGGTTAAGGTCAGCTCAGCAAAATCGCTATCGTAGCTGCCGCGCCCATCATTCTGCTGATCTTGCCGACCGATACCCGCGCTGACATCAATCGTAGGCAAATAGCCACCTTGAGCAACTCGAATATCACTTCCCGAGGCACTAAAGTTGGCCCAGGATGCGTTCACCTGAGGATTGGTAACGATAGCCTGCTGAATGGTGCTCGACAGATCAGTAGTACCTGGCGCGTAAAGCGTCGCTGGTAACGCCTGAGCTAAAGCAGAGAGGGGAAGACAAGCCAGAGTAGTAACCGTAAGCGGTCGAATAGCGCGCTGTAAAAACAAAGTTCTTAGTGTCGTTTTAATACCGTCTTTCATCGCCATAGATCCCTAATGAATATTTACGCTGCTGAAGAAATAGCTGCTAAACGCCACCAACCCTGGGGCACCCTTGACTCTCTTGCTTCGCCCTCTGGTCAACACCTCATACTAATGAGTATTGATACGACTCAGTGTTACGAATTAGCGCATTTACTTAGCTTAATTTAATAGCATTAGCTGTTTGGCCGATGCCATGAAGCCAAGAGTCACAAAATTTTACAATAAAAATCCTAAAAAAACATTACAAAGCATTTTCTTTAACTAAATTTCACATTATGGGTTCTAAGGCTAGGTATTAAGATCAGGTTTTAAGAACTGAGCTTTAAGCACCAAGCTTCAAGAGCTAGGCTTTCGAGGATTGCAGCTGCTGCAGCGCTAGCCCTGAAAGGATCAGCATCAACCCTAGCAACGTGGGTGCCAACAATGGCTCATTGACAACCAGATAGAGCAGTAGCAGCGAAATAGGCGGCGAAAGAAATATCAGATTAGACACCTTGGCCGTACGCGAGACCTTGCGAACCGCCATCTGCCAAAGAATAAATGCGACCCCCATTTCGAAAAGCCCCACGTAGACACCCGCGCCTAAAGCTTGCCAGCCATGCCAACTGAACCCTGGCCCGACAATCAATAGCAGCGTTAAAACAGGCAAGCCGACGCTGAAGTTCTGCCATTGTGCGACCAAGGGCGCTCTTTCATCCCGTGCGTTGAGCAACCAGTAGAGCGCCCATAATAGCGTCGACACAAGTGCAAACACGACTCCAAGAGGGTCTGCGAAATCAACATTGAAAACATTACCGCGGGTTGCTATCACCCAGACACCCGCGTAAGCAATGAGCCCCGCGACCACATCCATTCGCGTGAGCCGTTGCCCTAGGATCGGTACCGCCAGAAGCGCCATTGCCAGCGCCCAAGTATAGTTGAGTGCCATTGCCTCTTGCCCAGGCAGCCTATCGTAAGCGGCAAACAGCACTAGATAGTAGGCAACAGGATTCATCAACCCAGCCCATGCAGCAGTTCGCCAACCATGGCGAAGGGCTTCTGTTAAATGCCCTTGCTTCACTACCAACACAAACATGAATGCCCAAGATACAAGGGCCGCGAGCCACATCAACTCTAGCGGGCTCATCCAGGCAAGAGCGACCTTAAAAGCCGTAGCAACTGTCGACCATAGCGCCACCGCTCCAAGACCATACAGTATCGCTTGACGATCTTGGTTCATCGGTCGATATGCCCTAGATCCCGAGCTGGCTCGATCTTATCCCGTACGCGTTGCTTTAGGACCTTGATATCTGGAAAGCCACCATCGCGCTTTCTTTCCCATAGCAAGGCCTCGTCGCACCATATCTCAAAGGTGTCACCATGAGAGGGTGACAATGCAACCTCTGCAAGACTTTCACCAAAGGTTGAAAGCAGCTCTTGGGCATACCAAGCACTGCGCAACAACCACTGGCACTGCGTGCAGTAACGTATTTGAATGCGTGACATACAGAGGTCCCTAAACGTTTTAATGTGGCATCCTTGTTTTTCATTCTGTCACCTTACATTAGCAACTGCCAAGGGAACGCAATGACCAAGGTAGGTGGGATGATCGGTGGATTGGCCAAATGGCCTGGTAGCGCTCCGCTGCTATTCTGCTTGCCGGGACAGCATTCGGTGCCATGTTATCAGCCCAACGATTACCTGAGGCAGAATAGCGCCGTCGATTGCAATGCATCACAACGCTCGCCATGATGGTAGGTAATTAGCGGTGATTAGCTGGGTTTTTGCTATTCTACCTTTATTAAGCAATATGAAATGCCGCTTAGCTCCGCGTTGATGGACAGCGCATAGCTTCGGAAGAACGAGAGCAGCAACAGGAACCCATTGATGAAACGATCTCCTTTGATCAGCCCTGAGTTACTCGAACGCATTATTGACGCCTCCGAGGATGGCATCGTCGTTGCAGAGCAAGAAGGCGATGAAAACATTCTGATTTACGTCAACCAAGGCTTCGAACGTCTCACCGGCTACAGTGCAGATGAAATTCTTTATCGCGACTGCCGTTTTTTACAAAATGAAGACCGTGACCAAGATGCACTGGTCTCTATCCGGGAAGCGCTGAAAGAGGGTCGCCCTTCTCGTGAAGTGCTGCGTAATTACCGCAAAGACGGCACTATGTTCTGGAACGAGCTGTCTATTACACCCGTTTATGACGAAGCTGATAACTTGATGTACTACATCGGCGTACAGAAAGATGTGACGGAACGCGTAGAAGCACAGCAAGCATTGGCAGCCATTCAAAAGCGCCAAGAACTAGCAGAATAAACAAAAATGCCAATAAAGTAGCCTCAAGGGCTTGAACTTCAACCTAAGTGGCGGTATATAGCGGCTAAGCGCATAAAAGCGCCAGGCGCTTCTTGTTTCATCTACCGATTGAAAGAGGAAGCCGTTGTGATGCCGGTGCGCCGGCTTGGGTTGGAGGGCATACTATGAGCCGTGACCCCTTAAATCGTGAATCTTATGCCAGTGATGCAATCGATGCAGATGAGTTCGATAACTTAGACGCTGTTAACGATGACCACTACGGCAAAAGCAAACCCAGCAAAGCAGATACGCTTCGCGCCCGCCGCCAAGTAGAAGCATGGCTTGAAGAGCGCCGTTTGCAGCGCGCTATTGAAGATGATTGGGATGAAGAGGAATAACCTGATCGCCTCAACCGCTTTCATTGATTGGCAGCTTAGTTACGACGTCGAGTGACTCACGCACTAAGCCTTCACTGAGCTGCCGATCAACGCATACACAAGACTTATCTTCTACGCGTCTGGCCTTTACCTGCGCTGAGCACTATCATCTTAGCCCTATGCCAGCACACAGCTGCGACTCTTTTCTCCAACAACCTAACGGATTTCCATGGCGCAATACGTATTCACCATGAACCGGGTTGGCAAAGTTGTGCCACCCAAAAAGCAAATTCTCAAGGATATTTCGCTATCGTTTTTCCCTGGCGCCAAAATTGGCGTACTGGGTTTGAACGGTTCCGGTAAATCCACACTGCTACGCATCATGGCCGGTGTCGATAAAGAGTTTGAAGGTGAAGCTCGTCCGATGCCTGGTATTAATGTGGGCTACCTGCCTCAGGAGCCACAGCTTGATGACGAAAAGAACGTCCGCGATACGGTAGAAGAGGCGTTAGGCGCGATTAAAGAAGCCCAGGAAAAACTGGATGCGGTGTATGCCGCGTATGCCGAGCCTGATGCGGATTTTGATGCCCTAGCAAGCGAACAAGCACGCCTTGAAAATATTATTGAAGCCGCCGATGCGCATAACCTTGAGCGCAAGCTGGAAGTTGCTGCTGAAGCGCTGCGTCTGCCACCCTGGGATGCCAAAGTAGGCAACCTTTCTGGGGGCGAGCGCCGCCGTGTAGCACTGTGCCGCCTACTGCTTTCAAGCCCCGACATGCTCTTGCTCGACGAGCCTACCAACCACTTGGATGCTGAATCCGTTGCTTGGCTAGAGCGCTTCTTGCACGACTATAACGGTACTGTCGTGGCCATCACCCACGACCGTTACTTCCTGGACAACGTTGCCGGATGGATTCTGGAACTTGACCGCGGCCAGGGCATTCCTTTTGAAGGCAACTACTCTCAGTGGCTGGAGCAGAAAGAGCAGCGCCTGAACCAAGAAGCCAAACAGGAAGTATCGCGCCAGAAAGCTATCAAACAAGAGCTTGAGTGGGTACGCAGCAACACAAAAGGACGCCAAGCGAAGAGCAAGGCGCGCCTTAATCGCTTTGAAGAGATGCAGTCTGGCGACTTCCAAAAGCGTAATGAAACAAATGAGATCTATATTCCGCCTGGCCCGCGCCTGGGTGATAAGGTCATCGAGTTTCATAACGTGACCAAGCGGTTTGATGACAAACTGCTCTACCAAGACCTCTCGTTCACCATCCCTCAAGGGGCGATTGTCGGGATTGTAGGTGGTAACGGGGCTGGTAAATCGACACTGTTCAAGCTAGTCACCGGCCAGGAACAGCCGGATGCTGGCGAAGTAGTGATTGGTGAGACTGTCGATATTGCCTACGTTGAGCAGTTGCGCGACGCGCTAGACGACAAGCAAACGGTTTGGGAAGCCGTCTCTGACGGACAAGACATTCTCAACATTAACGGCTATGAAGTTTCTTCGCGCGCCTACGTTGGCCGCTTTAACTTTAAGGGCAACGATCAGCAGAAGCGTCTAGATGAGCTTTCTGGTGGTGAGCGCGGCCGCCTTCAGCTTGCCCAAACGCTTAAACAAGGCGCAAACGTACTGCTGTTAGACGAACCTTCAAACGATCTGGACATCGAGACCCTACGCGCTTTGGAAGAAGCGCTGCTGGCCTTCCCAGGCTGCGCGATGGTGATCTCTCACGATCGCTGGTTCCTAGACCGTATCGCCACGCACATTCTCGCCTTTGAAGGCGATTCAGAAGTCGTCTTCTTCGATGGTAACTACACCGAATATGAAGAAGATCACAAGAAGCGCGTGGGTAACGACACACCTAAGCGAATGAAGTATAAGCGCATCGACGCCTAACGATTCGTTGCCATACCAATGATACGTAAAAAGCCCCTTGTACGCTAAAAACGCACAGGGGCTTTTTGCTTTTGTTGGGCTATAAAATAAACAAACCCGCTATCAGCCTGCCGGCCAAGTAAACTGCCGACCTCCCAATAAATGCATATGAATGTGATAAACCGTCTGACCACCCATTTCATTACAATTCATCACCACACGATAACCATCTTCCGCGAAGCCTTGCTGCTTGGCCAGCTGTGCGGCAGTATGCTGCAAACGCCCAACCAGGGCTAGGTCTTCAGGATCAATATCGTTAAGCGTAGCAATATGCTTCTTAGGAATAATCAGTTGATGCGTTGGCGCCTGAGGATTAATGTCGTTAAACGCCAATACATGCTCATCTTCAAACACAATATCTGCGGGAATTTCGCGGTTTATTATTTTGCAAAACAGGCAATCCATACGGCCTCCTTCATTTTTGTAAGTGGCGAAAACGTGCTTACTAGCCAAAACGGACTAGCAAAAACGGCCTAGCGAAAACGGCGCTGAGACAACAAATGGCGAACTAGCGGCGCTAGGATCAGCTCCATCGCTAACGACATTCGCGCTCCAGGCACCACTAACGTGTGCGGACGTGTCATAAATGAATCTTTTATCATCGCCAATAGCCATGGAAAATCCACCGTTGAGGGATCTCTAAAGCGAATCACCACAAACGATTCTGCATCGGTCGGAATATCCTGAACCTCAAAGGGGTTCGACGTATCGACAGTGGGCACACGCTGGAAATTAATATGGGTACGCGAGAACTGCGGCTGAATGTAGCGCACGTAATCATCCATGCGCCCTAATATGGTATCGATGACCGCTTCCTGGGAATAACCGCGCAGCTTGGTATCACGATCAATTTTTTGAATCCACTCAAGATTCATGGTCGGCGCAACGCCCACTAGCAAATCTACGTGACGAGCAATATCATACTCTTGGGTCACCAAGCCGCCATGCAGCCCTTCGTAAAAGAGCAGATCAGTACCACAAGGCAGTGACTGCCACTCAGTGAACGTCCCTACTCGATAACCTGCCTCAATTTTTTGCTTATCTTCTGCATGAATGTAGTGACGGAACGTACCCGCTCCATGCTCACCGTACTCAACAAAAAGCCCTTCAAGTCGATCAAGCAGATTAGCTTCTACAGCAAAGTGAGAAAGCTCATCTTTGCGTTCGGGCTCGTCACGAAAAATCCGCTGGAGATCATCGCGGGTGTAGCGGTGAAAGGCATCGCCGTCCACCATGGCAGCATGCACATCTTCACGCAGGAACATGCGCTCAAAGCTGCGACGCACCGTGGTAGTACCCGCGCCTGAAGAGCCCGTGATGGCAATGATTGGATATTCCCGCGACATTAAGTACCTCTCTCCTGAGCAGTCGCGCGAGCAATCGCCTGCGCAACGTCATCAGGCACTTTGACAGGCCGCCCTGAAGAAAGGTCTAAAAGAAGCTGGTTAACCCGAGCAGTTGCCACCACCTTATCGGTTTCTGCATGACAAATGCGCTGATAAACCGTCAACGCTTTGCCTTGTGGTTCAGGGACAGCGGTCTCAATTACCAAAGCATCCGGCCAGCGCGCCTCGCTCTGGTACTGAACCGCTAGGTCAGCAACAACGCTCGGGTAGCCTTTTATATCCCACTCCGGAAAGCCTAGCGCAGCGAACGCATGCACACGAGCTTCATGCAGCAGCGATACTAAAGCGTCATGCCCCAGGTGGCGACCGTAATTCATATCCGTTACGCGCACCGTTAAAGGATGCCGATGAATAATCGCTGCCGTGGGGAAATCTAGCGTGACACGCTCCATGCTTAGCTCCTTGTCAGTGGTGGTTTAGCTCCGGCGAGATCATCGCTGATCGCTATTTTTCTCGGGCGATAGCACGGAATGCGATATCACGGCGGAATTCAGCACCCTCCCAGTGAATCGCTTTAACCCCCTGGTATGCTTGCTGTTGAGCAGCAGATACTGTGTTGCCTAGCGCGGTTACGCATAGCACTCGCCCGCCTGCGGTTACGATACTGCCGTCAGCAGCCTGAGTAGTGCCTGCATGGAATACTTTGCACTGCGCCTGACCTGCCTGCTCCAAGCCATGAATGACATCGCCTTTGCGGTAACTGCCGGGATAGCCACCTGCCGCAATCACAACACCCACGGCTGCGCGGGAGTCCCACTCACACTGCTTATCGGCAAGCTCACCCTTAGCGCCAGCCAAGCAAAGCGCGGCCAAATCTGACGTTAATCGCATCATGATTGGCTGAGTTTCGGGGTCACCAAAACGGCAGTTATATTCGATTACTTTTGGGTTGCCTTCAGCATCAATCATTAGGCCTGCATATAAAAAGCCGGTATATGCATTTCCTTCTTCCGCCATGCCCCGCACGGTGGGAAGTATAACCTGCTCCATGATGCGCTCGTCGATTTCTGGGGTTACCACCGGCGCCGGAGAGTAAGCTCCCATGCCGCCCGTATTGGGGCCAGTATCGCCGTCATAGGCACGCTTATGGTCTTGGCTAGTGGCCATCGGCACCACATTCTCACCATCAACCATGACGATAAAGCTGGCTTCTTCGCCTTCCAGAAATTCTTCGATAACAACGCGCGCACCCGCATCGCCAAATGCATTCGCCTCTAACATATCGCGAATAGCCGCTTCAGCTTCGGCTTCACTCATCGCTACAATGACACCCTTACCCGCCGCCAAGCCGTCAGCTTTGATGACAATAGGCGCGCCCATCTCAGCTAAGTAAGCCAAGGCTGGCTCTACCGCTGTGAAGGTTTGATACGCGGCAGAAGGAATTTGGTGGCGTGCCAGAAAGTCTTTGGTAAACGACTTAGAGCCTTCCAACTGTGCGGCGCGTTGTGAAGGCCCAAAAATTGTCAGGCCAGCCGCCTGAAAGCGATCAACCACCCCTTCAACTAACGGCGCTTCTGGCCCTACTACTGTTAGCGCTACCTGCTCGCGCTGGGCAAACGCCACCAACGCGTCTAAATCTGTTGCTTCAATAGCTACGTTGGTCAATTTAGGCTCAGTGGCAGTACCTGCATTACCTGGCGCTACAAACACCTGCTCAACGTCACTAGACTGCGCTAGTTTCCACGCCAATGCATGCTCGCGACCACCGCCACCTATCATTAAAACGTTCATCATCATCCTTCTCAAACGGGAGTGCCTAGCTGAGATTAGCTGAAAGCGTAACTAAGTTAATCGGCATATTATGCCACAACGACTCAACCAGCGGCGTCAGGAGCTTTTATCCGGCGTATCGTCATCGTCTGTTTGATTAGGCTGATTAAGCGTTTTTTGCCAAAAACGCATATTTTCTTCGGCCAGCTCACGCATGAACTCCATAGGCGAGTGGCGTATCGCTTGTTGCCACTGGCTTTGCATGCGCTTTTGCTGTTCCAGCATGAGCTGGGTGCCCTGCTCTAAATAACGTGCTAGCGGTAAAGGCGATGACATATCGTACACACGGATCAACTGAGCCAGCAGGTCATTTGAGAAAACTTCGGCTTCACTATCAGCCTGCTCTTGCTCGATAATGATCGACAGCAAAATGGTCCGCGTCAGGTCTTCACCGCTTTTTGCATCCTCGACGCGGAAGGGTTCTTCTTCAATAATCAAACGCCGCAGATCCTCAAGCGTCACGTAACGACTTTGTTGAGTATCGTACAACCTACGGTTGGCATATTTGCGAATTACGCGCACAGCGCATCTCCTTAAACGCGGTAGAGGCTTTGTCGCCGTTGCTGCTATTGTGCCTGCAACATGCGCCTATGCAAGCCAGCTTAACGGATTAGTACCGTTAGGCATGTCTTCCTTATGACCAATAGACGACAATCATGAATCTTATTCTGCTTGATCCGAGCGAAGTGAAGGGAGCTTATGCTTACCTTACTGACACACGACGTATCACCCATTTACGCGAGGTGCACCGCGCTTGTGTAGGGGACTACTACACAGTCGGTCTACAGGGCGGCAAGATGGGGAAAGCGCAGCTAACTGAACTACACGAGACCCAGGCAACCTTCACACTGGAAAATCTCGATGAGCTCCCCCCTCCGCCCTTGCCAGTACACTTAGTATTGGCGCTTCCTCGCCCCAGAATGCTGGCACGTACCTTAGAGCATGTCACGGCTCTTGGTGTAAAAAATATTACACTGCTTCACACCAAGCGGGTGGAAAAAAGCTACTGGCAGTCCCCAGAACTCCGTGCAGAAAAAATTCATCACCACTTAGTGCTAGGCCTGGAACAAGCGCGAGACACACAACTGCCTGATGTGACGCTGTGCAAAGGCTTTCGGCCCTTTTTAGAACAACAACTGCCTGAGCTGCTAAAAGAACGACGCGGGCTAGTGGCACACCCTGGCATGCCGAATGCCTGCCCGCGAAATATAGAAGGAAACGTACTGCTTCTCGTTGGACCAGAAGGCGGCTTTATACCTTGGGAAGTTGAAAAACTACTTGAGGCAGGCTGCGAGGGCATGCACCTAGGCCCTCGCATCTTACGAGTAGAAACTGCCGTCACCGCACTATTATCGCGACTTTTTTAATCACCGATTACGCCAGCAAGCTGGGTGACTCGAGCGTTATGCTTAACAGCGTATTTAGGACTGTTCATCGGCTGGATCGTGGGGAACATAAGCTGCATTTTCCCCACATCCAGGGTCTTGGAGAAAGGTACTGCGCACATCTAATAATCCTAAGTGGCTAATTGTGCGACGCCCCAAGAGCAGCGGATAAATCATCTCTTCACGATCTCGCAGACTAAACTGCTCTTCATACACCGTGTTGCCCATGCAAACATCCATCAGCACCACTGGACGTTCATCACGACCACCTGCGCCACGCACCGCCAACTCTCGATAGAGGGGGCGCTCAATCTGATCGCTAAACGTTTCACCATTTTCCTGATCCTCGAGCTTCAGGCGGAAGCGAACCCACTCCTCACCGTCTTTCTCGAACATCTCAATATCACGCGCGTCTAATGATGAGGTCAGCGCACCGCTATCTAGCTTCGCTTTTACAGCGATACCCCACGGTTCAATGGATGCATTTTCAACCCAACCAAATACTTTATCCTCTGCCTGGATAGCTGTGCTCACTGACAACGCACTGACCATTACACCGGTAGCCAGCACACCTACAAAAGTTTTCCTCATTACCTTTCGTCCTTGGTGAGAAGTTTACCTAGCATGAGACATTTGACTCGCTAAAGAGACTCATCGAAACGCAACATTAACGCAGCCGTTCTAACAACGCCTGGGTGGCAAAGCCATCGGGCGTGAGCCCTTGGTCACGCTGAAAAGCACGTAGGCCCTCGCGCGTATTAGGCCCCATGATGCCGTCCGCAGTACCCACTGAATATCCAGCATTATTTAGGCGTTGCTGTAGAGTACGCACATCATCACGTGTCAACGGCGCCTGATCTCTGGGCCAGGACTGGGCAATTCCGTCACGCCCAGCAATAGCATCCGCCAAGGTAGACACGGCTAGCGCATAACTAGTTGCGTTGTTATAGCGCAAAATTGCCCGAAAATTAGGCCCTACCAAAAAGGCAGGGCCGTTTGCTCCTGCTGGCACAATAACCGCAGCGCTATCGAATGAGGGCAGCTCACCACTCAATGAGCGAACGCCTTGTGCCGCCCACTCAGCACTGCTACGACGTTGCGTTTGTGAGTAATCGAAGGAGCCAGGCAAGCTCACCTCGGCTCCCCAGGGCTGGCCGGCCTGCCAACCTGCCCTGGCAAGATAGTTAGCCGTAGAAGCCATGACATCAGGAATACTGCCCCATATGTCTCGACGACCGTCATTATCGCCATCCACTGCGTATGCTTCAAAACTGCTGGGTATAAACTGGGTATGTCCCATGGCACCCGCCCAGGAGCCTTTCATTTGCTCGGCGGCAATATCGCCTTGGTCGATAATACGTAACGCGGCTAACAGTTCGCTGCGTGCAAAATCACGCCGACGGCCGTCGTAAGCAAGTGTTGCCAATGACTCAAGTGTCGAGAAATCACCAAAATTGCTGCCGTAGTTACTTTCGATACCCCAAATAGCCACGATGATTTCCGCAGGAACCCCATAACGTTGCTGCATTTGTTGCGCGGTATCGCGGTTAGCCGCAAGCTTCTCTAAACCATTATTAATCCGTGTGCTGGAAACCGCTGTATCTAGGTATTGCCAAATGGGACGAACAAACTCTGGCTGATACTGATCGAGCTCAATGACTCGTTCACGATAGCGAAGCCCATCAAAAGCGGAGGCAAGAGTAGACTCACTGATGCCCTGCTGAGCAGCATAGCGACGAAAATCAGCCAACCACTGATTAAAGTTGGCATAGCTAACTTGTTCTGCCGCTTGTGCATCCACTTCGCTCATCAATTGCTGATTAGCGACTGCATTAGTACTTAATGCTCCACTGCATGCTGCTAGTGCAAACGATAAATACAAGGCGGGGCGAATACTCAGTGGACCTTTAACTTTCAAAGACATAGCATTAATCTCTTGGCAATCCTTGGCGTGATTCCGATAATGGCTCAGAAACAGCGTAGATGCTAGCCCTAGTCACATTGCATAGCCTATCTTTCGGGCACCATCGTCTATTTCCAGGAAGAACATTACTCATCCGTTTCTTGAAGTTCCGTTGTAGCCACTAGCCAACGCTGCCACTCGGCTGGCTCTACGCATGGTGCATCAAACTTAGCAGGCGCTACCCGCCAGGGTTGGTGGCGCTCCATTCCTAACGGCAGCGACGCCAGCTCAGGCAGCCAATAGGCAACGTAAAGCCCGTTTGGATCATAATGCCCTGCTTGTTTCAGTACATTAAAGTAACGGTCTTGACGGGGATCACGACCAATACCGGCAATATAACGCCAGTTGCCCCAGTTACTCGCCACATCGTAATCAATCAGGCAGTGCTCAAACCACGATGCACCAAGGCGCCAATCGACGTTGAGATCTTTCACTAGGAAACTGGCGACATTTTGACGCGCTCGGTTAGATATCCACCCGCTAACCTTCAGTTCTAGCATGGCAGCATCTATAAACGGCACGCCGGTTGTCGCGTTGCGCCACGCATCAAATGCACTGTTAGCGGGCGGTAACTCTTCATAACCAAATAATGCCGCACCGTCCACCTGAGCCGCTCGATGGAAGTAATCTCGCCACATTAATTCGAAAATTATCCAATAACTTGATTCGCAGCTCCCATGAATGGCCTCCCAGTTTTTTACTTCTTGACACACTTGGCGCGCAGATAAGCAGCCACGCGCCAGCCAAGGAGAAAAACGTGTGGAAAAATTGGCGCCCAGCAAACCATTACGGGTTGTCTTATAAGATTCCGCGCCGTTTTGCCGCCATAGATACTGCTGAAAACGATCGTTTGCCGCCGCCTCCCCGCCAACAAACACAAAGCCCTGCCGCTTATCGGGCTGCCAGCCGGCACTCTCTTTGCATACTACTTTAAGGGGGGGAAATCCTCGGGGAGCAGATTCTGGCCAGGGTGGCAGTGTCACTGGCGCTGGCAGGGGCGCTAAAAACGTACAATGCTTTTCAACACGTCGCCGAAATGCCGAAAAGCTGGGCGGCAACTCATTCAATGCAAAGGGAAGCTCGTCTTCGGCAATTAAATAACCGCTATCAGCACAACATAACTGACAGGCCGATGGGAGCTGGTCAGCGACCCGCGCAATATACTGTGACTCTTCATACCCAGAATGCGCTGCCACACGCACTTCTCTTGCACCAAGCATGGCAGCAGTGTCTAGCACGATACTGGCAGGATCACCGATGCGAACTAGCAAATCACTGCCACGCTGCAGCAGTTCGCCTCGTAGCTCCATCAAACTTTGCCATAAAAAGCGTAGCCGAGCGGGCCCCAGCCTAGGAGAAGCATCACCCGTAATCGAACTTTCAAACCATCGCTGGTCTAGCACATAGAGACAAAGCAACTGTTCAGGAGGGGAATCAAAATGCAACAAGGGATTATCAGCTATCCGCAAATTATCCTGAAGCCATACAATATCAGTCGTGCTGCTCATGCATTTGCCTCCTTGGTGCGTTGGACTGCTTGGCTTCGCGACGGCAGCGTTCACTGCAATGGCGCACTTCATCCCAGCAGCGCGCCCACTTTTTCCGCCAAGTAAAAGGACGCTGACATTGAACACAGTCTTTTTGCGGTAAATCCTGCTTACGTTGCATAGACTCCATCTCGCTAGCTAACATTTACACGCCACGCGTCAAAAACATAGACATACAATCCTTCACAGTATAACTATTGTACACAAATAGGCACGCGTGTTTTCAACGTCATGCTTTCCCCTGAGCCTCCTTCCCTACTGTTTAGCCGATTTTTTTCACGCTTATCTCGATAGCTTTTCCCCAAAGCGCTGCAAATAAAAAAGCCATCCGTGTGGATGGCTTTTCGAGCAGACGTGTCAGCATGGGGAAAGTTAGCAAATTGCCGTCAGTCCGGGTCTGTGGCGCGGGGATGCCGTTTGGCATTTTCATGGGTTTCTAGGCCACTTTTAAGCTCATGAGTAAGCGGGTCATAATTGGGTCTCAGTTCATCCTTAACAGTACCACTCCAGAGGCGCGAACCAACAAAGTAACCCGCCCTACCAATCACATGGGCAGCAATCGGTGCCGTTATTAAAATAAACACAATAATCGCGAACGAGCGCGCAACCACCCCAACTTCAGCAAAGTGCATGGCCGAGGCAAGCATGATTAAAATAACACCAAGCGCTGCAGCCTTAGTGGTTGCGTGCATGCGAGTCAGCAGATCCGGTAGCCGCAACAAACCGATGGCCGCCAGCAACATAAAGCTTGACCCCGTTATCAACAGCGCGCCTTTGATAAATTCAATCATCTCGCGGCCCCCCTCGTTCCAGATAGCGCGCAAACCCAATCGCGGCTAAAAAGCCCATCAGAGCGATCACGATTGCCGCATCTAGAAAACTCGCTACCCCCGACTGAATAGCATAAACACCCACCAGCCCCACCACGGTAGTGGAAAACAATTCAAGCGCAACAACACGATCAGGTAAGCTAGGGCCACGAACGACACGTACGAAGGTCAGTACAAGCGCCAGCGCCATAATTATCTGGCTTATCAGAATAACGGTATCCATTAACGAAATAGCTCCAATGCACGGTGCTCCATCTCTTTTAAGTTATTTCGAAGCTCTTCTTCATTATCCAAAAACATCGCGTGAATATAGAGCACTTTCCGATCGTCAGAGACATCAAGGCTCAATGTGCCCGGCGTCAGCGAAATCAGATTAGCGACGATCGTAATTTCCATTTCCGTGCGTGCAGAAAGAGGTAGCGCAATTACGCCGGGCTTCATGTGCCAGGGAGGGGTCACTATATCGAAGGCGACGCGCAGGTTTGCCCGCACCAACTCCTTAATAAAAAAACCAATAAAACCAACAATTCGTGGCACACGAGCGGGGTAGCCTTTCAGTGCATCGACTTGAGGCTCAATTAACAGCAACGCAATATAGCCAAAGATCATCCCAACTAGCAGATTAAGCCCGGAAAAATCGCCACTTAATAGCACCCAGGCTAGCCCGAGCAGAAGGTTCCAAATCGCACCAGTCATGGGGCGTCCTCCGCACGGTCACCTATTTGCTCCGCCTGCAACTCACCCCGGTCAAGCAGCGCATCTTCAGCACTAGCAGAGACGCCCAGCACAGCTTCAATGTAGCCTGATGGGGACATTAGCTGATCACCAATAAGCATCATCACCTGCATGATGGCTTCTGCGAAAACACCAATTAACAACGACATCATGGCCAGCACAGCGACGGGCGTATACATCATCCACAGGCTTGGTTTTAGTAATCGACCATCATCACCGACGGAGGTTTGTGAGGCGGGCACTTTATTTTCTTCTGGCAACGCTTTCCAAAACACGTCATTCCAAATTTTCACCATGGAATAAAGTGTCATGAGCCCTACTGCCAACGCAAAACCTGTTGCTACATACGCCTCCGCCTCCAGGCCAGCACGAACCAGCACAAACTTGGCAAAGAATCCCGATAGCGGCGGAATGCCCGCCAGCGAAAACGCTGAGATAAAAAACGCCACGGCTAACCAAGGGCGTTCTCGGTAAAGTCCTCCCATCTTCTTAAGCTGATAAGTGCCTTGCAAACGGTGGGTAATACCGCTGATTAGGAACAGGTTCGTTTTAACAATAATGTTGTGCACGATAGCAAACACACCGCCTGCAATCGCCAGCGGTGTATACAGCGCCAAACCAAGGATCATGTAGCCAATCTGGCTCACAATGTGAAATGAGAGGATCCGCCGGAACTCATACTGAGCGGCAGCGCCAAGCACGCCAGTCACCATCGTCAACACAGCGCCCCAAAGCATAATGTCCTGCAGATACCCCATCGTTTGGTCAAAAATAAGCGTGAACACGCGGAACAACGAATACACCCCCACCTTTGTCAGCAGACCAGCAAACAACGCCGATACCGCTACTGGCGGCGTGTGATAAGAAGCAGGCAGCCAGAAAAAGAGCGGAAAAGCGGCTGCTTTAATACCAAAAGCTACCATAAACATAACGGCAAGCACTTCGACCATTCCGCTGTGCTCGGCCTCGTCCATACGCAGCGCAATGTCGGCCATGTTTAGCGTGCCTACCGTGCCATACAGTAGCCCCACAGCCGTTAAAAAAATCACCGAAGCCAACAGGTTCAACGTGACGTATTTAATTGCGCCTTCCATCTGCGCCCGTTCACCGCCCAGAATCAACAGCGCAAACGACGCCACCAGCATAACCTCAAACCAAACATACAAATTGAAGATATCACCGGTTAAAAAGGCCCCTGCCACACCTGCTAACAACAAATGCATCAGCGGGTAATAGCCAAATTTTTCATGCCCCCGCCCTGTGGTGGCCAGCGAATAAATCCCCATTGCCAAACCAATAATGCCCGTCATTAAAATCATAACGGCACTCAACATATCGGCAATGAGCGTAATCCCAAACGGAGCTGGCCAACTGCCCATCTGCATAGTGATGTAGCCATCAGCTAACACGGCGACAAACAGCCATACACTCACCAGCAGCAGCGCGACATTACCTGCTACCGCAATGAAACGTTGAACGGGTCGAGAGCGCCAAAAAAGTAATGAAAGTGCGCCAGAAAGCAGTGGCAATAGGACGGGCAGTGCAACTTCAGGCCTCACGTGTCGGTATCCTTCATTTTGTCCAGATCATCTGCTTTTACAATTTCGTAGGCACGGCGAATTAACACAACAGCAAATGCCAGCACCCCAAATGCAATGACAATAGCCGTCAATACAACAGCTTGAGGCAGCGGGTCGGCTACTTCAGCTAACGGCTGTAACATGCCTTCCGGTATTAATGGTGGGGCGCCGCGCGTCATGCCTGCAGTAGTGAAGATCAGCAAATTAGCAGCGTTCGACAGCAGCAGTAGACCAATCACCAATTTCACAATAGAGCGACGTAACATCATAAAGATTGCGGCGGCGTAGAGTAGCCCAATTGCTAGTGCCATTAGCGGTTCCATACGGGGCCTCCTGATGCATTAGGGTTCATCCTTATCCACCTCCATCAGCGCCATCACCATGCCCATCACCGAGCCAAGAACGGCAAAGTACACCCCTACATCGAAAATGAGTGGTGTCGATGCTTTAAAATCGATCACGGGGATAGTCCACCACTGAGCGGTTAAAAACGGCTGACCCATGAACCAAGCAGGCACCACCGAAATCATCCCCAGCAATAGCCCAGCCCCAATTAAGTCACGGGGGTCGACCATACGCAGCACCTCTTTGGTGGCACTGACGCCAAAGGCAAACAGATAGAGAGTAAAAGCCCCTGCTGCTACTAGCCCAGCAATAAATCCACCACCGGGTTCATCGTGCCCACGCAGCAATAGGAAAATTGAAAACATCAGTTGTAGCGGCATCAAAAACCGCGCCGCAGTGTTGAGAATAATGGTGCCGGATTTAACCATCGTACGGCTCCTTAACACTGGCTTTTTCGCCGTTTTCGCCTTCTGCTAATTTGCTTTCATTGTCGTCGTGGCGCAGTTTAAGCATGGCGATAACCCCTATAGCAGCAAGTGCAAGCACAAACATTTCGCCTAGCGTATCGAGTGCCCGATAGTCCACCAAAATGACGTTAACGATGTTGCGACCATAAGCCAGGGGCGCACTGTTCTCTACCATATACATTGAAATAGGCTCAAACTGATTAATACTCCAAGCGGTCATAATCAGTAGAAAAATCAATATTCCCATCATTGCGGCCACTGCGCCGTCACGAATACGTTCCAAGGTTGTGGAAAGGTTTGAAAAGCGCGGCAAGCGGAAGAGCACTAAGACCAACAAGATAACGGTCATGGTCTCAACCAACAGTTGGGTAATGCCTAAGTCAGGTGCACTAAAGAGAATAAAAATCAGCGCAATCGAGAACCCCATGATGCCGACCGATACCACAGCACCAAGACGTGAACGAGAAATAGTGGCAAACAAAGCCCCCATCACCATGGTGCTAGCGACAATTACCTCATGGAAGCGCACGTCTAGCGCCAGTACCAGTTGAGGTGCATGGCGCACAAGTATTGAGTTACCAATCAAAGCAATCAGCACTATCAACATAACGAGAATATAATTGCGCATATAACCGTTTTGCAGCAGGCGTGTTTGCCACTCAGAAAAGCGTAAAATACCGCTCATTACACCGTCATAGCCCGCTTCGGGGCCATGCCGCATTATCGGTGCCAACATCGCTAACTTACACCGCACACCATCCCAGCGCATGAACAGTAAAAAGCCTAGCCCAAGACTGGCAATCGACATGATCAGCGCCATATTGATGCCATACCAAAGCGATAATGACACTTGCAGCGGCTCACCTACCACCGCTGTCGCCGCTGATGTAAGCAGCGCATCAGCACCAAGCATGGCTGGTGAAAGCCCTAATACAAGTGAACCAAGCGCCAATACAGCGGGCCCAACTAACATACTAAAAGGCGCTTCATGGGGTGTTTTGGGCGTTTCAATTTGCCGACCATAGAAGGGGCGGAAGGCGATAATGGCAGCCACTGCAATCGTCAAAATAGCGGCCAGGAACGCAAACAGGACTAGCAACACATTGAAGCGCTCCGCCCCCAGCGCTGCCTCTAGCATTAGCTCTTTACCAATGAAACCAAATAGCGGTGGCACGCCTGCCAACGACAGTGCCGCGACAAAAGCAATCACCGCAGTGATTGGCATGGCAGATCTCAAGCCGCCCATTGCGGTGACATCTTTGGTGCCGGTCTCATGGTCCAGAATACCGGCGACCATAAACAGTGCCCCTTTGTACATTGAGTGGGCAAGCAAGAACGTTACAAATGCCGTCATGGCGTACTCAGAACCAATGCCCAGCAACATAGTTAGCGTGCCCAGCGCCATAATAGTGGAATAAGCCAGTAGCTTTTTAATATTGGTGTGATGAATCGCTAAGAAGGCACCTGACAGCATAGTCATCGCACCGACGACCGACAGTATTCCGACCCAGAGCGCTGTGCCACCCAACTCAGGGTGTAAGCGCGCCAGCAAGTAAATACCCGCTTTGACCATGGTGGCCGAGTGGAGGTATGCCGACACCGGCGTTGGCGCAGCCATGGCATTGGGTAACCAAAAATGAAACGGAAACTGGGCTGATTTTGTGAATGCCCCCAGCAGCAAGCAAATGAGCATAGGGGTATAAAGCGAATGTTCACGCAGATCGCTTTCCATTTGGCCAATCTCATAAAACGACCAGCTTCCGCTTGCCCCCCCTAACAGCACCAGACCTGCCATCAGCGCCAAACCACCGGCAACCGTTACAAACAGCCCCTGACGTGCGGATTTTCTTGCCTCAATATCGGTATGGTTAAAGCCAATCAGCAAATAAGAGGTGATGCTGGTTAGTTCCCAGAATACGAAAAGCGTAAGCAATCCATCGGCAAGCACCAACCCCAACATAGAGGCCATAAACGCAACAAGTGCTAAATGAAAGCGTGCAATATCCGTATGGCCTTTGAGATAACCACCGGCATAGATCAATACGAAAGTGCCGATAACGGTAATCAGCAGCCCGAATAAAAGTGACAGTCCATCAAGCAGAAAACTCAAGCTGATGCCTAATGATGGCACCCAAGACCACTCCAACAGTAATGGCCCTTCACTCATTACAACGGGTGCCTGACTGAACAGCCAGACAGTCATCAAGGCAGGAAACAGCGCCAGTACGAGGCTCGTCCGTTCTCCAAACCAGCGGTTGAGCAAAGGCGACGACGCTGCCAGCACAAAGCCCATTAATACAGCGAATTGCATCCGGTGGTTTCTCCCTATAAGAACGTGTCAGTTAACCCCAAGGCAGTAGCAAGACCAAACGGCTCTAAGCGTTGAATAAATGTGATTATTAATGCACAAACCTTATACCAAGGTTGATTACGTTTCTATAAAACTAGTCACCCATAAAAAAAGCCGCCTTAGTTGAGCACTTTTGGGGTGCAGTTCACTTTGGCGGCTTTTGACAAAACGCACTATTAAGAAGCGGACAGCCACCCCGCCAACTCGTTGTTAACAACCGCTAGCAGGGCATCAATGTGATCGTCTCGATCATTCAGGCAAGGAATATAACTAAACGTCTCCCCTCCTGCGCCCATAAAGCTATCGTGGATCTCTTCTTTAATCTCTTCCAGCGTTTCCACACAATCAGCAGAGAAGGCAGGCGACATAATCGCAATATGCTTGTGCCCTTGCTTGGCAAGTTCAGCCACATGATCGACGGTTTGCGGGCCAACCCACTTTTCTGGGCCAAACTGCGACTGAAAGGCGGTATCTACTTCCTCTTTGTTCAGCCCTAGTTTTTCACGCATCAAACGCGTCGTTTTCTGACACTGACAATGGTAGGGGTCACCTTCTAATAGATAACGTTCGGGGACACCGTGGTAGCTTGCTACCAGTTTCGTCGGACGCGTTTCAAAACCGTCGTAAGCTTCCTGAACTGAATTCGCCAGCGCCTGAATATAAGCAGGATGCTCAAAATAAGCGGGCACCGTACGAATATAGGGCTGCCACTTCATTTTCATCAGCGTACGGAATGCCTGATCATTTGCCGTCGCAGTCGTAGGCGAGCCGTACTGGGGATAAAGCGGGAAGAAAACGATCCGCTCACAGCCCTTCTCTTTCATGCGCTTAAGGACACTTTCCGTTGACGGATTGCCGTAGCGCATACAGAAATCAACTTCGATGCTATCGCCGTAGAGCGCTTTCAAACGTGCAGCCATTTTTTCAGTTTGGGCACGCGTCGTGGTCAACAACGGGCTCTCGTTCTTCTCGTTGTTCCAAATACTTTTATAAGCGTTACCAGAAGAAAATGGACGCTTGGTCAAAATAATTAGTTGTAAAAGCGGCTGCCACTTCCAATTAGCGTAATCAACAACACGCTTATCGGACAAAAACTCGCTAAGGTAGCGCCGCATAGACCAATAGTCGGTTGCGTCCGGGGTGCCCAAGTTAGCCAACACCACGCCGACTTTTGCAGGGGGAACGGCAGGATGGTCACTTGGCGCATGGACCAAGCGCCCTTCGCCCGGCTGATCTTTTACAACGCTATCGACCATGTCGCTAACTCCTCAGATGTTTTAAACAGTTGGCAAAATCTTAACACTTTTCGGCAAAGCTGCGGCATAAAGTTATACTATCAACATTATTTGTATAACTATAGGCCAACTCATGTCGAAGCCTTTACTATTAGTCCTTGGTGATCAGCTTTCGCTTTCATTGGCAACCCTGCGCAATGCGCCAACTGACGCAGTCATCGCTCTTTGCGAGGTCGCCGAAGAAGCGCGCTATGTGCCTCACCATATACATAAAATCGGCTTATTCATGGCCGCCATGCGGCACTTTGCGCAGGCGCTGCGCGATAAAGGCTACAACGTTCACTACAGCCGTATTGATGATGCTGACAATACCCAGTCACTCATCACAGAAGCTGAGCGTATTGCCACTCAGTACGGTTGCCATGAAGTGCGTGTAGCAAGACCTGGTGAATGGCGACTTTGGAATGCTATGCAGCAGCGCCAAGCAGCCACCCTACCCTGGAAAGTGATCGAAGATGATCGCTTTTTCAGCTCACCTGATGACTTTGCCAACTGGGCTAAAGGACGTAAACAGCTTCGTCTGGAGTATTTCTATCGAGAGCAGCGCAAACGAACTGGGCTATTAATGGAGGGCGATACACCTGCTGGAGGAAAATGGAACTTTGATCACGACAACCGTGAGCCGATTCAAGCAACGCTCAGCTTCCCATCGCCTCCCACCCATCGCCAAGATGCGCTGACCCAGGAAGCGCTCAATGATGCCAAGCAGCATTTTAGCGAACACATGGGATCCCTGGATAACTTCAACCTTCCCGTCACCCGCCGACAGGCGCTGGTGGATTTAAACCACTTCCTTGACCATGGGTTGGCCGACTTTGGGCGCTACCAAGATGCGATTAGCGATAAAGAGCCGTTCCTTTTTCACTCCAGACTGTCGGCGGCGCTCAATATCGGCCTGCTAACACCTCACGAAGTCTGTGAAGCCGCTGAGCAGCGCTATCTAACAGGTCATGCGCCTATCAATGCAGTTGAAGGATTCATTCGTCAAATACTCGGTTGGCGAGAGTATGTTCGAGGGCTTTATTGGACACAAATGCCAGCTTATAAGCATGAGAACCGGCTTGGGTTTAAACGTGAATTACCGGCATTTTACTGGGATGGCAATACCGATATGCGCTGCTTACAGCGCGCTATCCAAATGACTATCGACAACAGTTACGCCCACCATATTCAGCGCTTGATGGTAACCGGCAACTTTGCCCTGCTATGTGGTGTTAAGCCTGAAGCGCTGTGTGACTGGTATCTAGCGGTGTATGCCGATGCCTGCTAATGGGTAGAGCTGCCCAACACCTTAGGCATGGTACTGCACGCTGACGGCGGTTTAATGGGCTCCAAACCTTACTGCGCTTCAGGCAAATATATCGACAAAATGTCTGACCACTGCCAGCACTGCCGCTACTCTCCAAAACAGGTAACAGGTCCAAAGGCGTGTCCGTTTAACAGCCTTTACTGGCATTTTCTGGAAACCAACGCTGAACAGCTGAACCGCAATCCGCGTATGAAGCTGATCTATGGCTCACTCTCTCGCATGACAGACGAAAAGCGTGACGCGATGCGTCAACAGGCTGAACAGTTTCTTGCCTCGCTACCCACCAGTCCAGGCTATGGCCAGACCTGCCACACACAAGGCTATCTATCAAAGGGTGCTCAATGAGCCGCTTCTCTACGCTTCACGCAACGTCACCTGTCACGCTATATCATGATGGCCACTGCCCTTTCTGCCGCGTGGAAGTCGCTTGGCTTGCAAAGCATCGCCATCAAGAACGTGTCGCACTCGTGGACATTCAGCGTCGTGATTTCAATGCAGCCGATATAGGGCGCAGATTTGACGATATGATGGGGCTACTGCATGTCAAAGATAGCCAAGGAAATTGGTATATCGGGATGGATGCCAGCCGGGCCCTCTATGCGGTACTGGGCTACCGGTGGCTAGTATGGCTTTCTTGCTTACCAGGCCTGCGAGGAGTAATGGATGCAGGCTATCGTTTTTTTGCCCGTCGCCGTGTGCGGCTAGGGCGATGGTGGGAGAAGCGTCACGCAACCAAGTGAGGACGCCATAGGATGTTGCAATGCTTGTAGTGTTAAAACACTAGCGGCATACGTGACGTTAACGGCGAACTGTAATGAGCATCGCGTCCAATCACTTCATCCTGGGGTACATGCTGCACTAAGTAAGCACGGTGAATCCCAGCACGTTTTAGCTCAAGATAAACATCATCTAGCGAGCGAAACAGCATTGGCTTACCGCGCTGGGTCAACATATGCCGCTCGCCCTCTACATCTTCAAGCTCTAGTTGATAAAAGCGGCTGCCCGAATGCGTGATAACGCGTATTTCAAAATTATCGTGACCCGCAACAAATTGCTTCAGTTCTTTAAGTTCCATGGTTCCCTCCTGTGATTGTTCATCATCATGGGGCACAGCATGACGACACCCCATGACAATTTTATTACCTTGGCACTAACTGCCTATGACGGCAACATCACAAAAGAGTTCCTGACCAAAACGTCAACTTATTCGTCGAATTATTGATACTCAGAGGGGTCGATTGCTTTACCTAACGAATTGCGATCTATCCAGTTACCGCCTTTAGTTTCCTTGTAACGGAAAACTACTTTATCGCCTACCGTTACCGGTAGCTCTGAATCTTCAGTTTGGTAGCTATATTTTTCCCCTTCAACTACCAGGAAGTAACGGTAGAGGTCAGGCATTCCCAACCACTCTTTAAATGGCCCTTCTCGCTCTAGTGACTGCAGTTCCCCACGGCCTTCCAGCTTAGGAAGACGCTTACGGTTACCACGTCTAAAACCACCTGCCATTTGCTACTCCTGTCTATCTGCTTGGTCGGGGAGGAGCATTATACGTTCTCCCCCCTAACGCTCAAGTTAATCGCCGAACGCTTCGCCATAGCTATCGGGCGCAAGGTCTTCGAAGCGTGTGTATTTACCAATAAAGGCCATATGTACCGTACCGATAGGCCCGTTACGCTGTTTACCTATAATCAGCTCGGCAATCCCTTGGTTGTCAGGATTGTCAGGGTTATACACCTCATCTCGGTAAACAAACGCAATGACGTCGGCATCCTGCTCAATCGCTCCCGATTCCCGCAGATCCGACATGACGGGACGCTTATTGGGGCGCTGCTCCAACGAACGGTTAAGCTGTGAAAGTGCTACAACAGGACATTGAAACTCTTTTGCTAGCCCTTTCAGCGAGCGGGATATCTCCGATATCTCACCGGTACGGTTTTCAGAAAAGCCGGGGATCTGCATTAACTGCAGATAGTCAATCATGATCAGCGCCATATTGCCGTGCTCCCGCACCACTCTACGCAGGCGTGAGCGCATTTCATTAGGCGAAAGCGCCGCAGTATCATCGATAAATAGCTGCTTGTCTTTGAGCAGGTTGACCGCTGATGTCAGTCGCGGCCAATCTTCATCTTCCAACTGCCCCGAACGCACACGGGTTTGATCAATCCGACCCAACGAAGAGAGCATACGTAGCATCAGAGATTCTGCAGGCATCTCCATGGAGAACACCATCACCGGCTTATCGCTAGCAATAACCGCGTGCTCCACCAAGTTCATGGCAAACGTGGTTTTACCCATTGACGGGCGGCCCGCGATAATCACCAAATCTGAGGGCTGTAAGCCTGAGGTCATTTCATCGAGGTCACGAAACCCCGAGGAGAGCCCTGTCATTTCACCCTTTAGATTGAACAGCTCATCAATACGATCAACGGCTTTGGTTAGCAGTTCACTCATGCCGATAGGACCGCCCGTTTTCGGCCGCTCTTCGGCAATCTGAAAGACTAATCGCTCCGCTTCATTCAGCAACTCATCAGCAGGCCGCCCCTGGGGCGAAAACGCTCCGTCAGCAATTTGATTGGCCGCACGGATTAATTTACGCAGCGTTGCCCGCTCGCGAACGATATCCGCATAAGCACGAATATTACTGGCAGAAGGCGTATTGCGAGCCAGCTCAGCTAAGAATGCCAAACCACCCACCGTATCCAACTGATCACGCGCTTCTAACGCCTCTGACAGCGTTATAACGTCCAGCGGCTGCCCGGATTCGGCCAAATGAATCATCACATTGAATACCAAGCGATGCTCATAGCGGTAAAAATCATCCGCCACCAACCGTTCCGAGACATTGTCCCAGGCCTGATTATCCAACATTAGCCCACCTAGCACCGACTGCTCCGCCTCAAGAGAGTGCGGCGGCAGCTTTATCGCTGCCGTTTCCTGATCAGCAGAAGGCTGGTCCTGCATAGTGAGCTCCTTAATCATAAAGCGTAGCCAATTACGATGACTATCTTAGCGGGACAATCTCAAACCCACCATAAGCGACCTATCTACGCCAAGCGACGTTCAAAAAAATTCGACCCACACCTCAAACGTTTTTGACCGCGCTTAGGACGGTTTAGATTAAAAAGACAAAGGGCGCGGGAAGACCCGCGCCCTTTGAGGCGTCAGCGTTGGCGAGAGCGTTTACTCTGCGACAACAACCACGCGAACAACAGCATCTACTTCTGCATGCAGGTGTAGAGCGATGTCGTATTCGCCAGTTTGGCGAATCGGACCTTGCGGCATACGTACTTCGCTCTTGGCAACTTCGATGCCAGCAGAGGAAATAGCGTCGGCCAAGTCACGAGGACCGATAGAACCGAACAGTTTGCCTTCATCGCCTGCTTTAGAAACCAACGACAATTCGATGTCGTTAAGCTGCTCAGCACGCGCTTCAGCTTCTGCTTTACGCTCAGCGGCTTGGGCTTCAAGCTCAGCACGCTGGGCTTTGAATGCTTCAACGTTATCTTTGGTTGCCGGCACGGCTAGGCCGTAAGGAACCAAATAGTTACGACCATAACCGGGCTTTACAGTGACTTTGTCACCCAGGCCGCCCAGCTTACCAATGTTGTCGAGCAGAATGACTTCCATCTCGTAAACCTCTTGTCAGTTGCTGCGGGCAAGGCGTGCGCGAACGTTCGCGAATGTATCAATCAGCCCCAACAGCAGCACAATGAGAATCGTGGGCCAGGTCGTGATCAGCAGCACATAAAATGCCACCAGCCACAGCCCGTTCATCCCCTTTATTCCAATAAACCCATGCACTAGCGCAATGCCAGCTACCAGCAGTGGAATCCAACCAAGCATTGCCAGAGCGTGCGCTCCCAACACCATACCCCCCACACCAAGCACGACTAAAACAGCCAGCTCTTTGGGCGATAGGCGCAGTGCGTGAAACTCTTCGCGGAAACCGCCTGGGTTATAAAGCCCAGCTTGCCAGCTTCGCGCCAAAGCCAAACACGCAATAGCGGCCAACAATACCACCAAGCCTGTTACACCACCGATCACCATAGCGGCAAGCGTCGGTGCATCAATACCTTGGTTAGCAAACTCTGTCAGCATGCGATCAATCTCGGTAGAGCTTGCTCGCAGTTGCTCCAGCATCAACTCTGTTCCACCTGGCGGTATAAAAATGCCGAGTTGAACCATAACCGCTGCCGCCAATGCGCCAACGATTAACGCTTCACTCCAACGCATCCTCTCACGCAGGATGACTGCCATCAGCGTTACTAGCAGCACGCTAGCAAGTGGAATGACGTCACCTTGAGACCACCAGAACCCCGCAGGTAGTGCAGCAGCGATAATTACCGGCAGCGCAGGTGCAAAACCTTTGCGTAAGGTAACTAGCGCGGCGATGGCTGCCCCTAACCAGAACAGCCAAGGCACTAGCGTCGCTAACGCCGCCCCGCCAATGGCATAGGGCGTGCTCCGCATGAGCCATCTCGCCAGTGCCAGCATCACGTTAAACGCTTACTGATGGCTATCGGAGTAGGGCAGCAGTGCCAGGTAACGCGAACGCTTGATAGCAGTCGCCAACTGACGCTGATAGCGTGCTTTGGTGCCGGTGATACGGCTCGGAACGATCTTGCCGGTTTCGGTGATGTAAGCCTTCAGCGTATCGAGATCTTTGTAGTCGATCTGCTTGACGCCTTCAGCAGTGAAGCGGCAAAACTTACGGCGACGGAAAAAACGTGCCATGGACTAGCTCCTTAAAACGTGCGGTGGATGAAATTAGGCAGTTTCTTCTTCAGCTTCTTCTGCGCGCGGTTTGTCTTCGCGACGCGGACGCTTTTCTTCTGCCGGCTTCATCATCGGAGAAGCTTCGGTGATCGCTTCTTTGCAGCGAACAACCAAGCTGCGGATGATGGCGTCGTTGAAACGGAAGATGTTCTCGATTTCTTCGAGAGTCTCGCCGGTGCACTCAACGTTCATCAGCACGTAGTGGGCTTTGTGGATCTTGTTGATCGGGTAAGCCAGGTGACGACGGCCCCAATCTTCCAAGCGATGCACAGTGCCACCGTTTTCGGTAACAATGCTGGTGTAGCGCTCGACCATAGCCGGCACTTGCTCGCTCTGATCCGGGTGGACCATAAACACGATTTCATAATGACGCATGGAATCTCCTTGCGGTTTGACAGCTTCCGGTGTGTATTGACACAGCTGTATCAATGACGACAGGGAAGCAAGGAGTTAACTGAAATGCCCATCATTCACCGCGAACGGTGTCATTTTGGGCATCAAGCAGAACTGTTTTTCGTATTAACTGTTAACCAATACGAGCGCCCGCTTAAAGTTAAACGGGCGCAAGCATTCTAGTGGGCTAGTGCTTAACTTGCAAGCTGCCTCTGCCGAACAGCTTCAAACAAACAAATTCCTGTCGCGACCGATACGTTTAGGCTGGACACCTGTCCGGCCATAGGCAGCTTTGCCAAGTTATCGCAGGCTTCCCTGGTTAACCGGCGCATGCCCTTCCCTTCAGCGCCCATCACTAATGCAGTCGGGCCAGTCATATCAATCTCAAACAGGCTAGCCTCAGCTTCACCAGCAGTACCGGTAATCCATACACCGGCATCTTTTAGCTTAGCCAATGTACGCGATAGGTTAGTAACCTGATAAACAGGTACCACCTCGGCTGCGCCGCAAGCTACTTTCCGCACCGTCGCGTTCAACGGCGCGGCTTTATCCTTAGCCACAATCACACCATGGGCACCGGCGGCATCAGCACTGCGTAGGCACGCACCAAAGTTATGGACATCGGTAACACCATCCAGCACTAACAATAGCGGCGGTGCAGACGCTTGCCATGCGCGTAGCTTCAACCACAACGACTCTTCCCCTTCGGGAACCAGCGGCGGGCAAAATGCCACAACCCCTTGGTGGGCTGCACCCTGAGTAAGCTGATCCAGCAAGTCTCGAGACTGCTCTTTAATCCGCGCACCACGAGCCTGAGCGCTCGCAACCACTTCCTTCAAGCGGTTACCCGCTCCTTGCTGCACCCACAACTCAAGGGGCGTTTCGCCCCGTTCCAGCAGACTTTCCAGGGCGTGAACGCCATACACTTGGTCTAGCCCATCCGGAGTACGAACAGCCGGACGCGAGCTACGTCGAGACGACGATTTCATGCTCAACCCTTATTCGGTGATGGTTTACGCGGGCCATTACGCATGCGTCTTGGCCCACGGCGCGTCGGCTGCTTATCAGCCGATGCTGCTTTGTTAGCTCCCCCTTCTACTCCAGCACCACCTTCTCCACCGCGGCGCTTGCGCGGCTGGCGGCGTGGCCGGGGTTTCTCGTCAGCTAAACCAAAGTCGATCTTACGATCATCCATATCTACCCGCGCAACCTGAACCGTAAGCCCGTCACCCAAGCGGTAGGTCGTGCCTGTGCGCTCACCTTTGAGGCGGTGCTTCTCAGCCTCATAGTGGTAGTAGTCAGAAGGCAGCGAGGTGACATGCACCAACCCTTCGACATAGAAGTCATCCAGACGCACAAACAAGCCAAACTGAGTCACCGAGGCGATAGTACCTTCGAACGTTTCGCCCAGCTTGTCGGACATAAACTCACACTTGAGCCAACTTTCAACATCACGGGTTGCTTCATCAGCCCGCCGCTCGGTCATTGAGCAGTGCTCACCCAACTCAAGCATTTGCTCGAAGGTATAAGGACACCACTTGCTTGGCGGATCAACTGGTGCGCCTTCTACCCGAACAACCGTATTGGTTTGTCGTGGCCCACGAATAACCGAGCGAATGGCGCGATGCACCAATAGATCAGGGTAACGACGAATCGGTGAGGTGAAGTGCGCATAGGCCTGGTAAGCCAAGCCAAAGTGCCCCTCATTCTGGGGCGAATAAACCGCCTGGTTCATTGAGCGCAGCATGACAGTTTGGATGATGTCAGCATCTGGGCGATCAATAATCGCCTCACGTAACGCTTGATAGTCCTGAGGCGTCGGCATATCGCCACCACCAACGGAAAGCCCCAGCTCACTCAAGAACAGACGCAGTTTATCAAGGCGCTCCGGGGTCGGGCGCTCGTGAATACGGTAAAGAGCGGGCAAGTCATGCTTATCCAGGAAGCGTGCGGTAGCCACGTTGGCCGCCAGCATACACTCCTCAATTAGCTTATGAGCATCGTTGCGGGTGCGCGGGACAATTTTTTCAATCTTGCGCTCATCATTGAAGATAATCGCCGTTTCGGTGGTATCAAAATCAATCGCACCACGCTCTTCTCGGGCACTACGCAGCAGGCCATAAAGCTCGTGCAAATTTTGCAACGGCTTCACTAGCGCCTTGTGCTCATTGCGCAGCGCTTCCCCCTCATCACTCTCGTTATCGAGGATGGCCGCCACTTTGTTATAGGTCAGGCGAGCGTGGGAGTTCATTACCGCTTCGTAGAACGAGTAGCGGCTAATAGCCCCCGTCTTGGAGATATTCATCTCACAAACCATCACAAGACGATCAACATGGGGATTTAACGAACACAAGCCATTTGAGAGCAGCTCAGGCAGCATCGGCACAACCTGGCCTGGGAAGTACACCGAGTTACCCCGCGTACGCGCTTCATCATCGAGCGCAGTCCCCGGACGCACGTAGTGCGACACATCGGCAATAGCGACCAACAGCTTCCAACTGCCCGACTTGGTTTTCCAGGCACACACCGCATCATCAAAGTCTTTGGCGGACTCATCGTCAATGGTGACCAACGGAATCTCACGCAAATCGACGCGGTGTTGCTTATCTTCCTCTAACACTTCTGCTGAAATACCGCTGGTTTGATCAAGCACTTCTGGCGGAAACTCAGCGGGAATATCGTAGCTACGAATCGCGATATCTATTTCCATGCCAGGATCCATCCGCTCGCCCAGCACTTCGATAACCTCGCCGACCGGCTGAACACGCGTGGCCGGCTGCTGAACGATTTTTGCAGATATTACCTGCCCGTCTTTCGCGCCAGCGCTTGCCGTATGAGGAATGATAACTTCCTGGGTAATACGTGGATTTTCAGGAATCAGCACACCAAACTCAGGCGAGTTACTACGATATACACCCACAATCGTTTGGGTGTTTCGCGCAATCACATCGGCAATAGTCGCCTCATCACGGCCACGGCGGTCGCGGCCACTAACACGCGCCAGCACATAATCGCCGTGGAAAACACGGCGCATCTGACGCGGGGGCAAGACTAAGTCCGGCTTTTTGCCATCATCACGCAGCAGGAAGCCAAAGCCATCTCGGTGGCCCAGCACCTTCCCTTTAATAAGGTCAAGCTTGTCAATTAGTGCATAAGCGCCGCGACGATCGCGCAGCACCTGACCATCACGTTCCATGGCAGCCATACGACGGCGAATAGCTTCAAGATGATCTTCATCTTCAATGCCGAGCATGCGGCTCATATTTTCGTGGGTTATTGGCTTGCCGTACGTTTCCAGGGCAGCTAATAAATATTCGCGGCTGGGCGCAGGATTATCATACTTTTGCGCCTCGCGCTCGGCGTGCGGATCATCACTCAACGTCCAGTACTTCATGCGATCAACATCCTTGATTGCGTTTGCGGGAGGCAGACAGTTTGCGCAGGCGCAGTGCGCTGCGGGCGGGAGGATTCAGCCAATGATTGGCTGAAAAACATCATGTTTGGTTTGGTCATAACTGCATTATAGCGCTGCCCGCTCAATCACCCAACCACCTAGCACGGCAATTGTACGATTTTAATGATAAAAAACAGTTACCGGGTCTTGCATTTAAGCGTGGCCTCGGTATCATACGCGCCACTTGCCCAGATGGCGGAATTGGTAGACGCGCTAGCTTCAGGTGCTAGTGTCCGTATGGACGTGGAGGTTCAAGTCCTCTTCTGGGCACCATTTTATATCATGTCACTCCCTTTACATGATGTAAAACGGTGCAGCGGCAAGCGGTACTATTAAGAGATAGTACTTGAAAGATAGTATTGATGATGTATTAGCAAAACGTTTGTATTCGCCCAGGTGGCGGAATTGGTAGACGCGCTAGCTTCAGGTGCTAGTGTCCGTATGGACGTGGAGGTTCAAGTCCTCTCCTGGGCACCATACGAATACAAACAGCAGTAAAATCAGTAGCGAAATATGATATGCCCAGGTGGCGGAATTGGTAGACGCGCTAGCTTCAGGTGCTAGTGACCGTATGGTCGTGGAGGTTCAAGTCCTCTCCTGGGCACCAACATTGTAATGTTATTGACTTACCCCTCTCCCTCCTCATTTAAACTTATTCTCCCTCTGACTTTTAATTCTCACCTCTACATGTCATGCCTTGATTCACATAGAGCGTTGGCGCTTGTTGGGCTGAAGATAAACAAAGCGACTACTCTTCTCGACCGTCGTCATTTAGGAAGAATAGCCGCTTAGATTACGAACGAAGTTGCACTATCAGGCGAAGATAAAGCCTTCCGCCAGATACTTACTGTGCATTTCGTCGGATGAGGCGAAGTAAGCCATTACATCGCCCTGGCCAGCCTGCTCAGTGACCAGCACCTCAGACCAGTACTCAAGCCCTTCTGCATCGGGCGCACGGTCAAAGGTATTGTCATAAAGCACCATTAGGAAGTCATCAGCGTCCAGGTTATCACCATGCTCGCTGGCAAACTCTTCCGATGCTAAGAAGTAGTCAGCCACCTCAAACAGACTGCTACCTTCGTCACGAATACCGGACCAGTACTCCAACCCTTCGGCATCCGCCTCGCGGTCAAACGCCATCTGGTAAAGCGCCTCAATAGCCGAAATCTCGACGCTATCGATTGCTTCACCCAGCTCCACAGAAACAACTGCTGATGCTGCTGCGCCTTGGCTACCGGCAATTGAATACTCGAAAGTATCGATAGCCGCCTCACCTTCTGCCAAAGCAGTAAACGCAGAGCTTTGGTCATAAGTGAAGTCGCCATTTTCCTGCACAATCACACTCGCACCGGAGTCCAGCGTCATCGCCGTATTGAAAACAACATCCTGACCATCAATGGCAGTGATGACAATTGCATCGTCCCCAGCAGCCTGATCAGCACCATTGCCATTGTCAGCAAACAGGTTGCCACTGGCCAGCCAGCCAAAACGACCCGCTAGATCATCATTACTGGCCACTGGCGCAGGTTGAACAGGTTCTGGTTCTGGTTCTGGTTCTGGTTCTGGCTCTGGTTCTGGTTCTGGCTCTGGTTCTGGCTCTGGTTCTGGCTCTGGTTCTGGCTCTGGTTCTGGCTCTGGTTCTGGCTCTGGTTCTGGCTCTGGTTCTGGCTCTGGTTCTGGCTCTGGTTCTGGCTCTGGTTCTGGCTCTGGTTCTGGCTCTGGTTCTGGCTCCGGAGAAGTCTCCTCAAGGGTGATCGTGGTTCCATCCTCAGCTTGTGTAAATACAAAGCTATCTGGATCATCCAAGTCCGCAAACGTCAGCGTCGTATCATTTTCCCCGTCCTGATTAGAATCAATATCTAAAATCACCGACCCAAGGCTAAATATCACATCTGACACATCAAAAAAGCTATCTTTAACAACTACTTTGTCATTCGACTCAAAACCAACAATGACATCACCATTCAACTCAGTAGTACTGCCTGTGACGGTGTTTGCCTGCTCATTCAACGTGACTTCTTCTGCAGCCGAAGTTGTAGTGACTTTGCCCCCAGCATCCGGGGCCAACGCACTGAGCACACCGCCGCCAGAGCCTCCCCCACCAATCAGAGAGAGATCAGATACAAAAAGACCTGAATCCAGAATGGAATCACCAGTATCAGCAATACCAATCTTGACGGTATTCTCGCCTTGCTGAAGGGGAGCACGAACGACAATCTCTCTGCTAAAGCCGTCCCACTCAATTGCATAAGGAGAACTAAATTGATTGCTATTATCAATAAATACACCTGACTCAAGGTTATCTGAAATAACACTTAGAGGCTTATCCGTAGCAGTAAACTCAGCGTAGTTAACGCCGTTTACATATAGAGCAGCAATATCTACAAAATCACTGTCTACATATTCAGGGAACTCTTCTGAGCCAAATACAAGGCTCGCACGAAGTGTATCCACATCCGGGTCATTGACGTTTACCGTAAACTCAATGACTGACGCATCGTTTGTGCTACCCGCTCCTGGAAATGCTTCAATTGCCGTTTCGGTTAGATCTGGGTCTCCCAACTCCCCGTGACTCACACTATACCCAGTCGTGGTATTCTCTGAGCTTGGGAACCCACCTGTCGACAACATAATACCCTGACCATATTGGTACGCTGGCAACTCAGAATCTTCTTCTGGCAGAATTTCAAAGTTATCAACCCAAAATGCAGCATTACTTGAGCCGGTATAGGTAACGTTAGTTGCTATCCCCCCTCCCAGAACTTTGTTAACAGAATCAGCCGCAATATCTGAAGCTGTAGTTTCTTCCGCCTGAGTCATTAGATCGTGGAAACTTAGATAATAACTCGCCAACAGTTCATCATCCAGCGCGGAAAATTCATACTCTTCTTTTTTTACAGTCACTTACCTACCCCCTCCAGTACTGATCTATTAGCATGATTGCTCAGAACACACCGCATAAATATATGCTTAATCAAGAGTGAAGATGCATAGCCCAAGCGGGCATCCAAATATTAGCAACAACCATGCCACTACCGCCATATCAATCCATAAGAATAATTAGTCTAACTTAGGCAAAATATATAAAAATTCAGCCCAGTAAGAAGTTCAGATTGAATGTGGCTTGCCAGCGAGCGATTGCGTTATGCCGATGTAGCTATCCACGCCAGGTAAAAACGTTTGTCGCAGTCGCTGGAGGAGCGGCTGATAATGCATAGAAAGAAGTGCTCTGGAAGTGACTGTCTTTTATTATCGTTGTTTGTTTTAAGACGGGCATCCATATAAGTTCCGGGGCATCCATGCAATAAAAACGGCCACTCTTCTCAAAACGAATCGCGAAGAAGAGTAGCCGTTTAGGTTACTGTCAAAGTTGTACTATCAGGCAAAGATAAAATTTTCCGCCAACCCATCAGCATCCATCTCGCTGTCAAACACCACTAACCAGGAAGAGCTAGAAGAGAGAGTTAGACGAGATTGCCTTCGAGCTAAATATATGCCCTCGAAAACGCTTTGACTTTAAATGCTTTAATTAGACAAATTATTGGAAACGCCCAGGACGACGCGCTACTTCTTCTAGCGCCCAGCCTTGAGTACGCAATTGCCCTTCCAATACAGCTTCACGCTCTGCCGCTAAATCAGGGAAGAAGTTTAGCCCTGTGCGCGACTCGATCTCATCGATAGTTACCAGATAATCGGCTAACGACTCATTACCACGAACGTCTTGCGGCATGATAAAGGCAAGCGCCAGCGGTGCCTCTTCATTCGGCACAACAATGATCTTATAGAACGCTTCTGGCACTTCCACAAAACCAACGCGATTAAACACATTGTCCATGTAGCGCTCAGGAAAAATAGGCCCAGTAATCACCTGCAAGCGATCAAAGCGCGGTGCAAAATGGTCCATCACCGACTCTTCAAGGCGCTGCCAAAGCTGGCGATTCAGATTAGGTCGCTGAGGCGTCATGTTACTCATCAAGAAGGTATCGACCTGAGCGTTACGACCATGCACCGCTGCAATGGCATAGTTAGGTGCTAAGTGTCCGCGATCATAACCACTGCCGGAATAGCTATCGGTACCTATTGGCCATAACGTGCGCCAGTCAGCTTTAAAATTAGGCCGTGGGCCAATACGAGTATCATCGGACACCGCTTCGACTTGATAACTGACCCAAAGTGGGTTTACCCGCACATCAGACCATCCCGCTAAGAAGCCATCGTTTCTTAGCACACGGTGAAACGTTGTTAGCTGAAACCCATCCCAGGTAGGCACACCCATCCAGGTATAATCATCCTGATGCTGACGCTCCTGAAACTCCCAAAGCCCTGTTCCTACTATGACAAAAAGCACAGCGATACCCAGGCGTTTTCCCTGACGACGCCAGCGCGAAAGCGATTTCCCCAACAGACTTACTCCCTACAATAATGATTCTGCATCCTGCTTTTTATGTCAGGTAATTTATTGGTTACCAGCCCAGGGAAAACATCGTTTCTAGGTCGTGACGGGAGTGCACCTGCATCGCATTCAGCGTTTCGGTATCGCTAATGCCCTCGACCGCGTTTAGGCGTTCTGTGACCAGTTCAGCAAGGCTTTCAAAATCAGGGGTCCGGGCAATAGCGACCAAATCATAGCGACCACACGTCGAATAGACTTCACTAATACCGTCTACATCAGCAAGGCGCTCGGCGACTGCCTTTACCTGGCCTTTCTCAGTATTGATTAAAATCACAGCGTTTTGCATAGCACCCCCAAAATAGCGTTAACAACAATCTAATCAGCAACCAGAGGCGAGTATAACAGGCTGCTTGCTAAGACCAAGCACCGCTCAGTGACGTGGTTAATTGTCGCGCTTTTCATAAGGTTATTCGCACTAATTTTGAGCATGCGCTAGCATGGCTTAGAGAACTCCGGCTTATTAGCCTTGTCGGAGTATTAGAGGTGGTTCACCACCCAATAACATAAGCAAAAAAACGTCAAACCGTGACGCTAAGGAGACACCATGGCTAATCAGAGCCGTCGTAAGTTCATGCGTAATAGCGTAATGGGTCTAGCCGCCCTGCCATTGGGTGCTGGCATCCTGTCAAAGACTGCTTTTGCCCAGGAACTGCCTCGCCTTGACCCGTCTAATTCTACTGCTCAGGCACTTAACTACGTTGAAGTAGCCAGTAATGCAAGCGACCACCCGGCCTACGAGGAAGGAGAGCTGTGCTCAAACTGCATGTTCTTTAATGCAGAAACTGCAGGTTGCCAGCTGTTCCCGCAAAATAGCGTTGAAGCAGGCGGCTGGTGTCAGTCCTGGACTGCCAAAGGCTAATGTTAGTAGCCACCTGTCTTGGTAAAACAAACCAAGCTTGACCACTACCCCGCGCTTGCCGCGGGGTAGTTATTTAACCTTAACTCACCTCTTTGTTTTCCTCCTCAATCGGCCACTGATAACGGCGCGTCACACGCCCCTCTTCCATTGAGACCAAATGCACCGGAAATCCCCATAGCTGCTGCAAATGGCGAATCACCGGATATACGCTGCGACCAAGGGGCCGACGGCTATCTTGTACATGGTGTAACGTCAACGAACGATCTCCGCGTATAGCCGCTTCGACAACTTGAATATTGGGCTCACGCACCGATAACGCATATTGAGTTGACAGCGCCTCACGCACTCTCCGATAGCCTCGCTCATTATGAATTGCTGCGACTTCCAGTGTTTCCATCTGATCATCATCAACAATTAAGAACAGCTTGAGATCGCGTATTACCTTGGGGGATAAAAACTGCTGTATAAACGACTCATCCTTGAAGTTCCGCATTGCAAACTCAACGGTATCGCGCCACGGGCTGCCCGCAATATCGGGAAACCACTCCCGGTCTTCATCCGTTGGCGCATCACAAATCCGCTTAATGTCCATAAAGATCGCAAATCCCAACGCGTAGGGATTAAGGCCGCTGTAGTGTGGGCTATCAAAGCCTGGCTGATTGATAACCGCGGCATGGGATTGCAAAAACTCCAGCATCAAGCCTTCATCGACTTTCCCTTCATCGTATAAACGATTCATCAGCGTATAGTGCCAGAAACAAGCCCATCCTTCGTTCATCACCTGGGTTTGTCTCTGGGGGTAAAAGTACTGCGCCAGTTTACGTACGATACGCACAATTTCGCGCTGCCAAGGAGCTAGAAGTGGCGCATTTTTCTCAATAAAGTAGAGCAAGTTTTCCTGTGGCTCTGAGGGATAAATACCACCACTGTGCAGGCCAAGTGGATCTGCCTCGCTGTGCAGGCTACCCGGCAGTGGAGAAACGCCATCGGGCGCGTCAGGGATCGTGCGCCACAACATATTGACCTGGGTTTGCAGGTAGGCTTCGCGCTCTTCTTGACGCCTTACCTCTTCTTCAGCAGAAATGGGTGAGGGTCGCTTGTAACGGTCTACACCGTAGTTTTGGAGAGCGTGACAGGCATCTAACAATTGCTCCACGGCATGGACACCGTGGCGCTCTTCGCACTGAGCAATATACTTACGAGCAAATACTAGGTAATCAACGATGGAGTCGGCATCGGTCCAGGCGCGGAACAAGTAATTGCCTTTAAAGAAAGAGTTATGCCCATAGCAGGCATGCGCAATGACCAATACCTGCATCATTAACGTGTTCTCTTCCATTAGATAGGCAATACATGGGTTGGAGTTAATCACCAACTCATAGGCAAGCCCCATCTGGCCGCGCTTGTAGGCTTGTTCAACGGCAAGAAACTGCTTACCAAACGACCAGTGGTGATACCCTACCGGCATCCCCACGCTCGCGTAGGCATCCATCATCTGTTCAGTGGTAATCACTTCTATCTGATTGGGATAAGTATCTAGGCGGTACTCATCGGCGAGCCTAGCGAGCTCCTCGTCGAAGCGCTCCAACACATTAAAATTCCAGTCGGAACCGGTCGCTATTGGCTTACGGGCTACACTCATGGCGTACTCCTCGGTTCGCGTTACTGCTCTTGACTCAACCGACGTTTAAACAGCTCACGGAAGACAGGGTAGATATCCCCGGCGTCGACAATTTGGCGCATCGCAAACCGTTCGGGAAACTGCGCGGCGACCATTTCGTATTCATGCCACAGCGACTGATGCTCATGGGGAGTAATTTCCACATAAGCGTAGTACTGCAACTGTGGCATGAGCTGTTTAACCAGTAAGTCCCGGCAAATATTCGAGTCATCATCCCAGTTATCACCGTCCGATGCCTGAGCAATATAGAGATTCCACTGCCCAGCGGGGTAGCGTTTTTCGATGATTTTATTTACCAGGGTGAGCGCGCTGGAAACGATGGTGCCACCGGTTTCACGGGAATAGAAAAACTCCTCCTCGTTTACCTCCCGCGCAGCCGTGTGGTGGCGCACAAATACCAGCTCTACTTTCTCGTAATGCTTTTCCAAAAATAGATAAAGTAATAGGAAAAACCGCTTAGCAATGTCCTTATGGTTTTGAGTCATGGAACCAGAAACGTCCATGACACAGAACATCACCGCCTGGCTGGAAGGCTGAGGCTGCGCTGCCAACTGGTGGTAACGCAGATCATAGGTGTCAATAAATGGCACCGCCTCAATGCGCTTTTCCAAGCGCTCTATTTCTGCCTTTAGCTCAACTATTCTCGCCGGATTGCGCAGCACCGGATCCTTGCGCTCTTCTGCAGCGAGCGCCTCTTGAGCCTCTTTCAACGCCCGCTTAATGGGGGCGCGCATGGCAATGCGGCGCGCGTAAGCTTCCCGCATTGATCGGGTAATGCTAATTCGCGACGGCACCCCGTCACGCGCAAGCCCCGCACGCACCATTTTTATCTCTTCGAGTGACTTCAATGGTTTGCGCTGCAAATTAGGCAGCTCAAGACCATCAAATACAAACTCCAAAAACTCCTCTCGGCTCAGGGTAAATGCAAACTCGTCATCACCCTCGCCTTGATTGGAAGCACCACCTTCGCCCGCGCCATCTCCGCCGCCCTGGCCACCGGGGCGGCGAATTTTATCGCCTTCTAAAAACTCCTTGTTGCCGGGTGATACGATATTGCGCGCACCACCCGGGCCATGTTGAAACACCGGTTCAGAGATATCCTTGGTAGGAATGGATACCTTTTCCCCTCGCTCCATATCGGTAATGGAGCGGCGGTTAACCGCCTCCTCCACCGAACGCTTGATATGTTTGCGATAACGTTCCAAAAAGCGCTGCCGATTGACCGCGCTTTTATGCTTAGCGTTAGGCCTTCGATCAATAAAGTAGGTCATACGACCTCCCGATTATCCGCTACTGGGACTTGCGCACGCGTAGGTACCACTCGGAAAGCAGCCGAACCTGTTTCTCGGTATAGCCACGATCCACCATGCGCGCCACAAAGTCCTCGTGCTTCTTCTGATCCGACTTCGACGCCTTCGCATTAAACGAAATAACCGGTAATAGCTCTTCAGTATTCGCAAACATCTTATGCTCGATAACGCCTTTGAGCTTTTCATAAGACTGCCAGCTGGGATTCATGCCATTGTTTTGCGCACGCGCCCGCAATACGAAATTAACCACTTCGTGACGGAAGTCTTTCGGGTTAGAGATGCCTGCTGGTTTCTCAATTTTTTCGAGCTCGTCATTGAGTGACTGACGATTCAACAATTCGCCCGTTTCGGGGTCGCGATACTCCTGATCTTGAATCCAGAAATCCGCGTAGGTTACGTAGCGATCAAAGATGTTCTGCCCATACTCGCTATAAGATTCCAGATACGCCGTTTGGATTTCCTTACCAATGAAATCGACATAGCGCGGTGCCAGAAACTCCTTGATAAAGCCGATATAGCGTTCAAATACCTCTGAAGGCAGTTGCTCCCGCTCTAATGCTTGCTCAAGTACATACAGCAAATGCACAGGGTTCGCGGCGACTTCGGTGCCATCGAAGTTAAACACTTTAGAAAGTATCTTGAAGGCGAAACGTGTAGACAACCCCTGCATGCCTTCATCCACACCCGCCGCATCACGATACTCTTGGATCGACTTTGCTCGAGGATCGGTGTCTTTCAGGTTTTCGCCGTCATAGACGCGCATCTTGGAGTAGATGCTGGAGTTTTCTGGCACTTTTAGCCGCGAAAGCACCGAGAACTGCGCCAGCATGCGCAACGTATCAGGCGCGCAAGGGGCTGCATTAAGCGAGGAGTCTTCGAGCAGTTTTTGGTAAATCTTGATCTCTTCGGAGACCCGCAGACAGTAAGGCACTTTGACGATATAGACACGATCCAAAAATGCCTCGTTGTTGCGGTTATTGCGAAACGCCTGCCATTCCGATTCGTTTGAGTGGGCTAAAATCACACCGTCAAAAGGAATCGCCCCCATGCCTTCGGTGGGGTTGTAGTTACCTTCTTGGGTGGCGGTAAGTAATGGATGCAGCACCTTAATCGGCGCTTTAAACATCTCAACGAACTCCATCAACCCTTGGTTAGCGCGGCAAAGCCCGCCAGAGAAGCTGTAGGCATCAGGGTCATCTTGCGAGTAAAGCTCCAACTGACGAATATCGACTTTACCCACCAACGACGAGATATCCTGGTTATTTTCATCGCCAGGCTCAGTTTTGGAGATGGCAATTTGATTTAACCTCGAGGGGTAAAGGCGCACCACCCGGAACTGAGAAATATCGCCGCCCGCTTCTTTTAAGCGCTTCGCCGCCCATGGCGACATCACACTGCGCAGATAGCGCTGGGGAATACCGTACTCTTGCTCCAGAAGCTCACCATCTTCTTCCGGCGAAAAAAGCCCTAGCGGCGACTCATACACGGGTGAGTCTTTAATGGCATAGAACGGGATACGTTCCATCAACAGCTTCAAGCGTTCAGCCAGCGACGATTTACCGCCACCTACTGGCCCTAGTAAATAGAGGATTTGCTTACGCTCCTCTAATCCCTGCGCGGCATGACGGAAGTACGACACAATTTGCTCGATAGCTTCTTCCATACCATGGAATTCAGCAAAAGCAGGATAGCGGCGAATCACCTTGTTCGAGAAAATGCGTGATAGACGCGGGTCTTTCGCCGTGTCGATCACTTCAGGCTCGCCAATGGCTTCCAGCATACGCTCCGAGGCGCTGGCATAAACCTTTGGATCACGGCGACAAAGCGCCAAATACTCCTCTAGGCTCATGTCCTCTTGCTGAACGCGGGCAAATCGGTCTTGAACGTGATCAAAGATGCTCATGGAACTCTCCTGTGGCCCATCCCCCAGCAGCTACCGCCAAGCCCAAACATCAAGCGGTGCGCAATACGAGGTGTTGCTCTATCAGCGTAGTCAGCATTAGCAAAAAGTGATGACTAAACCTTCAACGCACAATGTTTAATAATTTGAGCACGGTAGGAGAGATTAAGTTGCGTTGAATGTGCGATGCCCCTAAAAACAGTGTTCAGAACGCACAGCGCCGCCTGAAAGGCGGCGCAATGGCGGGCAACAACGTGTCTAGAAGGCACAGTTTAGGCAGTATTATCCCAGCACTTCTTTTACATCTGCCAATAGTTGATCCAGCAATTCAACGGTAGTGTTCCAAGCGCATACAAAACGCGCACCACCCGCTCCAATAAAGGTATAGAAGGTCCAACCTTTGGCTTTCAACGCCTCGATAGCATGAGGAGGAAATTCAACGAAAACACTATTCGCCTGGGTTGGAAACATCAGTGAAACGCCAGGAAGTGCTTGCAGCCCTTCGGATAAATAACGTGCCATGGCATTGGCATGCTCAGCGTTGGTTAACCACGCACCGCTTTCCAACAGCCCTAGCCATGGGGCAGAAACGTAGCGCATTTTCGAAGCCAGTTGACCTGCCTGTTTGCAGCGGTAGGAAAAATCCTCAGCCAAATCACGGTTGAAAAACAGGATCGCCTCACCAAACGCTAGCCCGTTCTTGGTTCCTGAAAAACACAACGCATCGACGCCTACCTGCCACGTTAGCTCGGCGGGGCTTGCGTTAAGGCCAGCGCAGGCATTGGCGAACCGCGCGCCGTCCATATGCAAACGTAAATCGTGCTTGTCTGCCATAGCGCGTATTGCCAGTAACTCTTCCCGAGAGTAAACCGTGCCAACTTCTGTCGCTTGGGTAAGCGACACTACTTTAGGCTTGGGATAGTGAATATCACTACGCTTGGTAACCAGCGCTTCAATGCCCTGGGGCGTTAGTTTGCCGTTAGCCCCTGGCGAGGTCAGCAGCTTCGCGCCGTTAGAAAAGAACTCAGGGCCACCACACTCGTCGGTTTCAATGTGGGCCAATTCATGACAAATAACGCTGTGGTAGCTGCGCCCCATTGCAGAAAGTGCCAGTGAGTTTGCCGCAGTACCGTTAAACACAAAAAAAACATCGCAATCGTAGTCAAACATTTCACGAAAACGATCTGCGGCACGGGCAGTCCAACGGTCATTGCCGTAGGCCAAATCATCAGCTTGATTGGCTTCAAGCAGGTATTCCATAGCCTCTGGGCAGATACCTGAGGTGTTGTCACTGGCTAAAAATCGTGGGGTACACTCCGAGGTCATGACGATAGTCCTTTTATCTGACGATCTTACAGCGCGAGCTGGGTGCCACTCGCGCCTTAATTTGTTAACTGCGGTTAACAGCTACCTTGATCGACCAGTCTATCGCCATTGCAACGCTTACGTCACCCGCCTAACTCGCTTAGCCCTATTGCTACAGCGAAGCGGCAAGACGTGTGCCTTGATCGATGGCTCGTTTAGCGTCTAGCTCCGCAGCTTCATCGGCACCGCCAATCACATGAAAGCATGCTCCCGCCTGGCTTAAGGGCGCGATAAGCTCGCGAACCGACTCCTGCCCGGCGCATACCACGACAGTGTCCACCGCCAGCACCTGCTCCTCGCCATCGCGGCGAATGTGAAGACCGACATCATCGATTTTCAAATACTCGCAGCCAGTCAGGGTTTTAACTCCCCGCTGTTTTAGTGATGCACGATGTACCCAACCCGAGGTTTTGCCTAGGTTCTTACCTGGCTTAGAGCTTTTGCGCTGAAGCATAATAATGTCACGGGGAGACGCTGGCGGCATTGGCGGCTTTAGACCGCCACGATCGCCCACGGCAAGATCAACGCCCCACTCATCACACCAAGCGGCCACATCCATTTCAGGATGCCCCTGGTCAGCGAGCAGCTCTGATACATCAAAGCCAATACCACCAGCGCCAATCACGGCTACGCGCTGGCCCACACGCTCAGGATGCTCAATCGCTTCAGCGTAGCTAAGCACACTGGCATGGTCGGCCCCTGGTAGCGCAAGTTCACGGGGGGTAACGCCGGTGGCAATCACCACCTCGTCAAATTCAGCTAGTGTGTCGAGGGTAGCTGCCGTATTGAGGCGAACATCTACCGCGTGTTTTTCTAACATCACCCGGAAGTAGCGCAACGTTTCGTTGAACTCCTCTTTACCGGGAATTTTACGGGCGTAATTAAACTGCCCACCCAACTCGCTACGTCGCTCAAACAGCACCACGTGATGCCCCCGGCTAGCAGCGGCTACGGCGGTGGCAAGCCCCGCGGGACCGCCGCCGACAACCGCTACTCGCTTGGGTGTTTGCGTGGGTTCGAGGGTCAGCTCGGTTTCATGGCACGCCCTTGGGTTAACCAAGCATGATGTGAGCTTGCCCATAAAGGTGTGGTCTAGGCAGGCTTGGTTACAGGCAATACAGGTATTAATTTCGTCTGAAAGGCCCGCCTCGGCTTTACGCACCCATTCAGGGTCAGCCAAAAACGGGCGTGCCATCGACACCATATCCGCATGCCCATCAGCCAACACACGCTCCGCCACCTCGGGCATATTGATACGGTTGGTGGTAATCAGCGGGATGGATAGTGCTGCTTTAATGCGCTTTGTAACTTCAGTAAACGCTGCCCGAGGCACGCTGGTTACAATGGTGGGCACTCGGGCTTCGTGCCAGCCAATACCAGTGTTGATCACATTCGCGCCTGCGGCTTCAATGGCTTGACCAAGCTGCACCACTTCTTCCCACGTGCTGCCTTCTTCCACCAGATCAATCATCGATAGGCGAAAGATAATCAAAAAGCGCTCGCCCACTGCCGCGCGAATGCGTTTCACAATCTCGATTGGGAAGCGAATACGTCGCTCAAAATCACCGCCCCACGCATCATCACGCTGATTGGTGCGACGACAAATAAACTGGTTGATCAAATAACCTTCAGAGCCCATCACCTCAACACCGTCATAGCCCGCCTGCTGGGCAAGCTGCGCACAGCGCACATAGTCGTCTATCTGCTGCTCAACGTCGTCGCCTGAAAGTGCCCGAGGCATAAATGGGTTGATTGGCGCCTGCAGCGCAGAGGGCGCTACCAGCTCTGGCGAGTAGGCATAGCGCCCGGCATGGAGAATCTGCATGCACAAGTGCCCGCCCGCTTCATGCACAGCCTCTACCACTCCACTATGTTCCGCTAACTGACTCTCATCGGTAAGTGCATTTGCCCCCTGGAACACAGCGCCTTCAGCATTAGGAGCAATACCGCCCGTCACAATCAGGCTGACACCCGCACGAGCCCGCTCAGCATAGAAGGCTGCTAGACGCTCAAAACCATTGGGAGCTTCTTCTAAATTGGTGTGCATTGAGCCCATCAACACACGATTAGGCAGCGTTAAATGGCCAACGGTCAGTGGTCGAAACAGATGCGGGTAAGCGGGCGTATGGTTCATCACGGTACTCCTTTATATTATTAAGCACATTCAAACAAGCGTATGACATACACCGCCTCACGTACAGTCCTTTACACCCCTTAATCTGTCACCCTTTAGCCGCCTTGCGAAACCATCAACCTTTGTGGCAAAGCACTTGCTCCTCTTGCGAAAGCACGTCACATTACCAGGCTAACGATAAGGGAACGCGCTATGCCATTGATTTACTTTTTACCGCCACTGGCCACTGTGTTGATTTGGTCAGGAAATATGACGATCAACCAATTGACAGTGGGTGCCATTGCGCCCAGCAGTATCGCTTTTCTACGTTGGTTGCTGGCACTGGCGGTAATGACACCGTTTGTGCTTCCTGCGGCATTACGTCATCGCGATGAAATACGCCGCCACTGGCCGAAACTGGCGTTGCTGGGGCTACTTGGCATGGGGCTGTGGCAAGGGTTGGCGTATATGGCGGCGGAAACAACAACTGCCACCAATATGGGCATTTTGGCTGCCATGGTGCCGCTTCTCACCGTACTATTAAGCGCACTGATCTTGCGCGAACCGCCTACCTTAGGCGGTATTGTCGGGGGCGTTCTGGCATTCGTTGGCGTCACGGTACTGCTTGGGCGAGGCAACCCTTTGTCTCTGCTGCAACTACAGGTAGCCACCGGTGACGCATTAATGGTGGTTGCTGCCACCTGCTACGCCCTTTACGGTGTAATGCTGAAGCGCTGGGCGATGAACCTACCCCCTTGGGTCATGCTCTATGCCCAAGTCTGCTTTGCGGTTTTATTCCTGCTGCCGCCCTATTTAATGGGCCCGATGACACCGGTAGATAGTCACAATATATGGTTAATTCTCTACGCAGGCATTCCTGCCTCCATCATTACCACGTTCTTATGGATGCGCGCGGTGCGCCAAATCGGCGCGAACCAGTCGAGTATCTTTATCAACTTAATGCCGCTATTTAGCGCCCTGATTGCCATGGCGTTTTTAGGCGAGCAAGTGGCTGGATTCCACTTTATGGGTGGGCTACTCATTCTTGCGGGGGTCATCATGGCGCAAACGCTGACACGCCCCCTGGTGCGTACTATCGCGGCGGATAAAACGAGCAACGCACAGCAATGATACAATAAGCTACCTTCATTCGACGGCCGGGAACCCCTGAACATGTCCTTAGAAGAACTGCACCTTAATCTTCGCAACCTCACCAGCGATGACTACGACCAGCTCAAAACGCTGATGGATGCGGTATATCACGACATCGGCGGTGCGTGGCCAAAGCACACTATTGACAAGCTCATTCAGGAATTCCCTGATGGCCAAATTGCCATTGAGGACGATGGTACGCTGGTGGGTGTTGCGCTAACGGTTCAGGTCGATTACGACGAGTTTTCTAACCCGCATAAATATGACGACCTAATCGGCCATCGTGAAACCATTCTTAACGACCAAGATGGCGATGCCATGTACGGGCTGGATGTATTGATCCACCCCGACTACCGTGGCTACCGGCTGGGCCGGCGTTTATATGAAGCCCGCAAAGAACTGTGCCGCTCGCACAACCTGCGTGCCATTCTGGCAGGTGGGCGCATTCCCGAGTACCACCAGCACGCCCAAGAACTGACCCCAGCAGAGTACATCGAAAAAGTCTCTCGCAAAGAGATCTACGACCCGATTTTGTCGTTCCAATTGGCTAACGACTTCCAAGTAAAACGCTTACTGCGTAAATATTTGCCGGAAGACGAGCAATCTCGCGGCTATGCCACTCTTTTGGAGTGGAACAACATCCTGTTCGAGCCTGCTGAGAGCGTGCTAGATACCCGCCCAACTCAGGTACGAGTGGGTGCGGTACAGTGGCAAATGCGTGAGTTCGCTTCAGTGGAAGCAGCCCTTCAACAAATTGAATACTTTGTTGACGCATTATCAGATTATCAAAGTGACTTTGCGGTATTTCCGGAGTTGTTCAATGCGCCACTGATGGGCCTACAAGACCGCTCGGCCCAGCAGGATCAAATGGGCGCGATTCGCTTTTTAGCGGGCTTCACCGAGCGTTTTAAAAGCGAGCTTTCGCGGATGGCGGTGTCGTATAACATCAACATCGTTGGTGGCTCAATGATTGAAGTCGGTGACGATGACCGGCTATACAATATTGCCTATTTGTTCCACCGGGATGGCGAAATCGAAAAGCAGTCGAAGCTGCATATCACCCCCCAAGAACGCCGCGACTGGGTGATCGAAGGGGGTGATAACCTGCAGGTCTTTGACACCGACGCAGGTCGCGTGGGCATTTTGATTTGCTACGACGTTGAGTTCCCGGAGCTTGGCCGTCTGCTAGCCGATCAGGATATGGATATACTGTTTGTACCGTTCTGGACAGATACCAAAAACGGCTATCTGCGGGTACGCCACTGCGCCCAAGCAAGAGCCATTGAAAATGAGTGCTACGTAGTACTGTGTGGCAGCGTCGGCAACCTACCTTCGATTGAAAACCTGGATATCCAGTATGCCCAATCAGCCGTGTTTTCACCGTCTGACTTCGCCTTCCCCCACGATGCAGTGCTGGCGGAAACCACGCCTAACACCGAAATGATCTTCTTCTCGGACCTAGACCTGACTCGCCTTACTGTTGTGCGTGCCGAAGGCTCAGTAACCAACTTGAAAGACCGCCGCAAAGATCTATTTGACCTACGCTGGCGCGACTGGTCCTGGAAGTCTGGGGCTAATCTGGAAGAGTAAATTAATAACGCCGCCGAATGAACTGGCACTCAATAGTACCCAATAGTTGGGCGGCGTTATTTTTACAGCGCTTCTGGCTCAATCAGGCCAGACAAGATGTGCAGGAACGCGCCCTTTGCTATCAAACATAACGCCTTCATCGCGCAATTTCTGATGCTGGCGGTCAGCACCGCCGTGGTCGGCTAGCGTTAGCGACGCAGCAATGACGCGATGCCAGGGTAGCTGATGCCCTTCTGGTAAGTGGCGCATCGCCGAGCCAACCATGCGCGGCGTGGCGCCTTCCGTCATCGCCGCGATACGCCCGTAGGTGGTTACCCGCCCAGCAGGAATCTGATCAACAATGGTATAAATCTGTTCGAGCAGTTCAGGGCGCGGCATTACCACCTCTTTTAAATCAACGTGTTACTAGAGTTTTTCGACCAATTGATCGATCGCTTGGAACGCTTCTTTTAGCGCAGCATCACGCTGAGCGTCACCCATATTCAAGCCTTCTGCAAAGACAACATCCACATCGCTAATGCCCATTAAACCGAGCATGGCTTTAAGATGTGGCGTTTGGCTGTCTAATTCAGTCCCTGCGTACTGGCCACCGCGAGCAGCTAAAATAATCGCACGCTTACCTTCAAGCAAACCCTGCGGGCCATTTTCAGTGTAGCGGAAGGTTTCACCAGCGCGCAGCACGCGGTCAAACCACGCTTTCAACTGGGACGGGATACCTAAATTATACAGCGGAACCGCCAGCACCAGGACATCACTCGCCCGCAGCTCTGCCAACAATTCGTCAGAGTGAGCTGCTAATGCCTGCTGATCGGCGTTGCGCTCGTTTGCTGGCGTCTGCCATGCACCGAGCTCTTCAATCGCAAGGTGCGGTAACGCGTTAGCCACTACATCACGATGAGTAACTACTACATCATGGGCTTCCGCTTTGGTTTCAAAATGGTTGGCTAACGCATTGGACTGGCCGTTTTCGCCTAAAATAGAAGAAGTTACAAGCAGTGCACGTGTGGTCATGGATAATTTCCTAACGTATTAGTGGGAACTCTGGTAACTATTTTACGGCGCTTTTCGATTAAAAAAAGCGCAACGTTTCCCCTATCTCATTCGAAAAAATCGAATTTATAACCAACAAAAAGCCCCGCTCTGCTGTGCTCGCAGTAACGGGGCTTTCGTCTATCGCGTCAAAAAATAGCGTTTATTTCCGCTTTGGCCACGCGCTAGGATCTACTTTATTTACCAATTTAGGGAATTTACTGGGATCAAAGACAGGCTCTTGACCTGCTTTCAATTGAGCGTCGTAATCACGGAACAGTGCGAAGGCAATCGGCGACAGCAGTAAAATAGCCACTAAGTTAATCACTGCCATCATACCCATGGAAAGATCGGCAAAATTCCAGATAGCACCTAAGCTCGCAACCGAGCCTATCATCACCATGCCGAGTACCGCCAAGCGATAAATCAGCACCGCAATAGGCGCACGACGGCCTGCCAAGTACTCAATATTAGATTCACCGTAAGAGTAGTTAGCGATCACCGAGGTGAATGCAAACAGCAAGATCGCCACGGCAATAAACATACCGCCCCAATCACCCACATGGCTTGAGAGCGCTATTTGGGTAAGCTGAATACCGTTGTTTTCTTCGCCAGCCAGCAGCTCAGGCCCAGCCATAATGATAATGGCCGCAGTGGCAGTGCAAATGACCAAGGTGTCTAAGAACACCCCCAGCATTTGAATAAAACCCTGTGCAGCGGGATGGTCTGGCCGCGTACTGGCGGTCGCGGCAGCATTGGGCGCCGACCCCATACCCGCCTCGTTAGAAAACAGACCACGCTGAATACCGTTCATAATGGCTTGAGAAATGGCATACCCCATTGCGCCACCAGCCGCCTGCTCTAAACCAAACGCACTTTTAATAATGGTCATAAAGGCAGCGGGCAAATCGCTGATATTGAGCGCCACCACTGTAAGTGCCAACAGCAAATACAGGAGTGCCATCAGCGGCACCACTAACTCAGCTACTTTAGCAATCGACTTCAGGCCGCCAAATATAATGGGAGCAACCACTACCACCAAGACTAACCCCATGGCCCAGGTGGGAATGGCAAATGCCTGTTCCATGGCCTGGGCGATGGAGTTGGCCTGTACGCTGTTAAACGCCAACCCGAACGCGATGATCAAGCAGATTGAAAACAGTACTGCCAACCAGCGAAGCCCCAGGCCACGTTCAATATAGCGAGCCGGACCACCACGGAAGGTGTTATCACCGTGATCAACTTTATAGGCCTGGGCTAGAGTAGACTCCACAAAACTGGTCGCCATACCCACCATGGCGGTCATCCACATCCAAAAGATCGCGCCGGGACCACCAAAATAAATCGCTACCGCCACACCAGCTAGGTTACCGGTACCTACCCGTGCCGCCAGACTGGTGGAAAGTGCCTGAAAAGAAGAGATACCGCCGTTAGATTGACGCGAACTGCGCAGCAGTTTGAACATGTGCCCGAAATAACGTACTTGGATACCGCGGGTCATGATAGTGAAGTAGAGGCCAGCACCGATCAGCAGGTAGATCAGCACACTGCCCCATAGCAGTCCGTTGCCGCGATCAACCATCGCCGTCAACAGAAGAGGAAGAGTAAAATCCATAGGTAACGCGCCTTTTGTATAACAGTGGAGGCGCCTCATTCTTCACGGCTGCACCAAAATGGCAAGAAAAATGGAAAAATTCCTATCAGACAGCCATTACTACTAACTAAACTGATCTCATTAGCCGCGCTTAAACGCCGAATATGATTTCATCCGGTTACGCCTCTAACGTATGCTGTCGCTTTTTAGTACCAGCGACGAGGAAACAGATGTCACGCACGTTACTCAAAGGCATTGGGCTAATCGTTGTAGTAGTCATGCTGGGTATCATGTGGCGCTGGCTTCAGCAGCAAGGCTTACTCACCGAAACCCACCTGATCGAGCTAGCGTCCACCATCAGTCAATGGAAGCAAGCTCCCTGGATGTTTATCGCCGTGATAGTCGTTTATACCGGCTCGCTACTGGTCATGTTTCCGTTAAGCCTGCTAGTCGTATTGACCGGCCTACTGTTTGGGCCGCTTTGGGGGCTGGCTTATGCCACGCTGGGTACGCTTAGTTCTTCGGTAGCGTCTTACTGGGTAGGCCATTGGATGGGGCGCGATGCGCTAATGCGCTATGGCGGACGCCATTTGCGTGGGCTTTCCGGCTATTTATCCAGGCGCGGCATTCGCACCATGACGGTGATCAACCTGTTGCCCTTAGCCCCTTTCACGCTCACCAATATGCTGGCCGGCGCGTTTCATGTTAATTTTCGCGACTACATGATCGGTTCGACCTTAGGAATTGTGCCTGGGCTCGCGGCGGTAATACTGCTAGGAAGCCAATTGGGCGCACTATTCACCGCGGCGTCTCATCAAGAATTAGTATGGGCGGTAATAGGTCTTGGCGCTGGCGTGGGACTGCTGTGGTTGCTAAAGCGCGTAGCAACCTCTCGGTCTAGCAAAAACAACAACGACACGACCTGAAGTGTGGGGCTATTTCGCGTAATACTTGGCCAGTACCTCGGCATAGAAGTGCGCGACCGCCCCAGCAAACTTAGCGATATCATAGTCGCTAGCAAATATTTTTGCCTGCTTGCCCAGGGTAACCCTCAACGCATTATCCTCGGCTAACGCCATCACCCGCTGCCCCCACTTTTGCCGATTTTGCGGCGTTTTATAGCCATTAAAGCCATCACGCACTACGTCATCAATACCACTAGAGCGTACCGCAACGACTGGCAAGCCAGCGGCCATCGCTTCTAAAACCACCATGCCTTGAGTTTCAGAAGTAGATGCAAACACAAAGATGTCGCCTAAGTGGTAATAGCGTGCCATATCCTCCGGCGGCACAGCGCCCACCAAAGTCACCTGCTCCTGCAACGCCAACGCTTCTATATGCTGCTGAATGGTTTGTCGATCTGGGCCATCACCAATTAACAACAAGCGCAACGACTGGGCCCCCTGGCTTTTCAACTCCGCCAATGCCTCCAGCATAAAACCAATATTTTTTTCTTGGCTAATTCTCGAGACACTCACCAACACCGTATCGGCTGGGTCGATGGAAAGCTGATGGCGTAGCTCTTCCAACGCATCACTATCCGTGTCGGCGAATCGCGCCGCATCAATGCCCGTAGGCTGTATCAGCGTCGGTGTTTTCACCCCAATCATGCGCAGATACTCTTCTGCCGAATAGGTGGGCACGATGACGCCTTGGCAACGGTTAGAGAAGTGTTTGATCAACGCATGGGAAATCAAATTACGAAACAGAGCCCCAGGAAGCGGCACAAAGTGTGCGTAATGCTCTAACCGTGTGTGATAGGTATAGACAACCGGCACACGTAGCCGCCGCCCCATCCATAGCCCCATCGACCCCAGCCAAAAAGGATGATGGACATGGATAATATCCGGCTTAAAGCGCTGCAGGCAGTGGCGAAAACGTGCACTAAACGGATTGGTCAAACGGAACTCACGCTTTTCACCAAAGGCCATCACAGTGGGTACACGTAAGATCGTATCATCGTCTTGCCACGCTTCTCGATAACGGGGCACCAACAACTGCACCTGATGTTTTAACTCGCTAAGCCCTTGACGAAGTCGCTCCACGGAAACCGACACACCGGATACAAACGGGAAGTAGTTATTCGATATCATCGCCACCCGCAGGGGCTTCTCCAGATACGGTGTTGGATCGATATCAAAATCTGGGTAATAGTGGCGCTCTTCAAAAATCAGTCGGTACAAGCGCATCGCCAATAGTGACAACACTCCGACAATGAGCAGGAAGCGAGGGTAGCTGACGTAAAAAAACGCATAAACCGTTGAGGCAACGCTACTTAGCATACGCCACCAGCCTGGACTATCCACATTCAGCCGAACGGGCGTTATTGTCACATTTTCGCCATTTACCTCGACCACCACATAGTGATGAAACCTGTCATTTGCATCCATCAAAATGCCGCCAGCACCACCCGTGGTGACGTAATCCACTCCGTTCACCGTTTGGTGTGAATAAAGCGACAGGTTTGCCGAAAACACGCTGTCCACCGCGTACTGCTCCGACAGGCGCATAATACCTTCACTCAACCGTGGATCATTGAGGTAATTATCGGCTTCAAATAAGGGCGCATCGCTAATCACGTTATGCAGTGGCAAGCCAATGAACAAAAACCGATGCTGCGCTTCCGAGGCAGCCAGCTCGCGCTCTAACCAATCTAGCTGCCATGAGGGAGACGACTTCCCCGTGCCATCCAAAAAGATAAAATGGCTGTTACCCGCAACGAAGGAATAAAAATGCGGGCCAAAGTATTCATAGAAAAGATAACTGCCAAAATCACTGTTTTCATGGGCACCATACGTCAGCACATACGGCACGTTTAACTGCTCTAGGCTTTGGTAAATCGCCTTGTAACTCTCCTGCTGCCCCCCACTCACCGCGTTCCCCGCTGACACCATAAAATCAATATCGCTGTGGTTCAGCCTGGGAATAATTTCATCCTGAAACACATTCACTGAATTATTGATATTACCTACCACCGCAAAACGGTAGGTGTTTCGTCCAGCGAGTTGCTCACGGATATCCGCCACTTCTCTAGTGTGCAATGCCTCAAATTCAGGCTCAGCAACATAGAGCCATATTTGGTGAGTAACCAGGCCCGCCACTAGCGCGAGGTTGAGCACAAACAGCAGTCTCAGCCAGCGCTGACGAGTCAGGCGAAAAGAGCGTCGAAGCATGTAGAGGCGCTTATTGAAAAGAAGTCGTTAGAAAAGAAAAAAATCGGATGTTCAATTTGCTTCACGGCCGTTTATCGTTGCCAACAAACGACGCGAACCACCCTGCTCACGGTGTTCTCCCATCCATATTCCTTGCCAGGTGCCCAGCGCCAAACGGCCATCACGTACGGCTAGCGTCAGTTGAGTGCCCAGCAAGCTTGAGGCGACATGAGCAGGCATATCGTCGGGGCCTTCAAGGGTGTGGCGAAAATAGCTTAGTCCTTCAGGTACTAAGCGGCGAATAAAGGCATCCAGGTCGTGACGGACGTCAGGATCAGAGTTTTCATTTAATGTAAGTGAGGCAGAAGTATGCATTAACTGCAGGTGCAGCAGCCCTTGACTGCACTCGGCCAAGCACGGCAGTGCCCTAGCGATCTCATCCGTAATTAGATGAAAGCCCCTGGGCATTACCGGTAAGTGAATCTCTTGTTGATGCCACATAAACACTCCTTTGTTGTAGGTATTGTAAGGGCTTATTCGGTACAGAAATACCATAACCTATTTCTGCTTCTTGCCGGTTAAAGAGATGCCACAGGAAACCCTTCATAGCGCTCATTTAGCCATCCTGATAGATTTAACACTTATTATCCCATGCAGTCATTAGGAGCGTGTAATGCTCACTGCCGCACGAACACCAGGCAAGAAAGTGGGGAAAATCATTGGGCTTATGGCCCTCAGCAGCCTTGTATTAACGGGCTGCACCGGCATTCCTGACGGCACTGAGCCTGTCACAGGCTTTGAACTTAACCGCTATTTAGGTCAGTGGTATGAAATCGCCCGCCTGGATCACTCCTTTGAGCGAAACTTAGACTGCGTAACGGCCAGCTACAGCCTACGTGACGATGGCGGCGTGCGCGTTATCAACCGGGGCTACAATCTCACAGAGCAAGAGTGGAATGACGCTGAAGGCCGCGCCTACTTTATAGACGAAGAAAGCATCGGGCGGTTAAAAGTCAGCTTTTTTGGCCCTTTTTATGGCGGCTATAACGTTTTAGAACTGGATGAAGACTATCAGTGGGCGCTGGTATCAGGCCCGAACCGCGATTACCTATGGATTCTCTCGCGTACGCCAGTGATGGAAAGCGCGGTGGAAGAGCGACTGCGCCAGCGCGCCGCCGAGCTTAGTTTCCCTACTAATGAATTGATTGACGTCGTACAAGATCATACCTGTCCCGAACGCTAACCACAGAAGGAGCCACTATGGCCCACCGCATTGCAGTCATCGCTGGTGACGGTATTGGCACCGAAGTCATGCCCGAAGGCATTCGCGCCCTGGAAGCTGCCGCAAAGCGTTTCAACATTGACCTAGCATTCACAACATTTGAATTTGGCAGCTGTGACTACTATCTAGCGCACGGCAAAATGCTGCCCGACGACTGGTTCGAGCAGCTCAAGGATTTTGATGCACTGTTTTACGGTGCTGTCGGCTGGCCCGACAAAGTGCCCGACCATATTTCGCTGTGGGGCTCGCTGTTACAGTTTCGTCGCCAGTTTGACCAGTACATCAACTTACGCCCCTGCAAACTGATGCCGGGTATCAAAAGTCCATTAGCAGGTCGCGAGCCAGGCGATATCGACTTTTACGTAGTGCGCGAAAACACCGAAGGCGAGTATTCAAGTGTCGGCGGCAAAATGTTCGAAGGCACCGAGCGTGAAATTGTTCTTCAAGAGACGGTGATGAGCCGCGTCGGCGTCGACCGAGTTCTGAAGTATGCGTTTGATCTTGCCCAAACCCGTCCGCGTAAAAAGCTCACCTCGGCCACCAAGTCCAACGGCATCTCAATCACCATGCCCTACTGGGATGAGCGGGTAGCCGAAATGGCCAAACAGTATCCCGACATTGCGGTGGACAAATTCCACATCGATATTCTGACCGCTAATTTTGTGCTGCACCCAGATTGGTTTGATGTGGTGGTCGGCAGTAACCTGTTTGGCGATATTCTTTCAGACCTTGGCCCCGCCTGCACCGGCACTATCGGCATTGCGCCCTCTGCTAATATCAACCCGGAAGGCACGTTCCCCAGCCTGTTTGAACCGGTTCACGGCAGCGCACCAGACATCGCTGGCAAAGGTATTGCTAACCCTATTGGCCAAATCTGGTCCGGCGCCATGATGCTAGAGCATCTGGGCTATCAAGAAGCCGCCGATACGATGGTGGAAGCCATTGAAGACGTGTTGAGCGAAGGAAACAGCCAAGTACTCACACGAGATATTGGCGGGCTAGGCAATACGCTAAGTCTAGGTCACGCGATTGCTGAACGTATTAGCGGCTAACCAAAAATGCCTCACTGTAAGAAGCAGTGAGGCATTACGTTTCAAGCGTGCTGGCAAACGGGCGTTAGCTCACCAGCTTCGCAGCAATTTCGGCGACATGCTTACCTTGGAAATGGGCAATTTTTAGCTCGCGATCATCCGGCTGACGTGAACCGTCGCCGCCGGCAAGCGTGGATGCGCCATAAGGTGTTCCACCGCTCACTTTGGAAATATCAAACTGCTCTTCAATACCATAGCCAATCGGCACAATCACCATGCCGTGATGGGCCAACGTTGTCCAAGTGGAGGTAATGGTCATTTCATCACCGCCGCCAGTCCCGGTAGAGGTAAACACACTCGCCACCTTGCCGCGCAGCGCGCCCTTGGCCCACAACCCACCGGTTTGATCTAAGAAGGTACGCATCTGGCCAGCCATATTGCCGAACCGCGTTGGCGTGCCAAAAATGATTGCGTCGTAACCAGCAAGCTCCTGTGGCGTCGCTTCTGGCGTCGTGAAGTCCTGCTTACCGCCAGCGTTCTTGAAGGCTTCTTCTGGCATAGTCTCAGGCACACGTTTAACGGTAACTTCCACACCATCAACGCTTTCAGCGCCCTCTGCCACCGCGGCAGCTAGCGTATCAATATGCCCATACATGGAATAATAAAGAACTAATACCTTTGCCATTACCCACTCCTTGTAGTGTTTGCTGGTAGCGCTGTGTCTTGCCCGTCTTGAGCTTATGAAAAGGTCTTATGAAACGGGCTTATGAAAATCTGTTAATAAAATAGCTCAGCTTAGCGTAGAAAAAAGCGAATGTTTTCGATGCTCTCCTTCGATTTTATCGATTAGCACCCTTTCATATACAACAATGAGCATGGATACTTTTGCGCTTAATTTTCATGTTCGCACCTGCGTTTTTCATGCTATCGACGTCCCCCCTTGTGGTTAAGCTTCAGCGTGTTAAAGGTACAACATTACAAAAAGCTGACGCTCCCTGCTCAAGGAACACTTCATGCTTGGCCAATGGCTTGATTGGACTCTCGATGACAAACACCCTTCTCCGCGGTCAGGCCGCTTTGGCAGCGGCACCTACCAATTACATGCACCGGGGATTTTAGAGATAACCCCGGCGACCGTTCATCCAGCGGCTCATGCTTGCGTGTTTTCTGCTGCGATACACGGTAACGAAACAGCCCCCGTGGAACTGTTGGGTAACTGGCTATCTGCGATAGAGGCCGGTACGGTCACCATTGGTGCTCCCGTGCTAGTGATTTTAGGTAATCTACCTGCCTTAAAGGCCCAGCAGAGGTTTATTAAGACGAACCTCAACCGCTTATTTCAGCGCGAACTCGCCGAAACAGGCGAGGAACCAGATAGGGCTCGCGAGCTAATGTCAGCGGTAGACAGTTTTTATAATCGTCATCAGGCGCTGCCTAAACTGCACTACGATTTACACACGGCTATTCGCGGTAGCCTCTATACTCGCTTCGTTGTAGAGCCGTTCGCAGACACCGTGATCCACCCAGAGCAGTGGGAATGGCTCGCAGCGGCGGATATGCAAGCAGTGCTACACCAACACCAGCACAGTTGGACGTTTTCTCACTATAGTAAGCACTACCATGCTGCCCAAGCCTTCACTTTCGAATTAGGCCGCGTTGCGCCCTTTGGAGAAAACGATATGGCGGCATTAGCACCGATGTTAACGCTTATTAGCGCGCTTAGCGCTGGGGAACAGCCGCCTAAAAAGCCCGCTGAAACAATGAGGTTTTTCCAAGTTCAGCATGAGCTAATGCGTCAGGCTGAAAACTTTTGTCTCTGTTTCGATGAAGATGTCCCCAATTTCAGCCGCTTTGAGCCGGGCACTTGTCTCGCCAAAGATAGCGTCGCAGGTGATTTTATTGTTGGGGACACGCCTTTACATGTGGTATTTCCCAACGCAAAGGTTGAGATTGGCGCACGGGCAGCACTGCTAGTCGCCCCCACTCACGCCAGCTAACGAGTCACGCACCACATCAATAAAATTTGTTAAAAATGCTTTAACAACAATAACGTAGAGGCTTTTCAAGGCTTATCAATGTGTATTAAACAAACGTTTTTCTTATTAATCGCATAAGGAAAGCACGCAATACGCACAAGGCCTGATAGAATCGCCCCTTTTTTCGCGCTAGCCGCCTATCAAGCACATGTTTTAAACCTGTTGCTGTAGCGGCAACCCTGTACTGGAGCCACTGTTATGGCTGATACGCCTACCCCCCTTGAAGTGCGCAATATAAAAAAGCGCTTTGGCGATACAGAAGTTCTCAAAGGCCTCTCTCTCGAAGCTCAAAAGGGTGATGTCATCACTCTGATAGGTGCATCGGGGTCTGGCAAAAGTACCTTCTTGCGCTGTATGAACCTCTTGGAACAACCTGACGAGGGTGAATTGTTCGTTCATGGCGAGCAGATTCGCTTTAAAACGACCAAACATGGCCGCGAACCTGCCGATTGGAAACAAGTCGTGCAAATGCGTGCCAAGCTGTCGATGGTTTTCCAGAGCTTCAACCTATGGGCCCACATGACATTGCTTGAGAACATTATCGAAGCACCTATTCATGTCCTGGGAAAACCCAAAAAAGAAGCTGTCGAACACGCACGTGCACTGCTCGAGCGCGTTGGGCTAAGCGCACGCGCTGATGCCTACCCAGCGCAAATGTCGGGTGGACAGCAGCAGCGCGGCGCAATTGCCCGAGCGCTCGCGATGGATCCCGAAGTAATGCTGTTCGATGAGCCAACGTCGGCGCTTGACCCAGAACTGGTCGGCGACGTTTTGAAAGTAATGCACGGCTTAGCCGATGAAGGGCGCACCATGGTGGTGGTCACTCACGAGATGAGTTTTGCCCGCGATGTATCCAGCAAAGTGATTTACCTGCACCAAGGCTTGGTAGAAGAAGCTGGCGCGCCTGCTGATGTACTGGGCAATCCGCAATCACCGCGCTTAAAGCAATTTCTGGCCCCCAAATATTGATCAGCGAGGCACACCATGCTTGATTTGCAAGGTTATGGCCCCCGCCTGATCGAAGGGGCGGGCGTTACCATTCAATTAGCGGTTCTATCGCTTATTCTAGCCATTGTGCTTGGCTTGTTAACAGCGACTGCCAAAATGTCACGCAGCTGGCTCCTGCACCGCACTGCGACGGTATACACCACCGTTATTCGCGGCGTACCAGACTTGGTGCTGATGATGCTGCTGTTCTTTGGTGGTCAGATCGGTGTTAACGCCATTAGCGATATGCTTTATGACCATTATGACATTGATATCTATATTAATTTCAATGCGTTCGCGGCGGGTGTTCTCACTATTGGGTTCATTTTTGGCGCTTACATGGGTGAAACCTTCCGCGGCGCTTTCATGGCAGTGGATAACGGCCAGATTGAAGCGGGAAAAGCGTACGGTATGAGCAGTGCGTTGGTATTTCGGCGTATTCGCTTTCCGCAAATGATGCGCCACGCACTCCCTGGCTTATCTAACAACTGGATGGTGCTGCTTAAAACAACGGCACTGGTATCAGTGATCGGTTTGACAGATATGGTTCGCGTCGCTGCGGAGGCTTCCCGAGCCACCCATGAACCCTTTACTTTCTTACTTCCCGTCGCAGCGGCTTACTTGCTGATTGCTAGCGTATCCGAGTGGATCTTCGTGCGGCTACAAAAACGTTACGACATTGGCTTTGGGGGGCAATGAGATGCTGGATATTTCTGCGTGGTTCAACGACCTGCTAGCTGGCAACGTAATTTTCACCCCAGATACGTTAGGCTACTACTGGGAAGGGCTAGTCACGACAACCCAACTGGTATTCCTTTCTTTGGTAGCGGGCTTAATACTGGCAGTGCCACTTGCCGTTATGCGCAGCTCAAAGCATAAATGGATTAGTTTACCCATCTATTTTTACACCTATGTCTTTCGTGGCACGCCACTGCTGATTCAGCTATATATCATCTACTATGGCGTGGTGTTTGTTGACGGTATCCAAGAAACATTTTTGTGGCCAATCCTTCGGGAAGCTTTCTACCCCGCGCTGATTGCCTTCACGCTTAATACGGCGGCCTATACGACTGAGATTTTCCGAGGGGCTATCAAAGCGACATCCAAAGGGGAAATTGAAGCTGCCAGGGCTTACGGCATGTCACAAAACCTGATGATGCGGCGTATTATTCTGCCCAGCGCTTTCCGACGTGCCCTGCCCGCCTATGGCAACGAAGTTATCTTTATGCTGCATGCCAGCGCCATTGCCAGCGTCGTCACGCTAATGGATCTGACAGGGGCTGCACGCTTCGTTTATGCCCGCTTCTACGCACCGTTTGATGCTTTCTTATTTGTAGCAGTGATCTATCTTTGCCTCACATTTGCCATTTTGTACTTCTTCCGTTTCCTGGAGAAAAAGCTGTTGGCCCACTTAAGGCCGCAAAATAACTAGCATCACGAGAACCGTATCAAGAGCACTTAACAACAAAAGCATCGAGTGATAAAAACAGCCCCGTTTGTTGCACCGTCAAACAAACGTTGGTTCATAGCAACGCTCCCTCTTTTCGTTCGCCCCAACCTAGGGTACGTTAAAGGGGATCACCTCTAGTGAACCTGCTTTCTACGGAGTATAAGAATGAAGAAATTACTAACAGTATCTGTGCTTGGTTTAGCCATTGCCGCGGCCTCTTCTGCCCAGGCGCGGGATTACGACCATGTACGTATTGGCGTCGACGTTCCCTATGAACCAATGGAATACCGCACCGCCGATGGTGAACTGACTGGTTTTGATATCGACCTTGGCAACGCCCTATGTGATCAGATGGGTGTGACCTGTGAGTGGGTCGAGCAAGAGTGGGATGGCATTGTTCCTGGCCTTCTATCGCGCAACTACGATGCCATTATGTCGTCGATGACCATCAATGAAGAGCGGCGCCAGACACTGCTCTTCTCCGACCCCTATATCACCATGCCCGGCGCTTGGTTCGCTCCAGCAGACAGCGACCTAGAAGAGGCTACAGTGGAAACCCTTGAGGGTTTATCCATTGGCGTACAGCGCGGCACCACCTATGACAACTTCGCCACCGATACCCTCGGCGACACCGCGACTATCAACCGCTACTCCACCGCCGATGATATGGTGCTGGATATGGACGCCGAGCGTCTGGACGCTGTCTTCCTGGAGTTTTCAGTAGGCAAATCTACCCTGCTTGAAAACGAAGATAGCGACTACAAAGTAGTCGGCGAGATGGTTACCGAGCCCAAGGAAGTTTTCGGTGAAGGTTTTGGTATCGCCTTCCGCCAGCGTGACGAAGCACTCGCTGAGAAATTCAACGAAGCCCTTGCTGAATTGAAAGAAAACGGCACTTACGACGAAATTTTCGCTCGCTACTTTGGCGAAGAGTAAGCGCTAGCAGCCTGTGTATGCCTCCCCATCTCGGGGAGGCTTATACCGCGAGAAGCTATCATGCACACTTAGCTTCTTTTCTTCTTTCAGCGCCATTCTGGTTGCAATTGCCAGCTCTAGGCGCACTTCCCCTCCCAGGTACTAGCGGCGATATCACCTGCTTTTAGCTGAACGAATGGTTCGACGAATAGCCTTCCCCTCTTTGCCCCCGTGCCACCTAACGCCTCTAGCGTGATTGTGTAATGCACAATTTTGAACACAAAAGCTGAGATTTAATTGCTGCAAAGCGACTCGTTCCGCAACTGCCGAGGCCAACTTTTGTACCCGCTCTCACGTGACCAGTTCGACCCTGCCCTGCGCCCGCGCTACGGCTTCGGCATGGGCGAGCGCTCGGCTGGCAATATCGGGGCGTCCCGCCTTTTGAGCCAGTCCCGCACGCAGTCGGTGAAGCTCGGCCAAGTACCAGCGTTCGCCGCTCGCCCGGACGATTGCGAAAGCCTGACGCAAGGCATGCATTCCAGCGACTGGATCACCCATATTTCCCGCGACCTCTGCGGCGAGCCCGTGGCCAAAAGGTAGCGTGACCCTCACGCCCATCGAGTTGAAAGCCGAGAGCCCCACTGCAATCCGCGAGGCCCCGACTGTATCGCCGGCCATTGCCTGCGCCCAGCCCGCCAGCATCTCACCTGCGTCGCCCCAAACGGGCACCGCCTCACTCCGGCACAGGGCAACAAGCGCTTCAGCCCGCTCGCGGGTCAGCCCGACATCGCTACGGAGACGCGCACAGACCGCCCCGCACCAGAGCATCTGGGCGCGCCCAAAGGCGGTGCCCAGTCGGTCGGCGCGCGCACTGCCAGCGGTAAAGTGCCGCTCAGCCTCTACCGAGGCACCAGTCAGTTCAGCGACACAGGCCGCGTACTGGCGACATACAACCTCTGGGTCCTCACCGAAGAGGACATTACCGTTCTGTTCGGCATGGCGGGGGGCGATTTCCAGCACGGCGGCGATTTCTGCGGCGCAAGCCGGTAAAGCGCCGGTGAAAAACCGAGTCTGCCCGACAGCGTTATGGGCTACCATCGCCATATGGGCCGGTGCATGCCCTGCGAGAGCCTGCAGCCCTAGCGCGAGATCTTCGGCGCGGGTCAGTTCAGCCCGCGTCAGGTGATCGTTCCAAAGCCCTGCGAGAACCGGGATCGTCGTAGCGGGATCGCCGACCTCGGCAGCTAGTTGCCCCGCGCGGCGGTAAACCTCCCGAAGCTCTTCCGCAGTAAAGCCATCCGAGACAATGAGCGCCGCGCCAAGCCCAAGCAGGGCATCGAGTTCAGTCGCGCGGTCGGCCTCAGGGTTCGTCGTACCAGCCCCGCTGCCTCGGGTCAGCAGGTCCCGTGCTCTGCGGAACTGCTCTGCGGCATCCATGGAGGCACCACGCGCCTGCGCACGCCACCCCGACAGCACACGATAGCGTGCGGCACGCGGCCAGTCGGCGCCGCGTTCAAAGTGATCGGCCAGTACGGGGGCAATCTCACCCGCTGCATTACCGTGGCTGGCCTCCAGCCGCAGACCGACCCTTCGGTGCGTGCCTTGCCTGTTCGCTGCCGGCAACCCATCGTAGAGCGCTTCGTGATGTAGCGCGTGCCGGAAGGCATAGCGCGTGGCCACCGATCCGTCGGGTCGATAGCTGAGGCCCGCACGGGTGATGAATCGTCGGTTTCGGGCGAGGAGTTCTAGCTGCCGCTCCGCCGCCTCCACCCCGTCGCGGTTGTCGGCCAGGTCAATCGCGGAAAAGTTCGATCCCGCTACACTGGCGGTTTCAAGCAAGCTGCGCTCCTCAGCCAGCAGGCGGCTAGTGCGTTCAGTCTCGATCAGGGTACGGACACTGGGGGCGATGGCTGCGACCAACGCTTCAGGAGAGCTGGAAAGCTGCCAGCCAGTCTCGTCGCGCCGCACAAGACCTTGCGCCTGCCAAAAGTCTGCCGCCGCATCAACAAGCATGGCATGACCCTCGGTTCGGTGGGCAAGAGTCTGAGCCAAATCAGGAGGAAAAGCGTTACCCTGGAAGCGCTCTGCAAGGCATCCAGACACTGCCGCCTCATCGAGACCACCAAGGGTGATCAACCTGCAGTCTGGCTGCCGACTTAGCTGACTCAGTGTTGCCGCAAGCGTTCCAGCGCGGTCTAGTTCATCATCGCGATAGCTACCCAGCACCAGTAATCGCGCCGGAGTGCGTTGTAGCCCCCAAGCCGCTAGCCAAGCTAGCGTACTGGGGTCTGCCCAGTGCAGATCCTCAAGCACGAGAATACCAGGGCGGCCACGGGTCAGCCGCTCCATCAGCGCGGAGAATTCCCGCAGCATTGAGTCGCGGCGAGTACGGTCCAACGCTTCCGCCTTCGAGCGACGCCCAGGTTGTTGCTTGACCCAAGAGGGAGCGACGAGTGGCAGAAGTCGCGCCAGCGTCCCCCCCTCAGGCCCGGCCATAAGTTGCGTCAACACATCCATCAGCAGCCCGTAGGGCTCGCGTGCGCCAGGGTGCGCAATGGCCTGTCCCCAGGCGACCCACAGCGGTGTGCGCTGGGGTAAACCAGCCTCAAATGCTTCCAGAAGGCGTGTCTTACCGGCCCCTGCCTCGCCCGAAATAAAAGCCAGCGCCCGTCGACCGCGCTTGGCGGCGTCGGCCCTTTCGCTTAGAACTTCCAGCTCTTTATCCCGCCCGAGGCAGAGTACTGTCGATGCCGTTATAAGATCCTCAGACGCAGCGCCGATCAACGAGATCGGACGCGTCAGCCGGTAGCCCCGGCGACCCACTGTCTCGATCAGCCCGGCGTCTTGGGCGCTGTCGTCCAGCATCCGGCGCAATTCGCGGATGCACTGTTTGGGGCCTGCCTCGTTGCCATGGCTATTGCCCCATATCATGCGCCGCAAATCAGCCGTGCTGACCACTTCGCCTTGTTGCTCCACCAATGCCACCAAAACAGACAGCGTCTTGGGACGCAGGCGCATCTGTACTTCGCCGCACAGCAAAATGCCTTCGCTTAGGTTTACCTTGATATCTTTCGAAATCATGCCGTAGGGGGCCTCGGAACTGACTACCCCAGGCCGTAGCGCACGAATGGCGGCAGCCGTTAGGTAAAGGGCATAAGCGGATTAGTAAAGCGCAAATTATACCCACATTGCACCTTAATTGAACTTTACATTTGTTTGTTTGCAATCATAAATGGGCTATCTTCGCTTTCGAAGCAATCCAAGTAGCAAGTGCATAACAAACAAGGGACAGGCACATGACAGCGATCAGACTCCATCACAGAACGGCCCGCCAGTTTCGGCCCAGCCTCTCGGTCTGTGCTGTGGCTTTTGCCCTCGCGGCCCCGGTTACAGCGCAGGCTCAAGATCAGGCGCAGCAGTTCTGCGTGGCCGACCCGGCAGCGGTAACGGCTCGTGCAGCCATCACGCTACCCGACACGCCGCTGCCTGAGACGCTGGCCGACGCCCTTGATGCGGCCACGCTTGGGGCGCTGGACGGGGCCGCTGCGCCGGGGATTATTGCGGGCGTTGTCACACCCGAGGGCAGGTGGAGCGGTGCTTGGGGCGTTGCGGACCCCGAAACCGAGGCTGCGATGGAAGTCGGCATGCATACCCGGATCGGATCGATCACCAAGACCTTCACCGGTACCGCCCTGATGCAACTGGCCGAAGCTGGCAAGCTATCGCTCGACGATACGATCGACCAGTATGTGTCCGGCATTCCCAATGGCGATATCATCACCCTACGCCATCTGGCCAGCATGACCAGCGGCCTGCTGAGCTATACTCAGGCTGACCCTTTCCTTGATCAGTTCTTCGCAGATCCTAACTTGCCTTATACGCCGCAGGAGCTGCTCGATTTTGCCCTCCCCGGTTCACCGATCTTTGCGCCGGGGGAGGAATTCAATTATTCAAACACCAATACCGTGCTGCTGGGCCTCGTGATTGAGCAGGTGACCGGTCAAGATATCGACACTGTCTTTGCTTCGATGATCCTGGAACCACTGGGCCTGACAGAGACCATCGGTCCTGACGGTGCCACCCTTATGCCGACGCCTTATCCGCAGGGATTTACCCTGCAAGGTGATGCTGCCACGCCGACAGCGCCTTCGAACGCGACGCATTGGAATCCGTCTTGGGGATGGACAGCGGGCGGAATGATCTCAACTCTCGACGACCTGCTGGTTTACGGGCGATCCCTCGGCACAGGCAAAGGCCTGTTAAGCGCCGAGACACAGCACCAGCGCCTGCGGTCCTTCCCCGAACCGGCAGGCTACGGCATCGCCATGGGGTGCGTCGACGGCTGGGTCGGCCACACGGGCGAACTGCCGGGTTACAACACGACGGTGTTTTACGACACGACGACAGACACGACGATAGTCGTCCAGGCTAACAGCGACATCCCTTCGGGCGATTGCGGGGATGAGGACGTGCTACCGAATAACCCAGACGAACTTGCGTGCAGCTCGCCCGCTAGCCGCGTGTTTGAGGCGTTATCCGTCGCCCTCGGGCATCCGTTTTCTATGCCACCGACGGTTCCGGCAGAGTGAGCGCGTTAACATTGCAGCTCCATCCCAGCTGCTCCTCACCCCTTCGCTTGGGCGCACTGGCACTGCTTTGCGCCTGTTACGCGGGCCCGGCCTTTTCACAGGGCTTGCCGAACGTCGACCGTATCCTCTCCGAGCAAACTGTCATTCTACAACGCTATGAACCGCCGCCACAGGTGGGCAGTGTCGCCATTGGCGTGCAGGACGAACGCGACAAGATCGACTTAGATCGCGCCAAAAGCATCCGTTTTCGCTTGAACTCGGTGCACATTGATGGCGCGCGGACTCTACCCTTGCCGGCGTTGACGCCAATCTGGCTGGGCAAAATCGGCACCGAAATTACGCTAGCTGACCTTTACCGCATGGCAGATGCTGTTGACGCGGCCTATCTCGCTGCGGGCTATTTTTCCAAGACAGTGGTGCCGGTGCAGGATTTTTCTGACGGACAGATCCAGCTGCAGGTATTCGAAGGCTATGTCGACCGTATCGAGATCAACAGCAATATCCCCGGCATCGAGAACCGACTGTCCCCTTACCTGCAACGTATTCTCGACATGCACCCGATTCGGGTAAAGGCGGCCGAGCGCGAACTATTGTTAATGAGTGATCTTGCCGGACTGTCGATTGAAGGCACGTTTGTGCGCCCCGAAGGCGCGACGGGCGGCGGAGTGCTGCGGCTGGAGGTCGCACAGCATCGCAGCGCAGGAATGATCGGGCTCGATAATCTGGGATCCGACGCCGTTGGCCCACTACAAATGGCCAGTATGGTGACCCTAAACGATGTCCTGCGCAGGTTCGAGACCACCAACCTAACCGGCGTCATCACACCGCAACACCCTGACCGGATGACACTGCTTCAAATGATGCAAAGCTATCCGATCAGCTCGAACGGGCTTAGCGCGGGCTATAGCGTTGTTTATCTGCGCCAACACCCCGACGGAGGAGCTGGTGCGCCAGACATCGATGTGACATCAGCCATAGGCACGGCGTTTATGTCCTATCCGTTTCTGCGGACGCTGGACAGGTCGCTCTGGGGGCAGGCTGAGCTGACGGTGCGTAACGATGACGTGGACGTTTTTGGCTCGGCCGCTGCCCGCAGCCGGATCCGCTGGGCGACGAACTCACTGCAATATAGCCAGAGCTTTGAGACCTCCGAGATCAACCTCGAAGGAGCGTTGAATCTCGGCACGAACTCGGATATTGATCTGGGCGCGGTGCCAGATGACTTCCACTTTGTTACCGCCGAACTGGACTACACACAGGCGCTCAGCGAGGCGACGACAATGACATTGTTGGCTCGCGGCCAGTACTCTGGCAGGCCCCTGCCGGGGGCTGTTCAGTTCGGCATTGGAGGCGAGACTTATGGCAGAGCCTTCGATAGCGGTACCATCTCTGGCGACAAAGGTGCAGCGGCCTCGGCCCGGGTAAGCCACGAGGTCGATATCGGGCTGGCACTCCTGCCCACGCTTTCAACCTCGGCCTTCGTGGATTACGGCGCAGCCTGGTCCGACGACGTCACCGGACACATGTATCTTGGCTCCTATGGAGTGGGCCTTGGTGGAACGTTAGAAGAACGGCTGAATTTCCAGGTTATCGGTGCGCTTCCTTGGACCCGTTCTGACATAGTGGACGACAAGGGGGGCAAACTAATTTTCCAACTGGCAATGCCCTTCTGATCCGCTAGGAGGTATCGCCTCACCTGTCGCGCCACCCATCCCACAGGAGATCCTGACATGACCACATCGAAAGCCGCACGCCCCCTTCTGACCTCGGCCTTGAGCGCTCTTAGCGCTGCCGCCGCATTGCTTGCGTTCAATGCTCCGCTCCATGCGGAGACGCTGCCAGCCATCACCTTGCCGGACCCGGCGATCTCTCCTGCGCGGGTGAACCTATTGCCAGTGCCGCAGGCACGGATCGATGAGGCGGTCGCTTCACTGGATGAGTTGGCACAGGATATGTTGGAGCGAACCGGGGTACCGGGCCTCGCCGTTGCCGTGGTACATGGGGAAGAGACACTGCTGATGCGCGGCTGGGGGCTGCGGGCGGAGGGCGCGGAGGAACAGGTTGATGCGGATACAGTCTTTCTGCTCGCTTCGTTGTCCAAATCTGTCGGAGCCACGGTGGTGGCCGCGCAGGTTTCGCAAGGGACCGTCGGTTGGGATGATCCGGTGCGCAACCACTTACCGTGGTTCGACCTGGGCGATCCCTGGGTCAGCAATCATGTCACCATCGGGGATCTCTATGCGCACCGCTCGGGCCTGCCGGACCACGCCGGTGATGATCTCGAGGATATAGGCTATGACCGTCGCGCTGTACTGGAGCGGCTGGCGCAGCTGCCCATGGGGCAGTTCAGAGCCGATTACGCCTATACGAATTTCGGCCTTACGGCTGCCGCAGAGGCGGTAGCCACCGCAACCGGCAAGGACTGGTCAACGCTCTCGCAAGAGGCGCTCTATGGTCCGCTCGGCATGGAGGCAACCAGCTCACGCCACTCAGATTACATGGCGCGCGACAATCGCGCCGCTAGCCATGTGCCGGATGCCAACGGCTTCCGAGTGGCAGACCTGCGCCAGCCCGATGCGCAAAGTCCGGCGGGCGGGGTAAGCTCCAGCGTGCGAGACATGGCGAAATGGATGAAGCTGGTGCTCTCCAACGGGCGCTTTGCAGAGCAGCAACTGATTGCGCCCGAAGCGCTCGTGCCCGCGCTTTCACCACATGCCATCAGCAGCCACCCCGGTGACGCGGCCGATCGGGCTGGTACCTATGGTTACGGATTTGGCGTCGGTGTGCGCCCCACTGGGCGTGTCGTGGTGAGCCATTCGGGCGCCTTCGCTTTTGGTGCGGCGACCTCCTATTCGATGCTGCCGGACCTTGGGCTTGGGATCATCGTGCTGACCAATGCCACCCCCACGGGCCTCCCCGAGGCGCTGACGGCCAGCTTTCTTGATCTGGCAGAGTTTGGTGTGGAACAGCGCGACTGGCTGGCGGCCTACGGGCCACGCATAGCACCGCTCTCTGCCCCGGCCGGAGATCTGGTGGGTGTGACACCTCCGACTGAGCCCACCGAGGCCCGATCTGCCGACGCTTATGCAGGGGACTATGGCAATGCCTATTTCGGGGCGGCTGAGGTGCGTGAGACCGCTGACGGCTTGGTACTCGAAGTTGGCCCCGCGCCACAGCACCTGCGGTTGACCCACTGGGACGGCGATCGCTTTGTCGCCTTCCCGGTGACAGAGAACCAACCAGAGGGCTCGGTTTCGCAGGTCGAATTCACCATGGGCGCGGATGGAAAAGCAGAAACGATGACCGTTGAGCATCTTAACGAGGCGGGCCTTGGAGAATTCCAGCGGCCATTTAGCTGAAACGCTCTGCCAACCCTAGCACTTAAACTAGTACTTAAACCTGTACCGAACTTGCTCAGTCAAATCGAGTCTGTAATCCAGTAAGGAAACTCACAAGGAAGTCTAATGGCTGAACAAACCGATGCAAACGTCTCCGCCGAGGCGGCTTACGATGCGCGCCCCTCGTCTCATTGGACCGCCTGGGGGCAATGGCTGGCGCTATTCACCATGACCGTAGATCACCTTACTCGCTATGTGTTGCCGGGTGACTGGGACTTAAGCTGGGCAGGCTCGTCCATTGGCCGTATCGCCTTCCCCTTGTTTGCGGCAATGGTTGCCTGGCACGGGCTGTTTAATACCCGTAACCCACTACGCTACTCACGCCGCATACTGGTCATTGGTTTAGTGGCTCAGTTGCCTTATATGCTGATGCCACGCGCGTCTGACGATTTTATTCTTAATGTCTGCTTCACGCTTGCCTGTGGCCTAGCGTTGGGTGCGTTGGTTCGCCAAGGTTGGCAGCACTATCAACAGCAGACGCTAGGATTAGCTTGGCTAATGCTTGGAGCAGCGGTAGGCGTCACCGTTTGGTATTTGCTGGGGTTCTGGGTGGAGTACGGCCATAACGGTTTGCTACTGATTCCGCTATTAATGTTTGCCATGCAGGCGCTTAACGAAACCCGCGACGCGCTAAAATCGCGCTTGTGGGCAGGTTTAGCCGCATTTCCCGCGCTTTGGATAGCCGGTCAAATGAACGCTTCAGACATGGCAAAGTCGTTTACCGTTGGCACTTGCGTGGTGATATTGATGCTGGCAGCAGGTGCCGCCCAACGCGTGCCATCCGTAGCCCTGGCCATGCCGCGCCGCCTATGGCTTGCTTGGTATCCAGGACACTTTGCTTTAATTGCGCTGTGGCTATTGCTTAGCGGCCAACTGGCGGGGTAATCAACGACGAAGCCGCCCTAATCAGGCGGCTTCGTAGTGATAATCCATCAACTTTACAGTGAGCGTTCGAAACTCCACGCCACCGGCGGTGCATCAGGTAGTAATGCCTGGCACGCACGCACTTTTTCAAGCAGTTCGGCATGCGTGTCAGCGACGACATTGACATGTGCCAGCTTGCGCCCTGCCCGCTCTTCCTTGTCATAGCGATGCAGATGAGTATTGCCTATCGCCAACAGCGCGGCATTGTCACCTTCCTGGCCAATGACATTCACCATGCAAGTAGGTGCAATAGCCTGGGTGCTGCCGAGCGGTAGGCCCTGCACAGCGCGCAGATGGTTTTCAAACTGGCTAGTGACCGCACCATCCATGGTCCAATGGCCAGAATTATGCACGCGTGGAGCCATCTCATTAGCCAGTAGGCTGCCATCCCGCGTTTGGAACAGCTCCAGCGCCATCACGCCCACATAATCCAACTCATCCAACAGCATGCGAATGTAGCTGTCGGCTGTCTCTTGAACGCTGGTAGCTAAATCCGGCAGCGGCGCAACGGAATAGCGCAAAATGCCATCTACGTGTTGATTTTCCGCCATGGGATAAAACACCACATCCCCATCACGACCGCGCACGGCAATCATCGAGACTTCCCGTACAAAATCAACAAACGCTTCAACGATCAGTTGACGGTGACCAATGCTCTTCCATGCCTCTTCAGCCTGCTCCGGCGCTTTCAGCACCGCTTGCCCTTTACCGTCATACCCCTCTGTCACTGACTTGGCGACCACGGGGCAGCCCAGCTCATTGGCTGCCGCTTCAAGCTGTTCGGCACTCTCAACGACGCGGTAGGCAGGTGTCGGAATACCCAAGCGATCAAATAGGGCTTTCTCTTCAACACGGTTTTGGCAAACGGCAATCGCCCGGCTTCCTGGGTAAACGGGTTTGTGCTGTTCAATTTGCTCAACCAGCGCTACGGGCAGATGCTCAAACTCGTAGGTTACTACATCGACCTTATCGAGAAATTCCGCCAAATGCTGGTTGTTAGGATCGATAACCACGTCGCCAATGCCCGCACTCGGGTTGCCGGTCGTGTCTAAAAAGGTGAAGCGGTTACCTAGCGGGTAGCCAGCCAATGCCAGCATACGACCAAGCTGGCCTGCACCGAGCACACCAATATTTTTAGCGATGCCAGCGCTTTTCGAGCTACCAGAACTTTTCGAGATACCAGAATTCATGGCCGGGATTCCTTAGTTCGCTTCCGCATCGGGGCGAGGGTCTGGGTTATCCAGCACCATTTGAGTTTGCTCAGCGCGGAAAGCCTCGACCGCTTCACGCACGCTGGTGTCTTGCAAACCGACAATCTGTGCTGCCAACAAGCCTGCATTGGTCGCGCCTGCTTTACCAATCGCCAGTGTGCCAACAGCGATGCCACCGGGCATCTGCGCAATTGAAAGCAATGAATCCAAGCCTTTAAGCGCTTTGGATTCCACTGGCACGCCCAGCACTGGCAACGCCGTTTGGGAAGCCACCATGCCGGGCAAATGGGCAGCACCGCCCGCTCCCGCCACAATTACTTGCAAGCCACGTTCAGCGGCACTTTTAGCATAGTCAAACAACAAGTCAGGGGTACGATGAGCGGAGACGACGCGGGTCTCATAAGGGACGCCCAGCCGCTCTAACATCGCCACCGCGTGTTCCATGACGGGCCAATCAGATTTCGACCCCATGATCACGCCCACTTTGGGTGCGCTGTTCGACATGCAAAAACTCCTCGGCCAAAGGGCCTACTAAAGCAATCAAGCGTTTAATGTGCCGTGTGCCGCAAGCGGCTCACCAGGAAATTAGAAGGCGCATAGTCTACCAGAGCTAGTCGCTTAGAGCGCGTTTGTAAATAGATCGAAATTTTAATCAAAGTAGCATTGAAAAGCGCGCGACTTGGCGGCATTGTGTGTTTGTCATTTCAGACTGATGGAGTCCCATGAGTACGGCATACTCAACTGCTCACGCAGAAACGCTAGATCCTCCGCGAAGCAGCCCTGACCTCGATGTCAGGGATTTAGAAAAACGTACGCGCCTAATGCGTATCATTACCCGCCTGATCGCCGTATCAGATCTGGGAAGCCGCGAAATAGCCCGCCGGGCTGGGCTTCCAGTACAAAAGATCAGCGACCTGCTCGCCGGAAGGCTAGAGCACCTAGATATTGATGAACTCAATGTCTTGCGTCGCACGTTAGAGCTGGAGACGCCATAGCAATAGTTGCTACCTAACGTAATCATTCATCCCCTTTGTTTGCTAACAGGCTTGCCCGCTGGGCAGGCCTGTTTTTGTTTCAAAACAGCCAATTAGCGCTCCAGGATTAAGGGAGCATTAAGAAACCCTCGCTAACCCATTGACACGTATCAATTTTTTATAATACCAAAGGCGTAACCTTAGCGTATCCAGATCATTCGCTGTGAAACAACGGCTTGTTTCTATCAGCAACATCTTTATCAGCTAAGGAGGCGTTATGGACGCCGTTCGTCGGTCGTTGCTAGGCCAGTTGGCCCGACTAAGCGCGGGCGCTGCGCTAGTGCCGCTATCCAGTCTTGCTCAAGCTGGCATTAATCAGCAGCCTGCCCGCCGCGAGGGCGACCCTAGCAAACGCTACGGTATGCTAATCGACCTTCGCCAATGCATCGGCTGCCAAGCCTGCACGGTGTCGTGCCATATCGAGAATGCTGCACCGCTTGGCCAGTTTCGAACTACCGTCTCTCAGTACGAAGTGCAACACCAAGAAAGTGGTGAACTAGCAACGTTTATGCTGCCGCGGCTATGTAACCATTGCGAAAATCCGCCCTGTGTGCCGGTTTGTCCCGTTGAGGCGACCTATCAACAGCAAGATGGCATCGTTGTCGTAGATAGCGGCCGCTGCGTCGGCTGTGCTTACTGCGTCAACGCCTGCCCCTACGATGCCCGCTTTATTAACGAGCGCACTCAAACTGCCGACAAATGCACCTTCTGTGCCCACCGTTTAGAAGCAGGGCTACTGCCTGCCTGCGTTGAAAGCTGTGTGGGTGGTGCCCGCATTATTGGCGATATGCGCAACCCAGACAGCCAAATCAGCCGTCTAATCAACGAGCATCGCGACGCGCTCATGGTGCTTCAGCCAGAAAAAAACACCCTTCCCCAAGTGTTCTATTTAGGTATGGACGAACGATTCACTACACGCCCCATGGCAGAACCCGTGGCGCTTGAAGTGCTTGACCCCCACGGCCAGGAGATGGGCTATGAATTCCACCATTGAACTACTCGCCCCACGCTATGACATCGCCTGGTATCCCTGGGCAGTTCAGTACTTTTTTATGATCGCGGTCTCCTACGCCAGCCTTTGGCTGGCGGCACCCGCACTGGTGTTTGGCAAGCAATCCTGGTTGCCTACAGCACGTCTGGCAATGATCGCCTGCGTCAGCACAACGTTAGTCGCACCGGTGGCCTTATTGGCAGATCTACATCAGCCACTGCGCTTTTGGCATTTCTACGCTTACGCCAATACGCATTCGTGGATGTCGATTGGCAGTGTGGTACTGCCGCTGTATCTGATCAGCGTTTTAGGCTTCGCCTGGCTGGCTTGGCGACCCGCGCTTCAGGCCCGGCAACAGGCAACTGGGCTAAGCGGGTTGATCGCCAAGTGGCTGAGCATGGGCAGTGGTGTGACACCCAAAGCGCTGGTGGCTCTGGTGGGATTAGCCGCCCTGGTACTCTCAAGCGGCATTATGCTCTACACCGGAGCGGAGTTAGCTATCGTCAAAGCCCGCCCGTTATGGAACACCATTTGGCTACCGCCCATGCTGGTAGCGAGCGGATTTATTGCCGCCGCTGGGCTAATACTGGTCCTCAACCGCGTGAGCAGAATCTGCGCGCCCGATGCCACCCGGCAGATGCTTTATGTCCTGTTAGCCTTCTGTGCGCTAGCGGGGCTTATCGCGCTCAGCTGGCTGTTAGATGGCTTGAATGCCCACGTTGGCTCAGTGGCGGCGGCACTGGAATCTGTCCGTTTCAGCCCCTCTTGGCGTAACACCGCACTTTGGGGTGGCCTTACCGGCGTAGCCCTATTCGTCAGCGTGGTATTTCTGTTAACACGTTCGGCTCAGCGCCAGCTAGCACTGTTTGCCTGGGCATGGTTGCTAGGGCTAGTGGCTATTCACATGGGCTGGATGTTCCGTTGGGTAGTGCTGATGGATGTTCAACATGTGGCTCGTAACAGCGCAGGTTTCCATCACTACGGTATCCCTGCTGGCTCTTCCGGCATCTTAGGTATTGTCGGCACTTTCGGGCTGTGGCTGGCGGCCATTTTACTGATCGAGCTATTTATTCCATGGCGACAGGCCCAACAAGGTAGCCAGCTACCAGGTAACGACCAAGCTGCATCTCGCGCCCCACTCACTGCTAACAAAGGAGCGCCTAGTCATGGCTAAGTCTGCTCAAGATCCCTCACGCCGTCGCTTTCTAAAAGGTGCAGCTGCCGCTGGTGGTGCCGCTACCTTTGCAGTGGGCTACGCCGACCCGTTGGCCAAAATGGCCAACGGCGTTACCGGCAGCGCAGGTGAAAAACCGCAGCATAATATTCATGGCAATTCGTTAACGCCTGAATATCGTGTCGATTTAGCGACCGGCGAACTAACCCTCGCCCCCGATCAACGGGTTGCTTTTACTATTTGCTACGGCTGCACCACCCAGTGTGGAGTGCGCGTGCGAGTCGATGACACGCGCGGCGAAGTGCTGCGAGTAGCTGGCAACCCCTATCATCCACTTTCTGCCGATGACCATTTGCCAATGCGCTCACCGGTAGCGGATGCACTGCGCAGCGTGAGTGCTTATCAAGAACACGGGCAAGTTAACCGCTCCACCGCGTGCGCCCGTGGCAACGCGATGATGAGCCAGATCACCAACCCGTTCCGTATTGATCACTGCCTTAAACGGGTCGGTGAACGAGGCAGTCGCGAGTGGCAAAAAATATCGTTTGAGCAACTTATCGAGGAAATTTGCGAAGGGGGCGACCTGTTCGGTGAAGGGCAAGTAGACGGCCTACGCGACATTCGCGACCACGACACACTGATTGACCCCGACAACCCTGAGTACGGCCCCAAAGCTAATCAGTTGATGGTCATGGAAGCCACCGACTACGGGCGCTCAGATTTGCTTAAACGCTTCACCTTGAACGCTTTCGCGACCCGCAACTATGGCCACCATGGCGCATACTGTGGCCTAGCGTTCCGCATGGGCTCTGGAGCAGTGATGAACAACATCGTCACTAATGCTCACGTAAAGCCAGATATACAGAACGCACGCTTTATCATGTATATCGGCTGCGCACCCAGCCAGGCAGGCAACCCGTTTAAACGCCAGGGCCGCTTGCTTGCACAGGCGCGCGCCGCCGGCACGCTGGAATATGTGGTAGTGGACCCCGCGTTGAACGCTGCGACTTCCCATGCCGCGGACAACAACCGCTGGGTGCCGATCCGTCCTGGCACCGATAGCGCCTTTGCCATGGCAATTATTCAGTGGCTACTGGATAACGACGGTTATGCCAAGGAATTTCTTGAACTACCCGGTCAAGCCGCCGCCGATGCAGCGGGAGAAACCACTCACTCCAACGCCACCCATTTAGTGATTGATACCTTCGAGCACCCGCGCCGAGGCTACTTTTTGCGCGCCAGTGACCTTGGCTTTGCCGAGCCAGGTAGCGATGCCGACCTACCCGTCGTGGTGTCAGGGGGCGACCTCGCACTCAGTGAAGAGGTAATGACCGCCGACCTGTTTGCCGAACGCCCAGTGGAGCTTGCCGACGGCACCACCGTCACCGTCAAAACCAGCCTAGCGCTGCTGCGTGAATCAGCCAATCAGTACGACCTGGACAGCTACGCTGAACATTGCGGTATTCCCAAAGCAACAATCATCGAGCTGGCTCAACGTTATGCTAGCCATGGCAGAAAAGCCGCCGTTAACTGCCACGGCGGCATGATGTCAGGCAATGGCTTTTACGCCGCGTTTGGCGTGCAAATGCTTAACCTGCTGGCTGGCAACTACAATATGAAAGGCGGTAGCGCAGTGGGCGGTGGAACTTATAGCGGCACCGGCGAAGGCCCCCGCTACGACCTCGCCAACTTCCCTGGCAAACGTGGGCCCCAAGGCGTATTCCTCTCTCGCTCACGTTTTCCTTATGAGAAATCATCGGAGTACCAGCGCAAGCTCGCGACAGGCGAAAACCCCTATCCCGCGAAAGCGCCCTGGCGTTCATTGGCACCGCCAACGCTCACCGAGCACTTACCTTCCGCATTGGATGGCTACCCCTACCCGATCAAAGCGGTGATTGGCTGTATGGCTAATCCAATTTATGGTCAAGCGGGCCTGAAAGGGGTAATTGTCGATAAGCTGAAAGACCCCAAACGGTTGGGCCTATTTGTGGCCATCGATGGGTTTATCAATGAAACCAATCGCTATGCCGACTACATTGTGCCTGATTCGGTGATGTACGAAGTCTGGGGCTTTGCAGGCTCCTGGAAAGGCACGCTGGGTAAACTCTCCACCGCTTGCTGGCCAGTCATTGAGCCCCGCCAGCAAAAAACCGCCGAAGGTGAGCCTGTCTCTATGGACAGCTTCTTTATCGCCGTTGCTAAACGGCTAGGGCTGCCGGGCTTCGGCGACAACGCCATTCCCGATGCCGACGGCAATCTTCACCCGCTCAACCGCGCTGAAGATTATTACCTACGGGCGGCCGCCAATATTGCCTTTCAAGATGAACCGCTGCCAGAAGCGAACGCTGCGGACATTACTCACGGCGGCATTACCCCGCTACTGCCCAAACTCGAACGTACACTGAAAGCCGACGAACGCGGCCGCGTTGCCTACCTTTACGCCCGGGGTGGGCGTTTCGAAGAGGCAAGCGAACACTTTGTCGGCGATCACCTGAAACATCAGTGGAAAAAAACGCTGTGCGTTTACAACGAAGCAGTGGGCACCAGCATTGATACCACTAACGGGTTACCCAATAGCGGCGTGCCCTGTCACAAGTTGCCACAGCTCGCCAACAAGCAACCCATGCGTGAGGTATTTTCAGAGCAGGAGTGGCCACTACTAGCGTTTTCATTCAAGTCCAACCTGATGAACTCTTACGCCATTGGTAACGAGCGGCTAAGAATGATCAAGCCGTATAACCCTGTGCAAATGCACCGCCAAGATGCCGAACGCTTCGGCATCCAGCATGGCGACACCATCCGCATTGAAAGCCCAGGAGGCAGCATAGTTGGGCTTGCGCTGGTGAGCGAAAGCGTTGTGCCCGGCGCACTGGGTATTGAACACGGCTACGGGCACAAAGATTTAGGTGCCACGCCACACGTCATTGACGGTCAATCCCAGCCAGATATGCCCTGGATGCGCGCCGGTATCAATATCAACGACCTAGGCTTTCAAGACCCTACGCGCGAGATAGGCGGCACCTGGCTTGAACCGATTAGCGGCGCCAGCGTGCGCCAAGGCCTACCCGTGAGAGTAAGCCGCGTATAAACCGGCTGGGGTAGTGATGCTACAGCGTGATCACTACCCCACCCAAGGCGATGACGATCACCACAATCCACGCCGGTAGCTTCCAGACGGTCAGCAGTAAAAAGCCCGTCAGCGCCAAAACAAATTCATAAGGCCCGATAATCGCGCTGGTCCATACCGGCTGATAAAGCGCCGCGCCTAAAATACCCACCACTGCCGCGTTAGCGCCGCGCATCAACGCCTGAGCGCTCTGCCAGCGGCGAAAATGATTCCAAAAGGGCAACACGCCCACCAACAGTAAAAAGCCAGGAATAAAGATCGCCAACAACGCCAGCAGCGCGCCAACCACGCCATTCATACCGGGTAGTAGCGCGCCTAAGTAGGCAGCAAAGGTGAATAACGGCCCTGGCACCGCCTGGGCAGCCCCATAGCCTGCCAAAAACTCATCTGCGCTAACCCAGCCGGATTGCACCACTTCCGCTTCCAGCAGCGGCAGCACCACATGCCCACCGCCAAATACCAGCGCACCAGAACGATAAAACGCATCTGCCACCGTTAGCCACCCAGCGCTGCCTGCCATTAGCGGCAGTAGCATCAGCAGCGCAGCGAACAGCCCCAACGCCACCGAGCCTGCACGGCGGGATACCGGAAACTGCAGTGGTTCACTGGGCGTAGCAGCGGCAACCATACGGCACAGTGCCAACCCCGCTATACCGCCTAGCACAATCGCAGCGACCTGCCCCAGCGGCCCGCTGACCATCACCACTACAAACACAGCCGCCAGCGCAATCCCCACCCGGGTTTTATCGGGGCAAAGGTTGCGCGCCATGCCCCACACCGCGTGAGCCACAATAGCCACTGCGACAACTTTTAAGCCATGAATAATGCCGCTGGCAATCGGGCCATCCAGAACTGCCGCGCCAAACGCGAACAGCACCAGTACTATGGCGGAAGGCAGTGTGAATGCTAGCCACGCCATGGCCGCCCCCCAAGGCCCAGCGCGCATTAATCCCAAAGCAAAGCCCACTTGGCTACTGGCTGGCCCCGGCAAAAATTGGCACAGCGCCACAAGATCCGCGTAGGCGCTTTCGCTTAACCACTGGCGGCGCTCCACAAAGGCCGTACGAAAATAGCCCAGGTGCGCCACCGGCCCGCCAAACGAGGTCAGCCCCAAGGCTAAAAACGCCCAAAATACTTCGCTTACCCGCTCGTTCAGATGGTGCTTTTCAGCCATAGCGTAAGCTTCCCCGTGTGGACAAAAGACCTAATCTACTGATTAAAGCTGACACAGTGATGACAGTGTGCACGATCATCCGCAGGGACTTCATCAACGCAGGTGCGCTGACGCTTACACCGCGCTACAAAATCTTCCTATTCAATGATTTAAGTAGCGCGTGGTAACGAATCTCGCGAGGCACGAGCGAATGAGGCACCCGCGGGCTGATACAGGCACCTTCACTTATTGATATGCAGGTTAGTCGGTTACTGCACCGGTACTGGCAGAGCTGACCAGCTTGGCATACTTCGCCAGCACGCCTTTGCGGTAGCGCGGTTCTGGCTGCTGCCAGGCGGCGCGGCGGCGCATCATTTCTTCATCGCTGATGTCCACTTCAATGGTGTCGGCTTCAGCATCAATAGTGATGGCATCACCATCCTGTACCAGCGCCAACGGGCCGCCATCGAAGGCTTCCGGTGATACGTGCCCGACAACAAAGCCATGGCTGCCACCGGAGAAGCGCCCATCGGTAATCAACGCCACATCATTACCCAGGCCACGCCCCATAATCGCAGACGTTGGCGTAAGCATTTCGCGCATGCCGGGGCCGCCTTTCGGGCCTTCATAGCGAATCACTACGACATCGCCCGCCACCACGGTACCGTCGTTAATGCGCGCCTGGGCCTCTTCTTCAGAGCCAAACACCCGCGCCGAACCGCTAAAGCGCGTCCCTTCTTTACCAGTAATTTTGGCCACTGCACCTTCCGGCGCCAGGTTGCCAAACAGAATACGCAGATGGCTTTCAGCTTTAAGCGGGTTACCCAGCGGCGCAATAATCTGTTGATCCATAGGATAAGGCTCAACATCTTCCAGGTTTTCGGCCAGCGTTTTACCGGTCACTGTTAAGCAGTCGCCGTGCAGTAGCCCAGCATCCAGCAGAATTTTCATCAACGGCTGAATGCCGCCAATCGCCACCAGCTCGCTCATCATATAGTGGCCGCTGGGACGCAGGTCAGCGACCACCGGTACGCGCTTGCCGATCTCGGTGAAGTCGGCAAGGGTCAGTTCCACGCCAATGGTGCGCGCCATGCCAATCAAATGCAGTACCGCATTGGTAGAGCCACCCAGCGCAATCACCACGGTAATCGCATTCTCAAACGCTTCGCGGGTCATGATGTCAGAAGGCTTGATGTCACTGGCCAGCAGTGCCAGCACGGCCTCGCCTGCCGCTTTACAGTCATCGCGCTTATCTTGGGAAATGGCGTTCTGCGCCGAGCTACCCGGCAGGCTCATACCCAATGCTTCAATGGCAGATGCCATCGTATTGGCCGTGTACATACCGCCACAGGAACCCGGGCCAGGAATCGCGGTTTCTTCGATGTTTTTGAGCTCGATCAGATCAATATCACCACGGGAGTGGGCGCCCATCGCCTCAAATACCGACACGATATCGGTATGGCCTTTACCGGGCATAATGGTGCCGCCATACACAAACACGCTGGGGCGATTCAGCCGTGCCAAGCCCATCACGCAACCCGGCATATTTTTGTCACAGCCGCCAATGGCCACTAATCCATCAAAGCCTTCACAGCCCGCCACGGTTTCAATGGAATCGGCAATCACCTCGCGGGAAACCAGCGAGTACTTCATGCCTTCGGTGCCGTTAGCAATGCCATCGGAAATAGTGATGGTATTAAAGATCACTCCTTTACCACCCGCCGCGTCGGCACCGTCACGGGCGAACTCTGCCAGCTCACCGATGTGGCTATTGCACGGGGTCACCATACTCCAGGTAGAGGCAACGCCCACCTGGGGCTTGGTAAAGTCATCGTCGTTAAACCCCACCGCCCGCAGCATTGCACGGCTGGCCGCCTTGCCAGGGCCATCCACCACCTGGGCTGAATGGCGGCGGGTATTCGTAGTAGGCTCGGTCATGGGGAATTCCTCTTTGCTTGACTCACATCGCGTTACGCACGGTATTCGCATAGCTTGGCGGCGGCTTGTCTCTTGTGCAAGGCAAAATACCCGTCAGAGGACAACGTGAATAAATTTTGCACCCCTCTACCAATTCCCGCCTCGCTACCAATTAAGTGAGCTCATGTGCTCCTCTATTTTGGCTACGAACTCGCGTACATAAATCGTCTGCATTGAAGTACTCGGAGTCAACACACCAATGTCACGGTGAATGGTGGGTTCGGCAACCTCTCGAAACACCAAGCCAGGAATGCCCAGCACGTCAACAGCGGAGCGCGGCACGACCGCCAAACCATCACCACTCTGCACCGTCATTACGGCCCCAAGCATCGATCGAACTTGGTGAAACCAATTAAGTTGGATGGCCTCATCTTCAAGGGCGCGTTGGATTTTCAGCCAATTGCCACTCTGCTGGATATTCGAGGCCATTGGATAGTCGCGCAAATCCCGCCAACGCAGCGCATCACATGTAGCTACTGGATGATTCTGATGACAGACAACTCCTAGTGCCTCTCGAGCCAACGAATTGAACTGCACATTGGGATTGGAGGCAGTGTACATTCCGATACCAAGATCTAGCGTACCTCTCGCCACCTCTTCGACTAATTCGATAGCATTCATGTCCAATACCCTGAGAGCGACGAACGGGTAGCGCTTGAGGAACTCGTCCAGAACCGGTGGAATCAGCTTCATACCCAGCGATGGCAAACAGCCAATACGTATCAGTTCACGTCGGTCTGAAGAAGCTCCGCGCAGACTCGCCAAACTCTCTTCGGTGTCGATGACAATTTTACGAGCCCGCTCAAGAAAATTGCGCCCTGCCGCAGTTAGATGAACCTGACGTGTTGTTCGGGTGAACAGCATCACGCCAATCATCTCCTCCAGCTTGTGAATACGTCGACTCAAGGCCGGTTGGGTAATATTGAGTTGATCAGCCGCCGCATGAAAGGAACTGAGGTCGGCCACCATAACAAAAGCCTGAAGATCGGAGATTCGCAGCATTAATGCCTTTTTGTTATCAATAATGGATATTATTCAATTTATAATATCAAGAAAGCTGTGCCAATCTTTATCAGTACTACCGTTAAAAAAATAACAACCCAACGAGGTAATCTGCGATGCACACGAAACGTTTCTCCCTGCTCATTCTCACCTCTGCAATGCTAGCGGGGGCCTCATCCACCTCTCAGGCTCAGGAAACCCATGAGTGGACGCTCGTCTCGCCGCTAACTCCAGCAATTTCCTATATGGCGCTTTATCAGGAGCTTGCCAACAACATTAGCGAGCGTAGCGACGGCCGCCTGAAAATCAACTTTCTCTCCTATGGCCAGCACCCCTTCAGTGGTGCGGAAATCCTGTCAGCTGTGCGGGATGGTGTCGTCCAAATGGGCAACACTGCCGATGTTTATGTAAGCTCAATGGAGCCTTCCATTGCCTTCCTCGGGCTGCCCTTTTTGTTCGATAACCTGGAACAGGCCAAAGCGGCCTACGCCGAGTTAGAGGATCCTTATTACCGGCAAATCTTCGCCGACAAGTACAACGCTGAGCTAACGACCGGCTTTGTTATCAGTGGCTCAGCGATCCATGCCAATCAGCCACTCAACAGTATTGAAGCAATGCAGGGTCAGAAGATCCGTGTTTTTGGTCATGAGAGCGGCGAGATGATCCGTCTTCTCGGTGGCGAACCCAGCACCGTGGCCTTCGGCGAGCTCTACACGTCATTGCAACGGGGTACCATCGATGGTGCTCTAACCGGCATGGACGGTGCCCGTGCTGCTCGTGTTTATGAAGTAGTCGATAACAACACTTGGTGGAACTGGTCTTATCCGGTGGAATTCACTTTTGTGAACCAAGACGCCATGGAAGCACTTCCCGAAGATCTCCAAGAGATCGTTCGTGAGGAAGCAAACCTGATCAATGAGCGGATTCAGGTCGATCGAGACATTGGCACAATGCGCATCCTCACTGATTCCATCGAACAGTATGGCATCACCGTAAGCGGACTAGATGCCGATACGCTGGAAGAATTTCGCACACGCACCCAACCAATCCGCGATGAGTGGCTAGAGGAGACAGGAGAGCTCGGACAACAAGCATTTTCAATCTATGAACAAGGCCTACAGTAGGCGACCCCAGGAGGGCTAAAGTAATGCACTTTATCCGCGCCTTACGGAGGATCGACACCCTGCTCGACAGGGTGTCTCGCCTGACCTCAGGCATTGGTCGTGAGCTAGCCGTTATCGCCATCATAATGATGATGTTGCTAGTCAGTGTGAATACACTGGCCCGAGCACTCCCCTTTACCAGCAGTCTCTTCTTTGTCGAGGAGTACGTAGGCTATCTGTTCGTTGCTCTGTCCTTTATGGGCTTAGCCGATACCTTCCGAACCAAGGGCCACATCCGCGTCGAGCTGCTGATTCAGCGACTCCCTAACCAGGCAGCGGCCCTTCTTGAATTCGTAGTCACCCTAGTAGCTATTGGCATCATCGTTATTCTCGCTTGGCATGCCATGGAACTCTTCACCAAGAGCTTAAGCAGTGGTGAGCGTGCTCAAACAATGACCCGCACCCCACTATGGGTTCCACGCCTATTTCTCGTGCCTGGCTATGCCTTACTGCTAATCGAACTGATGGCCCATCTCAGTCGTAGCATCCTGCGGCTGCTGCCCAGCACCACCACCACGCTTGCCAAGGGAGGCTAGCATGGAACTCTCCTTCTTCAACCTAACCCTTGCCTTGGCAATATTGGCACTGGTGCTGCTCAGCGGCATTTGGATATCTATCGGCTTGGCAGGACTGGGGTTGGCACTGTTCTACTTCTTTCTTCCCGCCAGTCTTTTCCGTATTGTCGAGACCATTCAATATGAAGTCGTCAATGATTTTGTTTTAGCGGCGATCCCCTTGTTTATCTTCATGGGTAGCTTACTACTCAAGGGGAATATTGCGACCAAGATCTACCAGGGGCTGTCCCCTTTGATGTCACGGCTACCGGGCGGTTTGGTACAAACCAATATCACATCTTGTGCGATTTTTGGTGCCTGCTCGGGATCAAGCCTGGCTGGAGCCGCCACCATGGGAACTCTGGCCGTTAATGAATTAAGAGACAGGGGGTACGACCGGAGCCTGATTTACGGCTCGCTCGCGGCGGGAGGCACGCTAGCCACAATGATTCCCCCCAGCATTCTCTTCATCCTTTATGGTAGCTTCGCCGGACAATCCATCAGCACCCTTTTCATCGCTGGTCTGGTCCCTGCTTTGATCCTCGTGCTCGCCTTTATGGCCTACGTAGCACTTCTCTCGTTACGCCACCCACCGAAGAATACTGACCGCGACAAGCTATCCTGGGGGCAAACCCTGGCAGCGATGAAATTGCTCATTGCTCCACTTACTCTGATCGGGGCAGTACTTGGTTCTATCTATACTGGCTTTGCCACTCCCACCGAATCCGCAGCAGTCGGATCCATGGGCGCACTATTGATCCTAGCTCTGGAACGACGACTAAGCCTGAGCACGATTCACGAAGCAGCAGTGATGTCGATTCGCACCACCTGCATGATCGCTCTAATGATGATCGGCGCCCATATAATCTCGACCGCTCTGTCCTTCATGATGGTGCCTCAACAGATCAGTCAAATGATTCTCGCGTTGGAAATGGAGCCTTGGCACATTGCCTTGATCGTCGGCCTGCTATTCATCGTATTGGGCTGTCTGATAGAAGGCACAAGCATGTTCTTTTTGACCTTCCCAATCATCTATCCGCTGATGATGAGCCTTGGTTTTGACCCTATCTGGTTCGGGGTGATGATGGCGCTGTTCATCGAAATGAGCCTAATCACTCCCCCAGTAGGCCTCAACCTTTTCATCATCAACCAGGTCGCTGGCGAGAGAGGCATGTCGCGCACCATCCGAGGCTCTCTTCCCTTCTTCTTCATCATGGTACTGGTGATGTGTTTACTCATCGCTTTCCCAGGCATCGTGCTCTTCCTGCCCAACCTACTGTGATGCCACACATCACCACACAAACAATGAAAGGAACTGTCTTATGAAGATCGCCATCGCCGGGTTTCATATCGAATCGGTTAGCTTCCTGCCGAACACTGTCCACTATGCCGATTTCGAAGAAGGGGTTCTGCGTGGAGCAAAGGTTGTCACAGGACTCACCGATACCAACACGGTTATCGGAGGTTTCCTTGATATTTGTCAGGCACGCGGCGCAACAACAGTCCCATTGGTTTACGCCTACCTGGGGGCGCTGGGAAGAGTCTCGAATGATGTAATCGAGCGCTACACAGCAGAGATCTGCAAGGGACTAGCCGACATTGATGATCTAGACGGCGTGCTGCTCCATCTGCACGGCGCGGCCTGGGCACCCGGTTACGAAGACCCAGAGCGTTTCATCATCGAGTCAGTACGCCGTACTGTCGGTGAAAGGGTGCGAATTATGGTGGGTTTCGACTACCATGGCAATCTAGATGCCGACAGCATCCGCGCCTGCGATGCTGCTTTCGCCTATCAAAAATCACCGCATACCGATATGGGCGATACCGGTCGGCGCACTGCGAACTGCATGACCCTCACACTTCAGGGCAAGCTCTCGCCCACCTGCCGTCTGGTCAAACCCGGCGTTCTGACGCCCAGTATTTTCAGTGCCACCCAGTTAAATCCACTAGCTAAAATTCTTGCTGAAGCACGACGCCTAGAACATGAGTCAGATAGCTATCTCGACATTTCTCTTATGGCGGGGTTCTCCTATGCCGATGCCACCAATACTGGCTTCTCGGTCATGGCAGTCACCGATGCCAACGCCGAGCGCGCCAACACCATTGCCACCTCACTCTGCGAACGTATCTGGCAAGACCGCCATGAGCTCTACAGACCCGAGCATATCTTTAGCCTTGACGAGGCAGTCAACCATGCCTTGGAAACAGCCCCCCGGGTTAGCAAGCCGATTGTGCTGCTGGAACATGCCGATAGAATGAGCGACTCTACCTACCTGCTCGATGCCTTGATCCGCCGTAATGCTCAGCATACTGCCGTACCTTTCCTATGGGACCCTCAAGCAGCTGAGATAGCCGCTGCCGCTGGTATCGGTGCGACCACTACATTGACCCTAGGAGCACATAGTTCACGTCGGGCAGGTCCTCGCCTGACGGTAGAATGCGAGGTACTGCAAGCCGAACCCAAGAGTTACTATATCTCCGGCGCCATGCTCCAGGGCAGCTACGTCAACCTTGGGCTATCAGCACTGCTGCGCATTGGCGGTATCCTCGTCAGTGTGATCAGCCGTCCAGCCTTCGGCGTCGATGAGGATGCTTTCACTGTCTTTGATCAGAATCCGCGGGACTACGACATCATCGTGCTGCGCTCAAAGACCCACTTTCGCCAGGTCTATCAAGATCTAGCAGAAGAGATTCTGATCGTGGACACGCCAGATTACGGGCCAGCCGACCTAACGACACTGCCTTATGAACGTTTGGACACTCGAAGCGTGTATCCTTTCGTGGAGCACCCAACCATCTCTGTCAAGACGGAGAACTGATGAGCCGCAAACTTGAAGTCAGCCTTGCACAACTGGACTTCGCCCCTCTGGCACCGATAGGTAATGGCGAGCAGTTGATCGAAACCGCCACCTCTGAAGCCAAAAATGGTGCTGGACTAATCGTCTTTCCAGAGCTGTGTAACACTGGTTATGTGGAGCCTTTGGCTCCTGGAGAGGGTTTCCCTTCAGGCGCCATATCCCATACTGAGTATGCCAAGCAGCTGTATAACGCTGCTGCCAATCACGATGGTGCGTTAATCAAGACGCTATCGGCTGTCTGCGCCCACTACGACTGTCATATCGTGATAGGGCTCGCTCTGCGCTCAGCTACTCAATCCGGCAAACTTTATAATGCCTCCTTACTACTGGGCCCCGGAGGCATTCAGGCTTGTTACGCCAAGACCCATCTATGGCATAACGAAAAGCTCTACTTCACACCAGGCCGCAGTATGCCAGTCTGCGATATCCCAGCAGCACGCATCGGCATGCAAGTCTGCTATGACATTCGCTTTCCTGAGGTTACTCGTTGTCTAGCCCTTGGCGGAGCGGAAGTGGTAACGAATATTTGGGCATCATTTCGTCACGCCAACGTGCCCCTTGAAGACACTGATACCTTCCGCCATCGTGCCTACACCCGAGCGCAAGAGAACGGGCTCTTCTTTGTTAGTTGCAACCGAGTTGGACGGCACGGAGGGATGCAGTTTATGGGGCGCAGCTTAGTAGCGCGCCCCGATGGCAGCATCCTCGCTGCCCTGGATCACGAACAGACAGGCATTTTACGCGCCAGTCTGGCGTTAGATGAAATCGCTGAATATAGAATGGCCACCGGCATCCTGAATGATCGTCGACCAGAGCTTTATAGCGCGATAGCCGGTGTTGCTAAATAGGCTAGCTTCACAGCAAAACTAAACAACCAAGCAACAAAGTCAACGCTGCAGTTCAGACTCGGGCAGGAAACATCGAGGCGGTTAAGCTTCAAAACTTAACTTATGGCACCATAGCGCTACGCGCTATTCCCAATGCCTAATGCCGTGAAGGAACACCACCGCATGTCTGCCAATTCACACTGCTCACCAACGCCATTCTCGCCAACGTCGCTTACCCCTGGCTTTATGGTGGTGCACGCTAACCGCCTGGAAGACTTGCGCGGGCTGGCGGTGCAGTGGATGCGCCTGCACCCGTTGGGACCGTTGGAAAACGAGACCATTCTGGTGCAGAGCAACGGTATTGGGCAGTGGTTAAAGTTAGCGTTGGCGGAAGACCCAGAGAATGGCGGCGCAGGCATCGCCGCCGCGCTGGATGTCATGCTGCCTGCGCGGTTTCTATGGCAGGCCTACCGCACGGTGCTCACCCATGTTGATCAAGATGGCGACGCGGTGCCTGAAACCTCGCCGTTTGATAAATCGCGCTTGGTATGGCGGCTACTGCGCCTACTGCCCACGCTAGCGGGGCAAGAAGTGTTCGCGCCGCTGGCGCAGTTCTTGGAAGTCGACCGCGACCAGCGCAAGCACTACCAACTGGCCGAACGGCTGGCGGATTTGTTCGACCAGTATCAGGTCTACCGCGCTGACTGGCTGGATGCCTGGGCCAACGGTGATGACGTGCTAATTACCGCTCGGGGCGAGCCCCGCCCGCTGGAAGAGCACCAGCGCTGGCAGCCCGCGCTATGGCGTATTCTGCGCGAAGATGTTGCCGCCACCCAAGGTGATGCAGGCATCAACAGTAGCCGTGCCCAGGTGCATCGGCGCTTTTTGAAAGCGACTGAACAGCTGGAAGGCCAGCCCTGCCCACGCGGTTTGCCTCGGCGGCTGATTATTTTTGGTATTTCATCGCTGCCCCAACAAACCCTGGAAGCCCTGGCGGCGCTCTCTCGCTGCTGCCAAATCGTGCTGTGTGTGCACAACCCCTGCCAGTTCTACTGGGCAGATATCATCGAGCACAAAGATTTACTGCGCGCCAACCGCTACCGCCAGCGGCGTAAAACCGGCATGCCCGAAGCGTTGGATGTACTGGGCACTGGCGACGCCGACGATGCCCTGCACCTGCACGCCCAGCCGCTACTCGCCGCCTGGGGCAAGCAGGGCCGCGACTACCTGCGCCTGCTGGATGAACACGACGATTCGGGCAACTACCAAACCCTGTTTGAGCAGCAAGCGCTACGCATTGATATGTTCGAGCCGTTTAACGGTGTTGATCGCGACTGCCTGCTCAGCCAACTGCAAGATGATATTCGCGAGCTGCGCCCCGTGGCGGAAACCCAAACCCACTGGCCGGCGCTAAGCTCGGCCGATGACTCCATGGTGTTTCATATTGCCCATGGCCCTCAGCGGGAAGTTGAGATTCTCCACGACCAGTTGCTGGCCGCCTTTAGCGCCGACCCCGACCTGCGCCCGCGGGATATTATCGTCATGGTGCCAGATATCGACCGCTACGCGCCGCATATCGCCGCAGTGTTTGGCCAACTACCAAACGACGACCCACGACATATTCCCTATACGCTTTCCGACCAAGCCAGCCGCCACCGCCTGCCACTAATGATTGCCCTGGAAAAGCTGCTGCGCCTACCTGAGCTGCGCCTTTCGGTCAGCGACTTACTGGATCTGCTCGATGTACCCGCTCTGCGCCAGCGCTTTGGGCTGGAAGAGCGCGACCTACCGGTACTCGAGCGCTGGATGGAGGGTGCAGGCATTCGTTGGGGGCTGAATGCCAAGCAGCGCCAGACGCTTGAGCTACCCGGCGGGTTAAGCCAAAACACCTGGGCGTTTGGCCTGCGCCGCTTGCTGCTGGGCTACACCGTGGGCGAAGGCCACGCTTGGCAAGGAATCGAGCCGTTTGACGATATCGGCGGGCTGGAAGCGGGCCTTGCCGGGCCGTTAGCCACCTTGTTGGAAAAGCTCGAAGAGACCTGGGAAACCTTCTGCCAGCCCACCGATGCGGCCAACTGGGTAGCGCGACTACGCACACTGCTGGAAACCTTCTTCCTGACCGACGACGCCCAAGAAAGCGTAATGCTCACCAAGCTGGAAAACGGTTTGCAGCAAATGCTGGAAAGCAGCGAGGAAGCCCAGTTAACCGAACCGCTGCCGCTCTCCATGGTGCGCGAACACTGGCTGGCACAGATTGATGAACACAGCCTTTCCCAGCGCTTTCTAGCCGGTGCAGTCAACTTCGCCACGCTAATGCCCATGCGCGCCATTCCGTTTAAGCGCGTGTGCCTGCTGGGCATGAACGACGGTGAGTATCCCCGCTCTCAGCCACCGCTAGATTTTGATTTGATGGGTAGCGACTACCGCCCCGGTGACCGTTCCCGTCGGGAAGATGACCGCTACCTGTTTTTGGAAGCGCTGCTCTCCGCCCGCGACCAGCTCTACATAAGCTGGGTAGGCAGAAGCCAAATCGACAACACCCCGCTACCGCCTTCGGTACTGGTCGGCCAACTGCGTGACCACCTGGAAGCAGGCTGGCAAATCGAGAACGGCACGCCGCTGCTGGAAGCGCTAACTACCGAGCACCCGCTGCAGCCGTTTAGCCGCGCTTATTTTGCTAGCAACCCGCAAGCCTCGCGACTGTTTACCTATGCACATGAATGGCGCGAGGTGCACGCACCGCGCACACCTCAAGCTGCCCAACCGACACTTTCCCCACCGGAAAACATCCCGACCAGCCTGACGCTTGGCCAGTTAGGTCAATTCCTGCGCGAGCCGATACGCGCCTTCTTCAATACCCGGCTGGGGGTGTATTTCGAGCAGGAAGCGATTGCCGAGCTGGACGAAGAACCGTTCGCCCTGGATGGCCTGCAAAACTGGCAGCTGCAAGACCAACTGATCGCCGCCCAGCGCCACGCCATTGATCGCGGCGAGCCACGCATTGAAGCACTGCACACAGCCCTTGAGCGTTTTCAGGGCCAAGGCGTATTGGCCATGGGTGCCTTTGGCGAGCGCATGCGCAATGCCTTAGCAGAACCCATGGAAGCTCTGTTCAGCGACTACGAAGAAGCCCTGGGCGCTTGGCCGATTGCGCTAGGTGACCCAGCAGCCATTCACCTGGAAGGTAGTAACGGTATTACGTTGGAAGATTGGCTGGGCGAGCTACGCCAGGATGATGTGGGCAACCGCTGCCGCCTGTTATTACTCAGCAGTAGCCTGGTCAAGAACAGCAAGTACCAGTGGCATCTGCTGCTACGCCACTGGGTTGCCCACCTAGCGGGTAACCTCAGCGGCCCGATGACCACCCAACTGCTTTCCAAAGCAGGCAATATCACCCTGGAGCCTATCGCTGCCGACACCGCCCGCGCCCACCTGGAAACCCAACTAAGCGCCTGGCAACACGGTCTGGAAGTGCCGCTTCCACTAGCCCCCCAGGCTGCCTTTGCGTGGCTGACAAAACTGGGCACACCTGACATTGCGATTGAAAAAGGCAGGGAAAGCGACGCCTACGCCGCGGCCGAAAAAGTCTATGAGAGCGGATTTAAAACCACCGGCGAAGCCGATCAAAGCCCTTACCTCGGCCACCAATGGCACCGCTTCGAGCGGCTGTTTTTCGACCGCACCGCCAACGAAGAGCACACCTTTGCCGAACTCACGGAAGCGCTGTACGCCCCGCTGTTCAACGCCGTGAAAGGTAATGCGAAGAAAGATAATGGGAACAAAGATAACGCGAAGAAAGCGGCATCGTAATGCGTTAAGCGCCTCGTCTAGCCCCTATTCAAGCTCAACCGTGTCCATGTGGTGATCAGGGTTTACTCCCTTTCTGCTTGTTGGCACGGCTGTTTTTCTGCGTAAGGCGCTTTTGCTGCTCAGGCTTTCGCCCAGTCTGGCGAGCCAATGCGATGCGCATTAGACGCTGAAACGTCTGGCACTCCAGATGACTCGGCGCAGTGCAGGTCGCCACATGACGTAAACCGTCACGAAGGGCTGTCAGTTCGTTAATGTGGCGGTCGAGAAGATCTGCCTTAGCACTCACCGCTTCACGGTCGATTTCCGGCTGCCGTTGCGTGCCAAGCATGTCGCGCATCTCGGCCAGTGAAAAACCCGCGACCTGCCCCAGTGCAATCAGCGACAAGCGTGTTAAAACGCTGGTCTCAAAAACCCGCCGCAGACCATTGCGCCCTACCGACCTAATCAGGCCAACTTCCTCGTAATAGCGCAATTTCGAGGCAGGAATACCGCTTTTTCGAGACAGTTCGGAAATATCGAGCATGGCACTTGACTTAAAGTTGACTTGAAGTAATAGGCTACAACGCTTCTCCCTTACGTATCCACCCACACTTCTATCCACACTGTCAGGAGTCTAACAAGCATGCCTGTTTTCAATACGCACAACCGCCCATACGCCGTTGCTAAACTGTTAACAAGAGCAAAGATAACAAGCACAGCGACGACCGGGACAAAAATGCCAGGAGTGCAGCAATGAATGGGCTGATGATCAATGCGCTACTGCTCGGCCTGGGAGCAACTGCTTTTATGGACATAGTCGCGCTGCTGCAGAAGCGGCTGCTGGGTATTCCCTCGCTGAATTACGCCATGGTCGGGCGTTGGCTGGGGCATTTGCCGAAGGGCAGGTTCATCCACCGGCCGATTGGTGAAAGCGCCCCGATTCGAGCAGAAATGGTGCTAGGGTGGCTGGCGCACTACCTGATTGGCATCGCTTTCGCGATCATATTCTTAGTGCTGGTTGGACCAAACTGGCTGGCACGCCCCACACTCATAGCTGCGTTAGGCTTCGGTGTGATCACAGTAATTGCGCCGTTTCTAATCCTGCAGCCGGGTATGGGTGCAGGGATTGCCGCTCGCAAGACGCCGCAGCCAACCACCGCCAGGCTGCGTAGTCTTTTCGCGCACGCCAGTTTTGGCGCTGGCCTATGGGTGGCAGGCGTCCTAGTGATGCGGGTTCTTTAGGCCAGCATAAAACCAGCTTAAATACTCGTCTCGCTTAACGAGAGTATCCGTTTTGCTAACGAAATCATCTCCGGGTCGCCGGTATGCTTATCCGGCACATCGGAGAGTTTGATCACCGGCAGCCAGCCCTGTCCTTCGGGGCGCGCCTCGACCATTTTGATCACCATATTCATCGGCTCAGCGCCGACATCGTTAGTGAAGTTGGTGCCGATGCCAAACGCCATCCCAATCCGTTCCTGACAAAACGCTTGAATGCGCTCGACTTTTTCCGGCGTTAAGGCATCCGAAAAAATGATGGTTTTGCTCAGCGGATTAATTCCCAAGCGTTCATAGTGCGCGATGGTTTGGGAGGCAAACTCAATCGGGTCACCGCTATCATGGCGTACGCCGTCGAACAGCTTGGCGAATTTTTTATCGAAGCTGTCGAAGAAAGCGGACGATGTGAAGGTGTCGGTTAGGGCAATTCCCAAATCGCCACGATACACATCCACCCAATGTTCAAGGGCAAGACTGTTAGCCATTTTGAAGCCAAAGCGGGCACCATGGAACATAAACCACTCGTGGGCGTGGGTGCCTATCGGCTTCACATCGTGGCGCATGGCCAGCAGTACATTGCTAGTGCCGCTGAAGGCTTCACCACCGTAGTGGCGCAGCGCTTCCACCACTCGATCATGAACCTCAAATGAGAAACGGCGACGCGTGCCGAACTCGGCAATCTTCAACCCTAAGCGGCGGTAAAGCTCAATCTTTTCCTGGGTGCGTTGCTCGATCAGGGCATCGTCATCATGGGTCACCGAGACGCCACGTAGCCGATACCAAAGTTCGCTGATCAACGCCATCAGCGGCACTTCCCATAAAATAGTGCGGTACCAAGGCCCCTCGATAACCACCGTCAGCTCACTGCCCTGCTGCTCAATGATTACTTCAGAGGGTTCGTAACGAAAGCCGGCCAGAAAATCGAGATAGGTCGGGTCAAGATAAGGGCAAGTAACTTCCAGGTAGCGTTTTTCCTGATCGCTCAGGCGAAGCGCCGCCATTTTATCGACCTCGTGGCGGAGCGCAGTACCAAAGCCTTCAGGAAACGCGTGCTGGCCACGATTGATAAATGCGTAGCGTGCATGTGCATAGGGAAAGCGTTTGATCACGGCGTTCTGCATCGTGATTTTGTAGAAGTCATTATCCAGAAGCGAGGTCAGCATGAGATCCCTACGTGTAAGTGAACCGAAGCCGCTGGTAGCGTAAACTAAGCGTCCTAAGAGTGGCTTGGCGACAAGATTATCAGGTGGCGGGGCACTCATACAGTCTTGGCCCCGCGCTGGGGCGCTTTACTTTCGGAGACCCGTGATGAGTCAGCCCGCCCCGCTTAACCCACTTACGCTACCGCTTCACGGCAGCCGCCTGATTGAAGCCAGCGCGGGCACGGGCAAAACCTTCACCATCGCACTGCTCTACGTGCGCCTGGTGCTGGGCGGGCAGCACAGCGAGGACCACAGCGCCTTTGTGCGCCCGCTCACCCCGCCGGAAATCCTGGTCGTCACCTTCACCAATGCTGCCACCCAGGAACTGCGCGAACGTATCCGCCACCGGCTGGTAGAAGCCGCTGGCGTTTTTCGCAAGGCCCCTACTTCCGAGCCTTCGGACGATCCGTTGCTCCTCCAACTCCGCGAGCAATACGCAGAGGCAACTTGGCCCGCCTGCGCCCGCCGTCTGGAGCTAGCCGCCGAATGGATGGACGAAGCCGCGGTTTCCACCATCCACAGCTGGTGCTACCGCATGCTGCGCGAACACGCCTTCGATAGCGGTAGCCTGTTCTCGCTCAACCTGGAAAACGACCAGCGCGAACTGGAACAAGAAGTGGTGCGCGACTACTGGCGCACCTTCTACTACCCACTGTATGCCGACGCCCTGGGCAGCATTACCCGCTACTGGAAATCGCCGGATAAACTCCACGATGATGTACGCAAGCTGCTCAACGAAAGCGACGCACTGGGCAGCCAGCGCCCCGCGCCAGCCGACACATTAAGCGCTGCCGAAGCCGAACGCAGCGCCACATTAGGCACGTTAAAAGCCCCCTGGCCCGCTTGGCTAGATGAACTGGTGCCCGCACTGGAAGAGGCCGCTAAACGTAAAGCCTTCAAAGGCCAAAGCTTCAACGCCAAAAGCCGCGCCAGCTGGCTAGGTACACTGCGCGAATGGTGCGAAAGCGACCTTGAGCGCCCCGCGCTTACCCCCGCCGCCTGGAAACGCCTGACCCCAGACGGCATGGCCGAGATATGGAAAGACGGCGCGCCACCCTGCCCAGCCGCCTGGGAAGCGCTGGCGGACATGCCCGCCGCTCTCAACGCCTTACCCGAACCGCGCAACGACCTGCTGATTCACGCCGTGCAGTGGTGCAAAGTACGTATGGAGCGCGAGCAAGAACGCCGCGCTGAAATGGGCCCCAACGATCTGCTCACCCATTTAGACCGCGCCCTGCAAGGCCCCAACAAAGACGCCCTGGCCGCGCAGATTCTGCGCCAGTTCCCCGTGGCACTGATTGACGAGTTCCAGGACACCGACCCGATTCAGTACCGCATTTTTAACGCGGTCTATGACGTCGCCAACCCCCGCCGCGACGCCGCTATGCTATTGATCGGTGACCCCAAGCAGGCCATCTACGCCTTTCGCGGTGCGGATATTTTCACCTATCTGCAAGCCCGCCAAGACACCGCAGGCCGCCACGTCACTCTGGGCACCAACTTCCGTTCCAGCCGCGCCATGGTGGAAGCCGTCAATCACTGCTTCCACTACGCCGATCAGCACCCGGCTGGGGCGTTCCTATTTCGCGAAGAAGGCGGTGAGAACCCGCTGCCGTTCTTATCGGTAGATGCCAAAGGCCGCGACGAACAGCTGGTCCACCAAGGCCAGCCGCTGCCCGCCATGACGCTCTGGCCGTTAACAAGCGAAGAACCACTTTCCAAAACCGCCTACCAAACCGAGATGGCCGAACGTTGCGCCTCTTATATGGTGGAACTGCTCGCGGCAGCTCAAAGTGGCAATAAACAAGGCCAAAGCGGCTTCCAAAAAGGCGATGGCCTAAGCCCGCTAAAACCTTCCGATATGGCAGTGCTGGTCAACGGCCTGCAGGAAGCCCGTGCCATTCGCTTAGCGCTGGCCAGCCGTGGAGTAAAGAGTGTTTACCTTTCCGACCACGACAAGGTATTTAGCTCGCCCATGGCGAAGCAGGTAGAACGCTGGCTGCGCGCCTGCGCCGAGCCGTTAGCCAGCTCCCGCCAAGCCGAAGCCCATCTGCGCGCCGCTTTGGCCACGCCAGTATTGGGGCTAAGCCTAGCCGACCTTGATCACCTGCAACAAAACGAACTGGGCTGGGAAGCGCGGGTAGAGCAATTCAGCCACTATCATCGCCTATGGCAGCGCCAGGGTGTGCTGCCCCTGGTACGCCGTATGATGGTGGATTTCGACATTCCCGCCCGCCTGTTGGGGGAATTCGAAGAGGGTGAGCGCTTGCTCACCGACCTGCTGCACTTGGGCGAATTGCTGCAGCAAGCCAGCGCTGAACTGGATGGCGAACACGCGCTGATTCGCTTTCTGTATGAAGCCATTGCCGACCCGGAAAGCCACGGCGACAGCCACAAGTTGCGCCTGGAAAGCGACGCGGATTTGGTCAAGGTGGTCACCATCCACAAATCCAAAGGGCTTGAGTATCCGCTGGTATTCCTGCCGTTTATCGCCAACCACCGCCCGGTGAGCGATAAAGACATACCGCTGCGCTGGCACGACGCCCACGGCAACCTTCAGCTCAGCCTAAGCGCGGATGAAGAAACCCTGGCCACCGCCGACCGCGAACGTTTAGGGGAAGACCTGCGCAAACTGTACGTAGCGCTGACCCGCGCCCGCCACGCGACTTGGCTGGGGCTAGCCTCGCTGCAAGGGTTGGAAAATAGCGCCCTCGGCTACCTGATTAGCGGCGGAAAAATGATTGCACCGGCAGAGCTAACCACCGCGCTGGAAGCGCTGGCTCAAGGCAGCGAGATTGCTGTCAACGAGCCACCGGCACCCACTGCCCAGCGCCTTGCCCTCTCTGAACAAAGCGCCACGCTTGGGCATGCCCGCACGCCCACGCGCCCGGCCAAGGAACACTGGTGGATTGCCAGCTACTCGGCGCTACGCCTTTCCGGCACGCTCAGCGCCCCCACGGCCACGCCACTGGAGCCCACCACCGCCCAGGAAGCCACCGCGTTTGAAGTATTGGATGAGCCGCAGGAACTATCCCAGTTGGCCCAGCAGGAAACATTTCATCTGCATAAATTTCCCAGGGGGCCAGGGCCGGGCACTTTCCTGCACGGGCTGTTGGAATGGGCAGGCAGACAAGGCTTTGCAGCCGCTGCTAACGATCAAGATTCACTCAACGACATGCTATGGCGGCGCGTACAGCTACGCGGCTGGCAAACATGGCAGGAACCGCTGGCTGGCTGGCTTTCAGCGCTGCTCACCACGCCGTTACCGCTGGCCGCGCCAAACCAGCAAAACGTCGCGCTCACCGAACTCACCAGCTACCAAGTGGAGCTAGAGTTCTGGCTGGCCGCCCAACGGGTCAACACCCAAGCGATTGATGCGCTGGTAAGCAAGCACTTACTGCCAGGGGTTGAGCGCCCAGCGCTGGATGCCGATACCCTAAACGGCATGCTCAAAGGCTTTATCGATTTAGCTTTCGAGCACCAAGGGCGCTTTTACGTGTTGGACTGGAAATCGAACTATTTAGGGCCGAATGACAGCGATTACGAACCGGAAGCCTTGCGCCATGCGCTGCTAGCCAAGCGCTATGATCTCCAGGCCGCGCTTTACCTGCTGGCTATGCATCGGCTGCTAAAAGCGCGCCTGCCCGACTACGACCCGCACCAGCACTTGGGCGGTTCAATGACGGTATTTCTGCGCGGCAGCCGCAGCCCAGGGCGCGGGGTATTTTCCGAGCCCGCCCCGGTTGAACTGATCGAAGCACTGGACAGCCTGTTTGCAGGCGCACCGTTTTCAAGTCCCGCACAGGAAGCGACGGTATGAGTAAGCCCAAAGACACCCACACCTTCGACCTGTTTGGCGATGCCGTTGAAACACAGGATGCCCAGCCCTCCACGGCTTCCACGCCAGTGAGCGCTCACCCTGCGTTAAGCGATACCACGGAATTACTAACTCTATGCGAGCGCTGGGTAGCCAGGGGCTGGCTGCGTGATTTAGACCGCGCCCTGGTGCGCTTTTTAGCGGCAGAAGCAGCGGATGCCCCCGCGCTGCTGCTGTTAGCCGCCGCCCTGGCCAGCCACCAGCTAGGCCGTGGCCATGTGTGCTTGGACTTAAACGCCACGCTTAACGCACCGGATTTTGCCCTTTCGCTACCGCCAGAAGGGGATGATTTAAGCGACCCGCCACCGCTGCCCAGCGATGTGCTGGCAACGCTCACGCTAAGCGAATGGCAAGCTGCGCTGCATCACCCACTGCTCACCAGCGAAGGCCCCGGCAACACACCGCTGGTGGTAGTGACCACTCACTCAGGTTCAGACACGCGGCTCTACCTACGCCGCTACTGGCAGTATGAGCAAACCCTACACCAGCAAATCGCCAGCCGCTTAGAAGATGAAAACACCACACACACACAGGCGGTGAATGATAACGCCACGACGGCAACTGATAACCGTTGTAGGAGACCAATTTATTGGGCGATGGGTGACGATAGTCACCCCGGCCTTCTCCCCCAGGCACTGCATATTCTGTTCAAGCCAAGCGACGGCCTCGACTGGCAAAAAACCGCCTGCGCCCTGGCCGCCCGCAGCCGCTTCGGCATTATTACCGGCGGCCCCGGCACCGGCAAAACCACCACCGTGGTGCGCCTGCTCGCCCTGCTGCAAACCCTGCAACTGGCCCACTCACCCAGCCAACCGCTGCGCATTCGCCTAGCCGCCCCCACCGGCAAAGCCGCCGCCCGCCTGAATGAATCCATCGCCGGGCAAGTCAGCCAACTCCCCTTCAAAGGATTAACCACCTTATTGGAAGGAGCTTTGTCGGAGGGAGCTTTGTTGGAAGGAGCTTTGTGGGAGGGAGCTTCAGCTCGCGAGGGTGAGGCCCCAGAGCAGCTAAAAGCCGCCATTCCAACTGAAGTCACCACACTTCACCGCTTATTAGGCGCAAGACCCGACACCCGCCACTTCCGCCACAGCGTCGCCAACCCGCTAGCGTTGGATGTACTGGTGATCGACGAAGCGTCCATGGTAGATATCGAAATGATGGCCGCCGTGCTAAGCGCTCTGCCCGCCAATGCCCAGTGCGTGCTGCTGGGGGATAAAGACCAGTTGGCATCGGTAGAAGCTGGCTCGGTACTCGGCGATTTATGCCGCCGCGCCGAAGCCGCCCACTACACCCCAGCAACCGCCCAATGGCTGGAAAGCGCCACCGGCCAGCCGCTGCCACCCGAGTACCTGGATGCTGACGGCCAGCCGCTCGACCAAGCCATTACCATGCTGCGGGTAAGCCACCGCTTTAACGAACACAGCGGCATTGGCCAGTTAGCCCAGGCGATTAACCAGCCCAGCCATGCCCAAACTGACTGGGAAAAACAGCAGGCTGTTAACGCCGTGCTACGCCATGGCTACCCAGACCTTCACCACCTAACGCTTGCTGAGGACACCGCGCTGGATAAGCTGGTCATTCACGGCAGCGCGGATAAGTTTCTCAATGGCGGTGAAGGCCGCACTAACCACAAAAATGAACCCATCGCCCCGCCCACTGGCTATCGCCACTACCTAAAGGTGCTAAACGCACAGCGCCCGCGCGGGGAATCGTTTGAGGACAACCCAGCGGCCTATAACGCCTGGGCAAGCGATGTGTTAAGTGCCTACAGCCACTTCCAGCTGCTATGCGCGCTGCGCAAAGGCCCCTGGGGGGTAGAAGGTTTAAACCTGCATATCGCCAAAACCCTACGCAGCGAAAAGCTGCTGTTTGGCAGTGATTACACGTTGGAGAAAGGCTGGTATGAAGGCCGTCCGGTACTGGTCACCCAAAACGACTACGGTCTAAAACTGATGAACGGTGATATCGGCATCACCCTGGCGGTGCCGGATCCCCGCAATCCGCAACAAAAGCTGTTGAGAGTTGCCTTTCCTTCATCAAGTGCCACCAGTGATGCCGATAACCCCATCCGCTGGGTGCTGCCCTCCCGCCTGCACGCGGTAGAAACCGTATTCGCGATGACGGTACACAAATCCCAAGGCTCGGAGTTCCTGCACACCGCCCTGCTGCTACCGCCCACCATCAACCCGATTCTGACCCGCGAACTAGTCTACACCGGCATCACTCGCGCCCGCGACTGGCTCACGCTAGTGGAAGCCAAACGCGGAGTGCTGAATGAGGCTGTGGTGAGGGAAGTGATGAGGGTTAGTGGGATGTAGAAGGTTATCATCAAAACCGACATTAACGGTGCTGGTGGTGTCGGTCTTCGGCCAGAAGCGGATGTTGAGGAAGTGTTGATATAATGCCTTGCTCACCGACACATACTACGGAGAGCGTTTTGTGTAAGAAGCGACTACACAAAAACGAGCGTAGTAGTATGTATACGCGTCTAGCAACGTGTTAGTCCAGGAGGTTAGCAACAAGAACCGAACCCTTCGCAACTTGGTCAGTCGCACCTAATTTATTAAACTCATCAAGTACCGATTGAAGTGAATCACGAAGTATTTCGTTAGTTACATCTACGTTCGGCAGTTCCGATAGCTTTTTCTCTATCCCTTGTGAGCAGCCTGCAATTTTAATACTCGCCACCATTGCTACGTAAAATTTTATATTAGTAATAGTTTTTCGTTCTAACTGAATTTCGCAATTTTCCGGCTTGAGATATGCTTCAACCGCCTTCATTATTTGAATTGTTTTAAGGTATATATCAATTGGCTTATCTAAGCTAAATATTCTCTTATATTCGACGTCTGAATTTATCAGCGTAGAAGGGCGAGCCCTTGCGCTATCAGGCTTCAACAGCATGATAGCCATCATTGCTTGCGCCATATAAGAAATACTAATAATCTTAGAGACTGGCATTCCTTGGTTTTTATAAAAATTCTTTTTTCTATCATAGTAGTAGCCGTTTGACTTAAGAAAATCTTCAATGTTTCTATGAATATCATCAGAGCTTCTTAGTGAGGCTGGCGGAATGGATGTTTGGCTGTTTGTTGCTCGTATAATTCTGTCTCTCGCTTCCTCATCTTCTTCGCATATCACTCTTACAAGCACAGCTCTTTCATCACCTCCATGACTTTCGAGTTGCGAGAAATATTGGTATATTTCATGCGACGTCTGAAGCCCATTAACAATTTGAGGGTCTTCAATTGTAAGTTGCTTTCCCGCCATTACTGCTTTAGGTGTTATAATTGTCACACCATTATTCAGGTACCAAAAGTTTTCTGACTCTTGATTTTCTAGCGTTTTTCGTATTCCTGTATTGACTACAACACTGCCTTGATAATCTCTAACATTTGATTCAAAAATACTTCTTGCTAATGATCCTGAATCGGATACGAACTCGTAGTATTTAGACAAACTCACTAAGCATAGATAACTGCCAGCGGTTGTACCAATTGGTGATTCAGCCACCTCTAGCACTCTCGAAGTAGATGGTACGTTCCTCGTCATCTCAAGTAGTTTAGTCGCACCTATGAATTCAAATGAAAACTCAGCGCCACTAAACATTCTGAAGATATCTTCTTGTAGTTTTGGCACCTTACCTGAGACATTCTGGTGTACATCATCGCCTTGAGTTGCATAGAAATATCTTATTTCTATTTTTGGAAATGTCTTTGCTAACTTTGCATACAAATCCCTAAAAAGCTTAACTTTATCAATAAGATCAACATTGTAGCGCGTAGCATAATCGTCTGGATTGTTCGCGAGGTTAAATAAATCCTGAGCTGACTCCCTGAATTTCATTACAGCATCTTCTTTAAAAGAAGCAGAAGTTTTCGACTGAATTATAACCAGTTCAATGTGATTTTTTTTCTGGCTGGTATTTACAGGTGTATCTTCTTTTAACGACTCACCATTTATAAAAGTGTAGATCGAATCTATACCGCCGTCTCCACCATCACCTACTATCCCGTATGAAATGTCATCGTAGGTAAGATCATAATTCTTAAGTATTTCTGATGCCGAGTATATTTCGAAATACTCTGACACTGTCAATTCATCACCAGATTCTGCACATCGCTCCTTGATAATTTGCTCAAGAATTATCTGATCATTTGTTTTTTGAGCCATTTTCATTCCTTAGTAATTTTATTTTCATACGCACTTAAAGAGCTAACACTTGGCTTTTCGGCTTACCAGAGCGCAGCGTAAGTGCGTCTGATAACAGACTTTGGCTATGTTCTTAACCATGCCATTAACCGAGAAATAAAACCAAGGTGTACTGGTTCTACCTCTGGCTCTTTTTTAAACTCAGCTGGCGTAACTCTTACGCCGTGAACAACCTCCTCTTGTCCATTCAGATGTAGAAATAGACGACCAATCACTGTGCGATTATTTCCAGACGAAATGTAGTATTCACTTCCGATCTGGTAGAAAGACCAATGGTCTTTTTCTTCGTAACTGAAATAGTAATCAGGATTTCTCTCTAAAGACTGAACATTTCCAAAAGCTCTCTTGAGTCCCTGAAATGCGACATCCCTATTGTTCATGAAGTCAGCCCCAGAAGTCCCAGGAATTGGTTTCAACTGTCCCCACGTCTTGCCACAGTAATCGGGGTGGGTTGTTCCAACAACTTTGGAAAGATCCACACTACCCACCTGAGGCTCTCCCACATCAATACTTCGTCTGTCTAGATAAGACAGAGTATTATCGGAAAATGGGACTGTTTCGAGATCCATCTCCTCAAGAAAAGTATTCCATGACACTTATAAAATCTCCACTTAGAAAATAATAATGATTATCGTACTGGCTGCGTAACACTACTGAACCAGCATACTGACTCTGTCGTGAAGTCCGCTTGGTCGAAAGGCTTCATTCACGCAGTTCCTTATAAAACGCCACCCTACCCGCAATAGCTTCCATACCCTCAATCGGCTGCTCGTAGCTCCAAGCGATATCCTGAATATCACCCTGCGAGAAATACACTGTGTGCCCTTTAAATGGGCAATAGGTGGTGGTTTCTGACACGGTGAGTAAATCCATCCGCACGTCTTCACGAGGGAAGTAGTGGCGTGGTGGGTAGCCGCGTTCGCGGAGTTCAAGCGTATTGGTGGAATCGGCGATTAGCGTGCCATCAACATGCGCCTGCACGCGTTGGCTAATAGGGTGAAGCTCAATGCGTGGGGCATTTTGCATTAGGTTGTTCCCTGCGGCGTTGTTCGCTCTAATGCTTCGATCCTAGCAGTTAAATTATATTTAGCCCACTTTGCAGACTTAGTTTTTAGTCGATATTGGTCACTTCATGACCTAGATCACTCATCACTTCCACGCCGCCGCCCAGCCTACTCCTCCGGTGGGGAAAGGTGGGCATCGGTCAGGGTACGTGGCCGGTACTCACACATGGTATCGGCCCAGCGCTTCCATACACTCTCATCGACTGAAATATTCACCGCAGGAAGCCCCTGCATACCCTGCGCATACTGCCGGTAAAATCGGCCGTCGCCCTTGTATCTAAGACGTGCATACTTGGCGTAGAGCCCTTTTAGAAAATCAGCAAACGAATCTTTCGGTGCCATTCTCCAGGCATCCTCAGCAACATCGAAGGGTGCCACTTTTAGGCCTGCCTGCTGCGCTTTGGTTAACATCCAGCTCAACGGTATGTCGGCCAGCGTGTCGTCAGTGCCATAGCCGCCGCCTACATTGGCGTGGGCACCGATAAACCAGCGCTGCTCGACGTTGCGGTTGCCCGCTTTCTGCTTGCCATCCTTGCTCGTCCAGAGCGATACGTTATACGCCGACCTGTGTTCGTCCAGCGCGGCCGCTTGATAGGCATGATCGACAATGCTGGAAAGCTCGGTATCGTGCCAATCGTATTTTCTTTTGAACAGGTTGGTTCCGGGCACGCCCAGTGCGCCAACGGTATCCCACACGCCAATGAAATGAATCCTGGGCTGGCGGCTGAAGCGCTCCTTGAACTCTGTGCATACCTCAGAATCGGGGTGCAAATCGCGGTTTCGATAAATACGTTCGGCCTTATCGAGCAGCCCTGGCGTGACGACATGCACTAGCCCGCATTTACGAATCATCCCCACCAGACTTCTGGCGGTGTAGGCACCGCGGCTGAATCCAAATATCCAGATTTCATCGCCTTCACTGTAACGCCTTGCCAGCCAGTCATAGCCTTCCCGTAGGTTTTTGCTCAGCCCATAACCGAAGGCTCCGCCGGAAAAGCGCTGAAATTTGGATGTCCCTACGCCGGGATCATAATAGAACCGCTGCCTGATACCGTCATCGTCATCATGGAGCAGCCGGGTAATACGATACACATTGGTTTGATCTTCAGGGTCGTTCCAGGTGCCATCGAATAGCAGAATCAATTTTTGCTTTGCCATGGTGCCCCCATGATGATGCACGCCTTTGAACAGTGCTCATAATCGCTTAATGAGGGGCAGACGATGCACGATGCGCTCTTGGCCAACGCGTACCTGCGACCTCCACATTATTTAATGAAGGTTAGTCGACAATTCATCCCGTCACCTGTTGATAGCCAACTCTAAGCAGCGCCCCCGATGCGGGCGCTGCTTAAGAGGTGTTGGCTCGTAGCATCAAAGGCCTGGGATTGGCTCACGCTGGTCGAAACCAAACGCGGGCTGTTGAACGAGTCGGTGACGAGGGAGGTGATGCGGGTGAGCGTGGGGTGAAGCTTACACGTTCGACTGTTTTGTCGCGTAGCAGGGGGCCGCCCTACGCTACTGATTGAGACTAACGCGTTTGCTTGCTGGCACTGGTTATACCTTTTTTACTTCTGGCCAACCTGACTGACTTGGATAAATTCTAAATTTCGAGTCAGAACGTGGAAAACACTGCCCGCTCAGCCCTGAAAAATCTGCATAGCTTCTGGGCATTTCGTAAAAAGATACGATTCGATCTAACTCTGCAAATACTAGAATCGAAATGCTATCACTGATGAGGATGGCGCTTTTCGATTCCAGGTCATATTCAAAACCAAGCACCTCTGCTGCCATAGAGTTACCGCTGTAAGGGCCAAATATGCAGACTCGCTCCCAATTACCGCTAACTTCGCTCTGGAGGTCAACCAGACCGTTGATGGGCATAAGGTCTAGTTTCATTGCCCTATCACCAGCCTCAGAACACCCCCACAGCATAACTATTGTGGCTATTATCACTAGCTTCATGAGTTCAACGCCTTAAGCTTCGGCGCGGTTCCACCGACGGCGGAGACATCGAGCTGGAAATATGTGTTAAGCAATGACAAGCGCATACCGGATTATCGGAACGGATAGGTAGATACCCACTACCGCAGGAGTGATCACAAGAAGTGCTCTGGCCACGATAGGCAGCCCACGCTGGGAGTAACGTTTGCGCCATAGATTAAAAGCGGAGAACCCAATAACGGGGGCCAGTGGTATGAAAACGCCGAAAGTACTTAAACCAAGGCCGCCGCCAACGTGCAGTGACTGCATTACAGCCAGGAAGACCAACAAGCCCACCAGCAAAAGGTTTACGGTTGCTGATGCGCGCCGGCTAAGGAAGCTCAGGCCTGCGCACGCAACGAGCGCGAGAACTACGATTAAACTATAGACCGTGTGAACTGATACTGGTCCATTCGACATTGACCAGTTGATCATAGACACGTACCAAATAAAGAGACCACAAAGAATGTTCGAAATGTACATGGGCTATCTCGGTGACAAACACTTTGTACAGCGGCAAAAGGTAAGAATGCTCGGCATCAAAGGCGCAAGCTGCTGCACTTTGTTAAAGACTTCCATTAGTTTGAAGTCTCTTGGCACTTTTCTATGATGCATAAGAACCATATAAAAAAATAACATCCAGAGCAGTTACGCGATTTGAATCCCATCTTTGGATCATGCTTTAGCCTATCGCCTTCGGGTATGGCCTGGCAGCTTTTGGGTGGACGATCACGCCCACCAGTAGCGCACCACATGAAAAAACACCGGCGCGGCGAAGCAGACAGAGTCAATACGGTCGAGCATGCCACCGTGCCCTTCTATCATATGCCCCCAGTCCTTGACGCCTCGATCACGCTTGATCGCCGACATCACCAGACCACCGGCGAAGCCCAACAGATTCACAAGTAGTGCAATAAGTGCCGCCTGCCAGGGTGAGAAAGGAGTTATCCAGTACAGGCCAGCGCCCACCATCGTCGCCAGAAATACCCCGCCCAGCAACCCTTCCACGGTTTTGGAAGGCGACAGTTTGGGGGCCACCTTATGTTTGCCGAACAGCTTGCCGCAGCAATACTGCAACACATCCGATAGCTGAACCACGAGGATCAGCCAGGCGATAAGCATCAAGTTGCGCCCTTCATAGCCCGCTATATTCAGCGTCATTAACGCAGGAACGGCAGAGACACAATAAACCGCGATCATCAGCCCCCATTGCACTTTGGCGGTGCGTTCCAGGAAATGGGTGGTGTCGCCGCCGAGTGAGGACAGAATGGGCATTAAAAGAAACAGATAGACGGGGATAAAAATACTGAATAAGCCGTACCAATGTGTGGCTATCAGCAGATACTGTACTGGCAAGGCAAAATAGAAAGCCGCCACCAACGCCAGGTAATCACTATCCCGCGTTGGGGTCAGGGTCAGAAACTCCCTCAGGGCGTAAAACGACACCAGAAAAAACAGCAGAATCACACCATACAGGCCAAACATGAAGGCGATGCCGATGGCGAATACCATCACCCACCAGGCATTGATTCTGGCATTAAGATTAGCAATCACCGCATTGTTGCCCTTGCGCCAGGCCAGTAACCTGCCCGCCAGAGTTGCCACTAACAAGAGCAGCCCAATACCAGCAAACAGCCATAATGTCTGGTTCATACGTCCTCCTGTGACATGTCGAGCAATGCCAGTTGCAGCCGCTCAAGAAAGGCCGCCTTAGTTTCTTCACCCTGAAGCTTGATCGGTGCACCGAAACGCAAGGTACATAGCAGCGGTAAGGGAAGATAACGCCCTTTGGGCATGGCGCGATTCAGGTTGGTAATCCAGACCGGTATCAGTTCCAGGTCAGGGAAGGCATGGGCTAGGTGATAAATACCACTTTTGAAAGGCAGCAGCGGCGCCTCACTCAGGTTACGCGTACCTTCCGGAAAAAAGATCAGCGAGTCGCCATTCGCAAGTGCCTGCTGGACGGGTGCCAGAGGGTTCCCCTCACCTTGGTTCCCTCTTGGAACCAGTACAGCATTGAACACCCGCTGGCTGATAAAACGCTTCAGTGCTGTGTCCTCCCAGTATTCGGCACCGGCCACCGGGCGGGTTCTTTTCCTGAGCAACGCCGGAAGTGAGGCCCACAACAACACAAAGTCGCCGTGACTGCTGTGATTGGCAAAGTAGAGCCTTTGATGATGGCTGGCGTTGCAGCCCAGCCAAAGTGCTCTAGCACCTGTGATAAGCCTGGCGGCCAAGGTAATGCAATAGGCGGTTATGCCCGCGAACCAGCCGATCAACGTATTCATGGGTAACGGTCAACTCCTGTCAGGGAGATAGAAAACCTGGCAACACTTGAATGCTGCCATCGCCCTTGGATGGTTTTGGAGGGATGCCTTAATGCTTGCCATCCGCCTGCGTTAAACCGGACGTTACCCGGTTGAAAATAGTGACGCCTAGCAAAAGGATGACCGCAGAAAAGATCAAATTCAGCCAGAAAGCAGGTAGCCAGCCCAGCGCGACGAGCAGCCCCAGCGTACCAAATATTAGGGCGCGGTCACTTTTGCCCATGGGGCCATCATAGCGACGCTCGGCCCCTACCATCACACCGAGCACACCCGCGTACTCACTGACAATGGCCAGCAGGGTCAGCGCAATGATCAACGCAGGTTCAACCCCGGTCAGCAGGGCGAAAGGCAAATAGAGAATCGCATCAGAAACGATATCGGCCAGCTCATTAAGATAGGCGCCAAGACGGGACTGCTGGGAAAATTCGCGCGCCAACATGCCGTCGATAGCGTTGAGCGCCATTCTTATGAGCATCCAAAGTGGGATAAAGGCAAACAGCCAGGTGTGGGGCAACAGCAATAACAGGGTTCCGAGTAACAGGGAGCCCACGGCTGCCATAACAGTGACCTGATTGGCAGTAATGCCACTGTTATATAGACGAGTCACTAGAGGGCGAAGAAGGTTCTGAAAACGGGATTTCAATTGGTAAACAGACAGGCTCATTGGCGTTAACCTCCTGTTAGAAAAATGATAATTCTCACCGCATTCCCTGAAATACCGGGCCATTGCTTAAAAGCCCTGTCCGATGCCTCTACACGCACTGTTACGCGCTGCGTGGGTATTGCTTGATAAAATTTCTTAACTGTCGTGGCCCGTGTGATAGCCCCACTTGGGAGATACGACCACTATATGCCGCTACCTGAACGATGCTTCCAGTCAAACGCAGGGATATTAATTCTTTGATTGGCCGTGCCATCCCAGTCCAGGTTAAACCCTGCCCTTTCCAGCTCTTGCTGTATGGTTTGAGCTACTTTAATTTTTTCCGGTACATCACCATTAACGTGATCATAAGCCAACATCAGCCCTGCGCCTGAAACAGCGCGCTCTACATCCTGACCATGATAGAAACAATAGCCGAAGAAGGTACCTTTCGGGTATTCATTCAAGGCTTCGCTTGAATCGGCATGCCCATCAGACATCGTATATCCGGCATAATGTAAACAGAGAACACCTCTGTCTCGCAGGGATTGAAATGCACTATCCAGTCGATCCAGATCTGTCACTCTGGGCCATGTCTTTTCAGCTTCATGTTTCTTCTTAAACTCGCTGTTGACTGACTCACGCAACATATCTTCATCTGCCTCCTCTTCAAGCAGGTCAGAAATTTCTTCCTGAATGTCTTCTCGTGCATGAAACCCACCCCAGACAAGCGTCTTAACAATGTCTAAAGTATATTGATCCACTTTATTCATACTCTTTTCCTTAGTTGCCTGAAGATTTCTGTTACACAATTACGGCATATAAACGCACTGGCATGTGGCTGGCTCAATCCTGAATATTGACCTAAATGCCTTTACGCTTGATGGCTGCTAGAAACTCGTACAGAGAGGCGTTATCAAAGGCGTTCATGGCGAAATCGAGTTTGAAATAATCGCCGTCACTTAGCGCAAACGTCAGCCGGGAGGCGGCGTTGCTTTGAGCGTCGCCCTGAAATGCCCTTCATGATGAGCTGATTACCTCTCAGGGAAAGCTGGTAGGACGACAGCGCTGTCAGCAGCCACTTCACATAGATGTAAAACAGGCCACCCAGTAACAGCAGTCCGCCACAGCGCTTGGTTAGATTACGATGCAGCAATCCTGCTAATCGTGCCAAGAGAAACGGCTACCAGTTTTTCCTCACCATCTGCTTGAGCGAAGACCTTACACTCACAGGTCGCTTGCCGTTTTCCAGAATATAAGACCGTTGACCTAGCGATCAATTTATCGCCGATCGCGGGTCTCACATAGTTTACTTTGTACTCTGACGTGACACAGCTTCCTAACACTGACGCTCCGGCAAAGGTAATACAATTATCCGCCAAGTAGCTAACGACACCACCATGCGCAAAACCATTGTTTTGCTTGAGATCATCTCTAATCTCAAGGCTCAACTCAGCACTTCTGGCCTCAAAAGCTTCCAACTTTGTTCCCAACAGCAAGCTGAAAGACTGTTGTGACAGTATCTCTCTTCCTTTCTCTAACATATCGCTCAATGTTCAGCTCCTTCCCCGTACTCTGGAGATCTAACAACTATTAGACAGCGTTTTTACCTCTGCTTCATGAACGCCACAGCCAGACCCGATGATACAAACGTAACGCCTGCTCCAATATTTAACCCAGAAACCAATTTGGGTTTGCTTCTCAGCCATTCCGATAACCTAGATGAAAACACGCCCATAAGGCTGAAACCTAGCGCTGTTAAAGCCGCAAACCAAACTCCATAGCCAATCATTTGCCAGGTCACAGAGCCCAAATTGGGGTTTACAAACTGAGGGACAAACGCGAGCACAAACATACCCGGCTTAGGGTTGAGTGCCGCTGAAAGGAAGCCCGTTGAGAATATCGTTTTTAAAGACTGTTTTTTTGCAGGCTCTAAGGAAAATAGATTTCGAGAGCGAAGAACTTTAACGCCTAACCAAATGAGATAGCCCGCACCAATAATCTTGACCACATAGAACGCCAGCTCGGACGTTTGAATTAAAAGAGTCAGCCCAAATGTCGCCGCTAGCACGTGAAATAGAATTCCCATTCCAGACGACAAGCCAGAAACGGTTGCGGCCAATCTACCCTGGCTTAAACCTCGTCCTATCGCCAGCATGTTATCTGGCCCAGGGGAAATCACTAACAGCAGACACGCCAGTGTATATGTAGCCAACACTTCTAATGGAAACATGTCATCTCCTTCTACCTGTAACCGAACGTCATCGCCAGCGGGACTTCCTGTTCAGGTGGTGGTTAACAACGCTATTGTTAGGTTCGTTGAGTTATATAGCAGAGAACTCTATTAACTATTAGCCTACTGCTGCCCTCCTCGCGGGTGCGCCGGAGACTTACCACGCGCTACAAAACCATAAGTCTTCATCTGTCGCCGCTGTTTCGCACAAACGTCAGCCGTGAGGCAGCTTTACTTTTGCCTTGAAGCAAGCTTTTGCATGGAGTAGCGCAAGCTTACGAGTATCTTAACGGGTTGCATGAGATGCAAGGTACACACGATCTCTACCGTCTTGCTTGGCTTTGTACATAGCCTCATCAGCACGAGCCAATAAGCTTTCGGGAGACTCTCCATTTTCCAACATGGCGACCCCAACACTTATGCTTAGCGTAGTAGACTCTCCGCTGCCAAAATCGACCGGCGAAACCGCTAAACGCTTTCTCAGATTATTGCCCAATTTCTGGCTGGCTTCCAAGTTTGCACCGGGTAGGAAAAAGACAAATTCTTCCCCTCCTATACGGCCACAAAAATCAGTTTTGCGCCCTACCTCCGATGCTAAACGAGCAAATTCAGTCAATGCTAAATCACCTGCAGCATGCCCCCATTTATCATTAATCTTTTTGAAATAATCAATATCTATCGAAAGAACACTGAAACTATTACCAAACCGTGATGCTTGGTTTACTAGTTCACTCAGGCGCTCCATTGTTGCGCGTCGATTTGGCAAACCAGTCAATCCATCAATGCTTGCCAGGCGTTTCATTTCCTCCTCAGACTGCTTCTTATACAGGAGATAACTAACAGTATCTGAAAGCAACGCAACAAGAATATGATCATCCTTGCAAAATGGCTCAACCGGAGAAGGGCTAGAAAAATTAATAGTTCCATATAGCTGGCCAGACAACCATATCGGAGCTCCTATATACGACTCCAATTTGAAGTTTGCGTAGCATGGATGGTTTTGAATTTCACTTTTCGCCACGAAATGAAAACCGACCGACTTACCCGCACTTAACGTGTGAACACAATAAGTTCCCGATAAGTCAAACGTTGTTAATGGTTCCAGCTCTCCTTTGAGATCAACGCAGTATTCGATGGTGTATTGGCTTCCCACAATACGAGAAACAATCGCTTTTTCGAGACCAAAATGGTCCAGGCCAACCCGAAGCAATCGTTCTATTTTATTACTCTGGCTCAGCGCGACATCTGAAGTTATGTTTTGGATCTTTTGTAGGGTATCCAAAGATTGATCTGTTGAGCGAGCTGGGCGGACAATACCAATAAATCCGGTTACTGTCCCATCCTTAGCCCGCATAACTGCCCCCGTCGTCAGGCCAAAAAACTGCTCTCCATCCGAGCGCCGATATGCAACTCTGTAGTTCTCCGCAGCTATTTTGCTAGAAGTATTAAAACGTATCCGACCTTGTTCGAAAAAATCGTTTTCATCGGCGTACAGTATTTTTGCCTCTTCACCATACAGCGCGTTCTTTGAGTATCCAAACAGCCGCTCTGTCGCAGAATTCACATAAACCATACGACGACTTGCGTCGGTAATGACAACGGCTTCTTCAAAAGCGTCGAATACTTCGGTGAAGAGTGATGGTGAAATCGAATTTACGCCGCCGCCATCAACTAAAGCTTTAGTCGTTTCTCCTAGCTTATCGTCTTTCATAGACACACCTTTCATGAAACCATGCGACTTTATCCAGCAATAGTTGACACTGATTTAAGCGATCATTCGGGCTTCGAAAGTCTCTGGGCTGATCATATCCCGTTAGCACTGTGCCGCCGTTGTTTGTTGTACTCCACGATGTACTCAAACACCTGACACCTCATATCGCCTCGCATTTTAAATGGCTACCCATGGATAGCCATCTCACAGTACCTTTTATGATCTGCTCCTGCATGTTGAGTCTGACCTCCATGATAGCTCTCTAGGCGAGTGAGGGTGACTCAGACAAGCGGTAGCATTCAAAACGGCAATTCCCATTAGCAGGCTAATCGATGCTAATAAGCTGTGGCATGGCAGGTAGCCACTTTCACGGCTTTCAAACCTTTGGTGATGGCGAGCATCAGGGCGCCCTTAGCAAAACACATTGTTTTATTTAGTGAAGTTGCTCAAAGACTTCAGGGTGTTGCTCAGCAATTCGCAACAGAGCAACTGCCGGGCCTTGAGGCTCTCTGCGGCCTTGTTCCCAGTCCTGAAGTGTACGTATGCTGACCCCAAGAAGACCTGCAAAGGCTGATTGCGATAGGTTCAGTTTATGCCGAATTATTTGAGGGGGTGAGGGCTCTGCTAACTCATGAGTTCGCAGAGCTACTTTGCCTTTCTTGAACTGTTTGATCTCATTGATACCGTCTAGAATCTCTGCCCCAAGGTTTCTATCAACCATTTTTGATTGCCTCCGCTATTTGCTTGAGCATGTGCCCAGGAATACTGGCACGCTCCGTTTTACTGTACAGCGTGAGCATCCATATCTCGTGATCGGATGCTTTCATCAAGTTGGTCAGAACGCTTTGTGCTAACACAAATTGCCATCTATTCAGGCTTTTTTGACAAACTGGGCGGTGACCATCATGTCGCCAGCGCCATCGACCTTGCAGTCGAGCTGGTGGTCTTTGCCCTCTTTGAGCCGCTTAATGACCGCCTTGGTGCCAATCTTAAGCACGATTGAGCTGCCTTTGACCTTGAGGTCTTTGATAAGCGTTACCTTGTCGCCTTCAGCAAGCAGGCTGCCATTGGCATCTTTCACCGTGACGGTATCTTCCGCTTCAACCTCGGAAGGGTTCCATTCGTGGGCGCATTCCGGGCAAATAAACAGGCTTTGATCCTGGTAGACGAATTCAGATTGGCAATTGGGGCAAGGTGGGCATGACATGGGAGGAAACTTCTGTGGTTGGATTGGCTGCTTATGATACTGAGCCTTTGCAGCCTTGGCGAATGCACACAGGCAGGTTCACTGGGAAGCGGTGCCTGTTGATGGCTCAGTGTTTGAATCGTCGCGGGCTAAAGCCACCTCCTACGGGGCGTTTTTATAGTTGGGGATGATGGGTTGGCTACCTGAAGATAGGCATAATTTGATTAGCTGTTTTGCCCTCTTCCTAGTTTGAGAAAATCTCTTGATAATAGGGCATAGCCTATATAGGATAAAACCTATAAACAAAAGAGGTCTCCATGTGGTCTATCGAGCAAACAGACACATTTGAAGCGTGGTTCTTCTCATTGGAAGAAATTGAACGTGAGAACGTTCTGGCTTCTGTACTTCTTCTACGTGAACGAGGCCCGATGCTTTCAAGGCCGCACGCTGACACTGTAAACGGCTCGCAGCATTCCAACATGAAGGAATTGCGTGTTCAGTGCCAGGGACGTCCTATCAGAGTATTTTTTGCGTTTGATCCACGTCGCACAGGCATCTTGCTATGCGCAGGCGATAAAGGTGGAAATGACAAGCGCTTCTATAATGAGATGATTCCAGTCGCCGATAAAGAATATACGGCTCACCTGGAAACACTAAAGTGAGGTGGTAACCATGGCACGCAAACTGGAAGACTTGTTAGCAAAAGAAAAGCCAGAGATCGTTGCGGCAGCTGAGGCGAAAGCCAACGATATGTTATTCGAGATCAGGCTTGCCGAAATTCGTCAGCTAGCGGAGAAAACCCAAGCAGACATAGCTATTGCGATGGGAGTAAAACAACCCACCGTCGCAGGACTTGAGAAAGTTGGCCAGGATATGCGCCTTAGTTCACTCAAACGCTACGTCGAAGCGCTAGGCGGCCGAGTCCGTGTCGATATAGAACTTCCCGATGGAAGTCATCATGGCTTCCCTGTATAGCTGTCCCCAACAAGCTGTTTAGACTTACGCCGTTTTTTAGTAATGCATCACACCTCGAATACTTAGATCAAACCGGCTCCAATTGCCAGCCTTGCTCGGTTGCTAGCAGGCGGTCTGTTAGCGCTAGGTTTTCCAGAAAGGCATCGTCGTGGGATACCACCACTAACGCGCCTTGGTAACTGCGCAGCATGGTTTCCAGTGCTTGTGCTGAAGGCAGGTCAAGATGGTTATTTGGCTCGTCCAGTAGCAGTAGTTGCGGTGGGCAATCGGCGTAGAGGATGCAGGCCAGTGCGCCTTTCAGGCGCTCGCCACCGCTTAGCCGCCCACTGGGCGTGGTGATTTTTTGCGCGTCCAGACCTAGCTGGGCAAGCCGCATGCGCAGGCCCCCTTCACTCGCGGTTCGGTTGGCTTGCTGCTGTTGTGCAAGCAACGTCTTTGCTGGGTCTAAATTCCCCAGTTGCTGGTCGAGATAGGCGCTTTCAGGCGTTATGTTGCAGGCTCCTGACAAGGGCTCAATCTGGCCCGCCAGCACGCGGAGCAGCGTGGATTTACCACAGCCATTCGGGCCGACGATGCCTAGTCGCTGCTGCCCTTTCAGCATTAGATTAATGTGCCGAGTAGCGCCCATAACGAACGGTAGCTCAACCCTTTCTAACTCCGCCAAACAGCGCTTGGCGGCTTGGGTAACGGGTATTTCATGCAGGTTGATTTGTCGCTCGTTTTCAACCTGCTTTGCGGCGTCACGCACACGTTGATTCAGCTGCGCCTGACTGGCCGCCTGCTTTTGGCGCAGCGCGCCCGCCGAGGTTTCGCTGCGCTCTTTCTGGCGATCTAACAGGATCTTAGCCTGGTTGGCCTCCTTGCCCAGTCGGTTGCCGCGAGCCTGGCGTTTCTCCTGACGTTCACGCTGCTTGCGCATCGCGCGCTCTTCGCGTTGGCGTTCGAGCTTTCGCTGGCTGAGCTGATCAAGGGCAGCCTGCTGCTCGTGCGCTTTGGCTTGAGCATAGAACGTGTAGTTGCCACCGTAGCTGTGCAGCCCTAAGGGCGACAGTTCCACGATACGCTCCATGGCTTCCAGCAGTTGTCGGTCATGGCTAACCACTATCAGCCCACGCGGCCAGCGCCGCAGCTGTTCGATGAGTGCCTGCCGATTGGGTCGGTCGAGATGGTTGCTTGGCTCATCAAGAATCAGGCAATCGGCATTCGAGAGCATTGCACCCATTAAGGCCACGCGCATGGCTTCGCCGCCGCTCAGTGTGTTCGCTGGTGTGCTGGCTTCAAGATAGCCCAGGCCATTGCGTTCGAGTTCATGGCGGAATCGCTGGGGCATATCCCAACGATCCTCGACTGTCTCAAAATCCTCCGGCGCTGTGCTGCCCGCCTCAATGCGTGCCAGCGCATCCAGCGTTGTTCGAACACCGGCAAGATCAGCGACACAAGCGCCCTGCGGCTGCGCCACCTGCTGGGCAAGGTAATGGACGCTGCCGGGGCGCTGACAATGGCCAGTGGTTGGCTGCACTAGGCCCGCGAGGATTTGGGCTAGGACTGTTTTGCCGACACCATTACGCCCCACCAACCCGGTTGGGCGGTTATCGAACTGCTCGTGAAGATCAGTGAAAAGCGTTCTGCCATCCGACAGAACGTAGGAAACACCTTTTAAGGTGAGATAGGTATTTGTCATGTGTGATTCCAACGATGCCAAGAACTCTCTCTAGAACCCTCCCAAGAACCATTTCAAAGACGATCCTTGCTACTGGGGGGATGGAGACTGGCCGTTATTGCAACGGCGGCATCAATGGTTCATTGGACAAATACCTCTGCTAAACGTGGGAGGATTTAAACCATAATACAAATAACACTCGCTAGCTATGAGCTGTTAGGAAGATTTTCGCTCAGCGCTTTTTAGCGCAATGCCGGGTGCCGATGACTAGGCAAAAGATAACTGCCTGGGCTATCGCTATACTGGTAATTACTCCTTTCCAGGCCCATATCGCAAAGGCATACGCCGCAAGGCTTGCGCCCATTGCGCCGCCTAAATAGTAGCAAGAGAGGTATATGCCAGCGGCAACACCGGCGGGTACGCGGCGCGTACTGCTTAATAACTGGGTCGTCACTGTTTGGAACAGATAAGTTCCTATGGCAAACAGCGCCACGCTCAGCATGATAGACAGGCGTGTTGTGCTAATCAGCCACAGCGATGCCCAGATTAACGCTATGAGTGCTATGGCAATCGCTACTTCGCTTAGGTAGCGCCGCAATACGCTGGCAGTGAGCACGCAGACAAGTGCCGGCAGACACGCCAGATAAATCGTGCCGATCTGCTGTGAATCCCAATGATAAGGTTCTTGGGCAAGCCATAGACCCAGTGCCGTAAACACCGCGCTTTGCGTGAAGAGCAGCGCGAAACCCGCGAGATAGGCAATGAGCAGCGTATTGTCAGCAAGCGCGCGCCTTGTATATGCCACCGACGTTTGATGCCGTTCAGTACGCTGCATTGGTTCAGCGCCAGTTGTTTTCGGAAGAAGACAAATCGCCACCGCAGACAGCACCATTAGGCTTGCAGAGCTTAAGAACCCCAGTTCCCAACCCATGGCACCAACCGACCAAGCAGGGTAAAACCGGCTGAGTGTGCTGCCAACTATGGTGCCGGTCACGTACAGCGGCACGAAGCTGCTTGGCCGCTGAGAGACCAAATTCATCGTTGCGGTTAATAGAAAGGGAATGACAATGCCTTGGCCTAGCCGCAGTACAAAAAGCACGTCTTGGCTAGTCGTACATGCCATTGAGGCGTTAATCGCGGCCAATGTGAAAAAGCCAGCTATCAATAAGGTCGAAGGGTTGGCGTGTTTTGTCGCAGCGCCAGTCAGTGGCGCGGTAACCATCATTCCTAGCAACGAGGCCATCGTTAACCAGCCAGCGCCAGTGGCCGTTGTTCCGAAGCGCTCGACTAACGCTGGAAACAGCGCCTGAAGCTGGTACAAATTAAAAAAAGCGCCGAGCGATCCAATTATTAAGGCCGTACGCATGGCTTATTCCTGTTTAGACAGGCATTACCATACGTACGCTCAAGGCTCGAATGAAGGTCGGAATCGGTATCGCAGTGATAGCTGTTTCGACAGAGTGCAGCATCAGAAATCAGCGTATGTTGTGGTCACCGGAGGAGCGACGAGATGGTCGAACTGAAACAGATTAAGCACTTTGTTGCCGTTGCTGAGGAGCTTAACTTCAGGCGCGCTGCTGAGCGATTGCATATTACCCAGCCACCGCTGAGCCAGAGCATTAAATCATTAGAAGAAACCGTGGGTGTGAAGCTGTTTGAGCGCAATACCCGAGGCGTGCATCTCACCAAAGCAGGCGAGGTCTTTCTTGGTGAAAGCTTGGAGATACTCAGTGCTGCACAGCGAGGCATCAGCGTTGCCAGGCAGGCAGCCCAGGGTGAAATCGGTACGCTGCGCCTTGGTTATTCGGCCAGCGCGATTTTCTCTAAACCCCTCACCTCTGCCCTGGCTAAACTGCTCACCGAGCGCCCGCTGATCGAACTGCAGCTGTGCGAAGGGAATGCCCTCTTACATATCGCATCGCTGAAAGCGGGTAAGCTTGACGCTGCGGTACTACGAGCCGATCTGGACGAGAACGCTCTAGCGGGTTTATCGGTTTCCAGGCTGGGAGATGAACCGCTGCTCGTGTTACTCCCCCCAGGCCATCGGCTGCAGGCAAAGCCTTCCATCGATTTTAGCGAAATAGCCAGCGAGCGGCTTTTATTACAACCCGCTACGCAAAGAACATTTCTGAGGCGCCAACTGGAGACATTGGCCGATAAAGCAGGGGTTTCTCTCAGCCATGTTGTGGAAGTGCCCGATATCGGCAGTATGCTGTGCTTCGTTGGCGCCGGTATTGGCATTACCATCCTGCCCGCCAGCGCCGCGTCGATGGCTCACGGGCTGGTAGCCATACCGCTTGCCGACGGGGGCTCTTCCCCGCCGCTACTGTTAGCCTACAAGAAAGACAACCCTCTGAGTGAGCAGCTTAGGAATCTCGTTGAAGCGCCTCCTTCATAAGCTTGGAGAATGGCGTGATAGCAAGCCCCAACACTTGCGCTGCTTTTGCCCAACCACACAGAAATTAAGGTAGATGTGTTTGGCTTATCGCGGCATTGGCTCCTAGACTGAAGTCTCGTTTCTTTTGAGATACCCGACCTATGCGTGTGTTTTCTAATCCGGTCGGTGCCGGTTCACTCTGGTTTGATAATTTGGTGACCGCAGACGGTGTGCCTGTGGCTTACGACCCGCAAGCGCGTGCCTTTCTGCCGATGCCGCCCTTCTGCGCCAACCGCGAAGTCATTGGTTGCAACTGGATTGCGCCTAAGCAAGGTGAATTCTGCCGCGCCTGCGCGATGACGGCCCTAGCACCCGCCCCTTCCATTTCAGATGCCATGCCCAATTGGGCGCAAACGGAGGCAGCTAAACGCTGGGTAATCGACAACCTTGGCCGTTGGAACTGGTTTCGCCCGGAAGACCCTGGCGCGCCACCCGTGTTTCATATGCTGGCCGAAGGGGGAACGCCGGTGCCCATGGGCCATGTGGGCGGTGTGGTTACCATCAGTGTCGCAGAAGCTGATGCAGTGTTACGCACAACTCGCAAAGAGGCATTGGCAGAGCCTTACCGCACGATGATTGGCCATATGCGCCATGAAATCGCCCATATGCTGTGGTGGCGGCTGAGCTTACGGGATGACTTTCTTGATGCGTTTCGTGAGATGTTTGGCGATGAGCGCGAGGATTATCCAGCAGCGTTGCAGCACTATTATCACAATGGCCCACCCGTGGATTGGCGGCAGCGGTTTCTGTCTACCTATGCGTCCTCCCACCCTCATGAGGATTGGGCGGAAACCACCTCGCACCTGCTGCACCTGACCGATATCACCGATAGTTTTGTGTCGGCGGGCATGACCTCTCCAGCCTTGCCCAACACCTATGGTTGGGATGCTTACGCCGAACCGGACGCTGAGCGCTTGATTCATATCGCGGCATCATTAGTCGCCGGGGTTAATCATGTAAACCGCTCAATGGGACTTTCGGATCTTTATCCGTTTGTGCTTTCCGACGCAGCGATGCGCAAGCTAGCCTTCGTGCATAATTGGCTGCGGCGCGGTGCTCAAGGGCTTTAATTCGCATCTGCAACAGGCCCTGGGGAAGCCAGCGCTTTAGCCAGGGCCTACCATCGATAAACGCGTTAGCTTAGTTGCATAGTGTCAATCGCCGCCGCCACCCTTTTCCGCGCATCGCCTTGCAGCGTTTGTAGCGGCTGGGGCAAACAGGGTTGGCTTACTGTTCCGGTAAGTTCTGCAATAGTAGCAACTACCCGCAAGCTGCCGCCGAAGTCGCGGTAGAGCGCCCATAACGGTTCAAGCGCAGCGGAAAGCGCGTTGGCGTCTTTTGCGTCTCCTGCTTGGGCGGCACGGGTTAGCGCCAGCGCAGTTTCAGGGTATAGCCCACCAATCACCGAGTACCAGGCATCGCAGCCAGCCAGCATGCCCGTGGCGGCCGCTGGGTCGCCGCTAATGCCGATGGTTACGTCGCTGGGAATTAATCCCCGCAGCCGTGCTACGCGCGCCTGTGCGGCGGCGATATCATTCTGCACTGGAGGAATTTTAATCGAGCGAACCTGGGGCAGTTGAGCGATGCGACCATGCAGTTCATCACTGAATTCAAAGTGCGTAGTGCCTGGGTTGTCATAGACACATAGCGGCACACTCAGCGAACGACAAACCATCTCGAAAAGGCCAAATACCTCATCCTCGGTCAGCTTTTGATAGGAAACTGGCGCCAACAGCACGCCACTAGCGCCTGCTTGCTGGGCGCTTTCTGCATTGGCCAGTACATCACGGGTGCGGAGCGAACCTATGCCTACCACCACTGGCACGCTGGCGGCATGCTCAACGCATAGCTTGGCTACGCGGGCGCGCTCTTCACCACTTAAATAAGCGTAGCTGCCCGTCGACCCCAGCACGCCGATAGAATCCACCCGCGCTTCCACCAGGCGTTCCACTAAACGAGCAAACTCATGCTCATGTATGCCCTGCTCGTTCATGGGGGTTAGCGGAAAAGCGCTCAAACCAGTGAACATGGTGAATGATCCTTTTACGATGACAGTTAAGAGACTATTAACATACGTGATGCTGCATGATGAGGCTAGCGAGTCTCTCAAGGTTAGTTAGCAATTATGTACAAGCATTTGATATCCAGGAGCGCATAAGCTAGGTGGTGTGACTTATCAGGAGGGTTTGGCATGGCAAATACAAGCCGGTTTCAATTCATCAAAAGTCAGCATGTGCCAACACTGACGGTGCTTCAGGCGGCAATTGAAGATTTCAGCTATGACCGTCATGCCCATGAGGAGTTTGCCTTCGGCGTAACGCTGGCCGGGCGTCAGGATTTTTTTAGCGGCGGGCAGTTCCACAAAAGCCCGCCGGGCAATGTGATTCTGTTCAACCCTGAGGAGGTTCACGATGGCCAACCAGGCGGTGAGCATGCACTGGACTACCTGATGGTTTATGCCCATCCAGAACAGATCAAGCCGCTGTTCGCTGATGCGCTTGGGCGCGAACATGCCACGGATTTTCGTTCCAACCAAACGCTGATTCAGGATGTGCAACTGCGCCATGCCATTTTGGAACTGGCGCGCTTGGTCACCTCCCAAGCAGGTAGCTGTATTGATCAGGAAAATGCGCTTTATCGGGTTATCGAGAGAACCGTTCAACTCGGCGGCATTTCACAACCCAACCCAATCACAAGTCGACCTGATGCCCTGCTAGGTCTGGCTAAGGAGTATATCCACGCCCACTTGGAAAGCGATATTTCGCTGGATGATATTTGCCAGGCAGCGCATTTATCCAAGTACCATTTCTTGCGCCTGTTTCGCCAGCATTACGGCATTACCCCCCATCAGTACGTGATTAATTGCCGAATCAATGCGGCGCGTACTGCACTAGACGCTGGTGCCCCACTTAACGAAGTGGCGCTACGCTTTGGCTTTGCCGACCTTAGCCATTTTAATCGGCGCTTTAAGCGCATTTATGGCATGACACCCCACCAATACCAACGCGATATCGCGCGTTAATCCCCAGTTTTAGAACCGCCATTAAACAAACGAGGCTTTACCATGCTAGGAATCGTCGCCTATGCCCTGGGCGCTATGTATACGCCTGGGCCTGTGAATCTGCTGGGCTTAAACGTTGGCATCAATGGCCAAGCCAAAAAGTCGCTCGGTTTTTGTCTGGGAGTAGGCACCGCGATGTTTACTTACTTATTACTATTGGGCTGGGCAGGTGCCGCTTGGATCGACGATGAAGCACTGATCGTCGTGAGTGCGTTGGGGTGTAGCTATATTGTTTATCTCGCAATAAAAATTGCCCGTTCAAGCGCTGATTTAAGTAGCGACTTAAACACCCAGTTAAACAACCATGACCACACCGTACATCTGCTGCGTTTTCGCGATGGGCTGGTGATGCAACTGCTTAACCCAAAAGCCATTATTGCCACCCTCCCCCTTGCCACACTGCAATTTCCTGCGGCGGGTATTGAGGGGATTAGCTTGGTGGTTTGGGCATTCGGGCTGGCAATATTAGCCGCTGGCGCACCCGGCAGTTATGTCTTGATGGGCAGTTTGGTTGGCCAGCGCATTCAAAGCGCAGGGATCATTCAGGGCTTCAACTGGGTAATGGCGGGGCTGCTGGTCGCCGTGGCGTTATCGATTGGCTATGAGCATGTTTGGCTGCCGCTTAACGCTAGCTAGCCTGATGACACAGGTAGCGAGCATTCTAACCATTGATTGCTCGCTACATTTGCAGTGTGTCACACACCCTCTTGCGCTCTGGCAATAGCGGCAGAAATAGCTGACTTTGCCTGCGGGCTATTTTTCCAGCAGGTGGTGTGCAGCATGGCGGCCACCATTTCTGCTATCTCATCAACTTGGCGGGCGGCCAGCTCAGCAAATGAGTCGATACCAATCTCTTCAAAACGCTTGAGGACGGTAGGGCCAACACCTTTGACACTCAAAAGCGCATCTCTTTCTGCATCAGAAAAGGCCACTCATATACTCCTCTTTAACAAGATCTCTGGGTTTAAAAGACCTCTGGGACGTTCGCGTTTTAAGTGCGCGCCTCTGACCAAACCGCAAACTCATTGCCACTGGGTTCTAGGAAGTGAAAGCGAAAGCCGCCTGGGAATTCGAAAATAGGCTGAATGACGTCACCGCCGCTTTGCTCTACCTTTTCGAGCGTTGCGTTAATATCCGCGCTATAGAAAACCAGCAGTGCGCCGCCATTAGCGGTTCGACTGCAGGCATCTGAATGATAAAAGCCGCCATCTAATCCCTGGTTGGAAAACGCGCTGTATTCAGGGCCGTAATCGACGAATTCCCAGCCGAACACCGCCGTGAAAAACGTTTTTGTCGCCGCTAAATCTTTCGCTGCAAACTCGACGTAATTAAGCTTTTCATGCAGATGCATAGGTTTGTTCCTTTAAACTTAGTCTAGCGTGACTGCTTAATAACCAGTTCAATCGCTTGCTTAACGTACGCGTACATTACCGGGCAAGTGCTGGCTCTGGGGCCTGCCACGTTTAAGACGCTAATGTTGCGATCATGCACAAAGTCGGCCAGCAACATCGCCGCGTGCAGTGGGTCTATCAGCTCAATATCAATTAGCTTGTAGGGTTTTGATTGCTGAATACAGAAAAGTGCAGTGGCTTCTGTTCCCCCTTGAAGATAAGACGCATAGAAGATAGCGGTGCCATCCGCGTTCTGTACATTTTGATGGTTGCGCTGACGGTAATCACCGCTGACCTCTTCGAGGGTATAGATACTGCTCATTGGCCCATCTTCGGCCATTCTGCCCACCGGACACGTTCCACCAATGGGAAATTCTAATGTTAAGGCAGCATCGAGAGCCGCCCTATCAGCGCCCGTTTGGCCGCCACTCATAATTTTGGAAAGCATAAATTAGCCACGTGTCTCTGATCGAGCGGCAAACGCGTTTGCCACGCGGTGTTGTAAGTGAAAGCGGACGTTGTAAAACCTACTGCCCGAAGCCTATCCCCAAGCTCAGTGCTTGAAGACCATCGAACTCAACGCTAACGTCGTCTGAAAACACCGGGTGCCCTTGCACCACCATGTTCACTGCTGCCTGAGAACCGCGGTAAGTAACGGTTACTGTCAGTTCTGCAGAGGTGTTAATCGGCGCGAATAGACCATACTCAACGCTATCAACACTCACCGAAGACAGACCGCGATCATCCAATTGCTGCTGCACTTCTTGTTTTACTGCGACACCGTAATAGATATAGATGCCCACGTAGCCAATTGCCAGTAGTACGATCAGTGAAAAGAGCTTCCCCATTACTTCCCCCCAGTGCGACGAAATCCTTATGGTTGCCGCCTTCGGCCAGCAATCACGAGCGCTGATAATGCCTGCGGTAGTAAGTAGCTACAAGCACTGAAAAATGAACATTATTTACAAACAAGCGAGAAGGATTCTAATGGTGAGGTGTCGGGAGTGGATGGCATGTTGCTCACTGCGAACATTGCCCGCAGCGACGCTTCCCCTTTGGCACTGAAAACGATAACGCGAGAGTCTTCCTGCCGTTTCGCCCAGCCAAGCGCCTGAATTCGCGCAAGCAGCGCCGCCCCGAGCGCGCCAGCAAGATGATTCCTACGCTCGCTCCAATCCAAACACGCTCGACAAAATGATCGCTTCGAAGAAGCCAGCGCGTCTGCATCGATGCCATGTTTCTGGAACCACAGCCGCCCCTGTTTAGTCAGCTGTAGTCCGCCTGGAAGCTGCTGAAGGATATATGTCTCGAGCATCTGCTCGTACACAAAAACCCCCAGCTCCCCTGCAAGGTGGTCGTAACACACTCGCGCCTTGCGCAGCGCAGGGTCGCGCGGGCCGATGGACAGATGCTTATCGTCGCCTCGGAAAGCGAGGCCCATCAGCGACTCCAAAAGTTCAGCAACATGTGGCCCCGCCAGCCTAAAATAGCGGTGGCGCCCCTGCTTTTCGACCGCGAGCAGTCCTTCCTCTCGCAGCTTTCCGAGGTGGAAGCTCATGGTTTGCTTAGTCACACCGGCCATATTTGCCAGTTCAGTCGCCGTTAGCGCGCGATCAGACATTAAGGCACAGAGCGCTTCCGCCCGAGCGTTATCTCCGATCAGTGCGGCAACGCGCACAATGTTAGGGGCTTCATTCATGGTTCGATCTTAGTCGAACCATTGGGGTGCGGCAATTAGGTATCGTCTCCGTTGCCTTTCAACGGAGATAATCAGATGAGCGTTACCTGCATCATTCGCTACGAGATCGACCCTTTCCAGCGCGACGCTTTCAAGCAATATGCGGAAAACTGGGGAAAAATCATCCCCTGGTGTGGCGGCCATCTTATTGGCTACTTCCTGCCTTTAGAGGGCACCAACAATATTGCCTGGGGCCTCATTGCCTTTGATAGCCTGGCTTCCTATGAGGCCTATCGCGCTCGGCTGAGATCTGATGAAGGAGGACACGCGAACTTCACAATGGCCCAAGAGCAACGATTCATCCTCAAAGAGGAGCGCAGTTTTGTTGAGGTGGTAGACGGCACCTTGGGCATTGAGGCTGTCGATGTAATGAACGTATCGACGTAACGACGCTGTGAATATAAAGAATCTGAGAATATAAGAACTTATGAATACAAGGAATCTGCCATGATCGCTGTGATATTCGAAGTGCTTCCACATAATGAGCGTTATCAAGACTACTTGGATACTGCCAGCGCATTACGCCAAGATTTGGAAGCTATCGACGGCTTTCTATCGATTGAGCGCTTCGAGAGTCTGACGCAACCCGGCAAAGTGCTGTCGCTGTCTTTTTGGCGGGATGAAGATGCCGTGAAGCAGTGGCGTTCGCTTGAATCTCACCGAGCGGCTCAGAAAGCTGGTCGACAAGATATCTTTGCCGACTACCGGCTGCGTGTCGCTTCCATCATCCGAGATTACGGAATGAACGACCGGCTCGAGGCACCTGAGGATTCGCGTCACGCGCACTCATCATAAATGGAAGTAGCCACAACGTTTGTATTCTCCACGCCTACGCAGCTTTGCGCGGGTGTGGTGGAATGCAAGTATTGGGCGTTTTATGTGTAGACCTTGTTAGGAGCGATGAATACCGCCCAACATCGAGCATCAATCAACCGTGCTGAGAGAAGCCCCGACAAACACTTTACGGTAGCTACTCGGGCTAGTGTTTAGGCATTTCCGGAAATGATGTCGCATGGTAGGAAGACTACCGAAGCCACTCCGAGCCGCGATATTTTCCAGACTCATTTGACCTTGCTCCAAAAGCTCACAAGCGACACCATCACTACTTGGGGAAAAAGCACGTTTCGTTTTTTGCTACCCCTGCTGCCACAGGCAGATCACCGCTACGAATTGTCGTAAACAGCACAATACGAGATTGCTATTACTGCAGCTTTTTAACCATAGCAGCATCTGGGGTCAGCACATTGCCGTCACCAGCTTGGGGAGCCATTAAGGGCACAGGCTGCCCCGTTGATTTGTCGATAAGTGTGGAGTGCTGCTCGCTACGAGCGAACAAGTAGCGCTCCCCCCACTGGCGTAAAGCAACCACCACAGGAAATAGACTTTCCCCCTTAGCAGTCAAGACATATTCCTGGTAGGCCGTGCCATCCGATGCCGGCCGAGTTTCCAGGATATCCGCTTCAACCAATCGATGCAGGCGTTCGGCCAGAATGTTGCGAGCCATGCCTAGGCTGCGCTGAAAGTCACGAAATCGTCTCATGCCGTCAAAAGCATCTCGTACGATGAGCAGCGACCACCGATCTCCGACAATATCGACAGAGCGTGCTACTGGGCAGGTTTCACTATCTATGGACTTACGACGGGACATGACATTCGCCTTTCATTCGATTGCGGCAATTTTTATCTAGTTGCATTTTAAAACCAGTATACCTACCATCCAACTAGTTTTTTTTTGAAACCAGATTATTTGGAGGGTAGTTATGAAAGCGTCCACGGTACTGCCATCTCATTGTGATGACAGTGCACCTGCTATCCGAACAGATATGCCACGCGGCTTAGTGTTGCTGTTCGCCGCGGCCAGCGGCTTAAGCGTCGCGAACGTCTATTACGCACAGCCACTGCTAGATGCTCTAGCCCAAGATTTCGCTATCAGTTATGCAGCCGTTGGCGGTGTGGTCACGGCCACTCAGGTCGGCTGTGCTTTAGCCTTGCTCCTGCTCGTGCCACTAGGAGACCGAGTTAACCGCCGTCGTCTTATGGCGTTACAATTGCTGGCGTTGGTGGCCGCCCTCATCGTTGTAGCACTGTCACAATCCACCGCTATGCTGCTGGCAGGAATGCTCAGTGTTGGCCTGCTCGGTACGGCAATGACACAAGGGTTAATCGCTTATGCAGCTAGTGCATCAGCTCCTCATGAACGGGGACGTGTAGTCGGCGCAGCGCAAGGCGGTGTGTTTATTGGCTTACTACTTGCCCGAATATTCGCTGGTGGTGTAAGCGATCTAGCCGGCTGGCGGGGTGTCTACTTGTGCTCTGCAGCCATAATGCTGGTACTCGCTCTGCCACTGTGGCGTCGACTACCAACGTTGGAAGCTGCGTCAGGTTCCATGAGCTATCCACACCTGATTGTCTCGATGCTCGAACTATTGCGGGAAGAACGGGTGCTGCAAATCCGCGGTGTGCTGGCCCTACTGATGTTCGCTGCCTTCAACGTTTTCTGGAGCGCTCTGGTATTGCCACTTAGCGCACCGCCCTATGAATTTTCTCATACGGTCATTGGGGCATTTGGTTTAGCTGGCGTAGTAGGTGCCCTAGCAGCCGCTCGCGCCGGGAAATGGGCAGATCAAGGACTCGGCCAGCGTACCAGTGCAGTTGCTCTGGTATTGCTGCTACTAGCATGGTGGCCACTATCGCTGATGGAATGGTCGCTATGGGCGCTGATCATCGGGATCGTGTTGCTGGATATGGGTGGGCAGGCACTCCACGTCACTAACCAGAGCATGATTTTTCATACCCGACCTGAGGCGCATAGTCGCTTGGTAGGCCTGTACATGCTGTTCTATTCGATCGGTAGCGGCTTAGGAGCCATCAGCACGACCACCACCTACGCCCATTTCGGTTGGCAAGGAGTGTGTATTTTAGGCGCCATGTTAAGCCTATTGGCGCTAGTATTCTGGGCCGTGACCCAGCGTTATATGCCAGATGAGGTTTCACGAGATTGAGAGCGTCGTGTTTCAATCTCCCGAATGACTGAGCTCAGGCGCATCTGAGGTGTCGTGTTTTCATGCTTCCTCCGCCCCACCACTCAGCATGCCTTGCTGAACATTGCATAACACCAAGCTGGGTTCGGTACCGTTAGTAGCAACCGCTAACTCACCCGCTGTATTCCAGCCACCACTTTTGCCACAGGTTTGCCAGCCCCCTGTGTTGGAAATGTGGTTAGCAAGCAGTACTGGGAACTGATGGCGTTTTGCCATAGCGGCGAGTAATTGTGCATCAGGCTCGTAACCTGCTTCTGATATAAGCGCACTGGCGATATACACATCTGCTTGCTGAGCAGCTGCCACTTCTGCGTGGGTGGGGTGAGCAAAGTCGGCGCAAATCGCCAAGACTATGCGAGTGTCATTTACCGTGAACTGGTAGCTTTCATTACCCGCCGAGCAGTAAACCTCTTCTCCTTCGTGCAGGTGCTGTTTTGCGTAGAAATCGCGCGCTCCGCTTGGGAAACATATAACAGCGCCTATGTGGGGCTTACTGCTTTCATTCAACAGCGGGCAACCTGCTATCACTACTATATTATGAGCAACTGCAGCGGCAGAAAGCGTACTTAAGGTCTCTGCACTTTTGGGCATCGCCAGTTGCTCTAGTAGCTCAAGCTCGTAGCCGGTAAGCGAAAGCTCTGGGAAAACCACTACATCAGCCCCAAGCCTAGCGGCGTGTTGAATGTAGGTAAGGTGTGTTGCAAGGTTCTCGGCCACTGCGCCTTTTTCTACCGGGAGTTGTGCTAACGCGATGGTGGTATTGCCCTTTTTCATTCAAGCCTCATCACAGTCAGCAAAGGAATTTAGCGTATTTAAACAGCGAGTCTTAACGCTTACTCACCCTTTTTTAGCCAGCAATAGCCCTACCCCGGCGCTGGCTAACAGGCCCGCACAGCCGCGGTTAAATAAGCGCCGCATGGCTGGTCGAGAAAACCACTGGCTCAAAAAGCTACCTGCATAGGCGTAACCAGCAATCGCTACCCATTCCAATAGTAAAAACAGCACACCTAGCACCAAAAACTGCAGACCTACATTGCCGCTAGGTTCCACGAACTGCGGTAGGAAAGCGGTAAAAATCAGAATGGCTTTGGGGTTACCAGCAGCAAGCAAGAACTCTTGTCGCGCCAGCTCAAATAGGCTCATACGTTGGGTTTCAGCGCTATCACTTGCGGTAGTGTCGGCGCCCCATAGCTGATATGCCAGCCATAACAAATAGAGGCCACCAACCAGCTTAATAACGAGGAAGACTTTTTCAGAGGTGTAAAGCAGCGTCGCCAAGCCAGTCGCTGCCAGCGTAATCATGCCGACGAATGCTATTAGCCGCCCAATACCCGCTAAACAAGCTGCCCGAACGCCATAGCGTTTAGCATTGGTTAATGAAAGCAGGTTATTAGGGCCAGGCGCCATATTAAGAGCGAAGCAGGCAGGGATAAAAAGCAGCAGTGTTGTCAGGTTCATAAAAGCCCGTTCCTAGTAGCTCGCGTGAGCTTCCACTCATTATTTCACCATCGATCCAGCTAGATTAACCTTTAATTAGGATTTTGCTCAACGTTAAAAAAAGCAGGCGCTGCTGGCCTGCTCTCTTAACGTATCGTTTTTTACTCTGCTGGTATCAACAAACTTGTGACTCACTCACCTCCCTGCACACCCTGACGCTTTCTGCCAGCTCACTGACTAAGCCATGCACTCGCTCAACGGCTTCATCAGGCGTGCTGGCATGTTCGATGCAGTCAACAAGCGCGGAGCCGACCACCACCGCATCGCTAAAGCGTCCAATGGTAGCGGCTTGCTCGGCGGTGCGTATTCCAAAGCCAACGGCAATGGGTAATTCGGTATATTCGCGGAGCTGAGCAACCGACGCCTCTAACCGTTGTGGTGTTGGCGCACTACCGCCAGTAACCCCCGCCACCGATACGTAGTAGATAAACCCAGAGGTGTTGCTGAGTACTTTGGGCAACCGTTTAGCATCGGTAGTCGGAGTGGCCAGGCGGATAAAATCAATGCCGTGCTGAGCTGCTGGCTGGCAGAGTTCTTCATCATGCTCAGGGGGTAAATCCACCACAATCAGCCCATCGACTCCAGCGCTGGCGGCCTCCGTTAAAAAGCGCTCAACGCCATAGCAGTAAATCGGGTTGTAGTAGCCCATCAGTACGATCGGCGTGGTGCTATTCTGCTCGCGGAAACGGCGTACCATTTCCAACGTTTTAACTTGGGTTTGGCCGCCTTCAAGTGCACGCAGCGCGGCTTTTTGAATCGCGGGACCATCGGCCATAGGGTCACTGAACGGCATGCCGAGTTCGATGATATCCACCCCTGCTTCCGACAACCCATGCAGCAGACGACGTGAAGTCTCCGCGTCTGGATCACCTGCGGTGAGGTAGCTAACCAGCGCTGGGCGGTTCTGCTGCTTGAGCGCGGCAAAGCAGTCTTTAAGACGAGTGGGGGTATTCATAACAGTCTCCTGGTTCGCACTCATTGGAATTTCTCACCTAGATGATGCGCGACGCTCATCATGTCTTTGTCGCCACGACCGCTAAGGTTGACCACCATTAAGTGCTCACGGGGAAGCCGGGGCGCACGCTTAGCCACTTCCGCTAAGGCGTGGGCAGTTTCCAGGGCGGGAATAATGCCTTCCTGACGGCAGCAGATTTGGAAAGCTTCCAGTGCTTCATCGTCTGTGGCGGAAACGTACTCAACCCGCCCCTGCTCGTGAAGCCATGCGTGTTCTGGGCCGATACCGGGGTAATCCAGCCCCGCGGATATTGAGTGGGCGTCAATAATCTGGCCATCTTCGTTTTGCAGCAGGTAGGTGCGGTTACCATGCAGTACGCCAGGCGTCCCGCCATTCAAGCTGGCGGCATGCAGGCCGCTTTTAACGCCTTTGCCGCCCGCCTCTACGCCAATCATCTGCACATCTGGGTCGTTTAAGAACGGATGGAACAGCCCCATAGCGTTTGATCCGCCACCAATACAGGCCACCAGCGAATCCGGCAAACGCCCCTGCTTTTCGAGCATTTGGCTGCGGGTTTCATGGCCAATCACTGCTTGGAAGTCACGCACCATCGCAGGGTACGGGTGCGGTCCAGCCACGGTTCCAATAATGTAGAAGGTATCATCTACGTTAGTCACCCAGTCGCGCAGCGCTTCGTTCATGGCATCTTTGAGTGTGCCGGTGCCGGAGGTGACGGGAATCACCTCAGCCCCCAGTAGTTTCATGCGGAACACGTTAGGCTGCTGGCGTTCGATGTCGGTTGAGCCCATATAGATGACACACGGCAGGCCAAAACGCGCTGCTACCGTGGCGGTGGCCACGCCGTGCATACCGGCGCCGGTTTCAGCAATAATGCGCTTTTTGCCCATCTGCTTGGCTAGCAGTACCTGGCCAATGCAGTTGTTAATTTTATGCGCGCCGGTGTGGTTTAGCTCTTCGCGCTTGAGATAAATACTTGCCCCACCGAAGTGTTCGGTCAGTCTTTCAGCGAAATAAAGCGGGCTTGGCCGCCCGACGTAATCCCCCTGAAAATAGGCTAACTGGCGCTGAAATTCGGGGTCATTTTTAGCAGCAGCGTATTCATCTTGCAGCTCTAAAATAAGCGGCATGAGTGTTTCAGCGACAAAGCGGCCGCCGAAGCTGCCAAACAGTCCGTTGGTATCGGGCAGGTTCACGAATTGGTTCATAACGACCTCTGAGTACAACATGGAAATTGGGAATAGACTGAAGGTAGCGCAGGCAGGCGGGGATAAAAATCGATAAGATGTCACCAATAGGTGAGTTTTAGTCAACTATTAAAACAGAACATCATTATGGGATAAACAATGCAGAACAGCATGCCGCCGCTTAGCGCCCTGCGCGCCTTTGAAGCCACTGCCCGATTGGGTAGCGTGACCGCTGCTGCCGATGAGCTAAGCGTTACCCATGGCGCGGTTAGCCGCCAACTTAAAAGCCTGGATGAGCATTTTGGTGTAGCGCTATTTGCAAAAGCAGGGCGTGGGCTGGTGCTGACTCACCATGGTGAGCAACTGCAAAGCGGCGTGGGCGAGGCATTTAGCAAACTGCGCAATAGTTGCGCAGCACTCAAGCGTGATGTGGAAGAAGCGCCCTTTACTCTGGCCTGCCCTGGCAGCCTGCTAGCGCGCTGGCTAATTCCCCGCCTGGATCGCCTGAACCAAGAGCTGCCGCAACTGAAGCTAAAAGTCGTGGTAAGTGACAGCGAACTGCCCGGACAACAGGTTGATACCAGCGCCACCCTGGCGTTTATTGAACCGCCCTGGCCCGCGGATGTGAAGGTTATCGAGCTACTTTCCGAGCAGATTTGCCCAGTAGCAAGCCCACTACTAGCAGCACACATCGACCCAGCCAAGCCAGAATCGTTATTTGCCAACAAGCTGTTAGTGACCGCTTCACGTCCCCAGGCGTGGCCACAGTGGGCGAGTGCCAAAGGGCTGGAGCAACGTGCATTGGAGGATGCCCTTCAACAGGGCCAAAGGTTTGCCCATCTTTATTATCTGATTGAAGCAGCAGTGGCAGGCTTAGGCGTAGCAATAGCACCCAAACTACTGGTGGAAGACGATTTACGCAGCGGGCGGCTTGTGGCTCCTTGGGGAAGTATCGAAACACCCGCCCGCCTCTGCCTATGGCTGCCGAAACAAACCAACAGCCGCCGCAGCGAGCCACTGGCAGAGTGGCTTAAGCAGGAATTGGGGGCTGGCCACTGCTAGTCTGGCTACTCCTTTAGCGCTTGTTTGCACAAAGTGTGTGGGCTATTTGTTCACGCACCCAACGATGTGCACTGTGACCATGGTTACGCTCATGCCACACCATACCGACTTTGAATCCCAGTGATTTAATGGGGGATTCAACAATTTTAAGGTCGGAACGTTGGGCGACTAAACGCCGTGGTACCAGCGCCACAAGAGGAGAGTGAGCAACAATTTCAGGGATGAACAGGAATGAAGCGGTCGATAGCACAACGTTGCGCTTATAGCCCAATGTATGTAAGACCTGATCCACTGGGGTGAAGAAATTGTCTCCACTGAGCGACACAATCACATGCTCAAGCTGGACATAATCTTCAATTGTCATTTCATCACTGAGTCGCGGGTGGTTCTCGCAGCCAACCAACACATAGGTTTCGTCGTACAGGGATTTTGATCGTAAAGTCTGTGGTGCTTCTTCTGGCGTCATAAGTGCAAGGTCCACTTCACCACACGCCATCAGGGCTTCCAACCGAGGTGGTTCCAGATTACGTATTGCGATCCTGACGCCGGGTGCTTTTCGCCTTAACTCGTTCATGATCGACAAACCAACAACCGTTTGCAGATAGTCGGTACATGCAATCGTGATGGTCAGCTTTGCTTGGGCAGGCTCAAAGTGCTGGTGCGTTGTTAGCGTCTCTCGCACCTGATCTAGTGCAAAACGCAATGGGGAAAGTAACTCCAACGCTTTGGCGGTAGGCATCATTCCACGATGAGCAGGAATCAGCAGCGGATCATTGAACATACCCCTAAGGCGACTCAACTGAGCGCTGACAGCAGGCTGGCTCAGATTCAGCCGCGCGGCCGCTCTGGTGACATTTTGCTCTTCAAGCAAAGCCTCTAATGTCACCAACAAATTAAGGTCAAGTCTTTTGGCATCCATGCTTACGATAGTAAGTCATAAAACTATTAATTTCACTGATACTTCAATCTTGCGCACACTGCCTACTGTATCCACTTAGAGTGATAGTCACTCGCTAACTCGCCTGTAGGAGCAGCAAAGTGTCCAAGACCATATTGATGGTGTATGCCCACCCCGAACCCACATCACTAACCCGCCTATTCGTTACCGAAACGATACGAATACTGGAACAACAAGGCCATGTCGTGCTGCAATCAGACCTATATGGCATGGGTTGGAAGGCGACTTTTGATGAGCAGGATTTCCCCAACCGTATAAACCAAGACCGGCTAGATTTTATCCAAGAGTCGCAGCACGCTTATACCAATCACCAACAGACGTTGGATGTTGCCGCAGAGCAAGACAAGCTGCTTGCCGCCGATGCAGTCATATTTCATTTCCCTCTTTGGTGGTTTGGTATGCCCGCCATTCTCAAAGGCTGGATAGATCGAGTGTATGCCTACGGATTCGCCTACGGATACAAAGGCGAAGGCAACCGGTATCGCTATGGGGACGGTATTCTCAAAGGCAAACGAGCCCTACTTTCAGTAATGGTAGGGGGACCAGAGGAGGACTATTCGCCCCGTGGCATTAATGGCCCCTTGGAGGAGTTGTTATTTCCCATCACGCACGGCGCTCTCTTTTTTCCCGGCTTGGATGTACTGCCCACCCATGCCGTGTATGGCAGCGGCAAGCTTTCAAAAGCTAACGTAGAGAAAGAGTTAGCCACTTGGCACCTTCGCCTCAATCATCTCTTTAATGAATCACCTATTCCCTTCCGGCGCCAAAATGGTGGAGAGTATCAATTTAACATCCTCGCCGATCATATCGCCGCCGGGAAAAAGGGGCTGACCATTCACATCGACAATTAGCCGAGCAGTAGAAATCAAGACCATAAATACAAGGACGCTTAACTATATAGCATTACTAACACATGTAACTTTGGAGTCGAGGGGGAAGGCGCAACACATCAGGGCCTCCCCCTTCTGACTCTCTCACTACACAAATGCAGTCTGCTGAAAACTATCCCTGGCAATTACTGCGGCATGCCATGCTTTGAGCTGTGGGTACGCTTCCTTCCAGTGCACTTCTGGCAACCTGAAGGCCAAGTAATCTAGCGCAACAGCGCAGGCGATTTCACCAAGAGTCATCGAAGGCGCCAGCTGACTTTCGTGGAGTTCACTGTCCAGTTGCTCCACTATTCGTTGCATGGCTCGCTGGCGCCTTCGCCCAAGCTCACTGTGATCAATCTCAGCGCCATAGTGCTTTCTGGCGATAACGGTCGTAAACGCAACATCCATCAGGTTCTGACCAAGCCCGGCCAGATGCAGTACATTCGCTAATCGAGCTTGTGGAATCATGGGCGAGCTAGCACTGACGCTATCAAGATAAACAGCAATCAACATTGACTCGCTAAGTGTCTTTCCTTCGTCTGTCACTAGCGCTGGAATTCGCCCGGCGGGATTAACCTCTAGCAGCGCTTGGTCATCTGCCCAAGGGTCGCACCAGCGCAATGTAACGTCATCCACCAGCCCCTTCTCAAGTAAGATGATCCGCGCTAGGCGCGCATAGGGTGACGTTGCGTTAAGAAAAAGCTGCATTATGGCCTCCGGTTCTTATTGGAGAGAGGAACAGTAGAGAGGGAAACGTGACGCTGCTGGCATCGGCTCAGCAGCACCAGTACAAAGCCGCCTACCAATACCAGGCTGCTAATCGCAAATAGCGGTGAATAAGTGCCCCAGGCTACATAGAGCGCCGACATCGCGTAGCCAGCAAACGCTTGAGCCGCAGCGAAAGCAGCAGTCGCTTGCCCCCAGAGCTTTTTGTGGGCAGTGGGGCCGACCAATTCAGCCAGTCGTCCAGACGTCAGCGCGACAATACCTGGGATCATCGCGCCTACCACAAACGATGAAACTGACTGACTAAGCAATGCGAGTGAAAATACTGGCAGCGACACAGCGGCAGCCTTAGCTAAAAAAGCGAGGGTTAAACCATGGTGCCAGCCCACTTTTCGCGCCAACGTTCCTACTACCAGTGGCCCGCACACAGCGCCCAAGCCGAAAATGCCCCACTGTAGAGAAGCCGCTTGATGCCCTAAGGCATTTTCTCTGGCGAGATAATCCACCCAAAATACGGTATGTGGAACAAACCCGACGGCGTCCAGGGCATACGCCCCGATCACCAGTAGCACAGCGGCATTTATTCCGGCATACCCGGTCTGACTTGCTGACTTTTCCTGACTGGCCAACGGTGGTGAGGACAGCTGAGTAACGCCCCAGTCACATACCAGAGCAGCAGCAATACAGAGCAGACCCAGCGTTGCCCAGGTAACCGTTAGGCTTAGCTCCAGAAGCACTGGCACCACCGATGCGGAAAGCAGTGCACCGAAGCCAATGCCAGTAAATACCAGGGCACCGACACTCGTCCGCCTTTCCGGAGGCGTGGTCGACAGAGCCAACGATGGGCCAACCACCATGAGAATGGCGCCAGCAATACCTGAGACTAATCGCCAAAAGAAAAACCAGCTAAAACTGCCCGCCCCCGCACAGAGGAAAAAGCTCAGTGCGATCGCTACGAAACTTGCCCCCATCACCGCGCGAACAGAAAAACGCTCACTTAGTGTGTGAGCAGACAACGCACCAATAAAGTAGCCGAGAAGATTAGCAGCCCCAAGATAAGCTCCTTGGCTGGCACTGAACCACCCTTCTTGAATCAGCGCCGGTAATAGCGGTGTGTAGGCAAAACGGGCAATGCCTATTCCTGCCAAGGTGGCCATCACGCCGGTCATCAGAGCAGGCAAGTCTTTGCTATTGATCATGTCGTATCCTTCCTAAATCGCTGTGCGGCAAGATTGGCAACAGGCGTATTTACCTGTAGCTTACCCACCCCAACAATTCTTTAGAAACGATTTATAATGATAGCCTCTATCTTTTTTTGAGATATTTCTTAAGATGGCTATTGAGATGCTTTTTGAGATGGTGGTCGCTTAAGGGAGATAAGAATGCAGTTTAAATCATTGCGGCTGTTTATGGCGGTGGCAGAAACCGGCAGCTTTATGGCTGCCGCAAAGCAACTGCACACAGTGCAATCTAACGTGACCACGCATATCAAAAAACTTGAGGAGGAATTAGGCGCGCAGCTGGTTCATCGCGCGGGTGGCGTGCGCCTTACGTCTGCGGGGCTAGCGTTACTGGATTATGCAGAACGGTTGCTGGCAGTACATGACGAAGCATTGATGCTGTTTCAAAGCGCAGAGAACGCAACAGGCCAGCTGCGCTTGGGATCGATGGAAACGACTATGGCGCTACGTCTTCCCCCGATATTAGCGGCCTATCATGCTGACTTTCCAGAGGTTGATATGACGCTGGCGACCGGCCCCACCGCCAGCTTGATTGAGAAGCTCATGGACGGTCAGGCGGATGGCGTGTTTGTGGCCGGCGCTATCGATCATCATCGCTATCATTCGCTCAAAGTCTTCAGCGAACAGCTTGTGCTGGTAAGTTCAGCCCCTATGACGAGCGTACCCAGCTCTGAAGAACTACTGACAGCAACGTTTCTCGCATTTCGCCAGGGATGTAGTTACCGGCAACGTATCGAATTACTGCTGGCATCTCAGGGAATAAATGCCGTGCGTGTTTTTGAGTTTGGCACGCTAGACGCCATGCTTGGTTGCGTAGCAGCCGGGATGGGGTACACCGTGCTGCCACGTATTATCATTGAAGCGCACCAGCACCGCTTCGGCATTCACGCGCTGGAACTGCCCTCCGCGATTGCCAATATCGATACCTATTTTGTTACTTCAGAACCCGCTACCTGGTCGCCCGCATTAGCCCGTTTTGTCGATACGTTACACCAGCAAGCCAGGTTATAGACGCTTCATTCCTTCTGAGCAATTAAGGACGTGTCTACACCGTTCGCCAAAGATTCTGTTTCGGCAATTTCGATCAGCCGGCGTACCGCCGACACCCCTGAATCCCTGCGCCACACCAGCATCAGAGGCAAAGCTAGCTTGAGATCCTTTAAGCGATGGCTTACCACCCCTTCTGGTGCCCCTGCCATGGTCATGGCCGGTAAAATACTGCAGCCCATGCCAGCAGCCACCAAACACAACATAGTAGCGTTGTCAGTTCCCTCCTGTACCACATGAGGAGTGAACCCCGCTCGCTGAAAGGCGTGAATCAGCTTGTCGTGATAGACCGGGGTGGCGCTACGATCAAACCAGATAAAGTTCTCGTCATTGAGCTCGGCTAGGTATCGCGGCGGGTGTCGCGCTAGGCGTGAGGTGGCACTGGTAACCAATACGAGATGATCTTCATACAAGCAATGGCTACAGAGGCTGTCATCGTCTTCCGGAGGGAAGAACAACATGCCAGCATCCAGCCTCCCACGGCGAATTGCATCGACCTGAGGCCCCGAAAGCAGCGACTCCACCTTCAGCGTGACCTCAGGATATTGCTCGCGGAAACGGTTGAGCAAACCGATTATCTGCGGCACCCATAAGTGCATCACCGTCACCCCCAGACGCAACTCACCGAATTGGCCGTCGGCGATGCGCCGTGCATTACGCTTGGCCTGTTCGAATTCGCCAAGTAAACGCCGAGTATCACGGTAGAACGATTCGCCTGCGGCAGTCAGGCGAACGCCATGCCGTGAACGAGTCAGCAACGTTGTACCGACCTCATCTTCAAGCAGCAGCAATTGACGTGACAGGGCTGGCTGAGCAAGTGGTATCCGTCGTGCTGCTGAGGAGATAGCTCCCTCCTCTACGACGGTCTGAAAATATTTTAAGCGTTTGAAGTCCATCTCATTCCCATTGAATGACACGCCGTGGCTCTTTCCATCCAATATAAGCATGGAAAGCTAATAAAAAAACTATTTTCTCTATGCCACCGAAACAACCAAGATGAATTGGCCCATCCAACAACTATGCGAATCGACTATGACAGAACTCATCAACGCAAATTTCTTCGAGCGTCACCACGCCGAGCTGACCCAAATGCGGCACGAGCTGCATCGTCACCCAGAGCTAGGGTTTCAGGAACATGCCACGGCTAAGCGCATCGCTGAAGAACTAGAACGTCTCGGTTTGACCTTTGAAACTGGCATCGGCAAAACCGGTATCGTTGCGACTGTCACCGGTGATCAGCCCGACAATGGACGCCAGATTGGTCTACGCGCCGATATGGACGCTCTACCGATCCAAGAGCTTAGCGAGCACAACCACACATCCGAAGTACCCGGCCGAATGCATGCCTGCGGCCATGATGGTCACACGACCCTGCTGCTTGGCGTCGCCCGCTACCTGGCTGAACACCGCGACTTCGCTGGCACCATTCACCTAGTCTTTCAGCCCGCAGAAGAGGGCTTAGGTGGTGGCCGGGCAATGGTTGAAGAGGGGTTGTTCGAGCGCTTTCCTATGCAGGCCATCTACGCCCTGCACAACTGGCCTTCTCTGCCTGCTGGCCAAGTGGCCGTCCGCTCAGGTGCCATCATGGCAGCCACCGATCGGCTCGATATCCGTGTACGCGGAAAAGGGGGCCATGGAGGCGTCAACCCACACCTATCGACAGATCCTGTGCGTATGGCGGGTGCCCTGATTCAAAATCTTCACTCCGTGGTCGCACGTGATATTAATCCTCTCTCCCCCGCGGCTCTCAGCCTGTGTGGATTGCAGGGGGGCGATATTGACGGTTTCGCCATTATTCCCGATGAAGTACGCATCAGCGGTACAGCACGAAGCCTTGATGCCGACACTCAGGATCGTATTGAGCATGCGGTTCGCCGTGTTTGTGAAGGGGTGGCCATTGCCCATGGCGGCGACATTGAGGTCGACTACCAGCGCATATTCCCAGCGACGGTCAATAGCGAGGCAGAAACCCGCCACGTGGAATCCTGTGTTGTGCAAACACTCGGCGAAGCAGCCCTAGTGCGTGACGTCGCCCCTAGCCTTGGCGGCGAAGATTTCTCCTTCATGCTGCAGCGTTGCCCAGGAGCCTACTTCTTCCTCGGTACAGCCAAGGATGAAGCCACCGCACCATTACACAACGCTCGTTACGACTTTAACGACGACATTATTCCCACTGGTTGCCAACTGCTGGTGGCAATCGGCCTCGGCGCACTCGCTGCCGCCTGAACGAGGCCTGTTCTACTACCGATAACACCACAATAACGAGGTATGCATATGAAATCCCGGCCCTCGCTTCCCTCTAGGGGATTGCTGATTTACTTCACTATCTGTGCGCTGGCGATGATCTGGCCTGGCGCATTAGTGGCCAACCGCATCGAACCGATGGTGATTGGCTTGCCCTTCTTCATGTTCTGGTACGTCGCTTGGGTCTTTGCCCTATTTGTGGGGCTAGTGATTGCCTATCGTCACGATGCCGCGCAGGAGGTGAACGATGAGTGATTCACTGCTGATCACTACCATCACCCTAGCCTATCTACTGATCGTTCTGGCGGTAGGCCTGCGAGCAAGACATAACCAGAGCTCTTCTCTGGAAGGCTACGTCGCTGGTGGGCGCCACATGGGGCTACTGGTGCTGTTTTTCATTCTTGGAGCGGAGATATTCTCTGCTTTCGCCTTTCTTGGAGCCCCTGGCTGGGCCTACAGCAAGGGGGCACCGGCACTCTATATCATCGCCTACCTAGCGCTCGCTGTGATTGTATGGTGGTTAATCGCTCCATATATTTCGCGGCTTGGCCGCCGCCATGGCTTCCTGACCCAGGCAGAGTTCCTCTCCGCCTGTTATCCAACTCGGGGGAATCTGCTGGGGTTGTTCATCGGTGTGGTCAGCGTACTGGCGATGATCCCCTACCTAACCATTCAGATCGCTGGTGCAGGGCTGCTCTTCGAGGCGGCAACCTCAGGCACCATTCCGTTCTGGCTCGGCAGCTTACTAGCCTGTGGCGTGGTGGCGGCCTATGTCTACGCGAGCGGCTTACAAGGCATCGGCTGGACCAACCTGCTTCAGGGCGTGATGATGGTGGGCGTCGCGTGGTTCCTAGGCTTAGCAACGGCCGACCAGTTCTTCGGCGGAGTTGGCGAGATGTTCCGCGAGCTGCAGCGCGAAGCGCCGGAATACCTAACCATGCCCGGTGCTGGCGGCATGGGCTGGGGCGCCTTCTCCACAGCAATCCTGGTTAGTGCCCTAGGTTGCGTAATGTGGCCGCACATTTTCATGAAGTTTTATAGTGCGCGCAGTGAGCGAACCCTCAAACAGGTGTTCGTGCTCTACCCACTTTATAGCTATCTGCTGGTGCCATTGCTGATTATCGGCTTCGCTGGAGTTTTACTACTGGAAGATAGCCCACTCGACTCCGCTGATCGCGTGCTGTTGACGTTAGTGGTCGAGCTAGCTGACTTCCCAGCGTGGCTGATCGGTATAGCACTCTCCGGCGCGCTGGCCGCTGCAATGTCTACTGCTGCCAACTTGGCCCATACCTCCGCCACTATCCTGGTAAGAGACGTGGGTCAGCACCTGCCCGTGCTGCGTGGTATATCTGATGACAAGGCACTCAAACTGACTCGCTACGGTGTGGTAGTGATCTCCTTAGCGGCCTACCTGCTAGCCCTAGCCAATCCTGGTTCATTGGTTGGCCTGTTACTCGGCGCCTACGGCATCGTGGTGCAGTTGTTGCCGATGCTGCTTGGCGCACTATTTTGGCGGCGAGCCTCACGTACTGGCGCCTTTGCAGGTCTAGCAATAGGCGCGGCCCTAACCCTATTGTTCCAGTTTGGAGTCAGCACTCCATTCGGCTGGCACGCTGGCTTCTGTGGTCTAGTCGTCAATACCGTCGTGTTCATCGGAGTGAGTCTCGTGACACACAGTTCATCATCGTACTCACCGGCCCAGGCTCTCAGTTCCAAAGGCTGACGCTTGGCTTTAACGCCCTCTCCTGGCTACGGAGAGGGCGTTGATGGCATCAATTAGAGTCATACCCCCCGCTTCTCAGCCCACGCCAAGCGAGCGTGGTTACTGGCGACCAGTTCAATAAGAAAGTCCGCCACGGCACGGGTTCGGCGTGACTGTGTAAGATCTGTTTGGATGACGAGGTAAATAGGCTGGTCCACGCCAATATCAGAAGCAATGCAGACCAACCCCGCCTCCTGAGCCAAAAAGTGCGGTAATACTGCTATCCCTAGCCCAGCTTTAGCTGCCGCGATTTGGGTCGCCACAGAGGTAGTGGTTAACGCTGGTTCTCGCCCTTGTAGAACGCGCTCGACCCACTGTGCTGCAGGCAGGTGCGCTTGCGTCTCCCCCCAGGTGATAAAGGCATCCATGTCGTAGTCGCCAGCATCAAGAGTCGTTTTACGCTGCGCCGCATAGGCTGAGCTAGCGTAAAGCCCATAGCCTAAGGAACCCAAGCGGCGAAGGGTGACATTACCGCGTTCGGGCTTGACCATTCTGAGGGCTAGATCGGCATCACGACGGTGCAAATTGACAGTAGAGATATCCGTCACTAGCTCAAGCGTAATGCCAGGATACTGTCGACGAAATTGCGCAAGCGCAGGTAGAATCAATGCCGTTGCCAGATTCTCTGCGGTAGCCAAACGCACTCTACCACTCAGCTGTGAGTGGCGGGACACATCGGTGGTAAACGCCACTGCAGCCGCTTCCAGCGCTTCAGCTTTCTCGACCAGCCCTGCTCCTTCCTCGGTCAGTTGGTAGCCCGACTGTTGGCGCACAAATAGCGGTAGTTTCAGCGCTTTTTCCAGCCGTTCAATACGTCGAGAGAGCGTCGCAATGCCCAAACGGAGTTCCGCTGCGGCACCACTCAGGGTGCCGTGACGAGCCACAGCCAAAAAGGCGCGGGTGTCATCCCACACCCACCCACGGGGCATCTGTTTTTCAAAACCGGAAAATGGCTTATCGAACTCGTTCATTTTTTTCATTATGGGATAGTGCCACGCTGTCACTCCGCTACTCAAGAACGGTTTACGGAGAGACAGCATGCAACAACGTACACTTGGCACCGACCTTTCTATTTCCGCTATTGGCCTGGGCTGCATGGGCATGAGTGAATTCTACGGCCCACGGGATGACAGTGAATCACTACGCGTATTGGCGCAGGCAGTGGAACTGGGCATCGATTTTTTTGATACGGCAGATATGTACGGACCACACCATAACGAAGAGCTGATTGGCCGCTTCCTCGCTAAGCATAAGCCGCAAGTGCGTATCGCAACTAAGTTTGGCATTGTGCGCAACCCCGGTGAGTATCAACGACGCCTGGACAACAGCGCCGAGTATGCGCGCAAGGCCTGCGAGGCATCGCTGCGGCGGTTAGGGGTCGAGCAAATCGATCTCTACTACGTCCATCGCGTTACCCCGGATGCGCCTATTGAAGAGACCATGGAAGGCCTCACCCAGCTAGTCAAAGAGGGAAAAATTGCCCATATCGGCCTGTGCGAGGTCAGCGCTGACACCTTGCGCCGCGCCCATGCAGTGCACCCGATTACTGCCGTCCAAACCGAGTATTCGCTTTGGACACGCGACGTAGAGCAGGCGGTGCTCCCCACCTGTAACGAGCTAGGCATCGGCTTTGTGCCCTACTCGCCACTAGGCCGGGGATTCTTGACGGGTAGATTTCAGGATACTGCGGATTTCGAGGAAGGCGATTTTCGCCCTAACTTGCCGCGCTTTTCAGATCAGGCCATGAGCACCAACCGCCGAATCGCCGACGTGATTGGTGAAGTGGCCGCCAACAAAGGCTGCACACCTGCACAGCTATCGCTCGCCTGGCTACTGTCTAAAGGCCCCAACATCGTGCCAATTCCAGGGACTAAGCGGCTGCGCTACCTTGAAGAGAATGCAGCAGCAACGTCGATTACTCTTACCGCTGATGAGCAACGTCAGTTGGAAGCAGCCACCGCACGCATTCCAGTGATCGGTGAGCGCTACACGCCGGAAGGCATGAAAGGGGTTAATGCATGAGTTAACTAACGCCTAATCGCCGCATTATTGGCAGCGGGCGCGGACTTGAGGTGTATAGCCAAACTCCGTTTTGAAGGCAGCCACAAAACTGCTGACGCTTTTATAGCCTACCGTATAGGCCACGGCGGTTGAGCTTTCGCCTCTATCCAGGGCTTCAAGCGCGTTCATCAACTTGAAGCGGGTACGCCATTGGCGAAAGGTCAGCCCGGTGTCGGACTTAAATAGCCTTTCTAGCGTTCGTACGCTCGCCCCGGCAAGGCCCGCCAGCTCAGCTAATGTGTGGCGATTATCCGGGTGGTTGACCATGTGGCTAATGATACGTCGCAACCGCGGGTCAGTCCCAGAAGGTAGCGACAAATTCTCAGCGGGTAGACTATTTAGCTCATCAATCGCGACTAGGCCTAGGCGCGTCGTGCTGGCATCGTCGTCGCGACACTTTAGGGAATCGTTTAGCCTTAGCACAATCTCGCGCATCAACGTGCTCATCGCCACCATCACCACCTGGGTGTCCTGATCACGTGCCCTACAAGTAGGATCAATGTAGAGGTTGCGGGTTTCCACCAGCGTTTCACAACTCACTTGGTGGAGACAGTTACTGGGTATCCACACGCCGTGAGTAGAGGGTACAACCCACACCGCTTGTTCACTGGTAACACGCAGCACGCCGTGTTTAGCCCATAGCAATTGCCCGCGAGGGTGAGCGTGCGGCAATACCCCAGTTTCAGCCTGCATACTGCGAGCGCGAGTCAATACAGGGCGACTAGGATCGAGGACGAACGCTATATCACTGGGTGGCGACATTGTCGCTTTATCGCTATTTATTGTCATATCTTGCCCTCAACACGTCAGCATGCAGGCGCTATTGTAGGTCCAGCTGCGCGCACCGCGCAATTGAGTTCATCGCCACCAGGACCCCCTTCATGCTTCGTTCACTTCGCTTTTCCCACGCAATAACAACAGCGGCTTTATTGGTGGCTTTGTTATTGGCATTTTTTCCCTTAGCGGGCAATCCAGCGTCATTTTCTTACAGCGCTGGCATGGTACTGCTCACGCTGGTGCTGTGGAGTACCGGGATACTCCCCCCATTTCTGACTGGCCTGATCTTCTTTGCGCTGGTTAGCATATTGGGTCTGCTAGCGCCGGAGCAGCTATTCGCCGGGTTTGGCTCGACAGCCGTGTGGATGGTTATCTCCGGATTTGTAATTGGCTCAGCCATTACATCAAGCAAGCTTGGCGATCAACTAGCGGCCGTATTAGCACCACTGCTAACGGCAAGCTATCCACGGCTGATTGGGGGATTAGTGTTAACCGCCGTAGCACTAGGCTTTGTGATGCCCTCTTCAGCGGGTCGAGCGGTGGTATTGATTCCTATTGGTTTAGCATTGGCTGAACGAGTGGGCTTTGAGCCGGGCAGCGCTGGCCGACTGGGCGTAGCCACTGCTCTTGCTGCCGCTTGTAACATGCCAAGTTTTGCGGTGCTTCCATCCAACCTCCCTAATATGATTTTGGCAGGTGCAAGTGAAAGTCTATATGGCATTCATTTTGGCTATGCGGAGTATCTACTACTGCACTTTCCTATTTTGGGAATGCTAAAAGCACTATTGATCGTGGCGCTGGTAATAGTGGTATTCCCAGCCCGCATTGACCCACAGTTCAAGCAAGCCGTCGCTGAAACCAAATTTTCCGGCGATGCGACACAGCAAAAAAAAGTGGCTGTCATACTGGGCATTACGTTGATGTTTTGGGTTACCGATACGCTACACGGCATCAACCCTGCGTGGGTGGGGCTGATGGCAGCGGTAGTGCTAATGATGCCAAAGGTCGGTGTCATGGCCCCGAAATCATTCAATGGAGCGACAGATTTTGGCACCGTAGTATTTGTGGCCGCAGCATTGGGGGTGGGAACACTGGTAAATGTCTCAGGCATTGGCAGTGTTATGGGAAGAGAGTTTAGTCAACTGCTGGAGACGAGCAACAGTAGCCCCTTCTGGGACTTTATGTCGCTTTCATTGATGGCCACCTTGACTGGAGTAGTCGCCACCACACCCAATGTAGCTACCATACTAACTCCCATGGCCACCGAATTCGCCGCGGCTTCAGAGCTGTCACTTTCCACGGTATTAATGACTCAGGTAGTAGGCTTTTCCACCGTCATTTTTCCGTATCAGGTGGCGCCCTTGATTATGGCCATGCAGCTATCTAAAGAGCCTCTGAGCCAATTGTTGAAAATCATCATCCCATTAGCGCTAATAACGATCTTACTATTGATGCCATTAGACTACCTTTGGTGGCGACTGTTGGGTTGGGTGGGTTAGAGACACCCAGTAACGATTGCTCTAGCCCAACGACGGAGCAATTTCCTCAAACAATTTCCTCAAACAATCTCATCAATTGAGCGCCTTCCATCCAGCAGCAGATACTCCTGGTTAGTCATACTAGGAGTTTGCGCCAACGGCGTCGTTATTGCTCCTCTTGATTTGTGCAATTCAACCTTAACAGAGGAGCTGTTTGTTGATTCTGCGTTGGCTTAGCATCTATCGATGAGGATAGACGACAAACGCCAACTTGTTGCCGTCTGGATCTCGTACGTAGGCGGCGAAAAAACCTTCACCATACTGAGGGCGGTAACCTGGCGGACCTTCATCGCTGCCCCCGTTCTGCATCGCTAATTGATAGAGCGTATCGACTTCTTTAGGATCAGCAAATTGAAACGCGGTCATAGTGCCGTTGCCAACGCTAGCGGGATAACCATTAAAGGGAAAACCAACAAAGAACCTTGGCACATTGACATCATCTGGGTCGCCGAAAGAAACGCAGGCATCGTCTTGCCAGCACACATCCAGCCCCATACTGTTAAACAACGGCGCATAAAAGCGAAGTGCACGCTCCAGGTTATGCGTTCCTACCATTGTATAAGCAATCATTGTGGCTACCTCTTATCGTCTATCTCCTTGTTTAGCTACTTAGTTCAGATAGCCGCCGATCGCTGGGCTATCAGTGAGAAGATAAGCAGTCCCCTTTCCCTACTCGCACATCGCAAAGTCACTCTTCTGGCTCTCCAAACCAAATTTCTTATCTTTGGCGCTAATGGCGGCTACTCGTTCAGGCTGTTTGATCATTAACGACATCCTGAAAAGAAGCTTAGCAGTTCCTAGGCGTTGGTAACTCACTGTGAGCCTTTTAGTTTCTTTTCTTAAGTTCACTTGCCCGTGTTTAGAACACTCTTTAAACTACTGCGCCGCTCAGGAGATCCCCCCATGAAAATTAATGTGGTCGGCACTAGTGGTTGTGGCAAAAGCACACTGGCTAAACAACTCGCAGTAGCGCTGAACACCACTCACATTCAGCTTGACCAGCTGTTTTGGTGCGCTAACTGGGAGGGCACGCCCGACGATGTCTTTTTCAGCAAGCTGGAGGAGGCACTGTCGGCCTCCACCAATGGGTGGGTATTGGATGGCAACTTTGATCGCACGCGGCCAATTAAGTGGCGCGATGTCGATATGGTGGTGTGGATCGACTTCCCCTTCTGGCGTGTCTTCAGCCAAGCCTGCTCACGAGCCATAAAGCGTATTATTAGCAGAGAAGAGATCTGGCCCGGTACAGGAAACCGCGAAAGCTTTCGCCAAACATTTTTAAGCCGTAATTCAGTATTGCTCTGGTCGCTTAAAACATGGCATCAAAACCGCAAACGTTACTTCGCCGATATGATTGATCCACGCTATGCCCATATCCAGTTTGTGCGTTTAACCTCGCGTAGAGAAGCGCAGGTGCTAGTGGATAACCTCCACCATAATGCCTCTGTCTAAACTATGTAGCTTTTAATGCTTACCTCATGTGTATTTCCTTTGGTAAGCCGAATAGCTGCGCTAATCGGCTGCCAAGGCCCCCTTGGAAGATGTACCCCGTTTGGCATTTGCGTGAGGAGACCTGTAGGATAATTGAACAACTGTTCAACTAAGGAATTTCTATGCAACGTCATCCGCTGATTACTGCCGTGTCACTGGGTCTTTTTGCTGGTGCTGCTACGTCCACTGCACTCGCAGAGGCAACGCCACTAGAGCAGCAGCTAAAGGATCTGGAGTCGTTTCAGGTAATCGCTCATCGCGGTGCCAGCGGACATGCACCGGAAAGCACCATGGCAGCCTATGAACTGGCCCACGAGTGGGGAGCTGATTACCTGGAACTGGACGTTCAGCTCACCTCCGATGGTGAGTTAGTAGTATTCCATGATGATGCCATCGATCGCACCAGTGACGGCGAAGGCCATATTCATGATTACACGCTAGAAGAGCTAAAGGCTCTTGATACCGGTACCTGGTTCAACGACGCCAATGTCGATAAGGCAGATACGGCCTTTGAAGGAGCGCAAATACTCACACTGGAAGAGCTATTTGAGCGCTTTGGTCACGATGCTCGTTACTACATTGAAACCAAGTCCCCTCTGTTGAACCCTGGTTTAGAAGAAGCCTTGGTTGAGGCACTTGAAGAACACGAAATGATTGAAAATGGTCGGGTGCTGGTGCAATCGTTTGAGCAGGGTAGCCTACTCAAAGTACATGAGCTTAATGAACATATCCCACTCATCCAGTTGGTGTGGTACTCGCCCAGTGAGGAAGATAATGATCGTTTAGTGGAGTGGACAGGTGTTACTCCAGCGCCAGCAGACATCACTGACGAAGACTTTCAGGCAATCGCAGCGTACGCGGCAGGTATCGGCACGAATGTGACGTATAACGGCGAAGACGTTATTGATGCTGATTTTATTCGCCAAGCTCAAGAGAACGGCCTTCCCGTTCACGTTTACACCATCAATGAAACTGATGAGATGAAGCGTTTACAGGACTGGGGCGTCAACGGTTTATTTACCGATTACGCTGACCGGCTTCTTGAACTCGCGGACTAACCCAGCGTTGGCTCGCCGCTTTTACGCTCGGCTTTGGTCGGGCGTTTTAGTTGATCGAGGTGGATCCAAGCTCCCCCCTCTCAAGCCTGATAGCAATTAGCAACAGCTTAACTATCGAGAAGTAGGTTCATTGAACGCATGTATTTAGCGCTTCAAGCACTGCCCTCGTGTGTCATTGTCAATCAACCATGCGATGCGACATTTCCAGACGATACATACTTTCGTCGCAGAGCATTTCGTTGATTGTTATGTAGGTAAGATCAACAAAATTGATGTAGGGTTTAAAAACTGTGCCGTTTCGACTTAGCGTTGCCGAGCCGAGGTTCAAAAGTTTATCTGTCATCACACAAAATATTTATAAAACAAAAATTTGCCTCTAGAGACTGAAGAGGAGTAAGCGTCATCATTTCACACACATATAGCGTGCTAGTACGAATGGTATGCTGCATGGACTTGGCGTTCAGCAGGCGATGGAAAAGACTCGCGCTATGCCGTCTCTTTACTTGATACGTATCGCTTGCCAACAAATCAAACGGGGCCTTACTGGGTTGGTGCTGGCTTTTCTTTTGGCCGGACAAACCCATGCACAATCCGTTGATCAAGACGCAGCCATACTTCTAGTAGCGCACCCAGCGGTAGCCACGCAATGGCTAAACCGTGACACAACGCGGGCGATATTTGCCATGCGGCAACGTACATGGCCTGACGGCGATGCCGTACAGGTGTTTGTGCTGCCAAACCGAGATCCTGTACATGCGCGTTTCACCAAAGAGCAGCTCGCCGTTTATCCACATCAGCTACAACTGGCATGGGATCGCATGGTGTTTTCTGGCATGGGGCAAGCGCCTAATCGCGTTGCTGATCAGCTCGAAATGCGCGAGAAGATTGCAAATACTCCTGGCGCGCTGGGATATCTTGAAAGGGAGTATCTGGATGAAAATGTCCAAGTTATTTCAATGGAATGAGCATTTTTCCGTTATCCGCAGGCCCACTGTAGCCATACTCACAAGTTTGCTAGCACTGCCTATTTGCTCGTCCGCCTGGGCAAACGAAAACGTGCTCGACACTCTGCAAGTACATGGTTTCCTGAGCCAGGCGCTTATCATCACCGACGATAATGATTTCTTCGGTAGCAGCAGTGAGAATGCAGGAAGTCTGGAGTATACCGAAATAGGTGTTAACGCCTCTCTCCGCCCTCACCGCAATGTGCTGGTGGCCGCTCAGGTGCTTAGCCGTCGCGCCGGTGGTGAAACTAGCGATGCCATCCCAACGCTAGATTATGGCGTGGTGGATTATCAGATGGTCTCCAACCAGCAGCGTACTCTAGGCCTTCAGGTAGGTAGATTTAAAAACCCCTTCGGCATTTATAACCAAACGCGTGACGTCGCTTTCACGCGCCCCAGCATCTTATTGCCACAATCAATCTATTTTGATCGCACTCGATCGTTGGGAATGGCTGGCGATGGCGCCAGTATTTATCATGAAGAGCGAACCCAGTCCGGCGTTTTTCGCTTTCAAGCAGGCGTTGGTAAAACCCGCATAGAGGACGATGTCGATCAAGCGCTTGGGCTGAAGCGTTTTCCAGGATCGTTACGCGCGGGCTATTCTGCGATTGGCCAAATTCGCTATGAAGACAACGGTGGACACTTTCTAATGGCACTTAGCACCGCTAGTGCTAACGCTGACTATGAAGACGCTCAACCTCCACTAACTAATGGCAGCTTCCAGTTTCAGCCTTGGGTATTTTCATTGCAATACAATGACGAGCTGTGGAGCTTAACCTCTGAGTATGCGCTGAGAACAATTGAACTAGATGGCTTTAATCCTGCCATTGACCAGAAAAAAACCGGTGAAAGCTGGTATGTGCAGTATACGCGTCGTATGGACCATGATTGGCAGTGGTTAATTCGCTTTGATCGTTTGGTAAATGATCGAAATGACCGTTCAGGTACTCGCTACGCACAAAGTGGTTTGGGCCCTGCCCATTCTCAATTTGCAGATGACATTACCTTTGGCGTTCAGTGGACACCCAGACCCAACCTAATGTTGGCAGGTGAATATCATCATGTGGACGGTACTGGTTGGCTACCCTTACATAAAGACGCGGATGCATCTGAAACAAGCCGACATTGGAATATGTTGCTCTTCCAGCTTTCACTGCGCTTTTGATCGGGATACGCAGAGATGACCACACGTTCGTCCCCTAAAGCGCGCTACCGGCTTAGTTTGACTTGGCGTGTTATCGCGCTGAGCAGCCTATTACTGCTAGCGCTTGTGGCACTCTTTATATGGTTAGGCCAACACCAGCTCACTCAACAGTTAGAAAGTAGTCGGATGGAAAGCCATGAGCGGCAGCAGCGCGAGATAAGCTTAGCGATGCAACGCTCATCGGATAACTTACGCCAGTTGGCGGGCTTAACCGCTGCGGCGCCGGAACTTGGAAGCGCGCTACAAGAGAATAACCAGGACGAGCTAGCTGATGTGCTCAGAGCACAGTGGCCTTCTCTGCAATTAGAAGCGGGGATTGATGAAATCTTTGTTTTTAATACCCAAGGGGCAAGAGTGGGTTACTCAGGTGCCAACGACCCGCTGATTGATCTGCCCATTCAAGGCTGGATAAGTAGTGTACTAACCACAGAGTCACCCATTACCACACTACGTTGCGCCATAACATGCCAGCAGTTTGCTGCGGTTCCTGTTCTTATGGAAGGCGCTAGCATCGGCATGGTCGTATTATCGCGCTCACTTGCCGATGTTACGCGACAAGCGAAAGAAGTCTCTAATAGCGAAATAGCACTGATGGTGACAGGGCGCATTACTGGCTCCCTCCCCGCCGAGGCGCTTCTACTGGAAGATTGGAACGGCCATATTCTAGCGCTTACAAACCGTGACCAGACACTCTCTGTACTTCAACGCGCCTCTCAAGACGTCTTTCTGAATCAATTGGTTCACATGCCTTTCAGCCTTGAATACATGAACCGATATTTTGAATTAAGTGCCGTATATATGGAGGAAGACGCCGACTGGCGCAGCACTGGGTATTTCCTACTTATTTCAGATATCACTGCTCAGATCGCCGCTATTCGTACAGCAACGAAGACACTACTTGTGGTGGGCTTAGTTGGCTGGTTAGCTGCCGAGCTATTACTGTTGATTATCCTATTGGGTCCAATGGATCGGCTACGGCGAGTCGCGGGCCTATTGCCTGCGCTGGCAAACGGTGAGTTTCGTCGTGTAAGAGATAAACTACCATTGCCTCGGCGGCATTTTTCTAATGAAATTGATCGGCTGGAAGATTCAACCCGTGAGCTTTCCCACCAGCTAGAAGCACTGGAACAGAGTGTCCAAGAACATAGCGGACAGCTAGCCGAACGCGTCGATGAGCTAGCCAAAGAGCGTGATTTTGTTAATAGCCTACTCGACACTGCACAGGTCTTTATTGTTGTTCAAAATAGCACTGGGCGTATCCAACTGATTAATGGCTACACGCTAGAAAGGTTAGGGCTAAAAGACACCGATATCATTGGGCGCCATTTCTCTGACATCTTTGATCAAAGTGCTCACTTGGGATTGCCTAGCAACAATGTGGATAAAGCCGACAGCGAAAGTAATGCTAATGGCAGCACCGTGACTCACCTCAGTGTTTCCAGCCAGGAAGAAAAGACATTTCAAACTCAGGATAGACGCTCTTTTACTGTCGTTTGGTACCACGCTTCTTTGGCCAACAGTAACAATCACAACGCCTCTAAGATATCCGTTGGGCTAGACATCACCGAACGTAAAGCTGCTGAGGCACGTTTAACGTGGCTGGCGGAACACGATCCATTAACGGAACTCTATAATCGTCGCTATTTCCAAGATGCCTTGCAGCGCACTATCGCTAATCAAGCCAAAGGCGCTGTTTTGCTACTAGACCTAGACCAGTTTAAAGAGATCAATGAGCTCAGTGGCCATCATGTAGGCGACCGTCTTTTACGCGAAGTTGCTGATACGCTTTTTTTAAATCTCAGTCAGCGAAGCATTATTGCCCGCCTAGGTGGTGATGAATTTGCCCTGCTGCTGGAAGATATTAGCAGTGAACAAGCAATTAACGTGGCTGAGTATATTGCTCAGTTACTGGACGGCCTTAGCTTTTCAGCCACAGAAAGAAAGCATCATGTTTCCGCCAGCATCGGTATCGCGCTATTCCCTGTTAATGGGCAGACACCGGCTGACCTGTTAGCTAGCGCCGATATGGCCATGTACAAAGCAAAAGAGAGTGGCAACCAGCATTGGTACCTTCTCAAGCAAGCGGAAAATGCTAAAGATGAGCTTCAAGAACGCGTCTATTGGGTAGAGCGACTGCACAAGGCACTAGAAAACGACGAATTTGAACTGTGGGCGCAGCCCATTGTGCGGCTGAAGGACCGCGATATTAAGCATTACGAAGTATTGCTACGTATGCGCAATGGCGATGGTAGCTTAGTCGCTCCGGGACAATTTATACCGGTTGCTGAACAAAGCGGTTTAATTGTTCAAGTTGACCGTTGGGTGCTGCGCCATAGCCTAGCAGCACTGGCAACGCTACAAAAAGAGGGCTTGTCATTGGCTGTAAATTTATCCGGCCAGTCTTTACATGATTTAGGTTTAAAACAGTTTCTGGCAGATCAATTAAAAACCAGTGGTGCTGACCCCCATCATCTCATTTTAGAAGTAACAGAGACGGCGGCTATTACGGATTTCTCAACAGCGCGCAACGTATTGCAAGCCTTAAGGGATTTAGGCTGCCGAACAGCACTCGATGACTTTGGAATTGGATTTAGCAGTTTTCACTATCTTAGTCAGCTCCCGGTGGACTATATTAAAATTGATGGCTCTTTTATTCGCAGCTTACTTATCGATACGGATAGCCACACGCTTGTCAAAGCGATTGCCGATATAGCAAGAGGTTTCGGTAAACAGACTATTGCTGAATTTGTAGATCAAGAAGCACTGATACCTGTTCTTCTTTCGTATGGCATTCAGTATGGACAGGGCTATCATCTAGGGAAACCTGAAAAAATTCGACTTTGGTAAGTGCCGCACTCAGAAGGAAGCAACAGATGCTAGCAGGGAAAACCACCCAAGAGAGTGAGTTTGACGATAAAAGTAATCATAAGGGGATGATTGACAAATTTATCGACGAATATCATTTTTTTATTGCTAACACCGACGACCAAAAACGGCGCGCCTTTCGCCTACGGCATGATGTTTTTTTAAAAGAGTTCAACTATGAGATGCATGAGGATGAGGCGCGTTTGTACGAGTCCGACGAGTACGATAATTACTCGGTTCATTGCCTGATAGAACACAAACGTAGTGGCATTCTTGCAGGGTGCGTAAGATTAGTCATGCCCTTTTCCGGTAACACTAACCCTCCTGATCATTTACCTGTTCAAAACCAAGGGGAGCAGTTACTAAACCACCCTACATTAACGCCGTTTAAGCTACCGCCCCTTGAAACGTGTGAAGTATCACGATTAGCCATTTCTAAAAATTTCAGAACACGAAAATCTAGCACCCCAGAAGAAGTAGCAGGTAATGAAGTCGTTTTATTTTCACAAGATGAGGCAAAGACATTCTCACTCGTCGCCCTGGGTCTTTTCTTATGCACCTACTCTATCGTTGGCTTAACTAATCGCCGACATGTTTTTGCAATGATGGAACCTCGCCTTCCCCGTTTATTGGCGATATCAGGTTTTAAGTTCACCAAAGTTAGTGAGCCGATTGTGTATCATGGTACTCGCCATGCTTACTACATCGACTATCATGTGGCGAAACAAGAGATGAGCGAGCGTCTGATCCCGTTATACGAATATATCGTAAAAACATTAAAGCCTCAGATCGCTCACACATTTATCTCTTAACGCATTTTTTAAAACCCGGCTCGTTCAACGATTTAAGAAAGCGCCGTTTGCCGAAAATCATGAACTGAAATGCTGGCGAATTTTTCTAGAAAAAATACCAGTGTTTCAGGATACTGAAAGTGGCGTTCAAATGTCTCTTGCCCGTTTTTGCCACGCCGCGTCACTTTGGCATGATATTGACTGCCTACCTTAGTAACGTTAACGCTATTTTCTTGTTCACCTTCGTAATGAACAGCAGATAAAGGCGAAGCGCTATCAAGCATTTTTGCAAGCTGCTTTGCAGCATCTGCCTCTACAGGCGTTGCCCATAGTGGCTGATCACGTTTTCCATAGTGAAACAGCACGATGACCAGCATTACGGAGAAGATACTGCTTGTTAGCATCCAGGTAAGTGCAATGCTGGAAACGGGAAGGATGAAGATCACCAGCATCTGACCTACTGCCATGACTGCCAGCACCATGGCTAAGGGCTGCCACATACGGGGATTCATAAACCCACGTTTGAGTACGTAGCCCCACAGCCCTATCACGGCGAGCACTCCCAACACGAGGTGAGCCACAGCAAACGGTGTTCCCCCGCCTGAGAAAATGGCCATTAGCCCGATAAGTGGAAACAGGCTGTAAAAAGCTGCTAGCAGGTAATAAGCGCGCTGAAGATTCATCAATAGCTCCTTTTATTGTTATCGGCACTGCTTTTGGCATGCAACCAGTATAGATGAACGCGATTATCGTGCAGCGCAAGAAACCTGCTCTTTTAAACGCCTTACCCCACGGTGATGAGCTGCTTCATGCTCCGCTCGTTGGTTACTTCATTTCAAAGCCACGCTTCGCTAAAAAGTCACGCATGTGAGGACGCAGTTTTGAATCGAAGAGCGGCGTTAGATTATGCGACCAGTCAGTCGTTTTGTTACCCGTGCTGCGTGTTTGGTAGTATGCCTGCATAGTGCTGTCAAACGCCTCGACTTGCTCAGTATCTTCACGGTAAGTATCTTCCTTGAGAATAGCCTCTACCGGTAGACGCGGCTTAACCTCAGGGTCATGGGCCGGATAACCAAGGCACATACCAAACACCGGATAAACATGGTCAGGCAAGTGCAAAAGCTCGCTGATCGCCTGAGGATTATTGCGGATACCTCCGATATAACAAATGCCAAGCCCTTCAGACTCGGCGGCCACTGCAACGTTTTGTGCCACTAGAGCAGTATCAACGGTGGCGACCAATAGCTGCTCTGTCATACCTCGTTCAACGTTGGCACCTGTCCGTTCAGACGCCTCTGTCGGGCGCTTCATATCCGCACAAAATACTAAAAAAACCGCGCTACTGGCGACATAGCCTTGGCCACCGGCGTATTCCGCGATTTTCTCGCGATTCGCTGAGTCGGTGACATTAATAATGGTGTAGGCCTGCACATGGCTTGATGTCGCTGCGGCCTGGCCCGCTTTGATGAGCTCTAACAGCAGCCCACGCGAAATCTTCTGATCGGTAAATTTGCGGATAGAGCGGTGGGATTGAAGCAGTTTGATAACATCATTCATTTCGTCTCGCCTCTTAATACTTGATATAACGGATATGACAACTAGAGTGCCCTGGTTCCATGCGTTTACTCCTGAATTCAGGCTTAACGCATGCTATTGATAGCAAGCTATACTAAATCAAGCCATTGGGTCCCCCTAAGATAAATAACGCCGCTAGGAAGCCGATAATGTCTAACACCCCTCTGACACCGCAAGGGCAGGAATGGAACGCCAGCCACTACGCGGAACACGCCAATTTTGTTCCCACGTTGGGAAGCGATGTAATGAAACTTTTAGCGCCACAGCCTGGACAGCGCATCCTGGACCTTGGCTGTGGTGATGGCGCGCTCACCGAGCGTATTATGCAATTAGGTGCCGATGTGCTGGGTGTCGATGCCTCCGCAGAGATGGTCGCCGCCGCCCAACAGCGCGGGGTCACCGCTAGGGTTGTCGATGGGCACCAGTTACCCTTTGACCAAGAATTTGATGCGGTCTTCAGCAACGCAGCGTTGCACTGGATGCTGGACCCGCAAACGGTATTGGCCGGCGTAAAACGCGCACTAAAACCCGGCGGGCGTTTTGTTGCAGAGTTTGGGGGGCATGGCAACGTGGCCGCCATTTGTACGGCGCTTATTGCCTCGCTGCAGTTTCGCGGCATTAGCTCACGTGGCCGTCATCCTTGGTACTTTCCCACCCCGGAAGAGTACACAAACCTACTTCAAACGGCGGGCTTTCATGTCGATTCTATCGAGCTAATCCCTCGCCCCACACCACTACCCACGGGTATTGCTGGCTGGCTCGAAACCTTTGCAAGCCCGTTTTTGCACGGATTAGATGAGGACCTGCAGGTAGCCATTATTGATAATACGATTAACCTGCTCTCTCACAGTCTAAGTGATGGGCAAGGCAACTGGACCGCCGACTACGTCAGACTGCGGGTCTCTGCCCACGTGTGATAGCCTCGACGCCCAGAGGTTCTCACGCGAAAACCCCACCGTTAGTCAACGGTGGGGTTATTGATGACAACTCGCTACGCAGCAGTATCTTTCAGCGTTGCCATATCAATCACAAAGCGATAGCGCACGTCACCTTTCTCCATACGCTCAAAGCCCTCATTGATGTTGTTAATATCCAGCATCTCAATATCGCAAGTGATGTTCTGCTCTGCACAAAGCTTGAGCAGCTCTTCCGTTTCAGCGATACCACCAATCAGCGAACCAGCTACCACGCGACGCTTAAACACCAAATTGAATGCTTCAATAGCAGGCTCAATCGGTTCTAACAGGCCGACAATAATATGCGTGCCGTTATATTTCAGAGAAGTAAGGTAGGGGTTTAGGTCGTGCTGAACAGGAACGGTATCCAGCATGAAATCGAACGTTTCTGCGACAGCCTCCATTTGCGCCTGGTCACTGGATACCACTACGTGATCCGCACCATTGCGCTTTGCTTCTGCTACCTTGGCATCCGAGCGAGTAAAGACGGTGACTTCCGCACCCAGTGCTTTGGCCAATTTCACGCCCATATGACCGAGGCCGCCCATGCCTATCACGCCTACTTTGTGACCTTTACCAACGCCATGATGTTTGAGCGGTGAATACGTCGTAATTCCCGCACAGAGAATAGGTGCCGCGGAGGCTAGATCAATACCCTCTGGCATTTGCAGCACAAAATGCTCACTCACCACGATGGCATCTGAATAGCCGCCTTGGGTTAGCGTGCCGTCTTGGCGGTCAGGGCTGCCGTAGGTCATCGTAAACCCTTCCAGGCAGTATTGCTCCACGCCATCTTTACAAGCAGAACATGTGCGGCAAGAGTCGACCATGCAACCTACGCCGACTAAATCACCCGCCTTAAAACGTGTCACCTCATCACCAACAGCGGTTACACGGCCGACAATCTCATGGCCAGGTACCACAGGGTATTGACTCATGCCCCAGTCATCTCGGGCAAAGTGTAGGTCACTGTGACAAACACCACAGTAAAGAATTTCAATGGCAACATCATCTGGACGGGGCTCACGTCGATCAAAGGTGAATGGCGCGAGTGGTTTATCAGCAGAAAAGGCAGCATAAGATTTTGCTTGGCTCATGGAAACTCCTTAACAAGTATTCTGCAAAACGAGAAAGTGTTCCCATTATTCGCTGCTAAGCACCAGATAGCGATGAACGAAGCTACGTATTTTTTGCTCATTCCTCCATCAGAACGCAACAAAATAACAAAAAACCTCAAAAAAACATCATAATTGTCGTTTAGCTCTAATATGCACTCAGATTAGGAGTTTCTATGGTGGCCAACACCGAACTCGTCGGCAACGCACTCGCTGATTTGATCTCACCGCTAGTAACGAGGGATGGGCTAAGCGTGTCTCGGTTGCCCAGAGTGGGGCTACTGTGCCTTGGGCGGCGTCAAGAACGAACCCCGTTGATGTATGAACCTAGTCTTATCATCATCGCCCAAGGTCGTAAAATAGGCTATTTAGGCGATCGTGAGATTCATTACAATCCTGGCCACTATCTCGTACAAACCCTGCCGCTACCCTTTGAGTGTGAAACTCACGGCTCGCCGGAGGCACCTTTGCTAGGTATATCGGTGAAGCTAGACCCAGCGTTACTGAGTGAGATGGTCACCGCTATGGGCGATATGAGCCATTCACACCTGGCTCCTAAGCCGATGGCGTCAGTGGCGATGAATGACGGCATGCAAGCCGCGGTGTTGCGCTTGGCAAATGCATTACACGACGAAGTCGAGTGCATTGCCATGGGCGAAGCTAGGATACGAGAGGTGGTGTTTGAAGCGTTAAAAGGCGAGCAAGGCCGCGCCTTACGCGCACTGGTTAAAGGCCACGGTCACTATTCACGTATTGTGCAGGTACTATCGCAGTTGCATGCCCATTTTGCTGAGGACTTTACCGTCGACCAGTTAGCCCAGCAGGCCAATATGAGCATATCGACGTTTCACCAGCACTTTAAGCAGATTACACGTTCGTCACCCGCACAGTATTTAAAAAGACTGCGCCTACTTAAGGCGCAGCAACTGTTGTTGCAAGATAGCCACAATGTGAACCAAGCGGCACAAGCGGTCGGTTATCGCAGCGTGCCTCAATTTAGCAGAGACTATAAGCGCTACTTTGGCGCATCACCGCTGCAGCATAGGCGCCAGGAACAGGCCCTACGTGCTTAACCATACCCACTACTTCCCCCCACCTCGCTTGGATATTTTTCAGGACAGGTTTACTTGGCAAAAATCTGTCCCTGATCTTTAAACGCTTTAAACTCCAAGGCATTACCACAGGGATCGAGTAAGAACATGGTGGCTTGCTCCCCTACTTCGCCTTTAAAGCGAACGTATGGCGCAATCACGAAATCGGTATTGCGCGCTTTTAAGCGCTCGGCTAAGGCTTCCCACTCATCCCATTCTAGAATCACGCCAAAGTGCGGCACCGGTACATTATGGCCATCGACCGGGTTAGTGTGAGCACTCTGCTGGCCGGGTGTTTTCGGATGTTCGTGAATCACCAATTGATGGCCGAAGAAATTAAAGTCGACCCAGTGATCGCTAGAGCGCCCTTCTTCCAGGCCAAAAACGTCGTTATAAAATGCCCTGGCTAGGGCGACATCGTAAACAGGGATGGCGAGATGGAAAGGGGAAAGACTCATGGTTATCTCCTGTTGCAGCGCATTTATTCGTTGCGTTATTTGCAATGGTCAGCCGTATTACGCGGCCACTGTGTAGCCATCCTAGATCGCGCTATGCAAAAATAAAATCAATTGTTTTTTGACTTATTCACAAATATTTTTTATGAGTGTCCTTATGACAGTTCTTATGACAGAAACAGCAAATGATACGAGAACTTAAAACGCTAGTTGCCGTGGCACAGCACGGTACTTTTGCGGCGGCAGGCCTCCAGGTTGGCCTCACCCAAGCCGCGGTAAGTGCTCAAATGAAGCGTCTGGAAGAGGCCCTGGGCGTTGCGCTATTTGAACGCAGCGGCCGAACGGCGGTGCTTACTCAGCGGGGCGAAGAGACCTTGCTTCAGGCCCAAACTCTACTCGGGTTATACGCCACACTAGGCGCTTCACCGTCAGGCCAAGGGATTGGTAGCCGTGTCACTATTGGTGCCATTGCCTCTATTCAGCGTACCGTGTTGCCAGATATTGTAGCGCGCTTTCATCGGCAGTTTTCCGAGTGTCGCACCCGCATCGTGCCAGGTCTTTCCATGGACTTAATGAACCAGGTAGATGCGGGCGAGCTGGATATGGCTGTTATTATTCGGCCGCCTTTTTCGCTGCATAGCGATCTGCGTTGGACGCCCCTTGCCCACGAGCCGTTTCGCTTGCTTGTCCCGCGCGAGCTACCCGGTGATTGCTGGCGGGAGCTGCTAACCCACTCCCCTTTTGTTCGCTACGACCGCGCCTCTTTCGGTGGACGCCAAGTAGACCGTTTTTTAAGGGACAACCACTGCCAAGTTCGCGACCTGTGTGAGCTGGACGAGCTTGAAGCCATTGTGAAGCTGGTGGGTAACGCCGTGGGCGTTGCTTTAGTACCGCAACCGATAGCGCTAAAACGCTGGCCCCAAACAGTTCGCGCCATCTCGTTAGAAGCGCATACGTTTCATCGAGATATTGGGTTAGTGCATCGCGCTGTTGGCCACCTAAGCGAACCTGCCCGTGCCTTTACCCAGCTTCTAGCTGAATCATCACAGCAGCTCTAAACTGCCACCTGCAACAGCCATTGATAAGGAGATGTAGACCATGAACCCCGAAGACCTTGAGAAACTGGTAACGCGTACCATGCCCTTTGGCAAATACGAAGGCTGGCTTATTGCCGATTTGCCTGGTCCCTATTTGAACTGGTTTGCTCGGGAAGGGTTTCCAAAAGGAGAAATTGGTCAACTCCTGCATTTAATGCATGAAATTGACCACAATGGTTTAAGCGACTTGCTCAACCCGCTGCGCAAAAATTGAATTTTCTCAAAACTGTCTTCTCCTCAAAACTGATTTCTTTTCAAAACTAAGAACGACACCATTCGTTAATGGCTTGCTCACGTTCGGCATAGTAAAACGCTTCTTGCTGGGATGGCGCTGAAGGAAAACGCCCTAATTCCACGGCAAGCTCAAAAAAACCTGCCGCTGGAAGCCCTTTGCCACTTCGGCTAATCACAAGCGTTGCAATAAAAGGCTTTCCTGCGGCGGCGTCTTCTCTCATTAGCTGTTCAAGTGCCTGCGCGATACGTTGAATAGTCTTAGGTGGCGAAAGGCCTAGCGCATTCGCCGCTTGCTGATAGGTTATCGGTAAAGCACTGCTCGGGGTCGTCGCCAGTAACTCTCGCAAGGAGGGGGCTAATGCAGTCGCTAATGTCATGCTTGTCTTAATCTCTCAAATTATAAAAAGCTCAAGTTGTAAAAACTGACGTCCATTTGCGTCACAGCGAATACTTGCGTTACTGCTAACAGCAGCATAGTAGGGTGTCTTAGCCAACTCGTCTAACGAAGACAGATGACCTAGCGCAATCTATGCTAAGTAAATCAACATCGTATTCATAATGAGGGAAGAACTATGGCAAAGGAGCGCTCAGCTCGTTCGCGTAGAGGAGGAGTTTGGCCAACGCTACTAGCCTGGCTCAGTGTCATTGCACTGATAGCATCAGCCTTGTTAATGGCTGGTGCAGGGCCAGCCTATCGCTGGGAGTTGATTGGCCTGGGCGACGCTTTCAACCTGATGCGCAATGGTGTCTATGCAGCAACCGCAGCTGTGGCTATCAGTGTCTTGCTGTTGCTCATCAGCGCCTTTACCCGCCGCATGGGTGCTGGCGTAGTGGCTATCTTCGTTATTGTTGCAACCGCTGCCTTGTTATATATACCTTGGCAGCAATGGCAGCGTGCACAGCAGGCACCCGCCATTCATGACATAACCACCGACACCCAAAACCCACCCGACTTTGTCGCGCTAAGAGACGCCCGCGAGGCAGCACCTAATGCCGTTGATTACCCAGGAGAAGCTACCGCGCGTCAGCAACAAAATGCTTATCCACATGTGCGACCTTTACAAGTAACTGCGCCTAAAGCGACCGTTCTTGCGGCAGTTCAGGCAGAAGTAGAAGCGTCCGGCTGGCAGATCGCCGCGATAACAGAGAGTACTATCGAAGCAACCGCCACGACCCGTTGGTTTGGCTTTGAAGATGACGTCATCATTCGTCTTACTGAGCAACAAAACGGCGTGCAGGTAGATATGCGCTCAGCCTCCCGGCTGGGAACCAGCGATGTCGGCACCAACGCACTGCGTATCGAAACCTTCCTGGATAATCTGGCTAAGCGGCTAGAATAACGGCCTTATCTGATGCGGCTTGCAGCTATTGACCGATTTAACGGTAGAGAGCCAGTATCAATGCACTTCTTTCAGTGCATTTGGTTAGTACGCGCGGCAGCTTCTCTGCTCAGAATTTGCTGCGCATCTAGCGAGCCAATCGCCACCTCTACATTTTTTGGAATATCACCGCTAAGCTGAAGCGCCTGGTAGCGCAGCGCGCAGACACGCAAAAATGAGGTGAAATTACCAAGATCGTGGCCAGCATCAATCGACTCATGATAAAGCCGCGTAATCAGTTGAGCCGTGTTCATCCCATCCCGTTGAGCCATCTCTTCCAGCAGGTGCCAGAAGTAGTTTTCCATGCGAACGCTGGTCACCATGCCATCAATGCGCAGCGAGTGCGTGGCACTACGCCATAGCTCAGGGTCGGCATCAATAAACAACTTGCACATCGTTATGCCCTCTCCGCTATCAAACTCTACTATTAAGCTACTAGGCAAGATCTGATATCGAGTAAATTCTGCTTTTTAGCATAGCGGCTAACAGACAACGCGCCCAACCGTATTGAGTTCGATACCGCTGGGCACGAAAGGGGTACCTATCAGCAGTGCTACTTATCCAATAGCGCCATAAACTGGGCAAGCCAAGCAGGATGAGCGGGCCATGCAGGTGCAGTGACCAGGTTGCCATCCGTCACTGCATCAGTGACCTCCAAGTTTGCGAAGTGGCCACCGGCAAGTTCCACTTCTGGCTGGCAAGCCGGATAAGCGGAACACTGCTTACCTTCAAGCACCTTAGCAGCGGCCAGCAACTGGGCGCCATGACAGATAGCAGCGACCGGCTTCTGGGTGTCAAAAAAGTGCTTCACCATCGCCAGTACTTCCTGGTTTAAGCGCAAGTATTCCGGTGCGCGGCCACCAGGAACCACCAAGGCGTCGTAGTCAGCCGGGTTAACTTTGGCAAAATCAGCATTCAGAGCGAAACGATGGCCGGGCTTTTCAGTATACGTTTGGTCACCTTCAAAATCGTGAATAGCCGTTGCCACGGTATCACCGGCGACCTTGTCGGGACATACCGCGTCGACTTGATGGCCAACCGCCATCAGTGCCTGGAAAGGCACCATCGTTTCATAATCTTCAGTGAAATCGCCGGTAATCATTAAAATTCGTTTGTTGCTCATCTCACTTCTCCTTGTCGTTATTGGTCGAGGCACAGAGCACACGAAGGGTGTGTTAAATGAGAGTAGCAAGTGCAGCTTCGCAGCGGGTAGTAAGCCACTACTACATCCACTCACGACAAGGCTTATGACATCGGTTAGCTAGATTATGCAGGCCGCTCAAGAGCAAACCGGTCACTGATGCGTACATAATCACTGCCTGCCAAGCGCCCTACTGGCTTTAGCACGTCCATATTGATATGCCGACCATCCCATATCGCGTCATCAATATGAATAGCGACAATCTCAGCCAGCACTAACGATCCCGCTAATGGCTGATCGCCAAAACGAATTAAGTCGCGCAGCTTGCAACCAAAGGCGACCGGGGCACCTGCAATACGTGGCACGCTGATTCCCGGCATTTCAGCCTTCTCTAGCCCCGCTAATAAGAACTCGTCTTGCTCGGGAGGAACACTGGCGCTGGTCGTGTTGAGCGCTTCTATCAACGTTTCATTGCCTATATGCACGACGCATTCGGCTAGTTCGGTTAAATTGCGCAGCGTGTCTTTGGGCAGCCCGCTGCCGTCGAGCAGCGGTGAAAAAGCCAGGATGGGGGGATTAACGCTGGCTACGTTAAAAAAGGAGAACGGTGCGAGGTTTGTATTGCCGTTCTTATCTTGAGTTGACACCCATGCAATTGGCCTTGGACAGACACTGCCTGACAGCAAACGGTAGATAACACCAGCACTCAAAGGTTGTTCATCGAGTAAGTAATCCATGGGTATTCCTATGGCAGTGGTTATAAAGAGTAGCAAGCTACTTTAAAGTTGTGCCCCTAGCCGGGCAACCCAACAAGCCCCGTAAGCTATCCATCGCCCGAGCATAGTATTCATGAGACATGCCCTTGATCCGTCTCAAATCGGCTCCTCGGCGCTAAGTATGCTAGCCTTACGAGCCACACGCGACATAAAGGAACTGAATGCTCACTATCTCAAATAACGTGACGATAGCGGACTGGGAAATCGATATTAGTCAGATCAGAGCGCAAGGCTCGGGTGGCCAAAACGTCAATAAAGTCGCCTCTGCGGTGCATTTACGTTTCGATATTCAAAGCTCTACACTACCGCCGATTTATAAAGAGCGTTTAATGGCACTGTCTGATCAGCGTATTAGTAAAGAGGGCGTGGTGATTATCAAAGCGCAAAGCTATCGCACCCTGGAATTGAACAAAGAGGACGCTCTTGCACGCTTAAAAGCACTGATTCAAAGTGCTGGCAAGCAGCAGAAAACGCGGCGGCCAACTAAGCCCACCAAAGGCTCACAGCGACGCCGTGTGGACCACAAAACGCGTAAAGGCAAAACGAAGTCACTGCGTGGTAAAGTGCCACTCTCATAAGAAGTGAACAGAGTAAGTAATTCTCGCCTAGCGCCGTTTTCTCACCACTGCATTGAGCTTAGCCATCATGTCCAGCGACTCATCCACTACACTCTGCGCTGCTCGTCCGCTGTCGCCCTGCATTCAGGTATGCAACATTGATCCAGCCTCTTCATTGTGCCAAGGCTGCGGTCGGACGCTAGATGAAATTGCCTGTTGGGGAAGTATGACCGAGGCCGAGAAGACCCCGGTATGGGAGCGACTTGAGCAAACAGGCTATGTCGACGCATTACGCAGAGAAGAGCGCTAGCCCTCTTCTGTATGCCGGTCACTCAGAATGTGATGCAGTTCGCCACACGCTACCATCGGGTCGTCGCAGTTAATCACGATGTTTGATTCTGCCAACACATAGCTACGGCCAGTCGTGGTGTTCTCCACCACTTGATAAGCGCCTTCTTGATGCGTGCCGGTGAAGGTACCAATAAACCCCGTTTCACGTAGTGATACGGTTTCTAACTTATCACCGATTCTCAGCCGACCTTCATAATTCATCAGCGCCAACCGCGCTGAGGTGCCCGTGCCAGTGGTGCTACGACAAATAACACCAGGATGTACATACGTTGTTGAACGCGAGCGAATATAGCCTTCAGCTACTTTTTCTTCCGGCCCCATAAAATGTAAAAACGGCAATGGCCCTACATCTCCCAGGGTGTAATGGGAAAAGCCGCGCTGCGCTTGGATCGCCTCAACAATTTTATAAGCACAAGCGGCAAGCGCCTGCTCCTCACTGCGTACTAGCTTGAAGCCTAACTCTTCGGCATCTACCAAGGCATAAAAGCCACCGCTGTAAGCGACTGAGTAGGTAATTGCTCCAAGTTCAGGAACTTGAATCGTATCGCGATAGGTGTCGATATAGCTTGGCAGGCCTTCACAGGTAACAGACTCCACTACCCCATTGCTCACCTTCGCTTCAATTTGCACCAAGCCTGCGGGTGCTTCCAGTTTAAAGCGTTGAATACCTTCCTGCTTGGGGACCAGCCCACTTTCTAACACAGCAGTGGCTGTACACAGCGTGTTAGAACCCGAATAAATCGGGTAGCCCATGACCTCCATAATGATATAGCCCGCGACGGCGTCCGGATGCGAGGAAGGCACCAACAGATCTACCGACATCTCCGGAATACCATACGGCTCTTCTAGCAACAGCCGTCGCAAACCATCGGCATCATCACGCAGAAACTCCATTTGTTGGCGTACTGTGGCACCAGGAAGCACACCGATCCCCCCCGTCACAATACGGCTAACATCACCACCGGCATGAGTATCCATCAGCTGAATCGTATGCAGATTTTTCATTAGCACTGCTCCTAGGCGGTGGTGAGGGCAAACGGCGCACCATGGGTTTCCCACTGCGCATCAGGAACAATAACTATTTTTCCCAGGTAGTTACTGCCACGGTTTACAAAGTAGCGCTCAGCGTTATGTAGATCCGATAGTTTAAAGGCCGCGTGCAGCACTGGTTTTAGCGCCCCACTGCGAATCCACTCGATCAGTTGTTCAGCCTCTTCGCGAGTGCCATGGGAAACACCAAAAATCTGCACTTGGTACAAGTAGACGCGAGTCCACATAATCTCGCTGATATTGCCACCACTCGCACCTGCAATGGAAAGCCGCGGATAACTGCTACGGCCTTGCATATCAACAATCATGGTATCGATAAACAGATCGGTCATCTGCCCACCGACCAAGTCCATCACTGCATCAATCGGCTTACCATCAGTGGTCGCCAATACACGCTCAACAAACGTCGATAAATCACCCCGATCGATGACGACTTCTGCACCCAACGCCAGCAGCGCATCGGCTTTATCCGGCTGGCTGACAGCGTAAGGAATAGCGCCCACGACCCGACAAAGCTGAATTAACGCCGTTCCGACACCGCCACTGGCGCCTGTCACCAGCACACGTTCACCCGCGCCAATGTTGGCAGACGTCATCATGTGATAAGCCGTCTGATACGAGCACATCCCCATCGCAGCAAGCTCTGCATCGTGCAATTCAGGGTTGGGAACATGATGAAACTGGTCGGCTGGGACGACGACAAAATCAGCATAGCCACCATCAGCCCCGTGGCCATAATAATCTGGCGTCAGATTGATATCGCGACGCTCATCAGCGTAAATATTAAAATCGAGCAGGCCTCGTTCTCCAATACGTGAAGCATCCACGCCCTCGCCTACTGCCGCCACGCGTCCAGCAATATCAGCCCCTTGAATACGAGGAAATGTCAGTGTGGGCGATCCTCCCATCGCAAACGATGTGACCTCCTCTTTCCCTTTCGTAGGATAAAGCCCTTCACGCGCTTTCCGGTCAGTATTATTTTTGGCCGTTGCTGTTACCTGAACCAGCACTTGCCCCGCCCCTGGTTTAGGGGTCATAACATCCTGCCGGTACTGCAATTTATCTATATCACCATGGCCTGTTAACAACATGGCAGACATCGTTTTCGGTACTTGAGGTACAGCTTCGGCCATAAATTTCTCCGTTGTGAAACGTTGGATGAACCTAGCTGACAATAGCAAACTTTCGCCGCCACTCAAGAGTAATAATAAAAACGGCGTCAACGGATATAAACCATTGACGCCGTTAATATTTATTAATAATCACTAGCTAAAAACAGGTACACCAATAACTAACACATGTAGGTAAAGAGCAAACAAAATATACGCTATCAAGCCAATCACGACGGTGGCTATTGTCGCGGGAGCCGAGGTTGGTACTGGCTTAGCGGGATGTAGGCGATCACGCTTTTTGGCTGCCTTAAAGGCCAGAATAGCCCACACCAAAAATGCTGCAAAAAAGACAATATCGCCCAGTCGTCCATTAGCCAATAAGTGTGAAAATGCCCAAATTTTTACGGCCAACATCATCGGATGACCAAGCTTCGCTTTGATAGCATTACGCGGCACATAGGCTGCTACCAGCATAATAAAGGCAGGCACCATCAGCAGTGCTACCGCATGGCGTAAGCCCGTGGGGGGAAACCAGACGTAGATAGGGTCTAGGCGCATTTGGCCAAAACCGTAAATAGCAATTGCCAGTCCAATCACCGACACTACGGAGTACGCAATCTTCCAGGTGTTTTCGCCGCGTTTAACAATCTGTCGCTGACGCCAGTCTTCAGCAAAGATACGCACAGAATGGCTGCCAAGAAAAATCAGCAGGCCAATAATCATGATGGTCATAAAAGTAGCTCTCAGGTTATTTGCAGGTCATTGGTCGACTGCGAGGATGCCACACTAGCGCTCCAACCACATGACCAACTATCAACTTTTCGCTACCAGCGATCATCTGGCTCATTTTAAAACCAGTTTTTACGCTTAAATAACCAAATTAAACAACCTCCGATACCCAGCATGGCTCCCCAAACAAAAAAGTATCCGTACTGATAGCGCAGCTCTGGCATGTACTCAAAGTTCATGCCGTAAATACCGGCAATAAACGTCAGTGGCACAAATATGGCAGTAATCACCGTTAATACGCGCATGGTGATATTTAGCTGGTGAGAGGAAATCGAAATGTAACCATCAATGAGATCACCGCAAATGTCGTAATACATTTGTGTCAGTGTATATAGGCGCTCAAAGCGCTCCTCTACATCCGTGATGGCATGCAGCGTTTCACTTTCTCCGCGTGGCAGATGGGCATAGTCATAGGCAGTAAGCTCTTGGGTAATGCCTTTGTGGTAGCTAAAAATACGGCGCATCTTTACCAATCGTGAACGATAGGCGGTGATTTTCCGCATCAGCACATCATTACCAGCCTCTAAAAGCTCATCTTCTATATCGCTTAGCTCACTCTCAAACTCCAGTAAGCTATCGATGTAGAAGCCTGCTGAGATGTACATAATTTTCAGCGCGACACGCTCGGGAGATAGCGCCAGCAGTGTTTTTCCGTGCTCACTAAAGAGCCGTTCAATACTAAGCGCCTCACCAGCGTGCAGCGTGATTAGAAAACGCTCTCCAATAAAGAGGCACACCTGCTGAGGCACAAAGTTTAGCTGAGCATCAAAAGATGAAATACCTCGGTAAATAATCAGGGTATGGTGCTCAAACTCTTCAATTTTCGGCGGATGGCGCTCTTTGTGGGCATCTTGAATTGCCATTGGATGACAATCAAAACGCTCCAATAGCTGGCGTTCACTCTCCTCAGGCTCACCTTTCATGTCTATCCATAGGTGGCTACCGGGCGTCGTTTGCCAGTCATCAATGAGGCGTTCATCGCCTTCGCGCACATCGCCTTCTGATGTCGTTAGTAGGCTGCGAATCATGATCGTCCCTGTTAATTTGGCTCACGGCTTAACGTTACGGCCTAACGCTTCGTCGATTAGGCAGGTATGCCAGTGTAACGCTGACGACAATAGACGCCAGTAACGCCCCTAGAAAAGGCCCTAACGTTGGGATACTGCCTGGAAAGGTAGCCGCCATAATGCCAGCCGTAACGCTTCCCTGGCTTAGCCACCCCGGCAGTATTGCCCCTGCTAATCCAGCCATGCCGCCACCAATCGCCGCCACTGGCGTCATACGTTGCCACAGGCCAAGCAGCACAGGCACCACGATGGCAGCGCAAAGTAAGTCGGCTATCAAGAAGAGCCGTAGAACTGACAATCCTTGCAGGGCAATAAATACCACCGGCACCATCATTGCGACCGTTATCCAACGTGCGGTCGTTAAAGATGTTGCATGTCGTTCACCGCCACGCCCGACTATCAGCGACGCTATACCGTTTTGCAGCGTATCGACACTTGAGGTCACTAGCGTGACTGCTAACACCAATGCAGGTAACGCCACCCAGGCAGGCGCATCTGTTAACAGCGCAAAGAAAGGAATAGGTGGCTCTCCCAAAGCAACACCGCTCATGGCGGCCATGATGCCGATACCGCCGATCACCATCACAACCAGTACGGTCAGCCCGCCGCCTAGCCAAGCGCCTCGACCTAAGCTCTGGTCATCCTGAGCAGCCCACACACGCTGCCAATAGCCTTGGTGAAAAAGATTGGCGGCGGTCACCGCAATCACAAGCGTCAGGGCAACACTCAGCGCGCTTGCGATAGGAATAGAGGGCATGACGGCGTCATTCGGCATGGCTGGCAGCCGCCAAATCGCAACGCTACCCACAGCCAATAACAGGGCTAGCAAAAGCCATGCCTGCCAGCGATCCGTTGCGAGGCTTGCGCGCAACCCACCAATCACCGTATACACCAAGGTAGTGAGCGCAACGCCAATAATCACTAGTGCAGGTGGTACATCGGAAAGCAGTGCGGTAATAGCACCTATCGCCGTCAGTTCCGCTGCTAAAAAACAGCCCATGTAGGCTACGGACACCAGCAGCACCCAATGACGCACCCCCTTGCCGTAACAAGCGTGGGCGAATTCGGCAATGCTTCTGCCTTCTGGCAATGCGCGACGAATTTTTGGTCCGTACAACCCCAACACGATAAACGGCAGCGCAGAGCCAATGGCATAGCCTGCCAACGCTAACGGACCAACAAAGGCACCAATTTCAGGCGGCGCAAACAGAATCCAGGCGCCCATTCCCGAGGCTAAAAAGGAGAAGCCAAGTGTGGAAGCGGTTTGCGAATTTCGTGCCGTGACATAGTCATCAAGCGATCCCTGCACATGACGTGCACGCAGGCCCAGAAAAGCAAAACAGAATAGCGCCGCACCAAGTACGGCTGACGTTAGGTAAGGCATGTCGCACTTCCTCCGCCGGTATGAACCGGATCAGGTTCCAGGGTCTGCGCAGTGCGCATTCTCAGCCCAACAGCTGCGGGCTCCCCTGGCGACAGTGAATGGAGACGCTATCCTCGGTGAAAGCGGCTCGTTAGTAAAGGCTGGGCGTTAGTAAAATTTATCCGTGAGTAACGCCTAGATGTGCGTCTGTATCCTGCTAACGCGGTAGGCGGCCCATCAAATAAAACTCCTCATTGGGGGGCGTACCCGTCATGGTAACTAATCGATTCGACATGCCGAAAAAAGCAGCAATGGCGCCAATATCCCAACAGTCCTCTAGCGTAAAACCTACTTTCTCTAAGGTTGTTTGCCACGTGGCAGAGAACTCCCCAACTTCAATCCCGCAGTGCAATGCAAAATCCAGCATGACACGATGGCGTTCGCTTAGCCCTGCCGCTAGATGATTGATAGCGACATTGTCAGCGACTAAAGGGTCTTTACTATAAATTCTCAATAGCGCGCCATGGGCAACAACACAATAGAGACAACGATTGCGAGCACTGGTAGCCACAACAATCATCTCTTTTTCAGCTTTAGTCAGCGTGTCGGATTCACGCTCCATCAAAGCATCGTGATAAGCAAAAAAAGCGCGAAACTCCTCAGGGCGATGCGCCAGCATTAAGAACACATTGGGCACAAATCCCGCCTTGCTTTGCACTTTTAATATTGCATCGCGAACATCGTCAGGCAGTTCATCCAACGTTTCTGGTACACGGAAACGGCTAAGTCGATTAGTCATCGTTACACCTCATTTGCTGATTAAGCTTTAAATTTTTGTTTTGATTAAACAATCATGCTGTTGGATAACGCGATTCGGTAACAAAACACTAAACAAAGTGACTTTCAATCGTGGCTAACGCTGTCCATACTCTCAACTATTCAATGACCTATAAGCCGTGCAGTAAATGCAGCAAACGGCAATTAACAGGGACACCAAAATGCATTATTCCGAAGCCAAAGAGCATACGCCTGGGCGCTTGCATACTCTTTTTGCCGACCCTTATTGCGCGTTTAAAAACGACACCGATGAGCGTCAGCTGCATATCCGGATAATGCTGCACACCCTTCTGGCACTGCCTATGCATCACGCGCGTGCCACGCTCCGGGTTATCCATGGCTGGGAAAACGGCGGCTTCGAGCCAAGTGATCTAAAGCACAAGGACTTCCCGCTTGCCTCTTTAGATGATTTCCACCGAGTGGTTAACGAGGTCTCCCCGAACCCTCAAGAACACGAGACGTCGTTAAGCGCTAGCACGCCGCTCCTCTCAGCACCACTGGCGAGCATATTCGCCAGTGCAGAAGCCGATGGCATCATCGTTTCTGACACGCTGCGCAGCACACCTGCCCGCTGGCCTGCTTTGAAAGGCGGTTTAGCCATTTATACGCTCTTCAAAATGTATCATCGCTTAGTTTATGGCGAAGATGATAACTACCGCTGCTCTCAGTGTGAAACGCCTGATGGCCTGCGTGAGCTGCATGAATTTCATCTTGAAGAAGGCGAATTTGCACTGTTAGTTCCTCACAACGCAAAAACGCAAACGGCCACCCCCACCATTCTCGTTATGCACGCCAGTCAGCTTGGCCCTATCGGCCAACTCCTAAAAAGAAGCCTGCCGTTATTTCAGAATACTTAAGCCGAAACGTTAAAAGCCCCGCTTATCGCGGGGCTTCTCCATGGTGCAATTAACTCAACGAAATAGTGCTATTAATACCGCTAGATACATTTTCTGGCTCAAACCAGCGGGCAGTGACCGTTTTGGTCTGCGTCCAGAAGGTAATTGCCTGCTTGCCATTCGGCCCCAAGTCGCCAAGCTTGGAAGCTCGCGAACCCGTAAAACTGAAGTAAGCGACGGGTACAGGGATCGGCACGTTGATACCAATCTGGCCTACGTCGATATCCGTTTCAAAGCGCCGTGCTACCCAACCTGAGTTGGTAAAGATCGACGTACCGTTGCCGTTAGGGTTAGCGTTGATAAACGCAATCGCGTCATCCAGCGTCTCCACACTGACCACGCATAGCACTGGGCCAAAAATTTCTTCCCGGTACACCGTCATATCAGCGGTCACATCGGCAAATAGAGTTGGGCCAACAAAGTTGCCGTTTGGATAGCCCTCTACCGTGCAACCACGGCCGTCCACCAGCAGCTTAGCGCCCTCTTTCTCACCCGCTGAAATCAGGCGTTCAACGCGCTCTTTCGCTTGTGGTGAGACAAGCGGCCCTAGGTCTGCATCGCGCTGAGTGCCAGGACCGACTTTCATGCTGCGCGCGCCTTCCTCAATATCTTTCAGCCACTCTCGCGCTTCACCGACTAGCACGACAACCGAGTTAGCCATGCAGCGCTGGCCAGCAGCACCAAACGCCGAGCCGAGTAGGCTATCAATCGCCTGACTGCGGTTGGCGTCCGGCATTACAACGCAGTGGTTTTTAGCTCCCATCATCGACTGCATACGCTTTCCAGCGGCGGCGGCACGGTTGTAAAGCAAGGAGCCCACATGGGTCGAGCCAATAAACGAAAGTGCTTTAATATCCTGATGGTCGGCGATTTGGTTGGCAACATCAGGACCGCCATGAACCACGTTTAAAACGCCGGCGGGGACGCCCGCTTCATGGGCAAGTTCAACCAGTCGCATGGTGGAACTAGGGTCTTGCTCAGACGGTTTCAGGACAAAGGTATTTCCCGTTGCGATGGCAAGCGGGAACATAAAACAGGGCAGCATAATCGGGAAGTTGAAGGCGGTAATGCCCGCGCCAACGCCCAGCGGCTGGTGCATGGTGTAAACATCGACTTCATTCGCGGCGTTTTCCGCCAGTTCACCCAACTGCAGCGACGTAATTGAACAAGCGTGTTCCACGACCTCTAAACCGCGCCCTACTTCACCTTCAGCGTCAGGCAAAGTTTTGCCGTGCTCTTCGGTGATTAGCGCGGCTAATTCAGCGGTATTTTCGCGTATCAGTGCCTGAAGTTTCAGCATGATGCGCATGCGCTTGCCAAGCGGCACTTTACGCCACCCTTTAAAAGCTGTTTTAGCGCTGGCAATCGCACGTTCCACCTCTTCGGCGGTACAAAATGGTACACGGGCAACCACTTCCTGAGTCGCAGGATTGACCACATCACGCCAATCCTGGCTTTGTGACATGACTGGCTGGCCATCGATATACATAGGGATTTCACGAACGGACATGACTTCCTTCCTCAACGTTGTGTTTGTTATGAGACGCAAAGATGAACCCTAGGGTATATCAGCAAGTTGACGTAAACGTCAATTAGCCACTTGATAAAGAGTTAGCCAGCTCAGCGCTGAGCAAGCAGCCAGGGGCTGATGTTCCGCCATTAAAAGGCATCATAAACGCCGTGGAGAACATCAGTTCTGCTAGAGGTTGAAATGGGTGTGATAGCGATTAACGCTGGATAAGCCCGTTGGTTAACCACGGCAACCAGGCGAGAAGAACAAGGGTCACTAACGTTGCTAGCAAAAACGGCAGCAGCGAGCGAAATATTTTAAGCGGCGACGCGCCGGTCATTGAGGAAGCGATAAACAGCCCTGCCCCTACGGGGGGCGTTAACAACCCCATTACCAGGGTTAAACACACCACTACACCAAACTGATAGGGGCTAATAGCGAATTGGCTTTGGGCAATGGGCATTAAAATCGGCACCACTAAGATTAGCGCCGCAATGCCATCAATCACCATTCCCACTAACAGCAGTGCGCCAATCACCAGTAGCAAGAACACGAAGGGGTCGCTGGTCAACGCGGCAATCCATGCGGCGGCCATTTGCGGAAGCTGCTCATAAATCACCACCCAGCCAAACACGCCAGCGGCGGCAATCAGCATAATGACCAACCCCGCATTAATCGCTGTGCGCGTTAGCACCTGGGGTAACTGGCTTAAACGCAGGTCACCGTAGACAAAGCGGCCCATGATTAAAGCCGCTAGAGAGGCCAGCGCAGCCGACTCGGTTGGCGTGGCAACCCCCCACAAAATACCGCCAATAATGATCACGGGAATGAGCAGTGCAGGCAGCCCCCAAAGCAGGTCATGAAGCGCCTGAGAGCGAGTAGGCCACTGGCCTTTAGGGTACTGCTGAACCAAACCTACCAAGGCAATCACGATAAAAAAGCTGGTTCCCAAAAGCAGCCCTGGCAACAACCCAGCAATAAACATTTCCGCAATAGGCACTTGGGCCATGACGCCAAACAACACAAACAGCATGGAAGGTGGAATAATCGGCGACAGTAGCCCACCCGCGGCGGTAATCGCTGCGCTGTAGGATTTGTCATAACCTTCCTGCTCCATTGCTGGCACCATTGCACGAGACATAATGGCAATTTGCGAGGCTGCCGAACCAATAATCGCCGCCATCATCATGTTGGCGACTAAATTGATATAGGCGAGTCCACCGCGAAATCCTCCTACTAAAATGCGCGCTAGAGCGATTAAACGGCGGGTTAAACCGCCTTCATTCATTAATTCGCCCGCCAACATAAATAACGGAATCGCCAGTAATCCATAGCTTTCAATGGCGCTAAACAGCTGCTGTGGATACGAATCAAACAACACCGTATTGCCTGACATCTGGATATACCACATGGCAGTCAATGCCAGCACTAGCGCAATGGGCACAGCGCCGAGCAACAGCAGCAAGAAAACAGCAATCGTCATAAACGTACCGTCAATAGGGTAAGCAGGATTAGCGTAGCGTTTTGGCGGTGGGTGCTTGGGTCGGCGTTCGCCACTGTTTGAGTGACTGGATAAGATTCGTCCAGCCATGCAGGCTAAGGGAAAATGCAAACCACGGCACAATTAACCACGCCCAGAATTTTTTAATGCCAAGCGTGGAAGTGTTTTCAGCGTAAATAAAATTGAATGTTTGCCCTTGAAAAGCACGGGTATCAAACCCCGCTTGCACCAGTGCAAGGGGCTGATACCAACGCCAACAAAGCCACGCTAACAGCAGGGCAAATAGCAGCACCATGGCATCTACCCAGACACCTATCAGTTTCCGGCCGGTTTGCGGTAGCAGATCACTCAGCAACGTGACCGCTATCCCCTGGCGGCGTTTAAACACCGTGGCGGCTATCAAAAAGGTCATCCAAATCATGGCATAAATCGCCAGCTCGCTAATCCAGTAAAGCGGGCTACCTAGCGCGCGAAACGCAATATTGGTGAGAATCAGACAGGTAACCGCCGCCGCTAAAGCAGCGGCGGCAATCTCTTCACAGCGTGCAAGCCCTGATGAAAAACGTTGCAGCATATTACTCGTCACGTAACCGGTCAGCTTCGGCGCGTAACGTTTCTAACATAGGTGCCTTAGGCGCCCAGATGTTTTCCCACTGTGCAATGGCGTCAGAGAAAAACTCAGCATCCGCTTCAACGATGTTGATATCCAAGGCGCGAATTTCCTCTTCCTGAGCGGCATCCTTCTCTTCAAAACCCACCAGCACGTTCTCTAGATGCTCAGCCATCGCAGTATCAATCAGCTCACGATCTTGTTCAGAAAGATCGCGCCATACTCTCCCAGACACGACGCCCACCATAGGGAACATCATATGGTTAGAAATCAGCAGGTTTTCCGCCTGCTCGTAGAATTTCAAAATCAAAATAGAGTCGAAATCCATATCAATGGCATCGACCTGACCGTTAGCCAGCGCGTCATACACTTCTAATAGCGGCATGGGCGCAGGGGCAGCACCCGTGGCCGTATAGAAATCCCGAATGGGCTCGAAAGGGGTAATACGTAAGCGCTGCCCCTGCAGATCGTCGGCGCTTTCAATAGGGTCACGGCTGAGCACTTGGCGCATGCCTACCATGCCGTAGCCAACGCCAATTAAGCCGACTTCTTGTGGCATTAATTCGAGTAGTTCCCCAGCCGCGTCAGAACGCAACAGCCGTGCCGCGTGATTAACGTCATCGACCAAGTAAGGCGCGTATAGTGCGCCAAAATCTGGAATACGGTTGGAAATTTCGGCAATCGTCAAGAAAGCCATATCTAACGCGCCGGTTTGCAGTTGCTGAACCATTTGCGCTTCATTGCCAAGCTGCTGAGCTGGAAAAACACTAACGCTATGCTCACCACCAGAGCGCTCGTTCAGTGTTTGGGCAAAGGCTTCTGCCTCGGTAGACCATAGATGCTGTGCGGGCGTGATAAGACCGAGACGAAAATCCCGCGCCTGAGCACTCATGGCTGAAACGGCAAGCGTAGCTGCTGCGCAGGCAAGCGTAAGCGTTTTGATACGGTTCATGCAAAGCCTCTTGTATCCAGCGGAAGCGCCTAAAGCGCTTCGCGCGTTTTTTTAATTGATAGGCTTTGAGAATACCTTAGCGTTAGCGTTAATGGCACCCACCATTACGCTAACGCAACGACACCACCTACACTGCTTCGTAAGCCGCCTTTAAGCGGTAGAACTCATCAACAATCGCTGCCATTTCAGTCGCGTCGTACTCACATAAGCCACTAACCACTAGTTTCTTCGAGCCCACCCCAACCGCTTCTCCAGCAGACTCAATCGAAAACTCAAGTAAGGCATCGGCACGCTTACCTTGAACCTCTAACGAGGAGCTTGTTAGGGCTAAGTTCGGCGAGAAACCGTCTAGACGCTCTAAGGAAAACCCCATGCTGTCGTAAATAACCAAGGGGCGCTTGGGGTTAAACATTACCCCATGCTGCTCCATCAAAGGCTTTAAGTAGTGAGGAAAATTTTTACCTGAAAACGCCACATAGCAGCGGGCAAACGCTTCAACAGCCGCTTCATCGTGAGTTACCTCTCCGCCACGCGTCACCTGCAGGTAGCACTTGCCCCCTTCATCACAGACAAGTAGATCACCATTCGCTTCTTCACTAAACTTGAGAGGAGTGTCAGCTCCCACCATATTGGTGAAGCGAAATTCCATTTGTCGCGACAACCCAAACTTCACCAGCACCAGTGTAAATAGCAGGTCTCCAGGTACGCAAAAACGGCGCGCATCTGGATTGTGAATCGGGTTGTAATCGCCGGCCACGCCTTTGGCGAAACGGCTGGCCTGCTCAGCAGAGATCACAACATACTCTCCGCGTTGCGCGTAAAAATCCTTGAACATGGCTTTGCTGCCTGCCTAGCGTTGAAATCGAAAACCCATTACGGCCCCACGACGCGCATAATGCCATAAAACACGCGCCGACAGGAGTCATCTGCAAGGAAGCCCGTATGCCAAAAGAGAGCCCTAGGTCAAAACGTCTACTCCGCCTCCTGATAATCACGCTGTTAAGCGCTTTGGTAGCGACATTAGTATGGGTACTTGGCAGTACTTGGCTGCTAAATAGTCAATGGCTACCCAAACGGCTGTCTCAGATTGAGGGGGTCGAAGTGCGCTGGACGAATGCAAACAGTCTGCATCCAGGACGCTGGGAGGTAGAGAACCTTTACTTGGCACGGGAGGACGACAGCTTACCGATATCCGTTGAAGCCCAACGTGCAACGCTTTCGCTGTCGTTACTAGCACTTCTGCGCGGCGAGCTGCACATACAGGCACTCGATGCCAACGGGCTTCGCCGCTTGACCATAGGCGATATTGCTCTCGAGGCACAAGGCCAACTGCAGGTGGCGGATACCCAGTTAAGTCGCGCTGCATTAGCCGTTCCAAGTGTGTCGTTGGATATCAGCCAAGGTCACCTAATACGCCTTAGCGACCAAGCCTCGTTAGTACAAAATATCCAGTTACGCGCAGATGCCTCCCTGAACAGTGTTACTACCGCGCAAATTCCCCGCGAAGCGCTTACCGCTGAACTGCTCAGCGCCCTGTCTGCACAACTGACCATCGCGGCGCAGGCAGATGCCTGGGATGTATTTATGCCCTACCTAGAAGCGCTGCCCTGGCTGACACTTGATGGTCACGGCAACTTAACGGGTGAACTTAACCTAAGCGATGGCAAGCTACAGCGTGGTAGCGAGCTAACCTTAAATGCCCCCGAATTGCGCTTAGCGGTGAACGAACAGCGCCTGCAACCCCGGGAAACAGACAACCTGCGTTGGTTGGTTGCAGAAACACCGCCTCCGCTCCACACCGCCATTGGTGAAGGCGCCGTGCGTTTGGCGGTAGAAGACAATGAGCTCAACTTTTCAACGCAACTCATCAATGTCGTCTTGGCGGATACCCACCCTTATGCCTCCAATACGCAACTTCACCTAGCGACCAGCATGCCCAATCAACGCCTAGACCAGCTAGACCTGCCCACTGGCGCCTCGCTGGAACTACAGGGCGACGTCACTCGTCTGGACATGCTTGATCGCTATCTGGCACACACCTTTGACGGCCAAGGGGTTCGGCTTGAAGGTAACGGTCAAATTGAAGCTAGCGTGACGCTTCGTGACGCCAAGCCTTATGACGCCTTTTTAGCGATTCAAGCACCAACACTTGCGGCTAATTTAGTTGATTTCACGGCTCAAGGAAGCGGCTCGTTGGCCGCACAACTGTCGAACGAAGAGACAATAGACGCGACACTCACCTTCACTGACGCCACCCTTAGCCACCATCAGCGAACGTTGATGGCGGACGCGGCCATTACGTTGAATGCGCTTAGCCCACTGAACCCAGCGCTAGCGCGAGAAAACGCCACTGCCCGCCTAACCTGGCAGTCCGCGCGGTTACCCGACATTAGCGTGTTACAAACTTATCTTAAAGCCGCCCTGCCCGACCCTGCCCCATTGCAATTGCTTAGCGGCCAAGCGACTAGCCGTGGGCAGCTCGACTTCACCACCGATCAAATGCGCGGTGAGATCTTTTTAACAGGAGAGCAACTAGCCACCCGCTGGCAACACACTGAACAGAACGGCGTACTGGAAAGCGACGCACAGCTTAGGTTAGCCATTCGCCAAGCCGCTCTTGATGGCACAAGGCTTGATATCAGCGGTTCACGCCTACGCTGGCAAGTGGCGGATACGCAGTCTACCAACGAGCGATTAGAGAGTATTTTAGTGCTCAATGACGGCCGTTTTCAGCGCAGCGACAGCAACGGTGATGAGGATAAACCGCTCAGTGGCGAGTTTTCACTCGAAGGTAGCGTTCAGCGACTGGGGTTCTTAAATACCTTTTTACCCGACGCCCATGGCTTGGCAATTGCGGGTAACGGCCAACTGTTCGCTCAAGGGACTTTTGGTAATGACCGCTTACTTGCCCCCACCCGCCTACGAGTGAATGCCAATCAGCTTGAGGTGGCATTTTTAGATTACGTCGCTACTGGGCGCGGCGAACTGACTGCCCAGCTCGACACGTCTGAGCAGGCCCAGCTTTCACTAGGCATTCCACACTTTGCGCTTATGCGCCAGGACGATGACCGCCCCCACTTGGAAGGCCGCCACTTTGCCCTCACGACCGAAACTGAACGTTTCAGTGACGTGCTGGAGTCGCCAGAGCCCGATTTCTTCACTACCCGCATCGCGCTGCCTATTACGGAGGTGCCCGACTTCACCCGCTATAACCACTACCTACCTGAAAATGCCGGGGTTACCTTATTGGGCGGCCAAGCTAGCCTAACCAGCGAATGGCTGCTGGAGGGGCTTACCGCCCAGGGAGACATGACACTACGTGCATTTGGTGCCGAACTAGCGCTACTTGATCAACAGCTTAAGGGCGATGTTGAATTACATCTGCAGCTCACCGAAGGTGATTTAGAAACACGGCGCTTCACCGCCAATGACTCGTTTCTACGTCTTGAAAACGTCTTTCGGCAAAGCGCGGAAGGCACACAGGATGCTGGCTGGTGGGTGCAGCTCACGATGGAAGAAGCACAACTTGAGTGGGATGATCCTATTCGTTTAACCAGCCAACTGCGCCTTGGCATGCGCGACACTGGGCTATTGGCCCGGCTCTTTCTCGCCCGCGCCAGACAAAGTGATTGGCTGGGACGGTTATTAAACGTGCATGACATTAACGGTAGCGCGCAGCTGCAGATCAACGGCGAACGCATACGCCTACATGATCTCACGCTTAGCGGCGGACCGCTTTTACTGCTTTCCGATGTCACCTTGGCTGAAAAAAGCGCCAATGGCGCGCTCTATGCACACCTTGGCGCATTAGGGATAGGTGTAGAGCTGATCGACAGCGAACCCTCGTTAAAGGTACTGCAACCAAGACGCTGGTTTGATCGCTGGCGAGAAGCAAATGCGTTTTGAAAGTGAGCGAAAGAGAAGATAGCGACGAAAAAAGAAAAGAATAAGCGCGCCTTCCTTTAGCGTTATAGCGAAAGGAAGGCCACCCAGCTAACGTTTTTTACGCTCTCGCCGGATCATGCGTACCCGCTCTTTAGCTTTCTGAGGGGTTGATAGCGGTGCCGAAGCCTCATCTTGCGTTTTCGGTGGTAGGGTAACCCAGGCAAATACCGGTAGCGCCAGGCGCCAGTGAATCGCCGCTAGGCGCAATCCGAGTGTCGCCGTTAATGCAGCGGCAATCGCAACGGTTAGCGGCGCCTCTAATGCATCGAGCGCCACATACACAATCCCCCCCGCCAAGGCTGCCGTGGCGTAGATCTCCTCACGGAGCACCATGGGCACCCGCTGGGCTAACACATCACGGATCATGCCCCCCGCCACGCCGGTCATCATGCCCATTAACACCGCCACAACGCCTGATGTGCCCAGCAACAGTGCTTCATGGGTGCCAATGACAGTAAATAGCGCCAGTCCAAACGCATCAGCGACAGGCAAAAAGCCCCGAGAAAGGCGATGAATATAGTGAAACCCCACCAAAGACACGCCGACTGTGGCTAATATCACCCACAAATAGGTCGGATCAGTTACCCAGAATACCGGGCGAACGCCCAACACCAGCTCTCTGAGTGTGCCGCCGCCAATACCGGTCACCGCCGCCAACACCAGCATACCGAAGGGATCCATTCGCGAACGACAGGCTAAAATCACCCCTGACAAGGCGAATACGATGACACCCGCCATATCTAACCAATAAATCACACCCGACACACGACTCTCCTTAGAGACATGCTCAGTAAGGCAAGTAGGATAGCACTCCACTGCGTATTCAGGTCATCAACGAGAGGATGAGGCCACTAAACAGTGGCTGTTACGCAGTACACAGGCCAATATACGCCGAGTAGGTTACGCTAGTGAACAGCTTCATCCATAGACTGCAAGGAGCACACATGGACTGGAACCCTGCTTATACTTGGCTGGTGATTGCTCTGCTGCTGAGTCTCGCAGAATTGACGTCTGGCGCAATGTTACTGCTTGCACTGGGAGTTGCTGCGGCGCTGACCGCGGCGGTCACAGCACTGGGATTATCACTGCCGTGGCAGTTACTTAGTATGGGAATTTTCGCGGGTGTCTTAGTGCCTTTAGGCATTATGGTTATTCGTCCGCGCTTTTCGCCCAAAGGTGTGGCCTACGGCACAACCGGCACGGGCGTTGAAAAAGGTAACCATTACAAAACACTGGTTCGCGACTTTGACAACGCCACCGGCATTAAAGTGAACGGTGATTTCTACCGTTTGCGTGTCATCGAGAGCGGTGATACCGAATTGCCACCAGGCACCCGAGTCATCTTTAAGCGATTTGAGGGTACCACGGCCTTAGTGACGCTGACACCCCCAGAAAATGCTAGCCCTCAGGATGCAATTTCCCCACGCAAGGAGCCATAAGCATGAATAACCTCATGGATTTATCAATTAGCCCAGGCCTGCTCATCAGTCTGATTATTGTCGTTATTGGCGTGCTCATCATCTCGAAAGGATTGGTCATTGTTCGCCAGTCAGAAGTGATGGTGATTGAGCGACTAGGTTCGTTTCATCGCGTACTTGAAAGCGGCATCAACATCATTATTCCGTTTATTGAACAACCACGCGCAATCACAATGCTGCGCTATCGCAAAATGGGCGAAGATTACACAGCGATTACCAGCGATGAAACACGCATCGATCGCCGTGAAACGGTCATGGACTTTCCTGGCCAGCCGGTCGTCACCACGGATAACGTCACCGTGAGAATCAATGGTGCGCTTTACTATCAAATTATCGACCCTAAACGAGCTGTCTATGAAGTAGAGAATATGAGCCAAGCAGTCGAGGTTCTGGCCAAAACCACGCTTCGCTCAGTGGTCGGTAAGATGGAACTAGATAAGCTGTTTGAGTCTCGTGCCGAAGTTAACAATGAAATCCAGGCAGCGATGGAAGAGCCCGCTTCCAAATGGGGTGTCAAAATCTCCCGGGTAGAGGTGCAGGATATCGCCATGCCAGAAGAGGTAGAGTCTGCGATGCGCCTGCAGATGGCTGCTGAACGTAAACGCCGCGCGACAGTGACAGAAGCAGAAGGTGAAAAGTCTGCAGCCATTGCAATGGCTCAAGGCCAGCGTGAGTCGGCCATTCTTAACGCCCAGGGTGATAAAGAGTCGGCGATTTTACGCGCTCAAGGTGAGCAGGAATCCATCAAACTCGTGCTTAGTGCCATCGGCGATAGCGAAGAGAACAAGCGTACCGTAGTGGGTTACCTACTTGGTCAAAGCTATATCAAAGGGCTGCCCAACATGGCGAAAGAGGGTGAGCGGGTATTCGTACCTTACGAGTCCTCTGCTCTACTGGGGTCAATGGGCATGTTCCGTGAAATGGCAGGATCGCCTGAAGATACCGTCGCCAACCATCTCAAAAATCGCAACAGCAGCGAGAGCAGTTTGCGCAGCGGCATCGTCGGCGGCGCCGCATCCACTTAAAAAGTATGATTTTAATAATACTACGCTAGTTACTATTTCTACCAATTGCGTCTATCAGCTATTCCTATCAGCGACGCAAAACCTACCAAGGCTGGGCCAACAGGGGCCCAGCTCCCTCTGTCACTCTCTAGCAACATTTAGTAACGTTGACGAAACTACCATCGCCTTAGGCATATTTTTAGTTAAACTGGGAAGAATCTTTGCTGCTTGCCTCATGTGCGCCTCAATCAACTCGCAGGCTTTGATTGAAGTACTTACTAGAAGAAGGATCATAATCAGGAGATTAGACGTTCATCATGCTGCCTCGTTGGCTTGCCATACGTCATTACACTCAGTTGCTCCTAATACTGACCACGCTTGTGATGCTTCCAAGTGGGCTTTGCGCTGCTTACCCGCCACAACCCCTGCCAAGTTGGGAGTATCGCTGGGGCGACTCTCCGCAGGATTCAAATAACCGCTTTCTATGGCTACACAGCAACCCAAGCGATTGGCAGGCGATTGATTCTCCATTTAACCCGCCTGGCCGCGAGGGGCGCGAACATCTCTGGTTACGCACAACGCTGCCCGCCGGAGACTGGAACGATCCCGTTCTCTTTATCACTAGCATGAATCTTATCGGACAGGTTTATCTAGGTGACAACCTTATTTACCAATACGGTGAGTTTGACGCTCAGGGTAAGGGGAGTTTTGCAGGTTGGCCCTGGCATATGATCGACTTACCCGATAATGCTGCCGGGCAACAACTCACTTTTCGCTTCTACTCTGACTACACCAGCATTGGTCTATGGGGCCAAGTGCAAGTGATGGAACGTAGTGATGTACTCAATCAGGTTATTCACGACTCCGCTCAAGACCTTGGCGTGAGTGCACTGGTGTTAGTGCTAGCAATTCTGGCAACTATTTTCGCGTTGATAGGGCCACAACGCCAAGGCTTTGGTGCCATTGCGCTGTTTGCCTATGCGTCAGGGTTGATGTTGCTTGCTGAAACCCCTGCTCGCCAGCTAATTTCCGAGTGCGCTCTGGGCTGGGACATGTTGCGAGCAGGCAGCTACTATACACTGCCAGTGGCATTAGGCTTATTGCTCAGCGACTGGCTGAAAGGCACGGCCAAACGCTGGATCACACGGCTATGGGTTACCCATCTGCTATACCTCGTTTTCGCCATGGGGTTAGTTCTGTTGGGCGTGATCAGCCTTTCGCTTACTTTCCCCATCTTTGATGTCATGCTAGCCATCTCGCTCCCTGTCATGTTGGTGCTAGCACTCATACGCTTTCAATGGCTGAATGTGGAACAGCGGCTACTAGTGGTGAGCTTTACTTTTTTCGCCCCACTGCTGTTAGCCGACATGGCCGTTGCCCATGGTTTTATAGCCTGGCGCAGCGTGCCATTAAGCTATGGCACATTAGCTTTCGCAGTCGCTAACGCTGCTATTTTTCTGTGGCACTATCGCCATACTCAACAACAACTTGCCCTTGCCAATGAAACTCTTGAGCAACAAGTAGCGTCCCGTACCGCTGATCTTGACCGACTCGTTCAGGAGTTAGATAGCCTATCCCGCAAAGATCCATTGACGGGCCTGCATAATCGTCGTCACTTCGACTCAGCATTTGAGCACCAGTGCCAGCGAGTACGGCAGCCTACCAGCCAACTCTCTGTACTTATGCTGGATGTGGACTATTTCAAACAGATCAACGACGATTTTGGTCATGATGCAGGAGACACTGTACTGGTGGAAATTGCACAGTTGCTGCGACAGCATCTACGCGATCTCGACGTCATCTGTCGTTTTGGTGGGGAGGAGTTTGTTGCCTTGCTGCCTGCCACATCGCGAACTGTTGCCGAATCCAGAGCAAAAGCACTGCTAATATCCATCTCGCAAACGGCATTTGCTCATCAGGATATACCGCTCCGGCAAATCACGCTTTCCTGCGGGGTGGCCACTTACCCTGATCACACCCAAGACCCCAGGAAATTGCTACGACTTGCCGACGAGGCACTTTATCAAGCAAAACACAGCGGGCGAAACCGCTGTGTTGTTTGGGAAGACTCTCTTGAAGATCAAGGCTTTTTATTCGGTAAACGGCAAACACTATGAACGTTAATGGCGTAGCTTGTTAAGCAGAATCTGCCTTCAAAAAGTGCTCTACGAACACCTTATAGTCCTGGGATACGCAGTCGGCATAGGCAATTGCCAGGGTCGTCACTACCTCAATAAACTGCGCTTCGCGACCTTCTAAACGTTGGCATACCGCGTTGGCAAAGGGTGCTGACTGACCACGGTGAAGCGCCTGAGCACCGCGCAAATGTTCACGTGCGAGAATTTCACCCCATTGGCGCGCTAATTTCCGGTAAGACTTCCCCCCTGAAAGCTTGTGAGTAGGCACATCTTTTTTAAACGGAGAGCGCTCCCGAACCGAAAACACTTTGCCATTCATGGTCAGCCAACCCAAGTAGGCATCGGGGTGCTCGGCAATGGCATGAAATGCCGCTGCATGGCGAATGCCTTCATTAGGAAATAGCTTTCGCCATGCCTGTTGCTGGGCTTTATTCATCAAGCCATAAGCTTCCGGCGTTACTTGTTCTTTAACATCTAATATAACGTCGTCGTGTTCATGATCCGCGCCACCCTCAATCAAAACATAATAACGCTCTACACCTAACGACCCCGTTCCCGCATCAAGTCGGCGAACGGTGTCTTTTACACGAAAGTGTTTTGGGTCACTCTCTTTGATCGGGTGCTGTAACGTCTGTTGATACTCTTGCTCAATCAAACGGCGTAGCTGGCTAGCGACATCTGCTGGTAAGTTCGCAAGTTTCCCAGAGCGCTCAGCGAACATGCGCCCTTTCTGACTATCGAGGGTTGTCCATTTTTCCAGCATACGCGCCCGACTCTGCTTATCAGCGACGTTACCCATGAAGGCCTTCAGTGGTCCCTTGGCGCTATCCAGAGTCACCGCCTCAATGGGCTGCTCTTTAGCCAGCGTATCTTTTTCATTAGTTTCTTGGCTATAAACAGCTAGCGTATGGATGTACCCCTCTAACAGCTTTTTCAGCGCTTTATCCGTCGCTTTAGAACTTAACGCGGCGTTTTCACGGCTATCCAGTACCACGCTGATCGCCAGCCGCCATACATCGTATTGATAGTCACCTATCAACGCGTCATCGAAGTCATCCATACCGTAGCGCACTTGGTCATCGTGGTGACCATAGGCGCCGAAGTTATAAACGTGCGCATCGCCTTGAAGCCACGTTTGGGTAGTAGGCCATCCACCGAATAGCGCAAAGCGCCAGTCGTGCCAAACGTCTTGCCAATACAAGTGATTAGTTCCACGAAAGAATCGGTAGGGAGACACGGCCATTTTGGCGTACTTTGCTTGGCGGTGCGCTGCATTGAGCGGCGCATTCACCTGCTGAATTGCCTCAATCACTTGTTGTGGGCGGTTATGCCCGGTTAGTGCATGGCTCATCGCGTTGCCTTTATCGGTGCGTAAAAAGCAGTCTGCTATTAGCGTAGGAGATAAACGTTAACAGAATAAGTCATTCACAAATTATGCCCATGCCCAGCTAACGAGCGCCGCCAGGTTGATCAGCACCGTCATCCAGAATACCCGCCTGAAAGCGCGCTTTTGTGTTTTGTGGCGAAGCCATTGCTGTGCAACCATTGCCCCAGGCCAGCCGCCCAATAGTGACAACACATGCAAGGTATTTTCGGAAATCCGCTGCGCGTTTTTTTGTGCAGCGGATTTATCTACCGCATAAGTAAGACATGTCACCACACTGACCGCTAGGTAGATGAACAGCAACCACATAGGTAGCTTTTCGATGACGACCGCAACGGCCAGTAGCGCAAAAAATGTCAGCGTTATGACCAGTGACCGCCCCACAGTGCCTTTCACGTGCCGAGGTGCGCTAGCCTTTCTATTCAACATGAGTGTGTTGCTCCTTTCCTTGAGCCTCGATTATTCTAAGGCAGTTAGAAGTGGGCTTTCTGTCAACGAACCGCCCCAGCCATCACAGTGCACCAATTCAGTTAATGAAAGCCGAGAGCGCCACCCTTTTGCTTCCAGCTCGGGCTGATCTAAAAACTCGCTGACGTAGCCAAGGCAAAGATAAGCCAATGGATAAACATGTTCAGGCAACTTCAACGCCGTACTCAGTTGATCTTGATCGAGAATACTCACCCAGCCAACGCCAATGCCCTCTGCCCGCGCTGCCAGCCAGAGGTTTTGCACGGCTAAACACGTGCTGAATAGATCGGTATCCACAATGCTATTGCGCCCTAGCACATGGGGGCCTCCCCGGCTGCGGTCACAAGTAATGCAGAGGTTAATCGGACTTTCTAAAATGCCTTGTAGTTTCAAGCCCTGGTAACGCTCCTTGCGTTCTCCCTCAAACCGCTCAGCGGCTTTTTGGTTTTCTCGCTCGAACATCGCCACTATCGCCGCCCTCACCTCACGGCTTTCGATCACAATGAAATCCCAGGGCTGCATAAAGCCTACCGAGGGAGCGTGGTGGGCTGCCTTTAAAAGCTTGGCCAGAATCTCGGGGGCAATCGGGTCGGGTAAGAACTGTGAACGCACATCACGCCGTTCATAAATAGCGCGGTATAGCCCGCGCTTCTCAGCATCTGAAAAGTGGTGACTCGGGGTACTCATTGGGTGTAAGGCCTTTGATAATACAAATATAGGTGCAGCCTACCCCAGAACTTCGCTGCGTTCATAAATAGAGCAGCAACAGAGTCAGATTCTAAAACAGCGGTGAGTCAAATGATCTGGAATACATGCTATCAACTGTCGCCTATACGCTAAAGCCCCAGCCCGCCAACATCACCGGCCAGGGCAGTAACCCAGATCGTTAGAATGAAACAGGCTCCATTTTCGTAGCCAGCTCGTCATCTATTGCATTCGCGCGTTTAGCGGCAGGCCTGCTTTCCGTGCGTTCTATGTACTCTTTGAATACCTCTTTTGGCGGAATATTTTTCTGCATTATCCCCCACCAGAGATAGCTGCTGAGCACGATATCCGCTGCAGTGAATTGATCGCCACAGATATACGGCGACGTTTCCAGCGCCCTTTCCAGGGTATTAATACTGTCGTCTATATGGCCACAACCAACGGCCTGGGCGTTACTGTCATCAATGTTCCACCCATAGGCGACTGCACTGGTGGCCATTTCAAAGGGACCGGCCATGAAAAACAGCCAGCGATAGTAAGCACCGCGCTCAGGTGATTCCAGCGGCGGCGCTAGTTTTTTACTTGGAAACTGATCTGCAAGATAGGCAACGATGGCCGCCACCTCGGTGACGACGATGTTGCCATGCCTAATCGCCGGTATTTTACCCATGGGGTTAATGGCTAGGTATTCCTGGCTCTTCATCTCAGTGCCGTATTCCATGGTCTTTGTGACGTAGGAAATACCCAGCTCTTCTAGCATCCAGCGCACTACGCGGCCACGGGACATAGGGTGAGTGTAAAAAATTAGTTCTGACATGCTGATCTCCTTTTTCAGTCACTTCTTCAGTCAATGTTTCTTCCGCCAATGCTTCAGATGACGTGAGCTACTGCGAGATCAGGTTAATTTGTAAATAGGTGAGAACTTGTCCTATATAAACGCAATAATTTAATTTGTCTGCAATGCTTGAATTCAGGCTTCAAAACTCGTTCCAGGAGGAAGGCCGCATGGCGAACCCCACAACACGCGTGCTTGCTGTGCTTGAATTATTGCAGGCTCATGGACAGCTGGGTGGTGCCGAACTAGCGGAACGCCTCGGCGTCGACCGGCGCACCATCCGCCGTTACATTACGCTACTGGAAGACATGGGCGTGCCGATTATGACCGAGCAGGGACGTTATGGCGGCTACCGATTATTGGCTGGGTTTAAACTCCCCCCCATGATGTTTACCGACGACGAGACCCTCGCGATATCCCTGGGGTTGCTAGCCGCCCACCAACTTGGCCTTACGGAGGCAGCACCAGCCATTGCCAGTGCTCAGGCGAAACTTGAGCGTGTGATGCCCGCCAACCTTAAGAGCCGCATGCGGGGTGTCAGTGATACCACTCGGGTAATCCTGCCTCGGGGTGCGCCCAGCCTCGATAACCGAGCCCTTGAAACGCTGACCAAAGCCACAGAAAGCATGCGAACCGTGGGGCTTATCTACCACTCTCCACAGCAGGAACCAATAGCGCGTAGGATTGACCCCTACGGCTTGGTCTTTCAACTGGGACGCTGGTATGTCGCAGGTTTATGCCATCTGCGGGGGGCTATGCGCTCCTTTCGTCTGGATCGTATCAGCAATGTTCAGCTTCAGTGCGATACCTTTATCCGCCCAGCCAATTTCGATGCAGCAGATTTTTTAAGTGACAGCTTGTCGTCCTGGAGCCAACCCTATGAGGTGTCACTAATACTCCACACCGACCTCCCCACGGCTAATGCGGTATTCGGTTTCCAGGCTCTGTGCGCAAGCCACCTCGAACAGGTGGAAAGCGGTCTGCTCATCAATACTCAAACCGACAGCTTCGAATGGCTTGCCAGTTGGCTGGCACAGCTCCCGTTTCGGTTCACCATACTGCAGCCAACGGCGTTGAAGGATGCCTTGCGTGAACGAGCCAATGATTTACTGGCAAGTTGTGGACACTCCGTTAGCGACGCTAGTTAATAGCGAGATCAATTTAGCCGCCAGCGCAGCGGCGCTGTTTGGTCTAAAACACCATCAGCGTCCCAGTCATTCCAGCCCGTAAAGGGAATGGGTGACTCGGCATCCAAACTTACAACCCGGGAAGCCCAAGCCGTTTTACATGCCTCTAAGTGGCCAATGATTTCGGTCTCCTCTTGATAGCGAATACCACCGCCCTGGATGCCATAGCTAACCTGGGGAGCCAACACCTCAAAGCCAACGTAGTACAACGATGAATGAATAGGCCATAGCCAATGAACCATATTGCCCGCGCGGCCAAAGGGCTGAAACGCCTTTTCTGGTGAACCGGTGGTTACCGATAGCATTGCTCGCTTGCCACGATAGTAGCCGCGATCGTAACGCATGCGGCTTGTATAGCGTCCGCCATATACCAGCACACGATCAAACCAACCTTTCAGAATGGCGGGCTGGGCGTGCCACCATAAAGGGAATTGGAAGATCACCAAATCTGCCCACTCCAGCCGTGCCAGTTCCCTCTGAACATCCTGCGCCAAGGTATTTTGTTCGTAGTGAGCACGTTGCTCGTTAAGAGGGTAAAAATAGTCCTCATCCACCGCTTTGTACGGATAGAGCTCAGTGCGCTCCACCGGGTCAAACTGCTCGGCATAGAGGTCATCCACTTCAACGCAGTGCCCAGCATCTACTAGCTGTTTTACCGCGATATCCACTAAGCCGCCATTAAACGACTGGCGTTCAGGATGAGCCAAGACAACCAATACATTCATACTGCATCTCCCCTGTTGATTGGTTTGATGACAGACTAACCTGTTCACATACGATCAAACATTGGCTAAAAATAAGAGATAGGTTTGCATGAATGAACAGCAAATAAGATGGGACGACCTACAAATTGTGCTAGCGATTGCCGAAACAGGATCGCTATCCGGCGCCAGCCGAGCGCTGCGTATCAGTCATGCCACCGTCTTTAGGCGTTTAAGTGATATGGAGCAGCGACTGGGGGTGACTCTTTTCGAGCGCAGCCGCACAGGGTATACACCGACCTTGGCGGGGGATGATTTGACCGCTTCAGCCAAACGCGTGCAGAGCGAAGTCAACGGCGCCGAGCGCCGCATTATTGGGCAGGATTTGACCCTCACCGGCAGCTTGCGAATTACCACCACTGACACACTTTTCGCAGGGCTACTCTCACCGCTACTGGCAAATTTTCGCCAGCACTACCCAGATATCACGCTGGAAGTGGTTATCTCCAACCAGCTTCAAAGTTTATCGCGGCGTGAGGCCGATATCGCTATTCGCCCTACCCGTAAGCCACCGGAAACCCTCGTAGGCCGCAGAGTAAGCGATATCAACCTGGCGATTTATGGACAAAAGGCGCTTTGGCAAAACGCCCCACTCCTTCTAAACACCCCTCTGCCGCTAGACCCAGTGTCACTACAAAAAGAAGCTTGGATAGGCCCGGATGTTCATCTAGGCGATACAGCACTTGAAAAGTGGATGATGGATAAAAGCGCCGCCTACAAGCTAGACAGCATGCTCGGTATGCAATCCGCTGTCCGCCACGGGGCGGGGATTGCAGTACTCCCCTGCTATCTCGGTGATGCCGATGAAGCACTCCTAAGGCTAAGCGCCCCCATAGAAACACTGACCACTCCACTATGGCTGCTCACCCACCCAGACTTACGCCGTGTAGCCAGAGTACGCACGTTTATGGAAGCAATGGCGGGGGGGATTCGTGGCAACCTAGAGAGAGATAACCACTAGCCCTGTAAGGAGTAGTCAAATGACTTTCTGAGCAACAACGGCGTAAATATGCCACTGCTTGGGCTTACCAAGCAGTGTCTTACCCTGCGTATTATGCTCGATAATATCGATGACTCTAAACGCATCCTTAAAAAGCGCTTGGATGTTAGAGTAAGAGTGTATCGATAAATCTCCTCGCCCCATTTTTGCCCAGCTGTCATCAGGTCCCATGAAATGACCACAGAATACACCGCCCTTCAATAGTGAGCGCGTAAGGTTTTGCCACGCGCTGGCGAATAGCCCAGGATCACAAAAAAACAGGCTTGAACATGCATTAATGAGCGCAGTTCTTGGATACACAAACTGCTCAAAGCAGGACACTTTAGGAAATAGAGTTTGATGAATATAACGCCCTCCAACCTCCTCCAGACGCGCTATCGCTTCATCGCTTTTATCATAGGCATGCACTGTATAGCCGTGTTCTACCATGAATAGTGCATCGCGCCCTGCTCCGCAGCCTGCATCAACGGCGACCATAGGCAAGGTAGTGTCCACAAGACGAAGCGCCCGCTTTAATGGCGGATAAACCGCAGCGCTGAGTGACTTTTCGAGATATTTTTGCTCGCTCATTCCAACACCTCAACCCTTTAGCAACATGGGCGCAGCAAATATCGATGTGTACGCGGCTATAGCACACACCACTACTGCTCCAATCCCGCCAAAAACTGCTTCATTAAGTCATCTAGCTGCGCCAACTGCTCAGCGCTCATACCGCTCACTAATTGCGCCTGGGTTTCTACATGGGCCGTCACCGCTTCATCAATCAGTTCATACCCTGGTTGAGAAAGTGAAATCAGAAAGCCTCTCCTGTCCTCAGGGCTTTTAACCCGTTCGATCCACCCCGCCTTTTCCAACTGATTGATACGGTTGGTCATAGTGCCAGAAGACACCATTGAGGAAGCCATTAACCTCCTGACCCACTTAGCTATTTACAATGAGGCTTCAAAAATAATTGCGTTTGGTGACGCCACATCGCTATCACTCATTGAAAACGGGTGCTTATAGTCCAACGTAATAGAAACATCTTTAAACCCGGCTTCATGCAACAAGCTTCTAAATTCAGAAACACCCCAAAAGCGCAGAGAAAAAATCTCTAACTCCGAAGAGACTAAACTTCCTGAACGCCAGTGTTCATACCTCAACTGAGAAACGGTGGTCTGATGTAAATAGCTGGTCTTCACCCTTGACTCTGTTAAGGTCAGCATATCCGCGCCTAAATTCCACATGCGCGCTTCAGGCCCAGAATCAAGCATAAAAGCCAATGAGTCTATATCTACAATAATTTTACCCGATTCTGATAAGCAAGCTTTTAAGCGCTTAAGAAAGCCTAAGCATGCAACAGGCGACTTAATTAACTGAATAGACCCTGCAGGCATTACTACCGCAGAAAACGCCTCCTGGTAGACAAAGTCTTCAAAATGTTGCTTGCTGACATTATCGGTTAAATTCCTTTTAGAAAGCTCCTTCTTGCAGATCTCTAACATATGAGGAGAGGCATCAAAGCCATGGACGACATGACCGGCCTCAAGCAGTGGTATAAGAAACCTCCCATTACCAACCGCAGGCTCTAAAATTGGCCCGCTAGTGTCCTTGAGGCGTGACAAATAAAACTCAATATCTCCAAACGTTCGGCCAATGGGTTTATCCACATGGTAAACCCAAGAGGCTAGAGATCCATACTCATTATCCATAAAGCCACCCTACTTCTTAGGTATCAATACACTAAACGGCGATTCCAAAATATCTTCCTTAGAAGAGTTCAGAAGTTAAAACCAACCTTACTCAACTAGCTCATTTTCATATACAACCAGAGCTTGTCTTGCCACTTTTTCAACATCTAAGCTAAGAGCCAGATTTTTTTCGTTGACATCATCCAGATTAAAGAAGCAGGCATCTAGTGCATCATCACCCGCGAAGGGCTCACCTGAAACCCATACACAGAGTACAGCTATAAGCACAAAATGATATTCAAGCTCACTACGTTTATTGAAGTCTAATACGTCAACAGCATTGAACACTCTATGCACGTTGGCGATAACATTTGTTTCCTCGTAAAGCTCTCTCAGCGCAGCTTCTTCTATGGTTTCGCCTCGCTCAATTTTTCCACCTGGAAAGCCCCACCGACCAGCATCAGGTGGGTTAGAGCGACGCACTAAGAGTACTTTATCATCTTTTAATAGAACGGCGATGGTTGCGACCACCGGGCGTTGTTCCGACGTCTCTATAAACTCACAGCCACCCTGACCAGACATCACACCCTCTGTATCGATTAAAAATGACGACTCATATTACACAAAGGAAATCAGGCTGAAAGCTTCTCGAGTCGTGACAAAAGAAACTGTCTCAGCGCCTGAACCGCTGGACTAAACTGGCGACGGTCGGCGCAGATCAGATTGAACGGCGTGCGTTCAGTCTCCCAGTCTTCGCACAGAGGAACCAGGCGCCCATTACTCAAATCCTCAATAACATCCAGACGAGCCTTGTAAGCGATTCCTTTGCCGGACAGGGCCCAGCGCCGCACTGCCTCACCGTCATCGGCTACACGGCTGCCCCTCACTTTCACTGACACTTCTTGGCCATTTTTCCAGAAACGCCAGCGGCCATGCACGTCTTCACCGAGCATAAAACAGAGGCAGTTATGTTTCGTTAAATCCTCAGGACGAAGAGGTGTGCCGAACTGTTGGACATAGTCAGGCGAAGCGCAGAGCACGCGTCTGTTGTCTGGCGCAAGCGGCACAGCGATCAAGTTGGAGTCCGGCAATTCACCGTAACGTAAGGCGATATCAACCGGTTGGCGATATATATTAACCAATCGGTCAGACAATTGAATACGCAGGTCGATACGCGGATATATGTCGAGAAACTCATCTAGCCAGCCGAGTAGCAAATTCCGACCTATATCGGATGGCATGGATAGTTGCAGTACATCCTGAATAACGGTTTGACCTTTCTGTATAGCTTGGCAGCCATCATCCAGTAGTTGGAGTGCCTGCTGACAGTGACCAAGAAAGGTCTCGCCCTGATGAGTCAGGCGCAAGTGACGGGTTGAGCGGATAAACAGCGGCACGCCGAGTTCGGCCTCCAGCCTTTTCACTGCAGCACTCGTGGCCGCGGGTGATAGGTCCATCTGCCTGGCAGCGGCTGAAAGGCTTCCCTGACGAGCGGTTTCGATAAAAATCTTGAGATCCTGAATAGAGCGCATATTCAAATATTTTTTGAAGGTATTTGTATTGAAGGCTAGTTTTTCAAACCAATAAGGTCAAATAAGCTGCTTCTGTTTTTAGTGCATTCCGCTAGATCAGAAGTCGCCATGTCTCTCTCTGTCTTGAAATGGCGTTTCTATTATCGGTCGCTAGCCAACTTTTAGGCCCGACTGATGGCGATGCACAGCAGTGGAGTCGCACGGTTTTCCCATCCCGGTATGCCGCTGTCTTATCTGTAGATAAGTGAGCTTAGTGGATGGCAATGGCATGCGATCGACACTACCCAGTTAATCAAAGGAGTCACTCATGAAGCTGTTCAGCTCATATTCGCTGCCGGGAAAGTCTCTGCACAACCGTGTCGTCATGGCCCCGATGACACGTGCCCGCAGTACTCAGCCGGGCAACATCCCCAATTCACTTATGGCTCAGTATTACGCGCAACGCGCCAGTGCTGGTTTGATCATTACGGAAGCATCGCAGATTTCTCAGCAAGGACAGGGGTATAGCTTCACTCCCGGCATCCATAGTGCTGAGCAGGTGGACGGCTGGCGCAAAGTGACGGATGCGGTCCATGCCGAGGCTGGGGTTATATACCTCCAGCTATGGCATGTAGGCCGTATGTCACATGCTAATTTTCATCAGGGAGCCTTACCTGTTGCACCTTCGGCCATCAATCCTGAGGCCAGTATCTGGCTAGCCGATGAAAACGGTGTGGGTGGCATGGTGCCCTGCCCAACGCCACGCGCACTGGAAACCGAAGAGATTCAGGGCGTGGTAGAAGACTATCGACAGGCCGCCCGGAACGCCATGGAAGCCGGTTTTGATGGTGTTGAGATTCATGCCGCCAATGGCTACCTGATTGATGAATTTCTACGCACCACCTCGAATACGCGCTCAGACGCTTATGGTGGCAGTCGTGACAATCGAATCCGTTTTCTGGTTGAGGTTGCCGAAGCAGTGGCAAGCGAAGTGGGAGCTGAAAAAGTGGGCGTGCGTCTGGCTCCGTTCATTACGGCTCGTGGCATGAGCTGCCCGGATATCATCCCCACCATTCTGCATGCGGCAACTCAGCTACAGGAACTGGGTATCGGGTACATCCATCTGGCTGAAGCTGACTGGGATGATGCCCCCGAGATACCGAGCGATTTCCGCCTGGCGCTACGTCAAGTGTATCAGGGCACGCTGATTGTGGCTGGACGTTATGACAAGGAACGGGCCAGTCAAATGATCGATTCTGGGCTGTCTGACCTGGTGGCGTTTGGCCGCCCGTTTATAGCGAACCCTGACCTGCCTATGCGCCTGCATCACTGTTTGCCTCTGGCCAGTTTTCAGAATGACAGCCTTTTCGGCGGTGATGCCGAGGGCTATACGTCCTACCCCGCTTACTCGGCGACTTAAAACTTTCAGATAAAACAGGAGTACAGCATGGCACAGACAATGAAAGCAATCGGCTACCAACTGGCTCTGCAGATTCAGGAGGAGACTTCACTCTGCGATATCGAACTACCGATACCGGAACCCAGTGGGCACGATGTACTGGTTGAAGTGAAAGCCGTGGCGGTCAACCCGGTGGATACCAAAATTCGCGCCAATGTCGAGCCTAACCAAGGTAGCTGGAAGGTTCTTGGCTGGGACGCTGCAGGTATTGTGACATCTGTGGGAGAGAAGGTCAGCGCTTTCAAGCCCGGAGATGCTGTTTGGTATGCTGGGGATCTCAGCCGCCAGGGCAGTAATGCTCAATACCAGCTGGTGGACGAACGCATTGTCGGTCGCAAACCCAGCTCTCTCGATTTTGCTAGTGCCGCTGCGTTGCCGCTGACAGCCATTACCGCTTGGGAAATGCTATTCGACCGACTGAACATCAAACCCGGTCGGGAGCACGCAGGTGAGAAACTGCTGGTTATCGGTGCTGCTGGTGGTGTTGGTTCCATTCTGGTTCAGTTGGCGAGCCAACTAACCAGTCTGACCGTTATTGCCACGGCCTCTCGGGGGGAAAGTCAGGCCTGGTTGGAACAGTTAGGTGCGCATCATGTTATCAATCATAAAGCATCGCTGAGTAAGCAACTGCAGGAATTAGAGGTTGGAGAAGTTGACCATGTTGTCAGCCTTAACCACACCGAAGAGCATCTTGACGAGATTATTGCTGCACTGAAGCCGCAGGGTCAGTTTGGCTTGATCGACGACCCTGAAGTACTGAATGTACGTGCACTAAAGAGTAAAAGTCTCTCCTTACACTGGGAGTTCATGTTTACCCGTTCCATGTATAAGACCACAGACATGGTTGCCCAGCAAAAGCTGCTGAATGAAGTCGCCGCGCTGGTTGATCAGGGTATCTTGAAGAGTACGTTGGGTGTCAATGCGGGCAATATCAATGCGACTAACCTGCGTAGGGCTCACGAAAAATTGGAGGCCGAGAGTATGATTGGAAAAGTGGTACTCGAGGGATTCGAATAAACAGCGTTAGCCGAGATGAGCGCTAGCTTCTAATGCGAGAGGAAGCCCGTTTTTAGCGGGCTTCCTCTTGTTCAGCACACGAAAAACACTCAACCCCGTTAACATTAAAAATCGCCCACAAAACATGATTTGGGCTCGCCTTTTATATGTCAGCGCTTCAATGGGGGCGCTTAGCCTGAGCAGTACTGCCCTAGGTAGGATGCTCAACAATATCGATGTGTACGCGGCTATAGCACACACCGCTACTGCTCCAATCCCGCTAAAAACTGCTTCAGCAGAGCATCTAATTGCGCCAGCTGCTCTTCACTGAGGCCACTCACCAGTTGCGCCTGCGCTTCCACATGGGCGGTAACCGCTTCATCAATCAATTCAAACCCACGCTGTGAAAGAGAGATCAGAAAACCGCGCCCATCCTCTGGGTTTTTGACCCGCTCAATCAAACCAGCCTTTTCCAACAGGTTGATACGGTGCGTCATAGTGCCAGAGGTCACCATGGTTGAAGCCATTAACCCCCCTGGCGATAACGCAAAAGGGGGGCCTTCTCGGCGAAGGGTCGCCAAAACGTCAAAACTTGCACCGTTCAGCCCGTACTTTGTCCAGGTCTTTTCCAGTTCACGGGTTAAGCAGTAGCTCAGTCGCTTAATCCGCCCAAGGGTGGCCATCGGCGTAACATTAAGGTCAGGCCTTTCCTGTCGCCACTGATTAAGAATTCTATCCACATGATCCATAGAAGTACTGCGCTCCTTATTATTGCTTAGCCCATTTATCTTGACGTCAAGAGAACCTGCATATATCTTGATATCAAGACATTAATTGAGAGCATATCTAATGGCATTATCAAACACAATTGCTACACACTCATCAAAAAGGGTCTGGCTTGCACCACTGATTTACCTACTGTCAGGCGGCGCTCTACTCGGCCTTTCAACAAACTTGGCTAAATTTGCTGGTGAAATGCAGCTATCTGCACTCGCATTTCTGTTTTGGTCAATCACTGGGGCGGCATTAATTCTGTTGGCCGTCTCAGCACTGCGTGGCCATTTACCGCCTATAAGCTTGCGCTCGGTTGAGTACTACTCCGTAGCCGCACTGCTTGGCGTGGCTGGTTCTAACTTGATCTTTTTCTCCGCTATCCCACATGTGGGTGCTGGGTTCGTTGCCTTAATCATTACGCTACCGCCGCTGCTCACCTACATTGGTGCGCTGTTATTGAAAATAGAAAAATTTCAATTTATGCGAGCGGCTGGTGTTATGTCTGCGCTGTTGGGTGCCATCACCTTAGCCGCCAATAAGCTATCGTCACCTGATGCCAATCACCTCTGGATTCTGATTGCCCTGGCTGGCCCAGTGCTCTTAGCCATCGGCAACATCTACCGGACTCTGCGCTGGCCTGCAGGTGTGTCGAGCGGTGCTCTGGCCCCCGGCATGCTGATTGCCGCCGTTGTAATCCTGCTAGGAATAGGCTTCTTACCAGGCTTTTCGTTGCGTGTTCCAACTCAACACCACTTGCCCATCATGCTGATTGCACTCCAAGCGCTAGTGTTCGCAGGCCAGTTCTTTCTACTGTTCCTGCTCCAGAAAAGCGGTGGCCCCGTATTCCTGAGCTTATTGGGTTCCGTCGGCGCTGTCGTGGGGGTGCCTGTTGCGATCTTCCTCCAGGGAGAAGCCGCCCCTGAGGGCTTACTCCTAGGCATTGTCTTAATTGGCGCAGGTATTGCCCTGCTCAATATTGGCAAAGCCAAACAGCTTTCTCGTACTAACTGAATATCTACTCAATCAAGACCCACTAAACCAAGGAATAACGATCATGAAAGTCGCGATACTGGGTGCCGCAGGTGACGTCGGAACACGCATTATGAGTGAGGCGTTAGCGCGGGGACATCACGTCACAGGTGTAGTAAGAGCTGAAAGTCAGCGTAACAAGCTGCCTGCTGAGGCAAGCTACTGTGTCGCCGACATCTCAGACCCGCACCAGCTAACGCAGGCGGTCGAAGGCCAGGATTTATTGATCAGCGCTGTTCGCCCACCAGAGGGGCAGGAAGCGCTGCTGGTGACACTCACGGATGTGATTCTCAACAGCGCTCTCGCCGAACAACGTGTGCTATTAGTGGGCGGCGCCGCTCGATTGCTAATTCCCGGACGCAACGGGGAAACGGTGTTAACAGCCCCCGACTTTCTACCAGCAACAGCACTAGAAATTGCCAAGGCTTGCCAAGCACAGTACCAACGGTGCCTTGCCGAAACTCGCACAGCATGGACCTACGTCTCTCCTGCCGCCATGCTCGTCCCTGGAAAGCGGACAGGCAGCTTTCGCCTTGGCTCGGACACTCTTGTCATGGATAAGAACGGGGAATCGCGTATTTCAATGGAGGATTTTGCAGTAGCGATGCTGGATGAAGCAGAAACGCCAACACATATTCAACAGGCATTTACCGTAGGATATTAAGCCGATAAGACGCGGTACACCGAGTGCTAGGGAGCCTCTGGTTAGCTCTCGACGCTTTAATCATCATGTTTAGCGAGAAGCGCTTGATTGGCCTCCGCTATTTCATACTGATTAAACACCCGTATACCATGCTGGCGGAGCAGTGCGGCGGTTACTCCCATGCCTGGCACTTTTTTACCGGAAAAACTGCCATCATAGATAGCGGAACTTCCGCATGATGGGCTAGATTCAGCGAGTACCGCGACGCTTATATTAAATTTAAGACATAAATCTAGAGCAACGGAAGCCCCCGCCAAAAACTCGGCAGTGACATTGGCTCCCTCTTTTTCAATCACATCGGCTTCGCCATTTATTACGCTCTGACCATTGCCTTCAAAAATCTCTGCAGGCTGCCTGGGAATACTCATTCCCGCCTCAACCTCAGGGCAGACAGAAACAATTCGTCTTTCAGAATGCCACTGCTCAATAATCTGGTCTGCCACGGGAAGGGCTCGACCATCATAGCGAACCTTTTTCCCTAGAAGGCAGGCACTCATTAATACTTTTTTCAAAATACCGATCTCTAGTTTTGGTGGTTAGTCGTTAGAGCACTTAGCGAATACTACCACTCCCCTGCTGACCACTCCCCCTGAGCCGCGAACATTGCGGGTGCGCTGTAGGTTTACCACGCACTACCAACTATTTGAAGCCAATCCGTTGCAGTCATATACGATTAACGCCAAGGCTGTGCCTTGGCGTTTTGCTGGGTGTACTTCTTACCCCAACTGAAATGGGTAAACTGCCCCCACTTTTAGCAATTGCGTCAGCTCATCTAACGCCGTGAGCACTTCTGTGGCGAGCTTAGGATCGGCTAGATCATCTGCCGCAAGGCGATCACGGTAGTGGCGATTGACCCAAGCAGTCAGATCATCGTACAGCGCATCATTCATTAATACGCGGCCGGTCAACGCTGCCCGTTCGGCTTCGGATAGGGCAACCCGCAGGCGCAGACAGGCGGGGCCACCGCCGTTGCGCATGCTCTGTTTAACGTCTTTAACGACCACGTCACTAATCGGATTATTGCCGGCCAGAATAAAGTCCTGGATCGTACGCCAAACCGCTTCACGCTCTTGGCATTCGCTGGGCACGACCAGCGTCATGGTGCCATCCGGGTTGGAAAGGAGCTGGGAGTTAAACAGGTACGATGCTACCGCATCTTCCATGCTCACCGCGTCTAGCGATACCCGCACGGGAATCAGTGGTGTGGACATTTTGCTACGCAGCTCATCTAAGGTGCGCGCTTCATCCAAAAAGGCCATTTCGTGATAGAGCAATACGGGGCCATTACCCACGGCAATGACATCGTTGTGGAAAACACCCGCATCGATAGCATCCGGATGCTGTTGAGCAAACACCGTTTGTGCATCTGTTAGCCCGTGCTGGCGGGCCACTGCTTGACTGGCTTCCAGGGTTTGCCGAGCGGGGAAGCGTTTTGGCTCACGTTCGCCGCTACGCACGTCACCAAATGCTTGACGACCATACACAAAAAGGTGAACACCTGGCTCGCCGTGTTCACCGCATAGCCGGGTGTGATTGGCCGCGCCTTCATCAGAAAAAGCAGGCGTTGCTGGCAGTACCGGATGATGAGCAAAGTGCTGCTCATCATGGAAAATAGCCTGTAGCACCCGGCCGGTGGTTTGCGGCTCTAGGTAGCGATGAAAACTGGACTGTAGGTTCGCCGGTGTAAAATGCACTCGGCGGTCAGGCGCATCAACACTTGGGGTAACGGTGCCTGCGTTGGCCGTCCACATACTGGAAGCTGAGCAGACCGCCCTCAGCAGCTGGGGTGCCTCTTTGGCGGCACGGTTCAGCACATCGCTATTGCTACCGCTGAAGCCTAAATCCCGTAATGCGCCCACATCAGGGCGCTGTTGAGGGGGTAATACGCCCTGAGCGTAGCCAGCATCCATCAGTGACTTCATTTTCAGAAGCCCTTGCAGTGCGCCCTCTTTAGGGTTGGACACCAGACCACCATGACTCATCGACGCCACGTTGCCATGGGCCAGCCCTGAGTAGTTGTGGGTGGGCCCAACCAAGCCGTCAAAGTTGACTTCTCTGACGCTGTTATTAACTACGTTGTTATTCACCACGTCGCTCATAGGTTGACTCCTGGCGGCAGCGTTTCCGGCATTTCCAAGCTATCGGCCTCCATCGACGCCACTGGGTAAGCGCAGTAGTCCGCCGCATAGTAAGCGCTGGGGCGGTGGTTACCGCTGTCACCTACGCCACCAAAGGGAGCGTCGCCAGAAGCCCCTGTGGTTTGGCGGTTCCAGTTCACGATGCCCGCACGAATGCGCAGCAGGAAGTCGTCCCAGTCGGCTTTATCACCACCGATGAGTCCTGCAGACAGGCCGTAGCGTGTATCGTTGGCAAGGGCTAACGCTTCATCCCAATCGCTGTAACGATGGATTTTCAGCAGTGGGCCGAAATGTTCTTCATCGGGCACGTCCAACCCTGTGACATCAATCAGTGCCGGGCTTAACAGGCTGGTGTTCTCTTTAAGGCGCTGCATCCGGTTAATCACCGTACCGCCCAGGGCTTCCAGCTCGTCTTGCGCCTTAAGCAAGCCATCGGCAGCTGCCACGCTGACCAAGCCGCCATAGAACGGCGCCGCCGGTGCTTCTTCAAATTGCCCTGCCACGTGTAGCTTGGCGATAGCGTCGGAAAGCGCGTCGATCAGGCGATCGCCAACGTCCCCTTGCGGCACCATCAAGCGGCGGGCGCAGGTGCAGCGCTGACCACCGGATAAAAACGCCGACTGCAGAATAGTCAGTACGGCAGCACGCTCGTCGTCGACATCCTTCACCACCAGCGGGTTGTTGCCGCCCAATTCCAGCGCCAGGATTTTATCCAACTGCCCGGCGAACTGCTGCTGCAACATGCCACCCACTTTAGCGCTGCCCGTAAACAGCAGGCCGTCAATGCCGGGGTGCGCTGCCAAGGCTTGGCCTACAGCGACACCACCTTGCACTAGGTTAATCACCCCTGCAGGCAGCCCTGCTTCCACCCAGCACTGCAGGGTTAAATCGGCGGTCAACGGGGTTTGGTCGCTAGGCTTAAACACCACGGTATTACCGGCGAGCAACGCGGGTACCATATGGCCATTGGGTAGGTGACCGGGGAAGTTGTAGGGGCCAAAGACCACCATGACACCGTGGGGGCGATGGCGCAGTACGGCTTTCGCACTACCCACTTCTTTTTCCCGCTCACCAGTGCGCTCATGATAAGCCTTGATAGACAACGCCACCTTTCCGACCATCGCGCCAGCTTCAGTGCGTGCTTCCCAAAGCGGCTTGCCGGTCTCAGAGGCAATCGCTATCGCTAACTCTTCACGACGGGCGGTAAGTACCTCAACAAAACGCTCAACAAGTGCTTGGCGCTCAGCAAACGTAGTGCGCGCCCATTCAGGAAAAGCTACACGCGCGGCATCAATAGCGGCGCCAACCTGTGCGCTTGAAGCCGAAGCACCTTGCCACAGCAGTGTTCCTGAAACCGGATCGTGCTTTGTGAAGGTATCGGCATCGCCCGTTACCCAGGCGCCGTTAATCAGTTGCTGCTGTTGGGCGTGCATGTTTATCTCCTTCCCGTATGCGTGCTTGTTGTGCGAGCTTGTTATGTATATTTATTCTGAAAGACTGTTTAAAACCGTTCTTGAAAAGCTGTTCTCGAGAAGCTGTTCTTGAAAGGCTATTTTTGAAAAACGGTTCTTGAAAAACTAGGTTTCCAATAAGCGTAGGTAGTCACCCGTCGTCACGCCCAGGCGATCCGCTTCTTGCGGGTTAAGCACGATGGTGTTTTCCTCGCTGGGTCCGCGGCCTATCCAACTAGCGGTGAAGTTAAGCATCTCGGTAGAGGCTGCCAGCCAGCGGCTGACGCTTTCGTCGGGAGCATTTTGAGAAACTTCCACTTGGCAGAGCTGCGAATTACGAATCGCTCGCACGTCGTCAATATAGGCTTCCACCGTGGGGCCACCATCGAAAATATCGATATAGCCTTCCCAACGCAGCCCTTCTTTTTTGAGCATTTCAAGGGCTGGTCGAGTATGGCGGTGCACTTGGCCAATACAGGCAAGTGCCTCTTCCGACATAAAGGTGGTGTAGATCGGGAACTTAGGCATCAGCTCACCGATAAAGCTTTTTTGGCCTAGCCCGGTTAACCGATCGGCCTCATTAAAGTCCATGGGGAAAAAGTGTTTACCCAGGCTTTCCCAAAAGGGGCTGGTGTTATTTTCATCAAACACGCCGCGCATTTCCGCCAGCACTTTTTGCGGAAAACGGTCACGGAACTGAGCCATAAACAGCCAGCGAGCTTTGGAAAGCAGCGCGCCATTACGTAGGTGTTTATTCGCTTCGCCGCGATATTCAGGGCGTAAGAACAGCGAGCATACTTCCGCATCGCCAGTGTGATCGGAACTTAAAAATAGCGTGTCGATTGTACGGTGCAAGTCCAGTTGTACCGATGAATGGGCCAGTGTTCCCAAGCGGTAGTGGTAAAATGGCACTTCACGACCTACTTGACCTTCAATAGCGCAGCAACCGGCCAACTCTCCACTTTGCTCATCTTCCAGTACAAAAAAATAGAGTCGATCATCGGCTGGCGTGCGCTCTTCAAAGGCACGGGCAGCGGCTTCAATTTTGCCAGCCAAAAACTCGCGGTTATCCGGCAGTGAGGTAAAGCCAACGCCTGCCTGTTGCGCAAGCGCCTGGAGCCCATCCAAATCGTCGCGGGCAATGGGTCGAATGCGCATTACATCTCTCCTTCATCAAGCGCATCTACCGCGCTTGGCAGGCTTAATGGCGCGGCTAGCACCGCGCGCCCCTCTTCTACACCCAACTGTTTAGCGTGCTGTGGTGAAAGCATTAATTGCCCAGTAGGCGAAAGCGCATAACGCGCTACAATACAGCGGAAATCACCTAAGGTTTGATTGGCAATCATCGCAGGCTCTGCATCGGGCAGTGCGTCCCTGACAGGATGCCAAGCGGCACGACGGAAAGTTTCCAATCGCTCACGCTCGGCTTTTACAATCGGCCCTGCGTCGAAAATATCGACATGGCGGGAGCGCACAAAGCCTTCTGCCAGCATTTCTGCTAGTGCATCTTCATGGGCAGGATGCTCTCGGCCAATGGCAGCGCGTGCCTGAGGCGTTAGCAGCGGTAGATAAAGCGGAAATTGCGGCATCACTTCAGCAATAAAGCTTTTCGAGCGAACGCCAGCAATGTGATTCATTTCTTGGAAGCTGCGCGCAAAAAAGTGGCGACCGACGCTTTCCCAAAAAGGCGATTCGTTGTTGCCATCCAGATAGCCCGGAAAGGCGACCGCCAGAATGCGTGAAAAACGCTCGGGGTATTGAGCAATGAACATTAGTCGCGCACGGCGTAACAGACTTTCTGCACTGGTGCCTTTGTAGCGTGGGTTAAGCGATAGCGCACAGAGCAGCGTGGCATCAGAGGCTTCATGAGAAAGCGCCAAGGTTTGCACTTCCCGGCGCACATTCAGCTGTTGAGAAGCATGAATCAGCGTTTCCTGGCGATAGGTGTAGTAGGCTTCAGCTGCGCCTGCCTGGGCGCGAATAGTCGCCGTGCCGAGTACTTCCTCGCGGTCATCATCTGCCAGTACGAACATGTAGTGCTCGTTACCAGGGAACTCTATGTCGCTATTAAAGGCTTCCTGGGAGCGCACAATGCGCTCCTCAAGCCGATCACGGTTGGCGGGCAGATTGGTGAGCCGCGGCACCGCGTGCTCTGCCAACTGCTCCAGGGCTGGAAGATCAGCCATTGTTACCGGTCGAATTACCAGCATCCTTAACGCCCCCTCTTGTGTGGCTTCTTGCCTACTCATGCGCTGGCAACTAGCCGCTCAATAGCACGCTCTAAACGCGCCATACCCTCAGCAATATCCGCTTCCGGAATGACTAAAGATGGCGCCATACGTAGCACGTTGGGACCCGCAACCAGTGCCATCACACCCTCTTCGATAGCCAGCGGCAGAATGTCTTTAGCGCGGCCTTCAAAGGCATCTGACATTTGTGCGCCCATCAGCATTCCCATGCCGCGAATTTCTTTAAATACGCCATATTTGCGGTTAATGGTTTCTAAATGCTCGCGGAACAGGTCGTGACGGTGCTTAACGCCGTTAAGTACTTCAGGAGTATCAATGAATTCCACAGCCGCTAGAGCAACCGCAGATGCCAACGCATTGCCACCGTAGGTAGAACCATGGGTACCAATCGCCAGAGACTTCGCAATCGCATCCGTGGTTAAAGTGGCACCAATCGGGAAGCCGCCGCCCAATGACTTGGCACTGGTGAGAATATCCGGAGTGATACCGAAGTTTTTGTAGGCGTAAAGTTCACCGCTGCGGCCAACGCCCGTTTGTACTTCGTCAAAAATCAGCAGCGCGTTGTGTTCGTCACACAGATCACGCAGGCCCTGAAGGAACTCTTGGGTCGCGGGAACAATGCCGCCTTCGCCCTGCATCGGCTCAACCATAATGGCACAGGTATCGTCGCCCACTAGCTTGCGTACGCTTTCCAGGTCATTGAAGTTGGCATGCAGAATGCCACCTGGCACCGGGCCAAAGCCTTGCGAATACTTGGGTTGACCACCCACACTCACGGTGAAGAAAGTGCGGCCATGGAAAGACTGATAAAACGAGATAATTTTATCTTTCTGCTCGCCATGGTGGTCTACCGCCCAACGGCGGGCTAGCTTCAGCGCAGCTTCGTTAGCTTCGCCGCCGGATGAGCACAAGAACACTTTATCGGCAAAAGTACGCTCAGTGAGTGTTTTGGCAAGCGCCAGTGCTGGCTCGTTGGTGAATACGTTAGACAAGTGCCAAAGCTTTTCGCCCTGCTCTTTAAGCGCATTCACGAGCACAGGGTGACAGTGGCCAAGCGAGTTCACTGCAATACCACCAGCAAAGTCGATATATTCACGCCCCTGCTGATCCCACAAGCGGCTGCCTTCGCCACGCACTGGAATAATCTGTTGTGGCGAGTAGTTTGGCGCCATGTAGTTATCGAAATCCTGACGGCTTGGGGTGTAGCTCATGGGACGATACCTCCGGTGGAGTAAAGGATAGATTCAGTATACGGGGGGCAATAGACGCCGTGCTTTCAGTATTGGGACGGTAAATTATGAAAAGCCGCGCTTATCCAAGCCGTTCTTCCCGCGGTGTAATGCCAAAGTGATTACGATAGGCGGTAGAGAAGTGCGCACCAGAAGAGAATCCGGTCATCAGCGCGATATCACCTACCGGGCGATCGCTCTCTCTTAATTGTTTACGCGCATCTTGTAAGCGTAAATCCAGGTAATAGCGACTGGGCACTGCCTGCAGATACTTTTTGAACAGTCGCTCTAGCTGGCGTCGAGAAATACCCAAATGCTCGGCCAGCTCTAGCGTAGAAAGCGGCTCTTCAATATTAGCTTCCATCAACGTGACGGCATCTACCAGGCTTTGTGGCGCATGGCCAAGGCGATTACGCAGTGGTACATGCTGGCGTTCATCGGCTAAGCAAATGCGATCACAAACGAACTGCTCTGAAACCTGCTCGGCAAGGCGCTGGCCGTGATGCTTGCCAATCAGCGTTAGCATCATATCCATTGCCGCAGTGCCACCGGCACAGGTTATCCGATCGCGATCAATCTCAAACAGTTGCTGAGAAAGCGTGACCTGAGGATAAGCCGATGCAAACGCGTCAAAGCGCTGCCAGGGCAATGTGGCGCGGTAGCCTTCTAATAGCCCGCAGCGGGCAAGCACTTCCGTGCCTCCCGCAAGGCCACCAATAGCCACACCTCTGCCCTGATGACTGCGCAGCCACTCATTTAGCTTGGCGGGCAGTGCATAGGGTAGTGGTGTAGGGGCACATACCAACAGCATATCCAGCGGACCGAGCGGCGCGCCTAAGACATGTTGAGCGAGTAAGGAAAGTTGTGCGCCACTGCGCACAGGCTCATCGGTTAAGCTTAACGTAACGGTGTGGTAAAGCATCTGCCCGCTTAGCTGATTGGCCATCTGCAGCGGCTCGATAGCGCTCGCATGGGCCAACAGCGAAAAACCAGGCAGCAACACAAAGGCCACCCGCCGACGTTCACTGGCGGATGACATCAACGTACTTGAGGACATAACAAGTTGCTTTGCTGCATAGAAATCGCCGCCAACTTAGATAAATAGCTAGAGAAAAAGCCATCTTACCCAATTGCGCAAGTGAAGGCAGCGCTATGGCTCTTAAAACTAAAATAGGAGGCATAAATACAAAATTGCCGGGCACTAGGCCCGGCAACAGAAGGAGTATGTGTCTTGGTTAACCGCCGCTATTGCCAAGCCCCAGGATGACAATGCCCGCAACGATAATGCCCATCACGATAATGACTAAAGGAAGCACCTTATGTAGCCCGTTAGGGGACTTTTTCGCTTCTGGCTGCCGTTGCGGCTGAGATGTTTCAAAGTCCTCAGGCAGACGTTCATTCATTACGTGCTCTATCTCTTCTTCCCGGGTTTTGCTTTCCTTGGTATCCATACAACACCTCTCGCTTTCCGGTTAGATGATCAACAGCGCGGCGATTAACCCTCCTCGTCACGCTTAGCGCTATAGCGTAACGACATCAAAGTGAACATCTGGGTTCACATCTGCGTCGTAATCTACGTCATCACGCTCGAAGCCAAACAGCTTCAAAAATTCGTGCTTATATCCAGCATAGTCGGTAATTTCGAACAGGTTCTCTGTCGTGACAGTCGGCCATAGGTCTTGGCAGGCTTGTTGTACGTCGTCACGCAGCTCCCAGTCGTCAAGACGTAGGCGGCCTTGGTCGTCAGTGACCATATCGTCAGGCTGGCCAGAATAAAGACGCTCTCCAAACAAACGGTTTAATTGATCGATAGTGCCTTCATGCAGGCCCTGCTCTTTCATGATGCGGTAGACCATGGCGATATACAGCGGCATGACTGGAATCGCGGCACTCGCCTGGGTAACGACCGACTTAAGTACGGCAACATTGGCACCACCACCTGTCTCTTTCAGCTTGGCATCAATCGCAGCCGCGGCGCGATCAAGATCTTCTTTCGCTTTACCCAACGCACCGTGCCAGTAAATCGGCCAGGTAATTTCAGTACCGATATAGCTAAACGCTACGCTACGCGCGCCTTTCGCCAGCACACCCGCGTCGTCCAGGGCGCTCATCCATAGCTCCCAGTCCTCACCGCCCATTACTGTGATGGTATCGTCGATCTCTTGCTGAGTGGCAGGTTCGACTTCTGCCTCGATGATGGCGTCTTTATTCGTATCAATCGCGGTAGCGCGATACGTTTCGCCAATCGGCTTCAGGCTCGAGCGCTTTACTTCCCCAGTATCTGGCAACTTGCGCACTGGTGAAGCTAGGGAGTACACCACCAGGTCAACTTCACCCATGTCCTGTTTGATCAACTCGATGGCTTTTTCACGCGCTTCGTTAGAGAACGCATCACCATTGATTGATTTACTGTACAGGCCTTCTTGCTTGGCAAATTTGTCAAATGCGGCACTGTTGTACCAACCAGCAGTGCCGGTTTTTTTCTCACTACTAGGCTTTTCAAAGAAAACACCTAGGGTATCAGCGCCATAACCAAAGGCAGCCGTAATACGCGCTGCCAAGCCGTAGCCACTGGAAGCACCAATCACCAGCACCTTTTTAGGGCCTTGGCTTTTATCTAAACCACGCGCACGGGTCGCTTCGATCTGTTCCAGAACGTTTTGCTCGCAGCCTTTAGGGTGAGTGGTGGTGCAGATAAAGCCACGCACTTTTGGTTTAATGATCACATTGGACCCCTTTATCAGATTGATGTCGCTATCAGCATGGCAGTGCCATTACCGTGTGGGGGTATTCTAGCGGTCTAGACGCGCCCTGTCCGCTCTTGAGCTTCTTCGCTATTCACGGCAGGATAGCGACCAGACAACTCCTTGCCGACGAGACCCTGATGAACGCACAGCAGCTAGTCGATGAACGCGGCGACCTATGGCTTGCTCTTGCACCGCTATGGCTGGACCGTGAGCCAAGCGAGCGTGACTACGCCCATATGATTGAGATGATCGAACAGCATGACATGTCGCTGAAAGAGCTAGAGTGGATGTTCCGCTTGGAGCTTGCCCCAGTGATGGCGAGGCACCAGCTGTCTATTGCCAGTGAATGGCGAAAATTCGATGACTATACGCTGATGAAGCAGTTGGTAAGCCACAACCTGCGCCTGAAAGGCTGGCGGCGCAAAAGTTGGGCGCTGTTTTCTGGATTAACCACGATGATGGTTCGTCATCGCTGGGTAGAGTTAATGCAGCGACTAATGGTTACCCGTGGCGAACTCTAACCGTTTAGCTTGCGCTTTACTCTTTATCAAGGGCGGCTTCCAGCGCAAGCCGCAGTGACAGACCATGATCGTTGGGAGCAAACCGCGCGATCACCCTGCCATCACGTCCCACCAAGAACTTGGTAAAATTCCACTTGATCACTTTGGTGCCTAACACGCCCGGTGCTTCCTGTTTAAGCACCACAAACAGCGGATGGGCGTTTGGGCCATTCACTGACACTTTTTCCATGAGTGGAAAGCTGACGCCAAACTGCTGTTCGCCGAAGATACAGAAAGCTTCTGCACTCTCCGGCGACTGCTTACCAAACTGGTTACAGGGGAAGCCAAGCACCGTAAAGCCACGGTCTCGGTAGCGCTGGTACAAACTTTCCAGCTCTTTTAACTGCGGGGTAAAGCCACACTTACTGGCCACATTAACGACCAACAACACCTGCCCGCGCAGCGCCCGCAAGTTAAATGGCTTGCCTTGATGGGTATAACAATCCTGCTCATAAATCATCATCGCAAGGCCCCCTAAATGACTCCACCAGCATAGGCTTTACCATGCCACGGCATTGGCAGTTACACCAGTGCGGCTTATTAACTAATCGGCCCTGCGACAACGCGTAGCGCCAGTGCAATAAGCAGCACCCCAGTGATTCGATTGATCCAGTGGGCATGGCGCTGGAGCCAAGGCAATACGCGAGAGTGTGAAAGCCCTACTGCTACTAAAACGTACCAGCCCCCATCAATAATAATCGCAGTTGCGACGATAATTGCCTTGGCAAGGACACTCATTTCAGGCGTCACGAACTGACTTAATAGCGCCACAAAGAAAATGATCAACTTGGGATTACCCAGCGCCACCAGCACCCCTTCCTTGGCAGCTTGTCGCGGCGTCGTCACTGCGGCATCCGGGGATAGCGCACCACCTCTGCCCGCCCGTAGTGCTTTTATCCCAAGCCAGGCTAAATAGGCCGCCCCACACCATGTCACTAGTTGAAATAAATCTGGATGGCGCACAATAAGCGCCCCTAAGCCCCACACGGTGAGCAACGCATAAAACCCGACGCCCAGCGCATGAAAAATCGCCGCCGTCATGCCGGGTAAGCGACCACCTCCTAGCGTATGGCGCAGTACCAGTGCCAGACTAGGTCCTGGTGACATCGCCCCCATGGCGCAGATAGCGGCCAGCGATAGCCAGAGTGACAACGGCATTTTTCTCTCCTTGAAAGACAACAATGTAGGTTGGCTGAGTATACGACAGTCGCACAAGCGTTTAGCGAATAAATCTATCCCCTTAAATAACGCTGTTAGCATGGTACGCTGTTGGGTAAAATTTTCCCCTTTTTGAAAACGATGACGCCTGCTATGCAGGCGGTTCATGGCTAATAAAGGACTTCAATATGGGTAGGGCGTTTCAAAACCGTAAGGAATCCATGGCCAAAACGGCCGCTGCGAAAACCAAGGTTTACAGCAAGTATGGACGTGAAATTTACGTCTGCGCTAAAGCAGGCGGCACAGATCCAAACGGTAACCTTGCGCTACGCGGTTTAATGGAGCGTGCTAAGAAAGATCAGGTGCCGTCTCACGTTATCGATAAAGCCTTGGATAAAGCGAGCGGCGCAGGCGGCGAAGACTTTTCACCAGCGCGCTATGAAGGCTTTGGTCCCGGTAACGTGATGGTGATCGTCGACTGTTTGACCGACAACCCCAACCGCACCTTTGGTGATGTGCGCGGCTGCTTTACCAAAACGAAAAGCAAAATTGGCACTCCCGGTAGCGTTAGTCACATGTTTGATCACTGCGCGATTTTTTCGTTTGCAGGCAGTGATGAAGAAGCCGTGCTTGAAGCACTCATGGAAGCCGATGTCGACGTTACCGACATTGAGCAGGAAGAGGAGCGTATCACGGTGTTTGCGCCGCATACCGATTACGCTAAAGCCAAACAAGCGCTGTTGGATACTTTCGGTGAGATTGATTTCGAAGTAGACGAAATCCAATTCTTACCACAAACCCCCACGCCCATCGACGGCGATGACGTGGTGATGTTTGAGAAACTGCTGGGCATGCTCGAAGAGCTGGACGATGTTCAGAATGTTTTCCACAGTGCCGAACTACCGGAAGCAACTGCTTAAACCGTCATTCGGTTGACACATCCCCCTTGTGGTCGTCAGCACTTATGTCGCTGGCGGCTGCAGGTCGCCGTCATTAACTAGTGGCACCCTGTGAGTCCATGGCTGCATCAGGCGGTAACAATGCCGGCGTAACGCCCGCTGCGCTTAGCACTTGTTTACCGCGCACGGTCAAATCGGTGATAAACAAAAACTGCTGCCGAGGATCTACCGGATAAGCGCGAATACGGTAATGCGTGCCCCAAGGTTTCTCCTCCGCTACGACAATAATCGGCTTATCAAACTTAAGGTAAGCACTGGTTAACGCAACGTCTCGTAACGCTTTACGCACCCAGCCTGCTTCGTGCTCCGGGTGAAGATAAAAACTTGCCACGCACTGAAGACTAACGTCGCCATTGTTAGCGTTATAAATAGCAGAATCCCAAAGTTTAAGATGAGGCACCGCGACCAAATCATCGTCGGGCGTTACTATTTCTACTGTGCGCATGCCAACGTGCTTTACTTCGCCGTAAGTCCCTTCAATGTTGACCCAATCCCCTGGCCGATAGGGCAATTCAACAGCAGATACTACCCCGGCAATCAAGCTACTTACGTAATCTTTTAGGGCAAAGCCAATCGCTAGGCCAATGGCCCCCAGCAGCGTCACCATATTGCGCAATGAAGGCTCAATAACGATAGGAACAGCCACAGCCAGCGCGGTAATTAAAATCAATAACCGGGTGAGTGGCACCAGCGCAAATACTCTAAACCGCACTTGGCCATGCAAGCGATTGGCTAACCAGTTCAACCCTCGCTGGCTGACAATAATCAATAGCACCGTACTCGCTAGAATGACTCCTAAGGTAATCAGCGCTTGACTATCAATATCATTAAACAGCTTGGCGTACTGCTCTTGATCGTCCATATCAGCTCCTAGAGCGGGTCAACTAGATAGTTTCGCGATTCCAGCAGTTGTCGCACGCTTGCGTAGCTTAATGGAGCGACTTGCCAGCGCCCTTGATGGCAACGGAGAATTCCCTGGCGAGCAAGTGCTAACCGTGCGTTTAGCGCTTCATGACTCGAGAATGGCAGCACATACCCTAACGCTTGATCCTCTAGTCCCCCATGAATGAGCAGTGTATGCAGCAACAGCGTTGCCACATCCCCCGTATCCGACGCTAACTCCGCTTCCGCCAACGCATCCAATAGCCATAGCTCTTTTGAAGACTCTTTTGGCTGCCCTTCAGACTGCTCTTGTGAACGGCCACTTTCGTCATTTCCCACCGGTTCGCGCAGTCGCTCTCGCCAGTAGTGCCAAGCAATACCTAAATGCCCTCGACAATGGGCTGCTAGACGTTGCAACTCTTTATAGGAACGCTCACCATCAGCGCTATCTTCACTAACGTCAGCAAGAATCGGCTGCCCCGTACGGGAGCTATACACCGTCGGGCGGACGCCACCATCACCCGCCAACTGGGCAAAATAGTGTGCCAACTGCTCACCCTCTAATGCCTGCAGGGTAACCACGGGTACGCCTTCCAACCCCACCGCATGCTGCAAATAAGCATACGTCCAGCTATCACAACCAATCACGCCCTGCCCCAAACGACCACTTAACGCCCGCTCTAACAATTCACGGACGCCCTGCAGTCCTTGGGTATGGCGTAAAAAATGCCGCTCTAAGGCGGGGATTACCCACTGACGCTGGGAACCACAGCGCTCGACCCACTCTAGGCAACCCTCTGTGAGCTCGTTGAGGGTGGGTGCAGATATGCAATTGACGCCCTGCTGCTGCGCCCAATGGCTAACGACAGCTGCGTGGCCACCATGAGGTGGCGAAATAAACAACACGACTGGCGCATCAACATACCCTTCCGTTACTTGGCTGAGAGCACGAGCCGCCGGTGTCCAATCAATAGCAGGCACCCAGTGCGAAAGTGCGACTTCAGATAACTTACGCAGCTCACTCTCTTCTTTTGCTTGGTGTTCGGAGGCTTCTCTGCCCATTATCCACGTAGTCGCTGCTCGCCAACTACGCCGCCACTGGCTGGCTTGGGTGTGTTCTGGTGTTTGAAACGACTCAAGTGCCACCATTTCCCATGGCGAAAAAGCAGTCTTCGTTGAGCGCTGCGTCATATGCCGCCTCGAACATAAATTAGTGGATTAAGGTTAGCATGCCTCATATTGTCATTGAGGGGTTAGCCGAACTTATCGACTAAAATAAAGTCGTTATACAGTAGCTAACTAATATGAGAGCAAAGCGCAGGAGGCGACAATGAGCGTAGTTAACGTCACTATGGCAGAACTGCATGAAAAGCTTTCAAAGTGCATTGCAGGCGAACGGGTACTGATCGACCACGAGGGAAATCGATTTAGCGCACGTATTCAACATGTAGGCTTCACGGGGTTAAAAGTCATTCCTGAAACGCAGATCAAAAACAGCACGGGTGACCCAGGCGATATCGACGGAGTAACCGTTCCTTATGATGATATTTGGGAACTTGAAGTCAAAGGCGTCGTGTATAGCCGCTTGGAAACGTGACCTTTTTTGCACACCCACTACTCAGTGGGCGTGCAATGGCAACATTCCAAAACTAAAAAGTTAACTCAATCCAGTGATAGGCGCTGCCTAGCTAGAAAGTCAGACAAATCTTGCCGAAGTGTTTGCCGGATTCCTGGTGGCGGAAGGCATCGGCAATGTCGCTCAGTGCAAACTCACGGTCAATAATTGGCTTCACATTAGCCGCTTCGATAGCACGAATCATCTCGATTTGATGACGACGACTACCCACAATAAGACCTTGCAGCTTAGCTTGCTTAGCCATCAGCTTGGCTGTTGGTATTTCGCCTTCCCGACCGGTTAGCACACCAATCAGCGCGATATGCCCGCCAATTTTCACCGCCTCAATCGATTGCGGCAGCGTACCAGGGCCGCCTACTTCAACAACATGGTCGACACCTTCACCATTCGTTAACGCCTTAACGGCCTTGCCCCATTCAGGCGTTTCTTTATAGTTAATGGTGTGTTCAGCGCCCAGCTCGCGCAGGCGGGTCAGTTTTTCATTAGAAGACGATGTGGCAATTACCCGCGCGCCCATCATCTTGGCAAACTGCAGCGCAAAAATGGAAACACCCCCGGTGCCCAGCACCAGCACGGTGTCCCCCGCTTTTAACCCACCATCAACGACTAGTGCCCGCCAAGCGGTCAAGCCTGCGGTCGTCAGCGTCGCAGACTCCGCATGACTATAACCTTGCGGCTGATGGGTGAACGAGGTAGCGGCGGCCACCACTTGCTCGCGAGCATAGCCATCAGTGCCATCCCCTGGCGTGGTGGTAAAGTCACCTACTCGCGCGGACCCTTCCAGCCAATCCGGGAAAAAGGTCGATACAACTGCATCCCCGACCGCGAACTCGCTAACGCCTTCCCCAACCGCTTCCACTACACCGGCACCGTCCGACATGGGAATACGGCCATCTGCGGTGGGAATCATCCCCGCCACCACGGCATAGTCATGAAAGTTAAGTGAACTGGCGTGCAGACGTACTTTAATTTCACCGGGACCAGGCTCACTTGGCGCCGTTAGTTCAACCACGTCCAGTTTAGCTAAACCGCCGGGCTCTCGAAGCTGAATGGCTTGCATCACTACCTCCTATTGAACACATGTCGTCAACAGTGACTAGTATTAAAAAGCCTAGTAAACGACTGGTCTAATATGAAATGAGGGCACTGGAGTCAGTATCAAGGCCAAGATCAAGATCGTGCCCCAAAAAGCCCCCGGACTGGCGCTGCCACAAGCTGGCGTAAATACCGTTCTGTGCCAGCAATTCTTGGTGAGTACCACTCTCCACCATACGACCTTCATCGACCACAATTAACCGGTCAAGCATCGCAATGGTCGAAAGTCGGTGCGCAATGGCAATCACCGTTTTGCCTTCCATCAGCGAATCGAGCTGCTCTTGAATCGCGGCTTCCACTTCGGAATCCAGCGCTGAGGTAGCCTCGTCCAACACCAGAATCGGAGCGTTTTTAAGCAGTACGCGAGCAATGGCAATACGCTGGCGTTGTCCACCGGAAAGCTTTACACCGCGCTCGCCCACATGAGCATCCAGCCCGCGGCGCCCTTTCGGGTCGACCAGCTCGTTGATAAACGTATCTGCGTGGGCGCGGCACACTGCTTGCCACACATCATCATCGCTGGCATGAGGGCTACCGTAGCGAATATTGTCTCTCAGCGAACGATGCAGCAGCGAGGTATCCTGAGTCACCATGCCAATCTGATGACGTAATGAGGTCTGGGTAACATCAGCAATATTCTGTCCATCAATCAGGATACGCCCGCCCTGTAGGTCATAAAAGCGCAGCAACAGATTGGCCAGGGTGGATTTACCCGCTCCGGATCGGCCAATCAAGCCAATTTTCTCGCCAGGTTTAATCGTCAGGCTCAACCCGTCAAAGACGTTTTTACTTTCACCCTTAGCCTGGGCGTACTGAAAGCGCAGCGCATCAAACACAATTTCGCCATTGGGCACCGCGAGCGCTTTGGCATTGGGCTTATCTTTGATCGTGGGCTCCTGGGCGATGGTATTCATACCATCTTGCACCGTACCAATATTTTCAAACAGACCGGCCACTTCCCATAAAATCCAATCCGACATAAAGCGGATACGCATCACCAAGGCTATCGCAATCGCTAACACGCCCAGGGAAATAGCGTCAAAATACCAAGCGCTGATCGCCATACCTGCCGTTCCCACTAGTAGCAGCGTATTGAGCAGCGTCAGGCAAACGCTCATGATGGTGACTAGCCGCATTTGGCGATGCACGGTAGCCATAAAACCTTGCATCGCATCCTTGGCGTAGCTCTGTTCACGTTCGGTATCAGCGAACAGCTTAATCGTTTGGATATTGCTGTAACTATCAACCACGCGCCCCGTCATCTGGGCACGAGCATCGGCCTGAGCCATCGAAACATCGCGCAGGCGCGGGACAAAAAAGCGCATAATGCCTAAATAGCCAACCAACCAAATTGCTAACGGCAATAGCAGCCACGGGTCTGCGCGGCCTAATAAAATTGCCGCCCCAGTGAAGTACACAATGGCGTAAACCAGTAGATCCATCACTTTGGTGACCGTCTCACGAATGGCCAACGCTGTTTGCATGACTTTTTGCGACACTCGCCCTGCAAACTCATCCTGATAAAAGGCCAAGCTTTGGCTAAGCATATGGCGGTGAGAAAGCCAGCGGCCGATCATCGGGTAGTTACCGAAGATGCTTTGGTGGGTCACCAGAGACTGCGCCAGTACCAGTAGCGGCAGGCCGATAATCACTAACACGCCCACGCCTGCCAGCCAAAGCCCGTGATCCGACCAGAAATTCGCGCGTTCTACGTTCCCCAGCCAATCGACCAAGTCGCCCATATAACTAAAAAACACCACCTCCGCCGCGGAAACCAAGGCAGTCGCGACCGACATCAGCAATAGCCACGGCCATACAGGGCGCGAAAAATGCCAAATAAACGGCAGCAGTCCTTTCGGTGGCGTGGCAACCTCACCTTCGGGATAGGGGTTCACCCGCGTTTCAAAGTAACGGAACAGCGGCGCTAGCGTACGTGACAACATGGAAAGTCCTTTCGTTACCTTAATAGACAGATGTAGTTAAGAAGATTGGCGACGCAATAGCCAACGAGCCCAAAAAGGCGCCACGATCATCAGTGTGACCATACGCAGTAAGTGGTGAAATGCTACAAACACAGGATCGATATTAAGCGCGACAGCAAGAATAGCCATTTCACCGATGCCACCGGGAGCCAGCGCTAATAGGGCTACGTCACGGCGCACGCCCAACAGCTGATGGATCAGTTCAGCAAACAGTGCTAACACCACCAGCGCAAGCAGCGTCGCCACCCCAGACTGCCATAAATAACGCCCGAGCAGGCGCCGTGTCATGCCTTGAAAACGCGAGCCAATCGCGCTGCCCAATACCCATAACATAAGGTTCATTCCCCAACCAGGTAACGTAAGGCTTGCCAGCCCAAACCCAGAGAGCAAGGCCGCCATAATAAGCGGCGCAAGTAACGCCGAACTTGGAATGCGCAGCCACCGGCCCACGGGTAATAAGAAAGGAATAGTGAGCAGCATCCAGCCGTGCTCAAGGGTAGCCTGGGCTGGCCCAATGTCACCAGCACCGCCTTCAAATGCCCAAAACAGGGGAGGCAGAAACAGGATAACGAGAATAATCCGTAGTGACTGGGCAATGGCGATGCGTTGCGGGTCACCGCCACATTGATCACCGAGCATGATCATTGCCGTCATGGCCCCTGGCGATGCACCAAACCAAGCACTGACCGGGTCGAAGCCACAGCGACGATACCACGCCGCAGCAACCGCGGTGGATGCCGCAACACCTGCCAGCAAGAGTGCTGCCGAGATTGGCCAGTCCAGTACACGATGGGCAAGTTGAGGGGTTACTTGACTGCCCAGTACCAATCCCATAACCGCTAAAAACACGTTGCGCAGCGGCTCCGGTACGCCAACGTTAATTCCTTTTGCCGATACCAGCAGGTTGGCGATCAGTGGGCCTAGCATCCAGGCAAGCGGTAAACCGGCGAGGTGAAAAACGATGCCGCCCACGGCGCCTACGGCAAGCGATGTTACAAGTCCCTTTGCACTTTCTGCGCTGACACGGATGCCTTTCACGCTCTTCTCCACCCTAACCTTTAACGTTAAAACGCAATTGTTAACCTGCTAAGCGTAAACGTTAGCTTACCACTGCTAAGGGCTTTAGGGTGTTAAGAGCTAGGTGTAAAGTGCCTTTTGTTAAGTAGCGATTATTAAGCGCTAGGCTTTAGGTACCTGATGTTAGGCGCTAAGTACCTCTATTTTTAATCTTCGTCATCATCGCCGCGCATGCGCGCCTGACGATCAGCCTCTTCCTCAATCGCATCATCAATCACTTCCAATAGCTCATCGACATTGGCTATGTGGCTATCAAGCTCAAAATGGCCAGTCAGCTTACTATCAGGGTGTAGCTTGCCTGCTTCATACAAGGCCCACATTTCTTTACCGTAGTGGGTAGTCAGTAGCTCGGGGGCGAAACGACCGAAGTAGGCACGCATATTATCAACATCGCGCTCTAGCATTGCCGCCGCGCTGTTGTTACCCGCCGCATCCACCGCCTGGGGCAAATCGATAATCACCGGCCCTTCTGCATCAACCAACACGTTGAATTCAGACAAGTCGCCATGGATCAAACCTGCACACAGCATTCGCACTACGTCTTGAATCACTTTGGCGTGATAGCGCAGCGCTTGCTCCTCGGTTAGGGTCACTTCGTCCAAACGTGGCGCTACGTTTCCCTCGGCATCACTGATCATTTCCATGAGCAGTACGCCATCAACAAAACCATGTGGCTCAGGCACACGTACATCAGCGGCAGCAAGACGATATAGCGCATCGACTTCCGCATTCAGCCACGCCTGCTCCTGCTCTTTTTGACCGTAGCGAGTCTTTTTGGCCATGGCGCGCGAACGACGACTATTGCGCTCCTTGCGCCCTTCTTGGTATTGCACGGCCTGTTTAAAGCTACGCTGTTTAGCTTCTTTAAAGACCTTGGCACAACGTACTTCTTCACCGCAGCGCACGACATACACCTGCGCCTCTTTACCGCTCATTAACTGCACCAGCACCTCGTCGATCATTCCATCATCGACCAGGGGCTGTAATCGCTTAGGGATTTTCATGGTTAGCTGCGTCGGCTCCTCTTTACTATCTGTGCACAATCATTAATCGATCAATAGCGAATACGGCGGACGCGGAAAGCGCGCCCTTTAAGTTTGTCACGTTCAAGTTTGGCCTGGGCTTTTTGAACAGCCCCATGCTCCACTGCCACATAGGCACTGCGGGCCAGCACTTTAATTTTGCCTACCTGATCACCACGCAGGCCACCTTCGCTGGTTAGCGCCCCTAGGATATCCCCCGGGCGCAGTTTGTCTTTCTTACCACCCGCCAACTGCAGTGTTGCCATAGGCGGTTCAAAGGGCACTGAATGCTGGGGTTTGGGCAAGGGTTCGGTGGTAATCGGTTGTTCTAGCAAGCCTTCCAACCGCTCCAGCCGATAATGCTCCTTAGGTGTGACCAGCGTACAGGCAATGCCGCTAGCCCCTGCGCGCCCGGTTCGCCCTACTCGATGCACGTGAACATCAAGCTCACGGGCAATCTGATAATTAAACACCGCATCTAATTGAGCAATATCTAAACCGCGCGCAGCAACATCCGTTGCTACTAGAATAGACGCACTTTGGTTAGCAAATAGAATTAGGCGACGATCACGATCTTTCTGCTCTAAGTCACCGTTGAGCGCCACGGCACTAAAGCCGGCATCCACCAGTTGCTCAGCCACCGCCTGAGTTTCGCGTTTAGTGTTGCAGAACACCACGCTGGTCGCTGGCCGATAAACCAGTAGCAGCTGTTGAAGGGCCGCGAAACGCGCCTCTTCATTGGCAACGTCATAGAAGTGTTGATCAATAGTAGTGGCATCATGAACCTCGGCCACTTTGACCATCACTGGCTCACGCATAATGCCGCGGGTCATAGCAGTCAGGCCACCTGACGCCTGATCGTCTGGGAATGTCGCACTAAACAGCAGCGTTTGGCGATCCGCTGGGGTCTCATCAATGATCGCATCAATGGTGTCTTGAAAGCCCATATCGAGCATACGATCGGCTTCATCAAGTACCAAGGTGGTAAGCGACCCCAGTGTCAACGAGCCTTTGCGTAAATGCTCGTCGATACGTCCCGGCGTGCCTACGACAATATGCGCACCATGTTCCAAGGAGCCTAACTGCGGCCCAAACGGCGCTCCGCCGCATAGGGTAAGCACTTTAACGTTGGGCAACCCACGCGCCAAACGGCGTAGTTCTTCGGCCACCTGGTCGGCGAGCTCTCGGGTGGGGCACAGCACAAGGCCCTGTACAGCAAATGCTTCTACGCGTAACTCAGCCAGCAGTGCCAAGCCAAAGGCAGCGGTTTTCCCCGACCCCGTTTTGGCCTGAGCCAACACATCACGCCCCGCCAACATCGGTGGCAGGCTTTGCGCCTGCACAGGCGTCATTGCGTGATAGCCAAGGGAATCTAAGTTGCTTAAAAGCGCAGGAGAGAGCGCCAGCGATGCAAAAGAAGTGTCAGACACAAAATTATCCTGAAGGGGCTATATTGCCCAGCAAACCTATAATGTGAAGCACCATACCAGAAAGCGCCAATCTATGCCTTGGCAAGGATAGGCGAACGGTACAACATGGGTGGTTGCTAGTCCCATAAATAGTAGATCAGAGATTAGGAAAGAGTCGTTGCTAGCGCTGCAAAACGCCCCTGGCATAACGCTGCTAAGTCGTTCGGAGCAAGCTCAATCTCCAGCCCACGTCGCCCCGCACTTACATACAGTGTCGAAAATGTCTGCGCCGAATCGTCGATAAACGTAGGCAGACGCTTTTTCTGGCCCAGCGGGCTAACACCACCAAGCACATACCCCGTGGTCCGTTCCACGTCACCTGGCGCCGCCATTGACGCTTTTTTCGCCCCTGCCGCTTTAGCAATTTGCTTTAATCCCAGTTGGCTGGTGACCGGTACAATACCAACTGCCAACTGCTTACCATCCAGGATAACTACCAAGGTTTTAAACACTTGCTGAGCGGCAACACCCAGTTTTTCAGCTGCCTCCAGCCCGTAAGATTGCGCAGCAGCATCGTGTTGATACTCATGGATCTGAAACGCAATTCCCGCGTGTTTCGCGCTATTAATCGCCGGTGTCATGGAATTCTCTTAAGTTAACATCGTCAGCTCGTCTGGAAAGGACACTTCTCTCTGCTAAGCTTAATATCGTGATTGGTTAAAGGAAGTCAACTGACAGGAGTCGACCTATGAAAGCAACTTCCAAAGCACAGCAGAAAGCTGCGGGAGCGGCGCTTTCTGCCAAGCGTGGTGAAACAAAGCCTAGTGAACTTTATGATTCCTCTAAAGACATGTATGACTCAATGAGCGAAGAGGAACTTGAAGAGATGGCAAGCACCCAGCGCAAAGGTAAGCCTCAAAAGAGAGCAAACGACTAAACGCCTATCGGCAACGGCTCAGGTTGAGGCAGCGCTGTCACTGCTGCCTATTCTGCTGCTAATAAATTAAGTTACCAATGTAATGCTGGTCACTGCACGCAGATTACGCTGTTTGCAGTGCTGTTCTACACTTTCAACAATCTCCTCCGCATCATTGATTTGTTGCATATCCAGTTGAATATCAACCATTAAGAAGCTACCAACCTGAGCTAAACGTACGTCGTCATTGGCAATATCGAAGTCTGCCACCTCTTGTACTACGTCCTGGCGAACGCTACCCAACGGCTCGCCAAACATCAATTCGCGCAGCGCGCCACGCATCATGCGAATAGGCATCGGCAAGAAGTATCCGGCGATAATCAGCACCATCACAGGATCGGCAAAACGCGCCAGATGAGCCCAAGGGGTCAGCGTTAATCCCCACGTGAGCGCAAAGCCCAGCATCACAGCGGCACTCAGCCATGTGTCCATTTGCCACTGACGCAGCTCGGCAGCTAGCAGTGATGAGCGCGCAATTCGGGCATAACGGCTCAACCACCACCAAGTCAGTAAACAGCCTGCCACATTCACCACGCCAAACATCAACGCAAGATCTAACGTTACCAGCCGCCCGCCTTGCGCAAGACTCCACACAGCAGACACCATTGAGAACAGGCACACTAACGCGATCACTACGCCTTTAAGCAGCACAGCCAACGGCTCTACGGTCAGCCGCCCAAAGGGGTAATGATTATCTGCCGGTTTGCGCGCCTGCTTTAACGCAAACAACGACAGCGACGCCAGCACTAAACTTAATAGCGAATAGCCACTATCGAATAAAATAGTAATTGATCCACTGGCAAGCCCGAGTGCAAGGCCGGTAAAGGCAAACAGGCTGGCAGAGACAGCAGAAAATCTGAGCGCACGGCGCTCGGCGACAAAGGGGGTCACGCGAAATACTCCAGTAAAGTGTGTTAAACCCAACGCATCATAGTGAGTACACTAACGTTTCACCAATCGCTCAGCGCCAACTTTCTTGGCTCTCAATGGAGTAACCCATGCGCGCAGAACAAGTGCAGGCGTTTATTGACGTTACTGAACATGGCTCCTTTGCGGCGGCCGCGCGACACACAGGGATAAAACGCAGCACGCTAAGCGCCACAGTTAATGCCTTGGAAGATAGTCTTGGGGTCGTGCTGTTCGAGCGTTCAGGCAATAGCCTACAGCTCACTGCGGTAGGTGAAAGCGTGCTGCCAGACTGCTACCGACTGCTGACAAGTGCCAGCCGAATCAAAAAACACTGCCAACAGCACCTGCAAGGCGTAGAAAGCCAGCTGTGCATTGCCAGGGATGATGCGTTGCCCGAAGCATTTTGGCGACAAGTCATGCACGATTTAAAGCAGCGCTATCCGCTTACGGCCATCTCGGTATATTTATTGCCTCCTCAAGAGCACCCACAGTTCGTCCTTCGCCAAACCGTTGATATCGCCTTTGGGTTGTATACCGCTGAAGGTGCCGACGTAAATGCCAGTAATCTTGCACCGGTGAGCATGTGCCTAGTAGCGGCAACGTCGCACCCGCTAAGCCGCTTGCCCAGCGTTACCCGCGATGATCTCGCCCAATATACCCAGGTGTGCTTAACCTATGAGCAGGGCGATAAGCTAGTCAGTGAGGCACTTTTTTCGACAAATTACCTCGGGCTGACCATGTTCGAGGTCATTCGCGATGCCGCTATCAATGGCACTGGCTGGGCACTACTACCCTACCCATTGGTGAAAGAAGCCATAGAAAGCCATCAGCTTTGCGCGTTAAATCATGATCTCGCCCTGGACAGCCACTATTATCGCTACGTAGAGGGTGAAAGCCTGGGCGTAGTCGCCACCGCGCTGCTAACGAAGGTGTCACGCTTTTTAGGCACTACCCGTTGATGCTTTGTAATAGCGTTGAAATAGAGCATTGGAAAAAATTGCTTATGCCTTCCACTCTATTAAGGAACTTGTAAAAAAGTGCTACATAAGGAGATCAAAAGGACACGCTAGAGAACCGGCACAGGTGAGTGTCATCTAAGCGTAAAGTGCATCTGCCAGTGTCGATGTTGCCGTCAACTAAGGAGTAGTTTCCACGATGGTACGACTCGATAAGAAAGCGACTAGGCTGTATGTCCTAGACACGAATGTCCTTATCCACGACCCCGCCGCGCTCTACCACTTTGATGAGCACGACGTCGTTATCCCCATGACTGTACTCGAGGAGCTAGATAAGCATAAAAACGGCATCAGAGAGATTGCCCGCACAGCGCGGCAAATTAGCCGCACGCTTTCCGACTTAACCAATCAGGTCACCTTCGACGAAATCCAGAAAGGCATTCCTATTCCCCGCATCAGTGGTGAATCGGGCCGCCTACATTTTTTGTGCTACAACGACCTTAAACCCTTCGACTCCCTTGATGACAACCCCGACAACCGCATTCTGGCGGAAACTTGCCGGTTGCGCGATGAGCGTCCGGATGCTTCCGTCATCCTGATCACTAAAGACATCAACCTGAGGGTAAAAGCTGCCGCGCTAAAAGTGCCAGTGGAAGATTACCTGAATGATCGCGCCTATTCTGACAGCGATGCCATGATTGAAGGCGCACAGGTTTACGCCACTGCCGGACAGGATGGTGCTTCGCTGTGGGAAGCGCTCAATGTCGAGGTCACCGTTGAACGTGTCGACCACCACACCTTTTATCAGCTAAGTGGCAACATGCCTCGCCATTGGCATGTCGGCATGCTGGTGTCCGATAGCGAAAATGGCGCTGAGTTTGAAGCCATTGTCCGTGAGCTTTCACCGTCATCTGCCCGACTACAGCTACTTACCAACTACCGTCACCATGCGGGCGTATGGGGCGTTCATGCTCACGACAGTCGCCAAAACTTCACCCTCAATTTGCTGATGGACCCGGACATTGATCTGGTCACCATTGCTGGTAATGCAGGCACCGGCAAAACCTTTATGACACTCGCTGCAGCGTTCCAGCAAACACTGGACGCCAAACTATTTGAGCGCATTGTGTTTACCCGTGCGCCAATACCCATGGGCGAAGATATCGGTTTTTTACCAGGCACCGAAGAGGAGAAAATGTCGCCGTGGATGGGTGCCTTCCACGACAATATGGACAACCTGTTGCGTAATGAAGAAGGGGAATCTAGCTGGGATAATGGTGCTACTCGGCAGTTAATTGGCTCTAGGGTACAGATTCGCGCACCGAGCTTTATGCGTGGGCGTACCTTAAACGATACGTTCTTGATTATTGACGAGGCGCAAAACTTCACCCCCAAACAACTGAAGTCACTGGTAACCCGAGCGGGTCGAAATACCAAAATTGTCTGTTTAGGCAACGTTGGCCAGATCGACACGCCCTACCTCACCGCCAACACCTGTGGCATGGCTGCGGTTGTCGAACGATTTAGGGATTGGCCCCATGCTGGACACATTACCCTGAAAAGCGTTGAACGTTCACGCTTGGCGCTGGCTGCCGAAGAGCTGTTGTAACGTTTGCCGCAAAAACCCTACCGATTCACACTTCCACTAAACAACACCGCCCAGCAAAGCTGGGCGGTGTTGTTTAGTGGCTATTATTTACAGGTTCATTAATCCCGCGGTTGGTGTCGCGCATCAACATTTTCGCTATTCCAGGGATTTTTAACACCCACCGTGTCGGCAGCAAATGCCTGACGTTCGCCAAGTGAGCGAGCAGCTCCCACCGTTGTGTCGTTGCAGGTCTGGCGCTCCATTTCGCAGTTGAGTTCGGCACCAAACAGCACCACAAACGCTGACAGCCAAAACCACAGCATTAGCGCCACAACAGCACCAAGAGAGCCATACAACTCACTAAAGGTAGAAAAGTACCGTACGTAAAGCGACAAGCCACCTGAGCCTAGTAACCACATAGTGGTGGCAAACAGCGTGCCATAGCTTAACCAGCGCCACTGGGCAGAACGTCGATAAGGCGCGTAACGATACAGCAAAGCAATAAGCACGCTCATCAGTAACAACAGCGCGGGCCAACGCAGCCATTTCAAAACACTATTCACCGGTGGCTCAATCGTCAGCGCATCCACCACTATCGGCACAATGGCGATAAACCCCAGTGACACTAGCGTCATTATGATCAAGCCAAAGGTCAACGATACCAGCACGACACCACGCAACAATAACGGGCGCTTTTCGTGTTCGCCATACACTACGTTTAAGCCAATCACTAACACGGAAACACTTTTCGATGCGATGTACATGGCCACTAACAGCCCCGCAAGCGCTGTCATCACATTGCCAGACTCCGTCGTCTCGACCACCTTTTGAGCCTGCTGATCAATCAAGTTTGCCGCATCCGGTGGCATAAAGCGGCTAATTTCGTAAAGCTGACGACCTGCCTCAATAGGATCAAACAGCAAACCCCAAAGAGAAATAACGGCGGCAATGGTCGGAAATAGCGCCAGCAGGGCATAAAAAGCGATGCCCGCGGCAAAGATAGTAATCCGGTCCCGACGTGCAGCACGCACTACACGCCAAATAATATCGAGCCACCCCTCACGAGGGATATCACCAGGTACGCCAGCTCTACGACCTCGGTACTGCTTACCCACTTAGCCCAACCGCTCGCTCAGCCACTTACCAATATCATTTACCTGCTGCGGGCATAGCGCATGCGCCATCGGATACTGGCGATAATTAACCGTGTAGCCCATTTCTTTTAGGCGTTCGACACCACTGCGACCCAGAGTCTCAGGAACGATGGGGTCGAAATTCCCATGATGCACTTCGATGGGTATCTCACGATTGGAGTCAGCTAAATCGATGCTATCGGCCGTCGCAAAATAGGTCGACATTGCCAACAGTCCGCCAAGAGACTGAGGGAACGAGAGTGCCGCCTGATAAGCGACTGCGCCACCTTGGGAAAAACCCGCTACGATAATACGACGACTGTCGATCCCTTGATCAATCTGTTCTTCAATCAGCGCCTGGATACGTTCAGCAGATGTTTTCAGCTGCACTTCATCTACCCGACGCCCTAAGTCCATGGCGAGGATGTCGTACCACGCAGGCATCACCATGCCGCCATTAATAGTGACCGGCAAGCGCGGCGCATGGGGCATAATAAAACGCACATGCGCTGAGTCCGGTAGTGTCAGAGCTGGCACTAGCGGCTCGAAATCGTGCCCATCGGCACCCAACCCGTGAATAATAAACACGCACGCATCGGCGGGTTGACCATTTTGCGGTTCAATAATCAGTTCGCCTGGGGCTGTCATGGGCTCTTTCCTTGCTAACGTTAAAAGCGCCACCCTAGCGTAAAGTGACGCGTTGGGCGAGTCATTTGCCTGCTTAAAGCGGCCAAACCAGTGGAATAAGGGTTAAGGCAATGGCTCCCGTCAAAAGGTTTAAGCCACCACCAACACGTAAGAAATCACTAACCCGGTAGCCGCCAGGGCCATGCACCATAAGGTTCGTTTGATAACCAATCGGCGTTAAAAAACTCGCCGAGGCAGCAAACATTACCGCCACCACGTAGGGCATCGGGTTAACCCCCAGGCTTTCTGCTGCTGCCATGATCACCGGAAAAATGATCACCGCAGCGGCATTATTGGTTACCAACTCGGTTAACATTGCCACAACGCAATAAGTAGCAATTAATAGCAACAATGGGTTACCCGCTACCAACGATAGAACACTGCCCGCCAGGAAATCCGCCGCGCCGGATGTTTGCAGCGCAGCCCCCACCCCGAACGATGCTGCAATGGTCAGCAACACTTGCGTATCCAGGCCACGCTTAGCAGCGCCCACGGAACAACAACCGGTTAACAGCGCGAGCGCCGCGCCCAACATAGCAGCATTGAGCATACTTAAGACACCTAATGCCGCCAACAGCACCGCCCCCAACAGAATCGCCCAAGCCAGCGGGGCTTTTTCATGCACAGGCCGCGCTGAGCCGTTCAACTCGCTAATTAAAAGAAAGTCTTTCGATTGGCGATGGCGCTCAATGAACGGAGGGCGCGCTTCTAACAGCAGTACATCAGCAGGTTGCAAACGGACTTGACCTAAGTTGCCGGTTACCCGCTCGCCGCCACGACAGATTGCTAGGACAGCAGCGCCATACAGCGTTCTAAAACGGCCGTCACGAATCCGCTGCCCAATAAACTGGCACTGGTTCGATACCACCGCTTCAACCAAGCGACGCTCTTTAAACTCTTTTTCCAAACTCGACGCGGCGTCACGAGAAGGGATGAGTCCACGAATCTGCTGTAGCTCTACAGCGGCGTCCGAGGTGCCCACAAAAACGAGTCGGTCGCCTGCCTTTAGCTGCTCGCCTGGCCCCACCACACTCACCACATTACCTGCACGCTCAATTTCGACTAGAAAAAGTTCTTGAAGGTGGCGTAACCCAGCCTCTTCCACCGTACGATCAACCAGCACCCCTGCAGGATCAACTTCCATTTCGATAGTGAACTCGCGAGGGTTAGCAAACGCTTTTGACATCCCCTCTCGGGAGGGCAATAAGCGTGGCCCTAAGAAGATAAGATAAGCAAGGCCCACCAGCGCAACAGGGACACCTACCCACGCTAAATCAAATAGCCCCATCTCAAGCGCGGGATAGCGCTCTACTAACAAACCATGCACAACTAAGTTAGTACTGGTACCAAACAGTGTAATGGTACCGCCTAGAATGGAAGCAAAGCTGAGCGGCATTAAAAGCCGTTGAGGAGAAAGCCTTAATCGCCGACTCCAACTCATTACCGCAGGGATGTAGGTAGCCACTACGGGCGTGTTATTGAGAAAACCGCTCAGCGATGCCACGGGTAACAGCAGCCGAACAAGCGCCCCCCGCTCACTGTTAGGGCGACCCAGTACATAGCGAATAATCAGGTCAATGCCACCCGTTTCACGAATACTGGCAACCAACACATACATGAAGGCCACGGTAAACAAGCCACTGTTAGAAAAACCGCCCAGCGCCTGCTGAGGATCAATGACCCCCAAGGTCATTAACACCACGACGGCACCAAGCAGAATAATGTCTGGCCCCAATCGAGACAGTGTCATTAACGGGAAGATAGTCAGCACTACCCCCACGGCTATCCAAGCATCCAGCGACATATCCTGCATCCCTAACCTAAAATATTAGGAGCATTGTGCCGCCTCGATGATATTCTAAAAAGTTATTTTTAGAAACACAGTAAGAACAAAAAAGAATATAGGCGTGAGAAGTGAGAAGTGAGAAGTGAGAAGTGAGAAGTGAGAAGTGAGAAGTGAGAAGTGAGAAGTGAACAGGATACCGATTAGATAAAAACGAAAAAACCCCGCTTTCGCGGGGTTTTTTAGCATATTAGCGTTACACGCTAACAGCGAACATCATCGTTTCTAATTAAAGAACTTTGATGTTAGAAGCCTGAAGGCCTTTTTTACCCTGAGTAACGTCGAAGGAAACCTTCTGACCGTCTTGCAGAGTTTTGAAGCCGTCAGCTTGAATTTCAGAGAAATGCGCGAACAGGTCGTCGCCATTGTCGTCCGGAGAAATGAAGCCGAAGCCTTTAGTGTCGTTAAACCACTTAACGGTACCAGTTGCCATGATCGAAATCCTCGATGTAGCTTGATGTAGAGCCGGGTAATACCCGAGTTGCAGTGGGTAGAACAAGAAACTTTCACCAGACTAAACGCTTGGGCGTTTCGATACTGCTGACAACGTTCGACTTGCTAACCAACTGCATTCAGCATGCGCTTAACTTAGCCGCACGTCAATACTATAGTTAAAAAAAATGTCAGGGTGATGACTAGTCCGCGGACACCATCCACCCTGCTGCTTTCTCAGCAATCATTAAGGTAGGTGAGTTGGTATTACCGCTGGTAATGGTCGGCATAATACTGGCGTCCACTACTCGCAGACCGCTCACGCCCTTAACACGCAGCTTGGAATCCACCACGGCCCCCGGATCGTCATCGCGGCCCATTTTCGCCGTCCCAACGGGGTGAAAGATAGTGGTACCGATATCGCCCGCCAATTTGGCCAGCTCTTCGTCGCTTTGATACTGCACCCCAGGCTTAAACTCTTCTGGCTGATACTTAGCGAATGCCTGCTGCTCGGCAATTCGCCGCGTAACCCGTAATGAGTCTGCCGCCACCTTGCGGTCTTCTTGCGTGCTCAGGTAGTTAGGCTCAATGGCGGGCGCCGTCTGTGGATCACGGTTTTTGATCCTTACCGAGCCACGGCTTGTGGGGTTAAGGTTGCAGACACTGGCAGTAATCGCAGGAAACTCATGCAGCGGCTGGCCAAACGCATCCAGACTTAATGGCTGTACATGGTACTCGATGTTGGCGTGCTGATACTCGTCAGAACTGCGCGTAAAGATACATAACTGAGAAGGAGCCATACTCATCGGCCCCCTACGTTTCAGCACGTATTCCAAACCAATCATGGCTTTACCCAGTAGAGTACTGGCCATGGTATTGAGCGTTTTTGCCCCTTTCACCTTATAGACAGAACGAATCTGCAAGTGGTCCTGCAAGTTTTCGCCTACGCCAGGTAGCGCTGCCACCACATCAATACCGTGTTGTTGTAATAGCTCGGGCGCGCCAATACCGGAAAGCTGCAGAATCTGTGGCGAACCGATAGCACCAGCACTCAGCACAACTTCTTTATTGGCTGTCACGTTGATCGTTGCGCCTTCACGCAAAAGCTCAGCGCCCGTGCAGCGTGGTTGGCCACCTTGTGGTTCAAATAGCAAACGATTGACGTGGGTAGAGTGCCAGATCGTTAGGTTGGTGCGCTGCTTGATCGGCCGCAAAAACGCTTTAGAAGTATTCCAGCGCCAGCCATTGCGCTGGTTGACTTCAAAATAGTTAACGCCTTCGTTATCACCACGATTGAAATCGTCAGTGCGCGGAATGCCCGCTTGCACCGCCGCCTCAGCAAAATCATCTAGCACTTGCCAGCTTAAGCGCTGTTTTTCGATCCGCCATTCGCCACCATGACCATGATAACGGCGATGATCGGCATCGCCTTCACCACCTTCATCCAAACGGTGATGGTCTTCGTGTTTCATAAAATCTGGCAAGCAGTTCTCCCACCGCCAGGCGTCATCGCCGGTCAACTCGGCCCAGTGATCGTAATCGCGTGCCTGACCACGTAGATAAAGCATGCCGTTAATGCTGGAGCAGCCACCTAGCGTTTTACCCCGGGGGTAAATCAGTGAGCGGCCATTGAGCCCTTTGTCAGGCTCGGTACGAAACAGCCAGTCAGTGCGCGGGTTGTTGATGCAGTAAAGATAGCCCACCGGAATATGAATCCAGTGGTAGTTATCCGGCCCGCCCGCTTCAATTAGCAGCACCTTATTATTTGGATTAGCACTGAGTCTGTTAGCCATCAGGCACCCTGCGGTGCCTGCGCCGATCACAATATAATCGAAGTTATTATTAGTAGCATGTGACATGTACGGGCTCCCGTAACGTAATGGCGTTACTTCGCCGTCGGCATCACAAACTCAGCGCCTGAATCAATAGAGTCTGACCAGCGCTGCATAATGGATTTCTGTTTGGTATAGAAGCGCACGCCCTCTTCGCCATAAGCATGCGTATCGCCAAACAGCGAACGCTTCCAACCGCCGAAACCGTGCCACGCCATGGGTACCGGAATGGGCACATTGATGCCGACCATGCCCACCTGAATACGGCGACCAAATTCCCGCGCAACGCTACCACTCTCAGTGAAGCAGCTCACGCCGTTACCAAACTCATGATCATTGATCAGTTGAATGGCGGTGGCAATATCCGGCACCCGAATACAGGCCAGCACTGGGCCGAATATCTCTTCTTTGTAAATGGTCATCTCGGGAGTGACATGATCAAACAGAGTGCCGCCCATCCAGAAGCCTTCGCCACAGCCGTCGCCGGTTTGCGCGGCATCGAATTCTCGGCCATCCACCACCAAGTGTGCGCCTTCTTCTACACCTTTATTAATGTAACCAGTAATCCGCTCATGGGCCTGGCGGGTGACAATCGGGCCCATTTCCGCATCCAACTGCATGCCGTCTTTAACTTTCAGCGCCTTGGCACGTTCAGCCAACTGAGCCACCACGCCATCCGCCACATCGCCCACCAGCACCGCCACGCTGATCGCCATACAACGTTCGCCCGCCGAGCCGTAGGCAGCACCAATCAAGGCATCCACGGCTTTATCCAGGTTGGCATCCGGCATTACTACCATATGGTTTTTAGCGCCACCCAGTGCTTGCACCCGCTTGCCATGCTTAGCGCCGCGCTCGTAAATCAGGTTAGCAATCGGCGTAGAACCAACAAACGATAACGCTTTAACATCCGGATGGTCGATCAACGCTTCAACGCTGTCTTTATCGCCCTGAACCACGTTGAACACACCATCCGGCAAACCCGCCTGCTTGAGCAGATCGGCGATCATCAGCGAAGCACTAGGGTCAAGCGGACTAGGCTTAAGTACAAAAGTGTTACCTGCAGCAATCGCCACGGGGAACATCCACATCGGTACCATGACAGGGAAGTTGAACGGCGTAATGCCCGCTACCACGCCCAATGGCTGTCGCATGGTCCAGTTATCAATACCGGTGCTTACCTGCTCGGTATAGTCGCCCTTTAACAACTGAGGAATACCGCAAGCGAATTCAACGACATCAATCCCCCGGGCAACTTCGCCCTGGGCATCAGTAAACACTTTGCCATGCTCTTTAGTAATTGCTTCCGCCAATGCATCTTTATGGGTGTTGAGCAGCTCCAAAAACTTGAACAAAACCCGTGCCCGACGAATGGGCGGGGTGTCGGCCCAAGTAGGAAATGCCGCTTTAGCGGCTTGCACAGCACTATCGACATCGTGTGCCGAGGCAAGTACCACGTTTCCGGTGACGTTACCCGTCGCAGGATTAAACACATTTTGAGAGAGACCCGAGCTTCCCTGGCTGATCTGCCCGTTAATGAAATGATTAATAGTGGTTGTTGTCATTTGGCTACCTTTATAAGCAGATTAAAATACCGAATTAAGTACTGACAGATTAACCAGCTCTGTGAGGCAATCAATTGAGTAATTTTTAACCTAGATATAAGCTTTTCAAATAACACAACGACAACAGGTGCTCGCTTATGCAAGAAAACTCAGCGCTACGGGCATTTGTAGCCGTCGCACGTACCGGCAGCGTTTCACGGGCAGCTGACCAGCTATGCCTGACTCAACCCGCCGTCAGCCTAAAGTTGAAGCAACTTCAGCAGCACTTAGGGTTAACCCTATTCACCCGTCGCCCTCAGGGATTAACGCTAACTGCCGACGGCTATGCGTTATTGCCCGCCGCAGAAAATGCTCTGGCCAGCGCCCTGGCCTTTGAGCAACGCGCTAGCGCTTTGCACAGTACCCTGCGAGGAAAACTAAAAATCGGCACGATTGTTGACCCGGAATTTATTCGCCTGGGTAAATTTCTCAGCCGATTGATGGCTCGTGCCCCTCAATTGGAAACCGAGCTGCATCACGGGATGAGTGGCAACGTATTAACGAAGGTAGAGCAAGGCGAACTGGATGTGGGCTTTTTTCTCGCCCCTCCCGGCGAAGGATCAGGAAGCGAAATCCTTGCTTGGCGTGAGCTGACCCACTTCCACTACCACGTAATTGCCCCAGCAGGCTGGGAAACCAAACTGTTAGATACTCGCTGGGAAGCTCTAGCCAAGCTTCCCTGGATAGTCACTCCCTCGGTCTCGGCGCACCACCGGCTGCTAGAACGCGTTCTAACCCCAAGCGGCGCCACGCCTAATAGGGTTGCCCAAGTAGACCAAGAAGCTTGTATGCTGGATTTAGTACGTGCGGGAGTGGGTCTAAGCTTAGCCAGGGACGCGCTGGCAATGGCCGAACGCCAGGAAAGCGGTTTGGCTGTAGCCGACAATGTTCGCCTGCCCTGTGCACTTAGCATGATATGGCGCAAAGAACGCGCGGCGGAGCCGACTATCAGAGCAGCATTGGATACGTTAGACACAGTATGGCCTTACCGGCTGGGGTAGCACATAGGTTATGTAAGGTATTAGCCAACGTTGCCACTAAGCGACTCTACATTGAGCGATAACTCACCACGTCCACCGGAGTGCTTACCATGATTCGATTCCAGCTTTTTCGCCCCTTATTTCAGCCCTTAACGCTGTGTGTTATAGCTGCCGCAGGTCTCGCCAGCACGCCACTCCATGCCCAGTCTAATGCGGAAGCCACGTTTGCTGGCGGCTGTTTTTGGTGCATGGAACCGCCCTACGATAAGCAGCCCGGCGTCAGCGCCACCATCTCTGGTTATATGGGCGGCGAGCTTGAAAACCCTACCTACGAGCAAATTTCTCGCGGCGGAACTGGCCATGTCGAAGTGGTGCAAATCAGCTACGATGCCAGCCAAATCAGCTACGAACAGCTGCTAGAGATTTTCTGGCGCAATATTGACCCCTTCGCCGTAGACCGCCAGTTTTGCGACAGCGGCGACCAGTACCGCTCAGCCATTTTTTACCATAGTGATGAACAACGAGAGCTAGCAGAAGCGTCGAAAGCTGACATGGAAGCACGCTTTGACCAAGCTATAGCAACTGAGATAACTCCCGCCAGCGAGTTTTGGGAAGCTGAAGAGTACCACCAGGATTACTATGAAAAAAATCCGCTACGTTACCGGTTCTATCGTTTGAGTTGTGGTCGAGACAATCGCCTGGAAGAGGTATGGGGCGAAGAAGCCGGTGGGCCAATATTTGAGTAGTCTACCCTTAACGCGCAAGTTTAACGGAACATTTTTTACCGACGACTGCCCTAGAGGGAGCGCTGTAGTTAAGACGCTAACAATCAATTTGGGCAAACCGGCGTTTTTCTACTAGAGTGGAGAATCAACATTAATAGACCAGTCGGCTATTAGCTGGTCTATTGTTTAACGCCCCGTTGATCAAAAGATAGGAGATCTTATGAGCAACAGCATCACCACCGTCAACCCAACCACCGGCGAAACGCTTGAGACTTATGCGCTAATGGATGCCAGCCATGCCAAGCAGATTGTCGAGGCTAGTCATGAAGCGTTTCTCGACTGGCGGCTTAAACCACTCGAACAGCGCGCTAAGGTAGTGAAAGCCATTGGCGAGGCGCTTAACGCCAATAAAGAAGAGCTTGCCGAACTGATGGTGAAGGAAATGGGCAAGCTACCCAACCAAGCCCGCCAGGAAGTCGAGCTTTGCGCAGGTATATGCGATTACACCGCGAAGCATGGCCCCACTACATTAGCTGACGAAGAGCGCAACCCTAGCAACGGCGAGCGTGGCATTGTTACTTACTCTCCCATGGGCGTTATCTATGGCATACAGCCGTGGAACTTCCCTGCTTATCAGGTAGTGCGTTACTCCATCGCCAACATTATGGCGGGTAATAGCGTGCTACTGAAACATGCTGAGAATGTCACTGGCAGTGGCCTACTGCTCGAAAAAATTTATCGTGAGGCTGGCCTACCGGAAAACGTTTTCCGCACGATCATTATCTCGCACGCCGTATCTGATGAGGTGATTGCACACAAGGCGGTTCGTGGCGTCACGCTTACGGGTAGTGATGGTGCAGGACGTAAAGTGGCGGCAAAAGCAGCCGAGCACCTGAAAAAAACCGTACTGGAATTGGGTTCAAACGATGCCTATTTGGTGCTGGATGATGCCGATCTCGATGTTGCCGTCAAAACCTGCGTCACTGGCCGAGTGTTTAATACTGGACAGACCTGCGTGGCTGCAAAACGCTTCGTGGTGACCGATGCCAACTACGAAGCGTTCAAAGCGCGTTTTGTGGAAAAAATGAAGGCGCTGAAAGTAGGCGACCCCAAGGCAGATGACACCGACCTAGGCCCCATGGCGCGGGTTGACCTACGCGATGCTCTTCACGAGCAGGTGGAACAGAGTGTGCGTAAAGGCGCAAAAATCCTCTGTGGCGGCGAAAAGCCATCTGGCAAAGGCGCGTTTTACCCAGTGACCGTGCTGGATAACGTGACACCCGGCCAGCCCGCCTACGATGACGAGCTATTCGGACCCGTCGCGGCGCTGATTCGCGCTAAAGATGACGAAGACGCCATGCGCATTGCCAACGACAGCCGTTATGGCCTCGGCGGCGGCATCATCTCTAAAGATGTGAAGCGTGCTACTGAGCTTGCCAGCAAGTACTTCGACACCGGCATGGTGTTTATCAATGGCTTTGGCGTTGCCACCCCGGAAATGCCGTTTGGCGGCGTTAAAGACTCCGGTTATGGACGTGAGCATGGCGGCTTTGGCATGCTTGAGTTCGTTAACGCAAAGTCGGTCATTGTTGTTAAAGAGTGAGGCGGTAAACGCTCAGAGTCATAGGTCATAAAAAGAGCGCGCCGCTAGCTTTCATCAGGCTAGCGGCGCTTTTTTGGTTACTAGTATTGTTATGGATTTTAGTGTTGTTCAGCGGTTCGGCGCTGCCAAAACTTCACTATTAGGGCCATCACTACCCACGTCACTAACGCCGCAATAACATCGTCTAACACAATTCCGAAGCCACCCTGCACATACTCTGCCAAATGAATTGGCGGCGGCTTCAGCGAATCAAAGAAGCGATAAACTCCAAACGCCAGGGCCATAACGAGTGGATTTCGGGCGGCTGTTAGCCCCAATACCGCTAGCGGGAACGCGACATATTCGTCGGCGACGATGCTGCCATGGTCAGCACCCGCAAAGTGCAGCGAAGCTGCATGGCATACTGGAACAGCTGCAGCAACTAACAGCCCCGTTATGGCCGCTTGCTGACGGGTTGGCTTACTTAACAACCACCACGCTAATGGAATTCCCAGCAGCGAACCTACCGTACCCGGCGCCACCGGCGCTAGCCCCAGCCCAAAGCCGGTGGCTAGCCAAAAATTAATGGTATCCAGCATTAACCGGCCTGCTGCGCCTGGCGTTCAAGTTCGGCAGCCATGTCGGGCGAGAGATTCAGCGCACTTGCCAATTGATCCAACCAAGCGCGCTCCATGGGATTTTGATCATCAGTGACAGCGACGCTGATCAGATACATCTCGCGGGCAGCCTGGGGGGAGTCAGCTTCACGGGCGAGTGTCTGAGCATCCAGCGGGGCGTTGAGCTGCTGCTCGACCCAGCGATGCATCTCCTGGTCGGCGCCTAGCGCATCGATCTGCTCCGTGATGAGTGCCTGCTCTTGCTCATCAATGTGGCCATCAGCTCTGGCGGCCATAATCATTGCTTGCAACAGCTCAAGGCTGCGCCGCTCTTGATACTCACCGCTAAGCACTTCTACCCGTTCGCCCTCGGATGCATTTTGAGCAGCACTGGACGAGTTAGCAGCATTTTTCCCTTCCTGAGAGCTTTGCCATGCTTTCCAGGCCAGCATGCCCACACCAGCAATTGCGCCGTACTTGAGCGCTTTACCGCCCATGCTACGACCACGCTTAGAGCCAATAAGCATGCCCATTGCGCCACCACCTAACAGGCTCTTCATATCAAAACCGCTAGAGCCGCCCCCTTGCCGCGAGCCCTGGCCTGCGCTACTGCTACCACCGCCTAGCTGGCGCGATAACCCATCAATAACGCCTTTAACATCGAAACCGCTTCCGCTGTTTCCACCACTGTTTCCACTACTTCTACTACCGCTGGCCTGCTTCATCAACTGTTGTAAAATCTTGCTTGCGTTCATCCTTGCACTCCTAAGTGGTTAGTATCTCTAGGGCTCGCTAGACGATTCACTTCCGTTATAAAACATGCTGTATGAACGCAGCATGAATTAACGCCACCCCAGGCATTAAAGAAGCGCGCCCTTCACCTCCACCGAGCTACCAAGTCGGCTGGCACGCACTTCAACACGGACAGGCATTTGCTCTTTGAGTTCGCTGACATGAGAGATAATCCCGATCATTCGCCCGCCCATTTGTAACTCACTGAGCATAGCAATTGCTTGGTCTAATGCATCCTGATCAAGGCTGCCAAAGCCCTCGTCAATAAATAGCGTATCCAACTGAATACCGCCTGCGTAGGCCTGCACCACGTCAGAAAGCCCTAGCGCCAACGCCAAGGCCGCCATAAACGACTCACCGCCGGAAAGCGTCGCTACCGAACGGCTCTTGCCGGTGTAGGTATCGGCCACATCCAACTCCAATCCCGAGGCTTTGTTGCCCTTGGATGGGTCTTCGCGTCGTACCAACTGGTAGCGCCCGCGACTCATACGCACCAGCCGTTCAGACGCTTGGATCAGTACGTCGTCCAGCAGCACTCCTAGCACAAACCGCTGCAAGCTAATGCGATTACCGGTGCGCCCATTAGCCACTTCGCTTAATGTCCCCCACACCCGATACTGGGCTTCAAGCTCGGCCTGGGCCGCACGGGCAGCGGTAAGTTTCTGGCGAACTCCCTGCAACGTAGTTAACCGCCCATCTAGCGCCCGCCACGCATCGAGTTGAGTGTGCTCCTCCGCTTGGGCGGCTTCGGTGAGTGTGGCGAGTGCGGCGAGATCTGGCGGCGTTTTTTCGGCCAGCTGGGCGTGGTAATTGTGTAGCGCGCCGTCAAGCTCAGCCAACCGGCGTTGATACGCCTCTACGTGGCGAGCCAGGTCTTGCCGTTGGCTATCCTCTAGCTGAGCCGCCTGATAAGCAGCTTCACTTTCAAATGAACTAGCTTGTAGCGCCGTTTGCCACTCAGCCTGGGCCTGCTCAAGCGCTTGCTGGTTACGCGCCAACTGCTGGTTTGCGTTGCGCAGCTGCTCTTCTGCCCGCGCCTGCTGGGTCTGGCTCGTCGAAAGCACCTGTTGTGCTCGCTCCCAGGCCTGTTCAAGCTCAGCAATTTGGCTATCAAGTTCAGTGAGCGTTTGACGCATGGCCAACGGGTTACGGGCATCTTCTGGCAGTGATTGGCTTAATTGATCGCGCTGGCTCTCTAGCCGTAACGCCTCCTCTTTGGCCTTTTCAACCACAGGCCGCTGGGCTTTGAGCTGTTTGTCCAGCGTGCCCCAGCCGCTACGTAGCTCGTCACGGGCAGCGCTTTGCCGGTTAATCTCACTCTCGACATGCTGCCGACGCGCGACTTGGCGGCGCAATTGTTCGCAGGCCTGTTGCAGCTCAAACGGCGGTTGGCTGGCCCAATCGCCTAACTGGTGACTAAGGCGCTGCGCCTGCTCAGCGTTGTAGCTAAGCTGCTGTGCTAACTGGTGAGCCTGACGCTCGGCGGTTTGGAAGGCGTGGCGGGCCTGCTCCTCAACTGAGCGGGCTTCTTCTACCTGCGCTTGGGTAACGAGATCAGCATGCTGAACCGCTGGGGATGGGTGTTCAAGGCTGCCACACACCGGGCAAGGCGCGTCCTCTTCCAGGGTGAGCGCTAACAGTGCGGCTTGCCCTTGGTGCCAGCGCATCTCTTGCTCAGTTGTGTGGCGCTTAGCCTGTTCTGCTTCGCTGCGCCGACCGTTAAGCGCCGCCGTTGCCTGCTGTTGTTGAGCGACAAGTTCACGCCCCTGCCGCATCAACGCCTCCAACTCCTGCCGCTGAGCTAGCAGGCTCTCATGGCGGCTCAGCTCTGCAGGGGCGCTGGCCAACTGCTGACTTTCCGTTTGCAGCTGCTCAAGAGTAACGCTTAGTGCTTCACCTTGCTGGCGAATACCGTCTAACTGAGCTTCATCACGCTTAAGTATGTCATCGGCTTGCTGCCAAGCGGTTTGCGCCGCTTGCCAGCGCGCTTCAAGCTCACTTAACTGCTGGCTTTTGTGGATAAACTCGCCCAACTGACGATGGCGCTCGCGCAGTGCAGGTAGTTCGGTCTGGCGCTGGCGTGCCGCTTCAAAGGTACGCTTGGCTTGTTCAGTATTCGTACGCTGGGTCGTAAGCGCGGCATCGGCTTGCCGCTGCTCTGCTTGGGCGGTAGTGAGTGCCTGCTGCGCCTGGACTAACGCAGCACTGTAAGGTCGTAGCGCTTGAGCGTGGTCGCTTTGGGTCAAGCGGTCCTGAAAGGCCGTTATTTGCGCCTGCTGCTCAAGGTGGCGTGCTTTCTCTGCGGCGAGGCTGTCCCGCGCTTCAAATTGGCGCTGTAACGCTTGGGCTTCATCTCGTCGCTGTTCAGCACTACGGCGCTGCTGCTGAGCGGTTTCAAAACGCTGACGCGCTTGCCCTACTTGCGGGGTTAGCGCCTCTACTTCTTGCGCCAATGCCGCTTCGCTTTCCAGCTCGCCCCCGGCCAAAATGCCGCTGATATGCTGGCGGTGATCATTCACCGCTCGCTCTATTTGATTCGCCTGGGTACGCAGGCGCTCTTCAATGCGCTGAAAAATCTGGGTTTGAAATAGCTGCGAAAAAATCTTCTCGCGGTCTTTCGATTCCGCTAACAGCAGTTCACGAAACTTCCCCTGGGGCAGCACCATTACTTGGCGAAATTGATTAGCATCCAGACCTATTAACGCGTGCAGTTGGCTGTTGGCATCAGTGATCTTACGCGCCACCAAACATTCATCCTCATCACCTTCCGGGGTCAGCCGCCACAGCTGGGCTTCAGCACTTTGTGTGGTTGTGCCTTCACCAGTCGCCTTGGGGCGCTCCTGCTGGGGCACCCGGCGCACTCGGTAAGCACTATCGCGCAGGCGAAAATCCAAGCTCACCTCGGTCAACAAGGTAGCAGCAGCCTGGTCGCAGCGCATTTGGCCGGCATCTCGGTCATTACCGGTGGTTTGGCCGTAAAGCGCAAAACAGATAGCATCTAATATCGAGCTTTTCCCTGCGCCCGTGGGGCCGTTAATCAGAAACAACGGGCTTTTGCCCAGCGCAGTAAAGTCGATCGTTTCGCTGCCAGCAAAGGGGCCAAACGCTTGCATAGTGAGCGTTAACGGCGTCATGACTGGCCCTCCTGCTCACGGCTTAGGGTGGTGATGAGTTCGCGCATGGCGCTGGCCTGCTCATCACTCATGGTGCCCCCGCTGGTTTGGGTAAAGAAATCACTAAACATATCCAACGCGCTGAACTGCAGCCGTTCGCGATCTAACTGCTGACGCCCTTGGGCTTCTAACATGCCGGGCTTTTCTAAATGCAGCACGTTGGGGTAGACCTCGCGTAGCTTGCCCATGGGGTCAAGAATCGCGTGGCGGTCGGTCATCCGCACTAACAAATAGTCATCGGCTTGGGTATCGGTTTTACCTTGTTCTAGCAGCTCGGCCAGTTCGCCCTCCAGCACACGCACCTCTCGGCGCGGCGTCAGCGGGCGGTGCTCGATCTGGCTCACGCCCTCGGGGCCAATATCCACCAGCGTGACGCCTTTGCGCTGGTTAGCCTCTGAGAAGCTGTATTTAAGCAACGAGCCGCTGTAGCGAATATGTTCACCACCGCGATATTGCGGCCCATGAAGGTGGCCTAAGGCGACATAGTCAAACGACTGCATCGGCTCCCAAGCAACACTTTCCGCGCCCCCCAAGGTTAACGGGCGCTCTGAATCGCTGGCACTGCCGCCATCCACAAAGCAGTGGCTCATAAGCACAGTAGGTCGACCCGCTCGGCGCTGGGTGTTGATACGTTCGACTAAGAAACGGTGGGCGCTGTCGAAATCGCGGACATCCACCGAAAACTGGCTGCGTACATACTCCGGGTCAGCGTAGGGAATACCGAACACATCCACTTCTTCCCCATTAATCGACAGTGTCACGGGATGATCGCAGGCAGATAGATCAGACAGAATATGCAGCCCTGCTTGGCGCAGGTGGCGCGCCCCGAAGCCAAGTCGCTCAGCGCCGTCGTGGTTGCCGGAAATCATAATCACCGGTAGGCCACGCTTTTCACACAGCTCACCAAGCACCTCATCTAACAGCGTGACGGCAGCGGATGGCGGCACCGAACGGTCGTAGATATCGCCTGCAACCAGCACAGCATCCACCGCATCGCAGTCGATAATATCCAGTAGCTGGTTCAATACATGGCGCTGGTCTTCCAGCAGGGAGAGGTTGTGAAACAGCCGCCCTAAGTGCCAATCGGCGGTATGAAGTAGTCGCATGGCAGGCTCAACGCAAAAAATATGCCCCATCATAGCAATCTGCATTCCAAACTGTCCGTCACGCAGCACAAAAAGCTTGCTACCAAAGCTCCCAACAAAAAGCCCCGCACATGGCGGGGCTGAAGCAACAGTAGTGGCTGTCGGTTAGTCGCGGAACGCGTCCGGATAGCTGGTTAAGTCAATACCCCACATGAGGGGCAATAAGAAATAAACCGCTGCGACGATTAGCAGTAGCGCGAAAATATTTAGCCAGAACCCATTGCGCACCATTTCGATAATTTTGATTTTTCCGGTCGCAAAAATAATCGCATTGGGGGGTGTGCCCACCGGCAGCATAAAGGCGCAATTCGCTGCCATGGCAGCAGGTACCATTAGCACGAACGGATGGATATCCAACGCCAGCGCCAGCGAGGCAAGCACCGGAAGAATCATCGTGGCCGTTGCTGTATTTGAGGTAATCTCGGTCAAGAACAACACCATGCCAGCGGCTAGCAAGATCACCAGCAAGAAGTTAACACCTTCCAGCACACTCATCTGACCACCAATCCAGGCGGCTAATCCAGAGGAACCGAAGCCAGCAGCAATCGCCAAGCCACCGCCAAATAGCAGCAGAATGCCCCAGGGTACGTCTTTGGCAATATCCCACCCCAGCAGGCAGCCGCCTTTGCTTGGCGAAGGAATTAAAAACAGCGCAATTGCCGCCACAATGGCGATCATCGTGTCGTTAATCCCCGGAATAGTGAGTATTTGGCCTTGCCACAGAAAAGAACGGGTAATCCAGAAAAATGCCGCTAACAGGAAAACAACCAACACGGCTTTCTCTTCAAAGGTGATCTTACCCAGCGCGGCCTTTTCCTTAGCAATGAGCGCTTTGCCACCCGGAAGGTTGCTGAAGTTAATCGGGTAAATAAAGCGTGTCAGCATTAGCCAACCAATAAACAGCAGCACCACAACGACCGGGAAAGCAAACATCATCCAACTGGCAAAGGTAATCTCAACGCCAAACAGCTCATTCACAATCGCTGCCAGAATAATATTGGGAGGTGTACCAATCAGAGTACCCAAACCGCCGATAGTGCCGCCGTAACCAACGCCAAAAATTAGCGCTTTACTGAATTTATCGATGTCTTCGCTATGATCACCCTCGCTCTTATTCAGTTCCTGGGTCACCTGATACACAATTGCAGTGCCAATAGGCAGCATCATCATGACCGACGCCGTGTTGGATACCCACATCGACAAAAAGCCAGTGGCCGCCATAAAGCCGAACACAATACTGTTAATGCTGGTGCCCAATACTGAAATAATGGTGAGGGCAATACGCTTATGCAGATCCCACTTTTCCATCGCCAGGGCAATCATAAAACCGCCGAGGAAAAGGAAGATAATAGGATTGCCGTATGCTGCCGTAACCGCACTACTCTCAAGGGCGCCGGTGATCGGCAGCAATACAATGGGCAAAAGTGACGTAACAGGAATAGGTATGGCTTCGGTAATCCACCACACGGCTACCCAAAGCGTGGTAGCAAGTACCATGCGGCCTTCTAAGCTAAGCTCCGCCGGGTGAAAAAACAGCAACACGAAGGCAAACAGCATCGGCCCTAGCACTAGCCCAACCTTTTGAGCTGTCGTATAGGCAGGTGGCTTTGGCGGTTTGCTACCCGAATGTTGTTGTTCACCTGACGTAGTAGAGGATGAGCGTCCAGCGCCGGCGGCTGGCAACGCACACATAAGTAGGTTTTTGGCTTGGTCATGGGAGTGCCAAAGCGACTCCCAGAGTGTCATGGTGGCAGTTCTGCGCATTATCAAAGTACCGTTCGCAGTCAGGTGATCGAAAGGGAGCTTCTCTCAGCCCCCCTATGGCGTATTTAAACCAGCCTAGCTGGCTTTTTGGTGCCCTTTATTCACTGCAGCCAAGTATTAGTCCAGCGAATTGACGAAAACTACAACCAAAGTCTAACAACTTTAGTTGTAGCTGTTAGCGCGCCTACCATGATGTGACACTGCACTTTTATCACGCTAGGTTTGAGTCTTTTTCCAAGGAGGTACTCACGTGCTCGACCGTTTTACTATGCCGTTGACCCATCGACCACTTGCCAGTATGGCTCGGTATCTCAACCACCGGCAGATTACCCCTGACCAAGTTACCTTAGTGGCTTTTTTAGTAGGTATCAGCGCGCTACCGCTATTAGCCTTTGAATATTATGTTTTGGCACTGGTGGCGATTTTATTGAACCGCCTCGGTGATGGGCTGGATGGCGCGCTTGCCCGGCTAAGCGGCCAGCAAAGCGATGCGGGCGGGTTTATTGATATCGGGTTGGATTTTGTCTTTTATGCCGCGGTCGTACTGGGATTCGCGCTGGCTAACCCTGGGCAAAATGCGCTGGCAGCAGCGGTATTGCTATTCGCATTTATCGGCACAGGGACATCGTTTTTAGCCTTTGCTATTGCGGCGAAAGCACGCAATGTTGAACGGCCAAACTTTCCACAAAAGGCATTTTACTATTTAGAGGGGTTAACCGAAGGCACAGAAACCGTTATTGCGTTAGTACTCTTCTGCTTGTTTCCTCAGTATTTTCCATGGTTAGCGGGTCTCTTTGCAGCCGGTTGTCTAATCACGACTGCCACGCGGCTATGGGGAGGCTATTGGACCCTACGCTAGCATTTAAGATCGCCCTATAACGGTTATGCACGCAATGTGCGTTATCGAACCGACAGCAGCGAACGTTAAGCACATCGTCCTGATAGAAAAGCATTGTTTTAAGAGCTGTGCTGTACACATTCATCAGGATGTAACCCGTGACTCTTTTTTTTCAGACGCCTTTATTTCGTCGTGTGCGCCAACACAAAGCTTCTATGGCATTGTGGAGTTCTTCCGCGCCAGTACGTGAAGAGTTGTTTAGTACAGAACGGCTTGAGCAGCACGCAGGTAGTTTAGCGCTGGCGCAGGTTGTGACTGCAAGCCCACCTAAAGTGGCGTCGTTAACGCGCCGCCTAAACGATAATGCACGCGTATTACTTGCCGCTTACCGCGCTTGCGCTGTCACGCTGGCAGAAGGTCGAGATGTCGTTCCCGCTGCCGCTTGGTTACTTGATAATTATCATCTTATCGAAGCACAAATTCGTGAAATACGCGGCGATCTTCCGCCGGGTTATTACCGACAGTTACCAAAGCTTGCAGAAGGACCTTTTGCGGGCTATCCACGCGTCTTTGGTATTGCATGGGCTTTTATTGCACATACCGATAGCAATATAGAACTCGCTAACTTACGTACATTTATTAAAGCTTATCAACGCATACAGCCACTAACAATTGGAGAGTTATGGGCGGTCGCGATAACGCTTCGCATTGTATTAGTTGAAAATTTACGTCGACTTGCCGATCAAATCATTAGTGAACAAACGGCGCGCGATGCCGCGGATACACTTGCGGCTAAATGGATTGCTACTGAAAATGGCTCGCCAAAGAGAAACGACTCCTCCAACCATTATTCAACTTACAACGACTCGATAAACAACGAATCGGCTAATAGCGTCTCGACAGATAACTGTTCAATGGATGAGGGTTCAATTGATCATCAATTCCCTTCTTTTACGTCTCAGAAAACACCACTGTCGGCGCCCTTTATAGCTCAATTAGCCAAACGTTTACGCGGCGTTAACCCCCATACCAATGCACTGGCCTGCTGGCTTTTTGAGCAGCTTAATCGCCAGGGCGAATCTATTGATGATGTGGTGCAAAGTACCCAACAGCGCCAAGGTGCAGCGAACGTTACTGTGCGAAATATCATTACCAGTATGCGTTTTATCTCCAGCACCGATTGGGCTGAGCTGTTCGAAAGTGTCAGCTTGGTAGACGTAAAATTACGCGAACATAGCCGCTTTGCGCAGTACGATTTTTCAACACGTAATCAGTATCGCATTGCCGTGGAAGAGCTCGCCCGTGGCTCAGCCTATAGCGAGTTGGAAGTCGTTGATCATACGCTAACGCTGTCAGGAGAAGCGCTGCCACTGACCGATGATGTCCATGAGGCAGCACGAGTCGAAGACCCCGGTTATTTTTTAGTGGCAGCGGGTAGGAATACGTTAGAAGAACGCCTTAACTATCGCCCGCCATTGAAACGGCGATTTCGCCAGCTGCTGTTGAAAAATGGCATCAATGGCTACGTCATAATGCTGACAGCGACGTCAGTCGCTTTAATGGTATTGGCCGGGTGGTTGCTGTTATCAACGCATTCAGGCGAGGTGTCGTCACTGTGGTTATGGTTATTGGCAGCCCTGGGCATACTACCCACGATTGAGATCGCTACGTCTATCGTCAATCGTTTCGTTATTTATAATATCGGCGCTCAGCCACTGCCTAGCCTAGACCTCTCCAAAGGTATTCCCCCCTCTCTTCGTACTCTGGTGGCAATGCCAACGCTATTGACCAATGAAGCCGACTTAAAAGAACAGCTTGATCGGCTTGAGGTGCACCACCTGGGTAGTGATGGCGGTGCTATTAGCTATGCACTGTTAACGGATGGTGTTGATGCCCAGCAGGCAGAACTAGCCACCGATGAGGCACTGTTAAGCATTTGTGAAAAACGCATTGAGGAATTAAACAAACGCTACTGTCCTGCTAGCCATGAAAAGCGCTTCTTTTTACTGCACCGCAACCGCGTCTACAATGCAGGTGAACAATGCTGGATGGGATGGGAGCGCAAACGGGGCAAGCTTCATGAGCTCAATAAACTGTTACGTGGCGCAACCGATACGACCTTCAGGGACCCACCTTCCCTACCAAGAAATGTGCACTATATTCTCACGCTGGACGCCGATACACGCCTGCCAAGAGGAGCCGCCAGCAAGCTGGTTGGCAAAATAGCCCACCCGTTAAACCACCCTCGATTTGATCCGCAGCAACGGCGGGTAGTCGAAGGCTATGCAATTTTGCAACCGCGCGTCACTCAATCGATGCCTACAGGCGAAAGAGGCTCTATTTATCAACAGCTGTGCTCTTCTCCAGGCGGCATTGACCCTTATGCCGCCGCCATTTCAGATCTTTATCAAGACCTAGTGGGTGATGGCTCGTTTGCAGGGAAAGGTATTTATAATATTGATGCCTTTGAAGCATCGTTAGAGGGCCGTATCGCTGAAAACAGCCTGCTAAGCCACGATATGTTTGAGGGCATTTTTGCCCGAGCAGGACTGGCATCAGATATTGAAGTCATAGAAGACTTTCCAGACCGTTATGATGTGGTGGCCAAACGCCAACATCGCTGGGTGCGAGGTGATTGGCAGTTACTCCCTTGGCTATTAACAGCTTCGTTACCGCCTTCAGGGCGCTTGAAAATACTCGGCAATCTACGCCGGTCGCTGCTCCCCCCGTTACTATTAGCCTGCCTTGCAGTGAGCTGGCAACTGCCTCTCATGATGGCCGTTGTCAGCAGCTTAATGGTCATTATGACCTTTAGCATACCGGTCTTACTGTCGTTAATAACGTCGTTAGCTCCGCTGCGCGCAGGCGTCAACCTTCGCTACCACTTCCAACAATGGTGGGATGAACTGACGCTGGGATTGAAACAAATTTTGCTGCAACTGATGTTTCTCCCCGACCAAGCGTGGCGGATGCTAGATGCCATTGTTAGCACTCTGATACGCGTTTTTATAACTCGCCGCCATTTACTAGAGTGGACATCGTCGGCCCAGACGATGAAATGCCCACACCTGACCGTTTGGAGATTTTATCGGCACATGGCACCCGGTACGTTACTTGGCGTAGCCATTGCCTTCAGTGCGTTATGGTTTAACAGTAGTGTTTGGCTAGTGGTCTTGCCGATCGCACTACTCTGGGTAGCAGCACCTGCGCTGGCAACTTGGCTAAGTAGTACGGCTAGTATTGCGACCCAACCTCTCATAGCAGAAGAAATCGCCCTTGAGCTTCGGCTTATTGCGCGTAGAACCTGGCGCTACTTTGAAACCTTTGTAACTACATCGACCAATTTGCTGCCGCCGGACAATTTTCAGGAAGAGCCTCGGCCGGTTATCGCCCAGCGCACGTCACCAACCAATATGGGTCTATACCTGCTGTCGATACTGGCAGCGCGTGATTTTGGTTGGATCGGTAACCCCAACGCGCTAAGCCGTATAGAAACAACACTTGCCGTTATGCATACCCTGCCCCGCTATCGTGGCCACTTCTTTAACTGGTATGCAATCGATGATCTACGTCCGCTAAACCCTAGGTATGTATCTACTGTCGATAGCGGCAACCTTGCTGGTCACCTCATTACTCTCGCTAACGCCTTGGAAACCTGGCAGGACACAACGTTTTCACCTGACCCTCGCCAAGCTATAGCCGATACATTGGCATTGGCGTTCGAAGCACTTAAATGTGAAGAGCTTAAGCGCTCCTCCCAAGCAGCAGAAACACCTTCGCCCACCAAACCGCTCACTGAACAGCTTGAGAAAATCGCCACTCTCGTAAGCGCAAATAAAACGTCGCCATTAGACTTGGAAGCCCTCACTAAGCAAACCAAAAAGGCACTTAGTATCGCTGGTGACCTTTTCAATGAGCATCTCGCTAGTGACGATGATAAAGATGTGCTTTTTTGGGTGGCAGCACTACACAAAACGGCTGCACAGCATAGCGGTGACCACACAAACAACACAATCGCCAACGGCACACATGTAAAGCGGCTCCAGCAACTGGCCAGTAAAGCGCGACGGCTTGCCCTCAGCATGGATTTTGCGTTTCTTCTCAACCCTGAGCGGCAGTTACTGTCGATTGGCTTCTCGCTAGATGACGCCAGTCTGGACATCAGTTGTTATGACCTGCTGGCTTCAGAGGCACGGCTGGCCAGCCTGTTTGCCATTGCCAAAGGCGATGTAGCCACTCGCCACTGGTTCCGACTTGGGCGCGCTGCCACCCCCTTAAAAGAGGGCGCGGCAATGATCTCCTGGTCAGGCTCCATGTTTGAATACCTGATGCCGTCGCTAATAATGCGCGCACCCGCTGGCAGCCTATTGGAGCAAACTAACCGTCTGATAGTTAAGCGCCAGGAAACATACGCCGCCCAGTTTTCAGCCCCTTGGGGTATTTCTGAGTCAGGGTATAACGCACGGGACATAGAGCATACTTATCAATATTCCAATTTTGGGGTGCCTGGATTAGGGCTGAAGCGTGGTCTATCGGCCGATTTAGTGGTCGCGCCGTACGCAACGGGGCTGGCGGCAATGATCGACCCGGAGGGGGCCTTCAAAAATTATCGCCGCCTTGCAGAAATGGGCGCGCTAGGACGCTATGGCTACTACGAAGCGCTAGACCTGACCCGCTCACGGCTCCCCAAAGGCGCCAAGCTGGTGATTGTGCGCAGCTATATGGCGCACCACCAAGGCATGACCATCGTCGCCATCGCTAATACGCTCCATCGTGGGCAGATGCGACAACGCTTCCACCGCGAACCGATAATTCAGGCGAGCGAGCTATTGCTTCAAGAGCGCATTCCACGGGATGTGGCTATTGCTTATCCCCGTGCCGAAGAGGTGAAATCAACCGCTAGCCAAACCATCAACGAAGCACAAACCGTGCGCAGGCTATCAACCGGCATCAACGGACCTCCGGTGACTCACCTGCTCTCAAACGGCAACTACTCTGTCATGTTGACCGCAACAGGTGGCGGCTACAGCCGATGGCACAACCTTGCCATCACTCGCTGGCAACCAGATACCACACGCGATCACTGGGGAAGCGTTATTTTTCTCCGCGATACGCGACGTCCAAGCGTTTGGAGTGCAACAGGACAATCACTGGAATCACATACCGGCGCTAATGACGAAGACAATCACGTGTTATTTGCTGAAGATTATGCTCGCTATGACCATCGGCACGAATCTATTGCTAGTCACTTAGACATCCTGGTGTCTGGGGAAGATGACAGCGAAGTACGTTTGCTAACACTGACCAACAATGGACGCCAAACCTGCGACATTGATGTTACGGCTTATGCAGAATTAGTACTCACCACGCCGAGTACCGACAACGCCCATCCTAGTTTTGCCAAAATGTTCGTGGTTACTGAATACCTTCCAGCATTCAATGCGCTAGTCGCCACCCGTCGGCGGCGGGACCCCAGCGAAGCGCATGTGTGGGCAGCTCACTTCGCCGTAGTGGAAGGCGATACTGTAGGAGATTTCCAATATGAGACCGACCGCGAGCAATTTATCGGCCGGGGCAACCGTATTTCCACAGCGACGGCACTTTCTGAAGGCCAGCATTTATCAGGCACGGTAGGCAGTGTTATTGACCCTATTTTTGCATCGCGCTACTGCCTGCGGATCGCGCCAGGTAAAGCCGCCCGCATCGCTTACTGGACGGTCGTTGCCGGCTCACGCGAGGCGCTGATGGATCTCATTGATAAACATCATGATGTTAGCGCCTTTGAGCGAGCAAAAATGCTCGCCTGGACTCAAGCGCAAGTGCAGCTACGTCATTTAGGCACTCAGCCAGAAGAAGCCGCCGACTTTCAGCGCTTAGCGGCCCCGCTGCTCTATCCCGACGCACGCTTTAGAGCCCCCCAGAAAACGATTCAAAGCGGCGCAGCTCAACAGTCGCTGCTATGGCAACACGGGATCTCCGGCGATTTACCCATTGTATTGCTGCGAATTGAATCCACTGACGATTTGCCACAATTGCATCAATTACTTCGCGCCCATGAGTATTGGCGCATGAAACGTCTTGAAGTTGATGTCGTCATCATCAATGAGCGTGCCTCCTCTTATATTCAAGATCTACAGCAAGCCATTGAAGCCACGATTCTCAGCAGCCAGGCAAGACCCCGGCTTCACAATGGCTATGCCCAGGGAACGGTTTATGCCCTGCGCGCCGACCTAGCAAGCGCCCAGTCACGCTCTCAGCTGCTATCAATTGCTCGCGTGGTGCTGATAGCGCACCGAGGATCAATTGCCGATCAGCTGTCTGTTATGTTGTCTGGTCAGAGCACCGCCAAGCCTCCGCTTGCCATTACTAAACGCGCCCTTCCCAGACCGTTGATAGATAAGGCTCATACTCCTCGCCAACTTAAGCGGCCTACACTCGAGCTTTTTAATGGTTGGGGCGGGTTTGCAAAGCAAGGACGAGAGTATGTCACCATCCTAGAAGCGGGCAGTTCAACGCCTGCGCCATGGATTAATGTCATTGCCAATCAACAGTTCGGGTTTCAAGTATCGGCAGAGGGCGCTGGCTATCTATGGGCAGACAGCAGCCGAGAAAACCAGCTGACACCCTGGAGTAATGACCCCGTCATTGACCCAAGCGGAGATGCTGTTTACGTCCGAGATGAAGAGACGTTCGAGCTTTATACCGCAACGGCAAGCCCGATACGTGACTCAGGCCGCTACGTTGCGCGTCATGGCTTTGGCTATAGCCAATTTGAACATCAGAATGACGAGCTTAGCTTAGAACTGTTGCACTTTGTGCCTCTGGATGCCCCGTTGCGCATCTCACGGTTGAGACTGACTAATCATTCAAACCGGACACGCAAACTCTCTGTGACTGCTTATGCAGAGTGGGTTTTGGGCACGTCGCGCAGCACATCAGCTCCCTTCCTGATTACGTCGCAAGCACCAGAAAGCGGTGCGTTGTTAGTTACCAATCCATGGAATGCCGACTTCCCAGGCCGAGTGGCTTTTCTCGATATTGGCGAGCCACCTACGCAATGGACTGGCAATCGCAGCGAGTTTATCGGTTATAGCAAAAACCTGGCCGAACCGGCTGGGTTACGCTGTAAAACGCCACTTTCCGGTACGTTAGGCGCGGGACTAGACCCCTGCGCCGCTCTTCAGCGTCCCGTGACGCTAGCCCCAGGAGAAACAGTCGACATTATCGTATTGCTTGGTCAGGGTGGCTCCAATGACGACGTTGCGAGGCTGATTACCCGTTTTTGTGATGCTGACATTGATGCAGAGCTTACCAGCATTCATGACCATTGGAATACGCAGCTCAATGCCATACAGGTCAAAACACCTGATCGGGCGATGGACATCATGCTAAACGGCTGGCTGCTGTATCAGACCATCGCCTGCCGCTTAACGGCTCGCTCAGCGTTTTACCAAGCCAGTGGCGCCTATGGCTTTCGCGACCAGTTGCAAGATTGCATGGCATTGACGTTTAGCAACGCCGCTACAACGCGCCAGCATTTACTGCGAGCGGCTTCACGCCAATTCCCTGAAGGCGATGTACAGCACTGGTGGTTGCCACATTCCGGACAAGGAGTGCGCACGCGCATCTCTGACGACCGGGTTTGGTTGGCTTACGCCTGCGCGCGTTATGTCGCAACAACCCATGACATAACGGTGCTTGATGAGCCGGTGAGTTTTCTAGACGGCGCACTGTTGTCGCCGCATCAGCACGAACACTTTTTCCAGCCGACCACCTCACAGGAAACCGCCCCACTGTTTGAACACTGCGCACGCGGACTGGATATCACCCTTTCGCAACTGGGTGAACATGGCTTGCCGCTGATAGGCGGCGGGGATTGGAATGACGGCATGAACCGCGTGGGTGCTGGGGGCAAGGGAGAGAGTGTGTGGCTAGGCTGGTTGCTGCTTAAAACACTTCATCAATTTGCGCCAATTGCCGAGCAGCGCGAGGCCCAAGCCTGCCACTCAGATGATCCTCAACGCGCCGCTCGTTGGTCTCAACATGCCCATGCGCTACGCCTAGCGCTTGAAAACAGCGCTTGGGATGGCCAGTGGTATCGCCGAGCTACTTACGACAACGGCAGCTGGCTAGGCAGCAAACAAAGTGATGCATGCCAGATTGATTCCATCGCCCAATCATGGGCAGTGCTTTCCGGCGCCAGCGACCCTCAGCGGTCGATGCTCGCTATGCACTCCCTGGAGCGCGAACTTATTCTGTACGATCAGCAGTTAGCGCTGCTCTTTTGGCCTCCCTTTAATCACCCGAAGCAGGATCCCGGCTATATAAGCGGCTATCCACCTGGAATGCGCGAAAATGGCGGGCAGTATAGTCATGCATCAATGTGGGCAATTTTGGCCTTTGCCCAGCTGGGTGAAGGCGACAAAGCATATCAGCTGTTTACACTGCTTAATCCCATCAACCATGCTACTACAACGGCAGCGGCTACCCGCTATCGCGTTGAGCCTTATGTGGTCGCTGCTGATGTGTATTCTGTGGCGCCCCATGTGGGACGAGGAGGTTGGACATGGTATACCGGCGCCGCCGGTTGGATGTATCAAGCCGGTATGGAGGGTATTTTAGGCATTCGCCGGGAAGCTAGCTGGCTGGTAATTTATCCCTGTCTGCCAGCGAGCTGGCCGCATTTTACTGCTGACATTACCCTTGCCCAATCGCACTATCATATCAAGGTGATCAACGCGCAAGCTTCTCCAGCGACGTTAAGTCAGAATCTCTTAAGCCAACCCCTCCTAAGCCAAGCCCTCACTGCAACACTGGATGGCGTTTGCTTAGCAGACACGGAGGTTGGCATGCCCATTCGAGTGCCCCTAGATAGTCAGCATCATCAACTAGAGATAGTTATCCGGCGATGTGCCCCAGCATCATGACAATGTTATGTGGCGTTAAACGCTGATAACACGGAGTGCTCAACAAAACGGCTTGCCTCTATCCCGAAGAATCATCAGCAAGGGCGCTGTTAGGGGAGGCAAACCGTTGGGAATTTTTATCAGTCTAAATCATCTAGCGTAACCACAAGGTCCCGGGTCGATACATCTACCTTCCAGAAGGTGTAGCTGTCGTCGTCTTCATCGACTAAACGAATATCGAAGTAGGGACTGTCATACCCCGTAATCGCCACCCGTTGAGTATCACCATCCATCAGGACATCATTACCGAGCACATCCTCTTCCCAGCTTTTTGAATCGACTGGGCTTATATACATGTAATACAAGATATAGCCTGTACGATTAGTGATATCGATATGGTAGTCGGTAGCCATTGCAAGCGAAGAGCTACACAGTATCAGCAGTGCAGCGAATAACACTTTGATGCGCATTGATAAGTTCCCTGTTCTTTTCTCTGTTAAGAGAAGCGATAGATTGCAACGTGGGTATCGCCAAGAGCCAAACATAGCGATCAGCACATTATATCGTCAGTTACTTATCTAATTGGGCGCCCTCCCCAAGTTTTTGAGCCAACTGCCCGCGAGATACTCACAGCTGGTAGAATGCTGCCCCTTTCAGGCACGTCCACGGCCTATCGCCACAACGTTTCCCCTTCTACTACCTGAGAGTCGCGCAATGATCGCCACCATCTACACCGTGTTTCAGCCACTTTTCCGGCTGGGCCTTATCCCACAGATTTTAATTGGCATTGTTGCCGGGATATTCATCGCCCTTTTCACACCGAACATTGCAGGCAATGTGGCACTGCTTGGTCAGCTATTTATTGCCGCGCTGCAAGCAGTGGCCCCTATTCTAGTCTTTGTGCTGGTTACCGCTGCCATCGCTGCACACAAGAAAGGTCAACCCACTCACATTCGCCCCGTGCTCATACTGTATGTGGTAGGCACATTAGTCGCTGCGCTAATTGCAGTGGCGGCAAGCTTTCTATTCCCTACCGAACTGGCATTGAATGCGGGGCAAATTGACGGCAATCCACCTGGGGATATTTTTAGCGTTCTAAGGGATCTGTTATTAAATGCGGTGGCTAACCCGATAAGTGCGCTAATGGAAGCGAACTTTATCGCTATTCTGGCATGGGCCATTGGCCTTGGTTTAATGCTACGCCAATCCAGCGACACCACCCGCCAAGCGTTAAGTGATTTATCCACTGCAGTCACCCGCATTGTCACGCTGGTAATTCGCTTAGCGCCGATTGGCATCTTTGGCTTAGTCGCGGGAACCTTGGCAGAGTCAGGGGTAGAGGCATTGCTCAACTACGCTCAACTGCTTGGTGTCATCGTAGGCTGCATGCTGTTTGTTGCTCTGGTTAGCAATCCGCTGCTCGTTTACTTGACTACCCGTCAGAACCCTTACCCACTGGTGTTTACCTGCCTGCGCGGCAGTGCCATCACCGCCTTCTTTACCCGCAGCTCAGCGGCAAATATCCCCGTAAATTTAGAGCTGTGTCGCCGTCTAAAGCTGGATGCCGATACCTACGCTATTTCTATTCCGCTCGGCGCGACGATCAACATGTGTGGTGCAGCTATCACCATAACGGTGATTACCTTGGCGACCACCCACACGCTAGGCATTACCGTTGACTTCCCCACTGCCCTACTACTGTGCGTGGTGTCTGCACTGGCTGCCTGCGGTGTTTCAGGCGTAGCCGGTGGTTCGCTGATGCTCATTCCGATGGCTGCCAACCTATTTGGCATTCCCACAGAAGTCGCCATGCAAGCAGTGGCAATTGGCTTTGTCATCAGCGTGGTACAAGACGCGACCGAAACCGCGCTGAATTCCTCAACGGATGTGCTGTTCACTGCTGCCGCCTGCCGAGCCCGTCAACCTTCCGGCTCTGACCACACGATATAACACAATTTGATTGACTTCTCGCTGTTCCTTATATAGAACGTTCTATAAAAGGAACAGCGAGATAATAGAATGGATGAGCACTCACTTAGTACCCTAGGCCAGCATTTGCAATCCCTTCGCCAAGCGCGGGGCTGGTCACTCTCCTACCTAGCCAATGCCGCTGGCATTGCCAAGTCGAATCTGTGCCGTCTGGAACAAGGTAATGGCAATCCCACCTTGGATACCATCTGGCGGTTAGCAGTGCAGCTTAATGTCCCCTTCGGCACCCTGGTCGCGCCTATCTCTGTGCCTTTAGGTGAAGATGGCGTGCAAGTTCAGTTAATTGACCAGGGAAAAGGCTCGCCTCAGGTAGATGCCTATTGGATGCGCTGCGCTCCCCATACCCTGCGCCACGCCGAAGCTCACACCCTTGGTACTCAAGAAACGCTGACCCTGATCAGCGGCTGGCTCGAAGCCGGCCCAGAAGGGACGGTTACTGCGCTAACCCCTGGCGATAGCATCACCTTTCGCGCTGATGAGCCTCACTTTTACCGCACCCAAGACCAAGAGGCCACCATGCTACTCACCATTACTTACGGCGAACAGGGGGATGCACCATGAACCAACTTGTCAGCCACTCGCCGTGGCGTAGCGCGCTGCAAGGCGTGCAGGAAGCGATTCCGCTATTGGGTGGTTACATACCGGTGGCGCTATCGTTTGGTTTGGTGGCTAGCCAAGCAGGCTTTAGCACATGGGAAGCCACAGCTATATCTGCACTGATTTACGCGGGTGCTTCGCAGTTTTTGTTTGTGGGCATGATCGCCACCGGCGCTCCGCTGTGGTTGGTGGTAGCAATGACATTACTGATTAATGTGCGCCATGTGGTGTACGGCCCTAACCTAGCCGAGCTGCTGCCGCGCAGCCGCCACTGGCCATGGCTAATGCACGGCCTAACCGACCAGGTATTTGCTCTGGCATTAACCAGGCTTCCTCAGTTGCCTGACGCGAAGCGCTTTAGCTGGTTTGTAGGTGCATCGTTACTGGCGTGGGGAGCATGGGCAGTGGGCACTGCCGTGGGGGCTACCGCTGGCGAAGCATTTACCGCCCGCTGGCCGTTGTTGGGTGAAATTATGCCCTTCGCGCTGCCTGCCCTATTTCTCACCATGGTGGCTCCGCGTTTTACCGATAAACGCTGGGCAGTAGCAATGGGACTCACCATCATTGCTGCGCTGTGTTTAACGCTGACTGGATGGGGCAATGTGGCCATCCCATTGGCGGCCGCCTGTGGCGCGCTGTGCTTCTATCTGGTGAAGTTTGAAAAAAGGAGAGGGAGTAATGAGTAGCGCGCTGTGGTTAGCGGTGATGATATCTGCGATAGGTACTTTGCTGATGCGTGTGGTGCCTTTTCTATGGATGCAGCGCCGGATAAACAGTGAGACCGGTATTAACAATATGCCTCAATGGCTGAGTATTCTCGGCCCGCTGATGATCGCCGCTGTGCTCGGTGTTTCTATCGTGCCAGTGAGCCCAAGTACCGTTTCATGGATTGCCACTGCTATCGGTCTTTCCGTCACATTGTGGGTATGGTCGCGGCTCCGCTCATTAGGCTGGCCGGTCGCAGCTGGGGTGGCGGTATTTGGCATCGTCGAGGTGGGGGTAGCGCTAATATAACGCTACCCCACCTTGCTAAAACGCTTTTGGAAACACTAATTGCGGTAAATACAGAAAGACGCTTGGCAGTAGTATCATGGCGATAATGATCGACATAATGAGCACTATTAGCGGTATTACTGCCATAAAAGCACGCGGCATGGAAACTTCGCCAATCTGCGTTGCGATAAGCAGACAAATACCATACGGAGGCGTAATCAACCCTAAGGTGAGCGATAAAACCACTACCAGCGCCATATGGACCTGGTTGATATCAGCTGCGATACACAGCCCCTGAATAATGGGGAGGAAAATAATAACTGCCGTCACCGGGCTGAGGACGGTTCCAATCACTAACATGAACAGCATCACCAACAGCATGATGCCCACCCGCGATTGCGTTACGGTGAGGATAAAGTTAGCAACCTCCTGAGCGATCCCCAAGTACGAAATCAGCCACCCCATAATGCCTGCGGACGCTACGGCAAACATGGGTAACGAAAAGGCCACAACCGAGTCTGACAAAATGCCGGGAAGCTGCCTAAAACGTATCGCTCGATAAAAAACAAAGGCTAACAACACGCCTACCAGAACCGCTACCGAAGCGGCTTCCGTGGCAGTGAATACGCCTAGGGTTATGCCACCTAGCACCACTAGCGGCAGCACCATAGGTGGAGCAGCGGTGATCGCAGTGCGCCCCATTTGGCGGAAAGAGAACTTACCCGTTGCTTTAATATCGTGCTTTCTCGCGATGTAATACACATAGCCCATCTGCATCAAACCGACGAGTATCCCTGGCAGAATGCCCCCCATAAACAGAGCACCCACGGATACGTTGCCAAAGGCACCGTAAATTACCATGAGAATCGAGGGCGGAATGATCCCCCCCAGCACGGACGATGCGGCCGTTAATGCCACAGCAAACGGCGCGGGATAGCCCGACTTCTTCATAGCCGGAATGAGTACCGCCCCCACGCTGGCAGTATCTGCAGCTGCAGACCCCGAGAGGCTGGCGAACATCATGGATACCATGACATTGATGTGGCCCAGGCCGCCACGAACATGCCCAACGGTACTATCCGCAAAGCGCAGCAGACGGTCGGTGATTCCCCCGTCGTTCATCAGCCGCCCTAACAGTAGGAAGAAAGGCACGGCCAGTAACGGGAATGAGTTAATGCTGGCAAACATCTGATTAACGACCGATGTTAAGGGCAGCCCCAATTGCATGATCGTCAATATGGAAGCCAAACCAATCGCAAAAGCGATAGGGACACTTAGGCCGATAAGAATCAGAAAACTGCCAATCAAGGTAATCAATGGACTCATGATTCGGGGGCCTCTCCACTACTGGCCGCATCTCTACCAGCACGCAGCTTGGCGATATCATCGCGAATAGTCTCAATAGAAAATAGCAACATGGAGATACCTGCTACGGGAATCGCGGCGAACACATAGGCCATGGGCGTACCTAGCGCTACCGAGCGTCGGTTCCAGCCCATATCCACCAGTACATTACCGTGCACAATCAGTACATAGATCACGGGCAGACAGGCTAAGCTACCGAATAAGCGTAATACCCGCTGAGTAATAACAAAGTTTGGAGGAAAAACGTCCACCACATAGTGCCTACGCTTACGTAGTGCAATGGCCGCGCCAATAAAGACCGCCCAAATGAAACAGGCCATAGCGACTTCATCGGTCCACGATACTGATATTTTCAGGTAGTTACGTGCCACCACCTGATAGAGCACCGTTAGGATAAAGGCTGCAAACAGCGAGCCTGCGATAAATGTCAGGAGTTTCTCCAACAGATCGTTTATTTTCCGCATTTTTCTGCCCTTACATTGGCGCACTGCTTGCAGATGAGACACAAAGCAGCACGCCAAAGCGCTGATGGATCGCGGTTTACAGGTTGCGAATCGTGTCAAGCAGCTCAGTCAAACCACGTTCCTCAGCAAACTCGTCATGCAGAGGAACGACCGCATCAATGAAGGCCTGCTTGTCGACTTCGGTCACCGTTACCCCCAGATCCTCGAATTCCTGAATAAACTCCGCATCGTACTCCACTCCTTTTTCAGTGCCGAACTCACCCGCATGCTGGGCCGCATTGAGAATGATGGCCTGATCCTCTTCCGAGAATCGATTAAAGCGGTTCTCGCTGATGGAAATATGGCTCATCATCACCTGATGTTCGGTTTTGGCATGATAGGGAGCTACTTCATAAAGGCGGCTTGAGTAATAGCCACTGATGGTACTCTCGAAGGCCCCCACTACGCCGGTTTGCAGGCCAGTGTAAATTTCTGTCCATGGTAGCGATGTCGTCAACGCGCCGACTGATTGCCACATCTCAGCATCCAGGCGCGAGCCTGTGACACGCATCTTGATACCTTGCAGATCCGAAGGCTGGGTGACAGGTCCGGTATTGGTACTTAAATTGCGCGTTCCCCCTCCTGTCAGGCTCAACAACTTCAAGCCTACCCCTGACTCCTGCATAGCGTTGGCGAAGTAGTCAAACACGGGCGAGTCGGGAGAGGTGGCAGCCCGAAATTTATCCATATCTTCAAACAGATAATTAAGACTGAAAATTTCAAATTCAGGGGTATACGGCGAAATATTCATCACACCGCCAATGATCATATCGGTGGTACCGATACGAATCTCATCGACCATTGTCTGGTCATTACCCAATTGGCCACCTGGGAAAATCTGTACATCGATACGCCCATCGGTCGCTTCTGCTACTTCGGCTTTAAACGCTTCAGCAGCATCAATCCATGGGTGAGGAGCACTTACTACCGTGCCCAGGCGTAAGGTTTCTGCCATAGCAGGGGAAATAAAAAGCATGGAAGTTGCGGCTGCCAGGGCCAAGCGCGAAAACGTACGTTTTGTCATGGGGACGTTCCTCTTATATGTTTACTAGCGGTCTATGGGTGCTAACTGTCTATAGGTACTAAATGCCGATAGCGACTAGCTGCCGATAGATACTCGCCAGGGATGTGCCAACGTTTTAAAAAGCGGGTGCTTGCTTAAGCTATGCTCCCGATACAGGTTCACCAAGGGTGTGCATTAGCCGGTTTGCCCAGCCAAATAGAGTGGTTGAGAGGGTAAGATCCAAAATTTCCTGATCATCCAGCCCTGCTTCACGTAGGCTGGCAATATCATCTTCGGTTACTTGGGGAGGACACTCAGAGAGCCGCATGCCAAACTTAAGGATGGCACGTTGACGTGCATCGATATCCGCCTTTTCGCCATTGAAGAAGATCTCCTGCATCACCCGCTCATCACGCGTCAGGTTGTTATAACGCTGAGCATGCACGGCAGCGCAGTAGATACAGCGGTTGACGACCGATGCCGCCACCGCTCCCAGTTCCCGCTCTTCACGGGATAAACCACCCTTGTCATACATGATGCCGTTAAATAGAGAAGTGCGGATACGCAGCGGCTCAGGATCATGCGCCAACACCAATACATAGTCGGAAATTTTGGTGTTGGAAGGCGTCTCTTTCAGCGCTTCCCGTTGAGCAGGCGTCGCCTGATCAAAATCAATCGGGGTGATATGGGGACGCCACGTGGGTACCCGGGTGGTGAACTTGTGAATAACACGACTCATTGGCTTTTCCCCATCACACTCAGCACAGCAGCAACGCGCAGCTGGTAGTTAACGAAAGCAACCAGCCCGGCTAAGCGGACAATATCTGCTTCATCAATGCCTGCGGCACGTAGCGAACCGATTGTTGCTTCGCTAGCATCTCGCGGCCGTTCGGTGACTAAGTCAACGTAATCCACCATCGCAACCAAACGCTGGTTATCCGCCGGGGGCATTTGTCCTGGAAGAGCCAGTTGGTAAGGGTCGGCATCATCGCCATACCCGGCAAGCAAATCAGCATAGTGCTGTGTCAGCCCAGCTTGCTGGCAAATTCTCGCCATACGGCATGCCAGCGCCGCTCTTAAGCTGGCAGGCAGGTTCCCGGCATCACTGGGCAGCAGCGCTGCTTCATAGGATGCTTGTGTCAGCTCCATTAACTTGCCGCGCATGGTCAGAGCGTCGGCCAGCGGGCCGCTGCTGGGCACGCCAGCGGCTGTTTCAAGTACATGTGACATTTCGGTTCCTTAACATTGCAATACAAAGACGATGTTAGCGCTACGCATTCAAGGCAATGGGGAAGGCTCCCACTCATCCCCCAGTAGTTCCGGAGAGTCGTAGTGTTCGAGTAGCTGCCAGTGGCACTCAATGTCTTCTCGATAAAAGCCTGCGGCAATTGCGCCTGCCAGCCAGCTGGCTCCTTCGCTGATCCCAGGAATGTCACCGCTGACTTTGCCTAAGCTAATAGAGGCACCATAGTTAAAACAGTGGATATTACGCAGCCAGGGGGCCGCTCCTGGCTCTCGCTCCTGGAAGGCAAAGTCGCGATCTACGTAAGGAAAATTGCCCAGCTCTTCGTGCTGAAGCTCGGTGGGTGGCTGATATCGATCACGCCACAGCAGAATACGATCGGCATACCCTGCCAGCTCGGTACGAGCCAGTGGGTCAACTTCAAACCCAGTTCCCAAAATCAGAAAGTCGCAGCGAACCTGTTTGCCCTGCTGGGTCGTGATCACCACTTCCGACCCTTCAACTCGAATATTTTCAATGCCACAACCAAAGTGAAAATAAGCATTCTCATGGCGGCTGACGCGCAACGTCGAGCCACGAGGAGGCGGCGTCTGAGTGATAAAAGAGTAATGCATAATGCGCCAGCGCCACTCATCCGGCAGTGTTGCGTAGCCATGAGTAAAGCCATAGGAGCCAATACCCATCATTTTGTTGATCGTCGGCATCTGCTGACGGCGAATCAGAAAGCGAACCTCGCTGGCACCATGCTCCAGCGCCTCAGCAGCATTATCAATCGCCGAGGCGCCTACCCCCACCACGACCACACGCTTCCCTTTAAGGGCAGTAAAATCGATATCGTCCGCCGTGTGCGCCCAGCGAGACGCCGGCAAACCAGCAACGAAATCGGGAATCTTGGGGGCACCGGTACCTTCACGGCCAGTCGCCATAATCAGTTTGCGTGTTAGAACACGCTCAGCCGTCGCGCCTGGGCCAGAAAGCTCAAGACTAAGTAGCTCTCCCTCGGGCTTAACATGCTCAACTTTGACACTATTTTCGACCGGCAGGTTGAGAACTTCACGGTACCAGCAAAGGTACTCCATCCAAGTAGGCCGCGGAATCTTGTCAAGAATTTCCCAGGCTTCGGTGCCAAACTGCGCCTCATACCAAGCCCGAAAGGTCAGTGAGGCAAACCCATAGCTGGGCCCTGGTAATGTTTTCGGCGAACGCAGTGTCTCCATACGGGCATAGTTCATCCAAGGCCCTTCTTTACCCGCCGGGTTGCGATCAAAAATACGGATATTGGAGATACCTCCCGACAGTAGCGCGAAAGCCGCTACTAAACCGCACTGACCACCGCCCACAATCACGACATCGTAAACGTGCCGCTCATCCTCTCTCTCTAATGAGGGGACCCAATTAGCAGGCGGCAGGTTCAGACAGGCGAGGTCGTGCTTCACACGTGCATTCAAGGCTTCAAGGCCGGCACCGGCCAAAGAGGGGGTGAGGGTCATGGCATCATCTCGGCTTGTGTCTGCATGGCCTGTTCGGCTTCGTGGGGCCACCAGAACCAACGAACGGGTACATCTTCAGCGTGACAATTAGCGGGTAAAGGCAGGGCTTTCGCCAGTTCAACCAATTCAAGCGCTCTGGCAAAGCAATCAAGTACTGTGGCCTCGTCAGCTGTTCCAACAGATGTATCCTTAGTGAAAAGCGTATCCAATAGGCATGGCGTTACTAACTCTTCGGATTGAGCTGACGCATCAGGGCGCTGGGCAACCCAAACACCACTATGTTCATCCACAGAGTAAAGTTTCATTAATACTGGGGCATAACGCGCAATAAACTCGACCGCTGATATTACATAGTTAGCCGACTCATTGCTAAAAAAGAAGTTAAATCCGAGTCTTACCCAACCTGGACGATATATGCTTCTACCTTTTTGGACTAACGCTTCATGCGCTGCAGCCGTATCGCTATCAATGGAAAGCAGTTCATGACCATAAGGGCCCGCGCAGGAACAGCCACCTCTAGCCTGGATACCGAATAGGTCATTCAACATGGCAACCACGAGGTTATGGTGTATCGCCCGTTCTCCAGCAGTGATATTAAACGAGAAGATGGCCAACCTGGGCGCATCAAGTGAGCCAAGCAGGTTTAAGTTAGCTATTTTTTGCCAGCGCTCCACCGCCATGGCCACCAATTCTTGCTCGCGCAGCTCAATGGTCTCAGTGCCAACTTTTGCTTTGATACGGAACGCCAACCCCGCGCGAATGTCACCCAAAATATTAGGTGTACCCGCTTCCTCCCGACGCTCGACATTCTGAACATATTGATGATGGGAGGCAGTTACATAGGATACCGTGCCGCCACCCGAAATAGATGGCTTCGCATTGCGGCACACCGCTTTGCGAATCACCAGCACGCCGGAACTTCCAGGTCCACCGACAAATTTATGAGGGGAAAGGAAGACGGCATCCAAATGATCGCCTTGGCCGCTGCCTGCCATATTGATCGCTACATAGGGCCCACTTGCCGCATAGTCGAACACAGCCAAGCCACCATATTGGTGCGCTAACTTGGCTATCTGGGCCACGGGCGACAGAATACCTGTGACATTAGAAGCGGCCGAAAACGCCACGACTTTAACGTCGCGATCGGCATGTGCCTGCAATTGCTGCTCAAGCACCTCCAGATCAATAAGACCATGGCTATCCAGAGGAGTACGTACCAGATCAACATCGCACTCACGCCATACCAGATCATTGGAGTGATGCTCATAGGGGCCAACGAAAACAACCGGCTTAGCGGCCTTCGCTGCCACTTGCCCATGGGTCAGCTCAAGAATGCGACAGCAACGGTCTATCGCCGCGGTTGCACCAGCACCAGCAAAAATGACCGCATATTCGTCATCAGCACCTACAGACTCCGCCACTGCTTGGCGAGCAGCTTCCCGTAGCCGCGTGGTCATTTTTCCGGTGTAAGAGGTTTCAGTATGCGTGTTGGCATAGAGAGGCAATACCTCCTCTTGAATTGCCCGCTCGACGATATCCAACGCCCTTCCCGATGCCGTGTAATCGGCATAGAGCAAGGGGCAGTCTCCAAATGGGCCGGGGATCAAGCGCCCTTCTCCAATGACCCCACTCTGTAGGCGCTCTATCCACTCACGAGAGATCGCCGAGGGGGAGCTCGGTGGTTTTCTTGACTTGTTCCATTGAGAAGCACGATGTGACATTACTGAGCTCTATTTTCGCAATCAGCCTTTTATAAAAGGCATCATAAGATTGGTTATTACGCGTAATGACCTTGAGTAAGTAGTCGTATTCACCTGCAAGGCGATTAACTTCTACGATCTCAGGAAAGTTTTTAACCGTCTCCTGAAATGTATCAAGCCAAGCTTGGTTGTGTTTATCCGTTTTAACCATCACAAACACAGTAAGACTAAGATTCAATTTCTCAGGGTTCAGTACGGCAATTCTTTTTTCTATAATTCCGTCTTTTTCCAGCTTTTGTATTCGCCGCCAACACGGCGTAACAGAGAGACCAACCCCTTCTGCAAGCTGTGCAATAGAAAGACTATCATCGCGCTGAAGCTGTTCAAGAATTTTCAAATCAAAACGATCAATAAGCAATTTATTTCCCCTCTAGGCATTTATAAGGAATTTTATTCTTTATAACCTTTCCTTCATACGGTCAAGAGAAATAATTTTTCATCGGCAATTCAGTTAAAATCAACCAAGTGCTTGCTCCGACTAAAAGGACATCCCAAAACGGTGCAACAAACAATATGCTGCACCACAAAGAGCAATACATAAGAGTTTAAAGTCGAGTCCACTAGGAATTAAAAGCACGATTGATTAAAGCTCTTTGACCGTTCATGAATATATACGCCCTTGAACACACACTTCTTGAACACATAGGCTCTTGAACGCATAGGCTCTTGAACATATCCGTAGCAAACTACTTTTTAATCGCTAGAGATATCAGCCTCCCAGTGGCTGCACTTATTCTATGAATTCAGGCCAAATCCGCTGCTTTTTCAAAGCCACTATCCGTTCGTTGAACTGGTCAACAGCCAGCAGAGCGCACCATGTTTGGGCAGATGGAATATCCATATTTGATAATGCTTTACATTAGCTTTTGACACATGCCATCATTCTGCTTTTCAAACGTCTAGCTACCTGTGACACGTATGCCAACAATACACTCTCATTGCAGCAAGGCTTGGAGACGTGTGTTGCTACTAGCATGCGCGGCGCTGACAGCCTTTTTCGTGCTAACCAATCCGCTGCAAAGCGCTGCTCAGAACGATAATCACGCCCCGTTATCGACGCCACGCATCGTCACGCTCTATCAAGGTGCTACCGATAGCGCTGTCGCCCTGGGCCTTAAGCCGATTGGTGTCGTCGACTCCTGGTTAGAAAAACCGATGTATCGTTACCTGCGTGAACCGTTGGAAGGCGTCGAGCATGTCGGTTTGGAAACACAGCCCAACCTGGAAAAAATTGCCTGGCTCGATCCTGACTTGGTCATTGCCAGTGACTTTCGCCATGCGCGAATAGCACCGCTATTGGCAGCCATTGCACCCACGGCATCTACCAACACCGTTTTCGGCTTTAAAACCACGCTGACGATGATCGCCAATGCCACTGGCCGCGAAACAGAGGCCAGCCAGTTACTTAGGCTCTGGGATGACCGAGTGAGCGATTTCCGCCAGCAGATAGCCGCTGAGTTGGGCAGTGAATGGCCTCAGAAAGTGGCCGTGGTGCGTTTTAAAAGTGACCACGTGCGCATCTATACTCACGGCTTTGCTGGCTCTATTTTAGATGAGCTTGGCTTCGAGCAGCCGGATACGCTGCATACCCAAGGCTGGGGAATGAAACTTTCCAGCACTGAGAACATTCCTGTACTGAATGCCGATGTTATGTTTGTGCTGCTAGAGCCGGACGATCCTGCCATTACGGATAATTACCAACGCTGGACAGCTCATCCACTATGGCAGCGGCTTTCAGCGGTGCAAAACGGGCGCGTATTTGAAGTCGACCCCGTCAGTTGGATGATGGGCGGTGGCATCCTGGCGGCCAACGCTATGCTGGATGATCTTTATGACCATTATAAGCTGCCACAGCCTGAAGCCCAGCAACATCAGGATTGCACCATCGATCACATTGGGGAGCACTTTCAATGCTAAACAGCGCCGCTGCAAAAGGCATGGGCTTGGTCATCGGGGCAGTCCTAACGTTTGGTGCTTTTTTCGCTAGCGTGATGTTAGGCACGACGGAGATTGCCCTATCCGCTCTATTCGACTCACTCACCCACTATGACCCTGCCAACGTATCTCATATCATTCTATTCGCTGAACGCTTACCCCGTGCCGTGATTGCTGCCCTAGTAGGCGCCAGCTTAGCTATTGCAGGTGCGCTGATGCAAACCATGACGCGCAACCCACTGGCATCGCCGGGTATTTTGGGGATTAACGCTGGCGCAATGTTTTTTGTGGTGGTCGCAGTCTCACTGCTGCCGCTTCACACCCCTGCTCACTATGTATGGGCAGCCCTATTGGGCGCACTGGTCGCCGCAAGCATTGTTGTGCTGCTTAGCCGGGGCCGCCACGGCGAGCTTTCACCACTGCGCGTTGTGCTGGCAGGGGTGGCGGTCACGGCAATGTTTGTATCATTTAGCCAGGGACTGCTGGTGATTGACCAACAAAGTTTTGAGAGCGTTCTTTACTGGCTGGCAGGCTCTGTCTCAGGGCGCGACCTCTCGGTGGTTATGCCCTTGCTGCCACTCTTCGGCGGGGCACTGCTACTCAGTGGGCTACTTGTACGCCACGCCAATGCGCTGCTGCTGGGAGACGACATGGTCACCGGGCTTGGCATGCAGGCCACCACCATCAAACTGCTGCTAGGGCTGATCGTGATTGTGCTAGCAGGTAGCTCTGTGGCGCTGGCAGGCATGATTGGGTTTGTGGGATTAATTGTACCCCACATGGCACGGGGACTATTTGGCATTGATCACCGCTGGCTGCTACCCGCTTGCGCGGTACTGGGCGCTTGCCTACTACTGCTGGCCGATGTCGCTTCACGGTTTCTAATGCCACCTCAGCAAGTACCTATCGGCGTCATGACCGCGCTTATTGGCACGCCCTTCTTTATCTATCTGGCGCGACAAAAGATGGCAGGCCAATGACGCAAGCAACAGCACTCCCCCTCAATCACACGACAGAACGCAAAAGCGTCCGCCTCTTGAACAGCCTGCTGCTGTTAGGCTGTCTGCTTTTCTTCAGCGTCGGCGTATCCCTCTGCTTGGGTAGCTTTCCCACGCCACCTCTACAGGTTTTACAGACGCTGATTGCCCCTCAAAGTAGCGATATCGCTTTTATTATTTGGGAGCTAAGACTGCCTCGCATCGTGTTGGCGATACTGGTCGGTGCCGCCTTAGCGGTGGCAGGTGCTATTCTGCAAAGCATTGTGCGTAACCCGCTAGCATCGCCAGATGTCATCGGCATTACCAGCGGCGCGGCGCTAGCAGCAGTGCTGTTTTTAGCCCTGCTCAGCACGACCCTCAGCATTCGCTGGCTGCCCGTTGCCGCCATGCTCGGTGCGCTGGTGTCCGCTTTACTGGTCGTCAGTTTGGCGTGGAAGAGCGGCATTAGCCCAGCACGTATGGTATTGGTGGGTATTGGTTTGGCAGCTGCCATGGGGGCTGGCACTACCTTATTAATCGTCATTAGCGATGACACTGCGGCCATGACGGCCTATGTGTGGCTTACCGGCAGCCTTTACGCGGCGCAATGGGAAGATGTGTGGGGTCTATTGCCGTGGATATTAGTCGCAGCGCCTATCAGCCTAGCCTTCGCTCGGCATGCGGATGCCATGGCGCTGGGCGACCATGTGGCCGAAGGGCTTGGCGTGCCTATTCTGCGCAGCCGAATAGTATTACTGGCCTGCAGCGTGGTATTAGCTGGTGCCGCCGTTGCGTTTGCGGGCGGATTAAGCTTCGTGGGATTAATTGCGCCCCACTTAGCGGCTCGGCTAGTAGGGCGCAACCTGGCACGATTGGTGCCCGCCTCAGCGCTAGTTGGAGCCTTGATCGTTCTAAACGCTGATTTGTTAGGCCGCGTAGCCTTTTTACCCAAAGACTTACCCGTCGGTATTTTCGTGGCCGGGATAGGCGCGCCCTTCTTTGTGTATTTGCTGCACAGGGCGCGCTACCGTCCTTACTGAACTGGGGTTAAAAATCGACGCGATAACCGAAGGTCACTGTTCTACCGCGTCCGGCAAAATAGCGCTCGTCGTTCACCAGTGCACTTTGTGAGTAATAGCTAACGTACTGCTCATCAAGCAGGTTAGCGATGCCGACGTTGACCTGTCCAACGGGAAGTTGGTAGCCCACGGCGGCATCCATCAACAGATAGCCGTCAAACTCACGATTGGCTTCGTCGAAGGTTTTATCGAAGGCGTAGTTAGCCTGCACAAAGGTGGAAAGGTTATCTGTCCAATTGGCAGACCAACTGGCCGTCAGACGATCTGGCGAGACATCCAGCCCAGACAGCTTGGCGTCTAAACTGCCATCGTCATTACTGTCGTAGCGCCCTTCCATGCGGGAGTATGCCAAACGGCCGGTGTGTTGGTCGGTAAATTGATAATCTACCGAGGCCTCAAAGCCCTTAATTTCAGTCTCCTGACGCTGCATATAAAAGACGTCGTCGACTTCCGTGAGTCGGCTACCGAAGTCGGAGGAGGATTCGTAATAACTAAGCTCAGCGGCTAAGCGGCCATTCTCAAAGCGAACGCCTGTCTCGGTATTGTCGGTAACGATCGGACTTAGGTTCTCAATGCTATTAACCGATTGATTAGGGGTACTAATGCCCCTCAATGCTCGACCTACATCAGGAATAGAAAAACCTTCAGAGTAATTGGCAAACAGGCTCCAATGATCCACAGGTTTCCACACTGCGCCGACGTTATAGAGCGTTTCATTGAAACTGGGGTTACCACCGGCAACATCAACACTATTGTTAGCCGCCACCGTCTGATAGTCATTGATCTTTAGCTTGGCGTACTCATAGCGCGCGCCAGCTGATAGCAGCAGTGAATCCACGGGTCTAAACTCAGCCTGAATGAAAGGCGAAAGATCGGTGTACTCTGTTGGCGGCACATAGGTACGGTCGGACTGATATAGGTACTGTTCGGTTTCATCAAACAGCGTATCAAAACCGCCCGTTAAGGAGAGTCGATCGTTCAGTAGATCATCTTTAGTCAGCGAGACTTTAGTACCAAACTTGCTCGTTGATGCCATGGATTGGTCGTAAAAAGATCCCACTGGGGCAATCGCAGGATCCTGGAAAGTCGCTGAGTTGGTTGCTCCAAACAGCGCTTCATAATCCTGATAGAACATCTGGGCACTTAAACGCATCCCCGCCAAGTCATAATGATCGTAACTTAGCCCTGTGGTCCAAACTCGGTTATAGGGGGCATCTCCCTCGGGAGTGCCACGCTCAGACGTCGTTACCACACCATTGGCACGATCTCCCGTTACGCTCACATAATTATTGTGGCCCTCAATATTGTAGTGATTGAGGGTAAATTGCAGGCGTTGATCGTCGTCAATCCAGTAAGCCAGCTTACCTAAAATATTGAAACTGCGAGAGTCCATCAGGTCGCCCTGGGTATTGTCCACACCCACAGGATCACTATTTCCATCCAGGAATAGCCCCTGATCTTCTAGGCTGGCCGAAAACAGATAATCCACATCACCGCGATTACCACTGACCCCATAGCTGGTTTTATAGCTGAGCGTATCGCTATCTAACTCACTAGTGGGAGTCGTTATCTGAACCTCAGCATGCTGATTAAGCGAACCCGGCTCGGGACGTTTAGTGATCAAGTTAATCACGCCGCCTGCCGCTCCCACACCATTAGTGGCATTAGCCCCTTGAATCACCTCGATCTGCTCAACCATGGAAAAGTCGATCGTGTGTGCTTCACGACCCGTTGGGCGCAGAGGATTCGACTGCGGAATACCGTCAATCAGAATCAACGGCTTACGCCCACGAAGGGTTTCACCGCTACCAGTCATCTTTTGGCGGCTGGGGGAGTATGAGGGCAGCAGGTTACTTAAAATCTGCGATGAATCGCTGGTTAGCTGTAACTGTTGGCTGATCTCCTCCTCGGTGATAACACGCACCGTTTGAGGAGAATCCTCTTTTGAGGAATTGGTGCGGGAAGCCGTCACCACCACCGTTTGATTCGCGTCTCCTCGCTCACCTTGTGCTTCAGCGATTGCTGGCGACTGAGCATGTGCCTGGGTAGCCGCTACCAACCCAGCAAGCGTTACTGTTGGCCAAAACACGTGGCGTTTTTTTATCGACATCCGCTTATTTTCCCTTGCAGTGAGTGAGTCGCCCAAAAGACAATGCACATCTAAATGATAACGATTAACTTGTGCATATATTACCAACATGGCTTCATCAACGAAACACGTCGTTCGATTTATCGAAATGTACACAGCTGGGACAAAGATTTGAAAATGAGAATATTTTGTCTTACGGTGCTGGCTGCTTAGATCATGCAGGCGATCCTTCCCATGACACTCTCTTCCTGCCTTACACCTCGGCTTAGAGGTGAAAGCCTTCATGCTGGTTATGAAGACAAGCGCGTGCTAGACGGTGTCGATATCGGCATACAGGAAGGCAAGCTAACGGTCCTTTTAGGGCCGAACGGTAGTGGCAAATCCACGCTGTTAAAAACGCTGGCGCGTACACTCACGCCAAGCGCTGGGCACGTTTATCTGGATGGCAAAGATATTCACCGTAGTAATACGCGGGAAGTCGCTCAACGACTTGGTATTCTTCCCCAGGGGCCGGTCGCCCCTGAGGGGCTGAGTGTGCAACAGCTGGTCGGAATGGGGCGTTTTCCGCATCAGCGAATGTGGCAAAAAAATGCCGAACAGGATGCCCGCGCAATTCGCGAAGCCATGGCCTACACCAACGTGACCGAGTTCGCTGAGCGCAACGTTGACGCCCTTTCCGGTGGGCAGCGCCAGCGCTGCTGGATTGCTATGGTGCTGGCTCAGCAAACGGATCTGATCCTGCTGGATGAACCCACTACTTTTCTGGATCTCAAGGTGCAGGTCGACTTACTGGCGCTATTGTCACGTTTGGCCCATGAGCATGGCCGCACACTACTACTAGTGCTTCACGATCTGAATCTAGCCGCCGCCTACGCTGACCAGTTAATCATGATGCGAGATGGAAAGATCATCACCAGCGGCACGCCTAGCGAAATATTTACCGCCGCCAATCTTAAGCGCGTTTTCGATCTGGATGCCCACGTACTTCACGACCCGGTAAGCAACAGCCCAGTGTGCGTTCCCCATAAGTTCACGGCTAACACCCAACAACAGCACACCGACTCGGAAGAGCATATCGCCCTATGAAGCATACTTTCTGCGCCGACCTCAGCCGTGAACAGAATGATCCATTAGCCGGGAGCGCTGCCCATGCCGAACGCAATCTATTAATCAGTTGGCCGCGCGCAAAGTGGCTGCGCAAGTTGCGCCATGCCAGCGACATGAACGACACGCTGAAACAGACACTAGATGACATTGCCGATAGCGGCCTACGTATTAACCTGATTCAGCAACCGGGAATGGATAAACATCAGCACCAAGTATTTCTGATGCCAGAACGACGGCGCTTTCTGATTGCCCGCCATCACTTAGAAGACTTTTTAAGCGCTCTGCAAACAGGCAACAGCCTGGCAGAGTGGGAACAGCCACCGCTAGAAAAAGACCTACTGCTCTGCTGCACCCACGGCACAAAAGACAAATGCTGCGCCAAGTACGGCTACCAAACCTATAAGGCGCTGGCTCAAACGATTGCTGACCACCAGCTACCGTTTGAGGCTTGGGAAAGTAGCCATCTGGGTGGCTGCCGCCTAGCAGCCAGTTTGATTTTGCTGCCCAAGGTGCGCAAATACGGACGCATTACCCCGGCGCAAGCACTGCCCTTCCTGCAAGCAGAAGCGAACGGCCAACGCTACTTGCCTGGCTACCGGGGCAGCTCACAACTCACCCCCGCCCAACAGTGTGCAGAATTAGCCGCCCTGACTCACCTAAGTACACAACTAAGTACGGATCAACACCAACCTCAGCTAACGCTGCTGGACGATAGCGGCAGTGAGCAAGAACGCCTGATACGCTGGCAGTGGCAACGGGGAAACGCTAACGGCCAACTCAGCGTGCGCTGCCAAGCAGTCCCCATCATGCGAATTGACACCTGCGCCGACCTTGAGAAAGGGCCCATGGAAAGTACTGTTTGGCGGGTAATAGCGCCTAGAACGAGTAACTAATTAAGCAATCAGATTTGACGAAACATTTGAGTAGAAGAGTTACTCTCTCACTTGCGCTCAGCACTATTTCATAACTTCATGTCATAACTTCCAGCACTGCCTGTAAGCCAGCTCTTCTCTGTAAGGCGTTCATGCTGAAGGGCTTCCAGCTAGCCTAAGCCTCCTATCAGCGACAATATCGAGCTCTCTAACACTCCCCAGCTTATGCGCTTGATGGGCGCTATCAGCTAACGATCCACGTAGCGAACACTATTATTGATCGCTTCATGCCCACACACAGAGATTAGCTCTATCAGGCGCCCTGAAGTAAGCACCGCTACCCACCTTTCCCTTACTGGCTCTTATTAAAAGATAGCGTTTTTTCACGTGACACTTTTCAAATGCCCTCAAAGATTGTATAAAATATAAAAACTACCAATTGATGCTGACATCCGCTGTAGCGCCAGCGTTGATCACCAGGACAAAACAATCACAGGTGTTCCATGAAACGAGTGCATATCATCGACTCTCATACAGCAGGTGAACCCACACGGCTGATAATGAAGGGATTCCCAACTCTGCCTGGCGCAACCATGGCAGAAAAATGTGAAGCTCTGCGTACTTCTCATGATCAATGGCGGCGCTCCTGCATGTTGGAGCCACGTGGGCATGATGTGTTGGTGGGAGCGCTTTATTGTGCGCCGGAGTCACCAGATGCCACTTGCGGGGTCATCTTCTTCAACAACTCGGGGTATCTGGGTATGTGCGGTCACGGCACTATCGGGCTCGTCGCATCCTTGCATTATCAAGGTCTTATAGAACCCGGCGCCCATAAAATAGACACTCCCGTTGGTCCTATTAATGCAACTCTTCACAACGACGGTGCCGTTACTGTCCGGAATGTCCTTTCTTATCGCTATCGCCAGCAAGTCCCTCTTGAAGTGCCTGGCTATGGGCTTCTGCATGGGGATATCGCTTGGGGAGGCAACTGGTTCTTCCTTATCAGTCAGCATGGCCAATCGCTAACGCTTGATAACACCGAAAAGCTAACCGAATTCACCTGGGCCGTACGCCAGGCACTCGAAGCGGCCTCGATTACTGGCGAGGACGGCGGGCTAATCGATCATATTGAGCTCTTCACAGAGGACGAGGCAGCCGATAGTCGTAACTTTGTGCTTTGCCCCGGCAAAGCGTATGACCGCTCCCCTTGTGGTACCGGCACCAGTGCCAAACTGGCTTGCCTAGCGGCAGATGGAAAATTATCGCCAGGAGAGACCTGGGTACAAGCCAGTATTTGTGGCAGCCAGTTCGAAGGACACTATGAATGGGAAGGCAACTGCATTCGTCCCTATATCAAGGGGCGAGCCTACCTAAGTGCAGATGCCACCTTACTTATTGATGAACAGGATCCGTTTGCCTGGGGCATTTCTGACGCGTAAGCACGCGACTCACTCGCCCTGATTCTTCATTAACCAAGCAGCACCGATTACTCCACTATCAACTCGGTGCTGATGTGAGTACTGACAACACCAACCGAAAGGAAAAACAATGAGCGATAACATTTTTACAGGCTGCATTCCTGCGTTAATGACCCCCTGTAATGCGGACCGTCAACCGGACTTCGATGCTCTGGTTGCTAAAGGTCGTGAGTTAATAGATATCGGTATGAGTGGCGTCGTGTACTGCGGCTCTATGGGCGATTGGCCACTGTTAAGCGAAGCACAGCGCCAAGAAGGCGTCGCCCGTTTAGTTCAAGCAGGCATACCGACCATCGTGGGCACTGGCGCAGTAAATACCAAAGAGGCCGTATCCCATGCCGCTCACGCTGCTAAAGTGGGAGCCCATGGCCTGATGGTTATTCCGCGCGTGCTCTCACGGGGCACCTCAGTAGCGGCACAAAAAGCTCATTTCTCAGCCATTTTAGAAGCAGCGCCTAAGCTGCCCGCCGTCATTTATAACAGCCCCTACTACGGCTTCGCGACGCGTGCAGACCTCTTCTTTGAGCTGCGTCATCGTTACCCAAACCTAATCGGCTTCAAAGAGTTTGGCGGTGCCGATGACCTACGCTACGCTGCGGAAAACATTACCTCCCAGGATGACGATGTCACCTTGATGGTAGGTGTAGACACGACTGTCTACCATGGTTTCGTCAACTGTGGCGCCACCGGTGCCATCACCGGCATTGGCAATGCTCTCCCCCGCGAGGTGCTCCAGCTCGTCGCTCTTAGTAAAAAAGCCGCGCAAGGCAATGTCGAAGCACGCCGTTTAGCCAAAGAGCTTGAGGAAGCGCTGGGAGTTCTCTCCTCCTTCGATGAGGGCGGCGACCTAGTTCTGTATTACAAACACTTAATGGTACTCAACGGGGACTCCGAATACTCCCTCCACTTCAATGAAACTGACACTCTGAGCGATGCCCAGCGCCACTATGTGGAATCTCAATACGCCTTGTTCCGTACCTGGTATGCCAATTGGTCTGCTTCCTTAGAAAACATCTAAGGCTCAGTGGTACACAATTTTTTGCCGCTTAGCAGCCGACTGCTCCAGCACAGCTAATGTGCTGGAGCGAACTCTCTTTGCTAGGAGTTACTCATGCATCGTATGAGTCTGGAGGAAGCCGAGGTACTGGCAAAAGCAGTGCTCAACGCCCAAGGCTTCAATCAAGAGCAGACACACGCCCTATCTCAAGCAGTGATAGCGGGGCAACGCGACGAGTGCCATTCACATGGCCTGTATCGTTTACTCAACTGCGTTAAAACGCTAGCGGCAGGGAAAGTGGTCGCCAATGCTCAGCCAGAAGTGTACGACCACGCCCCAGGCATCGTACGGGTTGATGCCAAAGGAGGCTTTTCGCAACTTGCCTTCGAGGCTGGCTTACCCATTTTAACGGCAAAAGCGCGTGAGCAAGGCATTGCTGCGCTTGCCATTAATCACTGCGTACATTTTTCAGCCTTATGGGTTGAGATTGAAGCTATCACAGACCAGGGGCTGGTAGCGCTGGCCTGTAACCCCAGCCATGCCTGGGTGGCCCCCGCTGGGGGCAATCGCCCATTACTGGGAACAAACCCGTTGGCCTTTGGCTGGCCGCGCCCTAATGGTCAGCCACCATTTATCTTCGACTTTGCTACTAGTGCCATTGCTCGCGGTGATATCGAGCTCCATCACCGTGAAAATAAGCCCATTCCCGAGGGCTGGGGTATCGACCGTTTAGGGCAGCATAGCCAAAATCCTGCTGACGTATTAGACGGCGCACTCCTTACCTTTGGCGGCCATAAAGGCTCTGCCTTATCTATCATGATTGAGCTTATTGCTGGCCCACTCATCGGTGACTTAACCAGCGCTGAATCGCTGGCATACGATGATGGAGCCGGAGCTTCCCCCTATCACGGCGAACTCATACTCGCTATGGATCCTGAACGCTTCCTGGGAAGTACGCTCGAGGACTATATGGCCCGTGCTGAAGATCTGTTCTCATCGATCATAGCCCAGGGCGCCCGCTTACCTTCGCAACGACGATATACGGCACGGCAACGCACTCAAAAAGAAGGTATTTCAATTCCAGAATCTCTATATCAGGAGTTGTCACGCCTAGCGCGATTATGACGGCTCTTTTCTTACCGACCATTCGCGTTATTCTAACGACGGAGACGAGCATGACATTGCAAGGCAAAATGCTGATTGGCCAACAAGCAGTACAGGGCTCTCGTGACGCCATTTACGCCATCAATCCAGCGAATAATGAACGTCTTGAACCCGCTTATTTAGGTGGCTCCCAGGCAGAGGTAGAAAGGGCCTGTGAGTTAGCTTGGCGCTCATTTGACAGCTACCGCGAAACGCAGCTGGAAGCACGGGCACAGTTTCTCGAAACCATTGCAGATGAGATAGAAGCGCTTGGAGAAACACTGATTAACCGAGCAGTAGCCGAATCTGGCCTTCCTCAAGCCAGGATTCAAGGGGAGCAAGGACGAACTTGTAACCAACTACGGCTATTTGCAAAAACCCTACGCAATGGTGAATGGCTAGATGTTCGAATTGACCCGGCCATGCCTAATCGTCAGCCCATGCCGCGCGCCGATTTGCGTCAACGCCATATCGCGCTTGGCCCAGTCGCTGTTTTTGGTGCAAGCAATTTCCCACTGGCTTTCTCCGTCGCCGGCGGCGATACCGCATCAGCGTTAGCGGCGGGATGTCCCGTGGTCGTCAAGGCCCACTCCGCACATCCAGGAACCAGCGAATTAGTAGGACGTGCGATTCAAACTGCCGTCAAGCGGTGTGATCTTCCCGAAGGCGTATTTTCGCTAATTTTCGGCTCTGGCCGTGAGGTTGGGCAGGCATTGGTTGCGCACCCTTACATCAAAGCGGCCGGGTTTACTGGCTCCCGCAGCGGCGGCTTGGCACTTTGGAAAACGGCGCAATCACGCCCTGAGCCAATCCCTTTCTATGCTGAAATGAGCTCTATCAATCCAGTATTTCCTCTACCAGCGGCACTGGAGTCACGTGGTGCCAGCATGGGGGCAGAATTCATTAGCTCGTTGAATATGGGAGCTGGCCAGTTTTGTACTAATCCTGGGTTAGTCATTGCAGTAAAGTCTAAGGGGCTAGACGCGTTCATTGCAGCGGCACGTCAAGCGGTCGAGAGCAGCAGCGCTCAAACCATGCTTACGCCCGGCATTCACCAAGCCTATACCAACGGTGTGCAAGCCCTTACCTCGACAGGTAAAGTTCACGAAGTAGCTTGCGGTCAAAAAGGAGCTGGCCCAAACCAATGCCAAACGGCTCTTTATGTAACCTCTGCGGCTCATTTTCTAGCTGAGAAAACACTGCAGGAAGAAGTTTTTGGCGCGTTGTCGCTGGTAGTGGAATGCCAAGACCAGAACGAGGTTCAGCGCGTTGCGGAGGCGCTTGAAGGCCAGTTGACCGCCACTCTTCAACTGGAGGATGCCGATCAGGAAGTTGCTCGCAACCTGCTGCCAATTTTGGAACGTAAAGCGGGTCGGCTACTCGTCAATGGCTGGCCAACAGGCGTCGAAGTTTGCGATGCCATGGTCCATGGTGGCCCTTTCCCAGCAACATCAGACTCACGCACCACGTCTGTCGGTACCGCAGCTATTGTTCGCTTTTTACGTCCTATTTGTTATCAAGATCTACCGGATGCACTTTTGCCAGAGGCATTGCAGCATAGCAACCCACTGTCACTTAAGCGCCTGGTTAATGGAGAACGTGAAGGCTGATCCATAGGAGTTTGAGCCGCTCTCCTCTGGGGAGAGCGGCGCATCATGCATTGAGCCATGTGAGCTGATCAACGGTTCAATTACTAACCATTCAACTACCAGCCATGGACATCTATATAGGTTTGTATAAAATGTGCAAATTAACTTTCAGGATGGACGTGAACCATGGCGACATTCAAAACACGAGCACACTTCGTCGCCGACGACTTACGCAAACGTATCCTTGGCGGTGAGTTCAAGGGCGGTACCCAACTTCGTCAGGACGCCCTAGCCAGCGACTATGATGTCAGCCGTATCCCTGTCAGGGAGGCCTTGCTAACCCTCGAATCAGAAGGGCTAGTGGAGTTTTATGCTCACCGTGGCGCTTTTACCACCGAGCTTTCCGTTAGCAAAATTCGAGAACTTTTCGAGCTACGGATTCTGCTTGAGACCTATGTACTTAAGCATGCCATTGATAACCTCACTGAAGCAGACCTCGATAAAGCTGAGGATATACTGCGCAAATATGACGACGCTCTAAATCGCGGTGGCGAAGTCGACAATTGGAGTGAGTACAACTATGCCTTCCATTTGGCACTTTATGCGCCAGCCGAGCTTCCAGAAACGCTCGCTATCATTCATCAGTTAAATACTAAATCAGATCGCTATATCCGCATGCAGCTCGTCTACTCCCAAGAGATCACAAAAGCTGAAAAGGAACACCATGAGTTGCTGGAGCTAGCGCGCCAACGCGACACCGACAATGCCTGCCAGCTGCTTAAAACCCACATTGAAGACGCCTGTGGAAGCATTATCGCGGTACTTGGAGAGCGTTCCAACCAAGCAGAGGCACTTTGAAGCATAAGTGCCACTTTAACTACCCGACTCCAACCATAGTTGCCTCTCCCCTCTCTTCTGCTTAAGTTATCAATACTACGTCTAGCACCACTTCCCCTCTTCATATACTTCGGCTAGCTAACACTAGCGTCTTCCGGCTATTCGAATAGTTTTGGCGGATCAGTCCCTGTTCCGATCGTTTCCACTCCATAAGCACCATTGAACTACTAGGTAGTTCCATTTTTACCGCTCGCTGCTTGCCCCCTCGCCATCGCAAGGCGCTCCTCTCCTGCCATTTCTTATCAATATTTGTCGTTGACGGTATTGATCCGATTCATATACCTGAGATATATTTTATACAATCTACAAAAAATAGAATTAAGGAAGCTTCATGAATCCACGAAGCACGAAGAGTAGCGGCTCTAACGAGGATGCCGATGTCATCGTTATCGGTGCAGGAGTGGTAGGTAGCGCTTGCGCCCTATCCTTGAGCCAACAAGGCTTGCGTGTTTTGGTGCTGGACAGCCACCAGCATCCGGGTATGGGTGCCTCGTTTGGCAACGCGGGCCATATGGCAACGGAGCAGGTTTTTCCTATTGCCGATGCAGCCATTGTGAAGCGATTACCCAAAATGCTACTGGACCCAATGGGGCCGCTACGCTTGGATTGGCGCTATGTTCCCAAGGCCCTACCCTGGTTCACTCGGTTACTTTGGAATCTACGCAAGGCTCCTTATCAAGCCAGCGTAGCAGGCATCCGTGCTCTCAATGAGAACAGCCTGGATGCCTGGCGTCGACTACTTGACACCATAGATAGCAGGCATCTGCTAAAAGAGGACGGGTCTCTCCTGGTTTATGAAAAAGATAGCGCTGCCGAAGAGTTAGCAGCACTTCACACAAGGATGACCGACCAGCAAGTAGCCGTGGAATACTGGCAAGGTAGTGCAATTAAAGACATTGCTCCTCAATTGTCAGACAGCATTAAAGGCGGGCTATTCTTCCCTGACACCGCACATACGATTAATCCCTCACAGATCGTCGACTCACTCGTATCCGCTGCTAAAGCCAATGGAGTGCAGTTTAGACAAGAAAACGTCATATCAGGCCAAGACCATGGCCACGGTGTGATGCTGAAGACCGCGAGTTCGTCCTCCTTCACGGCCGGCAAAGTTGTTATTTCATGTGGAGCTCATTCTGCCCATCTCACTGCCACACTAACGGGTACTAAAGTTCCTCTTGATACGGAGAGGGGCTATCACCTGATGCTGCCTCATGAACGGCATCGGCTGCCTATGGCGGTTACCTCGTTGGAGCGTCGTTTCATCATGACGCCCATGGATGAGGGATTACGATTGGCAGGTACCGTCGAATTTGCCGGGCTCCATCGACCAGCCAATATGCAACGCGCTTGGCAACTGCACAAACTCAGCCAAGGGCTCTTCAAAAACGACTTGGATACTACCGAAGCTAAAACCTGGATGGGCTTTCGCCCCTCGCTACCCGACTCGCTCCCTATTATCGATAGCGTTAAAAGTGGCAGAGTCCTACTAGCTTTCGGGCACCATCACCTTGGCCTCACTCAAGCCGCTATTACCGCCGAGATTATTAGCCAGCTGGCCAAGCAAGAAAACCAACAAGCTCAACTGCCCATTGATTTATCCCCCTATCGGCTAAGCCGATTTTCCTAGCACGCGACACCCCAACCCTAAGAACAACGTCATAGGAGCTATTATGTCTTCCCCAAAAGGTCTCGTAAGACTGCCTAACATGATAGAGGTTTTTGCCATCATGTTCGGCTTTATAGCCATCATGTTTGTCAGTATCAGCTTACTTGAACTCCCGATACAACTTGCCTTGTTCGCCTCTTGGTTTTTGATTATGGGGCTGGGCTTAAAACTTAAGCTTTCCTACGAAAACATGCAGGAAGGGCTTATTAAAGGTATTCATAATGGCATGGAGGCCGTTTTGGTGCTCACTACTGTGGGGGCACTGATTGGCACTTGGATTGCAGGCGGTATCGTACCGAGCATTATTTATTACGGCCTGTCAGTGATGAACCCACAGATTTTCCTTTTCGCAGCTTTTATTATCTGCTCCTTAACGTCTCTAGCTACCGGCACTTCCTTTGGTACGGTGGGAACGGCTGGGGTAGCGATGATGGGTATCGGCCACAGCTTTGGTATTCCGCTACCACTGGTTGCTGGTGCCGTGATATCAGGCGCGTACGTAGGTGACAAAATGTCGCCGCTTTCCGATACAACAGTGATGACTGCGTCACTGTGTAAGGTGAATCTTATAGACCATATTCGCTCGATGATGTGGGTTAGCGGGCCTGCGGTTATCATCGCGTCGATACTGTTCATCACCGTTGGTTTTTTCTATATCAGCGACACTGCAGACACATCTCAAGCAGCAGCGGCTATGCAGGCACTGGAAAGTCACTTCACAATAACGCCTTGGCTGCTGCTTCCAGCGGTCGTGGTTATTATCCTATTGACTCGTCGCTTGCCAGCCATCCCTGTCATCACATTAGGTGCGCTCCTCGGCAGCATCTGTGCTTGGCTAGTGCAGGACATGAGTCCGGTTGATGCGATCCAAACCGCCTATTCCGGCAATGCAATGCAGTCTGATGAAGCGTTTCTCAACACCCTTCTTAACCGTGGCGGAATAGAGTCTATGTTGGGTGTCGTTGCCCTCATCCTTTTCGCGCTTGGTTTAGGCGGTTTAATGGAACGGGTCGGCATTCTACAGGCTATCAGCCAGGGGTTTCTCAGTTGGGCCAACAATCCAGGCCGACTTACCCTTTCAACCATGTTGGGTGGCTTCTTCGGTAACTTCTTTGGTGGCGCAGCCTATGTCTCTCTCATTACCGCCAGCACGATAACTGAGAAGAACTACGACAAACAGGGGATCGATCGTCGCGTTCTCTCTCGTAACGCAGAAGCGGGCGGTACTATTACAACCCCTATGGTGCCATGGACAGACGGCGGTGTATTTATGGCCGCAACCCTTGGCGTTTCGACACTGAGCTACCTGCCATTCCTTTGGTATCACATGCTTGTACTGGTAATCGCTATCTTCTACGGCTATGCCAATATTGCCATTTGGAGAACCTCACCAGCAGATAACGCCGAACAAACAACCACTCATCAACGCAGTGTACCCGCAGCTTGATAACCTAAAATCACCTCAAGCTTTTAGCTTTCTAATAAGCTAAACACGTAAAAAAACTCCGGTTTGTAACTAATTCAAACCGGAGTTTTTAGTTTTAATCTCAAGAAAAAATAACCTTATGCAGATATATACAGCAGCGTTTGGCGTACTACTCAGATGTCATAGCCGCTTTTTCCATCAAATACTCTGCAACAGCCTGATAGGCGGGGAGTGAGGTAGGGTCATTAGCTGCATTTCCTGCCACCGGGTGCGATGCAAAACGCACAATGACCATCTCAGCGGTGGGGTCAATATAAATGGTTTGTCCATGCACCCCTCTTGCGGCAAAGGCGCCATGCTCGTTATGCAGAGACCACCACATGCCGCGGTAGCTACCGCCCGGTAAATAACGGTATCCCGCGGCGTCAAACGCTTGCCTGTCGCCGCCTTCCCGAATGCGCTCAACGGCTGCGGCAGGAAATAGCCGCTCACCATTCATTACGCCTTCATTAAGCACCAACTGGCCGACTCTGGCCAAATCCCGAAGGCCAGCGCTCAAACCGCCCCCTGCGAACGGCGTGCCAATAGAGTCCACGGTAAAGTAAGCATCCTGCTCCATGCCTAACCGCTGCCAAAGACGCGATGACAACAGTGACGCCACCGATTCACCCGTCGTGCGCGCGATCACCCAGCCAAGTGCATCGGTATTAATCGTTTTATAGCCAAAGACTTGCCCATGTTCCCCTTCCGGTTGCACCGTTGCGAGATACTCATAATAGGTACGCGGCCCAGTGTAATCGTCTGGTTTGGGAAGCGGGCTTGCCGCTGCATTGTAGGCCCAGATCTCAGCGTTGGGGTCACTGTAATCTTCGCTGTAAGCAAGGCCTGTGGTCATTTCAAGCAGTTGCTTCACCGTGGCATTACCAAAAGCACTGTCGGCAAGTTCCGGCAGTATAGCGCCCACGATTGCCTGCTCATCCAACACTCCTTCTGCCACCAAAATCTCACCTAGCAAGCCGGTCATGGATTTAGTCACCGACATAGCGCCGTGCTGGCCAGTTTCATCCAAACAGCCTGAGTAAGTCTCATACACCACCTGGCCTTGGTGAAGAATCAGCAGACCATCGGTGTAGTTTTCATTTAGCGACGCCTGCCACGACATAGGCTCACTAGCGTCAATCGGAGTGAAGGTGACAGCGTTTATCGCGTCATCTAATGCATAGGGCAAAGGAGCAGGTGCGCCCAAGCCACGGCTGACCTGCTTAGTAGGCAATAGCTCGCGAAAGTGACACACCGTCCAGCGCATTTTGGGGAAACTAAAGTAGTTGGAGTCTGGCTGGCCAATCAACTGCTCCGGCGCAGGTGGGAAGCCCTGCATCCAGCCTAACTGGTTCGGGTCAGAAGCTTCAGCACTTAATACCGAAGCACTCGTCTGCGGAGTATCCGCATAAACCATTGAGCTAAGTAGCAAAACGGGCAACGCAAGTGGCAACACCACACTAAAACGGCGATAAAATCGTGTCATAACCAGCTCCCAGGCACACAACGCCACACGAGCGTGAGCGTAACGCTTGAGTCTAGTGAATTCTAATCGAATGGATAGCTAGACGAGTTCAACGTTCTTTATGATTGTATTGTCCGCTGTTGTTTCTCATATCGTGACTAAATACTTGGTATTGGTTTCGACCGCTTTTCTTTGCACGATACATAGCGGTGTCGGCATTCTCGAGCAAACTATGTTCATCTGCCCCATGATCAGGATAGAGGCTGATCCCGATACTGACACTAATGCCTAGTTTATAGTGACCAAGACAGCATGGTATCGCTAATGCCCGAAGGATTTTTTTTGCCACTCTGGCAGCATCGTTTAGTTTTTCAATTTCACTAAGCAGCACTATAAACTCATCCCCACCCTGTCGGGACACGGAGTCTGTAGCACGTACGCATTCACTGAGACAGTTAGCGACGAGCTGCAACAAACTGTCGCCAACAGTATGGCCAAGTGAATCATTGATGAACTTAAAGTTATCGATATCTAAATATAGCAGTGCGAAATAATGGTCGTGCCGTTTTGCTAGACGGATAGCGCGAGCAAAGTGTTCTGCAAATAGAAAACGATTAGGCAGCTTGGTTAGCGCATCATAGTGGGCCTGATAGGCTAGTTGCTCTGCGCGTGTTAAAGAGTGCTTGGCATCATGAAATACAATCACCGCCCCTACCGTAACACCATGGCTATCATGAATAGGAGCCGCCGAATCTTCTATCTCTAGCTGGCTACCATCCTGGCGAATCAGCACACAGTCCAGAGCCAACCCTACCGTGCGATTTTCTTCTATCGCTCTTAGCGCTGGGTTAGGCACGGGCTCGTAAGTTTGGATATGAACGAGTTTCAAGACCTGATCAATTGGTTTACCAAGCGCCTCTAAACTTGTCCAACCGGTTAACACTTCAGCAACGCAGTTCAGATAGGTAATCCTGGCGCTCAAATCGGTCGTCAAAACAGCATCACCGATTGAATTTAGTGTTGCTTTAGCCCAATCCCTTTCTACTTGCAGGGCATTCTCGACACTTCGCAACCGCTCGTCGGCACCTTGCTCGGCATCATTTTCTGTCGTCTGGGCATTATTGTTTTGGTGACCACCGTACAGCATGACGTTTTTATCCATGTGTAGCCTTGCCCAAGGGTAAGGTCGGCGCTGCTTTCCTTGCAGCGCACAGTGCAACATCCTGTTCAGGCATATCCCTTGCCACACTGATAGTGACATTAGGCGGTAGATAAATAATTCACTGTGCGCTAGCGAACACAAGCAGCAAGTTATTTAAATTAAAATTGGCGACACTCATGCCCACAAATCAGTCCTATGTGCGATAGCGTACAGAGATTGTCTCAAGGCGCTCTATACTTGAAAGGAGAATGTCTATCGGCTGGAGGGCGCACATCCACAAGGGCTCCCTTGTAGAAGCGGCGGCTAAAAAAAGCTGCATCTAAGCTTAGGATAATGAGGATATTCAATGCTTGAACCGAATAATTTCAAGCAAAATGCGTTGCTTGGTTTACTTCCCCAAAATGATCTCACGAATCTGCTGCCTCACCTTGAAAAAGTGACGCTGACATTGGGTCAATCACTTAGTGAACCTGGTCAGCAGATGAGTCATGTCTACTTTCCGCTGGATTCCATCGTCTCGCTGCTATGCGTGATGGAGAACGGCGCCTCGACGGAGATCGCTATAGTCGGCTACGAGGGAATTGTAGGCGTCTCGCTCTTTATGGGAGGTGAAACCACCCCTAGCCGAGCGATCGTGCAGAGCGCAGGACATGCTTATCGGCTTAAGGGACAGCTGCTCAAAAACGAGTTCTACCGCGCCGGTGCCATGCAGAGACTACTGCTTCGCTATACCCAGGCCTTACTGACCCAGATGGCGCAGACAGCGGTATGCAACCGTCACCACAGCGTCGACCAACAGCTATGCCGCTGGCTGCTGCTCAGCATTGATCGGCTGCCAGGAAATGAACTGGTGATGACCCAGGAATTAATTGCCAATATGCTAGGCGTGCGTCGCGAGGGAGTCACCGAGTCAGCGGGTAAACTTCAAAAAGCTGGCTTGATCTCATACTACCGTGGGCATATCAAAGTCATCGACCGTCTTGGGTTGGAAGCACGAGTCTGCGAGTGCTACTCAGTGGTCAAACGCGAGTATGATCGGCTGCTCAAGCACCATGACGTTATGTGAGCAACATAAGTGAAGCCGCTAATATAATGCCAAAAGCACCAACGCGCTATGTACGCTAGCGTGCCGACACTTAATTCACCCCAGTGTTAGTATGTGTATGTACCATTAAAAACAGATGATGGTACATCTGCAGCCGACATCAAAATGATCGCGATTTTCATTGTGCCGTTTGCCAGGTTCTTTCAACCGGAGAGGCACATGACGTCTATTTTTCACGCTGCTGATGCCAATCAACTTCTTGCTGACCTACCCACTGCTGAGCAAGACGCTTTGATGGCCAGTTGCGAGACTGTGTCGCTTACGTTTGGCGAAGAACTTTACCGCGCTACCGATACAGTCACCCACGCCTACTTCCCCATCACCAGTTTCATTTCACAGATCGTTATTCTTCATGGGGATAGCCGCCTTGAAGTGGCGATGACGGGACGTGAAGGCATGCTTGGTCTCTCACTGATGCTCGGTATCCAAGAAGCGCCTCTGCTCGCAGTTGTTCAGGGAGCTGGGGGAGCACTGCGTATCAACGCTGCTAGTTTTCAACGGCTGTTGGTAGAGTGCCCAGTATTGCATTTGCGGCTAAAACGGTACCTTTACGTCGTCATTAATCAGCTAGCGAACTCAGCGGCCTGCATCCATTTTCACCGGATTGAGGAACGCCTTGCCCGCTGGCTGCTAATGACCCAAGACCGCGCCAAATCAGATAGATTGCAGCTAACCCACGAGTTCTTGGCCATGATGCTAGGCGTGCGACGGGCAGGGATTACGCTGGCGGCAATTGCCCTGCAAACGCGCGGCCTAATTCGTTACCACCGTGGTGAAATCATCATCCTGGATCGCCCCGGCCTGATCGAAGCGTCTTGCACTTGCTATAGCGAAGATTGTGCGCTGTATGCCCGTGTGCTGACACCACACAGCTAACGGAGCAGTGGCGGAAAACCAAGCGTTACCAACGATACCTCACGCTGCCAATGACACTGCGAGACTCACCGTAGTAGCACCAATATTCACAGCTCGCTACGTACTCTTTATCGGTGAGGTTATTAACGTTTAATTGAGCCTGCCAACCATCAGCAAACTCATAGCCCACCATCGCATCGACCAGCGTGTAGCTACCCACGGCAGTGTTATCTGCCACACTGGTGTCTATCGTGCTCCCCACATAACGCACACCACCTCCTAAGGTAACGCCCTTCAAGGCGCCGCCGGTAAAGGCATAGTCCAACCAGGTTGACGCCTGGTGACGCGGGATCAAGGGCGCACGTTGATCATCTTCAAGGCGGGAATCGGTATAGGTATAAGCCGCCGTCACTTTTAAGTCATCCGTTAGGTAACCAACCCCTTCCAACTCAAAGCCCTGAGAGGTTCGTTCCCCCTCTTGCACCTGGAAGCCACTCGGCGAGTTGATCAGCGTATTACTCTCTTGCAGGTCAAATACTGCGGCAGTGACATAGCCGTCCCAGCCAAAGGGCGCGACTTTGACCCCAGCTTCCCACTGGCGACCTTCGCGGGGCTCGTAAAGATCACCATCGCTGTCCACTCGACCTAACGGGTCAAAAGATTCGGTATAACTGATATAGGGGTTAACACCGTTTTCCCCTAAATACATCGCACCACCGGACCAGGATACTTGGTCATCGTCTGAGCGCTGCGTTGTTCCCGCGGTAACGTTCCTGTTTTCGGTATCCGCCTGATCATAGCGAACCCCACCCAAAAGCACCCAACGGTCATCAATACGCAGTTGGTTTTGGGCGTACAAGCCAGTTTGCTCTTTATCAATTTCGCGGGTTAACAAATCATCCGCCCCTACGGGCGTAAAGTTACCGTAGGTGGGGTTGAAGATATCGATAGGATCGCCGAAGGGAAATGGATCAGCTTCTTGGCCACTCACCCCAAGGTTCTGATAATCCGCCCCCAACAGCAGGGTATTTTCTGTACGATCGGTGTACCAAGTGCCCACCATACGGTTATCAACCGTCAAACTATCAATGGTGCCATCGCGATACACATGCCCGCGTGCCGCTTGACGTTCATCAGCCATAAAGAAGGCGTACGTACTGCGCAGCTCTAAATCCAACTCGCTGTAGCGTAAATCCTGCTCGAAGCGCCACGTATCATTAAGCTGATGGCGTAGTTCATAGCCTAACGCCCACTGGGTACGGTTATCCTTATCGTAACCCGGTTCACTCAGGTTGGTTTGGGGGTCGACACGGCCAAAGGGGGTGTCTTGCACCGTACCATAGGGCAGCTTGAAGGAGTTGACTGGAACACCGTCATCTTTCTGCACGCTGGCCAAAAAAGTAACCGTTGTATCGTCGCTAACATCCACCGCCAAACTCGGCGCAAAGTAGTAACGCTCGTTGTTAGTCGCGTTCAGATCACCGTCACGTTCTTTATAAAGGCCGACCAAACGGTAACGAACATTGTCACTCTCGCCTACCGGGCCACTGGTATCAATGCCCACTTGGCGATGATCGCGATTGCCAAACTGTACATTCACCTCACCCTGAGGCGTTTCTGTTGGGCGCTTGCTAACCGCATTAATCAAGCCTCCAGGAGGCGCTTCGCCGTAAAGGATAGAGGATGGACCTTTGAAGACATCCACCCGCTCCAAGCCAAATGGCTCCGGCAGCCATTGGTAGAAGCCTTCACGATAGATCCGCAGGCCATCTTGGTAAGTGGACTGATCAAACCCACGCACCTTGAACCAGTCGGTGTTGTTATCACTGCCGAAATGCCCCGAGAGCACACCTGCACGATAACGGAAAGTTTCATCTAATTGCTGGACGTTGCGGGCTTCCAACTCCTGACGATCAACGCTGGATACAGGGCGCGGCGTTTCCACCAGCGGCGTATCCACTTTCAAGGCAGTGGCGGTTACCACAACAGGATCGTTAGCAACTCGCTCCTCTTGAGCAAGCGCCGCCAATGGCGCAACGCTGAGCATTCCACCCAGCGACACCACCAACGAGCGGCGAACCGCCGCAGTCAGCGGCGCGACAGAAAACGACATGGACGTAGGGAGCATAGGAAGGTCTCATAGGCAAGAGGAGAAGTATCGTTATAGTAAGACGAATGATACGGATTTTTATTTGCATGAACAATAACGACAACGACGCAAGCCAATCACGCTCTTAAGCGAATGTTCCGTAGCAATCTAAAACAGCTAGAGATGCGGGAGTAATCAATGAAGGCATTCTGAAATGATTGTTAGCCGATAGTTGTGCCAAGGCGACTGGACACTTTCATCGCCGCTGACTTATAAGCTGTTACACAGCCTCAGTCAGGAACGGTATTTTTAGCCAACATTAATACAACTTTTAAGCTCACCGCCAGCAATGGAACACAGCGGCATTGCCATCCGGTGCAGAGCCTTGCTCAGCATTTTCTTTGTTGGAAATTTCAAGCATCGAACACGTCTGCATTAGTACTCATCCGAAGATATGAAACCCTTGCTGCAGCCTTCCGATGATCGCGAACAAACCGCTTCCCATTACCAGAGCAAGGAGGAATACTCCTGCAATGAGACACACGTAAAGTAATGTCCAAGAACTGGCGGAGGCTGAATCCAGAAGCTCTTTGGAAGCCTTAGTGGAGCACTGGTAGATTCGACTCAAACTTCTTTCCACGCCAAGAACGATGCCACCAATAACGCCAAACAGCAGCGCGACCGCGAAAGTGATGACTCGGGACTGCTCGTTAGTACAACCATCCCACAACAAAATAGCACCGTTAGTCCAAGCCAATACGATGCAACCCCATGAGACAAGTTGATAGATAAACCTAAGCGTGTGGATCATTGATTGTTCATACCATTGGTTTGCCTGCCGAACATTAATGATACACCTTTCTACATAAGCTGAATGCCCCCGGCGATGCCAGTCAGATGGTTGTCACAACATTCCTCAACGAAAAACCTGGTGGATCGACTGCTTCTCGCGAGCTAATATAGACCTCTTCAAAGGAGGACGACCTCCCCCATCTTGGGCAATAATGACCAGGACGACCTGGCCCCGTTAGATTCCGGAGGGGTCAATGCCTTGGTTCTATCTTCTCGTTGCCGGTGTTCTTGAAGTTGTTTGGGCTTACACAATGAAGCAATCTCATGGCTTCAGTCGGCTCATACCATCAGTCATCACTATCTCAGCGATGGTGGCCAGCTTCTGGCTGTTAGCTGTTGCCATGCGAACTATTCCGCTCGGAACGGCCTATACGATCTGGACTGGAATAGGGGCTGTCGGGGCGTTTCTCGTTGGAATTGCCTTTTTGGCTGAGCCGGTTAGTGCATTGAGAATCGTTGCTATGATTCTCATTGTTTCAGGATTGGTGTTGATGAAGCTATCAAGCGCCTGACACTGAGTTTTTTAACGATGGATCTCGCTGCTGGCATTATTAACCTACCGGGTTATGAAGTAAGGCCCTCCAAATCCACCGACGACGAATGCACTTCCAGGTGAGTGTGCCCGGTCCCATCGCGTGATTGTAATGTGGCGTACAGATTGAGTTCGTGCGGCCCGGCAAGCGGGTCACCCTCAAGGTGGCCCGCTACCGGTAGACCTGCCTAGCCTGCAAGACTACCTATTGAGCCCAGAGGGAGCCCCGCCACGACGACTGTAAGGGAGCACCTATAATAATGGTCGCAAGCACGAAAGAATCCGTCTCACGATTCAAGGAACAGTGACAATGGCGACGCAAGAAAATGCCAAAAACGTCGCGCACTTAAACATGCGTGGACACTTTATGGACACTTAGAAGAAAAAGTACGGCTAGGAAGAAATAAAGCGAGGATAAGTCATTGAAAAATGGTGGGCCCAGTAGGACTTGAACCTACGACCAAGGGATTATGAGTCTCCCCGATATGATGTTGCACCATGTTGAGGTGCATTGCAAGCAGTTGCAAAGGTGCTGAATTTAGGCGACTTTATAGGCCAGATGTTGCAGCGCGCATCGTTCTTGATGCGGACTGTTGAGGCCTAACGGACACCGTAGCGGACACCATGCTGACCGATAAGCAGATCAAGGCTTTCAAGCCGAAGGAAAAGGAATACACCGTCTCTGACGACAATCGCCAGCGCGGCACTGGACGGTTGATTCTACGGGTGCGTCCTAGCGGGACTAAAGAGTGGATGTACCGCTATCACCTGGATGGCAGAAAGCGGCGCTTATCTCTGGGCAATTACCCTTCCATCACCCTCTCGCGTGCGCGTGAAGACGCCCAAGACCTGGCGACCGTTATTACGTCCGGCAAAGATCCGGCGGACTACCTGCGCGACAAGCGAGCCGAACAAACGCTTAGTCGGAATAAAGGCACGCTTGGCAACCTTTGCGACGCCTACTGCGATGATATGGCGGTAAGAGGCAAGTCCAGCGCAGAGGAAACAAGGGAGCGTCTATACCGGTACATAAAGACGCCCTTCGCCACAAAGTGGAAAACGCCAGCGGCAGAGATAACACCTCACGACATTAGCGATATTTTGGCGCATCACATGGCGCGCGGCATCACGACCACGACTAACCGTGTGCGCTCCTATCTACATGCCGCTTATCAGTACGGCATCGAATCAGAGCTTGATCCTCGGCGACGCTCTAAAGCGGGCTCGTGGGGGCTGGAGTCTAACCCTGTGACCAGCATCCCTAGGCAAGCAGACTGGGAGAGGCAAGGCCAAACGGTAATGACGCAGCAAGATGTGCGCGATGCGTGGTATGGATTAATGGAAATGCGCTCTCGCTCTAATCTGGCAGCGCTGGCGGTTAGGTTGGTTATCGCCACAGCTGGGCAGCGCATAAGCGCCCTACTTCGCCTTGAGGTGAGCAACGTTAATCTTGAGAGCGGCATTATTGATATGCCGCCGGAGATAACCAAGACAAGCGCGCCCCACGTTGTGCCAATAGGCACGCATGCTAAAGAGGTTTTGAGTTTACTGGTTGAGCAATCGGAAAGCAGAGGGTTCAAAAAGCTATTCCCTGGCCATCGCGATAAAGAGTCAACACTAAGAGAGGATTCGGTGTCGTCGTTTGTAAGCGACTACCGAGCAAAGACGTCCGCTAATCATTGGACGGTGAGGGATATTCGCAGAACGGCCAAGACGATCATGGGCGAGCTAGGCGTGACCAAAGAAGATCGCGACAGGATCCACGGCCACGCCATGCACGATGTGTCGTCAAAGAATTACGACCGATACGAATATTTGCGGGAAAAGAAGGCGGGAATGGCTGTCTGGGACGCATGGTTAACCGAGACTTTGGATTGACTGATCCATCTGCTCCTGCATCCAGTTTTCGAGATACGACCGCAGGTAACCTGTACGGCCAATGCTGAACCGTGCGGGCGGTGCAATCATCTTGTACTTAGCGTGCATGCGCCAAAGTGTTGTACGGTCTACGCCTAGCATCTTCGCGGCTTCGCCTACATTCAAAATATTATCTGGCATATTTCTCTCCATTAAAAAAGCCGCCCTGGTGGCGGCTGTTATCGATGCGCTTCTCTATCAGTGCAAAGCGGCGGCATTGGGTCGCCTTCGTGTCGCTCGACGGTGATGATCGACAAACCGCGCAAGTGCCAGTCGCCGACCATGTGCTTGCGCTCGTCCAACGTCTCGCCGTCATTGATCCACGCCGACGCAACCATTCCGCCGCATACCGGGCAGTTGGCCAGCATCATCTGTCCGAGGTGTTTTCGCTCTGTCATACATCCTCCGGCTTTAGCGCTGCCGATAGCATGGCTCGGTATACCTTTGGTGCTGAACTGCAGTCGCAATCAAGATGGCATTCACCAAGCCTTTCGCATTCGCCAGTCGCCTCGCAGCCCGCGTCGATCTGAGCCTCTATAGGCTCCTTCGGCACTGCTTGCCAGCCTTCTGGGCAAGCGGCTTGCCATGACTCCCATGCGCACTGTACGTGATAGTCGCGGTACTGCCCCGGCCATGAGTTATCGCTTGTGTGCGACTGTTTACCGACACACCACTCGCGCGGCGGTTTAACTGCCCACGCTTCAAACCGCTCTCGCTGCTTACTCATCGCTATCTCCATCGGCTGCGTCCAGTGCAGCGTCGATCTGCAGGTTGATATAAGCACCGCCGTACTCTGATTCTGCAAAATCCTCAAGCTCTTCGCGTGCCTGAACTAGAGCATCATAAAGCCCCTGCGCAACACTGGCGGGCACCCAATCGCCATCCTCATGCTCTTCCATTGCAATATCATCAGGACTAATTCTGTACTTTTTCATGCATCCTCCGGTTTGGGTGCGACTGAACGAATGCCGCGAGTGTCAGTGATAAAAGCAGGCGTAAGCGTACCAGCGCGAAGCGCATCGGCCTTGCTCAGTATGCAAGAACCAACCGCTCTTGCGCCCATTGCGCGCTCTGGGTTTTCGTGCTCGTGGGCGTAACTTGCGCATACAAAAGCAGCGTGCTCCAGTGCCTGAGCCATTGACTCTACTTCCGTAGATGCCTCAAACCGCTCTCGCTGGCCGGATATCTCACCTCTTGGCGAGCGCTCCTTCTGCCGCGCCTCAATGGCTTTAAAAGCCTCCTCTTCCTCCGGCGTGCATACTGCAAACTGGTCGTCATATGCTGTGCTAGTCATAAATCACCCAAACTGTGCTTTGTGGATTGGCGCGAATAACTCGGCGCAACGCTCGGCGCTCAAATGCCCTGGAAATACCACCTTTATGTCGGTGTTCCAGAAATTGCCTTTCTTGTCAGTGCAGCGTGCCGAGTAGTCTCGATGCGTTATACCAAAGCGATTCTTGCGACTCTTAACATCAAGCGAAACGAAGTAGCTATGCCGCGCCGGATTTCCTTCACCAGCGCATACGTTGGTAACCGGATCTCCAAACTCCATATTGCCGACGCGCTTTTTCGATTCCTCAAGTAGTTCAGATCGATTCATAAAACCTCCAGCCAAAAATAAAGCCGCATCAGCAGCCATAGTCTTTGAAAAGACGTGTCGATAATCGCCACGCGGGCGTATCGGCTATGCGCCTACGCACTGACATCGCGACGATGCGGCGGGCGTTGGGCAGCATCGTCAGCTCAATTCGGCTTGCGCTTGACTCCATGCCTCTTGCACCCTGTGAAATGCTTCGCTGCTCCCGCCCTTATCGGGGTGAGCGTCACGAATTGCCGATCGATACGCCTTTCGAACCGCTTCAATATCGTTGCTGTCGGTGTTGAGCACCGTTCGCCAGTGCGACCTACCCATCGCTTCCGGCGAAGCGAGCTGAGCGAAGCCGGTAAACGCTGCACGCATCAATGAAGCGTCGTGTCGCTCCAGTATTCGCAGGGCTTCGATGCAGTCGGCCACGGCGGCCAAATTGTCGGCGATGCGCTGGTACACGTCACAAGGTATGCACTGTGCTTGGCCGTCGAGCTGAAAATAAACGGCGACGCCTGGGTCGCTGGGCTCTCGCTGGCCGCTGCGAGGCAGTCCGTCATTACGCAATGCAAGGTCGGTGCTGATGATGATCGAGTCAGTCGGAACGCGGTACGTTTGGCCGCTTCGCGTGAATTTATCAAGCGCTTCTGTAACACGGCTTCGCGCCTCCGCCACGGTGAGCTCTTTGAGCCCCCGCCCGCTGCTATTGCGCTTGCCGAATCGACCTTGTTTCCGGTCATTGGCTGGCGTTCGCGGCTTTGCCGCTGGCCAGCTAAGCGGTGACGCTGTTATGTCGTCCATCGTGACCTCCTATTGACCGAGCATGCTCAAACTCCGTGCAGCGCACGATTGTGGTAAGGAGCTATGCCCATACCGTGCTCAGGGTTAAACCCCATCTTTATGCGAAACATCAAGACCGCATCAGCCGCGTCGTCTATATCGTCGTAGTACCCTAAGTGATGCATCTTTCCTTCGAAGCCGCACCTCGCCATCCATGTTTGATGCTGTTTGTGCCAAGTAACGCCAGTTACACCACTGCTATTTCTCTTTGGCATAGACTGGTTATGGGAGTTTTTCAAAAGGCTTGATTCTTTTAAATTGAGCCAAGCATTGTTTGTCGCATCTCGGTCTAAATGATCAATTTGCTGCGGCGGCTCGCTGCCTGTCATCCATTTCCATACAATTCGATGCTCAAGATATGGTTTATCGAAAAGCGTTATTGATCGCCACCGATACCCTGTTTTATAGCTTTTCTGAAAAGTGCCTGCTCTTTTGCCGCTATACACCGAGTTCCATCTTTTTGCAGCTGACTTGCTGGCAAACCATCCGGCGCTTCTTGGCTTCCAGGTCAATAACCCAGTTGCAGGCTCATAATCTAAAAGCTGTCTAAGGATTTCCGCTTGCGGGGTCTCTTTGGAGGTCATTGCGGGGCCTCGGCTTGTTTGCGTAGTTCGTTATAGCGATCGGTTAGCGTTTCAGGCCAAAGGCAGTCATTGCCTTCCCAATCTTTATTCATTTTTAGCGATAGGGACTCAATCTCCAGCGCCCGCTGAATCAGGTCGCGCCGCTCAAGACTTTTGGCGCTGGGGCTGCCGTCATCAAAGAAAGGTGCGTGGCCGCCTGTTACCCGCTCAAGAACTGCCTTTGCGTCATTTGGATAATCAGGAGAGCATCCTCCAGAGCGAGCTAATCCATGCGTCATGTTCTGTAGTGGGATGAGCTCCTTGATTAGGTCAGCTCTATCGGCAGCCAGAGCATCCCGCTCACCTTCCAGCTTCTGCCGCAGCGCTATCTGGTGCTCCTCGGCAGTGCGGTAGGCGTCGCGCTCCTGCTCTATAATTTTCTTCTCTCGCCACTGCTCAATCAAAAACTCAAGCGACTGTGCGACGCTATTGATTAGTGTATCCGGCCCCGTCTTTTCACCCAGCCATGGGGTTATTTTGTCTGCGCAATTCCAGTAAGCGTCAGCCAGCACACCGTCGTCGGTAAGCGCCTTTTCCTGCAGCTCGTTATCTAAGCGCTCAACATGGGCTTCTAGCTCAGCAATGCAGGCGTCCCGATAAGCCAGCTCGGCTGCAATGTCGCTCTTGCTATGCAAGCCCTCGGCAGTCATAGCATTTGCATGACGCCAGTAATGCCCGCCCTGCTTATCCAGCGCCATGATGTCGCGCTCTGCGCATTGATTGCTCATCACGCCACCTCTCTATGCTTGCCGTCAGCATTGGTCACTTCTGCCAGTCTCGCGGCACGCTCAAAGCTCTCGTCTGACACATAGCTCAGTTCTCCGTAACCGCTCACGCTATAGCCAATAAGCTGGGCAAGCTGCTCTTGATACTTGGCATCCACTTCGTTAACCGCGCACCAAATGGCAATGTCATTTAAATTCGAAACCTCGCGAGCCAAATGGCTGATGATTGGGTTTTCTTCGAACCGTATAGAGCCGCGACTGTCGATAGAGACCGGCTGCATCGGGTATCCCTGCACTTTAGATAGCCGATGATTCTCAATAATCAGCGCCTCTTTCTCTTGCTGCACTTCTTCGTAGCGTTGGCTCAACTGCTCGTTAATTGCCTCAAGATTTTCTAGTGTTCGTTCCATGGGTATCTCCAGTAATGATGTAGCGGTCGCGGCTCGGGCCTACTAGCGGCTTTTGACCTGGCTCCAAGTGCCAATCGAAAAGGTTCCAGCACTCGTCACACTGCTTTTTGTTGATTGAGCGGAAAAGGCGTAGGCGGGCGCAACCTCACTTGGGGCATTGCTTGGCGGTTGGTTTCATAATCCAGCTTTCAGGTAGGTATGCTCTGCCCGGTGCTTTAGGGCGCTTTTCAGGCATCGCCGATGATTGGCTTCCAGCTTTGCATCGCTTACCCGCCGCGCCTCCCTAATCTGAGCGATGGCAAAGCGGCAATCCTGATTCCAGAAGGCGCGGTTAAGGCTTCGACTTGTGCTGATTTCTTCGTAGGTGGTCATGCGCTATACCTAGTCGCGTAAGTGCAAATATCCCGCGCCGTCGATGTGCCACACCCATATTTCATGCCTAGCCGCGCATAGCTCATGCCGTGGCGCTCTCGGTCGTGGCGCATGGCTCGCACCTGGGCGTCAGATAGCACGGCCTTTTGATGGCATTCACCGACGCGGTGGCCGGTGGGTGCGCGGGCGATTGGCTGAGCCATCCTCACCCCCTATTGATGTCGCCTGACATCGTCTTGCAACTGCCTGCAATGCTTTTGCAAGTCACATCGCCGCTCATGGTGCTAACGCTGCCTTTTACGTCGCCGCATTCAATATCGCCGCTTTGCGTGCTGGCACTGCCACATACGCCAGCCACCTTGATTGTTCCAGCGGATGACTCGACTCGCTCGGCATCGCCATGTATCTCGACGCTAACAGGCCCAACAAGCGAGCCGCTTTGCACAACGCCATCAACAATCACTTGGCCATCGCCGTTGATGACTACGTTACGGCCCACGAAGTCGCGGCCATCTATCGTGATCCTGCTGCGTCCCTTACCGTTCGACTGAAATACGTTCATCACCACCTCCCAGATAGTAAAAAGCCCCTGGCGGGGCGTTAGGCTTTGCGCTGTTCGACAGCCATCTGTCTGCCTACGGTGTAATGCGGCCATGATTGCCATAGCTCGGGCGGCAATAGGCGCTTTAGATCGCGGCTAATATCAGCAATGCCAATATCCGCCGCTAGCTCTGATCGTGATAAGCGGCGGTCGTAGTAGATCTTCGCCACTTCAATAAGCGGCTTGCCTTGCGCTTGTTCAAACAGCCGCACAGCCTCTGACACGCTTCCATGCTTGTGCTTAATGCCTAGCTTCCTGGCTTTGACGAATACCGCCCTCTCTGATCGATTGATTAATGCGCCAATTGCTCTGGCTGGCAGGCCGCGCGCATAACCCCAGCGCAGCACGGCCACCTCTGTTGTTTTCCACTCGCGGCCACCGGCCATAAACCCTCCTGCATTAAAAAGCCCCTGCGTGAGGGGCTAGTAGTTGATCGAGATGTTAGGCACTTTGCCCTGGATAATGAGCGTCACCGCATCCTTAGCGCACTGCTCCGGCATGCCTCCGTCGATCATTGCCTGCATGGCCGTCTGATTGATTCGGCGGCGATGCTCGACGTCAGCTTGACGGCGCTCGACTTCTTCACGCTCGCGGCGCTCAGCGTCTAGCCGTGCTTGCTCCTGGCGTTTCTGTTCGGCGATTCGCTCTTCTTCCATGCGGCGGTGCTCGTGTTCAATCCGCTGCTTTTCAGCCTCGGCTTCACGCTGAGCCTTGGCGATGCCCTCCTGATACTCACGCTCCTTGCGTGCAGCTTCGTCGCGGGCTTCCTGCTCACGCCGTGCTACTGCCTCGCGCTCTGCCCGGGCTTTCTCTTCGGCTTCACGCCGTGCGCGTTCCTCGGCCTCGCGGGCAATGCGCTCCTCGCGTTCTTTCTGTTCGCGCTCTGCCGCCTCCTGGCGCATGCGCTCAAGCTCGGCTTGGTCGGCTTCGTATTTCTTTTGTCGATCAAGGGCAGTCTTTAGCGTGGATAAACCGGCAGCCTTTACGCGATGGGCCTCTGCTTCGTATTCCTCGAAAGCCTCGCCAATCTCGACGGCCTCAAGCTGGCTTATCCGAACATCGATCTCCTGGCTAGTTACCTCATTGAATAGTTCGGCGCTCTGGCGGAGCTGATGAATCTCAGCTTGATGCTTTGCCTTACGCGCCTCCTCGGCAGCCTCCCACTGATTCAGCGGCCCGCGTGCCTCGTCGCGCCATTCGTCTAACTGATCACGCCAGCGCTTGCGCTCTGCATCGATGGTCTTGGGCAACTGCTTGAGGTCGTCCACCAATTCCTTGCCGATGTTGTCGATAGTCGTTTTGCTTCGGGCTATCTTGAACGCCATTGATGCGTAGGCATCGCGGCCTTTCTTGGTGTCCAGTGACGGCGGGGTTTCCAGGAAGCGGTCAAGCTCACGGCGGATGGTTAGCAAGTAGGGATCGAGTCCTTTTTCACCCTTAAAAACGTCAAGTACCGTCTCTTTGGACGGCACCGTGATCAGATCAGTGGATTCTTTTTCTGCTACTTCGGTCATGCTGTTCTCCTATGCGGCTTCGGCGCGTAATGTGTTTTCGTAGTTGACGACCATCGCTTTGAACTCCAGCAGGTCGGCCTTAAGATTTGAGATATAGGCATCGTCACGCTCGAATTGACGCCACCATAGCTGCTTACCCGCTGGCTCAAGGGCTGGGCAGTAGAGGCCGATATGCCACCACTTGCGGCCTGTTATCCACATGCCGCCCTGCACTTGGTCGATAACGCTGGTGATATCGGCGTCGATATGAAACGCTCGCAGCTTTTCCGGTGCTAGGAAGCACTTGTACTCACAGCCACCGTCAGGATCGACAAGACCGTCAGCCGATGCACCAAACCAGCCGTCGTCACTGGTGACGAAGCCAGCTTTTTGCACGAACAAGCCGGACTGCATTTCATGCTCCATGCGCGCCTCTGGCTCAAGGTCGTTGCCGCGCTTCATCTGCCACGTTTGAAAGCCTTCATCCAGCGGCTCGCCACTAATGCGCTCAATAGCTAGGCGAAAAGCGTAGTTGCGTGCAGCTTCTGAAAAGTCGCCTACCTTCTCGCCCAGCAGGGCGCGACGCACCGAATCCGCCTTGGGTGTCTGCTTGTAACCTGCCTTTTGCATAGCCACTGCTTCGCTGTGTCCGTCACGCACAGCATCGACGTAGGCTTGCTGTTTAGGGTCTAACCCACCCGTGCGGCTTCGCGCTATCTCAAACATGCTGGCGGTTATGCAGCCTGCGCGGGCGCGGTGCCATTCCTCGCTGCCTTGGTTGCACTCAATGATTTTCACTGCACTTCCCCTTCGTACACATTTGCCTGACTGGATTTGATGGCATCGCCGCGCGCCTGAACCGCATCTTTAAAGATCGGATGCGCTGCCTTGTCTTTAGCTGAGTTAATTCGCTTTATGCCCTCTTTCCAGACTTCAGCAAGCGCCTCTGCGCTACCGGCATTCTCGACGCTCGCCAAAAGCTCTTTGATAAGCTCCGGATCGCCTTGTGGCTGCTGTTGGCTTTGTTCTTGCGCCAACCCTTCGCCACTATCGGTGTTCAAATAGTGGATAGCCTGATCGAGGCGGTCGGTTTTCGGCCAATATTTATAGGCGCGCTTAACGACCGTTTTTTTTGCCATTTCGCCGTAGTCGGTTTTCCAGGGAGATGATTTGCCAGAACGGTACGACTGCGAGCGCTGCATTATCGAATCAATATCGGCTCGGCTCATGGTCGTGGTGAGGTAGTCACCATCAGCGGTCTTGACGACCACATAAGCGCCGACTATATCGCCGCGCTCAGGGTGAAACGGGTTGAATTTATGAAGGGGCGCGCGATCAATGCCGCTTAGCTCAAAATGGTCGCTAGCGTGCACTAGCTCGGCCTGCGCCCAACGGATAGAGCCTGTACTGGTGGCTAAATCCACCAGTCCCATGTAGCTGATATCGAGGCAAACACGGCCGTCTCGCGGCACTAGATACGCCTGCTTTTTGGCTGGGTTCAGGCTTATACCAATAGATGCGATGTTGTTGACCGCATTAACAACCGACTGGCGATTACCCATCGCAACCTTTGCCAGAAAGTCGTTGTTCTCCATTGCCTGAATGGCGAAACCCGCCTCACGGTCAAAGCTGATGCTTGGCTCGCACAGCACAGCGGCGAACGCGTCGCGCTGGTTGTAGATGTCCTGCGCTATTGTTGCGATGGCATTGCTCATATAAACTCCTATTCGATCTTCTCGATGTTGATCTGGCCCCTTTTCGCCTGCATGCGTAAGGGGCTTTTTAGTTGGCGGGTGGTGCTGGTAGTGGCATCCAGTGGGCAACATCGCTAGCCCAACAGGCTGCCGCCCTATCTTCGTAGTGAAATGGCTCAAACCAGTCGGCAGAATCATCGCTGCCATCTCGCATATACGTCACATGCTGAACCACGCCGTTAGCGACTATCAGGCACGGCTGACCGTATTCAGGAAGCCGTTCGTGAACACTGATCCACCCAGCCAACAGCGCCTTTAGCTCATCCTCCTCAGCAGCATTAAACCGACTGCCACCTTTGGTGACCGGATAGACCATGCCGACATGCTCAAAAAAGCGCGGCGGGCCTGTGATTTTCCAGTTGCTCATTCCCACTCCCCCGCTAACAATTCCTTTTCCCACTGCTTAATGGCTTCATCGCGGCACCCATTGCCGTTTCGGTGACAGAAAATGTCGAGAACGTACTGCTCGTTTTCCTCTTGTCGACACCAGCGCATGAGCGAATCCGTCATGTTGTAATCGCCCTCTGCAAACATCTCGGCTGGCGTTACATCGGCCTCTGGCGAGAACTGCGGGTACAGAACGCGGCTCTGATCCGGCACTGCATAAATCATGTTCATAAAACCTCCTTCGGTGCCGTAACGGCTGCTAGCCAAGCGCAGCCCGCAACACCTAGCGAGAATGTAATGGTGAGCAGAGCGGCTAAATAGATCGGCATCACGGTGCAGGACGTAGGCCAGGGCATGCCTCAGCAGCAATGCCGCGATAATCGGGATGGCCGACGCGATCTAGCGGATCAATGCCGCGCGCCTCCTCGGCCTGCCAAACAGCTACCTCCGTGCAGTAGCCCTGGTGTAGGCTTTTTTCGTCAGCCGCATCCAGACTGGCGGCTAGCACCATGCTGCCGATGATGACCACTAGGACGGTTAAACTAAGCGTTCTCGCGTTCATGCCTCACCTCCTGTGGGGAAAATTCAACAAGCTCGGCGCGTAGCTTTATGCGTTTTGCAAACTCAGGTTTGAAAGTGACCGCGAGCGGCTTGTTTCTCCAAAACGGCTGCTTTTGAACATGCTCAATAATGCAGTGGCCAGAGTGGACGCCGCCGCGCTCGTAGCGATATTTGTAGCGACCGCCTACCACTAGATCTCTTGCGTGAATAACCCTCTCCCGTATGCTCATCGCGTCACCTTTTGGTCAGGCTGTTGTATAAGTATTGCCGCATGTGATTTGTGTTTACCTGTTGCTGAAGCTGCTCTGCGGCGGTTTTTAGCAACTGAATTTTCTGCAAATCATCCGTGGTTATCGTATCGACGTGCCGTATGATGACTTTCACACCGTCACTCACATCACCTTGATTCATGACTATTTCGGGTTACCTTCTTGATTAACTGGGGCGGGTAGCCAAGGCGCTTAGCCTCGACTCTGGCTAAACGACGGGCAGAAAAAAGCCCCAGCTCGATGTGGGGCGTCGTGATATCGTCCTTTCGCTCTCGGACTATCCAGCGGTGTCGCATGGCTCACCTCTCTAATTAGGCGCGCTGCCTCGTTACTCGTCGCAGTGCCAGTGCAGGTTAATGAGGGAAGCAGCGCGGGAATGCAGCCGATGCGGCAACATTCCGGTGTGAAAAAGCCCGCCGAAGCGGGCAATGCCAGTGTGATGCTGCCGGACGATGCCGGTATTAGCATCCAGATACCCCTTGGCGCTTCCCTGAGTCCCGACAGGGCAAGAGGTATTTGGATGCTGGCTCTATTCTCAGCCGAGCCAGCAGGCTTTAGGCCTCACTATCGCAGGTAGCGCGTGTTGCTAGGTCGCTCTGTCTATAAGAGCATCTGCAATCTCAAAAGCCTCATCAGCTAAAGCCTCATGCCAATTTTGACTAGCACCGTTGCGAGGCTTGTAGCGCGTGGAGTGCGAGAGCATCCCTTGAGCCATTGCTGTTGCTATTGCAAGGCGTTGCTCGTTAAAGGCCCCTGCGCGCTGCTTATCATTGCTAAGCTGCTCTCTTAATAAGTCTCCCAGGCTGGATGCCATACCCACCTCCTGTTGATTAGCCGCTAAATGCTCACAAACCGGCAGCCGCTCTCTCCCAGCAGCCTCAAACGACGACTGACCCGCTTGGACCTCCCCTCAGTTTTGCTGACTAGCTTGCGGATGGTTTTTTTTCGCGAATTACTTATTTTCCCAAAGAACGAAGAATGGCCTTCGCAGCTTAACCGCCTAGATGATTCGGCTAGCTTTTGCCTTGATTGATCTCTGATAATTTGCTCATGAGTGCTCATAACGCTCTCCTGTTAATCCGTGAAACATCGGGATGGGGATTGGCTGGATTCGAACCAGCAATACGGCTCTAGAACCGTCTGAGATACTAAGGGCGCGACCCTTTCGTAGTGCTCAGCTCTTGCTCGGCAAGCGGCATGTCCAATTTGCCTACAATCCCCATCCCGATGCCCGCTCAGTGAACGGGCTGGTCAAATCAATTCAGCTTTTCTGAAATCTCGTCAGCATCCATACCCTTGTCTTCACAGTGGGCTTCAAAAGCCGCCCAATGCTCAGCCAGAAATGAATCGATGCATTCTTTATCTGCGCTATCCAACATGCTTGCTCTCCAACCTCAGCCGACTCCCCATGAATCGGCTCAGGAACGCCCACTCTTGCGAATGGGCTAATGGCACTCTCGCAGTTCCCGCGCCTTCTCAACCGCTTGCGATAGCAGCCGATCCAGATTCGTCATTGGTTGGGCTTGCACTTCCTCCACGCTACGTCATCGCATACATAACGCTTCACAGGTCTCATACGACGCCAGCGCTACAGTGCTGTTGCCCTACTTGGCTTTGGCAGGGACTGGCGAAGATAGCGATGGTGGTTTACCCCAGGCTCCGTAGATCACTGGCAGCCATCGCCTCACTTGCTTTTGCCGGTACTGACCCCGGCGTGATCTTCAGTCGAGCGGCTACGTTAAAGCCGGTGCCAACCGCGTTAGGTTCTAGCCTCTCGGCATGCGCCTAGCGCCCCACTTGGGTCTCTCGAAAGCACTCATCTAGTGAGCGGATGCATTGGCCCAAGCACCGGGGGATCGCAGATTGTGTAAAGAGCGTCCACATTGCCCGGTGGTGCGGGTCGTGCTGCTACTAGGCGATCATCTGAACCTGATCCGCCCGTCTGGCGACGCGAGTCTTGCCTGATCGGCGCATCGCATCGTCTGTGCCTGTGAGCATTGCTACGGATAGCAGCGCGCACATGGCGATCTTTCCTGCGTATCGAATCCATCCTTTGGCCTGGGCCTTTGCTACGGCGGCAGTGCCTCTGGTGACGCCTAGGCGGTGGTAGGCTCGCTCTAATGAGCCGCGCACCGTGCGAGGGCTTAGGTTGATTGCCTTGGCAATCTCCTTCTGGGTCATGCCGCTAGCTAGATGGAGAAGGCTTATCGCTTCGGATGACGTAAGGCCGTTGCCCCGCTCCTCGCTTACCTCTGCTATCCAGCCGTTGTGCATGATTTCCATGAGTAGTCCTGCTTGCCTGCTGCGTTGTTCGATGTGAATAAAATTAGCAGTGCTTCTTATTAATTGCAACAGCAGTGCTGCTAATAATTTATAAAAATAAGCTAAGTGGCTGAAAAACAATAATCAGTGGTGTTAAAAAATATTGGAAATAGTATTTTTAGGTGGCGCTATCTGTTTTGAAGGCACAAAAAAACCCGCCTCGCGGGCGGGATCTTCATTTTTCTACTGGCGAGTATTTAAGATTCTTCATCATCTGAGGAAGGCGAGGCGGCTGGCTGGGTGGTACCTGATTTATTCGACGAAGCCCTGTTGCCCCATTGGTAACCGCCAAATATACCAATGACCAAAGGCCCCATCAGCTTGAAGATTTCAAGGACTAAATCTCCCGCCTCAAGAAATATAGCTACAAGCGTAAACACGACGAACACTAGGCTCATCAAGCCAACGAAAATATAGCGATGTATTAGATGAGCGTTATACTGATTGAAGCGCTGAGAATGAAATGTACTCTGCGCTTTGATAGAGGCCATGGCTATCCGTTCGTTGGACTCTATTTCTTTGCCCTGAACCTCCATCTCAGCACGTTTTATTTCTAATTCCGAATCTCTTGTCTCTACAAGCTGTTGCACTACCGCTGCCAGCTGCTTTGCATCCTCAGAAGATGGCCCATCTTCTTGGTGGTTAGTCAAGAATCACCTCGTAACGCGGTTTTTCAAGTTTTGCTTCGAAATAGCCGAAATCAGAGGCGCCGATTTTCGGAGGTACAAACTTAGCCTTAGTGTTCTTACCTGACCGGTACTCAGCGACTAACTTTTCAGCAGTTAGCTTGCGCTTAGTAATCAAGCGAGAACCAAATGTAGCCGTGGTAATCATTAGCCTTCCCCTTGCTGGTAAGGTTATCTACTAGCTTAGGCAAGCAAGCCATAAGCTAGTTCCATTCTTTTTATTATATTTTATAGTCAATTAGTTAAATTTTCGCTCATAGCGATTCAGCAACTATTCATAGTTTAATACACTGAAAAACGTCACTTGTCACGCTGAAATCGTAGCGCACTTCCATGCGTAATGCATCTGCTGGCTGGTACGCCGGGGTACATGCCCAGAAAGCTTAATAATAAACCTCACGAGCCCCTCAGTCTTCACGCTTGTCTGGCAGACCTTCTAACCCGCCCTAGGCGTCCTCAGCCACATGGTTGCGATAACCACGCCAATAATCTGGCAGTTTCCATTAATGGGCACCCAAGGCTCAGGCCAGCCAGGATTGCGAGCCTTGAGCATTTTCTTGCCGCCCGGCTCTTCAACGTACTGCTTGAAAGTCGCCTCATTATCATCAGTAAGCATTGCGACGACGTCATCGCCGTCGAAAGGCACTACCTCTGGATCGACGTAGATGATTAGTCCTGGTTCATACCTTGGAGCCATGGACTGGCCTTTGACGCGCAAGGCAAAGGTTGATTCTGAGCATGCTGGCGGCCTAGGTACCACCTCCTCGCTCAAGAAATCGACATTGCAGACTTCTGTCCATGCTCCGGCCTGCACCCAAGAGATTACGGGGACGTAGCCTTCCATTTTTGGTGCGGGCGCAACATTAGATTCTGTCTTAATTGGCGTTACATTTGAGCCGACGATCCTCTCGCCAGTTAAGCGCGGGCTGACTTCGCTTGGATCAAAATCCAAAGCCCTAGAAAGCTTTAACAAAGCATCCAGGTTTAGTGCTATACGCCCGTTCATGTACTGGCTCACAGCGCTCTGGCCGCCCCACCCACAAGCGGCTGCAACGTCATCCTGGTTTAGCTTTCCGCCACGGGCACGCGCCGCATCTTTACGTGCGTTAAAAATCGCCTTTAAGCGCTTCGCCTCCTGATCTTGCTCAGGAGTAAGAGGTGTTCTGACAGGTTTTTTCATACCTCTTAATTTATAAGCATCGCTAATGTCAGCGCAAACAGCAGGAAGTGCGGATTGTTGCTGATATAAATTAGCAGTGCTACTATCATAAGCAAGGAAAGAGCCACAGGAAGCTACCATGCGTGAAATCCCTATTCGTGAGTACGTGAAAGACCGAACTCAAGACGTGGTGGCCCAGCAAATAGGGGTCACTCAGAGCGGTTTATCACAGATGCTCCGCAGCTCAAGAAAGATATTCGTTCGCCTTGATGAGAAAGGAACTCTTTTAGGCGCATATGAGACCCGCTCAATTGGTCGCAACTCGGTCAATGAGAACAAGTGTACAGCTTGATAGAGATTTTTTAATCGGGCTGGAACGCCCTGTTCGGATTTACAGGTAGGTGGGCAAACGCCCAAAACGGAAAAGCCCGGCGCTGCTGGGGAGCATTTGCCGGGCTTTAAATCACTAACTATGGAGTTAACTCTAATGCAAAACATTCAGCCGTTCAACTTCGAAAAGAATCAAGTTCGCGTTATTCAGGATGATAACGGCAAGCCTCTGTTCGTTGCGAAGGATGTAGCAAAAGCGCTTGGCTACAACTGGCAGGTGGCTCTTGTTAAGCACGTCCCCGAAGAATGGAAGGGGGTTACTCAGAGTAATACCCCTTCTGGCGTCCAGCGTTTAACGGTCCTGACCGAGCAAGGCTTGTATTTCTTCACGGCTCGCAGCGACAAGCCTAAGGCGCTTCCGTTTCAAAAATGGCTTGCTGGTGAAGTGCTGCCCTCTATTCGCAAGACTGGCGGCTACCAATCACAACCAGCCTTCCAAGTACCGCAGTCAATGGCCGAAGCCTTACGCCTTGCCGCCGATCAAGCCGAGCAGATCGAAGAACAGCAACGCCAGATTGAGCAAGCCCGTCCTTCTGTCGAGTTCGTAGAGCGCTATGTCGATGTAGGGACCACTAAGACCATCCGAGAAACCGCCAAGATCCTTGGGCTACCCGAGAAGGCGTTCATCCAAGCGATGATCGAAGACAAGATTCTCTATCGCCAGTCGGGCAACCTCTTGCCGCACCAGAAGCACCACGCTGCCGAACGCTTCGACGTTAAGACTGGCGAGCGTAACGGTCACGCATACACACAAACCCGCGTCACTTCTGCCGGTATTGGCTACCTAGCCAATTTCTACGGCCATTGGATTGGCGAGGTGGCCGCATGAGCAATCTAGCTTACCTACCCGGCCACGAACCGCAGGAGTCGCCCCAGGAGGGCGCTTCCAAATCCAAGGAGGCACGCTTGAAAGATGGCTTTGTTGCCGTGCCACGCGAGCTGATGAAGGCGTTAGCTAATGCACCTTTAACTAGCCGTGAGTGGCGCGTGCTAACCGTCTTTCAGATTGAGACGCTTGGCTGGCACCGTCCGTCTGTATGGCTTGCTGCAAGCATTATCAGCAAAGAATGCGGGTTGCCTGAAACAAAATGCAGTGAAGCGTTAAACAGCTTAATTCGTAAGCGCGTTTTGATTCGCGAGGGCGGCAGTCGATCTCCTTCACGTATAAATACGACAGTTTCAGAATGGGATTTTTCAGCTCATAAGAGCCGAGTTTCACCAAAACGGAAAGACAATCCAAAGTGGTGTGACTCTCACCAAGATGGTGAAACTCAATCTCACCAAGATGGTGATGCACTTAAAGAAAGGAAAGAAAATATAGAACCTAAAGGTTCTATAGATACGTCCGGTAAAAAACCGAAGTCGAAATATAAGTTCGAGCAAGCCGACATGGATCTTGCTGAACAAATGGCTTTGAACGTCGACGCTCTTGCTGGCGAACCTGGGAAACACAACCTCAAAGCCTGGGCAAATGATATCCGCCTGATGCGTGAGCGCGATGGCCACAAGATTGAGCAAATCACCTACCTGATCAACTGGGTTGCCAAAGACACTTTCTGGCGCCGTAACGTCCTATCCCCTGCCAAGCTACGCGAGAAATGGCAGCAGCTTGTGATCCAGGCCAAAACCCAGCACGAGCAAAAGAAATCGCGCCTGACGCCTGGGCGACACACCGGCTTAGAAAACACCAGCACCGAAGGCTTGGTTGTGCAGGAGGACGGTACTTATGAATTCTAGCAATTTGCTTTCGGCAATCGATAACGCTGAAAAAGCTACAGCTTTTTGCGAAAAGCACGGCGAATACGAATCCATGCATATCGTGTACGGCAACACCGACACATGGACTGGATGCCGTCAGTGCAGCGATGAAAAGGTTCAAGCCGATCAGATCAAAGAGCAAGAAGCGAACCGTAAGGCCGCTGCGCAATACCGCCTTGAAAAACGAATTGGCTACGCAGGTATGCCGCCACGCTTTGCTAACAAGAACTTCAACAGCTACCGCGCAGAGACAGATCAGCAGAAAAAGTATCTGGAAAACTGCCAGCAGTACGCCCGCGACTTCCCGCAGCACTTGAAAACTGGCGATGGCTTGATGCTTTTGGGTAACCCTGGCACCGGCAAGACGCATTTAGCCGTGGCGACGCTGAATCACGTTATCCAGCACCATGGCGAAGCGGGCTTGTACACCACGGCTGCGCGCATGTTCCGCCGCATCAAAGATACCTACACGTCGAAGGACGAAACAGAGTCACAGGCCATCCAGGCGTTTGCATCCCCCGCGCTTCTGGTGCTGGACGAGGTAGGCGTCTCCTTCGGCAGCGACTCCGAGCTGAACTACCTGTTCGACATCATGAACGAGCGCTACGAGCAGTGCTTGCCCACCATCATCGTCTCCAACGTGCAGCCCGCAGACTTGGGTCAATGGGTAGGTGACCGCGTTGTCGATCGCCTGCGCGAGTGCAGCAAGCTGATGGTCTTTAGCTGGGAATCAGCTCGCCGTGAACTAGGCCGAGGTGTCGTATGAACTTCACAGCATACCAACTGACCCTACTGGCCCTGCGCGGCATCAAGCCAGCCCACGACCTATACAACGGCACTATCCAGTGCTCCACGCCTGACGGAGTTCGCTACTACACGGCAAGCGACCTAGTGCAGCTAGCGAAGCCTGGGTTTATGGATCGGTTTACTGCGTGGATTGGCAAGGGAGTAAGCGCATGAAGCTCACAAAACACCAGCAGCGGCTAATCAAGCACATCAAGGCGACCGGCCAGAAAATCCAAACCACTGTCGATGGCCGCTTTTTTCTGCCTGACGGCACGTCGGTAGGCAGTCGCACCGTTAGCTCGCTATGCCAAAAAGAATGCCTCCGCCCTACCGGCAGTGACCTGCTTGGGAATATCAGCGCTTATGAGCTTCGGGGGGGGTATGAGAGCCATTAGCTGGATGGCCGCCATCTTTGCGTGGAGGGCTGCTTCATGAGCTGGCAACTACTCGCAGGCATAGGCCTAGGTATCTTTATCACGCTAGCTGCGCTGATAGCGCTGTTTTACTGGGCAACCAGTGGGGATGGTGACAAATGAACCCAGCACACAACCCTTGGGAAAAGTGGGAAATGGATTTTGTAGCCGAAACCTACCCTGACCCCGACTGGGATATCCATCAAATCGCGGAAAAGCTAGAGCGCGACCCGCGCAACGTTTACAGCATGGCGCATCGCTTAGGCGTGAAGCGTGAGCACACAAAGTTAGATGCCGCTCGAATCTTCGCGCTGCGTGCTGAGGGAATGACGCTTGAGGGCATCGCGCAGGTAATGGATTGCAGCAAGGGTGGCGTACAGCGCGTTTTAAGAGAACGGGCGCGGGAGGTGGGTCATGCGAAATGAAGTCTTCTACCGCGCATCAAGCGACAAAGAGCTAAGCGACCTACTGCCCATAATCACTCAGCGAGCCCGCAAGGGCCTAGAAGGTGGCCCGATGGATATCGTTCTACGCCGCCCAAGCAAGAACCGCCTTCAGGAAGAAAAGTACCACGCAATGATCGGCGATATTCACCACCAGTGCTTTAGAGCCAATACACCGGAAGGTGTCAAGGCGGTGCTGGTTAATCAGTTCGCCATGGAGATGGAAGAGGCGGGAACACCGCTAGCCCATCCTGGCGAGAAAGTGTGGGACTGGAAGTCGCAGGAAGCCGTATACGTCCGGCCTACCACCACTAAATTCCGCAAATATGAAGCAGCGCAGTTTATCGAGTTCCTGTATGCGACTGGCGTTGACCTGGGCGTGAGCTGGTCGGAGAAGGCGCTGAAAGCCTATGAGTCGTACAAAGAAGCGAGGGCCGCGTGATGACGATAACCGATATTGCCCTGCTGGCCCTATTCGCGCCAATCCTTGCTTATTGGATGTGGACCGACTGGCAGTTCCGAAAAGAGATGGACCGCTGGGCTGAGGAAGATGAAGCGACTCGGCAGCGCATCCGAGAGCGGGAGGGATGGTGATGCTTAAGCGCAAAACTCCCCTCCGCGCTAAAAACCCAATCGCTCGCAGCCCAGCCGCAAGACGAATGAAAAAGATTAACTCGGAAAAGAGCGCAAGGGATTGCCGCTGGCGTTCTCCTCAATACCTCGCTTGGGTGCGCACCCAACCCTGCGTCGTCTGCGGTGCCACTACCGGCATAGCCGCTCACCATATGATCGGCATGTACAACCTGGGCGGCATGGGGCTTAAAGCGCCAGATAGCTACGCAATGCCAGCCTGTGACCCGGCGGCGGGCAGCTTTAACGACTGCCACCAGCAAATACACCGCATCAAGGCACTGCGCGCCCAGCAGCCCGCATTCCTGCGCACCACGCTACGCGCTGGCTTAAACCACTTCACAGGCGCCGATGCCGAGCAGCTAACGCACGCGCTGGCATTTCTGGAGGCAAAAGAGCAATGAACAGAGAAAACCATACGCCGCCAGCCAGAACGGCACCGCCTGAGCCGCGACGCATATTCATCCCCTTCTACGGCCCAAGCACCAACGATATTTACTCTGGCGTGCATTGGTCGGTACGCAAGCGTGCCAAAGACGGTGCGCTGAAAGCGGTCAAGGCCGTGGTTCGTCAGCTCGATATCGACATACCGATATCGACCCGTGTTGACCTGGTATTCACACCACAGCTCGGGAAAGGTGTTCGCAAGCGCGACACCAGCAATAACAGCATGACAGCCAAGCTGGTCGAGGATGCGCTAGTTAAATCGGGCGTGCTGCACGACGACACTGACGAGTACGTGCGCAATGTGACCAATACGCCCGCGCTGATTGATCGCAAAGGCGATACCGGCGTGTGGGTCGAGATCATTCCAGTTATCGAGGTGGCGGCATGAGCATGAACCTTAAAAATCATCTCGCAGAGCTGTTCAAAGACGCCGAGCCGGTCAGCGAAGAACAACGCGCCGCATGGCAAGCCGAAAGCGACCAGATATTCATGCTGGAGCCGTCAGTAGTCACCAAGTGCCACACCTGCGGGCATGTCAATTACATGGCGCGCCTGGGGTGCGCCAACCGCCAATGCCCAGACCAGCCGATGGCCGTCAACGTCAGCCACTACTACGAGAGCTACCAGGGCCAGCTATTGCGCCCTGGTATCGACTGGGTGCCGCTTGAGCAGCGACCGCTAACGGAGTGGACGTAATGGGAAAAACTCTATGGGCAGTTATTGCCCTACTGCTTCTGATACTCGGCATCTGGGCTGGCGTCTCAATTTGGGGCGAGTGCCGCGAAGCAGGCCGCAGCGTTTTTTACTGCATGAGGTTGGTGACGCGATGAATTGGGCACTAAACCGCTCAGAAATGAGCAAATCGGCCAATAGTGAGCATTTAAACGCTCAAGTCGAGCGCCCTACGCAATGGCCGGATGGGCGCCCGCTCGGTGGCGAGAACGGTTATCCGCCCGAATGGCACGCCTGGGCGCGGCAATGCGAGGTGAAGTTCATCGCACGGCAGATGCTGGCAGCGCCCAAGGGAAACCGATTAGCCGTACACGCACAGTGGGCAAAGAAATTCCCGCACGCAACGCAAGCCGCAGTGAAAGCGGTATGGGATGAGGTGGTCAACGAAAAGCGCAAGGGGGCGGCATGAAAGCAACAGTCAGAACAGAGCGTTTCTACGACATCGAGATCGGCGGCGTGATGAAGGAAGGCTGGCGGGAGGTCTCGAGCTGGAATGGCCTTAAAGAGCTGGAGCGCAAGGGGCAAAGGCTGATCGTTACCACTGAGCAGCACTTGGATCTTTTCGACATATTTGGTGTGGACATTGGCTGCGAGAAAAACGCCGCTATACACGTACTGACGGCAAGTCCTGATCTATTCCAATGGCTGCGCGGCGAGGTGAAGGCATGAAATATCTAGTCAACAATCCGCGTGAGGCTTGGGCAATGGCTTTTGAAAGCGGCATTCGCACCCAGGCAATGGTTGATCTTGAGGAAAGCCAGACTGATCCTGTCATCGTTAAGAGCGGCAAGCGTAAGCGCTACGTGCTCGGTTTTAATGATGATGGAAAGATAGTCACGTACACGCGAGAGCAGATTAGCGCGAGTCAAGACCGCTCTCGCAAGGGTGGCCCAGGAGCCGCATTTGGCGACAGCTACCATGCCGTATACTCTGCAATTATAAAGCTGGAGCGAGATAACAAGACGCTCGCAAATGTAGGCCACTGGCTGAGCCTGAATGACACTGAGCAGGCCAACCGCTACCACGATGACGTATTCGACACCGTGCTGACGCGGCTAATCATGAATACGCCAGGATGGGATGATTGGCGTGATAAGCGCAAAGAGCGCGCGAAGGCGTTGATCCAGGCGCGCATGATGCAGGATCGGCTCAATGTTGATGGAAGCAGACAGGGGTGGACGCCTCAAGAGGTGTGCGTGTTCGCATCAGAGTATCTCGGCGTAAAGATCATCCGTAACAACTGGTATCAAGATGGATGGGTGGCCGTCTGGGAATTGCTGGGAATTATCATTAGCAGCCTCGAAGATTGCGCCATGAAGCCCGTTTGCAATGCTGTTTCCCAAACAAACCGAGAAATTCGCAACTTTCTAAAAAATGCAGCTTGACGAAATAATGCTCGCAAATGTACACTTTTGATATTCTGGCGATAAAAGTCAGACGACGCCAAATACCTTAAAGCCTCGACTCTAACCGGTCGGGGCTTTTTCGTTTCCGTTCCCTACCTAGGTCGTTTCGACGGTCTTTGCCGCCATCCCCTTGGCGGCTTTTTTATTACAGGTGCTTCATGGCTTTCACCTTCCTGCGAGAAGTACCCCAGGAGGGTACGGCTACGTATACCCCGCAGCCGTTCATGCTGCCATGGGGCGCTAGAGTCGACGATGCGTTCATCGACAAGCTGTTCGAAATCTGCGAGCGCATGGGCTGGGGCCCTGATTTAGCCGACGAGCTAATGGGATGCATGGCGTTTGAGTCGGGGCGCACGTTCTCACCATCCGTTCGCAATGCGGCGGGCAGTGGCGCAACTGGCTTGATTCAATTTATGCCCGCGACCGCCCGCGACCTAGGCACCACGACCGACGCCCTCGCCAGCATGACGGTAATCGAACAGCTCGAATACGTTTACGCCTACTTCACCAAGTACCGATGGCATGAGCGTGTAAAACAGCTCGAAGACATGTACATGGCCATATTGATGCCTAAGTACATCAGCTCCTCGCTCGGCACCGTCCTATTCAGCGATGGTACAAGAGCTTATACGCAAAATCGCGGGCTAGACGCTGATCAAGATGGCCGCGTCACGAAAGCTGAGGCAGCCGCCAAGGTGCGAGCCGTTTATTTAGAGGGCTACGCCAACGGCAACGCCCGAGAAGTCTTTTACACCGAATCGTAACCCCCGCGCTCGCAGAGGTGAGCCACCGATGCAGAGAGTCAAATTCATGCCGCCAGATCCCAATGATCAAAACACATGGAAACTGGCGCTATGGATTCAAGCCAACGCGCCATGGTTAATCGCAGGCGTAGTAGCAATATTCATGGCCCTGTTGCGAGCGTATTTAGACCGCGTAAAGCTGACGCGAAAGGATGTGGCGGAGGCGTTGATTTGCGGCGTATTCGTGATGGCCTGCCGCCCCGTAATGACATCAATGGGCGTGAGTGACGATTGGGCCATTTTCATTGGCGTGGTGACCGGCTTCCTGGGGGTGCGTTTCTTTCGCCCTGCAGTCGAGGCCATGGCACGCCACGTCCTGAATAACCGAGGTGGCAAATGACAACCAAGGAAGAGTTCACAGCCCTGCGGCGCAAGGTTCGCTATTACCAGCGACAGGCCTGGGCATCGACGGTTGCGTTTGTGGTCGCCGTCGCCCTGCTGGCCATCGTTATCAGTCAAACCGTTGAGTCTCGGGCGCAGCTCGCTCGGGCAACGGCTGTGATTGAACAGCAGGCCGAACGACTCACGCAGCTAGAGGATGAGAACGCGGCAATGTTTCACCACGCTCTTAGCGTGCAGGGGCGGCTCAATTCGTGCCTGATCTCTGACGGCCAGCCAGCCATCAACTGGGAGAAGTATCAATGAATCTTATCCCTGAGTGGCGAAAAGCTCCGTCAATGTGGTCAGTGCGCCTGAGCGTCATCGCTGCCCTACTCTACGGTCTGCAGCCCGTATTGCCGCATTGGGAGGGTGTCATCCCCGAGTGGGCCTATGCCGTGCTGGCGTCTGCGGTGGCGGTCGCTGGCGTAGTGGCACGCCTAATGCCGCAGCAGCGCATCACGACAGAGCGCGAGCGGAGAAAGACCCATGTTTAGCAATCTATGGGCAAAAATCGCCGGCTTTTTGGCAATGGTTATTGGTTTGCTCGGTGCTGCGCTGCTGTACACCAGCGGTCAGCGTGATCGAGCGAAGGAAGCTGCTAGCCGTGCCAAGGCTGAGGCAAAGAGCAAATCAGCCGTGCTTGAGGCTGAGCGCGCTATTGACGATGCCCGCGCCCAGGTGCGTGAGAAATCCAATGAGGTGCAACGTGAAGCCGATCAACGCCCTGCTAATGATAGGCCTACTGGCCACTTCCGTCGCTAGCTGCTCGACAGTCGAATACATCCACGTCACGCCTGAATGCACGCCACCACCCTCTCCTGTGCTGCCTGAGCTAAGCAAAGGCGAGCTGTGGGATAAGTTAGGGGATGGCGAGTATCGGCGCTTAGAGGCTTATATCAACGGGCTATGGAGCTACGCCGATGAGCAAGGCGCGATGCTGGATACGCTGTGCGAGTAGACGCCTGCAGGCATGGCTAAGGCAGCGCTATATCATCGCCGTGTTTCTGCTATCTGCGTACTGGCATCGCAGACGCCATCGGTGAGCATGAAGCGCCATTCTGCTTCAGAATGACATTTTGAGGCGTAAATGCACATCAAAGAGCGTTCCACCCTGGGCGCTCTCTAATGTGTATTGACCATAGGTAATGATATGACGAAGAAGTCGCCCGATTGGGAGGCCATTGAGTCGGCCTACCGGGCTGGCCTCTTATCAATTCGAGAAATAGCCTCACAGCACGGCATCACTCACGGCGCTATCAATAAGCGTGCAAAGCGTGACGAGTGGGATAGAGATCTCAAAGCAAAGATCAAAGCCAAGGCTGACGCGCTGGTATCCAAACGCGAGGTATCCAAAGAGGTATCCACGAAACGGGCGGATACCGAGCGGGAGATAATCGCTAGTAATGCTGAGGCCATTGCCAATGTGCGCATGGCTCACCGCAGCGACATATCACGATCACGGCGCCTGACCAACAAGCTGTTGGACGAGTTGGAAGCACTGACCGATAACCGCGAGCTTTACGAAGAGCTGGGTGAGCTGCTGCGCGACCCTGACGACAACGGCATGGACAAGCTGAACGACCTGTATCAGAAAGTTGTATCGCTCCCGACGCGCACCAAGACCATGAAGGAATTGGCCGAGACGCTGAAAACGCTAGTTAGCCTTGAGCGCCAAGCCTACGACCTTGATAGCAAGCTAGGAGGCAGTGACGCAGACGAGCTTTCCAAGCTAATGGACGAACTTTCCCAAGAGGCATAGCCATGGCATTAAGCGCTAAGCACATGGCAAAGCTCAGGGATAAGCTGTGGCGGTTGAATAATCTCTACTTCATCACGGATAAGCAGGGCAAGAAGGTTCGCTTCCGAATGACGCCGGAGCAGCTGTCTTATTTCGAGCAGATGCATTTTCGCAACCTGATACTGAAAGCTCGCCAGCTTGGCTTTACCACTGAGCAATGCATCATCCAGCTTGATGCAGCGTTATTCGAGTCGGCTAAGTGCGCATTGATCGCTCACACGCTGAACGACGCCAAGCGCCTGTTCCGTGAAAAGATCCAGTACGCCTATAAGCACCTGCCCCTAGAGATACGCCAGGCCAACCCGGCAAGCAACGACGCCGCTGGCGAGCTGGTGTTTTCCAAAGGCGGCTCGCTGTATATCAGCACGTCGTTCCGTGGCGGCACCCTGCGTTACCTGCACGTCTCTGAGTTCGGGAAGATATGCGCCAAGTTCCCCGACAAGGCGCGGGAGATAGTCACCGGTGCTTTTGAAGCAGTATCCGATGAGTGCTTTGTCACCATCGAGTCGACGGCAGAGGGTCGCGCAGGTTCGTTCTTTGAGTACAGCCAGCAGGCAGAGAAGCAGGCGTTATCGAAAACGCCACTGACCGCTTTGGACTGGAAGTTCTTTTTCTTCTCCTGGTGGATGAACCCACTCTACTCATTAGAGACTGACCGCAAGCTACCGCAGCGCCTTGTCGACTATTTCACCGAGCTTGAGATTAAGCACGGCATCAAGGTAACCGCTGGACAGAAGGCGTGGTATCACGCCAAAGAGCGCACGTTAGGCGACGACATGAAGCGGGAGTATCCATCGATACCCGCCGAAGCGTTCCAGCAGTCAGTCGAGGGCGCTTACTACGCCAAGCAGTTCGCCAAGCTCTATTCACAACAGCGCATTGGCGAGATCCCTAATAACTCACACCTTCCGGTATCCACTTACTGGGATTTGGGCGTGGGCGATTCCACGGCTATTTGGTTTGTTCGCAAGGTCGGTACTGAATACCACGTCATCGACTACTACGAAAACAGCGGCGAAGGCCTACGTCACTACATGAAAGTGCTGAAAGACAAAGGCTACACGTATGACGAGCATTGGGCGCCTCACGATATTGATAACCGCGAGTTTGGCGGCGACGGCAAGTCACGCCGAGATATGGCTAAAGACGGCTACGAGATAGACGGTAATAAATACAGCATCAAGTTCAACGTAGTGCCAAAGGCGGGCATCGATGAAGGCATCGAAGCAGCTAGGGAGATTCTGCCCAAGTGTGCATTCGACCTATCGAAAGCCGAGAAAGGCGTTCTCTGCCTGGAAAACTACCGTAAAGAATGGGATGACAAGCGCGGCTGCTGGAAAGATAAGCCGCTTCATGACTGGTCGTCTCACGGCTCTGACGCGTTCCGATATTTCGCTGTCGCTAATAATCGCAAACCCAAGCCACGCGCTGGCATGAAACGAATCGGAGGCCTCGGCTAATGGCGGTCACATCGCAGAATGAACAGTATACCGCCATGCTCGAAGAGTGGCAGGAGATGGAAGACGCGCTTGTTGGGCCTCGCGCCATTTCCGCTGGCGGCATCATCTATCTGTCAAAAACCTCGGGAATGATCGAGGCCGAGTCGCTTGCGGCCACGGATAACAGCCCGCTAACGCCCGCGCAGGCCAAGCAGCTTTACGATGCGTACAAGCGCCGCGCCGAGTATCCTCTTTGGGTGAAAGACTCGCTGCGCACGATGGTTGGCTTAGTATCGCGCCAGGAGCCTGAGATTCAGCTACCGAATCAGATGTCAGACCTGCTTAATGAGGCAACCAGCGACGGATTCAGCTTAAAACAGCTCTACTTGCGCATTGTGGCCGCTCTACTGACCAAAGGCCGAAAGCCTTTGCTGGCTGAGTTTGACGATAACGGAAAGCCTTACATTGCGACCTACACCGCTGAAACGGCACCTAACTGGCTAACCTCAGATGCTGGAGGGCGGCAAGACTTAACTCTAGTGGTATTTACTGAGCAAAAGCTAAAGGCTGGAGCTGACGAATTCGCGCCTGAATACGAAACCGTTTATAGGGTGCTCGATCTTCAAGAGGGTCTGCGTTACCGCGTTCGCATCATGAACGAGGCAGGCGTTGAAATAGAAGATACCGAATACCCCGGCCTCATTGGCGGCACCCAGTCAACGCCGCTAAAGTTCATTCCAGCCGTGTTTGCTGGAAGTACTGACAACAACGCGGATGTTGACGAGATCCCGCTGCAGACAATGGCTAAAGCCGCGCTCAAGTATTACCAGCTTAGCGCTGATTACTACACGGCGATGCATTACACCGCCCACCCCCAGCCGTGGATTGCAATGAACGGTGACGGTGATATGCGCGTCACTGGCCCTATGGCTGCCTGGATGCTGCCAGAAAATGGCAAATGCGGTTATCTAGAATTTACAGGCGCGGGCATTGAAAAGCTTCGCCAAGCCATGCAAGACCAGCAGAACGCCGCTGCTGAGTCAGGCGCCAAGACTATCGACATTGGCGGCATGGAGTCAGGCGAGGCCCGCAAGGCTAGGCAGAATGACCAATACTCCGCGCTTTACAGCGTATGCGTGAACGGTGCCGAAGCGCTTGAGCAAATGCTGCGCTATATCGCGTACTGGAAGGGCATGAAAGAGTCTGAGGTAGCTGAGCAAGTCATCTTCAAGGTTGAGCCCAAGTTCAGCAAAGAAGAAGTAGACGCCGCGATGCTTCAAGTCGTCTATAACATCGTCATGGCTGATCGTGCGCCGAATGAAGTGCTGTTTGAATCAATGCGCAAAGCTGGACTTACTGACATGTCAGACGATGAGCTGGTTTCGCTGATGACAACAGGAGGTTTGCCGCTGCCCGAAGGGGTTGAGTGATGGATGAGATCGAGCGCGCACAGCAGAAAGCCTTTGATGCAGTCCTTCGCAATGCCTTGGCTGTAGAGCGAAACAATCGCGGCTTAGTGGCTGAGATGAACGATGTGGTGGGTAATGCAGGTAGATCGCTAGGCATGGAGCTGCTAGAGCGATTAGACAACCTCACCCCTGGCGAACTGCGCACGCTGAGCCGTTATCGCTCAGGCCAGCGCGTTGACCGTTTGCCGACCCGCGTGCAAGGCGTCGTCAAGTTCCTTGATGAGTGGGCCGCATCGCTCGGCACCACGATCATGTCGACGTGGCAAGACGGCGCGATAGAGTTCACGCAAGCGGAATCGGACTTCATCGTTGATCTGATGCAAGAGACGCTAGTTGATGCGCCAACGGCTGCTATTAGCGCTGCAGCGGTCTATAAGCAGGCGATGGAAACGCCAGCGCTCGGCATCTTCATCGAGGACGCGCTTAAAGACGCGGGCAGCGATACCAAGGCCCGCGTGATCAGCCGGATTCGTGAAGGCGTCAGCCAGGGGGAAACGAACGACCAGATAGTGCGCGCCCTGCGCGGTACCAAGTCGATGAATTACAGCGATGGTGTGCTGAAGACGACGCGCAATAACTTACAGACGATTGTTCGCACTGGTCGCACCCACTTGTCGAATATGGCATACGATGAAACCTATTTAGCTCTGGGTGTTGAGCAGGTCGTTTTCGTGGCAACCATCGACGGCCGCACGACATTGCGTTGCAGTGATCTGGATTCCGACGTGTTCGACGTAGGCAGCAACTACCCGCGCCCTCCTCTGCATTACGGCTGCCGCTCAGTCATTGCGCCCTACTTCGGTGGCCGCATCGCTGGCAATAGGCCGTATGTGAAAGCCTTCCAGCCTATTCAGCGTATACCGAAAGACAAGCGCCCTGATGGCATGATTGGGCAGGTGCGAGCATCAACGTCGATGACCGACTTCCTTAAGCGCTCCGACAACGCCGCCTTTGCCCGCCAATACTTTGGCCCCACCCGTTACAAGCTATTCCAAGAGGGTAAGATCAGTATCGGGCAGATGATTCGCGCCGACGGGACTAGGTACACGATTGCAGAGCTTCGCCAGCAGCACGCGAAAGACTTCCGCGAGGTGTTTGGTAGTGGTATTGGTTAGGTTTAGTGATACCCTAATCATAAAGTCGCATCATGGATGGGAGCCTTATGCAATCGAGTTTTACAACCCAAGAATTCACGTTAGAAATATCTAACGGAATGCACTACCAGTGTGCAATTCAGTCCTTCGGCCCTGATGGATTCTCCCCGCTGCTGTGTAAGACAAGTAAAGGAGCCCCAGCGTACGAAACAGTTATGTATATGCGACTGCCAGCTCCAGGTAACGGCAATGCGAGAGACAACCTACAGGAGCTGGTTGAACAAATCCGCTCCATCATCAGTAATGACGGCGGTGATATAACGGGTTGTTATCTTCACGATGGCCATGACATTGTAACTATCGGCGATTTTAAGGATCTGCTGGGCGAAAATACTCCAGTTAGCACCCTAGATGAAGATGGCTGACCCTCATTTTCGGGCATGGTGGCAATGCTGGCAGCGACAGCAGGCCGGTATTGCCACCTTTCACGACCTGATCATCATGCGGATGAATTGGGAGTTGAGTTTGGCTGTGCAGATTAAACTGGGAGCATTCGATGAGCAAAGCTGAGATAAGCGCCTTGGTTGGTAATAAAGCCGCCATGAAGGCAATCAAGCTAATTGATCGCGCCGCCTCTGCTTGCCACTTTGGCGAGCTAACCGACAAAGAGCTTTGCGCCGATATTGAAGCATTTCGGAGCGAGCTGGCAGCAATGGTAGAAGACGACACCGGTTCTTAGGCGACCAATCGCCAAGCAATACCACTTACCTAAGCCCTGGCATCCGCCGGGGCTTTTTCGTAGCCGCAGCAGGAGAAGCAACTATGTTCACAGTGAAATACTCACCAGCAAACGACAATACTGTCCTTGAAGAAGCGCAGAGAGATGTAACGCTTATTCAGCATGGCGAAACTGATTATCACACTATCACCAAAGGCCTGGATCAAAAGGATCTGCCGAGAGTGATTATTCAATACCAAGGCTCTGACGGTGAGCGCGTCCGCCGGTTTATTTATGCAGACGACCGAGCCTGGATCATGAACGCCAACGGCAAGACCGTGGCGACGGTATAAACCCAAATTTCGATCAATAGGCTGCCTAAGGGCGGCCTTTTTTATGCCTACTAGGTAGGTATCGCAACGCTCTAGGAGCACAACATGGCACTGGAAATCGACTTCGCTGAACTTGGCCTTGAGCTGGATGAAGAAAAGGCGAAAGCCCTCAAAGAGGCGCTATCGACCAAGCATCAAGAGGCTATCGACAAAGAGGTGGGCGGACTAAAGACAAAGCGCGACGAGCTGCTCGCCAACGAGCGCAAGCTAAAGGACAGTCTCAAGCAGTATGAAGGCATTGATCCCGAGCGCGCCCGCAAGCTTGAAGATCAAATCGCACAGTCTGAAGAGGCCCGCCTGATTGCCGATGGCAAGATGGATGAAGTCATCAATCAGCGCACCGAGCGCATGCGTAGAGAGTATGACCGCAAGCTGAACGAAGCCACACAGACCGCCGAGCAAGCCAAGACGTTTGCTGACAAGTTCCGTGGCCGCGTTCTAAGCGATGAAATCCGTGGCGCTGCGTCAAAGCTTGGCCTTATTGATAGCGCGTCACAAGACGCCTTTCTGCGTGCGCAAAGCCTGTTTGAAGTCGATGACGAAGGCAATGTTGTAGCTCGTGAGAGCGCCGGTTACGACAGCACCGGCAAGCCTCTCACCCCTGAAACGTGGCTTGAGTCCATGCGCGACCAAGCCCCTCACTGGTTCCCGACTCCCAAGGGGAGCGGAGCCCCCGGCAGTACCGGCAGTTCCTCAACGCCTAGGGCGTGGAAGGACGCAAAAACCACGGCTGAAAAAGTCGAAATCCTGAAACGTAAACAGCAATGAGGTAACACCCTATGGCACTTGCCGATATGAAAGTCTTCAACGACTTCATGTACTCAGCCGCTACCGAAACGATTCGGCAGCAAATTGAGCTCTTTAACTCCGCTACCAATGGCGCTATGCGCCTATCACAGTCAGGCAATGTAGGCGACTTTGCGCAAGAGGCCAGCTACAAAGCTATTGGCGGCCTGATGCGTCGTCGTAACGCCTACGGCTCTGGCACCGTAACTCCTACCAAGCTTGAGCAGCTTACCCACATCGCGGTCAAAATCGCTGGCGGCACCGCCCCGGTTGAGTTCGAGCCGCAGCAGTTCTCCTGGATTCAGCGTAATCCTGAAGAGGCTGGCGTCGTGATCGGTGAGCAAGTGGCTCGCGGCGTGATCGCCGATGAAGTGAACACCGCTATTCTTGCCCTGCAAACCGCTCTTTCAGGCAACACTGATATCGTTCACGACGCCACTGCCGCCGCCCTGACGCTTAACGCCCTAAACAAAGGGGCTAGCAAGTTCGGCGACCGCATGATGGATATCATGGTGTGGGTACTTCACTCCAAGGCCATGACTGATGTGTTCGACGGCGCGCTGACCAATTCCAACCAGTTGTTCGAGTTCGGTTCCGTTCGCGTGACCCAGGATGGCTTCGGTCGTCGTTTCGTGATGACTGATGCCCCGGCTCTGTTCGAGGCTGACGGCGGTGGCGCGGGAGTGGATCACTACCACACCCTAGGCCTGTCCGAAGGCGCTGCCATGGTCGAAGACAACGGCGATTACTACGCCACTGTCGAAGAAAAGACCGGCAACGAGAATATCGAGCGCGTCTTCCAGGCTGAGTACACGTTCAATCTTGGCCTCAAGGGCTATGCGTGGAATACAGCAGTTAAATCACCGACCGACGCGGCCATCGGTACCGGTGGCAACTGGTCTAAGATCGCCACCGATAACAAATCAACCGCAGGCGTGCTGGTAACTTCACTCTGATAACCAGGGGCGACCTTCGGGTCGCCTCGATTTAGGAGATTGACATGGAATTGACTTACTCAGACCGCAAGACCGGTTTTGAACAAGGCAAGAACTACCGCAACCCTCGCCACTTCGCTCGACCAGAAAAGGCCGATAGCGTAGTGGTTGAAGGTGACTATCCCGAGGTAGTGAAGGCTTACGAAGCCATTAAGGTGCCGGTCAAGACGGTAGCCGCGCCCAAAAAGCCAAAAGCAACCGCTAAGACTGACAAACCATCAGCCGCAACCGCCGACAATCAAGCCGACAAGGAATAACCCATGCCCTACGTCACTATCACTCAAGTGGATGAAGCGCTCGGTAGTGACTGGGCCGAGGAAGCCGCCAAGCCGTTAGCCGTGCAGATGGCAAGCGACTGGCTCACGGCTAAAGGAATCCCAGCCGACGTTGACGACGAGCGCATTGTTCGTGCTGGCGCCTACCTCGCCAAGATGGCGGCAGGCGGGACGCTTTACGCCGATAGCGAAGGAGCGATTAAGAGTGAGTCGGTAAAGGCAGATACGGTGTCTGTGAGCACTGAATATCAGGACGGCGCCAAGGCGATGCTGGGCGACATGCTCTACATCAAAGACTTGTTGCGCCCCTGGCTTAACCCCTTTGGCTCTAGCGTCCGCATTCTGTCGAGGTTATGACATGGGTAAAGTAATCAGTCTTGATGACCATAGACCCCACAACAGCGGGCAGGCCAAGTGTCTAGGATGCCAGCATGAATGGTTTGCTGTCGCTCCTGTCGATACTCACGGCAACCTAGAGTGCCCGTCATGTAGCCTATCCAAAGGCGAGTTCAGCGGCAATTTCTTTCCGGCTGATGCGGAAACCTACCAATGCAGTACGTGCGGCAATGACCTTTGGTTAGTGTTGCTTGACGGTATTTTCTGCCGAGGCTGCGGGGCCACTACCAGCCTTGAGGATCTGTGATGGGATACATCCAAGACAAGCTAAACGCCAAGCTCCCAAAAGCGTATGACGGCAAGCTGAGCGACGCCATCAAGCCCTTTGAGTGCGTGCGCTCTACTGCTTCGGGTGAGTATGATTGGGAGGCTGGCGAGACGCCTATTGTGACCACTGGTTACCGAGGGCGCGGCGTTTTTGGGTCGTTCAGCCAGATGGAAATCGACGGCGAGAACATCCTTGCGACTGACTACAAGCTGAGTGCCGCGCTCAAGATCGAAACGGTCATGGTGGTTGATGGCGAGCCTACGGGCGAGCTGGCCACGCCAAAGATTGATGATGTTATTAACGGAATGAAAGTTGTCGGTATTGGCGGCGACCCGGCAGATGTTACACATACTCTGCAATTGAGGAAAACGTAATGGTTAAGGGTGGCTGGTCCGTACCGTTGGGCGGCTTTATCCAGGAGGTTGAAGGCCAGCTAAGCGCCCAAGGCGCTGAAATGGTGCTGTTCGCCCTGCAGCAACTGATCATTCATTCGCCCGTCGATGAAGGTGCCTACCGTGGCTCGCATTTTCTAACGATTGATGACGTCGACCATGAAAATGTACCTCATTACGGGCCAGATGAATCAATGCGCGAGGCTGAACGGATTCTGGCGGACAGCCCGTCACCGTTCAAGCTGGTCACTATTCAGACGAACATTCCCTATGGCGAGCGCATCGAGGATGGATGGTCTGGCCAAGCGCCGTATGGCGTTTACTCTATCGCCTACAACAGCACGCGGGAGCGCTACGGACGATGAATCCAACCTTCGAATCCATCCGCCTAGCCATTGAGCGGCGCCTATCCACTTGGGATGGCGTGCCGGTCGAGTACGACGGCGCACCGCAGACACCCGATGTTAGAGCGGCGATTGAGAACAAAGAGAGCTGGGTACGCTGCACTATCCAGCACGGAGCCTCTATTCCTGCGGGCAACGCCTCGGAGCCGTGCGTACGGCGCACCGGGCTTGTTAAGTTCCAAGTGTTCACGCCAAAGCATCGAGGTTCACGCCCTGCCGCGTTGCTCGCTGACTCACTGGTACCGTTATTTGAGTTCTACCAAGACGGCCACTTCGAGACGCAAGCCATGAGCGTTCAGCGCATTGGTGAAAGCAACGATTGGTACCAATACAACGCAACTACGCCGTTCAGAATGGGGTGATTATGCAGATTGCCGGAATGGTCTTTACAGCCGTGGCGCTGGCTATAAGCGCAGGCGCTAACTTCTTGATCCTTATCACGATTCAGAAGCGACTAGCCGAGCAGCAAAAGCGAAACGCCGAGTTCCTTGAATCGCAAATCTCAATCCTGGACGAGATGAAGGCAGTGCATGAGGAGGAAAAGCAGATGCACTCCGAGCAAATGCAGAGCAACGCCGCCTTATTTACTCGATACGGCCAAGTGCTCGACGCCTACCGACGAATACATGTCTGGAAAAACCGATAACCCACCCCGCACCAACCAACCGCCTTCGTGGCGGTTTTTTTGTATCACCACCACGAGGTAATTAACTATGGCAAGTGGCTCTCGCGCCCGTATTGCCCGCCGCCCGGCTGGCTCTACTGACAATTGGCAGATTCTGCGCAACACCGGCGATACGCTAACTGTCGCTATGGATACTGTTCGCTCGGAAGAGATCAGAGACGACCGAACCCGGGGCGATCAAAAGACAACGATGATCAATCCTAACGGCACGGTTAGCTTTGAATTTAGCGCTGTGAATTTTGATTCGATCATGTCGTCTGTGCTGAGTAGCGCATGGGTAACTGACTCAATCACCAATGGCGTCACGGAAACCCGCTGGGACTATCTGAAGAGCTACATGGATCTGGGTGAACATATCTTGATCTCTGACGCATCAGAAACTCAGCTGCAATTATCAGCCACATCAGGACAAAAAGTGACTGGGCAAGTGACCGTCATGGGTCGCGGCCACGATGATGAATACGACCCGTCTGGCGATACGTTTGACGAGCCTGAAGCGAACATCATCATGGATATGTCGAACAACTTCCACACAGTGCTGATCGACGGCAGTGAGCCTACAGGCATCTGTATCAAAGGCTTCGACATCACCATCAACGGCAACTTCCAGTCTGACCAGTGCGGCGGCAATCTTTACCAGCACCACGAGCCGGGCACCTTCGATTTTAGCGGCAACATAAACTTCCGCTTTTCGACTGCCTCGATGGGACTGTGGCGCAAAGGCTTGCTAAGCGACCCGATTGCATTTGGCTTTTCGCTGTCAGCAGAAGACTACTCCTACGCCCTGGCGCTGCCTCGCGTATTCCTGAGTGGTGAGCTGCCAAACGGCGCACTAGATACCATCCTCGACCAGCAGCTTGATATTGCTCCAGGGCGCGACGCGACCGGCGTCATGATGAGCATTACCCGCACCGTACCCGTCCCTTAACCGCTTTGGCCTCCCCGCTGTTTGTCCGTGGCTGGGAGGCCTCTTTTATTACGGACAATCACCCATAACGGATAGAGGTAGTAATCATGAGCTTTCGTATTGATAAATTTGACGCATCTAAATTCACCGACGGCGAATGGTGCGAAATCATGGGCGGCGAGTTCAAAATTGCCCGCATGCATAACAGCGTTTACCGCGACGTTAAGCGCAAACTGGATAAACGCTATCGCAAAGATCATGGCGACGAGCTGACCGCTGAACAGGAAGACCGCAAAGAAGCTCAGCTTGTCGCAGAAGGCTTGATTCGTGACTGGCGCAACGTGACAGCGCTGAATGAAGACGGCGAAGAAGTGCAGGTGCCCTACTCAATTGAGGCCGTGGCCGATCTGCTGCAGAACCGCCCTGACGTGGTGCCATTCATCGCACAGAAAGCGGTAGACCTTGAGCGCTTTGATCGCATCGAAGCCGAAGAGCAGGCAAAAAAGCCTCGGGCTTCCTCCGCTGGCAAAGCCAGTTCTGCCGCGAAGGCCAAAGCCTCTTAGAGGCTCAGGAGGAGTATCGCGCAGACTGTGAATTCTTGGGCGTCGACTATGACGCCCCTGAGCTTGATGAGCGCACCAACTTTTGGATGGGCGCGTTCTCAATTCTCCATCGCACGCGCCAACCCGGCATGAGCGGCATCACCCCAATTAATCCGGTGACTGTCCTCGACCTTGCCGAGCGCCTTGAGTGGCCGTGTGATCCAGAAGAAGCGCTATCAGTCGTAATAGCGATGGATGATACGTTCAGAGAAATAAACCAGCAGAGCCAGCAACACCAAGCCGCCTAATCAGGCGGCTTTTTGTATGCACCTCGCGCGAAACCCTAAGCGCATCGCGATTTCGTAAGCCTAACGACTAACAAAAACACACAAGCATTAGTTGTAAAGCGGCTTTACAGACCCTATTCTGGTACGTATAAATGCGCAACGCGCTTCTCGCTCTTTAATTCCAAGAGCAGCCCTCGTTCAGGGCGCAGCAACTAAGTAGGTAGCCGTCATGAATACACCCTTCGCCAAAAAACCTATCGTCTTACAGGCCAGTAGGCTTTGTACGGCTGTGACTATGGCCGTGGGCGGCATGGTTGTTACGCTAGAAGATGTGCCCGCCTCTGTTTATACGACGGCAATTGAGCGAGCGTCTTCAGTCTCCTATGCAGAAGCCCAGCAGCGCATTAGGTCTGAAAGGTGCGTGGATGCCTTAAAAAATTACATATCTTGCCTAGATAGCGTATTGGTTAAGCTCAGCAAAGCCGAAGAGGCCCCATCAGTTTTTGGTATTGATAACTGGTCTTCTCAGCTGGATGATATCCATCAGCTAGAAGAAGCGTTCGATGCAGAGATCAATAAGGCGAGAATGCTCAGAGCCGAGCTTTTGCCGGAAACAAGGCAGGCCCGGAAGCTGCTTGGCATTGCTCGCGTCAAGCTAGGCAAGGCTATTTCTGACCTTCGCCGATTGAACGGCAACGCCAAGTCGTTCGAGAGCGATATAGACCTACAGGGCTTTTACGCTCTTGCTGATGCTCGTAACGAGCAAGCGCAACGCTTTCATTAGGGGCTGTTGATGGCTTCTGTTGAAATACATCCAGATTTTGAAACTGCCTTTGTTGTCATAGCTGATTCATTCCCAGGATTTGAAAAGCAGCTCAGACTTGATTTCATCCGTTTCATAGAATCTGACAGAATGGAATATCCTGACTACTTTGGTCGCGACTCGATATACAACTGGCCTCAAGAAGCGGAGGCAGAAGCAGTAAGTCACATGCATATCGCTTTGCCGCCAAGGGTCTTTCGATCAAATTCATTGATTGATAGAACAAACCCCAGGGTTGCAGATAAGGATACTTGCTTAGTCTACTGTGAGCATGCTATCACTCCTGGAAGAATATTGTTTCTGGATTTTTTTCACCCAGAAGCCCATAAAAAGGCTCGATGCGAGCGCACTATGAAGCGCTTGGCCAGGAATGCCAATAAATTCCATGACGACTGGTGAGCCGAGCTCACATCCTTCTCCCCTACCCCTTGTCCCCAATCCGCGCTACGATTAGGAAAACTAAGGGAGGGTGCCGCATGGCTTACCAATCACGTTTAAAGATCATCACTAGTGAAGGCGGCGAGCAAAGGCTAGAAGCGCTTGAGCCAATGAGTGAAAAAAAGGCTGCTATTGGAGCTACTGCTTTTAAAGCGGCCTTGGAGAAAGTTCAATCGGCTGAGTTTGCCAATGGGCTTACTTAAACCCATTGCGGCAATCGCCGCCTTAGCCTTAGCCTTTCTCTATATCACGGGAGAAACAACCTCTAGCGAAGACGTCAAGCCAAGGCCGGATATTGAGTTTTCGGTCACTAAGGACGATTCCGATCAGTATCGGCGGCGCGTTGAAGTGTTGCTAGCTCAGCCAGTTAGCGAGGCAGAACTAGAGGATATTGCCGAATACCTCGTGAAAGATGGGGCAACCAACACTCTTATCGGCTATCGCATAGAAGGCGACAGTGATTATGGTTACTGGGCCACGACTAACTACACTCCTAATCTAAGTATCAGGATTATAGGAACTGCTTCGGAGCTTGGAACAGATATGGCAAGCCAATCAGTTAGCAAAGACACAGGCGAGATTACTCGTGATGAATACGGCGAAGAATGGCCGTTTACAGTGGATAGCGGGCGCCTAGAATGCTGGCGTGGCCCTGCTGCAGTGTTCGTTTCTGAAGGAACGGTTTATCAGTTAAATGGAGTGGCTAAGACAATGGGGCATGCGCCAATTGATCCTATTTGGCGAGATAATCCCGCAATCCCTGGTACCAAGGTAAGCCTTGGCCCAGTGATCCAAAGAGCTCTAAAGCTCTGCAACTGAACACCAAATAACCACAGCCCGCCTCGGCGGGCTTTCTTCTTCCTAAGCCCTGGCATCCGCCGGGGCTTTTTTGTGCCCGGAGTTTGCCATGAGCTTTCAGTCGCGCCTTGAATTGATCGTTGATAGTCGCTCTGGCGAGCAACGACTAAGGGCATTTGAGGATCAGCTAGATCGCGCCCAGGGTTCTGGTGACCGCTTAGCCAAAGGTATGGGCGTGCTTAAAATTGCACTAGGCGCTGCCGCTGCAGCTGCAGGTGGCTTTAGTGTTGGCAAAGTTATAACTGAAACAGCCTCTTTTGAGCAGAGTCTTTTGCAGCTTCAAGTCGTATCCGGCGCCACCACTACTCAGCTTGCTGAAATGGAAGCACAGGCACGCTCGCTTGGCGCAACAAGCGCGTTCTCAGCAAAGCAGGCTGCTGATGCTCAAAACTTTCTCGCTATGGCAGGCATGAATGTAAACCAGGTGCTTTCTGCCACTCCCGGCATCCTCCAGCTAGCTACAGCTGGAAACATGGATTTGGCGCGAGCGGCGGATCTCGCATCCAATGTATTGGGTGCAATGAAATTAGAGGTATCCGAACTAAGCCGTGTAAATGACGTTTTGGCTGCAACCGCTAATGGCTCTAATACAAGCATAATTCAGCTTGGAGAGGCGCTGTCTTACGCTGCCCCTCTTGCTGCAACCGCAGGCGTATCAATCGAGGAAACGGCGGCAGCAATCGGCGTCTTATCTGATGCTGGCTTGCAATCATCTCGGGCTGGCACAGGTCTGGTAGGCGTTATTCGTCAGCTATCAAACGTAACTCCCCAGGCTGCCGCAGCGCTTCAGCAATATGGCCTTACTACTGCCGATGTGAATATCGAGCAAAACGGCCTTCTAGACGTCCTTGATAAGCTTCAAAAGGCCAATATTGGTACAACTGAGTCATTCCAGATCTTTGGGTCTGAAGCTGGGGCGGCAGCAAATATACTGGCTTACGGCGCAGTCCGTGTTAATGAGTTTACGGGCGAGCTAGAGCTGGCCGAAGGAACCGCCGCTAGAGCTGCACTTATCCTTGGTTCTGGGCTTGAAGGCTCTTTCCGGTCGCTCAATAGCGCTATTGGAGAATCAACCCTCCAGCTAGGCCGTGATAGCGGCATGAGCGCCGCTCTTCAAGAAGTCGTTAACACCGCCACGGGCGTGATCAGCGTCTATAACGGAATGTTGCCCCAGTTCCAGCAGGCTAATGACCTGACTGATGAGCAGGCCAAAAACCTAAACACTACCGCTACGGCTATATCGCTGACCGCAGGCGCAGTGGGCGGACTTACTTCTGCTTACGTAGGCTTAACTGCTGCCACCTGGGCGGCCCACGCAGCTCAAACAGCCTTTGTGCGCATAATGCGCGTGAACCCTATTGTGCTGGCAGCAAGCGCTATCGCCGCGCTATCTGGGGCGCTCTACACCGCAAGAAATCGCACTATCGAGTTTGGCGATACAACAGCAAGCGTATCTGACTGGCTGCAGGGTGCGTGGTCAGCAAGCGCAGAAGTGTTTGCTGAAAACTGGAGCGGAGCCGTTGACTCGGCAGTATCTTCCTTTGAATGGATGGCCGAGCCTGTCGGCAAGGTGGTTAATTGGTTTAGCGTCACGTTCGAGGCGCTAATGACCAGCATTGGCACCATTACACAAACCACCATCAACTCAATGATCGGCTACTTCGGCACCATTGGAGACGTTGTTGGCATAGTTACCCGCACTATGCAGGAGCTGTTCAGCGATGCTTTCGATAACATCCTCGATGTAGCTGGCGGATTTTGGGAATCAATTCAGGCTGTCTTTAGTGGTGATCTAACATTCAGTGCTTTTAATTCCGCTGTAGAGAATCTGAAAAGCGGCTTTGTTAGCACCATGGCGGGAGCTGCCGATGAAATTGGCGTCGCATTCCGCGAAAACATGGGCCGTGATTACCTGGGCGAGGCTTTCGATTCGCTAAGTGGGCAGGCTCAATTCTTAGCTGATGACTTCACCGCCCTGGGTGACCGCATCTCTGACGCTGCGTTTGTAGCCAGGATGTCGCGCAATGGCTTCGGTTTAGTAGCAGAGGGATTTAGCGAAGGGAAAACCCAGGCGCAGCTTTTGCAGGAGCAGTTAGATCAACTAAATCAGTCGCTAGCAGACCCTGCCAGCGAAGAAGCCGCCAAAGCCGCCAAGACCCTAGCCGACAACTTCGAGTCCCTAAAACGCCAACTAGACCCCTCCTACTCCTCGCTAATGGACTTCTGGGAAGGTATCGAGCTGCTTAATGAAGCGATTGATACCACCACTATTGAGGGAATGACCGAGTACAACCGCTTAGTTGGCCTTTTGACTGAGCGTTACGCCGAGGCCACTAAAGGCAGCGACGATGCAGCTAAGCGCATGAAGTCGCTCGCCGATACCTACGACCGGGCTCATATAAAAGCCCAGCAGCTAATCACTGACCTAGCAGCCATCAACCAAGCATGGATGAACGACCCAGCTAACGGTGCGCAATATGCCCGCATGGTTGCCAACATACGTGAGGAAATGGCCGAGCTGGCTCTTGAAGGCAACGAAACTGCTGCAGCTCTTAATGCAGCCTGGGAAAACATGTATGAGCGTGCAGATGATCTGGGCGTTGACTTCTGGCGAGGCATATTCAGTGGCGCCAAGACAGGCATGGATCAAGTCAAAGACACCATCCTAGATAGCCTTGCTGAGATATCCCACGCACTGATTACGCGCCCCCTAACAGTCGCCTTCGCCACAGACCTTAAAGGAATGCTGGGAATGGGTGGCGCTCAGTCGGGCGGTGGCTTTAGCAACACCATCGGTGCAGCAAAGAACCTGTATAGCTCTGGTTCGTCTCTGCTTGGTCTCGGTGGATCTGCTGCGGCAACCGGTGGACTCTACGGAAGCGCCGCAACTTACGGCGCAGGCACGCTTTACGGTAGCGCTGCAACGGGTGCAACTGTTGGCTCGGTGGCTAGTGGCGGCCTAGCCAGCAGCATCGCATCCGGTATTAGCACGGCTATGCCGTGGATAGCGGGCGGCCTCGCTATCGACTCACTGCTAGGTGGCGGCATCACTAAGGTCATTGGCGGCTTGTTTGGCAGCAAATCGCGTGGGCCGTCGTTTGATTTGATGACCACCCACCAAGATCCCAACACCATCTTTGAGGACGTCCAGCACGGTGTTAGTGCTACCGGGGCGTTTGGCAACGTTGGGTTTCATGGCGGCAATACCAATAGGCTCGAAGAGACGTTCGGCAGCTTCGATAACGCCCGCCAGTTTTTAGAAACCATCGCCGCCACTGATGACATGCTTGCCGCGTTAGCGCCCGATGACGTAGAGCACATGACGTACGCCATCCAGCAAATGCGGCTCAAATCGTCGGATGCTGCGGGCATTACTGAGCAGCTAGGCAATCGCACAAAAGCCGCTTTCGGCGCGATGTCGGGTGACTTCGGCGCATTCGCTCGCACCTTGAGCGGCAGCACCGAAGAGATCATTGCCCAGGCACAGACCACGCAGCAGGCGCATGCCCTTCTCACCAGCGCTTCGGAGCGTCTAGGCCTGCAGTTCAACATCGCGGGCGGCTATGCATACGAGGCGGCTCAAGACGTTGCTCAGCTGGCTGGCGGCGTTGAAAATCTCAGCGCACTGCAGCAGTCGTACTACCAAAACTTCTTTAGCGAAGCAGAGCGCGCCGCGCATCTAACCGCTGATCTAACGAGTGCTCTGGGTAGTATGGGGCTGCAACTGCCCGAAACTCGCGAAGGTTTCCGTCAGCTTGTAGAGGCTCAGGATTTAAGCACCGAATCAGGGCGTCAGGCATACGCTCAGCTACTCCAGCTTTCCGCCTCATTCTCGGAGCTAACGCCCGCTGTCGAAGCGGCTGGCGATGCTGCTAGTGGCACAGCCGACGCATTGCGCGAACGCGAGCAGCTAGAACGTCAACTGCTGACGCTGCAGGGCAATACCGCTGAGCTACGTCGCCGTGACCTTGATGCGCTCGACTCAAGCAACCGAGGTCTACAGCAGCGCATCTGGGCGCTTGAAGATGAGCAGGAGGCTCAACGGGAGGCAGAGCGTGCCCAGCAAGAGCGCATCCGAGCTATCGAGCAGGAAGCCAACGCATGGCAGCGCGCCCAGCAGCAACTTGCTAGCCTTGGCGTCAGCATCGACAACTGGATCGATAACCTGCGCGGCACAGATGCAGGCCTTGGCACCCCAGGCGATCAGCTAGCGGCGGCATCAGCGGCATTCGATGAGCAGTACGCCAAAGCCCTGAGCGGCGATCAAGCAGCGCTGGGCAGTATCACGCAGTATGCGGATCGCTTTATCGAAGCCCAAAAGGGCTGGTCAGCAAGCGGCGAGCAGACGGTCAGCACGATTGATCGTGTGACGGGAATGCTCGAAAAACTGCCCGATCAGCTAACGCCAGAGCAATTCCTTGCCGAGGAGTTCAAGGGCATCATCGACGGCCAGACTGTCACGCTTGAATCTGCCCAGTTTGACAGCATTGGCGGCCTGTCGGGAGCAATCACGGCATCGCTCGCGTCGGGCTTTGCAGGCATCGATCTGGATGCAAGCGGACTTATCGACTGGGCAGAGTTTTACAAAGCGTTCCAAGGACTGGCGTCTGAAGATGGGCTAAGAACCATCTTTAACGCAATTGATGCGAACGGCGACGGCACGATCAGCAAGTTAGAGGCCGTCAACGCCAGCACGAAGGACCTCGCTGACCCTAATACCGAGGGCATGAAAGTCTCTATCGGTCGGCATCACAACCCTAGCGGCTTGATCGACATGGCCTACAACTGGGGTACGAAATGGGCGGAGATGGGCGCATCTGCATTTAGCGGCGCAGGCGGTGGAGAGCTTGACTACAGCAAGCCGTCGACTAGTGGCTCGTCATCAGGAGGCGGCAGCGGCTCATCGTCCGGCGGGTCTGGGTCATCATCAGGTGGCGGGCCTGCTACACCGTCGGCGGCTCAGCAATGGATTGATCAGTTCTTTGCTAACGAGCCGAGCGCACAGCAGTTTTTAAGCATTGGAAACATCCTTGATAACTGGAAAAGCTACGACGGCGCTGTTCGAAAAACCGGCCAATCGTTAGTTGAGCTGGCAGCGCTGGGCGCGAATATGCCGGGTGATGACGTGCGGCTCAGCGACATCGACTCAAGCTGGAAGTTTTTTGCAAAAGGCGGCGTGTTCACAAACGGCATCGTCAGCAGCCCCACGATGTTTGACATGGGGGTGATGGGCGAAGCTGGCCCTGAGGCGATTGTGCCTTTGCACATGGGCAGTGATGGCCTCGGCATCAGAGACTACTCTGCCCCGCTTCCTGCCCTATCCTCATTCCCGCTGCTTAATCAAAGCGACCAAGCTCAAATTAATCGCGACTTACTTAATGAAGTTAAGAAGCTGCGTGAAGAACTTAACCGAGCATTGAACGACGTTAAAACTAACACCGCCAACACTGCAGATGCGGTGGCCACAGCGGCAGTGCGCGCTGAGCGGCAACTTTCTGAGCAGACGGACGAGCTGAGAGACGTAGCGCGCAACAGTCGCGTTAAGGGGCGCTACCCATGACAGACGCGCAGTATGAAAACTGGCTGGCAAACCTGTCAGCCAATCGCATTTTGCTTGCAGAGCTGCACCACGCCGGAGGCATTGAGTACGTGGCCACCGGCGGCTTTATCTCACGTCCGACTGATGCAAACCCTAATCGCCCCTACATCGACATACTCAGCAAAGCGGTTGATATATCGACGCGCATTGACGGAGTGGCGGGTTTCGGTCGCCTGGAGTTGTTCGACAACGGCGAGATTACCGACTGGGTAGACCGTGCTTGGCATGGGCATCCAATCATCTTGCGCCTGGGCGCCCCGGATTGGCCGCTTGACGATTTTCGCGTGCTGGCCAGAGGTCGAAACGCCGGGCTTAAGGAGTCCCGGCGCGGCGTGATCATGTTCGACATGGAGGACGAGAGCAGCATTTTCGACCAGCAGATTGATACGGGCGAGCTGCCCGATGCGAGCGGACCTGTACCGTTGGCATTGGGCAGCGTGTACAACGCCCCCGCGTACCTGCTAAGCACTGCGCCTTATGCGTTTAAAGCCTCTTACCTGGCTGTTACTGCGTTAACGCCGAAAGATAACGGTGACGACACAGTGATAAGCACCGTTGATCTGGCTAACGGCTCGTTTGAGCTGTCGGCGTCACTCGTCGGAACGCTAACAGTAGACATTGAAGAGCAGCACAACACGCCGCTAGCAGTGTGCCAGTGGGTCGCAGACTACTACGGCGTGCCGCTAGGCGATGTGGATCTGCCGAGTTACACAGTCGGGCTGTATTACAACAGTGACGTTACCGGCAGGCAGATACTGGATGAGCTTTGCGAGGGGCTGGGTGCGTACTGGTATCGCAACGCGCTTGGCGAGCTAGTTATTCAGCAGCACAAAGAGGCGCTCACTCCCGACCTGGGGCTGGTTGTCGATGAGATCGAAGAAGACAAGATTCGATTGATTGATACGCAGCCGCCCTGGCGAGCGCTGACACTGCGTTACCGCCGCAACTATTCCACGCTAAGCACTGTTTCTGGGGATGTTGAACAAAACAACCCCAGCGAAGCTGCGCGCCTGCGTAACGAATGGCGGGAAAGCCGCGCATCGCAGAGCGTCAGTTATTACCCGCTAGCAGAACAAGCCGAACGCGCCGAGCGTAACAGCGTGATTCAGAACGAAGCGGACGCAAACACTGAACGTGACCGGCTGTTAGCGCTACGTGGCGTACGGCGTGACGTGTGGAGCATTGAAGCATTTACGCCCCCAGTGCAAGCGGGCATGGCCATTGCCGTCGACCACCCCCGGCTAGCAGGCCGCATCGGTCGCGTGACGAACGTCAACCGATCCCCTACGCGAGGCACAACCAACCTGGAGCTTTGGCTATGAATGAAAACCTGCGCATTATTTTTGACAATGTGCATGACGCCGCAACCCTCACCGCAACATCCGAAGCCTCCCCGCTACTCCCGATTGAAAACACACAGCGCTCTGGCCGTAGTTATGTCTGGCGTTCGCTAGATACTGCTCAGCAGGTAATAACGGGGAGCCTCGACGGACCGTTATCAATTAACGGTGCGGTTATTTATCAGCACAACCTAACCAACTTGGCAAAAGTGCGGTTTGAATATTTGCGGCGCGGCGATGTTGTTTATAACTCGGGCGAACTGATAGCAGCGGAGTTAATCCCCCTAGGCGAATGGGTGGCGGGAATCGACCCATGGGGAGGGAGTCAGGTTAATAGCCTACCTAATGTTCAGCTTTCAGCATGGTCGCCAAGCTTTTTTGTTGACAGCTACCGAATAACGATTGATGACCCAGCAAATCCTGATGGCTTTATACAAGTACAACGCATTGCGGTTGGCGACTATTTCTCACCCAAGTTTAACGCTGCTTATGAGCCAGTTCTTGACTGGGTGGACACATCTGAGCACCGAAAAACTGAAGGCGGTTCGCTAAACACTGTAGGGGGAAGTTTAAGCCGCCGCCTAACCATTGATCTGAACTTCCTGGACTCTTCTGATCGTTCGAAGTTAACGCTAAAAGCGCTAAAAAGCGGAAAAACCTCAGATGTATTTATCAGCCTTTACCCAGCTAAAGGCGGGATAGATGAAGCTGAGCATGAGTTTTTAGCACGGCGCGAAAACAACTATTCCCATCGCCATAACTTTTTCAATAACTGGAAAAACCAACTCGTCTTTATAGAGGTGTAACAATGCAGCCACCAAATATACCCGACTGGGAATCAATGAATTTTGCCGAGGGTGACACCGTAGAGGCGATTGAAAAACAGAATGCTCAAAATGAGGCCTTGCAAACATTCAGCACTCAGCTAGTCAATTATGTTGAGGAAAGCGCCGAGGCATTACTGACGGCGGGCGGCAAGATTTTTCCGACAGTTGCCGAAGGGTTGGCGGCGGCTGAGGATGGCGGTTATTTCTATGCCGAAAATCCAGACCCCAATATTTCAAAAACGCTTTATCAGCGAATCTCTGCAAGCGAAAGCCGCAAGGTGGCCGACGACCCCAGTGCAGAATTCGTTGAATCAATTGCATTAAATGATGCTATTAGCATTAACAGCGGTAAAAACTATCCACTGAAGGCGATTATCAGGGATGGCGTTTTATCGGAAGCGGGCAGCAGAAACTATAATGAGTTCCTGATAGATGCAAAAGTGTACGGCCCCTCAAAGAGTATCGAAGGATACTATTTTAGAATAGGTTACTTTCAAAACGATGTATCTGCGGGCGGAACTCAAGATAAAGGCGTAATGATTCAAAGGCTGCCAATAGCTACTTACTCTACGAACTCTGAGCCGGAAATAATACACCACTACACTGACTCCCCTATTGATTTTGTCAGGGGGTCAGGCGTCCAAACAGTTGTTATTCGCCCCGATAAAACGCTAGAGCCTATTGAGATTTATCTAACTATCGATACTGATAAAGTTTATCCTGCCGGGCAGTTTATAGACTCAAGAGAGCCTGGAAATCCATCAGGTTCATGGATTATTGACACGTCGTGCTATGTATCTAATGACGCCGTTGCTTATGACTCGCTCACAGTTAATCGCGGAAAACCCTACCCGCTTGCGAAGCGCAATGTCGGCGGCGTCGTTTCAGATGAAAATAGCGATTGGTCGAAATTGATCCTTGATGCCTATGTTGTGGGTGCAGAGCGTGGGAAGCTATACCAAATCAGCTATTACCAGAACGGCGCTGTAATTGGGTCTGCAGGTTACGGGTGGGTGATCCGCGAGCGAGATGCCGCAGACCTTGATGCCGATACCGGTGATGGTATTCGAATCGAAAATCGGGATAAACCGGATGAGGTCATTGATAGAAATGGTGGCATACAAACGATAAGCATCGTTCCTGCACTACGCCCTGGCATTGAAATAAAAATCACGGTTGATGCTGACCAACTCCCACCTGATGGCGTCTCAATAACATCAAACGATGATACGCGAGATGGTTGGAGTTGGGTGATAGACCCTAACCGCTATGCGTATAAAAACGATATTGTTTTTCCAACGCTTAGCAACTCGAATGTGACATGGAGCAAGGCAGGAGATGATCTAACTGTATCGTATTTTTCAAACGGTCATTACTACAGGATCACATTTGGCCCAAATGGGTTTAACGACCTACCCAACTTCAAAACGGTTGATGTTTCGCCGGACGCCTTGAACTGGTTGAACCTTGTTGACTCATCAACAGACTGGTTACCACCCATACAGGTGCAAGCCGTTAATAATGGCGATGGCGGCAGCAAGATCTATACGGGCGGCAACCATGGGTCCTCAGGCAGCGCAGGCGGAAGTCAAACAGCACGAAGCGTGCACTATTCAATTTCGCCGGACAACTACCTGCTGACTAGTGATGGTTCCGGTTATGCTAATGCGATCATTGTAACTGTTGTAAATGAGGTGATGGCGTACAACACGATTACTACAGAACGCTATGTAATGAGGGAGTCTTACAAATTAGTATTCAGCGTCGGCGGGGTCAGTGTTACGGCAAAGCGTCAGTTTTACGAGGACGTTATTCTAGGTAACGATAACGGCCTGCAGGCAACAACTAGCGCGTATGAAAATGTTGGCACGTATATGATATATGGGGGGCAGCAGGGCCGCGCTAACTTTGACGCCAATCGGGTCGGGGCAGGAACTGCCTCATCTTACCCAAATGCATGGGCAACTGTTTTTCTAGAGCCCAGCGCAGGCCAGTTTGTTGTCTGGATGGATCGCGAGTTTGGAGCTGGAGCTGGCACGCTAAACCCTAGCACTTACGTACGGTTTGGTTCGGGCACAAACTGGAAAATCTACAACAACGTTGCTGGTTTCGACGACACCCCTCTTAGCGCTGGGGATGAGTACAGTTGGCGAGGAGGATACGGCTGGTCTATGCCTAGCTCAATGGCTGATATTGACTCGATGTTCACTTACAGAAATGGAGGAGAAATATTTGCAGCATATGCAGTTGATAATGAGGACTGGTGGTCTATTTAAGCCTCTGGTCTGATATAGCGAAAGCCTGCCGCCTTGAGCGGTTTTTTTGTGCCTGAATATTGGCTCAGCTATACGGCAAATCGCGGACGTTCATTCCGATCTGTCCGCCTCTCGATAAACGCCAGACGCCTTCGGTCATCAAATCTCGGCGCGTAATCACGTAGGCGATGCTGCCCGGCTGGGTCGTGTCGCCTATAGGGTGCGCGCCGATGCACCGACCGGAGTACAGCCTGCCTTTGTGGATGATATGGAAATCGATCAAGTCATTCGGCAAGCGGTATTTACCCAGGCGCTTCCAGCCTCGGCGCTCGAGCGCTTTACGCCAAAGAGTGGCTTTATAATCCACACCATGCCCGCCCTGACTGACCAGTCACATAAGGCAGCGCATGCCCTTCTGCTAACATCTCAGCACCCAAATTCTCACCATCTGCCCACACCTCGGCATTGATCCGGTAAAAGCTGCCGCGCTCTATGCGTCGTAACTCTATCGTCACGGCACCACGCAGGCGCTCGACTAGATAGATGCGGGCGTCTGCGGCTAGCTGTCGCTCTCGGGCTTTGTCGGCTTCGGTATCGCAGCGGGAACGGCGTTCCGGCGCGTTAATATCGGCAATGCGAACAGGGATACGGTGACCAACAACAGGTGGCCACTCGTTGATATTTGCGACGAAGGTGTCCCCGTCAACTATTCGCACTACTTCGTCTACATTGACTCTACCAAAACCTTCGCTAATCGCATTCGCACCCAACGAGAGCGGGGCATAGGCCGACGCCAAAGTTAGGGTGATAGCCAAGCTCGCGCTCCGCTTTTTTCCTGGCAGCGACAGCCTCTTGAAAGCAATCCGTATACGCAAGAATGCGCGTCTTGCCAGAAACTTTAATAGTGGCTCTCCACTTTCCTCTCTGCTTGACATAGGATACGCCCGTAACCCCCGATGTATTGTGCGCAGCCATGCTTCGGTTTCTGCTATTTTTGCTCAAGGTTACCTCTCTGAGATTGGCAACCCTATTGTCCAAAGCGTTATGGTTAATATGATCAATAGTTTTAGTTGGCCATAATCCATAAAACATAGCCCATGCTAAAGTATGCTCCTTGTGCGTAATCCCCCTTATGCATATTTGTCTAAAGATATAATTATCATACTGGGGTCTGCTGGCTACAGTTCCTGCTCGCTTTCCGGCGTAACGGCTGTCTAAACATTTCCTTACTCTGATAGACATACCTTCGTACAAAGGGCGTTTTTTCCAAGTAAAAATACCAGTTTCTGGGCAATAATATAAATAGTCATGCAGTTCGAGAGGTGAAATTTTAGGCACGCTTAACCCTCCATATTTGAATGAAGGGAGACGTTCACCTTGATCTAAGGGACACCGTTACGGACACCAGATAGCGAGGAAGGGTATAGGGTGCTATCTAAGTCATTGAAAAATGGTGGGCCCAGTAGGACTTGAACCTACGACCAAGGGATTATGAGTCCCCTGCTCTAACCAACTGAGCTATAGGCCCGTAAAGCGTGCATATAATAGCGAATGTGTTCGGGCGAGGCTACCCCTTACGGTGCTATCTTGTGGTGATAGCAGCAATTTTTTAGGGGCACTTATTGAAAAGCGTGGGGTCTGGTAGTGAGTTCCTAATGCGGAGACGTGCTGTGAAAGCTTTGATTGCTCTTATCCCGCTATTGTTGGCGGTGCCGGTTCATGCGGATTGGCAGCTAGATCCTGGTCAGTCGCAGGTGCAGGCGTCTATTACTCAATTAGATGGCAATGCTCCGCAAACCCATCACCATCAGGTGAACAATTTGCAGGGTGATATCTCTGCCGATGGCACCCTGCGCCTGCCGTTGCGTTTGAGCCAAACGGATTTGCTGACTCGCTTTGGTGATTTGCCGCCGTGGGTGGGCTTACTTGCCAATACAACGCTAGTCACACTGGTCGCGCAAATGCCACCGGAGCGGTTAGATGGCTTGGATATTGGTGAATCCATGGTAGAAACGCTTACCTTTCGGGTACAAACCGATTTGATCAACCAGGAAGAGTCGGTGCCGCTGCGCTTTACCCGCGAAGGGCTGAACGAGGTGCGTGTTACCCATGCTGAACCGATGGCGATGGATGGCCGCGCGCTGATGGCCAACAGCACGGTGCGAACCGTGCTGTCGTTGCTGGGCTATCAGGAGATTGACGAGCATGTACCAGTCACCTTGAATGCCCTGCTGGTGAACCGTTAAGGCCACTTACCTTCCGCCCCCCAAGACTAGTCATCGCCTATATCGGCTCTATCGTCGGCTTCCTCAGCAGCCGACATTTAACTATATTCATACCCATTCGCCTTTACTATTGATTATGATTATCATTTAAATTATCGTAAGATAAATAGAAAGGGACATCCGCATGCAGCCTCTTAACTTCTCTTATCGTTTAGGCATTTTTAGCCTAATGGCACTACTCGTCAGCACGCCTCTAAATGCGTTGGCTAACGCCTCAATCGAGCGCATTGTGGTGACGGACCCAGGGCACGTCGAAATTATCGACGCGTTAGGCATGGGAAATGCGCTTATATTAGTGCCCGAAGATCCCTCGATGGAAGGCGATTACCCTCAGGCAGAACGCTTCCACCGGACACCTTCTATCGAGAGCATTTTAGAAGTCGACCCACAGTTGGTGTTGGCTGGTAATCCGGGGCGAGCGCTCCCCGTGTTAGACCAAGTTGTACGTTTAGGTATTCCACATCATATGATTGATCGCTCACTGCCTCCTACCGAGCGCATCCAGCGTATTGCTGAACTCATTGGTCGCCAAGCTCAAGGCGAGGCGCTAATTGCCCACATTGAACAGGCTTATCAGCAGGCAGCGACGATCCCACAAACGCAAACACCCCGTGTACTGCACATCTCCAGCAGCGGTGCAGGTAGCTCCGGGGCAGTCACCGGAGCAGGGGCGGAAACTTCTGCCCATGCACTGATTGAGCGGGCGGGAGGTATTAATGTCGGCGCCGAGGCGGGGTTGGAGCGCTACCAAACGCTGAGTGCCGAAGGTGTGATGTCCATGGCACCCGACGCGGTGGTCGTTTCAGACCTTGAATTGGCACAGTTAGGTAACGCTGATGGCATTTGGGAAAATATTCCAGGCCTCGCCCATACGCCTGCCGCTGTGAATAACCACCTGATCGTAATGGATCATGCCGCGCTTAAATTTGACGCCGCCAGCAGCGGAGCTGCCACCCTTGCTCTGGCTGAGGCGCTGCACACACCATGAATATGCAACGCCCCTTCCGTTTTACACCCGGTTCGCATATCTACGGGATATTTGCCAGCCTAACGCTACTCTGCCTAATGCTGACCACAGTGACAGGGGTAATTTCCCTCTCCACCAACGACTTATGGGCCGTTATCTCATCGCCCTTTGCCAGTGTGGAAGAGCACCGAATTGCGCATGCCGTTTTTTGGGAGCTGCGCCTGCCCCGTGCGCTCATGGCGCTATTTATCGGTGCGGCGCTGGCCAGTGCAGGGGCAGCCATGCAGGGCTTATTCGGCAACCCGCTGGCAGCCCCTGGTATTGTGGGTGTCAGTGCTGGCGCCTCCCTTGGCGCGGTCGCCGTTATTGTGCTCGGCATCAATACGCTGGGCGCTTGGACACTCCCTGTGGGCGCTTTTGCCAGCGGCTTTCTTACCACATGGCTTATCTATCTGCTGGCAAAACCTTCAGAAGCAGGCAATGACAACGCCCGCTTGCTGCTGATCGGCATTGCGATTAACGCAGTGATCGGCGCGGTCACCGGCTACCTCACCTATCTCGCTAGCGTGGAGCAGTTGGAAAGCCTTATGTTTTGGTCAATGGGTTCTTTGGCCCGCGCCTCCTGGGTGCCGGTAATGATCATTTCCCCCCTCGTGTTAATTAGCAGCGTTTTGTTACATCGCAAGTCGGCCTCTTTGGATTTGCTGGCTCTTGGCGAAAGGCAAGCACGCCACGCGGGAGTCGATGTAAAGCGTTTGCGTCTACAGCTGATAGCTTTAACCGCGCTATTGACCGCAGCCGCAGTCGCCTTTAGCGGTACTATCGGTTTTGTTGGGCTGGTCATTCCGCATTTGGTTCGAACGCTGATTGGCCCAGGCCACCGGCATCTGCTGCCCTTTAGCGCCTTGGGTGGGGGCCTTTTATTGATGCTGGCCGATCTGGGTGCGCGCAGCCTTGACCCTCCCAATGAAATGCCGATTGGCATTCTTACCGCGACGTTAGGTGGCCCTTTCTTCCTATGGCTAGTCGCGAGACAACGCGTGGGGGGCATTCGCTAATGCTCGAACTACACAATGTATCGCTTAACATCGGCTCAAAAACGCTGCTGGATGATGTGTCGTTGACCTGCTCAAAAGGTAGCGTTACCGCATTAATTGGCCCCAATGGCGCAGGGAAATCAACGCTGCTAGGCGTAATGGCAGGCGACCACCTCCCCTCCCAAGGAGACGTATGGCTGAACGGGCAGCCACTCACCAGTTACAGCATTCGTGACTTAGCTGCCGAACGTGCGGTGATGCCTCAAGATAGCGTTCTGCGCTTTGGTTACTGCGTAGAAGATGTCGTTCGTATGGGGCGCGCCATGCGCGATTTGCCACCCGGAGAGGACGATAGCCGTGTTGAGGCCGCCATGCAGCGGGTCGAGATTTTGGCTTTGCGCCAACGCAACGCCATGACGCTTTCCGGCGGCGAGCAGGCACGCATCACCTTTGCCCGTGTGCAAGTACAGGAAACCCCCATCCTACTGCTGGATGAACCGACTGCTGCGCTCGACCTACGCCATCAAGAGCGGTTAATGCAACTAGCCGCTCAGTGGGCAGCGCGGGGGCACTGCGTGGTCGCGGTGATGCATGACCTTAATCTGGCGGCGGCTCATGCTGATCAGTTGGCTCTTTTAGACGCAGGCAAGCTAATAGCAACAGGGGCGCCCTGGGATGTGCTCAATCAGAAGTTGCTGGAAAACATTTATCAGCAGGATGTGTGTGTACTCACTCACCCCAAACGTGGCTGCCCGGTGGTCGTGACTGCCCCTTCGGACACCTAATATCCACGACCAATCTCATCAGCCCCATAGTCACTGCCACAGGAGACGCCCCATGAGCTCTACCCTTGATCGCGATAACGTTGTCGCAACCCTTCAACGCGAGCATGCCGCAGCGTTAGAGCAGCGGGCGAAACGCCAAGCCGCCCGCGAGCAATCGGAACAGCAGGCTGCCCCTAAAGGCTGGCGCTCATTTAAAGAGGCCGACCATTTTCAGCATGCTTATCTCGCCATTTCCCCAGGCCAAGGTGCGCTACTTTATATGCTAGCCCGGGCCTGCCATGCTCGCACTATTGTTGAGTTTGGCAGCTCCTTTGGTATTTCTACCCTCTACCTGGCGGCGGCTGCGGAAGATAACGATGGCACTGTCATCGGCAGTGAGTACTATGCCAACAAGCGGGAACATGCCCTGACCAACTTAAACGACGCGGGTCTGGATCATCGCGTTGAGATTCGCTTGGGGGATGCGATGGAGACGTTAAGTGAGCTTCCCACCCCCATCGATTTTGTCTTTCTGGATGGAGACAAGAGCCTTTACCAGCCGGTGCTGGATATGCTTCGACCAAAGCTGAAACCTAACGCTTTTGTTGTCGCCGATAACCTGAACCACTTTGCAGGTGAGCCAGGCGATTTTCGACACACACTTCTGAGCAATCCGGCGTTTACATCGCGAATCATGTCCTTGGAAAAAGGCGAGATCAGCGTATCCCAGTATCACGGCGAATAAACAATAACACCCAATAACCATAAGCGGTTTCAACCGCATACCGTCACTAGCAACTCATATTCATTCAAGGAATCTACGAGTTAGCTATGATTACTACGCCTATAAAACGCCCCTGTGCAACGCTTTTGGCTTCTGGAAAGTTGATTCCACTAAGTAGCCTGATTCTGGGTGGATTGATGCTTTCTCAAGCGCAAGCACAAACCAACAACACGGAGCTATCTACGCTGACAGTGACCTCAGCGGCGGCCTCTGGCTATGCGGTTGACCCCGCTAATGCGCCTGCCAGTATTTCTGTCATTACCAAGGAGGAGCTCGAAGGCCGCTCATTCCGCGATATTACCGAAGCGCTTGAAAGCGTACCTGGCGTGTATTTCGATGACGGGCCTTCTGGCAAAGGGGGCACAGGCGAGATTTCCATCCGCGGCATGGATACCAAATATACGCTAATCCTGGTGGACGGTGTGCCCCAAGGGTCACAGCAGGCGTACTACAACGGTTACGGTAGTGGCGCTGAGTTCGGCTGGCTACCGCCGATTTCTGCCATTGAGCGCATCGAAGTGATTCGTGGCCCCATGTCCACGCTTTATGGGTCGGACGCTCTGGGTGGAGTGATCAATGTTATTACTCAAGGCGCCCGTGAGAACTGGGGTGGTTCGGTCAATGTCGATACGATGGTTCAGCAGGATTCAGCCTCCGGCGACCGCCACCAATCGCAGTTCCGCTTAAGCGGCCCTCTGATCGAGGATACTCTGGCCGCCACGATTACCGGCTCGGTGCTTACCCGGGATGAAGATACGATTGAAGACGGCTATAGAGGCTATGACCGCCGAGATTTAACTGCACAGTTAGACTGGACGCCCAACGACGCCAACCGTCTTCAGCTTGAAGCGGGCTACGGTACGCAGGATACAGAAGGTACGACAGACAAAACCGGCAACGCCAACGAACTGGAGACACGACGTCAGCAACAATCCCTTCGTCATACTTTGCAGTGGGGCGATCGACTAACCACTCGCAGCTATTTACAACGCACCGAATTGCGTCAGGATGACACGTCTTATCGTTCGGTCTATGAGCGTTTGACCGCCAATACATCAACGGTTATACCACTAAGTAACCACTTACTAACCCTAGGTGCTCAAGCGCGTGAACAGCGCACGGAAAATCCAGGACGAGGGTTTGGAAAAGCTAACTTAGAACGCTGGGATATGGCTCTATTTGCTGAAGACGAATGGTTCCTGACCGATCAGTTCTCACTGACCACAGGGGCACGCTGGGTTAACGACGAGAACTACGGCTCCGAGATTGTTCCACGGCTTTATGGTGTCTTCAATGCAACCCCACAACTCACCCTGAAAGGAGGAGTTAGTGCAGGCTATCGCACGCCAGATCTTAAAGAGGGGGATTCCAACTGGATCGAGGGCGGCGGTGGCCCGCGTTGTGCAGACTGCCGCGATGTGGGCAACACCAACCTAGAAGCTGAAAAGAGCACCACGTATGAGCTATCTGCTCTTTGGCAAAGTGAGTCAGGCTTGGAGCTAAGCACGACGTTGTTCCATACAGATTATCGCGACAAGATCGAAAAGCCTACCGTCTGTGATACTCGCGAAGGCGATGCGCTCTGCCTATATCAAGGACAGGAATACACTGCCATTGCGCAATATATGAATGTTGATGAAGCGACCGTCAATGGTGCTGAACTAACACTGGATATCCCCATCGGAGAGCATGTTTCATTGAGCACCAGCTACACATTCACCGACAGCAAACAGCGCTCCGGTGAAAATAGTGGCCTGCCGCTAAACGACCAGCCGCGGCACCGCGCCACCTTGGGACTCGATTGGGAGGCAACCGCAGATACACAGCTATGGTCGCAAGCGCGCTACAAAGGCGAGGCTGAGCAGATCGCTGGGCGCAGAGGATTAAGCCGTGCTTACCCAAGCTATACGCTGGTAGATGTTGGTATTCGCCACCAATTAAGCGAAACGGTGAGTATTTATGGCGGGATTTACAACCTGCTCGACAAGGATATCAATTTCGATGACTATGGACGGCTACTGGATGGGCGACGCTTTAATGCAGGTCTTAACGTAACGTTCTAAAACATATACGCTGGGCAGCAACTCCCTGCTGCCCTTCTCGCACAACACACTAATAACATAGCGAAACCATCAGCTTATGCAGGATTCTTCATCCGTTGATGCTCCCCAACCCGACGCAGCATTGCCACTTGGAATGCCCGCCACCCGCAAGCTATCTAATCATGAACTGGGCCTTCTGGTGCTTATCCTGTTAACGGACACACCTCGCTACGGAAGCGACTTAGCCCAAGCAATAGAAACGCTTTCAAAAGGCTTTTATCGGCCTAGCCCTGGCATGCTTTACCCGGTACTGGCCAAGCTAACCGAACAGCGGTGTTTGGTAAAAGAGCGGCGAGGACGGCGTAAATATTACGCTTTAACCGATGAAGGGAAGCGCTACCTGAATACTCGACGTGATAGTGGAGAACAGATCTATCAGCGACTGCAGCGCGCAGGCCAGAAATTGCAGCGCCTACATGAAGTACTCAGCGAAACGACTGAATCCCCCAGCCAAGCGCTACCCATGGCGCAAGAACTCATGACAGCCCGGATGGATCTTAAGGCTGCTCTTTACAAGACGCAGCACCTCTCCTTAGAAGCGCAGGAAGAGGTGCTAACCATTTTACGCGATGCTGCAGAACGCATTCGTGCCTGCACTCAGCGTCATTCTAATTAATGTTCGAGCACGGCTAAATCGCCTGCCTGGGCGGCACCGGTTTGTACTCGCCACTGGGCAGCATAGTGGCCATCAGCCACCAACAAGCTTGAGTGGTTACCGCGTTCAGCAACGCGTCCTTTTTCGATCACCACGATTTCATCGGCATGCACAATGGTCGAAAGCCGGTGGGCAATCATAATCACCGTGCGGCCATGGGCGATGCGCTTGAGTGAACGCTGAATAGCAGCTTCAGTTTCGTTGTCCACCGCGCTAGTGGCTTCATCCAGCACCAGAATTGGCGGATCTTTAAGCAGCGCCCTGGCCAGCGAAAGCCGCTGACGTTGGCCGCCAGAGAGCAATACCCCTCGCTCGCCAACCGGGGTCTCCAATCCTTGGGGCAATGTTTCAATAAAACTCCAGGCTTCGGCGGTTTTCGCGGCGTCAATAATCGCGGCCTCCGAGGCATCGGGTTTGCCGTAAGCAATATTGTCGCGAATGCTGCCTTCAAACAGGTACACATCCTGGCTCACCAAGCCTATCGCTTGGCGCAGCGAGTGCATGCTGACCTGTGTGATCGGCTGACCGTCGACCAGTACGCGGCCGCTGGCTGGGTCGTAAAAGCGCAGCAGCAATTTGATCAGGGTCGATTTACCGGAACCGGTAGCGCCTACCAGCGCTAGGGTGTTGCCTGCAGGCACGTGGAGATCAACGCCACTCACCCCTACTTGGCTAGCGGCGTAGTGGAAGCTCACTGCTTCGAACCGCACCTCGCCTTTCACAGGCGCAGCGAGAGGCGTCGTACTTTCATCTTTAACCGTAATCGGCACTTCCAGCAGGTCGAGAATCCGCTTGGTGCTGGCCATCGCGCGCTCGAACAGGTCGATCACTTGGGCAAGACCGGTGAGCGGCCACAGCAAGCGCTGGGTAAGGAAAACCAGGACGCCATAAGCACCTACATTCAGGCTGCCGTTCAGCGCCATCATGCCGCCGACGGTAAAGGTGGCGAGAAAGCCCGCCAGAATCGCCATACGGATCACGGGTATAAACGCGGAGCTGACCTTTATCGCCCGGCGGTTGGCTTCCAAATAGGCTTCGCTAGCATCACGGAGGCGCTCGGCTTCCCGTGCTTCACTGGTAAAGCTTTTGATGGTGGCAATGCCGCTTAGGTTGTTGGAAAGGCGGCTGGCAAGATCACCCACCTTTTCACGCACATCGCTATACAGCGGCCCGGCTTTGCGTTGGAAGAAGAAGGCGCCCCAGATAATCAGCGGAATCGGCGTGAACGCCAGTAGCGCAATCAGCGGTGACAGTACAAAAAACACGGCGCCTACCGCTATTACCGTCACACCAACTTGAATCAGCGCGTTGGCTCCGCCGTCCAGGAAGCGCTCCAGCTGGTTCACGTCGTCGTTCATGGTGGCGACGAGCTGGCCGGAGCTTTTAGATTCGAAAAACGCCATATCCAAGCGCTGGGCGTGCTCGTAGGTGTCCTGGCGCATATCCGCCTGTAGCCGCTGGGCAAGGTTGCGCCAGAGAATTTGGAACAGGTACTCGAACAGCGACTCCCCCGCCCAGATAAAGAACGTCAGCACCGCCAAAATGGTGATTTGTTGATGAGGAGTTTCAAAACCCAGCCGCGCGACAAAGCTGTTTTCCTGATTCACCACCACGTCAATCGCCACACCGATCAGAATTTCCGGAGCGATATCAAATAGTTTATTAATAATGGAACAGGCGGTGGCCGCGGCAATCCGCCGCCGATAACCTTTGGCATAGCGCAGCAGTCGCACGAGCGCTTGAAAGCTTTGGTTTGAAGACGTCGCTTGAGCGCGAGGTGGTGAAGAAGCCACATCGGTTCCTTTTAGAAGTTATTGAGAGAATGTAGAGAGAACGAGAACTATGGGCTGAAGTTACTGAGTGGCGCTTATGCCGGCTGAGCCACGCGGCGCACGTTAGCCAGCAAGGGGCTGCCGGTATCCGGATCAAGCAGCAGCGTACAGTCTACCTGGTAAAGCTCGCGTACTAACTCGGGCGTGACCACCTCAGCGGGCGCTCCCTGAGCAATAATCTGGCCATCGCGCATCGCAATCAGGTTGTCTGAATAACGACAAGCACTGGCGAGGTCATGCAATACCATCACCACCGTGCGGCCATGGCAAGCCAAGTGGCGCACTAGCTCAAACACTTCAATCTGATGGCCTAAGTCTAGCGCAGAGGTAGGTTCATCTAAAAGCAGAAGCGGCGTTTGCTGGGCAATGGTCATGGCGATCCAGGCACGCTGGCGTTGGCCGCCGGAAAGCGCTTCTAACGGCCGGTCGGCGAGGTCTTCCAAACCAGCAGCATCGAGCGCGTACTGCACCACGCGCTGGTCTTCCGCCGACCATTGGCGTAGCCAGCCTTGGTGGGGCTGGCGGCCAAAGCGAATCAATTCAGTGACGGTTAAGCCTTCTGGAGCCACCGCTTCTTGGGGCAGCAACGCTAGCTGAGTGGCTAACTGACGCGCGGGCAGGCGCTGAATATCCTGGCTATCCAGCAGTACCGCGCCGCTGTCTGGTTTGTGCAAACGAGCAAGGCCGGAAAGTAGCGTTGATTTACCACAGCCGTTAGGACCAACAATGGCAGTAACCTGACCGCTTGGCAGGCTAATGCCCAGATTTTCAATCACTCGGCGCTGGCCGTAGCTCATGCACAACGCATCGGTGGCAAGCGTTGGTGAAACTTGCTCTGGTGAAATAAGTTCTGGTGAAAGAGATGAGTTGCTCATGGGCGACTCCGTTGTGGGCGCATTAATATCCAAAGCAGCCATGGCCCGCCAACCACCGCGGTGACAATGCCAACAGGAATTTCAATCGGCGCCAAGAGGGTGCGCCCGGCGAGGTCGGCCAACAACATCACCAGAGCACCTGCTAAGGTGGCGGCTAGAATCGGCACATGTCGAGCGCTGGAGAGTGAGCGGGCAATCTCTGGGCCAATCAGCGCAACCATGCCCACAGGCCCCGCCACAGCAACCGCAAAGGCGGTAAGCACAACGGAAAGCATCAGGATCTGTAGCCTGCGGGCTTTTACACGAAGTCCGAGACCGCTGGCGGTGGCATCTTTAAAGCGCAGCAGCGTCAGTGAACGCGCCAGCGCCAAGGCGGCAATAATCCCCAATGCCAAGCCAATTCCTAACAGTTGTACTGCGCCGCCGGGGCGGGCATTGAGTGATCCTACTGTCCATGGGTAGGCGGCATTGGCGGTGTCAATCGCTACCCGCGCCAGCATTAATTGAGTGACAGCACCAAACACCGCTCCCACGCCAATGCCCGCGACAATAAACCGATAACCCTGAGTGCCACTGCCTGCCGCGAGGCCAAAGGTCAGCACGGCGGCGGTTGTTGCCCCAGCCAATGCCATCGCGGGCGGCGCAATAGACACGCTCATGCCTACAATAGAGGCCACCGCAAACGCCGTTGCGCCATTATCAATACCGATAATGCCGGGCGTGGCTAGGCGATTGCGTGCCAGGGTTTGCATCAAAATACCTGAAAGTGCGAACGCCGCTCCGGTAAAGCAAGCAGCGGCCAAACGAGGCAAACGCAGCTCCTGAACCATAAAGGCCGTCATCATGTCGCCCTTACCTAATACGGCAGGAATCACCGCACTGGGCGCCAGCGGTACGCTACCTAAGCTTAGATAGAGCAGGCAAGATGCCAGCAACGCAATCAACAAACCAATATTGACCGCTAGCGCGCGCTTTTCGAGCAGAAAACTATAGCCCCAACGGGGTAGCGCAATATGCCAGTAGCCTTCCGGCGCTGTCACGCTGCAGGCATGTTCTGCGGCATGGGTTGGAACATTGTTTAAAACATGGCTGGGAGTGACAACATCCGTTAAAGGCGGATGATTCGCCATTATTTTCATATCAACACATCACCAAGATGACACCAAGACGCCTGGGCGGCAGGGTGTTAAAAAAAGCGTTACAGCATGGGTAACCGTTTAGCACGCACCACGGCAATCAATACCGGCGCGCCACATAGCGCGGTAAGCACCCCCAATGGCAGCTCGGAAGGTGCGACGGCAACACGCGAGATAATATCCGCCGAGAGCACAATCAATGGGCCTATCGGCAGGCAAAACCACAGCGTGCGGCGAATATCGGGTCCTGCAAACGCACGCGCTACAAATGGCACCACCAGCCCTACAAAGGCGATCGGCCCGGCAATCGCAGTCGCCGCGCCAACCAGCAGTGCCACACAACCTACGGCTACCCAGCGGATCAGCGTGGGGTGATGCCCCAAGCCACTCGCCGCTCGCTCGCCTAGCGCCAGCGCCGCCAGTGGCCGCGCCATGATAACCACCGCGATGGCAGCAACTAGTAAGCTCGGCAGCACCGCCACAAGATCATCCAGCCGTCTTCCCGCTAGGCTGCCTATCACCCAAAACCGAATTTCATCTGCAGCGCGCTGGTCGTACAGCAGCATTAATGAGGTGAGCGAGCCTAACAACCCAGAAAATGCCGCCCCCGCCAACACTAAACGCACGGGGTCATTTCCCACTCCGCGAAAACGCGCCACGCTGAGGACACAAACACAACCGATCAGTGCTCCTAACTGGGCAACCGAAATACGTAGCGTGGCAGCGCTAGCCCCTAGCACCAGTGCCAGTGCTACCGCAAAGGCCGCCCCTGCGCTTACCCCCAGCAGACCCGGCTCGGCGAGCGGGTTGCGGGAAATGGCTTGTAGCAGCGCCCCGGCAACGCCCAACGCAATACCCACCACAATGCCAATTAAGGTACGCGGAGCGCGGAGCTCCCAGACGATAAACTGCGCCTCACTGTCGCTTACGCCGTGCAGCAAACCCAACACTCGGCGGGGCCCCACCTCGCCAGCCCCAATTAGTAAACTAACGACGCTCACCGCCACAAGGGCGGTGAGCAGAATAAGCATCCATGTACGGGGAGCATAGCGCCGACTGGCGCCGCCCATTGCGTTAGATAGTGATGTCACGGCATCTTTCACGGCAACAATGCGTTCTCGATATCGTCCAGAATGGCTTGAGCGGCCAGCGGGCCGTTGGCACTGCTCCACAGTTGGCCATTCACCGGCACGACCTGATCTTGTTTAACCACGTCCAAACGTGTGAAGGCGGAGCTTTGCTTGGCGGCATCTAACGCCGCTTGGCCATCGGCGTTAAGCGTAGCCAGAAACAGCCAATCGCCATCCACTTGGGAAAGATTTTCAAGACTGAGTATATCGCTATGGGGGTGACCTTCAGCAACCAGACCCGCATCCTGAACCTCTAACCCCACTTGCGCCAATAGGCCAGTGGCGATCAGCTCTTTGGACATCACCATCGGGCCATTGGGCATCCAGCGAGCCAGCACAGCAGTGCCACCTGCGTTCGCATCATCAATCGCGGCGGCCAATTCGCTAATACGTTGATCGACGGCTGCAATGGCATCGTCAATTTCCGCTTCACGATTGAGCGCCTGCCCATAAAGCCGCGCTTCCGCTTGCCAATTATCAAACGCTAACGGTTGAGTATGCGGCACCACAGTGGGCGCAATGCGCGATAGCAACTGGTACTGCTCTTCCGATAGCTGGGCGGCGGCCAGAATTAAATCGGGCTGCTGGGCCAAAACCGCTTCAATATTGATTTCACGTGTAACGCCGACAATCTCAGGGCGCTCGCCATTAAAGTGGGCTTCCACGTACTCAGCAACATTATCACCACCGCGGGTAGTGACCGCGCCAACGGGTGTCACGCCAGCAGCCAAAGCAGCATCTAACGCACCCTCATACAGAGTGACAACACGCTTTGGCGCATCACTAACGTCAACGTCTCCGTATGCGGTATCCAGCGTGCGCGCCTGAGCAACGCTTGCCAACGACCCGCCTACCAATAACCCGCCTACCACAATACCGACTAGTCCGTTGCGCAGCGATGAGTAACCCATAAGTAACGCTCCTGAGAGTTTGTGGTAATGATAATAACGATTCTCAAAAGCACTTGCATTATTATTCCAACGAATCGAACGTTCCAGATACTGCAACACCTGCTCAATTAGCCATCCAGCAACCTTATAAAGGTATATTTTTCTCATAACATTGTTCGACATTCGGCAACACAATGTTCGATGAAACAAACTCGCATATGGGAACTTTTCTTCTTAGAATCACCACCTTGATTGATAACAGTTTTCATTAGCAAATAAGTTTCATCTCAGGGGATCACCATGCCACGCTTCACTCGCACCGCGTTAGCCAGCGCCGTCGCTCTTAGCGTCACCGCCACCGCGGCCTTAGCTCAAGAATCAGAACAACTAGACAATATTGTTGTATCTGCAAGCGGTTTTGAGCAGGCACTGGTGGATGCCCCTGCCAGTATTTCCGTCGTTTCTCGTGAAGAACTGGAGCGCAAGCGCATTACCAGCGTGGCTGATGCGTTACGTGATGTAGAAGGTGTTGATGTTGGTGGGTCTGTCGGCAAAACAGGGGGCCGCAATATCAGTATTCGTGGGATGCCTAGCGACTATACATTGATTCTTATTGATGGCCGCCGGCAGAACGCGGCTGGCAGCGTCACGCCTAACGGGTTTGGCGAAACGTCTACTAGCTTCTTCCCGCCTGTCTCCAGTATTGAACGTATCGAAGTCATTCGTGGCCCAATGTCGACGCTATATGGCTCTGACGCCATGGGCGGGGTAATCAACATCATCACTCGTCGAGTAGACCGTGAGTGGGTTGGCTCCATAGGCGTTGAAAACACATTTAATGAAGATCGTGATTTCGGTGATCGCCGCGAAATCAACCTGTACACCAGCGGCCCGCTTATTCAAGACACACTAGGCATTCAGGTGCGTGGTCGCTTATACGAGCGGGATGCATCAGAGCTTACTTACACTGACGGCAACGGCAACCCCATTGACGTTAGCCAGCGCGGCCCCAGCCCCGTTGAAGGCGATACCTATAACCTGGGCGGCAAGTTAACCTGGACACCCAATGCCGATCACGACCTTTGGCTGGATGGTGAAGTTAATCGACAGCGTTATAACAATGACGAATGCCAGCTCGGTACTTTAGATGGCCGCACCCGTAGCTGCGCGCCAGATCCTGGCGCCGCCAATGGCTACGCCGACGAATTGCGTTTTGAGCGTCAGCAGGTTGCTATTGGTCACACTGGACGCTTTGCATCAGGCACGCTCGAATCCAGTTTGATGCGCAACACCACAGAAACTAAAGGCCGTACGATTCCTGGTGAAAATGGCGTTGCCTATGACGGTTTCCCTGGCATCGTGGGCGGCGCGCCTCGCGAGCTAGAAACCACCAATACAGTGTTAGACAGCAAATATGTTATGCCGCTAGGCGACCACATGACCACGGTGGGTTTGCAGTGGTGGGATGCTAAGCTCGACGATGGGTTAGCCAATGAGACCTTTGAGCAAACCACATGGTCGCTCTTTGCAGAAGATGAGTGGATGCTACGTGACGATTTGGCGCTAACACTTGGCGGCCGCTACGATCATCATGATGCTTTTGGCAGCCAGTTCAGCCCACGTAGCTATTTGGTGTGGAACACGACGCCAAACTGGACACTGAAAGGCGGCGTCAGCCGAGGCTACAAAACGCCCTCGCTGAATGACCTGCATGCGGGTATCAATGGCGTCACGGGCCAGGGCACCATACTCACTATCGGCAACCCGAACCTTGAACCGGAAACCAGTACTAGCAGTGAAATTAGCGCACATTACGATAGCCTGGCAGGCTTCACCGCTAGCGCCACGCTGTTCTATAACGAGTTCGATGACAAAATAGCCAGCGGCAACGACATTGTTGTTGAGAACAACCCGCTGGTACCCGACGGCGTCTATAGCCAAGACGTCAATATCGATGAAGCCGTTACCCAGGGTGTCGAGCTTTCTACCAGCTATCAGTTCACGCCAGATTGGCGCTTATCGGCCAACTACACTTACACCGATAGCGAACAGAAAAGCGGTAACAATCGGGGCGAACCGCTGACCGATACCCCGGAGCATGCATTCAATGCCACGCTGCGCTGGCAAGCCACGCCTCAGTTGGACACGTGGCTTTCCGCCGAGTACCGCAGCGAACGTTACCGTAACCGTGAAAGCGTTAGGGGCGCGCCCTCTTTCGACGACCTAGGCGACTTCAAAGCCTATTCACTGTTCCACTTAGGCGGCAGCTACGCATTTACCGAGCAATTTAACGTAAGTGCCACCATCTACAACTTGTTCGATAAAGACTTTGTCGATTATCGCGCTTACGGTGACGGCACTAGCTTTGGCAATGTGTATGCCAACAGCGAAGAGGGACGTCGACTGTGGCTCTCTGCACGCTACGAGTTCTAAACGCTACTAGCTAGAAGGTTCTATTTACTGTTTCAATGCTGACTTACTGCCCTGGCCATGCGCCAGGGCTTTTTTACGCCCGCTTAACCGCGAATTCGATGTTGATTAGGGAACTGTCTGTCATGACCGCGCACCCGCTCGTCCGCTATCTTGCCTTGGTTCTACTGTTGCTCTGCGGCCTAATGCTCTCTAGCGCGTCTTTCGCGCAATCAGCCCCCAGGGTTGAGCTGGCGCCCGTCAACCGCGAGCCAATTTATACCGAAACAAACTTGGTCGGCACCGTAAACTCCCTGGAAGATGCCCTCCTCTCAGCATCAGTAGCAGGGCTTATTATTCAGGTAGCGGTTAATCCTGGCGACCACGTCGCCAAGGGAGACACGCTAATCGCGCTGGATGACGATCTGGCTCGTTTTGACGTAGCAGCGGCGGCTGCCGCAGAGCAGGAGGCCCAGGCCACACTAGCGGAAGCAGAACGACTACTGCGAGAAGCGGAATCGGTGGGCGTGGGGCGTAACATCGCGGCGACTGAAGCGAGCGCTCGCCGTAGTGCCGTTAACGTGGCCCGCGCCGCACGCTCGCGTTTAACGGCGGAGCAAGCACGTTTAAACGCCTTACTGGCTCGCCATGCAATTAACGCCCCTTTTGATGGTGTCGTCAGCGCTCGCAGCGTCAATCTCGGTGAGTGGGTCACGCCTGGAGATAGCGTTGCGCGACTGGTTAACCTTGATGAACTGCGCGCTGACTTTCAGGTGCCCGAAGCCTTTTATGCCGCCGTTCAAGACGAAGCGTTTATCACTCTACGTGCGGGTCAACAAACCCACGAGACCACTATCGCCACCCTAGTGCCGATCAGTGACCCCAGCGCCCGCACATTTCTATTACGCGCCCATGTGCCCGAAGCAGCTTCACTGTACCCAGGTAATGCAGTGGATGCCGTGCTGCGGGCGTCGACCGGCAGCGATGGGCTGACGGTTCCCCGCGATGCGTTAAGCCGCTACCCAGACGGGCGAATCACCGTGTGGGTCGCCACACCTAACGAAAACAACACTTATCAGGTTACTGAGCAACGCGTGCAGTTGGGTATTAACTTTGCCGACCGTGTGGAAATTATCGAGGGTCTCGCCGGTGATGAGCAGGTGGTCATTCGGGGTAATGAATCGCTGGTCGAAGGTGTCAGTGTTGAGGATATCGCAGCGGGGAGCGAGTAATGTTTGCAGCCCTACTGCGCCAGCAAACGCTGGTCACTGTTATCGCGCTAATTTTCCTGCTGCTGGGCATTGCCGCCACGCTGCGCATCCCCGTTCAGATGATTCCCGATATTGAAGCCCGCACAATAACGGTCGAAACGCGCTGGGCGGGAGCGACACCTCAGGATATCGAAAAAGAGATCCTCATTGAGCAGGAGCAGTACCTGCGCAATGTGCCAAATCTTACCCGCATGACGGCGATGGCCGAAAGCGGCAGCGCTGAAATTGAGCTTGAATTCCCGTTTAGCGTGGATATGACGGCTGCGCTAATTCAAGTCAATAACGCGCTCAGCCAAGTATCGTCATATCCCACCAATGTGGACCAGCCACGGATTGTTTCTGCCGCCTTTTCGACAGACGCGTTTTTGCGCTTTCACGTGGGTACGCTGCCCGGCAACCCTAAGGCGTTAGATATCCAACTGATGAGCGACTTTATCGACGACCGTGTGCGGCCCCGCATGGAAAGCGTTAAAGGCGTTTCGGAAGTCGGCGTCAATGGCGGCGCTCAGCGGCAGCTACAAATTTTGGTCGATCCTGGCGCGCTGGCTCAGCGCGGGGTTTCACTTACCGAGTTACGCGACGCCATCACCCAGCGTAACCGGGATATCTCCGGTGGTGAATTAGAAGCCGGTAAACGCCGCTACCTGATACGCACGCTGGGCCGCTTTGATGATGCTGAAGCCTTGGCGCAGCTGGTTGTCGCTCGCCAGGGCGATAGCATCGTGCGGCTTGCCGACGTTGCCGAGGTCCGCCAGGGGCAGTCTCGCTTAAGCCAGCTATCGTTTTATAACGGCCAACCGGGCATTGGTATGGACCTGCGGCGGGAAAGCGGTGCTAACGTCATCGATATCAAATACGCCATTGAAGAAGAAATGGCAGCTATTAACGACAGCATTCTGCGCCCGGCGGGTATGGAAATGGTGCTGACTGCCGATGATGTGCGCTATGTGGAAGCTTCCGTCAGTAATGTATGGAGCAATCTGCTACTCGGGGCGGCCTTTGCAACGTTGGTGATGTATCTGTTTTTGCGCTCCGCTCGCGCCACCTTTATTGGCGTTATTGGCATCCCCTTCTGCACCATTGCTGCTTTTTTAGGGCTGATGCTCACGGGGCGCACGATTAACGTAATTTCCATGGCAGGCATTGCCTTTGCCATTGGCATGAGCGTCGATAACAGCATTGTGGTGTTGGAAAATATTGAGCGATACCGCCGTTTAGGCCTCGACCGCATTGAATCGGCGCTACGCGGCGTGCAGGAAGTATGGCCCGCGACGCTGGCATCAACGGCCACCACCATTTTGGTGTTCTTACCGATTCTGTTTATCGAAGAAGAAGCTGGGCAACTGTACTCTGACGTGGCCATTGCGGTTTCTGCCGCTATTTTTGCCTCAATGCTGGTGGCAGTTACCCTGGTGCCGTCACTCTGTTCACGCTTTAATTTTTCGATGCGCAACGAGCATGAGGATAGCCCTGCGGCCTCTCCCCCTTCGTGGGCTGGGGAACGGCTTGAGCGATTGATCGCCACCCCTTTTCGGCGCGGAGCGATCCTGGTAACCACGGTAGTGATCAGCGGCTGGACTCTCTTGGTACTCACTCCTCCCGCCGAGTACTTACCCGAAGGCGAGGAACCTAAAACCTTTGCGGTGATGAGCCCACCGCCAGGCTATAGCCTGCAGGAGATGGCGGGAATCGCCGCGCAGGTAGAGGATTACTTTTTACCTCATGTAGGCGCTGACCCAGCGGCTTTTTTAGCAGGCGACACTGAGGTGCCACCGCTGGCCTATATGAACATGCGAGTCGCCCCGACGCGGCTGTTTATCGTCGCGGAAGCAGCTGACCCTGGTGATATCGAAGCGTTAATGGACGCACTTACCAGCTACTACGAGCGCTTTCCAGGAATGCGCGCGTTTGCCTCGAAAGGCTCGATCATTTCCAGTAACGATGGCGGCACGCGGAGTATCAACCTGGATATCGCCGGCCCGGATTTGGCGACCGTTTATGAAGCCGCCAATAACCTCTACCGAGAAGCCCGCAATGAGTTTGGCAATCCGCGCATTCAGAGCCAGCCCTCTTCGCTGTCGTTGGATCAGCCGCTGATTCAAATTCGCCCAGACTGGGCGCAGGCGTCAGCGCTTGGCTTAGCGGCAGGAGATGTCGGCTTTTCAGTCGCCGCACTCACCGAAGGTGCCTATGTGGATGACTTCTTTCTCGATGACGAGAAGATCGATATCTATCTTTATGGTCCCCAGCGGTCGCTACCTCTGGACCAATTACCCAACCTTCTGCTCCATACCCCCAGCGGCGCGACGCTGCCGCTCTCTGCCGTCGCCAGCATTGATGAAACTATGGACACCAGCGTTATTCGCCGGGTCGATAGTAGCCGAACGGTGACTCTGAATGTCATCCCACCACCCAGCATTGCCCTGGAAGCAGGAGTTGAACAGGCAGAGCGAATGCTGGAGCGACTTCGCCATGAAGGGCTACTACCATCGGCGGTGGATATTTCGATTTCGGGAGCGAGTGATCAGTTAAATGCCACGCGGGAAGCATTAATGAGCAACTTCTTGATTGCCATTGTGATTGTCTATTTGCTACTGGTAGCGATTTTCTCTCACTGGGGGTACCCGCTGCTGATCCTTACCTCCATTCCTTTGGGCGTGGTGGGTGGCATTATGGGTCTGGCAGCCATGAATGCAGTGGGCAGCCTACTGCCACTCATTGGCATCGCTCCACTAAGTCAGCCCTTCGATATGATTACTATGCTGGGCTTTTTGATATTAATGGGAACCGTGGTGAATAACCCCATCCTGGTGGTCGACCAGGCTCGGCGGCGACTACACGATAAGCAGCTATCCGTTCAGGAAGCCGTGTCTCAAGCGGTACAAACCCGCCTGCGCCCAATTGCGATTACCACGCTGACAACCCTGTGCGGGCTTTCGCCGCTGGTATTTTTACCCGGTGAAGGCACCGAACTTTACCGTGGTGTCGGGGCGATTGTCTTATTTGGCTTGCTGGGAGCCTCCATCGTGACGGTGACGTTCCTGCCAGCATTGATGATAAGCGTACTTCAGCTTAGCAAACGAAATACGCAGCCTGCCCAAGTCCAATATCCGTAAATAAATATCCGTAAATAAATACGTGGTTCACTCAAAAAAGCGGCCACCTAATCAGGTGGCCGCAACGTTTAATAGCAAACAGGTACTAGAACGCGACATTCAGTCCCAACCAAACACGGCGTCCATCGTCTACGTAGCCGTACTCTTCGTAAGTAATGCGCTCATCAAATAGGTTGTAGATACCCGCGTTCACCGTGGTGCTATCGTTGAGCTTGTAGCCTATTCCTGCATCAACAAAGGTGTAGGAAGGTGCCACCACAGAACTACTTGATGGGCCGGTAGTGGGCTGGCTCTCTTCGCCACGGTAGCTCACTTTTGTCCATTGGCTGAGTCGCGAGTTGACCTGCCAGTCAAGTGTAGCCGAGACCTGATGGCGTGGTAGCTGCGTCAAAGGCTCACCAGCATATTGACCACTTTTCTGTTCGGAGTCAGTGAAGGTATAGCTAGCCGTTAACGACACTGCATCTGTCAACGGCGCTGCTAGGCTGGCTTCTACCCCTTGCGTAATCGCCTCATCCACGTTGACGCGATAAGTAGGGTCGCTGCCAAAATCATTAGGGCCATCGGTACAGATATCGACAGGGCAAGCAATACGCGTAATTTTATCTTCAAAGTCGTTGTGGAACAGCGTCAAACTGCCGCTTAGACCTGCCTCATTGGCGTAGAGCAGTGCAATCTCTTTGTTAAGCGACGTTTCAGGTTTAAGGTCCGGGTTACCGTAAATATTGCCACCACGGCTGACCTGTCCCCAATCGGGAGTGATTTCACGTAGGCTTGGCGAGCGATAACCGGTTGAAACGCCCCCTTTAAGGGTCCAGTCCGGTGTTGCATTCCAAACGCTGTACAGGCGCGGGCTGACGTGGCTGCCGAAGTTATCGTCGTCATCGACGCGTAAGCCACCGGTCAACGCCCAGGTGTCGGTCAGCATCCACTCATCTTCTACAAACAGCGCCCGCTGGCTATTTTCGATTTCAGTCCGATCAGATATTCGGTTGGTGGTGGTATCGTTCAGCGACTCCTCTTCGTAGCTCGCGCCAACAGTCACTAGGTGCATGCCTAGTGGGATCACTGCACTGGTTTTAGCGGTAGTATTGGTAATTTCAATATCGCGGGATTTGTTGTCGCTACGCTCACGCTGCACAAAGGTCTCGCTGGTACCCCAGTCAAAGCGGCCACTGTGGGTAACCGCAACGTGAGTGTTGGTGTATTCGCCGATACTGTCGGTGCAACCACCTCGACACCCTTCAGCAGCACCAGACCGCCCTACCCGCGAGTAACGATCCTGTTCGGTAACGCCAGCTTCGGCGGTGAAGTCGTGATTATCGTTAGCGGCGAAGTTTAGCCGTGCGGTTAGACTTTGCAGGCTTTTCTCTTCGTAGCCGTTCAAAATATCATCTTCATCCCGCTCTGAGGCACGCCCATAAAGTTGCAGGCCTAACCGGTCACCCACTAACGGGCCGCTTAGGTAGAAATTCGCTTGGCGGCTGTCTCCCGAGTTGCTGTTTTCTTGTAGCACCGTGTCGAGCTGCACATTACCGTGCCACTCATCGGCCACCTTGCGAGTAATTACGTTGATCACCCCACCGATAGCGTCTGAGCCGTAGAGCGTCGACATTGGCCCACGCACTACTTCAATACGCTCAATCGCTTGGAGTGGGGGGAGCCAGTCCTGCTCGAACCCAGCGCTGCCATTCGGGCGTGATTCCCGAGAGTTTTGCGGACGCCCATCTACCAAAATCAAGGTGTATTGGGAAGGCATGCCACGAATTGAAATATCATTGCCACGGTCACCTGCGCCGCCACCGGTAACGATCACACCCGGTACGTCGCGCAGCGCGTCGGTGACATTTTGATAGTGTCCACGCTCAAGCTCTTCCCGAGAAATAACGCTAATAGAAGCAGGCGCACTGGAAATTTGCTGTTCAAACCCCGATGCGGTAACCACAACATCATCTAGCCGAGGTGTTTCTTGTGCCAACACGGCACTACTGGCCAATGAAGAGATAGCACCGGCCAATAGCGTGCGACGCAAACGAGAAGACATAGCAGGGTTCCTTTAGTGTGAAAGAGCACTTGCAATCAAATACGAATCATTAACATTCGTATTTTTGCATAATTCTTACACAAAGAGGTCGCACAGTGCGTTCAGCCATCCGGAACACAAATGCCAATTATTTTCATTAACATCATTAAATGGCACAATAGCGTTTCAATTGTTGCCCAGTGGCCCCGACCATGTACGATTTTGATGAACTCGCCGCCTTTGCCGATGTGATGACTACCGGTAGTCTAACGCGCAGCGCACAAAAGCTAGGACTTGCTAAATCGACACTGAGTCGCCGTATTAGTCAGTTAGAAGCACGATTGGGCCAGCCACTGCTCAGGCGGCAAGCCAATCGGCTGATTCCTACGGAAGCAGGTCTGCTATTTCATAACTACTGCACAGAACTGCTAGCGATGGCGGCACATAGCCAAGAAGCGCTGGCAGAACTGCGTGAGGAAATCAGCGGAAAAGTAACACTGGAAGTTCACGGGGCATTAGCACGAGGTTGGATGGCAGGCGTCGTTGATGCATTTTTAACCCGCTATCCCAAGGTGGAATTAACCCTCCACACGCGAGAATCTCCGCCCACTAAAATGCACAGTAACAGTGTGCACATCTGGCTAGGGGCAACCCACGAATGCGGTCTCAATCAGGAGCGCTTAGGGCACTTGACTCGCGGCCTTTATGCCAACCCCAGCTATCTTGCCAGCGCTGGTTACCCTCAGCACCCAAGCGAGCTAGAATCACACGCGTGGATTGATTTACTCGATAGTGCTTCTAGCGGCCTGCTATTCCACCATGCTCATCACGACGACTTTCTGTTTAATGCGCCCCGTTCGCGGCTGCGTGTCGATCTAACGGTGCTTCAAATTGATGCCATTGCTTATGGTCAAGGCATTGGGCTGCTGCCCCACTGGGTGGTTGAAAAACGCGAGAAGCATCATCCCGGTGATTTAGTCAGCTGCTTGCCTGGCTGGGAACCTGCCCCACTGCCAATCACCATGTTGTACGCTTATGGCCACCATTCGCGCCGAGTTAACGCACTGCTCGATTTTTTACGCGAGCAAGTTCCGGCTGCTTGGCAAACCAACCACACCACCGCTAACGCTGAATAACCAATTCGCCTTGCCAGTTAGCGGCCTAATTAACGACAATGAGCCGCTAATCATCGTCAAGGAATGGTAATGCTCGCCGAACTTTTTGCCGTGATGGCGCCGGTACTCGCCGGTGCTGGGCTGGGATATCTATGGGTACGCTTAGGGCATCCCTACCCCGTCGATTTCATTACTCGTTTGGTGTTTAACATCGGCACACCCGCGCTGGTGCTTGCCTCACTTTCTGGGGCTAATATTGATGCCAATAGCTTTGGGCAGATGATGTTTGCCACGGCTATTGTGATACTTACCATGGGCGCGGCGAGCTTTGTGGTCGCCAAACTATTGCGCCGCAGTTGGCGCGTATTACTTGCCCCGATGATGTATCCCAACACCGGCAATATGGGACTACCCGTTGTTCTGTATGCCTTTGGCAGCGCAGGGTTTGCCTACGGTATTACAGTGATGGTGACGGTCTCGCTCTTTCAGTTCACCTTAGGGGCTGTTCTCAATAGCAACGGAAGCCCGACTAAAACGCTGCTTAAAACGCCCACCGTCTATGCCATTTTAATCTCAATGGCGCTGCTGTTAACCGACACATCACTGCCCCCTTGGTTAGCCAATACGGTCGACTTAATGTCTGGTTTCACCGTACCACTTATGTTGATCACGCTCGGTGTTTCCCTAGCCAGCATCCAGGTAAAAAGCCTGCGTTCCGGCATCGGTTTTAGCCTAGTACGTATCCCCCTTGCCGCTGGGGCAGCGTGGCTAATTGCGGGTTGGGTTGGCCTGCCCCCACTGGCACAAAGCATTCTGGTGCTACAAATGTGCATGCCTGTGGCAGTGTTTAACTACTTGTTCGCCCAGCGTGCCCAGCGCGAACCGGCCTATGTCGCCAGCCTCGTTTTTTGCTCTACGCTGCTTGCCCTAGTGTATTTACCGATACTACTGGCATTTCTGATGTAGCGTTTTTGATATAGCCCGTCTGATTTAGCCCGCCGGATATATAGCAACACAGGGAACCCCGCTCGCTTTAAGTAGTCACTGCTAGGCATGGAACATGATCATCATGATCATCGAAGGCCCCGACGACAGGAGTGACCATGATGCGTCAACCTCAATCACAAGCACGCCTAGCAGTGTTAACGACGCCTTCTCATCGTTGGTTTCTGGCAGCTATTGGCGGGTTAATGTTGGCGGGCACTGTTAGCAATGCTCAAGCAGAAATGGTTCACGATGCGATCGAAACCGATCAAATGACCTTGTCACTTGAACGGGTGGCGAGTGGCTTGAACGCCCCTTGGGCAGTCGCTTTTTTGCCTGACGGGCGTTTTTTAGTCAGCGAACGCCGTGGTCAACTCACCCTGGTAGATCAAGAAGGTAACCAGCAAACGCTCGAAGGAATGCCCACGGTCAGCCACCAAGGGCAAGGTGGGCTTCTCGATATCACCTTGCACCCTTCCTTTGGTGACGGTGAACATGACTGGATTTATTTCACCTGGAGCAAACCAGACGGCAATAACAGTCGCTCAGCACTATCACGGGTTAAGTGGCAAGGGGATTCCCTCGGTGAGATCGAGCACCTTTTTGAACAGGATCGCGCCTCGTCACCCGGCCGTCATTACGGCTCGCGTTTGGCTTGGCTAACAGACGGCACGCTATTAATGAGTATTGGTGACCGCGGCGTTAACCCATCCCGTGCCCAGGCAAGCGATGATCATGCAGGCTCGACGCTGCGCCTAACGGATACGGGCAGTGTTCCTGACGATAACCCTTTCGTGGGCGCTGATAGCACCTTGGATGAAATTTACTCCACGGGCAATCGTAATATTCAAGGATTGACCGTACGCAGCAATGGAGAACCCTGGGCGACCGAACATGGCCCGCGCACAGGCGATGAGCTTAATCACATCAAAGCAGGCAGCAATTATGGCTGGCCAGAGGTTAGCCTGGGGAATGACTACCGGACTAATGAGCCGATTGGCGTCGAATCGAAGCCCGGCATGGTCGACTCGGTTTACCGCTTTGAAGGCCGTTTTGCGCCTTCGGGTCTTACCGAAGTCACCAGCAGTGCGTTTGGAGACTGGCAGGGGCAGCTATTAGCTGGCGGTTTAGCCAGCGAAACATTACTGCGTCTGCAGTTGGAAAACGGCAACGTGGTGGATGAAGAGGTTATTCTTGACGGCCACATTGGGCGCATTCGCGATGTGCGCCAAGGTCCCAACGACGCCATTTATTTGCTAACCGATGGTGGTCAGGGCAGCCTTTACCGTTTGCAGGTGGTTAATTAACCCACACTAACGTTATCTGAACCGCGACTCTTTATACTGCCTATTGATGCTGTCTATTTATTTATACTGTCTATCTATGCACGCTGCCAATGCTGTTCACTGCTGAACAGCCGGTACTCATCACGGATACCTGATGCGACTACGTAATTTAATTATTTTGACGGTCATCGTGCCACTGTTTGTCATTCTAGTGGTTTTTAGCCTAGTGGCTATCAAGTCGCTAGAAGATAACGTGCGCTCCAAGCTGCAAACCGAAGTTGAGATTATCACCCGTGCACTGGGCACATCACTGAGTTACGCCGTCACTCGTGATAGCGACACCCCACTAGGAGAAGCGTTGCAATCCGCTTTTTCCTTCCATCGTATCTATGGTGCTTATGTGTTCGACACCCAAGGCCGGGAAGTTTATGGCCTTGGTCTGGGCAAGGACCTGTTTTCGCCGGATGAAATTCAGCAGGTTATCAAACAAGATGATCTGTACAGCAATTACCGCCAGCAGGAAGGCTGGACGTACTACTCAGCATTGATTCCGCTGCGGGCGCAAAACGGCATGGTGAAAGGTGTTCTGCAAGTAAACCGACTTAACACCGGCATCGAAAATTACACGGGTTTTATCAGCATTGTGGCAGTTCTGGTGTTCGTGATCGGAGCGGCCGGTATTGTTTTTAGCATTTGGTGGGGCTTTAGGCACTATATAGAACGACCGCTCAACCGTCTTTTGCACGTGATGTTACTTGTGGAAGATGGCGACCGCAGCCAACGGGCTACGGTAGATGGCCCGACGGAATATCGCCGCTTAGCATCTGGCTTGAACGGCATGCTAGATGCCATGGCAGAAAAAGATCGCGATATTGATGCCCGTCGGCAGCGCGAAATCGAATTAGAAAAGCGCCTGCGCAAATCTAAAAAGCTGGCGGAGTTAGGCGTTTTGGCGGCCGGTGTCGCCCATGAAATTGGCGCGCCATTAACCGTCATCAATGGCCAAGCCCAGCGCTTAGCCCGCAGGGACACCATTGGCGATGACGAACGTGCACGATTAGGCCGTATCCGAGGCGAAGTCGAAAGAATTGTTCAAATTGTCCGCCAATTAATGGAGCTAGGCAGACAACATAACGTAGAGAAAGACACGCAAGCGTTGGATCAGCTTATTCTGAGTGCCAGTGAGCTCGTGGAAGAGGAGCTGGAGCCGCGAAATATTCACTTGGATATTGATCTTCCCTCCCCTACCCCCCATCTATTGGTCAATGGGCAGCAAATTGTGCAAGTACTCACCAATCTATTACGCAACGCAGCGCAAGCACCAGACGTTAGCTGTATACGCCTTAGCGCCAAGCAATACAGTGAAGAGTTAACGCTCTGGGTGGAAGATGACGGGCCGGGCATTCCAGCATCGCATCATCAGCAAGTATTTGATCCTTTCTTTACAACCAAACCGGTGGGCCAAGGCAGTGGCTTAGGGCTCTCCATGGTGCATCGCATTATTAACGACCACGGCGGGACGATTGGCGTATTTGATAGCGGCCTTGGCGGCGCTGGATTCGAGATTACGCTCCCCCTTAGTGAAACCGCATCCGCTTGAGGAAAACGTTTGTGACCCATCAGGAACACCTTTTACCTTTATTGGTAGTGGAAGATGACGCCGCTATACGTGAGTTATTAGAAGAAGAGCTCAACGACGCGGGCTATGACACGCTAGGCGTTCCCAGTGCCGAAGACGCCTTGGCGCTACTAAGCCATACAGCTGTGGCGATGATGATTACGGATGTACGTCTTCCAGGAATGACCGGCATTCAGCTACTTCAGCAACTGCGTCAAAGCGGCAGCGAGCTGGGCATTATTGTCATCACTGCCTTTGGCACCATTGACCAAGCCGTCGAGGCGCTAAAGCTGGGTGCCGACGACTTTCTAACTAAACCATTGGATTTAGATGCCATTCGCGAGGCAGTCTTCCGCGTCTTAGAGCGCCAGCGCTTGTCTCTCTCCCACGATACTGAGTTGAGCCAGTTTCACGGCATTGTCGGAAAAAGCTCAGCAATGCAGTCTCTGTTTCATGATGCATCTCGGCTGGCTAAAAGCGATGCACCTATTTTGATTCTGGGCGAAAGCGGTACCGGTAAAGAGCTATTAGCTCGCGCTATCCATCAAGAAAGCAAACGCCACGAAGCACCCTTTGTGCCTGTTAACTGTGCCAGCATTCCTGCCGATCTAATGGAAAGTGAGTTTTTTGGTCATGTAAAAGGGGCATTCACCGGGGCTAACGAAGCGCGCCGGGGTCTGTTTCATAGCGCTCAAGGCGGTAGCCTGTTTTTGGATGAGATTGGCGAAATGCCGGTTAATCTTCAAGCCAAACTGCTGCGCGCGCTGCAAGAAAAGACGGTACGACCCGTTGGCGGCGAGCGTGAGGAGCCGGTAGATGTTCGCATCATTGCCGCGACCCATCGCAATCTTGAAAAAGAGATCGAACAAGAGAACTTTCGCAGTGACTTGTTCTATCGCCTTGAGACGTTCTCGCTGCGCATTCCTCCACTGCGTGAGCGTGGCACTGATATAGAGCATCTTGTATTTGCATTAATCGACAAACACGCCGAAGCGCAAAGTAAGCAGATTGAACAAATCGAGCCCGAAGCGCTAAATAGCCTGTTGAACTACACCTACCCCGGCAACGTACGCGAGCTGGAAAACGCCATTATGCGAGCCGTAACGCTGAGCGAAGAAGGCATATTGCAGCACCAAGATTTGCCAGAGCGTTTACGCGAACAGGCTAACCAACATAACGGCTCAGAAATAACGCCGACACTTACTGGTGAAGTGTTACCTGGCACTCAAGTGCCAGCACCTGCACCTACCCGCTGGCCCAGCCTCGAAGAAGTAGAAAAGCGCTACATACGCAAAGTGTTAGAGGCCACCGGCGGCAATAAACGGCGTACGGCTGAAGTGCTGGGTATTGCTCGACGAACGCTTTATCGTCGTTTGGAAGATAACGAGGAATAAATTAACGCAAATAGCCGGCCACTAACCAGTGAGACCGGCTATCTGTGTATATGCCGACAGGCTATGCACTACATGCAAAAAATGGGGCACACGTTGGATTAATGCCAGTCAGTTAAGGCTGACTGGCATTACCCCCTAGCCCCATATAGCAAAGAGGCCACCTCCCAAAGCGTGCACCGCGCGTCATTCCTGAGTCACCACACCGTCATTCCCGAGTCACCGCACCGTCATTCCCGAGTGGGGTTATCGGGAATCCACCTTGACCTTGGCCTGCAGCAGCCTCCCAGGTCAACATGGATTCCCGCTAAGGGCCTGCGGGAATGACGAAGTGGCGGGGCATGCTGGAATGACGAGGGCGGCTCGGAGTACTGGGGTCGAGTCATCGTCAGGCACTTATCAAACAAAGCAAATCGGCGGTTTTTTTGCGTTCAGAAAGAAAAAAGCCAGCCAGCCTTGCCACAAAAAAACCCCGCTGGCGCGGGGGAAAAGGATGATAAACCGTGTGGAGCAGCCGCAGGGAACAGACAGCTGGGTCGGCTTATCATCGTAGGGAGCGTTAACGATTACTGGCCGCTATTCATCTCATCGTCATTCTCATCAGCACCTGGCATCGGGTCAGTACCTTCACCAAATCCTGGGGTTTCTTCAGGATCTTCTGGATTGCTAGCCTCTTCATTGGGCATAGATCCTTCGCCGGTCATAGACTCTTCACCGGGCATAGGTTCTTGTGATGCCGCTGCTTCATCACTTAGTCCAGGATCGCCCATGGCGGAGTCATCTGACGCTGCAGGCTCATCGTTCATCATGGGGTCAGAAGTAGTATCCGATGCGGTAACATCACTTGCAGTAGTTGCCTGTTCAGTAGAGGAAGTCGCATCTTGTTCCATCGTTTCTGGCTGTTCGGCAGGCGGCAAGGGTTCTTCATCGCTACCACAACCAGCAAGGGCTAATGTGCTAACGGTAGCTGCTAACATGCACAATGTAAGAACACGGGGGCGTTTGGTAACTTGATTATCCATTAGTCTTACCTTCCTTCTAGCCAAAATATCGATTAACTGCTTAATCTACTGCATAGCTCATACCAAAAAACCAAAAAATATAATTTTTTTATAAAAATCAAAATCTTATAAAAAACACCAGATTAATTCTATGTCCAGAAAATTGTTGCTAAGGGTTAAAACTGACACATGTGACACCTTTTGACGTTTAGCGGAGGAGGCGTTGTGACACACCCTGCCCACTTATGTATAATAAATATTAATAAATAACCAAACCAAAACTTAAATTCTAATTATGAACCGTTTTGTGTCGCTGTTTGCAGGGAAAGCCATCTGGTACCAGAAAGCGAGCTGAGCAACGACACAAGGCTGCTCATTCACGCAAAAGGCATCGCTGATGGACGAGATACGCCCTGTCAAAATTCAGGTTCGCGGCTTAAGCAAGGTATTTGGCAAGCAGCCGAAAAAAGCCCTTGAACTTCGTGACCAAGGTTTAAAACGCCCTGAAATTCTTGAGAAAACTGGTCAAACGTTAGGCCTTTCAAACATCTCATTCGATGTCTATGAAGGCGAACTGCTCGTCATTATGGGGCTTTCTGGTTCTGGCAAGTCAACGTTAATTCGGTGTTTGAACCGCCTGATTGATACCACCGAAGGCGAAATAATCATTGATGGCGAGAATATTCCCACGTTAAGCGAAAAGGCGCTGTTAGAGTGTCGCCGCCGCCACTTTTCTATGGTTTTTCAAAACTTTGCACTGTTCCCACACCGTACTGTACGCCAAAACGCCGAGTTCGGGCTTGAAATCCGCGGTGTCGATAAAGCTGAGCGTAAGCAAATTGCCCAAAACGCGCTAACCCAAGTGGGGCTAGATGGCTGGGAAGAGGCTTATCCGAATCAACTTTCCGGCGGTATGCAACAGCGTGTCGGCCTAGCCCGCGCCCTGGCGAATGACTCCACCGTGCTATTAATGGATGAAGCCTTTTCAGCGCTGGACCCTTTAATCCGCAAGGATATGCAGCAAGAGCTGTTGCAACTGCAATCTAAAATGCAGAAAACAACCGTCTTCATTACCCATGATTTAGATGAAGCGCTCAATATTGGTGATCGCATCGTGCTGCTTAAAGATGGCGAAGTCGTTCAGATTGGTACACCTGAAGAAATATTAACCCAACCTGCTGATGACTATGTGCGCCGCTTTATCGAAGGTGTCGATCGTTCGCGTGTATTAACCGCCGAGAGCGCCATGCGCCCCGTGCGCTCTACCGCCCGCGAAAGCGACGGCCCGCGCACTGCACTACATCGTATGCGTGACCACAGTATTGATTCAATTTATGTCACTGATCGTGACCGCCGCCTCATCGGCCTGTTAGAGGCCGATGAGGCGAGCAAGGCGATTGATGCCAAGTCAGATACTATTATTGATCACCTGACTCAAGACTTCCGCAAAGTCCCCCCTGAGGAACCCCTGCAAAACCTGTTCGCTATGTTTAGCGATAAAAGCTTTCCCATCGCCGTCATTGACGAGCAGCGGCGGTTGCTAGGTGTCGTTGTGAAGGGCGCAGTACTGGATGAATTAGCACGGGCAGGAGAACAGTAATGGATATTCCAAGCATCCCCCTTGGCGATTGGATCGAAAGTGGCCTGACCTGGTTGACCAGCGAATATTCAGCCGTCACCCGGGCAATTTCCCGCTTTACTCAAACCGGCATTGATGTTTTGAACGATAGCTTGATGTGGCTACCTGAGTGGGCGCTACTTGGGTTAATCGCCCTACTCTGCTGGAAGCTAGCGGGTGCTCGCTTAGCGATTGGTTCAGTCGCCGGGCTAGCCTTGATTTGGAATCTGGGTCTCTGGAACCCGATGATTGAGACGCTCACGCTGGTGGTTTTCGCAACCCTGGTTGCCGTGGTTATCGCATTGCCTGTCGGCATTGCTGCGGCATTGTCTAATCGGCTGTACCGATTGATCATGCCGATATTGGACTTTATGCAGACCATGCCTGCCTTTGTTTACCTGATACCAGCCATTCCGTTTTTCGGCATTGGTTCTGTATCCGCCATTTTTGCAACGGTAATTTTCTCGATGCCGCCTGCGATTCGCTTCACAACGTTAGGTATTCGCCAGGTGCCGGTTGAGCTTATTGAAGCCGCCGATGCCTATGGCGCAACGCGCAGCCAAAAACTTTTCAAGGTTCAGCTTCCGCTCTCGCTACCTACGGTGATGGCGGGTATTAACCAGACCATTATGCTGGCACTTTCGATGGTGGTTATCGCCGCCATGATTGGTGCAGATGGCCTGGGTAGCGAAGTGTGGCGCGCTATTCAGCGACTACGCCCCGGTGATGGCTTTGAAGCGGGTATTGCCGTGGTCATTCTGGCCATGCTACTTGACCGTTTAACTCAGTCACTACGGAAAACGCGCCGCTCACAGTGAACCAAGCTATGAAAGGTCACGCAGCGACAGTCGCGTTGTGTTTATAGGCCATCTTGATTCACTCTTTTTGCATACGCATGCTGGTCGTGCATTCAAATCCTTATATAAAGTGCATTTGAGAACCTGTTTACTACGGTTGTGGCGCTTTCTCGCACGATTGATTAAGGCCGCGACTATTTCCCCAAGGAGCAAGTGAATGAAAACTCGTACGTTGAATCACCGCATCCGCCTCGCCTCATTAGCCCTCATTGCAGGCACTGGCATTGCCGCTGGCAGTCTGGCCCATGCCCAAGATCAGGGCACCGTCAACCTTGCCTATGTTGAGTGGTCGTCTGAAGTAGCCTCTACCAACGTCGTCGCTGCTGTATTAGAGCAAGCTGGTTTCGATGTTGAGCTGACGTCGCTTTCTGCCGCCGCTATGTTCCAAGCACTTTCCACTGGCGACGCCGATGCCATCGTCGCCGCTTGGCTACCCACGACTCACGCTGACTACATGGAGCGTGTAGGTGACAATATTGAAGATCTCGGCATGAACTTGGATGGCACCAAGCTGGGATTGGTAGTACCGGCTTATACAGATGTCGATTCTATTGCTGACCTAAACGACAACGCCGACAGCTTTAACGGCGAGATCATCGGTATTGACCCCGGTGCAGGCCTAATGGCGCTGTCCGAAGAGGTCGTGGATACCTATGACCTCGGGCTGCGCCTGCGTAGCGGTAGCGGTGCCACCATGACCGCAGCACTTTCAAGCGCGATTAACAATGAAGAGGATGTCGTCGTAACTGGCTGGACACCACACTGGATGTTTGCCCGCTTCGACCTGAAATACCTCGAAGACCCGGAAAATGTCTATGGCGGTGCTGAGCAGATTCACACGGTGGTGCGCCAAGGCCTAAAAGATGACATGCCAGAAGCCTACGCCATCCTTGACGCCTTCGAGTGGACACCCGAGCAGATGGGTGAGGTCATGCTGATGAACCAGGAAGATGACAGCGACCCCTACGAAAATGCTAAGCAGTGGGTTGAAGATAATCAAGATGTCGTCGAGCAGTGGCTGAATAGTTAATGTCGTCAGTCTGGCGATAGGGACAACGGAGGGCTGCGGCTCTCTGTTGTCAGCCTAAATATCGTTTTAGCAAAAGCTAATTATCAAGACTGTGTGCAGCCCGTTGAATAAAGCTTAAGCAATATTTGCTATTGTACGGATGGTACGCCCGCCAGCTAATGCTTGCTAGGAGTGAGATGTTGATGTCAAAACGATGTTGATGTCAAAACATAGTACTCCTCGAATGCATAGCCGTTTTTGTTTAACATGGAGAGGCTAAAGTGGATAATCCTGACCCAAAACGCTCCCAAAACGAGCCAGTATCAGAGGGCATACCCGCCCCTGACGGCCCAGCGAATCTAATAGATACCGATTACGTTATCGGTCAAGACAACATCACTACCACCACGATGGGGGTGAGCCTTGATTTACATGGCAAGGTATTCACCATTTCGTCGATTGTGGTGCTTCTGTTTGTCGTATTAACCCTCGCGCTACAAGACACTATCGCACCGGTGTATGACGCCATTTTTAGTTTCTTGACCGGTAATTTAGCGTGGTTCTTTATACTTGCCGCCAATGTTTTCGTTATCCTGTGTCTTGGGTTAATTGTTTCGCCACTCGGTAAAATTCGCATCGGCGGCGCTGATGCAAAGCCCGATTTTACCTATGTGGGCTGGTTTTCAATGCTATTTGCTGCGGGCATGGGCATCGGCCTGATGTTCTTTGGCGTTAACGAGCCATTGACCCACTTTGGTACCTCTTTTGATGGAGGTAGCTGGGCACCATTAGCGGGTGCGGAGGGCGATGCTGCAGGCGCAGCTGCGCTGGGTATGGCAGCGACTATCTTTCATTGGGGCCTTCACCCCTGGGCGATTTACGCAGTAGTAGCGCTGTCACTTGCCTTATTTTCGTTCAACAAAGGGCTACCGCTGTCTATGCGCTCGGTATTTTACCCAATTCTGGGTGAGCGCGTCTGGGGTTGGCCGGGGCATTTAATCGACATTCTGGCGGTCTTTGCCACGCTGTTTGGCCTAGCGACATCGCTTGGTTTGGGGGCGACTCAAGCAGCGGCAGGGTTAACCTACTTGTTTGGCGCACCAGAAAGCGATATCACGATGATTCTGCTCATCATCGGCATCACGATTATTGCTATCGGGTCGGTTATGGCCGGTGTCGACAAAGGCGTTCAGTTGCTTTCAAAAATCAACATCGCCATGGCGGCTTTGCTGCTGTTCTTCGTTATTGCCGTGGGTCCAACACTGCTTATTGCGACAGGCTTCTTTGAAAACCTAATTAGCTACGCCGTTAACCTGCCGGCTCTATCGAATCCGTTCGGCCGTGAAGATGCGAACTTTAGCCAAGGCTGGACGGCCTTCTACTGGGCTTGGTGGATCTCCTGGTCCCCGTACGTAGGTATGTTTATCGCACGGGTTTCTCGTGGCCGCACCGTTCGTGAATTCTTAGTCTCGGTACTGATTGTACCCTCCGTGGTATCGGTACTGTGGATGACCACCTTTGGCGGCACCGCCATTGATCAGTACGTTAGCGAAGGTATTGAAGCCGTGCGCGACGCCGGTGTGGATCTGCAGCTGTTCATCATGCTTGAACAACTACCGCTGTCACAAATCACCTCGTTTGTTGCGATTCTACTGGTCATTATTTTCTTTGTGACCTCTTCTGACTCAGGCTCACTGGTTATCGACTCCATTACTGCAGGCGGCAAGGTGGATGCACCGAAGCCTCAGCGCGTGTTCTGGGCGATTATCGAAGGGGCTATCGCAATTGCGTTGCTGCTTGGCGGTGGTCTGACCGCACTGCAAACTATGGCGGTTTCTACCGGTTTCCCGTTCACCATCATCTTGCTGGTGGCATGTTATGCCATTATCAAAGGGCTGATGAGCGAGCCTAAAGCGGTATGATGTGAATCGCTAACCATTGCACCGAATCGCAAACGGGCAGCCAAATGGCTGCCCGTTTGCGTTAAATAACGCTGCACTGCTCAAACCCAAATATCTTTCAACTGCGTTTCAGGCGTGTAGTGATGACTGATCTGCGCTTGTAACAGTTCGGCTGTCGCCAATGCATCAACCAGCGCGTGATGTCCTTGATAGACAGGCAGGCCATAGCGTTCTCGACTGGCATTTAAACGAATCGAAACAGGCGGACGCCCTAACCAACGGCGAAACCGTGCCCATAACGTTTGTCGATGCATGCGCGCTTCAAGCGACATCGTATCGATCATCGGGAACATCACCCCGTCTCCCCGTCGTGCCTTTACGGCAGCATCAAGAAACGGGCGTTCGATGTTGCGAAAATGTACCACCACAAGTCGCCCTGCCAGCACCGCTAGGAGCTCATCCAGCACGGCATCAAAGTCCGGGGCAGTGGCGATTTCAGAATGAGTGATGTGATGGTAAGCAATGGACGCCTCATCTAAGGGTCGCGAGGGTTTCACTACCCAGTAGCGACGCTGAGCAAGCGGAATGCGATCCAGTGTGAAAGGCACCACCCCAATGCTGACAATCGCATGACGCCGCTCGTCCAAACCGGTTGTTTCCATATCTAACGCAACCATCGGCACTTGCGCGATAGGCGTATCCGGACTAGGTAGCGGTGTTGCGAAAAATTCCCTAAGCGCACCATCATGGGTCTTTTCGGCACGCTCAGCCATATAGCCTATCCAGTTAGCTTGAACTACTTTTTGGCGGGGCCGAATTCCACGCATATTATCGCCCCTGCCGCTGAGTGGGTATTGGGTAGCGGAACTTTAAGAATTTTTGCGCGTTGTTGAGTACTTGGAAAGCATCTTTAAGCGTGTGGCGCTCGCTATCCTCAACATTCTCCGGTTCGATATTGTTATCGGGGAAACGGTCTTCCTGTAGGTCAATCACTTGATGACGAATCCGCGACATGCATAAAAACTCCAGTGCATAGCTCAGTTTGTCGCTAACGCCCGTCGCCAGTAGCTGAGTATTGCTAATATCGTTTAAGCGCTGGAACGAGTTTTGCGCTTTAGACCCACAGGCCAGCGCATGTACCCGAATAAGATCAACCATCGGAGCAGTACCACGCCGCTTTAGGTTGATTGAGTTGTTATGTTTGCCATCTTTTTCCATCACAAACGTGCGGAAGAACCCAAGCGGCGGTGTTCGATTCAGCGCATTACGGGCCATGGCCGCCAAAAACAGTGGCGACTGGGGCGCCGTTTGGGCAATCAAATCCTGGAGTGCTTCAACAAAATGGTCTTCGCCGTAAATGCTGTCTAAATCGAAGAAAATCGAACTATGGAGTAGTCGTTCAGGGGTTGGGTTCGCCATCCAATCTTGGAAATAGCGCTTCCAAACATGCAACGGCTGACGCCACTGGCGGTTAGTCGCCATCACATCGCCTTTACAGTAGGTATAACCGCAGGCATCTAAGCCATCGCTAACAAAGGCAGCTAACGCGTGGAAGTAGTCGTCATGCTCGTCGGGATTGAAGTCGTCTGACAAGACCAGTGCATTATCCTGGTCAGTGACGATACTTTGCTCATTTCGAGCCATGGAGCCGTTAACCATAAAGCAGTAAGGTACCGGCGGTGGCCCCAGCGCTTCTTCGGCAAGCTCTAGCAGTCGCCGCGTAAAACTACGCCCAATGGTCGACAGGGCACTCCCCACCATCTGCGAATTAGCACCTTCTTGCACCATTCTTACAAAAGCTGCGCGCACATCGGGCGCAAGTTTGGCTAACCCCTGGGCGCTGGACTGGTTGAAAATATTGCTTACTAGGTACAGCCCACTTTGCGTCTCGTAACGAATAATATCGGAGAGGTGAACAACCCCAACCGGACGCTGGCGGTAAAGCACCGGTAAGTGGTGAACATTGTTACGCAGCATCGTCAGCATGGCTTCGTAAACCGACGCATCCGACTGAATGGTAATTAACCGTTCGGAAACAACCTCGCCAATGGCCGTTTGCGCTGACAGCCCTTCAGCTACAATGCGGGTACGGAAGTCACTATCCGTCAGAATACCGCACATTTGCCAGGTTTTGCCTTCGCTGTCCTGAAAGCTATAACGCGGATTATCGCTGCCTTCATTAATTACTAGCACCGCCGACGCTTGAGCCTCGTTCACTTGCTTAGCGGCTTGCTGGACGGTAGTGGTGGATTCAACCATGACGGGATAACGCGTCACCAATTTGCGTATTCGCGTGACCATCATGTCGTTAGATTTTTTCTGCTGCTCTGCAGCGGTTTCTAAACGGGGACGTTCGAGCTCAACAAAGTCAGCAAAATCGTCATCTTCTTCACATAACCGCTGAAAGACGGCGTTGGGAATAAAGTAGATCAGCGTGTCTTCGATCGCTTTGGCTGGAAAGCGCACTTTATGGTTTCGAAGCAGACTAAAGTGGCCAAAGATATCCCCTTCACCCAAGCGGTTATATAGCTCGCCCTGACGACGATAAACCTCAACGGCACCGCTACGGATAAAACACAACTCATCAAGCATATCGTTGAGCTCTAAAATGTCGCTACCGGTTTTGAAATAGCGCACTTCTACTTGCTCAGCTATGGCGTCTAGCAATGCATCCGATAAACCATCGAACGGGGGAAACTGCCCCATATGCTGACGTATTTCTAACAGTTCAACATCCATGCGATCTCCTGCACTTGGCGCGGCAGCATCATCAATAGATGAAGTTTGTCTTGGATAGCGTGTACCGTAAACCCTTCAATCACAAATGAGAGTGAACAAAAGCAAAAAACCCAGCGAAAAACGCTGGGCTTTGTGCAGTAACAGACTGGTAGCAGCAGGACAGAATACTTCGCAGGTTAAGGAAAATCTGTCACTATCCACAACGCTATCTGACGGGGACTAATTATGACTGGTTAGCCATTTCCTGAACACGCTGCATCATTTCAGGATCTTGCTGGATTGACTGACCAATGGCGTTAAAGGTATCAACATCTAGACCGCTATCTTCAACGACTTCGATCATGCGGTCGTTGGCTTCAGCGCGAACTTCCTGTTGGGCGTTTTCATCTTCTGCTTCCTGCAGACGCTGTGTGTACTCTTGTGAGATCACGGCGATTTCTTGAGAAGCATCGGCAAACTGCTGTAGCTGCTCATCAGAGAAATCCTGAGCGGGCGCTTGTTGGGCCGCCATCGGATCCTGAGCGGGGTCTTGGGCTTCCTGTGCATGAGCGGTGCCAGCCAGCAGACCAGTAGCGAGAAGAGCAGCAGAGAACAGAGCAGTCATACGTTGCATAGTAAGAAACCTCATTGATGCGTTATGAATGTGCACCGTGTGACGCGTTGTTCAGGCACAGGTTCAACTTTTTATGTAAAAGTTAGTAACAGAAAAAACATTTAAGTAACACAGAACTAATCAAAAAGGGTCTACGCCGAGGAACTATGTCCAACACTATCAATAGTTTAAAAAATGTAAACATGGCTTCTTTGGGCCTTGCCGCCATGCCTGGATTATTTGTTTTGCTCTGGAGCACGGGGTTCATTGGCGCAAAATTTGGTCTGCCCTACGCAGAACCTTTTACCTTTTTGTTTATTCGTTTCATGCTCACCCTCATGTTGCTTGCTCCGCTGACGTGGCTAATGCGCATAGCATGGCCTTCATCGCCAGCGCTTTGGCTGCATATAGGCGTTTCAGGACTTTTGGTACACGGCACGTATTTAGGTGGGGTTTTTTACGGTATCTACTTGGGTATGCCTGCTGGGCTGGCAGCGCTATTGGTTGGCCTACAGCCGCTGCTAACCGCAGCCTGTGCTGGCCCGCTGCTGGGGGAACGCTTAACCACCCGCCAGTGGCTGGGGCTACTGCTCGGCCTTGTGGGCATCTGTCTGGTGTTGGGCAGCAAGCTAGAGTTCGGCACCTCACTTTTTGCTGGCTTTGGCCTTGGTGCCTTAGTTAGCGTAATGGCTGCCTTAGTGGGAATTTCATTGGGGACGCTTTATCAGAAACGCTACTGCACCAGCATGCCACTGCTTTCCGGGGCGGTTATTCAATACATAGCGGCAGGCATGCTGCTGGGCATTGGAGCACTGCTGTTTGAAACCCGCCAGGTCGAATGGAGTATAACGTTTGTGCTCACTCTTGGCTGGCTAGTACTTATTCTGTCTATCGCCGCCATCCTGCTATTAATGGTGTTGATTAAAAAGGGCGAAGCATCCCGCGTTGCCAGCCTGTTTTATCTGGTGCCACCCGTGACTGCGCTACAAGCATGGTGGCTGTTCGACGAACGCCTCCCCCTGCTGGGACTGGCAGGTATGGTCATTGCCATTGCTGGGGTGGTTATGGTGGTACGCAAACCTAGCAGCAAAGGAGAAGCTTAAAGGGCTACAAGCGCTCCAAGTAACGAACACCACCTAGATTACGCATTTGCTGAAGAATCCACTGACTGCGGCGCTCTACCTGAGCATCTGGGCGTGATGCGCTGCGGGTACGCGGACTCGGAAGAATAGCCGCTAGCAGGCTTGCTTGCCGTTCGGTCAATGCACTGCCAGAAGCACCAAAATAGTGCCCTGCCGCCGCTTCTAGTCCAAATACACCCGTATCCCATTCAGCGACGTTTAAATACACTTCCAGTATGCGTTGCTTGCTCCACAGCATTTCGATTAGCAATGTAAACCATGCTTCTAGCCCCTTACGGGCCCAGCTACGGCCGCTCCATAAAAAAACATTCTTGGCTGTTTGCTGGCTGAGCGTGCTGGCACCCCGCAACCGTTCGCCATCAAGACTGGCCTTCAGGGCACGCTTCAACTCCACTAAATCAAAACCACGATGCTGAGGAAAGCGCTGGTCTTCAGCAGCGATCACCGCCAATTTGGCATTGCTGGATAGATGTTCCCAGCTTCTCCATTGGCGTTGAATATCGATAGGTTCGCTGTTTATCCAGCTTTGAATTTTGCGCTCTACCATCACCATTGAGCCAGGAGGTGGCACAAACCGGAAGAGTAAAACCAGCGCAATTGAGAGAACAATAAAAGCCAGCGCGCCACGCCAAATAAGACGCCATATCAAACCAAGAAAACGGCGCAACGCGCGATTGAGCATTTCGATATCCTTAGCGCTTCATGAGGTGTTCTGCATGATAGCGCATATGCTCCTCAATGAACGAGGCGATAAAGAAGTAGCTATGATCGTAACCTGGCTGGCGGCGCAACGTCAGTGGGTGATCATGCTCTTCACACACGGCTTCCAAACGCTCTGGCATCAGTTGCTCATCCAGGAACTGGTCGGCCTCACCTTGATCGATAAATAGCCGTTGACGAGAGGCACCATTAGCGACCAGCTCACAAGCATCGTACTGGCGCCAACGCGACTGGTCGTCGCCTAAATAGCTGGTAAACGCATTTTGCCCCCAAGGACAGTTCATTGGGTTAACAATAGGCGCAAAAGCGGAAACCGAACGGAACCGGCCAGGGTGACGCAACGCCAGGATTAACGCGCCGTGACCGCCCATCGAGTGACCACTGATCGACTCACGCCCGTTTACAGGGAAGTGCTGACGCACGACCGAAGGCAGCTCTTCAATCACGTAATCATACATGCGGTAATTCGATTTCCAGGGGGTTTGGGTGGCATTCACATAAAAACCCGCACCCGATCCTAGATCGTAACTTTCATGCTCACCGGGCAGATCGGTGCCGCGTGGGCTGGTATCGGGGCAAACAATCGCCACCCCCAGCTCAGCAGCAATACGATGCGCGCCCGCTTTCTGCATAAAGTTTTCATCGTTACAGGTTAGACCTGACAGCCACCAAAGCAGCGGTACGCGCTCGCTCTCTGCTTGAGGAGGCAGGTAAACCGCGAACACCATGTCGCAATCCAGCGCCCGGGAGTAGTGGCGGTAGCGCTTGTGCCAGCCACCAAAACTGCGATTGGCAGACACTAGTTCTAAAGTTTCACTCATGCTCATGGGCCGGCTCCTTAAAAAGATGAAAACGCGGAGGGTTTCCCCTACCGCGCTCATTTACCCTATTACCAATGATACTCAGTAATGCAGCACGGTACGAATGCTCTTACCTGCATGGAGCAATTCGAAGGCTTCATTAATTTGCTCAAACGGCATGTCGTGGGTAATAAAGTCGTCGATATTCAGCTCACCATTCATATAGCGCTCGACGTAACCCGGTAACTCACTGCGTCCTTTAACACCACCAAACGCAGAGCCTTTCCAAACCCGCCCGGTGACCAGTTGGAAGGGACGCGTGGAGATCTCTTCGCCCGCGCCCGCAACACCAATGACAATCGACTCTCCCCAGCCTTTATGGCAGCACTCAAGGGCCGAACGCATCACGTTAACATTGCCGATACACTCAAAGGAGTAATCAACACCACCGTCGGTCATATCGACGATTACCTGCTGAATCGGGTCGCTGTAGTCTTTCGGATTAACGAAGTCAGTCGCGCCAAACTGCTTGGCCAATGCAAATTTATCGGGGTTCACATCGATGGCAATAATCTTCGCGGCTTTTGCCATGACTCCCCCTTGGATGACCGCCAAACCAATCGCGCCCAAACCAAAAACGGCGATGGTGGAGCCTGGCTCTACTTTTGCCGTATTCAGTACCGCACCGATACCGGTAGTAACGCCGCAGCCCAATAGGCAGATTTTATCCATCGGCGCTTCTTTAGAGACCACCGCAAGCGATACCTCCGGCAGCACGGTGTACTCACTGAAAGTCGACGTGCCCATGTAGTGATGCAGCATTTTGCCATCTAGTGAAAAGCGCGAGGTGCCATCAGGCATCACACCTTTACCTTGAGTAGCGCGCACGCTGCCACACAGGTTTGTTTTACCGGATAGGCAGAATTTACATTTGCCGCACTCGGCGGTGTACAGCGGAATAACATGGTCACCCGGCTTAACGCTGGTCACACCCTCGCCAACTTCTTGCACCACACCAGCACCTTCGTGGCCCAATACCGCTGGGAAATTACCTTCGGGGTCAGCGCCAGAAAGGGTATAAGCATCGGTATGGCATACGCTCGTCGCTGCCATCTTCACCAGTACCTCGCCCGCTTTTGGACCTTCCACATCGATCTCAACTAATTCAAGCGGCTTACCCGCTTCGAGTGCTACGGCGGCACGTGATTTCATCTATGCATCTCCTTAACGGTCACATAAAACTGAAGGCTGTTTTATCGGACTCGTTTTAATCGAATCAGATTCAATGACTGCAGTGTAGGCCAGCTAGGCGAGTGAGATAAAGCGGGATACACTCACAAGATTATTGCTACTGAGCAACAATCAGAGATTAATTAAGGATCGTTCGTGCAACACTGGGATCGTATTGAGGCATTCGTCGAGGTGGTAAGACTGGGAACATTCTCAGCGGCCGCACGCCATTTAAAGGTATCGACATCGCATATTAGCCGCTTAGTGAGCCAGCTGGAAAATCAATTGGGTGTTCAGCTTTTGTACCGCACAACACGGCAAATTCGTTTAACCGATGCTGGGGCAATCTACGTAGAACACTGCCGCCATCTTTTTGATGGCCTGCGCGATGCAGAGCAAGCGATCAGCGAGCTTCAGGCAAATCCACGTGGGCTGCTGAAACTGACCTCGGCAACAACATTCGGCGAACGCTACGTCGCGCCACTGGTGAATGACTTTCAGTGCCTGCACCCGCAGCTTGAAGTGCATATGCACTTCACTAACCGCCCCGTAGAAATTATTGAAGAGGGCTACGATATTGCCATTCGTATGGGGGTACTCAAAGACTCTAGCTTGATTGCTCGGCGGCTATGCGAGCGGCAGGAGTATGTCGTGGGATCCCGGGCTTACTTCCGTCAAGCTACCCGGCCACATACGTTATCGGAACTTAGCCAGCACCGTTGCCTGATGGGTTCGCGGCCTAACTGGTTGTTTGAAGTCAACGGTCAGCGCCGCGAAGTTAAAGTGGAAGGCTGCTGGAGCGGCAATTCCGGCCCCGCGCTGCTTGACGCCGCACTTAAAGGACTGGGGCTTGCTCAACTGCCGGATTACTACGTAGCCCCCTATCTTGCCAGTGGCGAACTGGTGTCCGTTTTGGAACCTTTCCAACACAACGATACGGCGGTATGGGCGGTATACCCTCGACACCGCCACCTATCACCTAAAATCCGTCAGCTCGTCGATTACTTGGTGGCCAATATTGACGCAACGCTGCCCCCCTCTACTTACTAACACTCAATGGCGTTAACAGCCAAACCACCTTTTGACGTTTCTTTGTATTTATCCTGCATATCTCGGCCAGTGTCACGCATGGTGCGAATCACTTTATCCAACGATACAAAATGATCACCATCACCATGCATCGCCATACGCGCAGCATTGATCGCCTTCACCGAGGCAATGGCGTTTCGTTCAATACACGGCACTTGTACCAACCCCGCCACAGGGTCGCAAGTTAGGCCAAGATTATGTTCTAGACCAATCTCAGCAGCGTTCTCTACCTGCTTTGGCGAGCCGCCCAGCACTTCTGCAAGCCCCGCTGCGGCCATCGCACAAGCAGAGCCGACTTCTCCCTGGCAGCCAACTTCCGCACCGGAAATAGACGCGTTCTTTTTACACAATATGCCCATTGCTCCCGCGGCCAACAAAAAAGCCACTATGTCGTCGTCACAGGCATCTGGCTCAAATTTCAAATAGTACGCCAGCACAGCAGGCACAATACCGGCAGCACCGTTTGTCGGTGCAGTGACCATCCGTTTACCCGCGGCGTTCTCTTCATTCACCGCCAGCGCAAACAAATTGACCCAATCCATCACAGTAAAGCTCGATACAATTAAGCGTTGGTTCTGCGGCGGTGAAAGCAGCTGTTGGTGCAAACCATGGGCACGTCGCCGAACATTTAATCCACCGGGCAAGTGCCCCGTCGCTTTTAAGCCATTTTCAATGCTGGTGCGCATGGCTTGCCAAATCGTTAGCAGTTCTGTGCGAATCACCTCTTCACTGCGCCATGCTTTTTCGTTTTCAAACATGAGCTCACTGATACGCAAACCATTTGTTTGGCAGAGCGCTAACAACTCATTAGCCGTTTCAAATGGGTAAGGTAGCGCGGTTTTGTCTTCGTCTAGCCCACCCTGATCGGCGCAGGCTTGATCAACATAAAAGCCACCACCAAGGGAATAGTAAGTATTCGCCGCAATAACCGTATCGTCCTGATAAGCCGTTAACACCATAGCGTTCGGGTGAAATGGCAGGCAGTGGTCGTCCCACTCAATATCCTGGCTGCGATCAAACGATAGCGCTTGCCCATTAGGCAGCGTTAACAGAGCGCCTTCATCTAGCGCTCGTAGCCGCTCAGTCATGGTGTCAGGGTCAATTGACTCTGGCGTTTCACCCATCAAACCCATGATGACCGCACTATCAGTACCATGCCCGATGCCGGTAGAAGCTAGCGAACCGTGAAGCCTAACCACAATGCGCGTCAGCGACGGTGAGGTAACCGCTTGGCTAAAATCGCGCGCCGCACGCATCGGCCCAACCGTATGAGAGCTTGATGGGCCAATCCCAATTCTGAAGAGATCAAAAACGCTTATTGCCATTGTGTTGCCTGCCCCTCAGCGGTAGTTGTTGATTACCTAATAACCTAGTTACTTTGCAGCCTTAATCCACTATTAGTCGAGCAGCTCACATTAAGTTCGACGTGCGAGCACAGAAGTGTGGCGATATAATGAACATTCTTCTATGCATGTTTTTAAGCATCTCTCTTACAACGTCATCTCTCCGATAAGGATGTTGGTATGCCATCTTCCCCACCGCAGTGGCCACTCAGTTTTGGATATACGCTTCTGCGCGCAACGCTTTATATGCTTTTTGTCGCTGGTATCGCCCAGGGTGGATATTTTGAGGCTCTCTACCTACCCGATGTGCGCTATACCGAACTAGGCTTTACAGAGTTCGCTCAAACCCTGGTGCTGGCCAGCTGTTGTGGCTTACTCATCTACGTGCGCCAGGTACTCAAGGTATGGCCTACTGTTACGCTACTATTGCTGGCGTTTGTGGCTGCATCACTGGTACGCGAACAGGATTACTTTTTTGATTACTATGTTGCAGAAAATACTTGGAAAGTGCTGGTAGCGCTCATTGTCATCCCTAGCCTTGCCTGGGTAGTCGTGCAGCGACGTCGATTTATTGAGGAATTCTCTCATTATAGCAATACGTTCGCATTTGGGCTGTTCACTGCCGGTGTTCTCGTTACCTACATTTTTTCCCGCCTTTATGGTCGCCAAGACTTCTGGCGAGCCGTCATGCAAGACACTTATATTCGCGAGTTCAAAGACGTCGCAGAGGAAGCCATTGAGCTTTTAGGCTACAGCCTGATTCTATTTGCCATGATTGAGCTTCTGCTGATTGCTCGGCGTATTTACAAAGCGCGAATCGCCTCCCAGTAAGCCTTTGGCCTAAAGACCAGCAAGCCTTTGACCTAAAGAATAGTGCCGTAACGACAAAATCAAAAAGCCCGCCGTTCATAGAACGGCGGGCTTTTTGTTCATGGTGACGACTATCAGTTCACCACTTTCTATTTACTACATACCACTTACCACAGCCTACAAATCACTCATCAAGGAACGAGCGCAGCGGCTCAGAGCGGCTGGGGTGGCGTAGCTTGCGCAGCGCCTTGGCTTCGATCTGACGAATCCGCTCGCGAGTAACGTCAAACTGCTTACCCACTTCTTCTAGCGTGTGGTCGGTATTCATATCGATACCGAAACGCATGCGTAGCACTTTCGCTTCACGAGCAGTTAAGCCGCCAAGGACGTTACGCGTTGCTTCGATCAAGCCTTCGCCGGTGGCCATATCAATCGGCAACAGCATAGTGCCGTCTTCGATGAAGTCACCTAAGTGCGAATCGTCGTCATCACCAATCGGCGTCTCCATAGAGATCGGCTCTTTGGCAATTTTTAGCACCTTGCGTACTTTGTCTTCCGGCATTTCCAGACGTTCGCCCAGCTCTTCCGGCGTTGGCTCGCGGCCCATTTCCTGCAGCATCTGACGAGAAACACGATTGAGCTTATTGATCGTCTCGATCATGTGCACCGGAATACGGATGGTGCGTGCCTGATCAGCGATAGAACGCGTAATCGCCTGACGAATCCACCATGTGGCATAGGTCGAGAATTTGTAACCGCGGCGATATTCGAACTTATCAACCGCTTTCATCAAACCAATGTTGCCTTCTTGGATTAGATCCAGGAACTGCAGGCCACGGTTGGTGTACTTCTTCGCAATCGAAATTACCAAACGCAGGTTAGCCTCAACCATCTCTTTCTTAGCACGACGTGCTTTCGCCTCGCCGATAGAGAGCTTGCGGTTAACTTCTTTGAGGTCGGCCACGGTGAGCTGCACCATGTCTTCTTCAAAGGCAATTTTGCGCTGCGAACGAGCAATATCGGCGCGCAGTGGCTCAAGACGGTCAGCATACTTGGGCTGCGCTTCCTGGAAGGTGTCCAACCATTTTGGATTAGACTCGTACCCAGGGAACGACTTAATGAAGGTTTTGCGCGGTACTTTAGCTTTCTTCACGCACAGCTGCATAACCGCTTTTTCTTGGGCACGCACCTGCTCAACGCTAATACGTACTTGGCCAACCAAACGCTCAAAATGCTTCGGCACCAGCTTAATCGGCGAAAACAGCTCGGCTAAACGCGATTGCTCACTTTTAAGCTCAGCGCTACCACGCCCATATTTCGCCAACGCAGCTTCAACAGCGGCATTCTGTTCACGGATTTGTTCGAAACGAGCTTTCGCTTCTTCCGGATCAGGGCCTCCTTCGCTGGCCGTGCTGTCGTCGTCTTCGTCGTCACCGTCGCTGTCGAGATCATCATCATCGCTCAACTCGGCTTCCGGCTCAGGCTCGGGCACTTCGGCTTCTGCAACGCCTGGAATCCCCTCGTCGGGGTCGATAAAGCCAGAGAACAGATCAGACAAGCGACCAGGCGCTTCTTCATCCTGCGTGGCATCGTAAGCATCCAGGATAGAAGCAACAGCACCAGGCAAATACGCCAGCGCTGACATCACTTCCCGTGTGCCCTCTTCTATCCGCTTGGCGATTTCGATCTCACCTTCGCGGGTTAGAAGTTCAACCGTCCCCATCTCGCGCATGTACATGCGCACAGGGTCGGTAGTGCGACCGACGTCGCTTTCCACGGCGGCGAGTGCCGCGACGGCCTCTTCCGCAGCGGACTCGTCCGTGGAGTGATCCGACATCATCAAAGTGTCTTCATCTGGCGCTTCTTCAACGACACTAATACCCATGTCGTTGATCATGCCAATGATGTCTTCCACTTGATCCGGGTCGGCGATATCCTCGGGTAGATGGTCGTTGACCTCGGCATAGGTCAGGTAGCCCTGTTCCTTGCCGCGCGCGATCAACTCCTTCAGACGTGACTGCTGCTGCGCATTTCCAGCCATAGAAACCCTATCTCGACGAAGAAGAATGAAACACCTGGGGCGCTGAATCGATTAAACTCAACAAGCCGAACAGTATAGCGTAAATAGCAGGAATTTTTCCAGCGAAACGTATTTGCGCGGTCATTCAGGTGTGTTAGGTTGTTCGGTTAGGCCAGCGCCTGGCGACTGACCCTTTATTTGGTGCCAACGTTAGGAAAATTCAACCCTAGCGCCTCAAACTCTACTCATTCAAAGACAAACGCCGCAAAGCCGACTTAATGTCGTTGAACAAGCTCCATCATTAAGCTTGCCAAACGTTGCCGCTGCGCTTTATCTAGCTTTTGCCCAGAACGCTCTAAATCCAGCAACGCCTGGTACTCTTCCTGAGGCGATCGCTTGCGCTGAACCTCTACTAGATGCTCAACCAACCCTGTCAGCTCAGTCTCCCGGGTTCCCTTGGGAATCAGCAACTCCCGTGACGCCAACTCAGCCAAGACCTGACCTTCATGGCTCCCCTGAAAGTGCGCCAACACCACTTGCGGGCTGCGATAACGCCCGGCACGCAGCAACTCAATCAAGTCACGACATAGCGGTGCTTCTTCACTCTCCGGCAACCAATCCAGGGAGTCCGGCAGCGACGTCACTAAACCAGGCTCATGCAACAGTAGCTGCACAATACGCGCAACGGTTGAAAGCACTTGCGGGCGAGACGACTGGGCGCGCCCCTTTTGTGCCTTTTTACCAGCAGGCTTTGCGCTGACCAGTTGCTCCTCATGATGCTCAAACGGCATCATGTCGGGCGACTCAAGCGGCTCCCAGTGCACAGCCTCCTGCGAAGGCGCTTTCTGCGCCTCTTTTTGCGCACTGGCGGCCGCGCGTTTCTCAAGTAGCGTTTTCAGTTGCGATTGCGCCAATCCACTGCGCTTAGCTAACGCCTCCAACAGTAACGATTTGAGCATGCCTTCAGGCACTTTGTTCAATGCCTCAAGCACCTGACTTGCAAACCGCTCTCGCCCTTCCACGGTATTCAAGTCACGCCCCTGCGCTGCCTGCTCAAAAAGAAACTCAGATAGCGGCATCGCACAGGTAACGCGATCTTGAAATGCGTCGCTACCTTCACGGCGCACTAGCGTATCCGGGTCATCGCCTTCCGGCAGAAACAGGAAGCGCGCTTCACGACCGTCAATCATCTGCGGCAAGGCGGTTTCCAACGCACGGCTGGCCGCTTGACGCCCTGCACGGTCACCATCAAAGCAAAACACCACACGGCTGACTAAACGAAATAGTCGGCTTAGGTGGTCTTCTGTTGTAGCCGTCCCTAAGGTTGCGACAGCGTTGTTGATACCGTACTGCGCCAGAGCCACGACATCCATGTAACCTTCAACGATGACGAGCTGCTCAAGCTTGCTTGACGCTTGGCGAGCCTCATACAATCCGTACAGCTCACGTCCTTTGTGAAAGACAGGCGTTTCGGGCGAATTCAGATACTTAGGCTGCTCATCACCCATTACCCGACCGCCAAACGCGATGGTACGCCCCCTTAAATCCCGAATGGGAAACATCACTCGATCGCGAAAGCGGTCATACGTCCGCCCCGTGTCTTCACGGTGAATTAGCAAGCCATACTCTACTTGTACAGGCTCACCAATACCTCGCGCACTCAAGTGCTGTTTCAGGGCTTCCCACCCACCAGGCGCATAGCCAATACCATAAGTACTGACAACATCTGGCGATAACCCGCGTCCTTGCAGATAACGCTGTGCTCCCTGCCCTTCCTGCATTTTTAGCCGTTCTCGATAAAAACTGGCAGCAAGTTCAAGAAGATTAACGCCCTCTTTGCGCTTTTTTTCGCGTTGCTGGGCGCGCGGATCATCGGCACCCTCACGAGGAACATCCAGCCCTAAACGACTAGCCAACTGCTCAACCGCATCGGGAAAGGGTAGTTTGTCGTATTCCATTAGAAAGCGTAGCGCATTACCGTGGGCACCACACCCAAAGCAGTGATAAAACTGTTTATCAGCGCTAACCGTAAACGATGGGGTTTTCTCTTGATGGAAAGGACATAGCCCAGAATAGTTACGCCCGGCCTTTTTAAGCTGCACACGCTCACCAACCACCTCGACCACATCAACGCGGCCTAACAGGTCATCGATAAAACGTTGTGGAATTTGGCCTGCCATGAACTGCGGGCATCCTCGCGCAAAGCGCTAGTTCGCTTGCCTAGAGTCATCAAGCAAATTGCCAGATCACCATAAACAGCGATGAAACAAAACAAAAAACAAACGGCCACCTAGTGGCGGCCGCTTGACATCCCTCTTGAGATGGCCAGCTAACTGCTCCGGCCCCCTCGGGTACGGATCAATAGAGCCGTTCGAAACGCTTTTGCTCACGCTGAATTTTCTTGGCGTGGCGTTTTACGGCAGCTGCCGCTTTGCGTTTACGCTCAGCAGTCGGCTTCTCATAGTGCTCGCGGCGGCGTACTTCAGAAAGAACACCGGCTTTTTCGCAAGAACGCTTGAAGCGACGCAGGGCGACGTCAAACGGCTCGTTATCACGTACTTTTACAGAAGGCATTAAGCACTCACCTACCTTAAGGAGTCTTGAGTTCGGATAGTACGTACACTTTTAGAATACAGTGTACGACCCAGTTTTACAGCGCACAGTAGTCTAGTCGTGGTTGGCGATCTTTGCAAATGCTTACGCGCCTTAAGCATGAGAATGCTAAACTAGGCGACTGATTAGCAGCACTGGTTTCTAACCTGCAACTTTTTAACTTACAACGAGTTCTTCAGCTATGCGCGTACTGGGCATTGAAACGTCTTGCGATGAAACGGGCGTCGCGATTTATGATACTTCGCACACTGGAGGCCGCGGCCTGCTCGCCGACGCGCTGTATAGTCAAATTGCCATGCATGCCGAGTATGGCGGCGTGGTGCCTGAACTCGCTTCTCGCGACCATACGCGCAAACTGTTGCCACTGATCGAGCAAGTATTGCACGACGCCAAGCTGACGCGTAGCGACCTAGACGGCATTGCCTACACTGCTGGCCCGGGGTTAGTCGGTGCACTCATGGTGGGTGCCAGCACAGCGCATGGTATGGCACGTGCGCTGAACATCCCCGTACTGGGCGTACACCACATGGAAGGCCACCTGTTAGCCCCTATGCTGGAAGATGACGCCCCTGACTTCCCTTTCGTAGCCTTATTGGTCTCTGGCGGACACACTCAACTTGTCGAAGTACAGGCCCTTGGACACTACCAGTTACTCGGGGAATCCGTTGATGATGCCGCGGGTGAGGCCTTCGACAAAGCGGCCAAAATGCTCGGACTACCCTACCCCGGCGGCCCTCACGTTGCTAAGCTTGCTGAACAGGGCAACCCAAAACGCTTCCGCTTCCCACGACCAATGACCGACCGCCCTGGTCTAGACTTCAGTTTTTCGGGATTAAAAACCCACACGCTGACCGCTATTCGCCAATTGGATGCTGCCGGAGAGTTAGACACCCAGGCCAAGGCTGATGTGGCGAGAGCATTTGAAGAAGCCGTAGTGGACACCCTGGTTATCAAATGTCGCCGGGCACTGGATCAAACCGGATTGAAGCGCTTAGTGGTGGCAGGTGGCGTTAGCGCTAATCAACGCCTGCGCGAACGCCTCGCGATTGAAACACAGAAACGCAACGCGCGATCTTATTACCCTCGCGGGCGCTTTTGCACCGACAATGGCGCGATGATTGCTTATGTCGGCGCCCAACGACTGGCGGCGGGTGAGCAGGATGACAACGGCATTATGAAGGCTACGCCGCGCTGGCCGTTGGACACCTTAACGCCTACTTAACACCTATAGCTCCTACATCTATAGCCCCTGACTAGCCGCGTAGATGCGGCTCTTCTCCGCGGCGCAGGCGGCGAATATTTAACCCGTGACGGGCAAGCACCAGCAGGCTGAACCCACTCACAACCACAACATAGTCAGGTGCTAGCCACGCACAAGCCAGTGGCGCGACGAATGCACTAACGAGCGATGCTGCCGCTGCCATGCGTAGCCGCCAGGCAAGCAGCATCCAGCACACCGCACTAAGCAGCGCCACGCTGGGTACCAATATCAGCAGCACGCCAAACGCACTGGCAACCGATTTACCACCGCGAAACCTATGCCATAGTGGATAGCTGTGACCTAGCAGAACAGCAAATCCAACCGCCCCTTGCAACCAAACAGGCAGCCCTAACAATTTGGCTGCCAGCACTGCAGGTGCCCCTTTTAAGGCATCGAGTAAAAGCGTGGCGACGGCTAAACGCGGCCCGTACAGGCGCAGTACGTTCGAAAACCCAGGGTTACATGATCCCCGATATCGCGGATCAGGAACACCTGCTAGCCGGCATACGCTCAGCGCCGCTAACCAGCTTCCGCTTAAGTAGCCCACCACCATCCATATCACTCCGCCCACCATCTTGACTCCTACCCAGCGTTAGATCGTACCTAGCTGTCGTTTCGCGCTATCCTCAAGTACAATCCCCCGCTTGTTGACGCTAGAGGAATAGCTGTGGATCGCATTTTGATCGAAGCGCTGGCAGTAGATACCGTCATCGGTGTGTACGACTGGGAGCGCACTATTGTTCAGTCTTTGAGCTTGGACTTATCGCTCGCAACGGATATTCGTCCCGCCGCTGCTGCAGATGATTTGAGCCTGACGCTTGATTATGCAGCCATTTGCCAGCGAATTCAGCGCTTTGCTGACGAGCACCAATTTGCTCTCGTCGAGACATTTGCCGAGCGCCTAGCTGAGTGCTTACAGCAGGAGTTTTCCATTATCTGGCTGCGCCTTACCGTACGCAAACCGGGGGCCGTTCCACAAGCCGCTAGCGTCGGTCTTGAAATCACCCGCGGCACGCTTCCATGAGCTTGGTTACTCTCAGTTTAGGCAGCAATATCGATCCGGACACTCATATCCGCCTGTGCCTAGATGCGCTCGAAGACACGTTTGGCCCCCTTCAAATATCGCGCATATTTGAAAGCGAGCCGGTAGGATTTAGCGATAATCGCAACTTTTACAACCTTGTGGTTGCCTTTGATAGCGATTGGTCGGTGGGCGAGCTTCAGGCGTGGTCTAAGCAACTCGAAATTGCCCATGGCCGCACTCCCGATATGCTTAAGTGTAGTCCTCGAGCACTGGATATTGACCTGCTCGCAGTAGGCGGTATTTGCGGCACTGTTGACGGCGTTGCCCTGCCCCGAGGGGAAATCACGCACAATGCCTTCGTTCTACAGCCGCTAGCCGAACTGCTACCCGATCAGTATCACCCTATTTATGGCTTGTCTTACGCTGCGCTATGGCAGCGCTTTGAACTGGGGAGTCAACGCTTATGGGCCATCGACTTTCATTGGCGTGGGCGCTGGGTTTCCCAGGCAGACTCTGTGCCAAAGGCGGTGTCCGCTCGCTGAGCAAAGCCTATAACCAGCCCTTAGTGCGTATCCATCAGCGCACTTGCTACTGCCTGTTGGCGGTGTTCACGTAGCGCCTTGCCTAAAGCTGCACCGCGATAACCCGCTTGCAATAGCGCTTGAGGGTCAACGCTTTGTGCAGCCTGCCACGCCCGATCCAGCGGTTCGAGCGTATTCTCTGCTAAACGCTTAATAAGTTGTAACTGTGCCTTAACCTGCGCGGGCTTTCGCCAACCATCCAAACGTTCCAGCCAGTGCAGAACGCGTTCGTCACTTAATGGCTCGGCTAAGATGTCCCTACTCAGCGCTACATGGCGCGCCAGCTGCGTCACCGCATTCGGCAATCGCAATCTTATCGCCAGCGCATCACGCTGAGCATCATTCAATACCGACACCAGCAACGCGTAGCGCCAGTGAGCCAGTGGAAGTGAACTGTCGATAGCCAGCTGTGCAACCGTCTCAAGCGCCATCGCCTCAAGCGCGTTTGCCAGCACAACGTCATCTGTTAGCTCAGACCACCAAGCAGCCAGCGCTTCGCTATCATTTAAGGCGGTGAAGTAACGGTCAGGATTTGGTTCACCCAGCGCTTTTTCGGTTTCGACCCACACTCGCTCCGCAGCAAGGTGGCTAAGCTCACCACTGCGACTTACATCTCGCATTAGTTCGAGGGTTTCAGGCGCGATGGCAAACCCTAAATGTGCATAACGGGCAAGAAAGCGTGCCGTGCGAAGTACTCGTAAGGGATCTTCACTAAATGCCGGGGACACATGGCGTAATAGCCGCTGTTCAATATCCCGCTGACCGTTAAAGGGGTCAGTCAACGCACCATCAAAGCGCTGCGCAATCGCGTTGATGGTTAAATCACGTCTTGAAAGATCTTCTTCCAAGGTCACATCAGGGCTTGCATGTACTTCAAAGCCGCCATAACCGTGGCCAGACTTTCTCTCAGTGCGTGCTAGCGCATACTCTTCGGCGGTATCAGGATGCAGGAATACCGGAAAATCGCGCCCCACTGGTTTAAAGCCCCGCTGCTGCATGACTTCTGGCGTGGCACCGACGACGACCCAATCATTATCCACTATCGGCCAGCCTAACAGCGCATCGCGCACTGCCCCACCAACACGATAAACATCGAGTCCTTTGGTTTTCGCATCCACCTGAAACACGGCTATCGCCCTTTTTTCAATGTCTGGTGTTTTAATGTCTCGTATTTTAATGTCTAGGCTGACGGCTAGGTACGCTGATGCGTTCACCCGATTCAAGATTGAGAGCGGTTAACGACCCACCCCACACGCAACCAGTATCCAGCGCTTCAACCTTTATCTTGGCGTTCGGGGTTTGGCCCTCTAATGCCGCCCAGTGCCCGAATAACAGTTGAAGCGCATCTGCTCTTGGGTATTGAAACCAAGGGGCGAATCCGTCAGGCGCACTTTCCAAGCCTTCTTTGGCAGCGAAGTCTAGCCGACCATTAGCGTCGATAAAGCGCATGCGGGTAAATATATTGACGAGACAGCGCAAACGGTCAATCCCTTCTAGATCCTCATGGAACCGGTCAGGTTGATTACCAAATAGCTGCGTTAAAAAATCACCCGAACGCTCACTAAGCAAGGTCGTCTGCACTTCTTGACTAAACGATACCGCTTGCTCGGCGCACCACGCTGGTAATACACCGGCATGGGTCATCAGCGTATTGTTTTCATAAACTGCCAATGGCTGGCTTTGCAGCCAATCCAGCACCTGTTCGCGCTGTGGGGCCGCAAGAATATCGCTGAGGGTATCGTTTTTTTTCAGTTTGCCCCCGCCACGAGCCACCACCAATAAATGAAAATCGTGGTTACCCAGCACGCATCGAGCGGCGCTACCTAACGCCTGCACTTCCTGCAAGCAAGCCAGCGAGCCAGGGCCACGATTGACCAAGTCGCCAACCAGCCAGAGTGTATCGTTTGCTGCATTGAAGCTTAGCTTTTCTAGCAAACTGACAAACTCGGCATGACAGCCGTGCAGATCACCAATGGCATAGGTGCTCATCGCTCCCCCTTTTTGAGAATGGTCAGTGAAGCTGACGCGGCACCGCTAGCCTAAAAGGGGCAATGGGCACTTCAAAAGCTCGCTGGGTGTAGGTGTTAAGCAGCGTGTAAGCGCCTTCCATAACGCCTACCGGCGTTTGCAGAATGGCTCGACTGGTGTAGCGAAAACGCTGCCCCGGGCCAATTAATGGCTGCTGGCCCACCACCCCTTTGCCACGCACCTCTTGGCTATCACCGTTACCTTGGGTAATTTTCCAGTAGCGCGCCATGAGCTGCACGCTATGAGGGCTTTGGTTATGCACCGTCACGGTGTAACTAAACACGAAGCGCGACTCACGGTCATCTGACTCGGCTGCACGGTACTCAGGCGCGACGCTAACCTCAATGGCTAGGGCACTCACGCGTCGGTACTCCCATTACCACCAAGCGCTTCGTCAGTAGCCACTTGGTTGGCAATAGTGACGTACTCTGCAACCGTCAAGGTTTGAGGACGCCGTGCAGGATCAATGCCTAATGCTTCTAATGTTTCTGCGCTTACCCTGCCTTTCAGGTTATTGCGCAGTGTTTTGCGTCGCTGACCAAACGCTAGCTTGACCAGTTCAAACAGCAGCGCTGGGTCATCTGCTGTTTGGGGCAAACTTTCGTGAGGCGTTAGCCTAACAATGGCAGAGTCAACTTTCGGCCTGGGAACAAAGGCTTCCGGCGGTACGACAAACAGTTGATCCACGTGGCAGTAATATTGCGCCATCACCGACAGGCGCCCCCAATCAGTGCTACCTGGCTCAGCGGCCAAACGCTCAACGACCTCTTTTTGCAGCATAAAGTGCATATCGGCAATCGCATTGCCCATGGTTAACAGGTGCACTATCAACGGCGTCGAGATGTTGTAAGGCAGGTTACCGACCACTCGCAGCGCAGGGCCATCCCCTTTTAGCGCGGCGAAATCAAACTTTAGCGCGTCACCCTCATGAATAACAAAGTCAGGGTAGTTAAAAAACTGCACCCTTAAGCCCGGAATCAGGTCACGGTCTAATTCAATGACTTCAAGCTTTCCTGCCGCCTCTAGCAACGGAGCAGTGAGCGCGCCTTGCCCAGGGCCAATTTCGACGAGTCGGTCGCTTTCGCGAGGCCCAATGGCACGGACAATACGCGAAATGATGCCGAGGTCACGCAGAAAGTTTTGACCAAAGCGTTTACGAGCGCGGTGCTGCTGAGGCACTTGAGACATCTAACAGTGTTCCTTGGAGGGTTGATTCATAAAGCATTTAAGCCATTGGCGCGCTGCGCGGAAAGTCGCTTTGCTAGCGCGAGAGCTACGCCTAAGCTATTGGGGTCGGCAGTACCGCGACCGGCTAAACTGAGCGCGGTACCGTGGTCTACTGAAGTACGCACCAGCGGCAAGCCAAGTGTAATATTCGCCGCCTGACCAAAGCCTGCGTATTTTAACACTGCCAACCCCTGGTCATGATACATCGCCAGCACCGCATCAACGCCCGCTAAATGGCGCGGCGTGAAAAGCGTATCAGCTGGCAGCGGGCCTTGAACATCAAGGCCTTCAGCGCGCAGCGCTTTCAGCGCGGGGATAATAACATCGAGTTCTTCGCGCCCTAAATGGCCATCTTCTCCGGCATGGGGGTTTAATCCACACACCGCAATGCGCGGAGCGGCAATCCCAAACTGGTTTTTCAGATCAGTCGCAAGCAAACGGCTAATGCGGGTAATTTTGTCGTAGGTAACCGCATCCGCCACGTCACGCAGCGGTAGGTGTGTGGTGACAAGTGCGACGCGTAGGTCACTGCTACCCTGCCAACGGCTCGACTGAGCATGCAGCGCTTGGTCAGTAGCCAACAACATCACGACCTCATCAACCCCACAGGCATCACGCAGCCATTCGGTGTGGCCAGTGAAGCTAGCAAAGCCGCCTTCGATAATCACCCCTTTATGCAGCGGCGCAGTGACCATGGCCGCTGCATGCCCCTGCAGACAGGCGTCGACAGCGATTTGCAACGTCTCTAGCACATAGCCTGCATTAGCAGGATTGAGCACGCCGGGGAGCGCTGATTCGCGAAGGGTCGCGGGCCACACAACCAAACGCCCTGGCGAGGAAGTCACACTGCTTCCAGGGGCTGCTTCTATCACATCAAGAGGAAGCCCCAGCAGCGACGCACGCTGTTTCAGCAACTGCGTATCGCCAATAGCCACCGTGTTATTCAATTGGCCATTGGCGGCCAGCATCAGTGTGATTTCTGGCCCGATGCCCGCGGGCTCTCCGGTGGTTATCAGCAGTGGCGCGCTATTGCTCATTAGATTAGCTCATTAAAGGCGAATATCGACAAAAGCCTGTTCACGCATTTCACGCTGCCACGACTGTAGCTCTTCGTTAGCACGACGCTGGAAAATGGCCTGACGAACCTGCTCACGGCGACTCTCATCCGTCACATCCTGACGGCGACGCTCTAGCACTTCAATGACGTGGTAGCCAAACTGGGAGCGCACTGGCTCAGATAGCTGGTTAGTACTTAACGACCCCATCGCTTCTTCAAAAGCTGGCACCGTTTGCCCTGGACGCACCCAACCAAGCTCGCCGCCGTTCATGGCACTACCACGGTCGTCGCTAAACTCACGAGCGACGGACGCAAAGTCTGCCCCCTGCTGTAAACGCTGGCGAGCCTGCTCAGCGCGGGCACGAGCCTGGTCTTCATTGCGTGTTGGCGTTAATTCTACCAACACGTGACGGGCACGTATCTCTTCAATGAACGCTTGCCCCTGCTGAGATGGCTGCTGGCTCAAGAAGCGTTCAACGTCACGCTCAGTCACGGTGACACGTTGACTAATTTGGCGCTGCTGCACTTGGCGCATCAGCATTTCGCGGCGTATTTCTTCACGTACGCCACCCAGGGTCATGCCATCCGCCTCCACGGCATCGGCAAACTGTTCTAGCGTCATGCCGTTAGACTCGGCAATGGAACGCAACTGACGATTTAGCTCCGTGTCATCCACGCTAAGGTTGGCTTGGCGGGCCATTTGCAGCTGGATTTCATCCATCACCATGCGCTCTAGTACCTGCTGAGCCAGTTGGCTACGGGGCGGTAAGTTACCGTCCTGGGTTTGCGCCTGCTGCTCTACCTGGGCAATGCGGTCATCAAGCTCACTGCGCATGATGACGCCGTCATTAACGACAGCCACAACGCTATCCAGCATTTGCCGCTGGGTTGATTCGAAATTTTGGGCGTAAACCGACAGCGGCACAAGCGCAGCACTCGTTCCAAGGCAGAGCGCCATCATGCCGCCCGCAGAAAGCAGTTTTGCCCGCTTTTTCAAGCCATCGGTCAGCAGGGTCTTTCTGGTAGTCATAAAGAATCTCTTTCAGTCAGTCGCCATTTAACAAAATCGTTACAGCGGCGTTGGGCGGTAGCCAGGAATGGCCTGTTCAAAGTAGCCGTCAGCCTGTTGACCAACGCCACCCAGGCCACGGAATACAAAGCGTAAAAATAGCCCGCGATCATTAAAGTCATCACCCACAGGGGCGGTGTCGTTATCGTCTACCCACTCACGCCATACTAGCTGTAAGCCGTAGCAGCAGTCGTTCCATTGAACGCCTGCCAGCCGCTCAAGCGCGCGGTCATTGGTTTGATCGTGCAGATAGCGACCAATCAAATCAATCCTCGGGCTGGCTTTCCAAGCAAGTGACAGATCCCACTCTTCCCGGCTGTAATCTCTAAATCCGTCATCACCGGGTACGACGCCTGGATCGAAACCTTCGATCTCCCAACGGTAACCAAGGTTCACTACGTGGCCAGCGGGATGGCGATAACGCGCATCAACGCTAGAGCGTTCGGTCTGTTCACGCTGATCGTCGTATAACCATTCATACCCCGTACTCCACCGATCATTAATCTGCCAATCGAGGCGCGTCACCAGCGGAGAGCGATCGCGAGTAGCTTGATAGCGACTAAGCGGATTCACACTGGGATCATCCTCTGGACGAGCAGGCAATGTGTCTGGGTCGCCCTCACTATCGATGCGACGCTCGGATAAATAAACACTTTGCCCAACCCCAAAAGTTAATCGATCCCGTCCGGTGGCGTCTTCAATAAAGCGAGATTGTACGCCAAGCGACACACGATTGAGATCACCTAAACGATCTGCGCCAGAGAAACGATGAGGAGACCATAGCTGATCCCACGAGAACGCTCGCTCGCGGCTGTCAAAATCAGGCAGTTGTGTTTGATTAGTACGTGGAACATATGCGTAGTTCAAACGTGGCTCAAGGGTTTGGCGATAGTCTCGTCCGCTCAGTTCTAATTCACGCTCAAACACCAGGCCACTATCTATCGATGTGACCGCCGCACTACGGCTGGGAGACGTGCCTCGATCAGTGACGCGATCGCCATAATCCAACTCATAAGCGGTATGCCATAACTCGGTACGCGGCTCGATATAGCCCCAGGGTTGCTCAAAACGCCAACCGATAGCCGGGGTGAGATGCAGGCGCGTGCCGATGGCGGCTTCGCGCTCAGGCACCTGTCGCTCGTCTACATCACGCCAGAAATAGGTCGCGTTAGAGTGCCATTGTGTATAGAGACCGCCACCTAACTGCCAGTCAGAGTTCGCTGTCAAACTTGGCAGACGATAAAATGGCTTATCGGAATCACTCAGCGGATCTTCCAACCGCTGGAAGCCTTGGGCCCGGGCATCTAACTGCCAACGCTCACCGCGGTAATCTACCTGAGCGAGCCGCTCCATACTAACGCGCTCACTATTGCCAAACTCACCACCAAAATCATCGAAATAGCGCCCATCGCTAGCGGCACCATAGCGCAATTGGTAATCACTGCGTGGCGCCAGCGTTCCTGCATGCTGTGCATCAATATACCAGCGATCATTGCCTTCGAAGCGGTTATCACCATTTTCGCTGCCGTCATCACTATTGATATATCCGCCTTCTACCGTCCCTCGGCTCTCTTCAAGCAGGTAGCGGTACTCACCATTGAGCAGCAGCCCACGGTCAGACATCCAGCGTGGTGTAATGGTGGCATCTTGATTTGGCGCTATGTTCCAGTAAAAGGGCTGTGCATAGTCAAACCCCTCATTGGAAAAGCTAATAGAAGGTGACAGCAATCCTGTATGACGGCGGTCATCAATGGGGAAGCGTAGCCAAGGCCAGTAAAAAATCGGCACGTCTTTTACTTCTAAACGTGCGTGCCGTGCGGTACCAAACCCTTTTGCTTGATCCAGCTTTATATCGCTACTAACGAGTTGCCAGCTATTGGCACCTGGATCACACGTCGTAAATGAAGCATTGTGCAGACGATATTGCTCTTCACCGGTTTGCTCTAATTGACTGGCCTGACCGCGTAAATGCTGTTCGTAAAGCACATAGTGGCTGTTGCGTAACGAGGCTCGGTCATCGTTGAGCATTAACGTGGCTTGCTCGCCGCGCACCAACGCCTGACCATTTCGTATGGCGAGATTGCCTTCTGCATCTACGCGTTGGCGGTCGGCGGGTAAATACATCTGCGCCGCCTGCAACTCTGTGTTTCCACGACGCAGTACAACATCACCGCGCAACAACGCTTCACCATCTGCGGCGTAATCGGCTTCCTGAGTCTCCACCGACAACATTTCAGGGTTATCCACCGCTGGCAAGCGGTAGTCAGGCATCACATATCGCCCTCGACACAGCTGATGCGGTGCTTCATCTTGGCTCCAGGCCTGCCAATCAAGCGCCTCGGCAGGCAACGTCTGGCCTTGTGCCACCGCTGAAAATGAGGCGCCAGCGAGCAAACTGCCCAACAGCGTGTGCGCAACCGGTACGGTACGCGAGATTCGCTTGCCCATGTTCGTTATCCTTGGCATCCAGAATCGGTATTATACAGCCCGCATGATGCCCGACCAGCAAGGAGCTTGCATGTCCTCTTCTAGGATTGACGCCCTCACCCAGTGGGCGGCTGACCAAAATGGCCTAAATAGCGCCGCTATCCACCTCTCTCCAGCGGGTGGTGACGCCAGTTTCCGGCGATATTTCCGGCTGACACTGCCCTGCGGCGGTACTCGCATAGTAATGGATGCCCCCCCTGACCAGGAAGACTCAACACCGTTCGTCGCTATCGGAAAGCGCTGGTACGCGGCAAAACTGCCCGTTCCGCATATTTACGCCGCCGATCTCGACGCGGGCTTTTTGTTGCTGGATGACCTTGGGGATACCCCATTACAGGCGCTATTCACTGATGACGCGCGCATTCAGCAAAGTCATTTGGATGCACTGTCGTTACTGGCCAAGTTACAAAACCACGCCAACCCTGCCGCACTGCCGCCTTATGATGCGACGTTGCTGAACCGAGAGCTCGACCTTTTTCCTGAGTGGTGTTTAAACAATTGGCTGTCGTTATCAACGCCAGCCAGTTGGGATGCGCTGCGTGGCCACCTCGTTGAGCAAGCCCTCGATCAACCCGTCGTCAGCGTACACCGCGATTACGATGCGATGAATATCATGGTGCACGACCAGCAGCTTTACATGATTGACTTTCAAGACGCGGTGGCAGGGCCAATCAGTTACGACGTTATTTCCTTACTGCGCGGTCGCTACTGCCGCTTTTCTCCGGCGCAGTTTATGCAGTTTGTCGACTCGTTCTATCACCAAGCGCGTCAAGATGGGCGTCTCTCTCGCCATGTCAGTAATGATGAATTTCTTATCCAATGCCAAGCCATGGCCGCTCAACGCTGCCTAAAAGTGCTGGGAATTTTTTGCCGCTTAACGCTTCGTGATGCCAAACAAGGCTATTTATCACGCCTGCCGCATTTTTTAGCGCACTTAGAAGATAGCCTAACCGCGCTGCCCCAGCACAGCGAGTTTGCTGAATGGGTAAGTGGCACACTGCGACCCGCCATTGCCCTACGTTTAGCGGAAAGCACGTTATGAAAGCGATGATTTTAGCCGCGGGACTTGGCAAACGGATGCGGCCGCTTACCGACCACTGCCCAAAACCACTGTTACCAGTAGGCGATAAGCCACTTATTGTGCACCACCTCGAACGGCTCAAGCGTGCAGGCATTGATGAGGTGGTTATCAACGTGAGCTATCGCGCAGAGCAGATCATGGCAGCGCTTGGCGATGGAAACGACTACCAATTACGGATTCTTTGGAGCCATGAAGAGACGCCCTTAGAAACCGGCGGAGGCATTCAAAAGGCACTCCCCCTGCTTGGCGATGCCCCGTTTCTGCTGGTCAATGGGGATGTCTGGTGCGATTACATTCCCTCAGAATCACTGCTACAGGGAAGTGACGTCGCCCATCTTGTGCTAGTAGATAACCCTTCCCACCACCCTAGCGGTGATTTTTCCCTTATCAACGGGCGCGTTGGAGTGGAAGGCCATCAGCGTCTCACCTTTGCCGGCATTAGCCTGCTACACCCAGACCTTATTGCCGATCAGGCGCCTGGAGCGTTTGCCCTGGCACCACTGCTTAAGCAGGCAATGGCAGACAAGCGCGTTAGCGGTGAACACTTTTCAGGCCACTGGGTCGATGTGGGCACTCCAGAGCGCCTTGAGGTTCTTGAACACCACCTGTTGGCGCAACAGATCAGCAAGCGATGAAAAAGTGCGTCTATCGCTAGAAATGTTATGCTTCGCAACTACCTATAGGTGCCTAGATGAGGAGAGCGACGTGAAAGCACGGGTAAAATGGACAGATGGTCGCCAATTTGTAGCAGAGTCCGGTAGTGGGCATAGCGTCGTTATCGACGGCCCTCCTGACCACGGCGGCCGCAACACCGGCCCTCGCCCAATGGAAATGCTGCTGATGGGCATGGGTAGCTGCACCGCCTTTGACATTTTGAATATTCTGGATAAAGCCCGCGCTGATGTCACCGACTGCATCGCGGAGCTTGACGCAGAGCGCGCTGATGAAGTGCCCTCCGTGTTTACCAAAATCCACGTACACTTTGTGGTGACTGGCCGCAACTTAAAAGAGAAGCAGGTACAGCGAGCGGTTGAGCTCTCTGCAGAGAAGTACTGCAGCGCATCTATTATGCTGACACAAGGCGGCGTTGAGATTACCCACTCTTTTGAGATTGTCGACGCTTGAACGACTCGGAGCGCCATCTTCCCTGTTTATTAAAAAAAATAGCGCGGCTGGATGCATACCATGCGCTTGGCGGGCATAATACGCTCGCTTGTTTTTACCCCTACTGCGTAGCAAACAGCCGCTTTGCAGAAAGCGACTACAGCATCACGGTGACAAGTTACTATCGGTTCCGGCGCTGGCTCGTCGGGGTGTCTTCATCTGCCATAGGGAGGTTCGGACGTGTCAGATAATCTCCGACTCCACGGGTTTAATAACCTGACTAGCTCGTTGAGCTTTAACATTTACGACATCTGTTACGCCAAAACCGAAGAGCAGCGTGCGGCTTACATTGATTATATCGATGAGCTTTACAACGCCGAACGTTTGACGCAGATTCTAAAAGACGTCACCAATATTATTGGCGCTCATGTGCTCAATATTGCTCGTCAAGACTATGAGCCCCATGGGGCCAGCGTTACGATTCTGATTGCTGAACACGAGCTGGATGAAGCAAACCCAGAGCAAACTGAACCAGGTCCTGGACCGCTACCTGAAACAGTCGTGGCGCATCTTGATAAAAGCCACGTGACAGTACACAGCTATCCTGAGTCGCATCCTGACAACGGTATCAGCACCTTTCGATTGGATATTGATGTGTCTACCTGTGGCCACATCAGCCCATTGAAAGCACTGAACTACCTAATTCACAGCTTCGACTCTGACATTGTCACCATGGATTATCGGGTTCGTGGCTTTACCCGCGATGTCGATGGTAAAAAGCTGTTTATTGATCACGACATTACCTCGATCCAGGACTACTTGGCAGAAGATACCAAACACGCCTATCAAATGATCGATGTGAATGTTTATCAAGAAAACATGTTCCACACCAAAATGCTGCTGAAAGACTTCGAACTTGATAACTATCTGTTCGGCACATCGCGCCGCGACATTACCTTCGAAGAAGCACGGGACATTGAAAGCCGTCTGCGCAAAGAGATGTTAGAGATTTTCTACTCTCGAAATCTGGACTAACATCTGCTTTCAAAGTTAACGAAAAGCCGTTTTGCTACCAAGCAGAACGGCTTTTTTTGTTAACGGATGGCGCTAGTAAACACTTGGCTCACCTTCCGGACGCGTTTTAAAGCGCCGATGAAGCCATAAGTACTGCTCAGGGTACTTACGAATAGCTTGTTCGATAAACTCATTTACCCGAGTAGCGTCGGCCACTTCATCATCGCTTGGGAAGTTATCAAGCGCGGGCAGGCAGCTGATGGTATATGTCTGGTTATCAGGATTGCGGTGGAACATCAACGGCACCACCGGCGCCCCCGTCATTCTGGCGATTTTTGCGGTCAGCCTAATGGTAGCGGCTTGCTGGCCGAACAGTGGCGCGAACACGCTGACATCGCGGCCAAAGTCTTGGTCCGGTGAATACCACACCACATGGCCCGACTTTATTCGCCGAACAACACCACGCAAGTCATGCCGATCAATCGCCTGACCAAAAATTCGCGAGCGGGCACGGGTCATAAAGCGTTCGAATAAGGGGTTGTTGTGCGGTCGATAAACCACATCGGCAGGTAAAAATAGCGAATGCAGCGCTCCCCCTAAATCCAGTGTGGAGAAATGAATCCCAACCACCAGCACGCCCTTGCCTTGCGCTTTAGCCCGTGCGAGATGCTCTTGGCCATGATAGGCCACCCGGTGCCGTAACCCTTCCGCATCACGGCACCAACCCGTGGCTGTTTCCACTAAGCCAATACCGTTGGCGATAAAAACCTCTTTTACCAAGCGGCGCTGCTCATCAGCACTTTTTTCCGGGAAACAGAGAGCAATATTTTTCTCAGTGATATGCCGCCGGCGCTTTATAAAGCGCCATGCTAACAAACCAATTACTTTCCCCACCCATAACTTAAGCCGCCAGGGAAACCAGGCAACAAGATGCATCGCGCCTATCGCAAGCCAGGTTGGCCAATAACGAGGGTGTGCAAACGACTGCGGATATGAGCTTTTAGACATACTGGTAACCGTTTAAACAAAGGCTCCATGGTAGCGGCGCGGCGCTCTTGGTAGCACTCCCGTTAACAGGGTATAGCTGATGGTATCGCAATAGCGTGCTACCTCATCAATTGACAACACAGCACCGTTGCTAGCAGCTCCCCACAGCACTACCTCACTACCGATAGCAGCCCCCGGCACGTCGGTGACATCTACGGTTAGCATATCCATGGAGACCTTGCCGGCAATCGCACAGCGCTGACCATTCACTAACACCGGGGTGCCGTCTATGGCATGGCGATCATAACCATCGCCATAGCCTGCCGCAACGACGGCAATTTTAGAACGCCGAGATGCGCGCCAACGGCCACCATAGCCAACAGGCTCACCCTCCTCTAGTTCACGGAGGGCAATAATTTCGGAGCGTAAACTCATCACCGGGCGCAGTTGCCGGGTGGTCTCGTTGGCTTCTTCCAGCGGGTCACTGCCATACAGCATGACACCAGGGCGATTCCAGTCGCCATGGGCGATTGGCCATGCCAGTGTTGCGGGGGAGTTTGCTAGGCATAGGGGCGCATCAAGCGCTTCCGCCAATGCCGTTAAAGCGGCCATTTGCTGATTAAAGTAGCTGCCCTCACGTGCATCTGCTGTCGCAAAGTGGCTCATCAAATGCAGCGCGGTTACCTGTGGTGCGCTAGCTAACCGCTGCCAAACATCAGGTGCCTCGTCTAGAGAAAAGCCTAAACGATGCATACCGGAATCCACTTTCATCCATACCGGAATAGGTTGACGGGGTGAAAAAGCCAATAAAGCCGCCACCTGCCACTCACTGTGAACGCTGATCCAAAAATTGTGCTGATCAACGAGCGCCAGCTCGTCAGCGGTAAAAATACCTTCCAGCAATACAATAGGTTTTTTAATTCCCCCTTCACGCAGGCTAATCGCTTCTTCTATGCAAGCGACAGCAAATGCGGGCACCTCAGCTTCTAGCGCACGCGCGCACTCAAGCGCACCGTGACCATACGCATCCGCTTTAATAACGGCTACCGAGCGACTTTGAGGGGCGCAGCGGCACGCTAGCTGATAGTTATGACGCAGGGCGTCTAAATCAATATGGGCCACCAAGGGGCGCATCACGTTTCTCACTTACACAGTCAATAGTTAACGGTTGATCAACCAATGGGCGTCAAAAACAACGCACCGAGCGATGAACTCGGTGCGTTATGGTCGGTATGACACAATAGCTTACCGCGATTAGCTCTCGAAAATAGCGTTAAGAGAAAGGCCCTGTTTTTCCAATGAGCGGCGCAGTTTCTTTAGTGCTTCTACTTGAATTTGCCTAACACGTTCGCGAGTTAAGCCAATTTCTGCACCAACTTCTTCCAACGTAGCGGACTCATGACCTCGCAAACCAAAGCGGCGTACAACCACTTCTCGCTGTTTGTCACTTAGCTCATCCAACCAGTGGTCTACGTGCTCACGCACATCGCCATCCACTAAGCATGCTTCCGGCCCTAGCACATCGTCGTCGGTTAAGGTGTCGATTAACGGCTTATCGCTTTCGCCACCCATTGGGTAATCTACCGAGGAGACGCGCTCATTAAGCCCAAGCATCTTCTTAACCGTTTCTACTGGCTTGTCGAGATGATCGGCGATCTCTTCTGCTGTTGCTTCATGATCAAGCTTTTGGGTCAGCTCACGCGCTGCACGCAGGTAAATATTTAGCTCTTTAACCACATGGATCGGCAAACGAATGGTGCGCGTTTGATTCATTAGCGCACGCTCAATGGTTTGTCGAATCCACCACGTGGCATAGGTAGAAAAGCGGAACCCTCGCTCAGGATCAAACTTTTCCACCGCCCGGATTAGCCCAAGGTTACCCTCCTCAATCAAGTCAAGCAGCGTAAGCCCCCGATTAAGGTAGCGCCTGGCGATTTTAACAACCAGGCGAAGGTTAGACTCGATCATCCTTGACCGTCCAAGCGGGTCACCTTTACGCGCTAAACGGCCGTAGTAGACCTCTTCTTCCGGCGTTAATAACGGCGAAAAACCAATTTCATTGAGATAGATTTGTGTAGCGTCCAAGCTTTGAGTCGATTGACGCTCATCACGGCTCAACGCTTTTTCAAAGGCGTCTTCCTCCGCGGAGACATCATCAACACTATCCAGCGCCTCTTCAACAGCGTCCAGGTCAACCTCCTGTAGATCCTTCTCCAGCATACTCATGGTAGTATCCCCCGTTATTTCGCCTAACCGCCATTTAGAAAGGTAAAGGTGGCCGCACTCCCTGTGCACTTACACCATTTTTGTTATATGACGCCCTAACTCTAGCTATTCGGGTACCCCAAGCACACCAACTGAAAGGTTCGCTTGGCAATGATTAACGGGACGGCAGATAGTCCAAGGGATTTTGAGGCTGCCCATCACGGCGTACTTCAAAGTGCAGTTTGACACTATCTGCATCGCTATCCCCCATCGTGGCAATCACTTCTCCCGCTTCAACGACATCATTTTCTTTAACGCTTAAGCTATCATTATGCGCGTAAGCACTCAGATACTGATCGTTGTGTTTGAGTAGTATTAAGTTACCGTAACCCCGAACGCCGCTACCTGCATAGACAACGATACCAGGGCCTGCCGCCTTGACAGGTTGCCCCTTTTGACCGTCGATATCAATCCCAGCGGTGATAGAGCCCCCCTGGCCAAACTCTCCGGTTACCTGGCCTGTTGCTGGCCATTGCCAGTTAACATTATCAACAGGTGTAAAGGTGCGAGAGGAGCGGTCAACGCGAGCGGTTTGGCTCGGCTGCTCAGCCTCAGCAGGCGGCGTAGTCGCTGCTGGCTCAGGTTCTGGGGTTGGTTCAGGTTTGGGCTCTGGCTTAGGCTCAGGCGTTGGTTCCGGCTCACTCGCGGGCTCTGGCTGAGACGCCTCAACAGTAGACGTCGCCTCGGTGTTAGCGGCACTTGCGCTATCAGCCACTTGCTGCGCGGCGGCCACCGACGCTTGCTCAGCAGCTTGCTCAGCACGTTCCGCCCGCTCAGCCGTTAAACGCTGATTACGTTCAATCGCACTCTCATCAGGCAGTAACCAATCTAGCTGCTGATCGTTACTTGCCACGGAAGTCGTTTGAGGATTCAGGCCTGTTGCAACAGCGCCCGACGCAGGGCGCTCTGGGGCAGAGGAGCCTGCTGACGGGTTACTTGATGCCGCCGCTCCTGCACGCAACGCAATGGTTTGGCCTGGGTAAATTTGATAAGGCGCATCAATATTGTTGATTTGCGCCAACTGACGATAATCAAGATTGTGCTGCCATGCGATGCCATAAAGGGTATCGCCTGCTTTAACAGTATATTGAGGTGAGTCTGCTACCGCGCGGCGCGCTTCACTTAAATCACGCACTTGTGGGGTGTTTTGCTGCTGATTGGCGCAGCCGCTGACAGCTAACGCCAATACTGACATTATGAAAACCTTACGCATGGAAACCCTACTCCTTTTCAACGTCGCGCGCGTTTCCTATTGATCTATGCCCGGCATAGTGCACTGCGCGACGGTTTAATAACACCACCAATAGTGCGCCAACCACCATTAGTGCCACAACGCCTACCGTTTGTGCAGATGCACCAGACAATACCGCATAGTCACTAGGCAACAGATAACGATGAGCCAACGGGATCATTTGCCCATCAGGGCCAAGCTGATAACGTACCAGCTCTTTCCACGGCCATAACACGGGTAACGAGCCAACAATAAACCCGAGCAAAAGCTGTAGCGTAGAATCATGATGGCGACGCAGAAGCCACGACAGTAGTCGCGAGAATAACGCCAAACCAACAACACATCCCATGCCAAAAAGTATGATAATACCGATATCAAAGCTTCGAATAGCCCCTAAAATGGTGCCATAAAGTCCCATCGTAAGCAGCAAGAAGCTACCAGACACCCCTGGCAACAGCATGGCGCTAATAGCAATACAGCCTGCTACCATGACTACCAGAGCTTCATTACCAATAAGTAACACCAGCGGCATCATACCTGGCAGCGACTTGGCCAACAGCAGCCCTCCGACCATCGGCAATAAGTACCAAAATTTCCAGCCTTTTCCCGCCTTGGCGACAACAAACCCCGACGCGGCCACCAAGCCGAAGAAAAATCCCTCTATCAGCAGCGGCTGCGCTTCCATTAGCCAAAGCGCTATATGAGCCACACTGAAAAGGCTAACCGCAACGCCAAGTAGCAGCGGCACTAAAAAGGCCAAATTCAAATGCTGAGCCAGCGCTAGCCAACCACCACGACGCCAAGCGATGAAGGCGCCGGGACCAAACTGTTTGATGGTATTAATGAGTTCCTCATAAATACCGGTAATAAATGCGATCGTTCCACCTGAAACACCGGGCACCGCATCGGCTGCCCCCATCCCTGCGCCTTTTAAAAACAGCTCTACAAATCGACGCTTCAATCCACCACTCCTTGCAATAGAGGTACAAAGCGTACGGGTTCGAGCCGACGCTTTTCAAAGGCACTACCAATGCGTTTTATTTGGGTGAGCCATTGGCTACCGTCAGGCTCTTCCAATGGAGCAATGAGTACACCATCATGGCTAAGCTGCTCCAATAGAGCTTCTGGCAGCGTTTGAGCACAAGCGGTTAACAAAATCACATCAAAAGGCGCAGCTTCTTGCCACCCCTCACCACCATCCGCCACTGCCAGCGTCGCTGGGGCATCAAGCCGCCAAAGCCGCTCTGCAGCGCGTTGATGTAATGCATAAATGCGTTCGACCGAGTAAAGCATTGGCACCAGCCGGGACAGTATCAGCGTTTGATACCCCGAACCGGTCCCCACTTCAAGCACACGCTTTGGATTAGCCCGCAGCACCAGCTCGGTCATGCGCGCAACCGTCAAGGGTTGCGATAGTGTCTGACCAAAACCAATAGGCAGCGCGGTGTCTTCATACGCACGATGCGCCAGCGCTTCATCAACGAACAAGTGCCTTGGCTCAACTGCCATAATATCGAGCACCCGCGCATCCTGAATACCCTGCTGCTCAAGCCGCTCTACCATGCGATCTCGAGTCCGCTGAGAGGTCATGCCTCGTCCGCGCAGCTCGTTGGGCGAAAGCTCAGGCAAAAGCATCCAACCAGTCCTGCACGTCGCTGCGCGCGGGATGGCGCGTTAAGTCAGTTTGTAGTGGCGTAATGGAAACATAACCCGCTTCGATAGCAGAGAAGTCGGTATCTTCACCATCATCAGCGTTAGCCGCCACCGGTGCTATCCAGAAGCGCGTACGACCACGCGGATCTTTTACGGGAACAGGTTTCTCTGCTGGTCCGCGATAGCCTAAGCGGGTCACTCTGACGCCTTTAATTTCTTCCCACGGAACATCTGGCACGTTGACATTCAAGAGGGTGCGGGGTGGCAGTGATAGCTGATCGGCAGCACCGATTAAGCTGGCCGCCACTTTCGCTGCCGTCGCGAAATAGCGCTCACCACACAGCGACATAGCAATGGCAGTCATGCCCAAATTGCGCCCTTCCATGGCAGCCGCCACAGTGCCTGAATAGAGTACGTCATCGCCAAGATTGCTGCCGTGATTAATCCCCGAAATCACCAAGTCAGGACGCTCATCCCAAACGCCGTTCACGCCCAGATAAACACAGTCGGCAGGCGTACCGTCTACGCTATAAAAGCCATTATCTAACGCGGTTAAAGAGAGCGGACGAGAAAGCGTCAGCGAGTTACTGGCGCCGCTGCGGTCTCGATCGGGAGCAACCACACGTAAATTCGCATGGGCGACTAGCGCATCATGAAGTGCCCGCAAGCCCGGTGCATGGACGCCATCGTCATTGGAAAGCAGCAGTCGCCGCATTAACGTCTCCTTTATGGATGCCTAGCAAAGATAAGCGCAGGTTAGGCGCATTAAGCAAAATCCGGATGAGCAATTAACTCACTCACCACCGCCGTGGCAAAACTTCCCCGTGGTAAGGCAAATGAGAGTACCACGGCATTAGGTAATATCTCGATACTAGGCGAAATTAACCTTGCTCGCAGCGCCCGATGGGAGCGTTTCACAGCGCTTCTCACCAATCCCTCGCACAGCATTGGATGGCATGCTAGCAACCGTTTTTCGTAGTCTGCCACTTGATATTCGGCGAGTTCCCCGACACCCCACAGGGCACCGGTTGGATGAATATCAAGCGCAGCGGCACGACCGATCAGGTCGTCGTCAACGGCGTCAACGGCGTCAACGGTAAACACACTGTGCGTGCCATCCAGCATGAGCATATCGCCCGCTAGCGGCTGGCACCACGTTCCATCCGTCAAACGCTCGCTCAGCAACTCGTTAAACAAGAAGCTACGCGCGGTGGAAAGCATCATTCCTTGGCGATCATCTCGCTTGCGCCAACCTTTCGCTAGAAGAGCTTCTGCACGCTGTAAATTCCGCCCTTCAGGACCAAAACGTTGGGGTCCAAAATAGTTAGGCACACCGTGGCGACAAAGCGCCTCCCAGCGGTCAAAAAAATTCGGACGTTGAACCGCTTCACCACTAAGCCGCAAGGTAAAATGGTTCGTGCGATGGACACCGCGTTTGAGTTTTCGGGGATGCCTTGCCTGGGCCAACACCGTAATACCCACTGCCGCTAATGATTCGCTCAAATCACTTGGCGCCTCGCGTCCGGGCAAATGCACGCTTAACCACTGCCGCGTCACTGCGACACGATCCTTCATCCCGGAGTAGCCCACATCTCGAAGTGTGACACCACAAAGGCGGCTGACGCTTTTTACCACATCTAACGTGGTTTGATGGCGCTTTTCAAGACGTAACCACAGGTGCTCACCATGATTTTCAGGCGTAAAGTCCAGCTGCTCGTCGACGACAAAATCTTCTGGCTGAACGCGATAGCAACCTGGACTAGGGGCACCGAACTCGGCATCTAAGCAGCGCTGCCAAGCGGGTAAATTAAGCATTTAACGCCTCTTGGTGTTCAATCAACACCACTGCTTCAGCGGCGATACCCTCGCCTCGCCCGGTAAACCCAAGCCGTTCAGTCGTCGTGGCTTTAACATTGACCTGCCCAAGGCTAATACCTAAATCTTCAGCGATGACAGCGCGCATCGTATCAATATGCGGCGCCATTTTAGGCGCCTGCGCCATTAACGTGGCATCCAGGTTAACCACACAGAAGCCCTCTGTGTGAACCAGTTGAACCACGTGGCGCAATAAATGGCGACTATCTGCGCCAGCCCATGCTGGGTCAGTATCGGGGAAATGCCGCCCGATATCGCCGAGCGCACAGGCACCCAGCAGTGCGTCACTGATAGCATGCAGCAACACATCGCCATCCGAGTGGGCAACAAAACCATGTTCGAAAGGCAGCTTAACGCCACCAATCATCAAATGGTCGCCAACGCCAAATCGGTGCACGTCAAATCCGTGGCCAATTCGCATTAACAACTCCTTTCAGATTCAGAGGATTGGGCTACTTGCGACGCCATAATAGCGGCAGCAAGGGCAAGGTCATCAGGATGGGTGATCTTGAGATTATCACGACGCCCACTAACCAGCTTGGGGGCCTGACCAAGCGCTTCAACAGCCGAGGCTTCATCCGTGACCACACAGTGATTAGCAGCAGCGTATTCAAGGGCGCGCCGCAAAAGCGCATAGCGAAAAGCTTGAGGTGTTAACGCGTGCCACAGCCGATCCCGAGGCTCTGTTGCGGCGCTTAATTGTTCGGCATTGGCCCGTTTCATGGTGTCAGCAACCGGCATCGCCAAGAGTGCGCCACTTGAGTACTGCTGAGCAGCGTCATAAAGCGCCAGCAAATCAGATGATGTAATGCAGGGGCGTGCGACGTCATGCACCATCACCATATCGTTTGCTTGCGCATTTATAGCGTGCAGCGCATTTAAAACGCTATCCATTCGCTCCGCGCCACCCGCCACTCGTTGCCACTGGGGAAATGGCACCCATTCAGGCTCGAACCAATGATCATCACTATCCAGGCACAACACAAGATGCGCAGTGGGGAAGGCTCGGTGTAGTCGACTAAGTGTATGGGCAAGAATGGGCTTTTCGCCCAGTGGCAGGTACTGCTTAGGCTTATCAGCGCCCATTCGCTTGCCTTGCCCAGCGGCGGGCACGATTAGCCACAACGTGTGACTCATTCGTCTATGTCCTCGCTAGGCGAGCTTGGCTGAGTCACTAGCCCCGCATTGATGCCCACTAGCTCTGCTTCAATGGCAACACCCGGCACCCAAAAGAACTGCTCATCGCTGCGCACCATGCCCATGTCGCTACGCGCACGCTCTTCAATCGCATCCAGGCCGGTTTTTAGGTCGGTAACTTCAGCCGCTAACCGAGCATTGCGCTCTCGCATCGGCACATTGGCAGCCTCTTGAACGGCAACGCGCTCCTCTACCAGTTGCAAATCCTCCCAGCCACCATTACCTAGCCAAAGCTGGTATTGGAGAAGCCCCAATACAGCAAGCAGCGCAACCGTTAGCCATTTATGCATCACCGCATCCCTTTGTTTAGGCCTGAACGAGGCGCATTATGCCATCATGGGCTATTTCCAGCGAGTCACGCTTTATATGGCTGGCTTTATAAGGCGATTTTCATTTGAACGGCAATGCGTCGGTCGCCGCCTCACGATAGGCGCTGATATGGGCCCCCTCTTCTTGGCAAAATTGGGCGACTCCAGCCGCTAGGCCTGGGTGTACAAGATAGTGCAGCGAGCGTACCCGCTGGGGCGCAAAGCCGCGCACCAGCTTGTGCTCTCCTTGAGTACCGGGGTCGAACAAAGAGAGTCCCTTTTCCAGACAAAATTCAATGCCTTGGTAGTAGCAGGCTTCGAAATGGAGACAGTCGGCAACCACCTCGCTTCCCCAATAGCGGCCGTACAACGTGTTCTCGCCACGAAAATAGAGAGCAGCGGCAACAGGCTGGCCATCCAGCAGCGCCTGAACCAATACAAGCGCCTCAGGCATCGCATGACGTAATCGCTCAAAAAAAACGTCATTTAAGTAAGGAGGACGGCCCCGCTCGTGGTATGTGATCGTGTAGCAGCGAAAGAAATGCGCCATCGCTTCTTGCGTAATTGCCTCGCCCTCTAAACGGCGTAGCGTAAAGCCTTGCTCGGCGACCAAGCGACGCTCACGTTTAATCATTTTGCGACGCTTCGACGTAAGGCTCGCCAGAAAGCCTTCAAAATCACCAAAGGTGCGATCTCGCCATTGGAACTGAACGCCTTCTCGGGCAATTAACGCTGGAAACTGGCGCTGCCAGGCATCCACTTCGTCATCTTGTGCAAACAGGAGGTGCCAACTCGATAACGCTTGCTCTTCACAGTGCGTTTGCCACGTCGCTGCTAATAACCCGCGAACATCCTCCGCGTTGGCATCATCGGCAATTAAAGTACGCGTACCAGGCACCGGAGTAAACGGAATGGCACTTAATGCCTTGGGGTAATAATGGCCGCCTGCTCGCTCCAGTGCATCGGCCCATCCCCAATCAAACACATACTCACCGTAAGAGTGGTGCTTGCGATACATGGGCAACGCGCCAACTAAGCGGCTACCTTGCCATACGCAGAGATGGCAAGGCTCCCAGCCGGTCGCCTCGCAGACAGAGCCACTGCTCTCTAATGCATGCAAAAACGCGTGTCGTAGGAAAGGCTGGTCGCTACTCACCAGTGCGTCCCATTGGACGGCATCCACAGCGTCGATAGCGGGTAGCATAATGCATGACAGTGAGCGCGAAAGCATGATGCCTCCCGAGGCATATCGTTTAAATGGTGAAAGTGTGACCTTACCACCAACCAGACTGTCAGTGCTTTTGTTGATGCTGTCATTTCTATTTAGTGTGAGGTATTCAAGTAGCAGGACAAACGACTATTGTTATTAAGAATTAACCCAAGGAGCTGCCATGAAACGCGATTTAATGCGCCTGTTGCACACTCAGCGTCATGCGTTTGGCCAAGCGCCCTTTCCCTCATTAAGGTTACGACGAGAGCGCTTAGCCCGCCTTGCACGAATGACTAAGCATCACCAGCGGGAGATTATACAGGCCATTCAAACTGACTTCGGCAAGCGTAGTGAGACAGAAATACGCTTAGCGGAGATTAACGCGGTGCTGCATGCCATTCGTCATACACGGCGACACCTCTGGCATTGGATGCGCCCATACGCTGCCAACATGCCATGGCGTTTATGGCCCGCCCGCGCCCGCATCGCTCCTCAGCCACTTGGCGTGGTGGGTATTATGTCGCCCTGGAACTACCCCTGGAGCTTAGCACTGATGCCCGCTATTGATGCTGTCGCAGCGGGCAATAGCGTCATGATCAAGCCCAGCGAGTACGCTCCCAATACCAGCGCCCTACTGGCTAAGCTAGTACCGCAGTACTTTACCGATGAAGAAGTATGCGTTGTTGAAGGCGGCCCAGAGATAGCACAAGCGTTTAGCGCACTACCTTTTGATCATCTGGCGTTCACCGGCTCGACGGCGGTGGGCCGCCAAGTTGCACTTGCCGCCGCCGAGCAGTTAACCCCGGTGACGCTTGAACTAGGTGGTAAATCACCCGCTATCGTGGCGAGTGACGCTGATCTGGATCGTGCGGCCGCCTCAATTGTATTTGGCAAGGGAATGAATGCCGGCCAGACCTGCATTGCGCCGGATTATGTGCTTGTAGAAAGCCGCCACCTGGAAGCACTTATTCAGGCGCTAAGTCGAGCTATCGAACAGCAGCGCCCCAGCGATAAAGAGGCCACGGGCTTTGTCAGCCCCCACCATCAGAAGCGCAGTGAACGGTTGATAGCACAAGCGAGAGATCACGGCTGCCGCATCATCGATACCGGGCAACACGCACCAGCGCTCGTCATTGATCCAACCCAAAATCTTGAGCTGATGCAAGAGGAAATTTTTGGCCGTGCACTACCGCTTATCAGCGTTAAAAACATCGACGACGCGATCACCTTTGTGAATACCCGGCCTCACCCACTGGCACTTTATGCCTTCACCGACAATAAGTTGCTGCAAACAACCTTGCGTCACACCACTCGCTCTGGTGCGCTGGTATTTAACGAAACGCTGCTTCATCACGCGGTTCCCGCGCTGCCCTTTGGTGGCGTTGGTGAAAGCGGCATGGGGGCTTATCACGGTCGCCACGGTTTTGAACGATTCAGCCATTTACGAGGTATTTTTTATCAATCAAAACGGGCCTCTAGCGCACTGATAAGGCCGCCTTATAAACGCTGGCTATTAAAATTACTCAGGATTGGCTAAAGCTGATGAATAACAGCCTACCATCGGTTTCGAAGCCTCCTTACCCGGAGGCTAAACAAGGCTAGGCAATCGTTTAGCGACGGAGTTTATTCCCCTAGCCGAAGCGAGTGGTGATATTCTTTTAGCCAACGCTTTTTTACCTGGTGCAACGAATTGGGCACCCAACGTTCAAAAAAACATTGCCATGGAGGCTATTGATGGCGCATGACCTGCTTGACCGCTTACGCGAACGCTTAGAAGAATTAAACCGCTCAGAACGCAAAGTTGCCAATGTCATCCTGGAGGACCCAGCAGTAGCCACCAGCTTGAGCATTGCAAGCCTTGCCCAAGCGGCCAGCGTCAGCGAGCCCACGGTCAATCGGTTCTGCCGCAACTTCGGCGCCAAAGGCTACCCCGATTTTAAAATCAAACTTGCCCAAAGCCTCGCAGGCGGAACGCCCTATGTGACGCGAGCTGTCGAGCCTGGCGATACAGCAACGCAGTATACCCATAAGATTTTTGGCGCGACGATTGCCGCCCTGGACGAAGCCCAGCGCGAGGTCGATATGGCCGCTGTTGAGCGCATGGTTGATTATCTTACTCAAGCAAAACAGATCCATTTCTTTGGCTTAGGTGCCTCAGGTGCCGTCGCCCAGGATGCCCAGCACAAATTCTTCCGCTTTAACTTGCCCGTCATGGCCTATGTAGATGTGCTGATGCAGCGCATGGTGGCTGCCGCCTGTCATACCGGTGACGTAGTGGTGATTATCTCGTACACAGGCCGCACCAGAGAACTGGTCGATATCGCACGCGTTGCTCGCGAAGCAGGCGCCGTGGTGCTGGGGATCACCGCCCCGAACTCACCGCTTTCCTTGGAATGTACCTCGACTCTCGAAGTCGCCACCCCCGAGGACACCGACCACTATATGCCCATGACCTCGCGGATGATTCAACTAACGCTGATCGATGCCTTAGCCACTGGGGTTACACTCAGGCGCGGCGAAGACTTCCTACCGCACCTGAAGAAAATCAAAGATAGCCTGCGCGATACCCGCTTTCCTGTGGAAAAGGCAGGTAAGTAATCAGTAAGACAGCTATCGCTGATACGGGCCCTTTAACTGCTGACGGCAGTGGTAACGGTAATTTCTACTTTTAACTCATCAGCAGGCAGCGGCGCGCATACACAGGTGCGTGCCGGTGCATAGCCTTCGGGCACCCAGGCATCCCACACCTCGTTCATTGCTGCAAAATCATTACCGTCTTTAAGGTAGATGGTCGCGCTCAGTAGCTGCTCGCGGCTGGAGCCAATTTCTTTTAGCAAGGCATCGACCCTTGCCAGCATACTCTCGGTTTGCTCCTTAATTCCTTCGTGGCGCGCTTCAGGACCGCTTACCTGACCACACAAATAGGCCACACCTTGATGAATAACGGCACGGCTCATACGGGCTTTTGTATCATGGCGCTGAATTGTCATGGTTCAATCTCCTGAGTAAGACAAAAAAAGCAGTGTAAACCGCCACCGCTTCGTTGCCTATGCCTTCTTAATCAAGCGCGCTCCGTAGGCACGGGGCGATGCTCGAAGACTCGTCGCAAAACAAAGCTGGTGTGAGCTCCGGTGACGCCTTCAATACGGTTGATCACGTGCAGTAAAAGGTGCTGATAATCGTCCATATCACGAACCAGTATCTTGAGCTGAAAATCTGCCGCTTGGCCGGTGATAATCAAACACTCAATCACGTTGGGAATTTTACGAATATGACGTTCGAAGTTATCAAACCGTTCGGGAGTATGTTGATCCATTGAAATGTGCAGCAACACCATCAGTTGATAGCCTAGCTGCCGCGCATCAACATCGGCCCGATATTGGGTAATTAAGCCGTGCTCCTCTAGCGCACGCACCCGGCGCAAGCAAGGTGAAGGGGAAAGCCCAATGCGCTCGGCTAACTCCTGGTTACTAATCCGCCCTTCCTGCTGTAACACATTCAGAATGTGGCGATCAAAACGATCAAGTTCAAGCGGCACGACAGGCATAACAAGCAGCTCCTACCAATAAAAAATAACAATACGACATTTATTGCCAATTATTGGCGATAAAACCATATTTTCGCAATAACCTTTCGCCTTACTTCAAGTAAACTGTATTGACTGTCACAAGCAGTCCCTACACGGTGCCTTACCCAGACACCTGTTAACGCGGCTTACGCCACAAGCGGCCGTCCAACTAACTTACCGCCTTCAGGAAACTCACCATGTCTGCTTTTGATCATCGCAAATACCGCCCTGCTCCGCGTGTTCCCGCCTTCAACCGCCAATGGCCTGACCGCGACCTAACGCAAGCGCCCATTTGGCTAAGTGAAGACCTACGCGATGGCAACCAGGCGCTACTAGAGCCGATGACGGTTGAGCAAAAGCAACGCTTTTGGCAGCAGATTATTAAGGTAGGTATTAAAGAAGTGATGGTGGGCTTTCCCTCAGCTAGCCAACCAGACTACGACTTTGTCCGCTGGCTAATTGAAGAAGACCAAATTCCAGACGATGTCACTATTGCGGTACTCGTGCAGTGCCGTGAACACTTAATCGAGAAAACCTTTGCATCTCTGACGGGCGTCAAGCGCGCCATTATTCACCTGTATAACTCCACTTCGACCATCCAGCGCGAGCGGGTGTTTGAGATGGATCGAGCTGGCATTACCGATATTGCCGTGCAAGGCGCTACCTGGGTGAAGACCTATGCTGCCCAACACCCAGATGCTGACTGGCGCTTCCAATATTCGCCGGAAAGCTTCTCTAGCACTGAAATCGATTTTTCACTGGCCATCTGCGAAGCGGTGATGGATGTCTGGCAGCCAACGCCTGACAACAAATGCATCCTCAACTTGCCCACCACAGTAGAAGTTGCGGGGCCGCATCATCATGCTGACCAGATTGAATACTTTTGCCAGCACATCAGCCGTCGCGATAGCGTGATTATTTCGGTACATACCCACAACGACCGTGGTGGTGCAGTTGCTTCAGCAGAATTGGCACTGTTGGCGGGAGCTGACCGCGTCGAAGGCACGCTACTGGGTAACGGCGAGCGCACCGGCAATATGGACATTGTTACCTTGGCGATGAACCTGTACAGCCAAGGCATCGACCCGCAGCTGGATCTTTCTAACCCGGACGAGATCGTTCAGGTGGTGCATGAGTGTACTGGTATTACTATGCATCCGCGCCACCCCTGGGTTGGCGAGATGGTATATACCGCGTTTTCTGGCAGCCACCAGGATGCTATTCGTAAATCCCTCAAGCATCAAAAGCCCGACGAGCCGTGGCAAGTGGCTTACCTACCCATTGACCCGCATGATATTGGCCGCGACTACCAAGCCGTTATCCGGGTGAATAGCCAGTCTGGCAAAGGCGGCATGGCTTTTTTGCTGGAGCGAGACTACGGCATTAATTTACCGCGTTGGATGATGCTGGCCCTTGCTCCTTACGTGCAACAAGAGAGCGAGCGCCGCAACGGCGAGCTTTCCAGTGAAATCATTCGCCAAGTGATGTTTGATAATTTCACTCAAGATGCGCCACTGGCATTGGCCGATTACCGGCTATCAAAAGGCCAGCACGAGGGAATAGAAATAACCCTTTGGCAAGGCGCTGAAACACTGCGCTTGTCAGGTACCGGCAACGGCGCCATGTCATCCTTCACTGATGCCTGGAAGAAGCATTCGGGCAGCAATGTAGCCATTATTGACTACAGTGAGCACTCCTTGGGTGGCGACAGCGAAGCCAATGCGATTGCCTTTGTGCAACTGAATATTGATGGACAACGACTTTGCGCCGTGGCCGAAGATAGTGACACCGTTAGCGCATCGCTGAAGGCGCTGCTGTCAGGCATTAATATGGCGCAGGCCACCAAGCAGCATCAGCAGAAAGACGCTGCTATTGAGGCCTAAGCGCTTACTCAGCACACTCGATACATGTCAGCACTAACGGGTCCCAGGTGAGGCGTTTGGCACCAATCCATTCGCCACACTTGATGCACTCGCCAAAGTTCTCTTGCTCAATACGCTGCAAGGCGCCGCTAATACGCTTAAGCGTCATTTGGCGGCGCTGCTCTTCTGCCTTTGCCATGGCTTGGCCCTGCAGCGCATCCATACGTGACAGCCGCCCTACCGACGTTTGATCAAGCACCACCGTCTCTCTTGAAGACGCGCTTTCAATGCTCTCCTCTCGTAAAGAAACCTCTAGCGCTAACAGCTTTTGGTGTATCGCGGCTATGTCTACCTCAGGGTGGTTCATCTGCGCCTCCTAGTGACCTCAGCGCAGAATCAGCACCGGCAAATGGGCATTGCGTAGCATGGCGGTCGTCGTACTACCCACTAACAAGTGACGAATACGCGAATGGCCATAGGCACCCATGACCAACAGGTCAATACCGTGCTCCTGCTTGTAAGCGCGCAAGGTTTCTTCCACGTCACCAGCGCGAATTGCGCCTTCAGCGTGGTGTCCAGCAGACTCAAGGACATCGATTGCCCACTCAAGCTGTGATCGGTTTTCTGCCGTCTCAGCGCCCACGATCACAACATGGCAGGCAGCGCCTTCAAAGAGCGGGCTTTTGGCCAGCATCTCAATGCCTTTGCGGGCCGTTTTGCTGCCATCAAACGCCATCATCACGTTTTTCGGCTGCGTAAACTGCTTAGGCACCATCAATAGCGGACGATGCATCTCACGCACGACGCGTTCAAGGTTAGAGCCTAAATGGCCACTGGCTTGATGCGCAGTTTCGCCACGCTTGCCTAACACCAGTAAGCGCATCTCCTTTTCGTTCTCAACCAAGGTCTCTACCAACGTACCGTTACGCTGAAGGCAGAGTGGATCAGCAATACCAGCTTCGATTGCGCGTGCTTTTGCCGCATCGAGCATATAGCGCCCCTGCTCACGGGCAACTTTCGCGCGCTGTTCTTCAATATCAGAAAGCTTTTCAAGCAGATGCTCTCGAGTCCCTAAACCTAAATGACCGGTTAGGTCAGGCTCTGCCACCAGGGAGTGGTTATCCAGGGTATGAATAAAGCTTAATGGCGCACCAAGTGCCTTGGCGGCCCAGACAGCATAATCACAGATACTTTCTGAATATTGAGATCCATCAATAGCGGCGAACACGCGATCAGACATAGAAGCGACTCCTTGAGCGGGTGCGTTAAGATTTTTATTATTCTCACTCTTTTTTACACGAACTTATTGACCAGCGACACCTTAACGCGTTCTTTGTATTCATCCCTATCGTTATGGGGTGGATGGTACACTTAGCAGCCTATCAACGCGGCCAGTTAAAGGAGTTACGATGGGGCATGGTATCGCGAGCATGCTACTGGTAGCACTTGGCGGCGCATTGGGCGGCATGGGTCGCTATGCCGTTTCTAACCTTATGGCCCACCTGCTGGGCAAAGCCTTCCCTTGGGGTACCTTACTGGTGAATGCCAGCGGTGCGTTTATAGCGGGCGGGCTTCTTGGTTACTACGGCGTGCCAAGCGCACAGCCGCTGTGGCTATTTACTGTTGCAGGCTTGCTAGGTGGCTACACCACCGTTTCTTCATTTAGCTTACAAACTATTGAGCTATGGCAAAGCGGCCAAGCGCTGCGTGCCGCCTTAAATATTGCCGCTACCCTAGTGCTCGGCATGGTGATGGCCATGCTCGGTTGGCTGTTGGCTAAGGGGTTGTTGCTATGAACTGGCGAGCTTACCTAGCCGTCGGGATTGGTAGCGGGCTTGGCAGTGCACTTCGCTACGGGGTATCTCTCGTGTCTTTGGCAGCATTTGGTGGCTATTTCCCCTGGGGCACGCTGCTGGTTAACGTGCTGGGTTCTGGGATCATCGGTTGGATTGCCGCTACCGCCTCACGTTTTCCGAACGGCAAGCTTGCGCACTGGCAGCCGCTGTTAGTGGCCGGTTTTTGTGGCGGCTTTACCACGTTTTCACTCTTTAGCCTGGAAACACTGCACCTTATTCAACAAGGGCTTTCTGGGCTAGCGCTGCTTTATGTACTTATCAGCCTACCGCTTTGGTTACTGGCGGCCTGGCTAGGGGAACGCATAGCGCTTTCTCGTCTATAACCATAGGTATTTTATGCGCGAGCAGTTAGAGCGACAGCAGTCCTGGTTTTACCTAGGGTTTATCTGCTTAGGGCTTACATTAGGTCTGATAGCTCCCTTACTAGCGTCATCACTTGAACAGCTGTTATGGCCGCTACTTGGCATACTGCTCTACGCCACTTTTACCCAAATACCGCTATTACATATCAAGCAAAGCGTTACCGATAAACGCTTTATGGCAGCGCTGCTGATTGGCAACTTCATTATCATTCCTGCGCTACTGGGGGTGTTGGTGCTAGGTCTTTTAGTAATGGGGCTACCACTTCCCCCACCGGTAATGGCGGGTGTTTTGCTAGTGCTACTGATGCCCTGCACAGACTGGTTTATTACCTTCACGCACTTAGGCAAAGGCGATGCCGCCCGGGCTGTTGCGGCAACGCCACTGCTGCTGCTCATCCAAATGGCCGCATTGCCCGTTTATCTGTGGCTATTTTTAGGCGGAGAGTGGTTTCAGTTAACCTTTTCTACCAACCTTCTCAGCGCATTTGCTGGACTGATCCTGCTGCCCTTGAGTTTGGCATGGCTGACAGAACTTGCCGCCAAGCGATCTTCAGCTATCAAACGCTCTGTGGGCTGCCTCATTTATTTACCAGTGCCGCTGCTAGCACTGGTGGTGTTCATCATTGCCGCGTCGCAGGTGAATAGCGTGCTAGGGCTTAGCCATGTGCTGTGGCAGGTTGTGTTTATCTTTATCGGCTTTTTAGTCATCGCTGGGTTGTTGGGTAAAGCGTTAGGCAGTCTATTCAAACTACCGCTTACCAGCGCCCGAACACTTGCCTTTAGTTTTGGCACGCGCAATTCGTTTGTCATGCTGCCCATTGCGCTTACCCTGCCCAATGGCTGGCAAGCCGCGGTAGTCGTTATTGTTTTTCAATCGCTAGTGGAGTTATTTGGCATGATAGCGTTGATACGCTGGGTGCCCGGCAAGCTAATTCCGAGCCAGCTATAAAAAACGCCGGCCCCTTAGCGTGGTGACCGGCGTTAAAGCGTACGTATTGATTAACGCAATATCAGTACCGGAATTCGGCTACCGCGTAACATCGCTGTGGTGGTACTGCCGACCAGCAAGTGGCGAATACGCGAGTGGCCATAAGCGCCCATCACTAGAAGGTCGATCGCATGCTCCTGCTCGTACGCTTGCAAGGTGTCGTCTACCTCACCGGAACGGATGGCGCCTTCGGCTTGGTGGCCGGCATCGCGTAGCGTCGTCAACGCCCAATCAAGCTCGCTGCGATGCTCGGCGGTTTCAGCACCCACAATTAGCACATGGCATTCGGCACCGGTAAATAACGGCGAACGCGCCAGCATTTCCACCCCTTTACGGGCAGTTTTGCTACCGTCAAACGCAATCAGTACCTTTTCAGGTTGCTTAAAGGCTTTGGGCACCATGAGCATTGGGCGATGCATTTCACGCACCACACGCTCAAGGTTAGAACCTAGGTGGCCGCTGGCGTGGTGAGCGGTTTCACCACGCTTGCCTACCACCAACAAACGTATGTCTTTCTCTAGCTCTACCAAGGTTTCGACCAGCGTGCCGTTAAGCTGGCGAATAATGGGATCAGCGACTCCATCTTCTACTGCCCGTGCCTTGGCAGCTTCCAGCATAAGCTTGCCTTGTTCACGGTTTACCTTAGCGCGCTGTTCATCAAGCTCAGAAAGCTCTTTCATCAAGCGCTCGCGGGCACCAAATCTTAGGTTACCCGACAAATTTTGCTCTGCTGGCACATCAGAATGATTATCCACCACATGCACAAAGCTAAGCGGCGCATTTAATGCCAAGCTTGCCCAAGCGGCGTAGTCACAGACGCTTTCTGCATACTGGGAGCCATCAATCGCGGCGAGTACGTGTTCAGTCATATCGCTCTCCTTGCGGTGGTTAGTGGCCGCCCATTAGCTTTTCAACTGCTTCAGGGTCGTTGTGTACCGCGTAACGATCTACCACGGTGGCACTGGCCTCACTCAAGCCCACCAGCTCCACCTCAGTACCTTCACGACGGAACTTAATCACCACGCGGTCCAGGGCCTGAACAGCGGTAATATCCCAGAAGTGGGCACGGGAAAGGTTGATGGTGACCTTATCGATGCTCTCTTTAAGATCGAAGGCCGCAATAAAACGCTCAGAAGAGGCAAAGAACACTTGGCCAACTACTTGGTATTCACGCTCTTTACCGGGCTCTACTTCTTTCGAGCCGATATACAGGATGTTGCCAACTTTATTAGCAAAGAACATCGCCGCCAGCAGTACACCGACAAAGACACCAATCGCTAAATTGTGCGTCCCAACAGTCACCGCTACTGTGGCTAGCATAACGATATTGGTACTCACCGGATGTTTTTTAAGGTCGCGAATCGACTCCCAGCTAAAGGTGCCAATCGATACCATAATCATCACCGCTACCAGCGCTGCCATAGGAATCTGCGAGACCCAATCAGCGAGAAAGACCACCATCAACAACAGAACAACACCAGCGATAAGCGTTGAGAGTCGAGTCCGGCCACCGGATTTTATGTTGATGACTGACTGACCAATCATTGCACAGCCTGCCATACCGCCCAGTAAACCCGATCCGATATTAGCGATACCCTGACCTTTACACTCACGGTTTTTATCGCTGGGTGTATCCGTTAAGTCATCAACAATGGTGGCTGTCATCATAGATTCCAGAAGGCCCACCACCGCCAGCATGATGGCGTAGGGAAAAATGATCATTAGCGTTTCTAAATTAAGCGGCACGCTAGGCCATAAGAACATTGGCAGTGTATCGGGCAGTTCGCCCATATCACCTACCGTGCGTATATCCATGCCGCTTACCATATACACCCCGGTAAGCACCACGATGCATACCAGAGGAGAAGGAACCGACTTTCCAATCGCCGGCAAGTACGGGAAGAGATAGATAATGCCTAAGCCTGCTAGCGTCATGGCATACACATGCCACGTCACATTAGTTAACTCGGGCAGTTGCGCCATGAAGATTAATATCGCTAGCGCATTCACGAACCCGGTGACCACCGAACGGGATACAAAACGCATCAGCTCTGCAAGTTTTAAGTAGCCTGCGATAATCTGTAATACCCCAGTCAATAGCGTGGCCGCTAGTAAGTACTCCAGGCCATGTTCGCGAACTAAGGTAACCATCAGTAGCGCCATCGCACCGGTAGCTGCTGAAATCATACCCGGGCGACCACCAGTAAAGGCGATCACTACCGCGATACAAAACGAGGCGTATAGGCCCACTTTGGGGTCAACGCCCGCAATAATCGAAAATGCAATCGCTTCAGGAATTAGCGCTAGGGCAACAACGATGCCTGAGAGCGTGTCGCCTTTGATGTTAGAGAACCACTCTTGCTTACTGAAAAGTGCCATTCAGGGAGTCCATAGTTGAAGGTGAAACACTACGCACTACCGCCACACCGAGGTGAAACGAGAACGCGCAATTAAGCGAATAGGTTGTCAAAACAGTGCTGCATCACGAAGATACGGGGCAGCATCAATAGCCAATGAACGGCCATAGGATGCACAAGCGCCGACATAACGCGATAGGCGTCACGCGCTTATATAAAGGAGGGAATTACTTAGGGCGGAGTCATCAGCCCAGAAAAGATGTGAGTAAATGCAGTCATAAGTAATATTCTGTACGGTTGCAATAAGCAAGGTGCGACAAAGCGCAGCATTCTAACAGCATCACAGCCGCATTGCATCTCACGCCACTCTGGTAGCCCACACTGTGATACGCGCTGATACGCCCCCACCTCTACTTAGGCAGGGTGACCTCGCGACTGATTGTGGCGTACCATTGCGCCACCAGAAACGATGACAATTGCCAACGTTTTATGTTGAAGCGGCACACATAGTCACGTGCCGAATATGCCCGCCAAAGAGGAGAAATAGATGATGAGTCAGTCAATTGCGGTGATTAAAGGCGACGGTATCGGCCCCGAAATTATGGATGCCACCCTGCGCGTACTTGATGCGCTGGAGTGCGGCCTGAATTATGAGTTTATCGATGCTGGCCTGGCGGCGCTTGAAAAACACGGTACGCTGATTCCTCAAGAATCGCTTGATGCCATCGAGAAGTACGGTATTGCTCTGAAAGGCCCGCTGACCACCCCTATTGGCAAAGGTTTCTCCTCCATCAACGTGCAGCTGCGTCGTCATTTTGACTTATACGCCAACGTGCGCCCGGCGATTAGCTTCCCCGGTACGCGTTCGCGTTACAACGATATCGATATGATTACCGTGCGGGAAAACACCGAAGGTGCCTACCTCTCTGATGGCCAAGAGATGATTGACGATGGCAATACCGGCATTTCAGTCATCAAGGTAACCCGCCAGGGTTCCGAACGCATTGTGCGCTATGCGTTTGAGCTAGCAAAAAATAACGGCCGTAAAAAAGTCACCGCTGTACATAAAGCTAACATCATTAAAACCAGCTCTGGCCTGTTTTTGGATGTCGCTCGGGAAGTCGCCAAAGAGTATCCCGAGATCGAATTCCAGGAAATGATTGTAGATAACGCCTGCATGCAGCTAGTGATGAATCCGCACCAGTTCGATGTCGTTGTCACCACCAACCTGTTTGGCGATATTCTTTCTGACCTATGTGCGGGGCTAGTGGGCGGATTAGGCTTGGCGCCCGGTGCTAATATCGGCGAAAAGGCTGCTATTTTTGAAGCAGTTCACGGTTCTGCACCGGATATTGCCGGACAAAAAATCGCCAACCCTTGCGCCCTGCTGTTAGCAGCCGCCCAAATGCTTGATCACTTAGGCATGAACGAAAAAGGCGACGCGATTCGTCACGGAATTCGCGCGGTGCTGGAGACACGCCGCGATATGGTGACACCCGACATGGGCGGCACCGGCACAACCGATACATTTGCCCAAGCGCTCGTAGAGCACTTAACCGCTTAACTGTTTAGGTGCTTCTCCCGTCACCGCACCGCATCTTACGCGGTGATGGGATCCTTGAGCTTTAAGCCTGACTTTTCTTAGCTTAGGGAAGCTCACATTGCCTATCTCCTCACAGCAAGCTGCCGAACACTTCAGTCATATGCGCCCCCGTCTGCTTGCATTTGCACGCTTGCAGCTTAGGGAGAGTGCTGCCGCTGAAGATGCCGTTCAGGAAACGTTGCTCACCGCGTTTGAAAAAACCAGTTCATTTGAAGGGCGCTCAGAATTTGAAACCTGGGTATTTGGCATCTTGAAATTTAAGATACTTGACCATCTGCGCCAGCAGAAAAAACAGGGGCGCTGGCAGCCGCTAAATGACTCAATCGACGAGGACACGTTAGACCGGCTATTCAAATCAAATGGGCATTGGCAGGCCAGCGCCCGCCCGCACGACTGGGGAGAACCTGAGCATATTTTAGAGAACCAGCGCTTCTGGCAAGTGTTCGATGCCTGTTTAATAGCACTACCCGACAGTATCGCGCGGGTATTTACCTTACGAGAGCTGATGGGATTATCGACACAGGATATTTGTAAGGAACTCGACATAACAGAAACTAACTGCTGGGTTATCTTACACCGAGCACGGTTAAGGTTAAGAGCGTGCTTGGATAACGGCTGGACTCAGTAGGAGCCAATAAAGATGCTAATGTGCCGTGAAGCAACGCGTTTGATGTCACTTAAGCAAGATAGAGCACTCACTTTTCGCGAACGTACTGCACTACGCATACATCTCTCTATGTGCAGCGCCTGCCGCGCCTGTAGCCGACAATTTGACCTGCTTCACAAAATAGGTGAGCACCACCCTGCTGTACCAAAAAAATCGACAGAAAGCGGTGGTCGTTATGAGCCTCGCTAGTGCTTTTCCCATCAAAGGAACAGCACTAGCTAGCCTATTTTTTAGCCCGTTATTATTTACAACCGCTAGCGGGCAAGAGATACGCTTTACACCTAACCAAATCATGACCTGGCCTACCCGAAGCTTCGAAGGCGAAACACGCTATTCCATTGTTGAGAAATCAGGCCAACGAGTGCTTGAAGCCAATGCTCAGGGCCAGGCCTCTGCACGCTACCTGGAACGCGATATTAATTTAAATGAAACGCCCTATCTTCACTGGTGCTGGCAAGTAGACTCAATCTATCCGGGCGTTGATGAGACAGCGAAAGCGGGCGATGACTATCCAGCACGGGTTTACGTGGCTCGCAAGACGGGGATTCTTCCCTGGCAGGTCGAATCGGTTAACTATGTCTGGTCCTCTACCCGACCTCAGGGTGCCTCGTGGCCAAATGCCTTTACTGACCGAGCACAACTGATGGCACTGCAAAGTGGCAATAGCGCGGTTGGGGAATGGGTGGCAGAAGTACGCGATGTCCGTGCTGACTACCAAGCTCTTTTTGGCAGTGCTCCTAGCCAAGTCAACGGTATCGCCTTAATGAGTGATGGTGATAATACAGGCGGCAACGCCACCGCGTGGTTTACCCAACTAGGCTTTTCTAGCCTTAGCACTCCCCCTACATGTCCCCAATAGTCAAACAAGGCTAGCATACCATTTATTTATACAAAACCATTACAAACAGAGTGCCTTTTATTAAGATCTGATCTACTATCACCCTATTCTCGGTGACAACAGACTAGATTTAAGGGACTACCAATGCTCGCATATTTCGCTTCTGACGCCTTACGTAGCGCCCTAACCCAACATACTGCGTGTATCTATTTTTCATCGGAAGGCATTATCCAAGAGGCTAGTGAGCCGTTTTTAGCCTCTATGGGGTACTTATTAGCTGACATTAAGGGGCAGCATCACCGTATTTTTTGTTTTCCTGAAGAAACGTCTAACCGTCAATATGATGATTTTTGGAAATCACTTGCAGCAGGTGTAAGCCAGCAGGGGCGTTTTCGGCGCATGAATGCACTTGGCGAAGAGGTATGGCTTGAGGCCACCTATTTACCGATCAAGAACCGTCGTGGCAACGTTGTACAGATTTTAAAAGTAGCCACTGACGTGACTAAAGAGCACCAAAACGCCGCTAGCGAACGTTTCATTCTTCAAGCCCTAAATAGCTCAATGGCAGTCATTGAATTCACAACTGACGGCTTTATTCTGGATGCCAATACTAATTTTGAACAAGTAATGGGTTATCCTCTGCACAAACTTCGTGGCGAACATCATCGACTGTTCTGCGATAACGATTTTTACCGAGAACACTCAGATTTCTGGCAACGCTTAAGCCAAGGGGAGTATAAGCAGGGTAAGTTCTTACGCCTAAATGCCAAAGGAGGCGCCGTTTGGCTGGAAGCTACTTATAACCCTATCTTTGATGACGAGGGTAAGGTGGTAAAGGTCGTTAAGTTTGCTACCGATATTACTCAAGCAATGCTGGCAACTGAAGCGGCTAAAGCCACAGTAAGCAGCGCTCAAGCATCGTCTAGCCAAACCGAGCGAATTGCTCAAAATGGGTTAACCCACTTGCAAACGGTGCTTTCTGACTCACAACATGCTGCCCATACGCTCAACGAAGCACAGCAACTAATCACTGCACTAAACCAACAAGCGGAACAGATTAACAAAATTACTGCATCAATCGCGCAAATTGCCAGCCAAACAAACTTGCTTTCATTAAATGCCGCGGTAGAAGCAGCAAGAGCAGGTGAACAGGGCCGTGGATTTGCTGTAGTAGCAAATGAGGTACGCCAATTAGCCAAAGGATCAAGTGAAGCGGTGAGCGAAATCACTCGAGTTCTAAAAGAAAATAATGCACTTGTCGCCCGCACCACCCAGGCAATGCAGCAAGTGGTCAAGCAAGGTGAAAGCAGTCAAACGAGTGTTAAAGAAATAGAGTCAATTGTGAGCGAAATTTTGCAAGGCGCGCAGAATGTTTCTCACTCTATCGAACGACTCTCTCTTTAGCACCTTGATAAGAAAAAAACTCGCCATGTTTATGGCGAGTTTTTTAGTCTTAAAACGAGGTAGCGTTAACTTACTTAGCGCAATTTCGTTTTACGCAGGTACGGCAGAACAGCGTCAAATTCACCGAACTTCTGCTTGGCATCTTCATCAGACACGCTCGGCGGAATAATAACGTCCTGACCAACTGTCCAGTCAGCAGGCGTTGCAACGCCATGTTTTGCCGTGGCTTGCAGTGCATCCAGCGCACGCAGAATTTCTGCGAAATTACGGCCTACCGTCATCGGGTAGGTCATCGATAGCTTCAACTGCTTATCCGGCCCGATAATGAACACCGAGCGTACCGTTGCGCTATCGGCGGGGGTGCGGCCATCTGGCAGATAAGCATCTTCTGGCAGCATATCGAACAGTTTGGAAACCTTTAGGCCTTCATCGGCAATAATGGGGAAGCCAACCTTATTGCCGCAAACTTTCTCGATATCGCTTGCCCAGCGTTTGTGGTCTTCAACGCCATCCACAGAAACGCCAATGACTTTGGTGCCGCGCTTTTCCCATTCGGGGCTCAGCGTTGCCACTGCGCCGAACTCTGTGGTGCAGACCGGCGTGAAATCTTTAGGGTGAGAAAAGAGGATCGCCCAGCTATCGCCGATCCAGTCGTGAAAATGAATCGGGCCTTGGCTAGTTTCTGCTTCGAAATCAGGCACTACCGCATTGATACGTAATGACATCGTTCCTCCTCATTAGGGTCAAGTGACCTTAATACCTTATATGACTTTCAACGCCTTCACTATAGAACGTTTCGCGCTATAGCAGTGAAACATTTGCTATGCTCAATCCAGCGACGTGGCGTCTTTCTCTTCCCGCTTGATGCGCTTTACCCAGCGCTGTTTTGCATAGTGGCGCAAGTTCGCCACACTGTCGGTTTCATCGACAATATCTTGACCTAATATCGTCTCAATGATGTCTTCTAGGGTGATAAGGCCCACAAAGGTGCCGTGTTCATCATAAACCACCCGCATGTGCAGGTGATCCTTCAACATTGATGTAAACACCTGCTCGACATTGTTCGATACTTCGACACTACCAATTGGGTGCATCAGTTCACGCATGGTTTTGGCATCATCGGCGTGATACATATCGGCCTTGTGCACATAACCAAATGCCTGCTCACCGTTATCCATCACAGGGAAACGCGTGAATGGCATTTTGCCATACTGCTCGTCAAACTCCTTGACCGTCATGTTAGGCAATACCGTTTCACAGACAGTACGGGGCGTCATCGCTTTATTGACCGCAATTTCATGCAAATTCAGCATGTTAATAATGGTGCGTGACTCATCCGCATCCAACACTTGCTCTTCTAAACCTACCCGCGCCAACACTTTAATTTCATCGCGCAAGTCAACATCATGCTCCGACTTTCCTAAGCGGCGCGTAATCTGTTCAGACATCCAGATAAACGGCAGCAACCCAATGATCATTGGGTTCAGTAACCGTGGCAACACCGGTGATAGACCTCGCCAATAGGTAGCACCAATCGTTTTGGGAATGATTTCAGAAAGAATTAAAATCAGCATGGTCATGACGGCAGACACAATGGCAATAGAGGCTTCGCCAAACACGACCGCGGCCTGCGCCCCCACTGCCGTTGCACCGACAGTATGCGCAATGGTGTTAAGCGTTAAGATCGCGGCCAACGGCCGATCAATATTGGTTTTTAGCTTCGTCAGCGCTACATGAAGCTTGGGATTATCTTCTTTTTGCTTGGCGATATAGCTCGGCGTAATAGACAGCAATGCTGCTTCAAGAATAGAGCACAGAAAAGAGAACGCGATTGAAAGGGTAGCAATCGTGATAAGAAGGAACATGGGAGCTCATAGTGATGGATGATGCATCGTATATAAGGCCACGACTGCTTGGTGTCAATGCATAAACACATGTTTATTCTCTTACAGCCAGCAAACAATATTTATCACCACTGCCACTCACTTCTCGCCACTGCATCGTGGGCATGTAAACTTTCTGCGTGAACTACCTTTAGCTGGAACCCTGAAATATCAGCCATCTTTCTAAGCGCTCCATCCAGACGTTTGGCGGCATCTTCACAGAACATCAGATTCTGACCATTGGCGAGCGCAAATGCCTGCTCATCAATACGTTTAACAGCTGTCTGTAACGCTGTCCCCAGGGCGTTCTCAATACGCTCAATAAGGTCGGCAAGCGGTATGTCATCGTTTCCTGCCAGCCGTATGGAACAGTGGGCAACACTGCGCTGACTATGTGGAGTGGCGAGTACCCCTTCCTCGCTGCCTAGCCACGCGAGTACGGCCTGCTTGGTTAAGGGAATCTCTTCAAAATCTTCCGCAAACGCTTGCTGAATTAGCTGTCTTGCTAATGCCGCTGAGCAGGGGCAAGTTGAGGAGTAACCAACGGATACGTCTAGCTCCACCTTGAAACCTGACGGTGTGAGCTGGCTGTGCAGTGTAAACGGATAGCCTTTCCAACCTGACAAAGGGCTGATCAGCGCGTCACGTTTAAGTAATGCCTCCCCACTGAACGTTAGGTAAGCGTTTTCTGATAATGCGTGGTGACTCTCCAAAAAAGCCGCAAGAACACGATGAAGTAACGTGGGCGTTAGCGCCTGGTGCTCTAATGCATCCAATGCGGTATACAGCCGTGACATGTGGATACCGCGAGCACCGGCTTCTTCAAGGCTAACGCCCGCTGACACATTAGCGTTTACTTGGCTCCCCGCCAGCCTTACTGGCAGCGCCACGCCTTCCATACCAACCCAGGAAAGCGTGCCCGGTAAACGGGCAGGTTGTTGGGCAATATCGGGTAAAGTAAAAGCCGTCATTAAATTGCCTCGTTCGTTGATGAGTTAAAGGGTGTGAAATAACGATAAAGCTGCGCCACAGTGGCAGGCGCGACATTTTGAGTAATGAAGACAAACCGAGAAATGCGGTCATTAACACACTGCATCGGCAGAGGCGTCGGCGGGTGGAAAATGTGCTGGACGCCGTGCAGCGCGAGCGGTTCATCACGATCGGTAAGGTGCACAATCGCTTTAATGCGTAGCATTTTCTCGCCCATCAACGACATCAATAGATCCAGCCAGTTTTCCAAAGCGTCTGGGGTAATTAATTCCTCAACGCAAAAACAAAACGCATTGATATTCTCCCCATGGCGAGTCAACGTTGGCTGGCTAGTGGGCTGCACAAAAGCAGCGCTACTGTCGCCCTGCTGCTTCTCCTCGTGCTTAACATCTTCAGCATGGATAACGCTGTAACGTGCTGACTTCAGCCACTGCTCTACCTGGTATCGTTGAGAATCCCGACGAAAAAGCCCTGCGCCTACCAACAACTCGGGCGAAAGATTACCGTTCACCACCTGCCACTGCTCTGCGGCGGGATTGATGGACGCCAGTTGGTTAGCCAGTGGTGTTAGGCGAACTTCGTCGACCAGGTCAGTTTTGGTGATGAGTAATCGGTCAGCTATCGCAATCTGGCGCTGTGACTCACGATGCGCCTGCAGCGTTGCCTCACCGTTCGCGGCATCAACACAGCACACCACGCTATCCAACTGGAAACGGTGGGCAAGCCAATGATCGGTCATTAACAGCTGTAAAATAGGGGCGGGATCGGCCAGTCCTGTGGTTTCAATCACAACACGGGAAGGTGCTGGTTTTCCCTCTGCCAACAGCGAATCAATAGCCTGCTTTAGCGTACGGCTTAAGTCTCCCCTCAATGTGCAGCACAAACAGCCGCTGCTCATCTCCACCACCGCTTGCTCATCACTCTGGGTAATCAGTTGATGATCTAGTCCAATATCACCAAACTCATTAATTACGATCAGCGTGTTTTGCATTGACGCTTGGCGTACCCAGCGATTGAGTAACGTTGTCTTACCGCTCCCTAAAAAACCGGTCAGTACGTTAACCGGTGTCAGCGTGGAGAACTGCATCACTCCCCCCGTGCCTTGCGGAAATGGTGCTCTTTACGCTCCTGGCGCTCCTTTGCCTCAATGCAAAGCTTTGCCGTGGGACGAAAAAGTAGCCGTTGAAGACCAATTGGCTCGCCAGTTTCTTCACAGAAGCCGTATTCGCCATTTTCGATGCGCTGTAAGGCTGCATCGATATTAGTGATCAACCGACTTTCGCGATCTGCTTGGCGAAGTGACAACCGTAGCTCCTCCTCAAACGAGGCCTGATCAGCCTCGTCGCTATCTCTCTCATGAGAGGCGATAGCCGTTTTCACCTCGCTTAAATGCGCTTCAAGCTCCGCAAGTTCGTTTAAAAGCCGCCGACGAAAAAACGCAAGCTGCGCGGCATTCATGTACTCGTCCTCTGATGAGGCCAACAGCAGAGCCTCCTCAGTTTTTTTTGCATCTGGGAATTCAGCGCCACTGTCTGTTCTGGCAGTTACTGACTGAGTGATATCGGGTTGCAATGGTTAGACTCCTTTTGATAAAAACGTTATAACATAACAAATAAAGCTCTGCGACCTAACCTTTCTCAATCCTAATGCACTGCTAAACGTAACAGGAGACCTACATGCCAACCCCACACTCTCATCAAGCAGTCTCTTGGCGACTACCACAACACGCCGCACTGGATACCGACATCAGCGTGCTTCCGCGTATATTTGAAGAGCAGATTAACATCGCTATTCTGCACCGCGCTCTGCCCGCCGATGTGGCGCTTAGCGCAAACGCACAGAGCCAGACATCGCGAGACTGGCAGTACGCATGGCTTGGCAGCCCGACAGATGACTTTAAAAATGACTTGCGTCGCAAGCTCCCAGAGCCCTCAGCAGGAGATGCGTTGGTTGACGATATCGCAACCGTTGCTGAAGCCATCGCATTCCTGTTTGATACCGATACCGTGGGCATTCGTCTACGCTTATTAACAGCGGCGATGTGCCCACGTTTTCACTGCGACAACTTGCCGGTACGTTTAGTGACCACCTATGTCGGCCCGGGTAGCGAATGGTTACCTGAAAATGCGCTTAATCGCGCGGGGCTGGGTGCCCCAACGCCTGATCGCCCAGAGATTATCAGCGACCCAAGCGCTATTCAGCGGTTGCATGCCGGTGATATCGCGTTGCTAAAAGGCAGCGGCTGGGAGGGCTGTGAAGAGCATGGCTTAGTGCACCGCAGCCCCTCTTTGGAGACAGGTCAAAAGCGGCTATTGCTAACGATAGACCCCGCTTGATCGACTTACCCCTGTCACTAATTCGTCACTCCCCCCTGATAGGATTTATCGAATTAAATCGCTTACGGGAATGGTCATGGATAACAAACTACTGCTGGCAGGTGTAATAAGCATCTCGATGTTAACGTCGACGGCGTATGCTGAGTCATTAGGCAATCTAGCCTTTTCTGACACAACGCCCTATACCTCAGACATGACCCTAAAAGATGATTTCACCATTGCCGGTGATGACGATTTAATGGCGATGGATGCCATTAATAGCAACGGTTATGCCAACGCCATTATCGAAATACCCACAGGCACGTCTGCCAAATGGGAAGTTAGCAAAGAGGACCCGAATGCGGTTTATTGGGAGTATAAAGACGGCGAGCCGCGCGTTGTAAATTACCTGGGTTATCCCGGCAATTATGGCGCCATCCCGGGTACTGCCCTGCCCAAAGAACTAGGCGGTGACGGTGACCCACTCGATGTGATCGTCTTAGGCCAAGCGTTACCGCGCGGTGAAGTCGTTGATGTACGTGTTATTGGCGTTTTAAAAATGTTAGACGACGGCGAGCAAGACGACAAACTGGTGGCAGTACTTACCCAGGATTCACCGTTTGCCCATATTGAAAGCATGCAGCAACTCGATAGTGAGTTCCCTGGTGTTAGCCAGATTGTTGATATCTGGTTCGCGAATTACAAAGGCCCTGACGGTGGTATGGAAGGTCTTGGGTTTGAAGACGCCGAGTCAGCGTTAGCCGTACTAGCAGCAGCTGCTGAGAATTTTTCAGCCACGCAATAATCTGATTAAATCAAACCGTCGTATTTTAAATCGCTTAAACATCACTGCTCGATTGATAGAGCAGTGATGTTTATACCTTTCCCCATGCTTAACGTTATTGGGCGTTTTCCAATGGTTAATGACCCAACACTAAAACGCCCCCATAAAGGAGGCGTATTGCTGATATTGCATGCTTTCATTTACTGCTTAAGCAAATACGTCAGTCCACTCACTGCGCTTAGCCAGCAAGCCTTTGGCTAGCGCTTGGGCACCTTCCAGGCTGTGACTGGCGGCCCAGCCGCACTGCATCTCATTACAGGCGGGTACTTCCGTGGCAGTCAGCACATCGTTGAGCGTTTGCTCGATAATGCTTAGCACGCCGTCATAATCGTCGTGGTTAATCATCGCGATATAAAAACCGGTTTGGCAACCCATCGGGCTGATATCAACCACTTTATCGGTGTGATTACGCGACATTTCAGCCATCAGATGCTCCAGGGAGTGCAGCGCAGGCATCTCCATGTGCTCTTTGTTGGGCTGGCAAATACGCAGATCATACTTGTGGATACGGTCGCCATTTTGGCCTTCTTTAATATCGGCCAAACGCACGTAAGGTGCTTTTACCTTGGTATGATCCAAGTTAAAGCTTTCGACGTTCATTTTCTTTTCAGTCATGTTGGCTCCGTCATCTAGGTACAACGCTTACTTATTCTACACCGTTACCGCTTTTCACACCTTGGGAGCGTCGAAATTCCACGGCTCGTCGGTATAAACACACACGTTGGCATCTTCAATATCGCCGTCGGGTGACTCGACGTGCTTAGCGAAAAAATCTTGTATCTCTTTGCGCTGACAGTGGGCTTCAAACTCTTCTCGGCTGGCCCAGATTTCATGAAACACGATCGGGTAGCTGGTGCCCTGGGCAAACGGGTTGTCGATTTGCCGAGTCACAGTGTAGTGAATACAAGCATCTTCGCGATGGGTGTTTGGCTCTAAAGACTGCAGCGCTTTAAATACCGCTTCTTCTTTTCCCGCTTTGGGCTTAAAGCTGGCGATACAGTAAATTTTTTCCGACATGGTCATATCCTAAGCGGTTAAGTTGGCATCATTATGCGGCTTGTCGGTGTGGGTTAACAACCTAACGGCTCATTCGTTCAGCCAGCATTTCCAAATCTGGCACTGTCATATCCGGCTCTCCTCCCCAGGGATCGAACGGCGCATCAGGGTGACGGCGCACCCAGGCGCTATGTAAACCTGCATGCGTTGCTCCAATCACATCAAAAGGATTGCTAGAAATCAGCCAGGTATGTTCTGGGCGTGCTTCTAAACGTGCGCGTAAGTAGGCGTATACCGCAGGATCAGGCTTGAAGCGCTTAACGTCATCAACACTCACCACCGCATCCATGTGGTTTTCCACACCTGCGCGGGCCAGTAGCTTAGTGACAGCTTCTTGAGTGCCGTTAGAAAACGCCACGCAGCGAATTCCAGCATCACGTAGTTGATCTAGGGCAGGCAGCACATCTGGGAATGCAGGTAACTCCGCATAAACCGCCATTAAGTGGTCATGGTCGTTATCAGAAAGACCGCTTTGCATCGCACGATCAGTGAACAGTAATGCCTCCCGGATGCACTCCGAAAACGGCACATAGGCTCCCATCAAACCATGGCGAAAGCTGTATTCCAGCTGTTTTTCCCGCCAGCGCTTAGCAAAATCCCCAGCTTTGGCGGCGTCACTTAGGCGGCGTTCCAGCTCAACCGTTACCCCTTGGGTATCAATGAGCGTGCCGTATACATCAAAAGCAAGTACCGGTTGCATGATAACTCCTAACCTGATGGGTCGGATAATGGTGGGAGATAGGTGATCTCATGCATTTAGCATAGCTGCCCTCCTCAAAAACAAAAACGCCGCTGCGATATAGGCAGCGGCGTTTGGGGAGCGTTAAGCGCTATTAAATCGTAAAGGCGGCTTCTTGCTCACCGGTTTTAAGATCACCGGAACGCACCAGCTCATCCGTCACGCGATCAATGGCACGCTTGGCGCGACCAATCATTTCGTCAACTTCACCACGGTTAATGGTCAGTGGCGGTGCAAAGCCTAGAATATCGCCTTGAGGCATCGCACGGGCGATCAGGTTTTCTTCCATTGCCGCTGCTGCAACACGCGGACCAACTTTCAACGCCGGGTCGAAATGCAGGCGCTGTTTGGCGTCTGGTGAGAACTCTAGAGCGGCCATTAGGCCAACACCGCGTACGTCGCCAAGCAACGGGTGACCTTCAAAGGTGGCCTTGAGCTGCTGCTGGAAGTAGCCGCCAGTTTCAGCAGAGTTACCCACTAGGTTTTCGCGCTCGATAATATCCAAATTGGCAAGACCAGCGGCACAGCCTAGTGCGTGACCTGAATAGGTCCAGCCATGGCCGATGGGACCAAACTCACCAGTACCCTGCTCAAGCACTTTCCATACTTTGTCGCCAACAATCACGCCAGAAAGCGGCTGGTACGCGCTGGTTAGCCCTTTCGCAATGGTGACCAAATCAGGCTTCATGTTGTAGTGGTGGCTACCGAAGTCCGAGCCGGTACGGCCAAAGCCACACACGACTTCGTCGGCTATCAATAGCACGTCATACTTGTTCAGCACTGCTTGAATCGCATCCCAATAGCCTTCTGGCGGCGGTACGATACCACCGGTACCCAGCACCGGCTCACCGATAAATGCTGCGACGGTGTCGGGGCCTTCTTCCAGAATCATTGCCTCTAATTTCTCGGCACAGTAGGCAGAAAACTCAAGTTCTGTCATACCGTGCTGTTCTGCCGCGCGCAGATAGTAGTGCGGCGCTTCAGTGTGGCGAATGGTGTCGATTGGCAGGTCAAAATGGTCGTGGAACGCTTTAAGACCGGTTAGTGAACCAGAGGCGATGCCGGAACCGTGGTAACCACGCATACGCGAGATCACTTTTTTCTTCTGCGGGCGCCCCAGCACGTTGTTGTAGTAACGCACTATTTTGAGCTGTGTTTCATTCGCATCAGAGCCTGACATGCCGTAATACACCTTGGACATGTTCATGCCAGCGATTTTCAGAATACGCTCAGAAAGTTCAATCTGCGGTTCGTTCGAGTGGCCTACATAGGTGTGGTAATAAGAAAGCTCTAGCGCTTGCTTATAGATCGCTTCAGCAACTTCAGTGCGGCCATAGCCGATATTGACGCAGTAAAGGCCCGCAAAGCCGTCGATAAACTCACGGCCATCTTTATCTACGATATTAATACCTTTACCGCCAGTGATAACACGACCTGGCAAATCGCCGTGGGCGAAGTCGCGCAGGTGCGTAGAGGCGTGAAAAGTGACTTTACGGTCGCGTTCGATCAGATCCTGATGCAAGCTCATAACGTTCTCTCTATACAGTCCCTCCCCACCGTGTGGGGAGGTTGCTTAAATTAATAAAACCGATTGGATATCAACTTCCCGATACTGAACCTAATGCCCCAAGGCAGTAGTACTTCGTTTCTAAATACTCATCGATACCGGTAGCGCCGCCTTCACGGCCAAGGCCGGACTGTTTCACGCCACCAAAAGGAACCGGTGGGCCAGTCATTTTCACGGAGTTGACGCTAACCATGCCGTACTCCAACGCCCGCATTAGCTTCCAGATGCGGCGAATATCATGGGTGTAGATATAGGCCGCTAAGCCGTATTCGGTGTCATTGGCCATTTCAATAACTTCGTCATCGGTACTATAAGCGGTAATACCGGCCACCGGGGCAAAGTTCTCTTCACGCCAGACTTTCATTTGCGGTGTTACGTTGGTCAACAGCACTGGCATAAAGAAGTTATCGCCCGGTGCTTGGCTCTGGTCACCAGCAATCATCGTGGCACCTTTGGAAATCGCATCATCAACAATCGATGCTGCTTTTTCGACGGCCTGGCGATGAATCAGCGGGCCCAAATCAACCTCTCCATGCAAACCGTTACCCACGGTAAGTGCCGCCATGCGCTCGGTAAATTGCTCAACGAACTCATCGTGGATAGATTCGTGAACCAAAATGCGGTTAGCGGCTAGGCAATCTTGCCCGGCCGTTTGAAACTTGGCCGAGACTGCAGCATAAGCTGCCTCTTTGGGATCCATATCCGGCCCAACGATAAACGGCGCGTTGCCACCTAACTCCAGCGATAGCCGTTTAACCGTATTTGCGCTCTGTTCAATCAACAAGCGGCCAACACGGGTAGAACCCGTGAAAGAGAGCGCTCGGATACGCGGCTCGCTGCACAAAATTTTAGAGACTTCTGCAGGATCGCCCAGCACGACGTTAAAAATACCTTCCGGAATACCTGCCCGCTCGGCAAGCTCCGCCAGCGCCAGCGCCGAGAACGGCGTTTCATTGGCAGGCTTGATGATCACCGGACATCCAGCGGCCAACGCCGCTGCAGCCTTGCGGGTAATCATGGCCAGCGGGAAGTTCCACGGCGTAATCATCGCCGCAATGCCTACCGGCTCTTTAATGGTGCCCAGTGATGCATTGGGAATATGGCTGGGAATGGTTTCACCGTAGGTGCGTTTCCCCTCTTCAGCGAACCAACGCACGAAACTGGCACCGTACTCTACTTCGCCACGGGCATCCGGCAGCGGCTTGCCCTGCTCCAGCGTCATGATGGTGGCCAAGTCTTCACGATTGGCTTGAATCAAATCATACCAAGCCAGCAAGCGCTCGCAGCGCTCGTCAGCGCGTAGGGCACGCCACTGTACAAAGGCAGTTTCAGCAGCATCTACGGCAGCGGTAATTTGCTCAGCTTCCAGCAAGGGAATGTGGCCAATGGCTTCATTGGTCGCCGGGTCATACACCGCTTCTTCGCGGCCGCCGTCACCATGGGTCCATTTACCGTCTACGTAGGCGTACTGACGGAACAGACGCGGATCTTCCAAGCGCTTAGTGAGCGTGGTCGATAGTGTGGTCATGGGCACCTCCCCAGGTTGCAGCCAGTGACGGTGAAGCCAATCGCTGGCGACAAACCGTTGCACAGAAAATGTTGCTAAAAAATCGATCTACAGCCCAACGTTTCGATGGGCTGTTTCAGTGTGTCTAGCGTAAGGGAGATACCGCACGAAGTGTTTTTGAAAGCGCCGGATAATTCCGGCGCTTTTTTTGTGAAAGCATGCTTTATAGTGATTTTTTTTGGCAGCGCCTCTATTTAATCTGCTGCATTTAACCTGCGGCGGGGTTAATCAAAGCCTCCTCAGTAAACACCACTAGCCCTAACTCCGGCCGATAGCCATGGATCTCAGTGACATCCAGCGCCTGCAGAAAGGCTAAAATTTCTTCGCTGATGACCTGCCCTGGCACTAATACCGGAAATCCTGGCGGATAAGGGATGACAAAACTTGCCGATACAACATCGCGTCCAGCACGCATTTGCGACTGCAACTTGCCATTATCGAAGCGTAAGTACTCAGTATTCTCTTCGTCGTAACTCAGAAAGTAAGCACAACGAATATCACCCTGGGGCGTATCAGGATTCGGCCGGAAGGCGTCGTGGAAACGACTGAAGTCAGGTAGTGGCGGCAAATCATGATTCAGCGAATGCACCTGATTCTCGATGATTTTGCGCTCAGGGCGGCTACTGTCTTCCAAGCGATATTCGAACTCTTTCGCCAACTTGATCAGCACATCCAACAAGTAGGCAATAGAGCCCCGTGTCGTGCCGATATTGGTCATAAACAGTACGGTGTTGCGAGATGTCTTGTTGATCTGAACCCCGTACTTATTCATCAGGTATTCATTCTTAAAGGTATCGCCGTCAACGCCCGTATTACCGATGGCAATCGTGACACGGGTAGGGTCAACCACAAACTCGTCTCGCGCCCAGGCTTCCTCCATCTTATTCCACCCTGTCACCGGGTCGTAATAGGACTCTACACCCGACTCGCGGTAGGCTTCAGGCACCATGTCGCTATTTTTTAATACGCGGAAATATTTCTGCAGTAATGGGTGGGTGTAGAGCTGTTCGCGAAGCGAAAGCGCTGTCTCTACCTGGGCATGTACCAGTTCGAAACCTTCCATTTCCGCCTGCATTCTTCCCACATCCAGCGATGCCACAATCTGATAATTAGGCGAGGTGGAGGTATGAGTCATGTAGGCTTCATGGAAAGAAGCCTCCACTTTCTGGCGAAAATCCTGATCCCACACGTGAATCATGGAGCCTTGGCGTAACGAGGTCAGCGTTTTATGGGTTGAATGGGTTGCATAGGTGCGAATGCGCACCTCGTCTGGGTCGGGCATCAGTCGCTGGTCAAGCCATGTAGCGTCATCTTCTGGATCGAGCTTATCGAACTCGGCTTTCCAAGCCGCATACTCTTCCCGATAACTCTCACTGCGGTAACGATCCCGCAACGTACGTGCCGTGTTCATAGCGGTACGTGGCCGATACGTCGGGTTAAAACCAGCGAAGGCAAACCATGCTTCATCCCAAAGAAAAACCAGATCTGGTTTAATCGCTAAGCACTCTTCCATCACTCGGCGCACGTTATAGACGATGCCATCGAAGGTGCAGTTGGTCAGCAACAACATCTTAACTTTGTGCAATTGTCCGGAACGCTTGTAGGACAGCAGCGTTTTCTTGATTTCATGCAGCGGCACCGCACCGTACATGGAATAATCATCAAGCGGATAGGAGTCTAAATAACTGACATGTGCCCCAGCTAGCACCATGCCGTAATGATGCGACTTGTGACAGTCACGATCGATCAACACAATGTCTCGCGGCTTAATCAGCGCCTGCACCACAATTTTATTGGCAGTGGACGTACCATTAGTCACAAAGAAGCTACGACGAGCTCCAAAGGCGCGGGCAGCGTACTCTTGTGCCTTTTTGATTGGCCCAAACGGTTGTAACAGCGAGTCTAGCCCCCCCGATGTTGCGGATGTTTCGGCCAGAAAAATATTAATGCCGTAGAAGTCGATCATGTGCCCTGCCCAGTGGGACCGAGTCACCGACTTACCCCTGGAAATGGGCATGGCATGAAACACCCCTGTGGGCTTCCTACTGTATTCACGCAGAGCATCAAAAAACGGTGTGCGATAGCGATTATCAATGGCGCGTAAAATCGTATGATGCTGCTCGATGTAATCCGTTTCGCGGTAGAAGATACGGTTGAAGTGCTTAATATCTCGACTTGCCGTAGCTTCAACATCACCGCTCGTCACCAGAAATTGATCAATTTCCGGGCGCAACTCATGAATCATCGAACTCAGCAGGATACTGCGATCAGCTTCGCTATGGTGCTCCAACTCATTTTCTGAGAGACCTTCCAGATAATTACGCAAAGCACTGAGGTTATACTTGGACTTATACGGAAACTCGTAGCGAATCAGACATGCTTGTATATTAGGATTCACCAATATGGCAATCAACGCATCTTCAAAGCTTTTTACCGTTACAACATCGTAAACAAAGCGATCTTCAGGTCGGCGCATGTTATGAAATGCTTCACGCACCACATCTTCTTCCTGATTAGAAAGATTATCTACGATCAGCAGTTCAAAGTAAGGTTGCGCCGAGCTATTGGAAGCCGGGTGTCCGCGGCGAAGTTGATTAAGGGCGTCCAAAGCCTCCATGTCTTCAGCACCCGCATCCGTCTCAGAAAGATCTACATGCCGTCGACGATAGGACTCACTGATCAACGCCCTTACCAAACGCTTAACGACTTTATCTAACAGCGCATATTCACCGCGATTAAATAGCGTCCAAAGGTGGCGAAAATCCTCTTTAGATGGAAATGCGTGGTAGTCCTCAATAATCTCTAAGCGTGTCAACTTGATGTCGATAGCTTTAATCAAGTTTTTGGCGCGATCCTCTTCTTTAAGGCGCGTCAAAATACCCAAATCACGTTTAAGCTCATTCCAGGTATCAGCACGAAGTTGGGAAATTTTGTGATAAAAACCCAGGGCGGTGTAGGAAGTTTCGGTTGGATTATTCTCTTGCATGACGACACCCATCCTTTTTAGGTATTTATCTGGACAAGACACTTGCCTCAGCAACAGTACTAAATCAGCCGGACAGCCCGCGGGAGCCATAGCGCACGGTAATTTGCTCTTCTGGAAACACATCGAAGTTCAAATCTAATACTCTACCGGGCCAGCGAAACTGGGTAAGCCTTTCCTTGGTGCGATATACCGCGGTATACACTGTGCCCAGGCCACGCCGATAGTCATGGCGAAACAAAGGGGGAGCGGAAAAAGCCGAAATTAGTCGCTCTTCAGTGGTGGCGTCATCGTCCACCAGAATCGAGAGCTGACGCTCGCGAATCAAGGTTTCGGAGGCCAGCGCATGGGCATACCATTCGATTTTCTTTTGATGATTGGTAGCCACCGCCACCCGCCGAATGCTGGCGCGGCGATCCGGTGCAATCATCGCCGTGACATAACGCCCTGAAGCATCTGCCACGGTAATGTTGTAGGCCATATGGGTAGGCACTCTCGCAAGTACCGCAGCAGCTTCGGGCACGGTATCGCAAAATTCGAGAATGTAGCGAAGAATAACCGGCGCACCAAAGCCATCCCCCACCACCTTGCGCCCACCAAAGGCCAGAGAAACAGCAAGCCCAGAATCGTTCATCCCGTCTAGCACGCCCCACAGGCAATCAGACATGGCGATAACACGGCGTTGATTCCAGCGGGTGTAGAGAATGGAGCCCTCGCACAACTCCGGTGGGTAATCATAGTTGCGTGCCAGCACAGTTGACGTCGGCCTTGCTAGTACCGCCTGTGAGCAACCGGTAATATACGGCGGCGGACGATACAAACTCAGTAGCCGTGACGAAAGATCCCCTCCACCGGCTACTTCACACAGCGTGCGGTAAGTCGCCAGCAATTCGGGCATGTGCTTGCGTAAGGCGTTATGACACTCCAGATAAGAGGGACGCTCACGCTCACCTTCGGCCAGATACCAGGGCTCATAGGCAGGCCAGTGGTAATGGAACAACGACTGCCATTTTGGCCCCGCCACCTCTTCATGCACGGTGCGAAACGTCAAGGCTTTGTCCAGCTCCACACCAGGCGCTCGGCCTGCAACAAAGTTGCTGTCCATGATTAAAGAATTTTGAAGTTGCCACCGCCGATAGCATGGCTGACGGCAACTTCCTCCACCACTGGGTCTTGCAACGCCTGTCCGGTGTACTGACCACGGATGCCGTCTATCCAAGCCTTGGCACGCTCATTCAGTTGGAAGTCATCATCCATTAGCCGCCCCCGGGTGATCAAAATACCCAGGTCGGCCCCTTCATACCGGAAGTCTCCTGCGCCACTAATGCGCAGAAAAAAGGCTTCATGCTCGTTCTCTGCCGCGTGGGGGTGATAGCTATAATGATCATAAGCAATTTCGCCCTGAGCATTCATGCGCCATACGCCGGTAGTAGGCGCTTCCGTTAACAGGTCAACGCTTTCATCGGTATGCTTGATAACCAGCTGGCTCCAGCTGTCGACACTTTCAGGGTGCGCCCAACGCTCATTGATATCATTGATGTCCAGGTCAAAATCGACATCCGAAAATTCAAGCAGGTGAAACAGGAACAGTGGAATATCAGAATGAGCAAAAGCCGCCACATTCGTCAGAGAGCTTGCTCCTGTCACACGGGGGTTAAGTTCACCCAGATACACTTCATGGGTATCCATATCAATCAGGAAATCGAGTTCAAAATAGCCTCGATAACCCTCTTCGCGCAGTGCCTCACCAAACTTAAAGGTGTACTCGCGCGCTAAATCACGCACTTCCTGACTAAAGGCGCCGGCGAACATTTCGTTGCCACACCAACCGCCCTTATAAGGAGTCAAGGACTTGAAGCCTACAAGCTCTGTCATCAACGGGCCAACGACCGTACCGCAACGCGTGGCACAAGCTTCTATCGCCGAGCCGCGACAGTTGATGCGCTTCATGATCTTGACCTCGGGTTCGGCTTCGATCTCTTCAGCATGCTTGTAATAGTCTTCTTCACTGGCAATAAAGAAGGTGGTATGACCAGAATCGCCAAACGCGGTCTGTACCACTAAATCGTTACCGAGCGACTCGCTGACCTCTAGAAGCTCCTGATAACTGCCTACCCTGGCCAGCACGTTGGGCACGCTGGGCACGCCCGCTTTATTGCCGATACGCACCGTCTCAATTTTATTATCCATCCGCTTGCGCAGTTCGGCGGGAGGGAAGGCAACCCGCAGGCCCAACTGCTCACAAATTTCTTCGGTGTGCTCATCGAACATTAAAAACGCTGCCACCCCAGCGCTTTCGCCATTGGCTCGTGATTGAATGAAATCAATGACTTCTTTGTGCTCAAGCAGATAGTTATTAATATCTTCAATGCTCTCGAAGTCGCGGGGAAACTTCTGTTTAGGCACGAAGACATTACGCTGCTTGCCTTCAAAGCAGTCAATATAGTTAATGTGACGGAAGCTACCTACCCAATCACCGATACCCAGAAGATTGAAGTTCGTCGCAGAAATAAAGTAAACCGGCTCTTTATTGTTTAGAAAATATCTACGGACATCTGCAATGGACGTTATTTTATTCATTGTTTTCGCTCCTTGTATGACACGTACTGAAGGCCGTGTTGAACTAGTGCTGCCTAGGAGTTTCGCTAAATATCGCGATATTCGCCTAAATTGATCATCCAGCTTGGCGCGAAATCCATTCTTCTTGTGATGATGGGTCAAGCCACATAGGCTCCTAAAAAATGTCTTGGTCGGTACGTACAGGTTTAGCAAGTGGTCCTAAGGTGTCAAGGAAAGGGGAAGATCCGTTTTCGCTACGGTATAGCGAAAAATCGACTTCACGGTCACGGAAACTTTTCAGTGGCTGGCCCAAACCGCGCAACCCTGTTTCGCGCTCGCGGCGGACGCGGTTGAGGTCAATTTCGATGGGTATGACTTCTTCACCAATACCCGCTTGATGGATCACGTCGCCAGAGGGACCAACGACGATAGAGCGGCCATTCCCCAACGCGCCAGCGCCATTGATATCGAAGAAGTAACACTGGTTGATCGCCGCATTGGTGCGGGCAATTGACAGCTCAATATCTCGGTCAATGGTATCCGTCATCGTGGGGTGGAGAATGACTTCGGCCCCCATTGAAGCCAGGGTACGAGTCGTTTCGGGAAACCACATGTCATAACAAATAGAAACGCCAAAGCGGCCTATCGTTGGCACATCGAAGACCACAAATTCACTGCCGCCCTCGACGCCAGCTTCGTAAGGTCGGAACGGAAACATCTTACGATAACGCGTTACAACTTGGCCCAGAGGGTTAATCACTACCAAGGTATTGTAAGTATGCTCGCCGACTTGCTCGAACATTGATCCCGGAATTAACCAGATGCGGTGTTGCGCAGCCAATTGGCAAAAAAATGCTTCGGTATCGCTGGGCAACGTTTGAGCGTGGAGCGGTGAAGCTCCCATCGGCATTAATTCGCTGAACAGCACCATTTGAACCTGAGGAAAACGATTCATTAGCGCATCGATCCGATGGCGCATAGCCTCGGTATTGTCGCCATGGTGCAGGGCATGCATTTGAACACCGGCAATGGTGAAATATGACATTAGCTTCTCTCTGCGTCAGGCGATCTGACTGTTTCCGCTTAGCAAATTAACTTCTATGGATGTCTTTCACTAAGCTAGTGGTGAGTGGCATTAATTTTCATGTTAAGCCAATGAAACGCTGAAATAGCGTTGATCAAATACCTGGATAAATTGTTAAATTCGATTTAGATAGATCGATTTACATAGACCAACATTACAAAAAGTCGTTTGATCCAATACCTGGTTCGGTCCGCTTAACCGATTTGGTCACGATATAGGTGAAATAACGCTCTATTCCCACGTCCGAGACCAACCAACTATCGATCAAGCGTTGATAACTGTCGATGGAAAACACTTCAAACTTCACCAGATAATCCACACCGCCACCTACCGCCACGCACTCTGTGGCGTCTGGCGTTTGCATGACTAATGCTTCAAAGCGGGAAAAGCTTTCAGCATTGTGCTGTTTGAGCTCGATCTGCACCCATACGGCGTTGCGCGGCACTAATACATCGGCATTAATGCGCGCAGTATATCCTTCGATAACGCCCGCATTTTCCAGACGTTTAACTCGCTCCCAGCAGGGACTCACCGAGAGGTTGATGGCTTCCGCCAGCTTCGACTTAGTGATTCGTCCATCCCGAGAGAGAATATCGAGAATTTTTAAATCATAACGATCCAATTTCATCATGCGGGTTGTCACGCCTCCAGGCGTTCAACAACATCGGCAATCACCGCCAGGGTGTCCCCCATATTGATTAACGATGGCGCACGGCGAGCCATTAAGATGCCGTCACGTTCCGCTTTGTAAGCCACAGGAGCGGTACCGCTGCGGGTCATATCGTAAACATAGGCAATGGTTTGGCCTTTTTTCACCTCATCACCCAACGCCACTAGCAGCTCTAACACCCCAGAATGCTGGCTTTGCACGTAACAGCTGGCATCTGGCATATCGAGGTACATTTGCCCACCCTCGGGCATTTCTACTGTGCCTTGCACCAAACCGTAATGGATCAAAAAATTGCGCACACCGCGCTCAGCAATCGCAATGCTTTGCGGCGTGGACGTACCGCCGCCGCCAAGCTCAGTGGCCACAAACACTTTGCCCTGGCGCTCACAGGCCGTATCGAACAGTTTTTCTGCATCTAGCTCAAACATCACCATCGCATAGGGAGCGCCGAACGCTTTAGCGCCTTCCAACGCCGCCTGCTGTTGGGACTTATCGTCTAAAACGTGAGAAGCGCCGAACGGCAAAATATCCAGCGTACGGCCACCAGAGTGCAAATCGAGCACTACATCGCTAATAGGAACCAGCGCGCGGGTAAAATAATCAGCGATTTGCGACGTTACGGTGCCGTTTGGGTCCCCTGGAAAACTACGATTCAAGTTGCCTTTATCCATCGGCGACGTGCGCTTTCCAGCCATGACTGCTGGCGTGTTCATACACGGTACGATAATGACTCGCCCGCTCACCTCTTCCGCTTTCAACGTGGAAGAAAGCTTCAACAACGACGTTATGCCTTCGTATTCATCGCCATGATTCCCACCCGTTAATAACGCCGTGGGGCCTTCGCCATTTTTAACCACGGTAATAGGTATCATTACCGCGCCCCAGGCAGACTCATCGGTGGAAATCGGCAGTTTTAAAAAGCCGTGCTGTACGCCATCGGCGTCGAAATCAACGGTGGCGGAAATAGGGCTAGGCCGCAGTTGGTTCGGTTGAAGCGTCATTGTATGTCCCTTGTATTGTATAGACAGCTACTTAACAAACAGCTGGCGCGGAAAATTGGCCAGGGTTTCACAGCCATTTTCAGTAATCAGAATGCTTTCGGTAATTTCCAGTCCCCAGTCTTCTACCCAGAGGCCAGGCATGAAGTGAAATGTCATTCCGGGCTGAAGAATAGTTTCGTCAGAGGGGCGCAAGCTCATCGTGCGCTCGCCCCAGTCCGGCGGGTACGAGATACCAATCGGATAACCACAGCGCGCGCCGCCACGGTCAAAACCGTATTTATCCATCGCCGCACCCAGCGCCATGGCAATATCCGCCGTACGATTGCCCGGCTTAGCCACGGCCAAGCCACTCTCAATGCCTTCCAACAAAGCAGATTCAGCACGAATAAAGTCGGTTGGCGGCGTACCTAAAAATACGGTGCGCGACATAGGCGCGTGGTAGCGCTTGAAGACACCAGCAATTTCGAAGAACGTGCCTTCACCTTTACGAAATGGCGTGTCGTCCCAAGTAAGGTGCGGCGCAGCAGCGTCTTTACCGGTTGGCAACATCGGCACAATGGCGGGGTAATCGCCGCCAAACACTTTGCCATTCTCGTCAATAAATCCTTCGATGCCGACGCGGTAAATTTCCGACACCAGCTTACTTTTGGGCAGCCCGGGCTCAATAACCTCCAAAATGCGCGTGTGCATCCCTTCAACAATTTTTGCCGCCACACGCATATAAGCTATTTCTTGCGGCGACTTAATCGCTCGGCACCAATTCACAAGTGCGTTGGCATCCATAAAGCGCGCATGAGGAAGCTCACGCAAAAGGCTTTGATAGGCTTTAGCAGAGAAGTAGTAGTTATCCATCTCCATGCCCACCACACCGGTATGCCAGCCCCGGTCGGGCATGATCGATTGGGCAAGATACTCCATTGGATGCATATCCGGATTTTGAACATAGTAATCCGGATAGTAGGTAATATTATCGGGGTCTATCCAGCAGGTGCGCAGCGCGCCGTTGGCATCCATACGGCGGCCAAACCATACAGGTTCGCCTTCAAGGCCCACCAATACGCATTGATGAACATAAAATGACCAGCCGTCGTAGCCAGTCAACCACGCCATATTGGAAGGATCACTGACGATCAGAACGTCAATACCACGGCCCGCCATCTCTGCGCGCACTTTCCAAAGCCGATTAGCGTACTCTTCACGTGTGAAGGGCAGGGAAACCTCAGTCATCGGGCAACTCGCCATCAAAGATCACTAAGAACCAGCGCTATCTATTGTAAGTTAGGCACGCTGGGCCACAGGATCGACCTGGCCACCCCCGCAGTAGGCCTGCCAATGTCGTCTTAGGGCGATACTAGCACCGACCCTTGGTTGCCGGTCAAAGCCTTTATGACAAAAATTGTGGTAAGCCGTGGTAGCGTAACCATAGTTAACATGTAGTCAGGAGGAAAAATGAAAGTAGTCATCCATATTGATGATTCAGCCCAATGGCAAGCCGCACTTGAAAAAGCGTTGCCCCAGGCCACTGTATTGACAAGTGACGCACCTGAAGATGAACGCAAAAACGCCGACTACCTTGCCGTTTGGAAAGCCCCTGAGCATTTACTGCAGGAACAAGACCAGCTCAAAGGCATTATCAACCTGGGTGCGGGTGTTGATTACTTACTGAAAACACCCGGCCTTCCAAGCGATGTTCCTATCGTGAAATTACGTGATGCTGGCATGGGCGAACTCATGGCTGATTACGTGCTATATGGCGTACTGCACTTCTACCGCAGCATGGATCGCTACGCCACTCAGCAGCAGAGCGCTACTTGGAAGCCCCAAGCCGTGCCTGAAAAAACACAGTGGCCAGTTGGCGTATTAGGCCTTGGCGCAATCGGCAGTTACGTAGCCACTCACTTGTCGCAAGCAGGGTTCCCCGTACTTGGCTGGAGCCGTTCACCTAAACAGATTAGCGGCGTACGCTGCCTGCATGGCGATGAAGGGCTTGATGAACTGCTTGGCCAAGTGCAGAGCTTAGTCACTATTTTGCCAGATACCGCGGCTACGGAAGGTATTCTTAACGCCGAACGGCTAGCGAAATTACCCGAAGGTGCCAGTGTTATTAACCCCGGTCGCGGCAGCCTAATCGATGAACAGGCGTTGCTCGCTGCGCTCGGTGAAACGAATAAGCCAGGACATCTGCGTGGTGCCCTGCTAGACGTTTTCTGTGAAGAGCCTCTTCCAACCAGCCACCCCCTTTGGCAGCATCCAAGCGTGGTAGTAACGCCTCATATGGCAGCGCCTACACCACTTAATGACGCCATTGATCAAGTCATTGCGTATATTAAGGCATTTGAAGCGGGTGAATCGTTAGCAACGATTAGCCCAGCAGCAGGCTACTGACGCTTAGCCATACGCACGCTATACTGCACGGGGAACCAAGCGCTAGCTAAAGGCTCTTAGGAAAACACTCGAGAAGGAGGAAGGGCCTTTGCGTTATGTTACAAGAGGCATCAGACACCCTAAGTCTGCGAGCGCAATGTTGGGCGCTTGCCTGTTTTCCCTGTGCGGCTTAGCAACAGCAGATACTCCACAAGGTGAGCAAACTCTGCAGGCCCCACACCCCTTCCAGGCCCAATACCGTTTAGAAATACGCGGCTGGCCCGGCGCAACCATTACCCATACGCTCAGCAATGAGGGGCTCCACTGGCTAAGCAATATGAATTTTGCTGTCGCGATTGCCCGAGGTGAGGAGCGTAGCCGCTTTTCGATAGACGATACCTCGACTCGCTCTTTGCTCTATAACAGCAGTTATTCGCTACTGGGTGTCGGCGACAGTTACCAGCTCAACGAAAGTGATATTAGCTCGCTTGATCGTCAGGCCGCTCTATTCGACCTTTCCCGACGAGCAGGTCATGAAGGCTGCATGGTAAGCACTCCCTGTGATATCGAGTTTGTTGATCACCGCGGACGTGACGAACACTTCCAGTACTATGTCGATCAACAGAATATCAACGAGCCCAACACCATTACCGTTCCCGCCGGTGAGTTCGAAGCCACACGCGTCACGCTGATTGATAAAGAAAAGCCCGACCGATACCTACACATTAGCTTCCACCCAGATTGGCCAGGACTAATCCTCTCGGCAGAATATCGAAAAGAGGGGCGTCGTCAGACGTATCTCACCATGACTCAATTCAACCCCGCAGGGGGAAACGCACCTTAAATGCTTTCTGGATTACTGATTGTTTTATTGCCTCTCTTGTTAGGCTACTTAGTACGCGTTCGCTCTACCCGCTTGCTGAACCTCATCAACCGAGCCGTTAATGGCTCGGTTTATTTGATTCTATTATTGATGGGGGTAAGTCTTGCGGGCCTTGAAAACCTGGGCAGCCAGCTTTCAAGGTTAGGCGGTAACGCGCTGCTGCTGTTTAGCATTACTACCGTGCTCAACTTGGGTGCACTGTGGTGGCTATCACGCCAAGTGGCGTTGAAAGCCGGTAATTCACCAGTGGTGAAGAACGCCCCTACTAGCAAACTGGCGGCTATGCAGGGTTCACTCATGTTGGTAGGTGTGGTGGCCGCTGGCGTGGCATTTGGTTTGCTAATTGGCCCGATGATTGGGGAAACGCTGTTTACCACCGCCGACTGGCTGGCAGAGTGGGTGCTGTACGCACTATTGATGCTGATTGGCTGCCAGCTACGCAATTCCGGCATGCCACTTAAACAAATTTTGCTGAATCGCCTGGGGCTTGCCATCGCGGTTACCCTTGCGCTGAGCTCGCTGCTGGCTGGCTTGTTAGCCGCCCCGCTTCTCTCGCTTAGTTGGAATGAAGGCTTAGCCATGGCATCTGGCTTTGGCTGGTATTCGCTTTCGGCTATTTTGATTGGCGACCAACTTGGCCCGTTAATGGGCGGCGTGGCGTTTTTCAACGACCTTACGCGCGAACTGCTGGCCTTTATTCTGATTCCGCTCGTTATCCACCGCCACGCCGCGCTAGCCATTGGCTATGGCGGCGCTACCTCTATGGACTTCACCCTGCCGGTGATCCAGCAGCACGGCGGCGTGGCCTGTGTCCCTATTGCCGTGGTCAGCGGATTTATCCTGTCACTACTCTCTCCACCACTGATTCTGTTTTTTCTTTCGCTTTCGGGTTAGCGATTGCAGGTAATCATTGGGTAGGATAAGCAGCGTTATAAAAATACAACTGCCTCACTGCCCAGGATGCCTGCCCACCATGCTAAACGGAATTTGGTTAAGCTTTTTCATTGCTGCGTTTGCAGCCTCGTTGTGGCAGTGGTTAGTTGGTGGCGATAGCGAGGTTTTTGCTCGCTTAGTGCAGTCGCTGTTCGATATGGCAAGCGTCAGCGTGGATATTATTTTAGTGCTACTAGGCACGATGACGCTTTGGCTGGGCTTTCTTTCGATTGCCGAAAAGGCCGGCATGATTCGCTTACTAGGCCGCGTGCTTGACCCACTGTTTTCCCGCCTAATGCCAGAAGTGCCCCAGGGCCACCCTGCCATGGGGCTAATTAGCATGAACTTTGCGGCTAACATTCTAGGCTTAGATAACGCTGCCACACCGATTGGCATTAAAGCCATGCAATCGCTGCAGAGTCTCAACCCGAGCCGCGATACCGCCAGCAACGCACAAATTCTGTTTTTAGTGCTCAACACATCATCACTGACGCTGCTACCTGTCACGATCTTCATTTATCGTGCTCAGCAAGGCGCGGCTGAGCCCACCCTGGTCTTTCTGCCGATTCTGCTGGCTACCAGCGCCTCCAGCCTGGCAGGGCTACTCGCGGTTGCACTCGTACAGCGCTTAAAACTTTGGCAACCCGTGGTGCTGGCTTATTTGGTCGCTGCAGCGCTTGCCCTGGGGTTATTAATTACCACGCTGGCAGGCATGTCGGCCCAAGCATTGGCGGCTGCTTCAACACTGGTGGGTAACCTAACGTTATTCACTATTGTCATGATGTTTTTAGTGGTTGGCGCACTGCGTGGTGTCAGGGTGTATGACGCCTTTATTGAAGGGGCAAAAGAAGGTGTCAGCTTTACCGTCACCCTGCTGCCGTATCTTATTGCCATGCTGGTGGCGGTTGGCGTACTGCGTGCCAGCGGCGTTCTGGACGCAGGGCTAAGTGGCATCCGTTGGTTAGTGGAAGGGGTTGGCTGGGACACTCGCTTCGTCGATGCGCTGCCTACCGCCTTTGTAAAGCCCCTTTCTGGTAGCGGCTCGCGGGCCATGATGATCGAGACGATGAACACCTTCGGTGTCGACAGCTTTCCTGGCCTGCTAGCCGCTACCCTGCAAGGCAGCACCGAAACGACCTTCTACGTGCTAGCGGTCTATTTTGGCGCGGTCGGCGTTACCCGTATTCGCCATGGCCTGGGCTGCGCGCTCATCGCCGACGCCGCGGGCATCATCACTGCCATTGCCGTCTGCTACTGGTTCTTTGGCTAACGCCGCTTGGCAACTAGGTTAGCCATCAAGCTGGCTATTCGTAACAACATTCGCCACAACGCTCTTAACAACACTCTTTACAACACTTGTAACAACAATAGATCAGGTAATTTGCTTCATGCATGCTCAACACACGGCATTACATAACGAGCTTCACGCGCGGCCTCCCATCTATTTTGAGGGGCCTGCTTGTCTTCATCACTACGCTTTTACGCTTGAAGGCGATGACGTTACTAGGTTGCTTAATCGCCTAGCAGAGCTGACAGAGGTCACTGTCACACCCGATCAGGTGCAACAAATAGTCAGTTGCCAGGGTTGCTTAGTAAAGTGGGAGCGGCACACCGAATTTTTTACGCTGACCATTAAGCACGACAACAACAGCAACCCTCGCATATGGCCAACACCACCTACTTTTTTAGCCCGTTTACTTGCGGATGTTGCCGATAAAATAATCAGTGCCAGCGTCTTGCGCGTGGAAACGGCCAATCGATGGGCAGGTAGCGTGGAGGCCTATGGATTAGATCAGCCAGCGGGCTCAAAGGTAGGCGGCGGAGATGCCACGGTTTGGAGCGACTTCAACCTGGATGATCAGCAAAGAAACCGATTGCTAATGGTTAACGATAATCTGGATAGCTATCGACTGGGCAGGATGGCGAGACGCTTATTTGATATTGAGACTTACCGCATAATGGCGATGCTGGCGCTACCGGAAGCCAAAGCACTCAGCAGTGAGCTACAACACTATGAAACGGAACTGTCTGCGCTCTCTCATCAACACGCCGAACAGCACACCTCGCCTGCCGAACCGTTGCTCAACGCCTTAACACTGCTCTCGGCAAAACTCGAACGCTGCGGTGTACAAACACGCCAACGCTTTAGCGCGACCGATGCCTATGCCAGCATCGTGTTGGCACGCATCAATGAGCTGCGTGAGGAGCGTATCGGTAATTATCCTCGGCTTGGCATGTTTATTTTGCGACGATTTGAACCGGCCGTGCGCTACTGCGACGCCATGAATCGCCGCGTAGAAACGCTGGCCACCAGCGCCACACGCTTAAACGACTTGTTGCGTACCCGCACCCAGGTCGAAATCGAGAGGCAAAACTACAAAATTTTGCAGAGCTTAGATGCCCGCGCGAGCAGCCAGCTAAAAATCCAAAAGGCCGTTGAAGGTCTCTCGATCATCGTCATCAGCTACTACATTTTCAGCTTAATGAAACTGGGGCTGGAAAGCTTAAGAGCGCTAGGTGTCGATATCGAACCCAATGTTGCCGCTTCCGTCATAGCGCCACTGAGTGCGCTTATTATCGCGATCTTAACGTGGCGAATTTGGAAGGTTAAAAAGCACTAGAGGGTAAGATGTTAGCTGCACTCGCCTCGTAGTGAGCCGCTAAGTGCCCTGCGCAGTGCAGGGCCGCTCATCCCACGACCTAGCAGCACCGTGAGCTTTGCAACGGCGGCTTCTAGGGTGATATCGCCTCCCGCAATCACACCGGCTTGGTTCAGCGCCGCGCCGGTGGCGTAGGCACCCTGTACGACTTCCCCTTGGGCGCACTGAGTCACGTTAAGCAGTGCGACCCCTCGTTCATTTGCAGCCGTTAACGCCGTTAACAGCTCGCCTTCAAAACTAGGCGGGTTGCCCACGCCGTAGCTATGCAGAATCAAGCCTTTTAAGCGTTCATCGGCCAGCAGCGCCTTGGCGCGGCGCAGCGACATACCAGGATAGAGTGGCAATATCGCAACCGCCTCATCATCCACCTCAATGGGGGCAAAGTCAGGCCGTCCACTCAGCAACGCAGAAGGCTGAGGGTAAGATATGGCAATGCCAAGCTCGGCAAGCCAAGGAAAATTGGGAGAGTCAAAGGCATCTAAGCCCTGAGTGCGTACCTTGCGCGCACGATTACCGCGCAGAAGTCGATCGTGAAAGACCAGACTCACTTCACAAGGTGTCGCGGAGTGAGCCACCAGTTGCAGTGCACTGACGAGATTATTCAGTGCATCGCTACGGGGCTCCCCCAAAGGAATTTGAGCGCCGGTGAAGATCACCGGCTTGTTGAGCGCGCCGAGCATAAACGACAATGCAGCGGCGCTATACGCCATGGTGTCGGTACCGTGTAGCACCACAAACCCATCGTATGCTTGCCAGTGGCTTTCTAACTGTGCCACTAAACGGTTCCAGGCGTCGGGCATTAGCTCAGCGCTATCAATCAGCGGCTGCATTTCTAGCACATCAAACGACGGCAACCTGTCGGCGGCCAGCGCCAAGTGTGCGGCTAAACGATCGGCCAGCCCCGCGCAAGGCACATACCCGTGTGGCGATGGTTGCATACCGATGGTACCGCCGGTGTAGAGCATGAGTACGCGGGACATAGTCTCTCCTAATCGAATAGCGTTAGTGCCTGTGAGGGCTTACTTAGCAGGCGCACTTGCCAGGCGCTGTTTTAGCGCTTCGGCCTCTTCAGGCTCCAGTTCCCACGCCTTGGGGTCTAGCTCAAGATCCGGGTGCTGGTTGGCATCGAAGATCGGCTGTTTAATGCCCTGGCGGCGCTGGCTATCGTAATCGTTAAGAATACGTAGGCCGCACTTGAACAACAGAATCAGCGCCACCAGGTTGACCACTGCCAATAGCCCCATGGTGACATCGGCAAAGCCGAACACAGTGCCAAGATCTGTGGTCGCGCCCCAGCACACCAGCAACACAATGGCGACACGGAAAGCGTTAAACAGATTCTGGTTATCGCGGCTAAAGAAGTTGAGGCTGTTCTCGCCTAGGTAGTAGTTGTACAAAATAGTACTGAACGCAAACAGCAGCAGCGCGAGGCTAACAAAGGTGCGACCCCATTCGCCTACATGGTCGGCTAGCGCCGCCTGGGTCAGGGCGATCCCTTCAACGCCAGCGCCAGCTGTCGGGTCGTACACACCGCTGAGCAGAATCAAAAACGCCGTGGCCGAGCAGATAATCACGGTATCGATAAACACCGAAAACGCCTGCACAATGCCTTGGTTGGCCGGGTGCGGTACGTAAGCAACCGCTGCCACATTAGGCGCACTGCCCAGACCCGCTTCGTTAGAAAACAGACCACGCTTCAAACCCATCATAATGGCCGCACCAATACCGCCACCAATCAGCGGTTCAAGGCCGAAAGCACTTTTTACGATTAGCGTGATAACGCCGGGAATTTCACCAATGTTCATGGCGATGACCAGCAGCGCAATGGCGATATAGCTGACCGCCATAAAAGGCACCAGAAACTCTGAGATGCGCGCAATACGTTTGATGCCACCAAAAATAATCAGCCCTACCAGCATGGCCAGGGCAATGCCACTGTAAAGCACCGGCACACCAAAGGCGTCGCCAAACGAGGTCGCTACCGCATAAGATTGCAGTGCGGTAAAGGCAAAACCAAAGGTTAACAGCAATAGCACCGAGTAAAACGCTGCCAGCCAACGCCACTGTTTACCTAACCCTTTAACAATGTAGTACGCCGGACCACCGCGATAAGTGCCATCGCCTTCCGCTTCTTTGTAGGTCTGCGCGAGGGTACATTCTAAAAAGCTAGTCGCCATACCCATCAGGCCCACCAGCCACATCCAGAAAATAGCCCCTGGGCCACCTAGCGTAATCGCGACCGCTACGCCGGCAATATTACCGCCACCTACGCGCCCTGCCACTGATAGGACAAGTGCCTGAAACGAACTTAAGTGGCCGTGTTTATTGCGCTTAAAGGCCTGCCCCGACCCCAGGATGCGAAACATTTGGCCGAAATAACGAAACTGCACAAAGCGGGAAGCAACGGTAAAACCGATGCCAACGCCTACTAGCAGCACTAGCAGAACCTTTCCCCAGAGGAGCTCATTGAGCATATCAAGCATGTGATTTTCTCCGCGTTCTTGTATTAGCGTTATGTTGGAATTCGCGTCGTTTTATTTCGCGCTTCTTAAAACCGCGCCGCGGAGAACGTTTTACCAAGCATGGGGAAGAATTAAATTTGGCGCAGCGATGCAGTTGTGTGCACTCACTGCATCAGCGGGTGCACCAGAGTGCATCAGGCAAGCCGTCAGACTTTCTCGGCAATGCGGTGGGCTAATTTATGCATAAAGGGGCCACAGATAAACGCAATGATCCCAGCAGCTGGCCAAGCAAGCAGCCAAGCGTGCATCCAGATGCCAACAAAATCAGCATGAGTTCCGATATTCACGTACGTTACCCAGGCAGACATAATCAGCGATAGCGTAAACGACATGAGAATAGCGAAGATAATTCTGTGTTTCATGGCAGTACCTGAGAGTGATGTTTGAGTGCGGACAGATTAACAAACACCTATAACGGTAATATATGCCAATATATGAGAATCAATTTTACAGAATTGCAAAATGCGAAAACCCTCTCTTGATGACCTGAATATCTTTATCGTGGCCGCCAACCAACGCAGCCTCACGGCTACGGCGGCAACGTTGAAGATGACCATTGCCACCGTGTCGCGGCGCATAAGCGCACTGGAAGCCACACTAGGCGTAGAGTTGCTCCATCGCTCAACCAAGGGGTTAACGTTGACGCCTCAGGGCGAGTCCTACTTCCGCGAGTGTGAAGAGCTAGTGCTCGCACTGGATCAGCGAATTTCAGACCTGGATCAAACACTGTATAGCCTAAGCGGGCCATTGAAGGTTATGGCACCTGTCAACCTGGGCAGCGGGCCACTGGATGCATTTTGGCGTCACTTTATTGATCGCTACCCGGAGATTGCGCTGACGATCGAACTCGATAACAACGTGGTTGATATTCGCGACCACCAAGCGGATATTGCGCTTCGCTCTGGACCACAAAAAGATTCGACGCTGATCCAAAAACACCTGGGCTATATAGAACCGATTTTGGTGGCATCACCGACGATGAAACACCCTATTCCCAGCACGATAGAAGAGCTACAAGCATGCCCCAGCGTGGCCGCAAAAATGTTTAGCGATTGGCTGCTGTTCCATCAAGACGGTAGTCAGCACGCTTGTCACAAGAGCCATTTCCATATCAGTAACGATATGAATATTGTGCTGAACCTCACAACGTCGGGAGCAGGCGTCTCGTTGATGCCCGCCAGTATGGTGGCGAACAGCTTACAAGCGGGAGAGTTAATACAAGTGCTCCCTGAGTGGCGGGGACGTCACCGTGAGATCTTCTTGGTATGGCCCTACCGGCGCAGCCTTTCAGCGCGTTCAAAGGTGTTCCGCAGCGAGTTAATCGAATTTCTCAGCCGCCAATCTTGGTTCCACTCTGCTGATTAGACCGTCTGTTCGGGCAAAATGGTGACCTGCTCTGCTGGCGCCGTAACACCAGCAAAACAGTTAACTAGCAGCGCGTTTGGGGAATGCTTAAATGCCCGCTTTCGCCGCCCGTGCCGCATGAAGCTTCTTATAGCTTTCGATCAAGCGCTGGTGGCGCTCCAGGCCTTCTAACTGCATGTTAGTCGGCGTTAGGCCGTGGAAGCGCACTTCGCCGCTCACCGACCCCACAACAGCCGCCATGGTCGCTTCGCCGAACATGCGCTGGAAGTTATGCAGATAGTCTTCAAGCTCCAGTTCGCCATCCAGCACAATTTCCAGCACCGCGTTTACCGCTTGGTAGAACAGGCCGCGCTCAACGGTATTATCGTTGTACTGCAGGAACATCTGCACGCAGTCCAGCGCCTCTTCATGGCGTTGCAGCGCAAGGTAAACCAGCAGCTTGAGCTCTAGAATCGTTAGCTGCCCCCACACAGTGTTCTCATCAAACTCGATACCGATCAGCGTGATGATATCGGCGTGGTCATCCATCTGGCTCTCTTCTAGCCGCTCAACCAGATCGGTAAGCTGAGCGTCATCCAAGCGGTGCAAATTGAGAATATCTTTGCGGTAGTCCAACGCTTTATTGGTGTTATCCCAGATTAAATCTTCAATGGGGTACACCTCTGAGTAACCCGGCACCAGAATGCGACAGACGGGTGCGCCCAGGTCTTCGTGGACCGCCATATACACTTCCGCGCCCAACTCTTCAAAGATACCAAACAGCGTCGCGGCCTCTTCCTCATTGCTGCCAGAGAAATCCCATTCGCTGAATTCAAAATCGGGCTTGGCACTAAAGAAGCGCCAGGAAACGACGCCCACCGAGTCGATAAAATGCTCAACGAAGTTGTTGGGTTCAGAAACGGTTTGCGAGTTAAACGTCGGCAGCGGCAGATCGTTCAACCCTTCGAAACTGCGCCCCTGCAGAAGCTCAGTTAGGCTGCGCTCCAGCGCCACTTCAAAACTCGGGTGCGCGCCAAACGAAGCAAATACGCCGCCAGTACGCGGGTTCATTAAGGTGACGCACATCACCGGGAACTGCCCGCCCATAGAGGCATCTTTGACCAACACGGGAAAACCCTGGGCTTCCAGGGCGTTAATGCCTTCTACGATACTTGGATACTTGGCTAGCACGTCCTGCGGTACATCCGGCAGAGCTAACTCCTGCTCGAGGATTTCACGCTTCACCGCCCGCTCGAAAATTTCCGACAGGCACTGCACCTGGGCTTCTACCAGGGTATTGCCCGCGCTCATACCGTTACTGAGGAACAGGTTTTCGATCAGATTGGAGGGGAAGTAGACCGTTTCACCGTCGGACTGGCGCACAAACGGCAGTGAGACAATGCCCCTATCTTCACGGCCAGAGTTGGTATCGATCAGATGTGAGCCACACAGCTCGCCTTCAGGGTTATAAATATCGCGACAATGGTCGTCGAGAATTTCTGCGGGAAGTTTATCGTTCGGCCCCGGCTTGAACCACTTTTCATTGGGGTAGTGAACAAAATCACTGTTGGCAATCTCTTCACCAAAGTACTGATCGTTATAGAAGAAGTTACAGCTTAAGCGCTCAATAAACTCGCCCAGCGCCGAACACAGGGCGCTCTCTTTGGTAGCCCCTTTGCCATTGGTGAAACACATCGGTGAAGCCGCATCGCGAATATGCAGTGACCAGACGTGGGGCACGATATTGCGCCAGGAGGCGATCTCTATCTTCATGCCCAGGTCAGCCAGCATCGCGCTCATATTGGCGATGGTTTGTTCTAATGGCAGGTCTTTGCCTGGAATATAAGTAGCACTGCCCTCCGGCGCTCCCATCAGCAGCGCCTGGGCGTCCTCGTCGATGTTTTCTACCGTCTCGATCTGGAAATCAGGGCCGGTTTGAACCACCTTCTTAACCGTGCAGCGATCGATGGAACGCAGAATACCCTGGCGATCTTTTTCAGAAATATCTTCCGGCAACTCGACCTGGATTTTGAAGATCTGCTTATAGCGGTCTTCTGGGTCAACGATGTTGTTCTGTGACAGGCGAATATTTTCGGTAGGAATATCGCGGGCGTTGCAGTAAACCTTTACAAAGTAGGCCGCACACATGGCAGACGACGCTAGAAAGTAGTCAAACGGCCCAGGTGCCGAGCCGTCGCCTTTGTAGCGAATCGGCTGGTCGGAGATAACCGTAAAATCGTCGAACTTGGCCTCTAAGCGGAGGTTGTCGAGATAGTTAACTTTGATTTCCATGAGCGGGCATCCGGATAGATAAATGTGCTGAAGGTCTTGGGGCCATAGGCTGATGGCGGCCATTATCCAGTTTTTTACCCGCTTCGTCTTGGGCAGTCTGCCGAATCACTCATTCAACGTCGCGTAAGAGCGGTAACGCTTCAACAACATATCGAGACTCTCTTCAGTAGATGGCCGAACTACTGTGCTTGCATCATACGCTCCGCCTCAGCTTCGCTGACCCCGAGCATCAGTAAAATCTGGCGTTGTGTGGCTAACAACACCTGCTTTCGTTCCACCTCCCCCGGCAAGCTTTTGGCAATCGCAACGGCCCCTACCAGAGAGGCCAATATGACCCGAGACTTATCAGCAATCGCTTTGCGGTCATTGGCAAAGGGAAGTTGTTTCAGCTTACTCAGCGCGATCAAGCGCGTTTCCAGCATCTTTTTCATACTCATATAGGACGCTTCAAACAGGGTGCGAATTTCTGCTTTTTCACTGCCTATTTCATTGAACAGTACCGCTTCAGGCCCCGGCCTATGCTTAGCTTCCAGCTCTTGGAGATTGCAGTAGTTAGCGACTAACTCGGTTAAGTGCTGCAACGAAAGCGGGCCTTTTACCAGCCTAGCCGCCCGACTGTTATCAATGGTCAGGCGAACGGACTCATTGTATAGGGCCTCTTTTGAAGCGAAATGGGCATAAAAGGCGCCATGCGTCATCTTGGCGAGCTTCATGATCTGGCCAATCGAGACCTTTTGAAACCCATAGCGACTGAATAGCTCCGTCGCCGAAGCCAAAATGCGCTCTTTTGTTTTCGATTTATGGCTCTTGGGATAAGGCATAGCTACCTCGTCAGCTAAATATTATCTTGATCATATATTGGCCGTTGCTAGGGTGACCCTATCAATAACTCAGGAGTCACTATGCACTCACCTATCGTGATTACCGGCATGGGTATGGTCAGCCCACTAGGCAACAGCGTCAATACGACTTGGCAGCGGCTGATTAACGGCCAGTCTGGCATCAGCACCATTGACCGCTTTGACACAAGTCATATCCCGATCAAAATTGCCGGGGTGGTGCCGAGTATTGACCGAGACCCCACCGGCGGTATTAATCTGAATGAGATAGCCGACCCCAAAGAGCAGCGCAAAATGGACTTGTTCAGCCTCTACGCATTGGCGGCAGCTAAAGAGGCGCTATCGCAGGCCAACTGGTTCCCCGTTGAGCAGGCCCAAAAACGCAGAACGGCCACCATTATTGGTTCTGGCATTGGCGGCTTCCCTACCATTACACAAGCTCAAAAAACCCTTGCTGAGCGCGGCTATCGCAAACTTTCCCCCTTCACGGTGCCCGCCTTTCTAGCCAATTTGGCTGCTGGCAACCTGTCCATTCGTTATGGTTTTCAAGGCCCTCTCGGTTGCCCGGTGACGGCTTGCGCGGCTGGCCTACAGGCGATTGGCGACGGTATGCGCATAATACGCAACGGAGAAGCTGATGTTGCCGTCGTCGGCGGCGCCGAGGCGTGTATTGACCCGCTGTCACTGGCCAGCTTTAACGCGCTAAAGGCCGTTTCCACAGAAGCAGACAATCCTGAACGCGCGTCCAGACCCTTTGATAAAGCCCGTAACGGTTTTGTGATGGGAGAAGGCGCTGGCGTTATGGTGATCGAAACACTTGAGCATGCGGTCGCGCGGGGCGCAACGCCGTTAGCGATCATTAGCGGCTACGGCACCAGCGCGGATGCCTACCACCTGACGGCAGGCCCGAAGGATGGGGCCGGCGCAGCAGCTGCGATTCAAGCGGCGCTAGGCATGGCGGACCTTACCGCGGATGACATTGACCATATCAATGCCCACGCCACCTCGACGCCCGTTGGCGACCGAGCTGAAGTTGCCTCATTGCGTAACGTATTCGGTGAGCGTTTGCCGGCCATCCCTATTTCGGCAACAAAAGCCGCCACAGGACACCTATTAGGCGCAGCAGGGGGCATTGAGAGTATTTTTTCTGTATTGGCAGTCAATAATCAGCAGCTTCCGCCCACCATCAATCTTGAGCACTGCGATGATGATATGCAGGATTTAACCTTCGTCACGGCGACTCATCAGAAGCACGTTACTAAGCATGTATTGTGCAACGGATTCGGTTTCGGTGGCGTCAATGCAGCGCTGATTATCAGCACTGTCTAGACGGTTTTAAGAGCCATTGTTAAGGCCGAGCGAAGCTTCATATTTAAGCTTTCGCCGGTGTGGGAGCGGCGCTGCGGGTGTCCATCATCTGGCCTCGCAAGATTCTAATTAAAATCAGGCCTGATTGACGTGTTACGTGGCTATTGCACTATGAAGAGCGAAGCGTCACATTAGCCGCACCGTCGCCGACTGAGAACGCTGAAACCGCTCCCATGCATGATGATTTTGTGGCCAATTTACGCCTGCTATGCAGCTACTACCCGTCTATTGCGGACGTTTGCCGCCGCTTATCCATTAACCGTGCTCAATTCAACCGCTACCTCAGCGGTCGCTATTACCCAAGCCACGCCGCGCTGCAGCGTATTTGCCACTTTTTTGGGGTAACCCCAGAAGATATTGCGCTGCCTCACCACGACTTCCGTGCGCTGGTGCAAACCGGCCAACTCAATGCGGATACTTCACCGAACACCCTGCCCTGGCCTAATGCGTTGATTCAGCGGGGTAGCGAAGGTATGGAGCGTTATCTAGGTCGCTACTTCGAGCTTTACCACTCAATGTCGCGCCCTGGGCATTTGATGCGCACGTTGGTGTGCTTAGAAGCCAGAGAAGGAGGTGTGGTGTACCAGCGTACCGAACGTATGCAAGTCGCTCTGGGAAAGCGGCCCTGTCATAACCGGTACGTAGGAACTGCCGTTAAACTTGCAGACCGGCTATTTTTGGTTGACCACGAAACCCTCAATGGCCATGAAATCACCCAAACTATTCTGTTTCCCAGCTACCAAAGCCAAGTCACACGCTTAACCGGATTAAAAATGGGGGTGGCTGATAACAGTGAGCGTATGCCCTGTTGTGTGCGAGTGGTCTATCAGCGCTTAGATGAACAGATAAGTTTGCGCTCTGCGTTGGCTCAGTGCGGTCTGCTGTTATTGGACGACCCGTCGCTAGATGAGTCGCTGCTGGCAGCCGTGCGCAATGACGTGGCTAGCGGAGAGCACCATTTTCGCGCACGTCACTAACGGCTTGCTTCACAGGACGCTGATGGCGCCAGCACATGGGCAAATAAAATCGACTCAAAGTGCTCCATAGGAGCGACTGACTTAAGCGTTTTAGCGCGCAATATAGCGCCTTCCCATCCCGACAATATAAAACTAGCCAGGGCTTCTGGAACAATTGCCTTATCGATATCATTCTGATTTTGCGCTTCTTTCAGGCAGACGGCTAAACGCTTCTCCCAGCGCTGGAACACCAAGTTAAGTGCATCACGGAAGGTGTCACTCTGGCCCGAAAGCTCCTGCCCCAGGTTACCAATCAAGCAGCCAGTGGTGTGGTCGCAGTCCAACATATGCTCACGCCCTGTGGCGAAGTAACGCCGTATGCGCTCTAACGGCGGCAACGAAACATCTTCAAACAGTGTTGCCAAGCGTTCATCATACTGACTGGCAAAGCGCTCGATCACCGCCAACCCAAAATCTTCTTTGCTGGAAAAGTAGTGGTAAAACGATCCTTTAGGCACACCACAGGTCTTTAAGACGGCATTAATACCCGTCGCATTGTAGCCCTGCTGGGCAATCAGCTCGGCACCGGTTTCAATTAACTTATCGCGAGTGGCGGTGTTTTTCATGACGTCACATTAACCAGTGAATTTAGTGCTTTGCAAAATAATAATGACAGGTATTGTGAGGCCCGTCAGCGGTTAAACCGCACGATGCAGCGATGCTTAATGGGTTGCACGCTATTTGCACATTGCTTACCTAATCATTGCTTGCGTATCGGTGATGCTAGCATGATACGCCATTTTCTCTGGAATTTTCGCCCTCAGCCAACGGATGCCGCGCGGTAATGACCTCCTCTCACTTTCACGCACCTTCTCAACAAGGCCGTATCGGTTTCGGAGCCTTGGCAGCACTACTGGTTTTCGTTGGCGGCTTAACCTTGGCTTGGTGGATTATCAGCCAGCCGCCTCGCGTTGAACGCCGCCCGCCACCGCCCGCCGCACCACCCTTAGTGGATATCATGACGACTGAAGAGCGCCTGCAAGCGCCTATGCTTAACGGTTTTGGTCGAGTAGAAGCAGAGAAATCCACCATGTTAGCCAGTCGGGTGGCTGGTCAGCTAGAACGCTTTGGCGAAGGCGTTCTTCCAGGCCAAGTCGTCGAACAAGGAGCGCCGGTTGCTTATATCGATCAGGCCGATTTACGTCTGATTCTCGAAGATGCCGAAGCGCAGTTGGCCAACGCGCAGGCGCAGTTAGCACTAGAACAAGCGGAGCAACAGCGCGCCCGAAGTGAGTATGAATCGTTTGGCCGCCAACTCAGTGCTGAGCGCCGTGCATTGGTGCTCCGTGAACCACAGCTACGCCAAGCTCAAGCTCAATTAACGCAAGCACGCGTGGTGCGAGACCAAGCGGCGCTTAATCTTGAGCGTGCCACGTTAACTGCCCCTTGGCGAGCCATGGTGCAAGACCGCTTGGTTGGCGCGGGGACCCTGTTAAGCCAGGGTACTGAAGTACTCAGTTTGGTTGGTGTTGAGCAGTTTTGGGTTCGCGCTTCGTTGCCGGGGGATATTTTGAGTTGGCTAACGCCGGGCAGCCGCGTCACGCTTACCAGCCAAGGCTGGCCGGAAGGAGCAAGCAGAGAAGGTAACTTAATTTCTATTCTGCCAAACCTGGAAGAGAACGGCTTACAGGCGCAGCTTTTGATCGCCGTGAATGACCCGCTGTCGCTAGAGCAAGATGGTCCTGCACTGCGCCTTGGCGATGTGCTGCGTGTTGCCTTTCATAGCACAACCCAGGAGCCGCTCATCGCTCTGCCTTCTGCAGCATTGCGTCCCGGCGAGCAGGTATGGTGGGTAGATGATGAAGATCGCCTACACAGCACCCATGTCACCCTGGCCTACCGCGGGCAGGAAACGGCGCTGGTACGCAGCGGTTTAGTCCCCGGACAACGCGTGGTTATTGCTGGCTTGGCTCAACCTCGTGAAGGCCAGCAAGTCCGCATTCGTCAGCGAGGCGACACGCCAGCCAGTGATGAGGAAAGCCCATGATTCGCCGTGGCCCACTCGCCTGGATGGTCGACCATGGCGTTGCCCCTAACCTGATGATGGTGCTGTTTATCGTTGGCGGCTTAATGGCATCCTTGGCCATCAAGAAAGAGGTTTTCCCGGAATTTGAAACGGAAATCATCCAAGTTAGCATCAGCTACCCCGGTGCCACACCGGAAGATGTTGAGCAAAGTTTGTTACTACCGGTTGAAGCTGCCATTGCCGACGTAGAAGGCATCGATGAATTAACCGCCAGCGCTGGCGAAGGTAGCGGCGTGGTCAGCGCCACGTTGATCGATGGCGTTAACGTGATGCGAGCCTACCAGGACATCCAGCAAGCCGTGAATGCCATCACCACCTTGCCTAACGCTGCGGATCCACCTCGCTTTACCCTAGCTGGCCGCTCTCGCAGCGTAGTGAGCCTACAGGTGTATGGCTCAGTTAGCTTAGCTGCACTCCATGACGCCGCGGAGGATGTACGCGCAGAACTACAGGCCACTAGCGGTATTTCCCGAGCAGAGCTCTCCGGCAATCGGGAACGTGAAATCCAGGTGCTTGTGGATGAAGAAGCTATTGAGCGCTTTGGGCTAGACCATCAGCAGCTTGCCAGCCGAATTGCCGAAGAAGCGCTCGACCTCGCCAGTGGCCAGCTCACTACCGCCGAAGGCGAGTGGTTGATTCGCTACCAGGGACGCCGCAACAGTGCGGATGAGTTTGCCGCACTCCCCATTCTCACCACTGCCCAAGGTTCACCCGTTGTGCTGGGCGATATTGCTCGGGTAAGCGAAGGATTTGCTGCAACCGATCGCGAGGAGTTCTACAACGGCGAGCAAGGCTTATCGGTGGATATCTATCAGATTGGCGATCAAACGCCGACGAGTATCTCTCAAGCCGTTTACGGTGAGCTGGAGCGGCTGCGCGATAACCTACCCAACGGGATACGCCTGGATGTTTCCAGAGATAGCTCAGAAATCTATGAAGACCGTCTGAACCTGCTGCTAAAAAACGCCTGGATGGGCTTGGCACTGGTACTAATTCTTATGGCACTGTTTCTTGAGGCACGATTGGCCTTCTGGGTAACGCTAGGCATCCCGACGGCATTTTTGGGTGCGATGCTGTTTCTGCCATGGGTTGGCGTCTCACTCAATATGATGTCGATGTTCGCCTTTATTATTGCCCTTGGCATCGTCGTGGACGATGCCATTTTGGTCGGTGAGAATATTTACAGCTATCGGGAACAGGGCTACTCACTGCGCGATGCCGCGGTGAAAGGTGCTCAAGAAATCGCCACACCGCTTACCTTTGCGATTCTGTCTAATATTGTTGCGTTCCTGCCACTCCTGTTTTTACCCGGCTTTTTAGGGCTTATTTTTGCTACCGTGCCAGTGGTCGTTACCACGGTCTTTATTATTTCTCTGGTGGAGGCTCTGTTTATACTGCCCGCCCACCTCGCCCACGCCAGCAAACCCCGCAAAACGCCCGCATGGCAACGCCCTATAGAAGCTGTTCGTCTACGTATGCAAAAGGGCTTGCATCACTTTACTTACCAGCAGTTTGAACCGTTTTTACAGCGCGCGCTTACTCAACGTCTGCTGACTGTATCCCTAGGCATCGCCTTGCTATGTGTCACGCTTGCCTGGGCAATGAGCGGTAGGCTTGGCTTTTCACTTATGCCCAGGGTGGAATCGGACCAAGTTCAAGCCAGCGTTACCCTGCCGATTGGCAGCAACATAAGCGTTAGCCGCGAGCTAAGCCAACAATTGCTCAATGCCGCCGAGCAACTTAGCGAACGCGAGGCAGCCCTCAGCTTTAGCAGTACCCGCAGCAGCCTGGATGGTGAGAGCCTGCAAGTGCGCCTGGATATCGCCAGAGAAAGTTTAGATGCCTGGCCTCCATCTCGAATTGCTCAGGAGTGGCGCGACTTAACAGGCGACTTAGTCGGCGCGCAATCAGTGCGCTTTGAGTCAGACTTCGGAGGCCCCGGTAGTGGTGCAGCGCTGAGCCTGCGTTTATCCCACCCAAACACCCAAGTGTTAGAGGCGGCCGCTGCGCAGTTGGCTGAACAACTGGCCGAATATGGGCTAACCGATATCGACAGCGGACTGGGAGACGGCAAACCGCAGCTTGAAATGCGCCTGTCTGCTGAAGGGCGCGCGTTAGGGCTAACGGGCAGCGATCTAGCCCAGGCGCTACGCGGCCCGCTACAGGGTGCTACAGCCATAGAACAATTTATTGGCCGCCGAGAAGTCAGCGTTGAGGTACGCCTGCCGGAACAAGATCGCGATAGCCTCAATGAGCTTTATCGGCTGCCGATCCAGACGCCTGACGGCCTAAGCGTTCCGCTGTCACGCGTTGCAGACATTACGTTAAGCCAAGCTTCTAGCAGTCTTCAACGTATCGATGGTCGGCGAATCATTACAGTGACCGCCGACTCGGAAGGCGACCAAGCAATTAACCAAGTGCTCGCCACGCTGCAGGAAGATGTTTTCCCCACGCTTAGCAATACCTGGGCAGGGCTTGAAGTGAGCATGGGTGGGCGGCAGCAAGATACCGCCGACAATTTAGCCACGTTGCGCAACGCCATGTGGTTAATGCTGGCCGCGCTATATGCATTGTTGGCTATTCCTTTCCGTAGTTACTTTCAGCCACTGCTGGTACTGGCCGCTATTCCGTTTGGTATTGTCGGGGCCGTTGCAGGCCATATGCTAATGGGGTTCGGACTATCGATTATCAGCCTACTTGGTATGCTGGCACTTTCGGGCGTGGTAATTAACGATGCTCTGGTACTGATTGATTATGCTAACCGTAAACGTCGTGAGGGCATGGATGCCCGTGAAGCAATCGTCGCCGCGGCGACTCGCCGCCTACGGCCAATTATGATGACCACACTCACCACGTTTTTAGGCTTGGCACCAATGATTCTAGAAACCTCTCGCCAAGCGCGCTTTATGATACCCATGGCCATTTCGCTAGGGTTTGGCATGCTATTCGCCACGGTTATCTTGTTACTGGTAGTGCCCTGCCTGTATTTAGGTTTAGAAAATCTACGCGAACGACTCAACAAACCACCCCAACCAAGCCATGAAGGAGCCAGCTAATGAAATCGCTCGCTTCGTTACGCCAGTGGCGCCCTCCTCGACTGGGTCTAAAGCTTTTTGTGGCTATTTTAAGCGTCAACGTAGCCATTGCAGCGAGCGTGTTTCTAGCAGTGACTTACAGTATTGATCGCGGCTTTTTAGAGTATCTCAATCAAGCCCAAGAGCGACGTGCTACGCTGCTGGCGGATGGGCTAATTACTCGCTGGGAAACCCAAGGCAGTTGGGAGTGGTTGGAGCAATCGCCAGAGCGCTGGCCCTATATTGTGCGTTTTGAGCTTGGCCAGGCACACCGTGATCGCCCTTCCCCTCTCGGCGAAGCTCAGGACTTCGCTTTACGCAATAGCGATGGCCGCTTCGTCGTCCCGCCTGCCGAGAGCGCACGCGGTTCAAACGGTTGGCGGTGGCTCACCCTGTATAGCAACGTGACCTCAAGCGGAAACAATGAAGCAATTGGAGAACTGGGGTTTCGTCCTCCGCAAGATATGATGGAGCGTATGGAAAGTCGCTTTCTAGAGCGCCAGCAGCGCAATTTGGGGCTTATTGTTATTTCTCTTGGATTAGCATCGCTGTTACTGGCAGGGGGGCTTTCCTGGTGGTTAGGCCGACGCACCCGAGCTTTGGCAGGCGCAACGCTGCGCTTAACCGAAGGTGATTATCACACTCGATTACCAGAACGCGGCCGAGATGAACTTTCCAGTTTGGCACGCGATTTCAACGTATTGGCGGCCACCCTAGAAGCTAGCCGTGACGCCAGAGCACGATGGGTATCAGACACAGCGCACGAGCTACGTACCCCGTTGGCAGTCCTGCGTGGTGAAATCGAAGCAATGCAGGATGGAATTCGTCCGCTAAACCAGGAAAATCTGAGCTCACTGGCTCAAGAAGTGTCTCAACTGGAACGGTTAGTCACTGACTTGAGGCTGCTTTCGCAAAGTGATGCAGGCGCATTAGATATTCAGCTAGCGCCGATGAACCTTAGCGAAAGCTTGAAAGGCCGTTTATCCGATGCCGACCGCTGGCTAGAAGAGAGCGGCCTGACCCTGTCAAGCCAGCTTACCCCCGATATCATGATACAAGGGGATGCCCAACGCTTACGCCAGCTCTGGAATAACCTGCTGGATAACAGCTGCGCCTATACACAACCACCAGGAGAGCTACGGGTTTCATTAACCTGCGAGGCTAGCCATGCTGTGATTACTTGGGAAGACAGTTCCCCTGGCGTACCTGAAAGCGAGCTTTCACGCTTAACTGAACGCCTATACCGTGTGGAAGGCTCACGTAACCGTGCAAGTGGCGGCAGCGGGCTGGGGCTCTCTATTGCAAGCGCGTTGGTCAATGCCCATGGCGGAACACTTTCGCCTGGTGCTTCTGAGCTAGGCGGCCTGAAATGGACGCTGCGCTTTCCGCTATTTATTGCCTGTTAATCTAAGCGAGCTGACTATGTCTGAGAATAGTTCATCCCAAGACGCCTCACTGCTCATTGTTGAAGACGAGCCTAAAATTGCCCGCTTAATGGCGGACTATCTGGAAAACAATAATTTTGCTCCGACCATAATTGCTAACGGCAACGACGTTATGCCCTGGCTAACCCAGCACGTTCCTGCATTAGTACTGCTAGATGTCATGCTTCCTGGTAAAGATGGACTAACGCTGTGTCGAGAAATCCGTCAACACTGGCCTAATTTACCCATTATTATGGTGACAGCGAAAGTCGAGGAAGTTGATCGTTTACTGGGCTTGGAGCTAGGGGCAGACGACTATGTTTGCAAACCCTTTAGCCCCCGCGAAGTGGTTGCCCGCGTAAAAGCCGTATTACGCCGCAGCCAAGCCGCAGCGCAAGTCGATGACGCCTCCGACACCACCCCGCAAGCACCAGTGACACTCGATGAAGAGGGCTGGCAGGCGCTTGCCAATGGGCACGACCTTGGCCTCACTGCCGTCGAGTTCCAACTATTGCGTGTCATGATGCAGTCCCCGGGACGTATCTTCAGTCGCGAGCAGCTAATGGATCACATGTACCGGGATAACCGCATTGTCTCGGAGCGTACCGTGGACAGCCACATTAAGAAGCTACGCAAAAAAATCCATGAAGCACTCCCCGAGCTAGAGATTATTCGCTCCGTTTACGGGGTTGGATATAAATATCAGCCAGAGGGGTAGTCATCGCTGCTAGTCAGTTGAAGCTATTCCAGAAGTCGTTTAGCGAGCTTTAGACCCACGGATGCGTCCTTGATCCTGTTTTAGGTCGTTGCGTGTCTTGGTGTTCCCCATAGTGATGACGTTGGTAATGACTATGAGGAACAGTGCGATGAAAATACTGCTGGGTTTGATGTTATTGATGCTTTGTATGACGGGCCAAGCATCTGCACAGTCGGCGGTGGGCTTTGATCAAACTATCTTATACGCAGACAGTGATCGCCCTTTGGAAACCAGTGTTTGGTATCCATCCCAAACGACTTCTCCAACTGAAAGAGTGGCTGACAATCCGGCGTTTTTTGGTACGGATGTCATACGGGTCGGCACTCCGTTGGCGGGTACCTTTCCGCTGGTTGTGATCTCACATGGTTATCGTGGCAACTGGCGTAATCAAAACTGGTTGGCCACCATGCTGGCGCAAGAGGGGTTTATCGTTGCATCGCTTGATCACCCTGGCACCACGAGTTTCGATCATTCCCCGCTAGCTGCCGCTCAGTGGTGGCAACGACCTCACGACCTGTCTCGCTTATTGGACTGGCTGTTAAAAGAGTCCTACCTGCTGCCATATATCGATACGCATAACATTTCAGCCCTCGGCCATTCACTGGGCGGCTGGACGGTGATGTTGTTAGCAGGCGCGCAGTTTGATCGTGACCAATTAACAGCAGCATGCTCAATCCAAAAGAATCCACGAGTCTGCGGCCTCATGTCGGAATTAGGTTTAAACACACCCCAAGCAGGCGAACCCACGGGCAGCCTGAGAGATGATCGAATCAAGCGTGTTGTCTCTTTAGACCTGGGGTTGGCACACAGCTTTTCTCGTCAGAGTTTGCAATCACTCACGACGCCGACACTCATCATGGCTGCAGGCGTCGATATAGGTGACACACCACAAGCGGATGAGTCTGGCTTTCTGGCGCAGTACATTCCAACGAGTCAGCAAACGTATATTGTTTATCCCGATGCGACCCATTTCAGCTTTATGCAACGGTGCAAACCGGGGGCGATTGAGTTAATCGAAGAGCAAACACCGGGTGACGGCATTATCTGCCTAAACGGTGATGGCCACTCACGGCAGGAACTTCACCACATCATCTACCAAGATATTCTAGCCTTCATCGGCGCCCATTAGGCCGTATCTTTACCCGCCGCTGCGCGCCGGAACGCGCTGGGCGTTTGACCGGTGACTCTGGAAAATTCCCGATTAAAATTAGATTTGGTCTGAAAACCCGAGTCTAGGTAAATCTGGGTGATGCTGCTATCGGTGGTGGTTAATAATATTTTTGCTCGCTCAATGCGGTATTCGTTAACCACTTGGGAGACATTACGCCCATAAACCTGATTAATCGCAGCGGATATCTGCCGCGCCGGGATGCAGACTTTGCGCGCAAGCCGATCCAAGGTCAGATCGGGATCGAGAAACACTTCTTGAGTAGAGAGCAACACGTCTATCTTGTGAACTATGTTTTCTACATTCAGGTTTTCTACATTCAGGTTTTCTGCATTCTGACCCTCTCCCCCATCGTCATTGAGCTGGTTGTGAGGTTGGTCTTTAGGTACTTCTACGGGCGCTTCTTTGTCATCTTGAGAGGATATTTCGTTAACACTTGGTGCGATGCTCAGGCTCACCATAACCACTGCAATGGCGAGTATTGGCAGCAATACCGCATGGCCGATAGTGAGAATCGTCAGTGCATGAGCACCCGCAAAAAGCTCAAAATCAACGACTAGAGCGCCATCAATACACGCCGACATCAAAAGCATCACGCCCGCCATGCGTTCTGCTTTTAACGCCTTGTCGATATCGGAAAAGCGCACTTGCTCGGGAGGGAGCGACGTTTTAAACGAAGCATGAATTAACGCGATACCGTATCCCACATAAAGAAGCGTCAACATAGGGTCTAGAGGCGGACGCCAGAATGGGTACGTCAGGGAGCCTAAGGTCACTAATACGGGGGGTATTACATGCCAGATTCGCAGCCTATAGCGTTGATGTGCACTGGAAAAGCAGTACCAAGCCGTAATAGGAATACAGGACGCCAAGATAGGCTGGAATAAGCGCAACAGCGGCCAATCAAATGTCCAACGTAGGCCCACCACCGTCGTTGTTAACGCACATAGGGCGATAAAAACAAACGCCGATGGCGTGGATTCTTCACGGCGCATAAACAATAACACCGCCAATATAGACAACAGCAGGGCCACCACAAAAGGCAATGGAATAGCGATCATTTCCGTTCCGTTGGGTTTATGGATCTTTGCTTAACGCTCGTCATTTTGTCCTACATCCCTTTCCTGGACGTCCTCGAACCTGATCGAGGACGCAGACACGCTAACTAAGCACGTACTTTTTACGCATCAACAGCCTCTGGATAGGAGAAAAGCATGCACTGGTATTTTGATGCTTGGCAGCGTTACGCACAATTTTCAGGAAGGGCATCACGAGAAGCTTTTTGGATGTTCTTCCTAGTGAACATCCTTATATCGGTGGCGTTTTTTTTAGCGGAAACCTTCTATCAACCGACATGGAAAATAGAAGCGATTTACAGCCTAGCAATTTTTCTGCCCCTGTTGTCTTTAACCGTGCGAAGACTGCACGACACTCACCGTTCTGCTTGGTGGTTGTCAGTGGTCTTGATTCCCGCCATCGGCATGGTGATGTTGCTCATCTTACTAGCCTTACCGAGCGAGCCACCTATCAACGATATGGACTATCCACAACATGGTAATACGCTTTAAGTTGGAGAAGACAATGAAAGGTGTTAATAACCTGCACCATTTATTTACCCGCTTGTGCACACTGTTAGTGTTTTTAACGTTGCCAGCTTACAGCCATGCTACTAATAACACAGGCTCGACAGAGCATGATGAGCAAGTGATGCCAGGTGACATAAAAGGCGTGGTGATCATTGAATCACCAAAAACAGGCGCTTTATTACAGCTGCGAGGTATTGCCGGAAGAGGCATGCTCATTAGCAGAGAAACGCCTACCCAACAGAAAGATGAAGCCCACTGTGTATCTGTACCGATGCGTTTCGCCGCGGGTGACTTTGGCGGTTCTAGCATTGGAATTCGCTCAGCAGAGCCGATTCAGCTAGTGATTTATGACGACGAAGTCATGCAAAAACTCACCGTAGGAGACGAAGTTGTCAGTGAAGACTACGACATCACAGGTCAAAATGAAGCCAGGTTGGGTGATATCAAAATCATATCCGGCTTAACACTCAGCTACGGCTTCGTGCTCAACCCAGGCGAATGGTCTTGGCTGTCAGTGTTCGGACAGGCTCAAAATGAAGTGAGCTGTGAGCGTCTCAATATCAATGGTACAGACCCCATTGATACCGCACTGGGTAACAACAGGATTGCTTATGAAAGTGCTAGTAGTAGAAGACAACATTAATTTAGCTAACTCTATTGCAGCCACTCTACTTGAGGCTGCCTTTAGCATTGATGTCGCCGACAATGGAAGAAAAGCACTCCATATGCTTGAGCAAGGTGGATACGATCTGTTGGTGTTGGATCTCGGCCTACCTGAACTGGACAGCATCTCCCTACTGCGCAAGCTACGTCATCAGCAGAATACGATTCCTGTCTTAATCATCTCAGCAAGAGACAGTCTTGATCAGCGCATACATGGCCTTGAAGTAGGTGCAGACGACTACTTATGCAAGCCTTTTTCACTGGAAGAGGTCGCAGCGCGGGCGCGGGCATTAGTACGGCGTGCCAAACACTTTGGTGGAGAAACGCTACAATGCGGGCGCTTAGAGTTTCTCCCCGATGCCATGGAGCTGCGCCTAGATGGAAAACCTTTGCTATTGCACCGCCGAGAGTTAGAAGTTATGGAATACCTGCTGATAAACCAAAATCGCCTCGTTAATAAGGATCAAATTATCGACCGATTATCTACCTCCGATGAGTCGGTTAGCTACGCCGCAGTAGAAACGTACATTTCTCGGATTCGTAAAAAGATTGGCTACGATTTCGGCTTAAAAACGGTACGCGGCCTGGGCTATTACCTGGAAGCTAAAGACTGCAAACCTAAAGACATGAAAGCCCCTGGCGATGCATAAACGCCAATCGATCCGCAGTCGGCTGCTTTTATGGATTGGACTGCCTTTCACCGCCCTCGCGATCTTGGCATTGATCTCTAGTCACCTGCTGTTGTCTCGGCAAATTAATGCCACCTTTGATGATCTGCTACTTAACGCAGCTCAGCGGCTGGAGCGTCGAATTTACACGGTGGATGGTGAGCTGCGCATCAATATGCACTATTTCAGCATCAGTACACTTGGCAGCAGAGGCGATGGGAAAATATTCTATCGCATTAAAGAGTCTGAAGGTGGCATGATCGCAGGCTTTAGCGGTTTATCAGATCCTCCCAGAACGTCTCAAGCGCCCATTTTCTATGACGTCGACTATGCCGGTAATGCATTACGCGCCGTGGCGCTTACACTGCCCTTTTACCGAGGTGGTGAATCGGTAGACATTGAAATAGTGGTAGCCGAATCAAAAGAAGCGCGCCACACGCTCACTAATGACTTTATGGTAACGCTTTCAGGGTTAATGGCCGTAACAGGCCTACTGGCAATTTCCATTGCCCTATTAGCCATTCATCTAGGTCTGGCACCTCTCAATACGGCAAGCCAGGCGTTGCGACAACGCTCACCCAATGACTTGCACCCCTTGGATGATGCCGCTCCCAAAGAGATTTTGCCGCTCATCCAGAGTATTAACCATTTGATGCAGCGTATGCGGCGCAGCATTGAAAGCACTCAACAGCTCAATGCCGATGTTTCGCATCAGCTTAGAACGCCCATTTCAGAGATTCGCGCATTAACCGAGGTGTCGCTTAAAACGCCCCTTCCTTCACCAGCGCAGACTAATCTAAAAGAGATTCAACGCATCACCGAACATGCCAGCCACACCGTGAAGCAACTACTTAAATATGCCAAAACGCGCAGCGAGTTGGTTGATATATCTCACTTGGAGAACGTCGATTTAGTAGCGATTTGTCAGGAAGCCTGCGCTCAAACTGCCCCCACTATCTATAAGCTAGGCCAAGAGCTCGCATTTGAAAAACATCAAGCGATACCGAATGTCATTGGCGACCCTATTTTGTTGCGCTGGTTAGTCACCAATTTAATTGAGAATGCCAGCTTGCATGCAGGTGGAGAGCATGTTTACCAAGGCGTCATCACCGTTGCACTAACGGCTGACGCAGGCCAAGTAATATTAACGGTGAGCGATGAAGGCACTGGCGTAGATGAAGCACAAATCTGCAAATTGACCGAACGCTTTTTCCGCCACAACAAACACTCTTCTGGTAGCGGGCTGGGGCTGGCCATTGTAGAGCAGATTGCGATCACTCATTCGGCACAACTGTCTCTGGGCAACCGACCACAGGGTGGGTTTAAAGTCTCTGTGACATTCTCTACATAACAGAGGCATTGGCTACTCGCACCCTACATTGTGAGTGCGAGATAGCGGTTCAACGTCAGACGATTCGTTGCAACATGTCAAATCATTGTTGAATGGCTGCTTGGCGTGCTTTAAGCCGCTTCATGAGCAGCTGGCTGAACAGCGAGATTAGCAACAGTGCAAAAATTGCTAACGTGACTGGGCGCTCAAAAACGTAGGTAATATCACCACCACTGATTTGATAGGAGTGAAGTAACGATTTTTCAGCCAGCGAGCCCAGTAACATGCCGATCACGGCGGCGGGTACGGAGTAGCCATAGTGGCGAAATATCCAACCGATCACCGCAAACACCAGCACCGTAGCGGGCCCAGTCATATTGCCGGTTAGCCCGAAGGATCCCATTATCGCAAGCACCAACACAGAAGGAATCAAGTAGCGCATGGGCACTTTGACAATATTGGCCAATAGCGGAATAAACAGTAAGCCAATAATTACCAATAAAAATACCTGGGCAAAGTTAGCGAAGATGATCGCGTAAACCACATCGGTTTGTTGGCGAATAAACTGCGGGCCGCCAGTGATATTATGCATAGCAAACGCCGCTAACATTACCGCTGTAGCGCCACCGCCGGGAATCCCTAGTGCCAGCAGTGTTGCCATCGAGCCCCCTTCGGAGCTGCTGTTAGCCGCTTCAGACGCCACGACCCCTTTCGGATTGCCCTTCCCAAATGAATCAGGATCCCGATCACGGCGCTTAGTTTCTATGTAAGAGAGCAGGTTAGACACGGATGAGCCCACACCAGGTACCGCTCCTACCAACACCCCGATCAAACCACCCCGAATCATCACAACGGGGTAGCGCATCGCCATTCTGCAACCTTCGAAGATCTCACTCACCTTCACTTTGCGGGCATCGGCAGATTCAACGATGAAGCCTTTATTAGCTAGCTTAAATAGCTCTGAGGCGGCAAACATCCCCATCATGGCAGGAATGACGGGGATGCCGTCCAACAGGTAAGTCTGCCCCATCGTCCCGCGTGCTAAACCAATTTCGCTAAACCCAATCGTCCCCACTAACAGCCCGACAAATCCTGCAATCAAGCCTTTAAGCACCTGTTCGCCTTTTAAGCTCGCAATCAGCGTCATCCCCCAGAGAATCACTACAAACATCTCTGCTGGCCCCAATCTCAGCACCATGTAGGAAAGCGGCTGTATCATAAAGAACAACACCACGTAGCCCATCAGCGCACCAATAACCGAGGAGGCTAACGCGACACCTAACGCCTGGTTATGCTGCCCCTTCCGCGCCATGGGGTAACCATCAAACGCGGTTGCGATTGCCGAAGAGGTGCCCGGAATATTCATCAAAATGGCTGGGATACCGGCACCAAATGAGCCGCCAGTAAAAATAGCGGTAAGAAACAACATGGCTTGAATAAAGTCCATGTACATGGTCATCGGCAGGAAAATAGCCATCGCCATTGATATCTGCAGGCCTGGCGTTGCGCCAAAAATAAGCCCCAGTACGATACCCGGTACTACTACCAACCAAGGGCCAAAATTAGAAAAAAGCAGATCCAAACTCTGCCCTACTGCGCCAAAATCAATCATGGTATCTCCTCAGCTTGGAAGCAGCAGCAGTGTCATTGGATACGGCAGCATCTGCGAGAAAAAGAACGCGACACTCAGCCCAAAAGCGACACTATAGCCACCTACCAACAACCAATTTCGCTCCCCCTTGAGGATCAGGAAAAGCGCCAGAAACGCTACGGTGGCAATATCAAAGCCTATCGCTTCAAGCGACAGCACATAGACGGCGAAGAGACCCACAACAGGTAATGTTTTATGCAGCGGTTCTTCTTCAGAGGAGCGAAACAGCGAGCCGTGTTTAATACGCAGGATCAACTCGAGTGCAATAATCGCTAACACGATAACGGCAAGTGGCAATATAAGCAGCAGGTTTTGCGGTGTGGCGGATACGCGAATGGCGTCTAATAAATACCATAGTGTAAAGCCAGCCAGACCCATGAGAACGATAAAGTCCCCATAGTCACGTTTACATTCAGACATGGTAAAACCCCATACTGGCCCCTCATTAATGTGAGGGGCCAGCTATCATGGAAGGATTAGCTCGGAAAAGCTGTTCGTGAAAACTAGTTAAGCAAGTGAGCGTACTTTTCAAACACCTGATAGTTTTCGCGCATCAGCTCGTTGGAGCGCTCTGGGCCTACCCAAACGCCGCCCATTTCGTTGCGCTCAAGCTGCTCTTGAACATCTTTGCGGGCAAGCGCACTTTGAATAGCCGAGGAGATCTTCTCAAAACGCTCAGGATGCTGGCGCTCCATTTCACTGGTCACTGCAAAGCCGCGCATTGAGCCCTGAAGAACGGGCACCTCAAGATTCATCGGCGCCAGCGCTTCATTTATTGGAAGTGCATCCCACTGCTCAATGCGTTCATCACTTACGATCGCCAATGGGGTTAAAAACTCACGGATCCCCTCACTGCCCTGGGCACTAATAGAGACGAAATCCACCTGTCCACCCGCTACCGCTGAACGAGCTTCGCCACCGCTGTTATAGGTCACCAAGTTGAGGTTATCTTGGGGAATACCTGCTTCATCAAGTAGCAACCGCACCATTAAGTGACCAGCAGAGCCTTGAACCACCGCACCGCGTACTTGACCCTCTTCTTCGCGGATCGCTTCAAGCAGGCTTGGCAGGTCTTCATAACCGCTGTCTTTATTTGCAGCGATTAGATCCAAATCAAACCACTGGAAGTTGATATAGGAAAAGTCGTCGACACTAAACTCTGCATCACCAGTAAGGATCGAGTTGGTTAAGTACGGAGCAAACGTCGAGGCATAGACGGTATAACCATCATCAGGCACGTTAAGAACGTAATTAGAAGCAATCTGAGTACCCGCACCGGGGCGATTAGTGACTTGTACCGGTACACCTAGCTCTTCGGAAATAGGCCCTGACATCATGCGGGTCATACGATCCGCGCTTCCGCCGGTGCCAAAACCTACCACCATATTGAGCGGTCGAGAGGGAAAGTCGTCAGCTACAGCAGGAAGCGCCATTGATAGAGAGGCAATGGCGGCCGTTGCCCCTACCAATATCGATTTGATATCGAACGATAAGGAAGCACTGGAAGTGTTAAACATAGCGTGGCTCTCTTTTTATAGGTTTGTTTGGTTTTCGCACAGATATCTCTCAGTGAGCCTAGAACGCTACTCCCCGAAACTGTCATCAACCTTGCATAAAACCAGAACGCAACTAAAGTCTAATCCTTACTGACTACCTGCCGATTAAGAAACGCGATTCCCGCGTCAATAGCGCTACCACGCAGCAGAAAGCTGGCAAAATGCCCATAGCCACGCTGTAAGTAAAGCTCGCTTTCAGTGCCCTGGGCCTGGAGTGCTTGATAGAAGTCAGTTGCGTGATCAACGGGCACTAGCTGATCCCAACTGCCATGAAACAGAAAAAACGGTGGTGCCTGAGGGGTGATTTGCCGCGCAGGTGAAGCCAGCGCATAGGCCTCTGGTTTTTCGGCGCGGGTGCCGCCAATAAAGTCGACCACCAAGCGGCCGTCATCAAACTTCAGCAGGTCACTGGGTAAACCGCCGACCAACACCGCTGCTAGCTTTGTGTGCTCGCCACCATAAGGATCGCCAAGCGGGCCTTCATCGCCAGCCAAGGCAAGCAGGCTTATCAAATGTGCGCCAGAAGAAAAGCCAACGCCCACGATGCGGTCAGTGTCCACTTGCCAACGCTCAGCGTTACTGTGAATCCAGCTCATCGCCTGTTGCAAATCATGTAGCTGTTCAGGGAATCGGTACTCGGGAGCAAAGCGGTGCTCAATATTCACTGTCACATATCCCTGCTCTGCTAACTGCTCAGCAATCGCCTCCATGTCGTCAGGTCCACGGTTGCGCCAGCCACCGCCATGCACAATGAGCGCAGCTGGTCGACGCTCTGCGTCTGATGCGTTCGGCAATAGCACCTGGGCGCTCAATGTTTGCGCCCAATCATCAGGTGTATAACGTTGGGCGGGTAGTCGAGTAAAGGTCTGCGGGGTGTTCAGCATCCCCTGCTCAATGGCAGGTAGGCCCTGGCTGGCTTGATGCGTTGCACCGCAGCCACTCATCAAGAGAGTCAGCGCGCTTACGCCCAGGTATCGACGCATAATACGTAAATCCAGCATGTAAAATTCCTCAATACGCCCCCTCAATACAGTTTTTAATCACAGGTCTTAAGTCCAGGTCTTAAGTCCAGGTCTTAAGTCCAGATCTTAAGTCCAGTTGTTAAATCCAGTGAGCCCCCAACCCAAGTGATTGTGACCGTGTAAGCTAAAATAAGGTCACGGTTGTTGCACACTTTGTGCAAACGTTTTACACCAAGCCCCTAGATACTGACATCGATAAACTGCCACTTTTTTAAACGTTTCGAGGTCTGTTATGAACATGTCACTTCGCCAATTATTTGCTCCTGCACTACTTGCCGTTGCCCTTATGCCTTTAGCCTTCAGCGCCAATGCCAGCCACCATAGCAGTGCAGGTATTGACCGCGAAGCAATGCAGGAACGCATGGAAGAGTACCGCCAAGAAGCTTATCAACGCGCCGGTTTAAGCGAAGAGCAGCAAACTGCCTTAAACGAAGCACGCGCTGAACACCGAGATGCCATGCTGTCGCTGCGCGAAGAGCACCAGGCCCAGGTGGCCGAGATCCTAACCGAAGAAGAGCAACAAGCGCTGCGCGATGCCATGCGCGAGATGCATGACGAGCGTCGCCAGGGTGAAGGCGCTCATGGCAAGCGCGATCATGAGCGTCGTGGACACCATAGCGAACCTGCAGAGGAAAGTGCGGCAGAGTAAGCGTTTATTAAACGTCAAACCCTGCTCTAACGCCCGGCCTAGCCGGGCATTTTTGTTTCTATACTCCTGAAAAGCGCTTTATCCGCGGGTCTGAACGCTGCCCCGTGACTTGAAGTGAGCACTTAAACCGCGTATTTTATTTGAACGTTCATTCAAAAATAACGCTGTTTTTAATTCTTGTCTTAACAACAGGAGTCCGCCTCCATGGCGAAAGACAACCCCAACCTCCCCTCACGCGACCGCCTCAATCCCGTGGTTTTCCACGGGAGCGTGGCGGGAATTCTGCTTTTCTTGATTCTTACCATGCTGTTTACCGAACAGGCTGGCGCTTTCTTCGATGCTGGGCTTGCCTGGGTTAGTAAAACATTCGGCTGGTACTACATGCTGGCGATTGTGGCTTATCTGGTATTTGTGGTGATTATTGGCATGTCGCGCTTTGGCAGCATTCGCCTTGGCCCAGATCACTCACGACCTGAGTTTTCGCTGCTATCGTGGTCAGCCATGCTGTTTGCTGCAGGTATCGGTATTGACCTGCTGTTTTTCAGCGTTGCTGAACCGGTCGCCCACTATCTGGCACCCCCTGATCTAGCGCCTGAAAGCCAAGAGGCCATGCGTCAGGCCGTCGTTCAAACCTATCTGCACTGGGGGCTTTCCGGCTGGGGGCTGTACGTGTTGATGGGTATGGCGCTGGCCTACTTTAGTTACCGCCATCGCTTGCCACTGGCGATCCGTAGCGCTCTCTATCCAATTTTAGGCAAGCGTATCCACGGGCCGATTGGTAACGCCGTAGACATTACCGCTGTTGTCTCCACTGTATTCGGTATCGCCACTAGCCTGGGTATTGGGGTGATGCAGCTCAATTACGGCCTCACCTACATGTTTGGTGTGCCTGAAACCCTCACCGTACAGGTGATTTTGATCGTCCTGGTCGTGGTGTTGGCAACCATTTCTGTGGTGACTGGCGTCGAGAAAGGCATTCGCCGTCTTTCTGAGTTCAACATGCTGCTCGCGCTAGCGCTGATGCTATTTGTACTCTTTTCAGGCGATACCCTGGTCCTACTAGATAAAGTGGTCAATAACGCCGGTGACTACCTTTCTGGGTTTGTGGGTGCCAGCTTTGACACCTACGCGTTTGCCGATGAAGGCGCCCAAGAGTGGAAAATGTGGTGGACGATCTTCTTCTGGGGCTGGTGGATTGCCTGGACACCGTTTGTCGGCCTTTTCTTGGCACGTATTTCACGTGGCCGTACCATCCGCGAATTTGTCGCTGGAGCGTTGTTTATTCCGCTGGCCTTTATGATGGTATGGATGTCGGTGTTCGGTAACAGCGGCATTGAGCTGGTGGCCAACCAAGGAGTGGTCGAGCTGGGTGAACAGGCACTCAACACGCCGCAAACCACGCTTTATACACTGCTTGAGTACTACCCTTACGCAGGCCTTACTGCAGCCGTAGTAACGGTACTAGGGATTGTGTTCTTTATTACCTCTGCGGATTCCGGTGCACTGGTACTGGCCAACTTCACTTCTATTTTGAGTGACGTTAACCATGATGCGCCAATCCGTCTGCGTATTTTCTGGTCGGCAGTGATTGGCTTGATCACCATCGCCCTGTTAATGGCTGGCGGCTTAAACGCTCTGCAAAGTGCCGTGGTGATTACCGCCCTGCCTTTCTCATTGGTGATTTTCGCCGTCATGGTGGGAATGTATAAAGCCCTGAAACTGGAAGGCAGCAAGGCCGACGCACGTCGTATGATTGCCGGTGGCGCACCCGGCGGCGACTGGCGCGAGCGTTTGGATCGTGCGCTGGATACCTCTAACCGTGCGGGTGCCGCAGCAACCATTCAGCACTCTATTCGCCCAGCGATGACGCAATTTGCCCAAGAACTTGAAAGCCGAGGCCAAACCGCCAACGTTACCGAAGAGCATCTTGATGGCGAGTCGCTTCCCAATCTGACGTTGCAGGTTGACCTGGGCGATGCCACTAGTTTTGTCTACCAGGTATGTCCGCACCGTATGCGTACCCCCAGCTTTATACCTGCGGATGACGACTTCTATGTCCGTTTGGACGTGTACTTAGCTGAAGGCGGTCAAGATAAAGACCTGAACGGCTATACCCGTGGTCAAGTGATTGGTGATCTCGTGGCAGAGTACGAACGCCATCTACACTTCCTTACTCTGGCAGGTCAACAGATGGGCCATGTGCAAGCAATGCCAGGCACCATCGGCGAGCCGCCCGAAGACTCCCAGATGTAATGGCGTAAGTCTTTAAGTGAAAAGAGAAATCCCAGCCTACGTGCTGGGATTTTTTTATGCCCGAAAAACGCCCTGATGACGCCCCCACAACTAACGCCATATTGTGAGAATCACTGAGCAGGCGTAACGTAAAACTTTGTTTTTCCAATTGCTTGTTTTCCCACTTGCTTGTTTTTCAACTTTATTAGGAGACTTGCCTGATGGCCCGCGCTCATCGACCTTCGGGATACGCCTTTCCAGTGCCGGGCAGTGCACTATTCAGCGCTTGGCGCGAGGGGTACACGCTTGCCAAATTGAAGCGTGATGTCATGGCGGGGCTGACGATTGGCGTGGTAGCCGTCCCACTTTCTATGGCGTTGGCGATTGCCACTGGCGTGCCGCCCCAACACGGGCTTTATACTGCGATTGTCGCGGGTGCAGTGATCGCTTTGACGGGTGGCTCGCGTTTTAACATTTCCGGCCCCACCGCTGCCTTTGTGGTAATTCTATTTCCTATTGTCGCCAACCATGGCCTGGGCGGACTGCTGATCGCCACACTGATGGCGGGCGCTATTTTGGTCGCACTGGGGCTTTCTCGGTTAGGCAGCCTGATTCAGTACATGCCCTACCCGGTTATCCTCGGCTTTACGGCGGGCATCGGGGTAGTCATTGCGCTCCTACAACTACCTGACTTTCTTGGCTTGGCCGGAGTAGAGCTAGGCGATAGCACCCTGCATAACCTAGTGCTGACTGGTCAAGCGCTACCCAGCCTTTCTCCCGCAGAAATCAGCGTGGGAGTTGTTACCTTGGCGGCACTGCTCATCTGGCCCCGCTTGAATACGCCCATTCCTGCCCCGCTGATAGGCTTGGCAGTGGGCACTCTGGCCGCCGCTTTATTGACGATGAGTGGCGTTGAAGTCGACACGATCGCCTCACGGTTTAGCTGGGAGTTCCAAGGTGAAAGCGGTAGCGGCATTCCCCCCTTTGCACCTAGCGTTGCGGCACCCTGGCACTTTCCTGGCGCTGACGGTACACCACTTGAGATTAACTTCGCGCTAATTCAAGCGCTGCTTGGCCCAGCGCTAGCCATCGCGTTACTGGCGGCCATTGAATCACTGCTCTGCGCCGTCGTGGCAGATGGTCTAACCCGCACTCGACATGATCCTAATGCTGAACTGATTGGTCAGGGACTGGGCAACTTAATCGTGCCCTTCTTTGGCGGCATTACCGCCACAGCAGCGCTTGCCCGCACGGCGACCAACATCAAAAGCGGCGCCTTCTCACCTATCGCCGCAGTAGTTCATTCGCTGGTGGTGCTACTCGCGGTAGTCGCGCTGGCAGGCGTTCTGGGACATGTGCCTATGGCGGCCCTGGCTGCGCTACTATTTATCATCGCCTGGAATATGAGCGAGGCACGACACTTTGTGCATACACTGAAAAGTGCCCCCGCTAGCGATGTGTGGGTGCTGGTGATCTGCTTTGGGCTAACGGTACTTTTTGACATGGTGATTGCGGTGGCTGTCGGTATTGGCTTGGCCGCCGCGTTGTTTATTCGCCGCATGGCCCAGTTGACCCACACTCAACGCTTAGACACACCCGATAAAGACGCGCACTTCCCGCCGGAAGTCGCCCTTTACAAAATTCACGGTCCACTATTTTTCGGTGCCGCTGAAAAGGCGATTGCCACGCTAAGAGTGATTGATCACAGCGTGCGAATTATCGTTCTGGATATGCGCGAAGTTCCCAGTCTGGATACCACGGCCATGGTGGCGTTAGATACGTTGCGTCGTGAGCTGAGCGAACAAGGCGTAGGAGTGATGTTTGTTGGGCTGCAGCCGCGCCTGGCACTCAAAATTAAACGCGCGGGCATTAAGCGTGAAGTGGGCAAATTAGCGGTCGTGAGCAATCTTGCCCACGCCGAGCGTATGGCACGACGCTGGTTAGAAAAGAAAGATTCAGTAGATATTGAATAGACGGCAGGGAATAAAAGGGGGAGCTATCTTCTCCCCCACTTGCTCGCTCAGCTCGCCATATCCAGCACAATACGGCCTTCTATCTTGCCGTCGATCATACGTTGGAAGACGTCGTTGATATTGTCTAGCGTGTCAGTCGCCACAGTCGCTTTGACTTTGCCTTCGGCGGCGAAGTCCAGCGCTTCTTGAAGGTCACTGCGCGTCCCCACGATAGAGCCACGAATGGTAATACCGTTAAGCACCGTGCTGAAGATCGGCAGTGGGAAGTCACCCGGCGGCAAGCCATTGAGCACCAGAGTGCCACCACGGCGCAGCATGTTTTGCGCTTGATCAAACGCCTTTGGCGATACCGCTGTGACCAGTGCCCCATGGGCACCACCAATGGTTTTCTTCAGATACGCCGTCGGGTCGGTTTTCATCGCGTTAACCGTCACTGTGGCACCTAGCCGTTCGGCTAGGGCTAATTTACCGTCGTCAATATCAACAGCCGCGACGTTCAGCCCCATCGCTTTCGCGTACTGCACTGCCATATGCCCCAAGCCGCCAACGCCTGAAATAACCACCCACTGCCCAGGGCGGGTATCGGTCATTTTCAAGCCTTTATAAACCGTTACTCCTGCACACAGAACCGGAGCTATTTCGATGAAATCAACGGCGTCCGGCAGACGCCCTACATAGCCCGCATCCGCCAAGGTATAGTCGGCAAACCCGCCGTTGACCGAATAACCGGTATTTTGCTGGGATTCACACAGGGTTTCCCAGCCGCCTAAACAGTGTTCACAGTAACCACAGGCTGAGTACAGCCAGGGCACGCCGATACGATCGCCCTCTTTGACATGGGTAACGCCGTCACCCACCGCCACGATATGCCCAACGCCTTCGTGCCCTGGAATAAACGGTGGCGAGGGTTTTACCGGCCAATCGCCGTGTGCTGCATGTAAATCGGTGTGGCAAACGCCAGAGGCCGCCACCTTCATCAGCACCTCTCCCCGCTTGGGACGAGGCACGTCTACTTCTTCTATCGCTAGTGGCTGGCCGAACTCGCGTACGACTGCCGCCCGCATTGTGTTATCCATGATGCAACTCCTGATGGTTGTCGATGTGGCAACTTGTGATTGCTCTTATCGTTACAGTAAGCGTCAGAGGAGTAGCAAAACGCCCGGCAATAGCCGGGCGGTATCACTTCAGAGTAGCGTATTAGAAGAAACCTAGCGGGTTAATATCGTAACTCACTAGCAGGTTCTTAGTTTGCTGATAGTGCTCAAGCGCCACTTTATGGGTTTCGCGACCTACGCCTGATTTCTTATAACCGCCAAACGCAGCATGGGCAGGATACTGGTGATAGCAGTTAGTCCATACGCGACCTGCTTGAATGCCACGCCCCATACGGAAGGCGACGTTGATGTCACGGCTCCATACGCCGGCACCCAGGCCGAACTCGGTATCGTTGGCAATGGCGAGCGCTTCTTCTTCATCTTTGAAGGTGGTAACAGCGACCACAGGTCCAAAAATCTCTTCTTGGAAGACGCGCATCTTGTTGTTGCCTTTGAGCAGTGTCGGCTGGATGTAGTAGCCGCCATTGATGCTGTCATCCAGGCTCTCTTTATCGCCGCCAGCAAGGAACTCGGCGCCTTCGTCGCGCGCGATGTCCATGTACGACATGATTTTATCGAACTGCTCTTGTGACGCCTGAGCACCAACCTGCACGTCGGTATCCAGCGGGTTACCGCGCTTGATGGTTTTAGTCCGCTCAACCACCTTGGCCATAAACTCGTCGTACATGCTCTCTTGAATCAAGGCACGAGAAGGACAGGTACATACTTCGCCTTGGTTGAAGAATGCCAGCACTAAGCCTTCGACGGCTTTATCAATAAACGTCGGCTCGGCGTTCATGATGTCAGCAAAATAGATATTGGGCGATTTACCACCCAGCTCCACTGTCGAGGGGATAATATTTTCTGCGGCACATTTAAGAATATGCGAGCCAACCGGCGTCGAACCGGTAAAGGCAATTTTGGCAATACGCTTGCTGGTGGCGAGTGCTTGGCCTGCTTCTGCGCCAAATCCATTAACGACGTTTAGCACGCCGGGGGGCAGCAGGTCGCCAATCACCTCCATAACTTTCAATATCGAGGCAGGAGTTTGCTCAGCTGGCTTCAGTATGACGCAGTTACCCGCGGCAAGGGCAGGGCCAAGTTTCCAAGCAGCCATTAGAATCGGGAAGTTCCAGGGAATAATTTGACCAACAACGCCCAGCGGCTCATGGAAGTGGTAGGCAACAGTGTTAGCATCGATATCCGCAGCCGTACCTTCTTGTGAACGCAGGCAGCCAGCAAAGTAACGGAAGTGGTCAACAGCCAGCGGAATATCCGCATTCAGAGTTTCACGAACCGCTTTTCCGTTATCCCACGTTTCTGCGACAGCCAACATCTCAAGGTTTTGCTCGAGGCGGTCGGCAATCTTAAGTAGGATGTTACTGCGCTCTTGAACGGAGGTTTTACCCCAGGCAGGCGCTGCTTTGTGAGCTGCATCTAGCGCTTTCTCAATGTCTTCAGCGCTAGAGCGGGGAATTTCGCAGAATACTTGGCCGTTAACAGGACTGATATTATCAAAGTACTGGCCGTTGACCGGGGGAACAAACTCACCGCCGATATAGTTGCCAAAGCGTTTTTCAAAGGACACAACGGAACCAGCATCACCCGGGTTGGCGTAGATCATGGTAAAGCTCCTGAGTATTATGATTATTAAATAAGGTGCCTACCCAGTGTTAGCCACACACGCCATTTACGATATAGCCCGATGGCAGGACGCACCCTCATCCCTTGGTAGGAGACGCCATGTACTCGTTGCTAGTGGCAGATGACCATCCGCTGTTTCGCGAAGCACTACACGCGGTGATTAGCGCTGGTTTAACAGATACTCAACTGCTGGAGTCGGACAGTTTGGCGGCGGCTATTCACACGATAGGCACCCACGATGAGCTTGATCTGCTGTTGCTCGATTTAAGCCTGCCCGATGCCGATGGACTAGAAGGTCTGACAATACTTCGAGAAAGATTCCCATGGCTTCCCGTCGCCATTGTCTCAGCACATCAGGAGCGCCAGTTGGTGTTAGATGCCATTACCCAAGGTGCCGTGGGCTATATTCCGAAATCAACTCCCCGAGAGCAGCTGTTAGCAGCACTCAACCAAATTCTTCAGGGGCAACTTTATCTGCCTGCAGATATTATGCGCCAGCCGCCCCCACGCATGGAGTCATCAGCGTTGACGCCTTCGTCGGAGGTGTCCCGCGAACGGCTAATACGCTTAACCGACAAGCAGTTAGATGTATTGGGTTGCATGGCTCAGGGGATGTCCAACAAACAGATCGCACGAGAACTGTTCATCGCTGAAACTACCGTTAAAACGCATGTCTCGGCTATTTTACGCAAGCTAGGTGCAACAAGTAGAGTGCATGCCATCGTCATCGCAGGTGAAGAGGAGCTAGGCGCTTATCTTGCCAAACGAACCTCTTCCACCTAGCCGCCGACTTCCCGTTAAGCGGAATTCTCTAAGAGCGTTCCCAGTAGCATCTTTAAGCGAAGAGGCTTAAGCGGCTTTAACAAACAGTGCATACCCGCTTCCCGGGTGGCCCGCTTCAAGGCTGCCTCATGGTTGGCAGTGATGACCACAGTGGCTAACCCTGGATAGCGTCGACGCAATCTTGCCGCCAGATCAATCCCATTTTCGCGGTGATCCCCCAGGTGATAATCCACCAACAGCACAGCCGGGCGCTCACCGTCACTCGCTGCTTCCAGCGCACTCACCGTTGCGGCTGCCCTCACCCGACACCCCCAACTGCCCAGCAACGCCTGCATTCCTTCTATAATCGCGGGATCATCATCAATCACCCAAATGACACAGCCTTGTAGCGGATCGTGCTGCCAACGATCAGATCCAGGCAACGCTTTTGGCGCACACGCAACGGGCGATGCACCCGCGCTTGGGGCTGCATTAGGTACTGGCACAGAGAAAGGGACCAGCACAGAAAAAAGCGAGCCACGCCCAAGCTGTGAAGTCAGCGACACAGGGTGCTCTAACATAGTGCTGATACGATCTACGATTGCCAGTCCCAATCCAAGCCCTCGGCTGTGGCCACTTTGGGACTGGTTGGCGCGGCGAAATTCTAGAAAAATTGCCTTACGCTGTGGCTCTGGTATCCCCGGCCCAGTATCGCCCACCATAATTTCAAGACCGTTGGCGCGTCGTCGACAGCCAAGCAGTAAGTGACCATGTTCGGTGTAGCGCACGGCATTGCTGAGGAAGTTGCGCACGACACGCGCCAGTAGCGCTAGATCAGATTCGACCACCACGCTCGACGGCACATAGTGAAGCGTCAGCCCACGTACAGCGGCCACTTGCCGATACTCTTCGGCCAAGGCATCTAGCAGTGTGCTTACCGCAAACGGTGCTTTATCCGCGTGAAGTACGCCGGCATCCAGGCGGGAAATATCCACCAATGTACCTAAAAGCCCTTCAACATCCTTTAACGAACGCCCTATGTGCCCTACTAAAGCCTGGGACGCCTCGGGTAGCGCATGCGTTTCTAAGGCACTGGCGAATAACCGTGCGGCGTTTAACGGCTGAAGCAGGTCATGACTGACCGCCGCTAAAAATTTCGTTTTGGAAAGATTGGCCGCCTCTGCTTCGGCATTCGCCGCCAGCAGTCGTGCATTTACTTGGCTAAGTTCATCTAATGTGCGATGAAGTGCGTCGGTGCGTTCGCGTACTTGCTCTGCCAGCAGCACCGAGCGCTCAAACGCTGCATAAGGAGCGCTGTTGGGGCTTGCTCCGGACTCCACACGCTCCATTAGCGCCTGGCAAACCTTACGCAAACGGCGATTTTCCTCGCGCAGCGTGGCATTATCCGCCGCAGTATCGCTATCCGCCGCTAGTTGGAAGAGCGCCAAAAGCCACCCCCGTAAAGGTTTGGTTTACGTGCATGCCATGATGATGTTCGCCGTAGGTATTAAACCCCACCACTCGTGCCTGACGAAGCAGCGCTGACGCCTGATCCAACTGCTGCAAAGACTCAAGCGCCATACGCCTTAAGAAACAATCGCAGCCTATAATCGAAGGTGTTGCCCCCAGGCGTTGTTGCACGCGCTGTAGCATCACCTCTAGATCTAAGAGTAACGGCGCAGGCCGCATCGCGGTGAGCACAATGCCCGTTTCTACCGCACAGTAAAACGTTAGGCTAGCATCCTCATTCACGCGTTGTATTGAACGAATATAGTGTTGACCGCCGATATAAACTGCCAGCGGGTGCTGGGCAAAAATGGATGGCGATAGCGCATCAACAGAACAGCCGACTAACGCTGCATACACGTCAGCAGCAGGTAACCCGTTGAGCTCTAGCACTCGGCGCTGCTCCCGGTCAGCCTCTGTTACCACTAACTTATGGGCAAGCGGCTCAAGATGATGGGTAGAAAACACCTCAAACGGAAGCCGTGTGTTAAGCATTACCACCACGGCGGCGCGGGTATGAAAATGCCCATTCGCATAAACATGGGTATGGGTAAGGTGATTATCATCACCGGCCGAGCCGCCAAAGCTGGGAATACGGCCAAGAGCAGCATCTAGGGTTGCTAATACCTGTTCTTCACGGCTGGACAAACCATCTAGCAACGTGAGGGCAAAGCTATGCTCGTTCACCGGTGCAACTGCCTGCTGTCGACAACGCTCCAACAAGGTATCGACGAGCGGTTGTGCGCAGCTAAGGTCAAAGTGTTCAAGGTCGTCTACCAGTGCGGTTTCAATTGCAAACACGCGACTATCAAAACCTATCGCAACCACAGAGCCTCGGTCATAGCCTTGCGGTGTAATCTCGCCCGCCGTCGTGCAACCACTCATCGGCACCTTATCAAACGCACCGCCAAGGGCAGTTGCTAGTTCCTCTAACGGATACTCTGCACTGCAAAAAAACAGCACAAAACCTAAGTGCTCATGGCCTAGCTGCTGAGCCAGTTCATCGGCGGCTTGGAAGGGATTTAGCTGGTTGCTGGCAGCGATCTGAATACCGCTATTCTTCGGGGCTATCGTCACGGCGCCATTTCTCCAACGCTGCATGAGTTCGCGAAGCGGTTTGCCTCAACAGGTTCATGGTTTCAGTAAAATCTTGCGGTGAAGACGCACTGTTACTGGCGATTATTTCGAGCCGTTTAGCCTCAGCGGCCAAACGCTCTGCCCCAACACCGAGCGATTCGCCGCGCAGCTGATGTGCTAAGCGCGCCACTTGCTTGGCTTGCTCTGTTGTCAGCAATTCCGCGTTGCTTAGGTAAGCAGCCAACTGTGCTGAGTAATCACTCACTTGCTGGTAATAAAGCATGATGATCTGATCGACACTTTCAGCTCCCAATGGCATAACCAGGGACTCTAGTGTTGCACGGTTAAGGAGTGGCTGTAACTCTTGCTGCTCCTGATCTAAAGGCAACGCCGATAAGGCATCTGGGCGCGAAGCCGTAAACAGCTGCAGTGACAGCACATGGCTAAGGGCAAGTAAGGATAGCGGTTTGGTAATGTAATCGTTCATTCCCGCTGCTAGGCAGCGTTGGCGAACATCTTCCACGCCGCCAGCCGTCATGGCCACAATCGGCACGTTAGCCAGCCAACCGCCTTGAGAGCGAAGCCTTTTGGTCACGGTTATGCCATCGATATCCGGTAGCTGGATATCCATAAAGATAAGGTGCACCTGCTGAGCCTGCACCATGTCCAGAGCATCTTGACCATTTTCAGCACAGACGACATCACATCCAAGGCGCGACAGTAGCCCAGTGGCAACTTTACGATTGACGGCATTGTCTTCCACAAGTAGTAAGGATGTGCCTGTAAAATCCTGCGTTGGTTCGGGCGGCAATGGAGCGGTGACTGGGCTGGCTTCTACAAGGGGCAACTCGCACCAAAATGTGCTGCCCTGCCCAGGAGTGCTACGAACCCCTAGTCGTCCTTGCATGGCTTCGCTTAAGCGTTTACAAATCGCCAAACCTAACCCAGTACCGCCAAACCGACGAGCAACTGACTCATCCGCTTGTTGAAATGGCTCAAACAGTGACGCCTGTTGCTCCTCATTTAAGCCACAACCAGTATCACAAACTTCAAATAACAGGCTCTTTACCGTGGAATAAATACGTATATTGACTTTACCATGGTCAGTAAATTTAATAGCGTTTGTGATGAGGTTAAGCAAAATCTGGCGCAATCGGCTGGCATCGATCATTACCCATGCCGGTACTAAAGGATCAACATATAACGTTAACTGCAGGCCTTTTTCCTTAGCACGAGGCTCAAAAAGCGATATTACGCTGTCGACTAATGGTTTCAGGGCGGTGGGCGCAGTTTCAAGCGTTAGGTGCCCCGCTTCAATCTTTGAAAAATCAAGAATTTCATTGATCATCGCTAGTAGCTGATTAGCGCTGTCATGAATCGTACGAGCATAGTCTTCTACTTGCGCAAGGCTAGATGGTTCACGCAGCAACTCACTCATACCAATAACGCCGTTGAGCGGCGTGCGAATCTCATGGCTAACCATCGCTAAAAAGTCAGATTTAGCGTGATTTGCAGCTTGCGCCTGTGTGGCAGTGACTTCAAGTTGACGACTCAGTTGCTCCTGCTCACGCCGAGCAGCGGCGCTTTCTCGCATTTCACGCACCAGAAACACAATGACCAGCAATACAGCGAAACTCATTCCCACTAATAGAGACATTAAAAGCTTATATAAAATATTTAATAGCACGCGCTCTTCAGTAGCAGACTCCGCTAGATAACCATTAATAGCGATAACAAATCGCTCTGTCAGCCGAGTTAGCACCAACAGCTCTTCCTCTAGCTCAGCAATCGGCAGCTGAGGTAAAGATGCATGAGGTTCAAACATGGGATCTAGCGTATCTAGCTGCTGCTGAATTTGAACTAATAATGCTTTTGCTATGCTGATATTGTCTAACAGCAGGCTCACTTCGCCCTCTTGCAACAGCGTCATTCGACTATAGAGCAGTTCGAAGTGCAGGTTCAGATCGTCCTGATCGGAAGGTGAAATCGGGCCACGGGTGGCCGCAAGTAAGTGGTTGAATAGCTGAATCGCATCGCGATCAAGCTTATAAACTACCCAAGCCGTATCTTCTCTCAAACTTTGTGTCAAATTATCCTGACGCCAAGCCGCTAAGGCTGCCACTACCAGAGCTGCCGCGAACAGCAGGACGGTAATCATAGCAACCACTTTAAAGCGACGCGGATAACGCAGCAGGCGGGGAGCCCGAGAAATAGACTGACTAACGGACATTTATCTGCATAACTTGCCAAACAGCTCTAAAACGCATTTTTTCACTTAAAAGAGCCTCGTCTTGGCTGAAAGGATAAAGCACCCACAAAGGGCCGTACTCTCGGATGGGAATGCTTTGCCCATCCCGCTCTAATGCTAGGATAACGTCATACTTATAAAAATCACTGATCGGTATTTCCGCCTCGAACCCGTTTAAAGCGGAGACATACACACTATTTCCAGCACTATTTCCAGCACTGTTTCTAGAGCCGTTTCCAGGACTATTCTCAGTACCAGGCAGCCCGACATGCTCTAACAATGTGCGCATCAGCGGTCCGCTATAAGTACTACTGCCCTCAGTCCACGGCGTGCCCGTTTCAAAGGAGTGCTGTGGCAAAGCTTGTAACATATCACGGTCAAAGCGTGCGCCCTGGGCTGTGTTGAAATGTGTTATATCACCGTTGACTGTGAGAATAACAGGCCCTTCGGGCATATCGAGGGAGGCCTCTGTCCGCACATGACCCGTCACGGGAATGCTGAGCAACAGCATAATCCCTCCCAGTAAAAACGCTTTCACAACGCTTACCTCACGACACAATATCTTGAAAACAGGACCGTTTCTGTCAACTATCAAGACAGGCAGGACTCTGGATAAAAAAGAGATAGCGCAAAGGTTACGCTATCTCTTTCACATAGTCAGGTTAAGTATGTTTTTACTTAGCAACGCGTATGAGGCTCAGCATTTCAAGGCACTCTGACCGTTAGGTCTCAAGCTTTTCGACTGGTTCAAAGCGCACCAACTCTTCATAAGCATGCCATGTTGCATGGCCTAAAACGGGTAAAATGAGTGCCAAGCCTATGTAAAACGTAAGCACACCAATCAAAACGCAGCCTGTCAAAATAGCAGCCCACAACAGCATCGGACGGAAGTTTTTGGCAACACAGCGCACGCTAGCTTCGATACCCTCCATAAAAGTAAGATCTTGATCCATTAGCGTTGGGATAGCCACTGAACTAATCGCAAACGCACCGAAAGCGAGAATACCGCCCGCCACTGAACCTACTGCAATCATGCCCAAGCCTTCCGGCGTGGTTAGGAGTGATGTGTATAGAGTTTCTGGACTAGGTACTTCAAAGCCAAAGAACAACGCGAACAGCAGCGTCGCAAGACGAATCCAGGCGAGGAAGAAAATCATCATCATCACGCCCATCATCGCCAACTGGCCTGCGTGCGGACGCCAACTACCGAAGGCATCGCCAAGGTTAGGAACCCTTCCCCGCTCAAGGGCAAGACTAATGCCATAGGAGCCTACCGCCACCAGTGGCCCAACAAACATAAACCCAGCGATCATAGGTAATAACCAGTACCAATAGCCGAGTGTTATTGCACCCGCTGTAATGGCTATGCTTAATCCCACCCAAAACATACCGTAGGTTAAACTGATAGCAGTTGCGCGACGAAAGTCCTCGAACCCCGCGGCAAGCCATGCACGCGGCCGATCCATTCCCACCTTATTAATAGTGATTTTTACATTAGGCATATCTGCTCGGCCGTGCGTTTTTGTTGTGGCTGCATTCATAGCATGACTCCTTAGATTTACCCCAATGCAGCGGTGGCCTTTAAACCCCATTCAGGTTGAGATCGAACTTGCCAATACCCTGAAAAAGTTGCCACATGCATGAGTTCGTTAACCATGGATTAATGGCTTAACGTATCTTTAATGTAGCTGAGCAATGACAAGGTGGGGCTGTCTGGCGGCATCGCGTACAAAAAATCCTGCTTTCATGCCATTAACGCCAATTTATTCGATGCGTTAGCCAGCGTTAATATAACCTCACAAACAAAAACTCCAGGCCAAATGGCCTGGAGTTCGCTTAACAATCAACGAGTGCTGAGATCAGCGCACGATCATCACTGATATCTTGGCATGATGAACCACATGTTCCGCATTAGGGCCCAGAACGTAGTCTACAAATTTACGCTTGGTGTGAGATGCCATGACAATCAGGTCGGCATCTAGCTTTTTACTTACCTGAATGATGGCCTCCCATGGCGAGCCGTCGACAATCACACTCTGAGTCTTAATCTCCTCAGGCACATGTTCCTGAATAAACTTATGCTGCGCCTCTTTCAACGCAGCATGTGCTTTTTCAGAAAAGTTCTTCGGAAAGTAGGCCCCTACCATGGGCATCGTGAACTCCGGGAGCACTGTTACCACATGCAGTGAAGCTCCAAAAGTTTGACACAGAGTAATGGCCGTAGGCAGCGCCTTTGACCAAGAGGCTTCCTCGTTCAGGTCCACCGGCAATACGATCTTGCTGTACATGGCATCCTCCTTTATGCAGCAGCCTTGGCTGACGTATTATTACGACGACGACGCTGCATAACCACGATCAAACCGAACACCAGGAACGCCGGAATCCACATCAACTCCTTGATCCAACGATCCACAGGTGCCAGCACCTCGATGATTTCCTGGTCGAAATCCAGGCCAAGATCGGCCGCGGTGCTGCCGAAGGCCACCATATCGACCACGGCCCGCTCATCCTCGATCAGTAGCTCAAGCCCCAAGTTCTCCAGGCGCTCCTGCCCCGTCTGCCCTTCAGGTACGGGCAGGATCATGTAGGTGGTAAGCGGGTCACCAAAGTCATCTTCACCGCGGATCTGCAGCCGTAGCGTGCTCTCCTCGTCGACATCACCCAGCGTTTGGACGAATTGTGACGGCGGCACCGATTCATAGGGGTCATGGATCATGTCCATCCAGAACCCCGGGCGGAACAACGTGAAGGCGACCAGCAGCATGAGGATCGATTCGTACCAGCGGTTACGCACGATCATGAAGCCCTGGGAGCCGGCAGCAAAGATCAGCATCGCGATCGTCGATATGATGAAGATAACGACACCCTGCAGGAAGCTCACGTCGATCAGCAGCAGGTCAGTGTTGAAGATGAACAGAAACGGTAACGCCGCGGTCCGCAAGCTGTAATAGAAGGCCTGGAAACCGGTCCGTATCGGGTCTCCCCCTGAGACCGCCGCTGCCGCGAAGGAGGCGAGCCCCACCGGGGGTGTCACATCGGCCATAATGCCGAAATAGAACACGAACAGGTGAACGGCGATCAACGGCACCAGCAAACCGTTCTGCTCACCGAGCTGCACGATCACCGGGGCGAGAAGTGCTGACACCACAATGTAGTTGGCGGTGGTGGGCAGCCCCATGCCGAGGATCAGACTGAGCACCGCGGTGAGCATCAGGATCAGCATCAGGTTCCCCATAGAGAGGATTTCCACCACATCGGCCAGCACCAAGCCCACGCCGGTCTGGGAAACCGCGCCAACGATGATGCCGGCTGTCGCGGTGGCGATGCCGATGCCGATCATGTTGCGGGCACCAGTCACCAGACCACTCCACAGATCCAGGACACCCGCCCGAATATCCTCGGCCATCTCGCTCTGCCCGCGGAAGATTGCCGTGATAGGCCGCTGGGTCAGAATGATGAACACCATGAGCACCGTGGCCCAGAATGCCGACAGCCCAGGTGACAAGCGCTCCACCATCAGGCACCACACCAATACGATCACTGGCAGAATGAACTGCAGCCCAACCATCACTGTCGGCCGAGTCTGGGGCAGCTTGTAGATCGGCTCATTCGGATCATCGAGTTCGAGCTCCGGATAGCCTGCAGCCACCTTAAGCAGTGCGATGTAGATCACCACCAGGCCCACACTCACCGCCCAAGGCGTAGCGGAGCCCAGAACGGGTTTTAACCACCCCAAGCCATAATAGACCACCAGCGCCGTTACCATCATCAGCAATAAACCGCCCAAAAAGCCGATCACCTTGCGCACCAGCGGCTTGGGTGGATTGCTGGTTGGCAAGCCCTGCAGATTAGCTTTCATGGCCTCAAGATGGACGATGTAGATCAAGGCGATGTAGGAAATCAGTGCGGGTAGGAAGGCATGCTTGATGACCTCCACATAGGAGATGCCGACATATTCGACCATCAGGAAGGCGGCAGCCCCCATCACGGGTGGCATGATCTGCCCGTTGACAGAGGAGGCCACTTCGACTGCACCCGCCTTTTCGGCGGAAAAACCGACGCGTTTCATCATCGGTACGGTGAATGTACCGGTAGTCACCACGTTGGCGATCGAGGAGCCCGAGATCAGACCCGTCATGCCCGATGCCACCACCGCGGCCTTGGCCGGCCCACCCTTGTAGTGACCCAGCAACGAGAACGCCACTTTGATGAAATAGTTGCCGGCACCCGCCTTATCGAGTAAGGCTCCGAACAACACGAACAAGAATACGAAACTAGTCGATACCCCAAGGGCGATACCAAATACCCCCTGGGTGGTCAGCCACTGGTGGTTGACCAGACCGAAGAGACTTACACCCCGGTGGGAAAGAATGCCTGGCATGTAGGGCCCGGCAAGGGAATAGATAATGAAGATCGTGGCAATGATCATCAGCGGTGGCCCAAGCGCTCGACGTGTTGCCTCAAGCAGCAACAGGAGCCCCGCCACCCCAATGATCACATCCTGTAGGATCGGTGCCCCCGGTCGTTGCGACAACTGTTCATAAAACATGAACATATAGGCACCACAGAAGGCCGCCGCCGAGGCCAATACCCAATCCTGAATGGGAATGCGGTCGCGCGGTGAGCGCTTTAGCGCCGGATAGGCCATATAGGCTAAAAATAGCGCGAATGCCAAGTGAATGGAACGAGCCTCGGTGGCATTGAAGACACCGAAGCCGACCACGAAAGGCAATGGGGAGGCGACCCACAATTGGAACAGCGACCATGCCGCGGCGATGCTAACCAATAGTTTTCCCGGCGTGCCCGCTGGCTTGCGAGCCCCAGTATCACTCGAAGCCACCATATCCTCGAGGTCAACCGCGGATTCCGCGCTCCTGTTCTTGTCCTCAGTCATAAGCTAACCCTGCCTGGTATGTAGTGACGAAAGATCCCATTGGCATTACGCCATACAGCATCTCAAACAGAATGCGCGGCCACTCTAAGTGGCCGCGCATTCCCTCATCGAGGCGAAATCACCTCAGCTTGGCCAACTTACTCGATCCAGCCCTGCTCTCGGTAGTAACGAGCGGCACCTTCATGCAGTGGCGCCGATAGACCAGAGGTCACCATGTCTTGGGGGTCGAGGTTCTCGAAGGCCGGGTGCAGGCGCTTAAAGCGATCAAAGTTATCGAATACCGCCTTAACGGTCTGGTAGATGATGTCTTCGTCGGTTTCCGCAGTGGTCACGAAGGTTGCTGCGACGCCGAAAGTTTCGACGTCTTCGTCATTACCTTTGTACAATCCACCTGGAATGACCGACATGGAGTAGTACGGGAACTCGTCAACAATGCCCTGAACTGTCTCATCGTTGAGAGGCACCAGACGCGAATCAACGGTGGTGGTCGCTTCCTGGATGGCTCCATTGGGGTGACCCACGACATAGGCCATCGCGTCGATGTTGTTGTCAGCAAGCGCGGCAGCCATTTCGGCGGCATCGAGTTGAGACGCTAACGAGAAAGAGTCCTCGGTCCAGCCTTTGGCGCCCATCACCACTTCCATGGTGTTGCGCTGCCCAGAGCCTGGGTTGCCGATATTGACGCGCTTACCTTCCAAGTCATCAAGGGAATTAATGTCAGCATCAGCGCGAGCCAGGATAGTCAGCGGCTCACCGTGAACGCGGAACACCGCGCGCAGGTCTTCATAGGCCTCACCTTCAAAATTCCCAGTACCATTGTAAGCTTGATACTGAACATCCGACTGAGCGACACCCATGTCCAATTCGCCGGACTTGATACCGTTGATGTTGGCCACGGAGCCACCAGTGGAAGGTGCATTACATTTGATATCTGCGTCTTCCAAACGGTTCACCAATCGACAAATCGACTGACCAACTACGTAGTACACACCTGTTTGGCCACCGGTACCGATAGTGATGAAGCGTTCCTGTGCAACCGCTGGTGATGCAAACGTAGCGGCCGCAATCAGCGCGCCAGAGAAGGCGGCAGTGGAAAATACATGGCGTTTCATGGACACACCTCTTTATCTTGATGTTGTGAGCGTTATACGCTTTAACTCCACCTGCTGAACGGTTCCCTCAGGTGTTTTTCTGCCAAAACGTTTTCAAGACAATCTGTTATCAACGCCGACTAATACAGCCGACCCTTACTACTTTAGCGAAAAAAAACATACTTGGCGAAATACACGGCAAGTCATTACCGATATAACGCCCATACACATCCCAGTGCTTGCAATTAAGTCCTACTGTTTAACAGATAAACTTAATGCTTAGAGGCAATGCACTGACTATAGACGACATTGCCTACCACAAGCAGCTCAGACAACAAACTTAGATTACCGATGAATTACGTTTAGTTACCGTTAACAGCCATGCCGTATTCGCATAGCGTATAGCGGATTGAACATCTTATGACGAATGACGTCAGGCATAGGTGTGTTAGACGTTATAACCAAGTACAGATGGCAACCACAGCGCAATACTTGGAAAAATGGCCACAAGAGCAAGCGCACATCCCATCGCCACAACAAATAGCAACGCCCACCCCAAAGTCTCTTCCAAACGGATTTTGGCAACCTCTGTGGTTACCATTAAATTCACCGCAACCGGCGGGGTAAATTGACCAATAGCAATGTTCATGGCTAGCAGAATGCCGAACCAAACGGGGTTCCATTCAAAGTGCTGCATAACGGGTATCAGCACCGGCATCATGATGAGATAGATAGAAATAGCGTCAAGCAGCATACCAGCGACCAATACCGCTAGCATGACCAGCACCAACAGCAAAATACCGTTGTCTGTTAAGCCAATAATCCACTCTGCCAAATGGCGGAAAGTCCCCAGCATTGTTCCGGCCCAAGCAAAAATACCCGCTAGAGCGATAATCAACATCACCACTCCAGAAATAATCGCAGCCTCTCCTAGCAATTCCCATAAGTCACGTAACGAAAGCTCTTTCGTCAAAAACAGCCCCACAATGGTGCCATAGGCAACCGCTACGACGGCGGCTTCTGTCGGGGTAAATAAGCCTGAGCGCAGCCCCCCTAAAATGAGCACTGGAGCAAATAAAGCAGGCAACGCCTGCCTAAACGTCGTACGCACGGTCAGGGTTTCAGCGCCTGCTGCCGGTGTTCCTTCCCAGCCGTAACGCTTAGCAACGATCATCGCAGGCACCAGCAGCGCTAGCCCTGCCAAAATGCCGGGAAAAAGTCCTGCGGCAAATAGCGCGCGCAGATCAACACCGGGCACCACAATCGAGTAAAGAATTAGCGCCACGGAAGGAGGGATTAAGATAGCGGTGGATGCCGATGCTGCAATAAGGGTTGCGGAAAATGGCTTTGGATAGCCCGCTTTTGTCATGCTTGGCAGCATTACCATGGCCACTGCCGCTGCATCCGCCGGGCCCGAGCCACTCATGCCCCCCATAATCATGCACACCAGCACCGCGACCAACGCCAGACCGCCATGACGAGGCCCAATAAGTGCCTGAGCAAAGCGTACCAAGCGTAACGCCACACCAGAGCGCTCAAAAATCAGCCCTGTCAGTATGAATAGCGGTATCGCGATTAAAGGATACTTGGCAATGCTGTTATAGGTATTGGTACCCAGCGTTGCCAACATATCTGGCGAAAGCCCAGCCACAATACCCACCGAGCCAGCTAGCGCGAGCGAAAATGCCACGGGCACACCCGCTATCAAAAATCCAGCAAAGGCAAGAATCATCCAAATATCAGGCGTCATTATCCAGCCCTCCGTTTAATCGATCTCGGGTTTGCTGAACGAGACGCCATACCATGGCAAAGGATAATATCGGAAGCCACACTAAGTACCACCACTGGGGCAGCCCTAACCCCGGCGATAGCGATTCCCATTGGTACTCTTGCCAGGCTAGCTTTCCACCATACCAAGTGATCAAGCCCAGAACGGTTAACCCGCACAAAGCTTGAAATAGAATAAGGGCGCTGCGCCAGCGCCCTGGTAACGCCCGTTCTAAAAAACCAATACGAATATGGCGGTTTCGCCTAAGCGCCACCGATGCCCCTGCGAAAGTAAGCACCACCAGTAAAAATACGGAAAATTCTTCGGTAAACGAGAATGAGCCGCCAGTCAGGTAACGTGTGACCACATTTCCCAGACTAATCAACGAAATAATAATAAGTGACAGCGCGCCCAACCAGCGTTCAGGGCGTGCATCGGGAAAGCCTTTCATGGCAGCCTCATAACAGAAAAAACTACCGGCCCTGTAGGCCGGCAGTTATAACACCAAAGGAGTCATTAACGTGCGTCGATAGCCGACCGAGCCGCGTTAACCACGTCTTCACCAATGCGCGGCGCCCATTTTTCGTAAACGGACTGCGTGGCTTCAACAAAGGCTTGGTACTGTTCATCGGTTAACTCAGTAACCGTAACACCACGCTCTTGAATAGCCGCCAGACGCTCGCTTTCTTCCTCACGCGTCATAGCGATTTCCCACTCCCCCGCTTCAATGGCAGTTTCACGCAACAGCACTTGCTGTTCTTCATCAAGCGATTGCCATACCTGCTGGTTAACCGCAAAAATTAGCGGGTCATTCATGTAGTTCCAGAGCGTTAAGTGCTCCTGGCCCACCTGATCAATACGCGCGACATCAAATACTGAAAGCGGATTTTCCTGCCCGTCAACCGCGCCAGTGGTTAACGCTGGCTGAGCATCTGTCCAACTCATTTGCGTCGGATCTGCGTTAAGGGCAGAGAAGGTATCCTGGAACAGCGGTGAGCCAACCACGCGGATTTTCAGACCATCCAAATCCTCTGGCTGGCTAATCGGCCCACGGGAGTTTGACACTTGGCGGAAGCCATTTTCGCCCCAGGCCAGCGGCATAACACCGCGAGACTCAATCGCTGCAAAGACCAGCTCACCGGCTTCGCCGCCAGTAACCGCATCCACAGCAGCCTCATCGGGAATAAAGAATGGTAAAGAGAATAAATTCAGTTCAGGAACCTGAGGCGACCAGTTAATCGTCGAGCCTACCGCAGCATCAATTAGCCCCGAACGCATGGCCGAAAACTCACGAGTTTGGTCACCGGAAACCAACTGAGAGTTCGGGTAAACCCGCAGCGTTAGTTCTCCACCACTGCGCTCTTCCACCAACTCCGCCCACTTTTCCGCCGCTTGCCCCCATGGGAAAGCATCAGATAAAACAGTGGAAACAGAGAGTTCACGTGCTTGTGCAGAGAAAGAAGCCGAGAGTAAGGCCGCACCAGCTAAACCTACCGTTAAACGAGCCATAGAGCGTGTCAGCGTCATTATTGTCGATCCTTTTTTATCAGTTGGTATCCAGCGATATCTATTATCTACCCACAGTGCGCCGCTATTGGCTACAACATAAGCGTTAAAGCAGGCAACGCTCTATTGTAGGCACTCATGAGTTTAAAGGAAGTCGGTCGTTAGCATTTCACCGTTAACTGTGGGTAGATGAACACCGCGCCATTACGCTGCAGTAGCGCTTACTGATATGCTAAAGCCACTGTTAAATCGTGATCAACGGATATCAACGTGCCACTACGCGACCTGTTGTTAGGCCTATTTGTCATCGCCATTTGGGCGCTGAATATCATTGTTATAAAGGTGGGCGTAGCGGAGCTACCGCCACTACTAATGACGACCCTGCGCTTTGTGCTGGTCGCTGTTCTATTGGTGCCTTTCTATCCTGTCGCTCGCGCTCAGTTGCCTTTTTTACTCTTGCTTTCCTTCACATTTGGCAGCCTACATTTTGCGCTGCTGTTTATCGGCTTAGGCCAAGCAGAAGCAGGCACTGGCGCACTGCTGGTGCAGATGGGCACGCCTTTTGCCACGCTACTGGCGGTGGTGTTTCTTAAAGAAAAACTGGGGGCAAAGCGCATCGCGGGGCTGCTGTTCTCTTTCGCTGGCGTTATTGTGCTCGCTGGAGGGCCAACGCTGCCCTCACCACTGCCGCTGACGATTCTTTTGTTAAGCGCCTTTGGCTGGGCAGTTTCCCAACTGTTGATTAAGCGCGGCCCGCCTATCGCTCCCTTAGCACTGGCGGGTTGGGTAGCGCTGTTTGCGATTCCTCAGGTCGCGTTAGGGTCTTGGCTATTTGAAACTGGCCAGTGGCAGGCCATTCAGCAAGCGAGTTGGCGCGGGTGGGGAGCGATGACTTACACCGCGGTAATGTCATCAATTGTTGCTTACGGCATTTGGTATGCCTTACTACGCCGCCATCCTGTGAATCGCGTGGTGCCAATGACCTTGCTGGTACCGGTACTTGCTGTTGGCTTGGGCGCGCTGTTGATGGGCGACAGCCTAGGTATCCATAAGCTGGTAGGCGGGGGGCTTGTGGTAGCCGGTATTGCCCTGATCGTGCTCAACGTTGGTAAGCGTCGCCCAGCAAAGCCACTGTAGTACGCCGGTATCGGCACACTATGCATCAGGGCGGCAAAACCCTGCCAAAGCAGGGACTGATACGCAGTCGCCCACCTGGATACCGCGCTCAGCGAAATAGCCTGCGTTAACCTCCAGCGCGGCATGGTAAGACGCACCGGCTGGGTAAGCGGGGCACTCACGGGGGGTATCAGACGCACAGGGTTGCATGGTGTTGATCGCTACAATGCGCCCTTCACCGTTGATAAAAGCAATATCCAATGGGATTAACGTGCGGTACATCCAAAAGGCGTTGCCAGCGGGCTGTTCGCTCTCAAACCGAAATAGCATGCCACGTGCTTCAGGCAGGTGCTCGCGCTCCATTAAGCCGCGCTGTCGCTGAGCGGCGGTCTCGGCCACTTCAACGTCTAATCGATGCGGGCCTTCCTGGCTGTGAATCGCCAGCGGCAATGTCGAGGCTTGGCGAGATTCATCAGCCCAGGCGCTCAACAGCGGCAACGGTAAGCTCGCCGCTAGTGAAACTCCCAAAGACGTCTTCAGTAGCTGACGGCGAGTAACAGTCATGACAAGTTCCTTTTATGATGAGAGGGCATATTAGTAGAAGACAGGTTATTTGAAGACAGGTTATTTGAGGATATATGGCGTGACGACATAGCAACATGCTTTCCTGACATAATATGAATGCCTTCAGCAAGCAGCGACACATATACCTGCTCCCCCAGTGCTAGCTGGTTGCGCCTAGCGGCATGGGTGGCAATATCGAAACGTAGCATATCGCCATGCAAAACACGCAGCGAGATTGAGGTGATACCGCCAAGAACGACCATTTCATGCACAGTAGCGGCTACAGGGTTTTCACGCTCACCCTGTGAAGGTCGACCACGGCGATGCAGCACAATATCGGAAGGCGGTAAGTACCACGTCACCCTCTCACCCTGCGGCAGATCAGAGAGGCCTACGGCAACCTCTAAGTATCGATCCCCCCACTGCAGCCGTTGCTGGCCATTAACACTGGTCACTTCACCCTCAAAAATATTGTGGCGATCTAAAAGCCTTGCCACCAGCGGCGAAGCAGGCCGCCGAAATAGTGCTTCGGGGCTCCCCTGCTGAAGACTTACGCCGTTATGCAGCACGCAAATTTGATCTGCTAGCGCAGTGGCTTCTTCTAAATCGTGGGTAACCAAGATAATGGGAATCGATATTTGCTGACGCAACAGCGCCAGTTCTCGCTGCAGTCGGCGCCGGGTCACCTGATCAACAGCTGAGAAGGGTTCATCTAGCAACAATACCTGCGGCTCACGCGCTAAGGCGCGTGCAAGCGCCACGCGTTGGCGCTGGCCGCCAGAAAGTTCGTTGGGGAAGCGCTTTTCCAGCCCCTCCAAACGTACATTGGCAAGCCACTGTTTGGCACGGCGCGGACGTTCAGAGAGGGGAAGGTGTCCCAGGGCAAGCTGGACATTCGCTAGCGCACTAAGATGGGGAAACAGCGCATAATCTTGAAACACTATGCCGATTTTTCGCTGCTGGGGGGTAAGCGAGTAGCGCCGCTCAGTTGCTAACCAAGTGCTGCCCAAACATGCCACATGGCCCTGCTCTGGTTGATACAGGCCAGCGATAGTACGCAGTAACGTGGTTTTGCCACTACCGGACGGTCCCACCAGCGCTAGAAGCTCGCCCGCTGGGCAGCTAAATGCCGCGTCCAGTGGTATCGGACTACGCTGCTTGGCCATTACTTCCAGTCCGCTACCAGTGATCACTTTAGCCACGCACCCACCTGCGCCTGCCTGCAAGCCCGTAGACCAGACCTAGGGTTGTTAACGACACCAATAGCAGCAGCGCTGACATACGGGCGGCCCCCTGTTCATCAAACGCCTGTACCCGATCATAAATAGCAATCGCTAACGTGCGGGTTTCTCCATCAATGGCACCACCGACCATTAAAATCACCCCAAACTCTCCCAACGTATGGGCAAATGTTAATGCGATAGCGGAAAGAATGCCTGGCCATACCAGCGGCAGTTCAATGCGCAAAAAGGTTTGCCAAGGGCTCAGCCCGCTGCACCAGGCAGCTTCACGCAGATTAGTCGGCACGTTCTCAAACGCCCGCTGAATAGGCTGAATTGCAAAAGGTAAATTAGCGATTAATGAGGCTAGCAAGATACCGCTAAAAGTGAAGTTGAGCCCGCCCCCTGTGAACGAGGCCCAAACGCTACCCAAAGGTGCGTCGCGGCCAAATTGCTGTAGCAAATAAAAACCGAGCACGGTGGGTGGCAACACTAACGGCAACGCCACTAGCGCTTCGCAAAGCCCTTTGCCGCGAAAATGTGCGGTAGCCAACGCACGGCCTAGCCACACTCCAACGGGCAGCAAAAAGAGGCAGGTCAAGCCTGCTAAGCGCAGCGATACCGAGAGCGCTGTCCAGTCCATCAATCTGTATTAAAACCGTACTGTTGGAAAATAGCCTGCGCGTCTGCTTGCTGAAGCCATGCATAAAAAGCCTGTGCCACCTCTCCTGCCTGAGGTGTAAGTACCATACGTTGGCGCAACGGCGTGTGCCACGCTTCGGGAATCAATACAAACTCACTTCGCTCGCTGAGTGTTGAAGCCAGCACCAAAGAGTACGCCACTAACCCACCACGGGCATCATCCGACAGGGCAAACTGCAGCGTTTGCGATACATTTTCACCTTGAATACGCAATGGCTCGGTAGTTTCCCACAGCCCAGCCTGTTGCAATACCTCTTGGGCAGCAACTCCGTAAGGCGCATGTTCAGGGCTGGCAATCGCGATACGCTGACGCTGCCCCTCCTCAAGTGCGGCAATCGCCTCATGAACACCAGCAAGCGGCGTGTGTGCATCGGGGGGTGGGTACTTTCCTTTAGGCTGCGCCCACGCCAGCCGACCACGGGCATAAATAACGCCCTCGCTATCGACGTGGCCTTCTTGATAAAGCGCTTGTACAAAGGCTTCGTTCGCCGAGAGAAACAGCTCAAAGGGAGCCCCTTGAGCAATTTGGCGGCGAAAATTTCCGGAGGAACCAAAATTGAGGCGCAGAGCATGACCCGTTTGCTGAGTAAAGCGTTCCGCAGCCTCTTCCAACGCAAACTGCAGATTAGAAGCAGCCGCAATGATAGGTGCGCCTGCAAACGCAGGCGCAGTAACAAACAGTAAACACGTTAATAGCAGGATTCGCATCAATCAGCGCTGCGCTTGCTCAATATGCTGTTCGGTAATTGCCATGATCTTCATGGTATTAGTGCCGCCGTGAGCGTTCATATGATCACCTCGAGTCAGTATCACGTGATCGCCAAGCTTAACAACACCCTGCTTAACCAACAGCGTCAGCGCTTCGTCATTCAACTCTGTGGCGCTCATTGCTGAGGTATCAAACGGCAGTGATACAACACCACGATAAAGCGCCATACGGCGTTGAGCAATGGGGGTGTGAGCCAGCCCTACAATAGGCAAGCCTGAACGAATACGCGAGGCAATTAGCGGCGTATAACCCGAGGAGGTCATACAGGCAATCGCTGTAACGCCTTTCATATGGTTAGCAGCATACATTGCCGAAAGTGCAATGGTTTCGTCTGGCCGTGAGAAGCCTTCATGAATACGGTGTCCTGACTCTTGGGCAGTTTTCTCACGCTCGGCGCCTAAGCATACTCGTGCCATCGCCTCAACGGTTTCCAGTGGGTAATCACCTGCAGCCGTTTCGGCGGAAAGCATTACCGCATCACTGCCATCCAGCACCGCGTTGGCAACGTCGAATACCTCTGCGCGGGTAGGCAGCGGCGCAGAAATCATGCTTTCCATCATTTGCGTGGCGGTAATCACAGCGCGGTTAAGCGAACGTGCGCGCTTGATCATGCGCTTCTGCACGCCGACCAACTTGGCATCGCCAATCTCGACCCCTAAATCACCACGCGCCACCATGACCGCTTCTGATGCTTCAATAATGCCGTCAAGGGTTGCCTCATCCGCTACGGCTTCAGCACGTTCCACCTTGGCAACTAAGCCAATATCTTTACCTGCTTCACCGAGTAAACGGCGCGCCTCTAACATATCTTCCGCATGACGAGGGAATGAGATAGCAAGGTAGTCGACACCAATCTCAACAGCGGTTTTTAGGTCAATTTTATCTTTCTCGGTCAACGCGGGAGCAGAAAGCCCACCGCCCTGTTTGTTAATACCCTTATGGTTGGAGAGCTTACCGCCCACCACCACGTCGGTGTGTACCTGTTGGCCATCTACTCGTGTGACATCCAGTACCACACGACCATCATCTAGCAGTAGGCGGTCACCGGCCGTCACATCTTGCGCCAAGGTTTTGTAGTCGCAGCCCACTTGGTGCACATCGCCCGCATCACCATCAAGCGCCATATCGAGAATAAACGGCTGGCCCTCTTGAAGAACCACAGCGCCCTCTTTGAAGCGCGCGATACGAATTTTAGGGCCTTGAAGGTCACCCAGCGCTGCGACACTTCGGCCCAGCTGAGCAGCAATCTCGCGCACGCGCATTAAGCGTCGACGATGATCATCCGCGGTGCCATGCGAGAAATTTAAACGCACCACATCAACACCCGCCGCTAACATGGCTTCTAAGACACCTTCCCGGTCGCTGGCGGGGCCCAGGGTGGCGACAATTTTAGTACGACGGATCGAAGAGAAGTGCAGTGCGTTCATAATTTTCCTAATTATTAATAGAATGAGAATAAAAACTTAATAAGCGTTCATCAGCGTGGGGACGACTACCTCTGGCGCGTCACCACTCACAGGGTAACTACTGTGCCAACGCCTGCTGGATGAACAGCTCGCAATGCTGCCGTGCAGGACGGTTTTGCAGCCCCGCCCAGTAATGTTCGAATTCAGGACGGCGTGGAAGAGTTCCAAACTGCATTCCCCATCCAATGTGGGAACCGACATAAACATCGGCGGCGCTAAAAGCATCACCAGCGATGTAGCGGCGTCCATTAACGGCCGCAGCCAGAACCTCAATCACCGTCGCAAAGTCGCCAGAACCTAGCCGCATACGCTGCTCTGCATCAGGTTGGAAGCCCAAGCTATTAAGCGAGGCAGCGGCTTCTAGCGGCCCAGCAGCGAAGAATAACCAGCGATAATAGTCGCCTCTTGCTGAAAGCGGCGGTGCCAAACCAGCCTCGGGGAAAGCATCGGCAAGATAAGCACAGATAGCGGCAGCCTCCGTGACCACTCGCTCACCGTGGCGAATAGCTGGTACCTTGCCCATCGGGTTGATGGCTAAATAGTCTGGCGAATGCATTGTGGACCCATACTCCAGGACCACTAAGCGATAAGGCACACCAAGCTCTTCAAGCATCCAGTGCACAATGCCTCCCCGCGAAAGGGGATGCGTGTAGAAAATCAGTTCATCAGACCGTTCGGCGGCTGGCTCACTGAGCGTTGGGGGAGGTAATTGAGCGCTAGGCGGGAGAACATAGCCTTGGCCTGGTTCACTAACAATCTCGACCCCAACGGCTCTAAGCACAGCAATATCTTTGTAGAGAACACTCAGCGGTATACCTAGCGCTTCAGCCAGATCCGCACCGCTGACTGGATCGTCGTAGTGACGCAGCATTTTGAGTAGTTTTGGCAAACGGTGGGCTTGTGACATGCTGGTCTCCTACGCGCAATGTGCGCTCTATTTTTCTCGTTCAGTCAAAAGCTAACCTGAGCAAGATGACAACCGTATGCTGTTAGCGCAAGTTATTCGCCTAGAGTAACGGTAATATCAAGCGAATACTCATCGCAGTTATTGCCATCACCTCCCCTATCTACCACTAAAAACTCGCCCTCACGCTCAAGCACCGACTGAATAGCATGCCAAGTGCCTGCCCGATAATTGACGCCCTGACGGCCATCAGTAACGAACGCGCGTACATCTGCAGCGTTAATGGTGTCACCAGGGGGGGCTACCACCACAATAAAGCGCTCTTGATGCAGCGGCATAAAGGCTTGGCTACCCTGAGGGTGGCGCTCTAAAAAGGTTAATTCCAACGGTAGCGTAATCGGCTGGCTGACAAAAATATTAATCAGCGCATGGGCGTTGTCGCCTAATGTCTCAACGCTCGCCAGATCATGATGGCGCTGGGTACGACCAGCATTAATGGGAAACGACGCTGATGTGCGGGCATCTATCACATCGCCAAAAGGCGCAAACGCCTCAGCTGTTAGTGGTTCGGCTATCAATTTAATCATTATAAAATCCTAAAATAGGCTGCTTCTCCGAATAACAACACAGCGAAGCAGCCAACGCCGGAACTTATATACCAGAACTTGTATACCAGAACTTATATACCAGAACTTAAACGCCTGATTTCAATGTTAGAGCTTGAGTGCTGCGTGGCGGTTGACGTCTTTGTACAGTAAGTAGCGGAATGGCCCCGGGCCTCCGGCGTAACACGCTTGAGGGCAGAATGCGCGAAGCCACATAAAGTCGCCTGCCTCTACCTCAACCCATTGCTGGTTAAGGTGATACACCGCCTTCCCTTCCAACACATAAAGCCCATGCTCCATCACGTGAGTTTCATCAAAAGGAATCACGCCACCTGGCTGAAAAGTCACGATATTGACGTGCATGTCGTGGCGCACATCAGCAGGATCGACAAAGCGCGTGGTTGCCCAACGCCCTTCGGTTCCCGGCATTTCGAGGGGAGCAATGTCTTGCTCATTAGTGACGAAAGCTTGGGGTACGTCTAATCCCTCCACAAACTGATACGCTTTACGCACCCAATGAAAACGTACGGGAGCAGAGGACTCATTGCGCACTTGCCAGTGGCTACCTGGGGGAAGAAACGCATAGCCACCGGGGCGCATGGTATGGCGTTCCCCCGCCAGAGTAAGCGTTAACTCACCTTCCACAATGAACAGTACGCCTTCGGCCTGAGGGTCTAGCTCCGGCTTTTCACTGCCGCCCTCAGGCTGCACTTCCATAATGTATTGCGAGAACGTTTCAGCAAAGCCTGAAAGCGGACGCGCCAGCACCCATAACCGAGTGCCTTCCCAGAAAGGCAAGTTGCTGGTGACGATATCGCGCATCACGCCTTTGGGAATCAACGCATACGCTTCTGTGAACACGGCACGATCAGCAGTTAGCTGTGTTTGTGGCGGATGTCCCCCCGTAGGGGCGTAGTAGTTAGCTGGCATTTTGGAACCTATATGACTTAGTGAAGACACAATACTCTCATATTGTATACAAGATTAACGAGCCACAATAAAGCGATTTAACGAAATACTTGTGAAACAATTCTCCCAAGAGTAAATTATTTGGCAACTTTCGTTTCATAACTCTAAAACTATACGGATATGCCCATATACAGCAACTTTGGTCGACCTGCTCGTTGCTTCCACAGACCATGTCGTTGCTCCAGGTAAGTATTAATAACAATAGCCGTCATCTATGGCGGTCTTATAACGCGAGGCATAACATGTCCCAACGTCCCCCCTCTTCGTCTTCCTCTGATAGCCCTGCGGCTAAAAAAAGCTGGTGTCGGATCCCTGATATTTACGTGGTTCTGTTCATTTTTATCGGCTTAGCAGCAATAGCGACGCATTTTGTGCCTGCCGGGCAGTTCGAGCGTGTTCCTGGCCCCAATGGTCGTATCACTATTGACCCGACCTCTTATGAACAGATCGCCTCCTCTCCGATTGGTATCATCGACTTTATGCTGGCGATCCCGAATGGCTTGATGAGTGCCGGTGAAGTCGTCTTTTTCACCTTCATGATTGGCGGTATGTTCATGGTGCTAAGGCGCACCGGTATTATTGAAATAGGCGTTGATAAGCTGACGCGTCGCTTTGCACGACAGAGCTTACTCACTATCCCCGTATTAATGACGGTATTTGCACTGATCGCGACGGTTATCGGTACCCAGGAGTTGGCGCTGGTCTATGTGCCGGTTATCTTGCCGCTAATGATTGCCTTACGTTTCGATTCAGTCACTGCAGCGGCAGTAGCACTTTGTGCCACCACCGTCGGTTTCACGACAGGGGTACTCAACCCCATCAATACTGGCCTCGGGCAGCAACTCTCAGATCTTCCTCTCTACTCCGGCTATGGCTTGCGCGTCATGGCGTTTGTGGTGATGTTAGCCGCGGCCATTTTCTTCGTTATGCGTTATGCCCGTATGGTGCACCAGACTCCTTCGCTTAGCCTGCTGAGCAGTGACACTAGCGAATCCGAAAAACGTACGCTTTACCAGCATGCTGACAATAGCCCTGCCTTAATCGCCACCGCTCGCCAGAAACTGGCTGCCGTTGCCACCTTCGCCTTCTTCGCGGTACTCGTCTATGGCGTGCTGCAGCAAGGCTGGTTCATGATGGAGATGGCAGGCCTATTTATCATCATGGGGATTGTAGTGGGCCTAATCGCAGGCCTCGATACCGACGAAATATGCGCAGGCTTCAACCAGGGCTTCCGCGATGTACTAGTTGGGGCCATGATCGCCGGCGTCGCGCGGGGTGTTGCGGTGATGCTGGAAGATGGCCAAATCATGGACACTCTGGTGTTTGGGCTTGGCAACCTCGTCGGAGGCCTGCCCACCCTGCTCTCAGCGATTGGCATGTTCTTCGCCCAGCTAGGCTTCAATTTCATTGTCCCCTCCGGCAGCGGTCAAGCGCTGGTCACCATGCCGCTGATGGCACCGCTCTCCGACATCATCGGCGTGACCCGCCAAACGGCGGTGCTGGCGTTCCAGTTGGGTGACGGTATCGGTAATATCATTTACCCAACCTCGGGCTACTTTATGGCGACCCTGGCGCTGGCGGGTGTGCCGTGGCAAAAATGGGTCAAATTCTTCTTCCCACTTTTTTGCGTCTGGATAGCGATTGCCCTGGGCTTTCTTATTTTCGCTCAGGCAACGCAGTGGACAGGTTAGCGCACGGCAGAGATGAGTTTGTAAGTGAGTATTTTGATCGGGCTCGCGCACGAGGCTATTTTTAACGCCATATTGCCGAGCGCAGACAGTTTTCGTGCAAAGCCTACTGGGCGCCCCTATCCACGCTCATGGAGGGCGCTTCCAACTCACTAAGCTCAGCGTAAACATCGCTGATCGCGCTGATGCGCTCTCGTCCTTCTGCAAGGCGCCGATGCAACACGCCGTTGGCGATCAGGCAGATCAGGCTATTGGCGGCGGCGTAGCTATCGAAAGCGGAGAGACTTTCCAGCGGCGCTTCAAAAAACCACGTTACCTGTGAGGCAAAATTGATCGCGGTGGGGTCAGCCAGTAAGGCCACCTTGGCAGGTGTTCGCTCAAGTGCATCAATTAGCGAAGCAAATGCCGCTGGGCGGCGGCGAAAACCAAACAACACCACCACGTCTTGCTCGGTGAGGTCGACAATCTCTTCCGCTAACGACTGATTTGGGTGAGGAACCACCCGCACCTGGGTACGCGCTTGAATCAACTGCTGGCGAAAATGCAGCGCTAGCGGGTAGCTGTTACGAAAGCCGATCACGACCACATGACGCGCGCTATCCAACCGCTCTACCAGTGCCGCAAATTGATCCGCCGAAATGCCGTTTAAGCAGCGCTGTAGATTATCCTGCTCCCGCTGCAAATGGCGCTGAAACGGTGCCCCGGCCTCTTCCTGCATGGCGTTGGGGTCGATCACCAAAGGCACGCCCAAGTTACGTAGCTGGCGGGCGTGGTCTTTAACGGTGCGGTAGCTTTCAAACCCCAGCCGCTTGAATAGGCGGCTAACCGTCGATTTGGACACCCCAGTCAAACGCGCCAAATCAGCGGCGCTATACACCGCCAGATCATCAAAGTGATCGAGGATAAAGCTCGCCACCCGCTGCTCCTGGGCAGTTAGCGCGTCAAACTGGGCGGTAATCCGCTGTCCGATATGCGGCGTCATAGCATCCTATTAAGCTGCTTAATTAACGAGTTGCAGGGTGATGTTCCGCCCAGTGACGGGCGATATCAACCCGCCGAGCCACCCAAACACGGTCGTGGCTTTCGATGTAATCCAAGAAGCGCTGTAGGGCGCGGAAACGTCCAGGGCGCCCTAATAAGCGACAGTGCATGCCCACCGAAAGCATTTTGGGCGCCTCCTCCCCTTCTGCGTAAAGTACATCAAAGGCATCGCGCAGGTAGGTAAAGAAGTGATCCGCAGTGTTGAAACCTTGCGGCGCGGCAAAGCGCATATCATTGCTGTCCAGCGTGTAGGGCACAATCAGGTGGTTGTGATCACTTCCCTGACTATCGGTCACCTGCGTCCAGAAAGGTAAGTCGTCGCCGTAGTAGTCGCTATCATAAAGGAAACCGCCTTCATCTAGCACTAAGCGCCGGGTGTTGGGGCTATCGCGCCCGGTGTACCAGCCTTGTGGCTTCTCACCGTAAAGACGCTGGAAAATCTCCATGGCTTTCTGCAAGTGCTCTCGCTCAACGTGCTCGGGCACTTCCTGATAGTGAATCCAGCGGTAGCCGTGACAGGCAATCTCGTGACCTAACTCTTTAAATGCCTGAGCGACATCAGGGTTACGCTCCAGCGCCATGGCAACGCCAAACACCGTGAGAGGCAAATCACGCTTTTCAAATTCACGCAGAATGCGCCACACCCCGGCGCGGGAGCCGTACTCGTAGATAGACTCCATGCTCAAGTGGCGATCCGGATAAGCCGGTGCGCCGATGATTTCCGACAGGAACTGTTCGGAGCCTGAGTCGCCGTGAAGGACGCAGTTCTCCCCGCCCTCTTCATAATTAAGCACAAACTGAACAGCAATTTTCGCCTTGCCTGGCCAATTAGCATGAGGGGGGGTGCGACCATATCCCACCAGGTCGCGAGAGTAAGCATTCGATGGTCGATTAGATGAATGAGGCATTCAGCGGCTCCTTTTATACGATTGTAGATAGCTGGTTGCAGAGCATTTTATTGAAATTAAAGATCTACAATACAGAAAATAATTGTATACAAAATAGCGGCTTTATAGAACAACCGCAATCCAACAACCGCTTAATTAGCTGAGATGGTTAGCATTTTATAGTAGCCAAGTCGCTAACCTGTTGAAACTTGAACATTTGGTCAATCGACGCTGATATTTTAAGCGCATAAAAAGGCTTGCGATCCACGCAAAACCGCCCTATTTTCGTATACAAGATGCTCAATTTTGTCTACTAGCGAGCGATTCAACATGCATATACGCATTATCAATCCAAACACAACAGCCTCAATGACGGCTGCCATTCATCAAGCCGCCCAGCGGCAGGCAGCGGCATCGACAACGGTTAGCGCCACCCAGCCTGATGCGGGACCGGTGTCCATCGAGAGTCATTTTGACGAGGCCATTAGCGCGGTAGGCGTTGCCGAAGAAGTTCTTAAAGGAGAACGTGAAGGCGGCATCGATGCTTACGTGGTGGCCTGCTTTGGCGATCCTGGTTTACTCGCAGCCCGTGAATTAACCCGCGCACCCGTCATCGGCATTGCGGAAGCCGCCTTTCATTTAGCCACGCTGGTCAGCACCCGCTTCTCGATTGTGACGACGTTAGGGCGTACCGGCATTATTGCAGAACACTTGCTTGAGCAGTATGGGTTCCGCCATCACTGTCGCCGCATACGCGCTGCAGAAATTCCGGTTCTCGATCTTGAACATCACCCTGATGCCGCCTTTACCCGCATTGTCGAAGAGTGCTGCCGCGCCCGCGATGAAGACGGCATTGGTGCCATCGTTTTAGGGTGCGGTGGGATGGCGAATCTGACTGAAGAGATCACCCGCGAGGTTGGCTTACCGGTGATAGAGGGCGTTAGCGCCGCATTAAAGCTTGCCGAATCGCTGGTTAGCCTAGGTCTCTACACCAGCAAACATGGCGACCTGGACTACCCGCGCCCGAAAGCATTTACCGGCAAATTCTCTGCACTCTCCGACCTTCACCTTCCCTCACCAAGGTAAATATCACTAAAAAACACGTAGTAGCCATGACTTAAAAGATTGGCCCTAAAAGACAGGCCTTAAAAACAGGTCTTAAAAACAGGTCTTAAAAACAATAACTTCAAAAATAACTGTACTCCCGTTAGCACGCCATGCCGCAAGCATCGCTTGGGCGCGTAATGCGCTCAAGCTGCCAATAACACCGACAATCTTGCGAGGACGGAAACATGAGCAACTCCAACCCTGCTCTTACGTCAGAAGAACCATCCGTTGCGAACACCGCAATAGCTGACAAAGCCATCGGCGCAGAAAGCCTAGCACCGCAAAGCACGCGAATCATGGGGCGAACATCCTACTTTTTAGCCTGGTTTGGTGGATGCGTCTCAATTGGCACCTTTGCCATGGGTTCAAGCGTGGTGGGCACCTTAAACCTTCTACAGGCAACACTCGCGATAGCGATTGGCTGCTTTGTAATCGGTATTGCGCTGGCAGTTAATGGCGCAGCTGGCTACAAATATGGCATTCCCTTTATGGTGCAAGCGCGTAGCGCCTTTGGCTTTAGTGGCACCCGCATTCCTGGCTTGGTAAGGGCTGTGCCAGCGGTGGTGTGGTACGGCTTTCAAAGCTGGATTGGCGCAGGCGCGCTCAATATGGTGTCTGCCACACTGTTCGGTTTCGATAACCTGATTTTCTACTTTATTACCTTCCAATTTTTGCAGATTGGTTTGTCAGTGCTGGGCTTTCAGGGGATTAAATGGCTTGAGAATATCGGCAGCGTCTTTATTTTGCTTTCGCTGATGTATATGTTCTACGCCACGGTGCAACGCTACGGCGATGAGCTGTCGGCCAGCATTTTGACCATGGAAGGCTCTTGGGGCTTGCCGTTCTGGAGCGCTACCATGCTGTTTCTGGGCATCTATAGCACCATGATGCTGAATGTTAGCGACTATTCACGAGAGCACAAGAAAGGCACCCGCCAGAGCTTATTAACGACGATCTATGCCATGTCGATTCTGCCCTGCACGCTGTTTATGGGCTTGATTGGCTACATGGTGTCAGAGGCGACAGGCACAGCAGACCCCATTCAGGTATTTGCTAACGCTGTAGACAACACGCCACTGCTAATGACCACGCTGCTATTCATCGCCTTTGCACAGGTCACCACGAACGTGCTGAATAATGTGGTGCCCCCCACCTACGTATTAATGGACGTATTCAAACTTAAGTTTCCGGTCGCCACCGTTATTGTAGGCCTACTGGCATTTGCCACTTTTCCATGGAAACTTGTTCAGCCTGAGTCGGCGGCTGGTCTGCAGCTATTCGTACAAACGTACTCAGCGTTTCTTGGGCCTATCTTTGCCATTCTCGTCGTCGATTACTACATCATCCGCCGTCGCACACTGGACATTAGTAAACTATACGACCCTTCTGGCCCCTACCAAGGCGTCAACAAAGCCGCCTTAATTGCTACGGTAGTCGGCATTGTGGCCGCGCTGACATTCTCTTCGGTCTCATGGTACGCCAGCCTTATTCCTGCCGGGTTGAGCTATTACCTACTGATGAAGCATTGGCCCGCCTGCCAACGTTTTACCCAGTAACCATGATGCGTGTCTGCCTGCTCGCGGTGCGTGGCAGGCAATCGTTTCCGACAAGAGAGCGTTAACCATGAATAAGCAGCCGTCCAATAGTGATCTCGATATAAAGCAAATTGATCCCACTCTTTACAATGAAGACCTTGCGCCCTTGAAGCCCCAAGACCGTAACTGGGGCGCGTTTGAAATCTTCAACGTGTGGTCGAATGATATTCAAAGCCTGTTTGGCTACACCTTAGCGGCATCGCTGTTTCTGTCCTACGGCCTGAATGGCTGGGCAGTGATGGCAGCCATCATTCTTGCCGGTGTCATTGTCATGTTCCTGGTCAACCTAACCGGCAAACCAAGCGTCAAATACGGCATCCCTTTTCCTGTTATGGTTCGCGCCAGCATGGGAGTACGGGGGGCTAACCTGCCAGCGTTGTTACGCGCAATCGTTGGTATTTTTTGGTACGGCGTACAGACTTACTTTGCCTCAACGGCTGTGGCGCTGCTCATCACAGCTCTGTTTGGGGCCGGCAATGACAGCACTTTTCTGGGCCTTTCAGGGGTCGCTTGGCTGTCTTTCGTGATTGTCTGGTTATTTCAAATCGCCATTTTCTGGCAGGGCATTGAGCGTATCAAACACTTTCTAAACTGGGCTGGGCCGCTGGTTTATGTGGTGATGGTCGTTCTGATGATCGTTGTATGGTTCCAGGCCGGAAGTGAACTGCTGCCCGCAGTGAGCACTATTTTTAGCGGTAGCGGTGAGCAAAGTGGCAGTAGTCTTGGGGCGTTTCTAGCCATTGTTGGTACGATGGTGGCCTACTTTGCAGCGGTAGTGATTAACTTTGGCGATTTCACGCGTTTTGTGAAAACTGAGCGCCAAATGAAACTTGGCAACTTGCTAGGCTTGCCACTTAACGTCGCCTTTTTCTCGTTTATTGCGTTAATCATTACGGCTGGCACATTGGTACTGTTTGGAGAGGCACTGACCAATCCCGCCGACATTGTTGAGCGTGTTGATTCGTTACCATTGACCATTGTGGCTGCCCTCACTTTCTTCGCGGCCACCGTAGGCATCAATTTGGTCGCTAACTTTATTCCACCGGCTTACGACTTGGCCAACCTGTTTCCCAGCAAAATCAGTTTTAAGATGGGGGGCTTGATTACCGCAGTGATTGCCTTCTTTGTCGGTGCGCTATGGATTTCAGTGATTAGCCAAATCGGTGTACCCGGCTTCGTCAACGCGCTAGGTGCCATAGTAGCGCCGTTTTACGGCATCATTGTGGTGGATTACTACCTGATCAAACGCCAACACCTCAATATGCAAGAGCTATTCTCCTCAGCGCCCAGCAGCGCTTACTACTACGTTAATGGCTGGAATAGCCGCGCCTTGATTGCTTTCGGCGGTGCAGCGTTATTCTCGCTATCTACGGTCGTCGTGCCCGCGTTCGAAAGCCTTGGCGGCTATGGTTGGCTGATTGGCGCAGGGTTAGGTGGGCTGTTCTATTATGGTTTAATGCGCCAGTTCAAGGCCGTCCCAGTACCTGCGATGTAAGCACTCACACAGCATTAAGCTTTCTAGCTCCATAAAAAAGCCCAGGCCTAAAGGCCTGGGCTTTTTCACTGCTGATATTTCACTACTTAACCTGCTTAACCACCAAAAATTTGCTGCAGGTCTGGCACATTCTCTTCTTCTTCAACCATCGAAAGTGAGGCTTCAATCGCTTTGAGATGGCGGCTCATAAACGCTTTCGCACGCTCGCCATTGCCCGCTTCCAGATAGCCGATCAAATCATCGTGATCGTGGGATTCACAGCCTAAGTGGCCACGATGACCGTAAACCGCCAGAATCAACGACGAGCGTGAGCACAGACGCTCAACAAACTCCGCAAGCGTTGCGTTACCCGAGAGCTGGGCAAGGCGCACGTGAAAGTCAGCAGACAGGCGGATAGCGATGCTCTGTTGGCCATTGCGTAGCGCTTGACGCTCTTGACGAGCCATTTCCCGTAGTTCAGCGGCTTCTTTCTCTCCAATCCGCCTTGCCACATCAGGCATCAGCCCACACTCAATCATCTGGCGTGCGTCGAACACATCCTTGGCCTCTTCGGCAGTCGGCCGTGTTACGCTGGCTCCCCGCCGTGGCGTGAGCGTTACCAACTGTTCTAATGCTAAGCGCTGCAAGATTTTACGAATACCGGTACGGCTGATACCAAAGACGTCTGACAAGGCGTCTTCGCGCAGCCGAGCACCCGGTTTTAGCCGCTGCTCTACAATGGCGTCGCTAACCGCGCGATAGATTGACTCGTGACGCTCTTCGCCTTCTTTTTCTACGGGTCTTTGCTTTAACGCCGCCTGCGCATCACTCATAGGGTCTCCTGTCTGCGACTTTAATCACTCCTCCCACGCGGCAATAATATCGCGCTCTTCATCACTCATGTTGGTGATGTTGCCAAGTGGCATATATCGACTCGCGACAACTTGCTTAATTTGCGCTTGATGTCCCAGGATTTCATCCCAAGTATCAAACGCGTAGCCTGCAGGCGGTGCTGAAAAACCGGCATGCTCAGGGTTGCGAGCATGGCATTGACTACAATGCTGATCAATTAACCCTGAAATTTGGGCTTGGCTGGGCGCACCAGACGCGCTCGCATTACCAGCACTAGGGCTTGGTGCGGCTACCCAAAACGCTAATAGAATAAGCCCTATCCCTACGGCAGGATAGGCTGGCTGTGTTTTCCCTGCGTGCATTAATACAAAGAATTGCCTAATAAGGGCACCGGCAAAAATAAACAGTACCATGACCACCCAGGAAAGCTCATGGGAGTAGATGAAAGAGTAGTGGTTACTCACCATCAACAGTACTACCGGCAACGTAAAGTAGGTGTTATGTACCGAACGCTGCTTGCCTCGCTTGCCATCCAAAGGATTAGGCGCTTCGCCTGCCTTCATGGCTTTCACCATGCGGCGCTGGCCGGGAATAATCCAAAAGAACACGTTAGCTGACATGGCGGTGGCCATCACAGCCCCGGTTAATAGGAAGGCGGCACGCCCCGTGAACATCTGGGTGCTTAAATAGGCGACCACTATCATCATCACCGCAACGGCAACGCTGAGAAGACCGTCGCGGTCCATGTTAGGGCTTATGCGTTTACAGAGTTCGTTATAAACCACCCAACCGCCGAGCAAGAAGGCCAGCGCCAGTAGATTGGCCTGCCAGCCTGTCATACTCGCCGCCCACGCCCAGTTGCTGTTGGGGTTAACTAGATAGAAGCCCGGGTTTGCCATATACAGAATAACGAACAAGGCAAAACCCGATAGCCACGTCGTATAGGCTTTCCAGAACGACCAATGAAGATCATTCGGCAGCTTGGCAGGCGCAGTAGCATACTTTTGATTATGGTAGAAACCACCGCCATGCACGGCCCACATCTCTCCAAATACGCCTTTTTCACGATCTTCGGCTGCTTTCGGCGTTCTTAAGCCATTATCCAGCATGACAAAATAGATCGACTCACCGATCCAGGCAATGGCTGCTATAACGTGCAGCCAGCGTAACAATAAGTTAGCAAAATCAATAATATATGCTTGCATAAACAAGTCCTAGCAGGTTTACCTGGTAACTCAGCGAGCGAACGTCAGGCTAGGCAAAAATCGGCGAAAAGATAGCCAAGCTCTAGCTACCGCGGTAGGTAGAGTAACTATAAGGGGATAGCAGTAACGGCACATGGTAGTGCTGGCTGGCATCTGCAACGCCAAAACGTAAAGGAATCACGTCCAAAAAGCGCGGCTCTTGAGAAGCGATGCCTTGGGCGCGCAAGTAGTCACCCGCGTGGAAAACCAGCTCGTACTCGCCTACTGTGAGGGCATCACCCTCTAAGATAGGCGCATCACAACGACCGTCGCTGTTGGTAATCACACTGCCCAAGTGTTCGCGCGTGGTGCCTGCTAGGCGGAACACGTCAATGGTAATCCCCTGGCCGGGCTGTCCTTTAGCGGTATCGAGTACGTGAGTCGTTAACCGTCCCATAGCAACTCCTTAATAATCACAGTTGTTGTTGACTGTTGTTGATAATAGTTGTTGGTAACTGCTGTTGATAGCAGTTGACCGACTTAACCTATCGGTCAAAGAGTACCGTTGATACCATTTATTGTATACAGTATTCCCATGATTAAACATACTGGAGAAATTTAGTGGCTACCTCAACATCACTTACCCTTTCGCCCGCTCCTAGCACATGCAGCTTAGAAACCTTTACCCAACATTACGGCGATGTATATGAGCACTCTCCCTGGGTGGCGGAAGCTGCCTGGAAAGAAGGGTTAAGTAATGCGCATGACGCGCCGGATGCGCTAGCTGACCTGATGGGACTTATGCTGCAGCGGGCCACACCTGAACAGCAAATTGCGGTTATTCAGGCCCACCCTGACTTAGCAGGCAAAGCGGCGATGTCGGGTGAGCTGACCCAAGACTCTACACGCGAGCAAGCAGGCGCTGGGCTAGATCAATGTACGCCTGAAGAGTTTGCCCGCTTCGAACAACTCAATGCTGCTTACAAAGAAAAATTTGGCTTCCCCTTCGTCATTGCGGTGAAGGGGCTTGATCGCCACGCCATTTTGGCGGCGTTTGAAGCACGCTTACACAATGGTTTAGCTGAAGAGCGTGAAACAGCAATTAAGGAGATTATTCGTATCGCCCGCTTCAGGCTGAACGTACGGGCTGAACAGCCGTTGTAACGGGCATATCACCACGCAAACGCCAGCGCTACAGCCACTCCTTTTTGCTTGCAGAAATAACGTCTTACAACGCTTTAAAATGTATATAGACAAAAAATGCCGCACCTGACGGTGCGGCATTTCATCGATCAATTACTCGCGTCTGATCGTTTATTACCAGTCGCTTATACCATGCAAAATAGGTTACTGCTTAGCGGTTTCCACTGCTTTCTTAGTGGTCTCTTCCGCCATTTTCTGGCTCTCTTGCATAAAGTTTTGGCTAATGGAGGTGACTTTTTCAGAGTCTCCTTTCATACGCTCCATTAGGTCAGAGGCTGTTTTTTGCTGGCTTTCCATGGCTTTTTTAAAGCTGTCGGCATCTTTAACGTCTAACCATGTGCGTACCTGAGCAACCGTCATGTCAGAGTATGCACGTGCTGCATCCATTTGCGCGCTGACAACTTGCTGATAATAATCAAGCGCTGCCAGGGTATAAGAACGCATTGGCGATACAAAGACAGACTCAAACTGCTGGGTGGATTTCTCTGCGGCCTTGTTCATCACATAATCTCCTTAAGTGAGCTAGCGATTCGACACGCATCGATAAGCGGTCGATGATCAGGCGGTTGCCTTTACTAACAACAAAGCTAGCAGTGCCTTTTGTGCAGCGCAACATTATTTTTTTAATAACATTGCTGCTAGCGACTGAAGGCAGCAACCTCATCAACCAAGTAGTGACTACTTAGCGATTGCCAAACAAGTATTTACGTGCCTGCTCATCTATTTCTCCCCCCGCCTGTGGATTGACGTCTTCGATCAAAGAATAAGCTTTTCGGACAGCGGGGCGCTTTGCTACTTCATCAAACCAACGCTCTAGGTCAGGAAACTCCTCTAACGTTTGGCACTGCTTTTCCCAAGGCACAATCCATGGATAAATCGCCATATCAGCGATGGAGTAACGATCACCCCCCACATAATGCTGCTGAGATAGTCGTTGATCTAGCACGCTGTACAAGCGATACGTCTCGCGCACGTAACGCCCGATAGCATATTCGATTTTCTGCGGTGCATAGTGGCAAAAATGGTGGTTTTGACCCGCCATCGGCCCCAACCCGCCCACTTGCCAATGAAGCCATTGCAGCACGACATAACGCTCTCGCCCCTCAGCGGGCAGATACTGTCCGCACTTATCAGCCAGGTATTCCAAAATAGCCCCTGACTCAAACAGTGCCAGGGGCTGACCACCGTCTTGAGGTGCATGATCCACAATGGCGGGAATACGATTATTCGGCGCAATGGTTAAGAATTCAGGGTCAAACTGCTCGCCACGCCCTATGTTGACAGGTTTTACCCGGTAAAGAAGTTTTGCTTCTTCCAGCATGATGGAGATTTTGTGGCCATTGGGAGTTGTCCAGTAATACAGATCAATCATTGCCATCTCCTCTCACACATACGACATAAGTCGTTTGTGTGGCTTTCCTCGTACATACGATGGATACAGGCGGCATTATTGCCGCCTGACACATTATAGATCACGAATAGTAATGGCCTTACCCGCGACCGCCTCGTGCACCTCCAGCATACGCTTAAACCACTCATCAACCGGATCATTAGCGTCAACTAATGGCTCAAGTGACACTGTATATGCCCACATCATGCTGCCAAATAGTAGGTAATCTGCTCCACTGGGTGCTTCACCATCTAGAAATGGGTTACTCCGAAGCTGATCACGTACAGGAGCCAACAGCTTTTTCAGCTGTGCTCGCCCCTGCTCTGGATTATTGACGTCCTCTAAACGCATACCAAAACGGGCTTCGCGGGTCTCTCTGAAGTAGGCGCGGTCGTCAGGATGTATGGCCGCTAATAAATCCAGCGCGACCGTGCGAAAAAGTGCCGGGGTCACGCTACGCTCAATATAGAGCTTAAAAAAGTGGACTCGTTGATAGCTCACCCCCTCTCCCAATACTGGATTGGCAGGGTAGGCCTTATCTAAGTAGCGCATGATCTCGAAGCTATCAGTGACAACCGTGTCACCATCGGTTAACACCGGCACTTTGTCGTAGTCGGCAAAGGCAAGTGCCTCTTTATCAAGAAAACGCCAAGGAACAGTCGTATATTCCAACCCTTTGTGTGCCAGTGCCATACGAACGCGCCAGCAATAGGGAGAAAAGCGTAAGCGCTCATCGCGTCCGCATAAGTCATAAAGAGTTATTGCCACTGTGACGGCCTCCTTGTAATTAGAAACGTGGTTAAAACCAAACACACGCTGACAACAATGGGCTTAAGCCACCAAGGACGCAAGTAACGGGTTTTACTTGCTCTGAACCCACCCCGAAGGTCTTCATATCAGCTAAGTAAGCGAGCGACTTTTGCTCCATTCATTTGCCCTGTACTGCCTTTTTAGATGGAAACTGTACTGTCTATTAGTCTAATGGGTTGCAGGCATCCCTACTGCATTGTGGAAATTTAAAAGCAAATAAAAACAATTCGTTAAATTTAAAAGAGTGGTTCAACGCCTATACATACAACCACTCTTAATTGGTCTTACCAATTATCCAATATAGCCATTTTTTCTACCTAACCGTATCTTTCGCACTGATCCAACCAGCATTGCCACGATCGCTGGCATCTGCCGAGCACACCAAATCAATAACAAGGGGCCATTCCTAAAATGAATGAAACTACACTTGCACTTCTGGCATTTCTGCCGCTGCTGCTTGCCGGTATTTTGCTCATTGGTTTTAAAATACCCGCAAAAATAGCGATGCCGATTGTTTTCCTGACCGCAGCCGTCATTGGTCTGACCGCTTGGGATATGTCGTTTAGCCGCGTTGCCGCGTCTACCATTCAAGGGCTGATTCAAACAGCAGGCCTTTTATGGATAATTTTTGGCGCCATCTTGCTGCTAAATACGCTTAAGCATTCTGGCGGCATCACTGCGATTCGTAACGGTTTTTCAGGCATTAGCCCTGACCGTCGCGTTCAGGCGCTAATTGTTGCTTGGTTATTCGGCTGCTTCATTGAAGGGGCTTCTGGCTTTGGTACGCCTGCAGCAGTAGCCGCACCGCTCATGGTAGCGCTTGGCTTCCCTGCCCTGGCAGCCGTTGTTGTCGGCATGATGATTCAGTCCACTCCGGTCTCTTTTGGCGCCGTCGGCACCCCAGTTGTAGTGGGTGTCGGTAGCGGGCTGGATCGCGCTGGCATCACTGCCCAGTTGGAAGCTAGCGGCTCTACGTGGGACGTTTTTTTCCAGCAAATTACTAGCTCTGTAGCCATTACTCACGGCATCGTAGGCATATTGATGCCTCTGATTTTGGTCTTGATCATGGTGCGCTTCTTCGGTGCGAATCGCTCCTGGAAAGAAGGTCTATCCATTGCGCCCTTTGCGATCTTTACTGGCATTTCGTTCGTCGTACCTTACATGCTGGTCGGCGTTTTCTTAGGTCCAGAATTCCCGTCAATGATTGGGGCAATGGTGGGCTTAGCGATTGTAGTGCCCGCTGCTCGTAAAGGCTTCTTACTGCCGAAAGACACCTGGGACTTTCCTGAATCAACATCTTGGCCAGACGAATGGATCGGCAACCTGCAGATCAAACTGGATGACGTTGTTGGTAAAGCGCCAATGTCGACCTTCAAGGGCTGGATTCCTTACGTCCTACTCGCGATATTCTTGGTTGCTTCACGCATCGTTGAACCGCTGAAAGCTGCGCTGACCTCCGTTAACCTAAGCTGGAGCAACATTTTAGGCGAAGCCGGTGTCAGCGGCGGTGTACAGCCGCTTTATTTGCCAGGCGGCATTATTATCGCGGTGGTCATCGTCACCTACTTCTTGCACCGCATGAACCCGCAGAAAATCAGCGCTGCCGTGTCTGAATCCACTAAAACCATCTTCGGTGCTGGCTTTGTCTTGATCTTCACCGTTCCCATGGTGCGCATCCTGATTAACTCTGGCGTGAATGGTGCTGACCTTGTGTCAATGCCCGTCATGATGGCCCAAGCGGTAGCTAACAGCGTAGGGGGAATTTATCCCTTCTTTGCACCTGCGGTTGGGGCTATGGGTGCCTTTATTGCCGGTTCCAATACCGTTTCTAATCTGATGCTAGCGGAATTCCAGTTTAGCGTTGCCGAAACACTTGGGCTGTCCACCGCGATGATGGTCGCGCTGCAGGCCGTTGGTGCCGCAGCGGGTAACATGATTGCGATTCACAATGTTGTCGCCGCATCAGCGACGGTTGGCCTACTGGGTCGCGAAGGTACAACGATTCGTAAAACAATTATTCCCACGATCTACTATCTGATCTTTACTGGGATCATTGCCCTTATTGCTTTTTATGTGATTGGCATTACCGATCCACTGATGTGATGGGAAAACGTTAATCAAGAGTGAGTCTCCCCTGCTGGGTAGCCTAAGGGCAACCCAGCAGCCTCTTCACAAGAGGTGACTCCCCGGCAACCTCAGCAGAAACGGTAAAGCACTAACACGTTATTAGCATTTTCACTGTATGCAAAAGTTTTCCAGCACCGAATTAGTTATTTATGGAAAGATTTTCCATAAAGTGATTAGATAATTTTCTGCTCTCCTCACCCACAGGAGCTAACATGAACTTTCTTTTCGATGAACGCCTCGACGGCGAATTCATTCACCGCGATAAAGCAGATGTTTTAGATGATCTGCAAAACGCAGTGCCGTCTTTAACGCTGCTGCACCGTGAAGAGGACTTGCATCCCTTTGAGTGCGACGGCCTTGCCGCTTATCGCATCCTGCCGATGCTGGTTGCGTTACCCGAGACGCTGGAACAAGTCGAAGGTCTTTTAAAACGCTGCCACGCCCTGGGTGTTCCGGTGGTTACTCGTGGTGCAGGCACGGGACTTTCAGGCGGTGCTTTACCGCTTGAACGAGGCGTCCTGCTAGTGATGTCACGTTTCAACACAATTATTAATGTTGACCCGGATGCTCGCATTGCACGTGTACAGCCAGGCGTGCGCAACTTAGCTATTTCTGAAGCTGCTGCTCCTTACGGGCTTTATTATGCACCCGACCCATCGTCACAGATCGCTTGCTCCATTGGTGGCAACGTGGCGGAAAATGCGGGTGGCGTGCACTGCCTCAAGTATGGTCTCACCGTTCATAACGTGATGCGTGTTGATGTCATGACGATTGAAGGCGAGCGTATGACGCTGGGATCCGAAGCGCTGGATGCACCAGGCTTTGACCTCCTCGCGTTGATGAATGGCTCTGAAGGCATGTTGGGTGTGGTCACTGAAATCACCGTAAAGCTGCTGCCCAAACCTGAAACCGCCAAGGTACTCATGGCCAGCTTTGACGACGTAGAAAAAGCGGGCCGTGCTGTTGGTGACATTATTGCTGCGGGGATCATTCCTGGCGGGTTAGAAATGATGGATAAGCTGGCCATCAAGGCTGCTGAAGATTTCATCAAGGCAGGTTACCCCGTTGAAGCAGAAGCCATTCTTCTGTGTGAGCTAGATGGCGTTGAAGCCGATGTGGACGACGATTGCCAAACCGTTCGTCGCGTCTTAGAAAAAGCGGGGGCGACCAACATTCAACAGGCTCGCGATGAGGCTGAGCGGGCCAAATTCTGGGCAGGGCGAAAAAATGCTTTCCCCGCGGTGGGGCGCATGTCGCCTGACTACTACTGCATGGATGGCACCATCCCTCGCCGCGAACTCCCTCGCGTTCTCAAAGGTATTGCCGCCCTGTCGGAAGAGAGTGGCTTGGCGATTGCCAACGTCTTCCATGCCGGTGACGGCAATATGCACCCGCTGATTCTATTTGATGCCAATAAAGAGGGAGAGCTGGCTCTTGCAGAGGACGTCGGCGGAAAAATTCTCGAGCTATGCGTCGCGGCGGGCGGCTCCATCACTGGCGAACATGGTGTCGGCCGCGAAAAAATTAATCAGATGTGCAGTCAGTTTCAATCCGATGAGCTAACGGTATTCCATGCCTTGAAAGCCGCTTTTGACCCACAGCGCTTACTCAACCCAGGAAAAAATATTCCTACCCTGGCGCGCTGTGCTGAGTTTGGCGCGATGCATGTGCACAACAACGAACTACCGCATCCGGAACTACCACGCTTCTGATGCGACTCCTAGTCGACTAACCACTAGGAAGCATAATGATTAGGAATCACCATGACTGAACTAGCGATACATGCTGCCGATCAAGATATCGCTGACGACCTGTGCGAACAGGTGCGCAGCGCCTATGCCAACCGCACGCCACTGCGCATAGTTGGTGGCGATACCCGCGCTTTTTACGGCCGAGCGGTAGAAGGCAACGCCTTAAACATGTCGCCCCATAGCGGCATTATCTCTTATGACCCGGTAGAGCTTGTAATTACTGTTCGTGCCGGTACGCGGTTAAGCGCACTCAACGCAGCTCTAGCCGAAGAAAATCAAATGCTGGCCTTTGAACCACCCGCATTCAGCGATGCCAGCACCATTGGCGGTGCTGTTGCCACCGGCATGTCCGGCCCACGCCGCCCATGGGCTGGCGCAGCAAGAGACTTTGTCTTGGGCACACGCGTGATCACCCAAGAAGGCAAGTTGTTGCGTTTTGGCGGTGAAGTCATGAAAAACGTCGCCGGATACGACCTCTCACGCTTAATGGCAGGTGCTCAAGGAACGCTAGGCGTACTGGCTGATATCTCGTTTAAAGTCCTGCCTATTCCTACTGCCACTCACAGCCTACGCCTAAGCATGAGTCTTGAAGATGCCTTGGCTAAGCTCGCCGAACTAGGGCGACAGCCGCTGCCCATTACCGCAGCCGGATGGCACGCAGGCGAGCTATTTATTCGTTTAGAAGGCGGCGCAAGTTCCGTTAATGCGACCAAGGAACGCCTGGGTGGCGAATCACTTTCCAGCGATTTCTGGCAGCAACTGCGCGACCATCAGCATCCTTTTTTCAGTCTGAATGAAGGGCAAGCACTGTGGCGCTTATCATTACCCCCCAATACGCCGCCGCTAGCCTTGGATATCCCTCAAAGCGATATCTTCTATGACTGGGGTGGCAGCCAGCGGTGGATAAAAACCAGCGCGGCAGCTGATACGTTGCGCACGGCTTGCCAGCAGGCAGGTGGTCATGCCACTTGCTTTACCCCCTACGTCCAAGGCGGAGCAGAGTCACCCTTCACTCCGCTCAACCCCGTGGTCGAAAAGTATCATCGCAACCTGAAGGCCGAGTTGGATGCCTACGGCATTTTCAACCCAGGCCGTCTTTATGCGGCGTTTTAATCAGGAGAGTAGACATGCAGACGCACTTTACCGATGCTGATCGCCAAAAACCGCATATTCAGGAGGCCGAGCGCATTCTGCGCACCTGCGTACACTGCGGCTTTTGTAATGCCACCTGCCCCACCTATCAACTGCTAGGCGACGAACGGGACGGACCACGCGGGCGCATCTATTTAATGAAAGAGCTGCTGGAAAGCCGCGATGATAATGATCAGGTCACCGAAGAGACACGCCTGCATTTAGACCGCTGCTTGACCTGTCGCAATTGTGAGACCACCTGCCCTTCAGGTGTGGAATATCACAAACTTTTGGATATCGGTCGTGCAGAAATTGACCGCCGGGTTCCTCGTTCCATGGCCGAACGCGCCCAACGCTATGCGCTGCGTAAGATGCTGGTAGATCCTAAGCGCTTCAAAGCACTTCTGTCCTTAGGGCAAACCTTCAAACCCCTGGTGCCTGGCAAGCTACGCAGTAAGATGCCACCGGCACCAGTCGACGCAGGCCAACGCCCGGATAGCCAACGTCATTCTCGCAAGGTGCTAATATTAGAAGGATGCGTTCAACCAGGTCTATCGCCGAACACCAATGCAGCGACTTCTCGACTGCTCGACCGGCTTGGGATTAGCGTGACGCCCATCAGCGAAGCAGGTTGTTGTGGGGCCATTGATTTTCACCTGAATGCCCAGGACGATGGTCGCGCTCGTATGCGTGCCAATATCGATGCTTGGTGGCCACAGATCGAACAAGGGGCTGAAGCCATTGTTCAAACGGCCAGCGGCTGCGGCGCTTTTGTCAAAGAGTATGGCGACATGCTCAAAGATGACCCAGCCTATGCCCAGAAAGCGCAAAAAGTCAGCGCACTGGCGAAAGATATTGTCGAAATACTGCGCGAAGAGCCCGTAGAGAAACTCGAGCTTAAAGAACACCAACGTCTGGCATTTCACTGCCCTTGCACACTGCAGCACGCCCAGAAGCTCAATGGTGCGGTTGAAGGCGTGCTCAGCAAGCTGGGGTTTTCGCTAACGCCGGTACAAGATGCGCATCTATGCTGTGGCTCAGCTGGCACCTACTCGGTTACCCAGCCAGCGCTTGCCACACAGCTGCGCGATAACAAGCTCAATGCGCTGGAAGCTAGCAACCCAGAGGTTATCGTCACTGCCAATATTGGCTGCCAAACCCACCTTGCTAGTGCCAATCGCACCCCGGTACGCCACTGGGTGGAAGTGGTGGATGCTGCCCTGGTATAAACACTGATTCACTTTGCCGCGCTAACAAGCTTTTTCAAGCAAACAATAGCGCGGCACTTTACTCCCCTTGATCAAAAGGAAAGTTTGATGCAAAGCAAAGCTGTTCTCGACCAAGCCGATGTCATTCAGGTACTAGATGCTGCTCAAAAAGAAGCCGATAACAACGGCTGGCCAGTCACCATTGCCGTAACGGATGATGGCGGGCATCTACTCGCTCTGCGCCGCTTAGACGGTGCTGCGCCCTTCAGTGCCGATGTGGCAACACATAAAGCGCGCAGTGCAGCACTAGGCCGTAAAGAGACCCAAGTGTTTGAAGAGATGATTAACGGTGGGCGCACGGCATTTGTTTCTGCGCCGCTGCAAGGCCTGCTGTCAGGTGGCGTTCCTATCATCGTCGATGGCAACGTCGTGGGTGCTGTCGGCATCTCAGGCGTAAAGCCTGACCAGGACGTACAGATCGCCAAAGCGGGGGTAAGCGCTATCGCCTAATATTATCGTGCAGCTTTATGGCTGCACGTTATGGCGCTAGAGAATGAGTCTAGAGAGATAAATTATACGCAACAAAAAGCCCAGATCATTGATCTGGGCTTTTTTAGAATTCGTTCGACTAAAGCTTTTAGTCTATGAGTGCTTAAATGGCGGACCGGACGAGACTCGAACTCGCGACCTCCGGCGTGACAGGCCGGCATTCTAACCGACTGAACTACCGGTCCACTTTAAGGCACTTATTTCTAACCATAAAACTAGCTATTTAAAAGCGGTTCAGAGGCGCTTAAAAACATTCAGTTAAATGGTGGGTGGTACTGGGTTCGAACCAGTGACCCCCAGCTTGTAAGGCTGGTGCTCTCCCAACTGAGCTAACCACCCAGGGCATTTAAAGCAATAATGCTTTAAATGGTACAACTTGATAAGTTATCGTGGCGGACCGGACGAGACTCGAACTCGCGACCTCCGGCGTGACAGGCCGGCATTCTAACCAACTGAACTACCGGTCCGAATAGCGATAACTTTTATGCGGTAATAACTGATGATGGCGGACCGGACGAGACTCGAACTCGCGACCTCCGGCGTGACAGGCCGGCATTCTAACCAACTGAACTACCGGTCCACTTAATGCATCAATTGCTACTGCTTCACGTTTCCAAACGACCAAATAAATGGTGGGTGGTACTGGGTTCGAACCAGTGACCCCCAGCTTGTAAGGCTGGTGCTCTCCCAACTGAGCTAACCACCCGCTGGTCACGTGGCGCTGCATTCTACAGGAACTTGGTGGGATGTCAACACGGCGCGTTCAAATTTTCGATTCAAACCAGCGTATTGCCACTCCTCACACATACCGTGCTTGGTGAGCGCGGACGAAGGATGCCGCAAGTATGGCCGCTTCGTCAATCAAAACTTGCTGATTTAATCCAGAAACACGTCTAGGTTTAAAATCATGATCGCCATCAGCAAGCCAAGCAACGTTAATATTATTAGGCAGGTTATAGCCTGAAACCTCATCTACATTGCCAAAGGGATCTCGTTCCCCCTGGAGAATCTGCACGGGGCAACGAATAGCGGGAAAATGTTCCAAACGGGTTTTGTCTGGTTTTCTGGGTGGATGAAATGGATAGCCTGCGACAATAACGCCAGGGCCATGCACGTCATTGGCGAGCATTTCACTGGCAAATAAAGTGGCAACACGCCCACCCATCGATTTACCGCCCACCCACAAGGGCTGATCGCTCAAAGGCGTCAGTAGCGCGTACCATGAGGCAAAGCTAGCCACCGTTTGCTTGATGGGGGGTGGCGGACGGCGCTTCCCCTGCTCGTTAATCTGCTGCATGTAGGGAAAATCAATTGCCAGTACCTGCATGCCTTGCGCTGCTAACGTCGCGGCAAATTGCCGCATAAACACAGAGCAATGACCCGCCCCAGCGCCATGAGCAAGTAGTATTCGGCCCACCTTGGGCGACCCCAAAACTGAAAGCGGGCCGTGCCCAATCACTATTAACCGCTGTACGCTGGGATTAGCTAACGCATCGTTTAAAGCGGCTGGGTGTATATCGACGAAACCAGAACCAGCGTAATAAGACACGATTAACTCCTAATAATTCAGTGTTACTTCTATTGGCGTGTTCAGCTTAAGGCGCGGCTGCGATAGAATCTCTATCGGATCTTGACCTGCATCATCAAGCGGGTGGCCGCACCCGGGCAAAATGCTAATGCAAAATGCTACGGGTTACCCCCTAACCGCGTTCGATGGGAACATGAAATGAGCACAGCACTGGAACACCCGACCTACAACTACAAGGTAGTTCGGCAGTTCGCGATCATGACCGTTGTGTGGGGCATTGTAGGTATGACGCTTGGCGTTATCCTTGCCTCCCAGCTAGTTTGGCCGCAACTGAACCTTGGCTTACCTTGGACAAGCTTCGGGCGCCTTCGTCCGTTACACACTAACGCTGTTATCTTCGCCTTCGGTGGCTCAGCGCTATTTGCGACGTCTTACTATGTCGTACAGCGTACCTGTCAGACTCGCCTGTTCTCTGACAAGCTCGCAGCGTTCACCTTCTGGGGATGGCAAGCGGTTATTCTCTCGGCTGTCGTGTCATTGCCGCTAGGCTATACCACGACAAAAGAGTATGCAGAGCTCGAATGGCCGATCAATATTTTGATTGCGGTCGTTTGGATTAGCTACGCTATCGTTTTCTTAATGACGATTAAAAAGCGCACCACTTCCCATATTTACGTGGCGAACTGGTTCTTTGCAGCGTTTATTTTGACCGTCGCGGTGCTGCACATCGTTAATAATGCGGCCATTCCGGTCACCCCCATGTACTCCACTTCGATTTATGCGGGTGCGGTAGATGCGATGGTGCAGTGGTGGTATGGCCACAATGCGGTCGGCTTCTTCCTTACGGCAGGCTTCCTGGGCATGATGTACTACTTCGTGCCAAAGCAAGCCGAACGCCCGGTCTATTCCTACCGCCTCTCCATCGTCCATTTCTGGGCGTTGATTATGATTTATATGTGGGCAGGCCCTCACCACCTGCACTACACAGCGCTGCCTAACTGGGCACAGTCGCTGGGTATGATTATGTCTATCATCCTGCTGGCGCCTTCTTGGGGCGGTATGATCAACGGCATGATGACCCTGTCTGGCGCTTGGCATAAACTGCGCACCGATCCAACACTTCGCTTCCTGGTGGTGGCGCTGTCGTTCTACGGCATGTCGACGTTTGAAGGGCCAATGATGGCCATCAAGACCGTCAACGCGCTGTCGCATTACACCGACTGGACCATTGGTCACGTGCATGCTGGTGCACTAGGTTGGGTAGCGATGATTACCATTGGCTCTATGTACCACCTGATCCCGCGGGTCTTCGGGCGTACCGAGATGTACTCCGTCAATCTGATTGCGGTGCATTTCTGGTTAGCCACCATTGGTACTGTGTTGTATATCGCCGCTATGTGGGTCAACGGCATCATGCAAGGCCTAATGTGGCGCGCGATTAATGCTGACGGCACGCTGATGTACACCTTTGTAGAGTCTGTCGAAGCCAGTGGCCCCGGCTACTTTGTGCGTATGATTGGCGGCCTCTTCTGGGTAACCGGCATGCTAATTATGGCATTCAACGTTTACATGACCGTAAAACGTCGCGAAACGATTAGCCATTCAGCGCCACAAGCCGCTTAAAACGGGGAAGTTGAGACCAATGAAACACGAGATTGTTGAAAAGAACGTTGGCCTGCTCGCCGTGTTGATCCTGGTTGCGATCAGCTTTGGCGGCCTGGCCGAGGTCGTACCGCTGTTCTTTCAAAAGCAAACAACCGAGCCAGTTGAGGGCCTTAAGCCGCTCACCGCACTGGAGCTGGAAGGACGCGACATATACCGCCGCGAGGGCTGCGTAGGCTGCCACTCCCAGATGGTTCGCCCCTTCAGGGCAGAAACCGAACGCTATGGCCACTATAACGTGGCAGGCGAACAGGTTTACGAACACAACTTCCTTTGGGGTTCCAAGCGCACCGGACCGGATCTTGCTCGCGTAGGTGGACGCTATAGTGATGATTGGCACCGCGCCCACCTCTATAACCCACGAGATGTGGTACCCGAGTCAGTCATGCCTGAATATCCTTGGCTGTTTGAAAACACCTTGGATGGCGAATCGACACCGGCAAAAATGCGCACGCTGCGTCAGTTAGGCGTGCCATATACCGATGAAGATATCGCCACTGCGACAGAAGACGTTCGCGGCACCCAGGAAATTACTGCACTGGTGGCCTACTTGCAGCAGTTAGGCACCGTGCTTGAGGGCACTCGTTAAGTTATGGATACGGGAACTTTCCGCGGCCTTATCACGCTGATATTGATTGTCGCTTTTATTGGCATCTGTTTATGGGCTTATTCCAAGCGACGCAAGCCAGACTTCGACGAAGCAGCTAACCTGCCTTTCGCCGATGACGATGATAAGCAACCAACCCGTGACAAGCATGCTTCGTCTGAGCACGAAGCGGATTCCCGCCACGACAGGGGAGATAAAAATACATGAATAATTTATGGGGTGACTCCCTATCCAGCTTCTGGAGCGCCTGGATCATTGTCGTCACACTGGGCACTATCGCTCTGAGCGTTTGGATCTTATTTTCCAACCGCCGTACCGATAAAGCACCTGATGCTGATGGCAATATCGAAACCACTGGCCACGCGGCTGATGGGATCGAAGAGTACGACAACGCACTACCCCAGTGGTGGTTCAAGCTGTTTATCCTCACCGTTATTTTTGCCCTGGGCTACTTAGTACTTTACCCAGGCCTAGGTAACTATGCAGGCATTTTGGGCTGGTCCCAAGAAGGCCAGTGGGAAGAAGAAGTTGCTGATGCCGAAGAGCGCTTCACACCGATTTTTGCTCAGTATCAGGAAATACCTATTCCTGAATTGGCAAAAGACGCTGAAGCAATGCGGGTAGCAGAGCGTGTTTTCCTGAACAACTGTGCGGTATGTCACGGCTCTAACGCCCAAGGTGGTTACGGCTTCCCGAACCTCACCGATGACGACTGGCTGTATGGCGGTGAGCCGGAAAACATCATGACGACACTGAATAATGGCCGTAATGGATTAATGCCTGCCTGGCAGCAGCTTGGCGAGAACAACATTGAGAACCTCACTCAGTACGTTCTCTCAATGTCTGGCGAAGAGCATGATGCAGACCGTGCAGCCAGTGGCGAAAGCACTTTCCTCGCAGCATGCGCGGCATGTCATACACCCAGTGGAACGGGAAATACCGCGCTTGGCGCACCTAACCTGACTGATGATGTATGGCTCTATTTGGCACCGGGACAAAGCGTTGCTGATTCTGTCCGCCAAACACTGCGCAATGGTCGTAACGGCCACATGCCAGCACAAGCAGCTTATATTGGTGAAGAGCGTGTTCATCTAGTAGCCGCTTATGTCTACAGCCTACGCTTCAACGACTAATCGCTTAGTTAGTAGCAACCGCTTGTAGGTAGTAGCACGAGGGTGCGGTTTCATACCGCACCCTTTCTTCATCCACCGCCCATCCAGACACCCTTGCTATCCGTTACACTACTATTTAGCGACACGGCATACAGTTGTGTTATCTAGCGTCGCAGGTTTAACGCCACGATATCCATGCTGCCGCCCATTCCCGCCTTAGTGAGCTGCGATCATCGCCATGGAAAAAATACCTAGCCAAGATATTACGCCGCCGCCCGTTGGGCACCATACCCCTGGGGAAAGTACAACTCAGAGCATGTATGCCAAGCGCCGACATATTTATGTGCGCGAAATTAAAGGGCTCTTCCAGAAAGTAAGGCGCAGCGCCAACTGGGCGCTTATGCTCGGCTTCTTCCTGCTTCCATGGCTGAACTGGGGCGACCGCCCTGCCATCTGGTTTGACCTTCCAGGCCGAGAGTTTCATATTTTTGCTGCCACATTTTATCCCCAAGAGTTCGTATTACTTTCGTGGCTGCTTATTATCTGCGCCTTTGGGCTATTTTTTATTACTGTTTTTGCTGGACGCGTTTGGTGCGGCTATACCTGCCCACAAAGCGTCTGGACATTCTTATTTATTTGGCTTGAGCACCGCATAGAGGGATCTAGAAACCACCGTATTAAGCTCGACAAGCAGCCAATGAATGCTGACAAAGCATGGCGGAAAGGAGCTAAACATTCCGCTTGGTTACTGATTTCTTTGGCTACTGGCATTACTTTTGTGGGTTACTTCACCCCCATCCGCACGCTAGTGACGGAACTGCCTACGCTAGAAGCCCATGGCTGGTCCTATTTTTGGGTTGGCTTCTTTTTAGTATTTACCTATTTAAATGCAGGCTGGCTGCGCGAGCAGGTGTGCATTTACATGTGTCCCTACGCGCGCTTCCAATCAGTCATGTTTGATCGCGACACACTGATCGTGTCGTACGACGAAGCACGCGGCGAGCCAAGAGGTCGGCGGAAGAAGTCACTTAGCCATACTCAGGCGAGAGAAGCTGGCTTTGGCGACTGTATAGACTGCGAGCTATGCGTTCAGGTTTGCCCAACAGGTATTGATATTCGTGATGGGCTCCAGTACGAATGCATTACCTGCGCAGCCTGTATTGATGCCTGTGACAGCGTCATGGACAAAATGGGCTACCCCAAAGGGCTTATTCGCTATACAACGGAAAATGCGCTAGAAGGCAAGAAAAGCCACATCTTACGGCCTCGACTGCTGGGCTACTTTGCCGCGCTGATTATTATGGTCGTTGCGTTTGCCTGGGCGGTTAACGACCGCATACCACTTAGTTTCGACGCCGAGCGTGAGCGCACGCAGCTGTATCAAATGACCCGAGAAGGGCAAATCAGCAATGTTTACAGTCTCACGGTACGCAACCTTGATAACGCGCCACACACTTACCAAATCAGTGTGTTAGGCCTACCCAGCTTAACGTTAGATAGCGCGTCGATTAGCGTGCCGGCAGGCGAGTCTCGCATTCAGGTCATCACCGTACTGGCGAACCCTCAAGACCTAAGCCAGCCCAGTCACCCCATTACTTTTGTGCTGCAAGCACAACAAGATGAGCAAATCCGTCAGGAGCGTGAAGCCCGCTTCTTAGGTAACGCCAGGAGATAAATGCGTTATGTCAGACCCTACGATTACGCCGTGGTACAAACAGTTCTGGCCATGGTTTTTGTTAGGCTTGCTGTTCTCCTCCATTATTGTCAGCACGACCTTTGCGGTTATGTCGATCAAAAGCTATGACGGTATGGTGGTACAAGAAGATTACTACGAGCACGGCAAAGCCATTAACATGGTATTCGCCAAGCAAGAGCAAGCGCGCACTTTAAATTTAAGTGCCGAGTTACGCATTGATCCGCTGACCAGCGATATTGTTGTTGATCTTGCTGGCGATGCTCGCCCAGACAAGCTCTATCTAGATCTTATTTTTCCCACCGAAGACGATCGTGACCAGTCGTTTGTACTAGAGCATGTGCGCGAAGGTCGCTACATCACTCAAGGACCTGACAATCTGCGCTATCGCTGGTATCTACAGCTGCAGCCAGAGCAAGGCGATGAATCAGCATGGCGCCTTATTGGAGAAGCACGCTTTCCTAACGAAAACACCATTGCACTACTACCTGGCGGGCGCTCGGAGAACGAATGACCACGACCGCCCTTAGCTGCTACCACTGCGGCAACCCGGTGCCCGAAGGGGCACCGTGGCGAATTAGCATTGACGACACATCCAAACCACTATGCTGCCCAGGTTGCGAAGCCGTCGCCCACGCCATCGTTGATGGCGGTTTGGAGAGCTATTATCGCTATCGCACAGAAATGCCAGAGCGCCCTGACGAGCGCCAAGCTGCCAAAGCAGAAACCTGGTCGGTATTTGATGACCCAGGGCTACAAGCGCAGTTTGTTCACCCAGAGGGTGACGAAGGACAAGTACGCGCCACACTCGCAATAGACGGTATCACCTGTGCAGCCTGCGCCTGGCTCATTGAACATCGTTTGAATGCACTTGATGGCGTTACTTCTAGCGCGGTTAACCTTACCCATCATCGCCTACGGGTGAGCTGGGACCCCACCGCCATCAACCTTTCACAGCTGTTCGCTGAACTAGCGGCCATTGGCTACGATGCGCAGCCCTATGAACCTGACCAAGCCCAAACACGCTTGCAACATGAAGAACGCATGAATGTGCGCCGTCTGATTGTCGCAGCCGTCGGGATGATGCAGGTCATGATGTTCTCCATTCCCATTTATGTATCGGGGCCTGGTGAGCTTAGCGAAGACTTTTATGCTCTGTTTCACTGGCTATCGTTTGCCCTAGCCACGCCCGTGGTATTTTTCTCAGCGCAACCTTTTTTCCGTAACGCATTGCGTGATCTGAAAACCGGCGTTCTTGGCATGGATGTGCCGGTCTCGCTAGCCATTGGCGGCGCCTATTTGGCGAGCAGCTATGCAGTGCTGTTTAACGTTGGCGATGTTTATTTCGACTCGGTCGCCATGTTTACCTTTTTCTTGCTATTTGGCCGTTATGTAGAAGGTAGGGCCAGGCGGCGCAGCGGCCACAGCGGCAATGCGCTGAGCGGCGTTTTGCCAGTGTCCGCTATTCGCCTTGAAGCTGATGGCAGTGAACGCATTCTACCTGCCAGTGAACTTAAAGAAGGCGACCGCGTGCTCATCAAGCCCGGTCATGGCGTTCCCGCTGATGGCATTATCGAAGACGGCGAATCCAGCCTTGATGAGTCGATGCTGACCGGTGAGTATTTGCCAGTGACTCGACGGGTAGGCGAAAGCGTGGTGGGTGGCAGCCAAAACATGGAAAACCCGCTCACCATAAAGGTAACCCATGCTGGCAATAGCGCCAGAGTGGCCGGTATTGTCGACTTAACCGATCGCGCCTTTGCAAGTCGCCCACGACTTGCCCAGATGGCGGCGCGTATGGCGCACCTGTTTGTATTACGGCTGCTGATCGTTACCGCCTGTGTCACAGTAGCATGGTGGTTTATTGATCCATCTCGCATGCTATGGGTACTACTCTCGGTATTAGTAGTCACTTGCCCTTGTGCACTGGCACTGGCCACCCCCACTGCGCTGACAGCAGGACATGGCCAGTTGCGCCAGCGAGGCGTACTCATTACACGTGCTGACGCGATCGAATCACTCTCCAACGTCACTCGGGTGATTTTTGATAAGACCGGTACGCTGACTCGCGGCGAAATGCAGCTGACCCAAACGCATCCTATTGACCAACAGCATCCCGCCCACAGCGATACGCCACTTAGTGCAGAGCATGCTCAAGCCATCGCAGCGGCGCTAGAAGCACACTCTGAACACCCCATTGCTAGGGCTTTCCGCCCATTTAGAGATGCCACTCTGCAGGCATGCAACCTCAAAAGTGTGACCGGAAGCGGGCTGGAAGGCACTTTGAACGGCGCAACATGGCGATTAGGTAAACCCGCTTTTGCGACGACAACCGCACTGCCCCAGCCAGGCGCCGGTCAGTGGCTGTTACTCAGTGAAAACAACGCACCACGTGCTTGGTTCAAGCTGCACGATGGCATTCGCGAAGATGCGGCCCAAACCGTTGCCGCACTTCAAGCCCGCGGGTTGGATGTAGAGCTACTTTCTGGTGACACGCAAGAAGCGGTAGGAAGCTTGGCAGAACAGCTCAATATTACCACGTGGCACGCTGGCAAATCGCCTGAGGGCAAGCTGGAGCGATTGCGTGAGTTACAAGCCAGCGGTGAGCGTGTCGTAATGATTGGTGATGGTATCAATGATGTGCCGGTATTAGCTGGCGCTGACGTTGCCATTGCTATGAATGGCGCCACAGACCTTGCCCGTACCCGCGCCGACGCGATATTGCTCAGTCCACGCCTAATGCGTATTTTTGAGGCGATTGATATTTCCTGCGCCACACGCCGCATTATGCGCCAAAATATGATGTGGTCAGTTTGCTACAATTTTTCAGCACTGCCTTTAGCAGCAATGGGGTTAATTCCCCCCTGGCTCGCTGCGATTGGCATGTCGCTAAGCTCCCTGATTGTGGTAGGTAACGCGCTACGTCTCACTCGCTGGCGTACCCCGCCCGCCCCTCAGATTGCCCTATCAACACCGGTGACGGCATGACGATTTTATACTTACTGATACCCCTTTCACTCACTCTTCTGGGCCTCGCGGTGTGGGCGTTTTTCTGGGCCGTGAAACACGACCAGTTTGACGATTTGGAAGGCCCAGCCCACCGCATTCTATTCGATGATGATGAGAATGACCTGACTCCCGAGCAGCGTGCAGCGCGTAAAAAAAGCGGCTCTTCTTCTCAAGATAACCAAGAGCCACCTGCATGAATCCGACGGGACTTGATTTACCACCCCTGCTAGCCGCGTTTGTATTTGGCTTAATGGGCGGCGCCCACTGTATCGGCATGTGTGGCGGCATTATGAGCGCGCTGACCTTTGCCGTACCGCCTAGCATGCGACACCCTGCCCGCATGGGTGGGCTGCTGATTAGCTATAACGCCGGACGCATTCTCAGCTATATGGTGGCGGGTGCCATTGTTGCTGCACTTGGCACACTTATCTCACTTTCTCCGTCTGCACGTGTTGCACTGCAGGCTTTCGCCGCATTGATGCTCATCTTAATGGCGCTCTATATCGCCAACTGGTGGAAAGGACTGCTGAAAGTAGAAGCGGTGGGAAGGCACCTTTGGCGTTATATAGAGCCAGTGGGAAGACGCCTGATGCCTGTCGTGCATCTTCCTCAAGCCTTCGCCCTAGGGACACTGTGGGGCTGGCTGCCCTGTGGTCTGGTTTACTCCATGCTAGCCTGGAGCTTAGCGATTGCAGACCCACTCGATGGCGCGCTTCTAATGGGTGCTTTTGGCCTGGGTACACTCCCTGCCCTGCTGGCAACAGGACTTGCAGCACAGCAGTTAAGCCATTTAATTCGCCACCCTGCCACTCGCAGCGTCGCCGCACTGTCGATTATCAGTTTCGCCCTTTGGCAACTATGGACGCTTATCTCCCTAACAGCGCATTAGCCAGACCCTCCGATAGCTTGATATAGCTCAACGCATTCCAAGTGACACCGACGTAGCATGCCGAGAGAACACTGAGCGACGGCGCTCAGTCACTCCTTTTGTTTACTTCTCACTTCGGAGCGCTCGCCATGCCTGTTCATGCCACTGCTGCCTTCTCACCTACCAACAAGGAAATGTCTGGGGCTAATGCCTGGGATGAAGCGCTACTGCGTCGCTATGACAAAAGTGGCCCACGTTACACATCCTACCCAACAGCTCTCGCGTTTCATGATCAGTTCAGCGCCGATGACTTTACTCAGGCGCTAGCGCGCAGTAACGAGAGCCACCGTCCGCTATCACTGTATGTGCATGTGCCCTTTTGTCGAAAAATTTGCTTCTACTGTGCTTGCAATAAAATCGCAACGAAGAATACCGCCCTTGCAGAACCTTACCTTTCTCGGCTAGATCGGGAAATGGTGCTCACTGCCCGCCATTTAGACACTTCACGCCCGGTGCAACAGTTACACTGGGGCGGTGGTACGCCCACATTTCTAACCTTGGCACAGATGGGGGACCTGATTGACCGCCTAGATGCCCGTTTTGGTTTATCTAGCTCAGCCGATCGCGATTACGCTATTGAAATAGATCCTCGTGAAGCAGACGTATTTACGTTACGCCATCTACAGTCGCTCGGCTTTAATCGGCTAAGCCTTGGCGTACAGGATTTAAACCTGCAGGTACAAAAAGCTATCAACCGCGTACAACCCCGGGTGCTCACCGAAACGTTGATGGAAGAAGCACACCGTCTTGGTTTTCGCTCACTCAATCTTGATTTGATTTATGGGCTGCCATTTCAAACCGAAAAAAGCTTTGCCGAGACGCTAAGCCAAGTCATCGAGCTCAACCCGGCACGGCTGTCCGTCTTTAATTATGCGCACATGCCCACCCGCTTTGCGCCACAGCGACGCATTAACGAAACGGATCTTCCCAGCGCCGATGAAAAGCTGGCTATTTTGCACACCACCATAGAAATGCTGACTAACGCAGGCTATGTGCATATTGGCATGGATCACTTTGCACGACCTGACGATAGCCTAGCGATTGCACAGCGCAACGGTACCTTACAACGCAATTTTCAGGGCTACTCTAGCCATGCACAGTGCGATTTAGTTGGCTTAGGCGTATCCGCTATATCACGGGTTGACGACGTTTACGCACAAAACCCGACCCAGCTTGGCCAATATGAAGCAGCCTTAGATCAAGGTAAGCTGGCAACCGTCAAAGGATTAAGGTTAAATAAGGACGACCTAATACGAAGAGACGTGATTGAACGGCTAATGTGCGACATGCACATTGATCTAGCGGCAGTTGGAAAGCGTTGGCACATCGATGCTAGTGATTATTTTTCCACCGCAATTGAGCAATTGAAGACAGCTGAGCAAGACGGCTTAATCACTCGCCATCAGCAAGTTATTAGCGCCACCCCCACTGGACGGCTGCTGATTCGCCATTTGGCAATGGCCTTTGATGCTCGCCTAGCTGACCAGCCTACTAAACGCTACTCTAAGATTGTATAAGCTTCTTGAGACGTCTTGCCTCTGGGCCTATGATGGCTAACGAGAAAGGGAGAATGATATGCCACAACCCGCCAGCCAACGACGCTCACTGCTGCAAGAGGCGCGCTGTCAGACCTGTAGCCTAAGCTCGCTGTGCCTGCCGCTTGCCTTAGAGCTTGAGGATATGGGCCAGTTTGATGCCATCATTCGCCGCCGCGCACCGCTCAAAAAAGGCGAGCCCCTGTTTCGCCAGGGCGATCACTTCACCAGTGTGTATGCCGTCCGCTCAGGCAGCCTGAAACAGGTGACCAGCGAAGGGAACGGCAATGATCAGCTGACAAATTTCTACCTTCCCAGCGAACTAGTGGGATTGGACGGAATTGATGAAGAGCACTACCCCGGTAGCGTCATTGCACTGGAAACCACAACGGTATGTGAAATTCCATTTGATCGCTTGGACCTGCTTTCCGAAGAACTGCCCGAACTACGTGGCCAGCTTTATCGGAGCATGAGCAAAGAATTGCGGGATGACCGGCGCATGATGCGCTTGCTATCGCGTAAGACGGCCGATCAACGACTAGCCAGCTTTTTAGTCACCCTTTCAGACCGTTTTCGTCGACGTGGATACTCGCCTTATAGCTTCAGACTCTCCATGTCCCGCGCCGACATCGGCAATTACTTAGGCTTGGCGGTAGAGACGGTCAGCCGTATTCTTAGCCGCTTTCAACAGCAAGAGGTGGTGGCTGTTTCAGGGCGCGAGGTTAATATTTTAGATATGCGGCGCCTCATCACGCTAGCTGAAGAGGAAGAACAGTCGGCTAGTCCACGCTAAGCGCCTGAATACGCCCTTCCATCAACGCCGCTTGTTTGGCTTCAAGGCCAGCAAAGTCAAATAAACCGCGGTCTGCTAGCTGGGAAGGCGCTACATTGGTCACCGCTTTAAACATGCTTTCTAGACGTCCTGGATGTTTTTTATCCCACTCAGCCAACATATCTTTGACAACTTGACGCTGGAGATTGGGCTGAGAGCCACATAAGTTGCAGGGAATAATAGGGAATTCCATTAGCCGAGAAAACTCTGCAATATCAGCCTCTTTGCAGTAGGCAAGGGGGCGAATGACAATATTCTTGCCATCGTCAGATAACAGCTTGGGAGGCATTGCTTTCAAAGTGCCACCAAAGAACATGTTAAGAAATAACGTTTCTAAAATATCTTCACGATGATGCCCTAGGGCAATCTTCGTTGCCCCAATTTCCTCGGCAAACCCATAGAGCGAGCCACGTCTTAGTCGTGAGCAGAGCGCGCAGGTCGTTTTTCCTTCTGGGGTTTTCTCTTTCACCACCGAGTAGGTGTCACGCTCTAGAATGTGGTATTCAACCCCCACTTTATCTAGGTACTGGGGCAACACATGCTCCGGAAAGCCTGGCTGTTTTTGATCCATATTGACGGCGACCAGAGAGAAGTTAACCGGCGCGTTGCGCTGCAGGTTAAGCAGTATCTCCAGCATCGTATAGCTATCTTTGCCGCCAGACAGGCACACCATCACCTTGTCACCTTCACCAATCATTTGATAATCAATGATGGCGTTGCCAACCTCTCGCCGTAAGCGCTTTTGTAGCTTATTAAATTCACGCTTTTGTTTAGCGGCGTGATGCTCGGATGGTGTCTGTGCGCTATTAACAGCAGGGCTGTTAACAGAAACAGAATCAGGCGCTGCGGGGTCAAAATAGTCAGGTTGTAGCATGGTGTAGGCACTGCCGATGGTAGAAGAAGCAGCGGGCATTCTAACAAGACTCACCACGTCCACCCAAGATAAACCCGTGGATTCATCCCATGAGGGTAGTAACGACTACCCCTGCTGGGCAATCTCGCGCTGCAAACGCAGATATAAAAGCGCGCTTGCGGTTGCATCCCCCAGCACTCCCATCCATTGAAGAGCGGGGATTTGCCAACGAGCGAGCGCTTCGGTTAGGCGGCCACTCGCCTCACACTGTGGATGTAAGCGACGCAGCTGACGATAGTGTAGCTTTCCAACGTCGACCTGGGCATTGGGCAAACCAAATCCCAACCCGGCTTTAAACAAAAGATTTAGGTGTTCCACCGAGCGCCCTAACTGCCAACCAATTAGCGGCCGATTACCAATGAATTCAGCTAGCGCCCCAAGATGCTCAGCGTTAGGCGCCAGCACCATGTCCGTCGCATACAGCTGATGATGTCGCCGCAGCGCGGGGGCGTTGCTGTTCTGCTCTTCTGCCAGGGTAGCCACCCAGGCTCGGCTGGTCTGCACTCTCCCTGGGCTTAAGACAACAGCAGCGACGCTGACCACCGGCGCTTGGCCAGGGCTAGCCTGGCAGGCAAGCGCCACCATTTCTTCCCCCATGTAGGGCTGAAACAGCCATGCGTAGGGAGAGTCTGCCCAGCGTCGGCGGTCGCTTTCGCGCTGCATTAATGTACGCAGCGAGCCACTGAGTAGTGACATATGCCGGTCTAACAAGCGCATTCCGCTCACGAATACTCCAAATGATAACGATGGGAGAGCCGCTGTTTAAAATCTTTTACGATATGCAGCGCCTCACGCAACAGATCACGCTCAAGGGACGAGAGCTCTTGCACCACCACACGGTTGCTACGCTGCTGAGTCGACGCTTCCGCTGTCTGTAGCTGCTGTTTTAAACGTAGTTCGGTAAACAGTGCCAGCGCCTCGCCCAGGTCATCCGCAAAACGGCGATCAAGACGACCATCTTCTGCTAAAGCGTCCAGGCGATCTAAGGTGGAAGTAGCATTAATGCGTCGCTCGAGGGCCATTGTGCGCACCCCATGAACAATGGGGAAAATACCGCCTTTTTTAATATCGATCCCATGCTGGGGCTTTTTTAAGGAGCCAAATAGCGTTAGCGGTGTTGAGAAACGCAGTGCAGCGCGAGCAAAGTAGGACAGCAATAGCTCATCCCGTGAGCAGCGTTCAAACAGCTCTGCTCGCACGCTGTCTAGCAATTGCGGATTACCAGCCACACCATGGGCATCCAGCAAAATCGCCAGCTTCATTAGGCTATCGCCATCTCTTGCACTCACCCACTTAGCAATGTTGTTTTTCCATTGCGACACAGTGCCAACCCATTCAGGATTAGACACCATGATATTACCTGGGCAGGGTGGGTAGCCGAGCTGAATCAGCGTTTGGGTAAGCGCATTCATGTCTTCGGCAAGCGAAGGCCATTGGCTGTCATCGGCTAAAATCAAACCATTATCTTGATCTGTTTTAAGAATTTGTTCGCCGCGCCCTTCGCTACCCATCACCATTAGGCAACTTTGGGAGTGATACTGCTCAGGAATAACAAATGACCACGCTTTATTGATAATTCGGCCATTCAACGCGGCCAGTAGGTCCATGGCAAAACGTAGTTTGACCCCTTGCGCCATAAGCGCATTCACCAATTCTGGCGTGCGTTGGCTGGCAGCCGCCAATGCTTCTAAGCTATTTGCCTGCTCCACCTGCAGACTAACGACATAGCTACGGCTCGAAAAATAGCTAAGGACATCCGTTAGTTCTACCACCCCTTTCAGGGTGCCCTGCTCCATCACCACCACCCGCGTTACTTTATGCCGCGTCATCAGCACGAGCGCTTCAAATAAGTACTGATGGGGGGTAACGGTCACCAACGAGAAATGGGCCACATCCTCAACGGGCGCTGTATGTTCATAGTTATTCAGCACGACACCATTGAGCAAATCGGTTTTAGTGACAATGCCAAACTCGCCCTGGGTTTTGACTAGCAAGCTATCTGCATGACTATCGTTGAGCTGACGCACCGCGCTGGCAATATCTGTCGATGCATCCATGATAAGAGGTTCACGCATACATTCGCTGACTTTAGCCAACATAAAGCCGGCCATGGTCACGCCGCCTTCGGCACGCTTTTCAGTCATTAACCGCGCTTTGTGAGATAGCGACTGTTTGAAGAAATTTTCGAAGTCAGGATGATGACGGCATAGTTTTATAAATAGCGCCTTCGGCATCACATAGCACAAGCATTCTTGCTCAGCCTGGAAGCGATAACGGCTTTTACCGTTCAGAATACTAATGGCACCAAACAGATCACCAGCCGTGTAGTGCCCAATCCGTGCACTGGACGCTGGCAGGGTAGGGTCCAGTTCAGCAACTTCGCCCTTGTGAATCAAAAATACTGATTCACCCGCTTGCCCCATCTCGATAATAATTTCATCACGATCAAAATAGGCGATGTCCATACCACGACGAACGTGGTCACGCCCTTCATCATCAATTAATGTGAAGGGCAATTGGGAAAGATCAACGTCAATCATGAGTGACCCCAGTTAATCGCGATGAAGAACACAATGGCTTAAGGTTTGATTGCTTTTCAACCAGCGCCTTTATTATACCTTTTGCTATACCGCTAACGTCGCAAAGACGTTTGTTTAGCGACCAAAGTAGCGACACGAACTAGCAAACTTGGCCACTTAATATACCACCTATTAAAAGTAGCAAACATTGCTTTTAAGCGACCCATAGACCATCGTCCTATCACTCAGACAGAAAAGCTAAAAAAACTTTAAAAACATGTATTTATTTTCAAAAACAAACATCAAAATACGTACTGAAAGCTTATTGATACCAAAGTCTGGGATTTATTTTTTGCAATTATTGCCCACTATTAACAACGGGCTATACAGGATGTTCACGTGGCACTTGTTAAACACTTATCAAGGCACTGAAGAAAACCTTGCCAAACCATTAACCAGCAGAGCAACTTAACCAACAAGGTGATATGCGTCTAATCGCACTAAATCATCGCAGACAACTAAAAGAGCGGTTTTCTATGAAGGATTGCCCTAATGGATCACACGCTATCCTGAGTTAACTTTCCAACCCTAAAAATCACAACTGGAGAGCACCACAATGGCAGATGACAAATCCAACGCTGCTGAATACTGGAAAGCCAACGTCCGATTAATCTTTGGATGCTTGGCCGTTTGGGCGTTCGTTTCTTATGGATGTGCCATCCTCTTTCGTCCGCTGTTAGCGGGCATTCCCGTTGGTGGGACTGACTTGGGCTTTTGGTTCGCTCAACAGGGCTCCATCCTCACCTTCATCGTACTGATCTTCTTCTATGCCTGGAGAATGAACAAACTCGATGCAAAATTCGGCCTTGGGGAGTAAGCCAGTATGAGCCAGTTTGCCATTAACTTACTGTTTGTCGGCGCGTCGTTTGCGCTCTATATCGGGATTGCGATATGGGCACGAGCCGGGTCGACTAAAGACTTCTACGTTGCCGGTGGCGGCGTTCACCCTATCACCAACGGTATGGCGACTGCCGCTGACTGGATGTCAGCGGCATCGTTTATTTCGATGGCCGGTCTGCTAGCGTCTGGCGGGTATGCTAACTCCACCTTCTTGATGGGCTGGACAGGTGGTTACGTTATCCTGGCAATGCTGCTAGCGCCTTACCTGCGTAAGTTTGGCAAGTTTACAGTGCCCGACTTTATTGGTGACCGTTTCTACAGCAACACTGCGCGCTTCGTCGCGATTGTGTGTTTGATCGTTGCCTCTGTTACTTACGTTATCGGTCAAATGACCGGTGCTGGCGTTGCTTTCTCGCGCTTCTTGGAAGTGAGCAACACCTGGGGTATCTGGATCGCAGCGCTGATTGTGTTCCTATATGCCGTTTTTGGCGGCATGAAAGGCATTACCTACACGCAGGTCGCTCAGTACGTAGTGCTTATCATCGCCTACACTATTCCGGCGGTGTTCATTGCCATGCAATTAACCGGCAACCCGATTCCGATGTTCGGTATGTTCAGTACTCATACGGAGTCTGGTATTCCGCTACTGACCAAGCTGGACGAAGTGGTCAATGCACTTGGTTTCCGCGACTATACCGCCGACGTCGATAATAAGCTGAACATGGTGCTGTTTACCCTGTCGCTAATGGTGGGTACTGCTGGTTTACCCCACGTTATCATTCGCTTTTTCACTGTGCCGAAAGTTGCTGATGCACGCTGGTCCGCTGGCTGGGCACTCGTGTTTATTGCGCTGCTGTATCTCACCGCTCCTGCGGTTGGTTCCATGGCGCGTCTGAACTTGGCTACCACCGTCTATCCAGAAATGGCAGGACAAGTAGAGAATTACGAAGAAGCCGCCCGCAATCCGATTCTCTATGAAGATCGTCCTGAGTGGGTACGCACGTGGGAAGAAACCGGGCTTATCACTTTCAACGATCTTAACAGTGACGGCCGCATCCAAATGTACAATGATGCTACCGACTATTCTGATCGTGGCTGGGAAGGTAACGAGCTAACCGTTAATAATGACATTCTGGTATTAGCAAACCCAGAAATTGCTAATCTGCCAGGTTGGGTTATCGGTCTGATTGCAGCAGGCGGTATTGCTGCGGCCCTCTCAACAGCGGCAGGTCTACTATTGGCCATCTCGTCAGCCATTAGTCACGATTTGATCAAAACAATGATCAATCCGAAAATCTCTGAGAAGGGTGAAATGCTGGCAGCGCGTATTTCAATGGGCGGCGCGATTCTTCTGGCTACCTACCTTGGGCTTAATCCACCCGGGTTCGCAGCGCAGACGGTTGCACTTGCCTTTGGTATCGCTGGTGCCTCACTGTTCCCAGCGCTGATGATGGGCATTTTCTCCAAGCGCATGAACAGCAAAGGCGCGATTTGCGGCATGCTGGCAGGTCTGATCTGCACCTTGCTCTATATCTTCACCTATCTCGGTTGGTTCTTCGTTCCCGGCACCAACATGCTGGCTAACACGCCAGACAACTGGATCTTGGGCATTTCACCACTCTCCTTCGGTGCAATAGGCGCGATGATTAACTTTGCGGTTGCGTTTACTGTCTCTAGCGCAACGGAAGAGCCTCCGCAGGAGATTCAAGACCTGGTAGAAAGCGTTCGCTACCCGAAAGGTGCTGGTGTCGCGGTCGACCACTAAGTCATAATCGAATCCTCCTCTTTGGCACACTGCCATTAGATTCGGAATCGATACTTCTCATCGGGCTTCCTTAGGGGAGCCCGATGTCATTTAGAAAGGATATTTTATGATCTGGCATCTTGTTGCCGCTGTATTTGCAGGGCTTGCCGCCGCAGGGATAGGCCTATTACTTAGGACGCTTAGCCGTAAACGGCTGCCTAAATGGATTGTGCCCGTTTTTGGTGGCCTGGGTATGCTGGGGTATCAGGTCTCAACCGAATACAGCTGGTTTGAACACAAGCGCTCTCAACTACCTGAAACTGCCATCGTCATTTCCAGCGATACGTCTAGCGCCGTATGGCGACCATGGACCTTTGTGTTTCCGATGACGACTAAATTCAGCATCGTTGATAGCGACAATGTGCGCGCTCGTCACATTGACGATGAGTTAATTGCCGAATTTATTCTCTATCAATTCGAACGCCGCCATACCGATATACTGACCACTCAGCCTTATGTCTTGAACTGCGCTCACCGCGAGATAGTCCCCCTGAATCCAGAGACGGGCGACGCTGAATTAAACGAGCGCCGCACACTGAGGGAAACCGCGCCTTTGTTAACAACCGTTTGCCAACTTGCCGCCGACCAGCAGACGTGATGCCCCTCCTTCGCCTAGAATAGGGTCTTTATTTAGATGATCGTTACTTGATATTAGATCGTCGCTAGGCGAAGCCTTCAACGTGGGGAGACGACATGTTTCATGGCGGTCTGCTGGTCGCGGTATCACTGCTTTACATTGCGGTGCTGTTTGGAATTGCCTGGTTCGGTGATCGCCGTGCACGGACTCACGGCGCCAGCCGCCGACGGCCAATCATCTACAGTTTGGCATTGGCCATTTACTGCACCTCGTGGACGTTTTACGGCGCAGTGGGGCAAGCAGCCACGGCTGGCTGGTCATTCGCCAGTATCTTTGTCGGGCCAATCTTAACGTTTTTACTGTTTTGGCCTGTTCTGGCAAAAATGATTCGTGTTGCCAAGCACCAGAACGTCACGTCAATCGCTGACTTTATTGCTTCCCGCTACGGCAAAACCCAATCCCTTGCAGCGTTTGCTAGTTTAGTCGCCCTCATTGGCACCCTGCCCTACATTGCCCTGCAGTTAAAAGCGGTGTCTACCACCTTTAGCGTTCTTACCGACGCAGCGGATATGACCCATACGCCGCTGTTTGGCGACACAGCGTTTTATGTCGCTATTGTCATGGCAATCTTCGCTATCCTTTTTGGCACTCGCCATACGGACGCGACAGAGCACCACGAAGGGCTGATTCATGCGGTAGCATTTGAATCGCTGGTAAAGTTGTTGGCTTTTGTCGTCCTTGGCGCTTTTGTTACCTGGGGCATGTTTGATGGCCTAGGCGAACTGATGGGCCACGCCGAAAGTCAACTGGAGTTGCAGCGCCAACTAGCCAATCAAGATTTTGGCCAAAGCTTCTGGGCGCAAACGCTGCTCGCCATGCTCGCCATACTTTGCCTGCCTCGCCAGTTTCATGTGGCAGTGGTGGAAAACACCCACCCAGATGATGCAACGAAAGCACGCTGGCTATTTCCTCTTTACCTACTCGCAGTCGCCTTTTTTGTGGTGCCTTTGGCGGCAGCCGGTCTACTGCTGTTTTCGGAAAGCGGGGTTGAGCCTGATACTTACGTACTTGCTCTTTCGATGGCGTCTGGCCAGCAGTGGCTGACCCTGCTCACCTTTATTGGCGGATTTTCTGCCGCGACAGGCATGGTTATTGTGGCGGCAGTGGCAGTATCCATCATGATTTCTAATGAAATTGTGATCCCAGCACTATTTAGGTTGCGTTGGTTCGACACCAAAGCTCGTGACTATGGCCGCTTAGTACTCCGCGCGCGTCGCCTGACGATTGTTGCTGTATTGGCAATGGCTTACGGCTTCTATCAGCTCATTGCCGAATTCACCTCGTTGGCCTCAATTGGCATGCTGTCCTTTGCGGCCGCCGCTCAGTTTGCCCCCGCACTCATCGGCGGGCTGTATTGGAAGCGCGGTAACCGCCTCGGCGTTATTGTTGGCATGAACGCAGGCTTTGCGATTTGGGCATACAGCTTGTTAATGCCGGCTATGATCAATGCCGGAGTGCTGCCTCAAGCATGGCTGGCGGGCGGCCCCTTAGGGCTTAATTGGCTATCGCCGACAACCCTCTTTGGCTTAAACCTCAGCGATCCATTTACCCACGGGGTCATGCTGTCGCTGGGTATCAACTTGTTCTGCTATATCTTTGTGTCACAGGTGACTTCTCAGCGGGTCGTCGAGCGTATTCAGGCATCGCTGTTTGTCGATAGCGTAGAAACTCGCCAAACATCCGTAAACCGCCCATGGACAGGTGCCACCACTGTCGGTGACCTTAAAGTGCTGTGTGAGCGTTTTCTTGGGGCAGACCAAGTGGATCGTGCATTTGAGGATTACGCACGCCGCGCGGGCAAACCCATGGAAGATAGTTCACGGGCGTCTATCGACGTCATCCAATTTACTGAGCGCTTTCTTGCGTCAGTGTTAGGCGCATCGTCAGCACGCATAGTCGTTAACTCGGCGCTTCAGGGACGCGGCATCGGCATTTCAGATGTCATTTCAATCGTTGATGAAGCCTCTCAAGTCTTAGAGTTCAACCGCGCACTACTGCAAGCCACCATTGAAAACATCAACCAGGGTATTAGCGTGGTTGACCAGAATTTGCGCTTGGTGGTGTGGAACCAGCGCTATTTAGAGCTGTTCCGCTTCCCTGATCACTTGATACGGGTCGGCGCCCCCATAGATCGTATTTTTCGCTACAACGCGCACAGCGGCGAATATGGCCCAGGAGATCCGGAAGAGCACGTCCAACTGCTGCTCGACAACATTCGCGACGGCCAGCCTCACCGCTATGTGCGCTATCGCCAAGATGGCAGCGTATTGGAAGTCCAAGGCAACCCGATGCCTGGTGGTGGTTTTGTCTATACCTATCAAGATATTACTCAGCAGAAGCGCATCGAAGAGGCGCTGATCCGCTCTGAAAACAACATCCGTATCTACACCGATAATGTGCCAGCGCTGATTGCCTACTTTGATAAAGAGTGCCGTTATCTATTTACCAACCGCGCCTACGAACAAGCTTTCGACATAGATCGTAATGCCGTGATTGGGCGCCGCTACGAAGACGTATTACCGGTTAAAAAAGCCGAAGAGCGCATGCCGTGGGTTCAGCGAACACTGGCAGGCGAACGCGTCAGTTTTGAAGTCTCAATGCGCGTTAATGATGCCATGCGCTATATGCTGGTCACCTATACGCCCCACTTTGGTGATAGCCAATCGATTTTAGGCTTCTTCGCGCTTTATCAAGACATTACCGAGCGCCGCCAAGCCGAAATCGCCTTAAAAGTGACCAACGAAACCCTGGAAGAGCGCGTTCGCGAGCGCACGCAAGCACTTTCCGAGGCCAACGCGGCGCTGCGCCAAGAAAACCGTGTGCGCGCTGAAGCAGAGCAAGCGCTGCGCCAAGCGAAACAGTTAGCTGAAGATGCTAACGCCTCCAAAACGCGCTTTTTGGCTGCCGCTAGTCATGACTTGCTCCAGCCGCTGAACGCAGCCCGGCTGTTTACCTCTGCATTAATGCAAAACGTCACCGCTAGCGACACCCAGCGCACCATCAGCCATATTGATAACTCACTTCAAGCCGCTGAAGAGCTGCTTGGCACTCTGCTAGATATTTCAAAGCTTGATGCGGGTGCGCTTACACCGCGACGCAGCCATTTTGCACTCGCAGATATTATTCGCCCATTGCGTGCCGAATTTGAAGTGATGGCCGATGACCGTGGGCTGGATCTTGTCGTCGTACCGACGCAACAATGGGTAGATTCCGATCCGCAGATGCTTCGCCGGATTGTACAAAACTTTTTATCCAACGCGATCCGCTATACCCAAGAAGGTCGTGTGCTACTAGGCTGCCGCCGCCAAGCGGGACGGCTTTCCATAGAAGTATGGGATAGCGGGCCTGGTATTCCTGAATCGAAGCTAACGGAAATTTTTCAAGAGTTCCGTCGGTTGGATCAAGTTTCGCGCCATAAAGAGAGTGAGAAAGGGCTCGGCTTAGGCCTCTCAATCGCCGATCGTATGAGCCGTGTACTTGACCACCCAATTAAGGTTCGATCCTGGGTAGGTGTGGGAACTGCATTTTGCGTCAGCGTACCTATTGTTGCCGCCCGTGAAGTAACCTTAGCGGACCAAGAACCTCAAAACCGCCGTAGCGGTAATAAGTTAGCGGGTACCCGCATTGTGTGTATCGATAACGAAACGCTCATTTTAGAGGGCATGACGGCCATGCTGAGCGGCTGGGGGTGTGAAGTATTCACGGCGACCAGCATTGGCGGTGCAAAATCGATTCTGCGCAACATGGACGGCGACCCCGACGCTATTTTGGCCGACTATCACCTGGACAACGAAGTCACGGGCTTGATGGCACTCGAAGCACTCAGCGAGCGCTTTGAGGGAGCCGTACCGGGCATTGTGATTACCGCCGACCGCACGGAAGCGGTGGCCGAGGAGATCAAGCGTGCGGGTTATCAACTGCTGCTTAAGCCGGTCAAACCCGCCGCGCTACGCGCGCTTTTAACTCGCACTCTTCAGGCTAGCCGAGCAGGAGGGAAAACGTAATGATACGGCGGATTGGTGCATCACATTGTCATTCCCGAAGGGGGTTATCGGGAATCCACTTTGACCTTTCTCGCTGATGCCTAGGAGCCTGCTTAAAAATGGATTCCCGCCAAAAGCACGCGGGAATGACACAGTGGTGAGGAACGCGGGAATGACGGAGCCGCGAGATAGACGCACCACACCGTCATTCCCGAAGGGGGTTATCGGGAATCCAACTTACCCTTCAAGAAGAAACTTTCGGCGGTTCCACTTCAAGTTTCTGAGCAGCAATAACAGCCTGGGTGCGCGAGTGCACTCCCAGCTTGCGCAGAATAGCCGTCACGTGGGCCTTAATAGTGGCTTCTGAGACGCTAAGCTCATAGGCGATCTGTTTATTTAGCAAGCCTTCCGTCAGCATATTGAGCACACGAAACTGCTGCGGCGTCAGCGAGGCAATTGCCTCCGCAAAACGCGACTCTTCTTCGCTGGTTTCATCTAAGACGTTCGCCAACGCTTCTGGCAGCCAAACTTCCCCTTGCAGAATTTCCCCCACCGCTTCAGCAATCAACTGTAGCGAGGAAGATTTAGGAATAAAGCCTGACGCGCCATAATCGATTGCACGACGTACTACATAGGGCTCGTCACTGCCTGAAACAACCGCCACCGGAATATCGGGCATCTGGCCACGCAATTGAATCAAACCTGAGAAGCCATGCGCTCCTGGCATATGGAGGTCTAGCAAAATCAAATCAGCATCAGGATGTCGATTAACGACCTCAGTGGTGGCTTCCATGGTGTCGGCTTCGACAATCTCAGCCTGGGGGGCTAACTGGCGCAACGCCTGAGTGAGCGCTGCACGAAACAGCGGATGGTCGTCTGCGACGATAAACTTATGGGCTACTGCCATGGATATTCCTCCGGTTCCTCGAGCAGCGGGGTTGGCTACCGCCGCGACGCTAGGCTCATACGGTTGAAGCATGGTACCCCATGGGCTTCGTCATTCCCAAGCATCACATGCACTATTTGTCATAGATACGTCATCCAAACAGAAATAACAGTGCCGGCTCCATGGCCGGCACTGCAACGGATCTGTCCAGTTTGCCTTATTTAACATAGCAAATGAATGACATCCGTCATTTAAAAGTGCCCCCATTAGAAAGATAACTGGGGGCAAAGAGCATTACTGGTTGGCACGATGCTCGATGAGTTCGTCCACCACCGACGGATCAGCCAGCGTGCTGGTATCGCCCAGGCCGTCACACTCATTAGCTGCAATTTTACGTAAAATGCGCCGCATAATTTTACCAGAACGTGTTTTTGGCAGCCCTGGCGCCCACTGAATTACATCTGGCGATGCAATCGGGCCAATATCTTTACGTACCCATTGAGTCAGCTCTTTCTTGAGTTCATCCGTGGGATCAACATCATCATTGAGCGTTACATAGATATAGATGCCCTGGCCCTTAATATCGTGCGGGAAGCCAACGACGGCGGCTTCTGCCACTGCCGAGTGAGCAACCAGAGACGACTCTATTTCAGCAGTGCCCATACGGTGGCCTGAGACGTTAAGCACGTCGTCAACCCGCCCTGTAATCCAGTAATAGCCATCCTCATCCCGACGACAGCCATCCCCAGTAAAATACATGCCGTCGTAAGTAGAGAAGTAGGTTTGTACAAAGCGTTCGTGGTCGCCCCAAATGGAGCGCGCTTGGCCCGGCCAGGAGTCGAGAATGACTAGATTGCCTTCCGTCTCGCCTTCTAATTTATGGCCTTCATTATCCACCAGCGCGGGGTTCACACCAAAGAAGGGCGTTGTCGCAGAACCAGGCTTTAGATCTGTAGCACCGGGAAGTGGCGCGATCATAATGCCGCCCGTTTCGGTTTGCCACCAGGTGTCCACAATAGGACACTGCTCATTGCCAATAACGCGATAGAACCACTCCCAGGCTTCTGGGTTGATAGGTTCGCCCACAGAACCCAGCAAGCGCAATGAATCACGTTTGCTAGAGTCCATCACGTTATCACCATGCGCCATTAAGGCACGGACAGCGGTAGGCGCGGTATAGAGGATATTGACCTGATGCTTATCGACAATTTCGCCCATGCGGCCATGGCTTGGGTAGCTCGGTACGCCTTCAAACATTAGCGTGGTTGCACCATTGGCAAGCGGTCCGTACACGATATAGCTGTGGCCCGTCACCCAGCCTACGTCCGCTGTACACCAGTAAATTTCACCTTCTTGATAGTCGAAAACATACTGATGGGTCATCGCGGCGTAGGTCAGGTAGCCGCCAGTGGTATGCTTTAAGCCCTTAGGCGCACCAGTTGACCCCGAGGTATAGAGAATAAACAGTGGATCTTCGGCATTCATGGCCTCAACTGGGCATTCGGTAGACTGCTTATCCACCAGCTCGTCAAACCAAATGTCACGACCTTCCTGCCAATCAATATCACCGCCTGTACGCTTCACCACCAATACGTTTTTACATACATCGGTGCCATCGCGCGTCAGCGCCGAATCGACGTTCTCCTTAAGGGGGACGTGTTTACCACCACGCACCGACTCATCAGCTGTGATCACCAGTTTAGAATCAGCACCAATTACCCGCTGAGCGACGGCATCCGGCGAAAAGCCGCCAAACACAACAGAGTGCACAGCACCAATACGGGCACATGCCAACATGGCCATGGCCGCCTCGGGAATCATCGGCATATACAGCGTCACTGTATCGCCTTTCTTTACTCCCAGCGACTTCAGGCCGTTGGCCAGCTGGTTAGTGCGCTCATAAAGCTCGCGGTAAGTAATATGTTTTGAATCGTTAGGGTTATCCCCTTCCCAAATAATCGCCGTTTGGTCGCCACGCTTCTCCAAATGGCGATCTAGACAGTTGGCGCTAACGTTTAGCTCACCATCTTCAAACCAGCGAATATCAACATTATCGCGTGCAAAGGAGGTGTTTTTAATCTTGGTTGGCGTCTTGATCCAATCAAGACGCTTTGCTTGCTCAGCCCAGAAACGCTCCGGGTCGTCCATGGACTGCTGATACATTGCCGCATATTTATCTTTATCAGCCCATGCACTGGCAGCGATACTATCGCGCACTGGATAGACGTTTTTATGCTCGCTCATGAAGTTGCCTCTGTCCGTGAAATTGCACTCTCTAGAAAATGGTGTCGGTATTATTATTAGTCGCACCGACGCGCTTAATATTTACCTAGCATAAACCTCCCAACGCCGGCTTCCCTTTAGACATTGGTATTAACATTTTCAATATTAAAAACAATAAGTTAAAACACTTTCAAGGTTTTCTAAAAGCACTGTAGACCAAGGTCTGATCACAATGGCGGCAGCGATAGCGACGCCCCTTTACCACTAAAGAATGACGCCTGGCTGTGAAACAATGCGTTTGACAGCCACATTGATAATAATATGGCCGAGACTGGGCATCCTGAACATCAAAGCGATGAGTCACCTTAGGCTCAAGGCCAAACAGGTCTTGCATGACGGCTTGCCATTCTCGACCATGCGGTTTGAGCCGCGTGCCATTGGCTAAATGAAAGACTAACCAATGCGCCATTTCATGGGGAATCACCTCGTCAAAAAACGCCTGCCGATTATTGCTCAGTAAAACAGGATTAAAACGCAGCCCGCCACGCCCTAGATGCGCCTGCCCTGCTGAGGCACCTTTTAGGTCGAACCACACCTTTGGCGCTGGCAGCGCAGGATAGACTTCTTGGCAGCGTCTTAACGCTTCATCAGTTCTGTCTCGCACGGCGTGCATGAGCGCCTCTGAAGAGAGTGTTGCAAGTTTTTCAGCAGGCCATGGGGGCAGTGGTAAAGTCTTCATTAGTGATAAACTAACCAGTAACGATGTTGCCAACGAGTGTTGCCGATCAACATCTTTTTCTCAAAGACGATTTTTATGATGAGGCCCCTTATGGCAGAGCGCAATAACGTTCCCGCAGCAACGTCGCCCAATACCACCCCACCTCAGCCGCTACTTGATGACGAGCAACTTGATCGATTGGATGACTTTCTCGACTCAGAGCAGGTCGGCGAAGATGCGCTGGATCTTATCTCTGCCCATGGCTTTTTAGTGGCGCTGGCGGTTGCCCCTAGCGAATTACCCACCAGTCAATGGCTAGCTGAGCTGTTTCAGGGAGAGCCAAGTTATCGGGATGATGCCGAACGAGACGAGATTATCCAACTGTTAACACTGCTACGTGACAACGCCGTCGCAGTGCTTGAACAAGGTGGTTTACCAGAGCTACCCTTCGAGCTAACGCTCGATGGTATCCCCGCGGAGGAAACGCCCATCGGCGACTGGTGCGCGGGGTTTATGGAAGGTGTCTTTAGCGACGAAAGCGCGTGGTTCCAAGATGACGAAGAGGCTGCCGCCACGCTACTGCTGCCCTTTATGTCGCTCTCAGGTTTATTCGATGATGAGCCAGAAATGGCTGAGATGGCCCAAGATCAGGCCAGTCAGGAAACCTTTGTTGCTCAATTGCCAGAATTAGTCCTGGATCTTTATCTTCATTACCGCGTGCCCCCCGAAACGCCGAAACCTAAGCCACGCAAGAAAACCCCGGCCAAAGGTAAAAAGCGTCGATAGCCGATTGCTAACCGCGCATTATTTAAGGCGGGTGACAATACCATCCACTACGCCATAGACCCACTCTCGGGCTCGCTGCCGCCAGGACCGTGCGGCCCAGGCGGCAGCATCGACTTCTTGACTGGCGGTAAAGTTACGCTCAAACAGCGATTGAACTTGTTTGGCGAAGGCTTGGTTTTCTACTTCTTGATTAGCTTCAAGGTTCCAGTGCAGATTCCAATGGTCGAAGTTACATGAGCCAAGACTGACCCAGTCATCGGCTAACACAAACTTGGCATGAATAAACGTGGGCTGGAACTCAAAAATCCGCACGCCGGCTTTTAACAACGCTTGGTAAAACCGTTGTCCTGCATAGCGCACGCCTGGGTGGTCATGTTTACTGCCCGGTAATAGTAAACAAACATCCACGCCACGTCGTGCTGCCCGAATCAGGCGTCGGCGCAGCGTGAAGGTCGGCACAAAATAAGGTGTACATAGCCAAAGCCGCTTGTTTGCCTGATTTACCCGCGCATGGAGCGAGTGGCGAATAGCTTGGTAGCGATACCCCCTCGCTGACATCACTCGGCCGCGTATGCCATCAGCATAATGTACGGCTGTCCGCTGTGGCGGCAACGCCGCGCTAGCCCGCCCACCACCTGCTTGCCGTGTTAACCGGGAGCGCCATAAGCGGCGAAAAAGCCCTTCCCAATCAGCAACCACCGGGCCTTCGATGCGCACCGCAATTTCGTACCATGCTTCCAGAAACTCATCCACCGCGCCAAATCCGCCGGTAAACGCAATCTCTCCATCCACGACAACAATTTTGCGATGGTCACGGCTTAAGTTGCGAGCCAGCGAGTGAAAACCGATGGGATTAAAGAACCGTAATGCGACACCTGCTTGCTCTAGGCGTGTGCGGTCACGGTGCTCCAATCCCATAGAGCCATAACCATCGAGCAGCAAATACACCTTTACACCGCGTTCAGCAGCGTCGATCAACGCATTACTCATCTGGCTGGCTAACTTACCTGACTCCATCAAGTAGAGCTCCACCAGCACGTAGTACTCCGCTTGACTAACCGCATCAAACATAGCTGGCAAAAATCGCGTTGCTTCCGGCAACAGAGTCGTGCGGTTGCCTTCACGCCACACGTGCTGCATAGAGACTCCTTCTCTTGATGAAACGGCTCAGCGACGAGTTAGCGAACGATGGACGTACAAATCGTACCGGCTCGTTTTACCTTCCAGCGTATGCTGCGGCGCGGGGCCGCCGATAGGGGGTGCTTTACGGGGTCGCTTGACCACTACTCGATGCGTCGCTACATCCAGCGCTGCTTCTAATAAGCGCGGTGCATCATCATCGTCTCCCGCCAGCTCTCGAAACAAGCGCATCTCTTTTTTGACCAACGCCGACTTTTCACGGTGCGGAAACATCGGATCAAGATGAACAACCTCAGGATCAAAGGCCGCGCTTTCCACAAGGGCAGCCAACTGCTCAGCGGCATCACCATGGCGGAGCGTCATACGCAAGGCAATCTCTGCTGTCGACTCTGTTCTTGCGGCACGCGCGAGGCCATCCTGAAGCAGCGCGGCAATCGCCGCGACACGTTCAATTAATAAGACATTTGCGCCCAGGCTTGCCAGTACAAATGCATCCCGACCCAAACCAGCCGTGGCATCCACGACGTTAGGTGTGATGCCTTTAGCAAGCCCACAGGCTTTTGCCACTAACTGCCCGCGACCACCACCAAACTGACGGCGATGGGCTGCCTTTCCAGCGGCAAAATCCACGCTAAGCGGTTTTCCGTATTGGCGCTCATCACCTGACAGTGCCAATTGGCCATCAACGTAACTAAGTGCTAACCCCGAAGGCAGCACAAGCGTCTCTGGGCTTGCCATGTGGCTCATGCTGGCTTTTTCCAGGCCACGTCGTTGCGCAAATAAACTGGCTGTGCTTCATGGGCTGCCTGACCCAACCCCGCTTCCAAATCACGAGCGGCGAGCCATGCCATCTCTTCGGCCCGTGGCTCAAGATCAGTGAGGTGCTGAGACATGTTGGCTTGTAGGCTTAACGCAAAGTCATCCCACAGCGTAAACCCCGAGCCCACGCCTACCCAGTCGGTCTCCTCCGCAGGCAAACAAAAATTAGCAGGCGCCACGACTACTTCGTCACTTTGCAAGCTAAGCGTGTCATTTAAACAGTGCCAAGTAGCCGCATAGATTTCGCCCATACGGGCATCTAACGCGGTCACTACATGACGAAAATGGTAGCGGCGATGGGCCTGAAGCGCGAGCGCTTCCAAGGTGGAAATACCCAACAATGGACGATCCAGCCCAAACGCCAAGCCTTGCGCTGCACCGGCAGCGATGCGCAAGCCGGTGAATGAACCAGGGCCACGCCCAAACGCAACCGCATCTAGCTGCTGCGTAGAAATATTGGCCTCAGCGAGAATGTCATCCACCATCGGCATTAAGCGCCGGGTATGGGCCCTTGGCGTCATCTCGAAACGCGCCAAGCATTCACGCTGGCTCCCCTGCTGGCGCAATAAAGCCGCAGAGCAGGCACTAGAAGATGCGTCCAGTGCGAGAAGGTATAACGATGACATCGATTCTGCACTCCATAAAATAGACCGTCATTATACCTTTACGCGGCCTCAACGACGATGGCCCGCAGGTAACCTGCGGGCCATCGTGACATTCACTAGCATGTGCTACTTAGCAAAGCGCTTCTTTCACTTGCCGAGTAATGTCAGCCACGCTGCCTACGCCTTCTACGCGATGATACTGCGGCGCGGCCTCAGGGTCTTCTTTCGCCCACTGCTGGTAATAATCTACCAACGGTGCGGTTTGGTCGTGATAAACCGACAGACGGTTGCGCACGGTAGACTCTTGATCATCTTCACGCTGAATCAGCGCTTCCCCAGTCACATCATCTTTACCCGACTCTTTGGGCGGATTATGGTCGACATGGTAAACACGCCCAGACGCCGGATGCACACGACGCCCCGCAAGACGGCTCACAATTTCTTCGTCTGGTACGGCAATTTCCAACACGTGGTCCAGCTTAACGCCAGCTTCTTTCATCGCATCGGCTTGCGGGATGGTGCGCGGAAAACCATCGAACAAGAAACCATTTCCACAGTCGGGTTGGCTAATACGCTCTTTAACAAGATCGATAATGACATCGTCGGACACCAAACCGCCGCTATTCATAATCTCTTTTACTTTGAGACCCAACTCGGTACCGTCCTTGATGGCCGCGCGCAGCATATCCCCGGTGGAAATTTGAGGGATCTTAAATTGCTCACAGATAAACTGAGCCTGAGTCCCCTTCCCCGCGCCGGGGGCACCCAACAGGATTAAACGCATGGCACTGCTCCTTGAATGTTAGTCGTTAGATATGAATAATTTTTGAATAATGGACTGACAATAACCGTGCCGTTCGGATGACACAACTCCCCAAAAGCCTGATAACGCATTTTTTTAACATTTTCTTAAGCAAAAACAGTCAGGTGGCAATTTCTTGTACTTTGGTCACCCCTTCTTTGCAGACCTACTGAACTGTTTTAAACACAAGCGGCGCCCTATTGGGCGCCGCTTGTGGCTTACTGCGAGACGATTACAGCAGTAATCGGCGAATATCCGTCAGCACATCGGCCAGGAAGGCCGTAAAGCGGGCGGCATCCGCACCGTTAATCGCCCGGTGATCGTAAGAAAGCGATAGCGGCATCATTAAGCGCGGTTGGAAGGCGCTGCCATCCCATACCGGTTTCATCTGCGCTTTCGATACTCCCAGAATCGCCACTTCCGGCGCATTAACGATCGGTGTGAACGCGGTTCCACCAATCGAGCCAAGGCTCGAAATAGTGAAGCAACCACCGGTCATCTCATCACGCTTAAGCTTCTTGGTTTGCGCTTTCTTGCCTAGCTCCGCCATCTCCTTGGCAATCTCGATCAAGGATTTCTTATCGGCGTTGCGCACGACCGGCACCATCAGGCCATCAGGCGTATCCACGGCAATCCCGATATGCACGTAGTTTTTCCATACCAGCGTTTCGCCGTCGCCTTTCAGGCTGACGTTGAACTGCGGGAATTTACGCAGTGCAAAGGCACAGGCTTTGACCATAAACGGCAACGGTGTCAGCTTGGCGCCCTGGGCTTCAGCCTCGGCTTTCATGGCCTTACGGAAGCTTTCAAGCTCGGTAATGTCGGCCTCATCGAACTGCGTCACGTGAGGCACGTTAAGCCAGCTGCGGTGCAGATTGGTCGCGCCCATTTTCAGCAGGCGACCCATCGGCTTCTCTTCTATGTCGCCAAACTGACTGAAGTCAACTTCCGGTATCGCGGGAATACCCGCACCACCACTCGCCGCAGGGGCAGCCGCTGTTTGTGCTTTACCTTGGTTGGCAATGGCCTGTTTCACGTAGGCCTGCACATCCTCTTTCAGCACCCGATCTTTCGGGCCACTAGGCTTAACAAGACCGAGGTCTACGCCGAGCTCACGTGCCAGCATGCGTACTGCGGGGCCTGCGTGTACCAGTTTCCCATCGCGGGGCTTATGAGAGGCCATCTGCGCTTCAGGGCTAGGCGTGCCTTCTGGTGAAGCGGCAGGCTTCGCACTTGACTGACTGGCACTAGAGGACTGAGCTTTCTCCGGCGCCGCTTTTTTAGGGGCTGCCTTCTTGGCACCGGCTACTTCTATATAGCCAATCACATCGCCTTCAGAGACGGTGTCACCCTCTTTCACAGTAAGCTCTAAGAGCTTGCCTTTGTAAGGGCTAGGCACGTCCATCGACGCTTTATCAGATTCCAGAGTGATAAGAGGGTCTTCTTCGTTGACCTCATCACCTGCCGCCACACCAATTTCGATAATCGGCACGTCAGAAGAACCCGACAAGTCAGGTACACGAATCTCTTTGCGCTCAGGCTCACCGCTACCGCTATCTTCTTCAACGGCCGGTTCTTCAGCAGCCGCTGCTTCCGGCTCGCTGCTGGCTTGGCTTGCGGCTTGCGATGCGTCTTCTTCAGCCGATGTATCACCGCCGTCGCCAGCGATTTCCATCTGGCCGATCACGTCGCCTTCCGAGACGGTATCGCCTTCCTTAACCGTGAGCGCAACGATCTTACCGCCGTGCGGGCTGGGCACGTCCATGGAGGCTTTGTCAGACTCCAGGGTGATCAGGGTGTCTTCGGCGTTGACCTCATCACCGGCGCTGACCGCGACTTCGATGATCTCAACGCTGTCGGAACCGCCCAGGTCAGGCACTTTAATATCGACCGTTTGCTTGCCGCCGCTGGCTTTCTTCGCTGCCGGTGCGGGGGCGTCTTCCTGCGTTGGTTTGTCTTGTTTCGCTGGCGCGTCGTTGGGCTGGCTGTCAGACGCGGGGGCTGACGTCTCTTCGCCACCGTCTGTGCCGCCTTCAACCTCCAGCTCAACGATGTCGTCGCCTTCGGAGACGCTATCGCCTTCTTTGACCAGCACTTTGAGCACCTTGCCGCCTTTCGGGGCCGGGACGTCCATGCTGGCTTTGTCGGATTCCAGGGTGATTAGGGTGTCTTCCGCTTCAATGACGTCGCCTTCTGACACCGCAATCTCGATGATTTCGACATCGGTGTCACCACCGATATCGGGAACTTTGATGATTTCGCTACTCAAGGTCGCGCTCCTTCCAAATCGGATCGAGCCGGCGGGCGTTTGCCCGCCGGGCAGCGGTTTAGCTGGTCAGCGGGTTCGGCTTGTTGGCGTCAATGCCATACTTCTTCAGCGCCTCGCCGACGTGCTTGCGATCAAGCTCACCACGGTCTGCCAGCGCGCGTAGCGCCGCCACGGTGACGAAGTAGCGGTCTACTTCAAAGAAGTAGCGCAGCTTCTCGCGGGTGTCGGAACGGCCAAAGCCGTCCGTGCCCAGCACGGTGTACTCGCTGGGCACCCAGGCACGCACCTGGTCGGCGTAGAGCTTCATGTAGTCGGTGGAGGCAATCACCGGGCCGTCACGGCCTTCCAGGCACTTCGTCACGTGGGGCTTGTTGGCCTCAGCGTCCGGGTTCAGGAAGCCTTCACGCTCCAGCAGCAGCGCTTCGCGGCGCAGCTCGTTAAAGCTGGTCACGCTCCAGATATCCGCGCCAATGCCCCAGTCGTTGGCCAACAGCTCCGCGGCGGCTTCGACTTCGCGCAGGATGGTGCCGGAGCCCATCAACTGCACGCGGCCTTTGTCGCCCTGCGTTTCGTTGAGCAGGTACATGCCTTTGACGATATCGTCGGTGGGCACGCTCTCAAGCGCGGGGTGCTCGTAGTTTTCGTTCATCACCGTCAGGTAGTAGAAGCAGTTCTCTTTATCGGAGAACATGCGCTTCAGACCATCCTGGAGGATGACCGCCACTTCGTGGGCATAGGTCGGGTCGTAGCTGCGGCAGTTGGGGATGGTGGAGGCTTGAATCAAGCTGTGGCCATCCTGGTGCTGCAGGCCTTCACCGTTGAGCGTGGTACGCCCGGCAGTGCCGCCGACCATAAAGCCGCGGGCTTGCAGGTCACCCGCCGCCCAGGCCAAGTCACCAATGCGCTGGAAGCCGAACATCGAGTAGTAGACGTAGAACGGCAGCAGGGTGACGTTGTTGTTGCTGTAGGAGGTCGCGGCGGCAATCCATGCGGACATGGCACCGGCTTCACTAATCCCTTCTTCGAGAATCTGGCCTTTCTGATCCTCGCGGTAGAACATGATCTGGCCTTTATCGACCGGCTCATACTTCTGACCTTCCGAGGTGTAGATGCCAAGCTGACGGAACATGCCTTCCATGCCGAAGGTACGTGCTTCGTCAGGAATAATCGGGACGACATGTTTGCCGAGCTTCTTATCTTTCACCAGGCCGTTCAGCACGCGCACGAACGCCATGGTGGTCGAGACTTCGCGCCCTTTGGAACCGACCATTTGCGAGGCAAAGGTTTTGTCTTCCAGGCTGGGGATCTCCAGCGCCTCAAAGTCACTGCGGCGGCTCGGCAGGTAGCCGTTTAAGCGTTCCCGCTGCAGGTGCATGTATTTCAGCTCGGGGGAGTCTTCTTCCGGCTTGTAATAAGGCACATCTTTGAGCTGCTCGTCGGTGAGCGGAATACCGAAGCGGTCGCGGAATTTACGCAACGCCTCGTACTCCATGCTCTTGACCTGGTGAGACTCGTTGGCGGCTTCGCCATCGCCACTGCCCATGCCGTAGCCTTTGACGGTGTGCGCCAGAATGACCGTGGGCTTACCGTTGGTCTGGTTGACCGCTTCGTGGTAGGCCGCGTAGACCTTGAACGGGTCGTGGCCACCGCGGTTGAGCTTCCAGATGTCTTCGTCGGACAGGTCGTTGACCATCGCTTCGGTTTCGGGGTACTTACCGAAGAAGTGCTCACGGGTGTACGAACCGCCGTTGGCCTTGTAGTTCTGGTACTCACCGTCGACCGCTTCATCCATGCGTTTTTGCAGGATGCCTTTCTTGTCCTTCTCGAACAGCGGATCCCAGTGACGCCCCCAGACGACCTTGATGACGTTCCAGCCGGCACCACGGAACACGCCTTCGAACTCATCCATGACGCGGGAGTTACCACGCACTGGACCGTCCAAGCGCTGCAGGTTGCAGTTGATAACGAAGATCAGGTTATCGAGGTTTTCACGCCCGGCCAGGGAAATCGCGCCCAGTGACTCCGGCTCATCACACTCGCCGTCGCCCATGAAACACCAGATCTTACGGTCGTACATGTCTTTCAGCTCACGGTGATGCAGGTACTTCATCACGTGGGCTTGATAGATGGCCTGAATCGGGCCAAGGCCCATGGACACCGTGGGGAACTGCCAGTAGTCCGGCATCAGCCACGGGTGCGGGTAGGAAGACAGGCCATCGCCGTCGACTTCGCGACGGAATTTATCCATCTGCTCTTCTGATAAACGGCCTTCCAAGTAGGAACGCGCGTAAATACCCGGGGCAACGTGGCCCTGGATGTAAATCAGGTCGCCTTCAAAGTCGCCTTTGGGGGCGCGGAAGAAGTGGTTAAAGCCAACATCGTACAGCGTGGCCGACGACATAAAGCTGGCAATGTGGCCGCCCAGCCCGGGGTTGGCGCGGTTATTACGGATGACCTGGGCAATGGCGTTGTAACGAATCAACGACCGAATGCGGCGCTCCATAAACAGATCGCCAGGCATCGGTGCTTCGCGATGCACAGGGATCGTATTCCGGTGCGGGGTTGTCACCGAGAAGGGTACCTTCATCCCGTCCCGGCGCAGGCGATCCGCCAAGCGGGTCATCAGGTAGCGGGCACGATCTTCGCCCTCACGATCCAGTACTGATTCCAGGGATTCCAGCCACTCCGTGGTTTCGAGCGGATCGAGATCTTCTCTTGTCTCCAGACTCATAGAGGTCTCTCCGAATGACGATAAATGACAATGAGCCCCGCCAACCCTTAGGGCCTGGGGCGGCTGCGGTGTTTAGCCACCACAGGCCGATAAAACGCCGACGCCTAAGCGCCGTGTAGATGTTTTCTTTCTACATTCAACAAGCTACGTACTTTTCGATGTAGTAAAGCTACACAATTGTCGTAAAAGTTAGCCTTTTGTATATGAGAAGATACCGCAAAGTCGTCACTCTGCCAATTCCAGCAAGCCCTAAAAGGCTATCGAAAACAGACTATTGCACCGCAACATAAAAAAACAGTAAGACTTTAGATGCATCTACCAAACGCTCAAAAATGTAGCCAAACTACCGTTTTATTTACTTACGAGTGAAGCACTTAATTAAGTTTACAACGTTCTTTGACGAATTTATTAGCCCGGCGCTAAGCATCTAACTGCTGAAAATAATAAGCCCAATCAAAGGCTGGTCCTGGATCAGTTTTACGCAGTGGAGCCACGTGGGCATGACCGGTAATACGCGACTTATCCAGCTGTGGGTAGCGCGCTATTAGCCACTGAGTTACCGCTACTAACCTTTGATATTGCGCTTTGGTAAAGGGGGTCACGTCGTCACCTTCCAATTCAATACCCACTGAAAAGTCATTTAAGGCTGTTCGCCACGCCTTTTGATACGGATCCAACCAGAATGAGCGCCCGGCATGCCAAGCGCGATGATCTGTATCAACAAACTGTAAGCACTCGCCATCGCGGCGAATCAGAAAGTGAGCCGATACCCTAAGATGTGCAATCTCAGCAAAAAAGGGGTGCTCTGCTGAATTTAGCTGGTTAGTAAACAGCGCCTCAATGGCATCACCACTAAACTGGCCGGGCGGCAAACTAATCGCATGAATAAGCAGTAGCGAGACCTCACTATTGGGGCGCTGATCGCAGTTGGGCGATGCCACTTGTCTAGCGCTTGGCCACTGCCCCTCAAAGGCTGTTCTTTTCATAACAGATACACTCTCCTCTACGTTGGCGTTCTCTTTCACTATAATGCCCAACACACCCAATAACGCCTAGAGAACGCACCGCCATGCATTATGAAAACGCTCTTGCCGACGAGATACGCGCTAGCGCAGCCCGCTTACTAGCTGAGGACATTGGCCCTGGCGATATTACAGCGCAGCTAATCCCTGAGAACCAATGGGCAACCGCCAGCATCATTACGCGTGAACCCGCAGTACTTTGTGGTGTTGCCTGGGTAGACGAGATTTTTCGACGGTTAGATAACCGCGTTACGCTACGTTGGCAGGCAGCAGACGGCGACTCTCTTCAAGCAGATCAGTGTTTTTTAGAGCTAGAGGGGCCTGCTCGCAGCCTACTGACCGGTGAGCGAGCGGCGCTAAATATGCTGCAAACATTGTCTGCCACGGCTACTTCAACACGACATTACGTTGATTTAATTGAAGGCACTAATGTCCGTCTACTCGATACGCGTAAAACGTTGCCTGGAATGCGCCTAGCCCAAAAGTACGCAGTCACCTGTGGCGGTGGACATAATCATCGCATTGGATTGTGGGATGCCTTCTTAATTAAAGAGAATCATATTACTGCTTGTGGCGGTATTCAGGCAGCCGTTGAGCAAGCTCGTAAACTGGCAAGTGACCTGCCAGTAGAGGTAGAGGTGGAAACGTTTGAGGAGCTTGATCAAGCACTCGCCGCAAAGGCAGACATTATTATGCTTGATAATTTCGCCTTAGAAGACTTGCATGTAGCCGTCGAAATAAACGGTGGGCGAGCAACACTTGAGGCCTCTGGCAATGTCGGCGCAGCAACATTAAAGGCAATTGCCGATACCGGTGTTGACTGTATTTCCAGCGGCGCACTTACCAAAGACCTAAAATCGATCGATTTATCGATGCGTATTACCCACACCTTCGACGTTTGATGTGCTCAGGTTTCGACAGCGTTGAGCTTTTTGACTAAGCGATAGCGTTTCAAAAGTTCGCCACTGCGCTCTACCCACTGCTCGCCGAGGTTGCTAAAACCTCGGCGAATCAAACGTTCATAAAGCACTAAACTTGCTTCAATTTCTACACTCGAGACGCCCTGCTCAAGCAACATACGTTCAGCGTGTATCAACAGTGTGGTACCGATCCCACGTCCAGTCAGTGAAGGCCACACATAAAGTGTCTCTATACGTTTGGCCGCAACATCCAGCTCTAAAAACCCTACACATCGCCCATCACAGCTGGCGACCAATGTAGTATAAAGCGTTTGTCTGGCCGCCCAGGCGCTTGCCTCGCGTGGCAGAGCACTCGCCCAAGCTCGGCGTTCGTCTACACCATAATGGGAAGCGGCGCCCTGCATCACAGCGTGATAAAACACCTCTGCTTGGTCAGCTGCATCACGGGCAAACCCTTCACGATAGATAATTCGTGGAGTGGGCGCAGAAGGTGTTTGGCTCGCGTTAGTACTTGTCGCGTTAGTACTTGTCACATTAGTACTTAGCATATATACAACTCCACTATTTAATTATCGCACCTTAACGGGTCATTGCATCCCAACTCGATGCTTGACTGCTTTATACTTCGTTTTTATCTACACGTAAGGTGTGTCATGCACGATATATCCATAAATGAGTCATTTGCCATCAACCCTATAGGTTATATTGAAAGCGACTACCCTGATAAGTTTGGCATTCCTCGCCAACCAGGACTAGCGACGGCAGCGAAAGCGACACTGGTATTAACGCCCCCCTTCAACACACCATTAAGCGTTCGTGGACTAGAAGCATTTAGCCACTTATGGATCAGCTTTATTTTTCACCGCAGCCCCGAAGAGTGGGCTCCCCTTGTACGCCCTCCCCGACTGGGTGGCAATAAAAAAATAGGGGTCTTCGCGAGTCGTAGCACACATCGGCCTAATCGTTTAGGGCTATCACTTGTTGAGCTAGTGGGTATTGATACGCACAATGGTGTAAGCCTACTGCTCAAAGGAGCAGATTTAATGACAGGTACACCTGTAGTGGATATCAAACCTTACCTGCCTTGGACTGAAGCCGTTCCGAATGCACGCTCAGGCTTTGCCCCAGCACCGCCACCTTTTTACCCCGTAGAATTCTCCTCAGCGGCCGAAACTGCGCTCGCTCAACGCGCAGATGCTAGTGACTTAAGGCGGCTCATTACCCAAGTATTAGGCCAAGACCCACGACCCGCCTACCATCAGGGACAACTAGAACGGGAATATGGCATGCAGTTAAGAGATGTCAATATTCGTTTTCAAGTACAACAGATGCCTGAGCTAGGCAACGTCGTTTATATCATCAACATTCAAAAAAACAACTAACAATTGGCACTTCGACAACTCACAACTCACAACTCACAACTCACAACTCACAACTCACAACTCACAACTCACAACTCACAAGAAGGTAGCTTCATGGTAAATTGACTGCCTTTACCAAATTCACTTTCACAGTAAATCTCACCGCCATGCTTAGCGACTACCGTTTTCACCAATGCCAGTCCGAGGCCATGCCCTTCCGCCACGCTATCTTTATCGCTGCGCGTAAAGTCGTCAAAAATATTGTTAATCTCTTCGGGCTCAATACCAACACCAGTATCAGAAACCTGCAGCACAACCCACTTACCTTGTCGACACACAAGAACATTAACCTCGCCACCAGACAGTGTATACTTAACAGCATTTTCAATTAAGTTAAATACCGATCTTGCAAGGTAGCCTTTATCACCCAACACAGGAGCCCCGTCTTCATCTTGTAGCTCACTGACTAGTTTAATATCTTTCACTTTCGCTAGCGGATAAACTTGATCGAGCACCTCCATAACAACATCTTCAAAGAGCACAAACTCTCTTTTCAAGTCAAATGACTTAACTCGTGTTAAGTTAATAAAGTCATTAATCATCCCAAGCCCCATCGTGAGGCACTGTTCCAAATGATTATAGAAATTAGCTTGTGTCGTGGCCGACGCTGGATCTTTTTGGGCTTCTAGAAATGCTAGCGCTCTTGCCTGAGGAGCTTTCATGTCATGTGACAAGAAACTAAGCATACTAGATCGTTGTGCTTCAGCTTCTACTTCACTCGTCAGGTCAACCAGCCAGACCAACCAGCCTCCAGCAGCACTATTTGTCGTTGTAGATAACTCCCCCATTTCCAGCCGATACGTATGCTCATCTCTGTCAGTACATAAGCCACCTATTTGAATGCCGTTGACATCACTCATGCCAGTTGGCTGAGGCGGCCATATAGTCGAAAAGCCTCGCTCTTCTTCAAAGGTTAGAAAGGATGGCAAAGCATCAATATGATCAATGGCATGTTTCCCTTCCTTACAACAAATCGCCAATGCTTTTTTATTTGCCAGCAGCACCTCTCCCTTCTTATTTAGTATAAAGATAGGGAGCGGTAATGAGTGCATTGCATCTAATATAAATCGCCGCCCTTCTACAATTCGTCCTAGCGCAAACTCAAGCGCTTGAGACTGCTGATAAAGCTTTCCACCCTCTCCGCGAATGTCATCAGGTTGCCTAAATGGCAAGATAGATGGTTCTTGGTATAACAATTCCAACTCGCGCTTAAACCAAGACAGTAAAGCTGCCTGGCTTTGCCAAACAATGGCAATGATGGCGATACCCAATGCTATTAAGCTGGCAAAAGGAGGCCACCACCATCTAAAGTTCAAAGCGATCAGAGAAGCACACAACACTCCAGCAACGAGCGATAGCATCACTAACGGTAAATATCGAAACCTTAACCACCAAGCCAATAGCATTAAGACCACAATCGGCAAACTTGCTAAAAATGCCCCTATCCAGCTATCTACTTCGCGTATATAAGTTTCATTTCGTAGGGCATCGAGCAAATGAGCATGCACTTCCACACCCGGCATTAAACCTGAAGACAATAACGACACATTGTAACGATCGCCCAAGCCAAGAGCAGTCATGCCTACTAAGACAGTACGGCCTTGGAGTAAAGAAGCCGGTACATACCCCATTAATACATCGCGGTAAGAAACCGTTGGATATGAGCCAGACGGACCACGAAACGGTATTCTTATCGCCTCAGTTGACCAGTTTGATGTACCAGCCCCGCCGCTTTTGTTTTGATCCACAAGCAGGGTCATGAGCTGTGGCCACACATCCTCACGGCGCTCTATCAACAGCTCCACTGAACGAGCCACTCCATCAGTATCAAGTTTCACATTGATATGCCCAACGCCTTTGGCGGCAGATAACAATGGAGGGGGAGGGATTAATACATCTCGTGCCCTACCTTCCAGTATCGATTCAGGAAGGAGTGCCATAGGTAGATAAGTTCTGCCATGGCGGTGCATCGCTTCAGCAAGCCGCCGATCTTCTTCAGGTAATCGGCTTGGCTCAACTAGCAGGACGTCTAAAACAATGGAGTGCACACCCGCAGTGTTCAACTGATCAATCAGCTGTGTGTGAATCTCTCTAGGCCAAGGCCAGCGACCCAATGTTTGTAGGCTGGGCTCATCAATCGCTACAACTAAAATATCGTTAGAAGGTGGCTCTGATTGCCTGGAAAGCCAGGCATCGTAAAAAAAATTATCAGATAAAAAGGGAGACAAACTATAAAGAAAAAAAGCAATGGGCAGTAACAAGCTGCCCATCACACACCATGTCATCACAAACCGCCGATGCAATGCTCTAGAAAGGTTACTTCCCTGAGTCATTTAGTGTTCCAGTATCGAGAACAACGGTCATACCTGTACGTTCATCCAAGCTGACAACACGCCAGAATATCTCGTTGCCTGGCAAACGGCTTATCCTCAAAGGACCGTTATTTTGAGGCTCATAGTTTAATAAAACCTGGGTAAACTGGTGATCAGCTGCTAACTGCAAGCGATAGTTTGTTTGTGCTTTATGTAACCACTCGAATATCCACGCGTCTTCCTCCTGGTTAACGGATACTTGATTACCATGGTGATGGATAACGAAAATGGCGCTCTCACCTTCAATACCAAGCTCATCTATAGCGGCTATACGCACATGGTAGAACCCAGGCGAAAGCGGGACGAACTGTATCTGGCTACTCTGAGACCGCTGATCACGCATGATGGTTAAAAAGTTTGGATCACTTGCTATCTGTGCTCTGAAAGCCTGCCCCTGCATAGGTGACGAAATATCTACTTGTATGGCCTCATTCGGCAGCGAACTAATAGTCACGTTCTCTGGTGGCGGTAATAGCGCTACGACCTGGATACCACCTGTTCCATCAACACGCGCCCCTTCGCCCTGATCTATTGAGGCTTCTGCAGTATTCACCCGGTGTTGAGCAGCAACATTCCCTTCATAAACCGACGTCAGCAGTGTTTCGTCAGCATAGCTTGCCCGAAAGTGAGTACCGCGCACACCTAGAACGCCCGCATTGGTTTCTATATTGTATGCTCGCCTGCGCATGCGATTTTTCGGCACATAGGACTCCACCTCTCCTTGCTCTAATTGAAACGTGATACCTCTCTCACCTTCACGCTTTAACACAATGCGTGAATTAGAAGGTACCACCGCTCTAGCGCCGTCACGCATTTGAACGGTCAAGGATGAGCCTGGGCCAGTTTGAATAACAGAGCCAACCTCAATAAGGTCACCACTCATCAAAAGGCTTTCACTGTTCTCTTCAACTAACCATGCATCACCCGAACGGTATAGAACTGACAAAGGAAAAGGGTCGAAAGCACTGAGTTCCACTAGGGTGTCGGGCTGAAGCTTGAAGGGGTCAGTTATCGCATTCACTTGCTGCAAGGCAGGCCATTCGTCAGGCGTGCCATAATAATATTCGGAGATGTCCCAAAGTGTATCGCCTGGCATCACTTGGTGAGTATCAGATGCGTAGGAAAGACTCCCGGTCAGTAAAAAAACACTCCCGAACACAACACTTGAAAAATACCGCAGCAGCGACTTAGTTTTCGGGCGACTCCCACTACTTTTTATATTCATAACGCCACCACCCTCAATGCGCATAGGTATGCTCAGTAATGTACTCGTTGCTCAAACAACACTCGTTCATATCAAAAAAATCATTCAATAAGCGTATTGGATACCCACCCCAGCATTGGCCCCTGCTCGCCCTCAAAATAAATGTGGCTCCAGCCATCCACACTGCCCAGTACATAGACGCTAGTCCCTTGGTCCAACTGGGTAATACGCTGATGATTTGTACCATTACCCGCACGAATATTAATACGGCTGGCAGCTACCGTTTTTTGCTCAAGGTGTTCGCGACTTTCCCTAATATTACCCAGCGCTAACTCGTTACCGCCTCGCGCCGCATTCGCAAACCAGAACACCGCCCACGCATAATTGCGATCGACACCACGGCCTCGGGCATACAAAGCCCCTAGATTATTCTGGGCAAAGGAATCATTCTGCTTAGCAGCCCGTTCGTACCATTCAAATGCTCGGCTAAAGCTTTGCCCTACACCGCGCCCATTCTCATAAAGGCTACCAAGGTTATTCTGAGCAGGCACATGGCCTTGTTCGGCTGCAAGTTCAAACCAACGCGCTGCCAGCGCAGGGTCTTCCTCTACCCCCACCCCCTCAAGATATAGTAGCCCTAGCTGAAATTGCGCTGCGGCATCGCTCGCCTCTGCGGCTTTTTCGAGCCACTCAACAGCATCTGCAGGCCCCTTACCGTCAATTTCTTCGCGAAGAAACAACTCAGCAAGACGCATTTGAGCATCAGATTCTCCGTTATCTGCTGCTAAACGATACCACTTATAGGCTTCGTTCTTATCTTCGCCAATCCCTTCTCCACGCTCAAACATCATGCCTAACGCAAACTGAGACTGCCCATCACCTCGCTCAGCAGCCGTACGCCACTCATGAATAGCGGAGGCGTAATGACCACGTTGGTATTCGTTAAGCCCTGCCTCATAATCCGCACTGGCTAGCGTGCTAATCCCGACAAAAACAAGGCTCAACCAGGGTAGTATCCTCATACTTAGGCCTTCCTTCACAAAAGCCCGATAGACTCTCGCCTACCGGGCATTCAACAAAATTGAGCAATCTCACAGCTTACAAGATTACTTCACTGGCGTTACCGACTGCGTCACTTCTGCCAAAATACGGGCATAAGTATTACGAGCCGTTTGCGTAATAGCCAGTTGATCTTGTAAACGCTGTAGTTCTTGATCAGTTACTCGCAAGTTCTGAAGCTGTTCGCGCCCCTGTTGTCCCAGGCTTTCAAGCGTGTACTTTTTACCGTCTATCGTGACCGTTGGCTGTGCTGCTTGCTCACCGACGGCAACCGCAGATTCACTTTCGTTAGCAGTTACGTTTTTGTCGTTTTGAGTGGCTTCACTTTTACTAACTGCACTGCTTTTTGCTGAACCTGTCGCACGCTGTTTGCTCATATAAAACGACCTCTTTAATTAATTTATTAGATTAAAGCAATAATATTATTTCAATTTACGATGAGATATCAGTCTTCAACTGACTCTTCTGCAACTGACTCTTCTTCAACTGCTTCAATAGCGTTAACATCTTCAGCTGGCATACCGACACGCTCATGGGTCAGTACACAAAGTACACCCGTGTTTGTATGTTGAATTTCAAAGTTGGTATCACAGAAAAGAGCCATGGTGTTAAGCACACGGTTTTCAAGTAACAGTGGGTTTTGCAAGTCATTTTCACTAACGACCAAACGTGCTAAAAATAGGCCACCTTCCGGACACTCTAGCGCTTGTTCGTCACTTACTGCTACACATATCGAGCTTTGATCCACTGACTCCTTAGCTGGTTGCTGTTGCTCTTGCTGCTCCGCCATGACTCCCATACTGAATACAGATAGACCAACTGCCGCCACAACTGCTGCTACGAACGTCGTGAGATAGCCAACATACTTCATTATTAAGTTCCTAGTTTCTAGTTTTTAAAAGGCAGGGGGTAACATCCCCCACCATTAGTAATTAATTTTTAGTACTAATTAACTAAATTAGCAACTAACGAGACGTCTCAGTAACCGTGATTTCAACTCGTCTATTCGGTCGCAAACACTCAGTCACACTTGGCGTTGCAATCCTCCCTGGGCACTCAACAACAGGATCTGCCATACCATGGCCAGCCGTCATAATATTTGAGCGGTGCACACCTCGGGTTGCCATACGGGCTCCCACGGTCTCAGCACGAGAGTTAGATAATGCTAAGTTATAAGCTTCATTACCAAAGCGGTCTGTATAACCCGCAATCGATATACTCGGATTTACAAAGTCATTTGTAATTGCCTGAGTTACCTGATCGACGGTTCGCTGCCCTTCTAACGTTAGCGTGTCGCTATCAAAATCAAATAACACGTCACCTGATAAGGTTAATTTCTCTTCGCGCGGTTCAGCGGCGATCTCTTCTACTTCGATGGGTATCAGTAACGCCGGACACTGGGCATTTCGCCAACGGGTGCTTTCTAATGTCATGTCATCGCCATAGTGCACTTGGTATTGGCAGGTGATGTACTCATTGCCATTGCCCGTGTACAGGTTGAACACGTAGTTCCACTCTCGAACGCCAAAGAACCCTTCAGCGTAATGGGGATTGCCGATTAGCTGCCGTACTTGGTCTTTGCTTTGCCCTTCTGCAATGCGCAGCACGCTATCCGGATCGACAAACTGGCCCCCGTCATACCAGTTGTCCGCTAGCGCTGGAAAGCCATCATCCACTTCACCTAGCTCTGCACGGTCGCTGTTAGGCGAGCTAGCACAGCCCGCTAAAACGAGAACGGCGGCGATACTGGCGGCCCCAAGGGCCGCCTTGTTCATCATTGTGTTACGAAGGTTGTTCACGTCGTTCTCCTTTACCAGTGCCAGCCAGCGCCAATACCTGCGCCGAAGTTGCTTTGCGAGTCACCCGTCACCTTGCCTTGAATCACCCAGCGACCATTGTCAGAAAGGCGCGAGATACCGACCGATACCGCCGACTCACCGCCATAAGTACCTGCCCCGACACCAATCATGCTCTTACCGGGCATCCAGGCTTGCGGCACCGTGGAAGCGGCAATCGCACTGGCAGAGCCCGCATTCGCGTTGCGTTCGACGCTGTCGATACGACCATGCACGTTGACGATCTCGTTCTGGAAGCGACGGCCAAGCTCGTTCATCTGCCCTACATTGACCGCATCGCTCTCATTAACACCCGGTGCGACGTTGGTGATAGTGGTGCCACCCGCATCAATGCCGTTAACCGTCATGCTCGGGCCATCTTTAATGCTCACACCGTCGTTATTAACCGTGGTGTTGCCGGTGGTGACACTATCTACATCCAAATCACGGTTCATCGTTATCTGTACACCGTCATCGGTTGTCTTGGTCGTGATATTGTCATCACCGGTGATCGCCACCGTATCACCCAGCTGGCGGTTAACCGTATCACCTTCATCAGCGCCAAAGTTCAACCCTAGCCCCAGCGTTTCGTTGATATCCGTGATGCTGTTTTCATTCGTGGTAATACGCTGGCTGTTGTCGGCGATATTCCCTTCGTTGTTGGTAATACGCTGGCTGTTGTCAACAATATTGGTGGTATTGTTAGCCACATTCTGGTTGGTATCGTGCAACTGGCTGCCGTTAATCGCATCGGAGCTATCATTGCTGATATCGCCATCCGCAACGTTCGTCAGCTTGGTGCCATCTTCACCTGCCAGCGTAACGCTGTCGTAGTTGATATCACCGTTGTCATCGCGGTCATACATGACAGCGCCGTCTGCGCCACCGCCACCCGTGTCACCTTCAACAATCGTCAGACGATCATCCAGGCTGCCCATAAAGTCCATCGCGGCATAGAGCTGGCTACCATTAATGGCATCGGTGCTATCCGCGGTGATACGCCCTGCCGCCACGTTGGTGATGGTGCGCTCGCTGCCCACACTGCCAACGCTGACGGTGGCGACGGGAGAAGCACCTGCAAACTGGTACGTTTGGCCTGCAATGTCTACCGATGCGGTACCAACCGCTTCTGCAGTGCGAGCGCCTTCCCCTAGCGCTACGCTACCTTGATGCGAGGCAATAGCGTCGTAGCCCATCGCCAGTGCGCGATCTGCAGAGGCCACAGCCTCGTAGCCCACGGCGGTGGAACCTTCTCCTTGGGCAAAGGCATCGCTTACTTCAAGTCCAGTGTCGTTGGTGCGCACGTAGCGAATACCTAAGCCATTTTCAGTAATATATTCATTACTAATATCGCCAGTCACGTTCGTCACGATGCTTTCTAGCTGATAAAGCTGAGAACCATTAACTGCATCTTTACTATCCGCAGATACATCGCCTTCTGCCAAGTTAGTGATCTTAGTATCACTCATATCGATACCCTCGACACTAATGACAGGACCACTTTCACTGACGGTGATGCTATTACCTACTTGCAGATCATCGTTTAGCGCCAATTCCAACGTCTCATCATCGCTCAGCTTGGTGATGATGTTGCTGTGCCCCTCGTCACCGGCTTCGCCTACGATATCGAGACGGTCGCCCAATCGGCGTTCAGTGTCATCACCTTCATCAGCACCAAACGTCAGCGGCGTATCCCCCAACTTAGTCACGCTGTTATCAACGTAGCTCTTGTTGGTGATGTGGTTGTTTTCAGTGATGTCTCCGTCGTAGGTGACGTTACCCTCGTTGTTAACTAAGAAGTTATCGCCCAGTTGAGTGATACCTTCCACCGTCAGGCTCTCATTCACCGTCATGTTATTGGTGGTAACACTGTCACCATCAATAAAGGTCTCGCCCACGGTGATGCTGTTGTCGACGTTCAAGTCAGCATTCAGAGCCAATTCCAGTGTTTCTTCATCAGTCACTTTGGTAATGATGTTGCTGTGACCTTCATCATCGGCTTCGCCCACAATATCAATACGGTCGCCCAAGCGGCGTTCAGTGTCTTCACCTTCATCAGCACCAAACGTTAACGGTGTATCCGCCACTTCGCTGACCGTGTTATCCACATACTGCTTGTTGGTGATGTGGTTGTTCTCGGTGACGTCGCCGTCGTAGGTGATGTTACCTTCGTTGTTAACGAAGAAGTTATCGCCCAGTTGGGTGGTGCCTTCTACCGTCAAGTTTTCGTTGATAGTGGTGCTGCCGTCGACGTATAGGTTCTCGTTCAGATAGGTGTCACCCTCAACCGTCAGGCTCTCGTTCACCGTCATGTTATTGGTGGTAACGCTGTCACCATCAATAAAAGTCTCGCCCACGGTGATGCTGTTGTCGACGTTCAAGTCGGCATTCAGCGCCAACTCCAGTGTTTCTTCATTAGTCACCTTGGTGATGATGTTGCTGTGACCTTCATCATCGGCTTCGCCCACGATGTCGAGACGATCGCCCAAACGGCGCTCAGTGTCTTCACCTTCGTTGGCACCAAACGTCAGTGGCGTATCGCCCAACTCGGTCACTGAGTTATCCACGTACTGCTTGTTGGTGATGTGGTTGCCTTCGGTGATATCGCCATCGTAGGTGACATTGCCTTCGTTGGTTACGACGAAGTTGTCGCCTAGTTGGGTCTCACCTGCCACCGTGAGGTTTTCGGTGATATCGACGTTGTTGGTGGTAATGCCACCTTCATTGATAGTGGTGTTGTTGGCCACCGTCAGTTCTTCGGTGACGTTCACCGTGGTCGAGTCGACGCTTTCCAGGTTGGTCAGGTTTTTCGACAGCTGGACTTCAAGATCGCCGTCGGCGTTCTGAACCGTGCGCAGGTTCTCGGCCGAGGCAGCATCTGCCTTCAGATCGGTCATGCCGCCAACGATGTTGAGCTGCTCACCCAGGTCTTTGTGGATCACAACACCGTCGTTACCCGCGAAGTTGAGGCCTTCGGCAACGAGGTCGTCGCCCAAACCATCGACGTAGGTCTTGTTGGTGATGTGTTCGCCTTCGGTGATGTCACCGGTGTAGGTGACGTTACCGTCGTTGTTGACGACGAAGTTGTCGCCTAGTTGGGTCTCACCTGCCACCGTGAGGTTTTCGGTGATATCGACGTTGTTGGTGGTAATGCCACCTTCATTGATGATGGTGTTGTTGGCCACCGTCAGTTCTTCGGTGACGTTCACCGTGGTCGAGTCGACGCTTTCCAAGTTGGTCAGGTTTTTCGACAGCTGGACTTCAAGATCGCCGTCGGCGTTCTGAACCGTGCGCAGATTCTCGGCCGAGGCAGCATCTGCCGTCAGATCGGTCATGCCGCCAACGATGTTGAGCTGCTCACCCAGGTCTTTGTGGATCACAACACCGTCGTTACCCGCGAAGTTGAGGCCTTCGGCAACGAGGTCGTCGCCCAAACCATCGACGTAGGTCTTGTTGGTGATGTGTTCGCCTTCGGTGATGTCACCGGTGTAGGTGACATCACCTTCGTTGGTTACGAAGAAGTTGTCGCCTAGTTGGGTCTCACCTGCCACAGTGAGGTTTTCGGTGATATCGACGTTGTTGGTGGTAATGCCACCTTCATTGATGGTGGTGTTGTTGGCCACCGTCAGTTCTTCGGTGACGTTGACCGTGGTCGAGTCGACGCTTTCCAAGTTGGTCAGGTTTTTCGACAGCTGGACTTCAAGATCGCCGTCGGCGTTCTGAACCGTGCGCAGGTTCTCGGCCGAGGCAGCATCTGCCTTCAGATCGGTCATGCCGCCAACGATGTTGAGCTGCTCACCCAGGTCTTTGTGGATCACAGCACCGTCGTTACCCGCGAAGTTGAGGCCTTCGGCAACGAGGTCGTCGCCCAAACCATCGACGTAGGTCTTGTTGGTGATGTGTTCGCCTTCGGTGATGTCACCGGTGTAGGTGACATCACCTTCGTTGGTTACGAAGAAGTTGTCGCCTAGTTGGGTCTCACCTGCCACAGTGAGGTTTTCGGTGATATCGACGTTGTTGGTGGTAATGCCACCTTCATTGATGGTGGTGTTGTTGGCCACCGTCAGTTCTTCGGTGACGTTGACCGTGGTCGAGTCGACGCTTTCCAGGTTGGTCAGGTTTTTCGACAGCTGGACTTCAAGATCGCCGTCTGCGTTCTGAACCGTACGTAGGTTCTCGGCCGAGGCAGCATCTGCCGTCAGATCGGTCATGCCGCCAACGATGTTGAGCTGCTCACCCAGGTCTTTGTGGATCACAACACCGTCGTTACCCGCGAAGTTGAGGCCTTCGGCAACGAGGTCGTCGCCCAAACCATCGACATAGGTCTTGTTGGTGATGTGGTTGCCTTCGGTGATATCGCCATCGTAGGTGACATTGCCTTCGTTGGTTACGAAGAAGTTGTCGCCTAGTTGGGTCTCACCTGCCACCGTGAGGTTTTCGGTGATATCGACGTTGTTGGTGGTAATGCCACCTTCATTGATAGTGGTGTTGTTGGCCACCGTCAGTTCTTCGGTGACGTTGACCGTGGTCGAGTCGACGCTTTCCAGGTTGGTCAGGTTTTTCGACAGCTGGACTTCAAGATCGCCGTCTGCGTTCTGAACCGTACGTAGGTTCTCGGCCGAGGCAGCATCTGCCGTCAGATCGGTCATGCCGCCAACGATGTTGAGCTGCTCACCCAGGTCTTTGTGGATCACAACACCGTCGTTACCCGCGAAGTTGAGGCCTTCGGCAACGAGGTCGTCGCCCAAACCATCGACATAGGTCTTGTTGGTGATGTGGTTGCCTTCGGTGATATCGCCATCGTAGGTGACATTGCCTTCGTTAGTTACGAAGAAGTTGTCGCCTAGTTGGGTCTCACCTGCCACCGTGAGGTTTTCGGTGATATCGACGTTGTTGGTGGTAATGCCACCTTCATTGATAGTGGTGTTGTTGGCCACCGTCAGTTCTTCGGTGACGTTGACCGTGGTCGAGTCGACGCTTTCCAGGTTGGTCAGGTTTTTCGACAGCTGGACTTCAAGATCGCCTTCTGCGTTCTGAACCGTACGTAGGTTCTCGGCCGAGGCAGCATCTGCCGTCAGATCGGTCATGCCGCCAACGATGTTGAGCTGCTCACCCAGGTCTTTGTGGATCACAACACCGTCGTTACCCGCGAAGTTGAGGCCTTCGGCAACGAGGTCGTCGCCCAAACCATCGACATAGGTCTTGTTGGTGATGTGGTTGCCTTCGGTGATATCGCCATCGTAGGTGACATTGCCTTCGTTAGTTACGAAGAAGTTGTCGCCTAGTTGGGTCTCACCTGCCACCGTGAGGTTTTCGGTGATATCGACGTTGTTGGTGGTAATGCCACCTTCATTGATAGTGGTGTTGTTGGCCACCGTCAGTTCTTCGGTGACGTTGACCGTGGTCGAGTCGACGCTTTCCAGGTTGGTCAGGTTTTTCGACAGCTGGACTTCAAGATCGCCTTCTGCGTTCTGAACCGTACGTAGGTTCTCGGCCGAGGCAGCATCTGCCGTCAGATCGGTCATGCCGCCAACGATGTTGAGCTGCTCACCCAGGTCTTTGTGGATCACAACACCGTCGTTACCCGCGAAGTTGAGGCCTTCGGCAACGAGGTCGTCGCCCAAACCATCGACATAGGTCTTGTTGGTGATGTGGTCGCCTTCGGTGATGTCACCCTCATAGGTGACATTACCTTCATTGTTAACGAAGAAGTTGTCGCCCAGTTGGGTGGTGCCTTCCACCGTCAGGTTTTCATTAATGGTAGTGCTGCCACCAATGATAGTGTCACCTGCGATATTCGTATCGCCCGCGACGTTCAGGTTCTCAGTCACCTCCACATTCGTGAACTCGACATCATCCGCAGTTGCAACTTCAATGCTGTTACTTGTACGGGTAATCGCAATGTTCTTGCCTTCGCTAAAATCAGCGGTTTCACCGGGGGCGATATTTTCGCCAGTGGCTTCACCATTGGCCGTCAGATCCCAGCCTTTGTTGGCCACATCACTAACGTCGGTTAGCTGATCAACATTCACCGCATCCGTGCCGTTAACACCTGGCGCAACATTGGTGATGGTGGTGTTGCCCGCATCAATGCCCGTATTGGTGATGCTGGGACCACCCGCGATGGTCAGGCCGTTGTTATTAACGGTGGTATCCCCCATCACAACACTGCCGTTCGTCCCCAGATCAATATTTTCAGCTAGCTTGACTTGGAGCGTATCGGTACCGTCGGCCACTACGCCAATGTTGCCATCAGTCAAGGTACCGGTGCTGCCACCTTTAACGTTGGTCTGCTCACCCAGCTTGCGCTCGAACGGTGTGCCGCTATCGCCCGCAAACGTCAACGGCGTATCCCCCAGCTCGGTCACTGAGTTATCCACATACTGCTTGTTGGTAATGTGATTATTTTCTGTAATATCACCGTCATAGGTGACATTACCTTCATTGTTAACGAAGAAGTTGTCGCCCAGTTGGGTGGTGCCTTCCACCGTCAGGTTTTCATTAATGATAGTGCTGCCACCAATGATAGTGTCACCTGCGATATTCGTATCGCCCGCGACGTTCAGGTTCTCAGTTACCTCGACGTTCGTGAACTCGACATCATCCGCAGTAGCCACTTCAATACTGTTACCCGTTCGAGTAATCGCAATGTTCTTACCTTGCGTGAAGTCAGCGGTTTCACCGGGGGCGATATTTTCGCCAGTGGCTTCACCATTGGCCGTCAGATCCCAGCCTTTGTTGGCCACATCACTAACGTCGGTTAGCTGATCAACATTCACCGCGTCAGTGCCATCCGTTCCTGGCGCAACGTTGGTGATCTTATTGCCCGCCATATCCAGGCCGCCGTTCAAGGTGGTCTGGCCAGTCACGTTCAGTGTGCCGCCGATGGTGGCGTTGTTGGTTACGCCTAGTGAGTTGGTGGTGACGCTGTTGACTTCCAGGTCATCGCTCATCGCAATAACAAGCGTCTCGTCGTCAGTCACTTCGGTGCTGAGGTTGGCATTGCTGGTCACGACATTCAGTTCGTCACCTAGCTTACGATCCGTTGTGCCAGTATCACCAGCGAAAGTAATCGGGGTGTTAGCCAGGTCACCAATGCCACCGTCCACATACTCTTTGTTAACGATGTGAGTGTTTTCAGTGATCGCGCCGTCGTAAAAGGCTTCGTTATTGACGACCTTGAAGTTATCACCCAGATAGGTGTCGCCCTTCACTGTGGTGTCGCCGTTAATCGTCGTGTTGCCGCCGATATTAGTATCACCCGCGACATCCAGCTGGTTGGTGACATTGATATTCGAGAAGTCGACATCATCTGCCGTGGCTACTTCAATGCTGTTACTTGTACGGGTAATCGCGATGTTCTTGCCTTCACTGAAGTCGGCGGTTTCACCAGGCGCAATGTTCTCACCCGAGGCTTCACCATTGGCGGTCAGATCCCAACCAGTGCCGGCAGTCACGGAAATATCTTCAATCGCCTGATTAGTGGCGTACAGCTGGCTGCCGTTGATGGCATCGGTGCTATTGGCCGAGATGCGACCAGCTGCCAAGTTGGTGAGGGTACGCTCACTACTCACATCGCCTACGCTCACCGTGCCCGTCGGTGCGGTGCCAGCGAATGTGTAGGTCGTACCACGTATAGTGGTATTAGCAGTACCCACCGCCGCTGCAGTTACGGCATTACTGCCCAGAGCTACGCTATCAGCGTTGCCCGCCGTGGCGCCGAAGCCCAGCGCTATAGCACCTGCCGCTCCCACACTCGAATCTGTTCCAATAGCCACCCCCAAGTCGGCCGAGGAGAACGCTCGAGCCCCTAGAGCCACCGCTTCTTCACCGCCTATTACTTTCGCTTGAACTCCTATTGCTACACTCGTATCACTATCATCATCCACAAGGGATTTTGCGCCAATCGCTATACTAGAGCGATCAATATTATTGGTCCCTTGATCCGCGGTGGCCTGCACCCCCAAAGCAATACTTTGCCCCCAAGCCTCGGCTGAATCCCCAATCGCTATGCTGTGTGTATCACCTGTCCCTGCGTTAGTTCGGGCATTTCTACCTATTGCAATCGAGCTGGCACCATCAGCGATCGCTTTGGTACCTATAGCAACAACGTCCCCACTACTAGAAGCCACAGCTTCGCAGCCAATTGCGATAGCGCTAAAGTCACCAGCATTCGCTTGAGTGCCACCAGTGCACTGTGATATTGCTGTTCCAGTCCCAGTTCCCCCAGCTATGCCCACCGCCGCAGATGCGGATGGAGACAGCGAAACAAGCCCACTAACGACTAACCCAGCCACTAATCCTTGGCAACTTCCGGCTTTGCTTTTAGCTCGAGAAGCTTCTGAGGCGACTACTAACCGACCAAGGGTCCGGTTCCAAATTAGTCGAAACACGTTATTCATTATCTAGAACTCCACTAATTATTTGGTGAGGAGGTGTAACTGCCTCTCTCAGCTCCCTTTGCCTTGGTCATTTCGGCTCAATGTTGATGCTCAGAAGCAACTCCTAACCCAGCGCAACACTTTTCCGACCCAGCAACCGCTAAATGCCACTAAACAACCGGAACATTCACAACGCAGCTACAAACAAACGACCAATTCATGTAACCGCCAGCCACTGCGCTAAAGCGCAGAAGGTAGCGATTTTGCTCAAGGTACTTTCTTAGTGGATACATTCTCTTACTTAGGCAAGTACTACCTCAATACAAGTTCAATATTGTTAACACTCAGAAAAACATATAAATTAGTTTAGGTGAGGCGTTGATTCACAAATTTTAATAGTTTTCTTTTTTTAGCAATTAACATCACTATGAAGATCACTCATCAACGCTATTCAACCCCATTCACCACCAGCCAAAAAATATTCCCAAGCCATTGAAAAAAATAAAAAAAACATACAATCACTTAACCATCCACATTGTTAAACACAAAAAAAAAAACAACAATCCATTCGAATTAATCATGATAGAAAAATAGCTATAATCAGTTTAACATTAATAAATCGTTAACTAATCTTACCTAGACAGCACTGCCAATCTTACAATTGTTCACACTCCCTCCTGTCGAAAGACACTTAATTCAATTGAGTTCAGGCGAGGCACACAGACCTATAGCGCTAAGAAGCAACTTTATACATTCCCTTTTCTCCAATAAAAAAACCACAATGCTCATGCTTTAATAAGCCTGAGTATCGTGGTTTTTGGGGCGAGCTATTATTGACTGACTAGCGTGCCTATTGAAGCGTTATTTCCACTCTGCGATTAGGTTTCAAGCACGCCTTCACGCTTGGCGTGGCTACTTGGCCTGGGCAGTTAACGATAGGATCAACCTCTCCTCTTCCTAGCAGTGTTAAGTTACGCCTCTCTATTCCTTGCGATACTAGATAACTGCCAACCGCCTCCGCACGTGCCTGAGATAAGTTAAGATTATACTGCTCCTTACCAAATCGATCCGTGTAGCCAACAACGAGTATATTGGGTGATGAGTAGGCATCGCCCACCATCTCTGACACCCGCTCTAAAGCACGCTGTCCCTCCAACGTTAGCGTATCGCTATCAAACTCAAATAGTACATCGCCTGATAAGGTTAATTTCTCTTCGCGCGGTTCAGCTGCGATCTCTTCTACTTCGATGGGCATCAGTAACCCCGGACACTGCGCATTTCGCCAACGCGTACTCTCTAACGCCATATCATCGCCATAGTGCACTTGGTATTGGCAGGTGATGTACTCATTGCCGTTACCCGTGTACAGGTTGAACACGTAGTTCCACTCTCGAACGCCAAAGAACCCTTCTGCGTAATGGGGGTTACCAATGAGCTGTCGTACTTGCTCTTTGTTTTGCCCTTCTGCAATGCGCAGCACGCTATCCGGATCGACAAACTGCCCGCCGTCATACCAGTTGTCCGCTAGCGCCGGAAAGCCATCATTCGCGTCACCTAGCTCTGCACTGTCGTTGTTAGGCGAGCTAGCGCAGCCCGCCAACATGAGAACGGCGGCGATACTGGCGGCCCCAAGGGCCGCCTTGTTCATCACATAGTCGCTAAAATAGTGACTAAGAGAGTTACTAGAGTTATTCACGTCGTTCTCCTTTACCAGTGCCAGCCAGCGCCAATACCTGCGCCGAAGTTGCTTTGCGAGTCACCCGTCACCTTGCCTTGAATCACCCAGCGACCATTGTCAGAAAGGCGCGAGATACCGACCGATACCGCCGACTCACCGCCATAAGTACCTGCCCCTACACCAATCATGCTCTTACCGGGCATCCAGGCTTGCGGCACCGTGGAAGCGGCAATCGCACTGGCAGAGCCCGCATTGGCGTTGCGTTCGACGCTGTCGATACGGCCATTCACGTTGACGATCTCGTTCTGGAAGCGGCGGCCAAGCTCGTTCATCTGCCCTACATTGACCGCATCGCTCTCATTAACACCCGGTGCGACGTTGGTGATGGTAGTGCCACCGGCATCAATGCCGTTAATCGTCATGCTCGGGCCATCTTTAATGCTGACACCGTCGTTATTAACCGTGGTGTTGCCGGTGGTGACACTATCTACATCCAAATCACGGTTCATCGTTATCTGTACACCGTCATCGGTTGTCTTGGTCGTGATATTGTCATCACCAGTGATCGCCACCGTATCACCCAGCTGGCGGTTAACCGTATCACCTTCATCAGCGCCAAAGTTCAACCCTAGCCCCAGCGTTTCGTTGATATCCGTGATGCTGTTTTCATTCGTGGTAATACGCTGGCTGTTGTCGGCAATATTCCCTTCGTTGTTGGTAATGCGCTGGCTGTTGTCAGCAATATTGGTGGTGTTGTTAGCCACATTCTGGTTGGTATCGTGCAACTGACTGCCGTTAATCGCATCGGAGCTATCGTTGCTGATGTCGCCATCCGCAACGTTCGTCAGCTTGGTGCCATCTTCACCTTCCAGCGTAATACTGTCGTAGTTGATATCACCGTTGTCATCGCGGTCATACATGACAGCGCCGTCTGCTCCACCGCCACCCGTGCCACCTTCAACAATCGTCAGACGATCGTCCAGGCTGCCCATAAAGTCCATCGCGGCATAGAGCTGGCTACCATTAATGGCATCGGTGCTATCGGCGGTGATACGACCTGCCGCAACGTTGGTGATGGTACGCTCGCTGCCCATACTGCCAACGCTAACGGTGGCGACGGGGGAGGCACCCGCGAACTGGTACGTTTGGCCTGCAATGTCAACCGATGCGGTGCCAACCGCTTCTGCAGTACGAGCACCTTCCCCTAGCGCTACGCTACCTTGGTGCGAAGCAATCGCGTCGTAGCCCATCGCCAGTGAGCGATCTGCTGAGGCAACAGCCTCATAGCCCACGGCGGTGGAACCTTCTCCTTGGGCAAAGGCATCGCTCACGGCTAAGCCACTGTCGTTGGTACGCACGTAGCGAATACCACGACCGTTGTTGGTGGTGTAGTCATCGCTTCCGTCACCCACCACATTCGTAACGCTATTCTCTAGCGCTTCAATCCATTGGTTAGTCGCATAGAGTTGCGATCCGTTGATCGCATCTTGGCTCTCTACTGATATATCGCCTTCGGACAGGTTAGTAATGCCTTCGTCACTAATGACAGGCCCGTCTTGACCAACGGTGAGGCTGTTGCCAATCGCCATATCATCACCCAGATCAAAGGTCACCTCCTCGCGGCCGTTATTACTAGTCTGGCTGATTATGATGTTGCCATCTGTATTACGCAGATTGACTTCACTATTCGGTGCCACATTACTTGCCGCGCCATTTTCGGTGCTTAGGTTCCAACCAGCGTTAGCCGTAGCTTTCACCTCTTCAATCGCTTGATTAGAAGCAAACAGTTGGCTGCCATTGATAGCATCCGTACTGGTCTCACTCACGCGGCCTGCGGCTACATTGGTCAGCGTACGCTCGTTGCCTACACTGCCAATGCTCACCGTGCTATCGGGTGTGGTGCCAGCGAAGGTGTAGCTATCACCCGCAATCGTAACGCCGCTGGTGCCCACCGCATCCTCTGTGCTGCTGTTACTGCCCAGCGCGACACTTTGATCGTGACTCACCGTGGCGCCTGCGCCCAGGGCAATCCCCTGCTGGGCTTCAGAGAGAGCATTGGTGCCGAACGCTATGCCATCAGAGAGCATGACTTCGGCATTGTTACCAATCGCAGTGCCGCCAGGGGCCATTTGGCCGACAATCGCGCCGTTACCCATGCCGATGCCGTTATCGCCATTCGTCACAGTGGTCGGGCCAACGGCAATGCTATCGTTACCTACCGCAGCCGCATCTGGCGCAGTGGAGTTGGCACGGAAATACTTAGTGCCACTCTCAATCACAGAGCCAACCGCTCCTTGTAACTGGCGCACCGTCACCGCGTCTTGTGCTTGCGTGCCGTCGGCAACGTTGGTGATCTGGCGGTAGGAGTCATCATCACCCACCGAGATCGCACCAAGCAGTTCTTTATCGGTGGTATTGAACTCAATCGTTGCTGACCCTGCGGGGATAAAACCGGAGTCCGGAGCTAAGGCACGATCCACTACCGAGCCACTGCCCAGAGCGAGGCTACCGCGAATTGGTGCACTAGCGCCAAAGCCCAGTGCTACCGAATCCTCACCGCTGGCGGAAGCATCAACGCCAGAGGCAATAGCATTTAAGCCCGTCGCGCCATCGTTGTTGTAGTTGCCACCAATGGTGCCGCCGTCGTTGACGCTGTAGTAGTGGGCGCGGTTGGCATCGAAGTAATCAAGATTGACTGCATCGCCAGCATTCACCGGATCGCCCAGGTTGGTGATGGTATCGCCGCCCATATCAATGCCATTGTCGTTTAGCGTCGGGCCACCGGTGATGGTCACATCATCAAAGGCCACACTGTCAGCGGTGGCGACGGTAATGTCAGTGCCATTGCGGGTAATCTCGATATTCTTGCCATTGAGCATCTGGACAGTATCATCAGGCGCTACGTTAGTCGCTATGTCTCCATTGGCCTGAATGTTCCAGCCGGTGTTGGCGATATCACTGACTTGCTTCAATTGATCTTCACTGGCAGCCTGCCCTGAGGTGAAGTTATCGGGATCAAAGTTGAGGTTGCTCAGCCCATTGATAGTGTCACCTCCAGCAGTATTAACAGTGACATTGCCGAACTGTGGTGAATCGATAGTGGCAACCGTAATGTCCGCACCGTTGCGGGTGATGGCGATGTTTTGGCCATCAATCATCTGAACGGTGTCGCCAGGGGCTACGTTGGTCGCGGCATCATTGTTGGTCTGGATATTCCAGCCCGTATTGGCAATCGCACTGACCTCTTCAATCGCTTGGTTTGAGGCAAACAGCTGGCTGCCATTGATAGCATCCGTACTGGTCTCACTCACGCGGCCTGCGGCCACATTGGTCAGCGTACGCTCATTGCCTACACTGCCAATGCTCACCGTGCTATCGGGTGTGGTGCCAGCGAAGGTGTAGCTATCACCGGCAATCGTAACGCCGCTGGTGCCCACCGCATCCTCTGTGCTGCTGTTACTGCCCAGCGCGACACTTTGATCGTGACTCACCGTGGCGCCTGCGCCTAGGGCAATCCCCTGCTGGGCTTCAGAGAGGGCATTGGTACCGAACGCAATGCCATCAGAGAGCATGACTTCGGCATTGTTACCAATCGCTGTGCCTCCCGGAGCCATTTGACCGACAATCGCGCCGTTACCCATGCCGATGCCGTTATCGCCATTCGTCACGGTGGTCGGGCCAACGGCAATGCTGTCAGTGCCTACGGCTAACGAATCAGGTTCGGTGGAGTTGGCGCGGAAATACTTAGTACCGCTATCAATCACAGAGCCAACCGCCCCTTGCAACTGGCGCACCGTCACCGCGTCTTGTGCTTGCGTGCCGTCGGCAACGTTGGTGATTTGGCGGTAAGAATCATCATCACCCACCGAGACCGCACCAAGCAGTTCTTTATCGGTGGTATTGAACTCAATCGTTGCAGACCCTGCGGGGATAAAACCGGAATCTGGCGCCAGTGCGCGATCAACCACCGAACCACTGCCCAGCGCGAGGCTGTCGCTAATCGGTGCATCCGCGCCAAAGCCCAGTGCCACCGCACCCTCACCGCTGGCGGAAGCATCAACGCCAGAGGCAATAGCATTTAAGCCCGTCGCGCCATCGTTGTTGTAGTTGCCGCCAATGATGCCGCCGTCGTTGACGCTGTAGTAGTGAGCGCGGTTGGCATCGAAGTAATCAAGATTGACCGCATCGCCAGCGTTCACCGGATCGCCCAGGTTGGTGATGGTATCGCCGCCCATATCAATGCCGTTGTCATTCAGCGTCGGGCCATTGTTAATCGTCAGGCTATCCGCCGTCAGATCGGGGCTAGTGGCGATTTCAATCGCTCCGTTATCGTCACTTAGCACGATGTTGTCACCCGTCACAAAGTTGGCGACGTTATCGTTCTGGTCGAGGGTTTTAACATTGGTGCCATCTATCTGGGTGACGACACTTTGTAATGCGGAGTCAGCCAGCGTTAGGCTGTCTTTGCTGGCTTGGCTAAGATCCACCGCGTAGTCGGTGACATTGTTGGCATCAGGGGCAGCGGAAGTTACATCCACTGCGCCAGAGCCAGCACTCACCGATGCACCATTAGCATTAACGGTGTAGATATCTTGGCCGGCAGCGCCGATGGTTTGGCCAACACTGGCCACGTTGGTACCTGCGGCCACTTCAGTGCGGCTGGCGGCTGCGGAGATGGCCAACTGCTCTTCGGTGGCAGCACGGCCTAGCGTGGCGAAGCTGGGGTCGGCCAAGTCGATATTGGATAACCCGACAATATCGTTGGTGGTGGCGTTGGTAACCACACTACCTACGCTGACGCTGTTATTAACGACTACATCGTCGCTGAGGTTAAAGGTCATTTCTTCGCGGCCATTGTTAGTGGCCTGGGTAATCACCAGATTGCCGTCACTGTTGCGCAGATTAACTTCATCGTTCGGAGCAATGTTCTGTGCCACGGCGTCTTGGGCACTGAGGTTCCAGCCGGTGTTGGCGATATCACTGACTTGCTTCAATTGATCTTCACTGGCAGCCTGCCCCGAGGTGAAGTTATCGGGATCAAAGGTGAGGTTGCTCAGCCCATTGATAGTGTCACCTCCAGCAGTATTAACAGTGACATTGCCGAACTGTGGTGAATCGATAGTGGCAACCGTAATGTCCGCACCGTTGCGGGTGATGGCGATGTTTTGGCCATCAATCATCTGAACGGTGTCGCCAGGGGCTACGTTGGTCGCGGCATCATTGTTGGTCTGGATATTCCAGCCCGTATTGGCAATCGCACTGACCTCTTCAATCGCTTGGTTAGAAGCAAACAGTTGGCTGCCATTGATAGCATCCGTACTAGTCTCACTCACACGGCCTGCGGCCACATTGGTCAGCGTGCGCTCGTTGCCTACACTGCCAATGCTGACCGTGCTATCCGGCGTGGTGCCAGCGAAGGTGTAGCTATCGCCTGCAATCGTAACGCCGCTGGTGCCCACCGCATCCGCTGTGCTGCTGTTGCTGCCCAGCGCGACACTTTGATCGTGGCTCACCGTGGCGCCTGCGCCCAGGGCAATCCCCTGCTGGGCTTCAGAGAGGGCATTGGTACCAAATGCAATGCCATCAGAGAGCATGACTTCGGCATTGTTACCAATCGCTGTGCCTCCCGGAGCCATTTGACCGACAATCGCGCCGTTACCCATGCCGATGCCGTTATCGCCATTCGTCACGGTGGTCGGGCCAACGGCAATGCTGTCAGTGCCGACGGCTAGCGAATCAGGCGCAGTGGAGTTGGCACGGAAGTATTTGGTGCCGCTATCAATCACAGAGCCGACCGCCCCTTGTAACTGGCGCACCGTCACCGCGTCTTGTGCTTGCGTGCCGTCGGCAACGTTGGTGATCTGGCGGTAAGAATCATCATCACCCACCGAGACCGCGCCAAGCAGTTCTTTATCGGTGGTATTGAACTCAATCGTTGCTGACCCTGCGGGGATAAAACCGGAGTCTGGCGCCAGCGCACGATCAACCACCGAACCACTGCCCAGCGCGAGGCTGTCGCTAATAGGCGCATCCGCGCCAAAGCCCAGTGCCACCGCACCATCACCGCTGGCGGTGGCATTAACACCGGAGGCAATGGCATTTAAGCCAGTCGCACCATCGTTGTTGTAGTTGCCACCGATGGTGCCGCCGTCGTTGACGCTGTAGTAGTGGGTTTGGCCCGCTTTCAGCTGTGCGACGTTAACTGCATCAGTATCTTCTGCACCAGCAGCTATATTGGTGATTTGGCGGGTTTCACCATTTCCACCTACGCTAACCGCGCCCGATGTGCTAAGCCAGGCGCTGTTGGTCTCCGTGGAGGCCGCGTCAGTAGTTGGGTCATAGCCCGCAACGCCTGCAGCTGTACTGGCGACCGAGCCGCTGCCCAGAGCCACTCCATTTGCAACCGTGACGGTAGATCCAGCACCGAATGCCGCTCCGTTCGTCCCAGAAACAGTTGCCAGCGGCCCAACGGCCACGCCACCCAGAAAGCCCGAAACATTGGCCTCTGTGCCTAAAGCAACACCACCGACACTCAACGCGCTGACTTCCGAGCCATCGCCAATGGCTGTTGAGAAGTTCGCTAATGCATTTGCATCATCGCCAATGGCAGTCGCGCCATCGGCATTTGCTAGCGTCTCTGAACCAATCGCAGTTGCTCCATCGCCATTGGCTGTCGCAATACGGCCAATAGCAACAGCACCACCATCGCTATTGCCGCCAGCGGCTAGAGCATCAGTTCCTATAGCCACGCTGTCATCATCTTGCGCCAAAGCTCCCACACCAGCCGCTAGGGCTCGTGTGCCTGTCGCACCATCGTTGTTGTAGTTATCTTGCTGAACACCACCGTCGTTGACACTATAGTAGTGGGTGCGATTTTCATCGAAATAGTCGAGATTCACCGCATCACCACCATTTACCGGGTCCCCCAGGTTAGTGATGGTGTCACCGCCCATATCAATGCCGTTGTCATTGAGAGTCGGTCCATTGTTAATCGTCAGGCTATCCGCCGTCAGATCAGGGCTAGTGGCAATTTCAATCGCACCATTGTCGTCGCTCAGTTCAATATTATCGCCGCTGATAAAGTTGGCGACGTTATCGTTCTGGTCGAGAGTTTTAACATTGGTACCGTCGATCTGGGTGACCACGGTCTGTAGCGCAGAATCCGCTAGTGTCAGACTGTCTTTGCTAGCTTGGCTGAGATCCACCGTGTAGTCGGTGACGTTGTTGGCGTCGGGGGCAGCGGCAGTGACATCCACCGCGCCAGAGCCAGCACTCACCGATGCGCCGTCGGCATTAACGGTGTAGATATCTTGGCCATCAGCGCCGGTGGCTTGACCAACACTGGCCACATTGGTACCTGCGACCACTTCAGTGCGGCTAGCGGCTGCAGAGATGGCCAACTGGTCTACGTTCACCGCATCGGTGCCCGCGACACCGGGAGCCAAGTTGCTGATGGTAGTATTGCCAACATCGATACCAGTGGCATCGATATTGACCGGACCTGCCGTCAGGGTGTTGGTTTGCACGTCTGTGAAGGTGACGTTATCCAGTGTGGCAATTTCAATCGCGCCATTGTCGTCGCTCAGCTCAATATTTTGGCCGCTGATAAAGTTAGCCACGTTATCGTTCTGGTCGAGGGTTTTAACGTCGGTGCCGTCGATCTGAGTGACCACGGTTTGTAACGCGGAGTCAGCCAACGTTAGGCTGTCTTTGCTGGCTTGGCTGAGATCCACCGCGTAGTCGGTGACGTTGTTGGCGTCAGGGGCAGCGGCAGTCACATCCACCGAGCCAGAGCCAGCGCTAACGCTCGCGCCGTTAGCATTGACGGTGTAGGTAGTACCACCGTCGGCATTCTCTGTGACGGCGACATCCGTCACATTGGTGCCTGCCTCGACTTTTGACTGAGCAGCAATTAGCTGACTGACGTTGACCGCATCATCTAGCTGAGTTCCAGCTGCAACACTGGTAATCTGACGACTACCAATATCAACTGCCGCACGAGTCGCTACCGTACCATTGATATTGGCTGCATCTGCTGCCGTTGCACCAAAGGGAATATAACCCGCTACGCCTGCGGCGGTATTCGCCACCGAATCGCTACCTAGCGCAACACCGCCCTCCGTGGTAGCGCTCGAGTCAGCCCCGATAGCCACTACCTCATTAGCAGAAGCGCTAGCACGCGACCCTATCGCCAAGGCATCCACCCCACCCGTAACACCAGCCTGAACCCCTATCGCTGTACCTGCATAAGACCCGTCAACAACATTTGATTTTGCGCCAATCGCTATGCCAGCGCCGTCAATGTCGTTGGTCGACTGATCTACAGTGGCCTGCACGCCCAAAGCGACACCCTGCCCCCAGGCAGTTGAGGAGTCACCAATCGCTATACTATGTGTATCAGATGTATTGGGGTTGGCTCGGGCATTAGCCCCCACCGCAATAGCGTTGCTACCTTGAGCGCTTGCGTTGGTGCCTAAGGCACTGGAATTGTCACCTGAGGCTGTTGCACTTTGGCCATAAGCAGATGCATTGTTACCACTGGCAGTACTGAACTCACCAAAAGCTTGACCACCATTGCTAGCATTAGCATCTGTACCTACCGCCCAGGAACCAGTGGCAATCGCGCCACGGCCGATAGCGCCGGTGTCGACGCCCGATGCTGTACTGTCTTTACCAATTGCAATAGCATTAGTAGCTGATGCTTCGGCACCAGTCCCCATCGCAATGGCATCGACTTCACTAGCCGTTGCTGCTACACCCAGTGCCAGTGTATTGTCTCCCTGCGCTAGGCTTTGATTACCCAATGCCACCGATAGCAAGCCGTTCGCCTGGGCCGCTCCCGTGCCATTGAAACCTTCTGTAGAACCGCCAATCGCGACGGCACCATCGGCATTGGCCTGGGCACTCTGCCCCATGGCAATTGCGCCACTGCCCGAGGCGATCGATTCACGACCATAGGCCATGGACGCCACACCTGAGGCATTCGTCAGATTGCCGATGGCCTGAGCACCATCTTGGGAAGCCACTGACGGAGTACCGCTGTTAGCGCCAATCGAGATGGAATTTTCTCCTTGAGCCTGGGCACCGGCCCCCAATGCAGTACTGGTGGACGTTGACGACACAGCCAGGGCGCCCACAGCCACCCCCCCGACTCCTCCACCACTAACATTCGCCCCTTGACCAATAGCCACACTGGACGCAGTATTGGCCGAGGCTTCGCCACCAATCGCAATCGCGTTCACTGCACTCGCCTGCGCGCCACGTACATTATTACTACCAATGGCAATAGAGTGCTGACCGGAAGCGGTAGTGGAGTTCGCTAGCGACAGCGGCGTCGTGCCGTTCCCGCCAGCGCTACCAATCGCAATAGCGTTAAGTTGAGTGGCTTGACCACCAAACCCCAGCGCAATGGCTGAGTTGCCGGTTGCAAGGCTTTCTACCCCGATCGCTGTCGCCCATTGCGCGGCACTCGTATTAAAGCCTAGGGTGGCCCCACCTTTTCCTGTAACTTGACTAAAAGCACCATAGACAGTAGCTGCCAACTGGTTATTACCACTGGCATCGCAACCAGCAACAAGCGAGTAAGTACCACTTCCATCTATGGGATCTGCGCTGGTATTTGGGGTCGCTATCCTGCCAACAGATGAGCCAGCCGCTCCAGACGTACAGCTACCACCATCTGAAGCAAATTTTCTTGCTTCAGCATCGGGGCTTCCCAATGGAGAAAGCATTGCCGCAAATGCAAAAACGATGCTTAATGTAACTGGCCGAAGAGAATATTTGATAGGTGATTGAATTGTTACGGGTTCGGCCACCTGCCCAACTTGATGACCAGCCCCTGCCTTACGATGACTAAGAGCTGCTTCCGATGCCACCACTAAACGCCCTAGAGACCGATTCCAAACTAAGCGAAATACGTTATTCATTCCCATGCTCCCACAAGTTGTCAGGGGTTATAGCAACTATTTTTTATAGTTTCTTGGGCCACAGGCAATGAGCCCATAAGCGGGCTCACTCTTCCGGCGAGGCTTCTACAGCGTGCCTTAGTTCACATATCCACAAGACTTTTTTGACTATTTTTTATATGTCTTGCTATGAAGCTACACCTGCGGGTGAAACATTGCTTAATAATCAAGCTAGCACAGGAAACCACCCACCTCCACAATATGAATTAATATTAACAGTCTAGTTAGTGAACTTTTTAAGTCCCTTTTAGTGAGCCCTAAGTTAGAGAAAACACATCTTTCACTAGGAGTCTTTGGACACCTTAGCCAAGCAGGAGAGTAAGCACTTACTAATTAATTACAGATAATGGATCAAGCATAGAAAACCCAATACTAATTAAAATTTATCTTACAAATTAACTCATTAATTTACGTTTCAGCGCACATGCGTATTCTGGGAGGCGACTGGCCTGCAACGTAGTTCGAGCACGCTTAGTGCTGATCAAACCGCTGCGACTGCATCTGTAGAGAAGGAGTGGGAGTACTAAGCACTACTTGGAAAGCACTTAACGAGCTTTTCTGCTTGCAAAGCTCATCGTTCAGAGCAAGTATCTAACGATGGCACTTCGACACTATGCTTAGGCCTGGAAACATATTTTCAACCCATACTACTTACTTTCACTGACGAGACCTGACCTGGATATAGCCCATGCGCATTGCAGTAGTAGAAGATGAGAAGGTGGTGTCAGAGCGCATTGAAAAAGCGCTTATGGATGGCTTCGCCGAGCGAGGTATAGAGGCAAACATCTACTCATTCGAGACCAGTAAGGCTTTTATTCATACTGCTAGCCGCAATACGTTCGATCTAGTCGTACTTGATTGGCACTTGCCTGACGGTACCGGTATTGCGCTACTGAATTGGATGAAAACCTATCTACAGATTATTCCTGCTGTCCTTATGGTGACCCTGAGACAGGAAGAAAGCGATATCATTCAGGCCTTGAACGCAGGAGCCGATGACTTTATTAGTAAGCCTTTTAGGCCACGCGAACTGGCCGCAAGAGCCTATGCGTCAACTCGTCGCCACTCGTTGCGCACGCCAAGTGTTGCTCAACAGCAAACATTAGAGTTTGGCCGCATTAAGCTCAATACCAATCGTGAAACAGCCTACGTAGACGGAGAAGAAGTATCGTTAACGAGGCAGGAGTTTCGCTTAGCCTTTCTTCTACTAAACCAGCTTGGCAGTCCGCTTTCACGCTCCTACCTATATGAATATGTATGGGGAAAAAGTGATCCGCCTGGCACCCGTACGCTAGACGTTCATATTCACCGGGTGCGAAAAAAGCTTAGTCTAACGTCGGAATTTGGCTGGAACCTTGTTTCAGTTTATGGCTATGGCTATCGGTTACAGGCGCTTGATGAACTAACTGCCGACTCTTCAGACGACTAAAGCACGCAATCAGAGTTCAAAAGAAAAACCCGCTTCGGAAGCAGTATCCTAAGCGGGTTTTTACTATGCAAACGTATCAGCGCAAACGTTTTATGATAGATAGGCTACGGCGTTAATCAATATGAATACCAATCCGTCGTGCTACTTCTTCATACGCTTCAATAACACCACCCAACCCCTGGCGGAAGCGATCTTTATCGAGTTTTTCTCGCGTATTGGCATCCCACAAACGGCATCCATCCGGGGAGAACTCATCGCCAAGGACTACGTCGCCTTTGAAGACTCCAAACTCAAGTTTGTAATCGACTAGCAACATGTCGCCTTCGGCAAACAGCTGCTTAAGCACATGGTTCACTTTAAAAGTAAGTGACTTCATTTTCACCAATTGCTCAGGGGTTGCCCAGCCAAAGGTTTCTGCTAACGACTCGTTAATCATGGGGTCTCCCTTCTCATCGTTCTTTAAGAACAATTCAAAGGTGGGCGGATTCAAACTGATGCCCTCTTCCACACCCAGGCGCTTAACTAGGCCACCTGCTGCAATGTTGCGTACGACGCACTCAACAGGAATCATCTCCATTTTTTTGACGAGGCTTTCAGTATCAGAAAGCTGCTTCTCAAAATGGGTAGGAATCCCCGCCTCTTCCAGGCGCTGCATAATGAAAGCATTGAAGATGTTGTTCACTTTGCCTTTGCGGGCCAGTGACTCTTTCTTTTTGCCATCAAAAGCACTGGTATCGTCACGAAAGTGCAGTACCAACAAGTCAGGATCGTCGGTGGTATAAACGGATTTCGCTTTACCAGCGTAGAGTTCTTGGCGCTTTTCCATAGGGGCTCCGAAGGGTTTCAAAATTAAAAATTAACGTAGGTAGCCGGAGACTCGCTCAAGCAGCTCGCGCTGATCGTCAGCAGTTAAACTACGCTCACTGGCATTAATCGCACGCAGAATGGTCTTATCACCATCAGGCTGAAGAGCTAGACGAATTTGCTGCGACATACGACGCACATCGGGACTGAAGACAATTTGTAGCGGGTTGCGACCTCGCTCAGTCTCGGTCATGTACTCAACCAGGAATTCATAGTTTTCAGCAGAAGTGGCTAATAGGTCGCGCTGCCCTTCGACACTAAAGTCGAGCTCAAGATAGTGGTCCAGCTCTGCCCAAACACGATCAATGGATTGAGGGATCACAACTTCCCACGCGTCGCCCTGCTGACGCATTTGCAGCGTCTGATCTTGTGCGAGTCGTTGTGCAGTCCAAGAAGATGCGCTAGCAGTGGCACTGCGTGCGCCTAAGTACTGCTCTAGGGCATCAAGACACACAGTCACACTTTGCCCTGCTTGCTCACAGCGCACCTCACTACTGCCCGCCCTGAGCGCGCTTTGTAGCTTCAACGTGGCTTGAGAGGTCACAATGACACCTTGATTCGCATCGCTTTGCTGAACACCTAGCTGGCGACTATTCACGAATGCTTCTAACTGAGGCCAAACGGCTCCCGTATCTGCGGCGACCACCAACCAGGTCTGATCACCTACCTGACGACGCTCTACGAATTCAGGTTCTAGACCGCTACCAATCGTTAACGTCTGGGGGGGGGCAATCTCGGCTGCCTCATCAATACGACTACCCTGCACCGCTACCTGGGGCACCGGCATGGCATCACGGTAACGCTGAGGATTGCGGGTTTCTGGCAGTACTAAGGGGGGCGCTGGGGTAGCTTCAGTATAATCCAAATTGCGGTCGTGATAGTAACCGTCATCGCGCGCGCATCCAGCAAGCGTGACAGCCGTTGCGAGAGCCAGCGGTATCCATTTAAGCGCACGTTTTTCAAGCAAACGTTTTTCAAGAACAGGGCTCATCAAGCCACCTTTACAGTCAACAGGTCGAGTACTCGGCGCATCAACGTACGCCGAGTAGCAAAGGGGTTACGTCGAATTACTCCTCTACGACGCCCGCCAGCTGCAGCGCTTCACTGACAGTGGCGTGGTACTTTTCCGACAGCCAGGTCAACGGCAAACGAATCCCTGCGTCCATATATCCCATGCGATGCAGTGCCCATTTAACCGGAATCGGATTCGCTTCAATGCCTAAATTGGTGTGTAACGGCATCAAACGCGTATTAATTTGGTGAGCCTTATCCGAATCACCAGCTACGGCTGCAGCGCAGAGTTCATGCATCGCTTTAGGCGCTACGTTCGCAGTCACCGAGATATCGCCGTGGCCACCCATCAGCATAAAGTCACAGGCGGTGGCATCGTCGCCGGAGTAGAGCATAAAGTCGCTGCCCTTCAAGCGGGTAATTAGATCCTCTGCGCGCTCAAGGTTCCCGGTAGCATCTTTCAAACCGATAATATTCTTCACCTCGGCTAGGCGTACTACCGTTTCATTATACAGATCAGAGCAGGTACGGCCGGGAACGTTATAAAGAATTACCGGCAGTTTGCTTCCTTCAGCCACCGCTTTGAAATGTTGGTAAAGGCCTTCCTGAGTCGGTTTGTTATAGTAGGGGCAAACCGATAGACAGTAATCTGCGCCAACTTCGCTAGCGTAGCGAGCCAACTCAACCGCCTCTGATGTGGCGTTCGCTCCCGTGCCGGCGATCACCGGAATACGACCATTCACCTCTTCTACCACGCTGCGGATCACATCAAAGTGCTCAGCAAATGTCATGGTGGTAGGTTCGCCCGTGGTGCCCGCTGCGACAATGGCATCAGTGCCATTATCGAGGTGGAAGTTCACCAGGCGACGAAGCGCCTCCCAGTCGATGTCGCCATTGACTTTCATCGGCGTCGCCAGGGCGACAATGCTGCCTGTGATCATCCGTTTTTTCCTCACCTGCCAAATTATAAAATTAAGCTACTGACGATGTTCATTGAAAATCGAGAAGCTTCGACCATAAGGGCTCTATTTATAAGAGCCTGTCCACAAGAGACTGCCCACAAGAGACTGTCCACAAGAGCTTTGACCACTAGAACGAGCACTATCGGGGCGATTTAACCTACTGCCATTTTATGCTTTGAACACTTTGCTGTCGTCCCAAGGGGGGCTACAGACAGCAAATGGTACTCAGGCGGCTCGAACCTGTACAGCGCAAAGCGCTGAGAGTTTTCTCACCTGCTCATTACTGGGCACTTATTCGCTTTGACATAATAGCGTTACTTTCGTGTAATCAACTAAGTAAACCCTCTCATAAAAGGAGCTATTCATGTCTGTAAAACTCAACCACCCGGTACCTGACTTTTCTGCTCCAGCCACCAGTGATACGACGGTGACGCTGTCTGAGCTGCGTGGCAAGCAGGTGGTTATCTATTTTTATCCAAAGGCCAGCACCCCAGGGTGCACTACCGAAGGCGGAGACTTTAGAGACCGCAAGCCACGATTCGATGCTGCCAATACGGTTATTATCGGCGTTTCTAGAGATGGTATCCGTGCTCAAGAGAACTTCAAAGCCAAGCAAGATTTTAACTTCGAGCTTATCTCCGATAAGGACGAAACCGTATGCCAGATTTTTGACGTTATCAAACTTAAAAAGATGTACGGCAAAGAGCATCTTGGCATTGAGCGCAGTACCTTCCTAATCGACAGCGAGGGTAAGCTTGCTCAAGAGTGGCGCGGCGTTAAGGTACCAGGGCATGTTGATGACGTACTAACAGCAGCAGAAGCGCTTCACGCCAACTAACAAAACCAGGAGCGCCGCATCCTGGGCGGGTACAGCGCGAAGCGGTGCCGCGACTGATTCGCAGGCAATTTTTCCGTTCGCGCCTCGTGTACTGCGGTTAGATGGTGCCTTTTAATGTTCAGCCAATGGGAGCTGCTTTTCACCTTCTCTCTCGGCTATTCCTCTTGGCCATGCATAAACCAGTGCTTTTAGCAGGGTGGCCAGGGGAATCGCAAAGAAAACGCCCCAGAACCCCCAGATACCACCAAAAAACAGCACCGCGACAATAATGGAAACCGGGTGAATATTATTCGTTTCTGAAAACAACACCGGTGCAAGCACATTCCCATCAAGCGCTTGAATAACGCCGTAAGCGACAACCACATAAGCAAACTGCTCACTGATCCCAAAATGAAACCCGGCAACGGCTGCCACTGGAATGGTGACCACCGCCGCGCCAATGTATGGCACCAGAACAGAAAAACCCACCAGCACTGCTAACAAGGCGGTGTAAGGTAAGCCAAAGAAAGCGAAGGTAAAAAAAGCGACTGTACCTACGATAATAATCTCTATCGATTTGCCGCGTATGTAATTAGCAATCTGACGATCCATCTCATGCCAAATACGCGTTAACAGCGTACGCTTTTGCGGTAGCAACGATAGCGTAAAGCCTACCAAAGACTGGCGATCCTTCAGCATGAAGAACACCAGTATCGGCACTAACACTAAGTAAATAATCAACGACATAATATTGCCGAGCGATGCCAGTGAAAGTGTTAATGCACGCTGCCCTAGCTGGCTAATTTCCCGGCTGGCAACGCCTATCCAACTCTGCATTTGATCGGGTGTGATTAAATTAGGATAACGGGCCTGAAGTTCATCTAACCAACCCTGGCCGCTAGCAAACATACGCGGCGTTTCCTGAACTAGGCTGACAAGCTGGTTCCATATCAGTGGCATCAAAATAAAGGCCATTGTTAGCAACACGCTAACAAACGCCACAAACACAACAATGACCGCTAATAAATGAGGTACACCGCGCCGCGTCAAGGCACTCACTACGCCCTGCAGTAAAAAAGCGATCACCAGCGCGGTGAAGAACGGCGCCAGCATCCTGCCAAACCAAATAATGGCCGCAAAACCAGCTACCAATACCAAGAGAAGAATTAACGCCTCTTCGTCTGAAAAGTAGCGATCAATCCAACTTTTCAGAATAGTGCGCATGGTCATGAGTGAGACATCCCTGCTTTACGTATCCAAAAATAGTACATATCGCCATGCTGTTCGCGTGCTTCTAACACATGATCACTAAGCTCAGTGAAAGATGCCATATCACGCCACGAACCAGCATCCGTTGCTCTTACTTCAAGCAATTGACCAGGGGCCAGCCCTGCCAATGCCTGTTTAGCTTTTAATAATGGCAGCGGGCAGTGCAACCCGGTAGCATCCAACACCGTATCGGGCTTAATGCTAGCGTTTGACCTGGACTCTGTGTGCTCGGACATACCCTCTCCCCCAAAATACCTACTTGATCAAAATACTTACTTGAATACGGCATTGTTACATAAACTATTTCTTTAAAACGGTCGCTGAGAATTTGATTTAACGGCACTTACCTGCCTGAATCAATGTCACACCGCTGTTTGCTGCGTATATTACTTGAATATCAGGAACACCATGAGGATGCCATGCTGCACCTTCGATTCACACTTTCTCGCCGAGCCTACGCGCTAGCGTTCATTCTGAGCATCGCCAGTGTTAGCCCGCCTAGCCTCGGCTTCGATGATTATCAGCTCCCAAGCCTAGGCGGCGCTTCAACCTCGGTCAGTAACGAGGAGTATCGCCTGGGGCGCGCTTGGCTTCGTCAATTTCGTGCCCAAGCACCACAGTGGCAAGACCCTATTGTAAATGACTACCTAGATAGTCTAGTTGCACGCCTTGCTCCCCACAGCCAGCTTGGCAACCTTCGCACAACGACCGTGATGGTTGATAACGGCTCTCTCAATGCTTTCGCAGTCCCTGGCGGGGTCATAGGTATCAATTCAGGGCTATTCGCCTTTGCTGAAGATGAGGGAGCCTTTGTGTCGGTTATCGCCCACGAGCTGGGCCACCTATCCCAACGACACTACGCCAGGGGCAGTGCACGTGCGGAGCAAACACAGCTGCCTGCAATGGCCGCCATGCTGGCAGGCATGCTCATTGCCGCTAGCGGTGGCGGCGATGCGGGCATGGCCGCTGCTATGGGTTCCCAAGCGGCGCTCATTCAAGACCAATTGTCCTATTCACGACGCTTTGAGCAAGAAGCCGACCGGGTTGGCCTGCAGGCAATGGCAAGTGCTGGATACAACCCAGATGCGATGGTACGTATGTTCAGTGCCATGCAGCGGATGGCACGGCTCCAGGGCGGCACACCACCAGAGTTCTTACTTACCCACCCGGTGAGCGATAGCCGACTAAGTGATGCTCAAGCACGCGCATCACAGCTAAATATTGCCGACGCCTATACCAGCGACACGTTATACGACATGATGCGCGCCCGCGCACTTTTGAGCATTTACCACAACACACCGCAACAAGCTGCGTCACGACTTGCTCAAGAGGATAGCGAAGAACAAGCGCAACGCTACCTATCAGCGCTAATGGCAGCCCGCAATGGCCAAACAGACAACGCACTGCAAACCATTGACCAATTGGCCCGCGAGCTACCTGACTACGGCATGCTACCTGCTTCTGCCGCCACCGTTGCGCTAGAAGCACACCGCTATGAGGAGGCTATTACGCGTAGCCAGCGCCTGCTGCGCATCATGCCCAACTACTTACCTGCTCAATTGGTGTTAGCCGAAGCCCAGCTCCAGCGCGATCCTCAAGCAGCTTATGAGTTATTACGCGATATTACTGCTCAACACCCCGAAACCCCTCAGGGGTTCAATCTTCTTGCCGAAGCGGCCGGACGAAGCGGTTATGACGGCTGGGGACACTTAGCGCGAGCAGAACACTTACAGCTAACGGGCAGAATTGACCGCGGCATTCGTCAGTTGAGCATCGCCAAAGATGCCGCACAGCAAGAGAATGATCAACAGGCACTGGCGCGTATCGAACAACGTAGGGAAGCGTTCATTGAATATCGCGAGGCACTAGAGAAGTTTTGACGTTTCAAAAAAACAGCCCGAATGCTTATCGCATTCGGGCTGTCGCCTTGCTGCTATGGAGAGTTTATACGCTAGGCATTAAAGTTCAGCATTCGCTCTAATGGTTTTAACGCCTGCAGTCGCAGCGTGTCATCAACAAAAATCTCACCGCTACCGTCACGCAACGCACCAGCCAAGTTATCCAGAGCATTCATCGCCATCCAGGGGCAATGTGCGCAGCTACGACAGGTCGCACCGTTACCTGCAGTGGGCGCCTCAAATAGTGTTTTATCGGGCACCGCCTGCTGCATTTTAAAGAAAATGCCGCGATCAGTAGCAACGATCAGTTTGTCATTGGGCAACGTTTGCGCGGCTTTGATCAACTGAGAGGTTGAACCTGCCACATCGGCCAATTTGACCACGGCATCGGGCGATTCAGGGTGCACCAGTACAGCGGCTTCAGGATAAAGACGCTTAAGATCTTCAATCCCCTTTGCCTTGAACTCTTCGTGAACGATACAGGCACCGTCCCACATCAGCATATCTGCACCGGTTTTTTTCTGGATATAGCCACCTAAGTGCTTATCCGGCGCCCACAGTATTTTTTCACCTTTGGCTTGAAGGTGCTCAATAACGTCGACGGCAATCGAAGAGGTGACGACCCAGTCAGCGCGCGCTTTTACAGCAGCAGAGGTATTGGCGTATACCACAACGGTACGATCCGGATGCGCATCACAAAAAGCGCTAAACTCGTCAGCGGGGCAACCAATATCCAGCGAACAGGTCGCTTCCAGGGTGGGCATTAAAACGCGTTTTTCTGGGGATAGAATTTTCGCTGTTTCCCCCATGAAGCGTACACCTGCAACCACCAGCGTTGTTGCATCGTGCCGCGAACCAAAGCGCGCCATTTCAAGGGAGTCAGCAACACAGCCACCGGTCTCTTCAGCCAGCTGTTGAATGGCATCATCGGTGTAGTAATGGGCGACGAGCACCGCATTGTGTGCTTTTAGCAACTGCTTGATTTCGGCTACCCGCGCCTCATCTTCCACAGGAATGCGGGTGGGGCAGTACGGGCTGGGGAGCGGAGCGTCAAGCTCAGCTTGAGTAGTCATAATAGTCATCGTGTCTACCACTGTGACGAACAGGGAATCCCCCTGTTAAACACCGGTCACGGCGCGTGCACTCCGCAAACGCCGCACTCGATGCGACGAGTCGCTGCGTCTCTCGCGGTGACTCATCGCTCTGCCCGCCATTAGTGCGGGCAGCGCTACCGAGACATCATTGGTAGCTATAACTAAGACTATTGTGGTGTTAAATCGTTGCCCGCTGCAAGCATAAAGTGTGCGTTAGGACGCTTCATCACCGAATAGCAAAACGCCCCTGGCAGCAAGCTACCAGGGGCGTTAAATTTGGTGGGTCGTGTAGGATTCGAACCTACGACCAATTGATTAAAAGTCAACTGCTCTACCAACTGAGCTAACGACCCAAATTTTGCTACGCACCTAGTTGACCACTTGGCGCTATAAACTGGTTCGAATGGTGGGTCGTGTAGGATTCGAACCTACGACCAATTGATTAAAAGTCAACTGCTCTACCAACTGAGCTAACGACCCCCTCGAACGGATGCATATAATACAGACCACCCCTACGCTTGGCAAGTTCTTTTAAAGCTGATTAGCAAAACTTCTAATTAACCCAGAAAAAGCATGGGTTGCTACTCTCCGGCGCTAATGACACGCACTAATTAAAATGTGATATTTAAGCCAAACATAAAGCGTTAACGCACCATACCCATGTGTTTTCGCGACGTTAACAAAGAGAAGCACAGCATGCGCCAGCAACCAACAGTGAAAAAGCCTACCGCCGCACGTAGTGCCCAACCAAAGGCCAAACAGCCTCAGGTACGCAGCCTGATCAAGCAGCACCCCACAAAAAAACTCTCAGCGCTAATTGTGCAGGCAAAAGCACCACTGGAAGCAGAGCTGTCGAAAGCCCATTTATCAGTAAACAAATCACTTACCCTCTTTTTATCATTCACGGATGGCTTGCAACGAGCAACCGTGGTGCAGTTTTCAGGTAAGCATCTAGCCGAGGTGTGGAAAAAGCTCGCCGACTGGCAACAACGAAAATTTAAAGAGTCGCCTAAGGTACGCTGGCTTCGTATTGACTGGGTAACCGGAACGCGAGCCATGACATGGGCTGATTGCCAGAAAGAGATGCAAAGCGTAAAGCGCAACTATTTCCGCTATGGCGTCTCTCTAGATACCAACTTCCGCTACGCCTTTCTTGAGCAAGAGCTCAACGCAAACGCTATGCTGTACCTGGGTGGCAATCAGCCAAAAGCCGCACTGAACAAGAAAAATTTTCTCAGCTATGGTGTGAAACGCTATGGTAAGCACTTCTCATTACCAGCCCTCCAAGATCAAGCCCTGCTATTCACCACCCAAGCCATTTTAGTGCAACCCGACAAACCGCATGAACTGCTTCACGGCTATAGCGGCGGTCAAGAAGGTCGCAATACCGGGCGGCGAATTATCGAGCAGCTAGACCCTGCTCAGGTTACCTCATTAATCCAGCAATCCAGCCAATTCCTGGCAGAGCAGGTCGATGCAAAAGGCCGCTTTATTTATGGCATTCACCCCTGCTTCGACAGAGAAATCAACGCCTACAATACGCTTCGCCACACCAGTACCACGTACTCGATGCTTGAAGCATGGGAAGTCACTCAAAGTAGCGAGTTAAAGTCTGCAATAGACCGCTCTATGGAGCACTTAACGAGCCAATTAATTCGCCAATATACCTTACCTTCTGGAGAAACCCTCGCTTACTTACAAGACAGCAACAACGAAATAAAGCTCGGCGGCAACGCGGTGTGTTTGCTTGCCCTTGTTAAGTACACAGAGCTTACTAATGACCAGCAATACTTGCCGCTTATGGAGCAGCTAGCGCTCGGCATACAGCACATGCAGCACCAGGCCACTGGCCAGTTCAATCACGTTTTAAATGCCGACGATCTCAGCATAAAAGAAGAGTTTCGCATCATATACTACGATGGCGAGGCCGCTTTCGGCCTAATGCGCCTATACGGCCTTACTAAAGATGAGCGCTGGTTGAACACGGTTGAAAAGGCGTTTGAGTATTTCATCGAGAAAGAGCACTGGAAAATCCATGACCATTGGCTTAGCTACTGCGTCAATGAATTAACGCTTTACCGGCCGGAAGAGCGTTACTACCAATTTGGCATCAAAAACGTTGCTGGGTATCTTGGCTTCGTCATTGGGCGTATCACTACCTTCCCAACGCTGCTTGAGTTGATGATGGCAGCCCACAAAATGATTACACGCTTAAAAGCCAGCGACCAACATCGACACCTGCTGGAACAGATTGATTTAAAAATGTTCTACCGCGCCTTAGAAACGCGGGCACACTACCTGCTCAATGGTTTTTTCTGGCCGGAATTTGCTATCTACTTTCAGAACCCCCAACGCATCATGGGTAGCTTCTTTATTCGCCACCACAGTTTCCGTGTACGCATCGATGATGTGGAGCACTATTTGTCGGGGTATGTTGCGTTCTTGACCCACTATCTAAAAGCGCCCTGTGCCCCCTCCCCCGTGGTCAACGACCGCGCCTGGAATGCCCATCACATAGAAGCAGCCACAGGGGGGCGCTGGCTTCGACGGCCTACACACGACTGGTTCGCAAAGGGAGTTAAGTATTTCGCTCCGAGCGTTTGTGGTGGCGACCTCGTGGTTGTGAGAGGCGAGGATGAGAAGGTCGGCGTTCTGCCAAGTCGCGTGAGCACCTTACCAACACCAGCAGGTATCATGGTGAGCTCATCCTCATCATCCACTCTGGCGCTAGAAAGCAACGAACTCCCAATACTTGAGGTCGACAACATCGGGGAGGCAATCTTAGCCCTTGGCCGCTATGCTCGAAATCAGCTGAGCGGTGTTGTTGTCGGAGTGACTGGAAGCTCGGGTAAAACGACGGCCGTGGCTATGCTGGTACATGCGCTAGCAACCCGAGGTGACGTTTATGCCAGTGCACACAATGCAAATTTACCGCATGGCGTTGCCTGGAACCTATCTTCAGCAGGATGGGATGTGCCACACCTAGTACTAGAAATGGCAGTCGGCAGAATGCCGACCAGTTCCAGAATGGCACGGCCGCATGTTGCTGTTTTCCTAAACGTCCATCCGGCGCATATAGGTAGCTCACACACAGTGGCTGATATTGCTCGCGTCAAAAGCGCCATTTTCGAGGGTATGTCACCGGGTGGGATCGCTGTCATCAACCGAGATATGCTCGAGTTTGAAATGGTCTACTCGGCCGCCATTAAGAACGAGCAACGCGTCATATTGTTTGGCGAACACGAGCAGAGTGACATACGACTGATTAGCTATGACAACGTAACGCAGGTTGCCACATTGTCACGTTACGGTGGCCCACAGGAACGCGTGGAAATTGGAGCAGCAGGCCACCATATGGCCTTGAATAGCCTTGCAGTAATAGCCGTCATTACGGCACTAGACTATCCGCTAGCATCAATACTAGAACGCTTAAAAACATTCCGCCCATTACCCGGCCGTGGAGAGGAGAAACTTATTCGTTTTAAGGGTCGCCAATTCACACTAATCAATGATGCCTACAATGCCAACCCAGGCTCAATGGCCGCAGCATTGGATCGACTGGGACACCTCGCTGTTGAAGGACAACGAGTTGCCATTCTGGGGCATATGGAAGATTTGGGGCCATCAGCCGAGCAGTACCACACGGCACTTTTAGAGGCTGTCGAGCGTACTAAAATCGACACACTGTATGTCGTTGGGCCCCATTACCGAACATTCTGGGAGCGTTTGCCTGCTACGCAGCAAGGTGCCCACGTGGCGTCTATTGATGCGTTAAAAACAGTGCTGGCAGATACCTTCAACGATGGCGACGGTGTGCTCGTAAAAGGCTCAAACAGCACAGGAATGCATAAAATCGTTGCTTGGTTGGAAAGCGAGACTGCCTAATCATGGCCGAATACAGCGCGTAGCGACTCAGCCCATAACGAACTAATGTTGAACATTAGCTTATCGTCTCATGGATGATTTCACTTAACCTCAAAACAACACCGGGCCCGAAGGCCCGGCGCTTTAGCAGTAATACCAATATTAGAATCCCCATCAGACCATAAGAGTCTGATCAAACTCGTCGTCAAGCGGATTCTGCGGCTCGGAGAAGTCGCCCATTGGCACCTCCTCAACGCCATCAGGACCACTCGACACTTGCTCCTCCTCTTCTTTGCTGTCCTCAGACTCAGGGAATACCAGCTCTTCGGTGTCATCACCAAAGTCCATATCGCTAAGGCTGAAGGTACTCATCGCCTCTGGCGACTCGTACTGCTCAACACCAATCGACAAGGTTGCTTCGTCGGTCGTGCCGTTCGGATGGGTCAACTGGTAGGTGAAGACCTCCGTTTCACCGATGTTCGCCATATCGGCATTCGGTATATAGCTATAGTCACCGTTGGACATGATGCTCAACACACCATACTCACCCTCAATGACAATACCGCCATGCCCCGGCATGACGAACTCACCTAGCTCGTTCATCACGCTCAGCGTGGTGTATTCAGAACCCAGGTTGTCATCGACGATGACATTGCCAATGGTTTCGAACACCTCGCCCGCAGTGAACTCAGTCAGGTCGGTTGTCTCGTAGGTCAAGTCGACCGTGACTCCACCTGGGAGACTTACTGCACTACCGTTGGAGACATCCAGACGGTAATTGCCGGCATCAAGCCCTTCGACGGGAATTTCCAGGCTGGTTGGGAAAATACCGATCAGATCGAGCAGGCTCGCTTGATCCATATCCATGACCAGCGTTTCGCTACCATCCCCCTCCAGCTTGTAGAGCTGGAAGTCGACGGAGTCGAGCAGGGACACCAAGCTACCTACATCGATGTTGATAGTGAGATCGGTGAGCGTATCCTCAGCTAGCGAGAACGCCGTACTGCCTTCTGTTGGACCAAGCACAATACCGCCGATTCCAAGGAGCCAGCTGTAGTCGATGGCCTCCTCTTGCGAAGTGGTAGTCACCACGTTAACGACATCGACCTGCCCTGCATCGATGTTGTCGTTCGCCATCATTACTGTCGCTGGAGCTGACGGGCTGTTATCGTCCCAGATCAGGTCGGCATCCTCACTATCGATACGGATATACAGATTCGCCGTATCGGTAGAACTGTCAGGATGTACCAACTGGTAGGCGAAGGTTTCAACCAAGCCAATGCTCTCGACAGCCACATTGGGTACGTAGGAGTAGTTGCCATCAGCATCAATGGTCAACGTACCATACTCACCTTCGACCACCGTTCCAGCACCTGCCTCGACGAACGCACCACCCACCTGGATATGTACTGCCGCAAGGTCATCGACACCCAATTGGTCCTGCTCGCCTTCGACGAAGCTCGGGTCAGTGATCACGTTACCAGTGATTGGATCACCAGCAACGCCTTCGAAGTCCGTCAGGCTATGGTCAGTGAACTCCGCAGACCAATCCACACTGGTCGAAACACCTAACAAACTACCGCCACCGTAGATCACCCGATAGTCACCAGCCTCCAGACCAGACGCCTCAACCTGTGCGTCCTCGCCGAAGATTCCAACTAGATCAAGCAGGCCGCTGCTGGACGAATCCTCCAGTGATACCCAATCACCGTCCTCGAAGACCTCCAGGTCAACGAAGGTGTTATCCAGCACTGCCAACAGCCCGCCCACATCGGCGGTGAAGCTAACATCGGTCAGTGATCCTTCAAGGACTTCGAACTCGTAGGTATTTGTCACCTGACCGATGTTCACCAACACGGTGTCGGTACCAGAATCCGAACGGCTCGCAGAGACAGGGACGATTCCAACGCCGGCAGCAGCCAAATCATCGAAGGCTACAACGTCGGCGTCGGCATCTGCATCTGCGTCGGCATCTGCATCTGCGTCGGCATCTGCATCTGCATCTGCATCTGCATCCCCCTCGTCTGGCACATCCACTATGGTCACTTCAGCGTTGATATTCGCGGACTTCACTTCGTTAGTCACAGTATCCACGACGTTCACTGTGAAGCTGTCCACCCCTTGGTTACCAGTCTCTGCATCCGGCGTGTATGTGTAAGAACCATCGGCATTTATGGCCAAAGTGCCATATTCACCAACGACTTCTATCTCACCACTCACAGGCGTGAACTCATCACCATTGAAGGAGATGGACTGAACTTCCAGGTTGACGGTATCTCCGCTGGCGGCCTCATCAATAAAGTTGCCTTCCGCAACCCCACCAACAATGATGTCCTCAACCTCCAGCAAGTCGGTAGCAGTAACGTCAAGCTCACGAGTGATGGCCACACCAACATTGATCAAGCTTGGATCGGGAACCAGGGTGGCGCGATAATCGCCCGCATCCAGATTTTCCAGAGTCACCTGCCCAGAAGTACCACCCAAGCCAAGCAGACTCAGTGAAAGCAGTCCTTCGTCGAGATTATTCTCACCATCCTCGACACGTCCCCACTCCCCGTTCTCAAAGCTTTCAACGATCAGAACATAGTCGTCCAGTACACCGATCTCCAGAGCTCCAGAGATATCGACGTTGAACGTGGTCTCGTTGGTATTTTCATCTAGACCGAACTCGATCAGCGGATGGTCACCAGAGCCAATATCCAGGCTGGCGAGCCCACCTAGAAGGCCGATACCAAGCAAGTCGAACTGGCTATCGCTGTCAGTAGCCGGTGTTTCTTCCGGCTCATAGCTGATTTCACGCTCCAGATTCGCAGCAACATCGATATTAACTAGTTCGAAGTCGGCGTCAGCATCTGCATCGGCGTCCGTGTCAGCATCTGCATCTGCATCTGCATCTGCATCGGCGTCCGCATCTGCGTCAGCATCTGCATCTGCATCTGCATCTGCGTCGGCGTCAGCATCCGCATCCGCATCGGCATCCGTGTCAGCATCTGCGTCCGCATCGGCATCGGCATCGGCGTCTGCATCTGCATCTGCGTCAGCATCTGCGTCAGCATCTGCATCTGCATCTGCGTCGGCGTCAGCATCCGCATCGGCATCCGTGTCAGCATCTGCGTCCGCATCGGCATCGGCATCGGCATCGGCATCTGCGTCTGCATCTGCGTCTGCATCTGCGTCTGCATCTGCGTCTGCATCTGCGTCTGCATCTGCGTCCGTGTCAGCATCAGCATCGGCGTCCGCATCAGCGTCTGCGTCTGCGTCTGCGTCTGCGTCTGCGTCTGCGTCTGCGTCGGCGTCGGCATCGGCGTCCGCATCAGCATCAGCATCGGCGTCAGCATCTGCATCTGCATCTGCATCGGCATCCGTGTCAGCATCTGCATCGGCGTCAGCGTCAGCATCTGCGTCCGCATCAGCATCAGCATCGGCGTCAGCATCTGCATCTGCATCTGCATCCGCGTCAGCATCGGCGTCCGCATCCGCATCGGCGTCAGCATCTGCATCGGTGTCAGCATCTGCATCTGCATCCGCGTCAGCGTCAGCGTCAGCGTCAGCGTCAGCGTCAGCGTCAGCGTCAGCGTCAGCGTCGGCATCAGCGTCCGTGTCCGCATCTGCATCTGCATCTGCATCTGCATCTGCATCTGCATCGGCGTCCGCATCCGCATCCGCATCCGCATCGGCATCCGCATCGGCGTCAGCGTCCGCATCGGTGTCAGCATCTGCATCCGCGTCAGCGTCAGCATCGGCGTCTGCATCTGCATCGGCATCCGTGTCAGCATCGGCATCGGCATCGGCATCGGCATCGGCGTCGGCATCGGCGTCGGCATCCGCATCCGCATCGGCGTCAGCGTCCGCATCGGCATCGGCATCCGTGTCAGCATCTGCGTCTGCATCACCATCGTCACCAAAGTCACCGATTACCGTGGTCGGCTCAGAGACATTACCCATATCGTCAATGGCGACTACGTCGTACTCTTCACCATCGGCCAGTGGCTCATCTGTGGTGATGGCGTAGTTACCGTCTTCGCCAGCTTCACCTGACCCAACAACGTTGCCGTCGGCATCACGGATTTCAACCGTACTGCCTGGCTCTGCCGTACCGCTAACCGTGGTGCCATCTGGATCGCCGTTCTCATCAAAAGTGTTGGTAACGCTATCAACGGTCGGTGCGTCTGGTGCCGTGGTATCCCCCGTCACTTTGGCCGGCTCAGAGACATTATCCATGTCGTCAATGGCGACTACGTCATACTCTTCACCGTCGGCCAGCGGCTCATCTGTGGTGATGGCGTAGCTACCGTCTTCGCCAGCTTCACCCGCCCCAACAACGTTGCCGTCGGCATCACGGATTTCAACCGTACTGCCTGGCTCTGCCGTACCGCTAACCGTGGTGCCGTCTGGATCGCCGTTCTCATCAAAAGTGTTGGCAATGCTATCAACAGTCGGTGCGTCTGGTGCCGTGGTATCCCCCGTCACCATGGCCGGCTCAGAGACATTACCCATGTCGTCAATGGCGACTACGTCATACTCTTCACCGTCGGCCAGCGGCTCATCTGTGGTGATGGCGTAGCTACCGTCTTCGCCAGCTTCACCCGCCCCAACAACGTTGCCGTCGGCATCACGGATTTCAACCGTACTGCCTGGCTCTGCCGTACCGCTAACCATGGTGCCGTCTGGCTCGCCGTTCTCATCAAAAGTGTTGGCAATGCTATCAATGGTCGGTGCGTCTGGTGCCGTGGTATCCCCCGTCACCATGGCCGGCTCAGAGACATTACCCATGTCGTCAATGGCAACTACGTCGTACTCTTCACCATCGGCCAGCGGCTCATCCGTGGTGATGGCGTAGCTGCCGTCTTCGCCAGCTTCACCTGACCCAACAACGTTGCCGTCGGCATCACGGATTTCAACCGTACTGCCTGGCTCTGCCGTACCGCTAACCGTGGTGCCGTCTGGATCGCCGTTCTCATCAAAAGTGTTGGTAACGCTATCAACGGTCGGTGCGTCTGGTGCATCGGCGTCGGAGTCCGCATCTGAATCTGAGTCAGAGTCCGTATCTGAATCTGCGTCTGCATCGGTGTCAGCGTCAGCATCTGCATCTGCATCTGCGTCTGCGTCTGCGTCTGCATCTGCATCTGCATCTGCATCTGCATCTGCATCTGCGTCTGCGTCTGCGTCTGCGTCTGCATCTGCATCTGCATCTGCATCTGCATCTGCATCTGCATCTGCATCTGCATCTGCATCTGCATCTGCGTCTGCGTCTGCATCAGCATCAGCGTCAGCGTCAGCATCAGAGTCGCTGTCAGCGTCAGAGTCGCTGTCTGAAGAAGACGAAGAGGAAGCAGCCGCAGCAATACCAACCAAGCCAAGCATTCCTAAGGCAGCTGCCCAGGAAGGGTTGCTACTATCTTGCGCTAGTCCACCTGCTGCCACTAGGGTTTCAGAGAACGCAAACCCAGACCAAGGTATCTCGTACTGCCCCCACCAGATAACTTCATCGGCGTCTTCGAGAAGCAGCTCACTCCGCTCCCCCTCCGGGACATCAAAAAAGCCAGCAATGACAATCTGTTCCCCCGACTTCAGGGTGATAATAAGATCCATTCCCGACCGATCAAAAGAGGCGGTTTCTTCAGGTCCTACAGAAATCGTAACGACGCTCGGTTCCTGCAAATCAACAACACTTCCTCTTGGTATTTCAACCGCATCGCCACCCGACTTAGGGGTAGCAACAATGAGTGCATTGTCCATGCTTCACCTATTCTCGTATCACTTCCAAAGGGTTACCTTGACGAATTCGCTTTCCCCAACATCCTGTAGAACACCGATGCATCCTGGCCTGAAGATTCCCAAGGCTGAAAAGAACTATCAAAGTCAAAAACCGATTATTGTTGGATTTGGCTCTCCTTTAATTAGAAGCATTTAGCAAACTTGCGAAAGCAAGCCCCTCTCAGTTTCAACTATTTTCTTGTAATAAAATTTCGACGCGGCGGTTAGGCGCCAGGCACTCTTTTAATGCAGCACCTGCAATGTTTTGACAGCTCACCAAAGGCTCACTCTGCCCTAGGCCTGTATAGCGAATATTCTGAGGATTGGTTCCTCCTGCCACTAAAGCATCAGCGACCGCTTTTGCCCGCTGTTCGGAAAGGCGCAAGTTGTATTCTGCCGAACCAATTCGGTCGGTATGGCCAGTCACTAAGACCGTGGGAGTTTGAAACTTCGTCTGGGCGTTTTGAATGGCTCGCTGAAGTTCTGATCGGCCTTGCGGAGAAATGGCATAGCTATCAAACCCAAATAAAAAATCAGCTGAGAAGCTGACTTCTTGAGGTTGAGCTGGCGTTGAAAGTTCTGCGAATAAGCGATCACACTGTGGCCGCCGCCATTCTGAAGACACAAGTACTTGCTGAGAAAATGAAACCCGATATTGGCATACAAGGTAGCTTTCACCGTGTAGGGGCAAGTTAACGTTGTATACCCAGCTATCTTCCTGGCCAACGACTGTCGGGTCATTAGGTGAGCCAAGCAGACTTGTTACATTTTGCTGGGTTAGTCTGCCTTCACCAGCATTTACTTGCCGTAAGTTATCGAGAGGTATAAAAGTACCGTTTCGTAGAAACGACTTACCTAACTCTGCGGGAGATGCTTCAACATCTGGAAACCCCTCTGCATGAACAGAACAGATGATACTGCTTGCCGCGAAAACAACTCCAACCACCGATAGCACAGCTCTTTTTTTAATGTATTTGTCCATAGCTTTTCCCTTATACGTCATAGCTACCGAAACGATTGGAAGAGCACACCCCATCAATGCTCAAACCGTGCTAATCAGTAACAGTGGCCTGTTTGCGAAGCGTCTCACGTGCGTCGAGCATCCCAGCAACTCGAACCCGGCGATGTAACCTTCGTTATCATTCATCACTAAACTCATTAAAATTAGATCACATTAGTAATACGCGCCATTTATGCCCCTACACTTTTTGAGTAGTGCTAAATTGACGTATTGAAGTAGTAGTGCTACTTGAGCGATCTACTGTGCCAGCCCTAGTGATCTGTTCCGGTAGGCAAGGAGAAAAGTAAGCAGTTAATGAGGGAAGGGAGGAAGATCGACACCAATAACTCTCAGCCAAAGAAGCTTATCGTTGAATTATTACTAAAGATAATGTGTGAAACATTGAAAAAAATGGCGGCAACCGTCCAAAAGTTGCCACCACTTATTGAGTTATTTACTACTCGCGACACGCACTACCCGTTACCTTTCTCGCATTGCATCTTGTGCGCGATTCAGTGGTTTTACCAAGTAATCAAAGACGGTTTTACTGCCCGTGCGTATATCCACCGTCGCCACCATACCGGGCACAATGGCAAACTTCGTGCCTATATCATTTTCTAACGAATCCTTTTCCGTACGTACAAATACACGGTAGTAAAAAATATTCGGGTCGGCTTCATCCTGTACCGTATCCGGTGAAATCGTCACAACTTCACCTTCCATGCCACCATAAGTGCTATGGTCATAAGCCGTTATTTTAATGTTAGCCGTCTGCCCAGGATGAATAAACGCGATATCTCGTGGCGAGATACGTGCTTCGATCAGCAACTGATCATCCAAAGGCACAATGGTCATTAACCGGCCGTTGGGTGGAATCACCCCGCCCGTGGTTGTCACCTCCACATCTTTTACCACCCCCCTTACTGGAGAAAGCATGGTAAGCCGAGAAAGCGTATCCGAGCGCCCCATAATCACAGAAGAAAAAGCTTCAACGTCAGCATGAGCCTCAGCAAGCTCTTCCCTAGCCAACACAAAGTACTCTGACCGGACATCAGCGGCTTGGAGTTCCAGCTCTGATTCCTGGCGACGTAGCCTGAGCACTTCCACATTACTTGCTGCTCCTACCTGAACTAGCGACCTTGTTAACCCTAACTCCTCACGCACTATCGCTAACGTATCTCGAATACCTGCAAGCGAACTCTCTAATGCTCTTGTTCTGGTTGCATACAACAACCGTTCACTGGCTAATAAAGCTGGGTAAGCACCGAGTTCGTCAGGAAAACTCAGCGGCTCTTCATTTACCTCTGCCTCCAGTCTGCTTGCCCGTGCTAAGGCCGCCCGGTATCTGGCCGCTGTTTCATCGACGCTAGATTGAGACTGGGTTGGGTCTAACTGAGCAAGCACTTGCCCAGCTTCAACAATATCCCCTTCTCGCACGTTTAGCTGGGTCACTATCCCCCCCTCAAGCGACTGCACAATTTGTTCGCGTGAAGAGGGAATCACCTTGCCCTCGCCGGAAGACACTTCGACCAGCTCTGCGAAGTAGGCCCAGACAGCAAAGCTCAAGAAGCAAGCCAATATCCACCAAATAATACGTACCGAACGGATCGTTTTAGCATCATCGGCATGTTGATTTTGGCGCTGTTTATCTTGTTCAAAATCAAGAAAAAGCAAGTTTTTTGAATCTGTTTTACGATTGTGTGACTGACTCATGATGCTCCCTCCTCACCTTTCCCGTGCAGGGTTTGTGACGAATTTACACCACGTTTAACAGCCGCTGGTTGACGCTTAAGTTTAGCGAGTACGTCAGCTTTCTTACCGTCCATCACAATACGGCCGTTATCAACCACGATAATTCGCTCCACTAAGCTCAATAACGCCATGCGATGCGTGGAGACCACTAACGTTTTATTAGTCGCGAATGTACCAAGTGATTGAATGATATGTTTCTCTGAACTGTCATCTAGTGACGCGGTAGGCTCATCAAGCAGCAAAACAGTGGGCTGGCGAAGAAAGCAACGTGCTAACAATAGTGCCTGTTTCTGCCCGCCGGAAAGGCCACTGCCACCTTCTAAAATAACGTGGTCGAGCCCATCGGCAAGCTTGCGAATGAAACCTTGAGCACCTGACATTTTCAAGACCTCGATCAAGTCCTGGTCGGATGCCAAGGGTTTAGCCATCAATAGATTTTCACGGATGGTGCCGTGAAATAACCTTGCGTTCTGGCTAAGGAAAGCCACGTCGCGCCGAACATCAGCAGGGTCGATGTGTGAAAGACGAATGCCATCCAGCGTTACTTCTCCGTCCGAAGACTCCAACATACCCGAACACGCCTGGAGCAGCGTCGACTTGCCCGCACCATTGCGTCCTAAAACAGCCACTTTCTCACCCGGTTTTATTTGTAGCTGCTCAATCTTAAGTGATGGCGTTTTAGCGGCGGCACTGTATTTAAACGTCGTATCACTAAATAGATAATCACCGTTGATAACTGGGCGATGAACACTTTTTTCTGTTTCAGGATAATCCGTCGAACGCTGCATTAATTTATCAAGACCTTCAGCAGCCACCTTGGCTTGTTGCCATTTGCTAAGCACTTGCGTCAAACCTGTCATTGGCGACAACATCCTGGAGGATAGAATAGAAGCCGCTATCAACGTACCGCTTGTTAGGTCACCAGACATCACCATTGGAGCCCCGACCAGGACAACCGTTGCAAACACCCCTGTGATAATGGTTTGGCTCCAGACACTTAATGTGTTGGTAATGTATCTTAGCCTAAGACTTGAGTCTGCAACTTCGGAGGTATAATGATTCCACTGGCCTTGAAACCTAGGTTCAGCCTGCAGCGATTTAATATCATCCATACCTTGTATAGACTCAACTAACATTGCATTACGCAGCGACGACTCTCGCATTGACTCAGTGGCTAATTTCTTTAGCTTCCCCTGTATCAAAATAGCGGGCAACAACATGAGCATAACCGCCACCACTGGCACTAACACTAAAGAGCCGGCGATATACCAAAAAACAAAACAGAAAAGGATAAAAAAGGGCATATCTGAGAACGCAGTGACCGTCGTTGACGTCATTAGCTCTCTAACGCGTTCCAACTCGCGAATTTGCGATATAAAAGTGCCCGTTGACGTTGGTCTTTCTGAGTTTCTAACTCTTAGCGCATGGCCATACACTTTATCAGACATGCGTAAATCAGCACGTTTACCCAGTAAGTCTGTTACCCGAACCCGCACCCTTCTCAAAATAAAGTCAAAGATCAGTGCAACTACAACGCCACTAAATAGCACATAAAGTGTTGAGTAGGATTCGGCGGGTATCACACGATCATAAACTTGCCGCGTAAATACAATTCCAGCGAGTGCAAGAATATTAGAAAGCAAAGCGGCCAACATAATATGTCCATACGGTTTCCAATCCCGAAGAACAATTTTTCTTAACCAGTGTTTATCATAAGGCTTTATATATTCATCGACGCGTGAATCAGGCACCGAACGTACTGGCCGAGCCATGTAAAGCCCCACAGCGTGCTGCTCAAGAACACTAAGATCAAGCCTGCTTTTTACTCCTTCATCACCACAGTAAACTAACCCAACTTCCTTCTGACTGCTTATCGTTTCAATAACAGCGAACTGGCCATTATCAAACTGCACAACAATGGGCAACCGCCAGGGCGTCATTAATTTTTTATTGTAAGACTCAATCGTCAACGTCATGCCCAATTGATGAGCAATACCACGAAACGCATCTGAAAGTGCCACCCCATGACTCCAAGCTGAACGAATTTTAGCGTTTTCAGCAGAGTAATCTAACCGATAGTGGCGGGCGACCATTGCCATCGCTTCTATCCAATGTTCGAAGTCGACGTTTTGCGTCTCATCAGCCTCTCCTCGACTTTCATCTGACATATCTATGCACCTTATACTTTATAATTAAATCGCAATAAGCAATTACGCACACAAGTACAAATAAGCGCGCCTCTTGAGCGCGCAAAATTCACACTGAGGATACTCAAAAAACTATAGAAAAATTCAATCACTATGGCGAAAGGCTTATCCCTTGAACAGTTTCATCACTTATTTCAAACATATCACGAAACCCTGAAGATGCATAAAGGCAGTCAAATTGAACAGCATACATATCGTAACGCGCACTCTCCATACTAATCCTTGCCTGCTGTATCTCTTCTTCTGCATTCAACAAGTCAAGCAATGAACGCGTCCCCAGTGATAAATACTGTTGGCGGTATAGTTCTTGAGTGACTGCCATGCCCTCTATTCTTTTTTTCAGAATATCAATTTGGCTCATCGCACTACGTGCTTGTTCCTGCGCATCTTGCACGCGTCTTTGTAACTCAATTAATACATTATCTTTTGATGCTTCTAGCGCTTGCAGTACGTAATCAGCGGATCGCCGTTGAGCACGGGTGGCCCCGCCTTGATACAGGCTACTGGAGATATTCAACCCCAGCGATACATCGGTATCATCATTGTTGCCGACCTGGTTAATAAATTGATTAAAGCCTGCCTCTGCCGAGATAGTTGGGTAAAAATCTGCCTCACGCCGAGCAATTTGTGCGCGTGCTTCTTCACGCTGGGCATCGGCCACCATAATTTCCGGTACATTATGAAACTGATCAGAAACCGTCTTACATACTTGTAACAAGCCATCGGGAAGAGTATCCGTAACGCTAACCGGCCTTTGCGCCCCAATGAGCCTGCTTAAGTTATTACGACTGGTTGACAGCCGTGACTGATACTGCTCACGTGTTGCTCTAGCCGCTTCCACCCTTGACTGCGCCTGCATCTCATCAGACCGTGTGCTGGCGCCAAGCTCTGAGCGTCTTTCCGCTAACACCTGTATATCGGTGACATTGTTAATTTGATCATCTGCAATCGCCAACAAGGTTTTAAAGCGCTGAATATCAATTACTGCTTGAGCGACCTCGAGCGCTAGTTGATCAATTGCCAACAGAACTCTTGCCTGATCGCGCTCTACTCCAAATAATTCTGCTTTTACCTCATTTTCAACTTTGCCAAAATCATAGAGCATCTGGGAGGCGGTAATATTGAACGCCTCTTCCGTTTGGCTACTGGATGTTCTGTACTCTGATGATAACCCCGCATTAACCTGAGGTAGCGCCCCTGAACGCGCCACCGCCACCTGCTCATTTTGCTGATATAAGCGCCCCAATGTTTCAGCAATAGAAGGGTACCAGTTAACCGCTTGTTGAACCGCCGCTTGCATGGTTAGCTGTCGAGCCTCTTGCGCTGGCTGATCAGTGGCACCCTCCAATATCGACGAGGCACTCATCTGCGCCCACGTCGTGTTAATCCCGCCCCATGACAAAAAGCTGACTGCCAATACCCATGCTGCGTAGGGAGTCTTATTTTTTAGTTTGTCAGCACTGAGGTTACTCATAGTTAGCTTCACTCCATTTTGCGATGATCACTTGGGCTGACATAACAGCGTTCCTTACAGCTTCTATTCCAGCATTTTGCCATCAATACCACTGAGGGTTGCTGCATTGATGGCAAAAAACTGCGTGCCAATATTGGGTCATCTTTACCTTAACCAAAAAAAGCATCGGGCCCTTGGGCCCGGTGCTTTGGCAGTAATGCCAACATTAAAGCCTTAATCAAACCACATATGTGTCCTGATCAAGCTCATCGGCAAGTGGATTCTGCGGCTCGGAGAAGCCGCCCATCGGTACCTCCTCCGTCATTTCAGAGCCACTTGACACTTGTTCCTCTTTCACATAGTTGCTGTCAAATTCAGGCAACACCATCTCTCCATCGCCAGCTCCATCATCCATATCGCTTAGTCTAAACATCATCGAACTGACTTCGGCTGACTCACGACGGGCGGTGCGCCACCGCGATAGTGTCGTACCCCGGAGTCATCAGATTGATCAATGCAGAGGTGCCATCGCCGTCATGATCAGCCCCCAGCCAGCCCACGACAAAGTCATCCCCCCTGTCGGCGCCACGTAGATGGAGTCCCAGTTGACATTATTGTTATTGGGTAGTCCGGCTCCATCACCTCCCATAACAATCATTTACTGATCCGTTAGGAAATTACCTTGCTAATCGTAGATACGGTAATAAAGCGCCGCGTCGTCGGAGTTATAACCCGCACGAAAAATGTTTACATTAGCCGTACTGTAAACTATAGCGAGGCTCTTCCCACTCCCCCCTGCATGCAAAGAATTAACTATCGGCTTAGCGTATTTAGTATCTTCCTCATACTCATCGAAATTAGACCAATTAAAAAAAATCGCAACAAAAGAATGCTATCCAATAGCTCTTAGCTACTAACTCTTCACCCCATCAATCACACGATTTCTTCAACCACAGGCTCACCGAAAGGAATCACAGCCAAAAAATGACTACACAAAAAAGCATATAAAAAAAAACCAATTGTTTATGGAGATAACCTGAATCCAACTAATATAAGGCTAACCTAATGCTCTTAAAACACCTGATCATTCACCCAGAACAGTCTGCACTACTATCCGAACCTCCAAGCGTTAGTTCGGCTAAGTGTTTAGCTTAAATACTGATATTGTGTAACTCGGCATCAAAATGTTACAAAGTTTATTCCCTGTAAGAAAGATATCTCCCCTTCAGAAAAGCTTTCTCATTCGATGAAGTTCAAAGGTTTTAGAGAATCAACATTGATCAAAGAGAGGAAATGCACGCCCGCCGGTCGGGCTTAATCCCAACTCGGTAACGTAGATGGCAAAAAATCAGCACAGGGATGGGGGGCCGCACCACAGAGCATTGCTGAAAACACAAAAGGGCCTCGAAGATATTGATGTCTAAAGAGACCCTAATCGAATTACCAGAGAGGCACTATTCGTCATAGTGCCGACAGTGATGATCGTTATTCGCGACGCTTAGGCTTACGCATAGCTTGAACCGGGCGGCGTTTATGCTTATCACGGCTCCAGCGGTTTTTCTCGTCGGGTGTTAGTGCTGGCACCTTGCGAGTTTCCAAGTTTGCTAATGTGGCTAGGTCGTCGACCTCATCCTGGGAGAGCTCAACCCACTCGCCTGCTTTAGCGCGCTTATCAAGGAAGATGTTGCCGTAGCGCACCCGCTTCAGACGGCTAACCGTTAGCCCCTGAGATTCCCACAGGCGGCGTACTTCACGGTTACGACCTTCTAAAATCACCACGTGGAACCAGGTATTAATGCCTTCGCCACCAAACTCTTGTACGTCAGTAAAGCGCGCAGGACCATCTTCTAACATGACGCCATCAACCATGGCGACAATATGCTCGCGCTTGACTTCACCCATCACTCGAACCGCGTACTCACGCTCTACCTGGGTCGAAGGGTGCATTAGCCGGTTTGCAAGCTCACCGTCTGTAGTGAATAGCAACAGGCCACTAGTGTTAATATCCAAACGACCTATGGCAACCCAGCGCTCGCCTTTCAGGCGCGGGAGACGTTCAAACACCGTGCGCCGCCCTTCTGGGTCTTTACGCGTGCACAACTCTCCTTCCGGCTTGTTGTACATAATCACACGGCGCGGCACTTCCTCTTCGGGGCGCAGCGACACCGGGCGATCATCAAAACTGACCTTATCGCGGGCTTCTACTCGATCGCCTAATTTGGCTACCTGGCTATTAACCTTTACCCGGCCATCGGAAATGGCAGTTTCCATTTCACGGCGTGACCCTAGCCCTGCCCGGGCCAGTACTTTTTGCAGCTTTTCACTGGCGGGGGGCGTGGTGTTATTACTCTGACTCATGGTCGTCTGACCTCACATCGTTAGTCTGCGTGCGCGCATCATCATCGTTACGCTGCGCACGTGCCGCTAAGCGCGCCTCTAAATCGGCAAAACTCAGCGGCTGGGTTAACGCCGTCTCGGCGTGTTTATCAGCTATCTCTGCTGCAACAATCTCAGCTGAAGCTATCTCTTCACTCTGGGGTGGCGCATCCTGCACGGTTTCTGGCGTTTCGTCCAGTGCTGTTTGTGCTTCATCTTGCTCAATAACCGTATCGCTATCATCGGCATTGACCAGTTCATGCATCGGCGGCAATGCATCCAAGGTTTTCAAGCCAAAATCATCTAAAAAGCTGCGGGTGGTGGCATAAACGGCTGGTCGCCCAGGCACATCTCGATGGCCTACCACGCGAATCCATCCCCGCTCCATTAGCGTACGGATAATAGAGCTGCTAACACTTACACCGCGCACGTCTTCGATATCACCCCGCGTCACCGGCTGTCGATAAGCAATCAGCGCCAGTGTTTCCAACAATGCCCGGGAGTATCGCTGTGGCCGCTCATCCCATAGGCGCGACACCCAATGAGAGAGCCGTGGGCGAATACGCAGCTGAAATCCTGATGCGGTCTCTACTAGCTCCAGCGCTCCTTCTTCATGGCGCAGGACAAGGCGGGACAATGTATCGCGCAGTGCTTTTTTAGACGGGCACTCGTCTGCTAAAAACAGCGTTTCAAGCCGCTCTAGAGAAAGCGGCTCGCCAGCGGCAAGTAATGCCGCTTCAATAATATCGTCTAACGTGGTGTCTCTCACGGCGACTCCTCGTCAGGTTCAAATGCTGACTCCTCAAACGCGTACTCTTCAAACGCAGACTCTGAGGCGTCATCGTCTGAGTCAGCCTCTTCAAATGCGCTCTCTTCTCCATCCGTGAGGGCTGCACGTCGCGCACGCACATGAATGGGCGACAGTGGCGCGTTCTGAACAATTTCGATCATGGCTTCTTTGGCTAATTCTAAAATGGCCATAAACGTAACAACGACTCCAGCACGCCCCTCTTCCAGCGTAAACAACGCTTCAAACGGGGTATAGCGCTGATGGTCCCCGTCGTGACTTAACTGCTCCATAATTTTCAGCATGCGTTCGCGGGTAGAGAGTACCTCGCGGCTGATTTGGTGGGCTTGCGCCAGCTCAGCGCGTTTCAGAATATCCGACAGCGCCCCAAGCAGCTCATCTAACCCTACATCGGGATGAATTACCCGCGCCTCTAACGGGGGCAGACCCGCTTGCACACTAAACCAGTCACGCCCTACCCGAGGCAGCGTGTCCAACGTTTCGGCGGCTTCCTTTAAGCGCTCATACTCTTGCAGACGGCGAATTAGCTCAGCCCTGGGATCTTCTTCCTCTTCGCCTTCTGCCTTCGGTGGGCGCGGCAGTAGTGTGCGGGATTTAATTTCCGCCAGCATAGCCGCCATTAACAAGTACTCTCCGGCTAGCTCAATCTCCATGGCTTTCATCAGTTCCACATACTCAATGTATTGATGAGTGATGGTTGCCACATTGATCGTCAAAATATCCAGGTTCTGACGGCGAATAAGATAGAGCAGCAGATCAAGCGGCCCTTCGAAGGCCTCTAGAAACACGCGTAGCGCCTCTGGCGGTATATAGAGATCCTCCGGCAACTGCATGATGGGCTCATCAAACAGACGCCCAAGCGCTGCCGCTACCGGTTCGGCAGTTGGCTCAATAAGTTCGTGATCAACGGGGGCGTTTGGCGTCTCGCTCACGCGGGGCGTGTTCCTTTTTAGTTAAACATCCATGGTTAGTTGAGCGCCCATGGTTAGTTAAATGGCTATGCTCGCCAGTGTAACAGCGTGTCACCTATCGAGGCATTATCGCTAGCCTGCCTCAGCCGCCTTGCGATAACGCCCTTGGTAGTCAAACAGCTTATCGCGAAGCTGCCAGTGCCGCCCAACTTTACGCCCCACAACAAAATCAGGATGGCGCAGGCGGCGCTGCTCTTCGACCACCTCGGTCGGCGAAGCAGGCTGCCACTTAGCGCCTGGGGCACTCAGGTGGTTACGTAAAAAAACAGCATAAAATGCCCGCCGCTGAGCAGGCGTTTCCAGCGCAAACCACTCTGCCAAGCTCGCGCCATCTTCATCGTGATAGGTCACTTTTAGGCGTGGTAGCCCCCGCCCATTGGTCGTGGCCTCTAACTGCATACCGCTGACTCGCAGCACTTTGGCATCTTTTAATTTGAGTGCGTCTTTGAGCTTATCGTCGGCATCCACCAGCAGTTGCTCGCAACCATGACATCGGCGGGCGGCAATATCATTCTCAGCGCCACACTGCTCACAAACTTTAAAGCGAAAGCGAAAATCACACTGTTGTTGATCGGTGCCCTGCCTGCCCTTGCCCGGCTTAGCGGGCGGATTGGGATTGTCTACCAGACCCTGGCAGCGGCGGCCAAAATGCTCAATCACCAGTTCTCCATCACGCTTACCCCAGAATAGATTGGCATGGCCACACGCCGGGCACTCAACCTGGACCGGTTCGCTGTCGCTGTCTGGTTTTGGCTCGCCGACTTCTGGCGCATAAAGGTCCCAGGGATTACCGGCGAAATCCAACACTAGGCAGTTGGTTTTGCCCGGTGATAAACGCAGCCCTCGGCCAACAATCTGCTGATAAAGGCTCACCGATTCCGTGGGCCGCAGAATAGCGATTAAATCCACATGGGGCGCATCGAACCCTGTGGTTAGCACGGCCACATTAACTAGAAACTTAAGCTCACGCGCCTTGAACGCCTCAATCAGAGAGGCGCGCTCTTGGGAGGCCGTCGCGCCGGTAATCAACGCCGCCTGGTCCGCAGGTAAGTAGCTGATAATTTCTTCAGCATGAGCGACCGTTGCGGCAAAAATCATCACCCCTTGACGTTCTTCAGCGTACTCAACCACCTGCTGAATAATCCTTGGCGTAGCACGGCTACCGGCAACAACGCGATTGAGCTCTTCCTCACGAAACAACCCACTGGGCGCAGGGGCCAAGGCAGAAAAATCGTAGCCTTCAATGGCCATATCCAGCCGTTTAGGCGCTGCCAAAAAACCTTGCTTCACCATCAATCGCAGCGGCTGTTCAAAGACGCAGTCGGCAAAGAAACACGCTTCATCACCGCGCACCATGCCGTGGTGATGGCGGTGGTAGATAAACCCCTGCCCTAACCGAAACGGCGTGGCGGTTAAGCCGAGAATTTTTAGCTGTGGGTTCTGACGCTGCAGATGCTCAATCACTTGACGATAGCTGGCATCTTTTTCCAGCGATACTCGGTGGCATTCATCAATCACCAGTAACGTAAAACTGGCGTCACTGAAGCGCTCCAGATTACGCACCACCGACTGCACCGAACCAAATACCACTTGTCGGCTGGCTTCTTTACGCTTAAGACCTGCGCTGAAAATATCTGCCTGAAGCCCGTAGGCTTGGTACTTGGCATGATTTTGCTCAACCAGCTCACGCACGTGGGCCAGCACCAGCACACGGCCACGGGCTAGCCTGGCCAGCTCAGCAATCACCAACGACTTACCGCTTCCAGTGGGTAATACCACTACTGCAGGCGCGCTGCTGGCACGGAAGTGGCCCACCACGCGCTTTACCGCCTCCGTTTGGTAGGGGCGTAAACGGGGTGGTGAGCCAGAAATGGGATCGCTGGAAGGGCTGAATTGAGGCATGTCAGTCGAAACGCGGGGCGCGACGCTCCATTCGTGCACTCACCGCCTCACGCTGCTCGGCACCGGCTAAAAGCTGCTGCTGCAAATGCGCTTCGAGGGCTAGTCGATCACGAGGGGCTAAATCCGGGCTGCGTGCAAACAGCTCACGAGCCGCAGCGACGGCACGAGGTGAGCGCGAAGCAATAAGCGCAGCGGTTTCCCGGGCGGCTTCCAGGGGCGTATCGCTCAGGCGGCTGCCCAAGCCCAACTGATAGGCCTCCTCCCCTGACACCTTGCGTCCACTGATCGCCAGCTCCTGAAGTACATCCTGGCGCAGACCCACGCCCGTCACGCTAATGGCCATATCGGGAATGATGCCCCAATCAATCTCCAACAGCGCCAGACGTGCGCGGGGGTGGAGAATACGAATATCGGCGCCCAAGGCTATCTGCAAGCCGCCGCCGTAAACATGCCCGTGCAGAGCAGCTACCACGGGAACGCCCGCCTCGCGCCAGCCTAGAGCCAAGCGCTGAACCGGATTGATACCCGCTTCGTCGGGCGCCAGCAGGGTGGGCAGCCGTTCCGCCTCGCTCATGATCGACGCCATATCGAGCCCCGCGCAAAAGCTGTCACCATCGCCACTCAAGACCACCGCACGCAGCCCAGCGAGCTGGGTCAGGCACTGTTGGGCTGCCAACAGACCATCAATCATGGCCCAATCCAGGCCATTGTGGTGGTCAGGTCGTGACAACATGACCTCAGCCACGTGGTCAGCGAAGGTCAGAGTCACACGTTCATTGAGGATTTGATGCATTCGGGCTCCCAGAAGATTCCTTTGGCTCGCCATCGATGGGCGATAGCTGAGCTTGTGAAGTAGTGCGCTTATGATGTGATAAACGCGCTTGTGAACTGAGTGTGGCGCGAAGACGAAGTATTTTCAAACGAACGTTTCATTCTATCGCAACTACCACCAAGATCACTTCTCCACCACAGGAAAAAAAGCGGCCCGCAGGCCGCTTTTCTTTAGCATGGCAGGGCGTATCAGCCCAGCCATACACGGGCGTTACGGAATAAACGCAGCCAAGCGCCATCCTCAGTCCATTCGGCCGGACGCCAGGAGTTGGTGACCGCGCGAGTCACCCGCTCTGGGTGAGGCATCATAATGGTCACACGGCCATCCGGTGTGGTTAGGCCGGTGATTCCTGACGGCGAGCCGTTAGGATTAGCTGGGTAGCGGGTTGTTACTTGACCGTAGTTGTCGATATAACGCAGCGCTATCTGGCTGCTGGACTGCATACTGCGCAGATGCGCGGTATCACGGAACTCAGCACGTCCTTCGCCGTGGGCCACAGCAATCGGTAACTTAGAGCCTTCCATACCCGCCAGCAGAATCGACGGGCTTTTCTCTACCCGCACCATCGCTACACGTGCTTCGAACTGCTCAGATTCGTTACGCTCAAACGCAGGCCAGCTTTCAGCCCCCGGAATCAGTGTCTTTAGCTGCGAGAGCATCTGACAACCATTGCACACACCCAGCGAGAAGCTGTCATCACGGGTGAAGAAGTTGGCAAACTGCTCACGGGCACGCTCATTGAACAACACCGACTTTGCCCAACCGCCGCCAGCGCCCAGCACGTCGCCGTAAGAGAAACCACCGCAGGCGACTAAGCCTTTGAACTCATCAAGCGAAACACGCCCTTCCAGGATGTCACTCATGTGTACATCCACAGCGTCGAAGCCCGCTTTATGGAACGCCCAGGCCATCTCGACCTGACCATTAACGCCTTGCTCGCGCAGTACAGCAACAGCGGGCTTGGCCGTGTTAATAAACGGCGCGCTGATATCATCGTTGATATCAAAGCTAGGCGCGGCACTTAAGCCAGGATCACGAACATCCAGCAAGCTATCGAATTCGTTCTTAGCGCATTCGGGGTTGTCACGCAGTGCCTGCATGCGGTAGCTGGTTTCAGCCCAGGTGCGCTGGGTCAGTTGGCGTGTGGTTTCCAGCAGCGGCTCTTCAAACAGCGTTACCCGCACCTGGTCGTCATAACGGGGGCGCGCAATAACACCGCATGTTTCGATACCTGCCACGGCAAACTGGGTGAGCACTTCTTCAGTGTGCTCACGGCTCACCTGAATCACCGCACCCAGCTCTTCAGAGAACAGCGCATTGAACGCTTCCACCGGCTCATCAATCAGCCAGTCCAGCTTAATCTCAAGGCCCGCATGGGCAGCAAAGGCCATTTCCAACAGCGTGACCAGCAGGCCACCATCACTGCGGTCGTGGTAGGCCAGCAGTTTGCCATCGCGGTTGAGCCCCTGAATGACCTCAAAAAACGCTTTCAGGTCTTCTGGGTCATCAACATCAGGACAGTCATTACCGACTTGACCATAGACTTGCGCCAACGCAGAACCACCTAAGCGGTTTTGGCCATTACCCAAGTCGATCAGAATCAGGTCTGATTCGTCCTGTTCTAGATTGATTTGCGGTGTCAGCGTCGCCAGCGCATCGGTCACCGGCGCGAACCCCGTCACCACTAGCGAAAGCGGCGATGTGATGCTCTTTTCGTCAGCCTCATTGCTTTCCTGCCAAGCGGTACGCATTGACATGGAATCCTTACCCACCGGAATGGCAATTCCGAGTGCCGGACACAGCTCCATACCTACGGCATGTACAGCATCATAGAGCGCCTGGTTTTCACCGGGATGGTCGGCAGCGCTCATCCAGTTCGCTGAAAGCTTAATATCCGACAGTTTGGCAATGGGCGCCGCGGCTAAGTTAGTAATCGCTTCGGCAACCGCTAAGCGAGCACTAGCAGCAGGATTAATCAGTGCCACTGGCGGACGCTCGCCCATCGCCATAGCTTCACCAGCGTGGGTGTCGAAGCTAGCAGTGGTCACGGCCACATCGGCCACCGGTACCTGCCAAGGGCCAACCATCTGATCGCGGGCGACTTGGCCGGTAATTGAACGGTCGCCAATGGTAATCAAAAAGCTCTTCGATGCCACGGTTGGCAGGCGCAACACCCGATCCATCGCTTCGCGTAGATCCAGGTTGTCGAGCATAACGCCAGATAGCTCAGGGGTTTGACGTTCAAACGAGCGCGTCATCTTCGGCGGCTTGCCAAACAACACGCTCATCGGGAGATCGACCGGCTTGGTATCAAAATGGCCGTCACGAACTTCCAGGTGATGATGCTCCATGGCCTCGCCGACCACCGCATAGGGGCAGCGTTCGCGTTTGCACAGTGCGTCAAAGGTAGCTAAGTCATCAGGGGCAACGGCCAGCACATAACGCTCTTGGGCTTCGTTACACCAAATTTCCAGCGGGCTCATACCCGGTTCAGCATTAGGCACTGCACGCAGGTTGAACAGGCCACCGCGATTACCGTCTTTGACCAGCTCCGGTAAGGCGTTGGAAAGCCCGCCTGCACCTACATCGTGAATAAAGCGAATCGGGTTTTTATCGCCCAGCGCCCAACAGCGGTCGATGACCTCCTGGGCGCGACGCTCAATTTCCGGGTTTTCCCGCTGCACCGAGGCAAAATCCAAGTCCGCGCTGGACTCGCCTGATGCCATGCTAGACGCGGCACCACCACCCAGGCCGATCAGCATGGCCGGGCCACCCATCACGATGAGCTTGCCACCAACGGGAATTTCGCCTTTCTGCACATGGTGAGCACGAATGTTGCCATAACCACCGGCCAGCATAATCGGCTTGTGGAAGCCGCGACGCTCGATACCATCGTCGCTCAGCGTATCCTGCTCATAGGTACGGAAGTAGCCCGTCAGATTAGGTCGGCCAAATTCATTGTTAAACGCCGCACCACCGATGGGGCCATCCAGCATAATTTGCAGCGCTGACTGCATGCGCTCTGGCTTGCCGTAGTCAAATGCTTCCCAGGGCTGTACGAACTCGGGGATACGCAGGTTGGATACGGTAAAGCCCGACAGGCCGGCCTTTGGCTTGCCGCCGATACCGGTCGCCCCCTCATCACGAATTTCACCGCCAGAACCGGTCGCCGCGCCTGGGAATGGTGCAATCGCTGTAGGGTGGTTGTGGGTTTCCACCTTCATCAGAATGTGGATGGGCTCTTGGTGGGCGTCGTAGCTGGCCCGCTCCCCCTCAGCGCCAGTCAGTGGCGTGGGGAAGAAGCGCCCCCCCTGGCTACCCTTGATCACCGCCGCGTTATCGCTATAAGCCGAGAGTACGTTATCCGGCGAGGTCGCAAAGGTGTTCTTAATCATCTTAAACAGCGAATGGCTCTGGGCTTCACCATCAATAACCCAGTCCGCGTTGAAGATTTTGTGGCGGCAGTGCTCCGAGTTCGCCTGGGCAAACATCATCAGCTCGACATCGCTAGGGTTGCGACCAAGCTCAATAAACGCAGCCACTAGATAGTCGATTTCATCGTCGGCAAGCGCCAGCCCTAATTCTCGGTTGGCTGTCGCCAACGCTTCGTGGCCACCTTCCAAGATATCGACACTGCCCAGTGGCGCAGGGGTATGATGAGCAAACAGTTTGACCGCATCAGCAACGTCAGACAGCACGTTCTCCGTCATACGGTCGTGCAGTAACGCGCTGATCGCGTCTAACTGTTCAGCGCTAGGCTCACTGCGCAGCGCTACCCGATAATCGACACCACGTTCGATGCGATCAATCTGGTGCAGCCCACAGTTATGAGCAATATCAGTTGCTTTAGAAGACCATGGCGACTGGGTGCCTAAACGCGGCACAACCAGGAAGCGCTGGGCGTTTTCAGGAATGTCTTGGCTCGCGTGGCTGCCATAATCAAGCAGCTTGGCCAAACACTCCTGGGCAGCATCATCCAGTGTCTCGCGGTGGTCTATGAAGTGGACGTAATGGGCGGACAACGCCTCCACCTCGGGAACACGTTCACGCAACACCGTTAACAGCCGTTCATGGCGGAAGGCAGAAAGGGCAGGTGCGCCTCGCAGTTCGAGCATATCTGGGAGCCTCTAAAGCAGGAAGAGTTCGTGCGGGAAATCAGTGGGCCGCAGCGCGGCAATCTCACTATGATACTGGAAAGCGGCGGCCACACGAAATCAACAAGGTGACAGCATCTCTCAGGCTGGGTATCGTGGCAGCTTGTTTCATGCCGACAAGACGCCATGCTGACGTTGATTTGCCGACATTTTATAACGCGTTATCGCGCTTATTTTGCAGTCATTGTTACGCTTTTCTTAGCGTTAATTCCGCGCGCCACCACGCCGGTACCGCAAGGTGAGCACCTCGCCCAGATCATCGCGAAAGAATTTATTACTATTCATACCCGTAACACACCAACCACTTACTATGAAGGCCGCCAAGGCCCCACTGGCTTTGAATATGAGCTGATGCATCGGTTTGCTGACTATTTGGGGGTTAGCTTAAATCTCAATGCAAGCCACCATCCTGAAAGCGTGCTGCCAGCCGTACGAGAACAAGGAGACCTAGGTGCTGCGGCGCTCCCCTTGCTGCCAGATTCACCCGGCATTCATTACACCCGCTCAATTATCCAGATGCAGCCACTGGTGGTTTATCGTCGCGGCTTGAACGGCATAAACGAGCCAAAAAATTTAGTTGGTTTGGAATTAGGCACGCTTAGCGAAGCAGGCACCAGCCAATCACTCCTCGCCCTTCAGCGCGACTACCCAAGCTTAAGCTGGAAAGAGTCTCACGAGCTTGAAGTAGCAGAACTGCTGGCGCGGGTGGAAAACGGCACGCTGGATGCCGCGATTATTTTTGATCATCAGTTTCGTCTCAATCGGCTTTTTTTTCCTAACGTCGAGCGCGGCTTCTTGCTAGGAGAGCCGCTATCATTAGCCTGGGCAGTGCCCAGCGGGCGCGGACTGGGGCTATTGGAAACTGCCAATCAGTTCCTTCAAGAACTGCAGGAAAATGGCACGCTGGAGCAGCTCGTCAGCCGCTATTTTGGCCATGATGATTATTTGGAGTACGTGGGAACACGCACATTTTTAGCCCACCTTGATGAACGCCTGCCAACCTATAGCGAGCTTTTCAAAAAGGCTGCTCGAGACACGGGGTTTGATTGGAAACTGCTGGCTGCCGTGGGCTATCAGGAATCTCACTGGGACCCTAACGCAGTGTCTCCCACCGGGGTGCGCGGCCTAATGATGCTCACCAACCCAACCGCCAGCGAGATGGGCGTCGCTGACCGCACTAATCCTGCCCAGAGTATTGATGGTGGCGCCCGCTATTTACGCAGCATTAAAGATCGTCTGCCAGAGAGCATTGTCGGCAATGACCGGCTCTACATGGCGATGGCGGCCTATAACGTGGGACTTGGACACCTATACGATGCCCGCAAGATCGCCGAAATGCGCGGCGGCAACCCAGACAGCTGGCAAGATGTCCGTGCAGCGCTGCCCTTACTTCAGCAACGGGAATGGCACAGCCAAACTCGCCATGGCTATGCACGCGGCGGTGAGCCGGTGATCTATGTACGCAACATTCGCCGCTACTACGAGATGATTGAGTACGTCGAACGCAGTCGCCAGCAGTTTTTCCAGTTGGGACAAACGCTGGTTAGCGATGAGCCTCTGTTACTCTTTGATATTATTCCACCCGTGGAGCAATGATTGACTGCTACCCACAATACCGCCACTCGTTGACGATAGTAGCGGGCTAGCGTTTCGTAGCAAAAAACTGTTTTAGCAATTTTTTTGCCGGCGTTGCCAGCACGCCACTAGTGACGGCTACTTGATGATTGAACCACGGCTGAGCAAGCAGGTTAGCTTTTGATTCGACCATCCCCGTGCGCGGCTCTGCCGCACCATAAACCAAGCGTGCTAATCGGGCATGGACCATGGCACCCGCACACATCATGCATGGCTCAAGCGTCACAAAGAGTGTGCAGCCCTCTAAGCGGTAGTTACCTACCTGCTGCCCCGCCGCTCTCAGCGCGCCAATTTCCGCGTGACCGCTAGGGTCGCAACTCGCTACCGGTGAGTTTCGCCCTGATCCTATAATGGTACCCAAAGCATCCACCACTACGGCCCCCACCGGCACCTCACCCTCTTTAAAGGCAAGGTGTGCTTGGTCAAGCGCTCGGTGCATGTAAAATTCGTCGCTGCGTATCAAGACAAACTCCGCTAAGGTAGCAAAACGATCGTTTTAATTGTGCCATAGCCGCAAAGATACCCTGGCAAACATTAGCGGCCAAACGGACAGCACTAAGGATACCGAGAATGAACGATGCGCTGAAGTTACTGGTAAGCTTACTAGAGCTGGAAACACTTGAAGAGACGCTATTTCGTGGCCAAAGCCAAGACCTCGGCTTCCCACAGCTCTACGGCGGCCAGGTATTAGGCCAAGCATTAGCAGCGGCGGCCCGCACCGTGCCCGATGATCGCCGCCCACACTCACAGCATGGCTATTTTCTGCGTCCCGGCGACCCTCACCGCCCCGTCGTCTACCAAGTAGACACCATTCGCGATGGTGGTAGCTTTACTACTCGGCGCGTTACCGCTATTCAAAAAGGGCGCCCGATTTTCTTCTGTAGCGCTTCGTTTCAAAGCGCCGAAGAGAGCATTAGCCACCAGCGCACCATGCCCCACGTGCCTACGCCAGAAGCGTTAATCGAAAGTGGAGATGTAAAGCATGCGCGCTTCCCAGGTCATCCTATCGAGTTTTTGCATTTAAAAGGCAATCCAGACAATGCATCGCCTGCAGGTCAGTGCCTATGGTTTCGCCTAGCGGGCGGAACGCTGCCCGATGATCCAGCCCTGCATCGCCACCTGCTTTCCTACGCATCAGACTTCAACCTACTAACGACCGGACTGGTTCCCCACGGTATCAAGTTCACCGATCCCAAACTGCGCATCGCCAGCCTGGACCATGCCCTGTGGCTACACGAAGATCCCCGTCTGGATGACTGGTTACTCTACGTGATTGACTCTCCCTGGGCTGGCGGTGCCCGCGGTTTAGCGCGCGGTCATATTTACCGACGCGATGGTCGCTTAGTGGCCTCTACCGCTCAAGAAGGACTGGTGCGTTACCCGCAACAGCACTAAAGCGCACCGGTTCGCAAAAACACCGACGCCCGCTATCAGCGGGCGTCGGAGGATACATCAACGTGCGCTATAAAGTTTACGCACCGTAAACGTCATTAATTGTTTTGAGCGGATAGTGCGCGGGATAAGGCTTACGCGCCACACCTGAGTCTACGGCTGCCTGAGCCACCGCCGAAGAAACTCGCTCAAGCAGGCGAATGTCGACCGGCGTCGGGATAATGTACTCACGCCCAAAGCTCATCTCAGTGCGCTCGTAGGCGTCTAACACTTCTTGGGGTACCGGCTCTCGAGCTAGATCCTTCAGGGCGTGGACAGCAGCCAGCTTCATGGCTTCATTAATGCGTGTCGCCCGAACATCCAAAGCACCTCGGAAAATAAACGGGAAACCCAATACGTTATTTACCTGATTCGGGAAATCCGAACGACCGGTGGCCATGATCACATCAGGACGTGCCTCGCGGGCCACAGCCGGGTGAATTTCCGGATCTGGGTTAGTACAGGCGAAAATAACCGGGTCTGCGGCCATTTTTTTCACTTGCTCGGCAGAAAGCAGCCCTGGGCCTGAAAGACCAATAAACACATCAGCACCGTCGATGGCATCGTCTAGCGTGCGCATATTGGTATGGCGGGCGAATTCAGCTTTATACTCGTTAATGCCATCGCGATCAGCGTGAATAACACCGCGACGATCAAGCATCACCAAATTCTTTTTACTCGCGCCACAAGACACTAGCAAACGCATGCAGGCAATCGCTGCTGCCCCCGCGCCCATGCAGACAATCTTCACATCTTCAATGCGCTTATTGGCAATATCCAGCGCATTAAGCATACCGGCAGCGGTCACAATGGCCGTACCATGCTGATCATCGTGAAATACTGGAATACTGCAGCGATCAATCAAGGCTTTTTCGATTTCAAAGCATTCGGGTGCTTTGATATCTTCCAGGTTAATACCACCCCAGGTATCCGCAATGCGCGCCACCGTATCGATAAACGCCTGAGGGCTTTCAGCATCCACTTCAATATCGACTGAGTTAATGCCTGCAAAGCACTTAAACAGTACGCCCTTACCTTCCATAACCGGCTTACTGGCCAGCGGACCAAGGTTACCAAGACCTAGAATGGCAGTTCCGTCAGAAATGACAGCGACCAGATTCCCTTTACCAGTGTAGCGATACGCGTTTTCCGCCTCACGGGCGATTTCGCGAACCGGCTCAGCAACGCCAGGGCTATACGCCAGCGCCAGATCACGCGCGGTAGCTGTGGGTTTGGTTAACTCCACAGACAGCTTACCGGGAATCGGTTTAGCGTGATAATCCAAAGCCGCTTGCTTATTTGCATCCATCATGGTCAAGGTCCAATCAGCCTAAAGTAGAAAAGTCACTCCAGAATATAGAAAAAACCCATGCGCCTCAAGCACGTAGTAAACTTTGCGGAAAAACAGTTGTTTCAACCCTGTTTCCAACATGTTCGTAACTTTTCAACACTATTTGCTGCAACTTATAAATGAACGCGATAGCCATAAAGGTTTGCTTATTGATGCAATGCGGCATTTATGAAAATAAATTCCATTAAAAATTATAAAAAACCAGTTTTTTTTTCCACAGGCCTATCTGTGCAGAAGCGGTTGTGGAAAAGTATCTATTTAAAGCATCTGCTAGAAGCATCCATGGATGCATCATTACTAGGTAGAATAAGCCTTCAAAAGGCCTATCAGGTAAGGAAGGGAAAGGAAAATGGAAAAAGCGTGCCTCTGAGAATAAAAAGCCCACGCCGTAGCGTGGGCTTATATTGCAAACACATTGTGTGTTTGCAGCAGCGCAAATCCGTTAGGATTAGCCGCGCTTAACGGCAGCGCCGAAACGCTTGTTAAAGCGTTCTACACGGCCACCAGTGGTCGCTTGCTTCTGCTTACCAGTGTAGAACGGGTGGCAGTTGGAGCACACGTCCAGAGAGAAGTCCTGACCAGAGGTAGAACCAACCTGGAAGCTTGCACCGCAAGAACAGCTAGCGGTGACCGTGTTGTAATTCGGGTGGATACCTTGTTTCATCTTGAGCCTCATGAGCTGTATGCCGCCACCTGATCCGTTGCCAAGCACCGCATACGGGTTTGAAAAAACTGCTAACCGGTTAACCGCTCCATCCTATAGATTCAGAGCGGCCGCGTATTCTAGCAAACTAAACGCCGGAGGCCAATTGTCCGACTCTGTTTCTAACCAGGCACGCCCTCAAGGCGGGTCCACAGCACCTTTTCAAGTGCTAAAAGTCGCTCTACCATCACCGCTGCGGCGTTTATTTGACTATTTACCAACACGCCAACCACCCGCTTGTGGCTGGCAAATAGGCCTTAGAGTGCGCGTCCCCTTTGGCCGCAGAGAAGTGGTCGGCGTGGTGGCAGAACTTGCCAATGGCAGCGAACTGCCTCACGGGAAGCTACGCGCTATTAGCGAGGTGCTCGATGACGCCCCCCTGCCCAACGACTGGCAGTGGCTATGCCATTTCGCGGCCCGTTATTATCAGCACAGTTTAGGCGACACAATGCAGCTGGCCATGCCCGCTCGGCTGCGCCAGGGCCACCCGATGGGGGGACGAACACAGACCCTGTGGCTGCCGCTATCACCTGGGGACGACCTGCCGCTTCAGCGAGCACCGAAACAAGCCGAGCTGTATGCCCTGCTGCGTCAGCATCCACATGGACTGGCTGGTCGAGCAATCACTGCTCATGGTTTCACCCGTGAACAGCTGCTAGCCTTGCAAAAAAAGGGCTTCGCCCGTGCCCAGGAAACCACGCTAACCGCAACACCGTCCACTGGTGGCAACCTGCTGGCCTCACCATCACTGCCGCTGAACAGAGAGCAGGCCTCGGCACTTGCCGTATTGCATGAAAAGCTCGAAAACTACCATCCCTGCTTACTTGAAGGCGTGACCGGAAGCGGTAAAACCGAAATCTACCTTCAGCTAATTGAAGCCCTCGCCGCTAAGGGCAAGCAGTCTCTGGTACTGGTGCCTGAAATAGGTCTCACGCCTCAAACCCTGGCGCGCTTTAAGAGCCGCTTTAGGGTACCAGTAGTGGCGCTACACTCAGGGCTTACCGACCTGGAGCGCCTGGATGTATGGGAAGCCGCTGCCAATGGCCGCGCGCTAGTCATTATCGGCACCCGTTCGGCTATTTTTACGCCACTCAAAAACCCAGGCGCCATTATCGTCGACGAAGAGCATGATGGCTCCTATAAACAGCACGACGGGCTTCGCTACCACGCCCGGGATTTAGCCGTTGCCAGGGCTCATTACCACAACATCCCCCTGCTGTTAGGCAGCGCCACGCCTTCTTTTGAGAGTTTGCAGCAAGCGCTTTCTGGCCACTATCGCCATCTGCGCCTCACCCAACGTCCCAGCCGACACCCACCAGCCAAGCTTGAATTGATTGACCTACGTCATCAGCGACGCCAGGGGGGGCTTCTGCCCGGCGCCATCACCGCTATCAAAAACACCTTAGCGTCAGGCAAGCAGGCGCTGGTTTTTATTAACCGACGGGGATTCGCACCAACGCTGGCTTGCCATAGCTGTGGGTGGATCGCTGAGTGCGGACAGTGCGACTCACGCATGACGCTGCACCGCCAGCCTGCCCTTTTGGCCTGCCACCATTGCGATAGTCGGCGCGCGCTACCAGACGCTTGCCCCGAGTGTGGCAGCGCTGACCTACGCGCCCTGGGCAGCGGCACCGAACGAACTGAAGAGACGCTGCAGGGCTTGTTCCCAAACGTCACCGTTCACCGTATTGACCGCGACAGTACGCGTAAAAAAGAGAGTTTTGAGCAGATACTCAAAGAGATCCAGCGAGGCGAGCCATGCTTGCTCGTCGGCACCCAGATGCTGGCGAAAGGCCATCACCTACCCCATGTCACGCTGGTCGTCGTCGTTAATGCCGACGGTGGACTTTACGCTGCTGATTTTCGCGCGTTGGAACACAGCGCGCAGTTGCTGGAGCAGGTCGCCGGTCGCGCTGGGCGTGCCGCTCATCCAGGGCGAGTACTGGTACAAACGCTGCACCCAGATGACCCGCACTTGGGCCAACTTGCGGAGCACGGTTATGGCGCACTCGCCCGCAGCCTTTTGGAAGAGCGCCGCCTCGCTATGCTGCCGCCTTTTTGCTTTATGGCATTGCTACGCATTGAAAGCCCCCATGAAGAAGCTGCCACTGCTTTGGGCCAGCAGGCTGCACAAGCACTTCACCAATGGTTAACAATGGTAAAACTACCGGTGCGCTGCCTAGGCCCCGTTCCAGCACCCATGGAGCGCCGCCAAAACCGTTATCATGTGCACATCATGCTGGCAGCAGACAAACGTAGCCAGCGCCATACCGCTGCTAACTGGCTGGTACAGTGGTTAGAAGCCAATCGTGAGGCGCGCAAAGTCCGATGGTCAATCGACATTGACCCGCAAACTCTCGCGTAGAGTCTCGCGTAGAGATAGACATATCGTGGGCCATTGGCTCGCCCTGTAACGTAATACGGCTTTGAAACTGCGCGCCAATTGCCGATAATGGCCGCTTTACTACTGCATTTACATTTATATGAATAACTGCATTACCATGAATATGTATTTGCCCATGCGCACGCCGACACCGACGACATCCGGATAGCTAAATGAAAGACACAATTGTTACTTTGCTAGAAGGCGCGATTGACGCGCTTAAGCACCAAGGCGTGCTGCCCGACGATTTACAGCCGACGATTAAAGTTGACCCCACTAAAGATAAAGCGCACGGCGACTACGCCACCAACCTAGCCCTTATGCTGGCGAAGCCCGCAGCAAAGAAGCCGCGCGAGCTAGCCGACCTACTGGTCGCCGCCCTCCCCGCGAGCGATGCAATCCAAAAAACCGAGATTGCTGGCCCCGGCTTTATTAATTTTTTTGCTGCCACAGATGCGGCCGCTCAAATTGTTGCTCAGGTGCTCGATAGCGGCGATGCCTTTGGCCGCAGCCTGATTGGCAAGGGCGAGAAAGTCCAGGTGGAGTTTGTTTCTGCCAACCCGACAGGACCTCTTCATGTTGGCCATGGCCGTGGCGCAGCAATAGGCGACTGTATTTGCCGCCTGTTAGAAGCCACCGGCTACGATGTGACGCGCGAATTTTATTACAACGATGCCGGCGCTCAGATCAAAAATCTGGCGCTTTCTGTTCAAGCTCGCGCCAAGGGCCTTGGGCCAGATGACCCCAGCTGGCCAGAAGACGGCTACCGCGGCGAGTACATCGTTGATGCGGCCAATGACTACATGGCAGGCAAAACGGTGGCAGCCGATGACCGTGAAGTCACCGCTAAAGCAGATGCTAATGACCTAGATGCCATTCAGGCCTTCGCTGTCGCTTGGCTACGCCGAGAACAGGATTTAGACCTGAAAGCGTTTGGCGTTGAGTTTGACGTCTACTTCCTTGAGTCATCGCTTTATCAAGACGGCAAAGTAGACGCGACCGTTGAGAAGCTCGTTGCGAATGGCCATACGTACGAAGAAGACGGTGCCATGTGGCTGCGCACCACTGACTTTGGCGATGACAAAGACCGCGTGATGCGCAAACGGGAAGGTGGCTATACCTACTTCTTACCGGATGTGGCCTACCACCTGAATAAGTGGCAACGCGGCTTTAAAACCGTGATTAATGAGCAAGGTGCTGACCACCACTCCACGGTTACCCGTGTTCGTGCTGGCTTGCAGGCACTGGAGGTCGGCATTCCCAAAGGCTGGCCCGATTACGTTCTGCATCAAATGGTGATGGTGACCCGCTCAGGTGTAGAGGTAAAACTTTCCAAACGTGCTGGTAGCTATGTCACCGTGCGCGACCTGATTGATGAAGTTGGCCGTGATGCTACCCGCTTCTTCCTGGCCGCACGCCGGGCGGATTCGCAGCTTACCTTTGATATCGACTTGGCGCGCTCGCAGTCGAACGATAACCCGGTGTATTACATTCAATACGCCCATGCGCGGGTATCCAGCATGCTGCGCAAAGCCGAAGATGCAGACCAGCCATTCAACCACAGCGTCGCTCTAGCTAACCTCGCACTGCTCGATAGCGACCAGGAAAAGGCCGTGCTTAATCGCTTGGCACGCTACCCAGAAGTGGTTGAAAACGCCGCTAAAAATCGCGAGCCCCAGCAGGTTGCTCAGTATCTATTGGATCTTTCGGGTGATTTCCACACCTGCTACAACGCCGTTAAAGTCATGGTCGAAGACGATACCCTGCGCAACACACGCTTAGCTCTTGGCCTAGCAACCAAGCAGGTGCTTCGCAACGGCCTTGATCTTATGGGGGTTAGCGCCCCAGAGGAGATGTAAGCGATGGCCAGCCCAAAAGAGAAGCCCGCCCGCCGAGGCGCAACCTCTCAGCGCAAAGCCAGCAAAAGCTCAGGTGGCGGATTCAAAATTCCTGGCTGGCTTTGGGGGATAGCAGGTTTAGCGGCAGGCTTCTTCCTAGCACAGCATCAACATGGCACAGCTCCTTGGCAAGAGCAGGAAGACACGCCCCAAGCGACTGTCTTGCCTAAGCCTGCTGACAGCGATGAGCGCAGCGCTGCGCGTCAAACAGAAACCGTCGCTGAGCCATCAATGCCAACGTTTGAGTTCTACACGCTGCTGCCAGACACAGAAGTCATTGCTCCAGGCGTGTCACTGCCATCAACCGTGAACCGCCCTGAAGCAGCAGCACAGCAGGAACAAACGACGGCAAGTAACAACGCGACAACTAACCAAACAACGACAAGCAACGAAACAACGACAAGCAACGCAAGTGCGCGTCAGAACGATGACCCTATTGCTCAGGTTATTGCAGCTAATATGCGCCCTGAAGAGCAAGTGGCCGCTGCCCAGCAAGCGCCTGCCAGCAACACGCCTAACCGCTACATGCTACAGGCCGCGTCGTTTCGGGAGCTAAGCGATGCCGAGCAGTTGCGTGGCCGTCTGCGCAACTTAAGCCTGCTGGCCCAAGTTAGCGAAGTAAAGGCTAATGGCGATACTTGGCACCGTGTTCAAGTAGGCCCTTACGAAGATACTCGTGAGCTTAACCGCGCCCAAGACTTAATGGCCACACAAGGCATTGAGCCACTGCTGATCCAACTGCAGAACTAGTCTAACCACAGACTACGTTAACCAACGGGCTAGGCAGGCTTTCACCGTCATAAGCCCCGTTAAAAAAACAGTTTATCTAACAGCTTTATTTAGCGGGCGGTTGATTTTTTATCAGCCGCCCGCATTTTGTTGTGAATCGCTTTTTATACGGTCTTTTAAAATGGCCGATCAGTCATCGGGAGCATGTGTCTCCCCCAAGGAGTTATCTCCATGACCACTATTGTATCCGTACGCCGCGGTAATCAGGTTGCCCTTGCAGGCGACGGCCAAGTATCACTGGGCAACACCGTAATGAAAGGCAATGCGAGTAAAGTACGCCGCCTGTATCGTGGCAAAGTACTCGCTGGTTTTGCTGGCGGCACCGCCGATGCCTTCACCCTGTTTGAGCGTTTTGAAGCGCAGTTAGAAAAATACCAAGGACACCTCACCAAAGCAGCGGTTGAGTTGGCCAAAGATTGGCGCACCGATCGAGCGCTGCGCCGCCTGGAAGCGCTACTGGCCGTGGCGGACCACAGTGCCTCGCTGATTATTACCGGTAACGGTGATGTGGTTGAGCCTGAACGCGGCATTATTGCTATTGGCTCTGGCGGCAACTTTGCCCAGGCAAGTGCCCGCGCACTATTGGAAAACACCGAGCTTTCTGCTCGTGAAATCACTGAAAAGTCTCTCGAAATCGCCGGCGACATCTGCGTATTTACCAATCACCACGTGACGCTCGAAGAGCTGAACATCAACGACCGTTGAGGCCCTTTTTATGACTCAGATGACACCCCGCGAAATCGTCCACGCCCTGGATCAATACATCATTGGTCAACAAGATGCCAAGCGCGCCGTGGCCATTGCCCTGCGTAACCGCTGGCGTCGCATGCAACTAGACGATGAGTTGCGCCCGGAAGTGACTCCAAAAAATATTCTGATGATTGGCCCTACCGGCGTGGGTAAAACTGAAATTGCTCGCCGCCTCGCCAAGCTAGCCAGAGCGCCCTTCATCAAGGTCGAGGCGACTAAATTTACCGAAGTGGGCTATGTAGGCCGGGATGTCGAGTCGATTATTCGCGACTTGATGGAAGCCGCCATCAAAATGGTTCGTGAATACGCGAAGGAAGAAGTCGGCCATCGCGCTGAAGATGCCGCTGAAGATCGCGTTCTAGATGCACTGCTACCACCACCCCGCGGTCAGGAAGATAAGCCTCGGGAAGATAGTGGTACGCGTCAAACCTTCCGCAAAAAGCTTCGGGAAGGCCAACTGGATGATAAAGAGATCGATATCGAAGTTTCCTCCCACGGGCAAGGCATCGACATAATGACGCCGCCAGGCATGGAGGAGATGACCAACCAGCTACAGAGCCTGTTCTCCAACATGGGCCAGCAAAAGCGCGAACAGCGCCGTGTAACTGTCAAAGAAGCACTGGTTCTGCTGCGCGATGAAGAAGCGGGCAAGCTGGTCAATGAAGAAGAGATCAAAGCTCGCGCTGTCGAAGCCGTTGAGCAGCATGGGATTGTTTTCTTGGATGAGATCGACAAAGTTGCCAAGGGTAGCGGCCAGTCTAGCGGTGGCGAAGTATCCCGTGAAGGCGTTCAGCGTGACCTGCTGCCGTTAATCGAAGGCTCTACCGTTTCAACCAAATACGGCATGGTCAAAACCGATCATATCCTGTTCATTGCCTCGGGTGCCTTCCACCTATCGCGTCCCTCGGACCTTATTCCAGAGCTACAAGGACGCTTGCCGATCCGTGTTGAGCTGGATGCGCTGACCCCCGGCGATTTCCAGCGGATTCTCACCGAGCCCTCCGCCTCGCTCACCAAGCAGTATCAAGCACTGCTGGCTACCGAAGGGCTGGATATCGAGTTCACTCCAGACGGTATCGAGCGTATTGCCGAGATATCCTGGCAGGTGAACGAAGGCACCGAGAATATTGGCGCTCGCCGTCTACATACAGTGCTGGAACGGCTGCTCGAAGAAGCCTCATTTAAAGGCGGCGACATGGATAGCCCGCTGGTCATCGATGCCGATTACGTCAATGCCCAACTGGGTGAGCTAGCAGTAGACGAAGACCTATCGCGCTATATTTTGTAAACGCGCTTATATCGGTATAGCACGCAGCAGCTTGCCCGCTTTTTACGCACGCAAATGCTGCTGTTCAGGCTGCGCTGCGTCTAACGTTACGCACGAGAACAACATCCCTGTTGCTCGTGCTTGATCGACGTCCTGTCGATCAAACGTTAGCCGTGGCGCTTGCCTTCACGCATTTGCTAAGGCGCAAATAGTCGGTCAATCCGCTTTAGCTCAATATCGTAAAAGGTGACGTCATCCATGAATGCCCCTACTTCTACTAATGCCCCCACTCCAACGCGGGTTCACTACCATAAGCAGGCTCGCGAGCTAGAACTTGGCTACGCCACGGGTGAAAACTTTCGGCTGCCTGTCGAACTTTTACGGGTCTACTCACCTTCAGCCGAAGTGCGTGGCCACGGCGGCGATACTGCCGTGCTGCAAGTGGGTAAAAAAGATGTCGGCCTGCAAAACATTACCCAAGCCGGCAATTACGCTCTGAAATTGCATTTTGACGACGGCCACGACAGCGGCCTTTACAGCTGGAACTATCTTTACGACTTAGCTCAGCACCAAACAGATTATTGGCAAAACTACCTACAACGCCTCGAAGAGGCCGGCGCCTCCCGCGAACCAGCCAGCATCCAATTCAAACAGCTGTGACGCTTCACCTCAGTTGAAGCGCAGACAAGTTGGGGGTGAGAAGGCTACAATGTCGCTAACCATTTATTGCGACGACCTTTTGGTCGACTATTACCGCCTCGAACTCGGGAGCTAGAGCCCCATGAGCCCCACTGAAAAACGCACCACCCATTTTGGTTATCAGGAAGTCGCAGCTGACGAAAAAGCGTCTCGTGTTGCCGATGTCTTTCATTCGGTAGCTACGCGCTATGACATCATGAATGACTTGATGTCCATGGGCATCCATCGCGTCTGGAAACGCCTTGCTATCGAGCGCGCAGGCGTTCGTCCTGGGCACCACGTGCTGGATATTGCTGGCGGCACTGGCGATTTAACGCTCAAATTCTCTCGTCTGGTTGGCCCGCGTGGCAAAGTGGTATTGGCTGACATTAACGCCTCCATGCTCAACGTTGGCCGCGACAAACTGATGGATAATGGCGTCGGAGGCAACGTTGAGTTTGTACAAGCCAACGCCGAGTGCCTGCCATTTCCGGACAACAGTTTTGACTGCATTACGATTGCCTTCGGACTGCGCAACGTCACCGACAAAGACGCTGCGCTGCGCTCTATGACACGCGTGCTAAAGCCCGGCGGACGGTTGCTAGTGCTTGAATTTTCGAAGCCAAATAGCGCGCTGCTGTCGAAAGCCTACGATGAGTACTCCTTCCGCCTGCTGCCTAAAATGGGCGAACTAGTGGCTGGAGACGGTGAGAGTTATCGCTACCTCGCCGAATCTATTCGCATGCATCCCGACCAGGAAACCCTGAAAGGCATGATGGAAACGGCAGGGCTTGATCGGGTTGAATATACCAACCTGACTGGCGGCATCGTTGCCCTTCACCGCGGCATTAAATTATGAACTCACCGACAATGAGGTCAGCATGCTAGTCACCCCGACCCTGTTGCTGGCCGGATGTGAACGCACGTTGAATGCCTTGCTTGCCCGTGATCCGGCTGCGCCTGCGCGCTTGTCTGCGTTAGCAGGGAGTCGACTACTGGTAAGGCTTGAAAAGCCTCACCTTCAGTTGGTGCTGCACTATCACCATGCGGGGATTGATCTGCTGCGTGGCGATGATCTAGACGAAACTGACGTCGACGCCATCGTCGAGCTCACTCCTGAAACGCTCTCTGAGTGGTTAAGTGGTGCCTCCATTGAGCGGTTGATGTTTGATGGCAAGCTTTCTGTGCGTGGCCGTATCCACCTCCTGGAAGCCACCCGCGACCTGCTCTTTGATCTGGATATCGACTGGGAAGGCGAGCTAGCTCGCTGGTTGGGGGATATGCCCGCCCATTCACTGGCCGAAGGTATCCGACGCGCCGCGCGCTGGGGGCTAAGAGCGAAAGATGAGCTGCTGCAAGACGTTTCTGAATACGTATTTGAAGAAGCCCGCATACTCCCTGGCCGCCAACAGCGCGATGTACTCCGCGATCATTTGACCGAGCTAGAGATCGCAACCGACCGCCTGGAAGCCAAGCTCAATCGCCTGCATAAGCGTTTGACACAGTTGACGGCCAGCCAGTCGCCAAACAAGCAGCCACACCTCGAGGAGCCGCACTGATGAGCCTGCGGTTATTGAAGATCTCTTGGATAGTGGCTCGCCATCGCTTAGATACGTTGATACCCGTTGAGCGGCTGCCGTTCTGGCTACGTGCCTTAATGACGCTTTCGCCTCTAAAACTGCTTCCTGTCGGGCAGCGCAGTCGCGGCGAGCGACTGCGCCTGGCCTTGGAAGCGCTAGGGCCGATTTTTATTAAATTTGGCCAAATGCTCTCGACCCGTCGAGACCTATTGCCCGAAGACATCGCCAATGAATTAAAACGGCTGCAAGACCAAGTGCCGCCCTTCCCCGGCGAACTAGCCGCTGCACGGGTCGAAAAAGAGCTTGAAATGTCGCTTGTAGAGGCATTTGCCGCCTTTGACCGAGTGCCTTTGGCGTCAGCATCGATTGCCCAGGTGCATGCGGCAACGCTGCATAGCGGCGAAGATGTCGTCGTCAAAATTATTCGCCCCGGCATCGAGCGCATTATGCGTCAGGATATGGCGCTGATGTATCAAATCGCTAAGTTGCTGGGTAAAGTGCCTGACGCAAAACGCTTACGCCCCGTAGAAGTGATTCGTGATTACGAAGCCACCTTATTTGACGAACTTGATCTCTACAAAGAAGCGGCAAACACATCGCAACTTAAGCGTAACTTCAAAGACTCACCGCTGCTGTTTGTACCGACAATCTATTGGTCATACACCCGCCGCCATGTCATGGTCCAGGAGCGCATTCGCGGCGTACCAGTGGCTGATTTAGATACCCTTATTGCGCGTGGAACTAACCTTAAGAAGCTGGCTGAACGCGGCGTAGAAATCTTCTTCACCCAGGTCTTCCGCGATAACTTCTTCCATGCCGATATGCACCCCGGCAATATCTTTGTTAACTGCGATGATCCTGAAGATCCACAGTATATCGCCATCGACTGCGGCATCGTGGGGAGCCTTACTCGAGAAGATCAAGACTACCTAGCGCGCAATCTACTAGCCTTTTTCCATCAAGATTATTACGAAGTAGCAGCGTTACATATTGAGTCCGGCTGGGTGGGCGAAAACACCCGCGCTAACGAGTTCGCAGCCGCTATTCGTACCGTATGCGAGCCCATTCTTGAAAAGCCGCTAAAAGATATTTCGTTTGGGCAGGTGCTGTTAGGACTGTTTCAAACAGCACGACGTTTTAATATGGAAGTACAGCCACAGTTAGTATTGTTGCAAAAAACGCTGCTTAACATCGAAGGGCTGGGTCGTCAGCTTTATCCTGACCTGGATCTGTGGAGCACGGCGAAGCCATATCTAGAAAAGTGGATGAAACAGCGCGCGGGTATCGGCGGCCTTTGGGAGTCGCTCAAACGCCAAGCGCCGGAGCTTTCTCATCAGTTGCCTGAGCTACCCGTGCTAGCGCATCAGGCACTGAGTCGAATGGAGCATGAACACCGCCAGCGTCATCAGCAAGTAACCTCAATTAGTGACGTTCAGCAGCAACTGACGCGCCAGCATAAGCGTCATTACCGACTGCGTATCGGCCTTATTTTGCTTGCTATTGCCCTGGCTTGGCAGCCGCTGAGCAGTTGGGCATCGGCTCAAGAGTGGCCTGTCTTAGCCGCTGCGGGAGTAGGTTTGTTGCTGCTGCTATGGCAATGAAACATTCTGGCAGTAAGATAAAGCGTCTCAGTGTCGCCCTTGGCGAAAGCACTGATCTTTGGCGAAAGCGCTGTGATGATTGATAAAAGGATGCCTATGACTGATTCTACCCAGACGACGCAAGTGCTAGATGCACTCGCGGAGGTCTTAAAGCAGCGTCGACATGCTTGTGCAGAAGATTCTTATGTTGCCTCCTTGCATCATAAGGGTTTGAACAAGATACTCGAAAAAGTCGGCGAAGAGGCGACCGAAACAATTTTGGCTGCTAAAGATGCCGAGCACGGCGGCGAACAGGCGCATCAAGCTGTGATCGCTGAAACCGCCGACCTGTGGTTTCATAGTTTGGTGATGCTGTCGCACCTTGAACTGGACCATCAGCGCGTTTTAGATGAGCTAGCACGGCGGTTTGGTATTTCTGGTCATGACGAAAAAGCGTCCCGCACACAACGTTAACCTGCACTGATGAGGAAATGCATATGTTAGGTGGTATCAGTATTTGGCAGTTGCTGATTGTTCTGGGCATTATCATCCTAATTTTCGGCACCAAGAAACTGCGTAATGTGGGCACCGACTTAGGCGGTGCAGTCAAAGGCTTTAAGAAGGCCATTAACGAAGAAGAGAAAGACGGCGACAAAAAAGATGCTGACCAACCTCAGGCGAAAGTAAGCCACGAAGAGGCTGGTAACACCTACGATGTTCAAGCAGAAGAGAAGCGTGCCGCCGAAGAACGCCCCACAGAACGTAACGAAGAGCGCAAATAACCCATGCTGGATATCGGCTTTCTTGAACTGATGCTGATTGGTATCGTCGGGCTTCTGGTGCTTGGCCCAGAGCGCCTGCCTAGAGCGGCTCGCACAGCAGGCATGTGGATTGGCAAAATCAAGCGTACGGTATCCGGTATGCAGCGCGAAATCAGCGCTCAGTTGGAAGCAGAGGAGTTGCGTCAAAAACTCAACGAGCAACAGAAAAAGCTCGATGACAGTCTCAAAAAAGCCAAGCAGGATGTTGAGAGCATTGCCGACGCCCCCTCTTCTTCCAGCACTTCGACACAAGCGACCCAAAACGAGACCGAGCAGCGGGTTGCCAACGCGAGTGCTCGGCTAGATGATGCCCTGCAAACAGTACGCGAAGACACGCCAGCAGCCTCTTCCTCAACGTCTCATCAACGTGCTACCGATGAACTGCGCGCGGTGAATCCTAGCGGCAAGAGTGAGCCTAGCAATAATGCTAAGCAAGCGGATGTGGAAAATGCCGATATTAAAAAAGCGGATCTTACAAAGGCGGATCTTACAAAGGCAGATCTTACAAAGGATAGTAATCACCAATGAGCATGTCTGGCGATTCCCAGGAGCCACGTAAAGACCAAGGCCAAGCGCCTCTTATTGAGCACCTGATTGAACTACGCTCGCGGCTTATGAAAGCGGTCGTGGTTGTATTAGTCGTATTTCTTGGCCTTTATGCCTTTGCTAATGACATCTACAGCTTTGTGGCTGAGCCATTAATGGCACTGTTGCCAGAAGGCTCACAGATGATCGCCACAGAGGTAGCCTCGCCCTTCTTGGCGCCCTTCAAACTAACCCTGGTAGTCGCCGTCTTTATCGCTATCCCCTTCGTACTGCACCAAGCATGGGCGTTTGTAGCACCTGGGCTTTACGATAACGAAAAAGCGCTGGCGATACCCATTCTGGTCTCCAGCATAGCGCTATTTTACGCTGGGGCGGCCTTCGCTTATTACGTGGTTTTTCCGCTGCTCTTTGAGTTTTTCACCCAGACCGGGCCGGAAAACGTGGCGGTAATGACCGATATTAATCAGTATCTGAACTTTGTACTGAAGCTGTTTTTCGCCTTTGGTGTTGCGTTTGAAATCCCCATCGCAACATTTCTGTTGATCCTGTCTGGTGCGACCACGGTCGAAAGCCTTTCAAAAAAGCGCCCCTACATTATTTTAGGCTGCTTTGTGGTGGGCATGCTGCTTACCCCTCCCGACATTATTTCTCAAAGTCTGTTAGCGATACCGATGTACCTACTTTATGAGGTGGGCCTACTGTTTGGCCGGTTGGTACGCCGTAAAGCAAAGGCGGATGACGCTGACGAACAAGAGACCTAAAAGCACTATTAAAGGCGATACACCGCTCAAAAAAAGCCTCTGCCATGGGAACATGACAGAGGCTTTTTGCTCTTCATACGAGAGGCTTTTTGCTCTTCATACGAGAGGCTTTTTGCCCCTCATACGAATAGCCAATTACCTAGAAAATATTAGCCCATCATTTCATCAATGCGGTCTACCAACTTAAAGATACCTGTTGCGGCCTCACTGATACGGGTCGCCAGCATATAAGCAGGCGTCGTTACCACCCGGTGCTCATGATCCACCACAATGTCTTCTACGCCACAGCTGCGGTGCAGGCCACCCATCGCACTAATGGCGCCAGAAACACTCGGATCATGACCAATGGTCACGGCCACCCCTTCGCCAAGTAGGCGCGGGACCAAAACAGGAGAAATACACATCAGGCCAATGGGTTTTGCCTCTTCCTTAAAGCCTACCAGCGCCTCTTTTACGCTCTCAAGTACCTGCATACTGTCGCCCTTGTCGGCAAAATCAGACAGGTTTTTAGCGACACCAAAGCCACCAGGAACAATGACCGCATCAAAGTCGTCAGCATCTAGCTCAGTAATCGGGCTAATATCACCCCGGGCAAGGCGCGCAGACTCCTGCAACACATTGCGCTGCTCACCCTCAACAGGCTCTTGGGTTAAGTGGTTAATCACATGATGCTGAGCGACATCCGGCGCAAAGCAGCGATAGCCAATCCCTAACTGATCAAGGCGCAGCAGCGTTAGCGTTGTTTCATAGATTTCAGAACCATCAAAAACGCCGCAGCCTGCTAATACGATTGCTACCTGTTTGGTCATGCTTATCTCCTTATCGTAGCGCTTATTATCGCTGTTAAATCGTCGCCACTTAGCGTCGCTGAGTGGCTCACTTTAGTCAGTCTATAAAGCCACTACAAGCCAGCTATCACAAGCCTGCTTTCGCTGCAGTGCAGGACTGATATACTCACGTTAGGCCTTTTAAGGCACCTACTATTCGATTGACTATGCGATTGTTTGGAGAAAGCCGTTGAACACCTCTGCTCCCCGTCATTTCCCTGCCACCCGACTTCGCCGTATGCGTCGCGACGATTTCTCCCGTCGCTTAATGCAGGAGTCGACGCTAACACCCAGCGATTTAATTTTGCCGGTTTTTGTACTGGAAGGCGAAAATCAACGCGAAGCAATTGCCTCAATGCCCGGTGTTGAGCGTCTTTCCATCGACCTGTTGATTGAGCAGGCACGTGAGGCCCACGCGCTGGGTATTCCTGCCCTGGCGCTCTTCCCCGTTATCGATACTGAGCAAAAAAGCGAGTTAGCGGAAGAGGCTTACAACGCTAACGGTCTTGTCCAGCGTAGTGTGCGGGCGCTAAAAGAAGCGCTACCAGAGCTTGGCATTATTACCGATGTCGCCCTTGACCCCTATACTAGCCACGGACAGGACGGCATTCTTGATGAGCACGGCTATGTGCAAAATGACCGCACAGTGGATACGCTGCTCAAACAAGCGCTCTCCCACGCCGAAGCAGGCGCCGATGTCGTAGCCCCCTCCGATATGATGGATGGCCGCATCGGCGCCATCCGCCAAGTGTTAGAGCAAGAACACCTGCATAATGTGCGTATTATGGCGTATAGCGCTAAGTATGCCTCTAAGTATTACGGCCCCTTCCGTGATGCAGTCGGGTCTGCCACTAACCTTGGCAAAGCAGATAAACGCACCTATCAGATGGATCCTGCCAATAGCGATGAAGCGCTGCATGAAGTGGCTATGGATATCGCCGAAGGCGCCGATATGGTGATGGTGAAACCCGGTATGCCTTACTTGGATATCGTACGCCGTGTAAAAAGCGAACTCCAAGTACCGACATTTGCTTACCAAGTCAGCGGTGAATACGCCATGCATCGCGCTGCTTTCGATAACGGCTGGCTTGAGGCCGAACCGGTGATTCTTGAGTCACTGATGTGCTTCAAGCGCGCAGGAGCTGATGGAATTTTAACCTATTTTGCGTTAGAAGCAGCACGCTTATTGCAGCGTTAGTTTAGTAGATCAGTCCGTAAAGATGACAAACCAGTGACACTAGTTTGTCATCTTTTCCCGGCATACTCCTATCAACAGCAATTATCACGCTATGATGAGTATGAACCACCACCGGGGGGGCAACCATGGACGATCAATCAGCAGATTCCACGCCAGTATTTTCTAGCGAGTCAACGAACGCTGCAAACGAGACAGTAAGTGGCGAGGGAGAAGCTTTGCCATTGCGCATCAATCGTACCCCCACCGGAGTTCACGCGAAAGAGTCTCATTTGGAGGCGGATCTTGACGATCCGCAGCTCTACTTCAATCGCGAGCTTTCTCATCTGCAATTCAATATCCGGGTGCTTGAACAAGCCCTGGACGATGCGCATCCGCTACTTAACCGTCTGATGTTTCTGCTGATCTTTTCATCCAACATGGATGAGTTTTTTGAGATAAGAGTCGCTGGGCTTAAACACCAAATGGCACTAGGCGACGATACCACCGCCGCTGATGGCCGCTTACCCAAGGCTGTGTTGGCAGAAATTTCGGATATCGCGCATCAGCAAATTGCCCGCCAATATCAAATATTGAACGAAACACTGCTGCCCGCGCTGGAAGCTCAGGGATTACGCTTTCGTCGTCGCGATCAGTGGACCGACGAGCAAAAAGCCTGGGTGAAAGATTTTTTTGATAACGAGATCATGCCGGTCATCAGCCCCATTGGCTTAGATCCTTCCCACCCGTTCCCGCGCTTGGTTAATAAAAGCCTCAACTTCATTGTTGAGCTAGAGGGAAAGGACGCCTTTGGCCGGGCTGGCGGTATGGCAATACTGCCAGCACCCCGCTCACTGCCTCGTTTGATGGCGCTGCCTAAAGCGCTATGTGCAGAAGGCTTCTCCGAGTATATTTTCTTATCGTCGATGATTCACGCACATGCAGAGGAACTCTTCCCCGGCATGCGTGTGCGCGGTTGTTATCAGTTCCGGCTGACCCGCAATGCCGATATGACCGTCGACCCAGAAGAGGTCTCAGACTTGGCCTCAGCGCTACGTGGCGAGCTATTAGCCCGCCGCTATGGCAGCGGTGTTCGCCTTGAAGTCGCTGATAATTGTCCAGATGACTTGATCAGTTTCTTGCTGCGCCAGTTTGAGCTAGAAAGCAGCGATTTATACCGTGTTCAAGGGCCGGTAAATTTGACCCGCATGATGGCGGTTCTCGGCGATGTCGACCGACCAGAGCTACTCTACCGCCCTTACTCACCTAGCGTGCCAAAAGCATTAAAAGGTGGCAGCCTGTTTAGCGCTATTGCCAAAAGCGATATTCTGCTTCACCACCCGTTCCAGTCCTTTTCACCTATCGAAGATTTACTGCGCGAGGCTGCACGCGATCCGGACGTACTGGCAATCAAGCAGACGCTGTACCGTACAGGCGCAGACTCAACGATAGTGAGTGCTCTGGTCGATGCCGCTAGCCAAGGCAAAGAAGTTACCGTTGTTATCGAGCTGCGGGCGCGTTTCGATGAGGCCGACAATCTTCAGTTAGCATCACGCCTGCAAGAAGCCGGCGCCATCGTGATTTACGGCATCATGGCCTATAAAACCCACGCCAAAATGCTGCATATCGTGCGACGTGAGAAGGGCGAGCTGCGCCACTACGCACATTTAGGTACCGGCAACTACCACTCTAAAACCGCCAAACTATATACCGATTACAGCTTGCTGACTGCCAATACAGCGCTATGCGCGGACGTGCATAAGGTGTTCCAGCAGCTTTCTGGCATGGGCCGCGCGCGCAAGATCGATACCCTGCTCCACGCCCCCTTTACGCTTCACGAGCGCTTAGTCGAAATGATTGACCGTGAAGCTCAGGTGGCGCTTAAAGGTAAGCGTGGGCATATCATTATTAAGTGCAATTCGTTAACAGAGCCCAAGCTTATCAAAGCGCTTTATCGCGCCTCGCAAGCAGGCGTAGAGTGCGACCTAATCATTCGCGGCATGTGCTGTTTGAAACCCGGTATCGAGGGTGTTTCAGAGAATATCCGCGTGCGGTCGATTATTGGGCGCTTTTTAGAACATACCCGTGTTTTCCACTTCCACAATGACGGCAAGCCAGAAACGTGGTGTTCAAGCGCTGATTTTATGTCACGCAATATGTTCCATCGCGTAGAAACCTGTTTCCCGTTATTGGATAAAAAGCTGGCCACCCGAGTACGTAAAGATTTGGAAACCTATCTGGTCGATAACTGCCAAAGCTGGCTACTACAAAGCGACGGCAGCTATCAGCTGCAGAGCCCTGGCAATGGCGACCCGATCAGCGCCCAGGAAACACTGCTCTATGCCTACGCCTCTAAAAGCTAGCTATCACCGCTAGAGAAACAGTAAGCCCCGCTGCCTGTTGCAGCGGGGCTTAAATGATAAGTAGATGTGTTCAGAACTACCTATATTTAGAACTACCTATGTTCAGAATTAACTTTTACCACCCCTACTTACTTATCTAGCGGGTGATCAGCTAATTACGCATAACGCTGACGTAGTTGATTGGCCGCTTCCACCATATTCGCCAATGCAGGCTCTACTTCTGCCCAACCACGGGTTTTTAGACCACAGTCTGGGTTCACCCACAGCCGCTCGGCAGGGATTTTCTCCAGCGCTTTTTCCATCAGCGCCACCATCCACGCAACATCCGGAATATTAGGCGTGTGGATATCATAAACCCCTGGCCCAATTTCGTTCGGGTATGCAAAATCCTGGAAAGCGTCCAGCAACTCCATATCGGAACGCGACGTTTCAATAGTAATCACATCCGCGTCTAGTGCAGCGATGGCACCAATGATGTCGTTGAACTCCGAATAGCACATGTGGGTATGAATTTGGGTGCTATCCTTAACGCCAGCAGCGCTTAGCTGGAAGCTTTCTACCGCCCAATCCAAATAGGACTGCCACTCGTGCTGGCGCAGCGGTAAGCCTTCACGTAGCGCGGGCTCATCAATTTGAATGATCCGAATACCGGCTTTTTCCAAATCTAATACTTCGTCACGCAGCGCCAGGGCGATCTGGCGGCAGGTGGTTGCGCGGGGTTGATCATCACGCACAAACGACCACTGCAAAATCGTCACAGGCCCTGTCAGCATGCCTTTCATGGGCTTATCCGTGAGCGATTGGGCATATTCGCTCCACTTCACTGTCATCGGCACTGGACGGGTGACATCACCAAAAATAATCGGTGGTTTCACACAACGAGAGCCATAACTTTGTACCCAGCCAAAGCGCGTAAAGGCAAAGCCTTCTAACTGCTCACCAAAGTACTCCACCATGTCATTACGTTCAGCCTCACCATGGACAGGCACATCAAGCCCTAGTGCTTGCTGGCGCTCTACGACGAAGGCAATTTCCTCTCGCATGCGGGCTTCATAATCCGTTTGGCTCAGTTCACCGGCTTTAAATGCCCGACGAGCAGCGCGTATCTCACCTGTTTGCGGAAAAGAACCAATGGTGGTGGTGGGAAACAGCGGTAACGCAAGCGCTCTGCGCTGCGCTGCTGCTCGGGCAACGTAAGGTGATTGGCGTTGGCTATCTTGAGCCGTTATTGCTGCTAGACGTGAGCTGACAGCAGGCTGATGAATTCGGGTTGATTCACGACGCTTATCCAAAGCATACGTTGCTTCGCTCACCCGCTGTTCATCGACAGGCGTTGTGCGATTATCAATGAGCCGAGCGAGGGTCACCACCTCATCCAGTTTTTGCCGGGCAAATGCTAACCAGCCGACCAGCTCGCTCTCTAGCTCGGTTTCTTGGGATAAGTCTACCGGCACGTGCAGCAACGAGCAGCTGGGCGCCAGCCATAACCGCTGCCCTAAACGCACTTTTAAGGGCAGCAAACGCTCACGTAGGGCTGCCAAATCAGCACGCCAGATATTACGGCCATCGACTAAGCCAATTGAGAGCACTTGATGAGGGCTTAAACGATCAATCACGCTCTCTACCTGGCCCGGCGCACGCACAGCATCAATATGCAACCCAGCCACTGGCAGGCGAGTGGTTAGCGAAAGGTTATCACCCAGCGCACCAAAGTAACTGGCAACGAGTAGCTTCAGCGGCGCCGACTGCAGGCGATGATAGGCGCGCTCATACGCTTGCTGCCACGCCAACGGCAAGTCTTGCACCAGAGCAGGCTCGTCAAGCTGCACCCACTCAATACCTTGAGTGGCTAAGCGTGCCAGAATTTCGCTATACACATCCAGTACGCTGTCTAACAGGCTCAGCCGGTCAAACTCACTACCTTTAGTCTTACCCAGCCATAGCCAAGTAAGCGGGCCGGTTAGCGTAACTTTCGGCGTAAAGCCCGCCTGTAAAGCTTCATCTACTTCATTAAATAAGCGGTCAGACGCTAGCGTAAACGTCTGCCCCTCATGCAGCTCAGGTACTAAGTAGTGGTAGTTGGTATCAAAGTACTTGGTCATTTCGCAAGCAGCTGCGGGTGTCCCGCTAGGGGCGCGGCCACGGGCCATGCGAAACGCGGTATCCAAATCAACGTTGCCTGCGCTAACTTCGTGCTGGGCATTAAAACGCGCGGGCACCGCTCCCAGCATGACGGAAACATTAAGTACCTGGTCGTAAAATGCAAAATCGCCAACACTGATAAAGTCGAGGCCCGCGTTTTGTTGGGTCTGCCAATGAGAAAGCCTGAGCGCCTGACCTGTTGCTTCAAGGTCTCCCCGTGAGATGTCTCCTTTCCAATAGGCTTCGGTGGCTTTTTTAAGTTCGCGCTGAGCGCCAATTCGGGGATAGCCGAGAATATGAGAAACTGTCATGATGAAACCTTTCAACGTGAATGATTTCGCACAGTCTGCTCACCCCACAAAGATGAATCAAACTAAAGTTTTTAATATTAATCATGAAAAACACTCACAATGATTGAATTACGCCACCTGCGCACGCTGCTTGCCCTCCGGGAAACCGGTTCTTTAGTGGAGGCTGCTGAGCGGGTTCACCTAACGCAGTCGGCACTTTCCCATCAGCTAAAAGACTTGGAAGGTCGCGTTGACAGCGCGCTGTTTGTACGTAAAACGCGCCCAGTAGAATTCACTCGGGCGGGTCTTCGCCTATTGGCCCTGGCGGATGAGATTTTGCCTGAGGTGCGTAAAGCTGAGCGCGACTTAGCTCGCTTAGCAGGTACCGAACAGGGGCGATTACACATGGCGATCGAGTGCCACAGCTGTTTCCAGTGGCTGATGCCAACGGTGGATTATTTTCGCGACCATTGGCCAGAGGTGGAAATCGATATCCCCAGCGGTCACCACTTCGACCCACTCCCTGCCCTTGCTAGAGAGCAGTTAGACTTGGTAATTACCGCTGACCCTCAGCCACTGGAAGGGGTTCACTACGTACCGCTGTTTCGTTATGAGGGACTGCTGGCGGTTGCTCGACAGCATGCCTTTGCCGGCCAGCCATTTATCGAACCACAAGCGTTAGCCGAGGAGACGCTAATCACCTACCCAGTCGAACACTCCCGGCTAGATGTGTTTACCCAGTTTTTGTCTCCCGCCAATGTACGACCACAGGAAATTCGCACCGCAGAGCTGACCATCATGATGATGCAGCTTGTTGCCAGCGGTAGAGGCGTCTGCGCGCTACCCAACTGGGCGCTCACCGAGTATTTAGAGCGGGATTACGTTAGCGCCGTAAAACTGGGCGAGAACGGCATTTGGAGCACACTTTATGCTGCCATTCGGGAGGAAAATATAGAAGCGCCTTGGATGCAGGATTTTTTGCGCACCGCTAAAGAGACGTCATTTGCGGTGCTGTCAGGTATTAAACCGGCAACTCGCGACGAGGAATCAGCAGCGTAAAGCGCGCGCCGCCCAGTGTAGGGCTGGTATCAACAGTGACGCTACCGCCATGGCCTGCGATAATTTTTTGCACAATGGATAAACCTAGCCCGTAGCCCCCAGAGCTGCGGGCTCGACTGTCGTCAAGTCTGGCAAACGGCTTAAAGATATCGCTACGCGCTTCGGGTGGTATGCCGGGCCCATCATCCTCAATATCAATACGTACAAGGTGAGGCTCATCCCATAGGCGAATCACTACTTGCGACTTGCCATAGCGACAGGCATTGCTGACAAGGTTCTGCAACGCTCGTTGTAAATAGCGAGGTTCGGCGTACAACTCAACTTCAGCACTACCATCCAGCGTTAACGATAGGCTTTGGTGCAACGGTGACAGCGTATCGATGACTCGCTCAGCCATTGCCCGACACTCAACCAACGCCATTTCTAATTCAACGCCATTGTTCGACTCCCCCCCCAGGCGAGCATAGGTGAGAATTTCGTCTACCAATTCGTCTAGTTCGGCAATATCAGCATCAATCCCCTGAAGCTGACGGCGAATCGCAGGTTGGTCGGTCATATCTTCGACCATTTGCACCGCAAACCGTATACGGGCCACCGGCGTGCGTAATTCATGAGAGACCGCACGAATCATCTCTTGCTGGCCTCTTAACAAGCTCTGAACTTGATTCGCCATCCCATTGAATGCCATGCCCAAGCGGCCTAAAAAGTCTCCGCTTTCCACTTTCACCCGGGTTTCTAAGCGCCCGCTAGCGATTCTAGTCGCAGCAAGCTCTAACCGCGCCATACGCGATTCAATGCTGCGCATAATTAAGTAAATAATCAGGCTAAGCACCACCATCAAGCCTACCAACAAAGGTAAGTGCAAATTGACCGGCAGCGTATCACCACGAGAGGTCGGCCCCGCTTGCAACCACTGATTATCACCAGGCACCCGGTAAAGCAGCATCAGCGAGAGCTTATCCGACACCAGCCGCGTCAGCACGCCTCCCTGAGCGAGTTGAAACTGCTGTTCTGGAGTAAGGTCTGAGGGCGGCGTTGAAAGCAGGACAAGTGGCCAGCCACCCGCGTCTAGCGAAGCGATGGCGTCGGCCCTCGCCTCATGCGGCATGCTAGCAAGCCACTCTCCGAGCAGTATCATGCTGCCCTGCCACTGGCGCTCGCTCCAGGCGGCAAACGTTGCTTCCAGCATCCACTCATCGTTAGGTATACGTTGCCGTAACCGCCAGGGCTCTTCAGCAACTAATACCGTGCCTCGCTCGACGCGAGCTTGTTCAAAGTAGTTAAGTCCCACACTCTCAATACGCTTAAGTGAGAGCTGCATACCCAGCCGTTCCGAAAAGCGGGCAAGCATGGTTTCTCTTTCAGCCACCGGACTTGACGCTAACTGCTGCGTCATTAACGACATCGGCAATGCGGCGAGCTGTTCACGATAATCTTCTCGACGAATCTGCTCGATAAAAGAACGCCCGCCCAATGCAATAAAAAATACCACGCATAGTGCTAACCCCAGCAGAAGATAAAACCTTAAAAAAGAACCGTGGCCCAGCACTCGCCGCATGCGGTTAACCTCTGTTAGTTAACTGTCTTTGACAAAAAGATAGCCTTTGCTCCGCACTGTTTTGATCCGGTGCGGTTGGTTAGGGTCGTCGCCTACTTTGGGACGAATACGTGAAACCCGCACGTCAATTGAACGATCCTGCCCATCGTATTTAATGCCACGCAGCTCATTGAAAATTTCTTCTCGGGTTAATACACGCCCTGCGTTGCTTGCCAACAGCCACAGCAGATCAAACTCCGCGCTGGTAAGATCAATACGCTCGCCGGAAAGCCAGGCTTCACGCGTTGCGTTATCTATCTCTAGATTTTCAAAGCGCAGGCGCATCTCACCACCCGGCGCTGGTGCATCGGCACGACGCAGTAACGCACGCATACGCGCTAGGAGTACACGGGGTTGAACCGGTTTTGGCACATAGTCATCGGCCCCCATTTCCAAACCCAGCACCTGGTCAAGATCATCCGTGCGGGCCGTTAACATCATGATAGGACCAGCAAAGTTGGGCCTAACACGACGGCAGATAGCCAAACCATCCTCGCCCGGTAACATTAAGTCCAAAATTACCAAGTCAGGCTGAAGTGTTAAAATACGATCCACGCCTTTTGCACCATCCGCCTCTAGCGTCACTTGAAAGCCATTTGCCTCCAGATATTCGCGGGTCAGCTCTGCCAAGCGCTGGTCATCTTCAATAATCAACACGTGATCTTGATCGGGATAGCCAAGCGTGGCGGCGTCTTGAGCCCCAAGCGCCTGAAATTGCTGTTCCAAGTGGTCTACCATCCTTTATATTCACTCCGCTTAGGCAGTTTGTGTTATCACCCGCTCACCCTATGTAACCGCAGGTTGCAATATCTTCCAGGATACCTCAAAACCGTTCAAACGCCTGCCCCCTTACTTCTTTCCCCATAACCTATGTAATGGTTCGCCTGCTAGACACCTTGATTCTTACACCGCCAAACGCTAATGTGGCGTTGCTAACTGTCGATAATCTGGCAGAAGGAGGACATTATGGGAAACAGCAAAACAAAAAGTGTCATCAAGCGCGTTTACGTACCCACTCAAGTGCGCGATTTGCCTAATGGAGAGAAGCTGACGATTCCGGGGCATTATAAAGCGCCACCAAGTGACTAAAACGGCTTGCGTGATAAGCCGTTTCACGATCCGTCAGGTAGCCTGATCGCTAGGTTACTAAAAAGGCAGACCACAGAGGTGGTCCGCTCTTTATTTTTTAGAAAAAGCGTGTTGCTCGCTACCCTTTGGGACCAAATAGAAACCACGCGATCAGTCCAACTAACGGAAAAAACAATAGCGCCAAGATCCATAGCAGCTTTGCCAGCCCACCTGCTGCACTCTTAGCAACTTTAACAATGGCCCATACAACAATGATGAGCCAGATAAGTCCTAGTAACCCACCTACTTCAATGCCCATAACTGCTCCTGAGCAGGTTTGCTTCCATCAATTTTTAGCTAAGCACACCGTTTCGATACAGACAAGTAACATTCACTCCGCAGGCAGGCTTAGCACCATTTCCCCGCCACGTATTTCAATCACCAATAAATTAAGAAAACTCATGCCAAGTAGTACGGTATCGTTTTCCATACCAGGACTTATAGACCCTTGCACGCCATTCATACGTATGTTGCCCAACACAACCTCATCTAGCTGTGTCAGCGAGCCCTCTGCGCGACCATTCGCAGTATTAAACCAAGCACTGCGTCCCGGCTTTAGCCCCAACTCGCTAGCCAAATTGCGCGGCACTGCAACATAAGTCGCCCCGGTATCTAATAGAAAGGTCACCGGCTTCCCGTTAATTTTCCCAGGCGCTTCAAAATGGCCAGCACGATTACGCGTCAAATTGACAGGTCCGTCATCGGCGGAGGCGTACATCACATGGGCATTCGGCGTCATTACTTTCTCGAAACCACCATCTAATAGCCATGTGCCAGCAGCCAATAGCAGCACCCAAAAGAGTAGCATTGTGACGATACCACCTCGTTGCATAGCGAGGGTTTTCATACGCCACCTCCAGACTAAGCGCTCCTTTTCCAGGCAAGTGCAGCCTCACGTCCACGCTGTTCATTCACGCCAGCGCATATCAACATCGCGATAACAAACAGTGCTACACATAATAGGATAGACGCTTGCAAACCAATTAACGTTTGCAAAACGCCCAGCATGACAATCCCGAACACGCCGGCCAATTTATTAGCGAGCCCCCAGAAGCCAAAAAACTCAGCAGACTTCTCCAGTGGTGAAAAAACGCCGACCAGCGCCCGGCTAGCTGATTGGCTAGACCCCAGACTAAGACCCGCCAGACAACCGACCACCAGAAAAACGTACTGTGCTTGCCACTGTACGGCGTAACGGCTGTTAACCCAGTCGGTCAGCTCTGGCGTCGCCCATATCGATAAAATAGCGATGACCCACAGCGCTAGTGTCATTTGATACGTGCGCTTGGCGCCCAATTTATCCTGTAAAAAACCAAATCCCAGTGCGCCTGCCGCTGCCGTTATTTGAACAATAATAAACATAATATTGCGCACGCCCTCATCCCAGCCAATCACCTGAGCGCCATAAATAAAAGCAAACGCAATAATGATGTAGACACCTGCCATTGAGAATAACAGCGACACCAAAAAGACAGTTAAGTCTTTAAAGTAGCGCAGCTCAGTAAATGTTGAGCGAACACGCTGTAACGCAATACGTTGATAGGAAACAGCATGGGGTTGAGGCACACCTCGCTCTTTCATCCATAGGAAGGTGGGAATCGCCGCTACTAAGAAAAAGCCAGCTGCAAAAGGACCTACCCAACGTATGCGTTCAAAGTTATCGGCGGTCGCCTCCCCTAGCACCATCAGCGTAAAACCAGCGGCAAAAAGGCCACCAATATAGCCAAGCGCCCAGCCAAACCCAGAAATTTTACCCAGCGCATCAGGAGGGCCTAGCTCCGGTAGAAAAGCGGCAATAAACGACTCGCCCATCGAGTAAGCATAGTTTGAAAGTATAATTAACAGCAGCCCCACGACTACGTAACCAGGCTCGACAAAGTAAAGCATGGCAGTTGTCGCCACAGTGGCGAGATAACTGATTAATAAAAAGCGCTTTTTTTCTGCTCGATAATCCATCACGGCACCGCAGAGCGGGGCAGTTAATACGACCATTAGATAGCTCAACGCCAGCGCGAGGCTCCACAAAAAATTCGCTAGGCGAAAGCCATCACCTCGATCACCTACGATTACCGTCGTGAACAGTTCTCCAAACACGACCGTGATGATGAGCAAGGTGTAAGCCTGGTTGGCAAAGTCAAACATTGCCCAACCAAATATTTCACGTCGCGATGCGTAGGTGGGAGCAACCTTGGCGGGGTTAGCAGTCAGCATGCAGGCTCTCTCAAAAAAGTGTGTAGTAGCGTCATTACCCTATTAACGACAGCTAATTCATGGCGATAATAGGGCAGGTGATTATTCAGTAAAGCGGCTTAACCGCGGACGGGGCCTTAAAAAAGCAAACGCTCGGCATAGCCGAGCGTAATACGCTGAACATTGTTGCTTTTGCCAGCCTTGGCATTCTGGTTCATAGCAACCAGTGCGCTACCACGGCCGCAATACCCACCACCATCGCTGTTATAACAGCAACAGTGACGATTCGATCCAGCCAGCGATCAAAAATCTCCCTTTTGGGCTGTTTTCGCGTGGCACCGTGGTGTCCTTGCCGGGCCATCAGCACGCCTTATCCATGTGTGCATTCCCCATAAATCAGCGAATAATTTAACTATTAATGCGGCGATTGACGACACTTGGAGCACGGCGTAGGCGTTCTTCCTCGCCTAACTGCTCGGCTTCAAACGCATCAGCACCAACCGGCGTTTCCCCGTGGCGACGATATAGCTGCGTTAGCATCGCCTTGCGATCAGCACGCAGCTCACGAACCAACACTACAATCATCATATACAAAATAAAGGTAAACGGTAATGCCGAAAGCACCGCCGCTGACTGCAGGCCAGAAAGTCCACCCGCCACAATCAGTGTTAAACAAATAGCGGCGATCAAGACACCCCAAATAATACGCTTATAAAGTGGCGGATTGATGGAGCCATTGTCGGTCATTTGCGCCACAATGTAGGAAGCAGAATCTGCCGACGTCACCAGGAAAATGAAGATAAGCATCATGGCGACGACCGATAATGCACCGGTAAAGGGCATTAGCTCGAACATCTCAAACAACGCCACGGTAATAAATGTACCGATAAGTCTGGGCTTTTTAAAACCGCAGCCTTGTACCAAAACATTAAACGGCATATCTCTAAACTAACATATGCGTATAAAATTTCTTCGCGGCGTTAATCAAGAAATGTTAGTCCAGACCAGGAACTTGATACCCAGCCTGTGTTCCAATGGAACGCATATGAACGATGGAGGCTTTCATGCCGCAAATGAATCGTGATCAACGCAATGCCGCGTGGCAAGCTGCTAACCAGTGGCGTGCTCGGGCAGCCCAGACCCAGCCAACCGGCCTAATGGGCAGCATTAAACTGTTACTGACGTGGTTAGCGTTTGGTGCACTGATGATCGTCGGTGTCGTACTCGGGCTTTTTTTCCTGCTCATTGGCTGGGCAATGATGCCCTTTGTCCGCCATAAAATGAAAAAACGCATGGAGCAGATGCGCGCTGACAACGCTCAAGACGTTGGTGGCGGTTATGCTTACAGCGACACCTCCACGAGCCAGCACGATGCAATAGAAGGTAGTTACGAAGTTAAAGACGACCACCACCGGTCTTAATCAGTCGCCCACTAACGCCGCTGTTAAAGCGGCGCTTGAATCCAGGCGAACGCTGCTGCTAACGTCAGCGGCATTACGATTAAGCTCCCTAAATTGCCGATGAGCACCAATGAAGCGACCTTCTGGGGTGCCAGTTTATACTGCTCGGCCACTAAGTAGTTCAATACCGCTGGCGGCAGTGCTGCAAATACCAGTAGCACGGCTGTCTGTAGCGGATTCAATGGTAGTAACCACATGAGCGGTAGTGCGATCACTAAGCCAGAAAGTGGGCAGAGGAGCGCTCCCAACAAACCTGTTCGCCAGTCATTAAAATCAATTTCCAGCAATCGAACACCTAATGCAAAGAGCATCAGTGGAATACAGATTCCCCCTAACATGTGCATTGCTTCTAACAGCCAGCTCGGCAACGGTACATTTCCAACGTTGATGACTAGCCCTGCTAGGCTCGCAGCTACGATGGGCATTCGTAACAGTCGCCAAAGTGACGTGCGCGGGTCCAACATATAAAGACCTACTGAGAAATGCAGCAACATTTCAACAATAAACACGACCACTGCAGCCGGTAGGGCCTCTGGTCCAAAGGCGAGCACCAATAGCGGTACCCCCATATTGCCAGAGTTATTGAACATCATTGGCGGCAAGAACACCTTAGTGTCTAGCGACAGCCACTTAGCAACCGGCCAAAGCACAAGACCCGACCCTAGCACGACGGCCACCGCCGCAGTGGCAAGCCACGCATAGTCCGCCAAAGGCGCTTGGCGATCAGCCAACACGGCAAATACCAGTAGTGGAACAAATAGCTCCATATTGAGCGTGTTAAGGCTGCGAATATCAGGGTTTCGGTAACGCCCGTAAACCGCACCACAGCCAGCAATTAAGAACACGGGTAACAGCGTTGCGAGAATATGACCGATCATACGCCCTCCGCCAAGCGGCGGGCGCAGAGACAAACTGTTGCATGCATAGGGAGCTTTTCCTTATTGTTATCAGGCTATCTTCCCTATCGATGCTACTTAAAAACACTCACCTCGCCAATCAGGGTTCAAGAAAACGCTGCCAAAGTGCAATAACCACATCGCGGTGGGCTTTGAATGCCTGTGCATCAACGACAGTTTTTTCACCGGTTAACGCCGCACGATGGGTACGGCTACGATAAGCGAGATACGCTTCCCGCAGTTGCTCCGCTTCTGACTCGGTAATATGACCACTCTTGGCGAGGGTTTCTAAAATGCGGATATTATCGCTATAGGTGATTAATGCAGGCGTGTCATGAGCGAGTGATAGCACCGCGTATTGGCAAAGAAACTCAATATCGACCATGCCACCCACATCGTGCTTTAGACTAAACACCTCCCCGTCCGCACTACCTGGCTGCCCTTTAGAGCCCGTCCCTTTTGAACCCTGTCCTTTAGAACCCTGCCCTTTAGAACCAAGGTGATCACGCATTTTATGACGCATGCTGACAACGTCGTCTCTTAAGGCTTGCGGGTCACGCTCGCGACACAGCATCTCACCACGGATCGCATCAAATTTATCCGCCAGCGCGTTACTGCCGGCGACAACGCGCGCGCGTACCAGCGCTTGGTGCTCCCAGGTCCAGGCGTTTTGGCGTTGATAATCCGCAAAAGCATCTAAAGAGGTCACCAATAGGCCTGCATTGCCTGAAGGCCGAAGGCGCATATCAACCTCGTAAAGGCTGCCAGCAGGCGTTACTGCGGTTAAGAGGTGGATAATGCGCTGGCCTAGACGGGTAAAAAAGACCGCTGTATCGACGGGCCGGGCACCATCGGTAGTGCCTTTTCCGTCGCTATCATGAAGGAATACCAAGTCCAAATCAGAGCCATAACCAAGTTCGATGCCCCCCAGCTTGCCGTATCCCACAATCAAAAACGCTGGCTCTCGTGCATTAAGGCCTTCTGGCACACCATGTTTCCGCGTGACATGTTTCCAGGCCATCGCTAGCACGGCATCTAGAATGACTTCAGCGATATACGTTAAGTAGTCGCTCACCTTCATCAAGTGGCGTGTTCCAGCGATATCCGATGCAGCAACGTGAAGCATCTGCGCATGCTTAAACACGCGAAGCGCTTCCAACTGCGCCTCATCATCATCTTCTGGCAAGCGGCTTAAGGTCTGGCGTAACTCATCGGCAAGTCGTGATTTATCAGCGGGAGTGTAAAGCGTATCCGGCGTTAGTAGCTCATCAAGCAGTATCGGGTAACGCGCAAGTTGCTCTGCAATCCAGTGGCTGGCCGAGCACAGCTTCATTAGGTGCTCAAGCGCCTGAGGGTTTTCACGCAACAGTGCAAGGTAAGCGGTTCGCCTAAGTACCGACTCGATCAGCGGCTGGACACCACTAAGCGCGTTATCCGGCAACTCACTTTCGGCAACGGCAACCAGCAGTAGCGGCATCAGCGCATCTAGCCGTTCAAAGCCGATACGCTGCATGCTTTGCACTTGGCGGGAATGGTAAAGACTCTGCAGCCGTTTAAGTGCTTTCTCTGGTTCTATAAAACCAGCATCAGTTAGCAGTGCTTCCGCTTCTTCCTGCTCTAGCTCGCCGCGCCACAGTAACCGCCACTGAGACAGGCCAAGGTTATCGTCGCTACTCTCTGCATCGCTATCCTCTTCGGGGTCGGCGATCACCGCATCAAAGTGCTGACGAACGCGTTCGCGCACTTCCTCCAGCCGCGCGATGAGCCCAGGCCAATCTTCATGCCCCAAGGCAAAGGCGATCCGCTCCCGATCTTCATCATCAACGGGTAGCGTTTGGGTTTGACGGTCTTCTAGCGCCTGAATAGCGTGTTCCATGTCGCGAAGATACGCATAGTCGGGTAGCAGCTCATCGACGACTGCTTGGGGCAACAGCCCCAGTTCAGGCAGTCGATTAAGAGCGGTCTTGAGTGAGGTCACTTGAAGCTCGGTATCACGTCCACCGCGAATCAGCTGAAATGCCTGGACAACGAACTCAACCTCCCTGATTCCACCGGGCCCTAGTTTGATATTGCTTTGCATGCCCTTGCGCTTTACTTCGCGATTGATCATCGCCTTGAGCTCACGCAGCGACTCAATCGCACCAAAATCCAGGTAGCGGCGGTAAACAAACGGCCTGAGACTTGCGAGCAGTTCATGCCCGCCATCTATGTCTCCTGCGACGGGACGCGCTTTGAGCATGGCATAACGCTCCCACTCACGACCCTGATCCTGATAGTAACTGGAGAGCATCGAGAAACTGCCCACCAGGGGGCCGCCATCACCCAGTGGGCGCAGCCGCATATCAACACGAAATACGAAACCGTCAGCCGTCATGGCATCTAAAGCGGCGATCAGTTTCTGGCCTAGTTTGGTGAAGTACTCCTGGTGCTCAAGGGGTTTACGCCCGCCTTCGGTTTCACCTTTTTCAGGAAAGGCGAAGATCAGGTCAATATCTGAGGAAAGATTCAGCTCACCCGCGCCGAGCTTCCCCATACCCAGCACCACCAAGCGCTGGGACGAGCCATCTCTGCGGGCCGCAGGTAATCCCCAGCGCGGGGCGTAAAAACGTTCAAGCCAGCCGAGCGCGGCTTCAATACAGACTTCCGCCAGCCACGAAACTGCCTGAGCAGTGTCCCACATGGTGTAGCCATCGGGCCGATTAAGATCGCGCCACACAATCCCGAGCATGCGGGCACGGCGGAAACGGCGAATAGCGCGATGCATTGCCTCTTCATCATCGGCATTGTCTAGCGCATCAGCTAGCCAGCTCGCTTGTGACTCCTTACTCGCTGTCGCATCCAGCTCACCAGCCACATCTAAATCAATCAGCCAGTGCGGAAAGCGTGCCAAGGTATCTAGAGCGAAGCTTGAGACAGTTACGACCTTGGCTAACGCTTCTCGACGCGCATCAGAAAGCGCCTCCCAACTACTGGAAGGCAACGACTGTTGGGTCATTGAGGCAATATTATCAGCTTGGCTAAGCGCTTCACTTAATCGCTGCCAGGCGCGCTGTGCAGCGGGCTTAAGCGCTGTTGGCAGCCCAACTTGGGGGAAAAACGCGTCGTCTAACTGCATAACCACCTCTCTGCCAAGCGTCTATTATGTTTGTTGATGAAGCGGGTCGCTGCATGAGCTGAATAAAAGCAATTTAGCCCACCAATTTTTGCCAGCCTAACAGCCCCCAGGTTAAGCCTGCCATGATCAATGACAGCATAACCGCCGCCGAGCCAATATCTTTAGCACGCCCTGAAAGCTCGTGATGCTCGGTGCCAATACGATCAACAACGTTCTCTATGGCACTATTAAGCAGTTCCACAATCAGCACAAGGCACAGGCTGCCAACCAGCAGCAACCAGCTAATGGGCCCTTCTCCAATCCACCAAGCCAGCGGTAGCAACACCGCTGTAATACCCACTTCTTGGCGAAACGCAGCTTCATTTCTAAAAGCGGCTTTTAGCCCTTTCCATGAATAGCGCGTTGAGTGCATTAAATGGGTTAACCCCGTATGTCCTGGCTTCATGCCTGTTGCCTCAGCGGTAAAAATTAAGATTAATTAGCCAATATCATCGCATCTAAATCCAGCGACAGCGGATCTAACACCTCGGGCCAGCTAAGATAAGGCGTACTGCCAGTGCCGTTAACCAGCACACTAAAAACGCCCCAGCGCCCCTGGGCGGTACGGAAATAGCCCGCCGCGGCGCGAACAGCAAACGGCTGATTGAGCGTGCCTGTTTTCAGCATCACGTTATTTTGAAACGTTGGAGAACCACGGCGAATAAAGCGCATGACCCCATTGGCAGGCGACTGGAAAGAGGCGACAAAACTGGGGAACAAAGCGCTCTGGCGGAACATATCCTCCAACATCACATTGACGCCGTGAGCGGAGGTACGGTTATCAGTCGTCAGCCCGCTGCCGCTGTGTAACGTTAACGGACCGTGGCCCGACAAGCTGTTCACATAGGCTTCTATCGCCTCCCCCGCTTGGCGCAGTTGCGCTTGTGGTGTTTCCACCAGGTTCAGCGCCAGCACATCAGCCATGTAATTATTGGAGTAGTTCATTGTACGCAGCAGCAGCTCCTGCAGCGGCTTGCTGTCAACGGCTGCCAAACGCTGTGCACTGCTGGGCGGACGCGTTGAGCTAACCCGCCAGGGGTCACGCACACTGACACCTGCCTGATTTAGCATGCTTAACAATACTTGCGCCGTTTTCTCTGCCGCATCGCCAGCGCCACGATAAACATCACGAGCTGCGGCATTGGTTGAAATTTGCCCGGTAAGACGCAGAACATCACCGCGCTCATCGGTAATCCGCTCTGCGCTGATGTCAGTGCCACTATTAGCCGGGCGCGTGACAACTTGGTTATCAATAGCAATTAACGGCGCCTGGCTATCGCATAACCCCACACGGGCAGGCTCTCCCGCTGCCGCAGCAGGGGCTATATTGGCGCACCAGCTACCAAAGTTGACGCCTGCCGAGGTGAGCGGCGCACTGTAAGCATTAGTGACTCGGGTACGCGCATTACAGCGGTCTGTGGTAATACACTCAACAGGGCCAAAACGCCACTGACTGACCACCAGCGCGCCATCCACTTCGCGCACTCCCGCCAGCTGCAGACGTTGCACTAACCGCCAAAGATCTTCAGTTGTGAGGCCTGGATCGCCCCCACCTTCAAATACCAAGTCGCCACGCAATACACCATTTTCCACACTACCTGTGCTGACAAGCTGGCTGGTAAAGCGATGCTGGGGCCCAAAACGATTGAGTGCCGCAGCAGACATATAGGCTTTGGTGACAGACGCTGGCGACAGCTGACGCTCAGGATTCAGACTACCCAGCAATGCATTACTGCCAGTATCCGCATCCAGTAAGCGTGCTTCAGCGCTAATTGAGAAGCCTTTGCTTTCTAACTGACCAAGCTGACTGAAATCGGCATACAGTGCGGGGCTTGCGCACATGGCGGCACCTACCACACTTGTCACCAACGCCCGATGCCAGCGGCGTAGGGATGATTTAACCGAATGATTAAACGCTGAGAATGTCACCGCAGAATAGCTAACTTCTGAACACTTAATATCTGAAGACCCAATATCTGAAGACCTAATATTTAAAGAGCTAATATCTGAGCACGTCACGCTTACTTTCCTCAATGCACGTTCATTTTTGAAAAGACTTGAAGTATGACTACCCCAGCCACGATCAAACTAATGCCGACAACGGCAGGTAAATCAGGTTTCTCACCGAAAACTACAATGCCAACCAGCGTGACCAACACGATTCCCAGACCTGCCCAGATGGCATAAGCAATACCGACCGGTAATGTCCGCAACACCAAGCTCAACAGATAAAATGCCACACCGTAGCCCACGACGACCATGATGCTTGGAAGCGGTCGTGTGAATCCCATTGACGACTTGAGGGCGCTAGTGGCGACAACCTCGGCAACAATTGCTAGCACTAGATATACAAACGTCATGCCCGCTCCAATTCAATCTTCAACTGCCAAAGCGTTTGGCCGCTTTGATCATACTTTGCTTCAAATGGCGTTAGATAGCTGCCGTTGGGAGCCAACGCGGCAATCGTTGCCTGCTTTCCCGTTACTAGGGCGGTTGCCAGAGCAAACTCTTCAACATACAACTGCCAATTGGAGCGCACTTCTAAATACCCGCCAAGGGCTAGCAGTGTGGGGAAAACAGGATGCCCATGCCAGCGCATTTTTAAATGCGCAGCTTTTGGATAAGGATTGGGGTAAAGCAGAAAATGCCGCTCGGGTGCCCATTTTGCCTGTTCAGCTAGTCGCCAGAAATCGACAAGGTCAGCCCGTACCAACAGTGCATTAGCAGGCAATTCACCATGGTCTCGGCTTAACCGATCTTCGCTTCGATCAACGCCGATCACCGCGTGCGCTGGAAACTGTTCTGCCAAACGGCGTGTCGAAAGCCCTACACCGCAGCCAGCATCGAGGATTAACGGCGCTTGCTGCTTTTGAAGCCACGTATGCGCGTCTTCAAAGGCTTGTTGCGTATGCGCAGCGATTGGCTTTCGCAGTGGGTTTTCCAAGGCACGTGCTACCCGGCGCGCTACATCGTGATGCGGGCCAGGCTGATTGGAAACCACGGGTCGTGAAGTATGCTGCATGCCATTCCCTGCTTAAAAAAAACGTGATTCTATCAGTCTACCGCGCACGCGGCATGACGCCGTTGCACGCCCGGTGCTATGATCACGTTCGAGAGTATTATTAAGCGCAGATGAGCAGCACTTTTTTGCTATGCCTCTGACAATAGCTGTTACTAAAAACCACCGCACCACGAGGAACCCGGCTTGTCACACTTACCGGTGATTGTCGGCATGGGCGGCATCAATCCCGCCGGCAGAACCTCGGGCCACCAGGCCTTCCGCCGCACCGTGCTTGATGCTCTTCCAGCTGACCAGCAGCGCCAAACACTGGAAGGCTTGGCAGCGCTTATGCGCCTTGCCGAGCATTCCGCTAACGGCTGGCATGATAGCGCCGGCCAGCCCATTGACTCCCCTGCTCAAACCTTGCGCGATCATGTGCTTAACCACACATTGATTCGGCGCAACGAAGATCCACGCTTTCTCGCCCCGGGCTTGCCAGCCAACCGACGGGCAGAAATGACGCTGTCTGAACCGGTGCGGTTTACATTGCGCCGCCGTCAGTTGCCCGAACAGCTGCCTGAAGGATGGCAGGTGGAGGACATCGACGCCAAGGTAGTCGCCGTCACCGTGCCCGCGGGGAACTTTAGTGCTCTGCTGCCTGACGCCTTAGAGCCTAAGGTGCGTGCAGCCGCCCAACTGCCGAGTGGCTTCGACCCCGCTAGCCTTTACCGTAGCGTGCATCATCCGCGCGGGCTGTCGATGGCAGTCTTTAGTGCTAGTGACTGCCTAGGTGCCAGCGGGCTCGCTTGGGAAACAATTCGCCAGCGGCTCGACCCTGACCATATCGCAGTATATGCGGGCAACTCTATTGGCCAATTAGATGACCAAGGCTGGGGCGGCCTACTAAAGAGCTTGGTGAGTGGCCAACGTGCCACCTCTAAGCAAATGCCGCTGGGTTACGGGCAAATGCCTGCGGACTTCCTCAATGCCTACGTATTAGGCAGCGTGGGAAGTACGGGTGCTGCCTTAGGCGCCTGCGCAAGCTTTTTATACAACCTGCGCCTAGGTATTGATGATATTCGCACAGGGCGTTGCCGGGTCGTTATGGTAGGCACCGCAGATGCGCCGATTACCCCCGAAATCATCGAAGGCTTCCGCGCCATGGGCGCACTGGCCGATGACGCCAGCCTGAAAGCACTGGATTCTTTAGCGCTACTTACCGACGCTGACTACCAGCGCGCTTGTCGCCCGTTTGCACGTAACTGTGGCTTCACCATGGCGGAAGCAAGTCAGTTCGTACTGTTAATGGACGATGCGTTAGCGCTTGAGTTAGGGGCGGATATTCTAGGTTCAGTGCCCGATGTGTTCGTTAATGCCGATGGTTTTAAACGCTCTATCTCTGCACCCGGCATTGGCAACTACATCACCCTGGGCAAGGCAGCCTCGTTGGTAAAAGATATGCTAGGTGAGAAAGCGCTAAAAGAGCGCACTTTCCTGCATGCCCATGGCACCAGCACTCCCAAAAATCGCACGACTGAATCCCATGTTTTTGATGAAATTGCCCGTGCAAATGGCATCGAGAACTGGCCAGTGGTCGCTATTAAAGCGTTTATCGGCCACTCCCAAGGGTCTGCGGCAGGCGATCAGTTGGTAAGCGCTTTGGGCAGCTTTGCCCATGGATTACTGCCAGGTATTCCCACTTTAGACGCGGTCGCGGACGATGTGTACGCTAAGCGGCTACGTTTTTCCACTACCCCAGTGGCGTTTAGCGCCGATGCTGCCTTTATTAATGCAAAAGGGTTCGGTGGTAATAACGCTACTGGCGTCGTGCTCTCCCCTCAGGTCACCGAACGATTGCTCACTCAACGCCACGGCAGCGCTGCCATCAGCGCTTGGAAAACGCGTCGGGAAACTGTGCGCGAGAATGCCGCCGCTTATTTAGCCGACGCTGATCATGGGCACTATGCGCCTCGTTATCAGTTTGGTGAAGCCGTTCTAGAAGGCCCTGAGCTTGAGATCCACGCCGACCGCATTCATATTCCGGGCTATGATCACGCCGTTTCGCTAACGGCGGACAATCCTTTTGGTCAGCTTGACGAGCAGGAGGCACCCGAATGAACGATCAACGTGTGAATGTTGCCGTCTATCCCGGGACCTTTGACCCTATCACCAACGGCCACTTTGATCTTATCGAACGCGGCGCACGGATGTTCGATAAGGTGGTCATTGCCGTCGCTGCGAGCCCTGGCAAGCAGCCTAGTCTTGAGCTAGACACCCGTATCGCGCTGGCCAAAATGGTGTGTGCTTCACTACCGAACGTAGAGGTCATCGGCTTTTCAACACTTCTGACCACTATGATGCGTGAACAGGGGGCCACCATTATTCTACGTGGCCTGCGGGCTGTCTCGGATTTCGAGTACGAGCTACAGCTGGCCAATATGAATCGGGCGCAAAACCCTGAGCTTGAGAGCGTATTTCTCACCCCAGCGGTGGAAAACTCCTATATTTCGTCGACCATCGTGCGAGAAATCGCCAAGCTGGGCGGCGATATTTCACCGCTCGTTCACCCGCAGGTCGCAGAGGCACTGCGTAAGCACTACACTATCTAGCGATCGATATTGTTGAGTAAAACGCTCAGGTATATAACTACCTGAGCGAAAAGCCATTCGTGAGGTACGCCCATGGCCCTGATGATCACCGACGAATGCATTAACTGCGACGTCTGCGAACCTGAATGCCCCAATGACGCCATCTCTCCTGGTGAAGAGATTTACGTTATTGACCCCAATTTATGCACGGAATGTGTCGGCCACTTTGACGAGCCACAGTGCCAGCAAGTGTGTCCAGTGGACTGCATTCCTCTCGACCCAGAGCGTCCCGAAACCCACGAGAAACTCATGGAGAAGTACCGCATCATTACTGCTGCTTAGGCCCACTGAAACGTGCGTATTTGGACTCTTGCCTGGCCAATCATTCTTTCGAATATAACAGTTCCCTTACTAGGGCTGGTCGATACCGCTGTGGTCGGGCACCTGCCCGATTCTCGCTATCTGGCAGCGGTGACCCTCGGGGCGACGCTGTTTAGCTTCCTCTATTGGGGATTTGGCTTTCTACGCATGGGCACCACGGGGTTGGTTGCCCAGGCAATCGGCCGCGAAGCACATAGCGATGTGCGCAATTTGCTGGGTCAGTCACTCATTATGGCGGCCGTTATCGGCGCGCTACTGATTATCTTTGGCTCGCCGCTGATTTCGCTCGGCCTATGGCTGTTAGACGGCAGTGAAGCGGCGACACCACTGGCACGCGAGTATGCCGAAATACGCCTCTGGTCAGCCCCGGCAGTGTTGGCGAACTACGCCATCCTCGGCTGGTTTTTGGGCCAACAAAACGCCCGCGTTACGCTGATGATTTTAGTGCTGACCAATAGCGTCAATATCGTGCTCGATCTTTGGTTTGTCGTAGGGCTAGGAATGACCAGCGGCGGCGTCGCCCTGGCCAGCGTGATTGCCGATTACAGTGCGCTAACCTTTGGCAGCTATTTAGTACTGAGCCAGCTTGGCCACTTGGAAGGCTGCTTTCAACGGCAGCGACTTTTGGTAGTGTCAGCCTACTCAGCCCTGTTTAATGTTAACGCCAACCTGTTTGTGCGCACCTTAGGGTTGCTGTTTGCAATGGCCTTTTTTACCGCTCAAGGGGCACGCCAGGGCGACACAGTGTTAGCCGCCAATGCCGTGCTATTGCAATTTATTATGCTCACTAGCTACGCACTTGATGGCTTCGCCCACGCAGCGGAATCGTTGGTAGGCCGCGCGTTTGGACGGCGTGACTGGCAGGAATTTGCAGCGACGGTTCGGGCGACAGCACAATTCTCGTTCTGGACAGCCGCTGTAGCCACCATTGCCTTCGCATTGGGCGGAAATTATCTAGTTGCCATGCTGACAGGGCTGGCAGAGGTGCGTGCCACCGCCGCTAGTTACCTGCCTTGGATGATCGTGATGCCATTGATAGCCGTATGGAGCTATTTATTAGATGGCGTTTTTATCGGCACCACCGCTGTGCGCGAAATGCGCAACAGCATTTTTATCGGTTTAGCGGTTTACCTACCAACTTGGTGGCTATCCCAAGGGCTTGGTAACCATGGCCTGTGGTTAGCCTTTACGCTCTTTATGTTCACACGCTCAGCGGTACTGATCGCCTACTACTACCGCTACCGTCAACGCCACTGGCGCCCTCAGGGCTAAAGCCCATAGTGCCGAAATCCACACCGCTAAACTCATCGTGCCCTCCCACCGTTGAAGCCCACCACGCTTAGCTGTTGCCAACTGGTCTACCGTAATAGTGATTATCTGAGCCAGTACTTGAGAAAGCACTTGATAAAGCACTTGATAAAGCACCTAACAATGGATGAAAAATACGGTGTACCGCCGTATATTAGCCACGCATATCTTAATAACGAATAAAGAGAGCACTCATGTTAAAACTCATATCAAAACCGGCAGTTAAGCTGGTCGAGCGCTATTTGCCAGACCCCTATATCTTTGTTCTGCTGCTCACGTTAATTGCCTCCGTGGCTGCCATCGCCGTTGAGCGCCAAACACCGCTTGCCGTGCTGCGCATGTGGGGAGATGGTTTTTGGGGACTCCTCACCTTCTCAATGCAAATGCTGCTGGTACTCGTCACGGGTTTTATGCTGGCAAGCTCACCACCGGTCAAACGCATTCTTCAGAAAATCGCTAGCACTGCGAAAAGCCCTGGTGGCGCGATCATTTTAGTCACGCTCGTTTCGCTCGTGGCTAGTTGGATTAACTGGGGGTTTGGCTTAGTTGTTGGGGCGCTTTTTGCCAAAGAGCTCGCTCGCTTGATACGAGTGGACTATCGGCTTCTGGTTGCCAGTGCTTACTCAGGCTTCGTGGTATGGCATGGCGGTCTTGCGGGTTCAATTCCGTTGACCATTGCCACTGAAGGCCACTTCTCCGCTGATCAAATCGGCGTTATCGGTACCGGCTCAACCATTTTTGCCTTCTTTAACCTTGCGATTGTTATTTGTCTGTTTATCGCCGTACCGCTGGTTAACCGCTTCATGCTGCCGGACGAAAAAGACAGCGTGTATGTTGATCCCAAGCTGCTAAACGATGACCCCGAACAGCAAGGCCGCATTACCCGCCCAGCCGAAAAACTCGAAAACAGTATGCCTCTCGCCCTGCTTGTGGGCGTTCCGGGGCTGCTGTTCCTGCTCGACCATTTTCTGCTTCGTAGCGGTGGCTTGAACCTGAACGTGGTCAATTTCCTGTTCCTATTCTTAGCTATTGTGCTGCATCGTACACCGCGCAACCTGCTCAACAGTTTGAACGAAGCCATAAAAGGCGGCGCTGGCATCGTCATTCAGTTCCCCTTCTACGCGGGCATTATGGCCATCATGGTGCAGTCGGGATTGGCTCAGAGCATGTCTGAGTGGTTAGTCTCTTTCGCCACCGCTACGTCGCTGCCATTCTGGTCCTTCCTAAGTGCTGGCATCGTGAACCTGTTCGTGCCTTCCGGCGGTGGCCAATGGGCTGTTCAAGCCCCGGTCATGCTACCTGCCGCAGAAGCGCTGGGTGCTGATCTTCCACGTATTGCCATGGCAGTGGCCTGGGGCGATGCCTGGACCAACCTGCTGCAACCTTTCTGGGCTCTACCGGTACTGGCGATTGCAGGTTTGAAGGCCAAGGACATCATGGGCTTCTGCCTGGTTCAGCTATTGATTACCGGCATTATCATTTCTGTTGGCCTAGTATGGTTCTAGCACTAATGTCGCGACAGTTTTAGAACACTAGTTTTAGGACACTGGCTTTACCACACTTGCGACCTGCATAGCGCCCGCCCTTTGGGGCGGGCATTTTAATCTCTGAAGGCTTTTATTTATGTCTGACACCCAGGTTGAACATAGCGCCCTACCCGGCCAGCATGAACTCTCTATGACGGTTCTTATGACACCCGATATGGCGAACTTCAGCGGAAAAGTACATGGTGGTGCTATTCTTAAAAAACTCGATGAGGTGGCCTACGCTTGTGCCAGCCGTTATTCGGGCCACTATGTCGTCACGCTTTCCGTCGATCAGGTGTTGTTTAAACAGCCGATTCACGTCGGCGAGCTGGTGACCTTTCTTGCCAGCGTCAATCATGTGGGGCGCTCTTCTATGGAGATCGGGGTTAAGGTAGTGGCCGAAGATATTCGTGAGAAGCTGATTCGTCACACCAATAGCTGTTATCTCACCATGGTGGCAGTAGATTCAGACGGAAAGCCGGCGTTAGTGCCACCGCTAGCGTTGGAAACATCGCTACAGAAGTTGAGATTCGAAAAAGCCGCGCTACGCAAAAAACTGCGCAAGCAGGCAGAGCAAGAAGAGTTGCTAACTCATAAAAACCACCATCAGCAGCACTCTTAACGCCAACCCACACCTTCGGAGCAAGGAGCCCTCATGCCCGCTAGGGAGCGCTACCCACACCTACCTAAAAGCGTTGAGTATGCGCATATCGGCTGGGATTTTTTTATTCTCGCCGCGGTTATCATCAACCTTAGCCTGTTACTGTTTGACTCGTTATTTCTGATTGGGCCGATTAACGACACCATTGCCAGCCTCACACCCGGCTTTCACGATTTTTACGACACAGTGATCCACAGCCGTTTTATTACCATCGACTTATTTTTCGTGGGTATTTTTATAGCGGATGTACTGCTGGGCTGGACGGTAGCAATTGCCGAGCGACGCTATCACCGCTGGTTTTTCTACCCGTTTGTTAACTGGTACGACGTACTTGGCTGCATCCCCCTTAGCGGGTTCCGCTTATTGCGCGTACTACGCGTGGTATCTCTCTTAAACCGACTGCACCGGCTGCGCTTGATTGATGTAACCCGCTGGACCAGCTACCGCTTTTTTGCCAAGTATTACGACATCCTGCTAGAAGAGCTTTCCGACCGCATTGCACTGCGCTTACTAGGCAATGTGCAAGAGCAAGTTGTCGCTAGCGATTCACTTACAGAGCGGGTTATTGATCGCGTTATCCTCCCTCGCAAGGCTCAGCTAATTCATGAAATTGCTCAGCGGTTAGAAACAACGGTGGGGCAAGCCTATCAACAAAACCGCATCGCTATCATGGCGGCGATTGATGACTTAGTGAACCGAACACTGCGGGAAAGCCCAGAAATTCAAAAACTACACCGCCTTCCCATGGGTCACACGGCTTCAAACGCTATGCAGGCGTCACTTAGCGGAGTTGCCCAGCGGCTCGTGGATGAACTCGCTCAGGGCATTCACTCAACGGAGTTTCGCCAACTGGTTGAGCGTACAGCTGAAACGGGCTTCAACAGCTGGCTAACCGTGGATGAAACAAGCGCGCATGTCACCGAACAAGTGCTTTACGATATTCTCGAAATGCTCAAAGAGCAGATACGCCATCAAGGATGGAAAGACCGTTATGAGTAGTTTGGTTGGGCTATGAATAGCCCTGCTATACGGTTACGGTCGCCAACGGTGGCTGAGCCAGGCACTGCTTAATAACGTTCAGTGCCTGGGCTAATGTCTGCCTGTCAGCAGCAGCGCCAATACAAATCCTAATGGCCTGGGGCGCAGGTGTACTTCCCACACAAAAGGGCTCCGCATTTGAAACTTTAACGCCTTGCAGCTGCAAGCGTTCACACAGTTCGATGGCACGACTCCCTTCCGGCAGCGTAAGCCAGACATTGCTGCCGCTGTGACTTCGACCCAGCCTGTAATCGGAAAGCACCTCTGTCACTATTTGCTGTCGCGCGGCCAGCTCCTCGGTTTGCCATGCAAGCAGCGAAGCTGCCTCGGGCTGAGCGATCCAATAACAGGCAATATCAACCATCAGCGGTGGCACCATCCAGCTCTGCGCTCTTAACCCAGCGGCTAGGCGTTCAAGCAGTTTATTAGGCGTCCGCAAGACACCGATACGCAGCCCACCCGCTAATACCTTTGCGGTACTGAAGACAAACAGCGTTCGCTCTGGTGCTAACTGATACAGCGGTGTGCCACGCTGCTCAGCAGGCAAATACTGCACACCATCTTCCAGTAGCCAACTGTCATAGCGCCTGGCAAGTGCCACCAATTGCTCTCGCCGCGCCTCGCTGAGACAAGCCCCGGTAGGGTTATTCTGATCGGGTGTCACATAGATTAACCTGGGTGGCTGGCGGGCGCACTGGGCTTCCAGCGCCTCCATACACATCCCCGATTCATCAAAGGCAATGCCAACCATTTTTAGGTGTGCTTGCTGGGCAGCGCTAATGGCACCTGGATAGGTCAAGGCATCGGTCGCCATCAGTTCACCAGGGCGCAGCAACGTACTCAGCACCAGACTAATGCCATGCTGCCCCCCTTGAGTAACCAGTAGCTCGTCCGCATCCAGCGACATACCTAATTGCGCTAGCCACCCTGCCAACCTCTCGCGGTGGCCTTCGGCTCCCCGCGCATCAAGATAGGAAACTCCCCGCGTTACTGCAGAAGGCGATTCACTCATTGCCTTTAATGCAGCACTGAACGCCTGCAAACGAAGCGGATGAGGCGGCGGCAAACTTAAGCTTAAATCAATGACATCGCTGTCATCATTCTGATGCCATGCCATATCAAAAACGGTTCTTGGTGCAGCTTGTTTGACGAAGGTTCCGCTGCCTACTCGAGCGGTTACCCAGCCATGGTGCTCTGCCTCAGCATACCCCCGAGTAACGGTGCCTACGGTTACCCCCAACGCATCCGCTAAGCGCCGCTGAGGTGGTAAACGTTCGCCTGGGGCAAGTTCGCCGGCCGAGATGGCTGCGCCAATAGATTGAGCAATCGCGCGATAGCGTGGCCCAGAAAAACACTCAAGTGAAGGCACCCAAATTGTCATGGTGACAATAAAACCTTTGACGTAGATTTACCCGCCATTATGCTTACAAAAGCGATCAAAAAACAATTTAAACCACAAAATTGTATGGGTACAAAATGAATAACGAATGGCTACTGCTTGGCCCGGCTGCGCTTTATATGATGTCGATGACGCTTACCCCAGGGCCAAACAATATTATGTTGACCGCCTCTGGGGCGAATTTTGGTTTTCGCAGAACCATGCCTCATATGTGGGGCATTTTAGGCGGCTGTTTTCTGCTGTTTTCCGGTATCGCGCTGGGGCTAGGCGTATTGTTTGAACGCTTTCCTATGGTGCAAACGACACTCCGCTGGGTGGGTAGTGCCTATTTGTTGTATTTAGCCTGGAAGATAGCCACTGCACCACCGCCGAATCTCAACGGAACTCAACACGGAGTGCCGTTAACCTTTTTCCAAGCCGCGATGTTTCAATTCGCCAACCCCAAAGCGTGGGTAATGGGGCTGGCGCTGATGGCTGGGTTTCTGCCCGAAAATGGCCAACCGGTGGTAAACGCACTGGTGTTAGCAGGCTTTGCGGAGTTGGTCGCGCTGCCGTGCATTGCCCTGTGGGCAGCGTTTGGCAGCGCGATTGGACAGTGGATCAAAAGTGACCAAGCATGGCGGGCATTTAATATCACTATGGGACTATTAACGGCCGCCTGCGTCGTACTGATTTTACGCTAGCCGCAGCGCAGCGCTTCAATCGTGTCATTAATTTCAAGAAGAATATTTAAGCGGTCTTCTCGGTAGTCCATGGTGGCAGCGCCGTTAGGCCTGAGTATCCTAACCTGCTTGGCACCACTCTCACTTTGTAGCGCGGGTACATTGACTTCATCAAAAGACGTGCCAATGGCGTACTGGACCGTTTCAGCATCGCATGTGGTGTTCATCTCGGCAGAAGGCTGACCAACAGCAGGAGGCTCTGGAGCAGAGACATTATCGGGTGAGCCAGCACATGCCGCCAATAAGACCGAGACTGGCAATACCGACGCGAGTAATACCGAGAGGCTAGCCAATTTTTTCTTCGCACAGCGTGTTGGGTGATTCATTATGGCGCTTCCTTGTGTTGGCAAATAACTACCCTGAATGCAAAACGGGCTAGACAACTATGCCTAACCCGCTCATTCACGCCAAGAAGCAGTGGAAATAAAGCGTATTAACTCGCTGCATCCTGAACCGCCTGGCCACCCTCTTGAACGTCTTTTCCTGCACCTGCAATGGTATTGCAGCCCGCTAGAGCGCCCGCCGTCATCAACAGAATAAAGCTAATACTTAATAATTTTTTCATCTGTGTTCTCCTTAACAAATCATTCAACATCGGGAAGCTCCGACGGCAGCCTTGCCGTATGGGAGTGCTTTCAGAGTAACAGATTTTAACAATTTCGCCTGTTTTGACCTCTCCTTCCCAAGTCCTTGGAAAGCTCTTGGAAAGCTCTTGGAAAGCTCTTGGAAAGCTCTTGGAAAGCTCTTGGAAAGCCCATGGAAAGACCTTGGAAAGACCTTGGATAAGGAGCAAGGTGTATCCGCAGCTGCTATGATAATTTTCATTATGTAAAGGAGTACTTACTTGAAAACATTTGAACTTGACCCACGGCTAGAAGCGGATACCTTACCACTCGCCGACCTTCCTCTGTGCCGTGCGCTGCTAATGAACGATGCACGCTACCCTTGGGTAGTTCTGGTACCCAGGCGTGGCTCGGTCAGCGAAGTGTTTGAACTAAGCCTGGATGAGCAAGCCCAGCTGTGGCGTGAAACGATAGCGCTAGGAACGGCGATGAAGGAGATATTTCACGGTGACAAGCTCAATATTGCCACCTTAGGTAATGTGGTCAGCCAGCTGCATATTCATTTGGTGGTGCGCTATACAGATGATGCCAGTTGGCCAGCGCCGGTATGGGGAAATGGTAGCCCAGAGCCTTATGAGCTACCCCTTCAGGGCAGTCGCCGCGAACAGTTGCTGGCCCAAATTGAAGGATTAAAGCTTTAGCTTAATTCCCCAGTAAAGAGCCCTGTCTGGATGGTGGCTCACTCAGTAATGGGCCACTGGTAGGCTGGGCGGCGCCAGCCATAGAAAGCGATACGCCTAGTGCAACAATGAGAGCACCGCCGGCAAGCGCCGCCCAACCAGCCGCTTTCTCGACCACCTGTCGGCTGCTCTGTTGCTGCAACCGCTTAGCCGCCCAGCCCCGAGCCACGATGCTTGCAAGCGCCAGCACAGAAACGGTAATACCGGTACCAAGCGACATGGCAAGCACCGAAGCGACACCGACGTAAAACTGCCCAAGCAGGCTAGCAGCCCCCAGCATAAGCACTGCCCCAGTGCACGGACGCATCCCAATCGCACCAACGGTCATCAGCGCTGTGCGCCAGTCGAGCGCTTGTTGAGGCTCGATATGATGAGCCCCACCGCAGCAGTGGGAATGATCATGGCTGTGGCTGTGGCTGTGGCTGTGGCTGTGGCTGTGGCTGTGGCTGTGGCTGTGGCCAGCAGCATCACTAGCGTGGACTGAGTAAGCGTGACGCAATTGTTTTATCGCCCGCCAGCATAACCAGCCACCTAACAGTGCCACTAATATAAAGCTGGCTTGCTCTACCCAAACCACGCTGCCCATCGCCTGACGGGTCACCCAGCCTAGCCCATGTACGAGCACTGCCACCATAGCAATCGCCGTTCCCCCCTGCAGCAGAGCTGCCGCAAAAGAGAGCCCCAAGGCGCGACGGGTAGCACCGCCGTGAGACGCTAAATACGTCGCCAATACCGCTTTGCCATGTCCAGGCCCCGCAGCATGGAAAACGCCATAAGCAAAACTTACCCCTAGCAGCGTTAGCCAAGTGTTGCTAGAAGGCGTACGAGAGAGTTCGGTAATAGCAAGCGTCAGGGTGCGATGTAAATCTCGCTGCCAAGCCAGCAATTGAAGACTTACCCCCTGCAAATTAGCCTGTACGATGAAGACCAACAGCAGCACCCCCGACACGGTAAGCGCTCCCCATAACAGTTGTTGCCGCGTTAAAGGCATTGCTCCTCCACCGGAAAGTTATAAAGTAACACTTTATACACGACCTTCCAGGTTTTCCGCTAGTCGCATTCAATCCGCCCCGTTTCTGCAAAATGGCGGCCCAATCCTGACTCTCCCGTTTCATCCACATCTAACAGCGCGGCTTGCATTACGAGCTCGGGATCAGGGTCAGCAGGTAGCACGCTTAAACGGCAGTCGGGCTCACCATAGAGAATCAGCGCCTGCTCAGAGGGTGCCCCGTCCTCTTCTTCGTGCACCACTTCGATATAGTAGGTTGGGTCAAAGACCTGATACTCCAGCATTCGCCCGGCCAATGGCTGAGGCGTTGCTAACGGCAGAATAAACATAAAGGTTAAGCGACCATTGCGCTCCAACGCCGTGTATTCAGATACCTCACCCAGCGCTTGCGGTTCGCCATTCACACGAACCTCGGTAAAGTAGTGCTGCTGCGACAGGTTATCGCGGATGTCGCTGCCTAGCTGGTCAAGTCCTTCTTGCAGGTTGCTGCCTTGAACCTGCTGTAACTCTTCGAGCACCACCAAACTGTAAAAAGGGTCCATTCGCCATGTTTGATGAAGCCCTGTTGCGACCCCCTCATCGTTTGTTATCACCCTCACGCTGAGATCAATCCAACCATGGGGATGGGCCAACACAAGACTGCTGTTTAGCGTGCTACAAACGCCTATTGCCAGCACTACCCAGTAACTGCGGCGTTTATTCAGTGAGCTACCTAGCGGGGGAAATACGCCTGTCACGGCAACTCTCCTAATTTATGTTGCAGCTCAACCAGCCAGGGATCTAATACATACGGTGGCAGCGGCTGATTCCCACGCAACGCCGACAGGCTGACACGGCTGCCACCAGGCACCTCACTTACCTGCAGTTGCAAGCGATACTCCGGCCAGCGGGCTAGCGTTGCATCTGCGCGCCCTAGCGCTAAATCAGCGTGCCGAACGACATAGCCTTGCTCCATCATTAACTCAATGGCTTCGCGGAACGTTTGCTCTGGGGAAGCACTGTAACGTAGTTCTCGCGGCTCTAGTGGCTGCGTAGAGGCACAGCCTGCCAGCATAATGATCATGAGAACTGCGGTGGCCGTTAAAAAGTGCTTACGTAGTGGTTTCATAACGCCCTCGGGGTAGCTACCGCTTGCTCAAACGCAGTTTGGAAACGTTGACAAAAATCATCATTGCTAGCGCTGTAAGATTCACGCAGATCCCCTAAGTGGTCAAAGCGGCGAATATCTCGGGAAAGCCGAATATGACCATCGCGTGCCAGTAGCGACACCCGCTCTATTTCAACAGGTTGATGGCGGAAACCGCCTCCAAATCCACTACCAATCCCCAGACCAATGCTGGAACCACCACGCCCCAAACCAAAGCCACCAAATACCCGCATGTTTCGCCCATACCCAAAGTCGTTATCATAAGGGTCGTAGTAGCCAATCAAATCTCGCTGTCGACTAGCGGTCACCAAACCTAAATCGGTGTCGGTCGCTTCAAGCTCAAACCCCCATGCTTCCAATACGTCAATACTTTGCGTCACCACCTCCAATGGCGGTGCCGTTTGGCCAGACGGCCCAGAGGGAAAGTAGCAGGCTGCAGAAGGCGCTGGCTCCGCTTGAGGAAGACGCTCTGGCACTGCTTGGCAGCCTGTCAGTATCAACAAGCACGTCATGCTAATCGGTAGTATTGCCTTCATGAGTGATCCTCTCATCTCAGATGCGGCTGGTGTGTCATCGAACGCCGCGCTAAGCTCGCCAGCAGCCATTCATTAAGATAAATGATAAAAAACCACGATAAACAATTTTGACAACACGTTAGGGAGGTTGTGCGATGAATGTTCTGCTTTGCCCCGATAGTTTTAAAGATGCGCTTAGCGCTGAACAAGCAGCAAGCGCCATGGCAGACGGTATTCAACGGGCTTCGCCAACCGCCACGATCCACCTTTGCCCGCTTGCTGATGGCGGCGAAGGCAGCTTGGATGCGCTTATAGCTGCCACCCATGCCGAGCGACGTCAACTGACGGTACAAGATGCCTTGGGGCGGCCGCGCCAAGCATCCTGGGGCTGGCTTAGCGAGCAGCGTACCGCGTTTATCGAACTAGCAGAAGCCAGTGGGCTGCAGCATCTATCCCCTCATCAACGTAATGCCCTGCATACCACCACTTACGGCGTCGGAGAGTTATTTCACGCAGCGCTTGATGCTGGTGCCACGAAGGCGCTGCTCTTTTTAGGTGGCAGTGCCACCAACGACGCAGGCGCAGGCATGCTCCAAGCACTGGGAGCCAAGTTATTAGATAAGCACGGTAACTCGCTTCCCCCCGGTGGCGCAGCACTCCAGCAGCTTGCAACACTAGACCTTTCCACGCTAGACCCTCGTTTAAACAGCTTAGCAGTTGAAGCCGCCGTGGATGTAGATAACCCGCTGCTAGGATCACGTGGGGCGAGCGCTGTCTTTGGCCCGCAAAAAGGCGCATCACCTGACGATATTGCCACGCTTGATTGCGCTATTGGCCATTTTGCCGAGCTAAGCGCCCAGGTACTGGGTCGCGATGAAAAAGAATTAGCCGGCGCGGGGGCTGCGGGTGGTATGGGATTTGCCGCTCGCAGCTTTCTGAACGCCACTCTCACGCCCGGCATTGAGATAATGATGCAGCAGGCCAAGCTACCCAGCCTGCTTCCTGATATTGACGTAGTGATTACCGGAGAAGGTCGCCTAGATGGCCAAAGCCTTTCGGGTAAAACGCCTATTGGCGTTGCCCGTACCGCCAAACGCCACGGCAAGCCGGTCATCGTACTGGCCGGTAGCCTGGGTGAAGGGTGGCAGGCCTGCCTAGAAGAAGGCGTTACCGCTGCGTTTGCCCTTGCCGACGGCCCGATGACACTTGAAGATGCTTTACCACGCACCGCAGAGCTACTCGCTGACCGCTGTGAGAGCATTGCAAGGCTTTGGCTCGCTCGATAAACGGACCAGCCAGCCAACGCGTGAAAAATATGCCCCTTGAAAAACACCCTAGGCGCCTACATCTCTTTTATTAGGCACACATTCGACGGCATCTCAGTGCTGTACTACGTTGCGTAAGCGATGAGTCAGCCGTCGCCAGCTCACCGCCAAGGTAATGGTATGACGCTATTGCCGCGATGCAAAAAACTTGTTTTGCAACGCTCACTAAGCGTCTTAAGCTAAATCGAACGATTTGATGACCGTACTGTTTTCAGAGCGGTTGCAACCATGGAGGAGCACTACATGAGTGATACAAATAGCATTGGCTTACACGAAGGCAGCGCAAGCCAACTCGCCGAGAAACTTAATCACCTGCTGGCCAATTATCAGATTTTCTATATGAACGTTCGTGGCTACCACTGGAACGTTCGAGGTAGCGACTTCTTTGAGCTACACGCAAAATTTGAAGAGTTTTATACCGACTTACTTACCAAAGTAGATGAAGTGGCAGAGCGTATTTTGACGTTAGGCCACAAGCCTATTCATGCGTATAGCGACTATGTAAAAATTTCGCGTATTGAAGAAGATAAAGATGTTCATGATGGTCAAACCTGCGTAAAAGGCGTACTCACCGGTTATCAAACATTGATTGAATTACAGCGGGAATTGCTGGCAATTGCGTCAGACGCTGACGATGAAGGCACCGCAGCACAAGCCGGCGACTATATTCGCGAGCAGGAAAAAACCGTATGGATGCTCAACGCTTACTTGAGCAAATAATACGAGGCTTACCTCGCTGATGGCTAACGTAGACAGTGGGTAGGCACTAACCAAAACGGCACCCTATACGGGTGCCGTTTTTTTATGGCGATTTGTCTAACGAGAGTTCGCCAAGGTTTCAATGAAATCGCGTAGCATCTCCCAGAACTCCGCCACCGAGGCAATTTCCACTCGCTCGGCTGGCGAATGCGCTCCACGAATCAGCGGGCCAAACGAAATCATGTCTAACTGTGGGTATTTACTTCCCAGGATGCCACATTCAAGGCCTGCATGAATCACCTTGACCTCGGGTTCACGGCCCATTAATGCAGCATGCCGAGTGTTAAAGGTAGCCAGCAAGGGGCTTTGTGGATTAGGCACCCAACCTGGATAGCCATTTTCCACTTTTACCCTAGCGCCCATCAGGCCAAACAGCGCCTGAAAACGTCCCGCCATCGCGTCAGTGGCACTGTCATGCAGTGAACGCACCAGTGCACAAAGATGGAAACGTCCGTTTTCGACGCTTAATACACCTAAATTGTTCGAAGTTTCCACTACCCCCGGTACATCAGCACTCATGCGTTCGACCCCACAGGGGGCCGCATGCAGCGCAGCCAGCAGCATCGCACTGGCGTCCCGCGTTAGTGGTTCAGCGTCAGCCAGCTCCACGCGCTCAGCAGTAAGCGTCATATTGCTATCGCCACTGCCCAATTCAGCTTTTAGCGTACCAGCAAGCGTTTTCACCATCGCCAGCGCGGCGTCCAGCTCATCCGCAGGCAGGGCAATTTGCGCAAACGCTTCGCGAGGGATGGCATTACGCAGTGTGCCGCCATGGTAATTAACCAGTCGCGCACCAAAGGATTCCAATGCCCACAGTACGCGGACTAGCAGACGGTTCGCATTGCCCAGGGGTTTATCAATATCCATCCCCGAGTGGCCGCCTTTTAGCCCCGTCAGCGCCAGCGAAATCACTTGCTCATGGTCTTGCATCGCCGTGCTGGGGAGCTGCGCATTCACTACGACATCAGCGCCTCCGGCGCAGCCGATATAAACTTGGCCGCGATCTTCACTGTCTAAATTGAGCAGCAATGACCCTTCCAACCAATTTTCAGCAAGATTGAGCGCGCCCCCCATAGAGGTCTCTTCCTCTAGCGTAAACAGTGCTTCTAACGGGCCATGTGTAAGCTCTGGGTCTTCCAATACGGCCAGAATAGCGGCGACACCAAGGCCATTATCAGCACCTAGTGTGGTGCCATCAGCAAAGAGCCAACCGTCTTTTTCATACGTCTGAATAGGGTCGCGGGTAAAATCGTGGTCGTGGCCTGCGTTAGCTTGCGCCACCATATCTAGATGGCCCTGCAGCACGATGCCTGGCGCGCTTTCACAGCCGGGCGTGGCTGGCTTACAAATGCGCAAGTTGCCAAACTCATCACGGTCGTGGGGTAGCCCCTGGGAATCGGCCCAGGCCTCCAACGTCGCCACCAGCGCGGCCTCATGACCAGAGGGACGCGGCGTATTACATAGTGTGCGAAAGTGCTGCCACACTAAACGTGGCTCGAGGGCTTCTAGATGTGCGTTCATGGAAACTCTTCATTATCGATAACCAGTTTACTTTACCCCTCCGGGCTACTGGGGAAAAGCGTGCGCTGCTCAATAATTTGTTGAGTCGCGCGGCGAATCAGCCGCACTGACTCACCGTGTGCCTTTGCTAACGGCTGGTTTTGGAAGGCCCAGGTAATCAACTGCTGGTGGGCGATGCGCGCCTCTTGCTCTAATGACCAATGGCTAGCCTCTCTGGCCAGCGCCTGAAGCGCCGTCCTTGCCAAGGCAGGGTCGCGGTGCGCATACGCCACATCGTCCACCGCCTGAAGCTCAGCGGTGCTAAGCGGCAAACGAGGCAAGGACGGCAACAGTAACGCGACGATCGGTGCGGGCAGTGTCGCTAATTCAAAGGCCAATAGCGTTATCAATGAGGCCGCAAAGGTATCACCCAGCGACGCTAGCACGGCTTGCCCTTCGCTGGTCAGCGCGCGCGCCACCATAATGGCGTACTCGCCGGTAGCCGTTTCTCGGGTGATGCCTAAACGAACAGGCGTAAACCCGAGCGCCAGCCAAAAACGCAGCAACGATGCTTCGGCACCAAAGGTAGCCCCGTAAAGCGCGATACCCTGCTGGCTAGCGTTAGCTATATCCTCTTCTAACAACTTGCGCCCTAACCCTTCACGCCGCCGCTCTGGATGAGTAGCAATGCGCGCTACCCGCCGCCAGCGCGAGGTTAACGCCTCACGGCTGCCACTGTGAGCCGCCAACGACTGGGCCAGTAGATGGCCTTGAGGGCGTCGCTCGCCGCGTGCCACTTGCTCAGCAAGTGCGGCATTAAAGCCGCCCTCTTCACGGGTCACCAAAACGGCCTGGGGCTCTTGTGCTGCGATGACTGTGCGAATGGCGGTACTAGGGCCATCTAACAGTTGGCGTAAATCACTAGGCGTGGTGCGATAGTGGGACTGCACCAGCAAGCCAAACAGCTTCGCTAACAACTCACGCTGCTCGGCTAACTGCGCCTGAGTCAACAGCATAGAGGCCGTCTGGCAATGAGTACTGGCGTGTGCCTCAGGCAACGGAGCGTTGAGCAGTAGCAACGTTTGGATAGTCGCTTCTAAAGGATCTCCCACTGACCAGCGAACAGGGGCATCTAACGGTAACTCTCGCCATTGAGGAGCGGTTCGATTGAGCACCTCGCGAAAGCGTAGTGTAAAACCGCGCCCAGAGCCTTCATAGCCATGCACAGTAGTTGCAAACGCGATACGTGGAAAGGCAGCAAGCCAGTGAGCTAACATTGCCGCAGGAATGGCCGCTGCCTCGTCGACGAGTAAATAGCTGCCGCTACCGCCGAGTCTTGCCTGATCAACCTGTTCGTTAAGCGCATCAGGCGCAAGGAAACACAGCGAGCTACCGCTCGGCAGTTCAAACCGCGCTGAGCTGAGGCGTTGACCTTCCGGGCATAGCGCTACCACGCGCGCAAACAAGCTTTCCACTGAACTGAGTCGAGGTGCCGTCACCACCAGTTGCGTCACGCTTTTTTGTAGCAGGCGAGCACAAGCAATGCCCAATGCGGCGCTTTTACCCCGCCCACGATCCGCGGTAATAACCAATGGCCGACGACGCTTTAGTTTTACTAGCGCATTCACTGCACGAGCTTGGTCAGCCGTCAAACAGTCTGCGTCGTCAAACGGAGCCGCACGCGAGTCTCGAATAGACAGCCCAGGCAGCGTGAGGCTACCGTCTACCTCCCAGCGAACAATAGTGCTCTCACCCGTTAATTGAAACGCTAACCGCTTAAGGTAATGAGCGCTCAGCGAATCCCAACGCCACGGATAATCGGCAAAGCGGGCATAGTCAGGATCAGGCTGTTCGCCCCAGTTGTATGGCGTGATAACGACCAATAACCCGCCAGCACTCACGGTACCCGCTAATGCACCTAGCGCATCTGGATCTAATCCTTGGCTACCACTAGCGTCTAGGACGATTAGCTGATGCTCCGCACCTAGCCGTGTGCGAGCTTTACTGGCTGGTAAACATGGCGCCACTGGCGTCTCGTGCTCAGCACCCACCCACAGCGGTGCCTGCCACGTTTGCGCTTCCCACAACCGTTGCGCCTGCTGGCGGGCCTTATCAGGCGCCCCATATAGCCATACCAGTGCCCGCCAACGACGGCGCTGCAAGCGGGCGGCATGATGAACCAAGGCTGATGCCTGCTTAATAACAGCGTTGGGTGTGTCAATGCGGCAGCCTGCTCGCATAGCAACTCCTGAGATTGTCTTTTGTTTACAACTTTGGTTGTAGATCAGCGTAATTTTCAACGCTCTTAGAACTAACCCTAAGGTTAAGAAAGTTACTAAAAAATATACAAATAATTGTTTTTAATGAGCTAAATTTTTCAAAGAAACATCTTATACGACGTTAAATTCCTTGAGTTACTGATATTGCGCTGCAGCGGGGGGAGTGTGCTAGCTTAGCGATGCAGCCTAGCGGCGTTTACCTTACGTAAACGTAAGCCACACTCACTGCACTTTCCTGCTTTCAGGTAATAAACACTAATAACGCCAACCGCCAAAGTACCAGGAAACATACAATGAAAAAGATGACTAAATTCGCACTAACCAGCCTCGCCGCTGGTGTCGCTTTCGCCGCACTCACCTCTACTGCTCAAGCGCAAGAGCAGTGGACAATGACCACTACCTGGCCCGAAAACCTTGACCTGATTAAGGTTGATCAGCACTGGGTAGAGCTTGTCAACCAGCTTGCAGGTGACGAAGTACAAATTAACTTCCGTGCAGGCGGCACGCTAATGCCTGGCACTGAAGTGTTTGACGCTACCGAAACCGGTGCTATCCAAGCTTCTGGCGATTGGCCAGGCTACTGGGCAGGCTTAAACCCAGCGTTCTCTCCTCTGGCCACCACTACCAGCCTGTTTAACGGCGTGGATTACTTGAACTGGATTCAACAATGGGGCGGTTTTGAGCTCTATCAAGAAATCTATGGCCAGTACAACATGGTGTATTTGCCCTACGGCATTACCAACAACGAATCTGGTTTCATGGGCCGCACACCGATTGAGAGCATCGCAGATCTTGAAGGTAAGCGTTTGCGTCTATCGGGACGCGACCAGGGCCGGGTACTCGAAGAGCTAGGTGGTTCACAGGTCACTCTGGCCGGTGGTGAAGTGTATCAAGCGATTGAACGCGGCGTAATTGATGCCGGTGAGTTCTCGACTCCAGGCGTTGATTTTAAGGCAGGTTTTGCTGAAGTTGCTGACTACTGGGCGACACCTGGTTGGCACCAGTCGGCAAGCGTTTTCGGCGTTATGATTAACAAAGACGCTTGGGATGCCCTGTCTGAAGAAACCCAGACTAAGCTTAAAATAGCGGCTGAAGCCACCATGGCTTGGTCACTTTCCTGGTCGGAGCGTGAATCTACCGAAGCAACACAGAAATTTATTGATGCGGGCGTCACCATTAACCAGTTCTCAGAAGAGGACTTGGCGCGCATCCAGGAAATCACCAACGATGTCATCGTACGTGGCGCTTGTGAGAATCCCGACCACGCCAAGGTCTATCACTCCATGATTACCTATCTACAAGAGTACGCTACATGGCGTGATGTTACTGCACCATTCAACATGAGCCGCACGATGGATAACCTGCCGTCATTGGAAGAGATCGAAGCCTGCCTATAAGACGTTTAAGTGCCGCCCCTGCGCTGCTGGGGCGGTTATTGCTTAGCTGCGGAGACCTTCCATGAACGCGATTGCCAAGGCGATCGATGCAATTAACGAGCTGCTGGGCCGCATCATTGCACCGTTAATTGCCATCATTACTCTAATAGTGCTTTACGACATTGTGTCGCGCTTCTTCTTTGGCCGCCCTAGCGACTGGGCGTTTGATGTCACCAAAATGCTGTTCGGCGCCCACTTTATGCTGATGGCCGCCTATGGATTGCGCCACCATGCCCACGTGGAAGTCGACGTTATTAAACGCCTGCTATCACGTAAAAAGCAGGCCGTACTAGACCTGCTCGGCTACTTGATATTCTTTGTGCCCTTCATCTGGCTGTTATTGACCTACGGTTGGCGTTTTTTCGAGCGCTCGTTCAGTCGTGGCGAAACGACCTACGGAATGGTCTCAATCCCGGTGTATCCGGTGAAAGGCGTTATCGTAGTCGCTGCTGTGCTTATTTTGTTGCAGGCGATTGCTATCGTTCTGCGCGCCATTATGCAGCTGCGTGAGGAGACGTCCGCATGAGTGCAGAACTACTGACGCTGGTGATGTTTGGCGGCCTTTTAGTTGGCCTGTTTATGGGTCACCCGCTTGCTTTTGTATTGGGTGGCATGGCGGTCATTGGTGCTTATTTAGGGCCGGGCATTAATACCCTGGGTATCATCATTAACAACGTCTATGGCAACGCCATGGACAACTATGTACTCGTGGCGATACCACTGTTTATTCTAATGGCGCGCTTCCTTAATGACTCAGGCGTCACCGAAAAAATGTTTGATGCCATGCGCTTGCTGCTGGCGAACCTTCGCGGTGGACTAGCGCTTACCGTGGTAGTTGTCTCTGTCTTACTTGCAGCGACCACTGGCATTGTCGGCGCGTCGATTGCCGTTATGGGCATGATTGCCTTAGTGCCAATGCTCAAGTATGGCTATAACAAAGAGCTGAGTGCTGGCGTCATCATGGCTAGCGGCTGTCTGGGCATTTTGATTCCCCCCAGCATTATGCTGATTTTGATGGCAAGCTACTCACCTGTCTCCGTAGGCGCACTCTTTGCTGGCGCGTTAGTACCCGGCCTGATACTGGGAGTGATGTATGCCCTGTACGTGCTGGTAATCTGCTGGCTCAAACCTAGCTATGGCCCTAAAGTTCCGGCAGAAGAGCGCGCTGAAGTCAGCACAAAACAGCTACTGATCATGCTGGGCAAGTATGTTGTCCCACCAATGTCGTTAATTCTCGGCGTACTAGGGGCACTGTTTACCGGTGTGGCGACAGCGACTGAGGCATCCGCCATTGGTGTTTTTATCGCTTTCCTACTGTTTTTAATTTTCGGCGACCGCAAGCTATCAACCTGTTACAACACGCTGATTGAAGCTGGCAAAACCACGACGATGGTGATGTTAGTGCTCGTCGGGGCCACGGCATTCACTGGGGTATTCTCGATTGGTGGCGGGATGACCGTGATCAGTGACTTTGTACTGGCCATGCCGGGCGGCACCGTTGGTGCTCTGCTATTAATGCTGTTCCTGGTATTCATTCTCGGCATGTTCCTTGATTGGACTGGCATTGTGTTGCTTAGCTTCCCTATCATGCTGCCAATCATTTCGCAGATGGGCGTGGATGTACTGTGGTTCGTCGTCATGGTGGCGGTGGTGTTACAAACCTCCTTCTTAACGCCGCCCTTTGGTTATGCGCTGTTCTATTTGAAAGGGGTGGCTCCACCTGGGGTCGAAATCGTCGACTTATATAAAGCCGTCGTGCCATTTGTGGCCATCATCCTTTTCGCCTGCATACTAATGGCTATTTTCCCTAGTTTGATTACGGGACTACCTAGTGTGCTGGTGGGCTACCAGTGATACCAAGCTACTGATGCAAAACGCACAACGTCCCCCCGCCTTGCGGGGGGATTTTTTTGATAGCCACAATGTTGGCTGCAGCCGCCTAACGCAAGTGATACTATTTGCAGCCGTTATTTTTTCGCATTGACGAGCCAAGCTGCCCCTCATCCAAGGAGACAACGACGTGTCTACGCCAGCTCGCCGCTCACCATCGGCTCTGCTTTCAGGTTTTGCGTCACGCATTTCACTATCGCTCAACCCTTGGTCAATCGCGCTTTTTTTGATCGCCCTTGTTGTCGCCCTGCCTATTATTGTGGTTCTAAGCCATATTTTTGTGCCGACAGAGGGCGTTTGGCAGCACCTTGCAAGCACCGTATTACCACGCTACCTCTCTAATACGTTCTGGCTGGTGCTATGGGTTGGCATTGGCACTCTTATTACAGGCGCCGGGACTGCGTGGCTGGTGGTGATGTGCCGTTTTCCAGGCAAGCGCATATTTGAATGGGCGCTACTGTTACCCCTAGCGGTACCAACGTATGTCATTGCCTACGCCTATACAGACTTTTTCCAAGTAGCAGGACCGCTACAAAGCATGTTGCGTGAATGGTTTGACTGGGGAGTGGGCGATTACTATTTCCCCAATGTGCGCTCACTAGGCGGCGCGGCAATCCTGATTACCTTTGTGCTTTACCCGTATGTGTATCTGTTAGCTAGGGCTTCTTTTCTTGAGCAGTCGGTATGTGTATTAGATGTAGGCCGTACCCTGGGGCGTGGCCCCTGGCGCTTGTTTGCCAGCGTGGCGTTGCCCCTCGCCCGCCCGGCATTAGTCGGCGGCGTTTCACTGGTATTGATGGAGACACTTAACGAATTTGGCGCGGTGCAGTTTTTTGGAGTAGATACCTTCACTACGGGGATCTATCGCACATGGTTTGGCTTAGGTGAACCCGTCGCTGCCGCTCAGCTAGCCGCTTGCTTGCTGACCTTCGTCATTGTATTGGTTCTTCTAGAGCGCTATTCGCGGGGTAAACGGCGCTACTTCCATACCACTAACCGCTATCAGCAACTACCGGAATATCAGCTGCGTGGCTGGCATGCAATGGGGGCTACCCTGGCGTGTTTGCTGCCTATTGTTATCGGCTTTTTGTTGCCCAGCGGCATTTTGCTCAATATGGCCATTAAAACGGGCGATAGCTTGTTCGGCACACGATTTATTGGCTTTGCTATGAATAGCCTGAGCCTCGCGACCGTTGCTGCATTGATTGCGGTAGGCTTAGCCGTACTTCTGAGCTACGGGGTTAGGCTCAACAATTCACCAAGCGCACGATTTTTCACCCGCATCGCCGCAATGGGCTATGCCATTCCTGGCTCGGTGGTTGCCGTAGGCATCCTGATTCCGTTTGCGTGGCTGGATAACTCGCTAAACATGTGGCTTCACGAACACTACGGAAAAATCATTGGTCTAGTGTTTAGCGGCTCAGCATTTATTTTGATTTACGCTTATGTCGTACGCTTTTTGGCCGTCTCGTTTAACGCGGTAGAAGCGAGCCTTGGCAAAGTAACCCCCAGCATGGATGCCGCATCCCGCACCTTGGGCCAAACCGCTGGCGGTACACTGCGCCATATTCATACGCCGCTGATGCGCAGCAGTCTCCTAGCAGCCGGGATTCTGGTATTTGTCGATGTGATGAAAGAATTGCCTGCCACGATCATCCTGCGCCCCTTCAACTTTGACACGCTGGCAGTACGCGCTCACAGCCTCGCCTCAGATGAACGCTTAGCTGAAGCGTCAACCGCCTCTCTGACCATTGTGGTAGTGGGCATCTTACCGGTGATTTTACTCAGCTTGGCAATGCGCCGGGCGCGCCCGGGTAGCCAGGCTGAGTAATGGAGGCAAGCAAGCGCTGAACAGCGAAAACTTAACGCGGAAAGATAAATACCTGGGAGTGGTCCAAGTCGATATCAATCGGCTGGCCCTCCTGGGGTAAAAACACGCCTGGCACACGGGCGTGAAGGTGGGCTTCCTGACCATCTTCTCCATGCGCACATAAGTGAATAAGGCTGGAACGCCCTAGCAGCTTAGCCATGACCACATGGCTGTGGCTATGCGACTCGACGGGCAAGTCACGCTCTTTGATACGCAGCGCTTCGGGGCGAATCATCACCTGAACGCTACTGCCTTCTGGCAACCAGCTGGCATCTACCGGCCCAACGGGCGTAGCGACAAAGCCCCCTTTCACAATACCGCTTAACTCATTCACCTCGCCAAAAAACGTCACCACAAAGGGAGCCACTGGCGCACAATAAAGCTCACGGGGAGTGCCAGTCTGCACAATTTCGCCATCCCGCATTAGTGCGATGCGGTCTGCCATAAACATGGCTTCTTCAGGATCGTGGGTCACGAGCAGAGTCGCTGAGCCGAGCTTTTTCAACACGTGTAGCGTATCGTCTCGGATGCGATCACGTAGCCGCGCATCAAGACTCGAAAAGGGTTCATCCAACAACATTAATTTAGGCGTGGGTGCCAACGCGCGCGCCAGTGCAACGCGCTGCTGCTGTCCACCTGACAACATATGCGGATAGCTCTCGGCGTAGTCGGCCATGCCGAGTTGAGCCAACAGTTCCAGCGCACGCTCCCGGCGCTGGCTAGAGGGCAAATTTTTCAGACCGAAGGTAACATTTTCCAGCACGCTAAGGTGTGGGAACAAGGCTGAGTCTTGGAAAGCGAGACCAACATTGCGCTTTTCCGGTGGCACATGACGCTTACCGGGTGCCGCAATGGATAGACCATCAAGACTAACCGAGCCTTCCTGCACGACCTCTAAGCCCGCAGCAATCCGAAGCAGTGTGGTTTTGCCGCAACCAGAAGGGCCCAGTAAACACACAACCTCGCCTGGAGCGATATCAAGATCAATGCCTTTCACCACTTTATTAGCCGCGAACGTGTGCTGAATACCACGAAGCGACAGTGCTGATGCAGGCGCCGACACATCGGAAAGTGACACTGTTGCCGTCATTATTTCACCATTGTCTCGTCCACCCGCGACATGATAAATGCATGCCGCTGCGAACACGGTTGAAAGTTATTTGCATTCTATTTTCTATTGAGTAGAGATGCACGTTTCTTGCTAAACAGCAGATGCGTTTCATTAGCATTTAACTTGACGCCAACCAAGAGAAGCGTTTCAATACGTCACGTCGCTAATGCAACTTATTATCATAAACATTCAGGGTATTTGTTATGAAAAAAGCACGTCTTACGGCTACCGTAGCTGCCATCATGGCAGGTTCTGCTTTTGCAGGTAGCGCGCTCGCTAACGAGGTCAACATTTACTCCGCCCGCCATTACGACTCTGATGAGATTCTCTACAAAGCGTTCACTGAAGAGACCGGCATCGAAGTTAATGTACTGGAAGGCGACTCCGACCAGTTGATGGAGCGCATGCAGCGTGAAGGCATTGCTAGCCCTGCTGACGTAATGCTTACCGTTGACGCAGGCCGCCTATGGCGCGCCGAGCAGGACGGCCTTTTTCAAAGCGTAGACTCTGACGTGCTTAACGAGCGCCTGCCAGAATCAATGCGCCACCCTGAAGGTTTGTGGTTTGGCTTTAGCCAGCGCGCACGGGTTATTTTCTACAACCGTGAGAACTTTGACCCCAGCCAAATCACTTCCTATGAAGACTTGGCCGATCCGCAGTTTGAAGGCCAAGTATGCATTCGCTCTTCCAACAACATTTATAACCAGTCGCTACTCGCCTCACTGATTGAGCATCACGGCGAAGAAGGTGCGGAAGAGTGGGCCCAAGGTGTTGTGAATAATATGGCGCGCGACCCAGAAGGCGGCGATACCGATCAGATTCTTGGCGTTGCGAGCGGTGAGTGTGACTTAGCGGTTGCAAACCACTATTACTATGTTCGCATGCTGCATTCCGATGAAGATGCCGACCGCGAAGCCGCGCGCAAAGTGGGGGTGATTTTCCCCAACCAGGATGATCGTGGCACCCACATTAACGTTGGCGGCGCTGGCTTAGTGGCTAACGCGCAAAACCCAGAAAACGGCATTCGTTTCCTGGAGTTCTTAGCCTCTGACGAAGCTCAGGAAGTACTGGCTGACCGTAACTACGAGTTCCCCGTCGTGGAAGGCATCAAGAAAAACCCGGTGCTGGAATCTTGGGGTGATTTCGCCAAAGACGATATCAACATCAGCATCTTGGGTGAAAATAACCCAGAAGCGATTCGTATTTTCGATCGCGTAAGCTGGCGTTAAGCTCTACGGCTCTTAGGACTCAGGAGCCGCAAGCCTAACTAAAAAAACACCTGCAGCTCAGCTGCAGGTGTTTTTTATTGGGGTGCCGGTAACGACCCCGTAACGCCGTTTAAGCCTTACTTAGCCTAGAGGGCTTAGCCTAGCGGGCTTCATGCTAGTGGTTACTAGTGAGCTTCATCCCAGTTGGCGCCGCTTTCGGCTTCAACAATCAGCGGTACGCTAAGCGTGGCAGCGGCTTGCATACGCGCCTGAACTTGCTCAATAAACGCCTCAACCTGCTTATCGGCCACCTCAAACACTAGCTCATCGTGCACCTGCATAACCATGAGGGCGTCAAAATCGCCTTCAGCAAGCCAAGCATCGACATCGATCATCGCCTGCTTGATGATATCCGCTGCCGTGCCCTGCATAGGCGCATTAATGGCGGTGCGTTCAGCACCCTGACGGCGATTGCGGTTTTGCGAGTGGATCTCTGGCAGGTACAGCCGTCGCCCTAGCACGGTTTCCACAAAGCCATCTTCTGCGGCCTGGGTGCGAATACGATCCATGTAGCGAGCAACGCCAGGATAACGGTCAAAATAGCGGTCGATGTAGGTTTGCGCCTGATTGCGATCAATATGCAGCTGGCGTGACAGGCCCCAAGCGCTCATGCCGTAAATTAGGCCAAAGTTGATCGCTTTAGCGCTGCGCCGCTGGTCGGCAGAGACCTTTTCAAGCGCAGTACCAAATACTTCGGCAGCGGTCGCTGTATGGATATCGCGCCCTTCCGCAAACGCTTCCAGAAGTCCTTTATCTTCGGAGAGGTGCGCCATAATACGCAGCTCAATTTGCGAGTAGTCTGCCGCCACAATGCGATAGCCAGGGCGGGCAATAAATGCCTGACGAATTTTGCGTCCCTCTTCGGTACGAATAGGGATGTTCTGTAAATTCGGGTCCGACGACGACAGCCGCCCAGTGGCAGTAACGGCTTGATGATAGCTGGTGTGCACCCGCCCAGTAGCTTTATTGAGCAGCCGCGGTAGCTTATCGGTATAGGTGGATTTTAGTTTTGCCAGCCCCCGGTGCTGCATAATCACCTTGGGCAAGGGGTAATCCAGCGCCAACTCCTCTAGCACCGCCTCTGCGGTCGAGGGTGCGCCTTTGGGCGTTTTCTTGATCACCGGAATTTTCTGCTCTTCGAACAGAATCTGTCCCAGCTGTTTGGGCGAACCAAGGTTAAATTCACGACCTGCTAACTCGAAGGCTTCGCTTTCAAGCTCACGAATACGGCGCTCTAGCTGCTGGCTTTGCTCGTGTAGACGTTCGGCATCCAGCGCAACGCCATTGCGTTCAATCCGCGACAAGACGTTAATCAGCGGTAGCTCAAGATAATCCAACACGTCCGCCAAACGCCCTTCCCGTTCCACCTGAGGGCGCAGTATTGCTTGCAGCCGCAGCGTGATATCGACATCTTCACAGGCATAAGGAACCGCTTGCTCTAAGGCGATCTGGTTAAAGGTGAGCTGCTTAGCCCCCTTTCCAGCGATCTCTTCGAAAGAGATGGTTTTTTCGCCCAAATACTTCAGCGCCAGCGAATCCATATCGTGACGCGTGGCGGTGGAATTCAACACGTACGAGGCTAGCATAGTGTCAGCAAGCGGCCCCACCACGCGAATATCATAGTTTGCCAGCACGGAAATATCGTACTTAAGGTTCTGACCAATTTTGGTTTTTTCAGGATCTTCCAGCAGCGGTTTTAATGCTTGCAGGACCTGTTGACGATCAAGCTGAGCGGGCGCATCCAGATAGTCATGGGCCAGTGGAATATAAGCAGCTTCACCGGCCTCCAGCGCCAGGCCAACGCCGACAATATCGGCGTCCATATAATTCAGGCTGGTCGTTTCTAAGTCGAAGCAAAAGCGCTCGGCTTTTTTCAGTCGCGCTAGCCACGCATCAAACTCAGCTTGCTCAACGATGACATGGTCATGTCGCTGGCTGGAAGTCACGGCGCTATCAGTCACGTCACTAGCAGCGTTATCAGGCGCAGGCTCGCCCCCATTTACATCATCGACGCCCTCGTCGCTACCTGCCAGTAGCTCAGCCAACCACTGCTTGAACTCCATTTCTTTATAGAGTTCTACCAGCGCCTCGCGGTCGGGATGCGCAATATCCAAGTCATCCAGCCCCACGGGCAGTTCGCAGTCGGTCTTAATGGTTGCTAACTGATAAGAGAGAAAGGCCTGGTCACGGTGCTCTTCCAGCTTCTTCGGTAACGTTTTCGCACCACGGAAGCTGAGTGTCTTGACGCGCTCAAGATCGCCATAAATTGTCTCTAAGCCACCTCCCATGCCTTGCAACAGGCCAATGGCAGTCTTTTCGCCCACCCCCGGCACGCCGGGAATGTTATCAACCTTGTCACCCATCAATGCCAAAAAATCAATGATCAGCGAGGGCGGTAGACCAAATTTCTCTTTGACGCCTGTTTCATCGAGGGTTTCTTCTTTCATGGTGTTGACCAATGTGATGTGGTCATTCACCAACTGCGCCATATCTTTATCGCCAGTCGAGATCACCGCATCACGGCCAGCCTGGGTGGCATGATGAGCCAGGGTACCAATCACATCGTCGGCTTCGACACCTTCAATGCACAGCAGCGGTAAGCCTAGCGCTTTTACACAAGCGTGCAGCGGCTTAATTTGGCTGCGCAGGTCATCCGGCATGGGCGGCCGATGAGCTTTGTAGTCGCTGTACATCTCATCGCGAAAGGTTTTTCCTGGTGCATCAAACACCACCGCCATTGGGCTTTCCGGGTAGTCTTTGATCAACCGCTTGAGCATATTTAATACGCCTTTCACGGCCCCCGTAGGCTGGCCGTTGGAGGTCGTTAACGGTGGCAGCGCGTGAAAAGCGCGATATAGGTACGATGAGCCATCGACAAGCACGATTGGGGCACGGGCCATAACCAATTCCATTGTTAGCAACACAGTAAGAAGTCTATTAGCTATGATACGCGTTCACGGCAATGGCTGCAGAAACAACCGCTACGAATAACGCATTTCAAACTCACACAACGCTGCCAACTGACCCTGCAAGCCGCTACAATAATGGGCTTAGCAACCTGGGCGAGATTCTCATGGCTGTATTTACCCCGCTGAGCGACGTTCAGGTCGCCGCGTTTTTGGAAAAGTTTGATGTCGGCAGCTTCGTTTCGCTACAAGGCGTTGCCGGTGGCACAGAAAACTCGACGTTTTTTGTGACCACCGATCGTCGTGAGCTGGTGTTAACCCTGTTTGAACAGGGCGAACATGAAGAGCTGCCGTTTTTTGTCGAGTTGTTGGATTATCTGGATGAGCACCGTTTGCCGGTGCCCGGTACTATTCACGACCGCGAAGGGATTGCGCTACACAGTTTGGCAGGTAAGCCTGCTTTACTGTTTCCACGCCTACCAGGCAAGCATCCTAGCGCCCCCAACCTTGCCCAATGCCAAGCGCTGGGCAATACGTTGGGGCACTTGCATGTTGTCTCCCAGCGTTTTCCTGGCCATCGGCCAAACCCGCGCGACCTTCACTGGCTGCGGGCAGTGCATCACAAGGTGCTGACGTATATCAGCCCTGACGACCAAACACTGATGAAAAATGAAGTCGATGACTTCGAAGGTGCCTTTAGCCAACACGGCGAGCTACCGCAAGGAGCGCTTCACGGCGACTTATTCCGTGATAACACGCTGTTTGAGGGCGACCAACTAGGCGGTATTATCGATTTTTATAACGGTTGCACCGGCGATTTGCTATTTGATCTCGCCATCGTCATTAACGACTGGGCAACCAATGAGGATGGCTCGCTGAATGCTGAGCGTTATGAAGCCATTCTGAGCGCTTACCAAGCACGTCGCCCTCTCACCGCTGATGAGCGTGAACTATGGCCAGCCATGTTGCGCATGACAGCGTTGCGATATTGGCTATCGCGCCTGCTGGTCGTCTATGTTGACCCACCTGCCCATGACCTAACGCCTCATGACCCTGAGCGTTTCCGAACCATTTTAAAAGCGCGCATTGCATTTGGCGCACTACCGCTCCCAGAGGTTTCTTGATGATCGAATCGGTGACCACCAGCGCCCAGGCCTTACGCGCCCGACGCACATGGAATATTGACCAATGGGGCAGTGGCTACTTTGATGTGGACGACCACGGGCAAGCCTTGGTTCGTCCGCTAGGTAGCGACGCAGAAGGCCCAGCATTGCCGCTTAGCGGGCTTGTGCGTCAGTTGCAGACTGCGGGTCTGCGGTTGCCGGTACTGGTAAGGTTTAGCGACATTCTGCACGACCGCGTAGAACAGCTGTGCGGTGCGTTTGATGTCGCGATGCAGGACATCGACTATCAGGGCGGCTACACAGCCGTTTATCCGATCAAAGTGAATCAGCAGCGCCGCGTGGTGGAAGAGATCCTCGCCACCTCCGAGCGTGGCAATGGTCGCGTAGGCTTAGAAGCAGGCAGTAAACCGGAGCTGCTGGCAGTGCTGGCGCTGTCGGATGGCGGCTCCTCGCTGATCGTCTGCAATGGTTATAAAGACCGCGAGTACGTTCGCCTAGCGCTGCTGGGTGAAAAGCTGGGGCATCGCGTTTACCTGGTCGTTGAGAAGCTGTCTGAGCTGGAACTTATATTAGAAGAGGCGCGTGAGTTGGAAGTCACCCCGCGTATTGGTTTGCGGGCACGGCTTGCCTCAGTGGGTAAAGGTAAATGGCAAAACACCGGCGGCGAGAAGTCAAAGTTTGGTCTGACTGCCAGCCAAATTCTTGACGTAGTCGCGACCTTACGCGCTCAAAATGCGTTAGAAAGCCTACAGTTAGTGCACTTTCATCTCGGCTCGCAAATTGCCAATATTCGCGACATTCAGCGCGGTCTGCGGGAATGCGCCCGTTTTTACCAAAACTTGGTGAGCCTAGGGGCACCGATTGATACCGTCGATGTGGGTGGCGGTCTAGGAATCGACTACGAAGGTACTCGCTCACGTAGCTACTGCTCAGCCAACTACTCCATGCAGGAGTATGCACGTAACGTGGTTAGCGCCTTTGCGCAGCTGTGTCAGGAGGCTGACCTTCCCCAGCCTCATCTGATCAGTGAGTCAGGCCGTGCGCTAACGGCTCATCATGCCGTGTTGATCACCAACGTGATTGGCGAAGAGCGCGTTAATGATTCGCCTCCAGAGCGCTCTTCTCAGGAAGACCTCCAGGTGGAAGCCCTGTGGCGGGTTTTTGAGCAGTTAGCCGAAAGCCAGGAGCCCCGTGTCTTGGTGGAAGCTTGGCATGACCTTCTGCAAGCGGTTAGTGAGCTGCAAGACCGTTTCGTAATGGGCTTAAGTGATATCAATGCCCGTGCCGAAGGTGAACGGCTTTATATGGCAGCCTGTGCTCGCCTACGCGGCCAGCTTGATACCCGTAATCGCGCGCACCGGGAAATTATGGACGAACTGGCTGAAAAGCTAGCCGATAAGCTGTTCGTCAATTTCTCATTATTCCAGTCGGTGCCTGACGTCTGGGGGATCGAACAGATATTCCCTGTCCTGCCGTTGAGCGGGCTAGACCAGCCCCCCACTCGTCGCGCAGTCATTCAAGATATCACCTGCGATTCAGATGGCCGCATTGATAGTTACGTGGATGGCCAAGGCGTGGAGAGCACACTACCGTTACCCGAGTGGGCAAGCGATGACGAACGTTGGCTAGGCTTCTTCCTGGTAGGTGCCTATCAGGAAATTCTTGGCGACTTGCACAACCTATTCGGCGATACCGACTCAGTCGATGCCGCACTGGGTAAAGATGGCGAGTGGGTCCTGTCTAACCTACAGGCAGGCGATACGGTGGCCGATGTTTTAGCCTACGTGAATTTTGATGCTCGAGTGCTTAAGCAAAAGCTCACCGAGCAACTGATCACTAGCGGCTTTTCGACCCAAGAGCAGGCAAAGTTTGCCGCTAGCCTGAGCGAAGGCCTGGATGGCTACACCTATTTAGAATAGTGCTTTTAGAATCGTGCTTTTAGAATAGGCCAATGAAAAAGCCACTGACGATGTCAGTGGCTTTTCGCATAACGGCTAACGCTTAGCTAGTGTTGGTTTTAGCATTATCGCCATCCAACTACTCTACTACGCTAGTGGTGATTTCTAGTCCACCGGTCAACGTTAAACGCAGCGAAGCTCCACGGGGCAATTCGCCGACGCCGGCAGGTGTACCTGTCAAAATAACGTCACCCGGCTCTAGCGTGAAGTGACGACTCATCTCCGCCACCAACGTCGGGATCGCGAAGATCATATCGGCGCCTTCTCCGTGTTGACGCTCTTCACCATCAATCTCAAGGGTGAACACCAACGCATTCCAATTGGGAACGCGGCTTAGCGGCAAAAACGGCGATAGTGGGCAAGCACCATCAAATGCTTTTGCTATTTCCCACGGGTGCCCCTTCTCTTTCAGCTTGGTTTGCACATCACGCAGCGTTAAATCCATCGCTAGGCCAATGCCCACAATGGCACGCTCAGCTTCATCCTGGGTCGCGTGGGTCAGGGTCTCCCCCACCAAAAGCGCAAGCTCGGCTTCATAATGTATATCGCCCCGTGAAAACGGCGGATCAAGGGGTTTAGTCAAGTCCACCACACTGGTGGCGGGCTTCATAAATAACAGAGGCTCACTAGGAACCGGATTATCCAGCTCCTTGGCATGGTCGGCATAGTTGCGGCCAACGCAGACGATTTTGCCCAACGCGTGGGGAAACTCCTGACCATCGGTAAACTGTGGAACAAAACGCATGGCGGGTCCTCTCCTTCTCATTATGCGTGCCGCATTCGCAACGACAGGCGCAACAGTCTACCCCAGCTATGCGTATGTACCACAACCTCTTCTACAGCATTTCATACATATCACTAGTGATACGTTAGATTATGCGTCGGGCGTCCAGCGATCATCAGGCCCATGCGCCAAAAAGCGAGGACGCTGCTTGGGAGCAGCAAACGGTGCAACACAGCGATTATCCGGACGGTTAAACACAAAGAATACGTTGCTGCGGGGGTCTGGCGACAAATTGGCATTAGACGCATGCAGCGTGTTGCAATCAAAGAGCAGCAATCCCCCTGCTTTACCTTTTGGCGCTTCAATACCATATTTTGCTACTAACTGAGTCAGCGCTTCTGGGCTGGGCACGCCAATCTCCTGTGCTTTAAGCGAGCTTTTGTGGTTATCCTCTGGTGTTTCCCCCAAACAAGGCACAAATTCCAAATGGGAGCCTGGAATCAGCATAAGCGGGCCATTAAATTCATGGTTGTCGGTCAAGATCAGTGAAGCGCTAACAGCATGCATATTCGGCATGCCATCTTCCGCGTGCCACGTCTCGAAATCAGAGTGCCAATTAAACCCTTTACCTGCAAAACCTGGCTTATAGTTAATCCGTGACTGATGCACGTAAGGATTAGCGCCAATGATCTGCCGGGCTGCACCCGCTAAGCGTTCGTCACTGGCCAGTTCACCTAATCGTTCAGAAAGCCTATGCACGGCAAACAACGAACGAATATCGTGGCTTTCTGGCTCAGTAACGCTGAATTCTTGATCGCGATAAGCACTATTACTCATCAATAATGTCATTTCATGGCGAAGTGCCTCCAGCTCTTCACCTGAAATGAGGTTTGGAATAAACAAAAAACCTTTGCGTTCAAACTCATCAAGCTGCTCTGAGGATAGCGGCCCTGATAAATTTCGACCTTTAACCACCGCATCGCGACGCGGCTGAGTTAGCGAAGCTGGAGCTGCTGCTAGGCGCGTTGGGTACTCATCTTTCACCGCTGTACGTCGCGCCGACGGCATATCCAACATTTCATTATATTGCTTATAGACAGTAATTGTTTTGAGAGAATTGTTGCTGACTGTCATCTAATCCACTCCTTGTATGATTAAATTTCAGACCGATAAAACATGTAGCGGCTTCCGCTTTCACATAACACAGCCAATAGGGTAGCTAAATACTTAGCCCTTGCAACCGCCACATCTTCATTTTATAACGTGTGTTATGAAATTTCTTTAAGCACTCTCAAACAAGACCTAGCAACGACTTTAAAAAACCATTACAGAAAAATATATCCATAAATACAATCGCTATAAAACCGACACATCTTATCATTTTCTTCAAGTTTAAATGCCTGATATCAATTCGAGTTTTACGAATATTTTTTCTGCTCAAGCGCCCTTACACAGGGTAAGTGGCATAGTGAATTTGGCCACCTCATTAGAGGTACCAATATGCACCAAGACATCATTAGGTGGCACCACATCATGAAAAACTCACACTCTTACATCAGGGCACTCTTATTATATTAATTGAGACAATGACATTAAAATTAATCACATTTTAGTCATCACATCATCTTCATATCGCATTCAGCCTTTCACAGCTCCAGCAAACTGGTGTGTTATAAAAAAACAATCAAGCAGCGATGAATAAAAAAGAAGGTTTACTATTTATACAAAGCATTAAAACAGGAACAGACTCAGGTTGTTAACAAAGTATCGGACAGAAGCTAAGGTAGCAAAACATTATCAATCCGATTATTATTTTATGACGCAAACCTAGAGAAACGCTTTATGAAAAAATTACCCCTTATCGCATCTACTCTTATTATCCTGCTAGCGAGCGGGTGCCAATCACACTCAGCGCCTCATCAAGCAGTCAAGCCTGACGAAACGCTAACCAATACGTACTGGAAACTGGTCACGCTTGAAGGGCAACCCATCATCACCGCTGAAAACTTTCGCGAGCCTCATCTTGTGCTCCATGAAGAAAATACACGGCTAGCTGGCTCAACTGGCTGCAATAACTTGATTGGCAGTTACCGTGTTGATGGTAAGCAAATAGCATTTGAACAAGTTGGCACCACGATGATGGCCTGCCCCGACACGCAAATGCGTAACGAGCAGGCAATGTTAAGCACACTTAATAACGTAGACACTTGGCAAGTAGACGGTGGTTCCTTGTCACTTAAAAATGCCAATGGCAAACCAGTGGCAGTATTTGAGGCCGTGCATCTTTATTAGCCATCGGTTTGCAGGCAAGCTCACTTAATGAAAGCGCCCTCTTGTCGCTGCTGCTCTCTACGTACAAGTATGTCGACAAACGCACGCACTTTCGCAGGACGAAAACGTGCTAATGGGAAAACGACATGTATGCCGCCGGAGGGCAAACTCCACTGGGGCAAAATATGTACAAGGCGCCCGGCGGCTATGTCGCCTGCAATGACATAATCCGGCAATACCGAGATTCCCGCACCAGCGTACAACGCTTCACGTACCGCGAGTGTCGCATCAAGAAAGATTGAGGCGCGCACGTGGATGGTTCTGCGCTCCCCCTTACTGAGTGAAAACTCCCACTGCAATGGATGGGGCAGCGCTTTATTAGCAATGAACGGGAACTTCAATAACTCTTCCGGCTGAGAGAGCTGCGCCACCTCTTTTTCAAGGCTTGGCGATGCAACGAGCAATTGCCGAAAAGAGCCTATTTTCCTTGCTTGCACGCTTGCCTCTGTTAGCCAACCAACACGGATGGCCAGTTCGATATCCTCAGCCATCAGATCGACTTTTTGATCCCGCAGCGTGGCATCGACCCGGCAATCGGGATATTGCTGGGTATATGCAGCAATCGCAGGCACCAAAAAGGTGACACCGTAATCGAAAGGGGCCGTCAATCGTAATGTACCTGTCGGCTCCTGGGCTATTTCGCCTAACTCATCAAAAGCATCTTCAGCTTCACGGAGAATCAAGGCACAGCGTTGGTAAAACACTTTTCCAGCGGAGGTAACTTGTACCGATCGCGTCGTACGCGTGAGAAGAGAGGTTCTAAACTCTTGCTCAAGGCGTGCCACCTGCTGGCTAACCACCGCCTTGGTGATACCCAGACGCTCTGCGGCGGCCGTAAAAGACCCCGTTTCAACCACTGCAGCAAAATAAGTTAAGCGCCGCAAGTTATTAAATCCGCCTAGCTTACTTCCACTTCGACCGTATGCTTTTTCCATACACATAATATGCTTCGTATGTATTTATCCGTCAATACAATCTCTTTAGCATGCGAGTCCATCATGTATAGAGAGACTCGGCGATGAATAACACTTTGTATTACCTGTTCGACCCTTTGTGTGGCTGGTGCTATGGCGCAACATCATCTGTTTCGGACGTGATCGCGGCAGACGATATAAACGTGGTTCTGTTACCCAGCGGCCTTTTCTCAGGCGGTGGCGGAAGGCAAATGGATCAGGAGTTCGCGGCCTATGCCTGGAGTAACGATCAGCGGATTGAGCGCCTAACGGGGCAACTATTCACTCAACTATATCGCGATCACGTGTTAAGCGATCATCAACAGCGGTTTGATAGTAGTGCCGCTACGCTAGCGCTAACGGCAGTATCGCTTACCGCACCCGCCGATGAGTTCGAGGCTTTAAAAGCAATCCAATACGCACGCTACGTACAGGGTCGTGATGTGACATCTCAAGTCACGTTGGTTGAGATTCTACAAGGACTTGAGCTGACACAAGCGGCTGAGTTAATGACAGGTGCCAGTGAAACACTTATTCATTCCAATCGTTCTCGCATTTCACAGGCTCAAACGCTAATGCAGAAGCTTAACGTTCGAGGAGTGCCCACGTTCATCGCTCAGTCGAGTGGAAACCTAAAGGTTCTTTCCACGAATGAGTTGTATGCCAACCCCAGCGCGCTAGCCCAACAGATGCGCGCGCTATAACGCGCCAACTTAATCAATTGACCCTCTAAACAAAATTGCAGAAGGAAGAAAAAATGGCTACTCGGCGTATGTTTTTAAAGTCATTAACTGCCTTAGGATTATCCATGGCTATAAGTACTGGCAACCTAAGTGGCATAAAAAAGAGCCTCGCGTCTGATGATCAATTAAGTTGGCAGCATTTTCCTGCGGGAGAAAATGGCTTTTTCCGAGCGCCCGTATTGGTGACGGGAGCGACAGAGGCAGTATTAATTGATAGCAGCTTTACCTTATCTGATGGACGTGCAATTGCCGAGGCAATCCAACAGAGCGGTAAGCAGCTAACTACCGTCTATATTAGCCAAAGCGATCCTGATTACTATTTTGGCCTTGGCGCGATACAAGCAGCATTTCCCGATGCTCGCGTTATCGCCGCCCCCGCCACAATTGATGCTATCAAGGGAAATGTAGAGAAAAAAATCTCCACATGGTCACCCCAGCTCCAAGAAAACGGACCACAATCACTTGATGAAATCGTTATGCCCGAGGCGTTTGATGGCCAAGCATTGCAAGTCGATGGTCAAGACATTCAGATTGTTAATGTAGAGGGCCTGCCCAATCGTCGCTACCTCTGGGCTCCCTCCCTGGATGCTGTTTTTGGAGGTGTGCTGGTATTCTCAAACCTACACGTGTGGACAGCAGACACCCCTACTGCTGAACAGCGAGCGGCTTGGGTACAAGCGCTTGATGAAATGGCAGCACGCTCTCCTAGGGTCGTTATACCCGGTCACATGCAACCTGACGCAGCTATTGATGCTTCCGCGATTCAATATACACGTGACTACCTATTAGCATTTGAAGAAGAGCTCGCCAAAGCGAATAACAGCGATGAACTCATTGAAGCAATGACCCGTCGCTACCCAAATGCAAAGCTAAGTGTTGCACTACAGATTGGCGCTAAAGTAGCTATGGGGGAAATGGACTGGGGATAGTCATTTTTCTCTATAGTATAGAGGTGGACGATGACTATCTTTCTGCAATGGCAGCTTGGTCACCCAACTTGCAAGGTTCAGTTGTGAAGGTGCCCACGCTGTAGACACTTTATAGACGCATACGAAAAAGCCGCCCTTTCGGACGGCTTAATCTAATTCTCTAACGCTCTGATTTTAACCACTTTTAAGTGGTGCCGACACCAGGAGTCGAACCCGGGACCTACTGATTACAAGTCAGTTGCTCTACCAACTGAGCTATGTCGGCTCTTCGCGCTTTCTTGAGAATATGATTGCTTCACTGTTAAGCTTTGCAATCAACAAGAAATCTTGTTGGCAATGGCTGGGGTACCAGGATTCGAACCTGGGAATGCCGATACCAAAAACCGGTGCCTTACCACTTGGCGATACCCCAACGTTTGGTGGCCAGAGACGGAATCGAACCGCCGACACGGGGATTTTCAATCCCCTGCTCTACCAACTGAGCTATCTGGCCGCTGCCAACGGTGCGTATTAAACTAAAAACTCAGCTTTTCGTCAACACTTTCGTGAAACTTTCTTTCTAGTCACGTGCTTAGGGCACTTCTTTGCAGGGCTCAAAACGTGCAAAAGCCGCGCCATCCGTGGGCTGCACCGAGTTTCACTCCTTACAGCCTTGCTTCCTGAACGCTTAAGCCTGGGTAGGCGGCACGTAACCTTCCGCTTGATCCGTTGCTTCGTTATTTAGAAAACGCTGCATTTGATCCATCAAATAGGCGCGCGCCTCGGGCTCTAACATGTTGAGGTGCTTTTCATTAATCAAGCGCGTTTGCAACGACTGCCACTCTTCCCAGGCCTGCTTAGACACCGTGGCTTGAATCTCTTGGCCCTGCTTACCTGGCAGTGGTGGAAATGGCAGAGCGGGTAGCTCTTGTTGGTACTTGCGGCAAAAAACGGTGGTGCTCATGGTGTACTCCTTTTTGAATAACGCTGCGAATATAAAAGTAATAACGCGAGTGAGGTTAGCGCGACGGCCCCGGCGTTGGATCTAGGGAAAAAGGCGCCAGCTGGCTCAGCAGCGATTTAACCGGCGCAGCCAAGCCAAGCGAGGGCGGTGCGTCAACGTCATACCACACGCCATCTTCTCTTACGCCGTTCAGCCTATCGCAACTGACGGGCTGAGGCGTAATCAATAGCCGAAAATGGCTAAACGTATGAGTAAAGCTGGGCAGTGGCGCATGGCGCTCGGGGGACGTCACATGATCAGCCAGCCAATCGTTCAGTTCACTATGTTGCTCAAATTGAGGCAGGCTCCATAGGCCTCCCCACAGGCCGCTGGGTGGCCGTTGCTCTAACCACACCCGCCCTTGCCTGTCTCGTAGCATCAGCATAATGGTTTCACGCGTCGGCAAGGCTTTTTTAGGCTTGGATTCGGGAAAGCGTTGCGGCTCACCTTGGGCATAGGCACGGCATACGTCGTTAAACGGACAGATCAAGCAATCAGGCTTGCTGCGTTTACACAGTGTGGCGCCGAAATCCATGATGGCTTGGGTATAATCGGCAAGACGGGTATTGGGCGTGAAATATTCAGCCAGTGTCCATAGTGAACGCTCTACTGCTGGCTTGCCTGGCCAGCCAGTAATGGCATGCAAGCGAGTCAGCGATCGTTTTACATTGCCATCTAAAATCGCGGCCTGCTGACCAGAGCTTTGCGCGATGATCGCGCCAGCAGTGGAGCGGCCGATACCTGGCAGCGCCATTAACGCTTCGACACTGTCCGTTGGCAGCTCTCCCCCATGGGACGCTAACGCCACTTGGGCCGCTTTATGCAAATTACGGGCACGGGCGTAGTAACCCAGCCCGGTCCAGAGATGCAGCACGTCGTCCTGAGGTGCGTTGGCCAGTGCTTCTAACGTGGGAAAGCGCGTCATAAAGCGTTTGAAGTAGGGAATAACCGTCGCGACTTGGGTTTGCTGGAGCATAATTTCAGATACCCATACCCGGTAGGCACTTCGGGGCGACTGCCAAGGCAGGTCATGCCGGCCATACTGATCGAACCAGGTAAGTAAGCGGCGTTGAAACTCTTCCGCCGCGAGGCACGGTGTAAACATGTCGGCCATAGGATTTCCTTAAACAGTAAAACGGCACCCTGTAATTAGCCGTCAGTTGGCCTTGCTATTTATGTGGCTAACTAACACGCAAAAAAGCGCCGGCGGTAAGGCCGGCGCACACTGATTGTATCGCTTCAAAACGTGCATGAATGCTCAGTTAAATAGACGACGAATCCCCTCACGAAGTTCCTGACCAGCGCCTTCTCCTAGGCGTTCGTCAATTTGATCAAGCGAATCGCCCAGCCGCTCCTCAAGCGCTTCTTCAAGACGGCCGCCTGCTTCATTACGTAGTAGGTCTATCACCGCTGCTTGGAAAGCCGAACGATCAAATCGGCACCACTGGGCTTTATCGTCGCCCACATGGCCTTCACAACGAACTGGAAGAGGCAACTGCTCTAAACGCGGGTTCACGTTACAGGCGGCATCGGCTGTGTCGACCAACCTAGCATTTGCCTCAGTCGTAAAATTCAGCGTATTGAGACTGAATTCGCCTTCACCCTGTACATCAATACCAGGAAGGGTGATAAGCAAATCGTTGCTATTTACTACACCATTACGCACTTGGAAGGTCGCATCAAACCGTTCAAAACGCGTATCAGGCTCCCATTCGCGCAGGGTGCCTTCGCCCTCTAGCTGCGCCACTATCTCGCACATTTGCTGAGAGATATTCGTTTGCAGAATAGCGCCGTCGTTCAGTTGTGCACTTAGCTCGCCGTTAAGATTATTGGTGAGCACGTCACGGCGATTGCCTTGAGTCGTCAGTGCACCTTCCAAGTTAAAGCGGCCTCGTAACGGTGATGCCTCTTCACTAAAGGTTTCAATGAGCGGTGCGACCTGAACATCACTGACACGTGGAGAAATTTGCCATTCCAGCACGTTTGCTGTCGCATCTAGACGGCCAGTCGAATTAAGCTCGCCCTCATAAAAACGCGACTCAAAGGCTGTCAGTTGGTGCACTCCATTCTCGCCGCGCAAGCTTAGCGAAGTGTCATCGAACGTTAATCCAGCCAGCACAAGCTGGTCGACGCTTAAGTCCCCCTCTAGCGATAACGTGCTCAGCCATTTCTGAGGCAATAGTGCCCCGTCGGTTTGGGCGAAGGCTTTGCGCAGTATGCCTCGGCTAGCTTGTTGAGCGGTTTCCGGACCAGGCAGATAATGATCAATATTCAGTTGGTCGCCTTCCAGATTAAAGGCGAGCCGAGTACCGTCCAGCGCGGCGGAAATGTTACCTGTAAAGGTACTGTCGTCCACTACTAAGGAAAGACGCGGCAGTGCAATACTCGTCATATCGCCTTCAATGGGGCTCGTCATCGCCACATCTCTCAGGGCACTTTCATTGGCCGTATTGAGAGTAATGCCTGCACGAGATAGCCAAGGCCGCAATGTAAAAGGCGCTGCGGTGAGTTGGCCGCTGTACTGAGGAGAGTCTAAAAGCTTTTCGACATTGAGATGGCCGCTGACTCTCAGCCCATCCGGCCCGGTTAACTGAGCATCTTTAAACTGAGCAGTTTGCGCCGCCCAGTCACTTTCCAAACCAAATGCCAACGAAAGCGCGAGGCTACCCTGCCAATTGTCTGGATGACGTAAGCCCGCGTCAACGACACCCTCGCGAATCGTAAGTTGCTGCTCACCCATTCGGGCAACTATTTCAGCTGCTTTCAAACTAAGCTGCTGCGGATCACTTTCTCCAGAGCGTCGCGTACGGGTCGTCAGCTGGATATTTTCAAAAACCAACTGCTCATCTTTCAAACCTAAACGAAGACGAGTTTCGAGATTCACTTCGCTGGTCAGGTCGGGCGTACGCTCCAACACCTCTGCATCTAAGCGATTATGCTTAGTTAATGTAAACATGGTTTTTAAAGGGAAGGAGCGTAACGGATTGACGTTGGCGCCTGAAATATTGAGCGGCTGCACACGCCAAAGCGCTTGGCTTTGCTCATCACGGAAGCGAATATCAGCATTTTTCACTTCTACGCTGGCAATATTCAGCACCACCGACAAACTGCCAGCATCTGCGTTGGGGCCAGCGCTTGCAGGCGCCAGTACCGTTTCCGCTGTTTCGTTACCCTGCTCAGCGAGGCGCTCTAGTAACGGCTGCCAATTACCTTCGCCCTGCTCATCCTTTTCAAGGTTTAAGCGCATGCCATCTAGGGTTAAGCCATCAACCGCGATTTCGCCGCGTAATAAAGGAGCAAAGGCGACGCTAACTTCAGCTCGCTCAATGGCGGCAAACGCACTCTCGTTTTGAGCTTGCTCTGGCAGCCACGCTTTTGCCTGCTCAACACTGACCCCTATACGCGGATAAAATGACCATGTGATCGGGCCTTCCAAGGCTAGATTCAGGCCAGTTTGTTCTTCTACCACCGCGGTTAGCCGAGGCTTGAAATCTTCTGGGTCAAGAAAAGTGGTGACATACACCACTGCAGCAACGGCAACAATCGCTAAAATACCTACCGCAGCCAGCAAAATACGTAGTAGATGATTCATTGCCCTTTTCCTTGTGGGTCGAGCTCAACAAAATCACTGGTGATGGAATCATCCGACGGCGCGGATGATTCAGGGGCTACGGGGCGATAACCAAGCTTTGAGAGCAGTACTCGATCGGCTAACGGCAGCGACGACGTTGCGATGCGCAGCACACGTCCTTCCTGTTTTGCCTGCTCACCTAACAGTGCCATTAGTCGTGTGCCTACGCCACGCCGTCGGGTGGGTTTACGCACGCACAGCTCGGAGAGCCACCAGGCGCGGTCAGCTGCCTCTTTTATCGCCACTGCACCGAGCAGTCGATCATTAAAATGTGCGCAGGCAAAAAAGTGCTGCCCTTTTAAATGCTGTTCAATAAAAGGGGCGACCGTTGGTGTAGGCATTCGCTCTTGGGGCGCATCTTCATAAATGCGTATTAGGTCAATACGCACCTGCTCCTCTGCTTCCCAACGGGCCTGGTCGACGTAATCCAATGTCACCGGCATGGTGAAATCCTCTTTGCCAAAGCAGCAAGGCTGCTATTCTACCGCCAGCAAAGGCGGCTACCTTTCGCGCATTGTAGCGGATGGGGGTGCCGATTCACTATAATGGTCGCTTTTGGCACAGGTTATGCTTTGATCTGGCGGTGTTAACATTACCCGACGATCCACCAATACCCCCTCAGAGTGCGCATCAGCGCAGGAGATGCAACATGTCAGCGCGTATTGCCACGGTAAGCCGTGACACCAACGAAACGCAGATTACGGTCAGCGTCAACCTTGATGGCGAAGGCCGTCTCCGCAGCGACACCGGCGTTCCGTTTCTTGACCATATGCTTGATCAAGTGGCTCGTCATGGGATGGTGGATCTCGACATTGACGCAAAAGGCGATCTGCACATCGATGATCACCATACAGTTGAAGATCTAGGCATTACCCTAGGCCAAGCATTTCACCAAGCGATCGGCGATAAACGCGGCATCTATCGCTACGGGCATGCATACGTTCCTCTTGATGAAGCGTTGTCCCGTGTGGTTATCGACTTCTCCGGCCGTCCAGGTCTCTATATGAATGTCGACTTCACCCGCGATACTATTGGCCGTATGGATACCCAGCTGTTTTGGGAATTTTTCCAAGGCTTCGTCAACCATGCGCGCGTCACCCTGCATATTGACAATATAAAAGGCTTTAATGCTCACCATCAGGCTGAGACTATATTTAAAGCGTTTGGCCGCGCGCTGCGCATGGCGGTGGCAGAAGACCCGCGTATGGCGGGACAAATGCCGTCTACCAAAGGAAGCCTATAATGCCGGGTATTGCAGCGAGTGGTAGCTCGCCAACGATCACAAGGAGCGCTTTATGACCATCGCGGTAATCGATTATGGAATGGGCAACCTGCACTCTGTGGCAAAAGCGCTTGAGCACGTCACCCACGAAAATGTGATTATTACTCGCGACCCGCGACGTATTTTAGGTGCAACGCGCCTAGTACTCCCGGGCCAAGGGGCTATTAGGGACTGTGTAGGCGAGCTGGAACGTACCGAGCTACGCGGCTTAGTCGATGACATCCTTACCCGTCAAGCGAAACCACTATTGGGTATTTGCGTGGGCCAGCAAATGCTGATGGAACGTAGCGAAGAGAACGGTGGCGTAGATTGCCTAGGCTTTTTCCATGGCAGCGTTGATCGTTTTCCGGCCAATATGCGCGATGATTACGAACAGCGCTTAAAAGTCCCGCACATGGGCTGGAACCTTGTAGCGCAGCATCACGATCACCCGCTATGGTCAGGCATTGACGATAACGAACACTTCTATTTTGTACACAGCTACTACGTTAATGCGACTGACGACGCGCAAGTGTTTGGTACTACCCAGTACGGCAAGGTTTGCGCCCATGTAGCGATTGGCCGTGACGCCACCTTCGCTGTGCAGTTCCATCCTGAAAAAAGCTCCCGCGCGGGCCTTCGCCTGCTAGAAAACTTTGTCACCTGGACGCCCTGAGAGGTTTCACAATGTTGGTAATTCCCGCGATTGATCTCAAAGACGGCCAGTGTGTGCGCTTGAAGCAAGGCCGCATGGAAGATTCAACGTCCTACGGCGATGACCCTGTTGCCATGGCCGCTCGCTGGGTAGAAGCGGGTGCTCGCCGCCTGCACTTGGTTGACCTAAACGGCGCTTTTGAAGGCAAGCCGATGAACGGCGAGGCAGTCACCGCAATTGCGCGCGCCTACCCTAAGCTGCCCATCCAAATTGGCGGCGGTATCCGCTCAGCGGAAACCATTGAGCATTATTTAAATGCCGGGGTTTCTTACGTCATTATTGGCACTAAAGCAGTTAAAGAGCCGAACTTCGTGGGCGAAATGTGCCGTGCGTTCCCAGGCCACATTATTGTTGGCCTGGATGCTAAAGATGGCTATGTGGCCACCGATGGCTGGGCGGAAGTATCCACTTTAAAGGCGACCGAGCTCGCCAAGCGCTTTGCCAATGACGGCGTTTCCAGCATTGTCTATACCGACATCGCCCGCGATGGCATGATGCAAGGCGTCAATGTAGAAGCCACGGCTGCGCTAGCCCGCGAAGGTGGCTTACCGGTGATTGCTTCCGGTGGCGTCACCAATTTAGACGACATTCGTGCGCTGTGTGATGTCGCTGACAGCGGCATTTTAGGCGCGATTACCGGCCGCGCGATCTATGAAGGCAGCCTCGATGTGGCAGAAGCTCAGCGCTTGAGCGACCAGCTTAGCGGAGGCGACAAATGAGTTTAGCGAAACGTATTATCCCTTGCTTAGATGTCGATGCCGGACGCGTGGTGAAAGGCGTTAACTTTGTTGGCATCCGTGATGCAGGCGACCCGGTCGAAATTGCTCAGCGCTATAACCAGCAGGGTGCCGATGAAATCACCTTTCTCGATATTACCGCCAGCCATGAAAACCGTGACACAACGGTCGACATGGTAGAGCGCATTGCCGGTGAAGTGTTTATTCCCCTCACCGTGGGGGGAGGCATCCGCAGCTGCGATGATATTCGCACGATGCTGAATGCAGGGGCTGACAAAGTCTCCATCAATACCGCCGCGGTGACCAACCCCGAGTTTGTTCGCGAAGCCGCCGAGCGCTTTGGCAGCCAATGTATTGTGGTGGCGATTGACGCTAAGAAGGTGTCTAAAGAAGGCGAGCCTCCTCGCTGGGAAATATTCACTCACGGTGGGCGTCGACCAACGGGACTGGATGCCATCGAGTGGGCCAAAAAGATGGTAGAGTTTGGTGCTGGCGAGTTATTGCTCACCAGTATGGATCGCGACGGCACTAAAGTGGGTTTTGATCTGGGGGTGACCCATGCTATTTCTGAAGCCGTCAGCGTGCCGGTGATTGCTTCTGGCGGTGTAGGAAACTTGGACCACTTAGTAGACGGCGTACTCAAAGGTGGTGCCGATGCGGTATTGGCAGCAAGCATCTTCCACTTTGGTGAATATACGATACCAGAAGCAAAACGTTACATGGCGGAACGTGGCATCGAAATGCGCCTTTAACGAAACCTCCTAGTAGCGAAACCACTTAGCAAAAAGCCCTTCTCTCAGGAGCAGTGACATGCCTCGTTATTATCAATGGGCAGGAGGGATAGCAGGGATTTGGCTGAGCACTACCGTCTCAGCCTTTTCTTTGCCAGATTGGCCTCCCTCCTTAGAACTCGATCACACACTGGTGCAAACCAGTTTGCTAACGCGCCACTTCGATCCTGACCCTGACCATACCAATCAGCAAAAACTGGCAAGCATTGAACTACATAATCCAGACCGCTGGTTAGCAGGGGCAGCATGGTTTAAAAACTCATTTGATCAACCAACCTGGTATTTTTATGCTGGGCGTGAATTCCCGCTTTGGCAATTTGCCGAAGAGATCAACGTACGCGCCAAGCTAACTGGCGGGCTACTACACGGCTATAAAGGTGAATATCGCGACAAGATTCCCTTTAACCACTTAGGCACGGCGCCTGCACTGCTACCCAGCATTGGCGTGCAATGGGGGCGCGTAGAATCAGATCTTATCATCTTCGGCACCGCCGGCATGATGGTGACGGCGGGCCTGCGGTTTTAACCAGCTTCGACCGTTACTCCTCGCCTTCGTCTAAGGTTAAACCAAGATTACTAATGCCGTTATTACGCCCTAGCTGACGAATTTCTTTTAGGGAGGTTTTATTAATTGGCTCGCTCACGGCGTCCAAAACAGCGTCCTGGAAATCATTTTCGTCGGCCATCAAGGGATGGTCGCGAATGATCAGCGCAAGCGCCTGGGCATCTTCTTCACCTTCCGTTAGCTCGATAAAAGCGCGCACGCCCGCTCGCGAGGTGCGGCTGACATCTAACACGGCTTCAGGCGACTCCCCCAGCAGCGTATCCAGCAGCGCGGATACCGACACAACAGCATCTAACGCTCGGCGCGCTCCAAAGCTCTCATCATCTTCAGGAGGTTCGCACTCAGCCAGTTTTTCCGCTTGCCGAGCAAAGTCTATGCTCGCATTCGAAACGCTCAAACGTTCCCACACCAGGCTCAGCACAGTCCGCAGTGTATGCTCGTCACCTACCCCCGCGGTTTGTTGATAAAGCGCGTAGTTAGGTAGCAGACGTTCACATAGAGCTGCCATAAACGCTTGCTGAGCGGGCAACGGCAACTGTTGAAGCCGCTGGTAAAATCCTAGGGGTTTAGCCACCATGCTGATTTCCTGGGTCACAATATTGGTGAAATGAACGCGATACGTTATCGTCGCACAAACGCGGTAGGAGATCCCTATCGCGTTATTAACATCGGCCGGCGAGGAGATTACCATGCATATCCATCTGCTACAGCACGGCCCTGACCATGGTCCCGCTCGTCTAACTGACTGGCTTGAGAGTATGGGCCATAGTTACACCGTTTTTCATCTTTATGCGGGCGAGCTAACCCCACGACCAGGTGAGTGCGACGCGCTAATTATACTGGATGGCCCTGAACGTCTAGTGAATGATCCACCCGATTGGTTTAAAGCCGAACGCAAGCTGATTAACCGCTATCTGGATGGGCAGAAACCATTATTGGGTATTGGCTTGGGCGCACTATGGATAGCGGAGGCGCTGGATGCCGTTATTGCACCGGGCACCTACCCTGAAATTGGCTGGCACCAAATAACACTTGCCCCAGAAAGCACCTTTGACCTACCCGAACAATTTGAGGCATTTATGAGGCACCGCCTCGTGTTCAGCTTACCGGAAAGCGCACTACCGCTAGGCGGCAGTGCAGCAGCACCACTGCAAGGTTTTTCGTGGGACGCCGGGCGTGTCGTCGGTTTACTGTGTCATTTCGAAGCGACGGCTTCTAGCGTATCACCACTGCTCAATGCCGATGAATGGCCACAGCCCAAAACTGCCGCAGCAGGACGCTTTATACAAACCAGTGAACAGATCCTAGAAGATGCTGGACGCTTTCATCAGCTAGCTCCGCTGTTAGACCGCATGATGACCCAATGGCTGAAAGCGGCATAAGCTATAGATGAATACAACGCCGCTAAGCGCTCCACTGCCTAGCGGCTTCTAAGCAGCTCTCCCAATCGCCAACATGCAGTTCCACAGGGCGGTTATCTCGCTGCTTTTCAAGATGATAGCGATAAAGTGGATCGTAATATTCGGTCAACAGTGGCGCAAGCCATGCTTCGTGGGCTTGAATATTCCCTAGTGCATGGGCATCAAAAGCCATACCTTGTAATCGCTGTAGACGCTGCAATCGGGCATTGCCTAAGCGTTTCGCCAAACGCTCCAGGGCATTGGCTAATTGGAGTCGCATACGTTGCCAGCCCTCTTGCTGGCCGTAACGGGCAGTGTAGCGCTGTTCAAGTGCTTCGATATAGTCACGGCGCAACTGCTCTAAACGCCAATCCAAGGGCATCTCAATGCGTATTCGCGGCGCACGTTGCAGAGCATGCCAAAAGGTAAGCGGAATATTGGCATTACCGATTTGCCGCGACTCATCTTCTACCACTAAGCTTCCCGTCAGCCCAATTAAGCGCTTGGCTAAGGCATGCTCAAAATCAATTTGTGTTGTCGGCTCTTCTGGCTGCCTCCCAAACGCCGATCCTTTATGGTTGGCAAAAGCCTCTAAATCAATGCCGTTACTCAATTGATTAATTAGCGTCGTTTTCGCGCAACCTGTCAGCCCCGCCACGACCAGCATCGGCTGGCTGGCAGCCTCATCAATGCGCTGACATAGCCGTTGCCGCATCGCTTTCCAGCCACCGTCAATGCGCGGCCGGTTGATGCCTGCATCAGCAAGCCATTGCTGTGCAATTTGCGAACGCAGCCCTCCGCGAAAACAGTAGATAATGGCGTCTGGTTGACGCGCTACGTATCCCAGCCAGGCGTCAACGCGTGCTCGCTTAGTGTCATCGCTGACTAAACGTTCACCTAACTCGATTGCTGCCTGCTGTCCGTGCTGTTTATAAGCAATGCCCACTTGATGGCGCTCATCATCAACCATTAACGGTAAGTTAACCGCGCCAGGCAAACTGCCTTGAACAAATTCAACCGGGGCGCGCACATCAATCAGCGGTGTTGTTTGCGCGATTAAGTTCAATGATGCCGGAACAGTGGCTAGCGTCATCCAATGACCTCAATCAAAACGTCGCCTTGAGCTGCCTTCATGGTACCAAACGGTACCAAGGTAAGACTGTGCTCACGACCAATACGCTCTACATCATCTTCCCAAGCAGGGTCGACACTGATCAGCAAACCACCTGACGTCTGAGGATCACACAGCCATTGCCAGTGAGCATCGTCCATCACAGGCAACGCTTTACCAAGGGCTTCACGATTGCGCAGCGAACCTCCGGGGACAGCGCCCTGCCGACGGTAGGCTTCGGCTTCTGCTAAACGGGGTAAGCGGCGAAAATCGATCTGCGCCATCACACCGCTTGCGCTGCACATTTCAGCTAGGTGTCCAGCAAGGCCAAACCCGGTGACATCCGTCATAGCGTTAACGCCTTTCACCTTAGCTAACTCAACACCGATATGATTGGGCTTGAGCATCGTTTCACGAGCAAGGCCGTGATGGCCAGCCTCTAACAAACCCCGTTTTTCGGCTGTGGTTAGTAGCCCTACGCCAAGTGGCTTGGTTAGGAATAACAGGTCATTAGGCTTTGCTTGGCTGTTGAGCTTTAAATGCGCTAAATCGACTAACCCATTGACCGCCAAACCAAACATCGGCTCAGGAGCGTCGATCGAGTGACCGCCCGCTAACGCCACCCCTAGCTCACGACAAACAGCCTGGGCACCGGCAACAACATCTCCCGCGATTTCTGCGCTGAGTTTATCCAGCGGCCAACCTAAAATCCCTAATGCCATGACCGGCGTGCCACCCATGGCATACACATCGCTAATCGCGTTAGTGGCAGCAATACGACCAAAATCAAAGGGGTCATCGACAATCGGCATAAAGAAATCGGTGGTCGCAATCATGCCGCGGCCATCACCCAAATCATACACCGCTGCGTCTTCGCGTCCCTTGTTACCGACAATGAGGCGTTTATGGCCTGCGGCAGGCCCAGCTTTAGCAAGAATCCCATCCAGTACATCTGGTGCAATTTTGCAGCCGCAACCCGCTCCGTGACTATATTGGGTTAACCGAATTGCACTCATGGCGCCTCTCCTTAGTCTTAATGCTTTTCCTTAGCATAGCTTACGCTACAACGCTTCCAGGGCATCGCTCAATTTGTCGACAGGGATAACCTCCATTCCCTTCGGAGCCTGCTTGGGTGCGTTGCCGCGCGGAACAATTGCCCTTAGAAAACCGTGCTTAGCCGCTTCAGCAATGCGTTCTTGCCCACTGGGCACTGGTCGAATTTCTCCTGAAAGCCCCACTTCGCCAAACACCACCAGCTCTTTTGGCAGTGCGCGATTTTGCAGACTGGACACCACGGCTAACAGCACCGCTAAGTCAGCACTGGTTTCGAGCACTTTCACCCCACCCACCACGTTAAGGAAGACATCCTGATCACCGGTAAACAGACCACCGTGGCGATTTAATACGGCTAGCAGCATGGCAAGTCGGTTTTGATCGACGCCAACGGCAACACGGCGAGGATTACCCAGGGCAGACTCATCCACCAATGCCTGCACCTCCACTAGAATTGGCCGAGTGCCTTCCCACACCACCATGACCAAGCTACCGGGTGCCTGCTCTTCTTGGCGTGAGAGGAAAATCGCACTGGGGTTTTTAACCTCTTTCAAGCCTTGCTCGAGCATTGCAAACACACCCAGCTCATTCACCGCGCCGAAGCGGTTTTTCTGGCCGCGGAGCGTTCTAAATCGAGAATCAGCTCCGCCCTCTAATAGCAACGAAGCATCAATCATGTGCTCCAGCACTTTAGGACCCGCCAGCGTGCCATCTTTGGTCACATGACCAACCAGCAAAAGAACCGTGTTCGTTTGCTTAGCGAAGCGTGTCAGCGCTGCCGCAGATTCCCGTACCTGGGCAACGCCTCCCGGCGCAGAGCTGATATCTTCCAGATGCATAGTCTGGATGGAGTCAATCACCAGAATCTCTGGCTTCTCCCGTTCAGATACCGCCAAGATGGTTTCCACGCTGGTCTCGGCCAACATTTTCAAGCCATTAGTAGGCAGCTGTAAGCGGTGGGCGCGCATGGCGACTTGGGAAAGCGACTCCTCCCCAGTGACATATAGAATACGCCGCTGCTGAGCGAGCTTGCAGGCAGTTTGTAGAAGCAGTGTAGATTTACCAGCGCCTGGATTCCCCCCCAGTAACACAGCGGAACCCGGCACTAAGCCACCACCCAGCACACGGTCAAACTCGGCAAAGGTCGAGGTAAGGCGAGGAACCTCACTGAGATCCACATTGCTAAGATCCACTACATCGCGCGACAGGTCTCCAGCATAGCCCGCTCGTCCCGTCGCAGTACCACCTCCAGGTCGCGCACTGGCCAAACGAATCTCACTTAGCGTGTTCCACTCCTGGCAGCTGGAGCACTGGCCTTGCCACTTTCGATACTCTGCACCGCACTCGGTACATACAAAGGCACTCTTCGCTTTCGCCACCGCCATGTTGCTCCTGTTGATATCTTGATGTCGCCACTGAGATTTATGCATCAGATCGCTAGAAATGCAAAAGGCGGCCAATGGCCGCCTTTGAGCGTCGCTTCACACTTTATTGACGCTGTAACTGCAGCATTTCGCCATTCTCGAAACGACGACGCTCTGGGTCGATCAGCTCCAGCGTGCGCTCACTGATACGCTGGAAGTAGTAAATCTGACCATCGCCATTCGGCGTTAATTCATAGACAGTAGCATCCGGATCAGACGGCGTGCCCGTCAACACTTCCCAGTTACCTGCATAGTTTTCGTCTGGTGGTGTTTGTGGATGATTACGATAAGTGGCGTTTAACGTGAACGTCCGCTCTTCAGGAGCACTCATTTCTTCGCCTATCATCGTCACATCCAAGTCGATACCATCGCAGTTGCGGCAAGGCAGCGTACCTTGGTAATTGACTTGAGAAGCAGTCATTCCTGCATCTTCACTCTGGCCCGTCGGGCCAGCTGCACAGCCCGCCAGCAGTGCCAACATAGCCGAGCCGGCTAGCAAACTCCTAAATTGCATTGAGTGTCTCCTTATCGTGTTGGACATACATTTCTTTCGTGCTCTTATGACAGCATAACCGCTACAAGGTGCGACGCCCACCCCCTTACTTACTTGAATGCTTGCGCTCGGGCAGCCATCGGGTGACCATGGGGTATTAACATTAGGATAATCAGGTTACCCGCATGAGCCAATACTGGAGTCCAGCTGTTCGGGAGCTTACCCCCTATGTGCCAGGTGAGCAGCCCCGCGAACAGGTTATTAAACTCAACACCAATGAAAACCCTTACCCACCCGCGCCAGGGGTGAGCAAGGCGCTGCGTAATTATGCCATCGATCATTTGCGCTTGTATCCTGACCCTACCTCTTATGCATTGCGTACAGCGCTGGCTGAAAGCTATGGGGTTAGCGTGGCAGAAACCTTCGTCGGCAATGGGTCAGATGAAGTGCTCGCGTTTGCGTTTCAGGCCTTCTTCTGCCACGACGCACCGCTGGATGTCCCCTCAATCACCTATAGCTTCTACCCTGTTTACGCCAATCTTTATGGCGTCACGCTTCGCAAACACCCACTAAATGCCCAGTGGGAAGTTGATATTGATGCTCTGGCGAGTGCATCAGAGCGCAGCGGCGTTATTTTTGCCAACCCAAACGCGCCGACTGGACACGCGCACCCCCTCGAAACCATTGAGGCTCTGCTTAAGCGCGTGACAAACCGGGTTGTATTAATTGATGAGGCTTATGTTGATTTCGGCGCAGAAAGCGCTGCCGCCTTAGTTGAGCGCTACCCTAACCTGCTAGTCACTGGAACGTTCTCTAAATCACGTAGCTTGGCTGGGTTACGCTTGGGCTATGCCATCGGCTCCCCAGAGCTGATTGATGGACTTCAGCGGGTCAAAGACTCGTTTAACTCCTATCCCGTCGATAGTCTAGCGAGCCTCATCGGCATTGAAGCCCTTAAGGATGAAGAACATTTTAACGCCTGCCGAAATAATGTGATCACGACTCGAGAGCGCACGCGTCAGCGTCTTGAGCAGCTAGGCTTTGAAGTACTGCCATCAAAAGCCAACTTCGTGCTTGCCCAGCATCCCGATTTTGAAGGCGCTCAGCTGTTTGCAGGCCTCCGCGAGCGAGGAGTCTTGGTACGTCACTTTAATACTGACGCGCTCAACAACTTCTTGCGCATCACCATCGGTACAGATGATGAAATGGATAGTTTAATAGAGGCACTGGAAGCAATCTGCCGCTAATTTTCACCGTTCCATGCATAAAAATCCCCAGTGCACGAGGCTCTGAGGGATTTTTCAGACAGTCCATAACCAATAGCACCAACAAAAAACCCCAGCTTCAGTTGAAGCTGGGGTTTTTCTTGATAGGTGCCTGACGATGACGCCACTCAGCCCTCCGCGCCGCCCTCGTCATTCCCGCGGGCCCTTGCTCTCGTCATTCCCGCAGGTCCTTAGCGGGAATCCATGTTGAACTGGGGTTTCGGGCTACTGCAGGCCAAGGTCAAGATGGATTCCCGATAACCCCACTCGGGAATGACGGTGCAATGGCTCAGGAATGACGTGTGGCGACTTGAGCATGACGTGCGGTGCACGCTTCGGGAGGTGGCCGCTTTATACCTCCGCGCCACCCTCGTCATTCCCGCAGGCCCTTAGCGGGAATCCATGTTGGGCTGGGGTTTCGGGCTGCTGCAGGCCAAGGTCAAGGTCGATTCCCGATAAACCCACTCGGGAATGACGGCGTAGTGGCTCGGGAATGACGGTGCGGTGATTCGAGTGTGACGTGCGGTGCATGCTTCGGGAGGTAGCCGCTTTGTGATAGGGGCTAGGGAGTGTTTTTTTCTTCCGCGCAAAACAAAAAACCCAGCCGATGGGCTGGGTTCTTTGTTAAATAAGTGCCTGACGATGACCTACTCTCGCATGGGGAGACCCCACACTACCATCGGCGCTAAGCGGTTTCACTTCTGAGTTCGGCATGGGATCAGGTGGTTCACGCGTGCTATGGTCGTCAGGCGTAACTTGTAATGTATATCATGCTGAACGTGTCATCGATGTTTTGTGGCGTCTCTCGTCTCCTGTCACTGACAGGAAGCGCGTATCCGGTTTTCATTATCACTGCGACCAGACCCCTTGGGTGTTATAGGGTCAAGCCTCACGGGCCATTAGTACACGTTAGCTCAACGCCTTGCAGCGCTTCCACACCGTGCCTATCAACCAGCTGGTCTCGCTGGGCCCTTCAGGAGGCTCTAGGCCTCAGGGATGTCTCATCTTGAAGGGGGCTTCCCGCTTAGATGCTTTCAGCGGTTATCCCGTCCGCACATAGCTACCCGGCAATGCCACTGGCGTGACAACCGGAACACCAGAGGTGCGTCCACTCCGGTCCTCTCGTACTAGGAGCAGCCCTTCTCAAACATCCAACGCCCACGGCAGATAGGGACCGAACTGTCTCACGACGTTCTAAACCCAGCTCGCGTACCACTTTAAATGGCGAACAGCCATACCCTTGGGACCGACTTCAGCCCCAGGATGTGATGAGCCGACATCGAGGTGCCAAACACCGCCGTCGATGTGAACTCTTGGGCGGTATCAGCCTGTTATCCCCGGAGTACCTTTTATCCGTTGAGCGATGGCCCTTCCATACAGAACCACCGGATCACTAGAACCTGCTTTCGCACCTGCTCGACGTGTCTGTCTCGCAGTCAAGCACCCTTATGCTCTTGCACTCACTGCACGATGTCCGACCGTGCTGAGGGTACCTTCGTGCTCCTCCGTTACTCTTTGGGAGGAGACCGCCCCAGTCAAACTACCCACCACACACTGTCCTCGATCCGGATAACGGACCTGAGTGAGAACGCCAATGATGCCAGGCTGGTATTTCAAGGTTGGCTCCCCTCGAACTGGCGTCCGAGATTCAAAGCCTCCCAGCTATCCTACACAGGCAACATCAGCGTCCAGTGTGAAGCTATAGTAAAGGTTCACGGGGTCTTTCCGTCTAGCCGCGGGTACACCGCATCTTCACGGCGATTTCAATTTCACTGAGTCTCGGGTGGAGACAGCGTGGCCATCATTACGCCATTCGTGCAGGTCGGAACTTACCCGACAAGGAATTTCGCTACCTTAGGACCGTTATAGTTACGGCCGCCGTTTACCGGGGCTTCAATCAAGAGCTTCGGACGAATCCTAACACCATCATTTAACCTTCCGGCACCGGGCAGGCGTCACACCCTATACGTCCGCTTGCGCGTTAGCAGAGTGCTGTGTTTTTACTAAACAGTTGCAGCCACCTGGTATCTTCGACCGGTTCGGGCTTAGAGAGCAAGTCTCGTCACCCTACGCCGGCGTGCCTTCTCCCGAAGTTACGGCACCATTTTGCCTAGTTCCTTCACCCGAGTTCTCTCAAGCGCCTTGGGATTCTCACCCTGACCACCTGTGTCGGTTTGGGGTACGGTCGCACATGATCTGAAGCTTAGAGGCTTTTCCTGGAAGCGTGGCATCAATGACTTCCTGACCGTAGTCAGTTCGTTTCGTGTCTCGGCCTTAAAGGGTCCCGGATTTACCTAAGACCCAAGCCTACTCACTTTCACCAGGACAACCAACGCCTGGCTCACCTAGCCTTCTCCGTCCCCCCATCGCAATCATGTCCGGTACAGGAATATTGACCTGTTTCCCATCGACTACGCCTTTCGGCCTCGCCTTAGGGGCCGACTCACTCTGCTCCGATTAGCGTCGAACAGAAACCCTTGGTCTTCCGGCGAGGGAGTTTTTCACTCCCTTTATCGTTACTCATGTCAGCATTCGCACTCGTGATACCTCCAGCAGACTTCTCAATCCACCTTCATTGGCTTACACGACGCTCCTCTACCGCTCACACCTAAGTGTGAACCCGTAGCTTCGGTACCTGGTTTAGCCCCGTTACATCTTCCGCGCAGGCCGACTCGACTAGTGAGCTATTACGCTTTCTTTAAAGGATGGCTGCTTCTAAGCCAACCTCCTAGCTGTCTGAGCCTTCCCACATCGTTTCCCACTTAACCAGGATTTCGGGACCTTAGCTGACGGTCTGGGTTGTTTCCCTTTTCACGACGGACGTTAGCACCCGCCGTGTGTCTCCCACGCTTGCACTCACCGGTATTCGGAGTTTGCCTCGGGTTGGTAAGTCGGGATGACCCCCTAGCCGAAACAGTGCTCTACCCCCGGCGGTGATACGTGAGGCGCTACCTAAATAGCTTTCGAGGAGAACCAGCTATCTCCGAGCTTGATTAGCCTTTCACTCCGATCCACAAGTCATCCAAATCTTTTTCAACAGATCCTGGTTCGGGCCTCCAGTTGATGTTACTCAACCTTCACCCTGCTCATGGATAGATCGCTCGGTTTCGGGTCTATATCCAGCGACTGTGTCGCCCAGTTAAGACTCGGTTTCCCTACGGCTCCCCTAAACGGTTAACCTCGCCACTGAATATAAGTCGCTGACCCATTATACAAAAGGTACGCAGTCACAGAACAAGTCTGCTCCTACTGCTTGTACGCACACGGTTTCAGGATCTATTTCACTCCCCTCTCCGGGGTTCTTTTCGCCTTTCCCTCACGGTACTGGTTCACTATCGGTCAGCCAGGAGTATTTAGCCTTGGAGGATGGTCCCCCCGTCTTCAGTCAAGGTTTCTCGTGCCCCGACCTACTCGATTTCACATGATCAGATTTTCGACTACGGGGCTATCACCCACTATGGCCGCGCTTCCCAGCGCATTCGCCTAATCAGTCACATGCTTAAGGGCTGGTCCCCGTTCGCTCGCCGCTACTAGGGGAATCTCGGTTGATTTCTTTTCCTCAGGGTACTTAGATGTTTCAGTTCCCCTGGTTCGCCTCTTACGCCTATATATTCAGCGCAAGATACTCATCTTATGATGAGTGGGTTTCCCCATTCAGAAATGCCCGGGTCACAGGTTGTTTGCCACCTCGCCGAGCCTTATCGCAGGCTTCCACGTCTTTCATCGCCTCTGGCTGCCTAGGCATCCACCGTGTGCGCTTCATTGCTTGACCCTATAACCCGAAGGAGTCTGGTGTCTCGCAATGATAACGATTGCCGGATACGCTTGAGACGTATCACAAAACAATTACGTATAAACGTTTTAAAACGTTTATGTCAGCATGATATACATTGTTAAAGAGCGACTGCTATGCGCAGTGATAAGCGAGTGCTTTTTTCACATTAAAAAAAAGAAAGGTCTTTAAAGAAGATCTTTAAAGAAGGCCTTAAAAAAAGATCTTTTCTCTTCTTTCAACATGAAGAAAACGCTTATCACTGCGTATCAACAGCATTCTGATCAGGTAATTCATTGTGAGCGCTTACCGCGAGGGATGATGCATCGTTTAAGGAGGTGATCCAGCCGCAGGTTCCCCTACGGCTACCTTGTTACGACTTCACCCCAGTCATGAACCACACCGTGGTGATCGCTTTCCCGAAGGTTAAGCTAACCACTTCTGGTGCAGTCCACTCCCATGGTGTGACGGGCGGTGTGTACAAGGCCCGGGAACGTATTCACCGTGACATTCTGATTCACGATTACTAGCGATTCCGACTTCACGGAGTCGAGTTGCAGACTCCGATCCGGACTGAGACCGGCTTTTCGGGATTAGCTGACTCTCGCGAGCTCGCAACCCTTTGTACCGGCCATTGTAGCACGTGTGTAGCCCTACTCGTAAGGGCCATGATGACTTGACGTCGTCCCCACCTTCCTCCGGTTTGTCACCGGCAGTCTCCTTAGAGTTCCCGGCATTACCCGCTGGCAAATAAGGACAAGGGTTGCGCTCGTTACGGGACTTAACCCAACATTTCACAACACGAGCTGACGACAGCCATGCAGCACCTGTCTCTGCGTTCCCGAAGGCACCAAGTGATCTCTCACAAGTTCGCAGGATGTCAAGAGTAGGTAAGGTTCTTCGCGTTGCATCGAATTAAACCACATGCTCCACCGCTTGTGCGGGCCCCCGTCAATTCATTTGAGTTTTAACCTTGCGGCCGTACTCCCCAGGCGGTCGACTTATCGCGTTAACTTCGCCACAAAGTGCGCTAGGCACCCAACGGCTGGTCGACATCGTTTACGGCGTGGACTACCAGGGTATCTAATCCTGTTTGCTATCCACGCTTTCGCACCTCAGTGTCAGTGTCAGTCCAGAAGGCCGCCTTCGCCACTGGTATTCCTCCCGATCTCTACGCATTTCACCGCTACACCGGGAATTCTACCTTCCTCTCCTGCACTCTAGCTTGACAGTTCCGGATGCCGTTCCCAGGTTGAGCCCGGGGCTTTCACAACCGGCTTATCAAGCCACCTACGCGCGCTTTACGCCCAGTAATTCCGATTAACGCTTGCACCCTCCGTATTACCGCGGCTGCTGGCACGGAGTTAGCCGGTGCTTCTTCTGCGAGTGATGTCTTTCCTAATGGGTATTAACCACTAGGCGTTCTTCCTCGCTGAAAGTGCTTTACAACCCGAAGGCCTTCTTCACACACGCGGCATGGCTGGATCAGGCTTTCGCCCATTGTCCAATATTCCCCACTGCTGCCTCCCGTAGGAGTTCGGGCCGTGTCTCAGTCCCGATGTGGCTGATCATCCTCTCAGACCAGCTACGGATCGTTGCCTTGGTGAGCCATTACCTCACCAACTAGCTAATCCGACATAGGCTCATCCAATAGCGAGAGCCGAAGCCCCCTTTCTCCCGTAGGACGTATGCGGTATTAGCCTGGGTTTCCCCAGGTTATCCCCCACTATCGGGCAGATTCCTATGCATTACTCACCCGTCCGCCGCTCGTCAGCGGGTAGCAAGCTACCCCTGTTACCGCTCGACTTGCATGTGTTAGGCCTGCCGCCAGCGTTCAATCTGAGCCATGATCAAACTCTTCAGTTTAAAATCATTGTGATGCTTACTCGTCACCCGAAAACGTAATGTTTACGAACAACAAAAGCGCATCAAACTTGGCTCAAGGTTCAAACGAATTCATTCAAACTTTCGTTTTCATGACCGCTTGCCTTGATATTTGGTGATTTATCACCCTCATCGGCAAGCGCCCACATGAATTACCTGATCAAATTGTTAAAGAGCTGTTTTCGCTGCTGAACTTCCGAAGAAGTAACTGGCTAACCGATGAACTGGCTTGCCTCAGCGAGGAAGGCGTATTCTACGCACTTCCTGGTGTTTGTCAATCACTGTTTTAAGTGAGTGAAGCGAGTGAGCGAAGAAAGCGAGGTAACGTTGCTTTCTGGCGTGGCTCGTTTCAAAAAGCGCTGGAAGACATCGAAGCATGTTGCTGCTGAGTTCTTCTAACTCTCTGACAAACCGAAGGTTTTCACCTTCAATCACCGCTGGTAACGCTGTGCGTCCCCGGCAGCGGATGCGTACTTTACGGATTCGCTGCCGTCTTGGCAAGTGGTTTTTTGGGAAAATGTGAATAAACTTTAGCTTTTAGGCTTGGCCTTGCGCATAACGGCCAATACCGGGCCTGAGCACACATAAGCACCAAAAAGCAGTAGCAGCATTACAGATGGTTCCACTGAGATCATTACGAACCCTAGCACTACCGCTAGAAGCACAACAAAAGGTACAGGCTTTTTGAAATCGAGGTCTTTAAAGCTGTAATAACGAATATTGCTAACCATGAGCACACCCGCAGCCCCTACAACAAACAGCATTAGCAGCTTAAAACCTACCGCATCCGCATCAAAACTATGGAAGGTCCACACACTTGCAGCCACTAAAGCGGCAGCGGATGGGCTTGGCAAGCCGATAAACCATTTCTTATCAACACTGCCAATCTGTACGTTAAAGCGCGCCAGGCGCAGTGCAGCACAAGCCACATAAAGAAATGCCACCACCCAGCCAGTTTTACCGATATCTTGCAAAATCCAGGTAAAGGCCACCAATGCAGGCGCCATACCGAACGAGATCATGTCGGAAAGGCTATCGTACTCGGCGCCAAACTCGCTTTGGGTATTGGTCATACGGGCAACACGACCATCAAGCCCGTCAAGCACCATGGCGATAAAAATTGCCACTGCTGCCGAAGTAAATTCTCCGTTAATGCCAGCTACCACCGCGAAGAACCCTGAAAACAGCGCAGACGTAGTAAACAAGTTAGGTAATAAGTAAATGCCTTTTCGGCGAATTTTCTTACCGTCTTCAACCGCTTCTTCAACTACTTCGGTTTCGCGCAAAAAAACGCTAGCAAGATCTTCATTACTTACGTTGTCATGACTTACGCTGCCATTACTTACCTTTTCGTGACTAGCGTCTTCTTGCTCTCCAGTACCACTAGCTTCTGTTTTCTGGCCTTCTTGAGGCACTGACTGCGGGGCCTGTTTACGCTCTTGATCGCGAGCATCCTGGGTCATAAATATCATCCGTTTGAAGTGAAGGCACAAGAACAGTGATCCCTTTTCATTCTACACGGTGACGCTAACTCAGCCAGTCAATTGCAGCATGCGACGCCAAACGACTCGGGGCGCAACAATGTGCGCCCCGAGACTTTAACTAGCGTACTAACACGCTAACCGCTTAGTTTTTCGATTTATCAACCAACTGGTTGGCAGCAATCCACGGCATCATGCCACGTAGCTTAGCACCTACTTGCTCAATTTCGTGTTCAGCATTCAAGCGACGACGTGCCGTCATCGACGGGTAGTTGGTGTTACCTTCCTGGATGAACATTTTGGCATACTCACCCGTTTGGATACGCTTGAGTGCATTGCGCATTGCGGCACGAGACTCATCGTTAATCACTTCAGGGCCAGTCACATACTCACCGTACTCCGCATTGTTGGAGATGGAGTAGTTCATGTTGGCGATGCCGCCTTCGTACATCAGGTCAACAATCAGCTTAAGCTCATGCAGACACTCGAAGTAAGCCATTTCTGGCGCATAGCCTGCTTCAGTCAGCGTTTCAAAGCCAGCTTTAACCAGCTCAACTGCGCCGCCACACAGAACTGCTTGCTCGCCAAACAGATCCGTTTCGGTCTCATCTTTGAAGGTAGTCTCGATGATACCGCTACGGCCGCCACCGACGCCTGCCGCGTAAGAAAGCGCCAATTCTTTGGCATTACCAGATGCATCCTGGTGGATAGCGATCAAGTCAGGAATGCCGCCACCTTTAACAAACTCAGAACGAACCGTGTGACCTGGCGCTTTCGGCGCGATCATGATGACATCTAGATCTTTGCGCGGCTCGATTTGGTTGTAGTGGATGTTAAAGCCATGAGCGAAGGCCAAGGTCGCGCCTTCTTTCAAGTTCGGCTCTACTTCTTGCTCGTAGATCGCTTTTTGATTCTCATCCGGCGCCAGAATCATGACAACGTCTGCGGTTTTGCACGCTTCTGGAACGCTTGCCACTTTCAGGCCTGCCGCTTCTGCTTTGGCGGCAGAGGAAGAACCTTTGCGCAGAGCAACCGTGACGTCGACGCCAGACTCTTTCAAGTTATTCGCATGGGCATGGCCTTGCGAACCATAGCCAACAATAGTGACTTTCTTGGCTTGAATGAGGGACAGATCACAATCTTTATCGTAATAAACGTGCATAGCGAGACTCCAAAAATCGAATTTGATCAAAAAATGATCGTTATATAGGAATAATTTATATATGTCGTATCAGCGTTGATGGCCACCCGTGCCGTCTTTTGCAGCACTGGGCTTTGGCGTTGAGATCACTCTACGCCACCGCCACCATTGCGTAAAACGCTATATTTGCAACATACTATTTCTAATTATGAAACGTCGATCTTAAAAGTGGGCTTCTATGGATTTTCGCTTATTAAAGCATGTGGTAACGCTGGCCGAGACGCTGCACTTTGGCCGCGCCAGCGAGCTTTGTCATATCAGCCCATCCACCTTAAGCCGCTCAATTCAGCAGGTTGAAGGCGAGCTAGGCACGCAACTATTTGAGCGCGACAATCGCCATGTCACGTTAACTCCTCAAGGCTTAGCGTTTCAGCGCTATGCAAAAGAGACCTTAGAGCAATGGGAAATGCAGAAGCGAACACTGGCCGCCACGGTGGCACAGCTGAGTGGCGAAATAAGCATTTACTGTTCGGTAACCGCGAGCTACAGCTTTCTCTACGAACTACTGAGTGATGTGCGTACTCGGCACCCTGGTATCGAATTAAAGCTGCATACCGGTGACCCCGCCGATGCCATGTCGCGGGTGCTGGAAGGCGCAGACGATATGGCCATTACCCCCCGTCCGCGGATTCCACCCAGCGCTCTGGCCTTTAAATCGCTTACCCGCTCGCCGCTGCTGTTTATTGCACCTACAGAAGCCCACAACTGGCTGCCCAGTCAGCCGGAAAGCTCAACAGCCGAGCAGTGGCGTGATGTCCCGATGATTCTTTCAGAGGCTGGGCTGTCAAGGGAGTACGCCAACACGTGGTTTAAAGCGATGGGCATTACGCCGCGCATTTATGCTCAAGTAGCTGGGCACGAAGCAATTGTAAGTATGGTGGGGCTGGGATTTGGCGTGGGAGTGGTACCCAAAATCGTGCTAGATAACAGCCCGCTGTCCGAACGTGTGCAAGTGCTCAGCGTAAAACCCGAGCTCCCCCACTACGATGTCGGAGTTTGCGTGCTTAACCGACGCCTCAAAAATCCGATGATTGACGCGTTTTGGGCGACTGTGACACCAGGTTAACGTGTGCTTAAAGGATACAAAAAAAGCCGCCCTGATAAGGACGGCTTTGCCAACGACAGATTCAGCTAGCATGTTGCGTTTACAACGATAGAACTTTATCGCCGCGAGCGATACCGGACACCCCGGTACGCGCCACTTCAAGAATGCCTACCGGCGCCATGGCCTGTAGAAAAGCATCCAACTTAGCGGCGTCACCGGTAATCTGAACGGTATAAAGGCTTGGCGTTACGTCGACGATCTGCGCCCGGAAAATATCCACCGTACGCTTCACTTCATCGCGGGCAGCGCCTAACGCTTTTACTTTCACCAACATCAGCTCACGCTCAATGTGGTTACCTTCCGTCAGGTCGACCAGCTTCACCACATCAATCAGCTTATTAAGATGCTTGGTGATTTGCTCAATCACTCGGTCATCACCCACGGTGGTCACCGTCAGGCGTGACAGCGACGGGTCTTCGGTCGGTGCAACGTTCAGCGTTTCAATGTTGAAGTTACGCTGGGAGAACAGCCCGACCACACGTGACAGCGCACCCGGTTCGTTTTCCATCAGAATCGAGATGATATGACGCATCAGGTACGCTCCGTTTTAGACAGCAGCATGTCACGCATGGCACCTAGCGGCACCTGCATCGGATAGACGTGCTCAAAGGGATCAACCTTCACATCCAGGAACACCAGCTCATGCTTGTCGGCAAAGGCGCGCTCTAGCGCCGGTTCCAACTCATCAAGGGTATTCACGGTGATTGCGGTAAATCCGTAAGCCTCAATGAGCATGTGGAAGTCTGGCAGCGACTCCATATAGGAGTGCGCATGACGGGACTTGTAGTTCAAATCCTGCCACTGCCGCACCATGCCAAGCGATGCATTGTTGAGGTTTACAATTTTGACGCCCACGCCGTACTGCTTACAGGTAGAGAGCTCCTGCATCATCATCTGGAAGCTGCCTTCCCCTGTTACACACACGACGTCGTCGTCAGGGAAGTTCTGCTTGATACCCATGGCAGCCGGGAAGCCAAAGCCCATGGTGCCCAAACCACCCGAGGTGATCAGACGGTTAGGCTTATCAAACTTGTAGTACTGAGCAGCAAACATCTGGTGCTGGCCAACATCCGTCGTCACGTAGGCTTCACCGCGAGTAACACGGCATAGCGCTTCGATAACTTCCTGTGGCTTCAACACTTCGCCTGGCTTAGAAGGCTCATATAGCTTGCCTTCACGCTCGGCGCGCCAGCCGTCAATTTTTTGCCACCACTCGGTCAGCGCTTCAGGCTGCGAAATTGACTGCCCCTGAACCAGGCTGATCATTTCATTAATGACGCTAGACGCTGGCCCAACGATAGGCACATCTGCGCGTACGGTTTTAGATACCGAACTTGGGTCCACATCCACGTGAATGATTTTTGCCGTGGGGCAGAACTTCGACGTGTTGTTGGTCACTCGGTCATCAAAACGCGCGCCAATAGCGATAATCAAATCCGCATGGTGCATGGCCATATTGGACTCATACGAGCCGTGCATCCCTAACCAGCCCAGGCACTGCCGATCACTTTGCGGATAGGCGCCAATGCCCATCAGCGTTGTGGTAATGGGGAAGCCGAGCTGTTTGACCAAATCGGTCAACCCTTCGCTTGCCTTGCCAGTTACCACGCCACCGCCGGTATAGAACACCGGACGTTTGGCTTTCAGCATCAACTCAACGGCTTTTTTAATTTGCCCCGTATGCCCCCGGGTAACCGGGTTATAGGAGCGCATCTTGACCTTTTTCGGGTAGACGTACTCATAGCGCTCGGTCGGTGCCGTCATATCTTTAGGAATATCGACCACGACCGGACCCGGGCGACCAGTCGCCGCGAGATAGAAGGCTTTTTTCAGCACTTCTGGAATCTCAGACGGATGCCGAATTGAGAAGCTGTGCTTCACGATGGGGCGAGTCACCCCCACAATATCGGTTTCCTGGAAGGCATCGTCACCAATCAGGTGGCTCATGACCTGACCGCACAACACGACCATTGGAATCGAATCCATATAGGCAGTCGCAATGCCGGTAACCGCATTGGTAGCACCAGGACCGGAGGTGACAAGCACCACGCCTGGCTTACCCGCCGCACGGGCATAGCCGTCTGCTGCGTGAGTTGCAGCCTGTTCGTGACGCACGAGAATGTGCTTCACCTTGTCCTGGCGGAACAGCGCATCGTAAATGTGCAGCGCCGCGCCGCCGGGATAACCATAAATGTACTCTACGCCCTCATCCTGCAAGAAGCGGGCGATCATATCTGCGCCGGAAAGCAGTTCCACTGTGTTTCTCCCCTGGAGGTCTCGAGTGCGATCCGCAGGACATCCTGCGGTGTCGAGTGCGGCGGTATGCCGCTGCCGGCCCATGCCGGCACCTGATGCCAAACCCTGGCATATGGCCCGGTTAGGGCCTGCACTCTCATCGGAAGCACCGGTATATCATCAAATACGCCAGTAGCTACCTTACACGACGGTTTGCCGTGTCGGGGCGTTGGCCAGGTCGGGCGGTTAGCCCAAGCCCGGAAGTCCTTCGGCGGGTAAAGGCTTTCGCCTACCCTTCGCGCGGGGATTAGGGGTTGCCCGTTGGTTCCGCGCCCGCAAATCAGGAACACACAAGATTCCATTAGCGCCCTCAGCCTGTCAACCTCCGATCAGGACAAACGCAACAAACGTCGCAGTTAGCCATTAAAAAAGCCCCGCTAGCAGAGCTAACGAGGCTTTTGCCCTATTTCATTGCGCAGGCTAGCTGGGGTTCACTGCGCAGGCTTGCTGAGGATCACTGCGCAGACGCGTTGAGAACGTAGGCGTTTTAATTGCCCACGCGTAAATTACTCAAATACCAGCTTGCCTTCACTCGCACTGATATGAATAGTGTCGCCAGGGGCGTACTTGCCCGCCAGCAGGTCTTGAGCCAATGGGTTCTCGATGCGGCTTTGGATCGCCCGCTTCAGCGGCCTTGCGCCATAAACCGGATCGAAACCGACCACCGCCAGCTGGGCCATAGCGTCATCGCTAATTTCCAGGCTCAGGTCATGCTCAGCTAAGCGAACTTTCAAACGCTCTAACTGAATACCGGCAATCGCCTGAATTTGCTCTTGGCCAAGGGCGTGGAACACCACCACCTCATCAATGCGGTTAATCAATTCAGGGCGGAAATGGTTACCCACCACTTCCATCACTGCATTTTTCATGACTTCGTAGTCGCTATCATCTCCCCCCATGCGCTGGATGATGTCCGAGCCCATGTTAGAGGTCATCACGATCACCGTATTACGGAAATCGACTGTACGACCTTGCCCATCAGTTAAGCGGCCATCCTCCAGCACTTGCAGCAGGATATTGAACACATCCGGATGCGCTTTTTCCACTTCGTCCAGTAGCAGTACCGAGTAGGGCTTACGACGCACCGCCTCAGTTAAGTAGCCACCCTCTTCATAACCTACATAGCCTGGGGGCGCACCAATCAAGCGAGCCACGGAGTGCTTCTCCATAAACTCCGACATGTCGATACGCACCATTGCCTCTTCAGTATCGAACAAGAAGTTAGCCAGCGACTTACATAACTCTGTTTTACCCACCCCAGTTGGGCCGAGGAACAGGAACGAGCCGTTGGGTCGATTGGGGTCAGACAACCCTGCCCGCGAGCGGCGCACGGCGTTAGCCACTGCCTCTACCGCTTCATGCTGGCCAATCACTCGCTCATGCAGCGCTTCTTCCATGCGCAGCAGCTTGTCTCGCTCGCCTTCCAACATTTTGGAGACCGGTATGCCCGTCCAGCGAGAAACCACCTCGGCAATCTCTTCTTCGGTAACGTTTGAGCGCAGCAGCTGGTGGCTGGCAATATCAGCTTCGCCTTCACCCGCTTCGCTGATTTTCTTCTCAAGCGCCGGAATTTTGCCGTACTGAATCTCTGACATACGACCTAGGTCGCCCTGGCGACGCGCTTGTTCAAGGTCAATGCGCGCCTGCTCAAGCTCCGCCTTAAACTGCGCTGCGCCCTGAATGCTGGCTTTTTCAGCTTTCCAGATTTCATCCAAGTCAGCGTATTCGCGCTCTAACTCGTGGATCTGGTTGTTCAGCGCCTCAAGGCGTTTCTTAGTGGCTTCGTCGGTCTCTTTCTTAAGCGCTTCGCGCTCCATTTTCAGCTGAATTAGCCGACGATCCAGCCTATCCATCTCTTCAGGCTTAGAGTCCAGCTCCATGCGGATACGTGACGCTGCCTCGTCGATCAGGTCAATGGCTTTATCGGGCAACTGCCGATCAGTGATATAGCGGGTAGAGAGCTTAGCCGCGGCAATGATCGCTGAATCGGTAATATCCACGCCGTGGTGGACTTCGTAACGCTCTTTTAAGCCGCGCAGAATAGCTACCGTGTCCTCTTCAGAGGGCTCATCGACCAACACCTTCTGGAAGCGACGTTCCAGCGCGGCGTCTTTTTCAATGTATTTGCGGTACTCATCCAGGGTGGTCGCGCCTACGCAGTGCAGTTCACCACGCGCCAGCGCAGGCTTAAGCATGTTGCCTGCATCCATCGCACCTTCAGCCTTACCCGCGCCCACCATGGTGTGCAGCTCATCAATAAACAGGATGACCCGGCCTTCTTCCTGGGAAAGTTCTTTGAGCACCGCTTTCAGACGCTCTTCAAATTCACCACGGAATTTAGCGCCAGCCAGCAGTGAGCCCATATCCAAGGAAAGGACGCGCTTCTCTTTCAAGCCTTCAGGCACTTCACCGTTCACAATACGCTGGGCCAGCCCTTCAACAATGGCGGTTTTACCCACCCCTGGCTCACCGATCAGTACCGGGTTATTTTTGGTACGACGCTGCAGTACCTGAATCGTGCGGCGAATTTCATCATCACGACCAATCACCGGATCCAGCTTGCCATCTAACGCACGCTGGGTTAGATCCATGGTGTATTTATTAAGCGCTTCGCGCTGGTCTTCGGCATTCGGGTCGTCGACCTTAGCACCACCGCGCAAGCTATTGATTGCGGCTTCCAGGGCTTTCCGGTTGAGCCCTGCCTCTTTCATCAGCTTGGTAATCGCACTGTTCATTTCCAGTGCAGCCAGAAGTACCAATTCACTGGCAATAAACTGGTCGCCGCGTTTCTGCGCTTCCCGGTCAGTTAAATTGAATAGTTTAATGAAGTCGCGAGATGGCTGAACGTCACCGTCGAACTGGCTCACTTTAGGTAAGTCATCTAGCTGCTTCTGCAAACCGTCGCGCAGGCGCGAGCTGCTGCCTCCAGCTTTTTCAACCAGGGCTTTGATGCCAGTGTCTTTGGTATCGAGTAACGCAAGCAATAAGTGCGCGGGATCAAGCTGATTATGGCCGTGCCCAACCGCAAGGGATTGTGCCTCAGAAATAGCGGCCTGTAATTTGGCAGTAAATTTATCGAATCGCATGGAGTTCCTCCTGGGGGTGCCGTGCGTTTAGACCCACGGTGTTTCCCAATAACTTGTCTTTAATGTGCTAAAAACGTTTAGCTTGACAAGTTTAATGGAGTCAATTCCACGCATTTCAAGAGCGGTGCATAACAAGCGCGAAGGAATAGCCTGCTTAATTGATCCAGATCACACTTGCCATGCGTCCAGTGTTGCCATTGTCTCGGCGGTAGGAGTAAAAACGCGACTCGCAGGCAGTGCAGAAGTGGCCGCCACTGATGTGATGGATCCCCAGCGCTTCTAAACGAAAGCGCGCCAAGCGATAAAGATCCGCCATATAGTGACCAAGACGATAAGGGCTGTGGTCAAACGCTTCAGCGGTCTCAGGGTGTACCGCAACAAAGGCACCATAGACTTCTGGTCCTACCTCAAACTGGGCATTCGAAATAGCCGGGCCTAACCACACCAAAATGTCGTCGGAATCGCAGTTCATCGCGGCGACGGTCGCTTCCAACACGCCACCCGCCAGCCCGCGCCAGCCCGCATGGGCAACGGCTACCTGAGTCCCTTGGCGATTGCAGAACATCACCGGCAGGCAGTCTGCGGTTAACACCACACAGGCATAGTCGTTGCTGCTGGCAACCGAGGCGTCTGCTTCCGGTGTATCGTCTTGATACGCCTGCTGAACGCGTGCGCCATGGGTTTGGTTAAGCCACAGCAACGGTCGATCATCGCCGATTTCTTTGTGCAACAAACGCCGACATAGCGCGACATGATCAGCATTATCGCCTACGTGGCTCGCTGGATTGAAAGCGGCAAAATCATCCTGGCTCGGCCCTGTTTCCCGAGTGGTCACAAACGCCCGCACATTTGCGGGGGCTGGCCAATCAGGCAACAGTAGCGTGGGCTTTAGATCAATCGCGTCGCTCATCTCATGGTCTCACTATCTTCACGCAGGTAATCCAACAACATCAGTAGATCATCGGGCAAGTCGGCATGAAAAGTAAGTGTTTCACCACTCACCGGATGCACAAAACTGAGCTTCCGAGCATGCAGCGCCTGACGCGGAAATTCACGCAAAATCTCTTTTAACGGCGCAGCAGCACCCGGCGGCAGCTTAGCACGACCACTATAGAGCGGATCGCCAATCAATGGGTAGCGGGCATGAGCCATATGAACGCGAATTTGATGGGTACGCCCGGTTTCCAACTGGCAACGCACATGGGTATGCGCGCGGAAACGCTCAACCACCCGAAAGTGAGTCACTGCCGGTTTCCCAGAAGCCGTGACCGCTTGGCGCTTGCGGTCTTTTGGGTGCCGACCAATGGGCGCGTCGATGGTGCTACCCGACACGGGCTTGCCAATCACCACTGCATCATATTGACGAGAAACGCTGCGCGCCTGCAGCTGCTCAACCAGCGTCGTTTGTGCGGGCAATGTTTTTGCCACCATCATTAGACCAGTGGTGTCTTTATCCAGGCGATGGACTATTCCCGCCCGGGGCACTTCTGCCAGTGCAGGATGATGATGGAGCAACGCATTCAACAACGTGCCATCAGGGTTGCCCGCGGCGGGATGAACCACCATGCCAGCGGCCTTGTTGATGACTATCACCGCGTCGTCTTCATAAACGATATCAAGCGGAATATCTTGGGGCTCAAAACGAGTATCGTCTTCAATAGTCGCTTTTAGCGCTAATATTTCGTGGCCGTGCAGCTTGGCCTTCGGTTTTACTTTAGCGCCGTCGACGGTGAGCTCACCGGCGTTGATCCACGCTTTCAAACGCTCGCGGGAATAATCGCTGAACAACTCAGCGGCGGCTTGGTCTAAACGCGCGCCAGCTAATGTCGCGGGTACTCGCTGCGTGGCTTCAACAATACGAGACATGAACAACCTCTTTAAGACGCAAACACCGCGGCTACCCTATAATGCTTTTTAACTCTTCAAACGGCATTAGAGTGTCGCTAAGCCTGCGTTTTGCGTCTAGGTGATTTATAGTGGGCGAACTGCGACCTATTCTACCATTTCTACTTATGGCCATCGTCGCTTTTCGGTGATTGAGGCTTGTTTGCAACGAGGATGATGATGCGCGCTTTTTCCGCTGCCAACCGCTTTGGCGTTCTAGCCTTAAGCCTTGCCCTTTTGGCAGGCTGTGCCAGTAACGACACCACACCTGAAGAAGAGGATGAATTCTCAGGTGTGCAAGAACGCGAGCTCTATGAACTTGCCCGCACAGCGCTGGATAGCAACCGTTTCCCAATTGCCATTGAGCGACTGGAAGCGCTTGATACCCGCTACCCATTTGGCCCCCATGCCGAACAAGCTCAGCTTGAGCTAATTTACGCTTACTACGAAAACAGCAATTGGGAAGAGGCACGCGCCGCGGCCAGCCGCTTTATTCGCTTGCACCCAGATCACCCTCAAGTGGATTACGCCTACTACCTGCGCGGCCTTTCCGCTTGGCAGGCAGGGCGATTTAGCCTTGAACGCTTGCGCCTGATTGATATTTCTAAGCGTGACTTGGGTGCTTCACGGGATGCTTACAACGACTTCCGCGAATTAATTCAGCGCTTTCCCCAAAGCGAATATGCCCCGGATGCCCAGCAACGCATTGTGTATCTACGTGAGTTGCTGGCACGCCATGAACTGCACGTTGCCGATTACTACTTGCGTCGCGGTGCCTTCCTGGCCGCCGTTGAACGAGGTCGCTGGGTGATTGAAAACTACCCGGAGTCCAACGCAACGCGTGACGCGCTGGCAACCATGGTAGAAGGCTATCAAGGACTTGGCATGGACGATCGCGCCAACGAAGTGCTTACCGTGCTGCGCGAAAATGCGCCAAACCATGAGCAGCTTAGCAATGGTCGTTTCAAGCCTAAGCACTTGTAAATAAGCGCCTGTAACATAACGATCGATCCAATCTGCACAGGATCAGAAAGGTGTCACAACCGCCCTAAATCATGCAGAAGCACGATTTAGGGCGTTTTTGATGCTTAGTCGCCAGGCTGCCAGCCATTAACAATCGGGTAGCGCCGGTCGCGCCCAAACCCTCTGGGCGTCACCCGCACTCCGACCGGGGCTTGGCGGCGTTTATATTCACAGCGATCAACAAGCTTCACTACTTTATAAACATCCTCTTCATCAAACCCAGCGGCGATAATGGCCTCAGCACTCATATCGCCTTCAATGTAGCTCACCAAAATGGCGTCTAGGACGTCGTAATCAGGCAACGAGTCGCTATCTTGCTGGTCGGGAGCTAGCTCCGCACTGGGCGGGCGCTCAATCACTCGCTCTGGAATAGCAGGCGACTGGGTATTACGCCAGCGGGCCAAACGATACACCCAGGTTTTGTAGACGTCTTTGATGGCGTTATAGCCACCCACCATGTCGCCATAAAGCGTGGCGTAACCCACGGCCATTTCGCTTTTATTGCCGGTCGTAAGCACCATCAGGCCTTTCTTATTGGAGATCGCCATCAGCAGAACGCCGCGACAGCGCGACTGCAGGTTCTCTTCAGTGGTATCCCGCTCGGTGCCCGCGAAACTTTCTGCTAGCGTGCCCATAAACGCGTCGACCATCGGCTCGATAGGCATTACGTCATAATGAACGCCCAGCATGTCAGCCTGCTCAGCAGCGTCCTGTTTCGAGATATCCGCCGTATAGTGATAAGGCATCATCACTGCTTGCACACGCTGGGGCCCCAACGCATCGACGGCAATCGCTAAGGAAAGTGCGGAATCGATACCACCGGAAAGCCCCAGAACAACGCCTTTAAAACCACTTTTGTTGACGTAGTCGCGCAGCCCTGTCACCAGCGCACAATAAAGGCTCTCTTCAGGCTCAACCTCTGGCTCAATTTCACCTACTTGGGGTTCCCAGGTATCAGCGCTCGTTTGCAGCAGTTGAACGGGCATTAAGCCTGCTTGCCAAGAAGGCGCCAGCACTTTAAGTTCGCCTTGGGCGTCTACACAGCTAGAACCACCGTCAAAAACCAGCTCATCCTGCCCGCCGATCGTGTTCACATACACAATTGGGAGGTTTACATCCTGGGCACGCTGCTCTAACAGGCGCAAGCGCTCGCTGGGCTTATCCTGATGATAGGGCGAGGCGTTTAAGCTGATCAGTACTTCTGCACCGGCTTCGCGGGCAGCATTAACAGGCGTACCTTCCCAAAGGTCTTCACAAATCAGCAGCCCTAGCTTGGCGCCTTTGTGCTCGTAAACCAGCGGTTTGGTGCCCGGCGTAAAGTAGCGCTGCTCATCAAACACCTGATAGTTCGGCAGTGCCTGCTTGGCATACTCCGCTTCCCATTGGCCGTTATACAGCACACCCGCCAGGTTATACCGCTTCCCTTCACGAACGCCCGGATAGCCAATAATCACCAGCACATCGCGGGCGATTTTTTCTGCCATCTTCGCCCGCGCTTCACGCAAGCGAGCTTCCATCGAGGGGCGAAGTAGCAGATCTTCCGGTGGATAACCGGACAAAAAAAGCTCTGGGAAGACAACAATATCCGCCCCATGCTCGATCCTCGCTTCGCGCACCGCTTCAATGGCGCGTGCAGCATTGCCGGGAATATCTCCCACTAAAGGGTCGAGTTGGGCCATTACCAGCGTTAAGTCTTGCATGGGCGTTAAAATCTCTTGAGAATCTTTAGAACACGTTGCCGCTCACCTACGTACATTGTCCCGCAAGGGCTGCCAACTGGCAAAGGTTAGCCGGCGCTCATGTTACTCTAGCTATTATTACATCCCACCATGGGAGTCATAGAGGATGAACCTTTTGATCATTCGGCTGATTATTTTTGCCGTGCTGTTCTATGTGGGCCTGAAACTTTATGGTCTCTACCGAGAGCGCAAACTTTCCCACCAACAGAGTGAACCCGAACGCCATGAAGGCGGACAAATGGTGCGCTGCCGCTGGTGCGATGTCCATGTCCCGGAAGAGGAAGCCCTACGCGATAGCGAACAGTGGTTTTGCTCAAGCGCTCATCGGGATCGTTTTTTGCAAGAGCAACAAGATAAGCAGAACCGCGATTAAAACCGCTACCGATAGACAACGTCAGTCATCAGCTATGCCAAATCCGTGATTAATCGATCTACCGTCGGCTGAAAGGGTGCTGGGTCGATAAGTGGCTCACGCCCTAATAGCTGATCAACCAATACGTGGGTAGACGCAGGTGCAAGCACTAACCCATTGCGGTAGTGGCCCGCATTGACATAAACACCGGACCATCCTGGCAGCGCCCCGATAAATGGAATGCCGTCCGGGGAGCCAGGGCGCAACCCTGCCCAATGATAAGCAACCGGGTGATCTGACAACGCAGGCACAATGCTTTCAGCGGTCTGTTTGAGTGACGCCAGTGCTTCACTATCGGTCGTTTTATCAAAACCCGCTTCTTCTAAGGTTGAGCCTACCAACAGCAACCCATCACTGCGCGGGATAATATAGCGACCATCTTTCAATACCACGCGCTGCACCAATCCTGGCGGCGCTTGATAAGCAATCATTTGGCCTTTTACGGGGCGTACCGGCAGGCGAATCGTTAAGCTTTCTAACAGCTTGGCTGTCCAGGCGCCACCACATACCACCACCTTTTCAGCGCGCAGCTCCCCTTGCGCGGTCGCAACGCCCAACACCTGTTGGTCATGCGTTATAAAACTATTTACCTCACAGCCTTCATTCAGCACAACGTTCGGCATTGCCAGCAGCCGAGCGCGCAGCGCCTGCCCAAGGCGTGGGTTGCGTACACTGCCAAGTGTCGGCATCCACAACGCACTCTCCTGCGCTGCTGCCACCATGGGCTCCTTCTGACGCACAAACTCAGCGCTAACACGCTCCAGCGGCTTGGCTAAGCCTCTCGCCCAACCAAGCGCAGTGTCCGCATCGTCAACGTTGAGATAGAGCAGCCCTTTTTGGCGATATTCAGGATCAATGCCGGTTTCTTCCAACAAGCGCAGCGACAACGTGGGATACACGCCCTCTGACCAGCGCGAAAGTTGCGAGATGGGCGGCGCATACCGCCATGGGTAAAGCGGCGAGACAATGCCGCCACCGGCCCAAGAAGACTCCTGCCCGCAAATGCCGCGCTCCACTAAAGTAACTTGCTGGCCAGCATCTGCTAGCTGCAGTGCCGTCATCATACCGATCACGCCACCGCCAATAATTAAGAAATTGCTCACAACGTTTGTCCGCTTTGGCTTACATAAAAAACGATCACCGCGAGGTAGGCTGTAGAAAAAACACACGCCTGGAGCCATCATGCCAGCTAACAATAACGGCGTTCCACACACGCGTATCCAAGGCTTTACCCTGATCGAACTTATTATTGCTCTTCTGCTTATTTCAGCCTTAGCCGCCTGGGGAGTGCCAAATTTTCAAGCACTTGGCCGAAGCACAGCCGTTACCGCCGATATTAACAGATTGCAGTCTGCCTTTTCGCTGGCTCGCAACACAGCCATCACGCAGCGTAAAACGACCACGGTTTGCCCAACCAATCAGCAAAGAAACACCTGCACCAGCGACTGGAGTAACGCGCTACTGGTCATCAAGGGGGACGCGATAAATCAAATAACCAGCAGCGATATCGTTCGTGTCTTTCCTAAAGAGCAGGCAACTACCGTCACTTATAATCGTAACAGGCGGCGTGTGAGCTATAGCACGCTTGGCCACGCAAACGGCTTCAATGGCCGTTTTTATATATGTGCGGCAAGCGCTCCAGGAAAAGTGCTCGTGCTCAGCCGACTGGGGCGCCTGCGCATCGATGAAACGCCCGCCGATTGTTGATCGCGACAGGCGTTTAACCACGGCTAACTCAGGCGATGCCATCCAGATAGCGCTCAGCATCTAGCGCTGCCATGCAACCACTGCCTGCAGAGGTAATCGCCTGACGATAAATATGATCCATCACATCACCACAGGCAAAGACGCCTGGCACGCTGGTAGCGGTAGCATTGCCTTCAAGGCCTGATGTCACCTTGATATAGCCGCCATTCATGTCCAGCTGGCCCTCAAAAATTCCCGTATTAGGGCTATGACCGATAGCGATGAACAAGCCGGGCGCGTGAATCTCTTTGGTAGCCCCATCTTTAGTCGACTTAACGCGCACGCCCGTCACACCGCTGTTATCGCCCAACACCTCGTCCACTTCGTAGAACCACTCAAGGGCAATTTTGCCTGCTTCAACTTTCTCAAATAGCTTGTCCTGGAGGATTTTCTCGGCGCGCAGCGTGTCGCGACGGTGCACCAAAGTAACCTTAGAGGCGATATTTGAAAGGTACAGCGCTTCCTCAACAGCGGTGTTGCCGCCCCCCACCACAATCACTTCTTGATTGCGATAAAAGAAGCCATCGCAGGTAGCACAAGCAGACACCCCTTGCCCCATAAATTGCTGCTCGGTTGGCAAGCCCAGATAGCGTGCGCTAGCACCAGTGGCAATAATCAGCGCATCACAGGTGTAAATGCCGCTGTCCCCTTTTAAGGTATACGGCTTCTCACCTAAGCTGACCTCATTGATATGGTCGAACAACACTTCCGTATTAAAACGCTCAGCGTGCTGTTTCATGCGCTCCATCAACTCTGGCCCCTGAACACCTTGTGCGTCGCCGGGCCAGTTATCGACATCGGTTGTGGTGGTCAATTGGCCACCTGCCTGCAGGCCGGTAATCAGCAGCGGTTTTAAGTTAGCACGGGCTGCGTAAACCGCTGCCGTATACCCGGCAGGGCCGGAACCAAGAATAATTAAACGTTCATGACGCGTTTCCATGACACCACCTTTGTCACAATTGAGCAGATATCGTTTGCAAGAGAGTCTGCCTGAAATGGCGTCAAGTACAAGCAATTACAAGGGTTAGCCTTCGCGATTAGGCGAAGACGCCTTGAAAGCCGGGGGTGAAACACCCATGTGCTATTAATAAGATAAGCCATACTGGGGATAAGCCACATTAAAGCAAAGCAGTGACCGTCGCGCCTAAGCATTGCGATCAGCAAATTGTGATCAGCAATTCGCTTAAGGCCAAGCAATCAAAGGAGAGACCAATGGGCAAGATACCCGATACGCTCACCACGCTAGAAGTAGGCAACCAGCAGTATCATTACTATAGCCTGCCAAAAGCCGCCGACGCGCTCGGCAACATTGACCGGCTACCCAAAACGCTCAAAATTCTGCTCGAAAACCAGCTGCGCTTTGGCGATGACGAAAGTGTTGATCAAGAGGACATTCAGGCGCTAGTGGACTGGCAAAAAGAGGGCAAATCAAGCCGTGAAATAGGCTACCGCCCTGCCCGTGTCCTCATGCAAGATTTCACCGGCGTACCCGGGGTTGTAGACCTTGCCTCTATGCGCGCTGCCGTTGAGAAGCTCGGCGAAGATCCCGCCCGCATTAACCCGCTTTCTCCTGTTGATCTGGTTATTGACCACTCGGTGATGGTCGACAAGTTCGGCAATGCCGCCGCGTTTCAAGAAAACGTCGATATCGAAATGCAGCGCAACCGTGAGCGCTACGAGTTTCTGCGTTGGGGCCAGCAAGCGTTCGATAACTTTAGCGTTGTCCCCCCCGGCACCGGCATTTGCCACCAGGTTAACTTAGAGTACCTGGGTCGCGCAGTGTGGACAAAAGAGCAGGATGGCCAGACGTTTGCCTACCCCGACACCTTAGTCGGCACCGACTCCCACACCACTATGATCAACGGCCTGGGCGTACTAGGTTGGGGCGTCGGCGGTATCGAAGCGGAAGCCGCCATGCTTGGCCAGCCGGTCTCGATGCTGATTCCGGAAGTCGTTGGCTTCAAGCTGAACGGCAAACTGCGCGAAGGCATTACCGCCACCGATCTGGTACTTACCGTTACTGAGATGCTGCGTAAAAAAGGCGTGGTAGGTAAGTTTGTTGAATTCTACGGTGACGGCCTTAAAGATTTGCCGTTGGCCGACCGTGCCACTATTGCCAATATGGCACCGGAGTATGGCGCGACCTGTGGCTTTTTCCCAGTCGACGACGAAACGCTCAACTACATGCGCCTTACCGGCCGTGAAGATGGCCAGATTGCGTTGGTAGAGGCCTATAGCAAGGCGCAAGGCTTATGGCGCGAACCTGGCGATGAGCCGATCTTTACCGACTCCCTCAGCCTTAACATGGATGAAGTAGAAGCGAGTCTTGCTGGCCCGAAACGCCCCCAAGACCGTGTGGCACTGAAAGACATGGCCGCCGCCTTTGACAAGTTCATGCAAGAGGACGCCAGCGCGGACACAACCGCAAACGGGGAATTCTCCTCGGAAGGCGGTCAAACTGCGGTAGGGGTTGAACGCAGCTTTAAACATGACACCAGCCAAACCGTTCAACTTAACGATAAGGATTTCAGCCTCGATCCAGGTGCCGTGGTAATTGCCGCTATCACCTCATGTACCAACACCTCCAACCCCAGCGTCATGATGGCAGCCGGGCTGCTGGCACGTAATGCACGCCAAAAGGGGCTTACCACGAAACCTTGGGTTAAGACCTCGCTTGCCCCCGGCTCCAAAGTGGTAACCGATTACTTAGCAGCCGCGAACTTAAGCGATGACCTGAATGCACTGGGCTTTAACTTAGTGGGTTATGGCTGTACGACGTGTATCGGCAACTCCGGTCCGCTGCCCGATGAGATCGAAAAAGCGATCAACAGCGGCGACCTTGCCGTGGCATCGGTGCTTTCAGGCAACCGTAACTTTGAAGGCCGTGTGCACCCGCTAGTCAAAACGAACTGGCTCGCCTCACCCCCCTTGGTGGTCGCCTATGCGTTAGCCGGTAACGTACAGTGCAACTTAACGACCGACCCACTCGGCCAGGACAATGACGGCAACCCGGTTTATCTCAAAGACATCTGGCCTTCTCAAGCAGATATCGCCACTGCCGTTGAACAGGTCAACACCGAGATGTTCCGCAAAGAGTATGGTGCGGTATTTGAAGGCGACGATACCTGGAAAGCGATCAACGTTCCTGAAAGCAAAGTTTACCAGTGGCCTGAATCGACCTACATTCAGCACCCGCCGTTTTTCGAAGGCATGGAGCGTGAGCCGGACGCCATTGAAGATGTTGAAAACGCCCGAGTGTTAGCCCTGCTAGGCGACTCGGTGACGACCGACCATATCTCCCCAGCGGGCTCTATCAAGCCCGACAGCCCTGCGGGTCGTTACTTGCAAGAGCACGGCGTTAAGCCCGTCGACTTCAACTCCTACGGCTCACGTCGAGGTAACCATCAAGTAATGATGCGTGGCACCTTTGCCAACGTGCGCATTAAAAATGAAATGCTGGACGGGGTTGTTGGTGGTGAAACCCGCCACGTTCCCAGCGGCGAGCAAATGGCGATTTACGATGCCGCCATGAAATATAAGGAGGAAGGCACTCCCCTAGTGGTGATTGCTGGTAAAGAGTATGGCACCGGCTCTTCACGGGACTGGGCCGCAAAAGGCACCCGCTTATTGGGTGTGCGCGCAGTTATCGCCGAGTCCTATGAACGTATTCACCGCTCAAACCTAATTGGCATGGGTGTGGTACCGCTGCAGTTCCCTGAAGGTGAAAGCCGTGAAACGCTTGGTTTGACCGGTGATGAAGAAATATCAATTGCTGGCTTAAGCGATTTAAGCCCAGGGGGCAGCGTGAAAATTGTCATCAAAAATGACGATGGGGAACGCACCGTTGATGCCAAGTGCCGAATTGATACCGTCAATGAGCTGGCTTACTACCGCCACGGTGGTATCCTTCACTACGTGTTGCGCAAAATGATCGGCGCAGCTTAAAGGCAAAACCTACCAATGCTTGCATAGCCCCCACCATGGTGGGGGCTTTTTTTTGCGCCCTGGTTTTGCTGTTTGGCTTCTCGCTATTAAGCTTAGAAGGCCCTGCGGCGATAAGCACGATATTCAGGCGACCAGCACGCTCTCTCAATACGCTCACGTAATTCGGTGCCGCTTGTTTTAAGCGCCACGCCGTTTTGCTGGGCCTGGGCTGCGACTTCAAAGGCAATCGATTTACTAATATCACGAATCCGCGACAACGGCGGTAGCAGTGCGCCCTTGCCCTCCTTAACCAGCGGCGCTTCGCGCGCCAGCGCCCGAGAGGCGCTCATCAACATTTCATCTGTAACGCGATTAGCATTCGCGGCAATCACACCTAAGCCAATACCGGGGAAGATATAGGCATTGTTACATTGAGCAATTGGATAAGTGCGGCCGTTATACACCACCGGTGCAAAGGGGCTGCCAGTCGCGACTAGCGCTTGGCCGTCGGTCCAGCGAATCACATCTTCGGGTACCGCTTCTGCCTGAGAAGTAGGGTTCGACAGCGGCATAATCACCGGATGCTCGCAGCCCGCGTGCATGGTGCGCACCACTTGTTCGGTGAAAATACCGCGCTTGCCGCACACACCAATCAATATCGTTGGTTTCATTTGGGCAATGGTCTCTTCAAGCCCCTGACCATTCCAGTTAGCCACCAGCTCAGAATCGTGGGCCAAACGGCGCTGGAAATCCCGCTGCCAAGGCTGATCAGTGGTCATCAACCCATCTCGATCAACAATAAATATTCGCGCCCGTGCTTCGCTTTCAGTCAGACCCTCTGCCTGCATGGCCACGACCACCTGCTCAGCAATACCACAGCCTGCCGAACCGCCACCAACAAACACTACGCGCTGCTGGGCAATCGTTTCATCGCGGGCCTGGCACGCCGCCATTAAGGTGCCCACCACCACTGATGCGGTACCTTGCACATCGTCATTAAAGCAGCACAAATCGTCACGGTAGCGCTCTAAAAGCGGTACCGCATTGGCCTGGGCAAAGTCTTCGAACTGCAGCAGAACGTTCGGCCAGCGACGTTTTACAGCGGCAATAAATTCCCCCATAAACGCATCGTACTCTTCCTGGCTAACCCGCTCATGACGCCAGCCCATGTACATAGGATCTTCCAGCAATGCCTGATTATTAGTGCCCACATCAATCATAATCGGCAACGTATAGGCGGGGCTAATACCACCACAAGCGGTATAAAGTGCCAGTTTACCGATGGGAATGCCCATCCCACCAATCCCCTGATCACCCAGCCCTAAAATCCGCTCGCCATCGGTGACAACAATCACCTTCACATTATCTTTGGTGGCACTGCGCAGGATATCGTCCATATGCTCGCGATCCGGATAGCTGATGAACAGCCCCCGGTGATTGCGATAAATATTAGAGAACTCCTGACATGCCTGCCCAACCGTAGGGGTATAAATAATCGGTAGCATCTCTTCCAGATGCTGAGAGACCAAGCGAAAGTAAAGCGTTTCATTGTCGTCTTGGATGGCACGCAGATGAATATGCTTCTCTAAATCACTATGACACTGTTGATACTGGCGATAAGCCCTCGACAACTGCTCATCAATGGTCTCCACTTTTTGCGGCAACAAACCAATCAAGTTAAACGCTAGCCGCTCCTCTTGAGTAAACGCGCTGCCTTTGTTCAATAGCGGCATTTCAAGCAAAGAAGGACCGGCGTAAGGAATGTACAGGGGGCGTTTACTCTTCGTAGACATAGGCACTCTCTTTTTATGTCGATTGCTATTGCAATGCAGCAACGCTGGGCGTTGGCGGCGTTTCGCATAATGTAACATGCTAGTACGACAAAGGTGGGAGGGACATAAATAATGGCAATAAAAAAACGCCTTGGTAGCTACCAAGGCGCTCATAAAAAGCATTAAAACTGATCAACCACTAGCAGCTTTTAGCAGCAGGTTGGCGGCCTTCAACACCGTTAAAAAAGAACGGCCGCAGCTTAACGCCCACCATGTTGCCGGCGAACGCCGCAACCATCCATAGCCAGCCATGCAAGCTGCCAGAGGCAATGCCGCTGAAGTAAGCGCCAATATTGCAACCAAATGCCAGCCGCGCGCCATACCCCAGCATGATGCCACCAATAACAGCCGCTAATAGGGATTTAAACGGGATACGGAAGTTGGGAGCAAAGCGCCCAGCTAGGCTCGCTGCGGCAAGCGCACCCAGCATGATGCCAACGTTCATCACCGTCGTGATATCACTCCATACACTCGCCTCTAATGCCGCAGCATTACCCGGCGCTTGCCAATAACCCCACTGACTGACATCACCACCAACGAGTTCAAACCCTTTCGCACCCCACAACGCGAACGCAGAGGTAATACCCCAAGGGCGACCAGCAAGGGCCAATGTTGCGAAATTGAGTAGCGCTAGCGCCACTGCGCCAGCAATCAACGGCCACGGCCCCGTTAACCAGCGCTGACTGCCAGGCTTGTCGACCAGTGGTGCCTGCTCCAAGTGGCCATGGCGACGCCTTTCCATAATCACAGTAAACGCAGCAATCGTCGCAAACAGCACCAAACTAATCGCGATACCACCGCCAGCACCTGCTACATTCACCAGCGACACAGGCTGAAACGCTGGCAAGCTCTGCCACCACGCAAAATGCGCTGAACCAATCACCGACCCGACAATAAAGAACAGCAGCGTAATTAACATTCGTGCATTACCACCACCTGCAGTAAACAGCGTGCCCGACGCACATCCACCACCTAACTGCATGCCCACACCAAAGATAAACGCCCCCACCACGACCGAAATACCAATCGGCGCAACAAAACCACTCACGCTAGTGCCAAACAGCGAACCAGCGCTTAACGCCGGGAAAAACAGCACCACCGCAATCGCCAACATCACCATTTGGGCGCGCAAACCACGTCCCCGCCGCTCGGTGATAAATACCCGCCAAGCAGCAGTAAAGCCAAATGCCGCGTGATACAGCACCAGCCCAAGCAAGCCGCCAACAATCATTAAGAGACCAATATTGGCGCCAAACACCACACCGATAAGCACCGCGCCCAGCACGATGGCTGCTGTTGAGAGTAATGGCACCCGGTTCTGACTAGGTGCCACTGCAGAAATCGTCGACATAGCTCACCTTCTAACAACGCCAAAAGCGCCTGTTAGAAACAGGCGCTTGGCTGAGTTGGACAATAATGAGAAGCCTAACGCTGGCTGTAGAACGCTGGAAATTCTTTATTCAGCAGTGCATATGCTTTTAAAGAATATTAAACAAAGCGCCCTAAACCTACCGCGGAACGTAAGCGATCCATGGTGACGGCGGCTTCTTCTCTGGCGCGATCGGCACCTTTTTGCAGCACCGCTTCAATATGCGCGGGGTCTTCCATGAGCGCGATGTAGCGCTCGCGGGGTGCGGTTAAGTGCGCATTCAAGTAATCAAACACCTGGTTCTTAGCGTCGCCCCAGCCAATCCCTGCCACGTACTGCTCGCGGAGTGCAGCGGCTTCCTCATTGCTGGCAAACGCTGAGAATATCTGGAACAGCGTGCAGGTGTCTGGGTCTTTAGGCTCACCGGGTTCCAGTGAGTTGGTTTTGATTTTGCGCACCAGCTTCTGCAGTTTTTTCTCGCTAGAGAAAAGCGGGATCGTATTGTTATAGCTTTTGGACATTTTGCGACCGTCCAAGCCCTTCAACACTTCGCCTTTTTCATCCACAACGGCTTCAGGCTGAGTGAAATACTGGCCTTTAAACATGTGGTTGAAACGTCCAGCGATATCACGCGCCATTTCAATGTGCTGAATTTGGTCGCGCCCTACCGGCACTTTATTGGCATTAAACATTAAGATGTCGGCGGCCATTAACACCGGGTAACCGAACAAGCCCATGGTGACGCCTTTATCGGGGTCTTGGTCACCGGCTTCTTCATTTTCAGCGACCGCTGCTTTGTATGCGTGGGCGCGGTTCATCAGCCCCTTGGCGCACACACAAGAAAGCATCCACATTAATTCGGGAATTTCAGCGATATCCGACTGACGATAAAAAATGGCGTTGTCGGTATCTAACCCTAGCGCAAGCCACGTGGCGGCAATTTCCAGACGCGACTCTTGCACACGCTTCGGATCTTGGCATTTGATCAGCGCGTGATAGTCAGCAAGAAAGTAAAACGACTGTACATTGGGGTCTTGGCTTGCCTCAATGGCAGGCTTAATAGCCCCGACATAGTTACCAAGATGTGGCGTTCCGGTCGTGGTAATCCCGGTCAGCACGCGGGTTTTGGCTGTCTGACTCATAGTGTGGATCCAGCTGGATAAAGGTCAAAAAAGGTAAGTCATTGTACACTTAATGCCAAACCACCGTCGCCTGTGTCTGATGGCTTTCCTCACTCTCCTCTACTTTGATAAATACAGGTAGGCTCTGTGCCAGTAACGTTTCACTATTGGCATCGCTAATAACCGCACCTAACGCCACTACCCAAGGTTGGCCGTCACGCTCAATGGGCGTAAATAAGCAACTATCGTGTTCGCAGTCATCGCCCAGCAGCGTGGTTAATGGGTGCGCTACGACATCTTCCCAGCGGAGAGTCTGATCGCTATTGATGGTGAGCACGTTGCCTCCCCACTCCAATTCACTAAAAGAAGCCACTGCTTGCGAGGCGGCTATTTCAGCGCGCATTTGCGCTAACGTCGACGCCCGGTAATTACTCGCTAAGCGTTCATCCACAAACGCAGATTGAACGCAGATAACGCCAATAATCAACGCGCTAGCTAACAGTGCCATCACCACAACTAGCGCAGCGCCCTGCTCCTGCGTTCGCGGTCTAAGCTGCATATCGCCTCCCTGCTCACACTCCATACATCTCATGGGCTAGCCGAAAACGTAGGCTGCAGAACAGCCTCTCGATGGGTAACGTGGAAATCGATATTGGTCCCTTGCCGACCTAATGGCAGTGACACCACGCTGACCCCATTGGTGGCGGGCGCTCCAAGCGGTTCGTCCCGCTCACAGCTAGCGCCAGCGTTATAATCAAAGGTGACCAGCGGCTGAGCCTCCTGCATATCCTGAACCGTGCAGCGACAGTCAGCTTCAATCACCACGCACTGCAGGCGAAAAAAAGGCGCTCCGTTTGAGTCGGTAGCGCCTTGTCTGCGTAGGGTGTCGGTAATCGATGTCGCCGCGTAAAGAAGCGCTTCCTGATTCCGCCCCAATTGATCCACCTGCTTAAACGTATGAAAGGTGCTTAAGAAAAGCTGTCCAGCACCTAGAATCACCACCATACCAATGGCCATGGCGACCAGTAGTTCTGTTAACGTAAAACCGCGCTGCACATCCATGGCAGGCCCACCTTTACGGCTGATTGGGAAGTTGGAACACGTAGTTGAAGATATCGTCGGACTCATTAGGCTCAGTCCGCAGGCGCACCACCACATCAAACCGGCAGCCTTGGCGGTCGATACGACTCTCTTGCCCCTGGGCATAGCCAAGCGCCGCCTGTTCTGCAAACCAATGGCTGTGCCATGCGGACTCAATGGTAGCTAACGGTATCGTGTCACAGTCTTGGTATGAGGAAAGCGCTGCCCATATCCGCTCTTGGGCATCTACCGCCGCGACGTTCGCTAGCGACTGCGTGTAGCCTGCACTAGCGCTTTGCAGTGCTGTCACCTGCATCGCGGCAACGCCTATTAACCCAAACGCTAAAATCACCAGAGCGATAAGCGCCTCGATTAGCGAAAGGCCGCTTTGCCTAACCATTTACCAGCACGCCTCAGGCAGGCGCTCGCCCCGCGCATTAAATTGAATATCGCTGCTACAACCGTCAGTTTGTGATGTTGTCGCCGTCAGTAAAAAACCGCCATCGTCCTCACTGCCGTCATCGGCTGTAATCGTGTAATTACCATCGGGAGAAGAGGGAGTAAAGGAGCAGTCGGCATAAGCGTATTGGCGGGAGTAACAGCGCTCAAGCTCGGCGGCGGCCTGCAGCAAACCAGCATGGGCATCCGTGCGTAGCGAGCGCTCAACATAGCGGGTGTAACTGGGGTAGGCAATGCCCGCCACTATGCTGATGATAGCGACGACAATCAGCATTTCAATGAGCGTAAAACCGTGCTGACGAGCTTCCTGGCGCCCAGCACGGTTAGCAAAAGGCAAAGGCACTGAACGCGCTCCTATATCAGTTAGCCCATACCCTGAGTATGTCGCAAACCGATATGCTTTGCATCAGTCGCTTACAATCACCTGCTCACGCAGCTCTTTCGGCATAGAGAAGGTAATATTTTCTTCGCGGCCCTGCAGCTCAACAGGCACCTCTGCGCCAAATGTTTGCAGCTTGTCGATAACACCTTTCACCAGCACTTCTGGCGCACTGGCTCCGGCAGTGACACCAATACGGCTAACACCTTCCAGCCACGCTGGCGCAATTTGGTCGGCATTATCGATTAAATAGGCAGGCGTGCCCATCCGCTCGGAAAGTTCGCGCAGGCGATTCGAGTTGGAGCTATTGAGGCTGCCGACGACCAATACTAAGTCGCTATCTGCCGCTAGCTCACGCACCGCATCCTGGCGGTTTTGAGTGGCATAACAGATATCATCTTTGCGTGGCCCCTGAATCTCTGGGAACTTCTCACGCAGCGCATCAATTACCTTAGCGGTGTCATCCATCGAGAGCGTGGTTTGAGTCACAAACGCCAGCGCTGACGGGTCGTTGACGCCCAACTTCGCCACATCCTGCTCATCTTCGACCAGGTATATCTGGCCACCGTGGGAAGTGTCGTAACGCCCCATGGTGCCTTCGACTTCCGGATGGCCTTCGTGACCAATCAAAATGCACTCTTGGCCGCGCTTAGCATAACGCAACACTTCCAAATGCACTTTGGTAACCAATGGACAGGTCGCATCGAAGACTTTGAGACCACGCTGCTCAGCTTCTTGCTGCACGGCACGGGAGACACCGTGAGCCGAGAAAATCACGATCACATCGTCAGGCACTTCATGCAGCTCTTCAACGAACACCGCGCCACGTTCGCGCAATGTTTCAACCACAAAGCGGTTATGTACCACCTCGTGGCGCACATAAATGGGCGGGCCGAAGACATCTAGCGCGCGGTTGACGATGTCGATCGCGCGATCCACGCCAGCACAAAAACCGCGCGGGTTCGCCAGCTTGATCTGTATTGGCTGAGAGGACTCTGATGACTGCATAAAAGCGCCTTGATGCAACTTGCATCGCCGGTTAAATGAAAACGAGTGCTTAAAATCAGTGTTTGGTGATGGGCGTTACGTTCAGCACATCGACTTCAAACGTCAACGTGCGACCTGCTAGCGGATGGTTAAAGTCCACTTCCACACGGTCGCCGTCTATGGTTTTGACCACGCCAGGCAGTTCCGTTCCCGCTTTATCGGCAAATGACATCACCATACCGATTTCTGGCGCTTCATCACCGAAATCGGCGCGCTTCAGCGTTTGAATATTTTGCGGGTTATGCTGCCCAAAGGAGTGCTCAGGTGTGATTTGAAACGACCCGCTCTGGCCTGCGGCCATGCCTTTAATCGGGTGTTCGAAACCAGGGGGCAAGTTACCGTCGCCATACTGGAACGTCGCCGGGGCTTTCTCTTTGGTGGAATCGACTACCGTGCCATCTTCCAGCTTCAGCGTGAAGTGCAGGGTAATCTCCATACCATCATCAATTAGGTAGTCCATGGTTCCTCACTCGTCACTCTATGGCTTTCAATCACGCTGCTGTAGCGCGGCTTTCTTACGACGTCGATCACCCATTATCGACTCCCAAATTAACCCCACCGCCCCCAGCGTAATGCCGATATCCGCCACATTAAAGGCAGGATAGTACCAACCAGCGGCATGGAACGATAAAAAGTCCACCACATAGCCATGTACTAAACGGTCATACAGATTACCCAGGGCACCGCCAATAATCAGCGGCAACGCCACGGCCAGCAGTTTTTCATCCGCCTTAACGCGGGAAAGCCAAACGGTTAAGCCAATGCTGGCACCAATGGCAATCAGCGCAAAAAACCAGCGCTGCCAGCCGGGGTGGTCCGCTAAAAAGCTGAACGCAGCGCCAGTATTGTGCAACAGCGTTAGGTTGAAAAACGGCAGCACCTCAACGGGCTGGGCATAATTCAACAAATGGCTGGCGGTGTATTTGGTCAGCAAATCTAACACGATGATCGCCACCGCTAGCCACAGCCAGCGCAGCGGCCGCCGCATCGGCGGCCGCTGGTGTGGATCATTGGTGGTTGACGCAGTGTTAGGCATAGTAACGAATCTCGCCGCTGCCTTCTGGAAGGTTGCTGATACAGCGACCACACAGGTCGGCATGCTCAGCATGGGTGCCTACATCAGCACGATGGTGCCAGCAGCGCTCGCACTTCTGGTGCTCACTTCCGCTAACCGCCACTTTCAAGCCTTCAAGCTCGGTGCTTTCTGCGTTGGCGGCATCCGCTAGCGGTGCTAGATGGACTTCACTGGTAAGCATCACGAAGCGCAGCTCGTCGCCCAATTTGGACAGCGTAGCGTTCAGTTCATCGCTCACATAAAGCGTAACTTCCGCCGCCAAGCTGCCCTTAATGACTTTGGCATTACGGGCGTCTTCCAAGCACTTGTTCACCGACTGCTTCACTTCCAGCACTTGATCCCAGAAGGCGCGGCCCAGCTCAGCGCCATCATCTAATGTGCCAAGCCCTGTGTAGTAAGTTTCCAGCAGTACGCTGTCGCCACGCTTGCCAGGAATATGCTCGTAGATCTCCTCAGCGGTAAACGACAGGATCGGTGCAATCCAGCGGCTGAGCGCTTCAACCACATGATAAAGCGCGGTTTGCGCGCTACGGCGGGCGAGTGAATCCGTTTGGGTGGTGTACTGGCGATCTTTGATGACGTCCAGGTAGAAGCCGCCTAATTCCCGTGCGCAGAAACCGTGTACCTGCTGATACACATCCAGGAAACGGTACTCTTCATAGGCTTTTTCGATACGCCCCTGCAGCTGTGCCGCACGGTCAACCACCCACTGATCCAGTGCCAGCATATCGCCAAAGGCCACCTGATCGTTAGCCGGATCAAAACCGTTCAAGTTAGAAAGCAAAAAGCGCGCGGTGTTGCGGATACGCCGATACACATCGGCGGTACGCTTCAAGATTTCGTCGGACACCGCCATTTCACCGGAGTAGTCGGTAGACGCGACCCAAAGGCGTAAAATATCAGCGCCCAACTTATCCATCACACTTTGCGGCGCGACCACATTGCCCAGCGATTTGGACTGCTTACGGCCCTGTGAATCGACGGTAAAGCCATGGGTTAGCAGCTGACGATATGGCGCATGACCATCAATCGCCGAACCGGTCAGTAGCGACGAATGGAACCAGCCACGGTGCTGATCCGAGCCTTCCAGGTACAAATCAGCACGCGGGCCGCTTTCATGACCATGAGGATGCGAGCCACGCAGCACATGACGATGCGTGGAGCCGGAGTCAAACCAGACATCTAATGTATCGGTGACTTTGTCGTACTCAGCAGCTTCGGCACCGAGTAGCTCAGCGGGGTCGAGTTTAAACCACGCTTCAATACCCTCTTGCTCGACGCGCTTAGCCGCCTCTCCCATCAACTCAACCGTCTTGGGGTGCAGCTCGCCGGTTTGCTTATGCAAGAAGAACGGAATCGGCACGCCCCAGTTGCGCTGGCGAGAGATACACCAGTCCGGACGATTAGCGATCATGCTATGCAGACGCGCCTTGCCCCACGCGGGGGTAAATTCGGTGGCTTCGATGCCTTCCAACGCCCGCTCACGCAGGGTTTTACCGTCTTTACCTTGAATATCCATGCCCACAAACCACTGGGCGGTGGCACGATAAATCACCGGGGACTTATGGCGCCAGCAGTGCATATAGCTGTGCTTGATAGGCGTGTGCGCCATTAGCGCATTAACCTCGCGCAGCTTCTCAACGATGTGCGGGTTGGCCTTCCAGATCATCTGGCCGCCAAAGAACGGCAGATCATCAGCGTAGACACCGTTCCCCTGCACCGGGTTAAGCATGTCGTCAAAGCTCATGTCATGCTCACGGCAGGTGATAAAGTCATCCATACCGTAAGAAGGCGCTGAGTGAACGATGCCCGTGCTGCCCACTTCGGACTCAACGTAATCCGCTAAGTAAACCGGCGAGAGGCGGTCATAGAACGGATGACGGAAATTGATCAGATCCAGCGCTGCACCTTGTGCGGTAGCGATTACGCTGCCCGTCAGCTCAAAACGCTCTAAACAGCTTTCCACCAGCTCTTCTGCGAGCAGTAGCAGGCGATCGCCGGTATCCACGAGCGCATAGGTAAACTCAGGGTGAACGTTCAGCGCCTGGTTAGCGGGGATTGTCCAAGGCGTGGTGGTCCAGATCACCACCGCCGCAGGTTTGGGCAATTCGCTTAGACCAAAGGCCGCCGCTAGCTTGTCGGCATCTTCTACCGGGAAAGCGACGTCGATGGCGTCGGATTTCTTATCGGCATATTCAACTTCCGCTTCAGCCAAGGCCGAACCACAATCAAAGCACCAGTTAACCGGCTTTAAGCCTTTGAACACGTAACCCGCATCCACCATTTCCGCCAAGGCACGGATTTCGCCTGCTTCATTAGCGTAATCCATCGTGCGGTAGGGGTGATCCCAGTCACCGATGATGCCCAGGCGAACAAAGTCAGCCAGTTGCGTTTCAATCTGCGCACCGGCATATTCACGGCACAGCTCGCGGGCTTTATCCGCGGCCAAATGTTTGCCGTGGGTGGTTTCTACCTTGTGCTCAATAGGCAGACCGTGGCAATCCCAGCCTGGCACGTAAGGGGCATCAAAACCCGCCAGATTCTTCGACTTAACAATAATGTCTTTAAGGATTTTATTGAGAGCGTGACCAATATGGATGCTGCCGTTGGCGTAGGGAGGGCCATCGTGCAGAACAAACAGCGGCGCACCCGCGCGGGCATCGCGCAAGCGCTGGTATAGGTTCATATCCTGCCATTTAGAAACGCGCCCTGGCTCCTGCTTCGGCAGCATGCCGCGCATAGGAAAGTCGGTTTCTGGCAAGTTTAGCGTGTGCTTATAATCCATAGTCCGGTCAGCCGTCGTTAGCATCGGCGGCGTTATCCGCCGAAGAGAAATCAGAAGAAGCGGTCTCACGCCCAAGCGGGGCCGAGGCCAGCGGAAGAGAATTCATGCAGCCAGCACCCGCTGCTGCAAAGTAGCGGCGCGCTCTGGCTTGATCGTGTTCAATTTGCGTTTTTAGCGCATCAAAGTCGTCAAACTTCACTTCCCCACGCAAACGCGCGCAGGGGTAAACCGTCAGCCGCTGACCATAGAGGTCGCCTGAAAAATCCAACAGATGAACTTCCAGCGTGGGGCGTTTAGATCCCACCGTTGGCCGAAAACCAACATTCGCCACGGCGGGATAGCGCTGACCATTAGCCAGCTCGGCCACCACAGCAAACACGCCGCGCAGCGTTAATGGCTGAGGCAACAGCGGCAGGTTAGCAGTGGGCACACCAATGGTACGCCCTAGCTGCTGGTCGCGTACCACACGGCCATGCAGTGAATACGACCTGCCAAGCAGGCGTGCAGCCACGTCAAAGTTACCGCTGGCCAGTAAGGTACGCACGCGTGAACTGGATACCCGCTCGTCATCAACTTTAAAGGTGCGCGTGTGTTCGACACCAAATCCTTCCACCTGCCCGACAGTTTTAAGCAAGGCGAAGTCACCACGGCGGTCGCAGCCAAAGCGGAAGTCATCACCCACCACCAGATGCTTCACCCCCAAGCCCTTAATTAGCACTTGATCGATAAACTCGCGCCCGGTCAGGCTGCGCAAGGCATCGTTGAAAGGCAGGCACAGCACCTGTTCGGCACCATGATCACGCAGCAAGCGAACTTTTTCACGCAGGCGGGTAAGCCGCGGCGGTGCTTGATCACCGGCAAAAAACTCCCGCGGCTGAGGCTCAAACACCACCACGGTCAACGGCACCTTCAAGCGCGCCGCATGCTCACGGCACTGCTGCAGGATCGCCTGATGGCCGCGATGCACACCATCAAAATTACCGATGGTGGCAACGCAGCCTCGATGAGCCGCTGTCAGATTGTGCAGACCTCGAATGACGTGCATGGCACCTCTTTTTTAAAAGCCTTTTTTAAAAGCGTTTGCCGTCTAAAAGCATTTGATTATAACGAACGCGCTGATCAGGTGCAGGGTAAGATTACGTTCGCCCGGCCATCACCTTATTTATCACCCTAACGCTGCCTGTTTGCGCATCAGCTATTCATCTTAAAGTGACGCAGCCGCAGGCCAAACGCGGTCAGCCAGGCAAAATAAAGCCCACCACCCAGCACCACTAACCCTGCTACCCAGCGAATGCGCTGCCACAGTTCAAAATCAAGCCACTCCTGCCAGGCGGGGGCAGCCAGAAAAAGCGCAATACTCATCAACGCGCTACCGCCCACCAGTTGTACTGCGTAGCGCCCCCACCCCGGCTGAAAGATCAACACCTTCTGGCGATAGAGCAGATATCCCAGCAGCCCAGCATTTAAAAATGCCGACAGTGCAGTCGCCAATGCCAAACCTGCGTGAGCAAGCGGCCAAATTAACAGCAGGTTGAACACCATGTTAGCCACCATGGCGATAATGCCCACTTTGACCGGTGTTTTAGTATCCTGACGAGCAAAGAAGCCCGGCGCTAACACCTTGATCAGCATAAACGCCACCAATCCAAAGGCGTAAGCACGTAGGCTCATGGCGGCCATTTGAATATCGGTATCGGTCATTGCCCCGTAGTGGAACAAGGTAATCAAAAACGGTTCTGCCAGCACGGCCAGTGCCAGCGCGGCGGGCACCCCCAATAGCAGCACGACGCGAATAGCCCAGTCTAGCATTGCAGAAAAGTGTTCGGTGGACTGCTCCGCATGACGCTTGGAAAGCGCAGGCAGAATAATCGTGCCAATCGCCACACCAAAGACCCCAAGCGGAAGTTCGACCAACCTATCCGAATAGTACAGCCAAGACACGCTGCCCGCCGTTAACAACGAGGCCAGCACCGTATCCAGCAGTAAGTTAATTTGCGATACCGACACGCCAAACAGCGCGGGCGCCATCAGTTTCAGGATGCGCTTCACGCCTTCGTGGGCAAAATTTGGCCACGGGGTCGGCAACAATCCAAGGCGCAGCAAAAACGGCACCTGAAACGCTAACTGGGCAGCACCCGCAATCAACACCCCCCAGGCCAGCGCCATGGCGGGCTCTTCCATTAACGGCATTAGCAGCAGCGCCGCGCCAATTAGCGAAATATTCAGCAGCACGGGGGTGAACGCGGGCACCGCAAAGCGGTTCCAGGTATTCAGCACGCTACCCGAAAAAGCGGTTAACGAAATCAGTAGCAAATAGGGAAACGTCAGGCGCAGCATGTCGGCTGTCATGGCCAGCTTTTCGGGGTCACGCCCGAAGCCGGGAGCAAATACCCACACCAGCCACGGGGCGCCCAGCATCGCCAACGCTGTTATTAGCGCCAAAATAGCCGTCAGGCTGCCCGCTACCGCGTTCAATAGCTCACGAATTTCCTGCTTACTGCGCTGGGTTGAGTACTCTGAAAGCACTGGCACAAAGGCTTGGTTAAACGCCCCTTCGGCAAACAAACGACGCAGAAAGTTAGGAATTTTAAATGCAACGAAGAACGCATCCGAGCCGTTGCCTGCCCCCAAGAAGGTGGCAACCACCACATCGCGCACCAACCCCATCACACGCGACAACATGGTCATAGCACTGACCACTAACCCAGAGCGCATCAACCCGCGGCGCGGGGGCGACATATTTGCTTGCGGTGGTGTGTTGGCGGTCATCACTCAATCCATAGCGACTAAAACAAGAGACCCAAAGTCGCCGCGGGCAACGCGACGTATAGACACAAAAAAACCGGCCGCAGCCGGTTTTTTTATGGCGCCTGCCGGCTTACGCCGCCAGAGCCTTAATGCGCTTGTTCAAGCGGCTTTTCAGACGTGCAGCTTTCTTCTTAGAAAGAACGTCTTTATCAGCGATGCGGTCGACAACCGGCTGCATTGCCCGGAACTCTTCCATCGCTTTGCCATGATCGCCGGTGCTGATCGCTTTGATCACACGCTTGATGTAGGTGCGGACCATGCTGCGCTGGCTGGCTTTCAGGACGCGACGAGTCTCGGCCTGGCGGGCGCGCTTGCGTGCTTGCTTGCTGTTCGCCACAGGTATCTCCTTGGAGAATAAAGGTTGCCAATAAACGGCAACGGATTAACTATGTGTTTGTCGGTCGGCTTTCACCACGACATTTCCGTCAGAATCTTTCCACAATAACCAATTGATTTGGAAGCAATTAAAATACTGCCAAATGGTGTAACGAGCAGTTCAAAATCTGCCCGTCCACGGGTCTTGTCTGAGAGGATGGCATAGTCTATCACGCGTTAAGCGGGCTTGCCAGCGCTTGTCAATGCTTTTCCCGCACAGATTGCCACTCACCCGTTATGGCAATGCCTGCCCCGTTGGCGCCAGAATTTTGCGCAGAAAACGCCGCGTCCGCTCATCTTGAGGATTGGTGAACAGCGCTTCGGGCGGCCCTTGCTCGACAATTTGCCCTTCATCCATAAATACCACCCGGTCGGCGACGTCTCTGGCGAACTGCATTTCATGGGTGACCACAATCATGGTTTGCTGCTCGGCGGCGAGCTGTTTCATTAAGCTCAGCACCTCTTCCACCCATTGCGGGTCCAGCGATGAGGTTGGCTCGTCAAATAGAATCACATCGGCATTCGCGGCCATCGCACGCCCAATGCCTACCCGCTGCTGTTGGCCACCGGAAAGCGATGCTGGGTAAGCATCCGCCTTATCGGCCAAGCCAATGCGCTCTAAAATCTCCCTTGCCCGAGCGTGCGCCTGAGCCTTAGGCAGCTTATCCACGACAATCATGCCTTCGCTGATATTTTCTAACGCCGTTTTGTTGGCAAACAGCCCATAGTTCTGAAATACGAAAGCGGTTCGTCGGCGTAGCGCCAGAATATCGGCACGACTAGCACGCCGGGCATCGACCCTTAAGTCGCCTACCGTGATGTGTCCCGTTTCTGGGCGTTCTAGAAAGTTAATACAGCGCAGCAGGGTTGATTTACCGGTACCCGAGGGACCAATAATGACGATGATTTCACCCTGCTCCAGGTGCAAATCAACGTCGGTAAATACTGGCTGCTGGCCAAAACGCTTACTGACAGATTCGAGGGTGATCATCGCTGGTACGCCTTATTCAGATACGTTTCCAGACGGCGCTGGCCCCAGGAAAGCGCTTCCACCACCACCCAGTAAATAATCGCCACCAGCAGAAATGCTTCTAGATAGAGAAAGCTGCCCGAGGCTTCTTTTTGGGTAGCGCCCATCATTTCGGTGACACCCAGGGTAAACGCCAGGGAAGTCGCTTTAATCATATCGATGAAGTAGTTCATCAGCGTTGGCGTTGCCACACGGGTGGCTTGAGGCAGAATAATCCGCCGCATCAATTGAGACTGGGTCATACCGATGGACAGCGCCGCTTCGGTCTGGCTGCGGTCAATACCGACAATTGCCGCTCGAATGGATTCCGCCATGTAGGCCGAAAAGTGCAGCGTTAAGCCCAGAACCGCTGCGGTTACCCCGTTGATGGAAATCAGCGCATTAATCAGTTGGGGCAAGCCGTAATAGAACAAAAACAGCTGCACTAACAGCGGCGTTCCGCGAAAAAACGAGATAAACAGCATTGCCGCGCCGTTCAACACCGGCACTCGCGACACCCGGATGACCGCCAACAGGCAGGCAATGATCAGCGCCAACAGCATGGCGATGCTCGCCATTTGCAGCGTTAACGGTAAATAGCTCAGTAGGACCGGCAACAGGCCCCACATATACTCCACATTCAGCATGGTTATTCCAAGGTCAGTTTCGCAACGTCGCTATAAGCGAAACGGCCGTGGCAGTGCCACGGCCGCAATCAGTTGCTGGTCGTCTAAAGGTAAACGCCGCGATTATGGCTGGGTGATATCAGTATCGAACCATTTTTGCGATATTTCACCTAATGTACCGTTTTCACGCAATTCTTCCAGGGCGTCATCTACGCGGTCACGCTGAGCACGGCCCTCTTCATCATCACGAAACGGCAGCGCGTTTTCTATGATGGTGAACGGCTGGCCGGCCAATGCAAGCGGCAAGCCGCGCTCGCTGATCACCTGGCTGGCGCTAACGCGATCCATCACAAATGCATCGATACGGCCAAGCGCCACATCCTGCTCGACGTTGGATTCGTAGGTACGGATATCGATCTCATCGGCATTAGGCTGTTCACGCAGCAGCTGCTCGTAGTTAGAACCCAGGTTCACCGCAACGCTTTTGCCGGATAAATCTTCAACACCTTGAATAGTGTCGTTACCTGCCCGCACAACGACCTGAGCGCCATCGTAAACATACGGCGCGGTGAAAGCGTACTTCGCTTTGCGCTCATCGGTAATGGTAATTTGGTTGGCAATGGTATCAATGCGCCCAGACTCCAACATGCCTGCCAAGCCAGAGAAACTCGCTGTCACGAATTCAATCTCATCGCCAGTCACATCACCAACGGCGCTCATGACATCCACTTCAAAGCCTTTAAGCTCATCACGCTCAACGTATGTAAAGGGGAAATATCCCCCAGACATGCCGACGCGCAGCGTATCCGCGTAAGCAGCGGCAGACAGCACACCACCCACAACGCTAAGCGAAAGAACGGCAAAGGCTTTTTTCCAACGGCTCACATTCGCCATATTCATTTTCCCCTCTAGGGCACCGAAGCACCCTGCTTTAAACGTGGGCACTGGTTGCGACGTTCGTCGAATAATCACCAGTGCAATGAGGTCAAGATACCAGCAAAAAAGAAATAATAAACCTATTTTTTAGTTCTTTTTGGAATTTAGGAGCAACCGGTGGTGCTATCGTGATGATGGCGTGCTGACGCTGTTTAAAGACTCCAATCATCCAAATTGGCTGTAAACATTGCTCGGCTACTGCTATTCAAATTTTAAAACGATGGGGAAACCCATGTTTGCATTAGGTATTACTCCCATCAATTTTTTTAATAATTTTAGCAGGATGACCTGCCATAATAGTGTTCGGCGGAACATCACCAACAACCAAACTGCCCGCAGCGACAACAGCATTCTCCCCTATCACGGCAGGCCCAAGCACAGTGACACCAGAGCCCAGCCACACACCCTGCTTAATGTGGATATCTCTGCCACTATCAGGAACAGCTGTCAATCTTTCTAGGCCGATTTTTTCGTAGTCATGCGTTCCTGTCAGCAACATACAACGATGACCAAAAAAGCAATCCTTTTCGATTGTGATATGACCTGAACGTGTATTAAGCAAAAGGTCATTCAGAGGGATCGTAATATTATCTAGATGCAGACGGCTACGATCCCCCCATACTTTTGTCTGGCGAAGCTCTGTTTCTGCTAAATATGGGCTTAAAAGTTTTGCCAAAATCTGCAAATCACTTTTACTTGCGGTTCTTAGCAAGCTCAGAAACTGCGTTTCCTGTGTCATTTTTTAATCCACTGAAATAGCGTTAATTTTTTTTCCGACAATTTTATTGAAAAAGCTCTTTTCACTACAACCCTCTTCATTCATCAATAAGCGGTAAGCTAAATCGAAGCTTCCGTATGCTTTGCTCAAAATAATCGCCAATTTTTTACGCTGCTCTACAGAAGCCTCCTGCAAAGCATTAATATCTCTGACATATACTGCGTCAGCAGTAGTTAGCTGATTTATACCCTGATGAATCCCGCCATTGATTTTCATCGGTGCGTAAATTCGTTTTCTTTGCTCCAAAAGCGTATGCAGCATAAACCCATGCGCCCTCATCCATTGGTCAATCTCAGCAAAGAGTGGTTGATTTTCATAAAGCTGAATAAAGTTAACCTCTGTCTGAATAACCAAGGTATCTTTCAGCTTTTTTTCGCCGTTTCTAAAAACGTTAAGCTCACCGCCTTGGATATCAATTTTCAACCAGTCTATTTTTTCTATTTGGTCAATATCATCTAATCGTATGGTCTCGATTTCCTCGACCGACTTCACCTTTCCCCAGATCGGATATCCTTGAAAGTGATTAAGCACTAGGCTATTCGGCTTTAACGTTGAGGTCATACCCGAGGCTTGACAGATGTAAAGCTTGGCATGCTCTCCAGTACCGACTGCATGTGGCAGATAGGTCTCATTATCCCCTTTCATAGTTTGCAATTTTTGCAATGCTTCTTTCTGTGGCTCGAAACCAACCAACGTCACAAGCCCCTGCTTGAGCATTTCCGCATAAGGAGGCGTCCCATCGATAGGATTGGCACCGACATCTACCACGCTGATTGGCTCATCGAGCTTCCACAAGCTTATAGGCTTATTCTTTGTACGTGGCTTTTCAAACTCGGAGGACTGAGATGCAACATTACTACTAGCCACATCTTGGGTAGTATTATCGTCCTGTAATTCAGTATAACGATTTAATAATGCGTCAATATCTTGAGAAATATTGTCTGCTACTGCTTGATTAACTACGGGCAACTCAGATGTTTGCTTAGGCGTTACCACGTTATCATTATCAAACTCATTTACCGGGGCTTTCACCATCCCTTCTGAAAGTAAATATTCTTCTGCCTTTGCTTTATCTACACCGACCAAGAGTTCGTAACTCATATCGCGGATGCCATAAATAGTATGTAACAGAAAAGCAAGCTTGATGCGCTGGTGATTGCTTAAGTTGGCCATACGCTCATGGCTAGGCAAAAATACAGCATCAGCACTATGCAACTCCGTCGCCTGGCGCTGCTTGTCAGGTACGCTTTCTGGCAGATGGCTGCGGTGTTGCTCATTGTTGAAGCGGTAGAAACGGAAGCCGTGGCGGCTCATCCAGTGCTGCACTTCCGCGAGGTTAGGTTGGCGCTGGTGCGTCGGCTGAAAGGCAATACGCACTTGGATAAGAAGCGTATTTTTAAGGGCTTTTTCGCCGTTTTCAAGAATTGCCGTGGAATCGCTTAGATGATCAAGAATTAACCAATCCAAGCTTTCAAGCCCTTCGATGGCATCTAACGCAATAGTATTGATCGGCAGCTTGGCAAGCACATTAGTACCCGATGGGCTAACCCCGTGTTGCTCTCCGATGGGCAGCGGTTCCAAGGTGCTGCTCATTGTTGGATCTAAGCACGAATAAAGCGTTGCTTGATAGCCATCGCCTAAAACAGCATGGGTAAAGACTTGCACATCATTGCTGCCCTCAAACCGCTCGGAATTTGTTACTTGGCTTGCTGGATCGAAGGTCACTATGCCAAATGAATTTAGTTGTCTAAGGGTATCAATGCCTTTCTCAACAACTAATCTTGCCCCATTATCCAGCGCTATAATCTTGCTAGATAGCGACCATTTAAACCCAGCCGCCTCAGACCCCATGCTTTCTGCATAGACAACATCAACGGGTGTTTCTTCATCCGCAAACTGCGCCTGCCCAGTTTTATCGAACGTTAAAGCGGCAGGCTGCTTTCCTTCACAGTGGCGTTGCCAAATGGCACGCATTGCATTAGTAAAATGTTTTGCAAAGCGAGGCGCATTGCATACGGGTGACTCTATTAAAACTTGACGAAGGTGCTGCCTGATAGTGGCAAGGCTATCTAAGTCAGATGCAAGCTCCAAAACTCTTTCTCGATACTCTTGCCAAGAGTTCACTACAAGTTCTGGCATACCCGCATTGATCAAATGGGTAGCACTGTGGCGTCCTGCAAAGGTCGGCCCCGGGAAAGAAACGACTGGAACTCCCATAAGAAATGATTCACAAGTGGTCAGTCCACCAGAGTAAGGCCAAGGGTCTAAGGAAATATCAACTTTATTATACGCATTTAAAAGCTCAGCGTGCGATGAAGGCCCTTCAATAAGCAATCGATCACTCTCAATACCAAACATTTCCATTGTTTCTTTAACTTTTCGACAGCGCTCTTCACTTTTATACTGCATGCTTTTTAGCAATAGCTTAGAGCCAGGCAGCGCCTTCATTATACTAGACCACTGTTCCAACACTACATCATTTAATTTATTAGCATTATTAAAACAACCCAATGTTACAAAACCATTCTTAAACGCAGGCAATGGCTCCACATCTGGCTCATATCCATTTGGAGGTACATAGCAAATATAGTCATCAGGTAAGCGTATTATTTTTTCGACATATGCTTCATCTACACTTATAGGTGTCTCAATACTATCACTGATCAAATAATCAATGGCCGACAAGCCTGTAGTGTTAATCAACCCGCCCACCCACTTTACCTGTATCGGAGCTGGGCGCATACTTACTGCCAATATTCTGTTACCTGCATTATGACCAGCTAAATCAATCAGAATATCAATGCCATCATGTACAATCTGCTCAGCTACCTGCTGATCCTTTAAGGGCTGCACGCTCATCCATTGTGTAGCTACTGATTTCAGCCTTTCGGTAATACCATCAGAAGCATGGTTCGTACTATAAAAATAAAACTCCATCTGGTCTTTTGGAACACATTCTAATGCCGAAGTAATCATTCTTCCAACAGGATGCCCACGAAAACCATCTGAAATCAATCCAACTCTAAGGCGTTTTTTAGAATTATTGTGACTAGCATAAGAAAGCGTGGTAACACTTGATAAAAATTTACTTTCCCACTGCTTACATAGCGCTGTAATCTCCTCACCTGTCTTATCAGGGTGGTAGTGATATGTAGTAATGATATTGGAAAAAGGGCCCGGCGCATGGGGATTAACTCGATGCGCTTTACCGTAACTTTCAAGTCCTTTATCAAGATCTCCAATAGCATTATAAACATTACCCAGATTATTCCAGGACAAATAATTATTGGGTGCTAATTTTGCAGCTTTTTCAAGCGCATCTCTTGCTCGACCATACTCAAACTTCTGCATCAAAATATTGCCCAATGTGTTAAGCATATCCACATCGTCGGGCATTAACTCGCAGGCTATTTCGGCATGCTGTAGCGCTTCATCAAAACGTGCCTGGGTATAATAGATGTAGCCCATATAGTGTTGTGCTTTAGCATAATTAGGGCGTAACTCGATAGCCGCTTGTAAATACGCCAACCCGCGATCAGGGTCGCCCAATTGATGCGTCATTCGCCCCTGTAGCGCTAGCACTTCGGCATCATTTGGTTGTAAAGAAACTGCGCTATTTAATGCCTCAAGCGCTTCTTGTAGATGCCCTGCTTCTGAGAGTTCTGCACTGAGCTGCTTCCACGCAGAAATATTTTTTGGCTGACGCTCCGTTAGCGCTCTGGCTTTCTTCAATGCTTGCGTTGTTCCTCTCGTATCCAAAGTGCGCTGGCGAGCATTATTTGATGAGCGATAGGGCTTTTTATTCGACATGGTAGAGAACATCCTGAAGGCGGTTAAGCTATACATGACATCATATCTGATGCCCCTTCCCTCCAAAGGTACGAAAAGCGCTGAATATACTTGTTAACTGAGTTCATTCCAGCCGCAAAACAAGACAGGCCTCCATAAAGGAGGCCTGTAGGTAATCCGCAAGTACGGATAAGTAGTACGATGGCTTAGCCCAGCAGTGAAAGTACGTTCTGCGGAATCTGGTTAGCCTGTGCTAGTACAGAGGTACCCGCCTGCTGCAGAATCTGTGCACGGGTCATGTTAGCTACTTCTGTTGCATAGTCAGCATCTTCGATACGTGACCGAGCAGCAGAAAGGTTGGTTTCGTTAGTCTGCAAGTTGGTAATCGCAGAATCAAAGCGGTTCTGAACGGCACCCAAGCCCGAGCGCAGCTCATCGACCTGTTTAAGAGCCGCATCAAGCTTTTCCATCGGGTTAGTGGACGCAGAACTTAGCAGGTCTTTTGCACCCAAGTCTGTGCCAGTAACAGTATAGGCAGCAGTGGTATTACCAGTAGCGACAGCGGCTTCTGAGGGATCAAGTGCCACTTGGAAGGTTACCGCAGTGCCGGAAGTCGCTTCGATGCCCTGTAAACCAAGTGCTTTTGCTTCAGCGTTATTTTGAGCAGTAATGGTAACGTCAACGTACCAATTACCATTATCATCAACTTGAGCAGTTGCAGCACTGTCTACACCGGCGGCACTAACACCTAAGTTTGTAGCCAAATCGGCAGAGAAGTCGTTAACAGTATTGGTGGTTACACCAGTACCCTGACCGTAGGCAGCTTCATAATCTGCAGCGACAGCTGCGCCAAGATTCTCACCCGGGCCGTTTACATTGAAGCTGGTTAAATTTAGTGTGTCAGAAGTGATTTTTTCCAGGACAACGTCGATAGACTCACCGTCGTTGGCACCTACTTGAATAGACAGGCTCTGATCTTCGGACAATACTTTAACGCCGTTAAAGTCAGTCTGTTCTGAAATACGGTCAATCTCGGTAAGACGCTGATTGATTTCGTCCTGGATGGATTGCAAATCATCCTGGCTGTTGGTGCCGTTTTGTGCCTGTACGGTCAACTCACGAACACGCTGCAAGTTATCATTAACCTGGTTCAGGGCGCCTTCAGCAGTCTGTGCAACGGAGATACCATCGTTAGCGTTACGCTGTGCTTGAGACAAACCGGTGATCTGACTGGTCATACGGTTGGCGATGGCTTGGCCAGCTGCGTCGTCTTTAGCGCTGTTGATACGCAGACCAGAGCTCAGACGCTCCATAGACGTGGTCAGGGCATTTTGTGATTTGGACAGGTTGGACTGGCCAATCATGGAGGTAATGTTGGTATTGATCACTGACATGGTGTGATTCTCCTTGCATGAACACTGGCCGGAAGGCCTGCTATTCGGCCACTTTGTGCGCCGTTATTAGAATTAACGGCACGGCGGGGGGAATCTTTAGGGTGATTAGTAAAAAAAGATGTAATGTTTGGTAACTGTAGGGTGAGAGGCTTACTTTTACTAGAGCAACAAATGGGCGGCTTGCGCCGCCCATTGCGGGTGCCTCGCTTCGCTCGTTACACCGCACTACTTATCTGTGGCTACTCAACCGAAGCGTTAAGGTTATTTCTTGCGGCCTAACTGATTATCCAGGGCATCAAACTGCTGGGTGAGGTAGGAACTCATGCTATTCATCTGGGCAATCATCGCATCCAGTTGGCCGAACTGGGTGCGGTAGCGAGAGATGGTGCCTTCAATGGTTTTTTCCATACGCTCGAAACGGTCGTCCAAGCTTTTAACACGATTTTCCGCGCCACTAATCGCCAGTTTGACCACCCCGTTATTGCCCAGCATCTGTTCGATAGTGGTGTTTAGCCTACCCGCCATGCCGTCGCCCTCGTTTTCACCGGCAAAAAAGTCATTGAGGGCCTGGGGGTTATTGGCGACCAAGTCATCTAACGTCTCTTCATCGACCTTGAGCTTGCCATCTCGTTGCAGAGTGATGCCTAGCTGGTTAAGGGTCGACAACTCACCGCCTTCTACCCCGCCGGTTAATACACTGCGCAGCCGGGATTCGATGGTACGCACGGTGTTGTCGCCCACTAGCTCGCCAGCGGTTTCGCTATCACCGGTAAAGCGAGTGAGTTTGCCAATGGTGCCTTTTAAGTCATTAAACGCTTTTACAAAGCCATTAATCGCTTCGCGCTGCTTTAGCGTATCGCGCTCAATATTAATGGTGCTGGAAGCTGTTTCGCCGTCCACGATATCAAGCTCAGTAAGATTTAGCGTTACGCCTTGAATCGCGCCTTCAATACTGTTTTCCGCACTACTAATCGCAATGCCATTAACTGTAAGCGCAGCATTTTCCCCTGGGCGCTTTGTTGCCGCACCTTCAGCAAAGGGGCCAGGCACTACGGTGCCACCGGCACCAACAAAACTAAAGTTTTCAATAGAGGCGTCTGCACCGGTCGTTTTAGAACTAAGTTCCAGCCGATAGCCGGTGCCATCGTTGATAATCGTGGCGTTAACACCAGCTTCTTTATCAGCGTTAATGGCATCACGAATATCCGCAAGGCTACTGCCTTCTACGATGTTGATCTCGACGCTCTCGCCATCGCCAAAGGTCAGTTGCAGCGCGGTCGCCCCTTGTAGATCTAGGGCGGCGTCCCGCTCTCCCACGCGGTTTGAGGCCAGCGTGCCAGAGGTGGCCAATTGGCTGACCTCTACCCGGTAGCTGCCCGGCAGCGCATCTGCGGCGGCAGTCGCTTTAATGGCATCGCCACGCACATTGGCGGAAAGGCTTTGGTAGAGCTTGGGGTCGTTGATTTTGGCGACCGCATCTTGAAACGAGTTCAGCGACGTTTGAAGTTGACCGAAAGCAGAAATTTTCGCCTGCTGCTGTTTCTTTTGAAGCGTAATTGGCGCGAGCTTGCCCCGCTCAGCCGCTTGAAGCTGATCAAGCAAACCACTGAGATCAAGGTTAGAACCAACGCCAAGAGAGGTTATCGTCGCCATGCGGGGGTATTCCTCAGTGCAAAAGGCTAAACCATAAGACCCAGGCACGCATGCGCACGCCCGTTTATTTAACAGCACTGCTATCGGCAGAAAAGCGTACAACTTTAGCGCCTTTTCGCGCTTTCGCCGCTTTTCATACTTTTTTACTAGAAATGGGAATTTTCTAATGAAAACGCCTGCAGGAAGCAGGCGTTAGCGTAGGCGTTCAACAACCACCCAATTACTTTAGCGACTATTTACGCCCAAGCTGAGCGTCGAGGGCATCAAACTGCTGGGTTAGATAGTCGCTGGTTTGGTCCATCTGGGCAAGCATGCTATCCAACTGGCCGAACTGGGTACGGTAGCGGGAGATGGTCCGCTCAATGGTTTGTTCTGTTCGGGTGTAGCGCTCTACAAGGGATTCCACACGATTTTCCGCCCCGGTAATAGCGCCTTTCACAGCCCCGTTCGTACCTAATAACTGGTCTAGGCCCTGGTTTAGCTGGCCTGCCATACCTGAATCGTCGGCGTCACCAGCGAAGAACACCGACAGCGCATTCTGGTTATTGACAATGGCGTTATCCAGCTCGCTTTCATCAATAGAAAGCGTGCCGTCCCGCTGTAGTGAAATACCAATATCACTAAGCATCGAGAACTCACCTTCGATACCGCCACTTAATATGCTGCGCATGCGTGACTCCACCGTGCGCACCGTACTATCGCCGTTCAGCTCGCCTGCCACGCCGGTTTCCGCATTGTAACTGGTCAGCTCGCCGATGGTGCCCTTAAGCTCGTTATAGGCATCGACAAAGCCCGTAATTGCTTCACGAACAGCGCGTGTATTCTGCTCGACTGCCACGGTGCTATCGCCCTCTTCTTGAAGATTAAGCGTCACGCCTTGAATCGCCCCTTCCACCTGATTGGTAGGGCTGGTAATGGCAATGCCATTCACCGTCAACGCAGCATTAGTGCCTGCTTGAAGGGTGTTATCGGTGTCCGCAGCGAAGGGCTCGGTGCCTGAAAAGCTAAAGCCGCTAATAGAGGCATCCGCACCGGTTTCACTGGAACTAAGCGCCAGCCGGTAGTTGGTGCCGTCGTTCACAATGGTGGCGTTAACGCCTGAATCCTCACTAGCGTTAATCGCATCGCGAATATCTTCCAGGCTGCTATTCGCACCGATGGTGACCTCTTTACTGGCCCCATCACCGAATGTGAAGGTTAACGTTTGCTCAGTGGTCGTTAGCGGCGCGTCCAGTTCGGCAACTCCTTCAGAGGCCAGCGTGCCACGGGTAGCGAGTGTATCAACGGTGACGTTATAACTACCGGGCTGCGCTTCGCCGTCTGCCGTGGCAGTAATGGCATCGCCTCCCACATTCGTGGAAAGGCTTTCGTAAAGCGCACTGTCGTTTAACTCAGCGGAGGCAGTTTGAAATTTGGAGAGCGCACTTTGCAGCTGACCATAAGCAGAAATCTTGGTCTGCTGGGTTTCCAGTTGACGCTCTATAGGCTTCAGTTTCCCTCGCTCAGCATCTTGCAGTTGATCCAGCAAGCCGTTGAGGTCGAGCCCTGAGCCAATACCGAGTGATGAAATGGAAGCCATAAGTTACTGCCCTTTTTTTAAATAACGCCCAACACGCTGGCGCTGCTCATACGTAAGAATGTGATTTATATTTAATACTATCGACCATTAAAGCTTAGACTTGAGCCTATTTGGCTTTTTTTACGTACTAAAAAGTAATGAATTGTAAAGAATGACGCTTACATAAAGCTAAAAAGGCATAACACCATCAATTTTAATTAATACTTTTTGCTTTTCCCCTAGCGGCCCACATGTTGAATTATCTAGATGACAGAAATATGTCAGAAAAAGGTCGGCGGTTGCTTTGACATCAATCCATCATAGACCTTGGTCTAATACCCGCATTGCTTTATAATGCACTGCAACAAGCCCATTTTAGGGCTATTTGCAGGAGAACGACTTATGCCTTCCGAGGTGTCACAACCCGCATCCAGCGTAGCGTCTGCCGCTTATCATGTGCAGCGCAGCCTACGCCACTGCCTTTCTACCGTTGCCGAGCTGCTTTACGATAACGGCCATGTACTCGAAACCATTACCTTGCCGCAGCGTGGCCTTGCCCGACGCGAGTTGGCTCATTTGAAGGGGCATTGCCCTAGTTGGAAAACATGCCAACGGGTGCTTGAAGAGAGCGGTGCCGCTGAATTTAATGATTACGACCGCTTCGTACTGACGTCTATGGGACGGGAGCTAATGTTTGATATGTTTGGCCAGGGAGCTGCCGACTGCGCGTAATCGCGTTTGCTTTGCTCTGCACGTTCTAAATACGACGTTCTAAATACAGCGTTTTAAATACAAAGCGCCCGCAGGCCCTTGAAAAAAAGGGCTGCGGGCGCTTTTCTATTGGCGCGGTGTGCTTAGCGCAGTCCAAGCAGCGATAGAATAAACAGCACAACAACGATTAGACCAATAATATAGATAATGTTACGCATAACGGCACTCCTTGCTTTTGCGTTTAAAGGCTTGCTTCAAAGAAAGCAACACCTTGAAATAACATCTCTAGCCTAGCAGTGATTGGTTATGTTTGCGTAATTTACCCTTGGTGGGCATTGAATCGCTCTCTTAAGAGAAAGTACGACGATTCGTCTCACTCCCCCTTATGCCCTAGGCTCATCAGATAAAGCGCTGCGGCCAGCGCCAGCACTGAAAGCGCGAGGTAGATGGCTTCCAGTGGCGTTGTGAAACGGATATCCACCACGGCGCGGAAAAACTCAATAATCACCGCCAGAATCACCACGCGGGCAATTTTGTCCTTGAGTTGATCCAGTGAGCCTACGTTAAACGGATGCTTGGGATAGCGCACTTCCGCCTGGTCGATCCGGGAAACAAACAGCCGATAGATACCTAGCCCAAAGATCAGCAGCACAATCGCTATTAAATAAACATCAACGGCGATGATGATGTCCGGCACCAGGGTGTCGTGGATATCTTGAGAGCTATCCACCAGGTAGTAGCGCAGTACATCACCCACCACGGTTAAGATATCCAGCGTACCCACAATAAACAGCATCAGTGAGCCCAACAGGCTTGGCACTACCGCCAGCATTACCAGAAAGCGAGAATTCCAAAGCACTGTTTCAATCCGCCGCTCCCAGGGGGATTGTTCACGGGGCGTTTTGGGCGCAGGCGGCAGCGTTGAATGTGGCGATGGTGAATTCGGTGATGATGACTCAGACGGCGCTGGATCAGACATGGTGCGTGCTTGCTCCTTTTATAAAACCGCCAGCTTAGGCGGCGCTAGGATGGTCGTACGCGAACTTATAGCACGTTGACCAGCACAACCGTAAACGTAACTCCAGTGAGTAGAAAACCCAGCGAGAGCATAATGCCGTCTCTGGCGACTAAACCTAAACCAAACAAGGTAAGCGCCAAACCCGCGCCGTTGGCGCTAAACGGAATAAACTCCATCGGCGGCATGGCTAACGCGATAAGCAAGCACATCACGGCGGTGACGCGTATCCCGATATAGCCAGTCATCCACGCTAGGCGCACACCCAGCAAACTATCCACCCATCTAGCGGGCTTCTTCATGTAGTGAATGGCTTTATCGAATTTGTTGCGGGAAAGCGAACGGGTTAATAACCATTTGGGCAGCCAGAACGTTTCTCTTCCCAGTAATAGTTGCACCGACGTGAGCAACACCAACGCCGCCATAAGCGTTGGCATACCGGGAATATCACCAATAATGGGCACAAGTGTGATTAGCCCAGCAAGCAACAATAGTGGCCCAAATGAACGCCTGCCCACCGCGTGAACCACGTCGTCTACGCTTACCTTGGCTTTTTCACGCTCCATTCGCTCCATGGTGTTAAGCAGTTCGGTTAAGTTCGATGCATCCTGCATATCACTCATTGGCGTTTCTGCGCTCCGAGCCCTGTATCAATGGGTCTATTAATGGTTATGTCGACGGCTGGGGATTTCTGCTGAGCCGGAAGGGAGCCGCTAGGCCTGGGGCGTGCTGGCAAGCTTGCTGCGAATAAAATCGCTATGGCTAACGTGTAAAAGATCTGCCAACCGCCGGATACGGTGTTCTTCGAGTGGATCGATACTGCCGTCAGCCCAAGCAAGCTGCCACATTAACGCTACCAACTCGCAGCGCTGCTCATAACCGTAGTGCTCTTTTATCAGGCTAACAAACTGGTAATGATCGACGGCATCATCCACTTCTGCTTCCGCCAATGTCATTAACTCGTTAACGTCGCTGTCACTTAAGTGGTAGCGGCTGATTAACATCTGCTTCAGTGCGGCGCGTTCAGCATCGCTTTTATCGTAATCGGCACGCATGACTTCACAGAGCAGCGCCGCCGTTGCGAGTTCTAGCGTCAGGGTTTGATTATCACGCTGCTCAGGTTCTGCCAGCGCGCGTTGGAAGAAATTGCTAATGGCATCCAGCACGGTTTCTCTCCTGTTAATAAACCTGCCACTTCGACTGGCGATATGGCACTTAGTGCCCTTTACGCCTAAGCGCCCACCCTCGCCTCACTATTCACCAATCACTATTCACGATTCACGATTCACTCCTTACGCTTCGCCAACTGCTCTTTTAGCTGCTTGGGCACTTGCTTGATAATCAGGCGATCCTGGTTTTCATCGTACTCAATGCTGGACCCGAGCAGGTGGGAGTCAAAACTGATCGATACGCCCCCAGCGCGCCCGGTAAATCGGCGGAACTGACTGATAGTACGCTTGTCCGGCGGAATTTCTGGAGAAAGGCCGTAGTCAGCATTCCGGATATGGTCGTAAAACGCTTTGGGCTGCTTTTCGTCCACCAGCTCTGAAAGTTCTTCTAATGTCATTGGCTCGCCACGGCGCAGCTGCTCGTTGGCGTAGTCAACCAGGGTGTCAGTTTTTTCTCGGCTGGCTTCGTCGTCGTAGTCCTCTTTTTCGACGTAATCACTGAAGGCTTTCAACAGCGTGCGGGTTTCGGCGGGGGCATCAATGCCCTCTTCCATTCCCAACAGGGCTATCAAGCCATCGGCTAGCTTTTTGCCGCCGCGATCTTTTAAAAACGACACATACTGTGTGCTTTCAGAGTCGCTCTGCCATTGGGTAAGGTTTATCCGTGCTGCCAAGGTGAGCTGGCTGGTATTAAGCTGCGCGGCGGGCACTGCTTGGTGCTCTGCGTTAATGCCAATACCTTCCCGCTGATGAACCAAGCCTAAAAACAGCGTCTCGGTATCGCCCTGGCGTAGATGTGCGAACACTAAGTAGCCGCTAACGGAGAGCTGCTCTTGCAGTGTTTGCGCCAAGCGTTCGGCAATCGCAATAGAAAGCTGGGTAAAATCTTGCTCTTCTGCCATATACGCCCGTAGCCAAGCTACCAGCGGACCAGCCTGCTCGCCCTGCTCAGCAAATCGCCCCCACCCTTTGGCTTTGGTGTTGTAGGTGTCATTTAGCGAATTCACCAAGCTTGCCATCACAGGGTCGTCGTTGGCCGCGGGTGTTGACGCTGGTGCCGCCGTGACGGTCAAACGTTCACCATCTAGTGATGGATCAAGGCGGTGCACAATACTTTGCAGTAGCGGCATAAGCGGGAGTTACCTTTTTATCAGAAGAACAGCTAAATAAGACATTGGCGCACTCAAGGCTTTAAGCGATAGCCAGTGCGAAAAATCCAGGCAATGGTGGCAAGGCTGACCGCCAGGAAGAGCATGATCATTGCCACGCTAGCCGCTAAGCTAACATCGCCAATGCCGTAGAAGCTCCAACGGAATCCACTGACCAAGTAGACCACGGGGTTGGCTAACGTCACGGTTTGCCAAAACGGCGGCAGCATATCAATGGAATAGAAGCTGCCCCCCAAAAACGTTAGCGGAGTGATCACCAACAAAGGCACCAACTGCAGCTTGTCGAAACCATCCGCCCAAATACCGATAATAAAGCCCAGCAGGCTGAAAGTGACGGCGGTCAGCACCAGGAAGGTGAGCATCCAAATCGGATGAGCAATTTCCAGCGGCACAAATAAGCTGGACGTTGCCAGGATAATCAGCCCCAGAATGATCGATTTCGAGGCAGCAGCGCCTACATAGCCCACCACCACTTCTAAATAAGAGATGGGCGCTGAGAGAATTTCATAAATGCTGCCGGAGAACTTCGGGAAGAAAATCCCAAACGAGGCATTAGAGACACTCTGAGTAAGTAGCATCAGCATAATCAGACCGGGCACAATAAAGGCCCCGTAGCTGACCCCGTTAATTTCGCTGATGCGTGAACCAATCGCCGCGCCAAACACCACAAAGTAAAGCGAGGTTGAAATCACTGGCGACACAATGCTTTGCAGCAAGGTACGGCGAGTACGCGCCATTTCCGCCATATAAATGGCACGAACGGGGTAGAGATTCATGGGCGCTCCTTTACCAAGTCGACGAAAATATCTTCCAACGAGCTTTGCCGGGTGTGCAGGTCTTTAAAGCCAATGCCCGCTCTTTCCAACTGAGTGAGCAAGGCAGAAATACCGCGCCCGTCCTCTTCCTGACGGCCATCGTAGGTGTACACCAACTCGTAGCCATCGGCTGCCAAACTCAGCTCGTCTTGATCAAGGGACGCAGGCAACGCAGAGAGCGGCGTGTGCAGCTGCAGCGTTAGCTGCTTGCTGCCAAGCTTTTTCATCAGCGCTGCTTTCTCCTCCACCAAGACAATCTCACCGCGATTGATGACACCAATGCGGTCGGCCATTTCTTCGGCTTCTTCAATGTAATGGGTGGTGAGAATGATCGTGACACCATTATCCCGCAGCCCGCGCACCACTTCCCACATATCACGGCGTAGCTCGACGTCTACCCCAGCGGTGGGTTCATCTAGAAATAGAATGCGTGGTTCATGAGAGAGCGCTTTGGCGATCAATACACGGCGCTTCATGCCACCGGAAAGGGTCATCAAACGGTTGTTGCGTTTGTCCCACAAGGCCAGCGACTTAAGCACTTTCTCGATATGCGCTGGATTGGGCGACTTGCCAAACAAGCCACGGCTAAAACTGACCGTGTTCCATACCGTTTCAAAGGCTTCGTTGGTCAGCTCTTGAGGCACAAGACCAATACGTTCGCGGGCCTGACGATAGTGGCTAACGCTATCATAGCCATCGACGACGACGTGGCCTTGGGTTGGATTCACCAGCCCGCACACCACGCTGATTAACGTTGTTTTGCCCGCCCCGTTGGGGCCAAGCAGGGCAAAAATTTCACCGCGCTGAATGGTTAAATCCACACGGCTAAGAGCTTGAAAGCCACCTTCGTAGGTTTTGTTCAAGCCTTCAATAGTAATAATGGGATCGTTCAAGGCGTGCTCCTCACACCGCGACAGCATTGCCGCGGTGCTTGACGGATGTTCGGCGCCATTAACTGCGGCTAGTGATTTCCAACAGGTGGTAACCAAACTGAGTTTTGACCGGGCCGTGTACCTTGTTCAGCTCACCGCTGAAAACGACCTTGTCGAATTCCGGTACCATTTGGCCGGGGCCAAAGCTACCCAGGTCACCGCCTTGACGGCCAGAAGGGCAGCTAGAGTGCTGCTTGGCCACTTCTGCGAAATCACGACCATTTTCGATCTCTTGCTTCAGTGTGTTGCACTGCTCTTCACTGCTTACCAAAATATGACGGGCGCTGGCACTTGCCATAACAAACTCCTTATTAAAAAGCCCCAAAGCGGCGTATCAGTTTATCATGCTGCTACAGGGTTAGGCGCTAGCGTTAGCTTGATTAAGGCCCAGCGAGCGCTCCGCTAAAACGTAGCGCATCACCAACACTTGCCAAGGCGCGCTCATGGGCGCTTACCGAAAGCGGGCCTCGGCTACAGGCGACAATTACCCAAGGCCCCTGGGCTGACGAAATGCGCGAGGCAATACCCGCATCGCAGCTGCGACGGTGCTGTGTCCCGGTCTTATGGGCAAAATGAATGTCACTGCCCAACCCTTGTTTCAAGCGGCGCTCGCCAGAGGAGGTACGGCTCATTACCGCCAACAGCGTTTGGCGCTGCTCGCTATTCAAATCCGCCATACCCCCATGGTGAAGTGAGGCTAGCACATCTCCGAAAGCGCGCAGCGTGCCTACGTTCTCACCCGTGGCTTCATAGGCATCAAAGGCACTGTCATAGTCAGGTTGCGCAAAGGCATCTTGGCGCACGCTAAGGGCACGGGCCAACGCTACCGGGCGCTGGCTAACGGGATGCTTGCGCAGCGCCATAAAATCTAAACCACCTAAGTCCTGGGCATCTGGATGAAGCTGGCCATACACTCCTTGGCGTACGCCAACGAGCTTGCTAATTGGCCCTATATGATCGGGCTTTCCTCCGCTTGCGGCCACCATCGACGTTACCCGTGTATTTACTGCCTCAAGCCCTACACGATCAATCAGCATATCGGAGGCAGTGTTATCGCTAACGGTGATCATCTGTTCCAACAAATAACGGATGGAAATAGGCGTACCTGGGTCATGCCAGTTAACCGGGCCTGCGCCGTCCACATAGTCGCTGCGTGCCAGGGTAACCCGCTCATCAAGAGCTAGCCTGCCAGCTTGATACTCGGCCAACACTTGGGCAGCCACCGGTACCTTTATCAGCGATGCCAAATACCATGGTTCATCGGCTTTCCAGGCATAGGCTTCGCCACTGGCTAGATTCTGCACATACACGCCCAGCTGCCCACCAAATACCTCTTCGATGGTGGCCATGCGGGCGTTTAAGTCACCCTGCCAGCGGCTCTGTTTATCAACTGCATAATACCAGTCTGCATAAACGGGCAGCGCTATTAACAGCGCGACTACCAACAGCCCACGCTGTATCCAGTGTCGCAAATCGTCAACTCCCGTTAGTTTGCTCGCGTTTAGCGATGAGCCGCCATCCAGCGGGTTAGCCAAATCCACAGCGCGGCGCCGAGTATTAACAAGCCACCAACGCCTAGCGCCTGCGGGTAGCTGTAGGCCCCCTCGCCTTCCAATAAAAAGCGCAGTACCAGAAAAATCATCACGATATGGAAGATAAAGGCTTTGAGCGCATCACTACCAACGAGCGTGATCGGCAACAGTACTTTCGCAGCGGCTGTTCCACCCGCTAAGGCAAGCCCGAGCAGTACCAGCGCGCCACCCACGCTAAACAGCGTAAAGTTTATCCCTGGCGGGTGTTTTCCCACATTACGAGCCACCGCCACCATCGCACCATAAACATCGCCCCCGGCGATGGCGATGCCATAAAAAGCAGCGACCATCAGCGCCCCCGCCCCTACCAGCCAAAGAATTAAACGGCGGCGTAAAGCGGCATCGAAATAGCAGCGTAACAGCGCTTCGCCAATCAATAAGCCAGACAATATGAGTGGGGCGCGACTAAGCTGCCCCCAAGCATAGTGCTCTTCATGGTCTACCAGAAATGCTTTTAAGAGGTCATAGCCACCAAAGGAAACGCCTTGTAGCCATGCTGAAAGCGCCGTTAATCCTGCGATGGTCGCCAAACGTCCCCACAGTGGCATTCGCGCCCACAGCGGCAATATTAATGGCACCCATAGCAAGGCAATGGCATAGAAGCCGAGAATCTCTACCCAGATAGCAAACCGCCCGTAGAGCAGCGTATTAACAATATCGCTAGGCGAGCTAAAGGGGAGCATTTCGATAATAATCAGCGCTTTATACCAAAACCAAACCTCAATGGCCCTTACCCATAGCTTTAACCGCCGCTGGGGCCAATCGTCAATTTGCGTGTGAGATAAGAAGGCCACCGCCAGCGCGATACCGAACACTAAAATAAATAGTGAAGACGAGAACTTAGTCAAAAAGTGGATAGGCACCATGCCCCAGTCGGGCACATGACGCATGCCTACTAAACCACTAACGGCATGACTGATAATCATCAGCCCAATGGCAATACCACGCGCGAGATCAATCGCTTCGATTCGCCCTTGCGCTTTAGGAAGCTGTGGAACCTCCTGCCAGTTCAACACGTCGGCAACGTCCTTGTGGCTGATGTTAGTAATAGAACTCTAACCATAGCCTATTCATTCCCTACGCCCTATCCTCACGCCCTATGTGGCATCTTTTAACGCAAAAATGCCCCGCAACTGGCGAGGCATTTCATGGTTCATCCGTGAACCGGAATAGAAGTTAATCCTTTAGCAGTCATGGGTTACCAACCGGAGTCATCTTCCTCTTCAGTTTCCCATGTGCCTTGCTCCTCTTCTTCCTCTTCGTACTCAGTGGTTACGCCTTCATTGGTAGCGCCTTGCTCTTGCTCAGAGTCGAAGGAGTTGTAAGCACCTTGCTCATCCTGGGTCGTTTCTTCCTGAGGAGCAGGCTCGTAATCATCGTCGCCTTCCATGCCGGCAAAGGCCAGCGGGCTAGCGATTAAACCAAACGATACGCCTAAAATGCCAAGTTTCTTGAGAGCTTCCTTTTTCATAGTCATGCCTCCTGGTATGGCTTCGCTTTCACTTTGGTTTTCGGTAATCAAAAAATTCGATCATTTGAAAACGTTGGTTAGTGGCAAGAACGTCATGTCTTCCTAACACTTCGTTCTTGCCCAATACACTGCAGCCGCCATACCAAGCCATGCCAATAAAATAAAAAACACATTGAATACAGAATCTTGAATAGAAACAATGCATGCCCACCTAATCGCGCACCGATATTTAATTAGCGATTTATTGTTTACCTCTGGCACATGGGTCCTGCTGCATCATGTCAATTGAGTTTTAGGCAATTAATAGCCCATCACCCGAGGCAGCCACGTGGCAAGGCCAGGTATCGCGATCAACAATAAAATGGTGGCCAGAATAGGCAATAGGAATGGCAACACCGCTTTGACCACCTGCCCATAGCGTAGCCGCGTAATGCCTACCATTAGAAACAGCACCGTGCCAAAGGGTGGTGTGATAACCCCCACTGAAAGCGTAATGACCATCACAATGCCGAAATGGACAGGGTCTAACCCCGCGCTTAGCGCAGCAGGCACCACAATGGGAGTGAAGATCAGGATGCTCTCGATGACCGACATGAAACAGCCGATAAGCAGGAAAAACAGCGCAAAGCAGAGCAGCAACGCAATCGTCGGCATATCGATGCTGGCCACTTGTCCCGCCAACGCTTGTGGAATGCCCATACGCACCAAAATCCAGCCGTAAAAACTGGATACCGCAATAATCAGCAGAATCACGGCGCTGAACATAAGGGTACGTTGGAAAGCATTAAACAAGTCGCGCAGGCTTAAGTCACGGTAGATCAAGCCGCCTAAAATAACCGCATAGAGCGAGGCAATGGCGCCCGCTTCCGTTGGCGTAAAGAAGCCCCCCCAAATACCACCGACAATAATGGCGGGCATCATCAAGGGCAGAATAGCGCGCTTGCCGGTTCGGACGACCTCGCAGGCATCAAACGGCGTAGGCTTAGGCATCACTACTTTGCCTGTTGCCCCGAGCATTACCGTCATTCCCATCAACAGTAATGCCATCAAAATGCCGGGCAGCAGCCCCGCCATAAACAGCCCGCCGATACTCACGTTGGCCAACCAGCCATACACTACCAGCGCAATACTGGGCGGCAGAATCGGCCCAATCACGCTAGAGGCGGCGGTAATTCCAGTGGCGTAACCCACATCATAGCCACGCTCTTTCATGGCTTTAATTTCAATGCTGCCAAGACCCGCCGCGTCAGCCACAGCAGTACCCGACATAGTGGCAAAAATAGAGCTGGCCACTACGTTAGCGTGACCAAGACCGCCTTTGGTAAAGCCTACTAATGCCGTGGCGAAGTCAAAAATACGCGTGGTTGTTGAGCCAATATTCATAATATTGGCAGCCAGAATAAACAGCGGAATGGCCAACAGTGTAAAGTTGTTGAGCGTTTGCACCATCCGCAGTGGCAGTAGCTCAACGGGCAACCCTCCGGTACCGGTGAATACCAAAGCAATAAATGAAGTAACACCGATGGCAACCACAACAGGCAGCCCGATAGCCATTAGCACCAACAGGCCGCCAACGAAAATTAGTAATTCAGTCATGGTGCCGTCACCTCTTCTTCGCGGGGTGCTTCAAGCCAGAAAACCGGGCCGCGCAGCGTTTTCCAAAGGGCGATGACCGCCATGCTTGCGAAGCTAAAGAAGATACCGTAGTAGAGGTAGCTGAAACTGATACTTAACGAAACGGTTTTATTGTTGGCGCTCATATCCGACATAATCCACGCGCCCCATGCCGCGAGCAGAAAAAAGCCGCAAGAGATCAGCGAAGTAAGGCGATACTGTATATTTTTACCTAAGCTAGAAAGTTTGTGGCTGAACAGGTCAACCACTAAATGCTCACTGCGTACCCACGCAGAGATAGACCCAAAGCCAATGGCATAAATGGCCAGCAGTGACGCAACTTCTTCTGTCCAGGGCATCCCCAGCCCAAGTAGGTCCCGGGCCACCACTGCAGACACAATGAGCAGTAATATCGCGGCCATTAACGCAACACCTATCCCATCGCAAAGACGGGTGGTGTAACGCAACACATAAAAAGTGATTCTATCCGGCCCGTTTCTGGGCGGCATAGCTGAATCCACGGTAACGCTCCTGAGGCTTAATAAGGCTTAACTTAAATAGGTATCTTTTAAAACTACAACGACGGCCCGATAGGCCGCCGTTGTTCATTTAGCGCAGGCAATTACTGACTTTCATTACCTAACGCATCTTCACGCACACCATCAGCCATATCGGCCATGACACGATCAATCGCAGGCAACGCTGCTTCGCGGAAAGGTGCCACATCCGGCTCAATGATGGTCATCCCTTCATCCTGCAGCGCTTCTAGATAGAACTCGTCAAGTTCACGCTCTTGCTCTGAACCGTATTGACGAGCTACGTCGATCGCCTCTTCGATCAATGCCTGATCATCGGCTTCTAAGCCATCCCACCAGCGTGAACTGGCTATCCAGCTCCACGGAAACTGCACGTGGCTGGTCATAATGATGTGATCCTGTACTTCCCACAGGCGGCGGGTATAGGGCGAGGAGAGCGAGTTTTCATGGCCATCGACTTGACCTGTTTGCATGGCCAAGTAAATTTCCGGCGCGGGAACGTTCACTACCTGAGCGCCGATCTCTTCCCACACCTCAAGCCACACGGGGAGCGATGGCAGACGCAAACGGAAGCCGTCTAAGTCTTCAGGGCTATTGATTGCCTTGTTGGCGGTCATATGGCGTGGGCCACGGTGCTGCAAACCAAAATACTTAAGTCCGCCTTGGTTCTCAGCCTGATCAATCAATGCCTGGCCAGAAGGGCTTTCCATATAGGCATCGACTTCGTCCCAGGTTGAAAAAACAAACGGCACGGTAATAGCGTCATACTCTGGCGCATACTGCTGGCGCCAGTTGCCGCCAGTGATAGAAATCTGGGTTTGACCTAAATTGAGCAGTTCCAGCACCGCGTTTTCACCACCGAGTGAGCCTGCTAGAAAAGGACGCACCTCAAAACGGCCCGGTGCCTGCTCTTCTAGGTACTCGGCAAAGCGCTCGACTGCTGCGCTTTCGGAGCCGCCTTCGCTCATGGTGTTGTTAACTTGAATTTCGATCGGGTTTGCCAAGGCAAAGGGGGCCGCCGTTAGCATACCCAGGGTGGCCAGCGTGGTAAGCAATGTTGTCCGCATAGGATGACTCTCTACGGTTGTCGTTATTGGATGTGGTTATGGTTATTAAGCGTGATACCTATCACAGCATTTTTGCTGTTTGATTGATCTTGAAACAAGCAGCCAAGCGGCTCAAATCGACGTTTATGAAGGCTGACTTCGTCAAATACGATGGCTAGAAACGCCGCTATAGCGCGCTAAACTACGCGCCCTATTATCAGCGTACGACCAAAGATGAATACCCACTGGACCCTTAGGCTATCTCAATGGCGCTTGTCTGCTGTTCTTAGCCGCGGCTTCAACCGCCATTTTCGCCAGGAGCTTTCATCATGCACGAAGTCGCACCCGTCGTGTTTATTACCGGCGCCACTTCTGGAATAGGCCTTGCTTGTGCCCACCGTTTTGCCCAAGCGGGCTGGTCACTGGTGTTAACAGGACGGCGTCAAACTCGCTTAGAGGCGCTCTATAACTCACTGAAAAACAGCGTACCTGTGCACATCGCTCAATTGGATGTCAGCAACCCACAAGACGCTGCCAACGTGGTTGCGGCGTTGCCAGAACGCTTTCAGCAGGTGCATACACTGATCAATAGTGCAGGGCTAGCGCTGGGTAAGGGGCCAGCTCAAAACGCTGAGTTGGATGACTGGCATCGCATGATTGATACCAACGTAAAAGGGTTAGTGACTGTCACGCGCCACCTATTGCCAAAGCTCATCGCCGCTGGCCCTGGCTCAACGGTAATTAACCTGGGTTCTATCGCCGCTCATACGCCTTACCCTGGTGGGCATGTGTATGGCGCCACCAAAGCCTTTGTAGAACAATTTAGCTATAACCTGCGCTGCGACGTTGGCCCCCAGGGCGTTAGGGTGACCGACCTCGCCCCGGGGATGACAGCGAGTGAATTTACGCTGGTTCGCATGAAAGGTGACCACCAGGTAGCCGATAGCTACTACGCAGGAGCGAAACCACTTCAGCCTGAGGATATCGCCGACCAAGCATTCCATGTAGCCTCACTTCCGCCGCATATCAATATCACGCGCTTAGAGGTGATGCCGCTTTGTCAGCAGTGGTCGGCCCCTTCGATACTGCGGGATTAAGCGCCGATTTGATGAGCTTTATAACGCTGAATGCTTTTCTGCGGTCAGCAGGTCCACCATGTGCCTTGCCGTAACAGGAAGCGTCGCGTAGCGGCGCACGCCAATCACAAGCTCCCGTTGGGCCCAGGCGTCGCTCAACGGGATGCTCTTAAGCTGCAGATCACCTAGCTCGCGGTAGATCGTTTGTTCTGGTAGCACGCCGACCCCCATGCCATGGTGAATCATGCGGCAAATAGCATCAAAACTACGTACCTGAATGCGCATTCGCAGCGCTCTTCCCGATAGATTAGCCTGCTCAAGCAATAGCGCTTGCAGTGACGCATCTTGCTGCAAACCGATAAAGTCGAAAGCGAGCGCTTCATTGAAGGCAATACTGCTTCGCTCCGCTAACGGGTGTTTATCAGGCGTTACTAGCACTAAGCGATCACGCCGATACGGAATTATCTGTAAGTCTGGCGCAGCCACATGCCCAGCAAAAATGCCGATATCGGTTAATCCATCCCTTACAGCGGCAATAATTTCATTACTAACCCGCTCTTGCAGGTCGATTTTGATTTCAGGGTAGTGGCGAGAGAACGCGCTGAGATCTTGGGGAAGAAACGCGATAATGGCTGAGGTATTGGAATGAATACGCACATGCCCACGCACGCCTTCACCATACTCGCTAAGCTCTGCCTGTAAGCGCTCAACATTGTCGAGTATGCGCCGCGCATGATGTAAAAACGCATGCCCTGCTGGGGTTAGCTCCACGCCACGGGGCTTACGGTAAAGTAGCGTTGCTCCGACCAAGCTTTCAAGATCGCTCATTCGCTTGCTAACGGCGGCAAGGGCTAGGTGTTCGCGTTCGGCAGCCGCGGTCAAGCGGCCTTCGTCTGCAACAGAGATAAACAGCTTGAGCGTAAAAAAATCAAAGCGGCGCAACTCGGCAAACTCCTGAAAAGTAACCTGACTATTGTTCGCGTTCGGCAGCCGCGGTCAAGCGGCCTTCGTCTGCAACAGAGATAAACAGCTTGAGCGTAAAAAAATCAAAGCGGCGCAACTCGGCAAACTCCTGAAAAGTAACCTGACTATGCTAGCGCATACCTTCGCCAGTCACGAAACCTTTGTTACCCATTGCCTAATTGTCGCGCCTAAGCGGCTCGCGCATGCTGGTAGGCAACAATATTAACGACACGACCAGGAGAGCCTTAATGCACGCTCCCGAAGCTCGCCAGCTTCCCTTAGAAGGCCTGAAAGTCCTTGAACTTGGGCAACTCATTGCAGGCCCATTTGCGACCAAGCTGTTGGGCGAATTTGGTGCCGATGTGATTAAAATTGAGCCGCCCGGCACCGGCGACCCCCTTCGCAAATGGCGAATGCTTGAGGAAGGCACCTCTCTTTGGTGGCACGTACAGAGCCGTAACAAACGCTCGGTGGCGCTGGACTTGCGCAGTGAAGAGGGTCAAGCGCTGGTGCGCGAACTCGCTACCGAGGCTGATGTGGTGGTGGAAAACTTCCGCCCAGGCACATTAGATAACTGGGGGCTGGGCTGGCAAGCGCTCTCAAAACTCAACCCACGATTAATCATGGTGCATATTTCCGGCTACGGACAAACGGGGCCTTACCGCGACAAACCCGGCTTTGGGGTAGTGGGAGAAGCCATGGGCGGGTTGCGTTATCTCACCGGCCAGCCGGGAGAGCCTTCGGTACGCGTAGGGGTGAGCATTGGTGATTCGCTGTCCGCGCTTTACGCTGTCATTGGCACCTTGCTGGCACTGCAAGAGCGCAATCGCAGCGGCCTGGGACAAGAGATCGACGTGGCGCTGTATGAGTCGGTATTTGCCATGATGGAGAGCCTACTGCCGGAATTCGATGCCAGCGGCCAGGTGCGCGAACCTAGCGGCAGCGCCCTCCCCGGCATTACGCCTTCTAACGCTTACCGCTGCCAGGGCGGCGATTACGTACTGATTGCCGGTAACGGCGACAGCATTTTTAAACGCCTGATGGGCGTGATTGGCCGTGATGATCTGGCCAACGACCCCGCACTAGCCCACAACGATGGCCGCAGCCAGCAGGCTGAAATGATCGACGCAGCGATCCAAGCGTGGTCTGAAGAGCGCCCAAGAGAGGCGATTCTTAAAGCGCTGGATGAGGCACGTGTGCCAGCAGGCTATCCGTACACCGCCGAAGATATTGCCTTTGACCCCCATTACTTGGCGCGGGAAATGATTCAAACCTTCACCCGCCCCAACGGCAAACCATTAAAAGTACCCGGTGTACTGCCCAAACTTAGCGCTACCCCTGGGCGACTCGGCGATGGCGGCCCGGCGCTTGGCCAGCATACCGATGACGTGCTGGATGAGCTGGGCATTGACCAGGAAACTCGCGCCAAACTGCGTCAAGCGGGCATTATTTAAGGAGAGCGCAATGCACAAGTCCACGAGTCAACCCATGCTCTGCCCCACAACACCTTGTCCTACAAAAATAGAAATTAATGAAGTCGCCCCGCGTGACGGCCTGCAGATTGAAGCGCGCTTTGTCCCCACAGACGATAAAATCCGCTGGATCGACGCACTCTCCACCACCGGCCTGCGGCGCATCGAGGCCACCTCGTTTACGTCACCCAAAGCAATTCCTAACCTGCGCGATGCCGCTGAGGTTGTCACTGGTATTCAGCGCCGGGCAGGCGTCGATATCAGCGTATTAGTGCCTAACCTTAAGGGCATGGAGCGCGCGCTTGCCTGCCAAGTGGATGAGATTAATTTGGTGATGTCGGCAAGCGATAGCCATGGATTAGCAAACCTGCGCATGACACCTGAGCAGTCGCTTGAGCAATTTGCCGCGATTGTGGAGGCCTGCCAAGGCAGCAGCGTATTTATCAACGCCTCGCTTTCGACCGCCTTTGGCTGCCCGTTTGAAGGCGAGGTGCCTGAAACGCGGGTGCTTACGCTGGTGGAACAACTGATCGCGCTGGGCATTCAAGGCGTCACGCTATGCGACACCACGGGCATGGCCAACCCAGCCCAGGTAAGGCGCCTGTGTGACGCCGTGCTTGAGCGCTGGCCGGAAACGCCGTTCACGCTGCACTTTCACAACACGCGCGGCATGGGTTTAGCCAACGCGCTGGCGGCGTGGCAGGCGGGCATTAATCGCTTTGATGCGTCGTTAGGTGGGCTGGGGGGCTGCCCCTTTGCCCCAGGCGCTAGCGGTAATGTATGCACCGAAGACTTAGTGCATATGTTTGCAGCGATGGGGGTCGATACGGGCGTCGATCTAGATGCGCTACTTGACGTTGCCGCCACCCTGCCGACACTTATCGGCCACGACGTGCCCGGGCAAGTGGTAAAAGCCGGGAAGTCATCCCGGCGTTATGCTATGCCCGAGCGTTAGTTTTACGCTGGCCCAATCACATGCTTCACTTCCAGGTAGGCACTTAGCCCCCAGGGGCCGAGTTCACGGCCAATGCCGCTGCGCTTGAAGCCGCCCCAGGCGGTTTCAGGCAGCACCAGCTGCTCGCTGTTGTACCAAATGCTACCGGCTTTTAGCTGGCGACCAATGCGCTTTGCCCGCTCAGGATCACCGCTAATCACCGTCGCAGCTAATCCATAAGCGCTATCGTTGGCGAGCTTAATCGCCTCCTCTTCGCTGGTAACACTGCGTGCGCAGAGCACAGGGCCGAAAATCTCCTCTTGCCACAAGCGGCTTTCCAGCGGCACATCACGGTAAAGCGTCGGCGCTAAAAAGTAGCCCTGCGTGGGTAACGTGCGATGGGTAATATCGCGCACTGCCGTTAGGCCTTCTTGCGCTGCTAAGTCTAAATAGCGTTGTACCGCATCGCGCTGCTTAGCGCTGGTCAGCGGCCCTAAGTCAGTGCCTTCAGCCAGTGGGTCGCCCAGGGTTAGCGCATCCATCCGCTCAGCTAGGGCGGTGTAGAGTGCTTCTGCTACGTTTTCATGTACCAGTAAACGCGAAGTCGCTGAACAGATTTGCCCGGCATTAAAGTAGATACCTGCCATTACCCAGTCGGCGGCTTGGGCGGGGTCGGCGTCTTCCATTACCAGAATCGGCGATTTTCCACCTAGCTCAAGGGAGACACTGGCAGTGCGAACGGCAGCAGCTTGCATAACGGCTTCGCCGACTCGGTTACTGCCCGTAAAGGAAATTTTATCTACACCTGGGTGATTGGTTAGCGGTGCGCCAATGCCCTCGCCGTCGCCATTAAGCAGGTTCAGCACACCGGCTGGCAGGCCAATTTCCAGGGCAATTTCCGCCAGTGCCAACTCGGGGAGCGGCGTTACCTCTGACGGCTTGAGCACTGCGGTACAGCCTGCCGCCAACGCGGGCGCCAGCTTCCAGGCGCTTGTCACCAGCGGGAAATTCCAGGGGGCAATCAACCCCACGACGCCCACAGGGTCATGATACGTACGCGCCTCGACGCCCTCCATTGCCATACTGACCAGTTCGCCCTGGCGAGCATCTAACGCCCTGGCCTGCTTGGCGTAGTAGCGATAACAGGCAATCGCGTCGTCCAGGTCAATGCCTGCTTCTGCAAGCGGTTTACCGTTATTAGTGGCTGACAGAGTGATTAGCGCTTCTCGGCGGGCCTCCAACGCATCGGCAAAGCTATCTAGGTACTTTGCACGCGCAGCTCCACCCAGCGCTTGCCAAGCAGGTTGTGCTTGCTGAGCGGCTTTAACGGCAGCGTCGACATCTACCGCATCCCCCGCCGTGACCTGAGCAATACGCGCTTCGCGATAAGGGTTCATCACATCGAGCATGCGCGTGCCTGCTGAGGCAACCCATTGGTTGTTGATGAACTGCTGATTGATAACTTGCTGGTTGAGTAACGGCATCTACGTATCCTGGTCAGAAATTCGGCACGCACGCTGCCAAGCAGCCGCGTCTATTTCAATGAGTAACGGGCCACTTGAAACACGCTTAGCGAGTGAGTTTGCAAGCTCCTCAGGGCTTTCTACCCGCACGCTTGGGCAACCAAACCCTTCGGCCAAAGTAAGAAAGTTGGGGGCTTGAATATCCACGCCCAAACGAGCCACACCATTGGCATCCATATAGCGGCGAATTTCTTCGTAGCCTGCGTTGTGCCACAGCACAATCACCACCGGCAGGCGTTCCTCCACCGCGGTAGCAAGCTCAGAAAGGGTGAACATCACCCCGCCATCACCGACAAGCGCCACCACGGGTAGATCAACGCGAGCTAACTGCGCCCCTAATGCTGCTGGCAGCCCATAACCCAAGGTGCCGTAGCCGGTAGAGGCATTGAAATAACGCCTTGGCGCTGGCTGGCTGACTAGGTGGTTGCCCGCATACACCGGTGCAGTGGAGTCACCCACCAAAATCGCCTCAGGCAGATGGTCAGCCAGGGTCTTGTAAAGCGGCACGAAGTCGCTAAAAGCCGGATCATTAACCAGGTTAAGTGCACTCAACGTAGTGGCTGTTCGTTCAATACCGCGTTCAACACCGTGGCGCTGCAAAGGTTCGGGAAAATGAGTGAGTAGAAGCGCTAGGCTACGTCCGGCATCGCCCACTAAACCAAGCGTTGCATGCTGGTTACGCACCAGTTGTTCAGGGTCGAGGTCTATCCGAATCAGTTTTCCATGGAGGTGAAAGCCACCATCAAACACGACATCGTAGTCGGTCTCGCCAAGCTCGGTACCCACCGCCAAAATCACATCGGCGTTGGCCGCTAGTTCGCGCACCGCAGGCAGCGCGGCATTCGCGCCCAAATCCAGCGGATGGTCGCGACCCAGCAGCCCTTTGGCATTGATAGTCGTCACCGTCGGGGCATCAAGCCTCTCTACCAGTGCCCGCGCTGCCTCTGGCGCTGCCACACAGCCACCACCTAACAGCACCAAGGGTTGCTTCGCGGCCTTTAACAAACGGGCAGCTTCGGCAAGCCCTTCTGGGTCAGGCGCTGCTCGGTAAAGCGTTGGCGCTGGCCAACTGTCCGGTACCTTCACCGGCGCATTGAACAGATCAATCGGAATTTCAATATGCACCGGGCCTGGGCGCGCACCATTGAAGATCGCAAAGGCGCGGGCCAGCACGTCAGGTAGCGTATTGGCATCCAATAGCGTGTGGCTAAAGCGTGCCACGCCGCTGATCATCTGCTGCTGGCTGGGCAGCTCGTGCAGCCGACCTTGGCCTAGCCCCAGCGTATCCCGGCGGTTAACACTGGAGATCACCAGCATGGGGATAGAGTCTGCTAAGGCTTGGCCCATCGCAGTAGCAATATTGGTCATTCCCGGGCCAGTGATAATCAGACATACCCCAGGCTGACCGCTGGCGCGGGCATAGCCGTCGGCCATAAACCCTGCGCCCTGCTCATGGCGCGGGGTTACGTGGCGCACATCGCTACCTTCAAGCCCTCGGTACAGCTCCACCGTATGCACGCCCGGAATACCGAACAGAGTTCGAACGCCATAGGTTTCGCGCAGCAGGTGGATCAATAGCTCGGCACAGGTCATGGTTGAGTGATTGCGCATTGCGTCAGCGTTCATGACAGGCCCTCTCAGAAGAAAAATGTATGGGCCATAAAGGCGATGATGGGCAGCGTAATGGCCGTGCGAAGTAAGAAAACGGCGGCTAGCTCCCAGAGCTTAATAGGGATTTTTGATTTAAGTAGCAGCGCGCCAATTTCCGACATATACACCAGCTGTGTCATGGACAAGCAAGCGATCACAAAACGAGTCAGCTCGCTTTCAATGTTCGTCGCCAGCACCGCCGGCAAGAACATATCGGCAAACCCGACCAACGTCGCTGGAGCAGCCGCTTGTGCTTCGGGGATACGCAGCAACTCAAGCACCGGCACCATGGGATAAGAGAGCCAGGTAAACAGCGGCGTAAACTCGGCTAAAATCAGCGCGACGGTGCCGATGGCAAATACCAAAGGCAGCAGTGTCAAAAAGATATCAATCACGTTGAGTAGAGCTAAACGCACCAACTCTTTTGGCCCTGGCGCATCCGCTGCCCGGCGAGTTGCCTGGAGCAAGCTGTAACGAAACAGCCCTACATTTTCGGTGCGCTTCTCGCTTAACTGGCAGCCAACAGGCTCGTAGTAGTCGTTAGATTTTAGCGATAGAGGGGGAATCCGCGCCACGATGATGGCAGCAATCAGCCCTGACACGACTACCGTAAAGTAGAACTGTACGAAGAGATGATTGATATCAACAAAGTTAGTAACCAGTAGACTAAACGCGATGGAAGCCACTGAAAAGTTAGTCGCAATGACCGATGCCTCGCGAGCATTGTAATAACCCTGTTCATACTGTTGGGCGGTGATCAATACACCCACGGTGCCTGACCCCATCCAAGAAGCCGTTGCATCGATAGCGCTGCGTCCAGGAAGATTGAAAATCACCCGAAACGGCTTACGCACCATGGTGCCGATAAATTCCATAAAGCCAAATTCGACCAAAAACGGGAGCAGAATCGCCGCAAAGAAGAAGAACGTCAGTAGCACCGGCGCCAAATCATTGAGCATTACGCCGCCAGTAAACGGTGCCGTCACAAATTCTGGGCCGACTTGAAAAAAGGTCATGACGACAAAGATGCCACCTAAGATGCGCATCACTACCCAAATAGTGTCTACGTCAAACATCTCTTGAAAGTGACCACGTTGCGCCCAGTTAGGCTTTGCCACTTTAACGTAAAGCGTTATCACTACGGACAGACATAGGACTAGCATGGCAATGGCAGGTAGTGCAGAGCCAAGCAGCGACTGCAACCCATCGGCCATTAGGCCCATGCCAATATTAATCGTTCCTCCCACTTGAAAAGGCACCAAAAACAAGAGGACGCCAATTAAGGAGGGAATCAAAAACTTCAGCAAATGAGCACGATGGATTGGAGCCGACGGCTCGGCGTCATCCAATTTTACTTGAGAGAAAGACATACGGTTCACCTATTGGAAGTGATTATTGGAGGTGGGCTGGTGGCGTCCTGGCAGGCAATAAGTAGCCTGCCATTTCTCTGACCATTAGCGCTTTGTCAGATAAGCGCTTTTTATTTATGAGCTATTTCAGGACAGCTTAATCACTGTGTTTCACGCCCGGCAGCACGCAGAGCATTTCGTACAGCAGTGTGGCGCCCATCAATGCGGTATTACCGCTGGGATCATAAGGAGGCGACACTTCCACTAGATCACAGCCGACGATGTTCAAGCCTGCCGCACCGCGGACAATTTCCAGCCCCTGGGCTGAGGTCAGCCCGCCCATCTCTACCGTCCCCGTTCCTGGTGCAACGGATGGGTCCAGGCCATCGATATCGAAGCTGATATAGACAGGCACATCGCCCATCTGCTCGCGCACTTCTTCCATCAAGGGGGCCAGCGAGCGATGCCAGCACTCTTCAGCGGGAACAACGCGGAAACCCTGGCTTCGGCACCAATCAAAATCTTCGGCTGCGTAACCGGTACCACGAAGGCCAATTTGCACCACTTTGCCGTGGGCTAACAGGCCTTCTTCCTGAGCACGGCGAAACGGCGTGCCATGGGCAATTGGCTCACCGAACATGTGCTCGTTCACATCGGCATGGGCATCAATATGGATCAGCCCCACTGGCCCATGCTTTTTGGCAATGGCACGTAAAATGGGCAGTGTCAGGGTGTGTTCGCCACCCAACGTTAGCGGAATGCAGTTGTGTTTAAGCACGTCATCATAAAAGTCTGTGATGATGTCGACGCTTTTGGGCAGGTGAAACGTGTTGATGGGCACGTCGCCTATATCAGCCACTTGTAAACTTTCAAACGGAGCGGCGCGGGTCGCCATGTTATAGGGTCGCAGCATGCGAGATTCATCACGAATCTGACGTGGGCCAAGACGCGTACCCGGGCGGTTAGACGTACCAATATCCATTGGAATACCGATAAAAGCAGCATCTAAGCCAGCAGCACTTTCCTGAGTGGGTAAACGCATCATAGTGGCTGGCCCACCAAAGCGCGGCATACTATTGCCCCCAAGCGGCTGGTTAAAATCAGACATACAGATCTCCTTGGCGTTGTTCATGTTGTAGCGCGGAATAACAACTACATTGCACAGAACATGCCAAGTCTCTAAACGCCCTAATAATAGGGCTTTCAGCCATTATTGATGCAGTAATGAATCAAAATCACGTACACTTAAGTCATCTATGCATCATTGATGCAAAAATGAATTACAGGTTACTCAAGAGACAATCGCTGTGAGTGAAATCGATAAGTGCGTGCTAAAAACCATTGTAGAAACCGCCAACGATCACTTCTTTATCGTCAGCGGAGAGGGTCGAGTGCTTGATATCAGCCCCGGCGCTGAGGCTGTTTATGGCGCGCCCCGGGAAGAATTGCTAGGTAGTAGCGTTTACCAGCTTCAGCAAGCAGGCATTTTGAAGCCATCCATCACCTTAGAAGTGATGCGCACCCACCAGCCGGCCCAACTTATGCAGGTAACAGGCACCGGGCGCCGTGTGATAGCTCAAGCCTACCCTGTCTTTGTGAATGGGAAGTTAGAGCGTGTTATCAGCCGCTCCAGAGACTTAACCGACTTACAGCTCCTACAAGACGAATATGCACTACTCCAGAAACGCTTTAGTGAGCACTTAAAACGTAGCCAAGCAGCCCACGGTGCCGAGGAACAAGCGCTGGACGACGCGCTGGATAACTTGCAGGCGAGAAGCCACGTTATGCGTGAAGTCGCCTTGCTCCTCAAACGGGTCGCCCCCTCGGACGCTAATGTATTGATGCTGGGAGAGTCGGGCGTGGGGAAAACCGCGTTTGCCAAACAGTTGCACCGTTGGAGCCAACGCCATAACCATCCCTTTATTGAGGTTAACTGTGCGGCCATTCCCGAAAACTTATTTGAGTCTGAGATGTTTGGCTATCAGCCCGGCGCGTTCAGCGGCGCGGCTCGCCAAGGAAAAGCAGGCTTATTAGAGCAAGCGGAAGGTGGCACACTGTTTCTCGATGAAATCGGTGAGCTTCCCTTATTAATGCAAACCAAACTACTCAAAGTTATCCAGGACGGAAGCCTCACCCGGCTAGGCGATACACGACCGCGTAAAGTGGACTTTCGCTTAGTCGTCGCCACGAATCAGAATTTAGCTAAACAAGTAGAAGCGGGCCTATTTCGCCTGGATCTTTACTACCGTCTCAACGTTATACCGGTCACGCTTCCCCCTTTACGCGACCGCCGAGAAGATATTCCTGATCTCGTGGAAGCCTGTTTGAAACGCCTTAACCAACGCTATGGGCGGCAAAAAATCCTGGGCAACCCAGTATGGTCAACGTTAATGGGAAGCGACTGGCCAGGTAACGTCCGCGAGCTTGAAAACTGGTTGGAAAGAGCTTGGCTATCCAGCCCGACGGATCAAATTGAAGCACCTAGCCTTCCTACGGAGCAGCCCCCTGCTAATCTGCCGCAAACGTCAATCTCTTCGCCAATAGCCGCCTTAGCCCCCGAAGAAACCCTAAAGCAGTACCTCGCCAGACTAGAGCGCGAAACCTTGGAAACGTTGAGCAAAACGTTTCCCAGTACGTACGCCATTGCTGAACGACTGGGGGTTAGCCAATCCAGCGTGGTGCGCAGGCTTCAACGTTATGGCATCAAAGTCACCAAGTGAATTTTCCGCTTGACACAACGGCCGTCATCAACCATCCATGTAAGTGTCATACAACGGCAACACCTTCAACACAAGCTGAACCAATAACAACCAACAGCCGGTGATGTGTGTGCTATGTCAAACCAATCGCGTATTCGCTTGGAACGCGTCACTAAACGTTGGGACGCGACTACTGCCGTCGATGACATCTCCTTCGACGTCACGCCTGGGCAATTTGTCATTCTGCTCGGCCCTTCAGGCTGTGGTAAGTCCACCACGCTGCGCATGATCGCGGGCCTGGAAGAGGCCAGCGACGGGCGTATTCATATCGGCGAGCGCGACGTTACCCGCCTGCCGCCCGGCGACCGTGGACTGAGCATGGTGTTTCAGTCCTACGCGCTGTTTCCGCATTTGAGCGTTGCCGACAACATCGTTTTTGGCCTGCGCAGCCGCAAGGTACCCAAAGATGAGCAGCGCCAGCGACTGGCTAAGGTCGCCGAACTGGTTGATTTAACCGATTACCTAGACCGCAAACCTGCGCAACTTTCCGGCGGCCAACGCCAGCGGGTTGCCTTGGCGCGCTCAATTATTTCCGAACACCCGATCTGCCTGATGGATGAACCGCTATCCAATCTGGACGCTCGGCTGCGCAGCGACATGCGTAGGGAAATCAAAGCACTACAAAGTCGCCTGACTATGACGGTGATTTACGTCACCCACGACCAAGTGGAAGCAATGAGCATGGGCGATCGTGTGATTTTGATGCAGCACGGCAAAATCGTCCAGGACGGCACCCCCGACGAGCTTTATAACCGCCCCGCTAGCGCTTTTGCCGCCAGTTTTATTGGCAGCCCCGCCATGAACCTGCTGCCCCTAGTGGCCGGTAAAAATGGCGCCGTTATCGAAGGCGAACCAAGTACTCCCGTAGCCCCCTTGGACGCCACTGGCGGACATTTGGGCATCCGCCCGGAAGATATCGAACTGCGTATCGCACCCGGTTCCGGCGTACCCGCTAACGTATTAAGTGAAGAGTACCTGGGAGCGGATACCATTGCTTATGTGGCAGTGGGGTCGCACACCCTACGCGTGCGGCTTAGCGGCAAGCAGGCGCTGGCAGGTCAGCCATGCAGCCTCTACTGGATGCCAGAGAATACACACCTTTTCGATGCTGAAGGTCTGCGGCGGGATGACCTGACGCCGCTCCCCTTACCCAGCTCATATCGAAGCGTTCCTCGCCCACCGGCGGTGGGCTCTTTCCAACACTGACAGCAGTATTGACACTTGCGGAGTCTCTTATGCGTTTGCGTACCCCTTTTGCAATGACCGCCCTGGCAGCGGGCTTGTTAAGCGCCGCCCAGGTAAACGCGGATAGCGTCGATCTGACCATGTACTACCCGGTCGCAGTGGGCGGTGCACTCACCGACGTCGTTGATACTCTGGTGGAAGAGTTCGAAAGCGAATACCCCGATATCAATGTGGAAGCGATCTACGCTGGTAACTACGACGACACCCGCGTGCGCGCCATGTCGGCGATGGAAGCGGGTGAAACGCCGCAGCTGTCGGTCATGTTCTCCATCGATCTTTACGAGCTGATTGAGCAGAACGCCATCGTCGCCTTTGATGACTTGGTCGAAACCGGTGAAGAGCGCGAATGGCTCGATGGCTTCTACCCAGGGCTGATGGAAAATGGCCAACTGGATGGCAAAACCTACGGCATCCCCTTCCAGCGCTCCACCATCGTACTGTTCTGGAACAAAGACGCTTTTGAAGCCGCCGGCCTAGATCCCGAAACGCCCCCAGAGAACTGGCAAGAGATGGCCGAGATGGCCGCTACCGTGCGCGAAGCCTCCAACGGCGAGCAGTGGGGCGTGATGGTGCCATCGACTGGCTACCCCTACTGGATGTTCCAGGCCTTTGCTTTTCAGAACGGCCACCGGCTAATGAGCGAAGATGGCACCGAGGTCTACTTCGACGACCCCGCAGCGGTTGAAGCGCTGGAGTACTGGGTATCGTTAGCCACCGAGCACAATGCCATGCCTGACGGCACCATTGAGTGGGGCACCCTGCGCCAGAACTTCCTTGAAGAGTCCACGGCAATGATGTGGCACACCACGGGCAACCTGACCGCGGTACGCAGCGAAGCCAATTTTGATTTTGGCGTCGCTATGCTGCCGATGAAAACCCAGCGTGGCAGCCCCACCGGCGGTGGTAACTTCTACATTTTTGAAGATACGACAGAAGAAGAGCAGCGCGCAGCGATGACCTTTATTCGCTGGATGACTGCCCCGGAGCGGGCTGCCGCCTGGTCGATTGAAACCGGCTATATGGGCGTTAGCCCCGCTGCCTACGAAACCGACGCGCTGCAAGGCTATGTGGAAGAGTTCCCACCTGCCGCGGTTGCCCGCGACCAGCTTGAGCATGGCACGGCAGAGCTTTCCACTTACCAGGGTGGCCGCATTCGCCGCGCCTTGGATAACGCCGTGCAGGCGGCACTAACCGGTCAAATGACGCCGCAAGAAGCGCTTAGCCAAGCGCAGCAAGAGGCCGATAGCGTGTTACGCCGCTACGCCCGCTAATCGTTAGCCATTTTACTATTCGCCGGGGCGCGCCCCGGCTTTTTCAACGTGCGGTACGTCACTATGTCATTCACCAACCACCGCAAAATGCAGCTCTACGGCGCGCTTCTGCTACTGCCAGCTGCGCTACTGCTAACGACGTTTGCTTATTTACCGACCGTAACAACGGTCATTAACAGCCTGTTTTTACCCGGCTTTCGCGGTGCACCCACTGAATTCGTCGGCCTTGAAAATTATCAGGTGTTGTTCGATGACCCGACGTTTTGGAAAGTAGCGCGTAACAACTTAATCTACGCCGTCGGTACGATTCCTACGTCTATCGCGCTGGCCTTGGGTATGGCGCTATTCGTCAATGGCAAGCTTCGCGGGCGGGGCGTTGTGCGCATGGCCTACTTTACGCCAACGATTCTACCCATGATCGCCGCGGCCAATATCTGGATGTTTTTCTACGCGCCGCAGATTGGCCTATTCAATAAACTGCTCGGCATGCTGGGCTTTTCCGGGGTGAACTGGCTGGGCGATCCAAGCGTTGCATTAAGTTCGGTGATCGTGATGTCGGTGTGGAAGGAAGCTGGCTTTTTTATGATCTTCTACTTGGCGGCGCTACAGAGTATGCCACCCGAGTTAAAAGAGGCGGCTGATTTAGAAGGCACTAGCCGTTGGAGCTTTTTCTGGCGGGTCACCTTTCCGCTACTCATGCCCACCACACTGTTTGTGCTCATCAATGCGCTGATTAACTCAGTGCGGGTAGTGGATCATCTGTTTATCTTGACCAAGGGCGGGCCTAACAACGCCACCAACCTGCTGCTTTATTACGTCTACGAGAATGCGTTTTCGTTCTTTGACCGCACCACGGCCGCCACCATTACGGTGGTTATTCTGCTGGTACTCGCGGTAGTGGCGACGCTTAAGTTCACGATTTTAGATCGCAGGACGCACTATCAATGAATACGACCACTTCCTATGCGCCCCGCTCCCGCTTTTTCTCAATTCCAGCGCTGGAAACCGTGGCCGCTTGGCTACTGGCGATTATTTGGATTTTTCCGCTGCTGTACGCCTTTTGGGCCGCTTTCCACCCCAGCGAGTTTATGGTCAACTTTGCGCTCTTCGCTCCGCTGACGTTGGAGAACTTCGCTAACGCTTGGTCTCAAGCGCCCTTTGCCCGCTACTACCTAAATACCTTTGCGCTGGTGACAGGGGTGGTCATCGGTCAGTTTGTGGTCTGCACCCTGGCGGCGTTTGCCTTTGCGCGCTTTCCGATTCCCGGCAAGAACGTTCTGTTTATGCTGGTGCTAATTCAGCTCTTTGTGTTCCCAGAAGTGCTGATTGTCGAGAACTACCGCATTGCCAGTGAGCTGGGGCTAATCAACACCATCACTGGAATTGGCTTACCTTACGTAGCCAGCGCCCTGGGTATATTTCTGCTCCGCCAAACCTTTAAAACCATTCCAAGGGAGCTGGAAGACGCCGCCCGCATTGAAGGCTGCAACTGGCTGGAAATTTTGTGGAAGGTGTACGTACCGCTAGCCAAGCCTACCTATCTTGCTTACGGACTGGTCTCGATTAGCCACCACTGGAACAACTTTATCTGGCCGTTAGTGGTCACCAACTCAGTAGAGAGCCGCCCGCTAACGGTAGGATTAGGGGTGTTTTCCGCGCCCGAAACCGGCGTTAACTGGGCCACCGTTAGCGCTGCGACGCTGTTAAGCATCGCCCCGCTGCTAGTCGCTTTCCTGCTCTTTCAGCGTCAGTTTGTCCAGTCGTTTTTACGGGCAGGAATTCGCTAATCGAAGACCTAATGACACTCTAGTGATGATTAACAACGCTTTGCTTTTAGCTCACTCCCACCACGCGCTAAATCGCTGTTCACTATCATCAAGCAAGATGGGCTCACCTATTATGGGCGTCAAATGGATGTAGGCCCAGCGTGGGTCGTACTGACCGACTAAGTCAAACCCATCAAAGCGCTAGCCAGTCTCGGCAAAGTGAGGACCATAGCCACTGTCTCCACCGAAGGAATATCGCCATCCGGGCGCAGCCCCTCACTACTGGAACGAAAATTCTCAATGAGAACGCAAGCTGCCTCGACGTGGCGTTTACTTCAGATGTTCGTCAAAAAACTCTGCCAGCCGATCAAACGGTATCTTATCCATTTGATCATACAGATCAGTATGGCTTGCATCCTCAATGATCAGAAGCTCCTTGGGCGCCGCGGCAGCTGCATAGGCGGTTTCACTGAAGTAGCGCGAGTGCGCGTTTTCGCCATGAATCAACAGAAGGGGGCGAGGCGAAATTTCATGAATATAGGTCAGCAGCGGCATGTTCATGAACGACAGCGGTGTGGTCTGCGACCAGGCATTGCCCGAGTTAACTGCACGTTCGTGGTACCCACGCGGTGTCATGTAGTAGTCATGGTAGTCGACAAGAAATTGAGCCTCACCACCCTGTAATTCATTGTAAGGCGGTTGATAAGCGGGCCTCCCGTTTTCCGCATCTAACCAACGCTGCCGACTCAACTGCTCCAGTGTTTGCGCCCGCTCCTCGGAAGTCATGCTGTCGTTGTAGCCCCTAGACATGACCCGCGTCATGTCATACATAGTGCTAGCCGCGACAGCCTTAACACGCTTATCCACAGCGACAGCATTCAATGCCATACCCCCCCAACCGCAAATACCTATGACCCCAATACATTCTTGATCAACGTAGGGCTGCAAACCAATAAAGTCTACTGCGGCACTAAAGTCTTCAGTATTGATGTCAGGCGAGGCAATGTTGCGTGGCTCTCCGCCACTTTCGCCGGTATAAGATGGATCGAAAGCCAGCGTAACGAAACCGCGCTCAGCCAATGTTTGCGCATATAGACCGGAGGACTGCTCTTTCACTGCGCCGAACGGGCCACCGATAACAATAGCCGCCAATTGTTCATTAATACGACTTTTCGGTAGGTATAGGTCAGCAACCAGGGTAATGCCATAACGATTCTTGAACGTTACCTTCTCATGATCAACCTGATTGCTTTGCGGAAAAGTCTTGTCCCATTCTTGCGTCATCAATAGGGGCGCCTCGCCTGTGGCAGCCAAGGCGGACTGTGCGCCAAAAAATACTGCTGTACCGGCCAGCAAGGATCCTTCTATGAAGCCCCTGCGCGATGTAATGAACTGGTTACTATCTAATGATTTCGGGGTAGATTCGTTCATGGGTTTCTCCATTACTGGTTGGAGGCTGAGGAAGCTAGGTCAACACCCTGGATATCATTGCGGACACCAAGGTGCATCTATGGGCCGAGTGTCTCAGTTCCTGGTGAGTGCGAGGTGCGAACCTATCGGCCAGTGAGGCACTAGAGCGGAAGGCTTAATCAAGATCGTGGTCTTCATGGATTCGCAATCTAGTTCATTGAAAAATCGATTCGCACACTATCTCTTCCTAGAGCCTGGATCAGGCCGTCAGTGTCATCTACGCGACCAAGATGCGTGTAGGAGTAAGCCGAATCGAACGTCAAATAGAAGACAACCAGAGTCTTCGTTCCATATAACATGAGATCGCCGTTGTGGATCGTGCCGGGGCGGCTTGCGTCCGTCGGCAGTGCTTGAGGCAGATCTGCGTATTTCTCGTTGCCATGTAGGTCGCCCATATCCATCGAGATCGGCAGCAGCGCAGCAAACGCATGAGCTGCTTCAGTGCCGTCCAGCGTGATGGAGAAACGGCGTTCGCCGACGGTCATCCACATGCGAGATTCCTCCGGTTGTACAGTGGCTGTTGCGGCGGCAGTGGACGGTTCTGACGTCGCGGAATGAGCCGCGTTGCCTCCACCAAGCGCAAACGCAAACAGGGCGAGTCCCCAATAAGTCCGCAGGCCATGCACTCGGCGATTTTTGATGGCCGGGTGACGGCAACTGCTTTGATTGGCTCTAAGGCTCGTGGTCATGGGTTTCTCCTGGCGTGACGTCCGGCTCATACCGCTTACCGGACTTGCGATCTTGAGGTCATAAAGGCGAGGAAAGCCGCGAACAACAACACGGCAGAACTTGCCACAAAGGTGCTCCGGTAGCCTGCCGAATCGAACAGTAGACCGCCTACGGTTGATCCCAGCGCGATGGATAACTGAATTACCGCTACCATCAACCCACCGCCGACTTCGGCATTTTCTGGCACGGATTTAGCGAGCCATGCCCACCAACCCACGGGCGCTGCCGTAGACACTAATCCCCAGAATCCCAGCAGAACAAAGGCCACGGCGACCGAGCTACCGAAGGCGACTAACGCCAACGCGGTGGCCGCCATTAACAGCGGAATAACAACCAATATCCGGTACAACCCTTTTTTAATAAATCCACCGATCAGCATGGTACCGACCAACCCGGCAATCCCCAGTACCAACAGGATCAGCGAAAGCATCGGCACATCAACACCGGTGACGGTTTCAAGAAAGGGACGAACATAAGTGAACAGTGCGAACTGCCCCATAAAGAAAATGCCCACCGCCATCATCCCTAAAAACACTAGGGGATCCTTCAACAGCGTGAATACGTTGCCAGCACCGTTCGCCTGTGGAGTCGCTTTCATGGAGGGCAAACTGATCCATTGCCAAACCATGGCAACAAACGCCACTGGCACTAGGAAAAAGAACGTCCCACGCCAACCAATCATTCCGCCCAAATAGCTGCCTAACGGAGCAGCGACCACCACCGCGAGCGCATTGCCCCCGTTAAAAATCGCCAATGCTTTGGGAACACTATCAGCAGGCACTAATCGCATGGCGACTGCCGCAGACATCGACCAGAAGCCACCCACAACAACACCAATCAGTGCCCGCCCCACCATGTACATCGTGTAGTTAGTCGCCAACCCAACGATTAGCCCAGAGACACTCATCAGTGCCGTTAAAATAAGCAGCAAGTTTTTTCGGTCGATTCCGCCTGCGAGTTTTGAAATCGATAGGCTGGTTAAGACCGCAAAGGCTCCCGAGATAGCAATGCCGTAGCCTGCCAGCCCTTCCGTGACGCGTAGGTCGTTAGCAATGGGAGTTAGCAAACTAACCGGCATAAATTCCGAGGCGATCAACGCAAAGACACAGAGCGTCATCGCAAAAACACCGCTCCAATAAGCAGGCTGCGATTTATTTTCCTGCTGAGTAACGCGATTGGTAGGTGCGGTGTCAGAAGCTAGTGTGCTCAAAACGTCTTCCCTCAAGCAGTGAATGGTTAAGGTGAATGTCGAATAACCTTCTTTTACTGAACACATATTGACATCAGCCTTCCATTTTGATTAGTGGGGATAATGTTTATGAACCTGTGAGTAAAATTCAGCAATGGCAAATTCGAGAATCGATGACCTACAGGCTTTTCTCGCCGTGGCACGAGACCAAAGCTTTACCAAAGCAGCTGCCAAGCTGGGAGTGACGCCATCAGCCTTAAGTCATCGTATGAAATCCCTAGAGCAGCGCCTTGGGCTGCGATTACTGGCCCGCACTACAAGAAATGTCGCACCAACGGAAGCGGGTGAGCGGCTGATACAGTCGCTTACACCTCTTTTTGATCAGATTGCAATGGAAGTAGAGGCGTTAGGAGAGTTGCGTGACAAACCAGCAGGAACCATCCGCATATCGTGTACCGATGATCAGATTGCGCTTTGCTTGAGGCCAAAAATGGCCGAGTTTCTGGAAAATTATCCTGACGTCACCATTGAGCTCTATGTGGATTACGGGTTTACCAACGTGGTGACAGAGCGATTTGATGCCGGTATACGCCTTGGCGAAGCGATTAGCCAAGATATGATTGCGATTCCGCTCAGCCCTGAAATGCGCTTGGTGGTAGTGGGTTCAACGGAATATTTTAATCAACATCCCGAACCTCAAACACCTTATGAGCTGACCCAGCACGCCTGTGTGGATATTCGCCACAGGCCCGATGGAGCAATCTATGCCTGGGAGTTTGAAAAGGAAGGTAAGGAGTTCACCGTCAAGGGCCAGGGACAGCTCGTCTTCAACAGTATCGTTCATGTACTTAATGCGGCTTTGGATGGGATCGGTCTAGCTTACGTACCAGAGGCTTTAGCCGCTCCTTACCTTGCAAATGGTCGGCTCAAAAAGGTATTGACCGACTGGTCGCCCTATTTTTCTGGCTTTCACCTGTACTACCCGAACCGTCGACAGTCTTCGCCTGCCTTCTCGGCATTTGTCGATACATTTCGCCATAAAGAGTAGCAACCTCGCTGGATTGCTTTGAGTCACCATGAGGCTGGACATATTCTCAGCGTCGGCATTCGCGAAACAAACTCCCTTGAATTTTCGTGCGACAATTCTCCCTCAAGCACGAGACAAGGAGAGCATTGATGCACGGCGCCCCCCATCCAGCAGCCCTCAAGGTACTGCAGGAAGTATTTGGCTACGATAGCTTTCGCGGCCCTCAGCAGGCCATCATTGAGCATGTAATTGCTGGGGGCGATGCGCTGGTGCTGATGCCCACCGGCGGTGGCAAGTCACTGTGCTATCAGATCCCTGCCCTGCTGCGCGAAGGCACCGCGATTGTGGTCTCGCCGCTGATCGCGCTAATGCAGGATCAGGTGGCCGCGCTTAAGCAGAACGGGGTCAGGGCGGCTTATCTGAATTCCAGTCTCGATTATCACGAGGCGGTCGATGTGGAGAACCGACTGCGAAATGGCGAGTTGGATCTGCTCTATGTTGCACCCGAGCGGCTGGCCACAGCGCGTATGCAGATGCTGCTAGAACAGACCCGAATCGCGCTGTTCGCCATTGATGAAGCCCACTGCGTCTCCCAGTGGGGTCACGACTTTCGCCCCGAATATCGCCAGCTCTCCCACCTGCAGCAGCGTTTTCCCCAGGTGCCGCGCATCGCCCTGACCGCCACTGCCGATGTGCCCACAAGGGGCGATATCATGGAGCATCTGCAGCTCCACGAGGCGGCGCTTTACAACAGCGGCTTTGACCGGCCCAACATTCGCTACCATATCGCCGAGAATCAGGGTAACGCCAAGGAACAGCTGCTGCGCTTTATTCGCGAGCACCACGATGGTGAGGCGGGCATTGTGTACTGCCTTTCCCGGCGCAAGGTGGAGGAAACCGCCGCCTGGCTGGAACGCCAGGGGCTGACCGCACTGCCTTACCACGCTGGGCTTCCTGCCGAGCAGCGCCAGCAACACCAAACCCGCTTTCTGCGTGACGATGGCGTGGTGGTAGTGGCCACCATCGCCTTCGGCATGGGCATCGACAAGCCGGACGTGCGCTTTGTCGCCCACCTCAACCTGCCCAAAAGCATCGAAGCCTACTACCAAGAGACTGGCCGTGCCGGGCGCGACGGCCTGCCCGCCGATGCCTGGATGGCCTACGGGCTTCAGGATGTAATCACCCTGCGCCAGATGCAGCAGGACTCCAGCGCCGCCGACCAGCAAAAGCGCATCGAGCAGCAGAAACTCGACGCCATGCTGGGGCTTTGCGAAATCATCAGTTGCCGACGCCAGGCGCTTCTCCACTACTTTGGCGACCCTCTGGACACGCCCTGCGGCAACTGCGACAACTGCCTGACCCCGCCCGACACTTGGGAGGCCACCGTGGCGGCACAAAAAGCGCTGTCGTGTGTCTACCGCACCGAACAGCGCTTCGGCGTGACCTATCTCGTGGACGTGTTGTTGGGCAAAAGCAACGAGCGTATCACCCGCTTTGGCCACGACAAGATCAGCACCTTTGGCATTGGCGGCGACCTTTCGTCCAACGAATGGAAGGCGCTGTTTCGCCAATTGATTGCGAGCGGTTTGCTAAGCGTGGATATGGAAGGTCACGGCGGGATTCGCTTAACGGCCAACGCCAAGCCAGTACTGCGTGGCGAACAGTCGCTAACCCTGCGTAAGCCAAGCAAGGCCAAGGCCGCCCGGCGCAGCAGCAAGGGCGCTTCGGTAGCGCAAGGCCACGGCGCGCTGTGGGAAGCCCTGCGCCAGCACCGCAAGGCACTTGCCGAAGCCCAGGGCGTGCCTGCCTATGTAATCTTCCACGATGCCACTCTGGCCGAACTGGTCGAACAGAAACCCCAAAGCCTAGAGGCACTGGGCGCGATCTCGGGTATCGGTGCGCGCAAGCTGGCGGATTACGGTGAGGGTTTTCTGGCCGTTATTCTGGCGCACCAGGAAATCCATCAAGACACCCCGTCCGTGGGCAGCAGTGCCTTGGAATCCGCCGCCTTGCTGCGCAAGGGGTTAACACCTGAGGAAGTCGCCGAGCAACGCGGCCTGGCCGCCAACACCATTTATCGCCACCTGAGTGATGTGATTCAAAGCGGCGGGCTGGCGCTGGAAGAAGTCGTCGACTTGAATCCCGTAACCCTGGAGCAGATCCGCACCGCCTTTGCGCACTATCCAGACCAAGGGCTGAAAGTGGTTTTCGAGGCACTGGAAGGGCGTATCGATTATCCCATCCTACACTGTGTACGGGCGTCTCTGGCGGCACCACGTTAGCGCGGCGGCGTTATCGGCAATGCTCGCCCCGGGCAATGGCGGCGGCATCAAACACGCCGGTATCCAAAATCCAGGCGGTGACCAGTTTGGCGGGTGTCACATCAAAGGCAGGGTTCCACACGGGGGCATTCTCGGGAGCCCAGACAACATCACCAAAAGCGCCTGAAACACCGCGGATTTCTGACGCATCACGCTGTTCAATAGGAATCTCGGTACCAGTGGCGCAGGCGGGATCTACCGTGGTGTAGGGTGCGACCACGTAAAACGGCACATTGTGGTAGTGGGCGGCAACGGCGAGCATGTAAGTACCCACTTTGTTAGCGAAGTCACCGTTGGCGCAAATGCGGTCGGCACCAACCATGACTTTATCGACTTTCCCCGCTGCCATTAAGCTCGCGGCCATGCTGTCAGCAATCAATTGATAGGGAATACCTAAGTCGGCCATTTCCCAAGCGGTTAAACGGCCACCTTGCAGCAGCGGGCGGGTTTCATCCACATACACATGCAGCGTTACACCGCGCTGCTTGGCAACTGCGAGTGCGCCGATAGCGGTGCCAACACCTGCGGTGGCCAGCGCGCCGGTATTGCAGTGGGTCAGGACGCGATCACCTGATTGCAAAAGGTCAGCCCCCCGCTCGGCCATACGCTGACAAAGCTCGCGGTCTTCTGCAAACAGTTCAGCGGCACGTTCGGCCAGGGCGTCGACGCCTTGCTCAAAGCAGGCTTCCATGGCATCCAGGCAGTACATCAGGTTCACTGCGGTGGGACGCGTGGCGCGTAAGCGATCACTTACCAACTGCCAATCACTTTGCGGATGACGCGCGGCGTATTGAGCCAGCACGAAAGCAGCGCTCAAACCAATCAGCGGCGCGCCGCGAATCGCTAAGCTTTTTACCGCTACCTGCCACGTTTCTGGCGAGTCACAGCGCACCCACTGTTCCGCCTGGGGCAGTTGGGTTTGATCCAAATACTCAAGGTGGTCGGCATAGACCCGTAAACTGCGTGACTGTAGGTGTGGCATTGCTGGACTCCTTGAGCACTCGAACTTGACTAGCAGAACAACGGCGCGGCTTATCAGGCGCGAAGCTTATCATATAGAATGGCTGCTACTAGATGAGGCGACGCAGATCCTATGATGACGCTACAAACTGAACTGCTGGCCGCCATTTCATGGGCGGCGCAGCAAGGCTGGACACCCGCCACTGGCGGTAACTTTTCCGCCCGTACCGAGGCGGGCTATCTTGTCACCGCTTCTGGCCGGGATAAAACCCGCATTCAGGCCGATGACCTCTTGCTCTGCAACCTGGATGGCAAGGTGCTATCCGGTGATGGGAAACCTAGCGCGGAAAGTGATCTTCACGCTGCGCTTTATCGGCTAGACCCGACCATTAACTGCGTGCTGCATACCCATACCCTAGCCAGCACTGTGCTGTCACGGCGCTTTCCAAACGGCATTGAGCTAAGTGGCTTCGAGATGCAAAAAGCTCTGCAGGGCAACGTGACTCATGATGCCTCGGTTCTCTTACCTGTGGTACCAAATTCCCAAGATATGGACGAGCTAGCGGAGCATGTACGCCTCGGCTGGCCGATGCCCTGGGGCTTTTTGGTAGCGGGGCACGGTATTTATGCCGTGGGCGATAGCATCGCTAGTTGCCGTCGGCACTTGGAAGCCATTGAATTTTTACTGTCCTGTGTACTTGAAGAGAGCCGGTGGTCTAAATGAGTAACCCAGCTGTTCGCGCCGTTGTAACCGATATCGAAGGCACCACCACGGATATTAACTTCGTGCATAAGGTGCTGTTTCCCTACGCCCAGGCCAAACTGCCCGACTTTCTACGCGCGAATGCAGACACACCTGCGGTTGCCGAGCAAATTAGCGCCGTGCGCAGTGAAATGGATGCCCCTGATGCCACGCTGGATGCCGTCATTGCGCAGTTACTGCACTGGATCGAGACCGACCAAAAAGTCACGCCGCTGAAAGCACTGCAAGGCATGGTGTGGGCCGATGGCTATCAACGTGGCGATTTTAAAGGCCATTTGTATAACGATGTAGCCCCAGCACTGCGCCAGTGGCAGCAGGCAGGCAAAGCGCTGTACGTGTATTCGTCAGGTTCCGTGCAGGCGCAGAAGCTGCTGTTTGGCTACAGCGATGAAGGCGACTTAACCCCCCTGTTTAGCGGCTACTTTGATACCCATATTGGCCATAAGCGCGAAGCCACAGCCTATCAGCGAATTATCGCTGAGCTTGACCTACCGCCGGAAGCGGTGCTGTTCTTATCGGACGTGGTCGAAGAGCTGGACGCCGCCAAGCAGGCGGGCATGCAGACCCTGCAGTTAGTTCGCGAAGGCACCCAGGCGGGCAATACCCACGCGTGCGTTACCCGCTTTGATGAAATTGCGCTTTAGGAGAGCCTAGAATGTCGCAACTGAAAGTATTTGCTGATCAGAACCCTAACGATGCCCTGCTAGACATCACCGACGGCGAGCAGATAACTGCTGAGCTGAACAAGGTAGGTGTGCTGTTTGAGCGCTGGGCAACGCCGGGCGAAATTGCCGACGATGCCACCCAGGAAGACATTTTGGCGCTCTACCAAGACGACATCGACCGGGTAAAGGCCATCGGCGGCTATCAAACCGTCGATGTGCTGCACATGGTGCCCACGCACCCAGACAAAGACGCCATGCGCCAGAAGTTCTTAAACGAACACCGCCATCACGAAGACGAAGTGCGCTTCTTCGTTAAAGGCCAGGGGCTTTTCTGCCTGCATATTGAAGATAAGGTGTATCAGGTGCTGTGTACTCGCAATGACCTGATCAGCGTACCTGCTAACACGCCCCATTGGTTTGATATGGGCCCAGCGCCAGAATTCACTGCACTGCGCTTCTTCGATAACGTTGAAGGCTGGGTGCCCCACTGGACAGAGAGCGATATCGCCGGGAAGTTTGATCGCCTGGATCAGTTGTAAGCTGAGAATCGTAGAAGCCAGTTGTAGCCCTGCGTAAGCGCGTGCACCCGCGAAGCAACCCGCCAGCGTTCTGAGGTTGGCACCGTGACTGGATCGGTCACGGTGCCATCATCTAGGCGGTATCATCGCCGTCGCGAAGTTCGTTACACCGCGCTAGGGGCAAGCGCTGATAAAAACGCCTGCTGGTTATACGTCTTGGCAATGCTCAAGACGTGGTCTGGCTGACTGCTTACAACGACGTGCTGAAAGCTTGATTCCGCCTATAACACACTTGGCAAGTAAGTTATAACTTGCGGAAAAAAGTAGAAAAGCACAATTGAAGCGAGAAACAACGCGACAACAGGCCAGGCACTCTTATATATATCAGATATTAAAACGCTATTAGCAGAGCCTTTTAAAGCAAAAAGCGTATAACCGAAAGGAGGCGTCAGGCTACCCACTGTCAGATTAATTAAGAAAATAGTCCAAAACCAAATAGGTTCAAAATTGTATGCACTAACAATCGGCGCATAAAGGGGGATCGCCAACAATATAAACGCAAACTGATCAATAAACATACACAACACAAAAGGAATCAACATTAATATAAAAAACATCATCCAATCACTAAGCTCAAGCGTGCTGACAAAATCAATCAGCCCTGAAGTGGCACCCATAAAGGAAAGGAGCTGTCCAAAAAGCTTTGAACTAGCCACAATGATCACGATCATAAGGCTAATTTTCACAGATGACTGCAAGCTCTCCCATAACATTTTGAGATGAAAAGACTTATATATAGACGCAGTAATAACAGCTCCCACCACACCAGTCGCAGCAGCCTCTGATGGCGTAGCAACACCTAGCAAAATCAACCCCATAACAGAAAAAATAACGATGAAAAATGGAGATGCTTTAAGCACTTCACCCAGTTTCTCCTTAGTTGAATAATTTTCTACGCCTGCATTATTATCAGGAGAAAGATTTGGGTCTCGTGAAACACGAAAATATATGTATAAAAAGAGAATCAAAGATATTAAAAACCCTGGAATGATGCCCGCAACCAGGAGACCAGCAATAGAGGTATCACGAACTAACGAGCCAATCACAATGACAAGCAAACTGGGTGGAATGATTGGCGCTAAAGAAGCACCACCAAGTATTGTAAAATTCGTTAGATTCGTGTCATAGCCAAGCTTTTGCATTTTCGGCAAAATAGAACGTCCTAACATAGCAGCAACAGCTGCTGCTGCACCTGAAAGCGCTCCAAAAAAAGTCGACAGCCCAATAACTAAATAATACATCCGGCCATTAACTTTACCAATCCACTTATCCAGTGCTGTGGACAAAACATCGACAGCTCCAGATCTAAACAATATTTCACCCATCAAAACAAATAACGGTATAGTAACAAAACTTTCTGATGTTAATGTTTCATACATGCTATTACTGAACATGCCGAAACCTTTCTCTCCTAGCGTTAGCAAAACACCTGTTATATTAGCAATTAGGAATGCCACAAAAACCGGAAGCCCTACTCCCATTAACACAAGTAAAAACAGAAAAGAAATCGTAAGCATCCAGTACCATTCCATTTCAAGTTCCTCTTCTAGTTAACAACACCTTAGAAAACTGATTCCTTAACAATATAACAATTTGCAGAGCAGACAAGATAAAACCCAGAGGTATAAATAAAAACACACACCACTTTGGAATACGAAATGAACCTAATGTATTAATACCCGTTTGGTACAATCTAAAGAACTCTATTGCAGAAATGTACGTTACATAAGAAACAACCAAAAAAGTCATTCCATAAATAATTAGCCTCATTGTATTTGAAATTTTTTCTGAGGAAAAATCGAGCAGAATAGATACCGCAATATGGCCGTCTTCTCTAGTTACCTCTGGCAACGCCAGCATTAATGATGCACAGAACAGGAAAGTAACGGTATCAGTAGCCCATGATGTCGGAGCCGCAAAGAAGTAACGCATTACTATTTCTATACAAAAAACAATGACAATAAGCCCTAAAGCTAAAGAGGCCATAAAAAAACAAACTCGGGTGAGCACATTAATTATTTTCGTCAACATAGATAAAACCTTATATGGCTGGGGAAAAACCCAGCCATAAGATGGCCGCTATTAGTAAGACATATCAGCTGATTTTGCCAATTCACGTAATTTCCGAGCATCATCACCACTTTGCTCTTCAGCTACTTTCCATACGCCTTCAGCCCACAGGCGCTCATGATCGTCAGATTCAGCTTGGCTAAAAGAAGTAATCTGAACCCCATTATTCTTAAGAAAATCTGCTTCTTTTTGTTGCAACGCATCAAAATGGGCAACAGAATCAACTTCAATTTGCTTACCAGCTTCGACAAGCACTTCTTGAGCAGCGGTATCTAATGAGTTCCAGCGATCAAGATTCATAAAAATCATTACGCCGACTTGTCCAAATTCGGGATCCGTCATGTAGCCAATAATTTCGTGCCATTGAAGATCACTAGCGCCAGTCAACCCCCAGGCGGCACCATCAATAACGCCGCGTTGCAATGCTGTATAAATATCTGTCACGGGCATATTTACTTGAGCACCACCAAGCTCTTCGATAATAGATTGGTATGAAACCGTCCCGCGAATACGGCGCCCTTCCAGTCCTGGCTCTCCTGTAATAGGATCACGAAGATAAAAACGGAAGCCCTTTGTACCAGTAGATGGCGCTGAGATAAGCTTTAGCCCACGCTCTTGATAATGCTCATCAATATAATCAATGATACCTTCCTCGCGACGTTCAATAGGATTTACGTCGATAGCATCAATAGAAAGGCCTACCCCGGTTGTTCCGGAGTGATAAGCTGGATGTGTAAATAGCAAATCGAATGCCCCAGCTTGAACAGGCTGCAGCTGCTCAAATGCAGGCACTACATCAGGCCCATGTACGTTAATCCGTACACTGCCACTAGATAATTCATCTACCCTATCAATAAACGCAGGACCAATTTCTCTGTACCAAGCAAAGTTTGAAGGATACCCAGCCAGCATACTAAGCTCCTGAGCTTCAATTTCTGAAGATAATCCAGCAACTGAAGTACTTGCGACAGCAATTAAGATTGCGCAGTGCTTAATTTTATTTTTTAGCTTTTTCATACATTATCTCTTATTTTTTAAATTATTTTTCGAGTAGACTTGATACAAAGGCCGTATTGAAATCTCCAGACTTAAAGCTCTCACTATTAATTAGTTCGCTATGAAAGCTGGCTGTTGTCTTGACACCTTCGACCTTCATTTCAGATAAGGCTCGCGTCATCCTAATAATGGCTTCATTACGATCAGTTCCCCAGCAGATCAACTTGCCGATCATAGAGTCATAATAGGGAGGGATTTTATAGCCACTTACTAAGTGGCTATCCATGCGGATGCCAAAACCACCTGGTGGTCGATAGTAATTAATAGTGCCTGGACAAGGCATAAATCCGTTCTGCGGGTCTTCAGCATTAAGACGGCACTCTATCGAATGGCCATACAGCACGACATCTTTTTGCTTACACTTCAACTGCTGACCATCTGCGATCTTTATTTGCTCTTTAATAATATCAATTCCCGTAATCATTTCAGACACAGGGTGCTCAACCTGAACACGAGTATTCATTTCGATAAAATAAAATTTCTTATCTATATTGTCGAAAACATACTCTACTGTTCCAGCACTTTTATAGTTAACTTTTTCAGCCAAGCGTACAGCAGACTTGCATAGATCTTCACGCTGATCAGCGCTTAGTGCTGGCGATGGAGCCTCTTCGACTAACTTCTGGTTCCTGCGCTGGGCGGTACAGTCACGCTCGCCAAGATGAATACAGTTAATACCATCAGAAAGTAATTGAACTTCAATATGACGGATATCTATTAAATATTTTTCGATATAAACAGATGAGTCACCAAAAGCAACTTCAGCCTCAGACATTATTTCATTCAAATCTTGCTCTAAGGTCTCTCTTGAATTGACAACTCTCATTCCTCGACCACCACCCCCTGCAGAAGCTTTGATAAGGAGTGGAAAACCGATTTTTTGTGCTATTTCCAACGCTTTTTCAGGCTCTCTCACAGCTCCATCAGAACCCGGTATTGTAGGAACTGAGGCAGAATCAGCTATTTTTCTAGCCTCTATTTTATCTCCCATTTTGCTAATTATGTCAGCAGATGGCCCAATAAAAACTATTTCATTTTCTTCACATTTTTTTGCAAAATCTGCTTTTTCTGAAAGAAATCCATAACCAGGATGAATAGCATCTACGCCAAATGCTAACGCTGCGCTAATGATTGTTTCTTGGTTCTGGTAGCTAAATTGAGCCGGTGCGGGGCCAATGCAAACGGCAGCATCAGCGAGCTGCACAGGCAACGAGTCTTTATCAGCTTCTGAATAAATAGCGACACTTTTTACATCGAGCTCCTTACAAGCTCGAATTACCCGGAGCGCTATCTCTCCACGGTTAGCTATCATAACGCTTTTTATTTTTTTCAACATGGGCGGCACCATTTAACCAAGAAGAGAATCATACTTTCTCAATAAGCATTATGGGCTGACCAAATTCAACCGGCTGCTGATCTTCTACGTAAATTTCTTTTATTCGACCATCTACTTTAGCTTCTAAATTATTCATCAACTTCATTACTTCGATAATGCAAACAATTGATTTTGGACTCACCTGCTGCCCTACCTCAACGAAAGCAGGAGCTCCTGGCTTTGGTGATTTATAGAAAGTGCCCACCATGGGCGCTTTGATTAAAACCTCATTCTCACCAACCGTCACTTCACCTGCCGGTGCTGCTGGACTTTCAATCGGCACACTTACCGAGTCTTTAACCTCAATTTTTTCTTGCGAACTGGAGCTAGACGCGACTGGTGCTGGCATTGGTGCTACAGGCGCTTGAGAAGTGACATCGCGGTTAGTATTTTCATTACGACTAATAAAAAAATCTAACCCATTACATGAAAGCGATAGCTCACGGATATCGCCACTCTCTTTAACCCACTTAGTTAGTTGTTTCAAATCATTAAGGCTGATATCTAAGTCTTTCATTACAGTTTTTCCTTCTATAATTATTTTAACGTGAAATTGAAACTTTCAAATTACCAGTGGACAAACTGACTCGTTTTTCATCTCCGCCAGCAAGGTCTTTGATGAAAGCAATAAGTTCACCACTATAGACATCTCCAGACTCGCCATTGGTAATTGCGTCTTTCATTGCATCAACTTGATTACCCGCGAACATAGCACGCAGCAATAGTTCATCTTTTGTTGCGTTTGGATACTGCTGGGCAAGATCACCCATCATTGGTTTAGGTAATGTTGGTTTCTCACTGATCTCCGATGATCCATTTTTAAGTATCTTTTTGTAGACATCTGGATCAACTGGCCCTAACAGGCGCCCATAATAACCAAGGACATACTTTTTAATTTCATTCGGCACAGTGCCATAGCGCTCACCCGAGATAACGTTCATTACTGCTTGTGTTCCCACAAACTGGGCAAAGGGAGTAATCATAATTGGCCATGCCAATTCTTTTCTTACTTTAGCAATTTCCTCTAATAACTCTTCATACCGTTCCCCCAAGCCCGCCGTTTCTAGCTGAGCATGAAAGTTTGATAACATCCCTCCTGGCAGTTGGTGTTTGTAATGTAAGGGGTTATATTCTGCAGGCTTACCTTCTGGCTTTCCTTCGACTTCACAAATATGTTTAAAGTAGCGGCTGACTTCATCGATTTTTTCATCGTCAACATTGACTATGTAACCAAGCTCTCGCAATGATTTGACGATTGTCTGAGTAGCAGGTTGCCCAGCTCCATTTGACAACGGAGAAATAGATGTGTGTAGAAGGTCACATCCAAGCTCGACAGCTTCTAAATATACGAGTGGGCACAATGAGGTTAAACAGTGGCTATGAAGCTCAAGTGGGCGATCGCCAATGACTTTCTTAACAGCAGGTACTAAAGTACGAATTCGCTCTGGAGTAAGTAACCCTCCAGCGTCTTTGAGCATGATTGCGTCTACATCTGCTTGTTCAATTAACTCAATAGCAGTATTTACAAAAAGCTCATCTGTGTGTACTGGGCTTTCGCAAAAAGAAAGTGCACCAAATGTATAAGCCCCTAGCTTCTTAGCACGCTTTAAACAACGGGCAATATTAGAAACGTCATTCAATCCGTCAAACGCTCCAATAACTCTAAACCCGTTGTTAAACAACTGGTCAACCCACCCATCAATAACATCATCAGGAAGGAAGTCGAATGAGGCGATATTTTTGGAACGAATAAGCGCACGAAAATTTGTTTCAGGCGCAGCCTTATGTAGTTCTCTTACTCTCTCCCAAGGGTCTTCTTTTAAGTAACGTACTGAAACATCAAACTGAATAGGTGCCATCATATCAATATGGTGGAAGCCAATTTTATTCATTGTTTCTGCGATACCCAGCATGTGATCAGTGCGCATGCGCGTTGCCCAAAGGCTTTGGTGAGCATCTCGAAAAGTTGTATCTATAATTTTAATTTCGCGCTGACTATTTTTGGGGCGCCCCCCCTCCCCAAAAATAGTAGCAATACTTTTGTATTGTTCTTTGCTCATTATTCTCTCGCCCATATCTAATATTATTTGCTTACTTTCAAGTCCACCTTCGAGTGTATTTATACTCGCACAATGAACACTAATGTTCAAAATAGATCACAACTGTTCTTTAGTCTAATCCTCAACCCGCTCTGTAAGCGTGGCTATCCCTTAGCCCACGCCAACGCACTATCGCGCCCTTACGAACCCCATGATCCGGGCTTCCACTGGAATTATTGACGTAATAGCGACGGATCAAAATTAAACACATGTGTTTATAATTGACATATTATGTTTATTTTAGCTATAAAGTGTCAACTGCAGCCAAAGCCCCTCGCACGAAGAGAGAGCAAGATGACCGAGACCGTATATGTTTACGATGCCATCAGAACGCCGCGATCAAAGGGAAAACCGGACGGTGCGTTGAACGAGGTTAAGCCCATCAATCTTGTCACGACATTGCTGAAAGAGATGCAGCACCGTCACGACCTGGACACGTCACGTGTCGACGATGTGGTACTGGGCTGTGTCAGCCCTGTACGGGAACAGGGAGCCGTTCTGCCAAAAATTGCACTGCAAAAAGCCGGGTGGGATGAGAGCGTGCCAGGCGCGCAGGTCAACCGCTTCTGTGCGTCTGGTCTGGACACGTTCAATGCAGCGGCCTCGCGGGTCGCTTCTGGCTGGGAAGACCTAATTTGCGCTGGCGGCTACGAAAGCATGAGCCGTGTGCCCATGGGCAGCGACGGCGGGCCTTTTTCCGAAGATCCGGAAACGGTGCTTGCCACCGGCTTCGTACCGCAAGGCATCGGCGCTGACCTGATTGCCACCCTCGATGGCTACAGTCGCGAGGATGTCGATGAGCTGGCGGTCAAGAGCCAGAAAAAAGCCGCTGCCGCTCAGCAGGCCGGCTACTTCGATAAGTCCGTCGTGCCGGTGCGCGACGAGAATGGTCTGATCGTGCTCGAGCGCGACGATTTCATCAAACCGCACACCGACATTCAGACCCTTGGCGCGCTTAAACCCAGCTTTGCCGGGATGGGGAGATACGGATACGACGCCGTGGCGCTCGCAAAGTACACCGATGTGGAACGGATCAACCACGTTCACACCCCTGGCAATAGCTCTGGAATCGTGGACGGTGCATCGCTGGTGATGGTCGGCAACGCACAGGTTGGCAAAGATCTGGGGCTGACGCCTCGCGCCCGAGTGCTCTCGGTTGCCGTCACAGCGAGCGAGCCTACGATCATGCTGACCGGCCCCGGTCCCGCGGCCAAAAAGGCACTGGCCAAGGCCGGGCTGACCGCAGAAGACATCGATCTGGTGGAAATCAATGAAGCCTTCGCATCAGTGGTGCTGCGCCTCCAAAAAGATCTGCACGTGCCCGATGAAAAGCTCAACGTCGTCGGCGGCGCGATCGCTATGGGGCATCCCTTAGGGGCGACTGGATCAGTGTTGGTTTCCACCATGATTGATGAACTGGAGCGCCGCCACCTAAAGCGTGCGCTGATCTGCATGTGTGTGGGCGGTGGAATGGGCATCGCCTCAATAATCGAGCGCGTTTGAGGAGCAGAGGCATGAGCGAATACACCTATGAAAAAGACGCCGACGGTATCGTAACGGCAACCTTTGACGCCTCAGACAAAGCCGCAAACACCATGACCATGGCTTGGCTGGACGCCATGTTCGAGTTGATCGAGCGGCTGAAGGCCGAACAGGGGCTGACCGGGGTCGTGCTCACCTCGGCCAAAAAGACCTTCTTTGCCGGTGGCGACCTGGAGGACATCCTCGCCAATGACATGAGCCCGCAAGAGCTCATGGACTACATCGAACGAAACAAGGCCCCTTTCCGGTTGCTAGAAAAACTTCCGGTGCCCGTAGTGGCGGCGATCAACGGAGCGGCTCTCGGTGGCGGATACGAGATGTGCCTCGCCTGCAATCACCGAATCGTCGTGAACCATCCCAAGGCCGTCGTCGGCCTGCCCGAGGTTCAACTGGGCTTGCTGCCCGGTGCCGGTGGTGTGGTGCGCCTGACCGCTAAACTGGGGTTGGAAAAAGCCCTTCCGCTGCTCCTTGAAGGCAAGCAGTTGCGTCCGACAGCCGCGCTCGAACTTGGGCTGGTTGAGCAGGTCGTGGACACGCTTGACGCCTTGATCCCAGCCGCCAAAGCATGGGTCAAGGCCAACCCCGAGGCGCATGTGCAGCCATGGGACCAAAAGGGGTTCAGTTATCCCGGCGGCGGCGCCGATGCCCCCAATGTGCGCATGGCAGCAACGATGGCGCCGACCATGCTCTTCAACAAGACCCGCGGGTTAATGCCTGCACCGGAAAAGATCGTGGATATCGCAGTCAATTCGATGCGGATGGGTTTCGACAGCGCCTTGCGCGCCGAAAGCCGCGGCATCGTCGCTCTGATCCCGACACCAGAATGTAAGGCAGCGATCTCGACCTTCTTCTTCGGCATACAAGCGGTGAAATCGGGCGCCATCCGTCCGGAAGGCTCAGAGTTTCGCTTCGAGAGTACCGCCGTTTTGGGGGCCGGCATGATGGGTGCTGGGATTGCTTGGATCAACGCATTTAAGGGCATTCACACAGTGCTGACGGATATTCGCATTGAGAACGCCGAACAGGGCAAGACCAATGCAGAGACACTGGCCAACAAACTGATCGCCCGTAAACGCATAACAGAAGCTGAAAAGAATAAGCTGCTAGGGCTTATCCAACCCTCGGAGGATCACCGCGATCTCGAGGGTGTTGAGATCATCATCGAAGCGGTCTCTGAAGACATCAATATAAAAGAGCAAGTAATCGGCGCTACCTTTGGCAGATTATCCACAACAGGGTTCTATGCCTCCAATACCTCCTCGCTGCCGATCTCAGTTCTGGCGGAGTTCTGCCCTGATCCAAGCCGCTTCATCGGTCTGCACTTCTTCAGCCCAGTCGACAAGATGAAGATTGTCGAGATTATCTGCGGCGCAAAGACCAGCACCGAGACACTGCGCAAAGCCTATGACTATGTCGCTAAGATCGGCTATCTGCCGATCGTGGTGAATGACGCCCGAGGCTTCTTCACCAGCCGGGTCTTCGCGACTTATCTCGATGAAGGTTTACAACTACTCCAGGACGGTGTTGCTCCGATTGAGATCGAACGAGCAGGCTGGAAGGTGGGCATGCCAGTCGGCCCGCTGGCGGTCCATGATGAAGTATCAATGGAGCTAACCCGCAAGGCATTTGTCACCCACCAGGAACTTGATCAGCGCCTGGGCGAGGAGTCGGCATTCGGCCAACACAACACGGCAACCCAACGCATCGGGACAATGATGTGCGAGATGGGCCGCCGAGGCCGTAACTGGGATGGTGCCGGCTTCTACGACTACCACGCCGATGGCAGCAAATCGCTGTGGAAAGGACTCGATCAGTTCATGATTGAGGATCGCGGCGTTTCCCTGAGCGATGCGATGGATCGGCTGATGTACCGTCAGGCGATCGAAACCCTACGCTGCCTCGATGAAGGGGTGCTAAACACCGAGGTGGAAGGCAATGTGGGCTCGATATTTGCCATCGGCTTCCCTGCTCATACTGGCGGCGCGCTGCAATTTATCAAAGGCATCGGCCCTGCCACATTCAAGGCGCGAGCCGATGAGTTAGCCGCCCAGTATGGCGAACGCTTTAGCGTGACACATGCCCAGCTAGGTCGCCTGCGCGGCATTTTGAAAGAGGCGGCTTGAGATGCTTGATCGCCCTCTATTCAACGAAGAGCACCATATGTTCCGCGACTCTGTCCGGAAGTGGGCCGAAGATGAGGTTGTGCCGCACCATGACACATGGCAACAGGCCGGCATGGTCAGCCGCGACGTCTGGGAGTCCGCCGGAAAACAGGGCTACCTCGCCATGTATGCAGAGGAGGAGTACGGCGGCCTGGGTCTGGATGATTTCCGCTTTGATCAGATTCTGATAGAGGAACTGACGTGGCGTGAAGCGGGACTTTTCATTCCTCTGCATAACCGAGTGGTCGGTCCCTATTTCCGCAAGTTCGCGACGCCCGAGCAGAAGGCCCGCTTCTTTCCAGGAATCGTCGCGGGCACCAATATACTTGCCATCGCCATTAGCGAGCCAGGAACGGGCTCGGACGTCGCGGGCATCCGGTCGCGGGCCGAGAACAAAGGCGATCACTGGCTGCTGAACGGTGCCAAGACGTTCATATCCAACGGCATTCTGGCCGACACGGTAATCGTTGCCGCACGTACGGCCCCCCAAAACGCGAGGTCGCTAGGGTTATTCCTGGTGGAGGCTGGCATGCCGGGTTTCACGCGCGGACGCAAACTCGCAAAGCTTGGCCTGCACTCGCAGGATACGGCCGAACTGTTCTTCGATGATGTAAAAATCCCGAAAGAGAACGTGCTGGGCGATCCGACCCAGGGCTTCAAAGCGATGATGGTGGGCCTGGCCGAGGAGCGGCTGACCGGAGCGGCATCTTATGTCGCACGGGCCGAGCGCGCCTTTGAGGTGACGCTTGCGTACATCAAAGACCGCAATGCCTTTGGACGTCCGATCGGCAGCTTTCAGAACAGCCGCTTCAAGATGGCCGAAATGCGTACGCAACTGGATGCCGCTCAAGTCTTCGTCGATCACTGCACGGCGATGCATCTGGAGGGCAAGTTAACCGCAGATCTAGCGGCACAAGCCAAGCTGCTCACCTCCGAGACCGAGGGACGGGTCGTGGACGAATGCCTGCAGCTACATGGCGGTGCCGGCTACATGCGGGAATACGAGATATCCCGCCACTACGCGGATGCGCGGATCAGCCGGATCTATGCTGGCACATCGGAAATCATGAAGGAAATCATCGGTCGCAGCCTCGGCCTTGACGAACGTGGCATGAGGTAGCGTGCCTTTAACTGTTTTTTTAGGCGTTACCCAAGTCAATTAGGAGTACGTAACATGCAGCTCAAGCATACAGTGACAGCCATTACCGGCGGTGCATCGGGGCTAGGAGAAGCCTGCGTTAGAGACCTCGTCGCCCACGGCAGCAAGGTCGCAATCTTCGATCTGAATACTGAACAGGGCACGGCACTGGCCGAAGAGCTGGGGCCAGATGCCCTCTTCTGCGCGGTCGATGTGACCAATGAGGAGAGTGTTGCTGCGGGGTTTGATGCGGTGGAGGCAGCGTTCAGTCGGGTATCAGCCGTCATCAATTGCGCCGGGGTCGCGATTGCCGTCAAAACCCTGGGGCGCGATGGGCCGCACGCCTTGTCGGCCTATCGCAAGGTACTCGACATCAATCTGGTCGGTAGCTTCAATGTTGCTCGTCTTGCTGCCCAACGTATGCAAAATAACACTCTAAATGACGACGGCGAGGCCGGTGTCATTGTCAACATGGCCTCGGTGGCCGCCTACGACGGCCAGAAGGGGCAGGCAGCCTACTCCTCCTCCAAAGGGGGGATCGCGGCGATGACCTTGCCCATGGCGCGCGATCTGTCGAGCTACGGTATACGTGTCAATACGGTCGCCCCGGGACTCTTTTTGACCCCCATGATGGCCTCGCTGCCCGAGGCGGCGCAGATGTCGCTCGCTCAACAGCCACTGTTGCCCAAACGCCTGGGCAAACCTTCCGAACTTGCCCACCTCGTGCGGTTCATAATTGAAAATCCCTATATCAATGGTGAGGTGGTGCGTCTGGATGGCGGAGTACGTCTGCCATGAGTGGTCCGCTGACAGGCTTGACGGTAGTCGAGTTCACTGGGCTCGGACCAGCACCGTTGGCCGGGCAATTGCTCGCGGACCTCGGGGCGGACGTGATCGCCGTTGATCGGAAGTCAGGGCCTGTTGACAAGACCGACATCAATCGCCGAGGCAAACGCTCCATCGCCGTTGACCTAAAGTCGGCGAAAGGGCGCGCCGCTATCCGCCAGGTCATCGATGGTGCGGATGTTCTGATAGAGGGGTTCCGCCCTGGTGTGATGGAAAAACTAGGCCTTGGACCGGACGATCTGCACGACCGGTTGATCTATGCGCGGATGACCGGCTGGGGGCAGACCGGTCCTTTAGCACAGTGCGCGGGCCACGACATCAATTACCTCAGCCTGACCGGGGCGCTGCAGATGATCGGCGCGCCGGATCGACCGCCACTCCCCCCACTCAATCTGGTCGCGGATTTCGGCGGCGGCTCGATGTTTCTGGTATTTGGCATTTTAGCGGCGCTTTTTGAACGTCAGACCTCAGGCTTGGGACAGGTGATTGACGCCGCGATGGTTGACGGCGTACCCGCCATGATGGGGTTGCTGCACACGATGGCGGCTCGAGGCCAATGGCATGATACGCGAGGGCGTAACCTTCTTGACGGTAGCGCTCCCTTCTACCGCTGCTACGAGACCGCTGACGGAAAGTATATGGCGGCTGGCCCCATTGAGCCCCAGTTTTTTGCCGAGTTTTTGGAACTCGCTGACTTGCCGAAAATGGAAAGCGCCAAGCAAACCGATCCTGAGCAATGGTCCGAGATGCACGCGCATTACGAAGCGATTTTCAAGATGCGCACACAAGCTGAATGGACCAAACGCTTCGAGGGCACTGATGCCTGTGTGTCCCCAGTGTTGAATCTCGCCGAAGTCGCTGACCATCCTCACAACACTGCACGTGGGATCTTCGCCAACCATGACGGCGTCTTGCAGGCCGCCCCGGCTCCCCGCTTCAGCCGGACCCAGGCACAAGCCCTTCGATCCCCTGGTGCACCCGGCGCTGATACGGAAGCGATCCTGCGTGAGGCGGGCTTTAACGATTACAACATTGCAGCTCTGCGTAACAGCGACTGCCTGACCTGAGGAACGCCGCCATGAGCTTAGTATTGTTAGAGACGGCTGGAGCCGTCGCCACGATTACTCTGGATCGCCCGCAGGCCTATAACGCCTTTGACAAAACGATGCGCTCGGAACTCCTCCAGGCGCTAACCACGGTCGAGACGGACCCCACTCTGCGGGTTTGCATCATCAAAGGGGCTGGGCGTGGGTTTTCGGCGGGCAATGACCTGGGTGACTTTGACTATGACCCGATCTCCGACCTGATCGTCGGAGAGTATCTGCCGCTTATTGAGGCCATTCAAAACAGCCAGAAGCTTTTTATCGCTCAGCTTCACGGCAGTTGCGCAGGCATCGCCACGGCAATCGCCATGAACTGCGATTTCATCACAATGGCCGACGACAGCTCACTCTACCTGGCCTTCGCAGCGATTGGCATCGTCCCAGACGGTGGCTGCAGCTTTCAACTGATGAATGCGATGGGGTACCACCGCGCCCTGGAGGCCATCGTTGAAGGTCGTCGGATCACCGCCGACGAATGCAGGGAGTCTGGCATCGCCAATCGGGTTTTCAGCGCTGGGGTACTGGAATCCGAAACCCGCGCCTGGGCAGAGCAGCTTGCGTGCACGGCTCCCTTGGCCAACGCCGCAGCGAAAAAGCTTTTGCGCGGCATGGTTGGCCGCCCCCTTACCGACACCTTGAAGGCCGAGGCCGAAGAGCAGAATGCCCTCGTTAAATCCAACGACTTCAAACGCGGCGTATCCGCATTTCAGAAGAGAACGACCCCGTATTTCAGAGGGGACTAGCAAGACACACCAACACTGAAGGTGGAAACATGACAATAACAAATAAACCAAAAATGAATAAACTTGGAGGAGCTGCCTTCTTGGCACTCACCGCCAGCAGCGCATCAGCCGGGGGGCTTGATTTAAGTGGCCAACCGATATTGCCCCTGTTCGAACAAGGTATCTATGCCGAGCTTTCCGTTGCCAGTATCAACACGGATATCTCCGGGACCGATGTGTCTGGCCAGCCTACCGGCAAGATTAGCGAGAGGTTCTTTACCTACAAAGGCGCTTTGAAGACCGATGCGACAGAACGCTTGTCGCTCGCCGTCCTATGGGATCAGCCGTTCTATGGTCAAAGTAAGTACGGTGCCGGCCTGTTCAGCGGGCTGGACGCTAATCTAGACAGTCAGGCACTGACCTTTGCTGCACGCTACAAGTTCAATGATCGCTACAGCGTCTATGCTGGGCCGCGGATTCAGCAAATGAAAGCTGATGCGTCCTTCCCACTCTTCGGCTACTCTCTGGATACCAGCACAGAGACCGACCTGGGGTATGTAGTGGGCGCTGCCTTCGAGATCCCTGAGTATCACACGCTAGTCGCATTGACCTATCACTCCAGCATCACCCACTCGCTGGAGGCGACAGAGAGCGGCATCAACTCAGGAGCGTTCGATATTGTGTGGCCCGAGTCCTACACCCTCGATTTCCGGGCACCAGTCAGCCAGTCAACCCTGCTATTCGGTAGCATTCGCCATACCAAATGGGATGGGTATGATATCAGCCCTCCGATATTTTCCGCAGATGGATCGTCAATTCTGGCCCTTGAAGATGATACCACCACCTACAGACTGGGGGTGGCGCAGAAGTTCAATAACACCTGGAGCGGCCTTGTGCGCTTCACTTATGAAGCCGCCAGTGACGATGAGCAGGTGATCTTCAGCCCTTACAATGGCGTACGCGGCGTGGGGCTGGGAGCAAGTTATCAGCGCGACAAGCTACGCATCACCGCAATGGCAGACTACTTCGATCTTAAGGGTACCACCGGCCCTGTCGGAGACTTTGACGGCGACAGCGCCATAGCGGTTGGCATGCAGATCGGCTACCACTTCTGATCTCGCAGTAAGTTGGTAAATTAACGCTCCGCGACCCTTACCACGTCCAATCTGGCCGAACCTGAAGCTGGCCAGATTGGATTTTTTTGAACAACCCACTAGACTTTGGACGATAATGACCATATTTTTTATAAAGTGTTCATAATTACCCTCATCTGATAAACAATGGATAAACGTCAATGGATGATGCATGATGAATAGAGTTCAGCAGCGACTTCATAATGCCGCCCTTAAGCTCTTCGCGGAAACAGGCAGCCAGCAACTCAATGTGAGCGAACTTGCCAAAGAAGCCGGCGTTGTTCGCGGTACGGTCTACAATAACCTTTCCGACCCCGAGCGCCTGTTCGATCAGGTTGCTATACGTGTGGTCGAGGAGATGAATGAGCGGATCCACAAGCGGCTCACCGGGATTGAAGATCCGGCCGAGCAGTTCAGCATCACGCTACGTGCCCCTCTACAACGCATCATGGACGAACCCGTGTGGGGGCGCTTTCTGGTCCAGTTCGCTATTTCCAATGCCGAGTTAAACAGCTTCTGGCGTGGTGTTCCCACGACGGCGATGCTGCGCGGCATAAAACAAGGCCGGTTCGAACTGGAGCCCGCCGAGGTGGAGGCGTTTCTGACTCAGGCGGCTGGGGCGACTTTCTCCTTGATGATCCTCGTTTTAAACGGCAAGAAGACCTGGCGAGACGCTGGAGAAGAATTGGTTTTCTGGCAATTGCGTGCTCTGGGGCTGCCAACCGATGAAGCTCGCAATATCGCGAGAAAGGAACTGCCCAGCCACCTGTGAAGGTCCTGAGCAGCTTCGCCAAGATCAAACAGAGCTACAGAACCTCAGGCCTCGCGGTGCAGCTTGAAGAAATAGGGCTGATCCATCCCGCGAAAGTCCATCCAGCCCATCACAGTGTCGGCATCAAGCTGGGCAAAAATGTCGTGGATGGGTTTCGCATCATACAGCATCGCCGCATAAGGTCGGCCGCGAAACTCGATCGTGCGAAGACGTGCTTTCGGCTTTGACGTCCGCATCAACGGATAGATAATCGGGAAAAGCACGGGTGTAATCCAATCGCGAAGCGGCAGCACCTCCACCAGCGTCATGGGTATCATTGCCGGGTTGACGGCAACCCGCCCCCAGACCGGAAGCGTGTGGATCAGGGGATATACCGCTTCGTTGCTCTGGAAGTCTTTCCCATGCCAATAGGAGGCTTCCAGCAGCCCATCTCTGGGATGGTCAGTGTCGATTCCTTCCCCTCGCCAACGCCCGATCATCTGATCAGCCTTTGCTGGTGGCAGGCTGTCGAAAAGCTCGATCGCCTGCGCGGTTGTCATTTTTTCATTATTTGTTTGCATTTGCGGTTCCTCAGTGTCGCCCATATGCCGCCAGGGATTCGCGACGCGCTATCGCGCTCGATACACTTCTCAGATAATCTTTCTCAGCAGCTTGCCAGCTAACTGCTTGTAGGGACGCATCGGTGGATTGAAAATAAAGCTGGTGTTCAGCTTGGGTTGGTAAAGAACGGACTTCAGGTGGCTGAAGGTGTCGAAGCCCGTCTTGCCGTGATACGCCCCCATGCCGGACTCCCCCACCCCGCCAAAGGGCATGGTATCTACCGCAACGTGCATCATGGTCTCGTTCACGCAGGCCCCGCCGGACAGGCTTCGCGTCACCCACGCATCGCGTTCAGCTTTGTTGTCGGTGAAAATATATAGCGCCAAAGGCGATGGCCGCGCGGCAACGAAGCGCATGGCCTCGTCCTGCGAATCATAGGGAATGATCGGCAGGACTGGGCCAAAAATCTCCTCCTGCATTGCTCGGATGTCCAGCGGCGGGTCAATCAACAGCGCCGGGGCCTCCTTGCGGGTTGTCGTCTGGCGGGTATCACCCACACGAATTACTCTAACGCCACGTGCCTGGGCTTCCTCGATCATTCCCTGAAGGCGTTGCTGGTGACGGGCTGAGATAATCGCGGTGTAGTCATCGGATTGCGCCACATCCGGGAAGAATTCATTGATCACCGCAACGAGCTTGCTGGCAAAGCTATCCACTAGGTCGCGCGGCACGAGCGCGTAATCGGGAGCCACGCAGACTTGCCCGGCATTGACGGTCTTGCCGAAGGCGATGCGCTTGGCCGCATAGGCCAGATCAGCGTGTTGGCCGATAATCGCCGGGGATTTGCCGCCGAGCTCTAGTGTCACCGGGGTCAGGTTGCGCGCCGCCGTCTCGGCGACCTTGCGCCCCACCTGGGTCGAACCGGTGAACAATAGATGACCAAAAGGCAGTTCAGAGAAAGCCGCCGCCACGTCAGGGCCGCCAAGCACCACCTCAACTTCGCTTGGGTCGAACACTTCATTGATCATTTCTTTCAGCACATCGGAGGTGCACGGCGTCAGTTCAGAAGGCTTCAACATCACACGATTGCCTGCTGCGATCGCCGCAGTCATCGGGCCAGTCGCCAGATAGACGGGGAAGTTCCACGGCGAAATAACGCCCACCACGCCTTTGGGTTGCGGTATCACACGCCCTCGCCCCGGCAGCAGATGCTTGGGTGTGGCGTATCGACGTGGGCGCATCCAGTGGCGAAGATGGCGCTTATTCATACGAACATCGCCAATCGGCACTGTCACGTCGAACGCGGCTGCTTCACTGCTGCTGCGGTGGCTGAAATCCTCTTTCATTGCAGCCATGAGTGGTTCGGAGAAACGATGCAGCGCCAACTCAAGCCGCTTCAGCCGATCCCTGCGCGTCGCATAATCAGGATTCGGTTCGGACAGGTGCGCTTGCTGCATTACGCGAAACCGTTCCTGCATGCAGTGGATGGTATCTTGCATGGCTGTTGCCTCCATTCACGCATCAGGCGCGTTAAAATGTAATCTCACAAAGGCAGCGATACGATCAATTGCCGCGTCTGCCTCGGGCGAACGACCCAGATTCGTGGGCCAGATATGCGGCACGTCGGGCTGTTCGAACAGCTCCGCAGTAGCCCCGGCTTCGCGCAGGCGATCGACCATGCGGTGGCTGTCGTCACGCAACACTTCCCCAGCCCCTACCAGGATAAGGCTCGGTGGCGCGCCTTCGAATTCCCCCCTCAGCGGTGACACGCGCGGGTCCGCCGGATCGGTACCGGCCAGATACATCTTTCCGGCGCGTTTAATCCAGGACATCGGCAACATTAACTCGGACTTGCGATTGGTGGTGAAGGACTCACCGCTGAGCTCCATATCCACGAAGGGACTGATAGCGACCACGCAGCGCGGCCTCGGAAGGCCCTTGGACAAGATGTGCTGAAGCGATGAATAGACTAACCCAGCGCCCGCACTGTCCCCGGCCAGCACGATCTGGTCGCCGTCATAGCCTCTATCCAATAGGGCACGATAGGCGGTCAACGTATCGTCAAGCGCGGCCGGGAAAGGGTGCTCGGGCGCCAAGCGATACTCTGGCAGTATTGCGCGCAGGCCGCAGACACCCGCTAGTCGCGCCGCTAGATGCTTGTGGGTCGCAGCACCGCCAACGGTAAAGGCACCCCCATGCAGATAGAGGATCACCCCATCGAACCGCGGTGTTCCCTGATCGCACCACAGGGCTGGAACCGAAGCACCGGCAGCCCAAAGGTTCGTCGGCGTAAACTGCATGTCGGAATAGGTCTTGTAGGCAAAACGCGCGTAGAGGCCTGACGCTCGGCGGAGCAATGGCTGACTGCGCACGCATGCGACCAAGGGCTTTTCGAGATATCGTGCGCGGAAATTCACCACACGCTGGGCAAGGGATACCATGCTGTCTCCTTTCGGCAGGCTCATTTCGATTCAGCTTCGAGCGTTTTCAGATGCCGCGCACGCAGCTCATGCTTGAGTACCTTGTTCATTGGCGACAGCGGTAATTCCTCGACGATAGAGATCGAGCGTGGACATTTGTATCCCGCAATTCTCTCCCTCGCGTGCGCCTGAAGATGCTCCAAGGCTGGCGCTTTTTCGCCTACCGGGACAATAACGGCGTGCACCGCCTCACCCCATTTTTCATCCGGCACGCCGATAACGGCGACCTGGGCGACATCCGGATGGGTGGATAATGCGCTTTCCACTTCGACGGAGTAGACGTTTTCGCCACCGGTGATAATCATGTCCTTGATGCGGTCTTTCAGGTAAAGCACGCCCATCTCATCCACATAGCCCAAATCCCCTGTTCGCAGCCCACCATTGCGGATCGCCTGCGCTGTGGCTTGCGGATTATTTTGATAGCGCGCCATGATGGCGGGGCTGTAGATGACGATTTCGCCTGCGTCGCCCCGAGGTAGTTCACAACCCGACTCATCTTCGATCTGGATACGCACCGCGGGCGAACCGGGTTGGCCTGCGGCGTGGATTCTGGCCAGGTCGCCGACGTGGAACTGGGTGCCGAGAAAAGCACAGATTCCCGCCTCCGTCATGCCATAGCCCTGTGTAAAGCCAGCATTGGGAAAATTCGCAAGTAGCTGCGCCATTAACCCCTGAGTGATCGGTGAGGCACCATAGAGAATACGCTTTACACCAGAAAAGTCCCCTGGGTCGAAAGCCTCGTCCGAAATCAGCATTTGCATCATCGTTGGCGCGAGCCCCAATTCATCAACGCCGAAGTTGTTGACCGCGGTAATGATCAGGTCGGGTTGAAATTTCGGAACGAGGAAACTGGTCGACCGCTGTGCCAAGCGCGCGAACGCCGGTACGACGCCAGCAATATGGAAGAATGGAAAGCCGCTTAGATAGGCTCTCGCAGCACCAGGGAAATCAGCCTGAACACTGATTTCAGCCGCCGCCATCAATGTTTTATGGGTATGGATCACACCTTTGGACCTGCCGGTCGTACCACCGGTATAGAGGATAAGCACCTCCTTGTCCGGATCGCGATCAAGCTCCAGCACCACCGGCTCGCCGGTGACCTCGGCCAGCGGCCTGATACCTTCGGGCTCCTCGCCCGGCCCCATAAGGATGATTTCCTGAACGACGTCGGTCTTGGCTTGTATCGCCTCAGCCAATGGCAGGAACGGCGCTTCGACTGCCAACACTGCGCAGTTCGCATCCTCAATCGCGTAGACCAGCTCGTCCGGTGACCAGCGCAGGTTCAGCGGTACGGCAACCAACCCGGCCAAACCGCTGGCGCAAAGAGTCTGAAAGGTCTCGACCGAGTTGAGCCCCAATATCGCGACACCCGCGCCCTGATGCACATTTAGCGACTTCAGGCCATTGGCGGTCCTGCGGGTCAACTGGGCGAATTCTGGGCCAGACAGGCTACGCCCACTGAGATCGAGAAAGGCCGGGCGACCGGAGTCGGCGCGTTCGGCGAAATCGAAAAGCTGGTCAAGCGTGCTTGGCTTCATGGTGTATTCCCCATGTTGGACGCCTCGGCCCTCCCCCGGCCGCTGGCTGTGCTCGTTGGTAAAATCCCCGCATCCTCGAAGATCATATCGGCGGCTTTCTCTGCAATCATGATGGTGGCCGCATTGGTGTTGGCGCTGATCAGTCGTGGCATGATCGACGCATCGACCACGCGCAGCCCCTGCACCCCATTCACACGGAGACGGGGATCCACAACAGCACCCACATCGCTGCCCATCCGGCAGGTACCGACCGGGTGATACACCGTATCGGCCTTGTTGTGGATGATATCTAGCAGTTCAGCATCGCTTCTAACGTGACCCGTGGTGAAGTTTTTGCTGATCCTGTTGGCAATCGGAGGTGTCTCCATAATCGCCATCACCTTTTTCACGCTTTTCAGCAGCAGTGCGGCATCACGTTCATCGGAAAGAAATTGCGGGTCGATCAGCGGCGAGTCCATTGGATCAGGGGATCCCAGGCGCACCGAGCCCCGGCTATGGGGTCGCAAAATGCAGGCATGGCAGGAAACACCATAGCCTGGCCTGATCTGGCGTCCATGATCTTCGATGCGAGCGATAGCGAAATGCAACTGCGTATCAGGCCAATCATCACCCTCCTCGCCGACAGTGAAAAATGCTCCACCTTCGGCGAAATTACTGGTAAGCATGCCCAGTCCGTCGCGCTTCCATTGAAATATGGACTTGATCAGTCGCAGTCCGCCAGCAATGCCGACGCCAAACACATCGGTGGTATTGACCCGGTAAGCAAGCACCATGTCGATATGGTCCTGCAGGTTCTTCCCCACTTCTGGCGCATGATAGACAACCTCGACCCCGTGCTCGGAAAGGTCCTCAGACGGGCCGATCCCGGAGAGCATAAGCAGTTGCGGCGTCTGGAAAGTGCCGGCGGACAGAATCACTTCTTTGCGCGCAAAGATCGTCTCTTGCGTCTTACCGCGCTGGTAAAGCACGCCTGTCGCGCGTTTGTCCTCTATCAGAACCTTCTTGGTGAAGGCGTTTGTGATGACCGTCAGGTTCGGTCGGTGCATTACCGGATGCAGATAGGCGGCCGCGGCTGAGCAGCGCTCGCCGCGCTTGGAATTGTGGAATTGGTTGACCTGATAGGTGCCGATCCCATTCTGGCGCTCCCCGTTGAAGTCATCGTTCCGAGGTAGGTTATTGGCCTCTCCGGCACGGACCCATTCCTCTGTGATTTGGCGTGGTGAAACGGGATCGCTGACATGGAGCGGCCCATCGCCACCATGGTAGGCATCCGCCCCGCGTACATTGTTCTCAGAACGTCGGAAATAGGGCAGTACTTCGTCATAGGACCAGCCATTACAGCCCATTTCCGCCCAGCCATCGTAGTCGCGACGGTTTCCGCGGGTATAGACCATCGCGTTAATCGCTGACGACCCCCCTAGCCCTTTGCCACGCGGCTGATAGCCCCTGCGCCCATTCAATCCAGGTTGCGGGATGGTTTCGAATATCCGATTATTTTTGCTTAGCGGGATGCTTGCCATCTGCGTTACCACCCCAGTAGGCAACCTCACCATAAGGGCCTTACCATCGCCTCCAGCTTCCAGAAGGCAGACACTGACATTGGGGTTATGTGAAAGGCGCGCGGCCAAAGCAGCGCCTGCCGAGCCTCCACCAACGATCACATAGTCAAACTGCATGGGCCACCTCTGATGCCTCGAACAGTCGCATCGTTAGTTCATCGGTGTTCACGGACGCCATGGATTTGACGAAATTGTCCCAAGGATAGGGAAACACGGCGGGAACGCCGTCGGCATCCAGGTACCAGCTCTGGCAACCAGCCACCCAGACAGAGCCTTCGAGACCATCTTTGATGTAATTGGTGAATGACTGCACTGCTTCAGGCGTTGGCTCAATCTCATCCGCTTGTTTATCGCGCCAGAGATTAATCAACTTCAGCACATATTCGACTTGCTCCTCGGCGATACTGATAACCGAGTTATTGCCAACGGGTGAACCAGGGCCCAGCATCAAGAAATAGTTGGGGAAATCCTCCATCAAAACAGCTCGGCTGGTGCGGTATCGGCCTGCCCCCCAGCTATCTTCAATGGTATGCCCAGCGCGTCCGACAACTTCCATCGGGCGCATGTAGTTGAAGTTGTAAAACCCGGTGGAGAACACCAGCACGTCCAACTCGTGGAGCTTTCCATCCTCGGTTCGCACACCTCTAGGTTCGATCCGCGTGATGCCGTCAGTAATCAGATGCGCATTGGGCTTCTGGATCGCGGGATAGAAGGTAGTATTCACCACCAGTCGCTTGCATCCAACACCGTAGTCCGGCGTCAACTTCTGTCGCAGGCTCTTGTTCCGCACTGCGAAGCGCAGATGTGATTTCACCAGGGCCCTCATTAGCGCACCTTGTACAGGCGCTCCGACGGTGGCCTTGATAATGAACTGCTCAATAAAGGTTTTGTAGCACCACTTCCAGAACCGCATGCGCTCAGGCTTTTTCCGCCAGCGGTTGCGCAGCCACTCCGGGAACTTCACGTTCGGGAACGGAAACACCCACTGCGGCGTGCGCTGGAAAACGCTGACATCGGACCTGCATTGACCAGCTCGGGAACCACCTGATGCGACGTTGATCCAGTTCCGATCACGCCAATACGCTTGCCAGTCAGATCGACATCATGATTCCAACGGGCGGTGTGCCAGCTGGCGCCTTCAAAATCCTCCAATCCATCGATTTCAGGATACCTAGGATGATGCAGTAGCCCCGTAGCCGCTATCACAAAGTCGACAACGAATATTGCGCCCTTATCCGTTTTGACGGTCCATTTTCCCAGATCATCGTAAACACAGGAGGTCACGATCTCATTGAAGCGGACGGCTCCCGTCACCCCGTATTTCCAACCAACGTACTCCATATAATCCTGCAGTTCTTCGCCCACTGCGCACTGATGCTTCCAGGGAATGGGTTCGAAGGAGTAGCAGTAATGATGTGATGGAATATCGCAGGCGACACCAGGATAAGTATTGTCGCGCCATGTACCGCCGACGCGGTCGGACTTTTCGATGATGGTGATGTCGGTGATGCCAGACTCGCGGAGCCGGATTGCCGATAGCATGCCCGTTGCTCCTGCCCCAATAATGAGCACCGAAGGGTTTCTTTTATTGTTCATATAAGCGTTCCTCTCCACGCTTTTTGTTCTTAATATAAGCGCTCCTCTCCACGCTCAGCTTTCCGTGACAATAACCCTGCTGACAGGGCCTATGCGGCCATGGATAATCTCCGTCCTAATATGTCGGATAGATCAACCATATTTTGAACACATATGTCTATCTACAGACTATTATGTCCCCTTTTGAACGTCAACGGTTTTAGCGGTCTAAATTCAAGATAAAGCCGTTAAGCAGATTACTGCTGAGGTGAACAAGGTGAGTGTGCTGTTTGAGCGCAGGGAAACGTCGGGCGATATCGCCGGGAAGTTTGATCGCCTGGATCAGCTTTGATTAGTGAATAGTAAATCGTAAGTAGTGAATCGTGGGAGATAGCGCCGCCCGCGGGTGCCTCATACGCTCGTCCCTCGCGAGATTCGTTGCACCGCGCTACGGGGCTTAACAATAGTTGAGTTGGGCTCATTATGTAGCGCGGCGTAAGCGTCAGCGCACCCGCGAAGCAACGCGCCAGCGTTGCCGAGGTTGGCACCGAGGCGGGATCAGCCACAGTGCCATTATCTAGAAGTCCATTATATCGAGAGGGGTAAGCGTTTATAACACCTCTTGCTGGTTATACGTCTTGGCAAGCTCCGCCAGCGCGGCAAAATCACAGTAAGCCTCCGGCTCCATAATCAGCGTTTGGCCCATCAGCACATTGCGTGCTTCAAGCTTGGCACGCAGCGCGGTGTCTTCGATCTCTTCAAAGTCAGCGTTATGGGCCAGCGATAAAACGCGGCGATGCATTTCAATGCCGCAATAAGCCAGTGCATCAAGGCGAATCTCTTCAAGCAGCGCATCGCAGGCGTCATCGGCACTGTTTCCCTGCGCTTCAAATAGCGCCTTGGGGAACAGAATGCCGGTGCGTTCGGTTTGCCACAGGTGGCGGAACTCAGCGTCAAAGCGGGTAAAGCACGCTTCAATCACGTCAATAATCCACGCTTGGTAGGCATCAAGCTCATCGGCTTGGCGGTGGGCGGGCTGGCTGAAATAGGCCATCAGGAAGTTGGCAACGGCCATGCCTAGGTCAAAGGCCATTGGGCCATACTGGGAAAACTCGGGATCAATCACCCGCACATCCGACTCGGTGGCCATAATTGACCCAGAGTGCAAATCACCGTGCAACATGGTTTCCGTGTTCGCAGTGAACTTCATCAACAACCGCTGCACTTTAGCTTTTAAGCGCGCATTACGGCGCAGTTCATCCACTACCGGCGAAAGCTCTGGCGTATGGCGGTTCATTTCGGCGCCATAATAGGGGTCGGTAAACACTAGGGATTCGGTAATCGCAGGAATCGCCACGTTGCCTGAAAACAGCCCCACGTCGGCTTTCTTCTCGGTGCTGCTTAAGGAGAGTTCCGAGCCACGAAACGCCATGCGCGCACAGAATTCACCGATGGTTTCGCCAAGCTGAGCAACCCGCTCACCGCTGATCAGTTTGCGACGCAGAATCGTGTGCGGGTAAAGGTACTCCATGACAATCAGCGCTTGGGGCTTGTCGAAATAGAACACCTCAGGGGCGATGCCCGGCGCACGCTGGGCTTGGCGTACCAGGGCGTAATACTCAAAGTGGGCGCGATAAAGTGGCAGCGGCCAGCTCTCACCGACCATACGCACATAGGGTAGCGCTTGTTTTACCACCACGCTTCCCGCACTCCCCGATACAATGAACACCAAGTTGAGATTGCCATCCCCTACTTCGCGAATCTGCCACTGCTCAGGGTTGGCGCCCACTCGGCTTGCCACTGCCTCGACACTCCCCAACCGCTGGGCCAGAGTATCTACCTCTAACGCTTGATAGGCCTGTTCGTGTGCCACCATTTTATTCCTCACGAAAAATGCGTTTTTATTTGTCACACTGGGGAATGGTTGTCAAACACCTTCATACGCAAGCGTAGCGAAACCGTCATAACACGATTAGCCCAGCAACCGACGACAAGGAGAGCACGATGCAACGTCAGCAAGACCCATCAACAAACGATTGGACATTTACTATTGGTCATCGCGAGCTAATCGTTCACCGTCGTTATGAAGTACTAAGCATAATGAACGACTTCATGATTGGCATTTGGTTTACTATCGGCAGCATCTGCTTTTTTTACAGCGGCACGATACTGACCGTCGGCGTATGGCTATTTGTGCTTGGTAGTGTACAGCTCTTGATACGCCCAGCGATTCGTTTACACCGCTACGTCTATTTCAAGCAGTTACCCGATACTGATCACGATGCTTAAGATGTCTCATCGTTAGCTTAAAAATCGCACTCCTCTCGCGGCCAGAGGGCTGCGCAGCCTATCCGGTAGCGGGCTATCAGTAATCACCGCATGATAGTCAGCAAGCTGGCCAGCGGCACAGCGCAGCGGTAGGTCGAATTTGGTTTTATCCAGCACCAGAATGCGATAGGCGGCATGGGATAGCAGCGCTTCGCGGGCCATAACTTCGTCATCATTGTAGTCATATAAATGGCCATCACTGTCCATGCCGCCCACTGAGACAATGCCGACATCCACCCGGTAGCGTTGAAAGAAGCGCCAGGCATCGCCGCCAATCACATCTTGATCACGGCGCCGTACCCGCCCACCCGCTACCACCAGCTCGCATTCCATGGTGCACAGTTTGATGAGTGCGTGCAGGTTATTGGTCATAATCTGCAGACCTTGCTTATCGCGTAAGGCGTCAGCCAGTTGCTCTACCGTGGTTCCGGTACCTAAAAATAGCGATTGGTGGTGCTGAACCAGCGAAGCGGCCTGGCGGGCAATCTGACGCTTACCCGCTTGATTAACGATTTGGCGCTGATCGTAGCCAATATTCTCCTGATCGGGAAATGGCAACACTTCCCCGTGGCGACGCAATACCAGCCCTTGCTCAGCCAAGACACGAACATCCCCACGCAGTGTTTGTATCGACACATCAAACTGGCCAGCTAGCGACTCCAGGGGCTGGCGACCTTGCTGGCGCACCTGCGCCAACACGGCACGGCGGCGCTCGTTTAAGCCCATTATTTTCTTCACGTTGGCGACCACCTTAGTAACGAAAGCCTTTTTTTGACAGGCGAAAGCCTACCGCCATCAAACGAAAGCGTAGTGTCACGATGTTGTAAGGCGATGACAGTAGTGTGATCAGTGTTCACCTACTGGAGGTTTTACGATGTTGAAGCGCTCACTGTGCACTGCCGTTACGCTTGCAAGCTTTGCTCTATCGTCGTCACTGCTGGCTGATGACAAATTGGTGCTCTATACCAGCCAACCGAATAGCGATGCCCAACAAACCGTGGATGCCTTTCAGGCCGCCTATCCTGATATTGAGGTGGAGTGGGTACGCGATGGCACCACTCGCCTGATGACTCGCCTACGCTCAGAGCTTTCCGCGGGTGTCAGCAACCCAGACGTACTATTAATTGCTGACAGCATGACCATGACCTCACTCAAGCAAGAGGGCCATTTGCAGGCTTACCTCAGCCCAGAGCGGGAGGCTTATGATGAGGCGCTATACGATCCGGAAGGCTACTTCTACGGCACCAAACTGATCACCACAGGGATTGTGTATAACACCGCTGCCGAGCATCAGCCGCAGCGTTGGCAAGATCTGACGGGGCCTGACTATGAAGGCCTGGTAACAATGCCAAGCCCGCTCTATTCCGGCGCAGCGCTGATTCATATGGCCGCGCTGAGCGACAACCCCGACCTTGGAATGGGCTACTACGAGGCGCTGCAAGCTAATCGTGCAGAAGCTCAGGGCGGGAATGGCGGCGTGTTCAATGCCGTTGCCTCAGGCACGAAGCCCTACGGTATCGTGGTGGATTTCCTGCCGATTCGCGAGGCCGCCAAGGGTTCACCGGTTGAGTTTGTCTTCCCTGCAGAGGGCGTTAGTGCGGTCACCGAGCCTGTCGCAATTATGCAGGGTGCCAACAACCCGGACGCCGCGCAGAAATTTGTCGATTTCGTGCTTTCCCAACAAGGCCAAGAACTCGTCAGCCAGCAAGGCTACCTACCTGCCCACCCGGCTGTTGCACCGCCTGAAGGCTTTCCCGCTCGTGATGCTATCCAGCTAATGCCGATCAATATTGAGCAAGCATTGGAGCAGGAAGAGACGTTGAAGCAGCGCTTTAGCGACCTGTTTGGCGGCTAACCATGACACCGTCGCTTAACGTTGGCAGCCAGCACCGCTGGCTGCTCAGCCTAATCACACTCACGGTGGTGCTATTAAGCCTAGCGCCTAGCCTGCGGCTACTGGCTGAGGCACTTAGTGACCTTGGCCAGGGCAGCGAATCACCGCTATGGAAGGTGCTTAACGCAGCGAGTACCTGGCGAGCGCTGTGGCACAGTGTGTATACCTCGGGCCTTGGCATGTTGATTGCGCTGGTGCTCGGTAGCCTATTCGCCTTCGTGATTACGCTGACCGACATCCGTGGCAAAGCGTGGCTTGTGTTCTGCTTTATGCTGCCGATGATGATTCCTCCCCAAGTGACGGCGCTGAGCTGGCTACAGCTGTTCGGCCCCGCCAGCCCGTTGCTGAAAAGCATTGGTATGGCACCGCCACTGGGCAGCCCTCAGCCGCTCTACTCAGCGGAAGGCATTGCTCTGTTGCTGGGGATTCAAAGCGCACCACTGGTCTTTTTAGCACTGCGCACCTCACTGATCTCACTCCCCCGCGAGCTTATCGAAGCGGCCCGTATCAGCGGCGCTCGCCAGACCCAAGTCTGGGGGCAGATTATTTTGCCAGTCACTCGGCACGGTTTAATCGCCGGGGCGGCGATGGCGTTTATTTCTAGCCTGGGCAACTTCGGCATTCCTGCCATGCTGGGGATTCCAGCGGGCTACTACGTTTTGCCGACGCTGATCTACCAGCGTATGGCTAGCTTTGGTACTGGCGTGCTGGCGGAAATGGCAGCGCTATCGTTATTGATTGGTGTGCTGGCACTGGCAGGCGTTGCCTTACAGCAGTACTGGATGAATCGCAGCCGCTTTGGCTTAGGCGGCCATAGCGGTCGCTCTCATGACTTTACCCTGGGCCGCTTTCGGCCAGCGGTGACGACCGTACTCGTCGGCGTTTTATTGGTGATTCTCGTCGCACCACTCGCAGCGCTGGTGGTCAGCTCATTGGTGCCCGCCATGGGCGTTCCCCTTAGCGTCGATAGCGTGACGTTAAACGCCTATCACGAAGTGATTGGCCGCCAAGGCGCCACCTGGCGCGCTGTACGCAACAGCCTATGGCTAGCAGGCGGTGCCGCGCTGGTGCTTATGCTGTGCAGTCTACCGCTAGCGTATCGCCTGCAGCGGCTGCCACCTCGCCTTCAGCAGTTGACGCTCAGCGCTATTGAACTGCCCTACGCACTACCTGGTGTGGTGCTGGCGATCGCCTGCATTTTGCTGTTCGTACGCCCTCTGCCGCTGATCAACGTTGCGCTCTACGGCACGCTCGGGCTGATCTTTGTGGCCTATCTGGCGCGTTTCTTAGTGGTATGCCTCAAACCCGTTAGCGCCAGCCTGGCCCAGCTTGATCCCTCCTTGGAAGAAGCCGCACAACTGGCAGGGGCAGGCCCGTGGCGGCGGCTAACCACGATCGTACTGCCGCTGATTGCGCCATCGCTATTTGCCGGGGGGCTGTTGGTCTTCCTGCTGGCGGTGAACGAGCTGACGGTATCGGCACTGCTTTGGAGCGCTGGCAACGAAACGCTGGGCGTATTGATTTTTAACCTTGATGAGGGCGGTGAGAGCGTGCTGGCATCGGCGGTATCGGTACTGGTGGTCTTGATGGTCGCCACGCTGATGCTGTCGCTCAGCCTGCTCGCCCCTCGTTTACCCAAAGGAGTCGTGCCATGGCAGGGCTAGCAATTCAACAGGTCACCAAACAGTTTGGCGACCATCGCGCGGTCAATGACCTCTCGCTAGAGATTGCACCAGGGGAATTTGTGGCACTGCTGGGCCCCAGCGGCTGCGGTAAAACCACCATGCTACGTATGCTGGCGGGGTTCGAAAATGTCACTGGCGGCGAAATACGCCTGAACGATACGCTGCTAGCCAGCCGCCATCACCATGTACCACCAGAGCAGCGCAACATGGCGATGGTGTTTCAGTCATACGCGCTCTGGCCGCATATGAACGTGGCCGACAACGTCGGTTACCCACTCAAACTGCGCCGCATTCAGGGCAGTGAATATCAACGCCGAGTTGCTCATGCACTGGCTCAGGTAGCCTTGGAACCCTATGCACAGCGTTCGCCACAGGAGCTAAGCGGTGGTCAGCGCCAACGGGTCGCGCTAGCCCGCTGTCTAGTGACCGACCCTGCGGTTGTACTGCTGGATGAGCCGCTGGCCAATCTAGACCGTAATCTGCGTGCCTCCATGGAACACAGCTTTGTGGATTTCCACCGCCGTACCCGCGCGACGATGGTGTACGTCACTCACGATCAAAGTGAAGCCATGGCGATGGCGGACCGCATTGCCGTAATGCGCGATGGGGAGCTAGTACAGTGGGCAACGCCCGAAACGCTTTATCGCCAACCGCGCAGCGAATGGGTGGCCAGCTTTATCGGTCAAGGTAGCCAGTTGGCCATTGCCAACGGCGCGCCAGGGCAGCGGCTAACGGAAAGTGCCCTGATGCAAGGGCTGGCTGCGGCACACAACTCCCGCGCCCAAGCTGCACGTCAACCCGTCCTGGTTCGCCCCGAGCATATTCGCGTAGACGCTCAGGCTCCCAATGAACATGACCTCACCGGGCGCGTCGAGCGGTTAACATTTCGTGGTGAACGCTACGAGTTACACCTGCGTCTGCCCAGCGGCGAAGCCTTGCTGGCTTACCATCACCACGCGCTTGAAGAGGGCCAACAAGTCGCTCTGCGGCTATTGGAAGGCTGGTGTCTGGAGCCTGACCAATGAGCACTCGTATTCATCTATTAAGCGGGCTGGGGGGTAAAGGCCCAGCCGCTATCGTGGTCGAAACCAACGGCAAACGGCTGCTGCTGGACGCAGGAGGCGCGCTGCACCCTGGGGAGCCTATCACCTGGGCAGATGGCTTGGGCGTAGACGCTATTCTGATTAGCCACGACCATATTGACCATATCGGTGGCGTTGCCGAACTGCCCGATACTATCCCGCTCTACTGCACGCCCTTAGTCGCCAACACATTGCCTAAACACCGCGCTTGGCAGCCTTTGCCAGCACGCGGAAGCCTTATGGTCGAAGGTATCAAGGTGACCACCGGCCAAGCAGGGCACTCGCTAGGCGGCGTTTGGCTGCACTTGGACGTGGATGGCGGCATTTTCTACAGCGGCGATGCCTGTTTTGAATCCCGCTTGTTTCCTTTCGATACACCGCCACCTGCACGCACGGCGCTGCTGGACGCTTCCTATGGCAACTATGACCAACCCCAGGAAAGCTGCGTGCAGGCTATTCGTCTGCAGCTTGACCAGCCGTTAGTATTACCGGTGCCTGAAACAGGGCGCGCCCTGGAAATGGCCCTGTGGCTGTCGGAAGAGGCCGACCGTCGTCAGTTCCCTTTCGCCATTGACCCGATTATTCGCGATAACCTCGCCGCACTGCTAGCACTGCCAAGCGACTTACGCCGCCCAGGTCTCGACAGTGCGATTAGCGCACTGTTAGAACGGCGGAATGCTTCGCAGCCAGCGCTGCAGTTGGTTAGTGACCGCAATGATACGCCCGACCAATGGCCCAATTACCAGCTACTGCACACCGGTTACCTAACACCTGAACGCCAAGTTCAACTCGCCGCAGGCGAGATAAGCTGGCAACGCTGGAATGTGCATCTGCGCGCCTCCCACCTAGTAGCGCTTGCCGATCAGCTTGCTGCCGCTCAGGTAGTGCCGCTATTTACCCCGCTGACTGGCAATTGTTTAAGCGAATGGCGTCAACGTCTGGGACAGCGGCTACGCATCCATCACACCTTAGAGCTTCAACCGCATACGGCCACGCGCCCTACCGCCCATTTAACCGTTTAGGAAATTAATAATGTCCGCAGTGATTGTTGATGTTGACGGCACGCTTGCCGAATTCCACCCCACCGACGTACACGAGTGGGTTCTTGGCCCCGCCAAGCAGTGGGATCCTTTTTTTGCCCATATGGCTGAAGCGCCGGTGATCGACGCGGTGGCCAAACTGGTTAAGATCCTCAAGGCCCAAGGCCAGCAGATCGTGATTTGCAGCGGCCGTCCGGATAGCCACCGTGAGCACACCCAGCGCTGGCTAGAGCGCCACACCATTCCCTTTGATGCGATGTACCTGCGCCCGCAAGGCGATGACCATGTAGATGATGAAGAGGTGAAAGCCGCGCTACTCAATCAAATGCGTAGCGACGGCTTTGCGCCTTGGCTGGTGCTGGATGACCGTGACGCGGTAGTCGCCCAATGGCGCGCACTCGGACTTACTTGCCTGCAGTGCGCACCGGGAGATTTTTAAGCGCTTGCCAGCCGGATTCGGTGCTGCCACACCAGCACCACCAAGGGCACCAGCGCGACGGGGATTAATAGTAGGTTAAGCATCGCCCAGCCCAAGCCGCTAACCAAAGGCCCAGCGAACAAGGCGGTCACCGCCGCGGTGCCAAACACTAGAAACTCGTTGGCGGCCTGGGTGCGCGCTTTATCCACCGGGCGGTAGCTCTCAGTGAGCAGTCCGGTGGCGGGTAGGAAGGTAAAGTTCCAGCCCAAGCCCAACAAAATCAGCGCTACGTTGAAACCGACTAAACCGATTCCCCACTGAGCAACCAAAGCACTGGCTACCAGCAGCAGGCAACCTGCCACAATGACTTGTTTGGCGCCGAAGCGGGTGGCCAAATGGCCAGTAAAGAAGGAAGGCAAGAACATCGCTACCACGTGCCACTGAATGGTCATTGAAACGTGGTTAAAGTGGTGGCCAGCTCCCTCCATGGCGAGCGGTGTGGCGGTCATCGCCAGATTCATCACACCGTAGCCGACCATCGCCGCGCTCACCGCGACAATAAATCCGGGCTGGCGAAGTATCTTCCCTAGCGGCAGTGCGCTGCCTTCGCAGTGGGTGCGAGAAGCGGGCGGTAACCGTGTCAGCATCAATACCGCTAATGCCAACGCATAGAGCACAGCTAAACCCACGAAACTGCCCAGAAACGGCACCTCGCCCAGCTCACGGCTCACTCTGGCCAACCACGGTCCTGCAAACGCCGCCAGCACACCGCCGCCCATCACCAGACCAATCGCCCGGTCACGCATCAATGCCGGGGCGGCCTCTACTGCGGCAAAGCGATACAGTTGACCAAAGCCAATGCCGATACCAATCAGCCAGGTGGCCAGTAAGAACAGTCCAAAGTGCTCACCCATCAGCGCCTGGACGGCAACCAGTGCGCCTACGAATCCCACTATATTGCCCAGAATAAAGCCACGCTTTCGCCCCAGCCTGGCCATGATTAGTGAGGCCGGAATAGTCGCGCACATCAGCCCCAGCCACTGGGTAGCAACAGGCGCTGTCGACCATGACGCGCTAGGGGCCAAGGACGCCCCTATCAGCGGTGACACGGCGATCAACAAGACATTGCCAGTAACCAGCAACGCCTGACAGAGCGATAATAGAGTGACGGTTAAAGGCATGAGAGGTTCTCCTGTGTGGCGCCAGCATGGGAAGAGGCAAAGCGTTGACGATAGACCGAGGGCGATACGCCGTAGTAGCGCTGAAACTGGCGGCGCAACTGCTCTGCGCCGCCCAGCCGCCAGCGTTGCGCTAGGCGCTCAAGGGAGAGCTGCTCGCGCTCATTGAGCAGCGCCAGGCGCGCTTGTTCAAGGCGTAGTTGGGTCAGGTAAGTACCCGGCGTAGTATTCAGATAACGCCTGAACAGCCGGGTTAAATGACGCGGGGAGACCGCCATTAGGTCGGCCATACTCTCAAGCCCGTGATCTACGCTGGGGTCGGCATGGAGTTGATCCAGCAGGCGGCGCAGCGGCCCCGCCTCTTGCTGGTGGCGCAGTATCTCGCTGAACTGTGACTGCCCGCCTGGGCGCTGCAAAAACACCACTAACTCGCGCGCCACTCGTCCGGCTAGGTCAGCACCGTGGTCCGCCTCTACCAGCGACAGCGCCAAATCAATTCCTGCCGTTACACCGGCGCTGGTGTAGCGGCCGTTGCTTTCGATATACAGTGCATCAGGCTCAACGCTTAGCGCGGGATACTCTTCGGCCAATTGAACTGCATGGCGCCAGTGGGTGGTGACGCGGCAGCCATCCAGCAGCCCTGCAGCGGCTAGTAAAAATGCCCCAGAGCAGATAGATCCAAACCGTCTCACCTCAGGGGCGACCTCACACAGCACCTGTTTCACAGCGGCTATGTCACGCTGCTGCATCACGCCACTGCCGCCCGCCACCAACAGCGTATCCAGGGGCAGTAAATGCTTAAGCTGGTGGTAGCTGTGCGTCGCATGCACGGCTAAGCCGCTGTTGGTGGCTACTGGGCCAACGGCATCGGAGACCAGCGTCAACTGATAGAGCGGTTGAGGGCTTAACGCATTGGCGCTGGCAAACACCTGCCAAGGGCCACTGACATCCAACAGTTGGCAGTCAGGGTAAGCAAATAGGACAACATGGCGAGTCACAGTCTCTCTCCGCTAACGGGATATAGAAGCATGAGAGAGTGTCAGCGCTACGCCCGATGTCGGCAAGGACCATTACTCCACCGATTCGGACATCTTTATCAAAAACGATACATTAGGCTCAGCCCGTTCTCTCTATCTCTAATGGCGACTCCATCCTGCGTACGCTGGAAACGAAATCGCTAAAGCGCTCGCCCTGAATCAATACATGGTCGCTCAGTGCTTGCTGAGCAGCCACAGAGTCGCCCCGCTCAATAGCCTCGACGATGGCTTGATGCTCGCTGAGAGAGCTATTTACCCGTTGACGCACCTGCAGCTGTAGCCGTCGGTAAGGCTTTAAGCGCTGCTTCAATTGACGCGCTTCGCTGGCCAAAAAGGCGTTGTGGCTAGCGGTGTAGATACAGTCATGAAACCCTTCGTTTTCGTAGTAATACTCGTCGCTGTCACCAGCCAGCGCTGCTGCTTCGCAGCGCTGATGCGCTTCGCGTAACGCGGCCAGTTCGGCTTCGGTAATCCGCCGTGCCGCCAAGCGGCCGCACATACCCTCTAACTCCGCCATCACCTCGAACATCTCGATCAGTTGATCAATTCCCACTTTCGCAACGAAGGTGCCCTTCTTCGGCGAAACGGTGACCAAGCCGCTGGCGACCAGCTGCTGAAAGGCTTCGCGCACCGGGGTACGCGAGACCTGAAACTCTCGCCCTAAGGCTTCTGGATCCAGGCGCTCTCCCGGTAAACGACGGCCATTGATGATGTCATCTTCAAGAGAATCTCTTAATCGCTGAGCGTTAGAAAGCTTAGTGCCCGTCATGTTTCACCTCCTTGGATCACGACTCATGTTAGCCATTTTAATGCTGTCATATAGTTGACATTAGCATACGTAGCGCCTATTGATATATATATCAGGTCAACTGATAGATATATATAGCCAATCCAAACACACAACAACAACTGTTGGAGACGCCACATGCAACGCTATTTGATCTCAACTGCTGCCGCCCTTGGTCTCGCCATTGCGGCTTCTTCCCATGCCTCTGCCGATACCGTGCTACGCGCGTCGCACCAATTCCCTGGAGGGCAAGGGGATGTTCGCGACGAAATGGTGCAAATGATGGCCCGCCATGTCGCCGAGGCAGATGTTGGCCTGACGATAGAGGTCTACCCGGGTCAATCGCTGTTTAAAGCGCGTGAACAGTGGGGCGCTATCGCTCGTGGTCGCCTCGATATCACCTCGCTGCCGCTGGATTATGCCAGCGGACGGCACCCGGAGTTCTCTGCCACGCTGATGCCTGGCTTAGTGCGCAACCAAGCACACGCTCAGCGTTTGAATGACTCCGAATATATGGAGATGATCAAAGCGGTGATTCTAGAGGGCGGCGCTCGAGTACTCTCGGATGCGTGGCTATCGGGCGGTTTTGCCTCTAGCGAACAGTGCGTTACCTCCCCGGATACCGTCGAGGGCCAAAATTTCCGTGCTGCCGGACCTGCGTTTGAACAAATGCTAGAGGCCGCTGGTGCCTCCATTGCCTCCATGCCCTCTTCTGAGGTGTATACCGCCATGCAAACCGGTGTGTTGGATGCCGCCAACACCTCGTCGATGTCGTTTATCTCTTTCCGGCTTTATGAACAGGTTGAATGCTTGACCGAACCGGGTGACTTCGCGCTCTGGTACATGTACGAGCCGATTCTTATTTCCGAGCAGGTATGGCAAGGGCTTAATGAAGAGCAGCAAGCGGCGCTGATGGAAGCCGGAGAAGCCGCAGAGGCCTTCTTCGCTGAAGAGGCCGCCGCCATTGATCAGGAGATGGTCGACCTTTACGAGGAGAATGGCGTCGAGGTGGTCAGTATGAGTGAAGAGGACTACAACGCCTGGCTCAATATCGCCAAGGAAACCTCCTACAAGAACTTTTCCGACAATGTGCCCAATGGCCAAGCCATTATCGATGCAGCGCTGGCCGTCGAATAAGCAACCCACGAACGCCTAATGGCTCGGCTGCCCTTCGGGGTGGCCGTTTTCAACGGATGCTTGCTTAGCTTGGCGAAATAACCAGCTTGACGAGGGAAATATGGCACCTGCAACGACTCACAATGCCCTTGCTCGCGGGGGCATCATTGGCGGCTACATTCGCGTCATGGATAAGCTCTCGCGGCTTTCCGCCTATTTAGCCTGCGCCATGTTTATCGCTGGCGTATTAGTGATTTGCCAGATGGTATTTATTCGCTACTTACTCGGAATGAGCACCAGTTGGCAGACCGAATTCACCATTTTCTCAGTAACGGCGGCGATGCTGATGGGCAGCCCTTATGTACTGATGACCGGCGGCCACGTCGCGATCACGATTGTGCCCGATGCGCTGGGCGGTATTACCCGCACCATCATGCGTTTGATCGCTTCCCTGTTTGGATTAGGTTTCTGTGCCGCCCTGGCGTATGCCAGCTGGGTGTATGTTTTTGAGGCACTCCACGGCGGGTGGACGACGGGCTCCGTCTGGAATCCACCGCTGTGGCCCGCCCTGTTGCCCATGGCCATCGGCGCCACCCTGCTGTCGTTGCAGTATGTGGCTGAAATTCTGCGTGGGGAGAGTTAAGCATGGATCCCATTACCTTAGGCATTATTGTCGCCATCGCACTGATTGGGCTAATGGCCATTGGCACCCCTATCGCTTTCGCCCTCGGCGGTGTATCGCTGCTAGCACTGCTCTACGACCGCGGCCTTGCCGAGCTCACCTACTTCGGTGAAACCTTTTTTGACCGCATCGCCGAGTTTGGTTTTGTCGCCATTCCAATGTTTATTCTGATGGGCGCCGCGGTAGCCTCCTCCCCCACCGGGCGCGATCTGTACCGCTCGCTGGATCTATGGATGGGCAAGCTGCCCGGCGGCTTGGCGGTTTCCAATATCGGCGCCTGCTCAATCTTTGCTGCGCTCTCGGGATCATCACCGGCCACCTGCGCGGCGATTGGTAAAATGGGTATTCCCGAAATGCGCATGCGTGGCTACCCGGATGGCGTCGCGGCGGGCTGTATTGCCGCAGGCGGCACCCTGGGCATCCTGATTCCGCCGTCGGTCACCATGATCATCTACGGTATCTCCACCGAAACCTCGATTGGTCGACTATTTATTGCCGGGGTGGTGCCAGGCTTTATGCTCGCGGGCTTGTTTATGATCTGGACGATGATCGCCTGCAAGCTGGCCGGTGGCTATAACAATTCCATGAACAATCCCATGGCGGAGTCCGTCGAACGGCTAAAGCAGAACGTTAAGCAGAATGTTGATAGCAACCTGAAAGCGCTCGTGCGTGTTCTGCCTTTCCTGGGCGTGGTCGCGGGCATCCTATTTGCCCTGTATGGCGGTGTGGCAACACCTTCAGAGGCGGCGGGCGTGGGTGCATTTCTGTGTTTGGCGCTGGCTATTCTGATCTACCGCATGTGGCAGCTGGGCCCAATCAAGCTGATTATGCGCGACTCATTGCGCGAAAGCGTGATGATTATGCTGGTGATCGCCACCGCCGAAGTGTTCGCCTACGCGCTCTCCTCTATGTTTATCACCCAAACCGTCGCCGCTGCGATTGCTGACCTGGAGATCAATCGCTGGGCGCTGATGGGGGTGATTAACCTCTTCCTGCTAGTGGCCGGTTTCTTCCTACCGCCTGTGGCCGTGATCGTCATGACCGCGCCGATTCTGTTACCCATCATCCTGGCGGCTAATTTCGACCCCTACTGGTTTGCGGTGATTTTGACCATCAACCTGGAGATCGGCCTGATCACACCGCCAGTGGGTCTCAACCTGTTCATTATTAAAGGTATCGCGCCGGATATTTCGCTGCGCGACATTCTGATGGGAAGCTTGCCCTACGCGCTATGTATGGTGCTGGGTATCTTGCTGCTGTGCCTCTTCCCGGGCATCGCGCTTTGGCTACCTAACTTGATCATGGGTTAAGGAGTTCGACCATGAACATGCTGTTTTTGCAGGAGCTGTTCAACAACATCACCCAGCGTGATGCGCTGTTGCGGCGCCGCCATCCCGAAACCTTAACACCCGACCATGGGCAGTTGATTCATGCCTGTCAGAAATTGTTGGAAAGCGATGGCGAAGCTTCCAGCATCGCGCTGGCAAGCCGCGCCTTGGCGATTTATCAGCGCCTTTCGGCAGCTGAAAAAAGCAGCTTCTTTGCCCGCCTAACGACTGACTTTGCGGCCGAGCCCGGCCCCATTGACGCGGCCTATCTGGCGTATCAAGCAGCTCGCGACAATCAATCGCTACAGCGCTTGTTTGAAGCCTGTGAGCCCCGTCGCCAAGAGCTTTTCCGGCGCCTAAATCTCGCCAGCGACGGCACCTATGAGCTGGTTAAAATGCGTGAAGACCTGCTGGGGTTGCTACGCGAACAGCCGGAATTAGCGGCTATCGACAACGATTTCGCACACCTGTTCGGCTCCTGGTTTAACCGTGGCTTTTTGATGCTCAAGCGCATTGACTGGAACACCCCCGCCTCGATTCTAGAGAAGATCATCCGCTACGAAGCGGTACACGAGATTCAGGATTGGGACGACCTGCGCCGTCGGCTGGATGCCCGTGACCGTCGCTGTTTCGCCTTTTTCCACCCCGCCATTGGCGATGAGCCGCTAATCTTTGTAGAAGTGGCCCTCCACAAGGGCCTGCCAAGCCGTATTCAGCCCATTCTCTCTGGCGAAAGCAGCTATAGCAAAAAAGGTATCGATGACCCCGAGGATGCTGACACGGCGGCGTTCTTTGGCATTAGCAACTGTCAGAACGGGCTGCGCGGGATCTCCTTCGGTAACTTTTTGATCAAACAGGTGGTGCAAGAGCTCTCCCAGGAGCTGCCGCAGCTTAAATACTTCGTCACCCTCTCGCCGGTACCTGGCTTCGCTCAGTGGCTTCAGGAGCAGCGGGACGATGAGCAACTTCCCTCGTCGCTGCGTCAATCACTCAAAGGGCTTGAAACCCCAGGATGGCATCAGGACCAAGCGCTTGAAGAGCAGCTGAAAGCCGCGATTCGCCCACTGGCCGCCCGTTATCTGGCCGAAGAGAAAAACCGCCACGGCTTGCCACTCAATCCGGTGGCCCGCTTTCACCTCGGCAATGGCGCCGAACTGCACCGCATTAACTGGTTGGGCGATACCTCCGAGAAGGGCTTTAAACAAGCCGCAGGACTGATGGTTAACTATCTGTATGTGCTGAACGATATCGAGCGCAATCACGAAAACTATACCGCCAAGGCGACCGTTGCTTGCTCAAATGAGGTGCGTGATCTCGCCAAACGCGCCCGCAAGCTGGCCAAGGGAGAGACCACCAAATGAGCTACAACCTATTTGAAACCTTTGCTGCCAAAATGCGCGAACGCGCAGAGGCCGATTTTATTACCACCGGCGACGGCCGCCGCTATCGCTACGCCGATGCGCTAACCATCAGTGCGCAGCTTGCGGGTGCACTCACCGAGTTAGGCGTTAAGCAAGGTGACCGCGTCGCGGTACAGGTAGATAAAAGTCCTGAGGCAATACTGCTTTACTTGGCCTGCCTGCGCATCGGCGGCGTCTATTTACCCCTCAATACGGGCTATACCGGCGATGAAATTCGCTACTTTTTAAATGACGCCGAGCCAGCGCTATTTGTTTGTCGACCGACACTAGAAGAGCAAGCGCGATCACTAGCTAATGAAACCGGCTGCCCTGCGGTGGCAACCCTAGGCAGCGCTGCCGATGGCAGCTTGATGGAAGCCGCCCAAGCGGCAACGCCAAGGCAAGACATAGTGACGATTGGTCAGCGTGACTTGGCTGCGATTCTCTACACGTCAGGCACCACCGGACGCTCCAAAGGCGCCATGCTAACGCACCAAAATCTCGCCTCTAACGCCGAGACCCTGGCCAAAGCATGGCACTTCAGCGCTGATGATCGGCTGATCCATGCGCTGCCAATCTTCCACACCCACGGCTTATTCGTCGCTTGCAACGTCACCTTGATAGCGGGCGCCAGCATGCTATTCCTGCCCAAGTTCGATGCGGATGTGATTTTTGATGAGCTGCCCCATGGCAGTGTGATGATGGGCGTTCCCACCTTCTATACCCGGCTAGTTCAGGACGAACGACTAACCCCAGAAGCGACTGCCCATATGCGGCTGTTCGTTTCCGGCTCTGCGCCACTCACCGCCGAGACCCACGAGGCATTTGAAGCCAAAACAGGCCATGCGATTCTTGAACGCTACGGCATGACCGAAACCAATATGAATCTCTCCAACCCCTATGAAGGCGCCCGCCGAGCAGGCACCGTGGGCATGCGGCTACCCGGTGTGGAGATGCGTATTACCAATCGCGAAACCGGCGATGAGGTGCCTTTGGGCGAGATTGGCATGCTGCAGATTCGCGGCCCGAATGTGTTTATCGGCTACTGGCGAATGCCCGAAAAAACCCGTGAAGAGCTATTAGACGATGGCTTTTTCATTACCGGCGATCTCGCCATGGTCGACGAGCAGGGCTATGTGCATATTGTGGGCCGTGACAAGGATCTGGTGATTTCCGGCGGCTACAACGTCTACCCCAAAGAGGTGGAGCAGGTGATCGATGAGCTTGAGCAAGTCGCAGAATCCGCAGTCATCGGTCTACCGCATCCTGACTTTGGCGAAGGCGTTACCGCAGTGGTCGTTCGCCAGCAAGGTGCCGATCTTGGAGAAAACCAGCTTGAAGAGGAGCAAGTAATCACCCATTTAGATGGACGGCTCGCTAAGTATAAGCAGCCCAAGCGGGTCTTCTTTGTCGATGAACTGCCGCGCAATACGATGGGTAAGGTACAAAAAAACGAGCTGCGTAAGCGCTTTGGAGATACCTACCGAGCGACTTAGCTCTACAACCGCCTTACAAACACTGACGCCCCGCATAGGCGGGGCGTCAGTGACAATATCTGCGTTGTGTTAGCGGTGGTCAGCCAGCAAACGAGGCGTACATAATCACCACTAATACCACAAGCACAATGCCGGTTGGCACAGCGCCCTTCCAAGGCGTGAGATCGACATCGCCCGAATCTTCTTGCACCCAGGCGGTAGCGCGGGGACGCAGCTTACCAATGATCAGCATCACGGCAACCAACAGCACGAACACAGCGGCGACAAAGTGGAACTCATGCATCACCATCGGCAGCTTGTTAAACGGCGGAACAAAGTAGCCTGCTGCGATCAGCAAACAGCCCCCTACCAACGCTACTTTAGCCGCCATGGGAGGCACGCGTTTGGTCAGAAGCCCCACCAGAACAACCGCCAAAATAGGGATAAAGTAAATCGCGTTCATCTTCTGCAGGTAGCCAAATAGACTTTCCTGGCCTGCCAGCAGCGGCGCAATAATCATGGTCGTTACGGCCATAATCCAGCCAAATACCTTGCCTGATTTCACGACCTCTTCTTCAGTGGCATCTTTTTTCAGCACACCTTTATAGATACCCAGGCTGAAAATCGTGGTGGTACTGTTTAGCGCCGAGTTAAACGAGGAGAGAATCGCCCCGACCATTACCGCAGCAAAGAAACCTGTTAGGTACGGCGGCAACACGTTAAACACCAAGTGGCCATACGCTTCATCCGCGCGAACGCCTTGGTCGGCGTAAAGGTGGTAAGCAATGATCCCCGGCAGCACCAGATAGAGCGGGCCTAACAGTTTAAAGAAGCCGGTCAGCAACACGCCTTTTTGGCCTTCTGCGAGGTTTTTTGCCGCAAAGGTGCGCTGAATAATTTGCTGGTTCGTCGTCCAGTAAAACAGGTGTAGCAACAGGACGCCGGTAAAAATAGTCGAGAACGGTACCTGTTGGTCAGGACCACCTACCGAGTTAAATTTACTCGGATCGCTCTCTTTCAGAATGCTCCAGCCTTCCATGATGCCACTGCCATTGCTCACTGCCTGAAGGCCGAAATAAACGATGACAAAGCCACCGATCAATAGACCGACGCCATTCAAGGTATCTGAGACCGCCACCGTACGCAGGCCACCAAACAGCGCATAGACCGCGCCGATGATGCCAACCGTCCAGACAGTGGCCCACAGCAGCGCCGTACTCGACTGAATGCCGGTAAGCCCTTGAAGATCAAGCATGCCCTGTAAACCAATAGCCCCTGAATAGAGAATGATAGGCAACAGCACAACGGCGTAAGCAATCAAGAAAATTACATTGGCAATCAGTTGAGTACCGTTATCAAAACGTATTGCTAACAGCTGGGGGAGCGTTGCAATTCCACTTTTAAGAAAGCGCGGTAGGAAAAACAGCGCCAGTGCTACCAAAGCGATCACCGCAATCACTTCCCAGGCCATAACACTCAGACCATCGGTAAACGCGGAACCGTTTAGCCCAACCATCTGCTCAGTTGAGAGATTGGTCATCAGCAGTGAGGCGGCTATTAGTGGAAAGGTTAGTGTCCTTCCGGCTAAGAAATAACCACTCGTACTTCGGTGATCATCTCTACGCGTAATGCGCCACGTAACAAAGGCCACCAGGCCGGTAAAAAAGAGAAACGATGCCAGCGTTAGGGCATGCATGGGAAGGTCCTTGGGAGTAGTCGCTTATCGGCAGGCGACGCAGTGAATGTAGGTAAAATTACCAATATTAACGGGCATTCTAAGGAGATGAAACGATTCAACTATTATTCTTTAGTAGCAATAAAAAGAAAATAAGACGGTTTTTTACTACCCAAGTGCTCTTTTTACAAGTTGCTACGGTAGTTGGTCACTACGGAAGGAGAGGCTAAGTCACAAGATCTAATCCACAAGTACTAAGTCACAAGTGCTAAGTCGCACGGATCAAGCTGCACAGTCCATGTCACAATGATGTTACTTTAGCGGCCACTCATCACGCTTGATTCCATCGCATAGTCCAGCACCTTTGCCACCGTATTTGCCTGTCGCGTGACGTAGCGTTAATGAGAAAACTGGACAGCCTTCATAAAAGCCGCTGAAATCGTCATATGATAGGCTTCTTGTAACGTTATTTAACGCTAAGCAATCAGTGTTAGCACTTCCTACTTACTAGCGTCACCAGTTAACTCGGAGCAGAAGCGATAATGACAGCGCGTTGGAAATCCTTGCCATTACGGTTACGACTGTTTATCTCATTTGGAACGGTATTGGCACTGGCTATGCTGCTAGCGCTCTACCTGCAGGCCCGTTCACATAGCCAGGCGCGCTTGGAAAACTTGCTAAACGAAGAGCTGCCTAGTCAGGTAGAGGGCCTTGCCACCCGGCTAACGCTTAGGTTGAGCCCAGCGCTAGCGTTGTCAGAAAGCCTCGCTGACAGCTATTTCATTGAGCAGTGGGTGCGCAACGGAATGCCAGACACCGACCAGCCGGACGTCATGCGCTATTTGTCACGTTTGATGGAACAGCTCGACACCGAATTGTTGTTTATCGCGGCTCAATATCAAGGGCGCGGCTACTACTTCCAGTACCGCGGTGGAGAGTTTCTAGAGCGGGAGCTACAAGCGCCCGGCGGCGATGATGACTGGTACTATCAGTTTACCGATAGCGATACTGCTTATAATCTAAACCTAGACAGTGATACTTTTTCACCAGAAGAAGCGTTTGTCTTTTTAAATTTCCGTAGTCGTGAACAGGCACTCAATGGCCGCCCTGTTATTGTTGCTGGTGCGGGGCTGGATCTTTCTCGATTGGCGCAGCTAATTGAAGACTTTCGACTTGGCGAAACCGGCCGCGCCGCGTTACTCAATGCGGAAGGTGAGTTACTTATTCGCAGTGACGAGACGTCACTGGCAGCGCTTCAAAGCCAGGAATCAGCCAGCTTACTGCAAGATGAAAAAGAACTTCGTGTGCACGAAATCCAACGTGATAACCACACCTTTTTAGTCTCCACCCGCTGGTTACCCGAGCTGCAGCGCTACTTGATGGTTGAAGTTTCTAAAGAGGAGTATTTAAGCTCCATCAGAGAACGATTTTTTGCATCGACGGGCTTCGGGCTTGTGATCCTCTTAGGTGGGTTGGTTATTTTATACCCACTTACCGGCAGCTTGATCCGCCCCTTAACTCGCCTGCAACGCCAGCTTAAAGAGATTACCAACAGCCTCGATTTATCCCGCCGCGTAGACACCGATGATCAGGCTGAAATTGGCGATTTAGCGAATCAGACTAACGAGCTGCTAGCACGCTTATCTCGAACCATTATGGCGGTTTCCAACAACGCACTGGCACTCACTCAAGTGGCCGATCGCTTAGCGCAAACGGCGGGACTGTCGGGTATTCAAGGCGGGGACATTAGTCATGAAGCGAACCAGACGATGGCCGCCGCTGTAGAAGAAATGGCCTCGTCAGTGGCTGAGATAACCTCGACCATGGAGGAGCTTTCAACCTCATCTACACAAATCGCTGATCATTCGCAATCTGTGGTAGAAGTAGCCAATCAAACGCTTGAACGCAGCCGTAAGGGCAGCACAGCGATGCAACTGCTGCAGTCAAAAATGCAGGATATTCGCAGCGACAGCGAACAGAGCTTGACAGAAATCATGGCACTGGGCGCTAAGTCTAAACAAATCAGCAAGGTCATGGAGCTGATCAACACCCTTGCTGCGCAAACTAAACTGATTGCCTTTAATGCCGCCCTAGAGGCATCAAGTGCGGGCGAGTCAGGTCGCCGTTTCTCCGTTGTTGCAAACGAAATACGTCGCTTGGCAGATAGTGTTACTGACTCAACCCAAGAGATAGAAGGCCACACCGAAGAAATTCAAAATGCCATAAATCGTTTAGTTGTCGCCTCTGAAAAGGGAGCGTCTTCAATAGAGAAAGGCGTTGAGGTCAGTATTAATACCGCTCAAGACCTGGATGCACTACTCAAAGCGGCGAGCCAAACCAGTAGCGCAGCGCAGCAAATATCCCTGTCAACCCAACAGCAGAAAACTGCTAGCAATCAGGTGGTTATTGCTTTGCGCGATATTGATACAGCCAGCTCACGTAATGCACAGTCAGTACGCAGCATTACCGAGATCAGCCAAGATATGATCAACATGTCGGCAGAATTAAATGCGCTGGTGCAGGAATTTACCTTGGCTCAACAGGATGCAAACCACCAACGCCCTTCGTGAGGACGCTGCGATGAGTGTAATTCGGGTAGTGATGGCGGACGACAGCCAACTGGCACGTGACGTACTGCGCGACATCCTCACCCGCGATGGCGACATTGAGGTGGTTGGTGAAGCCAGCAACGGGCGTGAAGCAGTGGAACTTGCCCACCGTTTATCGCCGCAGTTGATCACAATGGATCTGAATATGCCGGTCATGGACGGTCTCAGCGCCATTGAAGAAATTATGCATACCAAAGGGGTTCCTATCCTGGTGGTAAGCGACCGCTCTGATGCCGAAACGGCCTACCGAGCGCTCGATGTTGGCGCGCTAGAAGTGATGCAGAAGCCGACTCTTGATGATGAAGACGCACAACGACTACTCGCGCGTGTCCGGCTTCTTTCGGGAGTGGCCGTTATTACTCGCCTACGGCGCCGATCAACCTCTGCCATGCCCGTTGCACCGGTAAACACGCCGCCTGTTGATCGGCCTAATAGGCCGAAAGCATTCCAGCGTATTATCGCCATTGCTTGCTCAACCGGAGGGCCGCAGGCACTCGCCCATTTACTTAGCAAGCTGCCGACCAACTTTCCTGCACCGGTGGTGATTGCCCAGCATATCAGCCATGGCTTTATTGAAGGCATGGCGCACTGGCTGACATCGCTCTGTTCAATGCCGGTTTGCGTTGCTCGGCATGGTGAATCGCTAAAGCCAGGCGTTATTTATCTATCGCCATCGGAACGCAACTTGCGTGTCACGCCATCCCACCGCCTTCAACTACAGCAGAGCCCAGATAATTCGCTTTATCACCCCAGTTGCGATGCACTGTTAACGAGCGTCGCTAATGTTTATGGCCCAGAGGCTATTGGAGTGATTTTAACGGGCATGGGGCGTGATGGCGTTAGCGGCATGCGCGCTATTCATTTATCGGGAGGCTGTACCTTTGCCCAAAACGAAGCCAGCTCGGTTATTTATGGCATGAACCAAGAAGCGGTTAGTGCCGGTGTTATCCAGCATGTTGTTTCCCTTGATGAGCTCCCTGCCAGGCTCATTCGCGAGACCAGTGGGCAACGGTTGTCTACCTGGACGAAATCGCTATGAGTTCGCTGACGCCATTCAAGGATCTGGTGCATCGTCGCTGCGGTTTGCACTTAGAGGGCCTCGCTGAAGCTCGTCTCGTTAAAGCAGTGGAGGCACTTCAGGCAGACACCGACATTAACGACACCTCGATGCTCATTGTGCAACTAGAGCAAAACGAAGCGATGTTTGATCGCTTCGTTAGTCAATTAACGGTGAACGAAACCTACTTCTACCGGGAGCCTGAAGCTCTGCACTGGTTAGCCGACACCTACCTCCCGCGGCGGCTGGCTGAAAAAGGTAAGCCATTGGCTATTTTCAGCGCCGGATGTTCTTCGGGTGAAGAGCCTTACAGTGTTGCTATTGCGCTATTTGAGCGCTACGGAGAGCGCGCCAAGCAACTCTTCCATATTACAGGGGGAGACGTTGATCAGCAGGTTCTTAGTAAAGCCCAAAAAGGCATTTACAGCGGCATGTCGTTTCGGGCACTGAACCCTGCGCTAAAACATCGCTATTTTCACCCAGCGGGCCGACGCTTCAAAATAGATGATGCGCTTCGCCACTGGGTCACCTTTTGTTCATTTAATGTCTTGCAGCCAAACGCTGACAAGCTTGGCCCCTTCGACGTCATTTTATTTCGCAACGTATCGATCTATTTTGATGAATCGACCCGGCGCGATATACAGCGCCACCTGAAGCAGCTACTGGAACCTCATGGCGTTTTGATGTGTGGTGTCACGGAAACATTAGGCAACGACCTGGGCATTTTGGAACTGCATCAGGCTCAAGGAGTGTTCTTTTTCCAAGAGAGCACCCTGCCCCACGCCTTACCTGCCAATGATGAGCCACCCTATCGCGACGATCTGCTGCCAGCCCCACCGGTGTTGTCAGAGACGCCTCCTCAACCACCTAAGAAAGAACCTGAGAAAGAACCCGAGAAAGAACCTGAGCACAAGCAGCCGATGGCATCGTTTAACGCGGCTTTGCAGCAAGCTCATCATTTACTGAACCAGAACGCATTTTCAGAAGCAGCCGCGCTACTTTCTGACCTTCTCGTGCAACAGCCTTGGAGTGTCGATGCGTTACTGCTGGCAGGTTTAGTGGCTCGCTGGCAGCAGAACTTTGCTGACGCTTACGACTACTTTAAGCGAGCCATTTACGTTGCTCCTGAGTGCTGGCCAGCTCACTTTTTTCAAGCTGAGCTTTTCCGGCTAGGCGAGCTTAGTGATGCTCCCGGACAACGAAAGCGTGGCTATGCAGCGGTTATTCGCCTACTGGATGCGTCAAAACAGGCGGATGGTGGATTGAGCGTCATTGCGCCGCCTATTCCTCCGGGGGATGCCTACTTTTTGGCAACTCGCTACCTTGATGCACAAGCAACGACACAGGGAGTGGGTTAATGGCACTGGATATTAAACGCTTTATTCAGCGCTTTATTGAAGAAGCGTCAGACCACTTGCCTCGTTTAAGGGAGGGTATTGAAGCGCTAGAACAAGGCGATACCCATCAAGAACGTATCAATGAGCTGTTTCGTGCGGCCCATACTCTGAAAGGCTCTTCGCGTATGCTGAAGCTGACGCCCATTACGGCGATCGCTCACAGTACAGAGGAGCTGCTAAGCGCACTACGCGATGGGACACAAACCGCTTCACCTGATGTCACGTGCCTGCTTAATCAAGCCACGGACGCGCTGTCTGATCTAGTTAGCCAACTTGCCCAAGGTGTTTCTCCAGCAGAGCTAGCGGAAGCCGACAATCAGCTTTGCCAAGCCCTGGAAAACGCCGCGGCGGGGAAGTCGCCCCCTGCTCCCTCCCCTAAAACAAGTGTATCCGAGGACGATAAAGCCGAGAACGCAGCCCTCAACACTGCACCATCGGCAATGAAAAGCCCTGCTCTTCCGGCTCAAGAGCTACGCTTAACAGACACGGTACGCGTGCGTCTTGACCGCCTAGATGACGTTATTCGCCTGATGGGGGAAGTGTTATCAGGGCACCACCATCTGCACTCACTCGTAGAGCAGGCACGCAGCCTTGGCGCCTCGTTGCCCAAAGATCAGCAGGCCCCCTTTAACGCTTTTAGCCGCGAGCTGAAGGACAGCGTGCTTTCCCACGACGGTCTAATGAGCGATCTCCATGACCGAGCTCTGCAAATGCGCATGCTACCGCTGAGCGTGGTGTTTGACCCCTTATCGCAAATGGCCAGAGACCTTGCCCATTCGCTAGGCAAACAAGTCAATTGCCGTGTTCACGGCAGTGAGATTGAGCTGGACCGGCAGATGATAGATCGCCTCTCGGACCCACTAATTCATCTACTGCGGAATGCGTTAGACCATGGCCTGGAAACACCCGCTGAACGGCAGGCAACAGGCAAGCCTACACGGGGGCAGTTATCGCTAGAGGCCTGGCAAGACGGCAGCTGGGTAGTGATTGAAATGCGTGATGACGGCGCGGGTATTTCCCTAGATGCGGTACGGCAAAAGGCACTCTCCAAGCAACTACTCAGTGAAGAGCTGCTGCTTACCCTAACCGAGCAGGAAACCTTAGAGCTTATTTTCTTACCCGGCTTCTCAACCAAACCCCTGATTACCGACTTTTCAGGTCGTGGCGTGGGGATGGATGTCGTCAAGCGAACGGTCATTGACGAGCTCAACGGTGATTTACGTCTAACCAGCCATCCAGGCAAAGGCACCTGTTTTACCCTGCGCCTGCCTTTATCGCTAGCCATGATGCGCGTTCTCCTGATCAACGTGGGCGCTGTCACGCTAGGTGTAACAGCACCTTATGTGTCAGAGCTTGTAGAGCATGCATCAACGGACTTTATTGATGCTGCCGGGCAAAAAACACTGATCCTGCGCAACGAGTTCGTGCCGGTCGTTTCACTTGCGGAATTATTAGACCTACCCTATACGCCCACTGATGCTGACAACTTACTGTTACTTGTCGTACATCAACGTCATCAAAAACTGGCGCTAATTATTGATGCCTTGGTGGATGAACGCGATATGGTAATTAAGCCGTTGCCCACGCATTTGCGCCATTTACCACTGGTTTCTGGCATGGTCACGCTAGGGCGCAATACGTTGGTTAGCCTATTACACGTGCCGACGCTGCTGGAACACTCGCGCCGCTATGCCCCGAAAGCGCTAGCTAAAACGGATCAACCGCCCCAGACACATCGTATACTCGTCGTCGATGACTCTCTGAACACCCGAGAAATTGAAAAAGATGTCTTAGAAGCCTGGGGATATCAGGTCACCCTGGCAGAAAATGGCCGTGATGGTCTGAACAAGGCCCTGGCTGACTCGTTTGATGCAGTGCTCACCGACGTTGAAATGCCTGTCATGGATGGCTTTGCGCTCACTGCGAGTCTGCGAGAAAATGAGATTTATCGTTATAAGCCGATTATCATTATCACATCACGAGAAAAAGAAGCAGACCGTCGGCGCGGCATTGAAGTAGGCGCCGACGCGTATATTGTCAAAGGCAGCTTTGATCAGAACAATTTGGTGGATACGCTAAAAGCGCTACTCGGCTAAGCACACGCCATGACGGAGGTTAATCATGCAAATATTGATCGTAGATGACGACCCGTTGGCCTGTGAAATGACAGCAACGCTGCTAGAGTTCCAGGGCTATACAACGGTCATGGCCAATGATGCCATGGAGGCCACACAGCTGTTGGATAGCTTGGACAGTATCGCGCTTATTGTTAGCGACATGCATATGCCGCTCATCAATGGGATAGAGTTCTTGGAAATGCTGCGTGAACAAGACGTTACCTTGCCTTTTATTTTGCTCACAGGCGACTCACCTAGTTCAACCCTTATGCAGACGCCTGGTTTAAACGCCTGCCTGCAAAAAGATGCGGAGCTAGAATCCACGTTAGGCAATGCCGTGACTCAAGCGCTCAACGGTTGAACGTTTGCCATTTGCATTACAGCGCACCGTTCGCCCACATGAACAGGTAGTCTGATGTCACCATCTGCTCCGACATTGCAACAAAAGCTGAACCAGCTGCGCCAACGCTTTATTGAACAGCTACCAGCACGTTTACAGAAAACCGTAACAAAGTGGCAACAAAGCCGACTTTCAACGGAGGCAGAGTCACGCCTAGCCCCGGAGCTTCACCGCTTTTTCCATAGCTTAAAAGGTACCGGCCGCTCATTGGGCTTTGAACGAATTGCCATGTTGGCAGATCAAGGTGAAGAACTACTCAAGGCGACGCCGGCTTCTGCCAGCCATGCTTTTGATGACCAGGCTATTAATGACATAAACAGCCTGATTTCAGAGCTTTTCCAGCAGCTCAGTGAAGAAATTGAGTACTTACAGTCACTGCATGGCCAGCAAACCGTACTGGCATCACTCAACAGCGTCGAATTCTCATCAGTAGCGCCACAGACACGCAGTAAGCGTCAGCGGCTTATTTATCTATGTGACGATGAGCCCGACCAAGTCGACCAGTTGCTACATCATCTTCGCTGTTTTGGGCATGAAGTGGTCCATTTTGAAGACACAGAGTCATTTTTTAATGCGGTCATTACCCGCCGCCCCGACGCGGTCATTATGGATGTACAGTTTCCGCAAGGTAACACCGCGGGTACTGAAACGCTGACCAGCCTGAATAAATTAATCGGAGAGCGGCTGCCCTCCATCGTACTGTCGTCCTATGGTGACTTTTATTCACGACTGAGTGCTGTTCGAGCTGGCTGTAATGGGTACTTTACCAAGCCCATTAAGCCACTGGATTTAATGTTAGCTATCGACGAGCTCACTAGCCCCTTGGATGAAGAACCGTTGCGCGTGTTGGTCGTCGATGATGAACCCGACGCTGCCAGCTACCACTCATTGATGCTTGAAGAAGCCGGCATGATTGTTCAGCAGGTGCATCACCCTGCTGACGCGCTAAGCGCTTTAGACCGCTTTAGCCCTGACTTACTGTTAATTGATATGTATATGCCGGTATGTTCTGGTGAAGAGCTAGCGACGATTATCCGCCAGCAATCCGCGCATATTGGCCTGCCCATTATTTATCTATCTAGCGAAACAGACAGCCAAAAGCAGCTACTGGCCATGACGGCAGGCGTAGAAGCCTTTATTACCAAGCCGGTTACCCCTGACGAGCTCGTGTCTGCGGTACGGCTTCGTGCCGAACGCCTGCATCTACTGCGCTCGCTGATGACCCAGGACAGCATGACGGGGCTTTATAACCACAGCACCACGACGGATCTTATCGGTAAAACACTTGCTCAGGCATATCGTGAAGGTAGCCAACATGCGATGGCCATGCTCGACATTGACCATTTTAAAACAGTCAATGATACCTACGGCCACCTAGCGGGTGACCAGGTCATTATCACGCTGGCGAGGCTGCTAAAAACCCGCTTGCGCATATCCGATATCATCGGGCGTTATGGCGGTGAAGAGTTTGTCGTATTGCTAAAAGGGGTCACCGCAAAGCGCGCAGCCGAACTTATTGACGAACTGCGCCACGATTTCGAACAGGTAGATTTTCATGCTGGCGGAGAGCGCTTTCGCTGTACCTTCAGTGCAGGCATTAGCAGTTTTCCCAGCCAACCTTCCACTGAAGCGTTACGCCTAAGCGCGGACCAAGCACTTTACCTAGCGAAACGGCAGGGGCGTAATCAAGTAGTCATTAATAACGAGAACGACGCAAAAGGAAAAGCGCAACCGAAGCAACCCGGTGTGAAAAAACAATGACCAACACCCATCAACAGCATGACAACCAGTCTCTTTCGCTCGAAGAGGCACTAGCACGTCAGAGTAACGATGACACGATTATTGACGTGGACGAACCTTGCCAGCAGCTGGTGTTATTTCGCCTAGCGGAGCAACGGTTCGCTTTGCCCGGCAGTGCGGTCAATGAAATTTTGAATGGTGATCAACCGGTTTATTTCGTGCCTGGCTTGCCTGCTTCTACGGAAGGTGTGATTCACTTGCGCGGTAACATTGAATCGGTGGTGACCCTACAGGCACTTCTCGGTCTCCCCCCGACAGAACAAACGGGCATGCTGTTAGTCGTGACCGCCGCGGGCATTCGCAGCGCCGTTCGTATCGATTATTTAGAGGATGTTTGCGACATCCCGATCAGCGCACTGAAACCGGCACCGGACACCCTAGCCAGCCAACTAATGCCTTATGTGAGTGCCCTCTGGCAACCTGATGTAACGCCAGCAGAGGGCGGCGAAGAAGAGACTAACGGCGATTCTGTCGAAGGCAGTGCGGCCATTGCTTTGCTGGATCCAGATGCTTTATTCAACGCCTATCAACAAGGCCTAGGGTAAGCCCATGGCAATTGGCGCGCCGAATCACTCCTTAGACGCAGCGTCCCACGTTGCTTTAGTGCTGTTTAGTGCTGGCCATACGCTCGCCGCTATCGAAGCACGCCACGTCGCGGGGTTAGCGAAATCGGCCCACCTACCGCGTTGCGCGAATGCCGAGTGCCTGTTGCTTAACGCGCCATTGATGAGCGTAGCCCCCACCCACTGGCTGACCCTTGAGGATACCAACGGCGCTTGGCAGTTAGGCGTTACTGGCGACGTCGCCTTAGCGCACACACCGATAACGGAGCTGTTTCCATTACCTTCTTTAATTGCCGCACGCCACGTTAGCCCCGCCCTACGAGGCTTAACGATGGCCAACCAAACGGTACGTTTGTTATTTGATGGCGCAGCGCTAACGCTGCAACCATAAACAGCGAACCAACGTGCCTTTTTCTACCTGCTGGTGCGGATCAATCACCGCTAACGCATCTACACTAATACAGGATGACAGCACGCCAGAGTTTTGGTCTTCAAACGCATCGGCAATGATGCCCGCTTCGCTAAAACGTAGCGCAACACGCATATAGTGTTGGCGCGGGCCGGTCTGAGTAGCGAAGTTAGCGGAGGCCGTCAGCGTAGGTAAGGCATTCAACGCCGAACACCCCAGTAGCGCGCCCATCAACGGTCGTAAAAATAACCACGCGCCCACAAACCCAGAAACAGGGTTACCCGGCAGTCCTACAAAGCGCGCCTCACTGCCGTCTTGGCGTGGCAAACGGCCCAGCGCCAGCGGCTTTCCTGGGCGAATCGCCAGCTTCCACATATCCAAGTGACCTAGCGATTCCAGCGCGGCTTTGACATGGTCTTCCTCACCCACGCTGACACCACCCGTACTGACCACCACATCGGCGTCCGCCGCTGCGTTTGTGAGCAACGCAACAGTCTGGTCGAAATCGTCCGGCACACTCACTAGTTGGACCACCTCCGCGCCAAACGTCTCTAACAGTCTCTTCAGCATCGGCCGATTGGAGTTATACAGCTGACCTGGTTTTAACGGCGTGCCTGGATCAATGATCTCATCGCCAGTCGACAGTAGCGCTATCCGAGGGCGGCAGCGCACGCTAACGTGGGTAACCCCTTGACCGGCCAAATGCCCTAGCGCGGCAGCTTCCAAGCATTCACCAGCGGGCAGCAGTAACTCACCGCGGCGCACATCACGACCCTGGCGGCGCACGTTATCACCTACCGGCAGCGCATCCGGCATCAATGCCTGGTCACCCTCCTGAGTCACTAGCTCCTGCATCACCACACAGTCGGCCCCTGGGGGGATTTCACCGCCGGTAAAAATCCGTGCGCAACTGCCTTCCGCCAGCGGCACTGCCGGGCTGCCTGCCGCAATACGCTGGCTGATCGGCAACCACTTACCCGCATCACTGGCACGCAGGGCATAGCCATCCATTGAGCTATTATCAAACGGCGGTACGTCTAACTGCGCGGTAATGGCTTCGGCCAGCACGCGCCCAGCAGCGGCCTCAAGCGGTATACACTCTGCACCGAGCGGCGTGACATCTGCCAACAGCGCTTCAAGCGCGGCACTTATCGGCTGTAGCTCAGCCATGCTGCCCCCGGCCTGGGATAACCAGGTTGGCGAAATTACAAGGCTTATGACGGCTATCCAACTGCTCGGCCAAAATGCCGTCCCAGCCAGTACGGCAGGCGCCGGTTGAACCCGGCAGGCAGAAGACAACCGTAGCGTTGGCTAAGCCGCCAAGGCAACGGCTCTGAATGGTCGAGCTACCAATCTCATCGCCGCTTAGTTGGCGAAAGCGCTCGCCAAAGCCTTCGATGCGCTTATCCAGCAGCACCGAAATAGCTTCAGGTGTCGAGTCTCGCCCGGTAAAACCTGTACCGCCCGTGGTAATCACCACCTGTACATTTGTGTCGGCAATCCACTGGGCGACTACCGCACGAATTTGGTAGACGTCATCCGGCACGATGCGTTTCTCTGCCAGGGTGTGCCCAGCTTCGGTTAAACGCTGCACCAGCGCTTGGCCGGAGCGGTCAGTCTCATCCGTGCGTGTATCAGAAACCGTCAGCACGGCGACTTTAAGAGGTACCATTGGCTCACTCATCAACGTCATCCCTATTTGGCTGCTTTCTTTTTAGCATGGTGCGCTTCCCAGGCAGCCTTCTGCTCGGCAGTCGCAGGCGGCTGATAGAGCTCCTTCCATTCACTATAGGGCATGCCATATACATACTCTCGGGCTTCTTCGTAGCTGAGAGTTTCATTGCGCGATTCAGCGGCAGACACCAACCATTTCGATAAACAGTTGCGGCAAAAATCCGCCAGAATCATCAGATCGATGTTCTGCACATCCTTATTGTCGTCTAAATGTTGCAACAAACGCCGAAACGCGGCGGCTTCTAGCTCTGTACGCGTCGTTTGGTCAAATTCATTAAACGCTGACATTGGCGATCCTCTTATCAAGTAACTTTAGAGCAGCATAACAAAAGACACCGCCCGAAGGCGGTGTCGAGTGGCAATTAAGCGAACCGGCTAGCTAGGTTTGGTAGCGGAAACATCGCCACTACTGCTGCTCGTTTTTTGTGCCGCGATTTCCTCTTCGCTCATGGCTGTATCTTTGACCTCCTCGTACCACAAATTGTGGTGCTCTTTGGCCCAGGTTTCATCGACATAGCCAGTGGTCATACCTTCCAGTGAGCCTTCCGTACCGACAGTACCAATATAGATATGGCCTAGCGCGACAGCCGTCAACCCAAGCGCACCCACCGCATGGATAATGTTGGCCCACTGCATGGTATCGCGGCCTTGGCCATAGTTGGGGAAGTCGAGCACAAAACCACTCGCGATCACCACCAAGCCAGCAGTGGCTAATAGCCAGTACCACGCTTTTTCGCCACCGTTGGCAAAACCCGCGTCAGGATGATGCTTGCCTGTTAACCCACCTGCCTTTTTAAACCATACCCAGTCATGCTTCTTAGGAATATTGTCTTTCAGCAAGCTGATTAACAGTACAACGAGTAGCACACCGAATATCGGGCCAAGATAGTTATGCAGCACTTTGGAAGCTGAAATCATCCATGCCCAGACGGCGTCGCCAAACAGCGTGCGGAACACAAACTTACCAAACAGCAGGTTCAACCCTGTTAATGCCAAGGTGATAAACAGGGTGGCAACAGTCCAGTGCAGCGAACGCATTAGCAACGACCAGCGCAAAAGCTTACGCCCTGTGCGCGGCTCATCGAGATGTTTGCGCCCAACCATAAAGTAAAACAGCGCAATCACCACGATCATCCCGCCAATCGCAATCAAACCAAACGGCGACACCCAACGGTTACGGATCTCGCGCCAAGTTTCGCCACTCGAATTGATCAGACTGTAGTTACTGTCAAAGCGCGAGTCGCGGTAGTTAGGCCCTGTTTCACCACTGCGCACCTGACGCCACTGATCTGCACTGATACCTGGAGCAGCGGTCACCATCTCGCGGTCTGTGTCAGCCTGGGCAACCGCTAGTTGGGACATGCCAAGACTGGCAGCCAGCAGCAGAAACAGGATGCCGATACGCCAACAGCGCTGGAAAAACGCCCTTACCCAGAGTGCTAGCGCAGGCGCCTCTGGTGTCATTGTGGTCGTGGTCATCGTTGTCATGACACGCCTCCTTACCCTTTACGGGCAGCATCGTAGGCAAGGTTGTCAGTACTGGCCTGGGGGTTATTCGACCAAGCACCATCTTTATGGCCACGATGGACGACACGCTGACGGAAAATATCGGCAACATCTTGCGCATCACCCGCTAAAAGGGCTTTGGTAGAGCACATTTCCGCACATAGCGGCAGCTTGCCTTCCGCGATGCGATTGGAGCCGTACTTCTCGTACTCCTCCTCTTTGCTATCGGCGGGGCCGCCTGCACAGAATGTGCACTTGTCCATTTTTCCGCGCTCGCCAAATGCATTTTGTTGTGGAAACTGCGGTGCGCCAAAGGGGCACGCATACAGGCAGTAGCCACAACCAATGCACAGGTCTTTATCGTGCAGCACAATGCCATCATCAGTTTTATAGAAGCAGTCAGTCGGACATACCGCCATGCATGGCGCATCGTCACAGTGCATACAAGCCACTGAAATCGACATCTCATCCGCTTCGCCGTCGTTAAGTGTGACCACCCGGCGACGCTGGATACCCCACTCCACATCGTTGGCATTTTTACAGGCGGTGACACAGCCGTTGCACTCGATGCAGCGCTCGGCGTCACACATAAATTTCATTTGAGCCATGGTGTTCTCCTCTCACCAGCGCGGGCATTTACCCACGCTGGGCTCTGTCAGGTCGGTCGAGACGTTATTGGCTTAAGCCCGCTCAATTCGGCAGATGGTGCACTTGGTTTCCTGCATCAGTGTCACCGGGTCATAGCCATAGGTGGTGGCTGTGTTAGCCGCCTCACCAATGACGTACGGGGCAGACCCTTCCGGATAACGATCCCGCAAGCTCTCGCCTTGGAACATGCCGCCAAAGTGGAACGGCATAAAGGCAACTTTGCGATCAACCCGAGGCGTGACCAAGGCTTTCACCTTCACTCTGCCGCCTTCTGCACCCTCAACCCATACGTCGTCGCCATCACGTACGCCAATGTCATTAGCATCCGCGGGGTTCATCTCGACAAACATCTCTTGCTGTAGCTCGGCCAGCCACGACATAGAACGTGTTTCTTCACCGCCTCCCTCGTATTCGACCAAGCGACCCGACGTGAGAATAATCGGATAATCAGCGCTGTTGTCACGATCCTGGATGGTTTTGTACATCGTGGGCAGACGCATAATTGAGTCAAAGTCGTCCCAGGTGGGATAGCGTTCGACCAGATCGCGGCGGGTGGTGTATAGCGGCTCGCGGTGTTTCGGCACCGCATCTGGGAAGGTCCATACCACGGCGCGCGCTTTCGCGTTGCCATAAGGCGCGCAACCACGACCAATCGCCACCCGCTGGATACCGCCTGAGAGGTCGGTTTTCCAGTTTTTACCTTCCGCGGCCGTTTTCTCAACGTCAGTCAGGTCATCCCACCAACCGAGGTCTTTAAGCAGTTGGTCGGTAAACTCGGGGTAACCGTCATCAATCTCGCCACCTACTGGCGCAGAGCCCTCAGCCAGCAAATTAACGCCGTCGCGCTCAATACCAAAACGGGCACGGAAACCCATACCGCCTTCCATTACCGGCACGCTGGTGTCATAGAGGTTGGGTGAGCCAGGGTGATTAAACTCTGGTGTGCCCCAGCACGGCCACGGCAGCCCGTAGTAATCACCGTCGGCAGGGCCACCTTGGGCACGCAAGTTCTGAAAGCTGAAGGTATGCCAGTTTTTCTGGTGCTCTTTGAGGCGCTCGGGGCTTTGGCCGGTGTAGCCAACAGTCCACATGCCACGGTTGATTTCACGCAACACGTCATCAATCAGCGGCTCGTTGCCGTTCATCTCAAAGTTCTTCACGAACTCATTACCAAAGCCAAGCTTGTTGGCAAATAGGTACATAATTTCGTGATCAGGCTTTGATTCAAATAGCGGCTCAATGACTTTGTCGCGCCACTGAATAGAGCGGTTGGTTGCCGTCACGCTGCCGGTAGTTTCAAACTGAGTCGCTGCAGGCAGCAGATAAACACCATCAGAGCGGTCATGCATCACCGAGGCAACCGTGGGATAAGGGTCAACAATGACCATCATCTCAAGCTTCTGCATGGCTTTTTGCATTTCCACGCCGCGGGTTTGCGAGTTGACCGCGTGCCCCCAGTAGAACATTGCTTTTAGCGCGGTGCGCTGGGAGATATTTTCATCCTCTTCCAGCACACCATCTACCCAGCGAGATACGGTAATACCGCTGGAGTACATCGGCTTTCCATCAGCGTATTCGGTATCATCAAAGCGGCCTTTTAGCCACTCATAATCGACATCCCACACCTGGGACCAGTGCTGCCATGCGCCTTCAGATAACCCGTAATAACCGGGAAGCGAGTCACAGCCAAGGCCGAGGTCGGTAGCACCCTGTACGTTATCGTGGCCCCGCAAAATGTTGGCTCCACCACCGGACTTACCAATATTGCCCAGCGCCAGCTCTAGAATGCAGTACGCGCGAGTATTGTTGTTACCGGTGGTGTGTTGGGTACCGCCCATACACCAGACCACGCAGCCCGGACGATTGTCAGCAAGCCGTTTAGCCACATCGAACATATCCGCTTCCGGTACGCCAGTAATGTCTTCCACGACACTCGGGGTGAACTGAGCCACCTCTGCGCGCACCTCATCCATACCGTAAACACGCTGGCTGATATATTCGCTGTCTTCCCAGCCATTCTCAAAAATGTGCCACAACAAGCCCCAAATATAAGCAACGTCCGAGCCAGGGCGCAGGCGTACGTATTTATTGGCTTTTGCTGCGGTACGCGTAAAGCGCGGATCCGCGACGATGATGTCGCAGTTATTACGCTCTTTAGCAATGAGAATATGCTGCATCGCGACCGGGTGAGCTTCACTCGGGTTGGAGCCGATGAACAGAATCGCCTTGCTGTTCTGCATATCATTGAGCGAGTTGGTCATCGCCCCATAACCCCAGGTGTTAGCAACACCTGCCACGGTGGTGGAGTGACAAATTCGTGCTTGGTGATCTGTGTTGTTGGTGCCCCACATGGAGGCCAGCTTGCGCATCAAGTACGCCTGCTCGTTATTAAACTTGGCCGAACCAAGCCAGTAAACACTGTCGGGGCCATAGGCGTCACGCAGTTCAAGCAGTTTGTCGCCAATTTCATTAACCGCATCGTCCCAACTCAACCGCTGCCATTCACCCGCCACTAGCTTCATGGGGTATTTTAGACGACGGGTGGAGTGACCGTGCTGGCGTAGCGAAGCCCCTTTGGCACAATGCGCACCGCGGTTAATCGGGTGGTCAAAAGCGGGCTCTTGTTTTGTCCAAATGCCTTCTTGAACTTCTGCATAGACACCACAGCCCACCGAACAGTGGGAACAAATGGTGCGCTTGGTCTCAACGGGTGAGTCTAATACGGGAGTTTTATTCGCCGACTCGGCGCGCTGCATCATCGGCGCGCCCATAAAACCCGCAGCTGCGACGCCACCGGTGGCGACGCCACTACGCTTTAAAAATTGACGACGGGAGATTCCAAGCCCTGAAGCGTTGGGAGTATTAGTTTTGCGAGTTAGACGCATGGCAGTTCTCCTGGCATTTCGCCGTCAATCACGCAGCGACGCATAATACGCGCGAATATGGTCAGTTTCGTGGTAGTTCGTTGTTTGTTTTTTAGGCTCAATCGACGTGGTGCTATCGGCTTGAGCTAGCGTGACGTGACCTACAGCAGCGGCCGCACCGGCAGCGGCGGTACCTAGCCCAACGGTTTTCATAAACCGGCGGCGCTCAGGGTTGTGTGACGAGTGCATGGGTTTCTCCTCTATCATGCCCTTATTCTTCTGCATGGCCTGCTGGCCCTATTATTCGCTTACCGCTGCGCACTGCCACTCACGGTGTGACGTCGCGCGCCGCGTCAGTTGCGGTTGTCGTTGGCTCCACAATCCGCACCGCTTGATAGGCCGCTCTTTCGCTCAACGTTGCCTGCTCGCTTTCCATGAACGCGCCGCCTAACTGGCCAAGCGATGCGTAAAAAACAGTGTCTACTTTAGAGAGGTCGTCAAAGCAGTGCGTTGACCAGGGAGCAATGTGTTGCTGGAAAAAGTAGCTCTGCTCGCTGCTTTGGGACGTAATTAGCATCGCCATCACCTCACATATAGCAGCCAAATGATCTTCTGGCTCGCGGGTATGCTCGCTACGCTCAAACCCCAGCGCCCGAAGATCCTGACGTAATGCAACTAATGCTGCCTCCATTAATTCCCCGTTGCGGTACCAAGACGCGTAAGGCACTACCTCGCCCTGAATGACGCCAACAAGAAGGCGAAAGTGGGCACGCTGAAGGCTATCTACACTACTTTGACCAGCAGCACTTGAGAGCGCTGCCCAACACTCAGCCAGTCGGCTGCCGTCTTGTTCAATGTCTAGGCTGGCTAGCCACGTTAATAACTCACTGTCAGGTGCTTGCCGTAGCAGGCTGGCTAAAAGCTGATAAATATCGGCCCGCAGTGCGTCGGTCTCGCTAAGTGTGGGCATTGCATCACTCATTGCTTTACACCTTTAGTTGCGCATCAGGGTCACGGATCATAGTTTTCCACACATCTTTGACCCGGCAGTCCTCGCACATTTCTAGCCGCGCTAGTGCATCGCCCGCGAAATAGGGGTGGTTAGCCAGCTTCGCTTTGATCGTTGCTATCGTACTGGCAGTGGCAAACGGCTTGCCGCAGCCAATGCACTCAAAGGCCGCCTCTTCGTGGCAAATTTGCCGTGTGTCGCGTTCCGGTGCAGCCAAAAAACCAGGAAGCAGCGTAATCGCGCTTTCAGGGCACGCCTGTTCACATAGCCCGCACTGCACACAGTCGGACTCCAAGAAACTTAGCGCGGGTGTATCGCCCCCTGCTTTCAATGCAGGCGTCGGACAATTACTAACGCAGGCATGACAAAGCGTGCAGGCTTCACGATCTACTTGAATGCCACCATAAGCGGCCCCTTCAGGCATGCTATGCCGGTCATTGCTAGGCGCTCCAAGTGCCGCCAGTGTTGCTAGCACTTGATTAAAGCGGGCGCGCTTATGGGGGTCGGTAAAGGTCAGCGCAGCGTCGGTTAAGGGCGTAAGCGTGGGAAGTGCATCGCGCTCATCAGTCGGTTCCGGCTGCAGCAGCTTAATCCGCGTAGTGTCATGCCCCAGCGCTTCTAGCAGGCCGTGGGCTTGGGCGACTTGATGAGTGATAAACGTGGTTAAACGAGGCGGCATCTCATCGTGCAACTGAATACGCACTTCAGCTGCCCCGTTCACCAGCGCGGTAAGCCACTGATCGTGGCCAGCAGCACCCAGCTCTTCAAGCGGGACATCAAGCAGATGGCCTGGCGTAACAGCACCTGCTTGGCGTTCAGCATCCAGAAAGTCATGGGTGACAAAGCGCATCACAGGCGCTTGACCACCCGCCTCGCGGTAGGCGGCCAGCCAAGTCGCTAAGGTGTCTTGCTGACGACGGGTTTCCGGTAGGCGAAATTCAATCGCACCGGTTGGGCAAGCACTGGTACAACTGCCCACCCCTTGGCACAGGAACGGGTCAATCTCAATACGCGATTCAATGCGACCCTGAATGCTGGAAATAGCATCTGCAGGACAAACATCCAAACAGCGAGTACAGCCAACGTTGCCACTCGCGGAATGTGCGCAGAGATCACTATTAACCTGGAAATAACGCGGTTTATCGAATTCACCGACGAGTTCAATAACGCTTTCCAGAACCTCACCACGCCGAGCTTCTTGGGCTAACCAATTCAGGCACACATAGCCTGGCGGTGGGATTTCCCATGAAGGAGTAGCGTTCGGCATGCCTGCTGCCGTTAAGTCGAGCACCACATCAAACACGTCGCGCTCAATTAGTGCTTGAGCCAAATTGAGCGTGTCGCTATCCGCGGGCGCTATTTCAACGCGAAAGGCACCAAGATAACCAGTGATTCGCAGTTGAGATTGCTGAGTATCGGTTAGCGTTTGGCAAGTGAGAGGCTCACTGGCAGCCGCTAAATCAACGGCAGCATCAGTTGTTAGCAGCGTCAACGATGCCAAGCCACGACCCTGTAACACTTGGGCAGCTTGGCTAACCTCGTGTGAATTACCCAACAACAGCGCATGGCCACGGCTGTGATAAGTCACGTTAGCAGGCGTTAAGTTAACCGGCCACGAGATACGCTGGCGTACCGCTTCGCGGGCGGTGACGTTAATCTGGTCATCTACCGATGCCAGTTGGATTCGTTGGTTCATGCATTCTCACGGTCAGAAAGTCATTTTTTTTATAATTAAAAGTCATGTTTTTTTACTTTAATGGCATATCTTAATGCTTTCTCTAACTTGAGCGTAGGTGCCTAGGCGTTTTTTGCCACTTTAAAGCGCATTGGCGTCTCAACGCTTCATCGTCATAACAACAGCAACCCATTGTTTATAAAACAATCACTGCCTATTTATACATTCGTCTACTTCATCGCCAGACAAATCAGACTGGTCGTCTAGCGGCTGTTTTTGTACAAAACCACTATCACTTGTACAGGCATTAACGTCTTCAGGTGGGGTAGGAATGCTGCCATCCGCGATGTTCTCATCGTCTGCTTCTGCGGGCCTATCGACTGCCTCTTCCGCTTTGTTTGCCCAGCGGCGAAGCTTGCCTGCCAGTTCAGTGGCCATAGGCTTAAGCTGCTGACGATAATCAGCATCGTAGTCATCCAAACCATCGCGCACGTTGTAGTTACCGGTGGCCCATAGCCTTTTTAGGGCACGGCGGCGCAGTGCAGCGCTAACACCCGGCACCATGAACGCGCTGAAATCACTGCCTGCCGGTAAGTGATCAGGGTCGGGTAAGGTGTGATCCAAGCTGCCAGGAAGGGGGGGCGCGTCATCGACGCTAGCCTCTGCATCCAACGATTCAGTATCGCTGGAAGTAGCACTTAGCGTATCGGCCTCCAGCCCTAGCTCTGACGTCGGCTCTGTGCTGTCGTTGGGAGGGCTGTCTAATGCTGCGTCTGCTTCGTCGCTTTCAACGCCACGCTTTTTACGTGACCAGCGTTCAAGTCTGCTCACTGGGGCTGCTCCTTGGTCGGGGTTTCTTTAGCCCGACCGGCTCCCTTATGCTTCTTTTTGCGCTTTTCTGGTGGTGCTTCACCATGACGCGCTAAATAGCTTTCCAGCCATACCTGAATCGCCATCGGCATCGATGCTTCGAGTACCTGTTGTTCACCATCAAGCCAGCCCGCCGCGACATCTTGGCTTGCGGTAATAGCATTAGGCTTGGGCGCTTGCCCGGTAAAACCAGCGCGAACAAAAAGACGCGGGGTTGCTGACGTAAGGTTAAAGCGGTAGGCCGCACGCTCGGTCATCGACAGCTGAAGGCGAAGCACATAGTCACCTTGCTCACCTGGCGTGAGCTCAGCGATACGCCATTGCGTTAAGGTAAAGCCCCTCACCTGCTTGGGCTCTGCCACCAAGGTAATGCTCAAAGAGCGCAGATTATCACTCATACGGATAGACCACCTTAGACCTTGAATGGGTAGACAAGTAAGCCTTTTGAGCGCCATCATCGTCAACTCAGAGTGTTTTACTCAACTATTATAATTTACATGTATGCGTTACATGATTCTTCACTAGGTTCCAACGAGGATTGCGGATGCCCGCCCTTCAGTTAAGCCGAGCCCGCTTACCGGCCACGACGACAATCGATGTGCTGGATGCTTACGGCGACTCCCGCCAACAAGCCATCGCCGCAGAGCGCGCGCTGACGGTTTATCTCAATAAGCGTGAAATTGTCACGCTAATGACGCTGGGCGATGACCCAGAAGCCTTGGTGGTGGGCTACCTACGCAACCAGGGATTACTGCGCCGCGCGGAAGATTTATCGGCGGTACAGGTGGATTGGGAGGTGGAATCCGCCGCCGTCGTCACCGATTATTTACCTGATGATCTAGACAACCGGCTGAGTACCCGTACCGTCACCACGGGTTGCGGTCAGGGGACCGTGTTCGGCAAATTACTGGAACAAACATCGCTCTCTGCGTTACCTGAGACACCGCTGGCGCAATCAACGCTTTATCAGTTGCTAGCCAATTTGAATACCTACAACGAGACCTATCGCAGCGCGGGAGCAGTACACGGTTGCGCGCTGTGCCAGCAAAGCCGCGTGCTCGACTTTGTTGAAGATGTCGGACGTCACAATGCGGTGGATACCCTGGCAGGCCACCAGTGGCTCAACCAGGCCGAAAGCAGTAGTGCTGATATTTTCTATACCACTGGCCGCCTAACTTCCGAAATGGTGTTGAAAGTGGCGCAAATGGGGATCAGCGTGCTGGTTTCACGTTCTGGAGTGACCCAAAAAGGTGTGGAGCTGGCGGAACGCTTCGGCGTGATGCTGATTGCTCGGGCTAAAGGCAAAAACTTCCAGGCGATTAATACCGCTAACCGCCTAACGTTAGATGCCATTCCAGCCAAACCACCCAGCGCGCGCACCTCTAAGGAGGCCGGTATATGATCACCCCGCAAACCCTCACTGGCATGATTCTCGCGGGCGGCGAAGGCCGCCGTATGGGTGGGCGTGACAAAGGCCTTGAACCCTTCGCGGGGCTACCGCTCGTGGCCCATGTAGCTAAGCGCTTTGATGGCCATGTCTCTGAACTACTGATCAACGCCAATCGCAACACTGATGCCTATGCACTGTTTGCAAACCGGGTTATTGAGGACGCGGAAGGCGGCTTTAAAGGCCCCTTGATGGGCATTTATAGTGGCCTACGCGCTGCTAAAACGCCCTGGCTACTGGTTGCCCCCTGCGACTCACCTGCCCTACCCAATGACTTAGTGGCGCGCATGGTGGCGGGCATCACCTCAGCGAGTGGTGAACACGATATCGCCGTTGCGTTTGACGGCGAGCGCCTGCACCCAGTCGTCGCGCTGCTGCGCGCCTCGCTTGCCGATGACCTAGCGAATGCGCTGGCTGCTGGCGAACGTAAAATCGACCGCTGGTACGCTCGCCACTCATGGTGCAAGGTCGATATGTCGGATTGCCCGGAAACGTTTGCCAATCTCAATACTGAAGAAGAAAAAGCTCGTCTGGAGCTCACGCTAAGCACTGTCTTTAAAGATCCGGCCTCGAAGGAAATACCATGAGCCTGTCGTGCTTCGAACTCGGTGAGCAAATGCTCAGCGTTGACGCAGCGCGAGAGGCACTGCTGTCCTTGGCTGAACAGCCCGTTGCGGTAGAGTCGGTAGCGCTTAGCCAAGCTTATGGCAGGCGCTTAGCCACCGACATCACCGCGCCAATTAACGTGCCACAGAATACCAATGCAGCCATGGATGGTATCGCCCTGGCGTGGCCAGATGAGCAACCTCAGCAAACCCAATGGTCGATTGCAGGCGATGCCTTTGCCGGACAGGCGTTTGAAGGCAGCGTACCTCTCGGCCAGTGCGTACGCATTACCACCGGCGCTCCCTTACCGTCAGGCACCGACACCATTATCATGCGCGAGCAGCTTAGTGAGCATGACGGTAGTGTCACCATTGATTCCCCCGACCGGGTTAGCCATGGTCAGCATGTGCGCCAAGCGGGGGAAGATATTGCCCTAGGCGAGGTAGCACTGGTAGCTGGCACACGGCTAGATGCCGCCTGTTTGGGGTTAATAGCCTCACTGGGCTATGGTGAGGTTTGCATTTTCAGGCGCCCAAAGGTGGCGATTTTCTCTACTGGAAATGAGGTCACTCCCCCTGGCGAAGCGCTGCCCAGCGCAGGCATTTACGACACCAATCGTTTTACATTGATGGGCTTGCTCAACGAACAGGGTGCTGAAGTGATGGATCTAGGCATTTTGCCTGATGACCCCACCACCATTCAAAATGCCCTGGCTAGCGCAGCCAAGCAGTGTGATTTAGTCATTACCAGTGGGGGCGTTTCTGTCGGCCATGCCGATTACACCAGGCAAGCGTTGGAAACATTAGGCCAATTAGCTTTTTGGCGCGTGGCGCTGCGCCCCGGACGCCCCATGGCCTGCGGCTGGCTGGGTGAATCGCGCAAACCATTTGTCGGCTTACCCGGCAACCCCGTTGCGGTCATGGTAACCTTTAGTCAATTCGTAGTGCCATTATTGGAACGTTTACAAAAACAACCCCCCGTTCCACCGAGGCGTTTAACAGCCATTACCCAAACTCCGCTAAAAAGTCGCCTAAAGCGCACCGATTTTATACGTGGCATTTATTCAAGCGATGCTCACGGTGTGCTGCAGGTACGTAGTACCGGAGCGCAGGGGTCTGGGATTTTAACCTCGATGGTAGCTGCTAACTGCCTGATTGAACTGGGTGATGATCAAGCAGGCGCCCAGCCAGGCGACGCAGTCTGCATCCAACCACTGACGAGGTGGCAATGACCAAACAACCAATTGCCGAAAAACTCATTGATGATTTCGGCCGCCGTGTTAGTTATGTACGCATTTCCGTGACGGATCGCTGCGACTTTCGCTGCGTTTACTGCATGAGCGAAGAGATGACCTTCCTGCCAAGAGCTCAGGTGCTTACGCTGGAAGAACTTGCCATGGTGGCCCAGGCGTTTACCGAGCTAGGCGTTGAGAAGATCCGCTTAACCGGGGGCGAACCGCTAGTGCGTAAAGGCATTGAGCAGCTCGTGGACGACATTGGCGCGCTGCCAGGGCTCAACGACTTCACCATGACCACGAACGGGGCCAGTCTGCGCAAACACGCCAAACGGCTCTATCAAGGGGGGCTGCGCAGGCTCAATATCAGCCTCGACTCTCTTAACCCTGAGCGCTTCAAACAGCTAACCCGTACAGGTGAGTTAGCGAAAGTGATTGACGGCATTCACGCCGCTAAAGAAGCTGGCTTTTCACGCATCAAGCTTAACGCTGTGATTCTCAAGGGGCGCAATGATGATGAAGTGCTGGACCTTGTCACGTTCGCTCGCCAAGAAGAGCTGGATATCAGCTTTATCGAAGAGATGCCGCTGGGCGATGTGTCTGATCACTCTCGGGCCGAGACCTTTTACTCTAGTGACGACGTTCAAGCGCTGATCGAGACACGCTACCCGCTCATGCCTTCAACGGAAACCACACCTGGGCCTTCGCGCTATTTTAAAATGGCCGATAGCAGCAGTCGGGTTGGCTTTATTTCGCCCCATAGCCACAACTTTTGCGATAGCTGCAACCGCGTGCGGGTAACCGTTGAAGGCCGTCTACTGCTCTGCCTCGGTAATGAACACTCTGTCGATTTGCGTGCCGTACTGCGCCGACATCCTGGCAATATGCAGGCGTTGAAAACCGCCATTATTAATGCCTTGCCGCTCAAGCCCGAGCGCCATCACTTTACGACCGATGGCGATGTCCAGGTGGTGCGCTTTATGAATATGACAGGGGGTTAAACGTTGTCAGCCACTCGCGTGCCCGTGCATATCATTACAGGCTTTCTCGGCAGCGGCAAAACCACGCTTATCCACAGCCTAATCGAACAAAAGCCTGTGGATGAGAAGTGGGCCATTTTAGTCAATGAGTTTGGCCAGATTGGCATTGATCAAGCGATGTTTGAGCAGCGTGACGATGTCGTCGTCAAGGGGCTCCCCGGCGGCTGCCTGTGTTGCCAATTAGCTTTTGTGCTGCAGGCTGCACTGGTCAATTTGCTCGCCCGCAACAAACCAGACCGCGTCATAATTGAGCCTTCGGGGCTTGGCCATCCCGCCGGCTTACTCGATCTGCTGCGCGGCGAAGCCTTTCAAGACGTTGTGGCCGTTCACGATATTATTGCTACCCTAGATCCGCGCCGGTTAGATGAATCTCGGGTCCGTGAACACGAGACCTTTCAAGATCAGTTAGCCATGGCCGATGCCATCGCCATTACGATGGGTGAGCAGGCTAGTACCGAACAACACGACCATGCGCAGCAGTTTGTGACGGAACTCTGGCCACCACGCAAATGGGTTCATCGCAGTGAGCATGGCACGATGCCGCTATCGCTGCTGTTGAACAGCACCCAGACCCGTGCCCAACAAGATACCGCTGTCCCTGATACGCATCGTCAAATGATAACAACCCCCACGCTGGAAGGCGCTTTTTTTGATGCTCCCCCTCCGCAGGGCCAACCTCAGCATAAGACGGCTAGCGCCCTTGGATACACCAGCACAGGCCTTCGCTGGCACCCCAATGAACGCTTTGACCTTGATCGTTTGGCCGCCCACTTAGGTGAGTTTCCCTCATCTGCGCGAGTAAAAGGCGTCTTTCATACCGAGCAGGGCTGGAAGCAGCTCAATCGAGCCGATGGAACACTTAGTCTCGGCAATAGCGCCTGGCGGCAGGATTCGCGGCTTGAGGTGATTACCCCCGACAATGACGCTGATACCCACACCAATTTACTGACAGAACTGCAATCATCAGGAGCGCTGTTGAGCTAAAAACGTTTTCTCAATAGCGTCTACCTGCATAGGGCGTCCAAATAAATAACCTTGAAAAGCTTGGCAGCCATGAGCCAGCAGCCACGCTTTCTGGCTCTCTGATTCGACGCCTTCGGCAATGACATCAAGATTTAAGCTTTTTGCCAGGGCAATCGTACTCTCCACAATGGCCGCATTAGCACTGCTTTCTAACACTTGATGGACAAACGACTGATCGATCTTAAGCTGATCAAGTGGCAACTGCGCAAGATACGCCAGCGATGAATAACCGGTTCCAAAATCATCCAGAGAAAAACGTACACCTTGGGCTTTCAGGCTCAGCATTTTGTCACGGGCATCGTCGCGCGCTTCCACAAACAACGACTCGGTAACTTCAAGCTTGAGGCGCTCAAGCGGTGCCTTTGTACGCACAAAAACCTGCTGTAAGCGAGATAAGAACTCACTATCGCGAAACTGCAGTGGGCTGATATTCACCGAAATCGTCAGTTCACGCAGGTGTGGCGTTGCTGCCCAGCAAGCTAGCTGACGGCATGCATCTTCAATGACCCACTCACCAACCTCATTAATCAGCCCGGTACTCTCTAAGAGTGGAATAAACTCGCCAGGTGACACCATGCCACGCTCTGGATGCTGCCAGCGCAGCAGTGCCTCAACTCCCGTACAGTGGCCAAAGCGATTAACCTGAGGCTGGTAATAGAGGCGCCATTGGTGACTCTCCAATGCCTGCCGCAAGTCGGCTTCAAGCTTAACCCGCGCCAGTAGCGTAGCCTGCATCGAAGGATCAAAAAAGCGTATGGCACGACGCCCACTCGCTTTCGCCTGTAACAAGGCCATATCGACCTGCTGAAGGTAGTCTTCGGCACTTCGCTGGCTATCGGACACAACCGTAATCCCAACGCATGCGGTGACCATAACTTGCTCTTCAGAAAAATTAACCGGCTCATCAAGCGCCACCAGAAGTTTCTGGGCAATATGTTCTGCTAAGCGGCGTGTCTGGCGTGGGCTTCCATCGATGTCTTCAATAAGCACCGCAAATTCATCACTACCCAGGCGAGCCAACGTATCGGTATCGCGCAACATTTGGCCAAACCGCTGGGCAACCCGCTGAAGCAACTGATCGCCGGCGAGGTGCCCCAAGGTATCGTTAATATGGTTGAAACGGTCAATATCGATTACCAACAACGCTCCACAGCGCTGATGGCGGTTTAGCTCTTTAAGTGCTGTCTCCATTCTGTCCATAAACAAGCGTCGATTTGCGAAGCCCGTTAATGGATCATAAAACGCAAGCTGGTGGATCTCTTGCTCAGCGGCTTTGCGCTCACTAATATCACTCATGGTGGCAACGTAGTTAGTCAGTACACCGTCTGCATCGTAAACAGCACTGATCGTCAGCCACTCAGGGAATAGCTCACCATTTTTGCGCTGATTCCAGATTTCTCCCTCCCAACTTCCTGTGGTCATCACCCGCTTCCACAAACGACGATAAAACGCTGCGTTATGGTGGCCAGAGCTAAATATACGCGGGTTCTTACCGATCACCTCAGCATCGCTATAGCCGGTTATACGCTTAAACGTCTCATTAACTTTTAAAATATTTCCCCGTGCATCCGCTACTATGATGCCCAGATGTGCTTGAAAAGCAGCTGCTGCAATCTGCAGCTCAACTTCTGCGCGCTTCGTTTCGGTAATATCACGGTTCACCGATAACACTCCCTCAAACTGTCCAGCACTACTGATTAGCGGACTCACGGTGGCATGAAAATGGTGTGGCTGTGCATCAATGGTCAGCGGATATTCAAACCTTTCTACTTTATGCAACTGCTGCACTCGCTCAAAAACGGCGGCAAATGCACGAGCTAAGGGAACAGGCAAGACATGTGAAAAGTGTTTTCCCAGCGCATCTTGGCTTTTAACAAGCAACTGCTCAGGGGAGGCCGCATGGATATAGTTAAAGCGCCCTTCCACATCAAATACAAAAATCAAATCCTGAATCGAGTGGACTAAGGCATCCATACGCGCGCCACGCGCTTGCGCTTCGGCTCTTGCTAGCTCTCGTTCTTTTATTCGTTCATGTAGTTGGTAAGCTAACGCAAGGCGGTTTAAGTAGTGGCGAACACCCCAAGCCCCCAACAGCGTAATCAAACCAACGACCAGCAATAACACCAGCAAACGCTGGCGCCATCCTGCCATCAGCGTATGAAGGTCAACGCCCACTGCAACAAATACCGGATAGCCACTAATGCGTTGCATGTGAAATAAGCGTTTACTTCCGTCAAGGGGCGAGATTGCGGCTAATGTCCGAGTAACACTACCGCTGTTTAACCACTGCTGTGTCTCAGGTGCATCAAGTTGGCTACCAATGAGCATTCCTTCATGGGGAGCCGGGTGCCGAGCAACCACTTTTAGACTCTCATCTATCAGCGCCATACTCTCACCGTCGTACAGTCGCATTTGCTGCAGCGCACTATTGAGGATATGCGGCATGATACGAGACATAATCACACCAGCGAAGTCGCCCTGGTCATTCACTAGACGCCTGCCATGATAGAGAAAGAAACGCTGCTTGCTTGTCGACCAAATAAGCGGCGTCATCATTTCGTCTTGGCCACCTTGTTGAAAGGTGCGGAAAAAGGCGCTGTCGCCAATCCCCTCCCCAACATGTCGATTAGCGTTACTGCTTAAACGTAGGCGCCCCTGAGGGTCTAAGACACTAACACTATCGATCAGTGACACATACTCGGTAAGATTGTCGAGCGCTCGCTGGACGGCAGTTGCACTTTCCGCCTCTAAACCATCCAACCCCAAAGAGTTTTCTTGGTGAACATTGAGCAACTCGGCCAGGCTAAACAAACCTTGGCTGCTCTGCCCAAACATTCCTGTTACCCATTCTGACACCACATTCGCACGGGCAATCACACGGGACTCAGCCGCATTGACTTCTTGGTGATATTGGCCTTTGAGCAACCAGCCAAACAGCGCAATCATCATACATAACGACAAAACATAGAGCGTAATAACGCGCTGCTTTTGGCGCCGAAAGCCAGGCATTGCCTGGCTTTTGTTAGTTACCCGATCACTGCGAAGTAGCAGCATTATATGTAGGCCTTATTCAAATATCCCAGAGCACACCTGATACAGTATAAAAAGAACGGTGAAAGATAGACCACAGCGGCTCCTCGTAAGCGGTTCTAAATAGTGGCGCGGCTTGTTTTTGATGTATAGCTATTTTCAGCAAAAAAGCTCATAAAAGTCGTTATTTTACTTAATAAGAGGCTGCCATGGCATCGTTAGGCCAAATGAGTGACTACGAAGTACGCTTGGTGCGTATTTTTAAAACGGTCGTGGAATGCGGTGGTTTCACCGCTGCGGAAACCGCTTTAGGCATCAGCCGTTCAGCCATTAGCCAACACATGAATGATTTAGAAGGCAGGCTAGGCTTTTCGCTATGCCAGCGTGGCCGAGGCGGCTTTAGTTTAACCGAAGAAGGCAAAGAAATTTACCAAGCAGGTTTGACGCTACTGACCGCGCTCGAAGCCTTTAAAAGCGATGTAAACGCATTACATCATACCATCAAGGGCGAGCTGAATATCGGTATCACCGACAACTTGGTCACCTTGCCTGCCATGCATGTTACCCATGCGCTCGCCGAGCTGACAGCGCCAAACCATGAAGTCACGGTTAATATTCACATGGAGCCTTCAGATGCCGTTATTCGAAGCGTAATGGATGGCCACTTGCATGTCGGCGTAGTGCCCGCGGTTAACTTACCCTCCAGCTTAGAAACGTATCTATTGTACGAGGAGCCTTCGTTTCTTTACTGCGCCGCTGACCACCCCTTGTTTGATGAAACTGATGAAGTATTCACAGCTGAACAGATTGCCGCTTATCCAGCGATAACGCCTCGCTACCCACTCCCTAGCGATGCGCGTAAAGCACATGATGCGTTAAATTTACAAGCGTCTGCCTCTGATCGGGAGGGCGCTGCGTTTTTGATTCTCACTGGGCGGTTTATCGGTTTTCTCCCAGAACATGTTGCCGCCCAATGGGTTAATGCCAATAAGATGCGCGCCCTTCAGCCGGGTACTCAGCGTTATCAGATTCCGTTTGTGCTAATCACTCGCCATGATCGCCGACCCAACCGGGTGGTCGATGCATTTTTAGGATTTGTAAAAGGCGCAAAATAGCTCACTTGGTTATGCCAAGCACAAAATAATCAAAGCTCGGCACTTAGCCGAGCTTTGATTATTAACGACGTTTACATATAACGAGTTTATGGCAGTTTTGCCGTCTCGCTGGCCATGTGTGGCGCGGGTCCTACCTGAGAAGACGGTGTTAAAACGTGGCTTGCGGCGTAATAAACAATCGCGCCAAGCGCAGAACCGGTAAACCAGCCATAGTCATAGAACCAGTTCATGGTGCCGGTTAACAGTGCTAGTAGCGTCAGTGCCACCGGCACGCCGAACGCGATAAAACCCGCCACATTAAACGCAGGATAAGCACGGTTATCCATATATAAGCTAGGCACATCTAAGCGCTGCTTTTTAATTAGGAAATAGTCCACTGCCATGATGCCTGCAATGGGGCCAAGCAAGCTGGAGTATCCTAGCAGCCAGTTTGAATACATCTGCTCAAGCGACACCCCTTGAGCAATGAGCCCCGCTTTCTGCAAAAGATCGTAGCCCATCAATAAAACACCCACTGCTCCGGTTATCAGAACGCCACGCGTCTGATTAATCCATTTTGGCGCAATATTTTGAAAGTCATTGGTTGGCGAGACAATATTCGCGGCTGTATTGGTAGACAGCGTTGCAACAATGATCAACACCATCGCTAACACGACCCAAAAAGGACTATCGATCATCCCTATCAAGTTAACTGGGTCAGCGATCGTTTGTCCCACCAACGATTCTGAAGCTGCAGTCAATACAACGCCCAACGCTGCAAAGAAGAACATTGTCAGCGGTAGCCCAATCACTTGGCCAACAATTTGATCTTTTTGGCTTTTGGCAAACCGGCTGAAATCAGGAATGTTCAGCGACAACGTCGCCCAAAACCCCACCATCGCGGTTAACCCTGCAAAGAAGTAGCCATATACCGACGCTCCTTCTGGGCGCGAAGGCGGTTGCGCTAATAACTCAGTCATCGACATGTGCGGCCATGCCCACATCATTAATCCAACCCCCACAGCAAGCAGCAATGGCGCCGCTAGGGTTTCCAGCCACTTGATCGACTCAGCCCCACGAATGACCACAAGAAGATTCATTGCACCAAATACAAAAAAGCCAATCACTTCACCTATCCCACCCAGCGCAGCCCAAGCGGGGACCAGTTCGGATAACAGAAGATGAATAGCCAAACCACCAAACATCGTTTGAATGCCAAACCAGCCGCAGCCTACGAGAGCCCGCACCAAACAAGGCACATTAGAACCTAAAATACCGAACGATGATCGCAGTACAATTGGAAATGGAATACCAAATTTAGTGCCAGGAAAGGCATTTAGAGTGAGCGGAATCAGGACAATCACGTTGGCTAGAAAAATGGCAAAAAGCGCTTCGCCCACACTCAGGCCAAAGTAGGCGGTTAACACACCACCCAATGTGTAGGTCGGCACACAAATCGACATCCCCACCCAAAGTGCCGCAATGTTCCATTTACTCCAAGTGCGCTCACTCGCCTGAGTGGGCGCAATATCTTTATTGAAACGAGGACTATCACCTACGTCTTTGCCTACATCGAGTTCAATTAACCCCTCTCTGTCCACCATTCGGGATGTTGAGCCAGTCATATAGTCTCCTCAGCAGTGCTGTAGCCCAGTAAATTCACGGTGTCAGTCTTTTAAGAGCAATAAGCGTGCCTAAAACAAAATCACAAACACTAACCCATTGATCAAAAAGCTGACTTAACAGGCAGACATACACATACTTTTAGCGTGATTGTTGTTATTCGCCTTGCAGATCTTAAAAGCCATTAATAAGCGTAGCCATTTAAACAAAATACGCACCAAAAAGACGCATAAAAAATATCAAAATCAAAAACAAAACAACATAAAGCAATGTTTTAAAACAAAAAATTAAATATCACCAATATCGAACGACACCTCACCAACTTAGCAAAAATAGCACTAAAAATAATAAAAACATTAAAAAATCAAAGAGTTAAACCAGTAAATAAAAATTATTAAAAAACACTTGAAACAACACCTCACAAAGGACTATGTTCAAAAAGCTGTCAATCAAGACAACTTTTTGAACAACAATAAGACACCACTGCACGCCACGTAATCACACACTTGTTACTTGACCAGTAACCTACCGACATGCGTATGCATGCGGTTGGCGCGTATGACTTGAGAGGGCATGTTCTATGCAGAAAATGAAAATTGGCTTAATTCAAATGGGGCTCAAAACCAGCACCGATTTAGACACCGCGGCGATCCGCGATGCGATGAACGAAGCACACCTACCGATGATTCAGCAGGCCGCCGAACAGGGTGTGCAAGTACTGTGTTTTCAAGAAGTCTTTAACCAGCCGTACTTCTGCCCAAGCCAAGATGGCAAATGGTACGCCGCCGCTGAGCGGGTTCCAGAAGGCCCCACTTGTCAGATGATGCAAAAACTGGCTGCCGAACACCGCATGGTCATTATCGTGCCCGTATATGAAGAAACAGAGACCGGCGTTTACTACAACACCGCCGCCGTGTTTGATGCCGACGGTAGCTACCTCGGCAAATATCATAAAACTCATATCCCTCAAGTGGCCGGTTTTTGGGAGAAATTCTTCTTCAAACCGGGCAAATCAAACTGGCCCGTCTTCGACACTGCCTACGGCAAAATTGGTGTGTATATCTGCTATGACCGCCACTTCCCTGAAGGCTGGCGTGCACTGGCGCTTAACGGTGCTGAGGTAATCTTCAACCCCTCCGCTACCGTAGCCGGGCTTTCCCAGTACCTATGGGAGCTTGAGCAGCCTGCTTCCGCCGCGGCTAACGGTTGCTTCATTGCTGCTATCAACCGCGTGGGCACAGAAGCGCCCTGGAATATTGGCAACTTCTACGGCTCCAGCTACATCGTCAACCCCCGCGGCAAAATCGAAGCCCAGGCCAGCGAAACGGAAGACGAGCTGCTGGTGCATGAAATTGATTTAGACATGGTGCGCGAGGTGCGCAATAACTGGCAGTTCTTCCGTGATCGTCGCCCCGATGCCTACACCCGCCTCACTGATGGTGAGTAGCCCTGTTGATGAATCATACGAGGACTTCATGATGAGTTTATTGATCAAAGGCGGCACCGTCGTCACCCATGCCGATACTTACCGCGCTGACGTTCTGTGCGTCGACGGCAAAATCCACGCCATCGGCACCGATTTAGACCTCCCCGACAACTGCGACATCATTGATGCCAGCAATCAGTTGGTAATGCCCGGTGGCATTGACCCTCATACCCATATGCAAATGCCATTTATGGGCGCAGTGGCTAGCGAAGATTTTTACACCGGCACCGCCGCCGCGATGGCGGGTGGCACCACGACGATTATCGACTTTGTCATTCCAAGCCCAGGCCAATCACTCTTAGAAGCCTTTGAGACGTGGCAAGGGTGGGCGGAAAAAGCGGCTACCGATTTCGCTTTCCACGTGGCAATCACCTGGTGGGATGAGAGCGTCAAAGAGGAAATGGGCACCCTGGTGCGCGAACACGGCGTGAATAGTTTCAAGCACTTTATGGCCTACAAGGGCGCGATTATGGCCACTGATGACATATTGGTGGAAAGCTTTTCACGCTGCCTGGAATTGGGCGCGGTACCTACGGTACACGCCGAAAACGGCGAACTGGTTTACCACATGCAGCAGAAACTACTGGCCCAGGGCATTACCGGGCCGGAAGCTCACCCACTTTCGCGCCCACCACAAGTAGAAGGTGAAGCCGCCAGCCGAGCGATTCGAATTGCCAGCACGCTAGGCGCGCCGGTTTATCTGGTACATGTATCCACCAAAGACGCCGTCGATGAAATTGCCTATGCCCGCCAGCAAGGCCATCCAGTATTCGGCGAGTGCCTGGCAGGACACTTACTCATTGATGACAGCGTTTACCAGCATTCCGACTGGGCAACCGCCGCGGCCCACGTAATGAGCCCGCCCTTCCGCCCCAAAGGGCATCAGGAAGCGCTTTGGCATGGCCTGCAGTCTGGCAATTTGCAAACCACTGCCACTGACCACTGCTGCTTCTGCGAAGAGCAAAAAGCCGCAGGCAAAGATGATTTCACTAAGATCCCTAACGGCACCGCAGGGGTAGAAGATCGCCTTGCAGTGATATGGGACGCAGGCGTTAACAGCGGCAAGCTCTCGCCCCAGGAGTTTGTCGCAGTCACTTCCACCAATACCGCCAAAATTTTCAACCTGTACCCTCGTAAAGGTGCCATCCAAGTGGGCGCCGATGCCGATATTGTGGTGTGGGATCCCAATGGCACACGTACGATCTCCGCCAAAACCCATCATCAAAATGTCGACTTCAACATTTTCGAGGGCAAAACGGTGCGCGGTATTGCTCGCCACACGATTAGCCAAGGGAAATGGGTATGGCGAGACGGTGAACTGCACGCCGAGCGTGGTGCTGGGCGCTACTTAAAACGCCCCGCCTACCCAGGTGTGTTTGAGCTACTGGCTAAACGTGCCGAATTAAATGCGCCGGTAGCCGTAACGCGCTGAACAGCTCCTCAAGAAAAGAAAAAAGCCAACAGGAGAGATGACCGTGAACCATTCACTTGACCACCTGCCAAGCGCACAAGAGGTCGGCACCTACGACCCACCAACACTGGCAAGCAACTTTAGCGACCTCCATCCGCCGTTAACCCACCGCCAAGCAATGATCGAAAGCCAGCGCTGCTTGTACTGTTTCGACGCCCCCTGCGTTGAGGCGTGCCCATCGGATATTGATATCCCCAGCTTTATTCGCCAAATCAGCGAAAACAACATTAATGGCGCAGCAGAAACCATTCTGGAAGCCAACATTTTAGGTGGCAGCTGCGCCCGAGTGTGCCCCACTGAAATCCTCTGCGAGCGTAGCTGTGTGCGCAACCACGATGCAGAGTGCCAGCCAGTGTTAATTGGCCTGCTGCAACGCCACGCCACTGACAACATGCAGTTCGAAAGCCACCCGTTCAAGCGGGCGGCCAACAGCGGCCGCCATATCGCCGTGGTAGGCGCCGGGCCCGCCGGCCTTTCCTGTGCTCACCGCTTGGCGATGCTAGGCCATCAAGTGACCATTTTTGAGGCCGAACAAAAACCAGGCGGACTGAATGAGTACGGCATCGCCCGTTATAAGATGACCGATGACTTCGCCCGTAAAGAAGTGGAGTTTCTACTAGAAATAGGCGGCATTGAGCTTCAGTACGGCCAGCGCCTCGGTGATAATTTGTCGCTTGCGACGCTGCACCAGCAGTTTGATAGCGTTTTCCTCGGTTTAGGTCTTGGTGCCAGCCGTGCCCTAGGGCTCACTGGAGATGATGCTCCCGGCTTGATGCCAGCAGTTGACTACATTAAAACCCTGCGCCAAACCAAAGACCTTGGCAGCTTACCTGTCGCCAAGCGCTGCATTGTGATCGGCGCAGGCAATACCGCCATTGATATGGCGACTCAAATGGCCCGGCTTGGTGCGACAGAGGTAACGCTGGTCTACCGCCGCGGCACAGAGGCGATGTCTGCTACCGATCATGAGCAAGAAATCGCCAAAGCTAACGGCGTACGCATGGTGACGTGGGCCCAGCCAGACGAAATTTTATTGGATGATCAAGGGCGCGTGGCGGGTATGCGTTTTGCCAAGACCCGCGACCAGGCTGGTCAGTTAACACCCACTGGTGAAACATTCGACCTTGCCGCCGATGCCATCTTCAAGGCGATTGGCCAAGGCTTTGATAGCGCTAGCCTGACGGATGAAGCCGCCAGAGAGCTTGCCCGCGACGGCGAACGTATCCAAGTTGATGCATTCTTCCGCACCTCAATGCCCAATGTTTACGCGGGTGGCGACTGCGTCAACTCCGGCCAAGATCTCACCGTTCAAGCCGTTCAACACGGCAAACTGGCTGCCCATGCCATTCACCAAGCGCTTGCCGCCAAGCAGGAGGCCGCATGAACACACTTCCTTTCACTCCACCGGGTAAGAAAAACAGCGGCGACAGCGTGGTGAACGGCATTGACCTGTCGGTGAATTTTGCGGGCATCAAAGCCCCGAACCCGTTCTGGCTAGCCTCTGCCCCACCCACGGATAAAGCCTATAACGTAGTACGCGCCTATGAAGCGGGCTGGGGCGGCGTCGTCTGGAAAACCCTTGGCGAAGAGCCACCTGCGGTGAATGTCTCTTCACGTTACTCTGCGCACTATGGCAAAAACCGCGAGGTGATCGGCTTCAACAATATCGAACTCATTACCGATCGCTCGTTGGAGATCAATCTTCAAGAAATTACCCAGGTGAAAAAAGACTGGCCCGACCGAGCGCTGATTGTCTCCATCATGGTGCCCTGTAATGAAGAAGCCTGGGCCTATATTTTGCCACTCGTGGAAGCAACGGGCGCAGATGGCATCGAACTCAACCTGGGCTGCCCTCACGGCATGCCGGAACGCGGCATGGGGGCAGCGGTCGGCCAAAATCCCGATCTGATCGAAAAAGTTGCCTACTGGTGTAAGAAGCACTACTCCAAACCGGTGATTGTAAAACTCACCCCCAACATTACCGATATTCGCGTGGGTGCCCAGGCCGCGCTACGGGGTGGCGCCGATGCGGTATCGCTGATCAACACCATCAACTCGATCACTAGTATCGACCTGGACAATATGGTCGCCAAACCCACGGTCGGCCATCAGAGTACCCACGGAGGCTACTGCGGCAGCGCCGTGAAGCCTATCGCGATGAATATGGTGGCAGAGATTGCCCGCGACCCGGCAACGCCAACGCTGCCGATTTCCGGTATCGGCGGTATTTCTACCTGGCGGGATGCGGCAGAATTTATCGCCCTGGGAGCAGGTAGCGTACAGGTATGTACCGCTGCAATGCTCAACGGCTTTCGCATTGTAGAAGAGATGAAGGATGGCCTTTCACGCTGGATGGCAGAAAAAGGCTACGACTCTATTGAATCGTTCTCGCGCAAAGCCGTGCCCCAAACCACCGACTGGAAACATCTGGACATCAACTTTAAAACCATTGCCAAAATTGATCAGGACCTGTGCATTGAGTGCGGTCGCTGCTATATCGCTTGCGAGGATACCTCCCACCAGTCGATTGCCAAGCTTACCGAGCAAGATGGCGCACGCCGTTACGAGGTAATCGAAGACGAGTGCGTTGGCTGCAACTTATGCCAAATCACCTGCCCAGTGGAGAATTGCATCACCATGGTGCCTCAAGAAACCGGCAAACCATTCCTAGCCTGGGACAACGACCCTCGCAACCCCTTCCGTGTCGCTTCATAAACTTGTCCTATAAACGCCTCATCACAACCTAGTCTTCATAGCACCGCCCTCTTCTGTGAGGGCGGTCACGCTTTGCGCAACAGCTTGTTCCGCTATAAAAAGGCGACATAGCGCCTCTTCTTTTGAGAATATGAGAAACCATCGCATATAAAACACTTTCTCATAAAAGGAGCTACGATGAAGCCTACCTCTTTTGCCACTAAATTCGTCCCTACATTCGCTACAGCCGTACTGTTTTCAGCCATCAGCGTAAACGCTCATGCCGAACAGCGCATCGCCACCTTCGACTTAGGCAGTCTAGATACGCTAGATGCACTGGGCTTGAGCGAGCAGGTGGTTGGCGTCCCCAAGCAGAGCCTGCCCACCTACCTAGAGCAATACGCTAGCGACCGTTATAGCGATATTGGTGGCCTACGCTCACCGGACATGGAGGCCATCAGCGCTAGCGAACCTAGCCTGATTCTCTACACTGGCCGCCAGGGCGATTGGGAAGAAGAGCTTGGCGATATTGCACCGCTACTTAACACCAGTTTGCAAGGCGATAACTACCTCACAGCGTTTGACGACAACGTGCGTGAGCTCGCCAGCCAATTTGAGGCGGAAAGTGAAGCCGATGAGGCACTTGCAACGCTCCACACAGAGATTGACGCACTACGCGAGGCACTCAGCAATGCCCCCAGGACACTGGTCGTCACTCACAACGGCGGCAACCTGATGCTTAACCAACATCCCGTCGTTCACGATGTGCTAGGCGTGGAAGCGCTCAGCATGCCGGCGAGTGTGACCTCAGAAACCCGTGGTGAACGCACCTTTACACCGCTTTCTGCTGATGCCATTGCCGACATCAAACCAGACGTTATGCTGGTCATTGATCGCAGCGCCGCCATTGGCAATGAACCTGCGGATGCCGACCAACTGCGCCAAGCACTAGCCGAGGCAGGTACTACCCCTCAGCTAGTGATGCTAACCCCGGCACTTTGGTACCTCTCCGGTGGCGGCCTACAAAGCTTAGCGCTACAAGTTGAAGAGGTCGCTGCTGCGTTGAATTAAGTGCTCGATGAATCCTCATGGATCTTGATCTGGTAAAGCACGCAATAGATCACCGGTAGCACGATAAGAGTAAGCAGCGTGGCAACACCAAGGCCACCAATCAGCGCGACCGCCATGCTGGCGAAGAATGCATCACTAATCAGCGGTATCAGCCCCAGCATGGTGGTTAGCGCAGCCATTGAAACGGGGCGCACGCGGCTAATGGCGGCGCGCACCACGGCGTGGTAGCGATCTTTGTGCAACGGCAGTTGCACATTGATCTCTTCTACCAGAACAATGGCATTCTTGATCACCATCCCGATCAAACTCAGCGTGCCCAGCAGCGCCATAAACGAGAAAGGCAACCCGGTTAGCAGTAACGCGGCCACTACGCCGACAATGGTCAACGGCACCAAAAACCAGATCGCCAGCGGCTGACGGAAATTGTTAAACAACACCACCGTGATAATAAACATCATCACCAACCCAAGTGGCAACGATGCAAATAGGCCGCTCTGGGCTTCACCGGCGGTCTCAAATTCACCACCCCACTCAAGCCGATAACCGGGTGGCAATTCAAGCGCTTCTACTTGGGGTCGAACTTGAGCCAATACACTAGCCGCCGTCACTCCGCTTAGCGGGTCGGGTTCGCCATATACCGCCAGCATGCGCTCGCGGTCGCGGCGCATGATTAGTGGATCTGCTACCTGGGTCGTCACATCGCGCATCACTTGATCCGCAGTGATGTAGCGCCCCTGCTCGGCGCTCCATACGTTAAGCGACCCGACATTATCGATATCGTTGCGCTGCTCGGGTATCGCTCTGGCGACAATCGGAATCAGGTCGCTGCCGTCACGGTAGATGCCCACCTGACTACCACTCGTACTCAGCGCCAGTGTGGCCGCCAGATTCTCGCGCGTAACGCCCAGCCGTCGCGCGGTGTCTTCGGCAAAAATTGGCACCACGGCCTGAACACGGTTACGCCAGTTGGTGCGAACACTGACCATATTGGACGTATCACTAAACAGTGCCGCGACTTGATCACCTAGCTGGCGTAATACGGCGGGGTCGCTGCCGTAAAACCTGGCTTCGATCTTGGCTTTCGGGGCAGGGCCAACTTCCAGCGGGGCGATTTTATAGTCGATATCGCTGTGATCGCGCTCAAGTACCGCTTCGATATCCGCCATGCGCGCTTGCTGTATCGCTTTGTTATCGGTTTCAACAATTAGCTGTGAATAACTGGCATAGCGGTCTTCCGGCGCATAGGTCAGGGTAAAGCGCTGGGCACCGCCGCCGACCACGGTGGTGAGATGGCGGACACCCTCCATCTCCATAACCACCTCCTCCAACTCTGCCACCCGCCGTTGGGTTTCCAGAATATCGGTGCCTTCCGGCGTGCGGTAATCAACAAAAAAGATGGGCGTATTCGAAGCAGGGAAAAAGGCATTTTTGACGGAACCAAAACCGACAACCGCGCCTGCCAGTATGACCATCACCAGACCAAGTGTTAGCCAACGCAGCCGGATACCTGCCACAATCACGCGGCTAAACAAGCGGTACACCACTCCTTTGTAAGGATCTTCATCAGTGCTGCTAGGCGCCACATTGCGAAACAGCAGTTTGAAATAGAACGGCGTGAGCGTCAGCGCTGTCAGCCAACTTAGCAGCAGTGAATAGAGCAACACATAGAACAGCGAGCCGATAAATTCACCGGTGGTATCTGGCGACAACCCAATCGGTGCAAAGGCGGCAACTGCAATCAGCGTAGCTGCCAGCAGAGGCCATGCGTTTTGTCGAACCACCTGATGCGCCGACTCACGAATACTTTGGCCGCGCTTTAGGCCCACCAGCATGCCTTCAGTGACCACAATAGCGTTATCAACCAGCATCCCCAGCGCTATAATCAGCGCCCCTAGCGAGATTTTTTCCAATTGCAAACCGTGAATGCGCATCAGCATAAAGGTGCCAATAATGGTAATCAGCAGAATAAAGCCCATTAGTAGGCCGCTGCGCCAGCCCATAAACAGCATGAGCACCACAATGACGATGGCCACCGCCTGGATCAGGCTGATTAAGAAACCGGATACCGCCTCATCCACCACGTTCGGCTGGTCATAGACCACGTTGAGCTCCATACCCAACGGGGTGCGTGCTTCCAGTTCGTCAAGCCGCTGCTCAAGTCGGGCACCTACTTCGACCACGTTGACGCCGCTTTCAAACGAGATGCCCAGGGAAATAGCCGGTCGCCCCATGTCGCGATAAAGCTGCTGCGGTTGCTCGGTCAAGCCACGGGAAACCTCTGCGATATCGCTCAGCCTTACCAGCTCGCCGTTACCTTCACTAACGATTAACGCGCGTAAATCCTCAATATCGGCGGAACTACCCGAAGGCGTTACTCGGAAACGCTGCCCCCCCTGCTTCAAGTGACCCGAGTCCACTACGGCATTTTGCGTATTCAGCAATTGTTGGAGTGAACTTAGCGGAATGTTCAGCGCACGTAGCCGCTCTCGGTCGACTTCAATGAAAATGCGCTCGTCTCTCACCCCCGCCAGCGACACCTTTTCAACGCCGTCGACCAAGGCGAGTTCACGCTTAAGAAACTCGGCCTGGCTTTTCAAATCGGGCATGGCATAGCCATCACCGGTCAGGTTAATCATCAAGCCGAACACATCGCCAAAGTCGTCGTTAACTCGTGACTGGCTGGCGCCTGGCGGCAGTGCGGCCTGCGCATCGCCAACTTTACGGCGTAATGAATCCCACAGCTGCTGAAGCTCATCGTTTTGCACCGTGCTTTGCAGCTCGATGGTAATTTGCGAAAACCCGTTTGAACTCACCGAGCTGATGCGTTTAATCGCAGGCATTTCCTGAATGGCTTCTTCCAGTGTCGAGGTGACTTCCTGCTCCACCTCTTCTGGCGTAGCACCAGGATACTGGGTAGTGACTAGCGCATTGCGAATGGTAAATTCAGGAAACTCAAGCTGCCCCATGCCAGTGAAAGCAAGCGCCCCGCCGAAGAGCAGCACCACGGTCATTAAATAACTAGCGGCCCGGTGGCGTAAGAAGTAATCAACCATCTTATAGCCCCTGTTCCTTTTCCCACGGTGTTACACGCATATCAGCGCTGACACGATGGGCTCCCGCTGCCACCACACGATCATTCGCGGCTAGTTCGCCACTCACTTCTAACCCCTTAGAGGTTAAACGCCCCACCTCGACCGGCACCGCCTCTACACGGTTCGGTGCCTGAAAACGCCACACCACCGCCTGCTCCGAGTTCTCACCTTGATAGCTAATGGCGTCAGGCGGCAAATGCCAAACAAGACCTTCAGACGCGGGTAACAGTTGGCCTAAATCAAGCCGCACGGTGGCGCTCATGCCATCAAGCAGCGTGATATCGTCGGGCTGCGGTAGCCGAAGCGTTACCTCATAAGCCAAGCTTTGGGCGCTGGCCTGGGTGGTGTAAGACGCCAACTGCGCAAGGTAAGGTTTTTCGCTATTGCCAAACCGCACTTCAAAGGCCATCGCCGTTTCAAACGGGGTCACCTCGTCACTGTGGGGTATCTGCTGAACGATTTGCTGCGGTAAATGAAAGATCACATCAAGCTGCCCTGGCTGCTGAATCACCGCCACGGTTTCCTGCACCTGGACAATCTGCCGATTATCTACCGGCACCTGGGCAATCACACCATCGTAAGGTGCGCGCAGCTGGGTATTTTCCAGTTGCTCTTCGGCCTGTTCAAAGGTCGCCCGAGCGGCACGCAACTCCGCCTCTGATTCATCAAACCGTGCTTGGCTAATCGCTCCACGTTCTAGGGTATAGCGCATGCGTTCGTGAGTGGCCCGCGCTAGCTCTAACCGTGAACGGGCGCTATCCAATTCACTGCGCATATTACGATCATCAATACGCGCGATGAGGGTGCCTTCCGTTACCCGCTGACCGGGAGTCACGTTAAGCTCTAACAGCTCACCCGCCATGCGAAACGATAGATTGCTGCGTGTAGTGGCCTCAACGCGCGCAGGAAATTGGCGCTGCAGCGCGGCACCAGACGCTTCTAATGTCACCAGCTTCACCGGCCGAGGAGGAGGTTCATTCTGGCTCTCGGCATAAGCGTCACCTGTTGCCAGCAGCAGGGCCAGCAGCGCTGGAAGCAATCGAATCACAGTGTTACGCACAGCGGACTCCTCGGTGGTGTTATCAATACGTAGTCATAAAAACTTCACTGACATTCATGAATGTCAGTGAATGTGTATACTAATCGCCTACTGGCGACTTTGCCATTCAGTAATGCCAATATAAGTGCACTTTTTTGTTAGGAGCCGCTATGTCACGTCGCAAAGCTGAGGCTGAACGCACCCGCGAGACCATTCTTGATGCTGCAGAAGCTCAGTTTCTCGCTCAAGGGGTTTCGCGCACCACATTGGCCCATATTGCCGCAGCGGCTGGCGTTACCCGAGGCGCGATTTACTGGCATTTTGAGGATAAAGCGGCGGTATTCGATGCCCTGCTAGAGCGTGTTCGCGTGCCGCTCGATGAAATCGTCGATGATGCTGTGCTGCGACTGGGCAACACCCCCACCAAATGCCTGCAAGAGATTGCCCTGAGTGCGCTTGGCGCTATCTGCCATAACCTTCCGTTACAGCGCGCCGCCACCATCGTGCTGCATCGCTGCGAAAAGCTGGAAGATGATCATCCACGTATCAGCATGATCACTCGGCTTTCTGAGCATGCCGAAATGCAGGTTGAGCAGCTATTTGAGAAAGCCCGGCAAGCCGGCCATCTGCGCGCTGATCTCACGCCCGCCAGCGCCCGGCGTCAGTACCATAGCTTTTTAATCGGCATTTGCTTTGATTGGCTACAAGATCCGCAGCAATTCTCATTAGCAGACGAGTACGAGAGTATGATCGAAACGTTAATGCGAGGGTTGTTGGAGAGGACGCTTTAAACGCCTTGGGGAGCTAAGCTTGGCACGCAGGTTGCTTATATAACTAGGATAATAATACTCACCTGGAGTCCCCCATGCACCACTCTGACTATCCGCTAAGTGAAGTCCCCACTAGCGCCCGTAAGGGCTTGCTCTCCACCTCCGTTGTACTGCTCGGCTTTACCTTTTTCACTGCCACCATGTGGGCCGGTGGTTCGCTTGGCCAATCGTTCCCGATTGGCCAACTGCTCTGGATCATACTGGTGGGTAACTTGTTGCTGGGCGCATACGCGGCAGCCCTTGCTTACATTGCCTGTCAAAGCGGCCTTAACTCCGTACTGATGGGACGCTTCTGCTTCGGTGAAAAAGGCAGCAAACTTTCCGATTTTATTCTCGGCTTTACCCAGATTGGTTGGTACGCCTGGGGCACCGCGACGATTGCCCTAGTGTTAGTACGCACCACAGGGATGCCTGAATGGCTGGAAATCCCCTTAATGGTGCTATTTGGGTTTGGTTTCTGCGTGACGGCCATGATTGGCTATAAAGGGATGGACTGGCTTTCGCGCTTTGCCGTCCCCGCCATGATGCTGTTTATCTTGATTAGCCTGTTCACCGGGCTGGTGGATGCTCACGGATTTGCCGGACTAAGCCAGCAAACGCCCACGGAAAGCATGAGCGTAGCGGCAGCGATTACCGTCATCATTGGCACCTTTATTAGCGGAGGCACCCAAGCGACTAACTGGAGCCGCTTCGCCAAGACGCCAAAAATTGCCGTGATCGCGACTCTGGCGGCTTTTTTTGTGGGCAACGGCTTAATGGTGCTGACCGGCGCATTGGGCACCATGATTTACCAGCAGGCGGATATTGTCGATGTATTGATCGCGCAGGGCTTTGTCACCATCGCGGTGCTGATGCTGTTTCTAAATATCTGGACCACCCAGGACAACACCATCTACAACTTTGCCGTAGCGGGCTGCAATTTGCTGCGCACCGAGAAACGCCGCTTAGTCACGGTGTGTGGCGCAGCGATTGGCACCGTACTGGCGGTAGGCGGTATGTATAACCTGCTGATTCCCTTTCTAGTACTGCTAGGCACCTTTATTCCTCCCATGGGCGGGGTGATCATGGCGGACTTCTGGCTCAAACATAAAGGCCGCTACCCTACTCTGGAATCCACTCAGTTACCCAATTTTAATCGCCGAGGGTTAGCCGCCTATGCATTAGGCGCTGGAGCCGCTTACCTCTCCCCGTTGCTCCCCCCATTGGTAGGTGTCGTGGTAGCGGCAGTTAGCTACGCTGTACTGCTTCGTTTAAATCACGCTACGCTAAGTGATACCTCCCCTTCGACTGCCAAACAATAAGTGAGCCACTAACTATATGAGCATGCAGATCATTAACGCCCGCCTACGCCAGCGCCCCGAGCTTTACCGGCTTGAGATTGAGAACGGTACGTTCACAGCGATTACCGCTCAAGACGCGCCACAAACGGCGGGGGATGGGCAAATTGATGCGGGCGGCAAGCTGCTTTGCGCGCCGTTCATTGAACCGCATATTCACTTGGACGCCGCGTTAACGGCGGGCGAGCCAAGCTGGAATCAAAGCGGCACGCTGTTTGAAGGCATCGAGCGCTGGGGTGAACGTAAGCCCATGCTCACCGAAGCGGATATTCGCGAACGCGCGCTTAACACCCTGAACCTGTTGATAGGCAACGGCGTCCAGTTTGTGCGTACACACGCTGACACCAGCGACCCCAGTCTAATCGGCATTAAAACCCTATGCGCCTTGCGCGATGAATTGAAAGATAAAATTGATATCCAAGTGGTCGCCTTTCCGCAAGATGGCCTGCTTTCCTACCCCGGCGGCGACCGCCTGATGGAAGAGGCGCTGGAGATCGGCGCGGACGTTGTCGGCGGCATTCCCCACTTTGAGTACACCCGAGAACTAGGCGTCGCTTCCATGAAGCGGGTGATAGAGCTAGCGATCAAATATGACCGCTTGGTGGATGTGCACTGCGATGAGATAGACGACCCTAACTCGCGCTTTCTTGAGGTGCTGGCCTGCGAAGCGCTGTTTAACGATTTAGGCAGCCGCGTGACCGCTAGCCACACGACGGCGATGCACTCTTACGATAACGCCTACTGCTCTAAGCTGTTTCTGCTGCTCAAGCGTTCGGGCATCAACTTTGTCTCCTGCCCCACCGAAAGCATTCACCTGCAGGGACGCTTTGATACTTACCCAAAACGTCGTGGTGTTACCCGCGTAAAAGAACTAAACGCCGCGGGCATTAATGTCTGCTTTGCCGAGGATTCCATCTTCGACCCCTGGTACTCGCTGGGTAACGGTAAGCTGTTGCGGACGCTCGATTTTGGCTTGCATATCTGCCAAATGATGGGCTATCAGGATTTCAGCCAGGCGCTGTCGCTTATCACTGACAACAGCGCACGCACACTCAATATTGAAGCGCGTTACGGCATCGAGGTCGGCAAACCCGCCAGCTTCAACCTGCTGGAGGGTGAAGATGATTACAGCGTGCTGCGTACTCAGGGCGAGGTGCTACTTTCCGTTCGCCATGGTGAGATCATTATGCAGCGCGCCCCCGCAAAGATTACGACACCCCCGTGGCTTGGTATTTAGAAAAAGCGTAATATAGCCGGGCTGATAATCAGCAAAGTTCTCAGGGCGGGGTGAAAGTCCCCACCGGCGGTGATGATGGCTGAATAAATTTTTGTCATCTAAGCCCGCGAGCGCTCAAGATTGTTGTTTTTTTATTTCTTGAGGTCAGCAGATTCGGTGAGAAGCCGAAGCCGACGGTGATAGTCCGGATGAAAGAGAACGGTACCTTAGACACGCAACTTAAAAAGTGGCTTCAGCCACCTTTTTCGGTTGCCTGACGACCGGTCCCGCGTGCCCTGATTCTGGTACAACTTATCCAAGAGAATGACCATGAATCAGACATTTCCGCTAACGCTTTCAACACACACCACGGCCCAGCGCATTGCGTTTATTCAAGGCCACTGGCATCACGACATTGTCGAGAAGGCCTATGAAGCATTTATCACTGAAGTAGAACGCTGCGGTCTTAACGCCGAACAAGTGGACATCTTCACCGTATCAGGTGCTTACGAAATCCCCCTCCAGGCAAAGGTACTCGCCGAAAGTGGCCGCTACGGCGCCATTGTCGGGGCAGGCTTTGTGGTAGACGGCGGCATTTATCGCCACGACTTTGTCGCCCATGCGGTCATTGATGGCTTAATGCGCGTGCAGTTAGATACGCAAGTACCGATTATCTCGGTCGTCCTAACACCACACCACTTCCATGAGCACAGCACTCACCACGACTTCTACACCCAGCACTTTGTTACCAAAGGGCAAGAAGCCGCCCAGGCGTGTCTGAATACGATGGAAAACCTGCATCGAGCGCGCAAGCTAAGCAACGCATAAACCTGTATTGCGCTTAAAAAGCTGTGTTGTAAGTCACTGTCGTTTGAGCCCGGCTGAACGCCGGGCTTGAAATGGCTGCTTATTAGCCATCATTTTCGTTATTTGATATCCAGCAGATAACCGTAAAACGCCGTGTTGCGCTGCCAGTCCAAGGACTCATAAAGGTGCTGGGCGCGCTCGTTCTCTACCTGAGTCATAAGGATTAAGCGCGCGACTCCATGCTCGCGAGCCAGTTGGGTGGCGGCTTCCATCAACGCCCTTCCCGTCCCCTTATCGCGGCACTCTGGCAACACAAAAAGATCATTTAGCGTCCAACGCGCATTCAAGCCCACCGTGGAAACCCCAGGATAAAGCTGCACGAAACCTGTGAGGTTAGCGTCGCTATTTTCACTCACTAAAATGCGCGAATCCGCCAGCCCAAAGCGCTGACGCAAGAAATCCCGCGCCGCACCGAGATCACTCGGCTGATTATAGAACTGCCGATAGCCGTCGAGTAATCCGCTAAGTGCCTCTAAGTCAGACAGTACCGCTGAACGAATATTAACCATGGCAACTACTCCATTAAGATGGTGAACAAACTCAGCTTGCCGCTATAGTGGTCTATAACAAAGAGCCACTTATCGCTAAATTGAGGGAACCAGTGAAACGACGTAACGCTGCTAGCGATTGGATTACGGAGGCGCTAGCGATAAGGCTAGCAGCGAATGAAGCAGCCACGCTGGTTCAACAGCTCTACCGTTCGCTTAAGGATTGGATTCAACATGGCGAATTGACGGCAGGCGATGCACTTCCCTCTTCTCGCTATTTATCCACCGCTTTAGGTATTAGCCGCAATACGGTGCTGGCCGCTATGGACCGGCTGCTGGCGGAAGGATTGCTGATCGCTCGCCAGGGAGCGGGGCTCTATGTGGCACAACTACCCACACGATTAAACAGAACCGAACTTCCCTCCCCTGTGCCTGTTCGCTATTCAAACCGGGGCAACACACTACTAACGCTAAGTGGCGCGTTAAGCCACGGCCATCGAGCGTTTTCCCCTGGTGTCCCGGCGCTCGATCTGTTTCCCCGCGAGCTATGGCAACGCCTTTTGCGTCGTCACTATTATCACGCAGAAATGTCATGGATGGATTACCAAACCAACGGTGGGCTGCCTGAACTTAAAGCAGCCCTTTGTGACTATCTACGACTCTCCCGCGCGGTGCGCTGTCAACCAGAGCAGATCGTGATTACCCAAGGAGCTCAGCAGGCATTTGAGCTGACTACCCAACTGCTCACCGATAACGGCGATTCGGTTTGGATGGAAGAGCCTGGTTACCGCGGAGCGCAAGCATGTTTCCTAGCCTCAGGCTTAACGACAACGCTCATACCCGTAGATAAAGAAGGACTAAACCCTTCGCTAGCGCCTGCAGGCGCCCCCGCACCCCGGCTAATCTATGTAACACCTTCTCACCAATACCCCAGTGGCGTTACCATGCCGATACCACGCCGACTAGCATTGTTAGAGTATGCTTCTCATGCTGGCAGTTGGATCATCGAAGATGATTACGACAGTGAATTTCGGTACGACACGCCGCCTACTCCCTCTCTACAAGGCCTCGCCGAACAGACGCCGGTGATTTATGTGGGCACCTTCAGTAAAGTGCTTTACCCCGGCTTGCGTTTAGGCTATTTGGTATTGCCTGATAGGCTTGCCGAAGACTTTAAGCGCGCCCATACGCGGCTGCACCGCGAGGGTAACTACCCCATACAATCAGCGCTTGCTGAACTTATTGCCAACGGCCACTTTACTCGCCACATCGCTCGCATGCGGGCTGCGTATTGCCAACGCCAAGCCTGCCTGCGCACTGCGTTAGCGCCTGCGGTGGCCGCAGGGCTTCAGCTTTCTGACGGCCATGCAGGCATGCACCTACTGGCTGAGCTCGATAATTTTGAAACAGAAGAGATACTGGTAAGGCGTGCTAGTGAAGCAGGTATTACGCTTTCTCCTCTTTCCCGCTATTACCTTGGTGAGAATAAGCGACCTGGTTTAGTGCTCGGCTATGCAGGTTCAACGGAAAGCGAACTTATCAACGCAGGTGCTTGGCTTAGCAACGCATGGTTAAACTTACGCCAGGGTTAATATCTACTCGCTAAGGGCGTTCAGCGGCCGCGCTGTCGTTGGTTGACAGCGAGAGGAAGCTTTCTGTCGTCAAACATTAAAACTACCGCTGCCTTAAGACTCAAGGCAGCGGGACAGTCACTTGGCGAATGAGTGTTCATTAGTCGCCAGCATCCGATCGATTAAGGCATTAATACACGATCAACCACGTGAATAACGCCGTTAGCTTGGGCAACATCAATCACCGTTATATTGGCACTATTGCCCTGCGCATCCATCACCATCAGGTTATTACCGTTACGAATAACGGAAAGATGCCCGCCTTGTACGGTTTTAAAAGCCACGGTGCCGTCGTTCTCCATAACCTCTTCCCACAACGCGTCCCGCGTCAGGTTGCCTGGCACCACGTGATAAGTCAGAACGGTCTGCAACTGCTCAAGGTTCTCAGGCTGTAGCAACGTATCAACGGTGCCGTCGGGCAAGTCCGCAAAGGCTTCATCCGTGGGTGCAAAGACGGTAAAAGGGCCATCACCTTGTAACACATCCACTAGCTCAGCTGCCTGCACTGCAGCCACCAGCGTTTCGTGGTCACCTGAGTTAACGGCATTTTCGATAATATTACGCTCGGGAAGCATGCTGGCTCCGCCCACCATGGTAGGGCCATGATCAGCAACGGCAGCACTAGCATAAAGAGCAGCGGCACAAAGGCTAGCAGTAAGAAGTTTGAGTTTCATTGGGGCATCTCCTACTTGTGATTAAAATGGCTCAACAATGCAAGCTCATTAACACTTACGTGGCTAATGCCCAGCTGGATGCAAACTTTTTAGAATTTTTTATCGGCCACTAATATGAAGTCTATTGCCTTCAACGCCACGCTACCCAAGACTGATAGTTCGGTTTAATGCGCAGAGATGCCTGAATGCAAGATGCCACGCAACGCCAACAGTACCTTATTGATCAGCTCAGTGGCTGCGCCCAAGGCGACCGCCAAGCATTTGCGCGCCTTTATCGTGCCACTAGTGCGCATCTATATGCCCAACTGCTGCGTATAGTAAGAGAGGAAAGCGCTGCCCAGGATTGCCTGCAGCATGTCTTTATCAACATATGGCGCGTTGCCAATCAGTACGATGCCACTCGTGCTAAACCTATGACCTGGCTTTCAACACTTGCCCGCAATACTGGCATCGACTGGCTACGCCGCCAGAAGCCGCAGGATGCAACCACCGACGAACCTATATTAGCAACGCTGTTAGGTACCGAAGACCCTGAAGGTGACAGCATAAGCGGCCAGAAAAAAGACAGACTTAATGATTGTCTAGACACACTAAGCCTTCATCAGCGTCAGTTAATGGAGATGGCTTATTTTCAGGGGTTAACGCATAGCGAGCTTGCTCACTCTTTGTCCCAACCGCTGGGCAGCGTTAAAAGCTGGATTCGTCGTGGGCTTGAGAGGTTAAAAACATGTCTAACCAATGGGATTTAACCAACCCCGATGAACGCCACCTAGCGGCTGGTGAGTATGTACTCGGCGTATTGGATAAAGAACAGAAAACACACTTTGAAGCGCTGCTGGCCGTCAGCCATGATCTACAAAATGATGTGGATAGCTGGCGAGAGCACTTGCAGTTATTCAACGAGCAACTTGATCCTAGAACACCTCCCAAAGAAGTTTGGCAGCGTATTACCCAAGCAACCGGGGCATTTCCCCCTTCCTGGTGGCAACGCTTAGGCGTATGGCAAACAATCGCTGCCGGATTTGGGGCAGTCGCAATAGTTTTTGGTACTCTTTGGCAGCAGGCTGAACTGTCTACATTGCCTCAGGGCGAGGCGGTCTTTGTGGTTCAGGATGAATCGCGCACGCCGGGCTGGATCATTAGCGCGACCACTGGGGGCGAACTGATCGTGCAAGCCGTTCAACCTACTCAAGTCAGCAGCAATCAGACTGGGGAACTGTGGTTAATCGCCGAAGGCACCCCAATCTCGTTAGGTTTACTACCTGAGCAAGGTAACCTACGGCTACACCCTAGCGCGGAGCTACGTGCGCAATTATTCAATGCCGACCTCGCCGTCAGTATAGAACCACAAGGGGGTGCACCTGACGGTCAACCCACAGGCCCCATCATCGATCACGGGCGTTTGATACCTATGCGCGGTAACACACTCAACTTATGACGTTTGGGATATTGCTAAGGAGCGCCCAATGCCTGACTTTATTGCCCCAGATAACCTACCACGCTGCCAGTGGTGTGGCGGTGCCGCCGAATTTCTGCCCTACCATGACAACGAGTGGGGGTTTCCGGTGGTTGACGACCAGCGGCTATTCGAAAAGCTCTGCCTGGAAAGTTTTCAGTCGGGCTTAAGTTGGCGCACCATTCTCAACAAACGCGAGAACTTTCGCGCTGCCTTCCATCACTTTGACTTCCATCACGTTGCCCGCTTTGGCGAAGAGGATGTGCAGCGCTTGCTGCAGGACGCAGGCATTATTCGCCATCGTGGCAAAATCGAGGCGGTGATTAATAATGCCCAACGGGCACTGGAAATGATCAAGCAGGAAGGTTCACTGGCCACATATTTCTGGCGTTTCGAGCCAACCCTCGATTCACTTGCCGCACCACAAACTCAGACCACCTCGCCTGAATCCATCGCACTTGCTAAAGATTTGAAAAAGCGCGGCTGGAAATTTGTTGGTCCAACCACTGCGTTTGCGTTTATGCAGGCGATGGGGCTACTCAATGATCACTCGCCAACGTGCATCACTCGAGAGCACGTCGAACAGGCAAGGCAGCAATTTCAACGACCAAAATAGCCACAGAGGCACAAGACACGATACTTTTTGCACAAACGTGCCATGCCCAGATGGCTGGCCTACGTATTCGCTGGGTGCCGTCTTGTAGTAGGGTATGATTTTTACACACTCATCTATACACCGAACAGCAAGGGGACATCACGTTCCCAATGGGGTCAACGTGGTCCAAACGCTCTCTTCGCACACAGAATCCCGCGCTTCGATATGGAAAGCTTGGAGCGTGCATATATTCACGGCCAGCGGCGTACTGCTCGGCACAATGGCGCTACTCTCGCTGATCGACAACAATCCAGTCGCCTGCTTACTATGGCTTGGCGCAGCGATGATGGTCGATGGTTTCGATGGCACTCTGGCGCGTAAGTATGAAGTAAAAACCATCCTGCCCCACTTCGATGGCTCGACGCTTGATATGGTCATCGATTACCTAACCTGGGCATTTATTCCCGCTCTGTTTATTTACTTCTTTATCGAGTTACCGCCCAATTTCGAATTGCTGTCAGTGTTTATCATTCTGCTGTCATCGATGTTCTGTTTCTGCAACACCAATATGAAAAGCCAGGATAATTACTTTGTTGGCTTTCCTGCTGCCTGGAACATTGCTGCGGCCTATTTTTATATTCTCGATTTACCGCCCTTCATCACCTTCGCATCTATCGTTTTTCTCGCCATTCTTACCGTGACCAAGATGAAGTTCCTGCATCCGTTTCGTGTTCGTCAGTTCATGCCACTCAATATCGCCGTCACGCTATTATGGTGCGCCTGTACAACGTCACTGGTGCTCTCCAGCCCCGCGCATGCCGCCTGGGCCCTATGGGGATGGGGCATTGCATCCGTTTACTTCATCGGTATGTGCGTATGGCGTACCGCTCAAGAAGCGTTTTAACTTAGCGATAGCAAACAATGCTTACTTCAGCGCCACCTCATACCGCTGTGCCTCCTCCACCATTTCGTTGGCGAGTTCTCCCACGGTGCGCACGGCATCTTCAATGGCCGGTGTTAGCGTAAATGCGTAGTTAAGTCGCAAACACTGGCGAAACTTGCCCGAGGCTGAAAATAGCGAGCCAGGAGCCACATGGATGGCGCGCTTGGCTAAGCGTTCATTAAGACGTACGCAGTCCACGGCGGCAGGTAACTCCACCCATAGCAAAAAACTGCCTTGTGGATAGCTGATGCCCGCGCCTTCTGGAAAATAGCGCTGCACCCAGTTGATCATGATGTCCCGTTGGCGCTGATATTGGCGGGTAACATAGCGAAGGTGACGCTCGTAGTGGCCTTTGGCGACAAACTCCGCCACCGCCAACTGCGGCAATGTGGCCGAGGCACCGGTAGAGACATACTTCATATGCAGCGCCTTATCTCGATAACACCCCGGCGCTAGCCAACCCACTCGTAGCCCTGGCCCAACCGTTTTCGAAAAGCCACTGCACAACAGCACCCGCCCATCGTCATCGAAAGACTTCACCGTCAACGGCCTTGGGTGGGCATAGGCGAGATCACCGTAGATATCGTCTTCAATGATGGCCACGTCGAAGCGTTGGGCGAGTTGAAACAGCGCCTGTTTGCGCGCCTCACTCATGGTGTAACCCAGTGGGTTGTTATACGTCGGAGTGACCTGGATCGCACGGATCGGCCACTGCTCCAACGCCATCTCCAATGCTTCCAAACTGATACCGGTTTGCGGATCAGTGGGAATCTCCAACGCTTTCAGACCATTGGCTTTTAGGATCTGCATGGTGCCGTAAAAGCTGGGCGAGTCCACGGCCACCACGTCGCCAGGCTGAGTGAGGGTGCGCAGCGCTATCGACAATGCTTCCTGGCAACCGGTGGTGATCATGATGTCATCCGGATGCAGCAAACAGCCGGAGGCAATGGCCAGCCGCGCTACCTGCTGACGCAGCTCGGGGCTACCACTCAGTTTGTCGTAGTTAAAGCCATTCAGATCGTTCTTACGGTGCAGCCCCGCCAATATTTTCGACAGCGGCTTAAGCGTTTCATAAGCCAGGTTCGGCACACCGCGCCCAAGCAGCAGCCGACTATCGTCACGCTCGGTAGCGACCAGCTCTAATACTTGATCCCATTGGGAGACATCCAGCGGGCACTGCGCAGGACGAGAGACAGAAGGCAGCACCGTAGGCACCCTGCTTGGAAGTACAAAGTAGCCCGATTTCGGTCGTGACTCGATCAGCAACACATCCATCAACTGCCTGTAAGCCTCCTGAGCAGTCGAGATACTGACATCAAGCTCCTGACATACCGCTCGAATAGAAGGCAGGCGATCACCCACGCGGTAAATACCGTGCTCAATTCGCTCCCGCAAAATACAAGCGACCTCTTCGTAGCGCGTCATAACTCCAGCCCTCTATCTTTGAAACGCTTTTAAAATCGCTCTTCAAAACGTTCTTGAAGACGTTCTTGAAGACGTTTTTAAAAACAATACAGATACCCTGCCCAGCAAGCATACAGAGGTATAACATACACCATCTGTATCTTAAAAATATAAAATCCTATATCTGTATTGATTGAGCATGGCTGCGTAATCTGGTTAAGCATATCGCCATCAAGGAGAACTGCCATGCTACGCTTCAGCCTCGCCCAAATTCGCTGTCAGTTACGCCACTATCATCAACGCCGTTGTAGCCGTCGCCAGTTACTAGCCCTTGATGACCGATTGCTGAAAGATATCGGCATCACCCGCACTCAAGCGAAAAAAGAGGGTTGTAAACCGTTTTGGAAGCACTCGTCATGCAAAAGAGGTCCCTATGAAAACTGCTGAGTATTACCTGTTGGATGTGTTTACCGATAAGCCTTTCTCGGGCAATCAGTTGGCGGTTTTTTTAAATGCCGATGGGCTTGAAACCAGCACCATGCAGGCAATTGCCAATGAGCTTAACTTGGCAGAGACGGTATTTTTAGGCGCGGCGACGACGACTAATCACTACCCTATGCGGATATTCACACCCACGGCCGAGCTGCCGTTTGCTGGCCACCCCACGGTTGGTACCGCGCATCTACTAGCGGAGTTAAACCTCGTCAACCGCGAGCAAGGCATTGTGCTACAGCCACCTGTCGGTGCATTAGCGGTTAATTATGAACGAGAGGGAGCAACCTTCAAAACCGCCCAGCCCGTCATGGTCACGGGCAGCACGATTGATCGCCTCACTGCCGTTGAGCTACTGGGGCTAGACATCCACCAAGTCATTGGCGATCCCATCATTGCTTCTTTCGGGCTGCCCTTTCATCTTATTGAACTAGCTGACCTAGCAGCCCTGGAGCAGGTTCAAATCGCCGATGCAGTATGGGCGGATGCCGTTGCGCGCAGCGGCACTGAGCAGATATACCTTTATGTGATGGAGCAACACGATAACGAAGAGACGATTGTACGGAGCCGTATGTTCTGCATGCACGCCAGTCTCTGCGAAGATCCCGCCACTGGCAGCGCTGCAGCAGCGTTAACCGGCTATTTAGCGTCACTCAAACCTGATCTCCTGCACTGCAAGATTCACCAGGGTGTTGAAATGGGGCGACCCAGCGTTATCCACACCGCCGCCAATGGCACTATAGAGCAAGGGTTTGTAACAGTAGCTGGGCAAGCGATCATCGCTGGCGAAGGTAAGCTTTACTTGAACGATTGAAGCTATTAACAAAACAATAAAAGTATTGATTTCGCGACATATCAAGCCAATCGCTATCAGTGCGGGCAAGCCATGGTGGCTCGCCCGTCTTTGTTTATGCCGCTAAAAACACATTGCGCGCGCTGGGCCGATCCTGAATCCGCTTTAAGTAAGCGGATAAATGCGGTGTTTTTTGTAACAAAGGGGCAGCAGGTGGCAACTTACTTAAATAATCCAACATCGGCGCGGCCAATGCATCTGCAACACTAAAGGATTCAGTCACTAAATAAGGCTGCTTGGTTAGCTGAAGCTCTAACAGTGATAGCATTCGAGCAACCTCCGGCTCAGCTGCTCGGATATAATCTTTCCGTACTGTCCCATTCTCCCCTTTTGGGAAATAGAACTCTAACAAATATCTCCGCACAATTGCTTCATCCACATAGATTGATAGCCAAGCAGAAAATTGATCCACTAAGGCTCGCTCCCAAGCTGCTTCAGGCTGCAATTGATCGCCTTCGAAGGCCTCATCTAAATAGCGACAAATGCTAGCCGTTTCACAAAGCTGATGCTCCCCATGAAGTAATATAGGCACTTTTCCAAAAGGGTTTATGCGTAAATGCTCTGAGCTGTGTAAGTCGATAGCATTACCGTTTATTGACATACCAAGCGTATAAGGAATTGATTTCTCTTCGCAGCACAACTGCACACTTCGCACAAAGGTACTAAATTGTGGCCCCAGAATATGTACACCTTTCTCTTGCGATAAAGTGCTCATTATTACGCTCCTCTCGTTTTATATAGGTAGTAGTGAAGAGTAACGACAGGCACAATATGTTCAATAACATATTTTGGATAAAGCAAAAATGAGCTGATCAATGCCAATACAAGGGAGGGTTAATAATGCCGTGGGATGAATCGCACAAAATGCACTCGCATGAAAAAATATTGCACGCTGCTGCTCGTCTTTTCACTCACCATGGATTCAACGGCGTGAGCATAGATACTGTTATGCAAGAAGCAGGTATGACGCGTGGCGCGTTCTATGCTCACTTTGAGTCAAAAAGTGATTTATACGCTCAGGCGCTCAAACATGCTGCAACTCAAGCAGCCCAGCGGTTAGCACTAGAGCAGTTACCTGAACAAGGCATAGAGCGATATCTAAGTGAAGAGCACCTTTTCGGCCAGCAAGTCCCTTGTCCATTGGCATGCCTGATTAGCGATGTCGCTCAACAAGACCTCCCTATTCGGTCAACCTACACCTTACTCTTCAAAGGGTTTGTGGACAGGGTGAGTCAAATGACGCCAGCAGACCAACTAACTCGACACCAAATTATTCAACAAGTGGTCACCATGGTGGGGGGGCTTGCTATCGCACGCACGTTGAACGATGAGTCACTGTCCAAGGAGGTATTGGAGGCTTGCCGAGAATTGGCCAGCTCAAAGCATCTCTAAAAGCGTACCGGCCTATTGCTGATTCCCCGTAGCTTTGGGCCAACGGGCAATCACCGCGGTGACAATAACGGCAAACAACAGCCGTGCCCATAAAATGCCCGTTATATCGGCTCCAAGCATTAAAATCAGCAGCGTATCTTCTATAACGCTATGGCAGAGGCCGAGAAAACACAGCGCTAGCGTGCTGTCGCGCTTGCTAAGCACCCCGTTTTGCACGTCACGAATCAGCAGCCCTGCGCCATAGCTTAATCCCAGCGTGAAACCAATGACCGTCACATTCGCTGCCGAACGGCCAATGCCTAATAGCTTGAGCAACGGTAGCAAGCCAAGATGAATCCAACGCTCTAGACCCAGCCTTTTTAAAAGTTTTAAGAGCACAATCAGCGCTAAAATAATCACAAAAATAAGCGCTAACGTTTCCAACTGCGCCAACGCCCAACTGCTGAGCGTTGGTGCTGATGAAAAACTTGGCTGCCATACCAATTCAACGGGTGCTTGCAACAAACCAAAATACGAATAGAAGCAGTGTAAAAGCCAAGCAAGCAGTAAAGCCCCACCCACACGCAGAACCAGCGTGCCCCACCAAGGTACGCCAGCGCGCTTGGCTACCGCTCCCTCAACGGGAAGCGAATGTCCTACCAGCATCAACGCACCCAGTACCGTTACCTGCTCAACACTCAAAGGCGTTTCACCGACGACTTGGAAAAACACCGCAATGGCGGTGTACAAATTGGTGAAAAGCGCCGCCGCCCAAACAACCCCCATTTGTTCGGGCAAACCGAGTGTGCTCATTAAAGGAGCTAATACCGTCCCCAGCCACTCGATCATACCGAGTAGTTCTAACCCTTTGACGATGAGCAACGCAGGTATCAGGATTTTGAGTAATGTCACATACACGCGCAGCGCGTCTTGCAGTACACGACCTACCACCGCCAATAAACAGTGAATTGAGATCCGCATCAAGCCCTCCATTGCCATCGTTTTAACAAACGTTATGATAATGGAGATGACGCAGAATCTTCTTTCCAATACGGTGCCCACAATCACTATTCGTTCTTTATTAACATAGAAAGAGAATCTTATTTCATGGACGCTATTGATCGAAGAATTCTTGACCAGCTTCAACGCGATTCCAGCCTGACCAATCAAGCATTAGCGGATGAAATAGGGCTTTCCCCCTCTGCCTGTTTAAAGCGGGTTAATCGATTACGCGATGCGGGAGTCATTGAGCGTGAAGTGGCGCTACTCAACCCTGACGCCCTAGGCCAGCGCCTACACATGGTGGTGGAAGTCACCATGGAGCGAGATAACAAATTACTCTACCAGCAGTTCTTAACATCAGCGGTCAACGCCCCTGAAGTGAAGCAGTGCTATCAAGTAACGGGTGAGTGTGATTTTGTGTTGATCGTGGCCGTCGCTAACTTAGATGAGTACGACCGCTTTTGCGACAGCGTGCTCTATGCCCACGACAACCTGCGCAAGTTCCGCACGTTACTATCGCGAAAACGGCATAAGTTTGATACGTCTGTGCAACTCAGTCATTGAGCACTGCTCTACGCCGTCAACCCAATCCCTCGCAAAATTACCGAGGTCACCGACTGCACGGCTTTTTCAAACTGCAGGTCGTCTAAGGGTTTATCGTCGTTAAGCAGGTAGATTTGGTAGTCGAAGTCGGCGTAGTGCTGGGTCGATGCCCAAATCATATAAAGTAGGTAGGACGGTTCAACGGGGTTAATTTGACCGGACTCGACCCACTCGCGAATTTTCGACTCTTTCAACTTGGCCCATTCGTATAAGTTATCGCGCAGGCGCTCTTTCAGAATGGGTGCGCCCTGCATCACTTCCGCCGCCCATATTTTCGAGCCGTGAGCGCGGTAGCGAGAATGATTCATTTTGGCGCGAATATAGCTAGAAAGCACGACTCGTGGGTCGTCGTAGAGTTCAAAGCACAGCGCGTCCTGTTTCCAGATTTCCAGCAGCGCTAGCAGCACTTCCTGGTAGAGCGCCTTTTTAGTGGAAAAATAGTAGTGCACGTTGGATTTGGGCAGATCGGCCAACTGGGCAATTTCCCCCATCGACGCTCCGGCATAGCCTTTTTCAGCAAACAATTGCTCCGCCGCCTGAAGAATCTTTTTTACGTTGGTTTGCCGAATTTCGTCCTGTGTTCTCGCCACGCTGCTCGTCCCTTTACGACTAAGATACGCACACCAAAAAAGTGCACCACCGCTTAGCAGTGGTGCAGAGAAGATGGCGTAGTTAGCTTACGGCGTCAACGTTGGTTAGTGGGAAACGAAAACTCGGCACGTGTGGCTTCGCTCACCGAAGGCCAGCGCTGGGAAACCGCTTTTCGGCGGGTATAGAAGCGTACAGAGTCGGGGCCGTAGGCGTGAAGGTCGCCAAACAACGAGCGTTTCCAGCCGCCAAAGCTATGGTAGGCCACCGGTACGGGAAGCGGTACGTTAACACCCACCATGCCCACTTCGATGCCATCGGTAAAGCGTCGAGCAGCCTCGCCATCGCGAGTAAACAGACAGGTGCCATTGCCGTATTCATGGTCGTTAATCAATTGCATAGCATCATCTAAGCTGCCGACCCGCACCACGCACAGCACTGGCCCGAAAATCTCTTCCTGGTAAATGCGCATCTCGGTAGTAACGTTATCGAACAGGCAACCACCAACGAAATAGCCGTCTTCATGACCCGCAATTTTCAGCTCACGGCCATCGGCCACTAGCGACGCGCCGGCCTTTATGCCGTCTTCGATATAGCCCAATACCTTGTCACGGTGCTCTGCCGTCACCAGCGGGCCCATATCCAAGCCTTTATCGGTACCAGGGCCAACCTTGAGCTCAGCAATTTTAGGCAGCAGCGTTTCAACTAGTCGATCTGCCGTCTCGTCACCCACGCATACCGCCACCGAGATTGCCATGCAGCGTTCGCCGCAACTTCCAAAAGCCGCCCCCATCAGGGTATTGGCAGCGTTTTCCAAATCGGCGTCGGGAAGCACCACGGCATGATTCTTCGCCCCACCCAGAGCCTGAACGCGTTTGCCTGCGGCCGAGCCACGGGAATAGATAGCTTCTGCTACCGGCGTTGAGCCAACAAATGAGATGGCTTTAACGGCCTTAGCATCTAGCAGCGTTTCCACCGCTTCGCGACTACCGTGCACCACATTCATCACGCCTTTTGGCAACCCAGCTTCTTGCAACAGCTCGGCTACCGCCATCGCCGCCGAAGGGTCTTTTTCCGAAGGCTTGAGAATAAAGGTGTTGCCGCAAGCAATCGCCATCGGATACATCCACAGCGGCACCATGGCAGGGAAGTTAAACGGAGTAATGCCAGCCACTACGCCCAATGGCTGGAAATTGGACCACGCATCAATGCCCGGCCCAACGTTATGGGAATACTCGCCTTTTAATAGCTCAGGCACACCGCAGGCATACTCGACATTTTCGATGCCGCGCTTCAGTTCGCCCATCGCATCTTCAGGGGTTTTACCGTGCTCTTCACTGACCAATTGCACCAAGCGGTCGGCGTGCTCCTCTAGCAATTGCTTGAAGCGGTACATCACCTGGGCGCGCTTAGCAGGTGGCGTATCTCGCCAAGCAGGAAATGCAGCTTGGGCGGCAGCAATAGCACGCTCTACGTCGGCGGCGCTGGCGTCCGCCACTTGGCGAATCACTTGACCCGTTGAAGGGTTGGTCACGTCCAGCGTGCGCTGGCTGTCGATTAATTCACCGTTAATCAGATGGGAAACAACACTCATATTTAAACTCTCTGAAATTTAGGTCAGTCGGTTATGCCGACGAATCTTATGTTCATAAAACTTATGTTGATAAAACTTATGCTAACGAATCCAGGGTGGTGGCAACGGCATCAAACAGCCGCTCTAGCTCAGCCTCTGTAGAGCCAAACGGAGGGCCGAACTGCAGTGTGTCGCCGCCGTAGCGCACGTAAAACCCAGCTTCCCACAAGGCTAAATGGGCATCCCTAGGGCGAATGGTGGGGTCGCCATCTCGGGGCGCCAATTGAAGTGCGCCCGCTAAGCCATAGTTGCGAATATCAACAATGTGATTGCGGCCTTTTAGAGCGTGCAGCTTTTGTTCAAAAGCGGGCGCGATAGCACTTACCTGGGCAGGGAAGTTGTCACGTTCCATCATGTCAAGCGCCGCTAAACCAGCGGCACACGCAACGGGGTGAGCGCTATAGGTATAACCGTGGGAAAACTCAATGGCGTGTTGGGCACCGCCAGCGTGCATAAAAGTGTCGAAAATTTCGCTGGAAGCAATCACCGCACCCATAGGAATAGCGCCGTTAGTGATCTGCTTGGCAACGTTCATGATATCCGGCGTAACGCCAAACGCTTCCGCGCCGGTGGTTGCGCCACTGCGACCAAAAGCAGTGATGACTTCATCGAATATCAGCAGAATGTCGTGGGCAGTACAGATCTCGCGCAGCCGATCCAGATAGCCTTTAGGCGGTACAATCACCCCAGCAGAGCCAGACATCGGCTCAACGATCACCGCCGCAATGGTGGATGCATCGTGCAGGGCGATTTGATCAAGCAGCGCATCAGCAAGCTCAGCGCCGGTTTCGGCTTGGCCACGGGTGAAGGCGTGACCTGCCTGCAGCGTGTGCGGCAGATGCGTTACGTCCATCAATTGGCCGTAGTGCTTACGATTGCCACCGATGCCACCCAGGCTGGTGCCACCAATATTCACCCCGTGATAACCCTTGGCACGGCCAATCATGCGCGTCTTCTCGGGCTTACCTTTTAGCCGCCAGTAGGCCTTGGCCATTTTGACAGAGGTATCAGCGGCTTCTGAACCAGAGTTAGTGAAAAACACATGATCCAGCCCAGCAGGTGTAAGGCTGGCCACTTTTTCTGCCAGCTTAAACGCCAGCGGGTGGCCAATTTGAAAACCTGGCGCAAAGTCGAGAGAGCCAAGCTGCGCCGCCACCGCTTTTTGGATCTCTTCACGGTTATGACCTGCGCCACAGGTCCATAAGCCAGAGAGTGAATCAAACAGCTTACGGCCCTGGTCATCGATGTAATAGCGCCCTTCCGCGCCAGTAATCATGCGCGGATTGGCGCGGAAATCACGGTTAGCGCTAAACGGCATCCAATAGTGCTGATTAAGCGCTCTGGGAGAAGCGTTTTGTTCGTCAATAAACGCTTGAGGGGTCGTGTTGTTTTGTAGGTCAAACATGGTGTCCAGCTCCATCGCTATGAGACATAGCCTCAGCATGCGCCACTGAACATGTTTATAAAATTACGCTTTTCTTGTGTTCACGTTAGAAAATTTATACGTAATAAGCAGACTCTCGTTATCCATTCTGGCTTGACGATATTTTGAAAAACGCCTATTTGTTATATCTATACGAATAAATACAACAAATGAGTGGTTCACGCCCCACTAACGCTTGGCAACCGCGCTGCGCTTAATAACGCTGCTGTTGGATAGCTTTTGCTGGATTGCTTTGCGCTGAAAACCAAGCTCACACACAAACCATAAACAAAGGGCAAACGTGTTATGAAATATCTACCTCCTCTTAAACTAGCGCTTTATAGCGGCATGCTGCTTGGGTTCTTCATGCTAGAAAGTCCCATCATCATGCTAGCCAATCGTATAGAACCCATGTTGATGGGCATCCCCTTTTTATTGGCCTGGAATCTCTTTTGGTGGTTTGCATTAACGGCGCTGTTTTTAGTGGCGTATTTGACAAACTGGGGCAGCCCATCATCAACGGCTAACCACACCATTAAGCAGCCATAAAAGGGGGGATAACGCATGACCGGTAGCTTATTAATTATTGCCGCATTTATGATCATCCCCTTACTAGTAGGGGTTTTATCGGCACGTCAATCGCAAGAAACGAGTGAAGACTTCTTCGTTCAAGGCCGTGCTATGGGCAGCATAGCGGTATTTTTCACCGTAGCGGCCACGTGGTGGAGTGCATTTGCCTTCTTGGGTTCTAACGCTACGTTCTATACCAATGGTCCAGTCTTTCTGACTGCGCTAGCCTGGAACTTGCTGTTTGGTTTTATGTATTACTGGATCGGCAAGCGGGTTTGGTTTTTAGGAAAACGATTCAATTATTTAACGCCATCAGATTTAATTGGTGACTTTTATAACAGCGAAGCACTGCGCATTACCGTTGCGGCTATTACGCTGATTTTTACCGTACCTTATTTACAGATCCAATTAACGGGTGGTGCCTATTTAATTGAAGTTGCCTCTGGTGGCTTGATTCCTTTCTGGCTCGCCGCGCTGCTGTTTTACTTCATTATTATTATCTATGTATGGATTGGCGGTATTCGTGCCATCGCCTGGACCGACGTCATTTACGGCGCTCTATTGTTCTTCGGCATGATGTACGCAGGCTACTATATTTCCACCCAAGTGGGTGGGCCATCCGCTCTGTTTAGCCAACTCCAGAAAACCTCTCCTGAACATCTCACTATGCCAGGGCCGAACGGCACGATGGGCTATCCCATGTGGTTCTCGCTGTTTGCGATAACCGCTATTGGCGCCTTTATGGGCCCACAAATTTGGTTGCGCATGTACTCAGTTAAGCACGGCAAGCTGTTTAACTTAATGCCCTTCTTATTGGGCTTAGCAGCCTTTGCCTATGTAGGTTCTGTTCTATCAGGTTACTCGGGAGTACTGCTTGAGCCGAATGTGGAAAATCCCGACCAAATCCTGCCCATCATGCTCATGGAGTATGCGCCATATCTACTTGCCTCGCTGATTATGGCAGCGGGCGCATCAGCTGCCATGTCAACGGCAAACTCACAGATTCACGCGGTATCCACGGTAGTGACAATGGATATTTACAAACGCTATGTGAACCGTGACGCAAGCCAAGCCCGTATTGTTTATATCGGTCGCTTATCACTGGTGGGCTTCTCACTGGTGGCTTATATCATGGCGCTTACCGTACCCGGTGTTCTGGTCACCATCGGCATTGCTGCTCTGGCAGGCACTGCACAATTGGTGATTCCTACACTCGGTGCCATCACTTGGAAAAAAGCTCACCCGACTGCTGCTCTAGTAGGTTTGTGGGCCGGCGTTGGCTGCGTGCTTCTGATGACCTTTGGCCCGCTAAGTGCCCCTCTTGGCTTCCATGCAGGTATTTGGGGGCTACTGCTCAACATCGCACTGTTTGTTGGCCTAAGCCATGCATTGCATCGCCGCGACACAGCGGTTGTGGAACGCTTTACCCAGGCACGCTACGACTATGATGCGGAGTACCACCCCGAGCGTTTACCTAGCTATGTACAAGAACCTAAACCAGCTTATGCACAAGAAACTAAACCCTCTATAGCTGATCGCTAACAATCAACAAAGGAGTGTATTGATGGCCAAAGCCCCTTTTTCAACTGCTAGTTCAACTACTAGTTCAACCGTTAAGCGTCGCCCTAAACTCGCCGAGCTTATCAGTGATGATATCAAACGCTGGATTGCATCGGAGGGGCTCGGTGAAGGTGATCGCCTGCCAAATGAGCGAGCTCTGATGGAGCTCTATGGCAGCGCCAAAGCCACTATACGCGAAGCGCTTAAGATTCTTGAGGTTGAGGGGCTCATCACTTTAAAAACCGGGCCTCAAGGAGGAGCCGTTATTAATCAGCCGGGCATGGAGCCCGCCAGCCGCATGCTACGTAATTTTCTGCATTTCCAACAGTTAGATGGCAAGCAAGTGTATCAATTGCGCAAGCTGTTAGAGGTCGAGCTGGCGGCATCCGTCGTCGGCCGACTCACGGAAGAAGACTTTCAACAGCTTGAAGCGAATATAGCATCCTGCACTTGTTGTAGCGGCGAGGAAGACCATAAGCGCCAGCGCTTTTTAGAGCTGGAGTTCCATCAACTGCTGGCGCGCACCTGCCCGAACCCACTGCTGGCATTTATATGCCAGTTTTTAAACGACATGCTGCGCGACCTAGTCGTGATCAAAAAAGCTTACGTGCCTGAGCGTAAACAATTCGATCACGCTAACCAGGACTATCACCGACAGTTGCTAGATGCCTACCGAGCCGAAGATACCTCGCGTGTCCGTCAAGTGATGGCCGAGCATATGCTAGATGCAGAGCACCACATGAGCGCGCTGGAAGCCGAAATGGCCGCACAAATGCTAGTCAGCAACGACCTGCTGGGCACTCTAGCCAATCGTTCAAAACTATATGATTTATAAATGAAAAATGCGTTCTTTAGCACCCTTTTCATCCTAAGAGGATAGCAAATTGACTACCTACATAACGCCAACAAACGCAATCACTAACCTGCGCACCGACAGCGATCGGCTTTGGCAATCGCTGATGGACATGGCGAAGCTGGGCGCGACGGCTAAGGGCGGCGTTAACCGACAGGCGCTAACGGATCTTGATCGCCAGGGACGCGACCTATTTATCCACTGGTGTCGTGCTGAAGGCTGCACCATCCGCATTGATAATATCGGTAATATTTTTGCCCGGCGGGAAGGCAGCGATCCAACAGCCAAAACCGTCATGGCGGGCAGCCACTTGGATAGCCAGCCCACTGGTGGGAAGTATGACGGCTGTTTTGGGGTACTTTCAGGTCTAGAAGTAATCCGAACGCTTAATGAACACAACATCACCACAAAATCGCCCATTGAAGTCGTTGCGTGGACTAACGAAGAGGGCTGTCGCTTCCCACCCTGCATGATGGGGTCTGGAGTATTTACTGGCGTGCTTGAATTTGACGCCATGATGGCACGCACTGACGCCGATGGCGTCACGGTAAGTGATGCACTGGATGCCATTCACTACCGTGGTAGCGATGAGGTCTCACCCAGTGAGATAAAAGCTTACTTTGAACCACATATCGAACAGGGGCCGATTTTAGAAGATACCGACACCACCATCGGCGTGGTTATCGGTGGTCTTGGTCAAAAGTGGTTTGATTTAACCCTAACCGGGCTTGAAGCCCACGCGGGTCCCACGCCCATGAATCTGCGCCGCGACGCCATGATGGGCGCTGCGGAAGTCACCCAAGCACTTAACCGAATTGCCTTGGATCATCAGCCCCACGGGCGCGGTACGGTTGGTTGTATGTCACTACATCCTGGCTCGCGTAACGTTATTCCCGGCCAAGTTAAAATGACCCTGGATATGCGCCACTGGGAGCCAGAAGCCCTGATCTCAATGAGTCAATCCTTAGCGACGGTCGTCGAGGAAATTTGCCAACGTCATGGGCTGGAATATGAATTAACACCCACCGCAGATTTTGCCCCTGAGCACTTCAATAAAGCCTGTGTTGATACAGTGCGCGAAGGGGCCGAGCAACTCAACCTATCGCACATGGATATCATCAGCGGTGCTGGTCACGATGCCATGTTCGTCGGTCGTGTAGCCCCGGCTGCAATGATCTTTGTGCCCTGCAAGGACGGCATTAGCCACAACGAAATTGAAAGCGCTACCCCAGAGCATGTTCACGCTGGCTGTAACGTCCTTCTACAGGCCATGTTGAATGCGGCCGGTGTTGAAGACAGCGTTAGCATAGCTGGGGAGTAACAATGACCGAGACATTTGAGACACTCACGGCTGTGGAAGCATTAGACCGCTTCCGCCAGGGGACTCTTTCCCCAGAGGCGCTGGTAAACGACTGCTTGGAGCGGATTGCCCGCGACAACCCAAAGGTCAATGCGTTTACTTGCGTGAACGAGATAGAGGCTCGGCGCTTGGCAGAAGCGTCTGCCCAGCGCTGGCAGGCAGATAAACCCTGCGGCCCGCTAGATGGCATTCCTGTCACTATTAAAGATTTAACCTTAACGAAGGGCCTACCGACACGCCTGGGTTCAACCACCACTCCATCAGACGGCCCTTGGGAGGTAGATGCGCCAATCAGTCGTCACCTTCGCAATGCTGGAGCCATCGTCATTGGCAAAACGACTTCGCCCGAGTTCGGCTGGAAAGGCGTCACTGATAACCCCCTGCACGGCATTACCCGCAACCCGTGGAATAGCGCACTGACGCCAGGGGGATCATCCGGCGGCGCAGGGGCAGCAGCGGCGCTTAATCTAGGTCTATTACACCAAGGCAGTGACGCGGGTGGCTCTATCCGCATCCCATGCAGCTTTACCGGTACCTTTGGCATAAAGCCAACCTTTGGCTGGGTTCCCCAGTGGCCCGCCAGCGCCATGAGTACACTTTCCCATTTAGGGCCAATGACCCGCACAGCGGCCGACAGTGCTCTAATGCTTAGCGTGATGGCGCAGCCAGATGCCAGGGATGGTTACTCCGGCAATCCCCTTGGGCCAGACTGGCTAACGCCGCCGCCTGCTAACCTAAAGGGCTGGCGCATCGCCTATAGTGCAGATCTTGGCTACGTAGAAGTAGCCTCAGACATTGCTCGAAAGGTAGAGCAAGCCATTGCTTATTTCGAAGAGCTGGGCGCCACAGTAACCCGCGTTGATCCTGGCTTTAGCGATCCAATCAAGACGTTTAACACCCTCTGGTTTGCAGGTGCTACCCAAGCGCTAGAAAAACTGGACGAACAGCAGCAGGCATCACTCGACCCTGGGTTTCTCGATATTGCCCGACGCGGGCAGGATGTATCGCTTTCCGACTATCTCGCCGCCCGACGTCAGCGCAGTGAATTGACTGCCCAAATGGCAGCCTTTCATGAACGCTATGACTTACTGGTTACACCTACGATGCCCATTGCCCCCTTTGCAGCGAGCCACAACGTACCACCAGGGGGAACCTACCGAGACTGGATGGACTGGACGCCGTTCAGCTACCCCTTCAACCTCACCCAGCAGCCCGCGGCATCCCTTCCTTGCGGTTTGGATAATCAAGGGCTGCCAGTAGGCCTTCATTTAGTGGCGGGCAAATATCAAGACCTCAAGGTGCTGCATGCCGCCCAGTTACTTGAGCGCTACTTGCCACCGCTGACACCACCTAATTAATGGTTAATCGGAGGGGATCCCCCTCCGATAGCGAGTCCACCACGCTTAACTCGGCAAGAACTCACGCCCCCAGCCTACGCCAGCCACCTTCCGCGCGATCATCGCGTCGATATCATCTGCGCTATACCCCAGCTCCTCCAGGATAAGTCGGGTCGAGGCGCCAAACCTTTCTGTTGGTATCGGTGCGAGGATCTGAGCTTGCGTGGGGCGAATAGCATAGTGATCGATTTGTGTAATGCAGTGACCACTCGGATGATCAGCATAGACTGAAAAGGCGTAGCTGCCCTTGTCGATTCCCATTCGACCATCTGCCCGACGGCTGTACTTGTTCCTCAACTCCTCGATACCCAGCGGTAGCGCGGCGGCGATGTCAGCAGCATGTAGGGCTTCCAGCCAGTAAGACGCGGGTGCCCGTTTAAAGGCCTCGGTTAGGAAGTCGCCTTTGTGCTCGGCCGTTTCGATCCCCGCTAGGCCCTCGACAGATTCCAACCGAGGCAATTCAGCCTGGTTCGAATCCAGATAGATCCAGCCATCGCTGGTCGCATAGAAGTGCGAGAGGGCATGATAGCCCAGCGCCTCGCGGCCAGAGGGCTCATCGAAGGGCCCGCGCCCCACGTAGTCGAAGGCAAAGGGAACTTGAGCCAGGTTTGTGACCGCCGACAGCGACGTCCTAGCACGGGTTGCCTCACCCGTCTTGTGCTTATGATAAAGCGCCACAGCAATACCCAGCCCGGCGGCAAATCCACAATTGACGTCAAGCGTGCCAAGGTGGGCGTGCTCTTCGGGCGTGTCAGGACCGCCGAAACGACTCATGATGCCGCTATTGGCCTGGACGATATCGTCATAACCGATGTAATTCGTCTTCGGCCCACGGCGCGGGCCGCCGAGACAATCCAGACGACAGAACAGAACCCCCGGATTAACCGACTGAAGAGTGGCATGATCTAAGCCTAGTGGCTCTATCTGGCGCTCTGGAGCGTTTATAACCACTAGGTCGACGCGCTTGACCAACTGCTCGAAAACTTCCCGACCTTCAGGGGTCATGATGTCGACCAGTGCACTGCGCTTGCCCATGCCAGTCTGAAAGGTGAAAAGCGTTCCGATCAGCGGGTCATAAAGAGGCTTAACGGGATCCAGCTTGATCACTTCCGCACCGAAACGAGTCAGGAATGTGGTGGAGTGCGGCCCTGCAATAACATTGGTCAAGTCCAGTACTCGCAGCCCCTCCAGCCAGCCCTGCTTTTGGGCAGGCTTGATGTCCGCACCCAGCGGACGGGTAAGCGTCTCTTGGTATGCAACGGCCTTCAATTCTGCAAGCGCCTCCTCGAAACCGACCTGCTTCCTGGGCTGAGGCACTAACATTTGTTCGCTATAGCCTTCCAGCCAGGCGATCGGTCCTGGCTGCTTCATACGGCCAAATTCGGGGTCGTCAACCTCAACGATTAAGCCAGCCTTGTTAGTGTGCTCGTCGTTAACCCACTCCTGTGTGGTGCGGTGAGGAGCACCTGGTATGCCGTTTTCACCGAAAATAATGCCCCATTCAGTAGACGTTTTGGTGAGAAAGGCTTTTTTCATCTTAGCCGAAATGATATCTGCCCACTTCTTGGGAAGCGGGTACACACCGATGGACGTTTCGCCCTCCCATTCGCTGACGGGCAAGTGCAGATCAGATACCTCCGGCAGCCCCTCAGCGACCAGTTCCTGGTAAAGCCCCAGAGCCTCAAGAGCACGGCGTGCATGGTTACGATGCGACGGACATACACAGTAAAACATGCGTCCGTCTGCGCATTCATAGGTGCGATAGAAAGGATCAAGGTACTCCTGCAAGTCGGTATAAGCGACATCCATCTGGATATCGTTGGCCTTGCGATACTCGATCTCCTTCTCACGCATGGTTTTGTAGCGTTCAGGCAGGCCGTCGATCACGATGGAGTTGTAGGACAACCCTTCCATCAACGCCGACGCAATGGGCACCTCGATGACATCACCGCGCCCCGTCTTTTCACGTTCAAACAGTGCCATTACAACCGCACTGGCCGCCAGGGTAGTCGCGTAGGCGGACCCCAGAGGCAGCGGTGAGAAACTAGGATTGAGCCCCATTAGCACACGGTTGAAGCCCATATCGGTAAAGGCGCCTGACGTGGCAGCGACAACGGCCTCAGTGGCTTTCCATTCGCTGCGTAGTTGATCGTTACTGGCAAAGCCTGGCATTGAAAGCGTGATCAGCGCCGGACGTTCGGCCTGCAAACGGGCAAAATCCACCCCCAGTTTCGCCATGACACCGGGCCTAAAACTTTCAATGATGACGTCGGCCGTATCGATCAATGCCAAAGCCTGCTCCAGGCCAGTGGGCGTTTTCATGTCAAGGCGTAGGCAGCGCTTATTTCTGTTCAAGACCGCATTAGCCGGATGATCCCACTGAGGCCCCTGCGGAGGATCGACGTGTATCACGGTGGCACCGAGGTCAGCGAGTACCATTGCGGTAGCGGGACCGGCGATTTGCTGGCCAAAGTCGACGACACGGACGCCGGACAAGGGGAGCGATTTGTTGGTTGTCATGGCGGTGTTTCCCTAGAAATGAAGTGGAACTGGATAACGTCCGGCGAGTGAAAACAGAACGCAGTGACTGCCCCTTCGCCTGATTGACAACCGGGATACTAGGATGTGGCAACTTGCCTAACCAGCAATAAAAAATCCCCCTGAGGCATAAGTTTTTTGATGCCTAAGTGAAGCTGCGCGTGGAGAACAACGGGAAAGCAGACGATCTGATAGGGCAAAACTTCCCCAAGGCAACAATACGTCCGGTAGGGCAGCGATGACGAGCTACACCGACTGCGTTCAAAAGGTAGAAATCCTTTAACTCAACCACGGCACTGCTTGCTTCAACGCAGGCCAAGAAAAAACAGCCTAACGGCTTATCCATAAAAATAACGAGGTCTTAGGGCGATGTTTCGTTGCTTGTTATCCCTCCCGGCCTTCACAAGAATGACCCCCAAGCCACATTTGTTCGCAACGTGGAAATTTTGCCGAAGCGATAAAAGTGTGGGTCAGTCGCTTCAAGCCGATAACGAGACAACCTGTGCTCTAGGTTCGTCTCACCAGAGCGAGAAAGGAGGAATATGCATCATGTACAAGCACAATAAAGACGCGATGCGAAAGATAGGCCTGTTAGGGGGAGGTCATCCGACCATGACGATCGGATCCGCCCTGTTGGTGATAGCTTTTATTATCTTTACCGTTATTGATCCAGAGTACGCTGGCGCCATTTACAGTGACGCCAATAAATTTGTTAGCTCAAATTTTGGCTGGTATTACATCGCCTTAATAACTCTCATCCTATTCTTCTCGATCTGGCTCATCTTTAGCCGCTACGGAAGTATCCGTCTAGGGAGCGAAGGGGAAAAACCGGAGTTCAGTAACTTTGCCTGGTTCTCGATGTTATTTGGTGCTGGTATCGGCATTGGCATTCTTTTCTGGAGTATCGCAGAGCCGATTTTTCACTTCCAAGGCAACCCCTTCATCAGCGAAAGCCAAGAGATGAGCGTTGAGGCAGCCCAAGTGGCGATGCGCATCGCCATCTTCCATTGGGGGCTACACGGCTGGGGACTGTTTGCGGTGATCGGCTTGGCGCTGGCGTATTTTTCCTATCGAAAAGGGCTTCCTCTCTCCATTCGTTCCAGCCTGTACCCAATCTTCGGTGATCGTATCTATGGCCCCATCGGGCATGTGGTAGATCTGTTGGCCGTGTTCGGAACCTTGTTCGGCATCGCCACCTCCTTGGGAATGGGTGCCCAGCAGATCAACGCAGGCCTCCAGTATCTGTTCGGCTTCGAGGTATCGACCTCTCATCAGGTGATGCTGATCATCCTAATTTCGACTATCGCTACTGTCTCGGTCGTCACCGGTGTCAACAAGGGCATTCGACTCCTCAGCATGCTGAACATGCAACTGACAGGGATTATTCTGGCGCTGTTTCTCATTTTCGGTCCGACTGCTTACCTGCTAGGAGCCTTCTTTACCAACTTAGGAGACTATCTCTTTCATGCGGTGGAGCTAGGACTTTGGGTCGACCCCGACCCTGAGAGCCAGTGGCAAGGAGCGTGGACCATCTTCTACTGGGGGTGGTGGATAGCTTGGGCCCCGTTCGTTGGCATGTTCATCGCGCGCATTTCCCGGGGACGCACGATCCGCGAATTCGTACTCGGTGTACTGTTAGCGCCAACGCTTCTGGGGGCCCTATGGATCACCGTATTTGGCAACACTGCTCTCTTCATAGAGCTCTACGGAAGCGGTGGCGTGACCGCAGCGGTTAATGACGACGTCACCATAGCACTGTTCACGACCATTGAACTGATGGGGCTGGGGCAGTTACTGACGCTACTGTTTGCCTCGATCTGTACCGTCATGCTGGTGACCTATTTCGTCACCTCCGCAGACTCCGCAGCCTTGGTGATTTGCACTCTGGTCAGCATGGGTAATGAACACCCCTCGACACGCTTGCGGGTATTCTGGGGGATCGCGGTGGGTGCAGTGGGCGCAGTGCTATTACTCGCCGGAGGCTTGCAAGCCTTGCAGACCGCCTCGATCGTTTCCGCCCTGCCGTGCTCAGTCGTGGTAGTGCTGGCCATCTATGGCCTATGCAAGTCGCTAAGAGAAGAACCGCGTTCTGGGCAAGCCGAACGAGAAGCCCCCTTGGAGGCGCTCGCCCCCTGCTCCACCGCCGAACTTTCGGAACTCGTTAATAAATAAACACAAATTTCACGGGGGTTGTCTTTATACCGCCGTCCTTGAGACCCATTACCAAAGGAGACGTCATGTCCACTCAGATCTCTTTTCCTCGTCTTATGCAGGTGGGCGAAGGCGCAAGCCAGGAGATTCCCCATATCCTGGCAAACCTCGGCTGCCAGCGCCCTCTCATCATCACCGATAAGATGATGGTCCAACTGGGCTACGTCGGGCAAATTCAAGCAACGCTCTCTAACCATATGATTGCTGCAGATGTCTTCGACGATACCGTACCAGAGCCTACCATTAGCTCCATACAAGCCGGCGTGGAAAAGACATGTAGAGGTCACTACGACAGTATCATCGCCCTGGGAGGTGGGAGTCCCATCGATAGCGCCAAGGCGATTGCCATCCTGGCCAAGCACGGCGGTGAAATGCGAGATTACAAGTTCCCCCGCCAGGTGAGTGAAGTGGGCCTCCCCATCATCGCGGTCCCTACGACAGCGGGTACCGGTTCCGAGGTAACCCGATTCACCATCATTACTGACGAAGACAGCGACGAAAAGATGCTTTGTGTTGGATCTGGCTTCATGCCGGTGGCAGCTATAATCGACTACCGTCTGACCCTGAGCCTGCCAAAGCGGACGACCGCCGATACCGGAATTGATGCTTTGACCCACGCGATCGAAGCCTATATCAGCAAGAAAGCCAACCCATTCAGCGACAGCCAAGCTCTCTCAGCGATGAGACTGATTGGCCCTAATCTCCGTCGCGTTTATCACCACGGTGATGACCAACGCGCCCGTGAGGCGATGATGCTGGGGTCGACCCTTGCGGGCATGGCCTTCTCGAATGCCTCTGTGGCACTAGTACATGGCATGAGCCGTCCCATTGGCGCCTATTTTCATGTGCCGCACGGCCTCTCCAACGCGATGCTGCTGCCCACCGTGACCGCGTTCTCGATACCGGCCTCCCCGGAGCGCTATGCCGACTGCGCTCGTGCCATTGGCATCGCCAGCGAGCAGGACAGTATCGACGTCGCCAATCACAAACTGCTTGATGAACTCAATGCCCTCAACGATGAGCTTCAGGTTCCCACTCCTGAGCAGTTTGGCATCAAGCGTCAGCGCTTCTTTGAGCTGATGACCAACATGGCCGAACAGGCATTGGCCTCCGGTTCGCCCGGAAACAACCCTCGAGTTCCCGACGCCGACGAGATCATTGGGCTCTACCAACGGCTTTGGTCGTCCCCCTAAATTTTTAACACAGGAAGAATCCATGACCCTCGTAGGACATCTCATTTTTTCCTTCGTGAGTAGCTCGTAGCGACTGATACGCAAGCCCACATCTGATAAATTGACCGACTAAACTCGGTGACCTACTGCGATGAAGATAATCATGAAGAAAAGGCTTCCTCCGCTGAATTGGTTGCGATCCTTCGAATCGTCCGCCCGCCTTCAAAGCTTTACCCGGGCGGCGGTTGAGCTCAATCTCACCCAAGCGGCTATCAGCCAGCAGATCAAGGCGCTCGAGTCACAGCTTGGCACCCAACTGTTCAAGCGCCTCCCCCGAGGTATTGCTTTGACCGATGCAGGGTTGGCCTACTTGCCAGCTATCCACGAGGCCATTGAGCGCCTAGCGGTCGCCACCGATGAGATCTTCGGTCAGGGGCGTCCCAAGCTGATTACTGTCAGAGTCAATTTAGTATTCCTCACCACCTGGCTCGCCCCACGCCTCTCTCGCTTCCGGACTCTGTACCCCAACATCGGCCTGCGTTTCACGAGCAATATCTGGGCTGGAGAGGGCTATAAGAAGGAGGAGGCCGACATGGAGATCCGCTACGGCCAGGGAGGTTGGGAGGGGATGAAGTCAGAGCGGCTCACTTGGGATGAGTTATTTCCAGTATGCAGCCCATCGCTATTCACAAGAACATCACCCACCGACTCTCTCGAGGCCCTGGCCGAGCATACCCTGCTGCACGTGATCGGCTATGAGGAAGGATGGGGCTACTGGCTGAATAAGACGGGAGGAAGTCATCTCGATACTTCCCAAGGGCTCCAGTTCGATACCTTGATTGCCGCGCTAGAAGTGGCGTCCCAAGGAATAGGGTTCGCGCTTGGGCGTAGCTCATTGGTGGAAGGAATGATCGCAAGCGGCAAACTGATCGCCCCCTTTGAGCAGCGTATCGCCACATCAGAGGCTTTTCACCTAGCCTATTCTGATCAGCAATATCTTCACCCTCATGCGGAGGCATTCAGGGCCTGGTTACGACAAGAGGCCGAAGTCCAGTGCCATGATTACTCAGATGGCATACCACAGAAATAAAGGCTCTACGCGACTTTTTGGCCTCTTGATGATCCGCTATCCAGGCAGGCATCCGGCGGAGCTTAGCAATGATTGGCGCCCTGATCGCGGGATAGGCGACTTCATCAATCGCAATGGACATCAACTGATCGAGGTCAACGTTCATCGACCAACTCAAGAAGAGCCCGCTGCAAGGAGATGAGCCATTACAGGGAAGTTTCCATTGAACAGCCATCATGCTTACCATATAGACTATCCAGAAAATATGGCTGATCTGCCGTTTCAGCGTTAGGGCTTATACGGCTGAGTGCAGATAAACCATCCAAACTTGCCACGGCTATCATTCACTCTTATCAGCTTGTGAGCGGCTCAATGCGCTATGACTTGACTACCTTGAAAATCTTTCTTTGCGTTGCCGAAGAGCGAAGTCTTACCCGGGCCTCGAAACGAGCGCACTTAGCGGTGTCGGCCATTAGCAAGCGCATTGCTGAACTTGAGAGTCGCGTGGGGGCACCTTTGTTCACACGCTTTTCACGGGGGGTGGAGCTAACGCCTGCGGGTCAATCCATGCTCTCCTACACCCGTAAGGTTTTCGAGACCCTGCACCAGATGGAGGAGGAGTTAAACGACTACACGGGGGGGATCAAGGGACATATTAAGCTCCACGCCACGACCTCTGCATTGGCACAGTTTCTGCCCGCCGATATTGAATCATTCACCGCCGAATACCCGGGCATAAAGCTCGATATCGAGGAACGCGTGGGGGCTGCTATCGTGCGCGAGGTCGTTGACGGGCATGCGGATCTGGGTGTTTTTGCCAGTCACACCGCATCGCCTGAGCTTGAAACGTTTCCCTACCGTAGCGATGAGCTCGCCGTCGCGGTGTCAGTGAGTCACTCGCTAGCAGAGCGGGAAAGCCTACATTTTGCTGAGTTTATTCGCCACGAGCTGATTGCCTCACACAGCGAAAGTGCTCTCTACGCTTTAATTACCCGTGAAGCTCAGAAACTGGACATTACGCCCAAGGTCAAAATTCGGGTCAGTAGCTTTGACTGCATGTGCCAGTTGGTGGCTTCCCGCCTGGGCATCGCGATTTTGCCTCGTCATGTTATCAACATCTATGCACAGTCAATCCCTATTGTCGGCATTACGCTTAACGAAAGTTGGGCAGAGCGGCAACTACAAATCGGGATTAGGGATATTCGTATGCTACCCCCGACAGTAAAAGCCTTTGTCGAGCATCTTCGACTCTCTTCATCGGCTTAAGGTTACCTATCTGAGCCTCTGGAGTAGCAGGTCGCGTTCGACTGTTACCCGCTGACGAACGCTCGCTTGGCGAAGCTTCAATTTTCCCTTTGAAGATCTTCCTATAACGTGGTTTCCATTGCGCCTCAGCTCGGTGCCCAAGGAGACCCCCAATGCCCCAAGATAAGCGCCCTACCTTCCAGCCGCGCAGGATGACAGTAGACGGCCAGGAGTACCGTTACATTGCCCTGGCTGACTTGGTCGATAAGCAACGGCTTAAGCAAATGCCCTACTCCTTGCGCATTCTGCTAGAGAACGTGGCACGCCGCTCCCCTAACGACGTGCCTGGCTTTCTTCGCTTTTTAGCAGGTCAGACGAGTGAAGGAGAGGTTAATTATTATCCTAATCGCTTGATGTTTCACGATACCACCTGCCTGCCTGCGTTAGCCGACTTTGCTGGGATGCGAGATGCGGTGGCTGAGATGGGCGGCGATCCTAACCGAATAAACCCGGCAATACCCGCCGTATTAGCCATTGACCATTCGGTGATCGTTGAGCATTTCGATCAGCCAGAGGCATTTGCACGCAATCTGGACATCGATTTTCATCGCAATGAGGAGCGTTACCGCTTCTTGAAGTGGGCTGAACAGAGCCTGGATAACTTTAAAGTGGTCCCCCCCGGCACCGGTATCATTCACCAAGTGAATATGGAGTCACTGGCTGAAGTGGTGTGGGTGAGTGAAAGCGAAAATGGTGGCCCATCCTGGTTGCATCCCGACAATATGGTGGCGACAGACAGCCATACCCCGATGATTAACGCTTTGGGCGTGCTCGCCTGGGGGGTTGGTGGGCTTGAGGGGCAGGCAGCCTTGCTGGGGGAGCCCGTGACGCTCACCCTTCCCGAGGTCATCGGGATTCGTCTCACCGGCCAGCTTGGCCCAACAGTCACTGCCATGGATTTAGCCCTCACTATTGCTGAGTTACTGCGCGCTGAGGGAGTGGTAGGCAAATTCGTCGAATTCTGTGGCCCTGGGCTGGCTGGTCTGGATCTAGCGGCAAGGGCCACCGTTGCCAATATGGCGCCAGAGTACGGGGCAACCGTCATGTTTTTTCCGTTCGACGATAGCACCATGGAGTACTTAACCTTGAGTGGACGCGATGCGGCGTTGCGCACCCGGGTAGCGACTTATTTAGAAACCCAAGGTTTGTGGCGTCATAGCGACGCTCCCGCCCCCTGTTTTGATCGCTGCCTTGAGATCGACTTATCCCGTATAGAACCCAGTGTTGCCGGTCCCCACCAACCTCATCAGCGGCATGCACTCAGTGAATTGGCAGCCTCGTATCAGCGGCTCGGTCGTCCATCGCACAAGGCCGTTGATCTATTGGCAACCAGCCATGATAGCGCCGCTGATCTGAGCGGCTGGGCTCGCACGATCGATCATGGCGCGGTAGTGATTGCAGCGATCACAAGCTGTACCAATACCGCCAACCCCACTGAGGTGATTCAAGCTGGATTGCTAGCGCGGCGTGCACGCCAGCGTGGTTTGACGCGCAAGCCGTGGGTGAAGACATCGCTTTCACCGGGCTCGCGGGTCGTCGCCGATTACCTAAAAAGTGCAGGTCTGCAGCAGGATTTCGATGCACTCGGGTTTTCACTGACGGGCATCGGTTGCATGACTTGTATTGGCAATTCAGGCAGCTTGATTCCTGCGGTGGAGGCGCGCGTCGACACGGGTCTGGACGGCGTCGCCGTGTTGTCTGGCAACCGTAACTTCCAGGGGCGGGTAAACCCACGTCTTTCCTCTGGCTATCTAATGTCGCCTGCGCTTGTGGTTGCCTACGCCATTGCGGGTGATGTGACTCGGGATATTACCTGCGAGCCCATCGCCGAAGATGCCTCTGGACGGCCAGTGTACCTGTCAGAGCTGATGCCTAGCGACGACGAGGTTGCCGAGCTAGTGAATGCGTTTGTCACCCCCGAGGGGCATGCCGTTCGTAACGCGACGCTTTGGGAGGGAACGCATCACTGGCAAAAACTCAATGCTGAGAGCAGCCTACGTTTCAACTGGCATTCTGAATCGACCTATCTGCGCCGTCCACGTTACCTGGAGCATGTATCACCCCAGCCACGCAGCTCTCTGTCACTCACGGATATGCGGGTACTGATGCAACTGGGTAACAACGTTACCACCGACCATATTTCGCCTGCAGGGGCCATTCCTGAGGATAGCCAAGCGGGACGCTATCTAATCAGAATGGGTGAGGACCCCGCCAACCTCAATCAGTATTCGACTCGGCGCAGTAACCATGAAGTGATGCTGAGGGGGGCGTTCACCAATCAGCGGGTCGATAACCTTTTGCCGGGCATGCCAAGTGGTCAGGGCGTCTGGGCGCGCCCCGTTGATGGCGGCGAGCCACAGCCACTGTTCGAGGCTGTCCAAGGCTATCTCGACAAAGATATCCCTTTAGTGGTTTTCGCGGGCATTAATTACGGTGCGGGGTCGAGCCGCGACTGGGCAGCCAAGGCCCAAGCGCTAATGGGGGTAAGGGTGGTGGTCGCCGGTAGCTTCGAGCGCATCCATCGCAGCAATTTAATCGGTATGGGGGTACTGCCGCTGCAATTCCCCGCTGGTGTGACTGCCGATGGCTTGGCGTTGTCAGGTGATGAAAGCGTTGCCATCGACGTTAGAGAACCCTTGGCGGTGGGTAAAAACCCGGTGCTGCTACACCTAAGTGGTACTGGAAGAGAGGACGTTACGTTAATGCTGGATCTGCGCATCGACTCTTCCCAGGAAGTGTACTACCTCATGCACGGCGGCATTCTGCCCTTTGTGGTGCGTAAGACACTGGAGGAAGGCCAGTCTAGCCACTGAGCCCTACCGCTATTGATGACCCGTTCCAAATGACACAGGAAGCAACTTATGCTGGCTTACATTGGCTGTCGTACCACGCTGCGGCGCAAGGCCCGCGGCAAAGGCATCAGCGTCTATCGTGTTGACGATACAGCGCAGCAATGGGAACAGATCCAACTGCTGGAAGGGCTTACCAACCCCTCTTACCTAGCGCTCAACCGTGATGGTGATCGACTCTACTGCATTCACGGCGATCGCAGTGAAATAAGCGCCTTCGCTATTCACCCGGTGAGTGGTGAGATAAAGCTGCTTAACCAGATGAGCACGGGAGGCGCCAATCCAGTGCACTTGGCGCTCGACCCCAGTGAACGTTTCATCGTGGTCTCCAACCATATCTCCAGTTCGCTGGCGGTGATTGGTTTGGCCGCGGATGGCACCCTTACTGGGGTTACTGACTTCATTGAACTAAGCGGTACATTGGGGCCTCATCGTATAGAACAGCCCTTTCCCAAGCCGCATGCCAACCCTTTCACACCGGATGGGCGTCACGTCTTAGTGCCCGACAAGGGGCTTGATTGCCTGTTTGCGATCCCGTTCGATGGCCATCGTGGCAAGTTCCACGCCCCTCAGGTGGTTAAAACGCCAACGCGGGAAGGAGCAGGTCCACGGCATATCGACTTCCACACCGAACTAAACATCGCCTACGTCATCAACGAGCTGGACTCGACCGTGGCGACCTATCAAATTGATTACGCCAGTGGCGAGATGACGCCACTGCAAATTCTGCCCAGTGTTTCTCCCTTTTATACGGGGAACAACCGCGCGGCAGGCGTTGTTGTCCACCCCTCTGGGCGCCATGTGCTGACCTCCAATCGTGGAGAGGACAGTGTCGCTGTATTTGAAGTCAATCCGCGAAGTGGTCATTTGGCTTACATCAGAAGCTTCCCCTCCGGCGGCAAAACACCACGCTTTCTGGGTTTTGACTGCGGCCCTGGCCACCTTCACATCGCCAATGAAGACGACGATACCGTCGCCACCTTCGATATCACCACCCTTATGAGTCGGCAGCCCGCCCCGCTTCATCAGTTGACGACGCCGAGCCCCGTCTGCCTAACCTTTCGGGAGGATTAAAACCAAATCCACAAGCCTAGCCAGCCCCTGCGATACCCATGAGCTGAGTTGAAACTCGCCACGACGTGGCGTTGTGGCAATACACCGTCATCATGAAAAGATGCCGAATATGATGACAACAACATTATGACAACAATAGGAAGTGTCTTATGCCAACGCTATCGACTGCTTTAAAGCTAGTCCCCATCACTGCCCTATTCTGGCCCTTCATGGCGCTGGGCAACCCCGTCAGCGCTGAGCATCCTGCTGAACGGCTTGAGTGCCTAGCGCCTGCTGACCCCGGTGGTGGATGGGACTTTACCTGTCGCCAATTTGCACAAGGCTTGCGTGAAACGGAGCTGATTGACCAAACCATGCAGACTAAAAATATGGCGGGTGGCGCCGGTGGCGTGGCCTTTGCCCATGTGGTCAGCAAACGGGAGGGGAACGACGGCTTGATTGTCGCGGCCTCCTCTTCCAATGCGACAAGGCTTGCCCAGGATCTCTACCCGGGCATGAGCGCCGACGATGTCACCTGGCTGGGTACCTTGGGTGCGGACTATGCCATTCTGGCCGTGCGAGAAGAGTCCCCGATACAGGATCTTAATGAGGTGATTACCTCACTCAAGAGCGATATCAAATCGGTCAAGTTTGCCACGGGCAGTGGTGTGCTGGGGTGGGATCAGATCAATGTCCTTAGAGTGCTGCATACGGCGGGCATCGAAGGGCTTAGCGGCGTTACATTCCTTGATTATAACAATAGCGGTAGTGCACTAACGCCGGTATTGGGTGGCCATCTGGATGTGTTCGTTGGCGATATTTCCGGCATCACGGGCTATCTGGAAAGCGGGGGTCTGCGTGTGCTCGCGATTCTGGCGGAGGAGCGTCTGCCCGCACCGTTTGATAATTTGCCCACGGCCAAGGAGCAGGGCGTCGATGTTGTAGCCCCGAATTGGCGCGGTTTTTATGCGCCTGCCGGTATTAGCGAAGAAGATAAAGCGTTCTGGATTCAGTCCATAGCGCATGTCTATGAAAGCGAGTATTGGCAGGACATCATGGCGCGGCGAGGTCTGATGCCTTTCCATTTAACCGGCGATGAGTTCGAAGATTTTTTCCACGCACAGGTGGCGTCATTGCGTGAGGTGATGGACATCGTCAAATAAGGGGCCGTGTTGCTGCCTGATCAGGGTGCTTATTAGTGTCTGTTTAGTGACTATTAGTTTGAGGAAAACGCGCCAACATGCCTCAGCATTTAATGCTGGGGCATTTTTTTAATCAGCATGGCATATCCAAGAGCTAGACATAAGTCTAATTCCTTCTAATAAGTAAACGATTAATTCATTATTTAACAGATACTTGAGTCGCTTAACCCATATGGAAAAGGGGCGTTTCCCAAACGAAGATTCTCCTGTCGAGACAAGTTTCCTAGCATCACTCGTGAACCATACGAATGCCAACAATAACGAACAGTCTTCCGACCGCGGAGTTTACTAATGAACAAGCGCCTTATCGCCCTTACTGCCCTTACTGCCCTTTCTGCAGCCCTGAGTACCGCTTCATTTTCTGCTTTTTCATATGAACCAGCCCGCAGAGTAGAGTGCATCGCCCCTTCAGACCCCGGTGGCGGCTGGGACTTCACATGCCGTACCGGCGGTAAGGTGTTGTCCGATCTGGGGCTTGTCCCTGGTAACGTACAGACGATCAATATGGCGGGGGCCGGGGGCGGTGTAGCTTACTCTCACGTCGTCAGCAAACGCGAAGGTGAGGAGAACGTTCTCATCGCCGCCTCAACGGCTGTGCCGACGCGTCTGGCACAGGAGCAATTTCCTGGCATGGACGTTGATATGGTGCGCTGGATCGGTACTGTCGGGTCTGATTATGGGGTTATCGCGGTGCCTGATGACTCCCCCTACCAAAACCTTAATGAGCTCATGGATGCCATCAAAGATGACATCAGATCCGTTAAATTTGCCGGCGCCAGTGCCAAGGGTGGCTGGGATCACTTAAAAGCGCTTATCGCCGCTAAAGCGGCAGGGGTCGAGACACTCAGAGAGGTTCCTTACCTTTCGTACAACAATGGCGGTGAGGCATTGACTCAGGTCGTGGGAGGCCACCTCGATGCTTTTACTGGCGATATCTCTGAAGCGCGTGGCTTCTGGGAATCGGGCGACCTGAGAATCCTAGCCGTTCTGGCGCCTGAACGGTTACCGGGTGATTTTGCAGATATCCCGACTGCCAAAGAGCAGGGTATTGATGCTGTCGGGCCGAATTGGCGCGGCTTCTATATGCCAGCAGGCATCTCGGATGATGCCTATGAATACTGGGTTGGTGCTATCGAAACCCTGTATGCCAGTGATGAGTGGAAAACGGTAATGGCAAACAACGGCCTCATGCCCTTTCACTACACCGGTGAAGCATTCAAGGAGTTCATGGAAGAGCAAATCAATGATATCCGCGAACTATCCATTGAGCTGGGAATGATTCAGTAATGACATTCAATGACCGCATCTTTGGGGTTTTGATGATCGTCCTGGCCGCTGCGTACGGCTGGGGCGCCACTCAGTTCCCGGAACCGTTCGGTGGTGGCGAAGCTGTTGGCCCGGAGACATTCCCAACGCTGCTTGCCATCGTTTTAGCCATTTCCAGCCTATATCTGATTGTACGTCCTGATCCCGACAACGCCTGGCCGTGGAGCCGTACCGGTATTGAGCTAATCATCGCCATAGTGGTGCTGATCTTTTACGCCATGCTGCTTCAGCCGCTGGGCTTCATCATTAGCACCACGCTGGCGGTGGGAACGCTTTGCTGGCGCATGGGGGCTCGCCCGCTCAATGCTTACATTACCGGGGCAGTATCGGGAGTGGTGGTGTACTTTCTGTTTAGTTTTGCACTTGATCTCGCCTTGCCGCTGGGTCTGCTGTCATTCCTGGAGGTAAACTAATGGAAACTCTAGGTTATCTAATGGATGGTTTTGGCGTTGCTCTGCAGCCCCATAACCTGATGTTCGCCCTGCTGGGGGCTTTTCTAGGCACCTTGATCGGCGCCTTACCGGGGTTAGGCCCGGCCAATGGCGTGGCTATCCTGATTCCGCTGGCGTTCAGTTTGGGACTCGCGCCAGAAACCGCCCTGATTATGCTGACTTCAGTGTATGCCGGGGCCATGTACGGTGGGCGTATTTCGTCGATTCTGTTGAATATTCCCGGCGATGAACCGGCCATGATGACCTGCCTGGACGGCTATCCTATGGCCCAAAAAGGCAAGGCGTCGGAGGCGCTCGCTATCTCGGCAGTGGCCTCCTTCATTGGTAGCCTGGTGGCCACCGTCGGTTTGATCTTGCTGGCGCCGCTGCTGGCTAATTTCGCTCTGACGTTCGGCCCTGCGGAGTATTTCGCGCTCTTCTTGTTAGCGTTCGCTACTTTGGGTGGCATTACCGGCAAAAACCCTATCAAAACGGTGGTCGCCGCCTGTATTGGTCTAATGATTGCCACTGTGGGTATCGATAATACTGGCGTTCAGCGTTACACCTTCGGCGTGCTCGAACTCTTCGAAGGCGTCGACTTCATCATCGCTATCGTAGGCTTGTTCGCTATTTCCGAGCTGCTGTTCTTTATTGAAGAGCGAGCCGGTGGCGGCAAGGAGAAGATGAAGGTCAACAAGCTTTCGCTCTCTTGGAGGGATATCCGCGATATCCTGCCCACCAGCTTCCGGGGTGGGGTATTGGGGTTTATTGCCGGTGTGCTACCGGGTGCCGGTGCTTCGTTGGGTAGCTTCATCAGCTATACCCTGGAAAAGCGTGTGTTGGGTAAGAAAGGCTACTTCGGAGAGGGTGACCCTCGCGGTGTCGCAGCGCCTGAAGCGGGTAATAATGGCGCTTCCAGCGGTGCTTTGGTTCCCATGTTGACCCTCGGTGTGCCGGGGAGCGGCACCACAGCGGTACTGTTGGCGCTGTTGATCTCGTTGAATATCACACCAGGTCCGTTGATGTTCACCCAGAATGCCGACATCGTCTGGGGCGTTATTGCTGCGCTGTTAATTGGTAACTTCTTACTGCTGATCCTCAATATTCCGTTGGTAGGCATCTTCGTCAAGCTGCTTTCCGTACCACCGATGTACCTGCTGCCGATCGTCACAATGATCGCTTTCGTGGGTATCTACTCGATCAGTAACACCATCTTTGACCTCTACTTCATGGTGGCCTTTGGGGTGGGCGGCTACGTTCTGCGCAAGCTGGAGATTCCGCTGGTGCCGGTGATCCTTGGCTTGTTGCTGGGGCCCGAGATGGAGAAGAACCTGCGCCATGCCATGGATATCTCCGATGGGGACTGGATGATCCTATGGAGCAGTGGACTGGCTATCGGCTTGTGGGCTTTTGCGACACTGGGATTAGTACTGCCCTATATCCTGGGCCCGATCCTGCGTCGTCGAATGAGAGTATCGCCCCCCACCACTGGCAATCCAGAAGGCGACTGAAGGGCACTTATCACCAGCATACCCATTCCCTGAGGAGTTGATTCTTTTCGTCCCGGTAAACGCCGGGACATTTTTCAACATTTACAAGCATAAAAGGTACCCGTCATGGCTTTAAATAACGATCAGTTGAAACGACGTCTGGCCCCGGGTGGAGAATTGAGAGCTGCCATCAACCTGGGCAATCCCGTCTTGGCACAAAAAAGTTTCAGCGGCGAGCTGACGGGCGTCTCCGTCGCCCTGGCTCGGGCATTGGCTGAATGGATCGACGTACCGCTTCGCCTCGTGCCCTTCGACGCCGCTGGTAAGGTGGTGACCGCGCTGGGAGAGGATGCTTGGGATCTAGCCTTTCTAGCCCGAGACCCCAAAAGGGCCGAAACGATATGCTTTACCGACCCCTATGTGATCATTGAAGGGACATATTTAGTGCCGAGGGAATCGTCTAACGTGCGCGTGACGGATTTAGACCAGGAGGGAGTGCGCATCTCCGTTGGGCAGGGGGCTGCCTATGACCTCTTTCTAACACGCACCTTGCAATGCGCATCGCTGGTGCGTGCCCCCACTTCTACGGCTGCCGTTGACTGGTTTGTCGATCAAGGCCTGGAAGCCGCCGCCGGAGTGCGTCAACCCCTCGAACGTTTTGCTCAAGAGCACTCAGCATACCGCGTGTTGCCGGATGCTTTTACCCAGATCGAGCAGGCCATGGCGTTGCCGCGAGATCGTCAGGACGTGATCGCTTGGGTAGAGAGTTTCCTACAAGCGCGTAAGGCAAATGGCTTCGTTGCCGAAGCGCTCAAACAGAGCGGCCAAGAGGAGGCCAAGGTCGCCTCATGAGCGATAAGCGGCTCGCTGGGGGAGGGTTAAAACGCCATACCGATACACTCCCCCCAAACGTCTGGATCTCCAGCGCCAACCTTATTGGATTTGGCTTACAGCACCACGTCATACCCTTCAAACTTAGGTGGGCCAAGATAGATACCTTCCGGCGCTTTGGCGTTAGCATGAGCCTTGCGGAACGCTTCTGATTTGGTCCAGGCGCGGAAGGCTTCTTCTGATTCCCACACACTGTGGGAGATAAACACGGTGTGGTCTTCCTGGCTTTCGCCCTGCAGCATTTGGAATTGTTTAAAACCCGGCACTTCATCCAAATGAGAATCGCGGTTGCGCCACACCTCTAAAAAATCCTCTTCGCGGCCTGGGGCAATCCGAAAACGGTTCATGGCGATATACATGCACTCTCTCCTATTGAGTTTGTCTAACACGCTAGCGTAGCGGCCTGCCGCTTACGACGTCTATCCCTTGATGGTAACGTCATGGTTTTATGACGAATAAACGGTATGAAAAATAAGTTCTATGGCAAATAAGCTCTATGGAAAATAGGCGTTATGCCGAGCAAACCCCAACCATCAGGATACGGCATGGCTAAGGCACCCATCCAGGTCGTTTGGTTCAAACGCGATATGCGCATTCATGATCATGCGCCGCTTTCCAGTGCATCGGCGGCTGGCCCTGTGCTGCCTGTTTTTGCGATTGAACCTGGCCAGTGGCAAACACCTGATAGCGCCCTGCGCCACTGGCAGTTTGCCGCTGACGCTCTAATCGACCTTTCCAACGCATTGGAGACCATTGGCCTACCGCTATGTATTTGGCAAGGTGATATTGTCGATTTGCTGAACGCCCTAAAAGCTCACTACGGCCACATTGCCATTCACTCTCATCAGGAAACGGGCAACGCCTGGAGCTTTGAGCGGGATAAACAGGTGCATGCTTGGTGCCAAACCAACGGTGTAGCTTGGCGGGAAGCCCGCCAGCACGGTGTAGTACGAGGACTTAGCAGCCGCTCTGGGCACCAAACCCGTTGGGAGAGCCACTGGGAAACGCTGATGTCTGCCCCGACCTGCCACGCGCCGCAAAGCGCCCAAGCAGCCCCAGGCTGGGAAGCCTTTCACCACCTTAAAGTTCAGCAACTACCTACCTTAACGCTGGGATTTGATACCACACCTTGCCCCCAACGCCAGCGGGGCGGGCGCAACGAAGGCCGCGCACTGTGGCGTAGTTTTGTGCAAGCACGCGGGCGGCGTTATCGCGGCTCGCTGTCTAAGCCGCTGTTAGCGTGGGAGTTTGGTTCGCGGCTTTCACCGCATTTGGCCTGGGGCACGCTTTCCATGCGCGAAGTTGTCCAGTCGTTACGCCGTCAGCGTCAGAAGCATGCCGACGATACCGCCTGGGCCCGCTCACTACGCGCCTTCACCTCGCGACTTTACTGGCACTGCCACTTTATTCAGAAGTTGGAAAGTGAGCCAAGCATCGAGCATCAAACGCTGCACCCGGCGCTGCGCGGCCTGCGGGAGCGCGATCCCAGCCACCCCAACCTCATTGCCTGGAAGAACGGCCAAACCGGCGTGCCGCTAGTCGATGCCTGTATGCGCAGTCTTATCGCTACCGGCTGGCTTAACTTTCGCATGCGCGCCATGCTGATCTCCCACGCCACCTTCGGCCTGGGGCTGCACTGGTATAAACCCGCGCTGCACTTGGCACGTCTGTTTACCGACTTCGAACCGGGCATTCACTACCCCCAGGTGCAGATGCAAGCAGGTGCCACCGGCACTAACACGCTGCGGGTGTATAACCCGATTAAACAAGCGGAGGATAACGACCCCACAGGCAAGTTTGTCGCCCGCTGGGTGCCAGAACTAGCGCCCCTGCCCTTGGAATGGCGCGCCAAGCCCTGGGCACTACCCGAAAGCCTACGCCAGCGATTCGGCTTTCAACCGGGCACCGACTACCCCATCACCAACGATTTCGAAGCCGAAGCGCGGCACTGGAAGAAGCTGCTCTATGAACTGCGTCGCACGCCAGAGGCCAGGGAATCCAGCCGAGCCATTGTGGATAAGCTCGCCAGCCAGCGACGACCGCCCACTCAGCGCGCTAAAAAAACAAAACCCGCCAATCGCCAGCAGCTTTCACTGTTTGGCGATGACGGGTTTGATGATGCTTAGAAGGACGGTTTAGCTGAGCGCTTCCAGAGACTCCTCGATAATGCTCAAGCCCTCTTCCAATACTGCAGAAGAGACGGTTAACGGCACCAGAATGCGGATGCTGTTGCCGTAGAAACCACAGGAAAGCAGGATCAGGCCTTTCTCGCGGGCTTTGGCACACAGCGCGCCGGTCATTTGCGGATCTGGCTTGCCGTCGCTGTTGAGCAATTCAAACGCCGCCATGGCGCCTAGCTGGCGGCCGTGGGCAACGGCAGGGAAACGCGCTTCCCACACTGCAAAACGCTCGGCCAGCATTTTGCCCATCTGTTCGCTGCGCGCCAGGATATCTTCTTCTTCGATTACCTCGATGACCGCCAGCGCCGCTGCGCAGGAGAGCGGGTTACCACTGTAGGTGCCACCCAGGGAGTTGGGGCCAGAGGCGTCCATCACTTTGGCACTACCCACAACCGCCGATAGCGGCATGCCGTTCGCCAGGCTCTTGGCGGTAGTGAGGATGTCCGCTTCAATGCCGCTATGTTCCAGCGCAAACAGCTTGCCGGTACGGGCAAAGCCGGACTGAACTTCATCGGCGATCAGCAGAATACCGTGCTCGTCGCACAGCGCACGTAACGCTTTCAGGTAATCCGGTGAGGCGATGTAGAAACCGCCTTCGCCCTGTACCGGCTCAATCACGATAGCCGCTGTGCGATGCGGGGCAATATCGGTTTTGAACAGCGTACGAATGGCGTCTAACGACGCTTCTTCGCTGATGCCATGCAGCGGGTTGGGGAACGGTGCGCGGAAAACATCACCCGGCATAGGGCCGAAGTCGTTCTTATAGGGCAGTACCTTACCGGTCATGGCCAGCGTCATCATGGTACGGCCGTGGAAAGCACCGTCGAACGTGATAATGCCTGTACGACCAGTCGCCGCGCGGGCGATCTTCACGGCGTTTTCCAGCGCTTCAGCACCGGTATTAACCAGCATTGCTTTACGCTCGGGGCCACGCACCGGCGTCAGTTCACAAAGTTTTTGGCACAGCTGCACGTAAGGGGCGTAGGAGATCACCGCCGCGCTGGTGTGCATGACTTTCTTGAGCTGCGCTTCTACTGCCGCGACAATTTTCGGGTGGCGGTGGCCCAGGTTCAGCACGCCAATACCGCCCGCGAAGTCGATCCAACGGTTGCCATCGGCATCCCATAACTCGGCGTTTTCAGCACGCTCGGCAAACTGGGTGGTAGGCGTGGCGGCACCGTTGGCCACATAGCGATTTTTCAGTTCGTTCAATTCTTGGTTATTCATCATCGTTTTCCTTATAGACCGCCAACGCAGACGTACTTCAGCTCAGTAAACTCATCCAACCCGTGATGGGAACCTTCACGCCCCAATCCGGACTCTTTCACGCCGCCAAACGGCGCTAGTTCGGTAGAAATCAACCCTTCATTGACACCAACCATGCCGTATTCCAACTGCTCCATGGTGTGCCAGATACGGCGGTAGCCCGTGGCGTAGAAGTAGGCCGCCAAGCCAAACGGGGTATCGTTGGCCATGGCAATCGCTTCTTCATCACGCTGGAAACGAAACACTGGCGCGACGGGCCCGAAGGTTTCTTCATCGGCCACCGCCATCTGGGTGGTTACGTCAGCAAGCACCGTGGGGGTAAAGAAGCGCTCGCCTGCGGCGTGGGGCTTGCCACCGCAGAGCAGTCGCGCTCCGTGATTTACCGCGTCGTCTACGTGACGCTGCACTTTTTCTACCGCCGCTTGGTTAATCAGCGGGCCGATAGTGCTGCCTTCCGTTAAACCATCGCCGACCTTCAGCGCGCTAACACGCTCGGTCAGCTTGCTGACAAACGCGTCGTAAACCCCGTCCTGCACTAGGAAGCGGTTGGTACACACGCAAGTTTGCCCGGCATTACGGAATTTTGAGGCAATCGCCCCTTCTACGGCGGCGTCCACATCAGCGTCATCAAAGACGATAAACGGCGCGTTGCCGCCCAGTTCCATAGCGGTTTTCTTCACCGTGCTCGCGCACTGAGCGAGCAGGTGTTTACCCACAGGGGTCGAGCCAGTAAACGAGACTTTACGCACCCGTGAGTCGGTGGTGAGCACTTCACCCACCGCTGCTGGTTTTGAGGCGGTAATCACGTTAATAGTGCCGGCTGGCAGGCCTGCTTCAAGCGCCAAGTAGGCCGTTGCCAACGCGGTTAACGGCGTCGCTTCGGCGGGCTTAATCACCACGGTGCAGCCTGCGGCCAAGGCCGGGGCACACTTACGGGTAATCATCGCCAGGGGGAAGTTCCACGGGGTAATCGCTGCTACCACGCCGACCGGCTCGCGCAGCACCATAAGGCGCTTATCTGCGCCGTGACTAGGCAAGGTTTCCCCGGCCATACGCTTGGCTTCTTCAGCGAAAAACTCAATAAATGAGGCGCCGTAAGTCACTTCGCCCTTGGCTTCTGCTAGCGGCTTGCCCTGCTCCAGGGTCATCAAGCGAGCTAAGTCATCGGCGTGTTCATTGATCAGTTCAAACCAGCGGCGCAGCAATGCCGAGCGCTGTTTCACTGGCGTTGCGCGCCAGGCTGGCCCAGCGGCATACGCCGCGGCCACTGCGTCGCGGGCGTCATCAGCGCCTAAGTCGGCAACCCGGGCAATCGTCTCGCCGGTTGCGGGGTTATCGACGGCAAAGGTCTGTTGGCCCTTGCGCCACTCGCCACCCACCAGAGTGGGTACTGCATCGTGTAACCACTGTTCGATAAAGCTCATCGCGTGCTCCTTAAAACGGTTTGAACGGCTTACAGATCAGCCATCATGTGTTGATCGCTGTAGGCACGGCCGTAGGTGCGCAGCGCATGGATATATAGAGCGACGCCAAGCAATGACCAGCCTGCAAAAATTGACCACTCAGCACCACTCAGTGCCGCTGGGCTGCCCGGCAGATAAAGGCACGCCATCCCAAACGAAAGTATGATCGCCAGCGTGCCGCACAATTTGCCGTTACGAATACGGAATGGGCGCGGCATCTCCGGCTCACGAACGCGCAACACCACAAAGGAAATCGCAACAAACAGATAAGCAATCACGATACCTAAGCCACCGGCATTAACGATCCATACCAGCGCCGGACGGCCGAAGAATGGCGCTATACTCGACAGGAAACCCATCAGAAAAATTGCGTTAGTGGGGGTTTTGTAGCGTGGGTGCAGCTTAGCGAACAGCGCTGGCAACATGCCCGCTTTAGCCAAGGCATAAATAGCGCGAGAACCACCAATGTAGAAGGCGTTCCAGCTAGTAATAATGCCCGCGATACCGGCCAGTACCATTAAATTGCTGGCCCACGGCGCATTAAACAAGCTGCCCATCGCATCAGGCACACTGAGAGTGCTAGCAGCCAGCTCCGTGTTGTTTAGCGCGAGGCTAGTGGCAAGGATAATCAGCGCATACCACACTACCGCCAGAATGACGGACATCATCAGCACTTTGCCGATAGCCTTGTAAGGCAAGTTGATCTCTTCGGCAGCCTGGGGAATAACATCGAAACCTACGAATAGGAACGGCACCATCACCAACACGGCAACAATACCGGCAACAACACCCGTGTCCGCTTGAGTGAACAGCGGCATCATGTTGATGACTTCACCTTCAAACAGCGCGCCGGTGATAAACAGAACGCCGACTAGTAGAATTAAGCTAGTCACTACCTTTTGCAGCAAAGCGGCGGTGGTAACGCCAAAGTAATTGATAATCATCATAGCGAGCGAGCCGCCCACGCCAACGGCTACCCAGGTGGCTTTAACTTCCCACCCGGCGATGGTCCATAAGTGGCCTACCGCATAATTTGGTGCTAGGTGCTCGATCACTGTGGGCAGTGCGACCGCTTCAAAAGCGACAACACTCAAGTAGCCTAAAATAATCGCCCAGGTACACAGAAATGAGGGCAAATGACCTAAAGCGCGATAGCTGTAGACATGCTCGCCGCCTACCTTAGGCATCGCCGACGCCAGCTCCGCATAGGTAAGACCGACAAGAACGATCGCTAAACCACCAATGATAAACGCTAAAATAGCACCGATACTGCCAGCCGATTGAATAGCGGTACCGGTGAGTACAATCCAGCCCCAACCAATCATTGCACCAAAGGCAAGGGCTAGTACGTCGCCACGGGCTAGCACCCGGACGAGCTTATCCTGTTCGGAAGAGGGTGTGGTCATAGCACAGAGTCCTGCAAGTTATTGGATGTTGTCATTAACGCTCTTAGGAGCAGTATCCTGATCCCGGCTAACGGAATGGCGACACGCTAGCAGGCGACGTTAAGAATACGAATGCACCACCTTTATGTTCGACTAGACCACTTTTCAAACGCACCAATGAAGTGCAATTTTTATATACTACTTTCGTCCAGACACCCCGCAGCTGCGGACTTAGCGCAAAAGATAGAGGCCCGCCATGGATCGCAAGCAAGTCGTGCACCAATTTGTACAACTTTATGCACTCCAACCCGAGCGGCTGAGTAAACAGGTGCGAATTGAGCAGGCGTTACGCCAAGCCATCACCCACCAGTGGCCCACGGGATTTCGACTACCTTCCCACCGGGCGCTGGCAGAGTCGATCAACGTTGCGCGCCAAACCCTGGCCCTGGCGATAGCTACGTTACTTGACGAGCAGTTATTGAAAACGGCCCATGGTCAAGGCACTTGGACGTCGAAGCCGATGGCTCCCAGTGTTGTCAAAACAGATATTCAGCTCTCTCGGCGTGCCCAGCGAGTACTACAAGGACCTGGCGCCAGCACTGTGCAAAGCGGCGCTTTTGTGCCTGGCATACCGGATATCGCCCAGTTTCCAATGCGCAAGTGGCGTCAGCTGTATGCCAGCGTCACCGTGCCGCAAAATGCCTTACTGCTCTCTTACTCTACCGGTGGCTATGGGCCGCTTAAGCGTGCAATCCGTGAGTTTCTGGCGCGCTGGCGCAATATTCATTGCGATATTGAGCAGATCATCATCACCGATGGTACCCATAACGGTATTGAGCTATGCGCCATGGCATTGGCCGATGTGGGCGATACCGTGGCGATGGAATCGCCCTGTTATTGGGGGGCACGCAATGTATTCACTGCAACAGGGCTTTCGATTGAGATGCTGCCTTGGTATTCCGATAGTGGGCATGAGTTACCGCAGACGACCGGTAATATTGCGCTCGCGTATTTGACCGGCTCTCATCACTATCCGCTCAGCGTGCCCACACGCGCTGCTCATAAGCAGCAGCTCTGTGACGCTTTATCGCCCACCTATGTGGTAGAGGATGACTACGAATTCACCCGCGACGATCACACTAACCTGCTGTTTGATCCCAACTCGGAACGCCATTTACTGGTAGGCTCATTCTCTAAGATGATGTTTCCCGGCCTGCGGCTTGGTTATTTGGTGGTGCCACGCCATTTGGCAGGTCCAATGAACCGCCTACGCAGCGAGTTGTTTCGCGAAGGCCGTATGCTTGATCAAGCGGTATTGGCGCAGTTTATTTTTGATGGTGACTTAGACGTCTGGTGTCGCCGCATCCAGCGCGACTATCTAGGCCGTCAGCAGGTGCTGCACGACCAGCTTAGCTCACTACCCAAAGTACGCAATGTGTCCCCCCCGACTAGCGCGATTAGCTTGTGCGTTGAGTTTGAACCCGGGGTTAATGATGTAGCACTTGCCCAAGCACTGCTCAAAGAACACTTAATTGTTCGCCCGTTAAGCCCCGTGTGCGCTGACAAGGACTCACGTACAGGATTGGTAATGGGCGTGGGCATGCTATCGGGAGAAACTTTAGTGCGTGAAGCCCAACGGCTGCGGCGCTGTTTAGAGTTACTACTTCGCTAGGCGAGGTAGGCTTAGACCGTGTTGAGCATCACACTGTATGCCTAGTAAAAAAAACTTATTCACAAGGATTTTGCCATGCGCCACCCTGTTGATAATTCGGTGCTTCTCTCAACGCTTCGCCTATTGATGGTGCTGTGCGCCGTGCTGGCAGTTTCAGGCTGCGCAATTTTTGCTCCCAGCCCGCCGGAAGATCAGAGCAATATCTGTGAAATCTTTCGTGAGCAGCCAAGCTGGTATGACTATGCCCAGGAATCCGAAGAGAAATGGGGTACACCGATTGCCACGCAGATGTCATTTATTCAGCAGGAGTCTTCATTTCGCAGCCATGTGCGCCCGGACCGCAAGTATTACCTAGGCTTTATTCCCGGCCCACGCCCCTCCTCCGCCAAAGGCTATGCCCAAGCCCAAGACCCCGTTTGGGAGGAGTATGAGGATCAAGCGGGCAGCCTGTTTGCCCGCCGAACCCATATGAAGCACGCCACGGATTTCATTGGCTGGTATAACCGCCGCTCACAGCAGCAGGCAGGTATCTCGCTGAGTAACCCTGAACACCTTTACTACGCTTACCATGAAGGCGCGGGCGGCTACCAGCGGGGTACTTACCGCAGCAAACCCCACGTGCTGCGTGCAGGCAGCCAAGTAGCAGCCCGCGCTAACCGTTACCGAGCACAGCTCAACGCTTGCGAAGCAGAGTTTCAGTGCCGCAAGTTTTATCAAGTCTGGCCGTTCTGTCGTAGTTAAGCGCCTCTTCTATGACTCTAATGAGTGGCTTGGTCTTAATTAGTGTCGTGTTTTTGACATCGATGCTGTCTGGCGTATTTGGCATGGCGGGCGGCTTAGTACTGCTGTGGTTTCTGCTGATCATGTTTCCTGCAGGAACTGCCATGGCCGTACATGGGGTGATTCAGCTCACGTCTAACGGATCGCGAGCATGGTTATCAAGACGCTTTATTGTCTGGCGGATTGTTATGCTGATGACATTGGGCGTGTTGATCGCCGCAGCTTTGCTGCTGCTGTTCAGCTATAGCCCCAATGCCGCGACGGTTTCCCTATTAATTGGCTTAATGCCAATACTTGTATGGATTCCCAAACGTTGGTTTCACTTAGATGCTAATCGCGCCAGCCACGCGCTAGGTTGTGGCATTACCGCTGGGAGCCTTACCATTGCGGCGGGGGTTTCTGGGCCACTAATTGATATCTTCTTTGTGCGCTCCCAAATGGATCGACGACAAGTGGTAGCCACCAAGGCGATGATTCAGGTGGTGGCTCACAGCATCAAGATTCTCTTTTATCTGGGCGCAGCCATGGCGCTTAGCGCCAGCGAATGGGGTATTGTGCTGCTAGCAGCGCCGTTTGCGATTTTTGGCACCCACACCGGCAACCGTATTTTGCAGCGCCTCACTGATGCAAACTTCCGCACCTGGACGCGCTGGATCGTGACCGGTATTGGGGGTTTCTATTTCCTGCAAGGACTCTTTCTACTCACCCGCTAACGTTGGGCAGTGCCCAAACTATGTGCACAACATCATTACTGCGACAATTGCCGCACAATACAAACCAGTAATATCAGAACGCCTTACCGGGCGTAGCGCAGCTAATTATCTTGCAGGGGGCATCACTAATATTTCGGAAACGATGCGGAACGCTTGTCTTGAAATAATAAGACTCCCCCGGCCCTAAGCGCCTGGCGGTGCTGCCAACAATGATTTCAATCTCGCCTTCTACGACAAAGCCAGCCTCTTCACCGTAGTGAGTAATCATGGCTTGCCCAGTGTCAGCCCCCGGCAGATATCGCTCCACCATAAACGCCAGCGCACGATTAGGCCGATTTGCCCCGACAAGTTTGAAGGAAATATCACCGGATGCGATATCAACCAAGTCATCCGCCGAATAGAAAATCTGCTCCTGACTATCAAGATCCATCGTAAAAAAATCACCGACGCTCATAGAGAATGCGTTTAGGATTTTCTTCAGGGAACTGACTGATGGGCTAACTTTTCCTTGCTCTATTAGCGAAAGACTTGAGTGGGTAACCCCACACAACTTTGCCAGTTCACGCTGCGAAATCCCTCGCTGCTTGCGCAAGGAGCGCAAGCTCGCACCCACGTCATCCGACATGCTTTTTTCACTCCCTATCAATAAGTAAATTAAATTACGTTGACGGTCTATTGACGGGCACATAATAGCGCAAAAAAAACCCCACGGCTGTGGGGCAAACTCTCAATTAACGTGGCGTTTTGAAAAATAATCGTTTTAGTCAGCGTCAGTCATTATGTTCCACTCAGGCGCTACGAACTCCCGCCAACTCCGAGTCGGCGCTTGCCGTTTTCGCCCCATCTTCATAGGCGATACGGAAGCCGGTAAAGCCATAAATAATCGCGAACATCGGGCTCAGCAGCGCCAGAAAGGCGTAGGGCGCGTAGCTAAAGGCACTGACCCCAAGCGTGGCAAACATAAAGGCACCGCAGGTATTCCAGGGCACCAGTGGTGATGTCATGGTGCCTGCATCCTCCACTGTGCGAGACAGGTTTTTCAGTTTGAGCGAGCGACGCTTGTACTCGCTGGCATACATACGGGCAGGCAGAATAATACTGAGATACTGATCGCAACCTACGACGTTAGCGGCCATTGATGTTGCCACTGTGGTAGCAATCAGGCTGCCAGTAGTCTTGGCCAGTTTGAGCAGACTTTCCACGATGGTGCGAAAGAACCCGGCTGACTCAAGAATCCCGCCAAAACTCATCGCGATAATGATCAGCGAAACCGTCCACATCATGGCGCTAACGCCGCCGTTGGTTAGCAGGTCGTCCACCGTAACGTTTCCAGTGTCTACCGCGTAGCCTTCCACAAAAATAGTAAAGCTATCGCCTAACGGGACGCCCTGAACCACAATTGCACAGACAATTCCCATCAGCGAACCGATAGAAAGTGCCGGAATGGCAGGTACTTTCTTAATCATCATCACGATGACGGCCGCTGGCACCAGTAGCAGCCAGGGGCTAATGATAAACAGCTCATTGAGGCTCTGCTGTAACTCGTTTACCTGTGCCGCGCCATCACCGGAAGGCGTCATGTTCAGGCCAATAATGGTGTAAAGCACCAGAGCAACCGCTAACGCAGGAACCGTGGTGTAAAGCATATAGCGAATGTGTTCAAACAGATCGACACCAACCACACCTGGCGCCATATTGGTGGTTTCGGAAAGCGGAGAAATCTTGTCACCAAAATACACGCCGGAGATCACGGCTCCCGCGACCATTGCCGGGTTAAGGCCTAGCCCTTCACCGACGCCCATCAAGGCGATACCAATGGTGCCGGCCGCCGTCCAGGCATTACCACCAGCCAACGATACCAAACAGCAAATTAAGCACGCCGCGACCAAAAAGTAATCAGGTGCCAGAATGCTCAGGCCGTAATAGATCATCGTGGGCACAATCCCACCGGCAATCCAGTAGCCAATAATGGTGCCGATAATGATCAGAATGACAATCGCCTGAGTCGTCAGGCCAATAGAGCGCATGATGCCCGCTTCAAGCTGTTTCCAGCGGCTACCCGTCGCAAGGGCCACCGCCGTTGCCACAATCGCACTTAAAAACAGCGGCAAGTGCGGATCCGTTTCGAAGTAGCCAATAAATACGCCCAAAGATGCTGCCATAAACACAATGGGGATCATGGTCGCTTTTAAACTTGGCCGTGGTATTTCCTGATCTTCCTTAACAGTGGTGTCGGTCGACATAATGTCCTCACTCAGCATTTGCTTGTTGTTGGTGTTGATAGTGATGTAACCGCGTTAGAAGCCGTTGTGCTGGTCATCGCTGAGACCATTGCAGAGACCATCGCAGAGATTGTTATTACCTTTCTGATACGGCGCTCAGGCACAGGGAAGCCATGGCCAGAGCCACCGCTTATACGGCGGCGTCTGGCGCTGTGGATGACTCAAATCAATACGTGGTAAAGATGTTTTAAGGGCTAAGCGACATCCATACCGTCTTCACTTCACAGTATTTCTCCTGCGCGTGAAGCGATTTATCGCGTCCATTGCCCGACTGCTTAACACCGCCGAAGGGAACGGTCTGATCGATACCGGCCCAGTTATTCACATAGACCTGACCGGATTGCAGCCGCCGAGAGACCCGCATGATGCGGTCAATATCTTGACTCCAAACGCCCGCAGCAAGGCCGTAGTCGCTGTCATTGGCCAGCGCAATGGCTTGCTCTTCGCTGTCGAACCCAAACACACTCAGTACAGGGCCAAATATTTCTTCGCGGCCAATGCACATGTCGGGAGTCACATCATCGAAGACCGTCGGCGGCAGGAAATACCCATTGGAATCGCTAGGTTCGCCGCCCAGCTTCAGGGTGGCACCTTCGCTTTCGCCTTGGCGAATATACGCCAGTACGCGTTGGTACTGCGCTTCATCAACCATGGCACCCATGAAGCTACCCGGATCGAGCGGGTCTCCCGGCTGCATGTGCTCAGCAGCTTTCACTACGCGAGCCACAAAATCTTTGCGAATGCTGTTTTCCACCAGCAGGCGCGAACCGGCAATACAGACTTCGCCTTGGTTGTGGAAAATAGCTTCCGCAGCGCTTTGCGCGACGGCATCAAGGTGTTGGCAGTCGGCGAAAACGATGTTGGGGCTTTTGCCGCCGCACTCCAGAAACACGCGTTTCAGGTTGGATTGTCCGGCGTACTGCATCAGCTGTTTACCCACGCCAGTGGAGCCAGTGAACGCCAGACCATCAACCTGCATGGAAAGTGCCAGAGCCTTGCCCACCGTATGGCCGTACCCTGGCAGCACTTGAAAGACACCATCGGGAATACCCGCTTCCTTGGCAAGGTGGGCCAAGCGCAGCGCTGACAAAGGTGATTTTTCCGACGGCTTGAGAATGACGCTGTTGCCCGCCGCCAGTGCCGGAGCAATCTTCCACGACGTCATCATTAGTGGGAAATTCCACGGCACAATGGCAGCGATAACGCCCATTGGCTCGCGCAGCACCAACCCTAGCGCACGATCGCCAGTAGGAGCCACTTCACCGTAAAGCTTGTCGATACATTCCGCTTGATAGCGCAAACAGGCGACGGTGCCTGCCAAGTCACCTAGCGAACTGGAAATCGGCTTGCCCATGTCCAACGTATCTAACAGCGCCAATTCATCGCGGTGTGTCTCTACCAGCTCGGCTAGACGCAGTAGCACCCGCTTACGCTTACTCGGGTGGCAACGCGACCAGACACCACTTTCAAAGGTTGCACGGGCTGCTTGCGTTGCAAGCTCAGCATCTTGAGCATCGCAGCTGGCTACTTCAGCAAGAACATGTCCGGTGGCAGGGTTGATACTGCTCAGCGTGCTACCATCAGCGGCAGCGACAAACTCACCATTAATGAAAGCGCGCGTTTCAAAGCTCAGTGATGCGGCTTTTGATTGCCAGTCGGCGAGGGTTTTCGGTGTATCTGCCGCCATTATGCACTCTCCATAGGGTGTGTTATCGCCAGCTTTTCAGCGGTTTTATCCAACGCCAAACGTGCCTTACTGACCAATTCATCGATTTCATCGCGAGTGATAATTAGCGGCGGAGACATCACCATCGTATCGCCCACTGAGCGCATCACCAGGCCATGCTCAAAGCACAAATCACGACACAAGTTGCCCGCGGAAAGAGACTTATCGAAGCGTTCACCGGTGCGCTTGTCGGCGACCAGCTCTAGTGCCCCAATCAAGCCCAACGAACGGGCTTCACCCACTAACGGATGCTCAGCCAGTTCCTGCCAACGCTTAGCCAGATAGGGCCCCAATTCATCGCGGACTTTCTCGACTACCCGTTCACTTTCCAGCAATTCGAGGTTTTTAAGCGCAACCGCTGCACACACAGGGTGGCCGGAATAAGTAAAACCGTGGAAGAACTCACCGCCGTCTTCGATCAGCGTATCGGCCACGCGATCTCCCACCAGCACCGCGCCAATGGGCAGATAGCCCGACGACAACCCTTTGGCAATCGGCATCAGGTCAGGTTGTAAGCCATAGTGAGTACTGCCAAACCACTCGCCTAAACGCCCGAACCCGCAAATCACTTCATCGGCAATCAACAGAATATCGTACTTGGCCAACACCTCTTTCACCGCGGGCCAATAGCTGTCTGGTGGAATGATCGCACCACCTGCGCCCTGCACCGGCTCAGCAATAAAAGCCGCCACTTTATCTTCACCTAACGCCAGAATTTGCTCTTCTAACGCTTGGGCACACTGCTTGCCAAAGGCTTCCTGACTCATGTCGCGCCCTTCACCAAACCAGTAAGGCTGGCAAATATGGCTAATCCCCGGCACACACGGGCCACCTTGATCATGCATCGGCGCCATGCCACCAAGGCTCATGCCCGCGACAGTAGAGCCGTGATAACCATTTTCACGCGAGATGACCCATTGCTTCTCCGGCTTGCCTTTGATCGCCCAATAGCGCCGCACCATGCGCAGCACGGTATCATTGGCTTCAGACCCGGAACCCGTGAAGAACACATGATTGATATGCTCGGGTGCCAGCTCACTCAGTTTAGCGGCCAGCTTTACTGCCGGAGGGTGGGTGGTTTTAAAGAAGTTGTTGTAATACGGCAGTTGCTGCATCTGCTCGCTGGCGGCATCAACTAACTCCTGTCGCCCGTAACCGAGATTGACACACCAAAGTCCCGCCATACCATCAAGAATACGATTGCCCTGGCTGTCGTAAATGTATACCCCATCGGCGTGGGTGATGATGCGGCTACCCTCTTCGCCAAGTGATTTAAAGTCCGTGAATGGATGAAGGTGGTGTTGGCGATCCAACGCCTGATAGTCCTGGGTCTGCATAGGTCGGCTCCTGTTCAAGTCGTTGCAACAAGCATTCAGCTATTAACTGGCTGGGTGGCGCGTTGGGTACGATGCTGACGGCAGGCCGCCGCAAACCCCTGAAAGAGTGCGTCATAGAAAGGATGTTCTTTAGGACGCCACTCCGGGTGCCACTGCACAGCCAGGGCGAACGCAGCAGCGTCGCGCACCGAAATCGCTTCAACTAATCCATCAGGTGCCCAGGCTTCTGCCTCCAGACCTGGTGCAAGCTGATCAATCCCCTGCTGATGCAGTGAATTCACCTCAGCATGCTCGCTGCTATAGAGCGCCGCCAGGGCGCCATCCGGGCGGATCTTTACCGTATGAGAGGGCGCATAATGGCCCGCCATGTCGTCAGCGGGCGGCTCACGATGATCGAGCATGCCTGGTAGCGTTTGAACTGCCTGATGAAGGGTGCCTCCAAAGGCGACATTCATTTCCTGAAAGCCGCGACAAATGCCAAATAGAGGCAACGCCTGACGTAACGCCTCGTGCACCCAGCAAAGTGCCGCCTCATCGCGCCGTGCGTCAGCACGGGTATTCTCTGGGGCGCGCTCAGCCCCATAGCGGTCAGGAGCGACGTTGGTATAACTGCCAGTTAGCAGCAAGCCATCCAGGCTGCCCAACAGAGCAATGGCCTGTTCAGCATGCTGCTCGGGCGTCAATGTATCGGCGGCTAACACAGGAAGAATCACCGGCGTGATGCCGTAGTGGTAAAGCGCCTGCAGGAATTTATCGGTCACTATCTGCGCGGGATGGCCTTCCACTTCTCGGCAGCAGGCGATAACACCCACCAGTGGGCGTGGGGAATGCGTTGCTTGCATAGTCAAACCACTTTGTCAGTTGTTATGTTTTATTCAACAGTCACTTCAACATAGCGTGGCTTGTTTTATTTTCCAATAGCAAAATAGCATTTTTATGAAAAAACATATTAAGCCATTGATAAACAATGAATTAAAAAACACATCCGTTACCGACAAAAAATAATGACACTATTTTTGTTATTAAATATTTGACACAGACGACTACCGAAGCAAGGATACTGTTAGCAGAAACACAACTAAAACGGCATAAAAATAAGGTACAACGTATGTCCTCTGCCAATAACATAGACGCTCAAAACGTAGCCTCGGACTTTCTTGACAGTCACCCAGAGATCACCAGCATCGACCTGTTAATCAGTGATCTTAACGGTGTCATTCGTGGTAAACGCATCCCTAGCGATAACCTTGGCAAAGTGTTTGAAAAAGGCATCTATTTGCCTGCTTCGGTATTTGCGTTGGACATCAATGGCAACACCGTTGAAGAGACGGGGCTGGGGCTTTCCAGCGGCGACGGCGACCGCGTATGTCGCGCCATTCCCGGCACGCTCAATCCGGTCACCTGGATGAATAACAACCAGTATGGCCAGCTATTGATGACCATGGAGGAGATGGACGGCGCGCCATTTTTTGCCGATCCTCGCCAGATTCTGCGGCGCATTCTTGAGCAGTTCTCCGAGCGTGGTTTAACCCCTGTCGTCGCCCTTGAGTTAGAGTTTTATCTGGTTGATCGTTTACGCGACGAAGAAAACTTGATTCAGCCACCGCAGTCTCCCTGCAGCGGCGAGCGGGCCACTCAAAGTCAGCTGTATTCGGTGCTTGAGCTAGACGAGTACGCTGAGTTTATCAATGACTTGCAGAGTGCCGCCCAGGCGCAAGGCTTGCCGCTGGATACGGTATTGAAAGAGTGTGCACCCGGCCAGTTTGAAGCCAACCTGATTCACACAGATGATGCGTTAAGCGCCTGCGACCACTCGGTACTACTCAAGCGATTGATCAAGGGCGTTGCATTAAAGCACGGCTTTGAAGCTACCTTTATGGCCAAGCCTTACGGCTTAGAAGCGGGTAGCGGCACTCATGTTCACGTCAGTCTGGTAGATAGTGACGGACACAATATCTTTGCCGAAAACGGCGACGATCCGCTGGAGAGCACCGCACTGCAACACGCCGTAGGAGGACTGCTGGAGCTGATGCCAGACTCCATGGCACTGCTGGCTCCCAACCTCAACTCGTTCCGCCGTTTTCAGGAAGGACTCTATGTGCCCTTGGCACCTACCTGGGGATACGATAACCGCTCTGTGGCCATACGCGTTCCCGCCGGGCCAAAAGAAGCGCGGCGCATAGAACACCGCGTAGCGGGTGCCGATGTTAATCCCTACCTGTTACTGGCCACCGTACTGGCCTCTATCCACCATGGCCTAACTCAGCAGACTACACCTGCGGAGCCAATCATCGGCAACGCCTATGACCAAATCGCACCCCAGCTAACTAACAGCTGGACCCAAGCGCTGCACCTGTTAAGCAACAACCGTGTACTTGGCGAACAGCTTGGCGAAGACTTTATTGAAGTGTTCATTGCCAACCGCCAAGCAGAGCGCGCCGAAACCATGCGCGAAGTTAGTGCCATGGAGTATGACTGGTACCTGCGCCACGTATAAGCTGATAAACCACCAATAGAACCCACCAAGAGAATAGAGAGAGGCGCTGCTCGGCGTCTCTCTTTTATTGCTTCTGCCTATCTTATGCTGCTATCTCCGTTCTTCTATTAGCTTTTTATGCCGTGTTATCCGTGAGCATCCGTGGCAAATAAAAACGGGCTGACGAACGTATTCGCCAGCCCGCTTCCAAGCAATCCTCAAACTAATCAGCGCTAAACAGCCAGCCGGTCACGCATGGCGTAGAACCACGCTCCCATCGCGGAAAGCGGAACACGTAACAACCGTCCGCCAGGCATTGGCAGGTGGGAAATCTGTGCAAAAGCTTCAAAACGCGTCTCTTCACCGCTAATCGTTTCTGCCACTAACTTGCCAGCCAGATGAGAGCACGTTACCCCGTGGCCAGAGTACCCCTGGGCGTAGTAAACGTTGCTATTAATGCGGCCAAACTGCGGCAGGCGGTTGAGTGTCAGCAAAAAGTTACCGCTCCAGGCGTAATCGACGCGGACATCGCCAAGCTCTGGAAAGGTAGACAGCATTTTCGGTCGAATAGCTGCCTCAATACTGGCGGACTCCTGCCCGCCATAGTTCACTCCACCGCCATATAGCAAACGGTTATCGGCGGTCAGGCGGTAGTAATCCAAGAGATAATTACAATCCTCTACTGCTTTATCGTTAGGTAGTAATCGTGCAGCTAACTCTGCAGACAACGGCTCAGTGGTAATGATCTGGGTGCCGCACGGCATCGCCTTGCTTTCCAGCTTGGGTAGCAACCCTTGCAAATAGGCATTGCCAGCCATAACGACCCGTTGAGCGGTCACGCGACCCTTGGGGGTATGCAGCGTCACCGGTTCACCGTGCTCCACGCGAGTCACGGGGGAGTGCTCAAAAATCTTGCCACCTAACGACTCCAACGCTGCCGCCTGCCCCAACACTAAATTGAGAGGATGAAGATGCCCACCAGAGTGATCCACCAACGCACCCACATAACGATCGCTGCCTATTTCTCGTCTGACCTCTTCACCTTCCAACAGCTCAAGTTTCTGATGGCCGTAGCGCTCCCATAAAGCTTTTTGCTCCTTTAAGCCTTGCCACTGTTTCTTGTTACAAGCAGCAAACAAGTTGCCTTCTTTTAGGTCGCAGTCGATCTGATACTTTTCAATGCGCTGACGGATAATCTGGTTACCCTCAAATGCCATCGCACCCAGTGCCCGAGCGGTTTCAGCGCCGTTTTGTTTCTCGATAACATCCATATCACGGCTATAGCTATTAACGATCTGGCCACCGTTGCGCCCGGACGCCCCAAAGCCAATCGCCACGCTTTCCAGCACCACTACCCGATGACCACGCTCCGCCAAATGTAGTGCTGCAGAGATGCCTGTAAAGCCAGCCCCCACGACACAAACATCACATTCAACATCCCCCTCCAGCATGGGCCTTTGAGATGTGGAGTTTGACGATGCCGCGTAGTAAGACGCGACATGACCAGAAGACGCTTGAGGTTGCATTTGCCACCTTCCTTTTGTTGATTATTTTAACCAATCTGATCATATAGACCGACGTACAAATGCGCAAGCAACAGCATTAAATGGGCTTATAGAGGCGAATAACACCTTTCCCCACAAGACAAATGTTATTAAAAAAGCAACACTCGGACATAAAACACACGCTCATCACGCTGAAAATAATCACCGCACATTTTTATGCACCGCTCCCATTGAGGGCGAGGCCACGTGCTTCCTGTGCGCGTCTTATTACCGGGTACGATTGAGGCACAACTCGCTACTATTGCTAGCGTTGATAACCACAGCGGTGTAACGCTAGAGCAGCTGCCTATACTCACCATAGCCCCCACCGGAGACCGCTATGGATTATCAACACTACCGCACCGCCCTTGCCGAGACGCTTGCCCAAAGTGAGTTGCCCTTTGCACCTGCCGAATACCAAACGCGCCTAGACAAAGTGCGCCATGCAATGACACAACGCGGGCTGGATGCATTACTGCTCACCGACCCTGCCGACATTAACTACTTAACCGGCTATCACACCTTCGAGGTATCGGTACACGCCTGCTTAGTGTGCACACCTACACAGCTGGTACTGCAAGTGGCATCCATTGAAACAGGGGCAGCAGTGGTCACCGCTCGTGTCGACGAAATCATTGGTTACCGATGGGAAAATCTGGATGAGATCATCACGCCGCTCGCGGATTTACTCACTGCTTGCAAGCAAATTGGCATTGATGGCTGGAGCAGCGGTTTGCGAGTGGGCGTGATGGACGCGCTGGCCCGCTCGGTGGGTAAAGAGCGCTTTTGCGAAGCAGGTGACCTGCTCGATACGATTCGCATTGTTAAAAGTAGCGCCGAACTTAAAATGCTCAGCGAAAGTGCACGAATCACTGCGGCAGGTTTAGAGGCTGCGATGGCCGCTATTCGCCCTGGCATGACTGATAACGATATTGCGGCCATCGGTGCTAAAGCACTGCTAGAGAACGGCAGCGAGTTCATGAGTTTGCAGCCTATCGTGACCAGCGGGCACCGCATCGGGGTGATTCACGTTAACCATAAGCGCCGCGTCATACAGCCCAATGAACCGATATTTTTAGAATTTGGCGCCGCTTACCAGCGCTATACCGCGCCGATGATGCGCACAGCGGTGACTGGAAAACCTAGCGCTGAATTAACCGCCACCCGCGACTTGTGCCGCTCGCTGTTCGAGACCCTGTGCAGCCATATGAAACCAGGCAACACCTTTGATGATGCCGCGAAGGCAGCGGATGCCCTGCTGGCACCTACCCGTGATCAACTGTTCTTCTCGGGGGTATTTGGCTACGCTGTGGGTGCGCAGTTCCCTCCTAGCTGGGTTGAAGGCACCGGCTATATTGCCCAAGGCCTGCACCGCCCTTTCGAAGAGAACATGGTCTTCCACTTACCGCTCTGCCTACGCGTTCCTGGTCAGTGGGGCGTAGGGATCAGTGATACCGTGGCGGTCACTCAACACGGCGCCGAGCCACTCACTAACAACGATTGGCAGCTCTATCAGGCAATGGATAAGTAGCGAATAGATAACCGCATTGATAGCCCAAGATTGACAGTACGATTAACCAGCGCTATCGTCACCAAATATGCAAATGAGAAACACTATCTTTTAGATCTCTATTTTAGGTCTATCATCTCTCTTAGGTGACGTTCAGTTGAGCTAACGATAAGTAGTGTGATGTGAGCAAGTACTGTGATGCGAGTAAGTACGATGGAAAAGTCCTATGGAAAAGCACCATGACTAGTGAGCAGCGTCAGCTTCGCCAAACGTTGATTTTTTTACGCACCTCTTTCGAAGCAGTGCAACACTCGATTGCCGGTCGGCTAGACGACCCGCTGCCCTGCTGGCTAGACACCAGCATGCTCACCCTACTGTCACGGGAACTAACCCGCTGCAGCCAGCAAGCGAAGCCGCTCTTCGCCCCTCCCGTCACCGAGCAAATATTCATTGCCTCACAGCAGTGTGACTTACTCCTCAAGCAGTGCCCCGGCGTGCTGAGTAGCGCCGTTTGCCACCGCCAGTTAAGCACCATCATGCTGGCGCTGACCAACGCTATTGAACAAATCAACACACCAGCCAAGCGCCGCTGGCCTTGGATGAAGAGAAGTTGAAAGGCCTTTAGACAACAAATACTACAAGCCCCGCTGCGCGTAGCGTGGTACCGAAGCTCCAGACCTTGGAAATAATAGGGGCAGTGTTCATTAATGCATATCCTTGATGGCCAGCACTCGCTGACCTAAAACGGTTAATCGGTATTTTTGCAGACGACTACGGGGTTTATCAGGGATCGTCATCTCGATTAACCCCTGTTGAATGGCGTTTTGCTGATAATGTTCTCTGAAATGCTTTTCATCTTGCAGCCCCAAGGCCGCCATTAAATCTACTCTACCCATCTCACCCTCCAACGCCCCCAGCAGGCGTAACATTTCGGGGGTGACTTCGGGGGTGACTTCGGGGGTGACTTCGGGGGTGACTTCGGCTACTCCCGCTGTATCAACAAGGAATCCTTCGTGAACTGGCAAACGAATGACAAAGTAACTGCGATCATCGTCGGTTTCGAATATCGGCTCTGGAGAAGCGTTCGCTTTCATGACTCGAAGGATCTTTGGCACGCCCGTTGAACGGCCTTCCGTTAAATCCAACTCTTTTAAAAACTCGCCAATGCGCCGATTACGGTAACGGCGGCTGACTGCTTTGCCTGCCTGCAGGTCTTGTAAGCGGATAGAACGGTCTGGCCCAGGGAAGCTCAGCACTACCAGCTCTTGGCCATCGATGCGTATTTCAATGGGTTCACGAATTTCATAGGAACGATGGTACACCGCATTCACCACCGCCTCTTCAATGGCAGCCAGCGGGAAATTCCAAAAACGCTCCGCCTGAGGTCGATCAGCGTGTTTGGTTACGCCCTCTTTTAAATAGTTGCGATTAATGTAGTCCAAGGCATCGCGAGTGATGCGGCCCAGCGGGCCCTTGAAGATTTTTTCTTCGAAATGGTCACCACCAGCACCATCTGGAAAGTACACCACGTCTATCTGAGTGGCTGGAAAAAATTCCTCGGGTTGCTCATTAAAAAACAGTAGGCCGACATTCTTAGGAAAGGCCATTTCGCTTGGCCCACCCACCACGTTCATTCGGCGGCCCAGGGTTTCAATATCCAGCTCGCGGGCTTCAGCCAATAACTCACTGCCAATATCGTGCAAAAAATCACGCATCAAGTAGGGCGAAAGATCACTTAAGTCCGCGCTTTGGCGATAGCGATCATCAAAGGGCACAGTTGCCGCCAAGCTTAACAGCTCGCGCTCATCCTGGCCTGATGCTTTAACCGTGCTGGTATGTTTACGCAGGTAATAGGCCCAATCACCCTTCTTACTCAAGCTGGCTTTGGCTTTATAGGGGCGTGATTCCCCACCTGGGGCCCACAGGACCAGAATAGTTTTGCCCTGAATCTCATAGGTAGCGGTTAGCGGATGATAATGCGGCGCAATGGCCGAATGCCCCAGGTTTAACAGCTCTTTTTGGATGGCATCGATTTGTTCAGGTAACAGACCAGCAGGCGGCAACTGGGGCTGGCCATTCTCTTCCGCAACCCCGACCAGCACATAACCGCCGCCCAGGTTGTGAAAGTCGTTGGCGAAGGCACACAAGGTACGCAGGATAGATTCAGGGTTCCAGCCTTCCTTATACTCAACTCTCTCGCTTTCCACTGTGCGGTGGTGGAGTAAGTCATCGATGTTGATGGGAAGTTTATTAGGCGCCATGCTGCTTCCGTTTCTTTACTTTCGGTACATAGTCAGCGGGGCCAATCGGTGTCTGATACTCACGTACGGCGATGCCTAAATCAGTATTGAAGTCGAGCGAGCCCTTGCCTTGAACGTGCCAACCACATGCCCGCAAGCGCCCATCTATCTTGTCCCGAGCGGCTTGCTCAGGCGTTTGGTTGGCGTCATATAACACGTGTTAAGCCTTATAACATTTAAGTTAACCTCATGATGTAGAACGGTGCCTGGAAATGCAATTAGCAAGCATGCAACCTTCTCTTTAATGGCGTGGGTTGTTCGTCGCCTTTTCACACTGGTCTACGGAGCCCTCTATGTTTTGCCTTCAAAAATCTTATCCCATGGCTGCGCCGTAGCGGCTGGCAATTACTGAGTTAGCATTTACTAGTAAACTGGTCTATTCTGTTCGCCACGATTTAATTGACCGCTTCCAAAAGGAGTCTGTTCATGGCGTATGAAGCGCTTTTCACCCCTCTTCAATTAGGTAGTTTATCGATTCCAAACCGAGTCATCATGGCGCCGCTGACACGCTCGCGCACTCCAGATAGCGTGCCGGGCACCCTGCAGGAAGCCTATTACGGTCAGCGGGCAGGCGCAGGTCTGATTATTAGTGAAGCAACCAACATCTCCCCCACAGCCAAGGGTTATGTGTATACGCCAGGCATCTGGACGGATGAACAAGAAGCGGGCTGGAAAGGCGTGGTGGGTGCGGTGCATGCCAAAGGTGGCCGTATCGCGCTGCAGCTGTGGCACGTTGGGCGTGTGTCCCATGAAATGGTGCAACCAGATGGACAACAGCCTGTTGCCCCTAGCGCGCTAAAAGGCGAAGGCGCTCAGTGCTTTGTTGAATTTGAAGACGGGACGGCTGGTCAGCACCCTACTAGCACGCCCCGGGCACTGGAAACCGATGAGATCCCCGGCATTGTTGATGACTACCGCCAAGCGGCTGTTCGTGCCAAACGCGCAGGCTTCGACATGGTGGAAGTCCACGCGGCTAACGCTTACCTGCTTAACCAGTTCCTGGCCACCGGCACCAACCAGCGCACCGACCAGTACGGCGGCTCGTTGGAAAACCGCGCCCGCTTCCCGCTAGAGGTGGTCGATGCGGTAGTTGAAGTGTTCGGTGCAGAGCGCGTGGGCATTCGCTTGACGCCCTTTATCGAACTGTTCGGCCTGACTGATGATGAGCCAGAAGCCATGGCCTTCTATCTGGCAGAGCAGCTGTCCAAACGCGGCTTAGCCTATTTGCATTTAAACGAGCCTAACTGGATCGGTGGCGATATCACTTTCCCTGATGGCTTTCGTGAGCAAATGCGCGAGCGTTTTAATGGCAGCCTGATTTACTGCGGCAACTACGACGCAGAACGCGCGGAGTCACGCATTAATCAAAACACCGCCGATGCTGTAGCCTTTGGCCGCCCTTATATCGCTAACCCCGACTTGCCGGAACGCTTCCGAGTGAATGCCCCCCTTACCGAGCCGAACCATGAAACGTTCTACGGCGGTGATGAAAAGGGCTACACCGATTATCCGTTTATGGATAACGGCTACGATCGTATTGGCTAACCGATTTGTGTTCCCCCCAGCTGATTAGCTGGGGGGAGCGTAGCTATACGCGGGGCTGCTGCTGGGTAATACAGTGTATGTTGCCTCCACCTAGAAGTATTTCGCGGGCAGGCACGCCGATCACTCGTTTAGTAGGAAAGAGTGTCGAGAGTATGTTTTCAGCTTCGCCATCGTGACGGGAGTCTAACAACGGCATCACCACAACGGAGTTACCTATATAAAAGTTCACATAAGACCCCGCCATTCGGTCTCCCGGCAGTCTAGGGTGTGAACTGTTGAGGCGGTCTAAACCACTGGCTTCATCCTCGGCAATATAGAGTGGCCCCGGTATCGGCAGCTTATGCACTGTTAGCTTTCGGCCTTTGGCATCCGTTGCATTTTCCAGCACGCTTAACGCTTCTCTCGAGATAACGCCTTGGGGGTCCTGCTCATCATCACACCACGTCAACGCTACCTGCCCAGGTGCGACAAAGCAGCATAGGTTATCCACGTGCCCATCGGTTTCATCTAAGTGGCACCCCCGTGGAAGCCAAATAACCTTACTGATCCCCAAATACTCCTGAAGCCAACGCTCGATGGTTTCTCGATCCATATCTGGGTTGCGGTTGGGGTTCAGCAAACACTCTTCTGTCGTGATCAGTGTTCCTTCACCATCGACATGTATTGCCCCGCCTTCCAGAACAAGAGGGGCTTCAAAACGCTGGATACCAAGCATTTCGCTGATCTTGCAACGGATACGCCTATCCTTGTCCCAGGGAAAATAGAGCCCTTCTTTCAAGCCGCCCCAGGCATTAAATTCCCAGTCAATCAGGGCAAGATGCCCATCTGGGTGAGTCACAAAGGTAGGTCCTACATCACGCATCCAGGCATCATTACTGGATAACTCGACCACACGAATATGAGCAGGAAGCTGGTTACGGGCATTTTCATACTGCTCATCGTTAACACCCACGAATACGGTTTCACTTTCGGCAATCGCAATAGCCACGTCAACAAACGCTTGCTGCGCAGGCTTGGCACCATAGCGCCATGTGTCAGGACGCTGCGGCCAGAGCATCCAGCACGCGTCATGGGGTGCAAACTCGGCAGGCATTGAGTAGCCAAGAGATGCTGGCGTTACCGGCTCACTGTTTTGGGAAAGTGTCTTTTGAGGAGCTGACATTGTCTGTTTCATAGGTGACCTACCAACATAAAAATGCCTGCAGCAATAGTGGCTGCAATTAGCACATAGGGGAGCTGAGTTAGCGCATGGGCCATTGGAGAGCAGCCAGCTCCCTGGGCAGAAAGCACCGTGGAGTCGCCATAGAAACATGCATGGCTTCCAAAAGCGCTGGCGGATATTAAAGCACCCACAACAAGCGGCATATGAGCATCCATACCACTGGCTAGCGGTAGTACGATGGGCATTGCAATAATAAATATTCCCCAAAAGGAACCGGTGGCAAAGGCTAGAAACGCCATGGTGATAAACACAACGGCAGGTAGCATACCGGCGGTCATTAAGGGCTGCACCGCGTCAATGACAAAACCTGTTAACCCAAGCAAGTCATTCACTTCTTTCAAAACGAAACCCGCTACCAAAGTTCCCAGAGGCATGATCATGGCTTTAAAGCCATCGAGCGCAGTATCGAACGTATCGTTAAAGCTTAAGAGCTTCTGAACTGCTATTAATACTAAGGTGACGACAAGCGCGACAATAACACCGCGTAAAATGTCAATTTCAAAGTACCAGGTAAAGAAGATAAGCGTCGCTATAGGGAGTAAGAAGTTAATTAAGTGGGGCTGTTTGGTGCTTTCATTGCCCACTTCAAGTGCATTCTCTTCAACCCCTTCTGGCTGCGGCTGCCCTCCCATCGCTCGAGCCTCGGCAGTACGCATCGGCCCCAGGTTGGGAATCCAGCCGAGTGCAACCAGTGGTACCAGCGCAGCTGCCACCCACGCGTAGAACATAAACGGTATTGCCTCGATATATAGGCCCATACCACTGCCAGCAACATTGTTGTCTTCAAGCAATCCCGCAAAGAAAACTGCCCAGGTTGAAAAAGGCACAAGAATACAGATCGGCGCTGCGGTAGAGTCGACGATATACGCCAGTTTCTCCCGTGACACATTAAAGCGATCAGTCACCTTTTTCATAGAGGCACTGATGGTTAATGCATTAAGATAATCATCGACAAAGATGATCAGCCCCAAGACCCAGGTTGCCAACAGGCTCTGGCGGCGGGAATGTATGCGCTTTGTAATCGCATTACCAAAGCTTAAAACGCCCCCCGTTTTAACTAGCAGCGCAATTAAGCTACCAAAAAGCCCACACACTAGAATAATCCAAGTGACTGTCTCATTGCCTAGCACATTCAGTAGGATATCCGAGCCCTGAGTGACAATATCGAGAGGCTTATACATCAATAGCCCCACGATAGCGCCAGCAAGAAGCGACTCAATAGTGCGCTTTGTCACAATCGCCATTACCAAGACAACCAGGGTAGGTATTAGGCTTAAAATTCCATAATCTTCCATTGGTCGCGTCTCTTTATCGTTGTACTAAGACTCGAAGCGGGCGCAATCGAACCCGCCTTGATACCTGTTCGCTACAGGTAACCATCCACTTTGAGAGAGAGCGTGGTTGCAGCAAAAGACTCATCTAAAATAGCCACCACATCGTCAACTATTTGGCGAGTCCAAATTAAGGGAGGCGAAATAATATTGAGATGCCCCACAGGCCGGATTATCAAACCACGTTTCTGCGCCTCGGCAGCCACGCGATCACCCACCCGCGCCTCAACAGGCAATGTCTTTTTAGTGACTTTATCAGCGACATTCTCAATCGCCATCATGAAATGACTGCCGCGGATGTCACCTACTGTCTCATGATCCGCTAGCGTTTTGAGTTTGCGCTCAAGGTAAGGGCCAATGTCGCGTACATTTTCACACAGCCCTTCACGCTCAATAATTTCAATATTTTTAAGCGCTGCCGCACAGCTAACCGGATGCCCTGAATAAGTGAAGCCAGTACTCAGTACTCCGCCTGGCCCCTGGGGAGTGCTTAGAACAGCATATAACTCATCAGATATCAGCGTGGCGCCGAGCGGGGCGTAGCCGGAAGAGAGGCCTTTCGCCACGTTAATAATATCGGGCTGGGTATCAAACACCGCCTCAGAGGCAAAAAAGTGGCCCAGGCGACCAAAACCAGTAACCACTTCGTCGGCAATATAGAGGATATGGTTGGCTCGGCATACCGCCTGCATACGTGCATGATACCCCTGAGGAGCCATCAGCACCCCGCCGGCGCCCATAATCGGCTCTGCGATAAACGCTGCAATATTGTCCGCCCCGATTCGCTTAATCGTGCGCTCAAGCTCATCCACTAGGTGATCACAGTAATCGGCTTCCGTCATGCCTTCTGGTTGACGATAGCAGTTAGCCTCACTGAGGTGAGTTACCAGGTGATCAAGGGTGTCGAATTCCCAGTTATTACTCTCAATGCCAGTAAGGCTGGCCGCCATATAGGTGGTGCCATGATAGGCATTGGTACGCGAAAGAATGTGCTTTTTCTTTGGCTTACCCAGGCGGTTGAAGTAGTAATGAACCAAGCGAATAGTGGCATCGTTAGCCGCGGATCCACCGCAACTATAGAACACATGATTCAAGTGTGAAGGCGCGAGCTCAGCTAACTTGGCTGCCAGCTCAGTAGCAGGTGCATTAGAGAGATTATTAAAGGTTGAGAAGTAGGCCATCCGGGTCGCTTGATCGGCCATCGCTTGCCCTATTTCAGCGCGCCCATGCCCGACATTGACACACCACAACCCAGCAATGCCATCGATAAAGCGGTTCCCGTGGACATCCTCGACATAGATGCCATCGCTATCAGTAATTAAGTCGCAACCTTTTTCGTTGAAGAGACTGAAGTCTGTAAAGGGATGGATAAAGTGATCTTTATCCTTCTGCCACAGATCTTGCGAGTCGTAAGCAGGCACTGCTCTATTATTGGTCATCATCTAGCCCTCATTTGTAGGAAGCCGTTGTTGAGGTGAGTCAACAGGCTAGCGGGATAGACAATGCCAAGAATATATCCCCATTGGGGTATATCGACTTACTGCCCAGCCACCTAAGGTGAAAACCTTTAGATCATCCTATAAACATAAGAAGAGGCTTCCATGCAGATTTCTATTGATGGTCAGCGGCTGTGGTCAAGTTTAATGGCAATGGCAGAGATCGGCGCCACGCCCAATGGCGGAAGCAACCGTTTAGCACTTACCCAGGAGGATGCTGCCGGTAGGCACCTATTGATTGAGTGGTGTGAAGAGATCGGCTGTCAGGTGCGCGTTGATGGGGTAGGTAATCTTTTTATCCGCCGTCCTGGTAGACGTAACGACCTTAAACCTGTGGCGACAGGCAGCCATCTAGATACCCAGCCCAAAGGCGGACGCTTCGATGGCGTTCTGGGTGTACTCGCAGGCTTAGAAGTATTTCGCACTCTACACGATCACAGCGTAGTGACTGAGCGCCCGCTTGAACTTATCGTTTGGACCAACGAAGAAGGCAGTCGCTTTGCACCGGCCATGGTTGCTTCTGGCACTTATGCAGGTGTTTTCGCAGTTGAGGAAACCTTAGCTCGACAGGATGCCAATGGCGTTACCTTTGGGCAAGCGCTTGAAGAGACAGGCTTTAAAGGCGACCTACCGATTGGAGAACCGCAGCTAGCCAGCTTTTTTGAGCTGCATATCGAGCAAGGCCCAGTGCTTGAAGAAGAGGAACTGGCAATTGGGGTTGTCACTGGCGTGCAGGGAATGCGCTGGTTTGATCTAACGATCCAAGGCAGTGCGGCCCATGCAGGTACCACCCCAATGTCTTACCGTCATGACGCACTAGCCGCCGCCGCGAGGTTAATTGACCGCCTGTACACTCATGCAGCTAACGATACCAGCGGCGATACAAAAGTAACCTTTGGCTGTCTTGAAATTGATACGCCTTCTCGCAATGTAATTCCTGCCAAAGTTAAATTGACCGTCGACCTCCGTCATGCTGTGGAAGAGAAACTCGACGTACTGGAAGAGCACTTTCATAGCGAGCTAGCGGACATTACCGAAACGTTTGGCATCGCCGTGGATTTTGAACGCATCTGGGCCTCTCCCGTGGTTAAGTTTGATGAACGATGTGTTGCCGCTCTTGAGAGCGCAGCCAAGCGTCAGGGCATTCCCTACCGCCGTATGATAAGCGGCGCTGGCCATGATGCTGTTTACGTTTCACGTGTGGCCCCCACTGCAATGCTATTCATTCCCTGTCGCGATGGTATTAGCCATAACGAACTTGAGTATTCCACACCAGAACACTGCGCCCTCGGCGCTCAAGCACTCTGTGAAGCCCTTATCGAAAACGCCAACAGTCTGGAGGTTAACGTATGAATATCCCAACCACGGCCCCAACCAACCAGGCCGAGTGGCAAGCGTTAGCGGAAAAGCTCAATTTCGAAACCCGTGCGTATATCAACGACCGCTTTGTGGATGCTCAACATGGTGACACGCTTACCACGATTAACCCTGCCACCGGCAGCGTGTTAGCCGAAGTAGCGAGTTGTGACGAGGCTGACGCTGCTCTCGCGGTTAAAGCCGCCCGAGAAGCGTTCCAACGGGGCGAGTGGGCACGGCGCTCACCGACACAGCGTAAAGTCATCCTCCTTAAGCTTGCTGACTTAATGCAGGATCATAAGCATGAACTGGCACTGCTTGATACGCTTGATATGGGCAAGCCCATTTCAAGCGCTTTAGGTGATATCGACGGCGCCATCAGCTGTTTGCGCTACACCGCGGAAAGTATCGACAAACTGTATGGTGAAGTTGCCCCCACGGGTGATAGCAATTTAGGGCTTATCGTTCGAGAACCTCTAGGTGTTGTCGCTGCAATAGTACCGTGGAACTTCCCGCTGATGATGACCGCTTGGAAAATCGCCCCTGCCTTAGCGGCAGGCAATAGCGTCATCCTTAAACCATCAGAAAAATCCCCCTTGTCAGCACTGCGCCTTGCTAATTTATCCCAGCAAGCGGGCCTACCCACGGGTGTTTTTCAGGTGCTGCCCGGCTATGGCCATACAGTAGGTAAAGCACTGGCGCTCTCAATGCAGGTCGACTGCCTCGCTTTTACCGGCTCAACACAGGTCGGTAAACAGCTGATGCAATACGCTGGGCAGTCAAACCTGAAGCGCGTCTATTTAGAGTGCGGAGGCAAAAGTCCCAACATCATCTTTGCGGACTGTCAGAATCTCGATAAAGCTGCCCAGTATGCTGCAACGGCTATCTTCCACAATCAGGGCGAGGTTTGCATTGCGGGATCTCGCTTGCTGGTAGAAAACAGCATCCGTGAAGACTTTGTTGCCCGCGTGGTAAAAGCCGCCGAGCAAATGCAGCCAGGAGATCCACTCGATCCGGAAAGCTTCATGGGTGCCATGGTAGACGAGACTCAATACCGCCGAGTGCTCGACTATATACGTCAAGGCCAGGAAGAGGGAGCTACGCTAAGGGCCGGTGGAGAACCGCTTAACGGCCCTGGACTATTTATCCCACCCACAATTTTCGACGACGTTACGCCTTCGATGGTGGTAGGTCGCGAAGAAATTTTCGGGCCGGTGCTAGCGGTATTTGGCTTCGATAACGAAGACGAAGCGCTTGCTCTCGCTAACGATAGTGACTTCGGCTTGGCGGCGGGGGTTTGGAGCCAGGATATTGACCGCGTGATGCGCGTTTCACGCAAACTCCAGTCTGGGCAAGTGTACGTAAACAACTGGGCGGGGCCGGACATGACAGTCCCGTTCGGTGGTGTTAAACAATCAGGCAACGGGCGGGATAAATCGCTTCATTCGCTGGATGAGTATAGCGAGATAAAAACCATCTGGATGACGCTACAGTCATAGTGAGCTGCCTAACTAGCCTCTCAACTGCCGGGAAATCAACGCCACATGTTCAAGAAACAGCTGAAATAGCTGCGACTGGCTGGAAATATCCAGACGCTGATAAATATGTTTGCGATGCACCTTTACGGTTCCATCGCTGATATCAAGCTCTCGAGCCGCTGACTTAGTGGAGTGTCCGGCTAATAGAAGACGCACTATCTCCTGCTCACGGGCCGTTAACAACGTCTGACCAAAGCTCGCGAAAGCGGCTTCCACAGGGGCGTGCTTTTCCAGTGTTTGCTGAAAAAGCATGCCCTGCCACTTCCAAAACTCCATCAACAGTGTCTCGATCAGCGGTGCCACATTTTTCAATACTTGCAGTGAACGTCGCTTGAGTGGAGCGTCTTTCTGAAATCCCAACGACACCACCATCAAGACATCTTCTCCAACACAGGCAAACAGCCCAACCTCATCGGCCAACCCTAACGATCGATAGTAATGCGCATAATAGTCGCTAGATTCAAAACGGTCTGGCGCAAGCTCCCGTAGCCGATAGACGCCACTGTTTAGCCCAGCATCAATAGCGGTAAAAAAAGGATCCAGCAAATAAGCGCCACTGAGATAGCGATCTATCGCCTGTTGACGGTTTTCAGATGGGTAGTCGTCATGAATCAGTAGCGGCCGACGACGCCCCTTGTAAGTACTAATCAGAATCGTATCAAAGCCTGCTATGGCTCGCAGCACCAGCTCAAGCCGCGCTGGGAAGTCTCGATTCCCCGCAGAACGTACCAAACTGGCAAGCTGCTTATGCCAAGCGGCACTGCCTGCATTAGTCAGGAAATCACAGTCGATATCATCTACTGGCGAACAGTATTTCATAATTAGCGCTTCATTTAGGCTTTATGCAAAACGATACTGCGTTGAGGGAACACGGTAAACTCTGGCGATGCATCTTAAAAATTGACACTCCACGCTGGGCGACACCATAGGCTCAGTGAGCATTCGCTGCTAGGCTATTGATTCTTTAGTTTTCATATACTGGTGAGTCATGCTCAGTTCGCTGTTCACTCTACTGGTATGCCTCATTGGCTTTGGGTGGCGCTTGCGTTAACACTGAATGCCGCTATTTTACGACTAAATAATAGGGCCTAAGCGCCGACAGATAGGACTCAATGAGATGGACACCACTTCACTTCCGTTCTTGCTCGCTATTGCTTCATTAGTGCTGGGGGTCGTGGCTGCGGCTATTTTCGTTTATGTGGTTATTCCCAAACAACGCCGCGCCAAAGCAAAGGCCGCCACGCCGCCGCCAGCACCCAAAGCAGAACCACAGCCCCCTTCGCCTGAACCAGAAGAACCGGTGCCCGCCAAGCGCACAGCGAAAGTAAAGCAGCACTCTCTGTTTGTGATTTTTTCTCACCCCGATGCGACGACAGACGAACGCCTGACCGAATGGCTACGGGGAAAAGAAGCCAGCTATGATGCGGTCAAAAAGGTTTTCTTTATCAAAGGCAAACAACCCTCGAACCCAATCACGATCGCCAACGCCTTTCCACCTGGAGAAATGCCCGACCTACTGCAAGGCGAGACCCACGAACCCATTCGTGGGATTAGCTTGCTGGTTAAGCCGCCGCTACATAAACGTCGCAATCAGCAGATGTACGTTTATGTAGAGCTCGCCAAAGAGCTAAACGAAACCTTTAGCGGCAACTTACTCGATGCCGAGCAGCAACCCGCCTCAGAGTCGACTTACACACACATTATTGGTTGATCGGTTAGCGATCAAACAACGCCTTGACTACGTAGGTAGTCGTCGTAGCTGCCGCTAAAGTCGACAAGGCCCTCGGGCTGCATATCGATAATGCGCGTGGCCAGCGAGGAAACAAACTCGCGGTCGTGGCTGACAAATATCAGCGTGCCTGGGTAGTTCTCCAGCGCTAAGTTCAGCGCCTCAATCGATTCCATATCCAGGTGGTTGGTCGGCTCATCCATTAGCAGCACGTTAGGGTTGGTGAGCGTTAGCTTGCCAAACAGCATGCGCCCCTGCTCGCCACCGGAAATGACCTTCACCGATTTACCAATATCGTCGCTGGAAAACAGCATCCGACCCAACGCGCCGCGCACCACCTGCTCACCGCCTTTGGTCCACTGGCTCATCCACTCGAAGAGCGTGGCATCAACAGGAAAGTCGTCGGTGTGGTCTTGGCCAAACATGCCAACTTCCGCTGCATCGGTCCACTTCACTTCACCGGCATCGGGGTGTAAATCACCCGCCAGGGTTTTAAGCAGGGTGGTTTTACCAATGCCGTTGGGGCCGATAATAGCAATGCGCTCACCCGCTTCTACGGTCATCGAGAAACGCTCGAAGAGCGGCTTCTCATCGTCGTAGCCTTTGGTAATGGCATCTACATTCACGGCATTGCGGTGAATCTTTTTATTCTGCTCAAAGCGGATAAACGGACTAACCCGGCTCGAAGGCTTGATATCTTCCAGCTTGATTTTGTCGATCTGGCGCGCCCGTGAAGTGGCCTGTTTGGCTTTGGAGGCGTTGGCCGAGAAGCGGCTAACAAACTGCTGAAGCTCGGCAATTTGGGCTTTTTTCTTAGCATTATCCGAGTGCTGACGCTCGCGGGCAGCAGTGGCCGCTGTCATGTAGTCGTCGTAGTTGCCGGGGAACAGGGTAATTTCCCCGTAATCCAGATCCGCCATGTGCGTGCACACACTGTTCAGGAAGTGGCGGTCGTGGGAGATGATAATCATGGTACTGCTGCGCGCTTTGAGAATATCTTCCAGCCAGCGGATAGTATTGATATCCAGGTGGTTAGTCGGCTCATCGAGCAGCAGCACATCCGGGTCGGAAAACAGTGCCTGGGCCAGCAGCACACGCAGTTTCCAACCGGGGGCAACTTCACTCATCGGGCCGGTGTGCTGTTCAATGGGAATACCTAGCCCCAACAGTAGCTCCCCGGCGCGAGACTCAGCGGTATAGCCGTCAAGCTCAGCAAAGCGTACTTCCAAGTCGGCCACCGCCATGCCATCCGCTTCACTCATTTCTGCCAGGGAGTAGATCCGCTCGCGCTCGGCGGCCACTTTCCACAGCTCAGCGTTCCCCATGATAACGGTATCGATGACCCGCTCGTTTTCGTAGGCGAACTGATCCTGGCGTAGCTTACCCAGCCGCGTGCTGCTATCCAGCATGACCTGCCCGGAAGAAGGCTCAAGCTCGCCACCCAAAATTTTCATAAAGGTGGACTTACCGCAACCATTGGCGCCAATCAAACCGTAGCGATTGCCGTTATTAAATTTGACGGAGACATTTTCAAACAGGGGCTTGGCCCCAAACTGCATGGTGATATTGGCGGTTGCGATCAAGATGTGAGCCCTGGTTAACAGTGTAATTGCGCATTCAAAGGCTCGCGATTCTACGCGCCTTTGGGCAGCGTTACACCTCCCACCTAGTGCGCATTGTCTAGCGTAGCCGGAAGTTCGAGTAGAAAACGTTCACCATCAAGTGCTTGGCGCAGCCGTGCGTGCAGTATCGCGACGATGTCAGGGTGTTCGCCAACCAGCGCGGTGGTTGTCACACTCAAACCTGGATGGCGCTGTTCCGCGGCGGCGCAAATCTCGGCGATATCGCCATCTTCCCCCGCATGACGCCCAGGCGAGAGAAACAGCATCGCTAGGATGACCGGGCCTGCTTGGAACTCCGGTGTATCCAATAAATGCTCCAACAGCGGCTCGTTAAAGCGATATTCGTCACCTTCACGACGCTCCATGGAGGCTGCCGCTACGCAGCTAACCTCATCTGCCAGTAGCACGCTTAACTGGCCGGCTAAGCGATTGCGCACGGCGGTCACTTCAGCAATCGGGCTACCGTGATCGACCAGCGCTACATGCGGCGTAGTCCCCGCTTGGCGCTTATCGCGCACGTTGTCGGCCAGCAGTTTGGCTAAGCGCAGGTCATTATTGCCCCGCTCATCTACCAGCGGCTGGGCCACACGAACGCTCACCTGAGGAAAACGCGTCTGCAGTGCTGCCATGCGCTCTGGCAAGTAGCCCGTCAGTGCTTTGCTTGGGCCAAAGAAAAACGGCAGCACAATGATCTCTGTCGCCCCATTCTCGGCACTGCGCTCAGCAGCCGGGCCCAGAGTCATCGCGGGGATGCCGTCAACCTCGTCGGGAGGGATTTTATTGGAGTGCAGTAAGGAAGCCGCCTGCACGGTTTCGCCTAGCTGCTGGCTGAGCGCAAACGCTACGCGGCGCAGATTATGGGTTGCCTGAGGCCGTAATGAGCCGTTATCGACGAGAAAAATAGCGCGCATGTCGGTCTCCGGAGATGGTCAAGTAAGTCATCACTAAAGGCATGATAAGATGAGCGCTTTAACCGATGTACCGTACTCATGATGCTTGATAGCGATGTTTGATACTACCGCCCTGAACCAGCAAAGAAACTTCTTCGACGGCCATACCGATATCTGGCTGTTTGGTTATGGCTCGCTGATCTGGAAGGCCGACTTTGCCTACTTGGAACGTCAGCCCGCCTACATTACCGGCTGGGCGCGACGTTTTTGGCAAGGCTCCCACGATCACCGTGGCACGCCGGACGCACCGGGGCGCGTCGCTACGCTGATTCGTGCCCAAGGGGAAGTATGTCACGGCATGGCGTACCGCATTACACCCGACGTGCTGGCACCGCTAGATGTACGTGAAAAGAACGGCTATCTGCGTGAAAAAGTGCCGCTCACTTTTCTAGCGCAGCGGGGCAATGTGCAGGCGGCAAAGGCAACAACGGAAGGGCTAATTTACTTAGCTACTGAAGATAACCCAGCCTTTCTGGGCGAGGCATCGTTGGATGATATTGCACACCAAATTGCCCATTCCCATGGCCCGAGCGGCTCGAATAAAGCTTACTTACTGAACTTAGCCCAGGCGTTACGCGAATTAGGCACAGACGATGCGCACGTTTTCGCCATTGAGGAGCAGCTACACCGCTACCAATAACGTGGGTAACGGCGATGGCGCGCTAAATTATTCACCAAAATGGCCACTACCAGCATGACCACGCACCCAGCGCCAATGGGGATCAGCGGATACCACCAGCCCAGTTTGTGGACACTCGCCCCACCTGCTACCGCAATCAGCGCAGCGGCAGCCCCCGGCGGATGCACGGTGTGTGTCAGTTGCATCACCAGTATGGAAAGCGACACCGCTAGTGCCATCGAGATAGGCGTTGCCCCCAGCAATTGGTAGCACCCCACCCCCACCAGCGCCGACAAAACACTGCCAAACAGTACATGGCTTGGCTGGGCGAACGGGCTTTCAGGCGCTGCATAAACCAACACCGACGTTGCCCCAAAGGAGCCCACGATTAATAACTGCTGCGAAAGCCAAGCGGCACTTAGCCAGCATATAACGGCCATGCCAGTAAAAGCGCCCAGCCATGACCAGCAGGCATCTTGCCAGCCGACGGGGCGGCGCGCCGTTGGCTCTCCTCGCATCTTGCCAAGATAAGCTTTCATTGCTCCCTCTCTGCACAAAAAGAGTGCAGATGATGGCAAAATGCACCAAATAAGCAAATGACAATTGATCACTTATCTAATGAAACTGACTCAAGGGCGCTCGCCCTCTCTACATCATCAGCCACGACAGGATAAACAGCGCCAGCACAATACGCACGATGGCTCCTAGTAAGGAGCCTCGTAGCAGCGCTCGAAAGCCGCGCCATAACAGCCACAAGCCAATTACCAACACCAGAATGCTAAAGAACGACGCATTGATACCCAGAGAGCGGGTTAGACCATCAATAAAGTCATCAAACGCGCCGAAAAAGTTGGTGAAGAAGCCCAATAAAAACTCCACCACCACGCGAATAGCATCGCCAATCGCTTCGCCTACACCATCAAAAAATCCGTTTGCCTGCATGCGTTATTTCCATCGCTAATAAGGTTTTCGATATTGTCAGTTAAAACCACGCTATTGCAAAGCATGCCCATTAAGCAGCGTGCTCCTCTCTTTTGCGTCTTTGCGTCCCCCCCTTAAGACGTTTACCCTATTTCACTTTTTCGACTGACGCGTTACAACGTTATTTATTAAAGCAATAGCGGGAGAGACTGGTGCTAGCCACCAGCGCCGAAGGAGCAACGACCCCGGAAACTCTCAGGCCACCGGACCGCTATCGTTATGGTATTTACTAACACAGTAACTACTAACATTTTCCGAAGAGCGGCTGATGACTGCGTCACTCAGCCCACCGAAGGAGCAAGCGCCTCCATAGATGCGTGAATCTCTCAGGTTCCATGACGGAAGGGGTACGCCTAGCCAATGTTGCTAGGGGTATCGCTTGACGCTCATACAATCTGGAGAGACTTATGCAACGCATTGCTATTATTGGCGGTGGGATCACTGGTATTACAAGTGCTTATGCTCTGGCAAAGCGCGGCTTTGATGTAACTGTTTTTGAGAAACACCGCTATGCGGCAATGGAAACGTCATTTGCCAACGGCGGGCAGCTCTCGGCCTCGAATGCTGAAGTGTGGAACCACTGGCCGACGGTGCTTAAAGGCCTGCGCTGGATGCTAAAAAACGACGCGCCGCTCCTGGTCAACCCTCGCCCTAGTTGGCACAAACTCAGCTGGTTTGCAGAGTTCATCGCCGCCATTCCCCGTTATGCCGACAACACCACAGAAACCACTCGGTTAGCGATTGCTGCCCGAGAGCACTTATTCCAGTGGGCGAAAGACGAGCAGATTGATTTTGATCTTAAACAGCAAGGCATTCTGCATATCTACCGCGACAAAGCTGGCTTTGATCACGCCTCGCGCGTGTCGCAGTTGTTAGCGAAAGGCGGCCTTGAACGCAGATCGGTCACGCCGGATGAAATGCGCGCCATCGAGCCAACCCTGGCAGGTAGTTACTATGGCGGTTTCTATACCGAAAGCGACGCCACTGGCGATATCCATAAATATACCAACGGCCTTGCTCAAGCAGCCGCCAAGCGTGGCGTGCAGCTTAACTATGGCCACCATATTGACGATATTGGTGCTGACGAGAATGGGGCTTGGGTAAGCGCCACGGTAGATAACAACAGCATGAGCCAACGTTTTGACAGCGTGGTAGTTTGTGCGGGAACCGGTAGCCGCGCCATTGCCGCCAAATTAGGCGATCGCGTTAATATCTATCCCGTAAAAGGTTACTCGATAACCGTACAGCTAGATGACGAGGCCTCTCAGCAAGCCGCGCCAACCGTCAGCCTGCTAGACGATGAAACCAAGTTGGTGACCAGTCGCTTGGGGCTCAACCGCTTCCGCGTGGCTGGCACCGCTGAATTTAACGGCGCGAATCGCGATATACGCAACGACCGCATTCAACCGCTGGTTCGCTGGGTAGAAGAGTGCTTCCCTGGCGTGAGCACCCAACGCGTCGTGCCCTGGGCGGGTCTGCGGCCGATGCTACCGAATATGCTACCCAAAGTTGGGCCTGGCCGTTTGCCCACTGTTTTCTATAACACCGGCCACGGCCATCTAGGCTGGACACTGTCAGCCATTACCGCCGAAATGCTGGCGGACACGGTGGAAGAGAAAAATATCCTCCGCGAGCCAGCCCCCCAACCGCTTAGCTAGTGCCAACCATGACAAGCCCGGGCAGGCTTCCGGTAAGATATAGAGCACCCCAACATAGGCGTGTTTTATGCTTAACCAGCGTGCATTAACCTACCTCAATGAAGTGATTCGGCGCGGTTCGCTCAGGCGTGCCGCCGCCCACCTGAATGTCGATGCCTCTGCCGTTAGCCGCCAACTAAAAGCACTAGAAGAAGAGCTGGATACCCAGCTATGCGAGCGGCACGGAAGAGGGATGCGTGCCACTGCAGCGGGCCAGCTACTGGTGCACCATTTTCATGCCCAGCGGGCTTCAGAAGAAGCGGTGCTCTCCCAACTAATGGCACTGCAAAGTCTCGCGAAAGGGGAAGTTCGCATTGCCGTGGGAGAAGGGTTTATTGCTGACCTGATCGCCGCACCGTTAGGCACTTTCATGTCAGCGTTTGACGGTATCAAAGTTGAAATCCGCATGGCGGGTGTCAATGAAGCGATGTCGTTACTCCACGATCGCGAGGTGGATATAGCGCTACTTTATGCACCGCCGGTAGACCCACAACTTTTCTGCCACGTGGAAACGCGCCAGCCGCTCGATGTCATTGTCCCCCCCAATCACCCACTTAGTGATCTTAACCGCCCGGTAACGCTGCATGACTTAAAGGAGTGGCCCCTGGCGTTAATGGACAATCCTTTTGGTATGCGGCAAATGGTTAATATGGTGGCTCACCAGGAGCGTATTCATCTTGAAGCACGCCTGCATACAAACTCTGTTGCGGTGTTAAAGAATTTCGTCCGCTCAGGCATCGGCGTTACGTTTATGCCCGAACTCACTGTAGCGGATGAGATTGAGCGCGGTGAGATCTTCACACTCCCCATGCAGTACCCGGTGATGAACGGTACGCGGGCACAAATTGTTAGCCTGAAAGGACAGGAACTCCCAGTCGCCTCAATCACTTGCATCAATCATTTGCACAAAGGCATGCGCTTTTTCTCCGCCGATGCACCACGACTGTTGCAATAAAAGCCACAGTTTAGGTATTGCATAGTCAACACCTCAATACATAGTCTTCTAGTAGGCACTCCTTATAAATCTAATAACGCGCCCATAGCGCCCCGTAGCTCACGACAATAAACCAGGAGACTGACTATGTACCCAGCAAAACTGCCCCACTACTTTGCGCCTAAACAGCTTATTTCCGCGTGCCTAGTAGGCTCTGCTTTGATGGCAGGGAACGCGCTTGCAGCGACTACGATTAATCTAAGTTACAACGGTGCCCCAGACCCGGAAAAGAATGCTGTCCACGTCTTTGCAGAGAATCTTAAAACGTTGGTAGACGAAAAAACTGACGGTGAGATCCAGCTTGAGCTCTATCCGAATAGCATGCTCGGCGAAGAAGAGGAGCGCATGGAACAAACCATGAATACGCCCATGCTCAATGTGGCGTCATTTGCGGGTGTTTCTCCTCTTGTGGATGAAATCTTCGTTAGCGCTATTCCGTTTCTGTTCGACGATTTTTCTGCAGCCCACACTTTCTTCGATGAGGGTGAGTATTGGCAGGAAGTCAGCAACGCACTGCAGGAGCGTGCCGGTATCGATATGCTAGCCGTTGTGGAAGAAGGCGGCTTTTTGGCATTCACCAATAACGAAAGGCCGATCAGCCATCCTGACGACTTCGAAGGACTCCGCTTCCGCGCCATGGACCCTAGCCAAGTCGCTCTTTATGAGGCCTTCGGCGCCTCCGGCACTCCCATCCCCTGGACAGAGACCTATATGGCACTGCGCACCGGGGTGGCTAACGGGCAAATGAACCCGCCGATGTATATCATCTTAGGCAGCCTTTACGAAGTGCAGGACTACCTGACCCTCGCCAATATCCAGTACTCCGACCAGTTCCTGGTAGGCAACAGCGACATGATCGCAGGTTGGGATGATGAGCTTCGCAGCGCCTTTATGGAGGCCGTCTCCGAAGCTAATCACAATGCCCGTGAGCACAATGAGGAGCAGGTAGAGGCGCGTATCGCCTATCTGGAAGAGCAAGGCATGGAAGTCATTCGTCCCTCTGAAGAAGAGCTAGCCGCTTTCCGCGAAATCGGCCAGCCTGCCTACCTTGAGTGGCTCGGTGAGCGTGATATCGAGCAGCGCTGGATCAATATGGCATTGGAAGATGCAGGCATGAGCGAACTGCTCGACTAACGGCTGTTAACAACAGGGGGCTGGCACCTTACCGGCCCCCTATTTCCAGTACTTAATATCCTAGTACTTAATACTCCAGTACTTAAGACCCTAGCACTTAATATTCAAGTGCTTAACGTTCCTGTGCTTCATGGAAGGCTGCCATGTTTAATACGCTTCGATCCCGTCTTTTAGCGATCAGCCGCCCTGTTACCTTAACTCTGGCGGGCGCACTGTTATCGCTCAATGTTGCGGCCATTCTGTTTGGGGTGTTTGCACGCTACATCGCTGGTGGCGCGCCTATCTGGACAGATGAGCTTTCACGTTTTTTGATCATCGCCACCGTGATGCTCGCGGCTGGCGCTGTCTGGTCTGAAGGAGGACATATGCGCGTTGGCCTGTTAGAGAAACGGCTGCCCGCCCCCTTTGCTCGCTTGCTAAACGTGTACCAATGGCTACTCACCCTGCTAATTGCAGCAGGCGGGGCATGGGTTAGCTATCGCTATGCGCTATCGGTCAGCATGTTTACCACTTCTGGGCTCGGCATTAGCCGCACGGTGCCACTGCTCTCGCTACCTATTGGCTTTCTGCTACTGGCTTGGCATGTGCTTCTCTATGGCCCTGCGCCACTCAAGACCATCGAGGACGACCTATGATTGTCACTATGCTGGTTGTTTTCCTGGGCCACGTCTTGCTTGGGCTGCCTCTGTTTATCGCCCTGCTTACCACCGCAATAGTCGGTTTTTTGTTTGTCGACCCCTCAATGATTCCACGCATGCTGCCCCAGCAATTCTTTGGTGGTATCAATGTATTCTCCTTGATGGCGATTCCGTTATTTATCTTCGCTGGCAACCTGATGAACGTCAGCGGCTTAACTGAACGCTTGATGGGGCTCGCCCGCCTGATGGTAGGGCATTTGCGGGGCGGAATGGGTCACGTCAATGTGGTGTCGAGCGTATTTTTCGCGGGTGTTAATGGCTCAGCAGTGGCGGACACCTCGGCACTTGGGTCGCTGTTAGTGCCTGCTATGGAGAAAGAGGGCTACTCACGAGCCTTTGCCGCTGGGTTGACCGCCGGCAGTTCGTTAATCGGCCCGATTATTCCACCCAGTATCTTTATGATTCTCTACGCCTCACTGACCAACACCTCGGTCGGCGATCTATTTCTGGCAGGCGTTGTGCCGGGGTTGCTACTGGGCGTTGCCTTTATGGGCATGAACGCTTGGTATGCTTGGCGCCATCAGTTACCCAAAAGTGGCCAGCTGCCCTCACTCAGCCAACTTGGCGTAGCCTTCGTAGCCGCTCTGCCGGCACTTATTGCCCCTTTTATTATTGTTGCTGGCATCGTGCTGGGCTTCGTGACGCCAACAGAGTCAGGCGCATTGACAGCGCTGTATGTCGCGTTGTGCGGGGTCGTGTTGGGAGGATTGCGTTTTAAAGAGTGCTGGAAAGCTATCGTCGATACGGCACGCTTAACCTCGGCGATTTTTCTGATTATGGCCGCCTCAGCGACAATTAGCTGGTTACTCTCCTATGCGCAAGTGCCCGCGCAATTTGTCTCGCTGCTATCGCCCTACGTAGACAATAGCGTGGTTATTTTATTGCTGCTCAGCGCGATCACCTTCGTCACGGGAATGTTTATGGAGGAAGTGTCAGCGTTGATGCTACTGACGCCTATCTTTGCGCCAGTGGCGATGATGGCGGGTATCGACCCCATTCATCTGGGTGTCATCATCACGCTTAACATTACCATTGCGTTAATCACCCCGCCGCTAGGTGCCTGCGTGTTTGTCGCCGCCGCGGTCAGTCGACTTGAGATAGTGTCGCTGTTCAGAACCATTTGGCCCTTTGTACTGACAGCGATTGCGGTGCTTATTCTACTCATCCTGTTTCCATCACTGACGCTGTGGCTGCCTGCTCAGTTTTAAGAGCCTGTTTTAAGAACCTGTTTTGATAACACTCTGCTTGGACAACATGATGTCTTTGAACACACTATTGAAGGCCTTGCCGCCTCTACCCAGCCACCTAGCGCCAAACTGGGAACAGCTGCGCCGAACATCTATTGAAGATAACGGTGAGCGCTTGGTGCCAATGAGCCTCGCCCCGGCACCGATTAGCGTATTCCCCGCCTATGCTCGGCTGGGCATTCCCGGCGCGGTACCGGAGTGTTTCGTTCGGGAAAGCGTTTATCGGGCGCTACTCGCCGCAGCGCGCAGCTTGCCCGAAGGGATCGGTCTAATCGTGCTCGACGGCTGGCGTCCATGGCGGGTACAGCAGTACTTATTTGATACCCTGCACGAAGCTATCCAACATCATCAGCCCGACCTCAGTGAAGCGGAGCTACTGGAGCGCACACGGGAATTTGTCTCGGTCCCCAGCCGCGACCCATTAGCACCCAGCCCACATCTCACCGGCGGCGCCGTCGATGTCACGCTATGTGATGCCGATGGCCTGCCGCTGGATATGGGGACACTGTTTGATGAAGCGATCCCCGCCTCTCATAGCGACTATTTCGAGCACCTGGAAACGCTAACGCCGCAGCAAGTTAACGCCCGAGATCATCGCCGCCTGCTGTATCACACCATGCAACAGCAAGGCTTCACTAACCTGCCTAGCGAGTGGTGGCACTTCGATTACGGCGATCAATTATGGGCCTACTACGGGTCACATCAGCAGGCGCATTACGGCCCGGCAGAGTTGGACACCATTGAGAATCGCTGGCGCCGACAGCTGTAGTTGACTAGGCACGATGCCACTCCAGGTAAAGGGCATCGTCGCCTAGAACTCACACCACCTTATCAAGGATGCTCAGATTGCGTTTCCCGCTACCGCATGCTTGCTATCGGTAGACGAGCTTGCTCTTGCCACCCAAAGCCGATAAAGCGCTGGGGTAAAGAAAAACGACACCAGCGTTGCCAAAAGTAGCCCAAATCCGACGGTTTGCGCGAAAGGTGGCCACAATCCACCTGCCGCCATCATCAATGGAATTAATCCTGCGAAAGTGGTGATCGTCGTTGAGATAATATGCCGACTGGTGGGGCCGCTAATGACCGCTAACATGGCATCGATATCGCCTTGGCGTGCCGCTTCATCGTCGTCAAACGCAGCAATGATGATAATAGTGGCATTAATCGCCACACCCACCAGCCCCATAATGCCGACAATAATGACAAAACCGAATGCATGACCACTGAGCAGCAGCGCTACAATGCCCATGCCCATCGCCTGGGCACCGGCAATAAACACAATGGCAGCGCGGCGAAAGGAATTAAACGCCAGCACGACCGTTGCCACCATGGCAATCACCAACAGTATCACCGAGGCCAGCAGGTTACCCACGGCTTCGCTACGTTCGGCGGCCTCACCACCGGTTTCAATGCGATAGCCAGAAGGGAGGTGAATTTCTCCTGCATTGAGCGCGTTCTGCAACGCGTCCTCTAGCTGTGCCATGGAAACTGCCGGCAACGCATCGGCTACCAAGTAGCCTTGCACTAACTGCACCCGTTCCGCATTACGGCGAGTAATCACACTCCAGGCTGGCGTTAGCGATACCTCCGCCACTGCCGCTAGCGGCAACCCCTCTGCGACGCCATCACTGACTAAGCGCAGCGCAGCAAGCTGTTCAGCATCGGTGCGCCATTCACCAACATAACGCACTCGGACGGGAAGCTGCTGAGTATCTTCCAACAGCATGCCTGCAGACTGGCCCGACAGTGCAGCACCCACCTGTTCCGCTAGGCGTTGTGGCGTAAGGCCTGCATCGTGGAGCGCCGTTTGGTCGATATCCAGCGTTAGCCTGGGCAGGTCGCGCTGCATGCCTGCGCGCACATGGGTTACCTGAGGCAACTGATGCATTAGATGCGCTAGTTCAAGTCCCAGCGATGACAGTATGTCCAAGTCATCGCCATAGACTCGTAGCTCAATCGGTGCTTTAAACGGAGGCCCCTGCTCATACTTACGCACCACGCTTTGCGCCTGCGGAAAGTGTTGATCAAGCACTTGCTGCAGCATTGGCACCCGCTGGTTAGTCACCGCTAACGACTCGGCATCAACAATCAAGTGTAAAAACGCCGGGTTGTTATCCTCATTGGTCAATACGTTGTAGTACATCATGGGGGCGCTTTCGCCGATAAATGCCGACACCCGCTTGATGCCCGGCAGCTCTCGGATAAGGGTTACGGCTTCATCGGCCAACGCAGCGGTATTGGCGATGCTGCTAGCCGGTGGCAAGCGTACTTCAATGTGGAATTGGTCACGGTCTGCCGGTGGAAAAAACGCGACGTCTAACGTTGGCATTAGCGCGATACCACTCACAGGCACGCATAAGGTAATGATCATGGCAGCCACCGGATGACGCAGCGAGCTACGTACGGCCCCCCGAAAACCACGCTTAATCACGTTATCTTGTGAGCCTGACGGTTTCTTCGCCACGCTGGCCAGCAGCATCGGAGAGAGCGCTGGCACTAACAGCAGCGATACCAAGTAAGAACTCACCAGCGCTACAATAACGGCCAGGGCTAGCGGTCCTACGAACTCTCCGGCGGGCCCCGGCATTAGCACAATTGGCATAAACGCCAGAATGGTCGTCAGGGTGCTGGCCAGTAACGGCACGGCTAAATGGCGCAAGGCATCTCGGGTCGCGGCAATCACTGAGTCCCCTTGCAAGAAACGCTCACGAAGGGCGTTGGTCATGACAATGGCGTTATCCACCATTAACCCCAGCGCCACAATAATGCCGGTAATGCTCATTTGGTGGATATCAATACCCAGTGGCTTGAAAAACGCCAACGTGAGCAGCGCCGTGGCGGGAATCGCTAGTCCCACCGTGATCGCCGAGCGCCAGCCCATGCTTAAAAACAGAATAGCCACTACCAGCACTAACCCTATCAGCAAGCTGCTAGCGACATCGCTTAAGCGCTGATTGGTGTAACTTGCTTGTTCAAACACCACGTCAACATCAAGGCCCACGGGCAGCTCGTCAGCAAACGCCATGAGTTGTTGCTGAGCCCGTTCAACCCAAACATCAATACGCTGGCCGGGAGCCATACGGGCACCCACAAACACGGCTCGTTCGCCGTTAAGCAGCGCCATGGCGGCGGGCGGGTCCTGCACGCCGCGGCGCAGCTCGGCAATCTCACCTAGCCTAACCGTTTGGCCCTGCCGGATAGCCACGTCGACATCGCGCAACCTGTCCAACGTATCAAATTCACCGCTCAGCCCGACCGTTAGCCGATGACCTTGAGTAACCACTTCGCCTGCCGTGCGGCGGCCATCACTTGCTTCAATGGCGGCGGCCAACTGGCCTACAGAAAGCCCCAACGCATTTAGCTCTAAGGGGTCGACCATGACCTCGACCTGCTCCCCTGCGACACCAAACAGATGGGTGTATTCCGTGCCTGCAACACGCCTAAACTGGTCTTCTAGGCGTTCAGCATAACGCTCCATCAACTGCGGGTTGGGCGAAGAATCCAGTGTCCAGCGCAGGGCGGCCACCATGCTAAAGGCGTAACCACGGTCATCCAGCAGCTCTGGTGTTTGCACACCGGTTGGCAAGGTTGGCGCGATATCGCCTAACTTATCTCGTACTCGGCTCCACACGGGGGCGACATCAATAACCGCGTCTTCTAATTCAAGACTGATAACAGCGATGCCCTGGCGCGACGTAGATTCAAGCACTTGGATTTCTGAAATAGTGCGCAACTCGTTTTCAATAGGCCGCGCTACCAGCGCTTCAACCTGCTCAGGCGTAGCACCAGGAAACGGCGCAAGCACGGTAGCCATACGCGCAATCAGATGAGGGTCTTCTGCCCGAGGCAGCGTTTGAATAGCCGATAGCCCAGCCACAACCAGCAACCCCAAGGTTAGTGCCACTAAACGGCGGTTAAATAACCACTCAATGCGCTGCATAAGCCATATCCTCGCTGAGGGTGACCTGCTGCCCAGGGGTGATGCGGTGAATGCCGCTGGTAATTAACCTTATTCCTGGCTCAAGGGTTCCGCGCACAAAGGCTTGATCGCCTTCAGTGTGTAGCAACTCCACGCTCGCCCGTGCCACACGAAAATGCCCCTCTTCCAGCGGCTCTGCCACCAGTACGTTCCACAATCCTCGCTCGGCAGCACGTAAGGCATCTAGCGGCACCCAATAGCCACTGGCAGGCTCTACCACTGCGTAGCCAAGTTCAACGAGATCACCAGGCACCGCGCTGTTTGAGGCGTCAAGCGAGACAACCAGCGTCTGCGTGCGGCTGTCGCTGTCAATATGGGGTAGCCGAGCACGCACCTTACCGCCGATAGCATGGTGATTAACGTTGAGTGTTACCGTCTCGCCTGGTGTAAACGTCGACGCTAACCGAGCAGGCAATCCTAGATGCGCTTCAAGTTGCTCAACATCGATCAGCTCAAACGCGGCGGTACCGCTAGTCACTAAACTACCAACGCTGACATGACGCTCAATGACGCGTCCGGCGAAGGGCGCTTTTAACGTGCTGTCCTCAAGATCAGCAGTAAGGCTGTCTCGTTCAGCCGCCAGTGCCGCAAGACGGGCTTGAAGCGTTAACCGATCCGTGCGCGCTTGGTCCAACGTCGTACGGCTGGCGAAGTTACTTTGATTAAGCTGCGCTTCACGCTCTTCTTGGCGCTGAGCAAAAGCCAGACCGGCGCGGGCTTCCTCACTGCGTGCGGCCACTTCTGCCAAACGGCTTTCAAGACGACGGGTATCCAGTATCGCCAGCACATCGCCCTGCTCAACTGCACTCCCCCTATCAGCCAACACTTCGCTAACACGGCCAGCGGGTTCAAAGGCAAGCGACACTGACTGACGTGCAACCACTCGCCCCGTTAAGCGCACGTCCCGCTCCAGCTGTTCGGAGTGGGCAAGAGACTGCGTCACCACTTGCAACAAAGCGTTATCAGTTTCTTGCTGGTTAGCCAACTGGGCACGACTGTGCTGGCTAGTCAGCGCAACCACCGCAACTGCCGTGATACTCATCATAATTAAGGCCGCCAACGTGCCACGACTCCGGTGGCGCCAGGAAGTATTGAAGGAAGTGTCCATAATGGCCTCGAAATGGTTTATTCTTGAACGATACGGTTCACTATAATATGTGTACGCCAGCGTTCAATATTTATTTATTCGATAGGCACGGATTTTACGCAATGACGGACTCGCAACCTTTACCGCCTGACAAAAAACGCAGCGTCGGCCGCCCCAAAGATATGGCTAAACGCGACGCGATGTTAAACGCGGCGACCTGCCTATTTTTTCGCTTTGGACTCGAAGGGGTGACCATGGAAGCCGTTGCCCGTGAAGCGGGTGTTTCCAAAGTGACCGTATACGGCCATTTTGCAAACAAAGAAGCGCTATTTGGCAGCGTCATTCAGCGTGAAACCGCCCTCCTTCGTCATGGGCTAGAACAGCTTCCCGACACTCACGAAGCCGTGCGTCAATCGCTGATTGAAGTCGGCACAAGCCTCGTGCGCTTTTTGTTGGAGCCCCACGTGTTAGCCGTTGAGCGCGTTATGAGTACACAGGGAAGTCAGCACCCCGAACTGCTACTGGCCTTTTTCGAATCAGGCCCCTGGGCCACTAAAAAGTGGCTGCAGGAAAAGCTTGAGGGGCTAGCTCGCGCCGGGCATTTAACCCTTAACGCACCCACACTAGCCGCCGACCAACTCTGTAGCATGTGGCAAGGCATGTTGGTTATGGAGGTGCGTATGGGGGTTCGTCAGCTCCCCAGCGATGAAGAGATTCACCGTCAGGTCAGTAACGCAGTGGATGTGTTTTTGGCGGCGTATGAGAAACAAGCATAATGAGAACGGCAATCGCGGTTGCCGCTTTTAGTACTGCATTTGCGATTCAAAAAATGTCATAAACGCACGTACTTTGGCGGGCACATGCCGTCCAGGCGGGTAAACCGCATAAACGCCCCCTTCGGACAGAGACCATTCGGCCAAAACGCGAGCCAAGCGTCCGGCCGCTATTTCCGGCTCAGCGGTAATATCGGGCAGCACTGAAAACCCGCCTCCGGCAGCGGTCAAAGCCACTAAACTCACCGTTGAATTGGCTGCTAACCTTGCGTTCATTTGCACATTGACCAAGGTTTCTTGTTGCTTAAACGCCCACGTTAAAGGCGCTTTTAATGGCGTGAAGGCAATCCAGTCGTGTGCTTCCAGGGCTTTCGGGTGCGCTGGCACGCCGTGGCGTTTTAGGTAGCTGGGAGCAGCCACTACATACTGTTGAAATGTGCCTAACCGACGGGCACGCAGAGTGGAATCTTTTAACCAGCCTAAACGAAACGCTAAATCGATTCCCTCTTGCAACATATCGCTGACTTGGTCGCCGCTACGCAGTTCGATATGCAACGCTGGGTGCAAACGGCTGAATACTACCACCACTTCGCTCAGCACCCCGGAGGAGTAATCTTCTGGAGCCGTTATACGCAGTTCACCATGTAGCTGCTGAGTATCACTCACGGTGCTCTCAAGCGCGCCCTGTAAATTTGCTAATAGAGGATGGCATTGATGGTAGAGCGCTTCCCCAGCTTGGGTAAGTTGCACCCGCCGCGTTGTGCGATGAAACAGCGTCGCACCAAGGCGGGTCTCCAACTGCCGGATTTGCAGGCTTACCCGAGTTTTTGTGCAGCCTAGTCGCTCAGCCGCCTTAGTAAAGCTGCCAGCTTCAACCAGGGCGATAAAAATCGGTAAAGCGTTTAAATCGAACTCGTTGGCGATGGTCATATAGCACTCTATTGTTATGAAATTGATAACAGTAAATTATTCTAACCGCTATTTTTAAAATCAATAAAGCGCCCGACAATGCACACATCATCCACATAAGGAGCTTGACCATGAAAATTGCATTGATTGGCGCCAGCGGGTTTATTGGCACCGCCCTATTAACAGAAGCACTGTCCCGCGGCCATCATGTGACGGCACTAGTCACACGCCCTGAACGGGTAGCGCCGCAGGAAAATCTCATTATCATTAAAAGCGATGTATTAAATACCGATGCATTAGCCGAACAACTACGCGGTGTCGACGCCGTGATCAGTGCATTCAGCGGCCATGCACAGGATGACGTTTACGGTTATTACATCAAAGGCTTTAATTCGATTTTGGCGGCCACGCAACAAGCCTCAGTGCCTCAATTACTGATAGTGGGTGGCGCGGCCACGCTAGAAATAGCACCGGGAAAACGGCTATTGGATACGCCGGAGTTCCCCGCCGAGTATCGTGCTACTGCTGAAGGGGCGCAAACAGCTCTTGAAACCTTACGCGCACAAACGGCCCAAGCGTGGACGTTTCTCTCGCCTGCCGCGGAAATTTTCCCCGGCGAGCGCTCGGGCAACTTCCGGCTTGGCGGCGATACGCTACTGACTGATAGCGAAGGCAACAGCCGTATTTCAGTGCAGGATTACGCCATCGCCATGATCGATGAGTTGGAAAATCCACAACATACGAATCAGCGCTTCTGCGTCGCGTATTGAGCAGCTAGGAACTCTTTCTCGACCCGACACAGTGTCGGGTCGACTGTCAGGGCTACACCGGTCAAAGATATGTAACGAACTTCCTTATGAACTCACCCCTCCCGTAGTACCTCTACCACTCGTTCAGCCAATACCTCACTGGCATCACTACTGCCCGCACGCTTGACAAGAAATACCTGATAATCTCCCAACGGCGGTAGAGCATCGTTGTTTAGCCGTTTGAGCGGTGGGCGAATCAAACTTTTCGGAAAAGCCGTCACAGCCAGATCAGCCAGCATAGCCGCTTCCTGGCCAGCACAATGGTCACAGGAGTAAGCGATCCGGTAATTAACCCCAGCATGGTCAAGGGCGTTTAGCGCGATCCTCCGCCACGCACATCCCTGTTGAGCCAAGGTCACCGGCAGTGGTGTTCGTTCCACGGCAACGCCATCCTCACGGCCCGTCCACACTAACGGTTCGCTATGCACCACATCACCGCGCGCCGCCTGACCAGGCTCTCCGCCCATCACCAGCGCCAAGTCGAGTTCTCCCTCATCCAGCCTAGCGAGCAGGTCTTTGCTGCGTCCAACGACGACATCGACCTGCACGGCCGGATGCGAGCGAGCAAACTGAGCAAGCACATTGGGTAAAATACGCCCAACGACGTCGTCAGTTATACCCAGCCCGACGCGCCCTTCAATGGTGGGAGCTAAAAACTGAGTAACGGCTTCCGCATTGAGCTTAAGCAGCCGTCGACCATAGCCCAGGAGAACTTCCCCCTCGGTAGTCAGGCGCACATAGCGCGCCTCACGCACAAATAGCGTTTGGCCAAGCGTTTCTTCTAGCCGTTTGATCTGCATGCTCAGTGCAGATGGGGTGCGAAATAGCTGCTGGGCGGCGCGGGTGAAGCTGCCACTCTCCGCAATCGTCACAAAGGTGCGTAGCACCTCGCTATCCAGTAACGGCAAGGCAGCTCGGCTGGGAGCTATGGTCGATAGTTGATTCATCACGCCCACCTTTCAGAAAAACTTAACGATCAGTGTAGATCTTTTCGTTTGATTGATCCAAGACGAAGCACCAAGCTGTTCTCAAGAGGTCGCGACCCTCTCACTTATTGACCCCAAACCATACCTGTCCAGTCGGTGCCCAGACACCGCTGCCTGCACAGTCGTTGTGAAAAAAGAGGTGCGCGATGAAGTGTGAATGTTCAGCCCAACATGCCCAAAATGCATGGGTAAAAGCCAGCCAATTAGCGCCGCCCCCAAAGCCACCACAAGTAGATTTTTACATGCCTGCCATGCCGTCAATGAGGCTAATTCGCGCGCTAGATATGGGCTGGTGGCGTTTCCGGCGGCGCTGTCTTTTCCGCCGCCATATACTGCCGCTATTGGCCTACGATGATCAGGTGCTGCTAGATATTGGCCATTGCCGCGAAGATATTCTCTGGGCCAACAAGCTCCCATTGAAGATCGACGCCATCCACGCGTTAGAAGCCCGGCAGAAAAAGCAGTAAGCCCAAAAGGCTCAGGATCAAAAAAAGCTCCGAACCTTTCACAGGTTCGAAGCTTTTAATGGAAGCTCTCAATAGCGTTTTAAGCACCCAAAATTGTGACTAGGGCTCAACAGCTATTTTCACACCCCTATCGGCCCACCATCGCGCTTCTGAATAACAACGGTAGATGCCCGAGGGCGTACCTGACCGCTGGCCTCAGCGGTGGCATCTTGGGTCAGTGCACTACCATCCGCGGGCCAGTTGCCGGGGTGCTGAATATTAATAAACAGCGCCGTTTTGTCCGGCGTCGCAAAAATGCCGGTCACTTCACAACCGTTCGGCCCTACGGCGAAGCGTTTCAGTTGCTGCTGGTTGCTGTTGTTAATCACCGGGCCGGTACCCTGAATCTCGTCCAGGCTGTTAGGCACCACGGCTAATAGCTGGTCGTTGGTGTACTCGGTAATGCCTTCGTAACCATTATCGGTCTGTATCCAGAGAATGCCCTGACCATCATCACGCTGGTCAAACCACAGACCATCGGGGCTGGCAAACTGGTTCATTTCAGTCAGGCCGGAATGATTGCCTTCATCATTAGTGGCGGCACCAAACACAAACACTTCCCAACGGAAGGCATTCGGCAGACGGCTTTCACGCCAGCGGATTATGTGACCGGCTTCGTTATTAGCGCGTGGATTAACAGCGTTGGCCGGGGCTGTCTCATAGCCTACCCCTAGCTGAGCAATGTCATCGCCTTGATTGGTGAAAGTAGCCGCTGCGGCTTCTTCGCTACGCTTCGAATTATTGGTCAGCGTTAGATACACCTCGCCAGAGGAAGGATCCACGGTTGCCCACTCTGGGCGGTCCATTGGTGTCGCTCCCATTAGATCCGCTGCATCACAGGTGTTAATAATCACCCCAGCTAAATCATCCTCTGCCAAGCCCAAAGCCGTTGCCAACGAACGGCCGTCGCGTGTTAGCGCGCTAGGTGTTAGCGGCAACCACTCACCGCTGCCATCAGCGTTGAAGCGAGCCACATAGAGGGTGCCGTTATCCAGATATTTACTACCAATAGCGAGGCGGTCATACGCTTCACCCGGACGATTGGCATCGGCGGGATCCCAGGCAGCGTCAGAAACATACTTATAGACGTACTCGTTGCGGGAATCGTGGCCAGAGTAGTACACCACGGGTTGCCCTGCTTCCAGCTTACCTAGCCAGCACCCTTCATGACGGAAACGACCAAGTGCCGTGCGTTTTACCGCGTGAGCATCACTATAGGGATCGACTTCAACTTGGTAGCCAAAGGTGCGCGCTTCGTTGCGGTAATCATCTTCAGCACGCTCGCCCCGTGGCGTGATATTGAAACGCGCAAACTCATCGTTTTCTTCAGAGGCATCACCCGCAGAGGTATCCCAACCATAGCGGCTTTTATCGGTAGGAATACCAATCCGCGCGTCGTCCTGGAAGAGTTGGCCGTGATTAATGAACACATTGGGCCAGTTCTCTTCGCAAGCGATATAAGTACCCCAGGGCGTTAACCCATTACCACAGTTGTTATTGGTGCCACGGGTTTGCGTACCCGCTGGGGAGAAACGCGTTTTCACATAGTCACTGCCTGCCACTGGGCCAGCCATTTCCATCACCGTCGCGCTGGTAAGACGGCGGTTATAGCGGGAGCCGGGCACATGCGACCAGTGTCCGTTAGCGTCTTTCTCAACTTCCACAATAGTGACACCGTGAGCGTTGATTTCAGTACGCGACTCTTCGGCGGGGCGCTTGCCTTCAGCATCAGTGGGGCCACCTTGAGGTGCCCACAGCGCTGCTTGATCGATATATTCGTTGTTGAGCACCAGCACAAAGCGCCGTGAGGCGTTATCGGCATCCAGAGCAAAACCAGCCATTCCATCGTGGTTCATACCCACGCTAGCGGCTTGGCGCTCGGCAGTCATTGACTGGTCGGACTGCCAGCTGTCACCAGTGTTCAACGGCGTGCCCCACGGCACCAGCACTTGGGCAACATAGCCTTCAGGCACTACGACAGCATCCGTTAGCGATCCTTGAACCGCCTCAAACGCCAGCGTCAACGGCGTTTTTTGCGCCCCGTTTGAAGCCAGTGCTTGGGCGGCACCGCCAAAGCCAAGCATTGAAGCAGCGGCCAAACCTAAGCCGCCCCGCATTACCGCGCGTCGCGAAACATGCTGCGCTAACACATCCGCAAACGGCTGGTTGCTGCTCTGATTTAACAGGCGATGGTCTTCAATTTCCTTGCTCATAACAACGGTCCTCTCGTCACGGTTAACACGCGCTAGTTTTATGTTAAGAGGACACTAATCAATTTAAATGACAGGGTAATGACGAGAACTCTACTGTTAGGTGAACGTTCATTAGCAAGCTATTCCCCACCTTTAAAAACTGTTGGTTAAGCATCTGCACGGTGGTTAGGTAAGGTTGGGAGTGATGGTTGTGAGAGGTAGTCAAATCTGCTAAATTAATGCTAATAGTTATCATTACCACAGGAAACAATCTCTCATGCAGCCCAGAAAAAAAGACGCTCCGCCAGAAGGCTCGCCTAGCGCATCTCGCGAAGTGACAAGTCAGGCGCTGCTTGATCAAGACGGTCAGTTGGTTATTCATCATGAACAGCGACGCTATGTGCTGCGACGCACGAAAAGCGGCAAGCTGATCTTAACGGCGTAAGCCTTTTAAAATAATCACTTACCTACTACTAACCCTTTTAGCCAGCCAGGTAGCCCATCGCACCCAGCCAGCAACATTATCCATCACTTTCTGCTGGAACTGTCTGGCCCATGAAACCAACTCACACGTTAGGCTTTTGCCTTATCCTACTCCCTCTTCTGCCTGCCAACGCCAATGACTCGGGCTTAGACCCCCTCACAGTCACAGGTACCCGAGCACCGACGGATCTGTCCCGCGCACCGCTGATTATCGACATCATCGACCGCCAAGACGCAACGCTTGCCACCGCGAGCCGCGTTGAAGACGTGCTGAGCCGCCAGCCTGGCCTGCATGTGGCTGGCCAAGGACGCCGTAACGGCCAAACGCTGAGTATGCGTGGCTTCGGCAGAAATGGTGTACTGGTGCGCCTGGACGGTGTTCGCCAGGATATTTCCACTGGCCATGTGGGCAACTTCTTCCTCGACCCAGCGCTGATTCAAGAAGTGCAGATTGCCCGTGGCTCGCTTTCCAGCCTGTACGGTAGCAATGCCATGGGCGGCGTTGTTAGCTTTACCAGTGTCGAGGCCAGCGATCTATTAGCCCCAGGTGAAGATAGCGGTGCACGTCTCTCCCTAGGCGGAGCAACAGCGAACGACGAGCTACGCGGCAGCCTGACGGCGTTTGGCCGCCGCGCCACGGCTAACGGGCAAGTGGATGGGCTATTTTCTGTGGGCCGTAGCGAGTCCGGCGATATTCGTCGCGCGGGCGGTGATGAAGCAGTAGAAGATGCCAGCCTCAATAGCCTGCTTTTGAAAGGCGGCTGGGAACCAAGCGACGACCAACGGGTGTTTATTAGCTGGCAGCACTATGATGAGCGCGCCACCCAACCCGCTAATCCGCAGCAGCTATCAACCAGCGCTAGCAACCCATTACGCGACCGTGATGTTGAGAGTAATAACGTACAACTTGGCCACCGCTGGCAACCGAGTGGTGCCACTGAAATCACCTCACAGCTTACCTTTAGCCAACAGGATATCGACGAGCCACAGGCTAGCCGTACCCTTGAGCGGATCGGCCTGCAGAGCGATGGCTATCACAGCATCGACCATGGCTGGCTTTCACAAACGCTGGTGTTTGGCGCAGAGCTGGAGCAGGCTCGCCAACGGCCTGACGGTGAAGCGAATGGTTTCCCTCACGCTGATATCGATACCCAGTCAGCCTATCTTGACACCACGCTTACTGCGGGCCGCTATTTAGCTGAGGGCGGTGCGGGGCAGCTTGACGTCGGCATTGGCGCGCGCTATGACCGCTATGACGCCAGCGGTCAAAACGATGCCGACAGCGTGCACGACCAAGTGTCGCCGCGCTTCCGTCTTGCCTGGCGACCCGACGACTCCTTGATGCTGTTCTCCGGCTACGCCGAAGCCTTCCGCGCCCCCAGTCTTTCCGAGCTTTACGCTAATGAGCGCCACTTTGCCGGTTTCTGCGCCGGGCCCACCTTCTGCACGCCGGATAACTACTGGATTCCCAACCCGAACCTGTCGCCTGAAACCAGCCGCACCTGGGAAAGCGGTGTGGTATGGCACCAAGGCGACTGGCAGGCGCGCGCCAGCTACTTCGACACTCGTGCAGACGACTTCATTGACACTCAGGTCGATATCATGGCGGGCACAACTCAGGCCGTAAACGTGCAGCGTGCTCAGCTATGGGGCTATGACGCCCGACTTACTTGGCAACCTAGCGCATTCCCGCTGCTAACTAGCTTTGTAGGTCTTTCAGAGGTATCCGGCAAAGATCGCGACAGCGGTGAGGCTCTGGGTAGCCAAACACCTCTGGAAATGACGCTGGGCAGTGATGTTGCGCTTTATAACGGCGCTGTACGGGTCGGCTGGCAGGGCCGCTTTGCTCAGGCGTTCGACAAACAGGGCGACGATGAACGCCTGCCAGGCTATGGGCTGCACGATATCCACCTTGCTTGGCAAATCACCCCCGCTATTGATACCGCGCTGCGCCTCGCCAACCTCGGCGACAAAGTGTGGTATCGGCCCGATGGCAGTCTGGGCGACGGACGTAGCCTGTTCGCCACCCTCAACTGGCAGTGGTAACTCCTTGCAATGTTAAGCCTAGAGGTGACGTATGATTGAGTCCCAGCAGATCGCAATTCTTGAAGCCTTTGACGCAGCACGAGCAGCACAGCCTCGCCTGCCAGCGATTGATATTGCCGAGCGCTTATCAATCAGTGAAGGCGAACTTCAGGCCGCGCGCTTAGGCCGTGACGTATGGACGCTGCCCCTCGCGCCGAAAGACCTTGCGGCGCGCCTCCCCCTGTTAGGCCGAGTCAAAGCGCTCACCCGCTCCCGTTTAGCCGTGCTTGAGCAAACCGGTGATTACCCTGACCTAGACGGCGGGCCGCAAACCGGCTTGCTGCTTGACCCAGGCGGCCTAGATTTACGGTTGCTGTATTCCCATTGGCACTGGGCTTGCCTAATCCGCGACCCTATTCATGCCCCCCTGCCAACGGAGAGTGAACAAGGCCAGTGGCGCTGGAGCCTGCAAATTTTCAATCAGCATGGCTGTGCCATTCACAAAAGCTTTGCGCTGGAAAATCCGCTGCCCCGCCCATGGGGCGCATTAGCTGCCCTAGGCACCCTAGATACCCCCGCGTTTACCCAAAGCGCGCCCCGCTTAAAGCGTGCGCTTCCTGAAGCGCCGACACTCGCCAGCGAATGGGCGGCGATGCGTGATGTGCACCAATTTTTCGCCCTGCTTCAGCGCCACCATCTAGAGCGTCTGGAAGCCAACCAGCTAATGGAAGGCCGTTATACTCGCGCGCTGCCCGTCGATGCCCTGGAAAACCTGTTAACCAAAGCAAGTCAGCGCGCACTGCCACTGATGCTGTTCGTGGCCAGTCCTGGCTGCGTGCAAATTCGCACTGGCACACTACCTGAACCTCAGCGCGCCCGCGGCTGGCTGAACCTGTTTGGCGAGCAGTTCACGCTGCACCTTAATGACACTGCCATTGAGCAAGTGTGGCAGGTCAGCAAGCCTAACCGCGACGGTGGCGTCACCAGTGTAGAAGCCTTTGATGCAGAGGGTTCTTTCGTGCTGCAAATTTACGCTGAGCGCCAGGAAGGTCGCGTGGAGCGGCCCGAGTGGCGGCAGTTGCTGAATGAACTCGGCAACCAAGAGGCCGTGGCATGAATGTCACACGCTTCGCACGCCACTCGCTTGCCGCGCTACTGATTGGCTGGTTAACCACTGGCGGGGCGCTAGCCAACGAACGCTGGGTCATTTTGGGCGGCGATATCGCTGAAACCATCGCCGCGCTTGACGCGGATATCGAGATCGTTGCCCGCGATGATACGGTGCTCCACCCGCCCGAAATGGCCGCACTGCCCTCGGTAGGCTATCTGCGCCAGCTGTCGGCAGAAAGCGTCCTCTCAGTGGCGCCGGACCGTGTGTTAGCAGCGGGACATTCCGGCCCGAAAGAGGTGTTGGAACAGCTAGAGGCCGTGGGCGTAACGGTTGATGTGATTGATGCCCCTGCTGACCTGTCCTCGATTGCCGAGAAAGTCCGCACGGTGGCTCAGCACACGCAACGCCAACAAAGAGGTGACGAGTTGGCAACCTCACTCACCGCGACGCTTGAGCGCTTGGCGGCTCTTCCCCCGCTGCCGGATACACGTGCGATGTTTATTCTTCACCATAGTGGCCTAACACCGCGGGTTGCCGGCAGCGGCACCGCCGCCCATATAGCCTTGGATGCCGTTGGCCTCGACAATGCTTTTGGCGATATGGCGGGCTATCAAAGCGTTGCGGCAGAGGCGCTGGCAAAAGAAGCACCCGCACTGGTGATTATGTCCCAACGGGGGTTAGACGCGCTGGGCGGTGAAAACGCGCTATGGCAGTTACCGGGTATGCGCTTAACGCCCGCAGGACGCGAACAGCGGCTTATTGTGATTGATGATCAGGCCCTGCTCGGTTTTGGCCCTCGCACGCCTGAGCAGCTATTTACCTTGCGCCAGAACATTGAAGCACTGCTTGGCACAGAGCAGGTCAGCCGATGATCACCAGCGCTTCCCATGATCGTTATCGCCCCTTGTTACCGCTTAGTCGAACAGCACGAGTGTTAAGTGGCCTTACCCTGGCGTTATTGATCGCCCTTGGCTGGGGTGCTGCTTCAGGCGCGTTAGGTGTGTCGCCCTGGGCACTCGTTAATGGCAGCGCAGATGAGCTCAGTATCCAAGTGTGGTGGCAGCTACGCCTACCGCGCCTGCTCCTGGGGGTTGCCGTGGGGGCGATGCTGGCGGGCAGTGGTGCCGCCATGCAGGGGCTATTTAGAAACCCATTGGCCGACCCAACGCTATTAGGCCTTGCCAGTGGTGCAGGGCTATTTGTAGCACTTTGGATTGTGCTATTTCAGGACAGCGCTGCCGGTAGCCTCTATGGCCAGTTTGCAGCGGGCTTTCTCGGTGCGCTTAGTGTTTGCTTAGTGGTGTTTGGCATTGCCAAGCGCCAAGGGGGTGGCAGTGCCGCCGTCATGTCACTGCTGCTAGCAGGCTTAGCAATCAACACGTTAGCAGGCGCTGGAGGCGGCGTACTAGCGTTTATTGCCAGCGACGATCAACTTCGTCAGCTCAGCTTATGGGGAATGGGCACGCTTACCAACGCTTTGTGGCGCACCACCGCCGTAGCCCTTGCCCTGATTGCTTTTGCCCTATGGCTGTTAATACGCAGCGCTCGTGAGCTTGACTTACTTCAGCTAGGCGAATCTACCGCCCATGCGGCAGGCCTGGATGCAACGCGCTTAAAACGCCGCATGGTCGTTGCTACCTCGCTGGGTGTAGGGCTGTGCGTCGCACTTACCGGCGTGATTGGCTTTCTTGGTTTGCTCGTCCCCCACTGCCTGCGACTTTGGCTCGGGCCTGGCCATCGCCTGCTGCTACCCGCCTCTATGTTAGGCGGTGCACTACTGCTAGTGGTGGCCGATACCCTGGCACGCACCCTCGGTGCCCCTGCCGAAATTCCCGTCGGGCTATTAACCAGCCTACTGGGCGGCCCCTATTTTCTTTACCTGCTAATGCGTCGGAACCGGGCATGCTAACTCTACATCAGGCGGGTTTTACCACCACGCCCTCAATCGCGCCGCTGGACGGCACCCTTCGCCCTGGTGAGCTACTCGCCATTGTTGGCCCCAACGGCGCGGGCAAAAGCACACTACTCAGCATGCTGTCGGGATTTCGCCCCTGTGAACAGGGCGAGCTACATCTGGATGGAAAACGCCTGAGTGAGTGGCCAATCAACGAGCTTGCCAATCGCCGGGCGCTGGTCGCCCAGCAAGAATTGCCCGGCTTTGATTGGCAAACCTTTGAGCTGGTGAGCTTGGGCAGCAACCCCAGCAACGCACTGATTGCGGAACTGCTGCATGACCTAGATCTGACGCATTTAGCTAAACGCAGCGTACTTTCACTCTCTGGCGGCGAACGCCAACGGGTAATGATTGCACGAGGTGCCTGCCAGCTACTCTCACGGCGCTCACCTACCGCCAAAGATGGCGGGCTTTTACTGCTGGATGAACCCACTAGCGCACTCGATATCGGCCAGCAGCAGCGCTTAATGCGTCAACTACGCGCCTGGGCAGAACGGCACCGCATGGCGATTGTCTGCGTGCTGCACGACCTCAACCTCGCCAGCACCTACGCCGACCGGGTCTGGCTATTACATCAAGGTCAGCGTATTGCTCACGGCTCGCCCGCCCTAGTGCTTGCCCCCGCCACCATCGCGGAGGTTTATGACGTAGAGCTGCTGCCTATCAATAGCAGTAACGCTGCAGCCCCTCTTCTCGCCCTAACGCCTTAAGATAACGGTCAGCAGCCAACGAGCTCTATCCCGCAGAGTGGCAAAGCCTTCATATAAGTCCATACTTATCCCATACGTAACGGGCAATATATGCATTACCGTGTGCCAATTGGGGAGCAAGAATGAGACTGATCAGCCTCATGTGGGTAATGCTGGCAGGGATGAGTTTTAGCATCGGCGTATTAGGCATTTTTCTGCCCCTATTGCCGACCACCGTGTTTATGCTAATCGCTATTTACTGTGCCTCAAGGGGGTCTCCACGTTTTGAAGCCTGGATTCGCTCCCGCCACTATGTCGGGCCACTGCTGGTTACCTGGGAACAAGAGCGCGCCATACCCAAGCGCGCTAAGATTTTTGCCGTTTGCACGATAGCGTTGAGTGCCGTAATCACCGTTTGGTCACTCGGGCCTGGCTGGTTAAGCGGGGCAGTGGTGGCCCTACTAATGCTGATTGCCCTTTGGCTGGCTACCCGGCCAGAGCCTTCGTCTCATAGCTAAGTGTGACTGAATAGTTCATCGTTTAGTGAAGTGATCGCCACTTCCAGCTGTAGCGCTGCTTGGGCTCGATATGGGCTCGATATGGGCTGGTATATCGTGTGCTTGCATCACAGTACCGCCATGGCTTTCAACCCTACCTGTCTATAACATTCATAAAGCGAGCCGCCAGGAGTTTGCACTTCTTTAACACTAAGCTTTTAACACTAAGCTTCCAATAAGGACGGGCTCTATGCGCGATGAGGAAAAATACACAAATTCAGAGGAGCAACTGCTCTATCTTCAAAAACGGTTAGATGAGGAAGATACCGCCGCCCTAAGCGAGCTGTTTACTGAACTCGATATTTTATCGATTGCGCGCACGCTCGAGTCTTTTCCAACCAAAACTCGCGACCGATTGTGGGAGTACATTCCTGAAGCACTGCTCGGCGAAGTACTCGCCGAAGTCGATGAAGATATTCGTGCCGACTACATTGAAGACCTTTCTGCCAGCGATGTAGAAAAAATCGTTAGAGGCCTAGATGCCCAGGAAGTGGCTGAAGTTCTCGACGTCGCCGACGAAGAGATCAAAACGACCGTCTATGCCAGCTTAGATCAAGAGATCCGCGCCCAAGTTGAGAACCTGCATTCTTATGAAGATGACGTGGTCGGCCGTTACATGGACCCAGAAACGGTTAATGTAAAACAGGGCGTATCGCTGGAAGCCGTACAGCGCTATATCCGTATTCATCAGCTGTTGGATGATGAATCGCAACAGATCATGATTACCGACAAGGATAAGCGCCTGTTGGGCACGCTGACGCTCATTGATCTAGTCAAACAACCACAGGAGAGCGTCGTTGATGAGTACATGGTTGCCCCCTTCACACTCAATGACCAGATGAAGGTAAGCGAGGCTGCCGCACTGCTCCGCTCTAAAGAGCTGCCTTTTGTTCCGGTTTGCGATAGCGACGGGCTGTTAGTGGGCCAGTTGAACGCCGCTGATGTATTAGAAATCACCCAAGATGATGCTGACATGACGTTAAAGCACATGTCGGGCGTCAGCGACGAAGAAGAAGTCTTCACTCCGATACTCCGCAGTGCAAAGAGCCGCGGCATTTGGCTGGGCATTAACCTGCTCACTGCATTTTTAGCGGCCTTCGTAATTGGGCAGTTTGAAGAGGTCCTGGATCAAATTGTAGCGCTAGCCATCCTGATGCCGGTGGTCGCGAGTATGGGCGGGATTGCGGGCAGCCAAACCCTCACGGTAGTGATACGCGGCCTAGCGCTCGGCCAGCTCGCCGGTAATAACAAACAGTGGCTCTATAACAAAGAACTGTGGGTGGGGATGAGTAACGGCTTGGTGTGGGCACTCGTCGTCGGTGGTATTTCCTACCTGTGGTTCGGCGATCCGCTGATTACGCTGGTGATTACGCTGGCCATCTTTGTGAATATGAGCCTAGCGAACTTATCAGGCGTGCTGATTCCCTTAGTGTTGAAAAGGTTACAAATAGACCCCGCATTATCAGGTGCCGTCATCTTAACCACCGTTACCGATGTGGTCGGCTTTATGTCGTTCTTGGGGTTAGCTACTTTAATCATCCTATAACCATGTGCCCCTGGCGGGCACTGCAACACTTGAAAGGAGAAATCGCTAAGCACCGCTTGACTTGGAGAAGGTGCCCATATATTTCTGCTATGTGCGGCACGGCTCCGGATAGCGCAGGGAATCAGGCAATAGGGCGATTCTGATGAGCGAGCCATCTTTTAAACAAGATGCCAATGCTCAGGGCACAACTGTCGAACGGAAAGCTGCTGGCCGAGGGAAAGAACGAAGGAAATAAATAGACCGACTTCACCGGACAACAACAGTACAGCAGCGGTATGACAGCTGAACTGGTGCTCGAAGCACTGGATGAAGTCGAGTGAACGACCGCTAACATCTGCACGCTAATGGGGAACCGGACATATGAACAATCCGTATGAGACGCTATTCCACCGCCAGAAAACAGCTTTTCTCAGCGACCGCACGAAATCACGCGACTGGCGGCTAGATCAGCTCGCGAGAATGGAGCGCATGCTGCTTGAACATCGCGAACGCTGGTGTGCGGCACTTCATCAAGATTTCGGCAAGCCGCCGTTCGAACAGCAGTTCGAGATCACGGTGCCGATGGGAAATATCGCCTATTATCGCGACAATCTGGACCGGCTGATGGCACCGGAAGAGGTCGAAATCCCTGAGGGGCTGGCAAAGCTCGGCCAGCGCGGTGTGATCCGACGTGAACCCTTCGGCGTGACACTGGTGATCGGGCCATTCAATGCGCCGATCCTCCTGTTGCTCGATCCGGCCATCGCGGCGCTGGCAGCGGGCAATCCCGTGATCCTGAAACCGGCCAACACCACGCCAGCAACGGCTGCGCTCTTCGCGGAACTGGTGCCGCAATATTTCGAGCCCGAAGACGTTTCCGTGGTCACTGGTGGACGCGAGGAGATCTCAGCGCTGCTGGAATTGCCCTTCGACTTTATCTTCTTCACCGGCAGTTCGGCGGTGGGCAAAGTCGTCATGCGGGCGGCTGCCGAGCACCTAACACCTGTGATTCTGGAACTGGGTGGACAGAACCCGACCATCGTCGACGAGACCGCAGACCTTGATCGCGCCGCTGACGCCATCGCCTGGGGGCATAACGCGATCTCGGGTCAATGGTGCATCGCACCCGGTTTCGTCTGCGTACATGATAGTGTCGCAGACATTTTTGTCGAGAAACTGAAAGCGGCGATCACGCGCATGTACGGGGCCGATCCGTCGCAAAGCCCTGACTTCGCGCGCATGATCAGCGAGAAAGATGCGCAGCGCGTTGCCTCCTATATCCTGCCGGACAAAACCGTACTCGGGGGCCGCTTCGATGTGCCTGCCCGCTACGTCGAGCCCACCCTGCTTTATCCTTCCGATTGGTCGGACCCAGCGATGCAGCAGGAGGTGTTTGGTCCGGTGCTGCCAATCCTGCGCTACGGCGACATGGCCACGCTGATCGAAATGCTGAAGACAAGAGACAAACCGCTGGCCGCCTATATCTTCAGCCGCGATGAAGCGACGATCGAGCACTTTCTTCAGTCAGTGTCCTTCGGCGGCGGTTGCGTAAACCTGACCAATCTGCATTGCTGGGTCGGCTCGCTGCCCTTCGGCGGGGTCGGCAATTCGGGAATGGGGAAATATTACGGCAAGGCGGGGTTCGATGCACTCAGCAACGCTAAGTCGCTTTTGATCTCGCCCGCCGACAAGACCGTCGATGTCTATCCGCCCTATGAGGGTAAAGATATTAGCGCGATGTTGGCTCCGTTTTCCTGACAGATCCTTAGCGGCCTTGTCCTGTTAGTTGTTATTTGTAGCGTTGCAACTGGAGGGGCCGCCGCGGTGTACTGTGCGAAAAGCCTGAAGTGAAGTACGCCTTTATCCATCGGCATCATCAGGCACGGGGCTGCTGATATTAGACTTGCACCCACTGCCCCGTCTGATCTGACGCTTCGATGGCATCTATCAATCGATTCACCCGTGCCGCTTCGCGGAAGTCTGGATAGAGGGGAAGATCGTTAATGATACCTTCGACCAGATCACGCACCTCGATAATTTTCTGGTCGTTATAGCCCAGACCATGCCCCGGCGCGGGACTGAACGCGGCATAGTCGGGGTGTTCAGGGCCGGCTAACAGCGTAGTGAACCCACGCCTGCCGTGGGCATCACCGTGGCGATACAGCTGCAGCTCGCTCATGCGCTCTTGATCAAACACAACGGCGCCTTTGGTGCCCGTTAGCGTGTAGGCCAAGCCCATTTTGCGACCAGCCGCCACCCGAGACGTTTCGATATTGCCGATTAATCCTTTATCAAACCGCAGCATGGCCTGGGCCTGATCGTCGTTTTCCACCGCGTCCATACCGCTGCCGTCGGCATTGGGCCGAGAGGGGATGACAGTCTGTAGCTGGCCGCAAACCTCGCTAATCCGCTGCCCGGTTAAAAATTCGGCCATATTGAGGATATGCGAGCCCACATCACCTAACGCACCGGCCCCTGCGGTCGCCCGCTTGGTATGCCAGTCGTGGGGCTTTTCCGGGTCGAGCAGGTAATCCTCGTTGTGCCGCCCACGAAAGTGAATCAGCTCACCAATTTCACCGCTGGCGACAATCTGACGAGCCAACTGGGTGGCGGAATTGCGAATATAGTTAAAGCCCACCAGAGTTTTGACGCCCGCTTTTTCAGCCGCGGCGACCATCTCGTCGGCGTCTGCCGTGCTCAACGCCAGCGGTTTTTCGGCGTAAACATGCTTACCAGCGGCAATGGCGGCCAGCGCCATCTCTTTATGCAGAAAGTTAGGCGCGCAGATATCCACCACGTCCACGTCACTGTCGGCCACCAGGGCGCGCCAGTCATCGGTGGCGCGAGCAAATCCCCAGGCACGTGCTCGGCTCTCCGCAGTGGCAAGGTCGACATCCGCCAGCAGTTCGCAAACGGGCTTGGCAGGCAGTTCAAAAACACTGGATGCTGCATTAAAGGCAATGGCGTGGGCTTTACCCATAAAACCAGTGCCGATCAGGCCAATCTTGAGGGTTTTCATTGTGGTTATCCCTGTTAACAAGTTAATTGCCGGTAAAAAAATAATTGCTTTTACAAACACTCGATGAAGGGGTGTGAGGGCAGGTTGAAGCGAGGGTCTTTCGCCATGGATGGCGAAAGTAGCGCCCATGGACGGGTTCACAGCGCCCTCGCGGAAACCTGCCCTCATCACCTGATACACTGGCCGGTTTTAAAACAATAACGCCGGGCTGGGCCCGGCGTTGAATGATGTCGTGCCCCATAGACTGCTTACATGGTCGGCATGGTGAAGTGGTTGGTCTCTTCACGAATGCCGCTGGGCCAGCGCTGGGTGATGGTTTTCATGCGAGTGTAGAAACGCACGCCGTCGGGGCCGTGCATATGCAGCGGGCCAAACAGCGAGCGCTTCCAACCGCCAAAGCTGTGGAACGCCATGGGTACCGGGATAGGTACGTTAACGCCGACCATACCGACCTGGATCTGCTCGCAGTACTGACGCGCCGCATCGCCATCGCGGGTAAAGATTGCCGTGCCGTTGCCGTATTCATGAGCGTTGATCATGCTGACCGCTTCGTCGAAGCTGGCTACGCGAGCAATCGCCAACACCGGGCCAAAGATCTCCTCGGAGTGAATACGCATTTTTGGCGTCACATGATCGAACAGAGTGCCGCCAATAAAGTAGCCATCACCTGCGCCATCAACCGTTGTCTGGCGACCGTCGACCACAAGCTCTGCGCCTTCATCCACACCAACCTGAATATAGTCCGCCACCTTATCGCGATGCTCGCGGGTGATCAGCGGCCCCATATCGTTATCAGGACCATCAACCAGGCCAGGCCCGACCGTCAGCTTATCCAGTTCAGCCACCAGTTTTTCACGCAGGCGGTTGGCGGTATCTTCGCCCACGGGTACAGCAACGGAAATCGCCATGCAGCGCTCGCCTGCTGAGCCATAAGCCGCGCCCATCAAGGCACCCACGGCTTGATCGAGATCCGCATCAGGCATAATCACCATATGGTTTTTAGCTCCGCCCAGCGCCTGAACACGCTTGCCATGTGCTGACGCCGTAGCGTAGATGTACTCGGCGATGGGGGTGGAACCCACAAAACTTACCGCCTGAACACGCTCATCGGTGAGCAGCACATCGACGGCTTCTTTATCACCATTAACGACATTAAAGACACCATCCGGAAGGCCCGCCTCTTTAAGCAGCTCGGCTAAGCGCAGCGGCGTGGAGGGATCTTTTTCCGAAGGCTTCATGACGAAAGTGTTGCCGCAGGCCAAAGCGATGGGGAACATCCACATGGGCACCATGGCGGGGAAGTTGAACGGCGAGATACCGGCGCACACGCCCAGCGGCTGCATCATCGAGTAACTATCAACGCCGGTGCCGACGTTCATGGAGTGCTCGCCCTTCTGCAGGTGGGGAATGCCGCAGGCAAACTCAACCACTTCCAGGCCGCGGGTCACTTCGCCTTTGGCGTCTGAAAACACCTTGCCGTGTTCGCTGGAGATAAGTCGCGCCAGCTCATCGGTGTGCTCCTCGACCAGCGCTTTAAATTTAAACAAGATGCGCGAGCGCTTTAGCGGCGAGACTTTTGACCAGCCGGCAAAGGCTTCGTCGGCGATGCGCACGGCTTCACGAGTTTCATCGGCGGTGGCTAGCGCTACCTGGGCGCTTTGTTCGCCGGTGGCCGGATTATAAACCGGCGCAGTGCGCTGGCTCTGACCGGTGGAGAACTCACCATTAAGATAATGGGATAACGTCTTCATACAAGCTCCTGATTAAAAGGCGGCGACTGGCACTGTTTAGCTGGCAATGTCGAAACCTGCCTGCTCGGCAAGTTGGCGCAAGTTGCGATACCCCAGGCGAGCATAGGTCAACGGATGGGCGACTTCGGGGTCTTGTTCGGCTTCAACCACTAACCAACCCTGGTAGCCCTGTTCGCACAGGTGGGTTAAGGCGGGCAGAAAATCTACATCGCCATCCCCCGGCACCGTAAACAGGCCGTCTAGCACGCCGTTTAAAAAGCTTTTGTCGCGGTTGCGCACTGCGTCCAGCACCGGAAAGCGCAGGTCTTTGCAGTGCACATGGTGGATACGTTGGCTGTAGCGTTTGGCGATGGCGAGCGGGTCGCCGCCTGCACCGCGCAGATGACCAAAATCAAGCAGTAGCCCCACGCCTTCGCCGGTGTAATCCATTAAGCGTTCAACGTCGGCCTGGCTTTCGATCACCGTGCCCAGGTGGTGGTGATATACCAGTTGAATGCCCTGGGATTTCAGGTAGTCACCCACCACCTCCAAGCCATGCAGCAGGCGCTGCCACTGTTGCCCGGAAAGATGCGGACGCTGGGAGAGCGGACGCTCCTGATCGCCGTGTACACAGTGGGTAACTTCACATAGCACCATCACCTTAGCGCCGCACTGCTTGAGCAGGTTCATGTGATCCTGAATAGCCTCAATCTCTTCTTCAGGCGTGCGCTCCAACAGCTGCGCAGAGTACCAGCCCGACACAAGCGCCAAGTCGTGGGCGCTAAGCACCTGATTCAAGGCGTCGGGCGTGCGGGGAAACTTGTTACCTAATTCAAAACCACTAAAGCCTGCCTCGCGCCCCTCTTTCAAACAGGTTTCCAGCGGTGTTGCGCCACCCAGGCTGGGCAAGTCATCGTTGGTCCAGGTGAGCGGATTGATGCCTAAAGTAACCGTCGGCATAGCGTATTCCTTGTCATTTTTGTCTGAGTATTTTTGGCGTTAGGGCGCTTTACCCTATCGCCGACTCTCTGATGTTCTGTATTCGATTAGCGGGCTTGGCGCTGCTTAGCCTCGCGGTAACCTTGATAGGCTTTATTGACCGCTTCACGCTCGGAGACCTCGGGCACGGCTACTTCCCACCAGGCACCGCCTTCCTGGGTACTGGGCAGTGGGTCAGTATCCAGAGCAATCACATAGGTCGAGGAGGCGCTGCGAGCGCGCACCAGCGCCTGCTCCAGTTCCGCAATGCCGGTGACTGATTCAGACTCACAGCCCAACGCTTTAGCGTGGGCGGCAAAATCGGTTTTCGGTGCACCAGCCTCGACGGTGCGGCAATCTTGCAGCAGGTTGTTAAACCCCGCGCCGCCGGTGGCGTGCTGCAAGCGGTTGATACAGCCATAACCGCGGTTATCCAACACCACCACTGTCAGCTTGTGGCCCAGCATCACCGAGGTCGCCAGCTCCGAGTTGTGCATCAGGTAGCTGCCATCGCCGACCATCACCACTACCTCGCTGTCAGGTTTGGCCATCTTGACGCCCAGCCCGCCGGCAATTTCATAGCCCATGCAGGAGAAACCGTACTCAACGTGGTAGCTGCCGGGGCCCGAACATTGCCAGAGTTTGTGCAGCTCGCCGGGCAAACCACCGGCAGCGCAGACCACGGTGGTATCGCTGCCAGCTTGGCGATTAACCGCACCGATCACCTGGGCATCGGTTGGCAGCGCCAGCCCTTGATCTGCGGTCACACGGCGCACTATGTCGGCCCATTCGCGTTTGAGCGTGCCAGTTTGTTCGCGCCATTCATCGCTACCGCGCCACTCGCCCAGCGCTGCGTCGAGTTGCTCCAGCCCGATCAAAGCATCGCAGCTAAGCGGCAACGCTTGATGCTTCAAGCTATCGAAACGGCCAACGTTAAGGGCGATCAGTGTTTTATCGTTGTCTTCAAACAGCGCCCGAGAGCCAGTGGTAAAGTCCTGCAAGCGCGTGCCTACCGCCAGAATGACATCCGCCTGCTCCGCCAACTGGTTGGCAGCTGCACTACCGGTCACCCCAATGGCACCCACAGCGCAAGCGTGGCTATCGGCCAGCGCTCCCTTGCCTGCTTGGGTTTCAGCGACCGGGATGCCGCGTGTTTTGGCAAATTCGGCTAAAGCGTCGCAGGCAGCCGCGTAATGTACGCCGCCGCCAGCAATGATCAGCGGGCGCTTAGCCTGCTGCAGTGCGGCGATGGCTTGGCGAAGTTCGAAAGCATCTGGCGGCGAGCGGCGAATGCGATGCACTTTGGGGGCAAAAAATGCCGCAGGATAATCGTAGGCAAAAGTTTGCACATCCTGGGGCAGCGCCAGGGTCGCGGGACCGCAGTGTTCAGGGTCAAGCAGGGTGGCAATCGCCTGGGGCAGGCTGGTCAGCAGCTGCTCGGGGCGGTTAATGCGGTCGAAGTAGCGCGATACCGGGCGAAAACAGTCATTGACGCTAATCGTCGGGTCACCGAAATGTTCCACTTGTTGCAGCACCGGATCGGGTTCGCGGGTGGCAAAGGTGTCCCCCGGCAGCAGCAGGATCGGCAAACGGTTGGCATGAGCGAGCGCCGCGGCGGTCACCATATTGGTCGCCCCTGGGCCGATGGAGCTGGTCGCCGCCATTAGGCGCTGGCGGCCATTGGCCTTGGCAAAGGCGATCGCCGCGTGGGCCATGGACTGTTCGTTATGGGCACGAAAGGTCGGCAATTCGTCTTGCACGTGGTAAAGCGCTTCGCCTAACCCCGCCACGTTGCCATGACCAAAAATCGCAAATACCCCCTCAAAAAGCGCCACTTCTTGGCCATTTATATCAATACGCTGAGCGGAGAGATACTTAACCAGCGCCTGGGCCATGGTGAGTCGAATGGTACTCATCTTACGCCTCCTCGGTATGGGCCAGCGTTTGCGGCTGTGCCTGCCTTAATTGCCGCCACGCCGTTATCAGTTCGGCATAGTTCTGGGCGACGCGCTCTACCAAGCTAGCGTCGTCGATACGCCCGGCCAGCCAATCACGACTCGCACTAGCAAATAGCGTTCGGCCAACGGTGAAACCCTTACAGCAGGCATGATTGGCGGCTGCTTCAAAGCCGCGTTTCATGTCGTCCATAGGGGCGTCGAGCCCGAGCAGTACAACCCCACGGCAGTAGGCATCCTCGCGCTCAATCGTCTCGCCCACCGCCTGCCAGGCCACATCCGTCATTGAGGGTAGCTTCCACCAGTCTGGGCGAATGCCTAGGTTGTAGAGCCGCTGAAGGCTGCGCGGTAGCGTCGTGTTATCACTTGGCATATCGGCGGGAGGGATTATCTCAATCAGCAACTCCAGCCCATAAGCACAGGCCGCCTGGTAGAGCTGGCGCAGACGCTCCTCCTGCTCTAGGCGCAGTGAGAGTTCATCGTCAGGGTGGTAAAACACCAGGCATTTAATGATCTGTTCTCTAGGCCAGTTGCGTAGGCAGGCACCTAAGTCATCGCCATGCTGGAAACGCAGCGGGCGTGAGCCCGGCAGCTCTACCGGTCGTCCAATCCACCAGCCTTTTCCACTGGCATGATTGAGCGCGTCCTGACCCAACACGTCATCAACCAGAATCGCGGGAGTGGAAATGCCACCCAGCTTGGCGCCCTCTTCAGCGGCGCTGACCAAGAGTTTTTTGAGTGCTGGCAGCCGCGCGTTGTCGGCATGCTCTTCGCGGGCCATATCGGTGAGTTGGCGACGGTGGTCAAATGCCAATCCCAACACTTCGGGCCACTGAACGGGCACTCGAGTGGTGACGCGGTGCAAATGGTTTAGGCGTTGATCAATATCCGGACGGGGTACCTCATCCCGGCGCGCCAAGTAATCAAATAACTCGTCTTCGGTGGGCATGGCGGGGGCACAGCCGTGGCGGGAGACCACCAGCGCGCCACAGGCATTGGCATAGCTGGCACTGGTTTGCCAGGGTTCATTGCGTAGCCAGCCACGTAGCAGCCCGCTCATAAAGGCATCGCCAGCGCCCAGCACATTGAGTACTTCGACCTGAACGCCCTTGACCAGAATGCCGTCTTCAATACGCTCAGGAATAGCGCCTTCAAACACGACACAGCCCATGGGGCCCAGCTTGCATACCAGAGTGGCTTCGCTAACCTCACGTACCGCGCGCAAAGCCGCTAAGGTGTCCGTGCTGCCGCCGGCAATATGAAACTCCTCTTCGGTACCTACAATCAGATCAAAATCTGGCAACCAGCGTTGAAGATCTGTAGTGACTTTTTCATCGGCGATAAAACGGGTTTCACCATCGCCGGGATTGGTCAGCCCCCACAGCACTGGGCGGTAGTCGATGTCCAGTACTCGCTTCACGCCATAATGGGCGGCAGCGTCCAGCGCTTTGCGGCACGCCCGGCGAGTGGTATCGGTAGAAAGATGGGTGCCGGTAATCGCCAGCGCCTTGGCCCGGGCGATAAATTCAGGGTCGATGGCGTCGGCGTCGATGGCCATATCGGCACAGTCGCGGCGGTAAAATAGCAGCGGGAAGCTTTCGCGATCTTTTAACGCCAGCAGCACCAAGCCGGTGTGGCGCTCGGGGTCGGTTTGTAGCGCGGAGGTATCCACCCCCACTCGTGCTAATTCCTCGCGAACAAAGTTGCCCATTTGTTCATCGCCGACCCGCGAGAGCATGGCAGACTTCAATCCCAAACGAGCGGTACCGTAAGCCATATTGCCCGAGCTACCACCTAGGTACTTGGCAAAGCTCGCCACGTCTTCTAAACGGCTGCCAATCTGCTCGGCGTACAGGTCGACCGCCACACGTCCCAGGCAAATCAGATCTAGCGGCCGGTGTTGACTATTGTTATTCAGCATAAATGTCTCCCCACGTCACAAATTCGTGGTATCGGGCAAAAGAGGGCACTGGGCATAAAAGCGTCTTGGGTGGCTATCGATGAGGCTTACCTAAAATGAGAAGGCAGCACGGAATCGATCAAGGGCGAGGCCGTCATCGCCAGAGGCCCAACCTTCTAACCCCACCGTGCCGCGATAACCTATGTCGTTCAGCGCTTGAGCAATGGCCGGGTAGTTAATCTCGCCAGTCCCCGGTTCGCAGCGCCCAGGCACATCGGCTACCTGCACTTCACCAATGTACGGCCCGCAGCGGCGAATCAATTCAATCAGATTACCTTCGCCAATTTGGGCGTGATAAACATCTAGCATGATGCGCAAGCTGGGCCGATCAACACTCTCCACCAGTGCTAGAACATCTTCCAAGCGAGCAAACGGCACGCCAGGGTGATCAACCTCGGTATTGAGGTTTTCAAGCACGAAGATGACGTCATTCTTTTCGCCAAGATCTGCCAGCCGATTGAGCGTGTCGCGGGCTTTGAGCCACATAGCGCCCGTCATCTGCTGGCAAGGCTGAACGGGCAACCCATTACCATCTAGCCCGGTGCCATGCAGGTTAAGGCGCGGAATGCCAAGACGCTTTGCTACCTCAACCGACTCAGCGGCGGTGCGTAGCAGTTCATCTGCCCCGGAGGCATCTGCCAGGGTGCCGGTGACATAGCCGGTCATGGATGAAAACGTCGCCCCGCTATTGGCCAGTGCGTCAATGTCGTGCTTCGTCCAGTCCCAGATTTCGACTTGAAAGCCCAGTTCAGAAATACGCTTAACGCGTTCCAATATCGGCAAATCGCAGAAGATCATTTCAGCACAGACAGCCAGCGTGAACGGCGATGATGGGGTCAACTTATTCATCATGCTTCCTTAATAGCCGCTTGCCGCTCGCGGTGAAGTTTGCTCGGCGCTGCTTGCATCGGCAGGCTGAGTGTCTTGATCGGCTAAGCTTGCCTTCTTGGCTTTATCTTCCCGCTGGAATTCCGCAAGCTCTGCATCCAGGCTTTCAAGCTCAGCGCCACCCGCCATCATGTTGAGCACTTCTTCGCGACTGACTTCTTCTTTGCGGAAAGAGCCCAAACTACCGCCGCGTGACAATAGGGTGAATGCATCCGCCACTGGGTAAGCATGATGGACGTTGTGGGTAATAAAGATGACTGCAAGGCCATCGGCGCGGGCTTTGGCGATGTAGCGCAGCACAACAGACGCCTGCTTGACCCCAAGCGCGGACGTGGGCTCATCCAGAATCAGCACTTTGGCACCAAAGTAGACGGCACGAGCAATCGCCACACACTGGCGCTCCCCGCCAGAAAGCGTGCCCACCGGCTGGCTTGGGTCGCGTACATCAATACCGATTTTGGACATTTCCTCTTTGGCAACCCGGTCGGCATATTTCCAATCAATGCGCTTTAAAGGCCCCCAGCCCACCGTCGGTTCGCGCCCCATAAAAAAGTTACGGGTAATCGACATCAACGGCACCATCGCCAGATCCTGGAAAACGGTCGCGATACCAGCGTCTAATGCATAAGCTGGGGACTTGAAACGAGCGGGTTTGCCATCCAGTAGCATTTCGCCGTGGGTGGGCTGGTGAACACCGGAAAGGGTTTTAATCAACGTTGACTTGCCAGCACCGTTATCCCCTAGCAGGCACATAACCTCACCGGAGTAGACCTGCATCGAGATATCACTTAAGGCGATAACACTGCCGAAGTGTTTGCTGACACTGCGCATTTCAATCATTGGCGTACGTGTGGTCATGTTATTTGGCCTCCATCGCCTTTTTGCGCATGTAATTGTTGAATAGCACCGCCACCAGCAACATCACGCCCAGGAAAACCTGGAACCAGTCGGTATTAACGCCGGTGTAAAAAATGCCCATTTGCACCATGCCAAAGATCAGTGCCCCCAGCGCTGCACCAATGGCAGACCCATAGCCACCGGTCAGCAAAGCACCGCCAATGACAACGGCAATGATGGCTTCCAGTTCTTTTAGTAGGCCACGAATGGTGTCCGCCGAGCCGGTATCCATCACCTGTATGCAGGCAAAGATGGTGGCGGAGAAAGCGGTGAACATGAACAGTGATATCTTGACGCGCTGGACGGGAACGCCTGAGTTGCGCGCCGCATTGGCATCGCCACCGCTAGCGAATATCCAGTTGCCGTAAGGCGTGCACAGCAGCACCCAAGTCGCTACAGCGGTTAAGCCCAGCCACCAGACAATCGAGACAGGAATACCGGTAACCGTGGGGTTGCCCGCAAAGTTGGTCGCCATCCAGCCATTGGCTGCCATCCAGCTAAATAGGCCCGTAGCGACTTCTCCAGAGAAAAGCGCCGCAAACCAATCTCCGGGGATATGATCCTGCACTCCTCCCACCTGAGTACGCCCCGTCAACAAGCGACTGGTTCCGATAGCCAGGCCACGCAGAATGAACAGGAAACCCAGGGTAACGATAAATGACGGCAAGCCTGTTTTATTGACCAGATTACCGTTAATCCAGCCCACCAAGCCCGCACAGGCGAACGCCAATAAAATTGCGGCCCATAGCGGCCAGCCATACTCCACCGCGGGGATGGCAATCAGGATGCCTGCCAAGCCAATCATCGAGCCAATCGACAGATCAAACTCTCCGCCGATCATCAATAACGCAGCCGCCGTGGCGATAATGCCGAGCTGAGCGGCGACTTCAAGAAAATTAATAATACCCGCGGGGGTAAACATCCCGGTGCCGCTGGAAGCAGCGATAAAGAAGGCAAGCACCAACACGGCACCGGCCAGCGCCCCCAACTCCGGGCGATTAAGCGCTTTCTTCCAGAAAGAGACTCTCTGGATACGCTCATCTTGATCAGCCGCTGCTGGCGCAACCGATGATTTCGTTTCAGTGGAATTCATAGCGATCGACTCCCAAGGCTCGACACCGCCGAGCCTTTTCCGATTAGGTAGTTATCAGCGGATGCCCTGACTACTCAGCTCAATGACCTGAGCAGCGTTTTCTTGAGTAACAAATCCTGGTCCGGTGGCAACATCCCCTGCGGGCAGCAGACCGTTCTTGACGAACTGATCTAGGAATATGACAGGTAGGTAGCCCTGCATGTACTGCTGTTGGTCGATCGCAAAGTCTAGCTCACCCGCATCCAAGGCTTCCAAAATGCCGGGGGAAAGATCAAAAGTACCGAGGGTGAACATATCGGTTGCCCCCTGCTCACGCATGGCCCGAATCATCGGATCAGCGGCCAATGCACCCAAGGTCAGCACACCACGCACATCACTGTTTTCGTTAAGGTAAGCGACAATGGCATTGCGAATATTGGTGGGGTCGTAAGTGGTCGCTAGCTGCTCAGCATTGCCATCGAAGCCGTCGACAAAACCATCACAGCGCTGATCAAGTCCTTGGTTGCCTTGTTCATGGTTAACGCAGACGCCTTTCTCGACGCCCATCTCCTGCATGCGTTCAGCAGCTTGTTTACCTGCCTCATATTCACTCTGCCCAACGTGCAGCCGGGCACCATAATCCCTTGCCACGTCGCCACCGGAGTTAATGGTGATGACGGGGATGCCGTTATCAACAGCATTTTGCACAGCGCCACCCAGGGCATTTTCGTCGGTAAAAGAGAGAATCAAACCATCAGGACCAGATGCCACTGCGGCTTCTACAAGCTGCTGCATCTTAGCCATATCAAAGGTAGAGGGCGCGCGATACTCCAAGCTAGCCCCAACGGTTTCAGCGGCGGCTTCTGCACCGTTTTTAACCACCGACCAGAAAGGATCAGAGGGAACGCCATGGGTCACCATGACGAAACGGCTCTCTTCTTGCTCTGGTTCCTGTGCTTGAACGACACCTGCCATTAATGCCGTGGTAGCGGCAGAGGCTAGAAGCCATTGAGATAGACGTGCCATAAATAATTCCTCATAACGTTATCGTTGTTGGTAGGGAAGTGGCATTAAATGCCTTGGCGTTATGAAATATAGATTCCAAACATCAGTTATAGCAAATTATTTATTCTATACTTTGGTATAAATGGAATATTTATTCCAATCAACTAGACTGCACAGCAACGAGTCACTTTGCTCAGTACTGCATATCCACTAGCACATAAGCAGAAGGCTGCTAGATGGGCCAACGCGAAGGAATTTGTATGCCACAACCACCACAGAGCTACCGTGAGTTGGAAACGCTGATCACCGCCGAGTACGCCACACTGAGCAAACGCTTACAGCAAACCGCGCGCTTTATGCTTGATCACCCTCAGGAAGTTGCTTTAGCGACCGTGGCCAAAATTGCCGAACAAGCGGATGTCACGCCATCCACCTTAATTCGCTTGGCCAATAGCTTGGGCTTTAAGGGCTTTTCCGAAATGCAGCAGTTGTTTCGCAGCCGTCTGGTCGATGAGTTGCCTAACTACACCGAACGCATTCGCGCGGTACGCAGCGCCACCGGAGAAACACCCGATAGCACCCAACTATTATGGGAGTTCGCTGACGCCAACCGCGCCGTGCTTGAGCAGCTACCCAGCCGTATTGATCCAGAGAGCCTAGAGAAGGCGCTGGATATTTTTGAAAAGGCCCATGCGATTCATGTAATGGGCGCACGACGCAGCTTCATGGTCGCCAGCTACATGACCTATGCCCTGGCGCATGTGGATAAACCTGCGTTGCTGGTCAGCGGTTTGGGAGGAATGTACGGAGAGCAACTGCGCGCGATGAGCCAACACGACGCGCTACTGACCATTAGCTTCTCTCCCTATGCCGAAGAGAGCCAAAAAGCCTGCGAAGACGCCCATCAGCGCGGCCTACCCATTGTGGTGATTACCGATTCGAGCCTTAGCCCACTGGCGCGTTTCGCGGATGTTGCTTTCGTGGTTAACGAAGCTGAAGTGAAAAGTTTTCGCGGCTTGACCGCATCGCTCTGCTTAACCCAAGCCTTGGCCATTGCCCTGGGCGTGCGGCAAGACAAATCCCGGGACAAAGCCCAAGAAAAAGCCTCGACTAAAAAACGTAAGACATAAACACCAAGCCAACAGCAACAACAAACCAGGAGTGCTTATGAAACTCGCGCTTATCGGCGCTGGACGCATCGGCAAGGTGCATGCCCAGGCCATTTATTCACACCCCGACGTTACGCTGGTTGCCGTGGCTGATTTTCATCAGCCTGCCGCAGAAGCCCTAGCCGAGCAGTACGCTAGCCGAGCGGCCTCTGTGGATGAAATCTTCGCAGATGATGAAATTGATGCCGTACTGATTGCTTCAAGCACGCCTACGCATGCGGAGTATCTGGAGCGTGCCGCCCGTGCAGGCAAGGCGGTTCTGTGCGAAAAACCTATCGCCCTGGATTTAGCGCGCACGCGCGATGCCCTACAGGTACTTAGCGAACACCCGGTGACCTGCGCGTTAGGCTTTAACCGCCGCCACGATCCTCAGTTTGCAGCATTAAAAAAAGCGATTACCGAAGGGCGTATTGGCGCACTTGAAACGCTGACGATTATTAGCCGCGACCCCTCTCCCCCGCCTGCCGAGTATGTGGCTGAGTCCGGCGGTCTGTTCCGCGACATGATGATTCATGATCTTGATATGGCTCGCTGGTTGCTGGATGAGCCGATTGAAAGTGTCTTTGCCGTCGGTAGTAGCATCATTGACCCAGCGATTGGCGAAGCAGGTGATGTAGATACCGCCATGGTCACCCTTACCACCGCCAGTGGCAAGCTGTGCCAAATCAGCAACTCACGACGCGCCTGCTACGGCTACGATCAGCGTATCGAAGCCTTTGGCAGCCAAGGCATGCTGCAAGCCCAGAACGAGAGCGACACTCGGCTGCGTTTTACTGGTGAAGCAGGCCAAGTGGAAGACAAACCCAAGTGGTTCTTCCTGGAGCGCTACGCCCAAGCCTACCAACTTGAAATTGGCGACTTTGTCGCCGCCTGGCAAGAGAAGCGTGCGCCACTCGCCGGTGCCCAAGATGGCCTAGAGGCGTTGCGCTTAGCCGATGCAGCGGAGCTTTCATTGCGTGAAGGTCGCAAAGTTCTGCTCGACGCCCCGGTTTAAACAGACGCAGACGGGTCTGTGTAGACCTTGCATATCGACAACGACTAGCTGCCAACCGAGCAGCTAGCCATCAGAAGGAGCGATATATGGCTTCACTACTGGTACGCCCCACCGCCCCAGATGCCCAAGGCACCGTGATTGACGTTACCCCTGAATCGGCTGGCTGGACGCACGTTGGCTTTCGGGTGCATAAACTCGCCAAGGGCCAGCGCCTGGAGGCCAGCAGCGTTGACCAGGAAGTCTGCCTGGTGCTGCTCACCGGGCGGGCCACAGTGACCTGCGGCGAGCACCGCTTTGAAGACATCGGCAAGCGCATGGATATCTTTGAGCAGATCCCTCCCTACGCGGTTTATCTGCCTGACCATGTTAGCTACGCGGTGGAAGCGACCACGGACTTAGAGCTTGCGGTGTGCGCTGCCCCTGGGCATGGCAATCACGCCCCAAGGCTGATTTCCCCCGACAACATCAAGCAGAGCACCCGTGGCCAGGGCACTAATACCCGCCACGTACACGATATTCTGCCGGAAACCGAGCCCGCCGATAGCCTACTGGTGGTTGAAGTATTCACACCTGCGGGCAACTGGTCTAGCTACCCGCCACATAAACACGATGTGGATAACTTACCCCACGAATCATACCTGGAAGAGACCTACTACCACCGTATTAACCCTGAACAAGGGTTCGCCTTTCAGCGCGTTTACACCGATGACCGCAGCCTTGATGAAACCATGGCGGTAGAGAACGGTTGCTGCGTGCTGGTACCCAAGGGCTACCACCCCGTGGGTGCTTCTCATGGCTACTCGCTCTACTACTTAAATGTCATGGCGGGGCCCAAGCGGGCGTGGAAATTTCACAACGACCCGGATCACGAATGGTTGATGAACGCTTGATGGAACGACTCTTCGCCCGCTAACGTTTATCTAATGCTATGCTTTATAGCCCCGCTGATGCGGGGCTTTTTTGTGCATTACCTTTAATAGAAGACCATAGAGGCCCTATGCTTCCCGATTATTCCACCATCGCTTGGGTGTTGATTGTATTTTCTGTTTACATGACCGGCGTTTCAAAAGGTGGTTTCGCGGGCGGTTTTGGCACGCTCTCGGTGCCACTCATGGCGCTGGCGATTAGCCCCACCCAAGCGGCAGGCCTGCTGCTACCGCTACTGCTGGTGATGGATGTATTTGCGGTGAAGGCATGGTGGGGCAAGCAGGATGCTACTGAGGTCTGGCGCTTTGTGCCGGGGCTGTTTATCGGCGTGACGGTGGGGACGCTGCTGTTTGGCAGCTTAAGCGAACAGGGCTTACGCCTGACGCTCGGCGTTATCACCTTGCTGTTCGCCGCCTATATGCTGCTCAAGCCCGCTTCTAAAAAACCAATCTCCACTCGCTGGGCATTGCCAGCGGCAAGCGTCTGCGGCTTTACTAGCTTTATGGCCCATGCGGGCGCGCCGCCGTTAAACGTTTATCTCCTGCCGCGCAAACTATCGAAAGAGACCTTTATTGCCACCTGTGCGGTGACCTTTGCCGTAGTCAACGCGATCAAATTAGCGCCGTATATGTGGCTGGGTGAAATCAATGTCACCAGCGCCTGGGCGTCGTTGCTGTTGGTACCCGTCGCTTGGATCGGCGTGCGCAACGGGCTGTGGCTGCAAAGCCGTGTCAACGAAGTGCTATTTTACCGTCTAGTGATCCTGGCCATGTTCCTAGTGGGAATCAACCTAATCTGGCAAGCGGTCAGCTAGCGCGTGCTTAAAGTGCCACCAGCAGCAGCCCACTCAGCATGATCAGTGTGCCAGCGGCTTTTGCCGCCGATGCAGGCTCTTTTAGCCACAGTACACCCATTAATACCCCCACCGGAATGGAGAGCTGGCGCAGCGCCACGACGTAACTCACTTCGTCGGTTAGTGCCAGGGCCATGAGTACCAAGCCATACGTGCAGGTCATCATCAGCCCGGTGACGACCAGCATGACTAGCCCTTGCCGGCGGATGGCAGGCAACCGGCGACGCTCCGAGGGCAGCAGCATCAGCAGCGGAATCGCCCAGGTTAAGGTCATCACTGCTTGTAACACCATAAACACCGCGCCGGCGGTTAAACTGCTATGACCGGCTAGCTGCATTAACGCCAGTGCCTGCTTATCTATCAGTGAATAGCCCACCGTGCCGGCGGCTGCCAACAGTGCAAACCCCATGGCTGGTGTTAAATAGGTAGCTAGCCTGCGCGCTTCGGGGCGGCTTAGTGGCAGGCACAGCGCCCCTGCCACCACCAAGGCCATGCCAATGCCATCCGCCACATCCAGCGCGCGGTTGCCGAGCAGCGCAATGGACACGAGCGGCACAAGCACCACCGGCAGCGCCCGAGCGATGGGATAGAGAACACTGACTTCCCCACGCGCATAAGCCCAGGCTAAGCCACCCATATAGAGCATTTGGCACAGCCCTGAAAGCGCTAGCCATCCCCAAAATGCGTTGGGTAGCGCCGCTAATGATGGCCCAAGCCACACTAGCGGCAGCAACAACACACCGCCTGCCCCGTATGCCAAGGTAAAAAAAGCCAGCGACGGCGCATTGCGCTTACCCAGCACGTTCCACCCAGCATGCATACACACCGAAAACAGCACTAACGCCAGTGCGGCTGGGCTCAAGGCCGCTCTCCTCGCTGTAAACGGGCATTTATGTCATCTACAACGCTTGGCAGCTCGGCGATAGTGGCAATGCTGTAGTGCGGTTTTGAGGGAGCAAACTGTGCAGCTACTCGCTCGTGGGCGGCATGGCGTTCGCTATCGCTTAGCGCTTGATACTGGCCATAATTCAGCCCCAAGGCGTTGCCTGAACAAGTGAGTGCGACCGTCCACATTCCTGCATGGCGCCCTTCAAGGATGCCGGGGGCGGTATCGTCCACCTTGATACAGGCAGCAACATCACTGATGCCTAACGCAATGACATTGGCCAGCGCTTGGGCGGGGTGTGGGCGACCGTTGGGTACCTCATCGGTGGCCACTACATGATCCACCTTCAGGCCATTATCGGCGGCTAGCGCCACCACCTTTTCCATCACCACGGCCGGATAGCCGGAGCACGAACCGACCTTTAGCCCTTGCGCTCGCAACCAAGTGAGCGTATCCAGCGCCCCAGGAATCACCGCCGAGTGATCGGCAATTTTGGCGATCTGCAGCGGCATAAAGCGTTCATAAAGCGCCGTCACATCGGCATCAGTCGGCAGGTGGCCGACGGCTTGGAGAAAGCGCTCGGCTATCTCAGGCTGATTGCACAGCGTGTGGATATGGTCCCATTTGCCCATGCCCATCGGGCCGCGTGCTTCTGCTAGGCTGATCGCCACACCCAGTTCGGCAAAGGCTTCGACAAATATCTGGGTCGGTGCGAAGGAGCCAAAATCGACCAGCGTACCCGCCCAGTCACAAATCACCGCCTGCAGGCATTGAGGAGATTGATAGTGCATCAGGCACTCCTTGATTCAATGAAGAGAGAAACACCCATACTCGTTAGGGCGTCTTGAATAACGCTGAGTAACTGCTCAATCACCGCCGCATCCAACTGGCCAATGCAGCCGATGCGAAAACTGTCGACGTCAGTTAACTTGCCCGGGTAGATCAAAAAGCCACGCGCCTTCAGCGCTGCGTAGAACGCCTTAAATTCAAACGCGGGGTCAGTAGGGCTCAAAAAGGTGGTGATGATCGGCGATAGCCACTCATCTTCTAAAAGCGTGCTGAAGCCTAACGCCCGCATGCCTTTTACCAGCACTTCGCGGTTATGGGTATAACGTGCGCAGCGCCCCGTCACGCCGCCCTCTTCCCGGTGCTGGGCAAGCGCCGCTTGAAAGGCCACCACCGTATGCGTGGGCGGAGTAAAGCGCCACTGGCCAGTGCGTTCCATGTAGTCCCACTGGGCGTGTAAATCCAGGCTCAGCGAGTGGGCACGCCCCTTACCAGCAGCAAGTAGCGTCTGGCGAATGATCACAAAACCAAAGCCCGGTACGCCTTCGATGCACTTATTGGCCGATGAAATCAGCACATCAATAGGCGTTTTTGCCAGGCTAATCGGTACGCCTCCAAACGAGCTCATGGCGTCAACGATCAGCGTTTTCCCATGATCACGCACCACCTCAGCGATGGCTTCCAGCGGGTTCAAAATGCCGGAGCTGGTTTCGCAGTGAACTAGGAACACTGCGGTAATGTCAGCATCTTGCTGTAGCAGTGCCGCCACTTCGTCGGGTTGCGGTGGTAAGTAGTCACCTTTGTCCAGCGTCACATAACGGCGACCCATCATATCGAGCAGTTGAGCAGCCCGCTTGCCGTAAGCGCCGTTCATTAACACCAACACCTTGCCGTTGGGGTCGGTTGCGCAGGCCAGCGCACTTTCAACGGCGAACGTGCCGCTGCCTTGCATCGGCACGCAGGCATAGGCGTCGCTTGCCGCCTCGGCCATGGCAAGCAGTTGCGCACGCACATCGGCAGTGACGCGATTAAAGTCGTCATCCCAGGAGCCCCAGTCCCGCAACATGGCTGCTTTGGTCGCCTGGGAGGTGGTTAGTGGCCCTGGGGTTAAGAGGTAAGGCACTTGTGAATGACTCATCATTTTGGTCTATACCAGATTATAAGCACATATTAGCCGCTGGCGTAGCGGGCTGTTTAGCCCGCCTGACGCCAACGCTGAGCGTTGTTTAAGAGAACGTGGGTAAGCGCCGTGTGGAGCAGTTTAACCACCAGCGAGGTCAGGAAAATCAGCACAGCCATGGCCGCGGCGCTAGCAAAATAGCCCGCCTCGTCCAGATGCAGCACCGCCACTGAAGCAAGCCGCGTATCGCTGTTATAGAGGAACACTACCGCAGACACTGTCGTCATCGCATTGACGAACAGGTAGACAGAAATATCCAGCACGGCAGGCAGCGATACCGGTAATGTCACGCGGCTAAACGTGGTCCAGAACGGTACTTTTAACGAGGCCCCCACGGCTTCAAACTCCGGATCGAGCTGTTTCAGCGCAGTGACAGAGGTGAGGTGACACACCGTATAGAAGTGCACTAGCGTGTTGAGCACCAGAATCGCCATGGTGCCGTAAAGCCAGTTAAGGGGGTTACCTGCCTGGTTGAAAAAGAAGATATAAGCCAGACCCAGCACCATACCCGGCACCGCCATGGGTAGCATGGCCATAAAATGCAGGCCTTGGCGCAGCGGGCGATAGCCTTCGCTCTTTTCAATCAGCCACGCATTGAAGAAAATCACCAGTGTCCCCACTAACGCGACGCTAAAGGCCAGTTTGAGAGAGTTAAACCACGCCCCCCAGCCACCGCCGGCTAAGCCCTGAAAGGTGTAATGCTGCAGCGTGAACGACAGGTTATAGGGCCAAAACTGTATGAGCGACGCATACACTGCGGTACCAATGACCAGTAGAATAATGCCCGCGACCGAATAACACAGCAGCGCAAACGTCCAGTCTCGCAGCGGGCTAGGCGTTGGTTGCCAGGGTACTGCCCGAGCCGAGAGCTGAGCCACTTGGCGTTTCTGTATCCAGCGGTCGACGATGAACGATAGCACTGCAGGCATCAGTAGAATAACGCTAACCACCGCGCCCATTTGAAAGTTCTGCTGCCCCACCACTTGGCGATACACATCGGTGGCGAGCACGCTGAATTGGCCGCCAATAATTTTCGGCACACCAAAGTCGGTAATGGCCAGCGTAAAGACAACGAACAGGCATGAAATCAGCCCGTAACGCACCCCGGGCAGCGTAATCGTCAAAAACGTACGCCACTTCGGCGTGCCCAGTGCTTCTGCTGCTTCATAGAGGCGTGCATCGCTATTGGTCAGCGCAGTGGTTAGCAACATTAGCGCATGGGGAAAAATCCAGAAACTCATGCCCATCACAATGCCAATCGACCCATAAATCGAATGACCTGCCAGCACGTCGCTCAAAAACCCCTGGTTACCAAACAGATAAACCAAGCTAATGGCGGGTAGCAACGAAGGGGCCAAAATGGGCAAAATCGCCAACATTCGAAACAGCCGTTTGCCAGGCATGCAGGTACGGGTAATGCCGTAGGCGCATAAAAAGGCGAGCCCTGCGACGACCACCGTCGTAGTGAACGCTACGCGCAATGAATTGGCGATCGAATTGACCAGTGCTGGCGTTTGAAAATACTGCACAAAGTTCGCCAGCCCAATAAAGTCGCCGCTGCGGTCTTGCAGGCTTTTCACCAACATTGCAAATAGCGGAAACAGCAGGCCGAACACTAACAGCGCCACAGCCGCTAGCAGCACGATCAGGCGTATCAATGCTTCCAGCGAAGGCGTTGCTGCAGGCGCTGAAAATATACTCGCCCTCATGACTGGTTGCTCCCTGCCGGATATAAGCGGGCAGCATCAGCAGGCAAATGGATACCCAAGGTTTGCCCTAGCCGTAATCCTAGTGTGACGCTATCACGGCTGGGAACATCAGCTAGCAACCATTGCTCGGTATTGTTAAGACGCAGCGATACCCGCTGAAACGCACCTAAAAACTCAATGCCCATGACATCACCGCTCAGCCCGCTGGTGCTGGCACTAAGCGCGACTGCTTCGGGGCGAATGGCCAGTTGAGCTGCTTGGTCTTGCGGGTAGGCGTGCGGCAAACAAGGGCAGGAAATAGTGCCTAGCAACGCGTGGTTATTCGCCTGTGCGGTCACCTCTAAAAAGTTCATGGTGCCGATAAATGACGCCACAAAAGCGCTGGCGGGCTGGTGATAGATCTCGGCAGGCGTACCTACTTGTTCGATCACCCCGTGGTTCATCACTACGATACGATCAGCCATGGTGAGTGCTTCTTCTTGATCGTGGGTCACCATAATGGTGGTCACGCCAAGGCGCGCCTGTAGCGCTTTGATCTGATGTCGCAAATGGCCGCGCACCCTCGCATCCAGCGCTGAGAGCGGTTCATCAAGTAGCAACAGGCCGGGCTCAGTAGCCAGCGCCCGCGCCAACGCAACCCGCTGCTGTTGCCCACCAGAAAGCGCGGCAGGATATTTATGTTCGCTGCCACTAAGATCAACCAGCGCAAGTAACTCCGCCACGCGGGCAGCAATCGTCGCTCGATCACTGCGACGGTTGCGTAACCCGTAGGCAACGTTGTCGAACACCGTCAGATTGGGAAACAGCGCATAAGATTGGAACACGATGCCAAAATCCCGCGCCTGCGGGGGCAGCGTGGAAATATCCTTGCCGCGCTGAATTAAGCTACCTGCTGTTTGCTGAGCTAGGCCTGCAATAGTGCGCAACAGGGTTGTTTTGCCACAGCCAGAAGGCCCTAAAAAGCATACAAACTCGCCTTCCTGAATCTGTAGCGCAATGTTGTCCAGCGCGGTAAAGCTACCGAAGCGCTTGGTGACACCATCTATGCTTAGGTGCGCAGAGGGTGAGAGTGTTTTCGCCGCCGAGTGAGCCGTCAGCGGCGATGTCAGTGTGGTCTGCATAACATCTCCAAGCCCCGGCCTTGGCCGGGGCAGCTGTTCGTGCTTACTGTTCGGTTTTACCGTCGTAGCGGCGCTGCCACTCTGCCAGCACGCGTTCGCGGTTAACCGCGGCCCACTGGAAGTCGGCATCAATCATGCGATCGGCAATGTCAGTGGGATAGTTTTCAATCGGCTGTGCCACACCGGGATAGGCCACCACGGCGTAGCCTTCGTTATAGAGTTCGTTAGCCTCGCGGGAAACGGCCCAATCCATCAGCGTTTGTGCAGCTTCCTGTTTGGCGGTTCCCGCAACGATGGCGGCAGCTTCCATATCCCAGCCAAGCCCCTCTTCCGGGAAGATCACTTCAATCGGTGCGCCTTGGGATTTTAACCGTGCACCACGGAAGGCAAACGACACACCGACTGCTGCTTCACCGGTGGCCGCCAGGCTGCAAGGAGCAGAGCCGGAGTGGGTGTAACGGGAAATATTGTTATGCAGGCGGTCCATATAGTCCCAGCCCTGCTCTTCGCCCCATAGCTGCATCCAGCTGGCTACATCCAGATAACCGGTACCCGAGGAGTTGGGGTTAGGCATAATCACATGCCCTTCAAACTCAGGCTGGGTCAGGTCTTCCCAGGAGGTCGGCATCGGCACGCCCTGACGCTCGCCTTCAATAGTGTTGTAGCAAATGGCCGCGACCCAGGCGTCCATGCCTACCCACGCAGGGTCTTCACCGTTACGGTAAGCAGCATCAATAAATTTTTGATCAAGGTTTTCAACGCCTGCGGGCGCATAGCGCTCCAGCATGTCCTCTTCTTCAAGCACCAGCAGACTGGTGGCGGCTAAGCCCCAGATGACGTCTGCCTGGGGATTATCTTTTTCCGCCAGCAAGCGCGCAGTAATCACGCCCGTAGAATCTCGCACCCAGTTAATGGTGATATCGGGGTGAGCGGCATTGAAGCGTTCGGCGTATTTTTGCAGGTCATCTGACTCAACGGCGGTGTACACCGTTAGCTCAGTGGCGCTAGCCATCGAAGTGAAGGCAACGGCAGTCGTTGCAAGCAGAGCAGTTGCAATCTGAGTAGGTTGGAACAAACGGCGAAGTTTCGACATGGTAGGCTCCCAGCGTTTTGGTATAGACCAGAAGTTTGCCGTCGTTAGATGACAGTGCGATGACGCTTGTTTGACTGATTTTTTAAGTTGTTATGTACGCGTATGGATGGGATCTCGTGAGCGTCCTTGTCTCTGCAATCAGGCTACTGCTGACCCGACAGCTCAACACGGATGCATAACGAATCGTGTAACCAGTGCTCTTCGTCATATTCGATAGGACGCTGTTGATCATCAAAAATGGCGCGGCAAATGTTTAGCCCGGCCGCACCTGGGGCAACGAGTAATTCTTCTGCATCTAATGGCGACAGCGCTTCAGACACCATGCGTATTGAGCGATTGGCCAAGTGATGCCCCCACCGCCCTCTTAACAACCCCCAGAGTGATTGTCCGCTGTAGATGTCTAGCAATTCTGGCGCACGCTCTGGCACCACCCAAAGCGACTCCACCAGCACAGCGCGATCATCCACGTAGCGGCGACGGCGAATATGGTGAAACGGCTGGTCATCGGGCAGCCCCAAGGCACGGGCTGCCGCCAGGTGTGAGCGGGTTTCCAGCTTTAGAACCGCCGTGCGTGGTTGCCGCCCCTGAGCGCCCACATAGTCATTAAAGCCTGCGTCCCGGGTAGGGTCATACACCAGCCGGGCGGGTGAAATGAACCAACCACGCCGATTGCTGCGGTGGATGAGCCCTTCCCCCTCCAGTTGCGCTAAGGCTTGGCGTAACGTAACGCGGGTCGTAGAGAAGCGCTCCGCCAACGCTCGCTCAGCGGGCAACCTGCCTTCCCACTGCGTGGCATGCTGGGTAATTAAATAACGAAGCTGTTCCGTTAACTGTAAATAGTAGGCATCAGGCATGCGCCGATTTTCCTGATAGATCGTTGGCCGATGAAGCGTCTGTCGACGCTGCCATCCGCCAGTCTAAGCGCTGCCACCCTTCTACACTAGCCACCTCTGCCAGCACGGGGTCAGGGTTAACCGCCACTGGGCAGTCGACATACTGCAGCAGCGGGATATCGTTGCGGGAATCTGAGTAGAACGTTGTATGGCTAGGGGCAATTTTTTGCTCGGTTAACCACTGCTGAAAACGCACTACTTTCCCCCCACGGTAAGAAAGCACGCCTTTGCTATGGCCGGTGTAGCTTGCCCCACTTGCCGCTTGTTCGACACTAAGCTCTACCGCCAGCACATGCTCAATCCCTAACATCGTCGCAATCGGCGCGACCAGGTGATGCGATGACGCAGAAATAAGGACAAGGATATCGCCTGACTGACGGTGCGCGTCCAGGCAGCGCCAGGCTTGATCAAAAATACGGGGCTGCAAATGGGTAGCGACAAAGCGCTCAACTTCTTTTTGTACATCGATTACTCGGCGGCCCCGCAATGGCGCCAAGGTCATTGCCAAGTACTCCTCTAGCTTTAACTTACCGGCGTGATAAGCCAGCTGCATCTGTTCGGCACGGGCTATAAAGGTCTCGGCATCACTGATCCACCCCTGCTCAATCATCCATAAATTCCAGCGGTCGCTGCAGTCTCCATCCAGGAGGGTGTCATCAAGATCAAACAGAGCGAGGCGCATGTGGCACTCCTTTTTTCGCGAGTTCGGCGGCGCGTAGGGTATGCCAACGATGATGACAGGACGATGACGCCATTGATGAGAATGGAAATTGCTCGCCCTACCTGTCAATAAAATGGCTTAAGGGGTTAACCACATTGAGGCAAACTCATCGGCGGGTAGCGGACGACCAAACCAGTACCCCTGAGCTTCGCTGCAGCCCATTTGTGCGAGCAAATCGGCCTGGGCAGGGCTTTCAACGCCTTCTGCAAGGGTTTTCATATCAAGCGTGTCAGCCATAGCGATAATGGTTTGCACAATCGCCCGATCATGGTGGTTATCGAGCATGTCACGCACAAACGAAATGTCTATTTTTAACGCGTCCGCAGCAAAGCGCCGTAAATACGAGAGCGATGAGTAGCCTGTACCGAAGTCATCAATAAACAGCGCGTAGCCAGCCTGACGCATTGCCTGAGTAATTGTGACCGCCTGATCGGGATCACGCATAAAATCACTTTCAGTCAGTTCAAGCGCAATGGTGCCTGGAGGTACACAGGCGGTTAGCTTAGCCACATGTGCGGTTAGCTGAGGGTCGGCAAATTGTTGCGCTGAAATATTGATTGAGAGCCTACCTGGCAGTGGCGTATTACCGGCCTGCCAAACACTTAACTGACGTGCCGCTTCTTCTAGCACCCAGTCTCCCAGCATGCAGATCAAGCCACGCTCTTCCGCCAAAGCAATAAACTCGCCAGGGCTTACCCATCCCCACTCAGGGTCAAACCAGCGGCACAGCGCTTCAGCCCCCGTCAATGTTTTGTTCGTAAGACTGAACTGCGGTTGAAAATAAAGCTGTAAGCGCCGTTCAGTAATGGCTTGATGCAGGCGCTCGGTCATCCATTGGCGGCGCTCCAGCGTCTGACGCATCACTTGTGTATAGGGGCATACGCTATTATCACGGCGTTTTGCGTGATGGAGTGCGATACTGGCTGCGTTAAACAGCTCACCGGCCTCCGCTACATCGCTTGGATAGCTAGCAATCCCGATACTGACATCGAGGTTAAAAATACGATGCCCCAGCTGGATAGGGAGTTTGATAAGTTCGCATAACTGAAACACCACTTCTTGAAGGCGAACATCCTCAATGCTGGGCAACAGTACGGTAAATTCATCACTGGAAAGTCGTGCGACAGCGCTTTTAGATAGGCTAGCTTGCCGTAAGCGCTCGGCCACGGTTGCGAGTAACTGATCTCCTACCTCGTGGCCATGTAAATCATTCACCTCTTTAAAGCGCCGGATATCCAGCAGCAGCAGCGAAAGAGAGTCACCCTGACTAGATGCCTCTTTTCCCATACTGGCCAATAGCTCCATAAAGCGCGCACGATTAGGCAATCCTGTTGTGCTGTCTGTATAGGCAAGACGTTGCATGTGACGATGATCACGGCGACGTTCTAGCTCACCGGCAGCACCCGTAGAGAGAATTTTCAACACGGAAGTTGCAAACGCATTGGTCGTCAGTGGTGTTTGATAAAACACCATCATCACACCAATGGCATCGCCCTTAGCATTATCCAAGCGGCGGCCTATCCACGCCTGGGTACTTAACGAGGTTCCCGGCAGCGTAAACGCATGGCCACTTTGAACAACGCTCTCGCCTTCAAACACGACTCGTTCAGCAGGCGTTCCCTGCAGCATAAACGTTTGGTTATCTATTAACTGGCCATTCGCGACTAAACTAACGGTCTGGGCTGCTGTTGCGGGCCGCAGCGTGTTTATCTTATTAGATGTCCCCAAAGACCGTGGAACAGGTTGATCCAGTAACGCAATAAACCCAGCATCTGCTTCTAATAACGTGGCTAACGTGATGATCAACTGGTGGAAGTAATCGTCTCCTACGCGTGAGGTAACTGTAGAGGCTACTTGTACCACCGCATCCTGCACGCGTTGTGATTCGTGCTGGTCGGTCACATCTGAGATAAAGCCCTCGAGATAGGCCACATGGCCATCATCATCGATAACAGCTTGCCCTTGCTCCCACATCCAACGGTAACTGCCATCCCGATGGCGCAATCGGTACACCACACGATATGGCTGACGCTGCTGGATTGCCTGTTGTGCTGCTAGATGAACGCGGTCTTGATCGGCTTCGTGTATGAGGGAGGCAAAACTGATGAGTCGATTATCTTGTAATTCGTCCGGATGATAGCCCGTGAGCGCCTCAGCCCCTTGGCTGACCAACTGCATCGTCCAGTGTTGATCATTTAGGCAACGGTAGGCCATGCCAGGAAGGTGATTCAGCAATGTGTTTAAACGCCGCTCACTCTCTCGGGCCAATTCTTCACTTTGACGAAGCGCTTGCTCGGCTTGGCAGCGGCCAAGCTCTGCCCCCGCTTGAGCGGCCACAATGCGCAAGATTTCGTTTTCAAGTCCATCGAGCTGCATCGGTTTATTGCTTAACACCGCTAAGATGCCAATGGCCGAGCCATCGGATGAAAACAGAGGCAGTCCCATGTAACTCTCTGCACCCAGTTGGCTGAGCAGCTCGTCTTTAGGAAAGCGCGCTTGAACATCGCAGGCATACAAGCAAGGTTCTCTACCTACAACCGTTTCACAAGGCGTTCCCATAAGAGGATAAGCGATATTTTCCTGATGATCGTTATTTGACCAAACGGCCAATGTTGTAGCCATATGCGCCTCGGTGACCACAGCGATCAACGCATGATCAATCCCAAGCAGTTGGGCAAGTTGCTCGACAAGCGTCGTATAAAAGTCAGGTCTTCCGCTACGTCCTAAACCTTCCGCCAACTGACGGAAAATCTCCGACGCTTCGTTTCTGGTGTGCATTGGCGCACTCACTTTTGTCATCGTAGAGCAGCTGCCCACAGAGCACTGTTATAATAAGCTGTTGCAATAAAATGCAGCGGGCTACAGCATAAACAGTTATTTTACTGATTTACCATGCCTATCTATGACTCTGCTAACACACGCAGACGCTATAATTGATTATTTAGCACATAACTTAGTGGCTGCTCGCTATGCTGGACAGCACGTTGAGGGATAATATGACGAGCCGTTTAGCGGAAGACAAAACACTTTATACTTCGCTCACTAGCGAGCTTCCCAGTTTTCTTGGTAATGCGTTATTACGCTCGGCTAGCCTACCTTCGCTTCCTGCTATTGCCATGCAAGTGCTTGATATCGCACGCTCCCCCCGAGCTTCTCTGAGTGACTATGCGCGCGTTATTGAACGCGACCCTGGGTTAACGGCGCGCCTTATTGCGGCCGCGAATAGCGTGCACTACCTGCGTTCAGCTCATCCTGCACAAACCAGCTTGGAAGCCACCCAGCGACTGGGATTAGACGCAACGCTCGCCACCGTATTGAGCTTCACTCTGTTTCCCTGGCCACCTACAGAGAACGCGGCTCTGCAAACATGGCGACGCGCCATTGTTGCCGCCGTGGTAGCAAGCAAGCTGGCTCACCAACTCTGCCCCGCACAGGTTGGCAGCGCATTCACGCTTGCCCTACTGCAAGATATAGGCATTTTGGCGATCCTCTCTACCTACCCAGACGAGGCCGAGGCACTATACGCTGAACGCAGAATGTCTCACGCACAGTTGGTCAACGCTGAACGCCGCCACTTTGGCAGTGACCATACACTGATTGGTGCTTGGTTAGCCGCCAAATGGGGGCTACCGTCCTCGATCGTGCATGCTATTGACCAAAGCCATGACGGCTTTATAACCGATGACATGGCGACACTCTGCCTGCGTTTATCCGGCCCAATCGCCGATGCATGGCTCAGCCCTGAACCAAGCACCACCTTAGCAATATTGCTTAGGCAGTTAGCGGTCACAGAAACACTGCCTACGAATGTCATGGAAGCACTCTTCCATCACTTGCCAGAACAAATTGACTTATTAACAGATATTCTGGATATCACCGTACCCGCGCCTGTGGATAGTCAAACACTGCTGGCGGACGCACAGCAGTTGCTCTATCAACATGCTTTGACGCTCACCGCACGATTAGACGCTCAGCTACAGCAGCTGGATACACTACAGCTACATAATTCTGCATTAGAAGAACGCAGCCGTATTGATCCACTAACTCAATTGGCTAACCGTGCTTGGTTAGAGCAGCAACTCCAGGAGCATTTTGCACTTTGCAATGAGCAAGGCCGCACAATGTCAGTGGTGTTTATCGATTTAGATCATTTCAAAGTGCTTAATGACCAATATGGCCACCAGGCAGGCGACTTAATTCTGGAACGTTTTGGTAAAACGCTCGCGTCATTAACTCGCTCAGGCGACTTGGCTGGGCGCTATGGCGGTGAAGAATTTTTAATTATATTGCCCGATGAGACCGCTCAAACTGCGAGACAGTTAGCCGAACGCATTGCGCTGCATTTAAATGAGCAACCGATGTTGGAAATTGACCAAGAAGCACTGTATATCACTGCCTCTATGGGCATTGCATGTTTAAGCGATGGCAACTTCAGTAATGAGCGGGAGCTGATAGATGCCGCCGACCAGAGCATGTATTTCATCAAACGCTCTGGCCGCCGGGGCATCTCCATTCATGGCCAAGATTAACCGTTAGTCGTCTACTATCTGTTCAGTGCCTGGGGCAGGTACAAGGCGATTTCAGGGAAGAGATGCATAAAAGCAATCGCCAGCAGCATCAGCAGAAAGAATGGCAGTGTGGCTTTCGTGATGGTGACAATATCTTTACCGGTGAGCCCTTGAATGACAAATAGGTTAAAGCCCACTGGCGGTGTAATTTGCGACATCTCAACCACAATCACCAGATAGATACCAAACCAGATCAGATCAAATCCAGCGGCGCTAACCACGGGCATAATAATGGCCGTGACTAGCAGAATCAGTGAAATACCATCCAAAAAACAGCCCATGATCAACAGCAGCACCGTTAAGGCCACTAGCAGCATCGTGGGGGATAGCCCCATTTCACCGATCGTGCGAGCTAACTGCATTGGTACCTGAGTAAAGCCCATCGCAGAGGTCAGAAATGACGCGCCAGCAATAATAAAAGCAATCATGCACGCGGTACGTACTGCGGCAAATAACGAGCTGGTAAAAATGTCTCGATTAAAGTGGCCATTAAAATGCGCAATGACCATCGACAGCACAACGCCTACCGCGGCAGCTTCTGTTGGTGATGCTAGGCCGCCATAAATCGATACGATAATACCGCCAATCAGCAGCAGAATTGGCACCAGCGACCAGGTATTGCGCAGCTTCTCAACAAAGCTCATGCCCGACTCATCAGCACCGGTTAAGCCGTTTCGGTTACCTTTCAATAGGGCCCACAGCACCAGATAGGTCATAAACATGGCCAAGATCATCAGCCCTGGTCCGATCCCAGCCATAAATAGCCGAGTAATGGACTGCTCAGTCACCACGCCATAAACAATCAGCACGATAGAAGGCGGAATCAGCAAGCCTAGCGTTGAAGCGCTGGCCAATGTACCAATCGCCATGTTGCTGTCATAGCCGCGGCGCTCGAGTTCCGGCAGGGTCATTTTCCCCACCGTTGCACAGGTCGCCGCTGAAGAACCACATACGGCGGCAAACATGCCGCTGCCAATGATATTGGTGTGGAGCAAGCGTCCTGGCAGGCGATTTAACCAGGGCGACAAGCCACGAAACATATTGTCGGCAAGACCTGAGCGAAACAGAATCTCACCCATCCAGATAAACATCGGCAACGCCGTTAAATCCCAGCCATAGCTTGCTCCCCAAAAATCCGAGGCAAGAATAGGGCCGGGGTCGAAGGGACTAAAAAACTGAAGGGCAACCCAAGCAGTGCCAATCAGAGCAAAGGCAATCCAGACGCCACTGCCTAACAGCACCACAAGGGTAAAGATGGTAGCCAAACTAAGTAATAGCACGAGGGTGTCTCCTGGGTAGCGTCTTAATGCGCTTCGTTGTCGTCGATGGCGGTTGCTTCACGGAAGCTCGCAGGGTCGTGGATAGCGATACGCAGCGCTATCCACAAGGCTTCCAGAAGTGCCAATGCCAAGAGCCCTACCCCAACGACTAATACCGATTGCGGTATCCATAAGGGAATCGATAAAAAGCCTGACGATACATCGTTATATTGAAGGCTTTCTCTTGCTAGCCCAATCAAGCCATAAGCCAGCAACAGGCTGATCACTACCGCAATGAGTAACCCAAACACCTCAAACCAGACGCGTATGGCTGAGGGTAGTCGCGAGATAAGCAGCGTCACCCGAATATGCGCATGGTGAACAAAGGTGTAGGCAAGCCCAAGAAACGTTGCCCCGACTAACAGATAAGACGCCATCTCAGAAACGCCGGTGATGCTCACGCCGAGCCGGCTAAGGCCAACCAAAACAAGCAGCGCATCTACTAACCGAAACGTGACCTGCAGTGCGATAAGTGCACAAATAGCCACCATACACGCAGCAGCACCCCAAGCACCGAGGCGGTAGAGTTTGTCGAATTTAAACATCATGTTCGCAGTCTCATTGAGCGCGTGGGTGGTAAGGGCGGCACAAACAGCCGCCCTTAAAGCCAGCATTAGTTGTTAAGACTTAGTTACCGCGTTGTTCGCGATAGCTCTCTAAGGCTTGTTTTGCGTCATCGTCAGCGCGGGATTCCCAGTCGGCAAACAGCTCATCGCCCGCCGCTTGCAGAGCAGCAGACACCGTCTCGTTAGGCTGAGAAACTGAGATGCCATTTTCCTTCAGCGCCTCCAAGCTAGTTTCATTGTTCTCGCGGCTCATTTGCCAGCCACGCTCTTCAGCCCTAGCAGCCGCTTCCATCAGCGCGTCTTGGGTAGCTTCATCTAAACGATCAAAGCTGCGCTGACTCATAAACACAATATTCTTAGGCAGCCATAAGTTGGCATCGGTGTAGTCGGTCACATAGTCCCAGGCTGCCATGGAGTTACCGGTAGAACTGGACGTAATCATGGCATCCACACGACCGGTGCTAAACGCGGTAGGAATATCAGACTCTTCGGTTTCCGTCGGGCTGCCACCTAAATTATCAACGAAACGCTGAGTATTAATATTTGGCGCACGCACCCGCAAGCCATCGAACTGATCGGGATCGGTTAACGGCGCAGAGGTGTAAATGCCCTGCGCTGGCCAAGCGACAGCATACAAAGGCACCATTCCTTCATAGGCAAACAGCTCAGTAATCATCGGCTTAGTGGCTTCCCACAAGGCATAGGCATCTTCATAGCTACCGGCTACCCCCGGCAGCGTATCCACTTCGAAAATAGGGTCATCGTTGGAAAGAATGGAGAGGAACACTTCGCCAGCATCAATCGTACCGCGGCGCACCGACGGCTTAATTTCACCATGTGAGACCAGAGAACCACCGCTGTGCACCGTAATGGTTAAGTCACCGTTTGTGGCCTCAGCCACATCCTCTGCAAACTGTTTATTGTTCTGGGTATGGAAGCTTGCATCACCATAAGGCGTTGCCATGGTCCATTCAGCCGCATGGGCGGTCGCCGCAGCGGCAAGACTGCAAGCGGTCACTAGCAGTAACGGCGTTGTTATACGTTTATGCATGGGGACGTCCTCTTATTCATATTGATGGAAGTTCAGGTTGATCGAGGTGTTGCTTCGGGAGTGGTGGGGGTTGCGCTAGGGCGAACCCAGCGGCCGGTAAAACTTGTGTTTGCCATGTCAGCGCACCGATCTCTGGCATAGTTAGCTGCACATTCTTGGGCGATCCGCCCCACACTGCGACAAAAGCGAGGATGATTCGCACTGCGCCATATCACATCATAGTTCATAGGCGGCAACGGCACGGGTAGCGCTAAACGGTATAGATCACCCCGCCGCCACTCATCTAATACGGTGGCGACCGGAAGCGCACCGATTCCCAGCCCCTCCATCGTCATTCGTGCAATGGTCATCAATGTGCTAACGCTATGGATACGAGGCTGCTGAACGCCCACATCAGAAAGGTAACGAACCAGTTCTTCGTAGGGGCGAGCCTGCCTGCCAAAGGAAATAAACGGCAACGACTGGCACCAAGCGTTGGGGTGTTCGCTTAGCAGCTCGGCATGGCGAGGTGAAACAAACATGCCCATCTCATAAGGACTTAACGTCTCGCACTCAATTTGCTCCGGAGCCAAGTAACCATTCATTGCCAGCAAAATATCAATCTCGTTGCGCATCAGCCGATCATTAAGAACCGGCGAGTAATCAACTGTTAACTCGATTATAAGTTCTGGAAAACGCTCAGTAAGCTGCTGAATGAACGCGGGAAACCAGCTATGTGCAATGGTTTCAATGGTGCCGAGCCTAAGGGGTGCAGAAAATGTCTCGGCACTATCAAATAGCTTTAGCGCCTCATCACGCTGATGCAGTATGCGCTCAGCATGCAGAAAGAACTCGCGGCCACGCATGGTCGGCTGAACCGGGCGCGCCGAACGCTCAAGCAATAGCTCACCTACGGTGCTTTCCAAGCGTGAAATACGCTCAGAAACAGAAGGCTGCGTGATATGTAGGCGTACCGCCGCCTTGCGAAAAGAGCCAAGCTTTACCGCCCATACAAAAGCGTCTAGCTCCTTGAAATCAAGCATACATTTGCCTAACCAACGGTTGCAGTAACATCGGCGGGGATTCCTACACAGCGCAGGTAACGTCGCGCGCAGTGCCGCCCCCTAGCGCAATGTGTCACTGGGTGAAATGGTCGCATTGCTGTGTAATGCAATCTTAGGGCCAGCATGGTGGGATTACCCACTGTTTTTCGCTGAACAGTGTCTAGCTGAACAGCGATGAGCTGGCTCATGGCCGACGTTTGCATGTTTCACTCCTCAAAACGACTCACTGACCGCCGATTATTATTAGTGCTGCGGGTATTCGTTAGGGCTGGCGTGAGCGTTTTTTTTATAATCTTTTATCGAGTCGCTTTATTTATTTGATAATCGTATTCCCCCCTAGCGTCAACCATTTTTCCAATAAATAACAGCACGATAGGAAGCACCGATACTAAGTATCGCTAAAAACGATTGGAACTTAACAGGATAGGTTCATATATTGGTTTTAAGACGTCACACTGATAATCAAGCTAACTATTTACACTGGGCAGTCATAACAAACACAGACAACCGCACCTTTAACAACAAATTCTTCAACATTAGCACTCCGTAATTAAAAAATAAGCGTTCTTGGCCAACGCTGCTAACTAACAACTCGCTGTTAACCAACAAGTGACTCTAATAAATTCAAAACAGGCTAGGAGACGATATGGCAATCCCACTGCTCAACTGTGACATGGGCGAAAGCTTCGGTAATTGGTCGATTGGCTTAGATGCTGACGTAATGCCTTATGTCGATTGTGCCAATATCGCCTGTGGCTATCATGCCTCAGACCCCCATGTCATGCGCCGCACGGTCGCCTTGGCCAGTCAGCATGGCGTGCGTATTGGCGCCCACCCCGGCTACCCTGACTTAATGGGGTTTGGTCGTCGCTCTATGGCCTGCTCGCCCGCAGAAGTAGAGGATATGGTGCTGTACCAGGTCGGTGCGCTGGCCGGAATTTGCCAAGCCGAAGGCGTGACGCTGAGCTACATAAAGCCCCATGGAGCGATGTATAACGACATGGCGGCGAATCTTGAGTTATTGGAAGGTGCTATGCGCGCGGTACGTGCTTATGATGCCGACCTTCCGCTGATGGTCATGGCAACTGCCGATCCGGAACCTCATCGTCAGTTGGCGAAAAAAATGGGCGTTACCCTGTGGTTTGAAACGTTCGCTGACCGCGCTTATGAAGCAACCGGCCATCTCGCCTCTCGCCGCCTGGCAGGCGCTGTCCACCACGACCAAGCCACTATCGTTGCGCAAGCTGTTGCGCTCGCCAAAGGCGAGGCGCTGACCGCCCGCGACGGTAGCGCGCTGCATCTACCCTGCGACACCCTGTGCGTGCACGGCGACAACCCTGAGTCGGTGGCTGCCGTGCGCGCGATTCGTGATGCCTTTACGGCGCTGGAGTCTGCGTGAAACTGCGTTTAGAAACGGCGGCCATGGACGCCGTAACGGTACGGCTGTTTGACACTATCGATGAAGCCAATATGGCGTGGATCATAGCTGCCGATCAAACCCTACGCGATGCGCTGGGCGAGGCACTCATTGACCTGATTCCCTCCTATACCACGCTGCTGGTGCACTACGACAGCCAGCAACTAACCTTTGGCCAAGTCGCTACGCTGATTCGCAATGCCTTGCGCCACTTAACGCCTGCCGAATCGCAGAACGGTCAGCTGCATGAGATCCCCGTGTGGTATGACGAAAGCGTTGGCCCTGAGCTTCCGCTGGTGGCAAAACGCGCAGGGCTCAGCATTGACTCTCTGATCGAACGTCACTGCGGCCATGATTACTGCGTCTTCGCGCTGGGCTTTGCCCCCGGCTACGGTTTTATGGGGTTGGTAGACGAAGGCATCGCCACGCCTCGCTTGAAAACACCCCGCCGCAAAGTCGCGGCAGGCAGTGTGGGGATTGCCGATCGACAAACGGCTATCTACCCTCTCCTTTCTCCAGGGGGGTGGAATATTTTAGGTCGCACCGCCGTACCACTATTTGAATACGCTAAGCGGGGCGAGCCGCTGCTGCGACCCGGCGATAAGGTACGCTTTAAAGCGATTGGCAAAGCAGAGTTTGAAGCAGCAGGGGGCGATACAACGCCGATGGAGGAGCGGCCATGAGCCAGGCAATGCTAACAGTGAAGCAGGCCGGACCACTGGCTCTGATTCAAGACTTAGGGCGGTTCGGCGTGGGTCATTTGGGGGTTACCCAGAGCGGTGCCGCCGACTGGATTTCATTTCGCTGGGCAAACTGGCTCCTCGGTAACGCACCGGATAGCGCGGCACTGGAAATTGTTATGGGTGGCAACCTCAGCTTGGTTGCCAATGCCGAGGTGCGCTTAGCACTCACTGGGGCCGACCTTGGCGCTACCATCGATGGACAGCCATTAGCCACCAACACCAGCTTTCTGCTGCGTTCCGGTCAAACACTCATTTTCAGCCAGCCCCGGCGTGGCCTACGGGCCTATCTCGCGTTTCCTGGCGGATTAAACGCACCAACGATTCTGGGCAGCCGTGCCTGCACTGCCCGCGAACAAATTGGCGGGCTCCATGACGACGGCAAACCGCTACAAACCGGCGACCAGCTCACCTGGCAGGGTAACTCACCCAGTGAGCGCAGCTTGCCTGAAGGAACAGCCCCCGCCATGGCGGAAAAAAGCTGCCAACTCAGCATGGTGCTTGGCTCGCAGGCTTCACATTTTGCCGGACGTAGCCTGTACAACGCTTTTAACCAGCCTTGGACAGTAGATAACCGCGCTGATCGCATGGGTATTCGTCTCACCGGCCAACCTCTGCATTGCACGCTCGGTGGCATTATTTCTGAAGGGATTCCCCTTGGCGCCGTGCAAATCCCACCCGACGGTCAGCCGATTGTGTTAATGAATGACCGCCAAACCATTGGCGGCTACCCACGCCTTGGTGCGCTTACCCCGATGGCCTGTGCGCTGCTTGCTCAATGCGTACCGGGAACCGAGGTGCGTTTGAGCCCTGTCAGTGCCAGCCAAGCGCAAATTGCCTATCGGAAGCAATTAAGCCATTGGCATTAAAAAACCCGCATCTATCGATGCGGGTTAGAACAGGGAAGTTACTTAGAGCAAGCGTTGCTTTGACGTTTATGCGACATCGAAGCGATCCGCATTCATCACTTTTGCCCAGGCGGCGACGAAGTCTTTAACAAACTTCTCGCCGTTATCGTCCTGGGCATACACCTCTGCGTATGAGCGTAGCAGTGAGTTAGAACCAAACACTAGATCAACGCGAGAGGCTGTCCACTTAACCGCGCCCGTTTGACGGTCGCAAATCTCGTAAACATTATTGCCCACCGGCTTCCAGCTGTTGCCCATATCGGTCAGGTTGGCAAAGAAGTCGTTGGTCAACTGGCCTTCACGGTTAGTGAACACACCGTGCTTGGTACCACCATAGTTGGTGCCCAGCACACGCATTCCACCTAACAGCACGGTCATCTCCGGTGCGGTGAGCCCCATCAACTGAGCACGATCCAGCAGCATTTCTTCGGGTTTGACGATGTAGTCTTTCTTCTGCCAATTACGGAAGCCATCGGCAAGTGGCTCTAAAGGCTCAAAAGAGTCTACGTCAGTCATCTCATCAGTGGCATCACCACGGCCTTTGAGGAACGGCACACGCACCTCATAGCCCGCTGCTTTGGCCGCTTTTTCAATAGCCACGCTACCCGCTAAGACAATCACATCGGCAATGCTGGCACCCGTATCAGCAGAGATCTGCTCGTATACTTTTAGCACATCGGCAAGACGCGTTGGCTCATTGCCTTGCCAATCTTTCTGGGGAGCCAAACGAATGCGCGCACCGTTGGCGCCACCGCGCATGTCGGAACCACGGTAAGTGCGCGCGCTATCCCACGCGGTGCTGACCATGTCGCTAATGCTTAAGCCGCTCTCAGCAATTTTCTGCTTAACCACTTCTTCGCAGTAATCGGTGCTACCTGCAGGCACAGGGTCTTGCCAGATAAGGTCTTCAGCCGGCGCTTCTGGGCCGATATAGCGTGCTTTCGGGCCTAGATCACGGTGCGTTAGCTTAAACCACGCTTTAGCAAAGGTTTGCTTGAAGTACTCCGGATCGGCCATGAATTTTTCGCAAATAGCACGGTACGTCGGGTCCATCTTCATCGCCATATCCGCATCGGTCATGATCGGATTGTGACGCACAGAGGGATCGGTTGCATCAACCGGCTTATCTTCCTCTTTAATGTCGATAGGCTCCCACTGATGAGCACCCGCAGGACTTTTTCTTAGCTCCCACTCATGACCAAACAGCAGGTCGAAATAGCCCATATCGAACTTAGTTGGGTTGGTGGTCCAAGCGCCTTCAATACCCGACGTCACGGCATTGCTCGCTTTGCCATCCATGGTCGGGTTGCCCCAGCCAAAGCCCTGGTTTTCAACGTCAGAGGCTTCAGGTTCGGCACCTAGCGCAGCGGCGTCGCCATTACCATGGCATTTACCCACGGTATGGCCGCCCGCTGTTAAGGCAGCGGTTTCTTCGTCGTTCATCGCCATACGAGCGAAGGTTTCGCGCACCTGCAGAGCTGTCTTAAGCGGATCAGGCTGGCCGTTAACCCCTTCTGGGTTAACGTAGATAAGTCCCATTTGAACCGCAGCCAGCGGATTCTCCATTGTTTCCGGCTGTTCAACGTCACCGTAACGCTCGTCAGAAGGCGCTAACCACTCTTTTTCAGCCCCCCAATAAATGTCTTTCTCTGGGTGCCAGATGTCTTCGCGGCCAAACGAGAAACCGTAAGCGGGCAGTCCCATAGATTCGTAGGCCACCGTACCCGCAAGAATGATTAGGTCGGCCCAGCTGATTTTATTGCCATACTTCTTCTTCACTGGCCACAGCAAACGGCGCGCCTTATCAAGGCTTACGTTATCCGGCCAGGAGTTGAGCGGTGCAAAACGCTGGTTACCGGTACCACCGCCGCCACGGCCATCGGCAATGCGGTAAGTTCCGGCAGAGTGCCATGCCATGCGGATCATCAGGCCACCGTAGTGGCCCCAGTCGGCTGGCCACCATGCTTGGCTATCAGTCATCAAGGCATGAACATCTTGCTTGAGGGCGTCAAAATCGAGTTTTTTGACCTCTTCCCGATAGTCAAAGTCAGGATCCATCGGGTTAGTTTTACGATCATGCTGGTGCAGAATGTCTAGGTTCAACGCCTCTGGCCACCAATCTTTGTTGGAGGTGCCAGTAGACGTATTACCACCATGCATTACAGGACATTTTCCACTCATGTTTCTCTCCCCTTCTTGCTCTTTGCCTTGGACTCGCCAAGGAAACAGATGATCGACATCTCATATTGCTGTCTACAGTGTAGGTAATCAGCAAGCGTTGCGTTGATATGTACTGTTTTAAAGCACCTCATCGATAGTCACAATTTGTAATAAACCAATAGATCGATAGTTATTTATTATTAAACTAGCTATTTCTTAGTCAATAAAAACTGAGCCAATAAAACTTAGCCCATAAAAAAAGGCAGGGCGTCAGACGCCCTGCCCATACCACTATCAGGATAGTAGCGTTTTCTTACCTTTACTCCACCATTGGCAACAGTGCGTTCAAGCTATCCCGCGCATCGCCGTAGAACATGCGCGTGTTCTCTTTGAAGAATAGCGGGTTTTCAATGCCAGAGTAGCCCGTGCCCTGACCGCGCTTGCTGACAAACACCTGCTTGGCTTCCCAAACCTTCAATACCGGCATCCCGGCGATAGGGCTATTGGGATCTTCCTCGGCAGCGGGGTTTACGATGTCGTTGGAGCCGATCACGATCACCACGTCCGTACTTGAGAAATCGTCGTTGATCTCGTCCATTTCCAGCACGATATCGTAAGGCACTTTGGCTTCAGCCAGGAGCACGTTCATATGTCCAGGCAGACGCCCTGCCACCGGATGAATACCGAAACGTACGGTCTTACCCGATGCCCGCAGCTTGCGTACTAGATCGCTCACCGCACTCTGTGCTTGAGCCACCGCCATGCCATACCCCGGCACGATAATCACGCTATCTGCGTCGTTTAAGGCACTCGCCACACCACTTGCATCAATCGCGACCTGCTCGCCTTCAATCTCAGCCGCTGGCCCTTGAGCACCACCGAAGCCGCCCAAAATCACGTTAACGAAGTTGCGGTTCATCGCCTTACACATAATGTAAGACAGGATTGCCCCTGAGGACCCCACCAGTGCGCCGGTAACAATCAACAGATCATTGGAAAGTGTGAAACCAATCGCCGCCGCTGCCCAGCCGGAGTAGCTGTTCAACATCGACACCACCACTGGCATATCCGCACCGCCAATGCCCATAATTAGGTGATAGCCAATAAAGAATGACAGCGCCGCCAGCACGAGCAATGTCCAGAAGCCTGCACCATTGAGGTACATAATCGCGAGCAGCAGCGAAAGCGCCGCAGCACCGGCGTTGAGCATATGCCCACCCGGTAGTTGACGAGGCTTGCCATCCACTTTGCCTGCCAGCTTACCGAACGCAATCACCGAGCCGGTAAAGGTCACCGCACCGATGAAAATCGCGAACACCACCTCAATCTGCAAAAAGGTCAGCTCAGCAGGAGCCTTCGTGGCCACCAATGCGGCAAACGCAGAAAACTCTTGCATCGCGCCGTCGGCCGCTTGTGCGGCCAGCACCCGGCGGCGCTCTAAATCTGCGCCCCAGGCAACAAAGACCGCTGCCAAACCCACAAAACTATGTAGTGCCGCTACCAACTGAGGCATTTCGGTCATTTCGACCTTGCCTGCGACATAGGCACCAATCCCTGCACCGATCAACATCGCCGGAACCAGCCACCAGTAGCCGCCAATACCTGGCCCGAGGGAGGTAAAGAACACCGCTACGGCCATACCCACAATGCCGTACCATACGGCACGCTTGGCTTTCTCCTGATTACTCAGGCCGCCTAGCGATAAAATAAATAGCACACTTGCCGCAATTGCCGCGGCAGATACGAATCCTTGTCCTAACATCTCGTTTCTCCGCCGCTTAGGATTTTTGGAACATGGCAAGCATCCGGCGTGTCACCAGGAAGCCACCCACGATATTAATCGATGCAATCAGTACCGAAATGGCCGCCAGCACGATAACGACGCCACTGCCTGAACCGATTTGCAAAATTGCCCCTAAAATAATGATGCCGGAGATAGCGTTAGTGACCGCCATTAACGGCGTGTGCAGCGAATGACTCACCTTCCAAATCACCTGGAAGCCAATGAAGCACGCCAACACAAACACAATGAAGTGCTGCATAAATGAGGCTGGGGCTATTTGGCCCAACAGCAGCATTAGCGCGCCACCAACGGCGAGCAAGCCTACTTGACGCTTGGTTTGCGCTTTAAACGCCGCGTGTTCAGTCGCCTTCTTCTCTTCAGGCGTTGGTTCTTTCTCTTTTTTCTTTGGCTTCGCCGCAGCGATAGCTTTTACTTTGGGCGGCGGCGGCGGGAAGGTGATTTCGCCCTGGTGCGTGACCGTAGCACCGCGAATGACATCATCTTCCATATTGTGATGGATGACGCCGTCTTTCTCAGGCGTGAGGTCGGTTAGCATATGGCGAATGTTGGTGGCGTAAAGCAGCGACGCCTGGGTGGCCATGCGTGAGGGGAAGTCGGTATAGCCGACCACCACTACGCCGTTATCAGATACCACACGCTCGTCCGGCTTGGTTAAGTCGCAGTTACCGCCTTTTTCAGCGGCTAAGTCGACAATCACCGAGCCAGGTTTCATGGCTGCCACCATATCTTCCAGCCACAGCTTTGGCGCGGGCCTGCCAGGAATCAGCGCCGTGGTGATGACAATGTCGACATCCGGTGCTTGTTCGCGGAAACACTCTAGCTGCTTCTCACGAAACTCTGGGCTAGAGGGTGAGGCATAGCCACCGCTTTCTGAACCGTCCTGACTATCTTCAAAATCGAGAAACAGGAATTCAGCGCCCATGGATTCAATCTGCTCGGACACCTCTGGGCGTACATCAAACGCACGCACCACAGCGCCAAGGCTAGCCGCGGTACCAATCGCCGACAAGCCCGCCACACCCGCGCCGATCACCAATACTTTGGCAGGAGGAACTTTACCGGCGGCGGTTACCTGGCCAGTAAAGAAGCGGCCAAAGTTATTGCCCGCCTCAATCACCGCACGGTAGCCCGCGATATTGGCCATTGAGGAGAGCGCATCCATTTTCTGCGCTCTGGAAATACGTGGCACCATGTCCATCGCAATAACAGACGCGCCCTGAGCTTTACAGGTTTCCAACAGTGCTTCGTTTTGTGCTGGCCAGAAGAACGCAATCAGCGTCTGACCTTCACGTAAATAGTGAGCCTCAGTTTCCGAAGGTTCACGGACTTTAATCACCACGTCCGCATCACGCCACAGCGCTTCCGCGCTTTCCACAACGCTGACACCCGCGTCGCGATACGTGTCGTCATTAAAGCCCGCAGCAGCCCCTGCGCCGGCTTCCACCAAGCACTCATGGCCTAGCTTTTGAAGCTGTTTTGCGCTCTCAGGAGTAAGCGCTACACGCGCTTCTCCTTGAGCTGTCTCTTTCGGTGCGCCTATTTTCACACGCTTTCTCCCTTGGTTAGCCCATTTCCAGCGTCATGACCAAAACAGTCATATTTTCACCCTTGGTTATTGGACGCTGGGCATTATTACTGACATGCGTCGTCGCGCCAGATAGCAGTTTAGGATCTAACGCGGCGACCGCCAGTTACTATTCAACCTTCGATTCAATTGGGTTGTTTAACTACAACACTACCCTTTTTAACAACGATTCCCCACCAAAAGTTAGAGAAAACTACTTCCAAAGTACCGCATTCAATTCGCCCTACCCATGATTAACTGAAGTAGTGGGTATGGCAATAATGATTAATCGCCAAAAACGCCCACAACAATACTTATAACGACATTTGTAACGACACTCACAACAACATGCTTAACAACGCAGGAGAGTCACTTATGTGGACCAAACCGACGTATCAGGACATGCGCCTTGGCTTTGAAGTAACGCTGTATATCTCTACCCGCTAACCTCTAGCTAATGAGCAATGGCCCCTGCCTGCCTTATTGGGTTGATATCAGGTAGGGGCTTTCAGCCAGGATTCATAGCACATCCACAGCACTAACGTAGGAGGTCAGTCTATGCAGATTTTAGTTCTTGGGGCTGCTGCAGGCGGCGGATTTCCCCAATGGAATTGCAACTGCCCTAACTGCTACCACGCTCGCCTGGGCAGTGCCGATCATCAACCTCGCACTCAATCATCGATTGCGTTAAGCGTGGATGGCAAGCAGTGGTTGCTATGCAATGCGTCCCCTGACATTCGCGCTCAGCTCAATGCCAACCCGGAATTATGGCCAAGTGATCTGCGTGGTAGCGGTATTCGTGGCGTGCTACTGGTAGATGCCCAAATCGACCACGTCACCGGGCTACTCTCCCTTAGAGAAGGCTGCCCGTTAGAGGTGTGGTGCACGCCTAATGTGCATCGCGATTTATCGACTGGTTTTCCGCTATTCCCGATGCTGGAATACTGGGGCGGACTACGCTGGCAGCCGATTGAGTTGGAAGATCATCAGGAAGTTGTCGAGTTTTCGATTCCCTTTCTGCCAGATATCGCGCTCACCGCCTTTGCACTACACAGCAATGCCCCGCCCTACTCACCACGGCGCGGCGCGCCCTCCTGTGGCGATAATTTGGGGCTATATATTGTTGACCGCAACAGCGGCAAGTCGCTGTGCTACGCCCCCGGGCTTGGCAACCCGACACCGCTGGCCATGCGTTTCTTAAACGCCGCAGATGTGGTGATGGTGGATGGCACCCTGTGGGAAGACGACGAAATGCAGGCACTTGGCGTGGGCACCTCCACAGGCCAACAGATGGGTCACCTCGCGCTCAATGGCAGCAGCGGTATGTGTGCGCTATTGAACGAGCTACCCAGCAGCACGCAGCGTATTTTGATTCATATCAACAACACCAACCCGATTTTGGACGGCGCTAGCGATGCAGCGAAAACATTGCAGGCCGCAGGCATCGAAACAGCTTACGACGGAATGAAACTGACGTTTTAGGTCGACGTTCACAGACCTTAAACACTCTCTTATCTTAGAATTATTGAGTATTAATTTATTAACATCCAGACCTAAATCTTAGATTAAAAAAGCACTAGGTTAGTAGAATTTAAAAGATAGTAGATCGGTAAAAAGTGAGGAAACAGGCCCTGACAAAATTAAACCAAAATAAGCATATAACTTTATAAAATAATTCAAACAGAGCGAGCTATAACCAAATAACCTGTTTCATTAAATAAATTCTATGCATAAAAAATGGCTAAAAATAAAAGCCATTTAAATCAGCAATATATATATTAGATATTGCAAAAATAACCAGGAAATCGACTATGGCGATGACAGCGATAACGCCCAGTGCTTCTGCCACCCCGCTCAGTCGGGAGGCGTTTCGTGAAGCGCTAATGGGTAAAGGGCAGTACTACCATCTTAATCACCCCTTTCAACAGGCGATGGCCAACGGCGAGCTTACCCAGGAACAACTGCAAGGCTGGGTGGCTAATCGCTTTTACTACCAGTTGATGATTCCCCAAAAAGACGCCGCGCTGCTGGCCAACTGCCCCGATGCCGCTACCCGCAGGCGATGGGTGCAGCGCCTGCTTGACCACGATGGCCACGCCGGAGATGAAGGCGGGATTGAGGCCTGGTTAGCCCTAGGTGAAGCCGTAGGGCTACACCGTCATACACTGCTTTCCCAGGAGCGTGTGCTACCCGGCGTGCGCTTTGCGGTGGATGCCTACCGCCACTTTGTCGCCCGAGCCCCCTGGCAGGAAGCGGCGATCTCATCGCTTACCGAGCTATTTGCGCCGCTTGCCCACCAAAACCGCCTGGTCACCTGGCCCCAGCACTACCCGTGGATTAACGAGCAAGGCTATCGCTATTTTCGGAAACGGCTCAGCGAAGCCCGCCGAGACGTCGAGCACGGTCTGGAAATCGCTTTAGGCATGTGTACCACGGTGGCGCTGCAGCAGCGCGCGCTGGATATTCTGCAATTTAAGCTCGATGTGCTGTGGAGCATGTTGGATGCCATGACCATGGCCTATCAGTTAGACCGCCCGCCTTACCACACCGTCACCCGCGAAGCGGTGTATCACCGTGGGCTTGAGCACTCTCATTACTAGGCAATGATCGACTAGCGTTGGGGAATTCACCATGTCACAGCAACTCGTCATATCACATCAAGATATTTACCAGCTGCGACGCGGTTGGCGCTTACAGTGGGAAGCCATTCAGGGCTGCCACGTCATTCTGTATCCCGAAGGCATGGTCAAGCTCAGCGCGACTGCCGGCGCGATTCTTGAGCAGGTTGATGGCCACCACTCCATCGCTGACATTATAGCCACCCTACAGCAGCGCTACCCAGGCGCGGACACCTTAGCAGACGATGTCGTGCAGTTTATCGATGAAGCCCGCGGTAACGGCTGGCTAGCCGTGAAGGAGGTTCATTGTGGTTAATAAAACAACCTCACCGCCCTTATGGCTGCTGGCGGAACTCACCTACCGCTGCCCACTGCAGTGCGCTTACTGCTCTAACCCGTTGGAATTTACCCGTTACCAAAACGAGCTGGATACCGACGCATGGTTTAACGTGCTGCGCCAAGCCAGGGCCATGGGGGCAGCACAGCTTGGCTTTTCCGGCGGCGAACCGCTGATTCGTCAAGACCTGGAAGCGCTGGTAAGCGAAGCACGCCAGCTAGGCTTTTACACCAACCTGCTGACCTCCGGCGTGGGCCTCACTGCCCAGCGGGTAGACGCCTTGGCAGAAGCGGGCCTGGATCATATCCAGATTAGCCTGCAAGCCGCCGACCCCGAACTGGCCCAGGCGCTGGCAGGCTCTACCAAGGCCCACGCCAACAAGCTGGCCATGGCCAAAGCGGTCAAGGCCGCTGGCTACCCCATGGTATTAAACGTGGTGCTACATCGGCACAATATCGATCAAATTGGCGATCTGATTGCCCTCTGCGATGAGCTAGGCGCGGATGCGGTTGAACTGGCCAACTGCCAGTATTACGGCTGGGCGTTTTTGAACCGCCAGGCGTTGATGCCTACCCGTGAACAGCTGGTACGCGCCGAGGCGGAAACCAATCGCTGGCGTGAAACACTGGCGGCACGTGGCCGCGATATGTCATTACTATTTGTGGTGCCGGACTACTTTGAGCAAGCGCCTAAAGCGTGCATGGGTGGTTGGGGCAGTATCTTTATGACCGTAGCCCCAGATGGCGCCGTGTTGCCCTGTCACAGCGCCAGGGAGCTACCGATGGCATTTCCGAACGTCAAAGAGACGTCGCTGCAGGACATTTGGTACCAAAGTGATGCGTTCAACCGTTTTCGCGGCACCCAGTGGATGCCTACGCTCTGCCAACAGTGCGACGACCGCGACAAAGACCATGGCGGCTGCCGCTGCCAAGCCTATTTATTAACCGGCGATATGAACGCCACCGACCCGGTATGCCAGCACTCTCCCCAGCATGGGTTGTTAGAGAGCCTAATCGCAGAAAACAGCCACAACACGCCCGATCAAGCGACGCTGATTCCCCGCAATGCCCGCCAATCAAAGCAGTTGCAAACAAAGCAGTTACAGAATCAGGTTGAACGTCAGGCTGACCATCAAACTGGTTCAGCGGCGCCTTCGCCCCGCCAACCACTTGAGCTGATTTATCGGCAATAAACCTGTTTATCAGTAATAAAATGATTAAGGCTCGCAGGTGGCTCGCTCAGCATGGGCGGGCAGCTGCGGGCAAACGGCTGCTAACGAATGTCCGCTCGCTTGCCAGCCATCCACCCCATTTGGGTACCAATAGAGCTCTTCATAGCCCATTGCCTCAGCACGCCGTGCAGCGTTCCAGGAAAGCCAGCAGTCAGCACGGCAGAAGAATACTAGCGGCGCGGCTTCAGCGTGCTTACGCTGCGCATCCAGTGCTGTGGTGAAATAATCAATCCACTCCTCTTCCAAACTAGCCGCGCCCACATTAGGCAGCCAAATACTCCCTGGAATCGTTAAGTGCGCACTATCCTGCAGAAAAAGCCCGTTATGCCAGGGCAGCGCATAGACATCCACCAGTATCACAGGCGGCGATTCCAGTAGCGCTTGAAAAGCATGGTCATCTAACGTGGTCACCCCTGGTAGCGGTGCAGTAACCGGCGCTTTAAAAGGCGGCAAGCGGTAGCCTTCTTGGTTAAATGCCGCGGCGGGCGCTTCAGCGCCTGCCACCCCGCTGAACATGCCACTCCCCCACACCAAACAGAGGAGATAGCGGCACACAGAGTGCGCCGAAGGTTGTGTCGTCATGGTGATATTACTCCCAATCAAACGGACAGCCGGTACAGCCCTCCATTTGGGCCATCTGGAAGTTGCCGTAGTGGATACGCGCACCGGTCATATCAGCATCATTGAGGCGCGTGATGTTCATTTTGGCTTCTTGCAGATTAGCATCGCGCAGGTCCGCACCGATCAGGTTGACCTTATTCATCCAGGCCATTTCCAGATTGCTGCCCATCAGCGTTGCTCCTTGCATGCTGGCCCCGGAAAGCCGGGCAAACTCAAGGTTAGCGCCGGTCAAATCGGCATAATCAAATGTCGCTCCCTGGGCATAAATACTCCAGCTATCCAGCCCAACCAAACTGGCATGGGAAAGATCGGCACCGCGTAAATGCGTGTTGGGCATGCGCGCACGATTGAGGTTGGCATTTCTCAGCGATGCGCCTTCAAAATCAACGCTGCGTAGGTTGCTGTGGCGGAAATCCGAGCCTTCTAGGTTACTGCCCGCAAAGTTAGCGCCCTGTAGGTCAAGATTGGAAAAGTCACCGCCGGATAAATCCATATTGGCGCACTGAGTACCTGGCACCAACTCACAGCCGTTATGCACTGGCGGTTGATACGCTTCAACATAATCATCGGCGACAACGCTGCCTATCGCGCTAAGGCAGAGGAAAACCGCCGTTGCTTGGCGGCTCCATAAAGGCGGAGCACTGCGAGTTAGCATTGTTATTCTCTCCATTACCGTTATCTCCATTCAAAAAAGGGCGGCAAAAGCCGCCCAAGAGGTGCCAATAACTTAACGGTTAGCCAGATCTTGAACGAAGGAAGGTAACTTGAAGACCCAGAACGAGCCGCCCTGAGCAATCGGCCGGGTCAGTTCAGCCATATCGCCGCCCCATAGTGGAACTGCACCGCCATAACCTGCAGTAACACCAATGTACTGCTCACCGTCCATCTCCCAAGTAACCGGTGGTGAAATGATGCCGGTGCCTACCTGGAACTTCCAAAGCTCTTCACCGGTTTCTGCATGGAATGCTTTTAAGTAACCATCGCCAGTACCGGTAAACACCAGGTCACCGTGGGTCGCTAGCACGCCTGCCCACAGCGGCATGGGCTCTTTATGCTCCCAAGCGTACTCACCGGTGACCGGATCAACAGCACGTAGAATACCGACGTGGTCGTCGTACATACGTTTAATGCGGAAGCCCATACCCAGGTAGGCCGCGCCTTCCACGTACTCAACTTCCTCGGTCCAGTAATCTTCTTTCCAGTGGTTACCCGGCACGTAGAACAGCCCGGTGTCTTCGCTGTAAGCCATTGGGTTCCAGTTTTTACCCCCCAGGAACGGTGGTGAAACTTCAACAGGCTCAGAGCGGGTTTGTCCCTCTTCCAAGCGCGGTGGGCGCTGACCTTCAGCCTCAACCGGGCGGCCGGTTTCCAGGTCAATGTGGGTGGCCCAGGTGATGTTATCGACAAACGGGAAGGCGTTGATAAGCTCGCCGTTGGTGCGATCGGTGACATAGAAGAAGCCATTACGGTCAGCGTGAGCACCTGCATTCACCGTTTGGCCATTCTCATCTTCGTACTCAAACAAGACGATTTCGTTATTGCCCGAGAAGTCCCAGGTATCATTGGGGGTATGCTGATAGAACCACTTCACTTCGCCAGTCGAAGGGTCGATACCCAGCTGTCCAGAGGTGTAAAGGCTGTCGTAGTCCGACGGGTCGCCGTCTTCCGAGGTGCGTGCCCAGCCATTCCAAGGAGCAGGGTTACCGGCACCAATGATGATGGTATTGGTATCAGGGTCAAAACTGGCGCTCTGCCATGGCGCGCCACCACCTTGGCTCCAGGCTTGTACTTTGCCGGTTTCGCTATCGGGGTCATCGGGCCATGAAGGTGCGTTGGCATCGCCTGTCGGCGTGCTCTCTTCACCGTTCAGACGTCCCATGTGGCCTTCAACAAAGGGCCGCATCCAAATCTCTTCGCCGGTATCAGGATCACGGGCATACAGCTTACCCACAATGCCGAACTCATCTCCCGAAGAGCCATGAATTAGCAACACGCGACCTGTTTCACTATCTTCGACAATCGTTGGCGCACCGGTCATGGTGTAGCCCGCACGGTGGTCACCAAAGCGTTCGCGCCACACCACCTCACCGGTATCTTTATTCAGCGCCACGATGCCAGCATCCAGCGTACCGAAGAATACCTTGTCACCATAAATGGCCGCGCCACGGTTCACCACGTCACAGCAAGGGCGAATATCGCTGGGCAGGCGATGGTTGTAGGACCACAGCCGCTGGCCAGTGCGCGCATCAATAGCAAAAATACGTGAATAGGAGCCGGTAACATAAATAACGCCTTCATGAACCAGTGCCTGCGACTCCTGACCCCGCTGCATTTCATCGCCAAAGGAGAGAGACCACGCAGGTGTCAGCATCTCGACGTTATCTGCGTTAATTTGATCAAGCGGGCTATAGCGCTGTGCTTTCACGCCCATGCCGTACATCAACACCGTTTCAGTGTTGTTATGGTCATTGAGAATATCGTCCCAGGTCACCTCGCTGGCGTGGGCTGTCAGCGCAATGCCCCCGACGCCTAAGGCAGAAGCGTAAGCAACGGCGGCGGTGAGTGTACGCAGGCGAAAGGGCCACGAAATTTTGCGGGCTGACGTGTTGTTATTGATAGCGTATGTCATGGGTTTTCCATCCGAGTAATGATCACAATGCAATGGCTGCAAAGCGGCCAAGCTGCTGCTTGCGTGGTGCCAGCAAGACTAAGTCCAGCTTAGAAGCTCGGATAACAAACCAATCTCCCCCTCCAGTCGCGTTCTCATCCTGATTTAGCACTACTTCCAAAGGAGGAGCCTAGCGATGCCTAAGGTGCTATAGGTTCGGAAGGCCTGCCTGCCTAAGCTCACTCAAGTGACGATACATTGATCCCCTGAGGAGCATTTCCCATGACCATTACAAAAACCGTACTTAAAGAAACCGTACTGGCAAAAACAATCGCCGCAACATTGCCCGTACGCCTCAGTAGCCAAGTGGGCGCTATCGCTGTTGCCGCGTTGCTAGCTTCGCCGCTGGCCTGGTCTCACGGCAGCGTGACTCCTCAAGCCGTTGATATTAAAGACCTCGAACGCTTAGGCGACGAATGGCGGGAAGAGAACCCCTACCGTGATCACCCCCAGCAAGAACTTGCCATCGATATTGGTGCCCGCGCTTACAACAGCAACTGCGCCGCTTGTCACGGGCTAGAAGCGAAATCTGGCGGCATCGCTCCCGACCTGCGCGAGCTGGAAAATGGCGCATGGGGCGATGAGTGGTTTAAAGAGTTGGTCACCAATGGCGCCGAGCGCAACGGCCGGGTGCTAATGCCGCGCATGTCCGATTACGTTAGCCAAGAAGGGCTGTGGGCCATTCGCACCTGGTTGGAAACGGTCAGCATGGAAACGACTGGACAATAATCCCAACGCTGGGAGGCATCATGGCAACCCTAACTTCCATCATCACGTTACAACGGCTCGCCGCGACGTTCGCCGCAAACCTTGCCCCTCCACTCGCGGCGCTTTTCTGGCTACTGATCGCAATGCCGAACACCGCATTGGCCACAGCGAGCACGGCTGAACAGGATCCGCTTAACTCCTTTATGTGGCCTGTGTACCGCGAGCGCTTTCTGGGCGATGCCCCCGTGGTGTTTGATGAGCGCGTCATCGTTAGCGCGCCGGGGTTCGCCGAAGACTCAGGGCAAGTCCCCATTGCGCTAGATGCCAGCGCCTTAGAAGCCAGTGGCGAGCCAATCACTGACATTATTGCCTGGGTGGATCTCAACCCGATTCCCCGCCTGTTCCGCTATTCCCCGATGAGCCATGGATTAGCCAAGCTGTCGCTAAATATTCGCTTGGAACAGGCCTCCGCGGTGCGCGTCGCAGTAAAACAGGGCGATACTTGGCATGTGGGTGGCACCTACATTGAAGCGGAAGGCGGTGGCTGCACCACACCCGGCATTGCCAGCGCTGACACCGATTGGGAAACCACCTTCGGCGAGCTGCAGGGTCGGCTGTTTGCCAATGAAGATGAACAGCGCCTGCGGGTGCGCCTTTCTCACCCCATGGACAGCGGCTTAATCCCCAGCCAGCCCGCCTTTTATGTGCAGTCGTTTGAACTGTTGGATCAGCAGGGCCAGCAAGTGGCCGCCCTGGATATCGACGCATCGGTGAGCGCCAACCCCACCTTAGGGCTGCATATGCGCCCCTCACCAGGCGGCTATGTGATTGGCGCGCGGGATAACAACGGCAACCGCTTTTCTATTGGTCTGCAGCCATGAAAGCCGGTTTTCTGGCCGCCTTCAGTACACTGCTGATCACGCCGCTGGCAGCCAGCGAACCGGTGATGTTCTGCGAACGTCAGCTAACCGCCCAAGCGGTCGCGGAAAACACCTGGATGGTGGAAGGCTTAAGAGAAGAGCTTTCCACCAGCAACTGCGGCCATATTGGCAACCAAGCATTTATTGCTACGCCCAGTGGTGTCATTCTCATCGACAGCGGCAGCAGCCCACACTTTGGCGACGCGCTCAAAACACTCATTGCTCAGCACACCGCTCAACCCGTACGCTGGGTGTTGAATACCCATCACCATCCTGACCACTTTTTTGGCAATGCCGCCTTTGGCGAGGCACAGCACCTCACCTTAGCCAGCACTCGTACGTTGATGGCCCGCGACCGTGACGCACTGATCGATAATGTAGCGCGGCTGACCGGGCGTAGTTTGGAGCACTCATCTATTGCCCTACCCAAGGTGATCGAGGCAGGCGAGATAACCCTTGGCAACTACCCGCTCACGCTGTTCGCCATGAGCGGCCATAGCGGTGGTGACCTGGTGATTATGGACCATGCCACCGACGTGCTGTTTTTAGGCGACATGGGCTTCTACCAACGTGCTGCCGCCACTGCCCACAGCCCAAGCCTGCAACAGTGGCAGGAAGAACTGAATGATCTACGCACACTCAACGCCAGCACCGCAGTACCGGGTCATGGCCCCAGTGCGCCGCCCGAAACGATCATTGGCCAAACCACGCATTACCTTGAATGGCTAGACCAGCGCCTCAGTGATGTGGCTAGCGAAGGGCTGGGTGCCAATCATGCCTTAGCCGTTGAACTACCAGACACGTTTAGCACTATGGCACTCACCGAATATGAGTTCACCCGCAGCGTAATGCAGCTTTACCCACGCTACGAAGCACGGTTGCTGTGGGGCGCCCCACACTAAGGAGCACACCTATGCTGCTTACCCTGGCAGATGCCGCCGAACCCACTGATACCTTGGCCGAGCTGCACAGCGACGCCCAAGCTGTTTACTGGCTCGCACGCTCCCCGCAAACGGGCGGCATGCAACTTTGGCAGTGGCGCGCCGACAGCAACGAGACGCCGAGCTGTGCAGTAGAAGAGGCGGTGGGTAGCCGCATGAATCAGTACGGCGGCGGCAGCTACACGCCCCTGCTAGGGGGCGTCGTATGGGTGCGCCAGCACGATCAAGCCATTATGCAGCTCGACCGTCACGGTAAAAACTACTGCTGGCAACAGCGCCCACAAACAGCCTACGGCGGGCTGTGCGCCGACCCTAAGCGCCAGCGGGTGATTGCGGTAGAAGAAGATCAACAAGGTCAACGGCTGGTCGCCGTTACTGACAGCAGCAGAACGGGCGATAACAGGCAAGTGCTGGCTGAAGGTGCTGATTTTTATGGCGCAGCGGTATTAAGCGACGATGGTGGTTACCTCGCCTGGGTCAGTTGGTCGTTGCCGCACATGCCTTGGCAACGCAGCCAGCTACATCTCGCGCGGGTGACCAGCACAGGTCAGCTTGAAATATTGGAGCATTGGGATTTCGGCGCAGCGATTAGCCAGCCACAGTTGGGCCCTCACAACGCGCTGATTTGCATGAGCGATCACGCTGGCTGGTGGCAACCCTGGCAGGTAAACCTGGCTACCCCTGTGTGCCTGAGCAATGCCCCGGTTGACCACATCACCACACCGTGGCAGTTGGGTGAGCGCCAGCACGTATGGCGAGACAATCGGCAGGTTTACTGCCAACTGCACCAGGGTGCAGCTCAGCTTTATCGCCGTTGCGGCGAGCAGGTTGAAGCACTACTACCAGACCCCGGCCGCGTGGCAAGCATCACGCTAGCAAGGCACGGTGACTACGCCATTGTGCAAAGCGCCACCAGCGGCGCTCAGTTGATACGCTTCAACGAAAATGGCTCGCGTAACTGTCTAGTAGGTAAGGCCGAGGGTAACGTAACGCAAAACCTAGTGACTGAAAATTCCGCCACCGCACAATGGCTGGAAACCCCTGTTGGCAACGAAGGCGAAACGGTTCACGGCTTTTTCTACTCAGCCTTAGCCAACCGCGCTGCGCCGCTGATTGTGCGCGTTCATGGCGGGCCCACCGCCGCCGCCTACCCTATTTATGACCCGCTAGTAGCCTACTGGCAGCAACAGGGCTTTCACGTTTTAGATATCAACCCCCGTGGCAGCGGCAACTTTGGCCGCCGCTATCGCGAATGCTTAGCCGGCCAGTGGGGCATCAGCGATACTGAGGATGTCATCGCCTTGGTTAGCGCCGCCTGCACACGCTTTGCGATCGATACAGCGCGCTGCTTTATTCGCGGCCAAAGCGCTGGCGGGTTGACTGCTCTTAATGCCTTGGCGGCCACGCCGCTATTTGCTGCGGCCACTAGCCTGTACGGGGTAACCGATGCATTAACGTTAGCGGCACAAACACACCGCTTTGAATCCGGTTACCTGGGCTGGTTAATTGGAGACGAGACCCAGCTCGCCCAGCGCAGCCCTAGCTACCACGTCACCCGTTGTCAGCGCCCATTACGGGCACTGTTTATTCAGGGTGGCAAAGACGCCATCGTGGTGCCAGAACAAACTCATGCCATGGCGCGGCATATCGAACTCCACGGTGGCGAAGCACAAACACTGCTGTTTGATAACGAATACCACGGCATTCGCCACCCCAAAGCTCGCCAAACCATGCTGGCCCGCGAGCTAGCCTTTTATCAATCTAGCCACCTAACGACAGCACCAAGGTCGTAGCGCAACAATCCCTTAAGGTGCTTAAGATAATGGTTAACAACGATAAACGAGACCGCCCCATGACTTCGCCGCTCACACAACTTCGTAAGTTTGTCGCTCCTGAAATTATTTTTGGCGACGGGGCGCGCCACGCTGCGGGCAACTACGCCACGACATTCGGGGCAGAAAAGGTACTCCTGGTCTCCGACCCCGGCGTGCTGTTGGCAGGCTGGGTCGCCGATATTGAAGCCAAGCTGTTGGAAGCCAATATTGCCGTTGAGCGCTTTACCGCCGTATCACCTAACCCGCGGGTCGATGAGATTATGGCCGGTGCCGAGGTCTACCGTGAAACCGGCTGCAAAGCAATTGTGGCAGTGGGCGGCGGCAGCCCCATGGACTGTGCCAAAGGGATTGGCATCGTCACCGCCCACGGTGGCCACATTCTTGATTTTGAAGGTGTGGATACGATTAGCGTGCCCATTCCGCCGCTAATTTTCATTCCCTCAACTGCGGGCACGTCGGCGGATATTTCCCAGTTTGCGATTATTTCCGACCAACAGCGACGCATGAAATTCTCAATCATCAGCAAAGCCGTGGTGCCGGATGTGTCGCTGATCGACCCAGAAGTCACCATGACCATGTCGCCCTATCTCACCGCGTGTACCGGGGTCGATGCGCTGGTGCATGCCATCGAAGCGTTTGTTTCAACCGGTAGCGGCCCGCTTACCGATGCCCATGCCTTAGAAGCCATGCGCTTAATCAGTAGCCATCTTGAAGCACTGGTGGCGAACCCAACCGACGGCGAGCTGCGTGCCCAGGTAATGCTGGGCAGTATGCAAGCAGGGCTGGCGTTTTCAAACGCCATTTTGGGCGCGGTACACGCGATGTCCCATAGTTTAGGTGGTTTCCTGGATTTACCCCACGGCTTATGCAATGCCATGCTGCTAGAGCACGTGGTGGCTTATAACTACGAAGCCGCCCCTGACCGCTTTAAGCGGGTGGCCGAGGCCGTGGGTATCGACTGTCGGGGGTTGTCGCAGCAGCAGGTCAAAAAAGCCCTGTTTCAGTACTTAGTCGACTTAAAACATGCCGTTGGCCTAGGCGGAACCCTTGGCGTGATGGGCGTCTCGCGTAGCGACGTGCCATTTCTCACTAACCATGCGCTGGGTGATCCCTGCATCCTGACCAATCCACGGCGCTCCAGCTCAAGAGACGTGGCGGTGGTTTACGAAGAGGCACTATGAAAAAAGCCAGCGATCCCTCGGGCTTTTCGGTCAGCGACCTACTCGGGCTTGGCCAGCAGTCGGCGCGTAAAAGCTACTATCGCGAGCTTTCCGTACGCTTAGAAGAGCTTGAGGTGGAGCGTAATCGCTATAAATTGCTGTTCGAAAACGCGCTGCACGGTATTTTTCAAGCATCGCTATCCGGCAAACTGCGCGCCGCTAACCCGGCGCTAGCCGCCATGCTTGATGATAGTAGCGTGGAACATACACTTGAGCGCTGCGCGCGCTTTGACGCGCTGTTTGTTAACGCATCTACTGGGCAACAACTGCGCGATCTGCTGCTCGCGCAAGGCCACGTAACCGGCCAAACCACCTGGCTGCAGGGCGCATCCGGGCATCAAGTACCCGTGGCAATTACCCTAATACGTAAGCCCGCCGAGCTTGCCGGGGACGAAGACCTGATCGAAGGCTTTGTGGCAGATATTACCGAGCGCGAGCGCGCGCGCCAGCATTTAGAAACCCTCAACGCCCATTTGGAAGCACGGGTAGTTGACCGCACCCAAGCGCTTGAACGGCTCAACGAGGAGCTTAGAAGCGCTCGCGATGCCGCAGAGTTTGCTAACCAAAGTAAAGACCGCTACCTAGCCGCCGCTAGCCATGACCTGCTACAACCCATGAACGCTGCACGCTTATTGGTGGCCTCGCTACAGGAACGGCTGACCGACAGCGAGAACCTGTCTTTGATTGAGAGTGTGCAAAACTCATTGGAAGGCGCCGAAGCGATTCTTTCCGATCTGTTGGATATTTCACGGCTGGATCACGGCCAGGTACAGCCACAACTACGCCACTTTAAACTCGACGATATCCTCAGCAGTCTGGCGGATGAATTTTCCCCGGTGGCGCAACGTAAAGGGCTCACGCTGCGCTACGTGCCTTCTCATCAAGCGGTGACCAGCGACCCTTATCTACTCAGCCGCATTGTGCGCAACTTTCTTGCTAACGCCTGCCGCTATACCCAGCGTGGCGGCATCTGCCTGGGTGTCCGCCGCCATAACGACGACAGCCTGGCCGTGCAAGTTGTCGATAGCGGTATTGGTATTCCCGAAAGCGACTACCAGCTTATTTTTCGCGAGTTTCACCAACTTAACGCTACCCGCGCGCGGGACCGCCAGGGCGTTGGCCTGGGGCTTGCCATTGTGGAACGGATTAGCCAGCGCCTTGAGCATCCGCTCTCTGTGCGTTCTGCACCCGGCCAAGGCTCCTGCTTTGCTGTTACGGTGCCGCGTGCCAGCGCTATTTCCTTTAGCCAAGCCCCCGCTCCCAGCGCGCCGCTCTCCGCTGGCAATGAGTTTGAAGGGCTTCGCGTGCTGATCCTGGATAATGAACCAACGATTTTGCAAGGCATGGCGCTGCTGTTAAGTGAATGGCAGATCAGTTGCGATACTGCCCTGGATGTCGATACCGCTAAAGCCAGCCAGGAAGCACCGGATATGCTGCTGGTCGACCTGCACTTAGATGACCATATGACCGGCCTGGAGGCTATTCGCCAACTTCGCCAGCACTGGCACGACCCGCACCTTCCAGCCGCTATTCTCAGCGCCGACCGCTCTGACCACTGGCAGCGCCGCCTGCGTCATGCTGGCGTGCCGCAATTAAACAAACCCGTTCGCCCCGGCAAACTGCGCGCGCTGCTACGTAGCCTGCTTAATGGCTAAGCTTAGCTTTCAACAAACCTGTATCTCCCTGCCGAACGGGGCGCAGGGAGTGCTGGCCCAAGCGCCCCACTTAACCCGCGCTCACGTTAGCATCGCCATTGCGGCGGGCTATTTGGATGAGCCGCGCGCCCTGCCAGGGCTGGCTCATCTGCTCGAGCACGTGCTCACTACCGCGCCGCTGGAAGCGTCTTCTAACATCAGCCTGCTTACTTGGCTTGCCCAACACCAAGGTAGCCTGAACGCCCATACCGATGACTACGTCACCGATGTACATTTCTCGATACCAGCAGAGACCTTAGAATCAGCGGCGCTCACGGTTGCCAGCCAGCTCGCCAGGCCTGCGTTTTCGCCATCCGTCATTTGTGCTGAAGTCGCCGCTATCGATGCCGAGTGGCAGGCCCGCCAGCACAGTTCGGCGATGCAACGGCTGTCAGCCATCGCCACGCTCAGCGACCCTCAACATATCTGTGCTGGCTGCCGTCACGGCAATGCGCAAACCCTAGGTAGCGACATGGCGCTATTACTTGAAGCGCTCACCGCGTTTCACCGCGACCACTACCACGGCGGCCGCGTTAGCATCGCCATTATTAGCCCTTGGGACACGGAAACGATGGCCCGCCTGATTAAACGCATGGCAACGCTGTTTAGCCCACCCACACCCAGCGCTCTTTCGCTTGCCATTACGCCCCGGTGGAGCCATCTGCCCCACGCGAAGATAGCCAGGACGGGCAACGCCGTTGAGCTACTGTGGCCGCTGCCCTCGGCCATTGCTCGTCATCAGCTTATCGCCCTTAGCGGCTTAGCTGATTCGGTACAGCAAGGCTACCTAGTGGAGCAATTACCTGATTCGATTACCGACTACCGCGCAACGCTGGCCCCTAGCGGGGCGACAGATGCCTTTAGCTTGACGCTAAGCGGCACTGCGACACAGGAGCAGGTGAAAGCCCTTGCGGCGGCCCTAAGTGAGCGCTTAGCAACCTTCTTCGCAACCCTGCTCGGAACAGCACCTAACGATCATGACAACCGTTGGCAGCCACCCGCTGATACGCTGCAGTTAGCCCCGGCTTGGTTTACACACGCCCGCCGCCAAGCGCTAGCTCGTCGCTTTGCTACGCCACCCTCTGAACATCAGCCAGCCGCAATCCTGTTTGCGGCTAGTAATGCCCGTTGGCTACTAGATAACGCGTCTCCATCGCCCTCACCACCCGCTTTTGATGCTTTTGATAGACAACCAGCGGCTTACCCCGCCGTGCAGCATTGGTGCGGTCAGTACGGTGTTAGCGATGATTTTGCGGCACTTGCCACCACCGCCTGGGCGGCCTGCTTTGTGCCCGAGGCAATCGTCGTACCCAGTCCGCTCACCGCTCAGCGGCTGGCGCTTCAGGCGATTGTCTTCAAGCAAGAGAACTCACCCCACGGCAGTTGGGTGATAGCGATGGGTAGTAAAGCCAACCACGCCATGGTGGCGCTGTTGGAAGACGCCGTGCTAGCTGCCTCTAAGGCTCAACAAGGGCTGCTGGCTCAGCAGTTGATACAGCGCTTAACACCATTGCCTGCCGCGCCTGCGGTATGGGTTTCCCATAACACAGGCGCCGCTGCCGTTTGCCACGCGCTAGCAAATCTGGCGAGCCGCGTCGCAATACACGCTGAGCAGCCTCCCCCTGCTAGCCTAGCGACCAGCACCGCCATCATGCGGACACTGAGCCTACCGGGCACACCCAGCCAGCGATTACTATTGGCACTTGCGGAGCAGCATCACAGCGCGGCTTTTTTTCAGCAGGCGCGCTATGACCATCACTTGGGCTATGTGGCAGCGGTTCGCAGGGGCGACGGCGCGCCTTGTTCGCTTGGCTATGTCGTGCAAACTAGCAATGCGGGACAAGTCAGTAATGTGGGGGAAATCAGCAAAGACGCGGGCTCGACAGGGAGGAAGCTGAGAGAGGAAAAACGGATAGCGGAAAAGCTACAATCGATCACCGACGCCCTCTGGAAAACGTCGGATAGCGTTCTGCAGGCGCAACTGCCAACGCTAACACCTCCTGAAACGCCACTCGCGGCGCTGGTTCTCCAGTGGCAAAGCCTCTTGGCAGGTACCCATCAACCACTGCATCGCCTTGGACAACAACGCATCGATTCACGGGCACTTACCAATTTACTCTCTCAGGTAAACACCCTGGGCCACTGGCAAACCCACTGGCTGGATAGCGCTGGCCACTATTTTGTCAGCGATTGAGGAACTGGGAAAAATCGATATCGTTGGCAGATAAAATCGCCTGTACTCGGCTGGTCACCCCCAGCTTGCGCAAGATCGCTGACACGTGGGCCTTCACCGTGGTTTCCGCAATATTAAGGTGATAGGCAATCATCTTGTTAGATTCACCGCGCGTCATATGCTCCAACACTTGTAGCTGCTTGCGAGTCAGCAGGCGCAGTTGTTCCGCGGTAAACCCTTGATCCTGATGGCGACGCTTGCGGATGCTGTCCGGTGCACGCATGGCATCAGCCGGTAGAAAGATATTGCCTTCCAACACCTGGGCAATGGCGTGGCGCATTTGATCACGGGGCAGTGATTTGGTGATAAACCCCGCCGCACCACAAGAGACTGCCTGCAGAATAATCTGCTTATCCTCTTCCGCAGACACGATCACCACCGGAATCGTAGGCTGCTCATTACGCAGCTGCAAAAGTCCTGTTAACCCGTTCATGCCGGGCATATTTAAATCTAGCAATATCAAATCAAGATCAGGATCTTGCTGGGCATGGGCGAGGGCCGCATCAAAGTCTTCTACCTCGATAACCTCAGCATCTGCGTAAGCTTCACGGATCACTCGCGCCATGGCATCGCGCACCAGGGGATGATCGTCGGCAATCAGGAGTTTATATGTCGCTGTCATTATTATGGTTGCCTGTGGTTTAGCTAAATCCCGCTTACTGTGTCTTTTATAACACTCTACTAAGTCATCTCTATTAAGTCACCACTACGGGGTCATCCGCCTTTAGTGAAGCAACTCCCTACCAGCATGCGGAGTCCGGCTATGGCTCAGCGGCTTTCTGCTTAAAGGTGCTAGCGAATTCGATCAGCGATTGCGTCAACCAAATGAGGGCCGGATCATTGGCATACAGCCCATGCTGAATCAGCGTCATATTAAGTGCAGGTAACTCTTTAGGTGGCGCGACGATCCGCACCGGCAGCATGGTGATAAATCGCTCGGCCATTTGGCGTGGCAACGTCATGATCGCATCAGTGAGCGCAACGACCCGCGCTGCCGCAATATAATTTAAATTCTTTGAAATCACCCGGCGGTTTAAGCCGTGCTGCACTAAACAATTATCGATATTGCTGGGTCTTAGACCGCTGATATCAGACAGTGCCACATGGGACTCACAGGCAAACTGCTGAATAGTCAGTGCATCACCTACGCGCTCATTGTCAGTTGCTGCCAAACAAACCAACTCCTCATCCATCCAAAGATGCTGTATGACACCACTGGGCAACACACTTTGGCTATCCAACCCGACCACCATGTCCACTTGGCGCTGTTCCAGGCCTTCACTCAGTACGTTGGGAGTGATCAGCTCAATGGAAAAGCTGATATCTGGCGCGTAAGCCAACAATTGGCTAACAAACGCCGGATACATCACCTCTTCAAAATAATCCGTGGTGGCCAGGGTGAAATGCCGCTCGCTGGTGGCGGGTAAGAAGTTGATCGGCGGGGCGAGACCTTCCTGCAACATGGCCAGTGCCTGCTGCACGACTGGCAACAGCGCCAGCGCACGAGGCGTTGGCTGCAGACCATTGTTGGTACGTATTAATAATGGATCGTCCAACGCATCGCGCAGCCGTTTTAACGCATGACTAAGGGCGGGCTGGCTTAAGTGCAGCTTTTCCGCTGCTCGTGTCACGTGACGCTCACGCATCAACGCTTCAAATACCAGCAGAAGATTCAAATCAAAATGACGAAGCGAACGCATAGCGCCTCACTATTTACCCAGCGAATGGTTTCATTCTAAACATTCATTTCATTCATTGCTGAAAATTCCTTATCGTCGCGCTACTTCAAGCCCTATCCCCCTGTTTTATTGCTACTGCACGCCATAGGAGTACACGCTCGGTGACCCCATCTCAGATCATGCCAAGCCTGTTTGGTGATGTTATCTCTACCTTTATGGGCGTGCCGAAGGCCACCGACCCTAAAACGACCGATGCTGAGGTCGTGGTGAGCGGTGTGCCCTTTGATCTAGCATGTTCAGGACGATCAGGTACCCGCATGGGGCCAAACGCCATTCGTCAAAGCACTGCTAACCTGATCTGGGAAGGCAAACGCTGGCCTTGGGACTTCGCCTTGGAAGAGCGGCTGCGGGTATGCGACGCGGGCAATCTGGACTACGCCTACGGTGAGCCGGAAAGCCTAGTCGACAACCTTGAGACCCACGCATTGCGGTGGCTAAAAGCCGATAAAAAAATGCTGACACTGGGCGGTGACCACTATATCAGCCTGCCCCTGCTACGCGCTCATGCTCGGGTGCATGGCCCACTGGCACTGATTCATTTTGATGCCCACACCGACACCTACGAGCAAGGCACGCGCTTTGACCATGGCACTATTTTCCACCATGCCCTAAAAGAGGGCTTGGTAGTGCCGGAGCACTCGCTGCAAATTGGTATTCGCACTAGCTATGATCGTCATAACCACCCTTATGAAGTGCTGAATGCAGACTGGGTAAATGATCACGGCCCTGCCGCCGTACTGGAGCGTATCCGTGCCCGTGTTGGCCATCATCCAGCTTATATCAGCCTGGACATTGATGGCTTAGACCCTGCCTACGCGCCAGGCACCGGGACACCGGTATGTGGCGGCATGTCTACCGACCTGATGCTAAAAGTGATCCGCGGCATGGTGGGCATGCCGTTAATAGGCATGGATGTTGTTGAAGTAAACCCTGCTTACGACCATGGCGATATCACGTCACTCGCCGCAGCCACGTTAGGGCTAGAGTTTTTATATACGCTGGCCGCGTCTAAGCGTGTTGAAAAGTTAAGCGTGTAAGTCTCGCTTCGCGTTGCCGCCTCTTCGCTCACAGCGTTGAGGCGGAACAAGGTTGAGAAGTCGTTGAGAAGTAGACGGCTACTGATGATCACATGGAGTCACACGTGCAAGGCGACGTTAACGTGCGCTTTGCTCACGCACAGCTGCAAGATCCCAGTCACGCATTAGGTCGACGGCGACATCCTGGGATTCCAGGTTTTCCCCCTTCACCTGCATCATAATTCGCCCATCGAGTAATAACGTCACTTCCGCATGGGAGCGCTCAGGTTCCCATTTCACCACTGCTGCTTCACGCCCCAAGCGAACACGCTCCATATTTGGCTGCGCGGCGATCATTGCCGGATTGTTAAACATTGCCCCCATGCTTTGTATCAGCGGGCTATCAAGCATCATGCTCGCGGTTATCTGACCATCGCCGTCATCTTGTTGATAAGTGCGCTCAAGCGACGTACCACCAACGCCAAACATGGCGGCGGCTCCCCCTCCTGCGCCGCCGGAGGTCGCTTCATGTGCCGTCCAACCCTCCGGTGCGTCAGGGAAGGTTTGGGCAATCAGGCCTGACATCATCTTGCGCATATCTTCAATAGCAAATTCCAACTCGGTAATTGCCGCGCCGTACTCTTGCTCTTGATAGAGTTCAAGACCTAGTTCGATCTGTTCAACAACCTCATCCGCTAATGCGCTTTGTGCGGCAGGAAAAAGTAATACGCTAGCCACTACCGCTGCCTTGAGACGATGAGTCGACACGCTGTGATTCAACTCCATGACAGTTCCCTCTTTGATAGGTTTTGTTAGTTATTGTGATCCCACTCTATGGGAAAGCGCCTGCATCGCTGCTATCGCTTATGGAATTAGCTTTATGGTGCTAGCTTTAGTTTTGATAGCATTAGCAATATCGTCAAATTTAAAGTGATATCTAACGTTGAGACATGCCTAACATCAGCCCCTACCCGTTTGTTTGAACCGGATCGAAGCCTCTAACGTCATGCACTTAGCCGAAGGGGCGCGCAAAGAAAGTAGCGATTAAAAGTTGCGTTACACAACGTAATAACGCTAGGCAACCAAGTAGTTAACTACCTATCACCTAGCGTTAGAAAACGTGGACGGCATCCGAATGAGAGGCGCGTTACCCTTGAGAAGCCGCTAGCGCTTGATCAATATCTGCTAACAGGTCGTCGATATGCTCAATGCCAATCGACAAGCGCACCATATCCGGCGTAACGCCTGCGGCCTTTAACTCCTGCTCATTTAACTGGCGGTGCGTGGTGGAGGCTGGAATGGAAGAGCAGCTTTTAGCATCGCCGATATTAACTAAACGCAGAATCAGCGCCAGGGCATCGTAAAAACGCTCACCAGCGGCCTGCCCTCCCTCAATACCAAAGCTAAGAATTCCCGAGGCATGGCCGTTCATATAATGCTTGGCCAGCGCATGGTCAGGATGGTTTTCCAAGCCCGCGTAGTGCACCCACTTCACCAGCGGATGGTTTTCCAAATGCTTGGCAACGGCTAACGCATTGGCACAAATGCGCTCAATACGCAGTGATAGCGTTTCCAGCCCCTGAAGCAGGTTCCAGGCCGCTTGGGCAGAAAGCGCCGCGCCCATGTTGCGCAGCGGCACCACGCGGGCACGGGCAATAAAGGCGGCGGCGCCTACATCGCGGGTATAGCTAACGCCGTGATAGGAGATGTCTGGCTCGTTAAGCAGCGGGAAACGGCTGGCATTTTCCGCCCAGGGGAATGTACCTGAATCAACAATCACTCCGCCCACCGTGGTGCCGTGGCCACCGATATATTTCGTGGCCGAGTGAACGACAATATCCGCTCCGTGCTCAATGGGACGACATAAAAACGGCGTAGCGGTGGTGTTATCAACAATCACCGGCACCCCATGACGGTGCGCTGCATCAGCCAGTTTTTGCAGATCTACCACGCCACCGGATGGATTACCGATGCTCTCGCAAAATACCGCTTTGGTACGCTCATCAATTAACGCTTCAAGGCCATCGATATCATCTTTATCGGCAAACCGTACTTGGATGCCTTGGCGTGGCAAAGTGTGGGCAAACAAGTTGTAAGTGCCGCCATACAGCTCACTAATCGAGACGATATTATCGCCCGCTTCAGCGATGGTTTGGATCGCATAGGTAATCGCCGCCATACCAGACGCCACTGCCAACCCTGCAATGCCACCTTCTAGCGCGGCCACCCGTTGCTCCAGCACCGCACAGGTTGGGTTCATAATGCGCGAGTAAATATTTCCTTCCACTTTCAGATCAAACAGATCCGCCGCGTGCTGGGCGCTATCAAATGAAAACGACGTGGTCTGGTGGATCGGCACAGCAACAGCGTTTTGTGAATCAGGCGCATAGCCATGGTGGAGGGCAATGGTTTCAGGCTTCATAAGAACAGCTCGCTAATTGATGAAGGATCACTCTTGATCCTAAACAAGCGCCACGCTGAAGGCCAACGTCGTTTAGTCGAGGTAATCAGCCTGATATGTCAGATATTGCACTTATCTATCCCCATAGATATCCCCATACGTTGCTAGAAGTATAGAGTCACCTATTAATATACAGTATAGTTAGCCTGTTGGAATAAGCGTCATGTTAGACTCTCGACTTCCATTATTTATTCATACCTATCGACAAAGGAACTGGCGATGCAAACAACGCCCCTAGTACGTAAAACATCCTACACCTTAGGTTTAGCTGCCGTACTCACCCTCACCGGCTGTCAATCAGGCGCGGATATAGGCGGCATGATCTCTGCTGGCACCGGCTTAGCAGGCGCTGCCACTATGAGCGACGAGCAAATGCAGCAACTCGGCGACCAGACAATTGCCCAGCTTGATGCCGAAAACCAGCTTGTCGCCAGCAACAGTCAATATGCCGAGCGGCTGGCAAGCCTGACCCAGGGTTGGGAAAACATCGACGGAAACGACCTTGAGTACAATGTCTATCAGTTGGATGACATCAACGCTTTTGCGGTACCCAACGGCTCTATCCGGTTGCATACCGGCCTAATGGACGCAATGACAGACGATGAAGTGCGTTACGTTATCGCTCATGAGATTGGCCACGTGGCGCTAGGACACTCCAAACGTGCTTTCCAAGTTGCTTACGCAGCATCGGCTGCGCGTGAAGCCGCCGCTGCCAGCGGAAGTGCTACTGCAGCAGCACTGTCAAGCTCTCAACTTGGTGAGCTGGGCGAAAAACTGGTGAATGCCCAGTTCTCCCAACGTCAGGAAAATGAAGCTGATGACTACGCTGTTGAGCTGATGCAGCAGTACAACCTGAATACAGAAGCCTCTTTGACTGCGCTACGCAAATTGGAAGCAGCATACGGCAACAACAGCAGCTTTTTCTCCAGCCACCCCGCCCCGGGTGAACGAGCAGAACGCCTTGAAGCTACGCTAAACTAAGCGCAGCGTAATACTTCACCGCTCGCCACTTCATTGCCTTGCCAAGTAAGCGCCTTTCGGTCTTGCTTGGCAACGGCATTAGCCTATTCGCAACTATTTGCCCCCTGCCACCCGCTACCTAACACAAAGCAGTCGTTTGACCTCACGGGAGCCACGTGACGTTTCACCCGTCGCGCCTCGTTTTTGTGCATTAGTGACCAATTCTAGCCCCTCAAAAAACCATTCTAAATAATAGAATGGTTCGAGTATTTTTAATCAATTTTATAATTATGTTAGCCTGCTTACAATATCTCTCATCGTCCACATAGCGATGAACCGTCATCGCAAATGTAGAGATGTTTTATTTAACGTGAGGTTAAAAGTTATGAAGTTAATCAATACAGTAGCAGCCGCCGCTCTAATTTTATTCTCTGGTGCAGCACTTGCCGAGCGCGGCTCTGGTGAAGCCAATAAGATCTCCTACCCTGATTCATCAGCGCAACACCAAACCGACGCGAGCACGTTCAGTGCTGCTGAGTTACCGATTAGAAATTCGAAGTAATCAGCAACCTTCCTAAATCAGGAATTTGCTAATGGGTGGGCCTTTTTGGTCCACCCTTTTTCATAGATAGAAAGAGCGATATATGAGCGCTGATGCCCCTCCATAGATGCAACTACTCGCTAGCAATCTCTTGAGACTTGCTTTTAGGTCTTTATTAAGCCCCCGTAAGTTAACTCCGATTCACCACGAAGAAACGTCTCTTGTTGTTCGCCATTCGAACAAAATGTTATTTTCTCGTTTCGTATCCACATCGATGCAGCCGAGACACTCATGAGTAATGCCCTACCAGAAGATGCTTTAAAACCGACGGATCGTGATTTTGTTGCCGCGCTGGCCAGCGGGCTGGAAGTCGTGATGGCGTTTGATGAGACGCACACGCGGATGACACTCAGTGAAGTCGCCGAGCGCACAGGCATGAACCGCGCGAAAGCACGGCGATTTTTACTGACGCTCCACGCCCTTGGCTATGTGCGCAAACAGCAACGCTACTTCGAGCTAACCCCCAAAGTGCTGCAGCTGGGCTACTCCTATTTAGCGTCTAATAATTACCGAGGCGTCATTCAGCAGTACCTGGAGGATATTACCCGCCAGTGTGGTGAGTCTTCATCGCTTGGGGTGCTCGATGGTGACGACGTTATCTATCTGGCCCGCTCAGCTGCTCCGCACCGCTTAATGGCAATCACGCTTTCCGTCGGCACCCGCCTACCGGCGGCATACACATCTATGGGTCGAGTGCTCCTTGCCCAGTTGCCGGATAGCGAGCTGGATAACTACCTGAGCCAGCTCACCTTAACGCGCTATACCGACAAAACCATTACCGATAGCGCATCACTAAAAGCGGCGATTCAGCAAGCGCGGGAACAGGGTTATGCGATTACCGATCAAGAGTTGGATTCCGGCCTGCGCTCGATTGCTGTCCCCGTATTTGATACCCATGGGAAACTGGTCGGCGCGATGAATATCAGTACCAATGCCGCCCGCGTGGATATGCCTACGCTGCTAGAAACTTACCGGCCGCTATTGATGGAAAAAGCACAGCTCATTCGCCAATCGGTGAGTGTATAACCAAGATGAATGGTTAAGGTTGTTCAGGCTATGGTCAAACGGCAAGTCCTCTCCACTTGATGTCTGGGACGACTTGCCTATTGCTGACTAGCGTTTGGCTAAGAGAATGGCGACTACCTCGATGGCCCCAGGAAACGCGTTTCACTAACACGCGTTACCGATGGCTTTTCCAGCGATGTAAAGCGCAGCTCAATGGGGTGGCTGGGGTGATTCAAAACACTCTCATCGGCGCTGAGAGCAACCCGCAAGTGACGGGTCTCATTAGCCTCTACGTCAATGGTTTGCATGCCTTGTAAGCGCAGCCCTGGCAAGCCGGATGCCGTTAACACATAGCGGTGAGGATCGGTATCTTGATTGCGCAGCGTTACGTTGTAGTAGTTGACGATGCGTCCACTTTCGGTGCCTTCAAACAACGCTTGGCGATCTCGCGCAATATCAACATCAATGGGTACTCGGGTATTCAAGAAGCCAACGAGTAGCACCACCATAGAGAGCAACGCCACAGCATAAGCGATCAGTTGAGGGCGCCAGAAACGGGTGCCTTTTCCCTCCAACGCGCGCTCCGTGGTATAGCGTACGAGGCCAAGCGGTTTATTAAGCCGTGCCATGACGCTGTCACAGGCATCAATACACGCGGCACAGCCAATGCATTCGTATTGCAGTCCATCACGAATATCGATACCTGTTGGGCATACCTGAACACACAGCTCACAATCGATGCAGTCACCAACACTGGATGCCTTAGCAGCTTTTTGATGATGGTTACGGCGAGGCTCACCACGCGCAGCATCATAAGAAACAATCAGTGTATTAGCATCGAACATTGCCGACTGAAAACGCGCGTAAGGACACATATGGAGGCATACTTGGTGGCGTAGCCAACCCGCATTCAGGTACGTAAAAACCGTGAAGAATCCGATCCAAAATAGCGCCCAGGGGTGCGCATTCAAGCTGACAAAGTCCACCACTAACGCTCTAATCGGCGTGAAGTAGCCGACAAAGGCGATCCCCGTTGCCAGCGCGATTAGCAGCCAAGCCGCATGTTTAGCGGTTTTGCGCCACAGCGTGTCAAAAGTGCGTGATGCGTTATCACGACGTATACGACGGTGCCGTGGCCCTTCCAAGCGATGCTCAAACCAGATAAACAGAAAGGTCCAAACGCTTTGCGGACAGCTATAGCCACACCACACGCGCCCCGCCGCTACCGTGATCAAAAACAAGCCAAAGGCGCACAGCACCAAGATCCAGGTGAGCAAGATAAAGTCTTGTGGATAAAACGTCGCCGCAAAAATATGAAACTCTTGCGCAGCGAGATCAAACCATACCAGCGGCCGGTCCCCCCAATTAACCCATGGCAAGCCAAAATACAGCGCCATTAACAACCAGTTTGAGTAACGCCGGATGCGTTGAAAGAAACCGCCAATTTCTCGCACATAAATATGCCCAAGCTTGGATGGCTTATTACTGGGTGGCTTGTTACTAGCAGGCTGATGACGGGAATCATTGGCAGAAGGCGAGTGGTATTCAACCGCTGCCTCAGTGGTTAAATTTTGCAGTGGAATGCGTTGCGTCATACCGATATCCAGAATAGAGGGAATGGAGGTCATACGGTCGAGGGGCGTCGCCGATTATTAACCACCACTATCCCCACTACGCTGACTAACAAACAGGCGCAGTTTTAGATAAATATTGCGTATCAGTTGAGTCGAAACAGCTTATAAATTTACCTTCTGATATGCTTTTTATTAATGAATTTGAGCCTGTTTTAAATTTCCCACATCCGTCACAGTGGCATTTCCCTCTAGCAGAGAGTTTCACTTGTGCCACTTAAAACTGTGATGGAGTACCCTGGGGCTATCCTCAACGCACCGACGGTTTATCCCATGAAACGTTACGAACAATTTGCCGATGAGATCGCCACACTGATTCGTCAGGGCGTGCTTGGCCCTGGGGAGCGAATTCCGTCGGTTCGCCAGGCCAGTCGTCACCATGGGATCAGCCCATCCACAGTGTTTCAGGCGTACTACCTACTCGAAAACCGTGGTCTCATCACCGCACGAGCACGCTCAGGCTATTTTGTGCGTGAACATGCTCGGCGCTTGCTGGGTGAGCCACGTGTGACGCTGCAGCCCACCGACCCCGCGGAAGTAGAAGTCAGTGAGCTAGTGTTCTCGGTGCTAGATTCACTGCAGGATGATCGAACGGTGCCCTTTGGGTCGGCCTTCCCAAGCCCTGAACTTTTTCCACTTTCGCGGCTGAGCACCAGCATGACACGTGGCCTGCGCGAGCTTTCTCCTCAGCAGGTCGTCGCCGACATGACCACCGGGCATGTCGACCTGTGCCGACAAATCGCCCTGCGCTACATGCTGGGGGGAATTCAGCTTCCAATGGAAGAGCTGGTGATTACCAATGGCGCGATGGAAGCGCTCAACTTAGCCCTGCAGTGCGTGACCCAACCTGGCGATTTGGTGGCCGTTGAGTCCCCAGCGTTTTATGCCAGCTTGCAAGTATTGGAGCGGCTAAAACTGCGTGCAGTGGAGATTCCAGTGCATCCGCGCGAGGGTATCGACCTTGATGTGTTAGCAGAGCGATTGGCGTCGCTACCTATCAAAGCCTGCTGGTTTATGAGCCATCTGCAAAACCCGCTCGGCGCCAGCCTAAGCAATGAGCGTAAGCAGACCCTTTATCAACTATTAAAGCAGCACCAAGTCCCCATGCTAGAGGATGATGTGTATGCCGAGCTGTACTTTGGCAGCACACCGCCTACCCCAGTGAAGGCGTTTGATGATGAGGGGCTAGTCATTCACTGCAGCTCTTTCTCGAAATGTTTGGCGCCTGGCTATCGCGTTGGCTGGGTAGCCGGGGGACGCTACGCCGAAGCTATTTCACGACTGAAGTTAATGACGACTATTTCGCCTTCCATTCCCGCGCAGGCAGCCATTGCCGACTATTTGCAGCACGGCGGCTATGACCGCCACTTACGTAAGCTCCGCCACGCTCTAGAAGCCCAACAAGGCAGTATGCTGGCGTCTGCAGATCGCTACTTTCCCACCCAAACGCGTATTACTCGCCCTGATGGCGGCTACTTTTTGTGGGTAGAGTTTCCTGAAAAAGTTGATTCACTACGCTTATTTAACATGGCGCTCGACCATGGTGTTAGCTTGGCGCCAGGCCCCATTTTTTCCGCAACCCAGCAGTTCCGGCACTGCGTACGCTTAAGCTATGGCCACCCGTGGACAGCACGCAGCGAGCGGGGCATGGAAACCCTGGGGCAGCTATTAACTCTGTTTTAATACCCTTGTTTTAACAACTCGGCTCTAGTAGATCGGCCATAACTCATTGCTGTTATGTTGCTTACCTCGTGACACCTCTCAACTGATATGGTTTTTTAATGAAAAACTGAGTCTGTTATGAAATACAGCAGGCAATAGACTACTCCTATGAAGCCACACAGCGGCTATACCGGCCCACTATTGAGTTAAAGACAGTGGCTGTCACCGGAGGAAGCACCATGCTCGGAATTGAGGCCATTGACCTGGCCAGAGTTCAGTTTGCCTTTACTATTTCCTTTCATATTATCTTTCCTGCCATCACCATCGGGCTAGCCAGTTACTTAGCGGTATTAGAGGGGCTATGGCTAAAAACCCAGCGGGATACCTATCGCCTCCTTTACCATTTCTGGTCAAAAATATTCGCCGTTAATTTTGCAATGGGTGTGGTATCCGGCATTGTGATGGCGTACCAGTTTGGGACCCACTGGAGCGGCTTTTCCGCCTTTGCAGGCAGCGTCACAGGGCCGTTGCTCACCTATGAAGTGCTTACCGCCTTTTTCCTCGAAGCCGGATTTTTAGGCGTAATGCTATTTGGCTGGGAGCGTGTCGGCCGAGGCTTACACTTTTTCGCTACCTGTATGGTTGCACTCGGCACCATCGTATCGATGTTTTGGATTCTCTCCTCCAACAGCTGGATGCAGACACCTCAAGGGCACGAAATTGTTAATGGCGCGGTGATTCCAGTTGACTGGATGAAGATTGTCTTTAACCCCTCGTTCCCCTATCGACTTGCCCATATGGCACTAGCCGCCTTTTTGAGTACAGCCTTATTCGTCGCCGCCTCTGGCGCTTGGCTGCTGCTACGGGGCAAGCAGTCCGCCGAGGTGCGCACTATGCTCTCCATGGCGCTGATTATGCTGGCGATCACCGCTCCGCTTCAGGCCGTGGTGGGCGACTTTCATGGTCTCAATACGCTTAAGCACCAGCCTGCCAAAATCGCCGCTATCGAAGGGCATTGGGATAACAGCAGCGGCGAGCCCACCCCACTCATTCTATTCGGCTGGCCCGATATGGCGCGCGAAGAAACCCGCTTCAAACTGGAGATCCCCGTGCTGGGAAGCCTGCTGTTACGACATAGTTTGACCGAGCAGGTGCCCGCCCTTAACGAGTTCGCCCCACAAGACAGACCCAATTCGACCATCGTATTTTGGAGCTTTCGCTTGATGGTGGGGTTGGGCGTATTAATGATTTTGCTTGCCATCGTGGGCAACATCCTGCGCGTCAAAGGCCGACTTTATGGGTCCCGTAGATTTCTTATCTGCACCCTATGCATGGGGCCAGCAGGATTGGTGGCACTGCTAGCGGGCTGGTTTACCACAGAAGTAGGCCGGCAACCCTGGGTGGTTTACGGATTATTAAGAACCGCCGATGCAGCTTCCGCACACAGTGCTGTTCACCTCAGCATTAGCTTAACTATTTTTGTGGTGGTGTATCTGGCGGTTTTTGGCACCGGCGTTATGTACATGTTGCACCTGGTAAACAAAGGCCCAAGCGAGCCCTCCGCACCTACGTTAGGCGGTCCGGGCCATCATCGCACGCCTGCTCGGCCTCTCTCGGCAGCCAATGAAACGCTGAGCAACACGACTCACTAATTAGAACGGGGCGCACCATGGGAATTGATCTATCACTCACCTGGGCCATTATCATTCTGTTTGGATTGATGATGTATGTGGTCATGGATGGGTTTGACTTGGGCATTGGCTTGCTCTTTGTGCATGTTCATAACGAGCAAGACCGAGACATTATGATGAACACCGTTGCGCCAGTGTGGGACGGTAACGAAACGTGGTTGGTGCTAGGCGGAGCAGGGTTGTTTGCTGCATTTCCCCTCGCCTATGCAGTCGTGTTGGAAGCGCTCGCTATTCCACTAATCGTGATGTTACTAGGGCTGATTTTTCGTGGCGTCGCCTTTGAGTTTCGCTTCAAAGCATCCCCCGAGCGACGGCATGTATGGGATAAAGCCTTTATTGGCGGCTCGCTGCTGGCAACGACGGCCCAGGGCATTGCATTAGGTGCTTATATTCAAGGTATCGCTTTCGATGGCGTTCGCTACAGCGGAGGTGCGCTAGATTGGCTAACGCCATTCTCGCTGTTTTGCGGTATCGGCCTGCTGTTTGCTTATGCACTGCTTGGCAGCACCTGGCTGATTATGAAAACTGAAGGCCCCTTGCAACAGCGGATGTACCAGATCACTAAACCGTTAGTCATCGGGCTACTCATAATGATCGCCCTGATAAGCGTATGGACACCGCTTGCCTATCCAAACATTGCGTCACGCTGGTTTTCGTTACCCAATCTACTGTGGTTCTTACCGGTGCCGCTATTAGTGGCAATCACCGGCTGGTGGCTGTGGCGTGCCATTACTTATCAGCGCAACGCGCTTCCCTTTATTTTGGTACTAGGGCTGGTTTTTCTAGGCTATAGCGGTTTGGGAGTTAGCTTGTGGCCAACCATTATTCCACCGAATGCGTCTATCTGGCAGGTTGCCGCTCCGCCCCAAAGCCAAGGCTTTGCCCTAGTGGGAACACTGTTTATTTTACCAATTATTTTGATGTACACCGCATGGAGCTACTACGTCTTCCGCGGCAAAGTGAAGCCAGGTGATGCCTACCATTGAACAAGCTGACGTTGATCAACGTACTGGTATTAAGGAACGTACAGGAGCAATGCAATGAAATCACTCGCTAAGCGTTTAGGCTGGTTAATGACCCTTTGGTTGTCGAGTGTTGGTGTTCTGTTACTGCTTTCACTGGGAATTAAGCTCATGATGGGGCTAGTGGGCTTAACCAGCTAAACGACTGACTTTGTCTGGTCAACGTATTAGGCATTGGGTCATAGGTTATGATCGCTCTTTGGCAGCTTTCCTGCCACTGAACAACGTTCACCGGATTCGCCTATGCCCGTTGACCTGCAAGCGCTCTATCCCAAACTAGTGCATCTGATGCTGGACACGGTCTTCGTGGTCGATGAAGACCACCAAATCATGTTTGTGAGTGATGCCTGTGAGTCACTGCTTGGTTACCGTGCCGATGAACTGACCGGCACTTTAATCACCCATTACATGCATCCTGACGATCTCGCGCTCACGCAAGCTTCCATTGTGCGGGTCATGAGCGGTCAACAACACGTCGATTTCCGCAACCGCTACCTCCGCAAGGATGGCAGCACGGTGCACATTCTATGGTCTGCTCGCTGGTATAAAGACGAGGAAGTTCGCATCGGCGTCGCCCGAGACGTAACCGCCCTAATGCAAGCCGAAGAAGAATTGCGCTTCCTTGCCCATCACGATCCACTAACGAAGCTGACGAATAGATCACTCTTCTATGATCGGCTCGTTTCAGGCTTGGGCGCGGCTCATCGCCATCAGAGCAGCCTTGCGCTGCTGTTTCTGGATATTAATGATTTTAAGGTGATTAACGATACCTATGGGCATGCCATAGGAGATGAAGTGCTCTGTACGGTGGCTCGACGACTGGAAAGCTGTCTACGTGAAACAGACACGGCCGCGCGAATAGGCGGTGATGAATTTACTATTCTACTGACGGGCATCCAATCAATGGAGGCCGTTACACACAAGGTAAATCAGATTCTCGCCATCATGGCCGAGCCACTGAGCGTAGAATTCGGTGCGATCAACATGCCGTCTTGCAGTATTGGTACAGCTTGCTACCCCATCGATGGAGACGATGCAGATACGCTGCTCAGGCATGCTGATAGCGCGATGTACAGAGTAAAAATGCATCGGTAAAGCACAACCATTGCGTTAGGCGTTTTAAAAAATCCGACGTTACTGATACCGCTGGAACATCGCGTTGCCCCTTGCTATTTCACGCCGACAATACCCCACCCTCCCATAGCAAGACTAAAGTCTAAGAATTTTAATTATCAAAAATTGATAACTTTTTTTTCTTTTATCTATTTTGCTGCGTATCGTTTATCAAAATTTGAGGTAATTGCGATGGGACCATCCGACCGCATGCTAGCGCTACTGTGCTGCCTAGCCAATCAAGGGGAAGCAATGACGGTGAAGTCGCTGGCCGAGCTGACCGCTCAGCCAGTCTCAACCGCATACCGCCACCTGCGCCAACTTTTGGCCTGGGGCCTAGTCAGCGAGCGCGAGGGCGGTACCTATGCGCCGGGCCCTCAGGCGGTACGTCTGCACCAGGGCTTCGAGCACAACAACGAGCTGCTTCGCTGGGCTCGCCCAGTGTTGACCGAGTTGACCGAGACCACTCAAGAGAGCTCGGCGCTGCTGGTGGCAGCGCGTGACCACGCCCTCTGCGTAGAGATGATCGATAGCCCACAGCCGCTGCGTTGCTGCTACCACCGAGGCCAGGTGCAACCGTTACTCAAGGGTGCCAGCGCTCGAGCGCTGCTGGCCTGGATGAGCGAAGAAGAGCGCCAGATGGCACTGATGCTTCGCTCGGAGGCGGAGCGGGACGATGCCCTGATCGGCCTTGAGGCTATTCGCCAGCAGGGCGTAGCGGTCAGTCTGGGCGAAATCGATCAAGGGGTGTGGGGCGCCAGCGCGCCAGTGTTCAACGGCCGCGGTCGTCTCAAGGCGGTGATCAGTGTGATGGCCCCCAGCGCCCGGGCTCAAGACCGAGCCGAGACTCTGAGCGAGGCCACGCGCCTCAGTGCACAACGATTGGGAGAACTCCTGCAGTGACACAAGCAGATAATGAGGCGGCGCTGATGGCGCCCTGGCAAGGCCGGGTCGATAGCACGGAGACAGGTGACGCACGGCGCTGGCATCAGGTGATGCGTCCGGCCTTTCGGGCCGAGGCGCCGGGGCGTGCTTTGTTAGGGTTCTGTTCTGATGCTGGCGTAGCCCGCAACCAAGGGCGGACGGGGGCCAGTGAAGGGCCCCTGGCGCTGCGTCGCCAGCTAGCTAACCAGGCGTATCATCTGACGGCACCGCTGTATGATGCTGGCGATGTGGTCTGCCAAGGCGACAACTTAGAGAGCGCCCAGCAAGCCTTCGCCGGGCGGGTGTCCGAACTGCTCGAACAGGGGCATCGGGTTATCGGCTTAGGCGGCGGCCACGAGATCGCCTTCGCTAGCTTCTCGGGGCTGCTGGCTCACGCCCAGCGTCAGACGACGATGCCGCGCATAGGCATCCTCAATCTGGATGCCCATCTCGATCTGCGCCAGGCCGAGCGCGCCAGCTCCGGCACGCCCTTTCGGCAGTGCGCCGAGCTGTGCCAAGAGGCGGGCATCGACTTCCACTACACCTGCCTTGGCGTGAGTCGCGGCGGCAATACGCCAGCGCTTTTCGCCCGCGCCGAGTCGCTGGGAGTGGAGTGGGTGCTCGACGAGCAGTGTCGCTCGCTGGATAGCCCCGCGATGAAAACCGCTCTTGAGCGGCTGCTGACACGGGTTGACTGGCTCTACCTCACCATCTGCTTAGACGCCCTACCCGCCTGGATTGCCCCGGGCGTCAGCGCCCCTTCCGCCCGGGGCATCGAGCTGTCCCTGGTTGAGGATGTCATTGATCACCTAGCCGCACGCGTTGCGCTGCCAGTAGTGGACGTAGCCGAGTTCAATCCAAGCCTGGATATAGACGCGCGAACAGCCCGTGTGGCGGCCCGTCTGGTCGAGCGCCTGGCGCGCTAACCAACGATTAACCGGTCGTCAACGGCCACCCCTACCCGACCGCCCTGAGCGGCACATAACAACTCATGGAGCATCACCATGCACTTTACTCTGGATGCCGTGTCCACCACGGCACTGGCGCTGATATTGCTTGCATTTGGCGCCGGGCTTAAGCGCCGGCTCAACTGGCTGGAACACTTCTGCGTTCCCACCCCAGTGATCGGCGGTTTCGGCTTCGCTCTGCTGGCCTGGCTGCTGCGCGATCTTGGCTTGGTTACCTTCGAACTTAACACGGCGATGCAGAGCCCATTGATGATCGCCTTCTTCACCACCGTCGGCCTGGGCGGAAGCCTGGCGCTGCTCAAAAAAGGCGGCAAGGCGCTGGGTATCTATCTAGTGGCCTGCTGGCTGTTGGCGCTGATGCAGAACGGCGTGGGCATTGGCATGGCCAGCCTGCTAGGCCTCGACCCGCTGATCGGCCTAATGGCCGGAGCCACCTCCTTAGAGGGCGGCTTCGGCGCAGCAGCGGCCTTTGGCCCTGAGGCGGAAGCCCTAGGCGCCCAGGGAGCCACTACTGCCGCCATTGCCTCTGCCACCTTCGGCATGATTGTCGGCGGTGTGATCGGTGCGCCTATCGCCCGCTGGATAATCGACCGTCGGCAGATCCCGGTTGTCGCCGAGGACGTGCATGACCTGGAGAAACTGCAAGCCGAGGAGCGCCCCTCTCAAGCGCCCATCGACAGCCGCACCCTGCTGCGCGTGCTGGCCGTAATAGTCCCGATCATGGTGCTGGGCGTGTGGTTCAAAGAGGCTCTGTCGACCCACCTGGGGATCATCCTACCGAGCTATGTGGGCGCCATGTTTGTCGCCATCCTGCTACGCAATCTTAATGATCGCTTCCACTGGGTCAGCATGCCGGACAACGCCCTCGCCACTCTGGGCGACGTGGCCTTGGGCGTGTTCCTGACCATGGCAATGATGAATCTCAAGATCTGGCAGCTCCAGGAGATGGGCGGCTCACTGCTGTTGATCCTGCTGGTGCAGACCTTGGCCATCGTCTTCCTGGCCGTGGTGGTGATGTTCCGCCTGCTGGGCCGCAACTACGACGCCGCAGTGCTTACCGCGGGCTTTATTGGCCACGGCCTAGGCGCGACTCCCAATGCGGTGGCAAATATGAGTGCGGTGTGCGAGCACTATCGTGTGGTGTCGCATAAGGCCTTCATTATCGTCCCGCTGTGCGGCGCCGTGCTGATCGATATTGTCGCCATCCCCGCCATTACCTGGTGTCTGAACGCCTTCGCCTGATCGCTGTTCGTCCGACAACGCTAGCCTCTGGGTTCAGCTGGCGTTGTCGTTTTTATCGCCGATGCCGCTAGGTATCCGTTGCCTCTAGCCCCCCTCTGCTACCGGTGATAGCAAACCCTGGCAAATCGCCCTCCTGGCATCTTCTCCAATTCCTCCATGGCTTTCGACCGTATAACGCTAATCAGAAACGCATTAGGCTACGTTATCCTCTTTCGTAACGGGCTCTTCGATGGGCTCGCCATTCTCATCCAGCAATTGGTGGTCATAGGCTGCTTGGAGACCCGTCTCTTCAGCAGCGGGCTGCTCCTCTTGCAGTGGTTCTTCTTGCGCTGACTCTTCCACCAAGTCTGCCCAGTAATCAATGTGGCCGGGATAAGCTGGCGATATAATCGCCACCACAATGCCGACGACCGAAAATAGCGAAAATGCATAGGCATAACCAAAACCGTCCACCAGCATACCGACAACCGGCGAGCCTACTGCCTGCCCAAGCGCACAGGCCATGAAAGGTAAGACGGGCCCCATGGAAAGCCGCCCCGGCAATAGCCGAATGCCCGTCATCAGATACAGTCCCGTTAAGCTCATGTAAGCAAGTCCAAACACCATGGCGGAAAATATCGCCAATGCTAACTGGCTGGGACTGGCAGCAAGCAACGCCAAGCTTGAAGACAGCATCATTAGCATTAGTGCCTGCGTAATAGGAGGGTTATTACGGTCAGCCAAATCACTCACTACGGCACCTCCAAGCCCAGCAAGTCCTACGGCAAACCAAAGCCAGCCAGTTTGATTAGGAGGCAACCCACCAAGGGTAACGGCCAAATCAGGCGCAAAAAGCCAGAATGGCGAAGACACAAACCCCATCGCGAAAGCAAAGAGTGATAGCCGAGTAAGGCGCGACCACTGTAGCCGCGTGATTGGCGGTGGCGGTGCCGCATTGGCTGGCACAACCCGAGAGACCGAAGGGATAAAGTACCAGGCAGCAATCACCCCTAAACCCGCCAAAACAGCAAAGCTAGTGTAGGTAAAGCGCCACGCATCGGCCAGGAACACGACTGTCGGCACTGCTACGATAATGCCAATACTGGTGCCAGCATTCATGATAGAGCTAACGCGGCCATGCATTGTTCGGCTCACCAACGCCTGCATAGCAGCCGTCAGAGCGGGCATCATCAAGCCAGTACAGATCCCGCAGACAAACACACCTACGCCGAGCGAGAAGGCACCAGACGACTGGCTGATAAAGACCAGCCCGGCCACACCGAATCCACCGGATAACACTGCTAAATTACGCGCACCAAGCCGATCGGCTGCAAGCGGTGCAAACAACGTCGCCAAGACAAAACTAATAAACGGCAGCGCCCCGATAATACCAACTAAGTACGCAGTCAGTTCTAGTTCGGCGCTAATGGAAGGTACAAACAAACCAAACGCAAAGCGCGCAAGTCCATAACTAATCGCGACCAGCGCTGCACCAAATAGGGCAAACCCCATGTTCGACAAGGTCTTCATACCGAGCACTCCACGGCCGTGTGTGTCTTGTGCATCAAGCTGATCTATCAACTGCGCCACCAATAGCCTACTTTGCTGGGTGATTGCAATCTCCTGCTGTGCGGCTGCCGCAAAGAGGTATGATTTAGTCGATAAGCAGAATGCTTAAGTTAAAAATAAGCATTAAGGAAGGTGACACTGAAAATTTCACCGCTAGCTGCCAAGGGCGTTGATAACATCGCTAGGAAGCAGCTTCGGTTGTATCCCCCCATTATTGTTGCTTTGAAAGCAACAAATTCGTCATTAAAACGACTCCTTTCTACCCGCCAAGTCGCTTAGCTTACAAAAAGCCGAATAAAGGCACCGACAACAGTAGGGATAGGAAATGTTTTCAGATAAACAAGTTGGTGAAGCCACCGCTTTGCGGCATCGGTTGCACCAGCAGCCCGAGCTTAAATTCCAGGAAAATAACACCGCCGCGCTGGTCGCGGAGCGGCTAAGAGCGCTTGGCTATCGCGTTACCGAAGGTATTGCCACTACAGGCGTTATGGCTGAGCTAGCGACCGGTCGCGAAGGCCCAGTGATTGCCTTTCGCGCCGACATGGATGCGTTACCCATCGATGAAGCCAACACGTTTGAGCATCGCTCCCAACGGCAAGGTTTGATGCATGCCTGTGGTCACGATGGGCATACCGCCACGCTGTTATTGGCTGCCGAGGCCATCATAGCGCTGCGTGACGAGCTATGTGGGCACATTAAACTGCTATTTCAGCCTGGCGAGGAAGGTGGCAATGGTGCCGACATCATGGTCAAGGCAGGGGTCTTGGAAAACCCCAAGGTGGACGCGATATTTGGCTACCACAACCGCCCTGGTTTCCCAGCAGGCCAACTGTTTGTTAAACCCGGGCCAGCTATGGGCGGTAACGACACTTATAAAGTCACTATTGAAGGTACTTCTGGCCATGCCGCCATGCCGCACTTGGCGGTCGATCCTATTTATGTCGGGGCGTCACTAATACAGCAGTTGCAAGGGTTAGTGAGCCGCCACAAATCGCCGCTGGAAGCAGGCGTGATCACTGTAGCCGCTTTCCATGCGGGCGACGCCGCCAACGTGATTCCTGGCCAAGCCGAACTGTTAGTGAATATCCGCAGTGACCGCCCCTCTTCACGCGAAGCACTCGCAGGCAAGCTTGAGCAGGTAACCGCGGGCGTATGCGCAGCCCACAGTGCGCAGTTTCATCTGGAACACCTACACCAGGTGCCACCACTGGTTAACGACTCAGCGTGGTCAGAACGCGTGCTAACGATTGCCAACAAGCACGCAGTAAGCCACGACATTCAGCAGTTGGACTATATGCCCACCATGGGGGCGGAAGATTTCGCGTTCTACCTGCAGGAAGTACCGGGGTGTTTCTTCTTTGTCGGTAATGGCGATAGCGCCTATCTGCACAACGAGCACTACGACTTTAACGATGCTGTTCTGCCGGTCGCAGGCGGGATGTTTGTGGCGTTGGCAAAAGAGTTGCTATCACGAACTTAATTCTCTGCAAGCCTCTCATTACGATTAAAAAAATAACGTTAAGAAAAAAGGATTAATACGATGCAAGGTGTTCTTTCATCTATTGAGCGTGTGGGTAATAAGCTCCCACACCCGTTTATTCTCTTTGCCATTTTAGCGGGCACTGTTGTAATCCTCTCAGCCCTGCTTTCGTCACTCGGCGTTTCAGCGGTTAACCCGCAAACCGACGCGGTGGTGCAGGTACGCAGTCTACTCTCGGCTGATGGCATTGAGTTTATGCTGACCAGCGTGGTCAGTAACTTCGTTAACTTCCCTCCCCTCGGCCTTATTTTGGTGGTGATGTTTGGCATTGGTTTGGCCGATAAAGTGGGCTTAATGTCGACCTTGATGCAGGTGAGCGTGGCGAAAGCACCACCCGCTCTGCTCACTTTCTGCGTTTTTATGGCGGGTATTTGCGGCAGTATTGCCTCCGATGCCAACTACCTGATCCTGATCCCTCTAGCTGCCATGGTGTACTACTCGGTGGGCCGCCACCCAATCGCCGGTGCAGCCGCCGCCTATGCGGCGGCAGGCGCCGGGTTTGATGCCAGCCTGTTTATTACCGTCGGGGATGCGCTGTTTGCTGGCATAACCACGGAGGCTGCACGCTTGGTAGACCCAGACGCCTACGTCTCACCTGTGGATAACTACTACTTTGTGGCCTGCTCAGTGTTTGTGCTGGCAATTATTGGCACGTTAGTCATCGATAAGATCGTAGAGCCGAGGCTGCAACGCACCCTACCGATGAGCAAAGACTTTAAAACTGACATCATAAAACCGGCATTAACCGACGCAGAAAAGCGCGGTCTAAAGCGGGTAGGCGTTGCCACACTGATTTACCTAGCGCTGATCTTAATTGCCGTGGTACCCGAAGCATCGCCACTGCGCAATGAAGAAGGCGGTTTGATTCCCTCGCCATTTTTGCGCTCACTCGTGCCACTGATGTTTGGCTACTTTGTCACTATTGGCTTGGTCTATGGCATCACCACCGGCAAGATCACCAGCAGCCGTGATGTACCACAACGCATGGCGGAGTCTGCCAGTGACTTAGCACCTACCCTAGTACTGTTCTTTGCAATTTCGCAGTTTATTGCTTATTTCCGCTGGTCAGAACTGGGGCAATTTATTGCTATTGAAGGCTCCAATATTCTGCAAAGCACCGGATTTACTGGGCTACCGCTAGTAGGCGCGTTTATTGCGATGAGCGCGGTGCTGAACGTCTTTATGACCAGCGGCTCCGCTCAGTGGGCATTAATGGCTCCGGTATTCGTGCCGATGCTGATGATGATCGACTTCGATCCAGCCTTTGTGTTGGCAATGTTCCGCATAGGCGATTCCAGCACTAACATTATCTCCCCCATGAGCCCGTATTTTTCGGTAGCACTGGTGTATATGCAGCGTTATAAGCCAGATATGGGGCTAGGCACGTTGATAGCCACCATGCTGCCGTTAGCCATAGGCTTTTTGCTCGCCTGGTCAACGTTTTTGATGTTCTGGCTGGCGATGGGCTGGCCAATTGGCCCAGGCGTGTACATGATGGCTAACTGATACGTCAGCACATCACTGCATTGCCATCATTAACTTCCATAAATAGTCGGCAGCGGGCGAAAGTCTTCTGCCGACTCTACGCACCAAATTGCCCTGGCTGCTAGCCGCCATAGGGTGATCAATAGGAACCGCCTTCAGCAAACCCGCATTTATTTCACTGCGTGCAGCAGCAGCCGTCATAAACGACACGCCAATCCCGGCACAAGCCATCCTTCGAGACACTGAATGCAGGTTGCAGCGATAGGCAGGCGTAGCCAACTGACCGGCAGCACCAAATAGCGCATTGACGAACTGCTGCGAGCCCGAGACATCCGGTAAAAAAATCAACTTGTGCTGTAATAACTCTGTGATCGACACGCTATATTGGCGAGCAAGCCGGTGGGTCGGTGCTACCAGTGCGCACAACGGCCCTCGTTCAAAGGAGTGCACCACTAACCGTGGGTCTGAAATGGGGCCGTAGGTAATCGCAATATCTACCTCGTCGTTGGCCACCATCTCATGGGGTTCTCGGGGATAATAAATCCCTGTTTTAATCTCGATCAGCACATCGGGGTACTGCTCGGAAACACGGCGCATCACATGGTTGATAAAACTATCCACAAAGCCATCACCTACCGAGACGACCACTTTCCCCGACTGTAAATTGCGTAACCGGGACAGCGTATCTCCCAGCTCTGAATTCAACCGCCGCTGAGCAAGAAACCCTTCCACTACCAATTGGCCTGCCTCGGTCAACGTCACATGCCGCCCTTGACGCTCCAGCAAGGCCATGCCCAATTCCCGCTCTAACCCCCGTATTTGGCGGCTTACTACGGAAGGATTGGTATGCAGATGCTCCGCCGCCGCACGAATGCCTCCGCAGCTGCTTACCTCAAATAAGTACAATGCACGTTTATCCAGTAGGGTCATGATGATCTCGTGTGAATAACTTCGCGCCGATGAGCTCGCACATCAGCTTTTTCAAACCAACAGCAACAAAATGCCCCTACCTAAGGCAGCTTGCACCCAGGCTTTTTATGTTACATAAATACTTTAATTTTATAGTGACAGGCCACGTGTGCCTATCCAAATCAGAACACGTATCCTAACGTCAAAAAGTCACCCAAACGCTCACATAAAGACATCCATACAAAAATAGAATGTAAATTATTCTGAATACGAGAGGAGCAGATTGCGTTGCAAATCGCTGAGATAACACCCTCTGAAGTACCAATGGAGCTACTTCTTTTAGCGGACCCGTCCGAGGAGGCCATTAAAAGGTACCTATACCAATCAAGGTGCTTCACAGCCTACGACAAAGGGGCGATCGTCGGAGCTTGTGTTATCAAGCCAATTTATGAGGGAGCACTGGAACTGATGAACATTGCCGTTTCACCATCGGTTCAACAGCATGGTGTTGGCACCCAACTGCTTAGATATGTTATCGAAAAAGTGAAGGAATCAGGTGCACAGCGCCTAGAGGTGGGAACGGGCACATTCGGCTATCAACTGACCTTCTACCAACGCCAGGGCTTTAGGGTTGATTGCATTGATAAAGACTTTTTCTTGAAGAACTATCCTGAGCCTATCATTGAAAATGGAATTCAGCACAAAGATATGTTTCGGCTAAGTCTGACATTTTAGCCCTCCTTATAAGATAGCGATTAATAACTTAGCATATTATTTTTAGATGACCATATAAAAAAAGCAGTCATTCTTAAACCACCGCCAACAAAGCATTTAGATTGATCGTTATCAATCTAAATGCGCACGAATCCACTCAATAAAAGCGCGCAGTTTATAAACTTCAACCATATGCTCTGGGTACGCCATATAGTAAGCATCTTGACTCTTAAGTGAGAACTGCCAAGGAATGACTAACTTCCCCTCATCAAGCTCTTCCTGAGCAAGAAACTTTGGTACTAGGGCGACGCCACAGCCCGCGCGTGCCGCTCTTAACGCCATATAGAACGTATCAAATCTTGGGCCATGGTAGCTGTGTTCCGTATAGAGGTCTTGTGCTTCAAACCAGTCATGCCACCCTTCGGGCCGAGTAGAAACCTGTAACAACACCATGTCTGTTAAATCTAATGGGTCGCGAACGGTTGTCTGCTCCATGGCGGCAGGCGAGCAGACAGGCACCACCTCTTCATCCAGCAACTTAATACATTCCGCCCGCGGCCATACGCCATGACCAAAAAAGAACGCCGCCTCTATACGCTCTTTTTGCATATCAAACGGTTCGGTACGATTAGCAATATTGAGATTAATATTGGGATATTTAAAGCGGAACCCGTTGAGTCTGGGGATAAGCCACCGCGCCCCAAAGGTGGGCAATGTGGCGATATTCAGCACATCTGCCTCTACGCCGTAAGACTGCATATAACGCGTGGACATTTCGACTTGGGCTAATATTTTACGCGCTTCGCCGAGATAGACCGCTCCCTCTGGCGTCAGGTGCAGACGCTTTCTCACCCGCCTGAATAACGGATGTTGCAGGGTAACTTCCAGTTGCGACACCTGCTTGCTCACCGCACTTTGCGTCAGGCTCAGCTCATCCGCAGCCCGCGTAAAACTGAGATGCCTTGCCGCGGCCTCAAAACAGTTCAGGCTGGTCAAAGAAGGTAAGTTTCGACGACGCATAGCACTCCCACTTGGTGAAATTAAGGAATGATGTTTTTCACAAACATCGTTTGATGAGCTGCCTCATGCTTGGCAATACTGCTCCTGTAACCAATTTACTCACAATTCAATATTTGGTGAAGCAATGATTCATTCCCTGATGGAAAAAATGGGTGTCGCAAAAGAGCAGTATCAAGGCGGCGATCTAGTTGTTACCACACCGATTGATGGCAGCGAAATTGGCCGTCTTACAACGGCTTCTAGCAGCGACGTTGAAACCGCTATCGCGAACGCAGAAAAAGCCTTTCAAGCTTGGAAAAGCATGCCTGCCCCCCGTCGTGGTGAATTGGTTCGCCTGTTTGGTGATCAACTGCGCCAGCACAAGGAAGCACTTGGCGAGCTGGTTACCTGGGAGTGTGGCAAGATTCTCCAGGAAGGGCTTGGCGAAGTTCAGGAAATGATCGACATTTGTGACCTCGCCGTTGGTCAATCTCGCCAGCTGTTTGGGCTGACCATCGCTTCCGAGCGCCCCGGTCACCATATGCGCGAAAGTTGGCACCCGTTAGGCCCGATTGGCCTGATTACGGCGTTTAACTTTCCCGTCGCCCCTTGGGCATGGAATTCAGCCTTAGCGCTGGTATGCGGCAATAGCTTGCTTTGGAAACCTTCCGAAAAAACACCGTTAACGGCACTGGCATGCCAAGCACTATTGGAACGTGCCATTGAAGAGTTCGGTGATGAAGCCCCCGAGCACCTGAGCCAAGTGATTATTGGTGAGCGTGCTGCTGGCGAGCAGTTGGTCAATGACGCCCGCGTTGCGCTGATCAGCGCTACCGGCAGCACCCGCATGGGTCGCGAAGTAGGCCCACAAGTCGCTGCGCGCTTCGGTCGCAGCATTCTTGAACTGGGTGGCAACAATGCCATGATCTTAGCGCCAAGCGCAGACCTTGATATGGCGACTCGCGCCATCCTTTTCTCTGCGGTAGGTACGGCTGGGCAACGCTGCACGACACTGCGTCGCTTAGTCGTTCATGAATCCATTAAAGACGAAATCTTAGCGCGTCTGAAGAAGTCGTATAGCGCGGTGTCCATCGGCAACCCGCTTGAAGGTAACTTGGTTGGCCCGCTAATTGACCATCAAGCCTTTGATGCGATGCAAAGCGTGCTGGCTAAGGCGCGTGAGCAAGGTGCAAAAGTGTTCGGTGGCAACCGTGTAGAATTCTCCAACAGTGGTGAAGGCTACTACGTCGAGCCCGCCATTGTTGAAGTGACCGAGCAAAACGAGCTGGTCAAGCACGAAACTTTTGCGCCCATTCTTTATGTTCTCACCTACAAAGAGCTGGATGAGGCTATTGCTACCAATAATGACGTCCCACAGGGTCTGTCATCGTGCATTTTCACCACCGATGTTCGCGAAGCCGAAACCTTCATCTCTGCGGTTGGTAGTGACTGCGGCATCGCCAACGTCAACATCGGCCCTAGCGGTGCTGAAATTGGCGGTGCGTTTGGGGGCGAGAAGGAAACCGGTGGCGGTCGCGAGTCTGGCTCCGACGTTTGGAAGAGCTATATGCGTCGCCAAACTAACACCGTGAATTACTCTCGTGAACTCCCACTAGCTCAAGGCATTAAGTTCGACTAACCCTTCCCCTCTATAAGGGCCCTTCCCTGTAGGGCCCTTACTAAAAGTACCAGGACCTATGGCCGACCTGCGCTTCTTTTCAGGAGGTACTATAAAGATGCAAACGACCCTCTCCGAGCGCTGCCTTTGGCTGCAAACGAGCGCGGAAGCCCCAGTACACTATCCTGCGTTAGCGAACCAGGAAGAGGCCGAGGTCTGTGTTGTTGGTGGCGGTATTACGGGTCTGTCCACCGCGTTACATTTGGCCGAAAAAGGCATCAAGGTAATTTTGCTGGAGGCGGGAGATATCCCCACGGGTGCTTCAGGCCGCAATGTTGGCTTGGTGAATGCCGGGCTTTGGATTCCACCCGATGACATCGTGGCCGCGCTAGGTGAAGAAACAGGCGAACGCGTTAATACTATTTTGGGCGGCGCGCCAGCAAAAGTCTTCGACATTATTGAGCGCTATGCCATTGAGTGCGATGCAACGCGTACAGGCACCCTGCACCTTGGCCATAACACCAAAGGCTGCCAAGAGCTCACACGCCGCCACGAGCAGTTACAAAACCGTGGAGCCCCGGTGACCCTATTGGAAGGTGAAGCATGCGAGCGGATGACGGGAACCGCTCAGATACATACCGCGCTGCTTGATAAGCGCGCTGGCACTATCAACCCGTGCGCCTATACACGAGGGCTCGCCCGCGCTACTGCAAACCTAGGGGCCACTCTCTATTGCCAAAGCCCCGTAACAGGCATCGAGCGACAGGAAGACCGCTGGCGGGTGTTAACTCAAAATGGCAGCATAACCGCGAACAAAGTCGTCATGGCGACCAATGCATATACCGAAGACGACTGGAACCAAGTTCGACAACACTTCTTTATCGGCCACTATTATCAACTGGCGTCAGAACCCCTGACGGGCGAAGCCGCCGATGCGATTCTTCCAGAAAAACAAGGCGCTTGGGACACTCGCACGGTACTTAGCAGCATTCGTCGGGATAAGGCAGGCCGCTTACTGTTGGGCAGCCTGGGGAAAGGTGAAGGCAAGCCGCTGGCTTACTTAACCCGCTGGGCCGATACCATAAAAGATCATTACTTCCCTGGGCTCGGCAACGTTCGCTGGGAATACACCTGGACAGGTAAGGTCGCGTTCACACCGGACCACACCTTACGTATTTTTGAACCGGCCCCTGGGATATTGTCAGCCACTGGCTATAACGGACGCGGCATCACTACCGGCACGGTGGTCGGGCAAGGTTTTGCCCATTACATTGCAAACGAAGATGACAGCCTGCTGCCGCTGCCGTTGTCACAGCCCAAACCCATCAAAGCCCGCCCACTGTGGAGCTGCGCCTATGAGGGTGGTTTCTCGCTGTATCATGCAGGTCAGTGTCTACGAGTGCTGATCTAATCACGGTGTTATTGCTTAACAAAACAAAACGGATACACATCAAAAGCGGCCACTCTTCCCGCAGGCGAAGAGTGGCCGCTGGTGCTCTGCCTAACGTCAATGCATCAGGCGAAAATAAAACCTTCCGCTAAATGTTTCACCTGCATTTCTTCAGAAGTAGCGAAATAGGTCATCACATCACCATGATCAACCGTCGGCTCTTCAAGCACATCTGACCAGTACGCAAAGCCATCAGCATCAGGAGCTCTATCAAAGGCGTTGGCATATAGCAGGGTCAGATAGTCATCATCACTGAAGCGACTCCCGTGATCATCGGTAAACTCTTCCGATTCGATGAAGAAATCAGCAATATCAAACATACTCACACCGTTTTCACGCACACCTGACCAGTAATTTAGTCCTGTAGCATCCGCCTCTCGATCAAACGCGACTTTATATAATGCTTGAAGCACTGAGATCTCGACCGTATCCGTGACATCGCCCAGTTCAACAGAAACTGTCGCTGTGCTTGATGCTCCCTGCGAGTCCTCAATCGAATATTCAAAGATATCGCTGACGCGGTCTACTTCTTGTGAGGGCACAAAAGCCCCTCTCTGGTCGTAGAGGAAATCACCATTTTCCTGAACGGTGAGAGTCGCACCAGATGACAAAACAAGCGCGGTATCAAAAAGAATCTCTTGACCATCAATATCAGTGATTGAGAAGTCATCACCATCAACCTCCTGATCAATACCGTTGCCATTGTCTTCCAACAGGTTCCCACGCAGTAACCAACCAAACCGGCTCGAAAATTCATCGTCACGCGCAATAGGTGCGCTGTTTACCCCTCCATCATCGACATCCGGTATAGGCTCTGGATCCTCGGGGGTTTCTGGTAAGCGGAATCCAATGGCACCAGGGTCAACAATAACGCCGTTAGCGGCGCCATCAGAATCAAACTCACCGCCATCCTCAATGACAAAATCAAAGCGTAATTTATTACCTTCATTTGTCAGACTACCGCCAAAGGCTGCACTAGCCAGATTTACCCAGTCTCCAGCCGCGTTCTGCTTCCAGTAACCATTGGCCTCAACATCATCGGCGACGAACAGAGAAAACACATTAGACCCACCAACGGTTTCTATATCCGCTTCAAAAGCGATTAAACCAAATGGCATATCAAGGTCATCTGGTCGGTCATTCGGCGCATCCAACTGTCGCACATTACGCAACGTTAGTAAGTCATCATCGCTCTCGGCGTCACGGCTGCCGTTCGACGTCAGCGTGATAAACGCTTCAGGGGCATCTTCGGGATTAGAGACAGCCGTCGGCGTCAATAAAAACGGTGTAGAACTGACATTGCTTTGCTCGGCGTCAGAAATGCCGTCGCCGTTGCCATCACCGGTAGTGCTTCCATCCAGCGATGGTACGCGATTTTCATCTTCATTCGAAATGCCGTCATTATCGCTATCAGGATTAGCACTAATAGCAGACGTTGGCATCGATGTAATAGTTTCGGCCGTGCCCTGCTGATCGGTATAGCTGGCACGCACGCTGATAGCAGTGCTCACATCCGCTTGGGTCAGGGTGTAGGTTTCGCCGATGGCGTCGGTGATCTCGTTGCCATCGCGCAGCCATTGGTAGGTTACCGTCCCCATGCCATCTTCGTCAGCCAGCGTATTAGAGGCGGTCAGTGTCTGATCTTCTACCGCATCGCCGCTGATGGCCACGCCACCCGTCGGTGCATCGTTGACGTTGGCCACGCTATCCGTGGTAGCAGACGTGACTGCTTCAGCGGTGCCCTGCTGATCGGTATAGCTGGCACGCACGCTGATAGCAGTGCCCACATCCGCTTGGGTCAGGGTGTAGGTTTCGCCGGTGGCGGTGGTGATTTCATTACCATCGCGCAGCCACTGGTAGGTCACCGTGCCCAGGCCATCTTCGTCGGCCAGCGTATTAGAGGCGGTCAGTGTCTGATCTTCTACCGCATCGCCAGTAATGATGACATCGCCCGTCGGTGCATCGTTGACGTTGGCCACGCTATCCGTCGCGGCAGACGTGACTGCTTCAGCCGTGCCCTGCTGATCGGTGTAGCTGGCACGCACGCTAATGGCAGCGCCCACATCGGCTTGGGTCAGGGTGTAGGTTTCGCCGGTAGCAGTGGTGATCTCGTTGCCATCGCGCAGCCACTGGTAGGTCACCGTGCCCAGGCCGTCTTCATCAGCCAGCGTATTAGAGGCGGTCAGTGTCTGATCTTCTACCGCATCGCCGGTAATGATGACATCGCCCGTCGGTGCATCGTTGACGTTGGCCACGCTATCCGTGGCAGCAGACGTCACCGCTTCGGCCGTGCCCTGATCATCGGTGTAGCTGACTTCAACGGTGATTGCCTTGCCCACTTCAGCCTGAGTCAAGGTGTAGGTGCTGCTGGTGGCACCGGTGATGGCAGTGTCATCGGCCTTCCAAACGTAGCTGAAAGCGCCCAGACCATCCTCATCGGCCAGAGCGCTGGTGTCGGCTGTGAGCGTTTCATCTTCGATCGCATCGCCGGTAATGATGACATCGCCAGTGGGGGCATCGTTGACGTTGGCAACACTATCCGTGGCAGCGGACATCACCGCTTCGGCCGTGCCCTGATCATCGGTGTAGCTGGCGCGAACGCTGATGGCAGCGCCCACATCGGCTTGCGTCAGGGTGTAGGTTTCGCCGGAGGCATCGGTGATCTCCGTGCCATCCCGCAGCCACTGGTAGGTCACCGTGCCCAGGCCGTCTTCATCCGCCAGGGTGTTAGAGACGGTCAGTGTCTGATCTTCTACCGCACCTCCGCTGATTGTAACGACACCTATCGGTGCATCGTTGACGTTGGCCACGCTCTCCGTCGCGCCAGATGTCACCGTTTCAGCCGTGCCCTGCTGGTCGGTGTAGCCAGCGCGAACGCTGATCTCAGCACCCACATCGGCTTGCGTCAGGGTGTAGGTTTCGCCGGTGGTATCGGTAATCTCAACGCCATCGCGCAGCCACTGGTAGGTTACCGTGCCCAGGCCATCTTCATCGGCCAGGGTGTTAGAGGCGGTCAGTGTCTGATCTTCTACCGCATCGCCGCTGATGGCCACGCCACCCGTCGGTGCATCATTGACGTTGGCCACGCTATCCGTGGCAGCGGATGTGAGCGCTTCGGCCGTGCCCTGCTGATCGGTATAGCTGGCACGGACGCTAATGGCAGCACCCACATCGGCTTGCGTCAGGGTATAGGTTTCGCCGGAGGCATCGGTGATCTCGTTGCCATCGCGCAGCCACTGGTAGGTCACTGCGCCCAGGCCGTCTTCATCTGCCAGGGTGTTAGAGACGGTCAGAGTTTGATCTTCTACCGCATCGCCGGTAATGATGACGTTGCCCGTCGGCGCATCGTTAACGTTGGCCACGCTATCCGTGGCGCCAGATGTCACCGTTTCGGCAGTGCCCTGCTGATCGGTGTAGCTGGCACGAACGCTGATGGCAGCGCCCACATCCGCTTGCGTCAGGGTGTAGGTTTCGCCGGTGGCGGCGGCGATTTCATTACCATCGCGTAGCCACTGGTAAGTCACCGCCCCCAGGCCGTCTTCGTCAGCTAGGGTGTTGGAGGCGGTTAAAGTCGCGTCTTCTACCGCATCGCCGCTGATGGCCACACTGCCAGTGGGCAAGTCGTTAACATTGGCAACGCTATCCGTGGCAGCTGATGTGACCGCTTCGGCGGTGCCCTGCTGGTCGGTATAGCGGGCACGCACGCTGATGGCAGCGCCCACATCCGCTTGGGTCAGGGTGTAGGTTTCGCCGGTGGCGTCGGGAATGTCATTGCCATCGCGTAGCCACTGGTAGGTCACCGTGCCCAGGCCATCTTCATCCGCCAGGGTGTTAGACACCATCAGAACTTCGTCTTCCGTCGCCGTACCGCTGATGACCACGCCACCCGTCGGTGCATCGTTGACGTTGGCCACGCTATCCGTGGCAGCGGATGTGACCGCTTCAGCGGTACTCTGATCATCGGTGTAGCTGACTTCAACGGTGATTGCCTTGCCCACTTCAGCCTGAGTCAAGGTGTAGGTGCTGCTGGTGGCACCTGTGATGGCAGTGTCATCGGCCTTCCAAACGTAGCTGAAAGCGCCCAGGCCATCCTCATCGGCCAGAGCGCTGGTGTCGGCTGTGAGCGTTTCATCTTCAGTCGTGGTGCCAGTAATGATAACGTCGCCCTTCGGTGCATCATTAACGTTGGCCACGCTACCCGTTGCGGCAGATGTCACGGCTTCGGCTGTGCCCTGCTGGTCAGTGTAGCTAGCGCGAACGCTGATCTCAGCACCCACATCGGCTTGCGTCAGGGTGTAGGTCTCGCCGGTGGCGTCAGTGATTTCGGTGCCATTGCGCAGCCACTGGTAGGTCACTGCGCCCAGGCCGTCTTCATCGGCCAGCGTATTAGAGGCGGTCAGTGTCTGATCTTCTACCGCATCGCCAGTAATGATGACGCCACCCGTCGGTGCATCGTTGACGTTGGCCACGCTCTCCGTGGCAGCGGATGTGACCGCTTCGGCGGTGCCCTGATCATCGGTGTAGCTGGCGCGAACGCTGATGGCAGCGCCCACATCCGCTTGGGTCAGGGTGTAAGTTTCGCCGGTGGCGTCAGTGATTCCGGTGCCATCGCGCAGCCACTGGTAGGTCACTGCGCCCAGGCCGTCTTCATCGGCCAGTGTATTAGAGGCGGTCAGTGTCTGATCTTCTACCGCATCGCCGGTAATGATGACATCGCCAGTCGGTGCATCGTTGACGTTGGCCACGCTATCCGTGGCAGCGGATGTGACCGCTTCAGCGGTACCCTGATCATCGGTGTAGCTGACTTCAACGGTGATTGCCTTGCCCACTTCAGCCTGAGTCAAGGTGTAGGTGCTGCTGGTGGCACCTGTGATGGCGGTGTCATCGGCCTTCCAAACGTAGCTGAAAGTGCCTAGACCATCCTCGTCGACTAGAGCGCTAGTGTCGGCTGTGAGCGTTTCATCTTCGATCGCATCGCCGGTAATGATGACATCACCAGTGGGGGCATCGTTGACGTTGGCGACGCTACCCGTTGCGGCAGATGTCACGGCTTCGGCGGTGCCCTGCTGGTCAGTGTAGCTAGCGCGAACGCTGATCTCAGCACCCACATCGGCTTGGGTCAGGGTGTAAGTTTCGCCGGTAGCAGCGGTGATCTCGTTGCCATCGCGCAGCCACTGGTAGGTCACCGTGCCCAGGCCGTCTTCATCAGCCAGCGTATTAGAGGCGGTCAGTGTCTGATCTTCTACCGCATCGCCGCTGATGGCCACGCCACCCGTCGGTGCATCATTGACGTTGGCCACGCTCTCCGTGGCAGCGGATGTGACCGCTTCGGCGGTACCCTGATCATCGGTGTAGCTGACTTCAACGGTGATTGCCTTGTCCACTTCAGCCTGAGTCAGGGTGTAGGTGCTGCTGGTGGCACCGGTGATGGCGGTGTCATCGGCCTTCCAAACGTAGCTGAAAGTGCCCAGACCATCCTCATCGACTAGAGCGCTGGTGTCGGCCGTGAGTGTTTCATCTTCAGTCGTGGTGCCAGTAATGATAGCGTTGCCCATCGGCGCATCATTAACGTTGGCGATGCTATCCGTTGCGCCAGATGTCACCGCTTCGGCCGTGCCCTGATCATCGGTGTAGCTGGCGCGGACGCTGATAGCAGCGCCCACATCGGCTTGGGTAAGGGTGTAAGTTTCGCCAGTGGCGTCGGTGATCTCAGTGCCATCCCGCAGCCACTGGTAGGTCACCGTGCCCAGGCCATCTTCATCCGCCAGGGTGTTAGACGCCGTAAGAACTTCGTCTTCCGTCGCCGTACCGCTGATGGTCACGCCACCCGTTGGTGCATCGTTGACGTTGGCCACGCTATCCGTGGCAGCGGATGTGACTGCTTCGGCGGTGCCCTGATCATCGGTGTAGCTGGCGCGAACGCTGATGGCAGCGCCCACATCCGCTTGGGCCAGGGTGTAAGTTTCGCCGGTGGCGTCAGTGATTTCGGTGCCATCGCGCAGCCACTGGTAGGTCACTGCGCCCAGGCCGTCTTCATCGGCCAGTGTATTAGAGGCGGTCAGTGTCTGATCTTCTACCGCATCGCCGCTGATGGCCACGCCACCCGTCGGTGCATCGTTGACGTTGGCCACGCTCTCCGTGGCAGCGGATGTGACCGCTTCAGCGGTACCCTGATCATCGGTGTAGCTGACTTCAACGGTGATCGCCTTGCCCACTTCAGCCTGAGTCAGGGTGTAGGTGTTGTTAGTGGCACCTGTGATGGCGGTGCCATCGGCCTTCCAGGCGTAGCTGAAAGTGCCCAGACCGTCCTCGTCGACTAGAGCGCTGGTGTCGGCCGTGAGTGTTTCATCCTCAGTCGTGGTGCCAGTAATGATGACGTTGCCCGTCGGCGCATCGTTAACGTTGGCCACGCTATCTGTCGAAGCAGACGTCACCGCTTCCGCCGTGCCCTGCTGGTCGGTGTAGCTGGCGCGAACGCTGATAGCAGCGCCCACATCCGCTTGGGTTAGCGTATAAGTGGTGTCAGTCGCATCAGCGATTTCATTACCATCCCGTAGCCACTGGTAGGTCACCGTGCCCAGGCCGTCTTCATCGGCTAAGGTGTTAGACGCCGTCAGTGTCTGATCTTCTACCGCATCGCCGCTGATTGTCACGCCACCCGTCGGTGCATCGTTGACGTTGGCCACGCTATCCGTGGCAGCGGATGTGACCGCTTCAGCGGTACCCTGATCATCGGTGTAGCTGACTTCAACGGTGATTGCCTTGCCCACTTCAGCCTGAGTCAAGGTGTAGGTGCTGCTGGTGGCACCTGTGATGGCAGTGTCATCGGCCTTCCAAACGTAGCTGAAAGCGCCCAGGCCATCCTCATCGGCCAGAGCGCTGGTGTCGGCTGTGAGCGTTTCATCTTCGATCGCATCGCCGCTGATGGCCACGCCACCCGTCGGTGCATCATTGACGTTGGCGACGCTACCCGTGGCAGCAGATGTCACGGCTTCGGCGGTGCCCTGCCCGTCGGTGTAGCTGACTTCAACGGTGATTGCCTTGCCCACTTCAGCCTGAGTCAAGGTGTAGGTGCTGCTGGTGGCACCGGTGATGGCAGTGTCATCGGCCTTCCAAACGTAGCTGAAAGCGCCCAGGCCATCCTCATCGGCCAGAGCGCTGGTGTCGGCCGTGAGCGTTTCATCTTCGATCGCATCGCCGGTAATGATGACATCGCCAGCGGGGGCATCGTTGACGTTCGCCACGCTCTCCGTGGCAGCGGATGTGACCGCTTCGGCGGTACCCTGATCATCGGTGTAGCTGACTTCAACAGTGATTGCCTTGCCCACTTCAGCCTGAGTCAGGGTGTAGGTGCTGCTGGTGGCACCGGTGATGGCGGTGTCATCGGCCTTCCAAACGTAGCTGAAAGTGCCCAGACCATCCTCATCGGCCAGAGCGCTGGTGTCGGCTGTGAGTGTTTCATCTTCGATCGCATCGCCGGTAATGATGACATCGCCAGTGGGGGCATCGTTGACGTTGGCAACGCTATCCGTGGCAGCAGACGTCACCGCTTCGGCTGTGCCCTGATCATCAGTGTAGCTGGCGCGGACGCTGATAGCAGCGCCCACATCCGCTTGGGTCAGGGTGTAGGTTCCGCCGGTGGCGGCGGTGATTTCATTACCATCGCGTAGCCACTGGTAGGTCACCATGCCCAGGCCGTTTTCGTCCGCCAGGGTGTTGGAGGCAGTTAAAGTCGCGTCTTCTACCGCATCGCCTGTGATGGTGACGTCACCAGTAGGCAAATCGTTAACGTTAATTATCGACGTGGCAATGGCAGAGTCAGCCTCTCCATCAGAGGCTCTCAGCGTCAGCGTTGTACCACTTCCTTCGTCTTCCGGCTTATATTGAATATTGGAGACTGTATCCAGATAAGTGTTAATAGCATCAGGTGTTCCCTCGAGCGTCAGGGTGTTGGTATCTGAGCCACTCACAACAACACCTGTATCAGAACTTGCAGCCAATGTTCCCGAAGGAGTGCTTATCTCAAGTGTAATTTCATCACTATCAATGTCTGCCAGACTGACGGCAGATAAATCAAGGTCAGATATCGAGCCAATAGCGACCGTTATACTAGCCGGCACTCCAGTTAGCGTCGGAGGGTTATTGACGCTGATCGTTATAGAGGCAGTATCGTCTGCCGTACTATCCTCATCTTCGTCATCAACAGCAACTGTCAGAGAGTAACTATTGTTGTTCAGCTGACTGTCATCGGCAACAGTAATCTGACCGTTACTATCAATGGCAAAAGCGCCGCTTTCATTGCCAGAGGTAATGCTGAATGTTAGTCCGTTAGTATCTCCACTAGGGGTAACCGTTCCAATCACGGTGCCGTTTACGCTATTTTTATTTACAGAGAAACTGTTGTTGCCAATGATCGGATCGACATCGGTAATATTGAACTCCAACGTTTGACTATCACTGCCGCCATTGCCATCAGCGGTTTGAATAAAGAGTGACGCTGCATTATTTCCAGAAACATTAGCCGTTGGAGTAAAGGTCAGGCTATTGAGAGCAGTGTTAACATCATTGAGATCACCACTAAAAGTAACAAAGCCAGAATTATATTCTCCAGAAACTTTGGTAAGACCATTAATGTTAGCAAGATTAATCGTACCATCAGTTGCTGTCAGAGTTACCGTCTGATTGTCGGCGTTCCCATCAGTGATCGAAAGCCCTGAAACTGCATTAGCGCTGGTATTTTCGTCAAAAACCAATGATGAGGGCAAAATAATGGCAGGGGCTTCGTTTGATACTTCGCCCTCAGGAATCACTTCAGACTGTCGAAGCAGCCAAGTATCATAATCACCATTCCCGCTATCATCATCATTAACTAACCAAGAAAGGTTACCATCAACATCAACGAAAGATGTAACATACCCATACTCACCTTGCGTTGTAGGTATGCTTGAAGAAAGGTCTTCAATTAAATTTCCATTAAAATCATAACTTACCAAATAACGTTCTATTGTTGTTGGATCAGTATTGTAGTCAACGTAGCTATAACTAACTACTAGCCTATCATCAAGAATCACTGGCTTAGAAAAATCCCCCCAGGAATTCATACCGCCAATAACCGTATCATTTGAGAGTAACGCATTACCACTATCATCGTATATCTGGTAACGAACATCTCGAGTACTACTATCTCCTGTTGCCCCCTTAAAAAGCACAAGGTAATTACCATTAGGAAGCGTCTCCACATATTGCGACGTACTTCCTTTCGCAATACTATCGCCTATAGAGAATCGATTACTCCCATTAACTTGAGTAGGCATAGAGGCATCATTATCGAACAGCATCCCTAGATAATTATTATAATTATAAGCATCCCACGTGATGATAAATCCAGTATCATTTGCAGCGATATTATGCTGATATTGTGAACCACTTATCCCAGCAAGGTTGGTTACTGACAATTGCTCATTATCAAATGGCGTACCATCTACCTCAAACCTGCGCATGGCATAATCAGATCCACCTGTCGCCCAAACAAATGCCAGGTTACCATTTGACAACTCAGCAACTTCTGTAAAGCGATTCAAGGAACCTGCTTCAGAATTTATTTTAGTAGCGCCGACTACTTCCTGACCAGTGTCATCAATGATTTTAAAATATGTATCGGTAAAGCCTTTACTGCTAGAGCTACTGTACCAAGTAACAAGAATATTCCCATCAGAAAGGCCTTTAAAAATAACGCTATCAGAATTGTCATCAGTGCGTGGATCAAGAACAGGTGATGGAGCAGTACTGACTGAACCATCAGGAGAAACTGAAATTATATTTAAATCACCGCCAGCGGAATAGGTGACATAGAGTTGGCCGTTAACACGTTCTACACTATATACATAACTGTTAACAGAGGGATCAGTTTCTACATTATATCGAGTGTCACCAATTTGCATAAAAGCCTCGCTTTATAAGTTAGTTATGGCACGAGATTCGAGCGTGAACGGTCCCGTCAGTGCAGGTTGGTAAAATAAAGTCGGTTTCACCCTGGAATCGGGATTCAGTATCAGAATGGCCTTGCAAGCCAATGATAAATACATTGACCCCGAACGGCACTTCGGCGCGAGAATGCGGCTCCTGATGCAGGAAAACCGCCTGAAGCTTGGAGTCTGAGCAGGGCACCCCAGAAATAGCGCTATAGCTCATGACGCCCCCCTTGCCACGCCGAGGTGAAGAAACACCTGGAAATGTTTCATTTGGTTAATTAAAAGTATCAAAGCCCAACCTTCAGCGCCATTAAATAATATGAGAAAACACAAAATAAAGTGATGTAAATTCACCAAATTTATAGCCAAAAAGCATTAAAAATCTAACTAAGCAATTATTATAATTAGCTTTATTTTATCTTCAGCTATGCGCATCAGCACATTACAGCGTGAGCGAAAAGCAGCCTGTTTGGAGGGGCACTGCACGATTCCTGGTTTGCAGGCACTTCATCACTTATTTCTAAATAACAAGCTTACATACACAAACTTGATACATTAGCTATATTTAAAATATGAATATATAAAAAAGCCTGCGAAAACTCGCAGGCCCTTTGCAACACATACTGGCTCACCCAGCCAGACGTTATTTATAGGCTATTCAACACTTTGTTTTTAGAAATATTTTCACGTTCTGCGTAAAGCGACAGCTCATCGGTCACCTGGGTACCCAGTGCCTCTTCAAAGGCATCGCGATTGGCATTCCCAGCATAGGCTTCGCTCTCTGCACCACCGAGATTCGACTGGAAAATACCCGCCGCACTCACTGGTAGAAAGTCTTCATAGGTAATCGGCTGTGCTTCCACCAGCCCCTGGGCGATTAACGCTTCAATATCGGTACTACCAACGTCTTTAGCTGCCTGACCTTTCTCGGTCAGATGATACTGAAAATACGCTAGCCCCTCGCGGCGCATGGCTTCGTCGTTATCAGGGAACTGGGCAAAGATGTTTTGCATAACCGTTTGGTGGGCGTCGTTATCCAACCCTGCGGTTTGCTTGCGGCCTTCAGTAAGTAACTGGTCATAAAGCGCACGGCCTTTTGGTGTTAGCGCCACGCCACGCTGCTCAATTTCGCCAAAGCGAGCGGTGTGAGTACCTTGCGCGTCACCGGCAAAGCGGATTGATTCTTCCAATGCTTTAAAGCTGGTCTGGCGCAGCAAAATGGGGCATTCACGACGTGGCGGCCCTTCAATGACGGCTTTGGGGTTCATGCCCATCTCCGGCATGCGGCGCTGTGCTTCGTCGATATCCAGAGTACGCGGCGTCAGGTGATTGATATGCGGCCCACGGAAGCACACCACATCGGCAATCAAACGGTGCTCATCATGGAGCGCCTGATAAGTTTCCAGATCGACCGTCGCATCCTGGTGCCAACGGAAGGTTTCCAGCGCTTCTTTGACGAATTGGTCGGCCTCTTCGCTGGTTAAGCCACCCTGGGTTTCATGGCGCTCGATAAGTTCGCGCGCCCCTGGGGTGAAGATATCGCGCTTGGCTAGAATCTCTTCCGAACGCTGGCGCAGAGCCTCACTTTCAATCAGTTCTAAACGCAGTAACGAGGTAAAAACACGGAAAGGGTTCATCGCCAGCGCATCATCGTCGATAGGCCGGAAGGCGGTTGAATGAACCGGCACGCCCGCTTCTGAAAGGTCGTAATAGCCCACCGGATACATACCCATCACAGCAAACAGGCGGCGCAGCATGGAAAGCTCTGCAGCAGTTCCCACGCGAATAGCCCCATGGCGTTCTACGCTCAAACGGGCCAATTCGCCCTGCGCTTCCAGGCGGCGATGCAGTTCAGGCTGTTGACTAAGTGTTTCTTGGTTAACGCGCTCGACAAGTTCAAGCAGCGTGCCGTACTGCGGCACTTCGGCTTGATACATGGCCGACATTGCCTTAGAGAAACGGTCACGCACTTCGTTGGTTGAAAGAAGGCTCGGCTGAGTCATTTCGTTGCTCTCTCTTGCATATTGTTGGGATAAGGATGAGACACCGGCGTCAATAGCGCCAACAGCGCCTGAAGCGGGTGGTGTAATGTTTGCGCTGAGTAGCGTTTCACCTGGCTACGGCAGGAGTAGCCGGTGGCGAGCAGCTGGCCCGTGTTTTCGTCGGCTTCCACCTGGGGCTGCCAGGATTGGGCATAAATGGTTTTGGAGGTTGCGACATTGCGGGCTTCATGCCCGTAAGTGCCTGACATGCCGCAACACCCTGTGGTGGCTAACTCCAGCTCTAAACCAAATGCCGCAAACACCTGCTGCCAGGCCTTTGGGCTGCCTGGGGCGTTGGTCTTTTCGGTGCAGTGAGACAGCAGCTTAAAGCCAGGATCGGTTAGGTTCAGTGGGCGAGGCGCTAGCGTGTTCATACGCGTGGCCAGCCACTCTTGCAGCATCAGCACGTTGGGCACTTGCTCGGCCCCCAGGGCTTTGACGTACTCTTGGCGGTAGGTCAGCGTCATCGCTGGGTCGATCCCCACCATGGGTACGTCGAACTCTGCCAGTGCCCGCAGGCGCTTGGCCTGTTTTTCCGCCGTGCGCTCAAAGGCGCCTAAAAAGCCCTGCACTTGCAGCGGTTTGCCGTTGGCAGAAAACGGCATCACGAACACCCGCAGATTCAGTCGCGACAGCAGTTCCACTACATCCATCACCAGTTTGGCCTCAAAGTGGCTGGTGAAGGCATCCTGGACAATGATCACGCTGTTGGCACGCTGCTGTTCAGTCAGCAGTGCAAGCGAGGTAGGCGTGGCTTCGGCCACGCCCCAGGCGCGCAGCTGCTTTTTCACGCTGGCGCGGGAAAGCTGCGGGGAATCGCTCATTCCCAACCCTTTACGCATTAGGCTATCGACCCAGCGCTGGCTGAGTAGGGCGTTATACAGCGGCGCTACCTTGGCAAGCGTAGGCAGCATGAACTCAGTGCCACCAATGATGTAATCGCGCAGCGGGCGTAAATAGCGGCCGTGGTAGACCTCTAAAAACTGCGAACGGAACTGTGGCACGTTGACCTTAATCGGGCACTGGCCGGCGCAGGATTTACACGCCAAGCAGCCCGCCATGGCGTCGTAAACTTGGTGAGAATAGTCGTGGTGTTGTTTGCGACTGAGCGTATTGGCGACGCGGTGCGGAAAGCTTTTGATAAAGCCCCAGCCGTTTTCGGCTTTCTTTTTGCGCGACTCTTCCACTACATCGATCCCTGCCTGGGACTGCAGACGCAACCACTCACGCATTAAGCTGGCACGGCCTTTAGGCGAATGCACGCGGTCACGGGTAGCCTTCCAGGAAGGGCACATGGGGTCATCAACATCGTAGTTGTAGCAGGCGCCATTGCCGTTGCAGTACACCGCCGCGTCGTAGGCCTGCCACGCCCGCTCATCAATGGTGCGATCCAACTGGCCGCGCAGGGTGACGCCATCAATCGTTAATAGCTCAGGGTCACTGTCTTTGGCGATTAATTCGCTGCCTTCGGCGGGCGACGCAATCTTGCCGGGGTTTAGCTGGTTATGCGGGTCAAACGCGGCTTTAACGCGCTGTAGGCTGGGATACAGCTCGCCAAAGAATTTGGGGCCGTACTCCGAGCGCACGCCCTTGCCATGCTCGCCCCATAACAGCCCGCCGTACTTCTGGGTCAGGTCAGCCACTTGATCAGAAATCTCACGAATCAGTTTTTCCTGCTCGGGATCTTTCATATCCAGCGCTGGGCGCACGTGCAGTACCCCCGCATCGACATGGCCAAACATGCCGTAGGAGAGCTTGCGGGCATCCAGTGCGGCGCGAAACTCACTAATAAAGTCAGCCAAGTGCTCCGGTGGTACGGCGGTATCTTCGACAAACGCAATCGGGCGCTTTTCGCCTTGCACATTGCCCAGCAAGCCCACCGAGCGTTTGCGCATGGCGTAAACTTTTTGGATCTGCGGACGACCTTCCGCCAGGGTATAGCCTAAACGCTCTACCGTGGGGTCTTGGCTCAAATGGTCCGTGAACGCCTGCACCCGTTCTGCCAAGCGCTCTGGGTTATCGTCATTAAACTCGATCAGGTTAATACCACGAATTGGCGTGCTGCCGGTGGCGGGGAAAAACGTCGCCACGCTGTCCCAGACAAAGTCCTCCATGGCCAGCTGCAGCACGGTGTCGTCGATGGTTTCAATCGAGGTGGGGCGCGCGCTGGTCGTCATCAATGCCTTGGCATCGCGTAGCGCGTCCATAAAGCTGGCGTAACGCACATTGACCAAAGTGGCATGTTTGGGAATCGGCAGCACATTGAGCACCGCTTCATTCAAAAAGCCCAGCGTGCCTTCCGAGCCACACAGCAGGCTGTTCAGGTTCAGCTGGCCTTCTGCTTCCCGCAGATGCGCCAGATCGTAGCCGGTTAAGCAGCGGTTGAGCGGCGGAAATTTGGCCTCAATCAGCCCGCGCTGTTGGTCGATAATTTCGGCCGCGGTGGTGTGCACCTGGCCGAGCATGCCGGGTTGGGCAACGGCCTGCTGCTCCTCGTCAGCGCTAAGTGCACGGCTGTACAAGTGCTGGCCCCCCAGCAAAACGGTATCCAGCTCCAGCACGTGGTCACGGGTTTTGCCATACTCGCAGCTACCCTGGCCGCTGGCATCGGTGGAGATCATCCCGCCGATGGTGGCGCGGTTAGAGGTGGATAGCTCCGGGGCGAAAAACAGCCCATGGGGCTTCAGCGCCGCGTTGAGTTGATCCTTCACCACGCCCGCCTGAACGCGTACCCGCCGAGCCTCTACATCGATTTCGAGGATCTGGTTCATATGGCGGGAAACGTCCACCACGATACCGTCGGTCAACGACTGGCCGTTGGTACCGGTGCCGCCGCCACGAGGCGTGAGCACGATATCGCGGTGGGGCAGCTCAGCAGCCAGTTTAGCTAGGCGCTCAAGATCTTCCGCGTGCTTAGGAAACACCGCCGCCTGAGGCAGGCGCTGGTAAATCGAGTTATCCGTTGCCAGCACCGTGCGGTTGGCATAGTCAGGGGCAATCTCGCCTTCGAAGCCACGGGCGCGCAAGGCGTTGAGAAACGCCACATAGCCACTTCGCACTGCCACTTCGCTGACCATTGCGATCATGCCTTGAGCGTCTCCAGCGCCTGCTCGATGAGCCCTAGCCCTTCTGCCATGACGTCTGGTTCAGTGGTCAATGGCGGCAATAAGCGTAAGACATTACGCTTGCGGCCACTGGGCATTAGCAAAACGCCAGCATCGCGCCCCGCGGCCAATAGGTTAGCTAAGTGCTCTCCCCCCGTGGCATTTTCGGTGTCTTCAAAGACGATACCGCGCATCGCGCCAATACCCGTCATGGCACCTAGCATGGGAAAACGCTCGCTTGCTTTCCAGCGCTGGTAAGCACTCACAATCGCCGCTTCTTGGGCATTACCCCATTCGCTTAGCGCCTCGTCTTGCATGATATCCATCACTGCCAATGCAGCTGCACACGCAACCGCATTGCCCGAATAGGTACCTCCCAACGCGCCTTTGGGTAAAGCATCCATTAACTCTTTACGCCCTACCAAGGCGGCCAGAGGAAGGCCTGAGGCAATGCTTTTTCCTAACAGAAGCAAGTCGGGTTCGATGCCGAGGTGACTGAAACCAAAGCGTTTACCGGTTCGTCCGAAGCCTGATTGGATTTCGTCACAAATCAATAAAATACCGTGCTGATCGCAGATTTCCCGCAGCGCTTTCGCAAACTGGGGGCAAAGTAAGCGAAAACCGCCTTCCCCTTGAATGGGTTCAACGACGACACACGCCACTTCACTGGGGGCAATTTCTACGTCAAATACACGCTCTAGGGCCGCCAGCGACTGCTCGGCGGAGATCCCACTATCCTGGCTGGGAAACGGCAGGTGATAAACCGGGCCAGGTAGCGCGCCTAAACCGGCTTTGTAGGGCTTAACTTTGCCGTTCAAATTGAGTGCGGCCAACGTGCGGCCATGGAAAGCATCGTCAAAGGCAATCACGCCCTGGCGCCCCGTGACACCACGGGCCACTTTCAGAGCATTTTCAGTCGCTTCCGCACCACTGTTCGTCAACATACATCCCAGCGGATAAGAAACCGGCACAAACTGGTCAAGTCGCTCTACGACAGAGAGGTAGCCACGGTGCGGCAAAGCATTAAACGCTGAATGCATGAGGGTATCGACCTGAGCCTTGACGGCCTCGACCACCGCTGGATGGCCATGCCCCAGGTTAAGCACACCAATACCGCCAATAAAGTCGATATAACGCTGCCCTGCTTCATCCCATACCTCTGCATTACGCCCTTTAGTAATGCAAACGGGATGGAGGATGCCTAATGCACTGCTGACGTTGGGAAGGTCCATCGTCGTAAACGCTCCTGAAATTGCCAAATGTTCCCTTATCAAACAGGTTCAAATAGCAGATCACAAACGAAAAAAAACGCTAAATGTATGCCCAATAGGAATGCATAGAAAATAGCTGATTGATTTAAAAGCGGGAACGGTCGCCGCCTAGCACAGGCACGCGTTGCTGGCACCTATGACACTAAAAATATTAAAAAAATTTAAAAGGAAGGCAGCGTGCCGGGCGTACTGACACAAATCGTAAATCATTGATTATGAGAGGTATTTATTAAAACCAAATCGCATGACAAAATGGAATACGTACGCAACTTAATTTCTTTTGTCTGTCGGGCGGCATACGTGAACAATAGCCAGCTACTTTTTCGCGCTCTTTTCGCTGACCGATCCCCAGACGGTCGGCTTGCGAGAATTGCTAAGCAGAATTTTATTATAAATAATTTAATTAGCAGGAGTTAACATGAAAAACATTACCTCTAAAGTACTGTCACCAAAAGTGCTATGCGGCGTTGGTGCGACTCTTCTGTTGGCAGGTTGCGGTGGCGACAGCAAACCTAATATTGCTATTGGCCCTCCTGCCAGCACCACTCAAGGCGTTTCCCAACTACTTTTTGATGCCTACGGTATTGGTAGCGATAAGTACAATACCTATCAAGAAGGCTTTGGTGCTGCACTCGATGGTGTGCAAGATGGCAACATCGATATTTCTATCGGCATTCTTGGTTTACCTTCTGGCAGCATCGAGAACTTACAAGCCTCGAGTGGCGATGCACGCCTAATTAGTTTAAGCGATGACGCTATTGACTATATTGAAGAGAACAGTGCCTATAAGCGATTTACGATTCCCGCTAATAGTTATGCTTTTCAAAATGAAGATGTGAATACTATTACGGCTTATGCCATTTTAGTTGGCAACACAAATACTATTGATGAAGACCTGGGTTATGAACTCGCGCGTTTAATGCATGAACATGCTGAAGAAAACACGCACTCTCAATCTGCGTTCATTACCCTTGAAAATGCCCTCAATGGTTCAGAAGGTCTCCCCATTCACCCCGGTGCTAAAAAATATTACGAAGAGCAAGGCCTCACCGTAAATAACCCGGTTGCGGAGCTTGGCGAAACTGAAGCCAAAGAAGAGTTTATTTTAGGTACCGGTAGCCAAGGCGGCACTTACTACCCACTCGGCGGTGAGATGGCCACCATTTGGAACCGTTACCTGGAAAACCATAACTTCACCAATATTGAAACTGGCGCTTCAATCGAAAACTTAGTGAGCATTCGTGATAACGGTATGGATCTTGGGATGACCGTACACGCACCGGCACAAGATGCCGTTGCCGGACGCGGAGAGTTCGAAAGTGGCGCGATTGATAACGTCGCCTTTATCGGGCACATCTACCCTGAAGTCATTCAGATTATCACCCGTGAACGCTCCAATATTGACAGCCTAAGTGATCTAACTGATTGATGTTCCCTTTTCGCCGCTGGCTAAGCCAGCGGCGTTATATGTATGAGGTTTAATCGTGGATAAAAAAAAACTCCTGACGAAGCGGCGCTTTTAGAAAAGTATGATCGTGAGTCACAAGTACGCTCTGCACTACAGCTAGGCAAGTGGGGTTGGATGATCACCCTAATGGGTGTTTCACTGACGTGCTTTCATCTCTATACCGCTTATTTTGGTACGCTACCGTCACAGCAGCAAGGCGCCGTCCACTTAGGGCTTGCCTTGGGGATGATTTTTATCTTATTCCCTGCAACGCGCGGTGCGGGCAGGCGTAATGGCGTGCCGTGGTACGACGTAATACTCGCCTTCGTAGCCACCTTTGCCGCCTACTATAAAATCCTGTTTTATGAAGAAGTCCTGCGTGCCAGGGTTACGGGCTATTCAGCCTTTGACCTAGCAATTGCCGCACTCGGCGTGCTGTTTGTACTAGAAGCAACTCGCCGTACTGTTGGTATGCCAATTGTTGTCATGGCTACGTTGGCAATTCTCTATGCGCTGTTTGGCAACTTGATCCCCAGCCCTTTGCTTTCTCATCCAGGCTTCTCTCTTGAGCAGGTGTCTCCCTACTTATGGTTTAGGGAAAGCGGCGTTTTTGGTACGCCCCTGCAAATATCGGCGCGCTTTATCTTCTTGTTCTTGTTTTTTGGCGTTGTTCTGATGCATACCGGCGTCGGCCGATTCTTTAATGACTTAGCCTTTGCGTTAACCGGGCGCTTTACGGGTGGTGCCGGTAAAGCCGCCGTTATAGCAAGTTCGCTTCAGGGTATGATTTCGGGAAGCTCTATCGGCAACACCGTGGCTTCTGGCTCTTTCACTATTCCTATGATGAAAAATGCCCGTTTCAAGCCCGAAGTAGCAGGAGCTGTCGAAGCGTCAGCCTCTACCGGCGGGCAGATTATGCCGCCTTTAATGGGGGCTGCGGCTTTCATTATGGTGGAGTATGTGGGCGTCTCTTACCGTGAAATCATGTTCTCGGCGCTGATTCCCGCCATTCTCTATTTTGCGGGTATTTTTATCGGGGTGCATTTCGAAGCCAAGCGTCATCGCATTCTCGGCCTTCCCAAAGATCAATTGCCCAGCAAAAGTAAGCTGATACTGTCCAAAGGCTACATGTTGCTGCCTTTGCTGGTCATTATTACGACTATTAGCGTTGGCTTTACCGCTCAACGAGCAGCGCTACTGGGTATCGCATGTGCATTTGCTGTCAGTTTGGCGCGCAAAGAAACACGTCCATCGCTAAAAGATATATTGGTTATTTTTGAAAAAGGGGCGCGCGTGGCACTGCCAGTCATCGCAGCGGTCGCTTGCGCAGGCATTATCGCCGGCGTGGTAGGCATGACAGGCATGGGGTCAAAATTTGCTGCTGGCATTATTAGCTTAGCGGATGGCGTTTTGATACTTGCGCTGTTGTTCACGATGATTGCCTGTATTGTCTTGGGCATGGGATTACCCACAACAGCAAACTATGTGGTTACTGCTACGATTGCCGCACCAGCACTGATTAATGAGTTCGGCCTTCCGCCAATGGCAGTGCATTTGTTTGTCTTTTATTTCGGCATCATCGCCGATATTACGCCTCCCGTGTGTTTAGCCGCGTTTGCGGGTGCAGGCATTGCACAAGCCAACCCCATGAAGACCGGCTTTACGGCGGTTAAATTGGCCATTGGTGCGTTTATTATTCCTTATGCCTTCATTTATAATCCTATGCTGGTATTAGTCGAACCGACGCTGTTGGGACTGTTAAGCGCGCTGTTCTTTTCACTCGTAGGGATTATGGGCGTCAGCAGCGCACTACTCGGTTACTTTGTACGTGATTCCTTCTTCGGGGAGCGTCTGGTACTGTTAGTCGCAGGGCTTGCCATGGTGGTTCCCGAGTTGCTAACCAGCGGCTTAGGCTTGCTTGCCATGGTGACAGTGGGCTGGCTTCAATCGCGCCGACCTGATAAATCCCAGGAGGCTGCAACGCTCGCCCAATGAGCCACTATAAAAACCTAGCTTCCCCCCGGCGCTTAGTCGCCGGGGCGGCTTTCAGGTCATCAGGAGCGCCAGGTTTGGCATCACGCAATCTTCCTTCTACGGCGGCTATGCAATGCTTTGAAGCAGCCGCACGCCATATGAGTTTTACTCGAGCAGCAGATGAGCTAAACCTCACCCAAAGTGCTGTCAGCAAACAAGTCGCGCACCTTGAAGCCACCTTGCAACACAAGCTATTTCGTCGCGTGCGACGCAGCCTGCTGCTAACCCCAGAAGGGGCCATTTTTTTAAGTGACGTACGCAAAGTGCTCACTCAAATTGAGATGTCGACGCAAGCGATAATGACCTACAGCGGTAATAGCGAGGTTCTTAAAATCGCCACCTTACCTAGCTTTGGTAGCCGCTGGCTGGCCAATAAGTTGCCCACCTTTCTAGCCGCCAATCCAGGCATTAGTTTGGAGTTTCATGACCGCGTAAAAGATTTCGATCTTGAGCAGCAAGATATCGATATTGCTCTGTTTTATGGCCATGGCAGTTGGCCAAGCCTTGCTTGCCATAAGCTTATTGATGAGGATATGGTCGCGGTTGCTTCCCCTGAATTACTCGCTCGGCACCCTATTCAGTCAGTCGATGACTTAACACAACTGCCGCTGCTGCATCTCTCAACACGCCCTGACGCATGGCATCATTGGTTTGCAAACCAAGAGATCATTACTGACCGTAGCTATCACGGCACCCGCTTCGAGACCTTTCCTATGCTGGTGCGAACGGCAATGGCAGGCGGTGGGGTCGCACTGGTTCCTCACTTTACCGTCGATGAAGAGTTGGAAGGTGGCCGACTGACCGTCGCTTGGCCATATCGGCTGCTCAGTGAGAGTGCTTATTACCTTGTTTACCCTGAACACTTGGGGGAACTCGCCAAAGTGCGACGCTTTGTAGAGCATATTACCCAGTTCAGTGATTGATACTGACACAATGCCGCGCACGGCTATGTGATAGCTAAACAACTAGCCATTGCTTTGTGCCAAACAATTACCTCATTTAATCCCTATTAAAAGCTTAACGCCTATAAAAAGCTTAACGCTATTAATATGTTTATATATTCATACGTTTGAGATTTTATAACAGCATTGATAACTATCGGGCAGAAGCACCAAAGAAGAGAACATCTTCTTACTTCACTCCTGCCCGAGAGTACATCTTGGTTCAGTCAATGGTGTCGACAAATTCGCTGAGATCCCGCACTCGACTCCTATCGATAGTCACGCCAAGTCCAGGTGAATCGTCCAACACAATATGCGTTTCATCTCCCGGCATCTGGGCAACATCTTCGCCAATCATGGCAGGCCCCACCAAGTCATTCGCAATAATATTGGGATGCGCCAGCGCTAGGTGGGCACCCGCGAGCGTCGCGATCGAGGACTCCACCATAGAGCCGATCTGGCAGGGTATATCCGCTGCCATTCCGACCTCTGCCATCGCCATAGCAGGGCGTAAGCCGGAGGATTTCATTAGCTTGATGTTAACCATGTCAGCAGCGTTTAGTTGGATCACCTCCAACATTTCTTTAACACCATGAATAGGCTCATCAGCCATAATCATGGCATCGGTCGACTGCGTCACACGGGCCATGGCGGCGAGGTTCTCCATAGCGACGGGTTGTTCAAACCAATCCACTTGATAGGGCGCTGCATGCCGAATAACCTGAAGCGCTTGCTTTGCACTCCACCCTTGATTGGCATCTACACGTAGCGCAACCGACCGATCTAGTGCTTCTCTAACCCGTGCAATCCGCTCAACATCATGTTCCGGCGTATCGCCCAGTTTGATTTTGATGGACTGATAACCGCGTCGAGCAGCCTCTTTCGCCTGACGTGCCATCTCCTCCGGCGCTAACATGCTAATAACATATGGAAGTTCCAATCTAGCATGGCTACGCCCACCTAGCAGCGCATAAAGCGGCTTTCCGCACTCACGCGCCACCAGGTCGTGAAGCGCAATATCGAGAGCTGCTTTTGCCGAGGGGTTATGGCGAATTTTAAGGTTGGCAGCATGATGGAATTGCGCAATATCACTGGCGTCGGTGCCCATTAGTAGCGGCGCTAGTTCACGGGTTATGATTTCTCGTGCGCCAAGATACGTTTCTCCCGACACATGCTGATCTACCACGGCTTCACCCCAGCCAATCTGGCCAGAAGCAGTTTCGATGCTGACAATCAGGCTGGCGATATCGTGATAAGTGTCATAGGCAATCTTAAATGGTTGTTTAAGCGGAAGACGTACACCATATACCGTGATTTTGTTAATACGCATTATTGATGCCTTATTTATGTCCAGGAAAAGATCTGAGCCAGCGCAATCATGAGACTTGCCATACCTAGTTGAAGAATCGCTAATGGAAGTATCCATTTGATCCACTTACTCCACGACACACCTGCCACTGCAAGCCCTGCCATGAAATATCCCGACGTTGGGGTAAGAATATTGGAGATACCATCACCAAACTGAAACGCAAGAACAGCCGTCTGACGGGTGACTCCCACAAGATCCGCAAGAGGCACCATCAAAGGCATGGTCAGTGCTGCTTGGCCACTGCCAGAAGGGACTAAGAAGTTCAGGACAAGTTGAACAAAAAACATACATACCGCAGTAACCACCGCGGGCATTCCGCTCAGCAGCCCTTCGAGATGGTAAAGAATGGTATCTAGGATATCCCCATTTCTCAGAATCACCAGGATGCCAAAGGCAAAGCCCACTACCAGTGCCCCCATCGCAATTTCCTGAATGCCTTCAACAAAATGGTCGGCAATTTTATTCGGGTTCATACGCGCAAATGCACCGATTAAAATAGCCATCAAGAGAAAGGCGCCGGACATCTCACCGATATACCAGCCGTGGCGTATCACCCCATAGGCAATAACCAGAATAGTGCCTACGAAAGCAGCGAGGACGAGTTTATCGGCAACTGATAACGCGCCAGGATCTTCATTGGCTTGTGGTTTGCCAAATTGGCGGCGGTCACTATTAAAGACAAGGCTCGCTTCGGGGTGAGCTTTGACTTTGGCCGCATAGCGAGTGACGAAAGCAATACTGACACTGACGAATATGAGCCAGTAACAGGCCCGCAGAGTCATTCCAGAAAACATCGGGAGCTCAGCGATATCCTGGGCAACGCCAACGGTAAAAGGATTCATAAACGCTGCAGAGAAACCGGCACCAGCACCTACCAGAGGTACCGCTGCGGCCGTAATAGAGTCATACCCCAGCATACGCAGCAGCGGTGCAAGGATAATGATAAAAGCTATTGTTTCCTCTGCGAGCCCGAAGGTAGCTCCCCCCATCGCAAATAAAAGCATCAGTAAAGGGATAAGAATGAGATCACGCCCAGTAAGCGCATTACTGATACTGGCAACGACTTTTTGTAAGACCCCGGTTGCTTTCAGCACGCCAAACGCGCCGCCTGAGATAAAAATAAAGAAGATGATGCTACTACCTTCACCCATCCCCTCAAAGACCGCCATGAAGGGACTTAACCAGCCAGCTTCTTGCGCTTCCACCGCCGCATAACTGTCTGGCACTACAACCGTACGCCCTTGCTCATTGGTTACACGCTCATAGCTACCCGCCTGAAGAAAGTGGGTTGATAAAGCAGCGAGACATATAAAGCTAAATAACACGACAAAAATATGCGGGAAGCGAAATGTTGGTCGTGAACTCATCTCGTGTGTCATTGTTTTTTCGAGAGGTGTCATGGGGTATCCCCAGTTTATTGATGGTTATCGAGAAACTGCATTGCCACACTTGTCAGGAAGTCGCTTCCAATCGACAGAATGGCATCGTTAAAGTCATAGTCAGGCTGGTGAAGTTTCGGTGTTTGTGGCCCTGAACCATTGCCAATCCATGCATAGGCACCAGGAATATGGGTAAGAAAAGCCCCCATATCATCAGCTCCCATGCTGACTGGGTGCTCTACCAGTTGTTCATGCCCCCAACGCTGCACCACCACATCGCGGCACAGTTGGGCACAACCGCCATCATTGGCAACCGCTGGTGTTGAAGGAACGTAATCGAGTGTGACGTCGCATCCTGTTGCCTTGGAAACCCCTTCTGCCACGTCGCTAATCCGTTTCTCAAGACGTTTGCGTAGCTCAGGTTTAAAGCAGCGCGCGGTACCCGTCAGCCGAGCAGTCGCCGGAATAATATTGCTAGCATGGCCGCTTTGCAGGCTACCCAGACTAATTACAGCGATGTCCTGAGGGTCAATATTACGACTGACAATCTGTTGAATAGCGGTTGTAAATAGGCTGGCCGCGACGATGGGGTCCGTTGTGAGATGGGGCATGGCGCCATGCCCCCCCGTGGAGTGGAACGTCACCTCAAAGTCGTCGCTTGATGCCATATGGGGGGCGTCATGGATAACAAAACGCCCGGCCTCTACACCTGGCCAATTGTGTAGTCCAAAAATCGCATCAAGCGAGAATTTCTCCTGGAGCCCCTCCGCGAGCATCGCTTCAGCACCGGTACCAATTTCCTCGGCGGGTTGAAAAATCAACACGACATTTCCCTTAGCTGGGCGCTGGTTAACCAACTGTGCAGCAGCAGCCATCAGCATTGCCGTATGGCCGTCATGCCCACATGCATGCATTACATTTGACTGGCTGGAACGATGCGAAAACTGATTAGCTTCCTCGAGTGGCAAGGCATCGAAGTCGGCTCGAAGCCCAACGGTTGCCCCTGTGCTAGTGCCTTTAATGACGCCGACCACACCGTGGCCGCCTATCTTCTCATGCACCTCATCTACCCCCAAGTCACGTAGCATCATTGCAATACGCTCAGCGGTTATAGACTCCTGACCAGATAACTCTGGGTGCTGGTGGAGCTCCCGACGAAACGTGATCATTTTCTCAAGCTCAATGGCTGATAACGTCATGAGAGGTAAAACCTTGTTGTAAAGTGGTAAGCCTGGGAGAAGTGCGCCGTCTGGCGTCCGCAGGAACGCATACTTGTGCAACATGAGTCGCGTACGCCGTTATGCGCTTAACCAGATTGGTTTTGAGTATGTTGTAACGCTTAGTACGAATAAAATACTTCTTCCCGATAGCGTCATACCTTTATGAGATGAGACTTTAGTTGTATTTTCTGTATGAAATGAGACGCGCATCGTGACGTCTCCGGGAGCGGACATGGACACAAAAAAACTAAGGTACTTCCTGGCAGTGGTCGAAGCGGGTTCGATATCGTCTGCAGCCAAGCAGATACCCATCGCTCAGCCCGCTTTGACGCGACAGATACATCAGCTTGAAGCCGATATCGGGGCAGTCCTGTTTTATCGTGATCGCAAAGGGGTATCTCTGACCCAAGCGGGGCATTACCTATATGCCAATGGGCAGCGTCTACTGTCAGAACTCGAAAGTGTCGCGAAGAAAACACGCGATATTGCCAATGGCTACCGTGAAAGTCTCTCGCTCGGAATTAGCACCATACATCCCTATATTCCCAGCATCACAGCACTCATCAGCAGATTTCGCTCACGCTACCCCTCAACACAGTTAACGCTAGAATCAATGTTGTCAGGTCCTCAGGCAGAGGCGATTCTGGCGGGTCGGCTCGATGCCGGCATTCTATTCATTGAACGAGAAGATGAGCCACGGCTAGATTACTATCCACTAGCCAGTTTTCGTATGGCGGTCTTCACCAGTCGATGCCACCCTCTCATAGCGACTACCCCGACCTCGCTTAAGGATTTTCACGACGCGCCATTCATTCGATTTAGTCGAACCTCAACGCCTGGCAGCTTCGACCGGTTAGATAGGTGCTTTCAGAAGGTAGGCTTCGTACCCAATACTGTTCAGGAGTGTCGCGATGACATCACTATTCGCAGTTTGGTCGCCACGGGAATGGGGTATGCGATTATGCCCAGCATCATGGCACTCGGCGATGAAGACATTGTCGCCTATGAATTAGACGACTTGCCAATAGCCACGGATCTCATGCTTGCTTGGCAAAAGGGGCGCCAGCCAGCGGCAGTAAAAACACTATGCCAGCTCGCCGAAGAATCACATTGATTTCATCACTAACGACAAAAAAGATTATAGCTAATGACAAAAGTTGCGATATTTATTGATATCCAAAACGTCTATTACACCGTGCGAGAAGCGTATGGTAAAAACTTTGATTACAACAAATTTTGGGCACAAGTAACCACTAACAGAGACGTTGTGGCTGCTTTTTGCTATGCCATCGACAGAGGTGACCCAAAGCAACGGGAGTTTCAAAATATACTCAGAGCAATTGGTTTTAATGTAAAACTGAAACCGTTCATCCAACGCTCAGACGGTTCTGCGAAAGGTGACTGGGATGTTGGCATTGCTCTCGATGCAATGGAATATGCAGAACAAGCAGATGTTATTGTATTAGTGTCCGGCGATGGAGACTTTGATCTTTTAGTCAACAAAATACGCGTTAAGCATGGTAAAAAAGTTGAGGTTTATGGTGTTCCCCAACTTACGGCAGCATCATTAATAAATGAGGCCAGTGAGTTTATAGCGATAGATCGTTCGCTCTTGCTACGCTAGGTTGCTAATAGCGTCACTTAACTGCAGACGTTATCAGCGTGGTAGCTGATCGACCCGCGTTAGGATAAGCCGCCGCCCCTCATGCGGAGAAAAGTGAAACTGGCCTTCTACCTCCACACCTTCATCTAAATAGGGCGCTATTTCCTGGTGGGGGAGTATCTCAACCCGATTCAACTCTTCGTCTTCGATCCAATAATGAATGGGATCGTTGAAATGCCGCACGACGCCCTGGGTAACGATGTGCCTGTCATCAAAGGCTGCTGGATTGTTCACCAGCATGGGCAATGGTACCGTTACGGTGAGTTGCCCGCGACATCCGCTGATGAGAGTTACCATCGCTAGCATGGTTGCCATAAGGCCAATACGCTGCTGGAGTGACTGCATTGCGGTACTCCTCCCCCTCATTATGGCTTGTTTTTTATCTCTATTGGGCGTCGCTAGTATTTCGTCGATATTAAAAGAGGCTGTGTGGAATAAGCGTAAGTCTTGCAGCTAGGTGCTGCGGCCTCGTGCAGATTATTCGTTAATACGCCGCTGCAGTGAATTCAGCTCCTGGGTGTGCTCTTCAAGCTCACGCACTTCTTCTGCTAATTTTTCACGCCGTTTCTGAATATCATCTTCGTCGCCCTCACTAAGCGCCTCCTCAAGCGCTAACTCGCGCTCACGCACTTCTTCCTGGCTCTCCCGAACCTCTTCGGTAGCCTCAGCAAGGACTTGCTCATTCGTGCAATGCTCTTCGATGGAGTGCAACGCACGCTGCAGTCCTCGAACACGATGTTGATTATCATGCTCTTGGGCGTGCTCCAGCTGTTGCCGTAAGACGGTCATTTTGTCTTCGCACAACCTGTCTGCTGCGTGCGCTGCCGGCAAAGATAAAACCCCAACGGTTACCGCTAAACTTAAGCAACCCAGCCATTTTCTGTTCATTATTCGCTCCTAGCACTCTACGAGCCTTACAAGGTAAACATAGAGAAGCGCAACCGCTTTATAAAACTATAGGTCAAATGGCCAGGCTGCCAATCTTCGCCGCCCGTGGAGCACTCCAGACGAGCGGCGGATGAACATATTAAGCGCGCTCTTCTACGATCCAGCTAACCACTTCTTCGTTGCCAAATTTAGCTTTCCACTCTTTAATGACGTTGTGGTTGCCACCACGCGTTTCAACGACTTCCCCTGTATGAGGATTCTTAAACACCTTTAAAGGACGCTTCTTGCGACCATCGGTACTACTGGTCTTGGTGACTTTAACTGATGAAGACAGATATGATGGGTCAAGCATTTCGCATACGTCGCGAGCTAATTTTCCATGCTCTGTCATTAGCTTCTGTAATTTTTCATTGAACTCCAGCTCTTTCTTCAGTTCACTATTACTTTCAAGCGCTTGCAGCTCTTCCTGCAGCTGCTTTAACATCTGCTCTTTCTTGATGTAGTCGCTCAATACTGATGCCATGTTTTCATCTCCATAATTTGCTAATTGCTTTGCCATATACTGATAGCACAGTAAAACATGTTAAGAGCGCTACTCCAGCATGACAGGCGTGCTCATGAACAGCCGCGGCCATTAAACGATTATATACCGCGTAAATTCGCAATGTGGGCGTTCTCAATAAATTTTAAGTAATGTTTACATTTAGTAACGAGTCGCTATGTATTGACGATGCCTAACAGTATCATAATGCCAGGAATCCAACCCGTAAAAACCGCACAAAAGAGTGTGTAGACCGCGACTGAACGCTGTATTTTTTTCGCCAACGCTAGCAGACAAAAAAAACTGAACCACAAAGCAGACCATGCAAACCAGCTGAGCGTATTCCACAGCTCGAAGTTGAGTCCTATATTGGTGATAGAGCTCGCCCCAACAAAGGCTGCTGTAATACTAACAAAGAAACAGAACCATCCAAGCCCGATCCCATCCGCCTTTAAAAACTGGTTAGCCCCAACCCAAAGATAAGTAAACGAAAATAGCAAGGTAAATGCCCCAGCGCTAATAGCAGCAGAATTATCTGGCTCTCGGAAAATCAAATAGACAGCAATCATGAAGCTCAACACACCAACCATTATGTTGATGACAGATACCTCTTTGTCACCAATTTTGCCTAGCAGCCATATTCCGTTCACAAAAAGAACTGCTCCAACATATAGCAAGGTAAGCCCTAAAATCATCACAACCATTCCTGTAGTTATATTTTAATTTTTCTGGCGTTTTTTAGTTTTTTTCTACTGCTCCACTGCATATATTTAATAAATATCAACACCCCTCCTCTCTAGATACACCAGCGCTTTAAGAATGAAAGTAACTTCCAAAAAACATGGTCGTCGGCGTGCAGACCTATAACTGCTCCTGTTTATTTTTTCCATGGAATACTTAACTTTTTTTCAAACGACAGCCAAGGCTTGGCAGCACATCATGCGGACTAAGAAAGACCGAAATGGCACCAAGAAAGGCTATTTTTAAAAACCGGGGGAGTATAGCAGGGGTTGCGTGAGCAACCATTGAAATTAGTGCTATAACCTCATAATAAAAGGATGTCGCAGTTAAAAAAACGCCAGGGTATTTTACAACCCTGGCGCTGCACACTTGCTGCTGTCTCTATTGCTGACTTACTCCACGAGTATACTCTGCACTTTCAACGAGATATCTTCATCAGCGTTGTTGTAGACTCGGAAAGTAACGCCATCTTCTATGAGATTGCCACCCTCGGTCCAGCCTGTCCCGATCTCAACGGTGTCATTCTCATCACCTAAAATGCTCAGTGTATTTCCTTCATCGGTCATTTCCAGCACATCCTCCGGACGCAGGGCATCCAGCGTATTGCTGCCGCTCTCCGTCAGATCGAGGCGCTCGATATTATCGAAGTTAGCGTAGTCGTTCTGGTCCAGGTCTTCACTGAAGCGCATCACGATGGTGTCTTCGCCGCCCAGGGCGTCAATCGGTGAGCCGCTATACAACAGCGTATCGTCGCCGGATGTCGGCTCCACGGCTGCGATATTGACCTCGAAGCTATCCGAGACATGCGCCGACTCATCGCTGCCATCCGTGGTCCAGGCCTTGATATCCACGGAGCCTTGCATCGCCCCCTGCACCAGATACAAATCATTGATCTGATCCGGCGTGATACCGCTTAGGGTGTAGGTGTCACTGCCGCTGTCATAACTGACGCTATCCAGCAGCGCATCGCCGCCGTCGGTGAAGAAGCTGGCATGCTCGCCAAGCCCCGTCAGCTTGATCGTTGCGGTTTCCGAGCCGTCCAGGTCCTCCATCGAGGCACTGAGGTTGAGCGGAATCTTGTCACCCTCGTCACCGAAGCTCAGTTCGGGCGACAGCGTGATGCCATCGGCCACGGCCTGAACGTCCACTTCCAAGTCAGTGGAGGTGGTCTCGCTCTCACCGTTGCGGCTGGTCCGCGCCGTCAGGGTCAGGGCATCTGCGCCATCCAGGGTACCGCTCCAGTTGCGCGGCGGCACCAGGCCCACGAAGTCCGGCATACTGCCGTCGTCGTTGAGGATCGACCAGCCTCCTCCACCGACGTTATCAGCCAGCGTCGCCGAACCGGCATCGCTACCGGTTTTGACCAGCCAGCCTTCTGGCACACCTTCTAACAGCAAGGCATCAAGGCTCTGTGAGGCATCCGGCAGCAAAACGTCCAGATCCTGCAGTTCGACCAGTTCGTCCTCGGTACCGACGGCATCGCTGGCAGTGACTTCCGGCGGCGGTGGCGCGATCTCGGAAGCACTCGACCCTGTAGAGGTTTCGACATTGGCCGCACCAGTCTCCTGGGTCGCCGCCTCGGCGATAAGCGAAACGTTGCCCCAAGTATTGTCCCCCGGACGATAGCTCACCGTGACCGAGTCGCCCACGGCGACACCATCAATCACGTAGTTGCCGTCGCCATCCGGCGTGATCTCTTCGCCGTTGTACCACAGGCTGCCTGAGGCACCGTCGCCGCTGGTCATACCGGTCTCATCGAGGGTGATCACCAGTTGCCCATCCACCAGGCTGACATCAGGATCATCCGCCGGGCTGGAGACGTCGATGGTGAAGTCGATATCCTCGCCGCTAACAACATCGCCTGCGGAAACGTTGACGGCCGGCGTATCGGTCACCGGCGTTACCGGCGGCGTGACGCTGATCGTCGAGGCATTTTCCTCGCCGCTCGGCGACTGCGTCGTCAGGGTAGTGTCAAAAGAGAACGGCCCTTCACTGTCGTTCCAGTCGGCCGGCGGCGTCACCGTAATGCCGTCCAGCAGGGTCTGTAGGGCGGCATTGCTGCCGTCATCGGTGCTGGCATACCACACTATCTCGCCGTCGATGGTGGTCTGCTGCATACCGTTGACTACGGCGCCCGGCGGTAGGTTGGAGATGGTCACCGCGCTGTGACCATCAGGCGAGTCCCCGATCTCGGCAGTTACTAGGTCGGACAGCGCCATGCCGGTGTCCTCGGTCATGGTCGCATTGGCGTCTTGCCAACTAATGATCTCGCTCGGGTCCTCGCCATCGCCGAAGTCGCCCTCACCGGTCAGCGTCCAGCTATCGCTGCCGCTCTCCTCCTGACTGGTCGCGCCATTGTCCTGGGTCACCGCGGTGATGGTGATCTCATGGTCCTCAATGGCGTCCACCTGGGTACCATCGCCCATCGTGAACTCGACGGTCTGGGTCAGGGTGTCGGTGCCATTGAAAGCAACGTCGGGATCGATCTCGATACGCCACTGGCTGCCCGTGCCACCTGCGACCTGCCCAACGAACTCGCCACCCACGACGCCGACCCCGGCGGGGACATTGTCGATCAGCAGGTACTTGAGGGACTCACTGCCGTCGGTATCCGGCTGGGTGATATCGACGGTAACCTCGACACGATCGTTACCGTCGGCGGTGACGTCCTTGGCGGGCTCGTCTATGGTGGCATCGCTGTCACCGATATTGACGATCCCGGTAATGGTCACCGTGGGCACATCGGTCACGGCCTCGATGACGACCTCATGGGTTTCGTTCTTGACCACCGTGGTGTCGTCAACATCGCCCTCATAGCCAGCGTTGGGGGTATCGGTGATCTCGTACTGCACCTCGAGAGTGCCGGCACTACCGGAGAAGTGCTCGTCGCCCTGGGCGAAGATGTTGTTCCAGGCACCGTCGGTCAGCTTATAGTAGCCGCCCTCTTCAATCACGCCGGTGACGCTTCCATCTGCCGCAGCATCGGCCAGGGTGGTAGTACCGTCATCACCATAGTAAAGTTCGAACTGATTGCCCGTGACGCTGGCAACCTCGATCCATACCGAATTCAACGACTCGTTGGTATCGCCGTTCTGCGGCTCGAAGCTCAGGTTGAGCTGCCCCAGTTGATCCTCGGCCAGACTGGACTGGATGCTAAACCCTGCCTCCGGCGACGGCGTGACTTGGAAGGATACCTGCTGCTCGGCGCTCTCCAGGGTATTGCCGTCATCTTCGGTGACGATGGGCGTGACCGAGAAGTCCACCTGGCCGCTGAAGTTATCCGGCGTGGTGATCTTGACGGCATTCGGGTCGGTGGCTACCCAGACACGCTCGGCGCCCTCGCCGCGAATCAACGTCGCGCCCTCGACATCGAACTGCTCGTCGAGACCGGTGATGCGGTAGGTCAACATCTCCGAGCCATCGCCGCTGGCTTCGCCCGAATTGGCGGTGATGATATCGCTCAGCGTGACGCTGTCACTACCATCATCCAGATCCTCTTCGGCGTAGACCGGCGTATCGGTGGTCACATCGGGATTATCGGCGACCCCATCCACATGGACGTTGATCGACTTCTCGACCGGCGTCGCCAGGGTATCGGTCACACCACCATACTCATCGACGGTAACCACGCTCGCGGTCAGCGTGAAGTCCTCGTTGCTATCCTGGGGTGGCGTGACGGTCAAAGGCGCATTGCGGTCGAAGTCATCGATCACATAGTTGCCGTCGCCATCGGGCGTGAGGTCCGCTCCGTTGTAGGTCAGCACCGCGCCATCCGGCACATCGCTGATGGTGACCGTGAAGCTCTCATTAGGATCTGAACTTTGTGGACGGATATCCAGCGCAATCGCTTCATCCTCGTTGCCCTCGGCCGGAGAGGCGACGTTGAGCGAAGCGAGGTCGGCTACCGGTGTGTCGATAAAGATACCATCGAGAATGGCTTCGCCGGAGATAGCGGTATCCGTATTACCCTCGTCATCGGTATCCACCGTCTTGGCCTCGACGCGAATCCGGAACTCGCCCTTCTGGTTCGGCGCCGCACGGAACTCCAGGGTGTCCAGGTATTCCACCGGCACTTCGATGGGTGAGCCGTTATAGGTCTGCTCGACCCAGGTGGCGCCACCATCCGTGGAATAGCGGAAGCTGGAGCCATCGGCGTTATCACCCTGGCCTGAGACCAGCTCCGGCGTCAGCAGCGCGAAGGTCTGCTCCGAGCCATCGGCGTCCTGGTTAGCCCAGCCGTCCGCCGGATTGAAGCCATCGGCGTTGAGCGCGAACCAGGTATCCTCGATACCGTCCACGGTCGAGCCATAGGTATGGTCGGGATTCATGGTCAGATCGGGTTGGCCGTCGCCGTCGCTATCGCCACCGACCTCTTCGGCGACCGGTGTCACCGCGATATCCGCCGTGACGTTGTGGGTCTGGATATCCGAGCCGGTCGAGGCGGTGTCCCCCACGGTGACCTGCAATGACAGGCTTTCATCGACACTGCTATGGGCCGGTGGCGTGACGGTGTAGCCGGTATAGCTGCCGTCGGCCACATCGTCTGGACCGATCGTGAAGCCATCGCTGCCGTTACCGGTATGCAAGACAGTGCCGTCGCCATCCTTGATCACCCAGCCATCCGGTACGCTGTCGATACTGATCGACATGATCGTCTCACTGCCATCGGTATCACTGACATCGAGATCCGCCAGGAAGGCTATTTCACTATCTTCCGGCCCCACCGCGCTAATATCGGCCGGCTTATCAGCGACCGGCAGGGTGTCGATATTCAGCGTCACCGAGTCTTCCTTCACCTCACCGTTGTTATCACCCGCATCGCTGTCATGATCCTGGGCCTTGAGAGTGACGGTGATGCCATCGAGATCGCCACTGAAATCGGCCGGTGGCGTCAGTACCAAGGATGATGGAATCTGCGTCGATGTGCCGGCGCCGAAGTCACCAAGGTCGCTTGCCGGAATAACGATTTTGCCATCGGCTCCCGCGGTGATGGTGCTACCGTTCATCGTCACGGACGTGCCTTCCGGCACATCGCTGATTTCAAGCCAGCGCTCCTCGCTGCCGTCGAGATCCTCGAAGCTGGCGCCGAGCAGGTTGCCAAGATCCAGCGCGCCGTCCTCGTCGATGGTGGCCGTATGGGGATCATCGGAGCCGTCGATGGTCAGATCGACGTCGTCGGTTACGGCCTGAACACCAACCTCCACTTGGGCAGTGCTTTCCGCACCGTCCACGCCACTCAGCGGGTTACCGCTGTCGTCGACCTCATAGCTGGTCACGCTGACGTCGACGGTGAAGTTCTCGTGGCTCTGGGCAAGCGGATTGACCTGCAGCGCCTGGTACTGCGCCGTGGTCATGGTCAGATCACCAGCGGCCGTGGCGGTATGATCGCCATCGGAGAGCACGATGGTCAGCGATCCGCCATTGCTGCCATTGCTGCCATCGCTCGTCCACAGCACATTGCCGCTGCCATCCAGCAGTTCGGTGCCTTCGGGAATACCACTCAGGGTAATCTCGCCCAACAGTTCGGGGTTGTCGCCAGCGGTTGCCCCGTTCTGATCCGTGGTATCGACAGGGTTCGGTGCCGTCAGGTTCAGCGCGACCGCAGTATCTTCATCGGTCTGGACATTGCCGCCCTGTAGATCCGGCGCATCGGCGACCGGATTGACCGTCACGTTAACCGTAAAGGTCTTGGTTTCATTATCGGTCGTCGTGGTATAGGTAAAGGAATCCTCACCACTATAATTTTCGTTGGGCTCGTAGGTAATGGTGCCATCGTCGTTTACCTTGGCCTTACCGTATGTCGTTTCTACCCAACCTTCTGCGTCCGGTGTGCCACCGTCAATGCCAGTGTTAGTGCCCGTCGCATCGGCATTGGTATTAAAGGTATTCTCGGTCGACCCGACGTCCGAATCCTCCTCCACCGTGATGGCTTTAGGCTCAACGCTGGGATCATCATCGTCAACGGTGATGGTGAAGCCGGTTTCAACCGTATCATTGTCACCGTCGGTGACTGTCAGATGCTGCAAGTTGATATCGAGGGTCTCGGCCCCGCCGTCATGATCCAGCGGCCGATGCAGCGTGAACTCATAGCCAGGCGTTGCCGAGGTCGGATTGAGTATCTCGACCGTGAAGACTTTGCCACTTTCACTACGGTCAGTGCCGCGATAACCCGTCAGGGTGTGGCCATCGTTACTAACGACATATTCTATATCTTGTCCATCCGACGTCAGCTCGGCAGCTTCAAGAGCCGATACTGTCGAATCGACACCCCCTTCACTGAACTGGACATCCCCTGCACCATCGGTACCAAAATCCACTTCAAAGGTATCGGATACGCTAGTCGCTGGCACATTAGGATCGCTGCCCAAGGCCAGGTTGGCTTCATTGACCGAGGCGCTAGAAGGCGGCGCTGTGATGGAAGGACCATCGTCACGGAAGGTGAACTTACCACCGACATCGACGGCATTGCTATCGACACTGTCCCCATCCCCATCGACGGCGGTTGCCACCAGTTGGAGGGCATCGTCATTCAGGGTGATGGCATCATCGTGGTCAGCGCTATCCGGGTGCTCCAACGGACGAGTCTGCGTCAGCGTCACGGCACCGGTGTCGCCATCAAGCTCGATACGGAAGGCGATCTCGCCAGTTGGATCATTGCCCACACGACCGACCACATCGTCACCATCCATAAAGAGATGAACGGCTTCGCCCGTGGCGGTATCCATTACGCCGGATACCGCACCTTCGGTGACCTGCAGCCGATAGCTCGTGCTGTCCTCGCCATCTGCCCCATGGTCGATAGCGAATACGCCGTCGATAAAGTCGGCATCGGTGGCGCTGACTTCCCCAGCGTCGAAGTCACTCTCATCGACTTCAACACTGCCCAACTGACCGTTATCGACACTGATCACCGGCTGATCATCGACGATATCGATGGTCACGGTGTTGGTGACGGTATTGCCGTACTGATCGACCGCAGTGTACTGGAAGCTATCGGTCGGCGGCGTACCGGAGTGGTCTACGTCACTGTTCAGGGTGTAATCGAAGGTGCCATCGGTATTGACCGTCCAGCTACCCAATGACGTCGTGCCGCTCTGCGACGACTCCACCGTCCAGCCCGACTGCAAGTCGAGGCTTCCACCGCTGATGGTTTCGCTGTCGGCGGACGCATCGGTGCCATCCGCCAGACCTGCCTCATCCACGCTGCCAGTGGTATCGGTCGGGGTGCCGGTGACATCGGCAACATTGATGGTCAGGGTCGCGGTGCTTTCATCCCCATCGCCATCACGTACGGTGTAGGTGAAGACGTCCTGGACATCGGCATTCGTGCTGGCCGGGTCGGCTTCGTAGGTATAACTGCCGTCTGCGTTAAGCGTCAGCGTGCCGTACTCGCCCTCGATTACCAGCGTGCCGTCAGTGTTGGTGGCATCGTTGGCGGGCACATTGTCGCTGGTCACCGCAGTAACCGTGGCGCCGTCGGCGCCTTCGGTGTCGGCGGCATCGCCCGGCGAGACACCATCGCCGCCGATCACGTTGCCACTCGTATCGGCACCTTCGGTCACGGCGTTGGTATCGTTTTCGGCGGTCGGCGCATCATCGACAATCTGGATATTCAGATCGCCGTTGTCGGTCGAGCCATCCTCATCGGTGGCGGTGACCTTGATGCTGTCCATCAAGTTATCGACGTCTTCCTCCGGCGCATTGGTCAGAAGGTAGTCATAGTCGAGAGTGATGGTGCCGTCAGCGGCCTGGCTGTAGCCGTTGAGGGTTAGCTCGCCGTACTGAGTGGTCAGGCTCTGCGGTGTATCGCCCAGCGCTTCCACCTGTGCCTTGCTCAGTTCGAGAGTCGCCGGATCGCCGTTATCGTCGGTATACGCCAGCGTCACCGCGCCCGTGTCCCGCAGGCCATCCAGGGCGGTCAGCGTCAGGTTGGATTCGACGCGGGTGTCGGCGGCGTTCGGCGCGGAGCCATCGGCCAGACCGCTTTCGAACACCACCTGGTCAGTGATGTTGCCATCCGGCGTGGTGGCGTCGTGGTCGTTGGGCACATCGACGGTCACGCCGTCATCGCTGCCGTTGACCGTAATGGTCAGCGTGGCATCGTTCGCATCGCTGTCGCCATCCGTCAGCGTATAAGTGAACGTCTCGGTCAGCGTCTCACCGTCGCTCAGCCCTTGTACCGTGAGGTTGGCGTTGTCGAGCGTGTAGGTATAGCTACCATCGGCATTGAGTGTCAGGGTGCCGTACTCGCCGTCGATCACCAAGGTGCCGCCGCTGTCGGTAGCGTCGTTGCCCGGTACGTTGTCGCTGGCCACGCCGGACACCGCGGCACCGTCGGCGCCTTGGGTATCGGCCACATCGCCCGGCGAGGCACCGCTATCGCCCAGCACATTGCCAGTCGTGGTGAGAGCGTTGTCTTCCGTCACTGCGTTGGTGTCGTCTTCGGCCACTGGCGCGTCGTCGACGATCTTGATGTTTAGATCGCCGCTGTCGGTCTGACCATCACGGTCGGTGGCGGTGACGGTGATGCTATCCATCAGGTCATCGACGTTCTCGCTCGGTGCCGTGGTCAGCTCATAGCTGTAGTCGAGAGTGATAGTGCCGTCAGCGGCCTGGCTGTAGCCGTTCAGGTTTAGCTCGCCGTACTGAGTGGTCAGGCTCTGCGGCGTATCGCCCAGTGCTTCCACCTGCGCCTTGCTCAGTTCGAGGGTCGCCGGATCGCCGTTCGCGTCGGTGTAATCCAGGGTCACCGCACCGTTGTCCTGTAAGCCATCCAGGGCGGTCAGCGTCAGGCTGGACTCGACGCGGGTGTCGTCGGCGTTCGGGGCAGAGCCATCCGCCAGGCCGCTTTCGAACACCACCTGGTCGGCGATGTTGCCATCCGGCGTGGTGGCGTCGTGGTCCGTCGGCACGTCGACCGAGACATCCCAATCTACCGGCTTCTGATCGTCGTCACTGGCGGTATTGCCAGCCGGATCGGTGACTGTAGCGGTCACGCTCACATCGGTGTCGCCTTCGGCAACCGGTACTTCCACCGTAACGCCGTTGTCCAAGTCGGACTGGGTGACTTCTCGCTCGTCGAGAACATTGCCGTCTTTGTCGGTGACCACCAAGGTATCGCCTACCTGGGTGCCGTCTTCTAGAGTGACCTCGGCGGCGACCGTGCCGTCTTCACCAATCTCATCCTGGCTGTAGGTGCCGTCATCGCCGCTGCCGGTCAGCTCGACGCTCACCGCGGGCGGCACGTTGTCCACCGGCTTCTGATCGTCATCGCTGGCGGTATTGCCGGTCGGATCGGTGACCGTGGCGGTCACGCTCACATCGGTGTCGCCTTCGGCAACCGGTACCTCGACGCTGACGCCGTTGTCCAAGTCGTCCTGGGTCACCGTGCGCTCGTCGAGAACATTGCCGTTCTTGTCGGTGACCACCAAGGTATCGCCTACTTCGGTGCCGTCTTCCAGGGTGACCTGGGCGGTGACGGTGCCGTCGTCGCCGATCTCATCCTGGCTGTAGGTGCCGTCGTCGCCGCTGCCGGTCAACTCAACCGTGACCGCGGGCGGTACGCTGTCCACCGGCTTCTTATCATCGTCGCTGGCGGTATTGCCCGCTGGATCGGTGACCGTGGCGGTGACGCTAACCTCGGTGTCGCCCGGTGCCACCGGGACTTCGACGCTAACGCCGTTATCCAGATCGTCCTGGGTGACTTCGCGCTCGTCGAGGACGTTGCCGTCCTTGTCGGTGACCACCAAGGTATCGCCGACTTCGGTGCCGTCTTGCAGGGTGACCTGGGCGGTGACAGTGCCGTCGTCGCCGATCTCGTCCTGGCTGTAAGTGCCGTCGTCGCCACTGCCGGTCAGCTCAACCGTGACCGCGGGCGGCACGCTGTCCACTGGCTTCTTATCGTCGTCGCTGGCGGTATTGCCCCTCGGGTCGGTGACCGTGGCGGTCACGCTGACATCGGTGTCGCCCGGTGCCACCGGTACTTCCACCGTAACGCCGTTGTCCAGGTCGTCCTGGGTCACCGTGCGCTCGTCGAGGACGTTGCCGTTCTTGTCGGTCACCGTCAGGGTGTCGCCCACTTCGGTGCCGTCTTCCAAGGTGACTTCAGCGGTGACGGTGCCGTCGTCGCCGATCTCATCCTGGCTGTAGGTGCCGTCATCGCCGCCACCGGTCAGCTCGACACTCACCGCTGGCGGCACGTTATCCACCGGCTTGCTGTCGTCGTCGCTGGCGGTATTGCCCGTCGGGTCGGTGACCGTGGCGGTGACGCTAACGTCGGTGTCGCCTTCAGCAACCGGGACCTCGACGCTGACGCCGTTGTCCAGATCGTCCTGGGTGACCTCACGCTCGTCGAGGACGTTGCCGTCCTTGTCGGTCACGACCAGGATGTCGCCTACTTCGGTGCCGTCCTCCAGGGTGACCTGGGCGGTGACCGTGCCGTCTTCACCAATCTCATCCTGGCTGTAGGTGCCGTCATCGCCGCTGCCGGTCAGCTCGACCGAGACCGCAGGCGGCACGTTGTCTACCGGCTTTTTATCATCGTCGCTGGCGGTATTGCCCGCTGGATCAGTAACCGTGGCGGTCACGCTGACATCGGTGTCGCCCTCGGCAACCGGTACCTCGACGCTGACACCGTTGTCCAAATCGTCCTGAGTCACCGTGCGCTCGTCGAGGACGTTGCCGTCCTTGTCGGTCACGACCAGGGTATCGCCGACTTCGGTGCCGTCTTGCAGGGTGACGTCAGCGGTGACAGTGCCGTCGTCGCCGATCTCGTCCTGGCTGTAAGTGCCGTCGTCGCCACTGCCGGTCAGCTCAACCGTGACCGCGGGCGGTACGTTGTCCACCGGTTTCTTATCATCGTCGCTGGCGGTATTGCCCGCTGGATCAGTAACCGTGGCGGTCACGCTGACATCGGTGTCGCCCTCGGCAACCGGTACCTCGACGCTGACGCCGCTGTCCAGGTCGTCCTGAGTCACCGTGCGCTCGTCGAGAACATTGCCGTTCTTGTCGGTCACCACCAAGGTATCGCCTACCTGGGTACCCTCTTCCAGGGTGACCTGGGCGGTAACGGTGCCATCGTCGCCGATCTCATCCTGGCTGTAGGTGCCGTCGTCGCCGCTGCCGGTCAGCTCGACCGAGACCGCTGGGGATGTGTTATCCACCGGCTTCTGATCGTCATCGCTGGCGGTATTGCCCGTCGGATCGGTGACCGTGGCGGTCACGCTGACATCGGTGTCGCCCGGCTCGACCGGTACCTCGACGCTAACGCCGTTGTCCAGATCGTCCTGGGTCACCGTGCGCTCGTCGAGGACGTTGCCGTTCTTGTCGGTCACCACCAAGGTATCGCCTACCTGGGTGCCGTCTTCCAGGGTGACCTGGGCGGTGACCGTGCCGTCGTCGCCGATCTCATCCTGGCTGTAGGTGCCGTCGTCGCCGCTGCCGGTCAGTTCAACCGTGACCGCGGGCGGTACATTGTCTACCGGTTTCTTATCATCGTCGCTGGCGGTATTGCCCGCTGGATCAGTGACCGTGGCGGTGACGCTAACCTCGGTGTCGCCCGGCGAGACCAGGACTTCGACGCTAACGCCGTTGTCCAGATCGTCCTGGGTGACCTCGCGCTCGTCGAGGATATTGCCGTCCTTGTCGGTGACCACCAAGGTATCGCCGACTTCGGTGCCGTCTTGCAGGGTGACGTCAGCGGTGACAGTGCCGTCGTCGCCGATCTCATCCTGGCTGTAGGTGCCGTCGTCGCCGCTGCCGGTCAGCTCGACCGAGACCGCGGGCGGTACGTTGTCCACTGGCTTCTTATCGTCGTCACTGGCGGTATTGCCCGCTGGGTCGGTGACCGTGGCGGTGACGCTAACCTCGGTGTCGCCCGGCGAGACAGAGACTTCGACGCTAACGCCGTTGTCCAGATCATCCTGGGTGACCGGACGATTAACCAGTTCATTACCATCTTTGTCGGTAACAATCAGGGTATCGCCTACCTCAGTGCCGTCTTGCAAGGTGACGTCAGCGGTGACGGTGCCGTCGTCGCCGATCTCATCCTGGCTATAGATGCCGTCATCGCCGCTGCCGGTCAGCTCGACCGAGACAGTCGGCGGTACGTCATCGATCGGCTCGATTGGCTTGCTGTCGTCGTCGCTGCTGGAATTGCCCGCTGGGTCGGTGACCGTGGCGGTCACGCTCACGTCGGTGTCGCCCTCGGCAACCGGTACCTCGACGTTGACGCCGTTGTCCAGGTCATCCTGGGTCACCGGACGATTCAGCAGTTCATTGCCATCTTTGTCGGTAACAATCAGGGTGTCGCCTACTTCAGTACCCTCTTCCAGGGTGACTTCAGCGGTGACCGTGCCGTCGTCGCCGATCTCATCCTGGTTATAGATGCCGTCATCGCCGCTGCCGATCAGCTCGACCGAGACTGCGGGCGGTACGTCATCGATCGGCTCGATTGGCTTGCTGTCGTCGTCGCTGCTGGAATTGCCCGCTGGGTCGGTGACCGTGGCGGTCACGCTCACGTCGGTGTCGCCTTCGGCAACCGGTACCTCGACGTTGACGCCGTTGTCCAGGTCGTCCTGGGTCACCGGACGATTCAGCAGTTCATTGCCATCTTTGTCGGTAACAATCAGGGTGTCGCCTACTTCAGTACCCTCTTCCAGGGTGACTTCAGCGGTGACCGTGCCGTCGTCGCCGATCTCATCCTGGTTATAGATGCCGTCATCGCCGCTGCCGATCAGCTCGACCGAGACTACGGGCGGTACGTCATCGATCGGCTCGATTGGCTTGCTGTCGTCGTCGCTGCTGGAATTGCCCGCTGGGTCGGTGACCGTGGCGGTCACGCTGACATCGGTGTCGCCTTCGGCAACCGGTACCTCGACGTTGACGCCGTTGTCCAGGTCGTCCTGGGTCACCGGACGATTCAGCAGTTCATTGCCGTCTTTGTCGGTAACAATCAGGGTGTCGCCTACTTCAGTACCCTCTTCCAGGGTGACTTCAGCGGTGACCGTGCCGTCGTCGCCGATCTCATCCTGGCTGTAGGTGCCGTCGTCGCCGCTGCCGGTCAGCTCAACCGTGACTGCGGGTGGTACGTTATCCACCGGTTCGATTGGCTTGCTGTCGTCGTCGCTGGCGGTATTGCCGGCCGGGTCGGTGACCGTGGCGGTGACGCTCACATCGGTGTCGCCTTCGGCAACCGGGACCTCGACGCTGACGCCGTTGTCCAGGTCGTCCTGGGTGACCTCGCGCTCGTCTAGGACGTTGCCATCCTTATCGGTCACCGTCAGGGTGTCGCCTACTTCGGTACCCTCTTCCAGGGTGACCTCGGCGGTGACGGTGCCGTCGTCGCCGATCTCATCCTGGCTGTAGGTGCCGTCGTCGCCGCTGCCGGTCAGCTCAACCGAGACTGCGGGTGGTACGTCATCGATCGGCTCAATTGGCTTACTGTCGTCGTCGCTGCTGGAATTGCCCGCTGGGTCGGTGACCGTGGCGGTCACGCTCACATCGGTGTCGCCTTCGGCAACCGGCACTTCCACCGTAACGCCGTTGTCCAGGTCATCCTGGGTCACCGTGCGCTCGTCGAGGACGTTGCCATCCTTGTCGGTCACCGTCAGGGTGTCGCCTACTTCGGTACCCTCTTCCAGGGTGACCTGAGCGGTGACGGTGCCGTCTTCACCAATCTCATCCTGGCTGTAGGTGCCGTCATCGCCGCTACCGGTCAGCTCGACCGAGACTGCGGGTGGTACGTTATCCACCGGCTCAATTGGCTTGCTGTCGTCGTCACTGTTGGAATTACCCGCTGGGTCGGTGACCGTGGCGGTCACACTGACATCGGTGTCGCCTTCGGCAACTGGCACTTCCACCGTAACGCCGTTGTCCAGATCGTCCTGGGTGACCGGACGATTAAGCAGTTCATTACCGTCTTTGTCGGTCACCGTCAGGGTGTCGCCTACTTCGGTGCCGTCTTCCAGGGTGACCTGGGCGGTAACGGTGCCGTCGTCGCCGATCTCGTCCTGGCTGTAGGTGCCGTCATCGCCGCTGCCGGTCAGCTCGACCGAGACAGTCGGCGGTACGTCATCGATCGGCTCAATTGGCTTGCTGTCGTCGTCACTGCTGGAATTACCCGCGGGGTCGGTGACCGTGGCGGTCACGCTGACGTCGGTGTCGCCCGGCGAGACCGGGACTTCCACCGTAACGCCGTTGTCCAGGTCGTCCTGGGTGACTTCTCGCTCGTCGAGGACGTTGCCATCCTTGTCGGTCACCGTCAGGGTGTCGCCTACCTGGGTACCCTCTTCCAGGGTGACCTCAGCGGTGACGGTGCCGTCGTCGCCGATCTCGTCCTGGCTGTAGGTGCCGTCGTCGCCGCTGCCGGTCAACTCGACCGAGACAGTCGGCGGTACGTCATCGATCGGCTCAATTGGCTTGCTGTCGTCGTCGCTGTTGGAATTACCCGCTGGGTCGGTGACCGTGGCGGTCACGCTGACATCGGTGTCGCCTTCGGCAACCGGTACTTCCACCGTAACGCCGTTGTCCAGGTCGTCCTGGGTCACCGGACGATTAAGCAGTTCATTACCATCTTTGTCGGTAACCACCAAGGTATCGCCTACCTGGGTGCCGTCTTCCAGGGTGACTTCAGCGGTGACGGTGCCGTCGTCGCCGATCTCATCCTGGCTGTAGGTGTCGTCATCGCCGCTGCCAATCAGCTCGACAGATACCGCAGGGGCTTCATTGTCCTGTGGCGGCTCATCGTTAGCCACCGGTTTTGTGTCACTATCGCTAGACGAGTTACCTGCAGGATCAGTCACTGTGGCGGTCACGCTAACGTCAGTATCGCCTTCGGTAACCGGCACCTCAACCGTGACGCCATTATCCAGGTCGTCTTGAGTTACTTCTCCGTCAAAGAGGACATTGCCGTCCTTGTCGGTGACCGTCAGTGTGTCGCCCACTTCGGTGCCGTCTTCCAGAGTGACCTGGGCGGTAACGGTGCCATCTTCACCAATCTCGTCCTGGCTGTAGATGCCGTCGTCGCCGCTGCCGGTCAACTCGACCGAGACAGTCGGCGGTACGTCATCGATCGGCTCAATTGGCTTGCTGTCGTCGTCGCTGCTGGAATTACCCGCTGGGTCGGTGACCGTGGCGGTCACACTGACATCGGTGTCGCCTTCGGCAACCGGTACTTCCACCGTAACGCCGTTGTCCAAGTCGTCTTGTGTAATCGGACGATTAAGCAGTTCATTACCGTCTTTGTCGGTAACCACCAAGGTATCGCCTACCTGGGTGACGTCTTCCAGAGTGATCTGGGCGGTAACGGTGCCATCTTCACCAATCTCATCCTGGCTGTAGGTGCCGTCATCGCCGTTGCCAATCAGCTCGACAGATACCGCAGGGGCTTCATTGTCCTCTAGCGGCTCATCGTTAGCCACCGGTTTTGTGTCACTATCGCTAGACGAGTTACCTGTAGGATCAGTCACTGTGGCGGTCACGCTGACGCCGGTGTCGCCTTCGGCAACCGGCACTTCAAGCGTGACACCATTATCCAAGTCGTCTTGTGTAATCGGGCGATTAAGCAGTTCATTACCGTCTTTGTCGGTAACAATCAGAGTGTCGCCTACCTGGGTGCCCTCTCCCAGAGTGATCTGGGCGGTAACGGTGCCATCTTCACCAATCTCATCCTGGCTATAGATGCCGTCATCATTAGCGCCTTCTAACTCAACTCTCACCTCCAAAGCTGACGTTCTAGGCTCAAAACTTTCGCTAGTCCCTCCCCAACCGTTAAGGCGATAAAGAGGCTCATCACCCCGCTCGTAGTTATAAGCGTACGCAAGAGGCGGCAACGGCAGCTCAATGCGCTCAAGCATTACAAACGTTAACCCGTCTTTACTAATAATGGGCGCGGAAGACGAACCCTGCGATGGGGGATCGTTATCAAACTGTGCAATGAGCTGTTCTTCTAGCTGTTCTTCGGCTTTTAATGCTTTCTCTGCTTCTAATGCCTTCTCAGCTTCAGAAAAACGCATGTCTTCATCAGGCTCTGCGCTACGCAGAACAATGTCTGAATGAGAAAGTTCAATACCAGATGGCAACTGACGTGTCATACCTTGAGGCGTAGAGACAATTACGCTTGCATTGGCATCCGTAATGATTGTCTCGCCGGGTTGAACGGTATCACCTTCACGTAACTCTCTTATGTTTCCATTGCTATCACGAACCCACGCGTTGCCTGAGATTGCTTCAATGATGACGGTTTCCATCGTTTCCATCCAAAGATCCTATGAAGGCTCCAACATTCGAAGGAGCCTTTTGAACAAGTGCTTAGCTGTTTGAAATATCTAGCGTTATCTCAACGCGCCGATTTTCTCGACGGCCGTCAACAGTCGCATTAGAAGCAACCGGTTGGCGGGAGCCATAACCACGCACTTGCACAATATTTGGATCAATCCCCTGTTCTATGAGGTATTCAGCGACGTTAAGAGCACGCTGTTCAGAGAGGGAAGCATTTAATGCATTAGTACCGCTGCTATCAGTATGGCCAGAAACAACCACCTGATTTACCGAAGGCATTTGATGAATTTTTTGAGCAAATGAGGACAACTCAGCATGTGCTCCTGAGTTAAGTTCGGCACTACCCGTTGTAAACAGTGCATCGGCTGATAGCACCATATCGGGTATAGATGCGGGGGCTTGTGTGTTCCCGTAGCTATTAGTTAGTTCGGCTAATGAGGGAGTGGCAAGATGAGTGGCTGGGCAGATGGCATCTGGGTTGATACTGACACCATTACTACCAAGCTCATTAAGCGTAGGCGTTCCTTCACGTACAACGTCGAGGGTCAACATCAGTTGCCCCATAGACGCCAGCGTGCGTGCATCCGCCTCTAGCACATTCTGCTTAGCATTTACGTAGGCACGACTTGCTTCAAAGTATTCATTTTCACTGTCAAGAACATCTAACAGCGTACGCTCGCCAATATCGAACTGCTGCTGGTAAGCACTTCGAACACGGTCACTGGATAACCGATGCTGATTAATATAATTCAGCTGTTCACGCAATTGGCGAGAATCATTAAAAGCGATTTGCGTCGTTTGACGAATATTATGGCAAACATTCTCACGCTGATTAACCGCTTGCTCAATTCGATCACCTGCCGCGCGGAATGATGCCATATCGCTTCCACCACGATATAAATTCATGCTGGCTACTAGTTCTATACTGTGGCGATCCTGGCTACCGCGAGGAATAGGAGTACTGTCAGTATTATCGTAAGTGCCTGTACGCCCTTGCAGATCTAAGCGAGGCTGGAAAGCAGCGCGAGTAGCATCTTGTTGCGCACGGCTGGCTTCAATATTTTCAATGGCTGCGTGGAATTCAGGATTACCCTCAAAAGCAAGATTAACTGCCTCAGTCACGGATGGAGGCAAGTCATCTTCAAATCCTGGCATAGGCGCTAAACTGTCTGTTGGTAATTGGCCGACAATTCGCAAATACCGCGCAGAAACATCATGCAAGTTAGACGCTTCCGTCATCAGGTTAGACTCAGCTAATGCTAAGCGACCTGTGATCTGCTCTAAATCAACGCCTCTGCCAGCGCCATTCTGAACCCTCTCTTCGATTTGTTGATAAACACGTTGATGCTGACGGTAGTTTTCCTGAGCCAAGCGAACCAGTTCGCGATAACGTTCCACATCTAGATAGGCTTGCACTGCTTCTAATGCGACGTTCTCACTGGCACCTAACAACTCGTAATAACTAACCAGCTTGGCGCGATCTAGCCGTTCAACTTCATTACGAGTCGCAAATCCGTCCCAAATCATCTGGTTAAGCGTTAACTCAGCAAAACTTGTTGAATAGCTACCGACTCCATCTACTTCACGGTCAGCACGCCCCACACCAGCGGTTGCATCAATAGAGGGCAGGTAGCCTCCACGCGCTACATCAACATCATGCTCAGCCGCCTGCAGCTCATTCCATGCTGCTTTTACCTGGGGGTTGTACTCAATAGCAGTTTTGACAACGTCAGCCACATTGTCTGCAATAGCAGATTGCTGTGAAGAGGCTGGTGATTCTTGCGCACATACGCCGCTCACCATGAGTGACAGAGCAATGGTTACCAGCCCCTGCTTTGCCAGCATAAGTGACATGGGGTTGAGCTTGAAGGTCGACATACGTTGAAACATTCCCTTATTCCTGCAAAAAATTAGTTAGAAATCAGTAATATAGCTAATTCAAATAAAGTATTAGCTAATTTAAATTCAGCGAACTTTATCACTAACTAATCAATGACTCTTTTGATAAAAGGCAATAACATTTGCAGGAGTGAATTATTACTAATAACAAAAATAAAAAACTGTTAACGCTGATAAAAAACAAAACCCATGACAACCAAATAAAAATTAAAAAAACAAGGATTTAAGTTACTTAAGCATCCGAATCCACAGAGCTAGCTTTTTCTCAAATAAAACCCTATCAATGATGATCACAGCTAAAACCATGAAATGCTATTTATGAAAACAATCACTTAGTCGCCACTTTTATTCATTTTCTAGCCACATTTCTAGCTTATGCAGCCGCTGCTACCGACTTACACAACGCTAAAAACGGAGCAATGGAGAAAAACTAACGAAAAAAATATTTACATGAAGCACCCTGCCAATACTCCCCCCTTTGGTTACATACAACGTTGAGCAATACTGACAGCCACTCGATGGTAAGGTGGCTAGAGATACGTTTGAGCACAATAGATGCATGGCTGATTGAACCGTGGCCTACACCCCGAAATTAACGCCTGGCTAGCACTTTGACAAACAACTGATTTAATTGATTTTTAATTGACATATAGGTTGCCAACGCCCGTAAAGCAGACCGAGCTAAAAAATAGGTGGCCTTGCTAAATGCGGAGGCTTTAGAGCAATTAGCGCTGTTCTTGATCCTTCATGTTAGAGGGGGGCCAAATCTGACAACATTAAGCCATTAATAAAACAATTTGCTTCTCACTGATACTCTTTAATCGGTCTCTTAATTGGCGAAGGATACTGATTTTTAAATTTCATAGGCGATGTTCCAAATTTTTCTTTAAATGCCGTTGAAAAATTCGCGCTGCTACTAAACCCTACGTGAGCAGCTATAGCACTAACAGAAAGGTGGGTATTAGACAAAAGTTCACGCGCTTCATTCATACGTATTTCGCGAAGATACTCATATACAGTCATACCCACCATCTCTTTAAAAGCGGCATTAAGACGTTTTGCATTAGTACCCACTAAGCGCGCCAGCTCCTGTAGGCTCGGAGCATCAGATAGAGAGTTCAGCAAATGAACCCGAGCACTGTGATAAAGAATATTATTAATAGGGTTAGCTTGTTCGCTATCTAGACCTACTTCATCAAGATCATTATAAGCAGATGCTTTTTGCGGCACCCGATTACGTAGATGAATCGCCATGCGCAACTTAACCTCATCAAATAAATAAGGCTTGTGAATGTAATCTACGGCACCGACTAGCAGTCCTTGAACACGCTTCTCGGGTTCTGAGTAGGCTGAAAGGAAAATAACCGGAACGTTTTCGGTAAAAGGATCATTTGCTAGTACTTTACATGCCGCATAACCATCACACTCTGGCATTTCTACGTCCATCAGGATTAAGTCCGGCAGTAAAAGACGCGCTTTGTGAATACCATCGATGCCATCTTGGGCATGAAAGACTCGACAACCCTGGTGCAAAAGATACGAAGAAATAAGCATACGATCTGCCTCGGCATCGTCAACGACCAGAATTTTTTTCCCCGCTAGATTATCCATATCCACGCCGCCGCCAAACAAGTGTTGAGTGTTTACAATTTTACTCATGTGTTAATGTTTTTTTACTCATCAATAGCTGAAAAGCCATATAAGCAACAAAAACAATGCCTGCTAGAAAACAAAAAACCTCTCTAGAAAAGAGGCGATATGCTAGTGCACCAAACAAAATCAGCGAAATGTTAAATAATGATTCTAATTAGCCACGCAGGTCACATACTTTTCCCGCTTCGAGCCAAGCGATGGAATCATACACTTTATAACTATTAAAAAAAGTTAAACTTCTCAATAAAACTAGACACTAACGCTCATACAAAGCTAACCCCCACTAATCAATCAATCGCCAAAAATCGCACAACAAACCAACACTTAAGAGAAACAAGAAAACCATTAATTAAAATGTATTAAAACCACCCCGCTGATCACTTCAAAAACAACAAGACAATCACCTTCGCTTTTTAAAGCTTAGTAAACTATTTAAACTATTTTTATATTTTCAAAAAAGCATGCACAGCTCTATCAGGACATTTAACCCAACAACCTTCACGACACCAAAGTATTATTCATAAATCACTGGCAGCGACGCAGGCCAAATCACAAAAAAACGTGATACGATAATCTTCTATAAAAGCTATATTTTCTGTCGTTTTGCGACAACTTCATCGTCAAGGGAATCAACACTCACCATGTCGTCAGCTACAGACTGCGTCGCTACGCTTATTGATGACTTCCAGAAGCGTCGGCCTATTCGCGCCGGCTCGCTAATTATTACTGTCTATGGCGACTCTATCGTTCCGCGGGGCGGTACTGTGTGGCTCGGCAGTCTATCGAAACTGGTGGAGCCCATTGGTATCAATGAGCGGCTGGTGCGCACATCGGTTTACCGGCTGACCCATGAAACCTGGCTACGCGGTGAAAAGGTCGGGCGTCGCAGCTACTACCGGCTGAGTGGCCCTGGACGGCGTCGTTTTGAACAAGCCTTTAAGCGCGTCTATCACGGCGCCCAGCCTCCCTGGTCGGGCCAGTGGACATTGGCGCTGCTGACGCAATTACCTGCAGATCGACGCCAGCAGATTCGTGATGAGCTTGAATGGCTCGGTTTTGGTAGTTTCGCTCAGGGCGTGCTGGCGCATCCCACGCTGTCATGCGCGGAAACCATGGTGGCTTTGCAAGAGCTTGATGCGGCAGACGACACGATCGTAATGCAAACCCAGACCATGGAGCCCATGACCAGTAAGCCGCTGCGCCTGCAGGTCAGAGATAGCTGGAACCTCGACGAACTCGCCGAGCTATATCAGCGTTTTCTGGTTAAGTTTCGCCCACTGTGGAATGCACTCAACGCAGAGAACCATTTAGGACAGGAAGAGTGCTTCATTGCCCGTACCTTACTGATTCATGAGTATCGTAAGGTTCAACTACGCGACCCCCTGCTGCCTGACGAACTACTCCCTACGGCGTGGGAAGGTCGCTACGCCCATCAGCTCTGCCGCAACCTCTATCGGTTGCTCTACGAACGCGCAGAACGCTGGCTGGACCGGCACCTGGAAACTGCCGAAGGTCCATTACCAGCCCCTGGTCCCAGCTTCTACCAACGCTTCGGTGGGTTGGAATGAACGCTTTACGTGTCTTATAAACGCCTTACGTATCTTATGGCGGGGGACACCTGCCCTCCGTTGAGCTAGACAGCCTATAAGGCCAAGCTGGAAGAGACCGTCCAGCTTGGTTGCACTTCACCGGCTCAAGGTGACGCTTCCCCCAGCCGTCGATAAAGCGTCGAGCGGCTGATACCTAGCGTCCGGGCCGCGGCAGTCATGTTTCCCCCATGGGCTTCGAGCGTACGTACCATATGGGTTCGCTCCATTTCTCGCAGTTCTTGGCAACCGTTGCCAAGGCCCTCCGGTGTGACCGTATTACGAGCGCTATTATCTGTGGACTGAGCAAGCTTACGCTGCCAACGCGGCGAAAGCCCTTCTATGGTTAGCCGTTGGCACTCTGGCTCAGCTCCCACCAAAGCCGCTTCTAAACAGTGAATTAGTTCCCGCCAGTTGCCGGGCCAAAGGTAGCCAGTCAAACACTCTACCAAGGACTCATCCAGCGCCAGAGAGCGGCCATGTTGGCGACATAGCGCGGCCCAGTGTTGACGAATCTGTCCCGCGAGATCAGCCTGCTCGTTCAGCGTGGGAAGTTCTACTACCACTCCAGCCAGACGATAAAAAAGATCTTCGCGGAAGTCACCGGTCGTCACCAGGCTTTCCAAATCGCGATGGCTCGCGGCTATGACTCGGCAGTCGATGGGTACCTCGCGGTGATCGCCCAGAGGCGTCACCACTCTCTCCTGCAACACCCGCAGCAGACGGGCCTGCAGCGCCAGCGGCATGTCACCGATCTCGTCGAGCATCAAAGTGCCACCATTAGCTTGTACCAGACGCCCGCTGTACCCGCCCTTACGGGCACCGGTGAAAGCGCCTTCCACATAGCCGAATAGCTCCGCCTCGATAAGGCTTTCGGGTAGCGCAGCACAGTTGAGTGCCACGAAGGGCAGCTGCTCACCGAGACTGCTATGCAGTGCTCGAGCCAACTGCTCTTTTCCGGTGCCAGTTTTGCCCTGCAGCAGTACAGGTAAACCCGCTTCCAGTGCCCGGCAAGCCCGGCGAGCCTCCCGGGCCAGCGCCTCAGGCCAGTCCTCCACCAGCGCCTCAAGCCCACGAGAGAGAGATGGTTCAGGCGACGCCGGCCTCACCGTGGCTTCTCCGCTCAAAATTGCTGGCTGCCACTGATCCGGGGGATTAAGCCGCCCCACCAGTTGGGCGCCGGTAAGCGGCAGCCCCAGCAAGACCGAGCACCGTTCGCATTGGCGACAGATTTCCTTCCAGGAATTGCCCAATAATTCTTCAATATGGCGACCAATTAGTGAGGCAGAGGCCTCGCCCAGCCATTGAGCGGCCTGAGAATCAACCGCCAGGATCAGCCCCGAGTCGTTCATGGCCACTAGACCACAGCTCACGCTGTCTAACTCAGCCAACGATGCGTGCACCTGGAGCACCCAACGCTGCTGATAATGGTGGAAAAACAGCCGTTGCTCCAACGCCCCCGTGAGCTGCTGCACTCGGCGCAGGAAAATTTCTGGTCGTGGGTGGTCGGCCTCAAAGGTAAGGTCGATCAATCCTAAACAGTCGCCGTTGAGATCAAACAGCGGGGCAGCGACACAGGAGACGGGGTTGTCGGGGAACAGCAGATGCTCGCAGGACTTGACCAGCACCGGTGCACGCTCGATGAGCGCTAGGGCAGGTGCATTGGTTCCGAACCAGCGTTCATCCAGGTTGATGCCGGCCCCGATGTGGAAGCGATCATTAAGCACGAACCGCTGTCCGTAGCTCTTGAGCACAGTGGCATCCGGGGTGGCCAGCAGCAACTGGCAGCCACGCAGGTCCTCAGTCACTCGCCTGATCAGCGGGTCAGCCAGTTCGATAAGACGACGATGCATCTCACGCTGAGTGCGGAGTTCGCTACTGTCGAGCCGCGGCAACTCGGGTAGGCTACCAAGCTGCAGTCCATGCTCAATGCAGCGCTGCCAAGAACGGTCGATACTGGCATCGAGCATGCCCATCGGTAGTTGCTGGTCACGGAGCAGATGTTCACGGGCCTGGCGAATCACGTCAGGGGTTCGCAGGACTGTTTTGGAGATCATGGGCCTCTCCCAGCGAGGTCGGCGAGCTGTCCCAGAATGCGACAGCCGTCGTATCCGGCGACGAGACGGCGGAGGAATATCGTCATAGCTAACCTTCAACTCACTGATATTGTTGTGATTATATTATTTCCCTGAGCTGGCACGGGGCTTGCTAGGGAGTACTTGCTAAGGAGTATGAGAGGCGTGCAATGCTTAGCACGCACTCACAACAATCATAAATCAGTCTGACAGGAGCACAACCATGACGCAGCCCTCCACTGCTATTCAAGCTTGGCTGGACAAAAGCCACGCTCTTTTTATTGGCGGCCAGTGGCGCACCGCCACCAGCGGCCAGACACTGGATGTCTATAATCCCGCCACCGCGGAAGTGATCAGTCGGGTTCCGGCGGGTGATGCCACCGATATTGATGCTGCGGTCGGTGCTGCCCGGGAAGCCTTCCGTGACTGGCGCAAGTCGCGGCCAGCCCAGCGTGAAAAGCTGCTGCTGGATCTCGCCGATGCTCTGGAAGCCCGCGCCGATGACTTTGCCCTACTCGAGACACTAGACAACGGCAAGCCAGTGACCTTTTCGCGGCATATGGACGTAGCTCTAGCCATCGACTTTATCCGTTATACTGCGGGCTGGGCCACCAAAATCGAGGGTCGTAGCATGACACCCTCGATGCCCTTCGTGCCCGAAGGCAAGCAAATTGTCGCCTACACCCGCCGCGAGCCCATCGGCGTGGTAGGTGCCATCATCCCCTGGAATTTCCCACTGCTGATGGCAACCTGGAAGGTCGCTCCGGCCCTAGCTGCCGGCTGCAGTATCGTGCTCAAGCCCGCCGAGGACACGCCGCTCACCGCCCTGCTGCTGGCGGAACTGGCCGAGCAAGTAGGTTTCCCGGCAGGCACTCTCAACGTCGTCACCGGTCTGGGGCACACCGCTGGAGCAGCGCTGGCCAGCCACCCAGGAATCAACAAGATAGCCTTCACCGGATCGACCCCCGTGGGTAAGCAGATCGGGCATTCCGCCATGGAGAACCTGACCCGTACCACCCTGGAACTAGGTGGTAAGTCACCGGTGATGGTGCTGGCCGATGCAGATGCCGAGGCAGCCGCTGCCGGCGCGGCTCAGGCAATCTTCTTTAACCAGGGGCAGGTGTGTACCGCTGGATCGAGGATCTATGTACATGAGTCGATCCACGATACCTTTGTCACTAAGCTAGCCGAACAGGCCCAGCAGCTAACGCTAGCACCGGGCTGTGAACCCACCAGTAGCCTGGGCCCGCTGGTCTCCTCCAAACAGCAGCAACGAGTGTTGGCGTATATCGAACAAGCGCGCAGCGACGGCGGCACCATCGTCACCGGCGGTGGCAAAGGCAGCGAAATCGGCTACTTCGTCGAGCCGACGGTGATCACCGGCTTGGCCCAGGAAAGCCGCTGTGTGCAAGAGGAGATCTTCGGTCCGGTGGTCGTGGTCCAGACCTTCCGCGATCTGAACGAACTCGTGTTACTGGCCAACGACTCTCCTTATGGACTGGCCGCCAGCATCTGGTCCAACGATCTTGCGGCGGTCAATCGCCTGATACCAGAAATCGAGGCCGGTAGTATCTGGGTCAACGGCCACAACCTGCTGGACGCCTGCATGCCCTTCGGCGGCTTCAAACAGTCGGGCATTGGCCGCGAGCTCGGCGATTCACTGATCGAGCATTACACAGAGCAGAAATCGGTTGTGATGATCGTTTGATCTAACCCAGTTCTGGCACCGCACCAGCCCCAAGGGGGTTCTTCTAATGCGCCAAGACGTGGATAGCGAGATACTGATCGCCGGAGGCGGCCCCGCTGGTGCCGCTCTGGCCATGCTGCTGCATCGCGCCGGCCGGCGAGTCATCCTGGTGGGGCGTGTACGCGATTACCGGGCCATCGAGGGCATTGCCCGGCGCAGCCTCCAGGCCCTACAAAGCTTGGGGCTGCACCGGGCCGCCGCTTGCGCGGTGGGTCCTTTGCCGCGGCGAGTCACCTGGGGTGGTAAAACTCGAGCGCCCAACGCCGAGTGGCTGCTGCCGCGTCCATCCTTCGATGCCGCCCTGCTGGAAGATCTTCACGAGGCTGGTATCCCAGTGATCAAAGCGCGGGTCACGTTCCTGGAGAGCCAGAAAAGTGACGTTCGCCTGGGCTTGGCAGATGGTCGCGTACTGACTGCTTCCTGGGGCGTGGAGGCCCGGGGACGGGCAGCGGCGCGGCGCCAGTTCCGCGACGCCGCTCCCTGGTCAACCCCTGCCTGGATCCTACGCGGCGAGGCCGCCGACCCAGACCCCGCCAGTGCTGCCCTGTCGTTGCCCGGTGGAGGCTGGGCCTGGTGGTCGCGGCTCAAAGGCCAGCAGTATCTGCAGCTGGCCCTACCGGAAGCGACGCTACGTCGGGCACGGCATGACCCCAGCACCTGGCTAGCCGCCCAGCTCGACCTGGCACAGCTCTGGGGCCAAGCCGAGATTAGCCACCACTACCAACGCCCTAGCCTACTGGGGCGCACCCAAGTGAGAGAGGGGCGCCTCTGGCGCCTCGGAGATGCCGCCATGGCCATCGATCCCCTCTCCGGACAGGGCATTTTCAACGCGCTCTCCTCAGCCCACGGCCTAGCACCAGTTCTCAATAGTCTCTTTGCGGAGACCAGCATCGCGCCCCTAGAGCGCTTCCACCAACGCCGTCAGGATGCCCAGTACTGGCGTTTCGCCCGGGCTGGACGCGACTTCTACCGTCAGGCTGCCTATCAAGAGTCGATAGACGCCGATCCGGCGCCCTACTGGACGGCGCGCTGTCACTGGCCCGATCATCAACCGCTACATCTACCAGAGCCTTGGGCTCAAGTACGAGTGAGACGCGGCCTGGCTATCATTGGTAACCACTTGGCCGAGCGGGAGCTGGTGTTTACCCCGGACCAGCCAATGGGGATCCAGGCAGTGGCGGGAATTCCCTTAGCGCCCTTGGTCAAGGCTATGCAGGATGGCGACCACGCAGCGGCTCGGGCACTATTGGCCGCCGCTGGCCCCGCAGCCATGGCGATAGTCCGCTGGTGGGCCGATCACCCTGACTGGCCAGCGCTGCCCGAGCCCCACTCTCTTGGCAGTGCTCCCCTTTCACCGATTGACTCCGCCAGCCAATAGCCCAGCGCATGGGCCACAGCGAAGCTGGCCCCGCCCAGCGCAGGAGGAGTCTCCATCGGTGGTGGCCCCACCTGCCAGGGTTGCCAAGCGTTACCCTCCCGAGCCGCCCAGACGCAGGCGTACCAGTGGCCATTCCGATCACGCCGTGGCGAGCCCGGCATCAGTCCCGCGGCGCCGCTGACCGCTATCACCCCGGGCCAGGCGGCTGGGTAGACCGGCGCCCCAAAGCGTGGGCTGGCAGCAACGATGCGGGTGCCCGCGGCCTGTAGCCTCTCCACCGCCTCCTGCAGTCGCGTGTCGGCTCGGGGCAACCCCAGACTACATAGCAGCCAAACCGGTGGTGCCTCTGCTTGCCACTCGAAGGCCGCAGCAAGGGCAGCGGCGTTGGCGGTGAGACGCTCCTCGAATAGCTTGTAGAAGGCGATTTCCAGCCGCGTGAGCGGCAAATAGTGGCCCAGGGTGGCGAGGATCGCCCGGCCGTGACCAAGGCGATCCCCGGGGTCAGCACCGCTGGGCGAATGGAAACGCGCCATGGACATACCAGGAGGCACCCCACTATCGATAACCCCCAGGGTCGGGCTGATGGCCGGAATTAGAGACATGACGCCGTCTCCACTGCGACCAGCTGCCCTTGCTGGAGTCGATAGTAGGCATCCAGATTGCCAAAGTGGTCGCTTTGGTGGCTGATGATCAGCCGAGTGGTATCTCCCAGCACCTCATCAAGCAAGGCATCGAAGGTTCGGGCAGCCACTGGATCCAGCGCCGCAGTTGGCTCGTCCAGTAGAACTAGGCGAGGCTTTTTTAGCAGTGCCCGAGCCAGGGCCAGGCGCGAGCGCTGGCCGCCAGAGACCTTACCCCCCAGGTCACCCAACTCGCTCTCTAACCCTTCCGGCAGGGCGGTCAGCCAGTCGGCGAGCCCAACGCGGGAAAGCGCGTCAATCAACTCGGCATCGCTTGCCTCAGGGGCCAGGGCGCGCAGGGTCTCGGCCAAGCTGCCGCGTAGCAGGCTGGGGTGCTGTTCCACCCAAGCAACCTGCTTGAGCCAATGATGGCGGGAGAGCGCATCAAGCGGCACGCCATCGACACGGATTTCGCCCGACTCGAGCGTCTCCAGCCCTAGTAACAGACGGATTAGGCTGCTCTTGCCTGCCCCGGAGGGACCGGCAATCAGCACCTTGCTACTCGGCGGAAGCGCGAGATCAATACCATCCAGAAGCCAACCGGACTGGCCGGGATGGCGGAAACGTACACTCTTCAAACAAAGCTCACCAGGCCCGGTAGGGCGACTGCCCCGATAGGGGTCACGCATAGCAGGCTCATTGAAGAGCTCGGCCAAGCGGCAAGCGCTGACCCGGGCCCGCTGCCACCCCCCATAGAGACCCAGCAGGCCACCGATGGGGGCCATCACCATACCGAGATACGCCAACAGGGCCACCAGCTCACCGAGTTGCAACTGCCCCTGAATCACCAGATAGCCGCCCAACAGCAGCACCCCGGCCCGGGCCAGAGAGAGGATCAGCTGGGGCCCCACGTCGCTGAGAAAGCCCACCCGACGCACCGCCAACAGGCGTCGCAGCTGCTCGTGTCCAAGCCCCTGGAGACGATTGAGTCGCGACGACTCCAGTGCCTGGCCTTGAAACCAGGGGCCATGGGCCAGAGTATCCTGCCAGAAGCCGGAGAGTTCCCCGCTCTGCTCACGAAGTGCCTGCTGACGGAGAGTCAGCGCCGGGCGCCAAGCGCGCAGCCACAGCCATTGGATGGGGACTAGCACGGCCACCAGAGCCATCAGCATGGGGCTGAATAGGCCAATCATAGCCAGCGCTCCCACCAGCCCTAACAGATTGGAGAGTCCGCTAAGCAGGCCGTCCAGGGCGAAGCCCTGGAGGATAGACAGGTCGCCATCTAGACGGCTCATCAGATCGCCTCGCCCTCGCGCCTGCCAGCGGGCCGGTGCCAAGCGCAGCAGGTGGCGAAGCAAGGAGCGACGCAGCGAGAGCAATAGTCGGGCAGAGAGCGCCACATGCTGCAGGCGGGTTAGCCCCTGTAGGGCCAAGGCGGAGAGCCCCAACACCACCAGGGCGGCGACGTAAGCGGCAACGGTGCTGAAGTCCCCCTGCATAAGGCCGTGATCGATCAAACGCTGGGTGAGCAACGGAGGCAACAGCGCCAGCAGGGTCGCCACTAGGCTCAGCGTCAGCAGCCGGGCCAACGCTAGGCGCCGCGCCTTGAGGGGGCGGTAAAGCCAGCCCCAGGGCAGCGCCCCTGTGTCACGGGTGAAGTCAGGCTCGCGCATCGACGCTCTCTTCATTCATCAACTATAAGGGTTGCCCCCAGCAAAAATGGCCGATCGCTTTCACAAGCGCCGGCCAGAAGGATCATGCAGCGGCAATCTAGAAGCGTGCCACCTTCAGCGTTGCGGTGCTCATATCACCGGGCAGGCGAATGCGCCCCAGATCATTGAAGTCATCATCATAGATGGCGATATCACTGGAAGCGCCGCCCAAGTAGATCCGCGAGCCGTCATAGGAAGTATTAATGCTGTAGTAAGTATGATCAAGATCGATCACCTTCACGATCTCTTGAGTACGGGCATCCAGCTTGCTGAGCTGAGTGTAGACGCCATAAAAGACGTCCCGCTCCCGGGGATCAGAAACCATAGAGAAGATGATGAACTCGAAAGGGGCTATCTCCTTGTTCTCGGTCTCGCCGGTGGCTAGGTCGACGCGGCTGATGCCCCAGTGCCATGCCTCGCTCTCCTCGCCAGGATGCTCCGCCACCGTGTAGGGGCGCAGGAACTCGTTGGTTACCTCTCCCATAGACCACACGGCTAAGGAGTCTGGCGGGCTAAAGCTGGGGCGATCCCAATTTCGGTTGGCGATAGCGATCTCGGTCTCGCCGTTTGCCGGGTCGACCCGATAGATATCAGCGCCAGCGAGATAGAGATTACCATCCTCGGCGGCCCCCATGGTCGTCACCTGGCGCGGTGCTGGGAAGGTGGCCAGGGGCTCGGCATCAAGACCGGCTGCGGTGTCATAGACTGCTAGCTGGGGCTCCAATACTTCGTAGTGGTCAAGGCCCAGCCGCGCCCGATCCCAGACGCTATAGAGGCGGCTGCCATCGGGACTCAAGGCAAGGGAAGCGATGGATTTAGCGCGTATTGAGTTGCCTGAGCCACTGGCACGAAAGACTTCCTCACAGCTGGTGAGGTCAATCCCCACTACGTCTTCCCAACGATTGTGCAGCACATAGGCGATCCGCTCATCCGGCGATAGCTGCAGGGTGCCAGAGCCAAAGGCGCCTTCTACGTCACAGGTACGCACTACCTCCTGGGCCTCCGGATCAATCACGTAGAGCTGGTTGGGACGGGCCATGGTTACCAGATACTCACGTGCTTCATCAGCGCTGGTTGCACCGGCAACAGCAGCATTAACTACCAGAGACTGGGCAGCGAAGGCCAGCACCCCCATTAGGGTCAGATTGAGCCGCTTAATTTCTGAGCTATTCATCACTTATCGTCTCCCGGATAGACACTATCGAACTTGCGCCAATCATCCTCAGCGCGGTCGGCTCCATCCCCCCAGTTGGGGTAGGTGTTCATAGTGTCCGGCACCTGAGCAGGCCACCAGCAGGGATCAGCGCAGCCATAGAGATCCGCTTCCATGGGCTGGCACAGCGAAGCCACGCCGCCGAAGGGATCTACTTCCCAGCCTGGATCGAAGCTGGAAGTGCACCCGGCGATGGTCTGCATGGCCTGCACTTCTTCCAGGGCCTCTGGGCTAGCGGCCCGTTCCATTTCGCGGGCCTTGCGGTTGAGGGGCGCCAACCCCAGGGCGGTCAAGTTCTTCTTGTTATTCGTCATGCTGTCTGCCTCCCGGCCAGGGGGCCGTCGAGAAAATCGGGGTTATGACGCAGGATGCGAGCGTAAGCTTGAATGCCGAAATCGACCCAGTCGCGCATCAGGTCGCAATAGTGGTAGGTGGGGGTCATGGGGTCGCCATAGCGGGCATAGCTCTCGTGGTAGCAACCGCCGGAGCAAAGATTTCGGATCCGACAATTACTGCAGCCACGCTCGGTGCGATCACTCCTGGCCTCGATAAACTGCTTGAGGCCTGCGTGATCGAGCCCCTCCTGGACGCTGCCGAAGGTGGGCATTTCGGAGCCCGTGAAACGGTGACAGAGGTGCACATCGCCCGCATGATCCACCGAAACCAGCCCTAAGCCAGCCCCACAGGGCACCGCCTTGCTGCGCCCTTCCCAAAGGTCGGTGAGCAGTTGGTTGAAGTTGCCGAAGCCGATATCGCGCCCCTGAATGGCGGCTGCCACGGCCCGCTCACCAAGCTCGACCATACCGTCGAAGACCTGTTTGAGCTCGTCGCTGGTAAGATTGTAGTCAGCCATATCACCGGAGGTGACTGGAGCGAAGCCTGCTTCGGCGAAACCCAGCTCGTTAACCAAGTGGTCGTGAATACCGATAACGTCGGTGATGCCACGAGTCAGGGTCACCCTGGCTCCCACCGGTCGTGAGCGATAGCTGGCCAGCAGCGGCTTAATGCGCTTGGCGACCAGATCGTAGGTGCCCTGGCCGTTGACCGCAATGCGGTTTTTGTCGTGGACCGCCTTGGGGCCGTCCATGCTCACCGTAAGCCCAAAACGATGGGCGTCGAAGAAGGCGATCTTCTCCTCATTCAGTAGCGTGGCGTTGGTGGTCAGCGTGAAATCTACTGCCTTACCAAGCCCGTGAATGCGCGCCTCAGCCCAGTCCACCACCTGGCGGATCAAGGGCATGTTGCTGAGCGGCTCGCCGCCAAAGAAGACGATGTTGTAGCGATCCCGCTGCGGGGCTTCGCGCAGCATCATCTCGATAGAGGCCTGGGCGGTGGCCAGCTCCATCTTCTTACCGTCCCGAGGGTTATCCAAGTCTTCCTTGTAGCAGTAACTGCAGCTAAGGTTGCAACCGGTGTTGACGTTGAGCACCACGGTAGAAAGCGGGAACTGCTCCACCTTTACACTAGGATTATAAGCCTGGACAACGCCATCGGTGATCAGCTTCAGCGCCTTGAGCTGTAGCAGCCGTTCCTGGATATCGTCGCTACTGACCTGATGTGTCAGGTGGCCCGGCAGCGCCCGGCTATCGAGCCCCTCTTCTCTTCCGGCCAGAGCCAGCAGCTCCTCGCTGAGGGCATCCGGGGCGAACAGGCTGGTGGTGGGGATATGGAACCACAACGGCTGGCCTTCTACTTCCATCCGGTGCAGGTTCTCGGGTATGGCTTGTAAAATTCCCATGGTGATCTCCTAGCGAAGCGGCGGGTTGTTCCAGCGTTGTACGGTAACGATCAGTTGGGCTTCGTCCTGTATCGCCTCCTGTCCTACCACACTGGCGGTCACCCGTAGGTTGCCCACGCTGTTGGCGTTGTACTGACGCAGCGGGTTGGGCCCAGCCCCGGCAGGTGAGAAGATCCCTGTGGCGGCGTCCAGTATGCCCGTAAACCTAGCATCCTCGTCGCGCTCGGCGATCTCGTCCCAGGGGGACACGCTCCAACGTACCGGTACCTGCCCCAGCGGGATGGTCTCATCAGCCCCGTCCAGATAGCCGGCGGCGGTGAAGACGCCACTCACTGGCGGAGTCTTATCGTTGCCGATGCGAGCAACTCCCAGCGCTGGACTTACCTCCAAACGATCTACCGTGCGATAGCCAGCCAGCAGCCTCTCAGCACTGATCTCGCCGATCTGCATAGCCAGCCAGCCGGGTGTGAGATCGGTGCTAGTCTCAACGTCCAGCACTAGGCGCATGTCGCTACGTTCGATCACCTTACGCACGGTGACGCCCTCACCCAGACTGATCTCTCCTTCCCCAAGACCGTGGCCCAGCAGCACCAGCCGGCTGCGCTCGCCGGCCTTGAGCGAAGCGGGCAGGCTGGCTAACACCGCAGGCTCGGCCGCTTCGTGAGGAATCATCTCCACCATCATCCCAAACGCTTCGTCATGGTCGTCGAAGATACGCCCGCTGGGGTGCGCGCCGGAGAGATCCAGCACCTGCTTGAGATCACGACCGTTGAGGTTCAGGTTGGCGCGCCACTCGTAGCCGGTATAAACGATGGCCTGGCCTTCGCCACTGAGCGGACGACCACTGGTGAAAGCACCGTCCAAGCTAAGCGAGTAGGCATCCTCGCCTTCAGCGGCGTTAATAGTCACGTCGGCATAAAAGTCGCCTTCTCCGGGCCAGTGCCCCCAGAGCTGCCAGTCGCCCTCAGGAGAGGTCTGTTCGGCCTGCTGCCATGACTCCCAGGCTTCATTTTCGAGACTTTGAGTCTCGGCCAGCCAGGGAGCGATCTCGTTCAGGGCGAGATCGAACCAGTCACGATCCCGTGCCATGGACTGGTACTCAATGGTCTGGAACTGGCCCACATGGAAGTGCACCAGTCTCTCCCACTCTTCCTGGGGGCGGCGCTGCAGTTGGGCGCGGCCACCAGTATGACAGCGGGCACACATCTCCTGGTAGCTGGGATGATCAAAGGACTCAATACGGTTGAGGCGTCGCTCAATCAGCTCACGCTGGGACGCGCTCTCCTCGGGCGCCAGGCCGCGGGTATCGGCGAGGAACTTGACGATATCCCGGCGGGCTTCCTGGGGCAGCTCCAGGCCGTGCATAGTTTGCATGCGCGCGATCGTCATGTCCCAGCCTTCCGGGGTCTTACGCTGCGCACTAATACGGCTCCAGCTCTCGGGGCCACTTTGGGTCTGATGACAGGCTGAACAGTGCCTGTCGATAGCCTCGCTGCCGGCAGAGGCCAAGACAGTGCCCGTAGGCAGCAGCAGGGCTAGGCTACAGAGCCCTGTAGGAAGTACATGTCTCATCACGGGAAGTTCTCCACGCATTATTATTGTCGTGATGTTCACCTGCGGTTCTCTTCGCGGACGAACATCGAAGGTGTATGCCAGTCCCGTTCAACTTGCATTGACCGCGCCGACTATCAACAATTTCTTTTTATTCATATAGTTGAAGCAATTTACTTGTCTGAGTTTTTTTAGATTTTCAATCAATCGACAGCAATCAGTGCCCCAACTTGCAACAGTTGCGTATGGACTTGAAACACTTTGTCTCTTCAAATTTGATCATCGTTTACCGTGACGGCAGCCGAGGTTTTCGGACGACTCAGGTTTGAGACTTGGCGCTCAGGAAGGAGTGGGATTATGGGGCGACTACAAAGACCGCTTGAGGCTATCAACCTGTGGTTGGGTGGGGGATGGCTCGCCAAGGGGGACGCGGTGGTAGCGAGCCATACCATAATTATCGCCTTGCTACGCTATGCTCTGCTGCTTAGGCTGTGTATCACCGGCCAGTAAGGTTGGGCGGTCAGCATCGAGCTCTGTCAGCGGTTCACAAGGCTCCAAGCTGTCTCGGCAACGGGTCACTAAACGCTGATACTCTTGAGTACCCTGCTGCTTCCAAGCAAACTCTTCATCGCTCAGCGCCCGCTTAACCTTTGCAGGTGCCCCCATCACCAATGACTGTGGCTCGCACTCAAATCCCGCTTTGACGAACGCGGCCGCCGCAACAATGGAGCGCTCCGCTATGTGGGCACCGTCCATCACGACAGCGTTCATACCAACCATGGCATCACGCCCAATCACGCAGCCATGCAAAACCGCGCCGTGGCCGATATGGCCATCTTTCTCAACCTTAGTGACACAGCCCGGAAAGCCGTGCATGACGCAGGTATCCTGCAGGTTCGCGCCCTCTTCCAGCACCAGGCGGCCGAAGTCACCACGCATCACCGCGCCAGGGCCAACGTAACAATTGGGGCCAACAATCACATCCCCGATGAGCACTGCGGTCGGGTGGACATAAGCGGTTGGGTGCACCACTGGCGTCACCCCTTCAAGTCGATAGTAAGGCATCACGTTCTCCGTTAGTTCGGTTGGCCGTGGCGACGGCTTTGCACCACCACGAAACGGCTGGCGACAAAAGCTTGGTTACATAGCGAGGCATTAGCTGCCGGATTACCGCCTGTGGCGTGAAAGTCACTGAAAGCAGCCGACTGGTTGACGAATATCCCCCCATCCAGGTTCAACGAGAGCGGGGTTGTCACTTCCATCGCCAGCTCTTCGAACTGGTTGGCTACTGTCTCATCAGTCGTATAGCCACCGAGGGTTATCGCGCCTTTTTCCCGGATCACCTGACGCGCCAGTTCAATGCTATGCGCGGTATTCTCAGTCGCGATGACAAAGCTGATGGGACCGAAGCGTTCCTCGCTATAGGTAGCCTTCTGTGCTGCATCTACCTTGAGGATAAGCGGCGTGTGAATGCGGGCGTCAGGGAACTGAGCGTGCGCTCGCGGCTCGCTATCCAGGGCCATTTCGCCCAAGTCACGGCACTCATCAATCCGAGCTTGCGTCTCCCGCGACTGGAGGGCACCCAGCACCGTGCAGGCGCGGTCGTTGTCGCTCAGAAACGCTTGGACGGCTTTGGCAAGCGCTGCCGCCACGTCGTCAAAACTTAACTGGCCATCTGCTGTTTCAATACCGTTTTTGGGTACATAAATGGCCTGAGGGGTCGTACACATCTGGCCGGAATAGAGGCTCAGCGAGAAAGCCAGGTTCGCTGTGACCGCTTTGAGATTTTCCACGCTGTCGATAATGACTGTATTGACACCGGCTTTTTCAGCGAACACTTGAGCCTGAGTGGCGTTATCTATCAGCCAATCGCCAAAGGCATTGGAGCCGGTGAAATCGATCAGTTTGACCGCAGGATCAAGCGCCAGCGTTTTCGTCAGCGGTGCATCGACAGTGTCGGGTATCAGGCTAACCAGACAAGGGTCAAAGCCCGCTTCCTCCAGTACCTGTTGAACAACCCGTGCGGTCATTGCCACTGGCAGAATAGCGCCAGGATGCGGTTTAAGAATGACGGGGTTGCCTGTCGCCAGACTGGCAAACAAGCCAGGATAAGTATTCCAGGTGGGAAAAGTAGAACAGGCCACCACCAACGAGATGCCGCGTGGCACTATGTGAAAACGCTTATCCATGACAATGGGATCATGCTTGCCCTGGGGCTTAACCCACTGTGCGGTAGCAGGAATCTGCGCCATCGCCTGCCAGGCATAGGCCACTGCTTCAAGGCCGCGATCTTGGGCATGCGGCCCACCCGCCTGAAACGCCATTAACGGCCCCTGGCCGCTAGTATGCATCACCGCCTGGGCGATCTCAGGGCTCATGGTATTTAGCCGTGACAGGATTTCCAGACATACTCCCACACGCGCCTCAGCCCCGGCACTCCGCCAGTCACGCATTGCGACCTGCATGGCCGCTATCAGCTCGTCAGGGTTTGGCTGGTCATAAGTAATGCCAAGTTCAAACCCATAGGGTGAGACTTCGCCACCCACCTGCTGGGTGCTGCCAACACGATTCAGCGCGAATGGTTGATTGAGCAGTGACTCAAATCTCGATGGTGCCGCTTTAACGGCATCCTCAGGGTATTTGCGCATGCTTTCTGGATAGGGCGTCCAGAAATTACGCCTAGAAATGGCGTCGACAGCCTGGTCAAGAATGTCACGGTGAAGGTCAAACATCTGCTGCGCTGATTGCGTCATGGGGGCGCTCCTGCACTCACTTATTTTTTTTGATACGCTATAGTAAAGAAGACTATCTTTCCCGTAACAAAACATCAAACGCTTTCCCTGGCGCCGCTTGCTTAAGAATTAGCCCACCACGATCAATAAACTCGATATATACGGGCTAAAGATCACTTTTCGGGCCAATTTCCCACCTTTCATACCATGGTCTAACAACTATCACTCACTCGCTATAAATACATACAAGCCATTGTTAAAAAAACATAAATTATCAAAAACACCAATAAGCGACACACTAACAACAATCAAACAATATTGATGTGTATCAAAATAAACCTATACTCGACAGATATTCATCCTGTGCGCCACAGGCCGAACTGAGGTAACAATGCCCACTACGCTCAAAATACCCCCACCCCTTGAGGGCGTTTTATGCATCACGCTGAATCGCCCAGAAGCACTGAATGCGCTAAATACGCAGCTTCTCGGCGAGCTCGCCGACACCTTGAGCGACGCGGATAGTAACGACAACGTTCGCGCCGTGGTGATTACCGGCAATGCAAAAGCATTTGCCGCCGGTGCGGATATTAACGAGATGGCTGAACGTGACTTGGTGGGCATGCTGGAAGATCCTCGCCAGCACCACTGGGCCACCATTACGCGTTTTCGCAAACCGATCATTGCCGCCGTCAATGGCTATGCCTTGGGCGGTGGCTGCGAGCTGGCTATGCATGCCGACATCATCATCGCCGGTGAAAACGCCCTGTTCGGCCAGCCCGAAATCAATCTAGGCATCATGCCCGGCGCTGGCGGTACCCAGCGCTTGCTAAGGGCAGTGGGCAAATCACTGGCCACCCAGATGGTGCTGACTGGCGAGCCCATTTCCGCTCGCCGCGCCCTTGAAGCAGGCCTGATTAGCGAGATTACCCAGCCCGAATTAACCCTTGAGCGCGCCATGGCCATTGCAACGCGCATTGCCGCCAAGGCACCGCTGGCCGTGCGCTTAGCAAGGGAGTCGTTACACAAGGCGATGGATACCGACCTAACCACCGGACTGCGCTTTGAACGCCATGCGTTCACCTTGCTAGCGGGCACCGCTGACCGCGAAGAGGGCATTCGCGCCTTCCAAGAAAAACGACCTGCCACTTTTCAAGGGCACTGACACAAGGATACTCCCCATGAGCCAAGCGCCCCTGCTTTACAGCGTGGAAGACGGCGTCGCCCGTATCACGCTGAACCGCCCCGACAGCCTGAACAGCTTCAATACTGACATGCATGCCGAGATGCGTAAGGCGCTAAAAGCCGTGCGTCAGGACGCAAGCGTTCGCGCTTTGTTACTGACCGGCAACGGCCGAGGCTTTTGTGCCGGTCAGGATCTTTCCGACCGCAGCGTCGCACCCGGCGAGCAAGCTCCCGACCTCGGTGAGTCGCTTGAGAAGCGCTACAACCCTATGCTGCGCGCCCTTAAAGACATGCCGTTCCCGACTATTTGTGCAGTGAACGGCGTGGCCGCAGGTGCCGGCGCCAACATCGCCCTGGCCTGCGACATCGTATTGGCCGCGCGTTCGGCAAGCTTTATTCAGGCCTTCTGTAAGATCGGCTTGATTCCAGACTCCGGCGGAACTTGGACACTGCCTAACTTGGTCGGCATGGCGCGCGCCAAAGGCCTGGCAATGTTGGGTGACAAACTTCCCGCCGAGACCGCCGAGCAGTGGGGCATGATCTGGCGCTGCGTCGATGATGAGGCGCTACAGGAAGAAGCCATGAACATGGCTCGCCACCTGGCCACTCAACCGACGCGCGGCTTGGCGCTGATCAAGCGCGCCCTGCACGCCAGCAGCGATAACAGCTTCAACGAACAGCTCGACCTGGAACGTGATCTGCAGCGCCTAGCCGGACGCACCGAAGATTACCGCGAAGGCGTCAGCGCCTTTATCGAGAAACGTCGTCCGACCTTCAAGGGAGAGTGAGATGTCAGCCCTCCCCACGTCCGCCGTTATTGGCGTGATCGGCGCAGGCGCCATGGGTGCCGGTATCGCTCAGGTTGCCGCTCAAGCTGGCCACTCAGTCATCCTGCATGACAATCAACCGGGTGCCGCCAAAGCGGGCATTGAGAACATTCGCCGCCAGTTGGAAAAGCGTGTTGCCAAGGGCAAGATGAACCAAGGGGATGTGGATAACATTATTGCTCGCCTGCAGCCCGCCGATACTATCGATGCCTTAGCCGACAGCCGTTTGGTTATCGAAGCTATCGTCGAAAATCTTGAGATCAAGCGTCAGGTATTCGCCCAGTTGGAAGCGTTATGCACAGCGGACACCTTGCTCGCCAGCAACACTTCGTCACTGTCGATTACCTCCATTGCCGCGAACCTTGAACACCCAGAGCGCATGGCGGGAATGCACTTCTTCAATCCTGCCCCCATCATGAAGCTGGTGGAAGTAGTGTCGGGCTTGGCGACCACCAGCGAGGTTGCTGAAACCCTGTACGCCACTGCCGTTGCCTGGGGCAAGGTCGCGGTGCACGCCAGCTCTACTCCAGGGTTTATCGTTAACCGTGTGGCACGGCCATTCTATGCTGAAGGGCTACGTCTGCTGCAGGAAGGTGCCAGCGATGCCGCCACGATAGATGCGCTGCTGCGCCAGGCGGGCGGGTTTCGTATGGGGCCTTTCGAGCTGATGGACCTAATCGGTCATGACGTTAACTACGCCGTGACCCGCTCGGTGTTCGATGCCTACTACGGTGACACCCGTTTCGAACCTTCCTTAGTACAGCAAGCGCTGGTGGAAGCCGGACGCCTGGGGCGCAAATCGGGCCAAGGCTTTTTTGACTACGCGGGTGAAAACGCTGCGAAGCCACAACCTAAGTTTGCGGCACCAGCAAACGCGGAACTACCCGCACTTGTCGTACAGGGCGACCCTGGCGTGATCGTTCCACTGCTGGAGCGCGCCCAGGAAGCTGGGCTCGACGTCGTTCGTCGCGAATCACTCCAGCCAGATGGCACGCCTCGCTTATATCTGGGTGACCTGGTGTTGGCTCTTAGCGACGGGCGGTGCGCCGCCGAGCGCGCGGTCAATGAAGGGCTCAACGCCCTGGTCCTGTTCGACCTGTGCCTGGACTACCGCAACGCCAGCGCCATCGCACTTGCTGCCAGCCACACCACATCACCTGAAGCCCGCCAACTGGCAACGGCGTTCTTCCAACGCCTGGGGATCGACGTGGCTTGGCTAACCGACACCCCAGGGCTGGTGGTGCTGCGCAGCGTGGCTATGCTCGCCAATGAAGCTGCCGACGCCGTACTCCAGGGTGTCTGCAGTGCCAAGGATGGCGACCTGGCCATGCAGGCCGGCGTCAACTACCCCCGCGGCCCCTTGGCCTGGGCAGACTCACTGGGCCTGCCCTTCGTTCACCGCACCCTGACGCATCTACAGCAGAGCTACGGTGAACAGCGCTATCGCAGCTCATTTCTGCTACGGCGCAACGCCTTGAGCGAGGAAAGCTTTCATGAGTGATACCCAACTGACCCCACAACAGCTGGCGGAAGCCTGTGCCGACGCGATGTTTTCCCGCGACCATGCCAGCCAAGGGCTAGGCATGCGTATTACCCGCGTGGCCCCCGGCTTCGCTGAACTGACCATGACCGTGCGTCAAGATATGGTTCAAGGGCACGGCAACTGCCATGGCGGATTTCTATTTACCCTGGCCGATTCCGCCTTTGCGTTTGCCTGCAACAGCTACGATGAAGCCACCGTCGCCGCTGGCTGCAATATCGACTACCTCGGCCCTGGCCAGCTAGGCGACGAGATCACCGCCACCGCCGAAGAGCGCAGTCGCCGTGGCCGCACCGGCATATACGACATTACGTTGCGCAATCAGCACGGCGATACCATTGCCTTGTTCCGCGGACGTTCCTACAAAATTCGCGGCAGCGTACGCCGCCTGGAAGATACTGACGCAGAAAATACTGCTGCTGGAGATAACCAATGAAAGACGCACTGATCATTGATGCCATTCGCACCCCGATAGGTCGCTACGGCGGCGCACTTTCCAGCATGCGTGCCGATGATCTGGGGGCCATTCCGATGCGTACTCTGATGGAACGCAACCCAAGCGTCGACTGGTCATTGATTGACGATATCTTTTACGGCTGCGCCAACCAGGCCGGGGAAGATAACCGTAACGTGGCGCGCATGTCCGCGCTGCTGGCAGGGCTGCCGGTCGAGGTACCCGGCACTACCATTAATCGGCTGTGCGGCTCAGGCATGGATGCGATAGGCAATGCCGCCCGCACAATTAAAACCGGCGAGGCGGGATTGATGATCGCTGGAGGGGTCGAGTCGATGTCGCGGGCGCCCTTCGTAATGGGCAAGGCCGAACAAGCCTTTTCACGCCAAGCTGATATTTTCGACACCACCATCGGCTGGCGCTTTATCAATCGCGCTATGAAAGCTCAATTCGGCGTGGATTCCATGCCCGAAACCGCTGAAAACGTAGCGGAGCAGTTTGGCATTTCTCGACAAGATCAGGATGCCTTTGCGCTGCGCAGTCAGCAGCGCACCGCCGCCGCGATGGAGGCAGGCCGCCTGCGCGAAGAGATAGTGCCCGTCGAGATACCCCGCCGCAAACAAGACCCATTGATCGTGGATACCGATGAGCATCCGCGCGCCACTACGACCGCCGAGCAGCTTGCCAAGCTGCCCACGCCCTTCCGCGAAGGCGGTAGTGTGACAGCGGGAAATGCCTCGGGGGTTAACGATGGCGCCTGCGCGCTACTGCTGGCATCTGCCGAGCAGGCGGAACGCTTCAGCCTCACGCCACGCGCTCGTGTGGTGGGTATGGCCACCGCTGGCGTGGAGCCGCGCATTATGGGATTCGGCCCCTCACCCGCTACCCGCAAGGTACTCGCCCAGACTGGGCTTACCCTTGACCAAATGGACGTCATCGAACTTAACGAAGCCTTCGCGGCTCAGGCCTTGGCGGTCATGCGTGACTTGGGACTGAGCGATGATGCCGAGCACGTCAATCCCAACGGAGGCGCCATTGCACTTGGCCACCCGCTGGGCATGAGCGGCGCTCGATTGGTGACTACCGCCCTGCATGAACTCGAACGTCGGCAAGGGCGCTTTGCGCTATGCACCATGTGTATTGGTGTCGGACAGGGCATTGCTCTGATCATTGAGCGCTTATAAGCCCCTCACCCTGAGCAAAGCTCATAAAACGTAGCCCAATAACAACTTGCCTGACCGGAGACCCTGATGAATCAGCCCGCTACGCGTATCGACACTGCGACTCTCGACCCCTTGGAAACCGCCAGCGTCGACGAGCTGCGCGCCACTCAGGTCAAGCGCCTGAAGTGGAGCCTGAAGCACGCTTACGACAATGTGCCGTTCTACCGCCAGTCTTTCGACAAGGCTGGCGTACACCCCGACGATATCCAGTCGCTTGACGATCTCGCCAAACTGCCGTTCACCACCAAGGCCGATTTGCGCGACAACTATCCGTTTGGCATGTTGGCCACACCGATGAGCGAGATTGTGCGCATCCATGCCTCCAGCGGCACCACCGGGCAACCCACGGTGGTGGGCTACACCCAGCAGGATATTGATGTGTGGTCCGATGTGGTGGCGCGCTCGATCCGTGCCGCTGGAGGCAGTCGCAACGACAAAGTACATGTGGCCTATGGCTACGGCCTGTTTACCGGCGGGCTGGGCGCGCATTACGGTGCCGAGCGCCTGGGCTGCGCGGTCATCCCCATGTCGGGCGGCCAGACTGAGAAACAGGTTCAGCTGATCCGTGATTTCCAGCCGGACATCATCATGGTCACCCCCTCGTATATGCTCAACATCGCTGACGAGATGGAGCGCCAAGGCATCGATCCGCGCACGCTGCCCCTGCGCACCGGCATTTTCGGTGCCGAACCCTGGACCGACAGCATGCGCACGGCCTTGGAGCAGCGCTTAGGCATCGACGCCCTGGATATTTACGGCCTCTCTGAAGTAATGGGCCCGGGCGTGGGCATGGAGTGTCTGGAAACCAAAGATGGTCCAACCATCTGGGAAGATCATTTCTACCCCGAGATCATCGACCCGATCAGCGGTGACGTGCTGCCAGACGGCGAATACGGCGAGCTGGTGTTCACCACCTTGACCAAAGAAGGCCTACCGGTGATTCGTTACCGCACCCGCGACCTGACTCGTCTGCTACCGGGCACCGCGCGGCCCATGCGCCGCATCGACAAAATCACCGGCCGCAGCGACGACATGCTGATCATCCGCGGCGTCAATGTGTTCCCCACCCAAATCGAGGAGCAACTGCTCAAGATCGCGTCGCTTTCTCCCCACTACGAGATCGAAGTCAGCCGCCAAGGCAATATGGACATGGTGCTTGTTCGTGTAGAGGCAAATCATCATGACATCGCCCGCGACCCCGTGGCCTGTGAAAACGCTGCGAAACAGCTTCAGCATGCCATCAAGACATATATTGGTATCAGCACCCAGGTTGAAGTGTGCCCGGTAGAGAGCGTGATGCGTTCGCTAGGCAAGGCCAGACGCGTCAAAGATCTACGCTGATTCAGCTCTTAGATGTTGTGACTCGTGTCACTAGACCGAACGAAGTCGATGGAGACAAAAAGCAAACGTTTGCGGTTCTCATCAGAAAATTGAAGCATTTGCCCCCAATATAGCCATACGCCGCCGCATAAGCTCTGTGAAAGACTTATGCGGCGGTGATTTACCTCATCTAGCTACGACATTTTCTTCCTGAGCATGAGAAATCTCATGTTTAATTGATGTCGTGTATGAGCCCAGCATGTTGTTTATCTCAATGTCACTATAAGCAAAAAGTTCCTGATAGAACCGCTGCATTAGAGACCACTTAGGATCAAACAATCAGAAGAAGTATCAAAAGCGAGTATTAACCTATGTACCAACGTCTAAGTTATCTCGCAATTAAAACATTAAAACACTTTAACCATATGTTTATTATTAATTTTATGTATTCGTTCCGAATCGGAACTGATTAGCTGATGATTCCGACCTTTTAGGTATTTAGCAAGTGTCTTAAGTTTCATAACAACAACTATGACGACACTCAGCGAGATACTGCGATGCAACAAATAACAAGAGGCAAGGCTGTCATTAATGAGGTGGGGTTACGTGACGGGCTACAAAGTATTGCGTCAACTCTGCCAACCGAAAAAAAACTAGCATGGATTCATGACGCCTATGTAGCGGGCATGCGCGAGATAGAGGTAGGTTCCTTCGTTCCGCCCAAGCTGCTTCCGCAGTTAGCGGATACAGCGGAACTTGTGACCTATGCCAAAACACTCCCCGGTTTATTCGTATCAGTCCTTGTGCCTAATCTTAAGGGAGCTGAGCGAGCCATCGCCAGCGGTGCAGACTTGATGATCCTGCCTATTTCTGCCAGTCACCAGCACAGTTTGGCCAATGTGCGAAAAACACCCGACGAAATGATCACAGAGGTGGAACGTATCAAAACTGCGAAAGATAACGCTGGCTCCGAGATATTGATCGAAGCGGGCATTGGTACGGCATTTGGCTGCACTTTACAGGGGAGTGTGGACAGTAGCGAGGTTCTGCGACTTATGCAGGCAGCGCTAGAAGCAGGTGCTGACTACGTCAGCATGGCGGATACCGTAGGCTACGCCGACCCAGCTATGGTGCGAGAGTTATTTGGACAAGCCATTGAGCTAGTGGGGGATAAGTGCTGGCGAGCTCACTTTCACGATACTCGAGGCCTCGCATTGGCCAATGCCTACGCGGCGCTTGATGCAGGGATCACACGCTTCGACGCATCTCTAGCTGGGATCGGTGGCTGCCCTCATGCACCAGGAGCAAGTGGCAACGTAGCCTCTGAAGATTTGGCCTACATGCTGGGTAGCATGAGATATGAAACCAAGATAGATATTCCCAAGCTGTTAACACTTAGGCAGAAGCTGGCGAACTGGCTGGAAGGTGAGGAAATGCACGGCACTCTCTGGAAAGCAGGGTTACCAAAATCGTACCAGCCGAGTCATCAATCTGCTGAAGTGTAACGAGGTTATTATGAACAGTTCTATTCTAGGTAAGACCACGCTACCCCTTGAAGGTATCCGAGTCATTGAATTTAGTCACATGGTTATGGGCCCCACTTGCGGCATGATCCTGGCAGATTTAGGCGCCGAAGTTATCAAGATTGAGCCAACAAGCGGCGATAAAACACGCCAGATGACCGGACTAGGGATGGGCTTTTTCCGCACTTATAATCGTAATAAGAAAAGCGTAGTGCTCGACATTAAGTCTCCCGAAGGAAAGGCGAACCTTTTAGCACTGTTAGCCGAATCCGATGTCATGATTGAGAACTTTCGCCCTGGGCTGATGGACTCATTAGGGCTAGGCTACCAGGCACTATCAGCACAGTTTCCCGAACTTATCTATGTGTCTCATAAAGGATTTCTACCCGGCCCCTATGAAAACCGTTTGGCCCTTGATGAAGTCGTTCAAATGATGGGCGGGCTAGCTTATATGACCGGCCCCGAAGGCCGACCATTACGCGCTGGCGCCTCTGTAAACGATATTATGGGGGGAATGTTTGGTGCGATAGGGGTGCTTGCTGCAATTTTGCAACGTGGCAAAACCGGCAATGGGCAAGAAATTCAAAGCGCACTGTTTGAGAATTGCGTGTTTCTATCCGCCTCCCATATGCAGCAGGCTGCCATGTCTGGAGACGTGCCACCGCCCATGCCATCGCGGGTCTCTCCCTGGACCATCTACGATGTCTTCACGCTAGCTAATAACGAGCAGTTGTTTATTGGGGCTGTTAGCGACAAGCAGTGGGAAATTCTATGTAACGTACTAGAAAGACAAGACCTACTTGACGATCCAGCGCTGCAGAAAAACGAACAGCGCCTAGAAGTCCGTGATGGTTTGTTAGCAACCCTAGGCGAGACACTCAAGCAGCATTCCATCGATGAACTCTCAGCAAAGCTGGATGCTGCAGGTTTACCTTATGCACCCATTACCCGTCCCGACGAACTGCTGCAAGACGAACACCTAAAAGCGAGCGGCGGATTAGTGCCTATGCAGACCGATGACGGCGGCTCCACCGATGTCGTACTACTGCCGTTAATGATGGGAGGTAAACGCCCTCAAGTGCGCTACCCACTAGCCAGAATAGGAGAGCACACCGAAGAAGTACTAGGGAGACTGGCCCCCCTGATATAACGCCTTTACCAATCTCTGCCATGTGATTCATATAAGACAGCTATAAAGACAACGACAATAATGGAAATCATCATGAAAGTAGCTATCAAAACACTCATTGCATCAATCACTATCGCTAGTTCAATCGGTACTGTTGCAGCCGCTGACTACACTATGCGCCTCGCTCATCAACTTCCTGGTTCACATCATGTTGCACAGGCAATTGAAGCTTTCGCGGAGGAATTGGAAAGTATCAGCAATGGGCGCATCGAAGTACAAGTATTTGGAGGCGCTCAGCTCTACGGCCCTACGGAATACCATGCCGCTGTTGCGCGCGGCCGCATTGAAGCAGCATCGATTGTTAACCTTCTATGGGGTGGCACCATTCCTGAGATGCAGGTATTTAACATCCCCTATTTGATGACTGATAGCCGCCAGCTGGATCAGTTCCCAACCTCCAAAGCAGCAGAAATACTGAATAACAAGATGGCATCCAAGGGGGTCAAAAATCTGGCATGGTTGTTAGACGCCAATAATGCGGCATTTACCTCTTCTGACGAACCACTCATTGCCCCCAGCGATTTTCAGGGTATTAAAATTCGCGGATTGAGCCGGGTATTTGATGCTGGCCTGATCGCAATGGGAGCTTCACCCGCGACAATGCCTGGCTCGGAGGTCTATCAGGGGCTGCAGACTGGGGTCATCGATGCCGCCGTCACCAGCACCGATGCTGTCTATTCACGGCGCTATTTTGAAGTTCAAGACTACGCGGCGGCCTCCAATCTGATAACGGTCTACCAGAACATTATTGTTAATCCACAATGGTGGGCAAGCCTGCCAGAAGACCTCCAGAGTTTGGTCGAGTCCGCAGCCTCTAACGCCGAAAGTGTATTGCTACCGGAAACCAACGAAATCGATTCTGCAGGGATCGATAGATTGAAAGAGAACAATATGGAGGTCACTGTACTATCCGACGACCAAGTAGAAGCTCTTCGGGTTGCGATGCAACCGGCGGTTGAGCAAGCATTCATTGAGAGTGCCGACGATGGTGAACGGCTGATTGATCTGATTAAACAACTCTAAGCTACCAAGATATTTCCACTATCAACATGCGTAGCAGGATGAGGGCCACCTCCTCCCTCAATAACAGCCGGGCTGGGAGTAATAATACTCCCCGAAAGGATAGATTATGAATAATTATGCGAAGCCCCCTACAGGGGAGGCAGACGTATTTCATCCGCCGCTGGTATGCCGTTTATTGAGCCAGTTGGTGTATTGGATGACCACCATCGCTATGGCGATATCTGCAGCTAGCGTTTTGGTGGCGCTAGCGCTGATAAGTTACGCCGTACTGGCTCGCTATGTACTTGGACAACCCTCTCTCTGGATTGACGATGTAGTGACCTTCATCTTAGTTGGCATCGTAATGTTAGGTGCTGCAACTGCCCTTCGAGAAGGCCGACACCTGGGTGTCGACTTGTTCACCGAGCGTCTTCAAGGCCGTCGCCAGCGTGGAGCACAGGCTTGGTCGATGTCTGCTGTGCTACTCGTCGCGCTCTACTTAGTGGTCGATGGCTGGCAGACCGCCATGTTCTCAAAAATGCTTGGCATGACCACGTTGGGGTACGTGGAGATTCCCCTGTTCTGGCTACAGCTGTTGATTCCCCTGGGTGGAGTAATGCTGCTGCTGGTATGCCTGGACTCATTGCTACGATTGTGCTTCGGTGGCAAAGCGTTCGTCGATTCATGTCAGGAAGAGGAACACTGATTATGATCACGATACTATTCATCCTACTTGGCTTAGTTCTATTACTGTTTACCGGCCTCCCCATCTTTGCCGGCTTGTCGATCTTTGGTGCTGCTCTGCTCGCGGGAACGCCTGGCTCCTTGGGCGGCCTTACTGAGATAGTGTTCAATAAGGTCAGTATGTATGTACTTCTGGCTATCCCTCTGTTTGCGTATATGGCCCATATCATGATTCGTGGCCGCATCGTAGATGACCTTTATGACACTGCCTATACACTGACCCGTCACCTGCCAGGTGGTGTAGGGATAGCCACAATCATGGCATGCATGATCTTCTCCGCCATTTCAGGTTCAAGTGTGGCGACAGCGCTGACCATTGGCGCGGTAGCGATTCCACAGATGATTCGCTACGGCTACGACCCTAAAGTAGCCTATGGACTCGTCGCTGCCGGCGGCACGCTAGGAATTCTGATCCCCCCCTCCGGCCCCATGATCATCTATGGCGTTGCCACGGATACCTCTATAGGCGGGCTATTTATGGCGGGCCTACTCCCAGGCCTAATGCTAGCCGGGATATTCATGATTGGGACCTCCTTTCATCAACGCCACGCCAAACGGGCACAACGGGCATCTCTTGCGGAGGCCATTAAGGCCGTCCGAAAATCTGGCTGGGCAATTGCTTTGCCTACCATGGTGCTAGGAGGAATGTATTTAGGAGTCTTTACTGCGACCGAAGCAGCGGCCATTGGCGCGACACTGGCGTTATTAATCGGTTTGTTGGTTTATCGCAGCATAGGTCTACGTGAGATATGGACGTCAGCCATTGATGCCAGCCGTACCTCCGCCATGCTATTTATGATCCTGGCAAGTGCCGCAATTTTCAGCCATGCACTGACTAAGATGATGATTCCACAGCAAATTGTTGAGTTTGTATTGAATGTTGACCTAGGGGTCTATAGTTTCCTGATCCTAATGATGTTAATGATCTTTATACTCGGCATGTTCCTAGAGTCCATTGCAATTATTTTGATCACTTCACCTGTCGTTATGCCAGTTCTGGCACTGTTGGACATTAACCCAATCTGGTACGGAGTTCTGCTAGTCATTAATTTGGAATTAGCGATGATTACACCGCCAGTGGGAATGAACTTATTCACTATCAAGGCAGTGACCAACGCACCGATCGGCCAGATTATCCGTGGTTCAGTACCCTTTGTAATGTTGATGGTAATAGGGTTAGCGCTGGTGCTGATTTTCCCCCAGATTGCGATGTGGCTGCCAAACAGCATGCTTAGCTTAGGCCACTGATATTCCAATAAAAAAGTGGAGCAACACTATGTCAATATATCGATATAATGGAAAACAGCCTGATATCCACACCAATACCTTTGTGGCAGACACTGCTGATGTCATCGGCAATGTGTCTCTAGCGAACGGAAGCAGTGTTTGGTATCAAGCAGTGCTTAGAGGTGATAACGAGCTCATTGAAGTTGGTGAAGCGAGCAACATCCAAGAGTGCGCAGTTTTACACACCGACCCTGGTTACCCACTAAAAATTGGCTGTGGTGTCACTATTGGTCACCAAGCAATGCTACATGGCTGTACCGTGGGGGATAACTCTTTAATCGGAATTCAAGCGATTATTTTAAATGGTGCAGTCATCGGTAAGAACTGCCTTGTTGCTGCCGGTGCCGTCGTTACCGAAGGCAAGGAATTCCCGGATAACTCACTGATTGTAGGTGCGCCAGCAAAAGTTGTTCGTGAGCTTTCTGATAAGGCCATTGCTGAGATAAGAGAAAATGCTAGCCATTACGTGGAAAAGGCTCAGCAACACAAGTGTAAACTAGAGAAAATCAGCTGACGATATTGTGTTATGTCCTGGCGAGATTAATCTTTAATCATAGTTTTAGTCTCGCCCTTCTAAAAGCCTCGCTTCAAAAACTTGCCAATTTTCCTCAATTTATATTGGTCAAATGATCGAACAACGCCCTTGCCGGAACACTAAGTTTTGCATAATCCCTCACGCAAGCTACGAAAGCGCGGGTTGCCCAAGAATCGTTGAGCGGGATGGCTTTAATGTTCATTGCTGTTTCGTATAGCGTAGCAACTTCCAGCGGAACCACCGCAATAGCAATGTTAGAGTCAACAATCCGACAAGCCGCATCAAATGTAGTGACGTGTATACGAAATCTGATGGGGTTGCCTAGTGCAGCAGCCTCTCTTTGCAGTGTCAAACTGACCAAGCTACCTGGAAGAATCTCTACATGATCATAGGGTAACGTGTCTTCAAAAAAAAGGCTGGCCTTGTCCGCCAATGGATGTTGAGCATTGACGACAATCGCTAACTGATCAGTAAGGTATGGCTGAGAATAAAGGTTTTTAGTGTGGGCATCCTCCCAGCAGATACCTATGTCTCCCCGACCCTCTTCAATACCTCTGGTGATAAGCGAGCTGACCTTTTCCTCAAGGGTAATGCGCACCTTTTCATGAGCTTGCATAAAAGTGCTGATCTGCTTCGGGAGGAACTGACAGATAACAGACAGGCTTGCCAAGATTCTTAAATTTCCCTGCACGCCATCACCAAACTCACTTAGTTCAGCGTGCATTCTCTCAAGAGCAATGAGAGTCTCTTTGGCAGACCTTAATAATACTTCTCCGGCTGGGGTGGGTACTGCCCCTCTTTTACTACGCTCCAATAGTTTGACACCAACCTGCTCTTCTAAAGCACTTAGACGTTTGCTGACAGCGGAGGGCACGATCGCAATTTTCTCCGCCGCACCCGCGACACTCCCTTCTTCACAGACAGTAATAAATATTTGAAGTGCATGCGGGTCGTAATATCTCACTAGTTACTCCATTTTTGAGCAAACATGACTGAGCTTGCTCATAGCTAGGCGGCATTTAAGAGCACAAACTGGCAGGAAGAATCGCACTTTTACTAATACAAGCATTTTACTTCACCAAAACCTATCGTTATTCAACCAAAGTGGTAGTGTCAATTTCTATACCTTTAACGATTGACCTCCAAACAACCAGTTTTTATTAAAAAAGACATGGCATTAAGAATCACTTAGCATGAATCATTTTTTCTTTATAAATCAATCATATTTTATTAATACGTAATCACAAAGTCTTAAAGCGACACACAAAAATAGTTATTGATAAAATATTTCGTGTCACTATACTTCAAACAAGATAAATCACACTCCCTGATAGTCCGATGCCGCGGAGGTCTTATGTACGCGCAGCTCGTTGAAACCGGTTCTAACAAACTCAAAACGCTTGATGAGATGGGTCCTGAGGAACGCCAGTTCCAGGAGCGCATCAATGACGAAATTAAAATAGAACCCAAGAATTGGATGCCGGACGCCTACCGTAAGACGTTGATCCGTCAGATCTCACAACACGCGCACTCCGAGATCGTCGGTATGCTGCCGGAAGGTAACTGGCTGACACGTGCGCCAACCCTTAAGCGCAAGCTGCAGCTAATGGCCAAGATTCAGGATGAGGCGGGTCATGGCCTGTACCTCTATAGCGCCATGGAAACTCTGGGTGCCGACCGCGACGAAGAGATCGACAAGCTTCACGATGGCCGCGCCAAGTACTCCAGTATTTTCAACTACCCAACGCTCAACTGGGCTGACATGGGCACCATCGGCTGGCTGGTCGACGGCGCAGCCATCGTCAATCAGGTACCGCTACAGCGCACCTCTTACGGCCCCTACGCGCGCGCCATGGTTCGCGTGTGCAAGGAAGAGAGCTTCCATCAGCGCCAGGGTTATCAAATTCTGCTGACCATGATGCAAGAGGGCACTGACGACCAGAAAGCCATGGTGCAGGACTCCATCAACCGCTTCTGGTGGCCATCGCTAATGATGTTCGGGCCATCCGACGAGAACTCACCCAACAGCGCCCAGTCGATGGCCTGGAAGATCAAGCGCCACAGCAACGATGAGTTGCGCCAGCGCTTCCTCGACCAAACCGTACCGCAGCTAGAGCTGCTGGGCTGCACCGCTCCAGACCCGGATCTCAAATATAACCAAGAGACCGGTCACTATGAGTTCGGTGAAATCGACTGGCAGGAGTTCTTCGACGTCGTAAAAGGCAACGGCCCCTGCAACCGCGAGCGTGTCGAAGCACGCCGTAACGCCATTGATAACGGTGCCTGGGTGCGTGAAGCCGCCGTGGCTTATGCTGCCAAGCGTCAACGCCGAGCAGCCTGAGCTGGCAACGTCTGATTTTTAAAACCCGACTTTTAAAACACTATTTTTTAGAACAATAAGGAGTCTCGCGAGACTCCTATGACCACTGAGGCATCTCTCATGGCTGACTGGCCCCTCTTCGAAGTTTTTATCCGCAGCAAGCACGGCCTTAACCACAAACACGTCGGCAGCGTACACGCCGCAGACCGCTGCATGGCAATCGAAAATGCTCGCGAGCTTTACACCCGGCGTAATGAAGGGGTGAGCATCTGGGTGGTTCCGGCCAGCGAAATCACCGCGTCTTCTCCCGATGAGAAAGAGCCGCTGTTTGACCCGTCTAATGACAAGGTCTATCGCCACGCATCCTTCTACAAACTGCCGAAAGAAGTCGGCCACATGTAAGGGAGGCTGTCATGCAGAACATGGCTCTGAAAAACACTGCCCTGAAAAACGCGGCTCAAAAAACGCAAGCACCACTGACTGACTACCTACTACGCCTTGGCGACAACGCGTTAGTACTGGGTCAGCGCCACGCACAGTTATGCGGCAAGGCGCCTGCGTTGGAAGAAGAGTTGGCCTTAATGAATGTAGGGCTCGACCTCTTCGGGCAGGCACGCAACTGGCTTGACTATGCTTCTGAACTGATGGCAGCCGACGAGATCGATGCCGACCATCTGGCCTTTCGCCGCGACGCCCAGGACTTTCGTAATCTGTTGATCACCGAGCAGCCCAACGGTGACTTCGCCGACATCATGGGACGTCAGTTTTTGTTCGATGCTTGGCACGTTCACCTACTGGATGGCTTGGCCGAGTCCAGCGACCCGCGAATTGCCGAAGTGGCTGCCAAATCGCTCAAAGAAGCAACGTACCACCTCCGCCGCTCCTCTGAATGGGTGATTCGCCTAGGCGATGGCACCGAAGAAAGCCACACCCGTATGCAGCGCGCACTCGACAACCTCTGGCAGTTCACCGGCGAGCTATTGCAGGTCGATGAGATTGATCAGGCCATGATAGAGGCTGGTATCGCGCCTGACCCTGAAACCATTGCCGCTCGCTGGAAAGCGACGGTGGAAGAGGTGCTTGAGGAAGCCACGCTTGAGCGGCCTTCCTACGACGCTTGGATGTATACCGGCGGCAAAGTCGGCCATCACACCGAGCACCTGGGCTTTCTGTTGGCGGAAATGCAATACCTGCCGAGGGCATATCCCGATGCAACCGTCTGGTAACCCACCGTCGGACGGCCCTATCGATAACAGGCCTGATGACTGGCCTTCCAGTGACTTGATTGGCAGCGACCGTCGCGGACTGCCACCCGCCGGCAAGCAAGGCGATGTCGACGCTGTGCTGGCAGTTTTACAGCAAGTGCTAGACCCAGAAGTGCCGGTGGTCAGCGTAGTTGAGCTGGGAATTGTGCGCGCTATCGACTGGGTGGACGGTCGGTTGGTGGTCAACGTGACCCCCACCTACTCCGGCTGCCCGGCGACGGAAGTTATCGAACAGCATATTCATGAAGCGCTGGTGGCCGCCGGCTACTCAGACCCGCTGATTCAGCGTCGCCTGTCACCCGCCTGGACCACCGATTGGCTGACCAACGCCGGGCGCGAAAAATTGCGCGCTTACGGCATCGCGCCGCCGGTAGGGAGCGCCAGCAAGCGCAGCCTGACGGGCCAGTCTGACCCGGTAGTGCCCTGCCCGTTATGTGGCAGCAACACAACCGAACGCGTCAGCGAATTCGGCTCTACGGCTTGCAAGGCGCTCTACCGCTGCCGCGACTGCCTGGAGCCTTTCGATTATTTCAAGTGTCTGTAAAACGACGAGACTATTTCCCATGAGCCGATTTCACGCCCTGACCGTCAAGGATGTTCGCAAGGAAACCCATGATGCCGTTTCCATTGCTTTCGATATTCCCGATGACCTGCTAGACGCCTTTCGCTTTACCCAAGGGCAGTACCTGACACTGCGCCGCGACATCGAAGGTGAGGATGTCCGCCGCTCTTATTCAATCTGCACCGGCGTCCACGAACACGAGCTAAGAGTAGCCGTCAAGCTGGTGCCAGGTGGTAGCTTCTCTACCTTTGCCAACCAGCAACTGCAGCCTGGGGAGCAGTTGGAAGTGATGCCGCCACAGGGCAAGTTCTTCGTGCCTCTCGACCCCAGTCGTGAAGGGCACTATCTGGCAGTGACCGCAGGCAGCGGCGTCACCCCCATTATGTCGATTGTTTCCACTACGTTGGAAAGCGAGCCAAAAAGCCGTTTTACGGTGATTTATGGCAACCGCTCCACCACGGGCACACTGTTTCGCGAACGCTTGCAGGATCTCAAGGATCGCTATCTCGAACGCCTCAATATCATCTATGTGTTTAGCCGCGAGCAGCATGAAATCGATCTTTACAACGGTCGTATCGACGCCGATAAGTGCAACGCCCTGTTTGACCGTTGGGTAGACGTACCCAAGCTCGACGCCGCGTTTATCTGTGGCCCGCAAGAGATGACCGAGATCGTGCGCGACGTCCTGACTCAACATGGAATGCCAAAGGAGAAGGTGCACTTTGAGCTGTTCACTACTGGCTTGCCAACAGCAAGCGCCAAGCGCCGCCAGGCAGCCAGAGCCGGGCAGCTTGAGGCTGAAACTTCGCACATCAAGGTGATTATCGATGGCCGCACCATCGAATATAACCTACCCCGCAATACCCAGAATATTCTGGACGCGGGTAACGAGCACGGCGCCGACCTGCCGTTCTCGTGCAAGGCGGGCGTGTGTTCCACCTGTAAATCAAAAGTGATCGAAGGTGAGGTGGAAATGGACGCCAACTACGCCCTGGAAGATTACGAAATAGATGCCGGCTACGTGCTGTCCTGCCAGTGCTATCCGATCAGCGACAAGGTGGTGCTCGATTTTGACGAGGTATAACCCCTAGCCCACCCACTTCCAAGCCGGCGACTGCGTCGGCTTTGTCTATGTTGTACGGGAGAACACGCAATGCCAGTTTTGCAAAGTTACATCGCAGGCCAGTGGTTCGGACAAACCGAGTCCAAAGCCCTTATCAGCGCCATTAACGGCACCACCGTTGCGCATACTCATCAAGAAGAGATCAATTTCCGCGAAGCGGTGGCGTACGCCCGCAACACCGGCGTGAAGAACATTCTGGCACTGGATTTCCAGCAGCGTGCCGCCATTCTTAAGGCGCTGGCCGCCTATATCCAAGAGCGTAAGCGTGAGCTCTATGCCATCTCTCACCACACCGGCTGCACCAAGGCCGATTCCTGGATCGACATCGACGGTGGTTTCGGCACCCTGTTTACCTACGCCTCCACCGGCCGTAAGGAACTGCCCTCCGGCAATGTGGCCCACGAAGGCCCTGTGACACAATTAGGCAAAGAGAACCACTTCAACGGCACCCACATTCTGGTACCCCGCCGTGGTGTCTCGGTACATATTAATGCGTTCAACTTTCCTATCTGGGGTATGTTGGAGAAGTTCGCGCCCGCTTTTCTGGCAGGCATGCCGTGTATTTTTAAACCGGCAACGGCGACAAGTTTCCTAACCGAAGCGGCCGTGCGCGTCATCAACGATTCTGGCCTGCTACCAGAGGGTGCGCTGCAACTGGTGATTGGTGGAGCCGGCGACCTACTCGACCACCTGGATGAGCAGGACTTTGTCACCTTTACCGGCTCGGCAAGCACTGCCCTAATGCTGAAAAGCCACCCTAACATCATGGCCAAGAGCATTCCGTTCAACGCCGAGGCGGACTCGCTCAACAGCGCCATTATGGCGCCAGATGTAAGCCCTGAAGACGCAGAGTTCGAGATTTTTGCCAAAGAAGTGGTCAAGGAGATGACCGCCAAGTCAGGCCAGAAATGCACCGCGATCCGCCGAATTTTAGTGCCCGCCGAGCATCTCGATGCATTGGCAGACACAATCACGGCGCGCCTTGCCAACATCGTAGTCGGTGATCCTCATCAGGAAGGCGTGCGCATGGGCGCACTCTCTTCCCGTGACCAGTTGAGAGACGTGAATCATGCGATCGAACAGCTGCTAGAAACCAGTGAGTGCGTCTTTGGCAGAGACGGCAGTTTCAAGCCTGTCGGCCAAGAGGTGGAAAACGGCGCGTTCATCTCTCCTCACTTACTGATCAACCGCAACCCACTGAACGACGGTGGTGCGCACGACATCGAAGCTTTCGGTCCCGTCGCGACGCTAATGCCCTACAACGGCATCGACGAAGCTTTAACCATCGCCGCCAAGGGCAAGGGCAGCCTAGTAACCACGCTGACCACCAAAGACCCCGCCATTGCTGCCGAAATGATCCCTGTGCTGGCCGCCCAGCATGGTCGCTTGCAGATTCTGGATGCCCAGGCAGCAAAGGAATCCACTGGTCACGGCTCTCCGCTACCGATGCTCAAGCATGGCGGCCCCGGCCGCGCAGGCGGTGGCGAGGAGCTTGGCGGCATTCGTGCTGTTCACCACTACCTACAACGCACCGCTATCCAGGGCTCTCCGACCATGCTCGCGGCAGTCACAGGGGAGTATGTGCGTGGCGCAAAGGTGATCGAGAACGATATCCATCCGTTCCGCCGCCATTTCGATGACCTGCAGGTTGGCGAGTCACTGCTAACCCACCGCCGCACCGTCACTGAAGCCGACATCGTCAATTTTGGCTGCCTATCCGGCGACCACTTCTACATGCACTTCGACGACATTGCCGCCAAAGAGACCCAATTTGGCCAGCGCATTGCCCACGGCTACTTTGTACTGTCGGCAGCCGCTGGCTTGTTCGTTTACCCAGGCGAAGGTCCCGTACTGGCTAACTACGGCCTGGATACGCTGCGCTTTATTACGCCGGTGCTGGTTGGCGACACCATCCGCGCCCGCCTCACCTGTAAGCGTAAGATTGACCAGGGCCGGGCATCTCCCGACGGCCACCCGCAAGGCGTGGTGATGTGGGACGTGGCAGTGACCAATCAACATGATGAACTAGTCGCCAGCTACGACATTTTAACGCTGGTCGCTAAACGGCAGTAACGGCTCAGCCGATAAACCTGAAAAACAAGTAAGCAACAAAAACGGATGACAGGGCGTACGCTCTGTCATCCGTTTGTTTAGCGAGGAGCTTAATAGAACCGTATTAATAACGTCGCTTTAATACATCAGTCGCGGTAGGAAAAGTACGATCGCAGGGAAGATAAGTACGAGCAGTGCGCGTAGGGTACCCGCGACCCAAAACGGGGTGACTCCGCGGAAGATCGTGCCTGTGGATACGTCCGGCAATACGGCTCGCAATACGAACACGTTCATACCGACGGGAGGTGTTATCAGGCTAATCTCGATAACGATAACGACCAGAATGCCAAACCACACCAAGTCGTAACCTAACCCCGCCACTACCGGGAAAAATACCGGTACGGTGAGCAACAGCATCGACATACTTTCGAACACACAGCCCAGTACGACATAGATCGCGATAATCACCAGGATGACCACAAAAGGCGCAACATTCAGGCCATTAACCAGTGCTAGCAGGTCGCCAGGCAGCCCCGCACGGTTGATGAAGTTGGCAAAAATCAGCGCCGTTAGTACCACGGCAAACAGCATCGCGGTGGTGCGCACGGTGTCCATTAACACGTTCATTAACACTTGTGGGGTCAGCGCCCGACGCATTAGCGCGATTAAGAAAGCGCCCATTGCACCGATACCGGCCGCCTCAGTGGGCGTAAACACCCCTAGATAAATACCGCCAATCACGAGTACAAACAGTGCTAGCGTACTGCCGACGCTTTTTAGCGCCTTGATCCGTTCTGGCCATGGCACTTTCTCTGCCGCAGGGCCAGCGGAGGGATCACGCCAAAGCACCCACTTGATGGCACCAATATAAAGAAAGATGCCAAGAATGCCGGGGATAAAGCCAGCGGCAAAAAGCTCGCGGATACTGGTTTCGGTCAGGATCCCATAAATCACCAGCATGACGCTGGGCGGTATCAAAATACCCAAGGTGCCACCCGCCGCGATGGAAGCGGCAGCCAGCGAGTCCTTATAGCCATATTTGCGCATTTGCGGCATGGCGACTCGGCCCATAGTGGCACACGTTGCTAAGCTCGATCCGCATATCGCGCTAAAACCACCGCAAGCGACGATAGTCGCCATTGCCTGACCACCCTTGCGGTGACCTAGAAAACCATTTGAGGCTCGAAACAGGGCATCGGATAATCCCGCATGAGAAACAAAGTTACCCATGAGAATGAACAATGGAATCACCGACAGGCCATAATCCATGGCGGTGTCTACTACCCGGCGCGCCGCCATTGCTTCGGCAGCATTCCAGTTACCCGTTAATAGATAGAACCCAGCGAAACCAACGATTCCCATCGCGAACGCCAGTGGCACACGCAGGAATACGAGTATCAACAGTACTGCGAAACCGTACAACGCTTCAGTCATGGGGCTCTCCTATACTCAATGGGCCACCTTTTTCGATTACCTTAAGCCCCTCAAGCAGGTAAAAAACGGCTCGGATAAGGGTCAGTAGTGCTGAAAGCGCGAGCATGATGGCGATCAGCCCGATCAGATAGCCATAGGGAATGCGCAAAAATTCCGTCACATCTCCCCATGAAAAAGCCCGCTCTGCCAGTGCCCATACACGCTGCGCCATCACCCAAAGAGCCGCTGTTACGATCAGATTGACGATCACCTCACGTAGCCAAATAAGTTTTGCAGGGAACACCGCATCAAGCAGATCAACGCTGACATGCTCTTGACGCCAACAAACGACTGGCAGCGACAGGAATACCAATGCCGCCAACATCAGTTGGGTTAATTCAATAGCACCTAGAATGGGGGAATTAAAAAAGTAGCGGCCGCCTACGTCAGCAGTGGTCAACAGCATCATGCCAAAGAGGGTAGCGCCAGCCACCCCCTCTAACATCAGCTGCAGCACCCGACTAACGCGCGTAGCACGTGCCATTTGGGTTTGCATGGTCACTCTCCATCTAGCGCCAGTGGGGGGTTACTTTGTGTCGTCTGGTACTGATTCGCCAGACACTAATTCATCTGGCACTAGGCTACTGACGCTCTCTTCTTCCGCTGCAGCGACAAGCTGCTCACGATAGAACTCGATAGCGGCCATCGCATCCACGTTGCGGTTTTCTGAAACAGACTCAGCCCACTCAGCGACCATGCTGTCACTCATGCTTTTCAGCGTATTGAGATCTTCATCACCGAGTTCAGTAAAGGTATGACCAAGCTCTTCGGCAAAATCGACGCCCCGGACATCCACGACATCCATCATGTAACCGAACAGACGAGACAGCCGCTCACCAGAGACGGACTCAACGGCTTCACGATCTTCGGGCGACATTTCATCCCAGATCATCGGGTTGACAACGATAGTGAAGCTGCCGCGGTAGAAACCGCCGTCTACCGTGAGGGTATAGGGGAAAATCTCTGCGACACGGAAGCTACGCAGCCCTTCTGGAACAAGCATGGCCCCATCGATAACGCCCTGAGAACCCGCTTCATAAACGCCTGTGGGCGGCAAGGCGACACCGGTCAGCTCTAGGGCATTGGAGAGATCTCCCATCACGCCACCGCCAACGCGAATACGCTTACCCTTAAGGTCTTCTAAGGTTTCATACTGCTCGCTGCTGAAGATCCAGCCAGGCCCGTGGACACCGGCAGCAACTACATCTACGCCACGGTGTTCACCCGCGGCTGCCAGGTACTCTTGGTGTGTGTGCCAATAGGCACTGGAGGCATTTTCTGACGAAAATTCTTGAAAGGTAGGAAACTCCGGCAGCTTGGTTAACTGAAAGCGGCCAGTGTTATAGCCATGAAAAACCCAGGTAGCATCAGCGATACCATCAGCGACCATCTCCATTTGTGATGCTGGGGGCCCCATGTCATGTATCACTTCTACTGTTACGCGACCCTCTGTGGCTTCTTCAATCCACGCTTTCCAGGTTGGCCAGACGATGGTGTTAATGCCGTGATTGGGGCCTGCCCAGGTACTCACGGTGATGGTCGTTTGCGCCAAGGCGGTGGTGCTCAGCGTTGCGGCGGCGATAGCGCCAATCATCAGGTTTGTTGTTTTATTCACTTTTCTTTCCTCTGGTCGTCACGAAGTCGAAGCGCAAAACATGATACTTTATTTTTATCTTTTTAAAATCTAGTGAATCACGTTATTTATCACAATGCCTACAGATACCTGGGTCATGCAACAACCCATCGACCAATAGATGCTAATACTTAAGTATCAACCCCCATATAGTTATTAATTTACAAATGCTTATATGAAAAAAGCTGCCTCTCCGAGTCACTATCAATGACTATCGGGGAATAATTTTGAATCCATCTTTTTGTTACACAAATCACATTTTCTTTGATATCAATGACACACCACTGACGACATAGGGGTATCGACATAGAGGTATCCTCTGCCATCTTGGCTTGTCTGTAGGGTGTCGCGCTGTTAACCAATTCTCTCCAACTGCCGCTCAAGCTTGCGCATGGTATTGAGCAAGTCACGATATTCACCAACGCTGAGGGTAGACACTAGATCGGCTTCCCACGCCTGAGCTTCGGGCACTAGTTTATTAAGTAGCGCTTGCCCTACCTCTGTCAGATGTAAGTCGTGCAGTCGCTGATCTTGCTGGGATGGCGTGCGGCTTATCAGCCCACGCTCTTCCAGCGACTGAATAGCCCGAGACACGCGCGCCTTATCCATGTTGGTGTAGGCACACACCTTCTTAGCGGTTAAATCATCACAGTGGCTAAGCCATGCAAGTACACGCCACTGAGCAATGTTGAGATCATAAGACTCGGCATAAAGCTTCTCTAACGCCTGGCTGATGCGGTCAGCTAAACGGTTAAGCTGATAGGGTAAAAACTGGTTGAGATCCAGCTCTGCCCTGGCTGAAGACTCCAGAGGAGCATCGCTTGCTGCTTTATCCATCGTCATTGTGTTTCTCCTAGAGCCACCGTTTGTCAGGGGTGGTGATGATAAAAATCAGCACCATAGCTGGGAATATAGACACCAGCAACGCGCCTATCATACTGACCACCTTGAGGAAGAGAGTCCTCTTGGCTCCATCCAATAACGCTGTTTTGAATAAAACGACTCACCGTTTACTCGCCTTTATCACACAAAAATGTCATCAGCGTTAGGTTGCCAACGCTCAGGGCAAGCCCTGTCAGCATTAGCCAGAACAGTGCCGACAGATACTCTCTTATGCAACTAATTTGCTGATTTTAATTATTATACTTAGGTACTATATTGCAATAATCATCTGATTTATTGAGAGTTATTGTCGATTTCATGCACAAGAACGGCTGACTCGCCTATGGAGCGCTGGACATTTAGTTTCATTAGAAACTATCCTCATGGCATACAACAATCCAATAAACAGCTGAACCACCCTGTTAGCACCGGAGATACCATGAGTAAGAAATTCGCGTCCCATGCCGATACCGAAGAGAAACAGATCAGTTTCACCAAGCTGGCAGAGGGGCTCTATGCTTACACGGCTGAAGGTGACCCCAATACGGGCATAGTGATTGGCGATGACAGCGTGATGGTCATCGACACCCAGGCAACCCCCATCATGGCCCAGGACGTTATCCGCCGTATCCGCGAGGTGACTGACCTACCGATTAAGCATGTGGTCATGACCCATTACCATGCCGTGCGTGTTCTCGGCGCATCCGCATACGATGCCGAGAATATCTACGCGAGCCAGAGCACCTATGATCTGATTGTCGAGCGTGGTCAGCAAGATTATGAGTCCGAGGTTGGCCGCTTCCCCCGCTTGTTCAAAGGGGTCGATTCTGTGCCTGGCCTGACTTGGCCAACCATCGTCTTCCAGGAAAAGCTGACGGTGTTTATGGGTGAGCGTGAGGTGCAGATCATTCATCTTGGCCGTGGACACACCAAGGGCGACACCGTTGTCTGGTTACCGAAAGAAAAAATCATGTTTTCCGGTGACCTCGTTGAGTATGGCGCTACTCCTTATACCGGTGATGCTTACCACGAGGACTGGCCTGCTACGCTTGATCGCCTACAGGCCATGCAGCCTCAAAAGCTGGTACCCGGCCGTGGCGATGCGCTGCAAACTGCCGAACAGTGCCAGGAAGCCATTCAGGGCACCCGCGACTTCTTGAGCGATATGTATGGCAGCGTCAAAGCAGGCAAAGCGGCGGGCAAGTCACTCTCTGAGTGCTACGCCGAGACCTACGCGGTTCTGAAGCCGAAGTATGGCCACTGGGTCATCTTCGATCACTGCGTGCCTTTCGATATCACTCGCTGCTATGACGAAGCAGGTGGCGAATATCCAGATCCACGTATCTGGACGGCAGAGCGCGATACCGCTATGTGGCACTCCCTGCAGGACGCCGTCGAAAATCAGTAAGTGCTTACTTGAGACACCCACTGATCATGCCCAGCTGTCGGGTGTAACGCACCCGACGCTGCAGGGGAGCAATAGATGCCAACAACCTATAAAAATCCTGTCTATCCTTACCGACGCCCGCCTGAACTTGATGTTCAAGATATTCGCCATTACCCGGTGGTGATTGTCGGTGCCGGACCTAGCGGCCTCGCCGCCGCCATCGATTTGGCTCAGCAAGGCATTCATTCAATTGTCCTGGACGACAACAACACCGTTAGCGTGGGGTCGCGGGCATTGTGCTTTGCCAAGCGTTCACTGGAAATTATTGACCGTTTAGGCTGCGTCGAGCCGATGCTTGAAAAAGGCGTCACTTGGCAACATGGCCGCGTCTTTTTCCAAGACCGCGAAGTCTATGACTTCAACCTGCTGCCCGAAGATGGCCACCGCATTCCCGCTTTTATTAACTTGCAGCAGTATTACTTTGAAGAGTTTCTGGTCAATCGCGCTCACGACTTTGCTGAGCAAATTGATCTGCGCTGGAAACATAAGGTCATTGATGTTGATGCTCAGCCTGATAGCACCGCCATCAAGGTGTCGACTCAGGATGGTGACTACTCACTAACCTGCGACTATTTGCTTGTTTCGGATGGTGCCAACAGCCGCATCCGCGACATGCTAGGCCTTGACTGCAAAGGCCAAGTATTTCAAGACCGCTTCCTGATTGCGGATGTGGTGATGAAGGCTGACTTCCCGACAGAGCGCTGGTTTTGGTTTGATCCGCCCTTCCATCCCAATCAATCGGTGCTGCTGCACAAAGAACCCGACAATGTGTGGCGTATCGACTTCCAGCTAGGCTGGGACGCTGACCCGGAAGAAGAAAAGAAAGAAGAGAACATTCGCCCGCGCGTGCAGGCGATGCTTGGCCCGGACGTGGAGTTTGAGCTTGAGTGGGCCAGTGTCTACACCTTCCGCTGCCGTAAGATGGATAACTTCATTCATCACAGCGTGATATTTATGGGCGACGCCGCTCATCAGGTATCCCCCTTTGGTGCCAGAGGTGCCAACGGCGCCCTCCAGGGTGTGGAGAACTTAGCCTGGAAACTGGCGCGTGTTCTCAAAGCGCAGGCACCGAAAACACTCTTATCCACGTATAACACCGAGCGCCAGCACGGTGCGACAGAAAACCTGCTTAACTCTACCCGCGCCACTGATTTTATTACCCCGAAGAGCCATATCAGCCAGGTATTCCGCGATGTGACGCTGGAGCTGGCGGAGAAACATGCCTTCGCACGCAGCCTAGTCAACAGCGGCCGCCTTTCCATGCCGTGTCGCTATGACAGCTCACCGCTTAATACGCCCGATGTTGATGGTGGCCCAAGCGAACTGCGCCCTGGCAGCCCGACTAAAGATGCCCCTATTCGATTGGGCGAACAGAGCGCCTGGCTACTCAATCAGTTGGGTAATGGTTTTGTACTGTTACTCGATGGCCGTATTGATGACGGTCACGCCACTGCGCCGTTAAGAGAGCTGAGCGAGCTGTTAGATCGCCACACTGACTTACGCCTTGTGGTGGTTGGCCCAGCTCCGGATAAGTTTGGCGCTCTACCGCGCACCACCGTGATAGACGATACCGAAGGGCTAGTGACGCAACGCTACGGCCTCAAAGCTGGTGGCGGATACCTTATCCGTCCTGACCAGCACGTTACTGCTCGCTGGCACACCGTCACTGCCCACCAGGTTGAAGACGCATTAGACCGCGCGCTGGGCGTTTATCTTGCGGGTACCGCTGACACGACCTTTCAGGAGCGTTGCCATGCCAAGGCTTGAATTAAATCCCAACTTCACTGATCCGGACGCCTTTTACGCGGCACTCACCGCGCTACATCGCGACCGCAGCGAGGCAGAGAGTGAGCGCATCAATGCGCGTTTGATCTTGTTACTGGCTAATCATATCGGCGATCAAACCGTGCTAGAAGCAGCCATTTCCCATGCGGTTGGTGATGGTGATTAATCGCCGCGTCTATGTTTATAAGACTTAGATTTATTTAAGTAACGTCCAAACACAGCAGGTCTTAACAATGACTGAACAATTGCAATATCAGAACGGTTTCCATAACCACTTTTCAAGCGAAGCGCTGCCGGGTGCACTGCCAATTGGGCAAAACTCACCGCAAAAGTGTGCTTACGGCTTATATGCTGAACAACTCACTGGTTCCGCATTCACTGCGCCTCGGCATCAAAACTTTCGTAGCTGGCTTTATCGCATTCGCCCTTCAGTTGTTCAGAGCGCGTATCAGCCACTGGAAAATAGCAACGTACACACATCCCCATTAGAGAAGCCAGCGGCGGACCCCAACCAAATGCGCTGGGACCCGGTTGCGATACCGGATGCACCGACTGACTTTATCGATGGTCTGTTTACCATTGCAGTGAACGGTGATGCGGCCACCCAGGCTGGCGTGGGCGTGCATGTTTATACGTTCAATCAAGACATGACTGAACGCTTTTTCTACAACGCAGATGGCGAACTGCTCTTCGTTCCGCAGATGGGGGCTATTCGTCTACGCACCGAGTTTGGTGAACTCGAGATTGATAACGGTGAGATTGCCGTTATTCCTCGCGGCGTGAAGTTCCAAGTGCGTAAAGCACAGGGTGTTGACGCTGCGCGGGGGTATATTTGTGAGAACTACGGCAGCCCTCTAGAACTGCCCGGCCTCGGTCCCATCGGGGCCAACGGCTTAGCCAACCCGCGTGACTTCCAAAGCCCGGTGGCAGCTTATGAAGACCTGGAAGGTGATTACCGTTTAGTCGCTAAGTTCTCTGGCCGTTTCTGGGAAACAAAGCTTAACCATTCGCCGTTAGATGTAGTGGCGTGGCACGGTAACTGCGCGCCGTATAAATATAATCTCGCCAACTTCAACACCATCAATACGGTGAGCTTCGACCATCCAGATCCGTCAATCTTCACCGTATTAACGTCACCCTCCGATACGCCGGGAATGGCCAATCTGGATTTTGTCATCTTCCCGCCGCGCTGGATGGTTGCCGAGAACACCTTCAGGCCGCCCTGGTTCCATCGCAACCTGATGAGCGAGTTTATGGGGCTTATTCATGGCGAGTACGATGCGAAAGCGGAAGGCTTCACTCCAGGCGGAGCCAGCCTACACAATTCAATGTCACCCCACGGCCCGGATGCTGAGACATTCGAGAAAGCTTCCAATGCTGAGCTGAAGCCACACTTCATAGGCGATACATTGGCCTTCATGTTTGAAAGCCGCTACTTCTTCCACCCAACCCCTGCGGCTCTGGAGGCTGACTTCCGCCAACGTGACTATGTGGATGTTTGGTCAACGCTGCGTTCGCACTTCAACCCAAACCAGCCGTAAAACTTATCGCCCCCTGACGACAAGGATTGAATGCCCATGAAACTTGCAACACTTAACAAAGGCCGCGACGGCGAACTTATCATCGTCTCTCGCGACCTCACCCGTGCCGTAAGCGCTGTTGATATTGCTCCCACACTTCAGGCGGCCCTTGAAAGCTGGGAAGCCGTTAGCCCTCAGCTTGAAGAACGCTATGCGCAGCTAAACAATGGCAATGCCGACGGTACTTTTGAGCTTGATCAGCGTGCGCTGCACTCTCCGTTACCGCGTGCCTATCAGTGGGCCGACGGCTCCGCCTATCTGAACCATGTCCAACTGGTACGTCAGGCGCGTAATGCCGAGATGCCCGAAACCTTCTGGACCGATCCGCTTATGTACCAGGGCGGTAGCGACTGCTTCCTGGCGCCCACCGAAGATATCGAGGCGGTGAGTGAAGAGCATGGCATCGACTTTGAAGGTGAGATCGCGGTTATTACCGATGACGTGCCGATGGCCGTCACTCCCGAGGAAGCCACCAAGCACATTAAACTGGTGATGCTGGTCAACGATGTCAGCCTGCGCGGCCTGATTCCAGGCGAGCTGGCGAAGGGCTTCGGCTTTTTCCAAGCCAAGCCCGCCTCTGCTTTCTCGCCCATCGCGGTGACTCCAGACGAACTGGGCGATGCTTGGCAAGAAGGCAAAGTGCACCTGCCGCTGACCGTGCACCTGAATGACGAGAAGTTTGGCGAGCCAGAAGCGGGTCCCGATATGATTTTCAGCTTTCCACAGTTGGTTGCCCATGCGGCCAAGACCCGCTACCTCGGCGCGGGCGCTGTGATTGGTTCGGGTACTGTTTCCAACCCAGACCCCGATGGCGGCCCTGGAAAACCGGTGGCTGACGGCGGCGTAGGCTATAGCTGCTTGGCCGAAGTACGCATGGTCGAGCAGATACTTTACGGCCAGGTGAAAACCCCCTTTATGCGCTTTGGCGACCGGGTGCGCATCGAGATGTTTGACCGCGATGGCAACAACCTCTTTGGTACCATCGATCAGCAAGTCGTGAAGTACCAGCCCAAATAAAGCCAACACAAGGAAGGTAACATGACGACGCTTTACGGCTATTTCCGCTCGTCGGCTGCTTACCGGGTACGGATCGCCTTAAACCTGAAAGGCTTGGACTACGATCAGGTTCCGGTCAACTTGGTGAAAGGCGAGCAGCGTGATGGCGAGCATTTGGCGCGCAACCCTCAGGGGATGGTGCCTAGCCTGGTACTGGACGATAGCTCAGTAGTTAACCAGTCACTGGCGATCTGTGAGTATCTCGATGAGCTACACCCCGAGCCTGCGCTGCTACCGGCTGATGCTTTAGCGCGCGCAAGAATTCGTGCGCTTGCCCAGTCGGTCGCTTGCGAGATTCATCCGCTCAATAACCTGCGGGTGCTCAAGTATCTCGTCAATGAACTGGGAGTGGATGAGGCGGCCAAGTTAGCATGGTATCGCCACTGGATTACCGAGGGCTTTGCAGCTCTGGAAGCAACGCTAGCATCTGATTCAAACAGCGGCGATTTTTGCCATGGCGACACCCCAACGCTTGCGGATATCTGCCTGATTCCCCAGGTGTATAACGCAGAACGCTTCGAGTGCGATTTGTCAGCCTACCTGACGATCCAGCGTATCGCTGCCAATTGTCGTGCGCTGCCAGCTTTCGCAAAAGCCGCCCCCGGGGCACAGCCTGACGCCAACTAAGCTGAAGCCAAGCCAAATAAAGCGATACGATTAAGTTATACTAAGCAGGCTAACATAAGCGGGCGTCTTTCCACTCGGGAAGGCGCCCGTCTCGTGTCCGAAGGGGCATCACATCCAACCAAAAGGAGTTAAGGGGTGCTAAAGCTGCCCTCTACCGCCACCGTCGTGGCCCTAGCCGCGGTGACTGCACTTGGCCCGCTGGCCACGGATATGTACTTGCCAGCCATGCCCGCGATGGCAGACGCGCTGAATACTGGCCCAGACCGAATACAGCTGACCCTTAGCCTCTATATGGCTGGATTCGCTCTGGCCCAATTAGTGTGCGGGCCAATCTCTGATCGCTTTGGCCGCCGCCCGGTGATGATCGCGGGTTTATCGCTGTTTCTCGCTGCGAGCCTACTGTGTGCATGGGCGCCTAGCGTCGAGTGGTTGCTGGTAGGGCGCTTTTTACAGGCCTTCGGCGGTGCTGCTGGCCCGGTATTAGCACGGGCATCGGTGCGTGATATTCATGGCCCTATCGAGGCTGGGCGCATTCTCTCCTATATGGCAAGCACGATGGCCCTCGCCCCTGCTCTGGCCCCCGTGGTGGGCGCAGGGTTACTGCTGTTTTTTGGCTGGGAATCGGTGTTCGTGGTGCTGGCGCTCTACGCGGCAGTGATGCTGGCGGTGCTGATCTTTATGCTACCCGAGCCGTTGGCGAAGGAGCGACGGCAATCGATCCACCCAAAAACAGTACTGGCTAACTTCCGCTTACTACTGACTCAGCGTGCCTTTATTGGCTACACCTTGGTGAATGCGGCCGCGTTCTCCGGGCTATTCGCGTACCTTTCGGGCTCATCTTTTGTACTCATCGAGTACCTGGGTGTCGCGCCCACGTTGTATGGCGTGCTGTTCACGCTGATTGTCGCGGGCTTCTTCTTCGGGACGCTGATCAGCGGTCGCTATAGCCACCGCCTGGGGCGTGATCGCCTTGTTACTTTGGGCAGCGTAATTTGCGCAATTGGGGGCGTCGTCATGGCGGGCTTGGCCACCGTTGGCGTTCATCATCCGTGGGCGGTGGTGGGGCCGCATATGGTGTTCATGCTGGGGGTTGGCATTTTGATGCCACAAACAATGGCCGGTGCACTAGCGCCCAACCCTCAATGTGCGGGCGCAGCGTCTTCTTTGTTTGGTTTTCTGCAAATGACGATTGCCGCTGTGGTAGGTGGGTTAGTCGGGCAATTCCACGACGGCAGCTCGCGCACCATGGCCTTGACGATCGGACTAATGGGGCTGCTCGCCTTGCTAAGCCACTGGCTGCTGGTACGCCGCCGAAAAGAGACGTAGCTGAATCACTGTCTCGCTACCTAGCAAAAGGCCACGCATTGCGTGGCCTTTTTTACCTATATTGGGTTGCCTTAAGCAGCTTCGACAGCGATGGTCTTCGAGTGCCCTTCACGTAGTTCCTTCAACAACGTCTCGCGGCGCTCGTTGGCTTTCTCAGCGGCAGCTTCGCGGACTGGTCCGAAACCACGAATCTCTTCCGGCAGCTTAGCAAGCGCTATGGCCGTGGCGTGATTCGTGCCATCAAGACGAGCCACTAACTCATTGATAAGCTGCTCGTAATCAGCCAATAAGGCGCGGTCGAGTTTGCGGTCGGCGCTGAAGCGGAAAGGATCGAGAGCCGTGTTGCGCAAACCGCGCATCTTTGCCAACGCACCCATTGCCTTCAGCATCCAGGGGCCGAAGCGGCGCTTCACTGGGCGCCCCTGAGCATCCTTACGACCACCTATAAGCGGCGGCGCCAAGTGGAAGGTTAACTGGTAATCACCCGAAAAGGTTGCTTTGATCTCATCCATAAAATCGCTTTGGGTGTAAAGTCGCGCCACTTCATACTCATCTTTATACGCCATCAAGCGATAGAGCTGATGGGCGACGGCTTCACTCAACGATTGGCCACCGTTTAGCGCTGTTTCTGCTTCACGCACTTTCGTTACTTGAGTAACGTAACGCTCAGCCCAAGCACGGTTCTGATAGCGTTCCAAGTGGCGGCTGTTACGCGCAACTACATCGTCCAGTGTGGCATTCGCGGATAGGGGTAGCGTATCCAAATGCTGCTGAAGGTAGTCGGGCTCCACCGCAGCCAAACGACCCCAGGCAAATGCCTGACGGTTCTTCTCCACAGCGACGCCGTTTAGCTCCAGAGCACGCTGCAGCGCAGGCTCAGAAAGCGGCACCAACCCCTGTTGCCAGGCAAACCCCAGCATCATCATATTGGAAAACACCGTATCGCCCAGCAGCTGTTCGGCTAGGCGATTGGCATCCAGGGAAGCAAAGCGTTCCTCGCCTACCGCTTCACACAGCATGTTAAGGCGCTTGCTGGGCTGCATATCCGCATCGCGATAAAGAACATAATCCGCCGTGGCTAGCTCGGCCAGATTCGCCACGATACGCGTGGTCGGTTGCAGCACATTCAGCGCTTTCTGTGAACTCGCCACCACCATATCGCAAGCGATCATCGCATCGGCCTGACCGGCTTCGATACGTACCTGATTCAGTTCACTGGGCTGTGATGCCAGACGCACATAGCTCAGTACCGCCCCACCTTTTTGCGCAAACCCCATAAAGTCGAGCACGCTGCTGCCCTTGCCTTCCAGGTGTGCGGCCATGGTAATCAACTGCCCAACGGTCACCACGCCTGTGCCTCCAACGCCTCCCACCAGCAAGTCATAAGGGGCCGTTAAAGTGGCAATCGCAGGGGTTGGCAAATGAGCTATGCGTTGCCAAAAGGCATTATCTGCGGTGACGCCCTGGCCTTTACGCAGCCCGCCACCTTCAACCGTGACAAAACTGGGGCAAAAGCCACTAACGCAGGACATATCCTTATTGCAGGACGACTGATCAATTTTGCGCTTGCGGCCTAGTTCGGTCTCGCGAGGCACCACCGATAAACAGTTGGACTGTACAGAACAATCACCACAACCTTCGCAAACATGATGGTTAATGAACACCCGACGGGCGGGGTCTTCCATCAAACCACGCTTGCGCCGACGGCGCTTTTCAGCCGCGCAAGCCTGGTCGTAAATCAACACGGTGCAGCCAGGAATTTCGCGCAGTTCACGTTGCAGCGTGTCCATCTCTTCGCGCCCGTGGAAGGTTACCTGCTTAGGAAACTCCTTTTCATGCCCACGGTATTTTTCGGGTTCATCACTGACCACCACTACCCGACGAACACCTTCATCCAGCGACTGCCGAGCGATCATCGGCACGTTGATTTGCCCATCCACGGGCTGGCCGCCCGTCATGGCAACCGCGTCGTTAAACAGGATTTTATAGGTAATATTTACGTTGGCAGCCACTGCCTGGCGCACCGCCATTGAGCCCGAGTGAAACCAGGTGCCTTCACCTAAGTTCTGGAAAATATGGCCGTTGCCGGTAAAGCGGCTCTTGCCCACCCAGTTAACGCCTTCGCCGCCCATCTGAATTAACGATTCGGTGTTGCGGCCCATCCACGAGGCCATAAAGTGGCAACCGATCCCCGCTAAGGCTTTACTGCCCTCCGGCACCTTGGTCGAGCTATTGTGTGGGCAACCGGAGCAGAAATACGGCATGCGGCGCACACCACCAAGCTCCTTAACACCGGCTTGGCAAGCGTCAACGGTTGCCAGTTTGTCGCTAAAATCAATCTTGAAAAAGCGCGCGAGACGCTCGGCGACAAAGCCTGCCAAGAGACGCGGGCCCAGCTCCCCAACAAAGGGAATCAAGGGCTTGCCAGTTTCATCCTGCTTGCCGGTCACGATCACCTCGCCAGGGTGATCGGGTTCGGACATGTACTCTTTAAGCTGACTTTCAATAATGCCGCGCTTCTCTTCAATGACCAGCACTTCGCGCTTGCCATGAATAAACTCAAGAATGCCGGGGCGATGGAGCGGCCACACCATCCCGACTTTGTATATTTCCACCCCCAATTCACGCAGCTTCGCTTCATCCAGCCCCAACAAACGCAGCGCCTCAAGTAAATCCAGGTGGCCCTTGCCTGTGGTAACCAGCCCAAACGTCGCCTGTTCTTGGCGAAATAAATACTGATCAATCGGGTTAGCCGTGGCAAACGCCTGAACGGCGGCCAGCTTGTGCTCAAGACGGGTCTCAAGCTGAGGCCCCGGCAGGTCAGGCCAGCGGTAGTGCAGCCCGCCTTCCGGCATTTCGAAATCCGGCGTTACATATTCCGGCAAAGGTGGCACGTCCACCGATGCGCCACTCTCTACGGTTTCGGAAACGGCTTTGAAACCCACCCAGCAACCCGAGAAGCGTGAAAGTGCATAACCCCATAGCCCAAAGCGCTCGTATTCCGCCAATGAGGCAGGGCTTACGACCGGCATAAACCAGGCCATAAAGGCGACATCCGACTGGTGTGGCATTGAGGACGACACGCACCCATGGTCATCACCCGCGACCACCAGCACACCACCCGTCGGCGAGCTACCGTAGGCATTACCGTGCTTTAACGCATCGCCCGCGCGGTCAACGCCTGGCCCTTTGCCGTACCACATGCCGAAGACGCCTTCGACTTGTCGCTCAGGATCTGTCTCTACCTGTTGGCAACCCAGCATCATGGTAGCGGCCAGGTCTTCATTGATCGCAGGGACAAAATCGATGTGATGCGCTTCCATAGCGGCTTTCGCCCGCCAAATTTCTTGGTCTACACCGCCCAAGGGCGAGCCACGATAGCCACTGATAAGCCCTGCCGTTTGGCGGCCATTGTGGCGATCAAGCTCCGCCTGGCGTAAGGCGATGCGTACCAAGGCTTGGGTGCCAGTAAGAAAAATACGGCCTTCGCCGCGGCTATAGCGGTCGGCCAGCTGATAATTATCGAGTGCGATCTCGAGAGGCTGGGTAATAGAACCCGCCTGCTCAGCAATTGAGGGGGTTGTCATGAGAGTTCACCAGTACGGTTGAAGAGTTATGGTTGTAATACATTTGAGTCTAGCCAAGAGCGCACTAAAGGTGCTTGCTAATTAACTCTTCAAACGTCTGGTTATTAATCATTACTTTCATTTTTTTAGTTTTGACGCAATGATATTCAACAAACCACAAATAAATGAAATGGCACCATGAAAGAAGCAATCAAAGAAATCACCTTAGACAGGCATGATCAGCGCATTCTTACCCTGCTTCAGCAACAGGGGCGTATTACCAACAATGAGCTCGCCGAACAGATCGGGCTCTCCCCCGCTGCCTGTTGGCGACGCGTAAAAGCCCTAGAGGAGAGTGGCGTTATCCGCCGCTTTGCGGCGTTGGTGGAACCCAGCCTAGTGGGCCAACCACTATCAGCACTGGTCATGGTGACGTTGGTTCGCCACCACATCGACAATACCGTCGAGTTCGAAAATCGCATTCTGCAATATCCAGAAGTGCTGCAGTGCTACGCCACCACCGGCAATGCCGATTTCGTATTGCGAGTAGTGATCGAGGATATGGCGGCTTATGACCGATTTCTGAATGAAAAACTCTTCACCTTGGACGGTATCTCACAGGTCAGCTCCAATTTCGTGCTGCGCAATATCAAAGAAGAGACCGCTATCCCGATTCGTTGAATCAACTGATCGAGACCACCAAACCTTGCTGTCCGTTAGAGCTAACATTCAAAACTTCAAAAATTAAGACTTAAGTATCAACTCAACCAACCTTAAATTAGTTGCTATTGAAACTATCTAGAGGCAAGGTAAGCAATGCGATTTACGCCACCTGAGAAGGCGCTACTTGCTCGGAGTTAGGCGTTACCAATAACAACACAGACGTTAATAACGTCGTTTTGGAGTTTCCGCATGAAACAACCAGCTCGCTTACTCGTGGGTGCTATCGCGCTTTCCAGCATGGCGTTCAGCATGTCTTCATTTGCTCAGGCAACGATCACCGTGAGCACGTGGGGTGGGCCGAATCACGGTATTAATACCATTGTTTGGCCAACCTGGAAGGCGTGGATTGAAGAAGCCACGGATGACCGTGTCACGGTAGAAGTGGTACACGATATGGGGCCTCCTCCCGCACAAATGGAGATCGTTGCTGATGGAATTGCAGACGCCAGCTGGATTTTTCACGCCCATATGGCGGGACGTTTTCTAGCCACGCAGCTACCTGAGTTCCCCACCTTTGAGGAGTTCTCTTCAGAAGATGCTTCGGCTGCCTATTGGCACACCCACCAAGAGTATTTGCAGCAAGCCAATGAGCACCGTGGTGTTGATGTCGTTGCGATGGGCGTACACGGGCCTGGGCAAATATTTACCCGTGACCAAATAAGCTCCATCGATGAGCTTGCTGGCAAACGATTGCGCGTGGGCGGCGGCGTGATGAGTGGCTTAGCCGAAGCAATGTCAGTGACCGGAGTTTCCATTCCTCCGACAGGCACCTACGAAGCAGCCTCTCAGGGCGTTGTCGACGGCGCGATGCTAACGCTTGAGAGCTTGCGCAGCTTCCGCGTGGCTGAAGTGGCTCCGCACACCCTTACCGTAGACGGCGGTTTCTATCGCGGCAGCTTTGCGATTGTTATGAACCCGATGTTCTGGGACCAAGTGTCGGACGAAGACCGCGCGGCGATTGAAAGCGTATCGGGTGAGCGGCTTTCACGCTTGTTTGGCTACATGATGGATGTTTCCGACCAGCGCGGTGTTGAATTTGGTGAAGAGAATGGCGCAACCTTTACCCAAGCATCGGAACAAGACATTGATTACCTGAGGGGCGTTGCGAGCAACTTACAAGATGCCTGGAGTGAGTCGATAAAGAGTCGTGGTGTCGACGCGCCTGCCGCACTTGCCTTCTTTCATGAACAGTTAGTCAATGCAGCGGCCGAAGAGCGTATCGAAGCGAGTGTTGTCAGTCACTGAGCCGCTTGATTAGATGCTCTCGCCGCGGCCGTATAATAGGCGGCGAGAGCAGCACTCACATTCTGATGACGCCCTATAAGCAGCTACTTTTCTATCACTTCCCTCCACTCCCTCCTCCCGCATCTCTGTTTCACTTGAAACCAACTTGATCCGCGTCAAGATAGTTTATCTCTCGTCGGTTGATACTGATGTCATCATCAAGAACCGCCGAGGGAGAATGACCATGGATACTGCCCAACATACAGATACCACCTCTTGGTGGGGCCGCCTCACAGAGCGCTGCTATACAGCATCAACCGCGACGTTAGCCCGCAACATAAAGCAGCAAGCAGGCGCTAGCTATGATGCACTGATCAACGACCTGGAAAGACCGCTAGAGCCACGCTTTGAGCAGGCAGTGGCAAGGCAGCTAGCAGCAGGCCAACCCGCTCATTTCAGCCCAGCCAAAACCTTAATGCCAGTTATGATGCAGCGCTTTGGGCTTAACGAGAGTGCGCTTGAAGAAGGCGGAGTGATCAATCATGCCGACTATGTTGCACTGCGTGACACCTGCAACGCCTGCGCAGCCGTTGGCGATTGTTGGAAAGCGATGCGGGCAAGTGCCGAGCTTGATGAGTGCCGTCGCTTATGCCCTAACGCCAATGCCTTTGATGCGTTAGCGGCACGTTAACGCAAAGCGCTCCCATCGATAGTCGATGGGAGCGCTTTGATGACTCTTCTTAATGTCTTATTCTAATGACTTGCTTCAGGAAGCCTGATGCCGCAGTCGTGGGCTAGCTAACTCTCCCACCACGGTAATAACCACCAGCAGGGCTAGCAGCCACGGCCACTGAGTGCCTACTTGAAGGGTGGCAAGACCCAGCGCATCGATGAAAATTAACACGATGCCTAACGGGCTAACGTAACGCACCATAAACAGCCACAGCGTGTGCTGGGTACGGGAGAGTCCTAGTTCTTCCCTGAATAGTTCAGTACGCAGCAGGAAGCCTGCCATCAGCGCCGTACCTAAACCGCCTAGCGGCATCATCCAACGGGAGGTCAGGTAATCCAGCCAATCAAAGAAAGTGCGGCCTGCCACCGTCCAGTCCGCGCCCACATTGAAGGACAGCATTGCCAAGGTGCTCACCAACCACAGTACGATACCCACACCCCAGGATGCCCGTTTGCGCGTCATCCCTTTGCTGGCAACGAGCCAGGCCACTGTCGCTTCGATCATTGAAATCGACGACGTAAGCGCGGCCATCGACAGCATCACAAAGAACAGGACGCCAAACAGCGTACCAAACGGCATTGCTTGGAAGGCCAGGGGCAAGCTCATAAAGATCAACCCTGGCCCTTGGCCGGGATTCATTCCGTTAGCGAAAATAATCGGGAAAATAGCCAAGCCAGCCATCAGCGCGACAACGGTATCAGCAATGGCCACACTGAATGTCGTGCGTGCAATGGAGTGCCCTTCTGGCAGGTAAGAGCCGTAGGTAAGAATGGCACCAGACGCGAGCGACAAGGTAAAGAAGGCATGCCCCAGTGCTGCTAAGAGCCCTTCACTGCTTAACCCTTCGGCATTGAACGAAAACAGAAAAGACCAAGCTTCGGCAAAGCCACCAGAAAAAGCACCGTAGCCAATCAGTATGCCCAGCATGATCACCATGCCCGGCATCATCCAACTGACACTCTTTTCAATACCTGCTTGTACGCCTTTGCCGACGATGAACATGGTTAGCACCGTCACTAGCGTGCTCCAGGCGCCTAACGTGAAAGGGTTGGCATTATTAGCGGCAAAAATTGCTGCCATATCATCGACACTATTACCAGCCAGTCCGCCGCTCAGCAGTTTCCACAGATAGGAAAATGACCAGCCAGCGACGACCACGTAGAACGACAGAATCATGAATCCACACAGCATGGCCATCCAGCCGAAGATCGACCAGAAACTGCCGCGCCCCGACTCATGCACCACTCGACGGATAGCATCAATCGGGCTGCCCCTCCCACGACGCCCGAAGCTGATTTCAGCCATCATGATAGGCACACCTACCGCCAATATGCAGGCCAAGTAGACCAGCACAAAAGCGCCACCTCCGAATTCGCCAGTAATGTAGGGAAATTTCCAGATATTACCCAGACCCACTGCAGAGCCAGTGGCTGCTAGCACAAACCCCCAGCGGCCCAGCCACAATGTTTTGGGGGGCGTATTTGTCGTTGTCATTGGGAAACCTTATAAATTTATATTGTTTTTTAGGCTATTTATTATGAGCAGCTAGAACAGCTACTTAAGAGCGATTAACTGCCTATAAAAGCCAACCAACTGCGGTCAATCAGTCATAAAGAGCAATCTATAAAGAGTCTATGGAGATAGCCATAGGGCAGGAATGGGGTTAAATCGCATTCGGCGAGGCGTTACCCGTAGAAGCGGCATAAAACTGTAAAGAAATCGTTACACTCATAAAAAAATGCCGAAGCGTGGTGTCTCGCTGTTGTATTTTCCTGACAAACTGTAAATAAATCGTGACAGTTAATTTGCTTGCTACACGGACTTTTTTAAGATTTTGCTTAAGTAGAGTCTTGAATACGGCTTCAGGTGCTGTTCCAAGTACGCTTTCAAGTGCCGTCTTGAGCACCAATACCGTAACGCTTGAGTTTATTGGCAATGGTTGTGTGGGAAACACCCAGCCGCTTGCCTAACTGGCGGCTGGAGGGGTACTGCTGATACAGCGTACTCAAGATATTCTTTTCCACCTCGCCTAGCATGTCGCTCAAGCTTCCCTCTAATGGAATACCAGCAAGCTCAGGCGATACTTCACTGTGAGGAAGACGCAAATGCACCGGCTGAATGGCTTTCTCTTCACATAGCGACACCGCCTGGAACAACACATTTTCCAACTGACGCACGTTGCCTGGCCAGTCGTAGCGGGTGATTTTTTCCAACGCAGCAGGTGAAAGCTCGGGCAAAGGGCAGCCTATCTGGCGCGCCGCACGATCAAGCACATAGCTCGCCAACTCCTCGATGCCGTCCAAACATTCACGTAAGGGAGGGACCTGTAGCAACAGCACATTAAGCCGGTGATAAAGATCCAGCCGAAACAGCCCGTCACTACACAGCTGCGGCAGGTTCTGTTGAGTGGCACAGATCACTCGGACATCCAGGAAGGTTTCCTCGTCGCTCCCCACTCGCCGGAAGCCGCCATCTTGAAGAAAACGCAACAGCTTTGTCTGCAGCCGTGGGCTCATTTCACCAACTTCATCGAGAAACACGGTGCCGCCTTCGTTAAGCTCCAGAAGGCCAAGCTTGCCTTCTGGCCGAGCGCCTTCAAAAGCACCGGGCGCGTAACCGAAAAGCTCTGTCTCGGCCATTGATTCTGGCAGCCCAGCACAGTTGAGCACCACAAACGGCGCTTGCCCGCGATGGCTTGCCAAATGGCAGGCTCTGGCGACCAGTTCTTTCCCAGTCCCCGTTTCCCCTACAATCAGCAACGGGGCATCCAAGGGCGCCATGCGCCGCGCCTCATTGATCACGGCGGCCAATCGCGAACTCGACTGAAAGATAGCCTCAAAGCCACGCAGTTCCTGGCGCTGCACTTGATAAATACGTGCCCCGATACGGTCGGCACGATGCAATGTCACCACCGCCCCGGCTAATGAGTCCACCTTGGTGTCTTCGGTGTGCAGTGGCGCAATATCAGCGAGATAGGTGTCGTCTTTCAGTTTGATCCGCAGCCCATTAATACGTGAGTTGTTGCGGCGAATCACCTCGGGAAGGTCGACTTCGTCAAGGTAACGGTCCAGCGATAGCCCTGGCACTTCTTGAACGCGCACCCCCAATACCTGAACGGCGATACGGTTGGCCGCTACAATGCGACCCTGCATATCTATCGACATAACGGGGTCAGACAGCGAAGACAGCAATGCATCCAACTCCAAATGACGACGCTCGCTGGGCATCAAGCTCGCGCGTTTGACGCCAAAAACGCCTGGGATAGCTTCCAGTGCCGGCTTAAGCGTACTCAACTGAGCATTAAGCAACTTAGGGACATGCAAATAGATGGTATTGCCCTGCTCGCCGCCGACTTCGCCCCGCGCGACATTTATGCGGTAGTCAGCAAACTGGGCCACTATATCGCGAAGAATGCCGATTCGATTCTGACAATAAAATTTAAGACGCATAGAACCCTCACCGCACAAAACTAACGTAGTTACTTAGGCTTTGCCTGAAAAATCAGTGATTTCGGACATCGCCTAGCCACCACTCACCGGCAGCCCCTGCTCCTCTTTCATACTCCGCAGTATGATTTCAGAGCGAACCTGGGTGACATTAGGATGAGGTAATAAATGGTGGTGAATAAAGTCTGAAAACTCGGTGAGGTCCTTGGCGATCACGTGCAGTACATAGTCCGCATCCCCCGACACAGAATAAGCCTCACGCACCATGGCGTGCTTCGTCAGTAACGTTACAAAATCATCATCCATGCTCTCACCATGCGCTTTGAGATTAACGCGAGTGATCGCACGCAAGCCAAACCCCAGGCTGGAGGCATCAAGCCTCGCCGAATATCCCTTAATCACCCCTTCGGCTTCTAGCCGCGCTTTACGCCGGGAGCACTGAGAGGGAGACAAGCTGACACGTTCTCCCAACTCTGAATTGGTGAGGGCTGAGTTCTTCTGCAACACTGATAAAATTGCAAGATCATATCGATCCAAAGAAATCCCGTGCATAGAACACTCCAGTTGCGCACAAGCTGTGCGCTATTTGGCGATATCTTAGGTTAGTTTGCAACCTAATTGCACCGCCTCTTCCCTATACTGAGCTTGTTCACTTACAAGACAATAATAGGAGAGACAGCGATGGGACCTTTTCCTCATGACGCGCCAAAAGTAACCATAAGCGATGCAAACCCAGCGGGCACCGATGGGTTTGAATTTGTTGAATTTGCCCATCCTGAGCCGGAAAAGTTAGACAGCCTGTTTCGGCAAATGGGCTTCGTCCCCGTTGCAAAGCACCGTGACAAGTCAATCACCGTTTATCGTCAGGGTGATATTAACTATCTGCTTAACAGCGAGCCTAACTCCCATGCGTCAGCGTTTATTGAGGCACACGGCCCCTGTGCACCGGCCATGGCTTGGCGCGTTGTTGATGCTCAGCACGCCCTAAAACGTGCCGTTGAGTTAGGGGCTGAGGAGTTCACTGGCAATAAATCCATCGATGCGCCTGCAGTTGTTGGTATTGGCGGCTCGCTGCTTTACTTTATTGATACGTATGGCGAAAAAGGCAGCTGCTATTCAAATGAGTTTGAATGGTTAGATGAGGTAAACCCTAAGCCTAAAGGGTTTGGCTTTTACTATCTTGACCACCTCACTCATAACGTTATTCGCGGCAATATGGACACGTGGTATAAGTTTTATCACGACACCTTTAACTTCCGTGAAATACGCTACTTCGATATCACCGGTAAAGTCACCGGTCTTACTAGCCGCGCATTAACCTCTCCCGACGGCAAAATCCGTATTCCGATTAACGAGAGTGCCGACGATCACAGCCAAATTGAAGAGTACTTGCGCGAGTATAACGGCGAAGGTATTCAGCATATCGCCATTGCAACAAACGATATTTATACCGGCACTGACTTAATCGCTGACGCGGGGCTTGAGTTTATGCCTGGCCCACCGAACATCTATTATGAAAAATCGCTTGAGCGCGTAAAAGATCACCAGGAGCCTCTCGATAAACTTCGTAATCGCGGCATTTTGATTGATGGCGAAGGCGTTGTGGGCGGTGGCGAAACCCGAATTTTGCTACAAATTTTCTCAAAAACGGTGATTGGCCCAATCTTCTTCGAGTTTATCCAACGTAAGGGCGATGATGGTTTTGGAGAAGGCAATTTTAAAGCACTGTTCGAATCCATCGAAGAGGATCAAATTAACCGAGGCGTGTTGCAGAGTACTGCAGAATAGCAAAAACGCTAAATAACAAGATTAGCGCTGACGAAAAGGAAACACTGTGCAAGACGCTTGGCGTAACTATGCAAATGCCCCCCAAGAGGGGGCAATTATTTGCCCTTCTAATCTTATAGAAGAAGGCAATGCACACTGCATAGAAGTTATTAGTAACGACACACCTTTCCCTATCATTTTAACGCGCATAGAGGGTGTCATTTATTGCTACGTTAATGCCTGCCCCCACCAATACTTACCATTAAATTACCGGTCGGACAGTATTATTTCGTCAGATAGAAGCCGTTTACTATGCAGCGCCCATGGCGCAGCATTCGATATTAAAACAGGCAACTGCTTAGCAGGTGCTTTTGATAACCTTGACGCAATACCGGTGTTTGAAGACCCGCAAGGCAATGTTTGCATTGGCTGATGCTAGATTAAGCCCTGCGATAATGGCCTCAGGCGGCCTACCGCAGGGCTTATCGCTTATAGCGTGAGACCGAGCAAAAGGTAAGCAGCCAAGGAGAGTGTCGCAACGGCAAGCGCAAAGGGAATTTGCGTCTTGATATGGTCGATATGGTCAGAAGCAGCCCCTGTTGAGGCAAGCACTGAGGTATCCGACAACGGCGAACAGTGGTCCCCGAACACACCGCCACCCGCTACGGCTGCCACCGTGGCATATACCAGCGGTGTCAGCATATCGCCGCTAAAGTTGAACGCGAGCGGCACGGCCAGCGGCATCATGATCGCGAAGGTGCCCCAAGAGGTGCCGGTCGAAAAGGCGATAACGGCAGCGATAAGAAATGTCATCGCTGGCAGTAATGCCGGCGTCAGCCATCCACCGGTGGCTTCAACGATATAGCTCGCTGTGCCCATGTCTTTGGAAAGCTGATTCAGCGAATAGGCTAACGCCAGGATAATAATGGCTGGCATTACTCCTTTCATCCCGGCCATTGAGGTTTTCATAATGTCGTTGAAGGGAATGCCCTGAAGGCGCATAACGATACCGAGAAACACAGAAGCCGCCAGAAATGCTTCCATGGTCTTAGCCGAGTCCATCACGATAAAGGTGCCTACAGCAACGCTGATCACCACCAGTACCGGGGCGAAAAAATTCCAGAATAGGTTGGTACGCGCACCGTCATAAGGCGGAATCTCTGTCAGCTCCTCGCCCACCAGCGGCTCTGCCCCATCACGCAGTACTTTGCCCTCTTCTTGAGCGCGACGCTCGGCTTCGCGCATCGGTCCAAACAATGGAATAACACCGACAATGACCAGCCCCACGACCAGCACCGAGAGCCATGCATAGAGGTTAAAGGGAACCGCATGTAGAAACACGCCCATCGCCTGAGCAGCATTTTCAATGGGTCCCATGCCAATCAGTAAGCCAGAAATAAACACTGCCCAGCCAGTGATCGGAACCATCACACTCACCGGGGCGGAAGTGGAGTCCGCTATATACGCCAGCTTTTCCCGCGACACCCGATAGCGATCCGTCAGGCCACGCATGGTGCTACCAACAAACAAGGGGCTGAAATAGTCGCTGAAGAAAACGAACATGCCCATCACCCAGGCGATCAACTGAACCCGCACTCGCGATAAAGCACGGCGTTCCACCCAAGCGGTAAAGTTCTGAATCGCCCCTGTGCGTTGGAAGAACGCGATCACTGTGCCGATGAAAAGCTCCAACAGCAGTATCCAGGAGAAGCTGGTGGTGCCGAGGGTTTCCTTTAATAGCGTGGGAAAGCCCATCAAGCCATTGCCCAGGGTAATCACCCCAACGAAACAGGCGACTGCCAGCGAGAAAACGGTGTTGCGGGTAATAAATGCCAGCACAATAGCCAACGCCGCCGGCATGATGGACAGCAGCCCAATATGATCTTGAGGATCCATTGTCATCTCTCTTTTTTATAATGGTGAGTGGGGATCAAGTTTCTTGCTTTGCCTTACGGCGCTCCATTTCACTGGTCAGGTAGAAACCCAACCGACGCACGGGATCGGGCGGCATCCAGCTAGCCTTGCCGAATAACGACGCTATATTTTCGACCGGCTGGCCCATGGCATGGCGCGCCAAAGCATCGCCAAGGAAGGTACCCTTGACGATACCGCCGCCATTGCACCCCGCTGACACATACAAACCGGGCTGGATTTCCCCCCAGAGTGGCGCACCGTTATAGGTCAGCCCGGTGGTCCCTCCCCAGACCTTATCAAAGCGCACAGGGGTGAGTTCGGGATAGCGCGCCTCAAGGCTCGCTTTCAGTTCAGCCTCAATACGGGCGTTATCGGCTTCGCGTTCATAGCTGTAACGCGAACGAATCATCAAGCGCCCATCGGCGGTGGTGCGCAGCGTACAACCCAAGCGATGTGCGGGTAGCAGCCCCCAGGTCGTCGCAGCAATGCGCTGTCGTTCCAGCTCCGGCAACGGCTCGGTAATAGCGGCATAGGTATAAATAGCGGTTAGCCGCGAGGGGTCTGCACCCAAGGCTCTAGAAAACGCGTTATTGGCCAGGATTACCTGTCCAGCCGTTACTTCACCTTCGGGTGTAGTGACACGCCACTTTTTGCCATCAGGCTTGATTTGAGTCGCGGGTGAGTGCTCATGCAGTTCGATTCCGGCTTCCAATGAATCCGCTAAACCAACAATCAATGCTGCAGGCTGCACCAGATAACAGTCCGGTGAATAAATACCCTGAGTGTAGTAGCGCGTACCAATCCGCTCAGCCAGTTGGCTAGCGCTCAAGGTCTGGTAAGAAAGGCCTGCAGCGTTAAGAAAAGCTTCATACTGGGCCAAGGCGCGCTGGCCTATCGCGCTGCGGGCAGCGCGATAAGTGCCGCTACGTTCAAGTTGGCAGTCAATTCCCAGCCGTTCGACCCGCTCGCGCAGTAGCGCCATGGTTTGTCGACTTAACGCGTTCAGTTTCTCCATGCGCTCAAGTTCTTCGGGGCGAGCATCATTGGCTAAAGCGATTTCCAGCATGAAACCAGAGTTACGTCCTGGGCTACCTTCACCCACTTGGTCGGCTTCAAGAATTTTGATGCGGTCTTCAGGCCGCGCCTGCTGCCAGGCCGTAGCTGCCGCGAAGCCGGTGTAACCTGCCCCGATGATGACGACATCCGCCTCAGTTTGGCCACGCAAGGCGGGGCTCGGCTGGCGCTCTGGAAGCCAGGCGTTCCAGCCGCACAGGCGCTGATGGGATGGATGCGTGGGTTGTGACATGACGATTTAATCCAGATACAGCAGGCCGTGGGCCTGGTTAACCATAGCGGCGACTTCGTCTTGCATGCCTTGGAGTACCTCCAACTTATGGGCCGTCGTCATGCGAGACTTGAGCATTGAGCAACTCATGGCCCCCAAGGGGTGGCCACTATGGTCGAGGATGGGAATGGCTAAGCCGCAGTATTCCGGGAGTAGAGAGCCTTCAACGCCACGGGCGTAGCCATGTGTTAGTAGATGGTTAATTTCGGCTTCGACATCGGCGGTAGCGATCGCGTAATCATCCCGCAGTCGTGTCGCGTTGTGGTCGAGAATCTCGCCTCGTTCATCTGCACCGAGATACGCGAGCAAGGCAATCGACGCTTGGCCGACACCGAGCGGCAAGCGCCCTCCCGTCGCCCTAACGAAACTGCCCACCGGATAAGCACCGTTCTGTACTTCCAGGCAGACCGCGTAGATACCATCGCGGGCGAACAGATAGAAACTGTCTCCCCAGCGTTGTGCCAACGCCAGCAACCTCGGTCGAGCCAAGTCTCGCAATCCAGCGCCATTGCCCGCCTGAGCACCAAGCACCAGCAACTCATAACCCAGTAGGTAACGCCCACGAATGGGAGAAGAGCGTAAAAACCCTTGCTGCTTGAGACCTTTTAACAACCGATAGAGCGTAGGACGGCTGAAGCTCAACTCATTCAGATAATCGTCGACACTCGCACCGCGGTGGCCACCACGCGCGGTAACTTGCAGTATCTGCATGGCGTGAACGAGCGTGGTGGGGCCTGATGAGGTGATGTTTTCATTTACCGGCATTATGTTTATCGTTATCTGTCTAGGTGAGCTAGAACATAGCAAGACAAATTCACGAGTTCATCTCACTAAATGAGACACAACCATTTTCACGCGATAAAGCGGGTGTGGGGCAATGGGTTCCGCCGGGCAACGCCAATCATTGGCTATCATTTTGCCGGTCTGTGCGTCAGTCTATCCACTGACGCTTGTTGTCGCTGAACAGTCACACCGCCAAAGCATAGTGTTGGCACACAAGGAGGATGGCAAACGATGGGGCGCAACCAAACAGCACTCAATGCCTTACTTCTACTGCTGCCACGGCTGGCTCATTTTGCCTGGCGTGTCGTGTGTCACTTCCTGAAGAATCGCGGCATCCTGCTTGCCGGTGGGGTGGGCTACAATATTTTGCTCTCCATCGTGCCGCTATTTGCAGTATTGGTTGTACTGTTGACCAAAGTGGTGGATCAACAGCATTTACTCAGCGTTCTTGCTGTACAAGCGCGCCACCTAGCACCGGCCCATGCCGAAGTGTTGATGGACGCCGTGCGCAGTCTGCTGGAGTCTCGCGGCGTCATCGGCATTCTTAGCTTACCCATTCTGCTGCTCTTCAGCTCTTTTGCCTTTCGCATGCTAGAAGATGCCTTGGCGATTATCTTCCATGCGCCAGAAAGCCCCCACATCAAGCGTAGTGTGTGGGTATCGGTGATGCTGCCGTACGCTTTCATGTTAGTGCTAGGGGCGGGGCTGCTGGCCTTAACACTGGTCGTCACCCTGGCCAGCTCGCTCAATACGCTGATGATGGCGCTCTTTGAGCGGCAACTGCCGTTTGCAGGGTTTTCCGAACCAGTCCTGAACTTATTCAGTTTTGCTGGGGTTTTCTTATTGTTTAGCGCTATCTACAAGGTGCTGCCGGTAGTGCGTATCGCGTTACGCCGAGCAATCATCGGCGGCTTTGTCGCGGCACTGCTGTGGGAAGGCGTGCGGCTGCTACTGGTCTACTATTTCACTCACCTCTCGTTCGTCAACGCCGTTTACGGGTCCCTAGCAACGCTGATCATTGTGCTGATCAGCCTGGAAGTCGGTGCCATCATTTTATTACTGGGCGCACAGGTCATTGCTGAGCTAGAGCGCAACACACGCCTCGGCCTGCCTTGGCATATTGACCCCGACCGACAACCCATCACCCACGTTGATTAAGACATTACATTGAAATGCCGCCATCTTTTGATGGCGGCATTTATTTGAGCGCTATTGATAAGAGGGCTGCCCCCTTTATGCTCGCCTAGTGTCAGGCCATTGTATGTGCCATCTGGCGGTCACGTCTGGCACTCCACACCAGCGTTATTAAAAACAGCGCCAAGCCCACGAAGTCCAGCAGCAAGTTTCCATGGGGCCACAGCATTAAAGCACCAATGGGGAACATGGCTAGGCGCAGCCACCAGGGCAACTCGCTTTCCAGATAGCCTTCCAGCCCTGCGATAATGGCGTAAATACCGAACAACGCGAAGGCAAACACCACCAACATTTCAGTCGGCGTCCCGGTGATCATTGGCGACCACACAAACAGCAAGGGAATGATGTAGAGGCCCTTGGCGATTTTCCAAGCGGTAAAACCAGTACGCATAGGTGGCGTTTTGGCAATCGCCGCCGCAGCGAAGGCGGTAAGGCATACCGGCGGAGTCACATTGGAGTCCTGAGATAGCCAGAAAATCACCATGTGCGCCGCCACCAGCAGCATCGATATTGTGTGCGACGAAAGCGCCTGCTCGTAGAGCTGTGAACGGAAATCGTCCGGTACCAAGGCCAGTAGTTGTTGAGCACTGGCGGCGTCCATCGGGGCATTCAGCGCTTCCAAAGCATCTGGCGCGGCAAGCATAAAGATCGCCCGTGCCTGCTCGGGCAAATCACCGGCCATAATCAGTTCTAACAGCTGACTGTGTGCCATCAGACCATACAACGCAGGTGCCGATAGCGTGCCCAATACGATATAAGCGGCCGTCACCGGCAACCCCATCCCCAGAATAAGAGAGGCCAGCGCGATCAACACGATGGTGATTAACAGGCTGCCGCCCGCCCAGTCTGAGATCATCAACGAGAAGATGTTACCAATGCCGGTCGTCGACACCACATTGACGATCAAGCCAACCGTCAGCAGTAAAATGGCGGTGGAAACCATGTTGCGGGTGCCCAGTACCAAAGCGTCGATAATTGCCTGAAGCTTCATGGGTGAACGTGATAACCAGGAAGCAACGACCACCGACACGATAGCGATACCGGCAGCATAGGTGGGGGTGAAGCCATTGATAAGGGCGACGACCAGCACCACGAGTGGCAGCAGGTAGTGCCAACCGCCCTTCAATACATCAATCAGTTTTGGAGCTTGTTCCGTTTCTACCTGATGAGTACCGCTACGCTTGGCTTCGATGCGCACGAACATGGCCACCGAGAGGAAGTACAGCAGTGCAGGAAGCGCAGCGACACCAATGATAGTGAGATATGAAACCTGGGTGTAAGAGGCCATGATAAAAGCCCCCGCCCCCATAACGGGAGGCATAAGCTGGCCCCCGGTTGAAGCCGCGGCTTCAACGCCAGCCGCAAAACGTGGTGGAAAGCCTGCCTTACGCATTAAGGGAATAGTGATCACACCGGTAGAGACCGTATTGGCTACGCTGGAGCCAGACACTGACCCCATAAGCCCTGAAGCGAATACCGCTACAAACCCCGGGCCACCAACAAAACGACCCGCGGCACAACGTGCCAGCTCAATGATGAACTCTCCAGCGCCCGAACGAACCAGGAAGGCACCAAAGAGAATGAACATAAAAACGTAAGACCAGGAAATCCGGGCAATCGAGCCCAGCATGCCGTCACCGCCGAGGAAGCTGCGAAACAGAACAGTTTCCCAGTTCAGCCCGGGGAAATTGAACACCCCGCCTACATAGCGCCCCCACCAAGCAACGTACGTCAGCGCAATGATACATAGCAGCGGGATAAACCAGCCGGTAGTCCGGCGGGCAAATTCTAATACCAACGCCAAAGCGGTAATCGACACGATCCAGTCAGCCAGGGAAAAGCGTACCCCACGGGCATAAAGCGCATCCTCAAAGCCGATTAAATAGAACGCACAGCCTAGGGCGGCTAGACCAAGACACACATCAACGGCGAGTAATAGGCGCTGACCGCTAGCCGAGCGCGCTTTGAACATCGGCACGGAAAGCGCGCACAACAGGCCGAACATACCGAAGTGTAATGCACTAACCCAAATCTCTGAGACAGTGCCCAGGGTATTGAAATAGATATGTGAGAAAGCAACGACGATGGCGAGCAAGCTCAGAATCCGCCCAAGCCAGGGATGTTCAAGGCGCTCTGAAGCGCTGCTTGCGGATTCATCGCGCACCGTATCAGGTGTCGAATGACTCATGGTGTACCTCATGAAACGAAGTCAGGCATAGGGAGGCCATCCGCCCGGCTTATGCCAGGCAGATGCAGGGCGATAGGCCTTCAGCCTTCGAGAAGATGCTCGGGAATTTCAATGCCTTGTTCACGGAAATAGCGCGCGGCACCGGCATGCAGTGGTATCGGCAGACCGTCGAGCGCTTTCTCCAGAGCCATATCACGCGTTGCCGGGTGAATGTTGTTTAGAAACGGTAGGTTCTCGAACATGGCTTTGGTGATCTGATACACATGTTCTTCAGGCACATCGGCGTTAACCACCAAAATATTGGGCTGGGAAATGGTATTGATCGGGGAGTCCTGACCAGGGTAAGTGTCGGCGGGAATTTCGAAAGCGCTCCACACTGGGTACTGGCTGTTAATTCGCTCAAGTTGCTCAGCGGTCACGTTCAGCGTGGTAATGTCATCGCCCATATTGGCATAGGCGCTGGTCACGGCAGAGGCCGGAACGCCTGCCGGTATGTTCATGCCGTCTATATTGCCGTTCTGCATGGAATCAGCGCTGGCACTGTAGCCCAGGTAGGCAATATCCATCTGCTCCGGATCAATGCCCAGACCGGCAAGAATTTGCCGACCAGAACCTTCGGTACCGGAATTACGCGCCCCAATGGAGAAACCGCGCCCGTAGAGCTGGGTCAAGTCATCAATGGTGCCAGTATCGACCAGTGCGTCACGCATCACAAAGTGTTCGACGTTCTGCCACAGCATAGAAACTGAGCGTACGTTGTCATAGGCTTTGGGCACTGGCCCCTCACCGGACCATGCCCAGGCGCCGTAGAGCGCTTGCAGAATGCCGAATTGAGCCTGGTCGTCATCCATCAGGCGCAAGTTTTCCGCAGAACCCGCCGAGCTGATGGCGGAAACGGAGATGCCGTGGGTAGGCTCGAGCTTGACACGTATCAGTGTAGAAAGCGCGACGCCTACTGGATAGAACGTGCCACCGGTGGTGGCAGTGCCCATGATGTATTGTCCGCCCTCGGTAGGTTCCTGGGCGGTAACAGCGGAGGCACTGACGCCGAATGCAGCGGCAGTAGCGAGACAAAGAGCGGTTTTAAGAAATTGGCGTTTCAGCATGGTGTTGCTCCCAGCTTATTGGAATTGTTGGAGTAATCACTACTCCTTCCCCAATAGAGCGAGAAGCTAGCCAACTTTAAACAAAGCCATAAAAATCAATAAATTATGATTTCACCTCTACGACAAAAGGCGAAGGCGCCTGAACGACCATCGGCCATTTTTCGCCGATGGTTTTTGCCCTCATCGGCAAAAAATGGCCGATGAATCAGCCCTAGCGCATTAACTCTTGAATCAATCGTTTAGGTCGCGAGAAAGTCTTCGCGGCGTAACTGGTGACGCTGCATTTTCTGATTGAGTGTACGGCGAGGCAGGTCGAGTTCATCGAGTACCGCTTGAATATTGCCATTATGGCGCTGTAGCGCTTCTTTCAAGACGGTAGCCTCAAATACTTCCATACGCACAGAGAGTGCAGACGCTTGATGTGGCGGCATAGGCGAGCTTTGCCAGGGCAGATCCAGCCCAAGAATAAAGCGCGTGGCAATATTGCGCAGCTCGCGGAGGTTTCCAGGCCACCGATGATTGCCGAGGGCGGTCAGTAGTTCTGTGGTGGGTTCGCGCAGCGGCCTTTCGTGAACATCAGCGGCTTGATGGCAAAAGTGACGAAACAGTAAGGGAATATCTTCGCGGCGCTCACGCAAGGGAGGAATCGCCAGCTCAGCAATCGCCAGACGATAATAAAGATCCTCGCGAAAATCTCCTTGCGAGACCATTTCCAGCAAGTTCTCTTTACTGGCCGCTACGACCCGAAGATGGAGGTGGATAACTTGGTTGCTGCCTAGCCGGGTAATTTCACCTTCCTGCAGTGCGCGCAACAGCTTAACCTGGGCAGACAGTGGCAGTGACTCTATTTCATCCAAAAAGAGGGTGCCGTGGCTGGCGGTTTCCAGCAGGCCTATACGCCGCTCTCCCGCCCCGGTAAAGGCGCCTTTTTCATGCCCGAACAGCTCTGATTCAATTAATTCACTGTTCATGGCGCCACAGTTCAACGCCACAAAAGCGCCTTGGCTACCGCTGCCAAAGTCATGCAAGGCGCGAGCCACGACTTCCTTGCCGCTGCCAGTTTCACCATTGATAACCACGTTGGCGCGGCTAGCAGCTAAGTTTTCCACTTGGCGCCGTAGTACTTGCATCAGCGCAGAGTCGCCGAGCAGGCGCGTGCTTAAATAGTTATGCCGTAACGCCTGCTGTAACTGTAGGTTTTCCAGCGCCAGGGCACGATGTTCTAGTGCTCGTCGTACACACTCTTCAAGGCGTTCAGGGTCGAAGGGCTTTTGCACAAAGTCCCAGGCTCCCTGCTGAATCGCCGCAACCGCCATGGGGACATCGCCGTGGCCTGTGATCAGAATCACCGGGGGCGGAGTATCGAGTGCTTGCACGGCGGCAAACAAGGCCAAGCCATCCATCTCGGGCATCTTGATATCACTGACGACGACACCGCACGGCTGGCCGTTTTGAAGTGCATTCAGCGCCTTACCGGCGCGTGAAAACGTGCGAACCTCTAATCCCGACACCTCCAACCATTGGCTAAGAGAGTCACGGACATCGGCTTCATCGTCCACTAGCCAGACGGGCAGAGAAGCAGCCGATAGTCGAGCTAAGGTGCTAGAAGATGCGTGCGTCATGAAGGTGTCTCCTCACCATGCGGTAATGTCAGACAAAACCAAGCGCCCCCAGCGGGGTGATTACCAGCGCTGAGTTTACCGCCAAGATCCTGAGCAATGCCGTAGCTAATAAACAGCCCCAGCCCTAAGCCTTCCCCAACCGGTTTAGTCGTAAAGAATGGGTCGAACATCTGCTCGATCACTTCTTGGGGCAAGCCTGGGCCATTGTCATGGATCGTCAACTGCACTTGCTCCGCAGTGATCTCAACGTGAAGACGAATGACCCCATTGGCTATGTCGTTCAACGCATCCAGCGCATTACGCAGCAGGTTGGTAAGCAACTGCTCAAGGCGAACGTCATCGCCGCGTACCCAGAGTGACTGCGGCCAATCACCGTCACGCTCCAAACGCACTTTTTGCTGCTGGAAACGCTCCTCCAGTAGTTCTAGTACGAAGTTCAGGCTGGCCGGAAGATCCACGCTCTCGCGGCTCTCGCCCTTGCGAGCAAACAACTTTAGCTGCTCGATTAACCGAGCGAGGCGTTTGCTCAATACCTGAATACGTTGGAAGTTGTCGCCTGCCATTTCCTGACGGCCGAGCGCCAACAACCGCTCACCGTTGGCAGCATAAGTGCGGATGCCTGAAAGGGGTTGATTAAGCTCATGGGCAATGCCTGCCGCCATGGTCCCCAAGGCGGCCAATTTACCCGCTTGGACCAGTTCAGCTTGCGCATCCTCTAAGGCCTGGGTGCGTTCCTGGACACGCTCTTCCAAGCGAATATTGGTTTGCTGGATGATTTTCGCCTGAGCATCGCGCATATGTTGGCGTTTTTGGCGTTCACGCAACCACAAGCCAAACAACAAAAGAGCGGACAGCGTGACTAAGCCCGCCAGAAGTACGTTGCGAGCACTGATATAAAGTGGCCGCACCGGGCTGAGATAATGCATCGACCAACCCAGTGTAGCAAGCGGCAGGGAAGCGACCAGAAAACGCTCGCCTCCTCCTTGTGCTTGGTTGCCTATTACCAGCGTATCGTCATGTAGCCGCTGGCCGAGAGGGGAAAGCGATTTATCGAGAAATTGACGTTGGGCATTAATCTGCGCCAATGCATCATCAGAAAGCCCATCAATGTGCTGAAACCGCCACTGCTCACGGCTAGAAAGTATCACAACGCCATTAGCGTCCGACAAAATGACGTTCTCTTGTGCTCGACGCCAATCCTCTTGAAGCGCTTCCAGTGAGACCTTAACCACCAGGACACCCGCAGAGACAGTGTCGTCGCCAAGAGTGACGACATAAGAGGTGAAATAACCCGGCTGTCCGGTTGTGTCACCGATCGCAAAAAATTCACCGCTACCGCTCTGCATGGCATCGTAAAAATAGGGGCGGAAGTGATAATCGTGGCCAACGAAACTTTGCTCGAGTGCATAATTGCTGCTGGCCAGGGTGACGCCTTGCGCATTCATCAGAAAAATGGCGTCAGCGCCCGAACGCTCAGCGACCTCTGCCAAGTGCTGATTAACAGGAGACAGCAATAGATCACTAGGTTCGCGCAGAGCAGCCTGGACTAAAGGCTGCTGGGCCAGTAAGTCAGGCAGGTAGGTAAAGCGCTCAAGCGCGCCTTGCAGGCTGCTGGTGTAGAGCGCTAGACGCGTATTCGCGTGACGCTGGGCATCCGCTTCGGCGTGGCTGTATTGCCAATGCCATAACCACCATAACCCCAAAAGGCTCAGCACGATTAAAGAGGCCAGAACCAGCGCATACAGCCAAGTCTTTCTGCTCACTGTGAGTTTGCCTCAACGGTCGAATTGATCAGACCTAAGAGCTTATCACCCAGGCGTAAGCACTCCCATTGTCGAAGGTATCTCTAACGCCCTTCAGCGTAGCGGCAAACTCATCACTATACGGTTGCCACTGGAGTCACCGGCGAGCCAATGGCGCCTGGCAGCCGAAGTGGTGGCGCCGTCAGCAAGAACCGGTTGCGCTGGCGGCTATGCAACCATTCTGCTAAATCTTTCAGATACCATAACTCCGCCAGCGGCAATCCGAGTTTGAACAGGCAATGATGGTGCAATGGAAGTTTAGAGCAACAGCTCGACGCCAACTCACGGTCTAAGTTTTCCACCGCATAATTATCCGCACAGATCGCCGCAATGCCGCTGTCAGTGATCCACTCCAGCAAGGCTGAATCACTGCCATCAAGCACTGCCCCGGTGTTTTTCAGCACCTCTGGCTGTGGCGTACCCTGCATATCCAACAACGCCTCGGCGAACCCAGTGCGCAATACCAGCATATCGCCACGCTCCACCACCACGTTCAGTTGTTTCAGCGCTTCCATCAACTCCAGGTGCCCTACCAGCGTTCTTCCCGCACCGAAAACTCTCACCAAATCGACCAATACGGCTCGGCCTTGCATGCCATGTGTCGCCAGTGTCTCGATTCCCAGGCGTCTAGCATAGGAGTCGTGCCACTGGGCCGATTCTCCGCTCAGATCGAGCACATCCTGCTCGGCCAGGTAGCCGTTGTAGTAGCGGCGTTCTGGCGTGCCATCACCATCGCCATCGAACAGAGCGCCCACGTGAGCCAGGGAGTCCCACTGCGTGGAGTACTGCAACGATAGCTGAACCTGGTCATCACTAATAACGTCATGCAGCGCGGGGCTATGAGTCGCCAGGGGAAAGTTGATGTACTGGTCATCACCCAGAGCTGTCGGGGTTAGCTTCGGAGGCGAACGACGGGGGTTCAACACCTTTCCGCCGGGGATATCCAGAGGTAGCGACAAGCAGAATGTCACCCCTTCGTGGACTTCCTTCACACCTTTGAGCACCTGCTCGGTGCCGATCAGGTTGACTCGCCCCAGTTGATCTTCAGGGCCAAACTCGCCCCAGTTGCTACCTTCAGGACGTTTCTTCCAGCGTGGCTGATTCATGACTTGTCTCCACCGGCATGTTGGGTAGCGATTTCAATGATACGCTGCAGGTTTTCCCGCTCCCGGGCCTGGTGCTGGGTCCGCGTCTCATCACTCCACTGGTAGAAACCTTGCCCAGCCTTGGCACCTAGGCGACCTTGGGCAACGTACTCTTCAAGTAGAGCGGCAGGTTGCTGACGTGCTTCGAGATCCGCATAGAGGTAATGGGCGATATTCAGGTGGGTGTCCAACCCGTTAAGGTCGCGCTGACATAAGGGGCCGTTCAACGCCATACGCACACCAATAGAGTACTGCACGATATCATCCAGCGCTTCGGCCTCCACTACCCCTTTTTCCAACAGGGAGAGGCATTCACGCATCACCGCATGCTGGATCCGGTTAGCGACGAAACCAGGTACACAGGTATTCAGTACCGCAGGGCGTTTCCCCCAACGCTTTAGCCAACCGCACACCTTTTCCACTACTGCCGCCTCGGTATGGCTGCCTGGCACCACTTCCACGGCAGGTATGATATCCGCCGGATTAAAGAAGTGCGTCCCCAGGAACCGTTGCGACACACGCATGGCACTTCCGATGTCATCAATCGGAATACCCGATGTATTGGTCACGATGATACAAGTATCGGCCACTTCAGACTCGATTTGCGCCACGACCTTTCGCTTAATCGCGACGTCTTCTGTCACGCTCTCAATGACAAAATCGGCACTCTTCGCCACCTCCAAATCTGGGGTAAAGCGAATGATCTCGGCACTCTCCCCCACATTCAAGCGACTGGCTTCCAATACCTTCGGGTTGGTATCAACCACAGTGACCTTGACACCATGCGTCGCCATTAACTTGGCCAGCGTGGTGCCCATGGTTCCCGCACCTACCACAGCAGCTTGCAATGAATCGTCCTGCATCAGTCCTTCCTCCTTCGTCTGGCTCGGAGATCATTCACGTGAACCTAGACAAATGTCGCATTGAATAAAACTAGTCGTGAGTCAAAGATCACTCACGAAAAACGAACTTATGTGCGCTATGCGTACATAGTAGACAATGACAGGCACGCCGACAATAAGAGGGCTTCCTATGAATGCGCTGGCAAATTTCTTCACCCGGCTCGTTAACCGCTACATGCCCGATCCTCTCGTCATCGCGATCCTCCTAACCATGCTCACAATGCTCCTGGCAGTGTTAATGCAGGGCACCAGCCCTTTGAATGCAGTGCGTTATTGGGGCGATGGTTTCTGGGACTTACTGGCCTTCAGCATGCAAATGACGGTCATCCTCCTAGCGGGCTATATCCTGGCCAAAACGCCCTTGGTTGACGGCATACTCAACCGCGTCGCAGCACGCGTCACAACGCCCTTCGTCGCGATTGTTGTTGCCACTCTAGTGGGAGGTATCGGTAGCTGGCTAAACTGGGGTTTCGGCTTGGTCATCGGCGGTATAGTCGCCCAGAAGTTGGCGCTTAACGTGAAAGGCTTACATTACCCACTAGTGATCGCTGCGGCGTATTCTGGCTTTGCTCTTTATGGTATCGGTCTGTCTGGCAGCGTGCCGCTACTGATCGCCACCGAAGGGCACTTTCTTCAGGATACGATTGGATTAATCCCACTGAGCGAAACAATTTTCTCGCCCATTCTTTTGATCACCAGCGCCCTTATTCTGCTCACTCTTCCTTTCTTCAATGCCTGGCTGCATCCCAAGCAAGCCGAAGATATCGTCGAAATCGATCCAGCCACGGTAGCCAAGCCCTCCGCAGCCCCGCTGCCCAACGACACAAAAACCACCATCGCCGAACGCTTGAATCGCAGCAAAGTGGTGGGCATTGGCATCGGCGCGCTAGGCATGCTGTATATTGCACTGTATGCATTCGATGGCGGTTCGCTGAACCTTAATACCATCAATTTCGCCTTCCTGTTTTTGGGTATATTGCTATTTGCCTCGCCTGCCAACTACCTAGCCGCCTTGGCGGATGGGATTCGTATCGTCTCTGGCATTATCGTGCAGTACCCTTTCTACGCCGGGATCATGGGAATTCTCGTGGGGTCAGGGCTGGTGGTTTCGTTCGCCAATACCTTCGTTGATATATCCAGTGCGCAAACCTTGCCTATCTGGTCATTTATCAGCGGCGCCATCATCAACCTGCTGGCACCATCCGGTGGCGGCCAATGGGCTGTCCAAGGTCCTGTTATGGTTCAAGCCGCCACAGAACTTGGTGCTTCCCAGGCAGCCACGGCGCTTGCCGTCCAAATTGGTGACCAATGGAGCAACATGGTGCAGCCATTCTGGATCCTGCCGGTGTTAGCCATCTCCGGCTTGAAGTTACGTGATGTGATGGGCTACATGGTGCTGATCCTAATCTACCTCGGGGTCATCTACGCCAGCGCGATGCTGATTTGGGGCTACCTCGGCGCCTAACGGCTCTTATCTACGCTTAACGACTCTTGACTTACGGGACTGCCCCATGCCTTTTTTGATCGAAACCTTCGACAAGCCCGACCGTCAGGCCCTACGCCTGGAGGTACGCCAAGCCCACTTGGAGTATCTGGATGCCAACGTAGTGACCTTGCTGGCCTGTGGCGCCAAGCTTTCCGATGATGGCAAAACGGCGTCTGGCGGTATCTACCTAGTCGACTTGGATAGCCGCGAGGAGGCCGAGCACTTCATCGAGTCTGACCCATTCCACCAAGCTGGGCTATTCGCCGAGGTTAAAATCGTGCGCTGGCGACAAGCCTATTTAAATCGAAAAAACACTCTGTAGCGCGAATACCTGTAGCAAAACTACCCATGGAGAAGTGCAATGCTGTTTCATGTAGAAATGGTCGTAAAACTGCCGGCGGATATGCCCGCCGAGCAAGTGGCTGACATCAAAGCAAAGGAGAAAGCCTACTCTCAGGAGCTACAACGGCAAGGCAAATGGCGCCACCTATGGCGGATCGCTGGCAGCTACGCCAACGTCAGCATCTTCGACGTCAGTGACAATGCTGAACTCCACGATCTTATTAGCGGTTTGCCGCTGTTTCCCTATATGGATATCCATGTGAAGCCATTATGCGGTCATCCTTCATCTATACACGAAGGTGACGCATAACAGCTCTGCTCTATCGACTCCGCCGCGTTTTCTTACAGGCTCTTAATAGCTAACGAGCGCGGCATATCGTCGAATCTATAGAAACGCTAACGTCATGCCCACCAAACGCTAGAGTATCGTAGTGTGTCTCTAGCGCTTAGTGGGCATGACGGTTATGCGGTTATAGAAATACTTCTCTCTGCCTATACCTGTTTGCGACCCTCCAGTCCGGAGGCTTACGCCACACCGTCACCTAAATCGGCGGAAAGCACAGCAATAAGCTTCTGCGCGAACAGCACCGGAGCCTCTACCGACGGCACATGCCCCACACCGTCAAATATCTCCAAAGGTGCGCCATCTAGCTCCGCTGCCAAGGCTTCCAACGTTGCGGGCGGCGTGGCCATATCTTCACTGCCGCCAAACAGCTGTACCCTGACCTTATGAGGGGCGTTCTTACCAGAAAGCTTTCCAGAGAACGTATTACGACCAAGCATTTCGCATAGCTGGGCGTAGGACTCATCGTCGCCACGGCCCATTTGTACGCACCATCCTGCTTTCAGCGCCGGACTTGCCTCAAAGGCCTGTGGTGCAAACCAGCGCGGCACGATTTCTTCAGACATCGCTGCCAGGCCTTCCTGGCGCACCCGCCCTGCGCGGGTGTTCCAGAGATCAGGATTGCCGATCACTGCGCCAGTATTGGTCAGCGTAGCGGAGCGCAGCCGGTCGCTATGCTCAGCAATCAACTGCTGGCCGACGACACCGCCAATGGACGTACCGGCAAAGTGAAAGCGCTCAGCAGCCGCCAGCTCTGCCAATGCTAGAGCCTCAGCGGCTAAATCAGCGGGAGTGATTTGTGCACCGCTGGCTGCCTGACTAGCACCGTGGCCGGGAAGATCCCAGGTCAGCATCCGGTAGCGGGGTAGCAGCGCGGGAATGATGTCGTCCCACACGGCTTGGCTCATGCCCAGTGGATGCGCTAGCACGATAAGTGGATTCACATCCGAGCCGAGCAATCGGTAAGCGACGCTGCGGCCATTGATAGTATGAAAGGCCATGCTACCTCCGTTAAACGCGTTCAATCAGCGTGGCAATACCCTGACCCACGCCTACACACATGGTGCACAATGCATAGCGCTTGCCGCTGTTTTGCAGCTCATGAGCAGCGGTCATTAACAGGCGCGCACCGGACATACCCAGCGGGTGACCCAGGGCAATCGCGCCGCCGTTAGGGTTGACGCGTGGATCGTCGTCTTTAAGGCCCAAGTCACGCATGCAGGCCAGTGCCTGGGCAGCGAACGCTTCGTTGAACTCAAACACATCGATATCATCCATGGTGACACCAGTGCGTTTAAGCAGTTTTTGCACAGCAGGTACCGGACCATATCCCATGATGCGCGGCTCAACGCCGGCCGTGGCCATGCCAATAATTTTCGCCATCGGTGTCAGACCATGCTGTTTAACCGCCGCGTCACTGGCCACCAGCATCGCCGCCGCACCGTCGTTAACGCCCGACGCATTGCCTGCGGTCACGCTACCGCCTTCACGGAACGGCGTAGGCAACCCTGCCAGTTTTTCCAGGGAGGTTTCCCGCAGGTGCTCATCCTGATCAAAGATTAGCGGCGCCTGCTTGCGGCGGGGAATCTCGATGGCGGTGATCTCTTGGGCAAAGCGCCCCGCTTTTTGGGCGGCAGCGGCTTTCTGCTGAGAGCGCAGGGCAAAGGCATCCTGATCTTCCCGAGAGATAGTGAACTGCTCGGCAACGTTTTCCGCCGTTTCTGGCATCGAATCAACGCCGTAGGCTTTCTTCATCAGCGGGTTGATAAAGCGCCAGCCGATGGTGGTATCTTCGATCTTTTGCCCGCGCGCAAAAGCGCCTTCAGCCTTGCCCATCACGTAGGGCGCTCGCGACATGGACTCCACGCCGCCTGCCAGTGCCAGCTCCATTTCGCCCGCTTTAATCGCGCGAAACGCGGTACCGACCGCGTCCATGCCCGAACCACACAGGCGGTTCATGGTTGTGCCGGGTACCGAGGTCGGGATGCCCGCCAGCAGCGACGACATACGTGCCACGTTGCGGTTGTCTTCACCGGCCTGGTTGGCGCAGCCCATAAACACTTCGTCAATGGCAGCAGGGTCAAGATCCGGCACTTCCGCCAGTACGGCTTTAAAAATCGTCGCGGCGAAATCATCGGGGCGCACGCTGGCCAAGGTACCAGCGAAGCGGCCAACGGCAGTGCGGCGCGGGTGGCATAAATAGACATCACTCATACAAAGCTCCTTATTCACCCGCGTGGGCACGCTCGGTGCGTGCTTTCAGTTCGCGCAATATTTCAAGCTCGTTGGGGTTCGGTTCCGGCGTGCTCTCCAGCTGTTCGGCAAAGCGAATATCCCAACCGGTTGCGTCAATCACGTCTTCACGGGTGACGCCGGGGTGTAGCGAGACGACGACCAGCTCTTTGGTGTCCGGGTCGGGCTTCATCACGCATAGGTCGGTAATGACCCGCGTGGGACCCTTGCCAATATTGGGAACGTTATCGCGTCCTTTGCCATCACGGCCAAAGCCTAGCGTGGTGACGAAGTCGACATCTTTCACAAACGCGCGCTTTGAGTGCTTCAAGGTAATAAACACTTCACCAGCGTTGGTGGCGATTTCCGGCGCACCGCCGCCGCCCGGCAAACGAACCTTGGGCGCTTTGTAATCACCGATCAACGTGGTGTTAAGGTTGGCAAAGCGGTCGATTTGCGCAGTGCCTAAAAAGCCCACGTTCACTTTGCCACCTTGTAACCAGTAACGGAACATCTCTGGCACGGCCACCGTGGTCAACGCTGATTCGCACAGCTCACCGTCACCAATAGAGAGCGGCAGAATCTCAGGCTTGGTTTGCAGGGTGCCGGACTCATAAATCAGCACGACCTCAGGCGCATGGGTTAGGCGTGCCAGGTTGGCGGCTTCAGAAGGTAGACCAATACCCACAAAGCAGGTCATGCCATTTTCTAACGCACGGGCAGCGGTCACAGTCATCATTTCAGAAGAGGTGTATTCCTGACTCATTAGGCTTGCTCCTCTGCACCGTAGATATTCTTGTCGATCCATTGCGTAAAGGTATCGCGGTCACGAGCAATGGCATCCCACTCTTTATAGAAGCGGTTGCTGCGACCGTAGTAGCCATGGGTATACGAAGGCAGCGCGCCCTTTTCTGCCACGGCAACAGCACTAATCGCCCAGCCAGGAATCACACAAGCATTGGGATGAGCGTTCAGGTCATCGACAATCTCTTCCACGGTGACAATGCTGTGCTTAGCAGCCAACACCGCCTCTTTCTGTACGCCAACAATACCTTCCACCAGCACATTACCTTGTCGATCCGCCCGCTGGGCGTGAATGATCGACACATCCGGCCGCACAGAAGGAACCGCCGCTAGGCGTTCACCGGTAAACGGGCACTCAATAAATTTGATTTGATCATTCACGCTCGGCAGCTCACTACCGACATAGCCACGCAGCACAGCCATTGGCAGGCCAGCAGCCCCGGCCTCAAAGGCGCAGGCCATCGCGGCATGACTGTGTTCAAGAATCTCAATTTTGCGCGGCCAGCCTTTCTCAACCGCATCGCGCAGTCGATGCAGCGAGCCCACGCCGGGATTACCACCCCAGGAGAAGATCACCTTTTTAGCACAGCCCGCGCCAATCATTTGGTCGTAGATGATATCGGGGGTCATACGGATCAGCGTCAGGTCGCGCTTTTTCTGACGGATCACTTCGTGGCCCGCGGCAAACGGAATCAGGTGGGTAAAGCCTTCCATGGCAACGGTGGCGCCATCTTCGACGTAGCGCGCTACCGCGTCATGCAAGCTCAAGAACTCAGCCATAGGTCTCCTCCTGGCAGTGACTCTCGACAAGTTCGAATAACGAACTTTGATTTGTAGTGCGAACAATTTACTCCCGTCATATTCACTCGTCAAACCCCACCAAGCACGCATACAAAAGGGGAGGCTAAGCCTCCCCTCTCATTAATTTCGGTAAAAACCCTATTATTTCAGATAATTATTCATTCTTAAGCCAGGCAGATGCACGCGCTACTTGGCATAAGCTACTACCAAGGTATAGCGTCGGGTCACAAGCGTTACGCAGCTTTTCATGAAGGAGATATCTTTATGGTCTTTGCACTGCTTTTTGCCCTCGTACGGCTTCGCGTACCGTTTAAACGCAGGATTTTATAATGGCGTTTAAAGCGGCCTGGTAACCCTCCGTCCCAAGCCCCGCAATGACCCCATCTGCCCGCTGCGAGACATAGGAGTGATGACGGAAGCTTTCGCGTTTATGGACATTTGAGATATGCACCTCAATGACCCTACCTTCAAAGGCATTGAGCGCATCCAGGATAGCGACAGACGTATGGGTATAAGCGGCCGGGTTTATGATGATAGCCAGCGTGCCATCGAGACGCGCCGCATGAATGGCGTCAATCAATTCGCCCTCGTGATTGCTTTGAAAACAGCTGATATCCCAGCCCTGTCTCTCAGCTGTTTCAGCCAAAGCGTTATTAACATCGTCTAGCGTCTCATAGCCGTAAACGTCTGGTTGGCGAACGCCTAAAAGATTTAAATTAGGTCCGTGAAGGACCGTTACTTTTGGTTGTCCCACTGCTTGTCTCCTTTCGTGGCATTACGTCACCGTCGGAAGTCGTTATGCCTATAATAACGTGTCGTTGAGTGCTTAATCTGTCTTTATAATGTCTAAAAATCGTTCAATTGGTCGCTATTTGAACAACATACTATATTGGCTATGTGCTAGTAAGGTTATTTCAGCGAGGGGGCACTGATGGAGGAAAAAGGCTAAAATGAGATGCTAAAACCTGATGACCGCGGCTTCGTAACGGCGATCATCCGTTAAACCAGCCAAGCAAGCCGCCTGTGTCAAACGCTCAACTAGACGGCTCGCCATAAACAGCTGGATATAAGCGTGTATCAAACAGCCAGCCACACAAAAGAGTGGCGATAGACTGTCTATTAGATCTGAAAACTATTCCTCACTTCATTTCAAAGCCTTTATCAATAAGAAATTCTTGCATATGCGAACGCAGCTTTTGATTAAAAAGTGGGGCTAAACTCTGAGACCAGTCTGAAACTTTATTTCCCCCTTTGCGGGTCTGGTAATAGTGATGCATGGTGAGATTAAAAGCATTCACATGCTCTGAATCATCACTGTATCTGTTCTTTTTGACGATAGCTTCAACGGGTAACCGCGGCTTAATATCCGGATCTTGTGCAGGATAACCAATACACATACCAAATACAGGATATACATGGTGTGGCAAACTTAGCAGTTCGCTCACGGCTTGTGGATTATTGCGTATACCTCCTATGTAGCAAATTCCTAGCCCTTCTGACTCCGCCGCAATCGCGATGTTTTGTGCTACCAGTGAAACGTCTACCGTAGCAACCAAAAGCTGCTCGGTCATACCACTCACGACGTTTTCCCCTGTACTTCTCGCCGCTTCAAGTGGACGCTTCATATCGGCGCAAAAAACCAGAAAGTCACTGCTGCTCGCTACGTATTTTTGCCCGCCTGTCAGCTCGACTAACTGGTCACGTAAATGCTTATCGGTGACATGTATTATGCTATATGCCTGTATATGGCTGGAGGTTGCTGCTGCTTGCCCTGTACGAATCAGCTCTATCAATAACTCCGGCGAAATTTCCCGCTCTTCAAACTTTCTAATTGAGCGATGAGATTTCAATAACTTAATCGTGTCGTTCATTATGCACGCCCATCTAATAATATTTAATTGGTGTTTAACATTACAGCTTACCCTTGAGCCCTGGCAGAACCTCGCAAAGATCACCCACCAAGCCGTCGTCGGCGACTTGGAGGCATGGGTTATCCTAGTACGCTGTCATTTTTCAACTGCGATAACTGCTCTGGCGAAAGACCAAGATACTCGGCGAGTACATCGTTAGTATCTTGTCCCAGCAGTGGTGCTGGTCTTCGGTACTCTACGGGCGTGTCGGAAAGGTGAATTGGGCTACCCACCATCTTGAAGTCAGGATTCAGAGAATGGGGGATATTGACCAGCATGCCACGGGCATCCACCTGGGGCTCTGCTAGTGCGTCGGCAATGTCGTTAATTAGCCCGACCGGTACCCTGGCGTTGCTGATTTTTTTTACCCACGCTTCCGCTGTATCGCGTTTAAAATGTTCTGAGAGAATCTGGGTGATCGCATCTCTGTTTCTGACCCGACTTTCATTTTTTGAAAACCGAGGATCAGCAGAAAGCTCTGGCAACCCAATTGCGCTGGACAGCGCGGCAAACTGAGAATCGTTGCCACAAGCAATAATGAAGTCCTTATCACTGGCACGAAAGGAGTTGTAAGGCACAATGTTGGCATGCGCATTACCATAGCGCCCAGGTGAAACGCCTGTGCTTAAATAGTTCTGGCTCTGGTTGCCTAATGCCGCCACCTGCACATCCAGCAGCGCCATGTCGCAATGCTGGCCGCGACCAGATTTTTCACGTGCCAGTAGCGCAGCCTGAATGGCAATAACCGAGTAAAGCCCTGTCATCACATCGGTGACAGCCACCCCCACTTTTTGCGCGCCGCCCCCCTGAACGCCATCACGCTCCCCGGTGATGCTCATGAGCCCACCCATCCCCTGGATAATGAAATCATAGCCAGGTTCCTGCGCGCGAGGCCCTGTCTGGCCAAACCCCGTAATGGAGCAGTAGATTAACCTCGGATTGAGATTGGAGAGTGATTCATAATCCAACCCATACTTCTTTAGGGAGCCCGCTTTGAAGTTCTCGACCAGCACGTCGCTCTCAGCCGCCAATGCACGAACAACTTCCTGCCCTTTTTCGGTGGTAATATCGACAGCCACCGAGCGCTTATTGCGATTGGAGGATTGGTAATACGAGGTTTCCGGAGTCTCGTTACCCTGAGTATCTTTCATGTATGGCGGGCCCCAAGCACGCGTGTCATCGCCTCGCCCTACGCGCTCTACCTTGATGACATCCGCGCCAAGATCGGCCAATACTTGGCTGCACCAGGGGCCAGCCAGTACTCGGCTTAGGTCAAGCACACGAATTCCCGTCAGTGCTCCCATGACACCCACCTCGTTTCAACTAACATAATCAACCTCAACATCACCGAACACTCGGTGCTTCATGTAACAGTGATACGCCAAGCGTTGCGCGACGCCGCAGCCACGGGCTTGGCCTATAGCGTGGATCCCCCGTTAAGGCATTGATGCGCTCAAGAATGGCAAGCAACCTCTTCGGGCCTAACGCATCTCCCCATGCCAACGGTCCATAGGGATAATTAAGTCCCAATCTAACGGCATTATCGATATCGGTAGGCGTGGCAATCCCACGCTGAGCAATATCACAGGCTAGATTAACCACTGCGGCCAGCACACGTTGAGAGACAAACCCCACGCTGTCACGAATCACGGTCACTGCGGTTCCATCAGAGGCCAATAATGCGTGAGCAGCGTCGCACATCTGCTGTAGCGTGACGGGTGTCATCATCAGTGTGCGATGCCGCTCCAGCCCCATAAATGCGTCGAGGCAGAGTGTGCGTTCAGGGTCGACACCGAAATACGCACTCGCACTCACCGCATCATCACCAAAGGGGAGTAGTAAGCAGAGCGCTTCTTCCGATGGTGAATCTGTCCTTTCCACTCGCCCGCCAAGCGACACCAGCAGTGACACGACCTGCTCACGTAGGTCGATGTCCTCGCATCCCACCCAGAACGGCGGGAAATCACTGATCGTAGGCACTGGCTGTGGCGCCAGCGCGGCGACTTTTTGTCCACCTTCATAGCGATAAAAGCCCACCCCCGTCTTGCGGCCCAGGCGATTCCCTTTCAGCATTTGCCGGGATATATAAGAAGGCCTATAACGCGGGTCGTGATAGAACTGCGTGAAAATCGACTCCATTGCAGGATGCGAAACATCGAGGCCAGTCAAATCAAAAAGTTCGAGTGGCCCCATTCGGAAACCAGCCTCCTCGCGAAGAATCCGGTCGATATCGTCAACCGGCGCCACCTGCTCTTCTAAAATCTTCAGGCCTTCCGTGCTGTAGGCACGTCCAGCATGATTGACAATAAAGCCAGGGGAGTCCTGGGCACGCACACCTGCATGTCCAAGTTGGCTTGCCAGCTCCAGCAGTGTATTAACGACAGCTTCATCGGTATTGACTCCCCCGATCACCTCGACGACCTTCATCAGCGGAACAGGATTGAAGAAGTGGAAACCAGCCATCCGACCAGGATAAGTTAGCTCCGCAGCAATAGCGGTGACCGACAGTGAAGAGGTATTGGTAGCGAGGATACAATCTCGCGAAACGATCGCTTCGAGGTCGCCAAATAAGCGTTGCTTGATTCCCAGATCCTCGATGATTGCCTCAATAACCACATCGCAATCCGCAAAAGACTTCATCGATTCGGCGATGGTAAGAAGCGACAAAGCGGCTCCAGCAGACTCCCGCGATACTTTGCCCTTGCTAACCAATTTATCGAACGTTCCTTGCAAACCATCACGTGCAGCACGGGCTGCCCCATCGCGGCTATCAAACAGCACGACCTCCAGCCCTGCCTGCGCAGCGATCTGGGCTATTCCAGCCCCCATCACTCCTGTGCCGACAATCCCCAGCCGGTTCACTTTTCTCGCCATTAGGGTTCTCCTCGGTAGCTCGGTTTGCGCTTCTCGATAAAGGCAGCAGCCCCCTCTTTCTGATCCACAGTGTCAAAAAGCAGCTGAAAAGCTTTACGTTCGAGAACCAAAGCGCTCTCTAAGGGCAGATCAGCCCCCATGAGCACCGTTTCTTTGATGTGCTCTAGCGCTAGAGCAGGCAAATGCGCGATTTCTTGTGCCAGTACTGTGGCGCGTTCCAGTGTCCGATCATCACTCACCACTTCGCTAACCAGTCCCATGGCCAACGCCTCTGCCGCTGATACCATGCAGCCGGTCATCAGCATGCGCATGGCCTGAAATTTCCCCACTGCTCGTACTAGCCGTTGTGTCCCACCTGCGCCAGGCATTAGACCCAGCTTGACCTCTGGCTGCCCAAACCGTGCCGACTCCCCCGCGATGATGATGTCGCAGTGCATGGCAAGCTCACAGCCACCTCCCAGAGCAAACCCATTAACTGCGGCGATCACTGGCTTAGGACAGCGTGCCACCGGCTCCCAGAAACGCTCATTGTGGCGTAGATGCATTTCGGTCGGAGAGGCTTCAGCAAACTCCTTTACATCAGCACCTGCAACAAACACCTGCTCGCCCCCGGTCAGTACAATGACTCTCACCTCATCCTGCCGAGTTAGAGACGAAAAAAGCTCGGCTAACTGGCACCTCACCGTTCCATTGAGAGCATTCTTGGCATGCGGCCGATCAATACGAACCACCGCCACCCCATCATCAAGCGAGGCAAGATAGACCTCGGAAGAGCTCTGTTTGTTTATCATGCAAAATTTCGCCACCAATAATGTCCGCATTACGGACAAATGTTTTGATAAGAGATAAAACTTACACAGCTTTTGGAATAACTGTCAATCTGTCGAAAAACAACCATAATAAAAATACATATTTATCAAATATTTATATTCAATACGTAATTTCTAAAACGCTCTATATTGCAACATAAAAATGTCCGCTTTGCGGACATTAAGACTGCATGATTGACATTTATCGACAGCAAGCTGCAAAATCAATCTGTCCAAAAACCTCGAACGAGGCAGAAATCGGTGAAGACAACAGACAATCAGGGCGATTTTCAGATCGTAATAGACCCGATGAATGCGGCGGGCGAGCAGGAGAAGGACCGGCAGTTTGTAACTGCGTTGGCGAGAGGGCTTGAACTACTACGCTGCTTCACTCCAAGCGAGAGTGCCCTAAGCAACCTCGATCTGGCTAGGAAGTCGGGGCTACCACGCCCCACTGTTAGTCGGCTCACGCATACTCTCGCCCGGCTGGGCTATCTGCGCCCTCTATCACGAGGGAAGTATCAATTGGATGTGGGCGTTATGGCCTTTGGCTATTCCATGCTATCCAACCTGCCGATTCGTGCGATTGCCCAACCTTTGATGGTAAATCTCGCCGACGAAGTCGGTGCGACAGTGGCCATGTCTGCCCGAGATCGCCTAGACATGGTTTATCTAGATGTGGTTCAGAGTTCTCTACGTTCCACCATCCGTCGCCAAACTGGTACGCGTCTTCCCCTTCACCAAAGCTCGGCGGGACGTGCCTATTTGGCTGCTCTACCTCCACAAGAGGCAGACACGCTAATGGACCACCTGCGGGAGTCTTATCCCGGCGACTGGCCTGTTATTCGCAAAGCACTAGAACGTGCTTTTCGAGACTACACCGATTATGGCTACTGTTTGTCGATTGGAGAATGGCAACGAAAAGTGAATGCCGTTGCGGTGCCCCTCCATCACCCGCAGTTGGGAATTCTGTCGTTCAACTGTGGTGGCCCTGAGTTCCAGATATCACGGGAAAAGCTGGAAGAGTCTATCGGGCCCCAATTAGTCCAGTTGGTCAACGATATAAAGACCCAGATCTCGTAAAACCCACGACTCCAACGATCTACTTACCTTACATTAAGAGGCACACATGATTCGTGACCAGGAAACCATGCAGCTCCTGCTCGACTCCATACGTAGCTTTGTTAAAGAAGCGTTAATTCCGCGTGAGGAAGAAATAGCTGAAAGCGATGAAATCCCCGATGACATTGCCTCACAGATGCGTGATATGGGTCTCTTTGGGCTCACTATTCCCGAAGAATATGGTGGTCTTGGTGTGACCATGGAGGAAGAAGTCAATATTGCTTTCGAGCTGGGTAGGACATCTCCCGCCTTCCGCTCCTTCATCGGTACTAACAACGGCATCGGTTCAATCGGCATCCTGCTAGACGGCACCCACGAGCAGAAAGCTAACTACTTGCCCCGATTGGCCAGCGGCGAGATTCTGAGTGCATTCTGCCTAACGGAGCCCGACTCCGGTTCTGACGCCGCCTCGCTGCGCACTACCGCTATAAAAGATGGCGACGACTACTTGATTAACGGTACCAAACGCTACATCACCAACGCCCCGCATGCCGGTATTTTTACCGTAATGGCACGCACTAATCTGGAGATCAAAGGCGCCAAGAGCATTAGCGCCTTTATCGTTGAAGCCGACACCCCCGGCATTACCATTGGTAAACGCGATAAGAAGATGGGCCAAAAAGGCGCCCACACCGCTGATGTAATCTTCGATAATGTACGCGTACCGGTCAGCGCACTGATTGGCGAACAAGAAGGCGTCGGATTTAAGACCGCCATGAAAGTTTTGGATAAGGGACGCCTGCATATTGCCGCCATTGCCGTAGGGGCCGCTGAGCGTGTTCTAGATGACTCCCTACGCTTTGCAATGGAACGCCAACAATTTGGCAAGCCTATTGCCGAATTCCAGCTTATCCAGGGCATGCTGGCCGACTCCAAGGCCGAGATTTATGCCGCTCGCTGCATGGTTCTAGATGCTGCACGCAAGCGTGATGAGGGCCAGAACGTTAGCACCGAGGCCTCCTGCGCAAAGATGTTCGCTACCGAAATGTGCAGCAGGGTCGCCGACCGCGGTGTGCAAATTCATGGCGGCGCTGGCTATATAAGCGAATACGCCGTTGAGCGGTTCTATCGCGATGTACGCCTATTCAGGCTCTATGAAGGCACCACCCAAATCCAACAGGTAATCATCTCGCGCAACATGATTCGCGACGCTCAATAGCGGGTGTTTGCTGATGACCGTAGGCCTCCCCGTTGCCGTCAGGTCATTCATCCCCCTCGTCCGCTATTCTGCCCTACGCGCCTTTAACTAGAAGGATGTAACCCATGCCACAACCCTTTGCTATCGTCACCGGCGGCGCCCGCAACATCGGCCAAGCCATTGCGTTGCGCTTGCAACAAGATGGCTATCGCACCATTGTCCTCGACATTGAGGCGCCAGAGGCAGAATCATTAAAGGCCGATGCACACCTAGTCGACCTGAGTGATATTGATGCGACCCGCCAAGTGCTCGAAAAAATCGCTGACGCCCACCCGGTGACGTGTCTTGTCAATAATGTTGGCATAGTGCGTCCTGCGCTTCTCGACGATACCCGTATTGAGGACTTCGATTCTTTGATGCACCTCAACGTGCGCTCCGCGTTGGTATGTACCCAGTCTCTTCTTCCCTATATGCGGCAGCATGGCCAGGGACGTATTGTTATGAATGCCAGCCGCGTGGTGCTCGGCAAAGAGGCCCGCACCCTTTATAGCGCGACGAAAGGAGCATTACAGTCGATGGCCCGCACCTGGGCCCTAGAACTAGCCGCTGATGGCATTACGGTTAACTGTGTGGCACCAGGACCTATTGCCACGACAGCGTTCTGGGAGAACAACCCACCCGACTCAGAGCGTGCGCGCCGTATCATTGAGAACATCCCTGTCCAGCGTATGGGGCAACCTGATGATGTTGCTCAAGCAGTTAGTTTCTTCTGCGACCCACGCAGCAGTTTCATCACGGGACAAACATTATTCGTTTGCGGTGGTGTCACGGTAGGGTGAAGCAATAACTCAGCTTGCTAATCGAAAAAGTACGGCGGCCATCATCAACGAGGCCGCCAGAAATGCTCCGTTCCAGCGCAGGCCAATTTGGCCCGCCGTTATACCGGTGAAGCGCGACATAATCATCATTGCCGCCGTGAACGGCGACGACACCATCGTCAATGACCACCCTACCAGCATCGCCGCCGCCAACAACGGCAATGACACCCCCTCTAGCCCTACCTGGGCGACCATGCTGGTTAAGAAGGTCACGCTGATAATGGGATTGACGCCTATCTGGGCAAGCACCACGATCAGTAAGAGCGCGAGTGCTGGCAACCAATTGCCAGCAGCGATAAGGAGTGATGCCACCCCATCCAGCTGGGCCGGATTAAGCAGCGCCACGCTGAGATATCCAAGATAAGCACCTGAACCCAGCGCGACGACCTCATTACCAATCCCACCCAGCACATCAGGCAGACGGCGGGAGAGCAAAGCAGTGGCTGACCACACGCCAGCATACCCAATATCACGGCACTGCCAAGCCAACCATACCCAGGCTCCCAGAGGCACACCGATCACGACAGCCTGAGGCAATCGCAGCGATAGCATGGTGGCAAGTGCAAAAACAAGCAGGACTAGAGCCAACAGCAGCAGGCTAAAAGCTACTAGCGGTATCAATGAAGGCCTCTCGTTCCCTGCTGCGCTGGCGCTCGGACGAGGACCAGCAATCTGATCACAAGCCCACCCCAGCAGAAATAGCGCGACTGCCGATGCCAGCACATAAGGAAAGAGCTGACCCCAGGTCAGCGGTTCCAGGTTACCCAAAACCACCGCAACACCGATACCTAACGGGGAAACCAGAGGAGCCAAGGTAAAGCCGCGCAAGGTTGCCAAGAGCATGCGTCGGCGACGCACCTCCTGCAGCCACACTCGCCCCTGTGCCGAACCGAGCGTATTAGCCTTATCGATCATCGACATGAACAAGTTCAACACGCCAAAGTTGAGCACGATACCGAATAAGGTAGACCCCAACGAGAGCATCGGATAACGCCATGTGGGAGGCTGCAACAGTAGGCTCTGTCCACAGCGACGAATGAGTCTCGACCGATAAGCTGGCAAGCGCAGCACTGCAAGTGCCGCCATGAACGCTGCCAGAAAGACAAAGCCATTAGCCGCCTCATAAAGCACTATCCAAGGAGAAGGAAGTCGCCACAGTGCAAAAAATGACACTGCAACACAGGCCAACGCAAGCATACGAGCCATCGAGCTAAAACGGGTCCAACCTAGCACTAGAAAACCTGCCAGTAGTAGTTGAGCCACGCTTGCGGCCCACGTTGCACCACTCAATAAATGCACCACAGTTAGCACTGCCACACCCGCTAGCAAACGGCTAGACCATACGTTTGCAACTGGCATCTTTATGCTGGAACTCATGGTTGGCTCCACCTCACTAGTAAAAAAAAGCCGGCACCCTACGGTGGCCGGCTCGATTTCCTTGCGCCTTAAGCCCACTTCGCGGGCTTAAGGCAAAACACCACTTAGCGTAAGGTCGACAGCATCACGCCCCCGCCCCAGGCTCACTCGCACTCTGTTTCGCTTTTTGCCGCGAGGTAATAAAACGATAAAGGGCCAGCAATATGGAGCCTAAGGTTAGAGCGATGAAGAACCAGGTGATCGGACCACGTACGAAAATCGACAGATCGTTGGAACCGATTAACAGCGAGCGACGCAGGTTATCCTCGAACATAGGCCCTAAAATGAAGCCTATTAGGAAGGGGGCAGCCGGGATACCGGTACGATTAAACACATAACCCAGAACCCCAAAAGCCAACATCAACCACACATCGAAAGTATCATTATTGACCGCATAAGCCCCATATACGCAGAACATCAACACAATCGGAAAAAGAATCGATTTAGGAATATCTGCGATCAGGGAGAAGTAACGGATTGCTGCATTCCCCACAAATAACAAGATCACGGAACTGAGCATGATACCGAGGAAAAGTGCATAGATGAGCGGCAGGTTTTCCTGAAACAGCAGTGGGCCCGGGGTCAACCCATGGACCATGAAGGCTCCCAGGATAATAGCGGTGATCACATCACCGGGAATTCCTAATGACAGCAGTGGGATCAGCGTGGCTCCAGCGACACCGTTGTTACCTGCTTCGGAAGCAGCGACCCCTTCTACTTCTCCCTTTCCAAAACGCTCTGGGTGGGGTGAACGACGCTTGGCATCACTGTACGAGATGAAAGCCGCTGCAGTTGCCCCAGTGCCTGGGATAGCGCCGATAATGACACCGATCAAACTACCTCGAACGATGCTTTTGAGGCTGCCCTTGAGCTCGCTGAAAGACACACCAGCACCACTCGCCTTGGCACGGAGGTGAGGTATCACCTTTTTGCGATAAAATTCGATAATTTCAGGTATCGCAAACAGACCGATCAATAGCGGAATGAACGAGATACTGTCCATCAAGTTGTAGTTGCCAAAGGTCAAACGCTGCGAACCAAACACTGAATCGAGCCCTACCAATGAAAGCAGGATACCCAAAAGAGCCGCAATCAACCCTTTGATCATTGAGCCACTGGCAAGCGAGATGATAATAGTCAAAGAAAAACAGATCAGCCAAAAGAACTCTGGTGCACCGAAGTTAAGTGCAATCTTGGCTAAATAAGCAGCAAAAAAGATCAATGCAATATTAGAAATGAAATCCGCAATCACCGACGAATAGAGCGCCATCTTAAGCGCTTTTTTCGCTTCTCCTTGCTGCGCCATCGGATAGCCATCTAGTAACGTACAGGCTGAAGCTGGCGAACCCGGCGTACGAATCAAAATAGCGGTGATTGAGCCGCCATACATACCACCCTTATAAATACCCACCAATAACAGTATGGCCGCGACCGGCTCCATAGAAAAAGTAAACGGTAGTGCCAAGGCCACCGCCATCGTGGCAGTAAGACCCGGGATAGAGCCGACAGTAACGCCAACCACCACCCCTACAGCTATTGCCACAAAGTTCTCTGTGGCCAGAAACAGCTGTAGTACTTCTGTAATGTTTTCCATAAATCACCAGACCTTAAAGGTGGCAGTGAGCTCAGAACGGCCACATCGGCAGCGGTACGTTCATAATCCCCGTAAACAGTAGCGTCACGCCCGTTGGGAAAACGATAGCTAGACCGTAAACCCACCAAGTACGCACCGGGTGGGCGATAAAAAGTATCAAGGTGGCGAGGATGCCACTGATTACCGCGCCTAACATCTCAAACAGGCCAGCGTAGACAACCAGAGATAATGCCATCAGCGCAAAGCGCAATAACGGACCACGCTCAAAACGACGCCCGCTATCTTCGGCATCGTCAGCAATTAGCACACCTTGAATAATCATCAGTACCGAGAACACCAGCAGCAACCAGCCCACAATGTTCGGCAACCAGCGCGGCGACATCATCGGATTCTGCATGATGGGAGGTTGACCAATGTAATTGGGAACCAGATAGAAAAGCAGCAGCAGGGAGAAGCCCAGCAGCATAACCCCGGCGACTACATCCCACGGATCCTTGATCAGCGTGCCACCGGTAGATTGAAACTTCGTCATCGGGGTACTCTCTCGACGTAAAGACGTAAAAAAGCTCTACAAGGAAACCAATTGAGGCGAGGGTCGTAACCCTCGCCTCGCCATGCTAGGTACTAGCCAATCACTTACTCTTGACGAATACCGGCTTCAGTCGCCACTTCGTCCCAGCGAGCAACTTCATCAGCGATGAAGGCTTTGAACTCATCACCAGCGATAGTGCCTTTCTCTGCACCCAGCTGCTCGACAAAGCTAGTGAACTCCTCGCGCTCCATCACATCTTGCAACGCTTTTTGCATGGCAACTGTCGCTTCTTCGGGGAAAGAGTGATGGGCAATCAGGCCAAACCAAGCGGTAGTGACAAACTGGTCGAGGTTATACTCACCAATTTCCTTGAGGGTTGGCACATCTGGTAGGAATTCAGAACGCTCAGCTGAAGTAACCGCCAGCGCTCTCAAATCGCCGGATTGAATATGCGAGAACACCGTCGGCATGTTCTCGAAAGAGACATCGACATCACCTCCCAGTAAGGCTGGTAGGGCTGCACCACTGCCAGCAAAAGGTACTGCAGTCATATTGGTTTCAGTCAGCGTCTTAAACAGCTCACCAGACATGTGGATAGAACTACCCACACCACTGTGACTAAAGGTCATATTCTGTTCTTTCGCTGCCTCAACAAACTCAAGCACGCTGTTGTATGGGCTGTCAGCCGGTACCACCATCACGTTAGGAATATCAATCATATTCTGAATGAATACGAAGTCCTCGACCGGATCGTAGGTGAGACCAGGATAAATAGCAGCGCCAATGGTATGCCCAGGTGACGCCATTAATATGGTGTGATCGATATCACGACCACCGCGAGCCAAACGGCCAGTAGCAACAGTAGAGCCAGCCCCTGGGCGGTTTTCTACCACCACATTGGTATCGAGTTCTTCCTGTAGCAAGTCGGCCACACGACGCGATAACACATCAGTAGTGCCACCAGGCGCATAGGGAACCACCAAGCGTACATCATCAGTGGGCCAATCCTGTGCTTGAGCAGTGGACACAGAGAGAGATAGTGCGACGGCACCACCGCAGGTAGCAGTGCAAAGAGCGTTTAGAATTTTTTTCATAGTGGACTCTTCATGGGTTAGAGTACTTATATTTTAAGTTCGCAAAGCGAACAACTATTCGCATTTTATTCCCATAGATTACTGCTATCGAACTCATACCAGAAACCCCGACTTTAGTTTATACCATGCCCAAAATGTGACTCGCTGCTCAAAAATGGCGAGACTGATGGAATGAGGTCTATCTCATGGAGGGAGCTAAATAGGGCTTTTCAAGCCTTATCGATAGCAATAGTAACTGGCTTACGGACAACCATTCTGACGGCATAGCTCCTTAATGGTCATTCCGCTTTACGTCTCCCAAGAAACCCATGATCTTTTTTCGCAGAAACGCTTCTCCCTACGGCGTCTCAGCCAGTGCGGGTCTGGGGCAGCAAGTTCGCAATGCATTAACCCCGAGGGACACGGTTTTCCTTTCAAGAGGGGAACAACGCGTTTGATAAGCCTAAAAGCGAAGGAAAACGCCTCAAGCCTTTAGCTTACTTGAGGCTGCCTGCGTTACTTCAGCTCAACTTCAACAAAAGAAAAAGCGTTCTCGCCAATATTGATGACATTATGTTCGGTGCCTTCTACACGGTTGTAGCATACACCTGCTTGTAGCATCACTTCACGGTTACCTTCTGGCGTTTCGAGTAGCATCTTGCCGTCGTGAATTGGCACAATCACATAATCATGATCGTGACGATGCCAGCCGGTTTCTGCTCCAGGAGGGAAGTCCCAACGGGTGACAATTACCTGATCGTTATCTATTTGCTGATGACTGCTTGCTTGTGGTCTGGTCATAACATTGCCTCGCACTAATTTAAGTTTAATTTTTTGGAAGGGGGGGGGGGGAGCTCTTAGAATACCTAAACTATCTGGAACCGAAGCTCACTGGCCGAGTAGCCATAATGCTGTTTAAAGGCTCGGCAGAATTGAGCCTGATCGGAAAACCCCCAGCGATAAGCAATCTCACCGATATTAATACCAGTGGGCGTAGTTTCCAGATCTCGATGTGCTGCTTCAAGGCGCTGCACCTTTACCCATTCACGTACGGTATAGCCTGAACCGGAAAATAGTTTGTGCAGATAACGTAATGAAATGCCGCTGTAGTGGGCGATACGAGCAGGTGTCAAATCAGGGTCACCAAGGTTGGCAGAAATATAGCGCTCGATACGCATAAGATGTGCGGTTTTGAGGTGCGACTGATCACTATTAAGAACACGCTCATCCTGCTCTAAGACGAGTGTTAGCATATTTAACGCCTGCTCAAACAAGCGGTTCTGGTCATTGATACTGCATTCATCGACCCTTTGAGAGCAGATCATCAAGAATTCTACAAAAGCACAGCCAATGCCTTTTTCTGCTGAAAAACAGTGCTGCGAATATCGTTCTGGCCTGCGAATTCTGTGTGTCATCGATTGACTAGGGACTTTGAACACCCACATATCATTCGGTAATTCATAGCCAAAGCGGTAAGGGGCATCACCCTGTTCAACAATAAAATGACCTGGCGGGCAATTCAGGCTACGGCCGTGTTGAGTGAAAAAAACATGGGTACGCAGTGGAATTGTGACCAGAAAAGAAGCGTGGTCATCTTGTGCTATTTGCGACTGGCAGCGTGAGTACTCTGCTTGGTAAGAACACAGTCTCGATAGTGAAAAATCACTGCCTTCCGCCTTCCATACTTTCAAAGATCCTTGAAAGCGTGCTTCCGGGTTCCCGTAATTTAGAGTCAGTGGGAAATACGTTTGTGAAACCAACTTGGTCCAGCGTTCCTGCGAGCTGGACAGTAACATGGCACTAGAATGGCTTTTATCGATGCTGGCATTATTCATTTTATTCGCCTCATCATCGAGTCGTTAGAGCCCCACCAAAATTTGCGGCGGGGCTACGAGTCGTTGGCCTCAATGGCTTTTGTTAATGGCGATGAAAATACCCTGGATCATGCCCAATGGTCCGATGAACGCCTGCGCAGTGACTCACGGTATTGCTGGGTTGATTTTTCAAGCAATTCGCCAGTTCCCCAATCAAGCACCACCCCATAACGACGAATCACATCCAGTACATCTAAATCACCATCACGGTATTGGCGAGCCACTTGTTCAGGCGGTGACTGCAACCATTGATGGCGCTCTTTACGAATCATATCCCGCACTTTAGAAGTGCCTTCAGTATCTATCGCATAATCATCAATATCTGCATCGTTTACGGTAATCACAACCCCATAATCTAGCTCAGCCCGAGCCACTGAGACGTAGCCATCAATAACGTCTTCAAGTACCTCTTCCGGCAAACGTTTTAGCGGGTCCCCAAAGCCTCCACCACCTGCAGAGGGTCGTGTAAACGTATCGCCTGAATGCACTGGCACATTGGAGAATGTTGCGCCCAGATATTTTTCATCTGGAGTGCCTTTATTAATCCACACGCCGTGTGGAACGGAAGGTAGGCCGCCATTAAGCCCCCAAGTTACCGAGCGACCACGGTCACAGCAATAGCTCATTACTGTCTTGTCGACTTTGGTAAGCACTCCTCCTTTCTGCACCCCACATCCACCACGAAAACGCCCTGGGCCACCTGAGTCCATGCTGATTTCATGACACATCGTCAACACTGGGTTAAGACGTTCCTGACCTTCTACAGGCTGCACAGCGAGACCTGTACCAAAAACAGGGGATGTTGCCGAAGACCCATCCTTCGTTTGGCGGCCTCCCCAGCCTCCCGCCATCCAGTCATACCACATAAAGTAGTTAGTTGACTCTGTTCGTCCATCATTACCGCCAATCAACAAATACTCTAAATTGAAGGCACAGGCCATGGCCCGTTCCGGCATGATACCGCTCCATAATTCGAAGACACCATTCATGATTTTTTCGTAGGGGCCCGAGCAAAAGCCAGTCACTGCATGCGGCCAGCCTGCATTAACCACACTACCCTCTTCACCAATGTTTGCTGTCACAGCACGATAAAAGCCTGAGTTTAGCGGTACATCTGGAAAGAATGTCTTAGTGCCCGCGTAAATGGCTGAGTGGGTTGTGCCATAACCAGAATTTAGAAAGGTGGAGACGGCTGGTGCCGAGCCCGATAGGTCATAGTGGATGCCGTTACCATCTAGTTTCAGCTTAATACAAATAGGAACCATGCCTTCTCCCTGTGCAGGATCGACATCAATATAATCTACTGTTTCCCATTCGCCCTTAGGCATGTCTGCCAAGCTTTTCAATACGATACGTTCGACGTAGTCCTGTGTCTCCTGCATGGCTTCGATAACTGTTTCTTTGGAATATTTCTCAACTAGGCGCAGGATTTCTCGTTCGCACACGGCAGTAGCCTCCGCTTGCGCATGCAAGTCGCCCAGTGCCTGACTCGGAGCCCGCGTATTGGAAACCAGCAACTGAGCAACATCATGTAAGAAGGTTCCTTGACGCCAGACCCGTATCGGAGTAATCCGCAGCCCTTCACTAAAGTGAGTACTAGCATTGACATCAAAAGATCCAGGAACATTGCCTCCAATATCCGCCCAATGCCCTTTATTTTGGGCGAAACCGATAATCTCATCAGCGACGAAAATCGGCCGGATGAAGCTAACATCATTAAGATGAGTACCTCCACGGTAGGGGTCATTAATGGCAAATACGTCACCAGGCTTAATATCATCGGCAAACTCTTCTAATACTGCTTTACATTGAAAGTGAAGAGTGCCCACGTGCACGGCGATATCACCACTGCCCTGCATAACGGTATTACCTTTGGCGTCACACAGCGCAGAAGAAAAATCACGGGAATAAATCACAAACGAATAACAGGTACGCAGGATCTGCTCACTCATGAGATCAACGCTTGTAGCAAACGCATTTTTCAGCACTTCAAACGTAACCGGATCTAGGGTGCCTACGTTAATTTTGTTGGGCATGTTCATGCGCGCTCTCCTGTTTCGATGATCTGAATCCGGATGTTTTTCCACTCATCAATTAACGCCGTCGTGTTAGGGGGAACGACAGTTGTAGAATCCAACTGATCAATAATCGCTGGGCCTGCCAGTTCAAAACCGGGTGGAAGTGTTTCACGTTGATAAATGGGGGTGGCGTGCCACTGGCCATCAAAGAACACATCCCTTTGGGCATGCGGTTCTACCGTTGCACCGACAATCTTTTCAAAGGGTGTGAACGACGGCTTAGGAGTTTTACCAATAGCACGAAGATGCAACTGATAGATTTCGACCGGCTGTGTATCCTGGCGGAATGAGAACTGGCGTTCATGCTCCTGATGAAAGGTTTCCATCGCATCTTTTAGTGAGTGGGCGCTGTTATTCATCGGCACTTGCAGTGAACGCCATTGCCCCTGGTAGCGCATTGAAATCCCTCGCTGAAGCACGACATCTTCATCCGCAACGTTTTCATGGCGCAGGCGATCGGCTGCCTCCTTCTCCAGGTCACAGAACTGATGCTCAAGATCATTAGTATCAGCGCTATCAGCGGATGCGGTATACATCATCGACAGATCATGCTGGATATCCACTAGCAAGCAGCCCATGGCTGATGTAACCCCCGGATTGGGCGGTATGATCACTGCAGGGATACCAAGCTCTCTGGCAACTTCAGCGCCATGCAATGCACCTGCTCCTCCAAAAGCAATCAGGGCAAAATCACGCGGATCGAGACCACGGCGAATGGAAACTAAGCGAACAGCATCCGCCATGTTGGCATTCGCTACCTTTAGGATAGCTTGGGCAGCCTCGGCTGTTTCTAGCGCTAGCGGTTGGCCGATTTTATCTTTGATCGCGTCAATAGCTTTATCTCGGTTAAGCTCTAGTGCTCCACCGGCCAAGCTAGTACCCAGGCGATTTAATGCTATGTTGGCATCAGTATTAGTAGGCTCCATGCCACCACGCTCGTAGCAAGCTGGACCTGGATCCGCGCCAGCTGATTGGGGCCCATTGCGTAAAGCACCAGCAATATCGATATGGGCTAGCGAGCCGCCACCAGCACCAATGGTCAACACCTCGATGCTAGGAAATACAATTGGGTGACCGTACTCCACACCCCACTGTTTGGTTACCCGCAGTTCACCATCATGGATTAGGGAAATATCTGTTGATGTCCCGCCCATATCCAAGCCGACTGCATTTTGGTAGCCACACTGTTCAGCGATATGCTTAGCTGCAATGGCACCGGCTGCAATGCCAGATGCTGCCAGGCGTACAGGAAAATGTTTGGCCATCGCTGGTGTCATCGATCCGCCACCAGAGTGTAAAAGCAGTAAATCATTGACGTAGCCACCAGCGGTCAACTCATCATCCAACTGCTTAACATAATCGGATACCAGCGGCCCTAGTACCGTATTGGCTACTGCAGTATTAAAGCGATCATGCTCAAAAATTTCGGGCAGTATCTCTGAAGACGTGGATACATTGGCGCCGGGAATCTCTTCTTCGAGAATCTGACGCATGCGCTGCTCATTATGTGCATTGGCATAGGAGTTCATAAAACATACAGCGATCGTTGTGGTGCCTCGTCGCTTAAGTTTACGTGCCAGCTCTCTCGCCTCCTGCTCATTCAGCGGGGTGACAATTTCACCGGCATAATCAACGCGCTCAGTGACCTCAAAGCGATCACGCCGCCGAATATAGGGGCCACTTACATCCGCATAAGCATCCCAGAGGTTATCTTTAGTACCATCGCGGATTTCGATAACATCACGGAAGCCTTTGGTCGTCACCAAAGATGCCTTTGGGAAGCGTCGTGTAATCAATGCATTCGTAGCGACAGTCGTTCCATGAAAGAACAGGTCTACATCAGCCAGTTCGATTTCACCTCGCCTAACCCCATTGATCACTGCCTGCATGGGATTATTTGGCGTAGAGGGTACTTTAGTGACACGGAACTCTTGAGTGGACGAGTTATAAATACACACGTCAGTGAAAGTTCCACCTGCGTCAACGGCAACTCTTATATCAGGCATATCGACTCCTTATAATTGTTTTACTCATGTTTTTCGCTTGAGGAAAGAAGAAAATATATATTTATATTTTCATGCCAACAAAAACACCACCTAAAATCAAGAACCCTCATTAATAACCAGTAAAAAAACGTATTAACAAGCCATTAAAAAAAGTCTTAAAAAAACGTGGACAGAGCTGCTCTAAAAGTTAGCAACTTGCTCTCAACTGCCCACGCAAAGCTCTATTCAAACTATAAAATAATTACTTATTAATTTGGTGCTACTATTTAAGACTAGCAACATACCACTCTTCTCTTGCAAACTTTAGACCAAGACTATAAGCAACATAGGCAAAAGCAAAAGTGGCTGGAGCAGAGAAGCCAGCGATAGCAGGAATATTCATTATCACAATGCCCGTCAATGTGGCGCCACACCAGGCCAGCAAACCACAAGGATTAAAGGCAGGTATATAGGCGTTATCTAATTCGACATGACCATTGAAACGATCCTGATAGGTTTTGGATAAGATATGCGCTAATGCGACGCCCACCCAAGCAACCACAAAGACCCCTTGATATGCCAACGCCTGGAGGATGTACGAAAATACATCTGCCATCATCAATACATAAGCAATGACACCAATAGCGCACCCAGCAGCCACTTTTGACATCTGAATGCCTGTTACTTTGCGGATAAAGGATTCAAAATTGACGGTTGCAAGATAGAAGTTGGCCGTATTGATACGACTCTGTGTCACCCAAACCAGCAACAAACCACCAAATCCCATCAACTCCAGTAACCCTAGTACGATTGATGCTTCGGAAAGACCGTCCGTAGGTATCATAGAGTCTAATAAAATGCCTACCACCCCACTAAATAGGAAGGTCATAGCGTAGAAAGGAATACCAAAAGTGATATGAGTGTGAAAGCCGGAGTCTTCAGTACGTCCAAACCGCGCATAGTCAAAGGTAAACATCATTAATACCCAGACACCCATATAGTAGGCAAAGGTATGTAACCACCCCAAGCTTGGGGCGCCACTGTCTGGTACACGCGTCAGCCAACCAGTGGGATAACCAAACTCAGCGATCGCCATGCCAACCGCAATCAACATTCCTACTACATAGACCGGCAATAGCACACCATTAAACTTATCGAGCCAGTGCTGCACACTTCCAAATATCAATGCAACCCCAAAAAACACCACGATTGCAGTAGCTACAGCCATGGGAAGAGTGCCGCTCCATTCAGAGAGCACCAGGGCCATAACGTAACCTTCAAAAACGGCGTAATAGAGAGCTGTTGCAAAGAATATTAAAGTTGCAACTACAGCACCAAAATGGCCAAATAAAATTTTTGAAAACAAAGCAACTGTTAACCCTGTTTTCATTGAGTAGCGACTGATTACACCATTAATAACGCCATAGGCAATCACCGTCAGCACAATACCGATCAGTGCGTTAGTAGTGCCATAACTACGGGCCATGGCCGCTGCCACCACCATATAAAAAATGGCGCTACAAACTGCCCACCAAGCCATCATTAAATTTAATTTAGGCATCCTACCTTCGAGTGGAACCGGCCGTTCTGAGAAGTCGAGATCAGATGAATTATTTTGATTTTTATTACTCATTTCACTTTCCTTTATATTGTTTCGTTTATTTTAGAAACAACAGTTCAGCAACAACTTCTCTGTAATTTAAAGAGAAATGTTATTGAGTAGTGAACCGCTATTATGGGGGTAGTTTTTATTGTCCCGTGAGAAAGCGCTGATGCACCTAAACAATAGCTTCTACAACCGATAAGTGTTTGGCCTGCGGTGTACTGTCAATTAACCTGACGTGCACCGCAGGCTTCTCTGGGAACAAATCGCCGTCGTTAAGGCATCTGTCTCAATTGATCCAAAGCTTTTTGATAGTGGGCTCGCGCTGCTAACGCCTCTTCAAGCGTGACTTTTAAGAAGCGTACTTTCTGATGAGGTTGAATTTGTCCTACAGTGTCCATATCGGCACTAATCACGGTGCCGATCATGGCGTAGCCACCACCCGATACGGCATCTCGGTGCAAAATAATAGGCTCACTGCCACTAGGTATCTGAATAGAACCAATCGGATAACAGGCATCGACAATATTGGAAGGATCATCGCCCGCACCAAAGGGTGGCTCACGCTCAATAAAAGAAAGTGGGGTACCTCCTTTCATTCGGTAACCAATTCGATCAGCTTCAGATGCTACCGTCCAGTCTTCTGCATAAAATCGTGCTTCACTCGCAGGTATCAGACGGTGCGCGTAAAGGCCCGGCACTACTCGCAACTTATATTGCTTAGAAAACTCAGGTATTAATGATGCAGGCAAGCGACGCCCAAGTGTTGCCTGCCCACATAATGGCATCAGTGCCAAGATATCACCGGCCTGCAAAGTCCGTCCCTGCATTCCACCCAGCGAACCAAGCGCATAGGTACTGCGGCTACCCAACCGCTCAGGCACCTCAATTCCACCCTCGATAGCAAGATAAAGCCGCGCACCTGCTTTGACGAAATCAAAGCTAAGCGTCGCCCCGGCTGGCACCTCAAACACTTCGTTTAGTGGTTGAGCCTCCCCATTAACGCGAGGAATCATCTCAGCACCACAGGCTGCCACTTTGCGTGTCTCGTCAAAACGCAACTCTGGCCCCATTAGCGCGCATTCAATGACAGCAGCGCCTTCATGATTTCCCAGCAAAAGGTTTGCCGCTATTAATGACCGCTGATCCATACCGCCAGAAGGAGGAATTCCCAGGTGATAATAACCCTCCCTGCCTTTATCTTGAATCGACGATGCTAGGCCCGGCTTGATGACTTCAATGCTCATACAATACCTCCTTAACATGACGTGCATAGCCATCCGGATCTTGATTAAAGGCGTCCAGATCAAAGGTGAACGGAGAAATTCTTGGTTTGAACTCTCTTTTTTCAGCAGCTATCAACAGAGCGTCATATTCATCTCGGTTAACGGCACGATGCTTAACGATGTCGCCAGGGCGGAAGTAAATCATAGAGCCATCGATATGCGGTTGCTCGCCCGTAGGGTCATAAATAGGCATCGGTGTTACACCAAACATCTGATAGCCACCCGCCCCACGTACGGAATAAATCACGCTAAAACAACCACCAATACCTACTGTTTGTTTCGGTGTATCTGTTCGAGGACGTAGATATTTCGGCACTTGAATCTGACGCTCACGTGGCACCATTTGATACATGAACGGTAATCCCGCGACAAAGCCCACCATGGAAACAAACCAGGGCGTTGCACTATGCGCGTCAATAAGTGCATCTACCGTGTCGTATCCATTAATACGCGCTGCGTATTCCAGATCGGTAGCAGACGGGTCTTGATGGTGCTCACGAAAACGCAACAAAGTTTCATGGGTCCAAGGATCGTTATAAAGTACAGGCACTTCAATCACACGGGTTTCCAGGGTACGCGACTCCTGGCTGGCCACCTCTTGCTCTAAAGCTACCAATCTATGCTGAAGCTCATTGGCGGATATTTCATCTGGGTTATAGCGCACCTGATAGGATGCGTTAGCGGGACAAATTTCAATAATTCCAGCCAGAGCAATATCACGGAGACGCTGGGTAATCGAAATGGAACGGAAGAACGCCTCCAAAGTCATTTCTTCACTTAACTCAACGAACAAAAATTCGTCGCCCGCCTGGCTATAGCGGGTTGTGGCAGTCATCTCATTACTCATTGATGACCTCCTTTGAATTGGCTTTGTTTGAATTGATAACACTCGAAGTGGGCTCAGTAAGCCAGTGTTCTAGAAATGCAGTATCATATGCGCCCGCCTTAACAGCAGAGTCTTCAATCAGGCGACGGTGTAGACCAGCGGTAGTTGTAAAGCCTTGCAACTGAAACTCATCCAGCGCACGTCCAGCTCGGGTTAACGCAAGCTCACGATTCTCATCCCACACGATCAGTTTGGCGACCAGCGAGTCATAAAAAGGCGGCATCTTATAGCCTTCATACAGACCGCTATCGATGCGCACGCCAGGCCCAGTAGGCCACACAAGCTTTTCTACCGTGCCTAGTGAAGGGAAAAAATCACGATCAGGATCTTCGGCATTAATCCTCATCTCTACTGCCCAGCCGTTCAAAGTGATGTCACTCTGAACAATCTCGAGAGGCTGGCCTGCGGCTAATTTGATCATTGCCCTGACTAGGTCGAAGCCAGTAACCATTTCTGTCACTGGATGCTCAACCTGAATCCGTGTATTCATTTCAATAAAGAAGAACTCACCGGTCTTGTCATCGAATAGATACTCCAGTGTGCCTGCTCCTAGATAGCCAACGTGCTCAGCCAGCGCCACAGCGGACTCGCACAGACGCTGGCGTGTTTCTGCATCAATGGCTGGTGAAGGAGCTTCTTCAAACACCTTCTGGCGACGGCGTTGAAGCGAGCACTCACGCTCAAAAAAATGCACCGCACGCTTACCATCACCCAGCACCTGTACCTCTATATGCCTAGCGCGCTCAATAAAACGCTCTAAATAAACACGCCCATCGCCAAACGCCGCTTGGGCTTCGGCCTGTGCTTGAGGTAACTGTTTGGCCAGCATGTCACTATTTTCGGCTACACGAATACCACGACCACCCCCACCAGCTGCGGCCTTTATCAACAGCGGGTAGCCTACGGTCTTGGCAACTTCTAGTGCTTCTTCAAGCCCTTCTACAGCGTGTGGAGAGCCTGGTACCACAGGCACACCTGCTTTAGTCGCGGTCTGGCGAGCCACGGCCTTATCCCCCATACGAGCGATAATATCGGCATCTGGACCAATAAAAATCAGGCCTGACTCTTTTACTGTACGGGCGAAGCTGGCGCTTTCGGAAAGAAAGCCATAGCCAGGATGAATAGCATCCGCTTGGCATTTCCGAGCAGCTTCCATGACATTAGGAATATTAAGATAGCTCTTCGCTGCCTGGGGTGGTCCTATGCAAATCGCTTCATCAGCCTGCTGGACAGCTAACGTATCCGCATCCACCTCGCTATGAGCAACAATGCTAGTTAGACCGAGCTCCCGCGCTGCCCGTACGATTCTCAGAGCTATTTCACCACGATTAACGATTAGGAGGCGGCGTATCATTCTCTAACCTCCAGCGTGGCTATTACGTCACCAGCTTCCAGAACAGCTTCATTCTCGGCACTAAAGCTTGCCAATGTGCCGGATATTTCAGCCTTAAGTTCAACGAATTGTTTCATTACTTCAATTAAACCTATCACATCGCCAACTTGAACCATTTGGCCTTCTTCAACATAAACGGGGTCATCTGGAGCAGATTTACGGTAAAAAACACCAGGAAAGGGAGCTTGGATCTGTTGTGTTGTCATTATCTTTCTCCTGTAAATTAGAGTTGTTGCTATCTACAGCAATGCCATCTCTAAGCATTACCTACAAACCGCATAGCTTCAGGGAGCAGCAACCTTGATACCTGCTTTATCCAATGTGTTACGTACGGCCTTAACCAGTGCTAGCGCACCTGGAGTATCGCTATGGATACATACGGATTGGAAAGTAACCGGTACTATCTTGCCGCTTACAGACTCCACCCTGCCTTGCTCACAGGCACGCAACACTTTCTGCGCTACTTTTTCTGGATCAAGGCGTTGCACCTTGCGGACAAAAACAATACTGCCCTCATCGTTATAATCACGATCAGCGTAGAACTCATTAACTCTGGGTAAGCCAAGTGCCTTGGCTGCCTTATCAAAAGCAGAGCCTGCCAAACAATATATCGGCAGTTCAGGTGCTACTTTGGCTAGGGCCGAACACAACTGCTCTGCAAAATCGGCATCTTTAGCTGCATGCATGAACAGGGCGCCATGCAATTTAAAATGGTGCATCTTGATGCCTTCAAGGCAAGCTAGCTCACGCAGTGCGCCTAACTGATATATGGCATCGTTAACCAGCTCTACAGCAGGTGCAGCAATTGCTCGACGGCCAAAACCTACCAAGTCATCAAACCCCGGGTGAACCCCCACACCAACGCCATACTGCGATGCCAAACGCAGAGTATGCTGCATCGTCGTCGGGTCACCGGCATGAAATCCTGCAGCAATATTGGCAGAACTGATCAAAGGCATGATGTCGGCATCCACACCGTCACCAATCGACCAAGCACCAAAGCTTTCGCCCATATCAGCATTCAAATCAATCGTTTTTGTCATTGGGTCTCTCCTTGGTTACTACGTTTATTAATGACAGTTACGAAGAGACATTGGTAATATTAATTTTTGTAGAGTGATATCAAAAAAAACGAACGCTCAAGGTGGCCCGTTATGGCACGTGATCTGTCACTACGAAAACTACGTTACTTCATGGCAGTAGCAAAAAGTGGGCGTGTGACTCAGGCGGCAGTTGACCTGAATGTGTCTCAGTCTTCGATCACTACAGGGGTTAAAGAGATTGAAGAGCAAATAGGCGTAGCGCTATTCAGACGGACTAGTCGCGGTATGACATTAACGAGAGAAGGCACGCGTTTTTTACAGCGAGTTAATTATGCATTTCAGGCACTTGATGATGCTTTTGAAGGCCTAACAGATACTCGGCCGACCCTGAAAGGCACATTGAGACTGGCTATGACATATACGGTAGCTGGCTATTTTATGCCTCCATTGCTGGCGCAATTTCAGCGCCGCTACCCCTGGGTTAAAGTTGAATTACATGAAGTGTCTCGCCCTGACATTGAACAGGGCCTAGCCTCAGGCGAATTCGATCTGGCCATCGTGCTGACTTCAAACATTGAGCACCATCAATGGTTGGAAAAAATGACACTCACACAATCTAGGCGTCGACTATGGGTTAATGGACAGCATGAGCTGCTAAAGCGAGAAAGCATCACCCTAAAGGACATTGCTCATTACCCCTATATCATGCTGACCGTAGACGAAGCCGATCAAACAGCTCTGAAATACTGGAAACCCGAGGGCATCACGCCCAATATTTTATTTCGCACTTCTTCAGTAGAGGCGGTCCGCAGCATGGTGGCTAATGGAACCGGAGTAACCATTCTTTCGGACATGGTCTATCGCCCATGGTCACTGGATGGTAAACGCATCGAACATATTGAGTTAAGCAATCCCATTCCACCTATGGAGCTTGGTCTGTCATGGCCTCGTAACCGTCCACTTAGCCCAGCTGCCAAAGCTTTTTGCGACTTAGCCCAAGGGTTTTCAATATAAAAGTATTGAGAGCCCCTATACGGCTCAACTAACTGCTATAAGGTACGAGAGTATATTTTTTCAAACGTACACTATCAAAAGCCACAAAAAATACAAAGCAAATCAATAGGCATTTTAATAACTACCAATTATTTAAATAAAACCATTAACCAGAAATAATTTTTTATACTAGAACCCTAAAAACTATCTCTCTATGAAACATTAGAAAAACCCCTCACCTTTGTCACCAACCAGCACCCTCAATAAAAAATCATGAAAATCGTCATATAAAACACGTAAATATTAAAAATAAGAATTATAAAATTGCTACAGCGTTTTTATCCGACGAGTCTATTACCTGTGCGATTGATTTTAAAACACCAAAATTAATGACAACAGGTATCACAATGAAACCAACCCCTCTTGCGCTCTTCAGCCTTATCGGAATAAGTGCTTTTTGCAGCAATGTTCAAGCATTGGATATCAAGCTTGGTCATGTCTTGGCACCAACTCATAACTGGCATGTCTCTGCGGAAGGTTTTGCTCATGACGTACGAGAAGCTACCGATCAGCGTGTAAATTTTCAGGTTTTTCCTAGCGGCCAGCTTGGCAATGAAACCCGAATGGTAGAGGGCATGCAAATTGGCAGTATGGATGCCGGAGTTATTGGGTGCGGATCCTTTCAATCCTTAGAACCCAAGTTTGGAATCGTTGAGCTGCCTTACTCTTGGGAGAACCGAGAAGCAGCCTACGCAGCTTATGATGGTGAACTAGGCAGTATCCTCGAAGAACTAGCGGAAAATAAGAATATTAAAATTCTCAGTTGGTGGGAGAATGGTTTCCGTCACGTTACTAACAACCGCGGGCCAGTTGAGTCTCCGAACGATCTAGAAGGTCTAAAAATCAGGGTCACTCCTGACAGGATGCGTCTAAATACTTTTGAAGCACTCGGTGCAAACCCCGCCCCACTTTCCTTTGGTGAACTCTACTCGGCATTACAGCAAGGCGTCTTCGACGCTCAGGAAAACCCCCTTTCCATTATTCACTCCTCTTCTTTTTACGAAGTTCAAGATTACATCTCTTTAACGGGCCATGTTTGGGCTCCTGCTTGCTTAACAATTGCTGACCTTACTTGGAACAAGATCAATGCGGATGATCAGGCAGTTATCCAATCGCTAGCAGACGAGTGGCGCGATAAGCAGCGTGCTATGACCCAAGAGGATGATAAAAACATGCTCGAAATGCTGGCTGCAGAAGGTATGCAGATAAATGAAGTCGACACGGCGGCCTTCAACGAGCGGATTCAAGGAGTATGGAACGAGTATTCCGATGTGTTCGGTGAGGAATTGATGGAGACCGTCAGACAGTACCGAACGGCTGAATGATATGACCTTTTCCAAACTTGTAATGCGTGTATCCCATCTAAGCTTGGCCGTAGCCGCCTGTGGAGCCGCCGCGTTGGCGGCCCTGGTTATCTATACGGTCTTTATGCGCTGGGTTGTGGGACAAACGCCTAATTGGGCGGAAGAGTTGCCGCGACTAGTGCTGATTTGGACAGCCCTATTGGGCTCAGTTACCTGTACCTATCAACGTTCTCACCTTAATGCCGGACTACTGCCGCTAATTGTGCGCTCTATCGGCGCCCGCCGAATCATCGGAAAGGCCACAGACATTGTGCTCCTGATAATGCTGTTGGTACTGGCGAAGGCTGGTTGGGATCTAACACTACTAACCATGAGCATGACCACAACAGCGTTAAAAATGCCTGTTGGAATCATTTATCTCTCGGTACCAGTGGGCTGCGTAGGAATGGCACTAATGCAAGTGCAGCACGTGTTGTCTTCAGGAGATTCACTATGACCGCCGGTGCACTTACTTTGCTGGGTGTTTTTGGTCTCGCTATTTTAATTAATATTCCGATTGCCTTCAGCCTAATCCTCGCCGCTCTTGTTTATCTGCTTGTGTTCGGCGCAGCCCCGATGATGGTTTCCGCGCAACAGTTCGTTGGTGGGATGGACAGTTTCACTCTATTAGCGATTCCCCTTTTCATACTGGCGGCGCAACTGATGAACAGCGCCGGCCTCACCAAACGTATCGTACATCTCTGCATGTCCCTAGTCGGTGATATTCGGGGTGGTTTAGCCGTCGTAGCGGTCATGGCCTGTATGTTATTTGGCGCCTTGTCGGGATCGGGAGTAGCAGATGTGATTGCGATCGGCAGCATGCTGTTACCTGCAATGCATAAGAATGGCTACCACAAGGGTTTTAGCAGCGCACTCGTTGGGTGTGCAAGCTCCTTCGGAACAGTGATCCCTCCTAGTATCGTCATGATTGTCTATGGCACCACGTCTAATACATCGGTGGGTAAGCTCTTCGTGGGGGGCGTAATTCCTGGCCTGTTGTTGACCCTCTCATTAATAGGTGTAGCACTTTATATTTCGCGGAAACATGGCTGGGCCGGGGTCAAGTCTTCCGACCCCGCGGAACGCCGCCGAGCGGTCATCGATGCACTGCCTGCACTCATGGTGCCGGTACTAATCATTGGTGGAATTCGCTTCGGCGTATTTACACCGACCGAAGCAGCCGCCTCGGCCATTCTCTATGCCCTTGTACTTGGTGTGGTGCTCTATCGATGCCTCTCACTACGAGACATTCTCAACTGCGTCATCGCCACAGCAGAAACGAGCGCCGCCATCTTAGTAATTATCGGCGCTGCTGGTCTCTTCGCCTGGGGGCTGACTTATGAGCAGGTACCACAAGCCATCGCTGGAACAATTGGCAACTGGACTGATAGCACGCACAGCGTTTTGCTTTTACTGACGGCGGTACTACTGGTGCTCGGAACCTTCATGGAGAGCATTGCCATTATTATCATCATCACGCCAATCGTTATGCCTCTGCTTTCCCAGTACGGTATTGATCCAGTGCATTTCGGCGTGCTGCTCACCGTCAACCTCGCTATCGGCGCCAATACTCCCCCTCTGGGTATAGATCTAATGGCGGCCTGCCGTATTTCGGGTATCAGCGTTATGGAAACGTTACGCCCACTTTCGCTAATGCTGATGTCCATGCTTGCGGTCCTAATGCTCATCACATTCGTGCCTGACATCGTGCTGTTCTTACCCAACCTAATGGAGTGACTTTCATGCTTCATAGCAAACTAACAGGCTGTCGAAGCTGGCTTTTCGTACCAGGGCATGACACCGATTGTTTGGCCGACGCGTTGGATTCTGGGGCCGATGCCATCGTTATTGATCTAGAGGAGTTCACCCCGGCAGCATCACGCCATACTGCCTGCCAAGCGTTCGCCAGCATGGCCAAAAGCTGTAGGCAAAGAGGCGTATCTCCCATGGTCCGAATCAATGCCTTAGATAAGGGAGGTCGAGAAGAGCTGAAACTGCTAATGGGAGCCTCTCCTGAGGCGGTCTTCCTGCCCAAAGTCGAGGAAGTAACACAACTGACGGCACTTTCGTCAGCACTTAGTCGCGAAGAAAAACACTGGGGTATAGCACCAGAAACCACCGTCATTATACCGACTATAGAGAGTCGCTTGGGGGTCAAGCGGATCAGCGAATTATTACACTCTAGCCCCCGCGTTTTAGCCGCTCTGCTCGGCACTGGTGATTTAGCACGTGACCTAAAGCTGTCTCCAGAAGAGCGTAGCGCCTCGCTAGCCCCCTTCCGACAGTTGTTTCTTAGGGCTTGCGATGATGCCGGCATGCTGGCAATTGACGGCCCGTGGCCAGAAAAACAAGGGTTCGAAGCAGACCAGTCTTGGTCTTATCAGTGCGGCTTTCGAGCTCGTTGTGTTGTCGATTCTCGTCAGATTAAGCCCTTACATCGGCTGTTATCTGCCCCGTCTACCTAACCATTCGTTCAAAGAGATCTTGCCCATGAGCAACGCCGTCACCCCGACACGCAACGGGGGCCAAATCCTGATTCAACAATTACGCCAGCATGGTGCTCGGCGCGTTTTTCTGGTCCCCGGCGAAAGCTATCTGCCCTGTATTGATGCACTTAATGAGCATCGTGATGCTATCGAGCCTATTGTCTGCCGCCAAGAGAGCGGTGCTGGCTACATGGCCGAGGCCTATGGCAAGCTAACCAACGAGCCTGGAATCTGTTTTGTCACCCGTGGTCCTGGCGCCACCAATGCATCAATTGCCGTCCATACGGCTTATCAAGACTCGACGCCGATGATCCTTTTCATCGGACAAGTCGGCAACGATTTCATCGAACGCGAGGCCTTTCAGGAGATCGACTATCGCCGCATGTTCGGACCAATGGCCAAATGGGTAGCTCAGATTGACGACACTGCACGGATACCTGAGTTCATCGCCAGAGCCTACTCTGTCGCGACCAGTGGCCGCCCTGGCCCAGTAGTTTTGGCCTTGCCAGAAGATACGTTGTGGGGCGAGGCCTGCGTTGCTGATGTGGAGCCTCGGCAGCGCCTACACAGTTACCCTAGCCAACAGCAATTGCGCGAGTTGCAACAGCATCTAGAGCGGGCCGAAAAGCCATTCCTATTACTGGGTGGTAGCGGATGGACCGAACAGGCTCAAATGGATATTGCTGCGTTTGCCGAGCGCTACGCTCTTCCCGTTGGCGTTGCTTGGCGACGCCTAGAGTGTTTTAACCAACACCATGAGAATTTCGTTGGTCACGTTGGTAGCGGCATGCATCAAGCTTTGCGTGAGCAGCTCAAGTCTTGCGATCTGATTATTACGCTGGGGGCACGATTAGGCGAACCTACGACAGAGGGCTACAGCTGGATCGAATCGCCCGTGCCAAGCCAGACATTAGTCCATATCTATCCCGACCCAGAAGAACTGGGGCATGTTTATCGTCCTGACCTCGCTATTAATGCCGACGTGGTTGGTTTTTCGACAAGCCTAGGAGAACTAGCTCCTGAGGTAACACCCGCATGGAAACAGGCGACGGCCACTGCTCGACGAGCCTATCTTGATACTCTTATACCTTTAGAGGCGCCTGGACGGCTTAGCCTAGATAAAGTCACCCGAACGGTAGATCGACTACTGAACGGGAAAGGCTGTATCACTGTCGGCGCTGGCAACTACGCACTTTATGCTCATCGCTATATCCAGTTTGGTGGACTTGGCAGCTCGTTAGCTCCCACGGTTGGTGCAATGGGTTACGGCCTTCCCGCAGCCATCAGCAGTAAGCTCGAGCACCCTCAACGGCCGGCCATCTGTTTTGCCGGTGACGGTTGCTTCCAGATGAATTTGCAGGAGCTCGGCGTGGCCCTGCAGTACCAACTGGGTATCGTCATACTCGTCTTCAACAATGGCATGTGGGGCACCATCCGCGCCCATCAGGAGAATGACTTTCCTGGCCGAGAGATTGCGCTGACATTCACCAACCCTAAGTTTGACGCCCTGATCAAGGCCTATGGCGGACATGGAGAGATCGTCGAGGACGACGCTTCGTTCGAAGCTGCCTTTAATCGTGCCCTAGCCTTTACTGAGCAAGAACACTTGCCCGCTTTGATTGAGCTGCGTTATGACGCTGATGGTATTGCACCAGGAGAGCGTCTAAGCGCAATCCGTGCTGCAGCTCTTGAAGGCCAAAAATATAGTAATGACACAGGAGAGCTCTGATGACTGAGTCTACTTTCTCGACACTCCGCATTGATGGACAGCGCCTATGGCACTCATTAATGAACCTTGCTGACATTGGTGCCACACCGAAGGGTGGCAATTGCCGGTTGGCGTTGACGGAAGAGGATCGACTTGGTCGTGAGCTTGTGTCTAGCTGGTTTCGAGACGCTGGCTTGACCATAGATGTCGATCAAATGGGCAATATCTTCGCTCGTCGTGCTGGAAGCCGTAATGACCTACCCCCGGTGGCCACCGGAAGTCACCTCGACACCCAGCCCACCGGTGGCCGTTTCGATGGCTGTTACGGTGTACTAGCCGGGCTGGAAGTTATGCGAGTTCTCAATGATCTCTCTATTACTACTGAAGCACCACTTGAGGTAGTGATATGGACTAACGAAGAGGGCTGCCGCTTCGTTCCAGTCATGATGGGATCTGGGGTGCATGCTGGCGTAATCCCGCTTGAGACCGCGCTAGCTGCCAAAGATCGCAATGGAGACACTGTAGCTGATTCGTTGGAACGTATCGGTTACCGCGGTGACATTCCTATGGGTAGCAAAACCTTCGGTGCCTATATCGAATCCCATATCGAGCAAGGTCCAGTACTTGAAGCGGAAGGAATAGCTGTCGGCGCGGTAACTGGCTCTCTAGGCTTGCGCTGGTTCGATGTCGTGGTCACCGGTCAAGAAGCCCATGCTGGGCCGACACCCATGCCCTATCGTCGTGATGCGCTAAAACGGGCCGCCGAGCTCATCGGCGATATCCTAGCGCTAGCCGATCCGCATCAGCCGCATGGTCGCGTCACCTGTGGGGAGTTCGACCTTTATCCAAACTCACGCAATGTCATTCCTGGGCGAGTAACCTTCAGCGTTGATATTCGCCATTTGGAGAACGAGACGCTTGAACAGATGGAGCATGCTCTCCGAGATATCTGCTCAAAGCATCATGAGCCTGGAAAAGTAACCGTAGAACTGCAGGACGTTCAGCGGGTGCCACCGACACCATTTAACAGCGACCTAGTAGATCTCATTCGCGCTAGCAGCGATGGACTTGGCATACCCTACCGCGATATCGAGACTGGGGCCGGTCACGATGCTGTCTTCGTAAGTCGTGTTGCACCTACGGCTATGATTTTCGTTCCCTGCGAAGATGGTATCAGTCACAACGAAAGCGAAAATGCTACACCGGAGGATCTTGAGGCTGGCGCCAACGTGCTGTTGCACACCATGCTGCGCAAGGCCGGTATCGCAGCATCTTAAAATAAGGATATGACAATGCACGATAAAGCTTACTGGCAAACGCTAGCCAGCCGACTACAGCTGACCACTCAAGCCTTCATCGACGGTGAATTTGTCAACAGCTATGACGGCTCAACTCTAAAGGCTTACAACCCAGCGACAGGCCAGATGATAGCCAACGTGACTGCCTGCAGTGGTGTGGATATCGACCGTGCGGTACTTGCCGCACGTCGAGTCTTCGAATCAGGTGACTGGTCTCGCTGTCCTCCACTAGAGCGCAAACGAGTTTTGCTCCGCTTCGCCTCGCTTATCGAAACGCACGCAGAAGAGCTAGCGCTTCTACAAACACTCGAAATGGGGAAGCCAATCGCTGATAGCTTGGCCTTTGACTTGCCCGAAACAGCACGCTGTGTGGCCTGGTATGCCGAGGCGATCGATAAACAGTACGATGAGATAGCCCCCACTAGCGAAGACGTTCATGCCACCATCACCCGCCAGCCTCTCGGTGTGGTCGCTGCTGTGGTGCCATGGAATTTTCCACTGATGATCGCCGCCTGGAAATTCGCCCCAGCACTGGCAGTCGGTAATAGCGTCATACTCAAGCCCGCCGAGGCCTCTAGCCTTAGTGCTCTCAGGCTAGCTGCACTAGCCAAGGAAGCGGGCCTGCCGGATGGCGTATTCAATGTCACCCCTGGCCACGGTGCTATCGCTGGCGAAGCGCTGGGAATGCATCCACAGGTCGATGCACTCGCCTTCACAGGATCCACCGCTACAGGCAAGCGTTTTATGCGCTACTCCAGCGAGTCCAATCTAAAGCGAGTGTGGCTCGAATGCGGAGGCAAATCTCCGCACATAGTCTTTGCTGACTGCCCGGACCTGGATGCCGCCGCACATGCTGCTGCCGCAGGTATCTTTACCAACCAGGGGGAGGTATGCATTGCAGGCTCTAGGCTTTATGTGGAAGCGTCTATTTTTGATGACTTCTTACCACGACTGGTTTCCGCCGCAAAAGACATGCCAGCTGGCGATCCGTTGGATCCCTCTACGCGTATGGGAGCGTTAGTCAGCGCCGACCATCATGCCAAAGTATTAAACTTTATCGAGCAAGGACTCAGCGAGGGCATGACTCTCCACCACGGTGGAAAGCATGCGACGCCTGTGGAGGGAGGATGGTACGTTGAACCAACAATATTGGAAGGAGCCCAAACCACAACGGTGATGCGCGAGGAGATCTTCGGGCCAGTGTTAAGTATAAGCCGCTTCGCCGACGAGACCGAGGCCATCGCCTTGGCTAACGATTCTATCTATGGGCTTGGAGCTGGACTCTGGACCGGTGACCTTGGCCGTGCACATCGCGTATCAAAGCGCCTTCAGGCTGGCTTGGTCTGGGTCAACTGCTATGCCGATGGTGATATTAGTGTCCCCTTCGGTGGCATGAAACAGTCCGGTTTTGGTCGTGATAAATCACTTCATGCACTGGACAAGTATTCAGATCTGAAGACGACTTGGTTCAATTTGGCCTACAAAAAATAATACCATTAGCGATTATTTAGCTGTTTCGACATCAGGTATTTCGTCGAACACTTCAAGTCCAGTGGTAAGCCGCTCCTCGAGCGGCACCTTGCCCATAGCATTAAGGAAAAACTCCATAAAGATGGTCTCAGCATCACTGAAACGAGCATCTTGGTGCCACATCACGTGAAGATCGATTTCAGCGACGCCATCATAGGGCGGAAGGGGCCAGAGTCGACCTTCCGCAACATCTCTCAGCACTAAATGCTCGGGTAAACAACCAATCCCCCATCCGGCAATTACCATTCGTTGAATTTCTTGGAGGCTACTCGATTGGCCGACCACATTGCCCTTAAGACCATGGTGGGCACGAAACACTGCAAGTGAAGAGAGCACACCATCAAGTTGCTCGCTGCCAAACGAGACATAGTTCTCACTCATTAGGCTATCCATCGGCAAGTTATGGCGGCCAAAGAGTGCATGGCTTTTTCCGCAGTAGAGCCGATACCGTTGTCTCGCTAATGTCTGGCTATTCAGATTACTCGGACATTGCAATGCGAGACAGATACCCATGGCTCCCTGCCTTTGGGCCAACGCATTCTGCACCTCCTGACTAGACATATCCTCAATACTAAATGTGATCTGGGGAAACTTTTTATGAAAGCGTTCGAACACACTGTCAAGGAATCGGCATTGAATTCCCGTTATGAAAAGTAGCGAAACATGACCGACTACTTCAGGGTCAAAGTCTCCTACTGAAGCAGCCAGCCGTGCTACGTTAGCGTAGATATCGATGGCTTCTCGATAGACGAGATGCCCAGCTTTTGTCACATTAAAGCTGTGACTATCGCGCTCGATTAGCCGCTGACCTAACCTCTCTTCCAATCGTTTCAATGAGAGGCTGACTGCTGGCTGTGAAAGGTAAAGCCTATTGGCAGCCTTACTGACACTCTCTTCTTGAACAATAACAATAAAAGTTCTAAGAAGATTCCAATCCAATGTATCGTGAACGGGTCTCATAAAGCCTCTTCTTAACCTCTAACAATACAGCTAATTTTTATACTAAAAGTGGCCCACTGAACTTATTTAAAATTAATTTTATCACATACAGCATAGAACAATATTGCACCAAAACAGTGCTCCTAGCACTTTTTTTATATTTTCTTGTACTAATCAAGCGCTAAAGCAAAACTCAATTAACAACCAAAAATTATTTAGTGAAAAATTGATAACACACCAAATAAAAATCTTTTGTATAAATTCTATTAATCTTATCCATAAAAAATAAAAAACTCTAGTTTTTTATATTCTATTGACCGTTAGTCATTGTCATGACTAGATTCAATAGCCCCATGCAAAACATTTAATTCGTCAGTACAAACACAAAGAGGCAGACAATGAAACGTTCCCTTGCATTAGTCATTCTTACATTGAGCGCATCACATGCTATGGCTACTGAGTTGAGAATGCTCACCAGCTACGACCAAACGAGTGCTTATACACGCGAAGTTGCCCAGCGATATATAACAAAAGTCGAGGAAGCTAGCCAAGGTGCTCTAAAAATCGGCTTGAACGGACCAGATGTTGTATCACCCTTCGAGCAACTTGAGCCTGTATCATCTGGTGTTTTCGATCTGCTTTACACTCATGGAGCCTACCATACCAATACTACCGGTGTCGGTGCTGCTATGGATGCGGTCTTTGTCGATCCTGACGCTACCCACGAATCAGGCCTCTGGGACTTTATCGATGAACACTATAACGAGCTCGGTCTCAAATTAATTGCAATTCCGCCTTTAGGTAGCAGCGGCTTTCAATATGTACTCAAGGAACCCATCGAGAGCACTCCTGGCCTAGAGGGTCGCCGGATTCGCGGTAGCGCGACTTATACCAGCATCACTCAAGGATTAGGGGGGACTCCAGTGCTAATGTCAGGCGGGGATGTTTACTCTTCGCTTGATCGTGGTGTGATCGATGGAGCCGCTTGGGGACTCAACGGCGTCGAAGATTTCGGGTGGAATGAAGTCGCGGGGTACTTTACCAAACCTACCTTCGGCCAAACCTATACCTACTTGTTCATGAATCTAGCTTCTTTCAACGCGCTCGATGAGGACAGTCAAACTTTACTTCTCGAGCAAGGCAAAGCGCTAGAAAACGAAACAGCCGCCATTCTTGATGAGCTAGCACAGCAAGAGTGGGCATCATTGAAAGAAAAGGGAATGGAAGAAACATACTTTCAACAATCTGATGCCGAGCGGCTTGATGCCCTGGTCAATGAAGGAATCTGGCAGTTAGGGGTCGACAAGTCTCCAGAGGCGGTCAGCAACATGCGTGCAATCGCTGAGCAGAACAACATGACTGCGACGGTCGAGTAGGTATCACTATGCCCCACCCGATAGCTAGACTCCATGACCGTATCACGCGATTCGGGTTCTACCTTGGCGGTGCCACTTTATGTGGCATCGTCTTATGCTTCTGGATCGAAGTGGTCGCTCGTTACTTTTTTAATGCCCCGACACTATGGTCAAGCTCCCTTGTCGCTTATTTCCTCTGCATCGCGGTTTCCCTGAGCATACCGGAGCTTGCGCGCACCAATGGCCACATCGCGATCACCGTGCTCCCTGAAAGGCTCTCTTCTTCCATGCGCCAACGCTATGATCGAGTAATCGCACTAATGTCAGGAAGTGTTTGTATTGTCACCGCCTGGATCATCGTTAAGGAAACGCTCCGCCAATTTGACGGAGGCACTACAACCGCACTAGGTCTTGATATTCCTAAATACTGGGTTTCAAGCTTCATCAGCTATGCCTTTATCAATACCGCCTTGTACTTCCTGCGCCATGCATTGTTTGCGGGGCCCTCTCATGATGATAACGAGCGACAGGAGGCTTAAGCATGGAATGGTATATTTCGCTAGGCATTGCTCTGACATTGCTAATGGGGTTATTCGCTCTGGGCGTGCCGATTTTTATCGCCTTTCTTACCGTCAACGTTTTGGGTACTTTCTGGCTTATGGGCAGTGCAGGCTTCGGCATGTTCGCCAACAGCGTATACAGTACCGTCACGTCAGAAACACTCACTACCATCGTACTGTTCGTGCTGATGGGAGAATTGCTGTTCCGGTCGGGTTCGATAGACGTCATTTTTGATGCCCTGGACACGCTAATGGGCCGCATAAAAGGTCGCCTATATTTCTTTGTCATTGTACTTGCCACCCTATTTGGGGCTTTGTCAGGATCAGCCCTAGCCGTTACAGCTATGCTGAGCCGCTCGGCGTTACCTACTATGCAGCAGCGTGGCTATGATGACAGGCTTTCTATCGGTCTAATTCTGGGGGGAGCCAGTTTGGCACCGATTATTCCCCCAAGCCTGCTGGTCATCATCATCGGCTCCATGGTCGATATCTCGATCGCGCGACTGCTTATCGCTGGCATTATCCCGGGCATCCTTCTGGCAGGGCTGTTTGTCGGCTACGTAGTAGTAAAATTGATACTCAATCCCTCCTTAGCACCTAACGCCGACGAAGGTGGAGGCGGAACGTGGCGAGCACGTAGTAAAGCACTACTGAATATGGCGCCGTTCAGTATCATCATTTTCTCGGTGCTCGGGCTAATCATGCTAGGGGTTGCCACGCCTTCGGAGTCTGCAGCCACGGGCGTGCTTGGTGCCATGTTGGTAGCGGTTTACTACCGTCGTTTCACACTCAAAATGGCACAGCAGGCGATACTCTCTTCGTTGGGCATCAGCGCCATGATCATCGCTATCTTGGCCTGTTCGAAACTGTTCAGCCAATTACTCTCCTTCGCTGGTGCGACTTCAGGCCTAGTAGGGCTGGCCACAAGCCTAGAACTTGATCCCATGTGGATGTTGTTACTACTGATGCTAGTGCCGCTCGTTGCGTGCATGTTCATCGACCAGATTGCATTCATGATGGTCGTCATTCCTATTTATGCACCATTGGTCAAGCTATATGGCTTCGACCCCATCTGGTTCTGGACCCTATTTTTAATAAATATCTCGGTCGGCAGCCTAACCCCCCCCTTCGGCTATAACTTATTTGCAGTGAAAGGCGGCGCACCCTCAGTACCTATGCAAACGATCTTTGCCGCAGCTTGGCCGATCGTCATCTGCTTCCTCTTCGGCATGCTAGTACTGTTCTTCTTGCCTTCTCTTATCACGTTTTTACCCAGCTTGATCTGACCACTAGGAGATATTCATGTATCACATCGCACAGATGCCAACACCGATTGACCCCCATATCAGTCAGCAACTACTCGAGTGTGAAACGGCCACTATTGGCCATTTCAGAGAAAATGGATTCATCGATCCAGCGATTCACTCACTGCTCGCCCAGACGCGGGTGGTAGGAACTGCTGTGACCCTCTCTCTCCCACCCACAGACGGCACGCTACTTAATCACGCGATGCGATTAGTACGCCCTGGAGACATTTTAATCATTGACCGACAAGGCGACGACAGACACGCATGTTGGGGTGGGGTGATGACTCACGTAGCCAAAAAGCTAGGTGTGGGAGGAGTCATCATCGACGGAATGGCGACGGATGCACACACTATTCAAGAGCTAGGATTTCCGGTTTGGTGCCGAGGCATTTCAGCCTTAACAACTAAATTGGCGGAGTTGGGAGGCACCATGAATATGCCAGTCACTCTCGGAGGGCTCGTTATTCACCCTGGTGATATTATCCTCGCTGATGAGAGTGGAGTTCTAGTAGTACCTGCTCAAGAAGCCGTTACGATTGCCTCAAAGGCCATTATGCTGCAACAACAGGAAGAGGCGATTCTCCAACGAGTGGCCCAAGGAGAGTGCTTACCTGATATTAGCGGAGCTACCGAGATCATCGAGCGGGTTAACGGAATAGCCCCTTAACTTATAATGAAAAAGTAAGCAGGTGCGCTTCATCGACCTCAACCGTGGTCTCAAAAATAGGCGGCATCATAGAAAATAGCCACTACCCAACAGTACCAAACCACAGAGCCGAATTGATGCCATTTACTGGCAGCCTGAGCGTGAAAAGCAGTGTCACCGATAGGCTCTGTGCACAACATATATTATCTGTACATTTCGAACCCAGTTATTGTGGTCTGCCTGGCTGCGGAGGATTGCCATGATTATCGATCAAAAAAACCTTAAACGCTTGCCACAACGGGCTCCGATAACGCTCTGGATGCCACACCAATGAAAAAATCCTGGTGAGCTTTAACCCACTGTTCAGCGCAATCAACTCCCCTCTTTCAAGCTCCCCTTCCACACTGCGATGAGAGAGGCAGCCCAAACCGAGACCAGCTTTCACTGCTTGCTTGATGGCTTCATGCTGGCTGAGCTCCATGCGCACCTGCAATCGTTCGACATGATGTAACACAGCGGCCTCAAATACTTCACGCGTGCCTGAGCCAGGTTCGCGCAGTATCCAGGCGGCCGCTCTAATATCAGCGTCATCCAGCCACTCCTTGCTGGCAAGGGGGTGCTGTGGGGAACAGACAATCACAAGCTGGTCTTCGCACCATGTTTCACTCTTCAGGCGCGATTCGTGACACTGCCCTTCGATCAGCCCCAAATCAGCATCAAAACGCAGCAGATCCGTAATTACCTCTCCGGTATTACGCAATCGTAGCCGAAGATCCACTCTCGGGTTCTGATTGCTGAAGTATCCGGCCAGAGGGGGCAGCAGATAGGTACCCGTGGTAGCGCTGGCCGATATATTAAGCGTGCCCTGCAATTGGCTTTCAGGATCCTCAGCGACAGCAACAAAATCGGCCATACCTTCCAGAAGGCGCTCAGCACGGGGTAACAGGTAGCTTCCCATACTATTGAGCTGTAAGCGTCGGCCAAGCCGCTCGAAGAGCTCGACACCCAGATGACGCTCAAGATCTGAGAGCGATTGGCTAATAGTCGATTGAGATAGCTTTAAGTGATCAGCAGCAGCAATAACCGTGCCGTCACGAGCAACAGCGACAAAAACCTGTAACTGGCGAAAAGTCACATGAGGGGTCATATATCGTTTTTACCGAACAGCCATATGGTTATATGTTGATAACCATACAGCATTTTTGCCCCTATGCTAGCCACATACGCACCAACAAGAGAAAGCATTATGTGGCAAGGTCTGATTCTGTGTAGCACCCTAACCTTGGCAGGTTTTGGCTTGGCTAACCTCCCCGGACTCGCTTCCAAAGGTATTAGTCCATTGGTATTCGCCTTACTGTTAGGCCTGGCTGTGGGTAACCTGCCTCTTGCTCACCGCCTTCCAAGTACTCAACCTGGGTTAACATTCGCCACTCGCTGGCTGCTGCGGGGCGGCATTGTACTGTTTGGCCTGTCATTAACCCTGCAACAAGTCTTCGCCCTTGGCTTTAAGGTGTTGCTGTTGGATCTGGTGGTGATCTGCAGTGTGCTTATCATCGGCTATCAGATCGGCACCCGCATACTGGGTATGGATCGTGAAACAACACTATTAACAAGTGCAGGCAGTGCCATCTGCGGTGCTGCGGCGGTACTCGCCACCGAAACGGTCATTCGTTCGCGGCCTGCGGCCTCATCCATAGCCGTCGCCACGGTCGTGCTCTTCGGCACGCTGGGAATGCTTGTCTACCCTCTTTTATACCCGCTTGCAGGAATGAACGAAGATCTTTTTGGCGTCTATATCGGCGCGACTGTCCACGAAGTCGCCCAGGTCGTGGCCGCTGCTGATGCGGTGGGCCCCGAGGCATTGGCCAGTGCTGTCATTGTCAAGATGGTTCGCGTGATACTGCTGTTGCCCTTCCTATTGCTCGTCGGGCAATGGTGGCTTCGTCAGCAGGCCAGTGACTCTGGGTCAGCAGCGGGCAAGCCGGTGATCCCCTGGTTTGCCTTCGGGTTCATCGCCATGATTGTGTTCAACAGTGTTATCCACTTGCCTAGCGGCCTCCATCAAATACTCGTTCTGGCTGGCCAGATTGCGTTGACCATGGCCATGGCCGCACTGGGGTTTGAAACCCGAATCGAAAAGCTCAAGGAGTTGGGTATCCGACCTTTTATACTGGGGTTCATCCTGTTTGGCTTACTTCTGGTAGGGGGTGGCCTAGCCAGTCAGCTTCTGATGGGCTGAACAGCGGCTGCACCACCTCAAACCTCCTCGTCCCTACAAGCTCAAACGTCATGATCTAAAAACAAGAACGCCTACTGACTTTCATTAATGCAGTTAAGTTGGGGGTGGTGCCACTTTCATAGACAACAGTAAGGCCGACAACGTTTTTCCGTGACCATCCAAGTTGAGCGCACCATTGACCCCTCCTTGTAGTGCATCATCCAGGACTAAGTTCATTCCATTGAGATGTGGTAGTAAGTAGCGGGTTACGTGACTAACGCCTCGATGCTCAAATAGCGCGGCAACGTTTGATGCCGAGAGTTGTTCGATGAGCCAGGAATAGTGAGCCTCCTGATACACAAAAACCGCTAAGCTTAGTCGGTCACCTTTATCGCCTGCCCGGGCATGGGCGTAACGGTGCAATAGCTCACTCATCACCTTCTCCTTTATGCAGTGTGACAACAGGAGCAGCTTGCTGCCTTGGTACTAGATAAGAGGCGGTTTTTAACCGTTGAGTATGGTGCCGACGTATACCGCCACCGCCCGCTGGTCCACAGCAATAAAGTGCTAATAACTCCTGTGTTGCCCGCTCCACTACGCATTTTTCAGCATGCTCCACCGCGAGGCGAAGGCGAATGTCGCTTGCTGTTGTGTTTCTGTGTTGAGTGTTTAGGTGGGCATCGCCATCAAAAACGCTAGAAACACCAATTAAGTCGTAACGGGCGCGCAGATCGGCAGGGCAGCGTAATGATAAACGCTGACGCAGCGTCTCTCTGGCTAGTTGTGCTCTGGCGAAAGCATTCGGGCCCGCATAAGAGATTTCAGCTTCACCTTGATAGCCTGCGAGGAAGCTAACGGTGGTTTTTAACCGCGCTGGCGAGGGTTTGCCACGTACCCCGGTGACTTCAACACGGTCTTTGGCCAGTTGCTTTATGCGAACATGCTCAAGATCAATAACCACATCCGGTGTGATGTAGGCGCTGGGGTTGTGTATTTCATATAACAGCTGTTCTTTTACTGTTTGCTCAGTGACCAAGCCCCCTGTGCCTGGGGGTTTAGTCACAACGAGTCGCCCATTACGCTCAACTTCGACAAGTGGATACCCCAGCGAAGCCATGCCAGGCACGTCTTTAACCCCAGGGTCAGCAAAGTAGCCACCCGTCACTTGCGTACCGCACTCGATTAAATGACCTGCTAATGCCCCTGCTGCCCGCCTGTCCCAATCATCGCTTGCCCAGTCATGGTGGTAGCAGATAGGAGCAAGCGCCAGTGAAGGATCGGCCACGCGTCCTGTGATCACAACTTGAGCCCCTTGGGTCATTGCCTCTATCAGGGCATCTGCACCAAGATAGACATTAGCGGCAACAACTTGCTCTAAGGTTGAAATTGCGCGCTTTTCGCCTTCCCAGGCCAGCCAGTCGAACTCATGCAGGCGATCTCTTACGTCATCGCCTTGAATAGTAGCCAAACACGCTTGAGAGTGGCCTAAGCGCTTAGCCAACTGCTGAATGCGACGACGCGCGGCATCTGGGTTAGCCGCACCAAAGTTACCCAAAATCGTAATGTGGTTAGCCAGACAGTCACTCAGAACAGGCGATAAAAATTCTTCCAGCAGTGGCTCATCACCGCTGTCCGGGTCTTTGATCCGGCGTAACTGGGCAGCCGCCAGCGTGCGCTCCCCGAGTGTTTCAAACATCAGCGCACGAGGGGCATCATAAGACATGAGCGCATCGACCAGCGGCCTAGCCGCATCGGTACGATCACCAGAGAAGCCTGCGCCACAACCTACCACGACCGTCATAAGGTCACCCCCGTGTTAGCAACGGTAGTAAATGCAAGGAAATGACGGGCTTCGGATGCACTCATCACCCGACGTCCCGTTGCTTCGATACGGGCTTTAGTCGCGGCGACTAACTCGGCATTGTTGGTAGCGAGTTGGCCATCCGCTCGCCATAAATTATTTTCAAAGCCAACTCGGGCATGACCACCTTGCTGGGCCGCCAGCGCTAAGCAGTCACCTTCGGTTGGCCCAAACGCACAAACCGCCCAATGGTCGCCAGCCACTAATGCGTGTAAAAAACTCGGTAGGCGGTTTGGGTCGGCAATGGGTGGATCCGCATAGCGCCCAAGTACGAAGAGTAAGAAAGCCGGGCCATTAGGCACATCACCTTGCTCTCTTAACTGATTGAAGTAGGTGAGATCTTCAGGCGAGTAAACGATGTATTGAATATGTGTGCCGCGACTGGCCAGGTAACGGCACAGCTCGCCACTGGCTCGAACCTCATAAGCATCGCCGAACCATTCACGCACCGCGATAGAAACGAAGTATGGCTGTAACGTCTCAATGACACGTCTCTGCTCCGAAGGCGAATAACGCCCACCGGCTTCGCTGGTGACCTGAAGGAGTAACTGATCTCCTACGGCATCCTGAATGGCGCTAATCGCATCTTGATAGGCACCAGCATCAAGTAAATGGCGTCCGTCGGTTTCACGCACATGCACATGCATAGCTGAGGCGCCAGCCGCTAGACACTCTTGAGCATCCCGCGCGAGCTCTTTCGGGGTCAGTGGGATGGCAGGATGGTCTTGATAGACGCGCCGAGCCCCGTTGGGAGCGACCATTAGCAAACAAGATGAGGCGCTCATCGAACCTCCTCCTGTTTTACGTTAGTCGCTAGCGCTTGCTGAATAGCCGTCAATTGACGATCTCGTTCAGAGAAAAGGTCTGGCAGTGATTGCCCTTGCGTGGAGGATTCAACCCCATGGATCACTTGCGCATAAAGTTCGTCGTTCATGGTCGGTTGGCCTAAGCTTGCCCAGCGATACTCCTGACTAGGGCCGAGGTGTTCCAAGTAGTGACGAATACCCCCTTGGCCGCCGCCCAGATGATAGGTCAGGAACGGCCCTTGAATGGCCCAACGCAATCCAGGGCCTGCCGTCACAGCAAGGTCGATGTCTTCCACACTGGCCACGCCTTCCTGTAATAGATAAAGCGCTTCCCGCCACAATGCCGAAGAGAGGCGATTCGCAATATGACCGATCATCTCTTTACGTAACATCACCGGCTGCTTACCGATGCTTCGATAAAAATCGACCAATCGCTGCACCAGCTCAGTATCTGGCCCATAGAGTTCGACCAGAGGGACTAGGTGGGGTGGATTGAAGGGGTGAGCGATAATAATGCGCTCAGGAGCAGGCACACCCTGGGTGATATCAGAGTGCTTTAAAGAGGAGGTGCTGCTCACCACCAACGCTTGCGATGGCGCTGCCCGTTGAATATCTGCTAATAGCTGTTGCTTGAGCGCTACGGATTCAGGCGCATTTTCGACGACCAGCTCTGCGCCCTGTAAGGCCTCTGCCAGTGTTTGCGCTACCACGGGCGTACGGGTATCGGTGCCAAGGGCACGCATATCCTCAGCCACGCGCAGCGTAAAGTTGGCGCGGGCGGTGGCATCCGGGTCAAAAGCGGTGACATGTATACCGCGAGAAAGAAAGTAGGCGGTCCAACTAATGCCGATAGTGCCACAGCCAATCATCGCAATATTCGTCATGCTCACTCCTTGATGACTCATAGCTCCACTCCTTGAAGTGCAATACGCCGAGAGGATTGCCACGCCCATAGATAGAGCCCCGTCAGGCTCGCAATGCCCACTAACCCAAGTGCGATATTCGGCACCAGCGCCAATAGCCCTGTGGTTGCCAATAGCGCACTATCCAGCCATCGGTTGCCGAAGAGCCGAGCCCCTCCCAATATGCCGGCGAAAGCCAAGACAAAGGCCATGGCACGAGCGGCAGCCAAGGTAATATCCCAGGCATCGCCTAAACCGATAAGCGCGGGGTACGCCAGAATCAGGAAAGGGATAATGTAGGTGGTGGCCCCTAGGCGAATCGCGTGACCAGCGACTTGTAGCCAGCCAGCCTTAGCGATGCCAGCAGCAACAAAAACCGCAATGCACACGGGCGGAGTGATGACCGAGATGGTCGCAAAATAGAAGACGAACAGGTGGGCAACCAGCGGCTCGATCCCGATGCGGGTTAGCGCAGGCGCCAGTACAGCGGCGACCAATACATAGGCTGCGGTGGTAGGAATGCCCATGCCCATAATGAGGCAGATGACCGCGACAATTAGCGCCACCAGGAGAACCTGCTCACCCGCGACACTGACTACTAGCGTCGAAAGCGTGACGCCAATACCCGTTAGGTTGAGCATTGCCACCAAAATCTGTGCCCCTGCTAGCAAAACGCCAATGATGACCATTCCCTTGCCGGCATCCTCCAGGCCTGTCACTAGCGAACGTACGATTTGACGGGGCGGCGTTCGGTTCAACAAAGCAAAGAAAAGATAACTGATCAACAGAAAGGTAATGCCCAGGAAAGCTGCGAATTGGATGGAGTAGCCATTAAGAACGCCACCAAACAAGCCACCCAACGCGGCAACAATAGGGGTTAGACGCTTAAATTGGAGTACATCTGGCCACGCGGGAAGCTCGCTTTCAGGTACTAAAGGAAGTTCGCTTCTCACAGCTACTAAGTGCAGCGTAAAAAAGACAGCCACATAGAAAAGGAACGCGGGTAATACGGCAGCTAGGGCAATCGTGACGTAGCTGACACCGAGTATCTCAGCCATGATAAACGCCGCCGCGCCTAAAATCGGCGGCGCGATCTGGCCCCCAGTGGAGGCAACAGCTTCAACGCCGCCAGCAAAGGCCGGTGGGTATTTGAGCCGTTTCATCATAGGAATGGTGAAGTTGCCCGTAGTGGCGACGTTGGCTACCGCGCTTCCGCTGACCATAGCGAACAGGCTGGAAGCCACCGTCGCAATTTTGGCGGCCCCACCTTGGCTACGCCCGCCGATGCGCATTGAAAGATCAATAAAGGTTTGGCCACCACCTGTGTGGAGCAGCAAGCTTCCAAAGAGTACAAACGCGGCAATGGTGGTAGCGGCTACGCCGAGTAGCATCCCCCATACGCCTAAATCACCGAGAAATAGCGTTTCCGTCACGAAACTGGCATCAAAACCTCGATGGCTGAGCGGTCCTGAAAGTCGGTCTCCCAGCAGCGCATAGGCGATACCCATTGCCACTAGTAGTGGAAATACCCATCCAATAGCCCGTCGGGCAACTTCCAAAATGGACACCACTAAAATGGCAGTGAACACCATATCCTGCGTCGTTGCCCAGGGTAAGGTAGTCAGAATGCTGTTAGCGTTGAAAGTAATAAACAGGCAGGCAGTTATTGCTCCCAAGGCTAATAAACAATCAATTACTATCCCCAAGGGGCGCCAAGTTTTACCAGCGCCCAATGGATAAGTGAGTAACCCCAGCCCGATAACCAGCGCAAGAAAGATACTGCGATGAACCAAGCTTTCAAAAGGCCCGGTCGCTGAGGTGTAGAAAATGAAGCCGCCCAAAAACAGGGCGACCAGCATGAGCAGTTTATTGCGCATGGAATCGAGCTCCTCGCCTTATTCTGACGGTATCAGATGTTCAGGAATCTCGTATCCCTGCTCTTCAAAATAGCGCGCGGCACCTGGGTGAAAGGGCACCGTTCCACTGTTTAGGGTGAGCTCGGCGATATCAACATCGGCAAGGTTAGCTAGCGCACTGACTTGCGGTTCGGGATTTTCCATCACGGCTTTAACAATTTGGTAAGCCGTTTCTTCATCAAGCTCTGGGCTTGCATGCATCGCTAAGCCAAAGCTCCAGGTTGTGTAGGCGGGCATGCCATCGGCCGCCCCCTCGGGGATATTGACCACGGAAATATCTGGCATTTGCTCATTCAGAATTTCAGCCTGGTCATCGCTAAGCGACAGCACTTGGATCGGCGTAAACGTCGCAATATCCATGGAGGAGCCATCCAGCTTTTCACCCACGCCAGATTTAACGTATCCCGCCATACGGTTATCTTTTACACCGGCAACCACATCCGTAGTAGAACCGCGCACATACTCAGGGGTGAGCCCAAGCGTCTCCATAACGGCAATCGTCGTGGCTTCGGTAGCAGAGCCGGTAATACCAGGGTTAAGGCGCGCGCCGTCTAGTTCTGCCATGCTCGTAACGCCAGAATCTTCACGCATCACGACATTTTGTGGTGCTTGGGAGTAGACCCAAAGAAGGCGGTTATCCACAGGACGATCCTCAAACTCACCTTCACCCGCATAGGCGTGGTAGCCCACGTTGGTGGTGACGAGGCCCATATCGACCTGGTTTCTTAAAATGCGGCGCAAATTGTCGACCGTGGCACCGGTCTCTACTACCGAGGTGCGCACACCATCCACATGCTGATTAATAATTTGCCCAACGGCAACGAAATAGCCGTATTGGCTAGAGGATGTGGAGGTAGAGCCAATTAAAAGCTGTTCTTCTGCTTGGGCCGCAGTGCCAACGATCAAGCCTGCACTGAGGATAGCGGTTAAGAGCGGCGTTTTTAGCGAATACATAGTCATTGCTCTCTCTGGGTATTGTGGGTTGTTGGTTCCAGAAGATGTACGTCATTTAACTTATTAAGAATGAGAGAGCCTGCTAGTATTTGTCTAATATAATTATACGAACGAGACTTTTACTTTATTTATGCAGCCTTCTATACGTCAGTTAAAAGCTTTTGTAGCAATCGCCGAGTTCGGCAGCTTCATTGAGGCTTCTGAGCGCCTCTACATGTCACAGCCAGCGTTAAGTATTGCCATTCGCAAATTAGAAGAGTGTGTCGGTGGCGTGCTGTTCAACCGCTCTCCTCGCGGCGTGCAGCTCACCCCGGAAGGAAAATTTTTTCTGCCCACTGCTAGACGGCTGATTAGCGATTGGGATGAAGCTCTGGGCGACCTTGGAGAGCTGTTCAACAAACAGAGAGGCAAAATAACGTTGGCAGCGTTGCCAACATTAGCGGCGGGATTTTTACCGACCGTGCTCGCCGACTACCGCCAACGCTTTCCCAATATTGCCATTAGTGTTCACGATGTGTTGGCCTCCCAGGTGGATGACTTGGTGAGTGACCAGCGGGCAGATATTGGGCTATCGGTACAGCCGCTACTCGCAGAAGCGACCCATTTTGAATCACTCGTAGAAGATTATTTTGTAGCGGTATGCCCGGTTGGGCACCCCTTGTTGGCATTGGAAACCGTTCCTTGGGAGACGCTACTGCACTACCCCATTATTGGGTTGAGCCGTCTTTCGAGTACACGCGCTGCGATTGAGAACGTGTTGAGCGAATTGAGTTTGGAAATGGATTTGATGTGTGAAGTGAGCCAAATAGGTACAGCTGGCCGAATGGTCGCCGCAGGCCTTGGGGTTGCTGCACTTCCTTCGCTCAGTTTCCGTCAGATTTCTGCAGAAGGTATAGAGTGGCGTCCTTTAACTGATCCTTATGTGCCCCGTTCGCTGGGAATCATTACGCCATCCCGAGGTTCACCCTCTGCTGCGGCAACCAGCATGTTGGAAACTATACGGGCACACGCCGGACAATTAGGGGTCATTTCCACCCATGAACACTAAAAAGCTGTCCAACATCGCCAGGACTTACCCCATCGGTTTCAGTATGCTGCTGGATACCCTGGGCTGCCTGTTTGAAGGGCTATATATTTACGATAAGTGGGACTGGCAAGCCAAGTCACCTAGTAGGCGCGGAGTTTTCAAGCGCTCAACGGCAGATAGCGGCGTTTGAGATAGAGATGCTATAACACATTTCTGCTTATCGCCCGAATAGCACAAACTGCCAGTCCCTGATCGGAGAACATCATGTCATCCCCCCTTGTGACGACCCAATGGCTGCAAGACAACCTAGCTAACGAACGGTTAGTGCTGATCGATGCGAGCATGGCGACGGTGATTGGTAAAGAGCCTATCGTCTATGATCGCCCGGTGTGGATACCGGGTAGCCGCCAGATCGATCTTGAAAGTGTGCTTTGTGACACCGGCTCTTCTCAGACTCACGCCTTTCCAACAGAGGAGCAAGTCACTGAGGAAGCTCAAAAGCTGGGCATTACGACCGAAAGCCTCGTCGTACTGTACGATAACCAAGGCATCTATTCAGCGCCTCGGGCTTGGTGGATTTTCCGGTCAATGGGCGTTAAACACGTTTTTGTTCTGGATGGAGGATTGCCACAGTGGCTAGCCGAACAGCGGGACGTTGTTTCTACCATCGCGGAAACGACAACCAAGCCAGGCAATTTCGTCGCCAACCTCAATCACAGCCGAGTGCGAAACTCAGCGTACGTTTTGCAATATCTGGACGATAGCCAAGTAACCGTTGTTGATGCCCGATCACGTTCACGCTTTCTGGCACAGGTACCTGAACCCCGCCCTGGGGTGCGCAGTGGCCATATCCCCAATTCTCATAATCTTCCGTTTCCAGAGGTGCTAGAGGGAAATTGTTTTAAATCTGTTAGCGAGCTGAAGGCAATCTTTATAACGCTTGCTCCGCCTCTCCAATCCAACAGTGAACCCCAACTGGTGTTTTCCTGTGGCTCGGGCATTACCGCCTGCATCATTCTGCTGGCCGCCGAACTGGCGGGATACCATCGGCTATCGCTGTACGACGGTTCTTGGGCAGACTGGGGGAGCGATGAGTCACTCCCAGTGGCTTAGGCTTTGTATGAATGGCTCTGGTCAAGACTGTTTCTTCAGCACGTTGTAACTTCAGGTTGCGCTGCGGCGTGAGCTAAGAGATCGGCTTGGGGAGGCGAAGAAGACGCGGCCACCGACTTTTCACCGCTAAGTTTGAACGTATCTACTAAACGAGTGAGTCGGTTGGCTTCCTCCTGAAGCGACGCCGCCGATCTACTGGTTTGCGATACCATCGTGACATTCTGCTGAGTGGCAGTATCCATTTGCGTCAACGCTACACCCACTTGCTGGATGCCTGACTCCTGCTCGCTCACGGCGAGCGAAATCTCATTCATCAGCCCCGACACTTGGCGTATAGCCTCCACCGTATTCTGTATTCCCTCACTGCTTCGCACCGATTGCTCGGCTACGCTAGCGATGCGCTCACTAATATCCGTAATCATTTCACGAATTTTATTGGATGAATCCGCGCTGCGACTGGCGAGCTTGCGCACTTCGCTAGCCACTACCGCAAAGCCGCGGCCATGGTCACCTGCACGCGCCGCCTCGACCGAGGCGTTAAGCGCCAGAATATTGGTCTGGAAGGCAATCGAGTCGATGACTTCAACAATCTCACCCACCTGGCGCGAACTGGTCTCGAGCTCGCGCATCAACTCAACCGAGTGCTGAACCTCTTTAACGCCCTTCTCGGCTTTTTCAGCGGCCTGACTGGAAAGCTTATCGGCATTGCTGGCCGACTCACTGTTCTGGCGCACGATGGATGACATCTCTTCCATGCTGGACGCCGTTTCTTGCAGAGCGGAAGCCTGCTCCTCGGTGCGCGAAGCAAGATCCTCGCTACCTGAAGCAATTTCACCAGACGCCATATTGACATTGTGGGCCCCATCGCGAACCGCCTGAAAGCTGGCATCCATACGCGCGATAAAACCATCAAACTCGCGGGCCAGTTCGCCAATCTCATCACGTCGCTTGCTATCAATGCGTGCGGTAAGGTCACCCTCGCCTTGGGTAATATCGCGAATGCGCCTGCTGACTTGACGAATGGCCCGGGACATCAGGTTCGGCCCCATCAAAGCGATCACCAGCGTGGCCAATAACACGAATGCCGTGAAGCCCATCACCCAGCGCTGCTGCACGGCGACTGCCGCCAGTGTTTCTTGCTCCAGAGCCAAGCCACGCGCGTCGGCGCTTTCTCCGGCAACGTTGTAAAGCTCACGTAAGTCATTAAAGGCCGCTAACGAACCTCTCTCCAACTGCTCTTCAGCGGCACCAAGCTCACCTTCCGCATGCAGGTCGAAGACGGCCTGGGACGCCGCCTCCCATGCCATATAGCGATCCTCGAACGATTCAAGGCCCTCGCTCACCTGCGGATATGCATCCAGCAGTGTGAGGAAGTTATGCATTCGATCATAGGCTTGCTCAGCATTTTCACGGTAATCATCGTATTGAGCGCTCGCCCCATCACTGCCCGGCGCCTCACGCAACACTTCAAGTTCAGCCACCCGGGCCTGATACAGGTCACGGTCCGCATTGAGCACCGCTGATACCGCCGGATTAAAGGAGCCACTAAACGCTGTCATGCGTTCGCGCATCGACTGAACAAGCAGGCTATCGACCACCACAACGCCTAGCAGCGACAAGGCCACCAGGATAAACGCCAAGGTATATTTCACATTGATCTTGTGGAGTTTTTCCAGCATTGAGTCACCTGGTAGTTATCTAATTTATTGTAGTGATGGCTAACTTTGGCAGGACGCAGTTTAATCCTATTCATTATTATCGGCTGCGATGGAACGGGCTTTAATATAGTGGCGAACGCGATATTGCATATAAAAAGAGCGGGTAGCTTCTTCAACGTTCGCGCGCAAGAGTAAACATTTTGACCACAAAGGCTTCAGCAGCACAGCGATCTCGTTGGTTCAACAACAGTGGAATAGGTGGGAATATACTGAATAACTTGTGCCACAACTTGCGTCAGGTTACAGCTAGAGGTCATCAGATAAATATTAGGGTTACGCACATGTGCTGGCAGATTTGGCACATGGACGACATAGATTTGACACAGCCAAAACAAAAGGGCCTACGCGTTAACGTAAGCCCTAGATATGTTTTGGCGCGCCCGGCAGGAATCGAACCTGCGACCTTCGGCTTCGGAGGCCGACACTCTATCCAACTGAGCTACGGGCGCTTTGGGTGCGTATCGTACCCGTGTGGGCGCGCTGTGTCCAGCTAGTCAGCGGTTTTACAGGCGCTTTGATTGACCGTTTTCCGCAGTGTGGTGCATGCTTTGGGAGCACTTCCTATCTTTAGTGAAACTGGGAACACAACATAATGAAAACTTTTGCACGTAACACGCTGGCACTGGGCATTTCACTGGCGCTGGTAAGCGCCGCGAATGCCGCTGATTTTGCTGATATGGACCCCGTTACCCTGCGTTTGGCCCACGTGGTCAACGAGCAGGATGGTTTCCATATCGCCGCGACCAAGTTTGAAGAACTGGTGGAAGAACGCACCGGTGGCAAGGTCAACATCGAGATCTATCCTAATGCTTCCCTAGGCGACGAGCGCACGCTACTGGAAGGCATGCAGATCGGCACGGTGGATATGGGGCTAATTACCAACGGCCCGGTGGCCAACTTTGTCGAAGAGATGGCGGTGTTTGAACTGCCGTTCCTATTTCCCTCACCGGAAGCCGCTTATGGGGTGCTCGATGGCCCGATCGGCCAGGAGTTGCTGGATAAGCTGTCTGACGTGAATCTGAAAGGCTTGGCCTACGCAGAGCGTGGCTTCCGCAACCTGACCAACAGCGAACGCGCTGTGAATTCGCCGGAAGATCTGGATGGGCTACGCATTCGTGTGATGGAAAACCCGGTGTACACCGACACCTTCCGCGAGCTGGGCGCCAACGCTATTCCCATGGCATGGACAGAAGCGCTGACCGCCATGCAGCAGGGCACCATCGACGGCCAGGAAAATCCGGTGAACGTTATCCATTCGTTCAAGCTGGATGAAACCCAGAACTACATGACCCTTTCCCGCCATACGTATGCCCCGGCCATTTTTGTAATGGGCATGCCCGTTTGGAACCAACTGCCAGAACAGGCACAAACCGTACTGAAAGAAGCCGCCCAAGAAGCCGCCGAGCATGAGCGCCAAGTGAACGCAGATATGGAAGCCGACCAACTGGCGGCGCTGCGCGAAGCCGGTATGGAAATCAACGAAACGCCGGATATGGCAGCCTTCCAAGCTGCCGTGGCGCCTGTATATGAGAAGTACGGCGAGCAGTTTGGTGACTACCTGCCACGCATTCGGGAGGCGCTGAATCAGTGATGGCCTTTGCACAGCCTCTTTTGACGCTGCTGCAACGTAGTGAGCGCGGGCTGGATGCCATCATCCAGCCCGTGGTCTTTGCGGGCATGGCAGCATTAATTGGCGTGATTACTCTGCAGATTGTGTCGCGGGTGCTGTTCAGCGCCGTTGGCTGGACGGAAGAGGTCGCGCGCTTTCTGCTGGTGTGGATTACGTTTTTAGCCAGCACCTTAGCCTTCCAACGCGGGCGACATATCGCCGTGACCTTTGCCGTGGATGCGCTTCCCCTGCCCTTGCGCAAGCTGGCGCGCTTGGCTGCACTGGCGGTGGTGCTGGCGTTTATGATCGCGCTCATCGTGATCGGCTATCGCTATATGCAGGTGCAAAGCTTTCAGAAATCCGCCTCACTGCGGCTTTCGATGACCTACATCTATGCAGTCATCCCACTCTCTGCCGCCATCATGGCGTGGTACGCCCTGGTGGATATGATCGACGTACTGGTGAACGGTGAGCCGACGGTCGCCGCTCCGGAGGAGCCACTATGACGCTGGTACTGTTCGGGCTGTTCTTTCTGTTTATGCTGCTGGGCGTACCGATTGCCTTTGCGATTGGGGCAAGCACGCTTTATGCGCTGTACCAGTCGGGTGTGCCACTGATGGTGGTCACCCAACAAATGTTCCAGGGCATTAACTCGTTTGCCCTGGTCGCGATCCCGATGTTTATTCTGGCCGGGGATTTGATGGCCCAGGGTAAGGTCAGCGAGCGGCTGGTGAGCTTTGCCGATTCGTTAGTCGGCTTTATGCGCGGCGGGCTTTCGGTGGTGTCGGTAATGGCAGGCATGTTCTTCGCGGCAATCTCCGGCTCTGGTGCGGCCACCACCGCGGCGGTGGGTTCAAGCCTGGTGCCAGAACTCAAGCGCAAAGGTTACGACCCTGCCTCAGCGGCCAGCTTAATTGCTGCTAGCGGCACGATTGGCGTTGTGATTCCCCCTTCGGTGCCGATGATTATCTACGCGGTGATTGCTCAGCAGTCGGTATCCAAGCTGTTTTTGAACGGCTTTTTGCCGGGCCTGGCAATGGGGCTGGGGCTGATGGCCATCGCCATCACTCAAGCCTATAAGCGTCAGTACCCCAAAGGCACACCGCTGTCGCTGCCTACCATTTGGCGCACGCTGAAAGCGGCTAGCTGGGGGCTGATGACGCCGATAATTATTTTGGGCGGTATCTTTTCGGGTATTTTCACACCTTCGGAAGCGGCCGTGGTCGCAGTCAACTATGCGCTGCTGGTATCACTGTTTGTGTATCGGGATTTAACCCTGCCCCAGGTGTATAAGCTGCTGATTCGCTCGGCGATGACCACCGCAGTGATTATGCTGGTGATTGCAATGTCGGCAGTACTCAGCTGGACGCTTTCAAGCTGGCAGGTACCCGGTGCGATTGCCCAGGCAGTGCTGTCGCTTTCCACCAACCCCTACGTGATTATGCTGCTGGTCGTGGGCGTGATTCTGCTCACGGGGGTGTTTATCGAGACCGCTAGCGCTTTGATTATTCTTACCCCGGTGCTGCTGCCGCTGGTACTGCAATTGGGTATCGACCCGATCCACTTTGGTTTGATTATTGTGGTGGGGCTATCGATTGGCATGATTACCCCGCCAGTGGCAATCAACCTTTATGTGGCTTCGTCAGTGACTCAATTACCGCTGGAGCGCATCACTCGGGCAATTATCCCGTATCTGTTAGGGTTGATTGGCGTGCTGCTATTGGTGGTTTATGTACCGATCCTATTGGGCTGGTCTGGTGATTAAATCAGCGTTTGCACTGTTTAAAGAGAGCCTTTTTGGCTCTCTTTTTAAAGTAACGCTTATCTAGTCTCAGTGCACTCATCGTGAATTCATACAAGAAGTTCACATTGAATGCTCGCCAGCTTGGCACGACCTTCTAAACTGTCCTGGTGTTACTTCAAAGAGCTGGAAAAAACAGTTGCGAAAATGAGAGATGCTCACAAAACCAGTAGCAACTGCCACTTCAGCAACGGGCTTGTTAGTTTGCTGAAGAAGCTGACGCGCACGCGTTAGTCGAAGTTCCATATAGTATCGAGAAGGGCTAGCATTAACGTAATTACCAAACATACGTTCTAGCTGGCGTCTCGAAATATTGACCCAGTTAGCTATTTCGGAGATGGATAAAGGCTCTTCAATATTATTTTTCATCAATTGCAGCGATATTTTCAATTTTTCTGGCAGAGTGAGGTTTTGATCGACACCTATCGTTGAAATATCTGGAGAATCTAAGCCCTTATCACAGCGAAGCATCTCTTCAACTGCACTGACCACCTCATTGCCACAGTCAGTTCTTACTACTTCAAGCATCATGCTCAATGAGCTACTCGCCCCTGCACAGCTGATACGATTACGATCCACAATAAAGCTACGGCTAGATACCGATACATCCCAAAACTGCTCTGCCATCATCGCGCGGCCATCAGGATGATAAGCGCACTGGTAGCCGCTCAATAATCCCGCTTCTGCAAGGAAGTAAGCGCCGTTCCATAACCCTCCTAACATTCTGTCTTTGTTGTCAGCATGTCTCAGTTTGCTGCGCAAGAGGAGAGTTGTTTTAGGAAGTACACGCAGGCCACCACATACAATCAATACATCAATTTTGAGGCTTGTAGCATCGAACTTGTCTAACGAATAATCCGCAGCCACCTCAATACCTAAATCAGAAACAACTGCCGATGCCTCGCTACCCACCACCAATACTTCATACATCGTAGTAGACTTCATTAAATTCGTGGTAACGAGTGCATCCACAGCGCCAGTGAAAGCCATCATTGAAAAATTCTCTAGCAGTATAAAAGCTACTCTTTTCTTTATTTTAGTATTTTCTAAATAGCCGACTGAAGAAATATAAGGCATGTTTTTATTTTTCAATATACTTGAGAATTTATCCTTCATGATGAACCTCAATTTTTTGAGCCATTATTATTTTATGCAAAAACCGCACCGTGGAAAAATAAATCAAAAAAATCAGCATGATTCCCCCAATGCCACAAGGCTTCAAGCTCAACTATGTAAAACCTGCCCAGCCTTGGGTCAAGTTGAACAATCTACACAAACTTAATCGCTTTACTTCGTCAGATAACAACCATATCCCCATCGCCACGTTATTTTTAAAAGCTTATCAAATGTCGCTATTTACGTTGAAACCTTGGCAGACGCAGCTCGCTGAGCTGAATTGCATTGAAACAAACGGACATGAAAAAGGGGCTTGCCATGTGGCAGCCCCTTTTCTACTTCACCTGTTTGCCGCTGGCTTTTTAACAACGTGTGTTTTCAGCCAGCAGGCGCATAGCGTTAGGCTTAAAACTCTTCCCAGTCGTCTTCGCCAGCGTTAACGGGTGCTGGCTTAGAGGAGAGCGTCGGGCGCTTGAGCGCCTGTTGCGCACTTGGTGTGCTGGAAGGCAGAGACTGGCGCGATTGGTTTAACGCTGGCCGTGTCGATGAGGCTTGTGGCTCATCGTCGCCAAGCACAAAGGTGTTGATCAGCTCATTAAGGTGCTCGGCATGACGGCGCATGTTGCTAGCAGCTGTGGTGGATTCTTGCACCATGGCAGCATTTTGCTGGGTCATGGTATCCATTTCCGCGACGGCGGTGTTGATCTGGCCAATACCGCTACTTTGCTCCTTGGCACCCGCCGTAATCTCACCGATCACATCGGTTACCTTCGAGACACTTTCAACAATGTCATGCATTGTCGCGCCCGCCTTACGTACCAGCTCGGCACCGGTGTGGGTGTGCTTAACAGAGCTATCAATCAGCGTACGAATCTCTTTTGAGGCATTGCTAGAGCGGCTAGCCAGTGTGCGTACCTCTTGCGCGACGACCGCAAAGCCACGGCCATGTTCACCCGCTCGCGCGGCTTCCACCGAGGCGTTAAGCGCCAGAATGTTGGTTTGGAAAGCGATGGCGTCAATCATGGTGATGATTTCGCTGATACGCGTCGCTGAGTCGTTGATATCGTGCATCGTCCGCTCGACCTGTCCCATGGCTTCTTCACCATGTTGGGCTACTTCAGCAGTGGACTGCACCAGCTGATTGGCCTGCTGGGCATTATCTGCACTGTGATTCACGGTCGAGGTAATTTCTTCCATGGATGCCGACGTTTCCTGCAGGTTGGCTGCAGCCTGCTCGGTACGGGTGGCCAGTTCCTCAGAGCTATGGGAAATTTCCCCCGCCGAATGATAAACACTCATGGTACTACGGCGCACATCACGCAGGGTTTCCTGCATGCGCTCGACAAAGGCATTGAACTGAACCGCTAGGTTACCCACCTCGTCATTGCTTTCTACCGCTAGGCGGCGGGTAAGGTCGCCACGACCTTGGGCGATATCGTGCATAGCGCTGGCGGTGCGTTTAATCGGCCCGACGGTACGACGCACAAAGCCAAATGCTAGCAGCGCCACTGCTAGAAATAAGGCAGCACCCAACAAAATAGCGAACAGGATAGACTGGCGTAGATCCGCGTTAGCGGTCGCCGCCAGTTCTGCAACAACCGCATCAACATCGGTGACGTAAACCCCGGCACCGATCATCCAGCCCCATTTTTCCAGGCTATCGACGTAGGAGTGTTTCGGCTCAATTTCACGGGTGCTTGGGTATTCCCATAAGTAGCTATGAAAACCACCACCGTTCTTGGCAACCTGAAGAATATCGCGAATAAGGTAATTTCCGTCTGGGGTTCGTACGTCCATCATGTTGGTACCTTCACGCTCTGGCGCAGGAGCCGTCACAATGTTGTTACCATCGAAGTCGTAGATAAAAACGTAGTTATTACCTTCAAAGCGCATGGCGCGCACGATCTCGGCTACCTGCTGTTTGGCTTCCTCATCATTAGCACCTGCTTGCTCATAAATAGGAGAAATAGCAGACGTCGCCATTTGCACAATATCGCGCACTGCATTGCGGCGCTCTTCAATCAGCACCTCACGCTGATTCGCCAGCGTCTCATGGGTGTTTTGAATACGTCCGTAGGCGTCAAACGCGACTAACCCTGCGGTTACTATGAAAAGCGGCAGTAGGACAAGCATCAGTACCTTAGCCTGTAAGCTAAGATTCCGTTTTGGCGAGGTCGAAGCAGGAGGAGGAGTAGCCATAAAGTGTTTCTCAGTAGGTCAACGGAAGAATTTTTAATAGTTTTATGCGTTTTTTATCGACCTAACCTGTGTCAACTTTAACCACTTCGCGTATTTTTTGTTTATGAACAGCAAATTAACGCTCAAAATTGCGCTTTCATAACCTGCGTTAAGGTTATCTTCGGCCTACCCGTCCACTGTAGGGGTGTGGTGGCCAAGGATGGCCCGTTTTAGCAAGCCGCTAGCCACCTATTGTTGACTGCGCTGCCCCCTATTGGGGCAGCGCAGTTTTTTATGGTGGGCGCGATTGTCACCATCAGCCGCTGCCAGCCCCCGCCTCTAAACACTAGGTGATAAACGTGGAACCGCCTTCCCCAACGTCATAAGAAATCAGGAATTTCAATAACACTACCGCATTGATGGGGGCTATAGCCCGGTAAACGATTCACCGCTTCTTGAAAGGAAGCACTACGTAACACCCGCAAGAAGTCATCGAACTTTGGCTCCTTTAAGGAGTGATAGTGACAGGCCAATACGTAGTCCTCAGTGGCTAACGGCACAAAATCAAGCCCAAACCGTTGCGCGGCAGCCGCTACACCAAAGCCGGTATCTGCCATTCCCGCAGCGACATAGGCCGCCACCGCTGAGTGGGTATACTCCTCAATCTCGTAACCATCTACGTTGGCTGCTGAAATACCAGCTTCGGCCAGTAGGTTGTCTAACAGCTCCCGGGTACCCGACGATGCCTGACGGTTTATAAACCGTACCGGCCTGTTGGCCAGAGCGGCAACACCATCAATTCCCAGCGGGTTACCCGGCGCCACCATTAACCCCTGTTGGCGTGCGATAAACCCCATTAGTCGATGATTGCGGGGCTTGAGCAGACGACGGTATTTGCGTCGCGCCTTCTCCCCCACGCTACCCCGAGGCAGATGGCAGCCCGCCAGATCACAGCTATTGCGGTTAAGCGCGGCTAGCGCTTCCGAAGGGCTGCAGTACTGCAAATCAAGCTGGAGCTCCCCCAGATGCTGTGGCAATAGCTCTATCGCAAAACCGTGGCTGGCATGCAGGCGCAGAACGGGTTGAATACCCTCCTGATGCTGTTGAATAGCAAGATTAAGCTCAGATCCCAGGCTATCAAGCTGTGGGCTTAACCGAGCAGTGGCGCGCTGCTCGGCCCATAGCAACTTTTCACCCAGCGGCGATAACCGCGCCCCGCGTCCACGCTCAAGTTCAACAAGCGAGACACCAAAAAAGTCACCGCCCTGGCGCAGTAAATTCCACGCGTGACGATAAGAGATCCCCGCTTCCGCGGCGGCGTGAGTCAATTTGCCATGACGGTGCACTGCTCCCAGCAGACGTAAAAGGTTGGTATCGAGCCGCTGTCCGTCGTCATCGCTAAAGCACCAGGTGGGCGTTACCTTGATTCTTTTCATAGGCACTACTTTTCATATTTTTAAGTCGATAGCTTGATGCTAGCTTTGTCTTAACCGTGATGCACGCCTTTTCAAATATGAAAAGTAGTGCAAATTTAAAACATAATAAGCAGTCGCGAGGCAGGCACCATGAACCATTCCCAGGAGTGGGCGCCACAGGCTATTCAGGCCGAAGTCGACGCCCTGAAGCACAAGCCCGGCGCCCTACTGCCGATCCTCCATGCCCTCCAAGATCGTTTCGGTTTTATCCCCGAGGCAGCAGTCCCCATCATCGCTGAAGCGCTCAATCAAACCCGCGCCGAAGTACACGGTGTCATCAGCTTCTATCACCATTTTCGCACCACGCCACCAGGCCGCCACGTGGTTCAGATTTGCCGTGCAGAGGCCTGCCAAGCGGTAGGCGCACGCCAGCTCGAAGCTCATGCTAAGACACGCCTAGGGGTCGATTACCATCAGACGACCGGCGACCGTGAGATCACCCTTGAAGCGGTGTACTGCCTGGGCAACTGCGCCTGCGGCCCGTCCATCCGTGTGGACGACAGCGTACGCGGGCGGGTATCCCCAGAGGTCTTTGATGCACTGTTGGATGAGCTGCAAACTCGGCCGCTGGAGATAATGGCATGAGCATCCGCATATTCGTTCCTCGCGATACCACCGCACTGTCCCTGGGCGCTGATGCCGTCGCCAACCGATTGGAAAAAGAGCTAGCCGCCCGAGGCCAGTCGATTTCCCTGGTGCGTAACGGCTCCCGCGGGCTTGCCTGGCTTGAGCCACTGGTGGAAGTTGAGACGCCTATTGGGCGGTTCGCCTATGGTCCCGTCACCGTCAACGACGTCTCGGCGCTGCTCGACAGCGGCCTGTTAGAGGGTAACGTCAGCCACCCCCTGGCGTTGGGGCCCACGGAGGAGATCGACTACCTCGCCCGTCAACAGCGCCTGACCTTCGCGCGTATCGGCATTACTGACCCGCTGTCGATTGAGGATTATCGCGCCCACAGCGGCTTCTGCGGCCTGGAAGCAGCGCTGCAGCGCGAGCCCCAGGACATCGTCGAGGAAGTCAAAGCCTCCGGCCTGCGCGGGCGCGGCGGGGCCGCCTTCCCGACCGGTATCAAGTGGCAGACCGTGCTCGACACCCCCGCCGATCAGAAATATATCGTCTGCAATGCCGATGAAGGCGACTCCGGTACCTTCGCCGACCGGCTGGTAATGGAGTGCGACCCTTACATGCTGATCGAGGGCATGGCGATTGCCGGGCTCGCGGTGGAGGCGACCCAGGGCTATATCTACCTGCGTTCTGAATATCCGCTCGCCAAGGAGATTCTTGACGAGGCGATTGCCCGCGCCGAACAAGCCGGTTATCTCGGTGATAACCTGCTGGGCAGCGGCCGCGACTTTCACCTGGAAGTACGCCTGGGCGCTGGCGCGTATATCTGCGGCGAAGAGACCTCTCTGCTCGAAAGCCTAGAGGGCAAGCGCGGCCTGGTGCGCTTTAAGCCACCACTGCCCGCCATTGAAGGGCTATTTGGCCGCCCCACCGTGGTCAACAACGTGCTCTCGCTGGCTGCCGTACCCTTCATTCTTGCCGAAGGCGCCGAGGCCTACGCCACCCATGGCATGGGGCGCTCACGAGGCACGCTGGCACTGCAACTGGCGGGCAACGTTAAGCACGGCGGGTTGGTAGAGCTGGCGTTTGGTACCACCCTGCGCACCCTGATGGAGACGTTCGGTGGTGGCACGCTAAGCGGCAAACCACTACGCGCCGTGCAGGTGGGCGGCCCGCTAGGTGCCTATCTGCCGGAATCTCAGTGGGACTTGCCGCTGGACTACGAAGCCTTTGCTGCTGACAGCGCCGTACTGGGCCACGGTGGCGTAGTGATGTTTGACGAAAGCGTCGACATGGCTGAACAGGCGCGCTTCTCGATGGAATTCTGCAAGGTGGAGTCCTGCGGCAAGTGCACACCTTGTCGTATTGGCTCGACCCGTGGCGTGGAGGTAATTGACCGCATCCGCGCCAACCAAAACCGCGAGGCCAACCTCGCCCTGCTCCATGACCTCTGCGAAACGATGGTGGATGGCTCGCTCTGTGCCATGGGTGGTATGACGCCCTTTCCAGTGCAAAGCGCCCTCGCGCATTTTCCTGATGATTTTCAGCGGACGGCGAACGGAGATAACTCATGATCAACCATTTCGACCCCCGTCAGCACTCTAGCAACGTCGAGTACAACAAAGACCTCGGTACGCCTTTCCCTGCCTTGGCTGCTGACACGGCCACGGTGAGCCTCAATATCGACGGCGTGACCATCAGCGTGCCGGAGGGCACCTCGGTACTCCGCGCCGCCGCGTTGGCGGATATTAATATCCCCAAGCTCTGCGCTACTGACAGCCTGGAGCCTTTCGGCTCCTGCCGGTTGTGCGCAGTACAAGTAGAGGGACGACGAGGCATGCCCGCGGCCTGCACCACACCGGTGGCTGAAGGTATGAAGGTGACCACCCAGAACGAACGTCTGGCCAAGCTGCGGCGTAATGTGATGGAGCTATACATCTCGGACCACCCGCTGGACTGCCTGACCTGTCCCGCCAACGGCGACTGCGAACTGCAGGATATGGCCGGTAGTGTGGGGCTGCGCGAAGTGCGCTACGGGTTCGAAGGCGAGAACCATCTTGAAGCCGTCAAAGACGAAACCAACCCCTACTTCAGTTTCGATCCTAGCAAATGCATCGTCTGCTCACGCTGTGTGCGCGCCTGCGAAGAGGTCCAGGGCACCTTTGCCCTGACCATCGATGGCCGCGGATTTGAATCCAAGGTGTCAGCAGGGCAGGCCGACTCGTTCATGGATTCAGACTGTGTTTCCTGCGGTGCCTGCGTTCAGGCCTGCCCAACAGCCACGCTGATGGAAAAGAGCGTCATCGACCACGGCGTTCCCGAGCACAGCGTCGTGACCACTTGTGCTTACTGCGGTGTGGGCTGCTCGTTCGAAGCGCAAATGAAGGGTGACCAACTGGTACGCATGGTGCCCTACAAGGGCGGCGACGCTAACCATGGTCACTCTTGTGTCAAGGGCCGCTTCGCCTTTGGCTACGCCACCCACCCGGATCGCCTGACCACACCGATGATCCGCGACAGCATCGACCAGCCCTGGCGCGAGGCTAGCTGGGAAGAGGCGATCAGCTTTGCTGCCAGCCGTTTGAAAGCAATTCAGGCTGAACATGGCCGCGAGAGCATCGGCGGCATCACTTCATCGCGCTGTACCAACGAAGAGACCTATCTGGTGCAGAAGCTGATTCGCGCGGCGTTCGGCAACAACAACACCGACACCTGCGCGCGGGTCTGCCACTCGCCCACTGGCTACGGCTTGAAGACCACGCTGGGCGAATCCGCCGGCACCCAGACCTTTGACTCGGTAATGCAGGCCGATGCGATTATCGTGATTGGCGCCAACCCCACCGACGCCCACCCGGTGTTTGGTTCGCTGATGCGCAAACGCTTGCGCCAGGGGGCGAAGCTGATCGTCGCCGACCCTCGCCGCATCGACCTTCTAAAGACCCCGCACATGAGCGAGGCCCAACATCTGCCGCTGCGCCCGGGCACCAATGTGGCGCTGATCAACGCGCTGGGGCACGTGGTAGTGACCGAAGGGCTGGAGGACTCGGCATTCGTGGCAAAGCGCTGCGATACCGAGGCCTATCACAGCTGGCGCACCTTTATCAGTGAGCCACGCCACTCCCCGGAGGCCACCGAAGCGATCACCGGCGTGCCCGCCGAGACCGTACGCCAAGCGGCGCGCACCTATGCTAAAGCAGCTAATGGCGCAATCTACTACGGCTTGGGGGTGACCGAGCACAGCCAAGGCTCCACCATGGTGATGGGCATTGCCAACCTGGCCATGGCCACCGGCAACATTGGCCGCGAGGGCGTGGGCGTGAATCCGCTGCGCGGCCAAAACAATGTGCAGGGTTCATGTGACATGGGCTCCTTCCCCCACGAGCTGCCGGGCTACCAGCACGTGGCCGACCCCATCGCCCGCGGCCGCTTTGAGTCCGTGTGGGGCGTAAAGCTCGACGACGAGCCGGGGCTACGCATTCCTAATATGTTCGATGCCGCCATCGAAGGCACCTTTAAAGCGCTTTACGTGCAGGGCGAGGACATCGCCCAATCCGACCCCAACACCCAGCATGTTGAGGCGGCACTACGCTCGCTGGACTGCCTAATCGTGCAAGATATTTTCCTCAACGAAACGGCCAAGTTCGCCCACGTACTACTGCCCGGTTCAAGCTTTCTGGAAAAAAACGGCACCTTCACCAACGCCGAGCGGCGCATCAACCGGGTACGCAAAGTGATGCCTGCGCTGGCTGGCAAGGAAGACTGGGAAATCACTCAGGACCTGGCCAATGCGCTGGGCTACCCGATGCACTACACCCATCCATCCGAGATCATGGACGAGATCGCCCAGTTGACGCCAAGCTTTGCGGGCGTCAGCTACGCCAAGCTGGAGGAGCGCGGCAGTCTGCAGTGGCCCTGCAACGCCGAGTACCCGCTGGGCATGCCGACCATGCACGAGGTTGACTTCCCCATTGGCCTGGGGCGCTTTGCGATTACCGAGTACGTAGCCACTGAAGAGCGCGCTAACCGCCGCTTCCCACTACTGCTCACCACCGGGCGGATTCTCAGCCAGTACAATGTAGGCGCCCAGACCCGGCGTACCGACAATCAGCGTTGGCACGATGAAGACGTGTTGGAGCTGCATCCATCTGATGCGGAACTGCGCGGTGTGCGTGACGGCGACTGGCTGGGTATTACCAGCCGCTCGGGGCAGACGGTGCTACGCGCACGGCTCAGCGAACGCATGCAGCCGGGGGTGGTGTATACCACCTTCCACCATCCTGGCAGCGGCGCCAACGTCATCACGACGGATAACTCGGACTGGGCCACCAACTGTCCGGAATATAAGGTCACAGCGGTGCAGGTGGAAAAAGTCAGCCAACCCTCCGCTTGGCAGCAGCGCTTTAACACTTTCGACCTGATCCAGCGTGACCACCTAGCCAACGCTCATCAGGAGGCGCCATGAGCACCCACCATTCACGCAGCGCGGTAGCGAGCCAGCCGGTGGAGGTGCGTCGGGGCGCTAACGGCTGGTACACCGATACCCAGGAGGATCTACTGGCCTTAGAAAGGCCAGTAGCACTGGTCTACAACGGCATCTCCCATGCGGTGATGATGGCAAGCCCCGCCGACCTTGAGGATTTTGCCCTCGGCTTTAGCCTTTCCGAAGGTATCCTGGCCAATATCACCGAGTGCTATGACCTCGATATCCACGAAGCGCCTCAGGGCCTCACCGTTCACCTCACCATTGCCAGCCAACGGATGGCTGATCTCAAGCAGCGGCGGCGCAGCCTCACAGGGCGTACCGGCTGCGGTCTGTGCGGCACCGAAGCCTTGGAACAGGCTATTCGTCCGATCCCCTCGGTCGTGGCACCGTCGCTTAGCGATGCTGCCATTCAGCGCTCCCTGCAGGAGCTGGCCACCCAGCAGCCACTGCAAGCAGCCACTGGCGCTAGCCACGGTGCCGCTTGGTGCGATACTCAGGGTCGCATCCTACGGCTACGCGAGGATGTCGGCCGCCACAACGCGTTGGACAAACTGATCGGCGCGCTCGCCCGCGAGGCAGCCCCTCTAGAAGAAGGGTTCGCGCTAGTCACCAGCCGCGCCAGCTACGAGATGGTTCATAAGTGCGCTAGCACGGGTATCGGCGCACTGGTGGCGGTTTCGGCGGCCACCGCGCTGGCCGTGGAACAGGCCCAAGCGTCAGGCCTACTACTGGCAGGCTTTGCGCGACCTGGTCGCCACTTGATCTACCACCGCCCCATTACAACGGCGATTGCCCACGGCTGAGGAGACACTCAATGTCGACGCATAACGATAAAAACCTGATTCACATGATTAATCAAATCGCCGTGAACTTGCGCAGCGGCCACGACGAAGAAACGGCGGCAACAGCCATCTGTCGACACCTGGAAACCTTCTGGGCAAGACCAATGAAACAGCGCCTAGTGGCCTCACTGGAACGTGAGGATGATGAACTGTCACCGTTGGCACGGCGCGCTGCGTTGTTGTTGGCTGAGCGACAAACCCGCTCAACATAGTGGCTTGCCGCTTGGCAAGCCACTGCTGCGAGCGTTTTTTATTACCGACACTTGCTACCGACTATACCGCTGCCGCCTGGGGCCGACGCTCATCCAGCATGCCTTTGTCGAGAATAAAGCGGATGATCTCTTCAAGCCCAACGCCATCGTAGAGATTGGTAAACACAAAGGGGCGTTCGCCGCGCATTTTCTTCGAATCCCGCTCCATCACCTCAAGCGATGCATGAACCTGCTCGGCAATATCGATTTTGTTGATAATCAGCAGGTCTGACTTGGTAATGCCTGGCCCGCCTTTACGGGGGATCTTATCGCCTGCGGAAACGTCAATCACGTAAAGCGTAAGATCAGAAAGCTCGGGGCTAAACGTTGCGGAGAGGTTGTCGCCGCCAGACTCCACCAGCACCAGCTCTAGTTTTGGATGGCGAGCGTGTAGCTCATCGATGGCCGCCAGGTTCATCGAAGCATCTTCGCGGATGGCGGTATGCGGACAGCCGCCGGTTTCTACGCCAAGGATACGGTCGGCAGGTAGCGCATCGTGTTTGAGCAAAAAGTCCGCATCTTCGCGAGTGTAAATGTCGTTAGTCACGACGGCGATATCGTAGTAATCCCGTAGCGCCGAACAAAGCTGCTTAAGCAGTGCCGTTTTGCCGGAGCCCACCGGGCCACCCACACCTACACGTAAACAGTGCGTCATTGTTATCTCCTACTCATAAGCGTTTGAAATAGCTAAGCGTTTAACTTCTAAACAAGCGTGAATATTGTGTTTCGTGCAGAGCGCTGGCCAGCGCCACGCCGGGCAGTATCGGGCCAAGATCATCATCTTCCAGCAACAGTGCTTGGTCGACGGCCTCCACCAATTCCCCGCGCAGCTGTTCAATCACCCGCTGGGCGGCGGTATGGCCCAGGGGAAGTGCTTTGCAGGCCACTGCCAGTTGGTTTTCTAGCCACGCCCAGCCAAACCCTAATAGCGCTTGGCGCGGGGGCACACGGCGCATAAAAGCGGCGTAGCTAAATAGCGTCACATAGCCTGCATGGGCAGGTAGTAAAGGCGGCAGACAGCCTTCACTTCGCTCATCTTGGCAGGGTAATAAGTCCAGGCTGCCCAGCAGACGTTTGAGTGAAGCGCCTAAGCGGCTATCCTCAGCGGCCAACTCAGCGGTTTCGCGGGTGGCCGCCAACCACTCGTCCCACTGAGCGATTGCATCGCTGTCATGCTGCTCAAGGGCGGTGTAAAAGCGCGCGATCAGCGGCAGTTCACAGCGGGTTAGGCCATCTTCCAGTACGCCAGAAAGCCACTCAGAAAGGCTTTGTTCATCACTTACCCAGCCCAGTTCAAAGGCACTTTCCAGCCCTTGGGAAAACGCAAAGGCACCGATGGGTAGCGCGGGGCTAACCAGTTGCATTAGCCCTAGCAGGGCTAAGTCATGGCTTTCTAGCGCGGCACGTTCAGTGGGCATGGTGGTGCTCATGCGCATGCGCATGGTCGTGGTCGTGGTCGTGGTCGTGGTCGTGGGAATGAGCATGCCCGTGGCTATGCGAATGCCCACCGCCCACTTGGTTGTACGCGCCGGGTTCGGGGTCGAAAGTAGCGTTGTGGTGCTCGAGCGTCGCGCCCAAAAGCTCGGCCAGCTCTTCGAGCACGTGGTCGGGGGGGAAGCGCACCCAGCCGCCCTGCTCATCTTCACCCAGCGCGAGCTGCACATGGCGGTTGCCTAAGTGGTAGGCAAGCTTCGCCAGCGGTAAGCCAGTGCTCACCCGCGCGGTGACGACCGGTTCGATAGCGGCACACACGCGGACAACCTCGCCACTCTCGGCCTTCAAGCCCTCACCATCGCGCAGCACCGGGCCACGGTCTAGAAACAGGCCCAGCTCGCGGCCGCTATCGCTCTCGGCTTTTAGGCGCCCGCGAATGCGCAGCTCAAAGGGCAGCGTTAACGTGTCGCTGGCGGCGCTTTCGTCTATCGGCCCTAAACGTTCTATCAGTTTCAACATGACTACCGTCCTTTCGCTATCTATGCGGCTGTGCCGGGGGTAGGCCTACGAGAGGGCGCTGTGAATACATCCCTGTACGCTACTTTTGCCATCTGACCTCCATGGACGGAGGGAATGCCGGAAATGTAGGGAACATTTTCCGGCCATGGCAAAAGACCCTCTCTACGGCCTACCCCCGCCACCTCTACCTCAATTAAATAGCCTTAATCAAAACAAATGATACCGCTGCGCCAGTGGTAGCTCAGTCGCTGGCTCGCAGGTGAGTAGCTCGCCATCGCAGCGCACTTCATAAGTTTGCGGGTCGACGGTGAGTTCTGGGCAGGCGTCGTTGAGCTTCATATCTTTTTTGCGCACGCCGCGTACGTTTTTACAGGCGGAAAGCGTGCTGTGCAGGCCCAGTCGCTCTTTAATGCCTGCGTCAATCGCCGCTTGGCTCACGAAGTTGAGCCGCGTTTGGCTGGCGGCCTTTCCAAACGCCCCAAACATAAAGCGATAATGCACCGGCTGAGGCGTGGGAATAGACGCATTGGGGTCGCCCATGGGCGCCGCCGCAATCATGCCGCCTTTTAAAATCAGCGAGGGCTTTACACCGAAAAATGCCGGTTTCCAGAGCACTAAATCAGCCAGTTTGCCAACTTCGATGGAGCCCACCTCATGGGCAATGCCATGGGTAATCGCAGGGTTAATAGTGTATTTGGCGATATAGCGCTTGGCGCGCAGGTTATCAGCACCCAACGCTTCATCTTCGGGCAACAAACCGCGCTGCACTCTCATTTTATGGGCCGTTTGCCAGGTACGGCAGACCACTTCGCCCACTCGCCCCATGGCTTGGGAATCCGAGGCAATCATCGAGATCACGCCCAAGTCGTGGAGAATATCTTCGGCAGCGATGGTTTCACGGCGAATACGTGAGTCGGCAAAGGCCACATCTTCGGGAATGTTGGGGTCCAAGTGGTGGCAGACCATCAACATATCCAGGTGTTCGTCGATGGTGTTAACCGTATAAGGCCGCGTCGGGTTAGTGGAAGACGGCAGCACGTACTCTTTTGAGCAGGCGGTCAGGATATCCGGCGCGTGACCGCCGCCCGCCCCTTCGGTGTGATAGGTGTGAATGCCACGCTCTTTAAACGCCGCCAGGGTGTCTTCCACAAAGCCGGATTCGTTAAGTGTGTCGGTGTGGATCGCGATCTGCACATCGTACTTCTCTGCCACACTGAGGCAGTTATCAATGGAAGCAGGCGTGGTGCCCCAGTCTTCGTGAAGTTTAAGCCCCATGGCCCCAGCTTCCAGCTGCGCCTCCAACGCCTCTGGCAGGCTGGCGTTGCCTTTGCCCAACAGGCCAATATTCATCGGCAGGTCGTCCACCGCTTGCAGCATTTTGCCAATGTGCCAGGCACCGGGAGTGCAGGTGGTAGCGTTGGAGCCAGTCGCCGGACCAGTGCCGCCGCCCAGCATGGTGGTCACGCCGCTCATCAGCGCTTCTTCTACCTGTTGGGGGCAAATAAAGTGAATATGCGCGTCAATACCGCCAGCGGTGAGAATCTTGCCTTCGCCTGAGATAATTTCAGTGCCGGGGCCAATCACTATATCTACATCGGGCTGAGTGTCGGGGTTGCCTGCCTTGCCAATCGCGGCAATGCGCCCGTTTTTCAGGCCGACATCGGCTTTCACAATGCCCCACCAGTCTAAAATCAGCGCATTGGTAATCACCGTATCCATCACCGTGGCGTCGTTACGCTGGCTTTGGCCCATACCATCGCGGATGACCTTACCGCCGCCGAACTTCACCTCATCGCCGTAGTGGGTAGCGTCTTGCTCCACTTCGATCCACAGTTCGGTATCGCCCAGGCGCACGCGGTCGCCCACGGTGGGGCCATACATATCGGCGTAGGCTTGCCGACTGATTTTGTTAACCGGCTTCATTGTTTATCTCCATCGAGCGCACCCATAACATCGCCACGGAAGCCGTAAATTTCGCGCTTACCGACGAAGGGAATTAGCGTGACCTCGCGGGTCTGGCCTGGCTCAAAGCGAATCGCGGTGCCCGCTGCCACGTCTAAGCGAAAACCTCGGGTTTTCGTGCGATCAAACACCAGCGCCGGGTTGGCTTCTGCAAAATGGTAGTGAGAGCCGATCTGAATGGGGCGGTCGCCGGTATTGGCCACTTCGACGCTAATCCGCTCGCGGCCCACGCATAGCTCAATATCACCGTCTTTTAACTGGTACTGTCCTGGAATCATTGGGCCGGAAATCATGGCAGCCTCCTGGTTGCTGACGACTAGTTGATTGGCGTGTGAACGGTCACGAGCTTGGTGCCGTCCGGAAAGGTGGCTTCTACCTGCACCTCATCCACCATTTCCGCTACGCCATCCATCACGTCATCACGGCTAAGGATTTCACGGCCGTAGCTCATTAAGTCGGCGACACTTCTGCCGTCACGGGCACCTTCGATAATTTCAAAGCTGATCAGCGCGACGGCTTCGGGGTAGTTAAGCTTTAGGCCACGTGCTTTGCGGCGCTCGGCAAGCTGGGCGGCAGAAAACAGCAGCAGCTTATCTTTGTCTCGCGGGGTCAGTTCCATAGCGGCTCCATTGGCTCAATCAGTGGCTGCGCTCAACAGAAACGACGGTGCAGGATTCGGAACAACACTCCCAGACTATCGAAACCGAGCACGCCTATTTGAAGCAATGCAGCGCAACCGCCGTACCAAAATGGTGAATAGAAAAAATAGTTATTATTATTCAATGGTTTGAAAAATATCGACTTTCTCTTATTCGCACCAAAATTGCACCATGCCAATTAGCCAGCCCCTTCTTTCGCACCAAAGAAGTGCAATTAAAACGCTTCATTTAGCATTAACTATCAAATAATAATAAAACACATTACTATTTGTGCGCGTCTTTTAAATAAGGCTGTTTGTTGAACCTTTGTTTCTACACCAGGTTGAGACACACCACGTGACCATTAGCACCCGCTATACCGTTGATCATTTTTTAGGCTACGGACGCCGATACAGTATCGATTACTGCTTTCCCATCACTTCCAACGCTGCCTGCACGCCGAAAACATCGATCGCCCAAGGGCGTGTAGAAGAAGTTAGCCTAGCCGCTGGTGTGGAGCTTTTTATTTCCGATTTGGACGTACTGCGCCCCTATCAATCGTTCTCTAAGGGCAATACCGATCTGCTGATTGTGGTGATGTTAGAGGGCTGCGCACATTTCGATATTGATGGCCAAAAGCGCTGGATAACGGCCGGGGAAGCTTGCTGGCTAAGGCTGGATACAGGTTTAACGCTCAGCGCTTTTCATCCTGCTAATCAACGGCTTCGCACGCTATGCCTGTCGCTCGACGCACCAGCGATGCAGGCTTGGTATGGTGCTCACATCTCATCGTCATCCCTCCATGTCTGGCAACTCAGCCCTGGGTTACAGCTCACCATCGATGAAGCATGCGGTACTTCCAGTAGCGCTGAGTCACAGCGCATGCGCTTTCAAGGGTTAGCACTGCAAATCATCGCCCAGGGGCTGGACGGCCGTTCGCCATATACGGCTGACAGTGGCGCACTGTACCGACAGCGCTTGGCGCTAATACGCCGCTGGCTGGATGAAGAGCCGTCGTTTGACCACACGCTGCAACGCTTAGCGGATCGCGCGGCCATGAGCCCAAGTACGCTAATGCGGCATTTCAAGCTGGCTTACGGCCTAGCGCCTATCGACTATTTGCGAAAACGCCGGCTTGCGCTAGCCCGCGAGCTGCTGCTTAGCGGCCACAGCGTTCAACAAGCGGCACATTTAAGTGGCTACCGTCATGCCAGCAACTTTATTACTGCCTTCAAGAAAAACTACGGTATCTCGCCGGGTGCTTTGACGGAAAGTTCCCTTAAACGCTCCTAAAACGATACGGCTGACGTTTGCGCATAATCAATTGCGCGGCGGGCATAACCGCCCGCCCATCACAAGTGGAATAATTCTCATTATGAAATATTAACTACTAGCAACATCCACTTTGGAAAACCGCTCCATGCCATTGTTATATCGATCAACATGCACTGCACTTATTCTTGCCTACCCTTTGCTTGCCTTTGCTGAAGCTCCTGACGAAACATTGGACAATTTGCTAGTGACCGGTGAGCGCCTCAGCACCAGCAGTGAAGGCACTCAACGCTACACAGTGCCCGCTAGCCGCAGTGCGGTCGGGCTGTCATTAACACCACGCGAGACGCCCCAATCAACAAGTGTTATTACTCGCCAGCAGATAGACGACCGTGCGGTACAGACAGGCGGTGATGTTTTGGCCCAAGTACCCGGTGTTTCGCCAAGCCGAGCTGACAGTAACCGGATTAGCTATGCCGCACGGGGTTTCTCAATCCGTAGCGTACAGTTTGACGGACTCAGCATTCCGCTCAGCGGTTTCTGGAATTTTGGCGATACCGACTGGGATGCGGCGATTTATGATCGTGTTGAAGTAGTGCGCGGGGCAACCGGTTTATTGACCGGCGCTGGCGAACCTTCGGCAAGCGTTAACTTTATTCGCAAACGCCCGTTGTCCGAAGCGGCTGCCTCTGTTTCCGCAGGCCTCGGCCGTTGGGACCGGCGCCGCGTCACGGCTGATGTGTCTGTCCCATTAAGCAGCGATGGCACGACAGGGGCCCGCTTTGTCGTCGCCAAAGACCAGAACGATAGTTTTATCTCTCATCTCGAAGATGACCATGAGACGCTTTACGGTGTTATCAGTAGCGAGCTTACCCCCGCTACTCAATTAACCGTAGGGGTTGAATATCAGCACAACGAGACGCTCGGCGCGGGGGCCAGTGTCCCGGCTTTTTATGCTGACGGCAGCCGCACGGACTTTGACCGCAGCGCATCTAACAACACCGACTGGTCAACGTTTTACAACGAGACCACTCGCGTGTTCGCTGATCTTAGCCACCAACTGGATAACGGCTGGACGTTACGCGCCGCGGTCAGCCATAACGATGGTAACTATGGCCTAGAGTACCTTTATCGCGGCGGTTTCCCAGACAGGGAGACAGGCCTTGGTATGTCCAGCTCCTTCTTAAATTACCGCGGCAACCGCACTCAACAAACCGTTAACGTGACGGCCGAAGGTGATTTCAGCTTATTTGGCCGCCAACACGAGCTGGGCTTTGGCTGGATGCATAACGAAGATGACTTTGAGATAAAACTGGCCACCCCGGTTGGCACGCCGCCTTCCGCGGGTAGTTACCTTAATTGGCGAGACAGTGTGGTGGCCAAGCCTCAGTGGGGGCAATTCAACAGCTCAGATAATATGCAGATAACGCAAAGCGGCGGCTTTATGGTGTCGCGCTTTTCGTTGAGTGATCCGCTTAATCTCATTCTTGGTGCACGCCTGAGCGACTGGGAATTGGATCAGACTTATTATGGATCTGAGCGGCAGTACCGATATAGCAACGAAATAACGCCTTATGCAGGCATTATTTACGATATTAATGACTACGCCTCTGTTTACGCGAGTTATACCGAGATTTTCCAGTCTCAAAATGCCCGCCGTGAGGATGGCTCTCTACTTGATCCTATTCAGGGTCGCAGCTATGAACTGGGGGCTAAGGCAACCCTTCTGAACGGCCACTTGGATAGCAGTATTGCACTGTTTAGAACAGAGCAAAACGGTGTGGCAGAAGCCATTCCGGGTGTTGATGTGATCGGCCAGCCGGGTACGTCCGCCCACCGCAGTGTTGATGGTAATCAGGTCAATGGCGTTGAACTCGAATTGATTGGCGAAGTGGCCTCTGGCTGGAATGTGAGCGCCAGCTACACACTAGCCAATGCAGAAAACTCCGACGGCGAGCGTACCAACACGACCCATCCGCGCCAACAGATCAAACTGTTTACCACTTACCAACTACCGGGTGCATGGAGTGGCTTAACACTGGGCGGCGGGGCTCGTTGGCAAAGCGATATTTGGCGGAACACATCTAGCCCCAATGGCCAGGTTAAGGTTGGGCAAGATGCTTACGCCGTTGCTGATCTGATGGCACGCTACCGTTTCAACGATCAATTAAGCGCGCAGCTGAACATCAACAACGTGTTTGACAAGGACTACTACGAGCAAATTGGTTTCTACAGCCAGTATTGGCTTGGCGAACCGCGTAGTGCCGTTATGTCAATCAACTGGGATTGGTGAGAAGCTGATGCTGTTACGCTCATTAATCACCCTGTTAATTGCGGCTGCCCCCATGACGGGGGCAGTGGCTGATGCCGATCGGTTTCCCGTTGTCATCCCAAGCCCACTGAGAACAGCCACCATTGACGAGCCACCGCAGCGCGTCGTCACCCTTGGCGTTGGTGCTGATGATATTGCCATTTCACTTGGCGTGGTGCCGGTCGGGGTCAGCCGTGCGGAGTGGGGCGGCGATGAAGACGGCTATTGGCCATGGGTACGAGACGCTCTAGAAGCACAAGCAGCGCCGCTCCCCACAACGATTACCCAATACCCAGAACTGGATGTTGAAGCACTGCTCGCGCTGGAGCCGGATGTCATTCTGGCGCCTTCCAGTGGTGTTCCAGACGCTATTTATGACCTGCTGTCGCCACTGGTGCCCATTGTCGCTTACCCAGAGCGTCCTTACCTCACCTCTGTTGATGAGCAGATTGAACGTATTGCACAAGCGCTTGGCGTGCCGGAACAAGGCGCTGCCTTAATACGTCATCTCGACACATCGCTGAGGACTGCAGGCGAGTCTTATCCAAGCCTTGCAGACACCACTTTTGCCTATGTGCGGCCCGACCCAGCCTCCGGAAATGTCTCTGTGTACTTAGCAGACGACCCTCGTGTTGGCACACTGACAGGCCTTGGACTTCACTTGTCACCAACGGTTGAAGGCCTTTCTCCAAGCGGTAATCACTTTGCGCACTACCTAGGGTTTGAACATCTGCCCATGCTCGAAGATGTCGATTTAGTGGTCTCTTGGTATCACAGCGCAGAGCAGCGCGATAGAGTCGCTGAGCTACCGCTGTTTGCCTCATTGCCAGCCATTTCAGATGGCCGTTATCTGGCGCTAACCGATCAGCCATTAATCGTGGCTAGTTCTGCCGGTTCGCCACTAGCGACTCAATGGATGATCGAGCGGCTCTTGCCACGCCTTGCCGAGGCAGCAGAACAGCGATGAATGCTGGAGCGGGTATGGAGAACGGCCTATTTCCCTCTTTACGGCAACGAACACGCTGGCTGGTCGGGCTAATGGGGGCGGTACTGCTGTTTGGCTGGATCAACCTCTCGGTGGGAGCAGAACACCTCTCCCCTTATCAAGTATGGCGGGCACTTCAAGCGCTAGACACTAGCTACGCCAACGACTTAGTGGAAGCACGCCTATCACGCACACTGCTCGCCATCGCCACCGGCGCGGCACTTGCTGTCGCCGGTACACTGCTACAAAATTTAACTCGCAACCCGCTTGCCGAGCCTGGGCTTCTGGGCATCAATGCAGGCGCAGCCGCCTCTCTCGTCACCGCTGGTTTGGTGCTTGGTTCGTTGCCTGCAGGCGCTTTTTGGTTAGCGCTACCTGGCGCGCTTTGCGTGGCTGTTTTAGTCGGCGTTCAGAGCGCTTATCGCCAGCATGACCCATCACATCTGCTGCTGTTAGGGGCAGCGCTTAACGCCGTTCTATTTGCCTACGTACAAGCCATCACCCTTACTCACCCCGCCTTATTTGCCAACTATCGCTTCTGGATCGTTGGGTCCATCAATGGGCATACGCTAGATGAAGCCCAGCGGCTATTGGGCTGGATAGCGGTCGGACTAGGCCTGTCGTTTATCCTCCCGCGCTTTTTGCACGTCCTGCAAATGGGTGACGGCGTGACCAAAGCGCTGGGGCTGAATGCGGGTTGTTTGAGGCTGGCGGTGCTTAGCGGTAGCGCGTTGCTAGCGGCGATTTCAACCGCCACGGTAGGCCCTATCGCCTTCGTGGGCTTAGCCGTGCCGTTATTGGCCAAAAAAATTGCCGGCCATTACGTTTATTGGCAACTTGCCATCGCGCTGGTGATGGGCCCCCTGATGATGATACTTGCAGACCTGCTCGCACGCCTTTTGCTAAACCCTTCTGAAATCATGACAGGGATTCTGACAGCGCTGCTAGGCGCGCCATTTCTGTTAGTTGCTGTGCGCATAAACCAGCGCGGTGTGTGAGTCATGATGAAACGCTTTAATACGTTACTGCCAGCCTCCCGTCGTTTGCCATCCCGAGCTTTAGCCCCCTACATGTTGGCCAGCATTATCGCTTTAGGGCTATTACTGGGTTCTCTCATGCTGGGAAGCCAAGGGCTTAGCAAGGAAGCGCTTGGGCACCTTATCCAAGGCAATGCGACACCGTTTGAACAGTGGCAGGCGTTTACGCTGCGCTTACCACGGGCATTCGTCGCGCTGTGTGCTGGGTTTGCGCTAGGCGTATCGGGTGCCCTGTTTCAAGGCATCACCCGTAACCCATTAGGCAGTCCCGACATTATCGGCCTTACCGCCAGCGCTAGCCTCGGAGCACTGCTGGCAAGCAGTTGGCTGACGGGCATTGTCTCTACCACGATGGGGGCCGCACTGGGTGCGATCATCGGCACGCTAGCGGTCTATAGCGGCTCTGGGCACGGCTTTCGCCACCCCTCTTCAATGATTATTGCTGGCATCGCTATCAATGCCTTAGCCCTAGCAGGCGTGCAGCTAAATTTGACCTGGCTGGGCCAAGAGCAAGCGCGAGACGCGATGATTTGGCTTAGCGGTAGCGTAGCAGGACGCCAGTGGCACGATCTTTGGCCAATGCTTGGCCTGTGTTTGCTGTTACTGCCCGGTATTGTGCTGATAGCCCCCCGGCTGCGTCTGATGGCGCTTGGCGACCCCGTCGCCAAAAGCCTCGGCGTTAATCTGGCAGCCTCACGCTTATTAAGTGCCTTAATGGGGGCTTTTCTAGCAGGTGGCGCGGTCGCGACGGTAGGGCCGATTGCGTTTGTGTCCCTTGCCGCCCCCCAGTTGGCGTTACGCCTGTGGCGAAAACCTGGGCCGCTCCCCTTAGCGGCAGGTGTGGTCGGAGCGCTGCTGCTATTAGCGGCAGACTTAGCGGCTCAGTACTTATTGCCTTCTGGGGCGTTACCCGTCGGGGTTTTAACAGCCGGGCTGGGCGGCATCTATTTGGTTTATTTATTAAATCGCCAGCGGCGGGGATAATTACCGCTGCTGGCGAAAGCGCTCAAACATCGCCAGACCAAGAAATACCACTCCCGCCGAGATGCTTAGACAGCCCAGCCATAGCGTTATTGCCAGCCCTGTGCTCCAGGTTTCCATTGCCAACCAAAGCGGCCAACCGAGTATCGCACTGCCCGCCCAGAACCAAGGTTTTTGTTGAGCAGGCTTAAGACCACAACGGCGTCGATGGCGACTATCCGATAGCGCAATTAATGCAAAGCCCAGCGTACAGAGTGCCAGAATCGTGCTGAGCATCATGACGCCACCTGAATGGGCTGCACACGGGTGCTCGCTTTTTTAGCGGCTCGTTTCATCTGCCAGACGATGATCAGCGCGCCGACCAAATACATCAGGTCAACGCTAACACGCTGCCAATTACCTGCGGCAAGCTCACCTAGAACACGATAGGAAGGGGCCAAGAGATTCAGCATTGGTAGGCACAGTAACAAGATAACGATCAGAGCTAACTGCTCCCGCCACGCCTGCGAGGCCGAGCGTCTTAAAGCAGCGTGTAGCAACGCGAGCAGCCAGGCGGCAAAGAAGCAATGGATTTCCCATTGGGCGCGCCCACTAAGCGCCACCGGTAAAAGTCGATTGCTGGCGAAAAAGGCCAATACGGCAATCGGCATGCCAGCCAACGTGGCTATATTAAGCCGCTCGACACACCACATCCCCACTACGCCGCCCTTCTTATGCTTACGCTTTGACGTCCACAGCAGTAGCCCAGTTGCCACCATGCCACACCCAGCAGCGCCCAAGGCAAAATAGATCCAGCGCATGCCCCAGTTAGCAAAACGACCTGCATGTAGCCCCACCATAATGCCGTGTGCTTGTTCATCAATACGTTGCGACTGAGTCTCTGCTAACAAGGCGCCGGAACTGGCCTCATAGATACGTTGCGGGCGGTGTGCAGACAACGCCTCGTGGGCACTCTGCCAAACCACGGCACGCGCGCCTGCATCCCCAGGGTGGCTGACCCTCAGGGACTGCACCGGCTTCTGCCAATGCGCTTCAGCATCATCGACCAGTTCGCTAAGGGCATATAACGCTGCAGGCTGCCCCGTAGCCGGGCCGGAGAGGGGAAAGGCATGCAGCTCACTGGTCGCTTGGCGACGCGCGTCAGCATCGGGAAACGCGCGCTCTACTCCCCAAGGCATATAGAGCGACATGAGCGTTATCAAGCCGGTATAGGTAATCATTAACTGAAAAGGCAGCGTTAACACAGAAAAAGCATTGTGGGCATCTAGCCAGCTACGGGCGCCCTTCTGGGGCCGAAAAGCAAAAAAGTCGCGCAGGATTTTTTTATGGGTGATCACGCCGCTGATGATTGCCACGAACATCATCATGGTGGCGATACCAATGAGCCAGCGGCCATAGACGGCGGGGAGGTGATGCAATTGAAAATGGAATCGGTAGAAAAAATCCCCCCCACGCGTTTCTCGCGGGGTAACCAACGTCAGAGTGGTTGGGTCAAGTACCGACTGCTCTCTCCCATCCTGCCCAAACCAGACGGCTGTCGAGACCGTCTCGCGTTCATTAGGAAAGGTGATCTGCCAGCTTCTCGCTGATAAGGCATGTTCAGTAAGATAGTGCTGCCAGTAATCCGCCAGACGTCGGTTGTCCCACTCAGCGTTCGCAGCGACACTCGGAAGTTCGGGCTGCATCCACAACGAGATGCTCTCTTTGAAGTAACTCAGGGTGCCCGTCAGAAAAACGGCAAACAGCAGCCAAGCAGCCAACAAGCCGCACCATGTGTGCAACTGAGCCATGTTACGCCTCACGCTGCGCTTAGCGGATGCCATAGTTAGCCACCACTAGAAGGCCGCAAATGGCTAAACCGATAACCCCCCAAAGACGTATCAAACTTGGCGTGATAAACGACCAAGTCGCCACACCCGCCCAAATAATGAAGCTTCCCATCATACCGATACGCAGAGACATCATGGTATCTAGCGGTAAGCCAAGCGCTGCCACCGAGAACAGTGCAGCGACGATATAGCCGCCAAGCGTCGCGGCCAGGATGCGTAAGATCAGCAGCCAATAGGAAGAGGATAAGACGTTGAGCGGCATGGTGCATCTCGGTGCAAGTCACAAACCACCATTTTAATGCAAAAGGTTTTCATTTGCATTAGTGGTAATAACTTATTTAGCACCTGCTGCATAATATCTAGGTTAACCAGATGCGCGGCGTGTGGGCGGCACGAGCGATCCAGCGCGGGCGCAGTAAATGCCAAGCCTGCTCACACAGCGCCCAGGCTTCATTACGTGAGTTTCCGAGGTAACGTAATAACAGTACGCCCTGGCGAACGGTGACCGCCCAACGCGGGTTGTCCGGCAGCGCTTCGCGTAGTTCATCAATCGCCGCACCGGCATCTTCTAAACCAACCGCCCACAGCGTGGCTTGCACCGTGGCGCCCCCCTGCCCCCAGCGCCCGTTAAAACGCGGATGTGCAGGATCCAACGGTTGGCGTTCAAGCCACAGCGGCTTGCCATCTAGGGTTAAACGAAAGTGCTGCTCAATTCGGCCTGTTACATAGGGAAGTTCACTGGCGGGGCGGCCCAGCGCCATGATTTCCCAACCCAGGCAACGGGCACTGCCATGCAACGCAATATGGGTTCGCTGAGTGCCTTTGGAGCCATCAAAGGCGATCGTTTCTTGAGGAAGCCACTCAAGGATGCCGCCATCTTCCACGTTCAGTTCGGTATCTTGGTTCCAGGCGACGCCCTGACTGTCAGCTTTATAAAGCTTGTTAGCCGCAGGCGTGGTGAGCAGCGCGTGGGCATCACGCTCGATGTGGGCGCGAATCGTCAAGGCATCGCCACTGACTAAACCACCGGGTGGATGCAGCACGTACACATGGCAAGCTTCCGTGCCCCCTTCTGGGTAAAACGGGCGCTGTACTCGTAGCGGCCCTTGGTGACGAGCCTGCACCAACCGGGTAATGCCCTCACGGTTAGCAAAACGCAGCGCCAGCGATGCCGCCCAGTGGCGCTCGCCATCAAAGCGATGGCCTGAGCCAGCAGCAGGTGTCGCAAGTTCACACAGAGTCATGGGCGCTATCGCTTCCTGTTGGTCAATATTTCAACTTGAAATGCAAGGAATGCGCCAAAATGGTGAAAAACCATGTTTCTATGCCAACACAATAACTTAAGCCTTGAGTTTGTTAGCAAAAAACGGGGTTAAGCACCAAAAGAGAACACAAAAATGGATAAGCGCACCAAATCGGAGCAACCTTCAACGCTGCTAGAAGAAGGCCCAAGCCTCGTTAAGCTAAGCTGCGCACTCTTCTTTGCTAACCACTAAATGGTAAGCGTTGGGGGCTATATCGTTGCTAAACTGATACGCACATAGTCATCAGCAGAGTTCAACAATGACACGCACCCATCACCCTTCCCCTACCTTCCAGCTGCGCTTAGCGTTAAACCACGACGTGGTGATTGGCCCTGGCAAAGCTGATCTTTTGGAAATGATTGATCAAACCGGCTCAATTTCCGCGGCGGGCCGTGCGCTGAACATGAGTTATAAAAAAGCCTGGCAACTGCTCGAAACTATGAACGGCTACTTTTTATCGCCGCTGGTAGTAACAAGTTCCGGTGGAAATGCACGAGGGGGAGCACACCTAACCGAGATGGGTAAACAAGTACTTACCCACTACCGAGCACTGGAAAAGCAGTTTGTGATGGCAACGCCTGACGATGCCAAAGCGCTACTAGCGCTTCTGTCACCTTCTGATGATGCCGAGCGCGACAATGATTGATCGCCATCAAGCCACGCGTTATTTGTCATTGAACACGCGCTGAGTATTCGCTAATCTCCGCTATATCCACATAGACATAGCGGAATAAAACGATGCTTAACTTCGGTGTGAACAATCGCCTGCTTGCCAGCGTTATTCTATTTAGCCTTCCGACGGCATCAGCGCTCGCAAGCGACAATGTGCACGTTGCGGCCGCTGCGTCGCTGACCGATGCCCTAAACGATGCCATTGCGGTTTATGAAACACATAATGACGTTGATGTGACCGCGATTTATGCTTCGTCGTCTACCCTTGCTCGACAAATCGCCAGCGGCAGTCCCGCGCAGCTATTTCTTTCCGCAAATGTGACGTGGATGGATTGGCTTGAAGATCAGCATATCAATGTGCAGCAACGTAGGGATTTACTGCAAAATCGATTGGCGCTTGTTAGTGCCAGCGATAGCGTGCCAATGCAGTTCACCCCAGGGGAAGGCATCGCTATTGAAACGCTATTAGGCGAGCGCGACCGGCTGTCCGTGGGAGACCCAGACCATGTACCGGCCGGTATCTATACCCAGCAAGCACTGGAGACACTGGGCGAATGGGAAGCTCTAGCGCCGCGCCTAGCCCGTGGCAATGATGTGCGCGCTGCATTAGCGCTGGTAGAGCGTGAAGAAACACCCATCGGTGTGGTGTATCAAACGGATGCTTTTGCCAGCAAGGCCGTCAGGGTACTTGGGTTATTCCCAGCCGCCAGCCACGACCCCATTACGTACCCCATCGCCCTGATTGATGCCGAGCAAAACGCTGCTGCCGTGGCGCTACGGGAGTGGCTAGCCAGTGAAGAAGCCCTCGCTATCTTTGCCGAGCACGGTTTTGACACAAGCATCAGTGCACCGTGACGCTTTCTCCAGCGGAGTGGGAGGCTATTCGCCTAAGTTTACTGATCGGCTTAGCGGCGGTTGCATGGATATTGCCTCCAGGCATTGCCGTCGCTTGGTGGCTAGCCCGCTATCATTTTCGCGGGAAAGCATTCGTCAATGGTTTAATACACTTACCTCTGGTTCTGCCGCCCGTGGTTGTGGGGTATTTACTGTTAATTGGCTTGGGCAGGCAAGGGGTATTTGGCCAATGGCTTTACAGCAGCTTAGGCGTATCATTGCCATTTACTTGGCAAGGGGCAGCCGTTGCTAGCGGCGTAATGGCGTTTCCACTACTGGTGAGGGCTCTGCGCTTATCCATTGAGGCCGTTGACCCCAAACTCGAAGCGGCTGCCAGCACGCTAGGCGCTAGTCGCTGGCGGGTATTCACCACCATCACATTGCCGCTGGCGATCCCCGGCCTGTTAACCGGTACCGTGCTGGCTTTTGCTCGCGCGCTTTCAGAGTTCGGTGCCACTATCACTTTCGCCTCTAATATCCCTGGTGAAACGCGCACCTTGCCCCTAGCACTCTATACGCTAATTCAAACGCCCGGTCAGGAAGCCGCTGCGGCACGGCTATGTTTTCTCGCCATCATTATTGCCCTGCTCTCGTTAATTGCCTCTGAATGGCTAGCGCGCCGCACCCAACAGCGTTTACAGGAACGTGATGCCTACTAACCCAACGTCTCCCGACGCCTCTTCCCATTCATCGCTATCGCTCTCTGTTGAACAGCGTCTTGGCAACTTCCGGCTGCAAGCATCGCTCACGCTGCCCGCTAGCGGTGTGACCGGTATTTTTGGCATATCAGGAAGCGGCAAAACCAGCCTACTGCGCATTATTGCAGGCCTGGACACACCCGACGTAGGCAAACTGCAACTCGGCGATCAGGTGCTACTAGACACCCAACAGCGCCAGAATGTACCCGCCCATCAACGGCGCATTGGCGTTGTGTTCCAGGAGGCGCGTCTTTTTCCTCATTACCGAGTGCGAGGCAACCTTACCTACGGCATGCCTGAACGAGCAGCTCACCGCTTCGATGAGATTGTCGAACTGCTTGGCATCGGACATTTACTAGCGCGGATACCGGGCACCCTTTCGGGCGGCGAAGCACGCCGGGTCGCCATAGGCAGAGCACTACTGAGCGATCCTCAGCTACTGCTAATGGATGAGCCACTCTCCGGATTGGATGGGCCACGTAAGCAAGAGCTGTTGCGCTTCATTGCTCGACTGACTCGCCAGGTTCAAATCCCAGTGATTTACGTCAGCCACGATCCCGAAGAGATCTCTGCGATTGCTGATCATCTCGTACTGATGAAAGAGGGGCGCGTTATCGCTAGCGATCCATTGCATGACCTTTTGCAGCGCTTTGATTTAACCGAGGAGCTGGGAGGGTTCGATGCTGCCTCGATTATCGAAGGTCGAGTTGTCGAACATGACGATGTATATCAGCTAACCCATCTTGCGCTTGATAAGTGTCACCAATTAATAATACCGGGTATATCAGCGCCTATCGGCAGCCGTTTGCGCGTACGTATCTTTGCGCGGGATATTGCCTTGGCACTCTCACCGACAAAGGACACCAGCTACCGTAATCAGCTCGCGGCTACCATTGAAAAAATGGAAACGTTGCCCACCAGCCCACACTCGGTGGAGCTGCTTTTGAGCCTTGGTTCTATTCACCTTAGATCACGCTTAACTCGCAAGTCCTCAGATGAAATGAAACTCGCTGTAGGTAAGCAGGTGACAGCGCTGGTTCGCAGTGTATCGATCTTGCATTACTAATACGCAATGTCGGAGCTACTAACTGATTTAGCACTCGTTTTAGCTGAAGCCAATAGCTCCCACGTGTCAATTGGCCGCACAAATCTCACGCTCTCATAAGGAAATTTCAACTAAAATTGCCAAGCAATCTATATAAAAAAACAGAACACGGCCCACCAAGCGTAGCGAGTAAATGCAATTATCACGTTCAGTAGGGACTCTTTGGTATCGCATAGCGCTTTGTATGGCGTTTGTGGCGATGCATCTCCTACTGGGCGGGCCGCTGATTTCCCAGTATCAAGCGGGTGGGCAACATCACGCTAACCACGGCACTGACCATTCCTCTAGTCATCCATCTAATCACCAGAACGGAAACCATCATCAGCACGCGGCCCCGCAAGCAAGTCAACATCACCACTCTTCAGGCCATGCTGAAGCGGTAGAGCCGGTATTCAACTGGTTTCACCAATGTGGCTACTGCGCCGTCTGGCAACAGTTTCCAACGACACCAACCGCTCTTCCCGCGATCAGCCAGCAAGCGTTTATCACGCATGGTCAACTGCTGACGCAACCGACACAGGCTATGCGGTCCTGTGATAACTACCCTCACGCGCTAACGCGAGCCCCGCCCTTTCTTCGACGTGTCTAACGCCACATCAAAACCGCACTGCGCTCGAAAAAGGCAATGCCGTTGGCCAGGATTTGGAATCCTCGCTTTTGGCTACCCCGCTGATTTGGATCGCGGCATTAACGAGCCTAGTCGAATGGTGTGGGCACGGGCCGACTTCAGCTTCTGATTCACTCAGGTGCTCAGTAGAGCACCTGTTTCCCCTGACTCATTAAACCAGCAGGCTCGTTGCCTGGTGGTCTGGAGACACTACATGACGACCGCGTCCCCCTCACAAGAAGGTAAACGCAAAACCTTCGATCTTTATCGCGCCGTTTGGCGCTGGCATTTTTACGCCGGCCTTTTGGTACTGCCGTTTATGATTACCCTGGCGATCACTGGCGGGCTGTATCTATTCAAAGACGAACTGGACGCACTGATACACGCTGATGTTAAGCGCGTGGCCGCTCAAGAGGCCGCACTGCCTCCCTCTGCGCTGGTAAGTGCGGCGCTGACGGCTCATCCCGGTAGCGCCGTAAAATTCACCGATCCCGCGACGCCGAAAAGCTCCGCAGAGATCACGATTAACACCGCAGAGGGCGAGCGGTTAGCGGTTTACGTGAATCCCTATACTGGCAATGTGCTGGGAGCACTGGATGACCGTGGCACAGTCATGTGGACCGTTCGCTATTTACACAGCTTGAAATACTTTGGCCCAACGGCACGCAAACTGATTGAAATAGCTGGCGGCTGGTCAATTCTGCTGGTGCTCACCGGCATCTATCTGTGGTGGCCACGGCGTAAAGGCGCAGGCGGCGTGGTTAGCGTACGTGGCAAGCCGAAAAGTCGGGTATTCTGGCGCGACTTGCATGCGGTTACCGGGCTATTTGTCGGCGCCTTTATCGTCTTTCTGGCGATCACGGGCATGCCCTGGTCGGGCGTATGGGGCGGGCAGGTTAACCAGTGGGCCAACGGTAACAATTTTGGCTACCCCACCGGTGTGCGCGTTGAAGTGCCCATGTCGGAGGCGCGTTTAAACGCGCAAAGCCCGACAACTTGGTCACTCGAACAGGCGCAGGTCCCAGAATCCTCGCAGGGGCCAAGTCAGGTAGAGAGCATCGGCCTTGACGGCGCTGTCGCCATCTTCGATGAATTGGGATTGCATCACGGCTATGCGGTAAGCCTGCCGACCACAGAAACCGGTGTGTACACCGGCTCGGTCTACCCCAATGACCTTAGCCAACAGCGCGTGGTGCACCTTGATCAGTACACTGGCGAGCGCTTGATCGACATGAGCTATGCCGACTATGGGCCCTTAGGCCGCTGGTTGGAATTTGGTATTAACGTGCATATGGGCCAGCAGTTTGGATTATTCAATCAGCTCTTTTTCCTGGCCGTCTGCCTAGCCATCACTCTGCTGGCAGTGTCAGCGGCGGTGATGTGGTGGAAGCGACGCCCCTCAGGCGCGATGGGAGTGCCCCCGCTACCGGCCGATAAACGGGTGTTTCGCGGCCTGATTGTCATTCTGGTGATCGGTGGAATTATTTTTCCACTCGTCGGCGCCTCATTGATCTTTATGCTTATCGTTGACTGGTTTGTCGTTCACCGCTTACAGGAACGGCGTTTAGCTAGTCAAACCGCCTAAATATTGCTCAACAACACATTCCCCATCATCAACCCTATGCGGTAATTAATGAGAAGCTGGGAAAATGGTGCCTTTACATCAATGCGCCATTTTCCCATGCGCCTCATGTTTATTCCCACCATCACTCGGGCTCGCCTTTCAGCTCGCCTCAACGCCTTTTATCTGCTTGACATTGGATTAATCGCGCCACAAACTTAGCCAAGGCTATACTTCTTTCCTTAAGACAATCAGTTTACACAAAGCAATTTAACCCCATCTACCTCATGACGAGTCTGGAGCTAAATAATGGCAACAAAATATGCCGTGATTCTATTGGGAGCGCTGCCTTTAAGTGCGTTGGCAACTGCCGATGAGACGCCCTTAAACGTGGTGGCAACGATTGGGATGATTGCCGATGTGGCGCAGGAAGTAGGCGGTGAATGCGTTAATGTGGAAGCCATGATGGGCCCAGGCGTAGACCCCCATTTGTATCAGGCAAGCGCTAGCGATGTGGCAACACTGCGAAACGCAGAACAGATTTTCTACTCAGGCTATTCGCTGGAAGGCCAGCTAGGCGACGTACTGGAAAGGTTCTCCGAACGCACACCTACGCTTGCCGTAGCCCCTGCTTCGATTGACCCCGCGTCATTGATTACCTCACAGGATGTGTACGGCATCGATCCTCACCTGTGGATGGACGTTTCTTTATGGGCGCAAACACTGCCCACGCTCAATGCCGCGCTGAGTGAAGCGCGCCCCGACTGCGCCGCGACGTTTGATGCCAATACCGAGCGTTATCAGGCGCAACTGCTTGCCCTGCACGAATGGGTGACAGACAGTATTGCCAGCATTCCCGATGAGCAACGCATTCTGGTCACCGCTCACGATGCCTTTGGTTACTTTGGCCGCGCCTACGATATCGACGTGGAAGGCATACAAGGCATTAGCACAGAAACGGAAACGGGGATTGCTGATATTCGCAACATGACAGATATTGTGGTGGATCGCGCGGTTCCGGCCCTTTTCATCGAGAGCACCATTAACCCGCGCACGGTTCAGGCAGTTATTGATGCCGCCCAACAACGGGGCCAGGTTGTCGAAATTGGCGGTGAACTCTACTCCGATGCCATGGGTGACCCGGATACGGTCGATGGCACTTATATGGGGATGATCTACCGCAACACCCAGCATATTGTCGAAGCGCTTGGCGGTACCCTGGCACCGCTTCCCGATGAAATGAACGATTGGGCTACCGAGTGGAAGCTCGCTCACTAATCATTCGATAAGGCACTGCAACAATGGCGACACCCGCAACGACCGACACGGCGCTCAGCATTCAGAACCTGACCGTCAGCTATCATAATCAGCCCGTTCTCTGGGATATTAACCTGGAGATTCCTACCGGCGTGATGGCAGGCATTGTCGGACCTAACGGGGCGGGTAAGAGCACGCTAATCAAGAGCCTGCTGGAGCTTGTACCATCGCTTTCCGGCGAGGTCATGGTGCATGGGCGCCCCTACGCCTCACAGCGCAGGCGCGTTGGCTATGTGCCGCAGCGCTCCAGCGTCGACTGGGACTTCCCTACCACCGCGCTGGATGTGGTCACCATGGGTCTTTACGGTCGCCTGGGCTGGCTCCGGCGCCCAGGGCGTAAAGAGCGTAAGGAGTCGCTGGAAGCCTTGGAGATGGTGGGAATGAGCGCCTATGCCGACCGCCAGATCAGTCAGCTTTCCGGCGGCCAGCAGCAGCGCGTATTTTTAGCCCGTGCGCTGGTGCAGCAAGCCGATGTGTACTTTCTCGACGAGCCCATGGCCGGGGTTGATGCCACCACCGAGCGCGCCATTATCGACATTCTGCGCCGCCTGCGCGATGCGGGTAAAACGCTGATTGTTGTCCACCATGACCTGCAAACCGTACGTAATTACTTCGACTGGCTGTTGCTGCTTAACGTCCGCGTGATTGCCAGCGGCAAGGCTGAAGACGTGTTTAATATTGATTATCTTCGTCAGGCGTACGGTGGCCAGATTGCCCTGCTGAACGATAGCGACGCCTTGATGTTCACTGCTTCGAAGGTGAAATAACCCATGCAGTGGCTCGACCTTCTGTCTGACTACACCTTTCAAAACGTGGTGATTGGTGCCTCGCTACTGGGGCTGATCAGCGGCCCTCTGGGCTGTTTTGCGGTGTTACGCCGCCAGAGTCTGCTCGGTGACGCCATTTCGCATGCGGCGCTGCCCGGCGTGTGTTTAAGCTTCATCATCACCGGCAGTCGGGATATGGGCAGCGTTATCATTGGCTCACTGGCCACCGGCTCGTTAGCCGCGCTGACGATGCTGCTGCTGACCCGCAAAAGCCGCTTGAAAACCGATGCCGCTCTCGGCATTTGCCTAAGCATTTTCTTTGCTATTGGCATCGTGTTGCTGACCTATATCCAGGGTACCAATAACGCCTCCCAAGGGGGGCTAGAAGCCTTTTTGTTCGGCCAGGCCGCCGCTACGCTACGCTCGGATCTATGGGTAATGGGCAGCATCACCCTTGTCACTCTCACGCTGCTCGCCATCTTCTGGAAACAAGCCAAGCTGGTCACTTTTGATGGGCAGTACGCCCGCTCGCTCGGCATGCCCGTCAACGCCATCGAAGCCGCGCTTACCGCTATGGTGGCGCTCGCCGTGGTAGTCGGCTTGCAAATGGTTGGCGTGATATTAATGGCCGCCATGATCGTGGCGCCAGCCGCTGCGGCCCGGCAGTGGAGCCGTCATCTGGGGGGGATGCTGGTTATTGCCGCTGGCATCGGTATTGTCAGCGGGGTCTCGGGGGCTACCATCAGTACCTTATCCCGTGGTCTGGCGACCGGCCCACTGGTGATTCTCACCGCAACGGCTATTGTCATCATCTCTCTGGCGCTTGCTCCCGGCCGAGGCCTGCTGTGGGGCTTCATCAAGCATTACCGCCAAAAAGAAGCGCTGCAGAAGCAGCAATTGCTCTACGCGCTTTACAAGCACCCCGACGCCTCCCGACACTATCGCGCAACATTTGGCGCGCGCATGGTGCTGAGTAAACTTAAGCGCCAAGGCTACCTTATACGCTCCTCTGATGGCGGCGCAGGATGGGCGCTAACATCGCTGGGAGAAAAGGCAGCCAAACAGGTGGTCGCCACCTTTGAAGAGGTCGTGACATGATTACTGAATTACTAACCAACACGGCGCTGCCCATTATTCTGGTAGGTGCCATGGTTGGCATTGCCTCCTCGGCGGTGGGTACCTTTTTAGTCCTGCGCGGCAATAGCATGCTCACTGATGCGATTAGCCACTCCATTGTGTTTGGCATAGTGATTGTCTGGCTGCTGACCAAACAGCAGAGTGGGCCGGTGCAGCTAATAGGCGCCGCATTAACCGGGCTATTAACCGTGTTACTTACCGAGGCCCTGGCCAACACCAAGCGGGTAAAGCAGGATGCCGCTATCGGTCTGGTTTTCCCCGCGCTGTTCTCCATCGGCGTGCTGTTACTCAATGTCTACGCCAACGATGTGCATATCGACACGCATACTGTGCTGCTCGGTGAAATCGGCTTTGTCTGGTTGGATACTCTCGACATCTTCGGTCTGCCCATCCCCAAGGCGCTGGTATCGATGAGCGTGATGACACTGCTCAACTACGCGTTTATCGGGCTCTTTTATAAGGAGCTGAAACTGGCCACCTTCGATCCAGCGCTGGCCAAAACGTTCGGCTTTATGCCATCGATTCTTTTTTATGTGCTGCTAATGCTAACAAGCTCCACCGCCGTAGCGGCCTTTGATGCTGTGGGAGCAGTACTGTTTATCGCCTTTGCCATTGTGCCCGCTTCCGCCGCCTATTTGCTGACCGATCGACTGTGGATGATGTTTATCATCGGTGCGCTAATTTCGATCGCTTCAAGTATTTCTGGCTACTACCTCGCCGTGTATTTCAACGTCTCCATTGGCGGCATGATGGCGATAATGACCGGCGTTTTTCTAATCCTCGCCTTTTTAGCAGGCCCACGCTACGGCGTGATTACTCAGTCCATGAAACGCCGCCGCGCCCGCGAAACACCAGAAGCGCCAAGTTCGTTGCGCTAGTAGAGATTAGAGGCGATGCCTTCCTTATCGCCCATCTCACTTGACGTCTGGGCAGGCGGGATGTATACCATTTGATAGTTCATTGAAATATCAAATGAGAAGCACCATGGATATGCACTTCACTCAATACCAGCCACCCAAAGCCTTGGCATCAGGTTTCTGGCACCAGATCGGCCTGCCTGCCAGAGGCCGCAAGCTGCATGAGCTTTTGCATCAAGGCATTGAGTATAGGGTCTACCCCAGACTGGCTAAGGCGTCAGGTATCGAACAGAAGGCGCTGGCAGGCTACGTCGATATTCCCCCGGCCACGCTGAGCCGCCGTGCTAAGTCGGGGCGCTTTAAGATGGCGGAAAGCGACCGGCTATATCGCTTTGCCGAACTCTTCAAGGCGGCGCTAGACCTGTTTGAAGGCGACGTCGAGGGTGCCCGCACCTGGCTGCTCAAGCCCAATACGGGTCTGGGCGGGCGCAGGCCCATCGAAATGAGCGCAACCTCTGCCGAGTATCAAACGGTGTTGAACCTGATTGGGCGACTGGAGCACGGGGTTGCTACGTGAATGAGGTCAACGCTTACCGCTTGATCAAGCGCAAGTATCAGGACAACGCTTTCGATGGCGAAGGTGCACGCCTTTATGGCGGGCGCTGGAACAGCCCCGGTAAGGCCTGTGTGTATGTGGCAAGCGCCGAGTCGCTGGCGCTGCTTGAAATCATGGTGCATCTGGAAAGCTATCAGTTGCTCAATGCCTATGCGCTGCTGCGCCTGACATTGCCGGCCGATAGCATTCTAGGTGTTGGGGAAGCTGACCTACCGGACAACTGGCGGGAAGCACCTGCGCCAGCAGAAACTGCCGAGTTGGGCGACGGATGGCTAGACTCCGGCCACAGTCTGGCCTTGGCCATTCCCAGCGTGGTCGTGCCAAGAGAATTCAACTACATGCTCAATCCTGAGCATCCCCTGTTTGATCAAGTCATCACGACGGCAGAGGCGTTGCCCTTCCAGCCCGACCCAAAACTTTGAACCGGGTGTGGATAACTTAAACAGTCAAGTGCTGTTTGATCAGTTCGTTGGAAAGCTCGGCGATTTCGCCTTTGGCCACCGGACGGCCACGATTCATGATGATGGAGGTCAAGATATTATTCAGCTCTGCCCCTGCGGATGATCATCCAGCATGGCGATAGCCCCGGCAATGAGCGCCTGAATACCTTGCTCCAGTTCTGCCTCCAGTTCCGCCTCTTCTACGGCATGATCTACTGCCTCAACAGGCTCCTGCCCCATCACCGAGTAAATCGTGTCCGCTACGGCAAAACAGTGAAAGGCTACCGTCGCCAGAAGCCAACGTGCCTGTAACTGGGAAATTTCATAGATCTCGGCAATATGCGCTTGGTGCTCATGTATTTTTTCAATCATGGGTTGGGTCGCCGCCAGACGGCGGATCACGTAGGGCGTCAGCCCTGGGTGTACTTTAACGAACTCGGCTATCGACATGGCAAAGGTGAACAGATACGCCTGCAGCTCTTCGGGCTCATCTCGACGCGCACGCGGAATTCTCCAGCGTCGAAAGATTTCTTCGGCCACCACCACCTTCAGCGCTTTGAGGTTAGCAACGTGCTTGTAAAGCGCCATATGGCTAACGCCCAACGCGGCGGCCACTCCCACAAAGGTGATATTGGGTAGGCCAATCTCGACACCCGCATTCGCAATACGCTCACGCGTAATGATGGGCGGCCGCCCTCGTACTTTAGATGCTGGTCGCGCTGCCATAACACACTCCTTTAGATAGCGCCCTCTATCAAGCCATGCCCCTTCCACTAGGGTCAATTAGTTTATTAGCATGCAACTATTTTAATTAGTTTATAGACACTAAACTAATTTTCAATTAATCTCACAAACGCGATTAATTCGCGTTTCTATCCAGTGGCAATACCGGTTCTTTCGACTTGATGACTCTGAGAGTAACCACTTAAACGTCCCATGACCGAGTAGCAACGATTCATGAACACGCAAACTACGTCGACTGCCCAAGGCTCTATCAGCCGAATACTGGCCCCCATCCGCACACGGCTCCTCATAGCAGCCACTCTGGCGGGCATCGGCACAATATTCACGATGGTACCGCTAGCCGGCATGGCGCACATCGCGCAGATCCTCGCTACCGCTTCAGACCAAGCCTGGGAGTTATCTGCGAGCAACGAACGCGACATCGTATGGGTGGTAACGGCCAGTATCGTCAGCGTCTTCATCGGCATGGGAAGCATGTTCCTCGGCGAGCTGATCGCGCATCTGGCGGATAACCGTCTGACACACCATCTACGTCAGGCCGTTCTCAGGCGCTTGGCCCAGACGCCGCTTGGCTGGTTTACCGGCCAAACCTCCGGGCAGGTCAAGCAAGCAATGCAGGATGACATTGCGACGCTGCACAGCCTGACCGCGCACTTCTACACTGCCGTCGGGCGCGCGCTTGGGGCCTTGTCGATCTCGGTGGTTTATCTGCTTGTGCTGGATTGGCGAATCGCTGTGATAACCCTATTGCCCCTGCCCGGCTTCTTTCTGTTTCTGCATCGGCTCATGCAATCCAGCAAAGCCAACATGGGAGAATTCGTAATACGGCTCGAGCACATGAACAGCGCCATCAATGAGTTCGTTAGCGGCATCCCCGTCGTGAAGACGTTCGGCACCACCGGACAGGCCTATCGCGGCTATCAGGACGCAGTGGATAGCTTCGCCGATGCATTTGATCGCTTTACCCGCCCGTTGGTCGCTTCCATGGCTCATGTTCATGCGATGGTAACGCCGATGACGATATTGGGACTGACGCTGCTGTGCGGAACGATTTCTGTCGTCAACGGCTGGACGACTCCCGTCGACTTGGTGCCGTTCATTCTGGTGGCGCCAGGTATCTGTGCCCCTTTGCTGCTTCTGCATACCCTGCTGCACGATCTGGGCAGTGCAACCGGCGCTGCGCAACGCGTCATGGCACTACTTGAAACGCCTATCTTGCAAGCGCCTCTCTCCGACCAGCAGACACTGCCTGCAAACAGCGAAATTCGTTTCGACAATGTGAGTTACGCCTATGATAACGAACATCGTGGGCTCTCGAATCTCGACGTCACCTTTGCCACAGGAAGTGTCACTGCGATTGTTGGGCCATCCGGAGCGGGCAAGTCGACTTTGGCACGACTTCTATTGCGCTTCTTTGATCCCACCCAGGGGCGCATCACCTTAGGCGGCGTGGATCTGCGCCAGCTCTCAACGGCGACACTTTACCAACATATCGGTTTTGTCCTGCAGGACGTCCGCCTTATCCATGCCAGTATCCGCGACAACATTGCCTTGGGCCGCCCTTCCGCCAGCCAGCAAGAGATTGAGGACGCGGCCCGCGCGGCGAACATTCACGAGCGCATCGTCGCATTACCCGATGGCTATGACACTGTCGTTGACGACGCCACCCAACTGTCTGGTGGTGAACAGCAGCGTGTGAGCATTGCCCGCGCCATTCTGCTTGATCCTCCGCTACTGGTACTGGATGAGGCAACCGCAGCAGTCGACGCGAGTAGCGAACTGGTCATTCAGGAAGCGCTAGCTCGGCTAACCCGTGGACGCACGCTGATCGTTATCTCCCATCGACTCGATACGACCCGATACGCCGATCTGATCCTGGTACTCGATGACGGCATGATCGTCGAGCAGGGCAACCATGACCACCTTCTCACTCAACATGGCCTATATGCCCGCCTTTGGGCCTTGAGCAACGCCACCTCAACGCTGGAATCAGAGGTACCAACGTGCTGAAAATACTGACTCATCTGCTCGGCGAGGACGCCGTACTCTTACGTCGTTATCTCGGGCTAGCGATTGGCTATGGCCTGCTTAGCGGTGTCACAATCCTGACATTTATCCCCATCATCACCTATTTGATGTCCGGAGATTCGACCAACGCCACCGTATGGTTGGTCATACTGCTGCTAGGTATTCTCGCGTGCTGGTTAGTGCGATCACATGTAGAGAAGGCGGGCGTTCGTGTGGGCGTCGCCGTCCTGCAGTCTGGGCGTCACCGTCTAGGCAGCCATGTAGCTCGCCTGCCCGTTGGCTGGTTTACCAGCACCAATACTGCGCGTCTTAACCATGTAGTGACTCAAGGTATAATGGCGGTAGCCCAGCTTCCCGCCCACGTTTTCACACCGGTGATCACCGGCCTGGTCGTGCCACTGGTCATCCTAATCGCTCTGTTAGCGCTGCACACGCCGCTCGGTATCGCAGCACTGATAGCATTAGCGCCACTGGTGAGCGTGTTATGGCTCACTTCCAAGCTCACCCGTCACGCCGACCGAGCCTTCCAGCAGAACTTCTCCGAAACCAGCCAGCGGGTAGTCGAATTTGCCAATGCGCAGGCGGTATTACGCGCCTTCAGCGGCGAAGGCCAGAGTACGCGCTTTCTGGAGAACGCACTGGAGAAGCAGCACCATTCCGGCACAAGGCTAGCCTGCCTTTCGGCTTTATCGGCGCTACTCAATACATGGGCAGTGCAGGCGGTATTTGCTGCCCTGCTGATCACCATCATGGTGTGGATCAATACGCTGCTGGGTGAGCCGCTGAAGGCACCTGACGTCACCAGTGTTATTGTGGCGCTGTTGCTGATCAGCCGGTTTATCGAGCCGTTGCTTGATGTGGCCCAGCATAGCGACGTTCTACGCAGCGCCAAAGGGCAGTTGGAGACAATAAAAACTGTTTTCGACGCATCGCCCTTACCCGAGACAACCACGCCTCAGCCGCCGCGTGATACCTCTATCGAACTTCACGCAGTACATTTTCGCTATGCCGCAGATGCGCCCAATGTGCTCAACGGAGTGAGTCTGTCGGTCAAGCCCGGCAGCATGACGGCATTGATCGGCGAATCGGGCTCGGGCAAGACCACTATCGCACGCCTTGTGGCACGTTTTTTCGATGTCGACCAAGGCCGCGTTTTCATTGGCGGTGTCGACGTGCGCGACATGTCCAGTGCTCAGTTGGCAGGCTATGTTAGCCAGATCCTCCAGGAGAGCCATCTGTTTGCTGGCAGCATAGCCGACAACATACGCTTTGGCCGCCCCGAAGCCAGCGATGCCGAGCTAATGGAAGCGGCAAATCTTGCGGGCGTCACAGAGATACTCGAACGCTTACCCCAGGGGCTAAACACGCCGGTGGGCGAAGCAGGTGTCCGCCTTTCCGGCGGAGAACGTCAGCGCATCGCGATCGCTCGAGCACTGATCAAAGATGCTCCCATCTTGCTGGTAGACGAAGCGACGGCCGCACTGGATCCACAGCACCAGGCCATCATTACTCAGACACTGGCACGGCTGCGTGGTCAACGTACGCTATTAGTGATCGCTCATCAGCTATCTACCGTGGCCATGGCCGACCAGATCATCGTACTGGATAACGGCCGCGTCGTGGAGCAGGGTGCACCCGCTGAACTACTCGTCCACAAAGGGCATTACGCCACCTTTCTTGGCCAGCGCCAGGCCGCTAAAACATGGCGCATTACACCGAATGCAGAAGGGAGAGAAGACACCTGATGCGTGGGTATCTGCCTTGTCTGTTTGTATTGCTTTGCGGAGTATCGTTACTGATAGGCGCGCAGCAGTTGAGTTGGCACCAACTAATCACTCTGTCGGATGATGCCTGGTTGACGCTCACAGCCAGCCGACTGCCGCGTCTCATCACCGTTATTTTGACTGGTGTAGGTCTGTCGATTTGCGGCGTGATTCTGCAGCACATCGTGCGTAACAAGTTCGTGGAGCCAGCCACCTCGGGCGGGCTTGATGCAGCTAAACTGGGCATTCTCGTATCGCTAACCCTAATGCCTGCAGCTGGCGCTGGATTACGAATGCTTGCCGCGCTGCTCTTTTGCTTCGCTGCAAATGTCGTATTTATCACTATTGTTCGCCGCATCAAGTTCACCAACAGCGTGCTGATTCCCGTCATCGGTTTGATGTACGGCGGCATGCTAAGCGCCCTTGCCGAGTTCTACGCCTACCGCCATAACATCTTGCAAAGCATGCAGGGCTGGTTACTGGGCGACTTTTCAAAGATCGTGCAAGGCCATTACGAAATCATCTACCTCATTCTGCCGGTCGTGATGCTTACCTACCTCTACGCCCATCGCTTCACGGTACTGGGCATGGGTGAGGCGGCGGCGGTGAGCCTAGGCATGAATTATCTTGCCATCGCCATACTAGGATTGATGCTGGTGGCCATCACGGTCTCGGTCACGGTCATCGCTGTGGGCGCCATGCCCTTTGTCGGCTTAGTGATTCCCAATTTGGTGGCGCTCTACTACGGCGATAACCTGACTCGCACACTGCCAGTAGTAGCACTGTCGGGGGCAACCTTGCTGCTGGCCTGCGACATTGTGAGTCGGCTGCTGATTTACCCCTTTGAAGTGCCCATCGGCTTAACAACGGCTTGCGTTGGGGGAGTGCTGTTTCTGATCTTGATTATCGGGAGAGCACAACGATGACAGCCAAGACTCGCCACACCGTTTGGGCAGCCGTGATCGTTCTAGCGCTCGCTTTTATCTTCGTGCGCTCAGGACTCGACTTCGACTATGTCATTCCGAAACGACTGGAACGCTTGGCCACTATGGTGATCGGCGGCATCTGCGTCGCTTGGTCGTCCATTGCGTTTCAAAGTCTTACCGGCAACCGGATATTAACGCCCGCCATCATGGGCTACGAGTCCATCTATCTGCTGTTTCAGGCTCTGTTGATGCTGATGCTGGGCACCCGCAGTCTGGTGGTACTCGGCGAGCACGGCAACGTCATACTCTCTATGCTGCTGATGCTTGGCTACTCCTGGGTGCTGCATCGCTGGCTGTTTCGCGATGGTAGAGACAACGTCTATTTCCTGCTGCTAGTCGGACTGGTGCTGACAATGGTCATTACCACCCTTACGCAGTTCATTCAGCTCAAGATGAGCCCGGGCGAATTTTCCATTCTGCTGGGGTACAGCCAAGCCACTTTCGGCAAAGCCAGCGCTGCACAACTGCTCTACGCTACCTCCATCGTGGTCACGATCTGTCTGGTGGGCTACAAGGCCCTTCCGGTGCTCGACGTGCTGTTGCTAGGCCGGGAGCAGGCCATCTCGCTCGGCATCGACTATCGACGCCGCGTACAACGCCAGCTTTTCTTGATTGCCGCGCTGGTAGCCATCTCAACCAGCCTGCTTGGCCCCACGGCATTCATGGGTATTTTCGTGGCCAATACTGCCTACGCGCTGGCAGGCACCTACCGGCATCGAGTCACACTGCCTTTAGGATGCGCCATCTCCATCGCCACTTTCCTCCTCGCCCAACTGCTGGTCGAACATCTCTTTAACTACAAAACCACCGTCAGCATTCTCGTCAACCTCGTATGTGGGGCTTACTTCCTGTCGCTGATGGTGCGGACGCGGGGCACGGCATGATTACGGTTCAAGACCTTCATAAAACCTATGCTAGCCGCACAGTGCTATCGGCTATCAATCTCCGCTTCCCGACGGGTCAATTGACGTCACTGGTGGGCCCAAACGGGGCAGGCAAAACGACCCTGCTGATGATGATCGCAAGACTGCTAAAGCCTTCTCAAGGAGTCATCCAGCTTGACGGCTCCCCGGTAGAGAACATTCGCATCGGCGAGTTTGCCAAGCGGGTGGCCACGCTGAGACAAACGCCTGAATTCAACCTGCGCCTGACCGTCGAGGAGTTGGTCGCCTTTGGTCGCTTTCCTTACACCCACGGCACGCTCACCCAGCATGATCATCAAGTGATCGATGATGCCCTGTCCTTTCTATCGCTGACGGCTCTACGCGGAGCTTATCTGAATGAGCTCAGCGGTGGCCAGCGTCAGATGGCGTTCCTGGCCATGACCATTGCGCAGCAAACCGATTACCTACTGCTCGACGAGCCTCTGAACAACCTCGATATCAAGCATGCCGTTCAGATCATGCAGGCCCTTCGCCGCCTCTGCGATGAATATGGACGAACGGTCATTCTGGTCGTCCATGACATCAACTTTGCCGCCAACTACTCCGATTACATTGTCGCCATGAAGGGAGGGGCTGTGCATTGCGATGGCAACGTCGCCGACGTCATCACCGAGCAGCGCTTGAGTGAGCTTTATGGACTGAACTTCGACGTCGCCCATAACGAGCGCGGCTATCTATGCAATTACTTCAAGCCCTCAGGAAATCTGGTATGACGCGATATCTCAACAGCCGCCGCCTGGCACACCTCCTCTTTCTCGCTTCGATGGCATTGATGCAAGGGTGCGATCAGACCAATGACATGCCCCCACAGGAGGCTATGACACCGCTAACGATTCAACACGTGTTGGGAAGCACTGTGATCGACCACCGTCCACACCGGGTAGCGGCATTAGACATGAATGAAGTCGACTTTTTGGATCAGTTGGACGTTCCAGTGGTGGGTATGCCGAAGGACTTTATTCCCCATTTTCTCGAGGAGCATCGACACAATCCGGCGGTTGAAGACCTGGGCTCTATCGTGCGCCCCAACCTTGAGCGGGTGCATCGAGCCAACCCTGATCTAATTCTCATGACATCGTTACAGGCCAACCATTATCACGAATTAGCTCAAATCGCGCCAACGCTCCACTTCGACGTGGATTACCGTAACAGCCAGAGCAACCACATTGACGTTATCAAAGACCATCTCATCGATCTTGGGAAGATCTTTGGCAAGGAGACACTGGCCCGTCAGCGCACGGCCGAGTTGGACAGTACTGTCGAGAAGGTTAGGCGTGTTACCCAAGGTCGGTCAGAGAGAGCGCTCATCCTGCTGCATAACAATGGCGCTTTCAACTCCTTCGGTGTGCAGTCGCGCTACGGTTTCATCTTCACCGAGCTAGGCGTTGAGCCTGCGGCTCCCGGCATCGATACCAGCATGCACGGCCAGCCTGTCTCCAGCGAATTCATTCAACAGGCCGACCCCGACATCATTTATGTCGTGGATCGTACTGCCATAATGGAACACCGGCCCACCATGGATGCCAGCAGCATGGCAAACCCTCTAATACGCCAAACCAGCGCTTGGCGAAATAACCGGGTGATCTATGTCGATCCCGAAGCTTGGTATGTCACCGCCGCCAGCGTGAGCGCCCTAGAGATCATCGCGGATGACATTATCGATGGGTATCGCGACTAGAGACTTAACCAACCAAAGCACTTCAAAAACGATCTAGCCGACTGCTGTATCGAGCGTTCCAACGACGGCTCGACTGGAGCGGCGTAGCTCCGCCTGTCTGATATAAAAGGAGACCGACATGGCCTTACCTCCCCCCCCTAAAACACAACCAGAATGGGCAAGAGCTCCACTGCGCCTCGCGGCTGCCTGTTTAAGCCCCCCATTACTCGCCCGGAACGCATTTCCGTTAGCCCTGAGCGCGAGTGCTCTCATGCTGCTTTCTTCACAGGCGCTTGCCCAAACTGCCGAGGACACCGAGCACAGCGAGGCGCGTAATGCTGTGGCCTTGGCGCCGGTCACCGTACACGGTGAAGCAACGTCAGTAAACGATACCTATGCAGGTGATCAGGTGACCTATAGCAATCGAGCGGGCTTTCTGGGCAACAAGGACTTTATGGAAACGCCTTTCAATGCCATCAGCTATACGGATCGCTTCATCCAGGATCAACAAGCCCAGAATATTGCCGATGTCATTGCGGCGACCGATCCGAGTGTATTCAGTAATGGCGTCACCAGTGCCTGGAGCGAGAGTTACTCGATCCGTGGATTCAATTCCAGCACCACTGACATGACATTTGATGGCCTTGCCGGGATGGCCCCCTACTACCGTACATCCCCCGAGATGTTCTCACGTATTGAGGTGCTCAAAGGGCCTTCTGCATTGCTTAACGGAATGCCCCCTGGAGGCTCCGTTGGTGGTGCTATCAACCTAGTTCCCAAACGGGCTGACGATGAGCCGCTGACGCGTTTCACCACCACGTACATGTCCGATGCGCAGCTTGGTGGGCACCTTGATGTTGGCCGACGCCTGGGGGACAACCAGCAGTTTGGCGTTCGCTTCAACGGCGTCTACCGGGACGGCGAGGGGGCTGTGGATAACCAGAAACCCAGGGTTCAAATGGGTGCTCTGGGGCTGGACTGGCGCGGAGAACAAGCTCGGCTGTCAGCCGACTTGTACAGTGCGGACGACCATATCGATGGCCCCGTTCGGGGTATCAACCTGGCCCCCGGCCTGGCAGTACCGACACCTCCCGACTCCGATACGCTGATCAACCCTGACTGGGCCTTTGCCAACACGCGCGACAAGGGGGCCATATTACGTGGCGAATTCGACTTTACCGACGAGATCATGGGGTACGCAGCGATCGGTCGAAGCGAAACGAATTACACCTACAACGGTGCCATGTCCTCCCAGGTGCTTGATGATCAAGGCAACTATCGCACAAGCATTGGTCAGCTCGCCTTCGATGTCGAAAAAACATCGGCGGAAGTCGGGGTTCGCGGTCATTTCCAGACCGGCGCCGTCAGCCATGCCATTAGCGTCAATGCCACTCATTACGAGCATGAGCAGCACGACTACGGGCGCAGAACTGTCCCCGGTGCGGACTGGGTCACCAACCTATACGATCCGCAGTGGGGCGCCGCTGCCGAATTTATCACCCCACACATCATGCATACAGAGCTACGCTTGAACAGCTATGGCTTGGCGGACACGATTTCATTTGCCGATGATCGCCTACAACTGACCCTCGGCGCCCGACGCCAGGAGGTAGTGAGCGACGCCTACAGCGTAACGAGCGGCGCACGCATCTCCCGCTATGATGAAAGCGCGGTCACCCCCGCCGCAGCGCTACTCTTCAGAGCCACCGACCAGGTATCACTCTACGCCAACTATATCGAGGGGCTCAGTCAGGGGGCCACGGCACCTATGAGTGCTGCCAATGCTGGTGAGGTATTTGAGCCTTACAAGACCAAACAAAACGAGATTGGGGTGAAGTTTGACCTAGGCGATTTCTCACATACACTTAGCCTTTATGAAATCAAGCGGCCCAGCAGTTACACCGACCTGGAAACTAATATCTTCTCGTTTGGCGGTGAGCAGCGTAACCGAGGAGCGGAGTGGAACTTCTTCGGCAGCCCCCTTAGTAACCTCCGCTTAATGGGTGGGATCGCCTATGTAGACCCTAAAGTCACCCGCGCCGCTAGCGATGAAAACCAAGGTAGTCAGGCCACTGGTGTGCCCGACCTTCAAGCCAAGCTAGGCGCTGAATGGGATCTATCCGCAGCACCAGGGCTAACACTGACCGCTAATGCCACCGCGATGTCAGAGCAGTATATTAATAGTGACAATTCCTTGTCGGTTCCTGGACACACCATTTACGACGTTGGTGCACGCTATACTACTCACCTTTCCAGCTACCCGTTGACGCTGCGCGCCACTATCGACAATGTAACCGATAAGGCGTACTGGGCCATGCCACAACTCTCAAGCCTTGCGCTAGGAGCCCCCCGCACCTTTATGTTTTCGGCCTCGTTAGACTTCTAGATAGCTGAAACAAGCGATGCGCTTGTCCTGGCACCCGTTGTTTTTTCACAACTAGGCTTGTCAATATGCACACCTCACCTGCGCCAGCCAAACAGGCGTAGGTGTGGATAACTTAAACAGTCAAGTGCTGTTTGATCAGTTCGTTGGAAAGCTCGGCGATTTCGCCTTTGGCCACCGGACGGCCACGATTCATAATCACAAAGCGGTCGGCGTACTTGCGGGCAAAGGGTAGCTTCTGCTCGACCAGTAGCACCGTTAGGCCATCTTCTTTGATCAACTGGCGAATCACCTGACCGATTTGCGCCACAATATTGGGCTGAATGCCCTCCCCGGGTTCATCCAAAATCAGCAGCTTGGGCTCTATTACCAGCGCGCGACCGATGGCGAGCTGCTGCTGTTGCCCACCAGATAAGTCACCGCCACGGCGATGCTTCATCTCTTTTAAAACCGGGAACAGTTCATAGATACGCTCGGGGATTTTTTTCAGCCCATCACTGCGCGCTGCCAAGCCGGTGCGTAGATTTTCTTCCACGCTGAGCAGCGGAAAAATCTGCCGTCCCTGGGGGACAAAGCCAATGCCCAAGCGGGAACGTGCCTCAACGGCTTTTTTGGTCAGCTCAATGTCGCTGCCCTCACCCTGATAGCGCAGCTGGCCGCTCTTTACGGCCACTTCGCCCATAATGGCTTTCATTAAGGTGGTTTTACCCACCCCGTTGCGGCCCATCACGCAAGTGCACTGGCCTTCAGGCACATCGAGGTCTAGATCCCACAAGGTGTGGCTTTCCCCGTAGAACTGGTTAAGTTTTTCAATCGCCAGCATTAGGCAGCCTCCTCGTCGTCCGCACCCAGATACACCTCAACCACGTTAGGGTCGCTTGAAACCTGATCCATACTGCCTTCCGCCAGCACGCTGCCTTGGTGCAATACGGTCACTTTACGGGCAATGGAGCGTACAAAGCCCATGTCATGCTCGACCACAACCACCGACTGCTTACCCGCCAGGCCCGTCAGCAGCTCAGCGGTGCGCTCCATCTCTTGCTCGGTCATCCCGGCAACCGGTTCATCTACCAGCAGTAAACGCGGGCGCTGCATTAGCAGCATGCCAATTTCCAGCCACTGCTTTTGGCCGTGGGAAAGAATCCCTGCTGGCTGGTAACGCAGCTCGGTCAGGCCAATCGTTTCAAGCACTTCATCGATGCGGTCTTTAATTTCACCGCTCATGCGGGCAGTCAGCGTGGGAAAAATACGCTTGTCGGCGGCCATCGCCAACTCCAGGTTTTCAAACACACTTAGCGCTTCAAAGACCGTGGGCTTTTGAAACTTACGACCGATTCCCAAGCTAGCGATATCCGGCTCATTCATTTGCAGCAGGTTATGACGGCTACCAAACCACACGCTGCCTGCGTTGGGGCGCGTTTTGCCAGTAATGATGTCCATCATGGTGGTTTTACCGGCCCCGTTAGGGCCGATAATGCAGCGCAGTTCACCGTCATCAATAGTCAGGTTTAAGTTATTGATTGCCTTGAAGCCATCGAAGCTCACCGAGACATCTTCCATATACAGAATCGGGCCATGGCGCACATCCACCGGTGATGCCTGAGGCGCCATAAAATCAAATACCCGATCCCGCGTGGTTAGCGATTGCAACAAGCTCATGCGGTAGCCTCCTTCGGCAAGGTAGCGGATTTTTTGCGGCGTTTTAGGTGGAGCAATAATCCCGCCACGCCTTTGGGTAGCAACACCGTGACCAAGACAAACATCGCGCCCAGGGCAAACAGCCATGCATCCGGCATCACGCCGGTGAAAATTGTTTTGGCGTAGTTAACTAAGATCGCCCCGATAACCGCTCCATAAAGCGTGGCGCGGCCACCCAGTGCCACCCACAGCACAATTTCAATTGAGAAAATCGGTGAGAACTCACTGGGGTTGATAATCCCTACCTGAGGGACATAAAGCGCGCCAGCCAAGCCTGCCAGCATGGCGGAAACCACGAATACAAATAGCTGGAAGCGCTCGACCCGGTAGCCAATAAACCGCGTACGCGCCTCGGCGTCCCGGGTTGCCACACATACCCGGCCTAGTTTGCTGGTAACAATCGCCCGACACAGGATGTAGCCCAGCGCCAGCGCAACGCCGGTGGCAATAAACAGCCCTAAGCGGGTGTCGTTGCTGCGCAGGTTGTAGCCCAGCAATTCGCGGAAATCGGTCAGCCCGTTGTTGCCACCAAAGCCCATCTCATTGCGGAAAAATGCCAGCATCAGGGCAAAGGTCAGCGCCTGGGTAATAATCGACAGATACACCCCAGTGACCCGCGAGCGAAACGCTAGAAAGCCGAATACCAATGCTAATAACCCAGGAGCCAACAGCACCATGGCAAACGCAAACCAGGCCATATCAAATCCGAGCCAGTACCAGGGCAGGCTGTCCCAGTTGAGAAACACCATAAAATCCGGCAGTACCGGGTCGCCGTAAGTACCGCGGTCACCAATTTGGCGCATCAGGTACATGCCCATGGCGTAACCGCCAATGGCAAAAAATGCCCCGTGGCCCAGGCTCAGAATACCCAAATAGCCCCATACCAAATCCACCGCCACTGCTAGCAACGCGTAACTTAAGTACTTACCGAACAGGTTCACGGTGTAAGCATTGACATGTAGCGGGTGGCCTTGGGGTACTGCCAAATGCAGCACCGTAACCAACAGCAAGGCGGCAAACAGAACACCAAGAAAAATCTGCGTGGCCCGTTCGCCAAACGGGCGGGTTAGCCAAAACTGGCTTGAAGATGATTGCGTCATTAATGAGATCGTTGATGACATCGCTTAGCCCTCCGCAGCCCGGCCCTTCTGCGGGAAGAGTCCACGCGGGCGTTTTTGAATAAATAGAATGATGAACACCAGGACAATAATTTTGGCCAGCACGGCGCCTGCCCAGGGTTCCAACACTTGGTTGATAATGCCCAGGGAAAGCCCGGCCACCAGGGTGCCCCATAGATTTCCCACGCCGCCGAAAACGACGACCATAAAGGAATCAATAATGTAGTTCTGGCCCAGGTTGGGGCCGACGTTGGTCAGTTGTGATAACGCAACGCCTGCCAAACCTGCGACGCCAGACCCTAATGCGAAGGTCATAATATCGACCCGCGTGGCGCGGATACCCATGGAACGTGCCATGGCGCGGTTTTGGGTCACTGCACGCACTTCAAGCCCTAGCCGCGTGCGGCGCATAATCAGCATCAGCGCGGCAAACACTACCAGTGCAAAACCGAGTACAAACATACGGTTAAGAGTTAGCGACAGTGCATCGTTAATCACTAATGAACCGCTCATCCATTCGGGCGTTATGACCGTACGGTTTAGCGGTGAAATCACCGTTCGCACCAGCTGTTGTAAAATCAGGCTGATACCGAACGTCGCCAGCAACGTTTCCAACGGACGGCCCTTCAGGAACTGAATAACGCCTCGCTCAATGGCAATGCCCACCAGCGCGGCCACCATAAAGCCCGCGGGAATCGACAGAATTAGCGCCAACCCTGGCTGGCCGGGCAACAGTTGCTGCATCATCCAGGTGGTATAAGCGCCCAGCATGATTAGCTCACCATGAGCCATATTGATAACGCCCATCACGCCAAAGGTAATGGCCAGGCCAATCGCCGCCAACACCAGTACCGAGCCAAGCGAAAGCCCGAAGTAGAGCGTTTCCAGGCCACGGTTAATTTTGAGATCCTGCTCAATGCTGCTCAGCGCTTCATTGGCGGCATCGGCAATCACGGGGTCATCGCTATTCGCTGCCCGACTTAGCGCTACTCGAACACGTGGATGCAAACTGCCTCGCAGCGTTTCAACGCCTTCAAGCTCGCCGCTTTCAACTTGGTAAATCGCCAGCGCCTGGGTAAGCCTGCGCGCTACCTCGGCATCTTCTTCCTCAGCGATCAGTTGACTGAGCGGTTTGGCCAGCTCTTCATCGACCTCGCCCAGTAGTCGGCTGGCTGAAGTACGCCGGCGCTCAACGTTTGGCGAATACAAATCCACTACGGCAATAGCGCTGCGTAGCTGGTTGCGTAAATTGTTATTAATGCCAATACGATCCAGGTCGCGGCGGGACATCTCCCCCAGCGGTTCATTGGTTAGCGCATCTGCAACTGGCCAATCGCGACCTTGATTATCGAGCACCACCACAAAACGACCGTCGTCAGTGCGCTGCAAGCGGCCATCCAACAAGGACTGCAGCCAATCACGCGCGCGCTCATCATCGCTTTGCAAAATAGCGTTGATCGCTTCGCCTTTGGCGGAATAGGAACGCACGTCCAGCGCGTTTAGTAGCTCAAGCGCCGCTGCGTCATCAGCCTCAACGGTGGCGCTTGTTTGTGCCTGGGCGGTGACTGTGACGCTTAACAACAGCAGACACAGCAACCCTAAGGAAAAGAAACGCCTCATGGGGTTCTTCCTTTGGTTAACAAAAAGGGGGGAACTGAAGATAACGGTGCCAAGAACAAGTTTCCGCGAGGGCGCTGTGAACCCATCCATGGGCGCTACTTTCGCCATCCATGGCGAAAGACCCTCGCTTCAACCTGTTCTTACACCACAGCGTTAACAGCGGTCATTTCCCTGCTATATATCGCTTTACTTACTCAGCGAGGGCCGCTTCAGCCTCTTCTGCTGCGGTGCTGCCACCACACGAGCCGTTCACCACGTTGAAGTTGCCGCACTCCATGGGCTTGCGCCAATCGGCAATCAAATCACGTGAGCCAGGCAAGTAGTCAGACCATGCATCGCCCGCTACGGTAGAAGGCGTTTGCCAGACGATATCGAACTGGCCATTGTCTTGAACTTCACCAATCAGCACCGGCTTAGTGATGTGATGGTTGGGCATCATCGCCGCATAGCCACCGGAAAGGTTAGGCACGGCGACACCGATAATCGCGTCTTTTACCGCATCGACATCGGTAGTGCCTGCTTTACGCACCGCTTCGGCCCACATGTTGAAGCCAATGTAGTGCGCTTCCATGGGATCGTTGGTGACAGCCTCTTCGTCGCCGGTATAGTCGATCCAGGCGTCGATAAAGTCGTAGTTGTCATCAGTATCGACGCTCATGAAGTAGTTCCAGGCCGCCAAGTGGCCGACTAACGGGCCGGTATCAATGCCGGTGAGCTCTTGCTCGCCCACCGAGAAGGCGATGACTGGAATATCGGCAGCATCAATACCTTGGTTAGAGAGTTCGGTGTAAAACGGCACATTGGCATCGCCGTTAATCGTTGAGATAACCGCCGTGGGTTTACCCTCTTCACCAAAGCGGCGTATTTCTGCCACGATGTTCTGCCAATCTGAATGGCCGAACGGCGTGTAGTTGATCATGATGTCCTCATCAGCGATGCCATGCTCATCTTTGAGGAAAGCTTCGAGAATACGGTTGGTGGTACGCGGATAGACGTAGTCGGTACCGACCAGCGCAAAGCGCTCGATGCCGACTTCATTAATCAGATACTCAACCGCAGGAATCGCCTGCTGATTGGGGGCGGCACCGGTATAAAAGACGTTTTCCGAGGACTCTTCACCTTCATACTGCACCGGGTAGAACAACAGGCCGTTAAGCTCTTCCACTACCGGTAGTACTGCCTTACGGGAAACGGAGGTCCAGTTGCCGAAGATCACGTCGACCTCTTCTTGCGCCAGTAGCTCCCTAGCACGCTCGGCAAATAGCGGCCAGTTAGAGGCAGGGTCGACAACAACCGCTTCAAGTTGGCGACCCAGCAAGCCACCCGCGTCGTTTTGCTGCTCAATAAGCATCTCAACGGTGTCTTTAAGAACCGTCTCACTGATCGCCATGGTGCCTGAAAGTGAGTGAAGGATACCGACCTTGATCGGATCGTCATCCTGGGCAATGGCTTGTGTACTGGCCCCCATAACGGCGGCGGTCATTAAGGCAGTAGCGAAACGGCCAACGGTACGAGGGTGTGTCTTGCGCTGCAATGTGGTCACTTGAACCTCCTTGCGCCCCTTATGACGGGGCTCGTTATTTGAGCTTCGCGGCCAAGAACTCCCGTTATGTAACTTTGGAACGGTTATTACGGGGCTTGGTGCATCCACTAGCTCCTAGCTGCTGCAAGGTTTGCGCCACACTACAAAAAGAAACACTAAAAGACTTAAAATCAAAAGGTTAGTTTTAAAAAAAGTTATCCCATCTTCACCGGCCGCACTATCGTGGCGCGCCAACATCCAAAAAATGCACGCTGTTTATGCACCACAACGACACCTCGCACCAATAGTGCGCTTTCTGTTGCATACGCCTAGTAACCCCGCCCATTTCTTGCACAAAAAAAAGCGCCCTAGGAGATCCTAGGACGCTTTACACGCATGCCTATGTTCTATTCAGCAGTATTCAAACGCTTAGTGCGGCGCTTTTTCAGCAGCGGTAAACCAAGCGACAGCACCGCGATGACCAGTAACGACAGCGAAATCGGCTTGTCGATAAAGGTCGTCCAATCCCCACCGGAGATCTGCAGCGCGCGACGCATGGACTCTTCCATGATGTTGCCTAGAATGAGCGCCAGAATCAGCGGCGCGGCGGGGAAGCCGAACAAGCGCATTCCCAAACCAACCAAGCCAAAACCCAGCAGCAGCAATAAGTCGAACACGCTGAAGCTCATACCGTAAACACCGATCATGCAGAAGATCAAAATCAGTGATAGCAGCAACGGTTTGGGCAGATCGAGAATCTTGGCGATCAGCGGAATCAGCGGCAGGTTAAGCACCAGCAGGAAGATATTGCCGATGTACATACTGGCGACCACGCCCCAGAACACGTCTGGGCGCTGTTCAAGCATCATCGGGCCAGGATTAACGCCCATCACCAGCAGTGCGCCAAGCAGTACGGCGGTGGTGCCAGACCCCGGCACACCCAAGGTTAACAGCGGTACAAACGAACCGGTACACGCCGCATTATTTGCCGCTTCTGGCGCAGCAACGCCTTTGATGTTGCCTTTACCAAACGTATCGCCGTCTTTGGCAATACGTTTTTCCATGCTGTAGCCAAGAAACGAGCCGATGGTCGCACCTGCGCCCGGCAGAACGCCGGTAAAGAAGCCCAACACTGAACTGCGGCTAACAGGGCCTGCTATCTGCTTGACTTCACTGCGGGTCAATTTCAACGACCCGATCGCGTTACGCGGCGCTTCTTTACCACCGCCTCCGCGTAGCAACATGTAGAACACTTCGGCTAACGCGAAGATACCCAGCGCGACGACCAGAAAGTCGATACCGTCGAGCAGGTGGATAGAGCCAAAGGTAAAGCGCTCGGTGCCGGTTTGCATATCAATCCCGATGATCGAGATCATCACCCCAATAACAGCGGCAATTAACCCTTTAACCAGCGACTTATCGGATAGCGACACAACCGCGGTTAAGCCCAGCACCATCAACGCAAAGTATTCAGCAGGGCCAAAACTTACCGCGACTTTGGAGAGCAGCGGCGCAATCAACATCAAGAAAACAACGGAGATGGTACCGCCAACAAAGGAGGAGTAAGCGGCAATCGCCAGCGCCTTACCTGCCAGCCCTTGCTTGGCCATCGGATAGCCGTCAAAAGAGGTCGCAACCGTTCCCGCCACGCCGGGGGCGTTCAGCAAAATAGATGAGGTGGAGCCGCCGAAAATAGCGCCGTAATACACCCCGGCCATCAAGATCAGTCCTGAAGAAGGCTCCATAGCGAAGGTAATCGGGATCATCAGCGCCAGCGCGCTGATCGGCCCAAGGCCGGGCAACATGCCGATGATGGTGCCAGCAAAGACACCGGCAAAGACGTAAGCGATATTGATAGGCTCAAGCGCGATGCCAAAGCCGTACATTAGATTGTTAAAGGCATCCATGGGAGTGTCTCTCTTTTAAACCCGCTAACAGTGGGCAAGCGCGGCCTGATTAAAACGGCAGCACGCCAGTGGGTAGGTAAACATCCATTACCCGCGTCATGGTTAAATACAGCGCTAACACCACCCCAAGCGATGTTGCCAGATTGATCCCATGGCGGCGGTAGCCGTAGTAAGCAGTTAGGCCAACACACAGCAGCGTCGAAGCCAGCACAAAGCCTAACGGCACGAGCAGGAACGCGTAGGCCGCAATGGCGATGGCGGTGACGATCACCCGCGCCCAAGGCGTTAGCAGTAGCGGCCCCTGAGTTTCGGCTTGATCAATCTGATCGGCCCCCGCAATAGGACCAGGACGCTCAAAAAACAAGCACGCCGACAGCAATAACAAGGAAACACCTAGCACTTTTGGAAACAGGTCAGAATCCACTGGGCGGGGCAGCGGAAAGTTGGGAATTTGCCAGGCCATTGCCAGATAGGCAGCCGCCACTAACGCCAACACAAGCGCTAGCCATTGGTTGGTATTGAATCGAGTCATGGGAAAGTTCTCCGAAGACGTCATTGCTGAACAGCAAGACCCTTGCGGTATCAGACGGAAGATCCCGGTGGCACGCTGCCACCGGGGGAGCCTTTGGGACGAGCGCTTACTGGCGCATCAGCCCCAGGTCGGTCAACACGCTGCTGAACTGCTCTTGTTGCTCATCCAGGAAGGTAGCGAAGCCGTCGCTATCCTGGTAGGCATCAATCCAGCCCAGCTGGTCGCTTGCTTCGCGCCATGCATCCGTTTCGAGCATTTCGGCGAAGAGCGTCTCGTAGTATTCAACCGCCTCTTCAGGCATTTCCGGCGCGCCCATTACGCCACGCCAAATATCGAAAGTGTAGTCGTAACCCTGCTCTTGGTAAGTGGGTACATCGGCCAGTCCACCGCCCAGGCGCTCTTCGGAAGACACGCCCAGCGCGCGTAGCTGGCTACCTTCGCCCAACTGACCTACCGCTTCACCGGCACCGCCAATGACTGCCTCGATATGGCCACCCATCAGGTTAGTCATGGCGTCGCCACCACCTGAGAAGGGAATGTAGTTAACCGAGGAGGCTTCCATACCCGCCGCGGAAGCAAGACCGGCAACTGAGATGTGATCCATCGAGCCCGGCGCACTACCACCGCCCACGCTTAAACTAGGGTTCTCTTTGAGCGCTGCAAAAAGATCATCCAGGTTTTGATACTCGGAATCTGCCGCCACCAAAATAATCGAATAGTCGGTATTGATACGCGCAATCGGGGTGAAGTCGGTGTGGTCGTAACGCGATGCGCCTGCCAGGGGGACTAAAATCATCGGCGGGCTGGTAGCGAAAAGTTTATGCGGATTACCGTTATCACGGGCTACCTGAGCCCAGGCAACTGCACCGCCACCGCCAGGCACGTTAATGGCTGCAAAGCTTTCGTCGGCCAGCTCTTCTTGCTGAATAACGCGGGACATGGTGCGCACTAGCGTGTCCCAGCCGCCACCGGGGTTGGCCGGTGCAACAAATTCAATCGAACGGCTCGGCGTCCACTCTTGGGCGCTGGCGGACGTTGTCATGGCAAGGGCTGCCATCGGTACAGCAAGCACGGCAAAGCGCTTTAGGGGAAGCATGGTCATGGGCGTTCTCCACATTAGCTATCTATTGTTATAGATGGTTGTTATCTGCGTATCTTTGTGTGGTTACGCCCTTCACATTAGAAGACCGCTACTCCTCGCGACAAGCTTATGACCATTAATGGCAAAAAGTGCTTTTTGTGCGTTTTGTTCATTTTGTTCACGGCCGGTTAGAACGGCTCGTTTACAGTGATTCCAGCCATGTGGAAGAGGATTCCAGCAGCCGATAGCGGCGCTCAGGGCGGCCGACATCGCCATAGCCAATTTCTGCATTAACCGCTTGTTCAGCTACTAAAAACTCCAAATAACGACGCGCTGTTGAACGGCTTGCGCCCATTGCCTGCGCTACTTGCATCGCCGTTTGGGAATCATGCTCGGCTGCCAACGACTCCACCACACAGCGCAGGGTCAAGCGGTCGATGCCTTTAGGTAACGTGCGCGTAGCTAGCCGCGGAGATTCACCTGGTTGCAAGCGAGCAAGCACCTGATCCAGCTCGTCTTGACTCATTTCAGCCCGATTCGCCAATGCCTCTCGCTCGCGGCGAAAACGTGTCAGCATTTGCGTCATACGCGTCGCTTCAATCGGTTTAATCAGATAATCAAAGACGCCACCACGCAACGCTTCGCTGATGGTTTCTACTTCGCGGGCAGCTGTCACCATGACGATATCCACATGCACATAGTCACGGCGAATGGCCCATAGCAGCTCCAGGCCCTCCACATCAGGCAAGTAAGCATCTAATAAGATGAGTTGAACAGCATCAGCATGCTGGGCCATCAGGGCTTTGGCTTCGTTGCCGTTACGCGCCAATCCCACCACATAAAAGCCGTCGCTTTGTTCAATAAAAGCCTTGTGGATATCAGCAATGCGAAAATCGTCTTCGACGACCAAAATACCGTACTGCGTCGCAGACATAGTGTTTCCTCTTCCTGGCGTCGTTATTATGATTTAAGGCGTTGTGGCGATGGGGTCGCAAAGCGCGCGATCCAGCACGGCAATAAAGCACGCGCCGCCTAACTCGCTCTCTTCTAATGTCACCTCACCGCCATGCTGACGGCACAACCGCGCGACCAGCGCTAAGCCAATGCCACGATGTTTACCGGTTTTGGTCGAAAATCCATCTTGAAAGATCGATTCCGCATGCTCGCCGGGCACACCTGAGCCGTTATCCTCTACTTCAATCAACAGCTGCTCGCCCAGATCCGTAAAGAACAGGCGAACTTTCGGGGTGTCACTGTTTGGGCCATTAAGCGCCGCATGACAGGCGTTATCTAATAAGTTGCCCACAACGCTCATCATGACCTCCTGCCCAGTGACCGTTAGTGGGCAGGAGAGCGAGCTCTGCTCATCAATTTCCAGTGCAACCCCCAACTCCCGTGCTCGCGTCAATTTACCCAACAAGATGCCGCTGAGTACTGCGTCAGCTACGTGACGCATTAAAAAGCTCATTTGCGCCTGGGCACGTTCGGTTTCGTGATGAATCAGCGCTAGCGCCTCATCAACGCGGTTAAGCTGCAGGAGACCAGAAATGGTGTAAAGCTTGTTGGAAAACTCGTGGGCCTGGGCACGTAGCATATCCACATCACGGCTTGCCTGGGTAAGTGCCTGGGAAAGATCAATAATTTCGCGGCGACTGCGAAATGTCGCCACGGCACCTTCGATCTCACCTTCGTGCAAAATAGGCACGCGGTTAGCCACCACGGGATGGTCGCCCAGCCACATTTCCTGGTCAAACTCCTGCTCGCCGTGCTTTAACACCTCGCTTAAGCGCGAGTTGGGCACCACCTCACGAATTGGCTGCCCCAGCAAAACCTGTTCATCCGATAACCCTAGAAAACGGCGTGCCTGCTGATTCACTAACGTGATCTGACCATCGCGGTTAACCGCCAGAATACCTTCGTGGATAGATTGCAGGATGGCCTCTTTTTCCATGGCCAAGCGGGCTATTTCATAAGGCTCTAAACCAAGGATGACTTTTTTAAGATGCTGCGACAGCCAATAGGCCCCGGCAAACCCTAGCAAAATCATCAGCGCCACCAGCGCCCACCCCAAGCTGGTATAACGAGCCACATCCATATCAACTCGTTCTAGCATGAAGCCCACCGAAACCACCCCGATGATATTGCCCTCTTCATCCCAGATGGGCGTTTTGCCCCGCATGGCGGTGCCTAACGTTCCGGTAGCTTCCGATACGTATGACTGACCGTAAATCAGCGCCTGATCGTTATCCCCGCCCACCATTGGCTGGCCGATACGCTCAGGCACTGGGTGCGAGTAACGAATCGACTGGGCATTACCCACCACCACATAACGGGCACCAGTCTCGTGGCGAACGCGTTCAGCAAGCGGCTGGATAATCAGCGACGGGTCGGGTGTCGAGAAAGCATTAACAATTTGCGGCATGCCCGCGACGGTCTTGGCCACTGCCAATGCCCGCTCGCCCATTTGGTGGGTGATAATTTCTGCTTTACGGTGGTTCAGGTAGGTGCCTTGTGCCAGCAACATACCCGCCAGCAGAAAGCCGACCAGCAGCATGACTTGCAGGCGAAAACTACGCTTGTACCAGCGGCGCTTGGCACGAGTACGGCGCCAGCGCTGTAATTCGGCCAACGTACGTGGGCGTGGGGCGGTCATAAAGGAACTCACTAGGCGCGACAGCGTCATTATGGCATGCAGCGCCAAGCGGCGTTAGCCGTTGCGCTTTTTCGACTATTTACTTATTTAGCAGCCACTGATTTTGTTTTTATCGATATACTCAGCGCTTTTAAAGCGTGCATGACGAACTCTCATCCTGCAACATCGCAGCCGCTCACAAAGACCGCTACTCAGGAGGAGTTACTTGTTGAGTTTATTAAGAAATGTCTTATTAGCTAGCTTGTCGCTATGGGCAACTTCCGCCGCTGCTTATCCATTTTACGCCCCACCACCGCCACAAGATGATACGCCGGTGTTCAGCGGCGATGCCGAACTTGGTTTTACCCACCTTTCCGGCAATACCAATAGCCAAACATTGATTGGAAAGACACGCCTGACATGGCTGACGGGAGACTTCACTCATTCGCTGCGCGGTGAAGTCCGCAATGTGAGCAAAAACGGAGAAACCAGCGCTGAGCAATATTTAGTGGCCGGCAGAGAGCGTTTTGACTTTAGCGGGCCCCACTATCTGTTTGGCTTTGCCCGCTGGGAAAAAGACCGCTTTGCTGGCTACGACCAGCAGCTTTCTGCCATTGGTGGTTATGGGAGACAATTGCTAGCTGGTGAACAACATTCACTGTCGTTAGAAGCAGGCCCTGGCTATCGTAATGATCGATTACGCGGCGCTGATAATGAGCAATTGGCAGTTGCTTATACAGCACTCGACTATCAATTTGGCTTCTCAGATTATGCGGATATCGCCCAGGAAATGTCGGTGGAATATACCCATCAGAACACTACAGCGCGTTCATTAACGGCACTAACGGCTCGGCTAAATTCACGACTTTCGCTACGCCTTTCCCATGAAATCAAACACAACTCGCAGCCGCCTGAAGATGCCAGCGAACGCACTGACAGCACTACCAGCGCATCACTGCTCTATCACTGGTAACGCGCGACGCCCCAAACACAGCCGCCTTATTTTTCATTTATTATCATATAGTTATACCGTATTTTAAGTAGCTATGACCGTCATTAATCTATTCATAATGGTGCATCTCGCTTATTTTTCGCACCATTTTTATGCAATTCATCCCTCATTATTAGACTTTGGTCTATAGAGAAGATATACTACCCACAGTTTCCTGTCCTCGCGCCATTCATTGAATGGCGCTTTTTTTTGTTTCGAAAATCGGATGCTTTTAGGCGTTACGCCTACTCACGCCCGGTTTAGTTAAGCTCAATACTCTGCTTACTCATCCCCTCATTAAACATAGGTGTTCTTAATGAACCACCCTGCCAACACAAGCGAGGGTACTTCGCGGTTTTCCCTCGGCGACCCCATCGTACTGGTGCTTAGCATCGGTTTCATCGTGGCGTTTCTTGGCCTCTCCTTTTATGACATTGATCTTGTCGCCAACTCAATCAGCGCTGGCTTTGCTTGGACAGCCCTGGTGCTAGGCAGCTACTTTCAATTGTTACTGTTACTGACTTTTTTTATTGCCATTGGTCTAGCTGTTACGCCAGCGGCAAAAGCCAAGATTGGCAATCTCGATGCACCAGAAATGAGTACCTTCAAGTGGCTATCGATTATTCTGTGCACATTGCTAGCAGGGGGTGGTGTCTTCTTCGCCGCCGGAGAACCGGTCTATCATTTTGTGGTAACCCCTCCTGCTTTTGACACCGAAGCCGGCACCGCCGAAGCCGTCTCAAGCGCCCTTGCCCAATCGTTCATGCACTGGGGCTTTTTGGCCTGGGCGGTACTTGGCTCGCTAACCGCGGTGGTGCTTGCCCACGCCCACTATGTGAAAGGCCAGCCACTGCAGCCACGCACACTGCTTTACCCGGTTTTTGGCGAGCGGCTTATGCGTGGCCCGCTAGGTGGCGTGGTAGACGCTTGCTGCGTGATTGCGTTGGTAGCAGGTACTGTCGGCCCCATCGGATTTCTAGCTACTCAGGTAAGTTTTGGCTTGCATGAGCTGTTCGGCCTTCCCGAAGGCTACCTCGGGCAGCTTATTATTCTTGCGGTACTAGGTTGCATTTACGTGCTCTCTTCGATGAGTGGTGTTCATAGAGGCATTCAACTGCTTAGCCGCTTTAACGTACTGCTGGCACTTGCCATTGGCGCGGTGATCATCGTGTTTGGCCCTACGCTGTTTTTGGTCAACACCTATGTGTCGAGCATGGGTGCTTACATTAGTAAGTTTTTCACCATGGCAACCATGACCGCCGACACCGCTCCCGCTTGGTGGATGCAGTGGTGGACCGTCTTTTTCTTTGCCTGGTTTATTGGCTATGCACCGCTGATGGCGATTTTCGTGGCGCGTATTTCACGCGGACGCAGTATTCGCGAAATGATTCTTGCCGTGGCGGTACTCGCCCCGATTGCGACGACCGTATGGTTCACTCTGCTGGGCGGCTCAGGCATTTATTATCAGCTCACAGGCGTCATTGACCTGACAGAGGCACTGAATAATTTTCAGTTTGATGTAGCGACGCTTACCGTGGCCCAAGCGCTCCCCGGCGGCACCTGGATGGCACTGGCAATTTTGTTATTGACGACAATTTTTGTGGCCACCACAGGTGATTCGATGAGTTATGCCATTGCCGTAGTAGGTGCTGGCCATGATGATCCAAGCCCTTACGTACGTGCTTTCTGGGGGATTGCCATGGCGCTAATGGCAGCGGTGCTGCTGTATATGGGAGCAGGGCAAATTGGCGCCTTACAGCAGTTTATCGTGATTACCGCGATTCCCGTTTCACTGATTTTACTGCCATCGCTGTGGAATGGCCCCCAGGCAGCTTATGCCATGGCGCGCGAGCAAGGCATTATCGAGTAACGGTTAATAGCCCTTATGTTATAGACCTTCCAGTAGGCGCAGAATCATCTGCGGCTGCTGGTTGGCTTGAGCCAAGATAGCGATACCGGCCTGCTGTAGAATTTGCGCGCGAATTAGATTGGAAACTTCACGGGCATAATCAGCATCTTGGATGCGCGACTGAGCAGCAGACGTATTAATGATGTTGGTATTGAGTCCATCGATCACACTTTCGAAGCGATTTTGCACCGCGCCTAAATAGCTCCGCTGGCGATCCACCTGTTGAATAGCATCATCCATCGCCTTTAGCGGGTTATCCGTTGCGCTGCCATCATCTAAAACACTAAAGCTGTCCAGCCCTAGCGCCTGCCTATTCATGGCTGCGAAGCGCACCGCAATGCTATCGCCATCGTTAGCACCCACCTGAATATTTACCGCTTTGCTACTATCAAACAACTTGATGCCGTTGAAATTACTCTGCTCGGCAAGGCGATCAATCTCTTCTAGGCGTTGATCGATCTCAGTTTGAATTGAACCAAGATCATCGGAAGAGTTAGTGCCATTAGCCGCTTGAACACTCAACTCACGAATACGTTGCAAGTTATCGTTAATTTGGTCGAGCGAACCTTCTGCTGTTTGCGCCATGGAAATGCCATCATTGGTATTGCGAATGGCTTGCTCCATGCCACGCAGCTGAGCCCCCATGCGATTAGCAATCGCCTGCCCTGCCGGATCATCCTTGGCACTATTGATGCGTAGCCCAGAAGAAAGACGCTCCATAGCGGTCTGCATCGCTTGCTGACTGCTGCGCAGATTATTCTGCACGATAAGAGACATCAGATTTGTGTTTAGGCTTAGCAACGCTCGTCTCCGAGGAAGGTCAGCCTGCCCAAGGGTAGGAGGCTACACTGCTATTATCGGCCGCGACGCAAAAATCATGAATATGCTCGTTGTTTAAGTGTGCGGCAGCTGGCAGCCAGCACTTCATCTACCGGGCGACGCACGTAACTATGCTGGTAGTACCCCTCATCGATGACGTCTCCGTCCCACGCCACAATATCCAAGTCCATGGTTCTCGGCCCAGATTTAATAGGGCCTCGCACACGCCCAAGGCGGTTTTCCACCTCTTTTAAGTAAGCGCGGAAAGCGTCGTGATCCAGGGAGGTACGCACGAGTAACGCTGCATTCAGGAAGTCCGGCTGGTGTTGATAGCCAACCGGCGTTGTGCGAATCGCTTCTGAGCTAGCTATCAGCTCACACTCGCTGCGCAAAATAGTCAGTGCTTCGTGAAAGTGGTGTTCCGGCTCAATATTGGTACCGAGAGAGATTAAGCATTCATGGAGGGCCGTATCTGGCGTAGCGTTTAACGATGAGAGTGGCATAGCTGCATCCTAATCTTGTAGACCCTACTTTAGAAACCCGGCGCTTAGCGTCAAAATTCGAAGGCGGTTGTCAGGTCATATTGATGATACGTAAGATTAGCTTGCCTGCTATTTTGTTCAAGCTATGTACAAGATATTGACAAACGCTACGCTCACGCAGAAAGTCATACTCAACGCTAACGTTAATCCACTTGGGGAACTTGCATGAGTTCATCAGCTGCACTGATCACTGGCGGCGCAACACGTTTGGGACGCTATTTCGCCGAAGCCCTAGCGGCTAAGGGCTATGATATTGCCTTACATGTGAATAGCTCACGTGGTGAAGCCGAAGACGTTGCCAAGACGATTCGCGCCAAAGGACAGCGCTGCGAAATACTGCCATGCAATTTCCTGAGCGACTCTCTTGAAGAGCTTGTGACAGCCGCCAAACAACACTTCCCAAACTTAAATGTGCTTCTTAATAGCGCCTCTGCATATGAACCTGCTCCCATTTCAGGCACCGACATGGCCATGCTGGAAACGCAGTTTAGGGTCAATATGTTTACACCGTTGCTGCTCACACGTTACTTTGCAGACGCCGTCGATAGAGGCCAAGTCATTAATATTATTGATAATAAAGTGGCCTATCACCAGTACCCGTATGCCGCGTATCTATTATCGAAAAAGAGCCTTGCTGATATGACGCGTATGGCAGCGCTAGAGTTTGCACCACGCCTGCGTATTAATGGTATTGCTCCCGGCGTGGTACTGCCCGCTTCTCAACGCACCAGCGACTATATTCAGTGGCGAATTGAAGGTATACCCGTTAAACACCAGGGTGATCCCGCCCACCTTGTACAAGCGTTGCACTATTTATTAGACAATGAGTTTGTTGCTGGGCAAATTCTCTTTGTCGATGGGGGTGAGTCGATCAACCTTGAAGGGCAACATTCCGAAAACTATCCAGGCTGAAAGCATTCCAACCTACCTTTAAGCCTAGCTTTCAAATCTATCTTTCAAACCTGTCTTTAAAATCTGTCTTTAACGCCCTCTTACGCCATACGCTGCCGATGCTTATTAAGTCATTCGGCAGCTTTTCGTTGACGGTACGTTAAGCCCCGCACGATTTAATCAAAGGTCACATTTCCCACCTTCCATGGACAGAATAGTTGTCTGTAGACTCGTGAAAGTCGTCTTATTTCAGCTGGCATGCAACCCATCTAGGCGACTATTCCAACAATAAAAAGGAAATTCTCATGGAAAAACTCGCGCAACGACTGGGGCTGCGCACGGACCCCACCATTTTTTTTACTTCGGCTGGCTTGATGGTGCTGTTTCTGGTCGCACTCATTATTGCCCCCGAGACGATCGGAAGCATTTTTGCCGCTGGCCGTAGCTGGGTGGTTACCAATCTTGGCTGGTTCTTTATCTTTGGGGTTAGTTTCTGGCTGGTTTTCCTGCTGTGGATAGCACTCAGCCGTTACGGCAATATTCGCTTGGGCGACGAAGACGATCGGCCGGAGTACGGCAATATTTCCTGGTTCACGATGCTGTTTGCCGGTGGTATTGGCACAGTGTTGATGTTTTGGGGGGTGGCCGAGCCGGTCTTTCATTTTGCCAACCCGCCTCATGGCGATATTGAGCCACATACGGTAGAAGCCGCTCGTGAAGCGATGGGCTTTTCGCTTTACCACTTGGGCTTGCATACCTGGACCATTTTCACTCTGCCAGGGCTAGCCTTTGCCTACTTTATTTACCGCTACGACCTCCCTGTACGCGTCAGCTCAGTGTTCTATCCGCTGCTCAAGGAGCGTATCTACGGCCCAATCGGTAAAACGATCGATATCTTTGCGGTACTCGGAACGCTGTTTGGGGTAGCCGTTTCTATCGGGCTAGGTACCTCTCAAATTAATGCAGGGCTAAGCGAACTTTTTGGCGTTGCTGATAGCGTGACCACTAAAGTCATTATCATCATTGTGTTAACGGCAGTCGCAGTAGCCTCCATTGCAGGCGGGCTGGATAAAGGCGTGAAGCTGCTTTCCAACATCAATATCGGCATGGCCGTAGGGTTGATGTTGTTTGTCTTGTTTACCGGTTCGACCGTCTTTCTGCTACGTGGCATTATCGAAACGCTCGGCATTTATATTTCCAACATCGTGCCGTTGTCGTTCTGGAACGACACGCTAGCGCAATATACCCGTGAAGAAGGCAGCTGGGGCTGGCAGGGTAACTGGACGGTCTTTTACTGGGCCTGGACAGTGACGTGGTCTCCCTTTATCGGCTTGTTTGTCGCACGCATCTCCAAGGGGCGTACCATTCGTGAGTTTGTCCTTGGTGTGCTGTTTGCGCCTTCGCTGTTTACGCTGGTGTGGTTTGCTATTTTTGGCTGGTCGGCCATGGAAATCGATGGTATCGGCGCGGCCGCTCGCGAACAGTTGGGCGACCAGGCCGGTATGATGACGGCCGCTGTCATGGAGAGCGTGCCCTTAGCAATGTTTGCGTTCTTTGAGAACTTCCCCGCTGCTACGCTGATTCAAGGGCTTGCCGTCGTTATCGTGGCGATTTTCTTTGCTACTTCATCAGACTCCGCGTCGCTGGTCATCGACCTACTATGTACCGGTGATACGGACCCCGGCCCAATTCATCAGCGGGTATTCTGGGGCGTCTCGGAAGGTGCCGTTGCAGCCATGCTAATCGTACTCGCAGGGGATGCGGGACTAGTAGCGCTACAGCAAGTGATTACCGTCATCGGCCTGCCTATCTTTATCATGGTCTTCGCCATGGTCTTTGCACTGATGAAGGCGCTAATGAAGGAGAAGATCAAAATCGTACGCCCCAAAGGAGCACCCGAACTGGATAACCTATAAAGGGTTCTAACGTTCTGACGAACATGAGTTACAGCAGATGTTTCAACAACAGTGCCGCCCTTTTGGGCGGCACTGTTGTTTAGTTAGCCGTGTCAATAACCGGCACTCTATTACACACCGTCTACATCACCATGATCAGGTTTTAGATGATCAGACTCATTGGTGTCTTGAACTGACTGATTGGATAGCTGTTCGCTTTCCTGATGGATTGGCGATGTTTCTACCTTTTTACGTTCAGCGGTGGAGTCCAACACGCGCACATTGGCGGGCGGTGTTTTGCCACCTTTCGTTTCACCAAAATAGAGCGTGGTATGCGGGAATGGAATCTCGATACCTGCTGCATCAAAGCGCAACTTCACTAAACGGTTATAGGCACGCCCAACACCCCACTGATCGCCCGGCGTCGTTTTGATCACCACACGAATATTGACAGAGCTGTCGGCCAACGCGGTAACACCTGCCACTGTCAGGTCAGCCAGCAGTTTATGGCTGTGCTCTTCGCTCTCCTTCAGGTCTTCGAACGCCAACTGCAGCTGCTCAATTGCTTCATCGATGCTCTCGTTATAGCCGATACCGTATTCACCAACGTGGTTACCGTACTCACGCATATAGTTCGACACAGTATCAACGCTGGAGAACGGCACGATATGATAAGTGCCAGACAAATCACGTATGCCTACCGAACGAATACTTAATCGCTCAGCAGTACCAGTGACACCGCCTACCGTTACCACATCACCGGTGTTCATGGCATTCTCTACCTGAATAAAGATGCCGGTAATAACATCCTGAACCAGTTTTTGAGCACCAAAACCAATCGCTAAACCCAGCACACCGGCACCAGCAATGAGCGGCCCGATATTAATGCCTATTTCCGACAACACGATCATGCCGGTAATTGTCACCATGGCAATCACTAAGGCATTACGGAACAGGCTCAACAGCGTTTTAGCACGCGCAGAGGGTTCGCCATGGCCGGTTTCTGGGTTGAGCTTATGCTCGATCAGGCTTGCTAGCCCCAGCCACACACCGAACGCAACGATCAAGATTATGGCGACGCTGGTAAGTTTCCCGACGAGGTTCGCGCCACGTTCGGAGGCGTACCATGCCGCTAGGTTAAACACTCCCCAGGCATCCAAGACGACCATAACGACCGCTACTAATAGCACGGTACGCAGCACACGCAGGGCATTGGGCACATAGCTATTTAAGCGCACTTCCAGCATCGGCAGTTTGCGACGCAGATCATCGGATAGCCGAATACGCCGGCCAATCGTTTGCGTAAGGAACGCCGAGCTCAACAGCCCGATGACCACGGCGGCCAATGTTTTCAAGGTGGCAAACAGCACAAACGGCAATGCATCCCCAGGGCGTAACAAGGTAAGCACAAACACCATCAGGAAGTAGAGCAACGCAAACAAGTGCCAGGTTCGAGCAAACAAACGCAGCGACACGCGACTGGCGGTCATCGTCGCTCGCGCTGCCATCTGGTTAAGATTGTCACGCAGGCGCACACGGTTTTTAAGCACGACGCCGACCGCGTAGATGAAGGCCAGCAACATAATAAAGGTGCCGACGGCTTGGCCTAGGGTTGCCGCAATATAGAAATTAACCAGCGGCACGACCACCATCAAGCCATAGCCGACCATGCCAATTAAACGCGCTAACCAGCGATTCCAGTAGGAAGCTTCTTTTGCTGAAATAGGTAACAAGCGCAGCCCTTCATAGCGTGAAGAGAACAGCATTCGCATACCGGCTTTCAGCAGTTCAATCACCAAGAAGGCGTTTAGAAATAGTGAAGCGCGGGTAGAAAGTTCGCCTGTTTCCCCCACCGCAAACGCCGCCACCAAGTTACCGCCAACGTAAGCAAAAGCAACCAACAACACATCTACGACGGCAGCAATAGCGACACATAACACCAAACGCAGCACGGGCGTTAAACCACTGCCCTGCTGAGACCAGCCGCTGATTTTAGTAAATAACGGTTTAGCCAAACGGCGGCAAAGCAAAAATATCGCGAACGTCGCAACAATCACGATACCCAAATTAATTGCCGCACTAACAAACGCGGCCATGTCGAACGAGCTAGCGCCTTGGCCGGTAAATAGGTCGCCCACCACGGCCACTGCCTGCTCTATCTGTCCGCCAACATCACCAACCACACGACTGGTTAGCTCTGCAAGCTGACGGGGCAGTGATACATCCTCAGGGGCAAGGTCACTCCCCTGGGCGGCTGCTTCCGGTGATAACTCACTAGTCAGTTCATTGGGTAACACTGACGCTTGATTTCGCAGCAGCTCAATCAGTTCTTGGCGCGCTTGCTCATCTTCCAGCAGATCGGCAAGTGCCGAATAAGAGGGCTGCTCCTCTGCGTTAGCGGTGTCTTCGCTTCCCGCACTCAACGTCGTTTGAGCGAGTGCAGGCGTTGTCAGAAAGGCGAATAGCATCAATAACCAGACGCCTAGCCAGGGGAATAAACGTAATGGCGTCACACCTAAACCTCCCTTTGGATGAATCTTTCACTCAATGTCATTGCTAACTCTTTTATGCACATCGTTTCATGCACATCATAGTGCACGCTATTCATATTGCACTCTCGGCGAGTGCAAGATTTGTATAATTGATAAACAGGGTAACATGAGAAAAAGAGCGTGGCTCGCCACTCGCCGCGTCAATATTTGTGACATCAACGCGAGTTAAGCTGGCATCATCTGTCGATTTATCCGCACAGCGGCGCCAGCCATTGGTGGGCTAGCGCCAACAACAGTGCATAGCGCGCCCCTTTGGCCACCACAATCCAGAGCAACGCACGCCACCAGGGCAATCTAAAGATACCTGCGAGTACAGTAAGGGGATCACCCAGAACGGGTGCCCACGAGAGCAGCAAGCTAACTTCACCAAAACGTTTGTACCAACGCTCTGCACGCGCTAATCCAGTGGGTGACGCGGGGAACCAGCGACGATGTTGAAACTGGCGGGCATAACGTCCCAGCGCCACATTGATCATACTGCCCAGGGTGTTGCCAGCGGTGGCGACGAGCCAAAGCCCCAACGCGGGCTCACCTAAGCACCACAACCGTGCCAGCCACACCTCTGAACCGCCAGGCAGTAAGGTGGCGCTAGCCAACGCCACCCAGAATAGGCTAAACATAATGAGTGCCGTCTTTGTCAGTCACTGCAGGTGCGCAAAGCACCGCTTATCGAGGCAGTTGGCCACCTAACTGAAGGGTGATTTCGTCGGCGATGGTGCGCACTAACGCACCTAGCGCCAATAGGCGCTCTTCAGGAATACGCGCCATGGGTCCAGAGACTGAAATGGCTGCCAGCGGTGTGCCATGCTCATCGTGAATACAGGCGGCCACGCAGTGTAAACCCACCGCATGCTCCTCGCGGTCGCAGGCAAATCCCTGAGCACGAATAGTCGCCATTTCGATCAACAGCTCATCGGATTGATGCAGGGTATTTTCAGTCACTCGGGCAAGGTCGTAACCTTTAAGCAGCGCGGTACGCTCGTCTTCACTCATCCAAGCCAGTAGGGCTTTGCCCACCCCAGAAGCATGCAGCGGCGCCCGCGAGCCTAGACGAGTAATCATCCGCATCATCTGCGGCGACTCATGCTGGGCAAGAAAGACCGCCGTCGCACCATCCCGAATCCCCAGGTTCGCCGTTTCCCCCGTTTCTGCGGTTAAACGGCGTAAAAAGGGCCGGCTTTGGGCGACGACATCACGTGCTTCTAAAAAGCTATTACCAATGCGGAAGGTTTTAACATCAATGCGCCAAAGTCCCTGCTCACTCTCTTGCGTCACGAACCCCTGGCTTTGTAGCGCTTGTAACAATCGGTGAGTGGTGGATGGCGCGAGATCAGCCATTTCCGCCAACTCCGATAAAGCTAACCCTAATGGGCTTGCCGACAAATGCTCTAACAGCGTGAGGCCACGTACTAATGATTGGCTGTGCCCACCGCTCGCCTTGGTGGCCCCCGCCGGACGTCCGACTGACCTACGCTTTACGTCACTCACCTTACTTTCTCCTGAAAGCGCCTCTCCTGAAGGCATAAAGTGAGGGAGGATAACGCGCCAGCGGGGCCGCTGTCGCGTTTACGGAAACAAATTCCACCAATGATATCTCAAGCGTTGCTAGCGATGGCGCCACTGAGGTGGGCGCTTGGCGATGAAGGCATCAATACCCTCAGCTGCATCGTCTGCCAACATGTTGCACGCCATGGTTTCGCCAGCAAACGCATAGGCTTCCGCTAACGGCATCGCTAGCTGCCGTGCGAACATGGCTTTGCCAGTGCGCACCGCCACTGCGCTCTTGGCGCAGATGCTCGCAGTGAGTTCGCCCACGGCACTATCGAGTTCGCTCTCTTCGGCAACCCGGTTGATAAGCCCCCAGTCCGCGGCCTGGGAGGCGCTGATGAACTCGCCGGTCAGCAGCATTTCCATCGCCCGCTTTCGCGACACATTACGCGACAGTGCTACTGCAGGTGTCGAACAGAACAGCCCCACATTGATTCCTGACACAGCAAATCGGGCATTGCTAGCTGCCACAGCCAAATCACAGCTAGCGACGAGCTGGCAGCCAGCGGCTGTCGCAATGCCCTGAACTTTAGCAATCACAGGGACAGGCAAGTTAACGATGCTCTGCATCACCGCGCCACAGCGAGCAAACAGTGTTTGGTAGTAGGCTTTATCAGGGTTCGCACGCATCTGCTTTAAGTCATGCCCTGCGCAAAATGCCTTGCCGTTCGCAGCCAACACCACGCAGCGCACATGCTCATCCTGGGCAATGTCATCAAGCGCACGTTGCAGCGCCGTCAACATATCCTCAGACAATGCATTAAAGCGTTCAGGCTGGTTTAACGTAAGGGTCGTTACCCCTTGATAATCAGTGCGTTGCAGAAGTTCTGAAGACGCCAGTGGCGCATCTGAAGAGGCAGACATAGAAAGCTCCTAGACAGTCGAGAGTTGCTCAGTCTAGCGCGTACAAAGGCTAATGTTGGCGAGATACGACCAAAGAGGCCTCCTGAAGAGCAGGAGGCCTCGTGAGTTACGTGTTTGCGCGGTTGCCCTTGCGCTGGTTATAGCCTAGAGGATGGGGTTCACCACGGGCCTTAGCCAGTTCGATTTGGCGTTGACGCTCTCGGGCGGCAGCGCGGGTTTTTTCGGGGAGTGAGTCGATGCAGTGAGGGCAGCTGATGCCCGGCTCGTAGGCCGATGACTGCATATCATCAAGCGAAATAGGCATACGGCAAGCGTGGCACTGCTCATGCTCACCTTCGCTAAGGTCGTGGCGCACGGTGACGCGGTTATCAAACACGAAACACTCACCACGCCATAAGGACTGCTCTTCCGGGACCTTTTCGAGGTAGTTCAGCACACCGCCTTTAAGATGATAGACCTCTTCAAAGCCCTCTTTCAGCATAAAGCTGGAGGCCTTTTCACAACGGATGCCACCGGTGCAAAACATCGCGACTTTCTTGTGCTTTTCTGGGTTGTAGTGCTCACGCACGTACTCAGGAAACTCACGGAAGGTGGTCGTTTTCGGGTCAATCGCCCGCTCAAAGCTACCAATCGCCACTTCGTAATCATTGCGGGTATCAATCACCAGCACGTCCGGGTCGGAGATCACGTCATTCCAATCTTCCGGCTCCACGTAGGTGCCAACGGTATCGTTGGGATCAATATCCGGCACGCCCAGGGTGACGATCTCTTTTTTCAGTTTCACCTTAGTACGGTAAAACGGCGTTTCGTCACAGTAGGACTCTTTGTGGTCGATATCGCTTAAGCGAGGGTCGGCGGTCAGCCAGGCCAGCAGGGCATCAATGCCCTCACGAGTGCCCGCCACGGTGCCGTTAATGCCTTCTTTAGCCAACAGCAGCGTGCCTTTAACGTTGTTATCGACCATTGTCTGACGCAGAGGCTCACGCAGGGCTTCAAAGTCGTTCAGAGTGACAAACTTATACAGTGCCGCGACCACAATGGGCGGCATTTGGGTGGTTTCCGTCATGGAATACTCCTGGTAGTCGCCCTCGCAAAGGGCGGACCGGGTAAATAAACGCGCATAGTTTAGCAAACAATTCAGGCAAAGTGCTGCTCTGCCTGACAATGACTAGGGGGCGCTGATCAATCGTCGATTTATTCGATCTGACCATCTAAAAAGCTTCACCCCACGCGCCCGTCGAGCGGGCGTATATTGGTGTTATTCCTACGACGTTTTCGGAGAACACCATGCACATCCGTCGTTCTAACGAGCGGGGCTATGCCGACCACGGCTGGCTGCGTTCTTTCCACACCTTTTCGTTCGCCAACTATGTGGATCCTAACCATATGGGATTCCGCGCGCTGCGGGTAATTAATGAAGACCGGGTAGCCCCTGGCAATGGTTTTGGCGCCCACCCTCACCAGGATATGGATATCATCTCCTACGTGCTGGAAGGGGAAATGGAGCATCGCGATAATATGGGTAACGGTGAAGTCATGCGCCCGGGCGATGTACAGCGTATGTCCGCAGGTACTGGCGTATTGCACAGCGAGTTTAATCATTCAAAAGAGAACGGGCTGCATTTCCTGCAGATTTGGATCGAGCCTGCCAAGCGCGGCATTGCCCCTAGTTATGAGCAGAAAGCCTTTCCAATCGCTGAACGCCAGGGACAGTGGCGCTTAGTCGCTTCTCAAGATGGTCGCGAAGGGTCGGTGAGCGTTAACCAAGACGTTAACCTCTACGCTGGCTTGTTCGACGCTGGCGAGCAGGCGGCGGCCCCACCGTCACGCTATGCCTGGTTGCATGTGGTGAAAGGCACGATTGACGTTAACGGCGAAACCCTTGGCTCTGGAGATGCCGCCGCCTTTCAACCGGGTGAGACGTTTAGCGTAACCGGCGGACAAGCAGCCGAAGTGCTGCTGTTTGATCTAGCCTAGCGCAACCTCAGCCCTGAAACGAAAAACGGCCTCAAAAGTGAGGCCGTTTTAGATGATCACGCTGACAGCAGTGTTTAACTATTATGCGACGAGTACAGCGCGCGAATTTTCAGCGTGTGCTCAACTTTCTTCAACGCTTCTAGGGCCTGTGGGCCATAGGCTTTATCGACATCAATGACCACGTAGCCCACTTTGTCATTGGTTTGCAGGTACTGACCTGAAATGTTGATGCCGTTTTCAGACAGTACGCGGTTAATTTGCGATAACACGCCAGGCACGTTGTCATGAATGTGCAACAGACGGTGCTTATCCGGGTGAGCGGGCAGCGCTACTTCGGGGAAGTTAACAGAGGTAACCGTGGTGCCATTATCCGAATAAGTAATCAGCTTTTCAGCCACCTCAATACCGATATTCTCCTGAGCTTCCAGGGTAGAACCACCGATATGGGGCGTTAAAATCACGTTATCCAGGCCGCGTAGCGGGCTTTGGAACTCTTCATCGTTGCCTTTCGGCTCTACCGGGAAGACATCAATAGCGGCACCGTTCAGCTTGCCAGCCTTAATCGCCTCTGCCAGTGGTTCAATCTCAACAACGCTACCACGGGCTGCGTTAATCAGGATGGCGCCCTGTTTCATGGCCGCGATCTCTTTCTCGCCAATCATCCAGCGCGTAGCAGGCAAGTCAGGAACGTGTAGGCTAACCACGTCAGAGCGTTCTAACAATTGCTCCAGGCTCGCTACCTGATTCGCATTGCCCATGCCTAGCTTGGTGATCACATCGTAATAGATAACATTGAAGCCAAGCGATTCAGCCAATACTGAAAGCTGCGCACCGATGCTACCGTAACCAACGATACCCAGGGTTTTGCCCCGCGCTTCGTGGGAGTTTTTCGCCGATTTCAGCCAGCCGCCTTGGTGGGCGCGAGCATTCTTCTCGGGGATACCACGTAGCAGCATGATGGCTTCCGCCAGCACTAACTCTGCGACCGAACGGGTATTGGAGTACGGCGCGTTAAACACCGCGATGCCGCGCTTAAGGGCTGCCGTCAAGTCAACCTGGTTCGTTCCGATACAGAAACAGCCAACGCCCACCAGCTTTTCTGCCGCGTCAAATACGCGCTCATTGAGCTGCGTACGCGAGCGAATGCCGATGAAGTGCACATCACGAATCTTTTCGATCAGCGACGCTTCATCTAGCGATGTCGGCAGGTGCTCGATGTTCTCATAACCTGCGTTGTGAAAATTGTCCACCGCGCTTTGGTGGACGCCCTCGAGCAGCAGGATCTTGATCTTGCTCTTGTCCAGGGACGTTTTGGCCATGGCTGAATCAACCTCTATGGTCGGCGGCATGCGCCGTGTATCGGTTCACGGAAGGCGCATATGGTAGCACAATCACTGCCGCTCTCGGCGTCTTGAGATGATGAAAAGTGTGCGTTTACAAGATGAACCAGACGCAAGTAGCAGAATTGACCCAGGATGAGGGCAGACGCCACCCCCTTAGCTCGGTGTATACTGGGCGTTTATTTTTTGATAACACGGCTATAGTCACATTCGCCGCCCGTAATCAGCGTCAGGGCGCCAGCAAAATAGTAGGCCTTACCCAATGAGCGATAACACTCCACCAGCGCAAGATTTCGCCGCAACGGTTTCACAGCTTGAAACCATTGTGGAACGCCTTGAGTCCGGCGAACTCTCATTGGAGAACGCTCTGACCGCGTTTGAACAAGGCGTGAGACTCACGCGTGAAGCCCAGCAGCGGCTCGACAACGCCGAACTAAAAGTTCGCGCATTAAGTGAAGACCGCGATGGTAAGCTTGACGTTACCTCTTTCGCGACGGTTCCAGAAACGGACAATGCCACTCATCACGGCAACGACAGCGAGGAAACGCCGCCATGGTAACGACGGCTAATGCTTCTCAACTGGCGACGCTGCGCCACGCGAGTAACGCGCGGGTGGATGCCACACTTTCAGCCTTGTTTGACTCCCAACCAGCCATCGCGCCGCGCCTGGAAGCCGCTATGCGTCACGGCCTATTGGTAGGTGGTAAGCGCTTGCGGCCACTGCTGGTATATCTCGCAGGTAACGCGCTAGGGGCGCGGGACGACGCGCTGGATGCACCTGCAGCAGCCATTGAGCTGATTCATGCGTACTCATTGATTCATGACGATTTGCCTGCCATGGACGATGACGACCTGCGTCGCGGCCAACCCACTGTGCATAAAGCGTTCGATGAAGCCACCGCAATTTTAGCGGGAGACGCACTGCAAGCACTGGCCTTCGAGGTACTTGCCAGCCAGCCTCATCCACGGCTTGGCAGCATAGTCACCACGCTGGCCGTTGCCTCTGGCCGGGCAGGAATGGTCGCAGGCCAGGCACTCGACTTAGCCGCCGTAGGTGGCCATCCGGACGTGGATGCCTTGGCTCATATGCATGCCCACAAAACTGGCGCGCTGATTGTGGCCGCCGTGCGCTTAGGCGGCTTAGTCGCGGTGGATGAAAACGATCCTCGGCTTGCCGCTCTGATTCGCTACGCCCGCGCCATTGGTCTAGCCTTCCAGATTCATGACGATGTCCTTGATGTGACGGGCGATACCGTCACACTGGGTAAAATCTCTGGCGCTGATGCTGCACGTGCCAAGCCGACTTACCCCAGCTTACTGGGACTTTCCGGCGCACAACGCAAAGCAAATATGCTTATCGAAGAGGCCATTGCCGCCCTCGCCCCGCTTGGCGAGCAAGGCGCACCGCTGGCCGATCTTGCCCACTATATGATCGAGCGCGACCACTAAACGATGTCCATGACCCTGTCCATGAAAACATGCCTATGAAGCTGTTCGACGAGATTCCCCGCGAGCGCCCGGCAACGCCGCTGCTCGACTCTTTTGATCATCCCGCTGCACTGCGGGCCATGAATGCTAGGCAGCTTGCCCAGTTGGCTGACGAACTACGTGCCTACTTGCTATACAGCGTGGGTGTGACAGGCGGCCACTTCGGTGCAGGCCTGGGCGTTGTGGAACTGACCGTAGCGCTGCACCACGCATTTCATACGCCCAAAGACCGTTTGGTGTGGGACGTAGGCCATCAAGCGTACCCGCATAAAATTTTAACTGGGCGACGCGAAGCGATGCTCAGTATTCGCCAGCATGGCGGCCTAGCAGCGTTTCCCCGCCGCGCAGAATCTGATTACGACACCTTCGGTGTTGGCCACTCCAGCACGTCAATTTCAGCCGCCCTGGGGATGGCGCTAGCCGCCCAGGCACAAAACGACCCGCGTCGTGTGTGCGCCATTATTGGCGATGGCGCACTCACTGCGGGAATGGCGTTTGAAGCACTGGCCCATGCGGGCCACGTTAACGCCAATATGCTAGTGGTGCTGAACGACAATGAGATGTCGATCTCGGAAAATGTTGGCGGCATCGCGACCTATCTAGCCCGTGTACTGTCTAGTAAGCCCTTCCTTAAGATGCGTGAAGAAGGCAAAAAAGTGCTCTCCCATCTGCCGGGCGCACTCGAGCTTGCCAAGCGCACCGAAGAGCACATGAAAGGCATGGTGAGCCCTGCCACGCTATTTGAAGAAATGGGCTTTCACTACATCGGCCCGATCGATGGCCACGACCTGGAGGCGCTCACCGAAACATTGCGCAACCTGCGCGACCAGGACGGCCCCCAATTTCTGCATATCAAAACAGTTAAGGGTAAAGGTTTTCTGCCCGCCGAAGCTGACCAGATTGGCTACCACGCCATCACTAAGCTAGAAAAGCCCAGCGCCACTGCCAATGCGCCACTGGTGAAGCCCGCGGCAGCGCCCAAGGCCCCGGCTAAGAAAAAGTACTGCAACGTGTTCGGCGACTGGCTGTGCGATATGGCAGCCACCGATTCACGGCTGATGGGAATTACCCCCGCCATGGGCGAAGGCTCGGATTTAATTCGTTTCTCCCAGCAGTATCCTGAGCGCTATTTTGATGTCGCGATCGCCGAGCAGCATGCCGTAACGCTCGCTGCGGGCATGGCCTGCGAGAGCATGAAGCCTGTTGTGGCGATCTATTCCACGTTCTTACAGCGCGGCTACGACCAACTTATTCACGATGTGGCCGTCCAGAATCTAGACGTAACATTTGCAATTGACCGCGCAGGCCTTGTGGGTGAAGACGGACCAACGCATCACGGCAGCATGGATTTGTCTTTTTTACGTTGCATTCCGGGCATGGTGATTTTAGCCCCTGCTGATGAAGCAGAGTGCCGCGCCATGCTTAGCGCCGCTTACCATCACCCAGGCCCAGCAGCGGTTCGCTACCCACGTGGCACAGGCCCGGGCGCAGCCATTCCTGAACACTTAGAGCCGCTGCCCATTGGCCAAGCACAGCTACGCCGCGACGCTGGGACTGAAGGTGTACGCATTGCATTGCTGGCATTTGGTAGCGTCAACAGCGCCGCCGCTGAGGTTGCCGAAAAGCTCGACGCAACGCATATCAATATGCGCTCTATCAAGCCACTGGACCGAGACACCGTGCTGCATGCCGCCGATGAACATGAGCTGCTGGTCACTCTGGAAGAGAATGTGATCGCCGGTGGTGCAGGCAGCGCTGTGAACGAGCTGCTGCACGCGGAAGGGGTACAAATCGAGGTGCTCAATTTAGGCCTACCTGACACCTTTGTTGAACACGGCACCCCCGCAGAGTTGCTACGTGACTGCGGTCTGGATGCCGACGGAATCGAGCGCGCTATTCGCGCTCGTCTCCCGTAACTTTTCACTTTTCAACGGCTGAGAACACCATGCTATTTTTGATTATTTTGTTTGGCCTGATTGGCCTTGCTGTCGGCGGCCCCATTGGCCTGCTGGTCGGTGGTGGGCTGGGCTGGTGGCTAGGGCGACGCATTAGCCGCCGCTTAAACGCTGCCCGCACACAAATCCAAGAAGGCTTTTTAGAGTCGATCTTCTCGGTAATGGGTTGCTTGTGCCAAGCCGACGGTAAAGTCACCGATGGCGAGCTGGGCGTGGCCGAAAAACTGTTCGACCAAATGCATCTTCAAGGCGAACAGCGTGCCAAGGCGCGAGCGGCCTTCGAGCGCGGACGCTCCGACGGCTTTAACCTTGATGCAGAGCTGGCGAACGTTAACCGATTGACCCAGCGCCAACCGGTTTTACGCCAAGTGTTTTTGCAGGTTCAGTTAACCGCCATTGCGGCCGACGGCGTGCTGCATCCTGCCGAGCACGAGATGATTTTGCGCGTGGCCCGCGGCGTAGGCTGTAGCGACGCCGAAGTGCAGCAAATCGAAGCCATGCTTCACGGTGCCGCCGCGAATTCGCAGGGCTCCAGCGAAGAGGCATTGAAAGACGCCTATCAAGTACTGGGCGTGAGTGAAGATGCCAGCGACGCCGAGATTAAGAAAGCGTACCGCCGCCTGATGAGCCAAAACCACCCCGATAAGCTCGCAGGCAAAGGGCTGCCTGAAAGCATGCGTGAAGTGGCCCAGGCACGCACCAGCGAAATTGGCAACGCATACGAACGCATCCGCAGCGCCCGAGACCGGTAGCTCGACAGGTTTCTAAGCACTCGCTACATTAAAGCCTCACCGCGCTGCTTAGGAGCCGCCTAATGATAACGAACTACAGTTTTCCGAACTCTCGCTCGCTGCGGGTTACCTGGACACTTGAAGAGCTTGGCCTGGAGTACCGCTGCCAGCATGTCGCATTGGATAGCGGCGAGGGACAAACTGCTGAGCACCTAGCCCGCCACCCAGATGGCAAGGTGCCAGTGATTGAAGATGGCGAGCTAACGCTGTTTGAATCGGCACCTATCTGCCGTTATCTAGCCGAGCAATACGGTGATGGCCGCCTTCTGCCAGAAAGCGCCGCTGAGCGAGCGCAGGTCGACCAGTGGCTAAGCTTTATCGTCACCGAAATCGAGCAACCGCTGTGGCTTCAGGCCAAGCATAAATTTGCGCTCCCCCAAGATAAGCGCGTGCCTTCAGTATTGCCCACCGCCGCCTGGGAATTTCAGCGGGCACTGCTAGCACTAGAACGCCGTTACCAGGGCCAGGAGACGTTAGTCGGCGAGACGTTCACCCTGGCAGATATCTTCCTTACCCATACGTTAACGTGGGCAGCCAGTATGAAACACCGACTGCCTGAACCCCTAGCTGTCTACCGCGCACGTCACGCTGAGCGCCCAGCGCTAGCCCGTGCCGTGGAAAAAGAGCAAGAAGCGGCAGTTGATCGCTAGGTAACCGCCCCATGAGGTAGAACAGCGCTGTAGACGGCAAAGTAGTGGCAAATACTTCCGGCAATCACAAACAGATGCCATATAGCGTGATTGTAGGGAATGGCACGCACGGCATAGAAGATAACCCCTAGCGTGTAGATGATTCCCCCTGCGGCAAGCAGAGCGATGCCGGTCACCGACAGACTGGCCGCCATCTCTCTAGAGGCCAGGACGATCATCCAGCCCATCAGTAAATAGATAGCCACGCGTAGTACCGCGAAACGCTGTGGCCAGAGCAGTTTGCAGCCAATTCCCACTAGCGCTAGCGACCACACGGCGGTAAATAACACCCAGCCCGTGGTGCCGCGCATATTAACGAGCAGAAAAGGCGTATAAGTGCCCGCGATAAGCAAGTAAATTGCGCAATGGTCAAGCAGCTGGAAGCGTTGCTTCCAGCGCCGATGAGAAATGCCATGATAAAAAGTCGAAGCAGTATAAAGCAGGACTAACGTGGTGCCGTACAGGCTCAGGCTGACAATTTTCCAAGGGTCGACGTGGGCGGCCAAGCTCGCTACTACCAGCAGCACGACCATACCCACCAAGCTGAGCACAGCGCCAACCCCGTGGGTAATGCTGTGTAACCACTCTTCGACAATGCTGAACTCACCCTGCTGTTGAGGCAGCACGTCACGCCGTTGTTCATCTAGAGCCTTCATCCTGGGGCGCTCCTGATATGCCACGCCCCACCATTATCACTCCATGCGTTCAATACCTACAACGCTGGCGCAGGTAACGTGGCTTTAATGACTTATCATCCAAGGCCGTGCGGAAGGGAACATTTTATTGCCTTCCGCCGTATAAAATACTTGGGGCTTATGACGTTCTTGATGACAACAGCCTTTTTCGTGCTCACTCTGCTGGTTACCATGCCTGGGCTCGTGTGCGGCTTTTTCATTCCGTGCAAAAGCGCTGCGCCGCGCTGGGTCCATCGTTAATAACTGAGGGGCGACCAGCAGTACTCGTGGTGACAGCGTTCCACACGTTGGGCAAGCGCAAGCATCACCTACTTCGCGCAGTGGAACCAGTTCGTGGAACAAGCCATGGGTAGCACATTTATAGTCATAGAGAGGCATACCACTTTCTCCTTGTTAGCATCCATTTTAAACAGGCAGCGATACTGGCGTGTCGCTGCCTTTCTCAATGCAGCGGTGGCTAAGCGCTCTACTTATCTTTGGAGAGCGGCAGATCAGCCCCCTGGGCGACTTGCGCTCCAGGCCCATTGGCATTCGGCTTCACATCAATATCAAAAATATCCGTTGGCAGCCAAAGTGTTGCGCAAGCATTGGGAATATCGACAACGCCACTGATATGCCCTTGTACGGGCGCGCAGCCTAGTAGCGAGTAGGCTTGAGCACCGGTGTAACCAAATTTTTTGAGATATTCGATGGCATTGAGAACGGCCTGACGATAAGCCACATGTACATCCAGGTAGTGCTGTTTACCCTGCTCGTCTACCGACACCCCTTCAAAAATCAGGTAATCATCGTATTTCGGCGTGATAGGACTCGGTTTGAAAATAGGGTTCTTGATGGCGTACTTCTCCATCCCGCCTTTGATCAGGTTAACCCGCAAGTGGATCCAACCGGCCATCTCAATGGCGCCACAAAAGGTGATTTCCCCATCACCTTGGCTAAAGTGCAGGTCGCCTACCGACAAGCCACCATCTTTAACGTAAACGGGAAAATAAATTGTCGACCCACGCGATAAATCTTTGATATCACAATTACCACCATGTTCACGGGGCGGTACGGTTCGCGCGCCTTCAGCGGCAGCTTGTTGCTTGGCAGTGCCTGACAATTTGCCCATATGTGCCGTATCTGCGTAGGGAAGCGCGGCTAACTGAGGGATACGGTCAGGCTCGGTATCGTAAAGTGCTTTTTCCCGCTTATTCCATTCAGCCAACATCTCTTTTGAAGGTAGGCAGCCAATCAAACCCGGATGGATTAAACCAGCAAACTCGACACCAGGAATATGTCGGGATTTGGTGAACATGCCGTTAAAGTCCCAGATCGACTTTTGAGCCTCTGGGAAGTGCTCGGTTAAAAAACCACCGCCATTCTGTTTAGAAAAAAAGCCATTGAACCCCCACTGACTCTCCTCAAAGGTACCAATATCAAGAATATCGACCACCAACAAATCGCCAGGCTCAGCACCTTCAACCCCCACGGGACCTGATAAAAAGTGAACCTGGGTTAAGTCCACATCGCGCACATCGTCGGCGCTATCATTGTTATGGATTTGCCCGCCAGTCCAGTCATGACACTCAACGATAAAGTCGTCGCCAGGCTTTACCATGCAGGCCATGGGTATATCGGGATGCCAGCGATTATGGATCTGTTCGTTCTCGTAAGGTGATTGTTTAAGGTCAATTTTAATAATTGTTTCAGCCATAACAAACCTCTGTCACGTAACGTAGGATAGTCAGCGTAGAGAAGATCATTTCCCCTACCCCACTATGCAAAATAGTCACTCAGGCAGTTATAAGCTAATTACATCTCGATTATTACGCAGCCTTAACGAAACTCAGCCGAGTATCTGCTCAACAAATACTCAGGAGAGCGGGCTTTAGAAGCTTTCAGACAGAAGAGCGGTTCAGTAGTGTGACAAAAGGGCTTAGTCACCCTTTACGTTCAATATCGACGTCGCTGGCCTGGGTAAAATCGTCCAGCGCCATCATATGGCCAAGCTTGCCCGCTTTGGTTGAGAGATAGTGCTCATTATGGGGATTTAGGCCTGTGGTAATCGGCAGGCGCTCAACCACATTCACGCCATCTCGGGTTAACGCATCCACCTTTCGAGGGTTATTGGTCATCAGTTTTAATGCCGTGATACCCAAGTGGTTAAGCATCGGCACACACAGGTCATAGCGACGCATGTCCGCACCAAAACCAAGTTGCTCATTGGCTTCAACCGTGTCTGCACCTTGATCTTGCAGATGATAAGCACGGATTTTATTCAGCAGCCCAATACCTCGCCCCTCCTGGCGCAGGTAGAACAGCACGCCACGACCTTCTTCGGCAATTCGCTTGAGCGCTTCTTGTAACTGATAGCCGCAGTCGCAGCGCATGGAAAACAGCGCATCGCCGGTTAAACATTCAGAATGCACGCGCCCCAGTACTGGCTCGCCGCCGCTCACATCACCTAGCGTTAAGGCGATATGGTCTTTACCCGTGGCTTCGTCTTCGAAGCCGTGCATGGTGAATGTGGCCCAAGGGGTGGGCAGCCGGGAAGCGGCAATGAAGCGAATGGTCACAGGTTACCTCGTCGATTAACCAAACCAGCTAACCACACCGGTGTTGGAAAAATAAGAAAACATTCTACCAGGAAGCAGCGGTAGCCTCACGGTCTCAACAGGGAGAGGCGTTTTTAAGTACGTTTTTCAGTACAATTGCCGCCTTCAGACACAGTTATCTTCAAGTACCGTTATCTTCAAGTACAATGACTCCCTTACAATGCGGGCAAACTTCTCAAGAGCAAGTGTTTATGACCACCACACCTTTGCAAAACGACCGTTTTCTTCGTGCGCTGGCTCGCCAGCCCGTCGACCGCACTCCGGTGTGGATGATGCGCCAAGCAGGCCGCTACCTGCCAGAATATCGCGCCAGCCGCGCCGATGCTGGCAGTTTTATGGATCTGTGTCGCAACCATGACCTAGCTTGTGAAGTAACGCTACAGCCCCTTGAGCGTTACCCGCTAGATGCCGCCATTCTATTCTCCGACATCCTCACAATCCCAGATGCGATGGGGCTAGGGCTCTATTTCGAAACCGGTGAAGGCCCTAAATTCAGAAAAACCGTACGCACCCCAGAAGAGGTTGCAGCGTTAACGGTACCCAACGCCGAGCGCGATCTCGATTACGTGATGCGTGCGGTATCGACCATTCGTCGTGAGCTGAACGGCCGCATGCCGTTGATTGGCTTTTCGGGTAGCCCCTGGACGCTAGCCACCTACATGGTGGAAGGCGGCTCCAGCAAAGATTTCCGTCATCTGAAAACCATGCTTTACGATACGCCAGACACCATGCACCAGTTGCTGGATACCCTGGCACAGTCGGTAACCGACTACCTAAACGCGCAAATTCGCGCGGGCGCTCAAGCGGTACAGATTTTTGATACCTGGGGCGGTGCGCTTTCAACCCCCGCCTACCTGGAATTTTCGCTGCGCTACATGGAGCAAATTGTCTCCGGCCTGATTCGTGAGCACGATGGTCGCCATGTGCCGGTTATTCTGTTTACCAAGAACGGCGGCCAATGGCTGGAACACATCGCCTGTGCCGGAGCCGATGCCCTGGGCATCGATTGGTCGACCGAGCTTTCCGACGCCCGCTCCCGCGTGGGCCATAAAGTCGCGCTGCAGGGCAATCTCGACCCCAACGTGCTGTTCGCCCGCCCCTCGGCCATTCGCGCCGAAGTGGCTCGCGTACTGGAGAGCTACGGCCACGGCCCGGGCCACGTCTTTAACTTGGGCCATGGCATCAGCCAGTTCACCAACCCTGACCACGTCACCGCCTTTATGGAGGCGCTGCACGATTTAAGCCCGCAGTATCATCAAGGCATTCCTACCCAAACGAACGCCCCGCGCCCAGGAGCAAAGTAATGAGCGATTTACGCGACGACCAGTGGTTTACCGAAGTATTTGATAGCCACGGCAGCGCTTTCTCGCTGAAAGTCACTGAGAAATTGCTGGATGTGCAAAGTCCCTACCAGCACCTGGAAGTGTATACCACGGAGACCTACGGCAACCTGATGGTGCTCGATGGCTGCGTGATGCTGACCGATCGCGACAACTTCCTCTATCACGAAATGATAGCCCACCCGGCGCTGTTCACCCATCAAGACCCCAAGCGGGTAGTGATTATTGGCGGCGGCGACTGCGGCACGTTAAAAGAGGTGTTACGTCACCCTGGTGTTGAAAAAGTGACGCAAATCGACATCGATGAAGAAGTGACCAAGGCCGCCGAGCGTTTCTTCCCAGCGCTGGTAGAAGCCAACGGCGACCCGCGTGCCGAGCTGCTGTTTGCAGACGGTGTGAAGTGGGTAGACGACGCTGCCGATGAGAGCATCGACGTGCTGATTATCGACTCTACCGACCCGGTCGGCCCCGCCGAAGGGCTGTTTAAAACCGACTTCCTGAAGCGCTGCCACCGTATTCTAAAAAATGGCGGTGTGATGGTGCAGCAAAGCGAATCACCGCTTTACCACAGCGGCTCTATTATTCGCGAACTGCGTAACGATATGCGTGAAGCGGGCTTTGATAGCGTGGCCACACTGCCCTTCCCACAGCCGGTTTACCCTTCTGGCTGGTGGAGCGTCACGTTGGCCGGTAAAGCGACCAGCGTTGAAAGCTTCCGCGAACAGGCTGCCGCTGAGCATAAAATGCCGCTACAGTACTACACTGGTGATGCTCACCGTGGTGCACTATCGCTGCCGCCTTTTATGCGTAAAGCCTTCGCGTAACACTGCGCCTGCGAATAGCCAAAAAGCCGAGCATTGCTCGGCTTTTTTTATGTGCTTACGTTTACTTGCCCTTTCACGTTAAGGAATAACAAATGAAAACCGTTCGTTGGTTGGGAGTAGGAATTGGTGTTTTAGTACCGGCGATGGCCATGGCCAGCACGCTGGAAACCGTTCAGGAGCGCGATAGCGTACGTTGTGGCGTCAACGCCGCCCAGCCAGGCTTTTCGTCATTAGATGACAACGACCAATACCGGGGCCTGGATACCGATGTATGCCGTGCCATTGCCGCTGCGGCGCTTGGTGACGCGACAAAAGTAGATTTCGTGCCACTCGACTCGGTAGAACGTTTCACCGCGCTGCAGTCTGGCGAAGTCGATGTCCTATCACGCACCACGACCTGGACCTCGAGCCGTGACACAACGATGGGGATGAATTTTACCGGCGTAAGTTACTACGATGGCCAAGCCTTTATGGTGGCCAGCGATCTAGGCGTGCAAAGCGCCAAAGAGCTTGATGGCGCGGCAGTTTGTACCCAGTCTGGCACCACCAGCGAACTCAATCTTTCTGATTACTTCCGCATCAACGGCATGACTTATGATGCTGTCGTTTTTGATGCGCCGGAGCAGTCTATTGCTGGCTTTGAAGCGGGTCGTTGCGATGTTTTAAGCTCCGACGCTTCCCAACTGTATGCCCAGCGGATGCAGCTTGCTGATCCCGACATGGCGGTCGTGCTCCCTGAAATTATCTCGAAAGAACCGCTGGGCCCAGCCGTTCGTCAAAATGATGACCAGTGGTTCAATCTTGTGAAGTGGTCGCTGTTTGCCATGCTAAATGCGGAAGAGCTGGGCATTACACAAGCTAACGTAGATGAACAGCTTAATTCGGAGAATCCTGATGTCATGCGCCTGCTTGGTCAAGATGGTGACTTTGGCGAGCCAATGGGCATCAATACCGATTGGGCGTACCAAATTATCAAGCAGGTGGGTAACTACGCCGATATCTTTGATAGAAACGTTGGTGCCGACTCTGACTTCAAGATTGCCAGAGGCTTAAACGCCTTGTGGAAAGATGGCGGCATTCAGTACGCACCCCCTATTCGTTAATCCTATTCATCCTTCAAGCCCGTTAATCCATCACACTGAGCGACACTATTTTTTAAGCTAACAGCCACATTAGCGACTATGCATCAAAATAGAGCAATCACTAGTCGCTAATGTTTCTTTTTGCACCAATACTTTCGTATACAGCAGGCATTTTGCGTTGAAAAGCGTTGAATTTGACGACATATCCTTTCTGGCACCTTCCTTGCTAGCTTCTAGTGTCATGCATCTGCATGCATAACGACATTAAATCGAGTAAGGGGAACGACCATGATGAATAAAAAACACTTGGTACTGCTGGCCTCCGCGGGTGCTATCACGTTGGCCGGTGTCGCCACTGCTCAAGCTGATACGTTAGAAGACACGATGGAACGCGGCGCCGTACAGTGCGGCGTCAGCGACGGCCTGCCAGGCTTTTCCGCCCCGGACGATGAAGGTAACTGGCAAGGACTCGACGTTGACGTATGTCGTGCCGTTGCCGCCGCCGTTCTCGGTGATGCTGATGCGGTGAACTACATTTCCCTGAACGCTGTAGAGCGTTTTACGGCCCTGCAGTCTGGCGAAGTCGACGTACTATCACGTAATACCACTTGGACCACCACTCGTGACACCACGCTGGGCCTCAACTTCACTGGCGTGACCTTTTACGACGGTATCGGCTTCCTAGTTAACCGCGCTCTGGGTCTGAGTGGTGCCGACGAATTGGATGGTGCCGCTATTTGTATTCAGTCTGGCACCACGACCGAACTCAACGTAGCCGACTACTTCCGCGCCAACGACATGCAGTTCGACCCCATTGTATTTGATACCTCTGAACAAACCGTGGGTGGCTTCCAGTCTGGGCGCTGTGATGTATTAACCTCGGATACCTCTCAGCTGGCGGCACTGCGTATTCAGCTAGATGAACCGGACAGCGCGGTCATTCTACCCGACATTATTTCCAAGGAGCCTCTGGGCCCTGTGGTACGTCAAGGCGACGATGTATGGTTTAACATCGTGAAGTGGTCGTTATTCGCCATGATTAACGGCGAAGAGTATGGCGTCACCAGCGAAAATGCCGAGGAGATGCTCAGCTCTGAGAATCCTGATGTTGCCCGCCTACTTGGCCAAGATGGCAACTACGGTGAAGGTATGGGCTTAGAAGCCGATTGGGCCTACAACATCCTGAGCCAAGTCGGTAACTACGGCGAAAGCTTTGAGCGCAACGTCGGTATGGGCTCTCCGCTTGAAATTGAGCGCGGTGTTAACGCCCTCTGGAACCAAGGTGGCTTCCAGTACGCACCGCCGATTCGCTAAGCGTCTCGTTTGACCCCGGCCCGCCGTTCCATCCTTCCAAGGGCATCGGCGGGCCATCTGATTGACCGTCCGTATCGCGGAGACGCCTTCCATGTCCGTAAGTCCTAACACTCGTCCCGCTGGCCACAAGCCGCCGTTTTGGCGAGATCGCGCCAAACGTGCGCTTATTTTCCAGCTACTCCTCGTCGCCGCTGTGGCAGCCTTTCTGCTCTACATTGTCGGTAATGTCCAAGACAACTTATCCGCACGTGGTATCACCACCGGGTTTGGTTTCTTGGGCAACACCGCAGGCTTTGGGATTGTGCAGAGTCTGATCGACTACTCATCTCAGAGCACTTATGGCCGTACCTTCCTGGTTGGCTTACTGAATACGTTGCTGGTGGGTGGCCTAGGGGTATTGGCCGCGACCATCATTGGCTTTATTGTTGGCATCGCCCGCCTGTCGCCTAACTGGCTGCTAGCGCGCTTAGCCACCGCCTATATCGAAACCTTCCGCAATATTCCGCTGCTACTGCAAATATTCTTCTGGTACTTTGCGGTATTACGTACGCTGCCAAGCGCCAGAGATAGCCTGGCATTTGGCGAGGCCCTCTTTCTCAACGTACGCGGATTGTATTTACCCCAGCCGCTGTTTGAGTCTGGCTTTGGCTTGATCCCTCTTACCTTCCTTGTCGCCATTGTTGCCAGTATTGCCCTGGTGATATGGAACAAGCGTCGCCATGAAGCCACAGGCAAACGCCTGCCAGCTTACTGGATCTCGTTTTTGCTGATTTTTGGCTTACCGCTGTTAGTGCTAGTTGCCACTGGCGTGCCGGTTACCTGGGAAATGCCGGAATTACGCGGCTTTAATTTCCGTGGCGGTATTACGGTAATCCCCGAATTCCTCGCGCTTTGGCTGGCACTGTCGATTTATACCGCCTCATTTATTGCTGAAATTGTCCGCTCTGGCATTCAGGCAATTTCGCACGGGCAAACGGAAGCTGCCCAGGCACTAAGCCTGCCACGTAACCTAGTACTTCGTCTGGTGGTTATCCCTCAGGCACTGCGCGTCATTATTCCGCCGCTAACCAGCCAGTACTTGAACTTGATTAAGAACTCGTCGCTGGCAACCGCCATCGGTTATCCCGACCTTGTCTCGGTGTTTGCAGGCACCACGCTGAACCAGACCGGCCAAGCCATTGAGGTCATTGCAATGACCATGGCGGTCTACCTAACCATCAGCCTGCTGGTGTCCATGTTTATGAACTGGTTCAACGCCCGAGTGGCACTGGTTGAACGCTAGGCCGACGGTGAGGATATTTACATGATCCATAATCAAACAATCATTAAAGAGCGGCCAGCCCCGAGTAGTTCTGTCGGGGCAGTTGCCTGGCTACGTGCCAATCTGTTCAACGGCCCGATCAATACTATCTTTACCCTAATCGGGCTTTACATACTCTATTTGCTTGTCGTTCCCACCGTTCAGTGGGCGTTTTTGAATGCCGATTGGATCGGTACCACACGAGATGACTGCTCTCGGGAAGGGGCTTGCTGGGTCTTCATCAATGCACGCTTCACCCAGTTCATCTACGGCTTGTATCCCCGTGAGGAAATCTGGCGCGCCAACATCGTCTTTGCTGGTTTCTTTACGCTGATAGCTTGGCTGGCCATTCCCCGCCTGCCCCTCAAACGTTGGGTGGCGATATTTGCGCTCGTCGGTTTCCCCATCGTTGCCTATGTGCTGCTGCACGGCGGCTACTTTGACATGCCTCGCGTGCCTACGCATCGCTGGGGTGGCTTACTGCTAACCCTGCTGCTGGCCACCGTCGGTATGGTGGGCGCACTGCCTATCGGCATTGTGCTGGCGCTGGGGCGGCGCTCCAATATGCCTATCGTGAAAAGTTTCTGCGTCGTATTTATCGAGTTCTGGCGTGGGGTACCGTTGATTACGGTGCTATTCATGGCCTCGGTAATGCTGCCGCTGTTCCTACCCTCTGAAATGAATGTAGACCGTTTAGTACGGGCGCTGATCGGCCTAACGCTATTCCAAAGCGCCTACATGGCCGAGGTTATTCGTGGCGGCCTGCAAGCCATTCCAAAAGGCCAGGAAGAGGCTGCTGCTGCGCTCGGCATGACCTACTGGAAGCGTATGGGGCTGATTGTGCTTCCCCAGGCGCTGAAAATGATGATTCCCGGCATCGTGAATACCTTCATTTCGCTGTTTAAAGACACCACCCTGGTCATGATCATCGGGCTATTTGACCTATTGGGGATCGTGCAAGCGGCGCTGGCCGACTCACGCTGGCTGGGCTTCTCGCTGGAAGGCTATGTCTTTGCCGCCTTCATGTTCTGGGTCTTCTGTTTCAGCATGTCGCGCTATAGCCAGTATTTAGAGCGCAAGCTACACACCGGTCATAAGCACTAACGCCGCTTTTATTAACGATTTTTTAGCAGGATAAAGACATGACTCAAGCAGCTACCGACATCTCTGGTACTCCTACTTCTGACCTGATGGTTGAAATGCGCGGCGTTAATAAATGGTACGGCGATTTTCACGTGCTGCGCGATATCGACCTGGAAGTAAAGCGCGGCGAGCGTATTGTTATTTGCGGGCCTTCAGGCTCGGGCAAGTCAACCTTGATTCGCTGCATTAACCACCTGGAAGAGCACCAGCAAGGCGATATCGTGGTAGGCGGCGTACCGCTTACCCAAGACGTTAAGCGTATCGAGCAAATCCGCCGTAGCGTGGGCATGGTATTCCAGCACTTCAACCTCTTCCCTCACTTAACAGTGCTGGAAAACTGCTGTATAGCGCCCATGTGGGTGCAAAAAAAGCCGCGCCGCGAGGCGGAAGAAATGGCTATGCAATACTTAGAACGGGTGCGTATTGCTGAACAGGCGCTTAAGTACCCGGGTCAGCTTTCCGGCGGCCAGCAGCAGCGGGTCGCCATTGCCCGCTCACTGTGCATGCACCCTGACGTCATGCTATTCGACGAACCAACGTCGGCGCTTGACCCAGAAATGATCAAGGAAGTGCTAGACGTCATGGTGGAGCTTGCCAATGAAGGCATGACCATGCTGTGTGTGACCCACGAAATGGGCTTTGCCAAAACCGTCGCCGACCGGGTGATTTTTATGGACCAAGGGCAAATCATCGAAGAAAACGCCCCTGAGCCGTTCTTCAATAACCCGCAGTCAGAACGTACCCAGCTATTCTTAAGCCAGATTCTGGGGCACTAAGTAACGCAATTGATAAAGCAGTTGATAAAGCAATGGGCCTCAGCGAAGGCCCATTGTTATATCCAGCGATGCCGATTCATTGCCCGCTCTCCCGCAACCACTGCCAACCCGACTAACTCCCCAGCGGGGTAATACTGGCAGGCTGCAGGGCAGGTTGCTCGCGGTGTTGCGTCAGCGGTTTATTGGCGAGTGCTGTGAGCAATATCTGTAGTGGATCGCCATGGCTCACCACCAGCACCGTTTCGCCTTCACAGCGACGCTCCAGCTCCTCAATCACTGCATACATCCTTGCGGCGACCTTGCTGACCGCCTCCACCTGATTCTGTTGATGCTCAGCATCCTGGGCATCTAACTCCCAGACGTCAGGGTAATGCCTATCCGGTTGGCCATCGAGTTCACCGAAGTAACGCTCACGAAGGCGCTCCTCTTTTTCCAGCGTTAAGCCAAACGCTGCAGCAACTCTTTCAGCGGTTTGTGTTGTCCGCAAAAAGTCTGAGTGCAGCACCTTGGTGGGCGTCGGCCAACACCATTGTGCAACGACTGTTGAGAGCTGCTCTTCGCCCAGAGGTGACAAGCCGAAGTCGCAAAGACCACGCCCAGGCGAACTAATAATGAGGCCTTGTTCGTTCGCTTGGCTATGGCCATGGCGCATCAACAGATAGCGATTTCGCCAATGGTAGAAGGCAGCTGTGAAAGTGTTTGACATATCTTCGTAATAAACCCTAGATTGAAAGAGATCGTTTTCGAAAAATAAACATCTAGCGCTACAAATGTCCACTTGCGAAACGTACGCGCCGTAAAAGAAGCGCTGAATTCGATAGTGGATAGCACAACACAAAAATAACGCACATAAGAGGCTAACTATGGAAACGTCACGTTTCTGCAAGCGTCCGCTTGCCATGCTAGCGGCTGCATCACTGCTCCCCTTCGCACTCCTCTCTACCCATGCCTTGGCAGAGTGCGAGCGTGGTGACCTGGACCCACTGTACTGCGATGAAAACGGCGACATGGTGGCTGATCGGCCAAGCGACGAGTCTGGATGGGCAAACCCAGACACGCTTATTTTTGCCTATACCCCGGTAGAAGATCCGGCCATTTATTCGGATATCTGGCAGCCCTTTATTGATCATCTATCCGAGGTCACCGAACGCGATGTGCGCTTCTTTGCTGTTCAATCTAACGCCGCACAAGTCGAAGCCATGCGCAGCGGGCGCTTACACATTGCTGGCTTCTCGACCGGCCCGACTCCTTTTGCCGTGAACTTAGCAGGCGCGGTCCCCTTCGCACTGATGGGGTCAGATGATGGTCAGTTCGGCTACACCCTGCAGCTATTTACCCACGTAGACTCAGACATTGAGAGCCTGGAAGACCTCAAGGGCAAGCGTGTTGCCCACACCTCGCCAACGTCCAACTCCGGTAATCTAGCGCCGCGTGCCTTACTGCCAGAGCTTGGCATCACTCCCGAAGAGGATTACGACATCGTTTACTCGGGCAGCCACGATCAATCGATGTTGGGCGTCGTCGCTCGGGATTACGATGCCGCGCCGGTGGCTTCTGAAGTGGTCGAGCGTATGGCAGCACGTGGTCTTTACGATGAGGAAGATGTGCGTCTGATCTACGAATCTGATCGATTCCCAACCACTTCCTATAACTACGCCCATAACTTACACCCGGATCTTGTAGAAAAAATCGAGGAAGCCTTCTTTACCTTCGATTTCGTCGGCACCGAGCTTGGCGAGGAGTTTGAAGGCGTCGAAAAGTTTATTCCGATTAATTACAAAGATAACTGGCAAGTGATTCGTACCATCCAGGCAGCTAATGACGTGAGCTATACACGAGAAAACCTGGAGTAACAACGATTGCGCCGCCCCCAGCGGCGCAATTATTCGCCTTTCGATGGAAACAATCACATGCTGGAAATTACCAATCTGGTCAAACGTTATGGCCACAACGAGGCGGTGCTGAAGGGACTCGATCTTAAGGTAGAGGACAACAGCGTTGTTTCTATTGTTGGCGCGTCTGGTGCTGGTAAAAGCACCATGCTTCGCTGTATCAATCGCTTAGTAGAACCTACATCGGGCTCTATCAAACTCAACGGCACCGAACTGGTGAATGTGAAAGGCGCTGAGTTACGCCGTGCCCGGCGCAAAATTGGCATGGTCTTCCAGGGATTTAACTTACTTGATCGCCTCACCGTCATGGAGAACGTGCTGGCTGGACGGCTTGGCTACGTTAATCTCTATCAAGCAATCTCACGTCGCTACCCTCAAGCCGATATAGAGCGTGCATTTACCCTTATGGAGCGCGTTGGGATTGCTCATTACGCCAATAAACGTGCCGATGAGCTTTCCGGCGGTGAGCGCCAGCGTGTCGGGGTGGTGCGGGCATTAATGCAAGAACCTGACCTGTTGCTGGCCGACGAACCAACAGCATCGCTCGACCCACGCACGTCCGAGCAAATAATGATCCTGCTGCAGAGCCTTGCCAGTGAGCTTTCGCTACCGGTATTGATTAATATTCATAACGTTGCGCAAGCAAAAACCTACACTGAGCGCATTGTCGGCTTACGCCACGGCAAGATGATTTTTGATGGCGTGCCTGCAGACTTCAACAAAGACGCTCTTGATGCCATTTATGGTGGTATTGAAGCGCCTGACGATGCTATTACCGAGCAGCCCGGTGCCCATGCTGAGGAGCCACGACATGACGCCGTCTGACTCCCCGTCTCCCCCACGTACCTGGAAAAAACCGCCATTCATTGCCAACCCCATCATCCGCTACGGCATTTTTATTGTCGCTGCGATTTATCTGGTGTGGGCTTTCGGTTCTTTGCCGTTTAACTGGGCGCGCATTTCAGAAGGCTTACCGCGGGCAGCGCGCATCTTTAGCGGGGGCTTTCCACCCAGCCTGGAACGTTACGAGTTGCTACTAACAGGCTTTAAAGAGAGCTTCCAAATTGCCATTCTCGCCACACTACTAGGCGTTTTTCTATCGATTCCTTTTGCGGTGATGGCCGCTCGTAACATCGCCCCGATGCCCATTTACGTGATTGGCCGCGCGGTCATTATTATCTCGCGCAGCTTTCACCCCGTTATCGTGGCTATTTTATTCGTGGCGGCCGTTGGGTTTGGGCCGCTGGCAGGTATTTTAACGCTGACTCTCTACTCCATCGGGTTTGTTGGAAAGCTGCTAGCAGAAGAGATCGAAGAGATTGATTGGGGGCAGGTAGAAGCCATGCGCGCGGCAGGAGCAGGCTACATTGCCACGCTTTATTACGCCGTCTTTCCACAAATATTGCCCCGCCAGGTCGGTCTATCGATGTACCAGCTTGATAGCAACCTACGCGCCTCTGCGGTGGTCGGCATCGTCGGTGCAGGCGGTATCGGTGGCACATTAATGAATGCCTTTGGTCGCTATGATTACGACTTCGCCTTTGCGATTCTACTGGTCATTATTGCGGTTATTTTACTGAGTGAAGGCATCAGCGGCTGGGTGAGGAAAAAAATATGGTAGATCACGCTCAGCAACTTGCCGACCGTGTTTGGCATCGCTACGACCGTAAAGAACGCTTAATCCGCTACGCTGTACTGCTAGGCACACTGATGCTGGTGTTCTGGGCGGTTCGCGATATTGATATTTTCTGGCCCTGGGTATGGGACGCGCCCAACCAAATGTCTAATTTGGCTGCGCGCATGTGGCCGCCTAGCCCTGCCGGGTTAAGCAATATTCTGAACGCGCTGCTGGAAACGGTACATATCGCGACGTTGGCCACATTTCTGACTATTTTTCTCGCCTTGCCAGTCGCCTATATCGCCGCCCAGAACACCACCCCCAATCGTGCTTGCCTATGGCTGGGGCGTTTTATTCTGGTCTCCAGCCGCTCGGTTAATACGATTATATGGGCGCTGTTATTCGTGGCTATTTTTGGCCCCGGCGTATTAGCAGGGATCCTGGCGATTGTGTTTCGCTCGATAGGCTTTATTGGCAAATTAATGGGTGAAGCCATTGAAGAAATCGATCGTCGCCCGGTGGAAGCGATGGAAGCCACCGGTGCTTCCAAGGCAAAAGTGGTCGCCTACGCCATTGTGCCCCAGGTGATGCCAGCCTTTTTTGCCATCGTGATTCTGCGCTGGGATATCAACATCCGGGAATCCACCGTGCTGGGACTCGTTGGCGCAGGTGGCATTGGCGTGATTCTGCAAGGCGCTATCGACACCTTTGCTTGGCCGACAGTCGCTACTATTTTGATCGCGATTATCATTTTGGTACTGATTGGCGAAGCCATTACTAGCCTACTGCGCAGCAAAGTGCTTTAACCCCTTTTTACCTTCGCAAGTGTTTGACCAAACGGCAAACGCTTGCCATGGTTAGAGGGTAACTAACGACAAGGAGGACGTACGACGATGACCACCTATATCGTGGTAGCTGACGCCGCCCGCGCGCGTATTTTCACCCGTGATGCGTTGAATCTCACTGAGCATGAGAGCCTTGTACACGCAGCAGGCAGGCTGCACGAAGGTGATTTAATCACCGATCGCCGCGGTGCCGATGTCCATGAATCTACGTCAACCTCATCGCGCTCGTCTGGAGAAGAGGGCGCTGCCTCGCAGCATGAAAATGAGCTGTTTGCCAAAGAAGTCGCCAAACGCTTATATGGTGCACGCGTCGATAACAGCATGGAAAAGCTTATTATGGTCGCGCCACCGAAATTTCTTGGGCTACTGCGAGAAAAGCTCGACAACACCACCCACAAACTGGTCATTCACACGCTTTCAAAAGATTTGAGTAAAGCTTCCCTGGCCGATATTCAAAACGCCGTTAGCGACCTACGCTAATGCTCTCTACGTCACCCTCGCTTTCCCACTAAGCACGCTTTTCTGCTAAAGAAGTGGTCGCTTTTGCCGATAGTCGTCTGACCCCTGACGATTTAGAGAGCGACCATGTTTTCGTCCCTGCGAGCCCGCATCTTACTAGCCGCCCTCACGGCCATTATTGTAGCCCTCATCATTAATGGCATAGCCAGCTACACCACCGTCAAGCATCACAACAATCAACAAGTAAGCCGCAATCTCAGTGCCGTCGTTAACGGCAACACCCAGGCAATTAATGAGTGGTTTAACGCTCGCTATACCATGCTGGCCAGCATGGATGATGCTGTTGGCAGCAGCGACCCGCTTGCCGCATTGCGACAGCTGTCTGATTCTGGAAGCTTCATGACGGCCTATATGGCTTATCCCTCTACGTCTGATGCTGTTTTTTCTGATAACTGGCAGCCGCCTAGTGATTATGACCCTCGCCAACGCCCCTGGTATCAGGACGCTGCCAACGCCAAAGACACCATTATCACAACGCCTTATGTCGATGCCCAAACAGGGGGGTTAATCGTTACCTTTGCACGCCCCTTCTACCGTAACGGGCAGCTCGCCGCTGTCATTGGTGCAGATATCACCATTGAAGATGTCATTGATATTGTGGCCAGTATCGCCCCGACACCTTCAAGCTTTGGTTTTTTGACGACGGAAGATGGCACGCTTGTGGCGCATCCTGACGCCGAGTTAACGCTTGAGCCGTCCTCAGTGTTGAGCAGCGATCTAACCAACGACAGCTTGGCCAAGATTATCCAAGCCGAAGAGCCTCAAGCGCTTGAGCTGCAAAACAGTGGCAAGCTGCTGATGGGCAGCACAGTGGGCGGCAGTAGTGGCTGGCAGTTAGTCGTGGCGCTTGATGAGCACGAAGCCACCGCAGGCCTGCGTGCCATTGCGACTACCTCGATTATCACTTTGCTGATTGTCGCGGCCATCACCGCCGTTATATTTGGTGTCCTGCTTTCATTGATGCTTCGTAGACTGCTTGGCGTGCGCAACGCGATGGATAACATTGCCTCGGGAGATGGCGATTTAACCCTGCGTTTGCCAGAAGAAGGCAACGATGAAGTGACCCAAATTGCCAGCGCGTTCAACCGTTTTGTCGGCAAAATGGAAGCCGTATTGGTTGATGTCCGCACGAGCAGTGAAGCGGTTCATCACGCGGCCAACGAAATTGCCATGGGTGGTCAGGATTTATCACGCCGTACCGATAACGCGGCCGCAAGCCTGCAGCAAACATCTGCGTCGATTGAGGAAATCACCAGCACCGTTCAACACACTGCCGCATCTGCCCAGCAAGCCAACCAGCTCTCCCATGCAGCATCAAACGTTGCGAAGGAAGGCGGCCAAGTGGTGGCAAATGTCGTCACAACAATGGAAGACATTTCTCAATCCTCTAATAAAATTGGTGAGATTGTCACGCTGATGAACAGCATTGCCTTCCAAACCAATCTGCTGGCACTCAACGCCTCTGTAGAAGCGGCCCGTGCCGGCGAACATGGCCGCGGCTTTGCCGTAGTGGCCGACGAGGTCCGCAAGCTTGCGGGGCGCAGCAGCGAAGCTGCCAACGATATTCAAAAGCTAATCGAAGACTCACAAAGCAAAGTCAACAATGGCACCTCTCTGGTACAAAATGCGGGTGCGACGATGCAGGATATTGTTGCCCATATCACCCGTGTTACCGATGTGCTGGAGGAGATTAACGCAGCCACCAGCGAGCAGAGCGACGGCATTAATCAAGTCAATATTGCCGTTGCCGAGCTTGATCGCATGACCCAGGAAAACGCTGCCATGGTGGAAGAGTCCACTACTGCTGCTGAGCAACTGAAAGAGCAAGCGGAGCATCTCGCGGGGACTATCAGCAGCTTTAAACTGTCCCACGCTGCCACGCCTGCTTTGCAAGTGCCCTACCAAACACCTGACAACCAACGTCGCCATATCGCCTAGGGATTACACTATGCATTTCCGCTCATTACGCTCTTTTGTCGTGGCACTAGCAGGCCCTTGCCTGTTAGCCATTGTGGCCGCCCTGGTGGTGTATAACTTGATCGCCGCCTCACACACCCAACAAACCGTGGATGACCACACCAGTGAGCTCATGGAAGGCGCGCTGGATGCCCGCTTAAACGCCATTGCCGAAGCAGAAGGTCAGCGCATTCAGCGCGAGCTGGACAAAGCGATGACACTGGCCAGCCAACTCGCCATGACCAATGCGTTAATGGGCATGGACGATGCAGAAGGCCAACGCGCGCTCTACTTAAGCCGCCGACAGCTATCAAACCTTGTGCGCCAAACCGTCGCCGACAACCCTGACCTAGTGGATGCCTATATCGGCTGGGAGCCCAACGCTTTTGGAGATGACGCGCGCTACGCGGGTGACGAGCGCTACGGCCATGACGCCAGCGGCCGCTTTATGCCTTGGTGGTACCGCACTGATGATGGCGAGCTGGCGATACTGCCGCTAGGTGAGGACATAGAGAGCGAAACGCCCCTGGCAAGCGGCGTGCGCGAAGGCGAGTACTACCTGTGTCCACGGGAAACCTTAGCTCCCTGTATTATCGACCCCGCGGCTTACGACTTCGGCGGTGAAACCCAGCTAGTCACCTCGTTCAACGCGCCGATCTTGGTAGATGGCGAATTTCGCGGTGTGGCGGGGATTGATTTGGCGCTTAACTTTATCCAAACCCTGTTAAACGATGCTAACCAGGCGCTTTACAACGGCGCAGGCCGAATGACACTGGTGGCGGGACGTGGCGGTTTGGTAGCGGATACCGCTGGCAAAGAAGCCTTGGGCTTGCCCGCTAGCGATTCGCTAAGTGACACGCTACTGGCAGGCATTGAACAGGCAACAACGCAGGGCAGCCTACACAGCAGCATGGCCAATGGTATGTTCCAGCGTTATCAGCCTATCGCCCTTGGCAATACGGACCAGCCCTGGGTGCTGGTACTGCAGCTTCCCGAGTCGGTGGTACTGGCCGAACTGAACGCCTTGCAAGACGTGCTCAGCGAGCAGCGTCAGCAAAACACGCTGGGCATGACGCTGGTGGGCTTATTGCTGGCAGCTATCGGTGTCGGCGCACTGTGGTGGATTGGTGGACGAATCGCACGCCCTCTTAAACGCCTAGCCAACCGGATGGAAGAGATCGCGACAGGGCATGGTGACCTTACCCAACGCTTGCCAGTTCATGGCCGCGACGAGAGCGCAGCGGTGGCAGAACAGTTCAATGCCTTCGCGGAGAAAATCCAAACCATCTTGCTGGATGTACGGCGCAGCAGCGAAGCGGTTAACCATGCGGCCAATGAGATTACCCAAGGAGGGCACGATCTTTCTCGGCGTACCGAACAGGCCGCCGCCAGCCTGCAGCAGACCTCTTCAGCCATGGAAGAGATCAGCAGTACCGTTGGCCACACCACCCACGCCTCACAGGAAGCCAGCGGGCTTTCCCAAACCGCCTCGGAGCTAGCGTCCCGTACTGACAGTGCGTTTGAGCAGGTGGTCGCCACGATGACGGATATTCGCACCAACTCTGATGAAATTCAGAGCATTGTCAGCGTCATTGATGGTATCGCTTTCCAGACTAACCTACTGGCGCTAAACGCATCTGTAGAGGCTGCCCGTGCAGGGGAGCATGGTCGTGGTTTTGCCGTCGTGGCTGATGAAGTGCGCAAACTCGCCTCGCGCAGCAGCGACGCCGCCAAAGATATTCGCCAACGCATCGATGCCTCGGCAGGTAAGGTAGAAAGCGGTACCCAAATGGTGCGTGATGCCGAAGCAGCTATGCATGAACTGGCTCAAAGCGTGACGCGCGTTACTCAAATGCTCGGCGATATCAGCACGGCCGCGCGCGAGCAAAACGATGGTATTAGTCAGGTAAGCATTGCCGTCACCGATCTAGACCAGATGACTCAGCAAAACGCAGCCCTAGTGGAGGAGTCCACCACCGCCGCCGAACAGCTAAAAGATCAGGCGGATCGGCTCGATGCACTGGTGGGTGGCTTCACCCTTGAAGCACATGACAGCCGCCATACACAGAGCCAGCACACACTGCCTGCGCCAATGCTGGCACAGTACTAAACGGCGATTCAACCAGACCGCCAGGAGATCGGCAGTAGCGCAGGTTTATCGCTCTGCTGAACTTCGGCGGTCATTATCCTGCCCGGTCTCATTGCGGGGCTCACCTCGTTATCCATCCTGCCTTAGCTCAGCTTACTCCAAAGCATGTCTTCCCCGTTGCGGGCCTATAACAACACAATCTTAAGAATACGCCTAAAGTCGTAGGCATTGGTGCCGATAGTAGGGCTGCAGATAGTACGTAACAGATAGTACCTAAAAAGTGGCCTGTTTTAGGCCTTAGCTTTCCTAACTAGCGAGACTATATTCATGCTGTCGTCCCTACGCTTGCGTATTCTTATCATCACGTTAATGGTAATTACGCTAGCACTGACTATTAATGCCTCAGTCAGCTACCTAACCCTGCAAACACATAATGACCAGCAGGTAACTCAGCAGCTGGCCTCTATTGCACAGGGTAACGCCCTGGCCATTGAGGAGTGGGTTGATGCCCGAGTCGCCATACTAGAAGCAGCTCGCACACCCGTGATCGATAATGATCCGCTTGCGCCACTTGTCCAGTTAGCAGAGTCAGGCGGTTTCCTAACGGCATTTTTCGGCCAATCCGATGGACGCCACCTTTCGTCCGATGGCTGGGTACCAGGCAGTGATTTTGATCCACGCCAGCGCGAATGGTACCAAGCCGCAACAAAGCAGGATCGTACGATCGTCTCGCTGCCTTACGTGGACGCTAATAGCAATCAGCTTGTGGTTAGCTTTGCTACGCCAGTCAAGCGTAATGGCCGTTTGTATGGGGTAATCGGCGGCGATGTCGTCATCGACAACCTAGTCAGTCAGGTCAACGCTATTCGGCCAACGCCCTCGAGTTTTGCCTTTCTAAGTAGCGGCGGCGAAACAGTCATTGCTCACCCCGACGCAGCGCTGACGCTCAAACCGCTGAGTCGAATTAGCGATACCCTATCCCCTGCGTCCATCGAACAACTAAGTGCTGCGCCAGACACGTGGGAGCCTATCAACGTCGATGGCCTGGATAAGCGACTCTCGGTGACTCCCATCGCAGGAACCGACTGGGAACTCGGCGTGGCACTCGACGAGCATGAAGCCACTGCCGGGTTACGTGCCATTCTCAAGTCTTCATTGTTGACGCTAATCGCCATCATTGCTGTCACGGCTCTGCTGTTGAGCTTGTGGCTCAAGCGTGCTTTCGCTGGCCTAGAACGGGCGCGTGATGCTCTGGATGACATTGCCAGCGGCGAAGGCGATCTAACCCGACGACTTCCCGAACAGGGCAGTGATGAAGTGGCTCAGATCTGCGGTGCTTTCAACCGCTTTGTGGGCAAAATGGAAGCGGTATTGGTCGATGTACGCACCAGCAGTGACTCGGTGCACCATGCCGCGAATGAAATTGCCTTGGGCGGCCAGGATCTATCCCGCCGTACCGATAATGCGGCTTCTAGCCTGCAGCAGACCTCGGCTTCAATAGAACAGATCACCAGCACCGTGGAGCACACCGCCGCATCGGCCCAAGAAGCCAATAAGCTATCTCAAACGGCCACGAACGTAGCTAAGGAAGGCGGGCAAGTGGTCGCCAATGTGGTTACCACGATGGAAGATATTTCCCAGGCCTCCCATAAAATTGGCGAAATCGTCACGCTAATGAACAGTATTGCCTTCCAAACCAACTTACTGGCCCTTAACGCCTCCGTAGAAGCCGCCCGGGCAGGGGAGCATGGCCGTGGTTTTGCGGTCGTTGCTGATGAAGTACGCAAATTAGCAGGACGCAGTAGTGAAGCCGCCAACGATATTCAAAAGCTCATTGAAGACTCACAAAGCAGAGTGAATAACGGCACTGTATTAGTGCAAAACGCAGGCGCAACCATGCAGGACATTGTCGCTCATATCACTCGCGTCACCGATGTGTTAGAGGAAATCAACTCCGCCACGAGTGAGCAGAGCGATGGTATTAAACAGATCAATATCGCCGTGTCTGAACTTGACCGTATGACCCAGGAGAATGCTGCCATGGTGGAAGAGTCCACCACTGCCGCTGAACAGCTGAAAGAACAAGCTGATCATCTTAAGGGCACCATCAGCAGCTTTAAGCTGTCTCAACACCCTTCGGCTCCTCTAACCGTCAACGCAACCAACGCTTTGCCATCGTATTGAGTGACTATCGTATTAAGTGACTAAGGAATCGGCGGCAGTGGAATATCATCGCTGCGCTTGGCACCTGCGGTCATCTCGCGGCAAAGTCGCAAGAACTCTCGTATCCCCGTGGTAAGGTACTTGTGGCGGTGCCAGATGAACGTGAACTGACGTTTTAAGTCTAATTCCGGTGTGGGCAGAGGCACTAAGCTGCCACGCCGGAAAGCATCGCGTAGTGCTAGCCTAGAAACGCAGCCAATCCCCAGGCCCGACTCTACTGCCCGCTTAATACCCTCGGTATGCTCAAGCTCCAACAGGGTATTAAACCGACTACGCCGATGCCGCGCGGCGTGCTCAAGAGTCATGCGGGTGCCAGAACCCTCCTCGCGCATAATCCAGTCTTCACGCAACAGTTGTTCCAGCTCAAGATGCTCGCGACCCGCCAACGGGTGGCGCGGTGAGCAGAAGACGCACAGCTCATCCTCTACCCATGGCTGGCTAATAATCATATCGTCGTCGCACTGCCCTTCAATCAGCCCTAAATCAAGCGAGTGCTGGCGTACACTCTCAATAATGTGCCGCGTGTTACGCACCGCTAGCCGCACCCGACTGCCTGGGTAGCGCTGCATGAAATCGCTGATCAACAGAGTGGCTAGATAGTTGCCAATGGTTAGCGTTGCGCCCACATCTAATGCGCCTACGCCCTGCTGGCCGCGCAACAGTTCCTCTACCTCTTCGGCCCTGTCCAGCAAGGCCACCGCTTTTGGCAACAGTTGAAAGCCCAACGCATTAAGCTTCAGCCGTTTTCCCATGCGGTCGAGAAGCTGGCAGTCAAACTGACGCTCAAGCTCCGCGAGCGACGTACTGGTAGCAGATTGGGACATAGCGAGGGCACGCGCCGCCTGAGAAACACTTTCGTGCTGGGCGACGGCCACAAAGACTTCCAACTGGCGCAGGGTGTAATGCATAGAGACAACCTATCTTGTTTCGGCGACATATCTATTCTTTAGATAAGTGTTATCAGTATAATTCGCTTAACAGATATATCTCTCTTTATTTAGAATTAGTAGCAACATATTTAGTCATTTTTTATGCTTTTTTAGAATATGGCAGACGAGGCTTAGGCCACTCTGCCCATTGGAGGAGTTAGCATGAGCAAGTTTGCCCTGGAAGAAGTCCTCAGCGTTCACCACTGGAACGACACCCTGTTCAGCTTCCGCACCACTCGCGAGCGTAGCCTACGCTTCAAAAATGGTCAGTTTGTGATGATTGGCCTGGAAGTGAACGGCAAACCGCTGATGCGTGCTTACTCCATCGCCAGCCCCAATTACGAAGACCATCTGGAATTTTTCAGCATCAAAGTACCCGATGGCCCGCTCACCTCGCGCTTGCAGCACCTTCAAGTTGGCGACCAAATTATGGTCAGCCGCAAGCCTACGGGCACGCTGGTATGCGATGACCTGCTTCCCGGCCGCAACCTTTACATGCTTTCCACCGGAACAGGCCTTGCACCGTTTATGAGCCTGATCCAAGACCCAGAAGTGTACGAGCGCTTTGAAAAAGTAGTGCTGGTGCATGGCGTACGCGAAGTATCTGAACTTGCCTATGCCGACTTTATTACCAAAGAGCTGCCTGCTCACGAGTATTTAGGCGAAGAGATTGCCGAGAAGCTGGTGTACTACCCCACGGTCACCCGTGAAGAATTCCACACCATGGGACGCCTGACCGATCACATTCGCAGCGGCAAGCTGTTTGAAGACACCGGTCTTCCGCCGATTGATCCGCGCCAAGACCGCGCGATGATTTGCGGCAGCCCCGCCATGCTCGACGACACTAGCGCGCTGCTAGACGAATTGGGCCTGAATATTTCTCCGCGGATGGGCGAGCCGGGCGATTACGTAATTGAGCGTGCCTTTGTTGAGAAGTGAGTAGTGAGTAGTGAGTAGTGAGTAGTGAGTAGTGAGTAGTGAGTAGTGAGTAGTGAGTAGTGAGTAGGAAAATTCTAGTCGCTTTAATGACTACATCACTAATACAAAGCCCCTGCTGGAGATGATCCACAGGGGCTTTGTGCTGCTTACTACCTACAGTTCAGCAACTTACTGCTTTTTACTTACCATTCACCACTCACAGTTAACAAACCTAAACCGCGTCTTTACCGGTTTCACCGGTACGAATACGGATCACCTGCTCCAGCGGCATGACAAAGATTTTGCCGTCGCCGATTTTGCCTGTGTTGGCAACCTGCGTAATGGCATCAATAACCTGTTCCGCCATATCGTCATCTACCGCAACTTCTAGCTTTACTTTGGGCAGAAAATCCACCACGTACTCTGCACCACGATATAGCTCTGTGTGACCTTTCTGACGGCCAAAGCCCTTCACTTCCGTTACCGTAATGCCCTGCACGCCGATATCAGAGAGCGATTCGCGTACGTCATCAAGCTTAAACGGCTTGATAATGGCTGAGATCAATTTCATTGCGACATCCTCTAGCTTGGTGGCCTTTTATTAAAGGTTGGCGGGACACTGCTGTTAGCCAAGCCCGTTAGCGTTAAGCATACACCGCTACAGGCAGAGAATAAAAAATCAGCGCCTATGGATTGTAACAATGCACTAAGGCAAAAAGGCCTCCCGCTAGGGGAGGCCAAAAGAGCACGCCAGCTCATTTCATTAGCGTAAGCTTATTTCTTAACGCTAAATTCGGGATAGGCTTCAAGACCGCACTCAGCAATATCGACACCTTCATACTCTTCTTCTTCGCTAACGCGGATACCCATGATGGCTTTCAGCACCAGCCATACCACCAGGCTGGCAACGAATACCCAGCCAAAGATACCAACGATACCGATCAGCTGTGCGCCGAAAGAAGCGTCGCCATTGGTCAACGGTACCGCCAGCACGCCCCAGATACCCACCACACCGTGTACCGAGATCGCACCGACCGGATCATCAAGCTTCAGTTTGTCCAGCGTGACGATCGCAGCGACAACGATCAAGCCACCCACCGCCCCAATCACCGCAGCACCTAGCGCAGAGGGCGACAGAGGATCCGCAGTAATCGCGACAAGACCAGCCAGAGCACCGTTAAGCGCCATGGTAAGGTCCGCTTTACGGAACCACAGCTTGGCAAGAATCAGTGCGGCAAGCACGCCACCGGCAGCGGCCGCATTGGTGTTAACAAACACCTGAGCAACGTTGTTGGCAGAGCTGATGTCGGACATTTTCAGTTCAGAGCCGCCGTTGAAACCGAACCAACCCATCCAAAGGATAAAAGTACCCAGTGTGGCCAGCGGCATGTTGGCGCCGGGAATCGCGTGGATAGACCCATCTTTACCGTACTTACCTTTACGTGGGCCAAGCACCAATACACCCGCTAAGGCAGCCGCGGCACCTGCTAAGTGAACAATGCCGGAACCCGCGTAATCGGAATAGCCGACTTCAGACAACCAGCCGCCGCCCCACGTCCAGTAGCCAGACACCGGATAAATAAAGGCTGTCATCACCACTGCGAAGGCCAGGAATGCCCACAGCTTCATGCGCTCAGCAACCGCACCAGACACAATCGACATGGCTGTGGCCACAAACACTACCTGGAAGAAAAAGTCAGAGCGCATTGAGTAGTAAGGCGCATCATCACCGCCTGCGGTCACTGCATCCACGCTGTTTTCAGCGCCAATCAAGAAACCAAGGTTGGGTAGGAAGCCACCCGCGCTGCTGGAATACATAATGTAGTAACCCACCAGCAAGTACATGGTGCAGGCAATCGCAAACAGCGCGATATTTTTGGTCAGAATCTCGGCGGTGTTTTTCGAACGTACCAAGCCAGCCTCAAGCATTGAGAAGCCAGCGGCCATCCACATGACGAGCACGCCGCAAATTAGGAAGTAAAACGTGTCGAGCGCGTAGCTCAGATCAGTCAACTCATTCATTTTAAGTTCCCCGTTGAACTATAGAAATGATCCGAAAAAACAGCTTCAAACGGCGTCTGCACCGCGTTCGCCTGTCCGAATCCGAATAACGTCTTCAAGCGGTGTCACAAACACCTTGCCGTCACCGATCTTGCCGCTGTTAGCTGCGCTACAGATCGCTTCCAATACGCTCTCTAACCGGGTGTCGTCCACGGCCACTTCAACTTTTACCTTGGGTAGAAAGTCGACGACGTACTCTGCCCCCCGATACAGCTCGGTATGCCCCTTTTGACGACCGAAGCCTTTAACTTCAGTCACCGTGATGCCCTGAACGCCGTTGTCAGCGAGCGCTTCACGAACGTCGTCAAGTTTGAATGGCTTGATGATAGCGGTGATGAGTTTCATCCCGGATCTCCCCTGCTGGATTAGGTAGCGGCAGCGCCGCCCGAATTAACTGCTTATCTCGTTAATGCGCATACCGTGCCACCCAACTTTTTTTTCTTATAAGTCAGCAGTTTGTTTTATAAAAATTAAGATTTTTCGGTGGCAAGGAAGACTTAGTAGCCGCCGCCACTGCCCGCTTGCACCATAAAAGAACATGAATAAAAACGCGGCGCTCTATTTCGATGCACTCCTTCGATGCACCCCGCCGATAAAGAGAGGCCAGAGGCTAATTTGCAAACGATGCATGCGCATCGACGGCGGGTTGCGTATCCTTATTAGTAAGCAGTGCACATTTATGCGTGGTCATTTAAGGAGAGAGCGATGGCGCCTCAAGATCGCATTAGCCGTTTAGCCCAGCAAATTGGGGATCGTTTACAGAACGCCTCCCAAGCCCCGGAAGATATTCAAAAAGGCGTACAGCAGGTAGTGCGTGGTGCCTTTGACAGGTTGGAGCTGGTGTCACGGGAAGACTTTGATATTTTGATGGATGTATTGCAGCGCACCCGCTCACGCGTTGAAGCTCTAGAGCGCCAAGTGGCCAGCCTTGAGGCCGCCGTGGAAGCGTCTACCTCAACGAGTCCTTCCCCCATTGAAGCAGAAGCACCACCAACCCCCGCTCCTGAACCGAACAGTGATGGTTCAGAGGATGACAAGCCCGCCTAAATCCAGAACGGACGGCAATAGGTTGACGACGCCTATTGCCGACTAAGTGGTGGCTTAATACGTTGATGTTGATGACGTAAAGAGCGTCATACCCACTTAATAAACACGAATCAATATCATTGACTTTGATTGTTGTGGTGATACTCTCCGCCTCCTACTCCCTAACTGCTTGCGGATTGTTCACCATGTCTGACTGGTCTTCTTCAACGGCTGCACTCATTGGCACGGGTCTATTACTAGGCTTTTCCAGCGATGTTTTCGCCCAAAACACAACGTCTGGATCCACGCTAAACGCAAACGCTGGAGATACCATGGTGGTGGTTGGCTCCCGCACCCCAACCCAGATCAGTCAAATACCTGGCGCGGTATGGGTGATTGATAAAGAGATGCTGCAACAGCAGACCCGCAATGGTGCAGACCTAAAGACGGCTTTGGGGCAACTTGTGCCGGGGCTGGATCTGGCACCGCAAGGGCGCACCAATTATGGGCAAAACATGCGTGGTCGGGGCGTGCAGGTGCTTATCGATGGCGTATCTCTGAACAGTTCACGTGGGCTTTCCCGTCAGTTCGATGCCATTGATCCCTTCAATATTGAGCGTGTAGAAGTGCTTTCCGGTGCCAGCAGCCTGTATGGCGGCGGTGCTACGGGGGGCTTGATCAATATCATTACGCGCAAAGGCGAAGAAGGCCTGAACTGGCGCACCGAAGCTGGCATCACCACAGGCTTCAACAACAGCGATGATATGGATCGACGTCTGTCGCAATCAATCAGCGGCGGCAATGAGCGGGTTCAGGGCTATCTGGGTACCTCCATTGTGGACAACGGCCGTCACTATGACGGCAGCGGTCAGGAGATCTTTCCTGATATTGCCCAGACCGACCTGCAGGACAATCGCAGCATTGATGTATTGGGCAACCTCTCGTTCCGTTTGACCGACGAACAGAGCCTGGAGCTGGGCGCCCAGCTGTATCGTTCCGGCTACGAAGGTAACCGGGGTGTTTACTTTCCCAACCTCGACGCAGCCACGCCCAACTTGAACGATGCCGAGATTCGCGACGGCTACCGTTCACAGCGCGACCCGGAAACCGACCGCAAGCTGGTCAACGTCAACTACCACCACGCTAACCTGTGGGGGCAAAACTTCTATCTACAGGCCTTCCACCGAGAAGAGGAATCCAGCTTCCAGGCCTTTCCTTACCCTGTCTCGGATGGCCTGCAGTTTCGTGCATCGCAACAAAATACTGATTTAAGCGGTATTAAAGCGCTGTTTGAGTCGCGCCTGGGTGATGACATCTCATTGACCTATGGGCTCGACCTGGATCGCGAAAAATTCGATGCCAGCCAGATGCTGTTCGATACCGATGTATCAGATACTACCGGAGGGCTGGTACAGCAGGCTTCGGGCGTTGAGCCCCGCTATCCAGGCTATCAGGTGGACGGGCTTTCGGGCTTCGTCCAAGGTGACTGGCAGGCCACCCAGGCGCTTAAGCTCTCCGCAGGGTTGCGGCAGCAGCATATGGATGTCGAAGTGGGCGATTTCCAGGGTATTCCCGGCGGTAAGAACGATTACGAAGCCACGCTATTGAATGCCAGCGCTCTCTACGATTACGGCAACGGTCACCAGAACTGGCTGCAGTTTAGCCAGGGCTTCGAGCTGCCAGATCCCGCCAAATACTACGGCAAGAGCCCCGAGGTGAGTGTCGATAACAACCCTCTATCTGCCATCGAGACAGATCAGGTGGAGCTAGGCTGGCGCTACCAGGGGGGCAACTGGATGGCTCAAACGGCACTCTACTACGCTTGGTCGGACAAGGCAGTAGAGAATGCCCAGGATCTGAGCGTCAGCGTAGTGGACGAAAAGAAACGCGACTTTGGTCTAGAGAGCGCGGTAACCCGTTACTTCGACAACGGCCTGGAGGTCGGCGGCACCCTACACTTAGTGCGTTCCGAGCAGGAGAACAGCCAAGGGGAGTGGGAGAAGCGTGACGCCCGCTATGCATCGCTCTCCTCTTCAACGGCCTTTATCGGCTGGACCGACTACGTGCGTTCGGCGCGCTTGCAAGCCAGCCATACTTTCGATCTGAAAGACGACGCGGATCGTGAGATCGACGGCAACACCACCCTCGATCTATCGCTCAGCCAGGAGACCGATTTTGGCACCGTGAGTCTGGGCATACAGAACCTACTCGATGATCAGTACTCCACCGTCTGGGGCCAGCGGGCCGCTATGTTCTATTCGCCCTACTACGGACCAGAATACCTCTACGACTATCAAGGGCGCGGACGTACTTACACCCTGAACTGGTCGATGGCGTATTAAGCACCGCCCGGCTACTCGCAGGCAGCCGCTCAACAGCGAGGGAATGGGAATGGCGACACTCGACACACTCGCGCCACTCACCACCTATGACCTGCTGGCCCTTGGTCAGCGCTTCGGGATCGATTACCGCTTTCCCGAAGCGCCCGACCGCTCCCCATCGCCTTACGTGGCTCGCGGGCGTGTGATCGATTTCGAGATCACCCCGGCCCTACGCGTGACGCACTCAGATCTTGACGTCCTGCACGCTTATGCCTCCACCTCCCGTCGTACCGCTCCGTGGTTTCTCAGTGTGATACTTGAGGGCTGCATCCACGTGGGGCTCGGCCACCAGTCATTTCAATTACAGGCTGGCGATGCCTTCAGTGCACACTTCAACCAGCAGACTGGGCTTGAGGTCTTCCAGCCGGCACCACAACGCTTACGCACCCTCAACGTATCGATTCTAGATGGCCTCGAGTCTCTCTCTTCCTCGCCCATCAACGTTGCCCCTCCAGCCACCCCAGTGCTACACACTTGGCAAGTACCGCCGCTCCTTCGCCATAGCCTAGAAACCGCGCTGACGTCGAACTGGTCAGCAGAACGGCAGTGCCTATTATGGCAAGGCCTCGCGCTCCAGTTACTCGCTCATGGCCTGCCTGCCGCTTGCCTGGAAACCGGCGATAAAAACACACAAGAAGGCCCCCCTCCGAGCCTTTCGCATCGCGACCACCAACGCCTGGAGCGCTTGCGCCAGCAGCTCGAACATTATCCCAACCAGCATTACCGGCTGGAGCAGTTGGCCCGAAATGCCGCCATGAGCCCTAGTAGCCTACGCACCAAGTTCCAGCGCTGTTACGGCTGCTCGATATTCGACTACCTACGGCGTTGTCGCCTGACCCAAGCTCAGGCGTACTTACGCAAAGGTTATAGCGTGCAGCAAACTGCCCACGCCTGCGGCTACCGCCACGCCAGCAACTTTGCTACGGCATATAAGCGGGCCTTTGGTGTCACTCCGCATGAGGTCTTCAAGTGTCGCTAACGTACTATCCATAACGTACAGCCCATAACGTACTATCCATAACGTCTTGCCGTAAGTTCCCCTACTCTGCATTTTTTGGCAGCACGCATAACCTCTTTGTCATAGCGCATACCTTTCCAAAGCAATTAAACGCAATAATTCTCATTAACACATTGGTTAATTGCTTCTCATTGCAGGTATACCTCCATGTCTTTTACGCCTCGTCGTTTGTTACGCTCTCCACTCAGTGCCGCTGTCATCGCGGCACTCACGGCACCCTCGGTTTACGCTCAGGCAAGTGCGCAGGAAAGTACTCTGGAAAGTACAGCGCTAGGCACTGTGACGGTAACCGCTCAGCAGGCGGCCACTAAAGTCGCCACCCCTTTTATTGAAACGCCGCAAAGCGTGTCTACGATTAGCCGCGAACAAATGGAACACCGTGGGGTAGACACCGTTCAGCGCGCCACCGACTATACGCCCGGTGTTTACAGCAATCAGGTGGGCGCCTCCAACCGCTTCGACTACCTGGTACTACGGGGCTTTTCTGACGGCAGCTTGAGCAACACCTTCTTAGATGGCCTTAAAGTGATGGGCGATGCCAACTCCCATAGCAGTATGCGCATCGATCCGTGGTTTTTAGACAGCATTGAAGTAGTCCGCGGGCCTGCCTCGGTGCTCTATGGCCGTGCCTCACCCGGTGGTGTGGTGGCGCTAAATAGCAAGCGCCCTGAATTTGAACCAGGCGGTGAGCTACGTTTTCGGGTAGGCAATAATAACCAGCGCAGTGCCGCCTTTGACCTCACTGGCCCGATTGGCGCAGAGCAGCGAGTAGCGTTTCGCCTGACCGGCATTGCCAGCACCGCTGACACCCAGTTTGGCCCCGCTGAAGAGGAGCGCTATGCCATTGCGCCGCGGCTAACCTGGGATATCACCGACGACACCAGCCTAACGGTTGAGGCCTACCTACAGGATGAACCCGAAGGCGGCTACCACTCCGGCGTGCCCTATGAAGGAGCGGTAGTGCCCAGAAACGGCAAGCAGATCAGTAACAACTTCTTTGATGGCGAAGCTGACTACAACGCCTACGAGCGTACTCAGCGCATGGCTGGCTATACCCTGGAACATCGCTTTAATGACGACGTAACGGGTCGCCAGCTACTGCGTTATCTCAATTCCGATGTGGTGCTTAATCAAGTCTATGGCTATGGCTGGACGTCACCCACCTCTGACGAATTAACCCGCTACTATTCTGGCAGCGATGAATCTCTGGAAGCTTGGACTATCGACAACCAGCTTGAAGCCACCGTCAGCAGCGGCTTTATGGATCACACACTGCTTGTCGGGGTCGATTATCAACAGCGGGAAAACGACGTATCGTGGCCCACTGGGTATTTCCACCCCATCAATGCCTTTAACCCTGTCTATGGCAGCGGGCCGATTGAATTTTACGCACCTACCCGTGAGCGCCACGAGATTGATCAAACCGGCGTTTATCTACAGGATCAAATCGCCGTCGATAACTGGCGCTTCACGCTAGGCGGCCGCTACGACTGGGTGAATATCGACAATACCAACCGCGATAGCGGTGACACCAGTTCACTTAGCGACACCCAGTTCAGCGGCCGCGCCGGTGTGGTCTACCTGTTTGATAATGGAGTAGCGCCCTACCTGAGCTACTCCACCGCCTTCACCCCTACTAGTTTTGTGGATGAGAGTGGCGACCTGCTTCAACCAATGGAAGGCGAACAGTGGGAGGCCGGCTTAAAACTCCAGCCTAACGGCAGCGCCAGCCAATTCAGCGCGGCGCTGTTCCATATCAGCCAAGAGAACGTCGCGACCAAGGTGCAGCCATCCGACCCTTATCGCGCGGTAGGTGAAATTGAATCCCAAGGACTGGAGTTGGAAGCACAAACCCAGCTAACGGATACCCTCTCGGTTCAGGCAGGCTATAGCTTCACCGACATCACCTACGCCAAAAGCGATGATGGCAACCAGGGTAACAACGCGATTTACTCCCCACGCCACCAAGTACAGTTGTGGGGCCACTACGAGGCCAATAAGGGCTGGCTAAACGGCGTGGATGTCGGTGTTGGCGTACGCCACTATGCGGATATTGCCGCCGATCGAGCCAACACTGAAACCGTCCCTGACTACACCCTGGTGGATGCCACCATTGGCTACGATCTAAGCCAGCTCGGCGTGGAAGGGGTGGAAACGCGCCTCAATGTGAACAACCTGCTGGATAAGGAGTACGTGGCCTCCTGCAACTCGCTGGAGTACTGTTACTTCGGCGCCGAGCGCGGTGTGACCGCCAGTGTTCACTACCGTTTCTAAACGCTCGTGCTAAGCGACGTTCCAAGCACTTATCTAAGCCCTTGTCTAAGCATTATTAATTTATTGTAACCCCACCTGCCCAGGCCACTCAGCCTGGGCATTTTTCCTTGAATACAGGTTTGCAAACAATAAATATTATCGTTTAAATACAGTTCTTATTTTCTGGATAGCCTCTCACCACCATGCGCCACACTAACCTGTTCTCTTTGCTCGCGCGCTGCGGGCTGTTCGCCGTTTGTATGCTGAGCGTTTCTACTGCCCAGGCGCAGTGGGCCACGGTGGACTGGACCATCGCTGAAACACTACTGGCCATTGATGCGCCGGTTAGCAGCGTTGCTCAGCAGAGCGATTATCACCAGTGGGTGGGCGAGCCACAGATACCCGACACTGCCACCGATATGGGACTACGCACCCAGCCTAATTTAGAACTGCTGGCCCAAGTGCCTCCGGAACAGACGCTGATCTCGCCCATGTTTGCCGGTTTGACACCGCGCCTGGAGCGCATTGCCCCGGTCACTTCATTCTCGCTCTACTCGCCCGGCACCGATACCTGGCAAGAGATGCAAACCCTGACCCGTGAGCTGGGCGAGTTAACCGGGCATCAGCCCCAGGCCGAGCAGCTTATTGAAGAGACCCAAACGTTGATGATCACGCTGCGCGAATCTCGCCCCCTTTCTCAGTCTGAAACTGCGCCGCTGCTGATGGTACAGTTTATGGATGCCCGTCACGTGCGGGTGTTTGGGGAAAACAGCTTATATAACGCCGTGCTGGAGCAACTTGAGCTGCCCAATGCCTGGGATCAACCCACCAATGCCTGGGGGTTTGCACTAGCGGGGATTGAAACGCTGGCGCGCTACCCAGAAGCAACGCTGGTGATCATCGACCCACTGCCCATCGGAGCCGAAGAGCAGCTCGCAAACAGCGGCCTGTGGCAGCAACTCCCCAGCGTCAGGCATGACAGGATAGTTCGCCTACCGCCGGTATGGAGCTTCGGCGCACTGCCCTCCGCCCAGCGTTTTGCAAGGGAGTTGTTTGCTGCACTGTCGGCAGGTAGCCCAGCACAAGTCACCGACTCAACTGTTAACTAAGGTCAGTTTTCCAGGCGCACGCTATTTTTAAACGTTCCAATTAACGTAGGGTTATCTCAGGAATAAAAAACTAGCGAGGGAGCGCCATGACACTAGCCATTGTGGCCACGCGCGCAGGGGTTGGGCTGGAAGCACCCGCCGTGCATGTCGAGGTACATCTAGCCAACGGCTTGCCGGGACTAACGCTGGTGGGTCTGCCAGAAACCGCCGTCAAAGAGAGCCGCGAGCGGGTGCGTAGCGCGCTCATCAATGCCGGGTTTGATTTCCCCAACACCAAGCGCATTACCCTCAACCTTGCCCCCGCCGACCTACCTAAAGAGGGCGGCCGCTTTGATTTGCCGATTGCGCTCGGCATTCTGGCCGCCTCTGGCCAGATTCCGGTGGATGCGCTAGAAGGCATGGAGTGCGCAGGCGAACTGGCATTGGATGGCAAACTACGTGCCGTGCCCGGCGTATTGCCCTTTGCTCTCGCCACACGGCGCGTCAACAAAGCACTGATTATTCCCCGCGCCTGTGCCGACGAAGCCGCGTTAGCGGGCGACTTACCGGTTCTACCTGCCGACACCCTATGGCAGGTCGTTGCTCACTTGCTGGGACAAGAGAAAATACCGCCCCACCAACTGTCTGCCTCGGTGAGATCCACGGCCCCCATTGCCGACTTAGCCGACGTTCGCGGCCAGCAGCAGGCACGCCGCGCACTGGAAGTGGCGGCCGCTGGTGGCCATAACCTGCTGCTAGCAGGGCCTCCTGGCACCGGAAAAACCATGCTCGCTAGCCGCTTACCGGGCATTTTGCCGCCGCTTTGCGAAGACGATGCGCTGCAGGTGGCCGCTGTGCGCTCAGTCTGCGGGCTACCGCTTGAAGCAGACTGGGGCCAGCGCCCGTTTCGCCAGCCCCACCACAGCGCCAGCGCCGCTGCGTTAGTGGGTGGAGGCTGTCATTTCCAACAATTGTTGCGACTAAACAATAATTGCTGCGACAATCTCTATGTTGAGTTTACATAGAGTGCGCCTTTGTGACCGTTTCTCTTAAACAATCCAGAACCTTTAGCTTCCATGATGGCACCCTAAAAAACGAGGCAGAGCGCTTGGTCGTTTGGTGGTACGGGCCTATATTTAAGAACAATCGCTTACGAAGCGTCCCTAAAATCCATATCTTCTTAAGAACCATCGACCATGAAAATAACTTAGGAGGCGTGATGAGACGTGAGACTGTCTTAACGCATCTTGGGCTATTGAGAATAGGGTCAGTATGGGAAAAGGGCGTGAGTAGCTCGCGTATTGCCTACGAGGAAAGAAAATTCTCCGTTTCTTTTTCTCCAGGCGGCTGGCGAATTGTCACCTTAGATGATTTACGACAATCAGGACGAAGCCTCTATACCGCTTTTCATGACTCGAACTACTTACCCCAGAAAAATCAGCACAAAACATACCTGATTGAATTTGACCTTCCAGATGGCAAACACTTGCTCATCCCTTGCACAGAATTTTTTATTCGCGTTTACGGCCGATCTTCTGAAATCAAGCGAGTGCTCGCCACTTACCCTTGGGAAGAAGTCAAAAAACGTCTTTATCGACCGCTTGATGCGCCTGCATCCCCAGGTACGTGGCCTGTCAAATTTACCTATCATGTTCATAAACACGATGCCATTTTGCTCGCGCATATGTTGTACGATCCGTATGCCAAGCGCGCTGCAAAATATATATATTCACAATTTGAAACCAGCTCCACGCCAGATGAGATGCTTTTAAAAGCCACCCCATGGTTTCAAGGCAGCGGGGAAATCTCTGTTTCTGGCGTTCCAATTGATGGTGGCAACACATTCCTAGGCTTGCAGATATTAGGCTGTACGCAGCCCGATGGTGCCACGATCCACCGCGAAAGAGAGAAGTCAACGACAGTACCAGCCACCGATGGCGATGATGCTCCCACTCAATTTCCCTATCATCAGCTTCAAGACATCCCCGATGTCATTGACCTGACGGATGATGAAGAGCCCGACCATGGCTCTTCTTGGCTAGACCTTCCTGAGGACGAATTCGTTATTTTAGGTAAGCCTCGCGCCGTCTTGGATAAACGATATACTCGAAAAAATGTGCCCGATACACGAGGCGTCCCCGTTCCGGGTGACGAAACTATTTTCTCCACTGGGGAGCCGCATGGATCAGGAAAAGGGGTCGGACAGGCCTCTATTCATGCTCCTATTACACTGGAATCACAGGGCTTTCTACGTGATATGTGGAATGCGCTTCTCTATTTGCAATCGGCCTATCCCGAAACGATTCGTGGCGTTAGCTGGTTTACCTTTGAAGACGGCTTTAGCACTTCCCCCGACCCTCGGTTGATCAGCCTCGAACCTTTCGAAATAGACGAGGAGGTGGAAACGTCAGTCGCTAATTGGGTTTACATTGATACTCAGACCAAGGTACCTCGCGGGGTGCTCGTCGTTCGGGTGCATGTGTTAGATCAAACGCTCTATCTCATGGAGATCCAACGACGCCCTCCAAAACCCAGAGCTGGCGGTAGCGAGGAGGCATCCAAGCCTCCTTCCTATAAAGGTTTAGTCTTCACGCTGAGCCACCAAGGCAGCTTCGAGCAGTGGTTACGCCAAGTGCTGTCTAACGTGCGGCACGTAGAAGGTGTTGTCCAAAAACTAGTTGGTCACTGCCCAGGATTCGCCGATACGTTCAAGCACCCTAAATCCAAAAAGGAACAGATACCCTGCGAAGCCTCTGTGTTAAATGCTTTTAGCAAGGTCAGTATTGGTCGCAGTGACTTAGCATAGGTACTATTTGCCACCTTTATGAGTAGCGGTGTCTGTTTTGTCGCTAAGAGCAACCTGTACACCCCGTGTGCAGGTTGCTCTTCTGACGAAGAGCCGATACGGCCATCCCTTCAGTGGCGGGCGAGGATCTTCGCTGCGATGGGCGAAGTGATCATTTGAATCACGGCAAAAAAAGCGGCTGGAATCGCGATCTCTGATGGCAAGCCGGAAACAGCGACAAACGCTGCAGCGATGCTGAATTCCTTTTTACTGACCGTGAAAAGATAGGTAATCACCTCTTTGCGATCAGAGGTGAGTAACCGTGAGGACATACCTACCAGGTACCCAATCAAATTGAGGCACAGGGCCGCGCCCGCAATCACAAACGCATACCAGCCATAGCCAATGATCGTGGTGGCATTCGGCCCGACCACGGCGAGTAGGATCAGCAGATACAGAATCGACCCTATCCCTGCATACGCTGAATCATGCCGTGCAAAGAAAGCCGAGAACTTTGTACGCAAGCTGACCCCAATCACGGTAGGAAGAAGCACGATTAGTGTTAATTCAAGAATAATTGATCCAAGCGGCACGTCTAACTGAAGGCCGGTGAGCCATAAAAACAGGAAGGGAACAATAAACGGACATAACGCGGTGTTGACTGCGTTGAAAACAGCGGCAAGCGCCACATTGCCTTTTGCCATCAGTACCAAAAGAGGAGAGGACACATCTGTCGGCAGCGTGCCGAGCAAGGTTTGGCCAGCAGCCAGCGGGCCGCTTCCAAAAAATAGACGGCCCGTTAGCCACCCGGCAATCGACATAGGCCCATAGACCAGCCCCAATGCCAACAACTGCCGTGACGGCTTTCGGAACACGATGCGCACTGCATGCGCATCGAATGTGAGGCTGATAATCAACATCAGTAATGCCAGTAATGGCCCAATCGCGAACTTAAGCATTATTCCGGTGGCCGGAAAGAGTAAGCCTCCCCCCGCGACGACGATTACAAACCAGACAAGGTGCGCCTCGACAAAATAAATGAATCTACCCATGGTGGATTAGACGTTACCGGTTGAAGTGGATTGAGCCCCGCACCTAAAACATGATCACCTTCGGCCCAGCGCGCCATGGCTCGCTTGGTAGCTAGGGACGTGCTTCCCAATCCAGCGATGCAAATAGATAATGCTCAAGGGTTGAAGCTTTAGTTGCTAGAGGTTTTATAGTACCAAGAACAGATAATTCGAGAGAAGGTAACAGATGGGACATCATCATGATCATCCCCACATTGATCCTGCCTCTGGCGACCGGCGCGTCAGCATCTCCATTTGGGCCAATGGGCTCTTAACCATCGCTCAAATCGTCGGTGGCATTATGGCGGGGAGCCTATCGCTGATCGCTGATGCGTTACATAACTTTTCTGACATGGCAGCATTAGTCATTGCCTTTGCTGCTCGTAAAATCGCCAGACGGCCTGCCGATGTGCATATGACCTTTGGCTATGGCCGCATCGAGATAGTGGCAGCACTCATCAATTACACCACCCTCATTATTGTCGGTGTCTACCTGATTTACGAAGGCGCTATGCGGATGGTCGATCCCCCTGAGATAGAGGGATGGACGATCGTGATTATTGGTGGCGTCGCGCTCGTCGTCGATGCCCTTACCGCCATGCTCACGTGGTCAATGCAAAAAGAGAGTGTCAATATCCGCGCCCTTTTTCTGCATAACTTATCGGATGCGTTTGCCTCCATCGCCGTGATTATCGGTGGTTCGCTTATTTTACTGTACGACATGCGCTGGGTAGACCCCGCGATCACGATAGGGATTGCGCTATATATTCTTTACCTAGCCTTCTCTGAAATTGGCGGCCCTATCCGTACGCTAATGCTGGGATCTCCCCCGGACATTGACGGGCAGGCAGTCGTTGAGACCGTACGAGATATCGAGGGAGTCCAGGATATTCACCATGTGCATCTATGGCAGATGCAGGAAAACATGGCAGCCCTTGACTGCCACGTGGTTCTGACAGAAACCGGCTGGCAGCAGCTTGAATCCGTCAAAGCAGAGATCAAGGAGCAGCTTAAAATGCGCTTCAGTATTGCTCATTCCAGCCTAGAGTTTGAGCATAGTGACCACGCGCATCAAAATGCCAATCTATATGGGCATGAGTGACAGACCGAGGCCGGCTCCCAGCTCAGGTAGATAGCGAGCAGCTTACTCCCATAGCGATTGGCTTATTTTTCAACCCTACTTTTCCACCCCATCGTTGAGACAGAGAGAGAAACATGTTCAAAAAAGCGTCTTTTATATTGGCCGGTACGTTAATGCTGACCGCTGCGATCGTCGCCGTATCGAAGCCTGCCCTCTTAGACATGCAAGCTCAGGCAGCAAAAGAGAGCGGTGTCCAGGCCGAGGACTCCTTGGTGCGTTCACACTCCCCCATCTTGGGACGAGAAGACGCGCCGGTGACGATTGTGGAATTCTTCGATCCGGCTTGCGAAGCCTGCCGTGCTTTCTATCCCCTGACAAAAAGTATTCTGGAAACCTACCCAGAAAAAGTGCGGCTCATCGTGCGCTACACTCCTTTCCACGGCGACGTATCGGACAAGGCCATTCGGGTATTAGAAGTTGCTCGTCGTCAGGGCGTCTTTGAACCGGTACTGGAGAGGCTGCTGGCTCGCCAGGATCAATGGGCTTCACATGGCAGTTTTGATGAATCCGCTATCCTCGATATCGCGAGCCAAGGAGGCCTTGATTTAGCGGCTGCCGAAGAGCAACTGACTTCTGCTGAGGTGCAGGCGGTGATTGACCAAGACATGGCGGATGTCAGAGCCAATCAGATTCGCCAAACACCTACCTTTTTTGTCAATGGCGAGCCTTTAGACCCCTTTGGTATGCAAGAGCTGATTGATGCCGTCGAGAGTGAAGTAGCGGAGATCTCTGGGGAAGAGGATGGCCAGTGATGCAGCGCTGGTGGTTACTAGGCTTGGTGGGCTTTTACCCCTTGCTAGCCGAAGCCAATTGGCAAACGCATCTGTCATTGCCTCCGTCTGAACTTAGCCCTGTCAAGTTACAGGCGGCTAGCGAGCAAGAAGGCACATTACCGCTCGATAGCGTTGATACCCTAACCTTTGGGCGTGATGTCGTCATTGATACCACCCTCTACGAGGCCTTGGCAGCAGAAGGTGTCCCAACGCGTTTCGCCACTAAACTGGAAACACTGCTCAGCGAGTTTATCGCAGCGCCGCTGGAGTTTTCTGGCAGTGAACGTATTCAATTAGTGTGGGAGGAAGATCGACGCCAGGACGGCGCCCGTGTTGGGCCACCACGCCTCAGTTATGCCGCTCTGCCTGATCAGGCAGAGCCCTTGGAGGTCATATGGCCGGTCACCCAAAAGGGGGACGTAGCTCTTTTCAAAAGCGACACCCTGCTAGGCACGTTGCGGTTGCCCGTGCTTAGTGCCCGCTTAACGTCTCGCTTTGGGAATCGGCGACATCCTGTGTATGGAGGGATGCGTCCTCATAATGGAATTGACTTGGCTGCGCCGACAGGAACGCCGGTCATTGCCACCGCACCTGGGCGCGTATCCTTTATGGGTCGCCAAGGGGGATATGGGCAGGTGATCGAGGTGGAGCACGACACAGGGGCAATCAGTCGCTACACACACCTTAGCCGATTTTCCCCACAGCTAGTGGTTGGGGATTTAGTCAATGCGGGAGAGTCGCTCGGAGAGGTAGGTGCCTCTGGGGTCGCCACGGGGCCCAACCTACATTACGAAGTGAGAGTCAATAACCAGCCTGTTGACCCCCTTGGTCAAGGTCAACGCATCATGCTAGGCGAACAGCCGACTCAAAGTGAATATCAAGCGTCACTTTACGAGGCAAGAGATCGCTTAGAACAAGCTATCGGTACGGCGTCACTTTATGACTTGATCTCGTTTAACGAGCCGTAACCACTCGTGCTTAACAACGTTGCATGGGGGTTAGTAACGTGAACGTGCGCTTGTCTCGTTATGGAACCCAAGCCGTGTAATCACTCATCTATCACAACACAGGTAATCGGTATGGAAGAGGTTTCTCCCGTCACCATGGGGGTATTGGCAAGCCTTGCGGCGGGCTTGATGACGGCTGTAGGGGCGCTTCCTGTCTTGTTTACCAAAACACCGAATCGTGGTGTTCGCGATTTAGCGTTGGGGTTCGCCGCTGGTGTCATGCTAGCGGCCTCTTTCTTCTCACTGATCATACCCTCCTTAGAAGCCTCGGAGCTGCGTTATGGCGGTAGCGTGGTACCTGCTGCCATTGCTTGTGCGGCCATTTTGCTAGGGATTGGAATGGTCGCACTACTGAACGAGCTCTTACCTCATGAGCACTTCGAACAGGGGCGAGAAGGGCCAGAGGCTGCCTCACTACGCCGTATCTGGTTGTTTATTATTGCCATTACGATACACAACCTGCCAGAAGGGCTGGCCGTTGGCGTGGCCTTTGGCGCAGGGGGAAGCGAAGGAGGCATGCCGCTAGCGATTGGCATTGGACTTCAGAATGCCCCAGAAGGACTGGCCGTAGCAGTATCACTGCTAAGCGTGGGCTATTCACGTTGGCGGTCATGGACGATTGCCGCCCTTACGGGGCTTGTTGAGCCGTTGGGTGGCTTATTAGGCGCTGGAGTCATCAGCATGTCACAAGCGCTACTGCCCTGGGGGTTGGCCTTTGCAGCGGGGGCGATGTTGTATGTGATCAGTCATGAGATTATTCCCGAAACTCATCGGAGCGGGCACCAAAAAAAGGCCACGCTGGGCCTCTCCATCGGATTGGTACTCATGCTGTTTTTGGATGTTTCGCTGGGCTAACCATTGGGCGTGGGGCGTAGCGTTAGTGCTAACCCAAGTCGTGAGCCCCTCCGTGCGATTTTTCAGTGATACAGAGCTGATGATCACTGATGACCTCAATGATTCGGCAGCTTTCCACTTTACCACCGGCACACTGTGTGACCATCCGTTGAAGCTCCTCACGCAGTATGGACAGTCGTTGAAGGCGGGACTCCACTTTCTTTAGGTGATGCGTGGCGATGGCATCGACTTCTTGGCAAGGCATATCAGGTTGATCTGACATGGCCAAAAGCTCTCGCACTGACTCCACCGAAAAGCCAAAGTCACGGGCATGACGAATAAAGGTCAAGCGCCGCACAGCGTCGTCTCCATAGCGGCGCTGTCCTCCGCCGGTTCGTGTCGCATCGCGCAACAGCCCAATACGCTCGTAATAGCGAACCGTTTCAGGTTTGCAATCGGCTCGTCGTGCTAACTCACCAATGCTGATACTTTGCCCCATCATCGACATGGTAAAACTCCTTACGCAGGGCTTGAAGCTGTAGTTGCTACAAGGTTTACACTTCAAAACCATAGCTCATTGGGAGAAGAGGCACCATGAAAACATCAACGCAGGCGACAGCGCCTACCGTCTTGACACTGCGTGTTGAAGGCATGGACTGCGGCGGTTGTGAGCGCAAGGTTGTGTCGGCGCTAGAGCGGCTGGACGGCATTGAGGAAGTCACGGCAAGCTCCGTCACAGGATCGGTGAAGATTCACCAGCGCGATCATGGAGGCCCCTCGCAACAGACCATTGAGGGCATCCTGAACGAACTAGGCTATCAAGTGACTTCCCCTGCTGGCCAAACACGCGCATCTGGTGCTTCATCCTCTTGGTGGCAAACCGCTAAAGGGCGCTTGGTCATTATCACGGGAAATCTGCTGATCGTAGCCTTCGCGCTTCGTTTAGCATGGCCTGCGCTGGGTAATGTGCCGTTCATTCTGGCCACGCTGGTCGGCTTAATGCCCATTGCGCAGAGTGCCTGGGGCGCCCTCAAAATGCGCAACCCCTTTACCATCGAGATGCTGATGTGCATCGCTGCGGTTGGCGCATTGGCCATCAATGCTGCTGCTGAAGCTGCGATGGTCGTGTTCTTGTTCGCCGTAGGTGAGCTACTCGAAGGGGTAGCTGCGTCACGGGCGCGCCGCAGTATCTCAGCCTTGGCAAACTTAACACCCTCAACGGCGAGGCTGATGGACAACGGCCATCTGCGTGATGTCTCGGCGGAGTCACTTAAACCCGGTCAGCGTGTGCTGGTGCGGCCCGGTGATCGCGTACCCTGCGATGGACGCATCCTGGTGGGCACCTCCGACATTGACGAGTCGCCGGTAAACGGCGAGTCCATACCTCGTTCGCGAGCGCCTGGTGATGACATTTTTGCTGGCACAGTGAATCTTGATGCCGCCCTGGAGGTGGAGGTAACACGAGGCGCTGATGACAATACGATCGCACGCGTTATTCGTCTGGTTGAAGAAGCACAGGCCGCCAAGGCACCGATAGCACGCTTTATTGATCGTTTTGCGTATTACTATATGCCCGCCGTCGTCTTACTCGCCCTACTGATGGCGATAGTGCCACCGCTGGTATCGACCATGGCATGGTCGGAGTCGATTTACCGTGCGTTAGCATTGCTGTTAATCGCATGCCCCTGCGCGTTAGTCATTTCCACCCCTGCCGCCATCGCCGCCGGTCTCTCGGCGGGAGCTCGGCGCGGACTACTGATCAAAGGGGGAGCCGTTCTTGAACAGTTAGGTAAGCTTCGCTTGGTGGCATTAGATAAAACGGGCACCCTCACTGCGGGTACCCCAAGAGTCACAGATGTGGAGTCTTGGATTGCTGAGGAAGACGATAACAGCGTATTGCGGCTCGCCGCCGCAATAGAGCGGGATTCCAGTCACCCTATCGCCACGGCTATCGTTGAGCATGCCCGACAGTCGGGCATCAACCTCCCCACCGTCACCGGCGGCCGCGCTCTGGCGGGGCGCGGTGTTTCCGGCCAGGTGGAGGGTCGCGAGCTGAGCTTAATGACGCCTCGTCACCTTCACGAGAAAGTCATCCTTGAGGAAAGTCTCAGTGCTCGGATTGTCGCGTTAGAAGAAGCCGGTAAGAGCCTCGCTCTCCTCGTCGAAGGCGAGCGTTTACTGGGCTTGATCGCGGTTCGCGATGAGCCACGCGAAGATGCCATGGAAGGCCTAGCGGCGCTATCCCGTTTAGGCGTACAGGCGGTCATGCTCAGCGGTGATAATGCCCGCACCGTCGCTGCCACGGGGGGTCGCTTAGGCATTGAAGCGTACGGCGAACTAATGCCTGAAGACAAGGCAGCGTATGTTCGAGACTGGCAAGCGGCAGGCCGTGGCCCCATCGGTAAAGTAGGCGATGGCATCAACGATGCACCGGCACTCGCGGCAGCAGATGTGGGTATCGCGATGGGGGGTGGCACGGATGTGGCGTTGGAAACCGCCGATGCAGCCTTGCTCAAGAACCGCGTTACCGGCATCGCTGAGCTGATAGACCTCTCTCGTGCCACGCTGCGCAATGTGAAAACCAACGTTGTTCTCGCCCTTGGCTTAAAAGCCATTTTCCTAGTTACAACGGCGCTGGGTATTACCGGCATGTGGATTGCGGTGATGGCCGATACCGGTGCTACCGTCCTGGTGACGTTGAACGCCATGCGACTGCTGGGTTACCGCTTTTCGCCCAGTACCGCAATGACAGGCCTGTCACAAGGAAAAACAACGTCATGAGAACAGCGCCAAACGATAGCCCTTCACGTCGCTGGCCATGGTTCACATTAGCTTGCGTGATGGCTCTAGCCGATCAACTGGTCAAGGAAATTGTGCATGCCCAGATGTCGTTTGGCCAAGTCATTCCGCTAACGCCGTTTTTTAACTGGGTTTATACCGGGAACACAGGAGCCGCTTTCAGCTTTCTCGCAGAAGCAGGGGGTTGGCAGCGCTACCTCTTTCTTGGTTTAGCGTTGGTGGTGGTCGTCGTATTGGTTGTGCAGCTATGCAAACCCCTGTCGCGCTTGGAGGCCTGTGCGTACAGCCTGATTCTTGGCGGCGCGCTCGGTAATACTGTTGATCGCTTAGCGCGAGGGTACGTCGTCGACTATCTGGACATTTACTGGGGCGAATGGCATTGGCCCGCCTTTAACATGGCCGATATCGCGCTATTTGCCGGTGTATTGATGTTCGCGGTGGCGTTATGGCGTGAAAGTCCTGCTTTTAAGCGCTCTGAGTAACGCTATGGATGTGGTCGATAAAGATAAAGAATATACGCTTTTTGCTGGGCGCTCCTCACCAATAGTCGATTGCGTTGTAGCGCTCGCCGCTGGGGTGCTGACCACCTTGAGTGCCGCCCCCTTTTCCCTATGGTGGCTTGGCCCAGTGAGCGTGGCACTGGTCTATTGGAGAATAGCGTCGCTAACGCCCGCCATGGCCACCCTGCGTGGGTGGTGCTATGGGGTAGGCCTGTTCGGTTCAGGCACGTCGTGGGTCTTCGTTGCTATTCACGATTTCAGTGGCACCGGGGCCTTGGTGGCGATGCTCCTCACCACTCTTTTTGTCAGCGTCCTGGCGCTCTTCTTTGCAGTCCCCTTTGGGCTCTATCGACGCATCACGGGGCCACGGTTCGCCTTTCTTAGCTTTGCCGGTATGTGGGTGGTGAGCGAATGGCTACGCACTTGGATGCTCACCGGCTTTCCCTGGTTATTGCTGGGCACCTCTCAGATTGATTCTCCACTAGCCCCATGGGCGCCCGTTGGTGGTGTGTACTTGCTGTCACTCATGACCGCGCTGACAGGTACGTTAGGGGTAGAGGTACTGCGTCGCCGCTGGAGTTTCCTTGTCCCAATGGCCGCCTTGTGGATCGTTCCATTCCTATTGCCCGCCCAATGGACAACCCCGGCTGGCAAGCCCATCCGGGTGGCATTGCTGCAAGGGAATCTTGACCAGCGCATTAAGTGGACTGCCCAAGGGCAGCGCGAAGCGATCAGTATCTACACGACGATGACACGGGAGCAAGCAAGGGATATCGATCTCATCGTTTGGCCTGAGGCAGCCCTTCCCATGCTTGAGCAGGAAGCACAGCAAATACTTGAGCAAGTAGCGTCCGACCTGGGGCCTGACACCGCCTTGTTGACCGGCATTTTGCAACGCGACAGTGAAGGGCGCTCTTATAACAGCGTCATAGGGCTAAATGATGTGCAGGGCGAATACCAGAAGGCGCACTTGGTGCCCTTTGGCGAGTATTTGCCATTCCAAAGTCTCCTCGCTGGCACCCTTGCTTTTTTCGACTTGCCAGTACCTCGCCTGACCCCAGGGTCAGGCGAACAGGCTCCGTTACACGTGGCTGGAGCCACCATTGGCAATGCCATTTGTTACGAAATCATTTTTGCCGACCATGTCGCCCAACAGGCGCGTAATGCCGAGCTGCTATTAACGGTTTCCAACGATACGTGGTTTGGGCGCTCCATTGGCCCACACCAACATCTTCAAATGGCGCGTCTACGTGCCTTAGAAAATGGTCGTCACCTACTTCGAGCTACCAGTAATGGCGTGACGGCCATCATCGATTCACAAGGTCACGTCACAGCCCGTGCCCCACAGTTTGAACAGGCCAGTTTAACGGGCGAGGTGACCCCGATGCAGGGCCTAACTCCTTTCACACGCACCGGTAGTGGCCCCGCTTGGATACTCGCTGCGGTGCTGACACTGCTCGGGTTACAACTGAACTTATCTCGATCAAAAAACGACGCATTAGATGAAAAAGGAACCTAGCGATGCTCTTGGCAAAGAACGCAGCAATACTTAAGAGATTCCTCCCATGGCCAATGCAGATCGGCTTCATCGTGAGTGTGATGGTTTCGTTTCTGGCATGGCTCCCTGTCGCCATGGCGGCACAACCTTCCACTGCCCAGGAGACGGAATGGCCCAAGGGGCATTACCCGCTACCTGAGGAAGGCAATATTATCGGAGAGGCTGACACCTTCATCGTGAAGAATTACGAGGATACTCTGATTGATATTGCCAGACGTCACAACCTTGGCTACCAGGAGATTGTACGTGCTAACCCAGAGGTCAGTATTTGGGTGCCCGGAGTGGGTACTGAAGTAACCATTCCAGGACGCTTCATCCTGCCGAATGTCGAGCGTACTGGGGTCGTCATCAATATCGCCGAGCTGCGGCTTTACTACTACCCAGATGTCAAAACCGGTGAGACACCGCGCGTTGAGACCTATCCTATCGGCATCGGTCGCGAAGGGTTTGATACACCCCTTGGTGTGACCGAGACCACCATGAACATTAAAAACCCCGCATGGTACCCGCCTGAGTCGGTAAAACGTGAAGCGGAAGCACGCGGCGAAACCGCACCAAGCGTTGTACCGCCCGGCCCCGATAACCCGCTAGGAGACCATGCCATCATCCTAGGCTTCGATGGCTATTTGATTCACGGCACCAACCAGCCCGATGGCATTGGCATGCGCGCAAGCCGAGGTTGTATCCGCATGTTACCCAAAGACATCGAATCTATATTTGACCGCATTCCACCCGGCACCCAAGTCAACATCATCAATCAGCCGATCAAGATAGGTTGGGAAGGCGGTCAGCCGCTGATTCAAGCCTTTCCGCCGCTTGGAGAAGAAGAGCACAGTATGACCGCACTCACAGAGACCATGACACGCCTTAACCAATACAATGTCGATAACGTAAACCTCGATTACGAGCAGCTCAGCGATGTCCTGTCACTCTCTAACGGGCTTATAACCCCACTACATCCAAAGCAGGAACAGGAGCCACAGCGCCACAGCCCAGAAGAGAAGGCTATCAAGGGCATTTATGAAGACCTGGTTTTGACGTCATCTCAACGGTCATGACACGCCTTTTGGCACCCCGTTGAGCCCTGGCATATAGGTAGAGAGCCATAGCCCCGTCCAAACGGCGGGGCGACATTCGCCTACAGAGTCGCGGGGCCCTCCAAGTGACTGCGCGCTATCAGTGTCTTAGCACTCAATATCCAGAGGCAGCCAGTAGGTAACGCCACCCACTACCACCTGTATCCCGTCTGTCGTCCGCTCTACGGTCTGTTGTCGAAGCATTTTCTGCGTTAATTTTGTGTCATGGAAATACTCCATGGCAGCAACGATCCATGCCTCCCTCCAGGCCTCTCCTTGATCAGCACACCGGGCCATCGTCATCAGGGTGCGGGCTAGTGTTTCTTTTCGCCGCTTTCTTGCCCGTTTTACATCCACCCGAGGAGCCAACGTGGTGGCATGTTGGCGATTTAAGAAATTAGTAAACCCCGTGACCGAGGCTGCTTGTCCGGGCACCGCATGCAAATAGTTGTCCACATCGCCCTGTTGAGGCAGTCGCTGCCCCTCCCGGTCAGTAGCGAGTAGCAATGCGGCTGCCGCTCTTAGTGCAAGTCGTGCGGAGGTGTGGGACGTTTTGCCCGCCTCTATACGGGTTTCCAATTGCAGCCAATAGGCTTGCAGCACTTGGTCTGATAGCGAAGCGAACGGCATAGAACTGAGACACGCTTGAATACGTCTTTTCTCTGAGTCGATCCGCTTTGCTTGGTGATCCGGCTCTACCCCTTGCTCTTCATGCAACCATCGCATGGGAAGCCTCACACGCCGCAAGCCCTCCGCCCCGAAGTGATGAAGTAGCTCCGAATAGCTCGGTATCCGTGACCATGCCTGGTCGAGCTCAAGGAAGAACGAGAAGAAATGATTGATCTTGAGGGCAGCCTTATGCGGCCCAGTGATACGAATCAGCCATTCACCAAATTCCCCAAAGGCCTCACTTAACGCTTTGGTAGTGATACCGGCTTGGCCAATGGTGATGCGTTTACGGCATGTTCGCGTCCAATAGCAGGGCTCACAGGCATCACCTCGACCCGCTGGCATGGGATTACCACACGATGGGCAGGCAATTTCCCCTTGCTCATTACAGGCTTTGCACAACGCATCCCCGTTGGGTGCCACCACCAATAAACGATGTCGACGACATGCAGAACAGGTACCGTGGTCTGCTGTCGAACAGCGTGGACATAAGCGATGATCATGCCCCATACGCGCCACTCGGGTAAGACGTTGAGATGCTTTCCCACACGCCTCGCAGGGCTCTGGTTCTTTGAAATAGGGAGCGCAGGCGATACAGACAGGGCCGTAGGGAGTGACCTTGCCGATGTTGTAGTCTGAACTGGCTTTTCCACATCGTGCACACGGTTTGTCAACGTTGCACTGACGACAGACGGCGTCTGGGTCATTCTTAGGCAGACGGGCTAACTCACCACATCGTGGGCACATCCGCCGCTTAAACACACGAGCATAGCAAGTTGAACAGTAGCCGTGCCCTTTATGGCGTCGCCACAATTTGGAGACTTCTCGGCCACACTCATCGCAGTCGACCGTTTGGTGTTGATTCAAGAGGTTGGCTCCGCTTTCATTCTGCGTTTTAAACGCGCCCATGAGGCTCTAACAGCGCGTTCCGACATGGGGCGACAAGCCGGGGGAACACGGCGGCGATGCGGCCCATGAGGGTGGTGAGATAACCGTGATAGCAGCGGCAACAACACAACGGGGGGCGACCTTCGGGGATCATGAAGCGCGCTCGTTTTGACATTGCACGCGACCAGAACGCTGAACGTTTCTTCAAGGCCCATACTGAGCAAGCGTTCCAACGCTACCAATAAGGCACTACGCTCGCTGACAGCCAGCAGCTCAAACGCCAGGCCAGACACAGGCATTCGGCAATCCGTAACCGAAATGCCCAATGAAAGAAGCGCATCGGCCAGGGGTGACACAGGCCGCCGACTTGCACGCCGTATAACGCCAATAAAAAAGGCCACCATAGAAAACCAATCGGCGGGTGCGATAGAGGCCTGCCTAAACGTCACCTTATCCTGTTCTAACACACGATCAGCCATCACTTGAACACTGAACGCTTCAGGTAAAGGCGACGTGCATACCGCCTTTCTAAAATCGTTATGACACCGGCTGCATTGAGCTAAATGTTGATCTTCCGCTGTCAGGCGATGGGGCTCTATAGGGGCCTTGCATGCTGGGCACTCATCTACCAGCTGCACCCCATGAAAGCGGCACCCAGTGTGCCAAGCGAATCGCCAGTGCCGGCGCAAGTAGGGGGTTGAGTCCTCTGCCAAGCACAACGTGCATACCTGTTGTCCTCCATGGCGGGTTCGATTTCGGCTGCCGAGTGCCAACAACCAGGGCCAAGTCCGGGTTTCCGGTAACGAGTAACCGACCACTTTCTCACAATCGTCCCGCATCCCCGCTTTCTGAAACTTAGCGGAAGATATCCCCGAGGCATTCACTAATGGGCGCATTCTTGCGAGGGGTATTTCCCTATCAATGTCCCTCGTCCATATACGCCATGTTGGCCAAATAGCCCCGGTGAGCGACAAAGGATCACACCCCTGTCGCAACGCCGCCCGAACGAGCCATGATGAAAGGGACTCCTCAGGCAGCAGGGGCACACTCAGCGCCCAGGTCATTACAGCATCACTTCCCTAATGCCACGGGTGGGCCGCACCCATGATTTACTCTGAATAATTTTCTCATCGATGCACTCAGCTCCAGACAAAATAGCGGCATTTGCACACTCAATCAGCAGCCGGTGCAGGTCACCCAAATTACCGCCAGAAATCGCGTGGAGCTGGGTCGCCAATTGGGGCTCATGCAGTTGGGAAGGATGTTTGAGAGGTAATATCTTCTCAAAGCCAGCGAGCAGCTTCTGAAACTCCTGATTGAGCTCCCACTTTGGTAACGCGACCACATCAAAGCGACTCGCATGCTGTGGGTCTGAATGCAGCACACGCACAGCATCTTGCGTCCCCACACCAACGATGGGAATCATTAGCTCATTGCATAAAAGCTTAATGGCATTCATCGTTTCGCGCTGCTTAACAGCACCACCGGTTAACAGAGAGTGAAACTCATCGATGATCAGTAAGCGCGTATGGCAAGCACGCAGTTGATGAATCACCTGGTAGCGCAGCTTGGGAACAGGATCTGTAGGCCGGTAGGGAGCCCAGAAACTCTCTAGCACTGCGATATACAGACTTTTCTCATCGGCACTCGGGGGAGCCTGAGTGACAACAACAGGCTTCACGGGCTCTACGTCTTCATTCACGTAGCCTTCACCGTACTGCTTACGAAACCGTTGAACGATGGTTGTCTTTCCGTTGTTGGAGTCACCCACGAGCAAGAGGTTAGGCATACGAGGACGACTGGGCTTCTCCATCAACCCACGCATGACCTCAATGACACGATTGGCCAATGGATAGCCCAACCAGCGCGGTTGATCCATAAACTCCATTCGCTCTTTAGCGGACAGCCCCAAGACGTGACGAAGATCAGGATGAAGGTGTGTGCTCATGCTATGTCCCAGTTCACATCGATATCACCCGTTAAAAGACCGTCCCCTTGAGCGGGTGTCTCTTTAGGGGCCGCAGTTGAGGGCGCATGTAAAAGGGGATCTGCAGGCGTCACCTTCTTCTCATGCTCTTTACGTCGTTGTGCCTGACGGCGACTTCGCTTAGTACGTGCTTGCGACTCCTCCACATGGGTTCGCAGCTCACTAATAGCGCGTAGAATTTCAGTCTCATTGACCGAGTTTCTTCCTTCCTGCCGAAGGCGCGCTTTAGCTTGGGCATACTCCCAAACACTCATCGAGGGGAGGGCAAGATTGGCAAAGGGCACGCGAAAATAGTGCCCGAGCTCCGGGTCTTTGAACCAAATGACACTAATGTCGCGAGGGTCGCGCCGGAAAACAAAGGTGCGTTTCTTGTCTGGCATGTCTGGATCTTTGGCATTGATCCAAGGTCTTAGCGCTTCATCGTAATAGTTTATGCCATCGATGGTCACACCAAAGGTCTGGATCGTACGCTGAAAGCTGGGCAAAAAATCGAGCAATACAGAGAGCCTGTCAGCAGGCCTCGGCGCTAATCCCACTCCCTGCACATCCGCATTGCCAAACACACCAATTTCCCACTTTTTCATCGGCGACATACCAATCCCAGAATGAAGGCGCTGGTGGTAAACCTTGCAAATCAACGTCACCAGCCACTCTTCAAACTCGCTTTTCGTCATGGCCGCGTGCTTCTCTGGATCGTATCCCTCTTTCTCTTTAATGGAGGAGAAGGTCGTCCCAGGCAGGTTATGGATTTCCTTTAGAAGAGAGCCCAGTACCCGCTCAATGTGGCCACCATAACGAGGCTGCTTAACAGGCCGAAACTCAAGGTTGACCCCATAGGCTAGGCATGAGCGCCGAAACGTCTCAGAGCGAAAATCTGGGCCGTTATCGACATGAATCGTGGCGGGTGTGCCCCATACCGGCCACTCAGCCTCCACATTATGCAGTAGCAACCACTCATCTTTAGGAAGCATGGAGTGCGCCACACACATGCCGACAGATGTTTCAGAGGGCGGGTCAAACGACAAGTAATACCCCGTGACCATGCGAGTAAACACGTCCATGGCCAACGTAATCCATGGGCGACCAATCGGCTTGCGATACACGTCATCGACCAAAATAATATCGGCAGGCGTGTGGTCAATCTGCATAACGGCTAACGGATAGTCCGCATTGGGAAATTTTCCGGCAGCCGGCTGGAACTTGTTAATGGCTTTGTCTCTAAAACCATGGCCACGCAACCGGTCACGCTCTGGGATATCACGCAGACGAGCACGAACGGTACCAGGGCTCGGCGGGTCGATGCGCCGTTCATGGCAGCGCCGCATGACTTCCTGTACCGCTTTTTGTGCGGACGGACGCTGCAGCGTCAAATACACCTCTTTGATGACTTCCTGAATCACTGCCTCGGCATGCGCGGGAATACGCGACTTTCCCTTCTTCCACCCTGGCTTTTGAGGAATCAATGCGAGCACCGAGCCCGTCGCTTTATACCGCTTCAACCAACGGTAGATCGTAGCCGTATCAACCCCCGTTTGTTTCGCACGCTCCTCCGCTGCATCCCGCCCCACCGTATGGCGATCCACCAAGGGCTTAATGATGGAAAAGCGATGCTCGGCCTCCCGCCAATCGGCATCCCCAATCTCGGACATATCCTGCTCAGGGGATACGGACCCGCTATTGAGAGGCGCTAGTTCTTTGATGCGAAGCGGGCAACTACGCCCGGACTCAACGGCAATGCCAATGACTGTCTCAAAATCGAGCACCTGGGAAATTCGGTAAACGGTGCCATCTTTCTGAACCTGCTCACCCACCATAATCTGCAAGTGTTGGCGTGTTTGGGCGACGCCGTTATTGGGTTCAGTTGCGCTGCCACGATGGTTATTCATAATCGGGTACCCATACCTCCGATAGAGGACTGAAGGATTGGGCCATATCGCAATCTAACTGCCGAGTCGCCAGTAGATGCCATAAATGCGCAATCCCCTCTGCCCGGTAAATATCGCCCATAAAGTGCCGAGAAAGCAGGTAATCCAAGGTCGCCACCCCCATTTCCCTCACCGTGTTGAGGACTGCCTGGCTTTCGACAGAGGGAAACACCATCCGCTTGTAGCGCGCTAGGAAGGTAATGTTGTCCAAGGTCTTATCACGAATGCGGCTTTCATCATGAATGCGAAACGCCCAGCCCTCATTGTTGGCATGCCGTATCGCCGCCTTCCATTTAGGCGACCATTCACGCCAATGTGCTTGCCACTTTTCCCGTGGTTTGACCTCCACCAGGAGAGGTTTTGGGTAATCCCTGTAATGACGGTTACCGAGACGGTAATAAACCAAATAGTCAGGTGTGTAGGTGTAGCGCCTACCGGTCACGGGATGATGAAACGGGATCTCGCACGGCTGGGATATCACACCAAGGACGCTCACATCAAAGTCAGCCTTGATGAGGAAATCACGTTCGAGCGTCGACTCGAACGCAATAGACTCCTCCCCGCGAAAGGCATAGTAGCCAGACACACTTCGTCGGGTAGGGCCGATTTTACGAACGGATGTAGGCAGTGGCATGGGCAGTCGCACCAAATGTTGAATAAAACAAGACCTGTCGCATCAATTGCTATTAATTCTGTCGCACTCAATCCTGTACAGACTACCATAATAGCCCGATATTACGCCCTGAGGGTCGCACTAATTGCTGAAAATGACAGAGGCTCAAAACCCAAACCTGGGGAAATCTCGCTTGCTCACCACGGCGTGCTGTTTTTAGACGAGCTGCCGGAGTTTTCGCGCAACGTCTTAGAAGTATTAAGGCAGCCACTAGAAACGGGGGAAATTCACCTCTCACGCGCCAGTCATGAGCGCCGTTACCCGGCACAGTTTCAGCTCGTTGCCGCCATGAACCCCTGCCCCTGTGGCCACTTGGGCGATCCGCGTCAGCGCTGCCAGTGCAGCGCCAGCCAGATTCAGCGCTATCAGGCACGCCTTTCTGGCCCGCTGCTAGACCGCATTGACCTGCAAGTGGAAGTGCCCGCCCTACCGCCGGAGCAGCTCACCGCCCAAACCCAAGGCGAACCTTCCAACGCCGTGCGCGAGCGGGTGATGGCCGCCCGAGAGCGCCAAATGGCGCGAGGCGCACTCAACAGCCAACTAAGCGGCAAAGCCTTAGAAGCCGCCTGCGCACTTAACGATGAAGAGCGCGCCTGGCTGGCAGGCGTGCTGGAAAAGCTCAAGCTCTCTGCCCGTGCTTACCACCGCGTCCTGCGGGTCGCGCTTACCCTGGCCGACCTACAAGGCGAACCCAAGCCCACCCAGCCGCACTTTATCGAGGCTATCGGCTACCGGCAGTTGGATAGGCTGTTGAAAGGTGCCTAGCGATGGTGATTGGCCATTACATCGACAAGCCGTTGGCATAAGGCGTCGAGCTTTCCACCCGTCGCCTCATCCTTGAGCGCGCCTGACTCGTTAAACGCACTGCCTGCCTTCGGCAATGATAGTGGCTGCGGCAGTACGGTCAAACTCAGATTGGCCAACAATTGCTGTCCAAGGGGCAATGCTCGAATACCGCCCAGCCCACCAGGGGATGCCGCTACCAGCGCAGCCCACTTACCGGCAAATAACTTGAGCCCCGGCGTATCCTGGTAGGGTCGTGACAGCCAGTCCAGTGTGTTTTTCAGCAGCGGCGTGATAAAGCCGTTGTACTCTGGCGAAGCGATCATCACTGCTTGGTGATCGGCCAGTATTTCGCGTAGCTTCAGTACATTATCAGGCATGCCCTGGGCTTCAATATCTTCATCGAACAGCGGGCAAGGGTAGTCTTTTAAATCGATAAAGGTCGCTTTTCCACCCAAGGCCTCAATACGCTTGGCGGCAAGCTTTGCGAGCTGTTTGTTAAGCGAGCCTTCACGAGCACTGCCCGCTAATACGAGAACTTTTGCTACTGATGCCATACCACTTCCTCTTTATAAGAACGTGTTTGAAAGACTCACCATTTAGCATTTGTGTCTTTAGAGCAAGGCGTTTTTGACTGATTAGCGGCGAGGCTCGATATGCAAGTTCATCATCATTAAAACATCTGCACGTTGTCATTTAACTATCACTATTACGGGTGAAAATTAGCAAATTCTGAAGCTGCTCTACTTTCTCTTCCTAAATGGTGAAACCGTGATGACCAAGCCGTTACTAGCGACTGCCCTATTCGCCTTTGTATTTACCAGTGCGGCACACGCCCAGCAGGATTTTAGCGCCACATTGTCCGGCCATGCCCAGCTACCCGGCAGCAGCTTTGTGGCGGCGCCTTCCGGCGCCGCTGAGCACTACAACGTTTCAGGCCGTTTTACTGGCCCAGAGGGCCGTGCTGAGCAGTTGTATACCAACATGCAAGCCACCGGCTTAGCGCTACCCTTCCCCAGCCAGCCATTGCAGGGGTTTTCAGGTATTCGCTCACTAGGCGATGATCGTTTCTTGGTATTAACCGATAACGGCTTTGGCTCCAAAGCCAACTCCTCTGACGTCATTCTGATGTTTAACATCATAAAGACTGACTGGGACACCGGGCGTGTCATCATCGAAGAGACCGTTCAACTATCGGACCCAAACCGCAAAGTGCCCTTCCCAATTATGAATGAAGCCACGCCAGGTCGCTTTTTAACCGGCGCTGATTTCGATATTGAATCGATACAGCCGGTGGGCGATAGCTACTGGATTGGCGATGAGTTCGGCCCCTGGATTATCCAGGTCGATAATCAGGGCGAAGTGCTGCAAGTGTTGGCCACAGACCCCGGCGGCACTCTGATGCGCTCACCTGACAATGCTTTTACCCTCACCCCGAACCCTGGCGCGTCTCTCGCTGATGAGGTGGTGGTGTTTCGCTCCGGCGGTTATGAAGGCATGGCGCTCTCCGAAGACCAAACAACGCTCTATCCCTTGCTGGAAAAACCGATCTGGGACAGCAACGCCAATGCCCCGGAAACCATTGATGGCACTCCCGTATTAAGAATGTTCGAGCTCGATACTGAAACCGGAGAATGGGGCGACACAACCCGCTACTACCCCTTGGAGTCAGCGGATCATGCGATTGGCGATTTCAATCTCATTGGCGGAACACGCGGCCTGATTATCGAGCGTGATAGCCGCCAGGGTGACCCGCGAGAAGCGTGGGCAGACAATCCCGCTGAGTTCAAACGCATCTATCTTATCGACCTCGACCGTACAGACGAGCAGGGAGTGCTTGAGAAAATCGCCTATATAGACCTGATGAACATCCAGGATCCAGATGGCATCGCACCCCGCGGCACGATCAACGGCACCTTTAACTTTCCCTTTGTGACCATTGAGAACGTCGATCGCGTCGATGAGAGCACCATCGTGGTCGCCAATGACAACAACTACCCTTTCTCGATTGGCCGCCAGCAAGGACGCGCTGATGATAATGAGCTGATACTGCTCGATGTGGAGGACTTTCTGAACGCTCAGTAACGAAACTCAGTAACGAAAATAGGCCTGAGGCAGGGCGCGCGCAAGCGCCCTAGCCTCAGCTTGTCCCTCCCCGCGCTTTAAACATTTACGTTATTGAACGCCCTCAACAACGTTATCTACGAAACCATCCAGAGCTTCAAACAACACTTCACGAATGGGATCGGCCTCATTGACCAAATGGTGTCGTGCTTCTGGATGGCGGTGGACCTCGGCATTGGGAAACTTCTCCTCCAACACCGCCAAATTCCACTCCCAATCGACGGTAAGATCTTGCTCACCCTGTAAAATAAGCGTCGGCAGTGGGTTAGGTTCTAACGCTAGCAAACGCGGCATCCAACGTCGCATCGCGGTTATCCAGGCGACGCTTAAGCGTTCCGGTTGCAGCGGGTCTTGGTCACGTAGGAACGCCGTAAACTGCTCATCGGTGGAGTTGGGGCGATACTTACGTGGTAGCTCCTTTAGAAAAGGGCTGGCAATCAGGTGCAGCCAGCTAGACTGGCTCCAGCGCCAGGGGCGTACCAATGGCGCTAGCAGCACAATACCGGCCCAGCCTGCCGTTTCACGACGAGTGAGCGCGTCGGTCGCCAAGATGGCCGCCCCCGTACTCTGCCCAACACCTAGCCACGGCGTAGGGGCCATGCCCTGGCATTGTAATGTTGCCTGTAAATGCGCAAGGCAGTGCTGATAGTCGTCAAAATCGTCAATGTCGGCGCGTGGTCCGCTGGAAAGGCCGTGACCAGGAAGATCCCACAACACCACTCGCCACCCTTTGGCCAGCAGGCAGCCGAGCAAATGGCGGTAAAGGCCTAAATGGTCAAAGTAACCATGAATCACAAACGCAGTGCCCGTGGGCACAGGCGGGCTCCATACTTGGCACCACAGAGCAAAGCGTCCAGTATCAATAAATCCCGCGTGCACTTCGCTGGTATCGTTTAGTAGCGTTTCTAAACCGTAGTGGCGAAAATAGTCATGCACAGCGTCCGTTAGCGTGTCGCCCGGCCTAAGCTGGGAGAGCGATGACTCGCCTGCTGCTTGTCTAAACAAGCCTTCCAGGTGTTGGAAATTATGCATTAACGTCTCTCCGTGAACGCCACCTATCCATTGGCTGAATGATAGCGGAGACCACTACCGCTCTCATCATTTGGTCGATCATTTTGCTGCTTTACGGCATAGACTGTTTACATGCTCTCGCAGTTGTGGAAGTATTTTCCACAAATATACATTTACCCTGACCGTGGCACGATAATATCCCACGGGCACCTTTACAGGAGAACCCCATGAGCGAGCGTATCACGCGTCACCGTTTACAGGTGTCAGCAGACCTGGACCGTTTCATCAATGAGCAGGCTTTACCGGGCACTGGTGTCGACGAAAGCACCTTTTGGGCTGGCGTTGACGCCCTGTTCCATGATTTGACACCGAAAAATCGCCAGCTGCTTGAAGAGCGCGACACGCTCCAAGAAAAACTGGATGTCTGGCACCGTGAAAATCCGGGCCCGGTTAGCGATATGCCGGCTTACCGCAGCTTCTTGAAAGAAGCTGGCTATCTGGTGGATGCACCCAGTAGCGTTAAAACCACCACGGCCAATGTAGATCGTGAAGTGGCTGTTCAAGCAGGCCCGCAGCTGGTGGTACCGGTGAGCAATGCCCGCTATGCACTGAACGCCGCTAATGCCCGCTGGGGTAGTTTGTACGATGCCCTATACGGTACCGATGCGATTTCAGAAGAAGATGGCGCTGAAAAAGGCACCAGTTTCAACCCGAAACGTGGCCAAAAAGTTATCGCTTATGCCCGTGGTGTGCTTGATCGTGCTGCCCCACTGGCCACCGGCTCTCACCGCGATGCGGTGAAATACGCTATTCGTGATGGCCACTTGGTCGTTAGTCTGGAAGGCGGTCGTGAAACCGGCCTAAAAGATTCCGGCAAGCTGATCGGCTTTAACGGCGATGCATCCGCGCCGGAAGCAATCCTGCTTACTAACAACGGCCTGCACCTGGAAATCCAGATCGACGACAGCCACCCGATCGGTAAAACCGACCCCGCTCACGTGAAAGACGTGGTGGTGGAAGCGGCGCTGACCGCTATTATGGATTGTGAAGACTCCGTTGCTGCTGTCGACTCTGAAGATAAAGTCGGTGTTTACAGCAACTGGCTTGGCCTGATGAAGGGCGACCTGGAAGAGAGCATCGACAAAGGCGGCAAAACCTTCAAGCGGACGCTGCACGCCGATCGTACTTGGCAAACCACTGATGGCAGCACCGTTACACTGCCGGGTCGTTCGCTGATGTTCGTGCGTAACGTTGGCCATCTGATGACCACGCCTGCCGTCCTGGACGAAAATGGCAACGAACTGCCGGAAGGTATTCTGGACGCGGTAGTGACCTCGCTGCTGTCACTGCACGATCTGAAGAAAGACGCCGATCAGCCGCGTAACTCCCGCGCTGGCTCAGTGTATATCGTGAAGCCGAAAATGCACGGGCCGAAAGAAGTGGCGTTCGCCAACGAACTGTTTGGTCGCGTTGAAGACATCCTGGGCATGAGCCGCGACACCCTGAAAATGGGCATCATGGATGAAGAGCGCCGCACTACTGTCAACTTGAAGGCGTGTATTGCTGAAGCGGCTTCTCGTGTTGTGTTCATCAACACCGGTTTCCTTGACCGCACCGGTGACGAAATGCACACCGCCATGGAAGCAGGCCCGATGGTTCGCAAAGGCGATATGAAGAGCGCTGCGTGGATCACCGCCTACGAGAAGAACAACGTGCAGGTAGGCTTAGCCTGTGGCCTGCGTGGTCGTGCTCAAATCGGTAAAGGCATGTGGGCGATGCCGGATCTGATGCATAGCATGCTAGAGCAAAAAATTGGTCACCCGAAAGCGGGTGCTAACACGGCATGGGTGCCTTCTCCAACGGCGGCTACGCTACATGCGCTTCACTACCACCAAGTCAACGTAGCGGACGTACAGCGCGAACTGGAAGCCCAAGGCGAACCCGACTTTTTAGATGACCTGCTCACCGTGCCAGTAGCCGAAAATGCCAACTGGTCGGATGAGGAGATTCAACAAGAGTTGGATAACAACTGTCAGGGCATTCTGGGCTACGTGGTGCGCTGGGTTGAACATGGCGTGGGCTGCTCAAAAGTGCCGGACATTCATAACGTTGGCCTAATGGAAGACCGCGCTACGCTGCGTATTTCCAGCCAACATATCGCCAACTGGCTGCACCACGGCATTGTCGATGCGCCGCGAGTGGAAGAAACGCTTAAGCGTATGGCGAAAGTGGTTGATCAGCAGAACGCTGGCGACCCCACCTACACGGCCATGAGCGCCGACTTCGAAGGCTCAACCGCCTTTAAAGCAGCCTCTGACTTAGTGTTCAAAGGCCGCGTACAGCCTTCTGGCTACACCGAACCGCTACTTCACGCGTGGCGTCAGGTGCATAAGGCGAAGTAAACGCGCTTTGCGGTATCATCAGCCTCGAGGCGCATGCCTCGGGGCTTTTTTATAAAGGATAATAATAATGACCGTAATGACTGCCGAGCAGATTGAGCACTTTTTAGATGAGGTGTTCCCCCAGCGGATGGGCAGAATTGAAAGCGTTGGTGCGATGAGTGCCACCCTGCGACTAACCATCGGTGAGCAACACCTTCGCCCTGGCCCCAGGGTATCTGGTCCGACCATGATGGGCTTTGCCGATGTGGCGTTGTATGTGGCCATTTTGGCGCAAATAGGCCCCGAAGCCATGGCGGTCACCAGTGACTTGAACTGCCATTTCTTACGCGCCGCTTCCGGCGAGCACGATATTGTTGCTCACGCCAAACTCATCAAGTTAGGCCGCCGTTTAGCGGTCGGCGAAGTGCAGATTTTCTCTGCCAGCGATGACACTAAACCGGTTGCGCATATTACCGCTAGCTACGCGCTGCCAGACAGCCCAACTGGCTAACCACCGCGCTAACGGCTGAGCAGCGCAGTGACGGCTAAGCCTAACCAGCCTGCCATCAGCAGCAAACCACCGATGGGCGTTACAATACCAACGCTAAGCCCTACTAGGGCCATTAGGTAAAGCGAGCCCGAAAATGCGGTGATACCCAACGCCCATAGCGCTAGCACGATGCGCTGTCCTGGCTGAGGGCACTGGCTGCGCCAAGCCAGTACCGCTAACATAGCCAACGTATGCCACGCTTGGTAACGCACGCCAGTTTCAACGATGTCGACCATGGCAGCAGTGGTACGCGATGCCAACCCGTGAGCCGCATAGGCCCCGAGTATCACCATTAATGCTCCTGAGAGTGCGACTAGGCACCACCAGGGTTTGTCTGCTCGCTGCATGCGTTACTCCTGTTTATAAATACTCGTTATAAATACTTGAGATAAGTACTCGACATACGCACTCGATATTTCACTGAGATGATTAACGTTGTCACATACCTTGAGCGGTGCGAAACCGCTACAATAGACAATGTTTTGCCTCACCGAATGGGACACTTACCGTTATGCCTACTCCTAATGAGTCGATACAACTGACGCTCAATGGCGAATCGCATACGCTGGCAGCTGGCCTAAGCGCCGCTGATCTAATTGAGCAATTAGGCCTGACCGGGCGCCGTATCGCTGTGGAAATTAACGAACAGATCGTGCCCAAAAGCCAGCTTGCTCAAACGCATTTAGCCAATGGCGACCAGATAGAAGTCGTTCACGCCATTGGCGGCGGCTAGCGTAGCCCATCACCGTTTTTGCTTTCAAAAGGAACCGCTATGACGCCACTGATTGATACACCGTTTACCGTTGCTGGACGCGAGTTCAGCTCCCGCCTGCTGGTGGGTACTGGCAAATACAAAGACTTTACCGAGACCGGCGCGGCCATTGCCCAAAGCGGCGCGAAAATTGTCACCTTTGCTGTGCGCCGCACCAACTTAGGCCAGGATGCCGACGCGCCTAACCTTCTCGATGTCATTTCCCCCCAGCGCTACACCTTGCTGCCCAACACCGCTGGCTGCTACAACGCCAAAGACGCTGTGCGCACCTGCCGCTTGGCGCGTGAGCTGCTAGACGGCCATAACCTGGTCAAGCTGGAAGTGCTCGGCGACGATCACACCCTCTATCCCAATGTGGTCGAGACGCTAAAAGCCGCTGAGACACTGCTGGCTGATGGCTTTGACGTCATGGTGTACACCAGTGATGACCCCATTGTGGCACGTGAACTAGAAGCCATGGGTTGCTGCGCCATCATGCCGCTAGGTTCGCTGATTGGCTCGGGGCATGGCATTCAAAACCCGCATAATGTACGCCTGATTGTTGAGCAAAGCAGTGTACCCGTGCTGGTCGATGCGGGCATCGGCACCGCTTCTGACGCCGCCATGGCAATGGAGCTCGGGTGTGACGGTGTGCTGCTCAACACCGCGATCGCTCATGCCCGCGACCCGCTGCGTATGGCTAACGCCATGAAGCTGGCCGTAGAAGCTGGCCGCGATGCCTTCTTAGCAGGCCGTATGCCACGCCGCCAGAGCGCCGATCCCTCTTCGCCTTTTGCAGGCCGAATTAACGGCTGATACAGAGACACCATGACCGATACGAACGACACCACGCCTGAAAGCAACAACACTGCTGGCGCTGAGAGCAACACCACAGGCCCTGAAAATGCTGATGCCCCGCTACACCGGCGGGGGATTAAGAGCTACGTGATTCGCGCAGGGCGCATGACCCCAGCGCAAAGCCGCGGTTTAGAAGACGTTTGGCCACGCTTAGGACTGACGATTGCCGATGGGCGTCAGGATCTGGACACCCTGTTTGGCCGCCAAGCACCGCGCGTGGTGGAAATTGGCTTTGGTATGGGCAACTCACTCATCGAGCAAGCCGAACGCCACCCAGATACTGACTTTATCGGTATCGAGGTTCACGCGCCGGGTGTGGGCAAGCTGCTAGATGAGGTAGATAAACGCGGCCTAACTAACCTGCGCGTTTACCGCGAAGATGCCTTAGCGGTGCTGGAGCAGTGTCTACCTGAAGACTCATTAACCACGCTACAGCTCTTTTTCCCCGATCCATGGCCGAAAAAGAAGCACCACAAGCGGCGTATTGTGCAACCTGCGTTTGTTGAGCTGATTCGTACGCGCTTAAAACCTGGCGGCACCTTCCACCTGGCGACCGACTGGGAAGCCTATGCCGAGTGGATGGCTGAGGTTATGGACGCCGCACCCGGCTATACGAATACCGCCAGCGCCGACACAGCGCCCTACGTTCCACGCCCAGACTTTCGCCCGCTAACTAAGTTTGAAGCCCGCGGCGAGAAACTTGGCCACGGCGTATGGGATTTAATTTACCGCCGTGACGTTTAAACACAGCGACTAAAGATAGCTCAGCGTCGTTTACGTTCGCTTATCGTAGACGACGCGATGCAGCGTACCGCTACCACTTTCAAAGGCATCAATATTCGCCAGCGTGGTTTCGGCAATATTGGTCAGCGCCTCGGTAGTGAAGAAAGCCTGATGACCGGTAATCAGCACATTGTGAAAGGTCGTCAGGCGCATGAACTGATCATCATCGATCACTTTGTGCGATAGATCCTCGAAGAACAGCTGCTCCTCCTCTTCGTAAACATCTAGCCCTAAGCGGCCAATTTTGCCGCTTTTCAAACCAGCGATCACCGCTTGAGTATCGACCACTCGCCCACGTCCGGTATTAATCAGCATCACACCCTGCTTCATTTGCGCGATGGCATCGACGTTAACCAGGTGATCAGTATCGGGTGTTAACGGGCAGTGCAGCGAAATAATATCTGCTTGAGCATAAAGCGACGCCAGCGGCACATACTCCACAAACGGCTCGGCATTCGGGTTTGGAAAAGGATCGCTGGCAACTACTCGGCAGCCAAAGCCATGCATGATGTTGGCAAAGATCAAGCCAATCTGCCCAGTGCCAATCACACCCACGGTTTTGCCATGCAGATCGAACCCCAGCAGTCCGTCTAGGGCAAAGTTGCCCTCGCGCACTCGGTTGTAAGCGCGATAGGTCATGCGGTTCAGGCTTAACACTAAGGCCGCCGCGTGCTCTGCTACGGCATGAGGCGAATAAGCGGGCACCCGCACCACGGTAATTCCCAACCGTTCGGCCGCCGCCAAGTCAACATGGTTAAAGCCCGCCGAGCGCAGTGCGACCAATCGTATGCCGCTCGTGTGTAGCTGCTCTAAAACGTCCGCATACAGATGGTCATTTACAAAAGCGCATACAACTTCAAACCCTTTCGCGAGAGGCGCCGTATCGACGGTCAAGCGCGCATCAAAAAAGCTTAATTCGTGTCGATTCGAGGCATTAGCACGAGTAAGGAAGGTTTCGTCATAAGGCTTAGCGCTAAAAACGGCAACGCGCATGGCATGTCTCCTGGCTCTGGATAGATGATCAGCATAGGCAATTCGCCTATTGTCTGCCCAAACGTCACAAGAGGTATTCACCGAGATCAAAGAAAGATGCCGCTATAAAAAAAGAAAGCCGCTCCAGGGGAGCGGCAAAAGACCGTGACTAGCAAGGAAAGAGGAACCATGACAGGAAACTGGCGCTGATCTTTGAAATAGCGTCGTGGTTGCCAATGTTTCAGCAAACACGAGCACTAGAAAAAAAGAAAGCCGCTCCAAGGGAGCGGCAAAAGACCGTGACTAGCAAGGAAAGAGGAACCATGACAGGAAACTGGCGCTGATCTTTGAAATAGCGTCGTGGTTGCCAATGTTTCAGCAAACACGGGCACTAGAAAAAAAGAAAGCCGCTCCAAGGGAGCGGCAAAAGACCGTGACTAGCAATGAGAGGGAGAAACCATGACAGGAAACTGGCGGTTTCTGTCGTGGCTGCCAACGTCTCATTAAACGCTGACAATCACAATATAATCATTCTCATTTACCGCGTCAACCTAAATGCGAATACTTTTTATTTATTTTTAAGACAGTTTTTTTACACTACCCCACCAGCTGCAACCAAACGGGCAACGTCAGCATCGCTAACAGCGTCTGGCCGGTAATAATTGCCGCCATAAGCTCTGCATCACCTCCCAACTGCCGAGCAAGAATGTAAGCAGATGTGGCGGTTGGCAGCGCTGCAAACAGCAGCGCCACATCACGGCTGATAGGATCCAGCCCCACCAGCCACGCGAATAGCAGCACCACCGCAGGCATTAACAGCAGCTTGATGCTATTCGTCGCTATCACGCCACGATCAAGCCGTAGCAGTGCTGCGGGGCGCAGCGCCACGCCCACGGCAATGAGCCCTAACGGCAGCGCCGCACCTCCCAATAACCCTACGGTATCCTCGCTCCAACCGGGCAAGCCAACCCCCGAAAGATTGAGTCCGATACCTGCCAGGCAGGACAAAATCAGCGGATTTTTAGCCAGTGCGAGGGCACTTTGGCCAAGGCTTCCACTGCCTAGCGTCCCTGCCGCGACAAAGCTTGCGACGCACATTACGTTCACCACCGGTACCATGAGTGCCACCGCCACAGCGGCGGTAGTCGCCCCCATGCTGCCATGCAGTGCCGCAGCGCCCGCGACACCCACGTAGGTGTTAAAACGCACGGCGCCTTGGAACACCGACGTGAACGCCGCAGGAGTTAAGCCAAGGTAACCACGACAGCGCCATAGCAACAGGCCCAAAACCCCCATCGTGCCGAGCAATACCAGCGCTATACGCCCAACCGGTACTTGGCTGACATCAGCAGTGGCCAGCGTACCTATCAGCATGGCTGGAAATAGCACAAAGTAGATCAGACGCTCCATTTGCGGCCAGAACGTAGCACTTGGCCAACGGCCATAGCCAATGGCAGCGCCCAGTAAAATCAATAAAAACAGTGGCCCAAGTGCGCCAGTAATGCTCTCCATTGTTATTCCTTGTTAACTGCGACATCCCAGCACAGCGACATCCGTGCGATTACTGTTACCATGAAACTAACTTCCATCTTACGGCCTGCGTAGTGACCATTCTGCCATGAAGAACTTGCCTAAACCTGGCTACTTTACGGGTTTTCCAGCGCTGAAAGTGCTTATCCTCATCACGGGCATCTCACTGGCCGCCTGCACGTGGTACGTGTTTGCCAACTGGCTGCGCGATGATGGTGATATTGCCTGGTTTACACCAGATGCCAACTGCAACCTACACACCAGTACGTGCTCGGCAGTACTGGGCGATAAAGGCCGCCTAACACTCACCGTTGATGCCGATGGCCGTATCAATGCGCTGGATATTCTGCCACTGGATGTAGAAGTCGAGGGCCTCAACCCAAGCCATGTTTCGGTCGACTTTATCGGGCGTGATATGGATATGGGCTTACACCGTTTTGGGTTAACCGCCTCTGCGCCCGGTCACTTTCATGGCCAAGGGCAAGTCGGTATCTGCACGCAAGACGTGATGCCCTGGCGAGCACGGGTTATCCTGGAAACACCAGAAGGCAAGCTGGGCAGTTGGTTCGACTTTGACGTGATTAGGAGTTAGTACGTATGGCCGCTAAACCAAACAATCGTAAAGCACTCTGGCTGGGACTAGTGCTAATACTTGTCTTGCTGACCATTTCGGCTATCGGCCTTTACCAGTTTGCTTTCCAGCCAGACAGCGATGACGTGACGGGGGGACCAATAGAAATGCCCTCTACTCAAGGTGATTTCTCTCTCGCCCAGCTAGATGAAGACGACATTGCGATTGTTTCATTTGGCTACACCTACTGCCCAGATGTTTGCCCAATGAATCAGGCTGTTAAACGTCAGGCATTGGCCCAGCTAAGCGATGCACAGCGCGAACGCGTGGTGCCGATAATGATAACGGTTGACCCTGAACGCGATACGCTGCCGCGCATGGAAGAGTATATGCAGTTCTTTGGTGATACGTTTATCGGCTTGGTGGGTAGTCAAGAGCAGCTTGCAGATGTAGCGGCACGCTATGGCGTGATTTGGCGGCGAGTGGAGGCGCCCGATTCAGCCATGGCCTACACCATTGACCATAGCGCCTCGCTTTTCTTGGTTAACCGCAACGGTGAGATTTTACAGAGAGTGCTCTACTCCCCAGCACCGCACGGCTTAGTGTCAGCGCTGGAGAATGAGTTAGGTAGCTAGCCGAAATACACGACGAAGTATCTGGATTTAGGATGTACTTGGAATTAAGGCGTGCTTTGTAGGTGTTCAAGCATCGCCATTAGCGCTCTGGCTTGAGTGCCATCACGCGTGTCATGCAGCGGGTTGAGCTGCCAAGTACTTTCGGCAAAGCCCCACCAATCCCAGCACCCCTGAGGATTAGCCATACTGCTTTCCGCCTGCGGGTATAGCACCACTTGACCATGGTCTGCTGCCCAACGGTTCAAACCACTGTGGCGTACAAACGTATCGCCAATGGCATCAACACTCATTTGACAACCATGCAAGGCGATTGTGACAGGACACCCTCCCGCCTCACACGCCTCCGGAATAAACAGATACCCCACATCGGCCAAGCCTTTAACCGCGAACTCCGACTGATCAAAGGCAATCACTTCGCCCTCGCTAGCATTAGCCTCACGCTCAGGGTAAAGCCATGAGAACATATCGCCAGCCACGTCCTCATCACAGGCAAGCACATGGCTACCACCGCCCTGGCGACAGTCGCCAAGTGCCTGGGGGCTAGCGTTGGTTTGCTTCGGCAGTTTGATGGGCCAGCCATGGCCTGTGTGCTCACTGCGCACGAAACGCAGCTGTTCTGAAGATGCCAGCCAGCGCTGCCACTGTTCTGCTAACAAACTGCCCAGCTCTGGAGAAACCGTGTCATCTTCATCACCGTGCCATACATAGGCACGCAGCTGGCTTAATGCGTCGCGCTCACCCACCTGCTCAAGCGACTCGTAACGCTCGCGCCGACGGTCCAGCTCATCCAAGGAAGGCAACCCACGGCGGATGCTCATGCACTGGTTAAGCGCCAAACTGAGCGCGCCCTGGGCACAGCTCCAAGGGCCCGCCGCTAATACACCTACACCACTAAAGCGCTCAGGCCAAGCAACCGCCAACTGTGCGGCCATGTAACCGCCAGAAGAGACACCTACCACGCTCGCGTGATCGCTCGCTGCGCTTAGTGCAGGTAAATCACCAGGCACGGTATCTGCTTCAGCGTGAACAGCCGTGCTGCCCAGCAGTAACAGCGCACCCAAAAAACAGGATGTAGAAGCGGCGGGACGTATCATTTACTCGACGCCTAACAGTTCAACACGGAACGTCAGCATTTCATTTGGGCCAATAGGGCCTTGGCCGCCTTCACCATAAGCCAGCTCAGCAGGGATATATAGCATCCAGCTGTCGCCAACGCTCATCAGTTGAAGCGCTTCCTGCCAACCTTCAATGACTTGATTTACCTGGAAACTCACCGGCTGACCACGCTCAAAGGAACTGTCGAATACGGTGCCGTCCAGCAGCATGCCTTCATAGTTCACTTCAACGGTGTCTTCAGCGCCAGGCGTTGCGCCGTCACCAGACTCAAGCACTTCATACTGCAAGCCAGACTCAGTCACTTCAACTTCTTCACGCTCAGCGTTTTCCGCTAGGTAAGCTTGACCTTCCTCTAGATTAAGCTGGGCAATTTCAGCGGCTTCTTGCTCGCGCTCTGCCATAGAACGCTCTTGGAAAGCGACCAGCGCCTCCATCATTTCTTCCTCGCTTAACGCCAACTCGTTGCCATCAAAGACATCGCGCATGCCGTCCGTAAATGTATCTAGATCGAGGTCTTCAATATCAGCCTGCATGCTCTCGCCTAGAGTGACGCCTAAGCTATAAGCAAGGCGCTGTTCGTCGGTTTCAGGCGCCGCTGCCGCGAACGGAGCAACCAGTAACAAACTCGCCAAAGCGGTGGAAGAAAACAATGCTTTCATGTAAAAAACCTTATCCAACGGCGCAACGCGCCAAATGTTTGAGTAGCTCAAAGACTAACACCCGCCATCTCAGGCTGCATTACCTGAGATGGCGGGTGTTAGTAAGACCGCTATTAAGTTCAGTAGTTTGGTGTCTTAAACGACCAATGTGGGACAGTGTGCCGCACCCGCCACGCGCTGGGAGACACTACCCAACAGCAGGTTTTTCTCGCCATTGGTTCCTTGAGCACCGATCACGATTAAATCGCACTCCCTCTTTCGGGCAAAGCGCACGATAGTTCGCGAGGGGCGGCCACCTTTCACAAACGCCCTTACTCGCGCACTGTCTGCGCCCATCTCTATGGCGTAGGCTTTAGCGTGTACAGCAATTTCCGTGGCGTACTCTTTTAGCGCATCATCAGGCAGATCCAGCTTATTCGGCCGCACCATAGAAAGCGATGCCTCCAATAAACTATGGTGCTTAAATACGCACAGCAAATAAAGCTCGGCACCGGTGAGCATATGCAGGCCAACCGCTTTCTCCAGTGCGTTAATCGCCCCTTTCGAGCCATCTACGGGAATTAAAATGCGATTAAACATCCGCGTTCTCCTTGTGACTGCTTAGCGGAAGGCAATATCACGCAAGAACAGCGCAATTTGCGGAAACATGATCAGCAGCGCCGCCGCTAAAATCAGCATAAAGATAAAGGGCGGTGTGCCTTTGATGACTTCCCAGTAAGGCCGCTTAAAGATCGCAATCGCGGTAAATATATCGCAGCCAAAGGGTGGGGTCGCCGAACCTATGGCTACCTGCAGCGTAATCAAAATACCTACCAGAACAGGATCCAGACCGGTCGCCGCAATCGCCGGAGCAAAAATTGGCGTAAGCACCAGAATGACCACAATCGGGTCAACAAACATGCAAGCGACAAAGAAAGAGATACAGATTGCAATCAGTACGCCTGTCGGCCCAGCTTCATTGACGCCTACCGCTTCCAAAATCATTTGTGGAATCTGCGCGAATGAAATTATCCAGGAGAACCCATTACCAACAGCGACCAATATGAACACCACTGCGGTAATTAAGCCGGTGGATTTAGCAATCGCATAAATATCGTTCATTTTGAGCGAACGGAATACCACAAACTCAAGCAATACGGCATATAGCACACAGGCCGCAGCGGCTTCTGTCGGGCTAAAAATACCTCCGTAGATACCGCCAACGATAATGACTGGAAAGCCTAGCGGCCACAGTGCTTTCTGCACGGCTACGGCACGCTCTTTCCAGCTAGCGCGGGGTTCGGTAGGCACGCCTTTTACCACAGCATAAACGATGCAATAAACTGAGAACATAAACAGGATCAGAAGCCCTGGCCCAATACCCGCAATAAACAGCTCGCCAATGGATGTTCCTGAAATAACCCCGTAGATGATCATGCCAATACTTGGGGGTATCAAAAAGGCAATATCACTCGCGTTGATAATCAGTGCCAGTGTAAACGGGTCGGAATAGCCCGCTTTCAGCATCTTGGGTCGCAGCGGTGAGCCCACCGCGACTACGGTTGCCTGGGTAGAACCAGAAACTGCGCCAAACAGCGTACAGGAGGCCGCCGTACTGACCGCAAGGCCGCCTTTGATATGACCGATAAAGGACATCACCATATCAATTAAGCGATTGGCCGACTGGCCACGCGTCATAATATCTGCCGCTAATATAAACATCGGCACCGCAATCAACGAAGCAGGCCGGATACCCGCCATCATCTGTTGAATCAGCGTATCCATTTGGCCGAAGCCGTTAAACATCATATAAAAGCCGATCACCGCTGCCGTGATCAGCGGGATCATCATAGGAAAGCCCAGCAGCAGCAGGGCAATCATGGTGACTACCATTATCGTCGTCATAGCGTTCCCCTAGAGTGCAAGCCCTGCTTTACACTTCTGTTTCGGTGTCTTTGTAACCATCAACTACCCCTGTCGAGAGATATACATCCCGAGAGGTAAGGTTTTTAATTGCCGTTAACAGGTACTGAATGCCCGTAATGAGAAAACCTACTGGTACCCAGATATAAATGATCCAAATAGGTAGCCCGAGTGACGGCAGCACGCGACCTTTGCTTTGAAGGTCGAGGATGTACACCACGGAGTAGTACAGCAGGAAGAACATGACGAGGGAGGTAAAGAACGAAATACCTATCATCAATGCCTTACGCCCCCCGACAGGCAAGGCATCGTAGATGGCTGACATACGAATATGACGGCCGTGTCGAGCAGCGTAGCCGATACCCGCAAAGGTAATCATAATGATCAAAATACGGTTTAATTCCCCTGAAAACATAATGCTATTGCCAAATACAAAGCGGGCAATAACATTAGTGACCGTATTCAGCGCCATTAGCAAAACCCCCATCGCCAGTATGACTGACTCGATTTTGCTAATTGCAGTGTCGATCACGCCTAGTATGCCGGGCAAACCAGAGCTGTAATTCTTTTCGGATTCTTCTTCGGTCATGGCCGATCTCCTCTTATGCAGCGTGGCAGCTAACGATTAAAAACCTAGTGCCTCTTCTTTCACTGACCACCGAACGGAGCGTGTCCAGCCTTACTCATTTTGTAGCGTAACGGTTAATAACTCTTTCCGCTTCAACGCTGGATGTACGTAAATTTTTCTGTGTTTTACGCAAGGTTACGCGCTTTTTTTTGCTAGGTGGCTGTCAGCACCGGGTGTGCATATAAAAATAAAAAAGGGGCAGCGCTGGCTGCCCCCTAGGTGATTTACCGTTCAAAATGAGTGCACTAAACGGTAAATTACTCGTTAGTTACAGCTTCGAGATCAGCTTTAAACTGCTCCAGCAGCTCAGCACCTTTATCACCCGTCATTTCTAAGAAGGCTTCTTCAACTTGTGGAGCGCGGTCACGGAAAGCCTGGATTTGTTCTTCATCCAAACGAGTCACAGTGACTTCATCCGAAGCTTCTTGGATTTTAGCTAATGCCTCTTCGGCTAGCCCTTTAATGTGCTCGATTGTGTGATCATAGGCAGCATCAGACGCTTCCTGAACTAGCTCTTTGTCTTCATCGGACAAGCCTTCATAGAAGTCTTGGTTAGCCATCATGGCGGTAGTGAACCAGCCATGACCTGTGAAGGTAAGGTGCGGTGATACTTCATATAAACCGCCAGACTCGATCCAGAAAATCGGATTTTCTTGACCATCGATAATGCCGGTTTGCAGACCACCATATACTTCGCCCCACGGTAGCGGCGTCGGTGTTGCACCAAAGGCATCATAAGTTTCTGAAAGCAAAGGATTCGTCATGGTACGAATTTTCTTGTTATTCATATCTTCCGGCGAGCTGATCGGCTCGTCGGTGGTAATGACCATTTCACCTTCAGGGTACATCTTCAATAGCTCAAGGCCCTGCTCAGCGTAGAGCTCTGGGAACACCTCGTTGATGGCCTTACTCTCATCGAAGAAAGTCAGGACGGTTTCTTCATCTGTTGGTAGCAGGTAAGGGATAAAGAAGATTTGCGCTTCTGGGATCAGAGAACCCGTGAAACCAGGCGACTGGTTTACAAACTGAAGAATGCCGTTTTGGGTCTGCTCCATGATGTCATCAGATTCACCTAATTCACCAAAACGATAAACCTGAACGCTGTGATCGGAATTCTCTTCGATATATTCTTTGAATGCGTAAGCGAACACATCTTGGACATCGCCTTCGTACTCTTCGTGGGCGTAACGCCAGTTATCTGCTTGAGCGGCTGCGCTGAGACCAAATAGTAGTGCACCAACGCTCGCCGTCGTCATTAACTTAGTCGTTACTGAACGAGTCGAAATTAACTTGCTTGCCTTCATGCAGAGTTCCCCTAGCAGTGGTAAGCGCGCTATGCGAGTGCGCCAATATTTAATTTTTGTATAATGCGTGTCGCTCTTAAACGCTCTGTTAGTTGCCAGTGACTTTAGAGTAACTATTTATAAAACCATCATTCATAAAGCCTATCTTTTTGAATCCGTTTAGAAACAGTTACACAAGCAATAACAACCTTAAAACACGCGTTATTCAAAAATAGCTTAATTTCAGGCTAGCGCGGTCGCTCGTAGCGGTCAAGCCGTGTCGCAAGTATAGCAATCGCCTCTCTGACGTTCTCGCGCTCGGGTGACACAACTACTTGATCAAACGCAAGGCCATCAGAAAACAGCTTACTTTGCAGCCATTGTGCAACATCTTGCTTACTTATAGCGCAGTTTGTTAACCGCTGGTTAAGCTCAGACGTTTGCAATATCCAGTGCTGCCAGCGTTGAAGGTTCTCACGCTCAGCTTGAAGTTCGGCCTGCTGAAGTGTCTTTCGCAACTGGGCAATCCCCTCACTTTCTGCTGCTTGGGGCTTAAGATCACGACGCAACTGCCGCAAAACAGCGGTGACCGACTGCTGCCAACACTCCCGCACTTTGCGCTCCATTGACAGCGCACTAGGCGTTACCTGAAGACCGTAGTGGTAGAGCCAGCTATGCACTAGCAGCTCACACACATCCACCCCTGCTCTATCTTGCAGAACAAGGCATGCTTGCTCGACTCCGGGCTGGGCATAAAATGTCAGTGCAAAATCCCATAGTGGAGCCTGCTGTAAGCGCTGGAATCGGTTAGAATCGAACATTGATTTACCCACTTTTTCGGGAGAATGCATGATCGCACTGCGCCAAGTCGCCCTGCAACGGGGTACACAAACGCTACTCGATAACGCTGACCTTACGCTCCACAGCGGTATAAAGGCAGGCATTATCGGGGCAAACGGCGCCGGTAAGTCGAGCTTATTCAAACTTCTGCTAGGCGAGCTCGGCCCCGACCAGGGCGACGTTGAGATGAGCGGCGGTCAGCGGATAGCCCACATGGCCCAGGAAGTTGAAGCGCTGGATCGTCCCATTGTGGAGTACGTGCTGGATGGCGATTATGCGCTGCGACAAGCGGAGGCTGATCTACTCGCCGCGCGCGAAGCAGACGATGCGCATCGGGAAGCCGAGTTGCATGGGCTTATCGAAACCCTGGATGGCTACACGGCAGAATCGCGGGCATCGCAGCTGCTGGTAGGGCTCGGATTTGTGCAAACGGATCTTAAGCGGCCTTTGTCAGATTTCTCCGGTGGCTGGCGTATGCGGGTGAACCTAGCCCGCACGCTGTTTATGCCTTCCGACTTACTACTGCTTGATGAGCCGACCAACCACCTGGATCTCGATGCCCTGCTTTGGCTAGAACAGTGGCTAACCCGCTACCCAGGCACGTTACTGCTGATTTCTCATGACCGCGACTTTCTGGATGCCGTGTGTGATCACATTGTGCATATGCATCACCAAACACTCGAGCTTTACCGCGGCAACTACTCTCGCTTTGAGCGCACGCGGGCTGAAAAACTCGCTCTACAGCAAGCAGAAGCAGCCAAACAGCAGGCTCGCCGCGAAGAAATTGAGCGCTTTATAGCGCGTTTTCGCGCCCAGGCAACCAAAGCAAAGCAGGCGCAAAGTCGTGTGAAAATGCTGGAGCGTATGGGGGATATCGCTGTTGCTCATACAGATTCGCCTTTTCACTTCACGCTGCCTGCCGCAGATAAGACCTCACATCCGCTGCTTGTGCTTGACCAAGCGACCCTTGGCTATCGCAGCGAAGCAGGTGATGTCGCGCAGCTAGAGAAGGTCAACATTACATTATTACCCGGTAGCCGCATCGGTCTGTTAGGCCCCAACGGCGCGGGTAAATCGACATTGATTAAATCACTGACCGGTGAGCTTGCGCTGCTAGAGGGCAAGCGCGTGCCAGGTGAGCATTTAGCCATTGGCTATTTTGCCCAGCACCAGCTGGAAAGCTTGGACGTGACGACGACGCCGTTTGTACATGTGCAACGGCTCTCTCCCACGGCGAGTGACCAGGAAATTCGCAACTTCCTAGGTGGTTTTGGCTTTAAGGGCGATGACGCCTTTGGCGAAGTTGGTACTTACTCTGGCGGTGAAAAGGCGCGCTTAGCGCTCGCGCTGGTCGCCTGGCAGAAGCCCAACCTGCTGCTGCTCGATGAGCCAACCAACCACTTAGACTTGGAAATGCGCGAGGCGCTCACCGAGGCACTGGCAAGCTTTGAGGGTACGGTTATTCTGGTGTCGCACGACCGTCATCTACTGCGCGCCACGGTTGATGAATTCTGGCGGGTAGCAGACCATCGTGTTGAACCCTTTGATGGCGATCTCGATGATTACCGGGCATGGTTAAAGGCGCGTTTGGAAGAGGGCAGGCGCGATGCGCGTAGCGAAAAAAACGAACGCCAAAGTCAGCAGCCTAGCGGTGACCGAAAAGCCGCTCGCAAAGCAGCAGCAGAGCTGCGCGAGAAGCTGCGACCACTGAAAAAAGCGCGCGATCAAGCTGAAAAAACCATGGAAAAAGCTCAGCAGGCGCTTGAAGAAGTAGAAGTTGTTTTGGCTGAGCCGACGCTTTATACCGACAGCGCTCGTAAAGCAGAACTGACCGAAGCACTTGCCCAACAGGCGAAAATCAAAAGCCGTTTGGACACCGCCGAGCAGCAGTGGCTCGCCGCCGAGGAAGCGCTGGAAACAATGGAAGCAGAGCTATTGGCCAGCGAAGACGCTTAGCCCTACGCTAGCTAATCCTCGCTGCTTTGAATCCAGTCGAATTAACTAGGTTAGCTTTCAAGCATAAACGTTACCGGCCCATCGTTAACTAACGCCACTTGCATATCAGCGCCAAATTGGCCGGTTGCAACGTTGGGCCAGGCAGCGGATGCCTGAGCCACCAAATAGTCAAACAGGCGCTCGCCTTCAGCAGGTGGTGCCGCGCTAGAGAAGCTGGGGCGCAAACCTTTGCGAGTATCAGCGGCCAGCGTAAACTGTGATACCAGCAGTAAGCCCCCGTTAGCCTGCTGAAGGTTATGATTCATTTTGCCTTCTTGGTCACTGAAAACGCGGTAGTGCAGCAGCTTATGCAGTAGTTTTTCAGCATCGGCCTCACTGTCGCCCTTTTCAACGCCCACTAAAGCCAAAAGACCATGGTCAATGGCCCCCACCATCTTACCTTCGACCGCCACGCTGGCGTTTTTTACCCGCTGAATCAGTGCTTTCACTCTTGCCCCTTACGATATCATCCCAACAAGGGGCAGTGTAATCGCTGGCATAGGCTTGAGACAAAGCCTTGTTTGGATTAGCTCTATCCCAGTAGCGAATCGCGAAAACCGCCTAAATAAAGGTTCCCATACAACAACTACCAGGAGCGGCACAGCATGAGGTCGCAGTGAGGTTCGCCTAACAGCATTTCAGTCACTTGGCTGGTGTGCTGGGGCTGGCCACGGCTACCAATAATCACCAAATCGGGAGTGTGTCGCTTCATGTAATCTTGAAGTACATCACAGGGCTGCCCTGGTTCGAGCACCAGCTCGATATCGGGGACACCGTCAAGGTCTCGCATCAAGCTCTCAATCTCGTTATCCAGCGTTCTGCGTAAACGTTCTACTTCGTGATCTCGCCACTGGGCAAAATTAGCCTGGGAGCCCAGCTCACGCTCACCAGGTAAGCTCCAAGCATGCAGTAGCGTCAACGTCGCTTCTGGAAAGCGAATGAGTGCTTCCCTGAGTGTTTGCCGAGCAGTCAGCGAAAAATCGATCGGCACCAGGATATGCTGCCAAGGCTGCGTCGGTAGATAAGAGGCGACCACCACCGGACAAGGCGCACTTCTCATCACGCGCATCACAGTGGTGCCCAAAAGAAGATCTTTCTGACCGCGCTTACGGTGCATACCCATAATAATTAACGAGGCATTACGTTCGTGGGCTTCTCGCACAATTTCAACATGCGGCTCCCCCACAACGGTTTGAATAAGCAGCGAAGGCGCTTCCAGCGCGTAATCTTCGCGCAGGTCGGTCAATGTGGCACTGATATCTTCGTTAACCGCGCTTTCAACGTCGTGAAGAACACGGTGGGGTAAGTGAGGGTCAAGGACGTGAAGAATGTCGAGCTGCGCCCCTTGGGCATAGGCCAGCCGAAGAGCGCGAGCAAACGCAGCGCGGTTATCCTGAGAAAGGTCCGTGGCAAACAGCAGCGTGCGAGACATGGCACAACTCCCTGGCCGATCAAGTCGGCACCGTCAGTAACACGTGAGATAGCCAAACAGGCAATGTTCAGCATGGTGTCCGTTGGCGCATACTGCAAGGTGTGACTTACTTTTTACACTGCTGCTCGGCACCTTTATGGCGCTAGGTCATTTACATCACCACCACGCATGAAAGTGGTGCACCGGCCCACGCCCATGACCGACACTTAGCCGCGTGCTCGCTTCTAATGCAGCATGTAGCCACAACTTGGCTTCACCAATCGCTTGCTTAGGTGCGTTTGGCGCCGCATCGGCGGGTAGTTTTGCTAGACACGCAGTGATCGCAGACGAGAGAGCACAGCCCGTGCCGTGCAGGTTGTCAGTGTCAATACGCGAAGCAGGAAGCCATGTGTGGCCGTCCGGGGTTGCCAGTAAGTCAGGACAGGTATCTCCGCGCAGGTGCCCACCTTTCAGCACCACATAAGGCGCGCCCAACTCAATTAGCGCTGGTAGCATCGCTTCCATGTCATCCAGCGAATTCGGTGACTCGGCATCTAACAGAACAGCAGCTTCAGGCAAATTGGGCGTAATTACGTCAGCCAACGGTACCAATATATCGCGCACGGCACGAATGCCTGCGTCATCGACCAGAATATCACCGCTTTTGGCCACCATTACCGGGTCCAGCACGATCCAGCGGGGGCGGTTTTGCCGCAATACGTCAGCGATTACTTCGGCAACCTCCCGGCTGGCGACCATGCCAATTTTAACGGCGTCTAACGCCACATCATTTATCAGGTTTTCTAACTGCTCGCGAATAGCGTGAGGCGAAACCGGATACACGGAAGCCACACCACAGGTATTTTGAGCGATGACAGCAGTGATGACATTGGTGCCGTAGACACCCAGCGCCGAAAAAGTTTTCAGATCACCCTGCAAGCCAGCACCACCAGAGGGGTCAGATCCTGCGATTGTCAGTACATTGCGAAGGCGGGAATCGTTGGACATGGTGTTCCTTAATTAACGGTTCAGTCGTGTTCTAAAATACCCAAATACAACGCCAAACAGGGCTTCTTAACCAAAACAATGGCCGCCTAAGAGGCAGCCATTGCGTGTTCAACGAGAGTAGTATGCTAATAGTATAGCTACATCGCTATTGAGCCGTTACTGCGTTGTGTCACCTTCTGGATTACGTGCGTTGTAGTATGCCTGCTCAGAAATCGCATGATAGTTTCCGACCTTATCCTGGAAGGTACGGTACGACTCATAAATCCGTGTGCCCAGCTCGCTTGATTCAGCCAATTCAGCAATAACGTCTTCTGAATGCTCACGGGCCTGAGCCAACACGTCATCAGGAATACGGCGCAGTTCAACCTCATGCTCGTTGACCAACGTCTCCAACGCATCGTTATTACGCGCGGTGTATTCATCAAGCACGTTTGCATTAATATCGCGCACTGCGGTCGTCAAAATAGCCTGTAAATCAGCGGGCAATTCGGCTAAGGCTTCTTCGTTGACGATGGTTTCAAACATCACTGTCGGCTCGTGCCAGCCAGGATAGTAGTAATAATCGGCAGCCTGATGCAGACCGAACGCTAAATCATTATAGGGGCCAATCCATTCCGTCGCATCAATGGCACCTGACTGAAGTGATGTGAAGATTTCGCCACCCGGCATGTTCACAATGGCGACGCCCATACGGCTCATCACTTCACCACCTAAGCCTGGCATACGCATTTTCAGGCCATCAAGGTCCTCAATCGAATTGATTTCCTTGTTATACCAGCCACCCATTTGCACGCCAGAAGCACCCGCCACCATGACATCCACACCAAAAGGCTCGTAAACTTCGTTCCACAACTCCATGCCACCGCCAAAATGCAGCCAGGCATTCATTTCCTGTGCGTTCATGCCAAACGGCACGGCAGCGAAGAACTGTGCTTCAGGGGCTTTGCCCTTCCAGTAATAAGAAGCAGAGTGGCCAAGCTCAGCAGTGCCGTCAGACACAGCATCAAAGACCTCAAACCCAGGTACCAACTGGCCAGCGCCAAACACTTCAATGGTCAGGCGACCATCGGACATCTCGTCCACCAGTTGCGCGAGCCGCTCAGGACCCTGCCCCACACCTGGGAAGTTCTTCGGCCAGGAAGTGACCATTTTCCAGCGGAAATTTTCTTGTGCCTGAGCTTGATTATCAAAACTTGAAACCACCAGCAAACTAGTGGATAGAGCGGTTGTCATCGCAATGGCGACAGGTAAAGCATTGGCTTTCATACATTAACCCTCTTGCTTCTATTATTACTGTTATAGGTAGGAGAAGGCCGCCTAGCCCAATTGGCTAGGCGGTTTGTTACAAGCCGTTAGTTTATGCAGCTTGGCTGCTTTTGATTAAGGTTGCCACTTAGTTGCGTTGATAGTCACGATAGCTTTCAACTCGCCACTAATCAAAAAGACGTAGCCTAAAATTGAGTAGGTAGCCATGTGGCCAACTGCGGGAAAAACGTTAGCATCAGCAACATGCCAAGCTGCATCAGGATAAACGGGATAACCCCACGGTAAATTGCCGAGGTCGGTACCGAGGGTGGCGCTACGCCGCGCAGATAAAACAGCGCAAAGCCAAACGGCGGGGTTAAGAATGACGTTTGCAGGTTAATAGCGATCATGATGCCCAGCCAAATTGGGTCAAGCCCCATGGCCAGCAGAATCGGCCCAACGATGGGCACCACCACAAACGTGATTTCGATAAAGTCGAGAATAAAGCCAAGTAGGAAGATGACCAGCATTACGATAATAGTCGCCCCCACCACTCCACCAGGCATACCTTCGAACAAGTCGGTGACCATATGCTCGCCGCCGTAGGCCCGGAAGACCAACGAAAACAGCGCCGCACCAATCAAAATCATAAACACCATGGTCGTCACATGGGTAGTTGAACGCAGCACGTCTTTCAGCGTTGCCCAATCCAGTTGACGATAAGCAATGGCCAGCACCAGGGCACCAAAGGCACCGACAGCCGACGCTTCGGTAGGCGTTGCAAAGCCGCTTAAAATCGAGCCAAGCACTGCCACAATGAGCACCACGGGCGGTACTAAGCCTTTCAACAACAGCATCCCAAGGCCGGAAGTATGCCCAAGCTCCGCCATGAGCTCTTCACGGTCTGCGGCAGGCGCCATTTGCGGGCGCAACCACGCGACCAGGGCCACGTAAATCATGTACATAACGACCAGGAGTAACCCCGGCACCAGCGCGCCCATAAACAGATCACCTACAGAGACCGTTTTAGGACTGAAAATACCCATCGAGAGCTGTGCCTGCTGGTAAGCGGACGACAGCACATCGCCAAGCAGTACCAATGCAATGGAGGGCGGGATGATTTGGCCAAGCGTGCCGGTCGCACAAATGGTGCCGGTCGCCAGCGAGGTGCTATAGCCGCGCTTTAGCATGGTAGGTAGCGACATAAGCCCCATGGTAACCACGGTGGCCCCCACAATGCCGGTAGATGCTGCCATCAACATACCTACCAATGTCACTGAAATACCTAATCCGCCACGCATGGCACCAAACAGCAGCGCCATTGCATCAAGCAGTGTTTCTGCGACTTTGGACTTCTCCAATAAAACGCCCATTAAGACAAATAATGGCACTGCCAATAACGTTTGATTGGTCATAATGCCGTAAAGCCGGTTGGGCAACGCGGCGAGATAACCACTATCGAAATTGGCGTCTACGCCGATGGTCTCAAGGCCTAGGCCCATCCCTGCAAACAGTAGCGCGGTACCTGCTAATGAAAGCGCTACAGGAAAGCCAAACATCAGCACGATGCAAATGGTGGCAAATAAAACAAGCGGCATAAATTCCAGCATCAAACGCGCTCCTCAAGGCGGTTGTCATCACCAACAGATGGGGGTATCCGGCCAGTAAATACATAGCCATTGCGCACTACCTCAATGACACCTTGCAGTATCATTAGCATGGCAAAGAGCGGTATTAACGTTTTCAGTGCAAAGACGGCTGGAATGCCACCATAATCGGAGGAGGTTTCCATAATACGCCAGGAGTTAGCGACGTAGCCCAAGCTGGAAGCGATGACAAAAACCATCACAGGCATCAACAGCGTGATAATACCCACGATGTTAACCAGCGCTTGGCGACGGGGCGTCATTCCACGATAGAAGATATCGACACGCACATGGCCATCGTGGCGAAAGGTATAGGCCGCAGCGAGCATAAAGACACTGGCGTGCATGTACATCACCAGCTCTTGCATAAAAATACTGTTAACGCTGAAAATATAACGAAGCAGTACAATCGCGAACTGAATCAACATCATAATGATGATCAGCCACGCAAGGCTACGTCCGAACCACTCCGAAGCGCGGTCCAGCGCAGCGATAAACGCAGGTAGTTGTGTTGTATCTGACATGGAAGTGTCTCGCGTAAAACGACTAAGGGGGTCAGCGCCCCAGACAATAGCGCATATACGCAGACAATGCAGCGCCCATAAACCGCCTAGCAAGCTTATTATTAAACGCTTTGGCGAATCGCCGCTAGGCAGGCGGGAGGTAACGGTAAATCGACAGCAATCGGTAAATGGTCAGAAAACAGATGGTCCAGTACATGGACATCTGCGACTTCAAGTGTCTGGGAAAGCAGGATGTGATCCAGGGCGCGTCGAGGCTGCCAGGATGGATAGCTAAGCAGCGGCTTAACCGGGTGAAGTGGCAACGAAGTACTAAAACGTTCATGAGCATGAAGCTGGTCAGGCGTGCAGTTTAAATCACCCATGACTACCACATGGCGCAGCGGCTCGATAATATTGCTTAAATAATTTAGCTGACGCACACGCCCGCGCTGGCTCAGCGCCAAGTGGGCGACAAAGATATGCAGTGCATCTGGTCCCTCACCATAGCGTGCGTGAATTGCACCACGCCCTGGCAACATTCCTGGCAGACGATGCTCTTCGATGTGGCTAGGCACGATACGTGACAATAGCCCATTACTGTGCTGAGCAAACTGCCCTAAATTACGATTTAGCTGCTGAAAGTAGTGGGGAAAGCGTGCTTTAGCGGCAAGGTATTCAACTTGGTTTACGCGACCGGAACGAAAACTACCGCCATCAACCTCTTGCAGGCCCACCACATCAAATGGCTCTAGCACATTACCCATTTGCGCCAAGCGTTCCAGACGTTGAGGGTGAGGCAAAACATGCTGCCAACTACGCGTGAGGTAGTGGTGATACGCCGACGTTTGAATACCTACCTGCAAATTAAATGTCAGTAAGCGGATATGGCCACGTTCAACCAAAGACAACGCAGACGAGCCTACTTGCCCACCTGCGTGACCATGCTTTAACACCGTTATTGTGCACGCTCGTTACGCACGCGCTCGACAAGCGCATCCGCAATTTGCGGCATATTTTCCAAGCTACCTGCCGTGCTTGGCGACACAACGTAGCGGCCATCAACAATAAGCGCCGGCACACCCATTAAGCGCATTTCACGCATGCGGCTGTTGGCTTTATTGACTTCGCTACGAACGCCAAATGCCTTCAACGCCTGCTTAGCTTCTTCTTCACTGACACCGTAATTAGAGAAAAACTCGGCGATTTCATCCTCATCTGTCAGTGAGCGACCATCTTCATGAATGGCCTCAAAGAAATCAGCGTGCAGTTCATCTTCGATACCCAGAGATTCTGCTGCATAAAACGCCGTCGCATGGGTGTTCCAGGCACCACCCATGGTAGCCGGCATATGGACAATGCTAACGTCGTCTTCAAGCGTTTCGTACCACTCATTTACGGGTGTTTGCAGCCGATAGCAGTGCGGGCAGCCAAACCAAAACGCTTCGGTCACTTCAATTTGCCCCTCGTCGACCTGTGTCTCCACTGGCGACTCAAGCAGTGTGTAGTGCTGACCCTCGACCAACTCCTGAGCACTTACTGCCGCAGATAAACCTAAGCCAGCAATCGCGACCATTAACGTTTTCAACATAGCGAAAATTCTCCAAGAATGAGCGAGGCTATGACTGCAGGACATGCATAGAGGTTCCCCATCTCTTTAATTACCAGTGAGATAGGGCACCTTTATTTATCATCAGCGACTAGTTCAAGCCTAATAGATAATTCGCTACAGCTTCCATGTCGTTATCACTCATTTTAGAAGCAATATCGCCCATAATGTTATTCGGGCTGTTAGCACGCTCACCGGAAGCAAAGTCTTGCAATGTAGACACCATATACTCTGTGTGCTGACCTGAAAGCGCTGGATATACCGCGCTGCCAATACCAGCCCCCGTAGGTGTATGACAAGCACTGCAAGCAGGAATACCTTTGGACATATCACCCGCCCGGTACAGCTCTTCACCGCGCGCTAAAAACTCTGAGTCTTCATCGTTGGTTTGGCCAAGATTTGCGTTTTGGCCAGCAAAGTGAGCCGCAACATCCCAAGCATCTTGATCAGAGAATGCATCGACTTGACCAGCCATGGTGGGAACCAAGCGGTTGCCGTCGCGAATATCCATGATTTGCTTGGCCAGATAGGACATCTGCTGCCCTGCCAGATTAGGGAAAGTACCCACTGCGCTGATACCTTGCTGACCATGACAGGCCGCACAGGTTTGAGCCAGTTCACGACCTGCCGCCGCATCCGCGTCAGCTTGGTGGTCGGTTTGAGCGTGTACGGTGCCAACGGCACCCATGGTAATTGCCAGGCTTGCCAGTAACTTTCTCATTGCTATTCCACTATGCCGTTTGATTATTGACTGGTACGCATCCCGGGCGCTGCCCAGGTTCAGCACTTTACCAGGGTCAGCTCCGCCAAAACGAACAACATGCCGTGTTGGTCGCTGCTGGCTAGAGCGCGATGGTACACTAGCGCCCCAGGTCGCAGTTATAAACCGCTTGCATTATAACGAATCACCCTAGCGGCGGGAATGCAAGTCCAGGTCTGCTTTTGGGGTAATTCGTCGCGGTACCGTCATTTACTCACGTTAACGTGGTGAAACGGGCCGTCTTATACGTCTGTTTTTCAGGATTAACACCATGTCTACTGCCAATGATCACCCAGTCGTTCGACTGAACTACCCCACAGCGCGTTTTATGATCAGCGCGCCAACGCTTGCTCTGTGTCCAGACGATACCGGCGCAGAAGTCGCGTTTGCTGGGCGCTCAAATGCGGGTAAATCAAGCGCGATTAACGCACTTACTCAACAAAATGCCCTTGCCCGCACCTCGCGTACGCCAGGCCGCACCCAGTTGATCAACTTTTTCAGCGTCATGAACGACGAATCGCGTCGCTTAGTCGACTTGCCAGGCTACGGCTACGCCAAAGTGCCTGAAGCGGTAAAACTAGAGTGGCAGCAGCACCTGTCTGACTATCTTCGTGGCCGCTTCAGCCTACGTGGCCTTGTACTGCTAATGGACGTGCGCCACCCGCTAACCGAGTTCGACCAAATGATGCTCAACTATGCAGATGAGCGCGAAATGCCTGTGCACATTCTGCTTACTAAGTCCGATAAATTAAAAAAAGGCCCTGCTAGTGCCGCGCTGCAAAAAGTCCGCTCTCGTCTTAAAGAGTGGGAAGACTTAGTCTCCGTTCAGCTCTTCTCATCGCTCAAGCGCGACGGTGTAGATACGCTTTCTCAAAAGCTCGACCAGTGGCTGCATACTTCTGAGTAAACCAAGGATCGCCGAACAAGCCAAGCTTTCCCGATTAAACGGAATCTTGCCAAACAAACTCAGTCTTCTTAAACAAGCCGCTTTTTCACGAGCGTCGCTCCAACCACTCGATCAACTCGGGCAATTCTTTCACGTGGGCAATGCGGTGGGTGCGTGCTGGCAAGGCTTGGTCGCCTTGCGCGGCGATCCATACGGCGTGCATGCCCAGTTGCTGTGCAGGTAATATGTCCTCTTGCCAGGAATCACCTACATGCATGGCGCGGTGTGGCACAACATTCAGACGCTCCAGGGCGGTGAGAAACGGCCTAGGATCTGGTTTTGGCGCCAGTAATTCGCCTGCAGCAATAGCCACTGGAAAGTACGCCGCTAACGGCTGGCGTTTAAGGTGAATATTGCCATTGGTAATAGCGGCTAGCTGGTAACGTTCGCTCAACGCAGATAATAGCCCCGCGGCTTCGGGGTGCGGCGTTACTTGTACCCGCAGACGATGAAACTCATTCATAGCAGCGGCAGCCCATAGCAACGCACTACTGCGTGCTAAGCCTTGGGCTTCCAGCTGTGCTTCTAACGCCCGCAAACGCAGCCAGGTAAAATCACCGCGCCGTTCTGGCACCCGCTTGGCCCACTCTTGGCGGCGCTCCAGGTAATCAGCCAGCCCCTGCTGGTAACTTAGCGCTAATGGCGCTTCGTGGCGTGCTTTGCGCCACGTTGCCAGCGCTTCAATTAGCCAACGATAGTGGCCCTCTTCCGTTTTTAACATCACGCCTTGGTTGTCCCATAGCGTATCGTCAAGATCAAACGTAATCGCTTGCAGAGAAGCCATGGTTAACTCCGTGTCGTGCGGCGTTTTGCGCGAGGATGAGCGGCATCATAGCTTTCGGCCAAGTGCTGCCAATCCAGGCGGGTGTAGACTTGTGTCGTCGATAAATTAGCGTGGCCCAGCAATTCCTGCACCGCGCGCAGATCTTGGCTGGACTCCAACAAATGACTTGCAAACGAGTGACGCAGGCGATGGGGATGGAGGTGTTCAGGCAAACCACGCACAATAGAAAGTTGCGCCAAACGCTTTTGAATACCGCGGTGTCCCAGCCGCTGCCCACGCTGACCGACAAATAACGCCATTTCGCCGGTTGCAGCTAGCTCAGGCCGACACGACAGCCACGCCTTAATTGCTTGATCCGCTCGCTGACCAACGGGCACTTGCCGGGGCTTACTGCCTTTACCCATCACCCGCACATGCTGAGCATTTAAGTGCCCCAAATCCAGCGCAGCAAGCTCCGCTAAGCGTAGGCCGCTGGAGTAAAACAACTCGAGCATGGCTTGGTCACGTATTGCCAGCGGTGTGCCGTCGTGCGGCGTGTCTAAAAAGCGTGAGAGCGCATCCACATCAAGCGGTCTGGGCAAGTGGCTTGGCTGCTTTGGCGTGCGCAGTAACCCCACAGGATTGTCGGCAAGCACGTGATGCTGCACAAGATAGTCAGCAAAACGTGATAGTGCAGCGCGGCGGCGGGCTAAACTTCTCGGCGCCAGGCCGCGACTGCGCTCCGCCCCCAAAAAGGCGCGTAGAAATGTAGTGTCTAACGTCGCTGCCTCGGTGACGCCGCGTTGCTCAGAAAAACGCTGCAGGGCGGTTAAATCCTGACGATACGCAGCCACTGTGGCAGGGCTTGCGTGGGTCGCAAGCTTACGTAAATACGCCTCGACCTGCGTCGTTAATGAGCTTGGGCTATCCATGGTGTTCTAGGCGCAGCAGTAGCCGTGCCACGATATCGCTCAGGTACTCTGTAAACAGCGTATCCATACTGGCGCGGTAACAGTCGGGATCAGGACTTGCGAGCAGCAAATACCCCAGTTGCTCGCCCGCCGAAAGACGCGAAATGGCGCAGGAACCCGCCCGCCGGGGTGCTTTAGTATGCGGCAACAGACATTTCCAGTCGCTAACGCTGAGCTTGGCACAACGACTAGTGCGCCCATCTAGCAGCGCAGCCAAACGGGCGCTGGCATGCTGGTCCAATACGTGGCGTGGCGGTTGAGGCGGCGTCGGCTCATTGTCACTCAATGAGGATGGGCACCATAGCGCCATTGCCGGCGTTTGAAAGTGCTCGCTTAACTGAACAGCGAGCGCTTGGGCCAAGGCATCACGATCTTCTGCTCCCACCAGACTGAGTAGCGTCTCACGCAGTCGACGGTATTGGGCTTCATTATGCCGTGCTGTTTCTAGCAGGTGCTCAAGCCGTCCCTCTGCTGTTTCAGCGCGCTGACGTAAATCGATTACCAAGCGCTCTAGCAGCGATACCGCCCCATCAATGTGGGGGTGCGGTACCTTAAGTTGCTGCAGCAAGCCTTCACGACCAACAAAAAAATCGGGATGACGGGCCAGCCAAAACGCCACTTGATCAGGGTCGAGCGTTTTGCGCGGCTCGGGGGCTTGAGACATCGCCGTTCTCCTCGAATTAGTTGAGTGTGACACGACCGTCAAAGACGCGTGTAGCAGGGCCCACCATCACCAACGGCGCTTCGGGATCGGGCCACTCAATGCTTAACTGACCACCCGGCAAATGAACGGTGACCGGGCTTTTCAATAACCCCTGGCGAATACCACTAGCCACAGCAGCGCAGGCGCCGGTGCCACAAGCAAGCGTCTCGCCGCTGCCACGCTCATACACTCGCAGGCGAATTTCGCTGGGCGACACAACCTGCATAAACCCCACATTCACCCGCTTAGGAAAGCGAGGGTGGGACTCAAGCAACGGACCAAGATGCTCAACCGGTGCACTATCAACACTTTCCACCTGCAGCACAGCATGGGGATTGCCCATCGAGACAACTCCCAGCTCCAGCGTATCACCGTCGACCTCGACAGTGTGTAAGGGTTGATCCCCCGGTGCTTCAAACGGCAACGTGGCGGGATTAAAGCGCGGTCTCCCCATATCAACGCGCACCATACCGTCGTGCTGAACATTAAGTACCAGTGACCCACCGGCAGTTTCCACATGAATTTCATGCTTATGTGTCAGGCGCTGATCGCGAACAAAACGTGCAAAGCAGCGCGCGCCATTGCCGCAATTTTCAACTTCGCTGCCATCCGCATTAAAAATACGGTAGCGAAAGTCCATCTCTGGATCACGGGGCGGCTCAACCACCAATAATTGGTCGAAGCCAATGCCAAAGCGCCGGTCTGCTAGCTGGCGAATCTGCTCATCACGCAGACGCGCTCGCTGAGTCACCAGATCCACCACCATAAAATCATTACCCAGACCATGCATTTTGGTGAAGTGCAACAGCATCAGCGCTCCCCTTCCGGCAGCAGAGCTTCACCGGCCCACAGGCTTTCCAGGCTTTCCCGAGCGCGGACCACATGATAGCTACTGCCATCGACCATCACTTCCGGAGGGCGTGGACGGCTATTGTAATTTGACGCCATCACAAAGCCGTAAGCACCCGCTGATCGAACGGCCAGTAAATCGCCCTCAGCAATTGCCAAATCGCGCTCTTTACCGAGGAAATCGCCGGTTTCACAGACAGGACCGACCACATCATAGACCGCACGCTCACGCTGCTGGCGGGTATCCACCGGCACAATCGCCTGCCATGCCTGGTACAGCGCAGGGCGGATCAGGTCATTCATGGCGGCATCAACAATCGCGAAATTTTTGGTTTCGCCGGGCTTTAAGAACTCTACGCGGGTCAGCATTAAACCTGCGTTAGCGGCAATAGAGCGACCCGGCTCAAATAGCAAAGTAAGCGCTTCACCGCCCTCCCAGCGAGAAAGGCGTGCCAGCAATTGACTCGCATAATCAAACGGCTGAGGTGGCTTTTCATCACGATAAGGCACACCTAGCCCACCACCTAAATCCAAATGGTCAATCTCGATGCCGCGCTCACGCAACCGCTCCATCAACATTAACAGCCGCTCAAGAGCATCTAAAAAGGGTGCCGTTTCAGTGAGCTGAGAGCCAATATGGCAGTCTAGCCCGGTGACACGCAAGTTAGGTAAGCTGTCAGCCAGCGTGTAAACATCCAGCGCTTCGTCGACTGGAATACCGAACTTATTGTCTTTCAGCCCAGTGGAAATATAGGGATGGGTACCAGCATCCACATCGGGGTTTACCCGCAGCGATACCGGTGCCACCTTGCCCAGTTCCGCCGCAACAGCATTTAATCGCTCAAGCTCGGGGCGTGATTCAACATTGAAGCACTTAATGCCAACGTCTAGCGCACGGGCCATTTCATGAGGCTGCTTGGCAACGCCTGAAAACACGACTTTTTTCGGATCACCACCCGCTTTCAGCACGCGTTCAAGCTCACCAATCGAAACAATATCAAACCCAGCGCCCAAGCGAGCAAGCAAACCCAACACGGCCAAATTAGAGTTAGCCTTCACCGCATAACAAATTAAATGGGGATGACCACCCAGGGCTTCGGTATAAGCACGAAAATGGCGTTCTAACGTCGCTTTCGAATAAACATAACAGGGCGTGCCCAGTTCAGCGGCGACCTGGGTAAGCGGGACGTCTTCGGCATAAAGCACGCCATCGCGGTAGTTAAAGTGATCCATTACCCCTCCTGCTCGGCAGCCGAACCATGGGTGTCTTCATCAGGTAAATAGAGCGGCCCTTTCTGGCCGCAGCCCACTAATAGCAGCGCGATCATCAGCACCGCACTCAAGGTGGTAACACAGCGTTTCATGCATCACCTTTAAGCGCAGCTAACGCCTCGCGGGCACGGCTGGCAGCGGCGCGCACCTGGTCAGGCGCGGTGCCACCGATATGGTTACGGGCGGCCACAGAGCCTTCTAATGTAAGCACCTCGAACACATCCTGCTCAATCGTGGCAGAGAACTGCTGCAATTCTTCAAGGGTCATTTCAGACAGATCTTTCTTAGTCTTCAAACCGTAAGCCACCGATTGACCGACAATTTCATGGGCATCGCGGAAGGCGACGCCCTTGCGAACCAAGTAATCAGCAAGGTCCGTGGCGGTTGAGAATCCACGTCGTGCGGCTTCATACATGCTGTCTTTTTTCGGCTCGATAGCAGGCACCATGTCAGCAAAGGCTTTTAAGCAGTCGCGCACGGTATCAACAGCATCAAACAGCGGCTCTTTGTCTTCCTGGTTGTCCTTGTTGTAGGCCAGGGGCTGAGACTTCATCAGCGTTAACAGCGCCATTAAATGACCATACACACGGCCCGTTTTACCGCGAACCAGTTCGGGAACATCAGGGTTTTTCTTCTGCGGCATAATCGAAGAGCCGGTGCAGAAGCGGTCAGGCAGGTCGATAAAATCAAATTGAGCGCTGGTCCATAGCACCAGCTCTTCACTCATCCGCGATAGATGCATTAGCAGAATGCTGGCAAAGCTGGTGAATTCGATAGCGAAGTCACGATCAGAGACGGCGTCCAGCGAGTTTTCTGCCGGGCGATCAAAGCCGAGTAATTCAGCAGTGACATGGCGGTCGATGGGGTACGTGGTACCCGCTAGCGCCGCGGCGCCAAGAGGCATCACGTTCACCCGCTTGCGGCAGTCCAGTAAGCGCTCGTGGTCACGGGTTAGCATCTCTTGCCATGCCAATAGATGGTGGCCAAAGGTCACCGGCTGTGCCGTTTGCAAATGAGTGAAGCCGGGCATAATGGTATCGGCTTCACGGTCAGCAAGCTCAATCATGCCTTCGCGCAGACGCACCAGCTCCGCTTCGATCACATCGATCTCATCACGCATGAACAAGCGAATATCGGTCGCTACTTGGTCGTTACGTGAGCGGCCGGTGTGCAATTTTTTGCCGGTAATACCAATTTTGTCGGTCAACCGCGCTTCGATATTCATGTGTACATCTTCAAGCGGAATCGACCAGTTAAACTCGCCTCGCTCGATTTCACCCTGAATCTCGGTGAGACCATTGATAATGGTGTCACGCTCTTCATCGGTCAGGACACCGACTCGCGCTAGCATGGTGGCGTGGGCAATCGAGCCCTGAATATCCTGGCGCGCCAGGCGTTGGTCGAAAGTCACAGACGCGGTGAAGCGTGCGACAAAAGCATCGGTGGGCTCGCTAAAGCGACCGCCCCAAGACTGGTTCGTAGCTTGGCTCATCGGAGGCATATCCTGCTGACAAAACTGAAGGAGTCGTTAAAAACTAAAGTCATCGTTATCAGAAAGTGTACCAGAGTCGCCGCACTCAGCGGCATGCCGTTTTATAGTCGTTTTTCATGTCGGCGAGGGCTCAGCGTCACTAAACGGATAAGGAGATTCGTGTAATAAGCTACGTATGGCTGAAAATGGCATCGGACGAGCAAAGTAGAAGCCCTGAAAATGCGTGCTATGGCGTGCGCTGAGATATGCATACTGCTCTGCCGTCTCTACGCCTTCGATTAATACCTCAAGACCCAGCTTGGCCGCCATGGTTACCACGCCATCGACAATCGCAGCATCCCGAGTGTCGTTGACCACGTCGCGCACAAATGATCGATCAATTTTAAGCTTGTTAATCGGCAAGTGTTTGAGATAGCTAAGACTTGAAAAGCCGGTTCCGAAATCATCCAGCGCAATATGCACACCCAGCGAACGCAGATCCTGCAATGTTTGTATGACATGCTCCGTACTGTCCATTAGCACGCCTTCGGTAAGCTCTAGCTCTAATAATTCGGGTGCCAAGCCTGTCTGCTCAAGCACCCGTTCAATAGATAACAAAAATCCCGCGCGCTGAAACTGCATGGGCGAAATATTCACCGCCATGGTAATAGGCACATTTGCGCTCGCGTTCAATCTGACAGCATCACGACACGCCCTCTCCAACACCCACTCACTGATCGGCATAATCTGTCCGGTATCTTCTGCCAAACTAATAAACTGACCAGGAGCAATGTTGCCACGCTCAGGGTGATACCAGCGAATCAGCGCCTCTACGCCAGAAACTCGACCAGTGGAGCCATGTATTTGCGGTTGGTAATGCAGCTCAAATTGCGACTGTTCTATGGCTTGTTGCAACGCATGACGTAAATTAACCCGTTCGGAAACTTTACGATTTAGCTCATCGGTATACCACTGATAGGTATTACGCCCTTGCCGCTTGGCTTTATACATCGCCAGATCCGCCTGCTGTATAAGCTGGCGCGGCTCGCTAATCGTTCCATCATCAGTGGCAATTCCTATGCTGGCAGTCATACGCAGCTCGCTGCCTCGATACCAGTAGGGCGCAGAGAGACGAGCGAGCAGCCGCTCAACGACCTGCATGACATCTTTTTCATGGGCTAAATCAGGCAATAGAACGATAAACTCGTCTCCCCCAAAACGCGCCACGGTATCCCAAGGGCGCAGCTCTTCTTCAAGGCGCTTGGCGACCTCAATTAACATATAGTCGCCTACCTCGTGACCAAGCGTGTCATTAATCGGTTTAAAGTCATCTAAATCGACAAATAGCGCGGCTATATAGCGGTGATACCGCTTAGCCAGCTGGCAGCCTTGTGCCAGTCGCTGGTCGAGTAACAATCGATTAGGCAAGCCTGTTAATGCATCGTGGCAAGCGTTATGTCGAAGCTGCGCTTGGTATTCGCGCTGGGCAGTAATGTCATTCTGTACACCAATGAAGTGCGTTACAGCGCCCGCAGTATCGCGCACAGGGGAAACATACAGATCATTCCAAAATGGCACTCCGTTACGACGGTAATTGCGCATCACGACATGAACGTCTTGCTGCGCTCGAATCCCTCTGCGCAGTTGATCCAGCGTGGTGGGATCCGTCTCTTCGCCCTGCAAAAAGCGGCAGTTTTGCCCTATCACCGTACCCCGGGAGTAGCCGGTAATTCGCTCAAAAGCCATGTTCACATAAACTATTGGCAAATCATGCCGCTGAGCATCAACAATGATGACACCATTGATACTCGATTCAACGCTCCTCTCTAGCAGTGTAAGCTGCCGTTCTGTCGCTTTGCGCTCAGTGATATCTTGGGTTGAGCCCTGAACCTGAACAACGTGCCCCTGTTCGTCTCGTACGGCTTTTCCAATCACTCTTACCCATCGCCTTACTTCTTGTCGAGTGATGATCTCTAGCTCTTCATCAAAGCTGATACCGTGCTCGCAACAGGCTTCAAAAACCTCACGGATACGCTGCCGGAAGCTCGGCGCATAGAAGTCAATTGCCTCCTCAACAGTGGGTTGAAACCCGGGCGAAACGCCATGCAGGCGACACACCTCGTTCGACCAAATAGGCAGCCTTTCGGACATATCAACATACCAGCCACCAATCAGCGCTGTCTCGCCAACTATTTGGAAGAGCCTCTGATTACGGATGAGCTGTTTCTCGATGGCTTTTCGTCGCGAAATATCACGGGCGACTACGTAAATGACCCCTTCCCCCACCACGGCGGTAACTTCTAGCCACACCATTTGTCCCTCAGCCGTCAGCGCTCGAACATCAAACGGAGGTACTCTCTTTTGGGACTGGAGACGCGCCAATGCTTCCTCGACAACTGGGATATCGCGACGGTCCACTACCTTGCTGCATGGCTTGCCTATCCATGCGCTAGCGGAATAGCCCAGCAAGGTTTCAAACATAGGGTTGACGTTAAGTAAAATGCCTGCGAAATCAATACTAAAGAATAAGTCTTGTGATAATAAAAAAAACTGGTCTAACTTGCCTTGAGATTTAGCAAGGGGCATGGCATTACCTAAATATGTGGTTTGCCTGACAACACTGGCCTTAAATTCAGCCGGTTATTTTTACTGTGTGGCTGGGTGCTTTATGATGAGACTTATCATAGTTCGTCGCGACCTGTCAGCGACAAAGGGAGAACCACGTGTCATCCATCACTAAACTGCGCATTGCCACGCGTAAAAGCCAGCTTGCCATGTGGCAAGCCGAGCACGTCCGCGACCGCTTGATGGCGGCACACAGCGGCCTGGAAGTCGAACTTATTGCGCTCTCCACTAAGGGCGATAAAATTCTCGACACACCGCTTTCCAAGATTGGCGGTAAAGGGCTCTTTGTGAAAGAGCTAGAAGATGCCATGCTCGATGGGCGTGCAGATATCGCCGTTCATTCAATGAAAGATGTTCCTATGCACTTTCCCGAAGGGCTCGGTCTTTCTGTCATTTTGGAAGGCGCCGATCCGACCGATGCGTTTGTTTCTAACCACTATACCAGCATCGACGAGCTACCAGAGGGTGCTCGTATCGGTACCGCTAGTCTGCGTCGTGGCTTGCAAATACGTGAAGCGCGCCCTGATCTGCAGATTCTTAATCTACGCGGAAACGTACAGACTCGCTTAGCCAAATTAGATGCGGGCGAATTTGATGCCATTATTCTCGCCACCTCTGGCTTGAAACGCTTAGGTCTCGATGAACGAATTGCCCAAGCACTGCCGCCTGAAATATGCCTTCCTGCCTGTGGCCAAGGGGCACTAGGCATCGAGTGTCGCCTCCATGACCCCGAGCTAATCGGCTTATTAGCCCCGCTGGATGACCCCGACACTGCCACTCGTGTACGTGCCGAACGCGCCATGAACACCCGTCTTGAAGGCGGTTGCCAAGTGCCTATCGCAGGCCATGCCGTGCTTGATAAGGCAGGCGATACTATTTGGCTGCGCGGTTTGGTTGGCAACCCAGAAGGTACAGAGGTACTGCGTGCAGAAGGCAGCGGTTCCATTCATGAGCCCGAAGCCCTGGGTATCCGAATCGCCGAGGATCTGCTGGATCAAGGGGCAGGCGATATATTAGCCGAGGTGTATGGCCGCAACGTATGAGTCAACCGGTACTGATCTGCCGCCCCGGTGAGCGGGGTGAAGCCCTAGCAGACTCGCTGCGTGCTCAGGGAGCTTCTGTAGAGCGCCTCAATGTTATGCGCTTAGAGCCGCTGCCCGAGGACCACGTTCAACGTAGCGTGTGGTTAGATATTGATCAGTACCATAAAATAGTGGTGGTCAGCCCCTTTGCCGCTTACTGTTTAAGCGAGGCGCTTGATCGCTATTGGCCACAGCTGCCTGTGGGCATTGATTACTATAGCGTAGGCCGTGCGACGGCAAGCATGCTCTTTGAACAACTGGGTGTGCGTGTCCATATTCCTTCGCCTGACTACGGAGAAGACACGAGCGAGGCGCTGTTGTCACTAGCCTCACTCAAAACGCTTACGCATCAGCGTATATTGCTAGTGGCTGGTGAAGGTGGTCGCTCATTATTAGCCGATACATTGAGCGCACGCGGGGCCAACGTGACCCGCATAGCCGTGTATCGACGCGTATATCAAGCGCCAACGCCTGCCCTGCAACAACGTCTATTAACCGGCGATTATCGAGCGTTAATCGCTACCAGCGGCGAACTGCTTCAACATCTGGCAAGATGGTGTGAACAAGCAGCGTTGAACCAACCGCTAATCGTTTCCAGTCACCGTTTAGCTAAACTGGCCGGTAAACTGGGTTTTCGTGACCTCAAGGTGGCGTCGGGAGCAACACCAGCTGCACTGGCAGCGGCGTTGGGTCGGTCCTGCAACCCGAAGGGTGCCGATGTCGATCAAGGAACTTAATAAGGGCTAGCGACAGATGAGCAAACAACCAAATGATCAGGAAGGCGTACACAACGCGTCTGCCGATACAACTCAAAACGACGCTAAACCGAGCGACACCTCCGCGTCAGCCGCGTCGGGCGGCGAAACGTCAACAGCAGGCAATACGGCAGCATCTTCTTACGCCGCTAAAAACAGCCGCTCGCGTCGCCGTAATAAAGCGGGCTCTAGCGCGCCCAGTGCCAGCACCACCTCAGCGAACGTCAATAATGACCAAGCCTCGCCCCAACCAAGCGACGCGCCCAAACAGACAGCTGATGCTAAATCTTCTGCAGATACTAAATCTTCGGCAGACACTAAGCCGTCAGCAGGTACCAAGCAGACGGCAAGCGCCAAGCCAACGAGCAGTGGCAATAGCACGTCTAGCAATAGCGCGTCTGGCAATGCTGCGCATGTCCCGCCCTCTTCTAAGAACAGCACCACGAACAGTGGTGGTGGCAAAGGCAGTGGTATCGCCATTGCATTGGTGATTATCCTGGCACTTGCCGTCGCGTTTGCTGCTTGGCAAGGCTGGCAACGCTTGGATAACCAGCAGCAGCGTATAGACGAGCTCGCCCAACTGACACAAAGCAGTGCCTCGCAACAGGCAGTTAGCAACCTAACATCGCGCATTGAGAGCAGCGAAGCCGAGCGCACCCAAGCGCTGAATAGCACGATGAGCGAACTGCGTAGCGAGCTGGACAGCTATCGTGGCGAGGTCAACAACACATTAGACAACGTGCTAGCACAGCTTTCTCAAGAGCAGGAGACCGACGAGCGAGACTGGCTACACGCTGAAGCCGCTTACCTGCTACGGTTAGCCAACCAGCGCCTGCAGCTGGAAGGTGACGTTGGAGGTGCTGCCGCCCTGCTGCGCACCGCCGATGCTCGCTTGGTCGATGCCGACAACCCTGCATTAACGCCAGTACGTCGTGAAATTGCTAACGAACTTGCCGCCCTGGACGCCGTACCACAGGTTGATCGCACAGGTATTTATCTCGCATTGAACGCTCAACAAGAGCGTATTGCTGGCCTACGCCTGTCACAAGAGATTGAAGAGCGCGCCGTTACCTCTAGCATTGAACAGCCGCCCACGGGCACCTTCCAACGTCAATTGGCTCGCTTTGGGGAAGAGCTAAAAGATCTTGTGGTGATTCGTCAGCACGACGAAGCGTTAGAAACATTGATTACACCCGAGCAAGAGTCCTATCTGCGTCAAAGCCTACGCCTGATTCTGGAACAGTCTCAGTTGGCACTGCTTAAAGAAGAGCAAGCGCTTTTTGAGGCAAGCATCGATAAGGCACTGGCGCTGCTCAACGGCTACTACGATACCGAACGAGAAGAGACGCAAAGCGTTATTGCTCGCCTGCAAGAACTGAAGCAAACCCAGGTGCAGCCTGAGTTACCAGACATCAGTGCTTCGCAACAGGCACTAGCGGGCTTCATTGAAAACCGCTTTGAGTCGCGTCGCCAAGGTGGAGGTGATGCATGAGAAAGCTAATTCTCTTAATTGTTGCCGGCCTAGCGGTCGGCGCACTGTTCGGGCACCTAATGATGTCGGTGCCAGGCTACTGGTTAATACGCGTTGGTGACACCTCGGTACAAACGTCGTTCTGGTTCGGCTTGGTGCTGCTACTGGGTGCTTTCATCGTTTTGCACTTTGCATTACGCCTGCTCAGCGGCATTATTCGCCCAGTCGGGCGTTTTCGCACCTGGAATAGCCGTGCCCGCAATCGTCGTGCCATGAAACGTACCGTGCGCGGCTTGGTGGCCTTAACCGAAGGCCGTTGGAAAAAAGCCGAGAAAACGTTGGTGCGAGCGGCTGACGATTCCAGCACACCTCTTGTGAACTATCTTTCTGCGGCACTGGCGGCGCATTACCAAGGCCACCACGAAATGTCTCAGGAGCATTTGAATCAGGCTCAGCTCACTACCGAAGGGGCTGATACGGCGATTGGCCTGATGCAAGCTCAACTGATGATTGATCGTCAGCAGCCTGAAGAGGCGCTGGCCATTCTGAATCGTCTGGATAAGAAGCTGCCCAACCACCCGCAAGTCCTCAAGCTGCTTAAGCAAGTGCACTTAAGCGTTAACGATTGGGAAGGCTTACGCCAGTTAATACCCCGTTTGGCAGCGCAAAAGCTGATCACTCAGCAAGAACGTGAGCAACTGGAATTCAAAGCATACCGTGAATTGATTATTTTTGAGGCCAAAAACCCCACGAATATCGAGCGTGTACGCGGGCTATGGGCCGATATGCCGGACTATCTACGCGGCAATACCGAGCTAATCGTGCTCTATACCGAGGCGCTTTTACAGGCCAACGAAGAGCCTATTGCTGAGCGCTTGCTTAATCACTCACTGGACAACCACTGGGATGCGCGCTTAGTAAAACGCTACGGCCTACTAAACGTAGACGCTGCGCGCCAGCTAGCAAAAGCGGAAAAATGGCTGCAAGAACGCCCCAACGATCCCGAACTATTGCTGACCTGTGGCCGACTATCGCTGCGTACTGGTAAGTGGGAAAAAGCACTGGAGTACTTTGAAGCCAGTCAACGTCAACGCCCCAGCGGTGAAGTATGCGCCGAGCTTGCTCGCCTCTATGCAAGCCTTGGCGAACACAACAAGAGCCAGCTCTACTACCGGCATAGTGTCGATATGCTCGCTAAATCACTGCCCTCGCTTCCACAGCCAAGCGATGCCAATGACAGCAAACAAAGTGAGCTCAAAAAAGGCGTTAAACAAAGCGCTTAACGTCGTTAGCAAGCCGCTAATGAAAAAGGGTGCCCATCATGGGCACCCTTTTTCTTTACGTGTTAACGCGTTTTTTTTGCCAAATCTGACGGTGTTTCAACCGCGTCATCAGCAGCTAACTCAGACGTACAATGGTAAAGAACCGAGCAGCTTGCGCTGATCAAGCAGAAAACGCTCTCTTAACATCAAGTGGTTTTGAGGTGATTGCTACGAGTAGGCAGGCACAAATAGATCAGCGATTGGCGCTGTTGCCCCAAGTGTGCATCAGTTCGTTGGAAGGCCAGGTTTCGTCTAGCAATTTAACGGCTGTCTCATGACCTGCTACTGGCAACCCTGTCGGGTCGAGCACCCCGATCTGCACCAGTAGCGAAGCCTGATCCCAGTAAATATGTTCATGATAGAGCTTGTCACCACGGAACTTGACGATGGCGACGAGCGGGATTTCCACATACTTACCGGTGGGCGCAATCCCTGGTAGCAACCAGTCGATCTCGCGATCGTGGGTAAAGCAGAACAATGTTTCATCAACGATTTGAGTCGCCCCGATAGTGCGTGATAGAGGAATTAGGGTAGTGTCGGCGGGATTACTGTCGACGAAGTGATGCTTGTAGAAGCGATAGAGCTGCCGATACCCCACCCCGCCCGTGAGCGTCGGGATATGGTTGACATAGGGCTGTTCCACCATGGTGGCCATGGTGTCGTCCACGTTGCGGGTGGAAAACTCGTACTCGCAATGCTTATCCCACAGCGCCGAGAGGTCGTAATGAGGTCCCATGGCATTGCGAAAAGCCGTCACCGAGCGCTGGTGAGCCATAAGCGCTGAGGGCTTGTGGTAGTGCTCTGAATGAGGGCGGGCAAAGGCATGATCCACACCCGGGTATAGATACAGCTCGATATTATCCTGCTCGCCCAGGGAAGCTTCTATCGCCTCGCGGGCGGCGGCGGGACAATATTCATCCTGTTCGGCGAAGTGCAGCACTAGAGTCCCACGGATGTTTTTTGCCTCGTCCAGATGGTTCTCGATTCCCATGCCGTAGTAACCCACCGCGGCATCTACATCACAACGACAAGCCGTCAAATAGGCCAGACGGGCACCGAGACAGAAGCCCAGGGCACCTACGGCACCACTGCACTCTGGACGCGACCGTAGGGTCTCGACAGCAGCGGCGATATCTTCAATACCGAGCTCCTGATCGAAGCCTTGAAATAAACCAAAGGCACGTTGCCAATCCTCCGGGGTATAGTCTAATTCAATGCTAGGCGCCTGACGCCAGAACAGATCCGGTGCCAGCACCACATAACCCTCTTCAGCGTAGTAATCGGCGATTTCACGGATGGTGGCATTAACACCGAATATTTCCTGCAGCAGCACAATCCCGGGGCCGCTGCCGGAGGCGGGAACGGCCAGATAACCAGTGAAGTTTCCGCTGCCATCCGCTGCCTTGATCTCGATACAAGTGCCCATGTAGATACCTTTCGTTGTTGTTGGCGGGTCATTGCTAAAGTCCACGCCATCACCTTAGACAAGAAAGTAAGCACTTCACGATCCGCTAACTGCCATCTCTATCCGCTGAGTGCAGAAAGTAATTTGCCAAGAAATGAATCAAGAAAATCGCTATTTATACTGAAAGGACTTTCGACACTCCCCATTGATGCGGGCACATAACAACAATTGAGATCCTTATGACAACGCAACAATCACTACCCCGTTGGATGAAGCAAGCCCTGATGGAGGATCATCGGAACTTGGTATTCAGCTCGACTGCCGCTGAGGAAACACGCACAAACGTCGCCAATATCTTTAAGTCACATCATCTGGAACCGTTGAGTCACGGTGGCAAACTGTCTGCCCGCCTGCACTCAGTAGCGCTGGGCTGCGTCTCCTATAACCGCCTCGCCTATGGCGGAGCTGTGCGCATCGACCCTGAGCGGCTCGAGCACTTCTACCTGATTCAGATGCCCCTACAGGGACAAGCCCGGATTGACAACGACGGCGAACAGATCGACTCGGGACAGCTGCTGGCCTCAGTACTCAACCCCACGGCACGACTCAGGATGCACTATAGTGAAGATTGTGATCAGTTGATGTTACGTATCGAGCGTGAAGCACTAGAGCATGCCTGTAGCCGCTTTTTAGGACGCCCTCTACGCGCCCCTTTAAGTTTTCACCCCGTAATGTACTGGCGCGACACGCCCAGCTGGTTCAACCTAATCGGCTATATCACTCGGCTGCTCAAGGAGTCACCGGAGGCACACCAAGATCCGCTGATTGCCCCCCAGCTTGAGCAATTGATCATCCATACCCTGTTAACGACCCAGCCCCACAATTACAGCGATGCGCTGCGCCAAGGGGATAAACGCCTCGCCCCACGCCACGTCAAACGGGTGGAGGAGTATATCGAGGCCCATGCCCAAGAGCCGCTGACGCCAGCTCAGTTGGCGTCGGTAGCTGGTGTTAGCCTGAGAACCCTCTATGCTGGCTTCCGAGACTTTCGCCATCAGAGCCCCATGGAAACCTTACGTCAGGTGCGCTTAGAAAGAGTCCGGCAGGCGCTGCTAACCGACACTGACACGGCGACAATCACCGACATTGCCATGGGCTGGGGCTTTACTCATATGGGGCGCTTCAGCCTCAGTTATCGTCAGGTATTTGGCGAATCGCCCAGCGAGACACTACGAAGCCGGTGTCTCGTCGGCCGGTAGCGAGCAGAAAGTCTGCGGTTTTGTCTTTATTCAGGCGGCTAAAAGCAATACTTTTAGACGAATAGCCATTGCTTCACCAAAGTGGCAAAATAACAATACAAGTTCGCAATGCGCACTTAAAGACGACATGCGAACAAACCCTCGACCGCGCTACGGCCTCAAGGCCCCAAAATAATGATTACTGCGGCGAGGCTAGGAGGAAACATGACCGTACCTGTGACCCGACAACAAATCACCGCCGAGTTTCGTCATCCCGACTCGGCCTGCCGCTGGATGAGCCAAGTCAACGGCCCCCATCGTCTGGAAGTACCTCAACCGCGTCAGCTCAGCTTTCGCCATCAAGGAACCTGCCTAGGCAGTGTTTCGATCGGTACCATCGAATACGCCACTCGGGTAACCGTCGACATTGCCGATCTGACCCACAGCTACAGTATTAGTTTGCCCCTTCAGGGCACCCAGAGCATGGAGTATCAAGATAAAGCCTTCGACTCTGATACTGCCGTGGGAGCGATCATCTCGCCTAGCCAAACGTTGCGCCTGAGTATGGACGAGCAATGCCAGAAGCGCCTTGTACGCCTCTCCCGCCAGGCCCTTGAACACAAGCTATCACAGCTGTTGCACCGCCATTTATCGCAGCCAGTCATCTTTGATCCACGCATGCTTCTGAGCGGAACGGTGAAGGAGTGGTGGCAGATGGTAGCTAACCTGCAGGAAATGCTGCATGCCGAAGGTTCACTCTGCGATATTCCCGAGGTGTGGGGCAATTTCGAGAACTCACTGATTACCAGCCTGCTGTATACCCAGCCTCACAACTACACAAGCGAGCTACTCGGTCGCCAACAGGGGCGCCCTGCCTACCTGAGTGACTTAGAAGCGCTACTCCATGAGTCCCTGGATCGCTCCCTCGGCCTAGCCGAATTGGAACAAGCGGCTGGCGTCTCTCGAGAACGGCTCTATCGAGACTTCCATACCCACTACGGGGTCTCTCCCATCGCCTACTTCCGCCAGCTGCGTTTCGACTATGTGCGCCAGCGCCTGGAACTAGCCACCCCCAACGAAAGCGTCTCAAGCATCGCCATGGATTGTGGCTTCCAACAGTTGGGGCGCTTCTCACAGGAGTACAAGGTGCGTTTCAGCGAACTGCCCTCGGAAACCCTAAAGCGCTCGGCCACTGTACTGTTGCAATAAAAGCTCCTGCCTTACCAGTGCCAAGTACTATTTACCGGCGCAGGCAATAGCCGGTTATTTTCATAGGCTAGGGTGAGGCAATAAATCTAGAACTCCCATAAAATGTAGTACCGCGACAGCAACGCCATAAAAAACGACCAAGAGAATCATCTTATTCCCACCTGGTGCCACAAACCCCACCCCACCTTTAGCAAGGGTGCGTGATTTTTTCGCCAACAATGCGGGGACGATGCATGTCCAAACAGTAGCAGCAGCGCCAGCATAACCAATCGCGATTAAAAAACCAAAGGGGAAAAACAACGACAATATAAGTGGGGGAAGAAAAGTTAATCCCCATGTTTTCACACGGCCTTTACGATCATTTTCAAAGCCACATAGATCAGCGATAAAATCAAATACACCCAGGCCAACGCCGACAAACGATGAAAAAATAGCAGCTGCAGAGAAAATACTAATAATATTAGAAACCCGTTCCGACTCTATCGCATCACCTAAGCTCGCTAACAGAGCATCAATATTTCCTCCTTGAGCAATCACTGGACCAAAATCATAGCGAGGTAAATTACCATACACACTAAAAATCCATACCATGTATAAAAATAACGCTATCAGAGTCCCTCCTAGTATCGCCTTCTTCGCCAATTCTTCGCTTTTATAGTATGACCTTAACGAAGCCACGGAGTGATGATACCCAAAAGATGTCAGTGCAACAGGGAACATTGCAAGAACATAAGGAAAATAGCGAAACTCTTGAGATAGGCCACTAAAAAGGTTAGATGCCTTAACATTAAAAGTCAGTCCAAAAACCCCCAAAACAAAACTCAACACCATAAACAATATCAGCACAACAGAAATCTTATCTACTGCCTTGGTAGAATGGAGAACAAACGATGAAAATATAATAACGAAGATTACAGCAGATAACTCACGGCCAATATTAACAACGCCTGAAATCATCAAACCTGCGGATGTAATGTAAGCATACAATAGAATCCCACCAACAAAATAGACCATTAAATTATTAAAATAATTAACTTTACTTCCTAACAAGTCTTTCGTAACGGTACTGAATGATGCTCTATAATCGTAGTGTTTCAACGCCTCCAACAGCATCCAACCAGATAGTGTCATGACAAGCATCGTAACAAGCAGTGCAAATGCAGACCATATCATCCAAGCGCCTGCTCCCGCAGTAGGTAAACCGAGCATTCCCGCACCAACGCAAACGCTGGCAACAATACAGGCACCGCCGAAAACAGATGTTTTTTTTATCATAGTGGTCATCCTTAAAAAGATAACAATCGCCAGGATTGTAATTTTTATTATCATCAATAGTTAGCTAATAGGAGTGGAAAAAACCACACCCAGAAATTAGGCATAAAGACGGCACACCTGACCGTCTTCACAAAGAAATGAAAGATTTTCTAGAATTAATAAACTCTTTACCTACATAGAGGTACGAACAGACCAAAGTTCAGGAAAAAACTTCAAATCAAGCGCTTTTTTAAGGTAGCTTACGCCTGCAGTCCCTCCAGTTCCCGTTTTAAACCCAATAATCCTTTCCACCGTTTTCATATGGCTAAAGCGCCATTTATGGAAATTGTATTCAGTATCAATAAGCTTCTCGGCTAGCTCATAAAGATCCCAATACTGATTAGTATCGCGATAAATATCGGCCCAAACGGCCTCTACTTCAGGTGAAGCCACATACGGCTCAGACCAATCTCGGTTAATCACTTTTTCGGGAAGAGAAAAGCCGCGCCGACTCAATAATTTAAGACAAGAATCATAAAGGCTGGGTGCGTTTAAAACATTCGCCAGGTGTTGATAGTTCTTAGGATGCGAGCGATGTGCTTCAACCAGCCCTGGATGTTTATTTCCCAGCAAGAACTCCAGCTCGCGGTACTGATACGATTGAAATCCAGAACTTTGACCGAGACTATCACGGAAGGAAATATAATCGGCTGGCGTCATGGTAACCAACACTTCCCAGGCCTGAATCATTTGCTCCTGTATCCGCGCGACCCTCGTCAACATTTTGAGAGCTGGGCGCAATTCGTCAGCTATAATATTATTAGCAGCCGCATGGGCTTCATGAAGACACTGCTTAAGCCATAACTCAGAGACCTGATGAATAATAACGAACAGCATCTCATCATGAACTTCTGAACGGGGACGCTGACAAGACAACAATGGCTCTAGCTCCAAGTACTGTCCGTAACTAATATCTTGATCCCAGTGAACATTTTTTTCATCTTTCAAGCTTAACGCATTCTGGCTAGCATTTTTATTATCAGGGCTGTTCATAGTCACTCCATTTAAGACAGTTATAGCTTTTATTTACCCGCTATGGTGTTATTTAAACAATCTCACGCTATTTATTATTAAAAAACATGAAATTGGCATTTATATACTCGACAACATCGAAGTGATCACACTCGGGTCGAGTACAAAGCTCCACATCCACACCAGCAGCCTGTGCCAGCGCCTTAAGGGTCTGCCCTTGAGCACGAAATGCGGGTGGGTCAAGCTCACCATGCACCAGTTGCAGCGGTGGTAACCCCTGCAATGCTTGACACAGGGGGCTGAGGCGCTCTGCTCGTTCGGTATCTAATCCTAATGGCGCATCTATATAGGTCCCCACTAAAGGGCGTAGGTCATAGATCCCACTGGCCAGCAAGAGCGATTCGATACCACTCAGACGTTCTGGCCCTAAACAACTCATCAGTGCCAACTGAGCTCCAGCACTGTGCCCACCTAAGTGAATACGCCCATTCAGCCCAAGTGCATTTGACTCACGACGTAAAGCCTTAACCCCCTGCCGACAAGATGCCACCATCGTTTCAATTGAGGCATTTGGTGCTAAAGGGTAGTCCATGGAGGCAAAAGCCCAGCCCTGCTCGAGCCAATGGAAAGCCATAAAGTCGGTCGCGGAAGCGCTTAATTCCTGCCAGTAGCCACCATGGAGAAAGACCATTAGCGGCCAAGGTCCCTCACCTTCTGGAACAAACAGATTGAGCCCTTCTTGCGGCCCTGTTCCATAGACCAGACGTTTAGGCGGGTGACTCTCCCTGAGCAGCTCGCCTAACGCGGCTTGGCGATCCAGCGTTGCCTCAAAATCCCGGGCCCAGCGACTCGGCGAAAAAGCATGTTCACGAGCTGCTAAACCTTCACCGGGCAACATCTCAGGTCACCTCCGAGCGAATCTGGAAACGTGCTTCCAGGTACTTTCGATTTTCCACCACCTCACGGAAGTGCTGAGCCGCCTGCCAGACATCTGCATAGCTAAGATAAAGAGGTGTGAAGCCGAAGCGCATTAGTCCTGGCTCCCGATAATCGCCTATCACTCCACGTGCAATCAGTGCCTGAACAATGGCATAGCCATGCTCGCGATGGATAAAAGCGACCTGGCTGCCACGCTCTCCCTGAGGCAGGGTAATATCCTCAATGCCCTCAGATTCAAGTAAATCGGCCAGACAATCGCGGAACAGCTCACTCAACGCCAAGCTCTTTTCCCTTAGAGCGGTCATATCTACTTCCTGCCAGAGCCGTAGGGAGGCTTCTAGAGGAGCATAGATCAACGCCGAGTGGGTTCCTGTACGAAAACGGGTAATGCCCGCAGCGGGGGTATAGTCGCCACCAAAAGCAAAAGGAGTCGCGTGACCATGCCAGCCTGATAGCGGCTGCCAGCCACCGTCTTGATGATCTTTGTGCACATAGAGGAATGCCGGAGCTCCAGGTCCGCCGTTGAGATATTTATAGGTGCAGCCGACTGCATAGCGAGCACCACAGCCATGCAGATCCACTGGAAGAGCTCCTGCGGAGTGAGCTAAGTCCCACACTACCTCTGCACCGTGCGCATGTACCAAGGCAGTCGTCTCCGACATATCGCGCAGCCGCCCAGTCCGGTAATTAACCTGGCTTAGCACTACGGCGGCCACATCGTCGTCAAGGTAATCTGCTAGCGCCGCACCTTCCGGAAGCACTCGATGCTCAAAGCCTGCGAAGCGACACAGCCCCTGGGCGATATATCCATCAGTGGGAAAGTTCCCTCCCTCGCTCAGGATAACGGGGCGCGAGCGCCCCTGCGATTCGGTGATATAGCCAAGTAGTTTGAAGATATTGAGTGTGATGTTATCGGTGACGATCACCTCATTAGCGCCTGCACCAATCAATGGCGCTAACAGGTCACCCAAACGCTCCGGCGCATCGAACCAACCTTGATTCCAGCCTTTGATCAGTTGATCACGCCACTGGTCGCGAGTGGCGGCAAGGGCTTCTCGAGCAGCCAGAGGCTGGGCCCCCAGGGAATTGCCGTCCAAGTAAAGCACGTCGTCAGGTAAAGCGAAGTGAGCCTTAAACGGCGCTAGGGGGTCGTGACTGTCCAGCTCACTCACACTTTTAAGGGTTGGGGTCATGGCAGCCTCCAGTTAACCGAATAATGAACTACTCATGATTCTAGAAGGGATAGAGAGGAAATAACTTGCGTTCTACGTCACAAAAAAGGCATTTTATGCAAATTCTTTGCATAAAATGGTCGTATTTAAGAATGGAACATCTTGACCGCTTTGATCGCTGGATCCTTCAAGCATTACAACGGGATGCTCGCTTAACCCTGGCCTCCCTAGCCGAGGCGGTAAATTTATCGCCAAGCCAGTGCTCTCGGCGCATTACCCGCCTGGAAGAGCATGGCATTATCCAAGGACATGCCTTACGGCTTGACCCAGAGGCGCTCGGCCTCAAAGTCACCGCGTTTATTTTTCTCTCGGTTGACAAAGGCTGTATGACGTCTCCCAAAGATGCAGTGGCAACGCTGTTATCCCGAGATGAAGTGATTGACTGTTACGCGGTGACCGGCAACCATGATTTTATTCTTAAGGTGGTGGTCGCAGATCTCGCAGAGCTATCCCATTTCTTATCGACCACGGTCAGCCCAATGGAAGGCATCCGTGATATTGCCAGTCAGGTAGCCATGAATAGTTTGAAGGTGGGCGGCCCCCTTAAGGTCACACCTTGAGGGGGCTCTGCTAATTATATGCTGTACATCCGTTTTCTAGAGAAGTGCCAACGTCAGCCAGGGTTGCCAAGCTAACAACACCAAGGTCACAAGACTCGCCAGCAGGAATGGCAACAATGCCAGGAAGATACGCATAGGCGGCACCCCCGTCATGGAAGAGGCAATAAACAGTCCTGCACCCACTGGCGGCGTCAGAAGTCCCAGCACTAACGTCAGACAGACCACCACACCAAACTGGTAGGGAGTAATATCAAACTGCTGGGTGGCAATCGGCAGCAGGATGGGGACTACCAGGATCAGCGCAGCGATACCATCGATGATCATTCCCACCAGTAGCAACACCCCCACCAGCAACAGCAGAAAAATAAAGGGGTCGGTGGTCAAAGCAGCGATCCAGGCGGCAGCCATTTGCGGCAGTTGCTCGTAGACGACCACCCAGCCAAAGACTCCAGCAGCAGCGATCAACATAATCACCAGGCCGGCATTGATAGCGGTGCGTTTGAGTATCTCGGGCAGCATGGCGACTTTCAAATCACGATAGAGATAGCGCCCTAATAGCAATGCCGCCAGCGAGGCGAGCGCCGCCGATTCGGTGGGAGTCGCTAAGCCCAGCAGAATACCGCCGATAATAATCAGCGGTATCGACATGGCCGGCAGGCCCATCTTCAGCGCTTTTATTGCTTCTTGTCGACTCAGCCACTCTCCCTTGGGGTATTGCTGTACCAACCCCATGATGGCGATAGTCAGAAAGAAGGTGCCGCCTAGCAGTAGGCCCGGCAAGATACCGGCGATAAACATATCCGCAATGGGGACCTGGGCCATCACGCCGAACAGCACGAACAGCATCGAGGGCGGGATGATGGGTGACAGCAAGCCGCCAGCAGCGGTAATGGCCGCACTATAGGGCTTGTCATAGCCCTCCCGTTCCATGGCTGGCACCATAGCCCGAGACATGATGGCGATCTGCGAGGCGGCAGAACCGATAATCGCTGCCATCATCATGTTGGCAACCAGATTGATGTAGGCCAAGCCACCGCGAAAACCACCCACCAGCAGCCGTGCCAGGTCGATCAATCGGCGAGTTACCCCACCTTCGTTCATCAACTCTCCGGCCAGCATAAAGAGTGGAATGGCCAGCAGCCCATAGCTCTCGATGGCCGCGAATAACTGCTGAGGATAGGACTCAAAGAGCACGGTATTACCCGATACCAAGATATAGAACAGGGCGGTAAGTGCCAGCACCAGGGCAATGGGCACCGCCCCCAGCAGTAGCACAGCAAAGACAGCGACAGTCATCGGGCCACCTCCTCTTGAGTGGTGTGGGATGCCGGACGACCAAGATTGCACAGCGATTGGCATAAATTGATCAGACTGTGGAACAGCAAGGAAGCGGCGAACCAAGGAAGAATCAGCCACACCCAGAACTTCTTGATACCCAGCGTTGAGGTATTCTCGGCATAGATGAAATTGAAGGTCTCGCCTTGAAAAGCCTGAATATCGAAGCCGGTCTGCCACAGCAGTAATGGCTGATACCAGCGCCAGCAAAGCCACAGCAGCATCAGCGCGAAGAGCGCCACCATGAGGTCGACGAACAAACCTACCAGGCGCTGACAAGAGGTCGGCAAGAGATCAGTGAACAGCGTCACAGCAATCCCTTGGCGCCGTTTAAAAACCGCACTGGAGATCAGCAGAGTCATCCAGATCATGGCGTAGATAGCCAGCTCGCTGATCCAGTAGATCGGGTAGCCGGCGGCACGAAAAGCCACATTGACAAGGATCAGCAGGGTCACTGCCGCCGCTAGGACAGCGGCAGTGATCTCCTCTCCTTTGGCAAGTCGGTCAGAAAGTCGTGACAACATCACGTCGCCCTCATTCACGTAGACGGTCGGCTTCCTGGCGAAGCATCTCCAGTCTCGGAGCTTTCTCACCCCAGATTGCTTCCCACTCGGCAATGGCGTCGCCGAAGAACTCAGCATCGGCCTCGACAATGTTCAGACCAAGCTCACGGATCTCAGCTTCTTGGGCAGCATCCTTAGCCTGAAAGCCGGACAGGACATTCTCCAGGTGCTCAGCCATGGTGGTCTCGATCAACTCACGATCCTCTACTGAGAGTTCGCGCCAAACCCGACCGGAGACCACACCCACCATAGGGAACATCATATGGTTGGAGATCAGTAAGTTAGGCGCCTGCTCATAAAACTTGAGGATCAAGATAGAATCAAAGTCCATGTCGATGGCATCTACCTGGCCATTAGCCAGAGCGTCATAGACTTCGAGCAATGGCAACGGGGCTGGAGCCGCGCCAGTGGCAGTATAGAAGTCACGGATTGGCTCAAAGGGGGTGATACGCAAGCGCTTCCCGCTCATATCGGCCTGGTTCTCGATAGGTGCCCGAGAGAGCACCTGCCGCATGCCTACCATGCCATAGCCAACGCCGACCATACCCACGCCCTGGGGCATCAGGTCGAGCAGTTCACCGGCAGTGTCGGAACGCAGTAGGCGCGCGGCATGATCCACATCATCAACCAGATAGGGCGCATAGAGGGCACCGAAGTCAGGAATCCGATTGGAAATTTCAGCGATGGTCAGAAAGGCCATGTCCAGTGCGCCAGTCTGCAATTGCTGAACCATCTGTGCTTCGTTACCGAGCTGCTGGGCCGGGAAGACACTGACGCTATGCTCGCCATCAGAACGTTCATGAAGAGAGTCGGCAAACGCCACAGCCTCGGTGGACCAGAGATGTTGGGGAGGTGTAATCACCCCCAGGCGGAAATCGCGAGCCTGGGCAGAAACGGCACTAAAGAGTAGAGAGGCCGCCATGGCAGTGTTCAGAAAGGCTTTCGCAGGAGTCATAATGGGTCTCTTATATAGTTTTTATGTGGTTTTAAAACAGACTCAAACCTTCGCGGTCCCGGCCAGTTGACTGGCGAGATCCTGCTCATCTTCTTTAGCCCGCGGCCGGGCATGGCGCACCTGTAGCTCGGGCGCCTCAACGTTGGCCAGTGCCACATTGAACACCACATGAGAAAACGGACCGTCTAGTTCACGCTTGGCAATCTCGGCGGGGTCCTCAATACGTTCGGCAGTGACGACCAGCTCTTCACGGGTGGCAAAGGCAAAGTCGTCATAGGTGTAGGGATCACCCGCTAGGTTAATCTGAGTGGTCAGGTGCTGGTGGCCCGGGGCGGAGACGAAGTAATGAATATGCGCTGGACGCTGCCCGTGACGTCCCAGGGATTTCAGCACCACATCCGTGGGCGCACCTTCGGGTACGCCGTAACCGGAGGGGATAATACTACGCGCGGTGTAGCGACCTTCGCTGTCGGTATAAATCGTACGGCGCAGGTTGTACTCAGATTGCGAAGGATCAAAGAAGGAGTAACCTCCATGGGAGTTGGCGTGCCAAATCTCGACCTTCGCGCCAGCAATCGGCGTGCCGTTCACGTCACGCACCTGACCGGTCAGCCACATGGTCTCACCGTCGTTATCCTGACTATCGTCCATGCGGGCAAAGCCTTCGGCTTCCGGGGCGCCAGCGACATACAGCGGGCCTTCAATAGTACGCGGGGTGCCGCCGGTGCGTTTGGCTTCGGCATCGATAGCGTCCTGGCGCATATCAAGGTAGTGATCAAAACCAAGTCCAGGAGACAGCAAACCAAACTGAGTTTGGCTACCCAGCGAGTTGAGCAGATTGACCGCCGCCCAGTACTCTTCCTCGGTCACATCGAAGTCATCGATTAGCTTGAACAGATCAGATACCAAGCGATGCACAATTTGTTTGGCGCGATCATTGCCACCGGTTTGGCCAAAGCCAGCAACGGTTTTGATGAAGTCTTGCACGTCGGGAGTGTCAAAAATCTTCACGGTCATGGTGAAACCCTCTATTTGTTATAAGCTGTTGTTATTAATAAGAACTAACCTTGCACCTGGGTATATCAGCTATCGTCGTCACGCACTGAAGAGGGGTGACGACACAGCGGTTTGATGCTGATCTCCATATAGGGAAACAGCGGTAAGTTGCTAACCAATGCTTGCAGCTCGGCGTTATCTTCAACGTCAAAGATGCTGACGTTCGAGTAGCTGCCTGCCACCCGCCATAAGTGGCGCCATTTGCCCTGGCGCTGCAGGTCTTGGGAGTAGCTCTTTTCAGCAGCCTTAATGTCTGCCGCTTGCTCGGCGGGCATATCCGTCGGCAATTTAACGGTCATTTCTACCTGATACAGCATGGCGCTCTCCTCCTCGGCTCTTACGCGACTAGTCTTTACGTGAGTAGTGCGTAACCTTGTCTTCATCTAGCGTGATACCCAGCCCCGGCCCTGTCGGTAAGTCGACGCCAAAGTCATGGTAATTAAGCGGTTTAACGACGATGTCGTCTTTGAGCAGCAGCGGGCCGAACATCTCCGTACCCCAGGCCATTTCTGGTAGCGTTGCCCAGGCGTGGAGTGACGCGGCAGTGCCGATGGTGCCCTCCAGCAAGGTGCCACCGTATAAGCCAACCCCCGCAGCTTGGGCAACATGGGCCAGTTCCAGCACGCCGTACATGCCACCGGCTTTGGCAATCTTCAGCGCGAAGGCACCACTGAAACCGCCGCAGACAAGGTCAAGCCCGTCGCGAGCGTCTTGTACTGCCTCGTCAGCGAGCATTGGCACATTGAAACGATTAGCCAGTCGGACCAGCCCGGCGTGCTCACGGGCAGGAATGGGCTGCTCGATCAGCTCAATACCGGCCTCCTGCAGTGCCTGAATACCGCGAACCGCGGTGGACTCATCCCATGCCTGGTTGACGTCAACGCGCACGCTGGCGCGATCCCCCAAGGCCTCTTTGATGGCCGCCACGTGACGTACATCGTGATCCACCGGATGTGCGCCGATCTTCAACTTAAAGTCGCAATGCCGACGCTGCTCTAAGCGCAACTGCGCTTCGTCGATATCCTTGGCGGTATCGCCACTGGCCAGCGTCCAGAGCACCGGCAAATGTGTTTGGCGGGCGCCGCCGAGCAGCTCGGCCACGCTTAGCCCCAAACGTTTTCCCTGAGCATCTAACAGCGCGGTTTCCAGCGCCGATTTGGCAATCATATTGCCGCGGATGTGGCGGTTAAGACGGGCGCGTAGCTGATGAATATTGCCTGACGGTTGACCGATCAGCAGCGGCGCTAGGTAGGTATCAATATTGCGCTTGATGCTCTCGGGGCTTTCTGGGCCGTAGGCAAGGCCACCAATGGTGGTACCTTCGCCTAGCCCTTCAACCCCATCCGAGTGGCGCATGCGCACAATGACCATGGTTTGGCAGGCCATAGTGGTCATGGAAAGCTTGTGTGGGCGGATGGTCGGTAAATCGACCAGCACTGTTTGAATGTCTTCAATAGAGACGCCGCGCATAGAAACCTCAACTAGAGATAAATTTCTCAAAAAACACTCGGCATTCGCCCACCGGATTTTCCTCAAACCAAGTCTTGCTAGCCTCAATCATCGGCGGCGGCCCACACAGGTAGGCATCGAAGGGCTGGGCGAGGAAGTCGAGATCAAAAAGGTCACAGACGACGCCTTTGTTGCCTTGCCACGCTTCGGAAGGCGTCATTACAACGGTGCCAAAGGCGAAGTCGGGCAGCGTCTCGGTGAAAGCTTCTAGACGCGCGAGCTCACTGAGATCCTGCTCCTGGGTTACTCCATAGACGAGACGGATCGGCTGCTGGCACTCGCCCTTTTCGGCCAGTTCCTCAAGCATACCGAGGAAGGCAGAAAGGCCTGTGCCGCCGGCCACCATCAGTAACGGGCGCTGTACCTCACGGAGATAGAAGGCTCCCAAGGGCGCCTCCAGAGAGATGGCATCGCCCACCTGGGCACAGTCGCGCAGGTAATCGCTCATCACACCGCTCGGCAACAGGCGAATCAAAAAGCGCAACTTTCCCTCCTGTACCGCCGAGGTGGCAAAGGAGTAAGCCCGCCACTGATCGCTACCCGGCACCTCGATGCGAGCATACTGACCAGGCAGGTACGGCAATGCCTGAGTGGGATCGTCGAGGGTGATCTCGAGGATGGCAGCACCATCGGAGACCTGCTCCACGGCGCTGACAGTGCCGTTATGCACCTCGGTAGCCACACTGCAGACGTTGGAATCGATATCGAAGTAGAAAGAAGCCTGACTGGAGCGCAGGCGAGTCTGGCAAGCCAATACATGCCCTGCGGCGATCTCCTCCTCGGTCAAGGCTTCCTCATCGATATACTCGACGTCGACATCACCGGACTCGCGCAGGCAGCGGCAGGTACCACAAACCCCTTCTCGGCAATCCACCGGCAGATTGACTCCGTGACGCTGAGCGGCATCCATCAGCAGCTCATTCTTATCGACCTTGACGAAGCGGGTGGTGCCGTCCCGAAAGACAATGGCGGCTGTGTTATGCATGACTCGCCCTCCAGCAACATCAGACGTGGTAGAAATCCAAGACGGAATCGATCTTGTCGTTGAGCAGTACCGTGTGCTTACGGGTAATCTTCCAGTCGTCGCCATCACCACGCAGCGTGTAGCTGGCCGTGCCGAAGAAGTAGCCGCTCTCACCGAAGCGGTGGAAGTGAGTGACCCAGTTCACCTTAGCCTGCACCTGACCATCATCACGTGGCGCCCAGCGCACGTTATTAATCAGATGCAGCGTGCGGGGCATCGGCGTGGAAGCAGCGGACTTACCAGTACGCAGGCGGAAGATGCGATCCTCAATGCCCGTGCGGTCCGCGTAGTACATCAGCGACATCTCACGCTTCGGATCCTGGGTGATCTCATGGTCGCCCTTCCACTGAGGGATATGAAACTCACACTCTGGGGCGAACTGGTCTAAATAAGCATCCCAATCCTGGCTGTCACAGAGTTCGGCGACCTGATAGAGAAACTGTTCGATGGATTGCTGCTGGCTCATGACTTATACCTCCTGGAGCTTGAGTGCTTTCTTCTCGAGACCCGCGAGCAGCATTTGCTGCCAGCTGCCGTGCTGGTTGACGTAGAGTCCCTCATGGGTGAACTCGGTTCCGGTGATCACCGGTTTAATCCCGAGCACCTGGCTGTTGTGGGTCTCGCCGTACTCCCAGCACTGGTAGCCCCGGGAAATGTCATTCCACTCAGTGGCCCGCGCTTCGAAGCCACGCTGTTGCTCACGGAACTCCACCAGATCATCGGGGGTCCCCATGCCAGAGACATTGAAGAAGTCCTCAAACTGGCGGATACGATTCTCGCGATCAGCATCGGACTCACCTTTCACGCCCAAGCAGAGGCTGATCACTTCCGTCTTGTTCCAAGCCACCGGGCGCACGATGCGCAGCTGGGAACTGATCTGATCCATGAAAAACAGGCTGGGGTAGATGTTCAGGTTACGCAGGCGGTGCATGGTCCACTCAGCACGCTCCTGGGGGAGCTGCTCTAGTAGGCGCGGCATCACCGCAGCGTAACCAGGGCGTACCTGGGGGTTAGGCATGTCGCTGAACAACAGGCTGTGGCCGTTATTGAAGGAGAACCAACCATCGTCGGTATCTTTGTCGCCAGCACCTAGCTTGCTGTAATCGAGGGTGTCACCACTGCTACCCTTCTGTTGGGCTTCCAGCTCACGGCGGTGCTGTACGGTGGAAACGTAGTTATAGTGCACAGTGCTGACGTGATAGCCATCCAGACCGTTCTCGTTCTGCAGCTTCCAATTGGCGTTAAAGGTGTAACGGGACTCACCGGGCAGCACTTCCAGCTCACCATCCTTCGCCTGCTCGACCATCATGTCGAAGAACAGCTTGGTGTCACCGAGGAACTCCTTGAGACTGACGGTGGATTCTGTGTCCAGACTAATAAAGACGAAGCCACGATAGCTTTCGATGCGCGCCTGGCTCAGGCCACGGCTGGCCTTATCGAAGTCTTCGGGATATTCGCTCGGCGCTTTGACCTTGACCAGGCGGCCATCGGACTTGTAGCACCAGGCGTGGAACGGGCAGGTGAAGGTGGACTGGTTGCCCTTGCCAACCCGGGTCAGGGTGGCCCCACGGTGCTGGCAGGTGTTGGCCAGCGCCCGCAGCTCTCCCTTGCCATCACGAGTGATGATCATCGGCTGACGGCCAGCCTGCATGGTAATAAAGTCGTTCTTATTGGGAATTTGGCTTTCGTGGCAGGCGAAGATCCACTGCTTTTCGAAGATGAGTTCCATTTCGAGATCGAACAGCGCCCGATCGGTGAACATGTCACGAGAAACCCTAAAAACGCCTTCATCAGGACGGAAGTCGATACAACTCTCGACGAAAGCCTGCCAGTCGGAGGGGGAGCGATATGCAGTCATGGGTCGTTACCTTTTTATTACTTATGAGGTACGTCTAACCCTAGAGGCTTCCCCCAGCCTTCACTATGCAGTTCTTGGAGGAACACTATGCACTTTTTTGCTCATCCTCCGAGAGCAGTACAGATCGGCGCCAATGCTCACCCAAGTAGTTCTTGTCTATTTAATCGTCGCAACAATGTCCTAGAAACTGTGCCCTAGAAACTGTGTCCTAGAAATAATGTTCTAGAAACAGTGCCCTAGAAAAGCACCTAAACGCTTCTATGAAACAGTTACACTAGTATAAAGATAACTACGAAAGGCCTTAACATGACGCTACCGCTTTACCTTGGTCTGCCCATGTGGGCCAATCAGGATTGGCTAGGCACTCTCTATCCAAGGCATGCCAAAACTGACCTTTTAAGCGATTATGCGGCGGTCTTTTCAAGCGTTGAGGGCAACACAACGTTTTATAGCGGCGCACCAAAGGCAGAAACGGTGGCCGCGTGGGCGCGGCAAACACCGCCTCATTTTCGTTTCTGCTTTAAACTTCCTGCCACAGTCACCCATGACCAGCGTTTAACCCAGCCAGAAAATGCCTGGGCGTTTCTCGAAGCACTCACGCCACTGCATGATCGCCTTGGTCCTACCATGGTTCAGCTACCACGTGATTTTGGCCCTTCGGAGCTGCCACAACTAGAAGCACTACTTGCTCAATGGCCGACCCACTTGCCTTGCGCAGTTGAGGTACGCCACCCCGCTTTTTTCCTTAAAGGAGACGCTGAAAAAGCCCTGAACCGCTTGTTAATAACTTATTCAGCTAACCGCGTGATGCTCGATGTTCGCCCGGTGTTTTCAACACCCGCCAATGACCATCCTGGCCTAGCGCATGCTCAGCAAGAAAAGCCGAAACTCCCGCTACACGTGCTTTCCACAGCAAATTATCCAGTCATTCGCTTTATTGGCCATATTGACAAAACAATTAATAGGGACTACTTCAAGCCGTGGATAGACAGGCTCATCCTGTGGATAAGTCAGGGGAAAACCCCTTTCTTATTTGTGCATACTGCTGATAACCGAGCGTCACCAGAACTGGCGCGCTGTTTGTACCATGAAGTTCAACAACGCATCACTTTGCCAGCGCTTGCGTCATTCGCCGACGAGAAGCAGAGCCAACTGTTTTGACCGATCTTTTTAGGCTAACTGACTGGCAACCCCCACCACGATCGGATAAATTGCGCGTACTTTCGGAAAATAACGTTAGAACATTTCTCTTTTCCGAAAATCAGCACATTAGGCTTATAACGCCTTATTACAATTAACTAAACAGGTGATTTCATGGCAAAACTTGCACATGCACAGTGGTCATCGCGCATGGGGTTTGTGCTAGCGGCCGCTGGTTCAGCCGTTGGCCTTGGCAACATTTGGCGCTTTTCTTACATGGTGGGCGATAGTGGTGGGGCAGCTTTCGTGCTTGTCTACCTTGCTTGCGTAGCGTTGGTGGGCCTGCCCATATTGGTGGCTGAATGGATGATTGGTCGTCGTGGCCAGAAAAATCCAATCAACACTATGGCGGACCTAGCAGCCGATCATGGTAAATCCAAGGCGTGGGCGTTAATCGGGGTGAGCGGCGTATTAGCGGCGTTCCTGATTCTGTCTTTTTACAGCGTCATTGGGGGCTGGTCGCTGAACTACACCCTCAGTTCAGTCATTGGTACGTTTAACGGCCAAGATGCTGATGCGATTAGTGGCCTTTTTGGCGGCATGCTGGCTAGCCCGACGACCCTGCTGCTTTGGCATACTGCCTTTATGGTGCTCGTCATTGGTATCGTCGCACGTGGCGTAACCAAGGGCCTTGAGAGCGCAGCACGGTTGCTGATGCCTGCTCTAGTGGTATTAATGCTGATACTGGTGGGCTACGGCATGACCAGCGGCTATTTTGGTGAAGCGCTAGCCTTTATGTTCAGCCCGAATTGGGATGCACTTGACGGCGGTGTTGTACTCGCCGCGATGGGACAAGCGTTCTTCACCCTATCGCTGGGTATGGGCATCATGATGGCCTACGGTTCCTACCTAGGCGAAGATGTTAATCTCATTAGCACGGCCCGCACGGTGATCATTCTTGATACGGTGATTGCACTGCTGGCGGGGCTGGCGATCTTCCCCATTGTGTTTGCTAATGGTCTCAGTGCTGGAGAAGGTCCAGGCTTGATCTTTGTCACGTTGCCATTGGCTTTCGGTAATATGGCTGGCGGTACAATTTTGGGCTTGATGTTTTTCTTACTGCTGACCTTTGCTGCCTTAACGTCAGCAATTTCCCTGCTGGAACCGACGGTAGAAATGCTTGAAGAGCGCACTGCAATGTCTCGCGTTACCGCCACGTTAGCAAGCGGGATTGGTGTCTGGGTACTGGGCGTCGCCGCATTGTTGTCGTTTAACGTGTGGTCTGAAGTGCTTTTCTTCGGCCTTAATATTTTTGATCTACTCGATACGTTTACCAGCAAGATCTTGCTGCCATTAACCGGGCTAGGGGCAATTATATTTGTTGCGTGGTGTTTGAAGCGTGACAGTGTAGAGGCTGAACTGGGGCTTTCGTCCACAGGCGTTAGCGTATGGAACGTCATCGCGCGCTTTATAGCGCCCGCAGGCGTTATTGCAGTGTTCGTCACAGGGCTACTCTAAGCCCTCACTGACAGTCAGCACTATTGAGCAGTACCGCCCTGTGCATGAGCGGGGCGGATCTGCTTCAACGTTCTACAATCCCTTAGGTATACTTTTTAAGCCTACCTTTTTAAGTGCACTCTTTAGTGCACTTTTTTAATGCAGTTCGCTCTCTTGCTGCTCGTCATCGTCTGGCATGGGGGCGATATCTCGCGATAGTTTCTGAAACTCCCGATGCAGCTCGATACCCCTACGCGCCCTTAGGCTACGCTGCGCGGCGCTGCGCCGACGCTCAACATGCTCATCCACTTCCATACTCATAAAGATGTCGAGCAGCTCGCTTTTTACCGAGGTGATTCGTTCGACGTTTCTCATAATCGACGTTCCTCCAGGTGAATATGCCTACGTCCACCTGCATCCGTGACGACTGTTTATTTAAATGATGCAGTGCGGCACTTCACTTCTTACTATAACCTACTTGACAAAATGATGACGAATCCAGCTGAAATGCCCTAACGGCGTTTAAACGCATGAGTCAATCGCATTTATACTGTGTCTGCATAAGTACTAAAGAGAATTTAAGGAGCTTAATGTGAGCCGCGCCCTGTTCGATGAAATGAGACGCCGCATGGAGCACTTTCGTCGCTCCGAGCAAAAGGTTGCGCGGTTCGTACTGCGCAACCCAGACGAGGTCATCCATATGCGGATTGTCGACCTCGCAACAGAGGCTAAAGTTAGCGAGCCCACCGTCGTGCGCTTCTGTCGCGCACTCGGCTGTAATGGGTTCCAGGACTTTAAACTCCAACTTGCCCAGATGCTGGCCAGTGGTAGTCAGTTTGCCCAGTTCTCTATGAACGATAGCGACTCGGTTGCCGAATTTTCCCACAGCATTTTCGACTCCACCGTGGGCACACTTTTATCGGTGCGCGACCGGCTTGATAATGATGCCCTCGGGCGTGCGGTCAACGCTCTCGCCATGGCAAACCGCGTTGAGTTCTATGGCTTTGGGGCCTCCGGTGCCGTAGCTTTCGATGCCCAGCACAAGTTCTTCCGCCTGCAGATATCGACCTCCGCTTATGCCGACCCGCATATGCAAAATATGTCGGCGGTCACGCTAAAAGAGGGTGATGTGGTGGTCGCCATCTCACAAACTGGCCGCACCAAAGCACTGGTCGCTAGCGTTCGCCTAGCGCGCGAAGCAGGCGCTACCGTTATTGGCCTGTGCCCGAGTGACTCACCGCTGGCTGGCGAAGTGAGTCTGCCGTTGTATATCGATGTGCATGAAGATACCGAAATCTACACGCCGCTTAGCTCACGAATCGCTCATTTGGTGCTTATCGACGTCCTCGCCGTTGGCGTTGCCAAAACGCGCGGCCCGAGGCTTGCTGAGCAGCTAAAAGCCGTCAAAAAGAGCCTGAATACGCTGCGTTACCCTGAAGAGCCGTAGCTGTCCATTCGACTGTATGCACAGCCAGTTCACTGGCTGTGCTAAACTGACCGCCCATTTTTCGAACCGGCAGCGGCTTATATGGACGACGTCACGGCGATACTTGATCAGCTTAACCCTGCCCAGCGCGAGGCAGTAAGCGCACCCCAGGGTAACTTACTGGTACTGGCGGGTGCCGGGTCCGGTAAAACCCGCGTGCTGGTTCATCGCATTGCTTGGCTAATGCAGGCCGAAGGGCTTTCGCCGTATGCCCTGCTGGCGGTCACGTTTACCAACAAGGCCGCGCGGGAAATGCGCACTCGTCTGGAAGCTCTGCTGAGCATCTCCATGCGCCATGTATGGGTTGGCACGTTTCACTCCATCGCCCATCGCCTACTGCGCACTCACTGGCAGGATGCTCGGCTGCCACAGCACTTCCAAATCATCGACTCCGATGACCAGTTACGGCTGGTAAAACGGATGCTCAAAGATTATTCCATCGATGATGAGCGCTTCCCGCCCCGCCAGGTGCAAGGCTTTATCTCTGGCTGCAAAGAGGAAGGCCTGCGCCCCCATCAAGTCAACGTGGACGGCGATGGTTATCTTGGCCAGATGGTAGAGCTTTATGAGCGCTACCAATTTATCTGCGAACGCGGCGGCCTAGTGGACTTCGGTGAACTGCTACTGCGCAGCCTAGAACTGTTGCGTGACAATCCGCCTTTGCTAAACCATTACCGCGAGCGCTTTGGTCATGTATTGGTCGATGAGTTTCAGGACACCAATACGCTGCAATACGCGTGGTTAAAACTACTCACTGGGCTACAAACACCGATGACCGCCGTCGGTGACGATGATCAGTCAATTTACGGTTGGCGTGGCGCCAAAGTGGAAAATATTCGCCGCTTTGAGGAGGAGTTTCCTAACACTCACACCGTACGCCTAGAGCAGAACTACCGCTCCACAAGCGCGATTCTGGAAGCCGCTAACACGCTGATCAGTCATAACAGCGAGCGGCTGGGTAAAAACCTATGGACTGACGGTGTCGAAGGCGACCCCATTTCTGTTTATGCCGGGTTTAACGACTTAGAAGAAGCCCGCTATATCGTCGATACCATCAAAGAAAAGGTCGATGAAGGGTTTAATCGCCGCGATGTTGCCATTCTTTACCGCTCCAATGCTCAATCGCGTTTACTGGAAGAGACGCTGATCCGCCAAGGCATGCCCTACCGTATTTACGGCGGGCACCGCTTCTATGAGCGCTTAGAGATCAAAAATGCCTTAGCTTATCTGCGCCTACTGCTTAATCGTGATGACGATGCCTCTTTGGAGCGCGTGATTAACGTACCTACCCGCGGGATAGGCACCCGTACGGTAGAAATTGTGCGCCATCGTGCCCGAGAACAAAGCATTTCTCTGTGGCAGGCGCTGCACGATGCCATTCAAGACGGCTCGCTAAAAGGCCGCGCAGCCAACGCGGTGCAGACATTTGCCAACCTCATTGAGCAATTAGACAACGATGCATCTGGCCTGCCGCTGCATGAAATTATCGACCACATCACCACGCATACCGGCCTGATCGAGCATCACAAGAGCGAGCGCGGCGAAAAAGGCCAAGCGCGCGTGGAAAACCTGGAAGAGCTGGTGACTGCTGCGCGCGCCTTTACCCACGGCGATGCCTTCGAAACCCCGGAAGCAGGCGAAGGTATGGCAGCGCTGGAAGCGTTTCTTTCCGAAGCGGCACTTAATGCGGGCGACCATGAAGCCGATGAATTTGAAGACAGCGTGCAGCTGATGACCCTGCACTCTGCTAAGGGCTTGGAGTTTCCCGTGGTGTTTATTGCCGGCGTTGAAGAGGGCCTATTTCCTCATAAAATGTCGATCGAAGAGCCAGGGCGGCTCGAAGAGGAAAGACGACTTTGCTATGTCGGCGTTACCCGCGCGATGCAGAAACTCTACCTGACCCATGCCGAAACCCGCCGCCTGCACGGCAAAGAAGTGTTCCCCAGGCCATCGCGCTTTCTACGTGAACTTCCGCCCCATCTGTTGGAAGAAGTCCGCCTACGCGGTCATATTTCCCGTCCCGTTACCGCCTCACGCTCAAGTTTTGCGCAACAGCGGGTTGAAAGCGACGGCGATCTACCTGCCCTGCATGTTGGCCAGCGGGTAATGCATCCAGTGTTTGGCGAAGGCATAATTTTAAACGCGGAAGGCGAAGGTGCCCGCGCCCGCGTACAGGTCAGCTTTGAAGGTGAAGGGGTGAAATGGCTCGTACTAGGGTTTGCCAAACTCACCCCACTTTGAGCGGTGTTAACGTAAGCGTAAAGCGGTAGGCGAGTACTTGCCCATTAAAACCTGCTTAGCGCATACTGGCTGATGGACACTGCGCTCACTGCGCATTAATAAAAAAACATCAGATAATTTCGGAGTTATGCCCGCCATGCAACGCCGCCAATTTCTAAAAACCGCCGGCTTCGGTGCCGCCGGTGTCGCTGCTGCGCCTTTTGTTTCCACTGCTAGCGCCAACGAAACCTACACCTGGGATATGGTGACCTCCTGGCCGAAAAACTTCCCAGCGCTTGGCACAGGTGCCAATGACTTCGCACGTCGGGTCGAGCAGCTCTCCAATGGCCGCATGCGCATACGTGTACACGGTGCGGGTGAGCTTGTGCCTGCACTTGAGGTGTTCGATGCGGTCGCTGCGGGCACCGCAGAGATGGGGCATTCCGCATCCTACTACTGGCGCGGCAAGGTCGCGGCCTCACAGTTTTTCACCGCGGTGCCGTTTGGCATGAACACCACCGAAATGAATGCGTGGCTGTATAACGGTGGCGGCCAGGAGCTGTGGGATGAAATCTACGCCAACCACAACCTGAAGCCTTTCGCTGTCGGTAACACCGGTACGCAAATGGGCGGCTGGTTCAAAAAAGAGATTAACTCTCTAGACGATATGCAGGGCCTAAAACTTCGCCTGCCAGGCCTTGCTGGCGAAGCGATGAACGGCATTGGTGTGAGTACCGTCACTATGGCGGGCTCAGAAATCTTCACCTCGCTGCAAACCGGCGCACTTGATGCAGCGGACTGGGTCGGGCCTTACAATGATATGGCGTTTGGCCTTCACCAAGTGGCGGATTACTACTACACCTCCGCTTGGAACGAGCCGACAGCCGTGCTGGAAGGCACTATCAATTTAGACGCCTGGAATTCCCTGCCAGAAGATCTGCAAGACGTTATCCGTGAAGCCGCGCGAGCCTCTAACCTCGCCATGATCAGCGAGTTTGCCTACCGTAACGCTCAGGCACTGGAAACGCTGGTCGATGAACATGGTGTTCAACTGCGCACCTTCCCGGAAGACGTGATGGCAGCACTGTATGAATCATCAAAAGAGGCGATCCAACGCCAAGTAGACAGTGACGAAGAGTCTCGCCGTGTTTATGACTCTTACTCAGCCTTCCAGAAATTACTGCGCCCATTCAGCGATGTCGGCGAATACGCCTACCTGAAAAACCGCGACAATGTCGGCGTCTAGGAATTTCGCCAACGTTTAGTAGCGACACAACAAAGGGCGCCTTGGCGCCCTTTTATGATGTTAATGGTCAACCAATCTCTCAGCTATGCACCGCACGGATACGCCCATTATCATCCAACGCTACCATCACAAAACGCGCTTCGGTCACTTTCTGCCGCTCTTCCAAATGGCGACCCTGAGGTGGACGCACCCATACCTCAACATCAATCTTAATCGAGCTATGGCCTATTTCCCGCACGCAGGTATAAACGCTCACCATTGAGCCCACACGTACCGGGCTTAAAAAATCCATCGCCTCAATCGCTACGGTCGCTGTGCGACCGCCTGCCTCTCGGCCCGCGGCTAGTTCGGCGGCTTGATCCATCTGATTGACTAACCAACCACCCGGAATATCACCATAGAGATTGGTATCTTGCCGAGAAGCCAGTAACTTTAAGGTGAGCTGCCCCTGCGGAGCAGGTACATCGTCCAAATCGGTGTCCAGCGGTGTCATAAGGTGGTCGCTTCAAAAGGTTATTGTTGTGATGTTGCTGCATCGCAATAGGCTGGTAATAGTTAATCACAAGAGGGGTGTCGTTTGAAGCGTTACAATTTACGACGTGTGAGTAAACATCAACTGCTACTGCTTCTGACTGGCTGGCTTTTAATGGCAGGCACGCTTGCCTGGGGGCAGCCAACCTCGGTGAGCGGCACGTTAGGTGCCGTCGGTTCTGACACCATGGCAGGCTTGGTGCTGCGCTGGGGCGAAGCCTTAAGCGCCCGCCACCCGGATATCAACCTGCAATTTCAGGCCGGCGGCTCAGCCAGCGCGCCAACTGCCTTAGTGGCAGGCACCACCCGCCTAGGGCCGATGTCACGCCCCATGACCCATGCAGAACGCCAGCAGTTTATTGACCGCTACGGTTACCCACCGCTTGAACTTCGAGTTGCTCGGGATGCATTAGTCGTGGCTGTACATCGCCATAACCCATTGGATACCCTGACACTCCAACAAGTCGATGCGACTTTTTCAACTAGCCTCGCTTGCGGTGCTCCCCACCCCATCCGGCGCTGGAGTACGCTGATCCCGGCGACGGATTGGCCCTATGGCCAAATAGCCCTGCATGGTCGTAACCTAGCGTCAGGTACTCATGGCCTCTTTCAGGCAAGAGCCCTGTGCGATGGCGAGTTCCGCCTAGATATCAGTGAACACCCAGGCTCATCGGCGGTCATTGCTGCTGTAGGAGAGTCCTTCAATGCCATGGGCTATGCAGGCTACAACCACTTAAACCCAATGGTGCGCGCACTGCGCCTAGTAGATGAATCCGGCGCTGCCGTTGCGCCCAACGAACGCTCTATTCAGCAAGGAAAGTACCCATTATCACGCGATCTCTATCTTTACGTTAACCTGCCGCCCGGCGAGTCATTGCCACCCGTGGAGCAGGCCTTTCTGGCACTTATCTTTTCCGAAGAGGGCCAGCAGATTGTCAAAGCTGCAGGCTTTGTGCCGCTGCCCAATCACCTGCGTGATGCCCAGCGCCAACACCTGTGAACTGTCATTTAATTGTCATAAATAAACGATAGGGTAAGGAGACTTGACCATGCATGCTTATTTTCGTGATGGCTTTCGCTTTTCTATGATGTCGACATGACTCCTCCTCGGCTACCCTTCTCGCGTCAGCCGCTGCGCCATATACAAGACCGACTTGCTACCGGGCTTATCACCGCTGGTGGCATCGGTGTTTTGTTGGCAATTTTAGCGATTGGCGTGTTCCTTTTTTGGGAAACGCTACCCTTGCTCGCCTTTGGCGACACGTTCAGCCTCGCTAAACTCTCGCCCCTTGCCTGGGGAACATTAAAAGCGGCACTGGCGGCCATGCTATTCGCAACGCCTATTGCCCTGGGCGCGGCAATGTACTCTGCGCTATTTATGTCCGCACGGCTCCGTAGCCGTTTGAAGCCAACGCTTGAGTTGATGGAAGCGGTGCCTGGCGTGGTCATCGGTTTTATTGCTGGTTTATTACTCGCCCCCTGGGTGGAACGAAACCTGACCAGTGCCTTGATGATCATTATTTGGCTACCTCTTAGCGCAGCCTTAGCAGGATATCTATGGTATCGGACGGCCGCCCACGTTCGTCAACGACTACCGCTTTCTTGGGCAGGCTTATGGCTGATCCCCTGGTTGGCTGGCATGGCTGTACTGGCTATATGGATTGCTCCCATCATTGAACAACACTGGCTTGGCGGCGACCTGCGACGCTTGCTGGATCAACGTTACGGTCTTGATTACGCCACTCGAAATGCATTGATTGTGGGCATTGCGATGGGATTTGCGGTGATTCCCAGTATTTATTCACTCGCAGAAGATGCACTTGCCGATGTGCCCCCTACCTTAATGGAAGGTGCTCAAGCGCTAGGCGCTAGCCGCTGGCAAGCACTATGGAAAGTTGCCCTACCCACGGCAGGTCCTGGGGTCTTTTCAGCGGTGATGATTGGCGCTGGCCGCGCCGTGGGCGAAACCATGATTGTGTTAATGGCCAGCGGTAACACCGCGCTCTTGAGTGCCAGTCCGTTTGAAGGGCTACGTTCACTATCAGCCTCTATCGCCATTGAGCTTCCCGAGGCTTCACCAGGCGGGCTGACCTATCACTTACTGATACTGGCGGCGCTGGCCTTGTTCATTTTTACCTTTGTGGTGAACACACTGGCTGAAATTGTCAGACAGCGCTTGCGCCGACGCTATCAACGCTTAGGGAGCACACTCTAATGCGTGGGCAGCGGGCTGGTTTTGCAAACGTTGGTTTTTTAAAAATGAGCGGCAGCGGGCTCTGGCCCTGGCTTTGTGCTGCCTGCGTGGCGCTTTCGTTATTAATGTTGGCAGCATTATTAACGCTGCTGACGATTCGGGGGTTAGGCCATTTTTGGCCAGCACCATTAGAGGAAGTTACCCTCAAGTCAGGCGATATCGTCATTGGGCAGCCAGTTCGTGAAACGACGCTGCCCAAGGGAGCAGGGTCAGAACGGCTCTATTTCACTGGTAATCAGGATATTACAGGAAGCAACTGGCAGTGGATTGCCATTGATGAGATTAGCCAACAGGCCGAGCCAGCCAATCTTATCCGCTTAACGCGCACCCCATGGGGTGATTTTATAGGCCGTTTAATGACGCTGGAGAGTGGCGATCAACGGTTAACAGAACAAGCAGCCTGGACCTTCATCCATGATGCGCTTGCCTTACCCGTCAAGCAACGGCCCCCTGGCACGTTAGTGCTAGCCACCGCCGATGGCCAAATACTTCGCCAGCCGCTGGCAAGTGTTACCTATTTTCAATCACCAAATTCCATGTCCTGGGGACAAAAAACCATCGCCTGGGGGCAGCGCATCTGGCAATTTCTGAGTGAAGGGCCACGCGCCGCAAATACTGGCGGAGGTGTCTGGCCAGCCATTTTTGGCACCGTCTTAATGGTCATTCTGATGTCAGTGATCGTTACTCCGTTTGGGGTTCTCGCGGCTATTTACTTAAACGAAATCGCCCACCAAAACCGCTTAACACGCTTAGTTCGCATTGGCGTACGCAACCTGGCAGGCGTGCCTTCAATCGTTTATGGCGTGTTTGGCCTTGGGGTATTTGTATACGGAGTAGGCGGCTCTATCGACAGCTGGTTTTTTAGCGATGAACTGCCCTCACCCACATTTGGAACCGGCGGCCTTCTTTGGGCCTCGCTAACACTTGCCTTGCTCACGTTACCGGTAGTGATTGTCGCTACCGAAGAAGGGCTAGCACGCATACCTGATGCCCAGCGGGAAGGTGCCGTTGCGCTGGGTGCGACACGCTTGGAAATGTTAACGCGGGTGGTGTTACCCATGGCAACGCCCGCCATGCTAACGGGGATGATTTTAGCCGTCGCCAGAGCCGCAGGTGAAGTGGCGCCGCTAATGCTAGTGGGCGTCGCCAAGCTAGCCCCGCAAATGCCTGTAGATAGTGAGTTTCCCTACCTTCATCTAGAGCGCAAGTTTATGCACCTCGGCTATCATTTATTTGATACCGCCTTTCATGGTGAAGATGTGCAGGCCGCCATTCCGCTAGTTTTCGCCACTGCGCTGCTGCTGGTATTAATCGTACTCGTGCTTAATCTAACTGCCATATTTCTGCGTCATTATCTGAGGCGTCAGCGAGGAAACGAATGTTAGCGTCTTTATCGTCCAACAATGCGGCTCTCGCACCCGTGGCGCGTTTTTCTGCCGAACAGCGCTGCTTGAGCATTGCAAAGTTTCACCTCGCTTATGCGGGGAAAATGGCGTTGCGCGATCTAACATTAGACCTACCACGCCACCGTGTAACGGCCTTTATTGGCCCTTCAGGCTGTGGAAAGTCGACACTACTACGCGCGATTAACCGACTGCACGACCTTAATGAATCGGTAACACACAGTGGCCATATTCAGCTTGAAGGTCAGGATATTCATGCCCCGGACATGAATGTTACCGAGTTGCGACGGCGCGTTGGGATGGTGTTTCAAACACCCAACCCTTTCCCTATGTCGATTTATGAAAACGTGGCCTTTGGCCTGCGTTTACAGCAACGCTTACCCAAGCGGAAGCGGGACGACATTATCGAATGGGCACTGACATCGGCAGCACTGTGGGATGAGGTTAAAGACCGACTGCACCGGTCGGCCTGGCAGCTATCTGGCGGCCAGCAGCAGCGCTTGGTCATTGCTCGTACGCTTGCCGTACAACCGGATGTACTGCTACTTGATGAACCAGCGTCAGCCTTAGACCCGATCTCAACGCTGAAAATTGAAGAGCTGATTCGTAACCTTAAATCACAGCTAACGCTAGTGCTGGTTACCCACAATATGCAGCAAGCCGCGCGGGTTTCTGACTACACGGCTTTTTTGCAGCACGGTGAACTCGTTGAGTACGGGCCAACGGATCAAGTGTTCACCAACCCGCGTTTACAACGCACCGAAAACTACATCACTGGCCGCATTACCTAGGCCCCAAAGACATCACGTCAGGAGTGCTCAATGGATATTACGAGCGATAGCCACAGCCAACATATCTCTCGCCAGTTCAACCAAGAGCTGGAAGAGCTAAAAACCCACCTGATGGCCATGGGCGGTCTGGTGGAAAAACAAGTGCAAGATGCTGTTTTTGCGCTACTGGAAGGTGATAGCCGTCTTGCTGAGAAAGTGCGCGACAATGACCGCCAAGTGAACGACCTGCAACTGCAAATTGACGATGAATGTACGCGGGTATTAGCACGTCGTCAGCCAGCGGCTTCCGACTTACGCTTAGTGCTGGCGGTTATTCGCGCAACGTCCGACCTCGAGCGTATCGGCGATGAAGCCAGCAAAATTGCTCGAAATGCACTACTGTTGAGCGAAAGTAGCGGCAGCATCCGTGGTTTAGTCGAAGTACGCCATATCAGCGAGCACGTGCGTAAAATGCTTCGCGATGCACTTACCGCTTTTGCGCGTTTTGATACCGATCTTGCAATGCAAGTTGTGCGCGAAGATGAGTTCGTTGACGATGAGTATGGTAGCGCCATGCGCTCGCTGATGACCTTTATGATGGAAGATTCACGTTCGATTAGCTCTGTACTTAGCATTATGTGGGTGCTACGTGCCTTAGAACGCGTGGGGGATCATGCCAACAACCTGGCGGAGTACGTTGTCTACTTGGTCAAAGGGCTAGATATTCGCCATAGCGATCCCGACAATATCGACCCGCAGGTACTTAAAAAATCTTGACCTAGCACGCGATTCCTCCTGCAATACGCCCAGATATTCCCTCTGGGCGTTTTTTCTAAGGAGCAAATATGTTGGATGCGATGACGGCGCTGAGTCGAGGCACTCGCTTGGTCTACCAGAAAGGTCTGCGGCGCTATATTTTCCTACCCATCGTGGTCAATATAATCGTTTATGCCAGCATGCTCAGCTTCGTAGTCAGCCGCTTTTCTGGCTGGTTAGATAGTGCGATGACCATGGTGCCAAGCTGGCTTGAGTGGCTCTCATGGCTAATCTGGCCACTGTTCTTTATCAGCCTACTGCTGGTGATCTTTTTTACCTTCACCCTGGTCACCCACTTAATCGCCGCACCTTTCTATGGTTTTTTAGCCGCGAAGGTAGAGCGTCAAGCAACAGGGCGTGAACCCCTGGATGACCGCGGGCTCGCTAAAACCGCCGTCGATGCCTTGGGTCGCGAGCTAGTCAAACTCGGTTATATTCTGCCACGCATGGTGATACTGTTTATCATTAGCTGGATACCTGGCCTAAACCTGATAGCGCCTATTTTGTGGATCCTTTTTTCCGCGTGGATCATGGCAATCACTTATTTAGATTATCCTATGGATAACAATAAGATTACCTTTCGCGATATGCGTACACGATTATCGAAACGGTGGTGGCCAAGTCTCACCTACGGCGGGTTAATTATGCTCGTGACCTGGATTCCTCTCGCCAACCTGTTCTTAATTCCCGGCGCAGTGGCAGGTGCCGTCTTAATGTGGGACGACCACTACCGCGGCACGCGCGACATTACGCCTCATCGCTAATGACTTAATCGCTATAACGCTGATACAACCTATTTGTTACCTTAAGGTTGTTTGGCTTCACTATTATTCTCAAGATTAAGCATAAGCCTTGTTAAGAAGATAAGGCCCCTACAAGGAATACGACCATGCTGACCCGCGCACTCTGGTTGACGGCTCTCCTCACTGGCTCAATCTCTTTCGCATCGGCTCACGACGTTCAAACCGACCAGCTAAGGATCGCTCATCCTTTTGCCACGCCAACGCCCCCCGGTGTGACAAATGGTGCCGCTTATCTGGATATTACGGCTCATACAGAGTCCGTCACACTGGTCAGCGCACAGACACCTGTGAGCGAAAGTGTTGAGCTACATGATATGCAGATGGAAGGCGATATGATGAAAATGCGCCACGTCAGTGCTATCGAAATCGCTAAAGATGAAACGCTAACAATGCGCCCAGGTGGCGGCTATCACTTAATGCTAATGGGATTACATCAGCCATTGGCAGAAGGTGACCGGTTTCCCATCACGCTCGAATTTGCCCAGCAAGACGCTATTGAAATAGAAGTTTGGGTTCAAAGCGCCCAAGAAGGAAGCACCGCCGCTGACCGCCATCACCAGCATTAACAGGATCAATCGATCACCGTCTTAACCACAAAAACCCCGCCGAAGCGGGGTTTTTGCTATAAAACTTATTTGTCACACACGTTTAACCATCGCCCTCTTTACCAGCGTGTACTGCTACCTTCTTCACGGTTGAGTTCTTCAGCGCGATAACCTGCTCGCTCTTTAGAGTCATCATCAGCGTCACTGGCACGGCTTGAAGGAGCATATATCAGAGTATTCTCATTATCATTGATCAAATCTTTAGCTGAATAGGTCGCAGGGCCCGATGTGTTACGAGATTGAGGTTGAATAATTTCTTGGTTCTCAGCACGTCCTTGATTCAGCTCTATGGAGGAGTGTGCAAACGCTATTGGACTTGCGATAAGCCCCAACGATAAGCCTACAACCACAGTGCTTTTAACAAATGATTTCAACAACATAAATAAAAACTCCTTGCTATATGGAGCAACCGACAATGCAATGATACAAGGTACCTTCTTTTGCCAATCGCAAAACGTGTCATCTGAATAATTGCATTTTTAACACCAAGAAACAGTGGGCAACGTAACAATGATTATACTATACACAAAAAATTAGACCCCACCGAAGTGGGGTCTTGAGCACTCTTAGTATCGCGATACGTAACACTAGCTTCCTATCCGTTTGAGGGGCTCCAACCTTGGAATTAACCCTGACTAGCGTGTTGACCGTCGAAAGATTCAATCCTTGAATCTAGGAGCATCCATGCAATTTGACATCCATGCCTCTGAATAGCTCATCCGTAAGCGTAAGAGTTATAGTACCTTTTGAAAAGATAAGTAACCAAAGTTAATGTTACATTCCGCTATTTTCTTCAGGCAACTCATCTGTGCTGTCATAGCCAGACTCTGAATCGTCCTGGCTCGTTGAACTAGGTTCCATGTCGCTGGCGTTATCGCCTTCGTCATGAGTCAACTCTTGGCTATCATAATTACTTGAATCTGTTGTACTTTCGGATTGAGTCTCAACAGGCTGCTCATCAGGGGAAATATTGTTCGCGGGGTCTGCTGGCTCTTGAGCGAATGCTGCAGGGCTAGCAACTAAACCGAACGCTACACTTAAAATACCAGCTTTCTTGAGTAGTTCCTTGGACATCATGTTCCGTCTCCTAGATCGCTGTTCAGGTACTGCTTAAATAGTAAGAAAGACGGTCTTTCGGCTTACCAATTCCTATGGTTTTCTCTCTTACCAAGTACCAAGACACTTGCAGACGATGTGCCAAAAAATCAAAAACTATATAAAAAAACCGATAAAACAAACACTTAGCAAATAAAAGATAATAGGAAGGGCGCTTAAAGCGTTTGCAGATCAAGCAGGGAAAGTGGTTAGAAATGGCACATGAGTATTATGTGACCATACTTGTATGACAAGCATGACACACCTATACATCACTTGTACTTAAACAGCATTGCGCGAGGCGGGCTCGCTTTTGACAACACGTGATGACGGAAAAACACAGCGAAAGAGGGCCCCTTCGCCAGGGCGAGATTCAATTTGTAACAATGCGTCATGTCTTAGTAGCACATGCTTTACAATCGCCAGACCAAGCCCGGTACCACCCGTTGCAGTACTACGCCCTTTATCAACGCGATAGAAACGCTCGGTTAAGCGTGGAATATGCACAGGGTCAATTCCCTCACCATCGTCGTCAACTTCAATACAAGCACTGCCATTCGGCAGGGTTTTCCAGCGAAGTGTTATCTGACTACCCTCTGGCGTATACCGCACAGCGTTAAACACTAGGTTTGAAATAGCGCTATGCAGTTCCTGCTCGCTGCCGATCAGACGGGCATCGCTTTCAAGCGCGACTTGAACACTGTGCTGTTGGTTAGAGAGCGCTAGCGCATCGCGGCGAATGGTGTCGAGCATTGGCCCTAACGCCAACGCATGATGATCCTCGCCACCTTGATCAATTTCTAACCGAGAGAGCAGTAGCAGATCATTGACTAAGTTTTGCATACGCTTCGTCTGCTCTTCCATCTGAGCAATACCTCGGCCCAAACGTGGTGGAAGTTGCTCTTTCAAGTCGCTGTAGGTTTCTAAATAACCCGTCAGTACCGTTAGCGGTGTGCGTAGTTCATGGGAAACATTGGCGACAAAGTCACGCCGCATCTGCTCTAAACGATGCAAGCGGGTAATATCTCGCGCCATTACCAAGCGCTCATCATCACCATAGAGAGTAATTTGATATTGAAGGATATGCCGTTCATCGATGGGCGACGTTAAGGTCAGCGGCTCACCGTATTTACGTGCATTAAAGTAGCTGATAAATCGCGGGTCACGAAGCAGATTGGTAATGTGCTGGCCACGGTCGTGGGCTGTTTGCAAGCCCAGCATTTCCGTCGCGGCACTGTTCCACCACTCCAGGTCGCCATGCCGATCTAGCATAACGACACTGTCACGCATCGCTTCGGATGATTCCTGAATACGTGCAAGGGTGGCACGTAAGCGATTCTGAGTAATCCGTTGGCTCTTTTGGTAGCGATACAAGCGATCAAAAAGCTCGCCCCACATGCCGCTCGCAGCAGGGGGTTCATCATGAGGGTGAAGCGTTAACCACTTAAAGAGCGCACGCAGTTGGCGCAGTTGATACACCAGACAAACGGCAAGACCTGCAGCAACGCCAAGACCTGGCATACCCAGCAACCACCCCAGACAAGCGCCCAAAGCGGCCAGCCACGCAATTCGCCATAGTTCTCGGCTCCACAGGCGCACCGTTACACCCGCGCGGAAAAACGGTACCCAGTGCCTCTCACCGTTTGAATGAGACTCTGGTGAGCTTCTCCTAGGGCCTTACGTAGACGTCGGATGTGAACATCTACCGTCCGCTCTTCAACGTATACGTTACCGCCCCACACTTGATCGAGCAGTTGGCTACGTGTATAGGCGCGCTCTTGGTGCGTCATGAAAAACTGCAGCAGACGGTACTCCGTCGGCCCCATTTCTAACGCCTTACCGTAAGCACTCACACGGTGGCTCACTGGGTCTAATAGCAAGCCATTAATTTCAATAGGATCTTCGACACCACGGGGGGTAGTACGTCGCAATACTGCTTTTAAGCGCGCCACCAGTTCGCGGGGAGAGAAAGGCTTGGTGATATAGTCATCCGCCCCAGCCTCAAGCCCTTGAATCTTGTTATCTTCTTCGCCTTTAGCGGTCAGCATAATGATAGGCACTTCGGCAGTGGCTTCTTCACGCTTTAAGCGCCTTGCAAGCTCAATACCACTGGTGCCCGGCATCATCCAATCCAGCAAAAGCAGATCTGGCTGGTGGTCAACCATCATCGCGTGGGCATCCTGGGCGTTATCCGCTTCAAGCACGCGATAGTCAGCCATTTCCAGCGCCACTGCGATCATCTCGCGAATAGGCGCCTCATCATCGACAATCAAAACGGTCTTGGCGGTCATTCCAGGGCCTCACGGTGTTCAATGAAAACTAATTTAAAAAATAGTTTAAAAAAACAGTTCAAAGACATGTCAGTGACGATAACACCATGACTCGATGACAATTTTATGACATAGAGGATATTTAGCCAGTTATTGGCCACCAACTTAGTGCAATACCTGCAAAAATTAACAAGCCTGACCAATGATTATTAAGAAATGCCTGGAAGCAGCGGTCGCGCTCACGGCCAGCGATTAAGCGTTGTTGATGGACAAACGTAGCGGCCATAGCGGCTAGCCCAAGCCAGAAAAAGCCACCTAAACCAACACGCCATCCTACCCAGGCAAGTAGTCCAAGTGCCGCCACTTGCAACACACCAATGATCAGACGATCAGCGCTACCAAACAGCACCGCGGTAGATTTGATGCCAATTTTTAGGTCATCGTCGCGGTCGACCATGGCGTATTGAGTATCGTAGGCAACGGTCCACAGCACGTTAGCGCTAAACAGTAGCCATGCTTCAAACGGTACATGACCCAATACCGCACCGAATGCCATGGGAATCGCCCAAGAGAACGCAGCCCCTAACACCACCTGAGGTAAATGGGTGTAGCGCTTCATAAACGGGTAAATGAACGCTAATACAACACCACCTATCGACAACAGCACCGTAAACCAATTGGTCAATAGCACTAAAATGAAAGCAGTGGCTACCAGCGCGATAAACAGCAGCTGCGCCTCGGTTTCACTGATACGACCAGTGGCTAGCGGACGATGTTTAGTACGCTTTACATGGCCATCGAAATGACGATCAGCGTAATCATTAACCACACAGCCCGCGGCGCGCATCACATAAACGCCAGCAATAAAGATCAGCAGAACATTCCGTCCAGGCACACCCTCTGCTGCTATCCACAATGCCCATAAGGTGGGCCACATCAATAGCCAAGTACCAATCGGGCGATCCAATCGCGTTAAATGTAAAAAATCAGCCACCCGAGCCCATCCCGTTGGCCTCAACAGAGAACGGTCCATGCTTACCTCTCAAAAAGAAAACGCTGGCGATAGCCTAGCGCGAAGACAGGGCAAGATCATCTGCCATGGTCGATAAAAAGTATTCCTGCACTAACAGCGACAGCCCACCGTGCTGAAACACTGAGCGCCGCCCCCATACGCTGTCTAAAAGCGACGCAGAGTGTTCCGCGACAAAGCGTGGCTGATGGCGAGTGGCGTAGAGTGGCCCGCGCACCAAGTCAGGTTGTTGAAACAGCCAACTGCCTAATGAACGCTCGCCAAGCCCTTCTAACCCCTTACCTTGTAATTGACTGAGTGGCGCTACCGAGCGTGCGACTACCCAGGGCTTATCGCCGACACACAACGCGACTTCTCTCAGCCATGCATAGCGGCGCGGTTCAATTCCCAGCGCTAGCGCTTCATCCCGTAGAGGTAAGCCAATCGTTTGACGTAACAATTGCACCCGAAACGCGTTTGTGCCGCCTGCGACGGTTAACCGCGTCGTTAAGGAGTCCGTCGATGCCACCCACTGCCACCACGCAGCGCTCATTGCAGGACGAGCCGCAGCAACAGGGAGCCAGTGAGGAAATAGTCGATGAGGAAGGGAAGCTTGCCGAACAGTAGGGGCGATCACCAAAGTCTCCAAGGCGGTCAATACACAGAAAGCTAGTGTAACATGGTGACCTCACAGGCTTTTGTTCCGCCGACTTTTGGTGACTGCATGCCCTCACACGAGATATCGCGATATACCCATTCGGCACTGATTATTATTGGCACCGGTATGGCGGGGATTGGCCTTGCCCGCGCCCTACGCCGACATGGCGATACACGTACCATTACCCTTATCAGTGCCGACAGTGGCGATGATTACAGTAAACCGCTGCTTTCTACAGGCTTTGCGAAACGCTTAACGCCAGACCAACTCGCCCAACGTGACGCCAGCGGCGTCGCAGAAGAACTGAATGCTGAGTTAATTACCCACACCCAGGTCGCACACCTGCATGTGGATAACCAATGCGTAGAACTCAGTAATGGCCAACAGCTCCACTACGACGATCTAGTGCTAGCCACTGGGGCAGCGCCCCATACGCCGTTCAGCGTGCCCGAGAGTGTCGCCAAACGATGCTTTACCATCAACGACTTAGACGAGTATCGCCGCTTTTATGCCGCATTAAGCGCAGCGACTACTAAACGTGTTGCGGTTGTCGGTACCGGGCTGGTGGGCTGCGAGTTCGCCAATGATCTCCATGCTGGCGGCCACCAAGTCACCCTCATTGCGCCAGAAAGCACCCCGCTGCAACGCCTACTGCCCGAGCCACTCGGCCAAGCGCTGGCGGATGCTTTCCAAGACGCTGGCATCCAACTTGCTTTAGGGCATAACCTGAAAACGCTCGCCCTTAACGTAGATAATGCCCTATCACTCCATCTTGATAATGGCGACGTCTATGCTGCCGACATCGTATTACTCGCCACGGGCTTAGCTCCGCGCACTCAACTTGCTGAAGCAGCCGGGCTGGCGGTTAGCCATCGCGGTATTGTGGTTGATCGCCAGCTACGCACCTCTCAACCGAACATATTTGCGTTGGGCGATGCGGCTTGCGTTGAGGGAGTTAACGCTATGTATGTTCAACCGCTGCAGGCAAGCGTAAAAGCGCTAGCGACAACACTCGCCGGAAAACCAACCAGCGTCAGCTTTGGGGCGTGGCCCGTCATTGTGAAAACACCATTACTTCCCGTGGTTGCCTACCCTCCAGCAACCACGCCAGCACGGTGGAAAATTGAGGGAGAAGGCGGTGACATGACAGCCGTTGCTGAAAATAAAGACGGTCGTTTGATTGGATTTGCGTTGACAGGCAGCTGCGTGAGAAGGAAAGTGGAGCTTTCCAGAGTAGCACCTGCGCTGCTAGGCTGATTTTCGCCGCCTTAGCGACTAGGCTAAAAAAGTTAACCAGCTGGGCAGTGCTTCTAACAACACAGATGAACTTACGCTTGATTTCCACATAGGGAGATACCTTTATGCGCAAACCTGAACTCGCAGCCGCAATTGCTGAAAACGCTGATCTATCCAAAGACAAAGCGGGCCAAGTCCTGAACGTTATCTTGGACGAAATCACTAACAGCGTTGCCAAAGGCGAAGATGTTGCTCTGATTGGTTTTGGAACGTTTACCGTACGCCAGCGTGCCGCACGTACTGGCAAAAACCCGCAAACTGGCGCGCCGTTACAGATTCCCGCCAGCAAAAATGTTGCGTTCAAGCCGGGCAAAGCGCTTAAGGACGCCGTTTCCTAATGAAACTCAAGCTGACGCTGTGGCTACTGAGCTTACTGCTTAAAAGAGCCCTGCGACGCAAGCCGCGCTTTCGTGAACAACTTGAGCGAATGCGCGGTCTGGACTGGGGCGTTGCCACGGAAGACCTCAGCATTGCCCGGTATTATCGAATGGCGCCGAAAGGCATTGATACCGGCAAAGGGCTACCCGTTGACCTAGACCTTGAGCTTCGTTTTCGCGATCAGGATGCCGCGTTGAAAATCCTTAAAAAGCCGACGCAACAGGCATTTCTAGATGGCATGGTAGCCGGTGAAGTCCGCCTAGTGGGCGACTCTGCCGATATGAATAAGCTGCAGAAACTACTTAAGTACCTATAGCGTTATTATCGGTTTAGAGAAAACTACGAGGCTTGGGGACCCTTAGGGTAACGATTTATACAGAGCCAGTGCAGAGGCATAGCAGCTACCAGTGGATATTCCTCATCAGCGATTGGTTTACTTTCGCGTTACCCTTGAGTCTGGCTCAGTGCGCCGCGCAGCGGCGCGCTTGGACATTGCACCCTCGGCGGTAAGCCGGCAAATTACCTTGCTGGAAGAAGCCTTGGGGGCAACCCTGATGGAGCGTCATCGCGACGGCATTTCGCCTACCCCGGTAGGCGAAATGCTGCTTGAGTATTGCGAACGACGCGGCGCTCTTGATGAAGGCTTTATTGCCTCACTTGAATCCTACCAACGCATGGAAACCGGCAAGATATCGCTCACCGTCGGTGAAGGATTTGTCAGTGACCTAGTGGCGTCCCCTCTGCATGAATTTACCCAACGCTATGCGGGCATTCAGCTCGATATCCATACCGCAGGCACATCGGGGATAATTGATGCCATTATCAGCGATCACAGTCATATCGGCTTAATGTTCCATGAGCGTACCCATCCCCAGCTGCGTTTCTGGTCATCTAGCCCGCAGCCACTGATGGCTATCCTGGCGCCCAACCATCCTTTAGCCAATCACACTACACCGCTTACGCTCACCCAGTTAAGCACACAGCCGATGGCCATGTGGGATACCACCCATGGGGTGCGCCAAATGGTTGACCAAGCCTTTCAGCAGTCGCGTATAGCCCCGCGCATGGCGATGAACACCAACTCCATGGTGATTCTGGCGCAATATGTGCGTAGCGGTATGGGCATTACCCTGCTGCCCGCCTTTGCCGTCGCCCATGATTTAGAGCTCGGCACGTTAGTCGCGCGCCCGGTAGATAACCCGCTTTTTCAGCGCTCCCAGGCCCACATGGTCACGCGGGTAGGTCGACAGCAGCCCAAAGCTAGCGTTCTGCTGCTACGCCACCTACAGCGCTGGATGCAGGCCTTTCGCGCCCCAGGTTTGGCGGTGAGCGATCAACCAACGCCACTGCCGTAACCAAATGCCACACTGGCTTCGGGGGCGGTTTCCACCCAAACGCTTTGCGGCACCGTGTATTCGCGCAGGCCATCCAAACCGCTGGAGCGCCCAAAGCCGCTATCGCCAAAGCCCCCGAACGGCGACATAACGCTGATCGCCTTGTAGCTGTTGATCCACACCGTGCCCGCACGCAGCTGACCGGCTACGCGATGCGCCCGCGCGACGTCTTGGCTCCAAACGGCGCCAGCCAAGCCAAAGCGGGTCTCGTTGGCAAGTTGAATAGCCTCATTTTCAGTGTCGAAGGCCATCGCCACCAACACCGGGCCGAACACCTCTTGCTGAGCGATCTCCATATCCGGTGTGACATCGACCAGCACCGTAGGGGCGATAAAGTAGCCGTGAGCCTCGTCAGGCAGCCCTGATGGACGTTTACCACCCGTTAACAGCCGCGCGCCAGCGGCTACTGCAGCGTCAATCATACGCGTCACTTGCTCAAACTGGCGGCGATTCTGCAATGGCCCCATGCGAGTTGCTTCGTCACTAGGCAGGCCCACTTGAATCTGCTCCGCCGCCCGCGCCAAACGGCTGGTAACCTGCTCAAACACCGAGCGCTCGATCAACAGCCGCGATCCGGCCACACAGCTCTGTCCAGCCGCAGCAAAAATGGCCGCCTGGGCACCCGCAACGGCTTCATCCAGCTTGGCATCGGCAAACACGATATTGGCGGATTTTCCCCCCAGCTCTAACACGCTGGGCACCAGCCTCCGCGCACCTGCTTCGGCGATCATGCGGCCACTCTGGGGGGAGCCTACAAATACCAGCTTGCTGATGGCGGGGTGATCGGTCAGCGCTGCGCCGGTCGATTTGCCTAGCCCATTGACGATATTGATCAGTCCTTTAGGAAGCCCGCCGCTTTCAAGCAGCTTGGCAATCACCACCGATGAGAACGGCGTCAGCTCGGAAGGTTTTAGCACCACGCCATTGCCCGCTGCCATGGCCGGGGCTAACTGCCAGGCACAGGTGAACATCGGCGCGTTCCAGGGGGTAATCTGCCCCACCACGCCATAGGGCACGTGGTGCACATAGTTAAGGTGCGAGGTAGGCACCGGAATCACTTCGCCATGCTGCTTGTCGCACCAGCCCGCGTAGTACTCGAACATCTCACGCACTTTGCCTACTTCAGCGCGGCAGTCACGAATCGGCTTACCGGCCACCACACTCTCCAACTGAGCCAGCGCCTCTTCATGGCCCTCCAGGCCACGGATGGCGGCATTCATGCGCCGTCCACGCTCGCTGGCGGTTAACGCCATCCATTCGCGCTGGCCACGCTCAGCGGCTTGGGTGGCACGCTCAATCAGTGCGGCTCCTGCATCGTGATAGCTCACCAGCGTTTCGCCGGTGGCCGGATTGCTCAAGGTGATCACTTCCCCCTCTCCCACCACTAAATCACCATCAATCCAGTTACTCAGCGGTGTGGCAGCAGCTAATCCAAACCCTTTAAGCAGTTCAGCAAGATGGTCGCAGGCATGTTGGCTAAGTGCGTTCATTCGTTACCCTCCGCTTGAGTAGCGCGAGCTAATATCGGTGTAGTGATATGGTTAAAGTCATCGCTATCGGCGGGGTGGTCGGCGTTCGCATGCCAGGCATCGACCACGGCTTGTAACAGCGGCGAAGGTATATCCAGTTGCTCAGCGGCATCTCGCGCTAAACGCAGGTCTTTACGCATCAAGCCGGTGGTAAACCCTGAGTCGAAGCGCTCACTCAGCACCCACTCGGGGAAGTTCACCTCGCTAGCCGCGCTACGCCCAGAACCACTATTGAGTCCCGCCAAGCAGGCAGCGGGGTCAACGCCCGCTTTGGCTGCCATAGCAACGGCTTCGGCGGTGGTTAACAAGTGCGCGGCACACAGGTAATTATTGGCAAGCTTGACCACATGGCCGCTGCCCGGGCCGCCCACATGGGTGCGCTTGGCTGACATCGCCTCCAGCATCGGCAACACTCGTTCGATAGTGCGTTCATCGCCTCCCAATAGCATCCCCAGCTTGCCGCTAGCAGCGCCTTTGGGGCCGCCGCTAACCGGCGCATCCAACCATAGAAGACCCGCTGCGCTAACTTTTTCTGCCAGTTCACGCGTCACGGCGGGGTCACTGGTGGAGGTATCAACAATCACGCTACCTTTCGGCGCCAGGTTAATCAGGCCTGGCGATTGCTCGAGCACCTCACGCACCTGGGCGGAGGTGGGCAACGACAGCAGGTAAACGTCGCTTGCGGGTAGCTCTTCGGGAGCCACAGCGGGTACCCCTTGAGCAGCGAGACGCGACCGTGCTTGCTCAAATACATCGCTTCCCGTTACCGCAAACCCGGCGGCTTTAAGCGTCAGCGCCATATTACCGCCCATCTGCCCCAGGCCGATGACAGTAATAGTTAAAGACTCAGTTGCCGAGGGCTCAGTTTGTAATGACATCGTAAAACTCCCAAAACGCTTTTTAGATAACAAGACGCTATGTTCGGTGGTGATATTTGGGGTAGACGCTCCCCTACCCAGTGGGCATCAGAGAGCGAATAACGTGTATTAAGTCAGGAATTTAGACGAGTAACGCCCTTACCAGCTCCACCCAGTAGCGCGCCCCCAGAGGCAGCAATGCATCGTTGAAGTCATAGTGCGGGTTATGCAACGAAGCGGACTCCTCGCCATTGCCCATCCATATATAGGCACCTGGGCGCTCGGCAAGCAGGAATGAGAAATCCTCAGACGCCATGCTGGGTGGCGGGTTGCGGATCACGTTGCCACTACCGAGTAAGTTTTCCAGCACCGAGGCGCAGTACTGAGCATGTTCAGGGGTATTGATAGTGGCGGGATAGCAGCGCTGGTAGTCCAGTTCAACGGTTAAACCATGGAACTCAGCTAAGCTGGTAATCGCTTGCTTAAAGCGCGCTTCCAAATGCTCTTTGTGTGCCATATCAAAACAACGCAGCGTGCCGCGCAGCGCCACCTGCTCGGGAATCACGTTGAAGGTATCACCGGCGTTAATACTGGTAATACTCAGCACGGCTGCTTTATCAGGCGGCGTTTCGCGACTCACCAACCCTTGCAGTTGGCTAATCAGTTGGCAGCTCGCCAACACCGTATCAGTACCTAAATGGGGCATCGCCGCATGGCAGCCCTTGCCAGTCAGCGTCAGGCTAAAGATATCAAAGGCGGCCATGACGTCGGTATCGTGAACTGCGGCAACACCTACCGGCAGCCCCGGCCAGTTGTGCAGGCCGTACACGGCATCCATGGGAAAGCGTTCAAACAGCCCCTCTTCAACCATCACCCGCCCGCCGCCTGCGTTCTCTTCGGCGGGTTGAAAGATGAACACCACCCGGCCTTTGAAATCAGGCTGCTGCTTTAACGCCCAGGCAGCGCCCAATAGCATCGTGGTATGACCATCGTGGCCGCAGGCATGCATTTTGCCGGGCGTTTGCGAGGCGTAGGCAAGCTGGGTCTCTTCACCAATATCCAAGGCGTCGATATCGGCCCGTAGGCCGATGGTTTTGCCTTCCCCTTGCTGACCATCCAGAGTGGCTACGACACCTGTTCCGGCAATCCCAGTGGTTACCTCAAAACCCCACTCAGTTAGTAGCTCGGCAATACGCGCACTGGTGCGGTGCTCCTCAAACGCGGTTTCCGGATGCTGGTGGAAATCATGGCGCCACGCTTTTAGTTCTGCGCTATCCGGTAAGTCTACTGAAGCAGTCATCGTCTTATCCTTAAAGCATCACGTGAGCGACAACGGCAGAGCCAATAAAGGTACCGGTAAATACTAACAGCGCTACCACTACCAGCTTCCAGCCGGTTTGCTTGAACATGGCGAACTCACGTCCGGTAAGCGCCAGCCCTGCGTAGGCCAATACCGGTGTGACCACTGCCAGGAAATCCACTTCAGCCAGCCGTGCGATGATCCAACCATTACCGGGGAAGAACGGCAGCGTCGCGATAATGCTAATCAGCGACACCCAGGCCACGCTGGGCAGGTAAAAAGGACAAAACCGCCCAACCACCAAGCCGATAATCACCATGACATAGAGAATCAACATGCCGGGCAGCGCGTCTAATAAAGGCGAACCGTTGACGATATTGCTAAACCACGCCGCCACACACACCGCTGCCAGAACCAACGCGGTTTTACCCAGCTGATTTTCCGGGCGCAGCTCTTTTAACGCCTCAGCATCGAACTGATCGATTGGGCTCTCATGAGTTTTCATGGCTAACCTCCTGGCGCGAGCCATTTAAGCGCTTGTACATCCACTCGGTGATCGGTAGCGCGATAAATAGAGAGATATACAGACCGGTAGCGTAGGTAAGCAGGTTGCTTGCCCCGGCAAAGGCGAGTAGTTCGTCCTTAGATGCCGGTACTGCTTCGGCTAAAGCTGCCGAACACGCCGCCACCATACTGCCACTGCCCACCCCACAGGCCATGGCCAAAGCGCGAATATCAAGAATATCCAGCGACGCGATATAGCCCGCCATTAAGGCGAAGTAGAGCGTACCGAACATGGTGCCCACAACGTACACCCCCATAATCCCGATACCCTCAGGGCTTCTTAGCCCGTAACGGTCTGAAATAATGGCAATATTGGGTTCACGGGCGATAGAGTAGGTAGCGCCAATCGCTTCACGGCCCATCTTGAGGACTAATACTGCAAAGGGCAGCGCTATCAGCATGGTGCCCAGATTGCCTAACTCTTGGAGTATCAGCGCGGGGCCAGCAGCGATAATCTGTTCGATCGCAGGGCCAATGGTGGAACCAAATTTGGCGATAAACGGCAAGATGGCAATGAGAATAATCGGGCCAGCCGCATTGCTGACCGGCTTGGGAATCACCTTGCCCATTGCCGAGAAAAGATGAGGGTTAAACAGTACGCCGATCACAAAAGCGTAGAGCAGCGGTAGTAACAGTAGTGTTCCCGGCCCGAGAGGAATACGCACGATGCCGACCCACTCGGCAAACATCGACGTCACTATCACCGTAAGGTGAAGACGCCAATCCAGCAATAACTTGAGATCCATAAGAGTGTCCCTGTTTTTTTAGAGTCACTCCGAGTATCGAAAGGTTGCCGTTCCAATCATAGGACCTTAGTGCGCTATTTTTTAGAACACTCCAATAGTTTGGACTAGAGGACAATAATAAATTAAAGCGACAATGGCCTAACGTTGAAGGGGTTGAGAGAGGAGTATGGCACCTACACCTACCAACCCTATGTTATACTAAAGTATAAAATCTACCCACCAGAGCCTTTATGCCTATTTCATTGCCTTTGCGGCGCCTATGGACCCTAGATAAGTTTGCCTACAGCCTGCGCGTGTTTATCGCGTTCAGCGGGGCGCTGCTGTTTAGCGGTTTTGCAGGTGACATCGCACTGGTGATTCCGCTGTTTTTGGGCATTATTGCGAGTGCGCTTTCTGAAACCGATGACAGTTGGCAGGGGCGCTTACAGGCGCTGGTGGTGACGCTTGCTTGCTTTGCCTCGGCCTCGTTTGTCGTTCAGTGGCTTTTCCCCTGGCCGTGGCTGTTTGCAGTTGGGCTGGCAGTTTCTACCTTCACGTTAATTATGCTGGGTGCCATTGGTCAGCGGTACGCGACCATTGCGTCAGGCACATTAATCCTGTCGATCTACTCAATGATCAACATTGAACAGCACGGTGGCGTGGATGAAGATGTGGCTTCCCGGCAGTTGCTGCTACTTGCAGGAGCCGCGTGGTACGGGGTTATCTCAATCCTATGGTGCGCCCTTTTTTCGCGCCAGCCGGTTAAACAAAGCATGGCGCGGGTATATAAAGCGCTAGGTGAGTTTTTAATCTTGAAGTCTGCGCTGTTTGAGCCTGTCCGCGGGGTCGATCTAGAGGCGCGTCGCGTGGCGCTAGCCAGACAAAACGGCAAAGTCGTCGATGCCCTCAACCAAGCGAAAGAGATGATTTTTCGCCGCTTAGAGGGGCAGCGTGGCAGCCGCAAGCTGAACCGCTACTTACAAATTTACTTTATCGCCCAGGATATACACGAGCGGGCAAGCTCTACCCACTACCCCTATAGCGCGCTCACCGAAGCGTTTTTTCACCATGACGTGCTGTTTCGTTGCCAGCGACTCTTAGACCAGCAAGGTCGCGCCTGCCGCCAGCTAGCCAAATCGCTGTTGCTTAACCGCCCCTTTGGTCATGAACAGAGTGAGCAGGCACTGGCCGATCTACGCGCTTCTATCGACAACCTTAGCGAGCACGGTAAGCCGGAATGGCGTCCGCTTATGCACCCGCTCAATGCACTTGCTGATAACCTGTCTATCCTGGAAGCTCAGATTGCCAGCGCCCACAACCCAGACACCGACGATGATCGTCGTGATAGCTCGCTTTACGACCGCTCCCCCTCTAGCGTGCTAGAAGCGTGGAAACGCGTTCAGCTAAATTTGACGCTGGGCTCACCCACGTTTCGCCATGCGGTGCGCTTATCCACCGCGCTGCTAGTGGGCTATGGGCTGCTCCAGTGGCTTGATCCTGAGCAGGGGTTTTGGATTTTACTCACCACGCTGTTCGTCTGTCGCCCTAACTTTGCCACCACGCGTCGTTTTCTGTCACAGCGCATCTTCGGCACGGTGCTTGGCCTCATTGCCGGTTGGGCATCCATTAGCTTGTTCCCTCAAGCCAGCATTCAAAGCATGATTGCGGTGGCCGCGGGCGTTTGTTTTTTTGCCAACCGCGAGCGTCACTACGTTATCGCCACCGCCTCTATCACGCTGCTGGTACTGTGCAGCTTTAACCAGGTCGGCGACGGTTTTAATCTGATCTTACCTAGGCTATTGGATACCTTGGTGGGTTCGTTGATTGCCGGGCTAGCGGTATTTTTTATTCTGCCTGACTGGCAAGGGCGTCGGCTGTATCGGGAAGCCGCAAAAGTCCTCACCAACCACCGCCGTTATTTAGATGAGATTGTTCACCAGTATGAAGAGGGCAAGCAGGACGATTTGGCTTACCGGTTAGCCCGCCGTAATGCTCATAATGCCGATGCAGCGCTGTCAACGCTGCTCACCAATATGCTCCACGAGCCAGGTCACTATCGCAAACAGGACGCCGACAGCGGCCTACGCTTTCTAGTGCTGTCTAACACGCTGCTAAGCCACTTATCGGCCCTTGGCGCTCACCGCCATCAGTTGGCTGAAGACGAGGACGACGCCGCCTTAGTGCCCCTTGCCAAGCGCATCAGCGAGCTGCTGGAACAACTGGCAGAACAGCTCAACAAGCGCCAACCCATCACGCCCTTAGCTGATCAAGTCAACGACCTCCTCGCGCAGCTAGAGCAGAATGCCTCAGATTCCTTCGATAAGAAGGGCTCAGAGGGGGACGAAAACGCCATTGCCCTTTACCGTCCCATCCAAAGCCAGCTACGCCTGATTGCCGCACAGCTAGGCCCCCTTGGTGAAGCCGCCAACCGCTTAACGGAGACACCAGTAGAGAGTCACCAAGAAGCGAGCACCGCAGCTTAAGCGCTGTATTACTCCCTACACCTGCCCATAGCGCCCGGCGGCTTCGCCTAACCAGCGCCGCACTAATACGGCGGTGACCTCAGTGTTGCCTTGAAGCGCCTGGGCAAGGGCGGTAACGCGCTCTAGCTGGTCGGCGTCACGCTCAAGATCAGCAATTTTCATTTGGGCAAGGCCGGTTTGGCGAGTGCCGAGCACTTCCCCGGGGCCACGAATTTCCAAGTCCTTTTCGGCAATACGGAAACCGTCGGTGGTTTCACGCATTACCCCCAGGCGTTCCCGAGAGCTTTTCGAAAGCGGCGGGTGGTAAAGCAACACACAGAAGCTTTCCGTGCTGCCGCGCCCCACCCTGCCGCGCAGCTGGTGCAGTTGAGAAAGCCCTAGGCGTTCCGGGTTTTCGATAATCATCAGGCTGGCATTGGGGACATCTACGCCCACTTCAATAACAGTGGTGGCCACCAGCAGGTCGAGCTCGCCCGTTTTGAAGGCCTCCATCACCGCGACTTTTTCGCTGGCCTTCATACGCCCATGAATCAGACCAATAGCGAGTTCAGGCAGCGCCTGGGTTAGTTCATCGCGAGTGACTTCGGCGGCCTGACACTGCAGCACCTCAGACTCTTCAATCAGCGTACACACCCAATAGGCCTGACGCCCATCACTGCAGGCGTTGCGAATGCGTTCGACCACTTCAGGCCGCCGCTCATCAGACACCACCACGGTTTTAACCGGCGTACGCCCTGGCGGCAACTCATCAATCACTGACACATCTAGGTCAGCGTAAGCGCTCATGGCCAGCGTGCGGGGAATTGGTGTCGCGGTCATGATTAGTTGGTGGGGTGTTAGCCCGCCCGCTTCGCCTTTCTCGCGCAGTGCCAAGCGTTGATGAACGCCAAAGCGATGCTGTTCATCAATAATTGCCAACCCCAAACACTGAAAGTGTACGTCGCTCTGAAACAGCGCGTGGGTGCCCACCACCATACGGGCACGGCCATCGGCAATAGCGGCTTTGGCATCTAATCGCGCTTTACCTTTTAGCTTGCCTGCCAACCAGGCCACTTCAATACCCAGCGGCTCAAACCAGGCTTTAAACGCCCGATAGTGCTGTTCAGCAAGAATTTCCGTGGGAGCCATCATCGCCGCCTGGCAATTGCCCGCTAGCGCTGAAAGCGCCGCCATCGCCGCAACGACCGTCTTCCCCGAGCCGACGTCGCCCTGCACGAGCCGTAGCATCGGGGCGGGCCGCGCAAGGTCTAGGGTAATCTCTTCCAGCACGCGGCGCTGCGCACCGGTAAGGGCAAACGGCAGCTGGGCTAAGAATCGGGTTTGCAGGCTGCGCCCCGAAGGCAGCGATGGCGCACCATCCGCCTGAATACGTAACCGTACTTCACGCAGACTGAGTTGGTGGGCCAGTAGCTCTTCCAGTGCCAGCCTACGCGTGGCGGGATGATGGCCGTGGGCAAGCTGGTCAATGTCCACATCCGGTGGCGGTTGATGTAGCAGTTGCAGGCTAGCGTGTAACCCAGGCAGGTTGAACCGCTGGCGCAGGGCATCTGGAATGACGTCCGGAAGCAACTCAGGGGAGCGCTGCAGTAGCGCAAGCGCTTGCTGGGTAAGTGCGCGCAAACGCGTCTGATGCAACCCTTCAGTGGTCGGGTAGATCGGCGTGAAATACTCCTCAACCGGTGTATCGTTACCGCCGCTTAGCCGGTACTCAGGATGGTAAATTTCCAGCCCTGTTGCCCCCGCGCGCGCTTCCCCAAATGCACGCACCGTAACACCGGGGCGCATCTGTTGCTGCTGAGCAGGCGAAAAATGAAAAAAACGCAGGCTTAAAATACCGCTTCCATCGCGCACTCTGACTAACAAACTACGCCGACGCCCCTTCACAACATCGCACGCGGTGACTTCCCCTTCTATCACCGCCTCACTCCCTGCGCGCAGCAGGCCAATGGGCGTTAGCCGTGTACGGTCCTGGTAGCGCAACGGCAGGTGAAATAGCAGGTCGCTTACGCAGTCTATTCCCAAGCGCGCCAACTTTAGCGCAAGCGCCTCACCAACCCCTTTCAGCGACGAAACCGGTGCAGAAAGGTCACTCATGAGGACGGACTAGCAGTGTGTACAGGTTGCTGACATTGGCTAATCGCCTTGGCTAACGCATCAATTGCTTTTGGGCGAGGAAAGCTTGCCCGCCACGCAATGGCAACGGTGCGCGAAGGCGCGGGCTCAACAAAGGGCCGGCTCACTAGCATGGCATTTTCATACTGATCAGTGCCCAGCGCCGACTGTGGCAGTACCGTAATGCCTAATTTAGATGCCACCATATGGCGAATGGTTTCCAATGAACCACCCTCAGCAATCAGCGTATTATTGGGGCTGTTAAGCTTTTGGGTAATCGCCGGACAGGCTTCTAAAATTTGATCACGGAAGCAGTGCCCTTCCCCCAGCAGCAACAAGCGCTCTTCTAACAAATCCTCTTTGTGGATCGCGTCACGACTTACCCAGCGATGGCTGGCAGGTATCAATACCTCAAAATGCTCATCGTAAATCGGCTTGGTAACTACGTCGGTCTCTGTGAAAGGCAGCGCCACAATAATGACATCCAGCTCGCCACTGCGTAACTTTGCCCGCAGAGAGCCGGTCATACCTTCTTCAATATACAACGGCATTTGCGGTGCGGCACTAGCCAGTGCTGGCACTAGATGGGGAAATAAGTAGGGACCTATCGTATAGATAGCGCCTATGCGCAGCGGGTTAGCCAACTGGTCTTTGCCAGCATTCGCCATTTCGTAGATAAGTCGGCTCTGTTCCAGCACGCGCTGGGCTTGAGCAACGATTTTCTCTCCCAACGGGGTGACCTGCACGGTTGATTTGGAACGTTCAAACAACGGTGTATCAAGCTCGTCTTCGAGCTTTTTTACCGCCACCGAGAGCGTTGGCTGCGAAACATGGCAGCGTTCGGCGGCACGACCAAAGTGACGCTCTTGGGCAAGGGTTACGATGTAGCGTAGTTCTGTTAAAGTCATAGTGGTGCCAGTGGCATCCTCTCGTTGCAGCTCGTTACAGGTCATCGTGATAGCGAGATGGAAAAGGACAAACAAACCCTATTGAAGATGGCACATCTCATAGGGACTTTGTATCTGATAGGGAATATTAATCAAGAGGAGTGACCAAGGTGAAGCTAACGGTACTGATTATTGGCTGCGGAGATATCGGCATAACGCTCGGACGCGAGCTACTCAGCGAAGGCCATCATGTTATCGGCGTGCGCCGTCATGTCGAGGCATTAAAAGACACCGGCATTGAGCCGTTGGCGCTTGATCTTAACGATCTTGAAGGCGCTGGTGCTGACGCCCTGCCTCACGCTGACTACGTTATTTATTCCGTCAGCGCTGACCGTTTCGAAGAAAGTGCCTACCAAAGCGCCTATCCGGATGGCCTTAATAGTGTGCTTGGCGTGCTGGATCAGCATAAAACGCCACCAAAGCGCATCTTTTTTGTGTCGTCGACCAGTGTTTATGGCCAGCAGGAAGGCGAGGTTGTTAGCGAAGACAGCCCAACCGGATCAACCAGCTTTTCTGGCAAGCTGATGTGCGATGCCGAACAAGCGCTGATTAACCATTCAATCCCCGGCACAGTCGTGCGCTTTTCGGGTATTTACGGCCCTGGGCGTGATCGTTTGATTCATCAGGTCGCGGAAGGCCGCATTGCCGCTGTCACGCCAGTCAGCTACTCCAACCGTATTCACCGTGATGACTGCACCGGTATTCTGGCGCACTTAATTCGTTGTCAGGAAAAAGGCGCGCCACTCGCCGACCTTTACCTAGCTAGCGACTGCGAGCCCGTCACCCTGCATAACGTGATGGCGTGGTTAGCCAAACAGCTCAAGGTTGAATCTACCGAGACTATGCAGTCACCACTGCGCCGTCGCACCAGCAAACGCTGCGATAATAGCCGTATCCGTGAAACGGGTTATGAATTCCGCTATCCGACCTACAAAGAAGGCTACGCACAGGTGCTAAAAGAGGGCGGCTTCTTAGCGCCACAAAAAGCCTAATCGTTTCGGCGCTAACTCCTTTGTACTAACCTCAAAAAAAGAGCGGGCACTTGATGATAGAGTGCTCGCCCGTTTTTGGTGAAGACAGTTGCTGAAGACATTCAGCTCAGAGGCTTAGTCGCCAATGACCATCACAGCTTCTGCTTCTACTTGGCTGCCTTTGGGTAACGCTTTGACGCCGACCGCTGCACGGGCAGGGAAAGGCGACGAGAAGAACTCTTCCATCACCTTGTTTACGATCGCAAAGTTATCCAAATCAACAAGATATAAGTTGAGTTTGACGATATCGCCAAGCGTACCGGCAGCCTCTTCACACACCGCCTGCAGATTGGTAAATACTTGGCGCGCCTGTGCTTCAAAGTCGTCAGAGATAATTTCCATTGTCTCTGGGTTCAGCGGGATCTGGCCCGACATATACACTGTGTTGCCAGCCTTAATCGCTTGAGAGTAAGGGCCGATGGCAGCGGGGGCTTTTTCAGTATTAATAACTGCTTTGTTGCTCATGAGATAGCACTCTCCTGTCGTGTTTAATATATTTTTAGAGGTAAGTTGTAGATAGGATGATAGCGTTAAATATTAATTGTAATGGTCCGCCATAGCAGTTGCTGCCAGCCCATCGCCAGCAGCCTACTAACGGGTGATTAATTGGTCATTCTGGTTATTTTGCCGACATTAGGAAGGTTGCGAATACGCTTAATAATGCGCGCAAGATGCACTCGGCCTTTTACCGATAAGGTTAAATTAACGATTGAAAGCCGCGCATCACGCTCTTCAATGCCGATACGCTCGATATTAGCGTCGGCATCGGTCACCACGCCCGCCAGCTCGGCCACCAGCCCACGACGGCTCTCAATTTCAATGCGCAGCGCGACCGGGAAATCTTCATCTATACTGTCCGACCACTCAAGAGCAAACAGCTTCTCTGGGTCGTTTTTGCGATCACCTAGGTTTTTGCACTCACTGCGATGCACCACCAGCCCCTTACCAACGGATAAGTGGCCGACAACGGGGTCGCCCGGCAACGGATGACAGCAGCGGGCAAAATTAATCACCATACCTTCGCTACCGCTGATAACGACGGCTTTTTCACTATCCCCACTGAGAACGTAGTCAGAATTGCCGCCATTGGAGACATCAACCAAGCGCCGTGCCACCACATGGGCCATGCGATTGCCCAAGCCAAGTGACTCTAACAAAGCATCTAGCGAAACGACGTCCAGCTCTTTCAATGCTTTAGCAAAAACACTGTCATTAAGCTCTTCCAGACTGGTTTCAAACGGCGCCAGCGCTTTATTCAACAGCCGTCGCCCTAAGATAACCGCTTCTGCCTGCTGCTGGTGCTTCAATGCATGACGTATCGCGGAACGCGCTTTTGCTGTCGTGACGAAGTTGAGCCATGCCAAGTTAGGCCGTGCCCCAGGAGCAGTAATAATTTCCAGCGTTTGGCCACTTTCAAGACGTGTTGAGAGCGGGGCTAAATGGCGATCAATACGACAAGCAATGCAGTTATTGCCAATATCGGTGTGTACGCTGTAAGCAAAGTCGATCACCGTTGCGCCCTGAGGCAGCTCCATGATGTCGCCTTTGGGGGTAAATACGTAAATATCGTCTGGGAAAAGGTCGTTTTTGACGTGCTCAATAAACTCTAGCGAATCCCCTGCATGGCGCTGCATTTCGAGCAGCCCCTTTACCCAAGCGCGGGCACGCGCATGGCTGCCTTCGGCAATGGGGTGGGTTGTTTGCCCTGCTTTATAGAGCCAGTGGGCAGCGATGCCATTATTAGCCATCGCCTCCATCTCACGGGTGCGGATCTGCACTTCAATTGGCATCCCGCCCTGACCAAACAGCGTGGTGTGAAGACTTTGGTAGCCGTTGGCTTTTGGGATAGCGATATAATCTTTAAATCGCCCTGGCACGGGCTTATAGAGATTATGCACCACGCCTAAGATGCGATAGCAGCTAGCGACATCTTCGGTAATAATGCGGAAGCCGAAGACATCCATAATTTCCGCGAACGGCTTACGCTGGTCGCGCATCTTTTTATAAATCGACAGCAGATGTTTCTGCCTGCCGATCACGGTACCTTTAAGCCCTTCATCGTCCAGACTCTGCTGTAGCGATGACTGAATTTCTCGCATCGCACTACGGCGGTTCCCCCGCGCGCTGGCGACCGCGCGCTTGATGCGTTCTGAACGCATTGGGTGAATAGCCTGGAAAGAGAGATCTTCAAGTTCAACACGAATCGTATTGATACCTAAACGTCCCGCGATACGGGCATAAATTTCCAGCGTTTCTCGGGCAATACGGCGCTTTTTATCTGGGCGCAATGCTCCCAGCGTGCGCATGTTATGTAGACGGTCAGCCAATTTTACGATGATGACGCGGATATCCCGCGACATCGCTAACACCATCTTCTGGAAATTTTCCGCCTGGGCGACGGCTTTGTCTTCAAAGGTGATCTGGGTCAGCTTGGAAACACCATCCACCAATTCGGCGACAGGCTTACCAAACTGCGCAGACAGCGCCTTTTTCGAGACGCCCGTATCTTCAATGACATCGTGCAGCATGGCCGCCATCAAACTTTGATGGTCCATGTGCATATTAGCCAATATATTAGCGACCGCTAACGGGTGGGTCACATAAGGCTCACCAGAGCGACGGCGCTGGCCGTCGTGGGCTTGCTCGGCATAATAGAAAGCGCGTTTGACCTGCTGTATTTCGTCTGGAGGTAAATAGCCGCCAAGTCGATCGGCCAGGTCATCAATGGTGAACATTTACCGCGCCCCTAGTCGCTTCTAAGTCCAGTCTCTAGTCAACCTTAGTCGTCGATATGTGTCGTAGGCGTCATTGCTGGGCGCGTACGAACCGCGGCTTCAACCGGCTCATCTAGCACGGTGTGATTTACCAGGCCGGCGGCAATTTCACGCAGTGCCATAACGGTAGGTTTATCGTTCTCCCAGGGCAGTTGCGCTTCACGGGAGCCACGGGCAAGCTGGCGCGCGCGCTGGGTAGAAATCATCACCAGCTTGAAGCGGTTCTCAACATTTTCCAGACAATCTTCAACGGTTACGCGAGCCATGGGGGCCTTCCTGTAATGACAACGCTGGGCCAGCGTTGTGGTGAAACGCCGCGGGCCCAGCAAAAAAAGTGGTAATGGAACCTGCTAGATTACTCGACGCTAGGCGCTTGTGACAAGAGCGCATCGAGTAGTGGCGCATGACGCACCTGCATCGCCTCACGTGTTAAGCGGCGACTGATCACCAGCGACTGCAACTCTTGCAGTGCTGTGGTGAAATCATCGTTGATGACTAAGTAGTCATATTCATCAAAATGGGACATTTCGCTAACGGCATCACGCATACGCCGAGCAATCACTGCGTGCTCATCGGTTCCGCGGCTAGAAAGACGCCGCTCTAGTTCGCTACGCGAGGGTGGCAAGATAAAAATCGACACTGCCGAAGGCATTTGCTCACGTACCTGCTGAGCGCCCTGCCAGTCGATCTCTAATATAACGTCTTGTCCTGCGTCCAGAACAGTTTGCACCGCACAACGAGACGTACCGTAGTAATTATCAAAGACCTTGGCATACTCAAAGAACTCACCGCGCTCAATCATCGCTTCAAAGTCGGCTACGTGAGTAAAGTGGTAGTTCACGCCATCCACTTCCCCCTCGCGCTTAGCTCGCGTGGTATGTGATACCGAGACCTGAATACCATCCAGGCTCTCGATCAGCTCGCGGACCAAGCTGGTTTTACCAGCACCCGACGGGGCAGAAATAATAAAAAGCGTACCCTGGGACATGAAGCGCTTCCCTAATTAGCAAAAGATAGATAGCGAAATGATAGTCAGCGAAAGATCGTTGATGAAGATAAACAGCACAACGGCAATACGTTGTACTGTTTATCAAGCACTGCGAATAAGGTTCTGCAAATAAAGTAGCGCGCAGTATCGCACACCTATGCTATGGACTGTAGCGTTTCGGCGCAGTCACAAGGAGGTCGTTATGCGCAGTACGATCGTTATTTTATGCTTAATTGCCCTAGGCGTAGCGTTCCAAAAAGGCTTGATTGAGATTCCCCGCCATTGGGGCCCCTGGGCGCCACTCTATATCGATGACCCAATAACGCCCATCACCCAGCTAAAGCTCAAACGTCTAAACGATGACCGGAGTGCCTGTTTAGCCGCACTGGACACCGTGCCAGAAAGCGAGCTGAGTTACACACCTTTAGCCGATTATTCCCCAGTCGCTAGCTGCCCACTGACGAATATCGTGAGTATGCAGTCTAGTAGCGTTCGTTTTAACCAACGCTTTGTCGCCACCTGCCCAATGGCGCTGGCCTGGGTAATGTACGAGCGCCATGCCCTTCAACCTGCCGCCCTGGAAATCATGGGTAGCCGTGTGGCCCAAGTCAATCACGTTGGCAGCTTTGCCTGCCGTAACGTCTATGGCCGCGAAACAGGCAGGCTCAGTGAACACGCCACCGCTGAAGCACTGGATGTGGTGGGGTTTCAGTTTGAAAATGGCCAGCGCGTTACGCTGATCAATCACTGGGATAACGAAGGCGAAACCGGGGAATTTCTAAGAGCAGCGAGAGATGGTGCCTGCGACACCTTTGGTAACGTGTTGGGTCCAGACTACAACGCCGCACATGCTGATCACTTTCACCTCGGCATGCGCGGCTTTCGGCTATGTCGTTAGTAAACACTCACTGATAACGTTCAGCCGTAGCGAAAGTGCGTTTCTCAAGCCAGCGCCCCCAAGCAAAAATCACAAGCCCGCAAAGTGCTAAACCGGTACCGACTAACCCCGTGCTCGACCAACTAAAACCTGCGCTAATGACCAGTCCCGCTAACCATGCCCCTAATGCATTGGCCCCATTAAAAGCGGCATGGTTTAGCGAAGCCGCCATCGTTTGGGCATCTTCTGCCACATCCATTAAACGGGTCTGCAGCGCTGGCGCTAGCGCCATGCTGGAACCGACTAATCCGACAAATAACAGCCCCGTCCAAACATTATTAGCAGCAAAATAGAACAATCCTTGAATTACAGCGCACCACACCAGGGTAGCGGGAATTGCGCGCATCAGGTTCTTGTCCGCTGCACGACCACCGATCAAATTCCCAGCGATAGAGCCAAGACCAAAGATGACCAGCACTAGCGGCCCCAGCGCTTCACTCATACCCGCTTGCTGCGTAAGCGTAGGCATTACATAACTAAAAATAGCGAACATACCGCCACAACCAATACAGGCAATAGCCACCGTCACCAGCACACGCTGCTTTATCAATGCCGACAGTTCACGTAGCGGGCTTGCCAAAGCATCGAACGGCTGTACAGGTACCCACAGACGAATCAATAGCGCGGTCAACAGGGCAATAATGCCTACGGCTGCAAAGGCAATTTGCCAGCCAAACAGATTGCCTGTCCACGTGCCTAACGGCGCGCCAATCAGAATCGCCAACGTCAAGCCCATCATTACCCGTGAAATAGCGCGTGCCCGCTGATCAACCGGCACTGCGCCAGCCGCTACCAATGCGGCTACGCCAAAGTAAGCACCGTGGGGTAACCCGGCAATAAAGCGCAGTCCAACAAATGACCAAAACCCCGGCGCCATGGCACTGGCGATATTACCGATAGCAAATACCAGCATCAGCACAATCAGCAACGCACGCTTAGGTACCCGCGCTGCAAAGGCAGATATCAGTGGTGCACCGACTACCACACCCAGGGCATAGCTACTGATGGCATAGCCCACCTGTGGCACCGTAACGGCGAGATCTTCCGCGACACGGTTCATTAACCCCATAATGACGAATTCGCTGGTGCCAATACCAAACCCGCCTAACGCCAACACGACTTCTGCCAATCGCGGGTTACGTGCCAATCCCGATGACGACGCCTGCATACTTTTCTCCCCCAGGCGCATTCAACACCTGCTTAACAAAACGGTCTTGTATAGCTGCAAATGATCGCAGGATTAGACAAAAGTAGAAATACGTAACACCAAAAAAGTTAGCGGGCGAACGAGGCAATTCCTACGGATTACAACGCTAATATCCTAGTTTTGTTAGTGTGTTTTTAAACTTATAAGCAGGTGAAATGTGCATGACACTAGAGACTATCGAGTGCGCCATGGAGGCACTGGCTAAAGCAGACCCCGATATTGCCCGTGCTTATCCACTCGTGGGAGCACCCGCGCCGCGCCAACGCGACCAAGGCTTCGCAACGTTTTTTAATACGATTGTTAGCCAGCAGATTTCGACGGAAGCGGCGCGCGCTATTATGGGGCGTGTTACTTCATTGCTACCTGAATTGCACGCGCAAGCAGTGATGGACATTGAAGACCAAGCGCTGCGTGATGCAGGGCTTTCCTGGCGCAAAGTAGCCTATGCCAGAGGGCTGGCGGAGGCAGAGCTTGCAGGCACATTCAGCGCCGATGGGCTGGCCATGCTGAGCGATGACGAGGCGATTGCCGCTATCACTCAACTACGTGGTTTTGGACGTTGGAGCGCCGAAATTTACCTGATGTTTTCGCTCCAACGCGGGGATATATTTCCCGCCGACGACCTTGCCTTACGTGTAGCGCTTGGCCGTCTAAAAAAACTGGAAGACAAACCCACGCCTAAACAGGCTCGCCAGTTAGTTGAACACTGGTCCCCCTGGCGTAGCGTGGGTTCGCTATTTTTATGGCACTACTATCGTGGAGAGCCGCTTTAGGGAACGATCTTACCCGTTAGATCATCGTCATGATCAGAAGGCGATGGCGGCGCTATGAGTGCCTCAGGCTGAGCAATAAAGCGATACGCTAGTGCCCCTAACGCTGCGCCGATCATAGGCGCTATCCAGAACAGCCACAGCTGAGCCGTCGCCCAATCTCCTACATATAGAGCAACGCCCGTACTACGCGCTGGATTCACCGAGGTATTGGTCACCGGAATGCTGATCAGGTGAATCAGCGTTAAGCCCAAGCCAATCGCCAACGGCGCAAACCCTGCCGGTGCGCGGCCATCGGTTGCCCCCATAATGATGAAGATAAACATCATGGTCATTACGACTTCCGTTAGTAACGCCGCCGTCATGCTATAACCGCCGGGTGAATGCTCTCCATAGCCATTGGAGGCAAACCCAGCCGACACATCAAACCCTGCTTGGCCACTCGCAATCAGATACAGCACGCCACCGGCAACAATGGCACCCAGTACTTGCGCACCAATATAGTAAGGCAACTCTTTAGCAGGAAAGCGCCCTCCCACCCAAAGCCCTACCGATACCGCAGGATTTAAATGGCACCCCGAAATATGCCCAATCGCATACGCCATCGTAACAACCGTTAAACCAAAGGCCAGCGACACCCCTAACAGGCCAATGCCTACGTCTGGAAAAGCTGCCGCTAACACCGCGCTGCCACAACCGCCCAATACTAACCAGAACGTACCAATTAACTCCGCTACGTACTTTTTCATATCCCTACTCCTCTAATGACCAAGCATCATTGGGAATACCGCGCCAGCTAATTAAGCTCCATAAGGCCGCTTATTAATGTGTACGCAGTAATGCGCGCACTCAGTGCACGCCACTTTTTTAATTAACTTAAAGAGAGAAACTAGTTCTTAAACACTAGGTCTTAAAAACTAGGCGCATTGTTAATTTTTTTTACAGCAAATTAGTGTAAAAAATAATTCAAACAAGCACCTAAAGAAAAGACAAGCTTTTATATAACAGCCTCTAAAAATGGGCAATAAAATATCACCAGCGATATTAAAATAAACAATAAGAAACAATCAGCACATCAGTCATAATGCACTAAAAAATCATGAATCAAGTAAATCGATAAAAAGTGTTTCTTTAATACTTTATTTTTAATTGGCCAGTATTCACTATTCACAGAGCGCCACGCGCGCGAGTGATTAGCGGAAGTAAGAATACAAAAAAGAGTGTTAAGGTTGCACTGGAATTGATGCGTTTGGGTAAGCAGTGATGGGCGATATGCCGAGAATACCGGCGAGAGGCGTGCAACCGAGAGTTCGCAAGATGCGCATGGGGGTGACCAACCAAACTGGAAGCAATAGTGAACCTGTCGCCCACCCCACATCGTGAGTAGCGCAAATGCAACGCTTTAGATACTAGAAGCATCAGTGTCACCTAACCCTTCAATTTATAATCGGCAGCAACGCTGCAGCCCGCTTTATCAAAATTCCGTCACTACCGTCACGCCCGCTCCTTCGAACTTATCCATGTTCATCAGCGCATCAATCGATTGCTCAAGATTGATTCGCTTGCCGATAAGCTTTTCAGGCGCCAACTTTCCAGACTGGATCATCGCCAGCATGGCGTCGTAACGGTGCGCCTGCATGCCATGACTGCCCAGTATTTCAAGTTCGTGGGCAATAACCTTACTCATGGGAATAGCGGGCGTACTGTTCTCAGCCAACATCAGCCCGACCTGAATATGCTTGCCACGTTTACGCAGATTGCTGATGGAGTTAAAACAGGTCGTCGGGTGGCCTAACGCATCCAGGGAGACATGAGCTCCCCCCTGCGTTATTTCCGCCACTGCCTCAACCACATCGGCAACCTTGGCAGCATTCACAGTGGCAACGGCACCCAATTGACGGGCCAGGTGAAGCGCCTCTTCCGAAATATCGATGGCCACCACATTGGCGCCGACGGCGTTGGCAATCATCACAGCGGATAGACCAACCCCACCGCAACCGTGGACGGCCACCCACTGCCCTGCGGAGGTTTGGCCCTGATCGACAACCGCCCGAAAAGAGGTTACGAAACGACATCCCAAACTCGCCGCCGTTGCAAAATCCAATGTCTCTGGCAGTGCGACCAAATTGATATCGGCGTAGTGAATACTCACATACTCAGCAAAGGAGCCCCAGTGAGTGAAGCCGGGCTGGAACTGGCTATCGCACACCTGGTGGTTGCCTGAGTGGCACTCAGGGCAAGTGCCGCATCCACCAACGAAGGGAACCGTGACGCGGTCGCCAATGCGCCATTTTTTTACATCTTTACCCACGGCCTCGACAACACCGGAAAGCTCATGCCCCGGCACATGAGGAAGTTGAATATCGGTGTCATGCCCTACCCAGCCATGCCAGTCACTGCGGCAAACGCCTGTCGCCATCACTTTCACCACAACCCCATGCGGCTCGGGGGTAGGATCAGGCAGTTGCTGGATCTGTGGTGGGGCGGAAAATTGCTCAAATACGACGGCTTTCATAAAGAATTCCTAACCTATATCGTTTTTTACTTTATAAAGTCTCATGCGGATAAGAAGCAAATTGTTGGCCGCACCACAATCAACTCACCCGAGCTAACGCCGCCGCCAATCAATGCGGTGATATTCACTCCGCCATTTAAATCGGCAAAATTTGATATTGTTAGACCAAAGCCAGCTGACATTACTCTATGACGCCAAGGGTAAGCCTATGACCGAGCAGAGCCCAATCGCTTTTAGCAGCCTTGTTAGCGCGATTACCCAACAGATAGAGCAAGCACGCGGGCAGGTTCGCCAAGCCGTGAATACGGCCATGGTACAAAGCTACTGGGAAATAGGCCTTTTAATTGTCGAGCACGAACAGCAAGGCAATAGCCGGGCTGAGTATGGTAAGCAACAGCTTACCGAGCGGCTGGGTAAAGGTTTTGATGTCCGCAACCTACGCAATATGCGCCAATTTTATCAAAGCTTTCCAAAACGGAACGCAGTGCGTACCGAATTGAGCTGGACCCACTATCGCACCCTTCTGCGAATAGAGAATGCCCAAGCCCGCGACTGGTATTTGCACGAAGCGATCAACCAAAGCTGGAGTGCGAGAGCTCTAGAACGCCAGATTAATACCCTCTACTACGAGCGCCTCCTGGCCAGCCAAGACAAATCACTGGTAGAAGCTGAAGCTCAACAAAACACCCAGCCGTTGGCGGAAACCGCCAAAGATTACCTGCGTGATCCCTACATTCTGGATTTCCTTAACCTACAGGATAAAACCTATCAGGAAAGCCAGTTAGAACAGGCCATTATCAGCAACCTGCAGCAGTTTTTACTGGAACTGGGTAAAGGTTTTGCCTTTGTGGAGCGCCAGCAGCGCATCCGCTTTGATGATGAAGACTTCTATATCGATTTGGTGTTTTACAACTTCAAGCTGAAGTGCTTTTTGCTGGTGGATCTAAAACTCGGCAAGCTAAGGCATCAGGATATCGGCCAGATGGATACCTACGTGCGCTTATATGATGAGCAACGCAAAGGCAGCGACGATAACCCCACCATTGGCCTGGTGCTGTGCAGCGAAAAAAGCGAAGCCGTAGTGAAGTACTCAGTACTTGCCGAGCAAAAACAGCTGTTTACGGCGAAATATTTACCGTATTTGCCCTCAGAGAATGAACTCAAACGCGAGTTAGAGCGCGAGCGCGCAAAGGCAGTTGAACAGCTTCAGCAGTGGGAACTGGGCGACGAGTGATCGATAACGTAAAAGAGATACTATGGTATCTAAAATCAGCCTAAAACAGCTAAAATGGACACCATTGTATCCAGATCAGGAAGTTCTACTTATGCATCATGCTTTGCTGCTGGACGATAACGATATTCAGCAGGCCTTTGCCGCCCATCTACGCCACCTACGCGAACAAGCCAAGTTATCCCGCGCAGCACTGGCAGAGCGCAGCAACGTGCCCGCACCCACCATCAAAAAATTTGAGCGCACCGGGCAAATATCGTTTCGCCAACTGCTGTTGCTATGGCAAAGCCTAGACGATCTCAAGCGACTATATGCGCTAACGCAACCAATGGCAGACAGCGCCAAAACGCCTATCTCTATCGAAGAGGTAATCAAAGATGGCTTTTAAGCCTGCCACGCGTACGCTAACGTGCGGAAAAAATGGCGTTGAGAATTATCTTAGGACAGACAATGACGTTGATTAATCTAAAAGATTTAGAAGCACATCTGTGGCATGCGGCTCATATCATCACAGGACCAATCGACGCCTCTGATTACAAAACTTACATTTTCCCGATTCTGTTTTTCAAACGTATATGCGACGTATACGATGAAGAGTTTGCCGAAGCAATGGAGCAAGTCGGTGATGCTGAACTCGCTAAAGGCGACATGTTCCACCGTATCCAAATTCCAGCAAGTTGCCACTGGAAAGATGTATTCACCAAAACGAAGGACATCGGCCAGGGGCTGAAAGATGCGTTTCGTGGCATTGAATTAGCCAACCCTAAGCTACACGGTATTTTTGGTGATGCGAGCTGGACTAATAAGGAGCGCCTACCAGATGAGCTCTTAAACACGCTGCTCAATCACTTCAACAAGGTGAATCTGGGTGTCACCACTGTGCGCGATGATGATATGGGGCGCGCTTACGAGTACCTCATCAAACGCTTTGCCGATAAAGCCAACAAAAAAGCCGGCGAGTTCTATACGCCACGCACCATCGTGCGGCTAATGGTAAATATTCTTGATCCTAAGGCTGGCGAAAGCGTTTACGACCCTGCCTGCGGTACGGGCGGAATGCTGCTAGAGACCATTCATCACGTAAAAGAAAACGGCGGCGATCCGCGCTTATTAAAAATCAAAGGTCAGGAGAAAAACCTGACCACTGAAGCCATTGCCCGCATGAACCTGTTCCTTCATGGGCAGGAAGATTTTTACATCGCGCGTGGAGATACGCTACGCGACCCAAAATTTCTGCTGAACGACCGCCTGGAAAGCTTCGATTGTGTCATTGCCAACCCACCTTTCAGCCTAAAAGAGTGGGGCTATGATCTTTGGACAAACGACCCTTATGGCCGTCAGCAGTATGGCCTAGCGCCTAAAACCAACGGCGACTTCGCTTGGGTGCAACACATGTTTGCCTCTCTCAACAATGCCGGACGTATGGCCGTTGTGTTACCGCACGGCGTGTTATTCCGTGGCGGGGCGGAAGGAAGAATCCGCACACAGCTACTCAAAGAAAACCGCATTGAAGCCATCATAGGCGTCGCCCCCAACCTGTTTTACGGTACAGGCATCCCGGCCTGTATCCTGGTACTGCGTAAATACCGCCCGCTATCACACAAAGATCACCTACTAATCATCAATGCGGAAGAAGTCTTTACCAAAGGCCGCGCACAAAATACCTTATCGAATGATCAAGCCGATTCCATTTATGAGATTTACCTGAGCCAGGAGCAGCAAGGCCCAACAGCGCAAGAAATTGAAGGTGTTGCACGCTGGGTGCCATTGAGTGAAATCGAAGAGAACGACTTCAACCTCAATATTGCTCGCTACGTACAAAAGCCGCTGGTCGAAGAAACCGTAACGGTGGAAGAGGCGTTAAAAGACTTCCAACAAAAGCTTGCCGCTCTTGAGCAAGCAGAAGACGAATTGGAAGCGTTGCTAAGTAAAGAAGGGTTTAACTTATGAAGCTGGAAAAAGCCTTTTCGAAAGATCTGCGAAAGCTTATTACTGCTGATGTCGCTGATTTTCACTTTAGAAAACAAGATATTACTTCAAAATTTGCGTTTACGTGTCCTGACCAGCATTGCGATGCCCAGATCACTTGCGCCAATCTTGATAGACCCAAGGCCATGCGAAAGCGTGACCCCTATTACAAAATAGTTGGGGATCACAGCGATAACTGCCTAGTTCAGCAAGATATCCGAACGACGCTATCTCGACCTATAGATAAATGCGATATCTACTCGGCTGAAGATAAGCCTATTGCAGGTACAGTGCGGATGAATCTACGTCCTCTTAGTTCTATTCAGCCTAATAAGGACCCACATTCAAATGCCAATGTTAACAATGAGTCACAAACAAGAGCCGGTCGAGACAATGGAGAAAAAGGCGAGCGTGAAATTCAGCGCTCCAAGGTGCTCTCTTCACTGATCGATATGTTTGTAAATAATGAAGATATTGTGGTTCAGCTGCCAGGCAGCACAACATTACATATTAGCGAGCTATTTATCGAAATTAAGGGTCAACACACTAGCGAGTTTGAAGACGATTACCGCATTTACTACGGCAAAGGTTGGATAAACAAAAGCAAAAACGATAATGGTTACGTTATCCGCTTTGCTAATACTTTAAAGTGTAACGAAATTGAAGCACGGCCTTCTTTTTTTATTCCTGTAGAAACCCTAGAAAATGCAAATCATGGAAAGTTTAAGTCAGCCACTTTTGAAAAGATTGCCAACAATTATTTGAAGAATATTTATATCTTGAGTGAGACCGGACCTTACACCAAGAATGAATATATTAATTTTTGGTTAGATGCCCCCCAGTACATGGATTACCGTTTTAAATGAATAGACGAGAATTGGAAGGATTACTCTGGGGAGCCGCCGAATTTCTGCGCGGACAAATTGATGCCTCAGACTACAAGCAGTACATCTTTCCGCTGCTGTTTTATAAGCGCCTGTCTGATGTGTACCTGGAAGAGTACAACGAAGCACTGGAAGTCCATGGCGGCGATGCGGAATACGCCGTTTTGCCCATGTTCCACCGCTTTGATATTCCTCATGAAGCGCGCTGGGCAACGGTGCGCAATACCAGCAAAAACATCGGTGAAGCCATTCAGAACGCCCTGCGCCAGATTGAGGCCAACAACCCACGGCTGCATGGCGTATTTGGTGACGCCCAATGGACCAATAAACAGCGCCTGCCGGATCACCTGCTGGCCGATTTGATTGAGCACTTCAGTAAAATACCGTTAGGGATTAAGTCAGTCGCCCAAGATGACTTAGGTGAAGCCTACGAATACCTGATCAAAAAATTCGCCGACGACTCAGGCCACACCGCTGCAGAGTTCTACACCAACCGAACCGTGGTGCATCTGATGACGCGCATCATGGGCTTGAAGCCCGGCGAAACCGCCTACGACCCCACCTGTGGCACCGGCGGTATGCTGCTAAATGCGGTGATGGATTTACGCTCACAAGGTAAAGAGTGGCGCAGTGTTCATCTCTATGGGCAAGAGGTAAACCTGCTTACCTCGGCCATCGCCCGCATGAATATGTTCCTGCACGATATCGAAGAGTTTGACGTGCTGCGCGGTGACACTCTGGCCGAACCCAAATTTATCGAAAACGACCAGCTCAAGCAGTTTGATGTCATCTTCGCCAACCCGCCATACTCCATCAAAAAGTGGAGCCGCGATAAGTTCGCCGCCGACCCGTATGGCCGCAACCTTTACGGCGTGCCGCCACAAGGCTGTGCTGACTATGCGTTTTACACCCATATCATCAAGAGCCTAAATCCAGACACTGGCCGCGCCGCGATGCTCTGGCCCCACGGCGTTCTGTTCCGTGATTCTGAACAGGCCATTCGCAAACAGGTGATTGAAGCCGATATTATTGAAGCGGTGATTGGTCTAGGGCCAAACCTGTTCTATAACTCGCCGATGGAATCCTGCGTGGTGGTGCTTAATTGCAACAAGCCCGCAGAGCGCAACAACAAGATATTGTTTATCAATGGCGTGGAGCATGTGACTCGCGAACGCGCCCATAGCCGCTTATCGGATGATGATTTAGCGGTATTGTGTAAGGCTTACTTCGATCCAGAAAGCCAGAGCGATATTACCGCCTTGGTAGATATCGGCACTATTAAAGAGAACCTCTACAACCTATCAATTCCGCTGTATGTGCAGGCAAAAAGTGATGGTGAAGTGCATGATATTGAACATGCCATCGAGGCTTGGAAAGTCGGCCGAGTGCAGTTGAAAAAGCAGACTAATACGTTATTTAAAAGCTTAGGCGAACTAGGCTACGACATACAAGGAAGTACGAGTGTCGCGGAAGGCAGGGCGCCGAGAGCGACCGAAGTTAACGGTAAGGAAGTGCAGTAATGAGTGAGAAACAGACCGTTAAATTTGGCGATATTTGCCGCGAAGTAAAGCTCACCACCAAAGACCCGATTGCCGATGGTTATGAGCGCTATATTGGTCTTGAGCACTTAGACTCAGGCTCTCTCAAGATTAAACGCTGGGGAATGATTGCTGAAGATAATCCAAGCTTTACGCGTGTGTTTAAGAAAGGGCATATCCTATTTGGTAAGCGCCGTCCTTACTTAAAGAAGGCTGCTATTGCTGAGTTTGATGGGATCTGCTCCAACGACATAATTGTTATTGATAACAAAAGCGATATAAGAAAAGGGTTATTACCATTTTTAATTCAATCAGAATCCTTCTGGGAGTGGTCAATTAAAACCTCTTCAGGCTCACTCTCGCCGAGAACAAAATTTAAGTCGTTGGCAGAATATAGATTTGAGCTTTCAGACAAGACTATGCAGGCGCAGCAGGAGAAAGCCCTAGAAAAAACTTTTGTAATAGAAGGTATTTCTTCGGCATGTGAAGTCTCCCTGTCGATGCTGAAGGATATGCTGGTTCTACATAAAACCCATTCAAATCATGCCATTCGAAGCTTAAAGCAAGCTGGCGAAATTAACATTCCAAAGGAATGGTCGAAATATACACTGAAAGACCTAGCTGTCAACGAAAGGAACAGCTTCGTAATAGGACCGTTTGGCAGCGATTTGGTCGTAAGTGATTTTAGAAAATCTGGGCATCCGGTCATTTTTGTAAGAGATGTTCAACCAAATCGATTAGAGTGGATTAGCGACACTTTTGTAGATGACGAAAAGTTTGAAAAATTAGTTGCGCACAAAGCTCTGGCGGGTGATGTAATTTTTACCAAAATGGGGTTGCCTCCAGGCATCGCAGCAGTATACCCGGAGCTATTAGGTACAGGCATTATTACAGCAGACATTATAAGACTGAGACCTAATCTGGGTGTTGTGGAGCCTGAATACCTGGCCTATGTAGCAAATTCTCGATTTTTTAGGCAGCAGGTAAGGATGATTACCGCTGGGCAAACAAGGCCAAAGCTTACTTTAGCTGATTTTAAAAAGCTGATTGTCTATCTTCCGAACCTAGACGAGCAGCGGAAGTTTTTGGCATTGATGCGCAAAATAGAAAGCATAAAATTTGATCGTAAAGTTCAAAAGTCACTGCTGAATCACTTCTTAGGATAAATAATGTTTAACGAACAAACCGTCACAGAAAATGGAGTTATCGACCGCTTGATAGGTTTAAGTGGAGTAAAATGGACCTACTGCTACGGAGATAGCCTGCCTAAGCAAGCGCAGGATATCTTTGTCGATGAGTGGCTCAAAGATGCGCTTTGTTCGTTAAACCCAGATATTACCAAACAGCCTGACTATGCCGATGAGGTGATTCACAAGCTGCGTGCCGTGGTATTGGAAGCCCCGCATACCGGCCTAGTGAAGGCCAATGAGAACTTCCATGAGTGGTTAATGGCCGACAAAACGCTGCCTTTCGGCGAGAACGGCGACCATATCACCATTAACCTGATTGATTTTGATGATATTGAAAACAACCACTTTGTGGTAGCAAAGCAGGTGCACTATATAGCCGCCACGGAGGTGTATTTTGATATCGTGCTGTACGTAAACGGCATCCCCTTGGTGGTAGGCGAAGTCAAAACGGCCACCCGGCCAAGCGTCACCTGGCAAGATGGTGCCGCCGATTTTATGGGCGGTAAAAAGCACTACTGGAAAAACGTTGAGCGCTTTTTTGTGCCCAACCTGCTGTGCTTTGCCAGCGAAGGCAAAACCTTTGCTTACGGCGCTATTAATGCCCGAGTAAAAGATTGGGGCCCTTGGCACCATACCGACCAACGCGACGATATTCTGCCCGGCTTGGCATCAGTGCTAAACAGCTGTGAAGGCTTGCTAAATCCGCAAACGTTACTGCAGCTGCTGGAATCCTTTGCACTGTTTTCCACTGTCAAAACCGGCAAAAACACGCCGCCAAAGCGCAGCAAAATTTTACCGCGCTACCCTCAGTTTGAAGCCGCCCAACAGATTGTTGAAAGGGTCAGAAAGGGCTACCCGAAAAAGGGCTTAATCTGGCATTTCCAGGGCTCGGGTAAATCATTACTGATGCTCTACGCTGCAAAAATGCTGCGCACCGACAACCAGTTGAAGAACCCCACGGTGCTGGTGGTCGTTGATCGACGCGATCTGGATAGCCAGATTAATGAAACCTTCGGTGGGGCAGATGTGAAAAACCTGATCAAAGTGCAAAGCTGCAAAAAACTCGGCGAGCATATTGAGCAGGACAGCCGTGGCATTTTGATCACCACTATTTTTAAGTTTAAAGAAATTGAGATAGACCAGAACAACCTAAACGGCCTGAATAACCGAGACAACATTATTGTGCTGGTGGATGAAGCCCACCGCACCCAGGAAGGCGGCCTTGGCGATAAAATGCGCTGGGCACTGCCGAATGCGCACTTCTACGGCCTAACCGGTACGCCGATTTCCGGCATCGACCGCAACACCTTCAAACTGTTTGGCGCTGAGGATGACCCCGGCCGCTACATGAGCCGCTATAGCTACAAGCAATCGATCCGCGACGGGGCTACCAACCCCGTGAAGTTTGAACCACGCCTGGCAGAACTGCGGGTAGACCGAGACGCGATCAACGAAGAGTTTGAGCAGCTTGCTAAAGACAACAATCTGGACGACGAAGAAAAAGCTGCCCTTTCAAAACGCGCAGGCAAATTGGCCATCATGCTCAAAGCGCCTAAACGGATGGCCGCCGTCAGCAGCGACATCGCCCAGCACTTTACCAGCCATGTTAAGCCGAAAAAAATGAAAGGCATGGTGGTTATGTACGACCGCGAAGCCTGTGTACAGATGTATTACCTGCTGGGTGAAAAGCTGGGGTTTGATGCGTTAGAAGTAGTGATGAATGTGGACCAGGCGCCTATTCACTCCTCCAAAAAGGACCAACAAGAGAGAACCAATCACGACTGGCGTAAATGGCATAACGAGCTGGCACTCCCCATTCAGCAAGCTGATTTTGAGCGCTGGCAGCATATTGATGCTGAAGATCAGACCCAAAAAGATCTGATTGAAAGCTATAAAGATCCCAAGCACCCGCTTCAACTGTTAATAGTCACCGCCAAGCTGTTAACCGGCTTCGATGCGCCTATCTGCTACTGCATGTATTTAGACAAGCCCCTACGCGACCACACCCTGCTGCAAGCCATGTGCCGTACTAACCGCTTGTACGAAACCAGCGATGTTCGCAAAGACATGGGCTTGATCATTGATTACCTTGGGGTATTCGAGAACTTACGCACCGCGCTGGCCTACAACCCCGAAGAAATCGACGGCGTGGTAGAAGGCATTGAAGCCTTTAAAGAATTATTACCGGCTCAGTTAGATAAGTGTTTGTCCTTCTTCCCGCAAGTGGACCGCACGCTGGAAGGGTTTGAAGGCATTATCGCGGCACAAGAGTGCCTACCCACCAATGAAAAGCGTGATGAGTTCGCCGCCTGCTTTGGCATATTAGCCAAGCTATGGTCGGCCATTAGCCCTGATACGTTCCTCACCCCCTACCAACAAGACTATAAATGGCTTGCCCAAATTTACGAATCCGTACGCCCTGTTGGTCAAACCGGCACGTTAGTATGGGCGGCTCTCGGGCCTGAAACCATCAAGATGATCCATGAGCATACCGACATCAATCGTATTCGTGATGATATCGACGAACTCATCATGGATGAACACGCCATTTTTGCCCTAACCGATAAAGAACAGGAACAACGCGCCAAACGCCTGGAAATTGACCTAATGGGCAGGTTGCGAGGCAATAGTGATCCAAAATTTGTCGCCTTGGGTGAGCGCCTGGAAAAGCTGCGCCAGGATTACGAAGCAGGCGTTATCAAAGCCATCGACTGGCTGAAAGGCCTGTTAGATACCGCCAAAGACACCGTGCAAGCCGAGCGAGAAACCGGTGAGCATGTGGTAACAGAAGAGGATAATAAGCAGGCCCTGACCACATTATTCCTCGAAACCCGACCAGAAACCACGCCCAAAATCATTGGCGATGTAGTCGAGCAAATCGACAAAATCGTCAAAGCCAAGCGCTTTGACGGCTGGCAGAATACCCACAGTGGCCCGCGACAAATTCAGAAGGCTCTCATGGTAACGCTGGCCCAGTTTGGGTTGGGTAAAGATAAAGATCTATTCCAGAAAGCGTATGCGTATATTGAAGAGCATTATTAGCAAAAAAACGATGAGGGTTAACTAAAGAATGTGATCAGCAGACACAAATTTTATTAGCTGCCGATGACGACCACATTAGGGTGCAAACAGCCATCTTTACTTCTGAAACGGCAGAACCTCTGCCTGCTTTGACCGGCTAGCCCTGGCAGTACGCTTGAGCTTGAGAGGCACCACGTTATCCCCAGCACTAGGCTGAGCACACAGATAACCAGGACGTAAATTACACAGCATCTCAATCGTCTCTGGCGGCAGGCCAATCTGGTGAACCAGCTCAGTGCGCTCAAAGATGCCGTTATCTACCAGAAGGTGCGCGCCGCGCATCATCAGCTTGGGCTGCTCGAAAGCCAGGGCATCATCGCCTGGCTCGCCTTTCGTCCATTTACGCGCCGAGCGCCCTTTCCACAGCCTTAGCTCTAACTGTTCAGTTAGCAGTGATAAATCTCTACAACGCACAATCATTGAAGCCACTGAGACTTTCCAGCGTGACTTAAGCGAAAGCAAGTTATCCAGCGTTGGCCATACGACCTCTTGCGCAAAACTCTCAGGCGGCATTAAAAAAGCGCTGGCAAAGCGATGCGCTTGTTCTTCTAACAGGTCATACAGCTCTTTTTTAGCGTATTGCGCAGCCGGTATTTTTGAGTGCAGTACGAGGTGTCCTAACTCATGTGCGGCGTCAAAACGGTTACGGATAGCATTCGCTTTGTCCTCAGCGATCAGCACGTAGGGGCGACCATCCAAAACAGAGACATGGGAAACACCGTCCATTTTGACGTGCCCCAGGGTGGCGCGAGTGCAGATGATCCCTGCATTTTCCATAACCTGGATCACGTTTGGGATTGGTGCAGAACCTAACTTCCAAGCCTCACGGCACTCTCTGGCGATGTCTTCTATTTCTTCATCGCTGATCAATCGGCAGTCGTCTGCCTCCAGCATCGGCACGTTAACGTCTGGCCACTCCATTGCATCCTGGAAGAAGTCAGAGATTTCTTGCAACCACGCTAAATAAAGTTGTGACCTTTCACGTGCCTGCTTGTGGACAGAGGCTTGTGAACGGAAAAAGTAAGGTCGCTGGCTTTCCTGAATAACAGGAGGAACAGGCTTCAAAAACCACATGCGGGAGACTTGAAACACATGGCAAAGGCGATCAAATGACTCGGCCTCAGGTAGCTGGGTACCTTTTTCCCAGGCCGACAACGTACTGGAAGAGCGACCTACTTTCTCTCCCAGCTCCGCGAGGGTCAAATTTTGGGCCGTACGCAGTTGGTTTAACCGCTGACCTTGAAAGCCATCCACCCCTGTTCTCATGTCACTCGTTTCCACCTTCACTTTGGTCTCGGTTTTCTGCGCGACGCATCCTATCACGCAGGGTCGGATAGGCAATATCTTCTACCTCATCGCCTACTTCACTGTAGTACTGCCACAACTGGCCTACATCCATAAACAGATGAAACCCCGCCCGAGGGTCACTGTAAGGCACCGCGATGGCCACACCGATTGGGCTGCTATGATCGCTGCTGTCTGTCCACTTCATTGTGTGGGGGAGCAACAACGCATGAAGAGCTTCTTGGCTGGGCCCTAAAGGTGAGGCGGATGCCTTAAAAAGATCAGGATGTTGTTTCTCCAACCTTTTATTGATGAGCCCAAGCAGACGTCTAAAACGCGCATCGCGTATGGGTGGCGTCCTTCCCATGGTAATAACGCTCGTGGTGATCTGCATACTACTGGCACGAACCAAGGCATAGTGGCCACCAGCGGGCTTAGTGACTTGGTTACTTACTTCAAAGTTCTCATCTTTTGGCAGGCTCAGCAGTGCTTCCTGCACGGTGAAATGATGGGACTGCGGCCCTGGCCCAGCCAGAGGCACATGCTTATACGTCTCTTTGAGATGGCTATCGCTCTTCTGAAAAGCCGCCTCTATGCTTTCGAGCATTTGTTGTAAGCGGTGACTAGGTAACTCCTGGCAAATAAAGCGGCACAGTTCTTCTTTGTTCAGTTCTGCTTGATTCACGAGCGACTCCTTGGCAGGACAACGATCCGGTAAAACGGATTATAGACCTATATTTTCCTGTTAACCATTCGATAGAGACTCTCCTTCCATAGCTGATACTTCCATCAAACATGGGATAAACACTACACCATCACTCAATATTCTGAATCTGCTCCCGCATCTGCTCAATCAGCACCTTTAACTCCACCGCGCAGCGGGTTGTCTCAGCCACCACGGATTTTGACGACAGTGTATTGGCTTCGCGATTAAGTTCCTGCATCAAGAAGTCCAACCGGCGGCCTTTGGGGCCTTTTTGGGCGAGCTGGTGGCTCACTTCTGCTATATGTGCGGTGAGGCGGTCCAGTTCTTCGTCTACATCGGCTTTCTGCGCGACCAGTACCAGTTCGGCTTCCAGGCGCTGGGGGTCGAGTTCGGTTTTGGCGACGTCTAAGCGTTCCAGCAGTTGGGCGCGCTGGCGCTCTAAAATTTGCGGCAGCAGGCTACGCACAGTGGCGACTTGTTCACTGACAGCCGTTAGGCGAGTGGTGATCATCTCAGCGAGTTTTTCGCCCTCCCGGGCGCGGGCGTCGATCAACTCGTTCAGTGCTTGATCAAATAGCGTTTTGGCGGCGGCTTTGATGGCGTCTTGGTCGAGGTGCTGGGTTTCCATAACGCCGGGTTGGTTAAGCAACGCCAGCGTGGTGGGCGGCACGGCACTGGGTACCTGTTGCTGAATAGCGGCCAGGGCATCGGCTATTTCTTTTAAGCGCTGGGCGTTAACCGCAGGGGCTTGGTTGGCTTCGGCGGCTTCAAAACGCAGGCTGCACTCTACCTTGCCCCGCGCTAGGCGCGTGCGTAAGGCATCGCGTAGCACTGGCTCCAGCTCGCGTAGAGCGTCGGGCAGGCGAAAGTGCGGTTCCAGGTAGCGCTGATTCACCGAGCGGATTTCTACCTGCAGAGTGCCAAACGGGGCAGCCTGCTCGGTGCGGGCAAAGGCAGTCATGCTGTGTACGTGGCTGGAAATGGCCATGTTTCATCCTGGTAGTGAATAATGGTGTATAAAGCTTCGCCCTAAATGGCTAGCCTATTCATTTGATTAAGTAAATGCTGTGCGAGAGCGCACATCAAACACCTATTACTTCTGGCTGAACCTCTATGAGCAGACTGGGGTCCTGCGGCGGGGTATCAATCAGTTCGAAGACGCAGTCAATCATCTCAATTACATTTTGCCGAACCATCATCAAGCGCGGATGAAAGGCAGCGGCAAGCGGATCCCAGTCAAAACATCCAAAAATAATGTCATCTAGATAATAGCCATTTAGCTGCAACCCACGAACGACGCCCTCAAGAGAAATCGTCGAGTTGACGAACATAGCACTAGGCAGAGTAGAACAATTCCGCATGTATGTTTCCAGCGCAGCCTGGGACTTATCGGCAGCATAATCGCAGGGGAGGATATTCTCTTCCGCCGTCGCCAGCCCCATTTCCGCTCTGGCTTGCTTGAAGCCGGCAATACGCTCGCGGGTATTGTGATCCTCATCACGACCGCCAATAAATAGCACAGGGTCATCACTGCGCTTCTCTTTGGCAAGGCGGTTGAGGATGGCGTGGGTAAGCTGTCGCGCGCCTTCACGGTTATTGGAAATCACCGATGGTGCTTTACTGCCAGGAAGGTCGAGATTAATGCTTTGCACGCCGCTCTCGGCACACATCTGCGCAATCGTATCTGGATCCGTTGCCCCGGTGCATACCAGGCACTCGACACGGTAAGCAAGCATCATACGGGCGGCTTCACACTCTTGCTTGGGATCTCGATTCGTACACGAAACAATCGCAAACAGCCCCCGCCGACGCGCTTCCGATTCGAAGTGTTGGGCTATCGAACTGAAATAGCGGTTGTCGTACAGCGGCAGTATCATGCCAATGATACCTGAGCGCTCGCGCCGCAAAGCACGGGCCTGCATGTTGGCCGAGTAGCCCTCCGACTGGGCGAGCGAAAGAATTTTGCTGGCAAGCTTCTTACTGATACGTCGGCGCTGCCATGTGCCGTTGAGCACGGCACTGACAGTACTGGGCGATGTTTCTGCCAACCTCGCCAGGTCGTAAATAGTCAGCCGCTTGGATGAAGAATTGCTAACCACGTGGCAGCTCCTTGCAATTAGATAAAAGTAGCATTGACGTGATGATGCATTAGATCAATCCTACGCTATGCACAACCGATTGTGCATTGTTGATTAAATGACAATAGCGATGACGCATCGCTTAGGTACCACTCAACGTATCCAGCACTGTGTAACGTTTTTATGCATTAAATCCCTATGTATTGTGACGCTATGAAGAGCCTGCGCCGTTTCATTTGACCATGGCGCAACGTACAGCAGCATTATTAAAGCGCTTCAATGCACTCTATTCCACTGATTGGGTCAGCCAACAGCAAGCAGGAAATCACAATGAAATACAAAGCACTTCTTACCGCAGCTACGCTAACAGGCATTATCGGCAGCACCGGCGCAATGGCTCAGGAGTCTCCTACAATTGCCGTGGTCGCCAAGGTCGGTGGCATCCCTTGGTTCAATGCTATGGAAATGGGCATTGAACAAATGGGTGAAGAGCTTGGCGTAGAAGCCTATATGGTGGGTCCCACCAGTGCTGACCCCGCCCTGCAGGTACGCGCAATAGAAGATCTAATCAGCCGTGGCGTTGATGTCATCGGTGTTGTCCCGAATGATCGTGAGGTTCTTGAGCCGGTATTGGAACGGGCACGTGATCAGGGAATTATCGTCCTGACTCATGAAAGCCCTGAATCGATCAACATCGACTACGACTTTGAAATGATTTCAGCGCAGCAGTTAGGTGAAGAGCACGCCAAGCTATTGGCTGACACTACCGGCTGCGAAGGCTCTTATGCTGTTTACGTCGGCGGCCTCAGCGTGCCCGCTCACAACGCCTGGGCCGATGCGGCCGTGAACTGGCTTGATGATAACTGCTCGGGCTTGACCCAAGCTGCTGATCGTTTCGGCGTTGCCGAAAGCGTCGACGATAGCCGCAACACCACCCTGGACTTACTGCGTGCCCACGAAGACTTAGCCGGAATCATGTCGTTTGGCAGCCAGGGAACCATCGGCGCGGCGCGGGCCGTGAAAGAGCGTGGTCTGGAAGGGGACGTAGCGGTCATGGGCCTTTTCTCTCCAGGTCAGGGCCGTCGCTTAGTGCATGAAGGCGTGATTACTGGTGGTTTCCAGTGGAGTCCCTTGGAGGCAGGCAAAGCATTCGTTGCCCTGGGCGAGATGCTCTATAACGGCGAAGAGATTACCGATGGTGCCGACTTGCCGGTACTGGGTGAAGTTACCCTGGACGGCAAAACCATCTTTGCCTCACAGCCACTCAAGCTGAGCAAAGATAGCGTAGATGAGTTGGCAGAACTCGGCCTGTAAAACCGCCCTGCTTGATCGTGTAGAGACTGCCGCGCTCCTGAAGAGCGCGGCAGTGATGTTAAGAAAGGAGCCTCCAATGGGCGATATCGCGATTCGAGCGCGCCACGTCAGCAAAGTTTTCGGACAAAGCCGCGTCCTCAACGATGTCGAATTCGAACTTCGCCGGGGTGAGGTGCTTTGCCTTGCGGGTGAAAACGGTTGTGGCAAAAGTACGCTCATTAAAATTATCAACGGTGTTTACAAGCCTGAACCCGGCATAGAGTTCACGTTTGGCGATGAAACTCTCTCTGCCATTAGTCCGAAAGAGGCACGCAGCCGGGGTATTCATGTTATCTGGCAAGACCTTGCGCTGTTTCCGCACTTAACCGTCGCTGAAAATATCGTCTTTGATGATTACGTTGCTAAGCCTTGGCGACCTATTTCCTATAAAGCTGCACTGACCCAATCCCGTGAGATCATTCAGCAGTTTGGCCTCGACCTGGATCCCATGGCCCGTGTTGAAGATCTCTCAATTGCCCATCGTCAACTGGTGGCGATTTGTCGCGTGTTGCGTGCTGGGGCCAGTATTATTTTTATGGATGAGCCCACTGCCTCGCTTACCTATAAAGAGGTGCAGACGCTGCTGGGCATTACCCGCTCGCTGGCGGCGAAAGGCATTTCCATTGTATTGGTCAGCCACCGGCTGGTGGAAGTGTTGGAGGTATGCCAACGCGTCACTGTGCTCCGCAACGGGGAGCTGGTCGGCACCTACCCCACCGAAGGGATGACCCAAGCACGGCTTTCAACCTTGATGACCGGGCTTGAACTTGAACAGACCCCTCGTGCTGACACACACAAAGGCGCCCCGGTACTGGAGCTTAAAAACTTAAGCCGTGAAGGGGAGTTTGAAAACATCTCTTTCACCCTGCATCGCGGTGAAATTCTCGGTCTGACGGGTTTGCTGGGTGCAGGGCGTACCGAAATAGCTCATACAATTTTCGGGATGACACAACCCACTTCAGGGCAGTTGCTAAAAGAGGGGCAGCCGCTGACACTACACTCCAACCGCGATGCCGTGCGCCATCGAATTGCCTATCTCTCTGAAGATCGACTCAATCTTGGCTTGGTGCAAAACCAGTCCATCACTATGAACACCGCAGTGACCGTACTACCAAGTCTGGAAAAACCACGCTTTTTTCTTTCCCCTCAACGTATCAAGGCGCTGACCGCTCACTGGATAGAACAGCTTAAAACCAAGGTGAGTGACGCCGAGCTGGCGGTCTCTTCACTTTCCGGTGGTAACCAACAACGCATCGCGCTCGCTAAATGGCTGGCCACTGAACCCGACGTTCTCATTCTTGATTGTCCCACTATCGGCGTCGATGTCGGCGCTAAAGCCGGTATTTTCGACATCATTAGGGATCTTGCCGATCAGGGCATGGCCATCATTCTGATTTCGGATGAGGCGGGGGAAATCTGGATGAACGCTGACCGGGCGCTTGTACTGCGCGAGGGGCGCATCTACTCCGAGGTCATACCTGCGGAGACTACGGAAGAAGCGCTGGAGGCGATCATCAATGCATAAACGACTGCTAAACAGAAGGATCGGCACAGAGGGGACGCTCTTTTGTATTCTCATGTTGCTGTGCGTGGTGTTGGCACTAGCCACCGACAGCTTTCTCAGCTTTCAAAACCTGTTCGACCTGCTTAACAATCAGTCGGTCAATATCATCTTTGCGGTGGGCCTAGTCGTCGTTCTGATTGCGGGGGGGATAGATATTTCCTTCGCAGTGGCGGCATCCGTGGTGCAGTACGTGGTGTTGTCACTGCTGATGAATTACCTGGGTGGGGGTAACTGGTTACTTGGCATCCTACTTTCGATGTTGGTTGGCATGCTGCTGGGACTCTTCAATGCACTGCTGATCCATCGCTTCCGAATCGTGTCGATCATCGTCACCATCGGCACCTTTAACCTGTTTTTCGGCCTTTTGATGTACTTCACCAGCGGAGTCTCCATCTACGATATTCCCGATTGGCTCTACTATTCCGTTCCGCTGCTTGATCTACCTGCCGAACGCGGATCAGCCACGCTCTACTTACCTGCAGCAGTGATGGTGGTGATGGTGATCTTTACTTGGTTCATGTTGGCCCGTACCGGTTTTGGGCGTGCTCTCTACGGTTTCGGTTCAAGCCCCGAGTCAGCTCGCCGCTCTGGCGTTAGCGCCTGGAAAATTCATGCCTTTGCCTACGGCTGGCTGGGGCTATGCGCGGGAATGGCGGGTCTGATGCAAGCGCATATCGTACAAGAGGTTGTGCCCAACGCCTTGATCGGCCAGGAGTTACCGATTCTAGCGGCGGTCGTACTCGGCGGCGCGACCCTGGGTGGCGGGCGCGGCTCAGTGCTCGGTGCCGTGCTCGGGGTACTGCTTCTCGCCGTTGTCCAAAACGGCTTAAACCTGCTGGGTGTTACTCCCTATGCCTTCCGCATGATTGTCGGGCTGATCATATTGATTGCGATCACCACCAGCAACCTTGGCAACCTGTTGCCCCGCACTACCAAGGCGAGGAACGTATGAATAAGCGCCTGAATAAGCAACACTCCATGGCCGGGCTCCGCCTGGGAGGCGATACCATCGAAGTCATCGCCATGACGGCTCTGCTCATCGGCAGTATTGGGCTCTTCTCGCTACTGGCACCGGGTTTTCTGACCGCCACCAATTTTGGCTCGATGTCGATGCAGTTACCCGAGCTGGGGCTACTTTCACTGGCAATGCTACTGCCGATTATTTCTGGCGGCTTGAATCTCTCAGTGACCTTTACCGCCAATATCGCAGGGTTGATGACTGCCTGGCTGGTACAGGGGTTACTGGCGGGCATGGGCATACTAAGCGTTCCCATGGCGATTATCGCCGGGCTTGCCGTTGGCGCGGCAGCAGGCTTTTTGATTGGCGTTATCGTTGCCTATGTCGGCGCACATCCTATTTTAGTCTCGCTAGGCGCGATGATTTTTCTCCAAGGGGTAGGTGAGTTTTTAACCCGCGGTGGCGGTATTTCAGGCATGCCAGAGGTATTTCAAACCATCGGCAGCGGCAGCTTTTTAGGCATTCCCATCCCCATGCTGATCTTTCTCGCCGCTGCCGCAGGATTGATCTACATCATGCATTTCACCCGCACTGGCTTTTCAATTTATATGCTGGGCTCCAACCCTCGCGCGACGGAGTACTCAGGCATTAACGTCAAGCGTGTGCTGATCACCGTCTACACGATTTCCGGCATTCTGGCAGGGTTAGCAGGCATGGTGATGCTCGCCCGCTTTAACTCTGTACGTGTCGGCCATGGCGAGAGTTACCTACTGATTACGGTGCTGGCCTGTTTCCTGGCTGGGGCGAACCCCTTTGGTGGTTTTGGCCGCGTACTGCCACTGGTGTTGGGCTTGATGAGCCTGCAGGTAATCGCCTCGGGAATGAACCTGATGGGCGCCAGCCAGCATCTGGCCACCGCAGTATGGGGGGCTTTTCTAATTATTGTAATGGCACTGCGTATGCCATTTATCAAACAGTCTTGAGTAAGGTTTTCCCATGAGTCATCAAGAACACGTTCTAGGCATCGATATTGGTACTGGCAGCGCCCGGGCGGGCATTTTCACCTCGGATGGTGTGATGCTAGCCGAAGCAAAAACATCGATTGCAATGCATCGCCCTGCCGAGCATCACGTGGAGCAGAGTTCAACGGATATCTGGCGCGCGGTATGCAGTGCAACCCAGCGCGCCCGCGAGTCAGCCGGTGTGACGTCCGATTCCATCACCAGTATGTCAGTAAGCGCCACCTGTTCGTTGGTGCTCCTTGATAAGCAGGATAAGCCGCTAGCGCTCTCTCCAGGTGATGAAGCATGGAATATCATTGTATGGATGGATCACCGAGCCACCGCAGAAGCCGCTGAGTGCACGGCTACCCACGCAGCGCCGCTACGTAACCTGGGTGGCGTCATGTCTCCCGAGATGCAGATGCCTAAGCTCATGTGGTTGAAGCGGCACCGGCCCGAGCTTTACGCCCAGATTGGCTACGCGGGTGATCTAGGCGACTGGCTTGGCTTTAAGTGCACCGGTTCTGTTGAGCGCTCGGTCTGCATGCTCTCCTGCAAGTGGACGTTTGACCCTCGCCCTGGTCATGGCTGGGACCACGACTTTCTAAAACAGATTGATATGCAGGATGTAATCGAGTGCGCCCGCCTGCCTGAACAAGCCCTTCCGGTGGGCGTAGCACTTGGGCAGTTGACCGAAGAAGCCGCCAATGACTTGGGGCTAACGACTCGATGTACCTTCGCAGTGGGCATGATTGATGCCTATGCCGGTGCGCTTGGCACACTAGGCAGAAGCCTCACGGATGCTCCCGAACGCCGCCTTGCCGTGATTGGCGGCACCTCCACCTGTCATATCGGCGCCCTGCCAGAACGCCGCGAGGTACCCGGTGTGTGGGGTCCCTATCCGGGGGCGCTATGCGATGGTTTTGTCGCCAACGAAGGGGGGCAAAGCATTACCGGTGCTCTTCTGGACCACCTCGCAGCACTATTTTCAGCCAGCAGTGAATTTGGCGACGACCTTCACGGCGCGTTATCGGAAACGCTGCTCGAGCGCTTGGCATCCGGCGACCCAGCTCCTGATACCCATGTTTGCCCTGACTTTATTGGCAACCGCTCGCCCTTGGCGGATCCAGACATTCGCGGCACCATCACGGGGTTGACCCTTGATACGCCTCGCGAGAGCTTCATCAAGGTCTATTGGGCGGCAGCCACCTCACTGGTTTACGGCACCCGCGCCATCATAGAACGTATGAATGCCCATGGTTATGCCATCGATACCCTGCACCTCAGCGGTGGCCATGGACGTTCACCACTGCTGCGCAAGCTCTATGCCGACGGTACCGGTTGTCGGGTTGTACTCGCGGATGCGCCGGAACCCGTACTCCTTGGGGTAGCCGTGGCGGCCCTGGCTGCCCAGGCCAATGGTGAGGTTCTTAGCGTTGCCAATGGCCTCACCCCAGGTGAACACGTATTAGAGCCTGATGTAGTAATGCACGAGCTGCACACGTCGCGTTATGCCGCTTTCAAGAAGCTATACGCAGGACGTCTCGACTAACGCTAGATGTTAAGCGAATCAGCGTACTCACAGACGTGTACAATAGTGGGCTTTCCCACTGTTAAATTGATGTGAGGTGCTATGCGTCCTGATGTTGTTCGCCCTAGCGGTCGTGAAGCCGACCAGCTTCGTGAAATTCGCATAACCCGCGATTACACTCGCCATGCAGAAGGTTCGGTACTGGTCGAGTTTGGCGATACCAAGGTGCTGTGTAATGCGAGCGTAGAAGCGGGCGTACCGCGCTGGCTGCGTGGCAAAAATCAGGGTTGGATCACCGCTGAGTACGGCATGCTGCCCCGTGCCACTCATACCCGCAGTGGCCGTGAAGCGACGCGCGGTAAACAGGGTGGCCGGACGCTAGAAATTCAGCGCTTGATCGGCCGTAGCCTGCGCGCGTCTGTGAACTTGAAGAAGTTGGGCGAATTCACCATTACCGTGGATTGCGATGTGATCCAGGCCGACGGTGGCACTCGTACCGCGTCGATTACTGGCGGCTGCGTGGCACTGGTGGATGCCATTCGCTACCTACAGCGCGAGAAGAAAATTAAAGGTGACCCCTTTAAACAGCTGGTTAGCGCGATTTCGGTGGGTATTTATAAAGGCGTGCCGGTACTAGATCTGGATTATCCGGAAGATAGCAAAGCTGACACCGATCTGAACGTGGTGATGACTGAAAGCGGCGAGCTGATTGAAGTCCAGGGGACTGCAGAGGCGGGTGCGTTTAACCGTGCCGAGCTGAATGCGATGCTTGATCTCGCTGAGAAAGCGGGCTCCGAGCTACGCGAAAAACAGCGCGAAGCACTGGGTATTCGCGGCTAAGGCGTTACTTGGCAACTAACTTACGCGCTTACGCAAACAGGCCAGCTTTTAAGCTGGCCTGTTGCTGAGACGGGTAACGCGACGCGGGAAAGTGAGCGCTTACAGCGCTAAGTCATACTCAACGATCAGCGGTGCGAACTCGGAGAAGGTCGCATCGTAATCAATCCACGCGTCAACCACATGGCGACGGAAGTTGGGGCCGACCAGCTGATAGTCGATCCGCCAGCCTTCTTGGCGCTCACGGGGCACGTCTTGGTCGAGCTTTGGCCACCAGGTATATTCACCTGCGTCGCGATTAATTTCGCGGAAGGTGTCGATAAAGCCGGTTGGGCCAAGTACCTGATCCATCCAGGCACGCTCTTCAGGGCGGAAACCAGAGGTAAGCTGATTGTCCGACCAGTTGGCCAAATCAATGGTTTTATGGGCAACGTGCCAGGTACCGCAGATGATGTATTCGCGGCGTTTGCGCGACATCTTCGTCAGGTACTCTTGATACTGCTCCATAAACGCCTGTTTGGCTTTTTGATCACTTCCATCAGGCATCAAGAAGGTAGCGATGCTGAAGCGGTCATAATCCGCCTGCAGAAAGCGCCCTTCGTGATCGCACTGAGGGAACCCAAGACCGTACATAATCGCCTTGGGAATTTTGCGGCAATAAAGTGCCACACCGGAGAAACCATCTTCTTCCGCATCCAGAAAGTAGCCTTCGTAGCCTTCCGGATAGAGAATATAGTCGTCCAGTTCAAAGCTTTTTGCCTTGATGTTCTGCACGCAGATCACGTCGGCATCCTGCTGAGCCAGCCAGTCCAGGAAGCCACGGTCGACGGCATCACGTATACCATTGACATTGATGCTGGCAATTTTCATAAATCGTCCCTTTTGCGTCGCTGCTGTATGATACCCGACGTTTAGACGTTTGGGTAAATAGACAAACCAAATCTTGCTATTTAACCCCGTTTTATTGTTGCGTTTACTTAGATTCCTATTACTTACATTCCTATCGACAAGAGAAGACCACCGTGGCCACCACTCTACAACCCTATCAGCGCGATTTCATTGCCTTCGCTATTGAGCAGGGCGTGCTCAAGTTTGGCGAGTTCACGCTTAAGTCGGGGCGAGTAAGCCCTTACTTTTTCAATGCTGGCCTGTTTCAAACCGGCCGTGCCTTGGCCAAGCTAGGCCGATTTTACGCCCAAGCGATTGTCGATAGCGGCCTGCAGGCGGATGTGCTGTTTGGCCCAGCCTATAAAGGGATTCCCTTGGCGGCGGTCACCGCCGCGGCCTTGGCCGACCACCACGACCGCGATATGCCCTACGCGTTTAATCGTAAAGAAGCCAAAACCCACGGCGAAGGCGGCAATATTGTCGGCGCACCACTGGCCGGAGATATTTTGATCATTGATGACGTGATTACGGCCGGTACAGCGATCCGTGAAGTGATGAGCCTGATTGAGCAAAGCGGTGCCCGCGCGGGCGGCGTCATTATTGCGCTAGATCGCCAAGAGCGCGGCCAGGGTGAGCAAAGCGCTATCCAGGAAGTGCAGGCTCAGTACGGCATGCCGGTTGTCAGTATTGTCACCTTAGAGCAAGTGCTTACTTACCTTGAAGAGCATGCTGGCGGCGAAATGCTGGCTTACGCCGAGGCCGTGCGCGCTTATCGCGATCGCTACGGCATCACGGGCTAGTCGCTGAACCTATTGCTCACTGCCTAATGCGCCAGCATAGCCTTGCTGGCGCCACGCCTCATAGCTAACGATGGCCACCGCATTGGAAAGATTCAAGCTACGGATATTGGGCTGCATGGGGATGCGCAGCTTGTGTTCTTCAGGCAGCGCAGCGTGCACTTGGGGTGAAAGCCCTGCGGTTTCTGAACCGAACAGCAATACGTCGCCTGGGGCGAAGGTCGCGTCACTGTGAGCGCGGGTGCCTTTGGTAGTAATCGCCCATAGTGTGCGCCCCTGCATCGCCGCTTGAAACGCCGTAAAATCGGCATGGCGGGTAACATTGTTTAGATCGCGGTAATCTAGCCCAGCGCGCCGCAGCTTTTTCTCTTCGAGATCAAAGCCCAGCGGTTCAATTAAATGTAATCGGCAGCCATTGTTAGCCACCAAGCGCATAATGTTACCCGTGTTGGGTGCCATACGCGGTTCAAATAGCGCTACTTCAAACATTACCACCTGCCTATTATTAACTCATTGTGCGTTCGCCCAGCGCCGCTGATTGTAATGGAATTTGCCAAGAAACACTTGTAGAGGTCACCCTTCACCATGACGCCCCAACCGCCAAAGAGCATTCTTAGCCGCATTAAAGGGCTAAACCCGCGCCAGCAGGAAGCGGTGCGCTATATCGATGGCCCCTGCTTGGTCTTGGCGGGCGCCGGGTCTGGTAAAACCAGCGTTATTACCACCAAAATTGCCTATCTGGTGCAAGAGTGCGGCATGAGCGCGCGCAAAATAGCGGCGGTTACCTTCACCAATAAAGCCGCCCGGGAGATGAAAGAGCGCGTTGGGCAAATGCTGAAGGGAAAAGAGGGCCACGGGCTAACGGTGTCGACGTTTCACAATCTGGGCCTGAATATTATCCGCGGCGAGCTGAAAACGCTGGGCTACAAGCCGGGCTTTTCGTTGTTCGACCCGGAAGATGCCAAAGCACTGCTGCGCGATTTAATGAACAAAGACGCTCAGGTAGACGCCGAGCAGATCAACGCTGTGCAAGCCAAAATATCCACGTGGAAGAACGATTTAGTGCTGCCCAGTGATGCGCTTTCGTTTGCCGCGGATGATGACGAGCACTTTGCCGCACGGGTTTATGAAGCTTATGTACGCCACTTGAAAGCCTATAACGCGGTGGATTTCGACGATCTGATTCTGCTGCCGGTGGTGCTCCTGCAACGCGACCCAGAGGCACTGGCCCGCTGGCGGAACAAAATCCACTACATGCTAGTGGATGAGTATCAGGACACTAACGTTTCCCAGTACCTGTTGGTGAAACTGCTGATGGCCGAGCGGGCGACCTTTACCGTGGTCGGCGATGACGACCAGTCGATCTACGCGTGGCGCGGGGCACGGCCTGAAAACCTAGTGACCCTTGGCGAAGACTTCCCACGCCTGAAAGTGGTTAAGCTGGAGCAGAACTACCGCTCGACCGGCACTATTTTGCGCGCGGCCAACACGTTAATTGCCAATAACCCGCACGTTTACGATAAAACCTTGTGGTCGGATATGGGCGATGGCGCGCCTATCCGGGTCATCGTCAACCGCCATGAAGAGGCGGAGTCCGAGCGGGTAGCCAGCGAAATGCTGACTCGGCGCATCAAAGAGAAGGCAGAATGGCGAGATTTTGCGGTGCTCTATCGGGGTAATTTTCAGGCACGTTTATTAGAGCTCAAGCTGCAGCATTACCAAATTCCCTACAAGCTTTCCGGTGGTACGTCGTTTTTCTCTCGCAACGAGATCAAGGACACCATGGCCTATCTGCGGCTGTTAATTAATCCCGCCGATGACAATGCCTTTTTACGCATTGTGAACGTGCCCCGCCGTGAAATCGGCCCCGGCACGCTGGAAAAGCTGGCCAACTATGCAACAGAACGCTCTATTTCGCTGTTTGCTGCCTGCCACGAGCTGGGGTTAGAGCAAACGCTGCCGACTCGGGCCGTGGAGCGCCTTTCACGCTTTACGCACTTTATTGATGGCGTGCGCAAACGCATGGATCAAGACGATGCCATCGCGGCCATTCGCGACATGCTGCGCGATATGGATTACGAAGCCTGGCTGTACCAAAACGCCAGTGCCCCGACCGTCGCTGAACGGCGCATGGCCAACGTATGGATTTTGATTGATCAGCTAGAAAAGTCGCTAAACCGCGACCCCGAAGATGCAGATGATTCCACTGCGACGGAAACCGATGGCGTCGAAGCTGCTATTTCGCGCCTTGTACTGCGAGATATTCTCGAGCAACAAGCCGAAGAAGACGACTCCGATCGTGTGCAACTACTCACTATGCATGCCTCGAAAGGGCTGGAGTTTCCCCATGTGTATTTGATGGGCTTAGAGGAAGACTTGCTGCCCCACCGTAACGCTATTGAAATGGAGACGGTAGAAGAAGAGCGCCGCTTGGCTTATGTCGGCATCACCCGGGCAAGACGCACGCTAACACTCACGCTAGCCCGCCAGCGTAAAGCGTATGGTGAACTGATGGACTGCCAGCCCAGCCGCTTTTTAGACGAACTGCCTGCTGATGATTTGGAGTGGGAGGGACGCGCCGATAAAGAAGACCCCGAGAAAAAGCAGGCACGCGGACAAGACGCGATTGCCGGGCTGCGTTCTCTGTTGAGTTAGCGGCAAGTTAAGAAAATAAAACACAAAAAAATATCCACAGGGGGTTTCAAAACCCGCCTGTGGATAAATTTAACAGCCATTATTACAAAAACTGTTTATTGCACTGCTGAGACCATGTAATCGACAACGGCCATGATCTCTTCGTCAGAGGCACTGCTACCACCGCGTGGCGGCATCACGCCTTTGCCGTTAAATACACTTTGATAGAGCGCATCGGTACCCTGCTCGATACGCGGGCCCCACGCTTCGGCATCACCTAGCTTGGGCGCACCAGCGACACCGGCAGCATGGCAAGCCACACAGCCAGCACTGGCGTAAAGCGCTTCACCATCTAAACCGCTGCCACCACTTGAAGCTTCGTCTTCACTGGCAACTGCTGCTTCTTCGCTAGCTGCTTCTTCTTCACTAGCTGCAGCGTCAGTTGTCTCTTCACCGGCATCCTCTGTCACAGCCGTGTCGTCGCTGGCGCCCTCTTCAGTCGCTTCAGCAGCCGCTTCTTCTTCACCGCCCCCTAGCTCGGGAACGTCCATGACAGGCTCAACCATGTAAGCCACCGCCGCTTCCATCTCTTCGTCAGAAAGGTTGGGGTTGCCGCCTCGAGCAGGCATTGCACCAATACCGTTGATGGCATGCTCTAATAACGTGGCAAAGCCTTGCTCAGTACGTTCAGCCCATGCGGCTTCATCAGCACGCACCGGAGCGCCAGCAGCGCCGGTTTCGTGGCACGCCATACAGATATTGTTGTAAATACCTTCGCCATCGATCTCACCACCGCCACTAGCGGCGGCCGGTGCTGCTGCGGTACCACAGTCTTGGCCTTGCAAGCAAAGTTGACCTACCGGCGCTAGGCGCTCAGCGATTGCGTCACGTGCTGCGTCTTGGGCATAAGCACCGGATGTGCCTGCCATGACGCCTAGGGCCGCCAGCCCGCTCATGATCAGCTTAGATTTCACTCTCACCACCTCTTGAGTTTTGTCATAAAACGTTTTGTGCTTAACCCCTGCGCGCGGCAGCGACATCATCAACCTGCGGCAACCGAGACGCCAAGACGTGCATATCGCATTAGTATACCGAGAACGCTAAGCGTAAGAAAATGCTACTAAGCGCGGCAATTCAACCTATGCCGTACTCTGTGCTTTATTCAGCAGTTTAAAAAAGGTGCCAACGATCACCTAGTTAACACCAAGCCAGTAAACGCTGCTGAGCATAACGCGTAAACCCTGCCTGAGCATATACACGCTTTGCGGGGATATTCTGCGCATCAACGGTGAGCGTGATGTCACTGGCTCCCGCCTTGCTAGCCAACGCCTGCGCTTGTTGAATAATTGTCTTGCCCATTCCCCCGCCGCGCCACTCAGGCAACAGCCCCATCAACTGCAATGACCAGCGCTGGGTCGTATGGTTAGGCGCAAGTAATAGCACGCCGACGGTTTTCCCTTGATGCCGCACTTGATACCAGTGCTCTGGTGCCTGCGGCGCTTGGTCATAAAATCCAGCAAGCAAGGTGTCAATGGTGAGCGCTTCGCGAAGCCCTGGGCAGTCTAACGAGCCTTCACTAACGTTCGCTACCAGCGCCCGCTGTTGTGCGGGAGACAATTCAGCAAAGGGGCTTAGCGTTAGCAGGTTAGCGAGCGATTGAACGGTTTGGCACGGCCACATAAGGTGCTCCAGGGTGGCAAGTACCCGCATGTTGTGGGCGACTAGTGGCGTTTCCCAGTGGGTCACATCGTCAGATAACACCACATGACATAGCGCTATCGGCTGCTCGTTTACCCAGCCCTGCAAGGCTTTCAACAGCGCATCAGTTGCCGAATTAGGTTGCCTGGGCAGCCAAAGCTGAGCCGTTTGATTAGCCAATGGCTGTACCCAGGCGGCGGCTTCGATATGGCCCGCTTGGGTGGCTATCCAAAGGCCCTGCCAAACAGCGTCACAGCCAGCTTTTATCGTTGATAAGGCATGCTGTAATGCAGGCTGCTGCGTAGGATCATGCACCGCAGCTAAATGCAGTAATGCTTCACGCCGTTGTTCAGGTGGGCACTGCATTACTGCGCAGGCTAAGGAGCGGTGGCCGAAAGAAGAATGACGTGTCATGTTACGTTCCTGAGTAGCCCGCCGTGAATGAAAGGAGTCATCCATCGATATGCGCATTTTACTGGTTGAGGACGACCCGAGTTTGGCGTTGGGGATTCGTATGGCGCTGAAACCTGAGCACTATACGGTAGATCATTTAGCCGATGGCAATAACGCGCTTCATGCGCTTAAAAATGAACCCTTTGATGCGGTCATCCTAGACCTTGGTTTGCCGACGATTGATGGAATGGAAGTGCTGCGCGCTATTCGGCAGCATGGCAGCCAACTGCCAATTTTGGTTCTGACCGCCCGCGATGCGATGGATAACCGTATTGAAGGATTGGATGCGGGTGCCGACGACTACCTCACTAAACCTTTCGAAGTAGCAGAATTAAAAGCACGTTTACGTGCTTTGTTGCGCCGTAGCCAAGGACAAGCCAGCGGCTTGCTCAGCTGTCGTGGGATTAGCCTGGATCCGCAGACCTTACAGGTGAGTTATCAACATCAAGTGATCACACTTTCGCGCCGTGAGCTAACGCTACTGCAGGAGTTTATGAGCCACCCAGGCCGTGTGTTCACCCGCGATACCTTAACGCGATTAGTCTACGGTTGGGAGGAGGATGTCGAAAGCAACGCTATCGAAGTGCATATCCACCATTTACGGCGAAAGCTGTTTCCTGAGGTCATCCGCACCGTAAGAGGGATCGGCTATGTCATGGATAAATCGTGATGATTAAATGGCACCAGGCAAGTCTATGAGTTCTATTCGTCAGCGCACCTTGGGGCTTGCGCTACTTGTGTTTGGCGCGAGCATGCTAGTGATTGGCTTTATTAGCTATCGCTATGCTGCCCATGAGATTGAAGAGCTTCATGATGCTAGCCTGGCACAAAATGCCCGTTTGCTAGAAGGGCTACTACAGGCACCACTGCCTGATAGCGATCGTACGCTTTTATTAAATAGCGTGGAGGGCGCGCTGCTACGTGCAGAGCAATCCGATAACCGTTTTGCAGGCCATCGCTATGAAAGCAAGCTGGCGTTTCAGCTTTGGGAAGGCGACCGTCTTCTGCTGCGTTCCGCCAGCGCCCCCGACACACCGCTTACCCAGCAACCACCGGGTTACTCAACGCTTGCGGTGAATCAGCATGACTGGCGCATTTACGTCCTGGAAATTACTGGCACAGACAAACGTGTGGTGGTGGGCGAGCGCGAGGATGCGCGAGGTGAACTGATCAGTGCAGTGGCACTACGCACCTTATTACCTGATCTTATTGGCCTACCGTTACTGACACTATTACTCTGGTGGTCGATCGGCTGGGGACTCGCTCCTTTATCGCGAATGGCAGAGCAAATCCGCACCCGCGATCCCCACCACCTAAAACCGCTGACGCTTCATCCACTTCCCCTAGAACTGGAGACCATTTCTGGCGCCATAAACCGGCTGTTGGAACGGCTCCGCCAACTGCGTATTCGCGAAAAGCGCTTTATTGCCGATGCGGCTCATGAGCTACGCACCCCCTTGGCAGTACTTGATTTGCATGCGCAAAATGCGCTCACTGCTGATAACGCCGATGACCGAGAGGAAGCCCTGCACCACTTACGCAGCGGCGTAGCCCGTTCAACGCGGCTAGTCTCTCAGCTATTAACCCTGGCACGCCTAGACCCCGAAGAAGAACCGTTACCCGAGTATCGCTGTTCTGATGTCTTACATGAAACGCGTGAAACGTTGGCAAAGCTCTCTCCGCTAGCCGCAGAGCGACATCAACAGCTGTTATTGGATGCGGATGACTCAGCTAACTGGGCAATAGAAGAAGAACCCGGCGCTATCGAAACACTGGTACAAAATCTAGTGGGTAACGCCATTCAACACTCGCCTGCGCAAGGTGCTATCACGGTCACGCTTGAGGCATCGACAACAGACGTTATCGTCACTGTGGATGATCAAGGACCCGGTATCCCTGCAGCGCAACGCAGCCGGGTGATGGAGCGCTTCCAACGTGCAGGGACTAGTGCTGGCGCGGGATTGGGGCTATCGATTGTCGAGCGCTTGGTCAAACGCCATCAAGGCGTCTTACAGCTCGATCATGCCCCTAGCGGCGGGCTTCGCGTGCGAGTAGCCTTGAGTAGGAACGCCCTAACACAGCGCCAGCCAAAAAATAATCGGCCATAAGAGAGCTGTTAAGATTCCCATAAGAATTCCGTGCAAGTGTGAAAGTACAAGATAGGCAATGCCATTAACGACCTATCTATTCACATAACGGAGATTCCCTGAATGAATATGCTCGTCCACTCACCCAAACCACTTATCCAGTTTGGTGAAACGCCACTGCTTATTACGCCAACAGCAAAACAGTTAACACCTGAAAGCCCTGCGTTATCGGTGCTAACAGATTTTACTCAGGTCACGCCTCAGTCAGTGTCCGCTGATACGCCCATCGACGATGCTCATTTAAAAATGCGCCATGGCGGTGTTCGCCTATTGTTTGTTCTCGACAAAGCAAACCACTGCATTGGCGTGCTCACCGCCAAAGAAGTCATCGGAACACGGCGCATTAACTTGGCGATGCAGCAGAGAAACCTTGATCGTACGGAAATTACAGCCGATATGATTATGACGCCCTGGCAAAAACTTAGTGCGATGCCCTTTGAGCAACTTAACTCATTAACGATTGAAGACCTTGTGCTTTCCATGGAGAGTTTTACAGAACAGCACTTGTTGATTACTGAGCATAAACAAAATCAACCATTAAGCGTACGCGGTATTATTTCTGCCACCGATATACAACACGCCATGGGCAATAAAACCACGATGCAGGTCACCTCTTCGGCAGTGCCAACGGCCAGTAGCTTTGCCGATATTTGCAAAGTCATTACTGGGCACGATTTATAGTTTCGAAGACAAACTGGTCAAATCTACCGCTAGCATTTACCAAAACGCCCCTTATCAATTGATAAGGGGCGTTTGTTTTACCTATCTGAATTAGCCGCTAATTTAAAACAGCGCTGCATTAACCCATAGGTGAACCATAATGCTGGCAGCATAGCCCAACAAAATAGCGGGTGCCCAGCGTATGTGCCCCATAAAGGTATAAATACCCCGTGCTTGGCCCATTAACGCCACACCCGCAGCCGACCCCATCGAAAGCAGACTACCGCCCACACCGGCGGTTAAGGTAATCAGCAGCCAGTTGCCTTCCGACATATCCGGTGCCATGGAAAGTACCGCAAACATCACTGGGATGTTATCAACGACCGCTGAAATCATCCCCAGCACCACGTTGGCCCACACCGGGTTCCAGCTACCGTAAAGGGTTTCTGACAATAGACTTAAATAGCCCATGAAACCCAGGCCGCCAACACACATTACGACCCCATAGAAGAATAACAACGTGTCCCACTCTGAGCGGGCAATACGGCTGAAGATATCAAAAGGAACAACACTTCCCAGTTGCTCAAGCTTCTTCCAGTCGCCGCGACGTGAGTAACGCTCACGCTTGCGCTCCAGGGAGCGTGGCAGGCTGCGGCGTAAGTAGTAACCAAAGAATTGCAGTAGGCCAAGGCCAAACATCATGCCCATCGCCGGGGGCAAATAAAGCACCGAGTGACACAGCACTGAGATCGCCACAGTAATCAAAAACAGTACGATAATGCGCCGCGCACCACGTTTGAGCCAGACATTCTCTTTGAGCGATGCAGGCTGACGATTAACGATGAAGAAATTCATGATCACCGCTGGCACCATAAAGTTGACGATGGCTGGCATCAATAGCGCAAAGAAACCACCAAACGGTACCTGACCCGCCTGCCACACCATCAACGTGGTGATATCACCAAACGGGCTAAACGCGCCGCCTGCGTTTGATGCTACCACTACGTTGACACAGCACAGACTAATAAACTTTTTATCGCCTTCGGCCACCTTCAACACTACCGCGCACATCAACATCGCCGTGGTCATGTTGTTGGCAATGGCAGAAATACCAAAGGCAAGACAGCCCGTAATCCAAAACAGGCTACGGTAACTAAAGCCTTTGCGAACAAGCCATGCCCGCAGGGCATCAAAGATACGGCGCTCCTCCATGGCGTTGATATAGGTCATCGCTACCAGTAAGAACAGCAAGAGCTCGGTGTATTCAAGCAGCGTTTCTTTAAAAGCAGCTTCCGCTTCATGAGGCATGCCCGCCTGTACATAGACCCACGCCACCAGGGCCCAGATAAGCCCAGCGGCCACCAGGACTGGTTTAGATTTGCGCATATGAATCAATTCTTCGCTCATTACCAAGGCATAGGCAAGAACGAAGATGACAACAGAGGCAATACCTGCAAACGAAGCGGTAAGATCTAAAGAACCAGAAGAGGCATAGGAGAGGGTGGGAAAAGCAAACAAACATAGCGCGATCAACAACCAAGCAAACCGGCAAGTAGACTGCCGCATTGCAAGGACGTTAGGTGGTTTCATAGTAAAGTGATCCTGGCAGGGTTAAGAAAGACCGCCACGATGATAAGCACACTAATTACGTGCTGCAACGCAGCGATCAAGGTAAAGATGCGGCAAATAGCCGCATCTTGTAAAGCACTGTTAGAAGCTCACAATTCAGTTAGAAAATAACCTAGTTAGCTTTTTTTAACGGGGCGCGGCCACCCCGCTTTTTCTAGTTGCTTGCTGCGAGTAACCGCCAACGCATGCTCCGCTACATCTTTGCAAATGGTTGAGCCCGCACCAATAGTCGCTCCTTTACCCACCGTCACTGGTGCCACTAAGGCGCTGTTTGAACCTATAAAGGCGTTATCACCAATGTCGGTGCGATGTTTATTTACACCGTCATAATTACACGTAATGGTGCCTGCACCAACATTCACATCACGACCTAAATGGGCATCACCAACATAGCTTAAGTGATTGATTTTACTTCCTTCACCAACATCAGCATTCTTGGTTTCAACAAAGTTTCCTACCTTGGCTTTGACTGCTAGGCGTGTGCCAGGGCGTAGCCGTGCAAAGGGGCCAACTTGGTTCAAACCAGCAGCGACGGTTGTGTCGATCACACTATGGCTGTCGATAACGCTTTCAGCGCCAATCGTGCTGTTTTTAATCACGCAGTAAGGCCCAACCCGCACCCCTTCACCCAGCTCTACGTCACCTTCAAACACGCAGCCCACGTCGATAAACACATCATGACCACAGGTGAGCTTACCGCGTATATCAATTCTTTCCGGGTCGGCCAATGCAACGCCTTGGGCCATTAACGTCTCAGCTTGCTGCAGTTGATAAGCGCGCTCTAAACGAGCCATTTGTGAACGGTTATTCACGCCTTCAACTTCTACTGCACTGGCTGGCTGGGCAGTACACACTTTGATGCCTTCGTTTGCCGCCATCGCAATCACATCAGTTAAATAGTACTCGCCCTGGGCATTTTCGGCAGACAGCTGTGGTAGCCACCGTTTAAGCTGAGCACTGGTCATCGCCATGATGCCGGTATTGCATTCGGTAATGGCTAGCTGGTCGGCACTGGCATCTTTTTGCTCAATAATAGCCACTGCCTCACCGTCATCATTGCGCACAATGCGTCCGTAACCAGACGGATCTTCCAACGTAACGGTTAGCAGCCCCATGTGCTGCTCATCAACTTGGCTAAGAAGTGCCATCAGTGATTCACGGCGGATCATAGGCACATCACCATACAGAACCAACACGTTCCCATTACCTAATTGAGACTGCGCTTGGGCAACCGCATGGCCAGTACCTTTTTGCTCTTCCTGAACCGCAAACGTTACATTGCTCTCTGCTAGCGCTTCGCGTAGTTGGTCAGCACCATGGCCAATCACAACATGCGTGCGAGTAGGCGTAAGACCATTGGCAGTATCTAACACATGTTGCACCATCGATTTGCCTGCCAGCGTATGCAGCACTTTGGGTGTTTGTGAGCGCATACGTGTGCCTTTTCCAGCGGCGAGGATAACGACATCAAGGTCTTGCATTTTAGTCACCTGTAACGGTTTAGCGGTTGGCGGCGGGAGCTTCCCAGGCTTCAATACCCAGTTCATCGATAAGCGCTTCATCGAAGTATTCCACGAAGGCGGGACTGGCCACGCTTCGCCAATGATCGTTCTCTTTCACTAACATCAATACATTGAGGTTATTCTCAATTGCCATCTGCATCCCTTCTTCGCTACCTGCGACTGAGATAGCCGTGGACCATGCGTCGGCCCATGCATTAGAGGGGTGAAAAACAGACACGGACGCTAACTGATGCTTAACCGGCCGACCGGTGCGAGGATCGATAGTGTGGGAGAAACGCTCACCATCTACTTCAAAATAGTTACGATAATCCCCCGATGTTGCAACCGACATATTTTCAAGAGGAATTACATGCTGTGCTTCTGGTACGCCGTTATGTGGTACCTCAATGCCAACACGCCAAGGGCTTTGCTCTTCTAAGTCACGGTACCCACGGGCAATTAATTCGCCACCAATATTAACGAGGTAGTTTTCAATCCCCTGTTGATCCAGATATGCCCCAACGCGGTCGGTGCCATGCCCCTTAGCCACACCCGATAAGTCAGCAAATACATCGCGGGAGCGTCGCGCCTGCATAAGCTGAGTATCGACTTCAACTGCATCGTAGCCAATTGTGGCCATGCGTTCGCTAAGCTCCGCGTCTGAAGGCACCTCTTCAGGGCGTGCCTCAGGGCCAAAACTCCATAAATTGACCACATCGCCAACGGTGATATCAAACGCGCCGTTGCTTGCTTCTGATACCGAGTGGCTAATCGCAAGCACTTCAATTAACTCGTTAGACAGCGGTTGCCATTCATTAAGGGGAGCCTCATTAAAGACCACAAGCTCGGCGTCATCGCGGTAAGTCGACATCGCTTGATCAACGTCGTTGAGTTCCGCTAGGAAACCTTCTTCCAGTGCATTCGCCTCGCCTTGGGTTAGCGGGTCCGCAATGGTGACTTGATAAAACGTCCCAAAAATACCGCCTTCAAAGCGAACAGGGGTATCTAAAGGCCTATCATTTTCTGAACACCCCATTAATGCCCCAGCAGCAATGAGCAATAATCCCGAACACTTTAACCACCGAGAATTAATCTTCATTTTATTTTTCCTTGAATAAAACGCACTGGGTTAACAATGAAAAACCTCTATCGCTGAAACAACTAGAAGTGGAAAAACCATAGCAACCAAGCCCCAAACAGCACCCGATATACCACAAATGGCTGCATGCCCAGCTTTTTAATTACAACTAGGAAGTAGTGGATACACACATAGGCGCTTATGCCCGAGAGTAAAGTACCTACTAACATGGCCGGTATATCGATAAGCTGAGGGTCTTTCAGTAAGTTGATTGCCTCAAGACCACCCGCCAGCACAATGACAGGAATTGACAGTAGAAATGAAAACCGTGCTGCGCCCTCTCGGCTCATTCCCACCATTAATGCCGCCGTAATAGTGATGCCTGAGCGTGAGGTGCCTGGAATGAGTGCCAATACTTGAGCGCCGCCGATGATGAGCACATCTTTTAACGTCATCTGGTATTCGCTACGCGTGCCGCGTTTTTTCCAGTCTGCGTAACCAAGTAGCAAACCAAAAACAATCAAACTGGCACCAATGATCAGCGTAGAGCGCATGTAACCTGAGATCACATCGTGAAGCAAAAACCCGATAATACACACTGGCAAGGTGGCAATAACGACCCAAAACGCCAACATGGCATCATCATTAACCGCTTGGCCGCGAAGTGCGGCCAAGCTGCTAGCGATCATTCTGCCAATTTCATGCCGAAAATAGATCACAACGGCGCTTAAACTGCCAAGATGCAGCGCCACATCAAAAGCAAGGCCCTGATCTTCCCAGGCAGTCAAAACAGGTACCAATATAAGGTGAGCCGAACTCGATATAGGTAAAAATTCTGTGAGCCCCTGAACTACCGCTAACACAACTACCTGTAACCAATCCATGGGTTATCCCGTGCTTAACTATTAATGATATTTAGGTGCTTTGTGACATTCATGCGCTCGCAATGGCGTTAAGGATACACATCCCTTAATTCATTGTCCGCATCCAGCATACGAGCAAATTCACAAGAAGGTATAGCGCTAAGGCACTGTGCGCTACAATAGACATCTATTGGAAGTATGTGCCCCAGCAAGGTCCCTCATGACTCAGACCGTAGAATCGCCAGTGGTTCCCAAGCATGAGCTAGATAGCCGAGAAGCCAAGCGTGTTACCTATATTGGCGCTTGGCTGGATGGCTTGTTGAGCATTGTTAAAGTCGTGGTCGGCTTTTGGGTGGGTTCGGCGGCGCTGATTGCCGATGGTATCCATTCACTTTCAGATCTTGTGACCGACGGTTTTGTGCTAGCCGCTATCCACTACGGCCGCCAGGAACCCGACGATGATCACCATTATGGTCATGGCCGTATCGAAACCCTAACCACGTTACTGCTGGGTAGCGTACTGATCTTTGTAGCGGGTGGTATTGCCTGGTCTAGCCTTGATCGTTTGTTTAGTGGTACCGAGGTCAGTGCCCCTGGCATGGTGGCTATTGTCATTACAATCATCGCCTTGTTCAGTAAAGAGTGGATTTTTCGCTATACCATGCGCGTTGCTAAACGCGTTAAATCTAAGCTATTGGAAGCAAACGCTTGGCATTCCCGCAGCGATGCACTCTCCACCGCAGTAGTCTTGGTTGCATTGATTGGCGCGCAGTTTGGTTTGGGCTGGCTAGACGCTGTTGCCGCTATCATTGTTGGCTTATTAGTTGGCAAAGTAGGTTGGGATTTACTCTGGGAGTCAGCTAGAGAATTAGTCGATACCGCGCTACCTGAAAGCGTTCAACGGCAAATGCATAACGTTGCTCAAAGCGTCCCAGGGGTAGACAGTGTTCATGACTTACGTACCCGCCAGTCTGCAGGCTGGGTCATGGTCGACTTACATGTGGTGGTCGGGCCAAAAATCACCGTGTCTGAAGCCCATGAAATCGGCAACGAAGTAAGTCGACGTTTACGGCATGAGTTTCCGTTGCTCACCGATGTGATCTTTCACGTAGACCCCGAAGATGATGCCGGAGAAGGCGATCCCAGCCGTCTCCCCGGCCTTCCGCTGCGGCCCGAAGTGGAAGCCACGCTGAATGAGCGCTGGTATATGCACCCTGTCTGGCGCACATTAACCGAGCTTCAACTCCACTATTTAGACGATAAAGTATCGGTATCGCTGATTATTGGCGATTCCGTACACCAGCCCCCTCAGTGCTTAGCCAGCCAACTAAAGGCGCTCGCCAGCGATATTGAGTGGCTGGGCCACGTAGAAGTTATGTTTATTACCCGCGCTGCCAGCAGTGCCATGCGTTAAAACTAGCGGCCTAAAAACAAGCTATACGTTTGTTAATATGGCGGTGGCAATGGTGAAGTAAATCAGTACCCCAGAGGCATCAATTAACGTTGTTACCAACGGGGCTGAAGCAGTGGCAGGGTCGACCTTAAAGCGTTCTAGTACAAACGGTAGGCACATACCGATCATGCTACCAAACAGAACAATGGTCACCATGCTTAACGCCACGATGATGGCAACTGCTTCACCGCCACGAAAAATCCCGATAGGTGCTACTGCAATTGCCATGGTGATGCCCAGCGAGCCAGCGACCAGCAGTTCACGGCCTAGCATCTTACTCCAGTCTTTCACACCAATATCGCCAGTCGCCATACCGCGTACCATCAACGTAGCTGCCTGAGCCCCCGCGTTACCTCCACTACCAATCAGTAACGGCAGGAAAAAAACCAGCGCAACTTGGGCTGCGATCGTGTCTTCAAAGTAGGCAATGCCAGCGCCTGAAAAAAGATTGGCAAATACCAGCAGTACCAGCCAGGTAACACGCTTGCGGTAAAGACTCCACAGCGGAACACGGCTAACACCATCCTCTAACTGGCCGATAGACATCCCCTTGTGGATATCTTCTGTGGCTTCAGATTCGGCAACATCCATGGCGTCATCGTGGGTGACGATGCCTACCATACGGCCATCAGCATCCAACACAGGCAACGCCAGCAGGTCATAGCGAGCCACAATGCGCGCCACCTCTTCTTGCTCTTCATCGACCGGTGTACTGATAACATCTTTAATCATAATGTCATCAACTAACGCCCCGGGACGAGCCACCATCAGTTGGCGCAGAGACATAGTGCCTATTAGCTGGCCACTACTGTCGAGTACATAAAGCTGATACACCGTTTCCGCATCTGGGGCCGTTTGGCGAACCCGCATCATAGCTTGTGACACCGTCATGCCACTGGCTATGGCGACATAGTCAGAGGTCATGATGGCGCCAGCGGTACCTTCTTCGTAGCTTGCTAGGCGTTTAAGATCTTCCCGCTCTTGGTGAGCCATACGGCGCAACAACGCTTCTCGACGGTCCTCATCTAAGAGGTTAAATAAATCCGCCCGTTCATCGGAGCCCATCTCTTCAAGAAGCTTAAGTACCTGGGTATCCGACAGCTTACCAACTACCTCAAGCTGGCTTTCTCCTGGTAAATACCCCAGGACATTGGCAGCGCGCTCGGCAGACAGAATATCCAACAGGCAGAGTGCCGCAGGCAACTCCTCATCGTCTTCAATCATCTCCTCAAGCACTTCACCGATATCCGCCGAGCGGGTTTCGGCCAAACGCAAAGATAGTACTGATTTACTAGGCGCTTCCTTGGCCAACTCGTCGAGCAGTTCGGTTTTTAATTCCTGCAAGGCTTCATCGTTCAATGACATCGCTATCTCCCTTTGTGCAGACGCATATTGTGCAGGTGAAGTGTTACAGACGAGCATCCCTACGCTGAATGCGTTTTCTCATAGTACCAGACAAAAAAAACGCTCCTTAAACCCTTTCGGGTTCAAGGAGCGCTTTATGCACGCTAGCGCGTGTCTTAGCCTTTACCCGCCTTTTTGCGCAGCTGCTGAATCGTTCGCAGCTGTGCAACGGCTTCGGCAAGTTCAGCGGCAGCACGGGTATAATCCAGCTCCGATGACTTTTCATTAAAGGCTTTCAACGCCTGCTGACGCGCTTCTTCAGCAGCGGCCTCGTCGAGGTCACTAGCACGCGTCGCTGCATCTGCCAGGATCGTAACAGTGGTGGGCTGTACTTCCATAAAGCCACCCGTGACAAAGAAGTGCTCTTCCTTGCCACCATCGTGGATCACGCGAACCGGGCCCGGTTGAAGCTCGGTCAGCAGCGGGGTGTGCCCCGGCAAAATGCCGAGGTCACCCATAATCCCTGCAGCTACCACCATCTCGACAGTACCTGAGAAGATGGAATCTTCAGCGCTGACGATATTGCAAGTGAAGCTATTCGCCATAGCGAATCCCCCTAATGGACGGGATTACTTCTTCATCTGGTTGGCTTTTTCGACAGCTTCGTCGATGGAGCCTACCATGTAGAAGGCCTGTTCCGGCAGGTTGTCGTACTCGCCCGCGAGGATGCCCTGGAAGCCACGAATCGTATCTTTCAAAGAAACATACTTACCGGGCGAACCAGTGAATACCTCAGCGACGAAGAACGGCTGCGACAGGAAGCGCTGGATTTTACGCGCACGAGATACAGCCAACTTATCTTCATCAGATAATTCGTCCATACCCAAAATCGCGATGATATCCTTCAGCTCTTTGTAACGCTGCAGAACGTTCTGTACACCACGTGCTACATTGTAGTGCTCTTCACCAACGACCAGCGGATCTAGCTGACGCGACGTAGAGTCCAGCGGATCAATCGCAGGATAAATACCAAGCTCTGCAATTGAACGTGCCAATACAACGGTGGCGTCCAAGTGCGAGAAGGTCGTCGCCGGCGATGGGTCAGTCAAGTCATCCGCAGGTACGTAAACGGCCTGTACAGACGTGATAGAGCCCGTTTTAGTAGAGGTGATACGCTCTTGCAGAACGCCCATCTCTTCAGCCAGCGTCGGCTGGTAACCTACCGCAGATGGCATACGACCCAACAGAGCAGATACTTCAGTACCCGCCAGGGTGTAACGATAGATGTTATCGACGAACAGCAGAACGTCGCGGCCTTCATCACGGAATTTCTCAGCGATGGTTAGACCGGTCAGTGCAACACGCAGACGGTTGCCGGGCGGCTCATTCATCTGACCGTAAACCAGCGATACCTTGTCGATAACGTTGGACTCAGTCATTTCGTGATAGAAGTCGTTACCCTCACGCGTACGCTCACCTACACCGGCGAATACAGAGTAGCCGCTGTGCTCGGTGGCGATGTTGCGGATAAGCTCCATCATGTTAACGGTTTTACCAACACCCGCACCGCCGAATAGACCAACTTTACCGCCCTTAGCGAACGGGCAAACGAGGTCGATAACCTTGATACCGGTTTCCAACAGCTCATTGGAAGCTGCTTGGTCAGCGTAGCTTGGTGCTTTACGGTGGATTGGCATGCGTTCTTGCTCGCCAATCGGGCCAGCTTCATCAATCGGCTCACCGAGCACGTTCATGATGCGACCTAGCGTTTCCTTACCAACGGGTACGGAAATCGCGGTACCTGTGTCGGTCACGTCCAAGCCACGTTTCAAGCCCTCAGTAGAGCCCATGGCAATGGTGCGCACCACGCCGTCGCCCAGCTGTTGCTGGACTTCGAGGATGGTCTCAGCATTAGAGACCTTCAGCGCGTCGTAGACCTTGGGCACAGAGTCCCGCGGAAACTCTACGTCAATCACCGCGCCGATGATTTGTACGATACGTCCGCTCATCTTGGTTCCTCTCAAAAACCTGCAAATGAAACCTGTCTGCCGGGAGCTACCTTTGCGATAGATAGCTCCCTAGGCGTTATACGGCAGAAGCGCCGCCGACGATCTCGGAAATTTCCTGGGTGATGGCGGCCTGACGGGCCTTGTTGTATACCATCTCCAGATCGTCGATCAGGTTGCCCGCGTTATCAGTGGCACTCTTCATAGCGATCATTCGGGCGGCCTGTTCGCACGCACCGTTTTCGACTACCGCCTGATACACCTGTGATTCGATGAATCGAACCAACAGGCTGTCTAGCAACGCCTTGGCATCCGGTTCATACAGGTAGTCCCAGCTTCCGGGACGGGCGTTTTCTTCGTCATGCTTCGCGTCTTCGCCCATATCAGACGACAACGGAAGAAGCTGACGTACGACGGGCCGCTGCGTCATGGTGTTAACAAATTCGTTATACACCACAAACAAGCGGTCAATACGTCCTGCGTCGTACGCTTCTAACATGACCTTTATACTACCGATCAGTCCTTCGACAGTCGGCGACTCTCCTAATCCGCTCTTGGCAGCAACCAGGTTGCCTCCATAGTTGCGGAAAAAGGCGCCGGCTTTAGAGCCGAGGGCGCAGAAGTCTAGCTCAGCGTCTTGCTGTTTCCAGACAACGGCATCTTTCACCACTGCCTTAAACAGGTTGACGTTTAAGCCACCACACAGACCGCGGTCAGTAGATACCACAATGTAACCAACGCGCTTCACCTCACTCCGCTCGACCATGTAGTCGTGCTTGTATTCGGGGTTTGCGTCAGCAATGTGGCCTACCACATTACGAATCTGCTTGGCATACGGCTGGCCAGCCTTCATCAGATCTTGTGCTTTACGCATTTTAGATGCAGCTACCATTTCCATGGCGCTGGTAATCTTCTGCGTATTTTTAATGCTCCCGATCTGGGTGCGTATCTCTTTTGCAGCTGCCATAGCGATCTACCCTTCGTTCGTGGCTCTCAGAAAGCATGCAAGCCCGCCCGCAGGCGGGCCGGACATTACCAGCTCTGAGTCGCCTTGAACTTCTCGAGACCTGACTTCAAGCCGTCCTGAATCTCGCCGTTGTAGTCGCCGGTCTGGTTGATCTTATCGAGCAGATCGTTGTGCTCAGACTTCATGTAATCGTGCAGAGCACGTTCGAAGTCCAGCACTTTATCGACGCTCACATCATCCAGGTGACCTTCGTTAGCGGCGTACAGAGACAGCGCCATTTCCGCCACTGACATCGGCGAGTACTGCTTTTGCTTCATCAGTTCGGTAACGCGTTGACCATGCTCAAGCTGCTTACGGGTCGCTTCATCAAGATCAGAAGCAAACTGCGAGAACGCTGCTAGCTCACGGTACTGAGCCAAGGCCAGACGAACACCGCCACCCAGCTTCTTGATAATTTTGGTCTGCGCAGCACCACCAACACGAGAAACCGATAGACCTGCGTTAATCGCCGGACGAATACCGGAGTTAAACAGGTTGGTTTCCAAGAAAATCTGACCATCGGTGATCGAGATTACGTTGGTCGGAACGAACGCAGAAACGTCTCCACCTTGGGTTTCGATAATCGGCAGTGCGGTCAAAGAACCGGTTTTGCCTTTTACTTCACCGTTAGTAAACTTCTCAACGTAATCAGCATTAACGCGCGCAGCGCGCTCTAGCAGACGTGAGTGGAGATAGAAAACGTCACCAGGATAGGCTTCACGACCCGGCGGACGACGCAGCAGTAGTGATACCTGACGGTAAGCCACAGCCTGCTTGGAAAGATCGTCATAAACGATCAGTGCGTCTTCACCACGGTCACGGAAGTACTCACCCATGGTGCAACCAGAATAAGCGGCCAAGAACTGCATCGGTGCCGGATCAGCAGCGCCAGCAGCCACAACGATGGTGTGTTCCAGAGCGCCGTGTTCTTCTAACTTGCGTACCACGTTAGCAATGGTCGACTGCTTCTGACCAATCGCCACGTAAACACAGGTAACGCCTTTGCCTTTCTGGTTGATGATCGCATCGATAGCAATGGCAGACTTACCAATCTGACGGTCACCGATGATCAGCTCACGCTGACCACGACCGATTGGCACCATGGCGTCGATGGACTTCAAACCTGTTTGGATCGGCTCGTCAACAGACTGACGGGTAATAACGCCAGGCGCTACTTTTTCTACCGCATCAGTCATTTTGGCGTTGATATCGCCTTTGCCGTCGATGGCATTACCCAACGCATCGACCACACGACCTACCAGCTCAGGTCCTACCGGCACTTCTAGGATACGACCCGTACACTGAGCGGTCATGCCTTCTTGAAGTTGCAGGTAGTCACCCAAGACAACGGCACCAACGGAGTCACGCTCCAGGTTCAGTACCATGCCAAAAATGCTGTTAGGGAATTCAATCATTTCACCAAACATCGCGTCTTCGAGGCCGTGAATTTTCACGATACCGTCGGAAACGCTGACGATGGTGCCCTGATTACGGGCTTCGGATGCGACGTCAAGCTTCTCAATTCGCTGCTTGATGATGTCGCTGATCTCGGAAGGATTCAGTTGCTGCATGCCATGTCCCTCAGACTCAAGCGGTCAGCGCTTCGGAAAGGCGGTTCAATCGACCACGTACCGAACCGTCAATAACGGTATCGCCAGCACGTAGGATGACACCACCAATAAGCGTCTTGTCCACTTGAGTAGTAATGGAGATTTCGCGATTCAGACGTTTCTTAAGCGCGTTCGCTAGCTTGGTCTGCTGTGCGGCAGTCAGCTTATAAGCTGACGTAACCGTCACATCAACACGCTGTTCATGTTCGGCACGTAAGTACTCGAACTGTTCAGCAATGAAGGGCAGTGCTAACAAACGACCTTGGTCAGCCAGGGTATCCAAAAACCGCGACAGGTCTTCCTGCTTTTCGGGCAACATATCCGAAAGCAGCGCTACCTTTTTGTCGTTTTCAAGTTTTGGACTACCCAACAGACGACGTAGATCGCTGTCAGCTACCGCAGCGCTTAAAAAACCAAGCGCTTGGGTCCAGCTATCAAGCGCCTTATGATCACGCGCGTATTCAAACGCCGCCTTAGCGTAAGGACGAGCGACGGTAAGTAATTCCGCCATGGGTCACCTCCTTACAGTTCAGCAGCAAGCTCATCAAGTAACTTGCGATGTGCTTTCTCGTCGACCGAAGCTTCTAGCACACGCTCGGCACCAATAATGGCAAGATGAGAAACTTGGGCACGAAGCTCGTCTTTTGCACGATTAACTTCTTGCTCAATTTCAGAACGTGCACTAACCATGAGGCGTTCGCCTTCGGCGCGGGCCTGTTCGCGTGCTTCTTCAACCATTTGAGCAGAGCGCTTATTGGCTTGCTCGAGGATTTGAGAAGCCTGCTCCTTGCTTTCACGCAGTGTTTGCTCTGCACGTTCTTGAGCAAGCTCAAGATCGCGAGTAGCACGGCTGGCTGCGTCTAAGCCATCAGCAATTTTCTTTTGACGCTCGTGAAGCGCGTTGCTGATCGGAGGCCACACATACTTTATGCAAAACCAGACAAAGATCGCGAAGGCGATCGTCTGCCCGATAAGCGTCATGTTGATATTCACAGGGATGTACCTCTGACAAGTTCGTGGCGACCGGAGTGAAACAAAACCGAGCGGGACTGCCGCCCGGCTAAGCTGTCATTAACCGGCAACAACGAAGATCAGGTACATCGCGATACCAACACCGATCATCGGTACAGCATCCAGCAGACCAGCCATTAGGAAGGTTTTGGTTTGAAGTTGGTCACCAAGCTCCGGCTGACGAGCCGTAGATTCGATCAATTTGCCACCGAGGATAGCGAAACCGATACCGGTGCCCAGAGCGCCTAAGCCGATCATGATGGAGGCAGCAATGTAGATTAGTTCCATGGTAATGCTCCTAGTTTTTCAAGTTAAAGGTCAAGGTTGAGGGTTGATGTTAAGGGTTAATCTCTAACAAGCAGCACGTCTTAGTGATGCTCGTGCGCAGCGCTTAAATACACCACTGACAATACGGTAAAAATGAATGCCTGAAGAACGACAATCAAGATGTGGAAAATCGCCCACGGCACGTCGAGTACCCAGATTGCCCAGAACGGCAGCATAGCAATCAAGATAAAAATAACTTCACCGGCAAACATGTTGCCGAAAAGACGCATCGCCAAACTGAACGGTTTAACAAGTAGGGCAACGATTTCAAGCAGCAAATTGAAAGGAATCAAGGCCCAATGGTTGAAAGGTGTCAATGAAAGCTCTTTGGCAAAGCCGCCAACGCCTTTCACCTTGAAGCTGTAGTAAAGAATCAGACCGAAAACACCCAGTGCTAGCCCCAATGTGGCATTAACATCAGTAGTCGGCACAATCTTCATGTAATCGACGCCCAGTTTACTGAACAACATTGGGAAATAGTCGACCGGGATAATTTTCAGCGTGTTCATGAACAGAATCCACACGAACAACGTTAATGCAAGCGGCGCAATAATCGGGTTATGCCCTTTAAAAGCCCCTTTGATCATATCTTCAACAAATTCAAACACCATCTCTACGGCATTTTGCAGTCCGCCTGGCACGCCAGTGGTTGCCATTTTACCCGCTTTACGGAAAAGCCAGATAAACAACAAACCCATCGCAATGGACCAGCCCATGGTATCCAGATGGATAGCCCAAAAGCCCATCTCACTCGCTTCTTCTGCCGAATGTGCCAGCGACCAACCATTTTCTGGATGCTTGCCAAAGGTTAGGTTCTGCAAGTGGTGCTGGATATAGTAAGTCGTTGAGACTTCGTTTCCTGCGGCCATAGACATGTCACCTCAATTAGTTGTGCGATTCCCAAGCATTAGCCATGGTGCTAACCAATGCGTCAGAACAATCGCAACATAAGCGCAAAAAAAGAAAGCGGGGTTTGAGGGGGGCACTACAACGAACACCAATGAAAAAAGTGCCACCGTCAAACCAAACTTGCCTGCTTCGGCGCGAAATAGGTCCATTGCGCGCGGAGCGCGATGCCTTGTTCGAAAAATTCCCATTCGCTGTATAAAAAAAATGTGCGGCAACATCGCCACTAATGCTCCTGTAGCTACCGACAATACGCCTGCCATATGAGCAACAGGGAAAGCCAATAGCATACCGACTAGCGTCATTAGCAGCTGAATTGCTGTCAGCCTGAAGAAGTAAGCTTTTCGCCGTTGGGTCTCAAGTCGCTGCATAATTCTTCAGATAGATCTTCAGCACATGATTCCCCAGCACAATAAATGAGTCACGCTTACAACTTGTTGCTCAATAAATCATCCGTCACCTGCACAAATCTTGCGCGATTATAGGGAAGCGCTATCATACCTTCAACCGAAGTTGCGCCGATTTCGCGCGATTCGGTGTCGACTTGCGACCAAAGGGTTAAAATAAGCGTCTATTTAGTAAGCCTGCTATTTAATATGCCCTAGAATCCCATCGAGCTCTTCAAGACTGGTATAACGAATTGTCACTTTCCCCTTCCCTTTTTGCCCGTGGTCAATAGAGACGGGCGCGCCAAGTAATTCCCCCAGATGTGTTTCAAGTCGTGCAACATCCGGTGTTTTGGCAGTGCGCGGCGGTGTCTGGGCAGGCATCTGGTTAGCTTGGACTTTTTTAACCAACGCTTCTGTGTCACGAACGGTTAAATCATTATTGACCACTTCATGAGCAATTTGGCGTTGCTGGGTACTGGTAAGCGATAGCAGGGCTCGCGCATGTCCCATATCTAAATCGCCACGTTCCAGCAGCGTTTGCACTTCAGGGTCTAACGCTAACAAGCGCAATAAATTGGCGACTTGAGTGCGTGATTTACCAACTGCATCAGCAATTTGCTGCTGGGTAAGCTCAAACTCATCGCCAAGGCGCTTTAAGGCAAGTGCTTCTTCAATGGCATTAAGGTTTTCACGCTGAATATTTTCAATCAGCGCCAGAGCAAGTGCTACTTCATCACTGACATCGCGAATAACGGCGGGAATAACATCTAATTCAGCCAACTGCGCAGCACGCCAGCGGCGTTCACCCGCGATAATTTCATAGCGGTTTTCACCCACTGGGCGAACCACAATAGGTTGCATCACCCCTTGTGCACGAATGGAATCGGCAAGCTCTTCTAATGCTTCTGGCTGAATATCCCGACGCGGCTGATATTTACCACGGGTAAGTTGGCCAAGAGGTAACCGTTCTAGCCGTTCAGCCGCCGCTTCTTCCGTTGGTGCTGCAGGCAACAGTGACGTGTCTGCACTATCCAGCGTTACGCCACCGGTAAGATCTAAACTGTCACGACGACGGGCGCCCGCACCAATCAGGGCATCCAGGCCACGTCCTAGCGCGCGTTTACGCGTCATTCGCTTCCCCTCGTACTTTTTACGTTACAGCGATAGCCGCCGGATCATCTCTTTTGCTAGCACACGATAAGCCTGACTACCTCGCGAAAAACGCGCGTATTGAGTAACAGGTAAGCCATGGCTTGGTGCTTCAGCAACCTTCACATTGCGCGGAATGGTTGTTTTTAACAGCGCATCGCCAAAAAAATCTCTCAGCTGTTTGTCAACTTCACGCGTCAAACTGGTGCGCTTATCGTACATAGTACGCAGAATGCCAGAAACGGCTAGATCAGGATTAACGCTCTGTTTAATCTGCTCAACAGTATCCAGCAGCGCTGACAGCCCTTCCAATGCGTAGAATTCACACTGCAAGGGAATAAGCACACCATTGGCGGCTGTCAACGCATTCACGGTAAGCATATTCAGCGACGGCGGGCAGTCAATGAGGACGACATCATAGTCATCTGCCACCGTCTGCAGTGCTAACGACAAACGACTTTGCCGCTGGTCACTATCGAGCAGCTCTACTTCAGCGGCTGTTAAGTCGCCATTACCTGGAAGGACGTCGTATTTCACTGGAAGCCCGCGAACAATGGCATCGCTTGCGGTTGTTTCTCCCAGCAACACATCAAGTACACTTTTTTCGAGTGCGTACTTGTCGATGCCACTGCCCATGCTGGCATGCCCTTGTGGGTCTAAGTCTACCAGCAAGATACGACGATCAAGTGCTGCCAAACTGGCGGCGAGATTAACGGCTGAAGTGGACTTGCCCACACCGCCTTTTTGGTTGGTCAGGGCAATGATCTGGCTCACTACTCAACTCCTTTTGGGGTCAGAATCAACAGCTGCCGCTCGGCCGTCTCGAAGGGTACACGCAGTAGGTGACGCGCCTGGAGCTCAACATAGGCGGGCAACTCCCGCAGTTCATCATCAGCGCCTGGGCCTTTCATAGCAAGCCACTGCCCATGAGCTGCCGGTAGCGCTCGGGTTAGCGAGATAAAGTCTACCAAGCTGGCAAAGGCTCGGGAAATCACTTGATCAAACGTCTGGCCATTGAATTGCTCGACACGCGCTTGGGTTGGCGTGACGTTGGTCAACGCTAACTCCATCACTGCTTGACGTTGAAAGCGAACTTTTTTGCCATTGCTATCGAGTAGCGTTACCTGCAGTTCAGGCTTCATGATAGCAAGCACAAGGCCGGGCAAACCGGGGCCAGCGCCTACATCAAGTATCTGTGGCCCATGAACATAAGGGGCGACAGCAGCACTATCCAACACGTGCCGTGAGACCATCTCTTCAACATCGCGTACAGCGGTGAGGTTATAAGCCTGATTCCACTTGTGCAACAGCGCGAGCAAGCCTAGCAGCTGTTCGCGCTGTTGGGGGGTTACAGTGGCTCCTAGTGCTGCTAACCCTTCTTCTAACCGAGGGGTAACGGTTTCAGGCAAGCTGTTAATCAACGGCGTTAATTGACTCATCCGTTAACGACCTCGGTAGTACTGACTAAGCGACGTTTTTTCAAATGTATTAGCAAAATAGAGACCGCTGCAGGGGTCACGCCTGAAATTCTAGCCGCCTGCGCCAGGGTTTCAGGGCGCGTTTCACTAAGCTTTTGACGGATCTCGTTGGATAGCCCTTCTACCCGTTGATAATCCAGCTCGGCTGGCAGCGGTGTTGCTTCATGGCGCTTGAGCTTATCGATCTCATCCTGTTGACGGTCGATATAACCCTGGTATTTCGCTTGAATTTGTACTTGCTCGGCAACCGCTTCATCGTCAACACCACCGCTTTCAATGCCAGGCAGCGATGTAATATCTGCATAGCTAAGCTCTGGGCGCTTTAACAAGTCACTTAAACAGTACTCTCGGGGAAGCGGCCTACCGGTTTTTTCAGCAATTTTCGCGGCGGCTGGTGTATTGGGCTGCACCCAAACAGTAGCTAGCCGTGCTGTTTCCCGCTCGATGGCTTCGCGTTTCTGGCTAAACAACGCCCAACGTTTGTCATCGACTAAGCCAAGCTCACGCCCTTTTTCCGTTAAACGTAGATCAGCATTGTCTTCGCGTAGCAGCAGACGGTATTCCGCACGCGAGGTAAACATGCGGTAGGGCTCTTTGGTGCCCATAGTAATCAGGTCATCCACCAACACACCGAGATAAGCTTCATCACGGCGAGGATGCCACGCCTCTAACTGTTTGGCGCGGCGAGCGGCATTCAAGCCTGCCAGCAACCCTTGAGCTCCAGCCTCTTCGTAGCCGGTAGTACCGTTGATTTGTCCGGCGAAAAACAGGTTGTGGATAAATTTAGTTTCCAGGGAGTGTTTTAAATCCCGGGGATCAAAAAAGTCGTACTCAATAGCGTAGCCAGGCCGTGTGATATGAGCGTTTTCTAACCCTTTAATTGAGCGAACCACTTGTAGCTGAACATCGAAAGGCAACGACGTCGAGATTCCGTTGGGATAGAGCTCATGGGTATCCAACCCTTCAGGCTCGATAAATACCTGATGGCTTGATTTGTCGGCAAAGCGGTGAACTTTGTCTTCAATCGATGGGCAGTATCGCGGACCAACGCCTTCGATCACACCGGAATACATAGGCGAGCGATCAAGATTCGCCATGATGATTTCATGGGTGCGCTCATTGGTGTGCGCTATGTGGCAACTCACCTGCTGTGGGTGCATCTCCCGTGAACCAAGGTATGACATGACTGGCGTTGGGGTGTCACCTGGCTGTTCTTCCAACGATGTGAAGTCAACGGTTTTGGCATCAATTCGTGGAGGCGTCCCGGTTTTTAGCCGATCAACGCGAAACGGTAGTGCGCGTAAGCGTTCAGCTAGCGCGTTGGACGGCGGGTCACCGGCGCGGCCACCGCGGCTTTGATCTAACCCAATGTGGATAACGCCACCCAAAAACGTACCGGTTGACAGCACAACGGACTCCGCATGGAAGCGGATGCCTGTTTCGGTCACAACCCCTCGAACGGTGTTGTTATCCACAATCAGATCGCCAGCGGCTTGCTGAAAAATCGTTAAGTTCGGCTGGTTTTCCAGCATTCCCCGAATAGCAGCTTTGTAGCGAATTCGGTCTGCTTGAGCACGTGTTGCTCGAACGGCTGGACCTTTACGAGCGTTCAATACCCGAAACTGGATGCCGCCTAAGTCCGTGGCTAGCCCCATTGCACCACCGAGTGCATCAATTTCTTTTACCAGGTGGCTTTTGCCAATCCCACCAATCGCTGGATTGCACGACATTTGGCCGAGCGTTTCGATGTTGTGGGTTAGCAATAGGGTTTGACAACCCATACGAGCAGAGGCCAATGCGGCTTCGGTTCCCGCATGGCCACCGCCGATGACAATCACGTCAAAGCGGTCGGGATAGTTCAAGAGGCACCTCGTCTTGCGCCGTTTGGCACGGATGATGTGAGTCAGTATTGGTTCACTGATTGAGTAAGCCCGCCAGTATAAACCTCCTGTGGGTAACCGTCAGGTTTTTCCACACCCCAAGCTAAGCATTCATCTATTATTAATAACAAAATAAAAATATATAAGAGAAGTTCTGTTGATGTTGTAACTACTGGTGTGGACAAAATCTGTTGATAACCCAAATAAGTTTATATATTTCAGTTTCTTAAATTGTTAGCTTTTACATGATTAAACGGAGGAGTAGCTGCGTAGAAGCGGTGCCACTCCTGTGGATGAAAGTGCAGCTTATGCACAGGCATGACAGACAACGGGTTATCCACCGACCCATACCGAGTTTGTTACCGCACCTGTGAACAAGTGTGATTGGTAGCTTAAAAAGACCTGATTAGCGCTCATGGTAGGTGTCGTAGAGCAATATGATGCAGCGTGTAAAAAATAGTATCCACAGGCAAAAAAAATGGCCTGTCGCGGTGACAGGCCATTTAACGGGGCAAAAATGGGCAAAAAAGTCAGATTAATTCCGACATTAATGCTTCAAAACACGTGCAAGAAAGGATTGTGTTCGCTCATGTTGTGGCGTATCGAACAGTTGCTCGGGAGGGCCTTGTTCGGCAATTTCGCCTTTATGGATAAAAATAACGCGATCTGCCACTTCACGGGCAAAGCCCATTTCATGGGTCACTATCACCATGGTCATGCCTTCTTTGGCAAGTTCACGCATGGCATCCAGCACTTCACCAATCATTTCAGGGTCAAGCGCTGATGTAGGCTCGTCAAACAGCATCAGGCGGGGTTCCATGGCTAACGCCCGGGCTAACGCCACACGCTGCTGCTGCCCACCCGAGAGCTGGCTTGGGTACTTATCTGCTTGGTCGGCAATACCAACGCGCTCTAACAGTCGTTCAGCGGTCTCTTCGGCATCTTGGCGGCTCCACCCCCGCACTTTCATGGGCGCAAGGGTAACGTTGTCGCGCACGCTCAAGTGGGGAAAAAGGTTGAACTGCTGAAACACCATGCCGACTTCAGTACGGATAGTTTGTAGCGCTTTACTGCTTTTACCGTTGGGCAGTAATTGGTTGCCATCAACATCAAGAGAGCCGGCTTGAAACTCTTCTAAGCCGTTAATACAGCGGATGAGCGTTGATTTACCAGAGCCACTGGCACCGATGATAACGACGACTTCACCAGGCACAATTTCAAGATCAACATTATTGAGTACGTGCAGGCTGCCAAAATGCTTATTGAGCTGCTGCATACGCACAATTGGCGATTGGGTAGAGGTCATTGCACGTTCCTTATTGTCCTGCGAGGCCTCTGCGCTCAATTTGGCGCAGAATCAAAGAGAGAGTCCAGGTGATGGCAAGGTACATCAGCGCCACCATGAAATAGACCTCTAGTGCGGTAAAGGTAGTGGCAATATAAATTTGCCCTTGGCGGACTAATTCACCGACCCCGATAACAGAAAATAGCGAGGTATCTTTGATACTGATGATGCCCTGGTTACCCAGTGGAGGAATCATGCGCCGTAGGGCTTGGGGCCAAATTACGTAGCGAAAAGATTGAGTTCGAGACAAGCCTAGCGAAAGTGATGCTTCTCGCTGGCCACGTTCGATAGACTGCACGCCGCCTCGTACAATTTCAGAGATATAAGCCCCTGAATTAATGGCGATCGCGGCAATGCCGGCAACGAGTGCGTTGATCGGGCCTCCCAGCAATTGGGGTAAGCCATAAAAGATAAACAGAACCTGCACTAAAATGGGCGTGCCGCGAAACACTTCGACGTATAAAACTGCTGGCCAGCGCAGCCAGCGCACTGGGCTAATACGCAATAAACCAAAGAATATGCCAATAAAGAAGCCGATCGCTAGGCCGCCGAATGATATAAGCAGCGTCCAAGGAATACCTGGTAACAGATAAGGGATCGACCCAAATGCGGCCGACCAATCAAACTGAAAGTTAACGTCCACGCGTTATCTCCAGAAAAATAAACAACGACACAGGGCCGGGGGAATAGCCGCCCGGCCCTGAGATGAAAAGCGCTCGTTAGTGATAGCGAACAGCGATGTTATTCAGCGCTGGGGGCTTCACCAAACCACTTGGTGTAAATTTCATCATAGGTGCCGTCTTCGCGCATGGAAGCAAGTGCTTCGTTGGTAGGCTCTACCCACTCGCTGCCTTTATGGAAAACGATACCGTACTGCTGGCCTTCATACAGCGGGCCAACCACTTTGGTACGGCCTTCGCCACGGGTCTGTGAGAAGTAGGCAACGTTAGGGGCGTCGTACAGCACGGCATCAACGTTACGCCCTAACAGCGCCATGTACATATCGGCGGTGCCTGGATAGGGAGTAATGTCGGCATCTTCACCGAGCTCCTGTTGAAGGAAGTCGTAGCTGGTAGAGCCGATTTTGGTGGCAATGGTGAGACCCGCTAGGTCCTCAAGCGAAGAGACCTCTTCGTTGTCGGCGCGCACGATAATTTGCAGACCTGAGTCATAGTAGGGAGCGGAGAAGTCGACAACTTCGGCACGCTCATCTGTAATGGTGATGCCTGCAAGGGCGATTTCCTGGCTGCCGGTTTGGACGGCGGGAATGATGCCAGAGAATTCCATCGTGGTGAGGTTAACCTCAAAGCCTGCACGTTCGGCGACTGCGTTGATGATATCCATATCGAAACCGATCATTTCGCCGGTTTCTGGATCCATCATTTCAAACGGGACAAAGCTTGGGTCAGTGGCCACATTGACAGTAGGCGTTTGTGCAAACGCGACAGTGGTACTGCCTAAGCCCAGTGCAAGGGCGGTAGCAATGACAGATTTTTTTAGTAGGTAATTCATTCGTTTCCCCGTGTTTTATTTGGTTAGCGACGCGATTTAAAGAAGATTTACGCTTATAAATTCCGTCTGCAACCGTTATTGACCTTTTAACCTTGGCGAGAAACCACCAAGGCGTCAAGTCACGGGGAGGGGGTTGTTACCAACGTTGGTTAGACCATGAAGGAAGCTCCACAGCCACAGGTGGTCGTAGCGTTGGGGTTTTGAACACGAAAACGGGCACCTGCTAACCCTTCTTCATAGTCAATGGTTGAACCCACCAAGTATTGGTAGGAGAGAGGATCGACGACGAGGATCGCATCGCCAAATTCAATTAACGTGTCGTCTTCGGCCACGTTTTCAGCAAAATCAAACCCATACTGGAACCCCGAGCAGCCACCACCGGTGACATAAACGCGGAGTTTCAGCGCAGGGTTAGCCTCTTCTGCTATAAGTGCTTGGATGCGTTTCCGAGCACTATCAGACAATAGTAGAGGCGTTGGAACAAAAGCTTCTGCACCGCTCATGGGTACCTCCCGCGAGCTTTAAGAACGAATAATCGGCATCGGAGTGTGATTATGGGTAATTCCCAGCAAAATGGTCAACTATTGTGTTGGGGTATCAAGCAGAGGGTAGCTCGCCGAGGAGGCGCTTTGAATCCTTCCTTGGACGCTACATTTGCCTTCCCTGGCAAATGACCTCCTCTTTGAGCTGCCCTCTGCATGCTGGTATTTGGTGTGATTCAAGGCATCAACGCTGGGGCGTTGAGACCCATATTTTCGTCAAAGCCAAACATGAGGTTGAGGTTTTGAATCGCTTGGCCTGATGCGCCTTTAACGAGGTTATCAATGACCGAGAGCACGACTACGGTATTGCCATTACCAGGACGGTGAACAGCGATACGGCAGGTATTGTTGCCTTTGACGCTGCGAGTTTCCGGATGGCTGCCTGCAGGCATGACGTCAACAAACGGCTCGTGGGCGTAACGCTGCTCAAAGAGCGCCTGTAAATCGCCTGGCTCTTCAGTCAGCGTACTATAGAGCGTGGCATGAATGCCGCGGATCATCGGCGTTAAGTGCGGCACAAAGGTAAGCCCTACGGCGTTTGACTGCATATCGCTCAAGCCTTGACGAATTTCAGGCAAATGGCGATGTCCGGACGCACCGTAGGCTTTCATCGATTCGCTGGCCTCGGCTAGCAGCGAGGCAACTTTGGCACCACGGCCTGCGCCGGTAACGCCTGATTTGCAGTCAGCGATTAACTGGCCTGGGTCAATCAAACCAGCTTCCAAAAGTGGCAGATAGCCGAGTTGAACAGCCGTTGGGTAGCATCCTGGTACGGCAATTAAGCGAGCCTTTTTGATTTTCTCACGATGCATTTCTGGCAGGCCATACACGGCTTCTTTTAGCAGTTCCGGGGCGCCATGGGGCTGGTCGTACCACTGGCTCCATTCGGCGGCGTCGCGCAGCCGGAAATCCGCAGATAAGTCGATTACTCGCGTGCCATTGTCGAGCAGTTCGCCTGCTAGTGCATGGGCGACCCCGTGGGGTGTCGCAAAGAACACCGCATCCAGTGCACCCAGTTTCTTGGCGTCTGGCTCGCTAAACGTGAGGGCGTCATAGTGGCCGCGCAGGTTGGGATACATATCGCATACCTTCACGCCTGCTTCCGAGCGCGAGGTAATGGCTTCTACGCTTACCTGGGGATGCTGGGCAAGTAACCGTAACAGCTCAACGCCGGTATAGCCGGTACCGCCTACAATGCCAACCTTAATCACAAACCACTCCTTGCGCATTACGCACAGTCAGACCCAACAATAATTAACAGCCTAATGAGATACCTCAGGCTGTTGAACTGTAGCTAGCTATGATACACAAGAGAGCAGGCGCGTAAGAGCGCTATAGGGAAACAGGCATATGTTCACTAACGCGAACATGATGCGTAAAAGCGAATAATAGGCGCAAGGACGGACGTTGTGGCACGTTTTTCCCGGTCAGATTTCACCTTAGAAAGTTTTCGTCGCCAACTGGCGAATGTTGATGCCCTGCCTCAGCTGTGTGTGCTGGGGTTAGTGTCAGGGGTGATCACAGGCGCGGTGATGGTGGCTTTTCGCTTATTGCTAGAGGTCGGCGCTGCCCTTTATATGCCTGAGGGCAATCCTGAGGCTTTTGAAGGACTCGCACCATGGCTTCGTGCACTGTTGCCGATGATTGCCGTGACGTTGATTGGCACACTGCTCTATCGCCAAAAGGCTGCCGCCCGTAAGTTAGGTGTTGGCCATGTGATTGAGCGTCTCACCTATCACCAGGGACGTTTCCCTATGCGCAACTGGCTTAACCAGTGGTGGGTGGGCGTTGTGTCTGTGCTGGGTGGCCTCTCAGCAGGACGTGAAGGCCCTGCCATTCATCTGGGCGCAGCGGCATCCAGCGGCTTAGGTCTCAAGCTTCGCTTGCCCAATAACAGTTTACGGGTGTTGGTTGCTTGCGGTACGGCGGCAGGTATATCTGCATCATTTAATACGCCAATCGCAGGGGTGATTTTCGCCATGGAAGTGGTGATGATGGAATACACCCTGATGAGCTTTATGCCGGTGATACTCGCCTCTACCATGGGGGCATTGGTCGCTCAATTGGTGTATGGCAATGAACCGGCGTTTCGCATTCCTGAAGTTGCCCTTGGCTCGCTAATGAACGTGCCTTGGGTGGTTATTATTGGTTTGGTGATCGGCCTGCTGGCGGGCTTATTTATTCATATTTCGCGCAGTCAGTACCTACAGCAGTGGCCGCTATGGCTTAGGTTAGGTGCTGTTGGGGTGATAACGGGCGCTGTTGCGTGGTGGTTTCCTGAAGTGCAAGGCATTGGTTACGACAGCGTTGCGGCTATGTTGAATAATCAGCTGGCGATTACTGTGTTGTTGGCGTTGATGATCGCTAAGTTATTGATTACTGCCATTACAGTGGCAGGTGGTGTACCAATCGGCATTATTGGCCCCGTGCTAGTGGTCGGTGCTGCCACCGGTGCTCTAGGGGGAATGCTGGGCGGCTGGTTATGGCCAGATAAAGCGGCAGACCCTGGCATTTATGCCATGCTGGGCATGGCGGCAATGATGGGCGCGGTATTGCAAGCACCGCTTGCCGCCTTAATGGCGTTACTTGAACTAACGCATTCGCCACATATCATGTTGCCTGGCATGCTCGTTGTGGTGGTTGCCTGCCTAACATCTCGTCAGCTTACCGGTTGCGAGGGCTTTTTTATTAGCTCGGTGCGCTACGGCTTACATCCGTTACAGCAGCCTTTAATGCAGGCGCTTTCGCGGGTATCGGTGCCAGCGGTAATGGAGCGCCACTTAGTACGCACAGATCGAATGATTACGCCTGATCAGGCACGGCGTCTGTTGGAAACGAATCCTGTGTGGCTAGTGATTGAGCGCTCCAGTGCAGAAAAACCAGTGCTGGCGCTTAAAGCCGCTGAGCTTGCGCGTTGGTTACTGGAGCATGATGAAGCGCTGCAAGACGAAGCCCCACCAGAAGACGAGTTCATTGATTTGCTTGAGATCCCTGGGCAACGGCTTGAAATGGCACCTATCGGCTTACAAGCAACGCTATCGGAAGCGTTTCTAAAACTTCAGGACAATGCGCTAGGCGCACTCTATGTCGTGCATGGTTATCGGCCAAAGCAGCAGCGAATTTCAGGTATCATTACGCGTGGCGCTATCGAACGTTATTATCACTACACTGACCCCCGCGGTGCTGATTCCCAGCAATGAGCCCAACGCCTAAGGAGAGACCATGTATTTATGGGTAAAGGCCATTCATTTGATGGCGGTTGTTACCTGGTTTGCTGCGCTATTTTATTTACCGCGACTGTATGTGTACCACGCCATGGCGCGGGACACAGGCGATGAGCAAGCGATCACTTACTTTAAAACCATGGAGCGTAAGTTGTACCGTGGGATTATGACGCCATCGATGATCATTGTGCTGATCTTTGGTGGCTGGATGCTTTATCTTGTACCCGATTGGTTGAGCCAAGGGTGGATGCACGCTAAGTTAACGCTTGTCGCTCTGTTAATCGCCTATCATCATGTTTGCTTAATTTATTTGAAGCAATTTGATCAAGCCCGCTGCACCAAAAGCCATGTGTTTTTCCGCTGGTTTAACGAAGCGCCCGTGATTGCGTTAATCGCGATTATTATCCTGGCGGTGGTGAAGCCCTTTTGATGCGCCAACCTCTTCCTCCCGTTGTTTTAGTGCTAGCTGGCCATGACCCCACCGGGGGGGCTGGGTTAGTGGCTGATAGCGAAGCGATAGCTGCCTGTGGTGGCTGGGCAGTCACCATTCCAACTGCTTTGACCGTTCAAAATTGCCATAATGTGATACGCACCCTGCCTGCAGATCCTGCTGCAATGCGGCAAATGGCGGAAGCGTTAGGTGATATGCAAATTGCGGCTATTAAGTTGGGGCTGTTGGCGGATGAGGCGACGCTGCGTGCAGCGGAACAAATTATCCGCCGTTTTCCAGGAATCCCTGTCGTCGCAGACCCGGTATTAAAAGCAGGTGGCGGCGCTAAGTTATCCACACCCGCCTTGCAGCAGCTTTATATAGATCGTTTGCTACCGCTTGTGGATATAGTAACGCCCAACCGGTTTGAGCTTGCTGCACTGACGCCTGAGATAACCGACCCTTTGGATGACACGGCGCGCGCTGTTGCGTTGCTGGCGCAGGGTTGCCAAGGCGTCCTTGTGACTGCCACCGACAATCCACTCCCGGGTAATACGCAACAGGTTGTGCACACGCTGCACTCTCCTGACACCACGCGCCAATGGCAGTGGCCACGTTTGCCTGAAGTATTTCACGGATCAGGTTGTACATTAGCCTCAGCGCTTGCGGCTCGTTTAGCCGTTGGTGAGCGCTTACCAACTGCCTGTGAGCAAGCTCAGCACTTTACCTGGGAGAGTTTGTCTCATGGCTATCAGCCCCCTAGCGGACAGTGTTTACCGAAACGCTTGCCACGCCCCGTACGCTTTTGATTTCATTGGCAGTAAGCCATTAATGTTGAGGATGCCATGACCACATCTGCAGAACTATTTGACCTCGCCAGTCGTCACATTCCGGGTGGTGTTAACTCCCCTGTTCGTGCTTTTAAAGGCCTCCATCGCCCGCCTGTTTTTATGGAACGTGCTCAGGGTGCCTACTTATTCGATGTGGAAGGTAACCGCTACGTAGACTATATCGGCTCATGGGGCCCGATGATCACTGGGCATGCCGATCAGGATGTACTGGCCGCCGTGCGAGCACGGTTAGATAACGGCCTCTCCTTTGGTACGCCGACCGCTGTCGAAACCACCATGGCTGATCTGATCTGTGAAATGATTCCTTCCATGGAAATGGTGCGTATGACTAGCTCGGGCACCGAAGCGACGATGTCGGCCATTCGTCTTGCGCGCGGAACAACGGGGCGCGACAAAATCGTCAAGTTTGAAGGTAACTATCACGGCCATTCTGATTCATTGCTCGTCAAAGCGGGCTCCGGTGCGTTAACCCACGGGGAACCGAGCTCGCCAGGTGTACCCGCATCACTGGCTGAACATACCATCACGCTTTCGTATAACGATCCTGAAGGGGTGGAGGCATGCTTTGCAGAGATCGGAGAGCAAATTGCCTGCATTATCGTGGAGCCGGTCGCGGGTAATATGAACTGCATTCCTCCCCAGCCGGGTTTCTTAGAAACGTTGCGCCGGGTGTGCAATGAATCCGGCAGTATTTTGATTTTTGATGAAGTCATGACCGGTTTTCGCGTCGCTTTAGGTGGCGCTCAGGCACATTACGCTGTAACGCCTGACCTTACCTGCTTAGGTAAAATTGTTGGTGGCGGCATGCCCGTTGGGGCGTTTGGCGGTAAACAAGAAATTATGCAGAATATCTCGCCCCTGGGGCCGGTTTACCAAGCGGGTACGCTGTCAGGTAACCCGCTGGCCATGGCTGCAGGGGTTGCTCTACTAACCAAACTTAAGGTGCCTGGTTTCCATGATGCGCTGACTCAACGGGTGCAAACGTTGTGTACTGGCTTGCAAGAGCGTGCTAACGCTGCCCGCGTACCGATGATGACCCAATCCGCAGGTGGCATGTTTGGCGTTTTCTTTACGTCGCAATCCCGTGTGGATAACTTCGCCCAAGCCACTGCTTGCAACCCCGATGCTTTCCGCCGCTTCTTTGGTGCCATGCTTGATCACGGTGTGTACCTCGCACCTTCTGCCTATGAAGCAGGCTTTATGTCGAGTGCCCACACGCCCGAAGATATTCAGCTAACGTTGGATGCTGCAGAAAAAGCCTTTGCGGTTATGTAACATCAAGTAAAGCGCCTGCTACACTTCAAGAGCCGCTCCTATCGAGCGGCTCTGTGGTTAGTGAGGTAAACACATGATGAAACGACAACTGGCTTGGCACTCTTCACGCTTTAACGGCATATTGTTAACTGCTGTTCTCACCCTTGGCCTACCGTTAACGGGGATGGCCGCACAGGAGCAGGATATGACTCAGATTCATATCACTATGGGCGGCACACCAGGCGCGGAATTCTCAGCCCAGTGGCGCATTACTCATAACGATGAAACCATTGAGCACCCCGAAACACGCGGTACAGTGCCCGCTGAATTTACCTTTGAAGGCACCACGCTTGAAGGTACGGTAAAACTGCTCAGCGAAGATGATCGTTTAGAAGTCGATATTCTTAAAGGCAGCAACCGCTCGCGTTCTGCTACCCAAGGAAAAGGCGGCACGTTAACGGTAATGGTGCGTTAAACATAAAAAACCGCCCCGAAGGGGGCGGTTTTCTGAGCTAAGTAAGTACTTACAGACGTACCTACAAAGATGCTTACCACTGAGTAGAGATAGCAGAGTTGTTGTTACCCGCCTGGAAGTGAGTTGCTGAAGCTGCGCTACCACCAACGGTGTTCTGGCGAATGGTTGACACGTTGCTGTTACCTGTCTGGAAGACATTCGCTACATGACCGTCGCCACCTTGGAAAATATAGGAGGCGCTCAGGTCTGCTTCAACCTGAAGGACATTGGCTTCATTGTCGTTGCCATCTTGATGGATAAAGCTCCAGGTTTCGTCAGTATTTAATGCTTGATAAACGTCAGCATCGTTTCCGTTACCGAACTGCTCAACAATTGAGTCGCTTTGCGCAGTGTTCAGGAATTGAGCAACATTAGAGCTGTTGTTGTCGCCTTGTTGACGTACATAGGAGTCGTTAAGGCTGCCACCATCTTGCACGACGACTGAATCATTATGATTGCCTATCTGATAAACAATCGACTCATGCTGATCGCCGCTTTGATAGACATAAGAGTTGTTGTTATTACCTTCCTGGCCAACACGTGAGTATTGCTCATCATCATACTGATCAGTTTCAGCCATGTTATTGTTACCAGTCTGGAAAATAAGCGAAGTCCGCATTGCATCACGATCAAAGCCGTTCATGCCCTCACGGATATCTTGCTGGTTAATGAAAGCAGGGTTTGAGCCTGCGTTAGCAGCAGGGTTTGTTGTAGAGTCATCAAAGTCACGCGCTTGGCTAGAGAAACTAACAGCCATTGCAACAGCAGCAGCGATAACGGTCATTTGAGTTTTCATGGTGTTTCCCCTTTTTTTCGATCGACTTGCTTTGGTTGTTTACTGAGAAGCCGCTGGCGACTCAGTAGGTATCGATAGTGACTGGTCGTGCATTGCCCGAAAGGTTTTGTTGCTGGACACTCACACCACGTAAGCCACTGCCCGATTGCGAAATTGAAACGTCACCCTTAAATCCATTTTGATAAATGTCAGCTTTAAATGAGGAACTATTACCTTGCTGATTAATAGAGGCGGTGTTGTCATCGCCTACTTGCCAAATAATTCCGGTATTATTTCCGTTACTTTGCATTATGCTTGCTTGATTACCGTTGCCGATTTGATCGATATAGGCAAAGTTAGAAAGCTGATAACTCACAGAACGTGACTGGGCAACACTTGCTTTATTATTGTTACCTTGTTGACGAATGATGCTTAGATTACTGTGTAGCGCGGCGTTATCAATGGCCGCAAACTGAGTAACTCTTGCACTTCTGTTAAATAAGTCGCTTTCATTCTCATTGGCTTGTAACACAGAAGAAAAAGTCAGCAGTGCAATGGCTATCGTTATCGCAGCACGACAACGAATTTTGTTCGCTGTAGTTGTTCTGAGCCGATAGCTATAATGTTTCATTTTTAAATCCTTTTGAAACTCAATGTGTCTTTTTGTTTCATGGATTGAGTTTGGACCATTCTGAAAATGACGCTATAGGAAGTTTTTTTAATGCTGTGGTTATATGTTTAACGTTTATAATATTTTGTGTTTACCACTTTCTTAATTACTGGTTTGTTAGTTCTCTAATTGCATTGTATTTGTTTTTTTAAATAAAAAAGGCCACTCTGTCGAGTGGCCATTGTTTTTTATAGTTTTATTTGAGTAGTGTTCCCTTGATTAATTTTTACTAAAGCATAGGTATCGATGCATTAAGATAGTCATCTAAAATGGTGTCTTGAATACTGGTTCCGGGAGCAAGATTCCATAATCGATTTTCGATGCCTCTCGCTACAAGGTGAATGACAGCAGATTCTATTGCTGACATTACCGCGAGCTGAACCGGTTCGTTTGTAGTTATACCGGCTTCGGCCTCTAATAAGCGTCTGAAATCAATAAAGCGATAAACCCCAGCTCGTAGCTCTTTTGAATAGATGGTCTTGGTGGTGGTCACGTTAGCTAATATTTCGCCTGTTGAGATTTCCACCGCACGTAAATTCACCGTCACCTGATCTACCTGGTACTGGCCTGACGCCCCAATGCCAAAATATTCAGCACCGGCTCCCCCGGTCCGTACGTTCGATTCATAAGCAATAATGCCGCCCTCTAACATAACCGACGCTGCTCTTAACGATGGCAGCGTATCGGGCTGCCCAAAACGTTCGAATTCTGCGCGAATAATACGTCGTTCAGTTAACAAGTTTTGTAACCCAACACGTTCAAGCGGTATAAACCAGCCAGAGTCAGACAGGGCTCCGGTAAGCATGGCTGCAGCCCCTTGGGTTACCGCAGTTGAAAACGTACTGGCGGGAGCTGGCCGGTATTGCCCTGTTTGGTCGCGAAAATCATACACAGAGACAAATATCTTTCCTGACGGTGGCGGAAGCGATACAAGATCCTGATAGGTAGCTCCTCTGGGCGTGAGTGTTGCTTCAGCACCTTCTAAATTTTCGGACGTTGCCACCATTCCTGCACAGCCACTCAGTAGGCTAGCGATGACAATTGAGGCGATAATTTTCATAATGATCCCCTGACAAAGCAGATAGCGTTAGTCGTTATTACTGGTTTTTTTAGCGGTTATGTTGTTAAGGGTTAAATAAACCGCCAACGCTAATCTCTGTTACATCTCCAGTAACTTTATCCACCACACGCACAATTAGTTGTCCGCTATTGTCACTCACGACAACGCCGAACTCATCACTATCGAAGCTACCCTCACTGACTTCACCGCGGCTAACATCGGAAATGAGCTGCGATATCAATCGACTTTCTAAACTTTGTAATAAGCGCTCAGTGGATGATAATGTTTGCCCCCTACGTGCATTTGGATCTGTATTGGTATCCTGTGACTGGGCTTTACCTAACAGGTAACTACCTGTAAAAGGGTCGCCGCCAAAAGAAGGGTTAATAGGTTTATAAATTAAATCACCTGAATGCGCGTGAGCACCTATTCCCATTAACACTATGAACGTAGCGCAAGCCATTTTTCTGCAGTTTTTCATCAGAATAACTCCTCTTTTCCCAAGTCTTTATCTGAGGTAAGAGCAGATGCCAGCTGCTGCTGGAGAAGTGCCTCCTCAACGATATTTACAGCTTCTCCTGCTACGCGGTCAGCTTCGCTAATCCTGGGAGAGAGCTGTGTTCTGAAGTACATCCGGTTGCCTTCCACGATGGCAATTTGGCTGCCCCAGCGGGCATCGGGACGTTCTTGAATGGTAATCGTGGCATTACCGATAATGAGGTTATCCATTGCCCGCTGGCTGAAAGCGCGATAGAAGGTCTTGCCTGCCATGGTGACGGTACGGTCGACCATGATACCGGTAAGTTCACTACCTCTACTTCGTTGTCCTTGAATTTCTGGGCCATCGGGACTTGATAGTTGGTTAATAGCGTTGACTTCTTCCTGCTCACTGGTGGCTAATGCCCGGGAAGAATTGGCTGGTTCATTGGCAAATGTATCAGTAGTTAATGCAATAAAACTGATAAAAATGACCAGTAAATAGCGACGTAAATTCATGGCTATATACCCTTTTAAAAACCTACCGATGACGTTGTAAACTGCGTGCGGTTTCTATATTAGGAAGAATTGGCCCAAGATTCTGATGGATCCAGTTAAGTGCTTGAATACGATTGTGCACGTTTATTTTTCGAAAGATGTTATAAAGATGAGACTTAACAGTGTGTTCACTTACAAACAATTTATCGGCAATTTGTTGGTTGGAGGAACCTGCGCTTAATAAAGAGATGATTTCCATTTCTCTGTTGGTTAATCCACAGGCTGGGCGGAACGCGTTGCTTTGATACTTGCGATAAAAAAGAATCAGTCGTGCCATTAACTCACGAGACATCCACAGCTCATCATCAAGTAACGCGTGGATACCTTTGCAAAATACCTCTAAGCTCTCATTGCGATAAAATACCCCTTTCAGTTGAGCGCACGAGAGAGCTTCTAGGGCATGGTCCATATCGCGAATATTGAAAGCGGCTAGAGGGATTTTTGTTAACGCTTCTGGCAGTTTCTCTTGCCAGTCTGGCAATGTCTCTACACTAATATGATCACTGTCAATTAGGATGAGCAGCTTTTCGACGGGTGAAGAGGGTATGGTGACGTCTGGCGAGTAAATGCTAATTGAGCAGTTGGTGTGATCGTGTAAATAGTCTGCAAATAGCTGTGATTGCGGACTTTTTTCGGTAATGAGATACACCAAACCTGTGGTCTTTTCCTGTGACATTGGGAAGCCCTCGTGGAAAGAAAGAGTGAGCAGGTGCTCTCAGAAGTGTTGCCTATAAGATACATTTCGTAAAGTTTTGTTATTAGAAATCTGCTGAAATCAATTTGAATATACATATTATTTTTTAGAATAATGTGTGTAAATATATGTTTATATTATTGTTTATTGACAATATAAGCAGTTTTTAAATTAGTTTTTAACATTTACATTAAGTAACAGAAAGCCTGCTTTAGAAGAAATTTTGATATATGTAAACTCATTAACCTTCTTTTTGGAGATATCGTTATGGCATCGCCCAATACCTTAGTTTTAGCCAGTGGAAATGTAGGAAAACTAAAAGAATTCAATCAATTACTAGCACCTCTTGGGTTAGATGTTCGTCCGCAATCCGAATTTGGAGTAGGCGATGTGGAAGAAACAGGGCTTACTTTTGTTGAAAACGCACTTCTGAAAGCTCGTGAGGCAAGTAGAATCAGTGGGTTACCTGCATTGGCAGACGACTCAGGCCTAGAGGTGGATGCGCTTCACGGTGCACCGGGTATCTATTCAGCGCGCTATGCCGGTGAGCCTAAAAGTGACGAGCGCAATAATGAGAAGTTATTAACGTTGCTCAGTCGCTATGCTGAAGGCCAGCGTAGTGGACGTTATTGGTGCGTATTGGTGTATTTGCGTCATGCAGAAGACCCTGTACCTGTGATTGTGCAACGCAGTTGGGAAGGTGAAATTCTGGCGCACCCGCGAGGTAATGGCGGTTTTGGTTATGACCCTCTGTTCTGGTTACCGGACCAAGGAATGAGTGTTGCCGAGTTATCCAGTGAAACCAAAAACCGACTGAGTCATCGTGGGCGAGCATTACAGGGCTTGGTTGAACTGTTGAAGGTGGCGCATGGCTGAGCTATTGCCTCCCTTATCCCTATACATCCATACGCCATGGTGCGTACGTAAGTGCCCGTACTGTGACTTTAATTCCCATGAGCCCAGTACTGACGAGCTGCCCGAAGCCGCTTATCTAAACGCCCTGCTCAGTGATTTGGAGGGTGATTTATCGTTAGCGAATGAAAGAGAGATTCAAACTATCTTTATTGGTGGTGGCACGCCAAGCCTGTTATCGCCAGCTTTTTACGATCGATTATTCAAAGAGATACGCCTTCGATTGCCGTTCTCTTCGACTATCGAAATTACCCTTGAAGCGAATCCTGGCACGACCGAACAGCAGCGTTTTATTGGTTATCGAGAAGCCGGGATCAATCGCTTGTCTTTGGGAGTTCAGAGCTTTCGCCCTGAACAGCTTAGCGCGTTGGGGCGTATTCATAGCGGCCAAGAAGCGGTCAATGCTGTTCGCCAGGCGCGTGAGGCTGGGTTTGATAACCTCAATATAGATTTAATGCATGGGCTACCCAAACAAACCCCGGCTCAAGCGATGGAGGATATTGATCAAGCATTGGCTCTGGAGCCAGAGCATCTCTCCTGGTATCAGTTAACGCTTGAACCGAATACGGCGTTTTTCTCTCATCCGCCTGTGTTACCAGAAGAAGAGGCTCTCTGGGACATTCAAGAAGCTGGCCATCAACGCCTTGAGCAAGCCGGTTTGCGGCGCTATGAAATTTCTGCCTACGCGCGAGCGGGACTACAAAGCCGCCACAACATCAATTATTGGCAGTTTGGCGATTATTTGGGTATTGGGGCAGGAGCGCATGGAAAGCTGACGGCGGTCGATAGTCAGGGGCAACGGCATATCGAAAGGCGCTGGAAAACACGTCAGCCAGAGGCGTATTTACGTCGTGCAAATGATCCGCGTGGCTTTGTGGCTGGTAAGCAGCTGATAGCAACGCAGGAGCTACCCCTTGAGTTTGCGATGAATGCGTTACGCTTAACCGATGGGGTCGCAATGGATGTCTGGACGGCTTACACAGGACAGCCCTCAGCCGTGTTACTTTCACGGTTACAAAGCGCGTATGAAAAAGGACTTTTAATGGAAATGCCCGAAAAGCTGCGTGCATCGCCTCAAGGTCTATTATTCTTGAATGAATTGCTGACATTAATAAGCGATGAGTGATCAGCGATATATAAAGCAATTACCCTGAAGATTATCAAGGAGTGAGTGATGCGTATTTCTCGACTACTGACCCCGCTGGCGGCAGCCATTTTGTTAGCTGGTTGTGCTACCTCGGACCCTTATGGCGGTCAGACGCAGCGCTCTAGCACTGCGATGGGATCTGGCATTGGCGCGGCTATTGGTGCTGCTGCCGGTGCGCTGTCTGGCGATGGCAGCACTAGCCGTCGTGATCGTGCATTGATTGGTGCGGCGGTAGGTGCTGCAGCGGGTGCCGGTATAGGCGTTTACATGGATCGTCAGGAGCAACAGCTGCGCCAAAATCTCCAGGGCTCGCGTATTGAGATTGATCGTCGCGGTGACGATATTGTGCTTAATATGCCCAGCGGCGTTACGTTTGGTTTCGACTCTGCCGAGCTTACTAGCGAGGCGCGTAACTCTCTTAACCAGGTAGCGAATGTACTGACCCAGTACCAGGATACCCGCGTCAACATTGCTGGCCACACTGATAGCACCGGAGATGCAAACTATAACCAGCGTCTGTCTGAACGCCGTGCCCAGTCTGTGGGTAATTACCTTAGCCAAAATGGCGTATCCTCTGCTCGATTAAACACCATGGGATACGGGGCCAATCAGCCGGTTGCTAGCAATAATTCTGAACAAGGCCGGGCGCAAAACCGCCGTGTTGAAATCACCTTGACTCCCACGGGAAATGGCCAGGGTTAACGCTAACGATTGATTAGCTAACCTCGGCATTGCCGATAAACGCCCGCTATGCTCACATAGCGGGCTTTTTTCGATTCTCTGTTAGCGAGCGACTATGCTGTCTTACCAACACGCTTACCATGCCGGTAACTTTGCCGATGTGCAGAAACATTTAACGCTTTACGCGGTGGTTGATTATTTATTACGTAAAAAAACAGCCATTACATATATAGATACTCATGCGGGACGAGGCCTCTATCCACTTAACACCAAAGAGACTCAGCGGCTTCAAGAATACCGTGAGGGCATTTGGCCGCTGTGGAAAGCGAGCGAGCAGCTAAGCGACCCTTTACTAAATAGTTGGCTAACCACGCTGGCAACTGCCCAGCCCCATGCATCTGAGCTTACCCATTATCCTGGCTCACCTTGGTGGCTTTCTCAGCCGCTTCGTGAGCAAGATCGCCTGACGTTATTTGAGCTTCATCCAGGTGAGCATGAGCACTTAAGCAGCCAATCGCTTTCCCCGCAGGCGCAGCGAATTTATGGGGATGGCCTGGCAGGCTTGAGTGAGCTGGTACCGGTTGCAACGCCGCGTTTGTGCGTATTGATTGACCCTAGCTACGAACGTAAAGCGGAATATCTAGAGGTGGTTGATGCGGTGACTTATAGCTTGGCAAAAGCGCGACATGCAGTGCTCCTGGTGTGGTATCCATTGCTACCAGCAGGCAACCATCTCTCGCTGCTAAACGGTTTGAGGGAGAGTGGCATCCGTAAAATTTGGCGCAGCGAACTTCAACGGCATACGCCAAACGAGCAAAGCCATGGCATGTACGGTAGTGGAATGCTAGTGATTAACCCGCCCTGGGGATTAGATGAGCGTCTAGCGGCGGCGATGGCACACATTACGCCGCTGCTAGGCTCGGAAAGTGACTATCGGTCAGAGTGGCTGGTAGGCGAATAGCTTGTTAGCCACTGTCTGTTAGTGACCAAAGCAGGTGATTATTTCCCGATACAAAAACTGCCAAAGATTTCGCCGAGCAGGTCGTCAGCGCTGAATTCACCGGTAATTTCGCCTAACGCCTGCTGAGCATCGCGCAAGTCTTCGGCCAGCAATTCCCCTGCACCGTAGCCATCTAGTTGGGCGCGTCCAGTTTCCAGTGCAACCATGGCGCGATCTAAGGCGTCTAAATGGCGACGGCGGGCTGAGAATCGCCCTTCGGTCGTCGCAGAAAACCCCATGATGTCCTTTAGATGGGTTTTTAAGTTACCCACACCCATGCCAGTTTTCGCGGATAGTCTGATCGTTGGTGGGGTTGTGGATAAATCAATGCCCGCTGGTTCGGCGCTGGTATCAATTTTATTTCGCACCAGTGTCAGGCGTGTTTGATCGGGGAGCCTGGCGACAAATTCCGGCCAAATAGTCATAGGATCGGTCGCATCAGTCGTGGAGGCATCTACCAATAGCAGCACGCGGTCGGCTTTTTCGATCTCTTCCCAAGCACGGGCAACGCCGATTTTCTCTACGGCATCGGGGGTGTCGCGCAGCCCTGCGGTGTCGATAATATGCAGTGGCATGCCATCAATGTGAATATATTCCCTCAGCACGTCACGGGTGGTGCCGGCAATATCCGTGACAATGGCGGTATCTTGTTCGGTCAGTGCGTTGAGCAAGCTAGACTTACCGGCATTAGGTCGTCCAGCAATCACCACGCTCATTCCTTCGCGTAACAGTGCCCCTTGTCCTGCAGCTTTGCGAACCGCCGTCAGCGCTTGCTGAACGCTGTCTAAACGGTTGGCGACGTGGCCATCGGCTAAAAAGTCGATTTCCTCCTCAGGGAAATCAATCGCCGCTTCGACGTATACCCGTAACTCAATGAGTCGCTCCACTAATGTCGAGATACGCTGGGAAAACTCGCCCTGTAGCGAACGTACGGCATTTTCGGCAGCGGAACGGGAAGTGGCGTCTATCAGGTCGGCAATGGCTTCGGCTTGGGCTAAATCCAACTTGTCGTTTAGAAAGGCACGCTCTGAAAACTCACCTGGGCGTGCTAGGCGTGCGCCAAGCTGTAGGCAGCGTTCAAGCAGCATATCCATAATGATTGGCCCGCCATGTCCTTGCAGCTCAAGCACGTCCTCGCCCGTAAATGAGTGGGGGCCGTTGAACAGCAGGGCAATGCCTTCATCAATAACGCTTTCAGCGGCGTAAAACGGGCCGTAGTGAGCGTAACGAGGGGAAGGGCAGTGGCCAAGTACAGCGGCAGCGATATCGCGGCAGGCAGGGCCTGAGACGCGAATAATGCCAACACCGCCGCGGCCAGGAGGAGTTGCCAGAGCGGTAATGGTGTCTTGGGTGTAAAGTCGATCGGCCATGGCGCTTCTCGTTGGTGTATGGCGAAGATTGTCGCGTTGTTCATCCTAAAACGCCAGACCCCCGCTAGGGCGGGGGTCTGGTGGTAGGAGAAGGGAGCGTGCTACTTGGTTCGCAACCCTTTGCCGACGTTTGGATCATTCTCAATATTACGCGTGATGAGATACTGCTGCGCCACCGAGATGATGTTGTTGACGACCCAGTAGATAACCAGACCTGCTGGGAACCACAGGAAGAAGAAGGTGAAGATAATCGGCAGCATCTTCATAATCTTCGCCTGCATGGGATCGGGCGGTGTCGGGTTCAGCATTTGCTGAACGAACATCGAGATCCCCATCAGAATGGGCAAGATAAAGTACGGATCTTTCACCGACAGATCTTGAATCCAGAACATGAACGGCGCATGGCGCAGCTCAACAGACTCAAGCAGCATCCAATACAGCGCGATAAAGACCGGCATTTGCACCAGAATTGGTAAGCAGCCGCCCAGAGGATTGATCTTTTCCTTCTGGTAGAACTTCATCATCTCTTGAGACATTTTCTGGCGATCATCGCCATACATCTCTTTGAGACGCTGCATTTCTGGGCCAAGCTTACGCATACGCGCCATTGACTTGTAGGCTTTGGCGGATAGCGGGAACAGCACCAGTTTCACGAGTACGGTCAGCAGTACAATTGACCAGCCCCAGTTGCCAACGATGTCGTGGATCTTATCCAGTAACCAGAACAGCGGGTTAGCGATAAACCACAGCCAACCGTAATCTACGGTTAGGCGTAGGTTGGGAGCGACTTGTTCAAGATAGTCTTGAACCTTGGGCCCCATGTACAGCGTTGCGCTTAGCGTTGCCTCGCCGTCAGCGGCCACACTGCTCGTGGGGCCAGCAAACGCTACGACATTACGATCCCGTGAATCGGTAGTGACATAGTAGAGGTTTTGCTGATTTTGCGCCGGTGCCCAGGCAGATACGAAGTAGTGTTGGATCATCGCAATCCAGCCACCTTGCGCCTCACGATTTTCAAAGTTATGGCTTTGAATATCGTCGAAGTCGATTTTTTCGTACCGCGCGTCAGGGGTAGAGTAGGCTGCACCAAGATACGATTTCATACCCATAGAGACGCCACTTGAGGGGTCAGGGCTATTATCGCGCGCCAGTTGACCGATAAAGCGTGCGCTAATCGGTGATTCGGTGTTGTTGGCTAAATAGTAACTAACGTTGACCGCGTAGTCGCCGCGCTTAAACGTCAATCGCTTAATAACCTCAACGCCGTTAACTTCCGCTGTTAAATCAACACTTAACTGCTCTTCATCGTTCCCTAAGCGGTACTCGGTACGCTCGGGCGTGAAGGCAATGCGGCTAGCCTGGCCGTCCAGTTGAAGACCGGAACGGGCGACGTAGCTACGCGTTGAGTTATCAGAAAGCAACACGTAGTTACGATCTGAATCCTGCGTTAGCTTATGCTGCGGTAGAGCGGCGTACACGATATCGCCACCATGTGGGTCAATACGTACGTCGAGAACGTCGGTCGTGACAGCAATAAAGTCTCGACTAGACGAGTTACTTTCTGCTTCCCCAGGCATGCCTTCACTAATGGCATTTTGGGGAGCCGACGAACTAGGAACCGATAAATCATCACTGCCAACATTATTGGCGGATGAGCCGTTGCTGTTTTGGGTAATTTCAGGCGTCGAATCGACGCTTATTTGCCCATAATCCTGATTCCACTGTACAACCAATAGGTAGGCAAGTACTGCCAGTGGAATCAGTAATAAAAGTCGTTTTACGTCCATGAGGGTTCTGCCCGATGGGTGGTGAACATGCTAATGGCGCAGTGTCATTTACTCGACCCATGACACACGAAAGCCTGCCAGGCGGCAGGCCGAGGTCGAGCGGCGAGATGTGTCGTCAAGCGTCACGTGTTACGCCATTAGGCGGGAGTGGTGCAGACACCGCCTGTGCGTCACGCTGAAGTCGTTTCCACATGCCATTTAGCTGGCGATTCAGCGTCTCGTTATCAATATCTTGAACACCACGCTTTGCCAGTATCACGATATCCACAGAGGGTAAGTGATCTTGGCGGAGGCGAACAGATTCTCTCACGAGTCGCTTAAAGCGGTTGCGATCAACAGCGAGCTTCACATTCTTTTTGCTGACCACCAGTCCAATGCGGGGATGTCCCCGGGTACTCAAACGCGCTAGCGCCATCATACCTTTGCCATGAACCTTCAGGTCTGCCTGTTCAAACACGTGACTAAAATCCCCGGCGTTTAGCAAACGTAAGCACCGGGGAAAGCCTTGATGCGGCACACGCAATCCGAGATCAGGCGCTCAGACGCTTGCGGCCTTTGGCGCGGCGGCGTGCGATAACGGCACGGCCGTTTTTGGTTGCCATACGAGCACGGAAGCCATGCGCGCGCTTGCGCTTGAGAACGCTGGGTTGAAAAGTGCGTTTCATAACTCGTTATTCCCACGTGGTTTAGGACGGAAAGTGAATTCCAAAAGACCCGGTCCAGTGAGGAACTAGCCGGGGAGTTTCAATTCAAGACCGGAAATTGTAGAGACTTCCCGCGTCAGGTGCAATTTTTCCTTGCATAAAAAGCGTTAAAAAGGCAATGGAGGCTCTTCGTACATCACCATCGTGGCTTCTTGCCATGACACTACTATTACTAATGAAGTTATTTAAAACCTACTGTTATTAATAGTGGGGATACTAATTGTGGATAAGCTATTTTAGATCATTTTTATCAACATCTTAAAAACATAAAAAATCTGTGCATAACCTTCGGATAAGTCTTAAATAAACTGTTAATTAGGTGTGTTCAACAGGTTATAGAAGCCATCAAAACAGCTTTTTCCTTGATCCATTACCAGCTTTTCCCTATGCCTCATGAATAGTTGTCCACAGGGCAAAAAGAGGCGTTAGTGCGTGTGGATAACCGTCTCGTTGGGCGCTACAATGGTCGGCCGTTTTCAACCGATGGTGAGATGAGTGTCACTCGCGCTTTGGCAACAGTGCCTGGACTACCTGCAGGACGAACTGAATTCACAGCAGTTCAATACCTGGATACGTCCGCTGCAGGCAGAAGAAGGAGAGACCAATGAGCTGCGCTTGTTGGCGCCGAATCGCTTTGTGCGCGACTGGGTGAGTGATAAGTATTCAAAGCGTATCAGCGAGCTGATGCGAGAACTTGCGCCATCCAAGCCTCCCAAAGTCAGTTTGACTGTAGGTAGCCGCCGTGTGGCTGCACCTGCCCCGCAGCCAAGAGATTTGGGTAATCCGGTCTCAGCATCTCCCTCAAGGCAAGCATCGCCTGCGGTTCATACGCCGCCAAGGGGAGACCTTGCTGATGAGCGAGAAATTGATCAACTGCGGGAAGAGTCACCGAATCGGCGAGGAAATGAGCGCCAGGTACAGGTTGAAGGCAGCCTAAAACATGGTAGTGGTCTTAATCCTAATTTTACCTTCGATACCTTTGTTGAAGGTAAATCGAACCAGCTCGCTCGTGCGGCATCTCGTCAGGTATCTGAAAATCCTGGCGGCGCCTATAACCCGCTGTTTTTATACGGTGGCGTTGGTTTAGGTAAAACACACTTGATGCACGCTGTCGGTAACGCCCTGGCTGGCCGCCGTGAAAATGCCCGTGTGGTGTATCTGCACTCTGAACGCTTCGTCGCGGATATGGTGAAAGCACTGCAGTTAAATGCGATTAACGACTTCAAGCGCTTTTATCGCAGCGTTGATGCGCTACTTATTGATGATATTCAGTTTTTTGCTGGAAAAGAGCGTTCCCAGGAAGAGTTTTTCCACACCTTTAATGCATTATTAGAGGGTGGTCAGCAAATGATACTTACCTCTGACCGCTATCCAAAAGAGATTAGTGGTGTGGAGGAGCGTCTGAAATCGCGCTTTGGCTGGGGCCTGACAGTGGCTATTGAGCCGCCAGAGCTTGAAACCCGCGTAGCGATTTTAATGAAAAAGGCAGATCAGGCGAAAGTCGATCTTCCACACGATGCTGCCTTCTTTATTGCTCAGAAGATTCGCTCAAACGTCCGCGAGCTTGAAGGTGCGCTGAAAAAGGTGATTGCAGATTCGCATTTCATGGGGAAAACCATTACCCAGGACTTTATTCGCGAATCGCTTAAAGACCTGTTAGCGCTTCAAGATAAGCAGGTAGGCGTTGATAATATTCAGCGAACGGTTGCCGAATATTACAAAATTAAAGTTGCCGATCTGCTTTCTAAACGCCGCTCTCGTTCCGTCGCGCGGCCGAGGCAAGTTGCTATGGCGCTAGCTAAAGAGCTGACAAATCACAGCTTGCCGGAAATAGGCGATGCCTTTGGTGGCCGTGATCACACGACCGTGTTGCACGCTTGCCGTAAGGTAAAAGCGCTGCAAGAGGAAAATGCGGATATTCGTGAAGATTACAAGAATCTTCTTCGCCTGCTAACTAGTTAACCGTTATCGTTTGGGCCTGCACTGCGGGCCTTTCAGGATAGAAACCGGAGTACCGATGAAATTTACTATTTCCCGAGAGGCGCTGCTTCGCCCGCTGACTCTGGTGGCGGGCGTAGTCGAACGGCGCCAAACGCTACCAGTACTTTCTAATGTACTGATCCAAGTAGAAGGGGATCAGGTAGCATTAACCGGTACCGACCTAGAAGTAGAGCTAGTAGGCCGTACCGTGGCGAGCCAAGTTGATCAAGAGGGTGCTGCCACGGTTCCTGCTCGTAAGCTGATGGATATCTGTAAATCGTTGCCTGATCAATCTGAGATTCAGCTGGCGGTAGAAGAGGGGCGTGCTGTACTGCGCAGTGGTCGTTCGCGCTTTACGCTATCGACGCTGCCCGTTGCAGAGTTTCCAAATATTGAAGATGCTGATGGTAGTCAAGAGCTTAGTGTGCCCAGGGGGACATTGAAGCACCTGATTGAGTCAACGTCATTTGCAATGGCCCAGCAGGATGTACGCTATTATCTGAACGGCATGCTGCTCGAAATTCAAAGTAATTTGTTGCGCACCGTTGCCACTGATGGGCACCGCTTAGCTATGTGCTCACGGCCTATTGATATTGTGGTTGATCAAGCGCAAAAGCTAATCGTACCGCGGAAAGGTATCCTAGAGCTTTCTCGCTTGTTGGACGATAGTGATGAACCGGTAAGCCTTACCCTGGGTTCAACCCATGTTCGCGCTCATACAGGCGACTTTACGTTTACCTCTAAGCTGATTGACGGCAAATTCCCTGACTACGAGCGTGTAGTGCCGCGCAATGGCGATAAAGTACTAATCGCTGAACGTGCTGAATTGCGTCAGGTGCTTTCACGTACTGCTATTCTCTCGAATGAGAAATATCGTGGTGTGCGGCTGTACCTTGAGGAAAACAATCTTAAAGTAATGGCCAATAACCCTGAACAGGAAGAAGCCGAAGAGAATGTGGCCGTTGAGTATAATGGCGGAGCCATGGAGGTTGGCTTTAACGTAGGTTACTTAGTCGACGTGCTTTCGGTACTGGATGAGGATCGAGTGCAGATGACGCTGGCAGATCCTAACAGCAGTGCGCTGTTAGAAGAACCTGGCGGCGGTGATGCGCTTTATGTTGTTATGCCGATGCGGCTATAGCCGCAATAGCTGGCTAAAGAGGGCGGCGCTTCTGATGGCAGAAGCGCCGTTTTCGCGTTTTAAAGGATGGCAGGTTTTATGGTCTTATTTACTGGCAGTCGTTAATGAGTGTGTCTCGGTTAAATCTTCAGGGGCTGCGTAATTTAGCGCCAGTTGAGATGTGCCCGGCATCCCGTATTAATGTGATATACGGCGTTAACGGCAGTGGTAAAACTAGCCTGCTGGAAGGTATTCATATCTTAGGAATGGGGCGCTCTTTCCGGACTCGCCAGCTTAAACATGCTATACAGTCTGAGGCGCCCTATATGACGCTCTACGGCCGTTTGGCGGGGGATCCTGAGGTTACGCTTGGTGTGAGGAGAATGCGCGCACAGCGCGAGCTAGAGTTGCGTTTGCGTGGAGAGAAAGGCGTCCGCTTGGCCGAATTGGTTGAAGCTATGCCGTTGCAGCTAATAAATCCAGATGCCTTTCGCCTTCTCGAAGGATCGCCCGCAGGTCGCAGAGAGTTTTTGGATTGGGGAGTGTTTCACGTGAAACACTCCTTTCTCGACGCATGGAAGCGAACGCGCCGCGCGGTGAAACATCGGAATGCGCTCCTTAGGCGTGGTAGAATAGTCCCAAGCGAAATAGCGGTATGGGAGTATGAGTTAGCTACCTGGGGGGAGCAGATGGATGCACTCAGGCAAGCATGGTTCAACGAGTTCTTGCCGGTATTCGATGAAACCTTAAAGGAGCTGATTTCTCTACCCGATTTAACGCTGCGTTATGTAAGAGGCTGGGATAAGCAGCGCGCCCTTGCGGACGTTTTGCAGGATAGTCGTCAAGCGGATCAGCAAATGGGCTTTACCCAGCAGGGGCCGCAGCGAGCAGACTTGCGAATCAGATTAAACAAGCAGCCTGCTGTCGAAGTCCTTTCCAGAGGCCAGCAAAAGCTGGTGGTTAGTGCATTAAAGCTTGCCCAGGGGCGGCTTCTGGAAAGTACCACACAACGACACTGCATCTACTTAATCGACGATTTGCCAGCGGAGCTAGATAGCACGCACCGAGATCGGTTTTGCAATTTGCTTGAAAAGATGCAGTGTCAGGCATTTATTACAAGCGTCGAACCCTCCGCGCTTCGTGGTATATGGGAGCCCTCAACAGATGTCGGGATGTTTCACGTGAAACACTCCAGTCAAGGGTTAAGCCAATTACTGCCGGACGGGTAGGCGACACGGAACGAGACAGACTTCACGACGGAGTGGTCAATGAGCGAGCAGGCTTACGATTCATCAAGCATTAAGGTGCTCAAAGGGCTAGACGCAGTACGCAAGCGCCCAGGCATGTATATCGGCGATACCGACGACGGCACCGGGTTGCACCACATGGTTTTCGAGCTGGTGGATAACTCCATCGATGAAGCTCTGGCAGGTCACTGTAGTGAAATTCGTGTGGTTATCCACCCGGATGAATCAATAACGGTGAGTGATAATGGCCGTGGTGTTCCCACCGAGATACATGAAGGCGAAGGCGTCTCAGCCGCAGAAGTTATCATGACAGTGCTGCACGCTGGCGGTAAGTTCGATGATAATTCATATAAAGTATCAGGCGGTCTACACGGTGTAGGGGTGTCGGTTGTTAACGCGCTTTCGGAAGAATTGCGGCTAACCATCTGGCGTCAAGGGGAAGTGTTTGAGCAGGTCTATCACCACGGTGTACCTCAAGCGCCTCTAGGTGTTGTCGGTAAAACGGAAAAAAGTGGCACTCGTGTACATTTTCGCCCGTCACCGAATACCTTTGCGAATATCGAATTTCACTACGATATTCTCGCCAAGCGCCTACGTGAACTTTCATTTTTGAACTCAGGCGTTGCTATCCGTTTAATGGATGAGCGCAGCGGCAAAGAGGAACTGTTTCATTATGAAGGTGGCTTGAAAGCATTTGTTGACCACCTGAATAAAAATAAAACAGTTCTGAACCCTGTCTTCCATTTCAATGCAGTGCGAGAAGATGGCGTTGAAGTAGAAGTGGCGATGCAGTGGAGCGAGGCCTTCACTGAAAACATTTTTTGCTACACCAATAATATTCCTCAGCGAGATGGTGGAACTCACTTAGCGGGTTTTCGTGCCGCGCTTACGCGAACGCTTAACCACTATATCGAAGCTCAGGGGCTACTGAAAAAATCCAAGGTCAATACGTCGGGCGACGATGCTCGTGAAGGCTTGACCGCGATTATCTCGGTTAAAGTTCCCGACCCTAAATTCTCGTCTCAAACCAAAGACAAGCTGGTTTCCAGTGAGGTTAAAACGGCGGTTGAGCAAGAAATGGGGCGCCTATTTGCTGACTATCTGATCGAAAAGCCTAACGAAGCTAAATCGATCGTTAACAAGATGCTAGACGCTGCACGGGCGCGGGAAGCTGCTCGTAAAGCACGGGATATGACTCGCCGTAAGGGTGCGCTCGATATCGCTGGGCTACCTGGAAAGCTTGCTGACTGCCAAGAGAAAGACCCAAGCCAATCAGAACTTTATCTGGTGGAGGGCGACTCGGCTGGTGGCAGCGCTAAGCAGGGGCGTGACCGCCGTACCCAGGCAATTTTGCCGCTGAAAGGCAAGATACTAAACGTCGAAAAAGCGCGCTTCGATAAGATGCTGTCTTCAGCAGAAGTCGGCACGCTGATTACAGCGTTAGGCTGTGGTATTGGTCGCGAAGAGTTTAATCCCGATAAGCTACGTTACCATTCGGTCATTATTATGACGGATGCTGACGTTGACGGTTCGCACATTCGCACGTTGCTGCTAACGTTCTTTTTCCGTCAGATGCCTGAATTGATTGAGCGTGGTCACATCTTTATTGCTCAGCCTCCTCTTTATAAAATTAAGCGGGGTAAGCAAGAGCTCTACCTGAAAGATGAACAGGCAATGACTGACTACCTGACTACCACAGCACTAGATGGGGCAGGGTTATATGTCAATGCTGATGCGCCTGGCATCGCTGGTTCGCAACTAGAAGCACTGGTTACTCAGTACCGAAATGTGATGAAGCGGATTGATCGCCTTGCGCGGGTATATCCTATCGCAGTGCTCAAGCAGGCTGTGCATACAACGGCGCTTCAAGGCGAAGTCAGTCTTAAAGACCGTGTCACCATGGAAAATTGGATTGCTGAGCTACAGAAAGCAATGGATGACATGGTGGCCTATGAAGGTGGACCGCGTTACCAGTTCTATCTGCAGGAAGATAGCGAGCGCGGTTTGCACTTGCCAGCGGTGTCTTTGATTGCCCACGGTGTTACGACTGAGTATGTGTGGGGACTGGACTTCTTTGAGAGCACTGATTATCGGGCCATAACGGGCCTTGGTGAGACGTTAAACGGGTTGCTTGAAGAAGGTGCTTACATTGCCCGTGGCGAGCGTCAGAAGCCTGTTACGCATTTCTCCGAAGTGCTGGCTTGGTTGATGCAAGAGGGGCAGCGTGGGCTCTCTTTCCAACGCTATAAAGGTCTGGGGGAAATGAACCCAGATCAGCTGTGGGAAACCACCATGGATCCCGACAGCCGTCGTATGCTGCGAGTAACCATTGAAGATGCGGTTGCTGCCGATATGATGTTCAACACCTTAATGGGGGATGAAGTTGAGCCTCGCCGTGATTTTATCGAGACGAATGCGCTAGTTGCTAATCTCGATGTCTGATGTGTTTATCAGCGTGTGTTTCACGTGAAACAGTGCGATAGGCACTAATAAACGCAGTCAGATGAAAACTAAAACGCCGCGCCTAATTAAATGGGAGCGGCGTTTTTTTGCGTGGCTAGAGTAGAGAGGGGGAGGGGACGGAAGGAAGAAACGCCATTACTGCTGTTGGCATAGCCAGTCTGCAAATGCCGCTAGATCGGGATAAACAAGCGTATTTTCAAGATTAGTATGATTGGCTAGCGTTTGCTCGCCTTTGCCTGTTCTGACCAGCACTGAGCGACATCCTACTGATTCACCCGCTTTGAGATCTCGAAGGCTATCGCCGACCATCCAACTACCGGTGAGGCTCTTCATTGCTAATTGCTGCTGAATTTGTAAAAGCAATCCTGGCAAGGGTTTTCGACAAGCGCATTGATCATCGGGGCCGTGAGGGCAGTAAGCAATATGGGCAATACGTCCACCTTTCGCTTCAACCAGCGCCGTTAAGCGCTCATGCATTGAATGGAGCGTTGCCTCATCATAATAGCCCCGTGCAATACCCGACTGATTGGTCGCTATTGCCACGGTATATCCTGCCTGGGTTAGCTGGGCAATCGCATCGATCGCTGAAGGGTAGGGCACCCATTCGTCAAGTGACTTAATATAAGCATCAGAGTCGTGATTAATGACGCCATCACGATCAAGTATCACCAGTTGGTTAGCCGAGATCATAGAGTTCCTTATTCGCACATTACTGTTTTCTACTAGAGTAATGGACACATAGTCATTGGGCGGGTGTTTCACGTGAAACACTTAGTCGGCCGTAACCCTGAGTTTAGTCTGAGGGGAAGAGGCGAGACAAATGTGATGAGCGAAAAAAGCCCGGCTTAATAGAAGCCGGGCTTGCTGTTGTTATCTGGGTGAACCGATATCGGTACCGGTACCGAGACTTATTGTGGTAGCTGGGAAATATCTGCCACTTCAAGGAACAGTGCTTGCAGACTGGCAAGCAGTGCCAAGCGGTTATGGCGGACAGCGTCGTCATCGGCCATGACCATTACCTGATCGAAGAAAGCATCGACAGGTTCACGTAGTGTTGCCAGCGCATCTAGTGCCTGCTGGTAGTCGCCGGCTGAAAATAACGGGGCTACTTGCTGCTGACTGGCTGTTACTGCATTGAACAGCGTCTTCTCAGCCTCTTCCTGAAGTAGGCTCTGATCAACCTGGGTACTACCGTTGTGTTCCTGCTTGCTAAGGATATTAGAAACCCGCTTGTTTGCGGCAGCCAAAGCAGCGGCTTCTTCCCGCTGTGCAAAGGCCTTAACGGCACGCAAGCGGCGAGCAAAATCCAGCGGTTTAGTTACTGGGCGAGCGCGTACCGCCAAGTACATTTCAGCACTAATACCTTCTTCTTGGCCCCAGGCGCGGAAGCGGTCCAGCATGTAGGTCAATACGTCTTCCACCAAGCCTTCCGCCTTAGGCAGGCCTTGGTGCTGTTCTGCGGCTACGCTGAGTAGCTCGCGAAGGTCTAGATTAAGCTGACCTTTGACCAGGATGTTAAGCACACCAATAGAGGCACGGCGTAGGGCAAACGGATCCTTTGCGCCGGTTGGGCGCTGGCCAATACCAAAGATGCCAACCAGGGTATCTAGACGGTCAGCCAATGCTAGCGCTTGGCCTGCAAGGCTTTGTGGAATGTCATCACTAGCAAAGCGAGGTAGATACTGCTCTTCTAATGCCTGAGCAACCTCAGCTGGCTCACCATCCTGTTCGGCATAATAGCGGCCCATAATGCCCTGAAGTTCTGGGAACTCGAGCACCATCTCGGTGACCAAATCGCACTTGGCCAGTGCCACTGCGCGCTGGGCGTGGCTCACATCTGCATTAATGTGCTCGGCAATATACGCTGCTATCGCTGTGCTACGACGTGCTTTGTCAGCCAAGGTGCCTAACTGTTGTTGGAATACCACGCTTTCCAACTGAGGAATACGTGAGGCGAGAGTACGCTTCCGGTCAGTTTCGTAGAAGAAGGCCGCATCGGCCAGGCGTGGGCGAATGACCTTTTCATTGCCGGAAATCACCTGTTGCGGATCAGCGCTGTCGATGTTCGAAATAGTAATGAACAGCGGTTTCAGCTTGCCTTGGTCATCCAGCAGGTGGAAGTACTTTTGGTTAGCCTTCATGGACGAGATTAAGCACTCGGCGGGCACTTCCAGAAAGCGTTCATCGAAGCTGCCGGTTAATGCGACTGGCCATTCGACCAGGCCGCTGACTTCTACCAACAACTCTTCGTCGATAACGGCATTGGCTTCTTGAACCTCTGCTTCAGCTAATACCTGCTCACGGATGCGTTCGCGGCGCCGCTGGCGATCGGCTAGGACGTAGGCATTTTCCAGTGCGGCTAGGTAGTCATCGGCATGTTCAAGCTGTATGGCATCTGGCGCATGGAAGCGGTGGCCAAAGGTGGTACGGCTGGCCTGAAGGCCAAGCGCTTCTGCGGCAATGACGTCGCTGCCATACAGGGCAACTAGCCAGTGAACTGGGCGGGAGAACTCAACGCGTGACGAACCCCAGCGCATATTCTTAGGTACCGGTAGCGATTGTAGCGTTTTGCGAACCATCTCTGGCAGCAGCGCCTGTACCGTCTCGCCTTGCTGCTGTTCGCGGAAACCAAGCCAAGTACCTTTATCGGTTTCTAAGTGAATCAGCTCATCAACGCTGACGCCGCAAGAACGCGCGAAACCTTCGGCTGCTTTGGTGGGCACGCCGTCCTTGAATGCAGCGGCTAGGGCAGGGCCACGACGCTCAACCTCACGGTCAGGCTGTTTGTCTGCAAGTCCGGTAACCTGTACTGCTAAACGGCGCGGGGTTGCGTAAGCAGCGATGCTTTGGAAAGAAATCTCGGCTTCTTGCAGGCCTTTTTCGATGCCAGCAGCAAATGCATCGGAAAGTGTATCTAGCGCAGCAGGGGGAAGCTCTTCGGCACCTAGTTCTAATAGAAGCGTATCAACAGCCATTATGCGTCTCCCTGGTCGGCTAGTAGTTCGCGGCGTAGGGCTTCGGGCGCCATCGGGAATCCTTCTGCTTTACGAGACTCAAAATAGGCAGTGGCGACATCCCGCGCCATGGTGCGAACGCGCAGAATAAAGCGCTGACGTTCGGTCACGGAAATCGCATGACGAGCATCTAACAGGTTAAACGTATGGGACGCTTTCAGAACCTGCTCATAGGCAGGCAGCGGCAGGTTGGCTACCAGGAGCTTACTGCACTCTTTTTCCTGGTGGTCAAAGGCGGCAAATAGCTGATCAACGTCAGCATGCTCAAAGTTATACGCCGACTGCTCACGTTCATTCTGAAGATAAACATCGCCGTAGCTGACCTTACTACCGTCGGGAGCTATGGCCCATACCAGGTCATATACGCTATCGACGTTTTGCAGGTACATGGCGATACGCTCAAGCCCGTAGGTGAGCTCACCAGTTACGGGGTAGCATTCAATGCCGCCTGCCTGCTGGAAATAAGTAAACTGAGTGACTTCCATACCGTTGAGCCACACTTCCCAACCTAGGCCCCAGGCACCTAGGGTAGGGGATTCCCAGTTATCTTCCACGAAGCGTACGTCATGGACGAGAGGATCGAGCCCCAGGCGCTTTAAAGAGCCTAAATAGAGATCCTGAAGATTGCTGGGCGATGGCTTCATTACCACCTGAAACTGGTAATAGTGCTGTAGGCGGTTGGGGTTTTCACCGTAGCGGCCGTCTGTTGGACGGCGGGAAGGCTGCACATAGGCCGCGTTCCAGGTTTCTGGACCAATTGCCCGTAGGAAGGTGGCAGGGTGGAAGGTGCCCGCGCCGACTTCCATATCGAGAGGTTGGAGAATGACACAGCCCTGTTCTGCCCAGTATTGTTGCAGAGCAAGGATCAAGCCTTGAAAGGTCGACACATCGGGTGTCGATTGGTTTGTCGAGACACTCATCGCGGAAAGCACCGTTGGCCATGAATTCATAGGCCGTCAAGTATACAATCACAGAGAGATGGGTTATAGGCACGTTAGCCAACAGAGCTGTTTTTGGTGAGGAGAACGAGATGATCGTTGTAACAGGCGGGGCTGGTTTTATCGGTGCCAATATTGTCAAAGCGCTGAACGCTCGTGGCCGCGATGATGTGATGGTGGTTGATGACCTGCGTGACGGCACTAAGTTCGTCAATTTAGCTGACTGCACGTTGGCCGATTATCTGGATAAAGATGATTTTCTAGCGCGGATTAAGGCGGCATTGAGAGGTGAGTCAGTCGATTTGCCGACCATTGATGCTATTTTCCATGAGGGTGCGTGCTCCGATACGACGGAGTGGGATGGGCACTACATGATGGAGAATAACTTCGAGTACTCAAAAGTGCTGCTTAACTACTGTGAAGCGTTAGGCATTCCATTTCTATATGCTTCATCGGCGGCTACTTACGGCGGTAGTGAGGTGTTTAAAGAGGCGCCTGAGCACGAAAAACCGCTCAACGTCTATGGCTACTCTAAGCTGTTGTTTGATCAGCACGTGCGCTCTCGCTGGGATGAGTTGACGACACAAGTGGTTGGCTTTCGCTATTTCAATGTTTATGGCCCCCGTGAACAGCATAAGGGCAAGATGGCGAGTGTCGCCTACCATAACCATTTACAAATTCGCAATGGGGAAACGTTAAAGCTGTTTGGGGCTTACGGCGGTTATGAGGCGGGAATGCAGAGTCGCGACTTTGTTTTCGTTGGCGATGTGGTGGCTGTCAACCTGTGGTTTTTAGATAACCCTCATGCGTCCGGTATTTTTAATTTGGGCACTGGGCGAGCCGAGCCTTTCAAAGCTATTGGCGAGGCTGTAATCGATTTTTATGGTCAGGGTGAAATTGACTACATACCTTTCCCTGAAGAACTAAAAGGCCGCTATCAAAGTTACACGCGTGCAGATATCAGCAATCTGCGTGCCTCTGGTTGCGATGTTGAGTTCAAAACCGTTGCCCAGGGTGTGAAAGCCTACTTGGAGTGGCTAAATGGCTAATTCTGCCAAGCGCATATTGGTGGTCGGCCCTTCGTGGGTCGGCGATATGGTGATGGCGCAAAGCCTGTTTATGACCTTGAAAGACCGTAACCCAGGGGCAACCCTGGGGGTGGTCGCTCCGGCATGGTCACAGCCTATTTTGGAGCGTATGCCTGAGGTAGACGAGGTGCTTCCATTGGCAGTGGGGCATGGTGAATTTGGCCTAGCCAGCCGCCGTGAGCTGGCTGCCCGTTTACGAGGACGCTTTGATCGTGCCATTGTTCTGCCACGCTCTTGGAAAGCGGCGCTGGTGCCCTTTATGGCACGTATTCCCGAGCGCATCGGTTTTTTGGGTGAACACCGTTACGGCTTATTGAAAGAGCGCCGCAAGTTGGATAAGCAGGTGTTGGATCAAACGGTTAAGCGGTTTGTTTCTCTGGGCCTGCCGCTGGAAGAAGCCATACAAGGCGAATTTGAGATTCCGACACCGCGTTTAACGATTGATCGAAATAACTTGGTCAATTTACGTCTTACTCATGCGCTATCGTCGCGTCCAGCCATCGGTATGATGCCCGGAGCGGAGTACGGGCCCGCTAAGCAGTGGCCGTTAGGCTATTTCCATGCGTTAGCGGTGCGACTGGTTAAGGATGGATTTGAGGTGCGTGTGTTTGGCGGGCCGAAAGATAACGCTGCAGGTGAAAGCATTGTGAAAGGGTTGCCCCATGCGCATAACTTATGCGGCAAAACCCAATTGGCGGATGCGGTAGATCTATTGGCAGACTGCCGTCAGGTGGTCACCAACGATTCGGGCTTAATGCACGTTGCCGCCGCGGTAGGCGTGCGCATTCACGCTCTGTACGGCTCTTCATCTCCTGCTTACACCCCCCCCCTAACCGATAATGCTGTCATTCACTATCTGGCGCTTTCCTGCTCACCTTGCTTTAAGCGTACCTGCCCGCTGGGGCATACCAACTGTCTGAATGATTTAGGCGTGGAGCAAGTGTACCGAGCGATGAGTGTCGATAGTCAGCGTGCTAACGGCGCTAACGGCGCTAACGGCGCTAACGTTAGCGCATAATCTCGACTTCATCAGCCTGATCAGCAGGCGTTTCTATGACTTGTTGGTCGGCGCTTTCTTGAGGTTCGCGCCGTTGAGGGGTCAGTCCTTCCCAAAGACGGTGCTGTAATGCGGTCTCTTCCCGGAGGCGCTCGTTAAGCACCTCAAGCCCATGCGTTTCAACCAGCGTTGGTTGACTGCTAAGTAGAGATGCCCCGAGCCCTGCACGGTTATCGCTAAGCGGTAGGCCCATTGCGTCCAAAATAGTCGGGAATACGTCTAACATTGTCGCCCCCCGATGGACTGTCAGCGGTGAGATACCTTCACCCAGCATGATCAGCGTATTGTCTCGATCTAATGTTGTCAGTTGATCCCAAACCGACACTCGCATCGTAAGGTGGTCGCTGAGCACGACAACCAATGTATTTTCGAGCAGGCCTTCTTGTTCAAGACGCTCAATAAGGTCACGTGCCTGGCTCGCTGAACATTTCACCGAATATAAGATATCTTGACCATCGAATTCGCCCTGACGGTCTATGCATGTCTGGGAGGGAAAGCCATTAGGGGCGTGACCAGCAATGCTGAGATTCACCACTGCCCATGGGCCGTCATCTTGTTCACTTAAACGACGAATCTCATCCACGGTAAAATCGTAAAGCGTATCATCGTATAGACCCCAGCTATTTAGGTACTCTGGGTCCTTGAGTTCCGCTGACAGCTCTTCCTTGCCTTTTACCGTATCAAACTGATGGCCGCGATAGAAAAGCCCTTTACCAGCAAACTGAGCACTCGCTCCACCCAAATAGCTAAGTCGATAGCCTTGAGCCGCTAGCACATCACCCAGGCAATCGACGCCGGGAACTACTTTGGAAAGCGGCTCGAACTGGCTGTCGTGCAAAAGTCCCGCAGGCATCAGCGGCACACCACACTGGCTAGCAATCATGCCTGCCATGGTCCAGCCGGTATTTTCCATTTGCTGGATGCCTTCAAAGACCAGCCCGCGTTCGCCTAACGCGGTTAAGTCAGCATAAGCATCACCAAATAGCTCATTGCGATACGTACGCTCAATACTTTCCAGGTACATGACCAGCAGGTTAGGCGTATTAGCTTGATCGTCCGTGGGCGGCGGCACGTAACGGCGGTCTAGCCAGGCACCATCGTCCGTTACAATGGCTGCGCTGCGCTGCCCTAAACCGTAAAGCATTGGATTTGCGGCCAATAAGAGGAGGGCAACGAAGCGTTCAGTGAGCCGCCATCGCTGATCATGCCGCGTGATCCAGGTAACGGATGCCAGCACTGCGATGACGCTCACTGTGTAAATAACGGCAGTGATCATTTTTTCAGCACCGCCATGTTCGGCCATGCCCGCCTGAAGGTGGAAAAACACCGCACCTAAATCAACATTGCCAAAGCTATCAGCTAAGTAGACATAAATGCCTAGTAAGCTGAGCGGTGCCAGCGACCAAGGCCACATCGTGCGGTAGCGGGCGTTTTGCGGTGCTCCCCAGCGCAACTTGATGCCACAACCTAGCCATACAGCGGCTGTGAAAAATAGTGTCCACCAAGGTAGCCGAGTAAGCACGGTGAGGGCATAGCCAAGACAGATGCCGATTACGAGTAGTGGCAACCATGGAGTAAGTTTGAGTGACCTTAGTGCTGGCATGCGTCTCCCGAAACGAGTGTTGATAGAGTAAAGAAATACGGACGCATATTGATCACAAGATCAGGTGAGAGACTGCCCGGTAGTAGAGATATCTTTAGTGATATCAACACGTCGTAATAGAAAATTTACAGCGTATTATAGGCGGTTATTAACATTATTTTTGGCATATTTCCAAAAAACGCCATTTGCATTAGCCACAGATATAGTCAGCCCACGCCAGCCATCCAGTATGCCGAGGCGGAAAAAATAAGTGCGTATAAATGCGTAAAGTGCCTTGAGAAATATCAGCGCAAAAGGATAATGCTTGAGTTTTTTTGATGATGCGCGAAGGTCTGAATAGCGATTTATCTTATCAAGAAACTGAGCGAGGTCGTTAACGGCAAGATGTTCAATTTTTCCATTAAGCTGAGAAACTTCTGTATTTTTTGCTAAGCTCACTGACTCATGAACAGCGGCATCATTAAAGTTACACGTGTTACGGTTAAACAGTCGAATTAACCAGTCATTTCCCCAGCCAGAGTGGTGAACGGGTTTACCCAGCATCCAGTTTTCGCGCAATATTTTGCCAGCCTGCTGAGGTGTTGCCGTGGCGACCCAGTCATTAATCGCAGCGTTAAGCTCTTTTGTCGGCGTTTCGTCAGCATCTATTGAGAAGATCCAGTCATATTTTGCTAACGATACGGCAGCACGCTTGGTAGGGCCAAAGCCTAAAAATTCACCATGGTGTAATGTTGTATTGGAGTAGGCTTGTACAATGCTACATGTGTCGTCTGTGGAGCCGTTGTCATATACCACGACATCGTCATAGCACGTCAAGGCGTCTAGTGTTCGGCTAAGTGTCGCGGCCGCATTGCGAGTAATGATAACGACGCTCACATCCATAGACATTTATTCACACCCTGCTCTGGTGGTTGGTAGATACAGTACTATACCAGGGTGATGGCAACGATTTGTATGAGGGCAATTTGCATATTATTCACGTTAACCTTGCCAAAGGTTTTCGCGGTGGAGAACGCCAGACAGCGCTGCTAATTCAAGCCTTGCAACGGCATGTAGATCAGCAAACGCTGGTATGCAGGAAAGATTCTCCATTGCGTAATGAGCTTCAATGCATTGAGAACTTAAGATTCGTGGATGCTAACCAGCAGATGGCTGGGCATAGGCAAGCCGGCCGTGCATCGCTAGTGCATGCTCATGAAGCTAAAGCGGTACACTGGGCGTGGTTGCATAAGCGTATATACGGTACACCCTATGTGGTGACTCGCCGAGTGGATACACCCATTAAAGATAAATGGGTGAATCGACTGTTCTATCGTAATGCAGATCGTTGTGTCGCTATTTCATCGATTATTCGGCAACAGCTATCACACTGGAATAAGAATGAAGTATTGACGATTCCTAGTGCGATGACGGGATTTACCGCGGATGCCCAAGTTGCTGCTCGCTTTCGTGCCAGCTATCCAGGCCGCTTTATTGTCGGCCATATAGGTGCATTAGTTGATCGTCACAAAGGTCAGCGGGTACTACTTGAAGCTGCAGAACGATTACAGCATAGCTATCCCGAAGTGCTGTGCGTTTTTTTTGGCCGAGGTGAAGACGAGGAAGAGCTTCGCTTGGAAAGCAGTCACTTAAAAAATGTTGTATGGGCTGGCTTTAAGCCTAATATTGGTGATTTTATTCCAGCGCTGGATCTGTTTGTTTTTCCGTCTCGCAACGAAGGTCTAGGCTCAGTTCTTTTAGATGTTATGGATGCAAACGTGCCTATTGTTGCTAGTAATGTTGGCGGCATTCCTGATTTAATTAAGCATGGTGAAACAGGTTTTCTAGTAACGCCAGGAAGTAGTGAAGAAATCGAGAGTTGGATAATAAAACTAGCAAAAAACAAACAGATGAGAGAGTCTGTTGTTGAGAATGCACGTCTTCTTTTAGAACTTTATAGTAAAGAAAAAATGGCTGAAAGTTATCTCGATGTCTATAAGGGAATTGTTTTTAAATGAACGACTTTTTAAAAGTTAAATGCATCGCTATATTTTTACATAATAGGCCTTTTTTTGGTGCATATGTAGTTCATATTCCTTTTTTAGTCGCTGTTAAGGAAAGGTATCCAAATGCTAAATTGGTGGGTATCTCTAAAAATTCAGGGGCAGACTTCCTAGTTGAATCGGGTTTTTTAAACGAGCTTGAAGTGATTGACGGCTTTAGCACCAGCAGCTTAAGTAGGAAATATAATTTCGATATTGGTTTTAACTTGCGTCCCTCTAGTATTGGGACTTCACTTCAAATGTTGAAGCTGCGAATTCCTTATAGAATAGGATTTAAAAAATTTGGAGCGTTTTATACACACTCGGTACCTCTTGATGTAACTACCTACAGGGCAGACCTTTTCTTGTCCCTTCTAGGGATATCATCAACATTAGATATTACTCCCTGTTTGAAAAAACAGATTGAGTCTGATGAAGTATTAAACAATAAAATTGTGCTTGCTCCTGGTGCTGGGGGCGAAGAAAAAAAATGGTCGCTTGCTAATTATATTCAGCTAGCAAGAAAGATTTCTGAGTTAAGATCAGAGAAGATTGTTTTTCTCACAGGACCTAAAGAAGAAGAGGAAAAGAACATCCTTGAGCAAGAAGGGTTTTCTGTTATTCATAGTCCTGATGTAACTACTCTTTTTAGATTGGTAAATGGTTGCAAACTATTTGTCAGTAACGATTGTGGCCCCTCGCATGTCGCCCATATAATGGGAGTAAATCAAGTTGTTGTTTTTAAAGAATATTTGCCTGAATGGTTTCTTGAAAGAGATAACAGTGGTTATGTTTCATCACAAGCAGACCTTTCATCAATTACTCCTGATGAGCTAATAAACTGCGTATCGAAAATCCTCGCGTGTGATGTTGGCGCTGAAAAATAAAGGTTAACGGTTATAACCTTTTAATATGCTAGGCAGCACACTATGGCAATGGAATTTTTTTAGTGACCTTGCTAGGCGGTTTATATTGTGTTCCTGCCACTTACCTGGTGGCCGTTGGCGGCAGCGGTCCAGATCAATCAGCCAAGGTTCGCCATGGGGGGCGATCAAGATATTGCGCGCATTTAGATCAACATGATCAAGGCCTGCTTGATGGAAGCGCTTGATCATTGCGCCAACGCGCTGAAGTAACGCCTCATCTGCTTCCCCTGCCGCCAATAAGCTAGCCAGCGCCTGAGCGCCTGGAATCCTAACGGTGATGAGCGCGGCTTCATACGTAGGGCCATAACGCATAACACAGCAGGCAACGGGGCGTGGCACTGGCAGTCCCTGGTCATACAGTGCAGCGTTTAAGCGCAACTCGCGAAACGCACGGGTGCGCTCTTCACCCAGCCACAGATAGCGTTTCTCGCTTAGCTTGGCGATCAATCCACCGCGGCGATAAGGACGCAATACCCACTGCTCTGAATCACTGGCCTTTAAGAAGAAACTGCTACCCCTTCCTGGTGCTTCCCCGACGATTAAATTACGCTCACGCCAATAGGCCTGATGGAATAGATCAGGATGAAGTGGGTGTGACTGCCCTTGAGACCGTTGTTGAGATCCATGTTGCGACAGTTGGTGTGACGTGGCAGCGTCACTTAAACTGTCTACATCATGTAAAATCAGCCAATTTCTTTGCCGGAGTGCCGCTAAGCGCATGAAGCCCTCTCTGCCTGCTCAACCTAACCATATTGCCATTTTGCGCCTCTCCGCGTTGGGAGATGTGTGCAATCTTGTGCCCACGGTGCGTGCGTTGCAGCGCCAATGGCCGCACGCTCGCATTACCTGGATAATCGGCAAGGGGGAGCACAGTTTACTGGCGGGGCTTTCTGGGGTCGAGTTTGTTGTCTATGACAAGTCCACCGGTCTTGCGGGCATGCGTGCCCTGTGGAAAGAGCTTTCCGATACTCGCTTTGATGTACTGCTGCACATGCAGCAAGCGATACGCGCCAGCGTGCTTTCGCTTGGCCTCAAGGCCAATGTACGCGTGGGCTATGATAAGTCGCGCGCCAAAGACGCTCAGCATTGGTTTACACAGCATCAGCTTGCGCCACATTCTAACGCCCATGTGTTGGAATCGTTTATGGACTTTGCTCGCTTGCTCGGCGTAGAAGATGATCGATTGGAGTGGAATCTGGCCGTACCACCGCTGGCCTATGAAGAAGCCCGAGGGGTCAGTGGCGATACGCCATATCTAGTCATTAATCCTTGCAGCAACGCACGGCTGCGCAATTTCCGCAATTGGTCAGTGGAAGGCTATGCCAGCGTAATTGAACATGCTTGGGTACACCATGGTCTGAAGAGCGTGCTGACCGGTGGGGGGAGTTCATTAGAGCGAGAAATCGGCGATCAAATTGAGGCGCTATGCCAACCGGATAGCGTTATTAATGCTATCGGTGGTACATCGCTCAAAGGCGTACTGGCGTTGATTGACAATGCCCGTGCGGTCATTGCCCCCGACACGGGGCCGGCGCATATGGGGAATGCCATGGGCACGCCCACACTTGGTCTCTATGCGACCACCAATCCTCAGCGTGCCGCGCCTTATTGTTGGCGGGATTTTGCAGTCAATGCTTATCCCGAAGCGGTTCGTACGTATCTGAATAAATCCGTCGATGAGGTTAGCTGGGGACAGCGAGTACGCCATGCGGATGCCATGGATTTGATCAAAGCCGACGACGTGATTGCTAAGCTAGACGCGCTGCTGGCGTATACCGCAGTGCCGCCAACAACAGGACCTTTGGATGAGAGTTGATTTAACCGCCCTGGAACATGCCCGCGTATTGGTGGTGGGGGATGTGATGCTCGACCGCTACTGGCATGGTGGCACGTCGCGTATTTCACCCGAAGCGCCGGTGCCGGTGGTGCGTGTCGAAGATGCTGATGATCGTCCCGGGGGCGCAGCGAACGTGGCACTGAATGTGGCCTCTCTAGGCGGCCACGTCGCCCTGGCAGGTGTGGTGGGAGAGGATGAGAACGCCGAGCTGTTGACGTCGCGTTTGGCATCGTCGAATGTGAGTACTTACTTTCAGCGAAGCCCAGAGATACCAACGATTACCAAGCTGCGTGTGATGAGTCGTAATCAACAGCTACTGCGGCTGGATTTTGAGCAGCGCCTTGATGGTGTCGATACCACTGCTCTGCTGGAGCAGGTCGAAAAAGCGCTGCCTGATTGCGATGTGATGATTCTTTCTGACTACGGTAAAGGAACGCTTAACCAGGTCGAGACGCTGATTCAGATGGCGCGTGCTTTCGGCAAGCGAGTGCTGGTCGATCCGAAAGGCCAAGATTTTAGTAAATATCGTGGGGCGAGTTTAATTACGCCTAACTTAACCGAGTTTGAAGCGGTGGTTGGTCACTGTGCCAACGACGATGTTCTTGCCCAGCGCGGAGAAGCGTTGCGCGCCGAGCTTGAGTTAGAAGCGCTGCTGATCACTCGCAGCGAAAAAGGTATGACGCTTATTCGTGAAGGCCTCGCACCGCTCCATTTACCCACCCGCGCCCAGGAAGTGTTCGACGTAACTGGCGCAGGCGATACCGTGATTGGCCTGATGGGGCTCGCGCTGGCATCAGGCCATGCATTGCCAGAAGCGATGATGCTGGCCAACTTGGGGGCGGGCTTGGTGGTGGCCAAACCGGGAACGGCGACGCTCTCGATAGCCGAGCTCTACACCGCGCTACACGGCGACAAGCTGGCTGAATTTGGGGTGATTGACCAAGTCCCGCTGGTCGACGCCGTGCGTGCTGCCCAGCTGCGTGGCGAGCGCGTGGTGATGACCAATGGCTGCTTTGATATTCTTCATGCCGGACACGTGGCCTACTTGGAACAAGCCAAACGCCTGGGGGATCGCCTCATCGTTGCGGTGAATGATGATGCCTCTATTGGCCGTTTGAAAGGCCCTAAACGGCCAATCAATCCGCTTAACCGTCGCATGCAAGTACTAGCTGGGTTAGGCGCTGTCGATTGGGTCGTGCCATTTAATGATGATACTCCCCAAGCGCTAATTGAAGCCGTTTTACCGGATATTTTGGTGAAAGGTGGCGATTACCGCCCTGAAGATATTGCAGGAGGGGAGGCCGTTATCGCCAACGGTGGCGATGTAAAAGTACTTGGCTTTGAAGATGGCGTATCGACCACCGCAATGATTAGCTCCATCCTGGATCGCGAGGGCTAATGGCGTCGCCGATTTGGCCTCGGCTTGTTTATTCAGCGGTGCTTTATATGTTGTCGCCGCTGATTGGCTGGCGTGTCTGGCGTGAGCAAGTACTTACTTACTCGCGCTTGCAGCGGCTTGGTATGCGTTTGGGTAAGCTTCCCCCTGGGCCGCGAATTTGGTTGCACTGTGCCTCGGTGGGGGAAGTGCGCGCTGCCCGTCCGCTAATAGAGGGTTTGCTGGCGCGTTACCCTCAGCACAGCCTGTTGTTGACCACAATGACCGCGACGGGTGCTCAGCAGGTTCAAACACTCATCGGTGAACAAACCGCGCCGGATCAAGTAAGGCTTGCTCACTGCTTCCTCCCTTTGGATTTTCCGGGATCGGCCAAGCGTTTTATTACCCGCGTGCAGCCCACTCTTGCCATTCTGTTTGAAACCGAACTGTGGCCCAACCTGCTGCACGCTTGCCACCAACAAGCAGTACCTGTCGCGGTCGTCAACGGGCGGCTATCGCCACGAGCCTTTGCACGCTATCAGCGCTTGCGTTCGTTAATGGCGAGTGCATTAGCTAACGTCACATGGCTGGCTGCTAAATCTGTCCAAGATGCCGAGCGCTTTCAGGCACTGGGTTGCCGCGCAGCAGTAACTCATGTCGTTGGATCGTTAAAATTTGAGGTGCCTTCTCAGGAAAAGGCTTTGGAAGAGAGTAAGTACTTACTTCAAGTCTGGGGCGCGCGCCCAGTGTGGGTGGCAGGTTCCACCCGCGACGGGGAAGAAGCACTGCTCTTGGAGGCTCACCGTCAGCTATTGAAGCGCTTTCCAACAGCGTTATTGGTATTGGTGCCGCGACACCCGCAGCGTTTTGACGAAGTGGCCAAGCTGTGTGCCCAAGGCAGCTGGGCACTCAGCCGTCGCAGCCAGCAGCAGGCCGTGACGCCACAAACGCAGGTTTACCTGGGGGATACGCTAGGTGAGCTGGCAACGCTGTATGCAGCAGGGCATGTGGCCTATGTTGGCGGTAGTTTGGTACCGCTGGGCGGTCATAACGTACTGGAGCCTGCGGCGTTGGGTAAGCCAGTGCTCTGCGGCCCTTCACTTGACAACTTTAGCGATGTGGCTGAGCCGCTGTTAGCGGTAGGTGCGTTAAGCGTGGTGGAAACACCCGATGCCTTGGCCGACGCGCTAGCCGAGCGGCTGGCAACGCCATCATTTGCGCTGCAAATTGGGCAGGCTGGGCGAGAGGTCGTTGAAGCCCATAGAGGCGCATTGGCGCGCACGCTCGATGGGCTTAGTCAGTGGTTAACGTAACGCGGTTCGTTCCACGCCGTCCGTCTTACCTAACAGCAGTACATCGGCACCGCGCTGGGCGAATAAACCATTCGTGACGACGCCTACAATGGCATTAATACGCGCTTCCATGGAGGCTGGGTCGTCGATCATAAAGTCAAAACAGTCGATAATTTGATTGCCATTATCGGTGACTACCCCTTGCCGATAGACGGGGTCAGCACCTAGCTTGACCAGCTCCCGAGCGACGTAGGAGCGTGCCATCGGAATAACTTCTACCGGTAGCGGGAAGTTGCCAAGTTGGTTCACGTATTTAGAGCCATCGGCAATGCAAATAAATCGCTTGGCGCAGGCGGCGACGATTTTTTCCCGGGTTAGCGCTGCGCCACCCCCTTTAATCATTTGTAAGTTAGCGTTTACTTCGTCTGCACCGTCGATGTAAAAAGGAACATCGCCAACATTGTTCAGCTCGAACACCTCAATACCTAGCGCCTGTAGGCGCTTAGCACTGGCTTCTGAGCTGGCAACGGCCCCTTTGAAACGATCTCTTAGCGGGCCTAAACGATCAATAAACAGGTTCGCTGTGGAACCTGTGCCAATACCTAGCACGGTATCTTTTTCGAGATGAGGCTCAATCTCTTTAACCGCAGCATCCGCTACGGCCGCTTTCAATTCATCTTGGGTCATCATATTTTCCTGCGTCAGGGTTAGGCAGTGCTCTCTAGTATAACGGCCTTAGCGCCCACTGCCGATGGAAACGCCGCTAGACGACGCTAGGCGTAATCTGCTACCAATAAAGGCTTTGCTCTCTCCCGTCAGGGTCACGTTATTTTTTTGGGATTCCCGCATGCTCGAAGCAACCGTCAAAAAGATCCTCCAAGCCCGCGTTTATGAAGCCGCTTGTGAGACCCCTATTTCACCCGCTCCCTTTTTGTCGCGTCGTTTCAATAACCAAATTTTGATTAAGCGCGAAGATCTTCAGCCAGTGTTTTCTTTCAAGATTCGTGGTGCTTACAACAAAATGGCCCAGCTAACTGAAGAGCAGAAGGCCAAGGGCGTGATTGCAGCATCGGCGGGCAATCATGCCCAGGGTTTGGCTATGGCAGCCAAGCTGATGGGGGTGAAGGCGGTTATTGTGATGCCGCGTATTACGCCCGATATTAAGGTTCAGGCAGTACGTGCCCGCGGCGCTAAGGTTATTTTGAAAGGTGATGCATTTGCTGCTGCTGCTGAGCATGCTCAAGAATTGATTAAAGAGCATGGCTATACCTATATTCCGCCGTTTGATGATATCGATGTGGTCGCAGGTCAGGGCACCATTGGTGTTGAAATTCTGCGCCAGCACAGCGGCCGTCTAGACGCTATTTTTATTCCTGTCGGTGGCGGCGGCTTAATCGCAGGCGTCGCGGCGTATGTGAAATATCTGCGCCCAGATATCAAAATCATTGCCGTAGAAGCCGAAGACAGTGCCTGTTTAAAAGCCGCGCTAGAAGCCGGGGAGCGGGTCGTGCTGGATCAAGTTGGCGTGTTCGCGGAAGGGGTCGCCGTCGCGCAAATCGGTGAAGTGCCTTTTTCTTTAGTACGTGACTTAATCGATGACGTTATCACGGTGAATACCGATGAGATGTGCGCTGCGGTGAAGGATATCTTTGAAGATACTCGCGCCGTGGCAGAAACGTCTGGGGCGCTTTCGCTAGCTGGCTTGAAAAAATATGTGCAGCAAACCGGTGCTGAAGGCGAGACGTTGATATGTATTAACTCTGGCGCGAATACCAATTTTGATCGTTTGCAACATATTGCGGAACGCACCGAGCTGGGTGAGCAGCGTGAAGCGATCTTGGCGGTGACCATTGCGGAAAACCCAGGCAGTTTTAAAAAGTTTTGCCGAACGCTGGGCAAGCGCATGGTCACCGAGTTCAGCTATCGCTATGCAGATAATAACGAGGCCCATATCTTTGTGGGTGTTCAAGTTAAACCGGGTGGGGAAGACCGCCAGGCGGTGATTGATAAGCTTCGTGAAGCTGGCTATCAGGTTGAAGATTTGACCGACAATGAGCTGGCGAAGCTACATATTCGCCACCTTAGCGGTGGTCGGCCTAGCGAGCGCTTTGAAGAAGAGCTCTACCGCTTTGAGTTCCCGGAGCGCCCTGGTGCGCTAATGAACTTTTTAACCCAGCTACCCCATGACTGGAATATTTCACTGTTCCACTATCGAAATCATGGTGCTGCCTATGGTCGTGTATTGGTCGGTATGCAAGTGCCGAGCAGTGATCAAACCCATGTTGCAGAGTACTTAGATGCGATTGGCTACCGTTATTGGTGGGAGAGTGATAACCCAGCGTATCGGCTCTTCATGGCGTAAATAATTGTAAGTACTTACTAACCCCAGGATGCAGGGCTGTTAAGAAAAGTGAATTTTTGAAAACGTTTAATGGCGTATTAAAAATAGCACTGAAAGCAGTTGTCAGTCCTCCCCTATAGCCCTATAGTCGTGGGCGAAATTAATGAGGTGCGTCATCTTTTTAGCAGCATTGTCTAGATGACGCATTAAGGACATTTGGCAACCGTGAAAGACGTTGGAGATGAGGCATGCGGCGTAAAAAGCCTGATATGGTGATGGCGCTAACAGTGGTGTTTTTACTTGGAGTACTCGCCACTGGATACGCGCAAGCGCTATCGGGGAGTTAACTTACTAAGTTGATCACAGCGCTTTCAGCGTAAACGCTGCGCCAAGCTAGTCGAGGTTGATATTTAAAACGGGCTGATCATTAAGATCAGCCCGTTTTAGTTGGTCGAATAACCCTTGTGTCACTAGCTATCACGTCCAACGGAATATCCCAAGGTTCGATGGGGAGCGCATCCACCTGTTGGCAGGCGTGAGCAACGCCTATGAGTGTCGGTGCAGGCCCTTGGCGGCGCATAAAAGCGAGGCTGCGATCATAGAAACCACCTCCCATGCCCATGCGATTTGCTTGCTTATCAAAACCTACCAGCGGAACAATAAGCGTATCTAGCGCCCAAGCTGGCAGGCGATTGCGCCTATCGGCGGCAAATCGTGAACAGGGCTCTGCGATGCCAAAACGGTTTTTAACCATGGGGGTAGATTCGCGGTAGGCAACAAACCAAAGGCGATTAGTCGAAAATGGGCGCAATACCGGTAAGTAAATACTTACTTTTCGCTTTCGAAGCCAAGGTATTAATGGTGTCGGGTCTATCTCGCCGTTAACCGGTAAATAAAGGCTAATGCGTTTCGCACGACAAATTTCAGGCAGCCCTTTAAGGCGCTGGCAAAGGGCGGTAGCGGCTTGTTTTTGCTGATCTAGGGAAAGGGTGCGGCGTCTGCGTCTAAGCTCACGACGAAGCGCAATTTTATCGCCGAATGTACTGCGGGCAGCAGTATCGTTCATAACGAGCTACTCGTGATGAGCTAATCAAGACTAAGTGTTCCCCAGAATGCCGCTGTCGTTCTGGCCCTGAACCTACTGGTTCAGGTGGGTGGCCGCAGCCAAACCGTCAGGCTTTCCGACGCACGGACATGCACACGGGTTTGGCTAGCATTTGGCCCCCTGGGTACTTCGCATAGGCTCGAGGGACTATAACGACTGGCGTACACCCCAGAGAACATCTCTATCCTAACAGAGCCAGTGGTAATGCCAAAGAGCCGACAGCAGGTTCTTACGGTTCTTTTTGCTGGCGTGTATCCGCTAGTGCCCGTTCAAGGCGGTCGTTTAGGCGGTTCAGGTTTGCTTCGCTCGCGCGGTGCTCATCCATAATTTCAAGCAACTCATGGGTGATATTCAGCGCTGCCATCACTGCAACCCGCTCGCTGCCAAGGGCATTGCTTTGGGCGTGAATGCCATTCATCGCGCGATCTAAATAGCGAGCAGCACGTTCCAGCTTAGCTTCTTCGCCAGTGTCGCAAGCAATCATGTAGCTGCGACCCAGTAGGGTGATTTCTTTGGTTGGCCGCTTCGCGTTACTCATCAAAAACTCCGGCACAGGTCATTTTATTGACCAATGCGTTAACATCGCTGCATAGGAAGGATAGTTGGCGTTCACTATAAGAGAGCCGCTTATGTGGGGTCAACGCACAGGCGCGCGCGCCGTAAGATTCCTTCTGCGGTTTAACACCCTTAGCGATGTTGTTACGACGACTTCATTCCCCATTTTGTATAGCGAGCAATGCCCATGTCCCTAATCAATGAACGCCAGGATTTTTCTGACGTCGCGGATGTTTTTCTTCTGCATGGAAGTATGCAGTCGCCCGCGTTTTTGGATGGCCGCCTAAGTGGTCTGCTAGCGCTGCGTGATGTGACGGCTGAAGCATGGCTAGAAGAGGTATGCCTAAGCTTAGGGGTCGAGCAGCCGCGAGATCCTGATAGCGCTGAACGCTTACTAGGTTGGCGGCGTCAAACGCTGGAGGCATTGAGCGCCAGCGATTTGAATTACACACCGCTGCTACCCGATGAGCTTTTTTCACTCGCCGAGCAAGCCCAGGGGCTAAAAGAGTGGACGCTGGGTTTTATGGAAGTCGTTGAAGACGTGGCTGATGAAGCGCTACGCGAACGTTGGTCTAAGACGCTTCAAGAAGCCATCGAGGATCTCGCAGGACTCGTACAGATCGAAACCGATATCGAGGATAGTCCTGAAAACGAAAATGATCTATTTGCGCTGACGGAACACGCGCGTATGGCGGCAATGTTGCTCTACACCGAGCAGCACCCAGGAATGCCCCAGGTTGAGCAGACCGACGCCCCCGTTCATTAATACAGGAGTTATCTATGTTACCTGAGTTACTGCCTCGGCCCGCCGCTATTGCGCCTGCAGAGTACCGCCAGCGCCGAGAAGCGCTCATCGCCCAACTGCCTGCCAGTGCTGCGCTAGTGGTGCCAAGCGCTGCCTTGGTAACGCGCTCTCACGATAGCGAATACGCGTTCCGCCAGCAGAGTGATTTTTACTACTTAACCGGCATTCAAGAGCCCGATGCGTTGCTTGTAGTGCTGCCTGGGCGCGAGGCAGGCCAAAGCGTGGTGTTTTGCCAAGACCGCGACGCCACTATGGAAGCCTGGACAGGTAGACGACTAGGCGCCCAGGGCGTTGAGGCTCAGCATGGCATTGACCAAGCGTTTGAAAATGCTCAGCGGGAAGAACTGTTGCCAGATCTATTGGCAGGCCGCGAACTGCTCTACCTGCCGTTAGATAACCCTGAGGCGCTGAATATTGCAGAAGAGGCGTTGGCCTTCGCTCAAGCTGGCCTACGCCGAGGTAAACCAGCATTGAAAGGATGGTTGGATAGCCGCCCGCTTATACATGAGATGCGCCTTATTAAAAGCCCTGCTGAAATTTCCTTAATGCGCCATGCGGCCGCTATTTCAGCAAAGGCGCATACGCGTGCGATGCGTGTCTGCCATCCAGGGTTAAGCGAGTATCAGTTGCAGGCAGAGTTAGAGCACGAATTCGTTTGGCAAGGTGCTAGCGGGCCTGCGTATAGCACCATTGTTGGTGGTGGCGTTAACGCTTGCGTGCTGCACTATATTGAGAACAGCGATACGTTGCAGGCCGATACACTTGTGCTGATTGACGCAGGGGCCGAGTTCGACCTCTACGCTGGGGATATTACCCGTACTTTCCCGGTTAATGGTCGGTTCAATGACGCTCAGCGGGCGCTTTATCAAGTGGTGCTAGATGCGCAAGAGCGTGCAGTGCACGCCGTCAAGCCGGGAGCCACGCTGGCGGATATTCACCAAGGGGTCGTGAGGGATTTAACCGCTGGGCTGATCGGTCTCGGGTTGTTAGAGGGCGATGCGCAGGAGCGCATTGACGATGAGAGCTATCGGCGCTTCTACCTGCACTCTACGTCCCATTGGTTGGGGTTAGACGTGCACGATGTAGGAACTTATCGGTCGGATGAAGAGACGCCGCGCCTGCTAACCGAAGGCATGGTCGTCACGATTGAGCCTGGTTTATACATTCCCAGCGATGATGATATTCCTGCCGCTTACCGCGGAATTGGAATTCGTATTGAAGATGATGTCGTGGTGACCCGTGATGGGCACGAAGTGCTTACGTCAGACGTGCCGAAGCGAATTGCTGATATAGAGCAATTAATGGTTAATAAATAAGCAGTAAAATTCCATTGATATTTGTTTATGTAATTTACATTACGAAATTACATTTGCTGGGTTTGGTTTATCCGTAGGAGATGACAATGCATGGGACTCAGCAGGTAAGACAGCAGCAAGCAGCTACGCTCACCCACGATATCGTTATTGTGGGAGGCGGGCTGGTCGGTGCCAGCTTAGGCTGCGCGTTGGCGCCGTTGATTGAGCGCTACGGCTGGCGTGTGGCAATTGTTGAAGCGGCTGCCTTACCTGAAAACGCTGAGAAGTCAGCGTGGCAGCCAAGCTTTGATGCTAGGGCCAGTGCTATTGCTGAAGGCTCTGCCCAACGCTTTCGCCAACTGGGTGTTTGGGAGGCGATGCGTAGTGAAGCTACCCCGATCAAGCGCATTCATATCAGCGAGCGGGGTCGCTTAGGTGCCACGAGGCTTAGTGCTCAGGAGCTGGGAGTGTCGGCATTGGGGCATGTCATTCCGAATGCTTGGATGGGGCGCGTGCTGCATCACCATCTTCAGCAACTGCCGATTGAGTGGCACTGCCCTGCAACGGTGGCGCAACTAATGCCACAAGCTAACGGCCACCGCCTGGTGCTTTCCGATGGCAGTGAACTAACGGCAGCGCTGACTATTCTCGCCGATGGCGGGCGATCTGGACTGAAAGAGCAGTTGGGCATCAGTAGTCGCCACCGCTCTTACGAGCAAACAGCCGTCATTGCCCATGTCGGTATTAGCCAGCCCCACGAGGGGGTTGCCTATGAGCGCTTTACAGCAGAGGGGCCGATCGCACTGCTACCATTGCCTGGCCAAGCGATGGAGCTGGTCTGGACGCATGCCAGCGGCACAGAGCAGGCGCGACTAGCGCTCTCCGATTCGGCGTTTTTACGCCAGCTACAAGCTGCCTTTGGTGATCGAGTCGGGCGTTTTACTCGGGTGGGGCAGCGTTTCAGCTACCCACTTTCGCTGATTACCGCGGAAGAGCCCGTTCGACCTGGGTTGGCGGTGTTGGGAAATGCTGCCCATGCGCTTCACCCGGTAGCGGGTCAGGGGTTCAACTTGGCACTGCGCTCAGTGATGGATCTGGTCGAAGCACTAGCCCAGGGCGCTCAGAACCAGCGTGCTCTTGGTGATATGGACATGCTACTCGCCTTTGAGCAGCGTCGTGCGCAAGACCGAGCCAATGTCATTCGGTTTAGCGATGGGTTAGTGCGTCTATTTGGCTATTCGCTGCCCCTACTGCCGCATGCCCGAGCAGCTGGCCTGGTGGGGCTCAATTTAGTGGGCCCGCTTCGCCGCAGCTTGGCACGCAGAGCAATGGGTCTGGAGCGCTGATGCAACAAGTAGCTAAGGGAACGTTATGAAAACGCAAACAGCGGCAATAGATGTGCCGGTTGAACGTTTTGACGCGGTGATCGTAGGCGCCGGAATGGTCGGCACGGCACTAGCAGGGCTGCTGGCTAACGCTGGGATGCAAGTGGCGTTGGTAGAAACCAAAGCAGCACCACTGCGCTTAGATGCTTTTGGTGGCCATCCGCCTGCCCCCAGGGTGAGTGCACTGACGCCGGTTTCTCAGCGGCTGCTCTCACACTTGAAAGCGTGGCCCGCGATGGCTGCTACTAGGGTAACGCCTTACCGTTATATGCAGGTGTGGGATGCAGAAGGTAGCGGTAGCATCCATTTTTCCGCCGATGAAGCAGGTGCGCCCGTACTTGGGCATATTGTTGAAAACGATGTGACATTGGCCGCGTTAAATGAGCAGGTGCTAGCGCTGCCTTCCGTTAGCACTTTCTTTGGAGTGGGCGTGGAGGCTTTGCAAACCTCTGATAGCGGGCGCTGGCTAGTGCTGGATGATGGCCGACAATTGCATACGCCATTATTAATTGCTGCCGACGGTGCACGCTCCACCATGCGTGAATTGGCAGGGATATCGGTGGCCGAAGAGTCTATGCAGCAAGAGGCTGTCGTTACCACCGTAAGGTGTGAAAAGTCCCATGGCGACACGGCTCGTCAGGCTTTTATCGCTGGCCATCCACTGGCTTTTTTGCCGTTAACAGTGGGCGGTGATGATCGCTACTGTTCGATTGTCTGGTCGACCACGCCTGAGCATGCACATCAACTTACATCGCTCTCTAGTGAGGCGTTGGGGCAGGCGCTAAGTGAAGCCTTTGACTACCGTTTAGGTCAGGTGAGTGCCGTCGATGCGGCCTATCGGTTTCCGCTGATTCAGCGCCACGCCGCTCACTACGTGCAGCCTAATTTTGCCTTGGTGGGCGATGCTGCCCATAGCATTCACCCGCTAGCGGGGCAGGGCGTTAACCTAGGATTTATGGATGCGGCAGTGCTGGCTGAGGAAGTGATTAATGCATGGCAGCGAGGAGCCCCCTGGGGGGCGCTGACCACGCTGAGTCGCTACGAGCGGCGTAGGCGCTTAGATAACAGCGCCATGCTGGGGCTGATGAAAGGGTTTAAAGTGCTTTTCGGTAGCCAAGTGCCTGCATTGACGCTGGCGCGCAATATGGGGATGAGTGGTATGAATCAGTTGGTGCCGATAAAACGACTGGTGATGCGGCAGGCAATTGGAGAGCGAGGACGCCTGCCGCAATCGTGTCGTTAACGACGCCGACGATCCACCACGTTCAATGCTTTGAGTAAGTTCAGCGCTTCACTGAGCTGATAGTCCTCGCGCAGGCGCTGAGACATTTCAGTCCGCTCCCGGGGCATTGCGTCTTGGCCGCTTAGATGACCATCAAGATCAGCTTCGCGAATTTGACGTTGCCCCTCAGCCACTTCCAGCCGGCCGCGTACCACTTCCACGTCAGGCTCGATACCTTGTGCTTGGATTGAGCGCCCATTGGGGGTGTAGTAAAGCGCGGTTGTCAGCTTAAGACCTTCGCCATTGCCAAGCGGCATGATCTGCTGCACGGAGCCTTTACCAAAGCTTTCGGTGCCCATTATCACCCCGCGGCGCTGGTCTTGAAGCGCCCCGGCGACAATTTCAGCAGCCGAGGCGCTACCACTGTTTATCAGTACAACGAGCGGAACATCACCAGCGGGTGTCTCTGGCGATGCCGAAAACGACATTTCGGTGTCAGAAAGACGCCCTTCGGTGTACACAATTAGTCCTTCATCCAGGAACAGGTCGGCAACGCCAACGGCGGCCTGCAAAACGCCACCTGGGTTATTGCGTAAATCGAGAATGAGTCCCTCAAGTGGCTGCTCTCGGGCCATGCGCTCTAACGACCTACGTGCCTGCTCTGGGGTGCGCGACTGAAACTGGCTAATTCGCAAGTAGCCATAGCCTGGCTCCAGCACTTCATGCTTAACGCTTTCATTGCGAATTACTTCGCGCGTTAGTGTGAACTCACGCGGAGACTCTTCACCCGCCCGCAAGACGGAAATACGCAGTTGGCTACCCGGTTCGCCACGCATCAGGTTAACCGCCTCTTGAAGCGATAAGCTGTCAGTTGGCGTTCCATCGATAGCCACAATCACATCGCGGGATAACAGGCCCGCTCGTGAAGCTGGTGTGTCATCGATGGGGGTAATAACTATTAGCTGGCCATTTTCTGTGCCTACTTCAATGCCAATACCGCCAAACTCACCTTGGGTGGATTCGCGCAGGCTTCGGTACTCTTCTTCGTCTAAATAGGCTGAGTGGGGATCTAGTTCGCTGAGCATGCCTCGCATGGCATTACGCAATAACGTGCGGTCGTCAACCTCTTCGACATAGCCGCGTTTAATGCGCTCAAACACCTCAGCAAAGGTCTGGATCTCTTCAAGCGGTAGGTCATCAGCAACGCTATTTGCAGACTGAGCCATTAAGGGGAAAGGAGCAGTCAGCAGTACAAGCGGGAGCAGGGTAGCCAAAAAGCGCTTGGCAGGGGCCGATACCTTGGTAACAGATAGCGTCATGCGGACTCCGCTAGGCGAAAGGCAGCGCCAGAAGGCGCTGCATAAGTTGAGACATGATTGTTAATTCATAGGAGTCAGCTTATCCCGTCAGCGGCGTGCAATCCAACGTTGTGGATTAATTGGTTCACCGCTACGCCGCACTTCGAAGTAAAGCGCGGGGTTGGTCTGCCCGCCGCTGTTGCCGACACGTCCAATTTCAGTGCCACGGCTTACTTGTTGGCCGGGCCGTGCACTAAATTGTTGCAAGTGAGCATAGAGCGTCATGATCTGATCGCCGTGATCAATAATCAGCAGGTTGCCAAAGCCACGCATCCAGTCGGCGAATACCACGCGGCCTGTATGAACGGCTGTTACTGCACTGCCCGAATCTGCTCGAATCACGATACCGTTATAGTGCACGCCGTCTCTACGCTGGAAGGTTGCCGTAATGGCTCCTTGAACGGGCCAGGGTAAATCGCCCCGCGTGCGGGTGATGTGTGTGGTCGGTGTTGGCTCGGCTAAACGAGCCAGCTCCGCTTGTATCGCCCTTAGCTGCTGTTCGGCCTGCTCTCGGCTTTGGTTAAGATCGGCTAAGCGGTCCTCTTCGCTGCCATAGCGGTCATCCAGGGTCGCTACGACGCCACGCCGTTCCTCGGTTCGCTGAGCGAGTATCGTACTTTGCTCTTCTAGCTCGTCGGCTAATGCATCAAGGCGCGTTTGACGCTCGCTAAGCGCTTGCTCGGTATCTGCCAGTGCGGTGTCGAGGCGGCTTATATCCGTAAGGCGTTGCTGACGCGCCTGAGTCAGGCGATTTAGATACGCCTGCATTCGGTCTAGCTCGGCTGGATCGCTTTGGTTAAGGAGCAGTTTTAACTGAGGTGTTGGCCCCAGTCGATAAAGGGCTGCCAGCTGTTGGCTCAGCGCAGCGTATTGTGCTTCACGCTCACCTTCCAAGCGTTTTCGGTGCTGGCGAAGTTGGGTCGTTTCGTCGGCCAGCTGACGGCGCTCAGCCTGAAGTTGATCCAGGCGCTGGTGAGTCTCGGCAAGCTCCGTTTCCACATGGCGCAGCTCGCGCTCGGCGCTATCCCGCGCTTGCCCGGTCGCACTGAGGCGCTGGGCAGCCGCTTCGATCTCCTGGCCAATCGCATCTAACTGTTGGCGCGCGGCATTTTCATTTGGCTGGGCTAAACTTGCTGGCGCATAACCTAACGCCAGCATGAGCGCGACAGCTAACGTCCATCGCATCAGCATCAATCAAAATGAATCAGTGGGTTACCTGTCATCGCTTCGGGCTGAGCCTGGTTCATCATGGTTAACAGCGTCGGCGCTAAATCGCACAGTCGTCCACCTTCCAGCCGCCCATTCTGCTCTCCCACGTAAATCAACGGCACCGTAAAGGTGGTGTGGGCTGTCTGCGGCGCACCTGTTTCCGGATGCACCATCTGTTCGGCATTGCCATGGTCAGCTGTGATCAGGCAAGCACCACCGGCACGTTCAATGGCCTCTACTACCCGGCCAACGCAAGTATCAACGGTTTCAATCGCTTTTACCGCGGCGTTGAAGTCACCGGTATGGCCAACCATGTCGCCATTGGCATAATTGCACACTATTAAGTCAAAGCGACCACTGTCGATAGCGTCCACCAGCTTATCGGTGATCTCAAAGGCGCTCATCTCGGGTTTTTCGTCGTAGGTTTTAACGTCACGGGGGGAGGGCACTAAAATGCGCTCTTCGCCTGCGTACTCGGCTTCATTGCCGCCGGAGAAGAAAAAGGTGACATGGGGATACTTTTCTGTTTCTGCAATACGTAGCTGAGTTAGGCCTCGTTTAGCAACCACTTCCCCCAGGGTGTCGGTGAGATCAGAAGGGGGAAAGGCCGCCGGTGCTGGAATGTTGGCGGCGTACTGGGTCATCGTGACTAAACCGTCGCCAGCCAGTGTAGGACGTACTCGCCGCTCAAAGCCGTTAAACTCAGCCTCAGTGATTGCGCGGGTTAATTCGCGGGCGCGGTCGGAGCGGAAATTGAGGAAAATAGCCGCATCGCCGTCTTGGAGCGTAATGGCGGTGCCATTCAGCGGAATACTGCTAGAAGCGACAAATTCGTCTGTTTCGCCGCGCTGGTAAGCGTCGCGCAGGGCGGTTTCAGCGCTGGAAGCAATAAAGTCAGCGTGACCATCGGTCAGCAAGCGGTAGGCTTGCTCAACCCGCTCCCAGCGGTTATCACGGTCCATTGCATAAAAGCGGCCAATGACTGAGGCAACAAAGCCATTGTCGGCACCTACTAACTCTGCCAAACGTGCATTAGCACGCTCGATCGAGCGGAGCGCACTTTGCGGCGGCATATCGCGTCCGTCTAAAAACGCATGGATAAAAATGCGCTGCGCGCCGCGTCGGGCAGCAAGCTCAGCCATGGCAATAAAGTGATCTTCGTGGCTATGCACGCCGCCGGGAGAAAGCAGCCCAAGTAAGTGAACGGCGCGGCCATTGGCAACGGCCTCGTCGATGGGCTTGGTCAGCACCTCGTTGGTGTCTAGGTCGCCGTCTTCAATTGCTTTGGTAATGCGGGTGAAGTCCTGGTAGACAATGCGCCCGGCACCAATATTCATATGGCCTACTTCGGAATTACCCATCTGCCCGTCAGGCAGGCCCACATGGCGACCATCGGTGTGCACAAAGGCGTGCGGGCGATTGGCCCACAGTTTGTCCATGTTAGGCGTATTAGCTGCGGCCACTGCGTTGTGGGCGCTATCGGGATTGTGGCCGTAGCCATCTAAAATGATTAGCGCCACGGGGCGCGGTGCAGTTGTAGCCATGAAAACCTCGTTATGTTGGTCAGCCAAGCGACATGAGGTGCTGTTTGAAACGTTGGTGAAGGTTGCTCAAACAGTTTTCAGACAACACCTTATAATCAGGGTCGCGACAGGCGCGCGCATGGGGCATCATAACGCAGGCAGCCGTTGGGCGTCATGGCCTGCGCGGTATGCCGTGTGACGTGTATACTTGTTGCGTTTCTGGAGGCGGCTAGGCCGCTTTTTTCTGCATAGACCAAGAGATTGTGTTCACGATGATCGATCAGCTGTTCGAATTCGTAATGAACCACCCCCTACTTGTCGGGGCGTTTTTGCTGGTATTAATAGCATGGGTGGCGTACGAAGCGCGCAGCGCCGCCACGCATGCTGTGACCTCTACACAGGCGACTCAGCTTATTAACCGTGAAGATGCGGTGGTGCTGGATATCCGTGAAAGCAAAGACTTTAAAGCAGGACATATTGCAGGTGCACGCAATATTCCTCAAAGCAGCCTCGACAGCCGCATGAATGAACTGGAGAAAGTGAAAAGCCAGCCGATCATCGTGGTATGTAAGCATGGCCAAAGCTCTGGTGCTGCCCAGGCAAAACTTGCTAAGGCAGGTTTTGAACGTGTCAATAAGTTAAGAGGTGGCATGGTGCAGTGGCAGGCCGATGGTCTTCCGGTGGTAAAAAAGTAATTAAGTAGCAAGTATTTAACCGTGCGCTGTCGCGCAATTTTTTAGCAGATGAACAATTAGGAGTATCCCAATGGCGGAAGATAACAACACCCCGCAGGCAGGCGCCGCAGAAGGTGAAAAGCCTCAGCTGAAGTTCTCTTTACAGCGTATCTATGTGAAAGATATTTCCTTTGAAGCGCCGAACTCACCTTCCGTATTCAAGCAGGCATTTAAGCCTAAGGTGAATCTGGATCTGAACACCACTAGCCAGAAAATAGCCGACGACCAGTACGAAGTGGTTGTAAAGGTGACTGCCCAGGTTAACGATAGCGAAACTGGCACTACGTCGTTTCTTGCAGAAGTAGAGCAAGCTGGCCTGTTCCGTATTTCTGGAATTGAAGGGGCACAGCTGGAACAAACTCTGGGTGCATTCTGCCCCAACTTGCTGTTCCCTTATGCTCGTGAATGCGTTGACAACCTGGTCAACCGTGGTGGTTTCCCGCCGCTAATGCTGGCGCCGGTGAATTTTGAAGCCATGTACGCTCAGCGCAAGCAGCGTGAAGCGCAGCAGGCTCAGCAAGCAGCCGAGAATACTCACTAAGTATGCATGCTGCTGACTGGGTTGCCTTACACGGCAAAATGCCCCGCCTTTATGTGCCCGCTGAGTTTGCAGTGGGCGCAACCATTACTCTGCCTGACGGCCCGGCGCGGCATGTGACGCGGGTGCTACGGTTGGGCGAAAGTGCACCGCTGATGCTGTTTGATGGCAACGGCCAAGAGGCTGGCGTGCGCTTAGCCGATGTTGGTCGCAAGCAAACGACAGTGATCATCGAGGCTGTCTGGCCGGGTAGTGGCGAATCGCCGTTAGCGGTGCACCTTGGCCAAGCGATCTCGAAAGGCGACCGGATGGATTATGCCATTCAAAAAGCCGTTGAGCTTGGCGTTGCAGCGATTACCCCGCTCTACACAGAGCGGGGCGATGTACGTCTCAAGGGCGATCGTGAAGAAAAAAAACTGGCTCACTGGCAGGCGGTTGCGGCGAGTGCTTGTGAACAGAGTGGGCGAGCGGTTGTCCCCCCCGTCTATCCACCAAAAGCGCTGGATGATTGGCTGGCCGAGCGGCAAGAGCCGTTACGCTTGATGCTTCACCTAGCGACTGGCAATGTATTTTCGCAACAGCCATGCCCTGCTGCAGTAGCACTCTTAATCGGCCCAGAGGGTGGCTTAAGTGCTGCGGATATTAATGCGGCCACTGCCAGTGGCTTTACACCGCTGACGCTCGGCCCAAGAGTATTGCGTACTGAAACGGCGCCTGTTGTTGCGTTAACGCTGCTACAGCACCACTTTGGTGATGTGTAAGTACTCACTTTTCAGCGCTCACTTCTCTGTACCCACTTGTAAGAGCTCATCTTTAAATATTTATTCTTAAGGGCCTATTCTTAAGGAATATTTTAGGGGCTTATTTTTTAGCGGTACGCGTAAGTGAGTGCTTACTAGCTGGCTGATGCCCTGCTGAGTGGTGTCGATCGCTGTTTATGCGCTGTCGAATTTACGTATACCGGCTGCGCTTTGCCTTGCGTGCGCAAGGCACCATAATGAAGGTCTACTTTCTGTAAGGACGGTACCTATGGTCCGTGAGTCTCACTCTTCTCCCCGTTCCGCAAGCGACGCCGCTGCTCAGCTGGGTGACGTAGCCTATTTGACCGTGACGGCGGTCAATAGCACAGGGGCGTTTCTGCAATGGGGACAGCCCAAAGATGTACTGCTGCCTTATAGCGAGCAGCGCTTTCGCCCCGATCCCGGTAAGCGGGTACTGGTAATGCTGTATAGCGATGACCAAGGGCGGCCTGTGGCTACCATGCGCCTGGATCGTTTTTTGACAGACGATGCTTGGGCGCTGGAAAAAGGTGATGAAGTGGCTGTGGTGGTAGCTGACCGTACTGACCTTGGGATGAAGGTAGTGGTTAACCACCGTTATTGGGGATTAATCTATCAAGATGATATTACCCAGCCGCTGCGCCGCGGGCAGTCGCTGAAAGGTTATGTAAAGCAACGCCGCGAAGATGGTCGTGTCGATATTTGCCTGCTCCCCCCGGGTGTGGCTCGCTTAGATGTAGTGGGTGATAAAGTATTGCAGGCGCTACGTGAAAGTGGTGGTTATCTAGCGTTGGGTGATAAAAGCTCCGCGCATGATATTAAGACGCGATTAGGTGTTAGCAAGAGTGCTTACAAGCAGGCCATTGGGCGACTTTATAAGCAGCAGTTAATTACCCTAGAGCCTGGTGCTATCCGGCTTGTACCGGGGGCGTTAACGGGCGGGCAAGACGAGTAGTCCCTAGCGACGGTTGGAGCTGTGCAGGCAGTGCGGCATACTGCTTACCTTTTGTTCATGTATGGATGTTACCCCGATGAGCCAATCAACGTTGCATCTCGGTGTGGTGATGGATCCCATCAGCGACATCGCTTACAAGAAAGATACCACCATGGCCATGCTGTGGGCGGCGCAAGAGCGCGGCTACACACTGCATTATATGGAGCAAGAAGATCTTTTCTTGAACGCAGGACAGGCTTATGCACGTATGCGCCCATTAACGGTGCATCGCGATCCTAACCATTGGTACGACCTCGGTGAAGCGGCTCAGCGCCCACTGGTGGAGTTGGATATTGTGCTAATGCGCAAAGACCCGCCTGTCGATGCCGACTTTATCAATGCGGTCCATCTGCTGGGGTTTGCCGAGCGGGAAGGCGTTCTGGTAGTTAATCCAACCGCTGCGTTGTTGCAGTGTAATGAAAAATTATTTGCCCAGCAGTTTCCCCAGTGCTGTGCGCCCACCATTGTCGCCAGTCGTGATGACGTCCTGCGTGCTTTCCACGCGGAGCATGGTGATGTGATTTTCAAACCCCTTGATGGCATGGGCGGTACAGGGATTTTTCATATCGGCCCTGATGGCCGCAACATTGGCGCGGTTATTGAGCAATTAACCCTGCGTGGCCAGCGGCAAATTATGGCGCAACGCTACCTAGCCGAAATCAAAGATGGCGACACGCGCATCTTATTGGTTGACGGTGAACCCGTGCCCTATGGGCTGGCGCGTATTCCCTCGGCGGGTGAAACTCGGGGTAACCTCGCCGCTGGCGGGCGCGGTGTCAGCCGTGAGTTGACTGAGCGTGACCACTGGTTGATTCAGCAGGTGCAGCCCATGATTCGTGAAAAAGGGCTGATGTTTGTTGGTTTAGATGTGATTGGTGACTACATCACTGAAATTAACGTCACCAGTCCTACCTGTGTACGTGAAATTGATGATCAGCGCGGCACGGACATTGCCGGAATGCTGCTGGATGCTATTGAGCGTCGTCTTAACTAACCGATGCCGTTGAACGTTCTATTCGCCTAATAACGCGAGGCTCGCTGAGTATTCAGCGAGCCGTAGGAGACGCATGCAAAGCTTTAAGCATCATTTTTTGATGGCTATGCCTCACTTGGATGACCCTAATTTTGCCGGTAGCCTGATCTACCTTTGCGACCATGATCACAATGGTTGTATGGGAGTCATCGCCAATCGTCCACTTGAAATCACTCTCGATGCCCTCTTTGAACAGCTGTCGCTGGGAGGCGATGATAGCCCGCACCGTAATGCGCCGGTCTATTATGGCGGCCCTATGCATAAGGACCGTGGCTTCATTTTGCATATCGGTGATAGCCAGGAGTGGGACTCCAGTGTCCAGGTAGAAGACGGTATTGCGCTGACCACCTCGATGGATATTCTTCAGGCGCTTGCCGATGACACAGGCCCCGAGGACTTTCTGGTGTGTCTAGGCTGTGCTGGCTGGGACGTTGGGCAATTAGAAGACGAGCTAAAAGAGAATGCGTGGTTGACGGTCGAAGGCCAAGGCAACGTACTGTTTAACACCCCTCCCGCTGAGCGTCTAACCGCTGCCGCTGGCATTCTGGGCGTTGATCTGAACCTGATGACCCGCGACGCGGGCCATGCATGATGGTTGAGTTTTATGGCTGATCGTGGGCAACGGCTAATACTCGCATTTGATTTTGGTACTCGGCGTATTGGCGTCGCGGTAGGGAATGAGTTGCTTAATAGCGCACGCGAGCTAACGCCGCTAACCGCTCGAGACGGCATTCCTGACTGGAATGTTGTTACACGGTTAGTAGAAGAGTGGCAGCCTGACTTGTTTGTAGTTGGCTTGCCGCTGAATATGGATGGGACTGAGTCTGCGATGAGCGCGCGGTCACGCAAGTTCGGTAATCGCCTGCACGGGCGCTATGGCAAGCCCTGTGAAATGGTTGACGAGCGTGGCTCTACTCGCGAAGCGAAGCAGATCGCTCATGCGGCAGGCCATCGTGGTAACTATCGAGAAGAAAGTGTCGATGGCATCGCTGCTGTGCTTATTCTAGAAGGTTGGTTTGCCCACCAAGAAGGACTTCCTGGTGGGCGGATCGCTCATTAAACCTGATGTAATGACTTAACGGTCTAGAGTGCCGGTTTGAGATGGCACAAACCAGCGCACGGGTCTCAGGTCTTTCTCAATCAGCTCATCTACCTTTAATAGCGTGGCAAAAATGGCCATCCGCATGGGTATCCCGTTGTCAGTTTGGCGGAAAATCGCCAAACGCGGGTCACCGTTAAGATTCACGTTTAGGTCATTGGCGCCAGGGCGGCTATCTCGGGGTAGTGGGTGCATGACAATCGTACTTTGGCTGCAGCGCTGATCCAGAAAGTCGCGATTAACCATAAAGTCGTCGGAAAGCCCCTGAAAGCTCTCGTTCATTTCATCGGTAAAACGCTCTTTCTGGATGCGTGTGGTGTAAACCACGTCCAGATCTGAGAAGTCGCTGGCCAGTGAGTCACGTTGTTCGACGCGGTGCCCGCGAGACGTCACAAGGTCAATCAGCGCAGTCGGCATTTCCAGGCCTGGTGGAGATACCAAGGTAATGCGCAGCGGATCATAGAGAGACAGTAGCTTGATCAGCGAATGCACGGTGCGGCCATATTTCAAATCACCGGTCAGCAGAATATGTGCGCCACTGAGTGATTTACCTAATCGCTGAAACTCTTTATCAATCGTATAGAGATCAAGCAGTGCTTGGCTTGGGTGTTCACCTGGGCCATCCCCACCGTTAATTACCGGCACATTGGTGGCGGCGGCGAACTCTGCTACCGATCCTTGATCAGGATGGCGCATTACAATCGCATCGCAATAGCCACTCATCACTCGACTAGTATCGTAAAGCGATTCACCCTTGGCCATAGAAGAGAAAGTAAAACCGGTGGTGTCACACACACTTCCCCCCAGACGGCAAAACGCAGCATTAAAGCTCACGCGTGTGCGTGTACTCGCTTCAAAGAACAAATTACCAAGCACAGCACCTTCCAGCACCCGAGTAACGTGGCGACGGCTGGCAATAGGTTCCATACGCGCTGCAACGCGTAGCAGGTGGTCAACGCTTTCGCGCTGTAATGAATCGACAGTTAATAGATGCTGGCTCATCACGGACCTCAGAATGGGGGTGGGCGTTGGGGGCTATAAAGCTGGTATAAGTGTAACCGCCAATGGAGTGCCGTCGAAGCGCTTTCAATTAGCAAACGGCCTGCCTTAAAACTTTTTCGCACTTATCTATAAATAGCTCTTGCCAAAACGGCAGCGAATCCGTAAAGTACGCATCCGCTGCCGGGGACGCACAGCGTTACCAGCGGTGATTGAAGGTGAAAATCTTCGGTTTGTCAGAGAGTTAGAAGAACTCAGCAGCAACATGCTTCGATGTCTTCCAACGCTTTTTGAAACGAGCCACGCCAGAAAGCATCGTTATCGCGCTTTCTTCGCTCACTCGCTTCACTCACTCAAAACAGTGATTGACAAACACCAGGAAATGCGTAGAATACGCCTTCCTCGCTGAGGTAAGCCAGTTCATCGGTTAGCCAGTTACTTCTTCGGAAGTTCAGCAGCGAAAACAGCTCTTTAACAATTTGATCAGGTAATTCATGTGGGCGCTTGCCGATGAGGGTGATAAATCACCAAATATCAAGGCAAGCGGTCATGAAAACGAAAGTTTGAATGAGTTCGTTTGAACCTTGAGCCAAGTTTGATGCGCTTTTGTTACCTTCGGGTGACGAGTAAGCATCACAATGATTTTAAACTGAAGAGTTTGATCATGGCTCAGATTGAACGCTGGCGGCAGGCCTAACACATGCAAGTCGAGCGGTAACAGGGGTAGCTTGCTACCCGCTGACGAGCGGCGGACGGGTGAGTAATGCATAGGAATCTGCCCGATAGTGGGGGATAACCTGGGGAAACCCAGGCTAATACCGCATACGTCCTACGGGAGAAAGGGGGCTTCGGCTCTCGCTATTGGATGAGCCTATGTCGGATTAGCTAGTTGGTGAGGTAATGGCTCACCAAGGCAACGATCCGTAGCTGGTCTGAGAGGATGATCAGCCACATCGGGACTGAGACACGGCCCGAACTCCTACGGGAGGCAGCAGTGGGGAATATTGGACAATGGGCGAAAGCCTGATCCAGCCATGCCGCGTGTGTGAAGAAGGCCTTCGGGTTGTAAAGCACTTTCAGCGAGGAAGAACGCCTAGTGGTTAATACCCATTAGGAAAGACATCACTCGCAGAAGAAGCACCGGCTAACTCCGTGCCAGCAGCCGCGGTAATACGGAGGGTGCAAGCGTTAATCGGAATTACTGGGCGTAAAGCGCGCGTAGGTGGCTTGATAAGCCGGTTGTGAAAGCCCCGGGCTCAACCTGGGAACGGCATCCGGAACTGTCAAGCTAGAGTGCAGGAGAGGAAGGTAGAATTCCCGGTGTAGCGGTGAAATGCGTAGAGATCGGGAGGAATACCAGTGGCGAAGGCGGCCTTCTGGACTGACACTGACACTGAGGTGCGAAAGCGTGGGTAGCAAACAGGATTAGATACCCTGGTAGTCCACGCCGTAAACGATGTCGACCAGCCGTTGGGTGCCTAGCGCACTTTGTGGCGAAGTTAACGCGATAAGTCGACCGCCTGGGGAGTACGGCCGCAAGGTTAAAACTCAAATGAATTGACGGGGGCCCGCACAAGCGGTGGAGCATGTGGTTTAATTCGATGCAACGCGAAGAACCTTACCTACTCTTGACATCCTGCGAACTTGTGAGAGATCACTTGGTGCCTTCGGGAACGCAGAGACAGGTGCTGCATGGCTGTCGTCAGCTCGTGTTGTGAAATGTTGGGTTAAGTCCCGTAACGAGCGCAACCCTTGTCCTTATTTGCCAGCGGGTAATGCCGGGAACTCTAAGGAGACTGCCGGTGACAAACCGGAGGAAGGTGGGGACGACGTCAAGTCATCATGGCCCTTACGAGTAGGGCTACACACGTGCTACAATGGCCGGTACAAAGGGTTGCGAGCTCGCGAGAGTCAGCTAATCCCGAAAAGCCGGTCTCAGTCCGGATCGGAGTCTGCAACTCGACTCCGTGAAGTCGGAATCGCTAGTAATCGTGAATCAGAATGTCACGGTGAATACGTTCCCGGGCCTTGTACACACCGCCCGTCACACCATGGGAGTGGACTGCACCAGAAGTGGTTAGCTTAACCTTCGGGAAAGCGATCACCACGGTGTGGTTCATGACTGGGGTGAAGTCGTAACAAGGTAGCCGTAGGGGAACCTGCGGCTGGATCACCTCCTTAAACGATGCATCATCCCTCGCGGTAAGCGCTCACAATGAATTACCTGATCAGAATGCTGTTGATACGCAGTGATAAGCGTTTTCTTCATGTTGAAAGAAGAGAAAAGATCTTTTTTTAAGGCCTTCTTTAAAGATCTTCTTTAAAGACCTTTCTTTTTTTTAATGTGAAAAAAGCACTCGCTTATCACTGCGCATAGCAGTCGCTCTTTAACAATGTATATCATGCTGACATAAACGTTTTAAAACGTTTATACGTAATTGTTTTGTGATACGTCTCAAGCGTATCCGGCAATCGTTATCATTGCGAGACACCAGACTCCTTCGGGTTATAGGGTCAAGCAATGAAGCGCACACGGTGGATGCCTAGGCAGCCAGAGGCGATGAAAGACGTGGAAGCCTGCGATAAGGCTCGGCGAGGTGGCAAACAACCTGTGACCCGGGCATTTCTGAATGGGGAAACCCACTCATCATAAGATGAGTATCTTGCGCTGAATATATAGGCGTAAGAGGCGAACCAGGGGAACTGAAACATCTAAGTACCCTGAGGAAAAGAAATCAACCGAGATTCCCCTAGTAGCGGCGAGCGAACGGGGACCAGCCCTTAAGCATGTGACTGATTAGGCGAATGCGCTGGGAAGCGCGGCCATAGTGGGTGATAGCCCCGTAGTCGAAAATCTGATCATGTGAAATCGAGTAGGTCGGGGCACGAGAAACCTTGACTGAAGACGGGGGGACCATCCTCCAAGGCTAAATACTCCTGGCTGACCGATAGTGAACCAGTACCGTGAGGGAAAGGCGAAAAGAACCCCGGAGAGGGGAGTGAAATAGATCCTGAAACCGTGTGCGTACAAGCAGTAGGAGCAGACTTGTTCTGTGACTGCGTACCTTTTGTATAATGGGTCAGCGACTTATATTCAGTGGCGAGGTTAACCGTTTAGGGGAGCCGTAGGGAAACCGAGTCTTAACTGGGCGACACAGTCGCTGGATATAGACCCGAAACCGAGCGATCTATCCATGAGCAGGGTGAAGGTTGAGTAACATCAACTGGAGGCCCGAACCAGGATCTGTTGAAAAAGATTTGGATGACTTGTGGATCGGAGTGAAAGGCTAATCAAGCTCGGAGATAGCTGGTTCTCCTCGAAAGCTATTTAGGTAGCGCCTCACGTATCACCGCCGGGGGTAGAGCACTGTTTCGGCTAGGGGGTCATCCCGACTTACCAACCCGAGGCAAACTCCGAATACCGGTGAGTGCAAGCGTGGGAGACACACGGCGGGTGCTAACGTCCGTCGTGAAAAGGGAAACAACCCAGACCGTCAGCTAAGGTCCCGAAATCCTGGTTAAGTGGGAAACGATGTGGGAAGGCTCAGACAGCTAGGAGGTTGGCTTAGAAGCAGCCATCCTTTAAAGAAAGCGTAATAGCTCACTAGTCGAGTCGGCCTGCGCGGAAGATGTAACGGGGCTAAACCAGGTACCGAAGCTACGGGTTCACACTTAGGTGTGAGCGGTAGAGGAGCGTCGTGTAAGCCAATGAAGGTGGATTGAGAAGTCTGCTGGAGGTATCACGAGTGCGAATGCTGACATGAGTAACGATAAAGGGAGTGAAAAACTCCCTCGCCGGAAGACCAAGGGTTTCTGTTCGACGCTAATCGGAGCAGAGTGAGTCGGCCCCTAAGGCGAGGCCGAAAGGCGTAGTCGATGGGAAACAGGTCAATATTCCTGTACCGGACATGATTGCGATGGGGGGACGGAGAAGGCTAGGTGAGCCAGGCGTTGGTTGTCCTGGTGAAAGTGAGTAGGCTTGGGTCTTAGGTAAATCCGGGACCCTTTAAGGCCGAGACACGAAACGAACTGACTACGGTCAGGAAGTCATTGATGCCACGCTTCCAGGAAAAGCCTCTAAGCTTCAGATCATGTGCGACCGTACCCCAAACCGACACAGGTGGTCAGGGTGAGAATCCCAAGGCGCTTGAGAGAACTCGGGTGAAGGAACTAGGCAAAATGGTGCCGTAACTTCGGGAGAAGGCACGCCGGCGTAGGGTGACGAGACTTGCTCTCTAAGCCCGAACCGGTCGAAGATACCAGGTGGCTGCAACTGTTTAGTAAAAACACAGCACTCTGCTAACGCGCAAGCGGACGTATAGGGTGTGACGCCTGCCCGGTGCCGGAAGGTTAAATGATGGTGTTAGGATTCGTCCGAAGCTCTTGATTGAAGCCCCGGTAAACGGCGGCCGTAACTATAACGGTCCTAAGGTAGCGAAATTCCTTGTCGGGTAAGTTCCGACCTGCACGAATGGCGTAATGATGGCCACGCTGTCTCCACCCGAGACTCAGTGAAATTGAAATCGCCGTGAAGATGCGGTGTACCCGCGGCTAGACGGAAAGACCCCGTGAACCTTTACTATAGCTTCACACTGGACGCTGATGTTGCCTGTGTAGGATAGCTGGGAGGCTTTGAATCTCGGACGCCAGTTCGAGGGGAGCCAACCTTGAAATACCAGCCTGGCATCATTGGCGTTCTCACTCAGGTCCGTTATCCGGATCGAGGACAGTGTGTGGTGGGTAGTTTGACTGGGGCGGTCTCCTCCCAAAGAGTAACGGAGGAGCACGAAGGTACCCTCAGCACGGTCGGACATCGTGCAGTGAGTGCAAGAGCATAAGGGTGCTTGACTGCGAGACAGACACGTCGAGCAGGTGCGAAAGCAGGTTCTAGTGATCCGGTGGTTCTGTATGGAAGGGCCATCGCTCAACGGATAAAAGGTACTCCGGGGATAACAGGCTGATACCGCCCAAGAGTTCACATCGACGGCGGTGTTTGGCACCTCGATGTCGGCTCATCACATCCTGGGGCTGAAGTCGGTCCCAAGGGTATGGCTGTTCGCCATTTAAAGTGGTACGCGAGCTGGGTTTAGAACGTCGTGAGACAGTTCGGTCCCTATCTGCCGTGGGCGTTGGATGTTTGAGAAGGGCTGCTCCTAGTACGAGAGGACCGGAGTGGACGCACCTCTGGTGTTCCGGTTGTCACGCCAGTGGCATTGCCGGGTAGCTATGTGCGGACGGGATAACCGCTGAAAGCATCTAAGCGGGAAGCCCCCTTCAAGATGAGACATCCCTGAGGCCTAGAGCCTCCTGAAGGGCCCAGCGAGACCAGCTGGTTGATAGGCACGGTGTGGAAGCGCTGCAAGGCGTTGAGCTAACGTGTACTAATGGCCCGTGAGGCTTGACCCTATAACACCCAAGGGGTCTGGTCGCAGTGATAATGAAAACCGGATACGCGCTTCCTGTCAGTGACAGGAGACGAGAGACGCCACAAAACATCGATGACACGTTCAGCATGATATACATTACAAGTTACGCCTGACGACCATAGCACGCGTGAACCACCTGATCCCATGCCGAACTCAGAAGTGAAACCGCTTAGCGCCGATGGTAGTGTGGGGTCTCCCCATGCGAGAGTAGGTCATCGTCAGGCACTTATTTAACAAAGAACCCAGCCCATCGGCTGGGTTTTTTGTTTTGTGCGGAAGAAAATCAATTAGGGACGTTCCCAAGTCACTGCACCGTCATTCCCGAGCCACTACGCCGTCATTCCCGAGTGGGGTTATCGGGAATCCACCTTGACCTTGGCCTGCAGCAGCCCGAAACCCCAATTCAACATGTATTCCCGCTAAGGGCCTGCGGGAATGACGAGGCGGCGCGGAGGGCTGGGTGGCGTCATCGCCAGGTACTTATTAAACAAAGAATCCAGCCCATTGGCTGGATTTTTTGTGTGTGAAAGAAAGCTATTTAGCAGGCAGCAAGAAAAATTTACGAATTTATTCAATTATATAGTTAGCGATTGCGTAACAATCCTTCAAACTTCCCATCATCTCTTCAGTAGACCCAGTGGATCAAATACTTCACTATCAAGATTCTAACAACAGTGTTTGTGCCAGGGTTTATGTCACCGAGTGTGTGTCAGAGGTAGCAGAGCGATATGCGTATTTCTATCTGTTTCTCAGACTCTGGTGATAAGTGGCTTCGCTTAACAATTGAATAATATGCCATTGCTTGGGAGCAGGTGTTATGTCGGATTGGACGTCTGGATACATAGCGGATATTAATTATACTTATGGATATTATACTGAACTTAATCCTTTGCGAATTGCGCTAGGATTTATCAACGCCGGTATTCGGCCGCCAAACGTTATTAACGCCTGTGAACTAGGGTTTGGTCAGGGCATTAGCACCAACATTCATGCGGCTGCTTCGCAAATCAATTGGTACGGAACAGACTTTAATCCTCATCAAGCAGCCTTTGCGCAGGAGCTATCGTCTATTAGCGGTGCTAATGCAAAGCTACACGATGATGCATTTGATGAATTTTGCCAGCGTGATGACCTACCTGAATTCGACTATATCGGCCTTCACGGCATATGGAGCTGGATTTCGGATGAAAACCGCGCAGTGATTGTCGATTTTATTCGCCGTAAGCTGAAGGTGGGAGGTGTGCTGTACATTAGCTACAACACACAACCAGGATGGGCAGCCATGGTGCCTATGCGTGACCTATTAGCCGAGCACGCGGACCTTATGAGTGCTCAGGGGGCGGGCACCATTTCGAGAATTGAAGACGCGATCACGTTTGCCGAGCAGCTGGTGGCCGTGAACCCAGAGTACTGTAATGCTAATCCCCAGATTAAGAATCGCTTAGCGAAAATTAAACAAGATAATAAAAATTACATAGCTCATGAATACTTTAATCGCGATTGGGAGCCGATGGCATTTGCTAAAATGGCACGCTGGCTAGAACCCGCCAAGATGGATTGGGCTTGCAGTGCGCGATATGTAGATGCCATTGAAAGCATTCAGTTAACCAATGAGCAACAGGCCTTAATTAATAACATTCCTAACCCGCTATTTCGCCAGTCGGTGCGTGATTTTTGTGAGAACCGTCAGTTTCGTACCGATTACTGGGTAAAAGGGGCGCGCCGCTTAAGTGGGCTTGATAAAGATGAAATGCTAGATGGTCTTCGCGTGATTATGGGAGTGCCACGTAAAGATGTGCAGCTAAAAATCGCAGGGCGCCTGGGTAATTTTGACTTGCCTAGCAATATTTATACGCCGGTGCTAGATGCGCTTTCATCCTATCAACCGGTATTTGTATCCGAACTTTGGCAGGTTGCAAAAGAGCATGGAGTGGGGCGCCCTGCATTGAACAGTGCAATTGCCATACTGGCATCAAAGGGTATTATTTTGCCTGCCCAGTCCGACGATGATATTTCTGAAGTAGCGTCCAAGACTGGTCGACTAAATCGTTTTTTAATGAGCCAGTCAAGAAGCACGACTGAGTTGAGTTATCTCGCAAGCCCGGTGACAGGAGGTGGTGTCGCTGTATCGCTCTTCCATCAGTTTTTCCTGCTTGCCACGTTAGAGGGCGGCGAGGACGCTAAAACGTTAGCTACTTTTGCATGGCGTATTTTGGCGTCTCAAAACAAATGTCTGCTTAAAGAGGGCAAGCCAATTTCGGACGAGAATGAGAATTTGGCTGAGCTTGAGCGTCAGGCTGGTGATTTTCTAGACGCGCGGTTGCCCCTCTACCGAGCGTTAAAAATTATCTGATCAGTGGGGTGTGCCACTGCCATATAACATGTGTGTCGCGACGGTTGTCGCTGCACGCATGTCTTGAGGTTGAAGGCGGTTATCTTGCTTGGATTTATGTCAAAATGTTGCTCTCACGGAGGAACGCTATGACACAGATGCAATGGGACCAGTTATTATCCCCTCAACGCCTTCACGATAAACGCCCTGGCGGTGTACGTGAAGCAACCCATGAAATCGGGCGAAGTCCTTTTCATAAAGATCATGATCGTATCGTTTTCTCGGGCTCCTTCCGGCGTTTGGGTCGGAAAACGCAAGTTCATCCACTGACTGAAAATGATCATATCCATACGCGCTTGACCCATTCACTGGAAGTCGGCTGCGTTGGTCGCTCGCTAGGTATGATTGTGGGCGAGTTACTAAGGGACCGCCTGCCTGGCTGGATCACACCCGCTGACTTAGGGGTGATCGTTCAGACAGCGTGCTTAGGACATGATATTGGCAACCCCCCTTTTGGTCATGCCGGTGAATATGCAATTCGTGATTGGTTTCGGCGTGCTCAACAAAGTGGCTTGCTAGATGGCTTGTCTGATGCAGAGCGTGATGACTTACTGACCTACGAAGGCAACGCCCAGGGCTTCCGTGTTATTACCCAAATTGAGTACAACCAGTTTAATGGTGGTATGCGGTTATCTGCCGCTACGTTAGGTACTCTGCTTAAATACCCCTGGACGGTACGCTACAGCGGGCGTGCTGGTAAATTCGGTTGTTACCAGTCTGAACAGGCGCTGTTAAAAGAAGTGGCTGATGCTGTCGGGCTTCTTCCCCAAGGAGATCAGCGTTGGTGTCGTCACCCGCTTGCCTGGCTTGTCGAAGCGGCTGATGATATCTGCTACGCCCTGCTTGATTTAGAAGATGGCTTAGAGATGGGGATTCTTCGCTATGAGGAAGTGGTCGAGATACTGCGTCAGATCGCGGGTGAATTCCCTCCAGAATACGCTGAGATGGAGAGGCGGAAAGTATCTCAGCGGCGTCGAATTGCCTTACTGCGCGGGGCCGCTATGGAACGCGCGGTGAATGATGTGGGGGCGGTTTTTGTGCAGCATGAGCAAGCGTTGCTCAGCGGAACGTTAGGCCAGGATTTATTAGAGCTGTGTCATCCTGACCTGGGGTGGGGCGTTCAAGCGGCAAAGCAGTTAGCTCGTGAGCGCATTTTTCAAAATGAGCGCAAAGCCAAACTTGAAATTGGTGCCTATACAACGCTAGGGATTTTATTAGAAGCATTTATTGGTGCTGCTAATGAACTACATCACACAGGGCATAGCTCATTCAAGCACCAGCGCGTGCTGGCGTTGATTGGTGAAAACACGCCATTGCCGTCCTGGACGCTCTACGATAGCTATCGGCGCATGCTGGATTTTATTGGTGGCATGACCGATCACTATGCTGTCGATCTTGCGCAAGAAATGGGAGGGCGCTTGCGCGGTAATTAACCTTCTATACGGAGGGTTGACGCAGGTGTTTAAGCTCCATAAGGCGTGCACGCTCAATGAGTAGATGAATCACTTTATCGTGAATGGCATCGCTCATCTGGCCAGGGGTGAGCTCGGTTAGTTGACGTGATAGCTGCTCACCGCTAACGACTAATATATCGGGGGCAGCTTCGCTAGTATCAACGTCCCAACCCGGCAAAACCAATACGCCTTGTACCGGCACAGGAACACCACAACGACGCTCAAGCCATTGCGTCAGCCAACTAACACCCTGACGTGTTTTATGCAGAGGGCGGCGTTCTTGCCAGTGAGGAAAACGTAGCCGCTCACGTTCAACGGCTACGCTATTAAGCTCCTTACCATTGCTGCCAATCGCTAATGCTCGTGCACGTGTTTCTACCACGAAAACGCCATGTGGTGTGACAACGACATGGTCAATAGTAAAGCTATCGGTGGGGACGTCGTGAAACACATAATAAGGGTGGGCTTCTGGCCTCACCATGCGTTCAAGTTCTTGGCCAACGGCTAATTCACAAGCTAAACCGAGTTTAAGACGGCGAATGCGCTGGTAATCGCGCACAAGTAACAGTGAAAAAGCCAGTACTAACAGCGTGCTAAGTAAGCCATATAATGCCCACTCCAACCAGTCTTGCTTCTCCACAAACAGCATACGGCCCATGCCATACACCAGCGGGGCAAGGCTAATAATGGGACCGAGCGCACCATTTAAAAACAGGCTAGAAAAAGCTTGGTCAAGGCGGTGCCGCAGAGCTTGACCGGGTTCACGCAAGGGAGCATTAAAGGGAGACTGAACGCGTGCATCGTGAAGGCTACGCAGCGCCAAGACAATGCCACCCATGGCCGCCATGGGAAACAGAAAAATGAGTGGTAGCAGGTATTCTAACCAATTCATTGCAGTGCCTTGCCCTTTAGTGCTTTGCCTCAAGACAGAGCGCTATCACAGAAGTGTGTCAACCACCTGCTAATTTAACTTGGTAGCCTAACGATGTTAATGCTTGCTGTAGCGTTTCCCGGTGATCGCCCTGAATTTCGATAATGCCATCTTTTACAGCACCACCGGTGCCACAGCGTTTCTTCAGTGTCTTAGCAAGCGTTTTCAACTCCGCATTGGAAAGCGGTATGCCGCTAATCGTGGTGACTCCTTTTCCCTTGCGACCACTGGTTTCACGTCGGATTCGCACAATGCCGTCTAAATCAGCAATGCGCGCTTGCTCGCTGGTATCTGCGCAGCGGCATTGGTCGACAGACTCGCGGCAGCTTGGGCAAGTCTTGCCTTGCTCTGTTGAATACACAAGGCCGCCGAGCTGATCACGTAATGAAGCCATACTTATTTCTCTATTGAATGTTGAGGCACTGGCATCTGCCACTTTTCATGAGTAAGGCGCTCAACGACTGCAGGTAGCTGATACATGTTGCTGATCATAATAGCGCCTTCAGGCGTAGTTTCAGCGTCTGGGTAACGATTCAAGTGAATGACGGTCATGCCAGCTTGTAGAGCGGCCCTTACGCCAACGAGTGCGTCATCGATGGCAATACAATCACTTGCTGAAAAACCCATGATACTAGCTGCATGAAGGTGAAGACAGGGCTCTGGTTTCCAGCAGTTAGCCGTATAACCGCTGAACAAACGCTTCCCAAAGTAGCTGGCTAGGCCGGTTGCTTGTAAAGCAGTATGAATTTTGCTTTCTGGGCCATTAGATACAACCGCACTCGGGTAATTACTCAATACTTCAAGTGATTCATGGACGCCAGGAATTGCCTTCAGCTCGCTTGATAAACGATTAGCTAAGTTGGTTCGCATCGCCTGCTCCATGCTAGCTAATTGAGCTTCATCGACACTACCGTAACGCTGCTGTAACTCTGCCACAATTCGTCGAAAACGGGCACCTCGAAACTCGCCGAGATAATCGGTGGATTTAAAGGGTAAGCCTACCGAATTTAGACCGATAGCCATTTCTTCCGCTAGAAGTGGCTCGCTATCAACGAGGGTGCCATCACAGTCAAACAGCAAAAGTGGAAGCGGCATTGTCATTCCTTGCAACGTCTTTCGCGCTGCCCGTGTTAGTTTAAGCCGACCATACTGCTATTGAACGGGATTTTTAGCTCTTTGTGAACACTGTTTGATAATTTTTTACAGGTTTATATCTAGGGGCCCAAGGAAAGGGCTGAGTGATAGCCTCATTGCTGGGGCAGGAAGGGCTTTTTAAAGCAACAGCACTGATGGGTAGCCATGTTTAGACTAAGCTTTGATAACCACAAAAAAGGAGAGCTTCGATGCGATTTACACCTTGGGTGTTTTCAATTGCTTTCTGTACATCCCTACTGATGGCAGGGCAAGCGCAAGCCGAAACGTCAGATTCAGATAATACGCAGCACGACGCATTAGGCGATGCGGCATTAGAGGAGAAGTACGGTATCAAGGCAGGAGCAGTTCAGCGAGATGAGCCCACTTCCAACGACGCTGAGGAAACCAGCGGCGATGAAAGTAACCATGCTGATAATGCAGAAGATACAGAAGATACAGAAGATACAGAGGGAGGCACGGGAGGTACTGGTAGTGCCGAGGATGCAATCGAAAGCGGTGAGGGTGAGCAGAGCAACGACGATAATAAGTAGTGCTTTTAGCGTGTTAAGCGTCGCGAATTAGCACTACACTGCGCTGCAATAAATAAGGCGACCAATCGGCCGCCTTAAGGGGGGTACGTGAAGAGAAAGTTACTTCACTTTAGGTGCCAGCTCGCCGCGCTCGTAGCGCTGGAACATTACTTCTAAGTTGACGGGTTTAATTTTGCTCGCATTACCAGCAGTGCCGAAAGCTTCATAGCGTGCAATACACAGGTCACGCATGGCGGTCACGGTTTCTTTAAGGAATTTACGCGGGTCGAACTCGGAAGGGTTCTGGGCCATAAAGCGGCGGACTGCACCCGTAGAAGCAAGACGTAAATCGGTGTCGATGTTGACTTTACGAACACCGTGTTTAATGCCTTCGATGATCTCTTCGACCGGTACACCATACGTTTCCGGAATTTGACCACCATACTGGTTAATCACTTCCAGCCACTCTTGTGGCACGGATGATGAACCGTGCATTACCAGATGCGTGTCGGGAATGCGCGCATGGATCTCTTTAATGCGTTGGATCGACAGGGTGTCGCCAGTGGGTGGCTTGGTAAATTTATAAGCCCCGTGGCTGGTACCAATGGCGATAGCCAGCGCATCTACGTGGGTTGCTTTGACAAACTCAGCGGCTTCTTCAGGGTCGGTGAGCATCTGTTCCATGTCCAGCTTGCCCTCGGCACCAATGCCGTCTTCTTCGCCAGCCATGCCCGTCTCTAAGCTGCCTAGGCAGCCTAGCTCGCCTTCAACGGAGACACCACAAGCATGCGCCATTTCTACGGCACGGCGAGTGACATCGACGTTGTAGTCATAGTCCATCGGTGTTTTACCGTCTTCACCCAAAGAGCCGTCCATCATTACCGAGGAGAAGCCGAGTTGAATGGAGCGCTGGCAAACAGCAGGGCTAGTACCGTGGTCCTGATGCATCACGACTGGAATATGCGGGAACTCTTCAACTGCTGCCAAGATCAGGTGGCGCAGGAAGGGGGCACCAGCATATTTCCGCGCGCCAGCAGAGGCTTGCACGATAACCGGCGAGTCAGTGGCGTCAGCAGCTTCCATGATGGCGCGCATCTGCTCAAGGTTATTAACGTTGAATGCTGGAATGCCGTAGCCATATTCGGCTGCGTGGTCGAGCATTTGGCGCATGCTGATCAAAGCCATGGGATCACCTTAGTTGGGTTGTATGTATGTACAAAGGCAGTGAGCGTGCCATTTGTTTAAAGATTTAACCGCGCTGAGCGGCAGCCTCGAGTGCGGCGACGGCAGGCAACTGCTTGCCTTCAACGTACTCAAGAAATGCGCCACCGCCAGTAGAGATATAGGAAACGCGGTCAGCAATGGCATATTTATCAATCGCTGCTAACGTATCACCGCCCCCAGCAATTGAGAAAGCGCTACTGTCGGCAATCGCCTGAGAAAGCACTTCGGTTCCTTTACCAAACTGATCAATTTCAAATACACCGACAGGGCCGTTCCACAAAATAGTGCCTGCATTTTTCAGTAAGCTGGCTAAGTGGCTAGCGGTGTCGGGACCGATATCCAGAATCATTTCGTTATCGGCGACCTGATCAACTGGCTTGATGACAGCTTCTGCGGAATCAGAAAACTCAGTGGCAACGACGACATCCGTCGGTAACGGAATGGCTACTTTTTCCATGAGTGCTTTTGCCTGGCCGATTAAATCTGCCTCAAAGAGCGATTTGCCAACATTATAGCCTGCCGCAGCGATAAACGTGTTGGCGATACCACCACCAACAATCAGTTGGTCGCATTTGTCTGAAAGGGCGGTGAGTACGTCTAACTTGGTGGATACTTTAGAGCCGCCTACAATGGCTGTCATGGGGCGCGCCGGGTTTGCCAACGCTTTTTCAAGCGCATCAAGCTCTTGGGCAAGCAGCGGTCCTGCGCACGCCTGTGGCGCAAAGCGCGCCACGCCGTGAGTAGAGGCCTGCGCACGATGAGCCGTACCGAAGGCATCCATTACAAAAACGTCGCATAACGCTGCGTATTGCTTGGAAAGCTGTTCGTCGTCTTTTTTCTCACCGTTGTTAAAGCGCACGTTCTCTAGCAGCACAACATCGCCGTTAGCCAATGTTGGCGCTGTCTCGAGATAATCGCTGATCAGCGTAACGGGGCGGCTAAGCAACTCGCCTAAGCGCTCAGCGACGGGTGCGAGTGAAAATTCTTCAGCAGGCTCACCTTCAGTAGGACGGCCTAAGTGACTCATTAGCATCACTTTTGCACCTGCTTGAGCTGCTGCCTGAATGGTTGGCAGCGCCGCGCGAAGACGAGCGTCACTGGAAACACGGCCATGCTTGATCGGTACGTTAAGGTCTTCACGAATCAGCACGCGCTGCCCTTCCAGGGGCAGGTCGGTCATTTTTTGCACGTTCATGTGAGCGGTTTCCTCGTGTTCAAGCAGATGAAAAGACATGATGCAGGCCTAGCGGGCGTTGCTTTTGGAAAGCGATGCCAGCCGCTGGGTGATATCCAGCATACGATTGGCAAAGCCCCATTCATTATCAAACCAACACAGCAGCTTAATTAAGCGTGTCCCCGCAACCCGTGTTTGCGTGGCGTCTAGGATGCCAGAGCGTGGATCATGATTAAAATCTATCGATGCCATGGGGGCTTCGGTATAGCCTAATACGCCAGCTAAGCGCTGCTGACTGGCGGATCGTAGTAAGTCGTTAACGTGCTCGGCACTCGTGTCGCAACGCACAGTCAATGCGGCATCCATCGCAGAGACATTAATGGTGGGTACGCGCACGTGTAGGCATTCAAAACGACCGGACAGACTTGGCATCAGGCGACTGATCCCGACGGCCAACCCCGTGTCTACGGGGACAATTGACTGCATGGCCGAGCGTGTCAGGCGCAGATCCGTTTGATGATAAGCATCAATGACGGGCTGGTCGTTCATGGCCGAGTGAATAGTGGTGGTAACGCCGTGTTCAAGCCCCAGTGCTTCGTCCAGTACGGTGAGTAACGGGACAAGGCAGTTGGTGGTGCATGAGGCTGCTGAGAGAATGCGGTGGGAGAGTGTGAGCTCATGTTCGTTGATGCCCCACACAATCGTCGTATCCACATCGCTTTCGGCGGGTTGAGAAAACAGCAGTCGCTTAGCGCCAGCGGCTAAATGCTGCTCCGCTGTCGCACGATCCTTGAAACTACCAGAGCATTCCAGAACTAAATCAATGTCTAGTGCTGCCCAGGGCAGAGCCTGCGGATCACGCTCGCAAAGAACGTGTATGCGCTGGCCATTGATAAGTAGGCATTCGCCGTCATTGTCTACTTCACCTGGGAAACGACCATGGGTCGTATCGTAGCGAGTAAGGTAGGTAATCGTCGCAAGATCAGATAGCTCATTGATGGCGACCACTTCAATTTCCGGGTGGTTGCGCTCAACCAACGCTCTTAACACGCATTGGCCAATGCGTCCGTAACCATTAATGGCAATTCGATATGTCGAGTTTGCATTAGCCATGTCGCGAAGCGGCTCTCAAAAAATTGCTCAATGATAGCGTATTTCAACTGAGTTTGTTTTTCAGCTGACCGTGCCGATCAGCCGCCAGGCGAGTGGCAGCAATAGGGCGGTAAAAATACCGGTTAAACTCATGCCTAACGAGGCAAACGCGCCAGCCGTTGGGCTCAGTTCAAATGCTCGCACAGTGCCAATGGCATGGCCATTGAGACCCAGTGCGAAGCCAATAATGCGTTCATCGTTAATTTTTAGCAGCCGAGCAACGACACTCACGAAGGGAATGGTAACCACTCCTGTCACTAACAGCGCCCCCATGAGTAACGCTACGTTGCCGCCGAGCTGTTCAGTAATGCCGATGGCGATTGGCGCGGTGACTGATTTGGCGGCGAGTGACGCCAAAATAGTGGGGCTAGCCCCCATTAGCCAAGCAATGCCTATTGCGTAGCAGGCCGCTAGTGCGGCGGCGATCGGTAAACAAAGTGTCAGCGGTTGCCACAGTTCACGAATGCGCGGCAACTGTTGATAGAGTGGCATGCCTAAGGCAACGGTCGCCGGCCCTAACAAAATGGTGAGCCATGAGGCCCCTTGTTGGTAAATCGAATAAGGCAGCCCTATCGCGACAAGTGCCGCTGCTAATAGCAACGCAGCGATTAGAATAGCGGGTAGCCAAGAAGGGTTGCGCAAGCGCTTAAAAATCAGGTTGCCGAGCAAATAGGCTGCAAGGGTAAGTCCTACAGCAAACAGCGGTGTGGCTGTTAGAGTGGACAACATATCAGTGGGCATCTGATCGCCCAATTAGCCGTTGTAATAACCATAACGTGGTAATCACGCTTAATAACGTCCCTAGCAATAGCGCAATAAGTATGGCGAACCACTGACCCGCGAGTTCATCCAGAATAAAGAACACGCCAACGACGCCTGGCATAATCAACATGGCCAGAAGCGCGATTAACGGTTGTGCTGCGGCCGCTAAACTTGAAGGCACGCGCCCTAAGACACCAAGGGTGGCACATAGCAACAGCATGCCCACCACCCCTGAAGAAAAAGGCAAACCGGAGAAGTGGATGACCACTTCCCCAATTAACCAATAGCTAATTAGCCAAAGCAGACCATTTAGCGCGGGCATGGCAGAACCCGCGCTAGATCAGCCTGCATGGCGTTAGCCCAGTAGCTCATTGGCCTGTTTAACAATATTTTCAACCGTAAAGCCGAAATGTTTGAACAGTTCGCCCGCAGGTGCAGACTCACCGTAGGTGGTCATGCCGATAACACGACCATCCAGGCCAACGTACTTGTACCAGTAGTCGGCATGGCCCGCTTCGATCGCAATCCGCTTGGTGACTGCCTTGGGCAGTACACTTTCACGGTATTCCGCGTCTTGGCCATTAAAACAGTAGGTTGACGGCATGGAAACCACGCGCACCGCGTTACCCTGCTGCTCTAGTTCTGCTGCGGCGTCCATGGCAAGCGATACTTCAGAGCCAGTGGCAATCAAAATCAGCTCGGGCGTGCCGTCACTGTCTTTCAAAATGTAACCACCGCGCTGAATGGCCGCTAGTTGCGCCTTGGTGCGCTGCTGGTGAGGCAGGTTCTGGCGCGAGAGCACCAGCGCGGTGGGGCCGGCGTGGCGCTTCACCGCTGCATCCCAGGAAGCCGCTGTTTCAACCGCGTCACAGGGACGCCATGTGTTCAGGTTAGGCGTTGTGCGCAGGCTGGTCAGCTGCTCAATCGGCTGGTGGGTGGGACCATCTTCGCCCAGGCCAATAGAGTCATGGGTAAATACATAAATGGCTTGTTGGCCCATCAGTGCGGCCATCCGCACGGCGTTACGCATGTATTCCATGAAAATCAGGAAGGTCGCGCCATACGGAACGAAACCACCGTGAAGGGCGATACCATTCATCACCGCGCCCATGCCGAACTCACGCACCCCGTAGTGCAGGTAATTGCCGCTAGCGTCTTCCGGCGTGATGGCTTTGGCGCCCTTCCAGAAGGTTAAGTTAGACGGCGCAAGATCGGCGCTGCCGCCGAGCAGCTCGGGCATTTGCGGGCCGATAACATTCAACGCTTCAAAAGAGGCCTTGCGAGAGGCAATGCTTTCACCTTTCTCTTGCGCCTGCTCAATGAGCGCAGCGGTTGAAAGTTCTGCCGGTAGCTGCGCCTTCATGCGGCGCTCAAACTCTTTGGCTTCGGCTGGGAATGCTTGGGCATAACGGGCGAAGCGGGCATCCCACTCCTGCTGGCGGGTTTTGCCTGCGTTACGGGCATCCCAAGCAGAGTACACGGGCTCGGGGATATGGAACGGTGCGTGTTCCCAGCCGAGTTGCTTACGGGCGAGGGCCACTTCGTCGTCACCTAAGGGTGCACCGTGTGCCTCTTCTTTACCCTGTTTGTTAGGTGCGCCAAAGCCAATGATTGTTTTGCAGATAATCAGGCTCGGCTTATCGTCGTGGCTCTTGGCTAATTCAATGGCCGCTTTGATCTCTTCCGGCTTATGACCGTCGACGTTTGGCACCACGTGCCAGCCGTACGCCTCAAAGCGCTTAGCGGTGTCGTCGGTAAACCAGCCTTCAACCTCGCCATCAATAGAGATGCCGTTGTCGTCATACAGGGCAATCAGCTTGCCAAGCTGCTGAGTACCTGCCAGCGATGCGGCTTCATGGGAGATGCCTTCCATTAAGCAGCCGTCACCCAGGAAGCACCACGTATGGTGATCAACAATGCTGTGGCCAGGGCGATTAAACTGCGCGGCCAGCGTTTTTTCAGCAATCGCAAAGCCAACGGCGTTGGCGAACCCTTGGCCCAGCGGGCCGGTGGTGGTTTCGATACCTGGGGCGTAGCCAAATTCCGGGTGGCCAGCCGTGGGCGAATGCAACTGGCGGAAGTTCTGCAGCTGTTCCAGGCTTAATTCATAGCCGCTGAGGTGCAGCAGCGAATAAAGCAGCATTGAGCCGTGGCCATTAGACAACACGAAGCGGTCGCGATCAGCCCACTTGGGATCTTCGGGGTTGTGCTTGAGGTAGTCATTCCACAGCACCTCGGCGATATCAGCCATGCCCATAGGTGCGCCAGGGTGGCCAGATTTGGCCTTCTGAACAGCATCCATGGAAAGGGCGCGAATGGCATTGGCCAGCTCAAAACGGGACGGCATGGGGGTGCTCCTCGCCTGAAAACGGAAATAATAAAGGCGCTATTGTCGCTGACTTCCCCGGCGGCGGCAAATTCTGGAGCCACGTTCTGGGAAGAACCCCCAACAGCGTGTAGACTCTGCCTCCCGAAGTGGTAGCGAAAATTGTCGTGCCGCTTCTATATATGGGCAGGGAACTGAACTTCCTGCCATGATTTCCTGCTGATGCTGCGGTCACTCTGCAGCCGTCATACAGAGGGTCGAGAGCGCGATGAGCGAATATTCCCTGTTTACCTCCGAGTCTGTCTCCGAAGGGCATCCTGATAAGATTGCCGACCAGATTTCCGACGCGGTACTAGATGCCATTATCGCCCGAGATAAACAGGCCCGCGTTGCCTGTGAAACCATGGTGAAGACAGGCGTTGCCATTATTGCTGGTGAGATCACCACGTCTGCGTGGGTTGATCTTGAAGCGCTTGTACGTGATGTGATTACCGATATTGGCTACACCTCATCTCGCGTGGGCTTTGATGGCGCAACCTGTGGGGTGATCAACCTGATCGGCAAACAAAGCGTTGATATCGCTCAGGGCGTCGACCGCACGAAACCTGAAGATCAGGGTGCTGGCGATCAGGGGTTGATGTTTGGCTACGCGACTAACGAAACCGATTCGTTTATGCCGGCGCCAATTCACTACTCGCACCGTTTGGTTGAGCGTCAGGCGGAGCTGCGCAAAAACGGTCTGCTGCCGTGGCTACGCCCAGATGCCAAAAGTCAGGTAACGTTCCGCTATAACGCGGAAGGCAAACCCTGTGGTGTCGATGCTATCGTATTGTCTACTCAGCACGACCCGGAAATCGGCCAAGACGACCTGCGCAAAATGGTTAAGCGCGAAATCGTCGAACAGGTGATTCCCGCTGAGTGGCTGGATGAGCATACCCAGTACCACATTAATCCGACCGGCCAGTTTGTTATTGGTGGCCCGGTGGGCGACTGTGGTTTAACAGGGCGTAAAATTATCGTCGATACATACGGCGGTATGGCGCGCCATGGCGGTGGAGCCTTCTCGGGTAAGGACCCGTCTAAAGTTGACCGCAGTGCCGCTTACGCTGGCCGTTATGTGGCTAAAAACGTCGTTGCCGCAGGCTTGGCTGATAAGTGCGAAATCCAGGTTTCCTACGCTATCGGCGTTGCCGAGCCGACGTCGGTTTCCATTGATACCTTCGGCACCGGTAAAGTCGACGATGCTAAAATTGTCGAGCTAGTGCGTGAGCACTTTGATCTGCGCCCTTACGCGATTACTAAAATGCTCGACCTGCTACATCCGATGTATCGCCTCACGTCTGCTTATGGTCACTTTGGACGTGAGCCGTTTGAGCATAGCTACAGCTGGGTAGACGACAAAGGCCAAGTGCATACCGAAACCTTTACCGCCTTCCCGTGGGAAAAAACCGATAAAGCCGACACTCTGCGCCAGGCTGCCGGTTTGTAAACCAAGCAACGCCTGTCGTAAGAGAGAACGCCCCTATGGCCTACGCCAAGGGGCGTTTTTGTTGTGCGTTGAACGGGATGATAAGCCTTACGCTAAGGTTACTTTATGGATAAGGGAGGTAAACGGGAGAGGTGGAGCATGAGAAAGTGGCGTGCAGCAGGCTGGAAATGGTTACTGGTTGCTTGGTTAATGAGTGTCACCTTATCCGCACAGGCCAACGTGTGCCCTGATTGGCCCCGTGAACGGCTGGCGCAAGAGAGCCAAACACTGGCAGAGCATATTGCTCAGTGGGACAGTGCCTATCACGATCAGGGCGAGTCACTGATTGATGATGAGCTTTACGATCAAGCGGTCGCTCGGCTAGCAAACTGGCAAGCCTGCCTGGGTGAAGTGGCTCGGCAACGACCGCTAACCAGAGTCACCCGTAGCGCTGGCACTCTAGATCACCCCGTGGTGCAAACGGGCTTGAATAAAGCCGATGGTGATGGTGTGCGGCGTTTTATTAGCCGCCGAGATGATCTTTGGATTCAGCCTAAGGTCGATGGTGTCGCGATAACGCTACGCTACGAAGAGGGCGTGTTGGTCGAAGCGATTAGCCGCGGTGACGGCGAACGTGGTCAGAACTGGACGGCTCGTGTACAGCAGCTTCCCGCCGTGCCAAATAGGCTACCAACGCCGCTCTCAGCCGTATTCCAAGGCGAACTCTACTGGATATTAAATGATCATATTCAGTCGCAGTCCCCAGCCTCTGGCGCGCGAGGCGCTGTTGCCGGGGCCATGGCTCAACTATCACCTTCGCGGCAAACTCGTGAGCGGATCGGTCTGTTTATCTGGGATTGGCCAGAGGGGCCGAGAGAGATGAATGAAAGGCTAGGCCAACTGACCGCGTTAGGCTTTGATACCGCCGATTACACCCATCCTATTAATGCCCAGCATGATGCCGCCAACTGGCGCGATACGTGGTTTAACGGCCCATTGCCGTTCGCCACCGATGGAGTGGTACTGAAACAGTCCGAACGCCCTGGGGTTCAACGCTGGTCATCATCGCCGCCGGAGTGGGCCGTTGCGTGGAAGTACCCCGCTCAGCAGGCGTTAGCTCAGGTGCGTGGCGTCGAGTTTCGCGTTGGTCGAACAGGACGCGTGACGCCGCTGTTGTGGCTTTATCCAGTCACGCTAGAAGGACGGCGTATTAGTCGTGTGTCGCTGGGGTCTCTGGAGCGCTGGGAAGCATGGGACGTGCGCCCGGGTGACCATATCGCGATAACATTGGCGGGTCTCACTATTCCCCAGGCAACAGAAGTCGTTTGGCAAACCCGGGAGCGAGCGGCCCTTGGCGTGCCCTCGCCAGAGCGTTATCACCTGTTAAGTTGCTTTACGCTTACCACGGACTGCGACGCGCAGTTACTGGCGCGGCTTAGCTTCTTAAGTGACCAGCTAAACATGCAGGGCGTGGGAGAGGGTACCTGGCAAGCGCTGATGGAGGCAGGTGTTGTGACCGAACTGCTAGGCTGGCTGGCAGCAACGCCAAACCAACTTCAGCAAGCATACGGCGTGGGCGACGCCCGCTCAGTAGCGCTTGTCGCTCAGTTCCAAGCCACACAGGCGGCCTCCTATGCTCAGTGGTTAATGGCGTTAGGGATGCCACCAGGTGGCAATGCTCAGCTAGGCGACTGGGATACGTTGGCAGGGTACACACGCTCAGATTGGCAAGCCGAACCCGGCGTAGGCCCCGTGCGTGCTGACGCGCTGGTGGCATTTTTCAGCCACCCAGACGTACAGCGGATGGCCGCTCAGCTAAAGCTGACGGGGGTTGAAGGCTTTTAACCCAATCAGAGGCCTAGACCGGTAAGGCGCAGCATTAGGTGGAGATAGAGAGGAATGAGTAATGGCGCTAATAGCGTGGTGGTAAGCACCGCTAATGCTCCTTTTTGCGGTTGAATCCCTAGCTCCATCGCGACCACCACCACATTAGAGGCCATGGGGACGACGCCTAACAGTAACAACGCCATACCGAGTTCTGGCGTAAGCGGCCCCAAGGCTTGAAGTAATAAAACAGCGCTTAGCATCACCAGCGGCCAAAGCAAATAACGTAAGCCCACGCAGGTGGCAACAAAGCGGGAGTCCCAAGCATCAAGCGTCACCTGGCTAAGGGTCATGCCGATAATCATCATGCCTAGCAGGGTGTAGGTGGCGGGGAAGACGTCCAGCGAGTTCATCAATGCACTGGGCAGTGTCACGTTGAGTGCACTCAGCAGCAGCGCAGACAAAAACGCGTAGACCAACGGCAGTCGAGCAATTTTGATCAGACTTTGGCGCATGGAAAAGTGGCCGCGGGCACTTAAGTAAAAGCCCACCGTAAACTCGTATAGATTAATCCCTAACATGCAGAAGAGATAAAGCGTGACACCTTCTGGCGGCAGTAAAATTAGCGCCACGGGCAGGCCAAAGTAACCGGTATTGCCAGTGCCAGAAGAGAACGCTAACAGCGCCCCTTCCTGTGGCCCAAAGCGGTGCTGGGTAAACCAGCGTACGGCCAGCGCCATGGTACTTACCAAGATGAATAGCGCTAGTGTTAATAGCAGATACTCCGCCGTGGGGCCGCCGTTCATCAGTGCACGGAAAATGGTCAGTGGTGCGATCAGATAAACCAGTAATGTGGCAATGGGGCGCGGATCGATTTTTAAGCGCTGTGCGGCAATCCATCCCAAGCCTACAAACCCCAATAACATCAGCAGTGGCCCCATTAGGGCGCTTGGTGCTAAATCCATTTCTGCATCCTGAGTCGTTAGGTGACGACGTCGTTGTGTGAATAGCTAAGTAGTTGCGTAAATAGCTAACATGAGCCGAATTAAAGGCCGACCGTGGAATCTTTCATTAGCTCCAGCGCGGCGGAAAGAGGAGAATAACCTAAATTATCACGATGTTAACGCTTTACGAGGAAGTCCCATGAGCAGTCAAGAGCACCCGCTAGGTATTAGCTTTGAATTCTTTCCGCCCAGTACTGATGCAGGAAGAGAGAAGTTAATGCACGTGCGCGATGAACTGGCCGCTCGACAACCGCGCTTTTTCTCGGTCACTTATGGTGCTGGTGGTTCCACCCAAGCACGCACACGCGATATTGTGCGCACCGTTAGCCAGAGCGGCATTACGACCGCGCCACACCTTTCCTGCATTGGCAGTGAAAAAGCGCAACTGCGCGACCTGCTAGCGCAGTATCGTGAAGAGGGCGTCGACAGTTTAGTGGCGCTACGGGGAGACATGCCATCGGGCATGGGAAGCATTGGTGAGTTGCGCTACGCCAACGAACTGGTCGAGTTTATCCGTGCGGAAACCGGTGACCATTTTGATATTGCGGTGGCTGCCTATCCTGAATCTCATCCACAGGCACCCAATCTCGATAAGGATGTGGAAAACTTTGCCCGTAAAATGAAGGCTGGCGCCAACATGGCCATCACCCAGTACTTTTTTACCGCGGATGCCTACTTCCATTTTGTTGAAAAAGCTCGGGCATTAGGTGTCGAGCAGCCGATTATTCCTGGCATTATGCCGATTACTAACTACACCAAATTGGCGCGTTTTTCAGACGCCTGTGGTGCAGAAATTCCGCGCTGGATTCGTAAGCAGCTGGAAGCTTATGGTGATGATAGTGACGCTATTGCCGCTTTTGGCACCGATGTTGTTAGCCGTTTGTGTGAGCGCTTACTCGATGGCGGTGCACCTGGTCTACACTTCTACACGCTTAATCAGGCAGCCCCCGTACTGAAAATTGTTGATAATCTGAGAGGCTAGAGCGCCCTTAAAGAATCTAGCTTAGCGATCAAGAAAAACGCCCGCTCGACAGCACTCGAGCGGGCGTTTTCGTTGGGCGGTTAACGGCTAGTGGTTAAGTGGATAGCCGATTGTGCCGTCATGTGGTGCTGGGTGTTGCCTTATCGCCATGCTGCTTACGCTGCATAATGAACAGCGCTGCGCCAATCGCAAGGCCAGCAATATCGCTATAAATGCCGCCGTAAATCATAAACAGCGCACCGACCAGCATAACCACACGCTGCAAGGTATTTACCGGTCCAAAGAACCAAGCTTGCACCATGCCTGAAAGCAAGATGATCCCCAGTGTGGCGGTCACACCGACACGCAGTATCTGCATCGCGGAGCCTTCCATCAGCATGGCTGGGCTGTAGAAGAACATAAACGGCACGATAAACGCAGCAAGACCAATTTTGAACGAAGCGACCGATGTGCCCATGGGGTTATCCCCAGAAATACCGGCGGCGGCATAAGACGCTAACGCCACTGGCGGCGTAATGGCCGACACGACCGCGAAGTAGAACACGAAAAAGTGTGCGACGAGCGGCTCGATACCAATATTGATCAGGCCGGGTGCCACCACCGATGCCGCTACCGCGTAGGCTGCCGTGGTAGGCATGCCCATGCCGAGCAGGATACTGATCAGCATGGCAAAAACTAATGCCAATAGCTGGCTAACCCCAGCAAGGCCTAACAGCAGTGAAGAGAAGCGCGCGCCGACGCCCGTCAGTGATATAACGCCAACAATAAGGCCTGCGCAAGCACACACCGCGATGATCTGAATCGACATGATGCCCGCTAGTTGGAGAGCTCTCAAAATTGCCCGAATACCCATTTTATTGGGTGAGATCCAACTAACAACTGCCGCTGATGCGGTGGCTAGCGTGCCGGCACGAATGACGGAGTAGCCCATAAAGAGAGCGACAATAAGAATGATGATTGGTGCGAATAGATAGACTTGCTTAACCAGCTTGGAGAATAGCGGGATTTCATCTTTACGCATGCCACGCATGCCTTTACGCGCCGCTTCAAAATCCACCATAAAGTAGATAGAGGCGAAGTAAAGAATGGCTGGAATGACCGCCGCAATCGCAATTTCTGTATAAGGAATGCCGGTGACTTCCGCCATGATAAAGGCGCCTGCCCCCATGATGGGCGGCATGATCTGACCACCAGTAGACGCCGCTGCTTCAATGGCACCAGCACTGCGCGCCGGATAGCCGACTTTTTTCATCAGTGGGATGGTAAGCGAGCCAGTCGATACCACATTACCCGCTGATGTGCCGTTGATCATGCCCATTAAGCCGGAAGCAAAAATAGAGACTTTCGCCGGGCCGCCACGGGCACGGCCAGCGGCTGCAAATGCGAAGTTGACGAAGTAATCGCCTACTTTGGAGGCCTGTAAAAACGCCGCGAAAATAATAAACAAAATGATATAAGTCGATGACACCGCGGTCGTTGGGCCAAGGATGCCCGCATCGGTATAGACCTGACTGAAGAAGCGCTGCACGGACAAGCCTGGGTAGCCGAGGAAGCCTGGTAGATGCTGGCCAGCAAAGACATAGACCAAGAAAACCGCTGAAATAACTACTAGCGCTAAACCCGCCACGCGACGAGTAAGCTCAAGAATCAGCAGTGAGCCGGCAATGGCCGCCCAAGAAATGCCGGGAGGAGCAAACGAGGTGCCTGTCGACATGCGCATATTGGTATTAAAGGCCATTAGCAAGTACGCAGCGCTGGCGATGGCGCACACCATCAGAACGAGGTCGGCGGGATTGAAGCGGTGGCGTGCCTGACGATAGAACCACGAGAGAGCAATAGCTGCAGCTGTGGTGGCTATCAGTGGGTAGCCGTAATGCAGTGTCTCAATACTGGGATCGATGCGCATGGCACCGCCATTGAGTGTTTGCTGCATTAGAACAACTTGTATAAGCGTATAGATCGCAGGCGCTAGGAGCGCATAGCTGGCCCACTTGAGCCATGCAGGGGAGGCTTGCTGATCATCTTCTGCAAAACGAGCACCGGCAAACAGCCCGTACCCTAAAATTAGCGCACCAGCGATATGTACAATGCGAAACGACCAGGTTTCCATCGGGTACACATTGAGCGAAAACAGGTGGAAGCTTGAATAGCCAATGGCCAGTGCGGCAAACAAAAAGAACTGCCAGCCAACAAACACACGGCGGTTGGACTCGACAACCTCTTCATCGACACCCTCGGCAATTGACTCGGGTATCGATGAAGCAGTTTGGGCGTCATCCTTGAGGCCGTTGGGGTCTTGATCGGTATTGTGACTCTTCAGAGGTCACCCTCACAGCAAAAGCAAAAAAAGAGGCGGTAACGAACGCTGCCCCGCCCGGCCAGCGGAAAACAGGGCAGCGTGAAGAGGGGCTTGGCTTAGTTGATCATGTCATCATCAATGTCGTAGCCATTCTCTTCGTACCAGCGTGCGGCGCCCGGATGGAAGGGCAGCACATTGTTGTGGACGATGTTTTCTGGAATGGTGGTTTCAGCGCTGCGGTGCACTGAGCGCATACGGTCATTGTTTTCCATCGTGGCTTTGGTGACTTCATAGATAAAGTCTTCCGGCAGATCACAACCCGCAATGGCGAAGTTCCACATAGACACAGCGCGTGCGTCTTCTTCCAGTGTGGTGTAAGTGCTTGCTGGGATAGTGAATTCAGCAACCGGGAAGGAGTCCAGGACGGTGGCCATCTCTTCTTCGGTAAACTCAATGATGTTCACATCGGTCTGTACTTCGAGTTGGCTAACGGCCGGAATCGGAATACCCGCTGCAAACGCGATCACATCCAGCAGGCCATCCTGCAGCTGACCACCTAAGTCAGACCAGCCGCCATTACGACGATCAAACTCAACGCCCAGCGTTTCGAGGATAGCGGGGAAGTAAGTGTCTGATGTAGAAGCTGCTGGGCCGAAGCCAATGCGCGCGCCATCAGGAATATCTGAGATGGATTCAATGCCCGAGCTTGAGAGTGCGGCAATAGAGAAGGGTGTTTCATACATCGGGAACAGCGCGCATACATTGTCCATTGCCAAGCCAGGCGCTAGCGGACTTTCACCGTTAACAGCGTCCGACGCTGGGCCCATCGTCGTTAGACCAAAGGCCATATCGCCGCTGTGTACGAGCGCTAGGTTTTGAGTCGGGCCGCCGGTGACTTCACCGCCACCAGAAACATCCAGCTCATCAGCAATAAAGTTAGCCCAGCCTGAGCCATAAACGAAGTAGGTGCCGCCCTGACTTGCGGTACCGACAGTGAAGTTATCGGGCCATTCTGAGCGGTCTGCTTGGGCAGTGCCTGCTGCTAGAAGGGCACTACTGGCAAGAAAGGCGACGGTTTTAGGCATCATATTGCGCATGGCGAGATTTCCTAAGCTGTTATTGGGATTATCGTCTGGCGTGCTGGCACAGCCAGTGGCTTCAACGTTAAGCAATTTATATACAGCGATAGTCATGCCAAGAGGCGGGCTGATTATTAAAATCAGCTACTTAAAGATTTCTTATTCAACTTTGGTTGAAACAAAAAAAGCGTTAAGTGTCTGGGGTTTCGCACACCATAGGTTAGTTGGTGTGTGGTTTTTCGCACACTTTTGTGAGTGAGGAGTGAGGAGTGAGGAGTGAGGAGTGAGGAGTGAGGAGTGAGGAGTGAGGAGTGAGGAGTGAGGAATTGGTTGGCCCCCAACGTAGTGGAGGCTTAAATTGAAAGCGGTAGCATCAATGCTGGGAATAGGCGGTTAACGTTTAGGTTTGCCGGGGTCGAGAATGCGTACTGGTTGTACATCCTGCGTTTTTTGCTCTTCGCGTACTTGGTTAACGCGGGTAGTCAGCTCTGGTGCTGTCTCATCTTCAATCGGCAACTGCTCGAAAAAATCGCAGTTAACGCATTCCCGGTAGCGAATGTTGTTTTGCTCCCAGGCGCGAATCCGATCCATGGCCGCGCAGCGTGGGCAGGTTACCCCAGCAATAAAGCGTTTCACGCTCGACATAACAGGCTCCAAGGGTGCGGTAACAAGACAGATACCGCACCCGGTGATAGTGAAAATAAATCTCAGGCTGCGCGAATACCGCTATGGCGTAATAATGGCTCTACGCTTGGTTCGCGGCCTCGGAAAGCGCGAAATAGCTCGGCGGCATCCCTCGCGCCGCCTGGTTCCAGAATTTCCTGGCGGAAGCGTTGGCCCGTGTTAGGGTCAAAAATCCCGGCTTCTTCAAACGCGCTCCAAGCATCGGCAGAGAGCACTTCCGCCCATTTGTAACTGTAATAGCCTGCTGCATAGCCGCCCGCAAAAATATGGCTAAAGCTATTCTGGAAGCGGTTAAAGTCAACCGTCGGCACGACGGATGTGTGGCTACGTACGTCGTTCAATAGCGTTTGAACGTCGCTGGCGCTAGGTGCTTCCAACTCATGGTGCAGGCGCAAGTCGAATAATGAAAACTCTATTTGGCGCACCATCCCCATTGCTGACTGAAAGTTCTTGGCAGCCTGTAAACGCGCTAGCAGGTCAGCGGGCAGGGGCTCACCAGTATCAACGTGCTTGGCGATCAGGTCTAACCCTTCGCGTTCCCAGCAGTAGTTCTCCATGAATTGGCTGGGCAGTTCAACCGCATCCCAAGCAACACCGTTAATGCCAGAGATATCGGCGATGTCCTGTTTGGTCAGCATGTGATGCAAGCCGTGGCCGAACTCATGGAACAGCGTGGTGACTTCATCATGGGTTAGCAACGCGGGTTTATCGCCCACTGGGGCGGTGAAGTTGCAGGTCAGAAACGCCACTGGCAGTTGTAGGCCATTTTCAGTTTGACGACGTACTCGGCAATCCGCCATCCACGCTCCGCCCCGCTTGTTTTCGCGAGCGTACAAATCCAAATAGAAACCGGCGATCGGCTTACCTTGTTCGCTAATGCGGAAATATTGAACATCGTTGTGATAGCTAGGCGCATCAGGCGCTGCTTCCACGCGAACACCGTAAAGACGCTCTACTACCTGGAACAGCCCATCTACCACCTGTGGCGCAGGGAAGTAAGGACGAAGCTGCTCTTGTGAGATGGCGTGGCGGGCTTCGCGCAGCTTTTCGCTGGCATAAGACACATCCCACGGCTCAAGCGTTTCAAGCCCTAATTCTTCACGGGCATAGTCGCTGAGCTCCGCGACTTCTTCCTTGGCCTGGGGAACGGCGCGGCGAGCTAAGTCATTCAAAAACTCAAGCACCTGTTCGGGGGAATCGGCCATCTTAGTGGTGAGCGAGTAATCGGCGTAGGTATTAAAGCCAAGCAGGTGGGCGAGCTCTTGGCGGAGTGCCAAAATCTCTTCAAGAACGGGAGCGTTATCGAACTTACCTGTGTCTGGGCCTTGATCGGAAGCACGCGTGACAAACGCGGTGTATACCTCTCGCCGTAACTCTCGGTTGTCGGCATAACTGATAATAGGGAAAAAGCTCGGGAAATCGAGGGTGATGCGATACCCATCGACGCCTTTTGCCTGGGCGGTTGCTTTTAGCGTATCAAGCGCGCTTTCCGGCACGCCGGTGAGTTCATCAAGATGACCAATATCCTTATGCCAAGCTTGGGTAGCATCGAGCACGTTGTTTGAAAACTGATTGGATAGGCTGGAGAGACGCGCTTGAATCTCGCCGTAGCGAGCCTTTTTGTCTGCAGGTAAATCAACCCCAGCTAAGCGGAAATCACGTAAAGCGTTTTCTACTGTGCGCTGCTGAGCAGGCGTTAGCGTTGCCCATTCATCACCCTGCTTAAGCGCTTGCCAGCCTTTAAAGAGACCTTCGTGTTGTCCCATCCAGGTGCTAAACGCCGAGAGTTTTTCCAAACATGCTTGATAAGCTTCCCGCAGCTCGGCTGTGTTCATCGTGCCGTTGAGATGCGAGATGGGCGACCACGCTTGGGTAAGCCGGTCATTAACAGCCTCTAGCGGCACAGCAAAGTTATCCCAACGTGGTGGCGCTGTAGCGGCCTGTTGAGCGAGTCGGTCGATGACTTCTCGGCTTTCATTCAGCAGCGTTTCTACCGCAGGCACGACGTGTTCGGCGCGAATGTCAGCGAAAGGGGGAAGCTCGTGCGGCTCTAGCAACGGATTGCGGGACATAGGCACCTCGTAGGCATTAATTTTTTAACTCACAACGTTTTTAATACGTTAGGGGCGCATAAAAACGCAATAATAATGACACAGTGCGGGCGGTGAGGCCGTGTTTCAATGTCTGGGCTGAATACTGTGGCTTACACCAGGGTTTGGCCTGGGCGTAAGCGCCTGCTAGTCTTGCCGCCTTTTAGTGTCGCCAACTAGTGCCACCAATGGCAGGAGCAAGTGATGAGTGAAACGCTGGAGCGCTGGGGGTCAAAGCGGGCCTTTATCTTAGCGGTAACGGGAGCTGCAGTTGGGCTGGGTAATATTTGGCGTTTCCCGTACGTTGCAGGCGAGAACGGTGGTGCGGCATTTTTATTGATCTATGTGGCGTTTGTACTGCTGCTAGGTATCCCCGTAATGATGGCCGAGATTTTAATTGGTCGGGCAGGGCGTCGTGGGCCAATGCAAGCGCTAAGTAAGCTGGCCGTTGAAGCAGGTGCTTCTCGACACTGGCGCTGGTTAGGGTTGTTTGGTGCATTCACCGTCTTCTGTATTTTGTCGTTTTACTCGGTGGTGTCAGGTTGGTCGATTGAGTTTTTAGTCGCTTCAATCAACGGGGATTTCGATGGCGCAAGCGCAGCAGAAATAGGCGCGGGTTTCGAGGCGTTTCTGGCCAACCCAGGCCTGTTGATTTTTAACCACTCGTTGTTCCTATTTATGACCATGACGGTGGTGGCAGCGGGTGTTGCCAAAGGTCTAGAGAGGCTGAACAACCTATTAATGCCGCTGCTGTACGGTTTATTGTTGCTACTGGCTGGTTACGCCACAACCACTGACGGATTTGGTACAGCCCTTTCATGGCTGTTTTTACCGTCGTTTGGCGATGTAACGGCCACAGTGGTGTTGCATGCCATGGGGCATGCGTTTTTTACCCTGGCAGTAGGGGCCTGCGCGCTAATGGCTTACGGGGCTTATATGCCTGATGAGCAGAGCCTCCCGAAAGCTGCGTTTGCAGTTGCCATGCTCGATATCAGCGTTGCCTTGTTAGCAGGGATTGCGATCTTTTCGGTGGTATTTGCCCAAGGTATGGACCCCGCTGACGGCCCAGGGTTGATGTTTGTGACGCTGCCTATTGCTTTTTCTGAGCTGCCTTGGGGAGCGTTTTGGTTAAGTGTGTTCTTTTTGTTGCTCTTATTGGCTACCTGGACCTCTGCGATTAACCTCGCTGAACCCATGGTGGCGACGTTGCAAGGGCTTGGATGGCGGCGCAGTGTGTCAACGGCCGTCGTAGCGCTGAGTGTATGGCTGTTGGGACTGCTTTCGGCGTTTTCGTTTTCTACTCTCGCCGACTTCAGGCCGTTGTTCGGACGCAATGTGTTTGAGCTAGTCAGTAGTATTCCGCCTGATATTTTCCTGCCTTTGGGCGGGCTGTTAATTGCTATCTTTGCGGCCTGGGTGATGCCCCGTCTGCAGGTTGTACAAGCATTGGGTGTTGGGGAGAGTGGCTATGTACTCTGGCGTAATATTGTACGCTGGGTGTCGATTCCGCTGACGTTTATTGTATTGCTCGGCGGGTTGCTATAGTCCTTGAATATTTGAATCCAATAGCGTTAAGCAGGAGTGTGCAATGAGCAATGCCCTACGACCCTTTCAAGGTATTTCGCCTCGCCTTGGCGAGCGGGTTTATGTCGACCCCGCTAGCGTGGTGATTGGTGATGTAGAGCTGGGCGATGACTGTTCGGTGTGGCCGATGACGGTGATTCGGGGTGATATGCACCGGATTCGCATTGGCGCTCGCACTAGCGTGCAGGATGGCAGCGTGCTGCATATTACCCATGCCAGCGATTTCAATCCTGATGGATTTCCACTGACGATTGGTGATGATGTCACCATTGGCCATAAAGCGATTTTGCATGGCTGTACGCTGGGTAGCCGCATTTTGGTGGGTATGGGGGCGATTGTGATGGATGGGGCGGTTGTCGAGGATGAGGTGATTATTGCTGCTGGCGCGGTAGTCACGCCAGGCAAACGTTTGGAAAGTGGCCATGTATACGCTGGAAACCCGGCGAAAGCATTGCGTCCACTTAAAGATAAAGAGCGCGCTTTCTTTCCTTACACGGCAGGTAACTACGTTAAGTTAAAAGATCAGTTCCTCGCCCAGTAAATTTTCTAATGTAGGTGCTAAGCAGTTGGCCTAACACTCTTTTTTCTTAAATAGTCATGTTGCGGCAGCCAAAAGTCTGGTAATTTATCCAGTTTTCCAGGATGCCGCGCTATGGCGAATTTTCGCACGCATATTACGGTAGCAGCAGCAGGCGGTGTGCTAGTGGCTTGTGTCGGCTGGCAGGCTGAGTGGTGGCCAGCGACTCAAGCGCTATTAATTATTGCCCTGGTAGCCTTTGGCGGTATTTTACCTGACATAGATGCCGATCGTTCTCGCTCTATCCGTTTGATTTTTAATTTTTTATCGGTGCCTTCGCTGGTGCTTGGTGTGTTGCTGTTGCAGCCCTGGTTAACACCCGGTTTGTTGCTAGTGGCGTGTGGTGGTATTTACGTTAGCGTGCGTTATTTTGCGGCGGTGGTGTTCTCACGGCTAACGGTTCATCGAGGTATTTGGCACTCATTGATGGCGGCTGTGCTGTGCGCGCTGGTGACTGCCGCGTTCAGTTTTCACTTGCTGGCACAGCCGGCTTGGTTGGCCTGGTGCCATAGTGCAGCGGTGCTGCTAGGGTTTATCATTCACTTGAGCCTGGACGAGCTTTTCAGCGTGGACCTAGAAGGTGCGCGGTTAAAACGCTCTTTTGGAACCGCGCTAAAGCTGGGCGATGGCCGTCGCCCACTCTCGAACGTCTTTATGCTGATTGCGCTATTTACCTTGGTGCCTTGGGTGCCGCCGTGGGACGTGTTGATTGAGTTGTTTCATCAAGGGTCGCTGCTATGGCGATAATCGTCAGCGCTTAAACTGTGTTTTTTGAGTTTGTCATAGAAGGTTTTGCGGGGTATTCCCAGGTGACGGCATACGTCGGTTACGCGCCCATGATGGCGGGACAGGGATTGGCTAATCAGGCTCTTTTCAAATAGCTCTACCTGGCGCGGCAACGTTGGCTCTTCGGTGTCGGAGTTGGCCCCTTCCAGTAGCGCATCCAGGCGGTAGTCAAAGGCTGCTCCCAGTAACACATAACGCTCAGCAAGGTTACGCAGTTCGCGAACATTACCAGGCCAGTCGTGGGCCAGCAGGGCGGCTATTGAATGGCTGCCCAGGGTGGGCGCTTCTAAACCGCTACGGTTGGCAGCGACCACGGCGAAATGCTGGAACAGCAGCGGAATGTCCTCACGCCGTTCGCGTAGCGCGGGCAGTGGCAGGGTAACCACGTTGAGTCGATAGTAGAGGTCTTCGCGAAAGCTACCCTCTTCAGCAGCGACTTTGAGATCCACTTTGGTGGCGGCAATTACTCGTATATTGAGTGGCACTGTCTCGTTGGCCCCTAGGCGCTCGACGCTACGCTCTTGCAATACGCGCAACAGCTTCACCTGAAGTGCCAATGGCATTGATTCGATTTCATCCAGGAACACGGTGCCACCATTGGCATGCTCGAATTTACCAATTCGCCGTTCTACAGCGCCGGTAAAGGCGCCTTTCTCATGGCCAAACAGTTCTGACTCTATGGTGTTTTCTGGTACTGCGCCGCAGTTGATCGCCATAAACGGGCTATTGCGCCGGGCGCTACGTTCATGAATGGCGCGGGCGACAAGGTCTTTTCCTGTGCCGGTTTCGCCAAATAGCAGCACATCAGCCTCTACTTGGCTGATGCGCTGAATCATTGCTGCCAGACGAGAAATCACGGGTGTGCGGCCTACAAGGCGTGGCCCAAGAGCTGCCTGCTGAACCTCAAGCTCGGCCTTTAAGCGTAAATTTTCTAGGCTCAGCTGGCGCTTTTCGATTCCTCGCCTCACGACATCGAGTAGCTGATCCCCAGCAAAAGGCTTTTCCAGAAAATCCCAAGCACCTGCGCGCATCGCCTCGACCGCGGTTGAGATGTCACCGTGGCCAGTGATTAAGATAATCGGCAGTGTGGCATCACGGCTGTGTAATTCATGTAATAGCGCCATACCGTCCATTCCAGGCATGCGAATATCACTCACGATTACGCCGGGAAAGTTTGCTGGTAGTGCCTCAAGCGCTTGTTCTGCAGACTCAAAACAGTGAGGCGTGTAGCCAGCGAGTTCGAGTGTTTGGCTGGCGGTGATACGCAGGTGCGGTTCGTCGTCGATCACCATGACCGGCAGCGTCGACGGCTCATGCATGGTTGTTACTCTCCTTGACTGAGTATGGCGGCAGTACGTTAGGTGTTGTTGAACAGGGTAGCGTAATGATGAATCGTGCCCCGCCAGAGGGCTGATTCGCTACCTGCAACTTGCCGCCCAGATCCTCCATAATACGTGAGGAAATCGAAAGTCCTAGCCCTAATCCGCTACCGGGTGCTTTGGTGGTGAAGAAGGGTTCGAAAATTTGGCCCAAGTGGTTTTCCGCAACACCTGGGCCATTATCGGCAACGCTGATCATCACTTGCTGTTGTGCGATTTCGACACTTAGCGTCAGCATGGGTGATGCTACCTCTTTCATGGCCTGTAACGCGTTACTGATCAGATTCACCAGTACTTGCTCCAGGCGGACTAAATCACCCTCAACCCAAAGCGTTTCCTCGGGCCATTGTTGGACTACCTCGATGCCATCATCGCGTAAGCGGCTGTGAAATAAACGCAGGGCGTACTCAATACAGGCTTGCACAGAGATTGTTTCCTGGCGCTCGCTACTCTTACGAGAGAACTGGCGCAACTGAGCGCTAATATCGGCCATGCGCTGGGTAAGCTCGACAATTTGCGCTAGGTTGGCGTCCGCTTTATCTACCCGCGCCAGTTCAATAAACCGCCGGCCATTTTCAGCGTAAGCGCGAATAGCCGCTAATGGCTGATTTAACTCGTGATTAATACCGGCAGCCAATTGACCCAATACCGCAAGCTTTGCTGCCTGGATCAGCTCATCTTGGGTTTGGCGTAGATTAGCTTCTGCTCGCCGCCGCTCTTCTATTTCACCAGAAAGCCGCTGATTACTGGCGACTAAATCACGTGTTCTTCGTTCTACGCTAACCTCTAGCTCATCGCGTACCCTGGCTAAGGTCTGTCGTTCGCGCTCTGCAAATGCTTCGCGCTCTCGGCGTAAACGCATGCGTTGCCAACCAATGCCGCCGCCCAGGGCTATCACGCCATATAAGCCTCCCGCCATCAGCGCCGCAATCCACTGGGCGTTCACTACGGGGGTGAGTGGTTTTAAAATATGCATTTGCCAGCCAAACTCTGGGATGGGGCGCGTAAGGCTTAAATAGTGCCCACCGGTTAGTGGGCCGCTAGCAAAGCTAACGAGATAGCTATCGGATCCGTAAGGGGCTTCAATCTCAATGCCGGAAGGCGTTAAAGGCTCCATTGCATAGCGTCGGGTTGCCCGTAGGGTGTCACGTTGGTCGTCAGTGAGAGGATGGAGGGCATTCATGCGTAGCTCAGGGTGGCTGGCCATGAAGATAATATTGTCGCTATCGGTGACAAACAGCTCAGCGTCCTGTTCCGCCCAACCCTCTTCAACATCGTCGAGCAGCACTTTGACGACGATAACGCCGTCGGGTTTTGCATCGGGCGAGGTGTCATCAAGCCACACCGGCGCAGAAAAGTAGTAACCACGTTCAAGTGACTGTACGCCTAAGCCAAAGAAACGCCCCTGCCCCCCGGTAATGGCGTCGGTGTAGTAGCTGCGAAACGCGTAGTTTTGACCAATGAATGTATTGGGGCGGTGCCAGTTGCTGGCAGCGATGGTATCAGCGTTACGGTTAAGCAAATAGACATCAGAGACCCCAGAGGTAAAGCGAAAACGGTCAAGCAGTAAGTTGAGCGGCATGGGGTCTTGGCTGTCAGGGGAGTCTAAAAAACGTTGTACGCCTTCCCTGGTCGCCAGCATTTGTGGCAAATAATCATAGCGCAGCAGGTAACCGTTTAAGTTGGCGGCAGAAAGCCGCAGCTCGTTTTCGGCATCGTCTTGTAAGTTTGATAGCGCCTGCTCACGGGCTAGTTGAGCGGCTTGCCACATGCATAGCATGAGCCCTAGCGGAATCGCGATCAGCCAGAGCAGTCGCCAGCGATGGTCTGAAAGGCGAGGTAAGTGACTCATGCGGGTGTGCTACTGGTACCTTGGGCACGACGCAGGGCTCGCTGGGCGCGGGTTTCCGCTCTGGCCATCTCGAGAAGACCTTCCTCAACGTACACTAGGTGCTCGTGCGCTCGGCTGCGGGCATCTTCAGCACGGCCTTCTAAAATCGCATCTAGCAGGGCGCGGTGCTGCTTCATTAACTGCGAGCGCGAGTCGGGCTTTGCAAAAAGATGGGCGAGGTTATCAACGATGCTCTGCTCTAATAAATGGAAAATGCCTCGAATAGTGTGAAGTAACAGTACGTTATGAGCGGCTTCTGCAATAGCGAGGTGGAAGGCGGCATCCAGCTTTGCTTCTTGGGCGGGGTTAGCGCCCACAAATCCACCGTCAAGTTCTTCAAAGCGCTGAATTAATACGGCTTTGTCCGCTGGCGTTGAGCGTAACGCGGCGTAATAAGCCGAAATGCCTTCCATCGCATCGCGAAATTCAAGCAAATCCAAATGAAATTCGTTGTGTCGGGAAAGCATCTCCAGCAAAGGGTCGGTGTAGCCGCTGTTGAGCGTTTCATTCACGAAGGTACCACCCCCTTGGCGGCTGGTAAGCAGGCCTCGTGCGGCAAGCTTTTGGATGGCTTCACGTAGAGAGGGGCGCGACACGCCAAAACGTTCAGCAAGCTCTCTTTCTGGGGGCAGGCGCTGACCAGGCTTGAGGCTACCTTCAAGAATCATTGCCTCAAGGCGCTCGGTAATCACATCAGCCAAGCGCTGCTGGCGGAGCGGTGGATAAGTCATTAGTGCAGATCCTCATAATTGGTAAGACCAATAGTAGGGGCTTTAATGGTTTGTCTCAACAGTAAAAGGCTAGCAAATTGGTGACTATTGGCACCGCTTGTTTGTTTTATAACTAAAGTATATGGCCAAAATACGCCGTGGTGCGTGATGCGCGTTTGACACGACTGCGGCGCCTCATTACTGTTGATGCAAATTTTTTGTAAATTGGTAAAACCAATTTTATCTAGGGCGTTTAACACTGACGCTTCGATGACCGTTTATAGATAGTACTTATCGATAGTGCATCTGTTTATTGCATAGGGCCTGCCATGATCATTTCATCACCGACGGACTACCGCCTAGCTGCCAAGCGTCGTATCCCCCCGTTTCTGTTTCACTATGCTGATGGTGGGTCATACGCAGAGCATACGTTGCGGCACAATGTTGAAGACCTAGCGGGTATCGCGTTGCGGCAACGGGTGTTGAAGGATATGTCGTCGCTATCGCTGGAAACCGAGCTGTTTGGTGAAAAGATGGCAATGCCTCTTGCCTTGGCGCCGGTGGGGCTAACAGGCATGTACGCTAGGCGTGGTGAAGTCCAGGCAGCACGGGCAGCGACCAATAAGGGCATACCGTTTACGTTATCGACGGTCTCCGTATGCCCAATTGCAGAAGTGGCAGCGGCAGTGGAGCGGCCCATCTGGTTTCAGCTTTATGTATTGAAGGATCGGGGCTTTATGAAGCACGTGCTTGAGCGTGCTAAGGCGGCAGGGGTTAAAACATTAGTCTTCACCGTTGATATGCCTGTGCCTGGTGCGCGTTATCGCGATGCCCATTCGGGCATGAGCGGCAAAAGCGGGCCTATAAAACGGATGCTTCAAGCTGCGTTGCATCCTCTTTGGGCTTGGGATGTCGGTGTGAATGGTCGCCCGCATGACCTAGGTAACGTGTCTGATTATCGTGGTCAGCCGACGGAGCTTGAAGATTATATTGCCTGGCTTGGCGATAACTTTGATCCCTCTATTTCCTGGAAAGATCTGGATTGGATTCGTGAGCAGTGGGATGGCCCAATGGTTATTAAGGGCATACTGGATGCTGATGATGCCCGTGATGCAGTCCGCTTTGGGGCTGATGGCATTGTAGTTTCAAATCACGGTGGCCGTCAGTTGGATGGCGTGCCTTCTACCGCGCGTGCCCTGCCTGCTATTGCAGATGCAGTTAAGGGTGACCTGGCCATTCTGGCTGATTCTGGTGTGCGTAATGGTTTGGATGTAGTAAGGATGATTGCCATGGGCGCAGATACAGCATTGATTGGTCGCGCCTTTATCTATGCGCTTGCAGCAGCAGGTGAGGCGGGAGTTGCTAACCTGCTTGAGCTTTTCGAAAAAGAGATGAAGGTGGCGATGACGCTCACCGGTGCGCGAACAATTGCTGATCTCAGCACCGAGTCATTAGTGCCTGACTCAATTCCTGCGCTTACTTAAATAGAGGGGATGCTACTGCTGGCATTAGGGTAATAGACGAATGTTGGAGTTTTTTTACAAAACCACTTGCCAAGACGGCAGCGAATCCGTAAAGTACGCATCCGCTGCCGGGGACGCACAGCGTTACCAGCGGTGATTGAAGGTGAAAACCTTCGGTTTGTCAGAGGGTTAGAAGAACTCAGCAGCAACATGCTTCGATGTCTTCCAACGCTTTTTGAAACGAGCCACGCCAGAAAGCAACGTTATCTCGCTTTCTTCGCTCACTCGCTTCACTCACTTAAAACAGTGATTGACAAACACCAGGAAATGCGTAGAATACGCCTTCCTCGCTCAGGCAAGCCAGTTCATCGGTTAGCCAGTTACTTCTTCGGAAGTTCAGCAGCGAAAACAGCTCTTTAACAATTTGATCAGGTAATTCATGTGGGCGCTTGCCGATGAGGGTGATAAATCACCAAATATCAAGGCAAGCGGTCATGAAAACGAAAGTTTGAATGAATTCGTTTGAACCTTGAGCCAAGTTTGATGCGCTTTTGTTGTTCGTAAACATTATGTTTTCGGGTGACGAGTAAGCATCACAATGATTTTAAACTGAAGAGTTTGATCATGGCTCAGATTGAACGCTGGCGGCAGGCCTAACACATGCAAGTCGAGCGGTAACAGGGGTAGCTTGCTACCCGCTGACGAGCGGCGGACGGGTGAGTAATGCATAGGAATCTGCCCGATAGTGGGGGATAACCTGGGGAAACCCAGGCTAATACCGCATACGTCCTACGGGAGAAAGGGGGCTTCGGCTCTCGCTATTGGATGAGCCTATGTCGGATTAGCTAGTTGGTGAGGTAATGGCTCACCAAGGCAACGATCCGTAGCTGGTCTGAGAGGATGATCAGCCACATCGGGACTGAGACACGGCCCGAACTCCTACGGGAGGCAGCAGTGGGGAATATTGGACAATGGGCGAAAGCCTGATCCAGCCATGCCGCGTGTGTGAAGAAGGCCTTCGGGTTGTAAAGCACTTTCAGCGAGGAAGAACGCCTAGTGGTTAATACCCATTAGGAAAGACATCACTCGCAGAAGAAGCACCGGCTAACTCCGTGCCAGCAGCCGCGGTAATACGGAGGGTGCAAGCGTTAATCGGAATTACTGGGCGTAAAGCGCGCGTAGGTGGCTTGATAAGCCGGTTGTGAAAGCCCCGGGCTCAACCTGGGAACGGCATCCGGAACTGTCAAGCTAGAGTGCAGGAGAGGAAGGTAGAATTCCCGGTGTAGCGGTGAAATGCGTAGAGATCGGGAGGAATACCAGTGGCGAAGGCGGCCTTCTGGACTGACACTGACACTGAGGTGCGAAAGCGTGGGTAGCAAACAGGATTAGATACCCTGGTAGTCCACGCCGTAAACGATGTCGACCAGCCGTTGGGTGCCTAGCGCACTTTGTGGCGAAGTTAACGCGATAAGTCGACCGCCTGGGGAGTACGGCCGCAAGGTTAAAACTCAAATGAATTGACGGGGGCCCGCACAAGCGGTGGAGCATGTGGTTTAATTCGATGCAACGCGAAGAACCTTACCTACTCTTGACATCCTGCGAACTTGTGAGAGATCACTTGGTGCCTTCGGGAACGCAGAGACAGGTGCTGCATGGCTGTCGTCAGCTCGTGTTGTGAAATGTTGGGTTAAGTCCCGTAACGAGCGCAACCCTTGTCCTTATTTGCCAGCGGGTAATGCCGGGAACTCTAAGGAGACTGCCGGTGACAAACCGGAGGAAGGTGGGGACGACGTCAAGTCATCATGGCCCTTACGAGTAGGGCTACACACGTGCTACAATGGCCGGTACAAAGGGTTGCGAGCTCGCGAGAGTCAGCTAATCCCGAAAAGCCGGTCTCAGTCCGGATCGGAGTCTGCAACTCGACTCCGTGAAGTCGGAATCGCTAGTAATCGTGAATCAGAATGTCACGGTGAATACGTTCCCGGGCCTTGTACACACCGCCCGTCACACCATGGGAGTGGACTGCACCAGAAGTGGTTAGCTTAACCTTCGGGAAAGCGATCACCACGGTGTGGTTCATGACTGGGGTGAAGTCGTAACAAGGTAGCCGTAGGGGAACCTGCGGCTGGATCACCTCCTTAAACGATGCATCATCCCTCGCGGTAAGCGCTCACAATGAATTACCTGATCAGAATGCTGTTGATACGCAGTGATAAGCGTTTTTTTCACGTTAAAAAGAGAAAAAGGTCTTTCTTTTCCTTTTAATGTGAAAAAAGCACTCGCTTATCACTGCGCATAGCAGTCGCTCTTTAACAATGTATATCATGCTGACATAAACGTTTTAAAACGTTTATACGTAATTGTTTTGTGATACGTCTCAAGCGTATCCGGCAATCGTTATCATTGCGAGATACCAGACTCCTTCGGGTTATAGGGTCAAGCAATGAAGCGCACACGGTGGATGCCTAGGCAGCCAGAGGCGATGAAAGACGTGGAAGCCTGCGATAAGGCTCGGCGAGGTGGCAAACAACCTGTGACCCGGGCATTTCTGAATGGGGAAACCCACTCATCATAAGATGAGTATCTTGCGCTGAATATATAGGCGTAAGAGGCGAACCAGGGGAACTGAAACATCTAAGTACCCTGAGGAAAAGAAATCAACCGAGATTCCCCTAGTAGCGGCGAGCGAACGGGGACCAGCCCTTAAGCATGTGACTGATTAGGCGAATGCGCTGGGAAGCGCGGCCATAGTGGGTGATAGCCCCGTAGTCGAAAATCTGATCATGTGAAATCGAGTAGGTCGGGGCACGAGAAACCTTGACTGAAGACGGGGGGACCATCCTCCAAGGCTAAATACTCCTGGCTGACCGATAGTGAACCAGTACCGTGAGGGAAAGGCGAAAAGAACCCCGGAGAGGGGAGTGAAATAGATCCTGAAACCGTGTGCGTACAAGCAGTAGGAGCAGACTTGTTCTGTGACTGCGTACCTTTTGTATAATGGGTCAGCGACTTATATTCAGTGGCGAGGTTAACCGTTTAGGGGAGCCGTAGGGAAACCGAGTCTTAACTGGGCGACACAGTCGCTGGATATAGACCCGAAACCGAGCGATCTATCCATGAGCAGGGTGAAGGTTGAGTAACATCAACTGGAGGCCCGAACCAGGATCTGTTGAAAAAGATTTGGATGACTTGTGGATCGGAGTGAAAGGCTAATCAAGCTCGGAGATAGCTGGTTCTCCTCGAAAGCTATTTAGGTAGCGCCTCACGTATCACCGCCGGGGGTAGAGCACTGTTTCGGCTAGGGGGTCATCCCGACTTACCAACCCGAGGCAAACTCCGAATACCGGTGAGTGCAAGCGTGGGAGACACACGGCGGGTGCTAACGTCCGTCGTGAAAAGGGAAACAACCCAGACCGTCAGCTAAGGTCCCGAAATCCTGGTTAAGTGGGAAACGATGTGGGAAGGCTCAGACAGCTAGGAGGTTGGCTTAGAAGCAGCCATCCTTTAAAGAAAGCGTAATAGCTCACTAGTCGAGTCGGCCTGCGCGGAAGATGTAACGGGGCTAAACCAGGTACCGAAGCTACGGGTTCACACTATGTGTGAGCGGTAGAGGAGCGTCGTGTAAGCCGATGAAGGTGAATTGAGAAGTTCGCTGGAGGTATCACGAGTGCGAATGCTGACATGAGTAACGATAAAGGGAGTGAAAAACTCCCTCGCCGGAAGACCAAGGGTTTCTGTTCGACGCTAATCGGAGCAGAGTGAGTCGGCCCCTAAGGCGAGGCCGAAAGGCGTAGTCGATGGGAAACAGGTCAATATTCCTGTACCGGACATGATTGCGATGGGGGGACGGAGAAGGCTAGGTGAGCCAGGCGTTGGTTGTCCTGGTGAAAGTGAGTAGGCTTGGGTCTTAGGTAAATCCGGGACCCTTTAAGGCCGAGACACGAAACGAACTGACTACGGTCAGGAAGTCATTGATGCCACGCTTCCAGGAAAAGCCTCTAAGCTTCAGATCATGTGCGACCGTACCCCAAACCGACACAGGTGGTCAGGGTGAGAATCCCAAGGCGCTTGAGAGAACTCGGGTGAAGGAACTAGGCAAAATGGTGCCGTAACTTCGGGAGAAGGCACGCCGGCGTAGGGTGACGAGACTTGCTCTCTAAGCCCGAACCGGTCGAAGATACCAGGTGGCTGCAACTGTTTAGTAAAAACACAGCACTCTGCTAACGCGCAAGCGGACGTATAGGGTGTGACGCCTGCCCGGTGCCGGAAGGTTAAATGATGGTGTTAGGATTCGTCCGAAGCTCTTGATTGAAGCCCCGGTAAACGGCGGCCGTAACTATAACGGTCCTAAGGTAGCGAAATTCCTTGTCGGGTAAGTTCCGACCTGCACGAATGGCGTAATGATGGCCACGCTGTCTCCACCCGAGACTCAGTGAAATTGAAATCGCCGTGAAGATGCGGTGTACCCGCGGCTAGACGGAAAGACCCCGTGAACCTTTACTATAGCTTCACACTGGACGCTGATGTTGCCTGTGTAGGATAGCTGGGAGGCTTTGAATCTCGGACGCCAGTTCGAGGGGAGCCAACCTTGAAATACCAGCCTGGCATCATTGGCGTTCTCACTCAGGTCCGTTATCCGGATCGAGGACAGTGTGTGGTGGGTAGTTTGACTGGGGCGGTCTCCTCCCAAAGAGTAACGGAGGAGCACGAAGGTACCCTCAGCACGGTCGGACATCGTGCAGTGAGTGCAAGAGCATAAGGGTGCTTGACTGCGAGACAGACACGTCGAGCAGGTGCGAAAGCAGGTTCTAGTGATCCGGTGGTTCTGTATGGAAGGGCCATCGCTCAACGGATAAAAGGTACTCCGGGGATAACAGGCTGATACCGCCCAAGAGTTCACATCGACGGCGGTGTTTGGCACCTCGATGTCGGCTCATCACATCCTGGGGCTGAAGTCGGTCCCAAGGGTATGGCTGTTCGCCATTTAAAGTGGTACGCGAGCTGGGTTTAGAACGTCGTGAGACAGTTCGGTCCCTATCTGCCGTGGGCGTTGGATGTTTGAGAAGGGCTGCTCCTAGTACGAGAGGACCGGAGTGGACGCACCTCTGGTGTTCCGGTTGTCACGCCAGTGGCATTGCCGGGTAGCTATGTGCGGACGGGATAACCGCTGAAAGCATCTAAGCGGGAAGCCCCCTTCAAGATGAGACATCCCTGAGGCCTAGAGCCTCCTGAAGGGCCCAGCGAGACCAGCTGGTTGATAGGCACGGTGTGGAAGCGCTGCAAGGCGTTGAGCTAACGTGTACTAATGGCCCGTGAGGCTTGACCCTATAACACCCAAGGGGTCTGGTCGCAGTGATAATGAAAACCGGATACGCGCTTCCTGTCAGTGACAGGAGACGAGAGACGCCACAAAACATCGATGACACGTTCAGCATGATATACATTACAAGTTACGCCTGACGACCATAGCACGCGTGAACCACCTGATCCCATGCCGAACTCAGAAGTGAAACCGCTTAGCGCCGATGGTAGTGTGGGGTCTCCCCATGCGAGAGTAGGTCATCGTCAGGCACTTATTTAACAAAGAACCCAGCCCATCGGCTGGGTTTTTTGTTTGCGCGGAAGAAAATCAATTAGAGATGTTCCCAAGTCTCCGCACCGTCATTCCCGAGCCACCGCACTGTCATTCCCGAGTGGGGTTATCGGGAATCCACCTTGACCTGTAGCAGCCCGAAACCCCAAGTCAACATGGATTCCCGCTAAGGGCCTGCGGGAATGACGAGGGTGGCGGGCTGGGTAGCGTCATCGTCAGGCACTTATTAAGAAAAAATCCCTCAGGGCTTATGCCTTGGGGGATTTTTTTTGCCTGATATTTACCATTCTATCGGCTTGCCAGCCCAATCCCAGAAGCTGCCAGTATCTTCGGGGGTGCGTTTAGACATTACTTCCAATAGCTGTTCAGCGACGAAATCAGGCGTAAATAGCTTTTCGCTGGGAACGCGGGCTTGGAAAGGTTTCGAAAGCGCTGTATCTGTAGTGCCCGGGTGTAGGCACAGCACAATAGATTGTTTATTAAGCCGCGTTAGTTCGATGGAAAGTGTCTTCATCAGCATGTTGTGCGCTGCTTTACTGGCCCGATAGCTGTACCAGCCGCCATGCCCGTTATCGCCAATGGAGCCAACGCGCGCCGACAAGCTGGCGATAAGAGCCGGATGCTTGCCTTGCAGCGATGATTTAAGTGCGGCAATCAGTAGGGCGGGCGTGGCGGCATTCACATGCATAACATGGGCGAATGATGCTTCATCTAACTGCTCTAAGCGTTTCTCAGGTTGCACATTACGCGCATCATCATGCAGCGTGCCAAGAGCATTGAACAACAGATGTACCGGGCGACCGTTTAACTGTTGGCAAAGAGCCTCACGCCCTGATTGTGTGGTGATATCGACGTTTACCATCTCAACGGATGCGTCTTGAAAAGATGGGTCTTGAGAAGCAAGAGGTGAACGACTTACGGCAACGACATTACCCACATGGGTATCGGTAAGCAGCTGCTTAATAATAGCGTTACCTATGCCGCCATTGGCACCGGTGACGACAGCGGTAAAGTTGTCTGGAAGATGGGCAAGCATCCGTTCGGCTCCAATTATGAATATTAATATTCACATTGAAGCTGCTTGTACAGTTTTTGTCTATGATTGTGTGGAAGTGCTGGTCAAGAAGTACTGGACAATAAGTGCTAGGCAGACGCGTTAAAGCGACCTGGTTGGGCATTATTGCGCCCATTTGGTTTGTAGAGGGTTTTTTCAGCAATTTGGCGGATGTAATCCAGCATTTCCTGGTTATGCTTCATTCTAAGCGATAGCATTTGCCCGGTTAATTCGTTCATGCGTGATACACGCTCGCTTTTTTCGAGCAAGCTTTCCCAGGTAATTAAACAGCCCGCATCGTTAGCTGCTTGCTTGGCGCCAAGCGCACCGTCTGCATAGCCAAGCTTTGCCTGCACGTTTCGGCGCAATTGCTCTATGCGCTCCAGCTCAACTAACAGCGCCTGTTTTTTCAGGGCTATAGCAGAGAGCGCATCTCCGTCAATGCTGCCTTTAGTAAGCTGTGCTTGTTCATCTGAGAGCAGCAGTACTAATTCATCAAGGCGTTGTAATTGATCTGAGAGCAGTCGTGAAAGACCCATAATCGTTCGCTTATAAATCTTTTAAATTGGCAATTAAGCCGTCAGCAATGCGATCCGCACGAATCTCTAGCTTCCCTTCACGAATAGCTTCGCGAATTTCCTCAACTTTTGCCGTATCGATATCGTGTGAGCTATCCGTATGCGTTTGGCTGAGTTGCGTTGCTGAGCGTGTCGCGCTGTCTGCTTCGGCTGGCTTATTGCCCGCTATTTTCTGTGCTTCATCACGCTGCTGCGCCTGATTAGAACGTAGCAACGGATTAATGTTATCGATTTTCACGTTGTTTGCCTCATCGTCAACGTTGGTGCGGCATGCGCTGTATTACCTACTATCGGCCTGGGTAGTAAGGACTTTAGGCATTAGATTAAAAATCTATCACCAATGTTCCTTGGCCAATGACGCGTGCGGTGACTAACTCCCGCGTATCAAAGCGCACACGAATACGCTCGCCTTGTGCACCATCAGACAAGGCCTCTCCTTCGCGTGACACTCGAAAACCAGCGCCCTCTGCTATGACAGTGACGCGCTGCCCTCGTTTCACCACTTGAGGCGCTTGAAGATAGTGGGACTGGAAAGTACTGCCGCTTCGAATAGGACGCTGCGCGACCATACCGATAATATCGTCTTGGTCGGTAAGTGCTTGGGCGGCGAGATCCCCAAGATTGCCTTCTCGTGATGTCAGCATATCACTCGTGATGAGCGTGCCCCTATCAATATCCTGCCCAGCCACGGCGTAACTACCAATGATATCAATTTGCGCTTGGATATACCGCACTTGACGACGATTTTCGCCACAGCGCACGCCGACCGAAATGCGCCCGATAGGGGATTGATTAGCATTCGGGAAAAAGGGTTCGGGTGCAATGCACTCAGGTAAATGTGCAGAAGGAGGTGAGATATCAATCATCACTTCCTGCCCAAGCGATTGAGATTCTTGATAAAGGAACTGCTGAACGGTATCCATCAGCAGTTGGTTATTGGCATGCGCGTGAAATGAAAAGCCAAGGCTGAGCAGTGAGAGGCAAAGTATTTGCTTAAGAGTTGCCAGATAGGATCGCGTTGGGCGCAGCGGGTGTGGCATGGGAGAGTCGCTCAATCGAAGGGAAGCAGATGGTAATCATCAACCGTGCAGTGTAGTGCAAAAGTACCCTGTGCATCATATGAAATGCTGGTGTAAACGGCAGCTGTTCCATGCTTTAGGCTGACGATGCGAAGCCTATTATTCATCATCAATAATATCCGTTTTAATTTGCCTCTCAGCGAACGAGGATTGGCATGATTGATCAGCTTGAATCTGCCTTTAACTATCACCAGCAGGCACTGGGCTTGCGTCAAGCGCGTCACGACGTGCTAGCAGCCAATATTGCCAATGCCGATACGCCTAACTATAAAGCGCGCGATCTCGACTTTGCCAGTGAGTTAAAGAAGGCTGTTGCGGGCAGTCAGACACAGCAGCAGCAAAATGGCGCGCTGCCGCTCGCACGAACCTCAGAACGTCATCTGCAAGGTGAAGGCCCTGCATGGCGTGGTGTAGGCAGTGCCGAGCTGCTTTATCGCATTCCCGATCAGCCCAGCTTGGATGGCAACACGGTCGATATGGATCGTGAGCGGACACAGTTTGCAGACAATGCTGTTCGTTACCAAGCCGCACTAACCATCATGAATCGCCGCATTCAGGGCCTGAAAAACGCGATGCAGCCGGAATAACCGAGCGGTAGGAGAAAGTAATTTATGTCGATGTTTTCAGCCTTTGATATCGCTAGCTCTGCTATGAGCGCCCAGGCGCAGCGTATGAATGTTACCGCTAGCAATATGGCCAATGCCGACAGCATTGCAGGCCCTGATGGAGAGACCTATCGGGCCAAACAAGTGATGTTTGAAACCCAAGCGCACAATAATCGATATGGCGTCGGTGGCGTACGTGTCACCGACGTAGTTGAAGATGACGCTCCGCTACGCCTGGAATATATGCCTAGCCATCCTGCTGCGGATGAAGAAGGCTATGTCGCCAAGCCCAATGTTGAACCTGTGCATGAAATGGTCAACATGATCTCGGCGTCGCGTTCCTATCAGGCCAACGTAGAAGTGTTCAATACAACGAAGCAGATGATGGTGCAGACGCTATCACTGGGTGAGGGGTAATGATGAGCACAATCGACCCGGCAACACTTTCGGCGATTAATGGCGGCGGCAGTGGTTCCCAGTTAAAGCAGAGCGCATCAGATGAGTTGCGTAGCAGTTTTCTAACCCTGCTGATTACTCAGCTACAGAATCAAGATCCGCTGAATCCGATGGAAAATGCGGAAATGACCTCCCAGATTGCACAGATTAATACGGTCAGTGGGATTGAGCAGCTGAACACCACTTTGCAAAGCATTACTAGCCAAATGGATGCCAACCAAGCACTGCAAGCAAGTGGCTTGATTGGCCAAGGCGTGATGGTGCCTGGCAACAAGGTCATGCTAGAGCAAGATAGTGAAGGAAAACTTTATACGACACCCTTTGGTATTGAGCTTGCTAAACCTGCCGATCAGCTTACCGCGGTGATTGTTGGCCAAGGTGGCGAAGTGATCAGACGCTATAACTTGGGTGCGGTAGAAGCTGGTGTGCAGTCTTTCCAGTGGGACGGTAAAAACGAGCAGGGCGAAGCCGCTGCCAGTGGCCGTTACACGGTTCAGCTAGAGGCTAAAGATGCTGAAGGTGAAGCACTAGACTCAACCGCATTGAACTATGCGGTTGTTAATAGTGTGACTCCTAACGATGGCAGCGGAAATATTCAGCTGGATTTAGGGGCTGTTTACGGACAGGTTCAGTTGAATCAAATCAAACAGATTCTTTAAGCAACGTGTAAGTAAAACAACATTTTTACCGCAAGAACGTCTTAATGAAAAAGACGTTTTGATGAGGAACGTATTATGTCATTTACAACGGCAGTGGCTGGGCTTAACGCACAATCAGAGAAGCTAAACTCTGCGGGTAACAATATCGCTAACTCGCAAACCGTCGGCTACAAGAGCTCTGACGTGCTGTTCTCTGATGTATTTGCGGCCTCTCGGGGCATTGGTGTGCAGGTATCAGATGTACGCCAGGACTTCACCCAAGGCACTATCGAGAGCACCGGGCGTAAGCTGGATTTGGCGATTTCCGGTGAGGGCTTTTACCGCCTAGAGCGCTCCACTGGAGAAGTCGGTTATTCGCGTAACGGTGAGTTCGGCATTACCGCTACCGGCGATATTGTTAATGCCCAGGGTGACCGTTTGATGGGTTACGGCATGGACCGCGGTGTCACCCAAGACACCGATGACCAGCAGGCGTTCCCGTTCTCAAACGTATTGGTGGGCGGTGACCCTCAGGCATTAAATGTGCCGGTTGACGATATTCCAGCTAAAGCCACCACCGAAGTAAATGCACTATTAAACCTGGATGCCACGACGGCTACAGGTGAAGATTTAAACTCAGTTGAGTTGACTGCTGCGCCAGAAGGAAGAGAAGTTAATTTCCATTTTTCCAATAATTTCACGGCCTACGATTCGCTAGGGAATGCTACTAATGTAGCGACATACTTTGAGCGTGGCGCTGGGAATCAGTGGAACGTCACCATTGTGACGGCTGACCAGAATGGCGCCACTGATATCAGGGGCACTTTTAATCTAAGTTTTACAGAAAGCGGTAGATTGCAAACCAATGCACAGGGAGTTGTTACGGGAATTAGTGGTGGAGCCAACGGGGCGAACGTAGTGACCGCCCCGGCAACTGGCGAAACGCGCGTCACTATTGAAGGTATCCCCGGCGGCGTTCAGGCAGAACCTCTTGATATCCAGCTTAAGTTCGACGGTACCACGCAGTTTGCCGCTGACTCGTTGCAAAAAGAACTTAACCAGGATGGCTACACCTCAGGTGCATTGGCCGGTATTACCGTTACTGAGGCAGGCGTTATTCAGCGTAACTTTACCAACGGTGAAACCCGTGCTGCTGGCCAAATTGCGCTAGCCAGCTTCCGGAATGAAGAAGGTCTTCAGCCGCTGGGCAACAACTTGTGGGCGGCGACGAATGCCTCTGGGTTGGCAAACCTTGGGGCGCCGGGAACTGGTCGTCTGGGGCAGATCCAAGCGGAAGCAGTAGAAGCGTCTAACGTCAACTTGGCCAGTGAGCTGGTAGATACCATTGTGGCGCAGCGCTCTTACCAGGCGAACTCCAACACCATCAGCACCCAGGACGAGCTCCTGCAGACCATTATTAACCTGTAGTCAGTCGTGATAATGGCGTGATACTGCGCTAAGGAGTCAGTTGTGGATCGTATGCTATACACCGCCATGAGCGGCGCCAAACACACGATGGACCAGCAGGCAGTGATTAGCAATAACCTGTCGAATGTGTCTACTGCAGGCTTTCGCGCGCAGTTGCAAGCTGCGCGTTCAGTTCCGGTAGAGGGCGCTGGGCTACTCGACACGCGGGTATCGGCGGTGACGACCACCCCTGGCACCGATTTTTCGCAGGGCCCTATTGAACGCACGGGTCGCACCCTCGATATCGCGATGCAGGATGATGCCTGGATGGCGGTGCTCGGCGAAGACGGCACTGAGGCGTATACCCGGCGAGGCGATCTGCAACTGGACAGTGATGGTGTACTGCTTAGTGTTGGGCGTCCGGTCATGGGAGAGGGTGGCCCTATTGCCTTGCCCCAAGGTGCGCAGATATCCATTGGTGCGGACGGTACCATCAGCGCGATCCCCCAAGGTGAGGGGCCTGCAGCGCTGGTCGATGTCGGCCGCATCAAGCTAGTCACGCCCGATGAGCAGGCATTAATGCGCGGTGACGACGGGCTGTTTCGTGGACCATTGAATGAGGAAGGCGTTGCCGCCGTGCTTCCCGGTGATGAGGATGCCCGAATTGTCAGTGGTGCCCTAGAGGGCAGTAACGTCAGCGCTGTAGATGCCATGGTGTCTATGATTGATGTTGCCCGCCGTTACGACATGCAAATGAAAATGCTCAGCACGGCGGACGAAAACGCTCAGCGCGCTAACAGCATTTTATCTATTCAGGGCTGATAGCAGCCACTCAGCCAAGAGAGCACGCTTATGATTAAGTCGTTGTGGACAGCCAAGACGGGGCTAGAGTCTCAGCAAACCAAGCTAGACGTGATTTCCAATAACCTAGCGAACGTAAGCACAAACGGGTTTAAACGTTCCCGCCCTGTGTTTGAAGATCTGCTCTATCAAAATATGCGCCAGCCCGGTGCGCAAAATAATATTCAGGATCGCCTGCCTTCTGGTATGCAAATAGGTACCGGTGTGCGTGCGGTGGCGACTGAACGCCTGCATACCCAAGGTGGCCTCGAAGAAACCAGTAACTCCCGCGATCTGGCGATCAATGGAGAAGGCTTTTTTCAAGTGTTACTGCCTGATGGCACCGTTGGCTACACCCGCGACGGCAGTTTTCAGCTCAATGAAAATGGTCAAATGGTGACTGCTAATGGTTATCCATTAGAGCCGGCTATTTTTATTCCTGCTAACGCCTTGTCGGTCACGATTGGTGAAGATGGTACGGTCAGTGTGCGCCAACCAGGTATCGCCCAAGATGCTGATATTGGTCAGATCAACGTAGCGTCGTTTATTAATCCGGCAGGCCTGGAGAGCGTTGGCGGCAACTTGTACTTGGAAACAGGTGCTTCTGGTGCACCCAACCAAAATGTTCCCGGTAATAATGGTGCTGGCAGGTTATTCCAAGGCTATGTAGAAACCTCAAACGTCAATGTGGTTGAGGAAATGGTCAATATGATCCAAACCCAACGCGCCTACGAAATTAATAGTAAGGCGGTATCGACCAGCGACGAAATGTTAGCGCGTTTGAGTCAGCTCTAACGTTATTGATGAATAGGGCTTACTAAATAGGGCTTACTAACAGGTCGCATTATGTTGGATTTACACGCTGCTTCACGTCGTTTTTTGTTAGTTGGCCTTGCGCTGTTTCTTTTATTTGCGGCGGGTTGCGCGCAAATTCCGCGGGCCTCGGTGGTCGGTGAACAAGAGCAGATTAACATTGTGGACCGGCCGCCGCCGATCGCTAATGGCTCCATTTATCAAGCGCGCCGTGGTTATCAGCCGCTGTTTGAAGATCGCCGTCCGCGTTCTATTGGCGATATTTTGACCATTGTGCTCGATGAAGAGGTGAGTGCTAGCAAAAATGCCCGATCCAATGCAGATCGTTCGGGGAGTGCCAGCCTAGAGCTTGCGCAGTTGCCTGACGTGCTGGATACATTGGCCGAGTATGGTTTCGATGTGTCGGGGGAGAGTGACTTTGCGGGTGGCGGCGGCTCCCAGGCCAATAATACCTTCACGGGTACCATCACCGTATCGGTATTAGAAGTGATGAATAACGGCAACTTGCGGGTACGCGGTGAAAAGCAGATTGCGATTAACCAGGGAACAGAGTTCATTCGTTTCTCTGGGGTGGTTAACCCACGCACAATTACCGCGCAAAACACCGTGCCTTCAACCCAAGTGGCAGACGCAAGAATTGAGTATGTCGGCGATGGCTATATCAATGAAGCGCAGCACATGGGCTGGTTACAGCGCTTTTTCTTAAATGTATCGCCGTTTTAAGCCAGTTACTCGGCCCGCTAACAGAGACCTATCATGGCTATGCAGTTAAACCGTTATCGTAGTGTTAAGCACTGGCTTCGTAGTGTCGCTATGTTGACGGCACTCTTTGCCGTTAGTTGTGTACTGGCGATGCCAGCCGCAGCGGAACGGGTGCGTGAACTATCAAGCTTTGCCGGGGTGCGCGATAACCAGTTGGTTGGCTACGGTTTGGTCGTGGGGCTGGATAGCACCGGCGACCAAACCACCCAAGCACCGTTTACCAGCCAAAGCTTGACGAACATGCTCTCTCAGTTAGGCGTTACGGTGCCAGCAGGTACTAACTTACAGCTGCGCAACGTTGCTGCGGTCATGGTCACCGCGGACTTACCGCCGTTCTCACGCCCAGGTCAGCGCTTGGATATCGTGGTGTCTTCGATTGCTAACGCTCGCAGCTTACGTGGTGGAACGCTGTTAATGACACCACTGAAAGGTGCCGATGGTGATACCTATGCCATTGCCCAGGGCAATATGCTAGTGGGTGGCGCAGGTGCTCAATCAGGTGGCAGCAGTGTTCAGATCAATCAACAAGCATCCGGACGCATTCCTAATGGAGCGATGGTTGAGCGGGAAGTGCCGCTAAATCTTGGCGGTAACGGTGGACGATTAGAGTTACAGCTTAATGAGTCAGATTTTGGCACGGTACAGCGCATGGTAACGGCCATTAATAACGAATTTGGCCAGTCGGTAGCGTATGCGCGCAATGGGCGGGTGATCGCACTTGATGGCCCGATGGATGAAAACGCCCGGGTTAACTTTATGGCACGTGTAGAGAATGTGCAGGTGACACCCATGGAGGCGCCCGCGCGGGTCGTACTCAATGCGCGGACGGGGTCCGTCGTCATGAATAGCGCTGTCACCCTGCGCCAAGCAGCCGTTGCCCACGGCAACCTCTCTATCATGATTGATACCCAGTTTGGGGTTAGCCAGCCAGCTCCCTTTGGTGAAGGTGAAACGGTGGTTGTGCCCAATACGGATATTGAAATTGAGCAGCAGGAAGCGTTTCTGCAAATCGTAGAAGGTGCCCAATTGAATGAAGTGGTCAATGCACTCAATGCATTGGGAGCCACCCCCCAAGACTTAATGTCGATTCTTGAAGCGTTGAAGGCCGCTGGATCGCTTCGCGCAGAGCTTGAGGTTATTTAAATGAGCATTGGCGATATGACCAGCCAATTCGCGCTGGACATGAACGGCTTTCAGCGCCTGCAGCACAACGCCCGAGTGGATCCTGATGCTGGTGTACACGGCGCTGCCCAGCAGTTTGAAGCCCTGTTTGTGCAGATGATGATGAAAAGCATGCGTGATGCTACACCTTCTTCTGGTCTGTTGAGCAGTTCGACAACTGATACTTACCAGCAGATGCTAGATCAGCAGTGGTCGCAAGTGATCTCGTCTAAAGGCATGGGATTGGCGGATATGCTGGTGGAACAGCTGCAGCGCCAAGGGGCGGTCAATCATAAGTCAGATAGCGCTGACCAAGAACTGCAAGCGCTGATCGCGGGTATACCGCGCGGCACCCCGAGAGTGTTGGATGAGCCACTGCAGCCGAATCGTGGTGGTTATGCGCCCGCATCGGGTAGTGGGCGGTTCTTAGCTGAACTAGACGCGATTAGCCAACCGTCAGCCGCTGAGACCAGCAATACCAGCACGGCATCGGCCGTTGCCTCATCAGCCACTTCCGCCGCGACACCTGCCGGTTTCGGCCATGCACCCGATCACGTTCAGCGCTTCTTAACGACATTGGCCGCTCCAGCCCAAGCTGCTAGTGATGCCTCCGGGGTACCAGCCGAGCTTATTTTGGCACAAGCTGCGCTGGAAACAGGCTGGGGCCGCCATGAAATTGCCACGCAACACGGCGGCAATAGCCACAACTTGTTTGGCATTAAAGCGGGTAGTCACTGGCAGGGTAAAACGACCGATATTGTTACCCACGAGTATATTGATGGCCGTCGAACCCAGGTCGTGGACTCTTTCCGCGTCTATGACTCGTTTGAGCATGCGTTTACCGACTATGCCAATTTGATCGGCAACAATCCGCGCTACGCGGGCGTAGTACAGGCCGCTGATGCGTATCAAGCCGCTCATGAGCTACAGCGGGGCGGTTATGCGACGGACCCCCTCTATGCCAATAAACTCGTCGCCGTCATGAACACCATGGGGCCGATAGCAACGGGGCGCGAGTTTCTCGCAGATTCCCGCTAACGTGTGATTCAAGTTTTGCTGCGCACTGCCGATAGACAACTTATCGGCCTAAGGAATTGACCATGAGCATGTTTTCAATCGGCTTAAGCGGCCTTAATGTGGCGCAGAATGCCCTCAATACCACCAGCAACAATATTAGTAACGTTTATACGCCTGGGTATAATCGTGAGCTGGCTCAGCTTGGCCAAGGGGCTGTGGGTGGCGGCGTTAAGATCAATAGTATCGAGCGCCAGTTTAATACGTATGTCTCGAGCCAGCTTAACAGCGCCAAAACCCAATCAAGCGCACTGGCGACTTATCACAACCAAGTCACCCAAATTGACAACTTGCTTGCGGATCGAGAAGCGGGCTTATCGCCATTAATGCAGTCGTTTTTCTCCTCTTTGGAAGATTTGGCCAGTGCGCCAGCGGACCCTGCCGCCCGCCAAGGCGTTGTTGGCTCGGCCAATACCCTCAGCGCCCAATTCCGCTCCTTTGACGGTTATCTGCAAGATATGCAGAGCAACATCAATAGCCAAATCAAAGATGAAGTTTTTCAGATAAATAACACGACCGAACAAATTGCTGGCCTGAATCGCGAAATTGCGCTTGCCCGTGCGCGTAGCGGTGAAGCGCCCAATAGCCTGTTGAACCAGCGCGATCATTTGGTTTCTGAGCTCAATGAGCGCATGGATATGCGCTTAAATATCCAGGATGGGAAAAGCTATAACCTCAGTTTGCCGAATGGTCAGCCGTTAGTGACGGGCACCAGCGCGTTTAAGCTTGAAACTGTGCAATCAGCAGCTGATCCACAGCGTACATTGGTGGCTTATCGTGATGGTGAAGGTGGCGTAACTCAGTTAGAAGAGTCAGCGATTAAAGGCGGTGCGCTGGGTGGTCTGATGACATTCCGTTCAGAAACGCTGGATAAAACTCAGAACCAAATTGGCCAACTGGCAGTTTCTCTATCATTGGCGTTTAACGAGCAGCACAAGCAGGGTGTCGACCTGGATGGTGAGCAAGGTGGCGATTTTTTTGCCGTGTACTCGCCCCAAGCGTTTAGTAATACGAATAACAGCGGCACCGCCGTCGTTGAATCTGCCGAATTTGATAGTGACACGATTGATCAGCTTCGCGCGACGGACTACACCGTTCGCTTTGAAGATGGTGCTCCAACTGTTACGCGTAACGATAACGGAGCAACAGTAGACGATATTGACTGGAACGCGGGAACCGGTGCACTGACGTTTGGCGGTGTAGCGCTCACGATTAGCGGCACGCCTAACGATGGTGACCGTTTTGAAGTGCAGCCGGTGCGACGTGGCGCAAGCGATATGGATGTCACCATCAATGAGCTAGACCGTATCGCCGCTGGCAAGCCAGTCAATCCTGAAGACGACCCCGCCGACTGGGTAGCGACTGGCGCGGGTGATAACCGCAATGCCTTGGCGTTACAGGACCTACAGCAAAAAGCCATCGTGGGTGGTAGTGCATCGGTGAGCGGTGCGTATGGTGTCATTGTTAGCGATGTGGGCAACCGTGCCAATATTGTCCAGGTGAATTTAGATGCTCGACAAGGGTTAACTGATCAACTGGAAGCGGTGCAGCAATCGGAGTCGGGCGTCAATCTTGATGAAGAAGGGGCTAACCTGATTCGCTATCAGCGATATTACCAAGCGAATGCGCGCGTGATCGATACCGCGGGTGCCATTCTGGATACCATCTTGAATCTACGGAACTAATAAGGAGCTTTGGCGATGCGTATTAGTACGGTCACTATGTTTGAGCAGAGCACGGCTTCTATTAACCGTCAGCAAAGCGATTTCTTGAAAGTTAGCCAGCAGCTTGCTAGTGGCCGTCGCGTGATTAATCCTTCCGATGATCCGCAGGCAGCATCACGGGCTGTCGGCGTTGATCAATCCAGAGCGATGAACCAGCAGTTTTCAGACGCTCGGGTTTCGGCACGCAATTCACTGTCGCAAACTGAGAGCATTCTTAACAGTGTCAGTGATGCAGTGACTAGTGCTAAAACGCTGCTGATTCAAGCCTCTAGCGATACGCTGAGCGATGTGGACCGTGAGTCCATTGCCAGCGAGCTAAAAGGCATTTACGAAACGATGCTGGGGCAGGCGAATGCCACTGATGGCAATGGTCGCTACTTATTCGGCGGCTATAAAGATAATGCTCCGCCGTTTGTTAAATCGGCAGACGGCAATGTGGAATATAACGGTGATAACAGTTCACGCCAGCAGCGTGTCGATTCTTCGCGTTTGATGCCGGTTGCTGAAAATGGCGCCACGATTTTTCAGGGCGTACCCAGCGGTGCTGGCTATATCGCTGAAGCCAGTACAGAAAATCGCGGGGGCGTTACTTTCAAGGGCCCTCAGATTACAGATGTTAACGCGCCAGGCTATGGCGACAGCTACCGTGTCGTGTTCAGTGAAGATGCAGCGCTAGATAGCGGCATCAGCTATCAAGTACAACGTTTTAGCGACGGCGCCTGGCAGGAAGACGCTGCTGACTTGGTGGCCAGTGGCGAATATGTTGGCGACGGCCAGCAGCTTAGTTTTGCTGGAATTAATGTCACACTTACCGGCAGCGCCGAGCCCGATGATGAAATCCTAATTGCCCAGGCGGGCAGCGAGCAGCGTGGTGTGGATCTGTTTCGCACTATGGAAGCAGCAATTAGCGTACTAGACACGCCAGCCCAAAGCACCGCGGAAAAGGCTGCGTTGCGCAATACGCTTAATACGTCGATGCGTGATCTTGATAATGCGCTCGATAACGTGCTTTCCGTTCGTGCTTCTGCGGGTGCTCGGCTGAATGAGCTGGAAGTAATTGATGCGGTAGGCAGCAACCGAAAGCTTAACTATGAGCAAACCCTGTCTGACTTGGTCGATTTGAATTACGTCGAAGCGATTTCTGAATATAGTTTACGCCAAGTGGGTCTTCAGGCTGCTCAGAAAGCATTCGTCGATATTAAAGGCATGTCGTTGTTCGACTATATGTAAAACGGCCACGCTTTAGTAATGCATGACGTCGCATTAAAAAAAGCCCTAATCGCTAGCGGTTGGGGCTTTTGGCAGGTGCGCTTTGAACACTAGCCTAACGGCGCCATGGTCTCGATCAGGCTCTGCATAAAGGCCAACCCCTGACTAAAGAGCTGCTGTAAAAAGCGGCCGATGTCTGTCATTAATACCATCAGCAGAATAAGCCCAACGGTTAATGAGGTTGGAAAACCGATATTGAATACCGTTAGCTGTGGCGCTGAGCGGTTGAGAATGCCGAGCGCTAAGTTAATGATCAACAGTGAACCGACCAGCGGTAGCGCAAGCAGCATTCCGGACGCAAAAATAGTTCCTGCATAGCGCGCCAGCAGCTCAAACGCATTCGGGTTTAAGGCGCCAATGCCGATGGGGAGTGTTTCAAAGCTCATGATCAACGTTTCTAACACCATCAGGTGGCCATTCATAGCAAGAAACATCAACAGCGTAATCATATAAAGAATACGCGATAGCACCATGATATTGGTGCCACTCGACATATCGAAAAAGCTGGCAAACGCCAAGCCCATCTGCAAGCCGATAAACTCCCCAGCTGCCTGCACCACGGCGAAAACAATATGCATGACTAAGCCAATAGCAACGCCTATCAGCAGCTGCTCAACCAGGATACCTACGCTTGCCCACGACATGATGGGCACATCAGGCATGGCAGGCAATATCGGGGCAATCACGATGGCAATGATAGCCGCCAGCGCCACCTTGGCCTGATTTGGAACGCTGGAATGGCCCCATAGAGGCGAAGCCGCCATAAAGGCCGTAATACGTGCAAATGGCCAAAAGAAAGCCACTAACCACGCCTGGAGCTGGGCGAACGTCACCTCCACCATGGCGTTACATCACCATACTGGGAATATTGGTGAAGAGGCGATGGGTGAAGTCGGTGATCAAACCAATTAGCCAGGGGCCAGCAAGTACCAAGACGGCAAAGACGGCTAATATTTTGGGAATGAAGGTCAGCGTCATTTCATTTATTTGGGTCGCTGCCTGGAACAAGCTAATGATAAGGCCGGTGAAAAGGGCGGCCAGCAGCATAGGGCCTGCAAGAAAAAGCGTTACCCGCATGCCTTGGTAAGCAATGCTCATCACCATTTCCGGGGTCATGGATACTCCTGGTCGCTGAACGCGACGCTCAAATCATGTAAAAGCTTTCTGCTAGCGAGCCAATAATCAACTGCCAGCCATCGACCAATACAAACAGCATGAGCTTAAAGGGCAGTGAAATCGTGATCGGTGGCACCATCATCATGCCGAGCGCCATCAGTGTACTCGCAACCACTAAGTCGATAATCAGAAAGGGAATAAAAATAGTAAAACCAATCTGAAAGGCAGTTTTGAGCTCACTGGTGACAAAGGCAGGCAGTAAGACCCGCATAGGCAGCTCTTCGGGACCTTGCATCGGACCTACATCTGCTAAACGAACAAACAGCGCTAAATCAGGCTCGCGGGTTTGGGCGAGCATGAATTCACGAAACGGTTGCTGAGCCCGCAGTAAGAACTCTTCAAAATTGATCGTTTCATTAGTGAGCGGCATCCAAGCGGTGTCGTACACTTGGTTTAAGACAGGCGACATAATAAAAAACGTCAAGAAAAGCGCGATACCCAATAAAACCTGGTTTGGTGGTGTTGCCTGGGTACCCATGGCTGTTCTAAGCAAGCTAAGTACAATAATGATGCGCGTAAAACTGGTCATCATGAGTAGCATGGCTGGCAAAAAAGCCAGAGAGCTTAAAAATAGCAGCGTTTGTAACGACAGCGACCACTGCTGACCACCATTATCCAAAGGCTGAGAAACCAGCCCGGGAAGCTGCTGTGCATGAGCAGGTAAAACAAATAAGCAGCAGGCGATCGTGGCAAGTATTAGCCACCAACGCCGCCCATAAGGCCAAGCGAAGTGCATCTCGAATCTCATGGTGTGTGGTTTGAATCGGAGGCGGTAGGGGGCTCGGCATCGCGTTTGCCCCGGCTGGTGGCGAGTGCCTGGGCTAAACGCTGAGAAAACCGCGAAGGCGCCTCGGCGGGCGACGAGGTGGAGCGATCCGTCGGCGCAGGGCGTTCATGCAGTTTGGTTATCCGCCCATTGCTAACGCCGACGACCAGCCAAGTATCCTCTATCTCAACCACGACAATACGCTCGCGATTGCCTACCGCGGTGTTGCCCACAATTTTTAAGTGGGCACCATGGTGATGACGGGCGGTTTGCCAGCGTTTGAGTACCGCTGTGCACAGCAGAATAATGGCAATGACCAGAGCGAGTGCCGCTGCTGTTTTGCCGAGTGCTGCCATGCCTATTAAGGCATCACCGCTGCCGCTTATGGCATCAAGTGAGGAGCTTGATGAAGAAGAGGACGCGACGCTCATCGGTTGAGTTTATGAATGCGCTCAGAGGGAGTAATAATCTCTGTGATGCGAATGCCGTATTTATCCTCCACCACAACCACTTCCCCTTGGGCGATTAAATAGCCATTGATCAAAATATCCATGGGCTCGCCAGCGAGACCTTCCAACTCAATCACCGACCCCTGGGCAAGTTCAAGTAGTTGCTTGATGGTCAGCTTGGTACGGCCTAACTCCACCGTCAGCTTGACCGGGATATCCATGATCATTTCCAAGTCGCGAGACTCGGCATGGCCACTTTCAGCACTTAACGGACGAAATACTTCATCGCTCGCTGGTTTAGCAACAGGCGCTTCTGGCTCAGGTTCGCTACTTGAGGCATCTGCTTCCTCAGCGGCTTCTTGCTCGGCCATGGCCGCTGCCCATGGGTCTTCTTCGCCTGCGGCATCGGCACTTGAACTGGGTTCTTCTTGCTCAGACATGGCGTCCGCCCAATCATCATCAGAGACCTTTTGATCGGGTTTATTTGGATCAGTCATGCTTTGGGTTCCTTGGCTTTCTGTCGCGTTGAACCTTTAATAAAGTCCTTGGACGATAGGTTATTCATAGCGGCATGGTCGATCATACGTAGCACGCGTAATGCGCGTTGCTGCTGTTGGCTCCCGTACTCGCACTCCATCACCGGGACACCGTCGACACGAGCGGTGATCGTATTGGGAATATCCATGGGCAATACATCGCCCTTTTTAAGCCCCATTACGTGGGCAATGCGGCTGGGTATTTGGGCAAATTCAGCGACTAGCTCAACTTCTGACTGGCGAAGCTCATTCGCCATGCGCCGTGACCATGTGCCATCGTGGTCATGGTTGCTGTCATTAATCGGGTTGGCGAGCAAATCCCTAAGCGGTTCAATCATGGCGTAGGGCATACAAATCTGGAAGTTGCTCGACAGGTTGCCCACTTCAATATTGAACTTGGTGTTCACCACAATCTCGTTGGGCGAGTTGGTGATGTTGGCAAATTTGGATTGCACTTCGGAGCGTAAAAAAAACACTTCTAGCGGATAAACAACCTTCCACGCCTCTTGGTAGGCATCAATGGCCAAGTTGAGCAGGCGTTGGATAATACGCTGCTCGGTATTGGTGAATTCACGGCCATCCGATTTCGTTACGAAACGACCATCGCCACCAAACAGGTTATCCACCACCATAAACACCAGGTTAGGTGGAAAGACCACCAGGGCCGATCCGCGCAGCGGCTTCATTGATACAAGGTTCAAGTTAGTGGGTACCGGAACATTGCGCGAAAAGTCGCTAAAGCTCTGGTAACGCACCGACTCAACGGTGATATCGGCACTGCGCCGTATCAAGTTGAATAGACCATTGCGGAAGTAGCGTGCAAAACGCTCATTAATAAAGTCTAACGCGTGCAAGCGCTCACGAATCACTCGATGCTGTGTCGCGGGATCGTAGGGGCGAACGCGAACTTCCTCTTGGGTGGACGATGACGGAGCAGCAGGCTCATCATCTCCACTGACGCCCTTTAGTAAGGCGTCAATTTCTTCCTGGGACAGTAGATCGTCCTGTGACATGAACGGCTCCAGTTCCCGGGTTATTGCACAATGAATTCGGTAAACAGCACTTCCCGTAAGTCGAGGGGAGGCTGGTTTTCGGTAAGCGGGACGCTCAAGCGGTTGATGATCGCTTGGGCCAGCGCTTCTTTCCCCTCGGTGGAGGTTAATTCATTGGCCTGTTTGCCTGATAATAAAATAAGCAAGCGGCTACGCACCTGGGGCATGTGTTCTTCAATAATCGCCTTGCTTTGCTCGTCGCCAACCCGAAGCGTAATGCCGGTATAAAGCAAACGGGAGCCATAACGATCATCTGCCAGATTGACAGTAAATGGATCAATACGTGTGAAAACAGGCGCTACATGCTCAATTTTTTGCTGTGCTTCGTCGTTTTCAGCATTGCCGCCGCGCTGATCCAGCACTAAATAAATAGCTGCCGCTGCACCCGCTGACGAAAGCAGTACCAATACAATCATTATCCAAAGCAGTTTTTTAGACCCGCCGCTTGCTTCTGCCATTTGCTGTTCCCATAAATTTCACCCGTAACACTAGTCAAGCATTATGCCTAACGCTGTTACAGGTGATGAAATGAACAAGCTCATTGGATGAGCCTATCTTTTGGTTTAGTTAAGTGATGTTGCGAGTATCAGTGTCGCCATACTCAACGCTAACTCTGGAATTAAGCATTAAGCATAGATATCTACACGGCCATCTGGACTGCCTTGGACATCCACCTCAGTAGGTGAAGGGGCACTATCGCTACCTAACTCACCGCCTCGATTGCCAGCTGCTTTGCCTGGCGTTTGCTGGGCAAAAGCCTGCTCATTCGGGGTCTGCTGTTCGCCCACGGAGGTTTCGCCTAATGAAATGCCCTGTTCAGCAAGTGCTTCACGTAGTTGAGGAATGGCTTGCTCAATGGCCTGACGAACAGGGGCGTGTGACGATAAAAAGTGTGCTTGTGTGCCCTGTTCGGTCACCTTAAGCGTGATCGATAATGGCCCTAGCTCAGCAGGGTGAAGCTGCATTTTAACTTGGTGCTCACCGCCACGCTGAGCAAACTGAATTAACTGCTGCCCTAACTGGGAAGGCCAAGCGGGGCTAGTAAGCGGCGTGTTTAAGGTCGCTGTCGCTGGGCTGTTAGGCATGGCTTGGTTTGGTGATGTCAGCGATGCAGGTAACGCTTGCTCGCTGCCTTTGCTCGCGCCACTGGTGACACTCGCCGTCTCTGCCTCAGCGAATAAGCTGGCCACCGCGTCAGCATTCACCGTAGGCGCTAGTGCAGTATTGAGCGGAGACAGCGCATGCATGCCTGGCTGCATACTCGTAAACGGTTGGGCAGGAATGGTTTCCAGCGATGCCGCAAGTGTCGGGGCGTTAATAGGTGTGGTCGCTGCTTCTGCTGTCAACGCCTTAGCACTTGATAGGCGCGGGGTGTTGGTGACGCCCGCTGTTTGCTGTGCTGTGGCTGCCAGGGCACTGGTTAGCGAGGAGCCAACCGCTGACTGAGCCAGCTCACCCGTATTATTGGGTAGTGTGGTGGCTGAGCTAGTGGCAGGCAACGGTGGCATGACTGACGCAGCAGCGTTGGTTGACGCTTGTATCGTTGCCTGTGATGTTTCTGCAACAACTCGTTCGCCTGCTTGGGCTACCTGCCCATCACGCGGAGCAGCGCTAGCGAGGGTTGGGCGATCAAGGAAAGAGGCGGCGGCAGTCGCAGCGTTGGTAGGCGCAAGGTTATTCGGTGGCGTTTGGGTCGTCGCCGTGCTTAAGCTCGCGGCTGAGAGCGTCGCAGGGTTCGCTGGCTGTGCACTGGAGCCCGCAGGATTTGCGGTTGGCGGCGTAGAATATGACGCGATGAGGGCTAAACGCGACGCGACTTCTGCGATAGTCATCTGCGTGGCTGTCTCGGTCGTCTCACTGCCTTCGCTAGCAGGCGATAAAGAAGCCTGTTCTGGTGCCCGGGCTTGTTCTCGCGCTGCTGATGCCGTTTCTAGCGTTTGAGCAAGCGCAGCGCTATCAGTACCGGAAGAGAAGATGTCGGTAGCCTGCCCCTGAGCGCTTACAGTGGCCACTATGCTCGACAGTGTTTCCTCATCCAGCTCACTATCAAGTGATGCTAATTGTTCAACGATATCGCTTAGTGAAACTGTGGGGGCGTTTTCTGCCTGGGCGCTAGTGAGGGGGCGGGCCTGCTGGCTTACAGCCTGCGTAAACGCCTGAAGGAACATGCCTTGCGCCGCCCGCGGAGAGCCGGGGGCTGCAGAGGAGCTTGATGACGAGTTAGCTCCCTGGCCCTGCGTTGTTAGCAATAGCTCAATAGTCATAAATACAGCTCCTCGGCGCGGCGCTAATGCGCCTTATCATTCGGCTGGCGGGCTAAACGGTTAGTCACAAAGTCATCGCTCGATTTTTGCTCATGACGTTCTTGGCGGCGATGCTCTTCGGATAAGCGTCGTGATGTCAGCGTATCGTAGGAGGAGAGCTTGCGCTGTTCCTGCTGCCAATGCTGTTGGCTTTGCTGTACACGTTTTTGCTGGGCTACAAGCGCCTGCCGTGCCCGGCTGAGGGCGGCATCCAGCGACGCCAGGAATTGCTGATAGTTGTACATGGTGGCAGGGTCGATGCCGTCGCGCATCGCCTTCTGTAAACGCTCGGCATACTCCACGCGATAGCGGTTAAGTGATTGAAGTTGCGCTTCTGTTTGTTGCTGCGTTTGTCGTTCTTCTGCCAATAATTTCCCGGCTTTATCCCGCGCATCACGGGCTAAGCCTGTCAGCATGTCGAGCTGTGAATGACTCATCGCTAACCTCCCACTACCGCGTGCAGTGCTTGGCGTGATGCTTCAAGCGTTGCACACTCATCAATGTTTTGCTGAAGAAACCGTTCCAATGACGGGAAGCGGTTCACCGCCTCGTCCAGTCTTGGGTCGTGCCCTGGGCTATAAGCCCCTACGCTGATCAAGTCACGATTGCGCTGATAGCGTGAAAAGAGTTGTTTAAAGGTGCGGGCTTCTTGAAGCTGTTCAGGAGAGCTAATGGCGGTCATCGCACGACTGATTGAGGCTTCAATATCAATCGCTGGATAGTGGCCCGCCTCGGCTAGCGTGCGAGAGAGCACGATATGGCCATCAAGAATTGCCCTGGCTGAGTCGGCAATAGGATCCTGTTGGTCATCGCCTTCGGTCAGCACCGTATAAAAAGCGGTGATTGAACCGCCGCCGCGCTCAGCGTTTCCAGCACGCTCGACAAGCCCGGGTAGCTTAGCGAACACCGAAGGTGGATAACCCTTGGTGGCGGGCGGCTCGCCAATCGCGAGCGCAATCTCACGCTGTGCCATGGCGTAGCGGGTCAGCGAATCCATAATCAGCAGAACGTTGCGCCCCGCATCGCGAAACCCTTCGGCCAACCGCGTCGCGTAAGCGGCCCCTTGTAGGCGCTGGAGTGGTGACGTATCCGCGGGTGCTGCCACGACCACCGCACGCCTGCGACCCTCTGGCCCCAGGATATTGTCGATGAAGTCCTGTACTTCACGGCCACGTTCGCCGATAAGCCCCACTACGATGACATCCGCCTGGGTATAGCGAGCCATCATGCCTAGCAGCACGGATTTACCTACCCCTGAGCCAGCAAAAAGCCCCATACGCTGCCCACGGCCAACGCTCAGTAATGCGTTGATGGCGCGTATGCCAACGTCAATCTGGGCATCAATAGGCGCTCGGGAAAGTGGGTTAAGCGGCGTCGCATTAAGGGTTGCGCGAGGCGTGTCCTCAAAACTTTCACGGTCATCTAACGGGTTGCCATTGCCATCGAGCACCCGCCCCAGCAGGTCATCGCCAATTGGAAAACGTCGGGCGCTATGGCCACTGCCATCACTAAGCGGAGAGACTCTGGCCCCCGGCATCAGGCCCGAAACTTCTTCTAGCGGCATGAGAAACAGTTTGTCGCCAGAAAAACCAACGACTTCTGCTTCTGCATGTTTGTCGCTATCGTTCAACCGCCCATCTGCACCAGGTAATTCAATGCGGCAAGCACTCCCCACCGCCACGCGTAACCCCACGACCTCAATGACCATGCCCGTGGCGCGTATCACACGGCCACTGGTACGGTAGTGAGGCAGCTGGCTGACGCGCTGCGTTGTACGGTGCAGTGCTTTGCGCCAGCGGTAGAGGTGAGGGCAAGTTGCCTCGCTCATTGCATTACCTGTTTCATCAACGTGTGCATTTACCTTTGTATTAACGAGTAGAAGAGGGGGAATCACTGTTGTGATGGCGTTTGCGTAACTGGGCAGCAACTGACTGCCAGCGGCTTTCAAACGTAGCGTCCAGCTCTCCTTGGGCACTGGTGATCCGGCACCCGCCACGTGCGAGCTGATCATCTGGCTGAAGCGACCAACTGGCTGCTTGTAGCTCGCTACCGAGATGCTCTTTAACCAGCGCATGGTCCTGCGGGTTAAGCCAAAGACGTTGCTGACCTACGAGCGGTGGCTCGGTATGGAGCAGTTCACGAACGATCTCAAGAATTTGCTCAGGGCTCTCTTGCAGCGCGTCTGCGGCTAACTGCTTGCCGGTTGCTAGCGCGAGCTCGGCGAGGTCGTGTGCCACCGTTTCATCAATACGCTCTAGCGCATCAGCAAACTGTTTTGCCAGTGAGCGTAGGGGCGCCACGGTTTTACGTATGTGTTGCTCTAGCTCTGTCTCTGCCTGGGCGCGCCCTTCGCTAAGGCCTTGTTCAAGACCTTCTTGATGGCCTCGGGCTAAGCCATCCTGATAACCCGCTTCCTCAGCTTCCCGGCGAATGCGTTCGTAAAGCGCCTGGCGTTCCTGCTCTTCACGTTGGCGTGCCTGCTCGGCTGCTTTCTTGGCAGCCTCTACTTTGCGTTGCTGGGCGGAAGGCGTTGGTATGCCGCCCGGTTGTGAGCCTGTCTTTTGTTCAGCCAATTCATCCATCTGCCAGCGCCGCCAACTACCGTGACGGTCAAATTCAGGCGTTTTGGCGTTAGACATACTCATCGTCCCCGCCTGCTAAGACGATCTCACCGGAATCCGCCAATCGGCGTACCACCTGCAAAATAGCTTTCTGCTCGGTTTCTACCTGTGAAACGCGAATAGGGCCTCGGGCTTCCATATCTTCGCGAACAAGATCCGCTGCCCGCTGCGACATGTTGCGCAGGAACTTGTCGACCAAGGCTTCTTGGGCGCCCTTGAGGGCCACCACCAGAGAGTTGGTTTCGACTTCTTGAAGCACCATCTGAATGGCACGGTTGTCCAGGTCGAGTAGGTTCTCGAACAGGAACATTTCGTCGATAATTTTTTGCGCCAAATCTTCGCTGTGTGAGCGTACGGTTTCGATGGCGACTTCTTCTTGAGACGAATTCATTAAGTTGAGAATTTCGGCTGCCGTTCTTACGCCACCCATCTTGCTGCGCTTGAGGTTTTGGCCATCCAGCATGCTGGTCAGCACTTCTGTTAGCTCTTGCAGCGCGGCTGGCTGAACGCCGCTGAAGGTTGCGATACGCAATACCACATCGTTACGCAGCTTCTCTTCAAACAGCTCAAGAATATCGGCCGCCTGGTGGCGGTCCAGATGAACCAGAATAGTGGCGATAATCTGCGGATGTTCGTCACGAATTAGCTCAGACACCATGGAGGCTTCCATGAGATTTAGCGCATCAATGCCTGAGTTGCCGCCCGTGGTCTCGAGAATATCTTCGATAAGGCTGGTGGCACGTTCGCTCCCCAGCGCTTTGGTGAGTACCGAGCGAATATGCTCACTAGAGTTGAGGTTTAGCGCCACAAACTCTTCGCTTTCTTTATGGAAGGCTTCCAGCACTGCTTTCATGTCTTCGTGTGAGACTTGATGCAAGCGGGCCATTTCCAGACTGATATCTTGTACTTCGCTGGCGCTGAGGTACTTGAAGACCTCCGCCGCGCTATCTTCGTCCAGCGCAAGCAAGAGAATGGCGCTTTTGCGTGCACCGGTCATCTCGGCAATCGGGCTACTCATGAGTGTTCATCCAGCTGCGGATAATCATTGCGACCATACGGGGATCTTCCTGGGCCATTTCACGCAGGTCGTTAAGATTGTGTTCGTACAGCGAGGTTTTGCGCCGCCGTTTGGGCTTGTTGCTGTAGGTATCCTCGTTCTCACCAGACGCAGATGCCTCGTTCTCTTGCTCATCTTCTTCGCTTTCGCCTCCAACGCTGGCGCTAAACGTACTGCCAGGCATGGCGGCAGCCATCACCGGTGGCTGGGTATAGCGCTTGATCAGTGGCCGTAGAATCAGCAAATAGAGCAATAGCGTTGCCAGGGCGACAAGCAGATAGCGGCCCAGGGTTGAGGCAATCGACAGGGTCTCCGGCTGTTGCCACCAAGCGACGTCAGACGCGCTGTCATCGACACTGACGAACGGCGTATTGACGACTTCCACCTGATCGCCACGCGCTTGCGAAAAGCCCATGGCCTGTTGAACCAAGCGCTCCAGCTGAGCAACCTCTTCTGGGCTTAGCGCAACTTGCTCTGCTTCGCCCTCGTCATTAATAACCTGACGGAAGTTCACGACAACCGCTGCCGATAGGCGCTCTACCTGGCCAAGGCGGTGCTGAATGTGTTCAATGCTACGGTCAACTTCATAGTTCACCACGTCATCTTGACGCAGATTCTGTAAGGCGTTTTCAGGTACTTCGGCATCCTCTTCATCAGCGTCGGGCTGATTGATAGGTGATGGCGCTACACCGGGAGGGGTGTTGCTTAATGCCCCTGGAATACCGGTCGCCAGAGGATCCTCGCCATCGTACGACAGGCTGAGCTGACGGCTGCGAACCGCGGACTCATTGGGGGCCTGGTTGGGGGCGTAGCGCTCGGAGGTCTGTTCACGGCGAGAAAAGTCGATCTGCGCCGCTACCTGGGCGCGTACGTTGTCATTGCCAAGAATGGGAGACAGGATATTTTCGATACGGCGCTGATAGGAGCGTTCGACTTCTGCGATGTACGCCAGCTGAGAGCCATCCAGGTCGTTGCCTTGTGACGCTGTAGACGAAAGCAGGCGACCATTCTGATCCACAATGGTGACGTCTTCCGGTGCCAGCTCAGGGACACTGCTGGATACCATATGGACGATAGCGCTGACTTGCCCCTCGCCCAGAACACGCCCAGGCAACATCGTCAGTACAACGGAGGCTTTGGCCGGCTCACGATCACGGATAAAGACCGACGGCTTGGCCATCGAAAGATGAACGCGAACCTTATCGACGGGGCCCAGTGATTCAATGGAGCGAGACAGCTCACCTTCAAGGCCACGTTGAAAGTTAACTTGTTCAGCAAACTGGCTGATACCAAAGGCTTGATTCTCCATCAGCTCAAAGCCCAGATTACCGCCACGGGGGAGCCCTTGCTCAGCAAGTTGTAACCTTAGCGTGTGCACCTGATCGCTGGGTATTAACAGCGCTTGACCGCCCTCGCTGAACTGATAGGGAACGCCGCGGCTATCCAGCTCCGCAATGATACGTCCACCATCGGCTTCATTCAGGTTGCTATACAGAACCCGATACTCAGGGCTGCTGGCCCACATGAAAAGGGCAGCAATAATCGCAATAGAAGCTGCAGCAGCGACCAACAGCACAACCAACGGGTTGCCACGCAGCTGTTTTAACGTGCGCTGAGCCGTCGTGGGGCTTTTGGTGTCATTGTCTGCCGTTCCGCTGCGGGGTGCATGTTGTGTCGTACTGTTCTGACGGCCTGCCGTAGCACCAGTTTCGCTCATGCGTGCCCCCACGAGGACAGGCAAAACTGATGACGGCTCAGGCGCATCACCAAAGAAGGCATAGGCTAATATCCGTCAATCGCGGTTATCCGCTAAAAAGATGAAGCGGAATTGTGATGGACGCCATTATCCTGTGGCAGGTCGAGCATAAATGAACGAACAGGTTGTCTTTTAAGGCGTATTTGTACGTATGAGTGTTCTGCTACCAGTGATAGGCTTTTGGTATTACTTCACCTTCCTCCGGATGAGTCGTGCTTATGAGTTCACCTGCCATACAATCAGCGCTGCAGCAAATGCAAGGTTTAGCTACCCAGGCAGCCCAGCCTATCAAGGGTGAGCAGGTTGCCACGGCGGTGGGTCAGGGCAGTTTTGGTAGTGAGTTGCAGGCGTCTATTCAGCGTATCAATCGCTTACAGCAGGCTGCTAACGCAAAAGCGACGGCTTTTCAGGCAGGCGAGCCGAATGTTGAACTGAACGACGTGATGGTCGATATGCAGAAGGCGAGTGTTGCTTTTCAGATGGGCCTTCAAGTGCGTAATCGCCTGGTAACGGCCTATCGCGACGTAATGAATATGCAGGTGTAGATAGCGTTTATTCGTTGGTGTCGAAAAAAGCGAGTAACAAGCGCTAATGACAACGGTGGGTAATTGATTAGCGGGTGGCGTCAGCAAGAGAGATCACTGGTCATGATGAAGTAACCTCTCCTATCGCTTGGTCAGGCTTCTAAAGAAATAATTCGTCCTTGTAACTCTTCCAGCCGCTCTGCGACGAGCAACACCTCTTCGGCTGGTATTTGGCGAATAACATCACCGGTTTCGCGGTCGATGACTTTCGTGATGACGCGCTCGGATTGCTCACTCAGTACAAATTCCAACCCCCGTGGCCGCAAGGTTTCGTTGATCCGCTGTATAGGTACCGCAAGTGACTCTTTGCTCACGCTGCGAAGTTCGGGCTGCTCTCCGGCAACGCCTGTGATGCCAGGTGCCTGCTGTAACGATGTTGTTGGATTGGTTGATTGGTAGCTGGTTGATTGATAGGGAGTTGTTGCTATCGAGATTAGCTCATCAATTAACAAGGGGCCCATAGACGGAATCCTTTAGATAAAAGCCACGCGGCGTGGTGGCAACAAGGTGATAAGGCCGTCGAATCGTAGCTATAGGCCTCTTCACGATTATCGGCCGGGGAGCTACAAACTTTATTTTTGCATAGCGCAGGACTGTGATCGTTATAACGACAGCCCAAAAGCTTCTGATATGCTCTGTCGCCTTTTTGTGGGTGTGACGTAATAACAACGTGGTAGCGAGCGAGACGAGAATGTCAGTCCAACAAGATGAATATGAAAGAGTTACCAGTCCAACGGCCGTAAGCTCTCTTTTAAATACCATGATCGAGGGTGGTGGGGTGTCGCTTTGCCTGGCCTCCGCTGATGCACACCCAGAACCTATCGTGTTAATGGAGCAGTACGCCGGCAAGACGCTAGTGATGGACTTATCCTCGGTCGATCATTTGTTAAACCGCTTACAGCAAGGTGAATCATTTTTTCTGCGCGGCCACTCCCAGGGCAAAGTGGTGCGCACGCCGTTTCTATCGTTAACCGAGACCCGCCATGCAGGGGGGCGCTTTTTATGTTGTAGCGACTACCCCGCGACCCTGGAGGTGCTCCAGCGCCGCGAATCGTTTCGCGCTGAGCTGCGTTTAGGTATGGTCGTGCCCGCTTCAATATGCGGCGAAAGTGGTGATGGGGTTGACGGGGAGCTACGCGACCTTTCTCAGGATGGCTGCCAAATAGAGCTGCCGCTGACTGCCAGTGGCGTGTTGGCTGACGCTGACCTGCCGCTAACGCTCGCCTTTACATTCCCAGATGGCACCTATTTTGAAGTGCAGGGTGTTCCGCGCCATCAAAAAACCGATCCTGAACGGCACTTATTGCGCGTGGGCTTCCGCTTTACGAATTGCGCTGCCGAGCAAGAGCGACAAATTTGGTATTTTGTCTGTGAAATCGAGCGCGAAGCCGCCCGCTATAAAAAAGAGGCCCAGGACGATCGTCAGCCATCGCCGCTATTCGAGCAGCCGGGCAAGCGTACGACGGGGAGTGAGCATGTCGGGCGGCGTGATATTCGCCGTTATGCAACGCCAATGGCGCGGCGCTTAGTGAAAATAGCGGCTTACCTGGATGCCCAGCTGCTGCTTTTACAGCAAGGCAGCGACATCGATTCTCGCCAGCTATCACGTAATGCAGACCGTCTTTTGTTGCTCCACGAAGAAGACCGTGAAGCGCTGCTGTTTGCGACGCGCTGCTTGTCGCCAGAACCGCTGCTTGTTCGCCATGGCATTGCAGTAGCCGTGCATTTGCTCGATTTGGTGGGGACAAATATGCCCCGTGATGTGCGCAAAGCGGTTGTAGCGAGTGGTTTAGTGCATGATCTTGGTAAAGCGCTTGTTCCGCAAATACTGTTCAAGGCGCCACACTTCGAGGCCACTCATCGCCAAGCCATGAGCGAGCATGTGGCGTTGCTGTTAGATCGTCTTCAGCACTGTCAGTGGCTTTCTGCTGCCGTTGCCCAAGCGGTGATAGGTGGTATTAACGAACGGTTGGATGGTAGTGGCTATCCTGATGGCTTAACCGGCAATGATATTAACGAGCTGGCGAAAGCGAGCGCTGTGGTCGATGTGGTAGAAGCGATGCGACGTGATCGAGCAGACCGACCCGCTAAAACGGCGCAGCAAATATATCGTCATTTGCTGAGCCACCCTCACCAATTTGATCCCCGCTGGACCAAGCGCTACATCGAGCATTTCAAACCACTGCCGGTGGGGTCGCTGGCGTATTTTTCCAGTGAACAGATGGCTTGGATTGTTCGCCTTGACGAGCAAGGTGCGCCGGCTGAAGTGGCGCTGACTCGTCAGGCAGAGGCGCCCATGCGCAAGACGTTGGGTAATACGCTGCGTGGGGACGTTCTAGAAAGGTTGGGTAAGCCAACACGTGAAGTGGCGGTGTCTACGTAGCCGTTTACTGCTTGGCAAAGAGAGCGAAATTTTCTGAGCGAAAAGTAAGGTAAACATTAAAGTCTATTAGTCAGGCGCCGATACTAGTTATAACCGAGTCAATAAGCTCGATTTTGGACGCGAAACAGCTAACGAGAAACAGCACGAGTCGTTGATTGTGTGGCTGTTGTTCACATTAATAAAGGAGAGCCCGCTTATGACATACTCCCGCGGTGGCGCCGCTTATGGCCGAGGTGCCAATGCCTACGCCCGCGTTGGCGTGGAAAGCGGCGTTATGTCAGCTGATCCTCATCAGCTTATTGTAATGCTGTTTGATGGTGCTCAGGCGGCCATCCGTGCGGCGCGTATTCATATGCAGGCAGGTCACACGGCTGAAAAGGGGAAGTCGATTTCCAAGGCCTTGGATATTATTAACAATGGCTTGGTGGCTGCGCTGGATCAAGAGAAGGGCGGCGATATTGCTGAGCGCCTTGCTTCTCTATATGACTACATTTCCCGCTTATTGTTAGCCGCAAACCTTCGAAATGATGAAGACAGCCTTAACCAAGCAGAACGTTTGCTTGAAGACATCGCCTCTGCATGGCGTGAAATCGGTCAACAGCAAAGTGCGTGAGGCAAAGCATGTCGGCTTCTGAAACTGCTCGTGAAAATGCCCAGCAAGCGCTTATTGAAGCGTACGCTAAGCTACTCATCTGTGTGACAAAAATGCACGAGCTCGCGCATGCGGAGCAGTGGGCAGAGCTTATCGAGCAGCGTACTCACTATGTGATGTCAGTTGAAGCGTTGCGTCAGCGCGATGAAGAAACCGTACTTGACGATGATGGCCGGAAGCGAAAAGCAGAGTTGCTGGAGAGCATTCTTGAGCATGATGTTGAAATTCGTCGTCGTTTGGTGGCTAGGCGAGATGAGCTAGGCAAACTGATAGGTGTTTCTCAACGTCAGCGAAGTCTGCATCGTGCTTATGCGCCTCAGCAAGGTGATGCGGCGCTTTTCGATACCGGTAGCGATCAGGAGAAGGGGGCTACGTGAGTGGCATTACGCCACTTATCGATACGCTCATGCACCAAGTGCTTGGGCGTAAGGGCGAGCTGTCCCAGCGTCCTCTTAACGCGCCCGTGCAACCAGTACCGCCGGGTGAGGGGCCGCGTGCACTGCAAGGCGATTCAAGCTTGGATGGGCGCCCTCTAACATCGCCACTCGATGATCTTAGGCGTCTTTCCTCCTCGCTTGATGGGCAACGGCTGCCCGCTGCGAAGGGAGAGCTAGCCAACACACCACTAGGCTCGACGCAAACACACTTTAGCCCTGCGGCACGCACCATCGCCGATGTATTACTGCGCTTTCCTGCACCACCGGCGATGATACGCCCGCAGGCGCCATTGATGGGATTGGAGGAAGCGCCCTCTGCTACGGCACTAGCAAGTCGGTTAGAAAGTAGCGTTAGGGATAGCGGACTGTTTTACGAATCGCATTTAAAGCGATGGTTTCAAGGGGACTCTTCCCGACAACAATTGCTGCGAGAACCGCAGATGCAGCCAGGCCCACGACCTCTGCTGCCTGCCAGTCTGGCCACGTTTGTAATGCCTCCTTTTGCGGCAAATGCCACATTGGGTGCGAGTAATACAAACGTTGCCATATTGCCGAATTCGTTGCTGATACCTGTGGCAAGTGATCAAGCTGGTTTGATCCGCCCAGCTGCGCTTATGCCGGATAGTACCCTGCCAGCAGGCGCGCAGCGTGAAAGTGTGCCTGCCAATGTCTCTGCGAGCGCTTCCGCCAGTATTGATATGGCAAGCGCGCGGGCAATGGAAGAGAGTTCGCTAGTGCGCGGTGGCCGTGAGATTGTGCATGAAAGTTTGCAGAGCCTGGTGCGTCAACAGCTCGATATGCTCGTGATGCCGGTTATTCGCTGGGAAGGTGATGTTTGGGCCGGTATTTTTATGGCATTAGTCATTCATATGCCTACCCGGGAAGGTGAGCGCGAAAGTGCCCAGCAAGAGGCAGAAGGTGATGGTGTCTGGCAGTCAGATATGCAGCTCGACGTGCCTAATCTGGGAGCGTTCAGTGCATCACTGAGACTTTACCAATCAGTGTTAAGCATTGATCTGACCACGGATACGGCGTCGACTTACCAGTCTCTAGAGCTGGGGAGCGAGCGTTTGGAAAAACGTCTGCAGGCGTTAGATTTTCGCAGTGTTCAGGTGAAAGCCCACTATGCCACCTTGGAGAGTCATGATGGCGACCTCGGGTGAACATCGTCGTCAAGCCGTCGCGCTAGCCTATCAAGATAAAGATCAGGCGCCGAGAGTGATCGCAAAAGGTTACGGCGAGCTGGCGGAGCGGATTATGGCGGAGGCACAGCGCCAAGGCATTTATGTGCACGATGCGCCTGAGCTTGTGGCACTGCTGATGCAGTTAGATCTCGATGCCGAGGTTCCTGCAAGTTTATACCAGGTGATTGCAGAGCTTCTTGTGTGGGTATTTGAGTTATCCGAAGAAGGGTTAATTCTTCGGCAAGAGCGTTGGTAGCCAATATAAACGTTGTATGTAACCATGACAGAGGAATGTTAAAAACCTTTAAGGCGTCGATATAAAGTCATAATGAAACGCCCATGCCGTTCGATGGAACACTATGAGTCAAACCAGCTTTCTCGATGAAATTCAAGAAATTAATTTAGCGTATTTACTTCTCGCGCAGCGCCTATTGGTCGAAGACCGTGAGGCAGCGATGTTTCGCTTAAAAGTAGACAGTGAGCTTGCCGATCTGCTGGTGTCTCTAAATGCTCGGCAGTTGACGAAACTGGCACGCAATAATCAGCTGATATGCAGGCTAAGCCAAACGAGCGTCCATCAACTGCGCAAAATTACTCAGAATCCTCGGGATCAAGGTCTTTCAGGGTTACATGCTTCTTTACTGTCGGCTTGTGAAGAGTTTGAGGTGTTTCCAGTAGGAGAGTCCGAGTGAGTCAGAAAAGCTTGGTTGATGAAATGCACCAAGTACAACTGGCCATAGAGCTGATTGAGTTAGGTGCACGCTTACAAGTACTAGAGACCGAGACAGACCTAAGTCGCACGCGCTTGATTAAGTTGTACAAAGAAGTGCGGGGGATGTCGCCGCCTAAAGGTATGCTGCCTTTTTCCGCGGACTGGTTCGTAACGTGGCTGCCAAACGTGCATTCGTCGCTGTTTTACAACATTTACAACAGTATACAAAAAAATACCTGCTGCGAGCGTATTGATGCCTTTGTCAAAGCTTACCGCCTGTATGAAGAGCAGATAAACCTTGAAAACGTTGAACCGGTGCTGGGGCTTACGCGGGCGTGGACACTGGTACGGTTTTTTGAAAGTGACTTGCTGCAGCTCAACATGTGTACGCGTTGTGGGGGGCACTTTGTCGCGCATGCGCATAGCCCCGCTCATGATTATGTTTGCGGTATTTGCCAGCCTCCCTCGCGAGCTGGCAAAACACGCAAGGCGCGGCTTTGAAAGATAAAAAACGGCCGCGCCCACAGCGGGTAAGCATATAACCAATAAAGTGCGACTTTAACGTATAGATAGCACCAAAAGGGGTGGGTACTTTTTCATTAGAACTGCCTACGCCTGCGTATGCTATGGCTAAGAAACGCGTGGAGCGGGACTTTTCTGTGTCTTCTTTTTGAAACACGGCAATCGCGCTCCCTTGAGATAAAACTGATACCGCAAGGACACTGCTTGTGCTGATTCCTCTGGGTTATTTGGTCGTACTGCTATCTGTCTTTGGCGGTTATGTGATGGCAGGCGGTAGCTTGGGCCCCTTGTTCCAACCCCTGGAGCTGCTGATTATTGGCGGTGCAGGCGTTGGCGCTTTTATTGCTGCCAATAACGGCAAAGCGATTAAAGCCACGTTTAAAATACTTCCCCGGCTCAAACGCACCAAAAAATATAATAAAGCCCTGTATATGGAGTTAATGGCGCTGCAATACAAGATCCTCTCTAAAGTGCGCCGCGAGGGGATGTTGGGCATTGAGCGTGACATTGACAACCCTCAGGAAAGTCCCCTGTTTCAAGAGCATCCCACGGTGCTTGCAGACCCTCATATTATGGATTTTTTAACCGATTATCTGCGGTTAATGGTGAGCGGTGGCATGGAACCGATGGAAATCGATGAGTTAATGCTTCACGAAATCGAAGTATTTGAGCAGGAAGCCCATATTCCCATCGATGCGATTGCCAAAGTCGGTGATGCAATGCCTGCGTTCGGTATCGTAGCGGCGGTAATGGGGGTTATTAAAGCACTGACCTACGAGATGCCAGTCCTGAACAAATGGGACAAATGATTGCCATGGCGTTGGTGGGTACCTTCCTGGGGATTTTAATGGGCTATGGATTTATTAGCCCTATCGCGAGCTATGCCGAACGGCAAGCCAAAGAAGCAGAAAAAATGCTCCAGTGTATCCGTGTCACGCTACTGGCTAGCCTGCATGGTTATGCTCCTCAGTTAGCCGTTGAATTTGGTCGGAAAGCACTACACAGCACCGAGCGCCCCAGCTTCGCAGAGCTTGAAGAGTATGTTCGCGACGCTAAAAAGGGCGGTAATGCATGAGTAAGGGGGGCGATAAGCGTCCGATTGTTATTCGGCGCAAAAAAGTGGTGCATGCCCACCATGGCGGTGCGTGGAAGATTGCCCTTGCTGACTTTATGACAGCTTTGATGGCGCTGTTTTTGGTCATGTGGATTTTAAGTGTTTCCGACGATGAAACCCGCCGCAGTGTTGCAGAGTACTTCAGCACGCCATTGATCTCGGCAATGACCAGTGGCGATCGGTCAGGAAGCACCCAGGTGATTCCTGGCGGCGGCCCAGACCCGACCCACAGCGATGGCGAACGTGCTCGGATTGATATTCTTCAGCATAGCCGTCCCAGTGTTCAGGAGCGGCGTTTCTTTAACGATTTGCAAGAGCGTATTGAGCGGGCCATTGAACAAGACCCGGAGCTGCGCCACCTACGTAGCCAAATGCGCTTTGATTTAACCCGCGAAGGGCTACGTATTCAGCTGCTCGATACGGAGCAGCGGCCCATGTTCGAGTTAGGCAGCGATCAAGTGGCTCCCTACATGCGCAACCTGCTACGTACGATGGCACCGCTACTCAACGAATTACCCAATGACTTAAGCATCAGCGGCCACACCGACAGCGTGCCTTATGCCGGTGGTTTTCGAGGCTACAGTAACTGGGAGTTGTCCAACGACCGAGCAAATGCCTCTCGGCGTGAATTAGTTGCTGGTGGGCTTGATCCAGATCAACTGCTGCGCGTATCGGGCTTTGCCGATCGTGTCAGGTTGCCTGACACTGCGCCGACAGACCCGGTTAATCGCCGCATTGAGCTCGTTGTCTTATTGCCAGAAATCGCTGAAGCGATTCGTAATCCAGGCGTTATGAGTTTTGATTCCTCATTGCCTGATGAAGATGCGCTTTTAGAGGCGCTGCCACAAAGCGCGTCTCAGAGCGATGAAAGCGAATGAGTAGGGCTTATCACAACACTAAGACGTTTATGTGGAGCGGTGCATGGATATAGCGGATTTTTTTGACACCTTTTTTGAAGAAGCTGAAGAGCTGCTGGCCGATATGGAGCAGCATCTGCTGGAACTGGATGTCGATGATCCGGATAGCGAGCAGCTAAACGCTATCTTCCGCGCCGCCCACTCCATAAAAGGCGGCGCAGGTACCTTCGGCTTCAGTGTGCTGCAGAAAACCACGCACATCTTTGAAAACTTGTTAGATCACGCACGCAAAGGTGAACTGACATTGCGAGCCGACCTCGTTGATACTTTTTTAGAGGCAAAAGACATCATGCATGAGCAACTCGATGCCTATCGCAACGAGGAAGAGCCCAACCAAGAAGCCTACGAGCGAATTTGCCAGACACTGCAGCAGATCGCGCTAGAAGAAATTGGTCAGACGTTGGATGCACCTGCGGCCCCCGCGCCAGTGGTTGAAAAAAAACCATCAACCAACGCCGAGGCTGCTGAGTCCTCCTCGCCAAGCGAACGCCATCTGTTGGTTGCGCTACTGAATGTCAGCGAAAAAGATCGCACGCTGCTGGTGGAAGAGCTGGAGCAACTGGGCGATGTCCAAGCCCACTCGGGGGATGAAAAACGTTACGAAGTCACGCTGACAGGTGACGTTAGTGCTGACGATATTGAAGCGGTGATGTGCTTCATTATTGAGCCTGAGCAGATCGAAATTAGCGTGGTAGCCGTTGAAAAAGACGAAAGTGCTAGCGCGCCAGCAGCCGCGCCGACTGATGTTGTTGAGCCGACTGATAGTGTTGAGCCTGCGGCGCCAGCGGTGGCTAAACCCGCTGACAAAACACCCTCGCCAGAAAAGCCAGCCAAATCCGCCCCTAAAAAAGCCGCCGCAGAGTCTGCCTCGATCCGTGTGTCGGTAGATAAAGTCGACCAAATCATCAATTTGGTGGGCGAGCTGATTATTACCCAGTCGATGCTGGACCAAACGGTCAGTGACCTTGGTGATCAATCTGTTGGCAATAGCTCGCTACAAAATGGCATGAGTCTGCTCCAGCGTAACGCGCGGGATCTTCAGGAAGCGGTGATGTCGATCCGCATGATTCCGATGGAATTTGTGTTTAGCCGATTTCCCCGTGTTGTACGTGATACCGCCGGTAAATTGGGCAAAGAAATTGAGCTTATTACCGAAGGTAAGTCCACCGAGCTGGATAAAAGTCTGGTTGAGCGCATTACCGATCCGTTAACGCACCTAGTACGTAATAGTTTGGATCACGGCATCGAAATGCCGGATGAGCGCGAAGCGGTAGGTAAGCCCCGAGTTGGCAAGCTAGTGTTATCAGCACGCCATCAGGGCGGCAATATTCTGATTGAAGTGCGTGATGATGGCGCGGGTATGGATCGTGATCGGTTGTTGGCCAAGGCGCGTGAGAATGGCCTAAACGTTTCCGACAACATGCCCGACGAAGAAGTCTTCCAGCTGATTTTTGCGCCGGGTTTCTCCACGGCAAAAGAAGTCACCGACGTTTCTGGCCGCGGTGTCGGAATGGATGTGGTCAAGCGGAATATTCAAGGCATGGGTGGCCGGGTTGAAATCCAATCCAAGAAAGGTGAAGGCACCAACACGCGCATCGTGTTGCCGCTGACGCTCGCCATTCTTGACGGCATGTCGATCAAAGTAGGCAGTGAAACCTTTATTTTGCCACTTTCCACGGTACTCGAGTCGTTGCAGCCTGCCAAAGGCGATATGTATGCCATGGCGGGCGATGATGTGGTGCTTAAAGTGCGCGATGAGTACCTGCCGGTGATTGCGATCCATGAAGTGCTGGATGTGGAAAATGCCATTACCGACCCGACCAAAAGTATTGCCGTCATCGTGCAGGGGGAGGGGCGTCGTTATGCCATGTTGGTCGATGAGCTGATTGGCCAGCAACAGGTGGTTGTAAAGAACTTAGAAGATAACTACCGCAAAGTGCCGGGCGTTTCGGCGGCGACCATCCTTGGTGACGGTAGCGTCGCGCTTATTCTAGATATTACAGGTTTACATCGGTTAAGCCGTGCCAAGAAAGAAGCCGGAAAACAGGTGAGTTATCCCCATCTCTCTTATTACCAGGAGGCCGAGCCGTCATGAGCCAGGCAAACAATGGAGCGGTGTTGTCCGCCGCAGAAGCCGATAATCGCGAATTTTTGGTGTTCTCTTTGGGAGAAGAAGAGTATGCCATTGATATTCTGAAGGTTCAGGAAATACGCGGTTATGAAAATGTCACGCGCATTGCCAATGCCCCTGATTTTATTAAAGGGGTGACCAATTTGCGCGGCGTCATTGTGCCTATTGTCGATCTGCGCATTAAATTTCACCTAGACAGTGTCGAGTACGGTGGCCAAACCGTTGTTATCGTGGTCAATGTCGCCGACCGCGTCGTTGGTATTGTCGTGGATGGCGTTTCCGATGTCATGACATTAACACCCGAGCAAATCAAACCAGCGCCTGAGTTCGGCGTCACGCTCTCCTCTGATTTCTTGAGCGGTTTAGGCAGTCTTGAAGACCGCATGTTGGTGCTGGTTGATATCGATAAGCTGCTAACCAGCGAAGAAATGGCCTTAGTCGATAGCACTAGCAGCCGCTAATACCTGTGTAACTGGGCACAGGGAGAGTGCCTTCTTAAGCCAAAAAAACAGCCCTCTCTGGTGCTACGGATAGCATCGGCCACTACGGTTGTGTTTGGAGTAATGCGTGTGACACCGCTACTGCGTCAAATGATGAGCAATATGACCGTGCGTCTCAGTTGGGGGCTGGTGTTAGCCACTTTTTCAATGTTGGTGGTGGTGGCCTGCGCTATAGGTCTTTATGCGCTCCACCACGGTGCCGCTATTGTGCAGGCATCGAGTGATTTGCAGGCGCAGCAAGCGGCGTTCAGTGAGTTTGCGACACGTATTCGCTGGGTGTTGATTGGCGTGGTGATCATGACCGGCGTAACGGTCGCTGTGGTGGTGTGGGGAGTGACCGTTAATGTGTTGCGTCCCTTGGATCGTCTGGTCGGTTACTTTGAGAAAATGGCCCAGGGCGATCTAAGCCAGCAAATTACCTCGCCTGGCAATAATGAAATTGGCAGGTTGTACACTGCCATGGCGCATATGCAGTCTTCACTGTCTGAAACGGTTGGCGTGGTACGCCAAAGCGGTGCGTCAATTTTTGAGCGCTCTCAGCATATCGCCAGTGGCAATAACGACCTCTCCTCACGTACCGAACAGCAGGCCTCTTCGCTAGAAGAGACGGCCTCGAGCATGGAGCAGTTGGCCTCTACCGTTGGGCACAATGCTGACAATGCACTACAAGCCAGTCAGCTCGCCAATGAGGTAACGCTAACCGCCAAACGCAGCGGCGAAGAAGTTGCCAATATTGTTGAAACCATGCAAGACATTAGCGCCAGCTCCCACCAGGTTGCCGACATTATTACGGTGATCGATAACATTGCCTTTCAAACCAATATTCTCGCTTTAAATGCCTCGGTAGAAGCCGCCCGTGCGGGTGAACATGGCAAAGGGTTTGCCGTTGTCGCACAGGAAGTTCGCAGTCTCGCTAGCCGCAGCGCTAATGCTGCCAAAGAAATTCGCACGCTGATCGATGCATCGCTTGGCAAAGTGGACGCGGGCACCCAGCGGGTGAATCACGCGGGAAAAACCATGCAGGATCTTGTCGCTGCGGTGCAGCGGGTCAACGATATTATGGATGAGATTGCGGCTGCCTCCGAAGAGCAAAGCAATGGTATTGGGCAAGTTAATCAAGCGGTTGCCCAAATGGATCAGGTTGTTCAGCAAAATGCCCAGCTGGTTCAACAGGCAGCACGTAGCGCCAACGAATTAGAAAGCGAAGCGGCACGCCTTAGAGAAGCGGTTGAGCGCTTCCAGGTGACGCCTGCCCTGGCAGAGGGGAAGTATGCCGTGCGGCCCCGCGCTCTTCAGCCAGTACCTGCTGCCCAAACCCCGGCGGCCAAAAAAACACCTGCTCGCAACACGGCAGTCGATGAGTGGGAAGCGTTTTAGGTCTTGCGGTTTAGGCTCATGACTTCCTCGGCTTCAATACTAAAAATAAGGTATGCGGATGCGTAATAACCAGCCAGTCACTCAGCGTGAAATTGAACTACAGAGTGATGATTTCCTCGTTTCGCGTACGGATCTTAAAGGGCGCATTACCTATGCCAACCCGGCGTTTATCGAGATCAGTGGTTTTCAGTATGAAGAGCTGATAGGTGCGCCCCATAACCTGATTCGACACCCGGATATGCCGTCGGCAGCATTTGAAAACCTGTGGCAGACCGTGAAAAGCGGTGAAACATGGCGAGGACTGGTTAAAAACCGCTGTAAGAATGGTGACCACTACTGGGTGAGTGCCAGCGTAACGCCGATTATTGAAGACGACCAGGTCGTTGGCTATGCCTCTGTCAGGGTGCAGGCAACCCGAGAGGCGATCGCCCAAGCGGAACAGGCCTACGCTGAAATCCGTGAAGGCCGTAACAAACAGCTCTATTTAGACAAGGGGAAGTTGCGTAAGAAAGGTCTAACTCAAGGCTTAAAACGGATACGACTGGATACCCTGCGCGCCAAATTGGTTGGCATGATTGTCGTCGCTGGCGCACTGCTGCTGGTGAGTGGTGGCCTTGGGCTGTATGGCCTTAACGTCGCCGGAGAGCGGTTAGCGACGCTTAATCATGATGGCCTGCAAGATGTTATTCGCTTACAGCAAATTGACCAGACCATCGCGCAAACACGCCAGGCCATGATTGAACCAGAGCGTATGGAGCTGATTCAACAGCGCTTCGAGATGGGCGACATGATTGCCAAGAGCGCGGCGACGATCGAGTCAGCTTGGCAGCAATACTACTCCCGAGATGTCAACACGACAGCGCTAGCCAGCTCCTTCAATACTCAGCTGCAAAGCTTTTTAGACAATGGCATGTTCCAAGCGGAAACCGTCTTGCAAGCAGAAGACACGTATCAGGTGTTTACCGGTTTGGACGCAGTCATCAGTGTGATGAATAACGAAGGGCGCGAACTCTCGACGATGGTGAACCAGCTCATCGCTGAAAAACAGGTGGCCGCGGAGGTAATGGCTGCTGATGCTGAGCAAGGTCAAACCCGCATGTTAAGCGCTCAGGCCGCTGTACTAGGTGTTGGCGTGCTGGCGCTTATCCTGCTTGGGGGGCTGATGTTACGTTCCATTGTTCGGCCGCTTAAAAGCGCGTCTCGCTTTACCTTGCAAATTGCGGGCGGAAACCTAGCCGCAAAAGTGCCCCCCCACCAGCGGGATGAGGTTGGGATGCTGATGGAGTCGCTGAACACTATGCGGAAAAGTTTGAGCAGCATTATCAGCGATGTAAAAGGCGGTATTAATGTGGTTACCCCTGCCGCGCGGGATATTGCCAGCGGTAATGAGGCGTTATCGTCTCGTACCGAGCAACAGGCCGCGTCGCTCCAGCAAACCGCATCCAGCATGGAAGAAATGACCACGACTGTGCGTCAAAACAGCGATAACGCTCAAGAAGCGCGCCGTCTTGCCGATAACAATGCTAAGCAAGTGACCCAGACCGGGGAGCTAATGTCGCAATTGGTCGAGAATATGCAGCGAATTACCCAAAGCTCGCAAAAAATGACTGACATCATCAATGTGATTGACTCGATTGCTTTTCAAACCAATATCCTGGCACTCAACGCATCGGTAGAAGCCGCCAGGGCAGGTGAGCATGGTCGTGGGTTTGCGGTGGTTGCTGAAGAAGTGCGCAAGCTGGCAGGAAGAAGCGCAAGTGCTTCTCAAGAGATTCGCGTGTTGATTGATGGTTCTAATCAAGAAGTCAATGTGGGTGCTGGGCTGGTCAAAAAAGCCGAAGTAGCGATTAGTGAGGTGGCCGACGCGGCGCGCAATGTTACCCAGATCATGCATGACATTTCATCAGCGTCAGCAGAACAGAGCCACGGTATCGCGGAAGTGAATCAAGCCGTTGCCGAAATGGATCAAGCGACACAGCAGAATGCCGTTCGTGTTCAGGAAACAGCGCGCGCCGCCGTGGCATTAGAGCAGCAAGCGGGTCTATTGGCCCTGTCGGTTGAGGCGTTTCGTTTGAATCATCAAAACTCGCCAACAACAGCGCTTAGCACAGCACCTACTGCCTATCGGTCGCCAACACTGCTCCCAGATAGCCCAACTAAACCGCCTTCGTCGCCAACCACGCGGCAGCTGGCCGCAGTAGAGGAGTGGGAAGAATTTTGATCGACCAACGCGAGCGGGGAGTTGACGTCGGCCAGTGGGCATCGGGAGGGCAGATCGAACGTGATCTGGTGCTAACCGATGCCGACTTTGCGCGTATACGAGAATTGATATACCAGCGTGCCGGAATAGTGCTGGCTGAGCATAAGCGTGAAATGGTCTACAGCCGCTTAGCCAAGCGACTGCGTCACCACGGTATTACGCGTTTTACCGACTATTTGTCTCGGTTGGAGCGCCAGCCGGACGCTAAAGAGTGGGAGGCGTTTACCAACGCCTTAACCACCAACCTCACGGCTTTTTTTCGTGAGGCGCACCACTTTCCGCTATTAGCTGAGCACATTAAGAAACAGCAAAGTCCCGTGACTATTTGGTGCTCAGCGGCGTCCACCGGGGAAGAGCCCTACTCGATTGCAATGACGCTGCTAGAAACCTTGGGGCCAAAAGCCACCCAGGCCAAAGTCATTGCCACCGATATTGACACCGACGCACTCAGTAAAGCGCGTGCCGGTATTTATCCGCTTGAACAGGTGCGTAAATTAGACGAAGGGCGGGTTAAGCGATTTTTCCAGAAAGGCACCGGTGGTCATGCAGGTTTGGCACGTATAAGGCCAGAAGTCTCATCGTTGGTGGAGTTTTTGCCGCTCAATTTGCTGGCGTCCCAGTGGTCGGTAAAAGGCCCTTTTGATGCCGTTTTTTGTCGTAATATTATGATTTATTTCGATAAAGATACCCAGGCCAAGATATTAAAACGGTTTGCCCCGCTAATGAAGCCAGACGCCTTACTGTTTGCGGGACACTCGGAAAATTTTTCGTATATCAGCGATGCATTCAAGCTGCGTGGGCAAACGGTTTATACCCTCGCAAAAAAATAAATCGGTTACGTGCGTTGACTCCTTTTGGCAATCGCCTTAGCGGAGTGGGCTGGCACACAGGTGGCTACCGTCATAAAGGAGGCGTGCTTTGAGCGCAGCCAAAATCAAAGTGTTGTGCGTTGATGATTCGGCGCTGATTCGTGATTTGTTAACGGAAATAATCAACTCTCAGCCGGATATGGAAGTCGTCGCCGTCGCGCCAGACCCGATTGCTGCGAGGGATCTGATCAAACAACACAATCCTGATGTGCTGACATTGGACGTAGAAATGCCACGGATGGATGGTCTTGATTTTCTTGAGCGTTTAATGCGGCTGCGCCCTATGCCGGTGCTCATGGTGTCATCGCTGACCCAGAGCGGCTCAGAGATCACTCTGCGTGCGTTAGAGTTAGGCGCATTGGATTTTGTGGCCAAGCCCAGCTTGGGTATTCGCAGTGGCATGATGGAGTATGCAACTGAAATTACCGACAAGCTTCGCGCCGCTGCCCGCTCGCGTCCTCGCCAGGCCCGTCATAAAAATGCGCCGCCACCCACACAGCTAAAAGCACCCATGGTGTCGAGCGAGAAGCTGATTATCATTGGCGCTTCTACCGGCGGCACAGAGGCAATTCGCTCAGTGCTCGAACCACTGCCGGCGAATGCGCCAGCCATCTTGATTACCCAGCACATGCCGGGTGGTTTTACCCGCTCTTTCGCTGAGCGGCTAGATCGGCTGTGCCGAATTAGCGTAAAAGAAGCCACCGATGGCGAGCGTGTCTTGCCAGGCCATGCCTACATTGCCCCAGGCGACCAGCACCTAGAGCTTGTCCGCAGTGGTGCTAACTATGTCGTGCGCTTAAATGATGGCCCACCGGTCAACCGTCACCGTCCCTCTGTTGATGTGCTGTTTCACTCTGCTTCCAAGCATGCGGGTAAAAACGCCATTGGGGTGATTTTGACCGGCATGGGCAAGGATGGCGCTGCAGGTCTGCTTGAGATGCGTGAAGCCGGGGCGGCTACCATTGCGCAAAATGAACAAAGCTGTGTGGTGTTTGGTATGCCAAGAGAAGCCATCGCCGTCGGGGGAGCAGTCGAAGTGGTTGCGTTAGATGATATTCCATCGCGGTTGATGGCCTTAATTGCCGCTTCAGGGCGTGCTCAGCGGGTATAACACCCCATTGCGCATAAATAAAAAAAAAGGGGACAAAAATGACACGCTCACTGCGTCATATCAGTATTCACTCTGCCGTTATTACCGCGTTGGCTAGCTTTGTCATGCTGATAGTGGTGTTAGCTGGTATCAGCTTTATGGCAGACCGTAATGCTCAGGCTAACCTGTCAACCTATAGCCTCATCAGTAATAGTCAGCTCAATGAGATTAATCGCGCTGACTCGTTGCTCAATCAGGCGATGCTGGCTATGGAAACGGCATCCAACTTTTTAATGGTCGGTCAAACGCGCCAATCCAATGCCCAGGTCGACATTGCTCTGGATCGAATTGCCCGTTCCGAAGAGCGTTTTGAACGCTTCGCTGCGACGACAAACGACGCATTGGGCGAGGCATTGATAGACGACTTTCGCGACGTACTGGCCTTGGTCAAACAGCAGCATGCGACGTTCGAAACCATGGACATCAATGCTTTTAATCGGCTTCGGGGCGAGCTGGTTGAGCCATTGAGCAATTTAGCCAATAGCGCCACTGCTTTTGTGCAGCATGGTTTTCAGCAGGTAGATAGCATTCGTGGCGACGCTGAAGCGCAAGGCGATATGTTTATGTTAGTCAATGCGCTTGCCGTGGCAATTGCGCTATTGGTGACTGTGCTCATCTATATAGCATTACGCCGTACGGTCATCGCGCCGTTGAATGACGCCGTAAGGCGACTAGACAAAATTTCCCAGGCTGACTTAACGGAACCCGTTCCTGCATCAGGCAAAAATGAAGTGGGGCGTCTGTTTTCAGCGATGGGCACGATGCAGCAAAACCTGACGGCGATTGTGACGCGGGTTCGTGAAGGCAGTAGTGAAATTCATCACGGCACTCGTGAGATAGCCAGTGGTAATGCGGATTTGTCATCACGCACTGAACAGCAGGCCGCCTCGATCGAAGAAACGGCCGCCAGCATGGAACAAATGACGGCCACGGTTAAACAAAATGCCGACAATGCGCGCCAGGCAAGCACGCTGGCAGCAGATGCCTCCACTACTGCCGAGCAGGGGGGCCAAGTGGTTGAGCAGGTAGTGCAGACCATGCACGGTATTTCTACCAGCTCCCAGAAAGTGGCAGATATCACCAGTGTGATCGACTCTATCGCTTTTCAAACCAATATTTTGGCGCTCAATGCCTCGGTCGAAGCGGCACGCGCTGGCGAGCAAGGGCGTGGTTTTGCCGTTGTGGCAGGTGAGGTGCGCAACTTGGCTAGCCGCAGTGCCGATGCGGCAAAAGAGATCAAAACGCTGATTGATGCCTCCGTTGCACAAATCAAGCAAGGCTCTACGCTGGTAGAGCAAGCGGGCACTACCATGTCCGATGTGGTGACGGCTGTCCGTCGGGTGACCGATATTATGGATGAGATTTCTGCAGCGTCTCAGGAACAGAGCGATGGCATTGAGCAGGTCAGCCAAGCGGTAGGGCAGATGGATGAAGTGACCCAGCAGAATGCAGCGCTGGTTCAGCAAGCCTCCGCGGCGGCTATGTCGCTCGAAGAGCAAGCAAACAAGTTAGAAGAGGCGGTGGCTGTCTTTGCTTTGTTAACTAGCCAAGCGGGCGTGCAGCGTCAAGCACTGCCAGCGAGTAGCCAAGTAAACGTGCCTGCGGCTAGGCCGCAGGCAGACACTGCGCCCAGCCCTCGCCGAATCCCAGAGCCTAGCCACCACGACGAGTGGGAAGCGTTCTAGGTTTTAAGGATTGTTGTAAGAGCCGTTTTAAGGACGGTTTTAAGAACGATTTTTAAGCATCGTTATGTAAGAAATAATTTGATTGAGAGGATGACCAATGGCCGATAAGAACATGAGTTTTCTGGTAGTTGACGATTTTCCCACCATGCGTCGGATCGTTCGCAGCTTGTTGAAAGAGCTGGGTTTTACCAATGTTGATGAAGCAGAAGATGGTCAGGACGCGCTGAATAAGCTGCGTGCGGGTAACTTCGAATTCGTTGTATCCGATTGGAATATGCCTAATCTGGACGGCTTAGAAATGCTTAAAGAGATCCGCCAGGATGAAGCACTGAAAGGGCTACCCGTATTGATGGTGACCGCGGAAGCCAAAAAAGAGAACATCATCGCGGCCGCTCAAGCGGGCGCTAACGGCTATGTCGTCAAGCCGTTTACAGCAGCCACACTCGAAGAAAAGCTAAACAAAATCTTCGATAAGATGGGTAAATGAAGCGGCTGCGCCTGAGTGCTCGGTTAACGAGGAGACAACACGATGAGTCAGCATGAGCAGGATAGCGCTACCCAGCTATCTGAGGAAGCCGCTGAAGACCTGATCTTTCGCATCGGCAAACTTACCCGCATGTTACGCGATAACATGCGAGAGCTGGGTCTGGACAAAGAGATCGAGAAAGCAGCGGAAGCAATTCCTGACGCGCGTGACCGGTTGCATTACGTCGCTACCATGACTGAGCAGGCGGCTGAACGTGCATTAAACGCCATTGATCGCGCTCAGCCATTGCAAGACCAACTCTCTGACCGTGCTGAAGCGCTCGATAAGCGCTGGGCAGAGTGGTTTGAAGCGCCCCAAGAGTTGGATGATGCCAAAGCCTTGGTAAAAGAGACACGCACCTATCTAAGTGATGTGCCAACCATCGCTGCAGCGACAAATAAAGAGCTGCTCGACATTATGATGGCCCAGGATTTTCAAGATCTTACCGGCCAAGTTATCAAAAAGATGATGGATGTCATCCGAGAAATTGAGCATCAGTTGGTGCAGGTGCTGATCGATAACGTGCCGGGTGCTCATGTCCGTGAGTCGATGCAGCGTAAGGCAGAAGACCAATGGAAAAATGACAACGCACGTCGTAATGAAGAGCTGCTGAATGGTCCTCAGGTGAAGGACAATGCGCCTGACATCGTTACTGGTCAGGATCAGGTAGACGACTTATTGGACGAATTAGGCTTTTAATGCGTTGTTATTAAGACATTGTGAAAGGCAGTATCTGGCACTATAGGCATTTGTTCAGCCGTCCCTCGGGGCGGCTGAATTTATGATAAGCCACGCAAGATACCGCCGGATGGCCGCATGGCAGATAACGACAGCGATCAGGAAAAGACGGAAGAGGCCACACCCCGACGCTTAGACAAAGCCCGGGAAGAAGGCCAAGTACCCCGGTCTCGAGAACTGGCGACCTTTTTGCTGCTATTGGGCGGTGTGATGGGGCTGTGGAGCATGGGGCAAATGCTCTATGACCAGTTGGGCATGGTGATGGAGCAGGCCTTCTTATTTGAGCGTCGTCATGCCATGGAAAGTACCCCGATGCTGGTCAATGCGCTGGATCTGGGGCAGCGCACACTATTTGCAATGTTGCCGCTGTTCTTGCTGTTGACGGTGATCGCCCTGGTCGCACCCGCATTACTTGGGGGGTGGTTAGTCTCGGCAAAATCAATGCAGCCCAAACTGTCGAAGCTAAACCCGGTGAAAGGGTTACAGCGTATTTTTTCGTCGCAGGCATTGATTGAATTAACCAAAGCGATTGCCAAATCAATCCTGGTCGGCGGCATTGCATCGGCGTTTCTGTACGCCAACCTTGGCAAGTTTATGGGGCTAATGAACCAGCCCATTCAGCAAGCATTGGCAAGCGCATTGAATATGTCGGCGCTGGCCGCTGGCCTGATCGTTTTATCGCTAGTGGTGGTTATCTTAATTGATGTGCCTTTTCAGCTTTGGAGTAATGCGAAAAAGCTGCGTATGAGCAAGGAAGAGGTTAAGCGAGAGCATAAAGAGTCGGAAGGCGACCCCCACGTCAAGGGGCGTATTCGCCAGCAGCAGCAAGCAATGGCCAGAGGGCGGATGATGAGTAAAGTGCCTGATGCCGACGTTATTATCACCAACCCAACCCACTATGCGGTGGCCCTGGCGTATAAGGAAGGTAGCATGGGCGCCCCAAGGCTAGTGGCCAAAGGGGCCGATGTAGTGGCCGCACGTATCCGCGAAATAGGCTTGGAAGCCGGTGTGCCGCGATTGGAGGCCGCTCCCTTGGCGCGCGCTCTGTATCATCACGTGGATTTAGATGCTGAAGTACCTGCGGAACTGTATACCGCAGTGGCTGAAGTGATGGCCTGGGCTTACCGCCTGAAGCAGGTCGCACAACAAGGAGGCGAGGTGCCCCCAACCCCAGACAATTTATCGGTCCCTCCCGAAATGGAACGTTCCAATCGAGATGCCGGTGGCAGTGAGGCGCAATCATGAAAGGCTTAACCCAATTGATCAATCAGCGCGATTGGATGGGCGATGTGCGCATGAAGCTGCTCGCAGGGCCGCTGCTGATTCTGATGATCTTGGGCATGATGATTCTGCCCTTGCCGCCCTTCGCGCTCGATTTGCTGTTCACGTTCAATATCGCACTGGCCATCATGGTGCTGCTGGTCAGCATGTTTGCGGAAAAGCCACTCGATTTTGCCGCTTTCCCTGCGGTGCTGTTATTTACCACGCTATTACGGCTATCGCTCAATGTGGCCTCGACCCGTGTTGTACTGATGGAAGGCCACCAAGGCGGGGATGCGGCCGGTAAAGTCATCGAAGCGTTTGGTACCTTCCTGGTCGGCGGTAATTTTGCCGTTGGTCTGGTGGTCTTTTTGATCCTGGTGATCATCAACTTCATGGTTATTACCAAGGGGGCTGGGCGTATTGCCGAAGTGGGCGCTCGCTTTATGCTGGATGCCATGCCTGGCAAACAGATGGCGATTGATGCGGACCTGAACGCAGGCCTGATTGGTGAAGAGGACGCTAAAAAGCGGCGGGCTGAAGTCGCCCAGGAAGCAGATTTTTATGGCTCTATGGATGGTGCGAGCAAGTTTGTGCGTGGTGATGCCATGGCTGGCTTGGTCATCATGGTGGTCAATATTATCGGTGGGTTATTGATCGGCATGATGCAGCACGATATGGGCTTTGCAGATGCCGCCCGTACCTATACGTTGCTAACCATCGGCGATGGTCTGGTGGCCCAGATCCCTGCGCTGGTGATTTCAACCGCCGCCGGTGTCACCGTATCACGCGTCAATACTGACCAAGATGTTGGTCAGCAAATGATCAGCCAGCTATTTATTAATCCTCAGGTCATGATCCTCTCTGCGATGGTGATGGGGCTGCTGGGCATGGTGCCTGGGATGCCAAACCTGGTATTTCTGATTTTTACAGCCCTACTGGCGGGTTTAGCGTGGTATTTGATTCGTCAAAAAGAGCAGGCGTTGGTAAAAGAGGAAATCTCAGCCGTGCCACTGCCCCAACAAGAGTCACCGGAAGCCAGTTGGGAAGATGTGCAACTGGTTGATACGTTGGGGCTTGAGGTGGGGCATCGGCTTATTCCCCTAGTGGACTCCCGCCAGAAAGGGGAGCTGCTGGCTAGGATCAAAAGTGTGCGTAAGAAGTTTGCCCAAGAGGTTGGATTCTTACCGCCCGTGGTGCATATACGCGATAACCTGGAGCTGCCGCCGAATACCTACGTACTCTCTATGAAGGGGGCGGAAATTGGCCGTGCGGATGCACAGCCGGGCAAATGGTTGGCAATCGACCCAGGTCAGGTATCAGGCGAATTACAGGGGACGCCCACCCAAGACCCGGCCTTTGGTTTGCCCGCCATCTGGATCGATGCCAATCAGCGTGAACACGCCCAGGTGTACGGCTATACCGTGGTGGATGCCAGCACGGTCATTGCTACCCACTTAAATCACCTGCTGCATCGCCACTCGCCAGAAATGCTGGGACGGCAAGAAGTGCAAAAGCTGCTCGATAAGCTGGGTGAGGATCAAAAGTCGCTAGTCGAAGAGGTGGTGCCGAAAGCCATTTCACTCACCGTACTGCAGCGTATTCTGCAGAATCTGCTTGATGAAGATGTTTCGATACGCGATATGCGCACGGTGCTGGATACGCTGGCAGAGCATGCTGGGCAGCAAAAAGATGCTAATGAGCTGACCGCACTGGTGCGTGTTGCCTTGGGTCGAGCGATTACCCAGCAGTGGTTTGCCGGCCAGGAAACGCTCAACGTGATGGGGCTTGATGCCCAGTTAGAGCAAGTGCTTATGCAGGCCATGAATGGTAACGGTGCGATGGAGCCAGGGCTGGCTGATACGCTCATGACACAGGCACAAGAGGCCCTGGAGCGTCATGAAGGTAGCGGTGAAGCACCGGTGCTGGTCGTACAGCACTCGCTGCGTGCTGTGCTATCGCGTTTCTTACGTCGGCGTGTGCGTCATTTGGTGGTGATGTCTCAAGCAGAAATACCGGATGACCGTACGTTACGAGTCACTACGGTAGTAGGAGGACGGGCGTGAGATTGACGCAGAACACTCGTTACCAAACCATCACAAAGAGGCGCAGGTAAAGCATGAGCGTGAGACGATTTGTTGGAGCAAACAGCCGCGATGTGATGCGCCAAGTGCGCGAAACATTAGGTGATGACGCTTTAATTGTCGCCAATCGCCGTACCGAGGATGGGGTTGAAATATTGGCAATGGCGGATGAAGCGGTCGATCATTTTGAACCTTCCCCTACGTCGCCACCTCCACCTACCCCAGCTCCCCAAATCGCCTTTTCAGCGCAAGATTCCGATCCGCTGCAGGCAATGAGTGAACGCTTGCTGCGCGAGATGCAGGAAATGCGGGAGCTGCTTGCCCAGCGGCAGCCAGCTGCCGATGTGCCCGTCTCTGCCACCACTGACGACCCAATCTTTCGTTTGCGCCAACAGCTGCTTAGCGTTGGTTTCAGCGAGGAGCTAAGCGACGAGGTGCTGGCGGCGCTGCCGACGTCATTGGCTCAGCCGGATGCCGATAGCGCGCTTGCAATCGAGTGGCTTCGTGGGCAGCTAATGGCGCGGTTACCGGTACTGAAAGAAGAAACCGGTTTTTTCGATCAAGCGGGAATTGTCGCGCTGGTGGGGCCTACGGGGGTGGGGAAAACCACCACCACTGCGAAGCTAGCAGCTCGTTTCGTGATGCGCCACGGTACGCGACCTGTGGCCCTTGTCACCACCGATAGCTTTCGTATTGGTGCCCACGAGCAGCTACGAATTTACGCCCGCCTGCTGGATACCCCCATGTATGCCTTAGACGCCGAGCAGCCGATTGATGAGCTGGTCGGACGACTGCAAGGTAAACAGTGGGTGATTATCGACACCGTCGGTATGAGCCAGCGTGACCAGCGTGTGATTGAGCAAATTGCCCATTTGCAGGGTGGGCAAGCGTCCGTGCGCTTAGTGCTGCTGTTGAATGCAGCTAGCCAGCCTGAAACATTAGAAGAGGTCGTGTTGCGCTATCGCCAAGCCGCACGGGCGGCTGGCGCTGAGTTAGATGATTGCATTATTACCAAGCAGGACGAAGCTGGCCGGTTAGCCCCCGTGCTAGATATTGTCATACGCCATGGCTTGCGCGTGTTGTTTGGTTCGTACGGGCAACGTGTTCCAGAAGATATGGCGGTTGCGGACCCTGCTGCGCTGATCGATCAAGCGCTTAATACCCCATTGGGGAGGGGGCGTGAAGAGCGATCTTCGCCCTCCGCTGCGCAGCCTCACTCGGTGAGTCTGCCGCGCTGGTCGCGGGACGTGCTGGGGCAAGGGCGCCGCCTCAGCTCTGTGCTGACGCGGCTGCGTGAAAGGATTGTTGGGTTTTCAGCGCTAGAGTCGGTATGGGATATCGCCTCCTTACCGGGCGTGCTGCAAGATAAACGCTTGGATGCACTACTGGCTAGCGAGCCCTGCGCGGATAAGGGACTGGGCATGGCATGGTCTCCCCGCCGTAATGAGCGGGGCTGTGACTGGTCGATGCCCGATCTTGGATTAGACGCCGATGGCGGTTGGCTAGCGCTAACCAGCCTACAGCACCGTCAGCCCGCAGGCTGGCAATCACGGCTGCTGCACCAGGGCGAAACGATGGGGGCCGCCGTACATCTGCTCCCCGTGTTTCCCGACCCCGCCACGTTAGCGTGGCTAGAAGCCCAACACTTGACCTGGATCACGCAAGTAGCTGCCACTCAACGGGTATACTGTCAGGGCAAGCGTTATGCCCAGCGTCAGCTGTTCACAGATAGCCCGCTCACACATCACACTGATCTACGTTTTCGTGGTCAAACGGTGCAGCTATGGCACACCCATATTGCTGTCGAGGACGCCGCTGGTACTCCGCTGTTGGCATGGGTTGGTGAAGTTCGCGATCCAGAAAATGGCAAACGCATCGCGCGTCGCTACTGGTTAACGCCTGCCCGATTAGGTGCGGATGTGCGTTCGCTTCTAGTTATCCAGTTGCAAAGCGAAGGGGTGTCTAGCCTAACCAAGCGCGCTTGGCAGCAGTTGAAAGATGCGGATGATGGCGAAGTAAGCTCGGAGGTTCGCTTATTGATGGCCAGCGGTGTCGCTGCTGCAGCGGGACACTTAGATATCGCCAATGATGACGCTGCGATAGCACTGCGCTCCGATTTGTTAAGGTTGTTGGGCACCACGCGTAAGCGGCGCGACACAGCGATGCTAGATGCGCTTGTTCACGCGTTTATGGCCCGTGACGCCATTCGCCAACTCAGCAGCGTTAGCCGTGAGGGGCTGGCATGAGCGCCCCGGATCAGGCAGCGGGCCTGCGCAAGTGGGCAGATTTACAGCGCCAGCAGCGCCAAGCAGAGTCAGTTGAGAGTGATCCCACGGGAGACGAACTTGCGGCTGAACCACTGACCGCTATGACCGATTCTTTAACGGTGCCGCCAACTGCTGCCCAAGCGCAAACCAGCGCATCGCCCTCGGTGCCGCAGAAGCCGCTTATCGTGATCGGTATGCCTAACGGTGGCGATCAGCAGGTGGCAAGAGTAAAAGGGCGCCTAGCCCAATGGTCAGTGCTGGGGCGACGTTGGGCTGGCGACCCGGATGATTGGGATATTCACATCGTCAATGCGGATGCCGCTAATCTTAGCCAACTGAAAGCGCGCTTTCCGCGTTGGGCACTATGGATTAATAGCGATGCCGATGCTTTCGCCCAGATGTACCGCTCGTTGCGGCAAATGCAGGAAAACGGTGGCCCTAGGCAGCTGTTAGCGCTGCACGAGCCAGATTTGCCGCGCCGAGGTCTACTCGATAACCTGCGCGAAGCAGCCAGCTATTACTTGGATATAGAGCTTTTACTGCTGGCGCGATGACAGCTAGCCTGACGCTATGTAGCCGTGCTTTAACAGCGGCTATCAAGCGCCCCGATAAGGAATAACAATGTCGATGCTCGCTGACTTCAAGGTCGATACCTGCAAAGCTGACAGGCTGCTCAAAAGGGTGTTGATGGTGGCGCTAAGCGTCATCACCATGAGTGCTTATGCCGCGACGGGCAGTTGGAGTAGTGAGGTGCCCAGCGTACTGGTCGCGATGAGTGACCGAGCTGTCAGCAGCCAGCCCATTCAGCCGCCAGCAGGGGCGCAGGTAGAGCATGCTGCGATAGAGCGTATTCATTGGCGTTTTCAAATGCCGGTTAATGCGCCGGTTAATGCGTGGCTATGCCACCCTGAGCAGTGTGTTCCTTTAACTGCTATGCGAGGTTCAACCACTGCGTTAGCCGGAAAACAGGTCAGTGGGCCGCTGCACTTTCGTTTTGCGTTGACGCCGGGCCAGCGCCCGGTACGGGTGCAGGAACTGCAAGTGATTGTGAATTACCAGTGAACAGAGTTCAGCCGTGAGGCACGAGGATGTATACAGCACAAGGCAGGATTAAACAGAGCGAGCTGTTAACCCAATACATGCCACTGGTAAGACGTCAGGCCTTAACGCTGCAGGTAAGACTACCCGCAAGTATTGAGTTGGATGATCTTATTCAAGCTGGCATGGTGGGCTTATTAGAAGCGCTAGGGCGTTTTGATGCGACCCAGGGAGCAACGTTCGCCACGTTTGCAAGTCAGCGTATTCGCGGTGCCATGATGGATGAGCTGCGCACACGTGACTGGTTGCCGCGTAGTGTACGCCGCTCTGCCAGAGCCGTGGATGATGCGGTGCGTCGCCTTGAACAGCAGTTAGGGCGCCCGCCGGAAGAGGGTGAGATCGCGCGTGACCTGGATATGCCGCTTAGTGAGTATCAGCAATTGCTCAATGATACGAACAGTGGCCAGTTGCTGCCCTTCGAAGAACTGGTGGCCGAAGGGGCCGAGTCCGCAACGGAGGAAGCCACTAACCTGCCCTTCGATCAGTTGTTAGATAAACAGCAACGCCAGTCGTTAATTGACGCGATTGACGCCTTACCTGAGCGTGAAAAGCTACTGATGGCGTTGTATTACCAAGAAGAGCTGAACCTTAAAGAAGTCGGGGCGGTGCTGGGTGTGACCGAATCCCGAGTCTCCCAGCTTCACAGCCAAGCGATTAGCAGGCTTCGCGCTCGCTTATATGACACCACCTAACGCCACTATTAATCACGACTAACCGGCGAGGAGCCGTTGATGAACCCATCTACGCTGATCGGTATTTTTGCCAGCATGCTGTTGCTGGTAAGCGTGCTGTTTTTTACTGCAGAGTCGCCAGAAAGCTTTATTAACTTGCCGGGGCTAGCCATTGTGGTAACGGGCACCTTGGCGGCTACCTTCATTAGTTATCCGCTGAAAGAAGTGCTACGCGTGGTGCGCCTGGTGGGATTGGTGTTTCGGCGTGAAAATACCTATGTGCGTGATGATATCAACGAACTGGTTTCCATGGCGCGCTTGTGGTTTAAAGGCGATGTCAGGGCGGTTGAGAAGGAGCTAGAGCACACTCGTAACCCCTTTTTGCGCACCGGGATTCAACTGGTGATTGCTAACACGAAAGAGGACGAAATTTTCGATATGCTGCGCTGGCGCATCGCACGATTAAAAGCACGGGAGCATGCTGAGGCGCAGATATTTCGTACCATGGCCACCTACGCGCCCGCGTTTGGCATGATCGGTACTTTGGTGGGCTTGGTCAATATGCTGGAAGTGATGGATGCAGGCGATCTTGACGTTATTGGCCCGCGCATGGCGGTGGCTCTGCTGACAACGTTCTACGGTATTCTGCTCGCCAACTTGGTGTTCAAACCGATTGCCGTCAAGCTGGAGCGGCGCACGGAAGAACGCCTTATCACCATGAACATGGTGCTGGAAGGCATTTCGTTAATTACCAAACGGCGGCTGCCTTCTTTTATTGAAGAAACGCTCAATTCCTTCGTTGCTAACTATCATGACGAGATCCGCGATGCCGCTGTAAAACCGCGGCCAACGGTTAGTTCTGCGGCAAAAGGGTAGCGCCATGCTAGATCGTGATTCACGGCACGCGTTGGAATTGCCCACTGTGCCGGGGGAGGGCGATGAAGGGTGGCTAACGAGCTATTTAGACGTATTAACGCTGTTAATCACGCTGTTTGTCTTACTGCTTGCGTTGACGCCGCCGGGGGAGGGGAAGCCTTTGACCGCGATAGAGTGCATTCTGTAAGTGCTATCACCTCGCTGCCGTTGGCCAGCTTAGCAACCGGTATCCATCCCCGGCACAGCGGGCTCAAGCCGCGAATGACTGAGCTTAATATCCCCGGGGTTAGTGTCTCTCAAGGTGAAGAAGGTGTTACGCTGCGCATCGACGACAGCTTGCTTTTCCCTAGCGGTGATGCCGTACTAACGCCCCAGGGGCAAGATGTGTTAGAAAGCCTTCTGGCAGTGTTAGCATCCTTTGAGGGGCAAATTTCAGTAGAAGGGCATACGGATAATGTTCCCATTGCTACCTCTCGCTTCCCCTCAAATTGGGATCTCTCGGTAGGGCGCGCCATTGCGGTGGTCCAGTATCTTGAGCGCCAGGGAGTTGCTATTTCACGTATGCGGGCAGTCGGTTACGCCGATACCCAACCCATGGAAAGTAACGCAACGCCGGAAGGTAGATCCGCCAACCGGCGCGTTGAACTGTTGCTAAGGCAGCAGACTGAGGGGTAAAGAGATTTCTTGAGGCCATCTCTGTGTCGAAGCATCACTCGCTACTACAGTCGTTCGGTGCATTACTGGTGCTCGATGCTGACTGTCGGCGCATACAGGCATTTAGTAGCAACTTTGTTGAATTGCTGAGAGTAAGCCTTCCTGAAGGGCGTCTCGCAACGCTCTCCAGCGTTCTAGGCAAGCGCTTAAGCCAGCGCGTACGCTATGAGCTACAAGGTCAGCAGCGTTTGCCGGGGCCTCTCACCTTTAAGTGTCCCGCTCGATCAAACCGTTTCCAGTTACATGCTTACCGTGCCGGTGCGCATGTGTTAGTTGAGATAGAACCCCTTCATTCCCTCGGTAAGCAGCGTCTGCTTGGCACGGTGAACGAACGCCTGATGCGCTTAGCGGAAGCGACCCATCAAGAAGAGCTACTTGATTACCTAGTGATGTCGGTACAAGAATTAACCGGGCATGACCGGGTGTCTGTATGCCATTTCGATAGTGACTGGCATGGTTTGATCGTAGCCGAGTCGTTAGCTAAAGGGCGCGCTCAGTCGAGTGTCGAATTAGCGGCGGTTCGTTTGCCTGCCTTGTTAGGGCAACGCTTTCCCGCCAAAGACTTCCCCATTGCACTACGGCGCGCCTATGAGCGCCATCCGGTGCGGCTGATCCAAGATGTCGCAGCACCCTACGAGCACTTACTGCCAGCGAGCGTGGTGGTAGATGTAAGTGACAGCTTCTTGCGTGCTCCGGCCCCTGAGCGTCAACAGTACTTACAGCGACTTGGCGTGCGCGGCGCATTAAGCGTGGCCATGCAGGGAGATACCGGCCTTTGGGGGCTGCTATTCTGCCACTCGGCAGCGCCTTACCCCGTAGCGCCGCCCGTACGAGATGCGGTACGCACCTTGGTGCAAATGGCTACGCAGCGGCTGTTACTGCTGAGAGCTCGCCAAGAGGCGCGCTATTTGCAGCGCGTACAAGATAGCCTGGTGCTTTCAAGTAATAATCGCTTAAAGCCTCAGGGGCCTTATCAGCTGTTTGCGGAGCATGCCGAGACATGGAAGTCGCTCTTTCGTGCCAATGGCGTTGCGTTATGGGTGAAAGGCAGTATCTATCAATCAGGCAATACGCCCAAGCCGGAAACGATCGGCCAGTTGGTCACGCGGATTGAAAAATCCCATATCCATAGTGGGCCATGGTGTACCCAAGAGACAGCCAAGGAGCCGCTAACATGCTCTTTAGACATGCTAGAGCAGAGTGGAGTACTCGCCGTGCCGCTGCCTACCGATCCTGCTCAGCGCGGCTGGCTGATGTTTTTTCGTCCTGAGCAAGTGGAAACGCTCTACTGGGCGATGCAGCCCTCTTCAGCATCCCTGCCACCTATGATGATGTCGCCTTCTGACGCGTGGTGCGAGGAGGTCACAGGAAAAAGCGAAGCCTGGCAACGGGTTGAGCGGCTAGCCGCGATAGATTTAGGAGAAGATTTAACGCTGGCCATTTCTGCTTATGAGATCAGCACGCTCAATATGCATCTGGAGCGCGAGCGTAAAGCGCTGGCAGAAGCGAATCAGCGGTTAGAGCAGTTGGCACATTTTGACCCGCTCACTCAGGTGTGGAACCGCTACCGCATCGAGCAGGCTATTGATGCAGAGCTGGTCGCAGCAAAACGCTATGGGGCGGCTTTCGCACTGTTGTTATTTGACGTCGACCATTTTAAACAGATCAATGACACCCTCGGCCATAGCGTGGGCGATGATGTGCTGATTTCGCTAGCACGCATGGTGGAAAGTTCACTGCGGGGCTGTGATCATTTGGGGCGCTGGGGAGGGGAAGAGTTTGTGGTATTGGCGACCCACTCCAGTATGGAAGCCGCCGAAGGGCTTGCTGAACGATTACGTGGGCTAGTGGCAACACTGCAGGTGAAGGGCTTGGGCCAACCGATAACGGTCAGCATCGGTGTCGCAGTATGGCAGCCCGATGATAGCTGCAAGACTATCATCGCCCGGGCCGATGCTGCGATGTACCGAGCTAAACATAATGGGCGTAACCGCGTTGAAATCGCTGAAAAAAGCGTGCAGTGACACGCGCTATCATTGGTCATCGGCGCGGTCGCATAAGCGCTGTATTCTCGCTATGGCATCATCAGCACCGTCAAGACTAAAGGTCATATACCAAGGGTCGCTATCCTGTTGATCGAAACCAATAAACAGCTGCTCTCCCTGGCTCATTTGCGCCATTAATGTTTGCAGGTCGCTTAGGTAGAAGTGCGCATAAAACCCATCATCGCCACGCTCGGTAATAAACTCGGCCATGGTATCAATGATAGGCGTATCATCCACCCGGATCCTGGTAGGCACTAAGTTAACCGCGCGACTTTCACCTTGCTGTTCAGCCAGCGTGACCCGCATTTCCAGCCATGGTAAGTCGCAAACACCTTGGGTTGCGTTCAAACTCAAGGTGGCATCCGAATAGCTATGAGTTTCCACGGCGCGAAAGTGCCGCTCACTGCCTAACGTTAACGCCATTGACTGCCAATGATCGTGGGGCTGTACGGCATCAATATTGAACGTTGCTGCCATGCTAGGCAGCGCAGTGCTGGAAAGTAGGGCGCTGAAGGTCGCTAACGCAAAAGGCTTTAAAATAGGCATAAGGGTGGCATCGCACAAGAAAAACATTAGCCTATCGTTTGTTGAAGATAAGCAAAAGGTAACGCGCTGATTTTTCTATATGTAGTAGTCTTTAACAAGAAAAATGCCGCATATAGTGTAAAGTCAAGTCTATACTTCATAGTCGCAGAACGTATAATCGCACCGTTTTGAGCGCTAATTTCACCCCGTTGTGAAGGAGTTTCGCGACATGAGCACCGCAGCAAAGGCTATGAAGACTTCGAATGACGTCCCACTACAGGTTCCCTCAAAAGATATCTGGGATGCTAAATATCGGTTAAAAGATCGCCATAGCCAACCTGTTGATCAGGATGTGGGTGCTACCTTTGAGCGTGTCGCGCGAGCGTTAGCGGCGGTTGAAGGTGACAATGCTAACGAGTGGCTGCCAAAATTCCGCTGGGCGTTAGAAAACGGCGCTATTCCTGCCGGACGAATCCTTTCCAATGCGGGCGCTGAAGCCTACAAACCTGCGGTCAGCCTGATTAACTGCACGGTTTCGCGCACTATTCGCGACTCTATGCGCGATATTCTCGACTCCGTCGTTGATGCTGGCATGACGTTGAAGTCTGGCGCCGGTATTGGCTACGACTTTTCGACGCTGCGCCATAAGGGAGCGTTTGTGTTTGGCGCGGGGGCTGGCACCAACGGGCCGCTGGCGTTTATGGATATCTACGACAAGATGTGTTTCACCGTGGCATCCGCAGGTGGTCGTCGAGGTGCTCAGATGGGTACCTTCGATGTTGGCCACCCTGATGTTCGTGAGTTTATCCAAGCTAAGCGAGAAGCCGGTCGTCTGCGCCAGTTTAACCTTAGCCTGTTGATTACCGACGAATTTATGGAAGCAGTGAAGCACAACGCCGACTGGCCGCTGGCGTTTCCATTGCACCCTGGTGAAAAAGACGATGTAAAAGCGGGCGATTTGATATATCGCGACTGGCCCGTCATTGAAGAGGGCTATACGGTCGATGATGAAGGCCGCGTGGCTTGCCGTGTCGTTGAAGTCATTAAAGCGCGCGAGCTGTGGGACACCATTATGTCCTCGACCTATGACTACGCTGAACCTGGGTTTATTCTGATTGATCAAGTCAATCGCATGAACAACAACTGGTTCTGCGAAGATATCCGCGCGACCAACCCGTGTGGCGAGCAGCCGCTGCCGCCAGAAGGCGCTTGTCTGCTGGGATCGGTCAACTTGACCAAGTTTGTGATTGAGCCGTTTAGTGACAAGCCACGCTTTGATTGGGAACGCTATCGCAAGGTGGTAGCGATCTTCACTCGCATGCTCGATAACGTCGTGGAAATTGCTGGCTTGCCACTGCCGCAGCAACAGCGTGAGATTGAAGCCAAGCGCCGCCACGGCATGGGCTTTTTGGGGCTTGGTTCAACGATGACCATGCTTAAAATACCCTATGGCTCTCAAGCGTCGCTGGCCTTTACCGAAGAAGTTAGCCGCCACCTCGCGCTGGAAGGCTGGAAGCAAGCGCTAGAGCTGTCTAAAGAGAAAGGCATGGCGCCTGTGCTTGAGCAAGAGCACACGATTACACCGAAGATGATGCGTGAGCGCCCCCAGCTCGCCGCCGATGGTTATGAGGTGGGTGATAAAGTACCAGGACGTATTCTGCATGCCCGCTATAGCCAGTATATGGCGAAAGTGGCTGAGCTCGATCCTGAGTTGGTCACACAGTTGGCGGAACATGGTGCACGGTTCACCCACCACAGCTCTATTGCGCCCACTGGTACGATTTCGCTATCGATGGGTAATAATGCCTCTAACGGCATTGAACCCTCGTTCTCGCACCGTTATTTCCGCAATATCATTCAATCGGGTAAGAAAACCAAAGAGCAGGTTGAGGTTGTCTCGTTCGAGTTAGCCGCTTATCGTCACTTTATTACCGCCGATGCGGTGGAAAGCGATTTACCCGACTACTTTATTACCGCAGACTCCGTGTCGCCTGAGCAGCATGTGGCCGTGCAGGCGGCCGCTCAGCAGTGGATCGACTCGGCAATCTCTAAAACAGTTAACGTGCCGACAGAGTTCCCGTTTGAGAAATTCCAGGATCTCTACCTACAGGCGTATGAGAGCCGCCTTAAAGGCTGCACGACATTCCGCTTCAACCCAGAAGCATTTCAGGGCGTTCTGGTACGTGAAGATGATTTAAAAAACACCACCTACGTGTTTGAGCTGGAAAATGGCGAGACCTTAGAACTGGCCGGCGATGAAACGGTGGTCTACGACGGTGAAGAGCATAACGCCGCCAACCTGTTTGATGCCTTAAAAGAGGGCACCTACGGCAAATGGTAAGGGCGGGCTACGCCTTGCTACGAACATCGCCCGACACCCTTTGCTAAGTGGAGAACACCATGGCTGTAGAAATTACCTCAAAAATCGTTGGTTACCGTATCAAGCAGCAGGAGCAAACAGCGCCTGCCCCTGAACTTCCGGAAGAAGACCCGCTAACGGTCAGGATTCCCTCGCGTCCAGAAGGTACGTTAGAAGCGGTATCCGAAAAGATCTCTTACGTGGGGGCGGAAGGCCGCAAAAAAGTTTACCTGCTGGTCTCTTTTATGCCGGTAGAAGGCGTGGTGGGTGGCCGACGTGTGGTCATTGAGCGCCCGGTTGAGTTCTTTTTCCCATCAGGACAGCTTTCCAGCGAGCATCAATGGATTACGGCGACGATGCGTAGTCTTTCCCTGGCTGCGCGCGGGGGATATGTCACCCAGGCAGTGGCTGACCTGCGCAAAGTGGCGTGGGATAAAGGGTTGGTGCGCTGTGGTATGAACCGTTGGAACAAGCCAATGTTTCACGATTCCGAAGTGGCGGCGATTGCCTGGTCGATCCAGCAGATTCTTTATCGGCGCGGGTTCTTGGACCAGGATGGTAACCAAGTACCGGTAGAAATGTTGGTAGAGCGTTATGCGCACCGCATGCAGCATGGCCATGCTTGGCAACCACCGGCCGATGAGCCAGAGACCAGCCCAGCGGTTGGCGCCGTGGAGCCGATTGGCGGTGCCGCTGAGCAAGAAAACGTCGTAAAAAAGCCTGAAGGCAGTGGCCCGGCAGTTGTGGGTAACTGTCCTGAGTGTCGCGGTGAGCTTATTATGATGGATGGCTGCCCAACCTGCTATGCAGGCTGCGGCTGGTCTAAGTGCGGCTAAGCCAGACAAACCCACTAGAACGCTAACGAACAACGCCGCGTGGCCTAGAGAGCCACGCGGCGTTGCTTGTTTTGAGAACAAAAAGTTTTAAGAGCAAAAAACCTGCCGTTGATTCAGACGCTAAGGCTCAGGCACTAATAAGCAGCGGCCTGACGTTATCGGTTAAATAGCAGTCGTCGAATTCTCCCTCGGTAGCCAGCGCCTTTAAATCGGGAATAGTGACGTTATGGCGGTCACGGAACACCAAGCCATCTTCACTCAATGCGCTAAACGTGCGGCTCACATGAACCGGGCTTAAACCTAGAATATCGGCTAACTGTTCTTGAGAAAGTGGCAAGCGGAACTGTTCGCTGATGTCATGATTAGTTTGGCGTAAGCGTAGGTACATTTCATGGAGAAAGTGGGCCATTTTTTGCCTGGCACTACGCCGCGCTAAGTTGACCAGCCGTTCCGTGAGTAGGGCCTGGTGGCGACTGCCAATGGCAAACATCACCGAGGTCAGCGTTAGTGACTGACGAAATAGCTCTAGCATGCGCTTATGAGGGAAATGGCAGACCACACCGTCAGTAATCATGCGCACGTTTTCCAGCCGCTTGGAAAACGCAAACTCTCGCAAACCGATAATATCGCCAGGCAAAAATACTTCCAGAATTTGCCGATCACCGTTTTCTAAATGTCGATAGGAGTAAGCCCAGCCACTGCGCAAGGTGCAAAACTCATTCGCCGGGGCGTCAATTTCCCACAGCAGCGACCCTGCTTTGATATCGGTAGGACTCTCTTCCAATTCGGTTAATAGCGCTTTTTCTGCTTCAGTGAGTGAGCAGTAGTGACTGAAGTGGCTAATAATGCAGCTTTTATCCTGATCCACAGCTTCCTTCTCCTAAACAGGTTAGCAACGATTAACCGGCCGCGTTGTTGATCAATATAAACGTTAATCAATATAAACAGGGCCGTCCTATGTTGCTTGGTCTTTTCTGCTCTCTTGTCGTCCTTGGGGAGGGGCAGGTATATCGCTGTCATTTTCCAGGGGGGGAGTTGCCCACCCTGGAAGTGGCGCTAGGCGGTTTTTTTGGCACGATTACCACGCTTTAACAACGGTGCCAGGAAATGCCCTGTATGGGAAACGCTCTGCTTGGCAAGCTGTTCTGGTGTTCCTTCGGCAATAATTTGTCCACCGCCAGAGCCACCTTCTGGGCCAAGATCAATAATCCAGTCGGCCGTTTTGATCACATCCAGGTTGTGCTCGATCACCACAATGCTATTGCCGTGATCACGTAAGCGGTGGAGTACCGTGAGTAGCTGACGGATGTCCTCAAAATGCAGGCCAGTGGTGGGCTCATCCAATATATAGAGCGTTTTTCCGGTGTCACGCTTGGCTAGCTCACGGGCTAGTTTGACACGCTGCGCTTCACCGCCAGAAAGGGTAGTGGCACTTTGTCCTAGGCGGATATAGGAGAGGCCCACATCCAACAGGGTTTGCAAACGACGAGCGATAGCAGGCACTGGGCTGAAGAACTCCAGGGCGTCCTCTACCGTCATGGCCAGCACTTCGTGGATCGTTTTGCCTTTATAGTGGATATCCAACGTTTCGCGGTTGTAGCGTTTGCCTTTACACACATCGCAGGGCACATAAATATCTGGCAGGAAGTGCATCTCTACCTTGATCATGCCTTCGCCCTGGCACGCTTCGCAGCGGCCGCCTTTAACGTTAAAGCTGAACCGGCCTGGCTTGTAGCCCCGCGAACGCGCTTCCTGAGTGCCCGCAAACAGCTCACGAATCGGGGTGAAAATACCGGTATAGGTGGCTGGGTTTGAGCGCGGCGTACGACCGATAGGACTCTGGTCAATATCGATCACTTTATCGAGCTGATCAAGCCCCTCTACCTTCTCATAGGGAGCCGGGGTCAAGGTAGTGGCGCGGTTAAGCTCGCGGGCCGCAATCGGCATCAGGGTGCCGTTGATCAGCGTCGACTTGCCCGAGCCGGAAACCCCCGTGACGGCAATAAACAGCCCCAGCGGCAGGCTAAGCGTGACGTTTTGCAGGTTATTGCCCGTCGCGCCGCGCACCACCAGCTGCTTTTCCGGATTGCCGGGAATGCGGTAGGGCGGTACGGCAATTTCTCGGGTGCCTGACAAGTACTGGCCGGTCAGTGAATTGGGGTTGTCCATCACGTCTTGAGGCGTGCCCTGAGCGACAATTTCGCCACCATGGACTCCGGCACCAGGACCGATGTCGAGTACATGGTCCGCAGCGCGAATGGCGTCTTCGTCGTGCTCAACCACGATCACGGTGTTGCCCAGGTCGCGTAGGCGCTCCAGGGTTTTCAACAGACGGTCGTTATCCCGCTGGTGCAGGCCGATGGAGGGCTCGTCCAGAATGTACATCACGCCCACCAGCCCCGCGCCAATTTGGCTGGCGAGACGGATACGCTGTGCTTCGCCCCCCGAGAGCGTGTCAGCACTGCGCTCCAGGTTCAGGTAGTCGAGCCCTACGTTAACCAAAAACTCTAGCCGGGCATGAATTTCGTTAACGATCTTATCGGCAATCTCGCCTTTGCGGCCCGGTAGGGAAAGCTCGGCAAAGTAGCGCCATGCCTCACCGATAGGTAAGTGCACAATATCGGCAATGTTATGGTCATCGACAAACACATGGCGTGACTCTTTGCGCAGCCGCGAGCCGCTACAGGTGGCGCAGGGCTGCACGGCGATATACTTGGCCAGATCGTCACGCACCATATTGGATTCGGTTTCCCGATAGCGGCGCTGCATATTGGGTAGTACGCCTTCAAAGGCGTGCTCGCGCGTTACCTTGCGGCCGCGGTCACCCACATACACAAAGGGAATCTGTTCGCTGCCACTGCCATTTAAAATAATCTCACGCTCATGGCTGGCCAGCTCAATCCATGGCGTTTCAAGCTCAAACTGATAATGTTTAGCCAGCGCCTGCAGTTGGGTAAAGTAATAAATGTTGCGCCGATCCCAGCCTTTAATCACGCCTTCTGCTAGCGATAGCTCCGGGTGGCTAATCAACTTGTCGGGGTCAAAATATTGCTGAACGCCTAAGCCATCACAGGTGGGGCAAGCTCCCGCCGGGTTGTTGAACGAAAACATCCGCGGCTCAAGCTCAGAAAGCGAATAGCCACACACCGGGCAGGCAAAGCGTGCTGAAAAGGCAAGGTCTTCCTGATCGCCATCCATAAAGTGGATCATCGCCGTGCCGTCGGCGAGATTAATTGCGGTTTCAAACGATTCGGCCAGACGCTGGGCAATATCATCGCGCACTTTAAAACGGTCAACCACCACGCTGATATCGTGTTTTTTGCGCTTGTCGAGCGGGGCAATATCGTCAAGTTCTAGCACTTGACCATCAATCTGTACCCGAACGAAGCCCTGAGCCCGCAGTTCTGCCAGCAGTTGCAGGTGCTCCCCTTTACGACCTTTCACTACTGGCGCAAGCAGCATTAATTTGGTGCCTTCGGCCAGGTTCATAACTTGGTCGACCATTTGAGAAATGGTTTGTGCTTCCAGTTCTTCTCCGTGCTCTGGACAACGTGGCGTGCCTGCCCGGGCGAACAGGAGGCGCAGGTAATCGTAAATCTCGGTAATCGTGCCGACGGTAGAGCGGGGGTTGTGGGACGTGGATTTCTGCTCAATAGAGATCGCAGGCGAAAGCCCTTCGATGTGATCCACATCGGGCTTTTCCATCATCGAAAGGAACTGACGCGCATAGGTGGAAAGCGACTCCACATAGCGACGTTGCCCCTCAGCGTAGAGCGTATCGAACGCCAGCGACGACTTACCTGAGCCGGAAAGACCGGTAATGACGATAAGTTTGTCGCGGGGCAGCTCCACATCGATCTGCTTGAGGTTGTGGGTGCGTGCACCCCTGACCAGAATGCTGTCCATCAACACCTCGAATCGCGTGGCAAAAGTGTAATTATACGTTTGCTGTACCCCTCCCGGCAAAGCTCCATATTGATATGGGGTCAGCGCTTGGCGTTTCCAGCGTGGATACAAAGCGCTAGAATGGACGGTTATCTCGGGCTGTTCAGCCTCTTTATTGACCACAAGGGTATTATGCGCAAGGTTTCCGCACTGCTGCTGGCCACTGAACGCCGTGCAATCAGCGGCTTAGCCGGGCTTTATGCGTCTCGTATGCTGGGGTTGTTTATGGTGCTGCCGGTGTTGGCGCTTTACGCCGACACCTTAAGTGGTGCTACCCCGCTGTTAATTGGTGTCGCATTAGGTGTCTATGGGCTAACTCAGGCAACGCTACAGATCCCCTTTGGCCTGCTGTCAGACCGTATTGGTCGTAAGCGCGTTATTGCCATGGGCTTACTGATTTTTGCCGTAGGAAGCGTGGTCGCTGCTATGGCAGACTCCATCGGCGGGATTATTTTGGGCCGCGCGCTGCAGGGCTGTGGTGCCGTTGCTGCCGCGATTATGGCGCTACTGGCCGATCAAACCCGCGAGCAGGTGCGGACGGCGGCGATGGCCACGATTGGGCTCTCCATTGGCGTGTCGTTTGCTATTGCCATGGTTCTTGGCCCCTGGCTGGCGGCTTGGGCGGGCCTGGCGGGAGTTTTTTGGTTTACGGCGCTGTTAACGCTCGTCGGTTTAGTGGTGCTTTGGCGATGGGTGCCGCCCGCACCACGCCGTTTGCGCCACCGCGATGTGGGGATGGATCGCCAGCAGTTTAAAAGTGTTATTACGCGCCCCGATTTATGGCGGCTAGATCTGTCGATTTTTTCGCTGCATCTGGTGTTAATGGCGATTTTTGTTGCTGTTCCTTTCCGTCTGTTAAATGCAGGCGTCGCGATTGAGTACCACGGGCTGGCTTATCTAGCGATTATGGCGCTGTCGTTTATTGCCATGGTGCCGCTGGTGATCGTGGCAGAGAAATACCAGCGCATGAAATTAGTATGCCTGCTGGCAATCGGCGCCATTGTCATTAGCTTGGGCAGCCTGGGGCTGCCATTCTCCCAAGAGAGCTGGCTGTTCGCATGGCTATTTGTTTTTTTTACAGGATTTAACTTGCTCGAAGCCACGCTGCCATCAATGCTCAGTAAGTTGGCACCCGCGGGTGCTAAAGGCACCGCGATGGGGGTTTACTCTACCAGCCAGTTTTTGGGTGCTTTTTTAGGAGGCACGCTGGGTGGCTTGTTGTCGAACCTATGGGGCCTTGATGCGGTGTTCTTCGGCTGTGCAGGGCTAGCGCTGCTGTGGTGGCTGGCGATGTGGCGTATGCCTTCACCACCGCCTCTCTCCAGCGAAGTCGTAGCACTACACGATACGCAGCCTGATGCATTAAATCTGTTGATGGAACATCTCGCTGATGTCGTGGGCGTGGAAGATGTGATGGTGGTGCCGGAAGAGCGCTTGATGTACCTGAAAGTGAATCGCAAAGAACTCGATCAAGCAGCGCTGACGAGGTTGTTATCGCCACCCAAGACGTAACGACCACTTCTGATCATTTGTACAGCAAGCGTTTACACCTCCAGGTTTAAACACATAGCGAAGCTTTTACACACATTTGCTGCATGGCATTCAGGCCTGTCAGCCGTATCAGTGATACCCTTGAGGGCACTGGTATTGATATATGACCGATTATTGAAAGGAGCGACCTATGGCGCGCGGTATTAACAAAGTCATCTTGATTGGTAATCTGGGCCAAGACCCTGAAGTACGCTTTACGCCCTCAGGAACGGCGGTAGCAAACCTGAATTTGGCGACGTCTGACACCTGGATGGACCGCCAAAGCGGACAGCGCCAAGAGCGTACCGAGTGGCACCGTATTGTGTTGTTCAATAAAACCGCTGAGATTGCCCAGCAGTACCTGAAAAAGGGCTCTAAGGTATACATTGAAGGTCGCCTACAAACCCGTAAGTGGCAAGACCAAAACGGTCAAGATCGCTACAGCACGGAAATTGTGGCCAACGATATGCAGATGCTAGATAGCCGTGGCGGCGATTTCCAGGGTGGCGGAGCCCCTCAAGGGGGTTACGCACAGAATAACCCTGCGCAAGGTGCGCCGGCCCAGCAGCAACCCGCGCCGCAGCACCCAGCTCCTCAGCATGCGGCCCCTCAGGGTCATCAGGGTGGCGGTATGCCTCAGCAGGGTGGTTACCCTCCCCAGGGCGGTGCTCCTCAAGGTAACTATGGCGGCGCGCCCCAGCCTGCTCGTGGACCACAGCACAACCAGCCAGCCCCGGCTAATCAAAACAGCAATTATGGGGCCCCCGACCCAGGCAACTTCGATGATTTTGACGACGAAATTCCGTTCTGATCGCCTGAACTGAATAGTTCGCCACATTACTGGGGTTAGGTGAGAGGGAGGTTCTGCTGTGAAGCTGCTGATACTAGATGCGGGGCACTGCTTAAGTTTGGCATTAGCCCGAGAAGCCAGTCGTAGAACGGATACTGAGCTTGTTATTGAGCAGGGTACTACGATTACCTCCGCTCAACTCCAGGCGATAACACCTGATGCGGTGATTATCCCCCCATTAGCGCACCCGCTCAGTATGGCACCTGCCGATGTAATGGCGCACGCCGATGCCGTTGATGCCTGCGTCGATGCATGCCAAGCACAAGGCATTGCGTTGGTGTGGTGTGTTTCAGACCAACTTTACGAAGACGGTTTTGAGATCCCCATCGATGAACATGTGGTGCCTGCCCCCCGGGATGACAGCCTGCGCCGCTTAGTGCAAGCGGGCGATCGTATTCGTGCTGAGTATCACCGGCATCTCATTGTTCGCTTAGGCCCCTTGTTTGCGCTGGAAGGCAGCCATGCGTGGCTAAACGAAATAATCGACAGCTTGATGATTGGGCAGTCTGCTCGCGCCGCTGAAGATGTCATTTTTTGCCCTACGTCTGCCGATGCTGTCGCCATGGCGTTGATAGGCATGCTGCAGCAGCAAGCCTGTGGGGCCGAGGCTTGGGGGGCTTACCACTTAGCGGGCACCGAGCCTGTCAGTGCGTTTACGTTTACCTCAATGGTTCGCACCCAACTGGCAACCCATCTGGAAGGTCGCGGCGAAAGTGTCGCCCTTGGCGAAGTGCAAGCACTTAATCATCACCATGATGCCAAGCTGCGGCGAGTCCTTAATTGCCGCCGTGTACTCGATGTTTTTGGTGTCCACCAAAAGCCATGGCGGCTGGAGGTAGGGCGAATGCTGGATGCGTGGTGTTTGCTGCGGGAACAACAGCAGGGCGAAGGGACAGGAGAGTTGGCTTGATCAATCTGGTTCGCAGCTTGGTTTTTTATGTGGGATATTTTTCTGCCATGCTGTTGATTGGCATTCTTTTTTTGCCAATTGCACCGTTTTTGCCGTTGGCTGCCCGTTATCGTTTGCTAAACCTCTATAACCATTTTTTGATGGCGTGGTTCAAAGTTGCGTGTGGCGTGCGATACGACATTCAGGGGCGAGAAAATATTCCGGCGGGCCCCTGTGTGATCCAGGCTAACCACCAATGTGAGTGGGAAACGGTGTTTCTGCAGGTGATGAAGCCACCCGTTTGCACGGTATTAAAGCAGGAGTTATTGCGACTGCCTATTTTTGGTTGGGGGTTACGTCTGTTACGGCCGATTAGTCTGGACCGCTCGAAGCCTGCCCGCGCTATGAAACAGGTGTTGACGCAGGGTGTCGCGCGACTGGGAACGGGGCTTTCAGTGCTTATTTTTCCAGAGGGAACGCGTGTCGACCCAGGAGTCCGAAAGCGCTACAACAAGAGTGGTAGCGTGGTGGCCTGCCGAGCAGGCGTGCCGGTGCTGCCAGTGGCGCATAATGCTGGTGAGCGCTGGCCTGGTCGCCATTGGGTAAAGCGCCCCGGCGTGCTTCGGGTCCGTATTGGTGCGCCTATTGAAACTGCAGGCCGTACCCCCGATGAGGTACTGGTGGATGTTGAAGCCTGGATTGAAGGGCAGTTGCAAGAGATTTCAGAGGTGCCACGGCCAGCTTCTCGTTAAGTTAAGCAACCTTTCGATGAACATAAAAACGGCGCCTTAAGGCGCCGTTTTTATAGCGTATTGCACATGCACTGCATGGCTAGGAATTAGCCATTAAAGCGCTGGAAAACCAAGCAAGCGTTAGTGCCGCCAAACCCAAAGCTGTTGGAAAGCACACGGTCGATGGTAACGCCATCACGTCGCTCTCTAACGATGTCGAACCCATCCGCCTGCTCATCAAGATGCTCGATATTAGCTGAGGCAGCGACGAAGTCATTTTGCATCATTAGCAGCGAATAAATCGCTTCTTGAACGCCGGTTGCGCCTAACGAGTGGCCGGTAAGCGACTTGGTTGAGCTCATAGCAGGTGTGGTATTGCCAAACACCTCACGGATCGCCTTCAGTTCAGCCACATCGCCGACCGGCGTAGACGTGCCGTGGGTGTTAATATAATCAATATCACCCTCAACCGTCGCCATGGCCTGACGCATGCAACGCGTCGCACCTTCCCCGGAAGGGGCAACCATATCGTGGCCGTCGGAGGTGGCGCCGTAGCCCACCAATTCGCCGTATATCTTGGCGCCGCGGGCTTTAGCATGCTCCAGCTCTTCAAGCACTAACATGCCACCGCCACCAGCAATGACAAACCCATCGCGCGCTTGATCATAAGGGCGAGAGGCTTTCTCAGGCGTATCGTTGTAATGAGTTGAAAGGGCACCCATCGCATCAAATAAGCAAGAAAGGGTCCAGTGCTCTTCTTCGCCACCACCGGCAAACACGATATCCTGCTTACCAAGCTGGATTTGTTCCATCGCACTACCAATGCAGTGAGCAGACGTCGCGCAGGCGGATGAGATAGAGAAATTAACGCCTTTAATCTTAAATGGCGTTGCCAAGCATGCCGACACGGTGCTGCCCATAGTGCGGGTAACACGGTATGGCCCCACACGACGTAGGCCTTTTTCGCGCATGACATCGGCGGCTTCTACCTGATTCGCGCTGGATGCCCCGCCAGACCCGGCTATAAGCCCAGTCCGTTCGTTGGACACCTGCTCTTCAGAGAGCCCCGAATCTTCAATGGCTTGTGCCATAGACACATAGGCATACGCTGCCGCGTCGCCCATAAATCGGCGAAGTTTGCGGTCAATGAGGGAATCAAGGTCGATGTCGACGCTACCCGCTACATGGCTACGGAAGCCGCGTTCGGCGTACTCTTCCTTAAAACGAATACCGCTGCGCCCGTTTTTGAGCGCGTCTAAGACCTGTTGCTGGTCGTTGCCTAAGCACGATACGATGCCAAGGCCGGTGACTACCACTCGTCGCATGGGAGCCTCCTGTCAGAAATTCGCAGTGGAGGTGAATAGGCCAACGCGCAAATCATTAGCCTGGTATATATCGCGTCCGTCGACGGATACAGTGCCGTCGGCGATGCCTAGAATAAGCCGACGGGTAATAATGCGCTTCACATTAATGTGATATGTCACTTTTTTCGCGTCGGGTAGAATTTGGCCGCTGAATTTTACGTCGCCACAGCCCAGTGCACGTCCACGGCCTGGGTGGCCAAGCCAACCCAGGTAGAAACCCACAAGCTGCCACATGGCATCTAGCCCCAAACAGCCTGGCATGACTGGGTCGCCGGGGAAGTGGCAATCAAAAAACCACAGGTCCGGGGTGATGTCCAGTTCGGCGATTAGCTCGCCTTTACCATGCACACCACCTTCTTCGTGAATGTGCATGATGCGGTCAAGCATCAGCATATTGGGAGCCGGAAGCTGTGCGTTGCCTGGGCCGAATAGCTCGCCGCGCGAGCAGGCCAGCAGTTCTTCGCGATCAAAGGAATGTTGCTTGGTCACTGAATCGTTCCGAGTATCAAGATGGTAGTTGGGTCTAGTCTACTTCCCGAAACCTCTGAATGCACGTTGTTGGGCACTTATCGTGTTTTCTCTACAGCTTTTTACCTGCCTGCCGATAGAGGTTGTGAGTATTTCGTTATTTCAAATACGCGATTCTGCACAATAAACGCCCTATTGACGTAATATGGTGTATCCATGTTTTTTTGTTAAGCGGCATGATGCCAGATCTGTAACCCATGCCCTGTTTGGCTCATTTATAGGACACACTAAACCGCCATGTGGCTGCCTGTTTCTCTTAATCGTCCGCTGGTATGGATGGCGTTAATAGCGCTGCCCGCTTGTGTATGGGTGCCTGACTCGGCGTTACGTATGGTGGCGGCCAGCTTGGTTGCATTTGGTATGTGGGATGCTTGGAACCAAATACGCCAACAATATTTACGGCTACGCCTTTCGCAAGATGCCATAGGGTTGGCGAGTGACGCCATTGTCATCAGCGATGTGCATAATCGCGTCTTGACGGTCAATCCGGCCTTTACTCAAATTACCGGCTTCGAAAGTCAGGAAATGATTGGCCGTAAGCTAGAGACGTTAGCGGCTCAGCGCCACGATAAAGCGTTTTATCGGACGTTTTGGAGCACGTTAAAGGCGACTGGCCGTTGGGAGGGCGAGATGTGGAATCGCCGCAAGCACGGTGATGAGTACCCCGAGTGGCTAAAGGTCCGTGCGGTTACTGACAAACGCGGCAAGATTACTCACTTTATCAGTCTCTTTACCGATATTTCCTCCCAAAAAGCCCGCGAGCGTGATTTGCGCCGAATTGGTTATGAAGACCCGCTAACGGGGTTGCCAAACCGACGCCGCTTACACGATCTGATGTCCTCTCGGCTGCGCCATCTGCGTGCGGGTGAAAGCTTGGATATGGCGTTGATTGATATTGACGGGCTCAAGTCGGTGAATGACAGCTTAGGGGTCGAGCAGGGCGACCGCTTGTTAGCGCGCTTTGCCCAACGGTTAACAGGCTATATGGCTGGCAGCGTAGTGGGTAGGTTGGGTGGTGATGAATTTATGGTGATTCGCACGACCACCTTCGACGACCATGATCAGTGGGTAGCGACCCTGCGTGAGCACATGAGCCGACCATTCGAAATAAAAGATCAATCGCTACGTCTGGGGTTAACGATAGGTAGCTGTCGCGCCCCTGAAGATGGCAATGATTCCGGCGTGCTGTTTCAGCGGCTAGAGTCTGCCTTATATAGTGCCAAGCGCTTAGGGCGTAATCTCAGCCAGCGGTTTCGCCCCGCGCTGGATAAACAAGATAACCCCCAGCTTGCTCTGGTCAGCGATTTGCGGGCCGCGTTGATATCCGGTGACCAGTTGGAGCTGCATTACCAAACGCAGCATCACCCAGGAACTGGCGATTTAGTGGGCATGGAAGCGCTGCTGCGCTGGCGTCACCCTGAGGATGGCATGATCTCGCCAGGCGACTTTATACCGCTTGCTGAACGTCATGGACTGATGGCCGAACTCGGTAGTTGGGTGATCGAAAAAGCCTGTGCCCAGCAGGCGCATTGGCAATACAGCGGTATGCCAAAAGTGACGGTATGGGTCAATATTTCTGCGCTGCAGCTTTTTCAGGGAGACCTGGAAACTCAGCTGTCTAGTTGTTTAGAACGCTACCAGCTAAAAACGTCGCAAATTGGCTTGGAATTGACAGAGTCTGTTTTGCTGGACGAGCGTGCCGGGGATATGGGGCCTCGCCTGCAGGCGCTGCGTAACCAGGGCTATGCGATTGCCATCGATGATTTTGGTACTGGCTATTCATCGCTTGGTTATTTGAAACGACTGCCGGTAGATAAAATTAAGCTAGATCGTGCGTTTATTCGTGAACTGCCTCATGACCAAGCGGATGCCGCTATTGTAACGGCCGTGTTGGCGATGGCAGAGGGGATGGGACTGGAAGTGGTCGCCGAAGGCGTAGAAACTCAGGAGCAGTGTCAGTTTCTGGTTAACGCCGGCTGTACGTTAGTGCAAGGATTCTATTTTGCGAGGCCCTTACCTGCAGCGGAGCTTGAACAGCGTTGGGCGCCGCGCATACTGGCTGAATCAGTGCCCTCGTGAATGCTAAACGCCATGCTAGAAGCAAGTGTTAATGAACGCCAGAAGCAGCGACCTTGTGGTTAGCGTAACGACTGATACACACACATAGCACTGCCCAAATAATGGCCTGTGCTGGCAGTAACCAGGGGGCTAAGCTAACGCCAGTGAGCGCTGCGCCGCCAACATAGGACAGTGGCCCGCTGACCGCACCGCAAACCGCCGCAATCATTGGGTACTGCCACACCCAAGCAAGCGAGTGAAATACCAGCGTTGCAAACAGCGGCCACAGCATCCAAAGCCACAGTGGCAGTAAACCAGCCACCAAGGTGTGTTCACCGAAGTCGAAACCTCCTGCCAAATGAAGGCCTCCGTCCAACGCTAACCCCAATAGCGCAAACACACCAATAAAACGCCATTCGCCGGGTTTGGCGCAGCGCCAGAAATGCCAGCCTAGCAGCGCACTCCCTATAATGGCAGCTACCCATGATCCCCCCAAAACGCACAGCAACCAGCCCGCTTCGAAGCGTAGTGCATTGAACAGCAAGCCGTGCCAGCGTGGGCTAGCCATTTATAGCGCGCCCGTTAACGGTGCGGGTTTGGCGGCTGGTTTGGCTAGCAATAAGTGGCACGTATCAATAGAGCGCTCAATAAAGCCCCCCTCGCAGTAGCACAAATAGTAACGCCACATACGAATAAACCGTTCGTCGTAGCCTTGCTGCCTTATCTGCTCTAGGCTGGTTTCAAAGCGATGGCGCCACTCGCGTAGAGTGCGGGCATAGTGCTGGCCAATTTCATCAAGCGCTACCACGTTCAGTGAGGTTTTGCGCATCACGCTGGTTAGCATGGCGTGATGAGACGGCAAAAAACCACCGGGGAAAATATAGCGCTTAATAAAGTCCATATCCCGCTTGGCTTCTTCAAACCGTTGGTCTCGGATAGTGATGGCTTGCAGCATAGCCTGGCCATCGTCGCTCAGCAGGCTGTCGACCTTTTCAAGGTAGGTGTTCAAATACTGGTGGCCGACGGCTTCAATCATCTCAACAGAGATCAGTCGATCGTAGCGACCTGTCAGCTCACGATAATCCTGCTTTAGCAGGGTGATTTTATCGTCAAGCCCCTCTTCTTGAATGCGCCGGGCGGTATGGGCGTACTGCTCTTCAGAAATGGTGGTGGTAGTGACATGGCAGCCACGGGTTTTGGCGGCGTGTATTGCAAGACCACCCCAGCCAGTACCAATTTCTAGCAAGTGGTGTTCTGGGCGTACATCTAGCTTTTCGAGCATGATGTCGAGTTTGTAGGTAGACGCTTCTTCCAGGCTGGCTTCTGGATAAGGGAATACAGCGCTCGAGTACATCCAGTGGCGTTGATCAAGAAACGTGGCAAATAGGTCATTGCCAATATCGTAGTGTGCCGAGATATTACGCTTTGAACCGGAAAGGCTATTACGTTGGAAGCGATAGGCAGCGCCAAGCAGCCAGCGGGTGAAACGGGCGCTTCCGTTTTCCATTTTACCGTTTACGTGATCCAGATTGGCCGCAAACAAACGCACCAAGGCCACTAAGTCATCAGCATCCCAGTCGCCATCCATATAGGATTCAGCTGCGCCCACTGTGCCGCCAAACGCGAGCCTTTTCCAGGCGCGGGAGTGACGAATCACAACGGTCACTTGAAGCGGCCCTTCTTGACCCAGGTGGTGACACTGATTGCCTTCAATTAAGGTGATACGGCCACCCTGGAAGGCATCTAATTGAGCCATCAGGCGAGGCTTCAACCAGCGAGTCAAACGATCCTGGTTAACCGGTTGTATGTCAGGGGGCGTAGAACGCAGGGTCGTCATTTTGAAGTTTCCTTGCGCTTAGGGTGGTTATAAACGGGGATGCGCTTCAGCCAGAGGCGAAACGCTTCAAAATGAATTCCCGCCACGGTTTTCAGGCTCATCCAAGGCTGGCGTGCAAGCGTTGCTAGTAGAACGCCGCGTGTCGCTGGCGCAGCCTCTAAGGTAAGCGTGGCGTCGAAATGGCGCTGCCTGCTTTGCCAGTTTTCCATGTGTAGATAGAGCTGATCGCCGGGTGCGTTGAGCTTCCAGCGGTAGGTCATTTCCATGGGGTTAAACGGCGACACATGCATGTCTTTATCAAAGCTTGCATGATGGCTATGACGAGTTGGATCGATCCGACAGGCATAGCAGGTACGCTCTTTCCAGGGCATATTAGTGACTTCACCAACGACAGCCGCCAGCCTGCCAAGATGGTCATAGGCGTAGTACATCGAAACAGGATTGAAGACCGTGCCAAAGGTGCGCAGTTGGGTCAGTACGTAAATCTTGCCACTGGGGGCACTACCCAACTGACGAATTAGTTCTTCGCGTACCGCTGTACGCAATGGCTTATCAGTAGGGCCGAGATAATCTTCGCGACGAAAGCGTGCTAGTGCCGGCCTTCGGGCGCTAAAGCAAGGCACATTGTCAAATAGGCTCGGCAACTCATCCAAGTCGAGCCACGCCATCCAAACGCGGTAACTGAAAGCGTGCTCCTTAGGAGTGAAGCGACGATGGCGCAAGGCGCCGCGGTAAATACGCGAGCGAGGCGCGGTAATCATCCGAGCCCCTCCCCAACGCTGTTAGTGGGCATCAGGTCATGAGCCGGGAGTGCTGTGGGCGTTGTTGGCGGCGCAGCGGCTTCATCACAACCTAGTGCTTGGGCAACCCGCAGCGCGCTCCATACCCCATCTTCGTGAAAGCCATTGCGCCAGTAAGCGCCGCAGAAGTGAGTGCGCCGAGCAACCGAGGATATCTCGTCATGGCGCATTTGCGCTGCCTGTCCTGCTAGTGTGAATTGGGGATGGGCATAGGTATAACGTCCGAGCACTTTCGCAGGGTCAATGCTGTTTGAGTCGTTAAGCGTGACGCAAAAAGTAGTCTCGGCCTCTTTCAATCGCTGCAGAATATTCATGTTGTAGGTAACAGACACCCGCTCGTCTGCTCCTCGACGATCTAAACGGTAGTTCCAGCTAGCCCAGGCGCGCTGCCGCCGGGGCAGCAGCGATGTGTCGGTATGCAGCACGACCTCGTTATCTTGATAAGGCATGGCGACAAGAATGCCTTGTTCAGCGGGTGTCGGGTCGCCGAGCATCGCTAGTGCCTGATCGGCGTGGCAAGCCAGCACCACATGATCAAAGCGTTGTGTGCCTTGTGCCGTGGTGATCAATACGCCGGTGGCGTTTCGCTCAATGCGCGTGACAGGCGTATTCAGGTGAATGCGCGCTGCGTATGGCGCTGTCATGCTGGGAATATAGCGTTTCGAGCCGCCAACTAAGGTATGCCATTGAGGACGGTGGTTAACCGACAGCAAGCCGTGATTGCGGAAAAAACGCACGAAGAACGTCAGTGGAAAGGCGCGTAGATCGCCAATACTCGCAGACCAAATAGCGGCCCCCATGGGCAGCAGATAACGTCGCTGAAAAGCGTCACCGTAGCCATGCTGGTCAAGGTATTGGCCTAGCGTTGTGTTGCTAGGAAGGCGCTTGGACTCTAAGTCAGCCGTTGCTTGTTTGTTAAAGCGCAAGATGTCGCGTAACAGGCGATAAAAAGTGGGGCTAAGTAAGTTGCGCCGCTGGGCAAACAGCGAGCCTAGCGTATGGCCGTTATATTCAAAATCAACATCAGTTTCATGCACCGAAAAACTCATTTCGGTGGCTTGGCTAGGCACTTCGAGTGTTTCTAGTAAGCGTTGGAAATGGGGATAGGTCCAATCATTGAAAACAATAAAGCCCGTGTCGATAGCGTAGGACTGCCCACCGACCTCCACGTCCATCGTGGCCGTGTGCCCACCAAGACGCCCGTCTGCTTCAAACAGAGTGACTTCATGTTGGGAGGATAAGTACCAACCCGCTGCCATGCCGCTAATACCGCTGCCGATAATGGCGATACGCTGTGAAGCCATGTTGCTCATTGCTGTACCTCTTGGCGCCTTGTCATACGTAGGCCGATATGACGACGCAGCGCAGGCGGTAAAATTCCTAAACATTTCACCAGATAGGTGAAGCGACGCGGAAAGTGAATATCCAGCCTTCCTTTGACAAGACCGGCAATGATGGCATCGGCCGCTTGTTCCGCGGTGACTTGCATGGGCATTGGAAAATCATTGCGATCGGTCAACGGGGTTTTAACAAAACCAGGGTGAATGACGCTGACATCAATGCCCTCTTGATCGAGGTCGAGACGTAATGACTCCAAAAAGTAACTGATAGCTGCTTTTGAGGCGCCATAGGCTTCGGCTCTGGGCAGCGGTAAATAGGCAGATGCACTAGAGGTGGCGGCTAGGCGAGCAGGTTTACCCTCTTTGCGGGCAGCTCTTAATAACGGCAGGGCTGCTTCCACGCCATACAGGGTGCCAAACAAGTTTGGGGTGAAAACCCGCTCAATCAGCGCCATATCAAAATGCTGCGCGTCTAGATATTCGCAGGTGCCTGCATTGAATAAGGCAATATCAAGTGCGCCCAGCCATGTGCTGATCTGTTCACCCGCTGCAATCACTGCTTGGTGGTCGCTGATATCAACGGGGAGCGAATAAGCATTGGGATGACCGGCACATAAATCATCGAGCGCCTCTTGGTTTCGAGCACTCAGCACAACATGGTGACCTTGGGCGATGAGCTTTGTGGCAAGCGCTTCACCAATGCCTGACGTGGCACCAGTGAGCCAAATGCGTTGGGGCGTTTTCCATGTGCTCATCATGCTCTCCTGTAATGGCCTGTTAGCATGCAACCTGTATGCAAATAAACGGCATATATCAGCTAATGCGCCGTTTTAACCAACGTATGACACGTCCCATGACTGGTAAGTGTTCATACAACATGGCGCCTGCATCGAAATAGTCGCGGTGCTTTGAAACCCGACCATCCTGTGCAAATGTTAGGGCACTGCATCCCTCGACACGGATCGGTTTTCCCTGGGCTAGTCGGGGATGAATGAACTCCATTGTCCAGGTTACAAATGCTTGATTAGCCACCTGTTGTTGCGTGTGATAAGTAAATTGGCAACGTTCAACGTTTTCGTACATGGTGGCGAAATAGCGCTCTAGCGCCGATCGCCCTTCAATGTGATGTAGCGGATCATTGAAGATAACTTCCTCAGTATATACCTCGTATAGTTTTTCTGTACAGGTATTGTCTAGTTTATTAAAAAAGGCGCAGAAATTCGCCAAAGCTTGGTCGTTAGGCATCACGCAGTCCTGTGGTGGTTAAGAAAAATCAGCAAACGATGAAGCGAGGAGAAAGCAGTCGATCGATTTGCATCACCGCAGCGCAGGCGATGCAAAAGAGAGGAGTTATTTCGAGAGCGCTTTAAAGGCATCCAGGGCACGCTGGCGCGCTGCTTTATGGTCAACGATGGGGGCTGGGTAATCCGTTGGGTTCAGCATGTCCTGGGGCGGCGCATGGCGAGCTTTTTTAGGCAGTGGTTTTAACTCGGGCAGCCAATGGGTAATAAATTCACCCTCTGGATCAAAGCGCGTTGACTGGGTAGTGGGGTTAAAAATACGAAAATAGGGCGCTGCATCCGTCCCCGTTGATGCCGCCCACTGCCAACCGCCGTTATTGGCGCAAAACTCACCGTCGATTAAATGGCGCATGAAAAATGCCTCACCGCGCCGCCAGTCAATCAGCAAGTGCTTACTTAGAAACATCGCGGTGATCATGCGCAGGCGGTTGTGCATCCAGCCCGTAGTCACTAGCTGGCGCATGGCCGCATCGACAATCGGATAGCCGGTACGGCCCTCACACCACGCTTGAAAGCCTTTATCGTCGTCACGCCAGCGGAGCTGCTTGGTGTGCTCTTGAAAAGGTTGGTGACGGCAAACCTGGGGAAAGCCTACCGCAACGTGCTGATAAAATTCACGCCAAATAAGCTCATTTACCCAGCTGGTTAGCCCCGCATCTCCATCGGCCAAGTGGCCACCATTTTCGCTCATCACGGCTTGAAGGCATTGGCGATAGGAGATCATACCCAGCGCTAGATAGGGCGAAAGTTCGCTGGTGCCGCGAACGTTTGGAAAGTCTCGCTGCTGCTTATAGTGCCGTCCACGAAAGCGTAAAAAACGTTCGAGATTGTCACTAGCCGCCTCTTCTCCAGCAGGCCAGAGGCGTTTATCAACGGGGTCATTATCCAGCGATGGAAGCGCGGGCAGTGGGTCGCTATTGATCTCTAGCGGAGATTGCACGCCTGGGGTATCACGTAAGGCAAGCTGCTGTGCAGTCACCTGCTTGTGCCAAGCTTTCGAAAACGGTGTAAATACGCCGTAATAATCGCCTTTTCCGGTCAATAAACTGCCAGGGGCGAAGGCGACGGCGTCATGGTGACCCTGAGCGGTGATCCCTGCTTGTTTAAAAGCATCAAGCACCGATTGATCGCGATGTTGCTCGTTCAGCGCATACTCATAGTTAAAGTGGAGTTGAGTAATCTGGTGCTCGTGGGCGATATCAAGCAACACCTGAGCCGCTTCGTCATAGTGATCAATATCACGATGCAAAAGTGGAATATTAAGCCCGTTAAGCGACGCTTTGAGCGCCGCAACACTGCGTGCCCAGAAGTCGAGCTTAGTCGCCCCGTGGCCATGTGTTTGCCATTGAGCCACGCTGCGTAAGAAAACGGCCACCACGGGGCCGTTGGCAGCCGCAGCGGCAAGCGCGGAGTTATCGTGAATGCGTAAGTCGCTACGCAGCCAAACGAGCTGCAGATTCATGCGATATCCTTATCATCGGTAACGTTAACTAGCATCCGATACCTCAGAGAATTCCCGATTCGCGCAACAAGGGGCGAAGTCGTGAAATGGCTTGCGGCAGGTCGTCGCCTAACATCTGCACCGGACCGTCACGCAGCTCATTTTCTCTTAATCGCGCCACTTCCCCACACACCCCAATAGGAACATTTAACGCTTCTGCGGCCTGGGGAAGTGCGCGACCAATGTAGTCGTCGCTTTCTCGCTGGCCACTGGAAAGCAGTACCATCGATGAGTGCAATCGGGATACGGCTTGAGGAAGGTCCTCCAGCGCTAATGAGCGGTCAAACAGTTGTACGCGGTAGCCCTGTTCGCTGGCCATGAGCGCACACATTAAAACCCATAGCGGGCCGGGGTCATCAGGCATCGCACTTAGCAGGATTAACGGGCCGCGCGTTGCCTGATTGGCATAGTGCAGGCGAATGCCTACCTGGCTACGCAGAAAGGCTTCAAAGGTGCGGCGCACAAGGTCATCGGGCTGGCTGGCCCATTTGGCTTCAAGGGTAAGAATAACGGGCTGCCAGAGCTCATTAATCGCGACGCTTAATGGATAGAGCGCCAGACTCTGGTGGTACAGCGCTTCCAGCTTGGGAAGGTCAACCGCTTCTATGGTGGACTGCAACAACTGTCGTTGGCTGGCCCAGTCGCCAGTATTCGGCGATGGTGTTTCTACCGTTTCAGGTTGATCAAGTAAATCAACCACTTGGCTAACCGGAACGCCGCGGTTTAGCCATTGTAAAATGCGTTCAATGCGAGTGATATCGTCTTGCGCGTATAGACGATGGCCCTTGGGGGTGCGTTGTGGGCGAATTAAACCGTAGCGACGCTCCCAGGCACGAAGAGTGACCGAGTTCACACCCGTCAAGCGGGAAACTTCCCTAATCGGATAAAGCGGGGTATCGGGTGGGTGGGTCGCCTTGATGCTCATGGGCGCCATTGCCTCTTGGTTGCCTGCAAATAAGCGTGCAGGGATCTGTCAATAATTGTCGTGGCGATGCTTCAGCGCCTGACCGGCGGTTTGGCCACATAATCGGGTCGTTATTAATCGTATAGATAGCTAAACGCTATTATAGCCACCTTTGTACAACTTGTGGCTTCTGGGTACAACCTTTCCTGCAGGTGCGGAAAAGTTAAGTTTAGTTTCTAATTTCAGACCGACCGGACTAATAGGGCCTGGCCCAGCTCATCACCTGATAACCAAGCATCCTCGACACGACTACCTTTAAAGCTATCGCCACAGAGTGCTAAGCCACTTGTACTGTATAAGTATGTCTGATGACCTGCCTGTGCTGGCTGAGCATAGCGCCAGCGGTGCGCACCGAGTTCAATGACACTCGGTAGCTCTACATCATCGGGCAGCAGCGATACAAATGCTGCTAGCAACTGTTGGGCGACACTGTCGCTGTCACTCTCAATATGTGCATCGCTCCAATCCAGCTGAGCAAGCAAGCTAATGCTTTCCGGCTGATGTTCACGGCCAGGCTTGGTGTGATTGCGTGACGCTAGACGAAGCACTGGATGCTGTGTGTGAACGGTGTGCCACGCTGATGCTACCTTCGCCATGGGGGGTAATGGTTTCTCGAAAATAACCCAGCCTGCCCAGCATCCACGCTGGGGCTTGGCCTCACAGGCCGCCGCCAGTGTCGGTTCCCACCCTGCTAATAATGCCTTGGCCTGGGGCGGCGGGGCACTGATAACCACCACGTCAAAAGGCCCGTGTATTGAGCCACGGCTATCGTGGAGCTGCCAGCCCGCAGCCGTCTTATCAAACCTTGTAATGTGGGTTTCAAGCGTCATGGAGGCATTAGGTAATGCGTTAAGTGTATCGGCTAGATGACGGGTGACGGCACTCATACGCGGCGCGCCGGTATAACGTAGCTGATCGTCATTGTGTGTTTGCCAGCCGGATGCACTAGCCTGATAACAAGCTGTGGGCCAACTGGCGACACAACCAGCGGCTTGCCACTCGGCTACTTTGTTGGCGAATCGTTGATTGCGCACGGTGAATGCTTGAGCACCTAGGTCCAGTGTCGCGGAGGGACGTCGTTTACTTGACATACGGCCGCCAGGGCCACGCGCTTTATCAAACAACGCCACCTTAACGCCCTGAGTGGCAAGTTGCTGCCCACAGGCAAGGCCAGACAGACCTGCACCGATAATTGCCACTGAGTGAACGTCGGAAAGTGTTAAAGACTCAGGCAATGGTTCAAGCATAGGAACTCGCAACGGCTAATGAAATGTGCAATGGTCAGTATGTAGCATTTGTGTATAGATATCGTACAATAAAATATTATGCAATGATCATTTAGCTGACGGCTATTCCCAGCTTTGCAGTTCAGCGTCGACGCGGGCATACGCTAGCCACCTTAACCAACCACAGGAGTGACACCATGCGGGTATTAATCACCGGAGGTAGCGGCTTTGTTGGTCAGCGGCTCTGCCAACAACTCCTCACCCAAGGGCATGATGTGCAGGTGGTTTCCCGATCCCCGCATCAGGTGCGTGGTAGGTTGCCAAAAGCCTGCGATATTCGTGATAGCGCTCAGGCATTTATGGACACCCCACCGGAAGTGTTGGTGAACCTTGCCGGTGAGTCGATTGCTGCAAAGCGCTGGAGTAACAGCCAAAAAGAGACACTAGTTCGCTCTCGTATCGACAGTACGCAGCAATTGATTACGCTTTGTGAGCAGCTCAAAGCCAACGGGCAAGCGTTACCCAGCGTGATGATTAGCGGCTCTGCGATGGGCTATTACGGCGATCAAGGCGACAAGGTAGTAGATGAAACAACGCCGCCAAACGATGAGTTTGCTCATCAGCTTTGTGCGCAGTGGGAAGCAGCGGCAAAACCGATTGAGGCGATGGGCGTTCGCTTAGCGATACTGCGTATTGGTTTAGTGCTTGAGGCAGGGGGCGGTACGCTGCAGAAGATGCTGCCACCCTTTAAGCTCGGACTTGGGGGGCGTTTTGGGAGCGGCACACAGTTTATGCCCTGGATTCATCGTGACGATCTTGTGGCAGCGATTATGTTTTTGATGAACGAGTCAACGCTTTCAGGCGCGTTTAATGGCAGTGCGCCGCATCCGGTGACAAATGCTGAGTTCACGAAAACGTTGGCTAAGCAGCTTCACCGGCCGGCGATTTTCCCCGTGCCCGCTTTTGTACTAAAAGCGGGCTTTGGAGAAATGTCGCAGCTGTTGCTGACCGGGGCCGATATGCGCCCTGCACGCCTTACTGAGGCTGGGTTTACCTTTCAGTACCCGACCCTTGATAAGGCGCTAGCGGCGATTCTTTAGTCCTTCCGTGTTAGGCGTTGGGGTCGACGGTGATTATCACTCGCACGGAATCAAGCCGTAAGCGAGTGTTTTCTATCGCGTCGCTGAGCGCTTGGCGCTCTTGCTTCAGCGCCTCAAGCTCTTCACTACGAACAGCTGGGTTGTGCTCTGCCAGGGCGGTCAAGCGGGCTAGTTCGGCATCTAACTGAGCTCGCATGCGTGTTTCAGCACTTTCTACGATGCTGGGCAGTTCACGTTCGGCTTCACCTTCCCCCTGAATGAGAAGCGCACGCAGCTGGTCATGGCGGCTCTTGATCAAATCTCGTGCCAGTGATTTGTTCACTTTCTGTAGATTCTTGCCAAGACCAGTGAAGGAGATCTTGCTGGTTAGGTTTGCGCCTGACTCATCAAGCAGGACGCGCACTGCCGTGGGCGGCAGGAAGCGGTTGATGTGCAGCGATTTAGGTGCAGGGCACTGGGTGCGGAACACCAGTTCAGCCATTAAACGGCCGCTGGGAATGGCGGGATGGCGTAATAGCGCCAACGCGGTGTTACCCATTGTGCCATCTAGAATGCGCTCCATCATTTCGCGCAGCAGCGGGTGTTCCCAAGAGAGTCGCTGAATATCGTCTCGTGCAAGTGCCAGCGAACGGCTGTAAGTAGCCGAGAAGCCCTCTTCACCTTTCACTAGCCCGGGGAGCCCATCCAGCATGTGTTGGCTAGGCTGTAAATAAAGCAAGCCATTGCCAATCTCTTGACTGTCTACGCCAAAAATATCCAGGGCGCGCTCTACAAAACGCGGCAACGCCGGGTCTTCATCCAACTCACACACCGCATCAATTACCTGCTGAGCACGGGCAGGGCGGCAGGCGTTTAGTTCTAGCAGTCGGTTACGACCTGCGTCCCGCTCAGCCAATTTGGCGGTGAACATTTCACGGGTTTCATCGATGATCTCATTGAGCATTTCATCATCGAGTAACGCATCGGCCAGAGCATCGCCAAACGCATCAAAGAGGTCGCTGCCAATGCCGTGAGGCGCGCTAAAAGCATCCATGCCTTCGTGGTACCAGCGCAGCAGGCGCTCGCCTGGGCTGCCAGTGAAGGTGGGGGCATGGAGTTCAATGGCGTGGCGCTGCCCTATCCGGTCGAGGCGGCCGATACGCTGCTCCAGCTGGTCGGGATGCTGGGGCATATCAAACATCACCAAGTGGCGGCAGAACTGAAAGTTGCGGCCTTCTGAGCCAATTTCAGAGCACACCAGCACTTGGCAACCGTCTTCTTCATCGGCAAATGCCGCCGCGGCCCGGTCACGCTCCACCAGCGATAGCCCTTCGTGGAACACCGGTGCGTGATAGCCGCCTAGTACGCGCAGCCCTTCGGCAAGTCCTTCAGCGGTTTCTCTGTGGTGAGCAATAATCAGTACTTTGTCATTGGCAAAGCCGCTATCGCTATCGTCGCTAAGTTTTTCCAGCAGCCAGTTTACCCGTGGGTCGATATGCCACCAGGATTCGGTGTTAAGCGGGTCGTTGCTGAGCTCACGGTACATCGTGTCTGGATAGATCAATACGTCCGGGTGATCCATGCCCGTTTCAATCAGCAGCTCATCCAGGTAGTCATCATCGCGTTCCAAGCGACGAAGCACGCGCCGATAGGCCGATGGGAGTTCCAACTGAGCTAGGTGCAGGCGACGTTCTGGGAATCCTCCCACATGACGGCGGCTGTTGCGGAACATGACGCGCCCGGTACCGTGACGATCAAGCAGAGCATCGCGTAACTGAGCGCGAGCAGCATTCTGCTGTTCGGTACTGGCTTCAGGGTTGCATAGCGTTGCTAGCAGCGCCTGACTGTCGCGGTCGTCCGCGACATTATCGACCCGTTCACGGGCCTCGACGGTATTGGGTAGCTCATCCAAGGCATCAATGGCTTGAGCGACAGCGATGTAATGATGCTCTTCGTCTTTAAAGCGTTCGATATCGTGGTAACGCTCGGCATCTAGCAAGCGCAGGCGAGCAAAATGGCTCTCCACCCCCATCTGCTCTGGCGTGGCCGTCAGCAGCAATAAGCCAGGAATATCAGCAGCAAGCTGCTCAACGCACTGATAGCCTGGACCGCTGCCATCAGGGCTCCAGTCGAGATGGTGGGCTTCATCGACGATCAGCAGGTCAAAGTGGCTCGCCAGGGCCTGTTCTTGACGGTGTGTGTTGGCGAATAGCCAACCTTGACTGGCCAGTACTATTTGAGCGCTTTCAAATGGGTTAGCGCTACCGTGGGCGAGACTTTGCTGCTCATCTAGCAAGCTGACCTTAAGTGAGAAACGGCGTAAAAGCTCTACTAGCCATTGGTGGGTAAGGCTGTCAGGCACCAAAATTAATGCGCGTTCTACTCGGCCAGCCAGGAGGAGGCGGTGCAGAACCAACCCAGCCTCGATCGTTTTACCCAGCCCAACTTCGTCCGCAAGCAAGACACGCGGCGCATGGCGGCCTGCCACTTCGTCAGCGATATAAAGCTGGTGGGGAATCAGATCGATACGCGGCCCAGCAAAGCCCAGGGCGCTGTGCTGTTCGATGCGCTGATAGTGGTGCAGCGTGCGAAAGCGCAGATCGAACCAATCATTGCGATCAACCTGGCCAGTCAGCAGCCGATCGCGCGCCTGATCAAACTGCATGGTATCGGCAAGCTTTGCCTCGGATAGCTCACGAGGATTGCCGTCGCTATCTTCGCCAATATAAGTGATTAAGCCGCTGGTCTCTTTGCTATCGTCTACGATCATCTGCCAGCCATCAGCAGAAATCACGCGGTCGCCACCGCCGAACATGACGCGAGTTAAGGGGGCTTGGCGAGTGTTGTACGTACGGGTTTCCTGGCTGGCACTGAACAAAATGGTAACGCTACGGGCGTCGCAGTTAAGCACGGTGCCGAGTCCAAGCTCAGCCTCGCCGTCGCTAATCCAACGCTGGCCGGGAGAAAAATCGCTCATGATGCCTCGAGGAAGTCTACAGAAACAGGTTGTACGCCACCGGGGCAGGTTTCCGGTGGCAACAGGGCGGGGGATTCTAACGCAAAGCGGCGGGGGGATTAAGGTCTATCGTGGTCAATCTTTTAACCAGCGTTCCAGCTGGGCTCGGGTTAACTCGCCAACGTGGACATCCAGCGTGTTGCCCTGGCGATCAAAAAGTACCGTGGTGGGTAGGCCTGGCGCTTGAAATTGTGCCATTAGCGTTTGGCTTGGGTCACGCAGCGCGTAGCGAAAATCCAGTCCCTGCTCGTCTAAATAGCGCACGACGGGCAGTAAGTCCTCGCCTTGGTTCGCGATTACCACACTGACATCGTCACGCTTGGCTGCCTCTTCAAGCAGCGGCATCTCCCGCAGGCAGGGGGGGCACCAGGTCGCCCATAGATTAACGATAATAAGGTCACCGCTTTCGGCCAGCGAAGGGAGATGCACTGCGTTGCCGTCCACATCGTCCAACGTCACCTCCGGCAACGTATCAATAGCAAATTCATTGCCTAAGGGGGCAAGCGTTACCAAGACCAGCCACAGGCTTGTTGTGCCAATCAACATGGCAAGGCCGCCGATAAGCGACAGCAGCCGCTTGCGTAGTGCCCAGGCTGTCCAAATTAACCCCGCGATTAGGCCGCCCAGCGCGTTGTAACCGGGCTGCCATAGCTTGAGCGCCTCGAGCGGTTCTGCGCTGTAGCTTTCCCAGTTGAGCACGACAAAAACAATTCGAGCCGCCAGTAGCCATACCACCAGTAGCCCGTTGAACCAGCGCCCATGCTGAGAAGACGTTAATCCCAACAGATAGCGGCTAGCCAATAACAGCAGTAGCGCGCAGCCGAGGGCATATAGCCTAGGGGTGGAGATCAGCAGTGGTCCAATGGCAATCGCATTCATGATTTTTCCGTTAAGCAGGTACACTGGTGAACCATACCACGCACGTTAAACATTACGGAGATGTCTATGCCACAACCCGCTTTCGACATACTGCGGGCGCTGGCCATTGGGTCGCAGGCGCTGGGTTTAATGCTGATTATTACGCTGGAAACCGTAATGGGCGATGCTGCGCGCCCCTGGCAAGGGGGTGTGCTGGCTGTCATGATCGCGTCGGCGCTTACGATTGCGCTGGTGCGACTGTACCAAAATAAGCGTTACCAAAAACAGATGGCTGAGCGTCGCCAAAATGCGGATGAAGAGGAGGAGCGTTAGAAAGCGTTGCTTGTGTTTTTGGCGTTACGGTTCCAGATTAAGAGAAGTCCCGCGCTGGACAGTCGGGGCACTTAATATACTGGGAGCGACCAATAATATGATTAATAAGCGCACATTAGCCACCGCCGTTGCGGCCTCATCACTCGCTTTAGCGGGCATGGCCCAGGCGGAGGTCAAAGTTGGCTTCTTGGGCGGCTTTACCGGGGGAATTGAAAGCCTGACGCCACCCATTTTTGCAGGTGCTCAGCTTGCCGTTGCGCAGATAAATGAGCAGGGCGGTATCTTGGGTGGGCAAACATTGGAAATGCCTTCCGGGGATACCACCTGCTCGGATGCATCGGCTGCGTCTAACGCCGCAGATCGTATGGTGAACTCTGAGCAAGTCACCGCGATTGTCGGCGCTTTATGTACTGGGGCGACGGTTGCCGCTGCTAATAACGCCGCGGTTCCCGGTGGTGTGTTGATGGTCTCACCTGCGTCAACGGCCCCCGCTGTCTCTGAGTTAGACGACAACGACTTAGTTTTCCGTACCGTGCCATCGGATGCCTTCCAGGGCGAAATGCTTGCTAAGCTACTGCTTGATAAAGGTATCGACTTTGTCGCGGTGACCTACGTTAACAACGACTATGGCCGTGGCTTATCGGATGCCTTCAGTGGCGCCTTTGAAGCGGGCGGTGGCGAAATAGCCGAAAACCTCGCACATGAAGATAACCGTGCCGACTATCGCTCTGAGCTTGGCTCGCTGTCTTCGAGTGGCGCAGACACGCTGGTCGTGCTGGCCTATGCCGATACCTCCGGCCAGACGGTACTGCGCCAAGCCTACGAAAGCGGCATGTTCACCCAGTATGTGGGCGCCGATGGCATGGTGGGGGATAGCTTAATAGAAGCGATTGGCGCAGACGTGCTAGACGGCATGATCGCCACACGGCCTGGTAGCCCTGATCTCCCCGGCACGGACATCTTTAATGAAGCGGCTACTGCGGCAGACATTGATCCTAGTGCCGTGTTTGCTGCCCAAGCTTATGACGCGGCTTTCCTAGTAGCGTTGGCTATTGAGCAAAATGGCAGTGCCGAGCGTGAAGGGCTTTCTGAAGCGCTACGCAGTGTTTCCAGTGCGCCAGGCGAAGTGATACTGCCGGGTGAGTGGGAAAAAGCACTTGAGCTGATCGCAGCGGGTACCGAGATCAACTACGAAGGCGCCTCTGGCTCTCATGAATTTGATGAAAACGGCGACGTGCCTGGGGTTGTTGTGGAAATGGTGGTAGAAGACGGCTCGTTCACCGGCAAGGGCTTGGTTGACCTCTAGTCAAAATGACGCTCTTTAAGCAATAACCGAAACGCCCCAGGCGAGCCTGGGGCGTTTTTTAGCACTGTAAGTTTTTAACACTGTGAGGACGTTAACCGAGGGTTTTAATTTTCTCTGGCAACAGACCTTTCGGAGCAAAGCGTAGTACCAGGGTAATCAACATACCGATTACCAGAACCCGCGCTTGCAGTGCCCGGCTATCCATATTGCTAGGCGCTTCCCAGCCGAAGGCGTTTTCCCCCAGTGTGACCGCTAGTTGCATTAAAAATAGCGCCAACGGCTCTGACATAATCCAAATGATATAAACCGCGACCGCCCCAAAAATGGTGCCAAGGTTATTACCTGGGCCACCTAAAATAACCATGACCAGCACCAGGAAGGTGTGGTTGAGAGGCAAGTAGCCTTGAGGATCAAACAGGCTGTTAAAGGTGCCCAGCATGCCGCCGCCAAGGCCCATCAAAATGCAGCCTAATACGAAAATCTCCAAGCGCCGCTTATTGATATCTTTACCCATGGCCGCTGACGAGACTTCGTTATCGCGAATCGCACGAATCATTCTTCCCCAGGGGGCGTGGTAAGCCCGATGGAGTAAAAAGAAAATCACTGCGATCACGACAGCTGTCACTGAGAGATAAATTGCTCGGGAAAGCGTAAAGCCGAGTTCCGCCGGGCCGGGGGTCGGCCAAGGAAGAGGTGATACCGTGGCCGTGCCACGCGTCAGCCAGTCGGAATTTTTCAAAAAAGCTTTGATGATTTCCGCGATACCCAGGGTGGCAATGGCGAGGTAGTCACTGCGTAGGCCAAGGCAAACGTGGCCAATAAAGTAACCAACGCCGCCAGCAAGCGCGCCACCTACAATCCAGCCCACCCAGGCCGGCAAGCCAAATCCGCCAATAAAGCCCGCTTGAGACTGTATTTGGCTGGTCACTTCGCGCAGCAGGCTGATGACAATCAAATAGAGTACGATTCCGATCACGATGGCGAGCACGGTGCGTAGCTTTTTCGGCACGCCGAATCGGTCAAGCTTTGTCACTCCGACGACGATCAAGGTTGCCGCAATGCCATACAGCAGAACTTGGCCGAGCTCTCCCGGCAGTTCAGTACCCCAGAATGCGTCATTCACCGGGACGCTAAATAGCATGGCGCAGAAACCGCCGAGCGCGACGAAGCCCATGACGCCAGCATTAAACTGCCCGGCATAGCCCCATTGAATCGTTAGGCCCAGGGCAAGAATGGCGTAACAAGCAGCCTCTACCAGCATACGCGTGCTGTAGGCCGCTCCCATTATCGCGTACACCGCTAGCACGGCAGCTAATAGAGCGCCAAACAGCACCAGTTCGCGCAACGGAAAGCGCCGTTCAGGAGTGGCATCTTTGGGCGTGTAAGCAGGATTACGGTTTTTTGTGGAATGGCTCATTAGATCACCTTGCCTTTAAACAGGCCGGTAGGGCGCCACACTAAGATGGCCACCAAAATAAAGAACGGCACCACAATTTTGTACTCAGTGCCTACAAAGGCGAGATTGGAAGGGAGCTCTAGCCAAGTAGGTAGGCTGTCGCGGAAAGGGCGCAGGAGAACATTCCAATTAAATACTGCCAGGGTTTCTGCAAAGCCGACGACAAATCCTCCTGCAATGGCCCCGTAGGGGTGGCCTACGCCGCCGACAATGGCCGCCGCGAAAATAGGCAGTAGCAGGAAGAAGCTTAGGTCGGGTTTAAACGTGACGTCTAATGACAGCAGGGTGCCCGCAATTGCCGCCAGTGCGCCAGCAATCACCCATGTGACGGCCACGATGGTGTTGGTATTAATACCAGATGCCTGGGCAAGCTCGGGGTTGTCTGACATGGCGCGCATGGCTTTGCCAAGTCGCGAGCGATTGAGGAATAGGTGTAGGGCGACCACGGCCACTAGCGTAATCACAAACAGATAAATCTGTGGTTCGGTAATCACGATGGGGGCCCGAACGCCCTCGAAAGGTAGCGCGATGCGGAAAATTTCCTTGCGGTCATCGACGTACAAGCTCTGACCACCGGTGCCTGAGAATAGCCGGATAAGCCCTTGGAGCATAAGTGTCACGCCCAGCGAGCCAATCACCATCACGATAGGCTTGACGCCATGGGCGCGTAGCGGCTTATAAAACGCTTTATCAATGCCTACTGCCAGCGCTGCAGTAAGCAGCATCGCTAGCGGCAGCATGATGAGCGCCGTCGGCACCCCGATACTGGCGCCCACCGCTGGGAAGGCGGTCGTCAGGAGCAGCACCATGAAGGCACCAAACGTCATGATGTCGGCATGGGCAAAGTGGGCAAAGCGCATAATGCTAAAAATGAGCGTGACGCCAATGGCGCCAATGGCATAAATAGAGCCAGTGACGCTACCTGCAATCACTACGTTATTGATAAAAAAGACCAGTTCGTTCACGCGTTTCTCCCCCGGGCTAGCCGCCCAAAAAGCTTTTGGCGACGTCAGGGTCAGCCAGTAACGCAGCCCCCGTGTCTGTAAAGCGGTTTTGTCCCGCCGCCAGCACAAAGCCTTTATCGGCAATGGCTAAGGCCTGTTTAGCATTCTGTTCCACCATCAAAATGCCCACACCGGCAGCGTTGATTTTTTTTACCCGGTCAAAAATTTCATTCATGTAAAGGGGCGACAAGCCAGCGGTTGGCTCATCCAGCAGCAGCAGACTAGGTTCAGCCATTAGCGCACGGCCCATGGCGACCATTTGGCGCTGGCCACCGGAAAGCTCTCCTGCAGGCTGGTGGCGCTTCTCAACGAGAGGGGGGAAGAAGTCGTAAACTTGCTCCAGCATGCGCTTTACGTTTTGAGGTTTTAGATAGGCGCCCATTTCCAGGTTTTCCTTCACCGTCAGGCTGGGGAAAACGTTTTTCTCCTGGGGGACAAACCCCATACCACGCTCAACCAACTGATTCGGCGGCAGGTTATGGATCGGCTGACCGTTAAGCAAAATCTCGCCTTGATTAACGTTCAGCAGCCCAAATACTGCTTTTAGCATAGTGGATTTGCCAGCCCCGTTAGGGCCAACAATGACACCGACTTCATCGGCATACAGGGTCATATTGACCCCGTTAAGGATATTCATACTGCCATAGCCGCCGTGCACATCGCGTGCCTCGAGCAGTGGCTGTGGGGATGACGGTGTGGATGACATAAACGCGTCTCAGCTGGGCCGCACTGCGGTGAACAATGGCGACCATGTTATTGTGGCTATTGTTTAGGTGACAAACTCAGCGCTATCAAGCGGCATCAGTACCGAAATAGGCTTCTATAACGGCCGGATTGTTTTGTATTTCTTCAATTGAACCCTCAACCATAACGCTGCCTTGTGCCAGTACAATCACTGGATCGCAGAGCCGCGAAATCATATCCATATCGTGCTCAATCACCAGAAAGGTATAGCCCATTTCGCGATTTAAACGTTCGATGTTGCCCATTAAGTCGCCGAGTAGCGTGCGGTTTACACCGGCGGCGATTTCGTCTAACAGCACGACTTTGGCATCGGTCATCATCGTGCGGCCAAGCTCTAGCAATTTTTTCTGACCACCCGATAAGTTGCCCGCAAGCTCGTTGCGTACATGATGCAAACCAACAAACTCAATGACTTCCAGTGCGCGGCGGCGTACCTCTGCCTCCTGGCTGCGGACCAGAGCAGGCTTGAACCAGGTGTTGAATAGACGTTCCCCTGCTTGGTTGGGTGGCACCATCATCAAGTTTTCCAGCGCGCTCATTTGGCTGAACTCATGGGCGATTTGGAAGGTGCGCAGTAACCCTTTGTGAAAACGTTGATCAGCGCTTAGCGACGTAATGTCTTCACCGTCCAGCAGAATGCGGCCACTATCTGGCGTAAGTGCGCCCGCAATTAAATTGAAAAGCGTCGACTTACCTGCCCCATTGGGGCCGATCATGCCGGTAATCGAACCCTTTTCAACCCGGATTGAGCAGTCATTGATAACGTGCAGCCCGCCGAAGGCTTTGTTGACGTGTTGTACCTCAATAAGGGGAGTCATCGTGTCCTCGCGCCGCAGGCGACCTTTGTCCACCCGCGTTATTAGAATTATATTAAGCAGACTTACGCAGCCGCTGACTCAAGGCAAATACACCCACAATGAGCAGTGCGCCGAGGGTTGGGACAACGTAGCCTTCCACCTGTGGAATAGTGCGTAAAAATACAAACGACACCGCAGCAGGGCCAACAAAGCGCACCAGGAAGCGCCACGTTTTAAACCAAGTGATGTTGGTGCCAAGCTCTTTCATGACTTCATTTTGAGTCAGTGCCCAGCCCGCGAATAGAGCGATCATTAGCCCGCCCAGCGGCATAAAGATATTGGTCAACAGCTCAATGAATTCAAAAGCGCTGCGTCCAAATAGAGCGTGGAAAAGCGTCCCTTCGGCCCATATGTTGAAGCTCACCACGGTCAGTAAGCCCATCGCCCAAGCCGCGACGACCATGATGGTGACTGCCTGAGGGCGGGTCATATCAAAACGCTCAACCAGGAAGGCAGCGACCGGCTCTATCAATGAAATAGACGAGCTAATCGCGGCCCCTAGCACCAGAATAAAAAAGACCCCGCCCACCAGAGCACCAAACGGCATGTCAGCAAACGCTAGCGGCAGAGTAACAAACATCAGTCCCGGGCCTTGGCCGGTTTCGAGCCCCGCACCAAAGACCAGCGAGAAAATTGCTAGCCCTGCCACCATGGCAACCGCAGTATCTACAAATGCCACGGCGATAGCGGTACGGGTTAGAGAGGCTTCGCTGGACATATAAGCGCCGTAGGCCATGATGGCCCCCATTCCAAGGCTCAGGGTGAAGAAGGATTGCCCCATCGCTTGTAACCAGCCTTCTAAGCTGAGATCGGCAATATTGAACGTAAACAGAAAGCTGGCTGCCGCTCTCACGTCGCCATTGATGACGCCGTAGATAAGCACCACGATGAGAATAACAAACAGCGCTGGCATCATGATGCGCAGCCCTGACTCTATCCCTTTATGAATCCCCATACCGACAATTAATGCCGAGAAGGCGATAAACAGCGTGTGATAAAGCGTCATCAGACCCGGAGACGCCAGCAACGCATCAAAGCCAGCACTAATCGTTGCTGCATCGGCACCCACGAGTGAGCCGGTTAGCATCAGCCACGTGTAGTGCAGTGCCCAGCCAGCGATGACGGAATAAAAGCTCAAAATTAAAAAAGCGGAAGCAGCGCCCAACCAGCCAATCGATTCCCAGGCACGGGAGGTCTTGTGTGTTTTAGTTAAATGGCGCATCCCCATAATAGGGCTTTGACGACTGGTACGGCCAAGCATTGTTTCGGCAATTAAAATGGGGATGCCGACAGCAAAGATGGTCAATGCATAAATTAAAATAAACGCGCCGCCACCATTTTCCCCGGTGAGATAGGGGAAGCGCCAGAGATTGCCCAAGCCGACGGCTGAACCGACCGCTGCCAGCAAAAACGTGCCTTTGTGAGTCCAGACGTTATGACCGCTCATGTGGAGGAGTGTCCGTGTGGTAGTGGAAGGATGAGGGTAACTATCCAAACACTTGTATGCATTGTAGATTGCCAGCGGCCTAGGGACGCACTGATAGTAGCGTTACTGTGCGATAGAACGCTTACGCTTACCAGCCTGCTAGCGTTAAGGCTGCGTTTACGAAGCCACTTGGCGCAGGGGGCGGGGCGTGTGGGGTAATACGGAGACGGGAAATGAGCGAGGGGGGATCGTTAGCCGAAGCTAAAAAAGAAGCCCGCACATGGCGGGCTTTGGGGTACTGACTATCGAGCATGGACTGGTGAGAGCTTACTTCTTGCTAGCACGCTTGCGCTCGTTTTCGGTCAGGTGCTTCTTGCGTAGACGAATATGGCTGGGAGTAACTTCAACCAGTTCATCGGAATCCAAGAATTCGATAGCCTGCTCAAGAGTAAACTTGATCGGCGGCGTCAACACGATGTTTTCATCGTTACCCGTTGAGCGCATGTTATCGAGTTTCTTACCTTTGGTCGGGTTAACGACCATGTCATTGGCACGATTATTAATACCAATCAGCATACCTTCGTATACTTCAGTGGCGTGATCGATAATCAGCTTGCCGCGTTCTTGCAGGGCGTAGAGTGCATAAGCAAGGGCTTTGCCGCCAACCATTGAGACCAGTACGCCATTGCGACGCTCGATGGAAGCATCGGGCTTTAGCGGGCCGTAGTGATCAAAGCGGCTGGTCAGGATGCCGGTGCCGGAGGTCAAGGTTAAGAATTGACCACGGAAACCAATCAAACCGCGCGCCGGGATGATGAAGTCGAGACGCACACGACCCTTACCATCGGGGTTCATATTGGTCATTTCACCCTTGCGGTAGCCAAGCTCTTCCATGATCGAGCCTTGATGCTGCTCTTCACAGTCGATGATGACTTCTTCGTAGGGCTCTTGCTTAACGCCGTCGATCTCTTTAATGATGACTTCTGGGCGGCCAACCGCCAGCTCGAAGCCTTCGCGACGCATGGTTTCAATCAACACTGATAAGTGAAGCTCACCACGGCCAGAAACTTTGAACTTCTCAGGGGTTTCGCCCTGTTCAACGCGTAGCGCCACGTTGTGGATAAGCTCTTGTTCCAGACGATCTTTAATATTACGGCTGGTGACGAACTTACCTTCTTTTCCGGCGAACGGTGAGTCATTGACCTGGAACGTCATCGAAACGGTCGGCTCGTCAACAGACAACGGCGGCAGCGCTTCAATGGCACTCGGGTCACACAGCGTGTCAGAAATTGATAGATCTTCAATGCCAGTAACGCAGACGATATCGCCTGCTGTCGCTTCCGTTGTCTGGACGCGCTCAAGACCCATATGAGTCATGACCTGGCCGATCTTACCCTTACGGGTAGAGCCATCAACGCTGATGATCGAGATTTGCTGGTTAGGCTTCACCGAGCCACGCTTGATGCGGCCAAGGCCGATAACGCCGACGTAGCTGTTGTAATCCAGTGCGGAGATTTGCATCTGGAATGGACCATCGATCTCAACCGCGGGCGGCTCAACGATATCGACAATCGCCTGGAACATGGGGTCCATGTTGTCGGCCAGCTCTTCAGGGTCCATGCCGGCAATGCCGTTTAGCGCCGAGCAGTAGATGATCGGGAAGTCGAGCTGGTCATCAGAAGCCCCTAGGTTGTCAAACAGATCAAAGATCTGGTCGATAACCCAATCCGGGCGTGCGCCGGGGCGGTCAATTTTATTGACGACGACAATCGGCTTCAGGCCCTGGGCAAATGCTTTCTGGGTAACGAAGCGAGTCTGCGGCATAGGGCCGTCAACGGCGTCTACCAGAAGCAGTACCGAGTCCACCATGGACATAACCCGCTCAACTTCGCCACCAAAGTCGGCGTGTCCAGGGGTGTCCACGATGTTGATGTGGTAATCCTTACCATTGCCATCTTGCCACTGAATAGCAGTGTTTTTGGCCAGGATGGTAATACCGCGCTCTTTTTCCTGGTCATTGGAGTCCATGATGCGCTCTTGGCCTTCGGCCTTGCGGTCGAGCGTTCCGGACTGGCTTAACAGCTTGTCTACCAAGGTAGTTTTACCGTGGTCAACGTGGGCGATGATGGCAATGTTGCGAAGATTCTCGATCACGACGCGATCCTGCTAGAAAAATAGGGCGGCATTATAGGGTCTGGGCGCGGTCCACTACCAGTGCTGTCTTAAATAAAGGTGCAAGTCAATAACCTAAACATGGCAGTTTTCGCTCCAGCGGTGCTTCCGTTAAGATAGGCGTTTTCCCAGTTGGGGCAAGCACATGACCATCGGTAACCTGATGCGTTTGTTGAGCGATGGCGAGGTTCATTCCGGTGAACAATTAGGTGAAGCGCTGGGCGTTTCTCGAGCCGCCGTATGGAAACAACTAAAAAAATTAGACGCACTGGGCGTTGAATTGGTGGCTGTGAAAGGTCGAGGGTATCGACTTGCCTATCCGCTAGAGCCGCTTGATGGGGCAAAAATTGTAGAGCGTTTGCCCGCTAGTGCTCGCCACCTCTTAACCAGGCTATTCATTGAAGACCAGTTGCCATCGAGCAATGAATATGTGCGCGAACGCTTTGCGCAGGGGGCCGGGCACGGTGAGGTATGCTTCGCTGAGCTACAAACCGCAGGTCGTGGCCGTCGCGGGCGCGTATGGTCTACGCCTTGGGGGCAAAGCTTGATGCTCTCGCTTGGCTGGCGTTTTGAATCAGGAGTTAATGCGCTGGAGGGGTTGAGTCTTGCGGTTGGCGTGGTGGTTGCTCAAGTGCTGGAGCAGTATGGGGTTTCACCAAAATTAAAATGGCCTAACGATATACTGCTGGCAGAGAAAGGTAGTGAGCTTGGCAAGCTGGCCGGTATTTTGATTGAAGTCACTGGGGATGCAGCGGGCCCCTGTGAAGTGGTCATTGGCATTGGTATGAATCTATCGCTACCCGATAGCTTGCGTGCCGCTATTGATCAGCCTGTGGCAGCGCTGTTTGATGCAAAAGCGGGTATTTCGCGCAATCAGTTAGCCGCGGATATGGTGTCTGAGCTATTGGATATGCTGGCAGGTTTCGAAAGCGAAGGGTTTGCCCCTTGGCGAGATGAATGGAATAGTCGCCATGCCTATGCAGGGTTGCCGATCCGTATTATTCAGGGTGAGCGCTCAAGCGATGCAGTGGCTAGAGAGGTAGATGAGAGTGGTAATCTTTGGGTTACCGAAAATGATCACTCGCGACGCCTGTCGGGCGGTGAGATCAGTGTACGCAGGCGCCTATGATTTTGGATTTGGATATCGGCAATACGCTATCGAAATGGCGTTTAAAAGATGCCGAAAGTAGTGAAATACGTTCACGAGGTGCTGTGTGGACACGGGAGGAGTGGCGGCCTGGGTCAGATATTCCGAATCTTGATGTCGTCGAGGCGGTGCGCATTTCCAGTGTCGCTAGAGCTGCCGTGCTGGAGGAGGCCGTTGCCTTGCTGCGTCGCCAAGTGCGCCAAGTGTATGTTGCACGCTCAACTCCTGAAGCACTGGGTGTTGTCAACGGGTATGAAGAGCCTGGGCGACTGGGCGTCGATCGTTGGATGGGGGCGCTGGCAGGCTACCAATTGGCGGGCGGTTGCTGTGCAGTCGATTGTGGTAGTGCGATCACCATTGATTTTGTATTGCCGGGTGGTGTCCATCTCGGCGGATTTATCGTCCCCGGGTTACGATTAATGAAAGAGAGCCTTAAATTAGGCACCCGCAACGTAGCCATTGATCCAGAAAGTGAAGCTGATGCGTTATTGGAGCCGGGGAGGCGCACGGTAGATGCTGTCAATCACGGTATCTATATGGCGGCGGTCAGTGCGATTAATAGAATTTACAGTGAAGTCTGCGATCAGCAGGGGATCGCATTGCCAGTGCTATTGACGGGTGGTGATGCCAGAGTGGTTTCCCGTGGTGTTCAAGTGCCCCATGCGGTATGGCCGGATATGGTCTACGGGGGGCTGGAAGCCTGCTTTCCGCTGACCTTTGCGGAGCGTGCTGGAAAAATGTCAGGCGCACCAGGGGTGCCTGAGCCTGTTTCGTTAGAAAAAATTCGCGCAGGTCTTGCATTCTCAATGCTGCTTTGACAGAATGCAGCGCGTTCCAAGGCATAAGCCACTTTAAATATTAGTGCGCAAGTGTTGGTAAGTTCACAAGCTTTGATAAATAAAGAGTTTGTAAGCTTGACATGGCTTTGGAGGCTGGCATAATGTGCCGCCACAGCTGGAGAGGTTCCCGAGTGGCCAAAGGGAGCAGACTGTAAATCTGCCGCGAAAGCTTCGAAGGTTCGAATCCTTCCCTCTCCACCAGTTTTATCGAGCAGTGACTGAGTCATTGCTTGGGAATGAAAGGCCGGTAAGCGGGCTTAGCTACTGTATCTCGTGCAACGGGTTGTCATTCCATAGGCAAGTTCGGCGGGCGTAGTTCAATGGTAGAACCTCAGCCTTCCAAGCTGATGGTGCGGGTTCGATTCCCGCCGCCCGCTCCAGTTTGATGTATTTAGCTCATGTAGCTCAGGGGTAGAGCACACCCTTGGTAAGGGTGAGGTCGACGGTTCAATTCCGTCCATGAGCTCCATATTGCATAAAAGCGAGCCAAGCTCGCTTTTTTTGTTTTCACTTGTCAGTTTGATAAGTGTTGAGGGTTGTCAGGCGGAAAGTTATCCGCTATTATGGCGCCCGCTGTTGCGTAGGCATTTGTTTGCGCACATGACGATACAGGCCAGTAGCTCAATTGGCAGAGCAGCGGTCTCCAAAACCGCAGGTTGGGGGTTCGATTCCCTCCTGGCCTGCCAGCCTTCCCCAGGTTGGTATGTCTTTTTCTAGAATTCCTTTGTCGCTCGCTGCACCCTTGGGAGTCTCGTTTTTATGAAGCCTAGTTCCGTAAAACATGGCGAAGAGGTGCAACAGTCGCGCCATGACGGGCTCAAGTGGGCGGCGGTTGTGGCGCTGCTTGTTGTTGCAGTTGTTGGTAATACCTATTTCGCTGATATTGGCCTGCTCTACCGCGTATTAGGTGTGGTGGTGTTGTGTGTGATTGCGGGTTTGATCGCGCTGACCACTGCTAAAGGTCGCGATTTAGTAGAGCTTGCCGTCAGCGCCAAGAAAGAGATACAGCGCGTTGTATGGCCGACTCGCCCCGAAACCATTCAGACTACAGCCATTGTGCTGGCGGCTGTTGTGGTGGTGGGTTTGATGCTGTGGTTGATTGATACTCTTCTTGGCTGGGCGATGTCCGGCGTCATTGGTTAGGAGCTTTCATGTCCAAACGTTGGTATGTCGTCCACGCTTATTCCGGCTTTGAAAAGCATGTCATGCGTTCGCTTGTCGAGCGCGTGAAAATGTATGGCATGGAAGATCGCTTTGGCGAAATTCTCGTGCCGACGGAAGAAGTCGTTGAAGTGCGTGACGGAAAGCGCCGTAAGAGTGAGCGCAAATTCTATCCAGGCTACGTGCTGGTCGAGATGGAAATGGCCGATGAAACCTGGCATCTCGTCAATGAAACTCCGCGTGTAATGGGGTTTATTGGTGGCACGAAAGAGAAGCCTGCACCTATTACTTCGCGTGAAGCCGATGCTATTTTGCGTCGCGTGAAAGACGGTACTGATAAGCCGCGGCCCAAAACCATGTTTGAGCCGGGTCAGTCGGTCCGCGTTATTGATGGTCCGTTTGCTGACTTTAACGGTGTCGTTGAAGAAGTGAACTATGATAAGAGCCGTTTGCAGGTCAGCGTGCTGATCTTCGGGCGCGCAACGCCTGTGGAGCTTGAGTTCTCTCAGGTAGAGAAAGAGTAAATTTAATTAAGTAGCGGGGTGGTGTGCATTGCACGCCATCCTTGCATTATGTGAAGCAGCTAAGCGCTGCTTTATGTGTACCGGGGAGCCGTAAGGCGCTATCACCCAACTGGAGTATTTAGCATGGCCAAGAAAGTACAGGCTTATATCAAACTGCAGGTTGCTGCAGGTAAAGCCAATCCTAGTCCGCCCGTCGGCCCCGCGCTGGGTCAGCACGGCGTGAACATCATGGAATTCTGTAAGGCGTTCAACGCGGCTACTCAAGAAATTGAGCCAGGTCTGCCGACGCCTGTCGTGATCACCGTTTACTCTGACCGTAGCTTCACGTTCGTCACCAAGACGCCGCCTGCTGCCGTACTGCTGAAAAAAGCAGCGGGCATCAAGTCTGGTTCTGGTGAGCCGAACAAGAAGAAGGTTGGTACCGTTACGCGTGAACAGCTCGAAGAGATCGCTAAGACCAAAGAGCCCGATATGACGGCTTCTGATCTCGATGCCGCGGTGCGCACCATCGCTGGCAGCGCTCGTAGCATGGGCCTAAACGTGGAGGGTCTCTGATCATGGCTAAACTAACTAAGCGCGCGAAAGTTATTCGCGAGAAAGTAGACCCGAACAAAGCTTACTCTCTTGAAGAAGCGGTTGCGCTGCTCGCTGAGCTGTCCACCGTTAAATTCAAAGAGTCCTTGGATGTGGCGATCAACCTTGGTGTTGATCCGCGTAAATCTGACCAAGTTGTACGTGGCGCTACTGTCATGCCTAACGGTACTGGCAAAGACGTACGCGTAGCGGTCTTCACCCAGGGTGCTAACGCCGATGCTGCTAAAGAAGCAGGCGCTGACATCGTAGGTATGGAAGATTTGGCTGAGCAAGTCAAAAAAGGCGTGATGGATTTTGACGTCGTGATTGCCTCTCCAGATGCTATGCGTGTTGTCGGTCAGCTGGGTCAGATTCTTGGTCCGCGCGGCCTGATGCCTAACCCGAAAGTTGGTACCGTTACACCTGACGTTGCCACTGCGGTTAAAAATGCTAAGGCAGGCCAGGTGCGTTTCCGTACCGACAAAAATGGCATTATCCACACAACGTTGGGTAAAGCTGATTTTGAAGCATCTGCTGTTCTGGGTAACCTGGAAGCGCTGGTTGCTGACCTTAAGAGGCTCAAGCCGAGCTCTTCTAAAGGTATCTACTTTAAGAAAGTCACCCTGTCCACTACCATGGGCCCGGGCTTGACTATCGACCATTCTGCGTTGGTATAAGCAGGTAGTCGTACGATTTTTGTAAGAACCGAGCAAGAACTTTGCGGTCCCCTGTTAATGCGTAAGCCAGGCAGGGCATCGTCAAAGACCGCAGGTGCCGCATCTTTTAGAGGTGCGGCTTAATCGCCCTTAAAGCGCCTGCGCAGATGGTGTGGCCGCCAGTTGGTTGAGGTTTTTAGCCAAACCGCTTTCTGGTGAGCACCATCCCCCAAGGCTTCCAGCGTTATTTATTTATCGTCTGGAAGAGATGGTAACCACCGGAGCCTGTTGTGGGTTCCGGCACGAAGGAGTGATCACTGTGCCACTAGCACTTGAAGGCAAGAAAGCGATTGTTGCCGAGGTCAGTGAAGCGGCCAAGGGCGCACTCTCCGTCGTAGTTGCCGATTCTCGCGGCGTTACAGTCGGTAAAATGACCGACCTGCGTAAGCAAGCGCGTGAGAATGGCGTCCAGCTGCGTGTTGTTCGCAACACTCTGGCACGCCGCGCCCTCGAAGGTACTCAGTGGGAGTGCCTGAACGAGAGCTTTGTTGGTCCTACTCTGCTGGCTTTCTCTACTGAGCACCCGGGCGCTGCCGCTCGTTTGTTCAAAGAGTTCGCGAAGCAAGATCAGAACTTCGAAGTGAAGGCGCTGGCCTACGAAGGTGAGCTGATTCCGGCTGCTGACATCGATCGTCTGGCAACCCTACCGACTTACGACGAAGCAATTGCCAAGTTGATGTCGGTAATGAAAGAAGCCTCCGCTGGCAAGCTGGTTCGTACTCTGGCCGCCCTGCGCGACCAGAAGCAAGAAGAAGCTGCATAAGCAGGCCTTTTTGCAAGCAGTTTGCGCTGCATAAGCAGGGCGCTGCTTGAACCATGCAATGAATCCTGAGCACTCGGTAGACCGAGGCTCCCGCAAAGTTAGGAATGAGACAATGGCACTGACCAAAGACGATATCATCAATGCTGTAGCCGACATGTCCGTAATGGAAGTTGTCGAGCTGATCGAAGCAATGGAAGAGAAATTCGGCGTTTCTGCTGCAGCAGCCGTAATGGCTGGTCCGGCTGGCGGCGGCGAAGCAGCTGCTGAAGAACAGACTGAATTTGATCTGGTACTGACCTCTGCTGGTGACAAGAAAGTTAACGTCATCAAAGCAGTTCGTGAAATCACTGGTCTTGGCCTGAAAGAAGCCAAAGGTGCAGTTGATGGCGCGCCGGCTACCATCAAAGAAGCAATGTCTAAAGAAGACGCTGAAGCAGCTAAAACCAAGCTGGAAGAAGCGGGCGCAAGCGTCGAGCTCAAGTAATTCTTGTGCTGACGGCTTTACGCGCTGCGTAAGCTTCCACGGCTGGCGGCGGGCTTATCCCGCTGCCGGCCTTTTTCTGTTGTATCATGTTGCTCGGCAGCATTACAGCAGGAAGGCTGCGGTAAGAAGCAGCAAAACAGTAAGACCGTTGTTGTGAAGCGTAAGTTGTGAAGCGTAAGTTGTGAAGCGCGAGTGATAACGAAGCGCTAGCAGCACTACTGTAACACTGTTATCTATCAAGATTTTTGACGGCGAGCTACCGATTTAGGAGCTTGCTGTCTGCGTCTGAAACGCCCGCGGGGCAGATGACCACGCATCGGTCACCCATGGTGAACAAGCTGGGGAATACAGATGGCTTACTCATATACTGAGAAAAAACGCATCCGCAAGGATTTCGGCAAACTGCCCCAAGTGATGGATGTGCCTTACTTGCTGGCCATCCAGCTTGATTCCTACTACGACTTTCTCCAGCAGGATCGTTCGCCCGACGAGCGCCACGAGATTGGTCTGCACGCGGCGTTTAAGTCCGTGTTTCCGATTGAAAGCTTCTCTGGGAATGCGGCGCTGGAGTATGTCAGCTACCGTTTCGGCACGCCGGCGTTCGATGTAAAGGAGTGTCAGCTGCGTGGCGTGACCTATTCCGCCCCGCTGCGTGTCAAGGTTCGCTTGATCATCTATGATCGCGACTCCTCGAACAAGGCAATCAAGGATATTAAAGAGCAGGAAGTCTACATGGGGGAAATCCCCCTGATGACCGAGAATGGTACCTTTGTCATCAATGGTACTGAGCGGGTTATCGTTTCTCAGCTCCACCGTTCGCCCGGTGTGTTCTTCGATCACGATAAAGGCAAGAGTCACTCCTCTGGTAAACTGCTCTATTCTGCCCGAGTGATTCCTTATCGTGGTTCCTGGCTGGACTTCGAGTTCGATCCTAAAGACAACGTCTTTGTACGTATTGACCGTCGCCGGAAACTACCAGCGTCGGTGTTGATGCGTGCCCTGGGAATGAGCACCGAAGAGATCCTTGAAGAGTTTTTCGAGACCAGCAAGTTTAGCATTGAAAAAACTGGCTTCTTCGTAGAGCTGGTACCGTCACGCCTGCGCGGTGAAACAGCGACTTTCGACATTAAAGATGGCGAAGGTAATGTCATTGTTGAAGAAGGGCGTCGTATTACCCAGAAGCACATCCGTCAGCTTGAAAAAGCCGGCCTGGAGCGTCTGGAAATACCGATGGAGTACCTGTTTGGTAAAACGTTGGCCAAGGATCAGATCGATACTAAAACTGGCGAGCTGATCTGTCCGTGTAATACCGAAATTACGCCAGAAGTACTTGAGCGTATGGCGCAGGGTGGCATCACCCACATCGAAACGCTCTACACCAACGACCTCGACTGTGGTTCGTTTATTTCCGATACGCTTAAGCTGGATGCCACCGGCTCCGCGCTTGAAGCGTTGGTCGAAATTTATCGCATGATGCGCCCTGGTGAGCCGCCCACCAAAGAAGCTGCTGAGACGCTGTTTAATAACTTGTTCTTCAGCGAAGATCGCTACGACCTGTCAGGCGTCGGTCGTATGAAGTTCAACCGCCGTCTGCGTCGTGATACCGACACGGGCTCTGGTGTACTGGATCGCAAAGACATCCTTGATGTTCTGCGCGAGCTGATCAATATCCGTAACGGCTTTGGCGACGTTGACGATATCGACCACCTGGGTAACCGCCGTATTCGCTGTGTTGGCGAAATGGCTGAAAACCAGTTCCGCGTTGGCTTGGTTCGCGTAGAGCGTGCAGTGAAAGAGCGTCTTTCCATGGCGGAAAGCGAAGGCCTGATGCCGCAAGATCTGATCAACGCTAAGCCGGTGGCGGCAGCGGTGAAAGAGTTCTTCGGTTCTAGCCAGCTGTCCCAGTTTATGGATCAGAACAACCCGCTTTCTGAGGTTACTCACAAGCGTCGTGTGTCTGCACTCGGCCCAGGTGGTTTGACCCGTGAGCGTGCCGGTTTCGAAGTACGTGACGTACACGCTACGCACTACGGTCGCTTGTGTCCGATCGAAACGCCGGAAGGCCCGAACATCGGTCTGATCAACTCGTTGGCGACGTACAGTCACACCAACAGCTACGGCTTCCTCGAAACGCCGTACCGCAAGGTCAACTCCTGTCAAGTGACGGACGATATCGTTCACCTGTCGGCGATCGAAGAGGGTGATTTCGTTATTGCCCAGGCGTCTGCCGCTGTGGATGAGTCCAACAGGCTGAGTGACGACTTGGTACAGGTGCGTCATCGTGGTGAAACCACGTTTATGCGTCCTGAGCAGGTCACCTTGATGGACGTGTCTCCGCGCCAGGTTGTTTCGGTCGCGGCCGCACTGATTCCGTTCCTGGAGCACGATGATGCTAACCGCGCCTTGATGGGTGCGAACATGCAGCGTCAGGCGGTACCCACCTTGCGCGCTGACAAGCCGCTAGTGGGTACTGGCATGGAGCGCTTCGTTGCGCGTGACTCCGGTGTTTGTGCCGTGGCACGTCGTGGTGGTGTGATCGACTCCGTTGACGCACGTCGTGTCGTGGTACGGGTACATGAAGATGAGATCATCGGCGGTGAAGCCGGTGTTGATATCTACAACCTGACCAAGTACACCCGTTCAAACCAGAACACCTGTATGAACCAGCGCCCCATTGTGCGGCCTGGCGACAGTGTGGCCCGTGGCGATATCCTTGCCGACGGCCCGTCTGTTGATATGGGTGATTTGGCGCTAGGCCAGAACATGCGCATCGCGTTCATGCCCTGGAATGGTTACAACTTCGAGGACTCTATCCTGCTGTCTGAGCGGGTAGTTCAAGAAGACCGCTTTACCACGATTCATATTCAGGAACTGACCTGTGTATCTCGCGATACCAAGTTAGGGCCGGAAGAGATCACCGCCGATATTCCCAACGTTGGTGAGTCCGCGCTGGGTAAATTGGACGAAGCGGGTGTTGTTTACATCGGTGCTGAAGTTGGCCCCGGCGATATTCTGGTCGGTAAGGTAACACCGAAAGGTGAAACCCAGCTGACGCCGGAAGAGAAGCTGCTACGCGCTATCTTCGGTGAGAAAGCATCTGACGTTAAAGATACCTCGCTGCGTGCGCCGACCGGCATGAAGGGTACTGTCATCGACGTCCAGGTATTTACCCGTGACGGCGTTGAAAAAGACTCTCGTGCACTGGCTATCGAACAGATGCAGCTGGACGAAGTGCGTAAAGATCTTCAGGAAACCTATCGTATTGCTGAAGACGCTACTTTTGAGCGTTTGCAGCGTACGTTGGAAGGCCAGGCTGTTAATGGCGGCCCGAACCTGAAGAAAGGCGATGTGCTTGATGAGGCTTACCTCGACGAGCTACCGCGTCAGCAGTGGTTCAAGCTGCGCATGCAGGATGAGGCTTACAACGAACTGTTGGCCCAGGCCGATGAGCAGCTCGAAAACCGTCGTAAAGAGATGGACGAGCGCTTTGAAGATAAGAAGCGCAAGCTGACCCAGGGCGATGATCTCGCACCGGGCGTGCTTAAAATCGTCAAGGTTTACATGGCGGTTAAGCGTCGCATTCAGCCTGGCGACAAGATGGCAGGCCGCCACGGTAACAAAGGTGTTATCTCGGCGATCATGCCCATCGAAGATATGCCGTTCGATGAGAAGGGCGAGCCGGTTGATGTGGTGTTGAACCCGCTGGGTGTACCGTCGCGGATGAACGTTGGTCAGATCCTGGAAACACACTTGGGTATGGCTGCCCGTGGTTTGGGTGTCAAGATTGACGCGATGTTACGTGATGCCCGTGGTCAGCAAGTTGCTGAAATTCGCGACTTCCTGGGCCAGATATATAACACGCCGGGAACCCGTGTTGAGGATATCGATTCGTTAAGCGATGAAGAAATTATTGCGCTAGCGAAAAACCTCAAAGGCGGTGTGCCTATGGCAACGCCGGTGTTCGATGGTGCTAAAGAGCACGAGATCAAACACCTGCTGAAGCTTGCTGACATTCCTGAGTCTGGCCAGATGACGCTGTACGATGGCCGTACTGGCGATGCGTTTGACCGCTCGGTGACCGTTGGCTACATGTATATGCTCAAGCTGAACCACTTGGTAGACGACAAGATGCACGCGCGCTCTACCGGTTCTTACTCGCTAGTGACTCAGCAGCCGCTGGGTGGTAAGGCGCAGTTCGGTGGTCAGCGCTTTGGTGAGATGGAAGTATGGGCGCTGGAAGCTTACGGTGCCGCGTATACGCTGCAAGAGATGCTCACCGTCAAGTCGGACGACGTCGAAGGCCGCACCAAGATGTATAAAAACATCGTGGATGGCGACCACACCATGCAGGCAGGCATGCCGGAATCCTTCAACGTACTCGTGAAGGAAATCCGCTCGCTGGGCATCGATATCGAGTTAGAGAGCTAGGAGCCGTCCCATGAAAGATTTGGTGAAAGTACTCAAATCGCAATCTCAGTCCGAAGAGTTTGACGCGATCAAGATTACCCTGGCGTCGCCGGACATGATTCGCTCCTGGTCGTTTGGCGAGGTGAAGAAGCCCGAGACCATCAACTACCGTACCTTTAAACCGGAACGGGATGGTCTGTTCTGCGCCAAGATTTTCGGCCCAGTCAAAGACTACGAGTGTTTGTGCGGTAAGTATAAGCGCATGAAGCACCGCGGTATCATTTGTGAGAAGTGTGGCGTTGAAGTCACCAAGGCTGCCGTGCGCCGTGAGCGCATGGGCCACATCGAACTGGCATCGCCAGTGGCTCACATTTGGTTCTTGAAGTCACTGCCGTCGCGTATCGGCATGTTCCTCGATATGACCCTGCGTGATATCGAGCGCGTGCTGTACTTCGAAAGCTTTGTCGTCATCGATCCCGGTATGACCACGCTGGAGCGTGGTCAGTTACTCAACGATGAGCAGTACTTTGAAGCGCTAGAAGAGTTCGGTGATGACTTCGACGCCCGTATGGGTGCTGAAGCTGTCCAAGAACTGCTGAAAGATATTGATCTGGAAGAAGAGATTAATCACCTGCGTGAAGAGATTCCGCAGACTAACTCTGAAACTAAGATTAAGAAGCTTTCAAAGCGCTTGAAGCTGCTTGAAGCGTTCTATCACTCCGGCAACGCGCCGGCGTGGATGGTCATGGAAGTGCTGCCCGTGCTGCCGCCGGATCTTCGTCCGTTGGTACCGCTGGACGGCGGCCGCTTCGCGACCTCAGACCTGAACGATCTTTATCGTCGCGTCATTAACCGTAACAACCGTCTGAAGCGTCTGCTTGACCTCAATGCGCCGGATATTATCGTGCGTAACGAGAAGCGTATGCTGCAAGAAGCGGTTGATGCGTTGTTGGATAACGGCCGTCGTGGTCGTGCCATTACGGGTTCTAACAAGCGTCCGCTGAAATCCCTTGCCGATATGATCAAAGGTAAGCAGGGTCGTTTCCGTCAGAACTTGCTAGGTAAGCGCGTCGATTACTCCGGCCGTTCGGTAATCACTGTTGGTCCGACGCTGCGTCTGCACCAGTGTGGTCTGCCCAAGAAAATGGCACTTGAGCTGTTCAAGCCGTTTATCTACTCCAAGCTGCAGTCGCTGGGCTATGCCTCAACGATCAAAGCTGCCAAGAAGATGGTTGAACGCGAATTGCCCGAGGTGTGGGACATTCTCGCCGATGTTATCCGTGAGCACCCGGTACTGCTTAACCGCGCACCGACGCTCCACCGTCTTGGTATCCAAGCGTTTGAGCCGCTGTTGATCGAAGGTAAAGCAATCCAGCTGCACCCGCTGGTATGTGCCGCCTACAACGCCGACTTTGACGGTGACCAGATGGCGGTACACGTACCGCTGACCCTGGAAGCCCAGCTTGAAGCGCGTGCGCTGATGATGGCCACCAATAACGTGCTGTCGCCCGCTAACGGCGAGCCGATTATCGTGCCGTCGCAAGACGTTGTTCTGGGTCTGTATTACATGACCCGTGAAAAGATCAACGCCAAAGGCGAAGGCATGGTGTTCTCTGACCTTAATGAGGTGGAGCGCGCGTTCGGCACGCAGTCAGTATCGCTGCACGCTCGCGTGAAAGTGCGTCTGGACGAAGTCGATGTCGAAGAAGAGACCGGCGAGCGTAGTTTCCATCGCCGCATCTACGACACGACGGTTGGCCGTGCGCTACTGTTCCGCATTTTGCCGGAAGGTGTGCCGTTCTCGCTAATCGATCAGCCGATGAAGAAAAAGGCGATCTCTAGCTTGATCAACGAGGTATACCGTCGTGCAGGTTTGAAACCGACGGTTATCTTCGCTGACCAACTGATGTACACCGGTTTCCGTTTGGCAACCTGGTCGGGCGCCTCTATCGGTGTTAACGACTTCGTTATTCCTGATGCGAAAACCGAGATTGTCGACGCTGCAGAAGCGGAAGTTAAAGAGATCGAAGATCAGTTCTCTTCTGGCCTGGTAACCGCCGGTGAGAAGTACAACAAGGTCATCGATATCTGGTCGAAGGCCAACGATAAAGTTGCCAAGGCGATGATGGTAGGTATCTCTAAAGAGACCGTCATCGACCGTGAAGGCAACGAAGTTGAGCAAGACTCGTTCAACAGCGTCTTTATCATGGCTGACTCCGGTGCGCGTGGTTCTGCCGCCCAGATCCGTCAGTTGGCGGGTATGCGTGGCTTGATGGCTAAGCCGGATGGCTCGATCATCGAAACGCCGATCGTCGCCAACTTCCGTGAAGGTCTGAACGTACTCCAGTACTTCATCTCGACCCACGGTGCACGTAAAGGTCTTGCGGATACGGCTCTGAAAACGGCTAACTCCGGTTACCTGACCCGTCGTCTGGTTGACGTTGCCCAGGACTTGGTCATCACTGAGACCGATTGTGGCACCGAAAACGGCTTGACCCTGCACCCGATCATCGAAGGTGGCGACATCATTGTACCGCTGTCTCAGCGTGTCCTTGGTCGTGTCGTTGCGATTGATGTTATTGATCCAAGTAATGATGAAGTGCTTATTCCGCGCGGCACATTGCTGGACGAAAAGTGGTGTGCATCGCTAGACACCATGGGTGTCGACGAGATCATTGTTCGTTCTACCATTACTTGTGACACTGCCCACGGCGTGTGTGCCTCCTGTTATGGCCGCGACTTGGCGCGTGGCCATCAGGTCAACATTGGTGAGTCTGTCGGTGTTATCGCTGCACAGTCCATCGGTGAGCCGGGTACCCAGCTGACCATGCGTACGTTCCACATCGGTGGTGCGGCATCGCGCTCATCGGCAGTCGACAGCGTTCAGGTTAAGCATGGTGGTAAAGTACGTCTCCACAACATCAAGCATGTAGAGCGGGCCGACGGCAAATTGGTCGTTGTCTCTCGCTCCAGCGCACTTGCAGTGGCTGATGACCATGGCCGCGAGCGTGAGTACTACAAGCTGCCTTACGGTGCAGAGCTGTCCGTTCGTGACGGTGATGTTGTCGATGGCGGTGCGATTGTCGCGAAGTGGGATCCGCACACTCATCCGATCATTGCCGAAGTAGAAGGTAAGGCGCAGTTTATCGACCTTGACGAAGGTGTCACCATGCACCGTAGCGTCGACGAAATGACTGGTCTGTCCTCTATTGAGGTTATCGAGTCGGCAGCCCGCCCGATGGCAGGCCGCGATAAGCGCCCGATGGTGATGCTGAAAGATGCTGCTGGCGAGTACGTGTCGGTGTCTGGATCGAATACGCCGGTACAGTATCTGCTGCCGGGCAACTCGATTATCTCCGCCGATGATGGCGCTACCATTGGTGTAGGTGAAGTTGTTGCACGTATTCCGGTAGAAGCGTCTGGTAACAAAGATATTACCGGTGGTCTGCCGCGTGTTGCCGACTTGTTTGAGGCGCGTAAGCCGAAAGAGTCGTCAATCTTGGCTGAAATCAGTGGTGTGGTCAGTTTCGGTAAAGAGACAAAGGGTAAGCGTCGTTTGACGATTACTCCAGAGTCTGGCGACCCGTTTGAAGCTCTGATCCCGAAGTGGCGTCAAATCGCTGTCTTCGAGGGTGAAAGCGTTGAGAAGGGTGAGGTAATCTCGGATGGTCCGAGCAACCCCCACGATATCCTGCGCTTATTGGGCGTGGCGGAACTGGCTAAATACATCACCGCCGAAGTGCAAGATGTTTACCGCCTGCAGGGTGTAGGCATCAACGATAAGCATATCGAAGTCATTGTTCGTCAGATGCTGCGTAAGGTAGAGATCTCTGATTCAGGTGACTCTGACTTTATTACTGGCGATCAAGCTGAACTCGTACGCGTGCTAGAACAAAATGCACGTCTCGAGAAAGAAGGTAAATTCCCGGCCAAGTATCAACGCTTGTTGTTGGGTATTACTAAGGCCAGCTTGGCCACTGAGTCGTTCATTTCAGCGGCGTCGTTCCAGGAAACGACACGTGTATTGACCGAAGCAGCGGTGACCGGCAAGCGCGATTATTTACGCGGCCTGAAAGAAAACGTGGTGGTTGGGCGTCTGATTCCGGCAGGTACCGGTCTGACTCACCACGCAGAGCGTCGTCGCAAACGCGAAGACGTTGAGCGTCTGTTCAACCCCTCGGCTACCGAAGTTGAGCAGGAGCTTGGTGCTCAGTTAACCGCCCTTGATTCAGACGACGAGCTGTAATCGACGGTAAGGAAAACGAGTAACAACGAGTCGCTGGCCCTTATGGCACCGTCTTGCTGGTTAAACCGCCAGCAAGACTTGACGCCACCTAGGGTCAGCCTTTAGAATGCGCAGCCTTTAACAGTGGGGTGGGTGCGCCCGCACCTGCTGCTAGTATTTGTTGAAAGGCCAGGCAACCATTGGAGTCAGCTAAACACCATGGCAACGATTAATCAGCTAGTGCGCAAGCCGCGTAAGCGCCCCGTCACTAAGAGTGACGTACCTGCGCTACAGGCATGCCCGCAGAAACGTGGCGTTTGTACGCGCGTTTATACTACTACCCCTAAGAAGCCGAACTCGGCCCTGCGTAAGGTTTGCCGTGTGCGCCTTACCAACGGTTTCGAAGTCTCTTCTTACATCGGTGGTGAAGGTCACAACCTGCAAGAGCACTCTGTTGTTCTGATTCGCGGCGGTCGTGTAAAGGATTTGCCAGGTGTGCGTTATCACACCGTTCGTGGCGCCCTTGACACCTCTGGCGTACAGAACCGTAAGCAGGGTCGTTCTAAGTACGGTACCAAGCGTCCGAAGTCCTAAGGCGTCTTGTTGCAGCGTCTTAAGACGCTTGCGTTGTTACCTTAATACGAATATGACGGTCTGATAAGAGTAAGGTCGGGCGGCGCTACTAGCGCAATTGGTCCCGGGTTTACCTGAAGGATCCTTAATTGAGGGCTTATCATGCCTAGAAGAAGAGTTGTAGCTAAACGCGAAATCCTGCCGGATCCTAAGTTCGGAAGTGAGCGTCTGGCGAAGTTCATGAACCACCTGATGGTCAGCGGCAAGAAGTCCATAGCTGAGCGCATCGTTTACGGTGCGTTGGACAAGGTTGCCGAGCGTAGTAATGAAGAGCCGCTGGAAATCTTCGACAAAGCGCTGGAAACCATCCAGCCAATGGTCGAAGTAAAGTCGCGCCGCGTTGGTGGTGCGACCTATCAGGTGCCGGTCGAAGTTCGCCCTTCGCGTCGCCAAGCCCTAGCAATGCGCTGGTTGGTGGACGCTGCGCGTCGCCGCGGTGAGAAAACGATGGTTCAGCGCCTGGCAGGTGAAATGCTGGATGCCGCTGAAGGCAAAGGCTCGGCTGTTAAGAAGCGTGAAGATGTGCACCGTATGGCAGAAGCCAACAAGGCCTTCTCTCACTATCGTTTCTAAACTCGGCGTTTCTGAGTTTGTGTTTGGTTTTGTTGGTTGTGCTGCGCTAAAGAGTTCTTTCGCCATGCTGCAACACGCTGCCGCTATCTTTGTTGATGGCGGCAGTGGAATACGCAAAATGAACACTGCTGAATTAACGAGCATCGCCAACTAACGGGAGCTTCACCGTGGCACGCAAGACTCCACTTAATCGTTATCGCAATATCGGTATCGTCGCTCACGTTGACGCGGGTAAAACCACGACAACAGAGCGCGTACTGTTCTATACCGGTCTTTCCCACAAAGTGGGTGAAGTCCACGACGGTGCTGCGACGACAGACTGGATGGAGCAGGAGCAGGAGCGTGGTATTACTATCACCTCTGCTGCTGTAACCACCTTCTGGCAGGGTATGAGCAAGCAGTTTGACGAGCATCGCATCAATATCATTGATACGCCTGGGCACGTTGACTTCACTATCGAAGTTGAGCGTTCTCTGCGTGTTCTTGATGGTGCTGTCGTTGTACTGTGTGGCTCTTCCGGCGTTCAGCCGCAGACCGAAACTGTTTGGCGTCAGGCCAATAAGTATGAAGTTCCGCGTATGGTCTTCGTCAATAAGATGGACCGTACTGGCGCTGATTTCTTCATGGTTGTTGACCAGTTGAAGGAGCGCCTAGGTGCTAACGCTGTGCCGATCCAGATTAACTGGGGTACAGAGGAAGACTTTAAGGGCGTTATCGACCTGATTCAGATGAAGGCCATCCTATGGGATGAGGCTAGTCTGGGTATGAATTTTGATCTTGTTGATATTCCGGCAGAGCTGCAAGAAACTGCTGAAAAATATCGCGAGCAAATGGTCGAAGCTGCTGCCGAAGGCTCTGAAGAGCTGATGGACAAGTACTTGGAAGGCGGTGAGCTTACGGTTGAAGAGATCAAAGCTGGTCTTCGCGCGCGTACGCTAGCCAACGACATTGTTCTGGTGACCTGTGGTTCTGCATTTAAGAACAAAGGTGTTCAGGCAGTGCTCGACGGCATTATCGAATACATGCCTTCGCCGACGGAAGTTAAGGCGATCGAAGGTGAGCTGGACGATAAAGACGGTACCATCGATACGCGTGTAGCCGATGATAATGCTCCGTTCGCGGCGTTGGCGTTTAAGATCGCTACCGACCCCTTCGTTGGTACCTTGACCTTTATCCGCGTCTATTCAGGCGTTCTTAAATCTGGTGACGGTGTTTATAACTCCGTTAAGCAGAAGAAAGAGCGTGTTGGTCGTATCGTTCAGATGCACGCCAACTCACGCGAAGAGATTAAAGAAATTCTGGCGGGTGACATCGCGGCGTGTATCGGTCTGAAAGACGTGACCACGGGCGACACCCTGTGCGATATCGATAACAAGATTGTTCTCGAGCGCATGGAATTCCCGGATCCGGTTATCTCGGTAGCTGTTGAGCCGAAGTCGAAGGCTGATCAGGAAAAGATGGGTATCGCACTGGGTAAATTGGCCCAGGAAGATCCTTCCTTCCAGGTGAAGACCGACGAAGAAACCGGCCAGACCATCATTTCTGGTATGGGTGAGCTGCACCTAGATATTATCGTTGACCGTATGCGTCGCGAGTTCAAGGTTGAAGCCAATATCGGTAAGCCTCAGGTCGCCTATCGTGAAACTATTCGCGGTAGTGTTGAGCAGGAAGGTAAGTTTGTACGTCAGTCGGGTGGTCGTGGTCAGTATGGTCACGTTTGGCTGCGCATTGAGCCGCTGACTGGTGCAGAAAAGGGTGAAGGCGAAGACGAACTGTTCTTCAAGTTCAACTCTGAAATCGTAGGTGGTGCGGTTCCCAAGGAATACGTGCCTGCGGTTGAGAAGGGTGCCTACGAACAGCTCAAAAACGGTGTCATCGCGGGTTACCCGATGATCGACGTTAAAGTAACGCTGTTTGATGGTTCCTTCCACGACGTGGACTCTAACGAGACTGCGTTCAAGATTGCTTCTTCTATGGCAGTGAAAGAAGGTGCCAGGAAGGCCAAGGCCGTGCTGCTGGAGCCGGTGATGAAGGTCGAAATCGTGACCCCCGAAGAGTTTATGGGTGACGTCATGGGCGACCTGAGCCGTCGTCGCGGTCTGGTGCAGGGTATGGATGACTCCTCTTCTGGTAAAGTCATTCGTGCAACGGTGCCACTGGGTGAGATGTTCGGTTATGCAACCGATCTGCGCTCACAAACCCAGGGCCGCGCGAGCTACTCTATGGAGTTCGCGAAGTACGAGGAGGCGCCCTCCAGCGTCGTTGAAGCCGTCATCAATCAAAACGGTTAACCGTTAGCTAACGTAAAGAGGTTATAGCAGTGGCTAAGGAAAAATTTGAACGTTCCAAACCGCACGTCAACGTCGGCACCATCGGTCACGTCGACCACGGTAAAACGACCCTGACAGCGGCCCTAACCCGTGTGTCTGCTGAGGTTTTCGGCGGCGACTGGCGTGAGTTTGATACCATCGATAACGCTCCTGAAGAGCGCGAGCGCGGTATCACCATCGCTACGTCTCACGTTGAGTATCAGTCTGAAGAGCGCCACTACGCGCACGTTGACTGCCCAGGACACGCTGACTACGTCAAGAACATGATCACCGGTGCTGCGCAGATGGATGGCGCAATCCTGGTATGTTCTGCTGCTGACGGCCCGATGCCGCAGACGCGTGAGCACATCCTGTTGTCTCGTCAGGTTGGCGTTCCGTTCATCGTTGTGTTCCTGAACAAAGCGGACATGGTCGATGACGAAGAGCTGCTTGAGCTGGTTGAGATGGAAGTTCGTGAACTCCTCGACGAGTACGACTTCCCGGGTGACGACACGCCGATCATCACTGGTTCTGCGCTGATGGCTCTGAATGGTGAAGATGAGAACGGCATGGGTACTACTGCTGTTGCGAATCTGATCAAAGCTCTGGATCAGTACATTCCTGAGCCGGAGCGTGCTATCGACCAGCCGTTCCTGATGCCGATCGAAGACGTGTTCTCTATCTCTGGCCGCGGTACTGTTGTTACCGGTCGTGTAGAGCGCGGTATCGTTAAAGCAGGCGAAGAAGTGGAAATCGTGGGTATCCGCGACACCACTAAAACCATCGTTACCGGTGTTGAAATGTTCCGTAAGCTGCTCGACGAAGGTCGTGCAGGTGAGAACGTTGGCGCCCTGCTGCGTGGTACTAAGCGTGATGACGTCGAGCGTGGCCAGGTTCTGGCTAAGCCGGGCACCATCAACCCGCACACCACCTTCGAAGCAGAAGTTTATGTACTGTCCAAAGAAGAGGGTGGTCGTCACACACCTTTCTTCAAAGGCTACCGTCCCCAGTTCTACTTCCGTACCACTGACGTAACTGGTACTTGTGAACTGCCGGAAGGTGTTGAAATGGTTATGCCGGGCGACAACGTTAAGATGGTTGTTACCCTGATCGCTCCGATCGCTATGGACGACGGTCTGCGCTTCGCAATTCGCGAAGGCGGTCGTACCGTTGGTGCTGGCGTTGTTGCAAAAATCGTCAAGTAAGCTTGCTTGATTGATTGATCAAGGGGGCTCTTGCGAGCCCCCTTTTCTGCGCACCAATAGCAAATGTTTGACATGGGCTTTTGGCGTGCCTATAATGCGCATCCTTTGAATGCGTGGGTAGACGGCTCGCGCCGTCGACATCCATTGGAGTTTAGGGCAAATGCAGAACCAAAAGATTCGCATTCGGTTGAAAGCGTTCGACCATCGCCTGATTGATCAGTCCACAGCGGAAATCGTTGAAACCGCTAAGCGTACTGGTGCTCAGGTTCGTGGTCCGATCCCGCTGCCGACCAACCGCGAGCGTTACACCATCCTGATTTCGCCGCACGTCAACAAAGATGCGCGTGACCAGTATGAGATTCGTACGCACAAGCGTGTGCTCGATATTGTTGAGCCAACCGAGAAAACTGTTGATGCGCTGATGAAGCTCGATCTCGCCGCTGGCGTAGACGTGCAAATCAAGCTCGACTAATTACACTAGACACTTGCGGCCCAGCGCTCATTAATTTTTAGAATGAGCAGCAGCCGCCGCGCCGTGAGGCGCCACACAATGTGCTAGTGGAATGCTCTGGAAAGGGCAGCCATAGCGGGTGATAGCCCCGTACACTATAGGAGACTGAGTATGACTATCGGTTTAGTCGGTAAAAAGGCCGGGATGACCCGTGTCTTTACCGAAGATGGCGCTTCCGTGCCCGTGACCGTTATTGAAGTTGATCCTAACCGTGTAACGCGCGTTAAGACTCTTGAGTCTGACGGTTACGCAGCGGTTCAGGTCACCACAGGTTCTCGTAAAGCTAAGCACCTCACCAAAGCGCAAGCTGGTCAGTTTGCCAAGGCGGGTGTTGAGGCTGGTCGTTCACTGATGGAATTCCGTCTTGCAGAAGGCGAAGAATCTCCGGAAGTGGGTGGCGAACTCACCGTATCCCTCTTCGAAGCTGGTCAAATGATTGACGTGACCGGCACCTCTAAGGGTAAAGGCTTCCAGGGTGCTGTTAAGCGCTGGAATTTCCGTACCCAAGACAACACGCATGGTAACTCCCTGTCGCACCGCGCGCCGGGCTCTATCGGCATGTGTCAGACTCCGGGTCGCGTATTTAAAGGCAAGAAAATGGCCGGTCAAATGGGTAATGCCCGTTGCACCGTGCAGAGCCTTGAGATCGTCCGTGTCGACGCCGAGCGTAACCTGCTGCTGATCAAAGGTGCTGTTCCGGGCGCGACCGGTAGCGATGTTATCGTTCGCAGCGCCGTGAAAGCTCGCTGAAGGGGATAATTACCAATGAATCTGAATCTTGCTGCAGGCACGGGTACCGTTGAAGTAGCCGATGCCACTTTTGGCAAAGAATTCAACGAAGCGCTGGTTCACCAGGTGGTAACCGCCTATTTGGCTGGTGGCCGTCAAGGTACCCGCGCTCAAAAGAACCGTTCCGACGTACGTGGTGGTGGTAAGAAGCCGTGGCGTCAGAAGGGTACCGGTCGTGCACGTGCCGGTACTATCCGCTCTCCGCTATGGCGCAGCGGCGGCGTAACTTTCGCGGCGCGTCCTCAGGACCATAGCCAGAAAGTAAACCGCAAAATGTACCGTGCGGCGATGCGTTCCATCCTGTCTGAACTCGTACGTCAAGAGCGTCTTGTCGCTGTTGAAGAGTTTAGCGTTGAAGCGCCGAAGACCAAGCAGGTAGCTGCCAAGCTGAAAGAGCTCAACCTTGAGAAAGTGTTGATCGTCACCGAAGAAATTGACGAGAAGCTCTATCTGGCCGCACGCAACCTTCCCCACGTTGACGTGGTGGATGTCGCTGCAGCTGATCCGGTGAGCCTAGTAGCCTTTGATAAGGTTCTGGTCACCGTCTCCGCCCTGCGTAAATTCGAGGAGAAGCTGGCATGAACCAGGAGCGCGTATTTAAGGTTCTGCTTGGACCGCACGTGACCGAAAAGGCCGCGATGGCAGCCGAGCGCAACCAGTACGTTTTCAAGGTGGCATCTGATGCTACCAAACCCGAGATCAAGAAAGCCGTTGAAGCATTGTTCGGCAAGAAGGTCGGCAGCGTTCAAGTATTGAACGTGAAGGGGAAAACTAAGCGTACTGCTCACGGCGTTGGCCTGCGTAAGGGTTACCGCAAAGCGTATGTGACCCTGGCTGCGGGTGAAACGCTCGAAGACTTCTCTGGCGCCGAATAAGGGCAGGAGTACGGATAATGGCAATCGTCAAGACCAAACCCACATCCGCCGGTCGTCGCCACGTCGTTAAGATCGTTGGTGAGGAACTGTACAAAGGTCGTGCTTATGCACCGCTTTTGGAGAAACAGTCCAAGTCCGGTGGCCGTAACAACTACGGTCGCATCACCACCCGCCACGTGGGCGGTGGTCACCGTCAACACTACCGGTTGATCGACTTCAAACGCACCAAAGATGGCATTCCAGCCACCGTTGAGCGTCTTGAGCACGATCCGAACCGTAGTGCGCATATTGCACTACTGAAATATGCAGATGGTGAGCGTCGTTACATCATTGCACCGAAAGGTGTCAGCGCGGGTGACGTGCTGGAATCTGGTGTTAACGCGCCCATCAAAAAAGGCAATGCTTTGCCGCTGCGCAATATTCCGCTTGGTTCTACCGTTCACGGTATCGAACTGAAGCCGGGTAAAGGCGCGCAGATTGCTCGCAGTGCCGGTACTAGCGCTCAGCTGGTTGCTCGTGAAGGTAACTACGCCACCTTGCGTCTTCGCTCTGGCGAAATGCGTAAAGTGTTGGCTGAGTGCCGCGCAACTCTGGGCGAAGTGAGCAACTCCGAGCACAGCCTGCGTCAACTTGGCAAGGCCGGTGCGAAGCGCTGGAGAGGCGTGCGTCCGACTGTTCGCGGTGTCGCGATGAACCCGGTGGATCACCCGCACGGTGGTGGTGAAGGCCGCACCAGTGGTGGTCGTCACCCGGTATCCCCATGGGGTGTGCCGACTAAGGGTCACAAGACGCGTAAGAACAAGCGCACCGACAAGCTGATTATCCGTCGTCGTAACAAGACGCGTTAATCGAAATTGCCAAGAACTTAAGAGGTAACGGCTGTGCCACGTTCACTAAAGAAAGGTCCCTTCATTGACCTTCATCTTTTGAAGAAGGTAGAGGCTGCAGTGGAGAAGAACGATCGCAAACCAATCAAGACTTGGTCGCGTCGTTCGATGATCCTGCCCAACATGGTAGGTCTGACTATTGCGGTCCATAACGGACGCCAGCATGTCCCGGTGCACGTCTCCGAGGAAATGGTGGGTCATAAACTTGGCGAATTCGCTGCTACTCGCACATATCGCGGGCATGCTGCGGACAAGAAAGCCAAACGGTAAGCCAGAGAGGATTAAGAGATGGAAGTCACAGCTAAGCTGAGTGGCGCTGCTTTATCCGCACAGAAGGCCCGTTTGGTGGCTGACCAGGTGCGCGGTAAACCGGTCGCCGAAGCTATTGACCTGCTGACCTTCTCACCGAAGAAGGCTGCCAAACTGGTCAAGAAAGTGCTTCAGTCCGCCATCGCGAATGCGGAAGAAAATAACGGCATGGACATCGACGAGCTGCGTGTCTCGACCATCTGTGTCGATGAGGGCGTGACGCTCAAGCGTATCAAGCCGCGCGCCAAAGGCCGTGCGGATCGTATCTTGAAGCGCACCTGCCACATCACCGTCAAGGTAGCCGAGAAGTAGGAGTCGACCAGATGGGTCAGAAAGTCAATCCAACAGGCATTCGACTGGGCATCGTCAAAGACCATGCTTCTGTCTGGTATGCCGAGCGCGGCGCTTATGCCGATAAGCTCAATAATGATCTCGAAGTGCGCAGCTTCCTGGATCAGCGTTTAAAGAACGCTTCCGTAAGCCGCATTCACATCGAGCGTCCGGCTAACAATGCCCGCATCACCATTCACACTGCCCGTCCGGGTATCGTGATTGGCAAAAAAGGTGAAGATGTCGACCGTTTACGTCGCGATCTAACCGAGATGATGGGTGTTCCGGTTCATGTGAACATCGAAGAAGTTCGCAAGCCGGAGCTGGATGCCAAGCTAGTCGCTGCTAACGTAGCGGGTCAGCTTGAGCGTCGCGTTATGTTCCGTCGTGCTATGAAGCGCGCGGTACAGAACGCAATGCGTCTTGGCGCTGGCGGCATTAAGATTCAGCTGTCAGGTCGTCTGGGTGGTGCCGAAATCGCACGTACCGAATGGTACCGCGAAGGTCGCGTTCCGTTGCACACGTTGCGTGCGGATATCGACTACGCCACTTACGAAGCTCACACCACCTACGGCGTCATCGGCGTCAAAGTGTGGATCTTCAAGGGTGAAATCCTCGGTGGTATTGAGGAAGTACGTGCCAAGGCTAAGCAACAGCAGCCTGCCGGCAACGCGCCCAAGAAGAAAGGTTCCAGGTAAGGGGAGAGCGAGTCGATGTTACAGCCCAAGCGTATGAAATTCCGTAAGATGATGAAAGGCCGCAACCGTGGCCTGGCGCATCGCGGAAGCAAAATCAGCTTCGGGGAGTACGGTCTCAAAGCAACGGGTCGTGGCCGCATCACTGCGCGCCAGATCGAAGCAGGCCGTCGTGCGATCACACGTCACGTTAAACGTGGCGGTAAAATTTGGATCCGCGTCTTCCCTGATAAGCCGATTTCCAAGAAGCCGCTCGAAGTTCGTATGGGTAAAGGTAAAGGTTCCGTTGAGTACTGGGTAGCCCAGATCCAACCGGGTCGGGTCCTGTACGAAATTGAAGGTGTATCCGAAGAGCTGGCCCGTGAAGCATTTGAATTGGCCGCACAGAAGATGCCCTTGTCCACCACCTTTGCTAAACGGACGGTGATGTGATGAAAGCCCAGGAAATTCGTGAAAAGTCCGTAGGAGAGCTGCAAGAGCAACTCCTCGAGCTACTCCGCGAGCAGTTTAACCTGCGCATGCAGAAGGCCACTGGCCAACTGAGCCAGACTCATCTGCTCAAGCAGGTCCGCCGGGATATCGCCCGTGTGAAGACTATGCTCAACGAGAAGGCAGGTGAATAAGATGGCCGAAGAGAAAAAAACACGTACGCTCACCGGCAAGGTGGTGAGCGATAAGATGGATAAATCCATCGTCGTTATGATCGAGCGTCGTGAGCGTCACCCGATCTACGGAAAATACGTCAAGCGCTCCACCAAGCTGCACGCCCATGATGAGGCGAACCAGGCTAAGGCAGGCGATACGGTTTCCATTCAGGAGTGCCGTCCGCTTTCCAAGAAGAAAGCTTGGACGCTGGTCGAGGTGGTTGAGCAGGCTAAGGGTTAATACCTAAAGTCTGCCGATCAGTGCAGTCAGATTAGGTTTGGAGAAAACCGATGATTCAGACTCAGACAATGCTGGATGTCGCCGACAACAGCGGAGCGCGCCGGGTGCAATGCATCAAGGTGTTAGGCGGTTCACACCGTCGCTACGCTCGCGTTGGTGACGTCATTAAGGTAACGGTGAAGGAAGCGATTCCGCGCGGTAAGGTCAAAAAAGGCCAAGTGCTGAAAGCGGTAGTCGTTCGCACCCGTAGTGGCGTCCGTCGTAGTGACGGTTCGCTGATCCGTTTCGATGGAAATGCGGCGGTTTTGTTGAATAATACCAACGAACAGCCGATCGGCACGCGTATCTTCGGGCCGGTAACTCGTGAACTTCGTAATGAGAAGTTCATGAAGATCATTTCCCTAGCGCCTGAAGTGCTGTAAGGAGCGAGGCGGATATGCAAAAGATCAAACGTGACGATGAAGTCATCGTCATCGCCGGGAAGGATAAAGGCAAACGTGGCACTGTTAAGCGGGTACTAGAAAACCGCTTCGTGGTGTCCGGTGTGAATATGATTAAACGTCACACCAAGCCTAATCCCATGGCGGGAAATCAGGGCGGTATCGTCGAGCGTGAGGCTCCGATTCACGCGTCCAACGTAGCCATCTTCAATTCGGAGACCGGTAAGGCGGATCGCGTCGGCTTCCAAGTTAAGGAAGACGGTACCAAGGTACGTATCTACAAGTCGACGCAGACGCAGATCGACGCCTAACGCGAGTCGGGTAGCAAAATGGCGAACTTGAAAGAACGTTATCAAAACGAGGTCGTGGCTCAGCTCAAAGAGCAGTTCAGCTACGCCAACGTAATGCAGGTACCCCGGATCACGAAAGTGACTCTGAACATGGGTATCGGCGAAGCGGTCAGCGATAAAAAGTTGATCGACAATGCCATCGGCGACCTGGAGAAACTCTCCGGTCAAAAACCGTTGGTGACCAAGGCACGCAAGTCCATCGCGGGCTTCAAGGTGCGCGAAGGTTGGCCGATCGGTGTCAAAGTAACACTGCGCTCAGCGCGTATGTGGGACTTCCTGGACCGTTTGGTGAACATTGCGATTCCCCGCGTGCGTGACTTCCGTGGTCTCAATCCGAAGTCTTTTGACGGTCGCGGCAATTACTCAATGGGTGTGCGTGAGCAGATCATCTTCCCGGAGATCGAGTATGATAAGATCGATCGCATCCGGGGGCTGGACGTCACTATCACTACTACCGCCAACACCGACGAGGAAGGTCGTGCGCTACTAGCGGCACTGAACTTCCCGTTTAAGAAATAAGGGTTGGATCATGGCTAAGAAAAGTATGATAGAGCGCGAGCTCAAGCGTACTCAGCTAGTCGAGAAGTATGCGGCTAAGCGCGCAGAGCTCAAGAAAATCATCTTGGACGTGAACGCTTCTGAAGAAGAACGTTTCGAGGCGACGCTGAAGCTGCAGCAACTGCCGCGCGACTCAAGCCCGGTGCGTCAGCGTAACCGCTGCCGCGTGACTGGCCGTCCGCACGGTTTTTACAACAAGTTCGGCCTTGGCCGTAACAAGCTGCGTGAAGCCGCCATGCGTGGCGACGTCCCTGGTCTGAAAAAGTCCAGCTGGTAACGTCACGTCGAATCATCAGGAGCGCACATTAAATGAGCATGCAAGACACTCTAGCGGATATGTTTACCCGTATCCGCAATGCGCAGATGGCCACCAAGGAGACGGCTACCATGCCGTCCTCCAAGCTGAAAGTGGAAGTGGCCCGCGTGTTAAAGGAAGAAGGCTACATTACCGACTTTACGGTGGCTGAAGGCGTTAAACCCGAGCTGACCGTTACTCTCAAGTATTTTGAGGGTAAGCCGGTTATTGAGCACATTCAACGGGTTTCCAAGCCGTCTCTGCGCCAGTACAAGGGCAAAGACAACCTGCCTAAGGTCGCCGATGGTCTGGGTATCGCGATTGTCACCACCTCTAATGGTGTCATGACCGATCGTGCCGCGCGCCAAGCAGGCGTCGGTGGCGAAGTCATCTGCACCGTATTCTAGGAGGCTGGAATGTCCCGCATAGCGAAATATCCGGTTAAAGTGCCTGCTGGTGTCGAGGTTAAAATCGACGCTGGCCAGCTGACCGCCAAAGGCGGCCAGGGCACGCTATCTATGCCCATTCACCAGGACGTGGTGATTGGTCAAGAAGATGGCCAGCTGACCTTCGCCCCGAGTGAGTCTGCCAAGAGCTGGGCAATGGCCGGTACTACCCGCGCCTTGGTTCAGAACCTGGTAACGGGCGTATCCGAGGGTTTCACAAAAACTCTCGAAATTGTAGGCGTCGGTTATCGTGCCCAAGCTAAGGGCCAGACGCTCAATCTTTCACTGGGCTTCTCGCACCCGGTCGACTATGAACTGCCTAAGGGTGTCTCAGCGGAAACGCCGAAGAACACCGTGATCGTGCTGAAAAGCGCGGACAAGCAGATGCTCGGCCAGTGCGCCGCGGAAATCCGCGCCTTCCGTCCCCCTGAGCCGTATAAAGGCAAGGGTGTTCGGTACGCCGACGAGCAGGTGCGTCGCAAAGAAGCCAAGAAGAAGTAAGGCAGGGTTATGAACGCGAAGAAAGAATCTCGTCTCCGTCGTGCCCGCCGCGCTCGCGCAAAGATCCGCGAGCTGGGCGTGTATCGCCTGTGCGTCAACCGTACCCCGCGTCACATCTATGCGCAGATTATCTCGCCGGATGGTGGCAAAGTGCTAGCCAGTGCTTCTACGCTGGACAAAGCACTGCGCGAGGGTGCGACTGGCAACGCAGAAGCCGCCTCTAAGGTTGGCGCTCTGATTGCTGAACGCGCTAAAGAAGCAGGCATCACCCAGGTGGCCTTCGATCGTGCTGGCTTTAAGTATCACGGTCGCGTTAAGGCTCTGGCCGACGCCGCACGTGAAGGCGGCCTGGAATTCTAAAGGGTTTTACGATGGCGAAGAACGAACAGCAAAGCGGTGATCTGCAAGAGAAGTTAGTGCAGGTCAACCGCGTCGCCAAGGTGGTCAAAGGTGGTCGTATTTTCGGCTTCACCGCGCTGACCGTCGTTGGTGATGGTAAAGGTCGTGTCGGTTTTGGTCGTGGCAAGGCGCGTGAAGTGCCTGTTGCGATCCAGAAAGCGATGGATCAAGCTCGTCGCAACATGGTCAAGGTTAACCTTGCAGGCCATACGCTTCAGTACCCGATAAAAGCCCGTCACGGTGCTTCTAAGGTGTACATGCAGCCGGCTTCTGAAGGTACCGGTATCATCGCTGGCGGTGCCATGCGCTCTGTACTAGAGCTCGCTGGTGTCCATGATGTACTGGCCAAGTGCTACGGTTCCACCAACCCGGTTAACGTGGTGCGAGCGACTGTTAAAGGTCTCTCCTCCATGCAAGCACCGGAAGACATTGCCGCTAAGCGCGGTCTGTCTGTCGAAGCGATCACGGGGTAAGGCACCATGGCAGCAACGATCAAGGTTACCCAGATCCGCAGCACCATCGGCGTTTTGCCCAAGCACAAGGCTACTATGAAGGGCCTGGGTCTGCGTCGCATCGGTCATACGGTTGAGCTGGAAGACACCCCTGCCGTACGCGGCATGATCCACAAGGTTAACTACCTTGTGCGCGTTGAGGGAGAGTAATCCATGAAACTCAATACCCTGAGCCCGGCACCGGGCTCCAAACACGCTGAAAAGCGCGTTGGTCGTGGTATCGGCTCCGGTCTTGGTAAGACCGGCGGCCGTGGCCACAAAGGTCAGAAATCTCGCAGTGGCGGCAGCGTCAAGCCTGGTTTCGAAGGCGGTCAGATGCCATTGCAGCGTCGTTTGCCGAAGTTCGGCTTTACGTCTGCTAAGTCATTGGTATCTGAAGAAGTACGTCTGGCTGAACTTGCTAAGGTTGCCGGTGACGAAGTCACTATGGAAACCCTGAAGCAAGCCAACGTGCTAAAGGATGCGACGCTTCATGCGAAGATCATCCTTTCTGGCGAACTGAAAAAGGCGGTTACCGTTCGTGGTATCAAGGTCACCAAAGGTGCCCGTGAAGCGATCGAAGCCGCCGGCGGCAAGGTAGAGGACTAAATGGCCAAGTCAGGAAATATGCCGGCGATGGGCAGCGGTCTGAGTGAACTGTGGGCGCGTTTGCGCTTCGTGCTCCTCGCCATCGTGGTGTACCGTATTGGTGCCCACATTCCCGTTCCCGGTATCAATCCTGACCAGCTTGCTGCCTTGTTTAGGGAGCAACAGGGCACCATCCTAGGCATGTTTAACATGTTCTCGGGTGGCGCCCTGGAGCGCATGAGCGTCCTCGCCCTGGGCATAATGCCCTACATTTCGGCGTCGATTATCATGCAGCTCATGACTGCGGTCTCCCCTCATCTTGAGCAGCTCAAGAAAGAGGGTGAGGCTGGCCGCCGCAAGATTAGCCAGTACACGCGCTACGGCACGGTGATACTGGCTTTCGTCCAGGCTACCGGTATGTCCGTCGGTCTGGCTAGCCAAGGCATCGCATACAGCGCTGACTTCAGCTTCTTTTTCACCGCCGTGATTACATTTGTATCAGGTGCGGTGTTTATGATGTGGCTAGGTGAGCAGATCACCGAGAAGGGCATCGGCAACGGTATTTCGCTGCTGATCTTCGCGGGGATTGTCGCTGGGCTGCCCAGTGCCGTTGGGCAAGCGTTCGAGCTTGCTCGTAATGAAGGTGCCTGGAATGTTCTTCCGCTGTTAGCGCTGTCAGTGCTAGGTATTGCTACCGTTGCGTTTGTGGTGTTCATTGAGCGCGGTCAACGCCGCTTGAAAGTGAACTACCCCAGGCGTCAGGTCGGCAATAAGATGTATGCAGGCCAAAGCAGCTACCTGCCTTTGAAAGTGAATATGGCTGGTGTTATTCCAGCAATCTTCGCTTCCAGTATTTTACTCTTCCCGGCCTCTATTGGTCAGTGGGTGGGTGCTGGCGAAGGAATGGAGTGGTTGCAGCGTGCATCACAAGCGTTAGGCCCCGGCCAACCGCTTTACATCTTGCTTTTCGCGGCGGCAGTGGTATTCTTCTGCTTCTTTTACACAGCGCTGGTCTTCAACCCCAAGGATGTGGCTGACAATCTTAAAAAGTCAGGCGCCTTCCTGCCGGGCATTCGCCCCGGCGAGCAGACCGCTCGCTATATCGATAAAGTAATGACTCGTCTTACTTTATTCGGTGCCTTGTATATCACTGCGGTTTCCTTGATGCCCCAGTTCTTGATCGTTGCGTGGAACGTGCCGTTTTTCTTCGGCGGAACTTCGCTTCTGATCGTGGTTGTGGTCATCATGGACTTCATGGCCCAGGTGCAGTCGCATCTCATGTCGCATCAATATGACTCGGTGATGAAGAAGTCCAACCTGAAAGGCTACGGTAGCGGCGGCATTATGCGCTGAGGCGCGCCGTTGCGATTTGGAGAGAACGATGAAAGTTCGAGCTTCCGTAAAGAAGATGTGCCGTAATTGTAAGATCATTCGACGCAATGGCGCTGTCCGCGTCATTTGTATCGAACCGCGGCACAAACAGCGCCAGGGTTAATACCTGGGTTGTTTTTAAGCGGGTGCCGGCATACCCCTTGCCATAAGGCTTATAAAGGGGTATGCTGTTGCGCCTTTTGTAGATGAACAAACGAGCAAGCCGCTCAAATTTCGGAGTAAGCTGATGGCCCGTATTGCAGGCGTCAATATCCCGGACAACAAGCATGCGGCGATCTCGCTGACCTATATCTTCGGGATTGGCCGTACTCGCGCTCAGCACGTTTGTGCTGCTGCCGGTATCGCGCCTACTACCAAGATCCAGGATCTATCTAGCGATGAGCTGGATACCCTGCGTTCTGAAGTTGGTAAGTACACCGTAGAAGGCGACCTTCGTCGTGATGTTACGCTTAACATTAAGCGTCTCATGGACTTAGGCTGCTACCGTGGTCTGCGTCATCGTCGTAGTCTTCCGCTGCGTGGTCAGCGGACTAAGACTAACGCGCGTACCCGTAAGGGCCCGCGTAAGCCGATCCGCAAATAACACGCAGGCTCTTTAATAGAGAGCTGACGTTAAGACAGGAATAGACATCAACATGGCTAACCCGCGTAGTAACCGTAAAAAGGTTAAAAAGCAGGTAGTGGACGCCGTAGCGCATATCCACGCCTCTTTTAACAACACGATCGTGACGATCACAGACCGCCAGGGCAACGCTCTTTCTTGGGCGACAGCCGGTGGTTCGGGTTTTCGTGGTTCTCGCAAGAGCACCCCGTTCGCTGCTCAAGTGGCAAGTGAGCGTGCAGCAACTGCTGCAGCCGAGTATGGTGTGAAAAACGTAGACGTGCTGGTCAAGGGCCCCGGTCCAGGCCGTGAATCCGCCGTGCGCGCTCTCAATGCCGCCGGCTTCCGCGTGCAAAGCATCACTGACGCGACGCCCATTCCTCATAATGGCTGCCGTCCGCCTAAGAAACGCCGCGTTTAAGGAGACAGATTCATGGCTCGTTATATTGGACCGAAGTGCAAACTGTCTCGTCGTGAAGGCACCGACCTCTTTTTAAAGAGCGGTGTTACTCCCTTCGAGAAAAAGTGTAAATCCGAGCAGATCCCGGGTGTACACGGCCAGCGTCGTCAGCGTCTTTCCGACTACGGCTTGCAGCTTCGTGAGAAGCAGAAAGTACGCCGTATGTATGGCGTACTCGAAAAGCAGTTCCGCAACTACTACAAAGAAGCCGCTCGCCTGAAAGGTGCGACTGGTGAAGTATTGTTGCAGTTGCTTGAATCCCGACTGGATAACGTCGTCTACCGCATGGGCTTTGGCTCGACTCGCTCTGAAGCGCGTCAGCTGGTCAGCCACAAGGCGATTTCCGTGAACGGCCGCACCGTTAACGTTGCTTCCTACCAAGTGAAGCCCGGTGACGTTGTTTCTGTTCGCGAAAAGGCGAAGAACCAAGCACGTATTCAACACTCGTTGACCATTGCGGCCAACCGTGGCGATATCGCTTGGATCGAAATCGACGCCAAGAAGATGGAAGGCACTTTCAAGGCTCTGCCTGAACGCGGTGACCTGACTGCCGACATCAACGAAAACCTGATCGTCGAGCTGTACTCCAAGTAAGCAGTTTGATTTACATTTCTGCTTCTTGAGACCTGGGCGGGGTAGCCAAGCTAACCGCCCAGATGCTCTTGAGTAGTGTGCTCTAGAGTACTCAGTATCCGTTTGGCAGCCTGAAAGGTGTTCATATGCAGCGTTCAGTGACAGAGTTTCTTCGTCCTCGTGACATCAAGGTCGAAGAAATCAGCGCACATCATGCCAAAATCGTTCTCGAACCGTTCGAGCGCGGCTTTGGTCACACCCTGGGGAATGCACTTCGTCGCATTCTGCTTTCGTCCATGCCCGGCGCTGCCGTGGTAGAGGCTGAAATTGCCGGTGTAGAGCACGAATACAGTGCGCTCGAAGGGGTGCAGGAAGATGTCATCGAAATCCTCCTGAACTTGAAAGATGTTGCGATCAAGATGCACAGCCGCGATGAGGCGGTGCTCTCGCTGAACAAGCAGGGCCCAGCTGTCGTCACCGCTGGCGACATTGCGCTTGATCATAGCGTCGAAATCGTCAACCCGGATCACGTCATTGCTCATGTCAATGAAGGTGCCGAGCTGAAAATTCAGCTTAAGGTAGCGCTGGGTCGTGGTTACGAACCGGCTGACGCTCGTGGCTCTGATGAAGAGACACGTGCAATTGGCCGCCTGCAGCTGGATGCCACCTTCAGCCCTGTTCGCCGTGTTTCCTATTCGGTTGAAGCCGCTCGTGTTGAGCAGCGCACCGACCTCGATAAACTAATTATCGATCTGGAAACCGACGGTACACTGGATCCGGAAGAGGCTATCCGTCGCAGTGCGACCATTCTGCAAGAGCAGCTGGCCGCCTTCGTCGACCTGGAAGCTGATAAAGAGCAGGAAGTCGAAGAGGAAGAGGATCTTGTTGATCCTATCCTATTGCGCCCCGTAGACGATCTTGAGTTGACAGTTCGCAGCGCTAACTGCCTAAAAGCCGAGAATATTTACTACATTGGTGATCTTATCCAGCGCACTGAAGTTGAGCTGCTGAAGACACCGAATCTTGGTAAAAAGTCTTTGAATGAAATCAAAGACGTATTGGCAGCGCGCGGCTTGTCCCTCGGCATGCGGCTGGAAAATTGGCCACCCGCTAGCCTGAAGGACGACAAGGCCTCCGCGTGAGTGTCGACTCGAGTCCCAGTTTGGTAAGGAATTACAACCATGCGTCATCGTAAGAGTGGTCGTCATCTGAATCGTACCAGCTCGCATCGTCAGGCCATGTTCAAGAACATGTCTGTCTCGCTGGTCGAACATGAAGTCATCAAGACAACCCTGCCTAAGGCCAAGGAATTGCGTCGCGTTATCGAGCCGCTAATTACCCTAGCCAAGCAGGATAGCGTTGCAAACCGCCGTTTGGCATTTGCCCGCACGCGCTCCAAAGAAGCCGTCGGCAAACTGTTCAACGAGCTAGGTCCGCGTTATGCCGAGCGTCCGGGTGGTTACATCCGCATCCTCAAGTGCGGTTACCGCACAGGCGACAACGCGCCCATGGCGTTCGTTGAGCTAGTTGACCGTCCGGTTGTTGAAGAAGCAGCGGCAGAAGAGTAAGTCTCTGCGTTGTTGCTCAACAAAATGAAAGCCGACCCCTTAGGGTCGGTTTTTTTTTGGTCTATGCATTTCATTGCGTTTTCAACTTTTATACTGCTTTCTTAATTCACTTGAAGAGTTACCGTGCTAGTCTTAGATTTCTTAGTGTGGCAAGTAGATTAATGGTTGGTAGTGTGACATCACAGCAAAACAAGAAAGGGGCATGTATGGCAACAAGGGGAATATGCGCAACGATCGTCGCGCGTTGGTGGCTTCCGCTGTCGTTAATGGTATTGCTGCTAAGCACGATATCGAGTGCTCATGCAAATCCGCGTTATGCTGGGATTGTTGTGGATTTGGAAAACGGAGAGGTGCTGTACGCCGAGAATGCCGATGAGCGTCGCTACCCCGCATCGTTAACCAAAATGATGACGCTTTATCTTACATTTGAAGCATTGGAGAGCGGCCGGCTCAGTCTGAATCAGCCGCTTCCTGTGTCTGCTCAAGCTGCCGCCATGCCTGCTGTAAAACTGTGGCTTTCTGCAGGTAGTACCATTCCTGTTGATTCTGCTATTCGTGCGTTAGCAGTGCGCTCTGCTAATGATGTTGCCGTCGTGGTGGCTGAAGCGTTAGGTGGTAGCGAGCAGCGTTTCGCTCAGCTGATGACCGCAAAAGCGCGCGAGCTAGGCATGAATGCCACCACGTTCCGTAATGCCTCGGGTCTACCTGATGATCAGCAGGTCACCACGGCACGGGATATGGTGACACTCTCTGTGCGCGTGATGCAGGACTTCCCACAGTACTACCACTACTTTGGGCTCCAGGAGTTCACCTATCGTGGTACCCGGCACACCAGCCATAACCGCTTAGTGAAAAATTACCCCGGTGCAGATGGCCTTAAAACCGGCTTCATTCGTGCATCTGGTTTCAATGTAGCGACAACGGCCGTCCACGGGGATCGCCGCATGGTCGGTGTTGTTATGGGTGGCTTTAGTGGGTCATCTCGTGATTCTCATATGGCCAACCTGTTAGATCGAAGCTTTGCTCGTGCAGCGCTGCGTGACCAGCAAACATGGCTGGCCAATACTACTTTCTCTAGTGAGTTTATGGCTTTCTCTGGCTCTGGCACCCCTAGCCAACGCCCCATGTCGACACCGCCAGCTTCTAATCGCCCTGTCATGGCCAGTAACGTAACGATTTCGAATAATACAGCGGCTTCGAATAATTTGGCAGCGACAACACTTTCTCCTTCACCAGCGCCTGCACCGGCTGTTGAAATTGAAGATCGTCTCGCGCGCTCTATGGAGACACCGACAAGCAGTCCGGTTAGCCATACATCAAACTCGGTGAATACGTTTATTGAGCGTGAACGCGAGTTGGCTGCTACGCCCCAACGGTCTGTTACTGCTGGTGATTGGGGTATCCAGGTAGGTGCTTTTAGCCAGGAAGCACGAGCAGAGCAGTTGGCACGTCAGGCAGCTCAGCGATTGCCTCATGAAGTGGGAGGACGGGTTGCCATCGACACCATAGCTGGTCAAACGCCGGTATTCCGCGCCCGTGTTGTCGCCTTGGACGAAGCGCGCGCCAGGCGCGCCTGTAGAACGCTCCAGGCGCAGGGGATGGAGTGCATGGTGGTCAACGCAAGTTTGTAAAGCCACGTTAGATCCGCAACCCCGCCAGTGACACATTGGCGGGGTTTTTTATTAGTTGTTTAACCCCGGCTGATAAAGTGTCCGAAGGGCAAAAGGAGAGCGTCGTGACAACGTCGTTAAAAGGTATCCTATGCATGTGCTTAGGGGTTCTGTTCTTAGCGCTTGGTGATGCGGTATCGAAGTGGCTAGGCGAAGTCCATTCGCCGCTACAGATTATTTTCTTTCGTACGCTCGTGTCATTACCGCTCATTGCCCTGTTGGCGCATTTTGCAGGCGGGTTGCGCAAGTTGCATACCAAGCGCCCCCGTGTACACCTTCTCAGAGGATTGATTTATACCGCCACCATGGTGTTCTTTGTCTGGGGGCTAACCCTGTTACCACTCGCAGAGGCTACGGCAATCGCTTTTGTGGCGCCCTTGTTTGTAACGTTGCTTTCAGTGCCGTTGCTTGGCGAACGGATTGATCCACCCGTATTAATAGCGTCGTTAATTGGCTTTGCTGGCGTGCTGATTGTGGTTCGCCCCGGTGGCGATGCGTTCCAGCTCGGCACGCTAACCCTCTTGGGAGCAGCTTTCTTTTACGCACTGATGATGATCACTGCGCGGCGCTATGGTGCTCGGGAGCACCTGTGGGCGATGGTGTTCTACATGACGTTAGTGCCCTTTATCATCACGGCTCTGAGTTTGCCCTGGGTTTGGCAAACCCCAGAGCCCTGGCACTGGCTTGGCTTTTTGGTCTCGGGTGTTTTGGGTATTGGCGCGACCGCGTTTATTACCCTGGCATTCCGCTTTGCCCCTGCCGCGATTGCCGCTCCCTTTGATTACACCGCAATGCTGTGGGCGGTGCTGCTTGGCTGGTGGTTCTGGGGAGAGCTGCCGGATCTGTGGGTATGGGTGGGCAGTGTGCTGATTATGGGCAGCGGGTTGGCAATTGCTTACCATGACCGCCGCACGACGATGAAGCCTCGCCCAACGGCTTAAGCGAACTGATAGACATCCATTGCCAGTACGCCATGTTCAATGCTGTGGTGTAACTGAGTTGCATCACCACCTGCCCCCATGGCCACCAGCAAGGGCTGAAAGTGCTCTGGGGTTGGGTGGTTTTCCAGCGCTTTTGGAGCACTCTCCCAGTGGAGCAATGCCTGGCGATCATTGGCTGCAATGTGCTTGCTCACCCACTGGGCAAACTCATCTACCCAGGCGGGGGCGGGGCTGCCCTGGGGAAGCGTTTCATATAAGTTATGGGTCAGGCTGCCCGAGCCAATAATCAGAACCCCTTCTTTTCGCAATGCTGATAGGCGTTCGCCGAGCGTGACTAGCGCGTCATTTTCCCAGCGCACAGGTAGCGACAGGGAAACGACCGGTACATTGGCCTCCGGAAACATCAGCGAAAGTGGTACCCAGGCGCCGTGATCAAGGCCGCGCTCTACGCGTTCGGCACCCAATAACAGCGCAATTTGTTCAGCCAAATCAGGGTTGCCAGGAGCCGGATACTGGCACTCGAAAAGAGCTTGTGGAAACCCGCCAAAGTCATGAATCGTCTCTGGTTGTGCGCTAGTACTGACCTTGAGCGTAAGACTCTCCCAGTGGGCTGATACGACGACCACCGCACGAGGGGAGAGGCGCTTCCCCAGCTCGCGTAGGAAAGCGTGGGCCGGCGTTTTATTCAGCGCCAGCATGGGGGAGCCATGAGAAATATACAGGCTGGGTAGCATCTTAGTACCTCCGTTAGCCTATAGGGGGCTAATGATGCCCGCACAAGCCGAAGCCAATGCGGGCAGAGCGGTTAAGCGAATTTGCGGCTGACAACAGCGCTACCGCCACCTAGGCCTGCCTGTACCACCAGAGCAATCGTCCAGAAAATAGGGAATTCCCAGCCACCACCCGGGTTCGAGAACAGCCAGCCATTACCCAGGTGTACCGAGGCTGCACCTAACAGTACGGGGACTAGAGCAAGGCTTACCCAACGAGTATAGATGCCCAGTAAAAGTGCTAGGCCACCACCTACTTCGGCAGCAATGGTTAAGTAAGCAAGAACACCTGGTAAGCCCAGGGATTCAAAATAGCTGACAGTGCCTGGCAGGGTGAAGACAAACACCTTAAGCAAGCCGTGAGCTAAGACCATCACGCCCAAACTGATACGTAGCAAGGCGGTGGCATGGAGGGTGAGTGGTGAAGTATTAGTAGTGGTCATAGCGGTCTCTCTTAGTCGCGAGCATCACGTTGGATGCGATAGTGCCACTTTACAGATGAAAGCCACTGAGATAATCCACTGTTCTTGCACTTCACTGTTGCGATAAAGGCGACAATCCGAGCTCGATTTCCCATACTGGTGGGTCACCCCACGCCGCCGCCAACAACTCAATGAAGCGCTCTACTTTGGCAGGTAAATAGCGTCGGGCTGGGTAAAGCGCATGGATGTCTAGCAACGCCGGCGGTAAGTTCTGCAAAATCGGCACTAAGCGCCCGCTCGCAATGCTATCAGTCACTAAAAAGCTGGGCTGTTGCGCTATCCCTAAGCCTGCTTCAGCTGCATGCGTCAGCATATCGCCATTATTACTCTCTAGGGGGCCAGAAATACTGAGTAGTTGATGGCCAATCCGCCAATCGCCACTGTTTTGGCCGCTTCGGTAGCGAAGGCAGCGGTGAGATGCCAAGTCTTCACTAGTCAGCGGCGTGCCATACTGGGCGAGGTAATCAGGTGATGCGCAAAACAGCATCCGGCACTGAGTGAGCCGTCGCGCCACTAAGCTAGAGTCGGGCAGGTTGCCAATGCGAATAGCGACATCGTAGCCCTCTTCCAGCAAATCAACGCGGCGGTCGTTTAGATCCAAACGCACCTCAAGCCCTGGGTGCGTTTGCATAAACTGTGCAACCAACGGTGAAAGATAGCGTGTGCCGAAGCTCATCGGGCCATTGATACGCAGCCGCCCGTTCACCGTACTGGTACCACTGCCGATCTCTGCCGCTGCCTCGTCCAAAGCGACCAAAATGCTTTGCGCGCGAACGAGATAGCGTTCGCCTGCTTCCGTGAGGTGCAGCCGCCGGGTGGTGCGCTGAATAAGCCGAGCACCCAGTGCCTCTTCAAGCGCCATCACTTGGCGAGATACCCGCGTGCGAGAAAGGTCTAGCGCCTCGGCCGCGCGGGTATAGCTACCCAGCTCAGCGACCTTTACAAACGCCGCGATATGGTCGAACTGGGTCATTGCGCGTGGAATGCCTGTGCAGCCAGGCGGGGGTCTGGCTGGCCACAAATAGCAGAAATAACCGCAACACCGTTTGCCCCAGCGGCTTTCACTTGAGCAATGTGTTCAGCTTTTAACCCGCCAATCGCGACGCTGGGAAGTTGGCACGCATTGGCAAGCTGTGCCAGCCCATCAAAGCCAATGGGCTGGGCGTGGTCTTGTTTACTGCCAGTCGAAAACACGGGCCCTAAGCCGACGTAATTGAGCAATTCGACAGGTGCCTCCTGAAGTTGGGCTGGGGTGTTAATTGAAAGCCCGATAATGGCGTGCTGGCCGAGCGTGCTTCGCGCTGCTTGAACAGCCGTGTCGCTTTGCCCGAGATGTAAGCCATCCGCTTGGCTGGCGAACGCCACGTTCAGGCGATCATTAATGATCAGAGGGACGCCACTGCCTGCCAACATCGCTTTGAGACGCTTGGCCTGGGCGATCATGTGCTCGTCACTAGCGTGTTTATCGCGTAATTGCACCATGGTAATGCCGCCCTGCACAGCAGCTTCAACCGTTTTTTCCAGACCCATGCCAGCGCATAGACCCGCATCGGTGACTAAATAGAGTGAAAGATCAAACGGCATGCACCGCCTCCCATTGAGCAAGGGTCGAAAGGTCGTCAGGGGATAACTGATACAGCGCGTCCAATAGCGCCACTTGGAAACTGCCAGGGCCTTGAGCCTGCTCGCCTGCACGGCTTCCAGAGATGCTGAAACACGCCAAGGCGGCCAAGCTGGCCTCCAGCGGCTGCTCGTGGTTTGCGGCCACAAAGCTTGCCACCAGCGCACTCAATCCGCAGCCCAAGGTAGTCACGCGAGGCATGAGTGCGTGCCCACCTTTAAGCCGATAATGATTCGTGCCATCGGTAATGAAATCGCTCTCGCCAGTGACCGCCACCACGCAGCGATGTTGCTGTGCTAACGCAATGGCAGCGGCTGTAGCTTCTTGGGTGCTAGCAGTTGCATCGACCCCACGCCCTTGGCTGGCTAATCCGTTAAGTACTTGAATTTCTGAGGCGTTGCCACGAATAACGCTAGGCTGATAAGCCAGCAGCGTCTCACAAACACGCAGGCGAAATGCGGTAGCACCAACAGCCACAGGATCAAGCACCCACGGAATATGGTTTTCATGAGCAGTGCGCGCGGCGACTGCCATGGCATCAGCCCAAGGGGAAGAGAGGGTGCCAATATTAATCGATAGCGCGCCAGACATAGCCGTGAACTCCGCCACTTCTTCTTGAGCATGCAGCATGGCGGGGGAAGCACCTGCCGCCAATAGCAAGTTAGCGGTGCTATTCATCGCCACATAGTTGGTAATGCAATGTACCAGCGGTGTGGCAGCGCGCATATCGCGGAGATAATCGCCGAGTGGGCGTGAAGGCATAATATCCTCCCGGCTGGGAGGTGATGCAGCTGCACCACGACTCCCTACGCCGGTGTTATCCGGTTCAGGTTCAAAGGGTGCTTCTCAGCCCGTTAAGCAAGGGCGCCCCTGTCGTGATGGTACTATCCTTGGCTTAGATCAATCTGTAAAGCCTGGGCAGCGCGATGAGCAACTATCAACGAAACGAGATGCGTGTTCCGTAGGTGAGCATCTCATCAGGCGTCATCGCTTTACCCTCAACACCAATCATTTCATCGCCACACTGGTCGGCAAACGTAAGCACTCCATGCGTGAGACCCAGCTGTCCAAGGGTGTCGCGAATTTCACCGGTGCCCAAAAACGTGCTGACATGACCCTCAGCATTGGTTAAATCAGAGACACCGTTCGCGTGATGGAAGCGAACCTTATAGATACCATCCATTGATTCAACTTCCACAATCGGTGAAAAGCCATTGTGTATGGCACGGGCTAACTGCTTTAACGTTATGTGGTCACCGAGGGTCATATCAATCGCAGTCATGGAAAACTCCTGTGGACGCCTCAAAGGTGGGGCATCGCTCATGTTGCGGGAACTGCTTTTTGTAAAGTTTATGAATAATAAGTGTAGGGTTTTTGTTTAGTATTGCCAGTGCGCTTAATGTGACACTGCGTTAGTGAATCCTACATGCTTGTAAAGGCTGGTATTATGGCTCTAAAGCCCTCATGGTAAGCGGTAAGTGAGGCTCAATGGATTCAATGATCAGCATTAGCGACAGGAGAGCAAAATGAGTTTTCAAGGCGAACAACATTCCGGCGTCGCGCCCGTAGCGCCGCAAACCCAAGGGTTTCGCTTAAATCACACCATGCTGCGGGTGAAGGATCCCGAACGCGCGCTAGCGTTCTACTCCAAGGTCTTTGGAATGCAGGTGCTACGCCGATTGGATTTCGAAGAGATGCAGTTTTCGCTCTACTTCCTAGCCAATATAGAAAGCAGCGATAACGTGCCAGAAGATACTCAAGCACGCACTGCCTGGACCTTCAGTCAGAAAGGCTTGCTGGAATTGACGCATAACTGGGGCACAGAAGATCAGCAGGATTTTGCCTATCACGACGGTAACGCTGAGCCTCAAGGGTTTGGTCATATCTGCTTTAGTGTGCCTGACTTAGAAGCTGCTCAAGCATGGTTTGATGAGCATGAGGTAACGTTCATCAAGCGCGCGGACCAGGGTAAGATGAAAGACGTTATCTTTGTCAAAGATGCAGATGGCTACTGGATCGAAGTGATTCAGGCAGACCGCATGGCAGCCATGGGCGACTAATATGGCCCACTTGCTGTTTCGGCTACGCCACGTGACCGATGAAGAGGCGTTGGAAGTACGCCAGTTGCTCGATGAGCAGGGCTTTGATGTCTATGAAACCCAGGCGGGCTTTTTTCGCCTGGGTGTCGATGCCATTTGGCTGCGTAACACCGCTCAGCGCGAGGCCGCTGAAACGGCATTGGCGGCGTATCAGGAAAAGCGCCAAGCTAACGCGCGGCGAGAGCACGAAGAAGCGGTTGCCAGTGGCAATGCACCAACATTATGGCGGCGCTTCCTTGCCCACCCCGTGCAGGTCGTCCTGGTAATCGTCGCCGTGGTGCTGATCGCCCTATTAACGCTGCTGCCGTTTATTGGCTTGGTAGGCTAGATTTGTAAACAGTTTTGTAGATTAGCTGGGTAGCTTAACAGTGGCTAAGTGCCCGCGTTTTAGATAAAGCTGCACGCCTTCATTACCCGCGCGTAACTGAGGTGCCGCACCTACTGGGTAGCGGCACCAGCTGCCGGTAGCATATTCCTGCTCATCACTGAGCAGAGAGCCTTCCAGCACAAACAGCTCTAAACCACCGGCAAGCGGTGGATAAGACACCAGTGTATCGGCTTCCCAGTGCTCTAGGCTGACTCGCTCTGGGCCATACTGTTTTGAACTATAGGTGTGCAGCATTTTGTAAGTAATACCTGGCCGTCGGTCGGGCTGCCAGGGAAGCCTATGGGCAGGCACGGCCAGTTGCAAAATATCGTTTTCATCAAACTGGTGTAGCTTCACCAGAATAAGTGCGCCTTCTTCGCCTATTTGCGGGGTATGACCAGTGCCAATCGGGTTGCGTAAGTAGCTACCTGCCGGGTAACGGCCATGCTCATCGGCAAAGACACCTTCCAGCACTAAAATTTCTTCACCACCACCATGAGTATGGCGATTGAACTGGCTGTTGGGCGCGTAGCGTACCAAGCTGGTGGCTCTGGCGACTTCGTCGCCAATGCGGTCTAGCATCATGCGCTCTACACCAGCGCTGGGGGAGTCCACCCAACGGTACTGATCCGGCGTGACACTGGCAAAGTGGCTAAAATCGGCGTTTAGGCGCATGGTATTGGCTCTTTGCAGGGATGAAAATTCGCAGCAGTAGTGCAAGTCTCTCCATCCCTGGGACAAAATGCAACGCAAAAAAATACCGCCCAACGGCGGTATTGTTTAGGGTGCTTCGGCCAGGGTTGTCAGGATATGGTGTGCGGCCTGAATACGCGCCTGATTTGGGTAGTTCCGGTTTGCCAGCAGAACAATACCTAACTGCTGGCTGGGCACAAAGGCCACATAAGCGCCGAAGCCGTTGGTCGCACCGGTCTTGTTGTAGAGCGCTTCCTGTCTGGGCGGCAATGGAGGGCTCAAAGGGCTGGCAGGGTTAGCTTCCAATACCACCTCAAGCGAGTTGCCTTCCAGCAGCGAGTCGAGTGCCACCGGGTAGGCATAGCTTTCCCAGCCCAGTCCTTGGGTCATATTGCTGACCTCAAAGTACCCCGTGCGTGTGGCCGCCAAGGCTTGGCTTAGTGGCTCATTCAGCCCAGCGCCACTCATATTGGCTTCCACCAGCGTTAGTACGTCTGCAGCAGTCGATTTTAATCCGTAGGCCTGGGCATCCAGCATGCCTGGGTTCACCCGAATGGGCTCATCCTGTTTAGAGTAACCGTAGGCATAGTGCGCCTGCTGTGCCTCGGGCACCTGAAAGTAGCTATGCTTAAGCCTTAGCGGGGCGAGCAGCGCCTCCTTCATCGCCATCTCGAAGGGCTGGCCCAGGCTTTGTGCGGCGAGATAACCGAACAGGCCCAGGCTCGGGTTGGAGTAGAGCCGGTGGCTGCCAGGGGCGAATTCCGGTTGCCATTGGCGATAGTAGTCGATCATTGCCTCTTCGCTTTGAACCGACTCAGGGAACTGCAGCGGGAGCCCTCCTGCGGTATAGGTGCCGAGTTCCAGCAGGCTGATCTCATCGAAGGCGCTGCCTTCAAGTTCCGCCAGGTAGCGGCTGGCCGGGTCGGAAAGCGAGAGGGCGCCGCTAGCCTGGGCATAGCCAGCGAGCGCAGCCGTAAAAACCTTGCTGACAGAGCCGAGTTCGAAGAGCGTTTCATCGGTGACCGGAATCTCCGCTTCTTGATTGGCGAGGCCATAATTAAAGTAGTGCTGCTGGCCGTTAATGCTAAGCGCGACCGCCATTCCCGGGATGCGATGCTCGGCCATCAACGGCGCGATAGTATCGTTCACCAGCGCCTCAATGCTGGCGTTGTCCGGCTCTTCAAGCGCCCACGCTGAGCTGCTAAATAGCAGAGAAGTAGCCATGAAAAGGTGGGTTTTTGCTGCTAACATCTTACGCATACCAAAATCCTGTTGTGATTAATGCCGAGAGAAGGTGGAAAGTTCTTGCCAGACGCAAAGCCCGTGACGGTGGTAACTTACGACGCGCTGCGGCAATTCACAAACAGCGATATTTTGCATAAGCCATTAGAAAAATTTGGGGGTCAAGGTGGTGCGTCCCTACTTGCCGCTGAAGGCGCTGCGTGCCTTTGAGGCATCGGCCAGACATTTGAATTTTACGCGTGCCGCAGAAGAGCTGTGTGTGACCCAGGCGGCTGTCAGCCATCAGGTTAAGCTGCTTGAAAGTCAGCTGCAGGTGCCGCTGTTCATACGCTTGCCACGAGGGCTTATGCTGACCCAAGAGGGAGAACTGCTGCTGCCAGTGCTTAAAAGCTCGTTCGACCAGATGGCGCATACCCTGGATCAGCTCGGTGAGAGTAGCTATCGGGAAGTATTAAACGTTGGTGTGGTAGGTACCTTTGCCGTCGGCTGGTTGCTGCCAAGGCTAGAAGATTTTCAGAAAAAATACCCCTTCGTCGATTTACGGCTTTCCACCCATAACAATCGCGCGGATTTAGCTAGCGAAGGCCTTGATATTGCTATCCGCTTTGGAACGGGCGCTTGGCATGGAACCGCAGCGCAGCCACTGCTGCCAGCGTCGCTATCGGTCATGTGCACTCCCGCTATCGCTGCGCGGCTCACTACCCCCGCCGATGTATTAGGCGAGACCTGGCTGCGCTCTTATCGCGCCGACGAATGGACCGAGTGGTTATTGGCGGCAGGGCTGCCTGGCAGCTTGCCGATGACGAAAAGCATTGTGTTTGACTCTTCCATCGCTATGGTGGAAGCGGCTCTGCAAGGGGCTGGGGTAGCACTGGCGCCCCCGCTGATGTTTTCCCGACACTTGACCAGTGGCGAACTGCAACAGCCGTTCGATATCTCCGTTAGTTTGGGAGGCTACTGGCTCACTCGACTGCAGTCACGCGCAGAAACTCACGCGATGGCTGCCTTCCGAGAATGGTTAATGACAGCAACCAGCGCGTGAAGCGCAGGCTCTTTTGGTGTGACGCTGACGCCAGGCCATCCTTGGCCAAACGCCCATGTGATCGCAATGTTTGCGATAAGAGAGTTGCCATGACCGCTTAGTGAGTATGCTCGCTGTGGTCGTGGTCGTGGTCGTGGTCGTGGTCGTGGTCGTGGTCGTGGTCGTGGTCGTGGTCGTGGTCGTGGTCATCATGGCCCGGTTCAGCTAATGCTGAGTGCAGCACGTCCGCGTTATGACGCATCATGCCTAAGTAAGTGCTGGCTTCACCCTCGCTCGCCAGCGCATCGGCATACAGTGTGCCAGCAATCGGCAGACCAGTTTCTTCGGCCAGCTGATTAATGATGGCTTGGTTGGTCATGTTCTCGTGGAACAGCGCCTGCACGTTTTCCTGTTCGATGACATCCACAAGCGCGGCCATGCTGGCGCCGCTGGGGTCAGCTTCGGTAGATAGGCCGACAGGGGAAAGAAAGTTCACCCCATAAGTATTTGAGAAATAACCAAACGAATCATGGCCGGTAATCACGCTGGCCGAAGCGGGAATATCGCTCAGCAAATCACGAATTTCATGATCAGCCTCGTCTATTGTCGCTAAATAGCGCTCAGCATTTGCTTGATAACTTTCAGCATTGGCGCTGTCTGCTTCGATTAAGCCATCGCGAATATTGGTAACGTAGACCTTTGCCTGCTGTAGATCCTGCCATGCGTGAGGGTCGTCATCACCATGGTCATGGTCATGGTCATGGTCATGGTCATGCTCACTGTGATCGTGCTCGTCATGTCCGTGGCCATGGTCGTCGTGTCCATGATCGTCATGGCCGTGTTCTTCATGATCGTGTTTGGCAAAGGCGCGGGGTTGAATGCCGTTGGTTGCGGTGACCAATGCTCCCGTATAGTCGCTAGACTCAATCAAACGCTCCATCCAGCCCTCAAACAGCAGTCCGTTAAAGACCACCACATCTGCGCTGGCCAGCGCGCGGGCGTCGCCTGGGCTTGGCGAATAAACATGCGCATCGCCGTCAGGGCCGACAAGCGACGTTACGTCAACGTGCTCGCCGCCCACGTTTTCGACCATGTCAGCCAAGATAGAGAAGCTGGTCACTACCTGAACACGGTCGTTAGCCATTGCTGCAGGCAATGCCAGCATGGCCGAAACACCCACCCACCAGCGCGATGAAGAGAAAAGCGACATACAACGCTCCTTCAAAAATAACAAAGAGTTATGACGACTGTTCAAGCGCCAGCGGCGTTGTCTTACGCCGCAGCTTAGCGGCTAAGCTGTGATAGCGGCCGAACAGTGCCGACAGTAGATAACCCACCCCAGCCAGCAAAATAATGCTCGGCCCTGACGGGGTATCAAGATGAAACGAAATCAATAGCCCGCCGGTACTGGCGATCATGGCCAATACCACGGCAATACCTATCAAGCCTTCCAGCCGCTTACTCCAAAACCGCGCCGCAGTGGCAGGCAGCATCATTAAGCCCACCGCCATTAACGTGCCCAAAGTTTGGAAACCCGCGGTTAAATTCAGCACCAATAGCCCTAAAAAAACGCTATGTACCCAGCTGCTACGGCGGCTTTGCCCGCGTAAAAACAGCGGGTCTAAACACTCCACGACCAACGCGCGGAAAATGATCGCCAAAATAATCACAATCAGTGTGCTGATAGAGGCAATGAGCAGTAGCGCTGTGGAGTTAATCGCCAAAATTGAGCCGAACAGCACATGGGTTAAATCCACGCTGCTGCCACCCATCGAAATGAGTAATACTCCGGCTGCCAGCGAGATAATAAAAAAACTTGCCATAGCCGCGTCTTCCCGCTGGCCGCCCATTTTCGACACGGCACCGGCAAGTAACGCCACCATCACGCCGAACAGAACGCCCCCGGCGCTCATCACCGGTAGAGAGAACCCTGCGAGTAAAAAGCCCAGCGCCACCCCAGGCAAAATAGCGTGGGCCATCGCATCGCCAATCAGGCTCATGCCCCGTAGCACCAAAAACACGCCCAGCGGAGGGGCTGCAAGCGAAAGTGCCAAGCCACCCACGACCGCACGCCGCATAAAGCCATAATCGAAAGGCGCAACAAACCATGCATCAAGCAGTGCCAGCATGACGACCTCCCAAAGCAAACGGCACGACCTTGGCCGATGCATGTTGGTGGTTAAGCGCGCTAGGCGCGACCCAGCGACCATGGCCACCATTCAGCATTAATACTTCATCGGCTAGGTGGCTCAGATGATCCATGTCGTGCAGCACAATAATGATGGTCACGCCTTCATCAGCCATTTGGCGCAAAATACGAATCAAAATATCCACCGTATCGCTATCCACGTTGGCAAACGGCTCATCCAATAACAAAAGCTCCGCTTCCTGCATCAGCGTACGGCCAATCAACGCCCGTTGGCGCTGGCCACCGGAAAGCTCACCCAAAGGGCGGTGGGCCAAATGAGAAATACCTAGGCGCGCCATGATGTCGCGACCCTTGCGATAATGCGCCGCACAGTAGCCTTTTAACGCCCCGTGGCTTGGCCAACTGCCGGTCATCACCAACTCTTCCACGCTCATCGGAAAGGTAAGGTCCAGAGCCAGTTGCTGCGGTAACCATGCGCGGCGTGCTTTATCAACGGTGCAAATAACTTTGCCGCTAATAGGCCGCAGTTCTCCCATAATCGCCTGGATCAGCGTGCTTTTGCCCGCCCCGTTAGCGCCGATAAGCGCCGTAATAGCACCGGGTTTTATGTCACCATCGACATGCTCAAGTACCGTGCGTCCGCCTTGGGCAAGGTGCAAGTCATGCAGTTGCAGGCGTGAAAGTGAGCGCTCACTCATAGCGGCCACCCACTTGCCCACAAAACTAAACCCCATAAACCCAGCAGCGGCAGTGCCACTAGACCCAACCGCTTCGCGGCAGATAATGACATCAGCGAAAAATGACAAGGACCTTCCTTGTTATGGCGATGCATATGCTCACTCATTGAGTGTCCTCGCTAACCAATAAATAAGTTATAACATAACAATTGGCAAAACCAAAAAAGAGCCCGATATTTTACGCGCTCCTGGTGTGCTGACAATCCTGTTGCACTGACAATGTTAAATCGTGCCTCTTTAACATGACCATGGCATGCGGCGATCACTACACGGCTAATAGCGCAAAGCAGCGCCAAACTGCTGGGGTGAGACAAGCAGGGCGTACTCACCGTTCAAAGTGACAGGCCCAACCGAGAAACGAGCAGGTTGAAAACGGTTAATGGCGCTAGAGGCTTGGTTGGGTTGCGTCCCAATCTGCAGCTTATTGTAAGCCGACCAGTCAGCAGACGTTTGGGCCTGGGCTTGCAAAGACTGAGTGAGCAGCACCAGCGCGGAAGCCGCCAACACACGAAACATCGGCATAGCGAATCACCCAAATAAGAAAAGTAACGCGAAGCGTAGCACGTTGCGCCTAAGGCGCTAGCGTGGAATAGGTGTGGGCTAAGTATGACTAAGGTCAATAGCGCTTAAGCATAAAGAATGATTAGATGAGAGGCTCCTAACAAGGAGCGCTGTCATGGATGATTTCTCACCGTCAGATCTTAAAACCATCCTTCACTCCAAGCGTGCCAATCTCTACTACCTCCAGCACTGTCGGGTATTGGTGAACGGTGGCCGCGTAGAGTACGTCACCGACGAAGGCAGCAAATCCCGCTACTGGAATATCCCCATTGCCAATACCACCTCACTACTATTGGGTACGGGCACTTCGATAACACAAGCGGCCATGCGTGAACTTGCCAAAGCAGGTGTGCTGGTTGGGTTTTGCGGTGGTGGCGGCACGCCACTATTTGCTGCCAATGAAATCGATGTGGATGTCGCTTGGCTGACCCCGCAAAGCGAGTACCGGCCCACGGAGTATCTCCAATATTGGGTGCGTTTCTGGTTTGACGATGCCAAGCGTCTGGATGCCGCCAGGGCATTTCAGCAGGCACGTCTTACTCGCATTGAAGCGCTCTGGACAAATCGCGTGATGAAAGACGCTGGCTTTAGTATTGCCACTGATCACCTGCATAGCGCACTGACTCACCACCGCGAAGCGATCAACAAAGCTCCCAGCACCGTTGATTTACTTACCCTGGAAGCCCGACTCACCAAAACGCTTTTCAAGCTGGCCGTGAATGCTGTCGATTACGGTGACTTCACCCGCGCCAAGCGTGGCGCAGGCACTGACCCTGCCAACCGCTTTCTTGATCACGGCAACTACCTCGCCTATGGCCTAGCGGCGACCGCCACCTGGGTATTGGGCATTCCCCACGGACTTGCGGTACTGCACGGCAAAACCCGTCGCGGCGGGTTGGTGTTTGATGTGGCGGATCTGGTCAAAGACGCGGTGATTCTGCCCCAGGCGTTTATTTCCGCTATGCGAGGCGACGAAGAGCAGGAGTTTCGCCAAGCCTGTATCGAGCGCTTAACCCGCACCGAGTCCCTTGATTTTATGATTGATACGCTCAAGGAAGTCGCCCAGGAGCTGGGGCAAGAGTTGGGGAGTGGCGAGCAATGAACGTGCTGCTGATTTCCCAGTGCAATAAAAATGCACTCAAGCAAACTCGCCGTGTTCTCGATCAATTTGCCGAACGCCGCGGCGACCGTACCTGGCAAACACCGATTACCCAGGCAGGGTTAGATACACTGCGCAAACTGCTGCGTAAAACTGCCCGTAAAAATACCGCCGTTGCCTGTCACTGGATTCGTGGCCACGACCACAGTGAACTGATGTGGGTAGTGGGCGATGCTTCGCGGTTTAATATGCGCGGCGCCACCCCTACTAATACCACGCGGCGTAATATCTTGCGCTCGGAAGATGAAAATGACTGGCATAGCGGCCAGTTGATTCATTTGCTGGCCTCTATGGCGGCACTCTTCCACGATCTGGGGAAGGCCACGGAAGCTTTTCAACTTAGGCTGGTCGGTAAGTTAGAAGGTCGCAACCGTTATCGTCATGAGTGGGTGTCGCTTAGGTTATTGGAAGCATTCGTTGGCGATGACGATGATGAGAGCTGGCTGGCGCGGCTGCAAAATCCAACTGCATCGGACGATGACCTCTGGCTGGGTCAGCTAAAGCGAGATGGCTGGGATGGTGCGCGCGAAGAGCCATCACCGTTTCTTCATCTGCCGCCTATTGCCAAAGCGATTGGTTGGCTAATTGTCAGTCATCACCGCTTACCCGCGCAGCCTGCTTTTGATGAACAGTCCGGCGAGCAGAAGTGGTTGGGCGCCAAGACGCCTATCAATGCCGGTAATTTGCCTGTGCTTCCTAATGACATAACGGCAGCTTGGAACGAGCGCGTGGAGCTTGCGGCACAGGAAGAAATAGTACCTTATTGGACATTTCCGCATGGTTTGCCAGTCACCACTAAAGCATGGCGCGAGCGTGCTCATCGTATCTCCCGTCAGCTAAGCGTGGTGAGCTTCATAACGCCCCCACTCGATTCGCCCTATGTGATGCACTTGGCACGCATGACGTTGATGCTGGCTGATCACCATTACTCAAGTCTGACAGGCGATGGACGCTTATCGGGTAAGTGGTCTTTGCCACTGTATGCGAATACGGCAAATGTTAATGGCAAACGGCAGCTTAGCCAGCCATTGGAAGAACACTTGCTAGGAGTAACGCGCGCAACAGGGGAGATCGCTCATCGCTTGCCCGATATGGTCAAAGCGATGAGCGGTATTACTGGGCACAAAGGTTTTAAAGCACGTACTAAAAATCCTCGTTTTCGCTGGCAGGATAAAGCCTACGATCTAGCCGTTGGGCTGCGTGATAAAAGTCAGCGCCAAGGTTTTTTCGGTATCAATATGGCCTCGACGGGGTGTGGCAAGACGATTGCCAATGGGCGTATTTTTTATGGCTTGAGTGAGCCGGAAATCGGGGCACGTTTTTCGATTGCTCTTGGGTTGCGCACACTGACGCTACAAACAGGGCAAGCCTATCGTGAGCGCTTAGGACTTGGGAGCGATGATCTTGCGATCCGCGTTGGAGGAGCAGCCAGCCGTGCGCTGTTCGAACATCAACAGTCTCAAGGTGGCTCCGATTCCCGGGCTGAATTACTGGATGAGCAAAGCCACGTGCATTTTGAGGGCAATGTCGATGCGCATCCCGTCCTTAATAAGGCTGTCGCCGACCCTCGTGCCCGCTCTTTGATTTGCGCCCCCATTCTTGTTTCCACCATCGACCACTTGGTGCCTGCCACAGAAAGCCTGCGTGGCGGCCATCAGATTGCCCCAATGCTGCGCTTGATGGGCAGCGACCTTGTGCTGGATGAGCCAGACGATTTCGATATCAATGACTTGCCCGCCTTAACGCGACTGGTCTACTGGGCTGGTATGCTGGGCTCTCGGGTACTGCTTTCTTCCGCCACTCTGCCACCTGCGCTAGTGCGCGGCCTTTTCGATGCCTATCGAGAAGGCCGCAGCGAATATCAGCGCAATAGAGGGGGTCTGGGAGCCCTCGTTGAGCCGGTATGTGCCTGGTTCGACGAATATGGCTGCACTCAGGAAAGCTGCGCCGAAGGTGTGCGCTTCGATGCTGCTCATGACGCTTTTGCCCGTAAGCGCGCTGCCAAGCTGGCAGCGCAGCCGCCAATACGGCGTGGCTACCTTGTTCCTTTTTCGGCGTCTTCATCGCTGGATGCCATTGCCGAGGCTTTGGCGCAAACGGTGGTTGAGCAGGCGCTTAAACTGCATAAGGCTCACCATACGATAGACTCGCACAGCGGCAAGCGAGTAAGTTTCGGACTCGTGCGCATGGCCAATATCGCGCCTCTAGTGGCCCTTGCTCAGGCGCTCTATCGCACCGATATCCCTGAAGATTATCAGTTTCATTTGTGCGTTTATCACTCGCAATTTCCGTTGCTTCTGCGCTCCCGGCTGGAGGCCCGTCTCGACCGCGCACTGGATCGCCGCGATGAGCTTGGTGTCTTTGAACTGCCCGATATTCGCACTCGGTTAAAGGGGGACGCGAACGATCAACTATTCATCGTGCTGGGGTCGCCAGTCACCGAGGTAGGACGCGATCACGATTACGATTGGGCTATTGTTGAGCCTTCCTCCATGCGCTCAATCATTCAGCTCGCCGGGCGCGTTCGCCGCCATCGTCAAAATCCTATTAGCGAAGCCAATATCGCTTTGCTCAGCACCAACGTAAAACATCTTGAAGGAATGCGGCCTGCCTTTAGCCACCCAGGTTTCGAGACCGAACAGTACTGGCCACTGAAAACCCACGATCTCAACACCCTGCTACGGCCAGAAGAAATCGATCCTATCGACTCCCGTCCACGTTTAATGGCGTCAGAAGCGCTTGAGCACAGCGGCAAACTGGTAGATCTGGAACATGCGCGGCTAGCCTCGCTGATGGTTGAGGGAGCTGAAACGTCTAGCAAGACGCAGCGCCGTAAACGCCGTGGGGAGCCACAAAAGATCGACCTTGGCGCCTATCTTTTCTACCGGCCTACTTCGATGACGCTGGGGACGGTGGCCATGCAACACGCGCCTTTTCGTGAGGATAATGCCCAGGAGAGCGAATTTGTATTGGTACCGGATGAGGCGAAAGAGGATTACCTGTTTCGCCGCGTGGAGCGTAACGGTCGTGATGAGGAGTTCAAGGAGGTTGAAAGGGATCTCGATAGATTACCCGATGGGTTATTGGAAAATCCGCACATCACTCCCTGGAACGAGCCCGACTACATGGAAGCCCTTGCCGAACAGGCTGATGCCATGGAGATGGATATCGAGCGTTGTGCAAAGCGCTTTGGTCGCATCCGACTCAAAACCGACTATGCACCTCACGGGTGGCATTTCCATCCTGCGCTGGGATTTGTGAGAAAGAAATGAAGCAGTCAGCCCTTAAATGGGCTGACTGCTGCTGCCTGGGCGGCAGAATAAATTCCCGCCTATGGCTAGGCAGTAGTTTTCTAAGCTGCCATTGCGGCAGACCATACATTGTATATAATGTAGTCTCGCTGTGCAGTTATCTCCAAGCCTCTTATAGTTAGACAGTAGTGGTTGATTATTAAGGATCAGAGTTGTAACGTAGAAAGCGTGAGGCAGGCCAGTGCCTCACGCCAAATGAATCAATGCTGACGGGCCATGTTAGCCCCAAGCTCTCTGGGACAGTGAGGGCAGGAGGATATGCATCGTGGCTAGGCACCGCTGCAAGATAATAATCCTGTGACGGGTTTAGGCCTGTCCATATCCAAGCCCCGAGGCAGCAATGCTTCGGGGTTCATTATGCCATGCCGACGGCATGTACCCCAACTAGGGCAGAGAACTTATGTCAGAACCCCAACCTCCTGGTTCATTGCGAGAACTGATCGAACAATTTATTCAGCAGCGCTTTGTGACCAAAACAGAAAAAATGACGCAGGATGATCCTGCCTATCTCAAGCTGCAGTCGCAATTCGAGCCGCAAACGTGGCTGGCCGATGCCGCTCGGCGTGTCGGCCAGCTTCAGGTCGTTACGCATTCGCTCAAGGCGATCCATCCGGATGCCAAGGGCACCAATCTTTACGTTGAGCCCCGGTCGCTTGACCAAGGGGAGCTCGTGGGTAGCCACTGCCTCCCTGGAAATTTCCAAGGGGACGTTACGGGAAACGCTGCGGCCCTTGACGTCTATAAATTCCTGAAGCTCGAATGGCAAGGGCGTTCACTGTTAGAGCTTGCGCTCGACCATAACAGTGAATTGATCAGTGCGCTCAGCAAGGAGCGTGAAAAAGCGCAAGCATGGGTTCGGGCCTTTGCCAATATTGTTGAGCCAAAGGGAACGCCCAGCTCACATGCGCGAGGCAAGCAGGTCTACTGGCTGGTTAACGACGATCCTACTGATAATGCCAACTATCATCTACTAGCTCCGCTTTATGCCACTGCCTTGACTCACCCGTTTCATGCGCGGCTTAGTGAAGCCCGTTTTGGCGAACAAGCCAAGGCGGGGCGCAAGGCGCGCCGCGATAACGCCGCGTTTGAGGGTGGTTACAGCGACTATCTCAACTTAGCTGTGCAGAAACTTGGTGGTACCAAGCCGCAAAATATCTCTCAGCTCAATAGTGAGCGGGGTGGCCAGAACTATTTACTTGCTTCGCTACCACCGAACTGGATTTCCCGTGATGTAATCCCTCCGCTTCGCACTGAGTCGGTGCTACCTCGCTTTGGCCGACGAGCGCCGGTTCGCCAACTGATCAATGATTTGGTCAATTGGATCAAACAAAATATTAAAGAGGATGAACACCGGGCCCAGTCCGGAAAAGCGCCACGAAAGACGTATCAGGATCGGGATTTACATGACGACCTGACAGCAATGTTATCCGATGAGCTTTTGATGTTTACGTATGAGCTCCACCGTTTAGCCCCCGGCTGGTCAAAAGACAAAGAGTGCCGATTGGTGACTGCTGAATGCTATTGGCTCGACCCAGGACGAAGCGAGCTGGATCCCGATTTTGCAACCGCACGGCGGCGATCAGATTGGCATGAAGACATTTCTCATCGTGTAGCGGGATGGCTAAAGAACACGCTTACTAAGCGTATGAAGATCAGCCTGGATGATCCAGTGCATGATTTTTGGGCAGCCCAGATTGAATTTGTTTTACGCAATTTCCGCCGCCAGTTAGACGGCCTTCAAGACGCCTTGCGTGACGATGATGAAAGCCTTCAAGGAGAACCCGTATGATCAACCATCTCCTTGTGCTCCCCCGGCTGCGTATCCAGAACGCCAATGCCATCTCTAGCCCCATGACCTGGGGGTTTCCCGCCATGAGCGCTTTTATAGGTGTTCAGCAAGTGCTGGAGCGAAACCTGCCCGATGACATCAAGCTGGTATTTAACGAGATTGGCGTGGTGTGTCACTACATCGAGCCACAAGTGACCGAGGGCGGTTTCATCAAGGCGTTTCACCTGACGCGCAACCCCGTCGACAAGAGTGGTGGCACGGCCGCCATCGTCGAGGAAGGGCGCGCGCACCTGGAGGTCACCCTGTTAATTGGCGTGGAGTCGGAAGGTGACGATCTCAGTAGTGCCGAGCGTCGCGACGCTATCGCCAAGGCGTTGTTTGAGCAGGTGGCGGGTATGCGTATTGCGGGCGGCAGCGTCATGCCTGCGTTTGATGCTCAGCAGCGCAATCGCCCTGAACTGATTAGCTTTAGTGCCACTGAATCGGAGAGGGTGAAACAGTGGCGACGCCTCAAACGTCGTTTATTACCGGGCTTTGCGCTGGTGTTGCGTGATGACCTGCTTGCCGAGCATACCGCCACGCTGAAAGCGCAAGACGAAAGTGCCACTTCCCTGGACGCCTGGCTCGATCTTTCCCGGCTTAACCACGAATGCCTCGTTGAGCAAGTGAAAGACGAAAAAGATGGAAAGGAGAAAGAGGTTGTGCGGTGGAGTGTACGCCGACCCTATCGCGGCTGGCTGGTGCCTATTCCGGTCGGTTACGGCGCTATCTCCGATCAGTACGACCCCGGTGAAGTAGCCAATGCCCGCGATCCTAGCGTTCCATTTCGGTTCGTGGAAAGCCTTTACTCAATCGGCGAATGGGTTAGCCCGCACCGCTTTCAAAAGCCCGACGATCTGATGTGGTTCGTGGAGAACGACCTGGGTCGCGGCATCTATCGTCTACAAAACGACTACGCCAACACTGTTACACAAGACTAATCATTGAGGGGAAACGACATGGCCAAGAATGACACGCTTAAAACTGCATCCGTTCTCGCTTTTGAACGTAAACTCGATCCGTCTGATGCGCTGTTCCGTGCTGGTAACTGGGAAGACCGCGCTCAGGCTACGCAATGGGCTTTTGTTCCAGTTCGCGAAAAATCAGTACGGGGTACCATCTCCAATCGACTTAAAGCGAAAGATCAAGACCCGCTAAAGCTCGATGCCGCCATCGAAAATCCCAACCTGCAAACGGTAGATGTTGCGACGTTGCCACATGATGCCGATACCCTGGCGGTTCGCTTCACGTTGAGGGTTCTGGCGGGAGCCGGTACACCTTCCGCCTGCAATAATGCCGAATACCAGAAAAAGCTGGCACAGACAATATCTGGATATGTTAACGAACACGGCTTCGATGAGTTGGCCCATCGTTACGCCTGCAACCTCGCCAATGGCCGCTTCCTTTGGCGTAATCGCATCGGTGCCGAGGAGGTTGAAGTCGTCGTTAGCAAGATGAAAGAGGGGCAGCCTGAAAAGACATGGACTTTCAATGCGCTTGAACAGTCTACCCGTGACTTTACCGGTGACGCTCAGACCCGTGAGCTAGGGGCGACCATTGCCCAGGCGTTGGCAGGCAAGCAGTACCTCCTGCTTGACGTCGTTGCGTTCGCCCGTATTGGTGCTGGCCAGGAAGTGTTCCCGTCGCAGGAGTTGATCCTTGATCGCTCTCGTGGCGATAAGAGCAAGACGCTCTACAGTATCGGTGACGGTGATCACAAACAGGCCGCCATCCATTCTCAGAAACTCGGTAATGCCCTGCGCACCATCGATACCTGGTACCCGGCACCAGAAGACAGCAGCCATCTAGGCCCGATCGCCGTCGAACCATACGGCTCGGTCACCACTCAGGGGGCTGCTTACCGTCAGCCCAATCCGGGTAAAGGAAAAGAGAAATTAGATTTCTACAACCTGTTGGATAACTGGCTGTTGAAAGACCAAGTTCCATCCGTAGATCAGCAGCACTTTGTGATGGCAACTCTGATCCGTGGCGGTGTGTTCGGCGATGCGGGGTGAGCCATGGATCACTATATCGATATCCGTTTAAGGCCCGACCCGGATTTTCCAGAGCCGATGTTAATGGGCGCGCTTTACAACAAGTTGCACCGGGCGCTTTTCGACCTGGAGGCCAATGATATTGGCGTCAGCTTCCCAGGTCATAAGCATGGTATCCGAGCGCGAACGTTAGGCGACCACCTGCGTTTGCATGGCCCACATACGCGGTTGAAGCAACTGATGGGCGCTGACTGGCTAACCGGTATGCGCGACCATACACAAGTCAGCGAGCTGCTTGCCGTGCCTGAAGGAGCGAAGCATATCAACGTGGCGCGCAAACAGTTCAATACGGGCAGCCCAAGCCGCGCAAAACGCTACGCTAAACGGCATAACATCTCAGAAGATGAGGCACGGCAGATCTATGCCAAATTGGCTGAACGGCGTATAGAGCTACCCTTTGTACAGATCAATAGCCGTTCTACCCAGCAGCGATTCAGCCTGTTTATAGAACATAGCAAACCTCATGAAAACGCGGTGGTAGGAGCGTTTAACCACTACGGCTTAAGCCCAAACGCAACCGTACCATGGTTTTGACTCTTTTTTTCAGTATGAAAATAGGCAACCAATAATCAAGCACTTAGCGGTGTCGCTCAAAAAAGGGTGATACCGCTTTTTTTGGCTAAAGCTCTTTAACAATCAGCACATTAATTTTGATATGCTCTAGTGCGCTGCCGCCCAGGCAGCTCAGAAAAAAGAGGGCAGCCAGCACCACGCCGAGCACGCGTGCGCTGCCGCCCAGGCAGCTCAGAAAACATTGATTGGGATCGGCGGCATCCACTTAAGGTGCGCTGCCGCCCAGGCAGCTCAGAAAAATGCGAGTGAGGCAAATGTCAGTATCAGCGCGTGCGCTGCCGCCCAGGCAGCTCAGAAAAGCTCATGCGGTACCCCCGATCCATGCTGTAAGTGCGCTGCCGCCCAGGCAGCTCAGAAAGGTCAATGCCGAGCGATAGCCATCCTCATTGTGTGCGCTGCCGCCCAGGCAGCTCAGAAACGCGCGTCATCAAGCAAGACGGCTGGAAAGAGGTGCGCTGCCGCCCAGGCAGCTCAGAAAGTGGGTTTCACAGTGGGCGCGTTTCGTCTCGAGTGCGCTGCCGCCCAGGCAGCTCAGAAATTATTCACCGGCTCCGTGAAGGCAAAACCTTTGTGCGCTGCCGCCCAGGCAGCTCAGAAACGTAGCCACCCCAGTCGGTGGTAACGCCCTGGGTGCGCTGCCGCCCAGGCAGCTCAGAAAAGCCGCGCTCTTGCATGATGGTAGCGCAGTGGGTGCGCTGCCGCCCAGGCAGCTCAGAAAGACATGGCTGCCGCTCACGCCCAGATCGTAGAGTGCGCTGCCGCCCAGGCAGCTCAGAAATGCGCATAGCCCTTGGCCTTAAGAACCTCGCAGTGCGCTGCCGCCCAGGCAGCTCAGAAAAGCGAATCAAGAGTTCGAGCGTCACCCTGAAAGTGCGCTGCCGCCCAGGCAGCTCAGAAAGCGAGTTCTTTCAATTTACCAGCGACACAGAAGTGCGCTGCCGCCCAGGCAGCTCAGAAAAGTTTGCAGAGTGTACGCCGGAAGAGGAGGAGGTGCGCTGCCGCCCAGGCAGCTCAGAAAACGGTCATAGGCAATCACCAGCGGATCGGCAGGTGCGCTGCCGCCCAGGCAGCTCAGAAATCAGGCTTATTTTTTTACGCGAGAAATAACGAGTGCGCTGCCGCCCAGGCAGCTCAGAAAGAAGGTTTCTGACGACACCAACCGCCAGAACAGTGCGCTGCCGCCCAGGCAGCTCAGAAAGATCGCATGGTTGGCCGCTTCGAGATCCCAATGTGCGCTGCCGCCCAGGCAGCTCAGAAAACGGACGGGAGCTCATTGGTCTAGCGCCCAACGTGCGCTGCCGCCCAGGCAGCTCAGAAATGCTGCATTGAACGGCGTTCTTTCTTGGCGGCGTGCGCTGCCGCCCAGGCAGCTCAGAAAATTCCTAAACAAGGGAGCCACGTGTTTAGACTGTGCGCTGCCGCCCAGGCAGCTCAGAAAGTAGCGCCCAGGTATTGTCTCGTTTGATCTAGGTGCGCTGCCGCCCAGGCAGCTCAGAAATGTTCACACTGGCTTAGCCAACGCCAATGACAGTGCGCTGCCGCCCAGGCAGCTCAGAAAAGAAATAGAGTCAGCAGAGACGCCGTAAAGGCGTGCGCTGCCGCCCAGGCAGCTCAGAAATAAAAGACGAAAAAGGCGTCGTGATGGCGGTGGTGCGCTGCCGCCCAGGCAGCTCAGAAAACATCGCCGCGATGGTGGTGCGTAGGCGCATAGTGCGCTGCCGCCCAGGCAGCTCAGAAAAACTCGCTTTCGCAAACAGTTAAATCGGCCCAGTGCGCTGCCGCCCAGGCAGCTCAGAAATGATCAGCGAAACACAATCCCTACATCCATTGGTGCGCTGCCGCCCAGGCAGCTCAGAAAATACCGCCGCGTGCAACAATGCTGGCGTTTAGGTGCGCTGCCGCCCAGGCAGCTCAGAAATGGTCGCTGATCTGGTAGATCAACTTAGGACCGTGCGCTGCCGCCCAGGCAGCTCAGAAATCGTATATCTCTATAGGGCTATAAATCGCAGCGTGCGCTGCCGCCCAGGCAGCTCAGAAAATTGCGGAATTGGTAATGGTTCACAAAGGCAGGTGCGCTGCCGCCCAGGCAGCTCAGAAATAGCTGCTGAGGCAGACGGCAACGCTAAGCGAGTGCGCTGCCGCCCAGGCAGCTCAGAAAGCTTGCACTACGTGCGTATGACGCCCGCCCGGGTGCGCTGCCGCCCAGGCAGCTCAGAAAACTTCCACCGGCTCACCTGGGGCGAGCTTGCGGTGCGCTGCCGCCCAGGCAGCTCAGAAAAGCACGATAACGCGGGGCTTCACCTTAGCCGCGTGCGCTGCCGCCCAGGCAGCTCAGAAAGTTAACAGCGAGCATCTGTACATCCTCAAAAGGTGCGCTGCCGCCCAGGCAGCTCAGAAATGCAATGAGCCAGAATCGTAGATGATCAGCTCGTGCGCTGCCGCCCAGGCAGCTCAGAAATAGGCATGAACGGCGAAATTCTCTACGCCCAGGTGCGCTGCCGCCCAGGCAGCTCAGAAAAGAGCAAGCATGGTGAAAACAAATGAACAGCCGTGCGCTGCCGCCCAGGCAGCTCAGAAAATGGCTGCGCACAATTTAACGGCGGTCGCTAAGTGCGCTGCCGCCCAGGCAGCTCAGAAAACCCCCAAAACGCCACACAGCGCCCCACGCCGGTGCGCTGCCGCCCAGGCAGCTCAGAAAAGCACGCAAATCGGGCAGGCCATCCGCATCGAGTGCGCTGCCGCCCAGGCAGCTCAGAAAATCGCGGGATCGCGGGCAATGGCTTTGTAGGCGTGCGCTGCCGCCCAGGCAGCTCAGAAAATCGCGGGATCGCGGGCAATGGCTTTGTAGGCGTGCGCTGCCGCCCAGGCAGCTCAGAAAAGCTTCACTTTTGGTAACCTCCAGAATATCCCGTGCGCTGCCGCCCAGGCAGCTCAGAAAAAAGGCTATGTAGAGGCGGTGGCGGATGCTTAGTGCGCTGCCGCCCAGGCAGCTCAGAAAAGTGAGCTGCTTGCCCCTACGCTGATCCTAGAGTGCGCTGCCGCCCAGGCAGCTCAGAAAACGATGAGGCGCGACGCTTCTCGTATATGCTTGTGCGCTGCCGCCCAGGCAGCTCAGAAAAGCATGTCTAAAGAGCGCCCGATCTTATTCAACGTGCGCTGCCGCCCAGGCAGCTCAGAAAACCGCCATTATTCAGGTGATCGAGCGGGCGGCGTGCGCTGCCGCCCAGGCAGCTCAGAAAAAGCAGATCAGGGATAAGCGCATCGAGATCATGTGCGCTGCCGCCCAGGCAGCTCAGAAATGACAGGGATAGCGTCCCGCCCGCGCCAGCATGTGCGCTGCCGCCCAGGCAGCTCAGAAAGAGCATAGCTTCGGCTAGCCGTGTGGGGTGGCGTGCGCTGCCGCCCAGGCAGCTCAGAAAACTGGCTCAGGCTGGAAAATACCGTCGTTCTGGTGCGCTGCCGCCCAGGCAGCTCAGAAAAGACGGCAGGCGCTGCACTGGGCGGCATGCCTGTGCGCTGCCGCCCAGGCAGCTCAGAAATGCACGTTAAATCACTGACGGGAACTCACTGAGTGCGCTGCCGCCCAGGCAGCTCAGAAAAAGACCTCCCGCCTAAGCACTAATACTCAAGCGTGCGCTGCCGCCCAGGCAGCTCAGAAATGTATCATCTCGGTCGATGGCAAGCGCAAGCCGTGCGCTGCCGCCCAGGCAGCTCAGAAAATGAGCATATTGTTAACGGCTGCGATGTTGGTGTGCGCTGCCGCCCAGGCAGCTCAGAAAGAACGATGAGTTTGACCCCGGCGGTGCCGAGAGTGCGCTGCCGCCCAGGCAGCTCAGAAAACTAGCGCCCGCTGGCGTGGTGGTTATGTATAGTGCGCTGCCGCCCAGGCAGCTCAGAAAAGTCGCTGCGAGCTGTAATTCGCAGACACTAGGTGCGCTGCCGCCCAGGCAGCTCAGAAACGCTCATCCGCCTTCTGCCGCAGCGCTATCTGGTGCGCTGCCGCCCAGGCAGCTCAGAAATGATACGCCGCGCTGGCGGCTATCGACACGACGTGCGCTGCCGCCCAGGCAGCTCAGAAAAAATCATCGTGCAAGACGAATGAAAGTTGGCCGTGCGCTGCCGCCCAGGCAGCTCAGAAATCGATAGCGCCCTGCACTTCTTCGCTTGTACCGTGCGCTGCCGCCCAGGCAGCTCAGAAATTGTTGGATGCCACCCTCATATTGACCGACAAGTGCGCTGCCGCCCAGGCAGCTCAGAAATGGTTCGGAAATCATAGCTGTTGCTAAAGAGTGTGCGCTGCCGCCCAGGCAGCTCAGAAATCAGCCGCCACCGCTAAGCGCCTGCTAACAAAGTGCGCTGCCGCCCAGGCAGCTCAGAAAAATATGGCGAGATACTCAGCAAATTCGATCAAGTGCGCTGCCGCCCAGGCAGCTCAGAAAAGTGCGGCATGCCATAGTGTTCCGTTTTTCGTGTGCGCTGCCGCCCAGGCAGCTCAGAAATGTCGTATCTGCAGCGTTCCGTGTATACCAACGTGCGCTGCCGCCCAGGCAGCTCAGAAACTGACGACACGAGCGAGAATAGCGCTCGCTATGTGCGCTGCCGCCCAGGCAGCTCAGAAAGCCATCAACCAGCAGTCCATAGCGAGCCAGCGGTGCGCTGCCGCCCAGGCAGCTCAGAAAACACGATGGGCATTTGTCCGGCCCTGCTTTGAGTGCGCTGCCGCCCAGGCAGCTCAGAAAGCCGCGTAATGATGGAGAGTGAATATGGAATGGTGCGCTGCCGCCCAGGCAGCTCAGAAATGGTGATGCCTTGCCCCTGTGCTGGGGCTTTCGTGCGCTGCCGCCCAGGCAGCTCAGAAAAAGGTGGATGACAGCATTCTGGCGGATTACGAGTGCGCTGCCGCCCAGGCAGCTCAGAAAATTTCTGGAATTGAAGGCCCAAAGCGCATAATGTGCGCTGCCGCCCAGGCAGCTCAGAAAGCGAAACTCAGCGGTGGCTACCCATTTCCCTTGTGCGCTGCCGCCCAGGCAGCTCAGAAAACTGGTTGCCCAGTAAAACCAAGCCAGAAAAAGTGCGCTGCCGCCCAGGCAGCTCAGAAAACCACAGACGCCATCGGTGAGCGCCCTACCTAGTGCGCTGCCGCCCAGGCAGCTCAGAAAAAGTTGGTGACCGATGGCCTGACAGAAAGCGAGTGCGCTGCCGCCCAGGCAGCTCAGAAAAATATGGCGAGATACTCAGCAAATTCGATCAAGTGCGCTGCCGCCCAGGCAGCTCAGAAAAGTGCGGCATGCCATAGTGTTCCGTTTTTCGTGTGCGCTGCCGCCCAGGCAGCTCAGAAATGTCGTATCTGCAGCGTTCCGTGTATACCAACGTGCGCTGCCGCCCAGGCAGCTCAGAAACTGACGACACGAGCGAGAATAGCGCTCGCTATGTGCGCTGCCGCCCAGGCAGCTCAGAAAGCCATCAACCAGCAGTCCATAGCGAGCCAGCGGTGCGCTGCCGCCCAGGCAGCTCAGAAAACACGATGGGCATTTGTCCGGCCCTGCTTTGAGTGCGCTGCCGCCCAGGCAGCTCAGAAAGCCGCGTAATGATGGAGAGTGAATATGGAATGGTGCGCTGCCGCCCAGGCAGCTCAGAAATGGTGATGCCTTGCCCCTGTGCTGGGGCTTTCGTGCGCTGCCGCCCAGGCAGCTCAGAAAAAGGTGGATGACAGCATTCTGGCGGATTACGAGTGCGCTGCCGCCCAGGCAGCTCAGAAAATTTCTGGAATTGAAGGCCCAAAGCGCATAATGTGCGCTGCCGCCCAGGCAGCTCAGAAAGCGAAACTCAGCGGTGGCTACCCATTTCCCTTGTGCGCTGCCGCCCAGGCAGCTCAGAAAACTGGTTGCCCAGTAAAACCAAGCCAGAAAAAGTGCGCTGCCGCCCAGGCAGCTCAGAAAACCACAGACGCCATCGGTGAGCGCCCTACCTAGTGCGCTGCCGCCCAGGCAGCTCAGAAAAAGTTGGTGACCGATGGCCTGACAGAAAGCGAGTGCGCTGCCGCCCAGGCAGCTCAGAAATGCGGGGTCGCCGTAGAGTATCCAGCGGTCTAGTGCGCTGCCGCCCAGGCAGCTCAGAAAATTAGCATAATACCAGCGAATAGCCTTGCCTAGTGCGCTGCCGCCCAGGCAGCTCAGAAAGAAAGCGCCGGTCGCAGTGACGCCGTGCTGCAGTGCGCTGCCGCCCAGGCAGCTCAGAAAGCATCGGCAGCGTTATCTCTATTTCGCGCTCGGTGCGCTGCCGCCCAGGCAGCTCAGAAACTAGCAACCCTTGCATATCCTGCGTAAAGCCAAGTGCGCTGCCGCCCAGGCAGCTCAGAAATTGTCGACGGTGTAGATGATCGCGAACAGGTCGTGCGCTGCCGCCCAGGCAGCTCAGAAAGCAACACACGGCCTAATTGTTGTACGAATAAAGTGCGCTGCCGCCCAGGCAGCTCAGAAAATGACTAATTTGCAGCACAGCGACCGGCGAACGTGCGCTGCCGCCCAGGCAGCTCAGAAAAAATCGATCAAATGTTCTCAGATGATCATGGCGTGCGCTGCCGCCCAGGCAGCTCAGAAAGCGAAAAACTAGCTCAAGCAAAGGCAGGCGGCGTGCGCTGCCGCCCAGGCAGCTCAGAAATAGACGATGGCAAGGTGTGGGCCGCTGACGAGGTGCGCTGCCGCCCAGGCAGCTCAGAAACTGGGGCGCTGCTGAGGCTGAACCGTCGTTGTGTGCGCTGCCGCCCAGGCAGCTCAGAAATGCGCAAGATCGAGATCAAAGCAACGCAAGAAGTGCGCTGCCGCCCAGGCAGCTCAGAAATTGATGAGCAAAGCGCGGTAGACAGCTACCTAGTGCGCTGCCGCCCAGGCAGCTCAGAAAAAGCCCTAAATGAATTAAACGCCCTGGCCAACGTGCGCTGCCGCCCAGGCAGCTCAGAAAAACAAGATCCTGATGCTCTACATCGACAGCGTGTGCGCTGCCGCCCAGGCAGCTCAGAAAATAGCCCCGGTGGCAGCAGTTGCGGCGGCGGTGTGCGCTGCCGCCCAGGCAGCTCAGAAAGTTCGGGTGAGCGTGGTGTGTTCCGTTACAATGTGCGCTGCCGCCCAGGCAGCTCAGAAATGCTCGGTCTTAACGATGTCATAGCCGTAGAGGTGCGCTGCCATCCAGGCAGCTCAGAAAACCACCGAATACATCCACGTCACGCCTGAATGGTGCGCTGCCGTCCAGGCAGCTCAGAAAAAAAGCTGCCGGGTTTCATTCAGATCCTGGGCGTGCGCTGCCGCCCAGGCAGCTCAGAAACGGCAATTTCTTTGTGGTTGGCGACCGCAATCGTGCGCTGCCGCCCAGGCAGCTCAGAAAAACCTTGGCACGGCGCGTAGGGCCATGCCTGCGTGCGCTGCCGCCCAGGCAGCTCAGAAAATTGATTCACTGGACTACATCGATCCTGAAGGGTGCGCTGCCGCCCAGGCAGCTCAGAAATCGCTTAGCTGGTTGGCCTATCTTCCCACCGCGTGCGCTGCCGCCCAGGCAGCTCAGAAACTCACGCAGGGGCTTTTTAATGCCCTGAAGATGTGCGCTGCCGCCCAGGCAGCTCAGAAATATGAGGCAGCTCAAGACATTGCTCAGCTTGCATGCGCTGCCGCCCAGGCAGCTCAGAAAAGAAATGCCCCGCTTGATGAGCGAGGTGGCCAGTGCGCTGCCGCTCAGGCAGCTCAGAAAGTTTCGGAATCCGATTCGGCTAGTTCAGGTACGTGCGCTGCCGCCCAGGCCGCTTTGGTGCTACCTGAAACTGGTATCGCTGTGCAGTGCTTTCGCGGGTGCGCTAACGCTTACACCGCGCTACTCGAAATGTGCATTACCTTCATTAATTAGTAAGTTGGATGTTGCCGTCTAGGTAATTCAGCGCTCAACCGTTGTGAATACTCTCTCAGTTTCGGCGTCATCCGCACGATGGTGCTTTAATTGTTAAATATGGTGAGGAAAAGAGTGTTCCAAAATAAAACTGCTTTAACATAATGATTGCTGTGTGTGTCGGTAACTGCCATCTAGAGGATATTACGTCATGGAAAACTTTCTTGAGCAATTTGGGGCTTATGTTCCTTTGATCATCAATGCCGTGAAAGCATTGTTGGTGTTGATTGTGGGCTGGATTGTCGCAGGGGTAGTCAGCAGCTTAGTGCGTAAGCGGGTGAATGCGATACCGCGTATAGATCCAACGCTGGGCAACTTTCTTGCAGCCTTGGTGAAGTGGGTCATTCTGCTGGTTGTATTTATTACGGTACTGGGTCTGTTTGGTATTCAGGCTACTTCGCTGGTTGCTGTGTTGGGGGCTGCCACGCTGGCTATTGGCTTGGCGTTGCAGGGCACGCTCAGTGATTTAGCGGCGGGGTTTATGCTGATTGTGTTTCGTCCTTACAAACTGGGTCAGTTTGTGGATATTGGGGGCACATCCGGTACGGTTAAGGATCTTAACCTGTTCGTGACGGAATTAGTGACGCCTGACAACGTGCAAATTATTGTGCCTAATGGGCAGGCTTGGGGGGCTATTATCACTAATTTCTCTCATCACCCGACACGCCGTGTCGATCTTGTGTTCGGGATTGGCTATGACGATGATGCTGATCTGGCCATGGCGATCATCAGCGGCTTGGCGGAGGCTGACAGCCGTATCCATGGTGACCCGGCACCTTGGGTAAAAGTCACTAACCTGGGTGCCAGTAGTGTGGACCTTACCGTGCGGCTTTGGGTCGATGCGGCGGATTATTGGGATGTGAAATTTGATATGACGAAAGCTGTCAAAGAAGCCTTTGATAAGCAAGGTGTTTCAATACCTTACCCACATTCGGTAGAAATTCAGAAAGCGGGGTAAATTTTTCCGTTGATACGGCTTGGTAAGGCGCGCCCTTTAAAGGGCGCGCTTTGCTTTCGTAGTTTGTGATGGCGGTTACTCTTAATCGTCCTCGTCCCAGTGTTCCATCGCGCGTTTGTCATCGGGAAGTCGGACGATGTCGCCTACGTTAAGCTTGTGGTGGGAGTCGTGGTGGTGCCCGTGTCGGTCAAGAATGGCGGCAACGCTGCCGATGCTGACGGCATCTTCATCACGATAGGCTTCTACTTTTACCCGCACAATGCGGCCTAGATAACGGGCGGAGAGCATGGCGCCTGGGTAGGGCGGAGTGTGGTCGGGGTCATTCTTAAAAAACTCTACAACGCTTGCGCTGCCAGGTTCGTCCCATTCGATATGCTGATGCATTGTCAGTGTCCTTTTGTTGAGCGGTATCAGATAGCGTGATGTTTAAGTGTAGTGTGCGTTGGTGTGATAGAGCCAATCACTGCTGAAGCATGGGGATGTCGTGAATCCGCTGCACTCACATTCGCTGGTTGGATAGCTTTGTCTTCAAAAGAACAAGTCTTCAAAAGAACTTGTGTTCAACAGCCGTGGGGGTAATACCTTTCTGTGTGCTGTTTTCACGTTGGTTAGTGCATTAACCGATTCTTGCCGATGGTATTGGCTTATTCGTGTTGAATAGTATGGTTAACACTATGACGGCGGGGGCAGTGCTATTGGGCAAGCATTTGAGCGTTTAACCAACAGGAGATCCTAAGCCATAAGAGACGTTAAGTATCCGTATGCGAGTTGGGAGGTGGCCGGTAGGGTTTGTTACTCCTTGATGGCGAGTCTCGGGTAAGCCCTGATGTTTCTAGGCTGAAGGTTTGTAAACGGGTAGGGCATGCATAAAGGCGCTGTAGTAAATCAGCAAGCGCTGCTTCATCTAGCTCTGGGTCTAAGCCCCCCAACCGTTCTAGCCACGTGCGCCTGATGGCGATGTAGGGAGGAACAGCGACGCCTGCGCCTAAAAAGCACTGGAGTAAGCGTTCGGATAAGCGGGGTGGTTCGCTGCCAATCAAAAGAGCATCCAGCGTGTACGTGTCTAGCTGGGGATAAAGTAAACACCATAGTTTGGCTGTTAGCGCCCGTTGCTGCATTGCAATCAGCAACCAATCAGCTTGGCTGAGATATGCGGCTTGATTGATCCTTGCGCCCAGTGGCTGGGAAGGGGTAACAAGAAAGTGCGCGCGGTAGCGTTGCTCAATGTCCGGCACGCGTGGATCGGCGGTGGCGCTGGTCACGATAATGGGAAGTGTGTGGTCTGCAAAGCCTGTTTGGCGAATAGCGCGCAGGTGACGTGGTAAAAGGGCACCTGTGACTGACGCATCAACAATAAAGCAGACCGTGCCCATGTGAGTGGCTTCCTGTGTTGTGAAACCTGTTTGTTATTAAATCTATCTGTTTGTAATCAATTGTAGGTGTGAGTTTCTTTTGGTATCAAGCTAAAGTTTACAGTGATGAGGAAAATAATAGATGCTTGATATGCACCATGTTGGTGCTTGCGGGTCTCTGGCTGGTCTTTATTGGTGCGTTTTTCTGAGCTAGGTGGCTTTTTAGGGCTAAGTTCGTTCTTTCGCAGAGCATTATGCTACATGAAGAAGCGCAGTATTTTATTTTTTATCTTTTGTAAAACAACTGCTTGTTGTTTTTTTATGCCATATTGGTGCAGAGTTGGCATGTTCCGTGCTTGGTATTAGGCAGCGGCTAGCGGGTCGTAGGCAGATGCCTCTCGGCGTGCTACAACGATAGCCGGTTTGTTTAATAACTCTTTTATCGGTAGCTTACTGTCACAAGCTTAAGCCACGTTCATACCGGAGGACACTATGTCAGCCAAGACTCTCGCGCTAATCGAAGAACATGATGTTAAATGGGTAGATCTGCGTTTCACCGACACGCGCGGTAAAGAGCAGCACGTCACCGTACCGGCACGGGACGTGGATGAAGAGTTTTTCGAAAATGGTCAGATGTTCGATGGTTCCTCTATCGAGGGCTGGAAAGGCATCAACGAATCCGACATGATTCTTCGTCCTGAAGATGGCACTGGTTTCCTCGACCCCTTCACCGAAGACGCTACCCTGATCCTGCGTTGCGATATCATCGAGCCTGCCACTATGCAGGGCTATGACCGTGACCCGCGTTCTATTGCCAAGCGCGCAGAAGCTTACCTGCAGTCCACCGGCCTGGGCGACACCGCCTTCTTTGGCCCTGAGCCTGAGTTCTTCATTTTCGACGAAGTCCATTGGAAATCTGACATTCAGGGTTCCATGTACAAAATCACCTCTGATGAAGGCGCTTGGGCGACCAGTAATCAGGTAGAAGGTGGCAACTTGGGGCACCGCCCGCGCGTTAAAGGCGGCTACTTCCCGGTTCCCCCGGTTGATAGTTTCCATGACATGCGTGGTGCAATGTGTAACACCCTGGAAGCGATTGGCCAGACCGTTGAGGTTCACCACCACGAGGTTGCTAACGCGGGTCAGAACGAAATCGGCGTTAAATTCAACACGTTGGTGAAGAAAGCTGACGAAGTTCAGGAAATGAAATACGTGATCCACAACGTGGCTCACGCTTACGGCAAAACCGCTACGTTCATGCCGAAGCCGCTGGTAGGCGACAACGGGTCTGGTATGCACGTACACCAGTCGTTCTGGAAAGATGGTCAAAACCAGTTCGCGGGTGACGAGTACGCTGGGCTTTCCGAAATGGCGCTTTACTACATTGGCGGTGTGATCAAACACGCCCGTGCTCTGAACGCCTTCACGAACGCGTCTACTAACTCGTACAAGCGTTTGGTGCCAGGCTTTGAAGCGCCGGTTATGTTGGCCTACAGCGCTCGTAACCGTTCTGCCTCTATCCGTATTCCGTATACCGCCAGCCCGAAAGGTAAGCGTGTTGAAACACGTTTCCCTGACCCGACTGCTAACCCTTACCTAGCGTTCGCGGCGCTGCTGATGGCGGGTATCGACGGTATTAAGAATAAGATTCATCCTGGCGATGCCATGGATAAGAACTTGTACGACCTGCCGCCAGAAGAAGGTAAGTCAGTACCGACCGTTGCCAACAGCCTGGACCAAGCGTTGGAAGCACTCGATGCAGACCGCGCGTTCTTGACCGAAGGTGGCGTGTTTACTGATGATATGATCGATGCATACATCGACCTCAAGATGGAAGAAGTGGAGCGCATTCGCATGACCACTCACCCGATTGAGTTCGATATGTACTACAGCTGTTAAGAGCGATTGCTAAGCACAGCAGCTAGTACCACTCCCTCGGGTGTGACTGGCCTAAAACCCCGCTTCGGCGGGGTTTTTTTATACCACTGAATAGTGAGACGAAGAGGTCTGTTTGCAAGGGGAGAGCGCTGTCTGCGGCGCCGCACTGATGCGGTGAGTATTTTTATTGATGATGAGTCATGCGCACTATAATGGTGCAATAAGTGACAGGCTGACCGCTCGGACTGCGCTATAACGGCACGCTACATCCCCGCCCCCTGCTCATTAGCCGTGCAAGTGGTCAATTGGCGCGCTTTTTGCAGTTTCTCTTTCATACGCTCGATAACGCTATTTTTTACAGCGACGCTTCAGGATACGCCATGTACCAGCGCTTACTTGAACACCTCACCACCGCAGTCTTACTGCTAGACGGTGAACTCCGTGTTCGTTGGATGAACCCGGCAGCGGAAGCGTTGCTAGCGGTGAGTTTTAGCCGTGTGCAGGGCATTAGTTTAGACACGCTGTTAGGGGGCGATGAGAGTATTGATGATGTCCTCGCTAAAGCGCGGGATGCCTTTCATCCCTATACCCAACGCGAAGCACGTATTACGCCGCTGAATAGCGAGCCATTAACGGTGGACTACACCGTGACCCCGCTTTCAGCCGATGAACTATTACTCGAAGTAGAGCCCCGTGATCGGCTGATGCAGATTTCCCGGGAAGAAGCGCTGACCACCCGGCAAGAGACCATCAAAGTGTTGGCGCGGGGCTTGGCTCATGAAGTTAAAAATCCCTTAGGCGGGATTCGCGGTGCAGCCCAATTATTGGAGCGCGATCTGGACGATCCTGCACTACGTGAATTCACCCATATTATTGTGGAAGAGGTGGATCGGCTGCGAGATTTGGTCGACTCCATGTTGGGCCCCAATCGCATCGTCAAACATGAGCCGGTCAATATCCATAAGGTGTTAGAGCGGGTGCGAGCACTGCTGATTGCCGAGCATCCGCATGTGGAGATCCGTCGTGATTATGACCCGAGTTTGCCGGATCTTTCTGGCGATGAATCTCAAATGATCCAAGCGGTGTTGAATGTGGCACGTAACGCGGTACAGGCCATGAGTGATGCAGCAACGCCTTCGCCGGAACTTATGCTGCGCACCCGCGCGCGGCGCCAATTTACGCTGGGTGCTGAACGCCATCGTTTAGTCAGTGAAGTGGGGGTTATTGATAATGGCCCTGGCATACCTGAAACGTTACGTGAAACGCTTTTCTATCCCATGGTTTCTGGGCGCGCTGAAGGTAGCGGCCTGGGGCTATCAATTGCTCAATCGATTTTGCACCAACATCAAGGATTGATCGAATGCGACTCACGCCCAGGGCATACCGAATTTCGTTTACTGATTCCATTGGTTGTTAATTTCACCGGAGAAGCGTCATGACTGAGGCGACACAAACCGATGTAGCACGAGTGGTTATTGTCGATGATGACCGCGCCATCCGTTGGGTATTAGAGCGGGCCTTAGCGCAGCCAGACCTGGATGTAGAGTGTATTGAACGCGCCGATACCGCGCTGGAGCGATTGTTAGAAAATCCACCGGATGTGCTGGTGACTGACATTCGTATGCCCGGCATTGATGGGCTGGATTTAATGTCCCGGGTGCGTGATGCACACCCTGACCTGCCGGTGATTGTGATGACCGCGCATTCGGACCTCGACAGTGCCGTGGCGTCTTACCAAGGGGGCGCCTTTGAATACCTGCCGAAACCCTTTGATGTGGACGAAGCGCTGGCGCTGGTGCGCCGTGCGGTCGCTCATGCAAGAGAGCGTCAGCGCCCGGTCAGCGTACCGGAAGGGTTGAGTGCTGAGATTATTGGTGAAGCACCCGCTATGCAGGAAGTGTTTCGCGCCATCGGGCGGCTTTCCCACTCCCACATCACGGTGTTAATTAACGGTGAGTCTGGCACTGGTAAAGAGCGTGTTGCTCAGGCGCTCCATCAACATAGCCCGCGAGCGGGCAAGCCGTTTATTGCGCTGAACATGGCGGCGATTCCCCGGGACTTGATTGAGTCCGAACTATTCGGCCATGAGAAGGGCGCGTTTACAGGGGCAGCGCAACAGCGCCAAGGTCGCTTTGAACAGGCTAACGGCGGAACGCTGTTTCTCGATGAAATTGGTGACATGCCCGCTGAAACGCAAACGCGCTTGCTGCGTGTGTTGGCGGATGGTGAATTCTATCGTGTGGGCGGCCATACGCCTGTAAAAGTCGATGTACGTATTATTGCCGCGACCCATCAGAATCTGGAATCGTTGGTTGACGATGGGCGGTTTCGCGAGGACTTGTTCCACCGCTTAAACGTGATTCGCGTTCATCTGCCGCGCCTTTCCGAACGTCGGGAGGATATTCCGCGTTTAACGCGTCATTTCTTAGCGGAAGCTGCCAAAGAGCTGACCACCGATATCAAGGTGTTAACGCCCGAAGCAGAAGCGCATCTTACCCGTTTGCCGTGGCCGGGTAATGTTCGTCAATTAGAAAATATTTGCCGTTGGCTAACGGTCATGGCTTCCGGCCGCGAAATTCTCATTGAGGACTTGCCTCCAGAACTGCTCTCGGTCAGCGCTTCTGAAGGTAGTGTTTATGGCGATTGGCGTTCCGCGTTCAGGGATTGGGCTGACCACGCTCTGGCAGAAGGCCATACCCATCTGCTGGAAGAAGCCGTGCCGGATTTTGAGCGCATTCTGATTGAAACGGCGCTGAAACATACCGGTGGGCGCAAAGGGGAAGCTGCCGAATTGCTCGGCTGGGGGCGCAATACTCTTACCCGTAAATTGAAAACGCTGCTGCCTGCGCTGGCAGATGATGCCTAACCGACCCTTCTTTTAACAAATAACCTGTTAGCGACCAATCTATTCGCAACCCATCTATTCGCAACCAATCTGTCAGCGGTTACTCCGCCGCTGGCAGTACAAAAACAGCATCTGCTAATGCAGAGTCGGGTGACTCGCAGGTTTCTGTTGACCAGGGCAGTAAGCTGAAGGTGTGATCTATCCCCAGTCCATCAAGTTGGTGGGGCACACCATCTTGGTAAATTACATGGCCTAAACCCATTAAGCCAACGGCCAATTTGCCCTCCAAGGCGGCGTCAGCCAGCTCTTCAGCCATCGCGACATCCCAGCTAAGTTGGGCCTGTAAAAAGCGTTTCAGCATAGCGGGGTCGTCGTCACCCATTGCATGCTGGTCAAATACCTCTTTTAAGCGCCTTTCATAGCCAGCGCTTGGCGGTAACGGTGCAGGTATATGGTGTCGCTGGTCGGCAGGCACGCTGCTGAAGCCGTCACGAGCTAAGCGCTGACGCAGCTCGGGAGTGATGTTTAGGGCGATCAGAGGAATCTGTTGAACACGCGCGAAATGGAGAATGGGTAAGTAAAGATCAGCATCAAACCCCCAGTTCTCCTCCCAGCCGGACTGTTCCAACAGCGCTTCTTCGGATAACAAGCCCGCAACCCAATCATCGAGTGCGGGTTGCGCTTCCCGGGGCAGCATTTCTAACCCGATGACCATATCGTCACGCAGTGCGTAAAGCCCCGCTAGGGTGTGCAACTGCCAGCGGTGGTGGTCAACGTCATCATGCTGCTCGCCCAATAGGACAACCTGGTGCTGTATTGCTTGGGCTAAAACAGCGCTGTTAGCAACGACATGTTGCGATTGCCACCACTGGCCAGGAAGAGGGCAGCTGGCATGGGCCACTAAAGGTAGCCAGCCTAGAGTCATGGCAGCGATGAAATGGTGGCGCATGGGCGTTGTGTCCTAGCGTTCTTCTGCTTTAAGGCGATTGATCTCAGTCAGAATAGCTTCTGCTTCTTCCGTCAATGTGGCGTTAGCTCTCATGTCACCATTGCGCGAAGCTTGCATTGCGGCCTGTAATTTACGCTCGTAATCTTGCTGAAGTTTTTTCTTGGGATCGCGTTTAAATAGACCAAGCATGAGTATTCTCCTGTTGTTTGTACATCATTTGTATAGCTTTGCTTGGCGTATGTCGACTATTTGTTGTAACACTTCGTTAGCAGAAGTACGTTTGCGGTCCATGTTGAGCTAAATAGCGCGGCTTTAAGAGCGTTATTTTCAAAGGCATGGTTTTTAAAGAGATAGTTTTTAAAGACATCGCTATTGAAGACACAGCTCTAAAAACCGCTCGAAATCGGAAAGTATTGTATCGAGACTGTTCTGCAGGCGATGGTCATCGTCAATCATGCGTAGTGAAAGTCGCTGACAGCGGGCATGTTCAATGACTGGGCCTGGCGGTACGACATCATCTCGCCAGCCATGAATGATATGCGTGTGTTGTGCTTGCAGTGTGATTGAGGTTTGCGGGTAATCTGGCAAACCAAGAGCAGGGGCTAATAAAAAACAACCTAACACAGGTTCCTGGGCACTCACCGCTGCACTTAACCATCCGCCGAGACTGGAACCCGCTAAAACACAGTTAGCCAGTGTGTCGTTGCGTTCGTCAATCACGGCAAGTAAATGCGCTAAACGCTCCTGCGGCTCTTTTAAGCCACGGTAGTCCATGACGACGGGTTCGCAGTTCTCAAACTGCTCAGCAACCCCTTTTAGCGCTTGCACCTTCAGGGCACCAGGCCCGCTTTCCAGGCCGTGTGAAAGGTAAATCGTCACCATGGCCATTAGCTACTTGCGGAGCGCTGAATAGCTTCGCCGCCTCGTTCAATATCTTCGCCTGCGCCGCGAATAGTGTTGCAGCCACTTATGAGCAGAAGTGTCACCATCATCAATAAACTGATCGCCATTGCACGCTTCATCGAAGGAATCCTCATCAACTGGGCACTTGTAGAGCGGTTTTAGCTACGCTGTCATTAAAAATAATCGTTGCAGGCAGTTGGTGCCATCAATTTCCCATCGTTTGAGCGCTGGCTGGCCGTGTGATTTTGTCGCATGTGTCAGTTTTAGCCATGAAATAGCGGCGTTTATCTCTTAGCCTGGTATTGCGGTTAGTTTTTAAGATATTGTTTTTGATATGTTTTGTTGTTAAAAATGGCACTTGGCCTATTGTCTGCAATAACCTGACTACAGCCGTAGTGTTGTTACTCTAATTTTTAAGTGGAATTAATCGCCAAAAACGCTTCGCAGCAACGTTAGCCACAATGAGTAAACAAGCGTGAGCAGGCTAATAGGTAATTAGGGAAGGCATGGAGCCATATTAGCAAAAGGATGTGAAAGGACATTTAGCCTGCTCACCCTTATCAGTGTAAGGAAACGCTGATCATCACCGCCAGGGAACAGCATTGATGCAAAATCACCATCTCGTGAAAGCGAGGTGGTTTTTTTGCGTCAATTAATTGTTTTTAACACTTTGATTCTTATGTATATTTAACTTTTCCATATTTTTTGAACAACTTTTGTATCATTAAGCGTGACATTTTGGTCTATCCTCTGGTGTAAACCAAAATGTAGCGGTTAGAAGACGTCAACGTCGCAGCCGCACACTTCCAGGGACAAGCGCTATGGCGATGGTATTGATGTTATGCATGTTTGTGCTGTTTCTAGGGTTTTCGGGAGTCGGTCTTTATATGATGTTCAAGACATCGTTTATGACCACAATAGAGGATCGTGACGATATGCCTCCCGATATGTAGATAATTAAAACAATAGATAGTTAATCGACAATACCAAAAGCCACCTGCGTCCACGTTGGTGGCTTTTTGCTTTTATTGATACGGCGTTGAGCGGCCAACCGCAGAGGGTTATCCCATCCAATAAAGACTCAGTAGCGCAAAGCCATAGCCCATGGCTGCGCCAGCAACGACATCGCTGACATAGTGCAGCCCAAGCCCCACCCGCGAAATGGCAATCAGTAAACTAAGGGGAATCACAATAGGTAGCAACCAGGGGGTATGAGCGGCGACCAACACGCTAAACATCACCGCATGCATGGTGTGACCACTGGGGAAGCTGTATTTGTCTCGGGCAGGTTCGCCACAGTGGACGCCACCGAGGTAGGTGATGAACGGACGTTCGCGACACAGCCGCGTTTTTACCAACTTATAAATAGCGACTGCAAACAGTGCGATGGCGCTGTACTGCATGATTCGCCAAGCACCGTTAGGCTGTAACCAGGGCTGTGCAGCGATTAATAATACCCAGACAGGCCAGTCTCCCAGCTTACTTGCCGTTTGCAGCGTTAGCCGCCAGGGGCGATAAAGCGATAGGTGTGTTACCCGTTGGCAAAGCTGCCATTCAAAGACATCAAGACGATCGAATACGACAAGCGGACGCGGACGCATGGTGAGCCTCCTGGGCGTTTTGTAAATAGCGTAAGAACTGCTCTGCGATTCCCGGCCAGCTTTGCTCTAGCGCGCGTAGGCGGGCGGTTCTACCTAGGCGGGCGTAGTCAGCAGGGTGCTGGCATAACGCGACGGCAGCCTGTTGAAAGGCAAGCGTATCGCCAGGGGGAACGGTGATGCCGTTGTGCCTGCTTTGGATCAGCTCAGCGCTGGCGGCGTGGTGATAGGCCACGACTGCCAGCCCGCTGGCCATGGCTTCAGTCACCACATTTCCCCATGTTTCTGACTGAGAGGGGAAAATAAACATATCGGCACTGGCATAGTGGCGTGCTAGTGCCTGTTTATTCACAAAACCGGTGAAATGAGCATCTGGTAGCGCTTTTTGTAACTGAGCGCGGCCTGGGCCATCGCCAACAATGACGTGTGCCATATCGGGGCGTACGTCACTCATGGCCTGCAGCGTTTCTTGCAGTAACGCGAGGTTTTTTTCTGGAGCTAAGCGGCCCACATACAGCGCAACAGGTTGATGTTCGCTAACCCCCCACTGTTCGCGTAGGGTGTCGTCGCGGTGGGCTGGGGAAAATATATCGCCATCAATGCCGCGTGAGAGTACCTTTACACCGCGGATATCCTGAGCGCGTAGCGCTTCAGCCTGTTGTTGAGTGGGCACAAGGGTAAGGTCGCAGCCGTTATGGAAGTAGCGTAAATATCGCCGCGTGGCGGCAGCTAGCCAGGAAACCCCGTAGTCATGGCAGTAGTGATCGAAATTAGTATGCCAGCCAGCCACTAAAGGTATGTTCAGTTGGCGTGCAGCCTGTCGAGCTGCCCAGCCCAGCGGGCCCTGGGTTGCCAGATAAATAGAATCGGGACGATGCTTCTGCCAGAAACGGCGAAGTTTTGAAGGTCTGGCAAGGCCAATCTGCACAGCGTTATAACCCGGTAGCGCTAACCGCCGAACCTGAAGCTCTTGGGACGGTTCTTGGTAGGGTTCTTGATACTGTTCTTGAGACGGTGCTTGAGAAAGCCCTTGAGAACGCTCTTGAGCAACATTGATGGCGCTGGCAGCCATGCTTGGTTTAGGGCGAATAACATCCACTGTTACCCCCAACCGAGTGAGTTCACGACATAGCCTATTTAAGGTATGCGCAACACCATTTATTTCTGGTGACCATGTTTCGCTAACGATACAGAGTCGCATGGGCGATCCATCCCTTTATCACGTTTTTACTCACTATTTCATTCACTATTTCATTGACTATGCGTAGCGACAGTGACACTGCCAAGACAGCCTGGTGAACATGGGATGACAGGCCACCATTTTTAATGGTGAAGCCGCTAGTGAATGGTGATGTCGTAGCAGATCAAGATGTCGATTAGGTTGCATTTTTATAGTTATCAAAAAAAGCGCTAAAAAATAAAACTTTAAGAAGAATGACATATATCGGTTTTAAGGTAGCTGACGACGAGGTAAACATATCCTCGATTGTGCCTTCGCAATGCGCAATTAAAAGCTCGGTAAGCAGCTTAAACATAATTTTTCGATTTTTATGACGACCCTTTTCTGACGAATCTTGGGTTGAAAAGAAATTGAATTAGAAGACTTCGGTATCTGAATTCTCTTGTAACTAAAAGTGCTGATAACAAGCGCTAACTACTTTAATGGGATCAATCATGTTTAAAAAGGCGACACTTGCTCTAGCTATTAGTGGTTTGTTGGGTGCCTCTGCGGCTCAAGCAGCGGTGGTATATGACCAAGACGGCACGACGCTAGATATCTACGGCCGCATCGCTATGGGGTTTGAAGGCGGTGGTGAAAAAAATGGCGTTGATAATGGCGAAGAGTTCCGTAATTTTGGTTCTCGTTTGCGCTTTACGGCAGGCCATCAAATCAACGCTGACCTGCGCGCGTTTGCACGGGTAGAGTGGCGTTTTACTGGGGATGAGCGCAGCCGCCCGGGCTTTGACGAAGTGCGTAATAGCTACCTTGGTCTCGAGAGTAAGCAGTACGGTACGTTCATGGCGGGTAACTATAACAGTTACTACGATAACTACGTGATGACACCGTTCGATGTTTATGTAGAGCGTGGCTATGAATTTGCCGGCGGTGGTCTTCAGGCGCGTGGCGACTCACTTGGCTATAAAACGCCTGAAATCAACGGTTTTCAGGCTGTTTTCTCAGCAAAACACTTTTCTGAGCGTGGCCTCACTGAAGCGCAGCAGTCTAGCGAAGGTAGCGTTATCGCCACACAAGGTGGCGTCGTTTACGCGACTGGCCCCTTACGTTTAGCACTCGGTTATGTAGAAGATTCCGTGCGTGGCGGTGGCAACGGTGAAACACGTTTTGGTACTACGGCCGAGTACGACATTAATGACGCTTTCTCTGCGCGTTTAGGTTATGAAACCCGTGGTGATAACGATAAGCGAGGAGGCGGTTTCGACACAGTAGGCCTAGGTGGTAGCTTTGCCACCGGCGCTTGGACCTTCTATCTCGATTATTACAACATTGACGTAGACAACGCTGATAAGGATCGCGATGCTTGGGCCGCTGCGGCGCATTACGATGTTTCTAACAATTTTGATGTGTTTGTCGAGCTAAATGATGCTAATAAAGATGCCAATAATAACTTCGAAGATGATCTGTATTATGCAGTAGGTGCTCGCTATCACTTTTAAATGATAAATAGCTTCCTTAGCGTTTAAGTCACTTATTAAGATCGTTTTGCCGATGTGCTAAAAGTACATCGGCTTTTTGCGTTATGCTATCTATGATAATAATTAAGTGGTTTTAGAAAGCGTGCATGAATACGCCTTGGTAAGGCGTGGTTAGTCTAAGAGTTTCTTTGTCGCTGGCGTTTGGCGCTTTTTCTCGCGGCGACGCTGCTTGGCTAATGCGTTGCCGTTAGCCAGTTCCTCTAAGTAGGCGATTTCTTCGTCGCTGAGCGGTTTGCGCGGTTGGTTTGTCATTGATGTCACCACATTGTCAGGCCTTTCTGGCACGCTAACGATGAACGATGACATCAATATGAAAGGAGCCATTAAGATGCGTTTTAGCCGCTATGGGATTGCGCTAGGGGGAGTCACTTACCAAGAGGAAGGGCTTGCGGGCCGTTTCTATTGAGTGAAACGGCCCGGTGTACTCACATCGTCATGATGCTTTCAAAGCCGCCATAAATAAGACGCTGGCCATCAAAGGGCATGGGATTAACGTCCATTTGTAAGCGTGGATCTTCCATGACTTTTGGCATAGCGACATCGCGTACCGCTTTGGAAGGCCACTCTATCCATGAAAAAACAACGCTTTCGTCATCTTTTCGCTTAACCGCCATGGAGAACGAGGTGACCTCGCCTTCGGGAACATCATCTTCCCAGCACTCTACCACTCGCAGTGCGCCGAACTCTTTGAACACTTCTGCGGCGGCGCGGGCGTGCTCAATAAACTCAGATTTATTAGCGGTCGGCACGGCAGCGATGAAGCCATCGACATAGGGTGTGGCGGTAGTGTTCATGCTGTTTTTCCTGCGTTTGCTTTGGGTGGGAGTTCTCGAGCGGGGCGTACTTCAATGCTGCCCAGCCGAGCTGGCGGGATGCGGCTAGCCAACTGCAGTGCCTCATTCAAGTCGCGAGCTTCCAGTAGGTAGAAACCAGCCAGTTGCTCTTTGGTTTCGGCAAAGGGGCCATCGGAGATCAGTGTCTCGCCATCACGCACGCGCACGGTGGTTGCGGTCTCCGTTGGTTGTAACGGCTGCCCGGAAAGGTAGTTGCCGCTGGCGCTCAGGCGCTCGACCCCCGCGATACACTCCTGGTTGAGGTCGTACCACTCCTGTTCGCTCATGGCATTGATGATTTGCTCTTGGTAATACACTAGCGCAACGTACTTCATGGAGCGTCTCCTTCGGTGGCTGAGGGGCAGTTTTCTGACGGAACGTTGACCATCCAGCCGACGCCAAAGCGGTCGGTTACCATGCCGAACCCTGGCGACCAGAAGGTCGCTTCGAACGGCATGACAATCTTTCCACCCTCCGCTAGTTGAGCAAAGGTTCGTGCGGCTTGCTCAATATCCTGATACTCCAATTGAATCTCTACCCCTTGAGGTGGTGTATAGCAGTCAGCCGCCATATCGGCACCCATCAAGCGGCGTCCACGCAGGTTCAGCGAGGCATGGATAACGTGGTCATGAAGGGCAGGCGGTACGTGTTCAGCGGCAGGCGTTTCAGCGTAAGTCAGTAGGCATTCCAACTGGCCACCAGTGACGTCGGCATAAAACTGCATGGCTTCACGGCAAGTGCCGGGAAAGGCAACATGCACGTTCATGGCATCCGGCACACGGGCAAGGTTACGGTGCTGCTCAATGCCGGCACCGGGCTCAAAATCCTCCAGCGAGAAGTAGCGCCGCAGCTCAAGCGTCACGTTGCCATCGGCATCTTGGGCGGGCCACTGCTGAGCCCAATGAATGGCCTCTTCAAGTGTGGGTGCTTCTAGTACGCTGTAGCCGGCAATGCGCTCACTGGGGTGCGAAAAAGGCCCTGGGATAACGGTGGGAGTACCCTTATCGAAGCGGATCAGGCAGCCATCGCTGGTTGGATGTAAGCCATCACCGCCTAAAAATACACCTGCCTCCGTTAAACGCTGGTTATACGCAGCCATGTCGGCAAGCAATTCCTGGGAGGGCATAACGCCATTTTCGGTATTGGTATCGGCACGGCGAATTAGCATGAATTTCATTGAGAGTCTCCTGGATGATCAGAGGGGGTACTCTCACTAGTAGTTTGGGGCGAGCGGAAATCGACATAGGCTAGATATTATTTTTAGTGATCGGACTATTTGGTTGATTTCCTCCTGCCATCGGATGCGGATTAAATGATCTTATTGCGTAGCAACTATCTTCTGACGGCGCGCCGCGACATGATCGAGGAAAGCTCGAAGCTGTGGCGTGACCAGTCGGTTACCCGGGTAGTAAAGGTAGAATCCCGGCTCCCTCGGACACCAGGACCCTAGCACCTCAACGGCATCGCCGGCCGATAGCAAGTCCCACACCTCCGGCTCAAGGAAATAACCAATACCAAGGCCGTCCTTGACCGCACGCAGTCGTGTTGCAACATCGTTAGTACACAGCGGACCGGTCACGGCTACTCGAACGGATCGCCCTTCGCAGCCGAATTCCCACTGGAAGAGATGTCCTCCACTGGGCCAGCGAATATTGATACAGGCATGCTCCTTCAAAGCAGCGGGATGTTCCGGCGTGCCTGCACGAGCCAGATAGACTGGCGATGCCACCGCAATCCAACGTAGTGGATTGCTCATCGGCACTCCTACCATATCTTGTTCCAGGCTCTCCCCGAGTCGCAGCCCGGCATCGCACTCACTAGCCACCACATCTTCCAGACGATCAGAGATGACGATCTCGACTTCAATTCCAGGGTAAGCCTCGGCAAAGCTCGCTAGGTGTGGTGCCAGCGCATAAGCAGCCCCAGTGGATGACGAATTGATCCGCAACCGACCGCCAAGCTCATCCTGTTGCTCCTGTAACTGCGCTTGAGCCGCTGAGATCTCTCTCAGGGCGGGCCAAACCCGCTCATACAACTGTTGCCCCGCCTCAGTTGGTCGTGTGGTGCGGGTAGTCCTGTTCAATAGGCGCTGTCCCAGACGTGCCTCTAGCCTCTGAATCGTCTGGCTGAGTGCTGAAGGCGAAACATTGAGCCATTCCGCCGCTCGCGCGAAATTACCGCGCTCGATGATTGCCACGAAGGCACGCAATTCTGCCACATCACTACTTTTCATTATTTATTACAGCTTCATAGTTCATAAATATATCGATGTATTCTGTCAATTTAAGAACAAATCTACCATTGAGGAAACCAACCGCTGAGGAAAAAACCATGCAGCTCGACCATTACCGCTTACTGGGCCGTTCGGGCCTGAAAATATCTTCTATGGCGCTAGGCACCATGACTTTCGGTACGGAATGGAACTTCGGCGCCGACGAGTCGACTTCCCGCGCTATCTTTGATCGTTACGTCGACCACGGCGGCAACTTTATCGATACGGCGAATTACTATACCGGGGGCACTTCCGAGTCCTTTGTTGGCCGGTTTGCCCAAGGGAAGCGGGACCGCTTGGTCATCGCTACAAAATACACCTTGCCAATGCGCACCAATGACCCTAATTCCGGAGGTAACAGCCGACGGAGCATGGTTCGTGCGGTGGAAGACAGCTTGACCCGACTCGGCAGCGACTATATCGACCTGCTTTATCTGCACGCCTGGGATTTCACTACACCGGTAGAAGAGATTCTGCGCGCCATGGATGATCTGGTGGCGGCGGGAAAGGTCGTTTATCTGGGACTGTCAGATATCCCTGCCTGGCAGGCCTCACGGATGCAGGCTATCGCAGATCTTCGTGGCTGGTCGCCAGTGATTGCGATGCAGCTAGAATACAATCTGATTGAGCGCAGCGTGGAGCGTGACTTGGTTCCAATGTCACGTGAAATGGGGATGGGCATCATACCCTGGTCACCGCTGGCGAGTGGACTTCTGACAGGGAAATACAGTCGTGCCGAACTCGCACCTGAAAACGTGGTCAGCGGCAGCCGTGCCGCCATAGTGAATGAGGCTGGCCCTGTCCCAGAGCGCAGCTTTCGCATCATCGATGAAGTGAAGCGGGTTGCTACGGAACAAAATACATCACCTGCCACCGTGGCTTTAGCGTGGCTGCTCGCCCGTCCTGGTATGGCCGCGCCGCTCATTGGGGCGCGATCGATAAGTCAGCTTGAAGCCAACCTGGATGCACTCGAACTGGAACTGACGGTTGACCAACAGGCGCGGCTCGACGAGGTTAGCGCGGTGCCTCTAGGATTTCCCCATGAGTACCTACGACGCCCTGCGGTCCAGGCAAATATCTATGGCGACATGTCGATCTCTATTCGGGACTAAGTGAGTGCTTGCGGGAGCTACTTCCTGTGACAATACATCTCAGTGTTGGACGGGATAGCCAGGCCCTATCAACCCTGTAATCCCGACGCACGCTGTGTTTATGGAGCTTGCTCAAGTTCGTGTAAACGCTTTAGCAAAAAGCGCTTCTCTGGATCAAGCGTCGCCAGCACAAGTGCCTGCTGATAGGCACTGCGCGCTGCATCATATTGGCCTTGGCGGCGCAGCAAATCCGCTTGTGCTGCATGAAAAAGATGATAGCGGCCCATTTGTGGGTGATGCGCTAACTCATCAAGAAGCTGCAAGCCGGTTGCCAGCGCACCATTCATGGCAATGGCCACTGCGCGATTCAGCGCCAGAATGGGGGAGGTGTTACGGCGGCATAGCGCATTGTAGAGCCTCACGATTCTCTCCCAATCGGTCTGTTCGGTGCTGCTAGCCTGTGAGTGTTCCGCGGCAATTGATGCCTGAAGAGTGTAGTAGCCGGTTGGAGTGAGCATCAGCGCCTGCTCAAGCCATTCGATGCCGCTACGAATGTCCTCTTGGTGCCACAAATCTCTATTTTGTTCGTCCAGGGTGATTAAGTCACCCGCGCTGTCTTGGCGTGCATCGCGACGAGCATCATTAAGCCGCATCAGTGCCATCAATCCAAACACCTCGCCACTGGGTAGCAGCCTTGCTAACGCCTCACCGAGGCGCATGGCTTCCTTCGTTAAACTGACATCAACGACCTGGCTGCCCATGCTGCGTGAGTAGCCTTCGTTGAACACTAAATAGATCACCTGGAGTACATCCGGCAGGCGCTCGGGGAGTGCTTCGCTATCAGGCACCGCGTAGGGGATGCGGGCATCACGAATTTTGCGCTTAGCGCGCACGATGCGTTGCGCCAGCGTAGTGGGTTTCATGAGTAACGCACTCGCCACCTGCTCGGTGGTGAGGCCGCACATTTCCCGTAGGGTTAATGCCACGCGGGCTTCCATGTTCAGGCTTGGATGACAACAGGTGAACAATAGGCGCAGTGCATCGTCTTGGATCGTCGCTGGTTCTAGATCCAGAGTCTCTTCGGCGGGTAACAGCAAATGAGCTCGGCGGCGTGCCGTGCTGCGTTGGCGAATCTGATTAACCCCACAGTGGTAGCCGGTACGAATTAACCAGGCTTGAGGATTGTCGGGTGAACCGTTAATCGGCCATTGCTGAACTGCGGCCACAAACGCGTCCTGCATTGCTTCTTCGGCAAGCTCAAAATCCCCTAGCAAGCGAATCAGAGTCGCCTGTACGCGCCGGGAATGATCGCGGTATAAGCTGTCGAGGTCATTACATTCTGTCTTCATAGACCAGTATTCATCACAGAGATCCATACGCTACCGGCAAAAAAATAGCCGAGCAGCGAGTTATTGTTATTAGCTCAAACGTAGCGCATGAAATCTCCGATGACGTGCTTTTCTAATGCGTATTTTTCTTAAGCAGCGGTGTTAACCATCGGTGCGCTTTCGAGTGGTGCTATTAAAAGGATGAAGAGCATCGCGGGTCACGTAGAAGCGCAATGTTTCACCTTCACGAACGGCTGGCTGGCCCGCGGTGCGAATCACCGTGGGTTGCTCGCTGTCGGCGAGATTAACGTACAGATGGCTTTCCGCGCCTGCCGCCTCAAAGAGCATGAGTGTTGCGTCGATGGCTAGGTGTGGCGCATCGGGTGCGGTGAGGTGCATGTCGTCTGGGCGAATGCCGAGAGTGTCGGTGCCTTCGGGAAGGTGCTCCAGCACGCTGCTGCTTTGAGTACGCAGATAATCCAGCGGCAACATGTTCATTGCCGGGGAGCCAATAAATTCCGCAACGAACATGGTGGCCGGACGGGCGTAGATCTCCATCGGGGTACCTACCTGCTCAATTTGCCCGGCATTTAGCACGACCAAACGGTCGCCCAGGGTCATTGCTTCCAACTGATCGTGGGTGACATACAGGCTGGTGGTTTTTAGGCGACGCTGTAGTTGTTTAATCTCCACTCGCATCTGTACGCGCAGTTTGGCGTCCAGGTTGGAAAGCGGCTCATCGAACAAGAAGGCTGAAGGCTCGCGCACCAGTGCTCGGCCCATCGCTACCCGCTGGCGCTGGCCGCCGGAAAGCTTGCGGGGTTTGCGCTCTAGGAAGTCTTCAATCTCCAGCATCTTGGCCGCTAAGCGCACGCGTTTATCGATGTCATCTTTTTTGAAACCCCGGTTCTTTAATCCATAAGCGAGGTTGTTGTAGACGGTCATGTGCGGATAAAGCGCGTAGTTCTGGAACACCATGGCGATATCGCGCTCGGCGGGCTCTAGCTTATTGACTACCCGGTCGCCGATTTTGAGCGTGCCTTCGGTAATGGTTTCAAGCCCAGCGACCATGCGCAGCAGGGTCGATTTGCCACAACCGGATGGCCCGACGAGTACCACAAACTCGCCATCTTCAATCTGTAAGTCGATGCCTTTGACGGCGTGAACATCGCCGGTATAGGTTTTCTTCAGCCCTTCCAAGGTAATGCTAGCCATCTTATTTCTCCGTCTCGGTCAGGCCTTTCACAAATAGGCGTTGCATAAACAGAATCACCAGTACCGGCGGTAGCGCTGCCATCACCACTGCCGCCATGACGAGTTGCCACTGGGGATTCTCTTCCGAAGTCATGCGCTGGATACCCATCACGATGGTGTAATAGTCAGGGTCGGTGGTGATTAGTAGCGGCCACAGGTATTGGTTCCAGCCGTAGATAAACATGATCACAAACAGTGCGGCGATATTGGTCACTGACAGCGGCATTAAGATGTCTTTAAAAAACTTCAGTGGCCCGGCGCCGTCGACGCGGGCGGCTTCGAGCATTTCTTCGGGAATGGTCATAAAGAACTGGCGGAACAGAAACGTCGCGGTGGCCGAGGCAATTAGCGGAATCGACAGCCCGGCAAAGCTATTAAGCATGTTGAGATCCGCAACGACCTGAAACGTCGGAATAATGCGTACTTCCACCGGCAGCATCAAGGTGACGAAGATCACCCAGAAAAAGAACATCCGAAAGCGGAAACGGAAGTAGACAATGGCAAAGGCGGAAAGCAGCGAAATAGACAGCTTACCTACCGTGATCGCCATGGCCATTATAAAACTGTTCCAGAGCATCAGAGCGGCGGGCGGCGCACCAGCATTAGAGACGCCCGACTGCCACATCCGCGTATAGTTTTCGATCCCGTGACCGCCGGGTAGCAGCGGCAGCGTGCCCTGCAGCAAACCCGACAGGGAGTGGGTAGAGGCAACAATAGCGACATACACCGGAAAAACTACCAGCGCGACACCAGAGATCAAAATAACGTGGGCAATTAGGTTTGCCCAAGGGCGGTTTTCAACCATTAACGTTCTCCCAAAGGCTTAGTAGTTGACTCGGCGCTCAATAAAGCGGAACTGGATCATCGTTAATGCCACCACAATGACCATCAGAATCACTGACTGAGCTGCCGAGGAGCCCAGGTTGAGCCCCACAAATCCGTCGGCATACACTTTGTAAACCAAGATGTTGGTCGACTGGGCCGGGCCGCCCGCGGTGGTGGCATGAATAATCGCGAAGGTATCGAACATGGCGTACACCACGTTAACCACCATCAAGAAGAAGGTGGTTGGCGTCAGCAGCGGGAAAATAATCGTCCAGAAGCGCTTAGTCGGGCTGGCGCCATCAATGGAGGCGGCTTCAATCAGCGATTGCGGGATTGACTGTAAGCCCGCTAGAAAAAAGAGAAAGTTATAGGAGATCTGCTTCCAAGCGGCGGCAAAAATCACCAGCAGCATGGCGTCACTTCCCGAGTTGCGGTGGTTCCACTGATAACCCACCATTTCTAGCATATAGGGAACGATGCCGATGGAAGGGTTGAAGATAAACCACCACAAAACGCCCGCAAGGGCGGGGGCGATGGCGTAGGGCCACACCAGCAGTGTGGTGTAGGTACTACGTGAGCGAATCATCCGGTTGACGGTGCTGGCCAATAATAGAGCCACCGTCATTGACAGGAGTGTGGTACCGACGGCAAACACCACTGTCACGGAGAGCGAGTTGAGGTAAGCGCCATCGCGAAACAGGCGAGCGAAGTTTTCCAAGCCCACAAACGTCGAGCGCAGCCCAAAGGCGTCTTCGCGCAATAGCGACTGATACAACGCTTGGCCAGCAGGCCAGATAAAGAAAATCAGCGTCACAATCACCTGGGGCGCCAGCAGCGCGTAGGGCAAAAAGCGACCAGGGTAGGTCATGCGTTTAGTTTGCATGGGCAGCTCTGCAAATGGTTAGTAAATATAAGCATCGACAAACGAAATCGCCGCCTACCCAGTGGGGTAAGCGGCGAAGTGAGAGCTTATTTACTGGTTGGCAGCTTCAAAGTCACGGAGTAAATCATTGCCACGTGCCACTGCGTCGTCAGCTGCTTCCTGGCCCGATTTGCCACCGGTCATCACCGCTTCCATCTCTTCGGAGATAATGTCGCGGATCTGTACAAAGTTACCAAACCGCAGGCCTTTCGAGTTCTCGGTCGGTTCGTTTAGCGTCATCTGCTTCAGCGAAATATCGGCGCCTGGATTCTCATCGTAGTAGCCCTGCTCTTTGCTCAAGTCCCATGCCGCTTGAGTGATGGGCAGGTAACCGGTTTGCTGGTGCCACTCGGCTTGTACCTCAGGCTGTGAGAGGTACTCAAAGAAGGCGGCAACGGCTTCATACTCGTCATCGGTGTGGCCTTGTAGTGCCCACAGGGTGGCACCGCCAATGATGGAGTTCTGTGGCGCGCCATCTACGTCGTCATAGTAGGGCTGCATACCGAAACCGACTTCAAAGTCAGAGTTAGCAGCGACATCCGCACGGGAAGCAGAAGAGCCGAAGAAAATCGCGCAGTCCTGGGAGTAGAACAGCGGCTCTGAGTCAGGGCCAGAACCGGGGCCGCCCCACTTAAAGACACCCTCTTCCTGCCAGTTATGGAGGTTATCCCAATGGCGGGCGACCAGCTCATTGTTGAAGGTAAGCTCGGTTTCCATGCCGCCAAAGCCGTTTTCCAGCGTACCAAGCGGCACATTATGCCAAGCGGAGAAGTTTTCCAGCATTACCCAGCTAGGCCAGGAAGTGGTAAAGCCACAGCTGGCCGCCCCAGAATCGACGATTTGGCGCGAAAAATCGGCCACTTCAGACCAGGTTTGTGGCGCCTGCTCGGGGTCTAGACCCGCTTCCTCAAACATGTCGCGGTTGTAGTACATAATCGGCGTAGAAGAGTTGAACGGGAACGACAGCATGTTGCCGTTGGTGTCGGTGTAGTAACCGACTACCGCTGGCAGGAAGGCTTCGCGATCAAACGCGCGGCCATGCTCTTCCATCAACTCGTACACGGGGTAGATGGCACCTTTGGCGTTCATCATGGTGCCAGTGCCGACTTCGAATACCTGCAGAATATGCGGCTGCTCGCCCGCACGGAACGCTGCAATGGCGCCGGTCATCGTTTCGGTATAATTGCCGCGGTAGCTGGGTGTGACGTGGTAGTCGTCCTGAGAAGCGTTAAACTCCTCCGTCATTTCTTCAAGGATTTCACCAAGCTGGCCTCCCATGGCGTGCCACCAGGTCACTTCGGTCGCAGAATGGGCAGAAAGGCTAAACGTGGCCGTAGCCACCCCTAGGGCAAGCGCGTGCAATGTGAAACGAGACATAACGGCTCCTTGTGGGTCGTTCGCAGTACGTTTATTAAGTTTTTGGGTGCACTGAACAGTAGAAAGTGTAGATGACGTTTTCATGAATGCACGATGAACTCGACGTGACAGTCAACGTTTGGCTGTGCGTCGGCCTGCTTAGTAGGCAAAGGAGAGAGGCGGTGATAGGGTGATATGAAGAGCCTAACTGACGAGAGCAGTATGACTGATGCGACCACATTACTGGCTAAGCTAGTATCGTTCGATACCACTTCCAGTGAATCTAATTTGGCCCTAATTGAATTCGTTGAGCACTATCTAGCTGATTATGGTGTGGCTTCAGAGCGGGTGATGAGCCCGTGTGGCAGCAAAGCCAACCTGATTGCCCGCATAGGCCCTGACGCCCCTGGCGGAGTGATGCTCTCTGGGCATACCGACGTCGTACCGGTGGCTGGTCAGCCATGGTCGAGTGATCCGTTTACTCTGCGTGATGGTGGCGATGAGCGTCTGTATGGGCGTGGTACCTGTGATATGAAAGGCTTTATTGCCTGTGCGTTAGCCATGGTGCCTACCTGGGTCAATGCGCCGCTGAAACAGCCCATCTATTTCGGATTTTCTTACGACGAAGAAATTGGCTGTGTGGGCGCGCCGAGTCTTATTAAACGCTTTTACGAGCACTACTCCACTACCGCCCACGTCATTGTTGGTGAGCCTACCAGCATGCAGCCTGTGGTCGCGCAAAAAGGCGCAACGAATCTGCGCACCACCGTGATTGGCCAGGAGGCCCACAGTAGCCAAGTGAATCAAGGCACGTCAGCTATCCATGTTGCGGCAAGGCTCGTCACGTTCATTGAAGACACCATGGCGGCATTGGTGGAAGAGGGCCGCGTCGATGAGGCCTTTAATGTGCCTCATACCAGCCTGCACGTTGGTAAAATAAAAGGCGGTACTGCGATCAACATTATGGCGCGGGAGTGTCAGTTTGAGTGGGAAATTCGCCATCTGCCCACGGACACCTTCGACGAAATATACGCGCGCTTTGATGCCTATTGCGCCCAGCTAAGCGCTGAGCTGCAGGCTAAAGGCAAGCACGTTGAAATCACCACCGAGCCGTTAAACGTGACAGTGCCGGGCTTGGCCGACCGCGAGAACGAACAAGTGCTTCGCTTAGCCAAAGACCATCTGCCACACGCCTGCTGTAATCATGCGGTCGCTTATGCCACCGAGGCCGGGCAGTTCCAAGGCCAGGGCTTGCAGACAATCATTCTTGGCCCTGGCAGCATCGCCCAGGCGCATCAGCCCGATGAGTATATTGAGACGGCGCAGTTGCATGAGTGTACGGCGTTTATGCAGCGATTAGGGCAGGCGCTAGAAACACCCCATCTGGGATGATGGTTGCTAATTAGCCCGCAGTATAAATAGCGCACAATAAAAAACACCCGCCAATATTAAATAGACGGGTGTTTTCTTGAGACGCTTACGGACTGGCTATTAGTGCTGATGCTGCTCTTCGTAAAGCTCTGCTTTCGCATGGCGCATCACATCTTCGCAGGCCTGTTGGCGGGCAAGTTGGGTCAGCAGCCGCTGAGTCACCTCAAACCCTTTTCCCAAACAGGTATCAACTTCGTCTCGGCTAACGTGCGGGGAGACGTTGTAGTCGATTTTTACCGTACGGCCACCGCCTTCTAGTCGATCGGCGATTTGTCTAAGCCGCCAGGCGATTCGCTCTTTCCAGGTTGCTGATTCTACCGCGCCTTCGTTTACGCTAAACGTGCACTGCCATTCGGGTTTGTAAACCTTCATAGGAGAACCTCCACTGGGTTTGGAAAGAATGCTTGGTCGTGTGTCGTACTCCGTCTGTCTGATGATGTAGCTCTGGTACTATATCTAACTCTGTGCCAATACCGAAACAAAACGTATACCAAATCTATAAACCAAAGAATACAGAGCTTTCAATATGACGCTTTCAACGCCAGTCTCAACGTCAGCCAACTGCCCGTGCGGCAGTGGTGCTGCATTTACGGCGTGTTGCCAGCCATATCACCAAGGTGCAGCAGCACCTACGCCGGAAGCGCTAATGCGCTCACGTTACACGGCATTTGCGTTGAACAGCCGTGATTACCTACTCGCCACTTGGCACGCATCAACGCGGCCAACGCAGCTACCGCCCGACCCGGACACCCAATGGAAAGCGCTCACGATTGTGGCGGCGCCGCCAGCAAAAGAGGCTCAGGGCTCAGTCCATTTTTTAGCCTATTTCCGTGAACAAAACCGCTGGCATGTGCTGGAAGAAAACTCACGGTTTGTGTTTGAAGATGGGCGCTGGTGGTATGTGGATGGCGTGCCGACCATTGAGCGCCTCAAACCGCGGCGAAACGAGCGCTGTCTATGTGGTAGTGGTCGAAAAATAAAGAGTTGTTGCGGTGAGTAGTATCAATACCGATACCCAATGGTTCCTCTACTTACTTGAGTGCAAACGCGGCACCTATGTGGGGATTACCAATAACCTAGCGAAGCGTTACCAAGCACACTGCGACGGTAAAGGCGCTCGCTATACCCGAGCGAATCCACCGATAGCACTGCTCGGCGCGCAACCGTTCGCAGATCGCGCCGCAGCCAGCCGCGCTGAATATGCGCTGAAGCGCCAAACGCCAAGCCGAAAACGTCAATGGGCCACTCAGTGGCCGGTTAACGATTTTTCCGGCTCGGCGTTGGATAGGTAACTTGCGCCGCTGATCGAATAGCCGGTCTACCGAACCACCGTCACCGTGCACGCTGCCTGGCGTACAACATTGAGGGCGGTGGAGCCCATAAAGTGGTCGGGGAAGCCGGGGCGATTCGAGGAAATAATGATGCAATCGACGCCGTTGCGTTTGGCAAACTTGACCACCTGATGGGCGGCATTGCCTTCCACAATATGAATTTCGTAGTGCTCGTCGCCAATTTTCTTACGAATACCGTCCTTAATGCGTTGCGCGGTGGTTTCGCGGTAATCACTGGGCAGTGATGGTGCGATATAAGGGGGAATACGCTCCATTACCGAAATGATTTGTATGGTGCTGTCGTTGTCTGCCAGCTTACGCGCCACTTCGATTTTTTGCAGGATATTGGAGTTATTGTCTGCCGCCGTTGTGATTAGAATATTTTTATACATGAGAGGTGCCCTCAGGTTGATAGGCAGTGGTGCGAGGCGACAACTCGGCCGCCCCTGGCCACGTGTTGGTCTGATAGGTGGCGATCTACTTCGCTAGCTCGGCTTGCGGCAGACTTTCGGTGTATGGCTGGTTATAGGTGTTGACGTCGTTACGCTCGCCTTCACGCCAAATGCAGATATTGAACAGGCCGTACACAATGGCAATCACGGGAGTGATAATGGCGAGGAAGGTCCAGCCCATGTAATCCCACGCGGAGACGTCCAGCACGCCCATGTAGTAAGCACCGCCTAGCCCCCAAGGAACTAGCGGCGAAGTAACCGTGGCCGAGTCCTCACAGGTACGCGAACATACCGATGGCAGAATTTTGAGTTTGCGGTAGGCGGGTACGAACATGCGGCCCGGAATAATAATGGCAATATACTGGCTGGCCGAGAACAGGTTGGTGGCCAATGACGAGAGCACATGGGTAACGATTAGCCCGCGTGAATTACTGACCAGTTTGCCCATCTTTTCCAAGAGCACTTCGAGCATACGGGTCTTCTCCAGCAGGCCACCCAGGCTAAGCCCGATAAAGCCCAGCGAGATCGTCCACATCATGCCTTGCAGGCCACCACGGCTAAGTAGGCTATCGACGGCTTCAACACCGGTTTCCGAGACATAGCCGTAGTTCATGTAATTCATCATGCTGCCCAGCCCGACACCTTGAGTAGCGACGGCAAGTCCCGCCCCTAATAGGCTGCCAATGACCATGACTGCCAGGGCATTAATGCGCTGATAGGCCAAAACAACCACCACTAATGGGGGCAGGAAGGCGAGCAGACCCACTGAGAAATTATCGCTAATGCCCGCTAGCAGTTCAGCGGTGCGGGAAATATCAGCTCCTTCGCCGTCAAACTGCATGCCGATAAAGAAGAACAGAATAATGGTAATGATTAGTGCCGGGCCGGTGGTGTAGAACATCGAACGGATGTGGTCGAACAGGTTGGCCTCGGCAACCCCGGCAGCGAGGTTGGTGGAGTCTGATACCGGTGAAATCTTGTCACCGAAGATAGCACCGGAAATAACTGCGCCCGCGGTCATCGCCGGAGAAATATCCAGACCGCTGCCGATGCCGATAAAGGCTACGCCGAAGGTGGCGGCGGTGGTCCATGAGCTGCCGGTGACCAGTGATGCAACGGCACACACGATGACAGCCGTGACCAGGAAATAGGAGGGGTTGATCAGTTGAAGGCCATAATAGATCAGCGAGGGAATTGTGCCGGAGGCAATCCAACTGGCGACTAACACGCCGACCATCATTAAGATCAGCATCGGCAGCATGGCGATTTCGCAACCATATAGAATGCCTTTCTGAACATCCTGCCAGCTGAAGCCGGAATACAGCGCGATGATGGCGCAGACCACAATGGCAAAGATCAGCGAAATATGGGTGACCCAGTCTTCACCCAGTAAAAAGATCTGCGCAAACATCATGAAGCATAAGAAACCGATGCCAATGATGGCGCCCCAAAACGAGGGTCGTTTGTTTTCGTCGTTCGTTGTTGTTGACATTATTATTCTCCTTATAAGGAGTTAGTGTTGTTTGCCGCTTGGTTAAACGGCATCTAGTGGCTTTAGCGTTCTAAAATGATGGCGATGCCTTGCCCACCGCCAATGCAGGCCGCCGCGCAGCCATAGCGTTGCTGGCGGGAGTGAAGAAGTCGGCTAAGCGTGCCAGCGAGGCGGATGCCGGTCGCGCCTAACGGGTGCCCCAGCGCCATGGCGCCACCCCAGATATTGACGCTCTCAGGGTCAATCGAAAGCTCACCCATGGCATGCAGCGGCACCGCAGCGAAGGCTTCGTTGATTTCCCATACGTCGATATCCTGCGGTGTCAGCTGGGCCTGTTTCAGTGCGCGGCGAATGGCGGCGGCGGCACCGGCGCCCATCTCCTCTGGCTTGACACCGCAGTCGGCGATGGCCACAACGCGTGCCAAGGGGCTAATGCCGTGCTGGCGCAGGGCAGATTCAGACATCAGTAGCGTGGCGGCGGCACCAGAGGTTAGCGGCGAGCTGTTGCCTGCAGTCACTACGCCGCCTTGCATAAATGCCGGGTCCAGCCCCGCCAGGCGCTCAGCGCTGGTATCCGCGCGGATGTTGCTGTCCGCGCTGACCGGTTCGCCTGCCGCGTTGTTCAGAGTCAAACGCTCAGCGTCAAAGTGACCTGCTGCGTTGGCCTTGGCGGCACGCTGGTGGGAACTGAGGGCGAGTGCATCCATCGCCTCACGCGAAATACCGGCAGCCTTGGCCAGTCGTTCGGCAGTCAGCCCCATGTTGAGCACCACGTCGAGCGCCAGCCAGTCGGCTTTTTGCAGCGCTTGAGGGCTGGTCAGCACGCCTTCCTTAAACAGTGCCGGGCCCATGGGCACGCGGGTCATGTTTTCCACGCCGCCGGCCATGCCAACCTCAACCGCGCCCGCCTGAATCTCCCGTGCGGTGTTGCGCAGCGCGGCAAGTCCCGAGCCGCATTGCTGATCAATTTGGCGGGTAGCACATGCCTCGCCCAGGGGGCCGAAACGCTCGGCAAGCCACAGCGGGTAACGCCCACCAAAGCTCCACTGCTCTTTTACTGGCAGGGCGCAGCCAATGCTCAGGTCTTCCACCACAGAGCCATCAACGCCGCTACGTGCTAATAAGCCATCGAACACGCTGGCTAGCAGGGCATCGCTGCGGGTGTCGGCCCAGGCATCGACCTCGGGTTTGCGGGGGTGCGCGCGGCTGAAGGCGCTACGTGCATAGTCGGCGAGATACACGTCTCTCATGCGTGGGTCTCCTGGTTGTTTGCCATGCGCGCCCAGCGGTGGATGAATAGGGCATAGGTGGTTAGCACGTGGCGGATCGAGTCGATGTTGACGCATTCGTCTACGCCGTGAATGCGCTGAGCAATCGGGCCATAGCAGGTGCCGTTGATCTCGCCGGAAACGTGGAAGGCCCTTAGGTCAGTGGTGCAGGTGGACAGATAGTGGGCAGGTGGTTCGCCTAATAAGGCTTCGTGGCACTCCGAGAGAAGCCGGATACCTGGGGTGTCGAGATCAACCACATGCCCTTCGGAGCGAAAGCCATGGAAGCTGATCTTGGGTGGAGGTGTCGCGTCGTCAAGCTCGGCGTGGCGGGTCATCAGGGTCTCGCGGACCCGCTGCATTGCCTCCTCCGGTGACATGCCGGGCGGGAAGCCAACACGCCCTTCCAGAATAGCGTGGGCCGGTACGCTGGAGGCCCAATTGCCCGCATCTACACGGCCAACGCTAAGGTTGAACGGATGAGGATGGTCGACGTATAGCGCAGGCCGGGGTAAGTCGTTCATTTCGGCTTCCAGCGCTTTTAGCGCGGGCAGATAGTCCTGCAGGGCTTCAATCGCATTGCGCCCCGCGCTGGGGTCAAGCACATGGGCGGGCACGCCATCCAGGCGCATTCGAAACCAAAGCACTCCCACTTGGCCAGCGTAGATCTGAGCGCCAAAGGGTTCCGGGATCAGTACGAAATCGCCGCTAAAACCTTGGTGCAGGCAAGCCAGCGCGCCGTTGCCGGTGCACTCTTCTTCAATGACGGTTTGCAGGGTGAGCGGGAAGTTGATCTCGACGCCTGCCTGACGTACTGCCTCAACCGCCATCACCATGGCGGCAATCCCCGCCTTCATATCACCTGCGCCACGGCCATACAGCCAGCCATCTTTTTGCCACGGCTCCCAGGGTGGGCGGGTCCACATATCGATGGGCTCGGCAGGTACCACATCGAGGTGGCCGTTGAACACTAAATGTGGCCCAGGCGCGCCGGGGTTAAGGTCTGAAATGACGTTATAGCGGCCAGTGCTGGGCCATTCGGTGGGAGCACGATGGGGGTGCGCCTCAAAGCCGGGGGCATCCAATGGTACACGGGTCAATGGCAGGCCCAGGCGTTCAAGGTGGCGCTCCATGGTGTCCAGCGCACTCTGTTCCTGGCCAAGGACGCTATAGCCCCGCACCAGATCGCTGGTCAGTTCCAGGGTGTCGTCCATCAGGGCATTGCAGCAGGCAATGATGCGTTGTTCGGTGGCGTCGAGCATCAGAATCTCCCTAAACGTGATTCATCAATCAGCAGAGGGGCGTCGGTCGCTTCGCGGAGCGCTTCAACGCTCAGCCCTTCGGCGATTTCTACTACCTCAAGTCCTTCCGGGGTCACATCCATCACGGCTTTCTCAGTGATAATGCGGGAAATACAGCGGCTGGCGGTCAGCGGTAACTGGCAGCGGGTGAGGATCTTGGGGTTGCCGTGCTTATCGTTGTGGGAGCACAGCACCACCAGTCGGGCGACTTTCTGGGCCAGCTCCATGGCACCGCCAATGCCCGGTGAGAATTTGCCAGGAATTTTCCAATTGGCCAGGTTGCCTTCCTGATCCACCTCGAAGGCGCCCATAAAGGTAACGTCCACGCGACTGCGGCGGATCATTGCAAAGGACGTGGCGCTATCGAACACGCTAGCCCCCGCGCGGGTGGTGATATACGCACCGCCGGAGTCAATCATGTCGATATCGAGCGCTTCGCCTGCTTGGCGGGGGCGGCAGCCCAGCACGCCGTTTTCGGAATGCACCAGGACATTCATATCATTGGGCAGGTAGTGGAACAGCCGTGTTGGCAGCCCGATCCCCAGGTTGACGATCTGGCCGTCGATGACTTCACGGGCGGCGCGGGTCAACATACGCTGCTGATCAGAAAGCATGGGGGCGAACTCCTTGCTGGCTGGACGCACGGTCGACTTGCACTACATGACTGACAAAGGCACAGGGGGTGTGAATAGTGTCGATAGGCAGGTCGCCGGGTTGGTCGATCTGGTAGGTTTGGGCAATCACCCGCTCGGCAGCCATGGCCATTAAGGGATTGAAATTGCTGGCCGTGGCGCGATAGATCAGGTTGCCGTAACGGTCGGCTCGCTCAGCGTGAATTAGCGCAACATCAGCCTGTAAGGCCGGCTCAATCGCCCAGGTGCAACCTTCGATATTGATTTCCTGACGGCCTTCAGCAATTTCCGTCCCTATCCCGATATCGGTAAGAAAGCCGCCGTGGCCAACGCCTGCACAGCGGATTTTTTCAGCCAACAGCCCCTGAGGATGAAAAATGACCTCCATCTCACCAGCATTCATGGCGTCAATGGCTGTTCGGTTGAGGCCTAAGTGAGAGGTGATCAAGCGCTTTACACGGCCTGCCTCAATTAGCTTGCCAATCCCGATGCCAGGCTCATTGGCATCGTTTTTAATCAGCGTTAGGTTGCGTTGGCCGCTGGCGAGAAGGGCGTCGAGCAACGCAAAGGGTGTGCCCGGCGAGCCAAAGCCGCCGACCATGATGGTCGCACCATCGGGAATCTCGGCGATAGCCGCGTCAATATCACAGGTTTTGTGGTTTAGCAGCGTCATGGTGTTAAGCGCTCCCGGGAAGGTTGTGGGGGCAAATCAGCGGCGCTAAGCGCTTGATCAAAACGCGCCATGGCACGCGCTAAGCGTTCCAGCAGAGTGTCGACTTCCTCGGGCTGAATAGTCAGCGGCGGGCAGACCAGGAAATGATCACCGGACACGCCATCCAGAGTGCGGCGAGGGTAGATCAGCAGGCCTTCCTGTTTGGCCAATGCGGTGATTTGGGCGAAACGGTTTTGCTCGGCAGGGAAAGGCTGGCGCGATTCGCCATCGGCGACCAGTTCGACGCCCCATAACAGGCCAGCGCCGCGCACATGGCCGACCCAGTCGTAGCGCTCGGCAAGCCGACGCAGCCCAGCTTCCAGCTGCGCGCCACGCTGGCGGGTATTTTCCAGCAAATCTTCGCGCACAATGGCCTCAAGCACGGCCAGGCCGGTAGCGCAGGCCAAAGGGTTGCCCGCATAGGTGTGGCCGTGTTGGAAGCCGCCGCTGGCCATGACCGTTTCGACGATAGCGCTGCGGGCGAGCATCGCGCCAATTGGGTAGTAGCCCGCGCCCAGTCCCTTAGCGGTGACCAGGATGTCCGGCACCACGTCGTAATGCTGGCAGGCAAACCAAGTGCCAGTTCGGCCCACGCCGGTGAGTACTTCATCGGCAATCAGCAAGCAGCCGAATTCATCGCATAAGGCACGAATGCCTTGCAGATAGCGTTTGCCTAACAGTCGTGCACCGGTGCTGGCACCGCCGATTGGCTCCAGTACAAAACCAATTAGTGAGTCAGGACCAGCGGCTTCCACGGCGGCGCGGGTCTCTGCCAGGATGCGGTCAACGTGAGTGTCATCATCACACTCCTGATGACGATAGAAATCCGGCCCCGGTACTTTGATGGACGCATGGGTCATGCTGGTGAAGGGCGCTTCCAGCGGCTGATAGCCGGTCATGCCCAGTGCCCCCATGGTGCTGCCATGATAAGAGGGGCGCAGCGATACAAAGCGCTGGCGCTGAGGCTGGCCAAGGGCGTAAAAGTACTGCCTCGCCAGCTTGAGAGCCGACTCCACTGCCTCGGAACCGCTGGAAATGAAAAACACCTTGCCAAGTTCACCTTCAAATAGCTCGACCAGCCGATGACCAAGCGCAACGGCGGGGGCGCTTTCAAACTGGGTGCGATAGGTGAAGGCCACCTTATCCATCTGGGCGAGCATGGCGTCACGAATATCCTGTCGACCATGGCCAAGGTTGCAGGAAATAGCCCCAGAGCAACCATCCAGATAATCCTTGCCCTGGGTATCCCAGAGCATAACGCCATCAGCGTGGCTGACTTCCGGCAGGGCAGGACCTGCCTGGTAGAACAGCGGAGAGTCGGTCATCACGTTTTCCGTTTTTTATGGTGTGGTGAAAAATCTCCCTTGCAGTCTAGGTAGGCTTGTTACTATATTTCAATATATGATCGTTTTTCGAATATCAATGAGTAAAAGTCATGCCTGAAGTCACCATTAACTCGTTGAAAGCATTAGCAACTTTCAAGACACTGTATGAAGTAGGTAGCGCTTCAGGGACGGCACGCCTGCTTGGCATGACGCAATCGGGAGTGAGCCGTTCGCTGGCGCAGCTTGAAGAGAACCTGGGGATTCAGCTCTTTCTACGTGAAAAAAACCGCTTGCTAGCAACGCCTGAGGCACGCGAGCTGTACGATGAGATTCTCAGGCTGATGGGGAATATTGAAGAGCTACGCCATAGTGTGTTGGCGCTTAAGGAGTTCGGCACATCACGCTTGAGAATTGCCGCTATTCCCGGGCTATGTTTTGGCTTTGTGCCCCAGGTAGTCGCTGCGTTACTGGCTGAAAACAGCCGGATAAGTATTAGTCTGGATATGATGTCGAGCCACGATGTACAAACGGCGGTGGAATCAAGCCATGCGGATATCGGCTTTATCACATTGCCAGCGACGTCTCCTCAACTCTTAACAGAAACACTGCTGGTGACAGAAGCCGTGGCGCTGGTGCCTGACAAGCTTGAACTAGCCTCGCATGATGTTGTTGAAGTCAGTGATTTGCGTGGTCAACATTTAGTGATCAGCAACCAGCCAAGTGTCAGCACGAATCCACTGCTGGAACTTGTCGCCGAGCACGGGGTTAAAATTTCAGGTAAAACGGAAGCTAATATCGGCACGATTAGCGCGCTGGTAGCTAATGAGGTTGGTGTCACGGTAATGAACCCGATTACTGCGCAAGATCAGCTGTCGCGCCACGACCATGTCAAAGTGCTGCCTTTTATGCCTGCGTTGTCGTTTGGTTTTGGCATTGTTTATCGCCCAGAGTGGCATGAGTCTAAAGTGTTGGCGTCGCTTAAACACAAAGCGAAAGAGACACTAATGAATTACTAACGTTTACAAATCATTTCGTTCGATTAGCAGGTATAGTACAGGCATAGGGCGTTACGTCTTGGTTTAGGCTATGTCTGGGGGTGGCCAGAAATACCCCGAAGATGACAGTTGCACCACAATCGGGCAATCTAACGCCCTTTTTCGCCAGTGCTAATGGGCGGAGCTCATTAAATTTCAATCATCATTCAGCATGGAGTGCAGTGTGGCAGTTTACGGCGGTATTCAGGCGCATGAATTGGAACGTTGGTTAAATGCATTAACCAACGCGGCCTATGATCGACGCTGCCCACTTTCTAAAGTGCACGGCGGTAACGCCCGTGCTCGCACTGCTCGCCAGGACTTGTTACATCTCGCCCAGGCTTTCCGTAGCGGCGAACGAATTCGCGATGATGTGGCCGCTGGCTTAAGCCGCTGGTGCCAATACTACCTAACAGAAGCGGAATGGTATGTGCTGGTGGGCGGCCGCAAACCCGTTGCCCAATCAAAGGCGTCATCCTCTGCTGCTGATGACGATGCACTGGACGTACTTTATCAGCACCGGGTGGGTTAACCTGCTTCATCAAGCACTGTTACAATGGATAGATGAACAGTGCTCCTGTCGCGTCAGCGACCGCCTCCTTAGACGACCCTTTCTACTATCTAACGAACTTTCGTTACGTGTTGGCGTGGGTGGAAGCCCGCCACTACGATCTATTAAGTGCTGCTGAACGCGACGCTATTAGTCATTTTGAGACGTTACCCCAAGCCTCCCAGGCGCTGTTGGTGCGCATGGTGATGCGTAAAGGGGAATTATTTCGTCTGGATAAACTGAGCTATGCGGAAATCGGTGACGCCGAGCAGGCCTTGGCGCCGTTGGTCGTCCTTGGTTGGGTAGACAATGCCCCGCAGTTAAGCAGTCGCGAGCTATTTCGCCTGTTGCGACTGAGTGAACTGCGCCAGGCATTGGCAGGCGAGATCACCAACGCCGGTCTAGCCCGCAACAGCACGAAAGCTGCGCTTCAAGCAGCACTGGAAGAGTCGCTAGAAGAGTCCGCCCCCCTTCAACAGTGGTGGCCAACGGCGACGACGCAGATTGTGCGGCTAACGGTGATGGCGCTGTGTGATCGACTTCGGCTGATGTTTTTCGGCAATCTGCGCCAGGACTGGGCAGAGTTCGTGCTAACGGAGTTGGGCCTGCAGCGCTTTGAGCAAGTACCGTTTAGCGCGGAATCACGTGCCTTCCAAAGCCGCTCTGACGTGTCTACTTACTTAACGCTGCACCGCTTGCGCGAACGCTTGGACGACGGCGAGCTGCCGCAAGTGCTTGCCATCGAAGTGCCACCAGCTTCCAGCAATCGTTGGTTAGCTTCTCGGCGGGCGCGGTTGCTGCTTGCCATTGGCCGCGAGGCTGAGCGCGGCGGCGACGCAGAGTTAGCGTTAACACTTTACGCTGACGCCAATAACAGCGATGCGCGTATTCGCAGACTGCGCGTGTTAGAGCGTTTAGGCCGTTATTCAGACGCTTATGAACTCACGATCAGCGCGCTGGACGCGCAGCCAAATGAAGGCGAGAGCCAAGCGCTTATGCGGCTGCTGCCGCGTTTAGCACGCAAATTACCCCAACAGGTTGATCATTCTGCTTGGGCTGATCAACAAGCGGCCCAGGCGCCTACCTATGTGCTACATTTACCTGGCCCTCAGCCAGTTGAGCGTGCCGTTGCTGACGACATGGCGACCCCTAACGCGCCGGTGTATTACGTTGAAAATGGCCTGCTGACGGGGCTATTTGGCTTACTGCTCTGGCCAGCCATTTTTAAACCGCTGCCAGGCGCGTTTTTTCACCCGTTTCACAGCGGGCCTGCGGATTTATACCGCGAGGATTTTGTCGCTCAGCGGCAAGTCGATATCACCGCCTGCCTGGCCCAGTTGGATGACGGCCGCTATCAGGACACGATACTGCGCACCTGGCACGCCAAACAGGGCATCGCCTCGCCCTTTGTTCACTGGGGAGTCGTCAGTGAAGAGCTGTTAACGCTTGCGCTTAAGTGCTTGCCGCCTGCCCATTTGCGTGCCTGTTTTATGCGGCTATTAGATGACCTTAAGCATAACCGTGCAGGTTTACCTGACCTGATTCAGTTGATGCCGGATGCACCGCCCGGCGAGCCACGCTACAAAATGATAGAAGTGAAAGGGCCGGGGGATCGTCTACAAGATAACCAACGCCGCTGGATCGGCTTCTTTTGCCGCCATGGTATGCCCGTTGAAGTATGTCATGTGCGCTGGCAGCCAGCATCTGAACCAGAAGGGTTTCAACCAGAAGGGCCTGAACGAGAAGATGCCGAATGAGCCGTTACCGGGTAGCGGTGCGCACGCTCTGTGACTTTACCGCACGGGAGGGCGACCTTGATCATCGCTTTACGCCAGCACCCAGCGCTCAGGAAGGTATCGAAGGACATGGGTTAGTGGCTAGCCGCCGGGGCGAGGATTACTTGGCCGAACTGCCGCTTTCCGGTGAGTATCAGGGGCTTCGCGTGGCGGGCCGCGCTGACGGCTTTGACCCCAGCGCTAACCGTTTGGAAGAGGTCAAAACCTATCGTGGCAATCTAGATCGCATGGCGGCCAATCAGCGTGCGTTGCACTGGGCGCAGGTGAAAGTATACGGCGCGCTGCTGTGTGCCGAGCGCTGCCTTGAGCGGGTCACGCTGGTGTTAGTGTATCTGGAGATTAGCAGCGGCCAGGAAACACTGCTTACCCACGACGCTAGCGCCACCGAGTTGCAAGCGTTTTTTACCGATCACTGCCAACGCTTTTTGGCCTGGGCAGAGCAGGAGTCTGCCCATCGCCAGCGCCGCGATGAGTGGCTGGCGACGCTGACGTTTCCCTATCCTGATTTTCGCCCTGGGCAGCGCACGTTGGCGGAAGATGTCTATAAAGCCGCCAGCACCGGGCGGTGCCTACTGGCCCAAGCCCCTACCGGCATTGGCAAAACCCTTGGCACGCTATTTCCGATGCTGACTGCAATGCCCCGTCAGCAGCTGGATAGGCTGGCCTTTCTGACCATGAAAACCCCAGGCCGCCGTGTGGCGCTGGATGCGCTGGCGCGTCTTGTTACCTCCAGTTCATCACCGCCTACTTCATCTTCCTCCACGGCGTCTGCGCTCGCATCGCCGCTGCGGGTGTTGGAACTGGTGGCCAGACAAAAAGCCTGCGAGTACCCAGGCACCGCTTGCCAAGGCGATGCTTGCCCGTTAGCAGCAGGTTTTTATGACCGCTTGCCGGCCGCTCGCCAAGCCGCGGTGGCACGTCGCTGGCTAGATCGTGACGGACTGCGAGAGGTGGCGCTTGCCCACAGTGTGTGCCCGTATTATCTAGGCCAGGAACTAGCCCGCTGGGCCGACGTGGTCGTGGGCGATGTGAATCACTGGTTTGATAGCCATGCGCTGCTGCATGGTTTGGCCCAAGCCAACGACTGGCGGGTAGGCCTGCTGATAGATGAAGCGCACAACTTAGTTGAGCGAGCGCGGGGCATGTACAGTGCCGAGCTTTCCCAGCAGCGCTTGAGCCGCCTGCGTCGCCGCTCACCTCCCGCGCTTGCTAAACCGCTAGCCCGTGTCGGTAGGCAGTGGCAGGCGCTAACGAAGGAAGTCACCACCGATGCAGCGGCGTCACAGCGTTACCATTTACTTGATGCGCTGCCCAACAAACTGGTGGCCGCGATGCAAACCTTGGCTGGCGCGATCACCGATTATTTGGTTGAGCACCCCGACGCTTCAAGCATTGAGCTTCAAGAGCTGCTGTTTGACGCATTGACCTTCTGCCGTTTGGCGGAGCGGTTTGGTGACCACTCACTTTGCGACCTTGCCAGTTATGGCCGAGGCGACGCAGTGCTAGGGCTGCGCAATGTTATTCCGGCGGATTTTCTGGCGGCACGCTTCAAGGCTGCCAGCAGCGCAGTGTTGTTTTCGGCCACGCTGACCCCGTTTCACTACTACCGAGATTTACTCGGGTTACCGGAAAGCAGTGTGTGGCGGGAAGTGGCCTCACCGTTTGCCGCCCGCCAGTTGGAAGTGCGTATTCGCGCCGATATTTCCACTCGCTATCATCACCGTGAGGCCTCTGTGGCGCCTATTGTGGAAGTCCTGGCCGACCAGTATCAGCGTCAACCTGGCCACTATCTGGCGTTTTTTAGTAGCTTTGCTTATCTGGAGCAGGTGATGACGCAGTTTCAGCACGCACATCCCAGCGTGCCGATGTTTGCCCAAACCCGTGGAATGCAGGAAGCCGAGCGCGACGCCTTTCTGGCGCGCTTTACCCCGGGTGGTAAGGGAATCGGCTTTGCAGTGCTGGGCGGTGCTTTCGCCGAAGGGGTCGACCTGCCTGGCGAGCGACTAATCGGCGCGTTTATTGCCACCTTAGGCCTGCCGCCGTTTAACGACTTTAACGAAGCGCTGAAAGCGCGCCTGAACACCCGCTTCGGCCAGGGCGACGACTACACCTACCGCATACCCGGCATGATCAAAGTGGTGCAGGCCGCTGGAAGGGTGATTCGCAGCCCCGAGGATGAAGGGGTTGTGATATTAATGGACGACCGTTTTGCCCAGGCCAAGGTGCGCGCATTGCTGCCACGCTGGTGGGGGCTAGGCAACCACTCATCTTCTTAGAGGCCATGCACGCGCAATGACAGATTTACTCTGGTACCAGTACCTTCTCATCGGGCTTATTTTTGCTTGGAGCGGTTTTGTTCGCACCAGTCTTGGTTTTGGTGGAGCCGTGCTGGCGCTGCCTTTTCTGCTGCTGGTGGTCAACGAACCGCTGGTCTTCCTACCGATTGTGGCCATTCATTTGCTGATTTTTTCCAGTTGGATTGCCTGGAACGGCCATCGTCAAGTGCAGAAAGCGGGTGTGGGAGGTAAGTCGCCGGAAAGTAATATCGACTGGGGCTATTTAACCAAAGCCCTGAAAATCATGATCGTGCCTAAGTTGATCGGGGTGGTGGGGCTGTTAACGCTGCCCTCTCAGATCATGACCAACATTATTTTCGGCATTGTGATCATTTATGCCATTGGCTATGTGCTGAATAAACCGTTTAGAAGTAACAACAAATACGTCGATATCGTGCTGCTTGCTCTCGGTGGCTATGTCAGTGGCACCTCGTTGATTGGCGCGCCGCTGATTGTCGCGGTGTTCGCCACCCACGTCGCCAAAGAGCAACTGCGCGACACCATGTTTGTGCTGTGGTTTATCCTGGTGATGATCAAAATGGCGTCGTTCATCATCGCCGGCGTCGACCTCCAACTGATTCATCAACTATGGCTACTGCCCTGCGCATTTATCGGCCATTTGCTAGGCGAAAAAGCCCACCGCTACATGCTAAAAGCAGACACCGGGCTGTTCTTCCGTGTACTGGGAGCCGTGCTGATCTTGGTCAGCGTGATAGGGCTGATTCACCCACCAGGGTAGGAAGAGAAGCAAACAACAAAAAACGGCCACTTGCTGTGTTAGCTAAGTGGCCGTTTTTTATGGTGTTCTTGGTCGGAATAGCAGGATTCGAACCTACAACCTCTGGAACCTATTTGGAACCTAGAAAAAGGTGACCTCAATGGCTAAAACGACTGCCAGCCTAACTACCCGTACCTTAGCTCGACTGGTAAAGAAGTCAAAGGAAAGAAACACAGCCCAAACCCCACGTCTTTGGCACCGTTAGTAACCCCGACTTTTCGGACAAAACCGAGATTTTACTCCACCGGAGCGGATTGGGCAGCTGCGGCAGGATTTATGCCGTGTTTCCCTTATGCCCTGAACCCGTTGGCAGTTTTTGAGCAAGAGTACTAAAGTAAGTAAGTGGTATATTAGAAATCTCATTAGAAAGTTTCTAAAACAATAAGTTAGGCTAGGGTGAGTAGCCTTCAAGATATCTTCCCATATTGGATAGGGCAGTGGACAAAGGCCCCGGACCCGTTAAAGGAATAATGATTATGGAGCTTCAGGATAGCGGTAAAATAGTACAATCAATCTACTTTTCTCTACTTGGTCGTGCGGCAGACCCCGAGGGGTTTGGTTTCTGGCAGGAGCGGCTGGAAAGCGATGGACTTCAGGACGTATTGTCTGAAATTGCGAGCTCGAAGGAAGCTCAGACGTACATGCAAGAGGCATCTGATAGCGAATATGTTGCTGACCTCTATGAGCAGCTGTTTGCTAGAGCGGCGGACACGGAAGGTCATGACTTCTGGGCTGGCAAGTTAGAAGCCGGTGAACTAAGTCGTGCAGAACTCCGCGGGGCTGTGATACAGGCCGCGGCAAACACTGATACAGAGGCTTTGAATGCCAAGCTGGCGGTTGCCGACTATTATAGCCAGAACGTATCAGCAGAGAATTACAGTGCCGAGCAGTCTCTGGTCATGGAGAGCCTTCACAGTAATGAACAGCTATATGCTGAATTGCAGCGCCTGGACACTGAGTACGAATCCCTGGACCTTTCTCAGGTTGGAGAGTCCGTGGAAGGTAACCCGCTTTACAAAGCGGTAGTCGGTAGTGGACCCAAGACGCTGATGATTGCTACTCAGCAACATGGGGACGAGCCACTGGGAACCGAGGCGGCTTTGTACCTGCTGGACTATCTGGCAGGAGACAGTGTCGAAGCTAAAGCATTGCGAGAAGAGGTAACCGTAGTGGTCATGCCTCGAGTCAATCCGGACGGCTTTGCCCGCTGGGAGCAGCAGGTTGCAGGAGCTGAAGATGTGCTCGACCCGCGTCGTAACTCGAATGACATCGATCTCAATCGTACTTATGACCCCAACGAGGAGCAGAACCCTGAGCAGGCTCCGGAGTCGGCGGCGGTGAGAGAAGTCGTCAAGGAGTATCGGCCCGACTTATACCTCGATTACCATCATCAGAACAACTACCGGTCTGAGGATGAGACGCTGGATAGCATGTCGGTGCTCTGGGCGACCAGCGATGAAGTGGAGCCTGCCTTGATGGAGTCGGGGCAGCGCGCTGTGGTTGCCATCAAGGAAGCCTTGGAAGACTTCGAGCATGACAGCCTGACCCTGTTCCCCGGTAGTGATAACCCGGCTATCAGCCGCAACGGCTTTGCACTTGATGGTACCCCCACGTTGTTGATCGAGCAGCGTGGGCTCCAGGAGATGGATCAGCTTGCTCAAGGTCTTGACTTAGATTACAGCGCATTAGCTGCAGCTCTGACTCTGGAAGGGTGGCTCAGCATGATAGGTGTGATCGAGTTCATGGCATCGGGGGAATTCGACTCTCTGGACCCGGCTATTGCACAGCAGATAGCTGAACGCTCTGAATATGTCGACTTTGCTGACCTGTATAGTGATGATGCGGTTGTCGAGAATATTGCTGAAGAGGCAGGGGGCTTTGAAGAGGCCTTTCTGGCTGGAGTGTCGCAAGGTCTGGAGGATGGTCTAGTTGGGTAAACCCACTAGGTTGTTCACGGAAAGGCCTAGCAGCCATTAGCAAAAACGGCCACTTGCTCTAAGAGCTAAGTGGCCGTTTTTTCTGGAATTCTTGGTCGGAATAGCAGGATTCGAACCTACGACCTCTGCCTCCCGAAGGCAGCGCTCTACCAAGCTGAGCTATATTCCGAATATTGTTGCAACGATGCTATTAAAAGCGCGCTAAGCAGCGCTCAACAACGGAGCGAATCATACGCAGGCGAAGGGTTTTTTTCAAGTCCCTTTTTTCGCGCTGGGTTGCTTTGTTGCGCTGACTTTATGCTTTGCGATCAACCGCTAATCGAGCGATGCTAGCCATGCTGTCTCGATAGGGGCTCGGTGGCAGAGCATCGAGTTCGGCCAGGGCTTTATCGGCCATCTCAACGGCCCGTGCGCGGGTGTATTCCAGTGCGCCAGTGACATTGATGATCTCAAGCACCTCGTCGAGCTGCTCCAGACCGCCCTTGCGAATCACTTGGCGGATTAGCTTGGCTTGTTCAGGCGTGCCGCGCTCCATGGCATGAATGAGCGGTAGGGTAGGTTTGCCTTCTGCTAGGTCGTCGCCGACATTTTTGCCCATGGCCTCGGCATCGCCTTGGTAATCCAACAGGTCGTCGATGAGCTGGAAAGCGAGGCCTAGATAGCGGCCGTAGTACTGCAGGGCGCGCTCTTGCTCAGGTGTGGCGTCGGCAAGCACGGCACCGCTGTGGGAGGCGGCTTCAAACAGCATCGCTGTTTTACCTTGAATGGTTTCAAAGTAATCCGCTTCAGAAATGCTGGGGTTACCGATATTGGTGAGCTGCAGTACTTCGCCTTCGGCAATCACGCAGGTCGCGCCGGACAGAATCGCCATAATGCGCATCGATCCTACGTCCACCATCATTTGAAACGAGCGCGAATAGAGGAAGTCACCCACCAGTACGGATGGTGCGTTGCCCCAGGCATCGTTGGCAGTTTTTTTGCCACGCCGCATGTGCGATTCATCGACCACGTCGTCGTGCAGCAGCGTGGAGGTGTGCATAAATTCGATCAGCGTGGCCAGGGTGATGTGTTTGTCGCCCTCATAGCCCAGTGACCGAGCAGCCAGCAGCACGAGTAACGGGCGCAGGCGCTTGCCGCCGCTTTCAATAATATATTGGCCGATGGTTTCCACCAGCGGCACCTTGGAATTCAACTGCGCGACAATGGTGCGGTTTACGGCGTCAAAGTCATCGGCCACCACGGCGTGCAGCGGTGAAGGCGTTGGGCTGGCAGGCGGGGTTTGAGAGACGTTGGCTGTCATGGGTTCCGTTCATCGCGGGGGGAGGATAGTTGGGGCCATGCTATGGGGCTGTCTGTGAGGCGTCAAGGTAGCGATAGACGTTTGTAGTGCGATGTGTGATTGACAATGCCCCGTAGTCTTGTGGTAAACCGCGATAGTCGCTATAATTCGCGACCCACTCATCATGCTCCCTGTCAGATGGCTGCCAAAAGGGGCGCCACTCGCAGCAGGTCGATAAGAGCGGAAGGCGATGAGCGTTGGTTACGCGGGGCGTAATCGGCATTAACGACAAGTCCGGAGAGCGACATGTACGCAGTTATTAAAAGCGGTGGCAAACAGTACCGCGTTCAAGAAGGTCAAACCCTCAAGCTCGAAAAAATCGAAGTCGCTACCGGCGAAACGATTGAGTTTGATGAAGTGCTGTTGGTTGCAGACGGCGATGACGTCAACGTTGGCGCGCCTTTAGTAAGCGGTGCCAAAGTGTCCGCTGAAATCGTTTCCCACGGCCGTGGCGATAAAGTAACGATCATCAAGTTCCGTCGCCGGAAGCACAGCATGAAGCGTCAGGGCCACCGTCAGTGGTTCACTGAAGTCAAAATTACCGGAATTTCTGCGTAAGCAGTCGATTCCCTTAAGGAGGATTTTGCAATGGCACATAAAAAGGCAGCCGGCTCCACGCGTAACGGTCGTGATTCCGAGTCCAAACGCTTAGGTGTGAAACTCTTCGGTGGCCAAGCAGCCAGCGCGGGTAGCATCATCGTTCGTCAGCGTGGCACTCGTTTCCACGCAGGCACTGGCGTTGGCCTGGGCCGTGATCACACGCTGTTCGCTTTGAACGACGGCTTCGTGAAGTTCGAGACCAAAGGTCCGAATAACCGTAAATTCGTTAGCATCGTTTCTGCCTAAGCAACAGCTGTTGCGCAGAGCGAAGATGACGAAATAAAAGCCCCGCCATGGCGGGGCTTTTTTGTCTTTTCGATCCCTTTTGCCTGTTATTAATGGGCGGGATATTGCAGTTAGGGCGGCGGAAGCGGCCGGGAGAATCCAATGCAGTTCGTCGATGAAGCCTCGATTATTGTTGAGGCAGGTAAAGGCGGCAATGGCTGTCTGAGCTTTCGCCGCGAAAAATATGTGCCCAAAGGTGGCCCTGATGGTGGCGATGGTGGCCATGGTGGCAGCGTCTACCTAATTGGTGACGATTCACTGAATACCTTGATTGATTTCAAGTTTCAGCGTTTTTACAAAGCTGAAAATGGCCAGGGCGGCATGGGCCGCCAGATGAGCGGTAAAGCCGGTGAAGACCTGCATGTGAAAGTGCCGGTGGGCACCACGGTGATCGATGAGGATACCCTTGAGGTCATCGCCGATGTCACCGATATCGGTCAGGTGGTACTGGTGGCCGAAGGTGGTCGCCGTGGGTTGGGCAATATTCACTTTAAATCTTCGACCAACCGTGCGCCTCGCCGCACCACGCCGGGCACTGAAGGAGATCGCCGCAACTTGCGCCTGGAAATGAAGGTAATGGCTGACGTCGGCCTGCTGGGCATGCCGAATGCGGGCAAGTCCACGCTGATCCGTTCGGTATCCGCGGCCAAACCCAAAGTGGCGAACTATCCGTTCACTACCCTGGTGCCTAACCTGGGTGTTGTGAAGCTGGGGATGCACGAGCACTTTGTGATGGCCGATGTGCCGGGGCTGATCGAGGGTGCCTCTGATGGCGCGGGCCTGGGGTTACGTTTCTTGAAGCACCTGACACGTACACGCCTGCTGTTCCACGTGGTGGATGTGGCGCCGTTTGACGAGTCTGACCCCGTGGAAGCGGCGCAGGCGATTATTCACGAGCTAGGCCAGTTCTCTCCGGCGCTTTCTGAGCGGCCGCGTTGGTTAGTGCTGAATAAATTTGACCTGCTGCCGGAAGATGAGCGCGAAGCCCGCGCCGAGGCGATTATCCAAGCGCTGAACTGGGATGGTCCGGTATTCCGCATCTCGGCCATCAGCAGCGACGGCACTGACAAGCTGGTGCAGGCAGCGTATCGCTGGCTGACAGAGCAGCAGCGCCTGGAAAATGAAGATGAAGAAGCCCATGCCCGCGAGCAGGAAATGCGCCGCCGCATGGAAGAAGAGTCAGTGGCCCGTACGGAAGCGCGTCTTGGCCGTCGCCGTAAACGCGACGACGAAGATGAAGATGACGACGATTTTGACGATGATGATTACGATGTCGAGGTAGAGTACGCCCCGTAACCGATCCGTCGGTCGAATGGGTGACGTCAGCAGGGTCAACGGAATCAAACGCGTGAGCGGAATGGCTTGGGAGAGTCGCGACGTGGAAAGCAATGAGCAGTTGCCCGGCCGTGAGGCGTTAAGCAGCGCCCGCCGGGTGGTGGTTAAAATTGGTAGCGCGCTGCTCACCAACGATGGTCGAGGCTTGGATGAGCCGGCCATTGGTGGCTGGGTCGACCAGATTGCCACGCTGCATCAGCAGGGCAAAGAAGTTGTGCTGGTATCCTCGGGTGCCGTAGCGGCGGGCATGGTGCGCCTGGGGTGGCAGGCGCGCCCCAGCGCCGTTCATGAGCTTCAGGCTGCTGCGGCGGTAGGCCAAAACGGTCTCACCCAGTGCTACGAGCAGCATTTTGCTCGCCACGATATGTTAACGGCCCAGATTCTGCTCACCCACGATGACCTTTCCAACCGCAAGCGCTATCTCAACGCGTTATCAGCGCTGCGTACCTTGGTTGAGATGCGTGTGGTGCCGGTAATCAACGAAAACGATACCGTCGTCACCGACGAGATTCGCTTTGGCGATAACGATACGCTTGGCGCGCTGGTAGCCAACCTGTTAGAAGCCGATGCACTGCTGCTGCTCACCGATCAGGAGGGGCTGTTTGACGCCGACCCTCGCCACGACCCCAATGCTAAAATGATTGCTGAAGGCCGTGCCGACGACCCGCGCTTAGCCGCTGTTGCTGGTAGTGGAGGCGCCTTGGGACGCGGCGGCATGAGCACCAAAATTCGTGCTGCACAATTGGCTGCCCGTTCCGGCGCGGTCACGGTGATTGCCAGCGGCCGCCAGCCGGACGTTATTTCCCGCATCATGGCGGGCGAGGCGCTGGGTACTCTGTTGCGCCCAGCTCAAGCGCCCATCGCTGCGCGCAAGCGCTGGCTGGCAGGTCAGTTGCAGGTGCGTGGTACCTTGGTGCTGGATGCTGGGGCTGTCAATGTGCTGCGTGGCAAAGGCTCTAGCCTGTTGGCGGTGGGCGTACGTGAAGTGCAGGGCAGCTTTAAGCGCGGTGATATGGTGTTGTGCGTGGATGAACAGGGCGCACGCGTGGCTAAAGGATTGGTGAACTACGGCGCGGATGAAGCCCGTCAGTTAGCGGGCCAACCGAGCCACCAGATTGAAGCAATTCTGGGTTACGTGGAGGCTCACGAGCTGATCCATCGCGATAACTTGGTGGTTGTTTAACGAGCTGGTTGTTTAACGAGCTGGTTGTTTAATCGCGAGTACGGGGCGGTAGCGGTACTTGGCGTGGCCAGTCATCAGGCACGATGACTAGTCGCTCAAGCGGCTTTTCCTCAGCCTGCGGGTCGTATAGCACTACTTGCTGCGGCCCGTAGCGATGGATGAGTGGCGTCACGTCTGCCATATGTTTCTTGGCAGAGTAGAACCTAGCCAATGGCGGCGGTGCTAGCCAGTGAGGCTTCTCTAGCCATGCCATTTTCAGTGCCTCGCTTCGCTGGGCTGCGAATTGCGGCCAATCCCTTAGATAACACCACTTACCACGGCGATGATCGGCCGTTGCACCGCTGGGCGGCGGTAACGTTGCGTGCCAGGGATAAAACAGTACGCCGGGCATCGCTAGGCGCTGCGCCAGTGGATGATGGAGTGGTGGAGCGGGGCCTATATCTCTGGGCGCTAGCCAGTGGGCGATGATCGCTTGCGCGGTGGCAGTGCGCGAAATCGGTAGCTGATGATGGCGAAGATGGCTACATTTCAGCGCCAGGCTATCCAGCCCGCCAGGGCCAATCCAGCGGCTTTGGCAGGTGGCATCGCCAGGCCCTTCGGGTAGGCCAAGATAGAACTTTATCGCCACTTCCAAATGGATGGGGTTGGGGTTGTCCCGTGTTCGATAGAGCATATCCAGTTCGCCCAGGGTATTGCGCCGCTGGGTAATACGCAGGTTTTTGGCGAGCAGTCGTGTGTTAGGCGCGTTATCTAACATCAGGTGCCACAGCCGCTCATGGTAGTGCCCCATGCGTGTCGCCAGTTGGCCATCTAGCGCTCTCACTAGTGACGAAAGATTCGCCAACCAGTCATCAATTGAATCTACTAAGCCAAGCTCCTGGCGTGTTGGCCTGCCTGGATAGGTAGTCGGCCCCGTTAGCTCAATCAAATCAGGCGTGGCGAGCAACCACGCAAGATCACGCAATACCGAATGTTCTAGGCGGTCGCTTACGCCTTCTGCGGTGGCGGGTAGCGTCAAAGGCATCTCCCAGAAGTACACAGTCAATAACTATTGATGATGCGTACCACATTACAGCGCGTTGCTGGCAATGTCCCACTGGCTAATTAAAAAAGTAACTTACGGCGCTTATTTGGCGTATCAAACATTATGAGCTGCCAGCAAAAGCGGGCCTAAGTGGCCCGCATAATGGTTTGTGTTAGTTAATGCTGAATTGTGCTATACAGTTAGTCGCGGTCAACGTTACTCACTTGGAAGGAATCTTGGCGTAGACTGACTTCTATTTCACGACCATTTTCATCGCGGCCTTCCACATCAATCATGCCGCTTTTATCAATGTCGATATCTTCAAATTCGCTCATACCCTCTTGGCTTGCTACCTCGAGTGCTTGGCGAATATCATCTTCACTCATGCCCCAGGCACTGGTAATTAGACGCTCTCGCTCTTCTTGCAGTGTTTCGCCACTATCGATGGAAAACTCAATGTCGGCGTACCATTCGTCATCAAGCCAGCCTTCAACCTCGGCACGGCCACGGCTCTTAATACTGATCTCTTCATAATGGGTGAACCCATAGTCAGTGGCATGGGTTAGCACACTGTCAATCTGATCAACCGGCAATGTATCCGCTTGCACGCTACCTGCAGCCGCAGTGAACAGCAGTGCAGAGGTCGGGATCAGCAACATTTTTTTCATAGCGTTCATATCAAATTCCTTCTTGGTTTGTTGAATGACGTCATCTGTTGAATGAGACAGCATTCGTCATAAGGCAAAACAGTTATAGCACCGCGGTTCTTTCCGTAAGCTGACAAAGCCATTCATCTAACGTTCATGTTGCTTTTGGCATGCTAGTACGATGAACAAGATGCCCCTCACGCGAACCCTTTCACGTTATTGGCAGCGCCTGCCACGCATGCGCTTGCACAAAGCGCTGCCTGTTAACGTCGTTGTCGCGATGTTTGCTATTGCACTGGCCGGTAGTGCCATTGGTGATCAGCCCTGGGAAGCGTTGCACAGTGAAGTGCAGCGAGGCGATGTCGTGCCCTTAGAGTCCATTTTGGACTGGCTTGAGGCTAATTATATCGGCGAGGTAATAGAAGTAGAGGTCGAGCGTGAGGATGGTCATGTAGAGTATGAGATCAAACTGCTGGGCGCTCAGAATCAAGTGGTTGAGTTTGAGTTTGATGGCCATAGTGGACAGTTAATGAAAATAGAAGGTGTGCGTATTAACGAGATGCGCCGCCAATAAGGTAGCTATTCATGAAGTGTTTACTGGTAGAGGACGACCAGGCGCTCGCCCGTGAGCTTATTCAAGCGCTACGGGAGGGTGATTGGCTGGTAGAGCATGCGGAAAATGGCCAGGAAGCCGATTTTCTAGTGCGCACGGAAGCCTATGACACGGTCATCCTTGATGTGGGGCTACCCGATGGTGAAGGCACACGCTGGCTCTCTGCGTGGCGTGAAGACGGTATTGACCTGCCAGTATTGATTTTAACGGCGCGCGAGCGCTGGGCTGATAAAGCGGCGGGCTTTACCGCAGGGGCCGATGACTATGTGACGAAACCCTTCGAACCTGCCGAGGTCATGTTTCGGCTGCGTGCCCTGGTGCGTCGTAGTCATGGCCATGCCCATCCCGTGTTAAAAGTGGGTGAGTTACGCCTGGATACCCATACCCAGCATGTCACGCTGGCGGGCAGGCCGGTTAGCATAACCGCCCAGGAAACGCGCCTACTTAGCTACTTAATGCATGCCGCTCCGCGCGTGGTTAGCCGCAGCGAGCTCTCTGAACATGTTTATGACCGTGATCATGAGCCCGACTCCAACGTGATTGATGTTCAAGTGAGCCGGTTGCGGCGTAAATTAGGCGCATGGCGGATTGCCACTCTGCGTGGTCAGGGGTATCGCTTACTCGCTGAAGAGCCTTCCGGCGCATGAAACCAGCTATTACCCGTTGGGTTCAGCGTTGGTCGACCCGTTCGATTACGTTGCGTCTTCTACTGGCGGCACTGTTAATGGTGTTGTTAGCGTTGCCAATGGCGGGTTGGCTGCTCACCCATCATTATCGTACGTCAGCAATTCATGCCTTTGATGAACGCTTGGAGACAACGCTGAACGTGATCATTGCGGGGGTTACCTTTGACCCGATTGCCCAGCAGATAAGTTACGATCGATCGCTGGGCGACCCGCGTTTTGAACAGGTTTATTCCGGCTGGTATTGGCAAATTACCGACCATGACCAGCTTTCGGCAACGTCGCGCTCGCTGTGGGATCAGCGCCTACCGGTTGTCGATAATACAAACCTATCGGCTCGCACATGGAGCGGCCCGCGAGGCCAACAGTTGCGCATTGTCGAGCGAGATATTTACCTTGCCCCGTTGGAAACCCCGCTGCATGTTAGCATTGCCGCCCGTGATGACGCGTTGCAAGAAGATATTCGACAGTTTCAACAAGCTTTATGGCTGGGGCTGGTGGGCCTGGGTGCGCTGCTGTTAGGTGTACTGGCGCTGCAGGTGCGCTGGGGGTTGGCACCTCTGCGACGCATGAATGCCAATCTCCGGGACGTCGAGCAAGGGCAGGCTGAGCAGCTCGACACCCACCTGCCGGATGAGCTGGCGATGCTAGCGGAGTCAATGAATGCCGTACTTATTCGTGACCAGCGTTTGATTGAGCGAAGCCGCCATACCGCGGGCAACCTTGCCCATGCGCTAAAAACCCCGCTAAGCGTTATGCGATTACTGGTTAAGCAATTGCCCAGTGAAAGCCGCGCTCATTGGGAGGTTGAGCTTTCACGCATCGACAATGCGGTGCGTCACCACTTAGCGCGGGCATCGGCTGCTGGTGAGGGGGCGCGTTTCGCCCCAATTGCCGTACAGGATACGTTGGCGGCGCTGATTACTGGGCTTACACGTCTGGCGCAGCGCCGTCATATTCGCCTGCAGCAACACATAGACAGCAGCGCGCGCGTCCATATGGATGGGCAGGATCTTCAGGAAATCGTCGGTAACCTGTTGGACAACGCACTTCGCTGGGCGACCAGCGAGGTGAGCATTAGTCTGCAAACCGATGGCCAACGGCTGTCGCTACGAGTGAGCGATGATGGCCCAGGTATGTCCGCGCAGGAGTGCCAAGCTGCTGTGCAGCGCGGGAAACGTCTTGATGAACAACGTTCTGGTAGTGGACTGGGGCTGGCCATCGTGACGGATCTTGTCGCGCTGTATCAAGGGCAAATGCACCTGCAACGTGCTCAGGCGGGTGGATTAGAGGTGGTTATTGAGTTACCTGTGGTTGCTCGGTAGTTACTATGCATGACCTAACCAAGAGACAATGACATGACGCAAATCGCCAAGACATTGCCGGACGTACTGGTGGGGCCACTGCTGCGTCGCCTTTCGCCTTCGCGGCTAGTGCTGTGGCTAGTTGCTTCGCGCCCGCTAACCATGCAACTGGTGCTTTACCCTGAACAAGTGGGTGTCCAGGCGCACCCATTGGATAAGTCGCATCAATGCGTGGCGATTGGCCAGCACGCCTATATTCATTTTATTGACCTGAGCTTGCCGACCGCACTGCCCACCGATGAGCGGATTGCCTACGATCTGCAGGTACAGGATACCCAAGGTAACTGGCAACGCCTGCCGGATTGGGCGCCCTGGTTATGTCATGAGGGCGAAGCGTATCCAGGCTTTGTGCTGGCCTCTCGGCATCACCGGTTGATGCACGGTTCGTGCCGTAAACCCCATCACAACAGCGCCGATGGCTTGGTACGGGCAGATACCTGGTTAGCCGAACGCCAATCAACCCCTGAAGAGTGGCCAGCCTGGCTGCTGATGACCGGTGACCAGGTCTATGTTGATGATGTTGCTGGCCCGATGCTGCGCGCCGTACACGCACTGATTGAGCGTTTGGGATTGGTAGATGAACAGTTGGAAGGCGCCACGGTAGATGACAGCCAAGCGCTGTACGCCGCCCCCGAAAGCTATTATCACCGTGAAGCGCTGTTGCCGGATGTGACCAGTAACGCTGCGCTGCGTGAGCGTTTCTTTGGTGGCGTTAAAAAGCCCGTGTTTACCTCCGCAAATGCGCAAAACCACTTAGTGACACTGGCAGAAATGCTCGCCATGTACTGCCTGGTATGGTCCCCAACACCCTGGCAGCTCATTGCCGTTAAACCGCCAGCGTTGGGTGACAAAGAAACGGATGCCTATCAGCAAGAGCAGGTGGCGATTGACGACTTTGTGGCGGGGCTGCCCCGGTGCGCGCGGCTAATGGCCCACGTTCCCAGCCTGATGATCTTTGATGATCACGATGTCACCGATGACTGGAACTTGACCGCTGACTGGGAGCGCTGTGCCTACGGCCATCCGTTTTCAAAGCGTATTATCGGCAATGCGTTAGTGGCTTATTTATTGTGTCAGGGATGGGGCAATGCACCGGATAAGCTTAATCCGCTGTTGCTTCAAGCCGCGACACTATTTGAAGAGGCAGGCTCGCTTAACGCGAACGCCCAGGATAATTTCATCGAGCGGTTGCTGCGCTTTCAGGGTTGGGAGTACCAGGTGCCTGGCACGCCTGCTCTTATCGTGCTGGATACGCGCACCCGCCGTTGGCGCAGCGAAAGAAAGCCCAACCGTCCTTCGGGTTTAATGGACTGGGAAGCGCTGATGGAAATGCAGCAAGCGTTACTGGGGACTAAAAGCGCCGTTATCGTCTCCCCAGCTCCGATGTTTGGGGTCAAGCTGATAGAGATCATTCAAAAGCTGTTTACCTTGGCGGGCAAGCCGTTGGTGGTGGACGCTGAAAACTGGATGGCGCATCGCGGGGCGGCCAATGTGCTACTGCATATTTGGCGGCACTCAAAAACGCCGGGTAACTACGTGATTTTATCTGGCGACGTCCACTACTCATTTGCCTACGACATTGTTGTACGTCGGCAAAAGCAGGCACCGCATCTTTGGCAAATTACCTCCAGCGGGATCAAAAATACGTTTCCACAACAGCTGTTGAACACGTTTGACCGCTTGAACCGTTGGCTCTATGCGCCGTTTTCACCGCTCAACTGGTTCACCAAGCGCCGCAAGCTGAGTATTCACCCCCGCGACCCAGACCGGGCCAGCGCTGGAGAGCGGCTATGGAATGCCAGTGGGATTGGGCTGGTAAGCCTGGATGAACAGGGCCACCCAACGGATATTCGCCAGTTAGACGTCGATGGCGGTGATGTGGTGTTTCCACCGTCAGAACTCCCGCGCTCTTAGCCCGCGGCTGTTGGCCTTAGTGTCATACAAACGACATGGAAATGTCGCACGATTGCTGTCCGAATGCTTTCCTGATGGCGCTTTAAAATCAGCTGGAGCTATAACACTCAAAGGAACAGGCGACGTTTGATAGGGCAGCAGGTATATGACCGCACAAGAAGCACAGTGGTTGAACCAGATTATCGCAGCAGAAGAGCTGCATGTGTTGTTTCAGCCCATTGTGAATGCCAATCAACAGGCTATTTATGGCTATGAAGCGCTTATTCGTGGCCCGAAAACATCGCCGCTACACTCGCCATTACGCCTGTTTGAGGTGGCGACTCAAGCAGGGTTATTAGTCGAGCTGGATTTGCTGTGTCGACGGTTAGCGATTCAGCGTTTTGCAGAACTTGAACTGCCTGGATTGCTGTTTCTGAACGTGATGCCGCTGACGATTGTTGAGCGTGACTTCCGTGAAGGCTTAACGCTGAGTTTCATCCAAGAGAGCGGCCTGCCCCCAGAGCGGGTAGTTATCGAGCTGACTGAGCATGTGCCTATTCATGATTACGAGCTGATGCGTCAAGCAGTGGCTCACTATCGCGACATGGGCTTTCAAGTAGCGTTGGATGACTTAGGCGCTGGCCATTCCAGTTTGCGCCATTGGTCTGAACTACGTCCTGATTTCGTCAAACTAGACCGCCACTTTATTTCTGGCATTGATCAAGAGCCGGCCAAGCGTGAGTTCTTACGCTCGATTCTCGATGTAGCGCGCAGCTTAGACTGCCAACTAATTGCTGAGGGAGTTGAGACTGCCGCTGAGCACCTTTGTCTATGGGAATTAGACCGAGGATTGGCGTTGCTTCAGGGATTTTACTTTGCACGACCAAGCCTTCATCCGCCCTTGCAGCTAGATATGCTGTTGCCTGCCACGACACAGCTAAAAGGCCCGGCGGGGCGCACCGCCCACTCTATTTTACGTTCGATAAGTGCTGTGTCGCCGGCGTGCTCTGTGCCAGAGCTTGCCGAACGATTTCGTGATGTTACAACCCTACGCTGCGTGGCGGTGGTAGAAGATGGCGTGCCAATAGCCGTGGTGCGTCGCAATGCGTTTTTAACGCTATTTACCAACCCCTATAGCCACGCGTTGTATGCAAAGCGTCGGGTGTTAGAGATTGCAGACCCAAAAATGTTAGTGGCCGACGCAGACTTGTCTCTTGAGGCGCTTAGCCAGCAGCTAACCGATAGCCGCGATATCGAGCAGGAAGATTTCGTGATTGTGGATAGTCGCGGTTGCTATCTGGGAATGGGGACTATTGTGGATCTGTTGCGCGAAATTACCGCCATTCAGGTGCGTCAGGCCCGTCATGCCAACCCGCTTACCGGGTTGCCGGGTAATATTCTGATAAACGAAACGCTGGTCACTTATCTCGATCAGCGCGAAGGGTTTGCGGCCGCCTACGTTGATTTAGATAATTTCAAAGCCTTTAACGATGCTTATGGCTATGCCCGTGGCGATCACGTGATTATTTCCTTGTCACGTCTGCTTCAGGCGCAGGTAGAAAGCGCTGGCGGGTTTATCGGTCATATTGGTGGTGATGACTTTATGATGCTGCTTCCCTTAGCGCAGTGGGAGGGCGTTTGCCAGCAAATATTGCACTCTTTTGAAGTGATGGCGCCCGGGTTTTATGAAGATGTAGACCGTCAGCAAGGGGGAGTCCATATAGAAAACCGCCAGGGTGCGGTGACGTTTATTCCTTTTGTCAGTGTTTCTATTGCTGTTAAGCCGGTCACTGATACCTCTCGCTGCAAGGCACTAGACATTGCCGCCCAACTTTCCGAGTTAAAGCACCAAGCAAAAAAAATAGTGGGTAACAGTTTATTCGTAGAGCGCCGAGGGTGCTGTGTGGTGCCGACGTGGAGTAGGTAGCTTTACTCACTGAACTGTCACTGAGGGGTCATGCGTTTGTCATTTTAGTGTCTCTTCGCTGTCATGGTTGGACACCACCATAGCGGCATTGCTAAATAACCCGCTCAGGTGATGCCGTGCTTAATTGGCCTTTCAACGTATCGACTGGCAATCAATCTACGTGACTCGTCAGTGATTAGCATTACCGGCAATGATGGTATTGGCTTGTAGCTCAATGCCTCAATTAACAGCCTCGCCTGGAATCCAGTTAGCGTTATCTATGTGATGATTTTTGCCATGGTGCTGGTGTCCGAGAGGGGCTTTGCCCGTGTGCGTCACGCAATCATCTAGTCAGCCTGTCGAGGAACAGAAATCATGCGCTTTCCTAATGCAGACATCACCACCATCGATATTATGCGCCATGGGGAGCCAGTCGGCGGGCGCATGTTACGTGGCAGTACCGACCACCCGCTGAATGAAAAGGGCTGGAAGCAAGTGAGTGATGCCGTTATGCGCCACACGGTGGACGGCAGGCCACCTTACGATGCGATTATTAGTTCGCCACTGATGCGTTGCCGCGAATTTGCGCTGTGGCTGGGCGAGGAGTTTGATGTGCCTGTACAAGTTGATGATGACTTGGCTGAACTTCACCTGGGACGCTGGGAAGGCAAAACGCATGCCCAGGTATTTGCCGATGAGGGCAGCGAGCCGATGAGCGAATTTTGGTTTAATCCCTGTCTATCCGCGCCCCCAGAAGGAGAAACGTTGGCGGCGCTGGATGCTCGGGTTAGTGAATCCTGGCAGCGGCTGTTGGCTAATCCGCCCGGTAAGCACGTGTTGGTAGTTGCACATCTGTTTGTCTGCAATGCGCTGCTGCGCCAAGTGCTGGGGCAGCCGCTTGGTAACGGCTTAGTGATGGACTTGCCCTATGCTGCAATGAGCCGCCTGCGCCACGAGCGGCATGCGCTGGGCGAAACCACCTTTGTTGAGTGGATAGGGCGTTAGTCACCGTGTGTTAGTAATAACAACCTACGAATCAGTAGCGGGTAAGCTGCGCATAGGCCATGATATAAGCATTGCTAACGTGCTGAGCCGGAGCGATGTATGCCATTTATCCGTCTGTCCCCACTGTTAACGCTATTCACGCTGCTGCTATTAGCAGGGTGTGCCAGCAAAGAGATCACGACTGCTCCCGCCTCAAATGATCAAGCGGGTATTTCGATGGAGCGCGCGCTGATTCTCTCTCATGCCCAGCAAGCGATTGGCACACCGTATCGCTTTGGCGGCAATACACCGGAGGGGCTGGATTGTTCGGGGCTTGTGGAAATGACTTATCGCGCTGCGGGCATCCGCGTGCCCCGCACTGCTAACGATCAGTTCCGCTCGCTGCCGTCGGTTGATGCGCCACGTCCAGGTGATTTACTGTTCTTTGGAGATGGCGCCAAAGCCACACACGTAGGCATTTATGGCGGGAACCGGCAGATGATCCACGCACCTGGCAGCGGTCGAGCCGTGGTCAGCGTGCCACTGGATATCGATTACTGGAATCAGCGCTTTTTAGGGGCTGCTTCACCAGCACCCTAAGCAACATTAATAGGCTGAGTAATTGCAATGTAATTGCAACCCAATGTAGGAAAGCCAACGGATCAGGCTGCCTGCTCATCAGATGTTGTGGTCACTTCTTCTGTATCTGTAGTAGCCTCCCCAGCACTTCGCGCAGCATTCATTTCGCTCTGCTCGCGAGCGGCTTCCAGTTTGGCTTCCAATAAATACTGTCTTGCCTGAGCGGCCACCTGTATATCTTTAGAAGAAGGTTCTGCCGGCGCCAACGCTGCCGCGATGACCGTTTGCATCTTTTCAATAGTCGCCGTGGGGTTACCTGGCACGGGGCCATAGTCAATAGGAACTTCGCCTGCCACTGCATAGCGTTTGCCGTCGGGCCCAACTTCGTACTCATAGCTGGCACCGCCGGTGTAGGGGCCGCCTACCGTCTGGTGGGCCATTTCATGCTGGCGAACTTCCCGGTCAGTTTGCTTAAGCTGTTCTAAAAGCTGGATCTCTTCCGGTGCTAGCGGCGTACCGTCGGGGCGCGTAGGGCCGGTCGTTTCGCGATTGGCGGATGAGTCCGTCTCTTCACTGGCTTGTGCAATCTCTGAGGCGTGAGACTTCTGTTCTTCCGACGCCATCCGATTAGCCTGTGTACTGCTTACCTTAGGCTGCGGTAACGCATATGAAGAAACAGAGGGGGTTAGGGTAGAAAGATCCATAAGCAATTACCGAAGGATAGGCTGTTTGCGTTAGCATAGAGCATCTATGTAGAAATCGCAGCACGTCATTGTCGTGCCTAAAACGACCGCTTAGCTATTGTTTGGTTAATCATTCGCATGCCCATCATCGATGTTGTTATCCATCTGTCAAAAAGTGAGTGCCTGGCGCATTACGAAGGACGCTACTCGAACGTGCGAGCGCGCAGCGTTGATGGCCGCTGGGTCATTTTTCCTGCGGAAGCGCTGCGCCGCGTAGTAGGACAAGAGGGCGTTCATGGCGTTTATCGATTGGAATTTTCTGACCAGAGTCGTTTTATCAACATTCAGCCTCTCTCAAAGAGTTGACTTGGCATATGCACCATAGCGATGCAAATCTAACGCTTCATGAACTCATTTATGCCGTTATACCCAATCTAAATAGAGCCGAAAAATTAGTGCTCAATACCCTGGAGAGCCTAATCGAAGTGGCAGAAAATCCATTGGATGTCGTTAAGCGTAACGAACAAAGACATGCTTTCTCGCTAGAAGTGCATCGTATGCGTATCAACATAGAACACCTTTTGGAACGCTATCGTGCTGATGTGGATAGGGTTTTGCGCTCAGGAGGGGAGGTGAAAGGGCCTATCGTGGTACCTGATGCTCTAGAGGCCGATGCAATTCGCAGCGCCATTGATATTTACTTACACGTTAGGTCTTTTCAGCGTGGCGAACGTCGTCAGCCACTACCAGGCCACTAGTTATCACCTTATCACCACTGCTTGTCATCACATGGCATCATCATTGCCTGTATAATGCGAGTACTGCTTTTGGGGTTACCCACCTGAAGGCCAACAGCTTGCCTACCCGGCAATTCGCTGTGACCACATTAGGAGATATATCATGTCTGCCTCACCTGTTACGCTAATGGTAGCCCGTCGAGTGGCGAGCGGCCGTTATCACGATTTTAACCGTTGGTTAAACGAAGGCCGCGACTTAGCGGCTGACTTTCCCGGTTATCTGGGATCCGGTGTCTTGGCACCACCCAATAGCGATGACGAATATCAAATCATTTTCCGCTTTAGTAGCAGTGACACGTTAACAGCCTGGGAGCACTCGGCTTCACGCAATGCATGGCTACAGCGAGGTAAGGGGTTGTATGACGCTCCGCATGAGCACCGTGCCACCGGTCTAGATGCTTGGTTTCAGTCTAGCTCGGGCACGACGCCTCCGCGCTGGAAACAAGCCATCGCTGTATGGTTGGCTTTTTTTCCCATTTCACTGTTGTTTAACTGGGTATTTGGCAGTGTTTTAGCGGACTGGCCCATGGTGCCCCGTGTTCTGGTCAGTACGATGATGTTGACGCCTGTCATGGTGTTTTTATTTATTCCACTTTCAACGCGCCTACTTGCCCCTTGGTTGGAAGGGAAATGGTCGCCATTAGATATATTGTCACGTTGGCGTCATGGACATAGAACGTAGTACAGAGTGGGTGAGTGCATGTCCATATTATTAAAAATGAGTTAAAACATGGGCTTGATTTTAATCTGATAGTGCCTTAAGTCATGCTCTTCGGGTTTCTTTAATAAGATAAATAATTGTTAAGCTTCATGGGGTTCAACGCCGCAATAGTGCTAAGCTAAATACGCTTGCAGCAAAAGGATAACTGACATTGGTGCAATGCTAGCGCACCAAGTCGCCCCATGGAGTCGTTATGATCCGCGTTCACCATCTCGAAAAATCCCGCTCCCACCGTATTTTATGGCTTCTGGAAACACTTGGCCTTGATTATGATATTGAGGTTTATCAGCGAGATCCTAAAACTCAGCTAGCCCCGGAATCACTTAAAAAAATCCATCCGCTGGGTAAGTCGCCAGTTATCACCGACGGTGAGCTGACCGTAGCAGAATCAGGGGCAATTATTGATTATCTCGTCAATAGCTATAGTAATACTAAAGATCAACACCTTGAAGAAAACCGTAATGAGTGGGTAAATTATCGCTACTGGCTTCATTATGCAGAAGGCTCGTTAATGCCGCTGTTAGTGATGGGGCTGGTCTTTAGCCAGCTACCTAAGCAGTCTCCGTGGCTGATTAAGCCGCTAGCAAAAGGAATTAGCTCAACGGTGCAGCAGCGATTTATCCAGCCCCAACTTAAACAACATCTAACCATTATTGAATCGCACCTACACAAACGAAGTAATTTTGCGGGTGACTGGCCGAGTGGGGCCGATATACAAATGAGTTTTCCGCTACAGGCCGTTGCCGCGACACAATCGTTGGCAAGGTATCCGGCTATCGCAGCGTTTGTGGCACGCATTGAAAATGACCCTGCCTGGCAACGGGTTGTTGAGCGCGCGGGCCCTCTTATTATGCCTGGTGGGTAGGTTTATCTATGTTCCAGACGTTGGGCTGCTTCGGACCTCGCTTACCTTCTACTCAAAAGGGTGCGTTGTGCGTTCTAGCCCACGTTATGTCAGGGGCATTACTGCTAGGTGGATGTTTAGTAACAACTCCCGTATCGGCTGAGACACTGACTGTTGGTGTGTACCACAATCCGCCAAAACTCTTCGCTGATGATGAAGGTCGCCCTCGAGGCGTACTAGGCGACCTTTTACAGGCGATTGCCAGAGAAGAGCAGTGGCAGCTGGAAAGTCTTCAATGTGACTTTCAACACTGTCTTACCCTGTTAGAGCAAGGAAACATTGACTTACTACCTGATGTTGCCTGGAGTGAAGAGCGTGCTCAGCGTATCGCGTTTCATGAAGAGCCGGTGATGCATAGTTGGTCACAGCTTTACCAGCGCGAAGGGGCTAAGATCGGCGCTATTTTTGATCTTGAGCAGCAGCGTGTGGCCGTGGTGTCAGGGTCCGTTCAGCAACGCTATTTGGCGGCGGTAACCGAGCGTTTTGATATCAACGTCACTTGGCTGCCCGTGAGTAGTTTCGCTAGAGGGTTTCAGGCAGTTGCGAATGGTGAGGCAGACCTTGTGGCTGCCAATCATCTATTTGGCGACTGGCGGGCTCACGATTATGGGTTGAGTGATACGCCTGTTATTTTTCAGCCAGCGAGGCTGTTCTATGCCGCATCCCCACAACTTCCTGATGAGATACTTAGTCGTATTGATGATGTTCTACGTCGATGGAAACAGGATAAAGGCTCCGTTTATTATGAAACGTTAGGTGCATGGCGAGCTATGACGGGGCCATCCCAATTGATTCCCACGTGGGTATGGTGGGGGACTAGCTTACTTATTTTACTGCTTATTTTAGCGCTTTTAGGCAATGTGCTACTTAAACGCCGTATGAAACTTAGCCGAGAACAGCTAAATACTCATGAAGTGCTATTGGCGACTATTTTAGATAGTGTCGATGCATATATCTATATTAAGTCTTCCTCGCTAAAGTATCGTTACGTTAATCGTCGAATGAGTGAGCTTTTTAAGCGGCCAATAGAAGATATTGTTGGGAAGTATGATGATGATTTTTTTAATGCCGAAAGTGCCAAGGCCATAAAGAAAGTTGATCGAAATATTTTAGATTCAGGGAAGAAAGTCACGATTGAAGAGCATAATATGCTGCAGGGTGAGGAGCATGTACGCACTTTTCTATCGATTAAGATGCCATTAACTACGGCGCCAGGTGAAGCGCCTTGCTTATGTGGTATTTCTACGGAGTTAACTGAGTATCTGGAAATGCAATCTAAAACCCACCATTTGGCGTTTTATGATGCATTGACTGGCCTTCCGAATCGTCGGCATCTCATGGAATTGTTAGCCGATGCCACGGATCAAAATAATTGCACAACAAACTTCAGCGCAATCTTTATTGTTGATTTAGATAATTTTAGATTGGTGAATGACATTCAGGGCCACGAGAGTGGCGATCAATTATTGATTAATGTCGCCGAAAGTTTGCAAATACATTTGCCCCAGGAGGCAACCGTTGCCCGCTTTAGTAGCGATGAGTTTGTCGTACTGTTAAATACATTAGGTGAACAGCAAGGTAAAGCAACGCACAATGCTGAACGCCTTGCAAGGCAGCTCTTAGAAGCGGTTGCTAAGCTGCGTAACGACCGGGCACTGCCGATTACCGCCAGCATTGGTATTTCACTGTTTAAGTGTTTGGGGTTGAGTGTGAACAGTGTTTTACAACAAGCAGACATGGCGCTACAACAAGCCAAAGCAGCTGGCGGTAATTCGTTGCGCTTTTTTAATATGGAGATGCAAACCAGTGTGCTGGAGAGGGCTAGGCTTGAGGGGGATCTGCATCAAGCCTTAGAGCGCAACGAGCTGTCGCTACATTACCAAGTGCAGGTCAACCATCAAGGCGTCACTACTGGCGTTGAGGCCTTACTACGCTGGTACCACCCTCAGCGTGGCTGGGTATCGCCAGCCACCTTTATTCCCCTTGCGGAAGAAACCGGGCTGATTCTACCTATTGGGCACTGGGTGCTGAAATTAGCCTGTGAACAATTAGCAAAATGGGCGCAGCAGCCTGCTTATGAGGCACTCACTATCTCAGTTAACGTGAGTTCGGTGCAGTTCCAGCAGCCTGGGTTCGTACGCGATGTAGAAAGCTTGTTAGCACTAACCCAGGCACCGCCGAGTCGTTTGGTGCTGGAAGTGACTGAGAGCCTATTGATGAGCGAACCCACGCGAGTACGTAGCACCATGTTAAAGCTTCGTTCCCAAGGTATTCGCTTCGCGCTGGATGATTTTGGCACGGGCTACTCGTCGCTGAGCTACCTGAAACGCTTACCGTTGGACGAGCTAAAGATCGATCAGTCGTTTATTCGCGAATTATTAACGGACAAAACCGATGCGGCGATTGTGGATACCACGATTCTTTTAGCGGTCAGTCTCGGTTTAACCGTAGTGGCTGAAGGCGTCGAGAAAAAAGAGCAGTTTGATTGGCTTAAAGGACATGGCTGTTACCGCTATCAGGGCTATTTATTTGGCCGCCCGACGCCAATTGAGTATTTATTTGAGGCGTACTAAAAAGCCCGCGCAGCACTTGTTAGCGCGTGACGCGGGCTTGAACTGGTGTCAACCGTTCGTTAACCAAAGACGGTGAAGCTATTGGCGTTAAGCCACATATGCACAATGATACTGGCGACGTAGCCTAGAAAAATAGCCGGTGCCCAGCGTAGGTGGCCCATAAAGGTATAAGCGCCACGCGCTTGCCCCATCACGGCAACCCCTGCGGCCGAGCCAATTGAGAGCAAGCTGCCCCCTACACCGGCCGTCAACGTAATCAGTAGCCAATGCCCGTGGGACATTTCAGGCTCCATGGTCAGTACGGCGAACATTACCGGAATGTTATCGACTACTGCTGACACAACCCCCAAGATAATATTGGCCCAGGTGGCGTTCCAACCGGTGTAAAGCGCTTCGGAAAGCAGGCCAAGGTAGCCCATAAAGCCAAGGCCGCCTACGCACATAACCACCCCGTAGAAGAACAGCAGAGTGTCCCACTCGGCGCGGGCGACACGATTGAAAACATCAAACGGCACCACGCCACCCAACTGCTCAAGCTTTTTATTATCGCCTTGGCGGCTGTAGCGTTCACGCTTGCGTTCCAGTGAGCGAGGCAGGCTGCGACGTAGGTAATAGCCGAAAAACTGTAGGTAGCCAAGACCCGTCATCATGCCGAGTACAGGCGGCAAGTGCAGCAGCGTATGGCACAGCACAGCAGTGGCAATAGTGATCAAAAACAGCGCAATAATTCGCCGTGCACCGCGTTTGAGCCATACATCTTCATAAACGCTGCTGGGCTTCTGATCCTTAATAAATATACTCATGATGACCGCAGGAATCAGGAAGTTTACCAAGGCAGGCAGGAAGAGGATGAAAAATTCCTGGAACTGGATAATACCGGCTTGCCAGACCATCAGCGTGGTGATATCGCCGAAGGGGCTAAAGGCACCACCGGCATTGGCGGCTACCACAACGTTGATACAGGCGAGATTAATGAAGCGTTTATCTCCTTCAGCAACCTTGGTGATAACGGCACACATTAGTAGCGCTGTAGTTAAGTTATCGGCAATGGGAGAGAGTACAAAGGCAAGGCCGCCCGTTAGCCAGAATAGCTGGCGGTAGCTAAAGCCTTTGCGCAGCATCCACGAGCGAAGGGCGTCAAATACACGGCGCTCCTCCATGGCGTTGATATACGTCATGGCTACCAACAGGAACAGCATTAGCTCGGTGAACTCCAAAAGTGTCACACGAAACGCATGCTCTGACGTATCGGACATGCCGTTTTGGACGTACACCCAGCCAATGAGTCCCCAAATAATACCGGCAGCAACCAGTACCGGTTTAGACTTACGCATGTGGATCTTTTCTTCTGCCATTACTAAGGCATAGGCAAGCACGAAGATCGCTACGGCAAAAAATCCGACGGTTGAGGAGGTTAAGTCGATATCTCCAGTCACTGCAAAAGCGGAAGGACTCATGCATAATAATAAGGCTGCTAACAAAAAAGGCCAGCAACGAGAAACTCGGAGCTGGCCTGGGTCATTATGTAACGTCGGCATGGCGTATTTATCCTTATATTGGTTAAAAGGTAGGGGGAATAAGCGGCGTTAGTTTAACAAGTTATATTGCATTGCAATACGTAATTAAACCGAATGAAATGCTTTGATAAGCAAGTTATTACGTCTTTTTTTTGGAAATTATCCGTTTAGCTAATAGTAAAATGGCCAAATAAATGTAAAGAGTTTAATCATAAATCAGATAAACATAATAGATTTACGATATTTGTTGGTCTCCGTCGCTTTGTAGGTATATTTGCGGCTTGTGGGTCGATCTTCAGGCGGTAATAAAATTGAGCAGCATGCGCGACCATATTGATGGCTGCGTTGGTATGGTTGATCATTATGCCGCGTCTAAAGGCTTGGAATTTAGCCTTTGTCATCGCATTCAGTCAATAAAAACGAGGCCACACAGCTGGCCGTTGGACACGTTAAGGAACTCATATGCACCACTCAATTCGCTCCCTTTATCGCACGTTAGGCGTCTCGGCTGCCACGCTTGCCCTTGCCGCTGCGACAATGACAGCACAAGCAGAAACACGGGTTACCTATAAATCAGCATCGGCGGGAACCGCCTATTACCAGATGGGTGTTGAACTCTCTGAGGCAGTGCGCCAAGGCACTGACGATGCCATTATCCTGACCCTAGAAGAGAGCCAGGGCTCGGTTCAGAACGTGATGGAGGTGATGGCTCGGCAAGGTAACTATGTCTTCACTACGCCGCCAGCCTTAGTTGAACAGGCTATGGCTGGGGAAGGGGCTTTTGCCGAGCGTCAGCATCCTCGTTTCCAAGAAATTCGTGGCCTATTTCCTATTCCCTCTATCACCATGCATTTTGTGATCGCAGGCGATGGCGGTGTGACCGATATGGCGGCGCTTGAAGATAAGCACATCTTAATCGGCCGAGGTACTTTTGGCGCTCGGGAAGCTGCTCGGTATCTAGAGCTGTTTGGGCTGGAAGAGAAAGTACGTGTTGCTGACGCTTCTATTGGAAGTGGGCCAGATGCGTTAAAAAATGGTCAGATTGATGCCTTTGTGACGGCCAGCTCCTTCCCAACCCCGAATGTTATTGAAACGGCTGCCAGCATGCCAATCACTCTGGTTAGCTTTAGTGATGAGCAGATAGCGCAAACAGGTGCTGCTCGTCAGACGATTCCTGGTGGCACGTACCCTGGCGTGGACGAGGATGTGCAAACCACGTCACTGCCGGTCATCGCTTACACGACCACACAAATGGATGACGATACCGCGTATGCCCTGACAAAAACCTTCTGGGAGCGTCGCGATGCCATGGCTGAAGAAACGGCTTGGTGGAGCAGTATCTCGCCCGACATGCTGAGTAATATGACCGGTACGCTGCACCCCGGTGCACTGCGTTATTATGAAGAAGCGGGAGTCGATGTGCCTGACGCTCTTCGATAAAGGCTGCCTTAGCAGCGTTTTTTGGCACTGATAATACGCAACGGTCTGTAGGCCGTTGCGTCGTTTTATAGGGATAGGCAACTCGGCATGCATGCTCTTTTTTCGTCTCAGACGGCTGATAACGCCACACCTAATGCGGTGGCGTCCCCTGGTTGGATTGCGTTAGGTGTCATTAGCGTTGGGTTTCATTTAGGACTGATTTTTTACGGTTTAACGCCCGCCCTGGTGAGCAGGCCATTGCATATGGCGCTACTGCTGCCTTGGGTGTTGATTTATATGGCTAAAACCTCTTTTCAGCGCATTAGTGGCTGGGGGCTGACGCTATTGGGGGTAGCCGCTTGTGCCTACATCGCGCTTAATGAAGCCTCACTGGCGAATCAGTATGGCTTTATTGATACCCATCTGCAGATGGCGATTGGTCTTTTCTTAATTGTACTGGCTCTGGAGGCCGCCAGGCGTGCGATCGGTTGGCCGCTGCCATTGGTTGCGCTATTGGCACTGCTTTACGGCGCTTTCGGGCAGTATGTGCCGGGGGCATTTGGCCACCCTGGTTTGCCGCTGCAAAGCATGGTGGGCTCATTGACGATTGCAGAAGGGGGGCTATGGGGCTCGCTGACGGGGGTTAGCGTGGGTGTCGTGGCTATCTTTGTGATCTTTGGTGCGGTGCTTAATGCTGGCGAAGCTGGCCAAGGTTTCATGAATTTAGCGAGTGCCGTTGCTGGGCGCTTAACCGGTGGTGCGGCTAAAGTGTCGGTGATCTCGTCGGCGCTGATGGGGTCCATTTCAGGCTCAGCCTCGGCGAACGTTGCCTCTACTGGGGCGATTACGATTCCCTCTATGGTACGTTTGCGCTACCCGCGTTCGTTTGCGGGCGCAGTAGAAGCGGTGGCGTCTTCAGGCGGGCAAATAATGCCACCGCTGATGGGGGCGGGAGCCTTTGTCATGGTCGAGCTAACCGGCACGCCCTACACACAAATCATGGCAGCAGCAACGCTACCGGCGGTGCTCTATTTTCTGACGGTATGGATGGGCATTAATGCCTACGCAACGCGTCATGACTTGCAGCCGATTGATGCCAGCGAGCAGCCAGCCGCCAAAGAAGTACTCATCACATCACTCTTTTTTGCGGTGCCATTTGTACTGCTGTTAGAGCGTATTTTTAACGGCGGATACACACCTCAATATGCCGCTAGTATTGCGATATTTGCCGGTGCAGCGCTGCTATTGGTCGATGTTACGCTGCGTTTCTCAATCACTGGGTTTGCAAATCGCTTAGCGGATGCAGTGGTGACCGCAGGGCGGCAAGTTGCCACCATTGGTGCGATTATTTTGTGTGCCTCTCTGGTGATTGGTGTGCTCTCGTTAACAGGCCTTGGTGTAAAGATCACGTCGGGTATCTTATCGCTCTCAAATGACCTGCTATGGCCTGCGCTGTTGTTAACCGCACTGGCCTGCCTGATTTTGGGCATGGAGGTGCCGACAACAGCAGCCTATGTGATTTGTGTGTCGGTGGCGGGGCCAGCGCTGATATCACTCGGATTAGAGCCGTTGTTGGCGCACTTGTTTGTGTTTTGGTATGCGCTGCTTTCGACGATTACGCCACCTGTCTGTGGGGGAGTATTTATCGCGGCGGGGATGGTAGGCGAAAACTGGCTGAAAGTAGCGCTTAAGGCCATGGCTTTGGGGATAGGGCTGTACATCATTCCATTAGCGATGGTCGCGAACCCTGACGTTATTCAGCTTGCTTTTAATCCAGCGGGCGCTTTGCTCGATGGTTTAAAAATAGCCGCTGGTTTAACGGCTATTTCGTTTGGTGTCATCGCCCGTAAAGCCATTTGGCTTCGCGTAATGCTCGTGGTGGCGGGTGCCGCTGTTATCTTTCTCGTTTAATGGTACATGGTTTAAAAACAACGGCGACGTGGCCGGTAATTGGGTGGTGGCATACACCACCCAGGTATCTAGTGCAGGCCCCAGTGACTGCACCAGCTTCAGTTGCTCAGGCGCTTGATTTATGACCTCTTCAGCGCAAATCCCGGCCTCAAAAGTACCCGCTAGCAAGCCTTCAGCCACGGCAACCGTCGTGGGTGCCTCGATAATATCGCCAAAGCTGCTTAAATCCGTGTAATGGCGGGTAGCTGGTTGAATAGCCACATGACGAGGAGTGGCAATACTACGCTGAGCAACTAACGCTAAAGGCTTGCTGCCGGCAATAAAGACATCAACCGGATAGGCGCGGTGCATATAGCGGCCCACGCAATCGCTGTGGGCAAAGTGAGCAGTGCACTGGAGCAGATGGCTTACTCGCCCCTCAACCAGCGCTTCAAACGCCTCTTCAAACTGTTCGAAAAGCTGAAGATTCGTGGATGGCTGACCATGCTTCGCTAAATAGCGCAGAGCAATTAATTCATGATTGTTGCCGCTAGGGCCGAGGGTGGCAATCTGCACAGCTAATTCCTCAGACGATTGTAAAACTTAGCGTAAGGTAGGCTACATAGCCGCCCAGTAGCGCGGCTCCTTCCCAGCGAGATAGCCGCATGCCTGTGTAAAGAAATAGTAGCAATATGCCTGCTGCTCCGAGCATCACCCATTGGTCAAACTGACTTACTCGCTCGGCAATAGGCAGGGGCTGTAGAAAAGCTGATATACCTAAGATGCCTAGAAGGTTGAAAATGTTGCTGCCCAAAATATTTCCGACAGCCACATCTGCGTGGCGGCGAAGAGCCGCAATCACCGATACCGCCATTTCGGGTAACGAGGTACCTACCGCAACAATCGTTAAGCCAATAACTGCTTCGGAAATACCCATGGCTTGGGCTAAGCCAATGGCACCATAAAGTAACAGCTGCGAGCCACCTATCAACATCGCAAGCCCCACAATAAGCGCCATAACTATCATGGTTGTTGAGCTTGGAATTGCAGTGAGTTCGTCTGCTTCTGCGCTATGCATTTCAGCTGCGGGAAGTGGTTGAGCGCGTTCAGTGCGATATGCCCAAATGAGATAAGCCGTCAACGCGGCTAATAATATGACCGCATCCCAGCGGCCGAGGGCGCCACTCCAGGCCAGAGCAACAAATAGCAGGCTAGCGCCGACGACCACCACACCGTCTCGTCTTAGCGCCAGCGGCTGTACTGACATGGGGCAAATGACTGCGCAAAGACCAAGAATCAGCAGTATGTTGCCTATGTTGCTGCCCACGATATTGCCGACGGCAATATCTGGTTGCTGGCGAATGGCGGCATCAATGGAAACAACCAGTTCGGGGGAAGAGGTGCCAAAACCAACGACGACGAGGCCTGTTAATAGTGGAGAGACTCCCATTCGTTTGGCCCCGGCGACAGCGCCACGGATGAGAGCTTCGCCCCCCAGCGTTAATAGTACGATACCGACGGCTAAACTTATCCCATACAGCATGCTATCTAATCTCTTAGTGTGCTCACTTAGGCGTTATTCCAAGCGTAGGCTTCACACATTAGCGGGAATCGTTGCGTCTGCAAGTCAATTAATCGAAGCCTTATCCACGCAAGGGAAACGTCGGGTAGGCGTTCAGCAGGGTGTCTAGTTCATTGCATACAAAGCGCGGTTCAATCCACTGTGTCAGGTGTTCGTGAACGTAGTGAAGAAAGCGTTGTGCTGACTGTGGAAGGCGCTGATCATTGCGCACGATAAATTGCCAGTGACTTTCAATAGGTAGCCCCTGAACGGGTAACACTACTAGATCAGGATGCTTATTAGGCAAAACATGTTCAGATAACACTGCAACGCCCATATTGGCTGCCACGCTTACTCGTATGGCCTCGTTACTGGCCATCTGTAATGTTTTTTGCATGGTCAGTCCGTGTTCTTGCAGCCAGCTGTCTAATAACATGCGTGTGGCAGAGCCAGGCTCGCGTAGCAGTAAGCGCTCACTTAGTAGCTGCTCCATCGTCACGGCTTTCTGTTGAGCCAGAGAGTGGTCGGCGGCGGCAATGGCAACTAAGGGGTTGCGCATAAAGCGTGACGCGACCGCGTGAGCAAGCGCGGGCGGGTGGCTAAAGACATAAAGATCGTCTTCCTGGCGCTCAAAGCGCGCCAATACCTGTCGACGATTACCGATATGAACGGTGACATCGACATCTGGGAACGCCTGACTAAAAGGTCCTAAGAGGCGTGGTAAGACGTACTGAGCAGTGTTCACGAGGGCAATGCTAAATCGCCCCTTACTGCCATACTGTAAATCACTGAGCTGGTCCGCAAAGTCATCAAAGCGCCCCAACACATCCCGACTTGCCTGATAAAGCGCTTGCCCTGTGGCGGTCATCGTCAGTCGCTGGGCATGCTGTTCTAACAACGGACTGCCTACCGCTTCCCTGAGGCGTTTCAACTGCTGTGACACGGTTGGCTGGGTAAGGTGAAGCTGTCTTGCGGCTTCGCTGATGGAGCCACATCTAACGACGGTTACGTATACCTGGAGCAACCTAAAGGTCAGATGGCGAATATTCATAGCAACCGCAACTCCTGGGGCGTCTCTTAATGCATCATTATTCGGTAGTGGTGTAGATCAGCTTTATCAACGAATACCTGGCAAGCCATCATCGAAAAGCTAGGCTATTCCTTGCCGTTAATGGACAGGTGAAGACAAACGAGTTTAAACCACATTACACTAAGGTGGCGCACGTTGGGTTGCTCCTCAAGGCCAAGAACATGGCTTTGAATAGCGTTGAAGAAAAGCATGCTGTTATATTCTAAATATTTTTAAGCTAATAACTATAAGGAATTCCACCTATGATGATCCCCTTTTTAACTTCGCGTCCGCTTAAAACGCTGACGGCCAGTTTATGTATCGGCGGGTTGTTAGTCTCTCCACAGGCATTCTCTCAGCAAGCGATCTTGGAAGGTGAGCGCTTTCATCCCCAAGAGAGTAGCCATGGCATGGTCGCTACCAGCCACTTTCTTGCCTCAGAGGTTGCCCGTGATGTGCTTGCTGAAGGAGGCAACGCCGTTGATGCTGCCGTAGTGGCCGGCTTTGCGCTAGCGGTGACTCAGCCCCGTTCCGGTAATATCGGTGGCGGTGGTTTTATGCTGATCTCGGATGAAACAAGCGATGAAGTCATTGCCATCGACTACCGCGAGATGGCCCCTTCAGCTGCCTTTGAAGCTATGTTCCAAGATGAAAATGGCGATGCAGTGACCGAGCGTTCCCGCTTTACTCACTTGGCCGCGGGCGTTCCCGGCACCGTTGCGGGGCTAGCACTGGCCCTGGAAGAGTATGGCACGTTAAGTCTTGCTGAAGCGTTGGAGCCCGCCATTCGTCTTGCTGAAGATGGCTTCGCGGTGCCTCCGCGCTTTGTTCAAGGGTTACAAGAGGCCAAAGAACGCTTCGAGCCCTGGGATGCGAGCATGGCCAAGTTCTTCAAGGAGGATGGTAGCGCCTACGAGGTCGGCGATATTTTCAAGCAACCTGATCTAGCCGCGACACTCAGGCGCATTGCTGAACAAGGGGCTCGCGAGTTTTATGAAGGAGAAACGGCAGAGCTGATTGTTGCCGAGATGGAGCGTCACGATGGGCTGATTACCATGGAAGACATGGCTAGTTACGCTCCCATCATCCGTGAGCCCAGCCACGGTACTTATCGCGGCTACGATATTTACGCCATGAGTCCTCCTTCTTCTGGTGGTGCTCATATTGTGCAGATGCTGAATATTCTCGAAGAATACCCTATCGGTGAACTTGGCTTTGGCTCTGCTGAAAGCATGCACCTAATGGCTGAAGCCATGAAGCGTGCTTACGCTGACCGCTCGGAGTTCCTAGGCGATACTGACTTTGTCGATGTGCCTCTGGCCGGTATCACCTCAAAGGAGTATGCCGCCGAACTGCGTAGCCAGATTGGTGACCAAGCTACTCCTAGTGCAGACATTGCGCCTGGTAATCCGAACGACTACGAATCCAATGAAACCACTCACTTTTCCATTGTAGATGACGGTGGTCTGGCAGTTTCAAACACGTACACCATCAACTTCAGTTATGGTTCTGGCATCGTGGTGGATGGCGCGGGCTTCTTGCTCAACAACGAAATGGATGATTTCTCAGCCAAGCCCGGCGTGCCCAATGCCTATGGATTGATTGGAGGCGAAGCCAATAAGGTCGAGCCAGGCAAACGAATGCTTTCGTCTATGACGCCCACTATCGTCAAACAAGACGGCAAAAACTTCCTGGTGACTGGCAGCCCCGGCGGTTCACGTATTATCACCACAACGCTACAGGTGTTAATGAACGTGATTGATCATGATATGAATATCCAATCAGCGGTTAGCGCACCGCGCATGCACCACCAGTGGCTGCCTGATGAGATTCGCGTTGAGGCAGGCTTTAGTCCAGATACACTTAACTTGCTTGAAGAACGTGGCCACACGGTCAGTCAGCAGTCAGCCATGGGCGCTGCTCAGTCAATCATGATCAAAGATGGAATGTTCTTTGGTGGCGCCGATCCTCGCCGCTCCACCTCATCTGCTATTGGCCTTTAACGTTACGTTAGGCTCTTACCATCCCGCCCTGATTGCTCAGGGCGGGGTCTTTCAGGCATCGCGCCTAGTGACTCTTTCATGTCCTTAGTTTAACTACCATCACTGCCTATTAACTATCACCACTGCTTATTAATGAGTCGCGATAGGGTGATGATAATTGCATAGATAATTATCTATGATTTTCTTTTAATATATTATTAGTTATCTAGTGTCATCGCTCGCAAAATGCAGTCTCTTTTGACCCTAGGGAGCAGTGGTGATGCCAGATATTGTGGTGATGTTTTTTTTATTGGGGCTAGTCGCCGGAGCAGTAAAGTCGGATCTTCAGGTACCTAAAGCTACTTACGACACCTTAAGCCTGCTATTAATGCTCACCATTGGCTTAAAAGGGGGAATGGCGCTGCATGGCAATATCCATTGGGGGCTGATGCCAGAACTTACCGGCGTAGCGCTGTTGTCAGCGTTTATACCGCTGATGCTGATGCCGGTGTTGCGCCGCTGGGTGCGCCTTTCCGCCGCCGACAGCGCTAGCATTGCTGCTCACTATGGCTCGGTCAGTGCGGGTACGTTTGCGGTCGCTCTGGCGTATGTAGAAGCACGTCAGTTAGCGGTGGGTAGTGAAGTAACGCTCTACTTGGTCGCGATGGAGCTGCCCGCGATTATGGTGGCGATTGCCCTGTTTAGACGCTATCAAGGCGCCGCTGTTAAAGAGAGCACCAGCAAGTTATGGCATGAAACTTTAACCAATCGTGGCGTTATCCTGTTAGCGGGTGGGGTCGTGATCGGCACGCTATACGGGCCATTTCAAGGAGAGGAAGTCACCGCACTGTTTACTGGGGCTTTCAAGGGCGTGCTGGCGTTGTTCCTGCTAGAAATGGGATTAACCGCCGCGCAAACGCTGCGCCCAATGCCGTGGCATCATTGGCGCTTAGTGACTTTTGCACTGGTCACGCCCTTGCTGCTGTCACTGCTGGGAATTCTGGTAGGTACACTGGTTGGTTTGCCAGTAGGCTCTGTGGTGATTCTTGCCGCATTGGCTGCTAGTGCCTCCTATATAGCGGCGCCAGCTGCAATGCGTGCAGCTATCCCTCAAGCGAACATTGGGCTTGCGATGCTAGCGTCACTCGGCATTACTTTTCCTCTTAACGTGATGCTTGGGATTCCACTTTACCATAGGCTATTGGAGTACTTAGTTAACTAACAAACAGGTTGGGCTATCGCCTCAATTTGACTCCCCTGTTATTGGAATAACTTATTGTTTAATTGAAATTTAACGCCAGCTTTTTGCTTATAAAGCTGGCGCTTTTTAGTTTATTTTTCTGTTTTTAAAGGTTTTATGGATAAATTTGAATAGTTCTTTAACGCACTTAGTTCAGCAGCATTATTTGTTGGCCCATGTGTATTTCCCCTGGAAGCAGCACGAAAAGCCGAGGAATAGACACGTTAAGTCATCGTTACCCTCGTATTCTTTTGTAACAGTGATGTGATCGCAATGCTGTTGAAGTGTTGAAAGTGCGATGACGCATTGTGCTTAATTAGCTGGTATAGATGAAAGGGCAGTATACCTCATAGAAAGCATATCTATTGCTAACGCCTTAGATGATAAATCTCAAAAACTCCTGCTGAACGAAAAACATCGCTGCTGATAAACCTATTAAAAACTCAATAATAACGAGGTCTATAAGATGGAAGATAAACCAAAAAGGGTCCGTCAAAAACCCAGTCTCGGGCTTGCCCTTGTGCCCGTTGTGCTGACACTAATCGCCATCGGGGTACAAATTTTCTATTTTGGTGATTTCACACCACATATCCCTCTGGCCATCGGCCTGGCGATAACCTCACTAGTGGGTATCAAACTTGGCTTCCGCTGGAAGCGGATTGAAGATGGGGCGTTTCACGTTATCAACGTGTCTTTGCCTTCGGTTTCGGTGTTGATCTTAGTGGGCATGATTATTGGCGTCTGGATTGCCAGCGGTACCGTGCCCAGTCTGATCTATTACGGCCTTCTTCTGTTGTCTCCGGCTTTCTTCCTTGCCGCGGCGATGCTGATTTGTGCGGTGGTGTCCGTTTCTTTGGGGACCTCCTGGGGAACCGTTGGTACGGTAGGTTTGGCGCTTGTTGGTATCGGCGCTGGGTTTGAAATTCCGATTTACTGGACCGCTGGTGCGGTTGTTTCCGGCGCCTTTTTTGGCGACAAAGTCTCACCGCTTTCCGACACCACCAACCTGGCGGCGGCGGTTACCGGCAACGATGTGTTCTCGCATATCAAAAACATGATGCCAACGACGCTTCCGGCCATGCTGATCGCGTTAGCCATCTATCTGGTGGTGGGCTTCACCATGATTGATGATCAAGCGGCATCTTTTGAGCGCATTGATGCCATCACTGCGTCACTAGACGAACACTTTACTATTTCTATCTGGCTGCTGTTGCCAGCGGTGCTGGTTATTGGTCTAGCCATCAAGAAAATGCCGCCGATTCCCTCCCTGTTTGCTGGTGTAATGGCAGGCGCGGTAACCGCCATGGCGGTTCAGGGAGTAGGTCTGCACGATATCGTTACTTACGCTAACTATGGTTACTCCATTGAAACCGGCGTGGAAGCCATGGACAGCCTGTTAAACCGTGGCGGCATTCAGTCAATGATGTGGACCATCTCGTTGATCCTGATTGCCTTGGCCTTTGGCGGTGCGTTGGAGAAAACGGGCTGCCTGGAGACCATCATCAAGGCCATTATGTCCAAGGTGCGCTCGTTCAAAGGCGTTCAAACATCGGCAATTGCTACCTCCTTTGCAACTAACCTAGTGGCAGGCGACCCCTACCTATCTGTTGCGCTACCGGGGCGTATGTACGCGCCTACCTACCGTGGTCTGGGTTACTCAACCCTGAACCTATCGCGTGGTGTTGAGGAAGGTGGAACGTTGATGTCGCCGCTCATTCCATGGAACGCAGGTGGTGCCTTCGTCATTAGCGTATTAGGGCTAGGTATTGGCGAAGGTAACGTCGAGAACCTGTTGTATATTCCGCTGGCCTTTGCCTGCTGGTTATCGCCCTTAATCGGTATTCTTTACGCACAGATGGGCTTGTTCTCGCCCAAGGCAACCGATGCAGAACGTGCCCTGTGGGAAAAACAGGGGGAAGCGATTGCCTCTACCGAAGCATTGGGCGCTGCTGCTGACGCAGCCGTTACTAGCCCGACGCCAGCTCCTAGCTCGAGTTGATCGTCGCTAGTCGTTACGTGTTTTAACCGATAAGACAGCACCCCGGCTTGCGAAAGGCGGGGTGTTTGTCTTTTGAGCTAGGCGTTTTTTGCCGACAACTGAATCGCTGCGACTTGGGTTTGCTTGCAAGCACGCCTGAATAAAACCAGGAGGATAATAATGACTACAACGCATCCAACCGTGGTCATTGGTGGTGGAATCGTTGGTATTTGTTGCGCGTTATATCTGCAAAAGGAGGGGCTCGACGTAACGCTCGTAGAGCCCGCTATGTCTGGCGATAGTACCGCTAAGTGGAGCTGCGGGCAGATTGCGGTTAGCGAAATTATTCCTCAGTCCAAGCCTGGTATTATCAAAAAAGTGCCTGGGTGGCTGTTGGATCAAAAAGGGCCGCTGGCGCTGCGGCCATCAGCATTACCAGGGCTATTACCCTGGATGCTGCGCTTTATCACCCACGCGCGGCGTTCGCGCATCGACACTATCGCCCATGAGCTAGCGACCTTAACGCGCTGTGCCTTCCAGGATTATGAGCCCCTGCTTGCGAAGTGCCGTCGTGACGATCTGATTGGTCACCAACCAACCCTTGAACTGTTTGACGATGCGGCTGGGCTAGCCCATGAGCAAACTTATGTAGAGCTACGCCGCTCACTAGGGTTTGTTTCCGAAACGCTGAATGCTGAACAGATTGCCGCTATGGAACCGGCGTTAGCGGGACGCTTTTCTCACGGTTTGTTGTTGTCAGATTGGCGCACGGTGTGCGATACCGAAACCTTCCTAACCGAGCTTGCTCACAGTTTTGTAGAGCAGGGCGGCAAGCTTGTGCAAGATAGTGTGTCGCGTATTGAGAGTCAGGGAGGGCGTGCCGTTGGTGTGACCCTGGCTAGCGGTGAGAGGCTGCCGGTCGAGCAGGTGGTGGTCGCCGCAGGCAACGGCAGCTCGGCGTTTTTTGAAGCACTAGGCATTAAGGTGCCGTTGATTAAGGTCGGCGGCTATCAGGTATTGCTACCCAACCCTGGTGTCGACTTAACCCACGCCACTTTTTATGCTGACGGCGGCTTTGGTCTGATTCCAATGGAGCGAGGGCTACAGATCGGCGGCACGATTGAGTTTGCTGGCAACCATGCTGAACCGAACTTCAAGCGTGCGGAGATCATTCTTGAAAAAGCCAAGACGATACTGCCATCGTTGAATACGGCTGGTATGGAGTTTGGCGCTGGCTGGCGCCCTTTCTTGCCAGACACTAAGCCTGTGATTGATAAATCGCCACTGCTTGAAAACGTGGCGATGGCTTTTGGTCATGGCCAATTGGGACTAACGCTAGGTGCCACGACGGGGCGCTTGGTAGCTGACATGCTGCAAGGGCGTGATAGCCAGTTGGATATTAGCCCTTTCAGTGCATCACGCTTTACATTGGCTGGTGGTTGATCGCCGGCTGCGCGGTGTGCAGGCTAAGAGGAGGGCCCGTCTCTTGAGTATGAGACGGGCTTTTTATCTATGATTTAGCGCACTTAGTGGTTATGTCCTGCATGACTGCCAAACGCTGCGTTGAACTGCACCATTCCCACCCACTGCTCATCATGCCCTGCAAAGTCTTCGCGGGTCAGTTGCGTGCGTACGAACATGTTATCGCGTACATGCCAAGTGAGCTGTGCGCTTTGCCGCCAGGACGTGTCTTCTGAGACGATCGCGGTAGGGTGGGTTCCCATCACTTTATTGGTTAACCCTAATGCTTCTGCCCGCAGGCCGACTTCCCAGCGAGGCGCAATACCGTAAATAGCGTCGATGTAAGCACCATCTTGTTGCTCAGTGTAGTGGTCGTGTGCATGAAAGTGATCATGGTGTTGCACATGCTCTTGCAGGTCACGTTCGCTATAGAAGTATTCCGCACCTAATTGCCAGTTGCCCTGATAACCGGGTTGCTCCGCATCGTAGTTAAACCGTGCATCTAAGCCTGCGAACCAGTTGTCGCCTTCAGCGGTATGGGCATGGTGGCCATGGTCATCGACACGCACATACTGACGGTTCATGCCCGCAGACGTTCCCAGCGTTAGCTGCTTATTCGCACCGAGATCTGGGCGGTATTTAGCGAAAATCGTGCCCACGCGAGGGCCACTGGCGCGATCCTCATAGCCCCCTTCATCAAAGCGGCTGAAGCCTTCTCCCTCGCCTTGAAACAGCTCGCTACCCAGCGTCAAGGTGCTGTTTGGTGACCAGGTTAGCTGTAGGCCTGTATCGAGCAGACCATGCTCTCCAAACAAATACTCATTGACCAGTGGGCGCTCAACAAAATCCCAAGCGTGAGGATGTCGGCTGTTAATGTAGCCTATATCAGAAAGAAACTTACCGGCTTGTAAGCGCAGGCCGTTAGGCAGCGTACGCGTCGCAATCAAAGCCTCTTCCAGCGTGATATCGTCCTCCGTTAGCGAAACAACGGCCTTGCCCTCAAGGTGGGCGGTTTGCCCTTCGATAGCCACTTCAGAGTGTCCCAGGTTAAATCCATTGTCGAGATCATGGCTATGGCCGCTGTGGTCGTGTCCTCCTTCATGATCGTGACCGCTTTCGTGCCCATGGCTAAAGCCGGCAGGCGAGTTCTCATCTCCTGAAAAGCGATTATGGTAGATGCCTTCGACAACTAAGGTAACGTTGATGCTGTTTTCAGCATCGCTATGTTTATCGTTGCTATGTTCATAGGCGTCGTGCTCATGAGCATGACCAGAGTGATCATGGTCGTGCCCATGATGGTGATCATCTGCATAGACAGAGGAGCTGATAAGCAGAGCAGTGGCAAGCGGTGTAAGCAGAAATAAAGAGCGTGGCACAGGTGTCTTCCCTTAAGTGTTAGAATTAAGCGCATAAAATGATATGTTATATTGTATCAATATTGCAATTGTGCTGAATTCTGTCGCTGCACGCGGCTAGCTTCGAGGGGGTGTGAGGCGTTTAAGAAAAGCTGACCAAAATGTTGACCACACTATGCCTAAACAGGCCATTTTCAGGCCACAGGCACAAAAAAAGCACCCGTAGGTGCTTGATTTGTATAGTCAGGTGGTGGAGGCGGCGTCCCGCTTAAAGTTAATTTAAGCTATTGTTTTTATTCTATATCAACTAGGTGTGTTTTTAAATATGCCCCCAATTATGCCCCCGATTGTGACGTGCTAAACCTTTTAACCCGTGCTTTGAACCCAGACACCGCACTGAGGAAAGTTTTTCTCTATGCTTGGGTGCTCTTTATCCCGCTATTGGCTCATGGCTATGGTGCGTTAGGTCGTGAAAGTGAATACCTGTCGCTTTAATAACGGCGGTCATCGTTCGTAACGTTGGATTGCCCTTGGGGGATAGTGCCCGGTACAAGCTTTCGCGTGACACCTTGGCACGTTCTGCAATAGCAGCCACACCACCTTGGGCTTCAACTACATGACGTAGCGCCATGAGAAAGGCAGACTCGCCGCCTTCTTCGTCCAGTTCATCGAAGGCGGTGCGTAAATAATCCAACGCCATATTGGGATCATCGCGCAGCATCTCGACAACAGCAGCATCGTGGCTTTTCATGTCTGTGCTCTCCTTCGGTGGTCGGTTAAAAACGCCTTGGCTTGATCTATATCTGATTGCTGGCGTTTCTTGGTACCACCGACTAATAACATCACCATACGGCGGCCTACCTTCGCGTAATAGACGCGGTAGCCCGGCCCGTAATCAATTCGCAGCTCCATTACGCCGTCACCCACTGCCTTGGCGTCGCCTGCATTTCCTGCGGCTAGCCTGTTAAGACGTGTCAGCACCCGCATGGCAGCCATTCGGTCTTTAGCCTTCACGGCGTTCAACCAAGCCTGGAATGGGTCGTGACCGTCAGCGGTCAGGTAGTGCGTAAGCTCTATCATCGGCTTATTGTAGCTTAAAAGCTACAATGGCGGGCAAGCCCTTAAGACAATTTTATTAACCCCTTGTTTGGCAATGAAAGGCGCGGCGGTGCTTATGGCTGAGCGGTGGACGGTTGACCAATAAGCCGCCGCGCTTATCCTGCCTTGTCGTTACCGCTTCGCTGCATGGGGCTTCGCCCCATACCCCGTTGGCTGGGTGCCTATCTAGCCGCCATTGCATAACCCATAGCGTGACAAAATCACCAGAATGCCAAGCGCCAGCCCTGAGCGCCCAGGCCATGCCGCCGGGTTGCTTTGGGTTGTTGTATCGCGTGCCTACGGCGGGGGTAGTTTAGCCGCCACCATAGTGGAAAGTGGGCACCTTTTCGGCTTCACGTCAGCCCGTCTAAAGGCCATTTAAATCAGCGTGATAGCGCTTTGAATGTGGCATTTATTAGACGGTGGCCACGGTATGCCGGGCATGGTTCCATAGGTGGCATGGTGGAGTAATAACAAAACAACAACCAACCCCTGAAAATTTGCCGTGCATAGGCAAATTTCGGGACTGATTGCCCCCGTACTAGCGGGGGTGGGTGGGGGAGTGCCTTTTAATTTTTTGGCATGTGTGAGCGTCAGCGGCAGCCACAAAAAAGCCGCGAAGGGTAACCAGCTTCGCGGCTTAGGTAAGCGGCCTACTGGCTAGTATTCAAGCCGCTCTGGTGCCTTCACCATGTAGAAGGGTGAAAGCCTTAGTTCAATGTGAGCGTTGTTGTATCCAGTACCCTCAGGGGCGTAGAAGTTCGCTTCATCGCGGGCTTCATTCAGCACTGCTACACGACCTTGCAGCCCTGCCACTTCGATAGCGTCTAGCAGTTCGCGCTCTGCTTCCGCTATGGCGGCTTTACCGGCCTCATAGCCTACGCCACGTTGCAGGCTTTCCAGCTCGCTCAGCTCGGCTTGAAGGTCGTCCCGCATTTTATTCAACCCACGGCGGGCGGCGGCTTGCTTCTCTGCCTGTTCGGCTGCTTTTTCGGCAGCCTTGCGGGCCTTCGCTAGCGTGGTGGTGGCTTGCCCCTTGGCGGCTTCGTCTACCTCACCTAGCAGGGCGCTTGCTTCAAGGCGCTCCACTTCTTCGGCAGCGCTTCGAGCTTTGGCTTCCAGATCGGCGACGATGCTACCGCTATCTTTCATGGCGGCAACGGTAGCGTTGATCTTATCGACACGCTGTTGAAGATCGGCCATTGTCTGAGTAACTGCCTCCAATGCTTGCGGTGAAGCCTCTGGCCTAGCTTTTACGATAGAGGCTAGCGCCTTTTCGGCCTGCGTTTGCGCTTCACTACATTCAACATGGGTAGCATGGTTTTCTTCAAACCGGGTGCGTGCCTGCTTAAGCTTGTTCCGGATGTGATGTAACTCTTTGTGAATAGTGTCATCACGATGTGTAGCGCTGCGCTCCAACTTTTTAGTCAGGTATTCCACTACCTTTTGAACCTGCTCAGGGGGAGCTGGGTCGTCAATGATTAGACCATGTGGTCTTTCTTGCCGGGTCAAATATGTGAGGTGCCCTTCAGCAGTCTCCATTTGATGCCGTGCTTCTGACGCTTTGGCAGTGGCAGCACTTACCGCCTTTTGGGCTTGCTGGTGTTGTTCAAGCCATTCTTTCCAGGTGGTTAGATCGTTATTCATTGGGTTGTCTCGCTTTTGGGTTGTTTAATTTCAGATAACAGCAGCAGCCAGCCAGCGGCGTTAACATCGCCAGCACTGGCCATTTCGTTGAGCATTCGCGCCAGCTCGGCGCGCCGTTGTTGGGTTGGGTAAATTTGGGAACCGCGTTTCTTCATTTTCGTACCACTTTTATTTGCCCTTAATCGGGCCTTATTGGGGCTTTTCGTTAGTGTTGGCCTATCGCAAGTGTCTACCTCCCGGCAGCGCTATACGCTGGCCTTTGCTGCTGAGTGGCAAAGGGTTGAGGTGTACATTTCGCCGGGGGCCACCTGTACATGCTTTGCCTGAACAAGCTGGGGGCGGTGTACAGGTCGCACAGGTGATAAACCGCACCGTTACGCGAATACTGCTCACCTGCGGTGGTACACGCTGGGTAGCCGAAAATTTCCCGAAATCCGGGGCTGCTGTCCCCCGTGGCCCAGGTTGTTGGGTGCCAGAAGAACCTAGGCTTTTTCCGAGGCTTGGTTGGCTGCAACGGGTCATTGCTCAAGCTGCCGTTTTAGCCAACGGTTAGCCGCTTGACGGCCTGCGTTGTTCTTAACGTGGGCGCGCTGTTCCTGCATGGCGGCTTGCTCCCAGGCAGTGCTATACCCTTCGGCTAGCTGCATGGCGTCGCCGTGTTGTCGGGTGGCCAGACGTAGACGAATAAAGCGACGATCCTCAGCCAGCAGGCCGCAACGCTTCTCTATTAGCGCTAGCCATGGCTCTATGCGGGTGGTCACGCTGGCACGCCGTGGGTGTTGCCGTGGGTGGGTACCGGGCTTGCCTTGCGACCGGGAAGCGCCAGCGCTGGCTTGCATCTGAGCAATACGGGCAAGTAAGGCTTCACCGTTCATGCAATGGCCCCCGGTGGGATGTCAGAGGGCGACAGCTCACCACTTGCCAACCAACCAATAATCAGTGCACGGCCTTCCTCGATAGTGGCCCGCAAGCGCTCACGCTCTTCGATCTCAAGGCGTCGCTTCACGGACATAACGCGGTAAGCTTCCAGTGGTATAGCGTTTTCCTGCCTGATGTGGTCGTTTCGCTTCTGCCTCTCTCTGCTCATGTATCGGTCATGCTCAATGACAGGCCCGATTGATAGCTGTTCACTGGTATCTAACGGGGTGACTGCAGCGCAGTCCGTACAGTTAATGACACCAGTCCAAGGCGCTACGGCTTCGCCTACGCGCTGAAAATCAACCCCGGCAGCTTCACCCTTGCGCTCAAACGTCCAGCGGTAGTACCGGGTAAGGTATTCCGTTTCCCCTAGCTGGCTGCTAACCACTAAGCCCCAGGTGCCCGCCATCGGCTCGCCATAGCGCCCTAGTGTGTCGCTAGACCACTCCCCGGTTATACGGTCGCAGTTCGCTATATCGGTCGTTTGACGTACTACCCGCCATGGGCGAATGGGGGCAGCGTCACGGGGTTGCATGGGGCCACCCATCAAGTGAAGGTATTTATCCCACGCGCCAGCATTGGCCGCTTGGCGCAACCCTTCTAGGATTGCGGCGGCTTCTGGCTCTGGTCGTGTGGCCGCTTCCCAATCGGCTAAGCGCTGTTCATCTTTGAGGCGGCGCAGCTCACGCCACACCGTGACGGAAGGCAGGCCCACAAACTGAAACTGACGAATACCCCAGCAGGCCGCCCACGCTTCAATGCGTGGGGCGCTGGTTTCTAATGGCTGGCCGTAGTGGTCGAGGTTATCGCCCGGTACGCCTTGGCGGCTGTGTTGCTTGCCGTTGATGTTTTTAGCCACGTACTTGGCCACATACCCGGCAGCACTTCCCTTGCTTAGATCAATGGCCACGGGCTTGAATCTAACGTTAGTGTTTCGCTTAACCTCGCCCGGTGAATCTTCCAGCGAGTAACGGCGTAATATGCTGGTTACCTTGGGTTCATCTTCGGGGCGCATCCATATCAACAAATGCCAGTGAGGCGTTCCATCGTGGTGAGGCTCAGCAACGCGAATCCCGTAAATGCCTAAGCCGTCCCGTTTGAATTTAGCGCGGGCTTTCGCCCAAAGGCTTTGCAAGTAGGCCTGTGCTTCACGTGGGTTAGCGCCAGCATATTTATGGTTGATGCTGCCGTTCTGCCGTACCGGGTGAAAGCGGCTAGGGGTGGTGATGGTGTAGAACATTCCCCGGTGGCCTGCCCGGTCGGCTTCGCGCTCAGTGTCGGCAATGCGCAGCATTAGCTCTGCCCGCCGAAACTCAGGGTTTGCTAAACCAAGCTCGGCCAGCTCGGCAAGGGTGTACTGGTCGCCGTCCTGGTTGGTGGCCGTGATGGCCTCCAGCAAGCGCGCATTACGAGTGGCTTGGTCAATGCGACGGCGGTAGCCTTCGTTGCTCACGTAGATACCCGCCCGTTTCTGGGTGTGGCCCAATAACCGCTGTCGCTGCTCACGGCGGCGGCTGGTTAAGCGGCGAAGCTGGCGACGCCACCACAATGGGCAAGCAAGGCGCGACAGCGTGCTACTAATCGTGAAGCCTCTGGGTGGTTCCATGTGGTGTGCTGTCACACGGTGAAGGGCGAGCGCCAGCGCTTTCTCTGGGCCAAGCTGCGCGCCATCTATCTCAATAGCGCGGGCTTGGGCGGTGGCGTGGTCGATCAAGGCTTGATCGTCGTTGCTACACTTCCACGGGCCACAGCTCAGCAGCGAATCAGCAAGGGCTTGTCGATCAATAAAGGCGGCGTGGCTGGTCATATCGCCCCCTTGCCACTTACCGGGCGTAGCTTCTCAGCGCCAGCGCCAACCCCAACGGATTGGCATGGATCGACAAGGCATAGGCGCGCCCCATACCGTGTGCTATTCTCAGGCTTAGCGTTTGCTTTGGTCAGCGGCGCGGAGAAGGCCCAGCCATTGCGCTGGGCTTTTTCATGGGTGCTAGTCAGCATCGTGGCCCCCTTCCAAATCTGCGCCAGCGGGGTCGATGCATTCATCAAGTAGGTTGTGGGCCAAGGTGGCGGCACGCTTCCCCATGCAGCTCAAAGCCGTTGCCCAGGCAAGCGCCTGCTGTTCGGTCAGCCCTTGGCTCAGATAAGCCATGTCACCTATAGCAGTTGCCAACTCTTTTTGGGCTTCGGCAATGTCTCGCAGCTCAACCATTTGTTTTACGGATTGATCATCTATATGACTCATGCAGCCACCGCCTTAGGAAGCAACGCTTCCAAGTCGCGGGCAATGGCTTGAAGCTGCTCAAGCGCGTCATGCGGGGCGCGTTGGCAAGGGGGCAAGTACACGCTGTAAGTCTTAGAAACGGCGGCGGGGTTGTGCAGGTCAGCACAGCGGCTAACGCTTATATTCAGTTGAAGTAGCACTCCCGAAAAATCGACGTTAACCCAATAGCTGCCTTGGGTGCTGGTCGTCAGCGCCAGCGCTTGAATATGGGCGAGGGCGTCCCGTTCGGCTTGGGGGATTTGGCAGTTGCTCATGCTGGCACCTCACTACGCACGCGGCTTAGTGCCTGCTCAATGATGGGCTTGGTGATGGGCACAGTGCGGAAAGGCGCTAGCAGTTCAAGCAAGCGTTTTAGCTGGGGAGTGGTTAACTTCATGACACGGCCCCCACGCTGCGCTTGGCAGTCTCAAGGGCGCGGGCTTCAAGTTGCTGTGCTTTTTCAATGTGGTGGTTGTAACGCTTAAGGCGGGTGCGCGTGCTGGAATCGGCAAACAAGGCGGCTTTCGCCATGGCTCGATGCGCGGCGGCACGGCTGGATAAACTGCGGGTAATCAGGTTGGACAGGCGTAGTGATGCCATGGGTGTGACTCCTTTGTGTTTGGAGTCGTCCCCGGCTGCGGCCAAGCAACGGATGGGGGCGACTGTACGCAGGTTGGCCGACCGGTCACAAAGGAAACCGGCACACCCGGAGGTGTCCCACGCACAGCCGCCATAACTGACGGGCACAAAAAAAGCGCCGTCATTTGGGGCGCTGTTGCGCCTTTGTGATTGAGACCGGCCAAGGTCTTTAGTTGCTGGCGATTTTGCGCCAGCCGTTGAAGCATAGCGGGGAGTGAGGGCAGGGGTCAACATTATGCGGCCCCTTCTTGGCGGCTCGCTTCAATGCGCTGTTGGATCCACTCGTCCACTTCGGCTTCTACCCAGGCCACGGCGCGTGGCCCAATGCGAACGGGTTTTGGGAAGTCGCCGCGAGCAATGCCGCGATAGATTCCAGAAACACTTTGTGCAGTTTTCTTTTGCACAAGCGCCAGCTTGATAAGGTCGGAAGTTAATTCAGTTGCTGGGGTAGCCATGCCGTTAACTCCTTTGGTTACTTATGGGCATGGCTGAAAGGATGGCAAGAAACTTTATTGCTGTAAGGGGTAAGTTTTCGGGGAAACTTATCCCCTGCTTTTAAAGGGGGGTGCAGGGAATCCGGACTTCCACCCAGCTCTGAGGGTCGGGTTTGCGTTTTTAACGGCTGTCCTGATTTTATCTTGTGTGCTGTTCAGTGCTTGTTCTGCGGCTGAATATCCATTATCGCTGATTGGGTACTGCTTTGGGTCTTGTTGATGTAGCGCGTAAAAAGCGCCAGCAAGTTCTAGTCCTTGTTTTTTGGTGTGGGCCTTTTGCCTTTTTCTGCCAGCCTTCTCAGTCTTTTTCATGCCGCCATGTTCACCAAGGTAGGCATCTTCATTTAGCGTGACGCGGGTGAAGGCGTAGTTAAGTGTACTCATGGCCACTTGAGGCGGTGGAAAATGGTTGTCACTGGCTGAGCTAATCTCTTCTAAGCTAAGACGGAGCGGCTCTGTGCGAGCCATGTGAACATTTTCCTGTAACCGCTCCAGCTCTTCACAATGCTGCTTTAAGTGCTTAGCTGCCGTATCAAAATCGCAGCCAGTACGAAGCGCATGAAAAAGCAAAGCCATGCCCGCACGCCCCTTTTCCAAACCTGGATATACATCTTCCTCTTCTGTAATCCCCGGATAAAGTTCTTCAAGGTGCTGTTCAATTTTGGTCAGTGCTTCGACGGCATTACGCAGCAAATCATCATCCATGATTGACTACTCCCTTATAGATCGGCACCACGTTACTTGCGCCATCGCGTAAGGCGTCTAGGTAATCGGCCCAGCTTTGCAGCATTTCCCGGCGCTGTTCTAAGTGCGTGGTGCGGTTATAGGCGCGTCCGTTGCTGTCTCTCACCTTGTGGGCTAGCTGCTGCTCAATGTACTGCTCTGGGTAACCAAGGCGCTCTGCCAATATCGTGCGCGCCATGGCCCGGAAGCCGTGGGCGGTCATTTCGCCCTTAAAGCCCATGCGGTCTAGTGCCGCTTTGATGGTGGTGTTGCTCATTGGGCGCTTACTACTTCGGGCGCCAGGGAACACGTATTCACCACGGCCCGTTAGGCGGTGCAGCTCTGCCAGCATGTCGATAGCTTGGCGGGGGAGGGGCACTATCAGCGGGTCAGCATTTTTGCTTGGTTTGAAGGCCCATTCCCCGCTTTCAAAGTCGATATCTTCCCACCGGGCTTGGCGAAGCTCACCAGGGCGCACAAATACCAATGGCGATAACTTGAGTGCGGTAATGGTAACGGGCATACCGCCGTAACCGTCGATAGCGTTCAACAGCGGTGGAAGTTCTGCCGGGTCGGTGATCGCTGCATGGTGGTTGGTCTTTGGGGTGCGGAGTGCGCCTTTTAGATCGGGGGTTAGGTCGCGTTCAGCACGGCCCGTAGAAATAGCGTAGCGGAATACTTGCCCGCACAGCGTTTTTACCCGGTGCGCGGTTTCCAGATGGCCGCGCTTCTCAATTTTGCGCAGGCATTCCAGCAGTTCAGGCGGAGTTATGTCGGTAATGGGTCGATGGCCCAGCGCTGGGAAGGCGTCACGGGTTAGGCGTGACTTGTTGCGCTTGTAGTGGTCGGGTACCACTTCATGGCGGTGGATATGCTCAAGCCATTCAGTGGCCACCGCCTTAAAGGTGTTTTCAGCGGCTGTTTTGCCAAGCTCTTTGGTAACGCGCTTTGTAGTGCTGGGGTCTAACCCTTGTGCTAGCAGCTTGCGGGCTTGGTCGCGGGCGTCTCTGGCGGCGGCAAGGCTTACTTCTGGATATACGCCAATCGCTAAGCGCTTCTCTTTGCCGTGGAAGCGGTACTTCATGCGCCAGTAGGTGCCCCCAGTTGGGGTGACTTCAAGATACATGCCCCCACCATCGGTAAGGCGGTAGGTTTTCTCTTGGGGTTTGGCGCTGCGCACGGCGGTAGCCGACAGCTTATTGCTAACGTGGGCCATTTGGGGGCACCTCATCGGTGAAGGCTCATGGTGCCCCCAGATATGCCCCCTATGGTGGGGGCATGTCAAGGTGTTGGGTGAAAACTCCTGACAACAAAAAAGCGCCCTGAGGCGCTTCATTGCTGGGTTTGTGAGAGGTTTTGAGAACTCTTGAAACCCTTGTGTGGTGGAGGCGGCGGGAATTGAACCCGCGTCCGCCAGCACGCGCCTATTGGCTCTACATGCTTAGATTTCGTCATTTGCTTTAACGCAACTGACTCCGACGATCAGGATTCAGCCACGCGAGCCTTCTAAGTTTAACGATTGATGAGAAGACACCACCAACCGCGGTCCTATCAGCTTTAGCTCGTATCCCATCAGTGATGAATAGGCACATCACCTTTGGGCCAGACAAGAAGCTAACAGTGTTTAAGCTGCTAGCGCGCCTTGAGCGTAGTTTTCGTCATTTGCGACTATTTTTCGTGATGTGGGATTTACGAGATACATCACGCTCTCGGCATGCACCGCAAGGGTTGTCACCAGCGTCGAAACCATGTCGCCCCCTGATTACAGATGAGCATTCTAACGTGCTCACACCGAATTGACCAGTTATGCCTTGTTATGTTCCCGCATTATCCGACCTTTCTGACGGCTCCAGTCGCGATCTTTCTCGGTGGCGCGCTTGTCATGCAGCTGTTTGCCGGTCACCAGTGCCAGCTCACACTTCACCTTGTTGCGTTTCCAATAGAGCTTGAGCGGCACGCAAGTGTGGCCTTTGTCCTGAGTCACCGAGAAAATTTTGGCAATTTCCTTACGGTGCAGAAGCAACTTACGCGTGCGCGTCGGGTCAGCAATTTCGTGGGTGCTTGCTGTATTAAGCGGCATGATATGGCTGCCTAGTAAAAAAGCCTCGCCGTTACGAACCAAAATGTAGGTGTCGGTAAGCTGTGCTTTACCAGCGCGAAGGCTTTTAACTTCCCAGCCCGCGAGTACCAAACCTGCTTCTAAGGTTTCGTTGATATGGTACTCAAACCGAGCCTTCTTGTTTTGGGCAATAACGCTGCTGCTAGGGCCCTTACTGTTACCTTTCTTAGTGGCCATGGAACCTCATCGTTGATCTGTCAGTAGCACCCCCTTCGTTATGTGGGGAGGCGTGATACCATTCAAGGTCTACAAAAATGTTTCCCATGATACGCTTTGGGCACTGTGAAGTCAGCGGAGAGGTCAATGCCAACCGTTAATCGTACCGCCTTGGTGCGGCACACCCCCCAACAAATGTTCGATCTGGTTAATGACTTCGAACGCTATCCCGAGTTCCTGCCGGGGTGTCGCCGTGCGCGCCTGCTAGAGCATGACGAGGCGCATTTGATTGGCGAGATGACCCTTGGACGTGCGGGTGTGGAACAAACAATCACTACTCGAAATGATTTATATGCCCCCGAGCGGATTGAGTTGTCGTTAGTAAAAGGGCCGTTCAAGCAGCTTAAAGGGCGTTGGTTATTTATCCCGATGGGGGAAAACGCCTGCAAGGTCAGCTTGGAAATGGAATTTGTATTTGCCAATCGCTTGCTTAGCATGGCGTTTGGAAAATTATTTCAGCAAATTGCGGGGCAGCTTGTCGATGCCTTCACGAAGCGTGCTGACGAGCGCTATGGCCGTTGATACGTTCGCGGTAGAGGTTGCCTTCGCCTTGCCGCGCAAACAGCGTCTAGTGGCCTTACAGGTGCAGCAAGGCACAACCGCACGCCAAGCGGTAATGATGGCAGATCTACCCAGCCTGTTTCCCGAGATCCCCAGCGATACCTTTGAACAGGCACCGCTGGGAATTTTTGGCAAAGCGCTGCGCCAGCCTGAACAAGAAGCGCTGCGTCCAGGCGACCGCGTTGAGGTGTATCGTCCATTAGAGATAGACCCCAAAGCTGCCCGCCTGGAGCGGGCAAAGCGTCAAGCCAGAGGCGGGTAACTTATTCGGGAGGCATCACTGGCTATGGCGCTGTGGCATTTTCTGACGTAGGTACTCGCTGACTAGGTGCGTTGATGCCGGTGATTGGATCTGCTGTTTCTGTTGCAGGGCCTGCGCCGGTGTCCGTGCTGATCGGCAGATCGCTAGAGAAATCACCTTGCTGTTCAACGTTCACCAAACGTCCCATGTTATCGAACGTGAGAGTTACACGCCGCTGCTCAACATCCGCGTACGCTTTATCAATACGATAAACGTAATCCCATTCTCGCGTGTCAAACGGGGCTTCCAGCAACGGGCGACCCATCACATAAGTGACTTGTTCTCGGGTCATTCCTGGCTGTAATTGGCTGACCATTTCTTCGGTCACCAAGTTGCCCTGAGGGATGTCGCGCTTGTAAACGCCAACGTAGCTGCAGCCGCTAACAACGGTTAGGGCAACGGAAAGAGTAATGATGCGAGTCAATTTTTGCATTTGAGCCTATTCTTCACTATCGTGGTTTCGGTCGATCATACCCGACCTAACCTGTTACTGCGAAGAGCAACCATGGCCGATCAGAACCATGAACTGCGCAAAGCCGGGCTGAAAGTAACCCTGCCGCGCGTCAAGATCCTGCAGATTCTCGAAAATGCTTCGGGTCAACACCACCTTAGCGCAGAAGAAGTGTACAAAACACTGATTGATGCGGGCGAGGATGTTGGCTTGGCTACCGTGTACCGCGTGCTGACTCAGTTTGAATCAGCAGGCTTGGTGATCCGTCATAATTTTGATGGTGGCCACGCGGTGTTCGAGATGACTCAAGAAGACCACCACGACCATATGGTGTGTTTAGAAAGTGGTGAAATCATTGAGTTTGTCGATGAAATCATCGAGCGACGTCAGCAAGAGATCGCCGAAGAGCACGGCTATGAACTTGTGGACCATGCCCTGGTGCTTTACGTACGCCCCCGTGGGTCGGACGTAACCCGACAGGACAGCGGCCCCACAAATAAAAAATAGTCGCGCTAAATAAAACGCCCCTAGGGTGCGAGTGATGACTCATTCGCGCCCTAGGGGCGTTTTTTATAGTGTGTGGCGTTTGCTAGCGCGTTGTCGATTGAAAAAAGCGCTTAGTGCGGTGGCCGTTGGCTCGCGTGCAGCATTTCGCGGGCGTGGGCGAGTGTTTGGTCAGATAGCGTTACACCGCCCAACATGCGGGCGAGTTCGCTGATACGCCCCTGTTCGTCCAGCAGGGCCATATGGGTCAGCGTGCTATCTCGTTTGGCGCGTTTTTCAATATGCAGGTGCTGATGCGCCTGAGCGGCGACCTGAGGCAGGTGGGTGACAGTCATTACTTGACCGTTTTCGCCGAGCTTGCGCAGCAGTTGACCGACAATTTCGGCCGTCGCTCCCGAGATACCCACGTCCACTTCATCGAAGACCAAGCTGGGAATGGTGGAGTGGGAAGCGGCCACCACTTGAATGGCAAGGCTGATGCGCGATAATTCACCGCCCGAAGCCACTTTGGTTAGCGGCCTGGCGGGCTGGCCTGGGTTCGCGCTAATCAGGAATTGGACGTGGTCCAGGCCTTCCGGCGTAGGCGTTTCACGCGGGGTAACGTCCACGTCAAAGCGTGCTTTACCCATCGCCAAGAACCCTAGCTGCTGCTGCACTTCTTTGCCCAAGCGAACGGCGGCTTTTTGTCGCGCCTCGCTTAGTTGTTTGGCATCACTGCGATAGCGCTCGCGGTATTCAGACACTTGGTTGCTTAACGACTCCAGGTCGTCGTCGCTGGCTTCTAGCAGTTCGACTTCCTGGCTGAGCCGGGCATGCAGTGCGCAAATCTCTTCCGGGGCAACGTGGTGTTTACGGGCAATACGGTGGACATCGCCAAGCCGTTCTTCTACCCAGGCTAGGCGCTCTGGGTCTAGTTCAGTCGTACTGGCAAGACGATTTAGCTCGCTGGAAGCTTCCTCTACTTGAATGCGCGCATCGCTAAGCATAGCCAAGGTATTGGCCAGTGTGCCTTTGTCACTGCCGGGTAACGCGCTTAAATGGGCATAGGCTTGATTTAACAGCGACAGAGCGCCACCTTCATCGCTCGCGCAGCAGTCGGCGGCAAACTGGGTTTCACGCAGCGTCTCTTCCGCATGGGCGAGGGTATGCTGCTCCTCTTCTAGCGTTTGCAGCTCACCCTCTGCCAATCCCAGTTGATCTAATTCTTCTACTTGGTAGCGCAGCAGTTGCCGCTTTGCCTCAACTTCACTGCCTTCTTCGCTGAGTTTTTTTAATCGCCGCCGGGCGCTGCGCCACTCGCGGAAGGTTTCAGCCAACTGCTGGCTACGCTCACGTAGCCCGGCATAATCATCTAGCAGGGCGAGGTGGGTTTCTTCACGCATGAGTGCCTGATGAGCATGCTGTCCATGGATTTGAATCAGCTGCTCGCCCAGCGATTTTAGGTCAGCGATGGTGGCAGGGTGGCCATTGATCCACGCTTTGGAGCGACCGCTGGCGGTAACCACACGGCGCAGCAAGCACTCTTCAGCAGGCAGCTCGCGAGCAGTCAACCACTCTGTGGCAGCGGGTAGATGTTGAATATCAAAACGAGCGGAAAGGTCGGTGCGCTCACGTCCATGGCGCACGCTGCCAGCGTCGGCACGCTCACCCAAACATAGGCCAAGGGCCCCGAGTAAAATCGATTTGCCTGCCCCAGTTTCCCCGGTAATCGCCGTCATACCACGGGTTAGGTCGAGTTCAAGGCGGTCAACAATAGCGTAATCTTGGATTGCTAGCTGCGTGAGCATAAGGCCTCCTGAGGCGGTGCGGCACAGAAGCTGGATACTTATCCAATAATTGTTGTTTTATACAGTAGTCTATAACTCACTTCAATGCCCCTCTTGAGATGGCTTTTATGGCCCCCATATAGCGTCCATACGTGGTTAATACTCGTTACTTAACCGAGGTGGCCGTTAATGCCACCGCTGGATACTTTTCAGGAGCTAGGCATGGCAAAAGAACCGCAAACCCCATTAGAAGATGAGCTGGCCCGCCAAGAGCAAGAGGCGGAAGTCACCGAGCAAGCGGCTGAAGAGCGCCTGGTCGAGGGTGAGCTGGAAGGGTTAATCGAGGACGACGCTGCGTTAGAGGACGGCGTGGGAAACCCGGAAGCCGATATGCTAGCCGCTCAGGTGGAAGAGCTTGAGCAGAGCTTGGCGGAAGCTAAAGACCAAGCGCTACGTGCCGCTGCTGAAGCTCAAAACGTGCGTCGCCGAGCTGAGCAAGAGGCTGAAAAAGCGCGTAAGTTTGCTTTAGAAAAATTTGTTAAAGAGCTGTTGCCCGTTGTTGATAGTCTGGAAAAAGCCCTAGAGAGCATGGAAGACGGAGCCTCTGACGTACATCGTGAGGGCGTTTCCATGACCCTCAAAATGCAGTTAGGCGTATTGAATAAATTTGGCGTGGAAAGCGTTGAACCCCAGGGTGAACCCTTCGACCCCCAAGTTCACGAAGCGATGGCGATGGTGCCGAATCCCGAGCTTGAACCCAATACCGTCATGGATGTGATGCAGAAGGGTTATTTGCTTAACGGCCGCCTAGTTCGCCCCGCGATGGTGGTGGTTAGCCAAAAAGCCAATTAAGCATTGGCTGACGCAAAGCAAAAAAAGCCCCTTGAAATGCTGCAAGCGGCCCCCAAATAAAGGGCAACCCGCGGGAAAACCCGCAAACGCTTTAAATTTCAAAAAGCAGATTTTTTGACATCAGCTTTCAAACATCAGTTTTGTAACAACCGAATTCGAGGTTTTTGCTATGGGACGCATTATTGGTATCGATCTGGGCACCACCAACTCTTGTGTGGCAGTGCTCGATGGTGACAGCGCTAAAGTCATTGAAAATGCCGAAGGCGGCCGCACTACGCCTTCCATTATTGCTTACACCGACGATGGTGAGACGCTGGTAGGCCAGGCGGCAAAACGTCAGGCCGTCACCAACCCTGAGAACACCCTTTACGCGATCAAGCGCCTGATTGGCCGTCGCTTCAAAGATGATGTCGTACAAAAAGACATCAAAATGGTGCCTTATAAAATCGCCGAAGCCGACAACGGTGATGCCTGGGTTGAAGTAAAAGGCAAAAAAATGGCGCCGCCGCAGGTAAGTGCGGAAGTGCTGAAGAAAATGAAGAAAACTGCCGAAGACTACCTCGGTGAAGCGGTAACTGAAGCGGTCATCACTGTACCGGCGTACTTTAACGACAGCCAGCGCCAGGCCACGAAAGATGCGGGTCGCATCGCCGGTCTTGATGTTAAGCGCATCATTAACGAGCCGACCGCTGCTGCATTGGCCTACGGTATGGACAAATCCCGTGGTGATAAAACCATCGCGGTATATGACCTGGGTGGCGGTACTTTCGATATCTCTATTATCGAAGTGGCCGACGTTGACGGCGAAACTCAGTTTGAAGTGTTGGCCACCAACGGCGACACCTTCCTGGGCGGCGAAGACTTCGACTTGGCGCTGATCAACTACTTAGTTGACCAGTTCAAAGCGGACAGCGGTATGGATCTGTCTGGCGACAACCTCGCGATGCAGCGCCTGAAAGAAGCGGCTGAGAAGGCTAAAATTGAGCTTTCCAGTGCCCAGCAGACAGACGTTAACTTGCCGTACATCACCGCTGACAACACTGGCCCGAAACACCTTAACGTGAAGGTGACGCGTGCCAAGCTGGAGTCGTTGGTTGAAGATCTGGTACAGCGCTCGCTCGACCCGTGCAAAATGGCGCTGAAAGATGCTGGTTTGTCTGCATCTGAAATCGACGAAGTGATTCTGGTCGGTGGCCAGACGCGTATGCCGATGGTGCAGAAGAAAGCCGCTGATTTCTTCGGTAAAGAAGCGCGTAAAGACGTCAACCCAGATGAAGCGGTTGCTGTTGGTGCGGCGATTCAGGGCGGTGTTCTTGGCGGCGACGTGAAAGACGTTCTGCTGCTCGACGTTACCCCGCTGACCCTGGGTATTGAAACCCTGGGTGGCGTAATGACGCCGCTGATCGACAAAAACACCACCATCCCCACGAAGAAGACGCAAACCTTCTCCACGGCGGATGACAACCAAACGGCAGTGACGATTCACGTCGTTCAGGGTGAGCGTAAGCAGGTCTCGCAGAATAAGTCGCTGGGTCGTTTTGATCTTGCCGACATTCCGCCAGCACCGCGTGGTGTGCCGCAGATTGAAGTGGCCTTCGATCTGGATGCCAACGGCATTCTAAACGTATCGGCCAAAGATAAGGCGACCAATAAAGAGCAGTCTATCGTCATTAAAGCGTCCAGCGGTCTCACGGATGAAGAGATCGAGCAAATGGTACGCGATGCGGAAGCTCACGCGGACGAAGACAAAAAGTTCGAAGCGCTGGTGCAGCTGCGTAACCAAGCAGATGGCATGATTCACGCCACTCGCAAAACCGTGCAGGAAGCCGGCGATAAAGCGACCGATGACGAGAAACAAGCCATCGAGACCGCGATCAGCGAGCTGGAAGAAGCAGTGAAGACTGACGATCAGGACAACATCCAGCAGAAGCTGGACGCGCTGACCGAAGTGTCTGGCCAATTGGCGCAGAAAATGTACGCCGAGCAAGCGGAAGCTGCTCAGCAGGCGGACGGTGAAAGTGCTGAAAATGCCAGCACCAAGCCAGAGGATGACGTGGTTGACGCTGAGTACGAAGAAGTCAACGACGACAAAAAGAAACAGTAAATCACCTCTATCTGTTAAGGAATGCGGTGGCGCGGGAGACAACTCCCGCGTTGCTGTTTCCGAAGCAGACGCCTAATTAAGTGCGTAGCTAACCAGGAGGCGTAGGACCCATGTCCAAACGCGATTATTACGAAGTCCTGGGTGTCGAAAAAGGGGCTGATCAGAAAGAGATCAAAAAGGCCTACCGCCGCTTGGCGCAAAAATTCCACCCTGATCGAAACCCGGACGATAACACTGCAGCGGAAAAATTCCGTGAGGTGTCAGAAGCGTACGAAGTCTTAAGCGATGGCGAAAAGCGCGCGGCGTATGATCAATTTGGTCACGCCGGTGTTGATGGCCAGGGCGGCGGCTTTGGCGGTGGTGGGTTCGGTGGTGGTGGCGCTGGCGACTTCAGCGACATCTTCGGCGATGTGTTTGGCGATATCTTTGGTGGCGGTGGTGGCCGTCGTCGTGGCCCTAACGCCCCCGCGCGTGGCAGTGATCTGCGCTACAACTTAGAGCTGGATCTGGAAAACGCAGTTTCCGGCACAACCGTTGATATCCGCGTGCCACGTCATATCGAATGTGACCGCTGCGATGGTGAAGGTGCTGAACCTGGTTCTAGCAAAGAAACTTGCCCCACGTGCCATGGCCACGGCCAAGTGCGTATGCAGCAAGGTTTCTTCGCGGTTCAGCAAACCTGCCCGACCTGTCACGGCAGTGGCCAGCACATCAAAGTGCCGTGCCACAAATGTAACGGTGAAGGCCGCGTGCGGGAAACGCGCACGCTATCGGTGAAGATTCCGCCTGGTGTTGATACGGGTGATCGCATTCGTCTGAATGGCGAAGGTGAAAGTGGTATTAACGGTGGCCCGCCCGGTGACCTGTATGTTCAGGTGTCGATCAAGCCACACCACATCTTCCAGCGCGATGGCAAACACCTGCAGTGTGACGTGCCGATCAATTTTGTTGACGCTGCATTAGGTGGGGAGCTAGAAGTACCCACGCTGGATGGCCGTGTGAAGCTGAAGATTCCACCGGAAACTCAAACCGGTAAACTCTTCAGGCTGCGCGGTAAAGGCGTGAAGCCGGTACGCGGCGGCGCACCTGGCGACTTGCTTTGCAAAGTGGTGCTGGAGACGCCGGTCAATCTCAATGACGAGCAGAAAGACCTGCTTCGTCAGTTGCAAGAGAGCTTTGACGGCAGCAATAGCCACAGCCACTCGCCGAAGAAAACTGGCTTCTTCGACAGTGTGAAGAAGTTTTTTGAAGAGATGAAGCCGTAACGGCGATTCACTTCACAGCACATCAGCGCCCCGACACTTTCAAGTGTCGGGGCGTTTTTGTTGATTGCTTATCGCTAACTCATTGTGTTGCATAGTGTAAAATAGCGGGTCTGATGGGCTTATCGATTAATCGCTAACCGATACCCTTTTAAAGCGTGGATTATTTGCACATAACTTATTTGCACATAAGGACGAGGGCAAATGCTAGCGGATGAAGAGTCTCGCCCTGGGTTGGGCATTGGGCTGCGGGTGCTTTCCGGCGTGCTGTTTACCGGTATGTTGGTGTGTATTAAAGCAGTGAGTGACGAGGTGCCGGTAGGGCAGTCGGTGTTTTTCCGCTCGTTATTTGCGCTGTTGCCGATTGTTGTTTTTTTGATGCTTCGTCGCGAGTTTCCGCAGGGATTGGCGACGCGCCGTCCACTGGGGCATGCGTTGCGCTCGGGGCTTGGGGCAGCGGCAATGTTCGCATCGTTCGCGGCGGTGGCCTTGTTACCTGTCGCGGAAACTACGTTGTTAGCCCAGCTGACGCCCGTGTTTATGGCGTTGGGTGGTGTCTTGCTGCTGGGGGAGCGTTTCTCGCTTTATCGGGCGGGCGCTATTGCGTTGGCGTTAGCTGGGGTGGCGGTGCTGGTGCTGCCAGGGCTTGAGGCCAGTCGCGAGCAAGGGCAGCTGGCTGGCTATGCGCTAGGGGCGCTGAGCGCGCTGTTAACGGCTGGAGCGCTGCTAACCGTACGGCGCATTTCACGTACCGAAACAGCCGGTTCCATTGCTTTTTACTTTATTCTGGTCTCTGCGCTAGCGGGGTTGGCAACGCTGCCCTTGGGCTGGGCACCGCTAAACGGTGATGTGGTGTGGTTGTTAGTGCTTTCTGGCTTGTTTGGCGGCACGGCCCATATTGCGATGACGCTGGCGCTGCGTTACGCCGAAGCGTCACGCCTAGCGCCTTTTGAATACATTGCGTTGGTGTGGCCTGTGTTAGCAGATTGGCTGCTGTTTGGCCTGCCGGTTTCTAGCGGCTTTTTGCTGGCACTGCCGTTGCTACTTAGCGGGGTCGGGCTGGCCACACTGGAAGGCCGCCGGATTAAACGGCTTCTTCGACGATAAGCTGAGGACGGCCCTTTGAGCATGGCTCAATACGCGCCGTCACTTTGTAAACTTGGCGCAGTAACTCAGGTGAAATTACTTCCTCGGTTGGAACGCAAGCGATTAAACGGCCGTTCTCTAACACCATGGCTGCATCAGTGAAACGCAACGCATGCCCGAGATCGTGAAGGGCAACCAGAATGAGCATGTTGCGCTCATCGGCAAGACGCCGCAGTACGCTTAGCAGGTTGATTTGGCGGTTAAGGTCAAGCGCTGAGGTAGGCTCATCCAGCATTAAAATTTCAGGCTCTTGAACCAGCGCCTGGGCGGCACTCACCAATTGACGTTGCCCGCCGCTTAGATCACCAATATCACGTTCGCCAAGAGCGCTGATATTGAGTTCTTCAAGCGCTCGGTCGACCTGGCTAAGGTCTTCAGCCTGCACTTTTAGGCTGCGTCCTTGCATACGTGCCAGTAGCACTGACTCGTACACCGTTAGCACCGCCTTTGCCCCCGTATCTTGAGGCATATACGCCACTGGGCGTTCAGCACTGGTGCCACTGACAATCACCTCACCATCCCCTTTTAGCAGGCCTAAAATACGGCGAAACAGGGTTGATTTACCTGCTGCGTTAGGGCCAAGCAGGGCGACAACCTGGCCGCCCTGAAAGCGCGGCGTGGTTATGTCCTGAATAATAGGACGGCGCCCGTAGCGAGCAGAAACCTGGTTAAGTTGTAGGGTTACCATGATGCCTTCTTATGGTTGAGTACCAAAAATAGGAAGAAGGGAATGCCCACGAGTGATGTGATAATGCCAATGGGAATAATGGTGCCTGGAATAATGATTTTGGAAATCACTGAGCCAACCGAAAGAATAAGCGCGCCGCATAAAGCAGAGCCGGGCAGGAAGAAGCGCTGATCCTCACCCAGCAGAATGCGCGCAATGTGTGGCCCTACTAGACCGATAAAGCCAATGGTGCCGACAAAAGCGACGGCAATCGCTGCCAGTAGTGATACCAGCACTAAAACTTCTAAGCGCAGTGCGCGCGGGTTGACGCCCATGCTTTCGGCCTTGGCATCCCCCAGGCGCATAGCGGTTAGCGCCCAGCCGTGGCGTGCCAGTAACGGCATGACGGCTGCCAGTACACCGAGTGCAATCCAAAACTTTGGCCAGGTTGCCTTGGTTAGGCTGCCCATGGTCCAGAAGACAACGGCGGCGACAGCCTGTTGGCTGGCAAAAAACTGAATCAATGCCATTAATGAGTTAAAAATAAACACCATCGCAATGCCTAGCAGTACGATCGTTTCCACCGTAACGCCGCGCTTAAGGCTGAGTGCGTGAATTAAAAAAGCGGTCACCATTGCCATCAGGAACGCATTGATGGGGACAACATACTCAATGGCCGCAGGAATGATCGCAACGCCAAAAGCCAAGCCCAGGGCAGCGCCAAAGCTAGCGCCGGCCGAAATGCCTAACGTAAACGGGCTGGCTAGCGGGTTGCTGAGGATCGTTTGCATCTGAGCCCCGGCCACCGAGAGGCTGGCACCGACCACTAACGCCATCAGCGCCACGGGCATGCGAATTTCCCACAAAATGACACGTGCCTGCTGGCTAACAGACTCCGGGGTAAACAAGGCAGCAACGACTTCGCCAAGACTGTAGCGTGCAGGACCAAGTGCAAGGTCAATACACAGGCTTAAGAACAGCGCTATGACCAGCGCCGCCAAGATCATTTGGCGGCGAAATACCTGGGTGCGATAGAAGGCGCGCCCGTGGGACACGCTATTCATAGCAGTGCTGTCAGTCGTCATTTAAAGATATCCAATAACCGGGTGCATAATCGATAGGCAAAAAGCGATCGTGCAGCTCGCGCATTGTCGCTTCAGGGTCGAGATCGTCAAACAGTTCGGGGTGCAGCCATTTCGCCAATTGCTGAACAGCAACAAAATAGTAAGGACTGTTATAGAACTGATGCCAAATGGCGTGGAAATTGCCAGTGCCGACCGCGTCAATGCCGGTCATGGCGGTGCGCTCGGTGAGTGCTTCGAGTTTCGCGCGAGCGTGATCCATGTTTGCGCCTGGTCCTACGCCTACCCAAGCGCCACCGGGAACGTAAGCATCCCAATTGCCGCCCGTGACAACGACGTGCTCGGGGTTGGCGGCAATAATTTGTTCAGGATTCAAATTGCCGAAGCTGTTAGGAATAATGCCTTCGGCAATGTTGTTGCCGCCAGCCAGGGTGACATACTCGCCAAAGTTACCAGGGCCAAAGCTCATGCAGCATTCATCTGAATACCCGCCTGCCCGGTCAATAAATACGCTCGGGCGCTCTGGGTTGGCGTCCTCAATAACATCAGTAACCCGCGCCATCTGCTCTTCAGCAAAGGCGATGAATTCCTCGGCAGCGGCTTCATCTCCCATCAACTGGCCAATAATCCGCATCGAGGGAATGGTATGTGCGATGGGGTCTTCACGGAAATCCACATAGACAATAGGGATGTCCAGCTCGGCTAACTTATCGTCATAGGCGGCGTCTTCAGTGGCTGCTTTCGCCTCAATATTCATCAGGATGACGTCAGGGTTAAGCGCCGCAGCCTGCTCAACATCAAAGGTGCCATCTTTGAAGCCACCAAAGGTGGGGATTGCCTCAATGTCGGGGAAACGTTCCAGATAGCGGGCGTAATTGTCGGGATCCGCCTGAGAAAAGTCTTCCCGCCAGCCAACCACATGGGTAAAAGGCGTTTCTGGTTCCAGCAGGCCAAGCAGATAAATTTGCCTTCCTTCGCCCAAGATAACCCGCTCGGCAGGCGCGTCTAAGGAGGCTTGACGGCCTGCAACATCGGTGACGGTGATGCTATCAGCATTGGCAGCGGTGAACGTTAAGGCGGTTAGTGCGCTAAGTAGCGTCCTGAAAGCGTGGGAAGACATAACTATATTGATCACCAGTTGGTAAGTGAAACTAACCGAGGGTCGCCAGCGCGACTATTGAGAGGTAATGCCAAGAGGAAATTGATTATGCGTGTAATTCGTATTCACTGAGCTGGGCATTATTACGAAAACAGGCTTGTTTGTCGAGGTACGCTGCTAAGGAGGCGTCGTTGGAACGTGTTGTTGCAAGGCTTTATCATTCGCCGCTTGGCGCTTTTCGCTGTGGGCATTACGCTAGTAGGAGTTCACTCGCTATCTTTGGAGAAAACACCATGCCTTTATCCCGTGCCGAAATCGTAACGCCTTCTGGTGAGCGCTTGATAAACCGCTTATGCAAGCACTGGGCACATAAGCTTGAGATTGAGCAGAATGAGCAGGAAGCCAAAATCACATTTGCCAATGGCACCTGCCTGATGCATGTCGAGGCGGATCGCTTGATTGTGTCCCTCGAAACCTTGGAAGAGGAGCATCTGGATCAGTTGGAAGGGGTGGTGGAAAGCCATCTCATGCGCATGGCAAAAGACGAGCCGCTGGAAATTGTTTGGGAGAACTAACTCGTTCGAAGCAGCGTGCGCGCTGCCCTAAGCAAGCGCCGCATCATTAACAGGGGTCTGTTATAATTTCGGCCACTTTTTTATCCTTGTTTTTCTTATACCAAGCTGGGTGCCGAACGGCGCACGCGCAGGAGTTCTCATGACCCGAATTGCCATTGTAGGCGTCGCTGGCCGTATGGGCCGCACGTTAGTAAATGCGGTAGAGCAGCAGGCAGATGCCTCACTTGCAGGCGGTATCGTTGAGCCAGGTAGTTCCTTGGCGGGTGCGGACATTGGTGAGCTGGCAGGTGTTGGCAAACGCGGTGTAGTGGCCGTCGATTCTCTCGCTGCGATTGTGGACGACTTCGATGTTCTAATCGATTTCACTGCGCCGCAGGTAACCTTGGCAAATTTGGCATTCTGCGCCGAGCACGACAAACGCATTGTGATTGGCACCACCGGCATGAGCGATGACGAACTGGCCGAGCTGGATAGCTACCGCGATAAAGTGGCCATGGTGTTCGCGCCGAATATGAGTGTCGGCGTTAACCTGACCCTCAAGTTGCTTGAGACCGCTGCAAAAGCTCTCGGTGACGAAGGCTACGATATTGAAGTCATTGAAGCGCACCATCGTCATAAAGTGGATGCGCCTTCTGGCACGGCGATTAAGATGGGAGAAGTGGTCGCGGAGAGCATCGGCCGCACGTTAAAAGAGCACGGTGTCTATGAGCGGGTAGGCCAGTGCGGTCCGCGCACCGACAAAGAGATCGGTTTTGCCACCGTGCGCGCTGGCGACATTGTTGGCGAGCACACGGTGATGTTTGCCACTGAAGGCGAGCGTATCGAAATTACCCATAAAGCCTCCAGCCGTATGACCTTTGCTAAAGGCGCGGTTCGCGCTGCTCGCTGGGTCGCTGATAAAGCACATGGTCGTTACGATATGCAGGATGTATTAGGTTTAGAGTAATGTTTTAGTACAACAGGGCGCGTCTCGGTATGCTCTCTGTTGGCTGCTGAACATGACTGTTTGGATGGCCTCCGAACCTGCTAGCAGGGTGAGGGGGCTTCGCTGTTTTGGCCCCCTCCTGATTGATTCTCGGCTTAATTTTGACGTCGGTGTTGTAGGCGTCCTCCGGCCCAGGTTTCGAAGATAGCGCGGTCGTCGCCTAGCATCATTAGAGTGAATAACTCCTCTGCCAAACTTTCGCATCGTGCCATACGTCGTGCCATTAGCGGTGAGGCTGACAGGTCGATAACTACAAAATCGGCATCCATACCTGGTGCGAAACGGCCGATACGGTCATCTAGCGATAGGGATACTGCATTGCCTCTGGTCAGGGCATGGAAACCTGACCAGGCCGTCAGTGGCTGGCCGAGCAGTTGCCCTACTTGATAGCCCGCCTTGAGAGTTGCTAATCCGGAAAGATCGGTGCCAGCGCCAATATCGCTGGCCAGGGTTAGATTTAACCCGTTTTCATGAGCGGCGTGGCGGTCGAACAAGCCGCTACCAAGAAAGAGGTTAGAGCTGGGGCAAAAAGCGATATTGGCACTGCGTTCAGCCAGCCGCTTGCGCATGCCATTGTCCAGATGAATGCCATGGGCAAAGGTGCTGCGTGGCCCAACTAGGCCGGACTGCTCGTAAACCTCAAGGTAGTCACGGCTTTCTGGAAACAGCTCGGCTACCCAGTCCAGCTCGCCGAGGTTTTCCGATAAGTGAGTTTGCAGCCATAGGCTTCCATCGTTGCGCAGCAGGCCACCGGCGGCATCAAGCTGGGTGCGCGTGGAAGTGGGAGCAAAGCGCGGTGTAACACTGTAGCCAAGGCGGTCGGTGCCATGCCAGTCGCTGATCAAGCGCTCGGTATCACGAATGCCGCCGAGGGTCTTGTCGGTAAGTGCTTCGGGGGCGTGGCGATCCATCAGTACCTTGCCAGCGAGCATACATAGGCCGCGGCGTTGGGCGGCGCTGAAGAAGGCATCTACCGAATTGGGGTGGCTTGAGCAGAACACTTGGGCGGTGGTGGTCCCGACTCGCATTAACTCTTTGAGAAAAGCGTCGGCCATGTTGTCGGCATGTGCGCGCTGGGCGAAGCGGCACTCTTCAGGAAAGGTATAGTCATTCAGCCAGTCCAGCAGTTGGCGGCCATAAGAGGCCATGATATCGAGCTGAACGTAGTGAACATGGCTGTCAATAAAGCCTGGCATGACCAGCTTGTCACGCTGGTCGATGACGCTGATATCGGCGGGCAGCTGAGGGGCCAGGGTACGATAGTCGCCGACGCCCTGAATGCGGCCGTCGGCCCACCATAGGGCGCCGTCTTGGTGGTAGACAACGCTACCCTCTCGGGGCGTGTCACCATCGCCGGGGTCGGCATCGAAACTCAAGACCCGTGCACGTATTAGCCAGGCTTGCCCCTGCTCTTGTTTCAGGCTTTGTCCTTGCTCTTCATTCATGATGTTGCTCCTGAAGATAGTTAGAGGGGGAAGGCTTAACGGCCATTGCTGTGTTGTCTGTCAGCGTCAGGGTCAAGTTTGGCGCGTGCGGCTTCGGCGGCAGCCATGACTCGCTCCGGTGTGGCTGGCGTGTCCAGAGGTATCGCCTGGGTGTAACCGTTTAGGCTGGCCAAACCGTCACGCAGGGCCGCCCATACCGACATACCAAGCATAAAAGGGGGTTCACCCACTGCCTTGGAACGATAGATGCTGGCCATGGAGTTGGGGTGGCCTTCCATTAAGGAGGTGTTGAAAGTGGCGGGTAGATCGCCGTAAGTGGGGATCTTATAGGTCGCGGGGCCATTCGAAATCAGTTGGCCTTTGCCATTCCACTTCAGCTCTTCACTGGTTAACCAGCCCATCCCCTGAATGAAACCACCTTCGACCTGGCCGATATCGATAGCCGGATTCAGGGAGTCACCCACGTCGTGGAGGATATCGACACGATCTACCAAGTATTCGCCGCTCAAGGTATCGATTGAAACTTCGGCCACCGCCGCACCAAAGGCATAGTAGTAGAAGGGGCGTCCATTGCCGCTGGCACGGTCATAATGGATCAATGGGGTAGCGTAGAAGCCTTTTTCCGATAGCGAGATGCGCGATAGATAGGCGGCTTGAACCAGCTCTCCCCAAGCGATGCGGCGTTCACTTTCGCCAAAGCCGGCTATTAGATAACCCTCTTTGATGTGGATGGTTTCTCGATCGAGATGGTAGTGCTCGGCAGCAAAGTCATAAAGCCGTGTTTTTAGTTTGAGCGCGGCATCGCGAGCCGCCTGGCCATTGAGGTCAGCGCCGCTGGAGGCTGCTGTAGGAGAGGTGTTGGGCACTTTGTCAGTACGCGTGGCGGTGATGCGCACGCTATCAAGATCCAGGCCCAGTTCACGCGCCACCACTTGGCAAATCTTCGTATGCAGCCCCTGACCCATCTCGGTGCCGCCGTGGTTGATCATTACGCTGCCGTCGGTATAGACGTGAAGGAGCGCGCCTGCTTGGTTGAGGTGCTGGGCGGTGAAGGAAATGCCGAATTTTACTGGGGTCAACGCTAAGCCTTTGCGAATGACGGGGCTCTTGGCGTTGAACTCCCGGATTTCTCGGCGCCGCTGCCAGTAGTCGCTAGAGGTTTCGAGTTGCTCAACCAGCTCATGCAGAAGAACGGTCTGATCCACCGTCTGGCCGTAATGCGTCGTGTTGCGCCCGTCGCGATAAAAGTTGCGCTTGCGTATCGTCAGCGGATCTTCGCCTAGACGGCGAGCGATGTCTTCCATTGCCGCTTCGATAACCATCATACCTTGGGGGCCGCCGAAGCCGCGGAAGGCGGTGTTAGAGGCCGTATGGGTGCGCGCTCGATATCCTGTTACGCGGACGTCACCCAGCGAATAGGCGTTATCCGAGTGAAACATAGCGCGATCAACAATGGCGTCGGAAAGGTCGGGTGAATAGCCACAGTCGCCGATTACATTGATATCGCCACCCAGAATCACGCCATGGGCATCGACGCCAAGGCGGTAGTCGTTATGAAAAGGGTGGCGCTTTCCGGTGACGCGCATGTCATCGACTCGCGGTAAGCGGAAGCGGCAGCTGCGCCCGGTTCGCCGGGCGATTAAGGCGGCCAGGCAAGCCCAAGGCGAAGCCTGTGTTTCCTTGCCTCCGAATCCGCCCCCCATGCGGCGAGTCTCGACGGTAACGGCATGAAAGGGAATACCGAGTACCTCGGCAACCAGTTTCTGCGTCTCGCTGGGATGCTGGTTTGAGGTATGAATCATGACGCCTTCGTCTTCGCTGGGATGGGCGACGCAGGCCTGCCCTTCCAAGTAGAAGTGCTCCTGGCCGCCGACAAACTGTTTGCCAGCAACGACAATGGCGGCGTCGGCAAAGGCTTTTTCCCAATCTCCACTGATCTGTTGATGGGTGGGGCGAACCAGGTCGCCCGCGTTGGCGGCGGCAACAGGGTCGAGGCTCGCAGGGCGCTCTTCAATCTCGATGATTGCCTTTTCGACTGCTTGACGAGCCGCACGGTGGCTGTCGGCCGCCACGGCAAATAGCACTTGGCCCGCGTAGAGCACTTCGCCGTCGGCCATGATGGGATCCCCTGGGAAAACGGGGCCAATATCGGTATGGCCTGGCACGTCTGCCACGCTAATAACATCGACCACACCAGGAGCAGACCTTACCGCTTCCAGATCCATGCGGGTAATGCGCCCGTGGGCGACAGATGACAGGCCTGCGGCTAGGTGGAGGGCATTGGCCGGAAGGGCTAGGTCATCAATATAAGCCGCGCGCCCGGTGACATGCTTGATGGCACTCTCGTGATTGGCCGAGGTGCCAGAAAAAAAACGGCCGGTATGTTGTGCTGGCTGAAATGCTTTCTGCTCAGGCTGTGGTGCTGGCAGATCAGTGAGCGTACGCATGGAGCATCACCTCCTGAGTGTGTGTTTGGGCGTGGGTAGACGATTCGATAACCAGGCGCAGGCGTTCAAGTAGCGCGCTCGCTGAGCGCGTGCGGTAGTTGGCACTGCCACGAACATCGCTCATCGGTGAAAAGTCATTCGCGAGCGCTTGGCGAGCAGCCTCAAAGACGGTTGGTGAGGGGGGATTTCCTTCGAGAGCCGCTTCGGCCCCACGGGCTCGGGCAGGTATGCCGGCCATGCCACCGAAGGCCAGGCGGACATCGCGTAGACACCCATCCTCCAGATGCCAGGCAAAGGCACTCAGCACGGCAGAAATATCATCTTCGCGCCGCTTCGAGAGTTTCCATACTTTCAACTGGCGGCCTGCTTGCGGGGCCGGGATGAAAACCGCGCTTAACACTTCATTGTCAGCCAGGTCGGTCTTTTTGTAGTCGATGAAGAAGTTGCTGGCGGCAATCTCGCGGGAGCCGTTAGGGCCTGCGAGGCGAAGCTGTGCATCAAGGGCCAGCAGCACCGGCGGGGTGTCGCCGATGGGGGATGCATTAGCGACGTTGCCACCCAAGGTGCCGCGGTTGCGTACCTGAGCCGAGCCTAGGCGGTGTAGAAGATGGGCAAAGGTTGGATATTCACTCTCGAGTAGGGGCTCCAAGCGTGCATAGGTGACGGCTGCTCCGATCCACCAGCCGGGGCGCCCGCTCGCATCCTGACCTTGTTCAATTTGCTGAAGCTCACTTACGCGCGTGGTATCGATAAGCCGTGGTAAGTCCTTCAGTTGTTGGGTGACTTCAAGCCAAAGGTCAGTGGCACCCGCAACCAAGCGTGCTTCTGGATGGGCTGCGCGTAGGCGCACTAGGTCATTCAACTGGCGAGGTTGATGGAAACGGCTACTGGTTTCGTCCAGGTTGGCCACGTGCTGATTATCTTGCGCATCATTCAGTGTTGCATCTAACCATACAGGGCGATGGCCATCGATACTGTTCATTGCTAATGCCGCATCACGAATGGGGCGATAGCCAGTGCAGCGACACAGGTTGCCGCCAAGTGCGGCTTCAAGGCGCTCAGGACTAAAGGGAGTGGCGAGCGGGTTAGTGTGCTGTTCTTCGTGCAGTGTGAACAATGACATCACAATGCCCGGCGTGCAGAAGCCGCATTGGCTACCATGGCATTCGACCATGGCTGCCTGGGCGGGATGCAGGTATTGCTGGTCGTCAGCGAGACCTTCGACGGTGACTAAGTGGCGGCCTTGGAGCTGATGAGCGGGCATGATGCAGGCGTTGGCGCTGTGGTAGCGTAGCTCGCCATTGGCATCGGGTGCCCCGATGGCTACCGTGCAAGCGCCGCAATCACCAGACGCGCAACCTTCCTTGGTGCCGGTCAGGTGTAGTTGTTCTCTTAGCAGTTCCAGAACACTAAGGTGAACATCCGCTGTAACGCGATGCGGTTGCCCATTGAGGTGAAATGTAATCATAGTTCTACCCGTTATGTTGTTATTGGTTGCTTAATTGCTGTCCGATCGGTCAGGTGGTGCGTGAGAAACGGGGTATTTCTTGATGACTCAGCATGAGAAGAGTCGTCTATTGTGCTGTCAGCAGCATCACCACCGCTAACAGGGCGGAGACCCACATAGCAGGCTTAATCTCGTCCAACTTGCCGGTGGCCAGCCGGATGAGCACAAAGCTGATAAAACCAAAGGCGATACCAAGGGTGATGGAGTACGTCAGCGGCATTAAAATGATGGCCAGAAATGCGGGAAAGGCTTCCTCGAGACGGCTCCAGTCAATCTTTCCAATCGGTGCCATCATGAACAGCCCCACCAGGACAAGAGCTGGGGCAGTCGCGATGCTGGGAACTAGGGACAGCAACGGTGAGAGAAACAAGAAAGGCAGGAACAATACGCCAATAACGACGGCCGTGAGTCCTGTGCGGCCGCCCTGGGCAACGCCAGCACCGGATTCGATAAAGGTTTGTGCTGCGCTGGTGCCGAGAGGGGCCGCGATCATCGATGCGAAAGCATCCACCGTCATGGAGCGCTTAAGGTTGCGTGGATTACCGTTGGCATCCTTGAGATCAGCTGACTCGGATAGCGCCATAAAGCAAGACAGTGAGTCGAAGAAGTTAGTAAACAGCATCACGAAAATGAACGGCAGGTAAGCCACCTTGAGGGCGCCCAGAACATCGACCTTCATTACTGCTGAGAAATCCGGCCATGCGGCTAGGCCTTGCCAAGCCACCAATACATCGTCACTCCACAGCCGCCCCATAGGGATTGCCAACAGAGTGGTTAGGGCGATGCCTAAGATCAGAGCGCCATTGAAGCCGCGAATGACCAGTATCGCGGTAGCCATTAGGCCAATAAAGAAGGTTATTAGGCTTGCGTTTAAATCGCCCAGGCTAATTAGGGTCGCTGGGTTGGCTACGATGAACCCGGCATTCTTGAGCCCAATAAAGGTGATGAATAGGCCTATCCCACAGGTGATGGCATAGCGCAATGAGGCTGGAATGGCCTCGATGATGGCTTCGCGAACGTTAAACAGCGCCAAAATAGCGAACAGTACTCCTGACCAGAATACGCAGCCTAGGGCAACTTCCCACGACAACCCTGCACCAAGCACCAGGGTGTAGGTGAAAAGCGCATTCATGCCCATTCCAGGAGCAACTAAAATTGGGTTGCGGGCATACAAGCCCATGGCCAAGCTACTAAAAAAGCTGATGACCACGGTGGCGGAGAGTGCTGCAGAAAAGGGAATACCCGCATCGGATAAGATGGCTGGGTTGACCACGATGATATACATCCCGGCTAGAAACGTCGCGATGCCTGCAAGCACTTCGGTCTTCACCGAGGAGCCGCGGCGGCTGACATTGAAGTAATTATCCAGGGTGCTTGTTGGCTGGACGGGTGGGGAGCCGGAATACGGCGTAGGGCTTTGTGGCATGACGATATTCTCTTTGTATTTGTTGGGTGAGCTATCGAAAAAAACGCGTTTGACCATTTGGTCAACTCGGACAAGCGTAGACAAAAAAACATCAAGAAGGCAACCAAATATATTAATTGCGTACACAAAAAATTTTGGGGCGACTTCTATCCTCCTCATTTATCAATGACCTGAAGGTCGTGGCATATTGATTGCAGGGGTAAAATGGAGCATATAAAGTTGCTGGTAGTTTTAGGGCTAGCCTAAGGTCGATAAATCCTGTAACATTCCAAAAATTTTGGCCCAGTGGCTGCAAAAAGCAGCAAAATATCTGCAGCGAACGAATCGCTGTAGGGTAAGCACCGCGCTTGTTGCACTGGCCTCAGGTTAGAGAAAACAGTCAGCTAAATGCTGCGCCATGGCCATTCGCCACGGAAGAGAACAACAAGCGGGATGAAACCGATTTTTTTACTATCGGCTTCGTCCCGCTTTTTTACGACCCGACGTTTGCACGCAAACGCCGACAAACCGGATCGCCGAGCCTGCGCCCACAGGCTCCCACCAGCATGGGAGAACTTGTCTTGAATAACCCCGCATTGAGCAAACCCGCGATATTGGCCCTGGAAGATGGCAGTGTGTTTCATGGCATTGCCATTGGCGCGGATGGCGTCACAAGCGGTGAGGTGGTGTTCAATACAGCCATGACCGGCTACCAGGAAATCCTCACTGACCCTTCTTACACCCGCCAAATCGTCACGCTGACCTATCCTCATATCGGCAATACCGGCATTAATTCGGAAGATGTGGAATCTGCATCGATTGCCGCAGCGGGCCTGGTGATTCGTGATTTACCCCTGCTAGCCAGCAGTTTCCGTTCAGAGCAAAGCCTTTCTGACTATCTAAAAAGCCAAAATGTGCTGGGCATTGCGGATATCGATACTCGCCGTTTAACGCGCATTCTGCGTGATAAAGGCGCGCAAAACGGTGCGATTCTGGCGGGTGCAGAAGCAGAGGGCGATGATGCGGTAGAGCGGGCGCTGGCGGCAGCGAAGGCATTTCCCGGGTTGAAGGGCATGGATCTGGCCAAGGAAGTCTCGTGCAAAGAGGCTTACGAATGGACCCAAGGCGAGTGGACGCTGGGCGAGGGCTATGCTGATGCTTCCCAAGGTGAGCGTCCTTACCACGTGGTGGCGTATGACTTTGGTGTGAAATTTAACATCCTACGTATGCTGGCCGAGCGCGGCTGCCGATTGACGGTCGTACCGGCACAAACGCCTGCGGCTGACGTGTTGGCGATGAATCCGGATGGGATCTTTTTGGCTAACGGCCCCGGTGACCCCGAACCCTGTGATTACGCCATCAAGGCAATTCAGGATGTATTGGAAACCAATACGCCGGTATTTGGCATTTGCCTTGGTCACCAGTTGCTGGCGCTGGCCTCGGGTGCGAAAACCATCAAGATGGGCCACGGCCACCACGGTGCTAACCATCCGGTGCAGGATTTAGACACCGGCACGGTAATGATTACCAGCCAAAACCACGGCTTTGCTGCCGATGAAGCGACCCTTCCAGCCAACGTGCGTGCCACGCACCGTTCGCTGTTCGATGGCACGCTGCAAGGGATCGAGCGCACTGATCGCCCGGCGTTTAGCTTCCAAGGTCACCCGGAAGCTAGCCCTGGCCCGCGTGATGTGGCGCCGCTGTTTGATCGCTTTATTACCATGATGCAGGCGCGTCGCTAACGCTGCCCTTGATCGCCGCCATGTAACGCCGTTTTTTTGTCGCTCATCGTCACCTATTTTGCGGGAACCGTTATGCCTAAGCGTACCGATATCAACAGCATTCTTATCATTGGCGCTGGCCCGATTGTCATCGGCCAGGCCTGCGAATTTGACTACTCTGGCGCCCAGGCGTGTAAAGCGCTGCGTGAAGAGGGGTTCCGGGTTATTTTGGTTAACTCCAACCCGGCCACCATCATGACCGACCCGGCCATGGCCGATGCCACCTACATCGAGCCGATTACCTGGCAAGCGGTTGAAAAAATTATTGAGGCCGAGCGCCCGGACGCGATTCTACCCACGATGGGTGGTCAGACAGCGCTCAACTGTGCGCTTGACCTGGAAAAGCATGGCGTACTGGAAAAGTACAGCGTCGAGATGATTGGTGCCAATGCCGATGCGATTAACATGGCTGAAGATCGCGATCTGTTCGATCAAGCCATGAAGCGCATTGGTTTGGAGTGCCCGAAAGCCAAGGTGGCGCACACCATGGATGAGGCCTGGGAAATTCAGGCTGAATTAGGCTTCCCGACCATTATTCGTCCTTCTTACACCATGGGCGGCTCCGGCGGCGGCGTGGCGTATAACAAAGAAGAGTTCGAAGAGATTTGTACCCGCGGTTTCGAGCTTTCCAATAACCACGAGCTATTGATCGACGAATCGCTGCTGGGTTGGAAAGAGTACGAGATGGAAGTGGTGCGGGATAAGAATGACAACTGCATCATTGTCTGTGCGATTGAAAACTTCGATCCTATGGGCGTTCACACCGGTGACTCGATTACCGTCGCGCCAGCGCAAACGCTGACCGACAAAGAGTACCAGATCATGCGTGACGCCAGCCTCGCGGTACTGCGCGAGATTGGTGTGGAAACCGGCGGCTCCAACGTACAGTTTGGTATGGACCCGAAAACCGGCCGCCTAGTGGTTATCGAGATGAACCCGCGGGTATCGCGCTCGTCGGCGCTGGCATCTAAGGCTACTGGTTTCCCGATTGCCAAAATCGCCGCGAAACTGGCGGTGGGTTACACCTTGGATGAGCTGCAAAACGATATTACCGGTGGCCGCACGCCCGCGTCGTTTGAGCCATCAATTGACTATGTCGTCACTAAGATTCCGCGCTTTACCTTCGAAAAATTCCCTCAGGCAAACGACCGCCTGACCACCCAGATGAAGTCGGTGGGCGAGGTGATGGCGATTGGCCGTACGTTCCAAGAGTCGCTGCAGAAAGCGCTGCGCGGTCTGGAAACCGGTAACGACGGTCTTGATCCGATCATCACCGATTTCACGCCAGATAACATGGCGATCATTCAGGGCGAGCTGCAGGCCGCCGGTGCCGAGCGTATTTTCTATGTGGCTGACGCCATGCGCTCTGGAATGAGTGTCGATGAGGTATTTGCGCTCACCAATATCGACCCTTGGTTCCTGGTGCAGTTGGAAGACCTGGTGTTGACTGAAAATGCCGTCGCCAAGCGCGCTCTGGCCGATTTCTCTGCTCGCGAGCTTTACCAGCTTAAGCGCAAAGGCTTTGGTGACGCGCGTTTGGCCAAGCTGCTGGGCGTGTCTGAAAAAGAGTTCCGCAAAACGCGCCAAGCCGCGGGCATTCGTCCGGTTTATAAACGTGTCGATACCTGTGCGGCGGAATTTGCTTCAGACACCGCTTACATGTACTCCACCTATGAAGAGGAGTGCGAAGCGGACGTCTCTGATCGTCAGAAAATTATGGTATTGGGTGGTGGCCCGAACCGTATCGGTCAAGGTATCGAGTTCGATTACTGCTGTGTTCATGCCGCCTTTGCCATGCGCGATGATGGCTATGAAACCATCATGGTCAACTGCAACCCGGAAACCGTTTCTACCGACTACGACACCTCTGATCGTCTCTACTTCGAGCCGGTGACGCTGGAAGATGTGTTGGAAATTGCCGACAAAGAGAAGCCAGTTGGCGTGATTGTGCAGTTCGGTGGTCAAACGCCGCTGAAGCTTGCCCGTGAACTGGAGGCAGCAGGCGTGCCGATTATCGGTACCACGCCAGACGCCATTGACCGCGCTGAAGACCGCGAGCGCTTCCAGGTAATGATCGACAAGCTAGGCTTGAAGCAGCCGCCCAACGCCACTGCCCGCAGCTTTGAAGAGGCGTTTTCCAAGGCGGAGGCAATCGGCTACCCGCTGGTGGTGCGTCCTAGCTACGTGCTGGGTGGTCGTGCGATGGAGATCGTTTATGACGCCTCCGAGCTTGAAAACTACATGACCAATGCGGTGAAGGTGTCTAACGACTCTCCCGTCCTGCTTGACCACTTCTTGAGTGCCGCGATCGAAATTGATATCGACGCTGTGTCGGACGGCCAGCAGGTGGTGATCGGCGGTATTATGCAGCACGTTGAGCAAGCAGGCGTTCACTCTGGTGATTCCGCCTGTGCGCTGCCGCCTTACTCGCTGCCTGCCGATGTGCAGGATGAAATGCGCGAGCAGGTCAAGAAAATGGCCGTTGAGTTGGGCGTTAAAGGTCTGATGAACGTGCAGCTGGCGTGGCAGGGTGGCGAAATTTATGTCATCGAGGTTAATCCTCGTGCGTCGCGTACCGTACCGTTTGTGTCTAAGTGTATCGGCACTTCGTTGGCGCAAATTGCGGCGCGCTGCATGGCGGGTAATACACTGGCCGAGCAGGGCTTTGAGCGCGAAATTATCCCGCACTTCTATAGCGTGAAAGAGGCGGTCTTCCCGTTCAACAAGTTCCAGGGTGTTGACCCGATTCTGTCGCCCGAGATGAAGTCGACGGGTGAAGTAATGGGCTCTGGCGAGACCTTTGCAGAAGCGTTCTTTAAAGCGCAGTTGGGCGCTGGCGAAGCCATTCCAGCATTGGATGGCGAGCGTAAAGCGTTCCTTTCGGTACGCGAGCCCGACAAGCAAGGGATTATCGAAGTGGCGCGTTCTCTGCTAACATTGGGCTTCACACTATGTGCAACGCGCGGTACAGCGGCAGCACTTGAAGCTGCTGGACTGGAAGTGGAGCACGTCAATAAAGTCTACGAAGGCCGTCCCCATATTGTCGATCTGTTGAAGAACGACGAAATCGCCTACATCGTGAACACGACTGAAGGTCGTCAGGCTATTAACGACTCTTCAATTATTCGCCGTACTGCTCTCGCGCGCAAGGTGCCCTATGCGACCACCTTGGCGGGCGCTAATGCTGTTTGCATGGCGCTTGAGTACGGTAGGGAGATTACGGTGCGGCGCCTTCAGGATCTGCATGCAGGAGCAAGTCAATGAACAAGGTCCCGATGACGGTAGCGGGAGAAAAAAGTCTTCGCGAAGAGCTTAATCACTTGAAGGGCGAAGCCCGCCCTCAAGTTATTGCTGCTATTGCTGAAGCGCGTGAACATGGCGATCTCAAGGAGAACGCCGAGTACCACGCCGCTCGCGAGCAGCAAGGATTTATTGAAGGCCGTATCCAGGAAATTGAAAGCAAGCTTTCAGGTGCGCAGGTCATCGACGTTACTAAGCTGCCCAAAACCGGCAAGGTGATCTTTGGGGTTACCGTGTCGTTGCTGAATCTGGATAGCGACGCCAGCGTTACCTACCGCATTGTTGGTGAAGACGAAGCCAATATTAAAGAGGGGCGCATTTCTGTGACCTCACCTATCGCCCGAGCAATGATTGGCAAAGAAGAAGGCGATGTGGTGGTGGTAAAAACACCTGGTGGCGATGTTGAGTACGAAATTGAGAGTGTTGAACATCTCTGATTTACCGCGGTGACGCGGGGCGGGCGTCTTGATGGCGCCTGCAGTCCAGGCACACTAAAAGGCCCGTGACGGTGACGTCGCGGGCCTTTTAGTATCATGCGTTCATGCGTTGTTTAACGAGTCACGTGTGGGTTAATGCCGTCCGTGGTGGTTTTCAAAACGCGTGATGTTGGAAAGCTTGGGGTTTACCTTTGGGTTGTGGCGATAGAGCAGCGCCATTTTGCCAATGGTTTGTACTAGCTCGGCGTTACTGTCGGCGACTAGCTCATTGAGCGCCGCGACGCGGTCTTCCCGCTCGGGAATAGCGAGCTTCACTTTGATGAGCTCGTGATCGTTGAGCGCGCGGCTGAGTTCTGCGAGCAAATTTTCGGAGACGCCGTTCTCAGAAACGGTGACCACTGGATTAAGGTGATGGCCAATGCTACGAAATGCTTTCTTTTGTGCCTGTGACAAGCTCATGGTATCTTGCGGTATCCCGGTTAGCGCTTAACGCTCCATCTTACGGTGAAATGCCGTTAAGTGAAAGCAATCGCGTGAATGCGCCCATCTCTTATTCCAGTGTTAGATTCCCACATGCAGCAAAAGCCCCCAAGCCGTAAACATTCAGTGAGCAAGACCAGCAACAACTGGAAGAAAGAACATTTCGACGATCAGTATGTGAAACAACGCTGGCAAGATGGCTATCGCTCCCGTGCAAGCTATAAACTGCTTGAGCTTGATGAAAAGGATAAGCTGTTTCGCCCAGGCATGACGGTAATCGATCTAGGCGCCGCCCCAGGGGGGTGGAGTCAAATTGCCGCAGAAAAGGTTGGGCCTGACGGTGTCGTGATAGCGTCAGACATATTAGAGATGGATGCCCTAGCCGGCGTTGACTTTATCCAGGGCGATTTTACTGAAGAGAGCGTGCTTAACGCGATTCTTGAACGTTTAGGAAATCGTCAGGTAGACCTTGTGATGTCCGATATGGCCCCCAATATGAGTGGTATGGCGGCTATTGATCAGCCACAGGCAATGTACCTTGTTGAACTCGCTTTGGAACTTGCGCGAGAAACGCTACCGCCTGGCGGGCGTTTTCTGGCTAAGGTATTTCAAGGCGAAGGATTTGATACCTATTTGAAAGAGCTCCGAAGTAGCTTTGATCGTGTTGTGACTCGCAAGCCGGATGCTTCGAGGGCGCGCTCGCGGGAAGTCTATTTTTTAGCGGAAGGATTTCGAGGCTAGCGAGACGTGGCCCTGTACTCGTCAGTGAGTGCGAGCGTGTAGATACTGGCGGGTAATAGCAAAGATTTATCACCACGATTGCCAGACAGGCAGGCGTAAATTGTGTCACATTATGCACATTGGACGAGCGTGACACAGATGGCCCAAAGCAAAATGTGCTTTGGCAATGGTTGAACGTTAAGCTCTAGTGTAAGGTCTGAGTATTGACGGTTAACTGACGGATTCTTGTAATGAGGGTAGCCCCTTGAACGATATGGCGAAGAACCTGATTCTGTGGTTGGTCATCGCGGCCGTTCTACTGACAGTGTTCAACAATTTCAGTACGGAAAGCGCACCGCAAACCACCAACTACTCTCAGTTTGTGCAGCAGGTGCAAAATCAGCAGGTACGTAGTGTCACGATTGATGGCTATACCATCATTGGTGAGCGTACGGACGGTTCTCAGTTCCAGACCATCCGCCCGTCGGCGGAAGATCCTAAGCTGATGGATGATCTGCTAAGCAACAACGTGACCGTTGTCGGTAAAGAGCCGGAACAACAAAGCATCTGGACGCGCTTGCTGATTGCGAGCTTCCCGATTCTGCTTATTCTGGCCATCTTTATGTTCTTTATGCGCCAAATGCAGGGTGGAGCCGGTGGCGGTAAAGGCGGTCCCATGAGCTTTGGTAAGTCGAAAGCCAAACTGCTTTCCCAAGATCAGATCAAGACCACATTTGCCGATGTTGCGGGCTGTGACGAGGCGAAAGAAGAAGTTGAAGAGCTCGTAGACTTCTTGCGTGATCCTACTAAATTTCAGCGTTTGGGTGGCACAATCCCGCGCGGTGTATTGATGGTAGGTCCGCCAGGAACAGGTAAAACGCTGCTGGCCAAGTCCATTGCGGGCGAAGCCAAAGTACCGTTTTTCTCTATCTCTGGTTCAGACTTTGTTGAAATGTTTGTGGGCGTTGGTGCTTCACGCGTTCGTGACATGTTTGAGCAAGCCAAGAAACAAGCGCCTTGCATTATCTTTATTGATGAAATCGATGCGGTTGGCCGTTCACGCGGTGCTGGCATGGGTGGCGGCAATGATGAGCGTGAGCAGACACTCAACCAGTTACTGGTAGAGATGGATGGCTTCGAAGCTAATGAAGGGGTCATCGTCATTGCGGCCACTAACCGTCCTGACGTGCTTGATCCTGCGCTGCTGCGTCCGGGTCGTTTCGACCGTCAAGTAACGGTTGGGCTGCCGGATATTCGTGGTCGTGAACACATTCTGGGCGTTCACCTGCGTAAAGTGCCGCTGGCAGATGATGTTAAGCCGCAGCTGATTGCGCGCGGTACGCCAGGCTTCTCTGGTGCGGATCTTGCGAACTTGGTCAACGAGGCAGCGCTGTTTGCCGCCCGTCGTAACAAGCGCTTGGTTGCCATGGAAGAGCTGGAGCTTGCTAAAGACAAGATCATGATGGGCGCTGAGCGCAAATCGATGGTTATGACCGATAAAGAGAAGCTCAACACGGCGTATCACGAATCAGGTCATGCCATTATTGGCCTTGTTGCGCCGGAGCATGATCCTGTTTACAAAGTGACGATCATCCCGCGTGGCCGTGCGCTAGGCGTCACCATGTTCTTGCCGGAAGAAGATCGTTACAGCCTGTCTCGCCAGCAAATTCTCAGTCAGATTTGCTCGCTGTTTGGTGGACGTATTGCCGAAGAGATGACGCTGGGTGCTAACGGTGTGACAACGGGTGCTTCAAACGATATCAAGCGCGCCACCGAGCTGGCCCATAACATGGTCGCTAAATGGGGGCTATCGAATGAGATGGGCCCGATCATGTACGACGAGGATGAGTCCCACCAGTTCCTTGGTGGCCCTGGTCAGGGTGGCGGTAAGCTAAAATCTGGCGAAACGACGTCTCGTCTCGATAAAGAAGTGCGCAAGATTATCGACGAGTGTTACGAGCAGGCACGCCAGATTCTGGAAGATAATCGCGACAAGCTAGATGCGATGGCCGAAGCGCTGATGAAGTACGAAACCATCGATGCTGATCAGCTGAAAGATATTATGGAGGGGCGCGATCCGCGTCCGCCAGAAGGCTGGAACGATGGTGATTCATCTGGCGGCGGCACGCGTGTTGGTGACGAGAAGGCGGAGGAAAAGGCTGACGGTACGCCTTCTGATGCATCTGGCGACGATGGCGAAGAGGATGATGACCAGCCACGCCGTCGTCCTTCTGACCCGTTAGGAGGTCCCGCAGGTCCTTAACGTGTGCGAGTGTTAGAGATGTTAGCAAAGGCGCCCCATAACGGGGCGCCTTTTTGTTATGCTGTGAAGCCATTGCAAACACGTTTTTTCTTTTAGTAGGCCGCAGCATGAAACCGATAGTTGACTCTTCATCGCCTTCACGGGCAGCGGATAGCGCATATCACCTGCGCTGTGGGCGCCATTCATTAGATCTTTCGTTTCCACGGGTAATGGGTATTCTGAATGTTACGCCGGACTCCTTCTCTGATGGCGGGCAACACATTGGTCTAGATAGCGCGTTGCGCCACGCTGAACAAATGTTGGCGGAAGGGGCCGCGATGATTGACGTGGGCGGGGAGTCGACAAGGCCGGGGGCTAGCCCTGTATCAGAGCAGGAAGAGTTAGACCGTGTGGCACCTGTGGTTGAAGCGTTAGTGCACGAGCTAGATGCGCTGGTGTCAGTCGATACCAGTAGCCCTGCTGTTATGCGAGAAGTAAGCGCGCTTGGCGCTGGTATGATTAACGATGTGCGAGCGCTAGAGCGCGAGGGTGCGCTGGGCGCTGCGGCAAGCACTGGCCTGCCTGTGTGTTTAATGCATCGCCAGGGTGAGCCCCAGGATATGCAGCAGTCGCCCTATTATGGTCAGCCAGTTGAGCGAGTGGTTGCCGACTATCTTGCTGAGCGGGTAGCGGCGTGTGAAGCCGCTGGAATTCGTCGTAGCCGTCTGTTGGTAGATCCGGGTTTTGGTTTTGGCAAAACCATTGAACATAACCTGCGCTTGCTGAAGTATATGGATGAGCTTCAGGCGCTGGAGTTGCCGCTGTTAGTGGGGATGTCGCGGAAAAGCATGATTGGTAAAGTGTTGGGTCGCCCGGTGGAGGAGCGCTTGGCCGGAAGTCTTGCGCTAGCAGCCATGGCGGTTGAGCGGGGCGCCAATATTTTGCGCGTGCATGATGTCGGGCCCACGGTAGATGCCGTGGATATGGCATGGGCGGTGCTTCAGGAAGGCTGCGAGCCGCCGTTAAATAAGGAGATGGCGCCATGACGCGACGTTATTTTGGTACCGATGGGATTCGCGGTACGGTTGGGCAAGCGCCTATTACTGCCGATTTTATGCTCAAGCTGGGGTGGGCGGTGGGTCAGGTGTTGCGCCGTGAAAAAGGCCGCACGCGTGTGTTAATTGGTAAAGATACGCGCATCTCTGGCTATATGTTTGAGTCAGCCTTGGAAGCGGGGCTATCTGCCGCAGGTGTCGATGTTTCGTTGCTGGGGCCAATGCCTACACCGGGAATCGCCTATCTAACGCGTACCTTTCGCGCCGACGCTGGGATAGTGATTTCCGCGTCGCATAACCCGTTTGATGATAACGGCATTAAGTTTTTCTCTGCCGAGGGTAAAAAGCTACCCGATGAGATTGAAGATCGCATTGAGACGATGCTTGATGCGCCTCTGACAACGGCGAGCGCGGCTCAGTTGGGTAAAGCGACGCGCATTGACGATGCTGCCGGGCGCTATATCGAATTCTGCAAATCGACGTTACCTGATCGTCTCAGCCTGCACGGTCTAAAAGTGGTATTGGATTGTGCTCATGGGGCTACCTACCACATTGCGCCAAACGTATTTCGTGAGCTAGGCGCTGATGTTAGCGTAATTGGTTCTTCTCCTGATGGGGTGAATATTAACCATCAAGTGGGGTCTACCCATCCCGCAGCGCTGCGTGCAGCGGTGATTCAGCAAGGTGCTGATTTAGGCATTGCCTTTGATGGTGATGGAGATCGAGTGCTGTTGGTAGATGCCGATGGCCGTGAGGTGGATGGCGACGATATTCTTTACCTGATTGCCCGAGATCGTCATGAGCGGGGACTGCTTGAAGGTGGCGTGGTGGGCACTCTGATGAGCAACTTCGGGCTTGCCATGGCGCTGGAGCGGCTGGGGATTCCCTTTCAGCGCGCGAAAGTGGGTGATCGCTTTGTCATGGAGATGATGGCTGCCAACGGCTGGGAGCTGGGAGGCGAGTCATCAGGTCATATTGTATGTGGCCATGCCCAAACGACGGGCGATGGGATTGTTTCAGCGTTGCAAGTGTTGGCGTTGATGGTGCGAGAGCAGAAGCCGCTGCTGTCTCTCTTGACGGGGTTGGAAAAGGTGCCCCAGTCGCTGGTTAACGTCAGGCTGCCTGGGGGTACCAACGCAAAAGATGTCATGACGGCAAAGCCGCTACTCGAAGCGGTGGCTGCCCTTGAAGATGAGCTGGGTGACCAGGGCCGAGTGTTGCTACGCCCGTCGGGTACTGAGCCGCTAATCCGAGTGATGGTGGAAGGGCGGGCTCACCTGGATGTTGACCGTCTGGCGCATAAACTTGCCGATCAGGTCCAGGCGTTGCTCAGCTAGCTTGATAAATGTATTTGATAGGCGAGTATGCTTGCTACGCCCCCAGCTAACTAACCTGTATAACAGCGGTTGTCTTGACAAGGCCGCTCCTATACCATTTCGCTCCACCTTGAGTGAGGATAATCGATGCGTACGCCATTAATTGCCGGTAACTGGAAAATGAACGGCTCCACGGCGTTGATTCAAGCGTTCGGAGACGCCTTCGCCGCGTCCAAGCTGCCTAATGATATCGACGTTGTAGTTATTCCGCCGTTTCCTTATTTGGAAGCTGCACGAAGTGCTTTCCAAAATACGCCGTTACAGTTAGGGGCGCAGACGCTCAATCCTCAGCACTCAGGTGCGCATACGGGTGAGATCAGCGGGCGTATGCTTAAAGAGTTTGAGGTGGCCTATGTGCTGGTTGGCCACTCTGAGCGTCGCCAGCTATACAAAGAAGGTGATGAGCAGGTATTTGACCGCTTGGTAGCCGCGCTTGATGTCGGCATCACGCCGATTCTTTGTGTGGGTGAAACTCTAGAAGAGCGCGATTCCGGTAGCACGATGGATGTTGTATTGCGGCAAGTTGGCTATGCAATGGCGCGTTTAGAGCCAGCACAGCGGCTTAAGGTTGTTATTGCCTATGAGCCCGTATGGGCAATTGGGACAGGCCGTACAGCAACGCCTGAGCAGGCTCAGGAAGTAATGGCCGGTATTCGTACCTATCAGGCCGGGTTTGATAAAACGCTAGCCGAGCAGCTTAAGTTGCTTTACGGCGGCAGCATGAATGCAAATAATGCGGCTGAGCTGCTCGCTCAGCCGGATATCGACGGCGGTTTAGTGGGTGGTGCTTCGCTCAAAACCGACGATTTCTACGCCATTTGTCAGTCAGCAGGATAATCCCATGCAAGTTGCAATTCTTATGGTTCACGTGGTGATTGCGATCGCCTTGGTTGTGCTCATCCTGCTTCAGCAGGGTAAAGGTGCCGAAGCGGGTGCCGCCTTTGGCGGCGGGGCATCGCAAACTGTGTTTGGTTCGCGGGGTAGCGGTAACTTTTTGTCTCGCGCAACGGGACTTTTAGCCGCCGGCTTTTTTGTTACCTCAATGGCATTGGCTTATTTTGCGACCCAGGCAGGACAAGCGCCCGAAGCGGGTATTCCCGACTCTCGGCTAATTGAGCAGCAGCGCAATATTCCAACGCTTGACGATGGCCCTGCAAGTATGGATAATACCGCGCCAGTGCTAGAGGAAAGCAGCGAGTAACATATTGATACTGCTTTTTTTAGCCTCCCCTGTTGCCGAAGTGGTGGAATTGGTAGACACGCTATCTTGAGGGGGTAGTGACCGTATGGTCGTGCGGGTTCAAGTCCCGCCTTCGGCACCATCTGTTTTGCTGGCTCGCCAGCTTCCCAGAGTTGTTTTGTCAAATAAGCTTCATTAAAGGGCTATTGTCAAAAAGTAGGGATTGGCATCTAAGACGAAAAATGCACTTGAAAAGAAAGGTTGACGAAAGTGGTTCAAGTGTCTATTATCGTCGACCTAGATTGATGCGGGGTGGAGCAGTCTGGTAGCTCGTCGGGCTCATAACCCGAAGGTCATCGGTTCAAATCCGGTCCCCGCTACCATTTACTAGTAACATGTTAATCGCCTGAAAAGTCTTGATGTTAGTTAATCTTGATGTTGGTTGGGCAAGGGCGAAAGCCAAGTCATGTTATTAGGTGGTATTACAGGTTTCTTTCGAAAAGCCCCTTCCTGTGAAGGGGCTTTTTGTTAGTAGCTTTTCGAGAGCCAAGAGTGTCTCCAGAGCGGATGTCTTCCGAATTGCCAGAGACACATTTCCGGGTAACGCCAATCAGCCACCTAGCTTCTCATTCAACTCCTGGCCAGGTGCCTGATGCAACGGCTATAGGAGCTTTGTCTGTGGCCACAAAACACGCTGCGCTTCACGCGCTGATCGAACCTGTCGTAGCCGCCATGGGTTTTGAGCTATGGGGTATCGACCATCTTTCCCAGGGCAAGCATTCGCGGCTGGTAATTTATATCGAACGCGAAAGTGGCGTCAGCGTGGAAGACTGCGCTGATATTAGTCGCCAAGTCAGTGCCGTTATGGATGTGGAAGATCCCATTCCTGGCGAATACCGCTTGGAAGTCTCGTCGCCTGGTATGGCACGTCCCTTATATACCCTGGATCAATTTATTCGTTATCAAGGCCACCACGTTGCGCTCAAATTGCGCGTGGCTTTTGATGGACGGCGTAAATACCAAGGCCTTCTCGCTGGTGTCGAAGGCGATGAAGTACTGCTACAGCTGGATGGCGAAGAGTACTGTTTTCCAATCGAAAGCATCGATTCTGCGCACGTCGTCCCGCAATTCGACGAATAAACGGGTGGCGGCTTCCGGCAGGCTGCCGGGATGATGCACAAAAGGACAGGTTTTCTGGCGAGGCAAACGCATGAGTAAAGAAATTTTAATGGTCGTGGACGCGATCTCTAACGAAAAAGGCGTCCCCCGCGATGTTATTTTTGAGGCGGTTGAGGCCGCGCTAGCTAGCGCGTCACGCAAGCGTTTTGATCAGGAAGAAGCCAATGTACGCGTTCATATCGATCGCCGCACGGGCGACTACGATACGTTCCGCTACTGGACCGTTGTCGAAGATGACGAATTTGAAACACCTGATTATGAAATTAAAGAAACCATCGCCGAGCAGCGTGATCCGCCGCTGAAACTAGGCGATGTGGTTGAGAAAAAGATTGAAAATGCCGTGTTTGGCCGTATCGCTGCACAAACTGCAAAGCAGGTTATCGTGCAAAAGGTACGTGAAGCCGAACGCGCTGAAGTGGTTCGTCAGTACGCTGACCGCGAAGGCGAGTTGGTAGCAGGTATCGTCAAGAAAACCACGCGTGACGGATTGATTATCGACCTGGGTGAAAACGCTGAGGCGTTCTTGCCGCGTAACGAAATGATTCACGGTGAGCGCTACCGCATGAATGAGCGGGTACGCGCCTTGCTAGTGAAAGTTGATCCAGAAGCGCGTGGTGCGCAGCTACAGCTGTCACGTACCTGTCCTGAATTCATCATTGAGCTGTTTAAAATTGAAGTACCGGAAATTGCTGAACAGCTGATTGAAATCAAGGGTGCAGCGCGCGACCCTGGCTCGCGGGCCAAAATCGCCGTTAAAACTAACGACCGCCGCATCGATCCTGTTGGGGCGTGTGTTGGTATGCGTGGTTCTCGCGTACAGGCAGTGTCGTCAGAGCTGCAAAATGAGCGTGTCGATATTGTGCTGTGGGACGACAACCCAGCGCAGTTGGTGATAAATGCCATGGCACCTGCCGATGTGGCGTCTATCCTGGTTGACGAAGATGCTCACGCCATGGACGTTGCCGTTGCTCAAGACAATCTGGCGCAGGCCATTGGTCGTAGCGGCCAGAACGTGCGCTTAGCTTCTGAGCTAACCGGCTGGCGTATTAACGTGATGACCGAAGATGAAGCTGAGTCAAAACGTGAGCAGGAAATTGATAGCCTGGTGGACTCCTTTGTTCAGCATCTGGAAGTGGACGAAGACGTTGCCCGCCTATTAGTAGAAGAAGGGTTTACCACCCTGGAAGAAGTTGCCTACGTGCCGCTTGAAGAGATGCTCGAAATCGAAGAGTTCGATGAAGATTTGGTGGAAGAGCTGCGCGCACGAGCGAAAGACGAGCTGCTGACGATGGCCATTGCCTCGGAGGAAGCGCTAGACGGTGCCCAACCAGCAGACGATCTGCTGGACATGGACGGCATGGAGCGCCACCTGGCCTTCATTCTGGCTAGCCGAGGCATCGTCACCATGGAAGATCTCGCCGAGCAGTCTGTCGACGATCTGGTCGATATCGAGGAGTTGGACGAAGCGCGCGCAGCGGCACTGATCATGACTGCCCGTGCGCCCTGGTTTGAAGACGATGGCGTATCGGATTCGAACACACAGTAAAAGGTCACGGGCTGAGGAGGGTCACTATGTCGGATATGACAGTTAAAGATTTTGCAGTAAAGGTGGGCCGTGATGTGCCCCGCCTATTGGAACAGATGAAAGAAGCTGGTTTAAAACATGCGTCAGAAAGCGACGCCGTGTCTGAAGATGATACGCAAACGCTGCTAAGCTTTTTGAAAAAAAGCCATGGCGGCGGTGACAGCGATGCTAGCAAAAACCGTATTACGTTGACGCGTAAAACCCGTAGTCGTATTAAAACGGGCGAGCGTGGCAAAACGATCGAAGTGCAGGTGCGTAAGAAGAAAACGTACGTTAAGAGCGCTGAAGACGATAAGCCGAAGGCGCCTGAGCCTAAGCATTCTGGCCCGCGTCAGCTGGTAGGTGATATGGCAGAAGCGGAAGCCGAGCGTAAAGCTCGCGATATCCGCGAAGCTGAAGAGAAGGCGGCAGCGGCTAAAGCGAAAGCAGCGGAAGAGGCTGCACGTAAAGCCGAGGAAGAGAAAGCCAAGGCAAAAGCGGCTGAAGTGCCCGATATCGCTGTGCCTGAGCTGCAAATCGACGATACCCCGGCACCTGATGATTTGCCGCCCGCGCCGCCGAAAGAAGGCCGCACGGATCGTCGTACAGCGCCGCCTAAAAAGGCAGCGGCTAAGAAAAAAGGCCGTAGTGACGATGAGGATCGTGGCGACCGCGAAGAGCGTAAGCGCGGTGGTGGCGGTAAGAAAGTCAAACGTGCCGAGCGTCGCGGCGGTCGTCGTGGTGGTGCCAGCCAGAGTGGCAACGGCAAGCATGCTTTCCAAAAGCCGACTCAGCCGATCGTTCGTGAAGTCTCGATTCCTGAGTCGATCAGCGTTGCTGAGCTGGCCGACAAAATGTCGATCAAGGCCAATGAAGTGATCAAGGCCATGTTCAACATGGGCGCGGCCGTGACCATCAACCAAACGATTGACCAGGATACTGCGGCTATCGTTGTGGAAGAGATGGGCCACAAGGTCAAACTGGTGAAAGACGATGCGCTGGAAACGGAAATGCTGGAAGGCATCTCCTACGAAGGCGAAGAGATCACTCGTTCACCGGTGGTCACTGTTATGGGCCACGTTGACCACGGTAAAACATCGCTGTTGGATTATATCCGTCGCGCGAAAGTCGCCACTGGCGAAGCGGGCGGTATTACCCAGCACATCGGTGCTTACCACGTGGAAGACAACCACGGCGGCGTTACCTTCCTGGATACCCCTGGCCACGCGGCGTTTACCGCAATGCGTGCCCGTGGTGCTAAAGCGACTGACGTCGTTATCCTGGTTGTTGCTGCTGACGACGGCGTAATGCCCCAGACGATTGAAGCGATCGAACACTCCAAAGCTGCTGAAGTACCCATGGTGGTGGCGGTGAACAAGATCGACAAGCAGGGCATCGATCTGGACCGCATTCGTAATGAGCTCTCGCAGCATGGCGTGATTTCAGAGGAATGGGGTGGTGACACCCAGTTTGTTCATGTTTCTGCGAAGACTGGCGAAGGCATCGAAGAGCTGTTGGAAGCCATTCAGCTTGTGTCAGAAGTACTTGAATTGACGGCTGTACCTTCCGCACCTGGTAAAGGCGTTGTGGTTGAATCGCGCCTTGATAAAGGTCGCGGTCCGGTAGCCACTGTTCTGGTACAAAACGGCACGCTGAAGAAAGGCGATATCGTTCTTGCTGGTCTGCATTACGGCCGCGTTCGTGCGCTTACCAATGAGCTGGGCAAGCAAGTGGATACCGCTGGCCCTGCGATGCCGGTCGAAATCCAAGGTTTGGATGGCACGCCGGACGCAGGTGATGACTTCATGGTCGTTGCCGATGAGAAGAAAGCCCGTGAAGTGGCTAACTTCCGTCAAGGCAAATACCGCGAAGTGCGCCTGGCACGTCAGCAGAAGGCCAAGCTGGAGAACATGTTCAGCCAGATGGGCCAAGACGAAGTGGCCAAGGTCAACATCGTTCTGAAAGCCGACGTTCAAGGTTCGCTGGAAGCTATCAAAGGCGCCCTGGAAGAACTCTCCACCGGTGAAGTTGAAGTTGCCGTGGTCTCCTCGGGTGTTGGCGGTATCACCGGTACCGATGCCAACTTGGCGCTTGCTTCTGAGGCCATCGTCGTCGGCTTCAACGTCCGTGCTGATGCGGCTGCTCGTGAAATCATCGAACGTGAAGGTCTGGATCTGCGCTACTACAGCGTTATTTACCAGCTGATCGATGAGGTTAAGCAGGCGATGAGCGGTATGCTTGCTCCCGAGTGGAAAGAAGAGATCGTGGGCGTGGCCGAAGTACGCGATGTGTTCCGCGCACCGAAAATTGGTGCAGTGGCTGGCTGTATGGTTGTCGAAGGCACCGTATCGCGCAGCAAGCGTATCCGTGTACTGCGTGACAACGTTGTGATTTACGAAGGCGAGCTCGAGTCGCTGCGCCGCTTCAAAGATGACGTTCAAGAAGTGCGTAATGGCATGGAATGCGGCATCGGCGTGAAGAACTACAACGATGTTCAGGTCAACGATAAGATCGAAGTCTTTGATCAAGTGAAGGTCGAGCGCAGCCTGTAAGGCCGCGAGGAGCAATCATGCGCGAATTTAAGCGTACCGACCGAGTTGCTGACCAGCTCCAAAAGGAGCTGGCAGTACTGATCCAGCGCGAAGTGAAAGACCCGCGTTTGGGCATGATCACGGTGAGCGGCGCGACCGTTAGCCGTGATCTTGGCTACGCCGATATCTATGTCACCTTATTGGGTGAGCAAGATCCCGCGCGTATCAAAGAAAACCTGCAGGTGCTAAAGCGCGCTGGAGGCTTTCTAAGAAGCCAAATTGCCAAACGTATTAAGCTGCGTCACGTACCTGAACTGCGCTTTCATTACGATGAAAGCGTGGTGCGTGGTCAGCACCTCTCATCACTGATCGACGAAGCGGTTTCAACTGACCGCGCACGTCAACAGGATGATGAAGAGGGAAGCGACAATGACAATGGTGAGGAGACGCGCTAATGGCACGTCGCCGTCGCGGATTGCCGGTTAATGGCGTATTGCTGCTGGATAAGCCTAAGGGCATTTCCAGCAATCATGCGCTGCAGCGTGTGCGTCGTCTGTTTGAGGCGCAGAAAGCCGGTCATACCGGCACGCTGGACCCTATGGCAACAGGCTTGTTACCTATTTGCCTTGGGGAAGCTACTAAGTTTTCCGCGCACCTGTTAGAAGCCGACAAGATGTATCGCACCCGTGTAGAACTGGGCGTGATTACAGACACCGGTGATGCCGAAGGCACGGTCATTGAGCAGCGCGAGATCCCCCGCTTAACGGCTGAGGATGTCGAGTCAGTCCTGGCTCGCTTTCACGGCGAGATTGACCAAGTGCCGCCGATGTATTCGGCACTGAAGCATCAAGGCAAAAAGCTTTATGAGCTTGCCCGTGAGGGTAAGCACGTTGAGCGTGCAGCGCGGCGAGTAAGCGTGTATGATGCGCGGCTGCTTGCTTTCGAGGGCACTGCCTTTGAGATGGAAGTCAGCTGCAGCAAAGGCACGTATATTCGTACCTTGGCTGAAGATATTGGTCATGCGCTGGGCTGTGGTGCCCACATTAGCCAGTTGAGAAGGCTCAAAACGGGGCCCTTTACTGGCGATGCAATGTGGACACTGGAGGGCCTTGAGGCGCTGGCAGACCAAGCCACCCGCGAGGCTGAACTAATGCCTGCGGATGTGCTGGTTGATCATTTGCCGTCGCTGACGGTGGATGAAACGGCTTACGGGCGTCTTGCACACGGCCAATCGGCTAGCTTAGCCATTGGTGCGCTTGAGCCTGATGCGCTGGCAAGACTTTATTACGCTGAGACGTTTATCGGCCTTGGCGTTGTAAAAGGGGCGCAGGAAGTAGCTCCCAAGCGGCTGTTAAGTACCGTCGCTATCTCGTAAAGCGTTGCAAGGATGTAGCGATTTGCGCGAAAATTGTACGTGAAGATAGTTGCATGAGACTGCAAATATGCGTGGTCTCACCCATTCAATTTTAGGCATATTGCTTACTGGAGAGACAGATGGCATTAACCGCTGAGAAGAAGGCCGAGATCGTCAACGAATACGGCCGCGGCGATAACGATACCGGTTCCCCTGAAGTTCAGGTTGCACTGCTGAGCGCCAACATTAATGGCCTGCAGGACCACTTCAAAACCAACAAGCAGGATCACCACTCTCGTCGTGGTCTGATCCGCATGGTAAACCAGCGTCGTAAGCTGTTGGATTACCTGAAGCGTAAAGATTTTGAACGCTATCAGTCTCTGATTCAGCGTTTAGGTCTGCGTCGTTAAGCGTTAACGGCAACGATCAAAAACGGGCAGCCCCTTGTGGGCTGCCCGTTTTTTTGTTTCTGGTAGCCGTATGGCGCCACAGCGCCTAGAATGGTGGCGAGTCAAAACGACCCAAGCGAAAAGACAAGTAGATATTAATGTTAAAGGAAGTCGCCGTGAATCCGGTAAAAAAAACGTTTCAATACGGTCGTAGCACCGTCACCCTAGAAACTGGGCGTATTGCTCGCCAAGCCACTGGCGCCGTTATGGTGACCATGGATGAAACCGTCGTACTGTGTACGGTTGTGGCTAAAAAAGAAGCAAACCCCAATCAGCCTTTCTTCCCACTCTCGGTACACTACCAAGAGAAAACCTACGCAGTGGGCAAGATCCCCGGCGGCTTCTTTAAGCGCGAAGGGCGTCCTACTGAGAAAGAAACCCTTACCTCACGTCTGATTGATCGTCCGATCCGTCCGCTATTTCCTAAAGGGTTTATGAACGAAGTGCAGGTTATCTGTACTGTTCTGTCGACTGATCGTAATCATGACCCTGATATCGCAGCCCTACTGGGCACCTCGGCAGCGCTGGGTATTGCTGGTGTGCCGTTCAACGGCCCGATTGGCGCGGCACGCGTGGGCTTTAATGAAGAGCAGGGCTACTTCCTAAACCCAACCGTTGAAGAACTGACTACCTCAGAGCTGGACATGGTTGTTGCTGGTACCGAAAACGCCGTATTGATGGTGGAGTCGGAAGCTCAGGAACTGCTCGAAGACGAAATGCTCGGTGCCGTGCTGTTTGGTCACCAGGAAATGCAGGTAGCCGTTAGCGCGATTAAAGAGCTGGTCGCTGAAGCTGGCAAACCGCGTTGGGATTGGCAGCCCGCTCAAGAAAATGTAGCACTGAAAACGGCCATGGCCGATGCCTTTGAAGCCAAGGTAGGCGATGCTTATCGCATTACTGACAAAATGGCTCGCCAAGATGCGCTGTCAGCGCTGAAAGATGAAGCGGTTGCACAGTTAGCCGCTGCTGAAGGCGAAGAAGTAGAAGGTAAGTTCAGCAAAGATGACGTGAAAGGTGCGTTTGCTGGCCTTGAAAAGCGCGTTGTACGCTCTCGTGTCGTGAAAGGCGAGCCCCGTATTGATGGACGCGACAATGCCACTGTACGTCCTCTAGCGATTGAGGTGGGTGTACTGCCTAAGACACACGGTTCGGCAGTATTTACCCGTGGTGAAACTCAGGCCATCGCCATTGCTACCTTGGGCACTCTGCGCGATTCGCAGCTGATCGAGTCCCTGGAAGGTGAGCGTAAAGACCGCTTTATGCTGCACTACAACTTCCCTCCTTACTGTGTTGGTGAAGCCGGCTTTATGGGCGGCCCGAAGCGTCGCGAAATCGGCCATGGCCGTTTAGCACGCCGTGGCGTTCAAGCGATGCTGCCGTCAGAAGACGTTTTCCCCTATACCATCCGTGTGGTATCGGAAATCACCGAATCTAACGGTTCTAGCTCCATGGCCTCAGTGTGCGGCTCCTCGCTCGCGCTGATGGATGCTGGTGTACCATTAAAAGCACCGGTGGCCGGTATTGCCATGGGCTTGGTGAAAGATGAAGACGGCTATGCGGTATTGACCGATATCCTGGGTGACGAAGATCACCTGGGCGATATGGACTTCAAAGTTGCCGGTTCTGAAGAGGGCGTTACTGCTCTGCAGATGGACATTAAGATTGAAGGCATCAATGAAGAGATCATGGAGAAAGCGCTGCAGCAGGCCCATGATGCTCGCCTCAGTATCCTCGCTCAGATGAACGACGTGATCAGTCAAAGTCGTACGGATGTGTCGGAAAATGCTCCGTCCATGGCGACGATTAAAATCGATCCGGACAAGATCCGTGATGTGATTGGTAAAGGCGGCGCGACGATCCGTAAAATTTGCGAAGATACCGGCGCCTCTATTGATCTAGATGATGATGGCACCGTGCGCATCTACGCCGAAGATAAAGCTGCTGCCAAAAAAGCCATTGATACCGTGCTGGCAATTACCGCAGAGGCGGAGATTGGTAAGCTTTATAACGGTAAAGTAGTTCGCATTGCGGACTTTGGTGCTTTCGTTAATATCATGCCGGGTACCGACGGCTTGGTTCACATATCGCAAATTGTTGCCGAGCGCGTTAACAACGTGCGCGACTTCTTAAATGAAGGCGATGATGTGATTGTGAAAGTATTGGATATCGACAACCGCAATCGTGTGAAACTCTCAATCAAAGAGATCACCGAGGAAGAGAAAGCAGCTTTTGCCGCTGCCGAGGCGGACGTCGCTAACTAAAGCGATGTAGACGTAACGGCCGCCCCCGCAGCTTTCAGTTGTGGGGGCGGTGTCGTTTTATAGGCAGTATAGGAAAAGAGAAGAGAACATGGAGAAGGAGCAAGCGCCGCGTTGGTGGGCGGTAGTGGCCGTGATGATCGGCATTTTTTTATTGGTGACAGCTGAGCAACTGCCTATAGGGTTATTGTCCCAGGTGGCGTCGTCAATGGGTGTCACGCCAGGTATGGCGGGCCTTATGGTGACCGTGCCGGGAGTGGTTGCTGCTTTCTCTGCGCCGCTGTTGCCGGTAGCGGTAGGCCGTTTAGATAGACGTGTCATGCTCACGGTGATGATGATTGTGATGGTGATTGGCAGCGCGCTTTCAGCAGTGGCCAGCAACTTTGGCTTACTTCTGGCAGCCCGTGTGTTGGTGGGCATTAGTATCGGCGGGTTTTGGGCCATTGCGGGCAGTATTGCCCCAAGGCTGGTGCCCAGCGATCAGGTTGCCAAGGCCATGACGATTATTTTCGGTGGTGTGGCCGCTGCGTCGGTATTGGGGGTGCCGTTAGGCACGCTGCTTGGGGACCTGAGCAACTGGCGGGTGGCGTTTGGCGCGCTAGGCGGGCTGAGTCTTTTAACCGCCATTGCACTATGGTGTTGGCTACCGCCACTGCCGCCAAGAGAGCCGGTACGGTTGCGTATGTTAGCGCAGCAGTTTAGCAATCGTGGTGTGCGTGTCGCGGTGTTAACCACTGGCTTTGTCGTTATTGGGCACTTTGCTGCTTATACCTTTATTAGCCCCATTCTGCAGGAGATTAGTGGCGTGGCTCAGCGCCATGTTGGCAGTTTGCTGTTGCTATATGGGGCGGCCGGGATTTTGGGTAATATCGCGGCAGGTATCTTTGCTGGGCGTCACCCTTATCGGGCGGTGCTGGCCATTCCTAGCCTGTTACTGTTAGTTGTGGCTGTTTTCCCGCTGCTGGGTGTTCAGCCTATCAGCGGCGTCCTGCTGCTAATGGTATGGGGGGCTGTTTTTGGCAGCGTGTCAGTGAGTATTCAAACCTGGATTATACGTACGGCACCTAATACCGAGGCAGCCACCGCGCTGATGGCCTTTACCTTTAATATGTCGATTGGTTTAGGGGCCATGTTTGGTGGACGTATCGTCGATGGCACTAGCCTGCCGATTGCTATGTGGGCGGCATCGGGGCTATTCCTGCTGGGGGCGTTGTTGGTATGGCGAACGCCTTCAAGCATTGTGGGTGAGAAGCGTCGCTAGGGCGTTGCAACATAAACCGTAAAAAATGCCCCCGCTCTTAGTAGCGGGGGCATGGCGTTTAAGCGCACTAAACGTAGGGCTTAGGGACGTTCAATCGCCAGTGCAACACCTTGACCGCCGCCGATACACAGGGTGGCTAGGCCTTTCTTAGCATCACGCGCAATCATTTCATGCAGTAGGCTGACCAAGATGCGGCAGCCAGAAGCACCGATCGGGTGACCTAGTGCAATAGCACCGCCATTCACATTCACTTTGCTGACATCCCAGCCCAACTCTTTGTTGACTGAAAGCGCTTGAGCAGCGAATGCTTCGTTAGCTTCTACTAGGTCCAGGTCGTCCAGGCTCCAGCCCGCTTTTTCGAGGCAGCGGCGGGTGGCTGGGGCTGGGCCAATGCCCATAATTGCCGGGTCAACGCCAGCGTTAGAGTAAGCGGCAATACGTGCCAGTGGCTCTAAGCCAAGTTCTTTGGCTTTTTCTGCTGAGCAAAGCATCACCACGGCAGCGCCATCGTTTAAGGAGGAGGCGTTACCGGCGGTAACGGTGCCGTCTTTCTTGAACGCCGGGCGCATACCACCTAGCTTCTCAGCGGTAACTTCCCGTGGGTTCTCATCCGTATCAAACACCACTGGATCGCCTTTGCGCTGCGGAATTTCCACAGGAACGATCTGGCCTTTGAATTTACCATCTCTGATAGCTTGCGCGGCTTTTTGTTGCGAGGCCGCCGCGAACTCGTCCATCGCTTCGCGAGTGATACTGTATTTATCCGCCAGGTTTTCCGCGGTAATACCCATGTGATAGTTGTTGAATGCATCCCACAGGCCGTCGTGAACCATGGAATCAATCGCTTTCCAGTCGCCCATGCGCTGACCGTTACGCGAATTAGGCAGGATATGCGGGGACGCAGACATGTTTTCCTGTCCACCTGCCAGAATAACGCTGGCGTCACCGCAACGGATGGCTTGGGTAGCCAAGTGCAGGGCCTTGAGGCCTGAGCCACATACCTTGTTGATCGTCATGGCTGGAACGGCATCAGGCAGACCAGCTTTGATAGCCGCCTGGCGCGCAGGGTTTTGACCTACGCCAGCGGTCAGCACTTGGCCTAGCAACACTTCATCAATTTGCTCTGGGGCAACGCCGGTAGAGGCGAGAATGTCTTTAATAACCAATGCACCTAAATCGCTAGCAGGAATGCCAGCGAGTGATCCACCAAAGCTTCCTACGGCGGTGCGGCGAGCGGCGACAATAACCACGTCTTGCATATGATGACTCCTTGGGTAAGTAACGCAACGTTCCGAATGAGGACAGAGGCTTCAGGGGAAGCGGACTCTCCATTGTTGTTAGCATGTTGTGTCGAACTTATCTATCAGCATAGGGGAAGGTTGTGCATTGCGGCAATACGCTTTTTTAGGCAAATAAAAACGGGCCGTAAAACGGCCCGTTAAATAGCTGCTTACTCAACTGCTTGGCTTACGCTAATTGAACAGGAATCGCATTACTGGTGTGGCTAACGTGATTGCCTTCTTGCAGATAGACAAGCGCTGGCTGATGCTTTTCAAGCTCTGCTTCAGAGTAGTGAGCGTAACTACAAATAATGATCCGGTGTTCCGGTGAGGCTAAATGCGCGGCTGCACCATTGATGGAAATTAGCCGAGAGCCTTCTTCTCCACGAATCGCGTAGGTAGTGAAGCGCTCGCCGTTTTCCACGTTATAGATCTGGATTTGCTCGTTTTCGCGAATACCGGCCATATCCAGCAATTCCCCGTCGATAGCACAGGAACCTTCGTAATTGAGTACCGCGTGGGTAACGCGAGCCATATGCAGCTTGGCTTTCAGCATAATCGTGTGCATAGAAACTCCTAAATAGCGAAACTAGCTTACGCGCTAGTGTCAGTGGCAGCGTCTGGGAGCTGCACGCTGATGTTGTCAATAAGTCGAGCGGGGCCTAGCTTAGCCGCCGCTAGTAGCACGGCACTGCGTGTCGAGCTGCCCACAGGAGCAAGCGTTGCGTCACGTAGCTCAAGGTAATCAGGCGTAAAGCCAGCATCATACAGTGCCGTTTTACCCTGTTGTAGTACCTCTTCGGCGGGGGTACCGCGCTCTAACGCATCGCGTAGCTCGCATAAGGTGCGATATAGCATGGGGGCTTTTGCGCGCTCAGACGCACTTAAATAACCATTACGAGAGGAGAGCGCTAGGCCGTCATCGGCGCGCACAATCGGTACGCCGATAATCTCGATAGGCATGTGTAGATCACTCACCAGCTTACGAATGACCGCAAGTTGCTGGTAATCTTTTTCACCGAAGCAAGCCACATCCGGCTGCACCAGATTAAATAGCATGCTGACCACGGTAGAAACACCATCAAAGTGCCCGGGGCGCGAGCCTCCGCACAACCCTTCGCCTACGTCTGGGACATGCACGAGGGTCTGGGCAGCCAGGCCATTGGGGTAAAGCGCGCTGACAGTGGGAGCGAAGAGAATATCGCAGCCAGCATCGGTCAACTGCGCTTGGTCTGCCTCGAACGTGCGTGGGTAGGCGTCCAGGTCTTCCCCGGGACCGAACTGCATGGGGTTCACGAACAGGCTTGAAATGACGACGTCAGCGTGCTGACGAGCATTGGCCACAAGCGCCAAGTGGCCTTGATGCAGGTTGCCCATGGTGGGCACTAAGGCAATGCGTTGGCCACGCTGGCGGTATTCGCGGAGCGTGCTGCGTAATTCGTTGATATCTCGTAAAGTGCGCATAAAGGGGTCGTGGTCGTTCCAGTTGGCGCTTAAAAACAGTGCTCAGCGGCTGGGAAAGTACGGGTTTTAACCGCTTCATGGTAGTGTGAAAATGCACTTTGAATGCTTTCAGCATCCGCCATGAAATTCTTGACGAAGCGCGGCGTGCGGCCATGAGTAACGCCTAGCACGTCGTGCATGACTAGAATTTGGCCATCGGTATCAGGGCCTGCGCCGATACCAATCACTGGGACGTCTAAGGCTTCAGTTACTGCTTTACCCAGGCTTGCTGGCACACACTCCAGCAAAATCACGGAAGCACCTGCCTCAACGAGCACTTTGGCATCATTGATAATTTGTTCGGCCTGGGCGGCTTCGCGGCCTTGCACTTTATAACCACCTAGCTGGTAGACCGTTTGCGGTGTTAACCCGAGGTGGGCGCATACCGGAACGCCGCGGCGGGTCATTTCACGGATACCGTCGGCCATCCATGCTTCGCCTTCGACTTTTACCAGTTCAGCGCCAGCACGCATCAATGCGGCAGAGTCTTCTAGCATGCGTTCCGTGGTGGCGTTGCTCATAAACGGCAAGTCCACCATCAACAGGCTATGACCTTTGCCACGCGCCGTGCAGCGTGTGTGGTAGCAAATATCTTCCATAGTCACGGGAAGCGTACTAGTGTGCCCTTGTAAGACCATGCCTAGGGAGTCGCCGACTAGCAGAACATCAACGCCTGCAGCGCTGGCGGCATGGGCAAAAGAGGCATCGTAAGCGGTCAGGCAACTGAACGTTTCGCCGGCGCGCTTATACGCCTGCAGAGTGCTCAGGGTGACGGTTTTCATGGCGTGCTCTCGTAGTTTCTAAGTGGGCCGATGCAACGTGGGCAGCCGACCATTATTAACGTTGCATCCTTGCAAGCGTGAAGTGGCGTAACTGGCAATTGTTACCTGAATGGGGGCTTGGTGTCGAGATTTGTGTCAGACGGTAGCAGTCACGGTAGCATTTGGATTGTCTAACCGTTGTATCCCGCTTTGCTCAAGCTGCTTCAGCCACTCAGCAAGTGGCTGTTGATAAAGCACTATTGGCTCTAATTGAGTAGCAGACACCAGTTCTTCAAGAGGCGCTAATACAAAGGCGCGTTCATGCATATGGGGATGAGGAACCTGAAGCCTGGGGCGCGCGATCGTGGTTTGATCGTAAAGCAGCAGATCTAAATCCAGCGTGCGCGGCCCCCAGTGACGTAATCGCCGACGGCGGTGGCGTTGCTCTAGCCCTTGAAGCTGGTCCAGTAGTGCCAGCGGAGAAAGCGTAGTTTCAAGGGCGGCCACGGCGTTAATAAAGTCAGGCTGGTCTTGTGGCCCTATTGGCCGTGTAGCGTATAGGGACGACTGGGCCACCAACTGGCAAAGAGGCAGGGTGTCCAGTTCTCGTAAGGCTTGGCGAATCTGGCTGACGGGGTCATCCAGATTGCTACCTAGACCAATATAAGCAAGTGACATTGTGTTCTTACTGCTCTGTTTTACGTGGTTTGCGTCGTTTTTTACGTCGACGGTCCCCCTGGCTTGCCGGATCACTTCCCACTTTTTGCAGCAGCCGAAGTTGCTCGTGCTCATCACCTTGCTGGAAGGCATTCCACCAATCGCCTAAGCCACGCGGTATTTCACCTGCTTGTTCACGCAACAGCAGCAAATCGTAGGCGGCTCGGAAGCGTGGGTGTTCGCGGGTTTGAAATGCCCGTTTGCCACGGCGCAGAGGAAGGCGTGCCTGTAGTTCCCAAATATCGCGCATGGGCATGCCAAAGCGTTTGGGAATCGAAATATGCTGTAACTGACGAGTGACTACCTGCTGGGCAGCAGTTTGCAGCGCTGGAATTGCGGGCATGCCTTCGCGCTCAAGCTCGGCTTGACGGTGTGCCACTGGTGCCCACAAAAAGGCGGCTAGCAGGAAGGCTGGCGTCACTGGCCGTCCTTCCGCAATGCGCTTATCGGTGTTAGTGAGCGCTTGTTCAATCAGATCTTCGGCCCAAGCAGCATCCGCCATGGCTTCTTCCGCTTCGGGGAACAGCATGCCAAACAAGTTGTAATGGCTCAGTAAGCGGAAAGTAATTAAGCCGTGCCCCGACATGAATAGCTTGAGTACTTCATCAAACAAACGGGCGGGAGGAATTTGCAGTAACAGCGGCGCCAGATCGTACATCGGCTCTTCAGTGGCTGGCTCGATGGTGAAATCGAGCTTGGCCGCAAAGCGCACCGCACGCAGCATACGTACAGGGTCTTCCCGATAGCGGGTAACGGGGTCGCCAATCAGTCGCAGCGTACGTGACTCAATATCACGCGCGCCGTTGGCAAAGTCATGAATCGTGAAGTCAGCGATATTGTAGTAAAGCGCATTCACGGTGAAGTCGCGGCGTAGAGCGTCTTCTTCGATGTTGCCCCACACATTGTCTCGCAATAGCAGGCCATCGTCAGACTGCTGGGCGATATGATCGCCGTGCTCGTCCTGAGGCTTGCCGCGGAAAGTGGTAACTTCAATGACTTCGCGGCCAAAGCGCACATGCACAATGCGAAAACGCCGACCAATCAGCCGCGAATTGCGAAACAGATCGCGCACCTGTTCCGGCGTTGCATTGGTGGCAACGTCGAAATCTTTCGGCATTTTGCCCAGCAATGCATCACGAATGCAGCCGCCAACCAGGAAGGCATCAAATCCAGCACCATTAAGGCGATAGAGTACCTTTAACGCGGCCTCGCTGATTTGCTGACGAGAAACAGGGTGCTCGGAGCGCGGAATAATACGGGGACTGAGCGCATCGGCGGCGCTCTCTGGGGAATCGAGCAGGGATTTCAAGTGCTCTCCCGGGCTATGTAATAAACGGGTAAATCCTTTAAACATGCGGCGATATCGACTCGCAGGGTATCGAAAACAGTATTATCGAAAACAGTATCGAGAAACGTAGCGAAAAAATGACCGCAAGGTTAGCGGTAAGTTGCTGAGTGTAGCCGACCCCTTGAGGCTTGCAAAGCACTGGAGCAGGGTTTGTAAAAGACGACTGCTTTAAACGCGGAAAGGGGAGGCTACAAGAGCCTCCCCTATAAAGCAGACAATCAGCGTCCATGCTGTTGTTTTTCTTCATGATGGCACATCGCTCTGAATACGCACCGCAGTCGGTAGGCGTGAGAACCAGTCTGATTCCGACCGCCTCGTATTCAAAACAATAATCCAACCGCGAACTTTTTCTCCCGGCGTGTTGTTATTGGTTCCGGGGTGTACACACATGCTGCTGTTATTTTTGTTTGGAAGCAGATTCTTTGTGTACGTCGCGTCCTTTTTTGGGCACTTGCTGACTGTTGTTATTGTTCGCTGCGCCTATTCTGCTTAGCGCTAGCAAGTCGTGAGACTCAAGCCTGTTGTTCTTGTTAGTACTATGATCTCTGCCTGGCCCTGTTGTTTTTGTTTTGGCTCAGGTTGGGGCGGTGTCATGTTGTTTTTGTTAGCGACGTCCGCGCTGCCCATTTTGTTCTTCTTGCCCAGTAATATTGCACTTGCTGTGCCACCCATTTTTTATTCTTTTATTTTCATGGGCTTGGAATTTATTGGCTATGCCAGGGAACTAATCGCAACGCATAGTGTTACCCGTTTTTAAGGGATTTTTGGGGCGTGTTGTGTGGGAAGGTAACAGTGGCTGATGGGAAGGTTTTGGATATTTCTTATGCAAATCAATCTATTGGACGTTAGTCGTAGAAGGTGAGGTGGTGAATGGCTAATCATAGGTATTGCCGCCACCTAATTGGGGCGGCGTGCGGTTTTTTTACGTGGGATGCCTAGGCGCTGGCGCCGCTCCCATAAATTTTTACGGCTAATTCCCAGTTTTTGGGCTAACTCGGTTTCACTCATTTGATCCTGATGTTCCAGCACAAAATGCTGAAAATAGTCCTCAAGAGAGAGGTCGTCGTCATCGCCACTTGGCGCTGATGATTCATTGGCTAATGCGGAGCTGTTACCTGCAGAAGAGTGAGGTCGATTGGTAACAGGGCCAAGGCCTAGGTCGTCAGGGTGAATCAAATGCCCCTCAGCTAGAATTACGCCCCTCTCCAGTGCATTCTCAAGCTCGCGTACGTTACCAGGCCAAGGGTAGTCGCGTAGGTCCTGTCGGGAAGCCCGTGACAAACGAAGCCCTTGGCGATCATGACGTTTGCAGGCTTTATCTAACAGGATATCGGCTATCTTCAATACGTCTTCTTCACGGTCGCGCAGCGGAGGCAGTTCAATCTGCATAACGTTGAGGCGATAGTAGAGATCTAGTCGGAATTCCCCGCTTTTTGACAGAGCGCGCAAGTCCCTATGGGTGGCGGCGATCAGGCGAACGTCCACATGGCGTGTTTCGACGGAGCCAATTTTGCGGATTTCACCTTCCTGGAGTACGCGTAACAGTCGCGCCTGGGCATCCAATGGTAACTCGCCGATTTCATCTAAAAACAGGGTGCCACCGTCGGCGGCTTCCACTAACCCGGTTCGGGCAGCGCTAGCACCGGTAAACGCTCCTTTCTCATGTCCAAAAAGCTCTGACTCGATCAGCGTCTCAGGTATTGCCGCGCAGTTCACACAAATCAGCGGTGCTTTGGCGCGTTTGCTTTGCTGATGAATGGCCCGAGCAACGAGCTCTTTACCTGTGCCGGATTCTCCTTGAATTAGCACGGTAACGTCTGCCGGGGCTGTTTTGCGAATGCGCGTGTAAACCTGCTGCATAGCCGTGCAATTGCCGATCATCGTTTGACGCCCACCTCCTTCATCGGTGATATCCGGAGGTGTGCCTTGCTGCATCGACTGCTTATGCAGAATGCGTTCGACGGTTTCTAAAAGCTCGGTGTGATCAAATGGTTTAGCAACATAGTCCACAGCCCCTTGCTTAAGCGCGTCGACTGCCGAGCGCATGCTGGCATAGCTGGTCATTATCAGTACCGGCGCGGGGGCTGCGGCCTCAATTAGGGCGGTGCCAGGATCGCCTGGCAGTCGCAGGTCGCTAATGACTAGATCAAACTCGCTAGGCGCCAGCTCACGTGCTTCTTCTGCGCTGCCCGCTTCGCTGACGGTATAGCTGTGACGTTCGAGTAAACGCTTTAAAGCGCTGCGAATAATCGCTTCATCTTCAACAATCAGTATCCTGGGCATGAGGTAGGTGATCATCCTGTTGGTAAAGCGGTAGCCAAAGCGTGATGGCAGTGCCGCGAGGCTTTCCTGGAGGTGGTGACGCAACCTCTATTTTGCCTTGGTGCTCATTGATAATTTGGTAGGCCAACGAGAGCCCAAGCCCCGTTCCTTGACCCGCAGGCTTGGTCGTGGTGAACGGCTCGAAAAGGCGATGCTTCACGCTTGGGTCAATGCCGTGGCCATCATCGGTGACTCGCCACCAAGCATGGCTTGCCTGTTTGCCTGCTTCAATATGAACCGTGCCCTGAGCGTCGCAAGCGTCTTTGGCATTGCTCAGTAAGTTGACCATGACCTGGGTTAATCGCTGAGCATCGCCACGCACCACGATGTCATCCGGACAGTCATTGGTAAAGCTTACATCCTCCCCCGAGCGCGCTAAATGGATCAAGTGCAGCGCGTCTTCGCTAACGGTAGAGAGCGAGGCGGGGGATGCAGGCAGTGGCAGGGTCTGACGGCCACCGTGGGCAAAACCGACCAGCGAGTTAACAATCTTGGTGACTCGTTGGGTTAACTGTTGAATTTGGTCAGCCGTTTCCAGCAGCGCTGGGTCATCGGTATCGTAGCGCAAATTTTGGGCCAGTGACGAAATGCCCGTGATAGGGTTGCCTATTTCATGTGCCACGCCTGCCGCAAGTTGCCCTATGGATGCCAAACGCGCTGCGTGGACAAGTTCCTCTTCTAGCCACTTCATTTCAGTATGGTCTTCTACCAAAATCACGCTGCCGCCACGGCTGTCGTGTCCGCTTAACACCGCTTTGTGCAGGGTGAGGAAGTAATCCTTGCCATGTAGTGACACAGCTTGTTTATACAACGGCGTATGGCTGGCGTTGAGTACGCTACCGAGCAAATTGGGCCAGGGTGGGGGCAGGCTATCTCGGCGTGAGCCAATCACGCTATCGCCGCTAATCCCGGAGAGTGATGAAAGCGCCTCATTCCACATTAACAGCTCATCATCGTCGCCTAGCACGCACAAGCCTACGGGCAAGTAGGCTAGCGTTTGCCGGTGATGGCGGCGCAAGCCATCCAGTTCCCGAGCCAGCCCAGTGAGCCTAGAGCGGTAAGCTTCAAGGCGGCTTTCAACAAAATGAATATCGTCAGTGACCGGTGCGTCGTCGTGGCGGTAGGGCAAGTAACGATCAACAATATCTCGCGCAACTGAAGGCCCCATTAAACCGGATAGGTTCGCCTGGATTCGGTCGCGCAGGCGGCGCAGTGCATAGGGACGGCGCTCCTGAGGTGTCAGGTTTAGCGCTGCCAGTGCGCGGTCAACTTCACGGCTGGCAGCCTCATCGCCCAACGCTTGGGCAAGATAAGCAGGGAAGTCTCCCGCCGTAGCTGCTTCCAGTGGTAGGCGTTTTGAACGAATGACCGCATCTACGGAGCATGCTTCGGCCGCAGAGCGTTCTCCTTCTGAGATGCGGGTAAATAACGACACAATGAGGAGCAGTAAAATGTTAACCGCTAAAGAAACAAGCGTAACGTTATACCAAATGGGCGCATCCGCAGACATCAGAGGGGTGAGGGGCAGCGAGAGCATGGGGAGATCAAGCAAAAGCGGCAACCATAGGCCCCACAGCCAAATGATGATGCCGCTCATTAGCCCGGCGATCATGCCCTTGCGGTTCGCGCCGGGCCAGTACAGCAACGCCAGCATGCCAGGCAGGCACTGTGCCATGCCTACAAATGCAGCGAGCCCCAAGTTTGTCAGTGAATGGTAGCGACCGACGCTTTCCGCAAATAGCCACCCGCCCGCAATCACAGCGACGACTAAACCGCGACGTAGCCAGAGCAGCCAGCCGTATAAATCGCTACGCGCCTCCGGGGGGCGAGCCACTAGCACCACGTGGTTTAGCACCATGCCTGAAAGAGCCAGCGCGATCATCATCATGGTGCCACTGGCGGCGGCTAGGCCACCGATGAAGGCTAGCGCTCCCACCCACCAATGCTCTGACATCAAGAAGGCAGCGTAGGCTGCGACGGGAACCGTCTCGTTTGTCGATTGTGCAGCCCACCAAATCAACGGTACTGGCAGTGCCATCAGTAGCAAAAATAGCGGTAATGTCCAACTGGCTTGGAGCAGGGTGTGGCGAGAAAGGCTTTCTGCAAAGGTAATCTGAAACAGATGCGGCATCATGAAAGCGGCCGCAAAGAACAGCAGTAGCAGCGTGCGCCATTGGGGGGCTTCAAATTGTGGCGTTGCGGCTTGGGCTGCGGCTCCAGGCCCTTCTAACCACTGCTGTAATCCGTGAGGCCCATCAAATACCCACCACAGTGCAATGGCACCTAGCCCAAGCATCGCCAGTAGTTTAATGATCGATTCAAAAGCAATCACGCTGAGTAGCGTATCGTGACGATGTCGGTGGCTGTGGCGTGCGCCAAACAACACCGCACAGCCTGCGATCACACCGCAAAACAGCAGGGTGGCCGCCGCGCTATAGCGGCTGCCGGTGAGCAAGTAGACCGCATCGCTTAAGGTTTGCACCTGAATACCCAGCAGTGGCATCACGGCTAGCAGGCTGATTAACGTTACCAGAGTGCCTGCCCAGCGGGATCGGTAGCGAAACGCAAATAGATCCGCCAGTGAAGAGAGCTGGTAGGTACGAGTAATGCGTTGTATGGGCACCAGCAGTACGGGGGCCAGCAGAAAAGCCCCGGCTGCACCGAGGTAATATGCCAGGTAGCCAAAGCCTGCTTTCGCCGCAAGCTCCACACTGCCATAGATTGCCCACGCGCTGGCGTATACGCCCAGCGCCAGGGTGTACACAATAGGGTGGCGCGTAATGCGCACGGGCACCCAGCCACGCTCAACGGCCATGCCGCAGGCAAACAGTAAGGCAAGATAGCCTAGGCCTAGCAGTACTACTCCTAAAAGCTCAACGCTCATCTAACTTCCTTTTTTGCTCAAGCCATAGCGTTAGCGCGATCAGGCCGCCCCAAATAGCAAATGGGCGATACCAGGCAACGCTTGGATCTCCCCAGCCGTCCATCAGTAACGGCGAAAGCAAATAGCCGCCAAACACCAAGAACAGCAGTATGCGATAAACGTACATATTAAGACTCTGATTGATAGCGGCGGTGGGTGGTAGCGACAAGCTTTTCAACAGACCAATGTGCTATTGCCCAGTTTAGTTGCGTTTCGGGTGGCTCTTGAACCAGCGTGTCAGGTGGAGCCTGATCGAGTAGTTGCAGTGCTTGAAACAGCTGTTGGCGAATGCCGTCGGCGTCTTCGGCTAATGCAGGGGCCAGGTTTTGCTTAGAAAGCTTTTGACCCTCTTGAGTAACCACGAGCGGTAAATGTAGATAGCGGGGAGTTGATAAGCCAAGCGCTTGCTGCAACTGGCCTTGCCAGGGCGTGTTATCCAGCAGGTCATAACCGCGCACAATGTCGGTTATGCCTTGATCAGCATCATCCACTACGACGGCGAGCTGATAGGCCCAAAGCTGATCTTTGCGCTTAAGCACAACATCGCCCAAAACGGCAGGATCGAACTGTTGGCAACCAAAAAGCCGATCCTGCCAAGTAATAGGGCGCTTTGCCAGGTCGCTGCGCAGCCGCCAGGCAACCGGCTTTGTGGCATCACGAACGCTCTCGCGGCACCAGCCGGGATAGATTGAAAACGCTTGCCACTGTTTTCTCGAACAGCTACACGGGTAAGCCAAACCTTGGGTAGCCAGTTGGTCGAGCGCCTGCTGATAAGCCTCATCACGGTGATGCTGCCAGCGGACTTCTTCATCCCAATGAAGCCCAAAGGCGTCAAGCTGACGCAGAATTGTATCAGCAGCGCCTTCAGGGCAGCGGGGCGGGTCGATATCTTCAATGCGCACCAGCCACTGCCCGCCAGCAGCGCGGGCGTCTAAATAGCTGCCTAGGGCGGCGACTAGCGAGCCAAGATGCAGTGGCCCTGACGGTGTAGGAGCGAAACGTCCTCGGTAGTGCGTGGTATGGGTCATGACAGCCCGAATCAATTGTTCAAATAGCGCCAGCGATTAACTACGATGATAAGTACAGCGATAAATACAAGATGACAAACAAAAACGGGCACCTCAAGGGTGCCCGTTGGACGCTTTAGCTTGTAACAAACTAGCAGCTTGCAGCGTATGCGCGCCGATGGTTAGCCACCGAGCTGTTTCTCTTTAAGCTCTGCCAGCGTTTTACAGTCCACGCACAGCGTTGCCGTGGGGCGGGCTTCAAGGCGGCGAATGCCGATTTCAACGCCGCAGGCTTCACAAAAGCCGTAGTCGTCTTCATCGATTTTTTCGATGGTTTCGTTAATCTTTTTCAGCAACTTGCGTTCGCGATCCCGAGTACGCAGCTCCAGGCTGAAGCCCTCTTCTTGAGTGGCGCGGTCAGCGGGGTCAGCGTAGTTATTAGCGTCTTCCTGTAGGTGGCGTACGGTACGATCCACCTCTTCCATGAGATCTTGTTTCCAGTCTAGAAGGAGCTGGCGGAAGTGCGCGAGCTGCTTCTCGTTCATATACTCTTCGCCCGGTGCTGGCTCATACGGGGTGAAGGACTTGGACGCTTCCGGTTTCTTTTCCGCTACTGGCATGGGAGTGCCCCTTACGTATGTGACTGCTGATCGACCATGAGTGTGTGTCACGATCTCACGCCAAAGGGATGCTTGTTTAGCTGAAAAATGCGCGCTATGCAAGCATAATAGCGCATTTTCGACCATGGTCTTGCCTCTTCAACGACCTGCGTCATGATTTCTCTACCATTTAGTGAAGGAACCGTTATGGCTTGGAATTCACGTGTAAATCACGTTGCACCTTTTCGCGTGATGCATCTATTGGAAATGGCCCAGGCTCGAGAGGCCGAAGGCCACGATGTGATTCACCTAGAGGTCGGCGAACCTGATTTCGCGACGCCGGCACCGATTGTAGCAGCAGGCCAGCAAGCGTTGGCAACAGGCAAAACGCGCTATACACCTGCGGCAGGCCTAGCGTCGCTGCGGGAGGCGATTTCAAGACATTACGCCGAGCATTTTAACGCCACCGTTGACCCCTCACGTATTTTGGTAACGCCAGGGGCCTCTGGAGCGCTGCTGCTGGCTAGCCAATTACTGGTCGAAGAAGGCGACCGTGTTTTGATGGCCGATCCCAACTATCCGTGTAATCGTCACTTTATGGCCCTAGCTGGCGCAGACATTGATGCCATTCCCGTAGGGCGCCAAAGCGGTTGGCAGTTAACGGCGCCGTTAATTGAACAGCACTGGCAAGCTAAAACGAGTTTAGCCATGCTGGCTTCCCCGTCTAACCCTACGGGACATACGTTAGGCGCTGAGGCGCTAAACGCGGTCATCAACACGGTAGCTGCGAAAGGCGGTGACGTGATTGTCGATGAGATTTACCAAGGCTTGAATTATGACGATGCACCACTATCGGCGACATCGCTTTCTGACCAGGCCTTCGTGGTGAACAGTTTCTCTAAATATTTCGGCATGACAGGCTGGCGCTTGGGCTGGTTGGTGGCGCCTGAACATGCCGTCGAGCCGCTTACTAGGCTGGCGCAAAACGTCTTCCTTGCCGCGCCTACGCCTTCCCAGCATGCGGCGTTGGCCGCTTTCACTCCAGAGTGTCGAGATATTTTGGAAGCGCGTAGATCGACGCTCAAGCAGCGACGCCAAGTGTTGTTGGATGGGCTAGCGCAGTTGGGGCTTGCCCCGGACCTGCCACCTCAAGGGGCTTTTTATCTGTGGTTGGATATTTCCCATTACAGCCGAGATAGCCAGGCATTCTGTGAGCGGTTGCTGGTCGAGGAGAACGTGGCAATTACTCCGGGCATTGATTTTGCGCTGGAGGGCGGCGAACACCATGTGCGCATTGCCTTTACTAACAGCGTTGAACGGTTGCAGGAGGCCGTAGAGCGCATTGGCCGTTTCGTGAGCCGACTATGACGACCTATCCTGAGTTGGTGTCTGGGGTGTTGCTGCGTCGTTATAAACGCTTTTTAGCCGATGTACGGTTGGAGAGTGGCGAGGAAGTCATTGCCCATTGCCCCAACACGGGCTCGATGAAGGCGGTGAATGTGCCCGGTTGTCGAGTGTGGCTGTCACGGAGTGATAATCCCAAGCGCAAGCTGGCCTGGACCTGGGAATGGATTGAGTTGCCACAATCAGATGGCGCCTTGGCGCTGGCTTCTGTCCACACTGGCCGCGCCAACCGCATCGTGGAGGAGGCTATTTTAGCCGGTGATATTGTGCCATTGGCAGGCTATCAAACGCTCAAGCGGGAAGTGAAGATCAGTGACGCAAGGCTCGATTTCCGGCTGAGTGATCCTGATAAGGGCGAGGTTTTTATTGAAGTTAAGCAAGTCACCCTTAAAGAAGCCGATGGGCATGGTTATTTTCCTGACTCGGTCAGCGTGAGGGGCACCAAGCATTTGCATGCATTAACCGCGCTGGCCGAGCAGGGCGAAAGGGCCGTGCTGCTGTTTTGTGTCGCCCATGAAGGTATTCACGATGTAGCCCCAGCGGCCCACATCGATCCCATCTATGCGGCGGCGTTAGCCGCAGCAGTAGATGCTGGGGTTGAGGTGTTGGCTTACGGTATTACGCTAGATTGGCAGGCAGGAGCGCCGGTAGCGGTGCGATTAGCACGACCGCTACCGGTGCGAATTTAACGCTCGATATAAAAACGCTGAATAAAACTGACCCGCTCGGGACTGGCATTGCGGTCGTAGCGAACGTCCAAGTTAAAACGTGTGGGCTCGTCGTGGCGCAGGGCGAAGGTGGCCAAGTGATAAGTGGCATCACCATCGTGCACAGTACGAAAGCTTAGCGACTCTTGGGCGTCGGTGAGGCCTGTCACGTGGCCTTGTACGCTAGCGTTAACGGCACGGGTGCTGCCGTCCTCTTGGCGTTCGCGTACGCTTACATTAACCAATCCGAGACCTGCACTGCGCTGAATTCCGTGCGCTTGGGCAACTTCAGGGGTGAGGAAGCTGGTGGCCACAGCACTGTAATGGATCTCATAGTCGCCTATCCGTACTAGCTGCTCAGCTACCGCTTGTGTGGCGAGGAGCAGTGAGCAAAGCAGCGTAGTAAGCAGGGTTGTTCTGCGTAACGCTCGATAAACCATGGCAGGTCTCCTCTTATGGGTCGATATGGCGAGTTAACGTAAAATAAATTAGCGACGGCGCACTCTAAAAATAGCAATTTCACCGAACAAGTTGGGCCACCACTTGGATGTCCAGTGCCCTTTGTGATCGCCAACCCCTACCGCGCGATCAACAATCACCAACCCTTTTTCACGGCACAGATGCTCGAAGTCGTTAAAGGTAGAAAGGTGGATGTTGGGTGTGTCATACCAGGCATGGGGTAGCGATTTAGAGACCGGCATATAGCCACGTAGGCCAAGATGAATTCGGTGTCGCCAATAAGCAAAATTAGGAAAGGTGATAATGCCTTCCTCGGCGACGCGTAACATTTCATCAAGCATTTTATCTGGGCGGCGTAGCGCCTGAAGCGCTTGGGTCATAATGACTTGATCATAGCTGTTGTCGCAGAAACTACCCAAGCCATCATCCAGGTTATGCTCAATAACGTTCACGCCCCTGGCGACACACTGGGTAATACCGTCGGGGTCGATCTCTAAACCGTAGCCGGTAACATTTTTCTCCTGCGCTAAGCGCTCAAGCAGAGCACCATCACCGCAGGCTAAATCCAGCACGTGAGCCCCTTGGGGCACCCAGTCGTAAATCAGTTCAAGATCCGCACGCATTACAGGGTCTCCTCCCTGGCTGTTTCTTCGATATTCAGCTCTCGGGCGATGCGAGTCATAAATGCGCTGAACAGAGCGTGGTAACGTGGCTCGGGCAGTAAGAAAGCATCATGCCCGTGAGGAGAGTCGATATTGGCATAGCTAACCGATTTGCCAGCGCGGGTGAGCGCGTCGACGAGTTCTCGAGAGCGAGAAGGTGGGAAACGCCAGTCAGTGGTAAAACTAACAACCAGAAAAGGGCACTTTGCTGGTGCTAGTGCGCTGGCTAGGTCGCCTGCTTGAGTGGCTGCGGGATCGAAGTAGTCAAGGGCCTTGGTCATTAACAGGTAGGTGTTAGCGTCAAAGGCGGTGGAGAAGGTATCGCCCTGATAGCGCAGATAAGACTCAACCTGGAACTCGACATCAAACCCAAAGTTCAAATCGTTGCTGCGCAAATCGCGGCCAAACTTACTGCCCATTGCATCTTCGGAGAGGTAGGTGATGTGGCCCACCATGCGTGCCAGTTTCAAACCACGCTTGGGGACCGTCTCGTGCTCTGCATACCAACCGCCGAAGAACTCAGGGTCAGAGCGAATCGCCTGACGAGCCACTTCGTTAAAGGCAATGTTCTGGGCGGAGAGCCGGGGGGTGGCGGCAATTACTACCGCATTGGCGACACGCTCAGGGTAAGTCATTGTCCACTGCAGCACCTGCATACCACCCAGGCTACCGCCCACTGCTGCGGCCCAACGCTCAATGCCCAGTTGATCGGCTAGGCGCGCTTGGCTGGCTACCCAGTCACTGACAGTGACCATGGGGAAATCAGGCCCCCACTGGCGGCCGGTTTCAGGGTTGTGGCTAACAGGGCCTGTGCTGCCATGGCAGCCGCCCAGATTGTTTAGCGATACCACAAAAAAACGGTTGGTATCGATAGATTTTCCGGGGCCGATATGAGCATCCCACCAGCCAGGTTTGCGGTCTTCGTCACCGTGATAGCCCGCTGCATGGTGGTGTCCCGATAACGCATGGCAGATCAACACAGCGTTACTACGCTCAGCGTTTAACGTGCCGTAGGTTTCGTAGATAAGCTCGTACTCAGGCAGCACCTTGCCACAAGCAAGCGGCAGCGGCGTATCAAATTTCGCTACATGGGGGGTGACGAGGCCAACGGAGTCCGCCGGCCGGTCAACGAAAGTGAAAGTGTCTGAATCAGGCATCGAAAGCGCTAGTCCTGCAAAAAATAAATCCTGCTAAAAAGAGGCCCTGGGGAATATTGCGCGGTTACAGCCCAACCAGTGCGCCAGAGATACCCGCAGCGCGGATCAAAGCCCCCACTACTAAGCCATCCACCAAATTAATCGCAATAAACACCACGATGGGTGATAAATCGATCATGCCGAGTGGCGGAATGACTTTCCGAACAGGCGCCATAATGGGCTCGACTAGCTGCATGACCAGCAAAGCACCTGGGTGGCTAGCATTCGGGGCGACCCAGCTCAGAATAATCATCACAATCATGGCAAAGAAATAGATCTTTAATATGGCGTTAGCCAGTGCCGCAATGCCCGCAATCAGTAGTCCTGGAATGGGCGGCATGCCAACGCCAATCACCATGAAAATTGCCAGCATGCTAACCACTTTCAGCACAAAACCCGCGGCCAGCGTGGCAAGGTCAAAGCGCCCAGCGACGGGACCTAAGAAGCCCTGAAATAGCCCCACAACAGGCTGGGTGATTTTAACCACTGATTGGCTAAGCGGGTTGTAATAATCCGCCCGCGATGCCTGCAACAAAAAGCGCAGCATCAGTAAGAATAAATAAATATTGATTAACGAGTTAACAAGCATTAACCCGGCACTGCCCACTTGACTACCCATTGCGGCCTCTCCGTTGCAAAGTTACGTATTTAGTTGGCGCTAAGTTCCTTGGACATTGCTTCTGCGCGCTGGGCACAGGCCTGCATGGCGTCGGCGATGGTGGCGCGTAGTTGCGCATCTTCCATGTGCTGAATCGCGCGTTCTGTTGTGCCGCCTGGTGACATAACATTTTGTTTAAGTGTGGCCGGGTCTTTGTCACTGCGCTGGGCCATAGTGGCGGCACCTAGCGCCGTTTGAATGGCCAAGCGTCGCGCCGTGGCGGCAGGCAAGCCTAGTTTGACAGCGGCTTCTTCCATCGCCTCAAACATTAGAAAGAAGTAAGCTGGCGCACTGCCTGATACCGCAGTTACCGCATCAAGCAGGCCCTCTTCTTCAACCCACTCCACAATGCCAACCGCTTCCATAAGCTGTGTTGCTAGCGTGCGTTGCTCCTCGCTCACCGCGCTATTGGCATATAAGCCGCTGGCACCGATGCCGACCAATGCAGGCGTGTTGGGCATGCAACGAACTAACGCATTATTACCGCCTAGCCATTGATCAATGGTGGCGGCATCGAGGCCTGCCGCGATCGAAATAATCAGCGGTGATTGCTGTTGTACGTTATCCCGCATCGCTTCGCATACGCTGCGCATAATCTGGGGTTTTACCGCCAGTACGACCACGTCGGCGTCTTCGACGGCGGCGTTATTATCGGTGTTTGTGTTAATTCCTAAGCGTGCTGCTAAAGGCGCTAGCTCGCTTTCATTAGGTGCGGTGGCCGTGATGTCGCTAGGAGACACACCACTATCGATGAGGCCGCCGATAATGGCGCTGGCCATATTGCCTGCGCCAATGAAGGTAATCTTGCTCGCCATGTGGGTATCCTTATTGGGTAAAAAAGCTGCATCGGGCAGCATGGGCTGTCAGTCGTCTTTACGCTCTTCAATTAGCAGTGTTACTGAGTCGCGTGTTGAGTGGTGCGTGCGCCAAAAATCGCCGTTCCTAAACGTACCAGCGTTGCGCCCTCTAAAACAGCGGCTTCTAAATCGTCGCTCATCCCCATCGATAGCGTATCCAGAGGGGCATCCGGGAGCGCTGTCTGAAGGGTTTCCAAAAGTTGTCGCAAGGCCGCAAGCGGCGCCCGCTGTTCTGCAAGGCTGTTGGCCGGGGCCGGAATCGCCATGAGTCCACGTAGACACAGCCGTGGCAGGGCGGCCACTTCTTTCGCTAGTGCCATTACCTCATCGGGCATGACGCCCGACTTAGAAGCCTCGTGGCTAATATTGACCTGCAAACAAATGTTGAGTGGTGGTAAGTGTTCCGGGCGTTGTTCGCTAAGCCGTTTGGCTATTTTTAAGCGGTCAACGCTATGTACCCAAGCGAAGCTTTCTGCCGCTGCGCGGGTTTTGTTGGACTGTAGTGGGCCAATAAAATGCCACACAATACCGTCTAAGTCGGCCAGTTCGGCTTGTTTTTCCAGTGCTTCTTGCAGATAGTTTTCGCCGAATTCACGCTGCCCATGCTGCCAGGCTTGGCGAATCATGGAAGCGGGCTTTGTTTTACTAACGGCTAGCAGCGTTGCGCTATCGAGTGGGCGTTCAGCCTTTTTTAATGCGTTACTCAGGCGTTCGCGGGCCTGGGCGAGTGACTCGGGAAGCGCGATGTCTGTCATACTCAAGCACCTTACCACTGCTGGGAAAAGAGAGATGGATATTACCGAACTGCTGGTGTTCTCGGCAAAGCAGAATGCATCTAATCAGCACCTTTCTGCTGGGCTTCCACCTATGATACGTGCTGATGGTGTTAGCCGTTGACTTAATCTACCCGCCATGGGAAGCGTTGGTGTCAATCAGCAGGCGTAAATGCCACCCAGAACTCTTGGGCCACTGGCACCAGTGACGGAAGGTAAGTTGCCGGGCAGGCCATGTAAACGTTGATGGGCGAGCCAGGCAAAAGCGCCTGCTTCAATCCAGTCTTCGGGCCAGCCTAAGTCGGCGGGAGACTTAAACGTCGCATGGGGCAAATGCGCCGCTAGCCTCGCCATTAAATAGCTGTTATGTGCACCGCCGCCGCACGCAATTAAGGTCATGCTATCGTGGGTCGCGGACAATTGCTGAATGCCCTGGGCAACGCTTATCGCGGTCAGTTCCGCTAACGTGGTTTGCACATCGCAAGCCGTTTCGTTGCCCGTTAGCTTGTTTTCTAGCCAGGCCAAGTGAAATAGTTCGCGCCCGGTGCTGCGCGGCGGCGGTTGATGAAAAAACGGCTCGTTTAGCAGGCGTTTTAGTAGCGCTTGATCGACCTGTCCGCGAGAGGCCCACGTACCATTTTGGTCAAAGCGTCCGTCGTGATGCTTTGAGAACCAAGCATCTAACAGCACATTGGCGGGTCCTGTATCAAAGCCAATGGAGGGAATGCTGGTATCGCTGGGTAGCCACGTCAGATTCGCAAAGCCTCCTAGGTTTAAAACAAGCTGCTCGCTTGTCTGGCGACCAAAAAGGGCTTGATGAAACGCTGGTGCAAGCGGCGCTGCCTGACCACCCGCGGCTAAGTCTCGTCGGCGAAAATCAGCCACCACCGTGCAGCCGGTTAATTCGGCCAACAGGCTGGGGTTGTCCAGCTGTAGTGTATAGGCAGGGCCGCCGTGGTGGCCGCTGGGAGCATGCTCGATTGTTTGTCCATGGCTACCAATAGCACTAATTTGCGCTGCTGAGATCTGTTGCTGAGCCAGCAGTGCTTTCACAGCGTTTGCCTGTAGCTGGCAAAATTCGGTTTCGGCCGCTGCCAGCTCAGCAAAGCTCACTTGCTCGGCATGACACAAGTTCAGCAGTAGGTTATGAAGCGACTGAGGCATGGGCGACGCATGCGTAGCAATGAGCTCCGGTGGCGAGTGCGGCGTTATAGCGACCAACGCCGCATCAATGCCGTCCAGGCTGGTGCCCGACATTAAGCCAACATAGTACGACGGTAAGGTAGGGTGGGGCGTTTTCATAAAGCGGCTCATCCAAAACGTAGTGAAGGCTCAACCAAGGCGATAGGGCATGGTAACATCGCCGGTTATTCGATATCTGACGCCTATATGGCACATATTACATGGAGAGAGAGGCAATGAGTGAGGTGGATCAGGCGTTAGCGCTACTGTCGCGAGGCACGCATGAAATCCTGGTAGAGGATGAGCTGAAGAAAAAGCTGGCGTCTGGCCGTAAGCTGCGTATTAAAGCAGGGTTTGATCCGACAGCACCTGATTTGCACCTTGGGCATAGTGTGCTGCTGACGAAAATGCGCCAGTTCCAGGATCTCGGACATACCGTTATTTTCCTAATCGGTGATTTCACTGGTCGTATCGGTGACCCCACTGGCAAAAACGTTACTCGTAAACCGCTCACCGAGGCCGACGTAAAAGCCAACGCTGAAACCTATAAAGAGCAGGTGTTTAAAATCCTCGATCCCGAAAAGACCGAGGTGCGCTTTAACGCCGAATGGTTTGGTGAATTAAGCGCCGCTAAAATGATTGAGTTGGCAGCGCAAAGCACGGTCGCGCGGATGCTTGAGCGTGATGACTTTGAAAAGCGTTATAAAGCTAACCAATCTATCGCGATCCACGAGTTTCTCTACCCGCTCGTCCAAGGCTACGACTCAGTCGCGCTTGAGGCGGATGTTGAGTTAGGTGGGACCGATCAGAAATTTAACCTGTTGATGGGCCGAGAAATTCAAAAGCACTTCGGCCAAGAGCCTCAGGTCGTGATCACCATGCCGCTGCTCGAAGGCCTGGACGGCGTGCAGAAAATGTCCAAGTCGTTGGGCAACTATGTTGGTGTCGATGAAGCGCCGGGCTCTATGTTCAATAAGCTAGTGTCTATGCCCGATAGCTTAATGTGGCGTTACTTTGAGCTGCTCTCTTTGAAATCCAACGAAGAGATCGATGCGCTCAAGCAGAGCGTTGAGGCGGGGGCTAATCCGCGTGACGTGAAAATGGAGCTAGCCCGTGAGCTTATTGCCCGTTACCACGGCGATGAAGCTGCCGCCAATGCACACAAGTCGGCGGGTAATCAGCTAGCGGAAGGTGAGTTGCCGGAAGACCTACCTGAAGTAGAAGTAGATTTCGAAGGTAATGAGCAGGCGCCTATCGCGGCAGTACTCAATCGCTCCGGTCTGACCAAGAACAGTGCGCAAGCCAAAGACATGTTGAAAAACGGTAGTGTAAAAGTCGATGGGGATGTTGTTGCCCAAGACACGATGTTGGCTACGGGTAGCGCCTACGTTATCCAGGCAGGTAAGAAACGTTATGCTCGTGTGACGCTTACCTAACGTTTTCGATAACTTTCTCAAAAAACCACTTGCCAAAACGGCAGCGAATCCGTAAAGTACGCATCCGCTGCCGGGGACGCACAGCGTTACCAGCGGTGATTGAAGGTGAAAACCTTCGGTTTGTCAGAGGGTTAGAAGAACTCAGCAGCAACATGCTTCGATGTCTTCCAGCGCTTTTTGAAACGAGCCACGCCAGAAAGCAACGTTATCTCGCTTTCTTCGCTCACTCGCTTCACTCACTTAAAACAGTGATTGACAAACACCAGGAAATGCGTAGAATACGCCTTCCTCGCTGAGGCAAGCCAGTTCATCGGTTGGCCAGTTACTTCTTCGGAAGTTCAGCAGCGAAAACAGCTCTTTAACAATTTGATCAGGTAATTCATGTGGGCGCTTGCCGATGAGGGTGATAAATCACCAAATATCAAGGCAAGCGGTCATGAGAACGAAAGTTTGAATGAATTCGTTTGAACCTTGAGCCAAGTTTGATGCGCTTTTGTTGTTCGTAAACATCACGTTTTCGAGTGACGAGTAAGTATCACAATGATTTTAAACTGAAGAGTTTGATCATGGCTCAGATTGAACGCTGGCGGCAGGCCTAACACATGCAAGTCGAGCGGTAACAGGGGTAGCTTGCTACCCGCTGACGAGCGGCGGACGGGTGAGTAATGCATAGGAATCTGCCCGATAGTGGGGGATAACCTGGGGAAACCCAGGCTAATACCGCATACGTCCTACGGGAGAAAGGGGGCTTCGGCTCTCGCTATTGGATGAGCCTATGTCGGATTAGCTAGTTGGTGAGGTAATGGCTCACCAAGGCAACGATCCGTAGCTGGTCTGAGAGGATGATCAGCCACATCGGGACTGAGACACGGCCCGAACTCCTACGGGAGGCAGCAGTGGGGAATATTGGACAATGGGCGAAAGCCTGATCCAGCCATGCCGCGTGTGTGAAGAAGGCCCTCGGGTTGTAAAGCACTTTCAGCGAGGAAGAACGCCTAGTGGTTAATACCCATTAGGAAAGACATCACTCGCAGAAGAAGCACCGGCTAACTCCGTGCCAGCAGCCGCGGTAATACGGAGGGTGCAAGCGTTAATCGGAATTACTGGGCGTAAAGCGCGCGTAGGTGGCTTGATAAGCCGGTTGTGAAAGCCCCGGGCTCAACCTGGGAACGGCATCCGGAACTGTCAAGCTAGAGTGCAGGAGAGGAAGGTAGAATTCCCGGTGTAGCGGTGAAATGCGTAGAGATCGGGAGGAATACCAGTGGCGAAGGCGGCCTTCTGGACTGACACTGACACTGAGGTGCGAAAGCGTGGGTAGCAAACAGGATTAGATACCCTGGTAGTCCACGCCGTAAACGATGTCGACCAGCCGTTGGGTGCCTAGCGCACTTTGTGGCGAAGTTAACGCGATAAGTCGACCGCCTGGGGAGTACGGCCGCAAGGTTAAAACTCAAATGAATTGACGGGGGCCCGCACAAGCGGTGGAGCATGTGGTTTAATTCGATGCAACGCGAAGAACCTTACCTACTCTTGACATCCTGCGAACTTGTGAGAGATCACTTGGTGCCTTCGGGAACGCAGAGACAGGTGCTGCATGGCTGTCGTCAGCTCGTGTTGTGAAATGTTGGGTTAAGTCCCGTAACGAGCGCAACCCTTGTCCTTATTTGCCAGCGGGTAATGCCGGGAACTCTAAGGAGACTGCCGGTGACAAACCGGAGGAAGGTGGGGACGACGTCAAGTCATCATGGCCCTTACGAGTAGGGCTACACACGTGCTACAATGGCCGGTACAAAGGGTTGCGAGCTCGCGAGAGTCAGCTAATCCCGAAAAGCCGGTCTCAGTCCGGATCGGAGTCTGCAACTCGACTCCGTGAAGTCGGAATCGCTAGTAATCGTGAATCAGAATGTCACGGTGAATACGTTCCCGGGCCTTGTACACACCGCCCGTCACACCATGGGAGTGGACTGCACCAGAAGTGGTTAGCTTAACCTTCGGGAAAGCGATCACCACGGTGTGGTTCATGACTGGGGTGAAGTCGTAACAAGGTAGCCGTAGGGGAACCTGCGGCTGGATCACCTCCTTAAACGATGCATCATCCCTCGCGGTAAGCGCTCACAATGAATTACCTGATCAGATAATAGAGCAAACGGTTTAAGCACGATCCCCTCTTGGGTCTGTAGCTCAGTTGGTTAGAGCGCACCCCTGATAAGGGTGAGGTCGGCAGTTCAAGTCTGCCCAGACCCACCAAATTCCTGTGATACTGCGTTAAAATGCTCCTCGTATAGCAGGCTATACGTCGTTGCATTTTGCCTTGTCTCACAGAAATTAATGGCAAGAGGTTAGGTCAGCAAAAAAAATGGGGCCATAGCTCAGCTGGGAGAGCGCCTGCCTTGCACGCAGGAGGTCAGCGGTTCGATCCCGCTTGGCTCCACCATTATGTTGTATTTTACCAACCGTTTGTTGATGTTTTGTGACCATTGATAAGTCAAACGCTGAGACTGCGTTGCCTTATCACTGTTCATCGAACAGTCGCTCTTTAACAATGTATATCATGCTGACATAAACGTTTTAAAACGTTTATACGTAATTGTTTTGTGATACGTCTCAAGCGTATCCGGCAATCGTTATCATTGCGAGATACCAGACTCCTTCGGGTTATAGGGTCAAGCAATGAAGCGCACACGGTGGATGCCTAGGCAGCCAGAGGCGATGAAAGACGTGGAAGCCTGCGATAAGGCTCGGCGAGGTGGCAAACAACCTGTGACCCGGGCATTTCTGAATGGGGAAACCCACTCATCATAAGATGAGTATCTTGCGCTGAATATATAGGCGTAAGAGGCGAACCAGGGGAACTGAAACATCTAAGTACCCTGAGGAAAAGAAATCAACCGAGATTCCCCTAGTAGCGGCGAGCGAACGGGGACCAGCCCTTAAGCATGTGACTGATTAGGCGAATGCGCTGGGAAGCGCGGCCATAGTGGGTGATAGCCCCGTAGTCGAAAATCTGATCATGTGAAATCGAGTAGGTCGGGGCACGAGAAACCTTGACTGAAGACGGGGGGACCATCCTCCAAGGCTAAATACTCCTGGCTGACCGATAGTGAACCAGTACCGTGAGGGAAAGGCGAAAAGAACCCCGGAGAGGGGAGTGAAATAGATCCTGAAACCGTGTGCGTACAAGCAGTAGGAGCAGACTTGTTCTGTGACTGCGTACCTTTTGTATAATGGGTCAGCGACTTATATTCAGTGGCGAGGTTAACCGTTTAGGGGAGCCGTAGGGAAACCGAGTCTTAACTGGGCGACACAGTCGCTGGATATAGACCCGAAACCGAGCGATCTATCCATGAGCAGGGTGAAGGTTGAGTAACATCAACTGGAGGCCCGAACCAGGATCTGTTGAAAAAGATTTGGATGACTTGTGGATCGGAGTGAAAGGCTAATCAAGCTCGGAGATAGCTGGTTCTCCTCGAAAGCTATTTAGGTAGCGCCTCACGTATCACCGCCGGGGGTAGAGCACTGTTTCGGCTAGGGGGTCATCCCGACTTACCAACCCGAGGCAAACTCCGAATACCGGTGAGTGCAAGCGTGGGAGACACACGGCGGGTGCTAACGTCCGTCGTGAAAAGGGAAACAACCCAGACCGTCAGCTAAGGTCCCGAAATCCTGGTTAAGTGGGAAACGATGTGGGAAGGCTCAGACAGCTAGGAGGTTGGCTTAGAAGCAGCCATCCTTTAAAGAAAGCGTAATAGCTCACTAGTCGAGTCGGCCTGCGCGGAAGATGTAACGGGGCTAAACCAGGTACCGAAGCTACGGGTTCACACTTAGGTGTGAGCGGTAGAGGAGCGTCGTGTAAGCCAATGAAGGTGGATTGAGAAGTCTGCTGGAGGTATCACGAGTGCGAATGCTGACATGAGTAACGATAAAGGGAGTGAAAAACTCCCTCGCCGGAAGACCAAGGGTTTCTGTTCGACGCTAATCGGAGCAGAGTGAGTCGGCCCCTAAGGCGAGGCCGAAAGGCGTAGTCGATGGGAAACAGGTCAATATTCCTGTACCGGACATGATTGCGATGGGGGGACGGAGAAGGCTAGGTGAGCCAGGCGTTGGTTGTCCTGGTGAAAGTGAGTAGGCTTGGGTCTTAGGTAAATCCGGGACCCTTTAAGGCCGAGACACGAAACGAACTGACTACGGTCAGGAAGTCATTGATGCCACGCTTCCAGGAAAAGCCTCTAAGCTTCAGATCATGTGCGACCGTACCCCAAACCGACACAGGTGGTCAGGGTGAGAATCCCAAGGCGCTTGAGAGAACTCGGGTGAAGGAACTAGGCAAAATGGTGCCGTAACTTCGGGAGAAGGCACGCCGGCGTAGGGTGACGAGACTTGCTCTCTAAGCCCGAACCGGTCGAAGATACCAGGTGGCTGCAACTGTTTAGTAAAAACACAGCACTCTGCTAACGCGCAAGCGGACGTATAGGGTGTGACGCCTGCCCGGTGCCGGAAGGTTAAATGATGGTGTTAGGATTCGTCCGAAGCTCTTGATTGAAGCCCCGGTAAACGGCGGCCGTAACTATAACGGTCCTAAGGTAGCGAAATTCCTTGTCGGGTAAGTTCCGACCTGCACGAATGGCGTAATGATGGCCACGCTGTCTCCACCCGAGACTCAGTGAAATTGAAATCGCCGTGAAGATGCGGTGTACCCGCGGCTAGACGGAAAGACCCCGTGAACCTTTACTATAGCTTCACACTGGACGCTGATGTTGCCTGTGTAGGATAGCTGGGAGGCTTTGAATCTCGGACGCCAGTTCGAGGGGAGCCAACCTTGAAATACCAGCCTGGCATCATTGGCGTTCTCACTCAGGTCCGTTATCCGGATCGAGGACAGTGTGTGGTGGGTAGTTTGACTGGGGCGGTCTCCTCCCAAAGAGTAACGGAGGAGCACGAAGGTACCCTCAGCACGGTCGGACATCGTGCAGTGAGTGCAAGAGCATAAGGGTGCTTGACTGCGAGACAGACACGTCGAGCAGGTGCGAAAGCAGGTTCTAGTGATCCGGTGGTTCTGTATGGAAGGGCCATCGCTCAACGGATAAAAGGTACTCCGGGGATAACAGGCTGATACCGCCCAAGAGTTCACATCGACGGCGGTGTTTGGCACCTCGATGTCGGCTCATCACATCCTGGGGCTGAAGTCGGTCCCAAGGGTATGGCTGTTCGCCATTTAAAGTGGTACGCGAGCTGGGTTTAGAACGTCGTGAGACAGTTCGGTCCCTATCTGCCGTGGGCGTTGGATGTTTGAGAAGGGCTGCTCCTAGTACGAGAGGACCGGAGTGGACGCACCTCTGGTGTTCCGGTTGTCACGCCAGTGGCATTGCCGGGTAGCTATGTGCGGACGGGATAACCGCTGAAAGCATCTAAGCGGGAAGCCCCCTTCAAGATGAGACATCCCTGAGGCCTAGAGCCTCCTGAAGGGCCCAGCGAGACCAGCTGGTTGATAGGCACGGTGTGGAAGCGCTGCAAGGCGTTGAGCTAACGTGTACTAATGGCCCGTGAGGCTTGACCCTATAACACCCAAGGGGTCTGGTCGCAGTGATAATGAAAACCGGATACGCGCTTCCTGTCAGTGGCAGGAAACAAGAGACGCCACAAAACATCGATTACATGTTCAGCATGATATACATGACCAGTTACGCCTGACGACCATAGCACGCGTGAACCACCTGATCCCATGCCGAACTCAGAAGTGAAACCGCTTAGCGCCGATGGTAGTGTGGGGTCTCCCCATGCGAGAGTAGGTCATCGTCAGGCACTTATTTAACAAAGAACCCAGCCCATCGGCTGGGTTTTTTGTTTGCGCGGAAGAAAATCAATTAGAGATGTTCCCAAGTCTCCGCACCGTCATTCCCGAGCCACCGCACTGTCATTCCCGAGTGGGGTTATCGGGAATCCACCTTGACCTGTAGCAGCCCGAAACCCCAAGTCAACATGGATTCCCGCTAAGGGCCTGCGGGAATGACGAGGGCGGCGCGGAGAAGTGCATAGAGCTTCCTTAAAGCAACCGTTTAAATAAATTAAATAACAGGGAGTTACTGGTCCGTGGTGGCGGAAGCGCTGCCTAGCAACTAGTATGAGCGGGTACCTATCATTCAAGCAGCATCTCAGGAGGAGAAGCGATATGAGTACCCCGTTGATGAAGAAGCTTGCGGTTGCGCTACTGATGGCCATGATGATGGGCGGCCTAGCTGCCTGTGATAATCAGGGCCCTGCTGAAGAAGCAGGTGAAAATATTGATGAGAGCATGGAAGATGCGGGCGAAAGCCTAGAAGAGATGGGCGAGAATATCGAAGAGTCTGCTAAGGAGTAAGCGAGCGCCTCTTCACCGTGTATTGATACGTATCGATACAAAAACAGCCGCTAAGAAGCGGCTGTTTTGCGTTCTAAGGCAGTCATGCTAACTGATCAGGGGCTATGAACCCGGATTTTGCTCAATACCCTGTAGGTACCAGGGCGCTTGATCGCGCAGACTGCGAGTCAGGTGCCATGTTTCGTTGAACTCGGTTTGCTCGCCGTTCTCTTCCAAAATGCCGTGGAAAATAACGCTGGCTTCGGCATAGCCATCGTACTCATTGATATCGCCTAGTTCAGCAAACAGACGTACCACCTCGGTACGATTATTGGCAGGCTGCTCGGCACGCTCTTTACGTAGCAAGTTGTAAAATTCTGGCGTTACATACTCTTGAATCTGGGGCAGATCATTATTGTCCCAGGCACGTTGCAGCGTCATAAAGTGCTCTTTGGCACCGCCCAAAAAGCGCTCTTTATCGAACCAAGCAGGCGTGCTCTGTAAGCTGCTCGCCAAACTGCCAGGTGCTGCGGTGAAGCTGCTCGGTGTGTGCTGAGTCTCCTGGCGTTCACGCTGATAGCCTGCCACCGTGGCTGATGCTGGGCGTCGCTGTCGCATAAAGGCACGGAAAGCGAAGATTGCTAAGGCAACAATTCCAGCCATTAGCAATATGTCCATAAGGCGTAGCTCATCAAAGGCGCCGCCGAAGAAAAGCGCTGCTAGTAAGCCTCCGGCCAGCAGGCCTCCCACCATGCCGCCCATACCACCACGACGAGCGGCAGTAGCTTGGCCTTGTTGCTGAGTGCTCTGAGCTTGTTGTTGTGCCGGAGTGCTGGCGGGCTTATCCGCCGAGCGAGAAACACTACCCATACTGCTACCACCGCCTAAGCGTCGTGCTTCGGCATAATCAACGGCGGCACTTATGCCTATAACGCTGACCAGGAACATGGCAAAAAACTGTCGTAACATTCTGATTCTCCATGAGAGATGCAGTAATTAAGGTTATCCACCTCGGGAGAGGCGTGTAGGAAATAAGCAGTGACAAGTTTACCGTGTAAGTGGGGAAACGGGTTAAGGTGTTGTTGTGTATAACGACAAAAAGAGGGTGAAAACGTGCGCTTACATCAAGCTCAAAGTTTGTTACTAATTGTCGACTTTCAAGCGGGACTTTTGCCCGTGATTGATGGAGGCGAATCAGCGATTGAAGAGGCTACCTGGTTGGCTGGTGTTGCTAATGCAGTAAAAGTACCTGTTTGGCTAACGGAACAGTATCCAGAGAGGCTCGGTGGTACTGCCCCTGCGTTATTAAATGCACTAGGCGATCATCGCATTTGGCAAAAGCATCATTTCAGCGCAATGGAAGAGACAGCGTTTGCTGAAGCGCTTGCAGAACAGGGGCGTAAACAAGTGATCATTTGCGGCACAGAAGCTCATATCTGCGTTTTGCAAAGTGCGCTTGGCTTGTTAGAGGCGGGGTATCAAGTGTTTTGGCTGAGCGAAGCGACGGCGAGCCGTCGCAGTGATGAGGCCCGCCTTGCTAGGGAGCGCGCTTGTGCTAACGGAGCAGTGGCGGTGACAGCAGACATGGTTGCCTATGAATGGCTATATCGCTGTGATACGCCACTGTTCAAAGATGTCCACCAACGCTTTCTAAAGCCGCGCTCGCCGCGCGCTGTGACTTTTTTCTAATGAGCGCGTTCATGGACGAGCATTTTCGTTACGGGTGAACACTAACGTGTCTCCTTGAGAGGCCGCAGGATCAAACCGATACCCAGCCACGTCAAAAGCAGTGAGTTGCTCGGGATCGTTGATTTGTTGCTGGATAATCCATGCGCTCATCAAGCCGCGGGCTTTTTTTGCATAAAAACTAATGATTTTGAAAGAGCCGTTTTTCTCGTCTTTGAAAACGGGGGTGATGACCCGAGCGCCTAGCTTCTTCGTATCGATCGCCTTGAAGTATTCGTTAGATGCAAGGTTGACCAGTACGTTTGAGCCACTTTCTTCAATGGCGCTATTAAGTGCTTGCGTTAACGTTGGTTTCCAATAGGCGTAAAGGTCCTTGCCAGCGTCATTGGGTAGTTTAGTGCCCATCTCCAGCCGGTAGGCCTGGATCAGGTCCAGCGGACGCAGCAAGCCGTATAGCCCCGATAGAATACGTAGATGTTGCTGGGCAAACAGGTTGTCGTCATCGCTAAAGGTGTTGGCTTCCAACCCTGTGTAGACATCTCCTTGGAAAGCCTGAACCGCTGGCTTGGCATTATCCAAGGTGAACGGTGGTTGCCAGTCAGCGAAGCGGGCAGCGTTAAGGCCCGCCAATTTATCGCTGATGCCCATTAGATCGCTGAGTTGTTGTGGTGAATAATCGCGCAGAATCTCAATTAATGGTTTGCTATGGTCGAGAAAGTTGGGCTGAGTGACTTTATCGGTTGTTGAGGGTGTTTCAAAGTCTAGCGTTTTGGCGGGGGAAATAACGCTCAGCATGGCGTGCTCCTTATGCCGTGACAGAAAAGAGGAAGAAGTAACTGATGCGATTATACCAAGCCTCAGCAATGGCCGAGGCTATCGGTTTGATAGTGAAAACGTGAAAACGTGAAAACGTGAAAACGTGATTAGGGGCAGGGGTTAGGCATCCGACGATGGATGTCGTCGATCGCGGTGAGCACTTCTTCATCCAGCTTAAGGCTCTCGCTGTCGAGGTTGCTTTCAAGCTGATCCATCGTGGTGGCGCCAATAATATTGCTGGTCAGGAAACGGCGAGAGTTCACAAATGCCAGCGCCATTTGGGCAGGATCCAAGTCATGCTCCCTGGCCAGTTGAACGTACGCCTGTGTTGCCGCTTCTGCTTCTGGCGAGGTATAGCGTTTAAACCGCTCATAGAGCGTCAAGCGCCCTTTCGGCGGCTGTGCACCATCAAGGTACTTACCCGACAGCACACCAAAGCCCAGCGGCGAGTAAGCGAGTAAGCCCACGTCTTCACGGTGAGCTATCTCAGCGAGACCGACTTCAAACGAACGGTTAAGCAAGTTATAGGGATTTTGAATAGACGCTACCCGTGGCAGCCCCAACTGCTCAGATAACTGCAGCATGCGCATAACTCCCCACGGCGTTTCATTAGAAAGGCCTATGGCGCGTACTTTTCCGGCATCAACAAGTTCTTTTAGTGCTGACAGTGTTTCTTCTAGCGGCGTTGCGTCTTCTTGCTCTTCATGGGCATAACCCAGTTGGCCAAAAAAGTTGGTTTTGCGATCTGGCCAGTGCAATTGATAGAGATCGATATAGTCAGTGTTGAGCCGTGCAAGGCTGGTTTCAACAGCCTGGTGTAGATGGTCGCGAGTCATTCTTGGACCACCACGAATATGGTCTAAGCCAGGGCCTGCGGCTTTGGTGGCAATAATGACATCATCTCTGGCACTACGGGCTTTCAGCCAACTGCCAATATAAGACTCTGTAAGCCCTTGCGTTTCAGCCTTTGGTGGAACCGGATACATTTCAGCGGTGTCAATAAAGTTGATGCCAAAAGCGACTGCGCGATCAAGCTGCTCGTGGGCTTCTGCTTCACTATTTTGTTCGCCGAAGGTCATGGTGCCTAAACAAAGTCGGCTGACCTCCATCCCGGTTCTACCCAGTGGGCGCGTTTGCATTATCGTCTCCTCAATGAAGCGAAATTGCCTCAGGATATTCGGTGATAAACGCCGCTAATAACGGCGCGTGAGAGGCATGTTAGCGAGGCGCTACAAAAGCAGCAAATCAATAGGGTTGAGTAAGCGCAAAGGCAAGCGTATGCTTGCCAGCCCATCGACCAGCCTAGCGCTGGTTAATCGTATGGTTAGCGGTCAAATCGCAGGAACGATGGCTAGCCGAAGATCTCAACAGATAGGCAGGGTGGTTTGCCATGCCGCAGGCATCAACTTTGTTTACCCGGTTAGAGTTTCGCCTAGCCGAACAGCTGTTTCATACTCGCTGGTTATTGCCGCGTTCGCCGCGCACCCAACGTTTGACGATGCGCTTGTTTAAACGCTGTGCAGAAGCGGGGCATCCGGACGCACAGTCGATCTACGGTCACATGCTGTTTCATCGCAGCCTGTCACCGCAGGATAAGGCGCGTGGCGCGCGTTATGTATTAGAGGCGGCTCAGGCTGGCGATATAAGATCACAGTATCAAGCAGCGCAAATTCATGAGCATGGCTGTGTTCAGTATCCGCGGCGCGAGGATTACGCGGTGACGTGGTATGCCCGAGCTGCCCAGTCAGGCCATTATTTAGCCGCAGAGCGACTAGCGCGCGCTTATCGGTTAGGTGAGCTAGGCTTGGCAGTAGACGGCGAGCAAGCGGCCTATTGGCAACGCTTGGCTGATCGTCAGTCAGCGACGGAAATGGCGGCAGCCTAGAAGATAAGTCAGTGGTTTGGCCGCTGAGATCAGTGAATGAGGAAATCAGTGTCCGAGACGCTACCGACAGTGCTAGATATTGAAGCGTCAGGATTTGGGCGCGGCAGCTATCCTATTGAAGTTGGCATTGCTCGTGCCGACGGTAGCTGCTGCGCGTTTCTCATTCAGCCGTTGGAAGAGTGGACGCATTGGGACTCCAAAGCTGAACTTTTGCACGGAATTTCCCGAGCTCGCTTACAGCGAGAAGGCCACCCTGTGCGCCAAGTGGCACAGTGGTTAAACGACGAACTGCGTGAGATAGGCAAAGCCTATAGTGATAGTTGGGGATACGATAACACCTGGTTGTCGCTGCTGTTTCACCATGCGGGAATGCTGCCGCGCTTTCGTTTAGAAGCATTACGGATTTTGCTCAGCGAAGAGCAGCAAGCATTGTGGAGTAACACAAAGGAAGCTGTCATCGCTGAACGTGGTATACACCGTCATCGCGCGGGCGAAGATGCTCGTCTGTTACAGCTCACTTATCAGCGTACCTTTATGCTAACTGAAGGCAATAAGCGCTGATGCAGGTAGCGTTCTTAGACGGGTCTTAAGTACGGGATTTAAACGCTGCCCTTAAGTGCTTGCCTTTACTATATCTCTTTAATACAGCCGGTTTACGCTGAATCAAGCTGTGTTTCTAATGCAGCCAGTAGTTGGTTGGGCGTGGGCGCATCCATCAACATATCGCGTGTTGTTTGGGCCAAAAAACCGTGGCTGACGGTACTATCCAAAAAGGTAAGCAGTGGAGCATAAAAGCCATCGGTGTCGAGTAGACCCATGGGTTTTTCGTGAAGCCCTAAATAGCCCCAGGTCCAGATTTCAAACAGCTCTTCAAAGGTGCCTATGCCGCCAGGCAGGGCAATAAAGGCGTCAGCATTGGCGGCCATGGTGGCTTTGCGTTCGTGCATATTTGGCACGCGTATAAGCTCAGTCAAGCCAAAGTGTGCCTGCTCGCGCTCAACAAGGTGATCTGGCATCACGCCAATCACTTTGCCGCCTGCATCCAGCGTCGCATTGGCGAGTGCCCCCATTAAACCAATACGTGCACCGCCATAAACAAGCGTGTGCCCGCGGTCGGCAATGGCGGTGCCAAGCGTGTTGGCGGCTTGGCGAAAAGCGGGTGTGTTCCCTTCACGCGAGCCGAGATATACACAAATTCGTGCCATGGTAAGCGTCCTTATGACAGATCAGCTGCTTATAAATGAGCGGTGAGTTATCAAGCCATGAATGTGCCGTTAGCTTAGGCAGCTCTGAACGTTATAGTGTTCATCCATCCATTGCCCGATCACGTTATTACCACATAAATGGTGGGCATACTGAGTGTGCAGGCAGCGTACCTGTTGCCAGTTGCTAATGCCGCCCACGCCGCGTTCGGTGAGAACATCGCTATAGCCAAGCTTAGCGACTTCATCGCGTTGGGCATCACTCATATACGCCCAGCGTGCTTTAACGTAATCGTGATGACTTTGTTGGTAAGCATCTAGAAATTCAGGTTCTTCCTGAAGGCGTTGTTCCAGCGACTTAATGACACCCACGGCTTCAATCCGTGAGATCTCAATTTTGAGCAGATCGGAGCATAGCCAGTAAAGGGTGGGAAACGGTTTGCCATCGACAATCGGCGCCATACGCAGCACCAGCGGAGTGCCGTGGGCATCGGTAGCCGCAACGGCTTCAATACCGCGGGGAGCACGCCCGAGCTGTTGAGTGATAATAGCTAGCTGGCGCTCATTGGGAACTTGGTCGGTACGAATTACCATTACGTTGGTATCTCACTGTCGGTCATCTTGAATAAACTTATTTGAGCGGCCAACAGCACGGAAGAAGCAGCGGTTCAACTGCTCGGGAGACGCCACATAGCACCATGTCCGCTCGCAGTACTCTGCGGCCCGCGCCATTAACACATCGTAAAGCCGATTGAACGGGGCATCATAATCGTAAGGATCTGCGCCGAACAAGCGGATATGCGGGTAGTCTGCAAAGCGCTCCATAAAATAGCGCTCAAGGTCGGCTTCAACGGCGCGGTGCTGCGCCGTATTATCCGGATCGATCCAAAGATTATAACGGATTGCCATGGGGATCTCCCAGCGCCCCGCCGAACGGAGGGGAGTGAATTAAGCCGGCGTTGGCGCGCTGTGTAAGTGTGCGGATAGCGCATCACGCAAATCACCTTCAATAGGTACCGCACGCTTTTCTTGATGGTCGTATTGCACCAGTATGGTATGCCCCACATTAGTCAGCGTGCCATGTTGGCGCGCCTCCTGAGTCACTGTAAACGAGCTGGTACCTAAACGTGTCAAATAGGTACGTAATTCGATGTCGTGGCCGTAGAACAGTTCAGCACGGTAATCGACTTCCATCCGCGCCATAATCAAACGCCACTGTTTAGGGTTGAGGTCTGGCGTAAATAGTTTGAATAAGTCGTTACGTGCCAACTCAAACCAAGCTGGCAGGCGGGTATTGTTAATATGGCCTAGCGCATCGGTGTCGTAAAAAGCTGGCTCAATCATACGGGTGAACATCAGGTCATCCTTATTGTTTATTAGCAATTCAGGTTAACCAGAATTACCCCTAGCGAGCGCTTGGTCAAGTGGCGCGACGTTGATACCAGGCAGAGAACTGCATCCAGCCAAGTAGCCACAGTGTGGCAGTTGCGAACCCCGCTAATGTTCCCCAGAAAAGACCTAACGTGCTGTAAGTCAAAGAAACGCATAGCGTATAACTCAGCAACGAGCCAAGCCCCATAGGGTAGTGTTTGATCACGGTTGCCGCTGGCGCGAACCCATAGTTTAGATGCAGAATGAGCAGAAAAGGCAGCATGGTGACTGGAAACGCCGCTAGTGTGCCCGCCCAAGCGGGTGGCAGCCAATGCGCGAGCCAGGTAATCACAAAAACGATGGCGGTGGCCAAGCATGCTCGCGCGGCAAGTGCGGGAAGCGAAAAGGCGCGACTGGCGGGACTTTTTACATCAGGAATACTGCGGAATAACAGGCTAAACACAGCGATAGCACAGAGTGTCAGCAGCGTGCCGCTAAGCCGCGTAAAATTGAATTGGGCAAGCACGGTGCTAACCGCGAACCACGCAATAAAACCGCCTGCTAAGCCGCCAGCGATGCCTTTGAATCCTGGTTGGCGACCTGCCACTAAATAGCCTGCGACTAACGCCATTGTTGCAGTGAAGCCTGCCAGTGTATGTACCGCGCTTTGAGTTGCAAACAGCGGGGAAATTTCTAAACCAATAAAAAACAGCGCTAACGCGGTTCCTAATGGGTAACCCGCCAGTAGCCCTGCTATACGAGGACTGGCACGCACCGCGATGGCACCAAGCCCGAGCACCATGCTAATCGAGAGGCCTAGTTTTGCCAGTTGCCAAGTGAGAGGAACCTCTATCATGCGGTGTTTTCCTTGCTGTTATCAAATCACAAAGTCGCGGGTGCGCAAGCGCGGTTAGTGACACACATCGTCAGTGGAAATTTTCGCTAGCTACACCAGACGTAGGCCTTGTTGGTCGCGCCAAGCAGCCTCTAAGGCATTTTCGAGCGGCACTTTTAAGTGGGACGGCAATGCATCATGGGCGGCGTGCAGCGAATCAAATGATCGGTTGCGCAGCCAGCAATAAGCCCAGGCGCAGGCCTCCGCATCACTTTGTGGGGTGGGGCGGGCAGGCATTTGGTTGAGCAAAAATACCGCGGTGCGAGGTGCCCAGAGTGGTATCTCGCCATGCTCTTCGCGGCTCCACTGCTCAAGTGTGGCACCGCTTGGCGTCTCATCGGGGGTGCCTAGTTTGGCGACCCGTGCCGTTTCAGCCAAAATGAGTGCCAGTTGGTCAGTATCGGCTTGGCCAAGTGAACGCCATTGCCGCAACAACGCCGATAGTCCCGCGCGCATCTTGGTATAAAAGTCATCTTGCGGCATGCTCAATAGTTACTCCCAAGAACATAAGTGAGATTAATTATGGCGTTTGATTTTGCCACGCCCGTCGAGCGACGCTCTCCAAAAGGGGATTATGCCTCGCAAAAATGGCATCGCTATGCTGCAAACGTACTGCCGTTGTGGGTGGCAGATATGGATTTTTGCTCACCGCCCGCCGTGATTGAGGCGCTACGTGCTCGGGTGGAGCACGGTGTCTATGGCTATGGTGAAGTGCCCGATACGTTAACCGAAACCCTCTGCCAGTGGGGCGCCCACCATTACGATTGGCCTATTCAGCCCGATTGGCAACAGTGGTTGCCTGGGGTTGTGCCCGCGTTGCACTTTGCGGCGATGGCGCTCACCAAGCCAGGTGAAGGGGTTCTGACGATTGCCCCGATTTATCCACCTTTTCTGGCCGTTGCAGAGCGCACAGGACGGCTGGCCCAGCAAGCGATGTTAGCTGAGCCGGCGTCCCCTGGCGAGCCTTGGCAATTGGATATTGACGCGTTAGAAGCCGCGATAACGCCGCAAACCCGTCTGCTGCTGTGGTGCCACCCGCATAATCCAACAGGGCGTGTATGGAGTGACCAAGAGCTTACCAAGTTGGCCGCGGTCGTTGAGCGGCATGATTTATGGGTGGTCTCTGATGAGTTGCACTGCGATTTGCTGCTAAACGAGGGAGCCCAACATCGCCCCCTGGCTGCCATGTTCCCGGAACTGGCTAAACGAACGATCACGCTGTGGGCGCCGTCAAAAACGTTCAACCTTGCGGGGCTGACCAGTGCCTGTGCCGTTATTCCTGATGCTACGCTGCGTAAGCGCTTTGCTGAGGCCACAAAAGGCTTTTTGCCGGATGGCAATGTACTGGGGCTGGTTGCTGCTGAAGCGGCTTATCGCGAAGGTGAGCCCTGGCGCCAAGCGCTGTTAGCGGTACTGCGTGATCACCGCGCTACGCTGCAGGCACGGGTAGCGTTATGGCCGGGAGTGACCATGAGCGAGCCGGAATCTACTTACCTTGCGTGGCTGGATATGCGCGAGGCGGGACTAAGCGATTCGCCCGCCAAAGCATTACTGGAACGGGCGGGCGTGGCACTTTCTGATGGGGCTGCGTTTGGCTGCCCTGGGTTCGTGCGGCTTAATTTTGGTACTACCGCTTCGCAACTGGAAGCGGCATTAGCAAGAATGGATAAGCTGCTGAAAGCCTGATCAGCACTGGCTTGTAACTAATTAATACAGCAGGGCAAATAGCTTGCGCCGATAGGTAACGGTTAGCGGATGGTCGGCACCCAGAGCGTCGAATACTTGCAATAAGGTTTTACGGGCCGCGTCGTCGTTATAGGCGCGGTCATCCTTCATCAAACCAAGCAACCCCTCAAGGCCTGTTTCGTATTGGCCATCGGCAACATGGCGCAGTGCACGCTGGTACCGCGCTTCACTGTCGTTGCGATCACCCAGCGCGGCGACTTCTTCTACAGAAAGGGCCTGCTCGCTAAATTCGATGCTGGCTCGCACACCGCGGGCAGGTGCCGCATCACGCTCTTCGGGGGGCAAGCTGTCGAGCACGCTGCGGGCATCATCTCCGCGCTTTTCAGCCACGAGTGCCCTTGCAAGGCCGATCTGGTAGGCGTAATGCTCTGGATACTGGCTAATCAAGGTTTGATAGATTTCGCGCGCGCCTGCTGCATCGCCCGCTGCTAATGCCTCTTCGGCTTGATCTTCTGGACTAGGCGGTGCATCACCTGGGGCTGGGAAGTAGCGGTTTAGCCACTCGCGCACTTCCTTTTCAGGTAATACGCCTTGGAAGCTATCGACCAAGCCGCCTTGGCTAACGAGCTTAACATCGGGGGCTGAGCGCACGCCTAACTGGCTAGCGATTTCCGGATTGGCTTCAATATCCAGCTTGCCAAGCAGGAAAGCACCCGCGTATTCGACAACTAACTTTTCCAACACCGATAGCAGAGCATTGCCACTGGCGTTTGAAGGTGAGTAGCAGCCCAGTAGCACTGGCACCTGCATCGATGCTTCGAGCACTTGCTGAATATTGCCAGCATTAAGCTCAATAATAACTTCTTCAGCTGTTACGGAAGGGCGAACTGTGCTCGCTTCTTCGTTGTCGATACTAGCGGGTTCCGTGGTCAACGGATTGCCGGTACGGGGGTCAATAATGGACATGGCTAAGCTCTGCATCGCTTGAAATGGATTACGTCATGATATGCAGGCAACCGGGTAAGGATTCAAGGAAACAGTGGTAAATAAAGTACCCATCACAAAAAGTGCTCCTCATGAATCGAAATCTGGGTCACTTGTCAGGCGTGTCGATAACGACCTCGACTGTTGCGTTTGCGACGTGTCGCTTAGTTTGCAAGATGGTTTTGTCGCTATTCGGCGTATTCGTGCCAAAATGCGACTTAAGAGTAATGCCACCCCGGCACGAGTGAGTGTTCACTGCAGTAATGGGAAACTAAGAAGCGCCAGCGCCACCTATACTAATAAAAAGAAAAACTGATGATCTAAAGGTGACGGAGGGTAAATCGATGACATCAGACAAAGCAAAAGACCTGACAGCAAATTTCCATCGTGCGGGCGAGCCGCAAACCCTTGGTTTTCTCCTGTTAGATAATTTCACGCTAATTTCCCTGGCTTCAGCCATTGATCCTTTGCGGATGGCCAATCAATTGGCCGGCCGTGAACTATACCGCTGGTATACCCTGACCCAAGATGGCTTGCCGGTACGTGCCAGTGATGGGTTGCAGGTAACGCCTGACGCCTCTATGCACACCCCCTTGTCGCTAGAGTGGGTCGTTGTGTGCGGAGGAGTGGGGCCTCAGCATAGTGTTACTCGTGAGCATGTGCGTTGGCTTCAGTCGCAGTCGCGTCAACTAAGACGTTTAGGCTCGGTATGTACGGGGAGTTGGGCGCTGGGTCAGGCAGGGCTGCTTGATCACTATGAGACCAGCATCCATTGGGAGTGCCTGGCTTCCATGCAGGAAGCTTTCCCTAATGTCATTCTGACGACCTTTCTGTTTTCGATTGACCGGGATCGATTCACGGCGTCTGGCGGCACAGCGCCGCTCGATATGATGCTGAACCTGATTGCTCATGATCATGGACGTGAGCTGTCGGCAGGTATCTCCGAGATGTTTATCTATGAGCGTGTGCGTAACGAGCAGGATCAGCAGCGCGTGCCGCTTAAACATGTGCTGGGTACTACACAGCCTAAGCTGTTGGAGATCGTCGCATTGATGGAATCCAACCTTGAGGAACCGATCGAACTCGATGAGCTCGCTCGTTATGTTAATGTTTCGCGTCGTCAGTTAGAGCGTCTGTTCCAACGCTATCTGCTCTGCTCGCCATCGCGTTATTATCTCAAGCTGCGCTTAGTGCGCGCTAGACAGCTGCTCAAGCAAACGCCTTTATCGATCATCGAGATTGCTTCCGTTTGTGGCTTCGTTTCTACGCCCCATTTTTCTAAGTGTTACCGTGAATACTTTGGCGTACCGCCAAGAAATGAGCGTCTCGGGGTGCACGATCGGCAAGGCAATAATCACGCCAAGTCGCCACCGCTGATCAAACGCTGGGGAGGCGAACCCAATACCAATGAGCCTTTCTCAAGCGCTCAGCAGGCGCTGGCGTGTGCTCAGGGAGAGCCTACCTTTGCCAGCGTGACGCTGTTGGACTGATATCTCCTGCGCAGCCAATGATGAGAACGTGCTACCCAGCGTCGGGTAGCACGTTTTTTTATATCGATGCCACGCTGCTGCAACTATCAAAAGATCTCAAGTAGCTGTCGTGTTCACGACACAATGACGTTTTTGGAATTTCCGTCGTCGTTTCCAAGAGCAGCCCAACCCAACGTCAGCGCTATGCTCGCTACATAAATCAATGTTGGAGCTTAGCTATGACACCCTCAGAACTGCACGATGACGCTATCGTCATCGATGGCTTGATTATCGCCAAATGGAATCGTGAGCTGCTTGAGGACATGCGTCGCGGTGGTTTGACAGCTGCTAACTGCACTGTTTCGGTGTGGGAAGGGTTTCAGGCCACGGTCGATAATATCGTCAAGTCGAACCAACTGATGGCCGAGTGTAGCGACCTGGTACGCCCGGTACGCACCACCGCTGATATCACGCGTGCGAAAGAAGAGGGCAAGACAGGGATCATCTTTGGTTTCCAGAATGCGCATGCGTTTGAGGATCAAATCGGCTACGTAGAGATCTTCAAGCAGCTGGGCGTAGGCATCGTGCAGATGTGCTACAACACCCAGAATCTAGTGGGAACCGGCTGCTACGAGCGTGACGGCGGACTGTCTGGCTTTGGCCGTGAGATTGTCGCTGAGATGAACCGTGTTGGCATTATGTGCGATCTCTCTCATGTCGGTGCCAAGACCTCTGAAGAGGTGATTCTCGAATCCAAAAAGCCGGTCTGTTATTCCCACTGCCTGCCCTCCGGTCTCAAAGAGCACCCGCGCAACAAATCCGATCAAGAGCTTAAGTTCATTGCTGACCATGGCGGTTTCGTCGGTGTCACCATGTTCGCGCCTTTTCTCAAAAAGGGCATCGACTCCACCATCGAAGACTACTGCGAAGCGATCGAGTACGTCATGAATATCGTTGGTGAAGATGCTATCGGCATTGGCACTGATTTCACCCAAGGGCACGGTCAAGAGTTCTTCGAGTGGCTGACTCACGACAAGGGCTACGCCCGTCGTTTGACAGACTTTGGCAAGATCATTAATCCCAAAGGCATTCGCACCATCGGAGAGTTCCCCAATCTCACCGAGGCGCTCCTTAAGCGCGGCTTTAGTGAAACTCAGGTAAGGAAGGTCATGGGTGAGAACTGGGTGCGCGTCCTCAAGGATGTCTGGGGCGCCTAAACGCTTGCTCCATAAGATTTAGGAGCGATGGGATAAGCCTGCTCCTTAGCCAAGAATAATGATGTAGAGGATGATACCCGTGACCAAACTGGCCCCCGCACTGCCTATCGAAGTCGATAGTGAAACCGGCGTCTGGACGACTGATGCGCTGCCGATGCTCTATGTACCACGGCACTTTTTTATCAACAACCATGTAGCTGTCGAAGAGGCGCTAGGTGCTGAAAAGTACGCTGAAATCCTCTATCACGCTGGCTATAAGAGCGCCTGGCACTGGTGTGAGAAAGAAGCCGAGTGCCATGGCCTCGAAGGTGAAGCCGTTTTTGAGCACTACATGCTGCGTCTCTCTCAGCGTGGCTGGGGCCACTTCATCACCGAACAGATTGATCTTGACGCTGGCACGGCTCAGGTGCGGCTAGAACATAGCGCCTTCGTTTACCAACTGGGTAAGGTTGGGCGCAAGGTCGAGTACATGTTCACTGGCTGGTTTGCTGGGGCCATGAATCAAATTCTCGCTGCACGGGGTAGTTCACTGCGCACCGTTGCTGAGCAGACGCAGAGTGCTGCCGAACCCGGCTGTGATGTCGGCGTCTTCGCTGTCAAACCGCTGCCCGATGCTGCCCACTAACCCTGGGTACGAGGAGAGATAACCATGGCATTTGACGCAATCTTTGAGCCAATCGAGATCGGCAAGCTGACCATCCGCAACCGTGTGGTCAGTACCGCCCATGCCGAGGTGCATGCCACTGACGGTGGTATGACGACTGAGCGCTACGTCAGGTATTACGAAGAAAAATCTAAGGGTGGCTGTGGCCTGTGTATCTGCGGTGGCTCATCAGTGGTGTCTATTGATAGCCCCCAGGGTTGGTGGAGTTCGGTGAACCTTTCTACCGACCGCATCATTCCACACTTTCAGAATCTGGCGGACGCCGTGCACAAGCATGGTGGCAAGATCATGATCCAGATTACCCATATGGGACGCCGCTCACGCTGGGACGGCTTCGATTGGTCGACTCTGGTATCCCCCTCTGGTATCCGCGAACCGGTCCACCGCTCCACCTGCAAGACCATCGAAGAGGAGGAGATCTGGCGCATCATCGGTGACTTCGCCCAGGCCGCGCGCCGGGCCAAGGAAGGCGGCCTCGACGGCGTCGAGCTGTCCGCCGTTCACCAGCACCTGATCGACCAGTTCTGGAGCCCGCGGGTCAACAAGCGCGAGGACCAGTGGGGCGGTAGTTTTGAAAATCGCATGCGCTTCGGCATGGAAGTGCTCAAAGCGGTGCGCGCCGAAGTGGGCGATGACTTCGTGGTGGGTATGCGCATTTGTGGTGACGAATTCCACCCAGATGGCCTCTCACATGAAGACATGAAGCAGATCGCCGCTTATTACGATGCCACTAAAATGGTCGACTTTTTCGGCGTCATCGGCTCTGGCTGCGACACTCACAACACGCTCGCCAACGTTATCCCCAATATGTCTTATCCACCGGAGCCTTTTCTACATCTGGCGGCGGGGATCAAGGAAGTGGTGAATGTGCCGGTGATCCACGCCCAGAATATTAAAGATCCCAATCAGGCCCAGCGTATTCTCGAAGGGGGCTACGTGGATCTGGTGGGCATGACCCGGGCGCATATTGCTGACCCTCACCTGATTGCCAAGATCAAGATGGGGCAGATAGACCAGATTAAGCAGTGCGTGGGGGCTAACTACTGCATCGACCGCCAATACCAGGGCCTGGATGTACTGTGTATTCAAAACGCGGCCACCTCGCGGGAATACATGGGTCTGCCGCATATCATTGAAAAGACCGAGGGCGTTAAGCGCAAAGTTGTGGTGGTTGGCGGTGGCCCCGGCGGTATGGAGGCAGCTCGCGTTGCTGCTGAGCGCGGTCATGATGTCACCCTGTTTGAGGCGGCTGACGCCCTGGGTGGGCAGATCACTATCGCTGCTCAAGCTCCGCAGCGCGACCAAATCGCCGGTATCACTCGCTGGTACCAGCTGGAGTTGGCACGCCTGAAAGTCGACCTGCGATTAGGGGCTCGTGCCGATGAGGCAACCTTGCTGGATCTACGCCCCGATATCGTGGTGCTCGCCACCGGTGGCCAACCCTTCCTTAGCCAGCACCCCGAGTGGGGCTATTCGGAGAATGCTGAGGAGAGCCTGGTGGTCAGCACCTGGGATATTCTCTCAGGCAAGGTGGCACCCGGAAAAAACGTGCTGATTTATGACGCCATTTGCGAATTCTCCGGCGTCTCAGCGGCAGATTTTCTAGCTGATAAGGGCGCCAAGGTCGAAATCGTCACCGACGATATCAAGCCCGGCGCGGCGGTGGGCGGTACCACCTTCCCCACCTACTACCGAAGCCTGTACGAGAAAGAAGTGATCATGTCCTCTGACTTGATGCTGCATAAGGTCTACCGCGAGGGCGACGGCCTAGTGGCAGTGCTCGAAAATGAGTACACCGGTGCCTTGGAAGAGCGAGTGGTTGATCAGGTGGTCGTCGAAAACGGCGTGCGTCCTGACGAGGCGCTTTATTACGCCCTCAAAGAGCAGTCTCGCAACAAAGGGCAGGTGGATCTGGAGGCGCTCTATGCCATCCAGCCTCAGCCCAGCCTGAGCGAAGAAGGGGACGGCTTTTTACTCTTCCGCCTGGGCGATTGCACGGCACCGCGTAATACCCATGCGGCCATCTACGACGCCCTGCGAATCTGCAAGGACTTTTGACCTGAGCGAGAGCCGGGGCGCCGGTGGTAGACCGTAGCGAGGGTCATTTGCCATGGCCGTAAAACAGTTCCATACGTTTACGGCATTTCCGCCATCCATGGCGGTCAGATGGCAAATGTAGCGCCCAGGGATGGGTTTACAGCGCCCTCGCAGAGGTCTGCCGCCGGAGCAGCCCCGCCGCGAAAGATGAGGTGAGTACCATGCTCGATACGCTCTTGCCGATACTGATTTTTACTGCTCTGGCCCTGGCAGTAATCGGCGCTGTACGCCGTATACGCCTGTGGCGTCAGGGGCGCCCCTCGCGGGTGAACCTACTCCAGGGGTTGATGGCCCTGCCGCGCCGCTATTTGGTGGATCTGCACCATGTCGTGGGGCGCGACAAAATGATCTCCAATACCCACGTAGCCACCGCCGGAGGCTTCGTGGCTGCCGCCGTGCTGATGATCCTGGTGCATGGTCTGGGTATCGCTAACCCATTGCTAGGCGGGTTGCTGTTACTGGCTAGCACCTCCATGTTCGTCGGTAGCCTCTTCGTAGCGCGTCGGCGGCTTAACCCTCCTGCACGGCTCTCCAAAGGCCCCTGGATGCGGCTGCCAAAGAGCCTGATGGCGTTTTCGATAGGCGTTTTCCTGATCACACTGCCCACAGTAGGTTTGTTGCCTGAAGGGTTAGTAGAAGGCAGCGGTAGCTGGCTTCTGGCGCTGGTGTTGGCGGGCGTCGTGGTTTGGGGCCTGGGCGAAATGTTCTTTGGCATGACCTGGGGCGGCCCAATGAAGCACGCCTTCGCTGGCGCCTTACATCTCGCCTTTCACCGCCGTGCCGAGCGCTTTGGTGGTGGCCGGTCAACGGGGCTCAAAGCGCTGAACCTGGAGGATGAAGCGGCGCCTCTGGGCGTGGAAAAGCCTGCCGACTTCACCTGGAACCAACTGCTGGGCTTCGATGCCTGCGTGCAGTGCGGCCGCTGCGAGGCGGTGTGCCCTGCGTTTGCTGCTGGCCAACCGCTCAATCCCAAAAAGCTGATTCAAGACATGGTGGTGGGTTTTGCCGGTGGTAGCGATGCTGGCTATGCCGGTTCTCCTTATCCTGGTAAGCCAGTGGGAGAGCACCAAGGCGCTCCCCATGCGCCGATCGTGGCGCCTGTTGTTATGAAAGAGGGAAAGGCGTTGGTTGACGCCGAGACTCTCTGGTCGTGCACGACCTGCCGTGCTTGTGTCGAGGAGTGCCCAATGATGATTGAGCACGTGGATGCGATTGTCGATATGCGCCGCCACCTGACCTTGGAGCGGGGCAAGACACCCAATAAAGGTGCTGAGGTGCTCGACAACCTGATTGCCACTGACAACCCCGGCGGTTTCGACCCAGGCTCACGGCTCAACTGGGCGGCGGATCTTAACCTACCGCTAATGGCTGACCTAAAGCAGGTTGATGTGCTGTTGTGGTTGGGGGATGGCGCCTTTGATATGCGTAACCAACGAACCCTACGTGCCCTGGTTAAAGTACTGCGTGCTGCCGAAGTAGACTTCGCCGTGTTAGGTGCTGAAGAGCGCGACAGTGGTGATGTGGCAAGACGATTGGGCGATGAAGCGACGTTCCAGTCCCTGGCTAAGCGCAATATTGCCACCCTGGCCAAGTATCGCTTCCAGCAGATTGTCACCTGTGATCCGCATAGTTTTCATGTGCTGGGCAATGAGTATGGCGAGTTGGGTGGTGCCAACTACGAGGTGCGCCACCACAGTACCTTTATTGCTGAATTGTATGATGCAGGACGGCTGACCTTTGCTCCCTGGAAAGGTGGCAGTGTTACTTATCACGACCCATGTTATTTGGGACGCTATAACGGTGAATACGAAGCCCCGCGGCGAGTGCTTAAAGCGCTGGGCATCCAGGTGGCCGAGATGGAGCGCTCTGGGTTCCGTTCGCGCTGCTGTGGCGGCGGCGGTGGGGCGCCAATCACGGATATTCCTGGTGAGCGCCGAATTCCCGATATGCGCATGAATGACGTTAAAGAGAGCGGCGCCGAGCTGGTGGCGGTGGGCTGTCCACAGTGCACTGCCATGCTGGAGGGCGTGGTGGATGCCAGCGCTGAAGTGCGCGATATCGCCGAACTGGTAGCTGATGCCCTGGTTGAGCGTCCTGCTGGCGATGTGTCTGGCGTATCCCGCCGAACCACTGCAGTGACGACTGCTGAAGAGGTGACCTTATGAGTGAGATTATTCGCCGCGATCCGCGTCGCGAGTGGATCGCCCGGAACCGTCTTCATCCAGACCACGCCAGTGTGCTCGCCGCTCTTGGTGTAAACAGTGAGGGCGGCGGAGCAGCCAGTGAGTGGCTGGGGCCCAACGGTGTGGTGCGTAAGAATCCTCGCGCCATTGGTTTTATCGGCCCCAATGGCATCAAACGGATTGATCGTAGCGGCCTCCAGCAAGGTGGACAGGCCGCCGCGACCACCACGGCGGCCCGCGATAGTCGCCGTGGGGTGACCATTGATCAGCCCGCCTTTCTGGTAGCAGTAGTACCCGACCTGACCGGTGGCCGCCTTTCAAGCCATGATAAGGATCTGTTGGGGCTAGCCAGACGCGTGGCGGATGCCGACGCCGAACAGCCTGGTGCCGTGGTGGCGGTCTTATTCGGCGAGCATAAGGAAGAAGCGCTTGGTGAAGCCGGGATCGATCGTGTCGTGCATCTTGATGATGAACTTTACGCTGGGTTTGCTCCCGAGGCACGGCTGGCGGTGTTAAGTGCCGTCGAACGTGAGATGACGCCGCGCTTCTGGCTGTTGCCGGACTCGCCCCTAGGCGGGGCTGATCTGGGGCGGAGGCTTGCCTTACGCCTGGGTGAACGCGCTGCCACGGGGGTGTGGCAGGTGGAAGTTGATAATGAGGCTTCCTTGGGGTGGCGCTGCACTGCCCGTGGCGCCGCTGGAAGCCTGGATATCCAGCGCCCTCTGCCGCGGGTTGCCCTGGCACTGGCAGAGTGCGCTGAGCCGGTGGATGAGACGCGGCATGCGGCCGAGCGCCAGACCTTGGCGGCGCCTATTCCCACCACTTTATCGCGCATTGAAGACCTGGGGCAGGTGGCAGTGGATCCCGCTGGTGTGGCGCTGGCCGAGGCTGAGTTCATCCTCTCTGCTGGCAATGGTGTTAAACAGTGGGACGCCTTCCACCATGCTGCGAAAGTGCTCGGTGCTACCGAAGGGGCCTCGCGTGTCGCGGTGGATGACGGCTTTATGGCTCGTGATCGGCAGGTAGGTGCAACCGGCACCTGGGTAACCGCCCGAGTCTATATGGCGGTGGGTATTTCAGGCGCTATCCAGCACCTACAGGGCATTCAGCGCTGCGACAAGGTGGTGGCCATCAATCTCGATCCGGGGTGCGACATGATCAAACGCGCAGACCTGGCGGTGATAGGCGACAGCACGCAAATTCTTGCTGCGTTAGTGGCGATGGTGGAACAGCAGCGAGGAGGGCAGCGCGATGCGGCCTGAACAACAGCAAAAACAACAAAAAACGGGTATCGACGTAGCGGTGCTGGTCTCCATAGGCCGTCACCCCACAACCGGTCGTGCGAGGCGCGCCGAGCAGGATGCACGGGGTCTGGAGCTTGCCCTAGCCATGGAAGCAGAACTGCCGGGTAGTCGGATTGACGTACTGCACGCTGGTTCTCAGGATGTCGACAGCGAGGCAGCTCTGCGCAGTTACTTAGGTATGGCCACAGGCGTTGGTATGGGGCTTGAGTCCATGACTTTGCTGGAGCAGCCTGAAGGCAGCGATGCTATTCTGCCGCTGGTGGAACATTTAGCCGCTACCTCACCTCAGCTAGTGATCACCGGTACCCGGGCCGAGCGCGGAGAAGGTTCTGGGCTTTTGCCCTATGCGTTGGCGGAGCATCTCGGTTGGCCGTTAGTGAATAGCTTGGCATCGATAGAGACGGTGGAAAATGGCGTGGTAACGCTGCTTCAGGCGTTGCCACGGGGCCAGCGTCGCCGTCTCAAGGTGCGCTTGCCCGCCATCATTAGCGTGGATGAAGCAGCGCCAGCGGCGCGTCAGAGCGCCTTCGGCCCGGCTCGTCGAGCCACCTTCTCGGTGGCGCCCACTACCTCTGAAGCCGACAGTGAGTTGGCCCAGTGGCACTTGAGCCCCGCACGTAAACGGCCTAAGCGTCTGAAAATCATCAAAGCCGCCTCTGCAAGAGACCGCTTCAAGGCGGCGGCTTCCAAAGCCGAGGGCAAGGGCGGGCAAGTGCTTACCGACGTTACCCCTGAGCAGGGCGCCGAGGCGATCTACAAGTTGCTCAAGGAAGAGGACGTGCTGCGCTGAAGTCTTTTGATCACGGCATGTTAGCACTCTTAAAGCCCGCCCTTTATTGGCGGGCTTCTTGTTATCTATTATTTAATCTCTGAGTCTTTATTTTCGAAGCCTTTACGTTTTAAGTCTTTACGTTCTCTGTCGTTATCTTCTTCTATGTTGTTATGACCTATTTGCCAGCAAAGCCAGGGTAAAGCCGCAGGCGCTGTCTTTCTAGATGTAACCCCATCCAGGCGTGTAGTACTAGCACCGTGATGACGATGACCCCGCCCAATAGTGTTGATGCCGTTGGCGTCTCGCCTAATAGCCACCACACCCATAGTGTGCCCAATGCGGTTTCCACTAGGTAAAACAGTGCCACCTCGGTAGACGGCAGGTAACGGGTGGCGCTATTGATCAGCACCGTGGCCAGAGGCATCTGCACTAGCCCCATCAGTGCCAGCACGCCATAACGCTCGGCATCAAGCGCCAGCGGCGAGGCCATGGGCAGAGCAATTGCTGCTGAGAGCAGTCCGCCACCAGCAATCACCGTCATGGGGTCAATGGCGGGATAGCGGCGTAGCAAGGTCAGGTTACCGCCGATGGCCGCCGCAGCCGTTAAGGCATACAGGTTACCCGCCAGCATTCCCATGGCGCCTTCGCCCAAGAACACCAAACCCATACCCAGCATGCAGACGGCAATGGCTACCAACGTTCTTAGCGGCACCTTTTCATGTAGGAAAACCCGTGAAAACAGTGCGGCAAACAGTGGCGCTGTGCTCAGTATTACTACCACGTTGGCCACATTGGCGTTCATCACTGCGAGTACGAAGAGGCTCGACATTAGACCCAGCAGCAGCGCTGAGGCAAGTGACGAAAACGGATGGCTTCTCAGTGCCCCTAATCGATTACCCACACAGCACAGGACTCCCAGCACGCAGAACATCAAGAAACCGCGCCAGAATACGATAGTCCAGCCATCGGTATTGGCTAGGCGGATCAGCAGACCGTCGAAACTGAGGAACACCACGCCCAGTATCACCATGGCCAGACCGCGCTGGTAAGAATTTGACTGCATTGTCTTGGTTCCTGGTCGGTAAAAGAGAGCAACCGCCCGCTGGTTGGGCGGGCGGTTGCGGGGGAGATTACTTGGCGGTTTTGGGTATTGCGTTAAGTTGTTGCCACTCCTTATTAAGGCCTATGTAAAGGCTGACGCACATCATTAATAGTACCAGTGTGAAGGGCAGCCCCGTGGCTACCGCGCCTGCCTGAAGCGCACTGAGCGCGGTGCTACCGCCGCCATACAGCAGCACTCCAGCAATGACGCCTTCAAGTGCGGCCCAGAAAACACGCTGGCCCTTAGGTGCATCGGTTTTGCCACCGGCGGTGATGTTATCGATTACCAACGAGCCGGAGTCTGATGAAGTGATGAAGAAAACCAGCACCAGGATAATGGCTAGTGTTGACGTTATGCTGGTGAGAGGCAACTGTTCCAGCATATGGAACATGGCGAGTGAGACATCACCAATGCCGTTGGCCAGTTCGCCTATGCCGTTAGTCGCCTGAAAAAGAGCTGTACCGCCGAAGGCGCTCATCCAAACCAGCGTGACTAGCGTTGGTACCAGCAGTACGGCAATTAGAAACTCCCGAACGGTACGTCCACGCGAGACGCGAGCGATAAACATGCCGACAAACGGAGACCAGGAGATCCACCACGCCCAGTAAAAGATGGTCCAGCCGTGGTACCAGGTGTCGTCCTCGCGTCCGATCCAGTTCGACAGCGGCAAAAGGTGGCTGACATAGTCTAGCGTTGTGGTGCCAATCCCTGTCAATATCATCAGGGTCGGGCCTGCTATCACAACGAATAGCAGCAGTATCGCCGCGATGATCATATTAATGTTTGAGAATAGCTTTACGCCACCGTCGATACCCCGCCATACCGAGAATAGTGCAATCACCGTGACCACTAGGATGATCGCCAGCTGAGTGCCAATAGTGTTGGGGATGCCGAACAGATAGGCGAGCCCACCTGCCGCTTGGGTAGCGCCAAAGCCAAGCGAGGTGGCGAGGCCGAAAATGGTGGCGAGTACGGCAAGAATATCGATGATATGACCTGCCCAGCCGCGGGTATGCTCACCTAGAAGTGGATAAAAGGCGGAGCGAAGCGTGAGTGGCAAGCCCTTATTATAGGCAAAGAACGCCAGCGAGAGTGCGACGACTGCGTAGATTGCCCACGGGTGCAGCCCCCAATGAAACATGGTCGCGCCCATGGCAGCACTAGCGCCTTCCGGCGTGCCTGCGGGGGCGTTGAGGGGCGTACCGTACCAGTCGGTGTAATAGGCCACTGGCTCAGCAACGCTCCAGAACATTAGGCCGATACCCATACCCGCCGCAAAAAGCATGGCGAACCAGGACGTGCGCGAGTACTCCGGCTTGGCATCGCTGCCGCCCAAACGAATTCGCCCGAGGGGCAAGCAGATCAGTACGAGGCAGAACACCACAAAGGTATTGCCTGCAATCATAAACAGCCAGTCAAAGTGTTCAATTGACCAGTTCTTGGCAAGCCCTAGGTGCGTGTTAGCGGCATCCGGGTAAACCAGTGCGTAAAGAATGAATAGCAGAATGGCGAGAGCAGAGAGTGGGAATACGGGGTTATGAAAATCTAACCCCATTATCTGAGTATTGTCCTGTCCGGGCGACAGGACAGGATCGTCATTGTTCTTCATTAGATGTCCTTGGTGGCTATTGTTAGATATCGGCTATGCGCCCGCATCGCCGACACAACGGATTGTTGGGCCTGTTTCAGGGTAAGAGTGTCGTGAAAGCGACCTCTAGCTATTCGTCTTGGCTAGGATGTCTTGAATAGATATGTGAGTGCCTTTGTGGGGTAAGTCCTTAGGCACGGAGGGGATAGGGTGGGAAAGCGCAATCCACCATCAAGCGCACAACAATAAACAACAGGAGCTAGCCATGAATGCAGCCAACCGCGGAGTGGTCTATAAAGGGCCGGGTGAAGTCGCCGTCGAATCTATTGCCTATCCTGAGCTCGCCATCGGTAATCGAAAGTGTGAGCACGGCGTCATTCTTAAAGTCGTCACCACCAATATCTGTGGCAGCGACCAGCATATGGTGCGCGGCCGCACCACTGCGCCATCCGGCTTGGTGCTGGGTCACGAAATCACTGGTTTGGTGGTCGAGTGTGGTCGCGACGTCGAGTTTATCCAGCCCGGCGATCTCGTCTCGGTGCCGTTTAATATTGCCTGCGGTCGCTGCCGTAACTGTAAAGAAGGCCGTACCGGCATCTGTCTAAATGTGAACCCCTCTCGTCCAGGGGCTGCTTACGGCTATGTCGATATGGGTGGCTGGGTGGGTGGCCAGACCGAATATGTCATGGTTCCCTACGCGGACTTTAATCTGCTGAAGTTCCCGGACACCGATCAAGCGATGGAGAAAATCAAAGATTTAACCCTGCTGTCCGATATCTTCCCCACCGGCTTCCACGGTTGCGTTACTGCTGGTGTCGGCCCCGGTAGCACTGTTTACATTGCCGGTGCTGGCCCTGTGGGTCTGGCGGCGGCAGTTTCTGCGCAGTTGCTTGGCGCGGCTTGTGTGATTGTCGGCGATATGGTCGAAGACCGTTTAGCTCAAGCGCGAAGCTTTGGCTGCGAGACCATTGACCTGACCCAGGACGGCGACATGGCCGACAAGATTGAGGTGATTCTCGGCGAGCGTGAAGTCGATGCCTTTGTCGATTGTGTTGGTTTCGAGGCCCACGCCTGCGGCTGCAACCATGGTAAAGAAGCACCTGCGACCGTGCTGAACTCGGCGATGTCGCTAACTCGCGCGGGCGGCCAAATCGGTATTCCTGGCCTGTATGTGACCGAAGACCCAGGTGCCGCTGATGATGCCGCTAAGCAGGGTGCTTTGAGCATGCGCTTTGGCCTCGGCTGGGCCAAATCCCACAGTTTTCATACCGGACAGTGCCCGGTAATGAAGTACCACCGCCCGCTGATGCAGGCTATTCTATTCGGTAAAGTTAAGATCGCCGATGCGGTAAATGTACAGATGATCACTCTGGATCAGGCGCCCCAAGGATATGCCGATTTCGATGGCGGAGCCGCCAAGAAATTTGTCATCGATCCCCACGGCAGCGTGCCTGCATAAGCCGGAAGTAACTGCCCGTCCGTAGAGGAGACGAGATAGATAGTTCGAGGTAGATAGTTCGAGGTAGATAGTTCGGTATAGATAGTTCAAGATTGATAGTAAGACCCTAGACGGCACCCCGCGGGGTGCCGTCTTCGTTCATTCGGCATCACGCCGATCAAAATAATAATGAGTGACCCATGACCGTCCAGACCGTGACCCCCAAGCGCCGCTTTCGCGGCAAGCCCCGCGGCCGTGAACTCGATCCCATTCGTCTTGAGGGATTGCGTGAACTGCTGGGCGATGAACGCAACGATGCCGCATTGCGCCGCCGCGATTTATTGATTGAACACCTGCATACTCTTCAGGATGCCCGAGGGCATTTGTTGTTGGCAGACCTGCGTGCCCTGGCAACTTATATGAACCTGCCGATGGCAGCGATCTATGAGACAGCTACCTTTTACGCTCACTTCGATGTCATCCATGACGACCAGGAAGTGCCCCCGGCGTTGACCATCCGCGTTTGCGACTCTCTGGCTTGCCAGTTAGCTGGCGCTGAGGCGCTTAAAGCGCAGTTGGAAGCAAATGTCGATATCGAGCAGGTACGGGTGTTGCGCGCCCCATGCATGGGGCGCTGCGACACTGCGCCCGTCGTGGAGGTTGGCCATCGCCACTTGGGTCGAGCCGACGCGGCTCAAGTTCAGGCAGCTATCGATGGCGACGACACTCACCCCGAACCTATCGATTGGCAACGACTTGATAGCTATCGCAGCGAGGGTGGTTTTGCATTGTTTCAGGCCTGCCGCAACGGGGAAGTAACGGTCGAAGCACTGATGGAAGCGATGCAGCAGGCCAACCTTCGCGGTTTAGGGGGCGCGGGTTTTCCTACTTTTAAGAAATGGCACTTTGTGCGTCAGGAGGCTGGCCCTCGCTACTGTGCCATTAATGCTGACGAAGGCGAACCCGGTACCTTTAAGGATCGTTATTATCTGGAGCGTTCGCCGCACCAGTTTCTTGAAGGTGCCTTGGTCAGTGCTTGGGCGGTAGACGCCGAGGCGCTGTATATCTACCTACGCGACGAGTATCCAGCGTTACATGTCGTGCTGCGCGAGGCAATTGGCGAGCTTGAGGACGCTGGCCTAGTGGCACCGGGATATATCGTGCTGCGCCGCGGAGCGGGTGCTTACATCTGCGGCGAAGAGTCGGCGATGATTGAGTCCCTGGAAGGCAAGCCGGGCAAGCCCCGCCATCGTCCTCCGTTTGTGGCTCAGAAAGGGCTCTTTGATCGCCCAACGCTGGTCAATAACGTCGAGACCGTCTACTGGATTCCGATGATCTGGCAGCGCGGTGCTGAGTCTTTCTCCAGTCAGGGCCGCCATGGCCGCGTGGGGCTGCGCAGTTTCTCGGTTTCGGGGCGAGTTAAGCAGCCTGGCGTTTATCTGGCGCCTGCTGGCATCACGCTAAGCGAGTTAATTGACGAGTATTGTGGCGGCATGGCGGAAGGTCACCGCTTGGCGGCTTATCTACCTGGAGGCGCCTCTGGCGGCATTCTGCCCGCCACTAAAGCCAATATTCCTCTCGACTTCGATACCCTCCAGGAGCACGGCTGTTTTATCGGTTCCGCTGCGGTGATCGTGCTTTCTGATCAGGATAACTTACGCAGTGTGGCGACCAACTTGCTGGCTTTCTTTGCCGATGAGTCCTGTGGCCAATGCACGCCGTGTCGGGTGGGAACCGAAAAAATGCTCACCCTGCTTGAGCGTAATGAATGGGATGCTGGGCTTATGACGCAGCTTTCCCAAGTGATGATAGATGCCTCTATTTGCGGGCTGGGACAGGCGGCACCTAACCCAGTATTGGGCTTGCTCAAGAATTTTCGCAGTGAACTGGCTGCCCAGAACGTTATCGTCAAGGGATAAGGGAGATCAGCATGAGTGAACAGAGCTTAAACCAAAGCTTTACCCTGACCCTGGATGGCGTTGACGTCAGCGCTTACCCCGGTGAAACCCTCTGGCAAGTCGCCAAGCGTGCCGGCGAGACCATTCCGCATCTGTGTTTCAAGGATGCCAGCGGCTATCGCGCCGACGGCAACTGCCGTGCTTGTATGGTGGAAATCGAGGGCGAGCGCACCTTGGCCGCAAGCTGTCTGCGCGAAGCGGCGCCCGGTATGGTGGTTAATAGTGCCAGCTCTGAACGCGCGCACACGGCCCGCAAGATGGTCATGGAAATGCTGCTGGTCGACCAGCCTGAGCGGGAAGAGAGCCCCGACAGCTCAAGCCATTTCTGGGCCATGGCTGACCAGTTGGCCATTGATGCCACGGCAGTGCGCCGCAAGCTGCCCAAGCGCGAAGAGCGTGAGACAGCTACCGTGCACCATGTGGCGACTAGGGTGGGTAGCCTGGAGCAAGACAGCAGCCACTCTGCCATGCGCGTTAACCTTGATGCCTGTATTGAGTGCAATCTGTGTGTGCGTGCCTGTCGCGAAGTACAGGTTAACGATGTTATCGGACTGGCTCACCGTGGGGCGGCGTCTAAGATCGTATTTGATTTCGACGACCCCATGGGGGACAGTACCTGTGTTGCTTGCGGTGAGTGTGTTCAAGCTTGCCCCACTGGAGCTTTAATGCCTGCCACCCTGGTGGATGAGCAAGGGCACGGAGACTCTGCTGTGGCTGACCGTAAGGTTGACTCAGTGTGTCCCTACTGCGGGGTTGGCTGTCAGCTTACCTACCATATCAAAGACGATAAGATCCTTTATGTGGAGGGCCGCGACGGTCCTTCAAACGAGAACCGACTCTGTGTTAAAGGTCGCTTCGGCTATGACTATCCGCGCCATCCATCTCGGCTTGTTACCCCGCTGATTCGTCGCGAGGGTGTCGCAAAGGGGATCGATCCAGACTTCGACCCTGCCAAGCCCTTGACGCATTTCCGCGAGGCGAGCTGGGGCGAAGCCCTTGAGGTGGCCGCCAGCGGGCTTGTGAACCTTAAAGTGAATCATGGCCCTGATGCCTTAGCGGGATTCGGCAGTGCCAAGTGCTCCAACGAAGAGGCGTGGCTGTTCCAGAAGCTGGTGCGTACCGGTTTTGGCTCCAACCATGTGGATCACTGTACCCGCTTGTGCCACGCCAGTTCGGTAGCAGCGCTCATGGAGTGTATCGGCTCCGGTTCGGTAACCGCTTCCTTTATGCAGGCCAGTCAGGCCGATGTAGTGATTCTTACCGGCTGTAATCCCGCGGTAAACCATCCGGTGGCGGCCACCTTCTTTAAACAGGCCGCCAAACGCGGTACCAAGATAGTGATACTCGATCCCCGTGGTCAGGCGTTGGATGCCTACGCCCATCGCAGTGTTCGCTTTTCACTGGGTACGGATGTGGCGCTGTTTAATGCCATGCTCAATGTGATCATCAGCGAAGAACTTTATGACACGGCCTATATCGCCGAGCATACCGAAGGCTTTGAGGCGCTCAAAACGCATACGGTGGACATGACCCCCGAAGCGATGAGCGGTTTGTGCGGTGTTGAGCCAGAGACCATTCGCGAAGTGGCTAGGCTTTATGCCAACGCCGAGCGGGCAATGATTTTCTGGGGCATGGGCATTTCTCAGCATACCCATGGGACCGACAACGCCCGTTGTTTGATCTCGCTGGCGCTGGCTTGCGGCCAGACCGGTCGCCCTGGCACCGGCCTGCACCCTCTGCGGGGGCAGAACAATGTTCAAGGGGCATCTGATGCCGGCCTGATTCCCATGGTGATGCCGGACTACCAGCCGGTTAGCGATGCGCAGGTACGCAGTGCTTTCGAAGAGCTGTGGAATACCAAACTGGATCCCACACCGGGTCTCACCGTGGTGGAAATTATGGATGCTATCACTGCGGGCACCATTCGCGGCATGTATATCCAGGGTGAAAACCCGGCGATGTCCGATCCAGATCTGGCCCATGCCCGGGCCGCGTTGGCCAAACTAGAGCACCTGGTGGTACAGGATCTTTTTGTCACTGAAACCGCTCAATTCGCCGATGTCATTCTGCCGGCCTCCGCCTGGCCCGAGAAGGACGGCACCGTCACCAACACCAATCGGCAAGTGCAGATGGGGCGTGCGGCCTTGCCACTGCCGGGCCAGGCCAAGCCGGACTGGTGGATTATCCAGGAAATGGCCAAACGCTTCGGCCTCAACTGGAATTACCAGCATCCGCAGGACGTTTTCGCCGAGATGAAGCAAGGTATGGCCTCTCTCGACCATATTTCCTGGGAGCGTTTGGAGCGCGAGCAGTCGGTGACCTACCCTTGCCCAGCGGAGGACGCACCGGGGCAAGACGTAGTCTTCAGCGAGGTCTTCCCTACGGCCAGTGGCCGGGCGAAGTTCGCGCCTACGCGTCCGCTGCCACCGGATGAGCCGGTAGATAACGACTATCCGACGGTGCTGACCACTGGCCGTCAGTTAGAACACTGGCATACCGGATCCATGACCCGCCGCGCCAAAGTGCTCGATGACCTGGAGCCGGAAGCCGTGGCGAGCTTGGCGCCCGCTGAGCTTATCCGGCTGGGGTTGGCACCTGGCGATGACCTAACGATCACCACCCGGCGAGGGGCCATCACCCTCAAGGTCAGGACGGATCCGGGCATGCCTGAGGGGATGGTTTTCGTGCCTTTCTGCTACGAGGAGGCGGCGGCGAATCTACTCACTAACCCGGCGCTGGATCCGTATGGAAAGATTCCAGAGTTCAAGTACGCCGCTTGCCGGTTGAGCCGCCCGGAAACCCATATAAAGCGAGTTAGTTAGTCAGCATTTACTGAAGACAGTAGTAGTTGATCAGGCGCTTAATAAAGGGCGCCTATCAACCAGCCACTCGGAATGATCGGTTGGGTCAGGTTGTAGCGTTGTCTGCCTCGAAATTGTAGAGCCAGTAAAGGCCTACGGGAGCTTAAATATGGTGTGTGAAAACCCATTGATATGACGGCTAGATCGGCTTCAATGGTGGAAAGGGAGGCAATCTTAGTTGACGGTCTCTTTTTATAATATCGTCATAGTTAGCATGTCAGAAGGGTGGAAATAAATTGTCTGGAGTATCAATGTCATAGCATACGCCAGGATCATTGAGTGAGATTTTTACAATATGATCACTATACCGCTGGAGAATAGCGGAAGCGCCGCTGGGATTGCTTAAATCAGCGATATGTTTCCAAAATTTTCTACCAAAAATAACCGGGTGGCCTGGGATCTGTAGGTGTGTTGGTTGAACGATATTTTCTGCGCTAGACATGTCTGCTAATAACTTACACGTTTTTTGAGTCACCCAAGGGAGATCGGCAAGCCAAATCGCCGCGGATCGGTAATTATTAAATTTTTCGTCTGAACATAGATATTTGAAAGCATCGCTAATGCTGTATCCGAGTCCTAAATGACTGCGCGGGCTAACCAGCGTTGGGGTGATTGGAGAAAGGCCGAGTGATTGAGCCTTATCATCTTCTTTAAGCACAACGATAATGTTTGGAAAGTGCTTCTGAATAGTTAACAACGTGGAGGTCAGTAGTGTCTCTCCATTGCTTAATTTAGCAATTCTTTTATCGCTACCAAAGCGACGAGACTGGCCAGCCGCCATGACAATCACGATGATATCACTACAACTCATGACGTGTTTTTCCACGATAAATACGGTGAATATCGGCCATGACGGCTAACGCAATTTCAGCCGGTGTTTTGCTGCCTAGATTAAGCCCAATGGGCATGTTAATTCGTGCTACTTGGGCACTTGTTAGGCCGCCAGAGCGCAGCAGCCGCTCTGCACGTTGTTGTGAGGTCTGATGAGAACCCATGACCCCAATGTAAAATGCATTCGTACGGACGGCTTCGATCATGGCTAAATCATCAATACGCGGGTCATGGGTCAAGGCAACAATGGCGGTATTGGCATGGCAGCCACCTGATGAAATAAACACCGAAGGTAGAACGGCCTGCACTTCTATGCCGGGTACATCGAAATTTTTTCGGACTTCGTCCCTGGGTTCACAGACAATCACTTCAAAACCAAGCGTTTGGGCAAACAGCGCACAGGGCGCAGAGACGGAGGAGATCCCCGCGATAATCAGCCGTAGCGCAGGGCCTATGCGAATATTGACGCTAGCGGTATCAAAAATAACGGTGGGCTCGGTGTTCTTCGAGGGGTTAAAGCGCTTGCCGCTGCCATCCAATTTGATACAGCGGGTTAGCGGTTGGCGACCCAGTAGCGTGGCATGCACCACTTCTAGGTGAGTGAGGTTTTCGGTGTTGGGGGCTAGCCGTTCAACCAGCACTTCAAGGCTACCACCGCAGGGTAAACGAATATTCGCTGAACCAGCGTCACCGCCATAGCGCACCGACTGAACCGGTTCGTTGAACTCTCCCGTTTGAAGCCTGGTGATAAAGTCCTCTTCGACACAGCCGCCCGACAGTGACCCCAGATAGTCGCCTGTCGAACATGCTACTAGCATGGCACCCGGCTCCCGGGGTGCCGAGCCAAAGGTTTTTAGCACCGTACACAACCAAATAGTCAGCCCCTGGTTGGCCCATTTCAATGCGCGTTCGATAACCTGTAGATCAAGGTGTTGCATTAACTAGCCGCCTCCATGGGGAGTTGAAGAGAGGCCTTCAGTGAGTCGCGAATGGTGTCAGGGGTAAAAGGAGGATGGGTAAAGCGCACCCCCGTGGCATCAAAAAGCGCGTTGGCAATCGCAGGAGCGCCGGGCAGTGAGGCGGACTCGCCTACGCCGAGTGGCGGCAGTTCTGGACGATCAAGCAGCATGACGTTGATGGGGGGGAGCTCCGAGAAACGCAGAATAGGGTAGCCGCCCCACTCTTTGCTGGTCGGTAAACCATCCTCAAAGGTCACCCGCTCCTTTAACGTGCGGCTGAGCATTTGGATCACATTGCCATGCACCTGATGGCGAACGCCTGCGGGGTTCACCATTAAGCCCGCATCCTGACCTACATATAAATTCTCGACGACAATCCGTCCACTCTTCACATTGACTTTAAGCTCAATTACCCAGGCGGCGAGCGCGGCGCCAAAGCCGGGGAATTTGCTATGCACGTACTGGGCGTAAGCGAAGCCTCGGCCGTAGCGCCACTCACCCTCGCTTCTTGGGTTGATGTTAGCGACGCAGGGCTTCCAGTTCGCACGTTCGGCTAACGCTTCGACAAGTTCGCAAGCGCGATTATCGGCTAAATAGCGCAACCGGTAGGTGACTGGATCTTCATTTGCTAAATAGGCAAGCTCATCAATATAGCTTTCGTGGGCGAAGGTGCTGGGCAATGCTGAGACGCCACGTAGCCAGGAGGCGCGCACCAGAGTCGGGACGTCGTCGCAGACTATTTGGCGATGAGGGTAGCGGTAGGGTGGCACCGACGTTCTATCTCCCATCTCAAAGGGGATATCAATAGGCGAGGCAGCACCGGTTAGCAGTAGTGCCAGGGTGGGCGCACTGTTAGAGGGGTAGCGCGTATTAAAGCGATAGCCTGCCGGGCTGCCATCTGCATTTAAACCGCCCTGGATCGCCATATACTGAGCAGCTCCTTTAGGCTCCCAGGTGTGCTCCTGCTCACGGGTGAGTTGCACACGGACGGGGCGGCCAACCGCCTGAGAGAGTAGTACAGCATCCGCGCCAACATCGTCGGCGCAATTGCGGCCATAGCAGCCCGAGGTTTCCATGCGGGTAATGGTGATAACGCCTTCGTCTAAACCGGTAAGGCGGGCGAGATCGGCGCGCAGGCTGTGTGGATTTTGGGTGCCCGACCATACGTGCAGGCCATCTTCATTGGCATCGGCGACGGAGCACGAAGGGCCAATGGAGCCGTGCAGCTGGAAAGGCCACACATAGTGACGATTGAGCGAATGCTGTGCGGAGGCCAGCGCGTTGTCGAGATCACCCTCATCGAGGAGTATGCGCTGCTTGCTGGGTAAGTCGAGCAGTGCTTGCTCTATGTTGTCCAACTGAGGCAAGCCTTCGGTGGGTCGCCACTGGATCTTTAGCTGTTTGGCTGCGGCAGCAGCCTGTTCTTCACGTTCGGCCACCACACCAACAAAGTCACCGACCACCACGACGCTTACCACGCCTGGCAAATGTGCCACAGAGCTTTCATCAACCGCGATTAAACTGTTGCCAATAAAGTCGCCGTTATCATGGCCTACATAAGGCGGGCGAATCACTCGCCCATGCAGCATATCGGGCAGGCGCAGGTCGTGGATAAAGGTCAATTGCCCGGTGGCCTTGGCGGGTATATCCACGCGGGAGGTCGATTGGCCGACCAGGGTATAGTGGCTGACCGGCTTAAGCGGCACCTCATCGGCAAGCTTTAATGCATGACGGGTCCCCCGCAGCAACTCTCCAAAGCTCACGGATGAGTGGTTATCATCACTGGGCATAATAGCGCCGTTTTGGCAGCTAAGTAGTGAGCGCTCAGTGTCAAAGTGCTTTGCTGCCAGTGTCAATAGGTACTCCCGCGCTTGAGCCGCCGCGCGGCGTAGAGGTTCGGCAGTGATTTGAATCGACGCACTAGCAATGGTGGGGCCTTGGTTGGGGGCTTCAACAGAGTTGCCCAGCACCACGGTAACGCTGTCGAACGCGACGCTAAGCTCTTCCGCAACAATTTGAGCGAGCGCCGTGCGTATACCGGTGCCCAAGTCTACGTGGCCGTTGAAAGCCACGATGTGGCTATCGCTCAGCACGGCAATAAATATCTCAGGCTCATGGGGAGTGAAGTTTGAGTGTGTACCTGGCTGTCCGGGCGCGGGCTTAGGGGGTGTAACCGGGTCGCGATAGATCACCAGAACATCAGATCCATACAGCAGTGACTCTCTTGTATAGTCTGATTTATCGGCCATGCTTGCCTCCCACGCTAGCGTTTTAAGTAATCAGTGCAGATGAATTTGAGGTGATCAACGAGCAATAACTAAGGTAAAATTGTAGCGTGTACGCCATAAAAGCATGGTGAATTGATCCAACGCAAGCCGTATTTAATACGTTGATGCATCATTTTGTTAACCAGTGCCATACTCGATACACGTCGTCGCTAATAGATTAAGGAGATGGAATGACAACGGATAGTGCGCTCAAACACTCGTCTTCCGGCGAGCACCCCACGCCTTCAGAGCAGGGGTATGATTTTTCTGAGCAAGTAGGCCATCTACTGCGTAAAGCCTACCAGCGGCATACGGCTATTTTTCAGCGCTACAGCAGTGATAAACAGCTTACGGCCATTCAGTTTGTCACGCTGTGTACGGTGATGGAGCGAGGCCCCAGCTCGTTAACCGACATCGTTAACGCCACGGCGATTGATCCAGCCACCATCCGTGGCGTCATTAAACGCCTTAAAGCACGTGAGTGGATCTCGCTCACCACCGACCCCAATGATCAACGCAAAGTCATGGTAGTGATCACCGAGCCTGGGGAGACATTAGTCGAGGGCATGGTGCCCAGTGCCAAGCAGATCAGCGATCAGACCATGAAAAATCTCAACCCGGCAGAGCGGGTTGCTTTAATGCACCTACTGGAAAAAATGAACGCAGACGGATGACACAACAGAGGTGCCCGCTTCACTTGCGTTTTCGGGCACTCCTAACGCTTCATTAAGTAACCCAGTGTTTCATCCAGTCTAATTACATCCCCATATTTGCTATCGATATCAAACAGGTTGGCTTCATGGGGCGCGGGGTGGCGATCGCCCACGCAATCACGTACCACCATCACCCGAAAGCCGTGCTGTACGCCGTCAACGGCGGTGGCGCGAATGCAGCCGCTGGTGGAACAGCCGGTAATGATCAGCGTATCGACGCCCATGGCGACCAGCGTGGAAGCAAGCGAAGTACCAAAGAACGCGCTGGCATACTGCTTGGTCATTACCAGTTCATCGTCGTTAGGCGTCACCTCGGGGCAGAAGTCAGCGTAGGGATTACCTGCCACCATCGCTCGCATTACCGGCGCCTTCTTGACCCAAATGCCGCCATCGATTTGATCCGGGGCGTGATAAAGGATGTTGGTGTGGATAACGGGGGTGCCCGTACGCCGCGCGGTATTGAGCAGCGGTGGCATATTAGCCACCGCATCCACCACGCCCTGGGCAAATAGCGGCGAGCCAGGGGTGGTGTAACCTTGCATAAAATCAACCACCAGTAGCGCGGGCCTTTTACCAAAGCCAATGCGTCCATCCCACACGCCCTTGTAGTTGTCCGAGGCCGTATTATCAGTATTGTGCTGCGACATGGTTGTCTCCTTAACCAGCACTCTAAATCGTTAATCAGCACCTGATCTCGTTAGTAAGCCCCCGACAAGAGAGCACCCGCGCCCGGTACGATGGGCTCCAGGTCAAGCGCCTTGAGCATGGCGTAGGTAGTCGCGATAGCTGCGGTCACCACCGGCTTACCGGTCAGGGCTTCAACCTTGGCAACGGCCGGTAGCGATGGCATTTGTACACAGGCCGACAAGACGATCGCATCCACGTTACTTAAATCGAGGCTGGCGACGATTTCGGGGAGATTGGCGGGATCGTGGCGAGCGACATCCAGGTTATTGGGGATCTCAAGCGCCCGGTAGTCGAGCACCTCAATGCCTTCCTGACGGATGTAGTCGACCACCATTTCGGTCAGCGGCTTCATGTAAGGCGCCACTACCACCACACGTTTGGCTTTCATCACACCCAGGGCATCAACCAGCGCACCGGCGCTGGTGACCACCGGCGTGTCGCAGCCATTCTCTTCGGTGCGGCTGCGCAAACGCTTTTGCGACGCTCGGTGGTAGCCGGGCCCCATCGCCATAATGGCAACCAGGCAGGCATACCCCATCACATCCACTGCTGCATCGGAGAGTTCCAAGGCACAGCGGTCAGACTCCGCATCCATCGCGGCCAGCTCGTCCTTACTAACGGTTTTCATGCGCATGCGGCTGGAGTGAAAAGTGAAGCGTTCTGGACGAATCAACTGGCGTGCAGCGAGCATGGCAGGTATCTCCGTCTCCATGGTGATATTGGAGCTGGGGACGATCTGGCCGATACGGTAGGTCTTGGTGCTCTGAGTCATGATTATTGGCCTTGGTTAGAGTTGTGTGCCCAGGAAGTCTTCAAAGGCGGCAAAAAAACCGTCGAAGTCATCCCAGGGAATCATGTGACCCGCTTGTTGCGCGGTAGAAACGCGAATCGTCGGTAGCAGGGCGCGTATTTCGGTGCGGTCTTCATCCTGGATAACCCCGCCCTTGCCTGCACACATCAGCAGCGTGGGCACTTTTATAGCTGGGAAGTCCTGGTGGATATCGACGCTGTGGAACTCTTCAAACGCCTGAACAATGGCGGGCTCAAAGCAAGTGTGTAACCACTCGGCGCGTAACCGCAGCTGCTCGTCGCTCCAGGTGGGGCAGTAGTGGCGCATGGTTTCGATGTCTGCGCCCCGGGTGCAGTCGCGAATCGAGTCTACATACCAGGGCAGCTTGCTGGGGTACTCACGGCGCCCTGGCCCTGAAACCGGTGGGTCGATAAGTACCAGTTTGTCGATGCCCTTGGCGCCGCGATTCATGGCGCGCAGAGCAAAGCGCGCCCCCATGGAGTGGCCCGCCAGAATGACGTTGCTTAAGCCGAGCGCATCGATAAAGGCGATCACATCGTTGGCACAGGTGTCGGTGTCATAAGCAAGTTCAGGCCCGGTGGACGACAAGCCACGCCCACGGACATCCAGTACATAAGTGTCGAAGTGCTGGCCCAGGCGCTCGGCCACAAAGCCCCAGGTGATCGCCGGGCTGGTGATGCCGGGTATTAGCACCAGCGGCTGGCGCGCTGTCTCGGCGCTGTCACCAAAGCGCAGGTAGTGCTGACGAATGCCATTGGCGTGTACGTTGGCGCCATAGAGATAGGTGCTGCTCATGCCGGGCTCCCTTGACTGGTGGGTTGCTTCAGCGGTACTTCAAAGGGGTCATAGGCGAATACCCATGCTGGGTCTTCGTCTTCCCGTAACCAAGTATTGTCGTGGGAAACCTGCTGAACCCGCGAAGCGCGTTCAAAACGGTTGGTGCGGTAAAGTTCGAAAGCCTGTTGGTAGTTTTCGGCGCCCACTTCTTCCAGGCAGCGTACCAGCATGGCGGCGTCCTCAATGGCCATGGCCGCGCCCTGGGCCATATGAGGCTTCATCGGATGGCAGGCATCGCCCAGCAACACCAGTCGATTTTCATGCCACAGTGGCAGCGGGTTGCGCTCCAGCAAGGGCCATTTGGTAACGGTTTCAGTGCAGTCAATCAGTGCTTGTACGGTGGGATGGTAACCCTCGAATGCTTTGCGCATCTCTTCCCGGGAGCTGTCGACGAAGGAAGTGCCGTGGTTCCAATCGGGTTCAGGCACGCCAGTCACGTAGTAATACTCCTTCTCGTCGCCGGTCACGAAGTAGACCATCATGTGGCGGTCTTCCGACCACCACTTCACGCAGGCTTCGAAATCCAGGTCGTATGCCTTGAGTTTTTCGGCAGAGATAATGGCTCGGTGAGCAACCCAGCCGCTATAGATTGGCGCCTCCGGACCCAGCAGCTTCTCGCGCAGTCGCGAATTGACCCCATCGGCGCCGATCACCAGGTCGGCCTCTTCTGTCGTACCGTCAGCGAAGGTCATGACGACCTTGTCGCCGCTGTCGTCGACATCGACCAGGCGCTTATCGAAATAAAGATTGTCCTGGTCGAGCGTGCTGACCATTAATTCGTGCAGATCGCCACGGTGTACGGTGATATAGGCTGCGCCATAGTTTTCGCGAGCAAACTCGCCTAGCGGGATACGAGACTGGTACTCGCCGGTCATGCCATTGCGGCTGAACCAGTAATCGGGGTGTGAGCCCATGGTATTGAGCTTCTCTTCAATGCCAATGCGGCGCATTACTTTCATCACGTTGGGGCCAAGGTGAATGCCTGCCCCAAGGCGCGCAAACGCGGGTGCCTGTTCGTACACCTTGGTGGGGTAACCCGCTTTCTGCAGTAGCGCGCCTGCAGCGGCGCCGCCAAGGCCCGCGCCAATAACGGCTATGGTGGGTTTATTGTTCATATTCTGGTTTCCTCGCTGTTTTATTCGCCTATCACTTGTTTCTGCATGCGTTCGCGAATGCTATAATACAACGTATACACCATTTATTTTTTGGTCAAGAATTAGTTTTGAAATTATTTTTAGACGAAAATAAAGCGGTGTTTTTATTTAAATATATGAATTTAATGGATTTATAGCTGTTTTTTTGGTTTTATTCAAAAACTTGAAAAACGCATCCATTGAGTGCTATACGTTTATTAGGCTTGTTTTTATAGCGTACGCACCTTTAATGCTCGATGAGTGTTAGCTCTGCACTTAGCTGGTGCAAGTCGATTGGCTGTATGTGAAAGGGAGATGAAAATAGGCTGGATGAAGGTGCTACGAAGCGTGTTTGGCAGGCAGTACTTATTAGTAATATCTAAGTCATATCCAAGCCCTATTCAGAGCAAGAGGGCGGGCTTAACAATAACGATGATGATCCCCTATGACGCTAAAGCTAACTATCAATGGGCACGAACACGAGTTGGCCGTGCCGCCACAGACACCATTGCTCAATGTGTTGCGTAACGACCTAGCGCTCAATGGGCCTAAGTATGGCTGTGGTTTGGGTGAGTGTGGGGCATGCAGCGTATTGATTGATGGCATGGCCGCACGCACCTGCGTGCTGCCCGTGTCCGCTGCTGTTGGCCATGAGGTAACCACCCTTGATGGTCTTTCCCATGGCGGTGAGCTTGATCCTGTACAGCAAGCCTTTGTCGATGCTCAGGCAGCCCAGTGTGGCTACTGTTTGAACGGCATGATCATCACTATTCGTGCGTTGCTAAATCATAATGCCCAACCCTCTGCGCATCAGATTCGCACCGCTTTAGAGCATAACCTCTGTCGATGTGGCACCCATGTTGAAATCCTCCAGGCAGCGGAGCGGGCCGTGGTCCTTAACGCGGCCGCGTTGCAGGAGGCTTCTCATGAGTGAAGGGGCGGTGCTCCATGGCCAGCAAAAACAGGCCGACATCCCCGCGCTGCTAGCGAAGGCACGTTTTGGTGTCGTGGTGCGTCCACCTTACTACCGGTGGAATGGCGAGCGTTTTGAGAGTGATCGCTTGGTTGGCGTCGATCGCAGTAGCATTGCCTCACTCTCTGGCTCTATTGAAGTCGTGGTGGACGGGAATTTTGTGGCGGTGGTTGCCGATAGTTTGGCCTTGGCGACCGACGCCGCTAAACAGTTGAAGATTGAGTGGCAGGCCGTTCACCAAGCATCCGAAAAAGTGCCTGAAGGCGATCAAGCGCCCTCTGAGTCGCCTCTTATAAAGCCTAACCAGTCGTCCATGCATTCGAACCATGCGTATGGCTGGCCGAGTCGCATGCGCTGGGGCAATCACCCCAGTTGGGTAATTGCCGATTGTCGCGACCAACAATTGAGCGTGTGGGGGCAAACCGTCACACCAGCGGCGCTGAAACAGGATTTAAGCCGGTTAACCGCGCTGGATATTAGCCAGATTGAGCTTTACAGCGCCGACGGTAAGCACGCATCAAATCAGGCCTCAGGGCTGGGTCGCCACAGCGGTGACGATGCCGCCGTGGATGCGGCGCTGATGTCGCGGACGGTGGGCGGCCCGGTAGCCGTTTGGCTCGATGCCCACTACGCCAAGGATGCTCAGGCATTAGGCCAAGCGCAGCGAATTAGCCTAAATGCGGACATTGCCAGTAGTGGTGAGATAGCCCGTTATCATTATCAGCAGGCCAATCTCACGGGTGAGGTGGCTGCCATAGGGTTGTTGTTAAGTGGCAGGGCCACGATAGCAACGCCTAGCGCTGAGGCCCGCGTTGGCGGGCAAGACACCACGCCATTCTCGCCCTATGTATTTCGCGACCAATACCTTGCCGCACGCTCCCAGCCAGCGTCACTCTCCACTAATGCCACCTTGATGGGGATACAGCAGACGTTTGCGCGGGAGTCTTTTTTAGATGAGGTTGCCCGCGAGAGCGACCAAGACCCTGTCGCGCTGCGGCTTCGCCATCTTGACGATGCACGTGGCATAGAGTTGATAGAGTCCGTGGCTAAACGGGCCGAATGGCCAAGGGCATCCAATCCATCAGCGGACGCTTTACCCCAGGATCTACTGCGCGGGCGGGGCTTTGCCTACTCGCAGTTGCCCGATCGGAATCAGCGCGTGGAATCGGGAGTGCGCTCTGCCTGGATTGCCGATGTTGAGGTCAATCGTGTTACCGGTGATGTTCAGCTTACCCGTTTGGTGGTGGGGCAGGACGCTGGCCCTGATGTGGATACTGATCGCCTTCAGCAAACGCTACAGGCCCGGGTATTGGGCGAAGCGCGCCCCCTTTTGGGGCAAGCGCCCAGTTTCGACGAGTGGGGTGACGGCAGTCGTACGCTAACGAAAAGTGACTATTCAGCGGGCTTACCAACCAGCGCTTCTTCGTCAAGCCCTGCTGAGGAAGGTGTTAATCACGGCGTCAGTAAAGATGTATTAAGCGGTGCGGAGCTATCGCCGGGTGTTGCGGTAATCGCCAATGCGCTTTTTGATGCCACCGGCCTGCGTTTTCGCCAACCACCGTTTACCGCCAAACGTGTGCGCCAAGCACTCGAAGCTTCGTCCATCGAGGAGGCAGGGCGCCCATCTATATTGAAACCGCCGCGGTCAGTGAAACGTCGCTGGTTAGCCGCTGCAGCGTTTACCACCATTGCGGGCACTGCGGCCGTGGCGTGGCCGTGGAAAGGGGCCATTGCGCCTGTCTCACGGCCAGCCGCCAACCTTTATTCCGCCGAGACCATTGAACGCGGGCGACTCGTTGCGGCTGCAGGCGACTGCGCGGCGTGTCATACCACAGAGGGTGGCGTGACCAATGCCGGTGGGCGTGAATTTGAAACCCCTTTCGGGACGCTCTACAGCACTAACATTACTCCGGATGAGGCGACGGGGATTGGTCAGTGGTCTTACGCAGCCTTTGAACGCGCTATGCGCCACGGCATTAGCCGTGATGGCAGCCACCTTTATCCCGCGTTTCCCTATACGGCGTTTGCCAAGACCAGTGATGCCGATTTACAGGCGCTTTACGCCTACTTAATGGCTCAACCTCCTGTCGCGACTGAAAAAAACGCCAATGCGCTCACGTTCCCCTTCAGCGTGCGTAGCTTAATGGCAGGCTGGAATACGCTTTATCACGATGCAACCCCTTTCCAGCCTGACCCCATGCAAAGCGAACTGTATAACCGGGGAGCCTATCTCGCCGAAGGGTTGGGCCACTGCAGCGCCTGCCATAGTCCCCGCAATGCCATGGGGGCTGAGAAAAACGGCGAGGCGTATTTTGCCGGTGCCTTTGTAGATGGTTGGGAAGCACCACCGCTTAATACGCTGTCGCGTGCACCCATTCCGTGGAGTGAAACATCGCTTTACGACTATCTGCGCCACGGTGAGTCTGAGCTTCACGGCGTTGCCTCTGGCCCTATGGCCCCGGTGGTAGCGGGGTTGGCGGAGCTACCTGAATACGATGTGCGGGCGATTGCTCACTATGTGGCCGCCCAAATGCAGGCACCAACCGGGAATAGCGATGCGACTGTGGCGGACGCTACGCAGCGCGTAACCAGTACAGCCGTTAGCTCAACAGGGCGGGAGGCAGGGGAGCGGCTCTTCGAGGGCGCCTGTGCGGCGTGCCATGTCGATTCTGGCGTTCCTACCTTTTCGAGGGCGAGCACTAATCTGGCGCTGAATACCAATTTGCACAGCGACCATCCCGATAACGTTATTCAGTCAATTTTGGGCGGTGTTCATGCCGAACACGTCCCCGGTATCGGCAGCATGCCAGGCTTTGCCGACAGCTTTAGTAATACCCAGGTCGCTGATTTGACGACCTATCTCCGAGCGCGCTTTGCTCCAGAGAAAGCACCTTGGCAACAAGTAAAACAACGTATCACAGAGTTACGCCAGCCTCACTACAACAACACTCACTCTACTCCCTGACGTAATAAAACGAGGTGGATTATGAAACGCAGTAAATGGATATGGCTAGTATGGGCAGTTGTCCTGCTGAGCTACCTAGTGCCTTACACCCTCCTAAGCGGGGTCGCGTTCTGGTACGGCAGCTTCCTGTTTTGGATGTTGGCAGGGCTGATCATCATTGCGCTGAATGTGTTTATCACTAAAGATTTTGAGGAGCACAGCAATGACTGAGTCACTCATCTGGTGGTCGATTGCCATCTATTTATTGATCGCTATTGGCATTGCGATCATGTCTCGCCAAGGCCCTTCCGAAAGTATGTCGGGATACTTCCTGGGTAACCGACAAATGAACGGCTTTGTCTCGGCGCTGAGTTACAGTGCCACTACCTACAGTGCTTTTATGATGGTGGGCTTGGCAGGTCTTACCTATGCCGGCGGCGTGGGAGCGCTCGGTTTTGAAATCATCTATTTTGCCGGTGTATCGCTTGTGGCTATCTTCGGGCCAAAATTCTGGGCGGTGGGCAAGAAGTTTGGCTTTGTCACCCCCAGCGAAATGTTGGGCCACCGCTACAACAGCAAACATGTGGCCATGGCTGTCTCGATTGCCAGTTGTATCTTCCTGATTCCCTACTCGGCCGTTCAGCTCGCGGGTGTCGGTTACCTATTGCAGGGTATTACTGATGGCGCGATTACCTTTACGACTGGGGTGGTGCTGGCCACTGTCATCGCCATCTTCTTCTCCTATATCGCGGGCATTCGTTCGGTGATGTGGACCGACTCGCTCCAGGCCATCATGATGATTGTCGCTTCAACCCTAGTGGCCTTCCTGGTAATCCAGGGCTTGGGTGGTTTCGGCGCACTATTCGATACGCTGGCAACGGAACATCCACAGTCGCTGACGGTGCCCGGCCCTGGCTTGTTCAGCTTTGTCACTTTCCTGGGGCTTACTATTCCCTGGTTCTTCTTTAGCATTTCCAACCCGCAGGTCAGTCAACGCCTGTTTATGCCTTCCTCGCTGCGCTCCATGCGCCACATGCTGATTGGCTTCCTGGTATTTGGTTTTATCTACACCATGGTCTCTGTGCTTTGGGGCTTCTCTGCTTTAGCCGCATTCCCAAGTCTTGCAAGTGCAGATTTAGCCACGCCTACGCTGCTGGCCTCGGAGTTTGTACCGCCAGTATTAGGGGTGATTGTGATGATCGGCATCATGGCTGCTGCCGTCTCCACCATTGATTCGATCATGCTGACCTTGGCCTCTATGGTTTCCCGCGACGTCTATGCCAACGTCAAACCGAACGTCAGTGAAAAGCGCCAACTGCTGGTGGGCAAGTTCGTGGTGCCAGTGATCGCACTGATGGCGCTGGCCTTTGCCGAGCTGCAGCTTGACCTTATTGCAGTGCTGTCGGTGGCCGCTTCCTCGGGTCTGGTAGCGATGGTGCCAGCACTTATCGGTGCCTTCTATTGGAAGCGCGGTACTGGTGTCGGTGCACTGGTAAGCGTAGTGGGCACCAGCGCCTTTGTGCTGTTGATGTATGCCACTGGCAATTCGCTGTTGGGCCTACCCGCTGGCGTTTGGGGCATTGTGGTCGCTAGTGTGCTGTTTGTTGGCGTTAGCCTTATGACCAAACCTCATCAAGCCTCTTCGGACGCCTTCTTTACCGCCATCGCGGAAGAGCTGAGTAAAAAGCGCCGTACTACCACCGATCAAGCGACGAAAGAAGCGGCTGCCTAATTGACGTTCAGCTTTGAACCGATAACACCACAGAGCGCTTGGTGTGCCCAAAGGTGAGCACGAGCGCTCTCAGCTAACACTCCCCGGTATGCTATAGCTGTGCTTTCGCCTGGGGAGTTAGGAGTATGTATGGATCACGCAAGCTTTGCCGAAATTTGCCTCCATCAGCTAAAAATGTCCGGCGTACATGAAGGCGAAAAACTCGTCGTACTGACCCAGGGTAGCGAACGCCTTGATTATGCGGATGCCTTTATGGCGGCGGGACAGCGTTTAGGCGCCAATATGTACCACATGCGGTTACCCGCGCCGTTACCTACCGGTGGCTGGGCCGTGGGAACAACGGGGCTTGCTAGCATGCCCGATGCGGTGGAAGCGCTGAAAAACTGCGACATGTTGATCGATTGTATTTTCCTGCTGTTCTCTCCCGAGCAAATGGCGATCCAAGCCGCGGGTACGCGTATATTGACGGCGGTTGAACCGCCAGAATTACTGGCCAGAATGTTGCCCACCAAGGAACTAAGGGAAAAGGTTGAACTGGCCGCCGCGCTGCTGGAAAAAGCCAAAGTGATGCGCATCACCTCGCGCCATGGCACTGATGTCACCTACCAACTGAATACTTATGAGACGGTTGCTGAATATGCCTGTACCGACGAACCGGGGCGTTGGGATCACTGGCCCTCTGGCTTTGTGTTTACCGGAGGGGATGACGATGGCGTTGATGGCACCATTGTGGTGGCGCCGGGCGATATTCTGCTACCTCAGAACATATATGTCAGAGAGCCCATTACCTACACCATTGAAAAGGGCTGGATTACCGACATACGTGGTGGGCTCGATGCGGAGCTAGTGAAATCCTATATGGATAGCTTTAACGATCCGCGCGGCATGGGCATGAGCCACGTAGGCTGGGGCATGAACCCGAACGCCAAATGGCACCGCATGGTGCCGGGGGAGTTCCCGGGTGGCATGGGGATGGAGCCGCGCAGCTTTTATGGCAACGTGATGTTCTCCACCGGCCCGAACAGCGAGCTAGGTGGCACAAATGATACCGCCTGCCACTTGGATATCCCGATGCGTAATTGCTCATTGTTTCTTGATGATGAACCCATCGTGATTGATGGTGATATTGTCGTAAAAGAGCTGCAGATGGACAGAAACTGACAGGCAAGCAATACATAGTGCGAAGAGCAATACATAGTGCGAAGAATGGTGCGAAGATGAACGCAACGATGCCATTGTACGTTTAAGTATGCCGCTTGCCTCTTGCCGCTTGAATATGAACTAACCGATAGCGCCGCTCCTGTCCATGGGGGAATCCTCCATGGGCATTGCTGTGTCTCGATGCCAAAAGATATCTCCCATAGTTGACTTTGCTATGCCTATGTTAGGTTGATATTCAACGCTAATTGTCCTCCCCGGAAATTGTAATGCGCTACAAACTCACCTTATGGTCATTAATAAGTATTAGGAAAAAAATATAAACCAATAGGGGCCCGGGGATGTGTGGAGGTATGTGTTGAATCGAGCACTTACCTTGGCGCAACGGGACTTTTACCGGGGAATGTGCATGAATGAGACCCTTGCAGACGCTGGGGGCACGACGAAGGCAACGGCAGAAGCGCCGTCGAGTTTTGCTCGCTTCGTCAATGTCCAAAAGAGTTATGACGGTGTTGAACTGGTCGTCAAGGACTTCAATCTTGATATCCGCAAGGGCGAATTCGTCACCCTGCTGGGCCCTTCGGGCTCTGGAAAAACCACCTGTCTGATGATGATGGCAGGCTTCGAAACCCCCACCCATGGTGAGATTCTGCTGAACGACGAGCCAATTAGTGGCTTGCCGCCGCACAAGCGTGGCATTGGCATGGTCTTCCAGAACTATGCGTTATTCCCGCACATGACGGTGGCCGAGAATCTTGCTTTCCCGCTTGAGGTGCGCCATCTCAGCAAAGCGGAGATCAAGGAGAAAGTGGCTAAAGCACTGGCCATGGTACGCCTGGAAGAGTTTGGTGATCGCCGCCCGGCGCAGCTCTCTGGCGGCCAGCAGCAACGGGTGGCATTGGCTCGTGCGCTGGTCTTTGAGCCTGATCTGGTGCTGATGGACGAACCGCTGGGCGCGCTGGACAAGAATCTTCGCGAAGAGATGCAGTACGAGATCAAGCGCATTCACGCCCGTCTTGGGGTAACCATGATTTACGTCACCCACGACCAGACCGAAGCACTGACCATGTCTGACCGCATTGCGGTCTTCAACGATGGCATTGTGCAGCAGTTAGCCTCTCCGGACGAACTCTACGAACGGCCGGAAAATGCCTTTGTGGCGTATTTCATCGGCGAGAACAACCGCTTGGTGGGTGACGTTATCGAGCACCTCGGTAGTGACTGCAAGGTGCGCCTGGATAGCGGCGACATGGTGATTGCCAAAGCGGTGGCATCGGGCGACGTAGGCTCGCGTACGACGCTATCACTGAGACCCGAGCGGGTCAGCATCCTGCCGGATGATACCGACGGCGCGCAGTTCGACAACCAGTTCACTGCCACGGTGCAGGAGGTTATCTACCTTGGCGACCATCTACGCACGCGGGTGTCGGTGTGCGGTAACGAGGACTTTATTTTGAAAACGCCCAATGCCCAAGGGTGTGGGGTGATGCGCCCCGGCCAGCAAATTCAGGTTGGTTGGTCGAGTGCCGATTGCCGCGCGTTGGATGCATGAGCCGGACGGCAGTCAAGTGCGCCGTTTCTCGGTACCTGATGGTGCCGGCGGCGATGACAACAGCAAACGGAGAATCTCTATGAAAATCAGCAATCGCGTTGTTAAGACAAGTATCGCTGCCGTGGGGATGTCGGCACTTGCCGTAGCGGTTAGTGCCCATGCTCAGCAGACGCTGAATATTGTTTCTTGGGGCGGTGCTTACAGCATGAGCCAGCACGAGGCTTACGATAAGCCGTGGATAGAGAAGACGGGTGACGAGATTGTCAATATCGACCGCAGTGGTAACGCTTTGGCCGGTCTGCGTGCTCAATCTCAGGCTGGCAACGTGACCTGGGATTTAGTCGACATGCTCCCCGCCGATGCCATGATCGCTTGTGATGAAGGGCTTATCGAGCCTCTCGACCACGATGAGCTGCTGGCCGACGCCCCGGATGGCACGCCGCCAAGTGAGGACTTCGTCGAGGGGGGCTTGGGGGACTGCTTTGTGGCGTCCATCGTCTATTCCAATATTGTCGCCTTCAATAGCGAGATGTTCCCAGAGGACGCTCAGCCCAGCACCATCGAGGATGTCTTCGACCTGGAAAATTACCCCGGCAAGCGGGCTCTGCTGCGCAAGCCGATTAACAATATGGAATGGGCCTTGATCGCCGATGGTGTCGAGCGTGATGAGGTCTACGCCATGCTTGAGACCGAAGAAGGCGTGCAGCGTGCCTTCGACAAGCTGGATACCATCAAGGATGAAGTCATCTGGTGGGAAGAGGGCGCCCAGCCGCCTCAGCTGTTGGCCGATCAGGAAGTCGCCTTTGCCTCCGCCTACAATGGTCGGATCTTCAATGCCATGGTCACTGAAGACCAACCCTTCGAGATCATTTGGGATGCGCAGGTGTTCGAGCTGGATGGCTGGGTTGTGCCCACCGGCAAGCTCGACAAGGTGAAGGATTATCTCCATTTCGCCACCGATACCCAGCGACTCGCCGATCAGGCTCAGTACATTTCCTATGGCCCGGCACGTCTTTCTTCCTCTGAGCTGGTGTCCACCCATGCCGAAACCGGTATCGATATGACGCCGCACATGCCAACCCACGAACCGAACTTCGCAACGGCACTGCAAAAAGATGACCTGTTTTGGGCTGACTACAACGATGAGCTGACCCAGCGCTTTAACGCCTGGCTATCCCAGTAAGGCGCTGCCGCCGTCCGTCGACAATCGGGCGGCGGCATACCGATAGCCGATCGTTGCTGATCGCTTTTCTTGCCTGACGGAGAGATCTACGTGTCCGAACCGCTTGCAGCTCCTCTGACAACGGCCGATGGCGTGCCGCTCAAGGTTAGCCTGCGTCGCACTGTGCGACGCTCGAAAATCAAGGCGCTGCTGCTGGTTGCGCCGCTACTGGCATTCTTGTTTATCGCCTTTCTGATGCCCTTGTTCGAAATGCTGTGGCGCAGTGTCGATAACCCTGAAGTGTCCACCCATCTATCACGAACCGTTTCAGCGCTGGAAGGCTGGAATGGGGAGTCATTACCCGATGAAGCCGCCTTTGCCGCCTTGGCTGAGGACCTTCGCGTCGGTCAGCAGGAACGCAACCTGGGGCTGTTGTCCAGCCGACTGAATTATGAAAAGTCGGGTATGCGTTCGACCATTAGCCGCACGGCGCGACGTGTTGGTAGGCTGGAACCGCCGTATCGCGAGTCTCTGATCGAGGTCAAGGATACCTGGGGAGAACTCGATACCTGGAAGCTGATCCAGCGTGAGGCGTCGCCCTACACCATTTCGTATTATCTGGCAGCGGTCGACCGTCAGTTGAACGCGGACGGCGAGATCGCCAAAGTGCCGGAACATATGCAGATCCACGCCACCCTGTTTTGGCGAACGCTATGGATGAGCGCTGTCATCACGGGCCTGACGCTAGCGCTCGGTTTTCCGGTGGCCTTTCTGCTGGCGAACCTGCCGACGCGTCACTCCAATCTGCTGATGATCCTGGTACTGCTACCGTTCTGGACCTCGCTGCTGGTGCGCACCACCACCTGGATTGCCATCCTGCAGTCACAGGGGGTGCTCAATGACGTGATGGTAGCCCTCGGCGTGATCGCCGATGAGGCGCGGTGGCAGATGATCCACAACAAGATGGGCACGATCATCGCCATGACGCATATTCTGCTGCCTTTTATGATTCTACCGCTTTACTCGGTGATGAAGACCATTCCACCCAGCTACATGCGCGCCGCCCGCTCGTTGGGGGGCAAGCCGTTTCTCAGTTTCCGTCGGGTCTATTTTCCGCTGACGATCCCAGGCATTGCCGCTGGTGGCATCTTGGTATTCATACTATCGATTGGCTACTACATCACACCGGCGTTGGTGGGTGGGCAGTCGGGTCGCTTCATCACTAATTACATCGCCTACCATATGCAGACATCGCTCAACTGGGGGCTGGCGGCTGCGATTGCCTCCATCCTGCTGTTCGTGGTGATTATCTGTTACCTGGTGTTCAATCGTCTGATCGGCGTCGACAAGGTCAAGCTGGGGTAAACGATGGCTATTCCTTCCTACGCCACCCGTGGCGAGCGCATTTGGCATTACATCTTTCTGGCTATCTGTGGCCTAGTGTTCCTATTCCTGATCGGGCCGCTATTGGTGATCATACCGCTGTCATTCAACGCGCAGCCCTACTTCACCTTCAGTAAGGAAATGCTGACTTTCGACCCAGCCGGTTATTCGTTGCGCTGGTATCAGGACTTCTTTACATCGAGCGAGTGGCTCAATGCCATCAAGAACAGCTTTATCATCGGTATTGCGTCCACGCTGCTAGCCACAGTGCTAGGGACGGTGGCGGCGTTAGGGTTGTCGAGTCGGCATATGCCTGCGCGTGGCGCGATTATGGCGCTGTTGATCTCGCCGATGATCGTGCCGTTGATCATCTCTGCGGCGGCGATGTTCTTCTTCTTTTCCAAGGTCAATCTCGCCCAGACCTACGTAGGCGTAATCCTGGCCCACACGGCGCTCGGCATTCCCTTCGTGGTCATCACTGTGACGGCGACGCTATCGAGCTTCGACACCACGCTGATCCGCGCGGCGCATAGCCTTGGGGCTAACCCGACACGGACCTTCTTTAAGGTGGTGCTGCCACTGGTCACGCCGGGGGTGGTGTCGGGGGCGTTGTTTGCTTTCATTACGTCCTTCGACGAGGTGGTGGTGGTGCTGTTCATCGCCGGGCCCGAGCAACGTACCATGCCGATTCAAATGTGGTCGGGCATTCGCGAGCAGATCAGCCCAACGATCCTCGCTGTGGCAACCCTGCTGGTGCTGCTCTCGATGCTGCTACTCACTACGCTTGAGCTGCTACGCCGTCGCAGTGAGCGTCTGCGGGGGCTCTCTCCAGACTAAGCCCAAACAGCGTTTTTACCGCACCGGTTTGATGCGAAAACTAAAGGTCTTTGACCAACCTAAGCGCGTCGTAGATGGCCGCGTGAGTATTACGGGACTCGACGGCATCACCGATACGGAACAGTTGGAAGCTGCCATCCGGATTGCGCGTTATGCTCTGGGGGGCGCCCACGATTAGGTCATCGTAATTCACCTCGCCGCGGTTGCTGGAGTGCGGTTTTAGCTCAAAATAGAGTTCGGCCATCGGTGTAATGCCGTAGTTGACCACCACTTGGTCGATGCGCCGTGCATGCTCCCTATCCTGCTGGCCGTGAACAACATAATCGCTGGTGATTTCGGCGAGCAGTTGGTTGCCGTCGCGCTGCACAGACTTCAACCGGTAAGTCGGTGTGAATATGACGTTGGCGCGCTGTAGGGAACGCATGTAGGGCACCAGGTTCATGGCCATGATCTCTGCGGAGAAGGTGCGGTCCGGCGTCATAATCTCAAGCTCTGCTCCCGTGGCGGCAATGATCTCTGCCGCCTGCAAGGCGGCATGGTCGCCTGCATCGTCGAACAGTAATACCCGCTTGCCCGGCGGCACGTGCCCGGAAAGAATGTCCCAGGTGTTGATCACTAAGTCGTGGCCGACGGTGGGTTGGTCTTCCATGGGGTAGCCGCCGGTGGCCACGATCACCACATCAGGTTTTTCGGCGAGCACGTCCTCGGCTTCGGCCCAGACGTTGTAGCGGATCTCGACACCGAGTGCCTCGCAGCGCGACAGACGCCAATCGATGATGCCCAGCATCTCGCGACGTCGCTCACTCTGCGCCGTGAGCCGTATCTGCCCTCCAGCATCGCTGGCAGCTTCTAATATCACCACCGAATGGCCACGCTCGCCGGCAACACGAGCAGCTTCTAATCCCGCTGGACCTGCGCCGATAATGACGACTCGCCGTTGCTGTACCGCCTTGGGAATGGTGTGGGGCATGCTGGTTTCACGCCCGGTGGCCGCGTTATGGATGCAGTAGGCGGCACCGCCTTGATAGATGCGGTCAAGGCAGTAGTTGGCGCCAACGCAGGGGCGGATCTCTTCCTCTCGCCCCTCTACGATTTTGCGCACGATGTGCGGGTCGGCCATGTGGGCACGGGTCATGCCGATGATGTCGACCTTGCCGGAGGCAATGGCGTAACGGGCAGTGGCGACATCCTGAATCTTGGCTCCATGAAAGGTGGGGAAATCGGTCTCACGGCGTATTTCTCCGGCAAAATCCAGGTGCGGGGCGCTGGGCATGCCTTGGATGGGAATCACGTCGGTGAGCCCCGCGTCGGTGTCGATGTGGCCGCGAACCACGTTGAGGAAGTCTATCAGGCCGCTACTCTTTAAGCGTCGTGAGATCTCCAGCCCATCACTGGATGTCAGTCCACCCGATAGCATTTCGTCGCCGGTATAGCGAACGCCGACGATGAACGCCTCGCCAACTCGCTGGCGAATGGCGCGCAGCACGTCAAAGGTGAAACGCAGTCGGTTATCGAGATCCCCACCATAAGGTTCCTCTAAGCTATTGGTCAGTGGCGACCAAAACTGATCCATCAAGTGGCCGTAGGCCTGCAGCTCGATGCCATCGAGACCGGCAGCGTGCATGCGTTCGGCAGCATCGGCGTAGTCACGGATCAAACGTTCGATATCCCAGTCCTCGACCTGTTTGGGAAAGGCGCGGTGGGACGCCTCGCGGCGATGAGAAGGCGACACCGCTGGCAACCAGTCACCTTTGTCCCAACGGGTACGTCGGCCCAAGTGAGTCAGTTGGATCATTACCGCGGTACCGTGCTCGTGGCAGGCATCGGTCAGCTCACGCATCCAAGGTACGACTTCATCCTTATAGGCGAGAATATTGTTGAACACCGGCGGGCTGTCTTTTGCTACCGCCGCGGATCCTGCCGTCATGGTCAGGCCAAGACCTGCCTTGGCCCGTTCGACGTGGTAGGCACGGTAGAGTGCTTTGGGCATCCCATCCTCAGGATAAGCGGGCTCATGAGCTGTCATCATAAGCCTGTTTTTTAGGGTCAGGTGTTTGAGTTGGAAGGGCTGCAACAGCGGATCGTTAGCCATGGGTAGCACTCTATTTTGTTGTGTATTTAACAAAGTTAGGTGCCGATGTTCATATCTGTCAATTTAATGTTCATTGGTGTACGTTGGCGGGGCGGTAACTGGCATAAACCCGTCGCTTATCGTATCGGCCGACTACTCTTCTATGTACCCATGGCGGGCATGGAAGCGTTGCAGCTCCCTTGAGTCAGGAGACTGGCCGGTGAATATTGCGACATAGGCGGGGATGCGCTGCATACGTACTTTGATCGGCTCCTGCGTCTTCATCGAGATATAGCCGATCTGGGTTAGGTAGATCGTGCGGGCACGAACGTTGGCCGCCAATGAATCATAACCGTAGCGCTGGAACATGCGTGTCAGGGCTTCAATGCGTGTGGCATCGGCAGTCTCGATTTCACTCACCACCGGCGCCGACTGCAGTGCCCAACTGCGCATGGCGAATTCTAGCGGGGAGTCGAATAAGTTAGGATCTAACCAGCAGTCGAAGACATTAAGCATCGCCTCGACGATATTCTCGGCATAAGCTTCGGTCTGATGCACCAGTCCCTGGGTGTTCTTTTCACGCCAGCGTGCGATCAGTGCTTCCAGCAGCGACTCACGGTCCTTAAAGAACCAGTAGAAGCTGGTCCGAGAAAGCTTTAGGCGCTTGGCCAGGGGCAGAATGCGGACGCTATCGATGCCTGATTCCAGTAGCGTCTCAAACGCCGCATCAAGCCAGACGTCTTGGGAGCCCTTGGTGGCGGACGTATTGGGGGAGGGCATGGGGCTAACCTTTAGGAGTGTTGCGATACAGTGTACACATGTGTCTTTTATGTGTACACGTGGTTAGCGCTCTCGGCTGAGTTCTGGTGAAGGTGACGATCAATGTCTCTATGCGCGCCGCTAAACAAGTCTGGCCCGCATAAGCGGGCCAGATGGATGGGGAAATCACTCTGCAAACGTCAGCCTTGCGCTAACTGTAACGCGGGAGCCTCGTGGCCTAGATTCTCAAGCATACGGGCGGCGTACCAATTGACAAAGTCGATAACACCGAACTCATAGGTTTCAGAATAAGGCCCAGGCTGATAAGCCTTTGAGTTGATGCCGCGCTGGTTCTCTTCGGCGAGCTGGCGATCCTGGTCGTTGGTGGCATCCCATACTCGGCGAAGCTGTTCGGGGTCGTAGTCGACACCTTCCACGGCATCCTTGTGTACAAGCCATTTGGTAGTTACCACGGTTTGCTGCGGACCGATTGGCAACACGCGAAATACCACTGCGTGATCGCCCATGAAATGGTTCCATGAGTTGGGCAGATGAAGGATGCGCAGTGAGCCCATATCGGGGCTTGATAAACGTCCCATCAGTTTCTTGCTGCCGGGCTTACCATCCATTGTCATGGAGACAATGCCATCCAGCAGTGGCGTACGCGTCAGGCGGTTGCGTTTACCAAACCGCTTCAACTGGTAGGGCACCTGTTCGGCATCCCAATCTGCTTGTTTACGTGCCACCAGCGCTTTATAAGCGGGTGTTGCGCGGGGGTCGTCGGTATCATCAAACTCCTGCAACGAATTAAGCAGTTCAGGGTGGGCGCCGTTACAGTGGTAGCACTCGCGGTTGTTTTCGATCACGAGTTTCCAGTTGGCTTGCTCGACGATGCTGGATTCGGTGGCAACCTTGACGTTGTCCATCTGGTACGGCTCGAGATAATGCTCAAGCGTTGTCAGAAAATCGTCAATGGCAGGTGGCTCATCGCTTAGGTTGATAAAGATGAAGCCGCCAGCTGTTTGGACGTTGACCGGCTTGAGGCCAAACTGGTTGAGGTCGAAGGCAGTGCCCATGTCGCTACCGGCAAACAGCAATCGGCCATCAAGCTCGTATGTCCACTGATGATACGGGCAGACGAGTTTTGCTACCTTGCCCTTATCTTTTACGCACAGACGCGAACCGCGATGGCGGCACACATTGTGAAACGCATGAATAACGCCTTCACTACCGCGCACAATAACGATGGGGTTGTCGCCAATATCCAAGGTGATGAAGTTACCCTTGGTGGGGATCTCGCATGTCATGCCTGCGAACAACCACTCTTTTTCGAAAATCTCTTGCATATCAAGAGCAAACAGTCGGGCATCGTTATAAAACGGTTGCGGAAGAGAAAAGGTACGCGCCCTTTCCTGCAGCATATGGGCCGTTGACTCACGAGCCGCAGCGAGTGGGTCGTCCATCATATTAGAAACACTTTTTTCCATACCAGTATCCTCGTAAACCTCCGCTTTCCCCTCAAGGGCTGCGTGGCGGCCGTTAGTCAAGATTGTTTATCTTGTTGTTCTGTTGCGTAACCTGGCGTTTTATTCGAATGGGGCCTGATGTCAGTGTCTGATTGTGTTGCAGGCTAACCCCTACCAGTTATCTGCCCGCGACATCAGGTGGCGTAACGGCGACTAAAGAAGAGCTTTCTAAGCAATAAAGAGTGGCACGAGGTAAGTACGCGTCGTTGTCAGGTAAGTCGGCTAAGAGGAGCGTCCCCAAAATGCACATCAACGGTGCTGGGCTATAGCGAATATGGTTCGGTAATGCATAGCGATGAAGGCTGGTCAGGCAGAGGCGATAATGACAACTAATTTCTTTAACCCGGTCACGACCCAAACCTGGACTAACGGCCGCCACCAGGTACGTTGCGTTAAGGTGATCCAAGAAACCCAAGATGTACGCACGTTCTGTTTTATGGCGGAGCAACCCGTACTGTTCTTCTTCAAGCCTGGCCAGTTTGTGACCCTTGAGCTTGAGATCGATAATCAGCCGATCATGCGCTCCTATACAATCTCAAGCTCACCCTCTATTCCTTACAGCTTTTCGATCACTGTTAAGCAGGTGCCGGGAGGCAAGGTTTCCAATTGGCTGCATGCCAATTTAAAAATAGGCGACGAGCTGGTGGTGCATGGGCCGGTCGGTAACTTTAACTCGATCGATTTTCCCGCCGAGAAAGTGTTGTTCCTCTCTGGTGGTGTTGGCATTACCCCTTTAATGTCCATGACACGTTGGCTTTTTGATACTAATGCCGCTGTGGATGTTGAATTTATACATAGTGCTCGAGCTCCCCGCGATGTCATTTATCATCGTGAATTGGTGCATATGTTTTCGCGTATCCCCGAATTCAAACTGCATATTATCTGTGAGAGTAAAGAGGATATTGGAGAGGCGTGGGCTGGCTACCGGGGTTATCTCACCGAGCCGTTATTCGAATTAATGGTGCCGGACTTTATGGAGAGGGAGATCTTTTGTTGCGGCCCAACTCCCTATATGAACGCCATCAAGCGTATTTTGCAGCACCATAACTTTGATATGAGCCATTATCACGAAGAGTCGTTTGGCGCCACGCCTATCGACGTTCGTGATGATGTGCGTGAGCTGGCCGAGCAAGCAGAAGTCGATGCTGAAAATGTTGATAGCAATGACTTGCACAGCATTGAGTTCGCATCGACCGGCAAAAGTGTGCGTATTCAGCCTGGCGAAACAGTGCATGCAGCAGCGGCGAAGTTGGGTCTGCATATCCCCAAAGCATGTGGTATGGGGATATGCGGTACTTGCCGCGTAGAGCTCAAATCGGGGGAGGTAGATATGGAGCATAACGGGGGCATTACGGATGAGGATGTCGCAGAAGGATACATTCTATCTTGCTGCAGTCGTCCTAAAGGGGACCTCGTCGTCGATTTTTAACGCAGTCATTTTTTAATACTTCAGTAAAGCGCCCTTTATGGCTTTTGCCGTTTAGGGCGCTTTTTTATGGGTAATCAATGACGATCTATCTGCACAGCCTGGCTAATTGATGTCGATGTCGCAAATGCATCGAGTGGTGACGTCAACAAGTATCTTGGGCTAGGAAACCAACGATAGTATCGCGGTAAGAAAACGTTGATAGGAACCTTGGTTGATAGAAACTCTGGTTGATAGAAACCTGGGCTTGTCAGCGTTAAAGAGAACGTCCAGCACTTAATAAAAAAGTCACTCATCAGGAGGCGATAATGCTTCAAAGTAATTTTTCCCCCAAAGCACGTTTGGCCAGTTACGACAGTTTGCTTGCAGAAGCAATTGCTGAAGAAACGGTACGCCAAGAAGCGCATATTGAGCTGATCGCCTCCGAAAATTACACCAGTCAACTTGTCATGGAAGCGCAGGGTACCCAACTGACTAACAAGTATGCGGAAGGCTATCCAGGCCGTCGCTACTACGGTGGTTGTGAATTCGTCGACAAGGTTGAGGCCTTAGCCATTGAACGTGCCTGCAACTTATTTAGTGCCAATTATGCCAATGTGCAGCCGCATTCCGGCGCTCAGGCCAATGCCGCTGTGTTTATGGCGCTGGTCAAACCTGGCGATACTATTCTAGGTATGAGCCTTGCCCACGGCGGCCATTTAACCCACGGCGCCGCCCCTAACTTCTCGGGCAAACACTACAACGCTGTTCAGTATGGCCTCAAGCCGGAAACCGGTGAGATCGATTACGAAGAAGTTGAGCGTTTGGCCCGTGAGCATCAGCCGAAAATGATCATTGCCGGTTTCTCTGCCTACTCTCGCGTGGTGGATTGGCGTCGTTTCCGCACTATCGCTGATGAAGTGGGTGCTTACTTAATGGTCGACATGGCCCACGTTGCAGGTTTAGTGGCAGCTAACCTTTATCCGAGCCCGCTGCCTCATGCCCACGTCGTCACTACTACTACCCACAAAACGCTGCGTGGCCCCCGTGGTGGCCTGATTCTGTCTGCGGATGGCGACGAGGCGCTCTACAAAAAGCTTAATGGTGCGGTCTTCCCAGGCCAGCAAGGTGGCCCATTGATGCATGTTATCGCGGCGAAAGCGGTGGCGTTCAAGGAAGCCATGAGCCAGGAGTTTGTGCGTTACCAGCAGCAGGTGATTGACAACGCCCAAGCCATGGCCAACGTATTCATGGAGCGCGGCTATGATGTCGTGTCGGGTGGTACCGAAGATCATCTTTTCTTAGTCTCGCTTATCCAGCAGGGCGTCACGGGTAAGGATGCGGATGCCGCATTGGGCCGCGCGCATATCACCGTTAATAAGAACACGGTGCCCAACGACCCGCAGAGCCCCTTCGTGACATCGGGTCTACGTATTGGTACCCCCGCGGTTACCACGCGTGGCTTCAATGCCCAAGAGTGTGGCGAACTAGCTGGCTGGATTTGCGACATCCTAGACGTATTAGCTGCTGGGAGTGATACCGCTGCCATCGAGGCCGAGGTGCTGGCTAAAGTGAGTGACGTGTGTGCCCGGCACCCTGTCTATGCTGAAGCTGTCGCTGAAGCCGTCGAATCTATTGCTTGAATCGGCTTGCCGGCAAGGCCCGGCGCGGCTGAACTAAGGAGACCACTATGCAACGCTATTCCGGCTTCGGCCTGGTCAAGCACGCGCTGAGCCACCATGAAAACTGGGAGCGCCAATGGCGCAATCCCACGCCTAAAAAGCAGTACGATGTGATCATCGTCGGTGGTGGTGGCCACGGTTTGGCCACGGCTTACTACTTGGCCAAAGAATTCGGTGTCAAGAATGTCGCGGTGATCGAGAAGGGCTGGTTGGGCGGTGGTAATACCGCCCGTAATACGACTATCGTGCGTTCGAACTACTTATGGGACGAATCGGCTGCCCTTTACGAACATGCCATGAAGCTGTGGGAAGGGCTTTCCCAAGACCTTAACTACAACGTCATGTTCTCCCAGCGAGGGGTGCTCAACCTGGGGCATACCCTGCAAGATATGCGCGATATCCAGCGCCGGGTTAACGCGAATCGCCTAAACGGCATTGATGGCGAAGTGCTGGACACCAAGGGGGTGCAGGCACTGGTGCCAATCATGGATTGTTCCAAGAACGCTCGCTACCCGGTGATGGGCGCTTCCTGGCAACCGCGTGCTGGGGTGGCGCGGCACGACGCTGTGGCCTGGGGCTATGCGCGCGGTGCTGATGCTCACGGGGTGGATATTCTCCAGCAGACCGAAGTTACCGGCTTCAAAATCCGTGACGGTAGGATCTACGGTGTGCACACCAACCGTGGCGATATCGAAGCCAAGACAGTGGGCTGTGTGACCGCCGGTAATTCTGGTGTGTTGGCCAATATGGGCGGCTTTCAGTTGCCTTTGGAATCTCACCCGCTACAAGCCCTGGTCTCCGAGCCGATCAAACCGATTCTCGATACCGTGGTGATGTCTAATCACGTACATGGCTATATCAGTCAGTCTGATAAAGGCGACCTAGTCATCGGCGCTGGCATTGACGGCTATAACGGCTATGGTCAGCGCGGTAGCTATCCTACCGTGGAACACACCCTTCAGGCGATCGTCGAGATGTTCCCGATCTTCTCTAGGGTGCGTATGAATCGTCAGTGGGGCGGTATTGTCGATACCTGTCCGGATGCCTGTCCGATTATCTCTAAAACACCGGTGAAGGGGTTGTTCTTCAACTGTGGTTGGGGCACGGGTGGCTTCAAAGCTACTCCAGGATCGGGTCACGTGTTCGCTGCCAGCTTGGCTAAGGGTGAGATGCACCCCATTGCTGAGCCGTTCTCCATGTTCCGCTTCCATAGCGGTGCGCTGATTGATGAGCACGGCGCCGCCGGCGTGGCCCACTAGGGTTCATACGAGAGGAGTATTCGTCATGTTTTATATCTATTGCCCCTACTGCGGCGAGCACCGTGAGGAAGAGGAGTTTCACCCCAAAGGCCAGGCGCATATTGAGCGACCCAAAGAGCCCGAGGCGTGTAGCGATGAAGAGTGGGGGAACTACCTTTTCTTCCGCAACAACCCCAGAGGGGTGCATCACGAAATGTGGGTGCATGCGGTAGGTTGCCGCAAGTTCTTCAACGTGACGCGTCATACGGTGAGCTACGAGATTCTCGAGACCTACAAAATGGGCGAGCAGCCGACGATAACTGCCGACAGCCAAAAGCAGCCTCGCGAGGCGGCAGCGGTAAGCCATCAGGAAGGAGTGCGGGCATGAGTAATTCTAAGCAACAAGTGTTCCGCCTAAAGGCAGGCGGCCGAATCGATCGCTCTCGCACGTTGAGCTTTACCTTTAACGGTCAGCGTTACCAAGGGCATCCTGGAGATACCCTGGCCTCGGCGCTGCTGGCTAACGGTGTGGATATCGTTAACCGCAGCTTTAAGTACTCGCGCCCCAGAGGTATCGTCGCCGCAGGCGCCGAAGAACCCAATGGCATTGTTCAATTAGGCAGTACCGAAGCGGCACAGGTACCCAATGTTCGCGCTACCCAGCAAGCACTGTTTGATGGATTAGCCGCCTGTAGCACCAACGGTTGGCCTAATGTACAGCGCGACTTGATGGGCTTGATAGGCAAGTTAGGTGGGCAATTTATGCCGCCGGGCTTCTACTACAAGACGTTTATGGCACCGGCGTCGATGTGGCTGACCTACGAAAAGTACATTCGCAAAGCGGCAGGCCTGGGCCGTAGCCCTATGGAAGCCGATCCAGACAGCTATGACCACCTTCATCAACACTGCGATGTGCTGGTCGTTGGCGCTGGTGCGGCTGGCTTGTCTGCAGCATTGGCTGCTGCCCGTGGCGGTGCGCGGGTGATCGTTGCCGATGAGCAAGAAGAGATGGGCGGTTCACTGTTGGGTAGCCGCGAAACTCTGGATGACAAGTCGGCAGACCAGTGGGTTGCTCGAGTGCTTGAAGAGCTAGCCGGATGTGACAACGTCACACTGCTGCCACGCACCACGGCTAACGGCTATCACGATCACAATTTTGTGACACTGCACGAGCGGCGTACTGAGCATCTGGGCGAAACGGCGCCTGTCGTCAATGGCCGCCGCCCGGTACGCTCCCGCATGCATCGAGTTCGCGCTGGTCAGGTGATCCTAGCCACAGGCGCTCACGAGCGGCCATTGGTGTATGCGGGAAATGACGTTCCAGGCAACCTATTGGCAAGCGCTGTTTCTACCTACATTCGACGCTATGGTGTCGTGCCAGGTCGCCAACTGGTGCTCTCCACCAGCAACGATGATGGCTATCGCGCCGCCTTAGACTGGAAGGAAGCAGGTTGCGAGGTGGTGGCGGTTGTTGATGCCCGCGAAGCACCTGCAGGGGATTGGGTCGATGCCGCCCGCGCCCAAGGTATCAAGATCATCACCGGCAGTGCCGTTATCGAGGCGAAAGGCAGCAACCGAGTCACTGCCGCTCGGGTGGCCAAGATCGATATTGGCGCTTACCGAGTCAGTGGCCCAGTCCAGGAATTGGCCTGCGACACTATTGCTAGCTCAGGTGGCTATAGTCCGGTTATCCACTTGGCTTCCCATACCGGCGCGCGGCCTACTTGGCGTGACGATATTCTCGGCTTTGTGCCAGGGCTAGTGAAAGGCGTTCATGCCTGCGGTGGCGCTAATGGCACCTATGCGTTGGGAGACGTACTTGCTGAGGGGGTTGAGGCTGGTATTAAAGCAGCGGCAGCCACAGGCCACGCGGCTCAGCCGGTTAACCTGCCTAGCGTTGAACGTCTCCAGCAGGGGCCTGCGGTGGCACTTTTCCAGGTTCCCCATGAGAAACCCACGCTGCGCGGGCCGAAGCAATTCGTTGACCTGCAGAACGACGTCACTGCGGCGGGCATCGAACTGGCTACCCGGGAAGGCTTTGAGTCTATCGAGCATATTAAGCGCTATACCGCGATGGGGTTCGGTACCGACCAAGGCAAGTTGGGCAATATTAACGGTATGGCCATTGCAGCTCGCTGCCTGAATCGCTCCATCCCCGAGGTGGGCACCACGGTATTTCGGCCAAATTATACGCCGGTGACCTTTGGCGCCATTGTGGGTCGCCACTGCCGTGATCTGTTCGATCCCGAGCGCTATACCGCTCTTCATCAGTGGCACGTTGAGCGCGGCGCCGAGTTTGAGGATGTCGGTCAGTGGAAGCGTCCCTGGTACTACCCACAGAAGGTGAATGGCAAGACCGAGACCATGCACGAAGCGGTCGCCCGGGAGTGTTTAGCGGTGCGCGAGAAAGTGGGTATTCTCGATGCTTCGACGCTTGGCAAGATCGACATTCAAGGGCCGGATGCGCGTGAATTCCTGGCGCGTGTCTATACCAACAAGTGGGAGAAGTTGGCAGTTGGTAAGTGCCGTTATGGCTTGATGTGCAAAGATGATGGCATGGTCACTGATGACGGTGTAACCAGCTGTCTTGCTGAAAATCACTTTTTGATGACCACCACCACCGGTGGTGCAGCAGCGATATTGGAATGGTTGGAGTTATGGCATCAGACCGAGTGGCCAGAACTGGATGTCTACTTCTCTTCAGTGACTGACCACTGGGCCACCATGACGATCACTGGCCCCGAAGCACGCAAGCTGCTGGCTGAGATGACGGATATCGATCTCGACCGCGATAGCTTTAAGTTTATGGAGTGGCGTGCTGGAAAAGTGGCCGGGGTGCCTGCGCGTGTTTATCGGATCTCCTTTACCGGTGAGTTGACCTTTGAGATTAACGTCCAAGCCAACTACGCCATGCACGTGTGGCAGACCCTGTTCAAGCATGGCGAGAAGTATGGCTTGACGCCTTATGGCACAGAGACCATGCACGTCCTGCGTGCTGAAAAAGGCTTTATTATCGTCGGCCAGGAAACCGACGGCTCGGTAACGCCGGAAGACCTGGGCATGCAGTGGTGCGTAGGTTACGACAAGCCTTTCTCATGGATTGGTAAGCGAGCCCTGACGCGAACGGATACCAAGCGCGAAAACCGCAAGCAGCTGGTGGGTCTCAAACCGAAGGACCCTACGGTGGTGCTGGAAGAGGGCGCCCAGATTGTGTTTGATCCCAAGCATGCGATCCCAATGCCCATGGCAGGGCATGTGACCTCAAGCTACTACAGCCCAATTCTGGACTCTGGATTTGCCTTAGCGGTGGTTAAGGGCGGCCTCAAGAAAATGGGCGAAACCGTCTATCTGCCCATGGCAGACGGCCAAGTTCACGAAGCCGAAATTGTCAGCACCATTTTTTATGATCCCAAGGGAGAGCGCCAAAATGTCTAATGCGGCCACTTTCGATACCCGTACTGATACCGCTATCCCGGTAGAGTCTCCGTTAGCCTTTAGCTATCGTCATAGCGGTGCTCCTCGTACTGGTAGTTCAAGTCGGGTTCAGCTACGCGAGCGGGCAATGCTTGGGCATCTGATCTTACGAGGCGGTGCCATCGTTCTCGATGAGGCGGTGCGCGATGTGCTGGGGATTAGTCTGCCTGGCAAGCCCCAGGCGCTAGTGCAGGATGCCAGCGGCGAGCGGTCCATTCAGTGGCTTTCTCCTGACGAGTGGCTGGTGATTGTGCCTGGCGGTGAGGAGTTCCCGCTAGAGACGCAGTTGCGGGAGCGTTTGGGGGATTCCCATTACGCCATCAGCGATGTCAGCGGTGGGCAGACGGTGTTAGAGATTACCGGAGAGGCGGCCCGCGAGCTGTTGATGAAAGCGGTGATCTACGACGTTCATCCCCGCCATTTTCCCGTGGGCAAAGGCGTTACTACCGTTTTCGCCAAGGCCACGACCATCCTTCGTCGGCCCAGTGAGGAGCGTTGGGAGTTAGTCGTGCGGCGCAGTTTTGCCGACTACTGCTACCGCTGGCTACTGGATGCAGCAGCAGAGTATGGCGTGAACGTAGAACAATAAGCAGGCAGGCCGAAACGCTGTTTCGGCCGCTATCTTCTGCCGCTAACAGAGATACATGCATTATGAGCCGAATGAGTGATACCTGGATACTTGCCGCCCAATGCCCAAGCCGTTTGGGAACGGTGGACGTTGTCACGCGCTTTTTAAAAGAGCAGCAGTGCTATATCACTGAACTCAACTCTTTCGATGACCGGCTTGGCGGACGCTTTTTCATTCGTGCCGAGTTTCGTCCAGAGCGAGACGACTTCCATGAAGAGCGCTTCCACGCCGATTTTACAGCGCGGGCAGGCGAATTCGATATGCAGTTTGAGCTGACGGCGCCGGGCAAACGCACAGGCGCCGTGATTATGGTCTCCAAGGCCGATCACTGCTTGAATGATCTGCTCTACCGTTATCGGACGGGCCAGCTTCCGCTGGATATCAAAGCGGTGATTTCCAACCATCCTGATCTGGAGCCGTTGGCAGCATGGCACGATTTGCCCTATCACTACCTGCCGATCACGCCCGAGACGAAATTGCAGCAGGAAGCGCAGATACGCGAAATCATCGCGGATACTGACGCTGAGCTGGTGGTGCTGGCAAGGTATATGCAGGTACTCTCCCCCTCAATGTGTGAACTATTAGCCGGGCGCGCTATCAATATTCATCACTCGCTACTGCCCGGTTTTAAAGGCGCTAAGCCTTATCATCAGGCGTACGAAAAAGGCGTCAAGCTAGTGGGGGCAACGGCACATTATATTAATAATGACCTTGATGAAGGGCCAATTATTGCTCAAGGGGTCGAGCCAGTGGATCACACCCACTACCCAGAGGATCTGGTTGCCAAGGGAAGGGATATCGAGTGCCTGACGCTGGCTAGAGCGATTAGCTATCACTTGGAACGTCGTGTGTTCTTTTATTCTGGGCGTACAGTGGTGTTTGGTAACTAAGGTTTTTGGCTTATAGCTATTAACGATAAACACACACAGTTATAGCGCGCTTTTATAACGGGGCTACTGTCAGCACCAAGCGTTTTTTAGTTCGCTAGGTAGCCCTTAGTTATGTATAAGCATGCTAATGCGTGCTTAAGAATTTCGGTTTATAAAAATAAAAACTTATCCATAAAAGATAGTTTCGTTTTATTTTTCATCACATCAATAACTTATTAAAACTTTCAGGCGCCGCCTGAGTTTCCCCTGTTTATACGTCAAGAGGTGCTCCAATGCCTATCAGTGTTTTCGACCTTTTTAAGATTGGAGTAGGCCCCTCCAGTTCCCATACCGTCGGGCCCATGCAGGCCGCTTTTAAGTATGTTACATCACTACGCGAAGCCGACCTTCTTGATCAAGTGGCCCGTCTAGACGTTCATCTTTATGGCTCACTGTCAGCGACGGGTATAGGGCACGCAACGGATCACGCGATTATTATGGGGCTAATGGGTGAGCGCCCCGACACGATTGATCCTTTGATTATTGGGCCATCTATTGCGTCGCTTAAAGAGAGTCAGTTATTAGAACTTGGACGCCAAAAAACAATCGCTTTTGATTGGAATCGCGATATTTATTTCCATGAAGAGAGTTTGCCTCATCATCCTAATGCCATGCGGCTTGCTGCCTTCACACATCAAGGTGAGTTGCTGCATGAAAATATCTACTATTCGGTAGGGGGCGGTTTTGTTGTTGAACAAGCCCAGGTGGATATGCCGTTAGAGGACTTTGATGGGGCAACTATTCCCTACAACTTCGATACAGCTGAAGAGCTGCTAGCATTATGTAAAAAAGAGCAGCTGAGTATTAGCCGCTTAATGCTAGAGAATGAGAAAGTATGGCGGACAGAAGACGAGGTCAGAAATGAGTTGTGGCGAATCTGGCAAGTCATGTGTGAGTGCATCGACAATGGGTTAACCCATGAAGGAGTATTGCCGGGTGGGTTAAACGTGAAACGCAGGGCTAAGCTGTTGCATCAGCGGCTTTTAGCCGCTGAGCAGAATGATTGCCTAATCGCATCGACGTTTTCAGCAATGGAATGGGTGAATATTTTTGCCCTCGCGGTTAATGAAGAGAATGCCGCAGGAGGGCGGATGGTAACGGCGCCCACCAACGGTGCTGCGGGCATTATTCCCGCTGTTCTGCACTACTACATGAAATTTCAGCCCAACGCCTGCGAGAAAAACGTCGTGGACTTTCTACTAGCGGCAGGTGCCATTGGCATTCTCTGTAAGAAAAACGCGTCGATATCGGGGGCAGAGGTGGGCTGCCAAGGGGAGGTCGGCTCGGCGTGCGCCATGGCGGCGGCTGGCTTAGCGGATGTGATGGGCGGAACGCCCGAGCAAGTAGAGCATGCGGCCGAAATCGGCCTGGAACACAATTTAGGGTTAACCTGCGACCCGGTGGGAGGGCTGGTTCAAGTGCCGTGTATCGAGCGCAACGCTATTGCCACCGTAAAAGCCATTAATGCAGCGCAAATGGCATTGCACGGTGATGGTACTCACTTTATATCGTTGGATAAGGTCATTCGCACTATGCGCGATACGGGGAGAGACATGCTTGATAAATATAAGGAAACATCCAAAGGTGGACTGGCCGTTAATGCTATTGAATGCTGATCGCTAATGTATTCGGCAGGGTAGTTAAATTATCAGTCGTTTGGGTGCGTTGTTTTAACGCTACTGACCTGCGATATCCAAGGCACCTGAGCACTTGCGCCGGTGCCCGATAAACGAGCCGTTTTCGGGGGAGGGCATTCAGTTGGTTTGACTACCTTTCACCATCCGGCGGTGGCCTGCCGTAAGTTCGTTCTTTTGGGGAAGTACTACCGTATCAGGCCACTCGTGTTCTCGTTGGTCTCACAGAGCTCGGAGCGGTAGGGATCACAGGTGTGAGTGTTGCGCAGAATAATGGTTTGGACAGCTCCCTGTCGACGCACCCAGGTTATGCCCACGTCATAGTTGGCATGGATATGGCGTCGTCGAGCGTAGGTCAGTAAAGCAGAGGAAATATCGGCACTGGCCCTTTTTTCTCGACCTTGGTGCCCAAAATACTGCGGTTATTTTATTAGTCTAAGTTTAACTGATTTATTTGCGATCGCGTAGAGCTCTGACTCCGAATTGCCGATGGTGCATGACCAAAATGTTTGCGAAAAGCGCGAGAAAAGGAAGAACTGTCTGAGAAACCTAAATCCATGGCAATTCTACCCAACGGCAACCGAGTGGTTTGCAGCCATGTCATTGCCCATGATAACCGTCGCTCTAATACATACTGCTGTGGAGATTTACCAAAATGGCGCACAAATAGTAGATGCATTTGGCTTTGCCCTAAATGCAGAAAATCGGCAAGTGCGTAATTAGAAGGTGGTATTTCCAACGATGTATCAATAAAGGAATTGATGTCACTAGCTGAAATGCGGCAATTTTTTGGCAGCGCTTCCAGGCTGCCTACAGCCATCAGCTCATAAACTTGCGTAACAAACATCATTGCCAGTTGTCGTCGCAGTAGATAACGCGAGTCCCTAGGGCCAAAAAAGCGGAGTTGCTCAACTGCATGACTCACTGTCGATACGAGGATCGGAGGCATATCAAATAAAAGTGGTCTGGAAAAAAGCTGCTCCGACATATCGATATTGGCGTCTTTTTCAAGTACGGATAAGCAGCTGTCATAGCTGCTTAAATCAATAACCAGCAGCTCACTGCAATCATTACGACCAGTATAAATGTGTCTTTCATTGGCAGGTATAATCGCGGCCGTCGTGGCATTCAGGCTTCCTGTTGCTTTCTCAAGCTCACAGTTCATCTCTCCACGCCACCCTAGCAATAGCTGTGGGAAGTCATGGCAATGCTCGCCCGAACTACGGGCAATACGGTTACACCTTGCTTGAGTTTGTTGCATTGTCGTTATCCTGATATCACTCAATCCGTACAAGCTGTAGGCAAGCTGGGGATGTTGCTCTGTGTAGGGAAACACAGAATAGCTGTAGGCTCTGAGCCACTCTTTGTTAGGTATACGCGACTATTTTAAAGACTAGCCTTCAAACGGAATACATGACAACTATTACGGAGTCCATGCCAAGACTTTGCAACCTCCTCCATCTTAGTCTGTATCGATGCATTTTATAAATGGAGTCTGGTATGTATTTCAACGCTGAACAAGTTATCGATGCCTTACCTTGGGAGGCTCTAATCGGTGCTCTCGACGTAATATTTACTCGCGACGTACAGTCACCTATCCGCCACCACCATCACTTGAAAGTCAGTGGCGATCCAGATGCAACGTTATTGCTGATGCCAGCATGGATAGAGAATCGCTACCTAGGTGTTAAGCAAGTAAATGTTTTTCCTGGCAATACAGCGCGTCATGAGCCGGGACTTACCGGCCACTACCTGCTTAGTTGTGCACGTACTGGAAAACATTTGGCTCAGTTCGAAGCCAACGAGCTGACATCACGCAGAACAGCGGCTGCGTCAGCGCTGGCCTCTCGATACCTCTCCCGCGAAAATTCGGCAGAGTTGCTAATGGTAGGTGCCGGGAGGATGGCGCGTCGCCTAGTGCCCGCCCATGCATCGGTACGTCCGATTAAACGAGTCCGTGTATGGGACCTTTACCCCAAATCAGCCGCTACCCTGGTCGATGAGCTTATTGAACAGGGCTACCAAGCAGAGGTGGTCTCCGTAGATAGCCTTCAGCAGGCCGTTAGCGAAGCCGACATCATCAGTTGCGCCACACTTAGTCAAGAACCACTGATTCGTGGCGAATGGCTCACGCCAGGAACGCATGTCGATTTGGTCGGCAGCTTTACGCCTTATATGCGAGAAGCCGATGATGAAGTTATGCGCAGGGGCTATGTATTTGTTGACACTAGAGCGGGTGCCTTAGCCGAGAGTGGAGATTTAATTGACCCCATTAAGTCCGGTGTCATAAGTGAGTCGGATGTATTAGCAGATTTTTATGAACTTTGTGGCATGCGGCACCTGGGACGGAGCGAGCTAAACAACCCCAATGAAGCTGTGACGGTGTTTAAAGCAGTCGGGGCGTCTTCTGAAGACCTTGCTGCTGCGATCACTGCTTATGAAAGGAGCTGCAATTAATCACAGTTGACTGACGATCTAATGCTGAATAAAAGGAATAACCAGCTTGAAAAATAAAAGTAAAGCCATTGGGCTACCGTCGCTAAGTATGGCGCTTCTGCCAATCATACTTACTATCGGCCTGTTGGCGATTCAGCTTTTCTATTACGGTGACTTCACGCCTCATATACCGCTAGCTTTAGGTGCGGGTATTGCCGCACTCTTTGGCTGGAGTCGTGGCTATCGCTGGGACGAAATGCAAGTCGGTGGCTTTAAGCTGCTCCACGTCGCGATGCCTGCTGTTGCCACCTTAATTGTGGTGGGCATGTTGATCGGCGTTTTGATTGCCAGCGGCACGGTTCCCACGCTGATTTACTATGGTCTAGAACTCCTCAGTCCCCAGTGGTTTCTAGCGGCTACTATGCTGATGTGCGCTATTGTGTCACTGGTAGTAGGCTCTTCTTGGACCACAGTAGGTACTGTTGGACTTGCATTGATGGGGATCGGTGTTGCCCTCGAAGTGCCTGTTTACTGGACCTCAGGGGCGATAGTCTCCGGTGCTTTTTTTGGTGACAAGATGTCTCCGCTATCTGATACGACCAACCTTTCGCCTGCCGTCACCGAAACCAATATTTTCGATCATATTAAAAACATGCTGCCCACCACGGTGCCGGCTATGCTCATTGCTTTGGTGATTTATGCTTGGGTGGGAGGGGGAGACCAGGAAGCCACGACAACGCTGGCCCGCATTGTTGATATTCGTGAAGGTCTGTCTGGTGCTTTCCAATTGGGAGCCTGGCAGTTGCTTCCGTTGCTGGTGATTTTATCGTTAGCCTTTCTGAAAGTCGCGCCTATTCCCGCTCTGTTCACCGCAACCTGTTTAGGTGGTCTCATCGCTATACTGACCCAGGGCGTTTCCTTTCACGATGTTTTGACCTACGCCCATAGTGGCTATGCGATTGAAACAGGAGTCGGGCCGCTAGATACCCTACTTAACCGTGGCGGTGTCACGTCTATGACCTGGGTGGTGACGCTAATCATTTTTGCATTGATCTTTGGCGGTATTTTGGAAAAGACCCGTTGCTTAGAAAAAGTGGTCGCCACTATTACCGAAAAAGCGCGTAGTTTTAGGGCGTTGCAAACGAGTGCGGTGTTAACGCCTATTTTTGTCAACGCTATCTCCGGTGATGTTTATCTATCTATTGCGTTACCCGGCCGTATGTACGTTAGCGCTTATGACCGACTCGGTTACTCGCGACTTAACCTCGCACGTGCGATCGAAGAGGGCGGCACTCTGATGTCTCCGCTGATTCCTTGGAATGTAGGTGGCGCTTTTGTTATCACCACTCTGGGGCTAACAGTGGGCGACGGTGATTTTAGCGCCTTGCTCTATATACCTCTAGCATTTGCCTGCTGGCTATCGCCGCTGTTGAGCATCATCTACGCCCAGTTCGGTTGGTTCTCCTATAAAGCCGATCCTAAGAAGCGCCCCAACAGTGACCAGCCTGCTAAGCTCACGTCCCAGGACGATGAATCTGCGCTGATACAAGACGAAAATCTGGTGCTTAACAATTCGAGGGTTTCATGAGTTTTGAAACTTCCCCACGTCACCCCGATGTGGTAGTTATCGGGGCTGGTCTGATCGGCATGACAACGGCGCTGAAGCTCCAACAGGAGGGAGCTCGAGTGCGGGTTGTGGATCGCGATGAACCGGGCAAGGGTGCCTCTTTTGGCAACGCTGGTTATCTTGCCACTGAACTGGTTGATCCTCTTTCCACACCCGAGATACTCCGTAAAGCCCCAGAGCTACTGCTTAATCCACATGGGCCATTGGCGCTGCCGCCGCGTTACTTGCCACACTTGCTTCCGTGGCTGTTACGTTTTGTCATGGCGGCTAGAAAGCCTGACGTTTACAAGGGGCGTCAAGCACTGACCGCGCTCAACAGCCATTCCTTGGCGGCATGGAAACGCTGTCTGGCAGGGATCGGTGCCCAGGACGAATTGATCTCTTCGGGTTATTTGATGGTCTGGGAAAATGCGCGTGCTCTGGAACAGGCGTGTCGGCATCGTGACAAGCTTGAAAAGTACGCTATCGAAGCAATTCTGTTAGATGCCGGTGCGGTACAGGCGCGGGATAGTGGTCTGAACCCGAATATTCATCATGCTCTGCTTTTTCCCAACGCTCATCAGGTAAGCGACCCTTATCGCGTTTTGCAGCGCTTGGTCGAGGCATTTGAAAATGCGGGCGGGGACATCGTGCAAGAAGATGTCGAGCAGATCGGTGTGACCAGAGAAGGTATCGCCATTCGCTCATATCAGCGCACTAGTGAAGCGCAGCGAGTGGTCATCGCCACTGGTGCCTGGAGTGCTAAGCTAGCGGAGCAGTTGGATCTGAAGATACCGCTGGAGGCTGAAAGTGGCCATAGTCTCACTATTACTAACCGCAAGAATGCGTTACGTCAGCCAGTTGGTTCGGCTGAGCGTAATATCGTTATGACACCCATGCAATGTGGTCTTAGAGTGGTTGGCTTCTCTGAACTGGGCGGGTTGGCGCTAACGCCCAACCCTAAACGTTCACAAACGCTTAAGCATCATGCTTCCGCACTTTTGAGCGATGACCATGGCGTTGGACAAGCCTGTGACTGGATGGGGTTTCGCCCGACATTGCCAGACTCTTTGCCAGTGATCGGTCGGCATCCTAAATACCCGCAGGTGCAGTTTGCATTTGGCCATCAACATCTAGGGGTGACTCAAGCGGCGATTACCGCCGAACTGATCGCCGATCAACTGGCGGGGCGCCCTTCCGATATTAATCTGGCGCCTTTCCGAGCAGGTCGTTTCGCGTAATATTAAACCTGATCTGGCACTATATTAATATTAGTGTCAGATCACTTGTCTCTTTTGATGGGCCTCTTCTGTCCGACACCTTTTAAGCCGCGTTGTCACCTTCAGTGCAATCTTCAGCACATAATGTATATCGAGACATGGTGTGTACTACCGATGCGTCCGGCTCTGGGGTTTTCTCGCGATTGAGCAGTGCCGATGAGCTCTCAGTAAGTAGAGAGCTCAGTTCGACTGATAGTTTCCAAGAAGAGCGTGTTTGATAGGAGCAAAACCAATCAGAACGCCAACGCGTTAACCGGATAATAAAGTTAACGTGCATACCTTAATGCTGCTCTCGAATACTTGTTAGTTAAATTATTATTAGGGTGTTTATGGCCAATTATCGAGCGTATCTCCATCTTGAGCAATGCGCACGTTGAGTGGCAGGTCCATAGGTTTCAACAGGCGCTCAGCGTCAAGCTCATGGCTGATATGAGTGAGGTAGGCCCGGGGTGGATTTAGCCGAGTGATAATATCTAGCGCTTGGGTAATCGTGTTGTGATTTCGAGGTGTCGCGTAGGAAGCTGGGTGGCAGGCATCCAGTACTACCACGTCAGGTTGCCAGCTGTTTAGAAAGCGCTCCGTTTCTACCGGCAGACCGAAGGTGTCGGTGAGATACGCAAGCCTTGTACCGCCATCATCAAGACAATAGCCCAGTGTGGGCTTGGAGTGTTTGAGCGGCACAGGCGTCACTGTCAGACTATCGAACTTGATCGTTCTGAATGGTTTGAGCCCGGGCTGAAAATCCAGTATCCCAGAATTTCGATGCAAATCTGCGCAGCCCTGGGCGTCCTTGGGTCCATAAACCGGAATCGGCTCTCCGCAACCCCAGCGCAAATGAAAAAGGCCTTGAACATGGTCGGCATGATAATGCGTGATTAAGAATGCCGCAGGTCGTTCCATCTCGCAGCTAAGTGCCAAATCCATGCGTCCGGCGTCAAGCAGGTAACGCTTGCCGTCGACCCTGACCTCCGCCGAGCAGGGGCTGCGCTGTAAGCTGGTGAACACCCTGGCTCGGTTACAGGCCACACAGTTGCATCCAAAGCGTGGTACCTGAGCGCTGTCGCCGGTACCATTAAATCGAAACTCCATCGATAGTTCCCCTGCTATAGCTTCCCTGGATTCTATAACTTGGACGAAGAGCGTCCCTCGATCACCGCTGTCAGTGCCGCGAGGCTATCTGAAAGCTTTCCGCCATTGTCGACTCGGGCGATCTCAGGAAAAGACTCGGCCAGTTCGCGCTCCATTGCGTGGTGGCGTCTGAGCCGGTGTTCGACTTCGCAGGGCGATTCTCGTCCACGTTCAATTAGCCGACGACGCAGCACCTCGGCAGGCGCAGTGATCACTACCGGAAGAAGCGCCTCACCGAAACGATCGTACGCCTTCGGTAAGGCTCGGCGGCTACCGTTAAGTAGCACGATGGCATCTTTGGCAAGCCACGACTCAACCTCCACGCCAACGCCATAATTTAAGTTGTGAGCATGCCAGTCGAGGCACAGTAGGCCAGATTCGCGACGCACCGCGAATTCGGCATTGCTGAGTGACACGCAGTCTTCATCCATGCCACTTTCCCGAGTGAGATAGCGGTGGGCAACGACCCACTCGGGGTGAGCGCGGCGTGCGGCCTGTAGCAAGCTGTCCTTGCCCACGCCGCTAGCACCGATCAAATAGACCAGTCGTCCCATTAGTGCACCTGTTTTCCAGCGCACCATACCCGCTGTACCAGCGGATGGCCGTCTACTTCTCGCACCCGAATCAGGTCAGCGCGTAGCCCCTCACTAAGGCGGCCACGGTCATCAAGCCCGACCGCTTTGGCAGGATTACGCGAAGCGCAGGCCACAGCACGGGGTAGGTCATAGCCTCCCTCCATAGCGGCAATCTGGAAGACTGCGTCTAGAAGCGCAGCCGGGTAGTAGTCCGAAGAAAGAATATCAAGCACGCCATGGCGCACTAACTCACTGGCGGCAATATTGCCGGAATGGGAGCCTCCACGTACCACATTAGGCGCACCCATCATCACTGCCATGCCGTTCTTATGTGAGGCTTTGGCAGCTTCCAGGGTCGTTGGAAACTCCGCTACTTTAGTGCCGTACTCAAGGCTTTCGGCCACATGCTCTACAGTGGCATCGTCGTGGCTGGCAAGCGCTAGACCACGCTCATGGCAGGCTTGAGAAATTGCTTTACGGTAGGCGCTTGAATATTGGGCGCTAAAGCCCTGCTGACGCTCGATGAACGCATCAAGGCTGGCATCATCGAAGCCGTGCTTGCCCTTGTAGTACACTCGGTAGGCGTCGAAGCTGGCAAACTGGCGTTGCCCTGGCGAGTGGTCCATCAAAGATACCAGGCCAAGTTCAGGAGTGTCCGCAAGGGACTGAAAGCGTGCCAGCGTATCTGGGTGGCAAACCTCGCAGCGTAGATGTAAACGGTGGTCTACGCGGGCCATGCCGTTGCGGTTGATCTCGGTCAGAGCCTCAACCATCTGATGCAACGCATTCTGACGCATGCTGTGGTCATCCACGTCGCCAATGGACACCGCATCAAATACTGTGGTGATCCCGCTCGCTGCCATCTGCGCATCGTGGGCCAAGGCTGCTGATCGCGGTGGCCACGATACTTTAGGCCGTGGCTGAAAGTATTTCTCCATATTATCAGTGTGCAGCTCGATCAACCCGGGGATCAGCAGGTCGCCTGCGCAGTCGATAGCGCCTGGCAGTGTACTAAGCCCACGTTCAACGGCCATGATCATTCCGTCCTTGATGACAAGGCTGCCATGGACTATGTCATCTTCGAGTACTAGGCGAGCGTTGGTCAGAATCTGGTCATTGGCACCCATCACAGCGCCTCCTTGGTATCACTTTTCCCTGCTGGCGATGTAGCAAAGGAACTAGCTAACGCTTGGCCCGAGTCAGCGTCTGAGAACGGGGTGTCACTTGAGCGCAACATATGGTTTTCCAATGGCAGCAGGCGGTCGGCGACGCGATCGCGAACATCTTCGTCGTGAAATATACCCAGCATTGCGCTGCCGCGAGCCTTGGCTTCCAGAATCAGCTCGACCACGACATCGCGATTAGCACTATCCAGAGAGGCGGTGGGCTCGTCCAACAGCAGCAGCGGATGCTCTGCAATAAAGCCACGGGCAATGTTGACGCGTTGTTGCTCGCCCCCTGAAAAGGTCCCAGGGGCCAGGCTCCACAGTCGCTCAGGGAGATTGAGCCGGGCTAGTAGCGCTTCGGCACGACTGCGCGCTTCGTTTACCTCACAGCCTCTAGACAGTAGCGGCTCCATGACTACTTCTCGCGCAGAGACCCGTGGCACTACACGCAAAAACTGGCTTACATAGCCAATCACATCGCGACGCAAGACATGCCACGCCTGGGCAGGTAGGTCTGAAAGTTCCAGTTCACTGTCATCGAAGTGCAGCGTCAATCGGCCACCGGAGACGCGGTAATTGCCATTAACCATTTTCAGCAAGGTACTTTTGCCGATACCGCTACGTCCGGCCAGCACAAGACATTCGCCTGGCACTAGGCTTAGTTCAAGGCCGCGCATCACGGTAAGTTGCTGGCCGCCCTGAGCATGTAGTATGAAAGACTTGTCGAGCGACGATGCGCTCAGAAAGGCTTGTTTGTTCGCCATCATAGCGGGCTCCTCAACGTAAAATCCTGAGAGTGGGCACGGTTCATGGTGTCAGCACCGATGACACGAGTAGCTGGGTGTAATCGTGCTGTGGGTCGTCCAGAATCTGGTCGGTTAGCCCAGCTTCCACTACCCGTCCACGGCGCATCACCATCAGTCTGTGGGCCAGCAGTCGGGCAACCGCTAGGTCATGAGTAACCAGAATCACTGAGAGACCAAGCTCCCGGGTCAAGGTGCGTAGCATGTCGAGAAGGCGTGCTTGGACTGAGACATCGAGGCCACCGGTGGGCTCATCCATAAACACTAGGCGGGGTTCGGTCACCAGCGTTCGGGCAATCTGCAGGCGTTGTTGCATGCCGCCCGAGAACGTTTGTGGCGCATCATCGATGCGACGTGGGTCTAATTCTACTCGCCCCATCCAGTCCTGGCTGGCGGCCCGCAGGTTACCGTAATGGCGTTGCCCCAGTGCCATCAGGCGCTCGCTAATGTTGGCCCCAGCGGATACTCCTAGGCGCAAGCCATCACGAGGGTTCTGGTGCACAAGGCCCCACTCGAGACGCAGCAGTGCCCGGCGCCGAGCCTCACTAATAGCGTAAAGATCAAACTCATCTTTTGCCTCAACAGCTGCAGTGCCGAATGGCTCCGGGCGGTGGTAAATCACTTGACCGTTATCGGGCTTTTCAAGCCCTGATAACACCCTCAGTAGGGTCGACTTACCAGAGCCTGATTCACCGACGATGCCGAGTACTTCACCTTGGTGCAGGGTGAAATCGATGTCCTGGCAACCCTGGTTGGGGCCGTATAAACGCGTAATGTCGCGCGCTTCAAGAAGGGCAGGGCGAGTAAGCAGTGGGCGCTTCATGCCACCTCCTCGTGGCGATCTTGGCAGTAGTCCGTATCCGAGCAGACGAACATCCGTCCTCCCTGATCGTCGGTGATAACTTCGTCAAGGTAGCTATCGGTAGCCCCGCACAAAGCGCACGGTTCCCCCCAGGTCTGGACCTCAAACGGATGATCTTCGAAATCTAAGCTCTTAACCCGTGTGTACGGCGGAATGGCATACAGGCGCTTTTCGCGGCCCGCGCCGAACAGCATTAGCGCTTCGCTCATGTCGAGCTTGGGGTTATCAAATTTGGGAATCGGTGAGGGGTCCATAACATAGCGATCAGCGACCTTGACCGGATAGGCATAAGTTGTCGCGATATGTCCATGACGGGCAATGTCTTCGTAGAGTTTGACGTGCATCACGCCATACTCTTCAAGGCCATGCATTATTCGGGTTTCCTCTTCGCTTGGCTCAATAAATCGCAGCGGTTCTGGGATGGGCACCTGGAACACTAGAATTTGGCCTTTCGTCAAGGCTTGTTCGGGGATTCTGTGGCGGGTCTGGATCACACTGGCCTCCCCGGTTCGGGTCGTCGTCTCGACCCCAGCCACGCGCTCGAAAAAAGTACGAATACTGACGGCGTTAGTGGTGTCGTCGGCGCCTTGGTCAATCACTTTAAGCACATCATCAGCGCCAAGGATGCTAGCGGTAAGCTGCATGCCCCCCGTACCCCAACCGTAAGGCATTGGCATTTCTCGGCCACCGAAAGGAACCTGATAGCCGGGAATCGCGACTGCCTTGAGCAGCGCACGGCGGATCATGCGTTTAGTTTGCTCGTCGAGATAGGCGAAGTTGTAGCCGCTATAAACATTGTCGGCTTTGTCATTACTGGCGTTCATTTCGGACGCTCCTGCTGGGAAGGCGAGAGTCTGCAGATTCTTGAGTGGTGTGTTCACGACGCAGGCGACGCAGCAGCTCTAACTCCGACTGGAAATCGACGTAATGCGGCAGCTTCAAGTGAGAAACAAAGCCGGAGGCTTCAACATTGTCGGCGTGAGCTAGTACGAACTCTGCCTGCTGGGCAGGGCCTTGAATCGGCTCACCCAGTTCTTCCGCGCGCAACGCGCGATCGACCAGCGCCATGGCCATGGTTTTGCGTTCGTTACGGCCAAAGGCCAAACCATAGCCGCGAGTAAACTGAGGCGCCTTTTCACGGCTGCCGCCAAACTGATTGATCATCTGGCATTCGCTAATGACGATCTCCCCGAGACAGACGGGGCCATCAAAGCCTTCCACCTCAATCTCCACTTCGACGGTGCCTTGACGAATCTCTCCAGCGAAAGGATGGTTGCGGCCGTAGCCACGCTGGGTCGAATAGCCCAGTGCTAGCAGATATCCTTCGTCGCCGCGCGCCAGCATTTGCAGGCGAGTAGCCCGATCAACCGGGAAGTCGGGTGGATCCTGAGTGATGTCGTAAGGCACGGCACCATCATCAACCTCTTGTTCAATCAACCCTTCGGCATCAAGGGCATCGAGTATTTGCGGGCAGGCTTCTAGTCCAGCCTCGGCACGCGCTGGGTCGGGGATCTCGCCCTCTGCCAGCAGCATGAAGTCAAGTAGGCGGTGGGTGTAGTCGTAGGTTGGCCCAAGAACTTGGCCTCCGGGGACATCCTTAAAAGCGGCACTGATACGGCGCTCTACCTGCATGTCACTTGTCTTGAGTGGGGTGCTATCGGCCAGCCTTGGTAAGGTAGTGCGATAGGCGCGCAGCAGAAAGACTGCTTCTGTCAGATCACCGCTGGCTTGCTTTAATGCCAAAGCAGCGAGCTCAGGGTCATGCAGTGAAGCCTCAGCCATGACGCGATCCACGGCGAGACCGAGCTGACGACAAACCTGGTCAACGCTAAGCTCGGGCTGTGCTCGGTCGCCTCGACGGCGGTCTGCCATCCACTGATGGGCGTTGGCGATGGCCTGTTCGCCACCTTTTACAGCAACGTACATTAGGCGTTCTCCTCTGCACAGACAGCTGCTTGATCCATTGAAGCCATGCCGACTAGAGGCTCTATACGAGTGCTACGCGGAATCGCAACTAGACGCTCTGAGCAGGTCAAAATAGTGTCTAGTCCGCGGGGAAAGCTGCCGCTATTAGCCTTCAAGCGTGTTATTAACACCTCGGCAGAAGCATCCAGCTCAAGCATTCGCGTATCGGCAATACCAGGGCCGCTCAGGCGCCAACGGCCAGTGTTATTGCTGGGTTGTCCTTCGGCGTTGGTCAATGTCTCCAATACCACCAACAGGGTTGTGTTGCGGTCCGGGTGAGTGTCGCTGCCTTCGGCGAAGCCTGGCAGGTCCTGACAACTCTGCGGTGTTAGTAGGGCGAAGTCGGCCTGGTCGGCCTGGGTCACAATGCGTGCCCCTGTGTGGAAAGCGATAGCCTCTGCCATGCCATCACGATCCAGCTCGTTGGAGATCCATATCCGCGAGTCCAGGTCGCACAGTGCTAGGAGTACTCCCCAGGCAGCGCGTGACAAGCCAACGCCTTCGGGTAGGGGTGAGAGACTAACTTCCTCAATGGTGCCGGGTTCAGCCATAGCGCTTAGCAGTTGGCGGAATAAGCGTTGGCCATGGTGAACAGCGTCATCAAGGGCTGGCCAGTCATGCGGCCTTAGATCATGCGATCGCTGATCGTGAGGCTCGGCACTTGTTAAAATATGCTGCATGGCTACTCCCCGCGTACCATTGTAAAAAAGTCAACTCGTGTTGCGGCGGCGGTCTGAGAACGCTCGATACGCTCATCAGCCAGCGACTGGGAAAGTGGTTCGATCAGCTCTTCATCAATGCGATGAGCCCAGTGTTGTTGTCGAGCACAGGCATCGATCAGAGCGATCAGCTCGGCGTGTTCATGGCTACGCCCAGCAACCCATCCATGGCCTAATCCACCGCCACCAGGGGTATCGTCATCCAGGGCCACGCTGGCGCGTGTCACGGTCATTTCCCCAAGGTTGAAAGCGTTGCCTGAACCGCCCATGCGACCACGCACCATCACCATGCCGGTTTCCGGGCCTCGAACGCAGCGGTATCGCACTTGGATGTCGAGCACTGCCCAGCTCTCACAAAGGCGTTTGGTGGGCGTCAGCGCAAGAATGCGGTGACGTTGTTCAGGAGTCATCATGATTCCTCATCGTTGTCAGTTTGGTGTAGACCAGGCATTTGTCAGTGTTAACGTTCATTTAAAAAATCAAAGTGATAAGAAACGCGGTCAGCCCTGGCGCAGCTTACGGAGACTTCTACAAGGCGCCGGGACTCATCGACATTGTCACTGGTAAGTACAAGAAGCGGCGCGAGCTGGGGGCACTGCAGTAAGCGGCTATCGTCACGATTGGCTTGGCTCGCTTCCAGGCGCACGGCGGCACGGGAGAGGCGCAAACCGTAATGCTGGTCAAGCAGTGCACGGGTGGAGCCTCCACGGTAGCGCTCACACCAGTCAGGCACGCGCGTGGCATCAAACCAATGGCGCAAACGCGTTAATGGCATGCCATCCACTAGCCTCAGCGTATCAACGCAGATCAAACACTCATCCTCAGCCAAACCGAAGCGTTGGCTGATCGCTTCGGGCGGGCGTGACAGGCCTTGAGATAAACAGCGTGTCTCTGTGTTGATACCCATTTCTGCAAGGTTATGGGTGACCTTGCTTTCGGCGTTCACCATGTAATCCAGTCGCCGATCTACGACTTGGGTGCCCCAGCCCTGATGACGCGTCACCATGCCAGCGGCTACCAGTTCATCTAGTGCGCGACGAACGGTATGGCGGTTTACCTCAAAGCGCTTGGCTAGCGCCAGCTCGCTTGATAACTGGTCGCCCGCGCTATGCTGAGTTCGAATCTCATGGGCGAGAATTCTGGCTAGCTGGCGATAGCGTGGTTCTCTGGTTTCCTGATGGCTGTGGTGCGCTAGTTGTCTAGACATTTTTACTCCTGCTATAACCCCCCTCGCCGAGGGGCTGTGTGTCATTTTTCGTCCTGTCTAAAGGAGGTTTTGTTGTTATTAGACGTTCGCCTGGGCTAATCAGAATGGAATTTTTCCAGACTATATGAAGTGCTTACGCAGGCGTTGGGAAGCTATATCGAGAACGGTCACAGCGACGATAATAACCAGCATAATGGTGGCGGTTTCGGCGTACTGAAAACCACGCATGGTTTCCCACAAGGCGACCCCAATACCGCCCCCACCAACCATTCCAAGTACTGTGGCAGAGCGAATATTCGACTCGAACCGGTAAAGGCTTACCGAGATCCATAGCGGTAGTACCTGAGGAATCAACCCGAAGATAATCTCCTCAATACGCCCTGCACCAGTTACACGGATACCTTCCATCGGACCTGCGTCACTGGCTTCCACCGCCTCAGAAAACAGCTTCGCTAGCACGCCCGTGGTGTGTACAAACAACGCCAATGTGCCTGCAAAGGGGCCGAGTCCTACGGCCACTACGAATAGCATGGCAAACACCAGCTCATTGATGGCCCGGCAAGCATCCATCAGTCGGCGCATTGGTTGGTAAACCCACCAAGGCACCAGGTTCTCGGAGGAGAGCAGGCTGCAGGGTACCGCCACGATGATCGCCAGTAGCGTCCCCCAAATGGCAATTTGGATGGTCACCAACATCTGGTTGATATAGTGGCCAAGGTTGCCGAAAGTGGGCGGAAAGAAATCGCCAGCCAAGGTAGCCATGTTGTCGGCATTGCTAACCAGTAAGCTTGGACGTATCTCTGCTCCCTGCCAGGACCAAGCCAGCACGCTAAGCAGCACAAACCAACCAATCAGTGATAACCAGCTACGCCGACGCAACAGCGATGCCGTCATTTGAGATGTATGGGTGTTCATGGTCTCTCCGAGCGGGGAAAACGGTCTACGCTCACCCCGCTATGGATAATCTAGGTTTGTCGCCTGAAAATTAATCAGTAGTAGCAACAGTGTCGGTGTTTGTTTCAGCACCTTGCAGGTCTTGAAGGCGTTGGTTAAGTGCCTCAAGCTGTGCATCTAATTCAGCTAGCTGCTGCTCACGATCAGCGTCTGACAGGCTCTCGTTGTTGGCCACATCAGCACGTTGCTTGAATAGCTCAAGCTGGCGAATCGGCAGCAGACCATCGTTGTTAGAGGCCTTAAAGTGGCTCCACTGCAGTGGCTCTAAAATTGCCTGTTCTTCGTCGCTATCGCCGTAATTGAAGAAGAATTCACGCAGTCCATCCTTGGTCTCTTCGGACAGGTTGGTGCGCCATACTAGCGGGTCAGATGGAATCAGCGGGGACGTCCAAACTACGCGAAGCTGCTCAGCTTTCTCAGGTGCGCTGATCTCCAGACGCTCCATGCTCTCGGTATTAAAGGTGGCAACATCAACTTGGCGATTGGCCACTGATAAAGCGTTGGTTTCGTGGCTGGAGTTCAGAGTGCGCTTAAAAGCAGTAGCAACATCGACGTCGTTTTGGGCAAACACATAGTAACCTGGCACCAAATACCCAGACGTCGAATTTGGATCGCCGTTACCAAACACGAGGTCACTGGAGTTCTCTAAGACGTCTTCGACGCTGTGCAGATCGCTGTCCTGATGCACAATCATCAAACTCCAGTATCCCGGTTGACCATTCGCAGGGATCGTCTGAGCGAAAACCTCGCCACCTGCACGATCAACGGCTTCTATGGCCGATTTGTTGCCGTACCAAGCTAAGTCGATCTGATCAAAACGCATCGCCTGAATCACTGCGGCATAGTCAGTGGCAAAGAAGGGCTCAACCTCCATGCCTAGCTCCTCCGACATATCATCAAGGAACGGTTGCCACATTGGCCGCTGGTTCTGGCTGGATTCAGTGGAAATAATGCCGAACTTAAGTGTATCGGCGGCCAACAGCTGAGTGCTTGCAGCAAAGCTAATCCCCGCAACCAGCGGTAGAAGTAGACGGCGATAAGAAGTAAACGTCATGAGTGTGTCTCCGAGATCATAGTGTGTTCGATTGCGAGTGATGTATCGGTTGAAGAGCGGCCTGTTCTGCTATCAGCTAGGCATTGGCGTTGCTACTGCGTGATGCGCAGAAATAGTTTGGCGGTTTTCAGCGGATGCTTGGTCGCTTGACAGCTCGCTTGTGCGTAGCTCATCAAGATCAGCATTTTCGTAAAGTGCCTGCAGGCGTGTGTCAGTGAGTTCACTAATAGGGCCATCGAAGTACAAACGGCCATCCTTAAGGGCGACGGCACGTTGACAATAGCGGCGAGCAACATCGACTTGATGCAGTGTGACGACCACGGTGCGGCCATCTTCGGCGTGAATACGACTGAGGATTTCCATAACCTCGCGAGCGCTGCGCGGGTCTAGTGAAGCAATTGGTTCATCAGCCAGAATTAATTCGGCGTCTTGCATCAGTACCCTGGCAATTGCCACACGCTGCATTTGCCCACCAGAAAGGGTGTTAGCGCGCTGGTCCATCAGTTCTTCAAGCCCCACCCGAGCCAAGCAAGCTCGTGCACGCTCACGTTCCTGATCGGTGAAACGGCCAAAGAGAGCGCGTAACTTGGACATACGACCCAGCCGCCCGACCAATACGTTGGTTAGCACGCTGAGACGCCCTACTAGGTTGAATTGCTGAAAAATGTAGCCAGTTCGACAACGCTCAATGCGAGCAGCGCGGTGTAGACGACCGTTCATCTGTACGTCGCGTCCCATCAGAGACACGTGACCGCCATTTTTTCGATTTCCGCAGGTTAGGCCAACGAGGTGGCGCAGCAGTGTGGACTTACCGGAGCCTGACGGGCCAATCAGCGCGACCATTTCACCAGGTGCGACGCAAAAGCTCACGTCATCAAGCACCTGACGATGCCCAAACGTCTTATTTAAGCCTTTAGCGTGAATAATAGAAGTAGACATGTTGCTCCCCCATTTGGAATAACAACATTCTGGTCGAGCCAGATGAACACCAGTTGTCTAGACAATGTCAGTTTGATGATATTTTTAACGATTCGCGACTAGCTTTGCGTCATGATTAATATTTAAATTATATATTTATCAACTATTTATAATTAATTGACATATTTTTGCCACTCTTATGTCACCGGGGTGTCATCTTGTTTTCGGTGCGCTAATGAGAAGGGGGTGTATGTGATATTTCATATAGCAAAAATATTTGAAAGCGATTCTTTACCATTTGGAATGACAGCAAGCTATCCAGAGTGATTTTTGATGGATCGTGGTCATCCCGCACGCTTGGGTGGGCGAGCACAAAATGAAGATCGTTGGTGTGGCGCGTGAAACGGGGTTGAACTGCAACGCCATCACGTTGCTTTATAAAGAAACAGCTCAGCGTGTTGAGTTGGATGCGCTGGATAAGCTATGCAAATTATTCAGCTGTGGGGTAGGGGATTTGTTCAAGTTTGACGACGATCAGGGAAGATAGAAAAAGCACGAAGAGAGGGAGGGCGGAAAGCTAGCGGTATCAAGCATCCGATCATATGTATCCACGACAGTGGTCACATGTAGATCTTTGTGGGCATCGACGCCATCGGCAATGTCAGGTGACCAATGTGATGCTGAGCCATGATGGCTCTTCAGGCTATCTGTTGAAAGTGGCTTCACCAGGTTCGATAGCCTGAGCATGGCAGTAACGAGACTGGCCCTTCTTGAGCTACATGCATCGACGAGGTGAGTCACTTCGTCTTCCAGTTGCTCGGCTACGCCGCACCGCATGGTATCGCTGGTGGCGCAACATCGCGGTGCTCAAGGAGCCAGTTGATGAACCCCTTGAGCTTGGCCATCTCCCCCTTGTGCTCAGGATATGCCAAGTAATAGGCATTTCGGCTCGTCAGAGCGAAGGGCCAGGGTATCACCAGATGGCCAGCCGCTAGTTCCTCCTAGGCCAGGAAGCTCGGCACCAGTGCAATGCCGCAGCCTGACCGCGCTGCGCGCAGAGCCATATAGAAGGTGTCGAACCGCGGCCCGTGATAGCTGTGCTCTGTATAGCACCCCTGAGCTTGGAACCAGTCATGCCAAGCTTCAGGCCGGGTCGCGCTCTGCATTAATACCAATCGAGTCAATGACAGTGGAGCGTCGACACCGCCGGGTGGCAGTATGGCTGGCGCGCAAATCGGCACTATTTCTTCATCAATCAGCTTGATGCACTCCGCTTTAGGCCATGCACCGTGGCCGAAGAAGAAGGCTACGTCGATGTGCTCTTCTTCGAGATCGAAAGGCTCCACTCGGTTGCTGATGTTTAGGTAGACGTTGGGATGGCGAAAGCGAAAGCCGTTGAGCCTGGGAATCAGCCAGCGGGCTCCAAAAGTCGCCAGGGTAGTGACGTTAAGAACCTCATTCTCACCCCCGTAGGACTGCATGTAGCGAGTCGACATCTCCACCTGGGCGAGTATCTTGCGCACTTCGGTTAGATAGAGTGAGCCCTAAGAAGTGATCTGCAGGCGCTTGCGCACACGGCGGAACAGGGGAGGGAAGCACTAACTCCATCTGGGCTACCTGCTTGCTGACGGCGCTTTGAGTCAGGTTCAGCTCATCCCCCGCGCGGGTGAAGCTTAGGTGCCGGGCAGACGCCTCAAAGCACTGCATCGCGGTCAGGGGTGGGAAGATAGACACGACTCATAAAACATGAATTATTGGAATGTTGATCTGACTAAATATCGCTTTAGTGACCAAGCACACCCTTAAGATGTTGCTCAAATATCGCTGGCTAAAGCAAGCACGACTTTAGCATTGAGGAAGTCGTGGTGTGGCTTCAGCACTGATACTACGCAGATCCTGGTAGATGAAGAAAAAATAGAATGAACTCCCGAATATTCGTCGCTTGAGCATTTTTCACAACCCTGATGATACTGAGTGTGTACCCACTTAATATCGCGACCAGTCGGAGAAAGAATGAACGACGCCATCATGCAGCGCCTGGGAGTACGTGTAGAGCAGTGTCTTCAAGGTGATTACCCGGTGATTAGCCCCACCGATGGTGCCGAGATTGGTCGCGTGAGCATGCCGGGGGCCGACGCGATGGACGCCTGCATCGCCTATGCGGAAGCGGCATTCATTCAGTGGCGACAGGTGCCAGCATCGTGTCGCGGCGAGGTTGTCGAGCGGGTCAAGAGGGCCTATGCCGGTGTGACCATCGGCGACCCGATGGGGGGCAGTCTGGTCGGCCCGCTGATCGATGCTCAGGCGTTTGAGCAAATGCAATCGGTGCTCGGCAAGGCGCGTGAGTGGGGCGCCAGAGTGTTTGGCGGCGAACGTCGACTGGCTGACGAGTACCCCAAGGGCTACTACGTGGCGCCAGCCATCGTCGAGGTCGAACAGCAGGACGAGCTGGTAAAGCATGAGACCTTTGACCCGATTCTCTACGTGATTAGCTACCGTAATTTCAGCGAGGCCGAGGCCTTCGTCTCGGTTGACGGCAGCGACTGCGGTATCGCCAACGTCAATATCGGCCCCAGCGGCGCTGAAATCGGTGGCGCTTTCGGCGGAGAGAAGGAGACTGGCGGCGGACGCGAATCCGGCTCCGACGTTTGGAAGAGCTATATGCGTCGCCAGACTAACACGGTGAACTACTCCCGCGAGTTGCCCTTAGCCCAGGGCATCAAGTTCGACTGATTCCCACGTAATAATCGGGTGCCCCGGGAGGGGGTGCCCTCGTTAAAGAGAGAGAAGCATGCCGACCCACGATAACCTTCGATCCCTCTGCCTGCGCTGGCAAGATGCGGCGCCGGCGACCGAACTTGCCCCCGAGGCCCTTGAAGATCCCGCGGTTCTCGATTGTCTGCCCGAGGCGTTGAGGATTGCCCTAATGTCACGCTATGGCGTAGTTCATCCTGCTCTTGCACTGTATGGGCTGCGCTATCAATTAGGGCTCAGCCCGTGCCCAGGAGAAGCGCGCTTCCAACGATGGGCCGACCGTAATCAGAGCCCGGTCGCTCTGCTCACGAGCCTTGCCCACAAGACGCACGAGGTCATTGAGTTTGCCAGCGAGCAGCGCTTTGCTCTCGGCGGCCACACCGACCCTGAATACAATACATGCTTGCTGTTCGACGCCATGGGTGACTCTCGCGTCGCCCTCGGCCGCTACCTGGAGGATCGGGCGTTCTACCGTGAACCCCAGTTCTTCCGCGGCGATGAAGCGCGCAGCGTCCATCTCGGCGTCGACGTCTTCGAGCACGCCGAAGCGCCGGTACATGCTCCTTTCGATGGCAAAGTGCATAGCCTGGCCTACAACGCCAAGCGCCTCGACTACGGCGCCACCATCATCTTGGAGCATGCTATGGAGGATGACACTCCCTTCTTCACCCTTTACGGGCACCTGTCACGCCAGAGCCTGAAAGGGCTTTCCCGAGGCGACCATGTCGCTCAAGGTGACGCCTTCTGCCGTCTTGGTTCCCCCTCCGAGAATGGCGGGTGGGTACCCCACCTGCACTTCCAGGTGATCCTAGACATGCTGAACTTCGAGGGCGACTACCCCGGTGCTGCCTTCCCATCCGAGATCGCCATCTGGCGCAGCCTGTGTCCCGACCCGCGACGCATCGTAGCGATTGCAACCTAGGCGGCGCCTCCCGACGCCACTGTTCCATTCACACTCCGGTATTCCCGATGCCAGAACAACAACGATAATGGAGACTCTAATGACCGCATCTTCTACTGACGACCGTACTGCCCCTCCGCTGGCCATGGCTCTGACACCACTAGTGGTCGCTATCGCATCCATCAGCCTGATGATCTATATGTTCCAGGGCGAGTCTCTCGGCGGGCCTGTGCAGCTTGCCCTGATCTTCTCAGCCGCCCTGGCGGCAGGACTTGCTCTGGCCCGTGGCGAGCGATTCGCGACGCTCAAGGCCGGTATTTTCGAAGGCATCAACGTGTCCATGAACGCCATCGTCATCATCTTGTTGGTCGGCGGGCTGATCGGCGTATGGATCCTGTCCGGCATCGTGCCGAGCATGATCTACTATGGCTCTTTCCTGGTCTCCGGTGACGCCTTCTACTTCAGTGCCTGTCTGATTTGCGCCATCATCGCCGTTAGCATTGGCAGTAGTCTGACCACCGCCGGTACCATAGGCCTCGCGCTGATTACCATCGCCGAATCGGTGGGCTTATCCACCGCCGTCACCGCCGGAGCCATCATCTCGGGATCCTATTTCGGTGATAAGCTCTCGCCGCTGTCGGACACTACCAACCTGTCGGCGGCGGTCTCCGGAGGAGAGCTGTTTCTCCATATTAAGGCGATGTCACGCACGGTGTTTCTCAGCCTCGCCGCGAGTCTGGCGCTGTACTGGCTCATTGGCCTAATGACCACCGATGCCAGTGACAACCTGTCGAGAATCGCCGAGCTGCGCACCATGCTCGAAGCGAACTTCGTGATCAGTCCGCTTTTGATTGCTCCCTTACTGGTGGTTCTGGTGCTCGCTTACCGAAAAGTCGATGCCATACCGACGCTGTTCATCGGGCTACTAATGGGCGCGCTGGCCGCTATGCTGTGGCAGACGGACAACGCCCTGCGCCTGGCCGCGGCATCTGACAACACCCTGTTCCCAGTCATCGAGGGTGTTGTGCGCGCCATCTCCACGGGTTATGTCTCCACCACTGGCGATGCCCATTTTGACCGCATTCTGAGCAAGGGTGGCATGTTCGGAATGCTCTACATGCTGTGGCTGGTCGTCGCGGCGATGTCCTTCGGCGGCATCATGGCCAGCGCAGGATTCCTCAGGCGCCTAGTCGAGACCATGACTCGGCGTGCGAAGACCCCGGGGGCCTTGGTGCTGTCAACCCACCTGGCCTGCTTGACGACGCTGATGCTCACCGGCAGCCAGTACATGGGCAATATCCTGCCGGGGCGCATGTTCAAGGAGAAGTACGAGGAGTTGGGGCTGGCACCCGAGAACCTGTCACGTGCGCTGGAAGACGCCTCTACCGTGGTGTCTCCGTTGATTCCCTGGACCACCTGCGGCGCTTTCCTGACCGCCACTCTAGGGGTCCCGACGTTGATCTACGCGCCCTTTACCTTCTTCTCCCTGATCAACCTGCTGCTGGCTATCACCTGCGCCGTACTGGGACTCAACATGCTGCGCAACGCCAATATCCGGCCCCAGCCCACCTCTTCTCAACAGAGTGGTCACACCCACCACGCCTGAGGATGACTTCATGTCAGAAACGATGATCATGTCCGAAACCATCGAACAGTGTGTCGTAGAGGCACTTGCCGAGCACTTTGGCCTCGCGGGAGCCCTCGAACGCCTCGATGGCTACACCGACCAGAACTTCTGCCTGATCTTGGACGATGGCAGCCGTTACTTGGCCAAACTCAGCCGGGCCCCAACCATCCAAGCTGAGGTGGCCTTGATGACAGCCCTGGAAGACCAGCCCCTGGGTGGGCTCAAGCTGCCGCGCCATCGGCGCAGCCGAGGTGGCCAAGCGAGCGTGACGCTCAGGCTGGATGGGGAGAACTGGCAGCTGCGCCTACTAAGTTATCTGGATGGCACCCTCTGGGCCGAGGGCCTGCCTCCCAGTGAAGCCCAGCTGTATGCCACTGGCGAAGGGCTTGGCCATCTCGATCTGGCCTTGGCCGAACTCGAACCAAGCGCTCTGGGCTGGCCCGTGGGGCCCTTCCACGACTGGGATTTGACCGCGTATCGTACTCTCGCGGAGCGTCCCGAGATTGGAGGACTGCAACACGAGATGCGCGAGCAGATGACCGCATGCGTCGATTTCGTACGCGCCCGGGAGCATGAGCTCTCCATTCAGCTGATCCATAACGACGCCAACGACTACAACCTGTTCTTAGACTCGCCGACATCGGAGCATCCCAGTGGCTTGATCGATTTCGGTGATGCCTGCCACGCCTTCACTGTCATTGAACTCGCCGTTGCCGCGGTCTACCTGACTGACCGCAGTCCCGACCGCCTGGAAGCGCTCAAGCAACTGACTCTGGGCTATCACAGCATTCGGCCGCTCTCCAGGGTGGAACTCGAATGTCTGCCACGGCTCATCCTGCTGCGCATCCTGCTGAGTCGAATGAACTACCTGAAGGCCGCTGCCGCCGGCCAAGACGCGCCCTATATCGCCATATCCCAAGTGCAGATCTTGCGTCAGTGGCGCCTCTTCACCACGCTCGGCCCAGAACTGATTGCCGAGGAGCTGATCGCCTTGTGCCATCCCGTCTCGATGCTAGCCCTCCTGAACGAGCGCAGGGAGTGGCTGGCGAAGCGGGGAGTGCTGGACGTGCTGGGTGACGATCGCTACACCGCTTTGAGGCCATCGCGGACCTTTGGCGTTCCGATGGCCGGTGTCGAAGGGCAGATCGCCACCGGCGAGACCTTTATCGCTCAGCGCGACTTGGTGCTGCGCAACAACGTTCGTGTCACCCGAGTTGATCAGCGCGACGATCGTCTGCTGATTGGCCTGCAGGATCACCATCTGGGACGCCTCAGCCTGATCCTGCGTAGTGCCGATCCGAGCGCGCCTCTGCCGCGGGCCGAACTGAGCATAGAGGGCTTTTCTCTGTCTCTCGCTGCGGGCCAGACCATCACCTTGACTTGCCTGTGGGGGGAGGGGGATATCGGTGGCCTGCGAATGTGCACGAGCCTGGATGCTGAGGAGTGGCAAGCGGTCGCAGCGGTCTATCTCGATCCCGATCTAGCACTTGGCCGTGGCAATGTCTACGGCGGTCGCAACGGCATCGCTACGCTGCTCCATGCTCGTCGTCAGCTACTTTCCCCCACTCTGAGCCATGCCTATCAGCATCCACTAAAGATCGTACGCGGCGACATGGCCTATCTGATCGCAGAGGACGGCAGACGCTACCTAGATATGGTCAACAACGTTTGTCATGTGGGCCACGCCAATCCGCGCGTGGTGGCGGCTGGCTCCCGGCAGATGGCCGAGCTAAACACCAACACCCGCTATCTACACGACACCATCGTGACCTACTCCGAACGTTTGCTGGCTACCCTGCCGGGCCATCTGGAGGTGGTCTTCCTGGTCAACTCTGGCAGCGAGGCCAACGACTTAGCGATGCGTCTGGCTCGCAACTACACAGGACGTCACGATTTGGCCGTGCTGGAACATGCCTACCACGGACACCTCTCGAGCCTGATCGACATTAGCCCCTACAAACACGACGGACCGGGCGGCCAGGGTACCCCGGAGCACGTGATCAAGTTGCCTTTCCCCGATACCTATCGCGGTCGACATCGTGGCGAGGGGGCCGATGAGCTGTATCTGGCAGAGGCACTCGAGACCCTTTCTCAGGCTCGCGAGCAACCAGCGGCTTTCTATGTCGAGAGCTTCGCTGGCGTCGGTGGGCAGTGGATCTGGCCTGGAACTTACCTCGAGGGCGTGACACGTCATCTGCAGGCACGTGGCACCCTGTACATCGCCGACGAGGTCCAGGTCGGCTTTGGCCGTGCCGGCAGCAGTTTCTGGGCCTTCGATCAGTATGACGTCACCCCGGACATCGTTACCCTGGGCAAGCCCATCGGCAACGGACACCCCATCGCAGCAGTGGTCACTACTCGGGCGGTGGCTGAGGCCTTCCGTACCGGCATGGAGTACTTCAACACCTTCTCCGGCAACCCGGTGTCTTGTGCCATCGCCTTGGCGGTGCTCGATGAAATCGAGTCCCGAGACCTGCAACACCATGCCAGGACCCTCGGCGACTCACTCAAGGGTCGCCTCGAAGTTCTGGCTGAGCGCTTCCCCAGGGTCGGGCAGGTACGTGGCCGCGGACTCTTCCTTGGCGTCGAGATCATCGAAGGCCCGAGCCTTGCACCCGATACCACCACCGCCAAACGTATCTGTCATTACCTGCGCCTCAATGGGGTGCTGCTCTCCACCGACGGTCCCGATGACAACGTGCTCAAGATCAAGCCGCCGATGGTCATCCAGTCCAAGGACATCGAGGCCTTCCTGACTCTGCTCGAAGCGAGCTTCTCCCAGTACTGCCACTGAAACGATGATGCCCATGACAACAATGACAACAATGACAACACCACTGCCAGAGTCTCGAACGTCCCAGACGAACGTCAAGGACACCATGCTCACCACTGAGCCAGAAGTATTGCTCAAGGCTGAGAGCATCGCGAAGCGCTTCGGCGAGACCCAGGTGCTGAAGGGAATTTCACTGACGGCCCGACGCGGCGACGTTATCACCCTGATAGGTTCGTCCGGCTCGGGCAAGAGCACCTTCCTGCGCTGCCTCAATCTGCTCGAGCAGCCTGACGGTGGAGAGCTCGAAATCCTCAGCCAGCCGATCCGCTTCAAAATGACCCGCCACGGGCGACTCCCCGAGGACGACAAACGCGTGCAGTGGATGCGCTCGCGGGTCGCCATGGTGTTTCAGAGCTTCAATCTGTGGGCCCACATGACGCTCGTGGAAAACATCATCGAGGCCCCCATTCACGTGCTGAGAATGCCTCGGAGAAAGGCCTTAGATCGGGCCTATGAGCTGCTGGCTAAGGTCGGCTTAGACGAGCGCGCTGACCATTATCCCTCGCAGTTGTCCGGCGGCCAGCAGCAGCGCGGCGCCATTGCTCGTGCACTGGCGATGGACCCCGACGTGATGCTGTTCGACGAGCCGACCTCGGCGCTCGATCCAGAACTGGTCGGCGACGTGCTGGCGGTGATGCGCCAGCTCGCTGAGGAGGGGCGCACTATGGTGCTAGTGACTCACGAGATGGACTTCGCTCGGGACGTTTCGACCCGGATCATGTACCTGAACCAAGGTGAGGTGGAAGAAGAGGGACCCCCGCAGCGGGTGCTGGGCTCCCCTCAATCGGTCCGACTGCGCCAGTTCCTCTCGACCCGCTGAAGGAGTCCTTCCATGCTGAATCTTCATGGCTACGGCATGCGTCTAGTCGAGGGTGCTCTGGTTACCGTCGAATTGGCTGCACTTTCGCTGATCATCGCCGTGCTACTCGGTCTCGTCACCGCCAGCGCCAAGCTGTCGAAGCGGCGTCTTCCTCATCTGCTGGCGACGCTCTATACCACGCTGATCCGAGGCGTTCCGGACTTGGTGCTGATGATGCTGTTTTTCTTCGGCGGCCAGATGCTGATGAATGACGTCTCCGACTGGCTCTATGCGCGCTTCGGACTCGACCTGTTTTTCAATATCGACGCTTTCATCGCCGGCGTTCTGACCATTGGCCTGATCTTCGGTGCCTACATGGGCGAGACCTTCCGCGGCGCTATCCAGGCCGTCGACAAGGGCCAAGTCGAGGCGGCCACTGCCTGCGGTATGAGGCGGGCGCTGATATTCCGGCGCATCCGCTTCCCGTTAATGATGCGCCACGCTCTCCCTGGCCTCTCGAACAACTGGCTGGTGCTGCTCAAGACCACCGCGCTGGTCTCGGTGATTGGTCTGTCGGATATGGTTCGCGTCGCTACCCAGGCCTCCAAAACTACCCTCGAGCCCTTCACCTTTATGCTGTTCGTAGCTGTCATCTATCTGCTGTTGACCAGCCTTTCGGAGTGGGTGTTCAAGCGTCTGACCCGGAAATACAACGCCGGTTTCACAGGGGGGAGGTCATGATCGATATGCTAATGGAGTCGCTCACCGCTTGGCTGGCCGAGCGCGCGATCTTCACCCCTGATACGCTTGCCGTCTACTGGCAGGGTATCAAGACGACGCTCGCTCTGGTCTCGCTGTCGCTGCTGGTGGGTTTCGTGATCTCGTTGCCGCTCTCCCTGGCCCGTGGTTCCCACCATGGCTGGCTCAGGCGTCCTGTGCAGGCCTTCACCTACGTGTTTCGCGGCACCCCGCTACTGGTTCAGCTCTACTTGATCTACTACGGCGTTGTGTTCATTGACGACGTCCAGGAGAGCTGGCTCTGGCCGCTGGTCAAGGAGCCGTTCCTGCCGGCGCTGTTGGCTTTCATCCTCAACACCGTGGCCTACACTACCGAGATCTTCCATGGCGCCATCGTCAACACCCCCCGTGGCGAACTCGAGGCGGCTAAGGCCTGTGGCATGAGTCGGCCACTGATATATCAGCGCATCGTATTCCCCAGCGCCTTCCGTCGGGCGCTGCCCGCTTATGGCAACGAAGTGATACTAACCCTCCATGCCAGCGCAATCGCCAGCACAGTGACGCTGATGGATATCACTGGGGCGGCCCAGTTCGTTTACTCACGCTTCTATGCTCCCTTTGAGGCGTTCATCTTTGCCGCCCTGATCTACTTGGTCATCACCCTGACCCTGCTCTACGTACTCCGCCGTCTGGAGGCTCGCTTCAATCCGCAGCTCAGAGGCGTCCGCAAGCAACGCCGCAAGATCATGGCATTCGGCAATGCCATTCCGCAGAAACCATAGGAGATCCACAACATGAACAAGACTTTCTCTTCTCTGACCGCCGCCGCCCTTATCGGCCTCTCCGCGACTGCCAGCGCCGAGGATCCGTTACGCATCGGCGTCGACGTGCCCACCGCGCCCATGGAGTACCGCCTGCCCAGTGGCGAGTTGACTGGATTCGATATTGACCTGGGCAACGCCTTGTGTGAGCGTATCTCCCGTGAGTGCGAGTGGGTGGTGCAGGAGTGGAGCGGCATCATCCCGGGCCTTCTGTCCCGTAAATACGACGCCATCATGTCCTCTATGACCATCAACGATGCGCGCCGCGAGACAGTGTTGTTCTCCGCCCCCTACATCAAGCCCTATTCCGCCTGGTTCGGGGCCGCAGATCTTGACGTAGAGACCATCAATCCAGAGACGCTGGCCGGCAAGGCCATCGGTGTGCAACGCGGGACCCTGCAGGACAGTTATGTGACCGACACCTTCAGCGACGTGGCCGAGGTCAGCCGCTACTCGACCACGTCCGACATGATCATGGACATGAAAACGGGCCGCGTTGAACTCATCTTCCTGGATCATCCGGCTGGCGTGGCTACTCTACTCGACGGTAGCGAGGGATATCGAGTGGTAGGTGAGCTGGTCAACGAACCTGAAGAGTACTTCGGTGAGGGCTTCGGGATTGCCTTCCGTCAGCGCGATGGGGAGCTCGCCGAGCAGTTTAATGCCGCACTGTCGGAACTTAGGGCGGATGGTACTTACGACGAGATTTATCAGAAGTACTTCCCAGGTGAATCAGACTTCTGAATCGCGCTCTCGCCGCTGCTCTTCTCACGACGTTCCACTGCATAAAAAGGTGCATCAGAAGACCGGGCGAAAACTCCATCTACATTCCTTTAGACTGATGAGTAAAACGCCCCGGACATTGTCTGGGGTATTTTGATTTTAATTACTCATTCGTTTCAGATAATAAAAATCCGATAGAGTTCTCAGGGAGGTTTTACCATCGTTCCATTTACGCTCAAGCGTATCAGGTTATAACTCATTACATCTAAGCTGTAACCACTTCTGGCAGAATCAAGGTTCCAGCATCAGCAGCTTTTGAGTATGGCGAAAATCTGCTCAACGGTGGCCATTCGGCGGGCTGAAGTGGCTATAGTTTCCCGGACACGCTGGCGCAGATAAGATTGTTTATCCACTGAAGTGTGTGTTATGAGTCAGAAAACAAGCAATTCTTATATAGGTGGATTTAAGGAATCTGCGGTTGAACTATCAGTGGGGCCGGGCTGCCTCTGATACAGAAATAGCATTTATAATAATGACTCATAGTTTTAATGAGTCTGGAGATGGCTATATTTCACCGCCAATCTACTTGTTACCGTTAGTCACGGTCTATTAATGGTTAAAGTTACTAAGAGAGTTCTGAGTAACTACCTATATTTGTCAAATCTCACGTGAGCTGATAGAAAACGAAAAATTCAGACACTTTTCTGCCGTTCTTTGCCTGTCTCTCGCTCATTGAGTGGGGAATAGGCAAATTAACCCTACTCCTACAGGTATTTATCACTCATCAGTAAGTTGCTGAATGCCGTCAGTAAGTGCAGGCGATGGGTGTTTTTTTGATTGGCCAGCGTTTCTTTAATCGCAGTTTGTTCGCGCAGCCGCAAGCCTTGGCCGAAAAAGTCCAGATAGAGCTTGCCTGTCTCTTTACGTTGACGGGTACCCATGGCTGAATCCTCCGTTTTCCATAGGAATAAAGAGTCTGCCATGAGTAGTCTTCAGCATTTCGTGTTCGACCGCTTCCCGGAGAAACAGAATCTTCCGCCGCCCAAATGGCTTTATGTAGTGAGTGTCCCCAATAAGAACGCTATCTTTTAACTGCTGACGAATGGTGCGGAAGTCGTACTTAATCCGCTGGGCAAGCTCTTCAGTCGTTAGGTATATGATGTTTCCATCGAAAACCTCCAGATTGAATAGCGCTACACTTTAGAGTCCGATCCTATGTGTAAGGAGATCGGGCATGAGAAAGCGTTTCAGCGAAGAACAGATCATAGGGTTCCTGGGCGAAGCCAAAGCAGGGCTCCCTATCAAAGAGCGATGTCGTTGGCACGGCCCAACTATTACCTTTGGCGCAGCAAGTTTGGTGGCATGAGCGTGCCCGATGCCAAGCGGCTCAAAGAACTCGAAGCTGAAAATGGGCGCTTGAAAAAGCTGCTCGCGGAGTCGCCACTGGAGATGGAGGTCACTCGCGAGGCGCTGAGAAAAAGCCGTGAGCGCCCCTGCACGCCGAGGCGTGGTGCGCTTTATGGTGTCACGTGGCCTAAGTGAGCGCCGAACACTCCGTGTCATCCGTATGAGTGCCAGTGCATTGCGCTATCAATCGACTCCTGGCCGCAAGAGGCATTGCGTGAACGCACTGTTGCCTTGGCTCATCGGCATCGTCGCTATGGCGCTGGCATGATTTACCTGAAGCTTCGTCAAGCCGGTGAGCGGGTCAATCATAAGCGCGTTGAGCGTCTCTACGCGGCGGCTCGGTTGTAGGTAAAACGCCGTAAGCGTAAGAAGGTGCCTACCTCAGAGCGAAAGCCCCTGGGCCGACCTTGTGCCGCTAACTAGGTTTGGTCAATGGATTTTGTGTTTGATCGAACGGCAGGGGGACGCGTGATTAAGAATCTCATTGTTGTCGAAGACGCTACCCATGAAGCCGTGGCAATCGTGCCTGAACTTGCCATTGGTGGGCTATCTTTAACACGGATTCTGGATCAGCTGGCTGTACACCGTGGGCTACTCAACGCCATTCATACAGATAATGGTAAGGAATTCTGTGGGCGCGCCATGCTGGCGTGGACTCATCTACGTGGCGTTACCTTTTTTTAATCGAACCTGGAAAACCCAATCAAAACGCCTATATCGAATTGTTCAACGGGCGCTTCCGTGATGAATGCCTGAATGAGCGCTGGTTCACCAGCCTGCATCACGCGAGGGTAATCATCGAGGCGGCGGCGGGAATATAACGAGGAACGACCGAAGAAGGAACTGGGTGGGTTAACGCCTTCCGCCGATGCCGAGCAACTAGCGTTAAAAAACGATAAAGTAACTTCAGGCGCTAAACACGGATGCTATTGAGAATGGGGGGCATCGCTCAAACGCTCGATGTAAAGAGGCATTCTAATGGTTTGCTCAATGCCGATAACGATGCTATCCATCTGTTGCCTTGGTAGGTGCCGGCAACGGCTACGTGGTCGCTAATGCGAGCATACTGCCTGTTTCGCACATGCGCTCGCTGGGGTTTTCAATTCCACCGTTTTCGCACGATATTACCCAACCCACCAGCGCCAACCCGCAGCGCAAAGCATGCCCATAGCAATCGATACCAGCGGGCTTCTAAATGCTACCGCAACCGTACCCGCTGCAAGTGCCGCGAGCCGAACGCCGCCGTCACCATGAACGATGATAGGCGTAATAACGGCAATCAGGACTGAACTAGACATGGCATCGACGAATCGTCGCACGCGTGGTCCTAGCGGCACATGTGACATGATTAGCAGCCCCACCACTCTGGAGCCATAAGCAATGACTACCATTAGCATGATGGCTATCAACGACTGCCACACTAATGATGAACTCATGAGGCGCTTTCCCTGAACAATCGTCCAGGCAGCGATACGGCCACCACGCCCCCGGTAATTGCGCCTACCATCACATGGAGATAAGGCGGCAGCCACCAGTACGCCATTAATGCACTCGCCGCTGCTGCCAGCCAGGGTAGGGCCATTGCTACTCGTGGGGTTCCACCGACAACGATCATCAGCAGAAAGCACAGCATGATCACATCAAGGCCGAAGCGTTCAGGCTCGGTAATGCCCCCACCGAAGGCTAGACCTATTGCAGTGCCACCGACCCAGGCCCCCCACAGCGCTATGCCGCCACCTAGCAGAATGCCCAGGTTTCGCTCGCCGCGCTGATACTCTCCCAGTGCCATTGCCCAGTTGGAATCGGTCAGCAGAATCACCATCGCGAATTGTTGGCGTTGAGGTAACACCTTGAGCCAGGGGTAGAGCGCCGCACTCATTAGCATATGTCGGGTATGAATTGCGAGTGTGACGGCTGCCAGCGCAAGCAGCGGCAGAGGCGAATGCCACATCTCTAGGGCCGCAAATTGCGAAGGCGCTGCGAAGACAAACAGACTCATTAACATCGCCTCCCAACCGGCCAATCCGTGGTGCACAGAGGCTACGCCAAACGCTAATCCAAACGCGATCGTAAAAACCGCCAAAGGCAGCATCATGCGAATCCCTTGCCAGGTGCCCGCTATATCAAGTCGAGTGGGGTTTTCCTTTACTTTCATTACTTAACCTTTATCCGCGGAACTGGTCATGTTAAAAACAAACAGACCTGCTTGTTTTTTTGTTATTAGAAGTCTAGATTGAATTATGTGCACGCGCCACATCGGGTGACGTGTCAACAATATGAAACAATACAACAGAAAAAACAGCCGATTAAATCGGTCCGGGAAACTATATGAACTTCACTCGTAATACGCTGACACTCGCCGTTGGAGCGCTGGTCTTGCCTGTTGTTGCTTCTTCGGCCCATGCTGCAACCTCCTTTATTGCCAATTCGTTTTACGACCAGCAACACCCCCACTCTCGTTACGGTTATATCGAGTGGGCTGAAATGGTCAAGGAGCTCTCAAACGGTGAACTGCAACCCGAGGTTTATACCGGCACCGTCCTGCTGGCGCCACGCGCTAACCTGCAGGGTATCCAGGATAACGTGGTTCAGGTTGCTCACCACGCGGCTATTTACACGCCTTCTGAAATGCCGGTAGCGAATGCCGTTCAGGAGTTAGGCTTTAACTATGACGACCCGCTGGTTGGAATTCTGGCGGTGACAGACTTCAGCCTTAATAATCCCATTCAGCTAGCCGAGTGGGAGGAACTGGATATTGTCTACCTGGGCGCCTATAACACGCCTTCCTATGTGCTGTTCTGCCGCGAGCCAGTCCGCAATCTTGACGAGCTACGTGGTAAGCGTATTCGTACCGCAGGCTCGACTGTTTCTGCCTGGGTCGAACAAGCAGGTGGAACACCGGTTAATGTGCCTTCCAGTGAGATGTACAGCGGTCTTGATCGGGGATCATTAGATTGTGCAACGAATGCGCCTAATGACTTGATCGATCGGTCTCTTTGGGAAGTCGCCGAGTACACGACGCTGCTGCCCACTGGCATGTATTGGTCTGGCCCTCAGTGGGGCTTCAACTCGGGCTTTTGGGTTAGCCTCAGCGATGAAGAGCGCGATGTCTTTAAAGAAGCGACGGCCAACGCAATGACACGCATGATTGTCCAGTTCCTCAACGCTTCTGAAACCGCATTGGAAGAAGCCGCTGCCCATGGCAACAACATCTACCAGCCTGAAGAGGATCTGATGGCATCTGTGGAGGCTTTCCGCGATGAGGCCTTGGCCAATGTCTACGATAAGGCCCGTGATGAGTACGGTGTTGAAGACCCAGAAGCGCTGATTGATGATTTTATCGCGACTTACGAGAAGTGGGATGCCTTAATCAGCGAAGTTGATCGCGAAGACGAAAAGGCTCTGGCCGAACTGGCCATGGAAGAGATCTACAATAAGCTTCCTGCTGACTACGGAATCTATTAATAGGCAATACTGAGGCCGCCTCATTGAGGCGGCCTCAGCCAAATAAGGGTTCGCTATGACGAAGCGACAGAATCAAGAAGAACGCTCACGCCAAACCCAGGCTCGGGTGACGCAAGCGACTATCGAGTGCATTCTTGAGAAGGGCATTCGTGCTACGTCAACGGTGGATGTCGCACGTCTGGCGGGTGTTTCTCGGGGTGCTCTAGTTCACCATTATCCATCCAAGACCTTATTGATGCAGGCGGCGCTTGAGGACTTGCTAAGTCGCGAAGTGGAAAGCGTCAGAGAGATGGCCGTTAAGGTTAGAGCGGGTGAGCTTAATTTTGACAGCTTGCTTAAAGCACTGCATGAGCACTTCAAGGGCGACCTTTATATGGTGACCCTGGAATATCTCACTAATGCACGCACCGACCCTGACATCATGAAAGTGTTAGTGCCGTTGGCAGCTAATTTCAATGACTCTCTGGAGCAAATTTGGGAGCAGTTGGTCGCCAGTTCCAGCCATACGTCACACCAGAATCGCGTCGCCCTGAATGCCACTTTGTGCATGATGCGGGGTATGGGGGCGCAAAGCATTTGGCGTGATGACCCTGAACTCTACCGCGATATGCTGCTGTTCTGGAAAGAGACGCTGCTGGAACTGGGGTTTTCTGCCTCGGATGCGAATAGGAGTGAGCCCGCATGATTGCCAAATACGTAGAGTCGTTGAGCCAGTGGATCGCCAAAAGTGCCATGGTGCTGGCAGCGTTATTTCTGGTGCTTATGGCACTGCATGTCTCACTTGATGTAGGGCTGCGCTACTTATTCGGAAAGTCATTTACCGGCACCCTGGAGTTTGTCTCTTTTTACTACATGGTAGCCGTCGTCTTTCTGCCACTCGCCTATGTAGAGCTTCAGCGGGAACACATCAGCGTGGATGTACTGGTGGGAAGGCTTCCACCTATTGCCCAACTGACGCTTTACCTGTTCGCCAGTACCCTTGGGCTCCTCTATTTCGGCATGCTCTGTTACCAGAGCTATCTAGATGCAGTGCGCGCTACGGTTCGAACGGAAACGGCCATGGCCAACTTCACTTTCTACCTTTGGCCCAGTCGCTGGGCGTTACCGGTTGGCTTTGCTGCTATGTGCTTGGCCATCCTCGCCAACATGATTAAGGCGCTGCAACAACGCCAAGCCCTGTAGGAGTTTCCTAATGAGTAATATCGAGATAGGTGTGGCAGGCATTGCCATCGCCTTGGCCCTGATAGCCTTGCGCGTGCCAATCGGAGTTGCGCTAGGTTTGGTGTCAATTATTGGCATTGGTGAAATGACCAGCATGCGTGTGGCCTGGGGGATGGTTTCAGCCACTCCGTTTGACTTTGCGGGTACCTGGGAGCTGACCGCTGCACCTATGTTCCTGTTCATGGGCTATTTGTGTACCAGCACGAATATGACCCAAGGTCTGTTTCATGCCATGCGCCTTTATCTGGCGCGCCTGCCTGGCGGTCTGGCTGTTTCCAGTGTCATGGCCTCTGCCTTCTTTGCCGCCGCTTCGGGTTCTAGCGTCGCAACATCGGCGGCCATGTCGCGTATTGCTGTGCCCGAAATGCTAAAGCATAGCTACGACAAGGGTTTGGCCACCGGTACCGTCGCCGCATCTGGAACACTCGGCTCGCTGATTCCCCCAAGCGTTTTGTTGGTACTCTATGGCGTTTATGCCCAGGTGTCGGTGGGGCAGCTGTTTATGGCGGGATTCATTCCCGGTGTACTTTCAGCACTGCTCTACATCGCCATGATTATGGTGCGCACCAAGCTGAATCCCAGCCTGGCGGGCAACGCTGATGTGCGCTCTAGCTGGGGCGAAAAATGGGATGCCTTTAAGCATATCTGGCCGTTGCCGCTGCTGATCGGCTCCGTGCTGGGCGGGATTTTTATGGGTATTTTCTCGCCTACCGAGGCGGGGGCCGTGGGTACAACCATTGCTGCTCTGATCGCATTTACGCGGCGCACGCTAACCTTTGCGGCCATTCGTGAAGCGCTGGTTAGCACGGCGGTGAGCACGGCCAGCATCTTCATTATTCTCATCGGGTCGCTGTTTTTCACCCGTTTTCTAGCCATGAGTGGCGTACCCGCCGCTTTTTCCGAGTTGATTCTTGGCGTCAGCACTGAGACCTGGTGGATCATTCTCGCGGTTGCACTGATCTATCTCGTTCTGGGTATGTTTATCGACTCAATTGGTCTACTCCTGCTCACTCTACCTTTAATCCTGCCCTTAGTAGAGGGCGCTGACCTTAACCTGATCTGGTTCGGGATCATCGTCGTCAAGCTGCTGGAAGTGGGGCTGGTCACTCCGCCTATCGGGCTCAATGTGTATGTCATCAAAGGTGCCCTGGGCAATAGCGTCACCCTGTCTGAAGTCTTTAAGGGCGTTGCCTGGTTCATCGTCATGGATATTGTTGCCCTGTTGTTGATCGTGCTGATTCCAGCGCTTTCGCTCTACCTCCCTCAAAAAATGTTTTAACGCCTCTCTCACATGAAATACCCACAAGGAACCCTCATGACAAAGACACGTTTAATTAATGCCAACGTCATCGACACGCGCAACGGAAAAGTACTCGCGAACCAGCAGGTGCGCATTCAGGATGGTCGTATCACCGATGTGAGCGATTCGCCGCTAGAGGGTAGTGATGATCAGGTCATCGATATTCAGGGCCACTTCTTGATGCCCGGTTTGGTTGATTCACATGTGCACGTCACGGCAATTACACCCAATTTTGCTCTGCTTGAGACGCTTTCGCCTTTCTATGTCGGTGCCAAATCAAGCGAGCTGCTGGAAGCTATGTTGATGCGCGGATTCACGACCGTGCGCGACGCTGGCGGTGCAGATTACGGTCTAGCCAAAGCGGTAGACGAAGGCGCTTTGGTCGGCCCGCGCATCATGTACGCCGGGAATGCACTTTCCCAGACTGGCGGTCACGCCGACATGCGCGGTCCAGGGCAGCAAACTTTTGAGGGCTGCTTCTGCTGCGCGGGACTAGGTCGCGTTTGCGATGGTGTCAGCGAAGTACGCCGGGCCGCTCGAGATGAAATTCGAAAGGGGGCCACCCAGATTAAAATTATGGCCTCGGGCGGCGTTTCTTCACCGACTGACCGTATCGACAGCACTCAATTTTCGCTTGAGGAAATTGATGCCATTGTGGAAGAAGCCACCGCCGCCAATATTCATACCATGGCGCATGCTTACACGGCGCGCGCTATCAACCGGCTAATCCCGCGAGGCGTCAAGACGATAGAACACGGCAACCTCATGGACGAGGAGAGCTGTCGGCTATTCCTTGAGTACGACGCTTATCTTACTCCGACCCTCTGCACCTACGATGCCCTAGCGAAGGAAGGTGTAGAGGCGGGTATGGCTGAGCATCTACAACGCAAGGTTTATGATGTGCTGGATTCTGGCGGTAAAGCGCTAGAAATGGCTCAGCGTTACGGCGTTAAAATGCTTTATGGATCTGATCTGCTTGGCCGGATGCAGCGCCATCAGCTTAACGAGTTTAATTTGCGTAAGGACGTGGTGCCCACCGATGAGCTGATTCGTGCAGCGACAAGTCACGCCGCCGACGCCTATGGTCACACCGGTGATTTTGGAGAGATTATTCCAGGTGCGAGAGGAGACATTATCGTGCTCAAGGACAATCCTTTGGATGATATTAATGTTCTGACTCAGCCGGATGAGCAGCTCCTGCTGATTATGAAAGGGGGAGTGGTTTACAAAAACGTACTTTAGCCAGACTTGACACTTCTTAGTGAAATACTGAGTAAAAGAGGCCAGTTAATGGCTTCAAATTGCTGACAAACTCCACTTCTTGTGGGGTTTTGTCGTTTAAGAAGAAAATTGATATTTTGTGCCGAGATGTACTAACGCGTTCCTTTCTTTAGGGTGCTATATTTGAGCACGAATAAGCTATCAGCTACTAGTATGTGGTGAAATGATCAAAGAGCTGAAGTTTGAAGTGCTATTGTCTAATTTAGCAATAAGGTGCCTGTCGTTTTGTAAACGCTCTAACTGATCCTGCCCAGTAACAGTGGACACCTCTAGAATGTAATACGCTACGATGAGGTGCATCATGGCAAGATCGACAACACTAATGAAGAAAAAATCTTATACCCGTTACTCAGATGCCTACCGTCAAGAAGCATTAGCGCTAGCTGATCGCATTGGCGTTACAGCAGCGGCTCGTGAACTGGGCATGCATACGAGCCAGCTTTATCAGTGGCGCTCTAAAGCCCAGCTTCAGCAAGACACCTCTGAACGAGAGCAGTCGTTGGCAGAAGAAAACGCTCGCTTGAAGCGCCAGTTAGCCGAAGCCAACGAAGAGCTGGCCATGTCTAGTCCTGAAATAGATTGACACTTATTTCATCTCAAACGCCCAGTGCACTGCATTGGGCGTTTTGTATTTAAGCGCCAAGTGCGGCCGCTGACTGTTATAAATCTCACGGACTCATTCACCATCGTACGCGCTTGATCAACATTTCCTGGCTGAATCAAGATAAATTCAGTCTTCAGTATCCCGTTGATACGCTCCGCTAGGGCATTTTGATAACAGTCATAACCGTCTGTCATTGAGCACTGGATACCGTACTGGCGATGTATCTTCTGATAGCTGTCACAGCAGTATTGGATGCCTCGATCCGAGTGGTGGATTAACGGCTCGCTTCCTGGCCGTTGGCGTAGAGCGTTGCGTAAGGCTTGCTCGACGTCCTGGCTACGTAAGCTCTCATGGACGTGATGACCGACAATTTTGCGGGAGTAAGCGTCGGTGACCAGACTTAAATAGCTCATCCCGTGACGCGTCGGTAGATAGGTAATGTCAGCGACCCAGACCTGATTAGGACGGCAGGCGACCACCTGCTCGGGGCCTGGCTTGAGTAAGTTCGGATGTCGCCGGAAGCGATGATGGCTGTGAGTCGTCTTATGATAAGCTCGTCGTATGGGCACCAGCAGACGCCGTGCACGAAGTACCTGAAAGAGCTGATCTCGTCCCACGTGCAACTCTTGATCGGCCTGGCGGTGCAGCAGATGATGCAGCTTGCGGGTGCCCAGTCGGGGCTGAGTAAGTCGTATGTCTCGAACAAAGTCGACGATTCGCTGCTCCCGGGCTTCTCGCGACTGCTGCGCTTTTTTGGCCTGATACCAAGCCTGGCGACTGATACCTAGAAGGTGGCATACCCTGCTAATGGTTAATCCGGCAACACGTTCTTGCGTGAGGACTTGCCTGGCTGCTTTTTTACAGACACCCCAAAATCCTTCTCCATCACCTCAACAACCGCTTCGAAGAACTGAGCCTTTTGCTCAGCAAGCCGCAACTTCTCTTCAAGCTCTTTGATCCGCTGTTCAGGGGTAAGTGGCCGAGGCATGTCGGGACTCCTTCTAGAGTGCTGTGTGGCACAGGGACGCCAGTCCTGATGGCCATATCGACGTAACCACTTTAGTACCGTTGAGCGACCTTGAATACCGTAACGACTCTGCGCCTGCTTATAGGTCATCTCACCGAGCTCCACTTGATCTACCACGGCCTGTTTAAAGGCCAGAGTGTAGTCTTTCTGTGTGCGCTTAACTCGTTGACTCATCACGCTCTCCCAAAATAAGGACAAGAACGTGTCAACTCTATTCAGGACGGGTCACCATCACAAAAAAGGCCGCGGTGTACTTTGCGAGAAGCCTGAAGTGAAGTACGCCTTTATCCATCGTCATCGCTACGCCTTCAGTATTCAGCGTATGTGCCAAGTGATAGGTGTCGCTAGATGTGGCTACTACGCTTGGCAACAGCGCAAGGGGGCATCATCGCCAAAGCTCTGTCAGCAAGCCATTATCTTACCACCAACGTAAAGGGCGCTCAGGCGCTCCGAGACTGGCCCTCGATCTGCGGGACGTTGGAATGCCGATTAACCGTAAGACGGTGGCTGCCAACTTACAGCGACAAGGCTTGCGCGCTAAAGCAGCCCGTAAGTTCAAGGCCACTACAAACTCTCGGCATTCGCTGCCGGTGGCACCGAATCTACTAGAGCAAAACTTCACGGCCTCAGCTCCCAATCAAAAGTGGGTGAGTGATATCACCTATTTGGCGACGAGCGAAGGCTGGCTTTACCTAGCAGGACTCATTGATCTTTACTCTCGTAAAGTGGTCGGTTGGGCAATGAGTGAGCGTATGACGGCCGATCTTGTCTGTGACTCGCTACAGATGGAGCTATGGAAACGCAAAAGGCCCAAAGGCGTCATTGTCCACTCGGATAGTAAGACTACAAGGCGCCAGGTGTTTCTGGGTTGATCCGGCACTTATAGTAATCGATCTATTCTGAAGACCTGGTGCCGTGAGGGCTCCCGGGTCTTCCGATCGACCCGGGTAGTGTGTCTTTCCCTGGACCTGTCGGTGCCCCGGGAGCACTGGCGGCGAGGTTTCGCCTCGTCGAAGCATGTGATTCAAGTGGTCTCGGCGCCAGAGGAACTGCGCGATCTGTTGAGGAACATGACGCGAATGCAGTTGCTTCGGACACTGGCGGCATGGCGACTCGATTTGAACGGGTACCGGGATGTCACGATGGCTTACCGCACCGCCCTGAAATCCCTCGCGCGCCGCTACCTAGAACTGCACGACGAGATTGCCGATTTGGACGTCATGATCAAGGCTATCGTCGATGAGCTGGCACCAAAGTTGGTGTCGCGAACGGCAGTAGGCTACGAGACGGCCGCACAGCTACTGATCACGGCAGACGACAATCCGGACCGCCTTGGCTCAGAAGCCAGCCTTGCGGCGCTATGTGGCGTTAGTCCTATTCCTGTCTCGTCAGGTAAGACGCAGCGACACCGACTCAACCGGGGTGGCGATCGCGCCGCCAATAGTGCGCTGTATATCATCGCCATCGGGCGGCTACGCCTGGATGCCGATACTCAGGCATACATTGCCCGGCGGGTGAGAGAGGGCCACTCCAAGCTGGAAACCATCTGATGCCTGAAACGCTATATTGCCCGGGAGCTCTATTATGTGCTGCGCAGCTGTCATCGGGAGATCAACCAGACGCAAATCGCCACTTGAAACTTAGAAGGGCGTCCGAGGCAGCCAGTACTGTTCCACGCTTTACCAATCGCTGCTTACCCGGAATGAGCTTAAGTGCAGCATAAGCGCCAAAGGTAACTGTTATGATAATGCATGTGCCGAAAGCTTCTTCCATAGCCTCAAGGTTGAAGCGATCCATGGAGAGCAATTTAAAACGCGAAGCGACATGAGGCGTCAGGTGTTTGAATACATCGAACTCGATTACAACAAGCAACGGCGGCACAGTGCTATAGGGATGATCAGTCCTGAGGTCTTTGAATCTCGAATGGTCGCTTAAGCCAGTGTCCACTGGTGCTGGGTAAGATCAATAGCACAGTGACCGATAATCTAGACAAGCTATGCTATTACTTTGATTGTGAGATCGAGCAGTTGGTTACTCATATCAAGGAGCCCAGCCCAGAACCTTAACTCGGTGGGAGTGAAAATGAAAAGCTGCTCGGTGCCTGAATCACAACTTTTTTACCCGCCGATAGGCATTTTAAAAAAATGGGCACGGAGTGGGCACAATTTGGGCACAGCGCTTTTTGGAATGACAGACAACAAAAAAGGCAGATCAGCAAGTAACTGATCTGCCTTTCGAAATATTGGTAGCGGGGACCGGATTTGAACCGATGACCTTCGGGTTATGAGCCCGACGAGCTACCAGACTGCTCCACCCCGCATCAACGTGTGGCGTATTCTACGCATTTTTAGCGTGAAGTCAACCCCCTGCATAAAACGCTTATATTGTTAGGCACGACCTTCATCGTGCTGCAACATTGGAAGAGTAAAGCTATGCTTCCAATAGGGATAACAAAAAGCTTACTGTCGGTATGTCGTCCAACTAACAATACGACGTGCTGTGAATGCTGAGGCGCTACGGCGCTTATTAAGAATGGCTTGCGACATCACCATAATGCTTAGCGTCCAAGCCGTTTGTCATATCAGGGAGGTAGTCAATGACCAATCAAGCCCCCGTCGCCTGGGTAACAGGTGGAACTGGTGGAATCGGAACGTCAATTTGCCATTCATTGGCGGATGCGGGTTATTTGGTAGTCGCGGGATATCACAATCCTGAGAAAGCCAAAACCTGGCTGGAAACCCAGCAAGCCGCTGGTTACGACAACATCGCGTTATCGGGTGTCGATCTTTCCGACCACAATGCCTGCCTAGAAGGTGCTCGCGAAATCCAAGAAAAATATGGGCCTATCAGCGTGTTAGTTAACTGTGCTGGCATCACTCGCGATGGCACCATGAAGAAGATGTCCTATGAGCAGTGGTATCAAGTAATCGATACCAACCTTAATAGCGTCTTCAACACGTGCCGCAGCGTTATTGAAATGATGCTGGAGCAGGGCTACGGTCGCATCATCAATATTTCTTCTATCAATGGCCGTAAAGGCCAATTTGGGCAAGTGAACTATGCGGCTGCCAAAGCAGGTATGCATGGGTTGACCATGTCGCTGGCGCAAGAAACGGCAACCAAAGGTATTACGGTGAATACCGTGTCGCCCGGCTACATTGCCACCGATATGATCATGAAAATTCCCGAGCAGGTGCGTGAGGCCATTCGAGAAACCATTCCAGTAAAGCGTTACGGTACTCCGGAGGAGATCGGTCGCTTGGTAACGTTCCTGGCAGATAAAGAGTCAGGCTTTATTACTGGCGCCAATATTGATATTAACGGCGGGCAGTTTATGGGCTAATCGCCCAACATGATTAGCTGATTAATTCAATTACAGTAAAGCGCAAACGGGAGGCTATTCGCCTCCCGTTGCCATTGCTGGGGTGTAACACTTATATAGAGAACTTAAGGGTGAGGCACTCGCGCTAGGCGACTAAAAAGGTTATCAAACTCTTCTGCTTCCTTGCGCCACAATTGGTTAGGCATGGGGCCAAGCGCCATAAGTGCTGCTAATATGCCGCTGATCTCATCCGGTCGGCTACGTTCGTTATTGATCCCTTCATTTAGCCGTTCTACTTGAATCGCCAGGCGGAGAGGTTCATCACGCTGCTTGACGCTACCTAACGCTAGCAAAGACAAATGCACTCTCAGACGAGCCAGCCCATCTTCTAGCTCAGTAAGTTTTTCGGCTGAGAGGGGAGTGGAAGAGGTTAGCCGCGCATGATTGCGCTGCTGATGAGCCTCAATAAAAATAGCAGGCAGCTCCCCACTCAATACCTCTTTCGCATCAATTGCTTGTGGCTCTTCGCCTGCTAGCGCTTGTTGGTCTGCGGCGATATGCGCATTTACCAGCGGTAAGGCGCTGTGCCACTGCTGCACAGTATGCGCAATTTCCAGGCGGCTTAAGCGCTCACGCTTAGCTCTTACAATGCCGCTAAGGCGTTTCTGCATGCCGTCACTACGCCGATTACGCGGCAACGGCTCAAGCTGGCTAATGCTTTCGAGGTAGGACTCAAGGGTGGTGGACTCTTTGGCTTGCGTCGGCTGCCAGCTATCCATTTCGTCAATTAATGTTTGCAGCTGATCGAGCTTCTGTTGTTGGCGAGTTGCCTGCTCATGCTTGTGAGCGTCACGCTGAGCAAAGAGCTGATCGCAAGTATGACGAAAGGCTTTCCATAGGGCTTGTTCTTCGCCTTTTGGAGCACGACCCAGCGCGCGCCACTGCTGCTGTAGCTGCTTTGTGCTCGCTATGCGGGCGGCTAAGGGTGACTCGTGGTCATCCTGTAAGTTTTTCGCTTGTTCGATAAGCAGGCGCTTTTGACTAGCGATCTGCTCCGCTCGCTGGTCAATAAGCGCCTGAAGGCGATGACGGATAGCCCCAAAACGACGGCCAACGGTTTCTGATTGATCCCGAGGAACTGGAGAGTAGTGACGCCACTGGTGGCGGGCTTTATCACGGATCTCGCGCAATACATCGGGATCGGCATCCTCTGCTGGCTGATCAAGTAACGTTTCAAGTTGTTCGCAGAGTGCTTCACGGCCTTTAAGGTTGGCGTCACGCTCTTGATTAAGCTGTTCTCGCCAGGGAGCCAAACGCTCGTGAATGCGATCAGAAGCCGCGCGAAAGCGTGCCGACTGTTCGCGGTTAGCAGCGGCATCACCGAGCGATTTCCACTCTTTTACCAACTGACGATGATGGCGATCTAGAGCAACGTCTGCCATGTGTTGATCGTCAGCCAGCGCATCGATGCTAGCGCAGAGTTGCTCGCGTTTAGGGCCGGCCACAAAACCGCGCCAATCGCGTAGTTCTGCTAACCGTGCGCCTAGCTGTTTCACGCGTGCTTTTAGCGGCTTGGCTTCTTCCCCTATCAGTTCGTCGATGGAGGGTTTGAGGCGTTGATAGAGGCGGCTGGCACTTTTAAAGGCACCACGCTCTAACAAGTGTTCAAAGTTATCCACGTCGGCGCTAAGCGCGTTAAGTGATGCGGTAGGGGTGGGTTTGGTAGAAACGTCAGCATCTTTTAACGCTTGTGCATGCTTGAGTAGCTCGGGAGGCGTTATGTGCTTAGGCCAAGCGCACTGCTTAACGTACTTGGCAATGGCCACATTATCTTGGTTGGCAATGGCCGTTTCTATATCTGCGCTGATGGCTTGCCAGCGCTGCCATGCTTCCATGCATGCTTCATAGCGTTTCAGTGCTTGGCTATAGCGTTGTTGAACGTTCTCACCAGGCGGGTGCTGATCTGACAGAGATTGCCAGCGCTGGCCGAGCAGTTGGCGTTGGGCCCGTAGGCTATCGATATCCTGAACTGTTAGCTGCTCTGCATGTGTCAGGCCCTCTAACGTTTCTTCAAGGCCTTCAAGCAGTTGAGCGCGAGTTCGTTCAATCTCTTCGCGATGAGCAATGCTCTGCTGGCGCGCTTGTTCTTGCGTTTCATGATGATGCAGTGTTTTTCGGCAGCTAAGCGCTGCCTGATGAAAACGCTGCTCTTGCGTCACGCTGGGCGGGTGGGAAAGGCTTTGCCACTCACGCTCCAAATGACGGAAACGACCACCATACAGCGGCTCCCAGGGAGCCCCGGCGTGCTGTTCTAACTGTTTAAGCAGATGCTCACGCTGGGCTTGCTGATCCGCTAGCCACTCAGCATCATTGCGCAGTTGGGTGAGCTTTTCTCGCGCTAGACGAATGACCTGGCGGTCACGACGCGCTTCTTTTAATAGTTTTTTGAGGCTCTCTTCACTTTCAATTCGTTGAGCCGCTTGATGGCGCACCGCTGCCACGCCGTTATGGCAGGCTTGGTGGACGAGGTCGCTTTCAACGGTTAATTGCTCTAACGCAGTGAGCCTCAGGTTAAGATTATCTCCCTGAAGTGCAATGGCGTTGAGCAACCGAGGCTCCGATAGCTCTGACACGATAGCCTGCCGTTTTTGCAGGTCGGTATGGCCCTGTGAGCCACATAAGCGCTGGCAAGCTGCGTTAAACCAAGCCTCGTCTTGACGATGCTCTGGAAGCGCATTGACAAGCTCCGCTAAGTCATCAAGGGCCAGTAGAGCAGCAAGCTGGATGTTACTCTCGTTATCCTGTGCTAATTGCTTCAGCGCTTGTTGCTGTTCTGGTTGTTGAGGGTCAAGCTGGTCGAGTGCCTTGAGACGCACCTCGGGATCAGGGTGCTGCCACCGAGGAGCGAACAGGCGTCTTAACAGTCCGTGCATGGATCATCCTGCAGAGAGGTGCGTAGCGTGAAAAAAAATCAACTACCGATGACAGATAGTTGCAGTCATCGGCGCTGTCGCTTAGCTTTGCTGTAGGCGCAGTGATGATTAATACTTCTTCACAACACCCAGCGCGAGATTGCGCTACCTTTATCTTACCTGAACATGACATGGAGTTCGGCCATGAGCCTCAACGCCAACAGTGCCGACATTGCCTTCACCTTTAAAGGTGGCATGCTGCCAATGACCGTCATGGAATTGAGCAGTGCTGACCCGGAACACATACGAAGTCAGCTAGCTGGCAAGTTGTCGCAATCCCCCGCGTTCTTTCAGCATACACCGGTTGTGCTGAGCGTGGAAAAACTCGATGAACCTCACTTGGCGCTTGAGCGCATTTGCGCGGTATGTCGCGATCATAAATTACTGCCGGTAGCCGTACGTGGCGGAGCTGAGCCAGTACGTCAATCTGCCTGGGCATTAGGGCTAGGCTGGTTTGCCCCTGTTGAAGAAGGGCGGTCTAGGCTATTAGAGAGCGTTGATACTACTGCTACCTCTGATGACGCCATAGACGAGGTGGAAGCTGCCGACCAGGAAGTGGTTGCGGTAGCAACACGCTTATTTCGCGGTACGGTGCGCTCTGGCCAGCAGGTAAGCGCATCAGAAGGCGATCTAGTGGTGATTGGGGCAGTAAATGCGGGCGCTGAAGTCCTGGCGGCTGGCAGTATCCACGTCTACGGAGCGCTTCGCGGACGTGCCTTGGCGGGTATTCATGGCAATACCCAGGCGGGTATTTACTGTCGAGAATTAGAAGCAGAGCTTCTTTCTGTGGCAGGCAATTACAAACGGTTAGAAGATATTGATTCACAGTTGCTTGGCCGTGCCACAGAGGTGCATTTCGCTAAAGAGCAGCTGGAAATTAAGCCGCTGGGTTAATTCAAACGCATGAGCGTGTGTTGGTGCTTAATGCCTAGCGACGTCGCAAGCGCTATACGTTACAGTATGTCATGTTGTTGACATTGATGTTCCCGTTATGCGCAGTGCGACCCTTTAAACGCGCTCGCGATGAACGACTTCAAGAAGGAAGTAACTCTTGGCCAAAATTATTGTAGTGACCTCCGGTAAAGGGGGGGTTGGTAAGACCACCAGCGCTGCCGCTATTTCAACAGGACTTGCCCTGCGCGGTAAAAAAACAGTCGTCATTGATTTCGATGTTGGTCTACGTAACCTCGACCTGATCATGGGCTGTGAGCGCCGCGTTGTTTATGACTTGGTAAACGTTATCCAAGGGGAAGCAGGGCTTAACCAAGCGCTGATTCGCGATAAACGCGTTGAAAACTTATTTATTCTTCCAGCCTCTCAAACGCGTGATAAAGATGCACTGACGCAGGACGGCGTAGAGCGAATCCTTGAGCAGCTCAAACAAGATTTTGATTTTATCTTGTGTGACTCCCCCGCAGGAATCGAGAGGGGGGCTCAACTCGCTATGTACTTCGCTGATGAAGCGATTGTTGTCACGAATCCTGAAGTTTCCTCAGTGCGTGACTCTGACCGCATTTTGGGATTGCTTGGCTCCAAGACGCGGCGCGCTGAACAAAGCTTAGATCCTGTTAAAGAGCATCTGCTGATTACGCGCTATAACCCCTCTCGCGTAACGTCTGGGGACATGCTGACCCTTGATGATATTCGTGAAATCTTGTCTATTGATTTGCTTGGCTTAATCCCTGAATCCGAAGCGGTATTACGTGCATCGAACCAGGGGGTTCCCGTTACTCACGATGCGGCGAGCGATGCAGGTCAGGCGTATTCAGATACTGTATCGCGCCTGTTAGGTGAAGATATGCCTCTGCGCTTTCATGAAGTACAGCGTAAGGGATTGTTGAACCGTATGTTCGGGGGTGGTCGGCGATGAAATTGCTGGAGTTCTTGAAGCGTGAGCGCAAGAAATCCGCCTCGGTGGCTAAGGAGCGTTTGCAAATTATCGTGGCGCATCAGCGCGGCCAGCGCGGTCAGCCAGATTATATGCCGCTGCTCGAGCGCGAGCTGTTGGAAGTCATTCGTCGTTATGTACAGGTCGATGATGATGCCATTCAAATTTCGCTTGATAGCGAAGACAATTGCTCAGTGTTGGAGCTCAACGTTACGCTGCCGAAAGGTTGACGTTTCCATATGGAAGCAGCATAGCCAGTCGTTAAGCATGGCTATTCGCTAAGAGGGGCGGCGAGAGGCGTTGCGGTTATGCTAGGCTTGGGCTTTTGTACCCGCTTCGGCAAGTGGCTCGTTGGCTTGTGGGCGGGAAGCTACGCTCAAGGAGATTTCATCAATGGCGCCACCTAATGCTGCCCCTGCCAGTTTTCTCTGGCATGACTATGAGACATTTGGTGCTGATCCGCGTCGCGATCGGCCCGCTCAGTTTGCCGCATTACGCACTGACGCCGAGCTTAATGAAATCGGTGAGCCGATAGAGCTCTACTGCAAACCTGCTGATGACTACCTGCCTCACCCTGCGGCTTGCCTAATTACCGGTATTACACCGCAAAAAGCGCAGCGGAAAGGCTTGCCTGAGGGGGAGTTTGCCCGCCAAGTCCAAGGCTTTATGAGTGAGCCAGGCACTTGCGTGGTGGGCTATAACAGCCTTCGCTTTGATGATGAAATCTCCCGCCACTTGTTTTATCGCAACCTGCTTGACCCTTATTCCCGCGAATGGCAAAACGGCAATTCCCGTTGGGACTTGATTGATGTGGTGCGCGCGTTTTACGCCTTGCGCCCCGACGGCATTGAGTGGCCGCAGCGGGAAGATGGTGCGCCTAGCTTCAAACTTGAACACTTAACGGCGGCCAATGGCATTGCCCATGAAGGTGCTCATGACGCGGTAGCTGATGTACGTGCCACCATTGCGTTGGCACGGTTGTTAAAAGCCCAAAACCCAAAATTATTCGACTATTTACTGGGCATGCGTGGTAAGCGTGCAGTGGCCAAACAGTTAGACTTGCCCAGCGCTAAACCGCTTTTGCATATCTCCCGTCGTTACCCTGCCAGCCGTGGTTGTAGCGCATTAGTCATGCCACTGGCTGAGCATCCGACGAATCCTAATGGCGTTATTGTTTACGATTTAAGCGTTGATCCTAGTGATTTGCTGACCATGAGTGCCGAGCAAATCAGAGAGCGTGTGTTCGTCAGTCAGCAGGATCTTTCCGAGGGGGAAGTGCGTATACCGCTGAAAGTGATCCACATTAATCGCTGTCCAGTCATCTTTCCAGCGACGGCGTTAAAAGATGTGGATGGTCCGCACAAAGGCGAATACGGCACGATCATTGAGCGGTTAACGATTGATATTGATGCCTGTCGCGGCCATTGGAAAACGCTGCGAGAGGCCAGCGGCGTGGCGCAAAAAGTAGCTGAGGTATTTAACGCAGCCTACGAAGATGTGCCTCAAGACCCTGACCTAATGCTCTATTCCGGCAGCTTTTTCTCTGCGGCTGATCGCCAGCAAATGGAGCGAGCATTGGCAATGGATCCCTGGGATTTAGTCGGCCAGCGCTTTGTCTTTCAAGATCCTCGCCTGGAGGAAATGTTGTTTCGCTACCGTGCGCGTAGTTATCCAGACACGTTGGAGGGCGAAGAGCGCGAGCAGTGGGATGCGTTTCGCTGGATGCGCATTAATGATCCAGCCTTGGCGGGTTTTACGCTGAAAGCCTTTGCGCGAGAGATAGAGCGTTATAACCAGCAGACCCTATCGGATCGCGAGCGCCAAGTGTTAGAGGAGTTGGTGATGTACGTTGAGTCGATGATGCCAGCTCAGGCATTTGATGCCTGAGCTGGTGAGTCTAGCTAAAACGTTAAGCTAATTCGTTTCGCTAATTAGCACTTAGCGTGCGTCGGTAAACGGCACGCGTGCTTCTCGGTAGGGGGCGATATCACTGGGTGAGTCGCCAGGGTTGTAGCGAATATCTAACTGGTGTGATTGAAGCGTCGGCCACAGTGCCTGCAGTTCTTGTACGCTAACATCCAGCGCTAGTGTGGCGAGTTGTTCACGGCGATCAAAGTGCACGTCCTCCAGTGCTGTGGCTTGCCAGTAGCGGTTTGCCATGCCCTGTAGGCTCGTGTCTCGCTGGGTCAAGCGAGAATGAACGGCCTGACGATGCGGTGCTAACGCTTCCTCGGTTAACGTATTCAGGCGCTCGCCCGCTGCCGCCATAAAGGCGTCCATGCGCTCGGCGATCATGCTGCTCTCAACATCCGGCGACTGAACTACCAAGGCAATCCCCGGCGCCTCTAACAGCGGGGAATAGCCCGCATTAACAATATAGCCAAGCTGCTCCTCGGTACGTAGTTGCTGATAAAAGGGCGTATCCAGCCATTGCGCCAATACGCTGAGGCGCGCCTGCTCTTCAGTGGACGTGTCGCGACCCTGTAAATAACGCAGCACAAGAGACTCTTCGCGGGTGCTGTGTGGATGAAGCACCTCAGGCTGATTGCTCACCTGTAGTGCTTCAAGCGCAGGGATATCCTCACGAGTGAGACGTGGTGATAACGCGCCGCGTATTACATTGGCCTGCTCACGAGCCAGCTCTTTATCCAAATTGCCAACGGCCATTGCATCGATGTAAAGCGCGTCTAAAAACCGTTTGCGGAAGTTTTCTAAGTGGTGGCGCTCTAACCGCTGACTGGCATCAAGTAATTCAGTCGCTGACCATTGGGGGGTCAGTAGTGCTTCGCCCAGTGCACGGCCTGCCTGGCCATAGAGCGATGCTTGGGGGGCGTTGCGCCACTCGCGCTGGAGTTGATAGCGCACACGTTCAAAAGCGCTAGGGGAAATGTCGGCATGCTTAAGCTGCTTAATCGCCTGCTCTATCAGTGGCGTTTGTCCATCGCGCCAGCCTGAAAATGACAGCGTCATACCACGTCCGTGAGCGTAAGCGCTGAACGATTGACCAGCCAGCCAGGCTGGATATAACGACTCGTTTAGGCTGTCATTTAGCCAACTCGCTAAGAGACGTGTGAGTACCGCTTCTTCAGCTGAATAGCTGGCGCTGGGGTGCTGGAGGCTTACCCGCCACTCAACGCTTGGCGTATTGAAGCGGCTATCTTGCATGTGCCATGCGGTAAACGAAGGCGCATTAATCAACACTTCAGGGCGCTCATCTTGTCCCGTCTTGAGAGTAAGGTCATTGGCGATAAAGGGGTTGGGTTCCGGTAACGCTAGGCCTCCTAGCGCCTGCCCTGGCTGAGTTGGTGGTTGCTCTTTCCATTGGGTGTTGAACCAAGGCGAGACGGTATCGCTTTCTACGTCTGGCGCAGAGTAGAAACGCAGCATGTTGTCTGGGGTCAGTGCATCGAGATACAGCTGCTGACGCTCACTATCCATGCCATCCATCCGGTAAGGCGCATACTGCACATCATCCACCGGATAACGAGAAAGGCTCATGGCTAAGCGGGTGGCTTCCTGCTGTGGTGCGCCATGCTGCTGAAAACGGAACGCTTGTTCATTCAGGTTTTTTTGTTCCTCGTAGCGCCACTCGGCTAATCCTTCCTCGCGTATCTGCTCAATGGCAGCAAATAGTGTGGCCTCAATATCGTCCAGTCGCTGTGCCCCGGCTGGCGATAAGCTAATCGAGATCGCAAAGAGCGCCTCATTGCCGTCACCTCGTCCCACGCCCGCCGAAAGTGCATCTGCAAGGCCCGCTTTGCGTAGCGCTGCCAGTAAGCTGCCGTCGCCTTCATCGCCCAGTAGGTGAGAAATTAGCTGAGTCGGCTTGGTACGGTATTCATCGGTAGGATCGGGAATCGGAAAATAGAAGCGTAGTTGGCGGCGATCCTGTAGCGACTGGCGCTCAATGTAGCGGGGCAGCGTGTCTGAATCGACCAGCGGCGTGTCAATGGTGGGGACGCTTAGGTCATTGTCGGGAAGACTTGCAAAGCGTTCGACAACTAATGCCTCAAGAGTATCGAGTGGCTGGGGGGCAACAATGGCCAAATTCATGACGTTGGCATCGTAGTAGCGATGATAAAAATCAATCACTCGCTCGCGGAGAGTGGCTTCACCCTCGGCTGGGTTGGCAAGGGTGTCACGGCTGCCTACTGCAAAGCCCGTCGTGGGATTGCTAGGATTTAGTAGCTGATTCAATACATCGTTTTCACGGCGGGATTCATCACGAATGCGTGCCATGTACTCAGAGTGGACAATATTCCGCTCGCTTTCTAAATGGTCGGCGTTAAATAGCGGCGAAAGGAAAAACTCGCTAAAGCGGTCCAGTGCGCCTGGCAAGGCCGAAGGCTCAACATCAAAAAAATAGTTGGTGTCTTGTTGGGCAGTAAACGCATTGTGGGAGCCCGCATTATCAGAAATGTAGCGCTGATAGGCATCAGACTGAGGGTACGGTTCAGTGCCTAAAAACAGCATATGCTCTAAAAAGTGGGCTAGCCCCTGCAGGTCGTCAGGGTCTTGAGCGCTGCCTACGCGAACGTTCATGGAGGCGGCGGCTTTATCGGCCTCTGGGTCACTAACAAGCAGCGCTTGAAGGCCATTTTCCAGCGTCAGTACGCGGTAATCGCGTTCGTCAAATGGGCTGACAATAGGCGTGATGGCGTCCTTCACTGGGGTGTCTTGAGCGAAGGCGAAAAAAGGCGTGCACCAAGCGACGCCAATCACGACGCCGATGACGGCCTGCCGTACAGCGTCACGGTTAGGCAGAGGTTCATGAGATCGTAACATTACGGTTCCTATGGCACAGCCCAGCGCAGCATCGGCCCTACCGGGTGGGCGCAGGATGATGACTGATAGGCAGGATTATTAACATGTTTTGATACCGGAAAAGCGCCCAACAGTTCCAATGGCGCAGGCATTAATAGCGCATTGAGTGCTTCAAGGTCGGTCGTCGGGTCCAGCCAGCGCGTTAACGCTTCTGGAGGGATAACGACAGGTAATCGGTCAGTCAGTGAAGAAAGGCAGGCGTTGGCAGGTACGCTGATTAGCGCCGTCGAGTCAGTAAATGCGGTGAGCGTTGTGTGGTAACGGCACCATAAAGCACCCAGTAATAGTGGCCCTCGGTTAACGTGGGTCACTAAATAGGGTTGCTTGCTGTGTGCTTGTATCTTCCAGATATAAAATCCGCTGACTGGAATGACACAGCGGCGGGCGCTAAACGCTTCGTTAAACATGGCACGTTGGTTAAGCGTTTCTGCTCTAGCGCAATGGGGCGCGTGGTCGAGTACTTTCAGCCAAGGAGGCGTTAGCCCCCAAAATAATGGCTGAAGCCGCAAACGTCCCTGCTCAAGTCGTATTGCCGATACAGGCTGTCGGGGCGCTAAGTTAGGCGATTCGATAAGTGGTTCAGTATCAGTCAGCGAGGGCACAAGGCGTGATAGCGTGAGGCGCTGCACGTGAAGGCGTCCCGTCATGCCTGTCTCCTTATGCGAAATGGGGCTCGTGAGAGTGCAAAATGGCGGGGTAACGCAACAATAGGTTAAATGTCGTGTTTTAGTGTCGAAAACAGTGTTCGATGTAAGGTATCCTAGCGTATCCCTTGCTCACGCTAAAGCGCGATGAGGCATTCTTCCTGTTTGCCGTTGACCTTAAGAGATCGCCATGGCCCGTCCTAGACAGCATGCGCCCGATGCCCTCCACGCGCAGGTCATGCACGCTTGTGATGAGTGGTTGGCTAAGCAGCCAGTCCATGGTTTGTCACTGCGTGCCCTGGCCAGAGAAGTGGGCTGCGCGCCAAGTACGCTGCTTAAATTATATGGCAGCTTTAATAACTTATTGCAGCACGTCAACGTTGAAACGTTGGCACGCTTACAGCATACCATTACTAGCCTGGCAGAAGATGATCCTGAGCCATGGCTGCGCTCGCTAGCGCTCGCTTATTGGCGCTTCGCTGAGCAAGGCTGCTACCGCTGGCAGTTGCTATTTGATTATCCACTGGCCCAAGAAGGCGAGCTGGATCAGCGCCAGAGCGATCTTATTGAAGCGCTGTTCACGCAGGTGGAGACCTCGTTGAAACGGTATCAGCCAGCATTGGATGATCTTGAAGCGCGACGCCTTGGGCGCACCCTCTGGGGGAGCGTGCACGGCTTGGTGCAGCTTGGATTAAACGAGCGCTTAGGCTATTGGCAAGGCCAGCAGTTGAAGGTGGATGAGCTGCTGGATCAGCTAATGAGCACGGTGCTGGCTGGCCTGCGCCACCGGGAGGCGGCGACGTGACGTGGTGGTTGAAAATGGTGCGTTGCGCGTTGCGTCGCGCCATTTATGTTGTTATGCGTGTGTGTTATCGGTTCTCTGTACATGGCCAAGAGAACGTACCTAAGCGCGGCGCTGCCCTGGTCGTCTGTAACCACGTCAGCTTTATGGATGCGTTGGTGTTAGGCGGCGGTAGCCCCAGGCCGCTGCGGTTTGTGATGGATCAGCCTATCTTTGAATCTCGCTGGCTAAAGTGGTGGTTCCAGCTCGTGGGCGCGATTCCGATTGAATCAGAGCGGCATAGTCCTGGTGCGCTGCGTCGAACGCTGGATGAGGTGAGCCGCGCGCTTCGCGCAGGTGATATCGTAATGGTGTTTCCTGAAGGGCGTATCACTCCAGATGGCGATATCCACGCCTTTAGGCGCGGGCTCGAAACCATTCTTGCTCGCGATAATGTGCCCGTCATTCCGGCTGGCTTGGCAGGGCTGTGGGGGTCTTGGACATCACACTACGGTGGCAAGGCGCTTAAAAAATGGCCGTCACGTTTTCGTGCGCCGGTCAGCTTGCACTTCGGGCCGCCGGTATTGGTTCATGAGGTGAAGGATATTGCCTTTCGTCGCTATTTAGAGGCCCGTGTGAGGGCGCTGAAGGCAGCGGGTGATAGCGAAATCACCCACCGCCAAATTGGTTAGACGGTCAGTCGCTACGTTCGGCGTGCAAGGCGCAGCTTTTGCCAGCAGCGTGCTGAAGTGATCAGGTTGTCACGGATTTCTAAAATTTCCATCCGCGTATTACCAATCTGCAAGCAGGCAGGCCCTTCCGGAAACGCCTCCAGGTGCTCAAGGATTAAGCCATTCAGGGTTTTGGGGCCGTCAGTGGGCAGTTGCCAGCCAAGCATTTTGTTAATTTCACGAATATTGGCAGTGCCCTCAATGACATGGCTACCATCATCTTGCTGATGAATTTCATCATCTTCTGAGACATCGGTGGTGAACTCCCCGACAATCTCCTCAAGAATATCTTCTAAGGTTACCAAGCCTTCCACGTCGCCGTACTCATCCACCACAATACCAATACGCCGCTTCTGCTTTTGGAAGTTCAGCAGCTGTGTATGTAACGGTGTGGATTCGGGAATGAAATACGGCTCCCGTGCTTCTTGAACAATTGCTGCTTTGGTGACTTCGCTACGCGATAAAAAGCGTGCTGCATTGCGTAGATGCAGCATGCCAATAATATTGTTGATATCGCCTTTATAGACCGGTAAACGAGTATGTTGGCTGGTGCGGATCTGGGTCAGAATATCTTCCAGCGTGTCGTCAAGATCAATGCCAAGAACTTCGTGCCGGGGCACCATGATGTCGTTAACTGTGACATTCTCAAGATCAAGGATCGACAGCAGCATAGCGCGGTGTCGGTAGGGAATTAGCGTGCCTGCTTCGTGAACGACAGTGCGCAGTTCATCGCGGGTTAAACTGTCGCCGCCGTTCTCAACACTTTTAACGCCCATTAAGCGTAATAGGCCATTTGAGATGACGTTGACTAGCCATACCAGTGGGTAAAGTAGTTTGAGCAGTGGCTCCAGGCCCAGGGAGGTAGGGTAAGCGATCCGCTCAGGCTTGATGGCCGCGTAGGTTTTCGGTGTGACTTCGGCAAAAATCAGGATGGTAATCGTCAGTAGCGCCGTTGAAATAGCGGGGCCGGAGACGTCGCCAAAGAAGTGAATGGCGATGATGGTCGCAATTGAGGCGGCTAAGTTATTGACGAAGTTATTGCCAATTAAAATAACGCCAATTAGTCGATCGGGACGCGTTAATAACCGCATGACACGCTTTGCGCGGCGATCACCGCTGTTAGCTTGATGGCTTAGTCGATAGCGGTTTATCGACATCATGCCTGTTTCAGAGCTGGAGAAAAAGGCAGACAGCAATATCAAAATGGCTAGCAGGCCGAACAGTAACCCCAGGGGGAAGTCGTCGCTCAAGTCGAAAGTTCCTTTATGGCGTATTAGGCTCGATTTTTAGAAGTATGGAAGTGGCCTGTCAAGGCCACTGTTATCAACGCCAAATTAAATCAGTGCTGATAATGCGGTGAGTATAGGTTTAGCGATGGAGCAAGATTTCCAGGACAAACTTGCTGCCAAAGTAAGCCAGCAGTAGCAGTATGCACCCGCCAAGCGTCCAGCGCACAGCGCGCATGCCACGCCAGCCAAAACGATAGCGACCCACTAAAAGTGTGGTGAAAATAATCCACGCTCCCAGCGAAAGTACTGTTTTATGCACCAAATGCTGCGCGAACATATTGTCGAGAAAGATTAGTCCGCTGATGATCGAAAGTGTCAGCAATATAATGCCTGACCATACCAGTTCAAACAGCACTCTTTCCATGGTGGTGAGCGGTGGTAGCGATTGCACAATGCCACGAATATGGTGATGGCGCAGTGCTTGGTTCTGCAGGCCGACCAGCACCGCTTGAATCGCCGCAATTGCCAAGACGGCAAACGCCAGCGCAGAGCTGACGGCATGCAGTAAAATGCCGGGCGTTAAGCCGCTTTGGCTCCCCTGGCTCGGTAACCAAGTGGCAAAAATAAGCGCGATACCTGCGAGAGGGAATAGCACGATGCCAGCGTTGAGCACCGGCTTAAACAGGCTGGCGACGAGTACAACGTTGACGGCCACGGCCATCAGAAGCGTTGCGCTGGTTGTGAAACCAGGCAGTAGCCCTGGGGCTGAGCTAACAAGCTCCACGACCACTGGGATATGCAGTAAAAGCCCAAGCGCACCAAGTAGACGCACCATGCCCTGGCGTGGTGGCACGCGACGAAATAAGGTCATGCCCTGCCAAATGGCAGCGGCGACATAGAGTATAAAAGCGATCGTGGCGAAAGGGAGCGCCTGCATGATGCTATCCGTGCGCCTTGCAGCGCGTTGTTGAATCCAGTGTCATTGAATCAACGCTGTGAAAGTCAGCGGTGCTAAATCGTTCAAGCTAGAACAGTCTGCCTACTATAACCAATCATAGCGGCGTCGCACAGCCATCGATAACCAATGTTGACGACCATGGAGACTCGCGCGGCGAGCGCGTATAATCGATCCTACATTCGTCCGGTGTGACCGCCCGGCGACAACGACGGAGGCAGAGGCCCCATGTTTCAGAATCTGAGTGAGCGTCTTTCCCAGACGTTGAAGTCGATCAAAGGCCAAGCGCGGCTAACTGACGACAATATCAAAGACACCCTGCGCGAAGTGCGTAAAGCACTGTTGGAGGCAGATGTCGCCTTGCCGGTGGTGAAGGCATTTATTGAGCGTGTTCGTGAACGTGCTGTTGGCCAGGAAGTCTCAAAGAGCCTCTCGCCAGGCCAGCAATTCGTTAAAATCGTCCAGCAAGAGCTGGAAGCGATCATGGGCGAAGCCAATGAAGGCTTATCCCTAAAAGGCTCACCTGCGGTCGTGTTGATGGCAGGCTTGCAAGGGGCGGGTAAAACCACCTCTGTTGCTAAACTGGCGCGTTACCTGCGTGAACGCGAAAAGAAAAAAGTGCTGGTGGTCTCCGCCGACGTTTATCGTCCAGCGGCGATTGATCAGCTAGAGACGCTGGCAAAAGAAGTTCAGGTTGATTTCTTTGCGTCTCGTTCCGATCAGAAGCCAGTGGATATTGCCACGGCGGCGATCAAACACGCCAAAATTCAGTTCCATGATGTCGTATTAGTCGATACCGCCGGGCGGCTGGCCATCGATGAAGCGATGATGGCCGAAATCCAGGCGCTGCATAAAGCAATTTCACCGGAAGAAACGCTGTTTGTGGTCGATGCCATGACCGGCCAGGATGCGGTGAATACGGCGAAAGCATTTCACGATGCACTGCCGCTGACCGGGGTGATTCTCACCAAGGCCGACGGTGATGCCCGTGGCGGTGCAGCACTTTCGGTACGCCATATCACTGGTAAGCCCATCAAGTTCATGGGGGTTGGTGAGAAAGTAGACGCCCTAGAGCCTTTCCATCCGGATCGTGTGGCATCACGGATTCTGGGTATGGGCGACATGCTGTCGCTGATCGAAGAAGCCGAGCGCACGGTAGATAAGGACAAAGCCGCCAAGCTGGCCAGCAAGGTCAAGAAGGGTGACGGTTTTGATCTGGAAGATTTCCGCGATCAGTTACAGCAGCTCAAAAAAATGGGCGGCATGGGTGGCCTGCTTGGCAAGCTGCCTGGCATGGGGCAAATGGCTGATATGGCACAAGGCCCTGGTCCGGAAAAAGAGCTTGGCAAGCTGGAGGCATTGATTAACTCAATGACCCCCAAAGAGCGCCGCAAGCCCGATATCATCAATGGTTCGCGCAAACGCCGTATTGCAGCGGGTGCTGGCCTGCAAGTACCTGACCTGAATCGCCTGCTAAAACAGCATAAGCAGATGCAGAAAATGATGAAAAAAGCAGGCAAAAAAGGCGGGATGCAGAAAATGATGCGCGGCATGTCGGGCATGATGGGCGGCGGCGGGCCGGGTGGTCCTGGCGGCGCCGGTGGCATGGGCGGTATGGGTGGCCCCGGCGGTCTTCCCTGGCGTTAAGCCATTGTTAGCAACGTTGTAACGTGCTTGGCAAGGTTGACGGCTTAAGAGTTTTCTGGCTGTCAGGCTTTCCAAGCAGAGCGCATTTGCGTAGAATGCGGCCTCTTCATGCGTGGGTGTTGGCAAAAATGCGCGAGCATCGCCTTACCATCTGCCAGTGAAGAACCTGATGGTACGCAGCAAATCACTGATTTTAGTCTGCAGTGCCGAGAAAATAGTATGACGAGTGTTCTGTTAGCGATCTGCGCTATTGCACACTCTCGTAACCTCAACCGAAGGATAGTTATCGTATGGTTACCATTCGTTTGGCACGTGGTGGCGCCAAAAAGCGTCCCTTTTATCACCTGACTGTTACTGATTCACGCAACGCCCGTGATGGCCGTTTCATCGAGCGTATCGGCTTCTTCAACCCGGTTGCCCGTGGTCAAGAAGAGCGTCTGCGCGTTGATCTTGAGCGTGTTACTCACTGGCAGAGCCAAGGCGCCCAGTTGTCTGGTCGTGTTGCTGAGCTGGTTAAAGAAGCGCGTAAACAGGCTTAAGCCGGTTAATGCGTGACTGTCAGTAAGTGATAGTAGGTGATGTTGTCGTTGTAATTTGTTGGAGCGGTCGTCGATGACGCGTTTTGAAACTAGCCATACAGACGACGCACATGTGGTGCTTGGTAAGCTAACTAGCCCTCACGGGATTAAAGGTTGGCTTAAGGTCTACTCCTATACCAATCCCATAGACAGCATCATGGAATATCCAGAATGGTGGGTGCGCCAAGGGGAATCCCTTACGCGCATGACCGTGATTCAGGGACGTCGGCAAGGCAAGGGTCTTGTGGTGCAGCTAAAAGGTGTTGATGACCGAACGGCAGCCGAAGCGCTGGCGCAAACGGACATTCTGATGCCGAAAGAGGCACTGCCTACGCTTTCCGATGATGAGTATTACTGGCATGAGCTTGAAGGCTTAACCGTCTTCACTCAGTCAGGCGAGCGGTTAGGGCAGGTCAGTTACCTGTTTGAAACCGGCGCAAACGATGTCATGGTGGTGCGCGGTGATAACGACGCAATTGATAAGCGTGAGCGACTGCTACCTTTCTTACCCGATGATGTAATTGTTGAAATCAGCCTCGAAGATGGCCGTATGGTCGTGAATTGGGATCCTGAGTTTTGAAAACAAGTTTGAGTAAGCAGTTGTCGAGCGAGCTCACAGTAACTGATTCAACTGTTACTGCAGCAAACGGTGAAGAAAGCAGCTTAACGGATGCTCCCGCGATGTGGATTGGCGTGGTATCGCTGTTTCCAGAAATGTTCGATGCGATTACCCAACAAGGTGTGGTCGGTCGAGCGGTAGAGAAACAGCGTATTGCCCTGGAGTTTTGGAATCCGCGCGATTACGCCACCGACCGCCACCGCAGCGTGGACGATCGCCCTTACGGCGGCGGCCCCGGTATGCTGATGAAGGTAGACACCCTGCGGGCTGCTATCTTTGATGCTCGGCAACGAGCAGAGCAAGCAACGGGACAATCGCCTACCGTGATCTATCTCTCGCCCCAAGGGCGTAAGCTGGATCAGCAGGGAGTTCAAGCGCTCGCCTCAGCAGGCCCTCTCGTAGTGGTCGCTGGGCGCTATGAAGGCATTGATGAGCGCGTGGTGGAAAGTGACATTGATGAAGAATGGTCAATTGGTGACTATGTGCTGAGCGGCGGTGAGTTGCCAGCAATGGTGCTAATTGACGCGGCGGCACGGCTGGTACCCGGTGTGTTGGGCCACCAGGATTCCGCTATCGAAGACTCGTTCAATGATGGCTTGTTAGACTGTCCGCACTATACCCGTCCTGAGACGATCGACGGGCGACAAGTGCCTGATGTGCTGTTAAGCGGTAATCATGCGGCCATCAAGCGCTGGCGGTTAAAACAGTCGTTAGGCCGTACATGGCAGCGCCGTCCTGATCTATTAGCAGGGCGCACGCTTGATGCCGAGCAACAGCGGCTTCTAGACGAGTTTATCGAGGAACACGCTCTGTCAACTAAGTGATTGTTTTTCAATTGCATAGAACAGAGCGGCGGTGCAGGGCAAATTAGGCAGATAGTCTGTGAGACAGATAGTCTACAAGACTTAGCCTACGCACCTGCGTCACCCATAACGACTCCCGCGTAGCTCGCTTCGAGCGCCGGGATCACGGTTTGCCCCTTCCACAACTGCGTGGCAAGCCATTACGTTATTTAGGAGTATGAAAATGAGCAGCAAGAACAAGGTGATCCAGGCGATCGAATCCGAGCAAATGGGCAAAGAGATTCCGGCCTTTGCACCGGGCGACACCATCGTCGTTCAGGTTAAAGTAAAGGAAGGTACTCGTGAGCGTCTGCAGGCGTTTGAAGGTGTGGTCATCGGTAAGCGTAACCGTGGCCTGAACTCCGCTTTCACCGTACGTAAAATTTCTCACGGTGTTGGTGTTGAGCGTACTTTCCAGACCTACAGCCCGCTGGTTGACTCTATTGAAGTCAAGCGTCGCGGTGACGTTCGTCAAGCCAAGCTGTACTACCTGCGCGAGCGCAGCGGCAAGTCGGCGCGTATCAAGGAAAAGCTGGCTTAACTGCCACTTTTTCACGGGCGCACGCTGTTTTGACATGCGTCGCGCTCGGATACCAAGACCCCGTCACCGCTTTGCGGGGCGGGGTTTTTGTTTGTGTGGTACCACCGTCAAGAGACCGTTAACCTATGAGCGTGATAGATGCCTATCTAGATGCCTTATGGTTAGAGCAAGGGGCAAGCGACCATACGTTAGCGGCCTATCGGCATGACCTAACTGCTTGGCAACAGCAGCTCGAAAGTTCGGGAGAAACACTGTTAACTCCCTCGTCAGAGCGTTTTAGCGAGTGGTTGGAAGTACGTCGAGAACAGGGCTATCAACTACGCAGTAATGCACGGTTACTCTCGTCGCTGCGCAGTTTTTACCGTTGGGCACGGCTTTATGGGCATATTGCCAGCGACCCATTAGCCAATGTGTCGCTGCCGCGGGTACGCCCTAGTTTGCCGAATACCCTGGAAGAGGAAGAGGTTGAGCGTCTGTTGCTCGCCCCTGATATCAACACCTCGCTTGGCGTTCGCGACCGCACCATGCTTGAGCTGCTGTATGCCTGCGGGCTACGCGTGTCGGAGCTGGTTGGATTGACTGGCGATGCGGTCAATCTTCGCCAAGGGGTTGTTCGTGTCAGAGGCAAGGGCGATAAAGATCGACTGGTGCCAATGGGTGAAGAAGCGGCCGAGTGGGTAGAGCGTTACCTAAAAACGGCGCGGCCCGCGTTGATGCAAGATCCTACACGGCCCGCGCTGTTTCCAGGGCGGGCAGATAAAGCCATGACCCGGCAAACGTTTTGGCACCGTATAAAAGCCCACGCTATCACTGCAGGTATTACTCGGCCCTTGTCGCCTCACACGTTACGCCACGCATTTGCGACCCATTTATTGAATCATGGTGCTAATTTGCGGGTCGTACAGCTGTTGTTAGGTCATAGCGATCTATCTACAACGCAAATTTATACCCATGTTGCCCAGGCGCGCCTGGAGCAACTGCATGCCGAACACCATCCGCGAGGTTGAAGATACAATGCATCAACGTATGTCTTTAGTTGCTAAATCCTGTGCTTCTTGGCTGGCGCTGGCGGGGTGCTTACTGCCTGCTGTTGCCAGTGCTGATGCCGTGTCCGAGCAGCTGATGGAGAATTTACAAGTTAATGGCCAGTCAATGCCGGTGGAGCAGGTAAACGCAACGCCAATGGATGGGGTGTATCACGTAATCCTGGAAAGTGGGGAGTCTTTTTACTCCAATGCCGATGGCAGCCACTTTTTGGTAGGGGACCTCTATCAAAACGCGGATAATGGTTTGGTTAACTTAACCGAGCAGGCGCGTAACCAGGAAAGGGCTACAGTGCTGGCTGCCATTCCAGCGAGCGAGCGAGTCGTTTTTCAAGGTGTGGGTGAGCCGAAAGCCACGGTAATTGTGTTTACGGACCCTACCTGCCCATACTGCGAGCGCCTACATGAAACGGTGCCTGAGCTTAACGAGCGCGGCATTGCAGTGCACTATATGGCCTTTCCGCGCGCAGGCATGGGAAGCGGTGCTGCGACGACGCTTGAGCAAGTGTGGTGTTCGGATAACCGTAGCGAGGCCATGACACAAGCTAAACAAGGCCAAACGCTTGCGGCATCGGCAAACTGCGATAACCCCGTTGCCGATCAGTACGAATTAGGTAAAGCTGTGGGCGTGCAGGGTACGCCTGCGATTGTGTTGCCCGACGGGAAAATGGTGCCAGGGTTTGTACCCCCCGACCGGCTCGTTAGCATGTTAGGCTTGGAAGACGAATAACGTCACGAGTAGTGACGAACGATAGCGCTGAGACACTGATTTAAGAGGCGGCACCTATGGGTGCCCATCACGAAAGGGGAAGTATTTTGAAACCGGTAAGAGTAGGCATTTGTGGGTTAGGTACGGTCGGTGGCGGTACATTTAACGTCTTAACACGTAACGCTGATGACATTAGCCGTCGTGCTGGCCGCCCGATTGTGATTGAGCAGGTTGCCCACCGCAGTATTCACCCTGACTGCGATATTACCGGCATTAATGCGACCTCTGACGTGTTTGAGGTGGCTAATAACCCTAACGTGGATGTGCTGGTAGAGTTGATTGGTGGCTACGATCTCGCCCGCGAGCTGGTGCTAACGGCGATTGAAAACGGCAAGCACGTTGTGACTGCCAACAAGGCCTTGATTGCTGTTCACGGTAATGAAATTTTCCGCGCCGCGCACAAAAAAGGCGTCATTGTTGCCTTTGAGGCGGCTGTGGCGGGCGGTATTCCGGTCATCAAATCGCTACGCGAAGGCCTTGGTGCTAACCGTATCGAGTGGGTGGCGGGCATCATAAACGGCACCGGTAACTACATTCTCACCCATATGCGTGATGAAGGTCGCGCGTTTGAAGACGTGTTGGCCGAAGCTCAAGCGCTAGGTTACGCGGAGTCTGACCCCACTTTCGACGTGGAAGGTATCGACGCTGCCCATAAATTGACCATCCTGGCGTCAATTGCCTATGGCGTGCCGCTGCAGTTTGATAAAGCCTTCACCGAAGGTATTTCTCGCATTACTGCAGAAGACGTCGAGCAGGCCGATAACCTGGGTTACGTGATTAAGCATCTGGGCATCTCTAAACGGACTGATCAAGGGCTAGAGCTCCGGGTTCACCCGACGTTGATTCCGAAAGAGCGCCTGCTGGCGAATGTGCACGGCGTTAAAAATGCGATTGCTGTGATGGGCGATGCGGTTGGTCCAACACTCTATTACGGCGCTGGCGCCGGTGCTGAGCCGACAGCGTCTGCCGTCGTAGCCGACCTTCTAGATGTTGCCCGTGATATCGCCACGGACCACCACTACCGGGTGCCTTACCTAGCGTTTAGTGGCATCGACGATGATGCCAGTCAACTGCCCATTATGCCGATGGAAGATATCACCACCGCGTATTATCTGCGTCTGTTGGCGGTGGATCGCCCAGGTGTGCTGGCGCGTGTTGCCACCATTCTGGCCGAGCAGGGCATCTCTATTGAAGCGCTGATCCAGAAAGAGGCGACTGAAGGTGAGTTGGTGCCGATCATTTTGCTGACGCATCGCACAAAAGAGAAACAGATGAACGATGCTATCCGTGAAATCGAGTCCATGGCGGATATTGCTGGGCCGGTTACCCGTATTCGCGTTGAAAGTCTGAGCGAAGGGGAGTAACTCATGCGTTATATCAGCACGCGTGGCCAAGCGCCCGCGCTCTCCTTTGAAGAGGTCGTGTTAACTGGAATGGCCAGCGACGGCGGACTTTATGTGCCGGAAACGCTGCCCGAGTTTTCTAAGCAAGAGCTGGCCAGCATGGCTGGCCTTTCCTACGCCGAGATTGCTTTTCGGGTCATGAAGCCGTTTGTAAATGGTGAAATTGACGACGAGACCTTCCGTCGCTTGGTGACAGAAGCTTACGCCACGTTCAATCATGACGCTGTTGTGCCGTTAAAGCAGTTGGATGCCAATCACTTTCTGCTAGAGCAGTTCCACGGCCCAACGCTGGCGTTTAAAGATGTCGCGCTGCAACTGCTAGGGCGGTTGCTGAATCATTTCCTGAAAAAGCGTGGTGAGCGTGCCGTCATTATGGGCGCGACCTCTGGGGATACCGGCTCTGCGGCCATTGAAGGCTGTCGCCACTGCGATAACCTCGATATTTTTATTCTCCACCCGCATAACCGCGTATCTGAAGTGCAGCGCCGCCAGATGACGTCGGTGCTCGCCAACAACGTCTTCAATATTGCTATCGAAGGCAATTTTGATGATGCCCAGGCAATGGTGAAGGCGAGCTTTGCTAATCAGGATTTCCTGAATGGCACGCGCTTAGTGGCGGTGAACTCGATCAACTGGGCGCGCATCATGGCGCAGATCGTTTACTACATCGCCGCTGGTGTTGCATTGGGCGCGCCTCAGCGAGAAGTGAGCTTCTGCGTTCCGTCGGCTAACTTCGGTAACGTCTTCGCAGGCTACATGGCGTTTAAGATGGGGCTGCCGGTGAAGCAGTTCATTATTGCCACTAATGCCAACGACATTCTGCATCGCACGCTTGCCGCCAATGATTTCTCCAAGAAAGAGTTGGCAGCGACCCTCGCGCCGTCAATGGACATCGTTGTTTCGTCAAACTTTGAGCGTTTGCTGTTTGATGCTTACGACCGCGATGGTGCCGCTGTGGCAGCGCTACTAGAACGCTTCCAGCAAGAGCCTACGGCGCTTGCCGATGCACCGCTGGCCAAGCTGCGCGAAAAATTCGCTAGCCATAGCGTTGATGATGCGACCATTCTGGAAGTCATTCGTGAAGCTCATCACCGTACTGGGGAGATCCTTGACCCCCATACGGCCACTGGCTATCGCGCTGCAGAGCGCGCACGCGTGGATACCACGACGCCGGTTATTACACTGGCTACCGCGCATCCGGCGAAATTCGCTGAAGCCGTGGTCAAGGCAGGTTTCCAGGGTGTGCCGTTGCCCACTCATATGGATGATTTGCTTGAGCGCGAAGAGCGTTACACGGTGCTGCCCGCTGAACTGAGCGCCGTGCAGCAGTTTGTCGCTGACAATCGGCGCTGAGGCGTCATGGCCGACGAACCAGCACTCACGCAGCAGAACGCCAATCAGCCACGCTTAGAGCCTCGTCCACTGGACGAGGCTATCTATGTGCGTGCCCAAGCGGAAGGCTTGAGCGAGCTACAAGCACGGCTATTGGCCTCACGATTGCCGGGCTATAAGGGCGAGCTCGCACCCCTGGTGGCGCCGAGCTTGCGCTACTTGGCGCATCCAGAAAAGCTAGCCGATGGCCGCCGTGCCGCTGAACGTATTGCCCAGGCAGTGGCAGAAGGGGAATCCATCGGCATTCTCACCGACTACGATGTGGACGGCATCACCTCCCATGTGGTGATTCGGCGTACGTTGGTGGAGCTGTTTGGCGTATCTGAACACAAGTTACATAGTTTGATTGGCCACCGTATCCACGATGGCTATGGCATTAGCCTGCCGCTGGTGGAACGCACGCTTGCTTTAAAGCCGCTGCCCACGCTGGTGATTACTGCCGACTGCGGCAGCTCAGATGAGCCGCGAATCGCACGCTTGAAAGCTGCTGGTATTGATGTGGTGGTCAGCGACCACCACGCGCTGCCGTTGGAAGGCCCACCGCCTTCTGCCTATGCCTGTGTTAACCCGACACGCAGTGATTGTGACTATCCCGATAAAACGATCGCCGGGTGCATGGTGGCATGGCTTTTGATGTCACTTGCTCGTGGCGTATTGATTGAATGGGGGGCATTGCCTGATGCAACACCTAAGCTATCACCTTGGCTTTCTTACGTCGCGTTGGGCACCGTAGCGGACTGTGTTTCGCTGGGCGGTAGTCCGGCTAACCGCGCAGTGGTTAACTACGGATTAACGCTGATCAACCGTATGGACGCTGCCTGTTGGCGCGCCATGGCGGCGCGGCTTGGGGCAGATAGTGTGCCATTTAACGCTGAAACGCTGGCGTTCCAAATGGGGCCACGAATTAACGCTCGCTCACGGCTGGATGATCCCTATGCGGCGTTACACTTTATGCTCGCGGAAAGCGATAGTGTCGCCAATCGTCAGCTAGAAGTGCTTGATCAAGACAATCAGTCCCGCAAGGCGATTGAAGCGGACATGGCCGAAGAAGCGCGTGCGCTTGCCGTTTCGTCGCTGGAGGCTAATGAGCCTGCAGTGGTGGTACTGCTGGAAGATGGCCACCCTGGTGTGCAAGGTATTGTCGCTTCGCGGTTAGTGCAGGCCTATGGCCGCCCCGCGTTGGTGCTGACCCGCGCGGCGGCGCCCAATATGTTGATCGGTTCTGGTCGCTCGATTGATGGCCTGCACCTACGGGATGCGCTGCAACGCACCTTTGAGCTAGCCCCTGAGTCGCTACCGCGCTTTGGTGGCCACAGTGGGGCGGCGGGTGTCGGCGTACCAAGAGAGCAGTTAGCGGCCTTTAAAGCGGCATTTTTACAGGCCGTTGGTGAGCAGCTGGGCGATACACCGCTTTACCCGCGGCTATGGACAGATGGCGAGCTCTCTACGTCGCAGCTATCGCTGTTAACGCTAACCGAAGTTGAAGCGCTTGGCCCTTACGGGCGTGAGTTTGACCCGCCACTGTTTGAAGGGCGCTTTATTGTTGAAGCACTGCGTCCAGTCGGTGCTGAAGGTGCTCACCTGATGATGGAGCTTTCCATGGGCGCGGTGACCAGCAAAGCGATTTGGTTCCGGGCGTTAACGCCAGGCGAGCTCCCCTCCTTTAGCGTGGGCGACACGCTGCACTGCGCCTATAAGCTCAATCGCAACCGCTGGCGAGGGCGAGAGTCATTGCAGTTGATGGTAGAACACGCCAGCCCCGTCTAATCCTCGTTGCTATTCGCGGATTTTAGTCAGTGGACAACATCGTTTGATGGTTGAATAAGACAGGAAACTTGGTATGTCAGACTCGCTTAGTGGTAGCCATGTGGCTGCCAGACCGTCACGTATCCTGTTTTTCCCTCTGGGGTGGGTGCTTGCGCATACGGTACGTTGTATCGAGATAGCCAACGTGCTGCGCCAACGTGGGCACGAGGTGATTTTTGCGGGTGATGATCCTAACCATCCCAGCTCTCGCTTGAGCCTTGTTCAGGAAGCAGGGTTCCCTCTTATCTATGCTCGGGAGCCGAATCTTCCCGATATATGGTCACGCTTTCAACGTCTTGGCTGGAAAGCCTCCTTTTGGGATATGGTGCACCTACGCTATTGGGCGCCTCTGACCAAGATTATTGAGTCCCAATTGCAGGCTATCGAACAGGTCAAACCTGATCTAGTGGTGGGTGATGCCACGGTAAGTGCCAGTACCGCTGCGTACATTGCCGACGTCCCGTGTGCTGGCATCATGAATGGCTATGCCGCGAGGCTGTTAACGCCGCCAACACCGACCTACTACGCTGCTAAAGGCTTAGATCGCTATTTACTGTCTGGTATCCGACGGCGACTTTATCAGAAGTATCAGCGGCCAGACCGAAATGCCTTTGACATGCTCTATCACATGCCAATGATTTCGCCTGATTTACCAGGGCTCTACAGCTTGCCTAAACGGTTTCGCGATTATCATATGGTAGGGCCGATCTCTCCAGATCTAACGGCGCCGTTACCTGAATGGTTTGATGAACTCCAAGATGGCACGCCCAATATTTATATCACCATGGGCTCAACCGGGTTGTTAGAGCACTTCCTGCGCAGCACGTATCCCACGTTGGGAGCGCTGCCTTACCGTTTTATGGTGACCACCGGTGGTCAGGTAAGCGAAGAGGTGATGGATGCTGCCCCGAGTAACTTCCGTTTTACGCGCTATGCGCCTGGCTCGCAGCTCTTGGCTCATGCTCAAGCAATGCTATATCACGGTGGCAATGGCAGCATGTATCAGTCTTTAGCGGCGGGTGTGCCAATGCTGGCGCTGCCCGCCCACTATGAACAGCGTCTCAATGCTCAAATTGGCGTGCGCCAAAAATTCGGCTTGCAGATGTCGGTACGTAGAATTAATCCCAATAAACTGGTGCGACAGCTAGAGCGGCTAATGCATGAGCCCGTATTTCGTCAATCTGCCCAGCGTTTTTCAAGCACCGTGCAGAAAACAAATGGGGCAGTCAATGCCGCCAATATACTAGAGAGTGCGCTGGGTCGTTGATGAAATAAGCGCCATTGAGTCGGAAATACGTTCTCCCTTCCCGGTGATTCTCTGTAAGCACACTGACGTTGCAGAGTCTCTTGGAATAAGTGCTCGAATAATTCTACAAAAGGACATCCTCATGCGGGACGATCTGCCTAAAGATCCGCATAAATACTATGAAGATATGATGGCCATGGTACTTGGCACGCTGTTTGTTGCTTTAGGTGTGGCATTTTATACCCACTCGGTATTGATCACTGGCAGCACCGCTGGGCTGGCATTACTGCTGAATTACGTGACTGGGTGGGGATTTGGCTTCTGGTTTTTTGCCATCAATGTACCCTTTTACTATTTGGCCATTAAGCGCATGGGGTGGAGTTTTACGCTGCGCACGTTTGCGGCAATTGGCTTGGTGTCGTTGTTTTCTGAACTCACCCAAGGTTGGGTACAGTTCGCCAATGTTCCGTCGCTGTACGCTGCGTTGATGGGGGGCGCTTTAATGGGCATAGGCATGTTGATGTTGTTCCGGCATCGAACCAGCCTTGGGGGGATTAATATTCTTGCGCTCTATCTGCAAGAAAAGCACGGCCTGCGGGCAGGCTATGTGCAGTTGGGTATCGATGGGCTAATTTTGCTGGTGGCACTGACCCAGCTACCGCTAGACCGCGTGGGTTACTCCGTGTTGGGGGCACTGACGCTGAATTTGATTATTGCCTTGAATCACAAACCAGGGCGGTATATCGGTGTTAGTTAAGTAGAACTAACGAGACAGGTCGCTAGAGATTTCTTATCAAGCAGGGTAACTAACCGTCGATGCGCCAAGCCGGCTGTTCCTGTTAAGGTAGACGTCGTTAAATTTAGTTAAAAAGTATGTCCCGCGAATAAGAGTCGGCTTCCAAACATATAAATAGTAGGGCAGGGGACAATGCATCACGATAGTGTTTTATACAAAGCGGTAACAACACAAAGTGCGAATGATCATCAGAGGCTTCCTGAGGCGTTGAACCGGGCTAAGGGCTTGGAACCTCCGGTCAAGGTGACGCCTGTTTCATCCAGTAAAGGTATTGTGCATCGCTTGCGTTTGGCGCAGCACAATTTGCTGTCGGTCTGGCGGGAGGAAGATTACTCAATACGCACCTCGCGCATGGCGCTGATGAAGCAAGACTATGTTCTGTGTAATAGCCCCGATACGGTTCGTCGCGTTTTTCTTGAGCAGCACGACAACTATGATCGTAAAAGTCCGCAAATGCGCCGTGCTCTGGAACCGCTGCTTGATGATGGGTTGTTTGTCAGCGATGGTGATTTGTGGCGCCAGCGCCGACGTCAGTGCGCGCCATCGCTAACCAACGCTTTGTTACCTGGCTTCTGTACCACCATGACCGCCTCGGCGGAGGAGACTGCCAAGCGATGGGCCCAGCATCCCTCAGATGCGCCTATTGATATGCTGACTGAGATGGCGCATTTAACAGCGCGCATCATTGGCCGAACGATTTTTGGGGATGACACCACCGACGAAGAAGCCGAGCAGGTGGTGGCTGGTTTTACCGAATATCAGCGTCATTCTGAGCATTTAGATATGGCCAATATGCTGGGATTGCCATTTTTAAGTTTGCTAGGTAATCCACTACGAAGAGCGCGTACGCGCTATTCAGCAAAGCAAGTGCATGAAATTATTGACCGTATTATTGATCGCCATACGCACAGGTCAGGACAAGGACAGCATAGCCTGATTGAGAGCTTTATGACGTCTATGAAAGATGGCGAAGATAGTGGCTGTCCGATGGGCCGAAAAGCGGTGCGTAATGAAGCGATTGTTATGTTTATGGCAGGGCATGAAACGACGGCTAATGCATTAGCGTGGTGCTGGTACCTGCTTGATTATGATCCTCAGGCTATGGCGCGCCTGCAGCATGAGCTTGATGACGTGCTCGGTGGTAGAACACCCTGCTATGAAGATGTCGCTAAGCTGCCTTATACAATGGCGGTATTTGAGGAAGCCATGCGGCTATATCCGCCGGTACCCATGCTGAGCCGACAAGCGCGTGGGGAGGATAAGGTACGCAATCGCGATGTGCGGGAAGGAACCGTGTTACTCGTATCTCCTTGGTTGCTGCACCGGCACCGTAAATTGTGGGAGGCGCCCGATCACTTTGTTCCAGAGCGTTTTCTTCCCGAGGCTCCACGTCCAGACAAATTTGCTTATCTACCCTTTAGCGTGGGGCCACGTGTTTGTCTCGGAAAACGCTTTGGGCTTTATGAAGGTGTTCTCTGCTTGGCAACATTGGCACAACATTTCACGCCTAAACTAGTGAAAGGCCACCAAGTGAGCATTGAATGTCGACTGACATTACGCCCACAAGGCGGCCTACCAATGATGCTACAGCCACGTTGAAATTACTTATCAGGCGCTAAGCCAAAACCACCATACGATAGCGGCGATAAGACCGATTCCTGCCAGGTTGATCAATAGGCTCATAAGGCCTCCTGTTGGGCGGGTTTCCAAAGCCGTAAGCGGTTGGCGTTGCTCACCACGGTGATTGACGATAGCGACATGGCCGCACCAGCAATGATGGGTGACAGCAGCATGCCGGTGAAGGGGTAAAGCACGCCCGCAGCAATCGGGATGCACAGTACGTTATAGCCAAAGGCCCCGACTAGGTTCTGCTTGATGTTGGTGAGCGTCGCCCGGCTTAATTCGATAGCAGTAGCCACACCATGTAGCGAACCGCGCATCAAGGTAATCCCAGCGCTCTCCATCGCGATGTCGGTGCCCTGGCCGATGGCAAAGCCAACGTTGGCACGTGCCAGTGCTGGGGCATCATTGATGCCATCACCCGCCATGCCTACGACCTCTCCTGCCTGCTGACGACGCTCAATTTCCGCGTGTTTATCATCTGGCGTCATGCCAGCTCTAAACTCGCTAATGCCCACTTCTCGTGCCACGGCGGCCGCGGTGTGTTGATTATCTCCAGTAAGCATGACGACGGTTAAGCCATCTTCTTGTAAGCGTTTCACTGCGGCAGCCGCGTCAGCACGCAGCGGGTCACTGATGCCGAATAGAGCGGCTAGCTTGCCATTGGCTGCCAGGTATACCAATGAGCGTGCTTTCGCCTCTAGCTGGCGTACGCTCTCTTCGGCAGGGGTTAGGTCCACGCCAGCCTCTTCAAGTAGGCGAGCATTGCCCAGCAGCAGTGAGTCGCCTGCTTGGGTGCTACCTTTCACGCCGCCACCGGTGACGCTATCAAACGTATCCAGTGTTTCAGAAGGGGCATTATGCGCTTCTGCATAAGCCGTTAGTGCATTGGCTAACGGATGTTCCGAACGGCTTTCCAAAGCGGCTACCCAAGCGAGCACTTGCGAGGAATCACTATGTAGCACAGTCGCATCGGTCACTTGAGGCTTGCCCTCAGTCAATGTACCGGTTTTGTCCACCACTAAGGTGGTGATTTGGCTGGCGGTCTGTAGCGCTTCACCACTTCTTACCAATACACCGTGCTCGGCGGCTTTACCTACCCCAATCATGGTGGAAATCGGTGTTGCCAGCCCTAATGCGCAGGGGCAGGCGATAATCAGCACCGTGGTGGCGGCCACCAGCATATGGATCATCACGGGAGCGGGGCCGATGTTAAACCAGATTAGCGCGGTTAGTACGGCGATGATCATCACGCTGGGAACAAAAATTCCCGATACCTTATCGGCCAATTCGCCAATTGGCGGACGAGAGTTTTGAGCGCTGGCGACCTGTTCGGTTATGCGTCCCAGGCGAGTGTCGCTGCCCACACGAGTGGCGCGATAGACCAAGCTGCCATTGCCGTTAACAGTCCCTGCGCTGACATCGTCATCCGCGTTTTTATGAACGGGTAACGGTTCACCGGTCAGCATGGATTCATCAATATAGCTTTGACCATCGAGTACGATGCCATCCACTGGCAGTCGTTCGCCGGGTCGTACGCGGATATGATCGTCTATCGCTACGTCGTCAACAGGCAACTCCTGTTCTTGGCCATTACGGATCACGCGGGCTGTTTTCTCCTGCAGGTCTAGCAAGCGTTTTAATGCACTGCTGGTGCGTCCGCGGGCACGCAGCTCCATGGCATTGCCGAGCAGGATGAGCCCCACCACCATGGCCGATGCTTCAAAGTAGATGCCCTGAGCGACCTCGGGCAGCCAAGGAGCAAACACCACGACCATCATCGAATACAGCCAGGCGGTACCGGTGCCCATGGCCACGAGCGTGTCCATATTGGCCTGGTGGAGCTTGAACTGTTTCCAAGCGTTGGTAAAAAAGTGCCGCCCTGGAAATGCCAAAATAGCCAGGGTAAGCAGGCCAATGACCAGCCAATAAAGACGGCCCATCCCCATGGGGTGTGGGTGGTAAACAAACATGCTCAGCATGAGCGGAATGGCCAGCGCTAATGACAGCATGCTGCCGCGCAGGCGCTGGCGATAGGTTGCGGCCTCTTGGGACTCACGAATGCGTTCGGCCTCGCGCATGTCGACAATGGGCTCGGCGCTATAGCCTGCTGCCGCCACAGCGTTAATCAGAGCCTCGCGCTCAACCTTGCCGGTTACTTGGGCGGTATGGGTGCCAAAGTTCACCGAGGCATCGGTAACGCCCGGGGTGTTGGCCAACGCTTTTTCGACGCTATTCACACAGCCTGCGCAGGTCATGCCACTAATCAACAGCCTCTGCTGAGGCGCGCTGGTGAGCGTCTCATTTTCAGCCGCCTGTTTGTCGTTACCTTTATCGACCGTTGGCGCAGGATCACTTTCTGTCGGTGGTTGAGTCTCGCCGCTAGGGGCACTCGGCGGATAACCCGCTTCACTTAACGTGCTATCCAGCGCATCGTTTTCTAACGTACTGGTAACTTCCAAGCGTTTTTCTGCGGGAAAGCCTTCTACGTAGGCGTTAGGATCAACGGCTTGAACCGCCTCGCGCATGCGCTTAACGCAGCCCTGGCAGGTCATGCCCGGCACGCTGCGACTCAGTGTTTGTGGCTGCAGGGTGTGTGACTGCATGGTGCCTCCTCGGGAAAACTCTCAATTAAACGACATAGGCTATGACCGTCTGGCATGCCATTGGGCATGTGCTGCCAGCTCTCTAAAGCCTGTTCCATGCGCTGGGCGAGCGCTTCAAGCTCGGCAATGCGTGCGCGGATTTGTGGTAGTCGGTGGGTAAGCAGATCGCGCACCAATGGACATGGGGAGTCGCCTTGATCGGCGTGAGCCAGGATGTCGCGAATCTCTGCCACACTAAAACCGAGCTTGCGTGCTCGTTGAATAAAGTGCAGTCGCTCTAAGTCAGTGGTTGAAAATAACTGATAACCGTTCTCAGGGTGGCGTGTTGGTGCCAGCAACCCCTCACGGGTGTAATGACGAACCGTTTCTGCGGTAACGCTACCGCGTTTGGCAAGTTCGCCGACCTTCATCGTTCCAGGCTGCATAACGTCCTCATGCGTGGAAGTTGTGATGTTTTTTTAGTGTAAAACCTATGGGTAACACACAGGTCAAGCGATATTGAGGCCTTCAGTCGAAATGACTAAAACACTGATTTAAAACAACCGTTCGACTAATGTATAAGTCAAAACTGGAATAAAACGCTCGTTTGCCCTTGATCCCAAGCGGTCATTGGGCGAAAACTGAGGTGTTAGAACAAATAAGGTGGATGGAAGTATCCATCGGATCATCGGGAAGAGAGGCCCACTATGCATAATAAATTTAAAAAGCTCACCTTGGCGGCCGCAGTAGCATCAGTCGCTTTTGCCAGTCAGGCGCAAGCAGGCGGTTATCAAATCAATGAGCAGAGCGTCAGCGGACAGGGGTATGGTCATGCAGGACGTAGCTCAAATGTGCATGATGCAACTATTGTGTACGGCAACCCGGCGGGTATGTCGTTTCTTGACCGTGCTCAAATTACGGTAGGTGGCACATTCCTAAACGTAAATAGCGACATTTCTAATGTCCGTGCCTCACAGAGTAGCCCCGCTTTCCTGCAGGCGACAGGAGGCGCGACAGATACGTTGCCAGTGGCAGGCTCTAACGATGGTGATATGGTGCCAGGCACATTGGTTCCCTTCGCCTTTTATGCACACCCTGTTAACGAGCAACTGGCATTCGGTTTTGGCGTCTACGCGCCATTTGGTTCTAAAACCGAATATGAAAATGATTTTCAGGGGCGTAACCAGGGCAACTACACCGAAGTAAAAGTGATGACGGCTCAGCCGACGGTCTCTTATCGCTTCAACGAGCAGTGGTCTGTTGGTGCGGGTCTTACCTATAACCGCGTAGAAGGCGAACTTCGCCGTCAGGTGCCAGTGGCAACACCGCTGGGCCTTTCTGAAGTGGATTCACGTGTAGAAGGTGATGATGAGGCCTGGGGCTATAACTTGGGTGTCATCTATCAGCCGGTACCTGAAACTACCCTTGGTTTAACGTACCGTTCAAAAGTAGATTTCAATCTAGAAGGCAGTTTTGCAGCGAACTCACCTGTACTGGATCAGCTAGGGATCGGCACAGTAACGGATACGGCCGCGTTGGATTTAACAACGCCTGAAACAGTCAACTTCTCGCTGACTCAGGAAATGAGCGACAAGCTGAAGCTGATGTTCGGTGTTTCCTGGGCACGCTGGAGCCGCTTTGACCAGATTTTGGTCACCGGTACTGAGCGTGGTGAGATTACCAACGAACAGCAGAACTACTCTAATGCGTGGGCGTTCTCTACCGGTGGCGAGTATCAGTTAACGCCAACGCTAGCACTGCGTGCCGGGGTAGCACTCGACTTTACACCCACCCAGGATGCCACGCGCAGCGTGCGTATTCCTTCTGACGACCGCCGTATTTTCTCGATTGGCGCAGGCTGGAGCCCGACGCCAGACCTGACCTTGGACGTTGCCTACTCGTACCTTACCGAGCGCAGCACCCATGTTGATCAAACCAAAACCGACAGCTTCACCGTGGCAGGGCAGCAAACACCACCGATTACCTCTAACTACTCGGCCGACTACAAAAACGAAGCCCATGGCTTCGGTGCTCAGCTTACCTATCGCTTCTGATCATAAGCTGACTGTTTGACTCGCTTTACCTATAAACCCGGCGTAAGCCGGGTTTTTTGCATGGCGATCGTTTTTCAGGGTGGGTGCGGTAAGCGTTGGCTTTCGTTACAATGCGTCTCAGAATTTCGCCGCTGGGGCGGCTAGCGTTGGCATTTTTAAGCCTAGGCGCTTAGCTGCCCCAGCGGCGCCTGTCTCTTTTGAACCGTGCGATACTGACCAAGGCTAGGCGATCCATGTTGGAAACTAACCCGATTCATAACCAGATCAAGGACCTGTCTGAGCGGACAGACGTTCTTAGGGGGTATCTTTGACTATGCCGAACGCAAAGATCGGCTAGAAGAAGTCTCCCGCGAACTTGAAGACCCTAATGTCTGGAATGATCCAGACTATGCCCAGAAACTGGGTAAAGAGCGCGCCTCGCTTGAAGCGATTGTCGCCACCATCGATGAGCTTGATCAGGGCCTGGCTGACAGCCGTGACCTGCTTGAACTCGCTGAGATGGAAGAGGATGAAGGCACCGTTGATGAGGTGCGCAAAGAGCTCGATGGTCTGCAAGTGGCACTGGAGAAGCTTGAGTTTCGTCGCATGTTTTCCGGTGAAATGGATGAGAACAACGCTTATCTGGATATTCAGTCGGGGTCGGGCGGTACCGAAGCTCAAGACTGGGCGAATATCCTGCTGCGTATGTACTTACGCTGGGCAGAGAGCCACGGTTTCAAAGCAGAGATTATCGAAATTTCTGCTGGCGAAGTAGCAGGCATTAAATCGGCGTCGCTGCATATTCAAGGTGACTACGCCTTCGGATGGTTGCGCACCGAAACAGGTGTTCACCGTTTAGTACGTAAAAGCCCATTTGATTCCGGCGGCCGTCGTCATACGTCGTTTGCATCGGTGTTTCTGTCGCCGGAAATTGACGACAGCTTTGAGGTTGAAATTAATCCCTCTGATCTGCGCGTAGATACCTACCGCTCCAGCGGTGCAGGTGGTCAGCACGTTAACACCACCGACTCAGCGGTGAGGATTACCCACGAGCCCAGCGGTATCGTGGTGGCATGTCAGAATCAGCGCAGCCAGCACGCCAACCGCGACTTCGCCATGAAGCAGTTGAAGGCCAAGTTGTGGGAACACGAAATGCAAAAGCGCAATGCGGCCAAGCAGGAAGCGGAAGACTCTAAAGCCGATATCGGCTGGGGTAGCCAAATTCGCTCATATGTACTGGACGATCAGCGCATCAAAGACCTGCGCACTGGCGTTCAGTCTAGTAACTGCGACAAAGTGCTCGACGGCGATTTAGACCAGTTTATCGTCGCTAGCCTAAAGCAGGGTTTGTAATTTTTTTAGCGTTTGAACATTGAACAGGGTGCCCGATGGCTAACCAAGACGCGTCTTCTCTCGATAACGAAAACCACCTAATCGCTGAGCGCCGTGCCAAGCTCGCGGCTCGCCGTGAGCGCGCCGCTGAGCAAGGTAAGAGCGCTTTCCCGAACGATTTTCGCCGTGACAGCCTCACGGTTGAGCTACACGACTTGCTGGGCGAAAAGGATAAAGCGGAGCTTGAAACGCTTGATCATCAAGCGTCGGTGGCTGGTCGCGTCATGCGTAAGCGTGGCCCGTTTATCGTGATTCAAGATGTGGCTGGCCAAATCCAGCTCTACGTGGATAAAAAGGGCTTGCCTGCTGATGTGCTTGAGGACATTAAAGGGTGGGATATCGGTGATATCGTCGCTGCCCGTGGCCCAGTACACAAATCGGGTAAGGGCGACCTGTACGTGATGATGGTAGAAGCGCAGCTGTTGACCAAGAGCCTGCGTCCGCTGCCGGACAAGTTCCACGGCCTGACCGATCAGGAAGCGCGTTATCGCCAGCGCTACGTAGACCTGATCATGAACCCGCAGTCGCGTAAGGTATTTGAAACTCGCGCGGCGGTAATCAGCTCCATGCGCCGCTTCTTTGAAGCTCGCGGCTTTATGGAAGTTGAAACGCCGATGCTGCAGCCGATCCCCGGCGGTGCGGCAGCGCGGCCGTTTATTACTCACCACAATGCGCTGGATATTGATATGTACCTGCGTATTGCACCGGAGCTTTACCTCAAGCGTCTGGTGGTGGGTGGTTTCGAGAAGGTTTTTGAAATCAACCGTAATTTCCGTAACGAAGGGTTATCTACACGACATAATCCTGAGTTCACCATGGTCGAATTCTATTGGGCCTACGCGGATTATCGTGACCTGCTCGATATGACCGAAGCCATGCTGCGCACGGCGGCCCAAGAAGTGCTGGGCACCACGACGATCGAGTACCAAGGCGCTAGCTATGACTTCGGGAAGCCGTTCCAACGCCTAACACTACGCCAAGCGATTCTTGATCATGGCGACGGCATCACCGATGCGGATTTGGATACGCTGGAAGCCGCACAAGCGGTTGCAGAAAAGCTGGGCATTAAAGTGAAGGAGAGCTGGGGGCTGGGTAAAGTTCAGACCGAGATCTTCGAAGAGGTGGCTGAGCACAAGCTGGACCAGCCGACATTTATTACTGAATACCCCGCAGAAGTTAGCCCGCTGGCGCGTCGTAACGATGCTAATCCTTTCGTTACCGACCGTTTTGAGTTCTTTGTCGGTGGCCGAGAAATTGCCAACGGCTTCTCAGAGCTTAATGACGCCGAAGATCAGGCTGAACGCTTCCGCGAACAGGCCGCCGAGAAAGATGCCGGTGACCTGGAGGCGATGTATTTTGACGCTGATTACGTGCGCGCGTTGGAGTATGGCTTGCCGCCAACGGCGGGTGAGGGAATTGGCATTGACCGTTTAGTGATGCTGTTTACCGATAGCCCCTCTATTCGGGACGTACTGCTGTTCCCAGCGATGCGCCCCGAAGCCAGCGAGTAACGCTGACAAGCTCTAGACAATAGCGTGCGGTACGAAGCAGCTGGAGTCTTTGGTGATTTTGCCAACGTCTTCACGAATACCAATGCCGCACGCCTTGTCACCGACTACCCAACTGCCGATCAGGGCATGCCGTTCGCCAAAGCGCGGCAATGGGTGGTAGGCCTGCAAAATACGCGGGTTGTCGGTATAGGGGCCATCAACGGCTTCGTACTGGCCACTCGTGGTTATCAGCTCAATATTGCTACCTTCCCGAGAGAAAAATGGTTTGCGCACCCAGCCGGGTGTCAGCGACGTGCCATCACTAGTGTCAAAATACGCCGGTAACAGGTTGGGATGGCCTTCATGCCACTGCCAGAGCAACGGCAGGATGCCCTTATTGCTGAGGATGGCTTTCCACGGAGGCTCGAACCAGTGGGTTTGCATCATGGGCAGCAGCTCACCGAAAGCGTCATCGCTCATTTCTTCCCACGGGTAGAGCTTAAACAATGCACGGATGGGCCGGTTTTCCAGATCAACAAAACAGCCGTGGTCGGTGTTGGGTTGATAGCCGATATCTTCGATATGGATAAAGGGAGCATTCAGCCCTGCCTGTAGGGCACAGTCCTGCAGGTAAGCAACCGTAGCACGATCTTCTTCATGGGCTTTGATGGAGGCGAAGTGCAGTGCCGGAGAGGCTGAGCCGTTGCGTTCAAGGCGCTGCCCGATATGGGCGAGGGCAGCAATCATGCGTTCCTGGATCGAATTGAATTGGTCGGCGTGGGCAGGCAGCAGGCGCTGTTCGATCACCTGTTCAAGCCATAGCCACTGAAAGAAGCCCGCCTCGTAAATACTGGTGGGGGTATCGTAGTTAAGCTCTAGCAGTTTGGCAGGCCCATTACCGCTATAGGCAAAATCCATCCGCCCATAGAGGTGGGGCTGGCCATTACGCCAGGAGGCACGAATAACGCCCCACATCTGCTCTGGAATATTTAACTGGTGTAGCAGGGCATCAGACTGGCAGGCCCGATCAACGGCATCCATACACATCTCGTGTAGCGCCTCGGTGGGATCTTCAATGTCCTGTTCGATCTGGGCCAGCGTGAACTGGTAGTAGGCATCCTCGGTCCAGTAGGGCTCCCCTTCAATGGTATGAAAGTGAAACCCTAGCTGGTGCGCCAGTTCGCGCCATTGAGGGCGTTCAGTAATGGCAACGCGCAACATAAAACGGCTCCTTGCTGGCGCAGCTGAGTGCGTCGAAAGATAGTAACCGAACGGCGCTTAGCTTAGGAGCCAAATCCACCCCGTGCGCTGGAGCGCGAACCGAACCCAGAGCGTTGAGTTGCCCGTTGGTTGGACTGCATAACCGATGAGCGGAAGGCCTTGTTACGTTGGTCCACCCGTGAAGAAGCCGAAGACGACGCAGCGTTCCAGTCGCCGCGATTCTGGCGGGTACGGTAGACCGGCTCTTGATACAGGCTTTGTACCCGCGCGCCATTGCGGTTGGCCATCATATTGCCAACCATATAGCCCATCAGCGCGGGACCAAACCAACTGCCACCTTGCCCCTGTTGAGCTGATTGGGGAGGGGGCTCACAGGCACCTTCGCCATGTACCTGTTCGCAAGCTTCTAAGGAGTCAAAGCGCGGAACCGCTTCAACGGCTGCCGTAAACGCCGCTTCACAGGCGGTACGCGTGTAAAGCTCGTCTGCTACGCACTCGTCTATGTTTTGGTAGGCCTTAGGTTCGGAGAAGTTGATGTCCGATAGAGTGTCCTGCGGCGGAGATGATTGCCCACAGCCGGCTAACGCGGCTGTACCGGCCGCGCCCATCAAGGCCAGGGTTAGCCGAGAACTGCGCTTGCGGCGCGGTGGCTGGTTAGATGATTGCATGAAAGTCTCCCCTTACCAGATCATGGACGCGGCGTTGAGCAGGCCAACCGCGATAGCGATAGTTGCCGCGAAAATGCCGTATGCGACGTGGCCATCGGTAATATGTCCAGAAAGGCTCTGCCCTTTGCTTTTCAACACCAGCTTGATGGCAAAGAAGGTAACGATCTGCACGATAAAGGCGATAATGCCCCAGGCGATAAAATCAATGAAACTCACGCTGTTCGCCATAGCGCTGTAGAGCGGTATGGTAAAGCCTAAGGTAGCGCCGCCAAAGGCGGTTGCCGCTGCGGCGTTACCTTCCTGGATCAGCTTCCATTCATGATGCGGGGTAATCTTGCTGTACGCGACCATGAACGCGACCAGCAGGATGGCGGCGGTGATCAGGTAGGCGAAAAACGCTGGCAGGCCTGCCAAGTACATACCGATATTGCCCATTATCGTTTCCTTTTTTAGTCGTCAATCGTGAGTGGTGAATTGTAAGCCGTATGTGGTGAGCATAAGTCGTGAATGGTGATCAGAGCGTCTTAACGGTGGCCATCAATGCGCTTCGATAATCACTGCGCTGATATCGATGCCCAGGCTGGTGACTAATTGATAACTGCCTTCCAGCTCATCGGCTTCAGCACTGAGTAGGATATATTCAAAGCGCTCTGAGGCCTGATCTTGGCGCTCATAGAGCATGCAGTGGTGCGTGACTTGGGAAATCCCGCTGCCATTAGCGCGAGTCACTGTTTCCTCGAGCACTACTGGGGCTGACCATGCGCTGCTTTCAGCGCCCCATACCCGTTGATAGCGTTTAAGGTCGTCTGGAATGTCGTCGCTTGCTTCCAGCGTAAAGCTGCTCTGGCCGAGTGGATGAGCGGGTGCCTGGCTATCCGGCTGGTTGATCAGACCATCAAATTCAAGATTAGAAACATGTTGTGACGACAGGAAATCGAACAGTTTGTATTCAAACACCTTGCCGTTAGCAATGGAGGCTTGAATCCAGGTGTCATTTTCCAGATAAAAGCGCGCGAGTTGTTCGCCCTGGCCGAGTTCGACGACGCCAATCGCGGCTATTTCCTGCGCTGCGCCACTCCAGCTTGCATCAAAATTCAGGCTGTCGAACGCTTTCAACGACAGCATATTGAGCGACACCATACCGCCAAGTCGAAGACCGTTGAAGTCGTCTGGGGTCATGCCGACGGGTAGGCCGCTAGAGCGTTGGGCGGTTTCGCTAGCATGCTTTTGCTGCACGCCTTTACTGTTGGCACGAAACAGTGATTTAAGTGAACCAAGCATGGTGATGAACCTCCATGGAACGGTGGGATATCATGCCAGCAGCGATGAAAAATGTGCCGACGTCAGACGCTCATAGGCCATGTAATACAGCACATCACCGTCGCTTAGCTCACGGGTGGAGGGCGGGTTGAGCATATTCGCCTCGCCACTAACGGAAGTAACGCCGAGCAGGGTGGCATTATGCGCTTCCTTGGCTAGGGCGAATAATTGGCCAAATGTGCTGCCTTTAGGAATATCTTGCAGCCGCGTTTGATATTGAGTGGCACCATGATTTACGGCGAGCAGCTCATTCACGACGCGACTAATGCCTGCATCGGTGGCTGAACGCACGAGCATTTCAAGTGCCAGGGCCTCGGTGCATTCGATGCCCGGCAATGTTCGGCGCAACATCGCGGCGGTATTAGGGTTTTCGCAGTGGGCAACGATATGGCAGCCAGGGGATTTCAGGCTGTAAGCGGAAAGCGCTACGGTGGCCACGCGTTCATCGCTGCCATCATAGATGATAATACGGCTGGCGTTTTCAACACCGGCGCGCTTGAGAAGCTCGATGTTGGCGAAGCTATCGCCCTTGACGAATTTTAGGTCGCCTGGACGAGGGTTATTGATATCTTTGGTGACGCATAGCACGATTTCATCGGGGAGCTGCCGATCAGCTTTGAGAATATCAATAATTTTTTCAGTGGTTTCTCCATGCCAGCCCAGCACTACCGTGTGGCCGGTAAGATCGCTGTAATCGCCTTTTCCTTGCATTTGCTGCCTCCAAAAGTTGCCTACCGTGACGGTTGCCTTGCCAATCAGGGCCGCAAATAGCGAAATACCGCCCGGGATCAGGTAAAACACAGCGATCAACTGCCCCGCGGTTGAGCTTGGTGAGAAGTCCCCATAGCCCACCGTGGAGGCTGTAACGACGTAAAAATACAGCCACAGCGGTAGTGAGTTGGCAACCTCTTCGCCGGAGAGCCCCATTAACATCCATGAGGTTGCCATATGTGCCAGCGCCAGCAACAGCAAGAATGTCCAGCTGACGTTAATCGTAGAGGCTTTAAGAACTTTCAGTAGCCGTTGTAGCACTGGCATGGCGTCAGTCTTCCTTGCGTTCAGACGGTAGTATTAACTTGGCACTCAGTTGCCAGCATTTTGCTTGGCTTTTAGGCGAGCCAGAACATCGCTTCCTGATGTTTGCTGTTTACCGATACCCGCCTGGGAAAGGCGTGCTTCCAAGTCAGCGCCGGAGTCTTGCGCTTGCATTGATTCACCGATCTTAAGCTTTTCAGCCTGTAGGGCTTGGCGCTCTTTAATACGTTCAAGAGAGGCAACGGCGCTGTTCATGCTAGCGTTTTGTCCAGCGTGTTGAGACGCGACAGCAGCCTGTGCTTTTTGCGCGGCTTCAGTGGCCTTGACGTGGGACATCTGCTGCTCAACGCGGCGAATTTCACTTTTCGATTTAGCGATGGTCGACTTCAGTGCTTCAATAGTGCCATCGTATTGGGTGACATTGGCCTGAGCGATTTCGCGCTCGCTTTCCAGGCGGGCAATTTCCCCAGCGACTTCTTCAGCTAAGCTCTGCTCGCCTTTTTCAAGCGCGGCCATGGCGCTTTTTTCATACTCGGCCATTTTATCCGACAGCGTATCCACTTCCTTGGCGGCAAGGTTGCGTCTGGCCATGATGGTCGTGAGTTCTTCATTGGCCCGGTTCATTGCTGTTTTAGCGTCACGCAGTTCCTGCTCCATGATACGAATCCCCTGACTATCGACAATCGCTTCGCCGGTTTCAGTGGCTTTGCCGCGCAGGGCGGTAAACATTTTGCGTAGTAACATCGGGTAACTCCTTCAATCGAACCAATCCGACGCTTGCGCGTGGGGCTTACAACAGGGTGATACTTAACAACAGGCGATACTTGGCTGGTGCCTGGATCACGTTAACTCGTGAGTATTTGAATCAACCGATTAAATCGGCAATTTCCAGTGCAGCCTGAGCGCAAGCTTCGACTTCAGCGCTGATGGCCTCAAGTTTGCAGTCTGCAAACAGTTGACCATAAACCACATAGTAATCTTCGCCACCCAAAGTGTGGATGCCAACACTGACTAGCGGTAGAGTCATGCCTAAGCGTAACAAAGCATCGTTGAAGGTATGGATATTCTCAACCGCGCTGGTGGGAGCCACTTCGGTCATCACCAACCACTCTTGCTCGCAATGCGTCAGGGTAACAGGTAAGTCGCCGTAGTCCTTGAGCGTAAACACCAGTGAATCGTTGTCTTGGTCGAGAGTGATGTCAGCGTTAGGCCAAGTCAGCTCGTTCTGTTCGACGCTGTGCTTAATCGCTTCAAGTCGTGTCTGTGTATTCATTGAGCGTATCCTAATGGTCTATCCGGCATAGGGCTGTACATAGGACTGTAACAGCCGTACCGGTGAGTGACGGTGTTGTCAGCTAAAAATTCTTCAGCATTTTACCGAATCAATCGATATTGCGTCTGCACCGATGGCAAACTAATCCGTTAGCACCCATAATGATCAACGTTTCGACGGCGAGGAGAATCCCATGAAACTGCTAAATCGCTCTGCCCTGAGCGTCAGGCCGACCCAGACCTTCGTGGACTGGATCAATGCGCTCGAACCCACCATGGGAGACGACGACCTGACCCTGGACGACGTCGAACGTGAAAGTACGGTATACCTTATCCCAGAGATGGATACCCCTGAAGCGCTGGAAACGTTTGTTCGCGAGCGCTATGTAGAGATCCTAGAGACCGAGCTGCGTGCTTGGGAAGAGGATGAGCGCCAATGGCCAGAAAAGCTTGACTGGTCACTGTTTCAAGACTTTTTACGCATTGAGCATAGCTACCTTGCGATTGACCTTGACGACGAAACCGCCCTCGAAATTTCAGAGGTTGATGACGCTCTTCTGCTCGACAATGAGCAAGACTAGCGCATTGCCGTCTTAATGTAAGCGTATTGTGGAACCGGCCCAGGCCGGTTTTATTGTTTTTAATGGTGCAGTTTAGGAACGAACCACCATGCGATTGTTTGAAACTCGGGCGGGTGACGATGGTTTGCCAGGGCCCGCGCGTGCGCTTGCCGTACTGGCACTCGTCACCGGGACGCTAATGGCGGTGGTCGACACCACCATGATTAATTTGGCACTCCCAACGATTGCCGCAGATCTTAATGTGCCTGCCTCCAGAGCGGTATGGATCACCAATTTATTCCAAGTGGTCTGCGCGGCGTTCTTATTAGTGTTCGCAGGCATAAGTGAGTTGATCACCCGCAGGCGGCTCTATTTATTTGGTTTGGCCACCTTCGTTTTCGCGGCGTTAGGGGCGGCGCTGTCGCGTAATCTAGAAACGTTACTGATATTCCGCGCCTTGCAGGGGCTGGGGGCCGCGGCCACGCTGTCCATCGGTCCGTCGCTGTATCGGGCAATTTTTCCGTCACGTCTATTGGGTAGCGCTTTAGGGCTTAGCGCGTTAGTGGTGGCCGGTGGCTATGCAGCCGGCCCAACGTTGAGCGGCGTCATCCTCTCGTTTGCCGACTGGCCCTGGTTGTTTGCGCTTAATGTTCCGCTTGGTGTGTGTTCGCTATGGCTGGCTAGTCGTGCGTTGCCGCGAGATAAGCCACGCCGGGGCAGCTTTGATGTGCTGGGTGCACTGCTGTCTATGCTGATGCTAGCCAGCTTCTTTCTCGCAATGGATGCAGTTGGCCATGCTGCACCGCTATGGCAAAGCGGTGGCTGGGCGGTGATAGCGGTGCTGGCTTGTGGGCTGTTTATTCGACGTCAGCGCTACGCACCTTATCCGCTGTTACCGCTGAGTATATTTGCTGAAAAACGCTTTACGCTGGCTGTTTCAGCGTCAGGGTTGGCCTTTATCGGTCAGGGGCTAACGTTTGTTGCGCTGTCGTTTTTTTATCAGGAGCAGATGGGATTCTCGCCACTGGAGACAGCTTGGTTGTTCACCCCTTGGCCGTTAGCGATTATGGTGGTTGGCCCTCTAGCGGGTCGTTTAGCTGACCGGATCAACCCGAGTCTTCTTTCAAGCGCAGGCTTGATACTGCTGATTATTGGGTTAGTGGCGCTTGCACTCGTGGATGAATCTACCGGCGTGGCAGGCAGCCTGTGGCGCACCGCCTTGTGTGGCATCGGGTTTGGTCTGTTTCAGCCACCTAACAACCGCGAAATGATGGGCAGTCTTCCGCCTGAGCGAAGCGCTAATGTCTCCGGCGTGATGAGCACTACCCGTACCGTTGGACAATCACTTGGGGTGGCATTGGTAGGGGCGGCCTTGGCGTTGGGTTCACCGGTACAGATAACCCTATGGCTGGGAGCTGGCACCACGCTGCTAGCGTTAGTGGCAAGCCTTTCCCGGGTGGCGTTAGCCCAGCGTGCTCTCATTGAGCGGCGGGCATCGTCTGTTAGCAAGTAAGGGCGTACAATAAATTGGTTGCTGATTGAAGGAGAAAGTACTCATGGCGATGCAGACACAGATTGAGCAGAAGTTAGCGGCGTTAACGCCCGACGTGCTGCACGTAGAAAATGAAAGCCACATGCACAATGTGCCGGCTAACGCTGAGACACACTTTAAAGTCACCCTGGTAAGCGATAGCTTCGATGGCATCATGCCGGTGAAGCGCCATCAGCAGATTTATGCGCTGCTCGCCGATGAGCTGTCTGGGCCCGTGCATGCCTTGGCGTTGCACCTGTACACCCCAAAAGAGTGGCAGACACGTGGCGGCGAGCGCCCGAATTCGCCTAACTGTCGGGGCGGCGGCCAGTGACGCCAGACGCTATTCGCCGGCAGTATTTGGATGCAATGGGTATAACAGCCTGGGCAGCCAAATATCAACTGCCTAACGCACGACCGACGGAGGCGTGCGAGTGGGAAGATGCGCCTGCTGTTACTCCGCCGCGAGAGCGCCTTCAAGCGCTATTGGACGATGCGCCTGCACCTCGCCCGCGTAATCAGTCACCGAAAGGCGATAGTGCTCCCGTTGCCACTGACACGGCATCTGCATCCTCTTCGGCCCCGGCGGCAGTGCGCGCGCTGCTGGGCCAACCGCCTGTTCCTGCCAGTAAGCCAGCCGACGCCCCCGTTGCTTCTACACTGGAAAATTCTACGCCGGATAAAAAGCCGGTTAGCAAAGTCGAGCCGCTTACGTTCAGCCTTTCCTGTATGTGTGTTGGTGGGCGCTGGTTAAGCCTTCATGAGGGGGAAATAACGCCTATTGAACAGCAACTGCTGGCTAATATGCTGCGGGCAGCAGGCGTGTTGAGCGGTGAAATGCCCGCGGTGACGTATTTTAAATGGCCGCCAATGGCCAACACGTTCACGCCGGAGGAGCCGCTGGAAGAAGCGCAAGACGGAGTAGCTGCCTTTATTGCTGGCGCGGCAGGTCGGCAGGGCTGGCAGTTGGAACGCCTGTTGTGGTGGGGAGCTGACGAACTAGCCGATGATTCCCCCTTAGCGCGGGTCATGGCTGTTAGCCAGCAACGCAGCCAAACGTTGTCGCTGCCCGTGTGGCAGGGCCCTGCGTTGAGGACACTTGTCGAACACGCGAGTGCCAAGCGTAAGCTTTGGCCTGCGCTGGTGTCGCTTGGTCAGCAGTGGCGTGCTGAGGTTGCCACCCAGTGATAAGCCCATTAAGCGTTGCTGATAGTGCTGCGTTACAGGCGTTAGAAGCGCAAGCTAACAGTGGCATAAGTTCGCGGCATCTCCATGACGCGCTAAACGACCCTAGTTCACAGGTGATTGGTTACTGGCAACAACCTGTACCAGTTGGCCAAGTGTCCGTTGGCGATATATTACTTGGTTATGCCATCGTAGTTCGTTTGCCATTTGAAGCGGAGCTTCAAGCGATTGGAGTGCTTCCACAGCAGCAGGGTCAGGGGATCGGTGGCAAGCTACTTGGCGAAGTGGTCGCCTGTGCTAGGCAGTGGCAAAGCGAGCGCTTACTGCTCGAAGTGCGGGCAAGTAACCAACGTGCGATAAAGCTCTATCAGCACTACGAGTTTAATGAAGATGGTCGGCGGCGAGATTACTACCCGGCTGCACGGGAGGCAGCCGGGAGAGAAGATGCGCTACTGATGTCGCGCTTGCTTTAAGACACGCTATCGCTTTCGATATCTTCAAATTTGCTGAGTACGCCCTGTAAGCGACGCTCCCACTCCTCACGTTCCTGCTTTAGCAGCGCGTTTTCACCACGCAGTTCTTCGTTTTCAAGCTTCATCAATTCCAACGCCTCAACGGTGTCGGTAATTTTCTGTTCCAACTGGTTAAATAACTCAAGGCTCATGCCTACCTCCAATAACGTCGACAGGCACACTACCTGTCATAACGGGGACAAAAACGTAATTCAGTTAGGCGAGCGTAACGCCGCTGCAAGATTGCGGCAAGCGCAGTTTACACGGGTTTACGAAGATAGAGGCGAGCCGCACTTTCGCCTGCCTGGGTTTCCCGATACAGCTGCCAGTTAGTGGGTATGTTTGGAGAGAGCGACTTTTCAGTTTCCAGGTAGATCATGGCATCGTCTGCAAGCCAGCCACCGGTTTCTAATGCTGAGCAGCAGGAATCGGCTAAGCCTTGATGAAACGGCGGATCAAGGAAGACAACATCCGCAGGCTGTTGGCAGGGTTGGTTGAGAAAAGCGAGTGCATCGGTAGATACCACTCGGCCATTACTGGCGCCAAGGGTGATAATATTTTCACTAATTAGCGCGGCTACCCGGGAATCGCGCTCGACAAGCGTAACGTTGCTGGCGCCGCGGGAAAGGGCCTCAAAGCCTAGCGCTCCCGTGCCTGCAAAGAGGTCCAGCACTTGTTTGCCAAACAGGTGTTGGCCTAGCCAGTTGAATAGGGTCTCACGCACGCGATCAGGGGTGGGGCGTAGCCCTGGGTGGTCGAGTACAGGCAGCTGACGGCGGCGAAAGTCGCCGCCGATGATGCGTAGCTTACCCGGCGGTTTGGCAGGCCCGCGCCGCGCTGTCGATGAGCGAGAAGTAGAGGGGCGAGAAGAGCGTTGTCGTTTCATAACGCGGATTGTAGCGGGCTACTTATCCAAAGTCTTGGTCTGCGGTGGTAGGATAATCGCAATGTTCACCTATTTAGTCGGATGACACCTATGTTCGGTTTTTTCAAACGTAAGAAAAAGCACGACTCCCAACAGGAGCAGCAAGATCAGCGGGCGCTGTCTCAGGAGGAGCATGGCGAAGTAGAGGTTACCAAAGAGCCAGCGCTAGAGCATGAAACAGAGCAGGCCTCGCCAACAGCGGAAGCTGTTGTGCAAGAAACGTCAGTGCCTGAAACCGTGCCAGCGGAACACGGTACATCCGTTGAAGAAACCGCTGAAAAGACACAAACAAGTGAGCTAGAACCAGCGCCTGAGCTAGCCTCTGTTCCAGAACCAGAACCAGAACCAGAACCAGAACCAGAACCAGAACCAGAACCAGAGCCAGAGCCAGAGCCAGAGCCAGAGCCAGAGCCAGAGCCAGAGCCAGAGCCAGAGCCAGAGCCAGAGCCAGAGCCAGAGCCAGAGCCAGAGCCGGCCACAATGCCTGCCCCTAAATCGGCCCTTCAAGAGAAGCCCGTGGCCGAAAAAGGCGAAAAGAGAGGCTGGTTCGCTCGTATTAAGTCAGGGCTAGGCAAAACCCGCGCCAACCTAACGGACGGTATTGCCGATCTGTTTTTAGGCAAAAAGCAGATTGATGATGAGCTGTTGGAAGACCTTGAGACCCAACTGCTGATGGCGGATGTAGGCATTGAAGCCACGAGTGAGATTATTGAGCGTCTTGAAGCGCGCGTTTCGCGCAAAGAACTGAATAACCCAGAAGCGCTTTATCGCGGGTTACAAGAAGAGCTGGCGTTGATGCTGGCGCCGGTAGCGACGCCGCTAAGTTTTGAAAAAGAGAGTGACGGGCCTTTTGTCATTCTCGTGGTAGGTGTTAATGGCGTAGGTAAAACAACAACTATCGGTAAGCTGACCCAGCGTTTTCAGCGTGAAGGTAAAAGCGTCATGCTCGCCGCAGGCGACACCTTCCGTGCAGCGGCGGTTGAGCAGCTTAAAGTGTGGGGCGAACGTAACAACGCGCCGGTGATTGCGCAGCACACGGGTGCTGATAGCGCTTCAGTGATTTACGACGCGGTGGCGGCTGCCAAATCACGTGGCGTGGATGTGTTGATTGCCGACACGGCAGGCCGGCTGCACAACAAGAGCCATCTGATGGAGGAGTTGAAAAAAGTCCATCGGGTCATGCAGAAGCTGGATGGCACTGCTCCTCATGAGGTGATGTTGGTGCTGGATGCGGGGACAGGGCAGAACGCCATTTCCCAGGCCAGCACATTTAACGACGCCGTGCCGATCAGTGGCATTACGCTGACTAAGCTGGACGGTACCGCCAAGGGTGGGATTATTTTCGCATTGGCGAAGCAGCTAAAAACACCGATTCGCTTTATTGGTGTAGGCGAAGGGCTGGATGATCTCCGCCCCTTTGAGGCAGATGACTTTGTTAACGCGCTGTTTGATCGGCAAGGGGATGATGGCCGCGCATGATCGCTTTTGAACATGTGGGTAAGCGCTATGGAGGGCGCTTTGAGGCGCTGGCACACCTAAACTTTCGCGTTGCAAGAGGCGAAATGGTGTTCCTGACCGGGCATTCTGGTGCTGGCAAAAGCTCGTTGCTGCGACTGATTATGCGCCTCGAAAAGCCTAGCCGAGGCCGAGTCGTGGTGGCTGGGCACGACATTGCCGAGCTCCACGCCAGCCAAGTGCCGTTTTACCGTCGTCAAATTGGCGTGGTGTTTCAAGATCACCAATTGCTGTTTGATCGCAGCGTGTTCCGCAATGTATCTCTGCCGCTAGAAATTCAGGGGGTAGAGCCACGCGAAACGGCGCGGCGCGTTCGTGCAGCATTGGATAAGGTCGGGCTTTTACACCGCGAAAAAGCGCTGCCGGTAGAGCTTTCCGGTGGTGAGCAGCAGCGAGTGGGCATTGCCCGCGCGGTGGTTAATAAGCCAGCTCTGCTGCTTGCTGATGAACCTACTGGTAACTTAGACCCACAGCTTTCTGCCGACATTATGGCGCTGTTTGAAGACTTCAATCGTATTGGCACCACCGTGATGGTTGCCAGTCACGACTTAGCGCTGATTGCGCGACTACGTCACCGCATTTTGCGTTTGCAGGATGGCCGTCTGGTGGCTGATGAGGGGGCCGTATGAAACGTGCCGCGACACCCCGTCCTATAGGCGCAGCGCCCAAGGGGAAACGACAAACGGCCAAAACTCCCAGTGAGCCACCCGCCGAGCGGCGTGGTGCACGTTCACAGCAAACACGTTTTAGCAGCCGCTTACGCGCCTGGGGACGCCATCATCGTGCAATGGCACTGGATAGCCTTTATCGCCTGGTACGTCATCCTGTGGGTAATTTGCTAACCATGCTGGCCATCGCCATTGCGTTAGTCTTGCCTGCGGCGCTTTGGTTAACCTTGGATAGCGCCAAGCTGCTAGACGCAGAACTGGATGAGAGTGCAACCCTCACCGTTTATTTGGAAACGACCGTAGACGCTGCACAGTCCGTTCGCATTGAAGAAGCGGTTATTGCGGACGAAGGCGTCGAAACGACGCGTCTCATTAGCGCCGAGCAAGGTATGGTTGAGTTTCAGCAGTCGCTGGGGATAGAAGACACCCTGGCAGGACTTGACGATAACCCACTGCCGGCCAGTATTGTGATTTATCCACACAGCGTTGAACCCGCCGCTATGGCACAACTGGCACAGCGCTTGGAAGCGTTCTCTGGGGTAGACGAGGTGCGCGTGGACTTGGCGTGGGTAGAACGTTTGCGTCATTTGGCGGATCTTGGCCGGCGGGTGGCGCTCGCGCTTGGGGTGCTGTTTGGCTGTGGTGTGCTGCTGGTGGTGGGCAACACTATCCGTCTTTCGGTTGAGAGCCGGCGACGAGAAATCGAAGTCGTGATGCTTATTGGCGCGACCCATGCCTTTGTCCGCCGACCCTTCCTCTATAGTGGAGCTTGGTACGGCGTGGGGGGCGGTCTGCTGGCGCTGGGATTGTTGGGATTTGGCAACCACTGGCTGTCGATGCCTGTTGCCGCCTTGGCGGCAAGCTACGGAGCGAACTTTGTGTTGCCGCAGTTAGATATGACAGGCTCTACAATTCTGCTATCTTGCAGTACACTACTGGGCTGGCTGGGAGCTTGGTTGGCTGTCACACGCCATCTCTCTAGCATACGCCCGCGTTGATTATGTTTGTTATGCGGTCAGTAGCGGGAATTTCCACCCCGTTTTGTGTCTTATGCAGTGAATGCATCGGTCATTTGAACCTTATGCTTAGGCTAAGGTCTTAGAGTTAACGGAACACCAACCACGATAGGTTTTAAGGGAGACCACCTGCACATGAGCACTAGTCTTCTACCGGTGGGTCAGCTTTCTCCAGGTCACGATCTGGGCGGCTATATTCAAGCGGTTAACGGCATCCCCGTACTCAGCGTTGATGAAGAGCGTGAGCTTGCATTCCGCCTCCACGATGAAGGTGACTTGGAAGCAGCACGCCGTTTGGTGCTATCGCACCTGCGTTTTGTTGTGCATATTGCTCGTAGTTACTCGGGTTATGGTCTGCCGCAGGCTGACCTGATTCAAGAAGGTAACGTCGGTCTAATGAAAGCCGTTAAGCGTTTCGACCCTAATCAGGGCGTTCGCTTGGTATCATTTGCCGTGCATTGGATCAAAGCGGAAATTCACGAGTTTGTGCTGCGCAATTGGCGTATTGTCAAAATTGCCACCACGAAAGCTCAGCGCAAGCTGTTTTTTAATCTGCGTAGCGCCAAAAAACGCTTAGCCTGGCTAAATAACGATGAAGTTAACGCGATTGCGGAAGACCTCAACGTAAAGCCAGAAGTAGTGCGCGATATGGAAGGGCGTCTGTCGGCTTACGATGCAGGCTTTGATGCCTCTCCTAGCGACGACGAAGAGAGTACCTATCAAGCGCCGGCGTATTTTTTAGATGACGCTTCCGCTGATCCGGCAACGCTGCTGGAAGACAGCAACTTTGAGGAAGATTCAACGCGTCGCTTACAGCTAGCCTTGAAAGGCCTTGATGAGCGTTCGCGGGACATCTTACAGCGTCGCTGGCTCACTGATAACAAAGCGACACTGCACGATCTAGCCGATGTTTATGGCGTCAGCGCTGAGCGCATTCGCCAGCTCGAAAAGAATGCGATGAAAAAGCTGCGCCAAAAAATGGGCGAAGCTATCGCTGCTTAATCACGTACACGTATCGGTTAAGCATAAGATAAACGCCCCGAAGGCTCTGCCTTCGGGGCGTTTTTATTGGGCGTGAATGCTGTGTCAACGCTTTCTAAGCCGATTGTACGGCTGCTCGTAACAGCTGGCTAGACAGCAGTGCCCATTGGTCTTCCCAGTACTCGGTTGGCAAGCGCTTGAAATCACTGCGCACATACTGAGAAATACGCCCTTCAGCCTGAGCGATCAGCAGGTTGGCTGCTGCTGAAGCCGATATGCTAGTGCGTAGCCCCTCGCGCAGCTCAGCTTCCCGCAGTATCTGTTTTAACTGGGTTTCCAAGCGTTCAAACAGTTGGTGAACGCGCTGGCGCAGCCGGGCCGTTTCGCCAGTCAGTACATCGCCTCCCAGTACCCTGGCAAGCCCTGGGTTCTTTTCGGCAAAGCCGAGAAGCAGGGCCAAGATAGTGCCGCACCGAGACGCCGCATCGGGGATATCCTCTAGGATGCGGGTAATGCGCGCAAAGATGCTTTCTTCAATGAAGTCGATCAGCCCCTCAAACATGCGCGCTTTACTGGGGAAATGCCGGTATAGCGCTGCTTCTGAGACACCAACCTGGCGGGCAAGTGCTGCAGTTGTGATGCGCTTGCCGCTATCCTCTTCCAGCATAACGGCTAACGCTTGCAGGATTTGCTCGCGGCGGCGAGGTTTTTGTTCGTCATTCATGACGTTAACACTCCGTCGCGGTTAACCTGCGTCAGTAATCAGGGTGCCTACCCCAGCATTGGTAAAGATTTCCAGCAAGACCGCATGGGGAACGCGGCCGTCGATAATGTGGGCGCTGTTAACGCCGCCTTTCACCGCATCTAGCGCACAGCGTATTTTGGGCAGCATGCCACCGTAAATCGTGCCGTCGGCGATTAAGGCGTCAACTTGAGCAGTGGTTAGTCCCGTTAGCACTTCTCCTTCACTGTTCATCAGGCCCGCGACGTTGGTCAAGAGCATCAGTTTTTCAGCATTGAGTGCCTCGGCCAGTTTGCCTGCTACCAAGTCGGCGTTGATGTTATAGCTGTGCCCCTCACCATCAACGCCGATCGGTGCAATCACCGGAATGAAGTCTCTGGCGGCAAGCATCTCAATAAGGTCGGTGGAGATAGACTCCACTTCACCTACGTGGCCAATATCGATAATTTCTGGTGCGGTCATCTCCGGGCTTTGATGCTCTACTTTCAGTTGGCGAGCACGAATTTGTGCGCCATCTTTGCCGGTTAAGCCTATGGCTTTGCCGCCGCTTTGATTGATCAGATTCACAATGCTTTTATTGACTAGACCCCCTAGCACCATCTCTACGACATCCATGGTTTGGGAGTCGGTCACTCGCATGCCGTTCACAAAGCGTGATTCGATATTCAGTTTTTCCAGTAGGCTGCCAATTTGTGGCCCGCCCCCATGGACGACGACTGGGTTAATACCGACCTCTTTCATCAGCACGATGTTGCGCGCGAATGAATCGATCAAAGTGTCTTCAGTCATAGCGTTGCCGCCATATTTAACGACAACCGTTTTGCCCGAAAATTGCTGGATATAGGGGAGGGCTTCTGACAATACCTCTACAACGACCTGGGGGTCGCGGCTAGTTGAACTCATGACGTTGTCCCTTTTGATTTTTTTCCGTCGCTACTTTTTTTATCGCGACCGTTATTACAGCGCGAGCATTGGCTTTTCCATGCGGCGTGTTGTCTCGTACTTTTATTGTGTTGCGCGTTCGCTTGGCGCGATCACTTTTTTACTGTTCACCCTGTCGTGTTTGTTCACGTTATTGGGGGTCAGGGATCGTCAGTGCTGGCGAGATCTCTGCCAGGGCATTGGCAAACCGCGCTTTTATTCGGCTAAGTGCTGCGGCATCACTGCCCTCAAAGCGTAGTACTAGCGCAGGTGTGGTGTTGGAGGCTCGGCAAAGTCCCCAGCCATCGGCATAGTCCACGCGAATGCCATCAATCGTGGTTTTGATACCTTCGCCGAAGTCGCCCTCTCTAGCAAGCTTCTTGATAAGCGCAAATTTGTCTTCATCGGCGACCGTGATATTAATTTCTGGCGTGCTGATATCTTGTGGAAATTGATCAAATAATTCATCAGCACTGCCAGTGTATCGCGCTAGAATTTCAAGCAAGCGGGCTGCGGCGTAGAGGCCGTCGTCAAATCCGTACCAACGCTCCTTGAAGAAAATATGCCCGCTCATCTCACCGCCCAGCTCAGCACCGGTTTCCCGCATGCGTGCTTTGATCAGTGAATGCCCGGTGCGCCACATTTCCGGTTCGCCGCCAGCGTCGCTAATAACCCGTGCCAGGTTACCGGTACACTTGATGTCGAAGATCACCTTGGCACCGGGGGTGCGTGACAGCATATCAGCTGCAAATACCATCAGTAGATGGTCAGGATAAATCATCCGGCCACTTGGTGTGACAACGCCTAAGCGATCGCCGTCGCCGTCAAAAGCCAAGCCAATATCGGCACCTGTTTCCTTAACGCTGTGGATCAAGTCGCGCAGGTTTTCAGGTTTGCCTGGGTCGGGGTGATGGTTCGGGAAGTGCCCATCAATGTCGGCAAATAATGGGGTGGTTTTTACCCCCAGGCGCTCGATAAGCTGCGGGCCCAGCTCTCCGGCGACTCCGTTGCCACAATCCACAACCGCGCTCAGTGGGCGTTCAATTTGGATGTCGCTAATAATTCTTTCCAGATACGCCGTGCGTAGGTCGTGTTGGCGAACGCTGCCTTGGCCGCTGGTGAGATCGTTTGCTTGGATGCGCTCATAGAGGGCGGTGATAGCGTCACCGGAGAGCGTTTCACCCGCTAAGACGATTTTGAAGCCGTTGTAGTCAGGTGGGTTGTGACTGCCGGTTAGCATTACCCCAGAGCAGCTTTCAGGCAGTGTATGGGTGGCGAAATAAAGCACGGGGGTGGGCACCATGCCGATATCGATAACGTCTCGTCCTGAGGCTGTTAGGCCACGAATCAGCGCTGCTTGCAGATGTGGCCCGGAAAGTCGTCCATCACGGGCAACAATGACCGTTTGCTCGCCCCGAGCGGCGGCTTCAGAACCAATGGCTTGGCCAATGAGTTCAGTGGTGGTCTCGCTCAGCGTATCGTCCACAATGCCGCGAATGTCGTAAGCACGAAATATCGACGCGGGTACGTTCATTGTCGCTCCTAAATATGCGCTAAAACAGCGCTTGGCTTATTGGCTGCCTGTGCTGCCAAAACCACCGCTGCCGCGAGTGGAGTCTTCAAAGGCATCGACAATGGTAAGTTCCGCTTGCACGACAGGGACAACGACATACTGAGCGAGACGCTCAAAGGGCGATAACGTAAAGCTGCTTTGACCACGGTTCCACACGGATACCATCAGTTCGCCCTGGTAATCAGAGTCGATGAGACCGACGAGGTTGCCCAGCACGATACCGTGCTTATGACCTAGCCCGGAGCGAGGCAAGATCATGCCTGCCAAACCAGGATCTTCTATGTAAATGGCAAGGCCTGTTCGTACTAACTGGCAGTCACCAGGTGCAAGCACCAGTGGTTCATCTAGCAGTGCTCGCAAATCCATCCCCGCTGAGCCTGTTGTTGCATAAGAGGGAAGGTAGTCGTGCAGGCGTTCATCCAATACTTTGCACTGCAGGCGTGGGCGAGAACCGCTCATGATAATTCTCCGGAGGATTGAGAGGGTAATTGAGAAGGTGGTTGAGATGACCGTTGAGAAGGCAATAGTGATAGTGCGTGACGAATAATTAGCGCGGCTAGCTGGGTTTTAGGCTGAGGAGGGGCTTCCTGTTGATGGGTTCCCGTCGCAGAGCGCCACAGCAGCAGAGCGGCATTGTTATCGCTGCCAAAACCGAGCCCCTGCTGGGAAACGTCGTTGGCTACGATCATATCTAGCCCTTTGCGGGTCAATTTATCTTCCGCATAGCGAGCGACATCCTGAGTCTCGGCGGCGAAGCCCACCACAAAAGGGCGTTGGTCAGTAGGCAGCGCGGAAACATCGGCAATAATGTCAGGATTCTTGACCAGCGTAAGCGTTAGCGTATCGCTGTCGTCGGTTTTTTTGATTTTATGCTCGGCAGCGCTGGCTGCGCGGTAGTCAGCGACCGCAGCGCAGCCAATAAATAGGCCAGCATGGGGGGCGAGTGTTAACGCTTCGTGATGCATTTGTGCGGCGGTTTCCACATCGATGCGTTCAACGCCGTGAGGAGTGGGGAGATTAACTGGGCCGCTTATCAGGGTTACTCGTGCTCCCTGAGCCGCAGCTTCAGCGGCCAGTGCGTAACCCATTTTCCCTGAGCTGTGGTTGGATAGATAGCGCACGGGATCCAGCGCCTCGCGGGTGGGACCCGCAGTAATCACTACGTGCGGCGCAGAAGCAGATGCTGGTGCTGGTGCTGGTGCTGGTGATTTGGCAGCAGAAGCAAAATGCTGTGCTAAGAAATCAACAATAACCTCGGGTTCGCTCATTCGCCCAGGACCGACGTCGCCACACGCTTGGTCACCTGCTGCTGGCCCGATCAACTGCCAGCCATCGTTGGCTAGCTGAGAGACATTGCGTTGGGTTGCAGGGTGTCGCCACATGGCCTGATTCATGGCCGGTGCAATCAACTTGGGTGCTTCACAGGCTAGGCACAGAGTGGTTAGCAAGTCGTCAGCCATGCCATGTACCAATCGGGCGATCAAATCAGCCGTTGCTGGGGCAATCAATACGGCATCTGCCCAGCGGGCTAGCTCAATATGCCCCATACCAGCCTCTGCTTCAGGATCAAGCAACGAGGTGCGTACTGGCTCCCCTGAAAGCGCCTGAAGCGTTAACGGCGTAATAAACGCTTGAGCACCCTCGGTCATTACCACGCGAACCTCACAGCCGGCTTGCTTGAGTAACCGAACAATCAGCGCGCTTTTATAAGCCGCAATGCCGGCACTAATGCCAAGCAGCAGGCGCTTTCCAGCAAGTGACGTTAACGGGGATGGCGATAATAAGGCCATGATGGGTAGTCCCATGTAGCGTTTGTTAAAGGTGAGTACCATACCATTTGACGGGTTATTTTGGCATGCTCAAGCAGCAGTTGGAAAAGCCAGTTTGGGTGGGCGCAGTAGCAAACGCTGATGGTGCTATCAGGGGTGGGCAAGGAGGCGGCGATGGGGATTAATCACTGGCCGGAAGGTGAGCGGCCACGCGAGAAGTTATTGAACATGGGGGTGCAGGCGCTTTCAGACGCTGAGCTACTGGCCATTTTTTTGCGAGTAGGCGTGCAGGGGCGCTCTGCGGTGGATCTGGCACGGGATTTGTTGGCCAGTTTTGGTGGTTTGAGGCAGCTTTTGGAGGCGGATCAGGATCAGTTTTGTGCGGCTCGAGGGCTTGGTAGTGCGAAATTTGCCCAGCTTCAGGCGACCCTGGAGCTTTCTAGACGTCATTTGGCGAGCCAGCTTGCCCGTGGCAATGCGCTCACATCGCCGTCGCTTGTGCGTCATTACTTAAGCTCCCAGCTTCGTCATCTGGGTCATGAAGAGTTTGCCGTGCTTTTTTTAGATACACAGCATCGAATTATTCGCTATGAATCCCTATTTCGCGGTACCCTAGACAGCGCATCCGTTTACCCCCGCGAAGTAGCCAAGCGTGCGCTTGAATTACACGCTGGTGCTGTCATCCTGGCTCACAACCACCCATCGGGTGTTGCTGAACCAAGCGATGCTGATCGACGTATTACTGAACGTCTAAAAGATGCCCTTGCACTCTTCGATGTGCGAGTGCTTGATCATTTCGTGGTGGGGGACGGTAACGTGGTTTCGTTTGCCGAGCGCGGTTGGCTATAGCAATTAATGAAAAGGGTGCGACGACAAAATCTCGTCGTTTACCTAAGTAAATTGTCCAAAAGATGCCTTTTTTGGCATTTTGGGGCGTTTTTGCTTGCTGGTAGCCGGGTGCTCTGGTATAAAGTGCCACCTTTAAACTTGGGTTGAATAACGGATTTGGGTACAGCTAGGCAGTTCACTGCGTCGACTCCCTCCCTGCTCCGGTTTGCCCGACAGTTTTGAACAACTCGCCAAGCGGTTGGAGGCTCTCATGTCCAAAGTATGTCAGGTTACCGGCAAGCGTCCGGTAACTGGTAATAACGTTTCTCACTCCCAGCGTAAGACACGTCGTCGTTTCTTGCCGAACCTGCACACCCATCGTTTTTGGGTTGAATCTGAAAACCGCTTCGTCAAGCTGCGCGTTTCCTCTAAAGGAATGCGTATCATCGACAAGAAAGGTATCGAAACGGTTCTGGCTGATATCCGCAAACGCGGCGACGCCATCTAAGCTAGCATTTTGGGAGAGTTAAACCATGCGCGATAAGATCAAGCTGGTGTCTAGTGCCGGTACAGGCCACTTCTACACCACTGATAAGAACAAGCGGAATACACCGGATAAGTTCGAATTCAAGAAATACGACCCGGTCGTCCGTAAGCACGTTATCTACAAGGAAGCTAAGATCAAGTAATCGCGATTACAATGATCGGCTTTCACCGCAGGCGAGTGCCTGTTGAAAAACCCGGCCCTAAGCCGGGTTTTTGCATGCCCGGTATTTAGCCGCTTACTTTGTAGGTGGGCGGTATCTGTCCCTACGCTTCGGCACCGCTTAGGCGACAGAGTGGTTGTCACGGTGCTGTCATCATAGACTTTCATCATGCCCGAATTGCCTGAAGTTGAAACGACGCGACGCGGCATTGCCCCCTATTTAGAAGGGCAAGAGATTACCGAGGTGCTGGTGCGCCAGACTCGGTTACGCGTGCCGGTGCCCGAAGATCTAGCCGAGCGGCTAGTAGGAGCCCGGGTTGGCGTATTAAAGCGCCGCGCTAAGTACCTCCAAATTCCCGTGGCGACTCTCGAAGGTGAGGCCACGCTGTTGTGGCATCTAGGCATGTCGGGCAGCCTAAGGATTGCAAACGTCGGCGATTTGCCTAAAAAGCATGACCATGTTGATGTGGTGACGGCCAAAGGGCATGTGCTGCGCTACCATGACCCGCGCCGCTTTGGTTTTGTTGACTGGCAGCAGGGCGATGGCAGCTTGGATACGCGCCTTGCGCACCTTGGTCCTGAGCCGTTGGATGACGCGTTTAACGGTCGCTGGCTCTATAACGCATCGCGTAATAAACGCGTTGCGGTAAAGCCTTTTTTAATGGATAACCGCGTGGTGGTCGGTGCAGGTAATATTTACGCTGCCGAAGCGCTATTTATGGCGGGTATTGATCCCCGACGTGCCGCTGGGAAAATTTCCCTGGCCCGTTATCAGCAGCTAGCCGAGGCGGTTAAAGAGGTGCTGGCGGCAGCGATTACCCAAGGTGGCACGACACTGCGGGATTTTGTCAGTGGGCAGGGCGAGCCAGGTTACTTTGCCCAGCAGCTGAATGTATATGGGCGCCATGGGCAGCCTTGCCTGCGCTGTGGCGTTGAGCTGCGTCGTATTACTCTAGGCCAGCGGGCCAGCGTGTTTTGCCCTGGTTGCCAGCGTTAGCGGCCGCTCTTTGATATTAACTGTTTTGCCTATGCTTTCAGAGTCTATGTGCTTTGTAAGATTGCTCTTTTGGAGATTGTTGTGACTCAACGCCTGCGCCTGAATAAAAATGCCGATCGCCGCCTGAAAGCGGGCCATCTGTGGATCTACTCCAATGAGGTAGATATCAAAGAGACGCCACTAAAAAACTTTGCTGCTGGTGAGCCTGCGTTAGTTGAGGCTTCCAATGGCAAGACCCTTGGCGTCGCCTACATTAATCCGCACTCGCTGATTTGTGGTCGGGTAATGTCGCGTGACCCAGAAATGCGTCTAGATCGCTCGTTATTCGTACACCGCTTCAACCAAGCGCTGGCGCTGCGTGAGCGTCTGTTCGATAAACCTTTTTACCGTTTGATCCACGGTGAAGGTGACCTGTTGCCGGGCTTGGTGATTGACCGTTTCGGTGATGTGCTGGTGGTGCAGTTGAATACCGCAGGTATGCAAGCGTTGGCGGAAGATATTGTCGATGCGCTGGAAAAAGTTGTTAAGCCTAATGCCATCGTGTTCCGTAATGATACGGGCGGCCGTCGCCAGGAAGGTCTAGAAGCCCACGTCGAAGTGGTCAAAGGCACACTTCCTGATGAGGTTCTGCTGGAAGAGAATGGGGTTACCTTTGCCGTGCCTGTGCTGAATGGCCAAAAGACAGGGTGGTTCTACGACCATCGCGTCAATCGCGCATGGCTGAACAGCCAAGTGGCGGGTAAGCGCGTGCTGGATGTATTCAGTTACGTGGGCGGTTGGGGGGTTCAGGCGGCTGCGAGCGGTGCCTCAGAAGTGTTGTGTGTCGATGCTTCTGCCCCAGCGCTGGATCAGGTGGCACGCAATGCTGAGCTAAATGGTGTGCAGGAGCAAGTAGCGGTAGCCGAAGGCGATGCCTTTGAAGCGTTAGCAGCATTGAAAGCTGACGGCGAGCAGTTCGATGTGATCATTCTTGATCCGCCTGCATTTATCAAAAAGCGCAAGGATATCCCTAATGGTGAGCGCGCTTACGCACGACTAAATCGTGAAGCGATGCGGCTATTGGGCCGCGATGGCTTGCTGTTGTCGGCCTCGTGTTCTATGCACCTCGCGCCTGAGCGTTTGGTGGATGTGGTTCGTGGTGCCGTTCGCCACCAAGACCGTCATGGCCAGGTGATTTTTCAGGGGCATCAGGGCCCCGATCACCCCGTTCATCCGGCTATCCCGGAAACCTCGTACCTGAAGGCGCTGGGCGTGCGGGTATTCCGCGACTAAGCCAAGGACGCTGCTTGACGAACATTGGCAAGACAAAAAAATAGCATCAAGGAGTAACCACAAGGAGCTGCATTATGGAGTGGGCACTACCAAACCCTTTTGTGATCGATCTTCAGGTGACGCCGGAGGCCATTGACGCTTACCGGCATGTCAATAACAGCGAGTATTTACGCTGGGTTGAGCAGATCAGTTGGGCCCACTCCGAAGCCTTGGGGCTATCCCTTGAGCGCTACCAGTCCCTTGACCGTGCCATGGTCGTCCATCGTCATGAGTTGGACTATCTGGCACCTGCCTTTGTCGACGATAAGTTGCAACTGGCGACGTGGATTGTTGCTTGCGATGGTCGTTTTAGTTTGACCCGTCGATTTCAGCTTAAGCGTTCGGAGAATGGCAAGACGTTGCTAAATGCCCGCACCAGGTTTGCCTGTGTGGCGCTTAGCAGTGGGCGGCCCACGCGGTTGCCTGATGAGTACCAGCGCATTTACGGTGGTGCGGTGGTGGCGGAGTAGCTAATGCTGAAATGCCGTCGATTTTTTCGCTGATTTTCGTTAAACGCTAGATTCTTCTCCCAAAAAACGCCTTAGCCGGCGTTTTTTTTGTTTTTCTTGCTTGGGGTGGTGGTTAGTGCCAGCTGTGCTGTAATTTGCTTAATAGCGCTTATTGATGGCCTGGCTCTAACGGCTAGGTAGTAAAGATGAGGCTCTGACGATTTAGCAGTTGAGATTTAGCACTAACAATCAATAGAGAAGGAAAACGCTAATGAAAATCGCCGTCCCAAAAGAGATCAAAAACCATGAGTATCGGGTGGCACTCACTCCGACAGGCGCGCGGGAGCTAGTAGGGCGTGGCCACTCGGTAAGCGTGCAGGCAACTGCAGGAGAAGGAGCCGGATTTAGTGACAGCGACTACGAAGCCGCAGGCGCCCAGGTGGAAGCTAATGTAGATGCGTTGTGGCAAAACGCCGAGCTGATTCTCAAGGTAAAAGAGCCTCAGGCCGAAGAAGTGGCGCGTCTAACCGCCAACCAAACGCTGTTTACCTATCTGCACTTGGCCGCTGAGGAAAAATTAACCCAAGGGCTGATGGCCAGCGGTGCTACCTGCATTGCCTATGAAACCATCACCGATGCAAAAGGTGGGCTACCGCTGCTCGCGCCGATGAGCACGGTTGCTGGGCGCATGGCCGTTCAGGCGGGCGCGCATAGTCTGGAAAAAGCCCAGGGTGGCTCCGGTGTGCTATTGCCCGGCGTGCCAGGCGTTGCGCCGGGTAAAGTTACCGTGATTGGCGGTGGTGTGGTCGGCGAAAACGCTGCCCGTATGGCGTTAGGGTTGGGGGCTGAGGTGACCATTCTGGACAAGTCGATTGCTCGCTTAGAGGTGCTGGACGACCGTTACCAGGGGCGCATCAAAACGGTTTACTCAACGGCGGACGCCCTTGATCAGGCAGCTAAAGAGTCCGATATGATCATTGGCGCCGTACTTATCCCCGGTGCCGCCGCCCCCAAGTTGATTACCCGTGCCATGCTGGCCGATATGAAGCCAGGCAGTGTATTGGTAGACGTAGCCATCGATCAGGGCGGCTGTTTTGAAACCAGCAAGCCTACGACGCATGCCGAGCCAACCTATATCGTGGATGGCATCGTCCATTACTGCGTGGCCAATATGCCGGGCGCGGTGGCGCGGACATCTACTCTGGGTCTTACCAATGCTACCTTGCCGTTTGTACTGGCGCTGGCTGATAAAGGCTGGCAACAGGCGCTTAAAGACGACCCACACTTCCTGCCCGGGCTCAACGTCCATAATGGTCAAGTGACTTATCAGGCTGTTGCCGATGCTTTTGGACTCAAGAGCATCGACCCAGCGAGTGCAGTGGCATGATAATCGGTACGTCAATTAGTAGTAGGTGATACTACTGTTACCCGGGTGGTGCTGCTAGTGGTGGTGCTAATAGTGAGGGGGAACTTCGTCTTCTGGGCGGGTATCACCCTGTGAGTCACCCGCCTGGAGCGCCTGATACTGCTCGCGCAAGCGGTCACGCATCAGCGTGCTCAGTTGCTCCAGCTTTTCTAGCCGACGCTCTTGCTGAGCAACCGCTTGGTCAAGGGTGTCTAGCCAATGCTCTTGGTAAGCCAGTCGACTCTCTAAAGATTCAAGAAGTTGAGTTAGCTCTGCAGGCGATAATTCGTTTGTCATGATAACATCGTGACCTTGTGTAGTATGCTCGGTACTGTTAGGAATGGGCCTAGTTGGCCGAGTATTGTCCTTCGTCTGTTACCCATACAACAAGAGAGCTTTTATCATCTATGAATCCAAAAGTTGTTTTTCGCTGTTTCTTCATCAGTGTTTTACTTGCCGCCCCCACGCCACTTCTTCTGGCGGGGATTGTTCATTTAACGAATGCACCGCTTGCTGAGCAGTGGCTGGCTGAGCTTGCCATCAGCGGGGTAAGTGGTGTGTATATTGCCGCTGCTCTGGGATGTTTTATTGCGTTATTTATAGGTACTTTAGCCGCTGCTGCTCTGGCGCCGCCTATGGTAGTGAAAGCTGATGTTTCTCGAACTAAATCTGCGCCGCGTCAGCCTCAAGCGGTACCTGAAGTGGAAGATGATGAAGAGGAAGATATCATCGACCCCAATGATGGTCGCGAAGAGGGCGAAGTAAAGTGGTTTAACACCAATAAAGGTTACGGCTTTATTACCCGGGATAATGGCGAGGATGTGTTTGTTCACTTTCGTGCTATTCGTGGCCGTGGCCCGCGTATGCTTGCTGAAGGGCAGATTGTTCGCTATCACGTGATTAAGAATGATCGTGGCCTTCAGGCAGACGACGTTAGTATTATTGAGTAGCTTTGATTAAATCGCTTTAATTGAATCGCGCTAGCATCGTTAACTGCTGAAAAACAAGACCCCGCTAAGCGGGGTCTTGTGCGTTTAACGGCCTGAATCAGGCCATTCAATGGCTTTTTCCTGGCCCCCTGGCAATACCTGCCAGAAGCGATCAGGGTCATCGCCGGGGTGCCAGCCACCTAACGAGCAGCGAACCTCGGTCTGTAAAGCTTCGGCGGCGTGCTGAGCGCACTCTTGGTCGGTGTGCCACGGGGTGTGGTGGCTATCAAACCACAAGCTGGCAAAACCATCGGCCGCTTTGTCCACCAATAGTACGGGCACAGCTTCACCTTGATGGTGGCCGCGAGTCTTCCATTTGCCCTTGCCGGCTGGGCTAAGGGGCGGTGCATCGAGAGCTTCGCTTAGCCACGCATTGAGCTTATCTATCGCTACGCTGGCAAGGTATACCTCGATATCCGGAAACCGCTCCATCATACGCTCACCTCGTCGTCCGTTAACAAGGCTTGAAGCGTTGCCTCATAAATGCGGCTTAGTTCATCCAGGTCACTGGCGCGCACGCGCTCATTCACTTTATGAATAGTGTCGTTAAGCGGGCCAAGCTCGACCACTTGGGCGCCAAGTGTCGCGATGAAGCGACCATCCGAGGTGCCGCCGCTGGTCGAAAGCGCAGGGCGCTCGCCGGTAACGGCTTCTACACCGCGAATGGCAGCATCGACTAATTCGCCTTCTGCGGTCAGGAATGGTTCGCCGTTGAGCGTCCAATCAATATGGTACTCAAGGCCATGCTTATCCAAAATCGACTCGGTGCGGCTTCTTAGCATCTCATGGGTAACTTCCGTGGAATAGCGGAAGTTAAACACGACTTCTACCTCACCTGGAATGACGTTAGTGGCCCCGGTGCCCGCGCGAAAATTAGATATCTGGAAGCTGGTGGCAGGGAAAAAGTCATTGCCTGCGTCCCAGTGCTCGTTAACCAACGCATCCAGTGCGGGCATCGCTTGGTGAATAGGGTTGCGCGCAAGGTGTGGGTAGGCCACATGACCCTGAATCCCTTTGAGATGTAGAACGCCGCCCAGTGAGCCGCGGCGTCCGTTTTTAATCATATCGCCCAGTCGCGAGGTCGACGAGGGTTCACCGACAATGCAGTAGTCCAAGCGCTCGTTGCGTTCGCGTAAATGCTCAACCACTGCGCTGGTGCCATCGATGGCAGGGCCTTCCTCATCGGATGTGATTAAAAACGCTATCCGGCCATCGTGCTCTGGATGGGTGGTCACAAAGCGCTCAACGGCGGTGAGCATCGCCGCTAGGCTGCCCTTCATGTCTGCTGCGCCTCGCCCACAGAGCATGCCGTGCTCATCAATACACGGCTCAAACGGTGGGAATTCCCAGTTCGTGTGGGGGCCGCTGGGCACAACGTCAGTGTGGCCAGCAAAGGCCAATACAGGGCCATGATGGCCTCTTATTGCCCAGAAGTTTTTGACATCGCCAAACGGCAGTTGCTCGATATGAAAACCGAGCGCCGTTAAGCGCTCGATCATGAGTTCCTGGCAGCCTTCGTCATCCGGCGTTACCGACGCCCGGCTAAGTAGCTCAAACGCGAGCTGCAACGTGGGCGACAGCGTTTCAGGCTCAGTTATGGGCATGCAGTGCCTCGTTCAGCGCAATGGCGCTTTTGTTCGTCAGGCACTCAATGCGGCCATTTTGTGAATTGCGACGCAGCAATAAGTCATCTTGGCCTGCTAACTCGCGTGCTGCCACGGTGTTAACTTCTTGTTTCTGATCGTCGAGCAGAGTAACTTTCGAGCCCGCGGTAATATACAAGCCCGCTTCTACGGTGCAGCGGTCACCTAGCGGAATACCGATGCCTGCATTAGCGCCAATCAGGCAGCCTTCGCCTACCTTGATAATGATATTGCCGCCGCCAGAAAGCGTTCCCATGGTGGAGCAGCCGCCGCCCAGGTCGGAGCCTTTGCCGACCATGACGCCAGCAGAAATGCGCCCTTCAATCATGCCGGGGCCTTCAGTACCTGCGTTGAAGTTGACGAAGCCTTCATGCATTACCGTGGTGCCTTCACCCAGGTAAGCGCCCAGGCGCACGCGAGCAGTGTCGCCAATGCGGATGCCGGTGGGTACCACGTAATCGGTCATTTTGGGGAATTTATCGACGCAGTCGACTGACAGCGCGCGACCCGCTAAACGCGCTTTTAGGCGGCGGGCGGGCAGCTCTTCGATATCAATCGCGCCTTCGTTGGTCCAGGCGATGTTGCGCAGCAGGCCAAACATTCCCGTCAGATCCAAGCCATGGGGCTTCACTAAGCGGTGAGAGAGTAAGTGCAGCTTTAAGTAAACTTCAGGAACGGTCTGCGGTGCCTGATCGCTTTCTAAAAACATCGCGACCAGGGGGCGATGGCTGGCGGCGAATGATTCGGCGAGTGCTGCCTGCTCAGAGTGACCAGCAGCTTCCAACGCTTTGGCCAAGCGCGTGCAATCTTCGGGCAGGAAACTGATTGCCGTATTGCCAGCGGGGGCGTCTAACGCCTCTTTGGCTGCGGCTACCAAGCTGTCTGCAGGATTAAACAGGGGGGCTGGGTAGTAGATTTCTAACCAGTCGCCCTGGGTGTTTTGGGTGCCGATTCCAAGCGCGAAGCTCAGCATAACGCGTCTTCCTTTAAAGTTTTGAATAACAATCAGTTGTTAGGATTCAGTGGTATGTTAGCCGCTGAGAGAGTCGTAATCGCCGTCGCGGTAGCCCACTAAAATAGTGTCGTCATCAACTTCTAGTAGTGGCCTTTTGAGCAGCGTGGGCTGTTCAAGCACTAGCCTGCGGGCAGATGTAGCATCCAGGCTGTCTTTTTCTTCCTGGGGTAAGTCACGCCATGTTTTGCTGCGCTTATTAAGCGCTTCTAATAGCGGTACGCGCTCAAGAATGTGCTCAAGTAAGCCGGCTGAAAGACCATCTTTACGCAGGTCATGGGTCTTGAAAGGGATACCTTTCTCTTCAAGTACGTTGCGTGCTTTGCGGCAGGTGTCGCATGTGTTGATGATATAGAGTGTCAGCATATAACCTCCTTAAACAAGTCTACGGTGTCTAGCCGCGCTCAAGCAGTTGACGAAGTCGCTCAGCTGCTTCGAGGGTGGGCGCAAGCTCCGCCACTAATGCTAAACGTAGTCGACCCGAACCGGGGTTATGGCCATTTTTCCCTGGGCGGCCCATGAGGCTGCCAGGTAACACGCTGACGTGTTGCTCACTAAATAGCCGCTGAGTAAAGGCGATGTCATCGCCGTCGGGCACTGCTGGCCACAGGTAAAAGCTCGCTTCCGGCGTAGGGAAGTCCATTACGGGCGCCAGCACGTTGGTGACAGCGCTAAATTTTTCGCGATAAGCGTCCCGGTTGGCGCGTACGTGGGTTTCATCCTGCCAAGCGGCGATAGAGGCGTGCTGAAGCGGCAGCGACATTGCACAGCCGTGATAGGTGCGGTAGCGCTTAAACGGCGCGAGAAGGCTCGCGTCACCCGCTATAAAGCCGGAGCGTAGCCCGGGCAGGTTAGAGCGCTTAGATAGCGAATGAAACACTACGCAGCGTTGATAATCGTCGCGTCCAAGCTCTGCACAGGCTTGCAGTAGGCCGGGAGGGGGCGTGCTTTCATCCAGATATAGCTCTGAGTAGCACTCATCGGAGGCGATGATAAAGTCGTGCTCATCGGCCAGTGCGATGAGCTGCTTGAATTCAGAAAGTGGCGTGACGGCCCCTGTGGGGTTGCCCGGTGAGCAAATGAATACCATTTGTACATCGCGCCAGGTCGCCGCGCTCACGGCCGAAAAATCAGGGCGAAAACCGTTGTCAGCCGTGCAATCCAAATAGAGCGGCTCGCCACCTGCCAGTAGTGTGGCCCCTTCATAAATTTGATAGAAGGGATTGGGAACAGCCACCTTGGCGGGGCGCTGGCGATCCAGCGCGGCTTGCACAAAGGCAAAAATTGCTTCGCGGGTGCCGTTAACGGGGAGTACTTGCTGTTCGGCATCTAGCCCGGCAAGCGAAAACCGTTGGGTTGCCCAGCGGGCAATGGTTTCGCGTAGGGCGGGTAGGCCGTTGGTTGCCGGGTAGCGAGCCATCTCTACTTGATGGGCAACCAGCGCCTCTAACGCCCCTGCGTAAGGGGCGTGTTGAGGCTCCCCAATGGTGAGGGGAATATGTGCAAGCCCCGCCGGTGGCACAAGCGCTGCCTTTAGGGCGGCTAGCTTTTCAAACGGATAGGGGTGCAGAAGGTTTAGATCAGGATTCATGGCATGTCCGTTGATAGCCTAAAGGCGGTGCTGGATGTCTGTAAAAACGGCCAACTAAACCGCCGATTATAGGCAACCCCTGGTGCCACCTCAAACTTAACCACCAAGGCGTCGCTCATTTAAGCGCTTACACGCCTAATACTTCGATAAGCCGTTCGCGAAGCTGCTGTTGCCGTTCTGGATCGGTGAGCGGCTCACCCGCTTTCGTGGTGATAAAGAAAACGTCTTCAACCCGTTCCCCCAGCGTGGCAATTTTCGCAGCCGATAAGGCAATGTCCTGTTCCATAAAAATACGCCCGACACGAGCCAGCAGGCCGGGGCGGTCTGGGGCAGTTAGCTCTAGCAGCGTACGTTCGTTGGCTGGGTCCTGCTCAATGAGCACCTCGGTGGGCACTTTGAAGTGCTTAAGCTGGCGCGGTGTGTGGCGCGTGACGATCTCTGGATAGTCATCCGGATCGTCCAGCTCTTCGACGAGATGCCGACGCATCTCCTCAATATGCTCAGGATCACGGATAGGTTGGCCGTAATGATCTAGCACAATAAACGTATTTAGCGTCCAGTCGTTGTGCGAGGTGGCGATGCGGGCATCATGGATAGATAGACCCAGCTGCTCCATGGCGGCGGCGGTCGCGGCAAATAGGTCGTCTACCGAGCGGGTGTGGATAAAGACCTTGGTGCCGCCTTCGGCCATATCGGCGGTGGGTGCGCTAATTAAGACCAGCGGCAAAACAGACGGCTGGTGGGCAAGAATACCTTGGGTCTGCCAGACAATTTCGCTGGGGGCGTACTGAAGGAAATAGTCTTCACCAAGAGATTCCCACAGTTGATCAATCTGAGCGCTGTCTACGCCGACTGTTTGCAGTAACGAACGGGCTTCAGTACGGGTTTCGCGCACCCAGTCATCTCGGTCGGGCGGGTTTTTTAGCCCTCGTCTCAGTGCCCGCTTGGTTTCAGCATGAAGCTGGCGCAACAGCGACGCACGCCAGCCGTTCCACAGGGTGGGGTTGGTTGCATTGATATCGGCAACGGTGAGCACGTAGAGATAGTCTAAGCGGGTCTCGTCGCGCACCGTTAGAGCGAAGTCGCGAATCACGTCGGGATCACTAATGTCGCGCTTCTGGGCGGTCATAGACATCAATAGGTGATGCTCCACCAGCCAGCGCAGTAAGTTAGTGTCGTGTTGGGAGACGTGGTGACGATGGCAGAATTGCTCAACATCACGCGCACCAATCTCAGAATGATCGCCGCCGCGGCCCTTGCCAACATCGTGAAACAGTCCGGCAATCCACAGCAGATCCATTTTAGGTAGTTGATGAATCAGCGTGGCTGCGACGGGGAAGTCGTCTTTGGCATCCGGTTTGCGAAAGCCGTGTAAAAACTTCAGTAAGCGCAGGGTATGAGCGTCTACCGTGTAAATGTGGAATAGGTCGTGTTGCATCAACCCGACCGCGCGACCAAATTCTGGCAGATACTTGCCCAAGATGCCGTAACGGTTCATGCGCCTTAATTGGCGAGGGACATTGCCGGGAGCCCGCAAAATGGACATGAATAGCCGCTGATGGCGAGGGTCTTCGCGGTAGTGATCATCAATTTGATGGCGATGATCGCGGATCAGGCGAATGGTGTCGGCGCGTACCCCTTCTATTTCCGGATGCTTTGCCATCAGCAGAAACAATTCCAGCATGGCCGCCGGTCGCTCACGAAACAGATTGCGTGAGCGCGCTTGGATGTAGCCGCCTTTGGTTTCGAAGCGCTCGTTCAGCTTAACGGTTTCCAAGGCTTCTTTGCCGCGTAGGATAACCTCATCAAAGTGCTGTAACAGCATGTCGTTAAGCCCGGCCAGGGCGGTTACATGCCGATAGTAGCGCTTCATGAACTGTTCAACTGCTAAGCGCTCAGGGGTATCCCTAAAGCCAAACATTTCGGCAATGGTACGTTGGTGATCAAACAGCAATCGATCTTCGGCGCGGCCTGTTAGCATGTGCAGGGTATAACGCACCTGCCATAAAAAGGCTTGGCCCTGGCTTAGAATGCGCAGTTCGGCATCATTCATAAAGCCATTTGCGACGATGTCAGCATAGTGCTCAGTGTCGAAATGGCGTTTAGCTACCCAGCCAATCATTTGAATATCACGTAGGCCGCCTGGGGAGCTTTTCAGGTTTGGCTCTAAGTGGTATTCCGAGTTGTTGTAGCGATAGTGGCGGGCAATTTGTTCTTGCCACTTGGCTTCGAAAAAACGGTCAGCAGGCCAAATGTGCTCGGCGCTAAGGCGTTCACGCATCTTTTGGCGAAGATGTTCGGGGCCAGCAATGAGTCGCGACTCCAACAGGTTGGTCATCACGGTGACATCAGCTTCAGCTTCCCGCTCACAGTCATTAAGCGAGCGCACGCTATGGCCGATCTCAAGACCGATATCCCATAAGAAGGTAATGAAAGCGCTTAGCGACTCGCGATAAGGGGTGTCATCGTCATGCGCCAGTAGCAGCAGGAGGTCGATGTCTGAGTGCGGGTGCAGCTCGCCTCGGCCGTAACCACCCACTGCCACCAGGGCAACGCCATCGTCAGGCCAGTCGTGCTGCGCCCAGGCAATGGCTAGCAGCTGATCCAGATACCACGCTCGCCCGCGGATTAGGTCGCGTATATCAGCCCCGGAACGAAACTGCTCATCCAGCTTGGCTTGTAGCTCCCGCAGCGCCGCTTTAAACGGCGCAATAGGAGAGCGTGATCCGGCGAGTTCGGTGCGAAACATGGCGAGATCGTACAGCGTGGTGTCCGGCTCGAACCGGTAGTGATGAAGAAGCATCAGCGATTTAGAAAACTGAAGTCTTCGTCGCTGCGTGCAGTCAGCACGTCAACACCGGTTTCTGTGACCAGCAACGTGTGCTCCCACTGGGCAGATAAGCTTCGATCCTTAGTGACCGCTGTCCAACCATCGCGTAGCACCTTGGTTTTATAGCCGCCTACGTTAATCATTGGTTCGATAGTAAAACACATGCCAGCTTCCAGCGGGATGTCGGCATCGGGTGCATAGCCATCATAGTGAAGAAACTGCGGATCTTCGTGGAAATCGGCGCCGATGCCGTGGCCGCAGAAGTCGCGCACTACGGAGTAGCCGTGTGCTTCAGCATGTTGCTGGATAACGCGGGCAAGTTCCGAAAGGTGTACGCCTGGCTTTACTAGCTCAATGCTTTTGTACAAGCACTCTTGAGTGATACGGCATAAGCGCTCGCCCTGGATTGTATCGCCGATGACGAACATCACGCTGGAATCACCGTGGTAGCCGTCAGTTGTTTTGACGGTGATATCCAAATTCATGATATCGCCGTTCTTCAATTTTTTGGCATCATCAGGAATGCCATGACAGACCACGTGATTGATTGATGTACAGGTTGCTTTCGGAAAACCGTGGTAGTTCAGCGGGGCGGGTGTGGACCCCAAATTGTTAACAATAAAATCGTGGCACAGGCGATCAATTTCACCCGTAGAGATCCCCGCCTTGATGTGGGGGGTGATCATTTCAATGACGCTGGCGGCTTGGCGCCCGGCTTCACGCATTTTCTCGATTTCAGAAGGCGTCTTGATAGGAACGTTCATGAATTCTCGATGTGGGTTCTAAAGTAAGTGGTGAACGGCAATGGTGAGCGGTAAATTAAGACCGTTACATGCGCTGTGACTTCATCTTGGTAATGATCTATGGTATAAAGCCGCGCGCTTTCCTGCAATCGCCATCCGATGCTTCTTTGTCGGTTGGTCATCTGCAGAAAGGCTATTTAAACGTAATGCAGAAGTCTGTGTTACTAAACAGCAAGCCTTGAAAACACACATGCACCGGCACATGGTCCCGGGTGCCGCTGGCAGCGTCTGACGATGCCACTGGTCGGATCCATGGGGTGCGTGGAGGCCTAACCCGAGTTTCAGGAGTTTTATCATGTCTCACGTTAATATGCGTGACCTGCTGAAAGCAGGTGCTCACTTCGGTCACCAAACCAAGTACTGGAATCCGAAGATGGGTAAATTCATCTTCGGCGCGCGCAACAAGATTCATATCATCAACCTCGAGCACACTTTGCCGGCGCTGAACGAAGCGATCGACGTGGTTGAGAAGATGGCGGCATCCAACAACAAAATTTTGTTTGTTGGCACCAAGCGCAGCGCTAGCAAGATCATCAAAGAAGAAGCAAACCGCGTTAACCAGCCGTTCGTCAACCATCGCTGGTTGGGTGGTATGCTGACTAACTTCAAGACCATTCGTCAGTCCATCAAGCGTCTGCGTGATCTTGAAACCATGCGCGAAGACGGCACGTTCGAGAAGCTGACCAAGAAAGAAGTCTTGATGGCAACTCGCGAGCAAGAGAAGCTTGAGCGTTCTATCGGCGGTATCAAGAACATGGGCGGCCTTCCTGACGCGCTGTTCGTTATCGATGTTGACCACGAGCGCATCGCGATCAACGAAGCCAACAAACTGGGTATCCCGGTTATTGGTGTGGTAGATACCAACTCAAACCCAGATGGCGTTGATTACGTTATCCCGGGTAACGACGACTCCATCCGCGCTATTCAGATCTACGTGAAAGCAATTGCTGACGCGTGTGGTCGTGCAAAAGAAGGTCGTCCGGAAGAGTTTGTTGAAGTGACTGAAGAAGCCGCTTCTGCCGACACTGACGCTGCTGCCGAGTAACGGTTGCAGTGGTGCGGCGGCCAGATAAGCCGCATCATGTTTAAGAGGGGGCCTTATGCCCCCTTTTTCCCGCTTTGAGTTCGCTCAAGTGGGCCGATTATGCCGGACGCTTAATGCCGGCGAATGCTCTACAAAGTGATACGCAACGGTCATTTACCGAGCCTATACTCTGTAGCGCGTTTAACTTTCAGCTAGAACCATTTCCGAGGTGAAAACTCATGGCTGCTATCAGCGCCTCTCAGGTTAAGGAACTGCGCGAACGTACCGGTCTTGGCATGATGGAGTGTAAAAAAGCACTTACTGAAGCCGACGGTGATATCGAAGTTGCAATCGAGAACCTGCGTAAAAGCTCTGGCCTTAAAGCCGCGAAAAAAGCGGGTCGTACCGCTGCAGAAGGTGCCGTTGTTACTCGCGTAGCAGAAGACGGCAGCTACGGCGTAATGGTCGAGATCAACTCCGAAACTGATTTCGTTGCCCGTGACGACAACTTCATCGCTTTCACCAACAAGATCGCTGATGCGTTCTTTGCGGCAAAAAATGAAGACGTTGCAGCGGTAATGGCTGGCGACCTCGAGTCTACTCGTGAGCAGCTGGTACAGAAAATCGGCGAGAATATCGGTGTGCGTCGTGCCGTTGTTGTGAACGCTGTTGAAGGTGGCCTTGTAGGCGAATACGTTCACGGCGGCCGTATCGGCGTCTTGACCGTTCTGAAAGGTGGTAACACGGAAGCTGCTAAAGACGTTGCTATGCACGTAGCAGCGATCAATCCGTCGGTTGCGCACCCGGAAGATATGCCGCAGGAAGAGCTGGACAAAGAAAAAGCTATTATTCTGGCCCAACCGGACATGGCCGGTAAGCCTGAGCAGATCGCTGAGAAAATGGTTCAAGGCCGTCTGAAAAAGTACTTGGCCGAGAACAGCCTGACCGAACAGCCGTTCGTTAAAGACCCGAACCAATCCGTTGCCGAGTTCGTGAAAGCGGCGGGTGGCGAAGTGGTTAGCTTCACTCGCTTTGAAGTGGGCGAAGGCATCGAGAAAGAAGAAGTCGACTTTGCTAAAGAAGTTATGGAACAGGCTGGCCGTCGCTAAGGTCAGAGGTTTCAGAAAGAAGATGGCGTGCGCGCGAGCGCACGCTTTTGTGTATCCGGCCCCTGTGAAAAACAGGGGTCGTCTCGCCCGCCTGTGTTCAGGTCTGCCTCAGGAGAGATGCCATGTCACGTGAAGTTCAAGAGTCCGCCCCCGCAGTTGCTGCCAGCAAGACTGAAAAGTCGAAATCAAAATACAAACGTATTTTGCTGAAGTTGTCTGGCGAAGCGCTAATGGGTGAGCACGATTTTGGTATTGATCCGAAAGTGCTGGATCGTATGGCGCTAGAGATCGGCCAATTGGTTGGTATTGGCGTTCAGGTGGGGATCGTGATTGGTGGTGGAAACCTATTTCGTGGCGCGGCGCTTAATGAAGCCGGCATGGATCGGGTGACGGGTGACCACATGGGAATGCTGGCAACCGTGATGAATGCGCTAGCAATGCGAGATGCGCTTGAGCGTTCCAATATTCGCTCGCGGGTAATGTCAGCGATTCCCATGAGTGGTGTGGTAGAACATTACGACCGCCGCACCGCCATCCGCTACTTAACGTCGGGAGACGTGGTGCTGTTTTCAGCGGGAACGGGTAATCCTTTCTTTACGACCGACTCTGCAGCCTGCTTACGTGGTATTGAAGTAGATGTTGACGTGGTGATCAAGGCCACCAAAGTAGACGGCGTGTACAATAAAGATCCGGTTAAACATCCCGATGCCGTGAAGTATGACCAGCTCTCTTACGACGATGCCCTAGACCAAAAATTGGGTGTTATGGATTTGACCGCAATCTGCCTGGTACGTGACCATAATATGCCGGTGCGGGTATTTGATATGAATAAGCCTGGTGCCCTGCTGAATTTGGTAGTAGGGGGCAAGGAAGGCACGCTGATAGACAGAGGGTAATATCGTGATTAATGACATCAAGAAAGATGCAGAATCTCGCATGAAGAAAAGCGTTGAAGCGCTGCACAGCAACTTCAACAAAATCCGTACGGGGCGTGCTCATCCCAGTATTCTCGACGCTGTTACCGTTGATTATTACGGTGGTCAGGTGCCGCTAAATCAAGTGGCTTCTGTTAACGTGGAAGATGCTCGTACGCTGACAGTGGCGCCTTGGGAGCAGGGCATGGTGCCCAAGATTGAAAAGGCAATTATGACCTCTGATCTGGGGCTCAATCCTGCCAGCGCCGGCAATGTCATTCGCGTGCCGATGCCGATGTTGACCGAAGAAACGCGCAAAGGTTACATCAAGCAGGCGCGTAGCGAAGCTGAACATGCGCGCGTGGCGGTGCGTAACGTACGTCGTGATGCCAACGGTGATTTTAAGTCTTTGTTGAAGGATAAAGAAATTACCGAAGACGATCAGCGCCAGGGTGAAGACGAAATCCAGAAGTTGACGGATAAGTATATTGCTGAGGTCGATAAAGCGCTTGCCGCAAAAGAACAAGATCTCATGCAGGTGTAGTTATTAGTCTAAAAATAGCTACCTGCTTTCAATCAACCACGGGGGGCTTGGCTGCCCGTGGGTCATCGCTTGGCTTTACTATGACTGATCTTTGGTGCGAGAACCCATGACGTCTCCGCAGCTTCCCCAAGCGCAGCAGGATGGCGCGACGCCTTCTCGGTCCGAGGAGGCGCCGCCAGCCCATGTTGCTATTATTATGGATGGTAATAACCGCTGGGCGCGGGCACGTGGGCTTTCCGGAGTGCGCGGTCACCGAGCCGGTGTCGAAGCCGTTCGAGCGGTTATTGAACGCGCTGCGCAGCGCGGCGTTCAGACACTGAGTCTTTTTGCTTTTTCAAGTGAAAACTGGAAGCGCCCAGCGGCTGAGGTGAATGCCTTGATGGAGCTTTTTTTGATGGCGCTTAAGCGCGAGGTCAAAAAGCTCCATGAGCGTAATATTCGCCTGTCAATTATTGGCGAACAGCGTGGTTTTTCCCATGCGATTCAAAAGCATATTCAGCGTGCCGAGTCGTTAACCGCAGAGAATACCGGTATGCATCTGGTGATTGCGGCCAACTACGGTGGTCAATGGGACCTTGCGCGAGCGGCTAGGCAGTTGGCGGAGCAAGTCGCCGCAGGTGAGTTAGCGGCTTCCGATATTGATGAGGCACGTCTTGATGCGGCGATGAATACGCACAATGTACCGCCGGTAGATTTATGCATCCGCACCAGCGGAGAGCAGCGGTTATCTAACTTTATGTTATGGCAGTTAGCTTACGCAGAACTGCATTTTTCGCCACTGCTCTGGCCAGATTTTAACGGGGCGGCACTTGATGAGGCGCTTGACGATTTTTGCCTACGTCGCCGTCGTTTTGGTATGACCGACGCACAAATAGAGGCGCAAGGTGCTTAAACAGCGGATGATTACAGCAGCTTGGTTAGCGCCCCTGACGCTGACTGGCTTGTTCGGACTACAAGGTGGAGCCTTTGCACTGTTTACAGCGCTAATTGTGCTGCTAGGTGCTTGGGAGTGGACCAACTTGGCCGGTGTCGCCCGTCAGGGAGCGCGAATTGCCCTGGTAGCTGTTATGGCAGTGTTAATGCTGGCGATGTGGCTAGGTGGAGCAGCGTTTGCCGCTTGGCCGCTTTGGCTGGCTGCTGTGGGGTGGGGGATTAATCTTTATTGGGTGACCCACTACCCTGATACTGCCAACCAATGGCAAGCCACTTCTCGGCGGTTGCTCATGGGTGTGTGGGTGCTGCTGCCGTGCTGGGTAGGATTCAATGTGCTCCGCGATAGTGGCGCTGTATGGCTGCTGTTTGTGCTGTTGTTAGTCTGGACCGCTGATATTGGCGCCTACTTTGCTGGCAGGCGTTGGGGAAAAAATAAGCTTGCTCCAAAAGTGAGCCCAGGTAAGTCCTGGGAAGGTGTTTATGGCGGCCTTGCGGCCACGCTATTGCTAGCAATTGTGTTCGCTGTGTGGCAGCCCATTAACCTTATAGGCGGTGTCGCACTGGTAGTGATTACCGGTTTAGTGACGCTGGTTTCAGTGCTTGGTGACCTTCTCGAAAGTATGCTTAAACGCTATCGGGACATCAAAGATTCAAGTCAGCTCTTGCCAGGCCATGGCGGTGTACTGGATCGTATTGATAGCCTGACGGCAGCAGTGCCTATTTTTGCGCTGTTCTATTTGCAGGTGATCCATCTCCAGGTGAGCGCCCTATGAGCCAACCAGCTGTTCAGCGTATTACAGTGCTTGGTTCAACAGGCTCAATTGGTAAAAGCACCCTTGATGTCATTACTCAATATCCAGATCGCTATCGCGTTTATGCCTTAACGGCCCATACCTCAAAAGAAGTGCTCTTAGCGCAATGCCGCTTTCATCACCCAGAAGTCGCTGTATTACATGACCCTGAGGATGCGGCCTGGTTGCGGCAAGCACTTTTAACGTCAGGGCTCTCTACTAAGGTTCTTTCGGGAGCTATAGCGCTTTGCCAGGTGGCGCGAGAAAGGCAAGTGGATACCGTGATGGCCGCTATTGTTGGCGCAGCGGGCCTGTTACCTGCGCTAGCAGCTGCCGAGTCAGGTAAGCGCGTACTGTTGGCCAATAAAGAAGCTCTAGTGATGAGTGGCGCGCTGTTTATGGACGCTGTTGCGCGCTCAGGTGCAACCTTATTGCCGATTGATTCCGAACATAATGCTATTTACCAATGTCTACCTACCGAGCATAGAGGTGGATTGCGTCAGCACGGTGTTCGCCAGCTGCTGCTCACCGCCTCTGGCGGCCCTTTTCGTGGCTGGAAGGCAGAAGATATCGCTAAGGTGACCCCTGAGCAGGCTTGTCATCATCCTAACTGGTCAATGGGGCGCAAAATCTCCGTCGACAGCGCGACGTTGATGAATAAAGGCTTAGAGCTTATTGAAGCGTGCTGGCTATTTGATGCAACGCCTGATCAGATACAGGTAGTGGTTCATCCGCAAAGCGTTATTCACTCGATGGTTGCCTATGATGATGGCTCGGTGATTGCGCAGCTGGGTAATCCTGATATGCGTACGCCTATTGCTTATGGATTGGCATGGCCGGAACGGATTGATGCGGGTGTTGAGACGCTGGATCTTTTTCAGGTGGCGCGTCTGGATTTCGAAGCCCCCGATGAAGCGCTTTTCCCCTGCTTGTCGCTCGCCCGTGATGCTATGCACAAGGGCGGCGCTGCACCGGCGATTTTGAATGCGGCGAATGAGGTCGCCGTGGAGGCTTTTCTGGAAGGACAGCTTGGCTTCAGCGCGATTGCTGACGTAGTGGCAAAAGTGATGGCTCTACCGTTTGAAGGACGTGCCGACACGCTTGAGCGGATATTATCTGCAGATCAGTGGGCACGGGAGCAGGCGGCGCTAATAGTATGCCAGTAGTTCGCTTAGCATCAGCCATCGTTGATCAGCGAGTCGTGTAAAGGAGCGAAGAGTGAGCCTGATACAGAACATATTAGCGGTGATCGTGGTACTGGGGTTGTTGGTAACCTTTCACGAGTTTGGCCATTTTTGGGTGGCGCGGCGCTGCGGTGTAAAGGTGCTACGTTTCTCAGTCGGCTTTGGTAAGCCGCTATGGTCGACCGTTGATCGTCACGGCACAGAGTTCGCGGTGGCGGCCATACCGCTAGGCGGCTACGTAAAAATGCTCGACGAGCGCGAAGCGCCTGTACCTGAAGAGCAATTAGATCAGGCGTTTAACCGCAAGACCGTATGGCAGCGTATCGCTATTGTTGCCGCTGGCCCGATTGCAAATTTTTTACTTGCGATTGTAGCTTACTGGGCGCTATTCGTTGCAGGCACTACAACCGTTGCTCCTATTGTTGGCGATGTTGCTCCTAACTCTCCTGCGGCAGCGGCAGGGCTTTCTCACGGCGCAGAAATTACCTCTATCCAGGGAGATGCTATGCGCTCCTGGGAAGAGATTAATTTAAAGCTTGTCTCTATGATCGGGTTTAATGGCGACCTGGTGCTTGAGGCACAGCCTGAAGGGTCCAATGCCTCTCGGGTTTATCAGCTTCCTGTTGCCAACTACATGGTTCGCCAGGACCCGCCCCAGCCAATGCAGAGTTTGGGCATTACACCTTGGCGCCCGAACGTACCCGCAGTGCTAGGCCAAGTGATTGATGGCCAGGCGGCTGCACAAGCTGGCCTGCGAGCGGGTGATCGTATTGTGTCTCTGGATGGCGAGCCAATCGACGACTGGATGCAGTTTGTCTCGGTTATTCGTGAGAATGCAGGCCAAACCTTAGAGGTGGGTTACCAGCGTGGTGATGAGCAGGGTAGCCTTTCCTTAACCCCTGGACGTAATACGCTGGAGAGTGGCGTCGAGGTTGGGTACATTGGTGCCGGAGCGCAGCAGGTAACATGGCCTGAAGAGTTTCAACGTGAAATTCGTTACGGGCCTGTAGAAGCGGTAGGTCAAGCGTTATCACGTACAGGTGAGATGACGCTGCTGACAGTAGATGCTATCCGTAAGATGCTGGTGGGGCTTATTTCACCGTCGAACCTTTCGGGGCCGATTACCATCGCGCAGATATCAGGTGACTCTGCTCGTGCGGGGATGGAAGCGTTCGTAGGCTTTCTAGCGTATCTTTCTATCAGCCTTGGCGTGCTTAATCTACTGCCAATACCCGTGCTCGATGGTGGGCATTTACTTTATTATTTTATAGAGGTCGTGCGTGGGCGGCCGGTCTCTGAGCAAACGCAAGCAGTAGGGTTGCGTATTGGGCTTGCCATGGTAGGCACCCTAATGTTGATGGCTCTCTATTTTGATCTGATGCGCCTGTGGTAATGACGCGTGTAGGGCGCTGGATGCCTTGTCATCTGCCTGCACAAATGTATATGGTGCCTATCTGGAATGATGGGCAGACCAACGCGAGCGAACTGACTGCATGAAAATCAAGACCCTTGGAATGGCGGCATTGTTGTTGGTAGGTACCAGCACTGCCCAAGCACAATCCTTTGATGTTTCCGACATTCGTGTGGAAGGACTGCAGCGGGTATCTGCCGCCTCGGTCTTTAATGCGTTTCCCGTCAATGCCAATGATCGCGTTAGTGAACAGCAGCTTGCTGCCGCTGCGCGAGATTTGTTTGCCACAGGTTTGTTTGAAGATGTTTCCCTCGCGCGCGAAGGAGATGTGTTGATTATCCAGGTGGTTGAGCGCCCGACGATCGCGCGCTTGAACATCGAAGGGAATCAGCAGATTTCTGATGAGGATCTGCGCAACGGTCTGCGCGAATCAGGTCTTTCCGAGGGGCAAGTACTGCAACTTTCCACATTGGAAGAGATTCAGCGTGAGCTTGAAGGGGTTTATCAAGCTCAGGGGCGCTACAGCGCCGGTATCGATGTTGAAGTTGACGAAATTGATGAAGGCCGTGTTCAGGTTAATATCAATGTTAACGAAGGCGAAGTCGCTAAAATCCGCCAGATCAACATCGTGGGCAATGAAGCGTTCGACGATGACACGCTGCGCGACGTATTTGAGCTAAATGATCGGCCAGGGCGTGTTTTTGGTTGGTTCTCTAAAGATGAGTATTCCCGCGAAGCGTTGGCAGGGGACATTGAGCGGTTACGCTCCTTTTACTTGGATCGTGGTTACGTCAATTTTGATGTCACCTCAACACAGGTTTCCATTGGTCCTGAAAAGTCAGAGATCTTCATCACGTTAAATATTGATGAAGGCAACCAGTTCCAAGTAGGCGACATTCGTTTTGCAGGTGACCTGCAAATTAGCGAAAACGAAGCGAACGAGCTACTGACTATTAACCGTGGTGATACGTTCTCTCGTGGGGATCTCAACGCGTCTACCGAAGCACTTCGTCAGCGTCTTGGGGCGGAAGGCTTTGCGTTTGCTGAAGTTCAAGGTATCCCTGAAATGGCCGGTGATGGTGAAACGGTTGATTTAGTGATCGCGGTTAACCCTGGTCAGCGAACTTATGTACGTCGTATTGAGTTTTACGGCAATACCACTACGCAAGACGAAGTATTGCGTCGAGAAATGATCCAGTTAGAGGGGGCGCCTGCCTCGACTGAGTCGATTACTCAGTCGCGTCAACGCTTGGAGCGTCTTGGCTTCTTCAGCCAAGTAGAGGTTGATACGCAACCGGTTCCGGGGCAGCCCGACTTGCTAGACGTAACGTATAACGTCGAAGAGCAACCGTCTGGCTCGGTATCTGCCAGTGTCGGCTTCTCGCAAAGTGCGGGGGTAATTTATGGTGTCGGTTTGGCGCAAAATAACTTCCTAGGTACCGGTAACCGCGTCAACGTAGGTGCGCAACGTAGTGATACGTTTACCAGCGTTAACTTTGCATTTACGGATCCCTACTGGACACTGGATGGTATTTCGCGCGGTTATAACCTGTTTTATCGGGAAACGGATTACGGCGACTCCGATATTTCGACGTTCTCCACCGATGCTTACGGTGCTGGTATTAACTTCGGTTACCCCATCAGCGAGCTTTCCCGTCTGAACTTTGGCGCCAGTATTGAAGAACTCACGATTAAAACCTATGACGACTCTGCCTCAGAAATCATTCGTTACGTCGAAGATCAAGGCGATGACGCACAAAGCCTGAAGCTAACGGCAAGCTGGACACGTAATAACTTGAACCGTGGCATTATGCCAACAGCGGGTAACTATCAGCGTGTCTCGCTAGAAACAGGTGTCCCTGGTAGTGATGCGGAATACTACAAGCTGCGTGCTCGTGCCCAGCAGCTGTTCCCGATCAACGATGACCAGACTTGGGCGTTGAAGTTTACCGGTAATCTAGGCTATGCCGACACGCTGGGTAGCAATGATCCTTATCCGTTCTATGAGAACTTTTATGCGGGTGGCTTAGGTTCAGTGCGTGGTTTTACATCGAATACCCTGGGACAGCGTACAACACCGACTCGAGATGGCGGACGTGACCGTACGTTGGGCGGTAATATCTTGGTAGAAGGGTCGGCAGAAGTGCTCTTCCCAATGCCCTTTGTGGAAGACCAGCGTGCGATTCAACCGTCGCTCTTCCTCGACGCGGGTAATACCTTCTTGAGTTCTTGCTATGATGTGCAGGAAGCAGATATTGGGCGCCAGCAATGTAGTTCTGGAGTCGACCTGGGTGACTTGCGTTACAGCGTTGGTATCGGCCTTTCGTGGCTAACGCCGGTAGGCCCGTTGACCTTCAGCGTGGCAGAACCGTTAAGCGATAAAAGCGGTGACGATACCCAGTTCTTCCAGTTCTCGCTGGGCCAAACGTTTTAACATGGTGGGATACGTTGGTACCTACCTAATAAAAAGGAGTTAACACGATGCGTAAACTGACAGCAGCTGTGTGCCTATTTGGCGCCATGACGCTTCCCGCCTACGCCATTGCCGCTGAAGTGGCAGTACTTGATTGGCGTGCTGCGTTGATGAATACACAGTCGGCTCAGTCATCGTTGAGCCAACTGGAAGGCCAAATCGGTAACCAGCAGCGCGAGGCTCAAGCGTTAGGCGAAGAGCTTCAACGCATACAAGAGCGTTTACAGCGTGAAGGTGAGACAATGTCTCAGTCTCAGCGAGATCCGCTAATTGCTGAACTTCAGCAGAAGGGTAGCCGCTTTGAGCAGCTGCGCCGTGAAGTGCTCCAAGCGCAGCAAGCGTCTGAGCAGCGGTTCCTTGAAGGCGCTGAGCCCAAGCTGGAACAAGCGGTAGAGCAGGTGTTAGAGCGTCACAACATTGATGTTCTGGTAGAGCCTCAAGGGGTGTTGCACTCATCAACTGACCTGCCTAATGTGACTAATGAGGTCACACAGATTTTTGATTCGCTAAACTAATTTTAGGACTGTTGGTGCGGCTAGTCCGCACCCATGTTTCTCTGGGCTCCCATGACGCACGCTCCTCATCACCTTACCCTTGCGCAGATTGCACGTCACTTGGACGTCGATTTTGAAGGCGACGCCGAACAGCCGATTCGGGGTCTCGCAACGCTTAAAGAGGCAGCGCCTGATCAAGTCGCATTTCTCGCTAATCGTGCGTATTTAAAAGATCTAGCAACCACAAAAGCAGCGGCAGTGTTGCTTCATCCTGAGCATGGCAAGAATTGCCCTGTTCCGCGTTTAGAGATGGCGAATCCTTATTTAGGTTACGCAAAGCTTTCCCAGCTATTCGATCCGTTACCTGCTCGGGATGTGACTGGTATTCACCCCACAGCGGTTGTAGCGGATGACGCTATGTTGGGCAACGGTGTGTCTGTTCAAGCGCATGCGGTGATTGAAGCCGGCGTCGTGTTAGGTGAGCGTGTGGTTGTTGGTGCTGGCAGTGTGATTGGTGCCGATAGCGTGATTGGCGACGATACGCGGCTACACGCCAACGTTACTGTTTGCCACGGTGTTGTTGTGGGCAAGCGAGTGATTTTGCAAAGCGGCTGTGTGATCGGTGGTGATGGTTTCGGCTTTGCCCATGACGGGGCCGGATGGCACAAAATCGCTCAATTAGGCGGGGTTGTGCTAGGCGATGATGTTGAAGTCGGTAGCTGCTCAAGCATTGACCGTGGCGCGTTGGGAGACACTGTCATTGGCAACGATGTAAAAATCGATAGCCAGGTACAGATTGCGCATAACGTGATCATTGGTGATCACAGCGCATTAGCGGGATGTGTTGGCATTGCTGGCTCCACGACAGTGGGTAAGCACTGTATGCTCGGAGGGGGCGTTGGACTGTCCGGACACCTTTCTATTTGTGACGGTGTGCAGGTAACGGGGATGAGTCTAGTGACCAATTCGATTCATGAACCAGGTGTCTATTCATCGGGTACTGGTGCCATGAATAATACCCAATGGCGCAAGAATGCGGTGCGATTTAAACAGCTAGATGAAATAGCCAAGCGTTTATCTCGTTTAGAGAAAAGCCATCGCAGCAAGTAGAGTTTTGGCAGCAATATAGCTACAGCTAGCTTGAGGCTGCATAGCAGCAGGTTATAATTCACTGCTTTTTAACCAGCAACTTTGCTGGTGCGTGCCTGATATGATTCGGGCCTTTTGTCATTTTAGAGGTCGTTACGATGGTTATGGATATTAACGAAATTCGCGAATACTTGCCTCATCGCTACCCGTTTTTGCTGGTGGACCGAGTAACGCAATTAACCGTGGGTGAATCCATCGTTGCGTACAAAAATGTCAGTATTAATGAACCGTTTTTTAATGGCCATTTCCCGCACCATCCCATTATGCCAGGTGTTTTAGTCTTAGAAGCGCTGGCTCAGGTGTGCGGTATTTTAGGCTTTAAAACGGTCAATAAGCTGCCCGCTGACGGCTATGTGTACTATCTAGTAGGAAGCGATAATGTGCGCTTCAAGCGCCCTGTTATGCCAGGGGACCAGTTAGTCCTGGAAGCCAATGTCATCCGTGGGAAACGTGGTATTTGGAAGTTCGCCTGCCGTGCCACGGTTGATGGTGAATTAGCCTGCGAGGCGGAAATTATTTGTGCTGAGAGGAAGGTCGCTTGATACATCCTACTGCACTGGTTGATCCCAAAGCGCAGCTTGCTGACGACGTTGAGGTTGGCCCGTTTAGTGTTATTGGGCCAGACGTCACGATTGGCGCTGGCTCTGTGATAGGCCCCCATGTGGTGATTAAAGGGCCTACCGTTCTCGGTGAACGTACGCGAATTTTTCAGTTTGCTTCGGTAGGAGAAGACTGCCAAGACAAAAAATACGCCGGCGAGCCAACACGCTTGGTAATGGGGGATGATAACGTTGTTCGTGAAGGCGTTACCCTCCATCGTGGTACCGTGCAGGATCGCGGCGAAACCACTATTGGCTCGCGTAACCTATTTATGGCGTATGTTCATGTCGGTCATGACTGTGTGATTGGCAACGACTGTATCCTAGCTAACCAAGTTACTTTGGCAGGTCATGTGGTTCTCGGTGATCACGCTATTTTGGGTGGCCTAGCGGCTGTTCACCAGTTTTGTCACTTTGGTGAACATGCGATGGCCGGAGGTGGGTCGATTATTACCAAAGACACGCCCGCCTATGTGATGATCAATGGCAACCCTGCTGAAGCGCGAGGCCTTAATCTTGTTGGCTTGAAGCGCCGCGGCTTTAGTCGAGACGCGATCAATGCATTAAGCAGTGCCTATAAACTGGTATACCGCCAGGGCTTAACTGTCGAGCAGGCGGTTAGCGAAATGCGCAGCCGATTCGACCTGCCCGAAGTCACCACGTTTGCCGACTCTATTGAGCGGTCAACGCGCGGTATCGTCCGCTAATGACATTGATGTCTAGCCGACATCAACGATGGATTCAAATGCCACTACTTCTCCCGTCATCATGACACTTCAGCGCGTCTACATTGTTGCAGGCGAACTCTCCGGGGATATCCTTGGGGCAGGGTTGATGCACGAGCTGAAGCTGCGCCACCCCAACATTGAGTTTCGTGGGCTGGGCGGGCCTCGCATGGAAGCGCAGGGTCTGACGAGCCGCTTTCCCCTTGAAACATTATCGGTGATGGGGCTTGTTGAAGTCATCAAGCACTTGCCAGAGCTCATTCGCGTGCGCCGCACTCTGCGTGAAGAAGCGCTCGCCTGGCAGCCGGATATTATGATTGGCATTGACGCGCCTGACTTCAATATTGGTCTTGAAAAACAGCTGCGTGCCGCCGGATTAAAGACAGCTCACTATGTCAGCCCTTCGGTATGGGCATGGCGGCAAGGGCGTGTGAAAAAGATCGCCAAGGCGGTTGATGGCATGCTGACGCTACTGCCGTTTGAGGCTGACTTTTACCATCAGCACCAGGTGCCGGTCGCCTTTGTTGGTCATCCATTAGCGGATGAATTACCGCTTGAGAATGATCGCCAAGCGGCTCGCCAGATACTCGCATTGCCTGCTCAAGCCCCTGTGCTGGCAATACTGCCTGGTTCGCGGGGTAATGAAATACGCTTTCTTGGTGATACGTTTTTACGCGCTGCTGAGCTGCTCTGTCAGCGTAATGAATCACTGCATGTGGTCATTCCCGCAGCGACCCACCAGCGTTATCGAGAAATTATCCAGCTTCTGGCAAGCTACCCCAGGTTAAGCGAGCGTGTCATGCTCTTGGAAGGGCAGGCTCGCGAGGCGATGGTAGCCAGCGATGCTGTGTTGCTGGCCTCGGGCACCGCCGCGCTAGAAGCCATGCTATGTCATCGGTCAATGCTGGTGGCTTATAAAATGGCGCCGATAACTCATTGGCTGGCAAAGCGCTTGGTGAAAACAGCATGGATTTCACTACCCAATTTGATTGCTCAAGAGGGCGTTGTGCCCGAGCTGATCCAGGACGCCGCCTCACCAGAAACGATCGCTGATCGGCTCGACGAAATGCTTAATAATGCCCAAGCACGTAACGCCCTGGAGGCACGCTTTGCCGATATGCATCGTGCGTTACAGCGCAATGCCAGCCAACGAGCGGCACAAGCAATTACCTCTCTGGCGGCGGGCCAGCCATTGGCTAGCGACGAAATAGTTTCCTACGAAGAGGGTCATCATGGCCGTTAAGCCGACTGATTATCCCCCCTTAGTGATCGACTATCGTGGTGACTTCTTAGCGGGCGTTGACGAAGTTGGCCGTGGGCCTCTGATTGGCAGTGTTGTGGCATCGGCGGTGATTCTTGATCCTAGTCGCCCTATTGAGGGGCTGACGGATTCAAAAAAGCTCACTGCTAAAAAACGCGAAGCGCTGGATGTGCTGATTCGCGAACGTGCGTTAGCGTTTGCTGTGGCCGAGGCCAGTGCTGCTGAGGTTGATCAGCTAAATATCTACCATGCCACTCATCTTGCTATGCGGCGTGCCATTGATGCTTTAACACCCGCGGCTGAATATTTATTGGTCGATGGTAATCGGTTGCCTGGGCACGAGCTTCCTGGGCAAGCGGTGGTAAAAGGCGATGCCCGTCATCCTGCGATCGCCGCTGCGTCAATTTTAGCCAAGGTGGCCAGAGATGCTCAGATGGCTGAGCTTGATCTGCGCTATCCTGATTATGGCTTTGCCCGCCATAAAGGTTATCCAACGAAAGAACATTTAGCGGCACTGTCTGCCCACGGGCCGCTTGCCGAACACCGCCGGAGCTTTGCGCCGGTTCAGCGTCAGTTAGCGCTGCTGTAAGCATTTTCTATTTATCTAGCTTTGTTGCTGAGAGTCCCATGACGGTTCCGTTTGTTCATCTACGTTTGCACAGTGAATACTCCCTGGTTGATGGCTTGGTAAAACTCAAGTCACTGGTCAGTACCACCGCTGAGCGCGGGATGCCGGCTCTGGCCTTAACCGATGAAGCTAACTTGTTTGGTTTGGTTAAGTTCTACAAAGCGGCGCAGGGCGCTGGCCTGAAGCCCATCATCGGTAGCGACTTATGGTTGTACAACCCCCATGATGAGGCCCATCCGTATCGCATTACGCTGCTGGCGATGAACGATGTGGGTTACCGCAATCTCACTGAATTGATTTCTCAAGGGTGGACCGATGGCCAGCGCCAAGGGCGAGCCATTCTGGACAAACAGTGGGTGCTAGCGCAAAGCGAAGGACTGATTGCGCTATCAGGCGGGCGTGAAGGCGAGATAGGTCGTCACTTGCTGTCTGATCATGAGCGCGAAGCCCGAGAGCTGTTGGAAGAGTGGCAGCGCGCCTTTCCAGACCGTTTTTATTTGGAGTTAATCCGTACCGGGCGGCCACTTGAAGAAGACTGCGTTCACGCGAGTGTGAAGCTGGCGATTGAGTCGAATACCCCAGTGGTAGCGACCAATGACGTGCGCTTTTTAGAGCGGGAGGACTTTTGGGCGCACGAAACCCGCGTTGCCATCGGTGAAGGCAAGGCCTTGGATGATCCGCGCCGTGAACGACGCTACACCGAAGAGCAGTACCTAAAAAGTCCTGAGGAGATGGCAGCACTGTTTGCTGATATTCCTGAGGCGCTTGAGAACAGCGTTATGATCGCCGAGCGGTGTAGCGTTGATGTACGGTTGGGCGAAATTTTCCTACCTGAGTTCGAAATTCCCGAAGGGATGACGCAGGATGAGTTTTTCCGCAAAGTCTCCCATGACGGCCTCACTGAACGGTTAGATTTTCTGTTCCCTGTTGAACAGTACCCCCGCGATAGCGACGCCTATCGCGAAATTGATCAACGTTACCGTGACAGGCTTGAATTTGAGCTGAACGTTATTATCCAAATGGGCTTTCCTGGTTACTTCCTGATCGTGATGGACTTTATCCAGTGGGCCAAGGATAACAATGTGCCAGTCGGCCCAGGGCGTGGTTCCGGTGCGGGCTCATTAGTGGCTTACGCGCAAAAAATTACCGATCTTGACCCCATTGGCTACGACTTGCTGTTCGAACGCTTTCTTAATCCTGAGCGTGTCTCCATGCCCGACTTTGACGTCGACTTTTGCATGGAAAAGCGCGACAAAGTGATTGAATATGTAGCTAATCGTTACGGCCGCAATGCGGTATCTCAGATTGTCACCTTTGGCACCATGGCTGCAAAAGCGGTGGTGCGCGACGTGGCGCGCGCTCAGGGGCGGCCTTACTCCTTAGGCGATAAGCTCTCTAAGCTGATCCCCTTTGAAGTGGGTATGACGCTTGCCAAAGCGATAGAGCAAGAACCGGCACTGAAAGAGTTTATCGGCAACGACGACGAAGCCGAAGAGATCTGGGAAATGGCCCTCAAGCTAGAGGGCACCACCCGGGGTACCGGTAAGCACGCGGGGGGCGTCGTTATTGCGCCCACCAAACTGACCGATTTCTCGCCGCTGCTGTGCGATGAAGATGGCTCTGGCCTGGTGGTGCAGTTCGATAAAAACGACATCGAAGACGCTGGGCTAGTAAAGTTCGACTTTTTGGGCTTGCGGACGCTGACGATTATCGACTGGGCGCTGGAAATGGTCGATAAAGTGCGGGGGGTAAACGGTCAAGCGCCACTTAACATCGACGCTATCCCGCTGGACGACAGCAAAACGTTTGAGATGCTTAAACGCGCGGAAACCACCGCCGTTTTCCAGTTGGAATCTCGTGGTATGAAGGAGCTGATTAAGCGCCTGCTGCCAGACTCCCTCGACGATATGATCGCTCTGGTGGCGCTATTCCGCCCAGGCCCGCTGCAGTCCGGCATGGTTGATGACTTTATCAATCGTAAGCACGGCCGTGCCGAAGTCTCTTACCCCCACCCAGATTATCAGCATGACCTGTTAAAGCCGGTACTCAGCCCGACATACGGCATTATTTTGTACCAAGAGCAGGTCATGCAGATTGCTCAGGTAATGGCCGGTTATTCACTGGGTCAGGCAGATATGCTGCGCCGCGCCATGGGTAAGAAAAAGCCCGAAGAGATGGCCAAGCAGCGTTCAGGCTTTATGGAAGGCTGTGCCGCCAACGGTATCGATAAAGACCTCGCTGGCAATATCTTTGATCTTGTTGAGAAATTCGCCGGTTATGGTTTTAACAAATCGCACTCTGCCGCCTACGCCTTGGTGTCTTATCAAACCGCCTGGTTGAAAGCGCACTATCCTGGCCCGTTTATGGCCGCCGTTATGTCAACGGAAATGGATAACCTGGACAAGGTAGTGCCGCTAATTGAGGAGTGCCGCCACCTCAAGCTTACCGTCACACCGCCGGATGTTAATGTTGGTGGCTACAAGTTCACCGTTGATACGGAAGGGCGCGTGGTTTACGGCCTGGGTGCCATTCGCGGTGTCGGTGAAGGCCCGATTGGTGCGATTGTTGAAGCCCGTCGCACCGATGGTCCATTTAAAGATCTGTTCGATTTTTGTCGCCGCCTTGATCCAAAACGGATGAACAAGCGAACGCTGGAAGCGCTGATTCGCTCTGGCGCACTGGATAATCTTGGCCCTAACCGGGCGGTGCTTTCCGCCGCGATGGAAGACGCCTTGAAAGCGGCTGCTCAAAACCATGCCAACCAAAATCTGGGTATGCTGGATATGTTTGGCGATGCGTTTACTGCGGAAGAGGAAGAAACGGACCCTTACGCTGAGTATCAGAGCGCCCGTGAATGGACAGATCGTGAGCGCCTTTCTGGTGAAAAAGATACGCTGGGTCTCTATCTGACCGGCCATCCCATTGATGAATATGAACGTGAGCTAAAGCGCTTTGTCTCTACTCGGATTAGTGATTTGAAGGCCTCTCGTGAGCCGCAGCGGGTGGCTGGCTTAGTGGTAGCCATGCGCACTATGAAGTCCAAGCGTGGCGATACCATGGCGTTTATCACGCTGGATGATCGCACCGGGCGTATCGAAGCTTCCCTGTTTGGCGAACTATTTGAGCAACTGCGGGGCCAAATCGAATCTGACCAAGTGATTATCGTTGAAGGCGAAGTATCCAACGATGACTTCTCCGGCGGTTTGCGTTTGCGGGGTAAAGACGTTACGCCGATGGTGACCGCGCGGATTCGCTATGGCGAAGCGGTGGAATTAGCATTGGATGCTGAGCAGATCAACGGGCGTTTAGTCGATAGCCTGCGTGAGAGTCTTACGCCATACCGCGATACCGGCGGGTTGCCGGTGCGGCTGCAGTATCGCCACTCAGCAGCGGTTGGCTGGCTGGCGCTGGCCGATGAATGGAAAGTAGCTCCCAGCGACGACTTGTTGTTGGCCCTTCGTGATGTGCAGGGGCAGGTTGGCGTTCAGCTACGCTACCGCTAACAAACGCTATAAACATGCGCGTGCCATCGTCAAATTGAGTGCTAAATGGCGGTGCAGCACGCTAATTGAAAGGGTACTGCCTTGCGTGGCAGGTTCAGGGTGCGATAATGCCCCCATACATGCCCGTTTCGACAAGGCTTCTTTTTTTATAGGCAGCTTACAGGCAGAGCCGATGAATCCTAACTATCTCGATTTTGAACAGCCCATTGCCGAGCTTCAGGCAAAAATTGAGGAGCTGCGTTTGGTCAGCTCCGATAGCCAGGTTAATCTCTCCGATGAGATATCTCGGCTGGAAGAAAAAAGCCGTAAGTTAACCGAATCGATCTTCAAAGATTTAACCCCCTGGCAGGTTTCCCAAATATCTCGCCATCCGCAGCGCCCTTATACGCTGGATTATCTTGAGCATATTTTTACTGACTTTGATGAGCTTCACGGCGACCGCAATTTTGCCGATGATGCAGCCCTTGTCGGAGGCGTTGCGCGTCTGAATGATCAGCCGGTGATGGTCATTGGGCATCAAAAAGGACGCGATGTTAAAGAGAAAGTACGTCGCAACTTTGGCATGCCGCGCCCAGAAGGCTACCGTAAAGCCTGCCGCCTAATGGAAATGGCTGAACGCTTTAAAATGCCCATCCTAACCTTTATCGATACGCCTGGGGCTTACCCAGGGATCGATGCAGAAGAGCGCGGTCAGTCGGAAGCCATTGCGTATAATTTGGCGGTGATGTCACGCCTGAAAACACCGATTATCTCCACCGTAGTGGGGGAGGGTGGTTCTGGTGGCGCGCTGGCGATTGGTGTGTGCGACGAGCTGCATATGCTGCAGTACTCCACCTATTCGGTTATTTCTCCAGAAGGCTGTGCGTCTATTCTTTGGAAGAGCGCTGAAAAAGCATCTGACGCCGCTCAAGCCATGGGGATCACTGCTGAGCGCCTCAAAGAGCTTGGCTTTGTTGATGAGCTAATTAAAGAGCCGCTGGGTGGTGCTCATCGCCATCCACTGACGACGGCTGAACGCGTTAAAGAGGCTTTGGCTAATAGTCTGGAGCGTCTGCAAAGCTTTGATAGCGATGCGTTACTGGAGCGCCGCTATAAACGGTTAATGAGCTATGGCGCCCCAGCCGCCTAAGCCGCTGTTACGTTTACTGCATGACGCCCTGGCGGAGACCCCGCCGGGGCGTACTATTTGGGTAGCGCTTTCCGGTGGGCTAGACTCTTCGCTGCTGCTAACGTTGGCCGCTCAGGTTTGCCGGGACGCACATCGTCCGCTGCGGGCGATGCATATTAACCATGGTCTTCAGGCGGCAGCCAGCGCCTTTGAAGCGCATTGTCAAACGTTGTGCGATACGCTTGGTGTATCACTAGTGACGGCCAACGTTGCTGTGGACGCTCAGGGCGAGGGTATCGAGGGGGCGGCGCGGCGAGCGCGCTACCAAGCGTTTATGGCGCATATTCCCACTGGCGATACGCTATGGCTAGCCCAGCACCAAGATGACCAAGCAGAGACGCTACTGCTGGCCGCGTTGCGCGGCAGTGGTGTGCGTGGCTTGGCGGGTATGCCTTTTCGCCGCGAGTGGCAGGGGCTCACTCTGCTGCGGCCCTGGTTGAGTGTCAGCAGACAGACGTTGGCTGATGCCGCGCATGGATTATCAATCAGCTGGTGCGAAGACCCGACAAACCGAGACATCGCGTTTGATCGCAATCGCTTACGCCATCAGGTGATGCCAGCACTACAACTACGTTGGCCTGGCGCTGCACGGGCCCTTGCCAACAGCGCCCAGCATGCCGGGGAGGCAGACCAGCTATTGGCGGCCTATGCCGCGGAAGAGCTGGCAACGCTGATGCGCGGAGAGTACTGCATGGATGCTACGCTGCTTAGTCAACGCTCCTTACCTCGCCAGCGGCTGCTGGTGCGTACGCTTTGTAAGCAGCTAGCGCTCCCAACCCCTCCGCAAAAACGCCTCGAAAGCCTGCTAGCGCAGTTAGGCGCAGTGGACGACGCCCAGGTGAAGGTTGAATGGCCAGGAGTAGACGCACGGATTTGGCAACGCCGTCTCTATCTCATGGCACCGCTTAAGCCACTGCCTAAGTGGGAAGTCGAGTGGGAAGGCGCGCCAGGGCAACTAACCCCTTTGGGCGTGCTGGAAGTATCGCTGGCACCGCCGCGCCGCGTAACGTTGCGTTGGCGACGTGGTGGTGAAGTGGTGGCGTTAAAAGAGCGTGGACGGCGTGACGTTAAACGCTTGCTCCAAGAGCGGGGAGTGCCGCCCTGGGAACGTGAGCGTTTGATTGTAGTAATGGAAGGTGAGTCATGCCTGGGCGTTATCCAGCCGCCTGCCGACGTATTGTGGCAGGCTGAAGGCGTTGCTCTTGCCGCTACCTCTACGCAACCGAAAACGTAAATCCAGCCGCTGTCATATAGGCCTGTTCCTGCTCCATATCGGTACTTAACAGCGTCGGTTCGTCGCTGGCTGGTAGCGTCATCAGCAGCGCTTCACCCTCTGCGTTAATCTCTGGTAGCGGCGGGGGATTTTCAGACCGGGAGTGATTAATAAGCACGGCAAGGCGCAGCAGGCGAGCAAGTTTGGCACAGCCTTCCTGGTGAGAGGCGGGCAGCGCCTGCCACTCTTTAGTCGGAAACTTGCGTCGATGGGCGCGCACTAAAAACGCCAGTAGACGCTGCTCAGGGCGTGAAAAGCCAGCCAGGTCGGAATGCTCTAGCAAATAGGCGCCGTGGCGATGGAATTGACTATGAGAGATAGCCAAGCCAATTTCATGTACATGACTTGCCCAGACAAGATAATGGCCTTGCTCTTGGGTTAGCCCCCAGGTTTTTTTTACTTTATTGAATAAGCGAAGGGCCGTGTCGGCGACATTTTCTGCCTGCCGAGAGTCAACATCATAAATCCGCTTCAATGCATCTAGGCTTTTAGAACGGGTATCTTCCGCACTATTCCGTCCCGCCATGTCATAAAGCACTCCTTCGCGCAGGGCGCCGTCTGCAAAGCGCATTTGGGAAAGATTAAAGGCTTCAAAAATAGCGTTTAAAATGGCGATACCTGCCGGAAAGACTTTTGCTCGGTCAGGCTTTAGACCATCTAGCTCAACTTTCTCCAGCTGTTTGCATTTTAGTAGGCGTTCACGCAGCTTTTTCAATCCACTACGGGTGATAACACCTTCTTGGGGCGAATCGCCGTAAGCATATAACACGCTCGCGGCAGCCTTAATCGTTCCGCTAGAGCCCACGGGGTCATCCCAGCCAAGGCGTAGGTAGGGACGCTGAATGTTGGCCAGTTCTGACAGGGCAGACAGCTCAGCACGACGCATACGCTTTTCACTAATTTCGCCATCAGGAAAAAAGCGGCTGCTGAAGGTGACGCAGCCCATGCGTAAGCTCTCAAGTGCTTTGGGCTCGAAGGCTTCGCCAATGATAAATTCCGTCGACCCGCCGCCGATATCAACAATTAAGCGGCGGCCATTTTCGGCTAGCGCGTGGGCGGCGCCTAAATAAATAAGCCGGGCCTCTTCGCGGCCAGCAATAATTTCGATAGCGTGGCCAAGCTGCGCTTCGGCACGCTCGATAAACGCTTGGCTGTTATAGGCATCGCGCAACGCATTCGTACCGACAATGCGCAGATTGGCATCCTCAATGTCGTTGAGAAAGGGTGCAAAACGGCCTAGACAGTCCAACGCGCGCTGCATGGCTGCCTCGTTTAAATAGCCGTTCTCGTCTAGCCCAGCGGCTAACTGAACCTTTTCACCCATCCTGGCAACGACTTGAAGGCGCTCGTTTTGATAGTTAGCGACCAGCAGGTGGAAGCTGTTAGAACCCAGGTCGATGGCGGCTAAGCGCTGCGGTTCAGTGTTATCCAGTTCAGCCGACGGCGCGGTGAGAGGGAGTGAAATTTCCTTGGGCATGGGCGTTCCTTCCTAGTGGCTATGCCAAGGTTGCGGTGCCTTATTAGTATTGTCAATTGTCAAAGACTTGCGTTTATCGCGGGCCTTGACTACCATCGAACTACTGGCTTGATCCGAGTTAACTTGTTTGCCTATTAAACAGGCGTATTACTCGGGTATTCCGAGCAGTACGTATCCAATGGCATCAGCCAGATGTCCAAGTCGTCAGATAACCCGCTGAAACAGCATTTTCTGTGCCGATCAGATTAACTAGTTTATTAGCACCCTCACGTTAAGCAGTCGTTGATGCCGTTACTCCTTTATTGGCATTTACTTCAAGACTGCCTAGCTTTCAGTATCTGAGCGTGTGCCTAGATGGGGTTCTGAACGCATCACTCGGCGCTTAGCCCTACTTTTAGGTCACGCCTCCTGTCTTATTCCCGGCGCTTGTCGCCCAGCTTTCATGAGCAACTTTCTAACACACCGATGAATCTCACTGAACTCAAGCAAAAAACCGTTCCCGAGCTGCTCGATATCGCCCGCGAGATGGGTATCGACAACTTAGCCCGTTCGCGCAAGCAGGACATCATTTTCGCCATCCTCAAAAAGCATGCTAAAAGTGGAGAGGATATTTATGGCGATGGTGTGCTGGAAATCCTTCAGGATGGCTTCGGCTTCCTGCGTAGCGCTGACAGCTCGTACCTCGCTGGACCGGATGATATCTACGTATCGCCGTCTCAGATCCGTCGTTTCAATCTGCGTAAAGGCGACTCCATTTCCGGCAAAATCCGCCCGCCTAAAGAAGGTGAGCGCTACTTTGCCCTGCTCAAAGTTAGCCAGATCAACTTTGATCGTCCGGAAAATGCCAAGCATAAGATTCTCTTTGAGAACTTAACGCCGCTGTTCCCAGACGACCGGCTGCGCATGGAGATTGGTAATGGCTCTACCGAAGATCTTACCGCGCGCATCATTGACCTGACTGCGCCGATTGGTAAAGGTCAGCGTGGTCTGTTGGTGTCACCGCCTAAAGCGGGTAAGACACTGATGCTACAGAACATCGCGACGTCCATTACGCGCAACAATCCTGAGTGCCATCTGATTGTATTGCTGATCGATGAGCGTCCTGAGGAAGTGACCGAAATGTCACGCACCGTGCGTGGCGAAGTGGTTGCCTCTACCTTCGATGAACCGCCCGCCCGCCATGTGCAGGTTGCGGAAATGGTGATCGAAAAAGCCAAGCGTTTGGTAGAGCACAAGAAGGACGTGGTGATTCTGCTCGACTCCATCACCCGTCTGGCGCGTGCCTACAACACCGTAGTGCCCAGCTCCGGCAAAGTGCTAACCGGTGGTGTAGACGCTCACGCTCTTGAGAAGCCAAAACGTTTCTTCGGTGCCGCGCGTAATATCGAAGAGGGCGGTAGCCTGACGATTATTGCCACTGCACTGGTCGATACCGGTTCGAAAATGGACGAAGTCATTTTCGAAGAGTTCAAGGGCACCGGCAACATGGAAGCGCACCTTGACCGCAAGCTGGCTGAGAAACGCGTGTTCCCCGCGATCAATATCCGTCGCAGCGGTACCCGTCGTGAAGACCTACTGGCGTCAGAAGATGAAATGCAGCGCATGTGGATTCTTCGCAAGCTGCTCAACCCGATGGAAGACACGGCTGCTACAGAATTCCTGATTGATCGTCTGAAGGATACCAAGACGAATCTGGAGTTCTTTGAAGCGATGAAGCGCCGCTAGGCGCTGCATTACAGCCAAGCACTAGCGATAAATGTCTGACAGCCGGGGAAGTGCCTTGGGGAGAGTGCCTTGAAGTACCACGACTTGCGCGATTTTATTGCGGCACTTGAAGCGCAGGGTGAACTTAAGCGAATTAAAGCAGAAGTTGATCCTTATCTGGAAATTACCGAAATTTGCGACCGGACATTACGTGCTGGTGGTCCCGCACTGTTGTTTGAGAATGTGAAGGGGCACGACATGCCGCTGCTGGGCAACCTGTTTGGTACGCCTAAACGGGTTGCGCTGGGCATGGGGCAGGATTCGGTAGAGGCGCTGCGCGAAGTGGGTAAGCTACTGGCGTTTCTAAAAGAGCCCGATCCGCCTAAAGGGTTAAAAGACGCCTGGGACAAGCTGCCGATTTTCAAGCAAGTGCTAAGTATGGGGCCAAAAATCGTTAAGCGGGCTCCGGTACAAGCGCTATCGTTTGAAGGCGATGAGGTTGACTTGGATCGTTTGCCGATCCAGCACTGCTGGCCTGGCGATGCGGCGCCGCTAGTGACTTGGCCATTGGTGATTACCAAAGGCCCGCATAAAAAGCGTCAAAACCTCGGTATTTACCGCCAACAGAAAATTGCTAAAAACCGCCTGATTATGCGTTGGCTCTCCCATCGGGGCGGTGCGCTGGATTTTCTTGAGTTTCAAAAAGCGCATCCCGGTGAGCCATTTCCTGTGGCGGTGGCGCTGGGGGCTGATCCTGCAACAATTTTAGGCGCCGTCACACCGGTACCCGACTCTCTCTCCGAGTATGCGTTCGCTGGGCTTCTGCGCGGTTCACGCACAGAGCTTGTCAAGTGCGGACATGCTGACCTGGAAGTGCCTGCGTCTGCAGAAATCATTCTTGAAGGGTTTATTTACCCCGACGATATGGCAGCGGAAGGGCCATTTGGCGATCACACCGGTTATTACAACGAAGTCGATCACTTCCCCGTTTTTACCGTCACGCGGATGACGATGCGACGGGACGCGATATACCACTCCACGTATACCGGCCGCCCACCCGATGAGCCAGCTATTCTAGGCGTCGCGCTTAACGAGGTGTTTGTGCCGATCCTGTGTAAGCAGTTCCCGGAGATTGTTGACTTCTACCTGCCGCCGGAAGGGTGCTCCTACCGGATGGCCGTCGTGACCATGAAAAAGCAGTACCCAGGCCACGCCAAGCGCGTCATGATGGGGGTTTGGAGCTTTCTGCGTCAGTTTATGTACACCAAGTTTGTCATTGTACTGGATGACGATGTCGACGCGCGTAACTGGGAAGACGTGATGTGGGCAATTACCACGCGTATGGACCCAGCGCGGGATACCGTGATGGTGGAAAATACCCCCATTGATTACCTCGACTTTGCGTCTCCGGTGTCCGGGTTGGGTTCTAAAATGGGGCTCGACGCCACCAATAAATGGCCAGGAGAAACGGATCGAGAGTGGGGGACTCCCATCGTGATGGACGATTCGATAAAGACCCGCGTTGACGAGCGTTGGGACGAGCTGGGCATTGATATCCCGTTACCCACACCTCGCCACGGCTAACCCAGTGGCGCAGGTCGGACGATTCTTCATAAAGAGGCTTTCATGAGCGCAAGCACGTCAACTTGCAAGACGTTAACCTGCCAGGTAACCGCCGTTGAGGATTTAAATCCCGACGTCTTTGGGGTGACCCTGGAAGGGCGGCCAGAAGCCATGCAGCATGCGCCTGGCCAGTATTTAGAGCTGAAACTAGACGATAACACCTGGGTGCCGTTTTCAATTGCCAGCGCTGAACGTGGCGATGGCATTATCGAATTGCATATTCAGCACTGGCCTGAACGGGATAACTCTGCTCGCCTGAGAGAGTTGTTGCAGGTGGCCAACCAGTTGACCGTACGCTTACCCAGTGGTGACTGTGTGCTGGACGCCGAAAGCGAGCGCCCGCTACTGCTGGTTGCGGCAGGCACCGGTTTTGCACAGATGAAAGCCATTGTAGAAGCGACGCTACGGCAGCAGCCCGCTCGGCCTATCTCGCTATGGTGGGCAAACCGCGAGCACCGCGATCTGTATGCCGAAGACTTGGCCTGCGAATGGGCACAACAGTATGCCAATGTTGCTTTTCAAGCCGTAACAGAGTTTCCGCTTACCGAGCCGCTGGCGGTTGGTGAACGAATATCACACCATCAAGGACGCATTGACCTAGTGCTGGAAAGTGCCCTTGAGAGCGAACTTACAAAGGCTCAGTTGACGCTCAGCGATTGTGATATCTTCCTATCAGGCTCGCCGGGGATGGTTTATGCCTGTGTTGATGTGTTCGAGCGAAAAAACATCAGTAGTGAGAGAATGTTCTCGGATGTATTTGCCTACGCTCCTCGCCCTCACTAAAATGATTGGCCGATAACTGACGCACGGCATGTGCCGATAACCGATACCGATAAAAAAGGAGGCTTTCATGGCCCACCATGACGACAACTTCAAAGACGAATCAGGTTTACTTTCTATTGTGCTCGGTGTTGTGGTCCTGGTTAGCATGAGTGCACTGCCCGCAACGATTGGTTGGGTACAAGCGTTTGGCGGTTGATGGTTGCCATTTTGTTCCTATGCAGGCAGGATTGAACACTCAGATGTCATCGTTCTCGATGAGCAACGTGAATTAGACTTGTAAATTAGGATGTAGCCATGCACACAGCACAATGCACATGCCACACACAAGCAAGGCCGGTATCGGCGGCTAGTGCTTGGGCGTGCGTTGCTGCATTCTTTTATGCTGCCTATTGGTTTAGCCACGGTGTGCCCCTGGCCGACCAGTAGCGTCGCGTCATCAGGCACACCGACTAGGTTGCCTGCCGCATGCAAAGAAGCCTCGGTTGGTAGCCCAACCGAGGCTTCTTTCGTTTTAACGGTTTATTTAGTTTAACTATTCGGGTTTCACAGACATTTCATCAAGGAGCTGCATCATGATGTACCGCGCAAACTCTCTCGCTAATCTGCTCGCCAATATTGCCAACTATATCGGTTATGGCTATGGCTGGCGATTTAGCGACGCGCGGTCGGTGCAAGCTGCCACCTCCGACCGTGCAAGCCTGGGTGGCAAGTTGTTGTTATCACGATGTCACACGCTTCCGGAGAGTTAAGTTATGAATGCCCATGTCAGCCCTGCTTGCACAACCTTGTCAAACCTAGCGTCATTAACGAATGGCCCCTCAAGCTCATCGCAGCCATTGCCTTTGCCGGCAGAGCTACGCCGCAGTGTCGCTATCAATAGCCAACTGGGTGAGCAAATTGCCCATCAGCGCCAAGCGGTTCAGCGCATCCTGAATGGTCAAGATAAGCGCTTATTAGTGGTTGTTGGCCCCTGTTCCGTCCACGATCCAGAAGCAGCGTTAGAGTATGCCGATCGGTTGGCTGCGCTAAGCGAAGAAGTTAGCGAGCAACTATTACCGGTCATGCGTGTTTACGTAGAAAAGCCGCGCACCACCGTTGGCTGGAAGGGGTTGGTATACGACCCTGGGCTAGATGGTAGTGGTGATATGTCAAAAGGCATCGCTCTCTCTCGTGAGCTTATGCACGCGGTTGCTTCGCGGGGGCTGCCGGTGGCCACAGAGCTTTTACAGCCAATGCTAGCCCCCTACTTAGATGACCTGCTGAGCTGGGTCGCCATTGGTGCTCGTACCACTGAGTCGCAGTTACACCGAGAGCTGGCAAGTGATCTTGCGGCCGCAGTGGGGTTCAAAAATGCGACGAGCGGCGACGTTCAGGTTGCCATTGATGCTATGCAGGCAGCGGCTCATTCCCACCAGCGTTTCGCCATGGATAATGAAGGACGCCCGATCATGCAGGAAACGGCTGGTAACCCCAATACGCATGTGGTGTTACGAGGTGGTCATGGCGAGCCAAACTACCAGGCGCATCATGTGCGAGCAGCGGTGAATACCCTACGAGACGCCGGACAGAACCCTCGCTTAATGGTGGACTGCAGTCACGCCAATGCGCGAAAAGATCACCGACGCCAAAGCGAAGTGCTGCTCGACGTGTTGGCACAGCGCAAGGCAGGCGATGCCAACTTGGTGGCGCTAATGCTCGAAAGTCACCTGTTTGAAGGTAAGCAAGCGCTGTCGCCTAACGCGATGCGCTACGGCGTATCGGTGACCGATGCCTGTGTGAGTTGGGAAACCACGGAACGATTGCTAAAAACCGCTGCTGAGCGAATGAGTTAACCCAGTCATCTTCCAGCAGCTGGATAATCTCTTGTTTGCCCTGGCCAGCCCCGTATCATAAGAGACTACTTTTTATGATGAGGTTGGCCATGGTTTTCACCCTTGAGCAGCATAATCCCAGTAGTTACCAGCGCAAGGCGCGAATGATCAGTATTGCCATGGCAGGGCAATTAATTGTCTTCGGGTTACTGTTCTCGATGCTGTTAACTTCCGCTTTTGGCAGCACCTTATGGCTCAATGGGCTGGGGGTCTTCCTTGGCTTGTTGGCCACCAGCGTACTGTTTGCGGTGCTTAAGGATCGCCCATGGATGGCTGAAATGCGCTATGTATGGCAGCTCAAACACCACCTTTCTCAGATTAGTGGCTACCTGCAGCCACTGCGCCGCGGCGTGGAGGAAGATAATCGTGTAGCGCTGGATATTGTGACATTTTACCATCAAGGCATGACGCAGCTCGCTGAACTTAACGGCCGTACTACCGATGATGACTCTGAGCGCCTAGCTGAAAAAATGCAGATAAAGTTAAAGCGCGAAGAGCTGGGGCTGCCAGCCCAGGTTGACAGTTTTGACCCGCAGGACTTAAAAGCATTTAAGCGTCGCTAGCTGAAGTGAAATTTATTTATTAAGAAGAGCGAGGCCGAGCGTTAACTAGACGCCATTGACGGTGCCTATGATGATCAAAGGCATAACATCGATAGCAGTAACGATAGTGATAGCGGTAACGGTAACGGTAACGGTAACAACAGTGATGACAACAGGGAGCAGAATGCATGACTTACTCACCTAATCGGTTAACCGGTTTGATTGCGCTAACGGCCACGGTTGCATTGACGGGCTGTGCAAATACTGGGACAACGCCTGCTAATTCTGCTGCTGGAGTGTCCAAAACAACCGTACACAGCAGCGCACCGCTACTGCCTGCTACGCTATTTCCAGGCAGCGCGGCCCATTTTGACGCTTGGGAGTGTCAGCCCGCAAACCAGAACTTGGTCACCGCGGTGAACGACGATAACCTGCGTCTTTGGTCACTACATGGTGCCTGGCGTTTACCGGAAGCGATTGTGGCAAGCGGTGCGCGCTATCAAGATGGTGAGATCAGCTTCTGGAATCGTGGCGATCAAGCGCAGGTTGAAACACCGCGTGGTCAGTTGCAATGCCAACAGGGGCAGCGCCGAGCCGCAGCAACCCGCGCTGACCATCCTGGCGTGATGTTTCTAGGGCGTGGCAATGAGCCGGGCTGGTCGATTGAGCTAGCTCATGATGCTCCGGTGATGACTTGGACAACGAACTACGGCAGCGAGACGCAAACCATGCCCTATATGGTAAGCGTCATGGACAATGAGGCGGGCAGAGTGGTGATTGAAAATGCCAACGCAGAGGAGTTTTTCCGCGTACGCATTGAATCAGGCGCCTGTTTTGATGACATGAAAGGCCAGCCGTATCCCGCTCGAGTCACGCTGACAATCGGCGGGGAACAGTACAAAGGCTGTGGTCAGGGCATCGCTCCTTAGTTGGCACGGTCTTTTGAGTCCACTGATGTGTCAGCAACGGTAAAGCGAAGGCTCGGCACGCCATTGTGCTTCAATAAAGTCGCTGGCACACAGTGCGGTGTTATCACCGATAGCCCTGGCAGCGAGCCTTGAAAGTATTTCCAGTCTAGGCTCTCGGGAGGTTTCTAGTTGCTCGCTTATGTCGGCAGGGTGCCAAGAACCATCTTTCCACGTTGCCAGGGTAAAACTGAACGGATGAAAGCCTGGAAAGCCAAGTCGAATATCGGTGGCGATTAGCGTTTCCTGACCATCGATCAACAGCGTGTCATAGCGTAGAAAGGGGCCAGTAAACCATGTCAGCCGTTGGCCAAGTGGGCTGGCTAGCACGCTTTCCTCAAGTGCGACGTTGCGCTTTATAGCTTCAAGCGTTGGTGCGTCCTGATTATCAAATACGCTGATCAAACTCTCAAAATAGCGATCTCCGTCAATAACCGTTGCGCGCCACAGTGCAATATTAAACGGCGTTGGTTGAATTAATACCGGCGCTGCCTGTAAGCCAGCGTCCGCCAGTGCTGGGGTTAAGCGTTGCTCAACGCTCCATTTCGCGCCTGCCGCCAGTAGTAAATACATGCTGGATACGACTAATCCGATCGTACAAGCCCGACGCACTTTTTTGGCGGCAATAGCGATGGTTAACGCAACCAGTAGCGGTAGGGTGTAAAAAGGATCGATAATAAACACGATAGGCCACGCTATGGGTGGCATATCCAGTGGCCAGAACAGCTGAGTGCCGTAAGTAGTAAATGAATCAAGTACCGGGTGGGTTGTCAGACAGAGAACGAAAAAACACCACCATCTCCCCAGGCTGATATCACGCGCAGGTATGAAACGCTGGCACAGTAGCGCCACTATCGTGGCTAAGCCAGTCAGCACAAATAGGGAGTGGCTAAAACCGCGGTGCTCAGTCACATTAGCCACTGCATCGCCATAATCAAGCATCACATCTAGATCGGGCAGCGTGCCGAGCACTGCACCCATTAGTATGGCTTTGCGACCCAGTCGTTTACCTAATATTGCACCACCTATGGCGGCCCCAAGGGCTGCTTGTGTGACTGAATCCACGTAGGTCTCCTTGGGGTGGCCCCGTATTCCAAGTAAGCTAGGTATTATTGTACATGTCGGTGAAGAGGGTTTTTAAATGTCACGAAATCGTCTAGTTAAAGGTCTAGTGGGCAGTCTTCTTGCTGCCTATTCGCTAAGCGCTTTGGCAGCGCCTACGATTGATGTGCACAGCGATCCTAACTGTGGCTGCTGTAGTGCATGGGTCAGCCATCTTGAAGAAGCCGGGTTTACTGTAAACCATCACCGTGACGGCGACCTGCGGTCAGTCAAAGTAGCCAATAACGTTCCTGCAGAACTAGCATCTTGCCACACAGCCATCGTTGATGGTTACGTGATAGAAGGCCATGTACCCGCTGCAGATATTAAGCGGCTGTTAGAAGAGCAGCCAGACGTTATCGGGTTAACAGTGCCAGGTATGCCGCATGGCTCTCCGGGCATGGAAACCGGCCGGGTTGATGATTACGCTGTTCTCAGTTGGACCCGCAACGACAGTATTCCCGCTATCTTTAGCGAATATACCCAGTAATGATGGAGGGAGAATGACATGCAGTTTTTGCACACTATGGTAAGGGTAAGAGACTTAGATGCATCGTTGAATTTTTACTGCGATCTTTTAGGGTTGAAAGAAGTGCGTCGCAAAGAAAATGAGAAGGGCCGTTTTACGCTGGTCTTTCTCGCCGCGCCGGAAGATGAAGCGCGCTCCGAACGCTTAGCGGCACCAGAGCTTGAGTTAACCTATAACTGGGATCCAGAAGAGCTCACCGGCGGGCGCAACTTCGGGCATTTGGCCTATCGCGTTGACGATATTTACGCGCTATGTAAAAAGCTTCAAGATAACGGCGTTACCATTAACCGCCCGCCGCGGGATGGGCATATGGCGTTCGTGAAGTCGCCCGACGGTATTTCTGTCGAGCTACTGCAAAAAGGCGATGCGTTGCCCTCTCAGGAGCCATGGGCGTCAATGGAAAACAGCGGAAGCTGGTAATTTGTCAATAAGGAGCATGAGACAGTGACGGTCAAATTTGGAGCAATGCTAGCCGGTGTCGCTACCGCGCTATTAATCAGTGCGTGTAGCAGTACACCAGAGCAAGAGAGCACGGCAGCGCCGGAAAACGTGTCGCTGTCAGGACCGATAGTCGATCAGCGTTGGAATTTATTGCTAGTAGGTACCGATGAACGGGTATCGTTACCCAATACGCCATTCTTTCAAATTGGACGCGACGGCAGCGTGAGCGGTTCGGATGGTTGTAACCGATTTACCGGCAGTGTGGAGTTGGGTGAAAATCAGCGTATCGAGTTTAGCCAGCTCGCCTCAACACGCATGGCTTGCCCCAATATGGAAGACGCCAAGCAGGTAACAGATATGCTCGATACGGCCTATCGCTACCTCATCGACCATGATCGGCTGGTGTTTTTTGGACCAGATAGCCGCGTATTAGGCGGCTGGCGCGAAGCTAACTAAGCCTTCAGTTAGCATCTGATCGCAGTTATCTAGTTAGTGCTTAAAAGGCGGGTTGAAGCGGGCAATAAAGCGCGCATCAATCCGCTTTTTCCATTCCCATACCCAGCGGCCTGAGAAACCGATGGCGCCTCTACTGGCAATCGCATGGCCGTCGCCAGTGCCAATTAGAGCCAGGACACGTTTTGGTGGCTTCCACTCGGCCAGCGGTTCATTGTGACAGGCGGCGCGCAGGTTCTCCGCCAGCACTGGCCCCTGGCGCACGGCGTAAACTCCGGCCTTGGGTAGTGGAGAAGAGGAAAGTGGAGAAGAATGCCGTGGTTGATTGAACGCTGCACAGTCACCCGCGGCAAAAAGCCTCGGCTGGCCCGCTACCTCAAGTGTCTTATTCACCTGGATGAATCCCCGCTTATCCAGCGGCAGCGGGGTGTCTTGCAGCCAAGGTTGGCCAACGGCACCGGTAGCCCACAGCACGATATCCGCGTCAATCAGTTCGCCTTTAGAGGTGTGGACGCCACCAGCTATTAGCGCCTGGCCGCGCTCACCGTGCAGCACCGTAACGCCAGCCCGGCGCAGAGCACGTTGGGTTAACCAACGAGGTAGTCGACCTGCGTCGGGTAGCAGTGTTGTTGATGCGCTGACAAGCGCGCCCTGCCAAGTAATGTCTGAACGTTGTTGACGAAGCTGCGCCAACACACTCATTAAGGTTTCACAGCCTGCCGCGCCGCCGCCTACGCTTACTACCCGCTGTGTAGACCCCTGAGGGCACTGGTCGACTTTCTCTCTCAGCGCTTGCCAGCGGTGGTGCAGTGAACTGAGCGGTCGCATCGCCAACAAATAGGGGTTTTGTTTGCCATGTTTTTCGAGAAACGGCTGTTCAGGCAACCTTACCGTGGAGCCCACGTTAAATGAGGCTACATCGAAATGGATCGCCTCGCCGTTCGCTAGCGCTAGCTGGCGCTTAGTGGGATCGAGAGCCACTGCAGGCGAAGTGATTAAGCGAGCGCCTGCCCGTTGAGAGAGCGCCGCTACATCAATTTGTGTTTCGCGTAGCGTGCATTCTCCTGCCAGCCACGCTGGCACGCTGCCAGAATAGGCTGACAGCGCACTGTCGCTAACCACGGTGATAGCGATTGACGGATCTGGGTGCTGAGCAAAGGCTTCCAGCACGAAGGCATGGGCATGGCCCGCGCCAATCAGCACGAGATTTTTCATGGGGAGATCATTTTTCCGTACCACGCCGCCAGCGGAAATAACGCTCCAATAGGGTGAGAATACGCTCGGGCTTGTGGGCATTTTTCCACACGCCAGCGGTGGCCTTGGCAGCTTCGCCAAGGGTGGGATAGGGATGAATGGTGCCCAATAGCTTGTTAAGCCCCAGGCCATGCTTCATGGCGATGGTGAACTCTCCTAACCATTCTCCGGCGTTTTCAGCCACGATGGTCGCGCCAAGGATTTTGTCTTTACCGGGCACGGTAAGCACCTTGATAAATCCTTCAGTCGCGCCTTCGGCAATGGCGCGGTCGCTTTCACTCATGGCATAGCGGGTGACTTCAAACGCCACGCCCTTAGCGATGGCCTCTTTTTCGTTGAGCCCGACCCGCGCTACTTCCGGCTGAATATAGGTGACAGCAGGCATAAAGCGATAATCTACAGCGAAGCTTTTTAATTCACCAAACAGAGCATTAACGGCTGCGTGCCACGCCTGATGGGCAGCGGCATGCGTGAGTTGGTAGGGGCCTGCTAGGTCGCCGCAGGCCCAAATGTTGGGCAGCCGAGTTTGCAGACGCTCGTTGAGTTCCAGCGTGCCAGCGTTGGTAGTAGTGATTCCCAGCGCTTCCAGCCCCAATCCTTCAACATTGGCTTGGCGGCCAACGCTGACAAGCAAATAATCAAATTCGATGGTGATGAGCTGGCCATTGTGCTCTACCACCAGTTGATGTCCGGGGCCATCTTGGCTTACTTCCAAGGCGTTAGCGCCGGTCATTACGTTAACGCCTTCCTGGGTGAGCGTGCGCGCCACGTGTTCGCCTACGTCTTGGTCTTCTCGGCCTAGCAACTGTGGAATACCTTCCACCAAGGTGACCTGACTGCCCAAGCGGGCAAAACTCTGGCTGAGCTCGCAGCCAATTGCCCCGCCGCCGAGTACGACCAAGCGTTTAGGCAGTTCCGTGAGTGACCACAGGTTTTCTGAGGTGAGCAGTGGTGCATGCTCGATGCCAGGAAGCGATGGCACGCGGGGTCGTGCGCCAGTGGCTAGCACAATATGGCGGGCGGTCAGGGTTTTATCACCGACCTTAACTTCCCAAGGAGATGTCAGGGTGGCGTGTTCCTGATACACCTCAACGCCCAGTTTGGTGTAACGCTCGACACTATCGTGGGGTTCAATATCAGTAATGGCTTGATGTACGTGCTTCATCACCTTGGCAAAATCAATCTCCGGCTCGCCAGCGTTAACGCCAAAGCGGTGTGCTGTACGCATGTCGTGAGCAGCACGGGCGGCACGAATTAGCGCCTTTGAAGGTACACAACCGGTATTCAGGCAGTCACCGCCCATTTTATGCTTTTCTACCAACGCTACTTTAGCTTTTACGGCGCTGCCGATGTAGCTAGTGACCAGACCCGCCGAGCCGCCGCCGATGACCACAATGTCGTAATCGAACCGGGATGGGCGCTTAAAACCACGATAGGCATTGCGCTTTTGCACCTGTAGCGCAATACGGCGAGCTATCCAAGGGAATACGGCCAGCAGCGCAAACGAGGCCAAAAGCCCAGGAGAAATAATCCCGCCCAGGCTTTCAAGTTCCCCCAATTGGCCGCCCGCATTCACGTAAACCACCGTGCCGGGCAGCATGCCTAGCTGGCTTACCCAATAAAAGGTGACTGTTTTAAGCCGCGTTAAGCCCATCACCAGATTGATCATAAAGAAAGGGAATATCGGTACTAAGCGGAGGGTGAAAAGATAAAAAGCGCCGTCTTTATCAACGCCACGATTCACCGTGTCGAACTGGCGAGGAAAACGCTTTTCAATCGGCTGTCGAAACAGGAACCGCGAGAGTAAAAAGGCCAGCGTCGCGCCGATGGTGCTGGCAAAGGAGATAATTAACAGCCCCCAGCCGAGGCCAAACAGTGCGCCACCCAGCAGTGTGAGGAGTGTCGCGCCGGGTAGCGATAGTGTCGTCATGACCACATATACCGCAAAGAAAATGCCCGCAACTTGCCAAGGGGATTGCTGAAATGCAGCCTGGAAATCGCTGCGATAGGTTTGCAGGGTTTCCAAGGTGAAAAACGTATGGGCACCGCTCACGTAAAAGCCAAGCACGGCCAGTAGCAGCAGGGTGATAATCAGCAGGCGCTGGCGGTTCATGGCAGGCTCCGTTGGGGAAAGGTGGTGGTAGAAGCAGAACATTCGTTCAGTAACAGTGACGTAAAGAGCGAAATCCTTACAGACTGTTTGCGTGCTTCAGCGTTTGTTGCCAGCGCTGCCAGTCTTCTGGGCGGTCAATATCCCACATGGTGTCGGGAAAGATGGCTTCCAAGGACAGCGCAGCAAGCCGCTGACGAGTGACTTGGAGCACTTGCGCGGTTCCCCAAGGAATGTCCTCAAAGAGGCTAGGATGATCGTCATGAGTGCCAATCAACCCATAGCCGCCGTCTTCGGCAGGTAAAATCACCACGGGCACGTTTTTAAGCGCTGCACTGCACTGCCTAAGCATGGCAACGGTGATGCTCGGGCAATCAGTGCCCATCACCATCGACGGACCTTGTGTGCTATTCAGTGCATGCCGGACGCGCATTCCCACATCGCCCTGCCGTTGAATGGCGAGCGAAATGCCGTAGTGAGCCTGCAGCTCCACAAACAACGGATGCTGATGCTCTAAGGAGGTCCATAGCGTGACGTGTTGCGATCCCCGTGCTTGGCAGGCGGTGGCAACGCAGTGACGAACCATGGTGGCATGGGCTTGCGCCGCACCTTCTGGCCCTAGGCAAGGAATTAAGCGCGTTTTCGCCTGCCCCGGCAGTGGCGCTTTGGCCAGTAGATGTAGATGGGGCTGCACGGCTGACTTAACGGGCATTGCGATACTCCTTGGCCAGTTGGGTGGCGCTGACGCCGCGCCAGTAGCGGTAACGTAGTCGCCACATCAGGCAAATCGTTTTCCAGGCGCCGAACTGATCCCAGCGTCTGCCTGAGCTTATCACTTTGGCGCGTAGGCAGGCGGGGCGAGAAACTGCCTTTAGCCGCTTGCTTAACTCAATATCTTCCATTAACGGTTGTTCGGGAAAGCCGCCGACCGCTTCAAAAGTAGCGCGGCGAAGGAACATGCCTTGGTCGCCAGTGGCGATGCCGCTCAGCCGCGAGCGTAGATTCATCAGCAAGCTAACGAGCGGCAACCAGCGGCTTTTTCCCTCAAGGTGAATATCAAACCGCCCCCAGCAATTCGTGTTCAGCGCTTGGCAGATCAGCTTGTTTGCCTCTTCGGGAAGCCGAGTGTCAGCATGTAAAAATAGCAGCGCTGCTGAGCGCGCGTGTGCTGCGCCCAGGTTCATCTGCTGTGCCCGACCAGGGGCGCTCGTCAGTAGCGTATCCGCTAGCGGAGTGGCTAACGCCACGCTGTCATCGGTACTTCCCCCATCGACCACAATGATTTCCGTGCCTGCTTCTCTCAGCACTTGCAGAGGCGCCAGGGCAGCTTGAATGCCGTCTGCTTCATTGAGCATAGGGATAATGATACTGAGTTGCGGCGTTTCAGCGCCAGGGTTAACCAAGGGCAATGATTGGCCCTCCGGCAGCATTGGCATCGGCTTCATCATGGGTAACCAGCAGGGTGGGTAAGCCCGCTTCGCGAAGCTGGCCGAACACTAGCGTACGCATTTCCTGGCGCAGTGTGGTGTCCAGCTTGGAGAACGGCTCATCCAGCAGCACCGCGCGAGGCTGTGAAAGCAGCAAGCGCATCAGCGCCACCCTAGCTTGCTGGCCGCCGGAAAGGGTCGCCGGATCGCGGTTTTCAAAGCCCGCCAGCCCCACCTGTTCCAGCGCTTGGGCGACCTGCTGGCGTTTGTTATTGGCATGGTGTGGCAGGCCAAAGCGCAAATTCCCCGCCACGCTTAAATGGGGAAATAGCATCGGATCCTGAAACAGCAGGCCAATGCCACGCTGTTCGGCGGGCAGGGTGTCTAAGCGTTTATCGCCCAGATAGAGTGCACCTTGAGCCTGAAAGGCCGGCGACAAAAAGCCCGCCAGATAGGCCAGTAACGTAGACTTTCCAGAGCCAGAAGGGCCCATCACGGTTACTACTTCGCCTGGCGCTATGTCACAGTGCATTGCCAGCAGTGCTTCGCCTGCCAGCGTGATAGTCACCTGTTTGATGTGCAAGGTTTGACGGTTGGGTGTCATGCAATTCCTCGCATTTGGCGGCGTTTTGCCCACACAAGGCGGGGGATCATAAGTGCCAGACTAAAGCCAATAAAGGGGAGCAGCGTCTGCAGTAGTGCCAACACCGCCACTAGCCTGCGATTGCCGCCAGATGCCATGGCAACGGCTTCGGTAGTGATGGTGGGGATGCGACCACCCCCTAGCAGCAGTGTTGGCAAATACTGGCCAATACTGACGGCTAAGCTGACTGCGCAGGCGGTGAGTAGCGGGGCCAATAACAGTGGCAGCCGTACCTGCCAGAAAGCGCGCCAGGGGGGCACACCCAGCGATAGTGCCACCTGAAACCAGCGTGGATCCAGCCGCCGGTAGGCTTCTGACAGCGATAAATAGAGATATGGCACTACAAACAGCAGGTGACCGGCTACGACTAAGGCGTGCTGAGGTCGAATGGCAACGCTTTCAGCGGCCACCACTAAGCCAAATAGAAAGGCCACTTGCGGCACAATGAGCGGTAAATAAAGTAGCCACTGAGCACGCCATGCAGGTAAGTGGCAGCGCGCTGCATGCTCCAATGTTGCCACGACCAGTACCGCGGCGATTAGCGTCGCGGTTAGCCCCACACTCAGCGTATTGATCAGCGGTGTTGCCATGTTGGGTAGAATGCGCTGCCAATGATCCAGCGTGAACGTACCCGGCAGCGCATCCGGAAAACGCCAAAAGCCCGCCACCGAAAACAGTGCCAACCCGGCCAGCGCACTGATCGCTAACAAAGTGACAGCTAGCAGCAACGCACGGCCGCCAAACGCAATCGCCGTTGCCCCTGATGCCCGCGAGCCGTTGGCCAACCAGCGTTGGCAGAGACGTTTGACCCCTTGTTCGCCAAGCCACCAAGTCAGTAGTGCCGCTAGGGTAACGCCGAACTGCAGTACGGCACCGGCAGACGCCATAAAGCGACGGTTTAAATCGGGGTCATTAAACCAAGTGAGCACCGAAACGCTCAACGTGGGTGGCAGGGTGGGGCCAAGAATCAACGCCATATCCACCACCGAAGTGGCGTAGGCAATCACGGCATAAACCGGCAAGCGAATCAGTGGGTAAAGTGCAGGGAAAACGCATTTCAGCCAGGCAATGCCGGGCGCGTAGCCCAGCGAGCGCGCCAGGGTGACTCGTTGTTCAGGACGCAGCTGAGGTAGCGCAGCTAAACTCATCAATAGCAAAAAGGGCACTTCTTTGAGTATCAGGCCCGCCATGAGCGCCAGCCCTAACGGGTCGTTGACGATCAGCAGATCAGGTGGGCGCTCCCACCCAGTGAGCCCAGGAGACGCCCAGCGCACCAGCAACCCGGAGGGCGCAATCAAAAAAGCTAAGCCAAAGGCCACGGCTGCATGGGGAATGGCCAGTAGTGGTGAGACCAGTCGCCGAATGGCACGGTCAATCCAGGTGCCTTGGCTAGCCGCCAGAAACAGCACCACAATGAACAGTGCCACCAAGGCGGTGATCAGACCGCTAAAATAGCTCAGCAGTACGGAGCGGTAGAGACCAGCGTGCGCCCATAGGGCTTGCCATGCTTCCAGATGAAATGTGTTCTCCCCGAGCACCGGTAAATAGCCAAAGGCAGGCAACAACACCATGCCAAGCCCCGCACTTACTGGAATAACCAAAAGTGCAATAAGCAGTATAGGGGCTAGCCGCAGGATCAATTAATTAACGCCATAACGCTGAAGCCACGCATCCTGTAGCGCCGTCATCCAGCTGGGATGAGGTTCGGCTAGGGTATTGGAAAGGGCATCGGCAGGCAGCGCAGATGGATGGCTTTCCCCTTGTTCGAAGAGTGCCTTGTCGTTTTCATCTAACCGACTGACTGCCAATACGGTGCGATCGCCCCACATATTAAGCGACTGCTTTTGGGCTTGAGCTTCAGGTGAGAGCAGGAAGTTGGCCAGCGCCATCGCGCCTGCTTTATGGGGAGAATTATAGGGAATAGCGACAAAGTGAACGTTTCCTAGGGTGCCGCCTTCCAGCACGTAGCTGCGCACACTCTCGGGAAGTTCATACTCCATCACCGCGACAGCGGCATCTGTCGGGTAGAAGGAGAAGGCTAAACTGAGCTCGCCATCGCTCATCAATGCGCGCAGGTTAGGGCCTGATTCCGGGAAACTGCGGCCGCTGCGCCATAGGTGTGGGTGTAACTCATCTAGATAATCCCACAATGGCGCGGTGATCTCCGCAAACTCCGCTTCAACCACTGGTGCGTAAAGGGCTTCATTTTGATTAGATAATTCAATTAACGCCTGTTTTAAAAAGGTGCTACCGGTGAAATCGGGAATACGTGGATAGCTGAACTGGCCAGGGTTGTCTTTGGCCCACTCCAGCAGATCCGCAATACTTTGTGGCGGTGTTTCGGTTTGAGCGCTGTCGTAGTAGAAGGTGATTTGCGCTTTTCCCCAAGGAGACTCATAGCCTTCAGTCGGCAGCGTGAAATCGGTCACCACTTCTGGGTTTTCGTCTGGGTGAGTCAAGGCGAAGTTAGGCAGAGATTCGGCAAAGGGGCCAAATAAGAGGTCCTGGTCGCGCATGGCGGCGAAGTTTTCGCCATTAATCCAGATCAGGTCGATGCGGCCATCATCCATGTTACCAGCCTGCTTTTCACCCAGTACACGAGCAACGGCGCTACCTGTGTCATCTAACTTTACGTGCTCTACATCGACGCCATACGTGGACTGCATTTGCTCGGACACCCAAGCGATATAGCGGTTGGTGCGACTGTCACCGCCCCAGGCGTTCCAGTATACGGTTTGACCCTCGGCAGCTTGCAGTACGGCATCCCAATCATTGGGATCTGGGGCAGCCATGGCGGGCAGCGCCAGTGACAACATGACAGTGGCGATAGCGGTCGTTAGGGGGGGGCGTGGTTTCATGGTACACCTTGTAAAATCAGTTGGTTATAGAGATTCTTTTAGGTGGAGAAGTTCATTATGGACATGCTCAATTATCGGCAGTGATAAATAGTGCTCGACCCGGTCGCGGACATGGGCAATGACGTCAGCATCGGTGAGTTCTGCTGACCAGTCCTGGCCACGGTGCTCGGCATCTTTACTTTGCAAATGCTGGGCTCGCCACTTGGCACACCATGTTAATGACCACAGCCAAGTAGCACGTCGGCAGGCGACCAGTGTTTCCGCGCTGGGTGATTTACCCACATGCGCTTGCCAACGCTGATAAAAAGCGACGACCTCTTCCAGAGTAAGCACTGCCTGGCTGTTAATGTCCCAGGTGGTCGAGGTGTAAAGCGAGGTGTGGGCTAAATCGATCCCTGGCAGTCCGTAACGGCACTTCTCTAAATCCACCAGCATCGCGCTACCTTCTGCAGTGATCAGAAAATTTCCAGGGTGGGTATCAAAGCTGATCAAGCAGCGCTCGGCATCGGGCAGCGTGGTGGGCAGTGCCTCCAGCTCATCGCGAACACGGGCAATGACATCGGGCTCCAAGTTGGCCTTTTCCAGCCACTCGGCCTGGCGGCTAACTTCCTCACACATGGCCTGCCATGAGTCGGCAGGCGCTAGTAGTGGCTCGGGATGCTCAGGTAGCGGTAAGCGATGTAGGCTTGCTAGGGTCTCTGCGATACGTGGTAAATCGTCCGGCAGCTGCGCCAGCCGTCCCTCAATGGCATCGACCAGCAGCCCGCCACGCGGCAGGGCATCGCTCACGGGCAAGATGCCATGCAAGCGGGGCACTTGGCCACCCTGGCTGGCGCGTTCGTAGCACGCGGCTTCATATGCCAAATTTTCGGCCGGGGCCAAGTTCATTTGGCTCTGCTTGGGCAGCCGTGCGACCCAATCATCGTCATCGCGATGCACCCACACATGATCGTGGGCAAGCCCAGTGTCCGCCATCGGCGCAAGCGATTGGTAAGAAATTTTCGCCTGTTGCAGCGTGTTTTCCAGTGCCTGCAAACGTGCCGCTAAAGGTATTGGCATAGCGTCATCCGTGTCGGTATATGTTTAGCAATGCCAGTTAGTGGCTGTTCTTGTACTAACCTTACATGGTTACGCATAAAAAGAGATGAAAGATAAGGAGAAAGGGGGGATAGGGTGAGCATTCCTCATCCCATGGAGCTGGCTGGTAGGAGGTAAGGTGATTGTAAAGCGTATTGTCTCTAACATTGCTGCCAAGCATCTTGAAGACGCTGAGAAGTTCTATGCGACTATCTTTGGTCTCAAGCTTGTGATGGATCATGGCTGGATAAGGACCTATAGCTCAGGCGAGGAAATGACCGCTCAGTTGAGTGTGGCGTCGGAAGGTGGCTCAGCTACGCCAGTGCCAGACCTATCGATAGAGGTGGATAGCTTAGAGACTGCTTTGGCGAGAGTGAGATCGGCAAAGATTGAGATTGAGTACGGGCCGGTAAGTGAGCCTTGGGGTGTCCGCCGGTTTTATGTGCGTGACCCATTTGGAAAGCTTATCAATGTTTTACAACATGAATAACCACACTGGGTCGCCCATTTATTGCCACGATGCTCATTGCTGTGTCGGCAGGGTTTCATGAAATAGCGCCTCACGAAACAGAGCTTCGATGCGTTCCTGGGTGCGTGCATACCATGTCTCGTCTTTGGCCACTGCACCTTGGGCATTGATGGGGTGGGTAGGAATATGCAAGCGCATGTCCAGGCCGCTGTCGCGGTGGGTGGAGACCTGCATAGCAGCAGAGCGTCGCGCTGGGCCATAAGGGATATACCGAGCCAGCTCCGCCTGACGTTCGCTGGTGGTGGCAAAACGGATAAAGTCTCGCGCCGCCTCAGCGTTTGGGGCACCGCGGGGGATTGCCCAGGTTTCATGTTCCTGAAACTGGCCATCCCAGAGGATCTCTATGGGCAGGTCGCGCTCCACCATGGCAGCGAAGAAACGCCCATTGTAGCCGGAGGCCATGACCACCTGACCCTCCTCCAATAGACGCACTGGAGTATCACCGGCTTCCCACCAGTGGATATTGTCGATGCTTTGCAGCCGGGTGAAGGCCAGGTCTAGGCCGCGACGGGTACTGAGCAGGCGATAAAGCTCTTCCCGGGGCACCCGGTAGGAGAGCAGCGCCCACTCTAGGTTCGCCGCCGGGGTGAGCTGAAGGGCCCGGGGACCAGGGAAGCGCTGTTGATCAAAGAGGTCAGCGATGCGAGTGGGGCGACGTCCGGGGAAGGCGTCGCGGCGATAGGCCACGACGGTGGCAAAGATCGAGTGGCTGATAAAGCAACGCCCCAGGGCGCCGGGGAGAAAATCTTGGGCTGCTGGGGTGCCATTTGGCGCCGGGGCGGCCAGCTCCGGGGGAAGCGGTTCCAGTAGGCCTTCCTCGCAGGCTGCCATGGCCTCGCTGCGGGTCATATCAAGCACATCCCAAGGGACGTTGTTCTCTGCCACGGCTTGGCGCAGTGCTGCCAGGCCGCCGTTATAGCGGGCCACTGCCACCGCTACACCATGAGCCTCGGTGAAGGGCGTGAAGAGCGCGCGGCGCTGGGCTTGCTCATAGGCGCCGCCCCAGCTCAGTACCGTTAGCGAGGCGGCGGCGTCGGGCACTTCCGCACTGATGGAGGGAGCCAGGATGAGTAGCCCAGCCAGTAGTCCGAGGGTCCATCGTCTAGCCAGCACCGTGCTCCTCCCGACGTAGGGCGTCGCTATGATGCAAGAAGGCCTGAGCAATGCTCGACTCATAGACCACTCCCAAGAAGCGCCGCTTTTCATCCACCACCGCGATGGCCTCGCCGGTGATCTTCTGTAGCTGATGCATTGCCTCCCAAAGGGAGGATTGAGGATCTAGCACTGGGCGAGGAGTTTTGGGGCAGTCGGCCAGGGTTGGGGACTCGCTGTCTTCGCGGAGGGCCTCCAGACTCGCCAGGGTCACGCAACCGTGGTAGCACTCCTGGTCATCCACTAAGTAAGCTTCGCCGCGCCCCGCTAAACTAAGGCGTGAGATAGCCATAGTCAGTGGGGTCTCGGGGAGTAGGGTCACGGCGTCGTGGCTAATCAGCTCGGTCAACCGTTCCTCTTGGAGCACCGCGCGACTGCGGCCCGCGGAGAGATCCAAACCACGGCGGGCTAATTGAATATCGAACAGCGAGCGGCCGAACAGCTGGGCAGCCAGAGGACTGGCTAGCGTGACGCTGGCCAGGGCGGCGGTGGTCAAGGCATAGCTGCCGGTAAGTTCGAAGACGATCAGCAGCGTGGTGAGGGGGGCACCGAGTACCGGTGCGGTAACTGCCACCATGCCGCACACCGCATAGAAGATAAAGGTCTCTTGACCGCCGCCAAGCTCTGCTACCAGAGTACCGGCTAGAGCACCAAATAGAGTGCCGATCACCAGCGCTGGGCTGAAAGCGCCACCGGCGAAGCCGAGCCCCAAGCACAAAGCGGTAGCGGCCAGCTTGAGTAGCAATACCAGCAGCAGCTCGCCGCCGCCGTAGGCCCCAGGCAAGGTGGCGAAGCGCAGGGTTTCCTGGCCCATGCCGAGAATATCGGGTACCCAAAGAGCGGTCAGTCCAAGCAGTGCTCCGGCGAGAGCGGGACGGAGGCTGGTGGGCAGCGGTAGTCGCTTGGCCAGTTGCCCCATAGCAAGAATGGCATGTATATAGGCCCCGGCCACTAGGGCGCCTAGGCCACCCAGAGCTAGGAAAAGGGCGAACTCCCAGGGCTGGGGGACGGCAGGCTCAGTAATGTGGAACAGCGCTCCTTGAGCCAGCAACTGAGAGGCTAGCACATAGCCGACGATGGCGGCGGCAGCCACTGGGGCGAAGGCGCGCAGGGCATAGTGGCGTAGTACCACTTCGTGGGCGAAGACAATGCCTGCCAGTGGCGCATTGAAGGCCGCCGCGATGGCGGCAGCTACCCCGCAAGCGATCGTGATATTGTCCTCTGAACGTCCCAGACGCAGCACGCGTGTGATGAGAGAGCCAAGTGTCGCGCCGAGGTGAACCAGGGGACCGTACTGGCCTACTGAGGCGCCTGCGCCTAACGACGCTAGGCCGCTTAACGCTGAGAGAATACCCGCCTTGGCGGGTAGGCTGCCTCGGCGGGTCTGGACGGCAGCGATGACATCGGCAGGGGTATGGGGGCGGCCCCCAGGCAGGCCGCGGTGTAGTTGACCAACGAGCAGCCCCCCAAGGATTGGCACTAGCAGAGTAGCCAATGTAACTAAAGTGGTGTCAGCAGCCATCATCTGGCCCCGGGGGGAGATCAACAGTAGGTCGTTGAGCCATACCACCGTATTAACGAAGCCAACGGCAGCCAACGCCGCCACTCCTCCAACGCCACTTCCTAACACTACCAAGCCAAGGAAACGCAACACCGCCAAAGGGTGTCGAGTCGAAACGCTGTCTGTACTGGGTGAGTCCATAGTCAAGTTATAGGCGCTATTGGGCCAGCGGACAAGGGAGCGTCACACTCGAACAGTCGATTGGCTGCTAAAAAAACACCCGCTTTAAGCGGGTGTTTTTGTCTGGCGCGGTATGATTTACAGCGCAGAGATTTTCGTACGCTGTTCTTCCAACAACTGCTTGGCAGCTTGGAATTCGGCGAGCTTGCCACGCTCTTTTTCCACCACGGCTTCCGGGGCTTTGGCGATAAAGCCTTCGTTGCCGAGCTTCTTCTCGATGCCGCCGATCAGCTTGTCCTGCTTGTCAATTTCTTTGGCTAAGCGTTTGAGTTCGGCGTCTTTGTCGATCAGATCTGCCATCGGCACCAGCACTTCCATATCGCCCACTAGCTGGGTGGCTGAAAGCGGTGCGTCGTCTGGGTTGGCTAGCCAGGTGGCGCTTTCCAACTTAGCCAGCTTGGCGAGGAAGTGGCGGTTGCTTTCCAGGCGTTCGGCGTCTTCCGGTTTACCTTTGGTGAGCAGTACGTCCAGCGGCTTACCGGGGGCAATGTTCATCTCAGCGCGGATGTTACGCACCGCGATAATCACGCCTTTTAGCCATTCGATATCCCGAGTGGCCTGTTCGTCGATTTTGCTTTCGTCAGCTTCCGGCCAGGCTTGGAGCATGATAGACGCGCCATCACCGACGAAGGTGCCTGCCAGCGGCGCAACGCGCTGCCAGATCTCTTCTGAGATGTAGGGCATCATCGGGTGGGCGAGGCGCAGAATGGTTTCCAGTACGCGGACCAGCGTACGGCGGGTGCCACGCTTGGCTTCTGCACTGGCATTTTCGTCCCACAAAACCGGCTTGGAAAGCTCTAGGTACCAGTCGCAGTACTCGTTCCAGACAAACTCATACAGCGCTTGGGAGGCGTGGTCGAAGCGGTACTCGTCCATCGCTTTGGTGACCTGGGTTTCAGTTTTCTGCAACTGGGAAATAATCCAGCGGTCGGCCAGTGAAAGCTCAACGTCGCCACCCTCTGTGCCGCAATCTTCACCTTCGGCATTCATTAGCACGTAGCGTGAAGCGTTCCACAGCTTGTTGCAGAAGTTGCGGTAGCCATCCAGGCGGTTCATATCAAACTTGATATCGCGCCCGGTGGTTGCCTGGGAAAGGAACGTAAAGCGCAGGGCATCGGTGCCGTGGGCTTCAATGCCGTCTTTAAATTCGTCCTTGGTCGCTTTGGCAATGGCTTTGGCCTGTTTCGGCTGCATCATATTACCGGTGCGCTTTTCCAGCAGCGCATCCAGGCTGATGCCATCAATCAGGTCGATGGGGTCCAGCACATTGCCCTTAGATTTGGACATTTTCTGACCCTGACCGTCGCGCACCAAACCGTGTACATAAACGGTTTTGAACGGGACTTCGCCAGTGAACTTGAGGGTCATCATGATCATCCGGGCAACCCAGAAGAAGATAATGTCAAAACCGGTCACCAGCACGCTGGAGGGGTGGAAGGTTTCCAGTTCTGGGGTTTTTTCCGGCCAGCCTAGCGTGCCAAACGTCCATAGGCCCGAGCTGAACCAAGTGTCGAGCACGTCTTCGTCTTGGGTCAGCGCCACCTCTGTACCTAAGCCGTGCTTCTCGCGGGCTTCCTCTTCGCTGCGGGCAACGTACACATTGCCTTCGGCATCGTACCAGGCGGGAATGCGGTGGCCCCACCACAGCTGGCGAGAAATGCACCAGTCCTGCAGGTCGCGCATCCAGGCGAAATACATATTTTCGTAGTTCTTCGGCACGAACTGGATATCGCCGTTTTCCACCGCTTCAATGGCGGGTTTGGCTAGCGTTTCTACCGCAACGAACCATTGATCAGTGAGCAATGGCTCGATTACATCGCCAGAACGGTCGCCATAGGGCAGGGTGTTGTTGACTGCTTCTACCTGTTCCAAAAGGCCCAGGGCGTCCATATCGGCCACAATCTGCTTACGCGCTTCAAAACGGTCCAACCCTGCGTACTTGGCGGGCAGGCTGGCGTCTTCGTCGGGCTGGGGAGTGCCTTTCAGGTCAAAGATTTCAGCGCGCTCAAGGATGGTGGCATCCTTGGTGAATACATTGATCAGCAGGTGGTTCTGGCGCTTGCCGACTTCGTAGTCATTGAAGTCGTGGGCCGGGGTGATCTTCACGCAGCCGGAGCCTTTTTCCATATCGGCGTGCTCGTCGGCAACGATAGGAATGCGGCGACCGACTAGCGGCAATTCGATAAATTTGCCGACCAACGAGGCATAGCGAGCATCGTCTGGGTTAACCGCGACACCCGTATCGCCTAGTAAGGTTTCGGGGCGAGTGGTTGCCACGACCAGATAATCTTTACCATCGGTGGTTTTGACGCCATCGGCCAGTGGGTAGCGGAAGTGCCAGAAGCTGCCCTGCTGCTCTTTGTTTTCCACTTCCAGGTCGGAAATGGCGGTGTGTAGGGTAGGGTCCCAGTTAACCAGGCGTTTGCCACGGTAGATCAGCTTTTCTTCGTGCAAGCGCACGAACACTTCTTGCACAGCTTTATAGAAGCCGTCATCCATGGTGAAGCGCTCGCGGGACCAATCAACGCTGGCGCCCATGCGGCGCAACTGGCGGGTGATGTGGCCGCCGGACTCCTCTTTCCACTCCCACACCTTGTCGATAAACGCATCGCGGCCCAGGTCGTGGCGGGTTTTGCCTTCTTCCGCGGCAATTTTACGCTCAACCAGCATTTGCGTGGCGATACCAGCGTGGTCGGTGCCTACCTGCCACAGGGTGTTGTTGCCCTGCATCCGCTTCCAGCGCGTCAGGGTATCCATAATGGTGTCCTGGAACGCGTGGCCCATGTGCAGGCTGCCGGTCACGTTAGGCGGCGGAATCATGATCGAAAATGGCTTGCCACGTCCTGTTGGGGCGAAGCGGTTGTCGGCTTCCCAGCGTTCGTACCAGCGGGTTTCGATCTGTTCGGGTTGGTAGGTCTTTTCCATGGGGAGTCGGCTCACGGCTTGCAAAAAAATGGTGGCAAGTATACCGCGAACGACCCCTTGGCGTCAGGGGTGTGTGGTACGAACATGCAAACCACGCATGGCGATTAATCCAAGCACTGGGCCGGGCAGTAGCCACCAGATTACCCAGGGACCTTGGCTGGCCCACAGGGCAGTGACTAGGGCAATAGAAGGAATCGTTAGGCCAAAACCAATAGCATTCATCATGGCAAGTGCCGCGCCGAGGCGCTCGGGTGGGGCGGCGGCTGACGCCAGCGCGGAAAACTGCGCGGAATCGGCAATCACGCTAATGCCCCAAATCCCTAACAGGGTTAGCAGTAGCCAGGGTGATGTGCTGTCTAATAGCGGATAGAGCAAACAAAGCGTGCCGGAGGTCGCTAGCGCCACAAAGGCCACTCGCGCGCTGCCCACTCGGCGGCTCCAGCGGCCAGCCCATACGCAGCCAGGCAGGCCCAACGCAATCACCGCAAAACTTAGCCATGGCTGAAGGCCCGGCGCTGCGTTTAGGCGTTCCAGCTCTCTAGCAACTAAAAAAGGTACCAGCGCCCACAGGGCGTATAGCTCCCAGCAGTGGCCAAAGTAGCCCAGCGCCGCAGCGCGGAAGTGTTTTTGCTTGAAGGCAGCCAGTCCCGCCCAAGGGCGTCCGCCGCTGGCTTTGGCGGGCAGATGTGGCCCCACGCCTAGTTTAAAAATCATCAGTGCGGCGAGCAGTGCCAGGGCAGAGGCCAGCAACAGCGGCCACTGCCATGGCAAGTGCAGCGTTAACCCGCGCAGTAGATGCGGAGAAGCAATGCCCAGTGTCAGCATGCCGACCAGCCAGCCCAGCGCCGCGCCTGCGTTGTTGGGTGTCCAGCTCACCACCAATTTCATACCGAGCGGATAAATACCGGCAAGACAAAGCCCGACCAAAAAGCGTGCTGCTACCGCCAAGCTGACGCTCTCGGCCACGCCAATAAACGCGGCGTTAATCAGCGCGCCTGCTATCGCCGAGATAGCAAACAAGTGGCTGGCACGTACGCGGTCGGCAAGGCCGGTGGTAGCAATCAACAGCGTGCCGGTAATAAAGCCTGCTTGTACCGCAATGGTGAGCAGCCCCAGGTCACTTTCACTCAAACCAACGGCTTGTTGAAGCGCCAGCCCAACGCCGTTAACGCTGAACCAGAGCGATGTTCCAAACAGCTGGGCAATGACAATCACCGCTAATGGGGCGCGCGCTAAAAAAGCATGGGAAGATTGGGTGGATGCAAGCCGAGTGGGAAAGCGCATTGGGTGACTCTTCCGCTGAGTTGTTGTTATGTATGGCGCTAGTGTAAGTGGCTATGCATCAGTGGCCAGATGGTAAAAAGGTTACCCCAACTTATGCGGCACCACTTCATGACCCATTTCTTTATAGCGCTGCCAGCAGGCGCGTTTGGCGACCAGTACTTGTTGGTGCTGATTGATAATTTCGGCAATGCGGGCGTAGCGCTCCACGCCGTCGGGAATGTCAGGGTGCAAGTTCAGTAGTGCGGTTTCTTGCGTTGGCACGGGGAGTTGCTGCCAACCAAGCGTAATCGGCACGCTGGCGGCCATGTCGCTGTCTTCCAGCGCGTGGGGTAGGTAGGCATCTTCACGGAACTGCCAAAGGGCCTCATCGGCCTGTTCGGCCAGGGCTTTATCTTCGCAGTGCAGATGCAACCGATAGCCTTTGCGATGGATGGTTTCGGCTAGCTTGCAAGCAAACTGGAGGCGCGCTTCCAGGGTAGTGTCAGGAAGGATATAAAAATCGATACGTGCCATCAAAGGCTCCAGCGGTGTTAACACGCTTAAAAGCTTCGCCTCCGCTGTGCGGCGGCGAAGCTCTGGGTCATACCAGCCGATTTACTCCGGCTGTTTTATACCAACCGGGTGAGCCAGCCGTGTTTGTCTTCGCTGTGGCCATACTGTATGTCGAGCAGTTTTTTGCGCAGGCGCATGGCAATGTCGTTGCTGCCATCGCCCTGTAAGCGAATGCGCTCGTTTTCAGTAACCAGTTCGCCAATCGGGGTGATAACCGCTGCGGTGCCGCAGGCAAACACTTCGGTAATCTCGCCAGACGCTGCACCTTCGCGCCATTCATCAATGCTGATGGCGCGCTCTTCCGGTGTTAAACCAGCCTCTTTTGCCAGGGTAAGCACGGAGTTGCGGGTCACGCCTTCCAGAATGGTATCGGTTAGTCGAGGCGTTACCAGACGCCCGTCCTTATAGACGAAGAACAGGTTCATGCCGCCCAGCTCTTCGAGCCACTTGTTTTCGGCAGCATCCAAAAACGCAACTTGGCCGCAACCATTGGCCGTGGCTTCTTGTTGCGCTGCCAACGATGCCGCGTAGTTACCGCCACACTTGGCAAAGCCGGTACCGCCGGGGGCCGCGCGCTTGTAGTGGGAAGAGAGCCAAATGGAAACTGGTTTAAGGCCACCTTTGAAGTAGGCCGCTGCAGGGGAGGCAATCACGTAGTAATCGACTTCGTGAGCCGCACGTACGCCTAAGAAAGCTTCCGAAGCAATCATAAACGGGCGCAGATAGAGGCTGCACTCGTCGGTATCGCTGGAAGGTGTGGGTACCCAGGCATGGTCTTGGGCCAGCAGTGCTTTCAGTGAACCGATGAAATCTTCATCGGAAAGCTCCGGCAACGCTAATCGGCGGGCGCTGCGGCGAAAACGCTCGGCGTTTTTCTCTGGGCGGAACGTCCAGATGGAGCCATCGGCGTGGCGGTAAGCTTTAACCCCTTCGAAAATTTCCTGGCCGTAGTGCAACACCGAGGCCGCTGGGTCGAGGGTTAATGGACCATAAGGGCGTACTTGGTGGCCGTGCCAGCCGGCGTCGACTGTCCAGCGGACGTGAGCCATATGGTCAGTGAAATACTTACCAAAACCTGGGTTTTGCAGAATGCTGTCACGAATCTCATCGGCCATCGGTTGGTTGGACGGCAGTATTTCAAAATGTGATTCAAGTTGGGTATCTGAAGCTGTGGGCACGGCGTCTTCTCTCCGCTATAGCTTGGCCCCGAAGGGCAAGTGTTAGTGTTTATATGGTGTAGCGTGCGACCTGAAAACAGCACGCACGCTAATGCCCTTAGATGTAACGTTTACGTCAACGAATGGCAACTGTTGATCGTCTGATTGTGATGTTAGCCGTCGCTATTTTCTACTTGTGCATCGGCCTCACGATCAAGCAAGTACTGGGTTAGTAGCCCAACCGGGCGGCCGGTAGCGCCTTTCTGCTTGCCAGAGTGCCAGGCGGTGCCAGCGATATCCAAATGCGCCCAGGGGAAGTGATCGGCAAAGCGCGACAGGAAACACGCTGCGGTAATGGTGCCTGCCGGGCGGCCACCAATATTGGCCAAGTCGGCGAAGTTGGAATCTAGCTGTTCCTGATATTCATCCCAAAGAGGCAGATGCCAAGCACGATCCCAAGCCGCTTCGCCAGCGTCCAGCAGGTCGAGTGCCAGATCATCATCGTTGGAAAGCAGCCCCGTTGCGTGATGGCCAAGGCCGATAATGACCGCGCCAGTGAGGGTGGCAATATCAACCACGCTAGCCGGGGTAAAGCGCTCTGCGTAGGTAAGCGCATCGCACAGCACCAAACGGCCTTCGGCATCGGTGTTGAGCACTTCAACCGTCAAGCCTTTCAGGGTTTTGATAATGTCGCCGGGCTTGGTGGCTGCGCCGTCAGGCATGTTTTCAGCAGCGGCAACAATAAACACCACATTTAGCTTGGGCTTAATGGCGAGCACTGCTTTTACGGTGCCGAATACGCTCGCCGCACCGCCCATGTCGAACTTCATTTCATCCATGCCTTCGCCGGGCTTCAACGAGATACCACCGGTATCGAAGGTGATGCCTTTGCCCACGAGCACATGGGGCGCTTCTTCAGGATTTTCCGCACCCTGGTATTTCATCACGATCAGGCGAGTCGGCTCTTGGCTACCGCGCCCAACAGACAGCAGTGAGCCAGCGCCCAGCGCTTCCAGCGCCTCTTCATCTAAGATTTCAACCTCAAGGGCGCCTTGGGAATCACGGCCTAGCTGCTCGGCTTGCTCGGCAAGATAACGAGGTGTGCAGACATTACCCGGCAAGTTGCCCAAGGTACGAGTAACGTTGATACCCTGGCCAATGGCGGTGCCCAGTGCTGCACCTTGTTTGGCCATCGGTGCTTCGTCGGCATCGCTGACAATCAGATCCAGCTTGGTCAGGCTGGGAGCTTTTGTGGGTGATGATTTGAACTGGTCAAAGCGATAAACAGCGCGTTCCGCCGCTTCGAGTGTTTTACGGGCTTTCCAAGCAGTGTCGCGATCTTCTAGAGGAACGTCGGTAAAGGTAGCGCTAGCTTCGTCAATTGGCAGCTTGGTCAACGCTGCCATGGCAGCGTCTAAGGCTTTGATAAACGCCGCTTCCTGGCATTTGGCACGTTCGCCTAGGCCAACAAGCAATAAACGTTCGGCGCCCAGGCCCGGCGCAAAGGGAACTAGCTGCACATTGCCCAGCGAGGCATCAAAGTCGCCACGGTCAAGCAGCTGGCCAATTAGCCGTTCGCTCGCATCATCTAATTTGGCGACGGCGGGCAATAGGTCGCTACCTTTAAAGACAGGCAAAACGAGGCAAGCCGTTTCGGCTTTGGCTGGGTTCGCGGTCTGAACGGAAAATTCCATGACGTCTCCAACAAGACAAGCATCGAGTGATTCGGGATAATGCCCCGTTACTTGGGTTTTTGATAATCGGTTTTTGATAACAGGTTTTTGATAGCAGTTTGATTAGTGTACCCAAGCCATGGGCGCATTGCATTGCAACCTGCGCTACTAGCCGGAGAGTGCGTTGATTTTATTTCGGTACTTAACTCGCGAAGTATTACTTACGATGTCAGCGGTGGCGGGAATTTTGCTACTGGTCATCATGGGCAGCCGTTTTATTCGCTATTTCTCTGATGCGGCAGAGGGTGACATTCCGGTCACTATCTTAGGCAGCCTGATGGTTTTTCACCTGCCAGGATTTATGGAGCTGATTCTACCGCTATCTTTTTTCCTGGGAATATTGCTGGCCTATGGTCAGCTTTATATGAACAGTGAAATTACCGTGATGGTCGCGTGTGGTATGAGCCCTATGCGGCTGTTGCGAGTAACGCTGCTGCCTGCTTCGGTCGTGGCAGTACTGGTGGGGCTGTGTAGTTTGTGGCTAACACCTGCGGGCGCGTTACAAACTGAGGCCACGCTTGAAGAGCAGCGCAGTCGATTGGATGTGTCAGTACTGGCACCTGGGCGTTTCCAGGATTTCGGTGGAGGACGTACCGCTTACATCAGCGATTTCAGCAGCGATGGCACTGAAATGCAGGAAGTGCTGGTTCATGAGCAGCCTGTGGCTGGGGCGGAAAAGACCCATAGCTACGTGACCCGGGCGGGTTCTGGTTATCAAGAAACCAGTATGGAAACTGGCAGCCGTTTTCTAGTGCTGGAGGATGGCGAGCGCTATGGCGTAACGCCAGGGAAACAAGCTGCCGAGCGGTTAACGTTTGAACGCTACACATTACGCCTGGGCTTGAGTCGGAATCGACAAGAGCTGGATGCTTTAGAGTACGCGACCACGACTGAACTATGGAACGACCCCAGTCCTCGTGCCCAAGCGCAATTTCAGTGGCGAGCGGGGTTACCGCTAATGGTGTTTGTTTTGGCATTGCTAGCCCAGCCGCTTTCCAGAGTAAACCCTCGTCAGGGGCGGTTTGCCAAACTACTGCCTGCCGTTTTTCTTTACGTCGCTTATTTGAGCCTGCTATTGGCTGCGGTGGATGCGGTCGGTAAGGGCGCGCTGGAAGTTGCGCTGGGGGTTTGGCCGGTACACGGGCTGTTTTTGGCGCTTGGCTGCCTGCTGCTATGGCACTCGCAACGTAAAGGAATGCGCTAATGAAGGGGCTAATTCATGCTTGCTGATCGTCTTGATCGTTATATTGCCCGCAATGTGTTGGCGGCCATCATTGTCGTCCAGTTCGTCCTGCTTGGCTTGGACATCACCATCGCCTATATCGGTGATTTAGGCGACACCCAAGGTAACTATACCGCGTTAGACGTGTTGATTTATCTGGGCATGCGTCTGCCTTGGCGATTTTATCAATACGCTCCGGTGGCAGTGTTGATTGGCGCGCTGATTGGCATGGGGAGCATGGCATCCAGCAACGAGTTAACGGTGATGCGTGCCGCTGGCCGGTCGCTTGCGCGGATTGTCTGGGGTGTCATGAAACCGGTGCTATTAGTGGTCGTGGTGGTACTGCTGGTCGCCGAATTTGTATCTCCCCGTACGGAGCAATTTGCCGAGGCATGGCGTTTAGAACAGCGCCAGGGGGAAGGGGCGCTGCTAACTAGCCGAAGTGGTTGGCAGTTTGAAGGAGAAAGTGTGTATCGCTTTGGCGCTATTCGTGCGGATAACGTGGTGCTGGATTTAACCCGCTATCGTTTTGATGAGCGTCGGCTAATTGAGGCTACCCATGCGAATCGCGCGCATTGGGAGGAAGGCGCATGGCAGTTGGAAGGCGTTACCACTACGCATATTTTTGATGATCATACAGAGTCGGAGTATCAGCAATATGCAGGTTGGGATACTGCGTTAACGCCCACTCAATTGGAACGCTTGCTGCGTGATGTCGAGAGCCAAGCGCCCAGTGAACTGTGGGCGTACGCTAACTTTTTGCAAAGTCAAAACCTCCAAGCTGACCAACCGCTGCTCTATTTCTGGCAAAAGGTGCTGATGCCACTAACGATGGGATCACTGGTATTAATCGCCGCTTCCTTTGTGTTTGGCCCACTGCGCACGGTGGCCGCAGGTACGCGAGTGTTTTATGGCGTGGTGACCGGCCTTGTATTTAAGTATGTACAAGACCTGCTGGCACCAGCATCAACCATCTTTGGTTTTTCGCCTGTGTGGGCGGTGTTGGTGCCAACTCTTGCCTGTGCGGCGGTAGGTATTTATTTCTTACACCGCAACGGCTAGTTGCGGCGGCGATACGTGAATGAGGATGAGCATAGTGACGAGCAAGGTGACGAACCCCCGGCGCTTTACCCAACTAGATAGCGTTTGGCCTGCTGGGTTAAGCCGCCGTTTAGGCGCGATGCTGTACGACGGATTTTTGGTCACAGCCATTTGGCTCGCGGTGACGGTGGCTCATCTGGCTTTTTTTCGCTTTGTGCTGGGGCAGCAGGCTGACGAGATAGGCACAACTCAATTTGATATCTGGAGCCTTAGGCTGATGTTGCTGTTCTTTGTCACGCTATTCTTTGTCTATTCGTGGCGGCGTGGCGGCATGACCTTAGGGATGCAGGCATGGCGGCTGCGGGTGCAAACCACCGATGGTCATGCGATTACACTTAAGCAAAGTCTCGTTCGCTGTGTGACAGCCTGGCTTTCCCTGGCCGCGTTTGGCATTGGTTACTGGTGGGTTTTGTTTGATCGACAGCGCAGAAGCTGGCCAGATATCGCCTCGAATACGCAAACCGTGGTGCTACCGAAAAAATAATTTTACCGCCTGCTTTGCTAAAAATATTGCTATGACAAGGCGTTATCATATGGCTCATTTTTATTAAGACGAATGGCTACCAAAAAGCATCTATTTCTACTTGAAAAGATGTATGCGAATCATTTACATTCATCTCATGATCTTTATGAGGTGTTGCCATGTACGTTTGCGTGTGCAAGGGAGTAACCGACCATCAGATTCGCCAGCACGTTAGCGATGGAGCGCGCAGTTGGCGAGAAGTACGCGAGGCCACAGGTTGCGGAACCCAGTGCGGAAAATGCGCTTGTTTTGCTAAATCGCTAACCCGTGAAGCGGTTCAGGAGGCTCGTTGCGAAGCGGATATGAGTCTCGCTTACGCTGTGTGACGCGAATCACTATTGTTAGATTTATCGTTAGCAACTATATGATTCTTTTGAATTTTTAGTCATTTCCTATATACTCCCAGCATCGTTGGGAGTAAGCCTATTTATGGCCTATACTCTCTAGTTAGCGTAATCGCACACTAAGAAAGGTGACGTCATGAAAGGTGATCCCAAGGTTATTCAGCATCTCAATATCGCCCTCGGCAATGAACTGGTAGCCATCAACCAGTATTTTTTGCATGCCAAAATGTACAAAGACTGGGGCTTTAAAGAGCTTGCCAAGTGGGAATACGATGAGTCCATTGAAGAAATGCAACACGCCGATAAACTAATCGAGCGTATTTTGTTCCTTGAAGGCATTCCTAACCTGCAGGATCTAGGCAAACTACATATCGGCGAAAATGTAAAAGAAATGCTCGAAAGTGATTTGAAAATCGAGCACGACGGCCGTAAAGACTACATCGAAGCAATTACCTACTGTGAAAGCGTTAAGGATTATGTAACGCGCGATCTACTGCGTGACCTGCTTGCCGATGAAGAAAGTCATATTGATCATATCGAAACGCAGCTTGGTCTGATCGATAAAGTAGGTATTCAAAATTACCTACAAAAACATATGCAGTTGGCGACTGACGAAGAGTAACGCTTGTTAATTTAATTAAAGCGTCAATCAGCAAAACGGGCAGCCATGTGGCTGCCCGTTTTTTTGGCTGTTTAGGCCTTCTATTTTTGAGCTTGGATACTGCTAGCGAGATAGTTTGCTTAAACCCATCAGGTTTGAAAGTGACACCGCCAGTACCGATAGCAAAATCAGTGCTAATGCGGGAATCAGCACCGCCCAGGGCGCTCGCTCAATATAGGGCATACCTTCGGCAAGGATTAACCCCCACTCTGGTGAAGGTGGGCGTGGCCCCAGGCCGAGAAAACCAAGTGCTGCCAAGGCCAGCGCCACGCCAGGTAAGCGCAGCATGGCGTGGCGAAACACTGGGCCAAGCACTGCCGGTAAGATGTAGCGGCTCATTAAGCGGAAATGACCCACGCCTAGCATTGGCGTAATGCGAACGTGGGGCTGGGCTTTCACTTCCGCCACCAGTGCCGCTGTGTGCGCTGCAAGCGGAGCCCAAGCGACGGCTGTTACCGCAATGATCGCGCCGCTAGCACTTGGCCCTATTAGCCCCGCGACAATCAACCCTGCAATGGTGGGTGGCGTTGCTTTGGTGATTTCAATAGGGCCCGTGGCTAGCTTGGGGGCTAGTCCAATCAGTAGCCCTATTACTAGCGAAAAGAATACGACGACCGTTGCCATGCCCATGGTGGACAGCGCTCCGTGAGCTACTCGCGCCAAAATATCGCGCCCAGTGCCGTCGGCGCCTAATGGTAACGCAAAGCTTGGTGACTCTAAGCGCATAAACGCGGAGCTAAACGGATCACGTCCCATCCCCGCTACGATTAGCACAAAGAGTAGCAACATCGCGATGGTGGGTACGACCCATGCCCTGCGTGGAATAGGTGGCTCGCTATGCGCCACGGGCAGAGAAAAGCACGGCCCAGTAACAGCACGCGACCAATATTGGCCAAGCTGCCTAATATAATGGCGATAATCAGCAGAATCAGAATGCCAGTTTGTAGCGCGGGAAGGTCCTGGGCCGATGCTGCGCCAAGCGTTGCTCGACCCAGGCCTGGAATAGAGAATACCTGTTCGACGGCAATGGCTCCGCCCGTCAGACCCACCATCACCATGCCGACCTGAGGCATCAGGCTGGGTAAGGTGCGTCGCAGTGCGGCCATGACAATTCGGCTGCGTGAAAAGCCTGCTACGTTCCAGGTAGCGACCCAGCGCTCGCTGAAGGTGGCAGCAAGGCCATCGCTAAACAAGCGGCCCAACAGACCGCCTGCCGGAAGGCCCAGCGCAAAGGCGGGCAATAGGGCATAACTAAAACCTCGCCAGCCGTAAGGCGGTAGCCAGTTTAGCCATGCTGCAAACACGACTAGCAGTAGTGAGGCGAGTAGAAACTCAGGCAGAGCCGTCAGAGCTGCACCAATGGTGCCGGAAGAACGGCTAACTTGACCTCGCAAGCCACGCCGTACCACGGGGGTACAGATCAGCGTAGTGGTAACCATCGCTACCAGCATGCCAAAGGTCATTAGCGTCAGTGATACCTGGGCGCTCTTTAACATACCCGGTAGCACGGGTGCGCCGGAGATCCAGGAATTGCCTGCATCGCCATGCAGCAGGCCCGTCAGCCAGCTCTGCAGCTTCTCGAAGGGGCCAAGATCCAGGCCTAACTGAGCACGAATGGCTGCTAAGGCTTCGGGGGTGGCTTCCTGCTCGGCAGAGCGTGCCCGCAAAATGCTCAGTGCAGGGTCCCGGCTGGATAACCACGGCAATAATCCTACCAGCACCACCACACCGGCTAGTGTAACCAAACGTGAGAGCAGCGGAATAAAGGGCGTGATACGCAAGCTGCGCCATAGGCGCAGCGGTATTGCGGTTGTCATGCGTGGCGCACCCTTAGGAGTCACTGTCGGTGTTGATGGTTGTCTGCTCAGTGATCAGCGCACGTTCGCGGGGGTCGCGCTCGGCGTTCGAGATCCGCGCCGCCTCGCCCTGGATAACGCGCTCGTGGAGCATCGGAATAGCCGCATCGGTGCGTAAAATAGCCGCTTCCGCCTCGATAATTGCCTGACGACGCTCACTTCCGGTGGGCAGCATGGCGGCATTGGCTAACGCTTCATCGACGGCGGGGTCACATAGCTGGGCGATGTTGAAAGAGCCCGCACAAGCGAAGTCGCTGAACATATAGGCCACCGGGTCGCCTGAATCGAGGACGGTGGCACGCGAAAGAATAAAGGCGTCAAACTCACCGGCTAAGGCGTCTGCTTCTATATGCGCGTACTCACGCACTTCTTGGTTCACGTTAAAGCCCGCACGGGTCAGCTGCTGTTCAAGCAGGACAGCCACTTCGGGCAGCTCGGCGCGGTCAGTAAACGTCGCCAGGGTGATGTCAGTGCCGTTTGGCTCGGTGGGTGCAGTGCGATCTTCAAGCGGGGTGCGGTAGTCGCTTGCCCACGCTAGTGCCGGGCCGAGCAACCCTTCAGCGATATCCGCGCGCCCTTCGTAAACGGTATTCACTATAGCGGAGCGGTCTATTGCGTCACGAACGGCTGCGCGCAGGCCGGGGTCGGTCATTGGGCCTGATTCGGTATTCAGGTAAAGCGTATTGGTGCGCGGCATGGGCACTTCGTGAACTAGCTCAGGGTCAAGCAGCGCCACCTGAGACACTGGAATCGCTTCAACCACATCGGCCGCGCCGGTTCTCAAGGCTGCCGCTCGAGCGGTGCCGTCGGGGACATAATCAGCATCAATACCGGCCACTTTGGCGGGCTCGCCCCAGTAGTCATCAAAGCGATCCAGATGGGCGCTGCTAGTACCGTTGATCTCTGTTAATACGAACGGGCCGGTACCTGCTTTGATGGGGTTAACCCGGCCATCCTCGCCATAGGCGCTGGCGGCTAAAATCGCCAGCTGGGGGCTTGATAGGCGGTTGGGAATCAGCGGGTCATTGGTTTCGGTGCGCACAATCACCGCGTTATTACCATCGGCTTCGATGGTCATGTTCACGCCATCTAAAATGCGTGGTTTCGGGGCGGCTTGGGTGGCCGCAGTGAGAGCGTTCACTACGTCGCTAACGGTCAGTGTCGTGCCATCATGAAAGCTGACCCCATCGCGAATCACGAACCGCCATGTATGGCCATCGAGCTGCTCCCACTCGGTGGCCAGAAATGGCAGTGGGTCGCTGCTGGCATCCAACCGAATGAGCGTTTCCGCCGTGCTCCAGCGCGACAGTTTGAAAGCATCATCGGAAAGTGGCGTTAATCCCGAGCGAGGTGGCTGCAGCATCGCTAGGCTGATTCGTTCACCGGCCTCTGAAGATGTGGTGTCACGCTGTTCATCAAAACAACCGGCCAGCAGTAACGGGGCGGCAAGGGCAATAGGCAGGGAAAGGCGCAGCGGACGGGGTAACATCGTAAAAACTCCAGTTTGAAGTGACGGGCAGGAAAAACGGGTAGAAAAAATAAAAAAGTCACAGATACGTTATTAAAGTGCTGCTAACTCAGCTGCATTGCAGTTTGGATGCGCACAAGTAGGTAGTTGCGCAACGGCATTGATTAGCGAGTGCGTAGTCGGATGATGGGGGGCGCGCCAAAGCGCTGCCGTTGAACGGTCTTCAACTATTTTGCCGTCATCCATGACCAGCGTGCGTTGGCACAATTGGGTGACCACCGATAAGTCATGGGACACCATCAATAGCCCTGTGCCGCTTTCATCGCATAGCTTTTTCAGCACGCTAATCACCTGCGCGCGAACCGGTAGGTCTAGGCCGCTCAGTGGCTCATCGGCGAGTAAAAAGCGCGGGCGCGTAGCAATCGCACGGGCAATGGCGACCCGTTGAGCCTGGCCGCCGGAAAGCTCATGAGGCAATCGGTCCAAAAAACGTGCATCTAAGCCAACTTGCTCCAGCGCTTCTCTGGCACGTTCTCCCGGGGCGCAATCAACGTTCAGCCTTATTAATGGCTCGGCCACTAGCGCTCGAACACTCATGCGAGGATCAAGGGAGGCACCGGGGTCTTGGGGAATATACTGAACAGCTCGACGGTACCATCTAAGCTTGGCCGTGGAGGCGGGACGTACCGTTTTATGCAGACAAGTAATCGAACCCGTATCGGGCGCTTCAATCGCTAACAGCGAGCGCAGTAATGTCGTTTTCCCCGACCCTGACAGGCCGACTAATCCGACACGCTCACCCGGATAAAGCCTCAGGTTGATGTTATTCATGACTTGTTTGCGTTCACCCGTCCGCCAAAAAACAGTGCGGGGTAACGAGACGCTTTTATAGAGCCCATTTGCTGAGAGGAAGGCTTCCTGGCACTTGAAAAGTGGATGGCTCTGCATTTAGGCACTCTTCAAATAGTCAGTTGGGACTACTTCAGGCGGTTGCACATTATGCGCCGCCGCTACGAGCGCTTGAGTGAATGGGTGCTGCGGGGAGGTGATTAGGGTGTCTAACTCACCGCTTTCGATCATCATGCCCCGTTCAATAATGACTGCCCGCTGGCATAGCTGTGCTGCCGCGTGTAGATCATGAGTAATGAATAGCAGCGCAGATGCTGAGCTGTCGGTATGTTGATGCAAGGCGCGCAGTACCTGGGCTTGAGTGACGACGTCCAACGCAGTCGTAGGTTCATCGGCAACCATTAGCGACGTTTTACAAGCCATTGCTAACGCAATGCATACCCGCTGACGCTGTCCACCAGAAAGCTCTGCTGGGGTGCGCTTGATTAACCGTTGGGGCTCTGGAAGGTCCAGTGATGCGATGAGTGCCACTGCGGCGTCAGTCGCGGCTTGGCGCGATAGGCCGTGATGGCGTAAAAAGGGTTCCCGCAGCTGGGAGCCGATAGAAACCAAGGGATTAAGCGCCGAAAGTGAATCCTGAAACACCATTGACACTCGTGAATTTTTTGGCCGCTGTGTTGCCGGTGTCGCAATCGCTTCTTGGCCTTGAATCCGTATACTTCCCTGAGCTTGAACATTGGGGGGCAGCAAACCGAGCACAGCTTTAGCCGTGAATGATTTCCCCGAGCCAGATGCACCCAATAGGCAAACTCGCTCGCCGGGCATAACATCAAACGAGAGTCCATCGACAACCTGTTGCTGGCCGATTTTAATGCGCAGATCACGCACGGATAACACTGGGTCGCTGCACATTGACACCATCGCTTGCTGAACCGCTCAATAAGATATTTTGGTTATGATATAACATTGGCTGGTTGGGCATCAATCTATGCGTTAATGCTGCGTCTAAAAAGGCGTGTTTCAGTGGTTAAAACAACTAGTCAAAACAGCGAGTCAAAAAGTGGTCGAAGAAGCTAAGAGATGCCCATAAAAAAAGCGCTGATTAACTCAGCGCTTTTTCTCTTAAGGGGCAGTAGAACAATAACTTACTTGGTAGCAGTAGATAGTGTTTGGGTCTGTCCCTCTTGGCCTGCATCAAAGGCATCAGCATGCTCATCAACAGCAAAGGTTGCGCGGCTTAAGCGGCGTACACGCTTCATAAACAGTGCGATACATACCAGTGTTCCCAGCGCCGCGACGATACAGCTTGTTTGCAGTGGTAAGCCAAAGCCAATCGGTGCGTAGGCTAAATAGGTAAAGGTGGCCATGGTCATAAAGACAGCTGGGATCGAGGTAATCAGATAAGGCTTACGTGATAGCACTAGGTACATGGTGCCGACCCACAGTGCGATAACCGCGGTGGTTTGGTTGGCCCAGGAGAAGTAGCGCCATAGCAGGGTAAAGTCCATGTGGGTAAGCGCGTAAGAAGCAACAAACAGTGGCAGGGCGATCAAAATACGCTTAATAATCGGCTTCTGCTCAACCTTGAGATAGTCAGCAATAATCATTCGTGCACTGCGGAAGGCGGTATCGCCCGAGGTAATCGGCAGCACAATAACCCCCAGCACGGCCAGCGTGCCGCCAACAGCGCCAAGCATGCTAATAGATACTTCGCTGACCACCGCTGCAGGGCCACCAGCCGCCAGCACTGCGGACAGCGATTGTTCGCCCTGGAATAAACTCATGGCGGCGGCGGCCCAGATCATCGCAATCACGCCTTCGGCAATCATCATGCCGTAAAAGATTTTACGGCCATTGGTTTCGTTTTGCGTCGTGCGTGAAATGATGGGGGTTTGCGTGGCATGGAAGCCTGAAAGAGCACCGCAGGAGATCGTTAAGAACAGCAGCGGGAAAATGGGCGCTCCTTCCGGATGCATATTCTGGAAAGAGAGTTCTGGAATCGGTGCGCCGGTAACAACCAAACCAATACCGATGCCTGCGGCGCTGAACAGCAGCAAAGCGCCAAAGTAGGGGTAGATACGGCCAATGACTTTATCAATCGGTAGCAGCGTAGCAACCAGATAGTAGGCAAAAATCGCTAGAATAATGAGCGTTAAAGAGAGTGATGTCATATTAGAAAGCAGCGCTGCGGGCGAGGTTACAAAGACCGTGCCCACCAGCAGTAACAGCAAAATAGCAAAGCCGTTGACCACATGCTTCATGGTTTTACCGAGAAATTTACCCGCCAACTGAGGCAAATGAGCCCCGTGATTGCGAATCGAGATCATACCGGTGAGGTAGTCGTGTACGGCACCTGCAAAGATGCAGCCAACCACAATCCATATAAAAGCCACTGGGCCATAAAGCGCGCCTAAAATGGGGCCAAAAATCGGGCCGACACCGGCAATGTTAAGCAATTGAATAAGTGAGTTGCGCGTGGTGTTCATCGGCACATAGTCAATATTGTCACGCATACTAAACGCCGGTGTTTGACGCTTGCGGTCAGTAACAAACACGCGCTCAACAAACTTGCCGTAGGTGAAGTAGCCCACGACTAGAAGAATTATCGATACAATGAAGGTGATCATTCAGGGCACTCAGTCTCAGGGGGATTAATAGGGTAGTGCATGCTAGTGAATTACTTGTTAGCACGCTTATTTGGCCGGGCTGAATGTACCGACTCATCAGGAGAATCGCTTTAAGACTTTAGTGGCCAATGGTGCTAGCAAGAGCAATCATCAACACAAAAAAGGGCAGCGCTGTGCTGCCCGATATATCGCTATATTGATGGGGTTTTAACCGCTACGATTCAACGACGCCGCAGGCCATGCGCGCACCGCCACCGCCTAAGTGGGGGTCATCTGAATACGTATCGCCGCCCGCATGGATCATCAGGCTGCGCCCCGGCATATCTTCCATACTCAAGCGCGGTGCCAGCACGGGAAGGTTAGCTTCGCCATCTTCATTCACCGTGAGAACCGGTAGGTCGCCCAGATGGCCATCGCCGTAGGGGCCTTGGTGGGTACCAGCCTCTTCAGGATCGTAATGACCACCTGCAGACAGCGCTGCTGTCATTTCGCCGCTATCGTTTTCAGCAGGCTCGCAGCTGGCATTTTGGTGGACATGAAAACCGTATACGCCGGGCTCTAGGTCAGTTAACGACGGCGTAAGCAACACGCCGTGCTCAGTATGCTCAATAGCGACAGTCCCAATAGACTCTTCAATTCCTTCAGCGCTGACCTTGTGCATTTCAACGTCGAGCGCTTCATTGGCCTGAGCGGTAGTTGCCAGCAGAAGCCCCGCGGCAATACCTGTTAGCGGTAGTGAATAACGCATAGTGCAATTCTCCTTTCCTTATCCATGGAAGCTCGTATGACGAGTTGCCATTTCAAGGTAGCTTCCGCGAAGCAACTCTGCCAATGGATCGGGCGTTGGGCTATTTGCTTTCTTGATGCCGCTAGTAGCGGATGACATTGAACCGTTAAGTCGCGACAATAGCGCGCTGCTTCAAATCACCGCGATTTGTTATCTCAATTGCCGTTACCGGGGAGTGCCATGTTGCCATTGAACATCCTTTATCAGGATGAGCACCTTGTTGCAGTGCATAAGCCGTCTGGGTTACTAGTGCACCGCTCGGCGCTGGCGCGTGGAGAAACAGAATTTTTGCTTCAACGCCTGCGTGACCAAATTGGCAAACGAGTGTATCCGGTGCATCGGTTAGATAGACCCACCTCTGGCGTGATGGTGTTTGGTTTATCATCTGAAGCGGCAGCCGTGTTGAGTGAAGGCTTTAGCGAACGGCAGGTAGAAAAACGCTATCTGGCGGTAGTGAGGGGCAAGGCGCCGGAGCAAGAGCGCCTTGATTACCCATTGCGGGAAGAAGATGGCACGCGCCCCAAAGCCGAGATGCCTGCTATGCCCGCGATGACCGATATTCGACGCCTGGATAGCGTTGAATTGCCTGTGCAGGTAGACCGCTATCCAGTGGCGCGCTATTCGCTAGTGGAAGCGCGGCCTATGACCGGGCGGCGACATCAGATCCGTCGCCATCTTTCTCGGCGTGGTTATCCCATTATTGGTGATGCCAAGCACGGCAAAAGTGTCCACAACCGTTTTTTTGCGGATCAACTGAATGCTCCCCGTTTGCTGTTGGCTGCCAGCTATTTAGCGTTTGATCACCCCTTAGCCGATAAGCGCATCCAACTAAGCTGCGCACTCGATGCGACCATGAGAAGCCTATTTGAGCAATTCGGCTGGGCTGGGCATCTGCCGCTAGATAGCGTGCGCACCCCAGCCATTTCAACGCCCGCTGTGCTTCAGCGGTAGTCGTGATGAATCGAACCGTGCTGTCAAATAGCATGTTGTAAAATAGAGAGCCTGTAATGTCTTCGGATTATGACTTTCGCTTTGGCGGCATTCGCCGCTTGTATGGCCAACGTGCTGCCACGGCGTTTCGCCATGCCCATGTTGTGGTAGTGGGTGTGGGTGGCGTGGGGAGCTGGACGGTAGAAGCGCTGGCGCGTTCTGGCATTGGCAAGCTAACGCTGATTGATTTGGATGACGTATGCGTGTCCAACGTCAATCGTCAGCTCCATGCGTTAGACGCCACCATTGGCCAGCCAAAGGTGGACGTGTTGGCCGAGCGTTGTCGCTTGATTGCCCCGGAGATAAACGTCGTAGCCGACAGTGCTTTTGTCACGCCCACTAACCTTGCCGAGCGTATCCCCGATGATGCCGATCATGTGGTGGATGCCATTGATAGCGTGATCGCCAAGGCAGCGCTAATCGCTTGGTGCAAACGACGTAAACTACCGATTACCGTGACGGGAGCTGCAGGCGGTCAGACGGATCCTACCCGCATTCAGGTGGCAGATTTAACACGTACTGAACACGATCCACTGCTTTCTAAAGTGCGCTCGCGGCTGCGCCGTGATTATGGTTTTTCGCGTAATCCCAAGCGGCGCTTTTCCGTTGAGTGTGTCTATTCTGATGAGCAGTTGGTGTACCCTGGCGCTGACGGCGAAGTCTGTCTGCAAAAGCCCGGCAACGGTGATGCTACCCGCTTAGACTGCGCCTCAGGCTTTGGCGCCGCCACCTTTGTCACTGGTACGTTTGGTTTTGTCGCTGCCTCAAAAGTGCTCGAACGGTTGGCTAAAAAAGCCGCTAAGCCCATGCCTTCAACGACCCAACAAGAGGAAAGTGAATGACTGCGCCTGTTCCCGGTATATATCGCCACTATAAAGGCAGCCTTTACGAAGTACTGGGCACCGCTCAGCACAGTGAAAATGAAGAGGTACTGGTAGTTTACCGTGCGCTTTACGGCGACTACGGCCTGTGGGTGCGCCCGCTTACAATGTTCACTGAAAGCGTTAACAAAGACGGCCAGCCACAGCCGCGCTTTGCATTAGAGAAAGCGTTTAATTAATCCGTTCCCTAGCAGCGACAACACTCAATAGCGTTACGTTTCCCCTTCGATATTTATGCGCCACCCGGGTCTTTTCTCAAAAAAAGTCCCGGGTGTTTTTGTCGTGCGCTATTGCTTATATTCCAAAATGAGCTATGTTTATAACAATTGTTTTGACGGGGTTATGCCTTGCGCTGCTGCTTAAAGCGGCAGCGAGAAACGCTGGAGAGATGCATGCAAACACAATCGTTAGAGAAGGGCGTTGCTATTACTTCACAGCTCACGGTCGAGGAGCTTGAGCACGTAAAAGCTCAGGGCTTTAAAACGGTGATCTGTAACTGCAAGCCTGGTGAAAGCGCTGAGTTTTCTGGAGAGGATGCTTACCGCGTTAAAGCAGCAGAACTTGGCCTTCATTGGGTACACATTCCTGTGACCCCCGGCGAGTATAGCCAAGTGGATGTCGCCGCTTTTGCTAAGGCGTTGCAGCAGCTACCTCGGCCTATTTTGGCGTTTTGTCGGTCAGGTAAACGTGCTACCCATCTTTGGGCTTACGCAAAGCGCCATACCGAAAAATGCGATCTGGCGGAACTATTTTCCGCTGCCAAAGCAGCCGGTTTTGATTTGGAAGAGCACCGTCAAGGGCTTGAAAATCAGACAGCGTAGGCGTGCGGTGTGATGTGCCTTAGTCAGTGCTATTACCAGAGCGAGTACTCCCCATGAACATAGAGCGTTGGGTGCCTGTGGTTGGCTGGCTGTGGCGCTATAACCGGGCTGTGTTATTTAAAGATTCGCTGGCAGCCGTTATCGTCACGCTAATGCTGGTGCCCCAGGCGTTGGCCTATGCCTTGCTGGCTGGGTTGCCGCCAGAGATGGGCCTGTATGCCAGTATGCTACCGCTGGTGCTTTACGCCATCTTTGGTACCAGTGCCAGCTTGGCGGTAGGGCCGGTAGCCGTGGCAGCATTAATGACGGCGTCGGCTTTAAGCAGCTTTGCTACTCCAGGCAGCCCTGAATATATTGGCGCTGCACTGGTGTTGGCGGCGCTTTCAGGATTGATATTGATTGCCATGGGCGTACTGCGGCTGGGCTTTTTGGTCAACTTCTTAAGCCATCCGGTTATTTCTGGGTTTATCACTGCGTCGGGAATCTTGATCGCCATTAGTCAGCTCAAGCATATTCTAGGTGTTGAGGCTGCGGGGCATAATGTCATCGAGCTGCTGGGCGCACTGTTCAGCCAGTGGCGACAGGTCAATCTCATCACGCTGCTGATTGGTTTAGGGGTGTGGGGCTATCTGCTGGTTTGCCGCAAGCGCTTGAATACCTGGCTGATGGCGATAGGTATCTCGGCCAGCGCTTCTGGATTGATGGTCAAAGCCGCACCGATTTCAGCGGTGATGGTGACTACGCTGCTGGCCTGGCACTTTAACTTGGGGCAGTACGGCGTGGATCTGGTCGGCTTTGTGCCTAGCGGCTTGCCTGCCATTACGCTGCCTAGCCTAGATCAGTCGCTATGGCTTGGCCTGTTGCCTGCCGCTTTATTGATCAGTTTGGTGGGCTTTGTAGAATCGGTATCCGTGGCGCAAACTCTGGCGGCTAAGCGCCGCCAGCGTATCGATCCTAATCAAGAGCTTATCGCTCTTGGGATGGCCAATTTGGGCGCTGGCGTCAGCGGTGGTTCGCCGGTTTCAGGTGGGTTTTCACGCTCGGTAGTGAACTTTGAAGCGGGGGCGGCAACACCGTTGGCCGGGGCATTTACCGCCTTAGGTATTGTGCTTTCTGCGCTGTTGCTCACGGGTCTGCTGGCCTTTCTGCCGACGGCGACATTGGCCGCTACTATTATCGTCGCCGTGGGCACATTGATTGATCTGCCCGCAGTAAAGCGCACTTGGCAATACTCCCGCAGCGACGGCGTGGCAATGGTGGCGACCTTGCTACTCACCCTGCTGCACAGTGTCGAGGTCGGCATTATCAGCGGTGTGGTGCTCTCACTAGGGCTGCACCTGTATCGTACCAGCCAGCCCCATAGTGCCGTGGTAGGGCGGGTGCCGGGCACCGAACATTTCCGCAACGTGAAGCGCCATGAAGTCGAAACCGATCAGCATGTGGCCATGCTGCGCATTGATGAAAGTCTTTACTTTGCTAACGCTCGCTACTTAGAAGATACCGTGATGGCACTGGCTGCTCGTTCCCCTTCGTTAAAACATATTGTATTGACCTGCCAGGCGGTGAATGTGATTGATGCGTCCGCGCTTGAAAGCTTAGAAGCGATTAACGGCCGGTTAAAAGATGCTGGCGCAATGCTGCACTTGGCGGAAGTGAAAGGCCCGGTGATGGATCGCTTAACCAACACAGCGCTTTACCGCGAGCTAACAGGGCAGGTGTTTTTTACCACCTTTGAGGCTTGGCAGGCGCTGGCTCTCCCCGCACAGAATGAAAAGCCGCACCCCTGCACTTAATGGCGCCCCTTGATTGGAGAAAATGACGTGAACGCGTTAGCTTAGCCCTAACGTATTGACGACACTCCAGGGAACGGCCATGACCTCGCTATCACCGCAGCAGACGCTGAAGGCAGTATTCGGATTTGATGCTTTTCGCGGCGGCCAGCAGGCGGTGGTGTCCAGAGTGTTGGAGGGGCACTCCACGGCGGCGATTTTTGCCACCGGGGCGGGGAAGTCACTCTGTTATCAGTTGCCTGCACTTCATCTTCCACACCTGACGCTGGTGGTATCGCCGCTGCTGGCACTAATGCAGGATCAGCTCGCTTTCTTGGCACGCCATGGTGTTGCAGCCGCCAGTATTGATTCCACCCAAGATCGCGCTACGACCCGTGATGTGATGGGGCGCGCCAAAAACGGTGAGCTGAAAATCCTTATGGTGTCGGTGGAGCGGCTTAAGAACGAGCGTTTTCGGCACTTTCTACGCCAGGTTCAAATATCGCTGCTGGTGGTTGATGAAGCACACTGTCTCTCTGAGTGGGGACATAACTTCCGCCCCGATTACCTTAAACTGCCCGATTATCAGCGTGATTTTGCTATTCCCCAGGTGTTGCTACTGACAGCCACGGCCACGCCAGCGGTTATCGCTGATATGCGTGAGAAGTTCTCAATCGTACCGGAAAATGTCATTACCACTGGCTTTTATCGCGCTAACTTAGAGCTTCTGGTGGTGCCCGCCATGGAAAAACGTCAGCAACAGTTGATTGATTGGCTTATGCCACAAATGCCGCCTGGCAACGAAGCGCCTACGATTATTTACGTCACCTTGCAGCAAACCGCCGAGCAGTTGGCAAGTGCGCTGGAGGCCCAGGGGATTGCTGCCCAGGCGTACCATGCGGGACTGGATTCAGCCCGCCGCGACGACATTCAGCGCCAGTTTATGAGCGGCGAATCGCCCTGCATTGTGGCTACCATTGCCTTCGGCATGGGGATTGATAAAGGCAATATCCGCAACGTTGTGCACTTTGATCTACCTAAATCGATTGAGAATTACAGTCAGGAAATTGGTCGGGCAGGGCGCGATGGACTGCCTTCCACCTGTTTAACCATTGCCGGACGCGATGGTCTGCGAGTGCTTGAGAGCTTCGTTTACGGCGATACGCCTGAGTACGCGGGTATTTTGCGTTTATTGGAGGAAATCTCATCAGCCGGTCAAGCGCCAGATCGCCAGTGGGAAGTGCTGCTCAACACGCTTTCCCGAGATACCAATATCCGCCTGCTGCCACTTAAAACGCTACTGGTGCGGTTGGAAATGCACGGCATAATTGCGCCGCGCTTTGCGTTCTTAGCCGAGTATCGGTTGCGCTACCATATTGAGCCTACTGCCTTGGTGGGGCGCTTTGAAGGAGAGCGGGCAGCCTTTGTACGTTTGTTAATCGACAATATTGCTATTGCTCGTACTTGGGGGACGGTGGATTTTGAGCGGCTGCATCAGGCTGGGCAGGCACAGCAAATTGATGCTTCCCGTGCCCGCGTGATTACCGCGCTTGAATACTTCCAGGATAAAGGTTGGTTGACCCTGGAAGGTAAACGCATGACCGATGTGTATGAAATTTGTCAGCCGGAATTTTCGGTCGAGGCGGTGGCGAGCCAGTTGTTTAATGAGTGCCTACAGCGGGAGCGAATCGAAATTGATCGGCTGCACTCCATGCTGGCACTGTTTGAGTCGCAAAGCTGCCTGACTCGGCGGTTAGCTGAGCATTTTGGGGATACCACCTTCGATGGACCACTTGATACCGAGCAGGGCCGCTGTGGTCACTGTTCGGTATGCTACGGCAACCCGGTTCGGCTGCCGGATGCGACGCCATTACCCGCGCTGTCTGAAAAGGATTTTATCCGCTATGCCACACCGCTGATTGAACGCCACACCGAACAGTTCGGCCAGCCGCCCAATGCCCAGCGGCTGGCACACTTCTTATGCGGTTTAACTATGCCGATTTTTACCCCACTCAAAGCCCGCGGCCTTAACGGTTTCGCGGTCTTTGAGCAGCGTGCCTACCCTGAAGTGCGGCAGTGGGCAGAGCGCTGTTTAGCTAGCTCCGGCAGTTAAAGCATTACTCCCAAGCGGGGAACGGATCGGGTAGCTGCTTCCAGGCTTCCATACCTTGTAGCAGTTCAGCTTCACTTAGCAGGCAGGCGTCTAGTGCATCACGCATCTTGGCTTGGTCCAAGTTCTGGCCGATAAACACCAGCTCCTGGCGCATGTCGCCAAACGGCTCCTGCCACTTTTCCATAATGAACTGGCGAGTTTCAGGATCTTCCGGCCAGTTAGCTTCGGGGATAGCTTTCCAGAACACGCCCGCTGGGCCGTGATGAGCAATACCACCTGCTTGGCTCCATTGGCCTGCAAAGCGTGGCCGAGTAGCAAGCCAGAAAAAGCCTTTCGAGCGTAGCAGCCCTTTACCAAACCACCCTTCATTGAGTAAAGCGTGGAATTTCTGCGGGTGGAAAGGGCGGCGAGCGTGGTAGGCAAAGCTGCCAATACCGTACTCTTCGGTTTCTGGCACATGCTCGCCACGCATCTCTTTTAGCCAACCAGGCGCTTGCTGGGCGCGCTCAAAATTGAACTTGCCAGTATCAAGCACCTTGTCTAGCGGCACGCCACCTTGAGTGATGGGCACCAGCTCTGCATCAGGGTTTAGTGAGCGCAGAATCGCCGTTAGCGCATCAAGCTCTTTTTTATTGATCAGATCCGTTTTACTGATCAGTAATACATCACAAAACTCGATCTGGTCGACCAGCAGGTCCGCGACGTTACGTTCGTCGTCGTCACCTAAGCTTTCGCCCGCTTCAGCGAGGCTCTGCGCTTCGCGGTACTGCTCAAGAAAGTTGGCTCCATCGACAACAGTGACCAGCGTATCAAGGCGTGCAACGTGGGAAAGGCTCTGGCCGCTTTCATCTTCAAAGGTGAAGGTTTCCGCCACGGGTAGCGGTTCGGAAATCCCAGTGGACTCAATCACCAAGTAATCAAATTTACCCTCTCTGGCCAGTTGACTAACTTCTTCTAGCAAATCTTCACGCAGCGTGCAGCAAATGCAGCCGTTGCTCATTTCTACTAACCGCTCTTCAGAACGGTTCAGCGCTACCTCGCCATCTAACGTGGACTCGCCAGGGCCGCCACGCACTAATGCACCGTCGATATTGACCTCGCTCATATCGTTGACAATCACCGCGACGCGGCGACCTTCGCGGTTAGCCAAAATATGATTGAGTACGGTGGTTTTACCTGCACCTAGAAATCCTGAAAGTACGGTGACGGGCAGGGGAGAAAACACGGTCATTGTGAATGCACCTCTAAGCGGGTTTTTATAAACGGCGTTATGTTATGTGATAATATAACATTTATTCAGCGATTAAAAAGACCTACTAGAAAATGGCATCCTCTGATTTTTCGTGGCAAATGGTGATTAGCGCTTATATTGCGTTGGGCAGTAGCCCCGTAAAATATCCGGCGATCGCAAAGCCGTATGCTTCGTCGCGCGACCAGTAACACGCTTGCGCCACAGTCGAAACGAGGCCGGCTTAAGCTGGTGGCGCATTACCTCTATGACGTCCGGCTCGCCTAGGCCAAACATAGTGTCGATCGCTTCAAACGGAGTGCGATCTTCCCAAGCCATTTCAATCACGCGGGACTGCTCTTCTTCGGGTAAACGACGGAAGCGTTTCACAGCTGCTTTAGGCATTGGTCACCTTACATGTTGATGAAGCGTGCAAGTAACGGGTTGCTATTAATTGTACCAGCATTGGACGTTGTTGTTTCGGCTGTACTGGTATTTTGAGGCGATGTGCAGTTGTGAGGGCAGTTTACTTTATTGCTAAAAGTGCGCGAAAAAGGCCATTCATCAATACGGGTTCGTCGCGGCGGATGTTGAAGCCTGCTTGTTGAAGTAGTGGTGTCGCCTGGCGGGTGATGTCGGTCGCGATCAATGAAGTAATGACGTTCAGTGCTCGCCGACTTGGACCAGCAATGTGGGTGTCGGGTTGAAATTTATCCATAACACAGAGCTGCCCGTCGTTTTTCAGTACCCGGTGCGCTTCGGCTAGTCCCTGTTCAGGGTTGGGCATCACCGCCAAAATAAGATGCATCACAACGACGTCAAAATGCGCATCTGGGTAGTCCAGTGCAGCAGCATCCATCACACGACATACCACGTCACGTTGCGCATGTTCCGCTCGCTCACGGGCTCGCGTCACCATTGCGGGGGTTAGGTCGGTTAAATGGATTTCTAATTCGCGCGGTAAATAAGGCAGGTCTAAGCCGGTGCCTGCACCCACCAGCAGCACTCGCATGCCAGGTTCCCAGTCAACTTGGTTAAGCGCACTTCTGCGGGGTTTACGAAACGCTTTAGTCGCCACCAGATCATAGACTGGCGCGTAAATGCTATAGCGCAAGCGATTCCAGGCGGTGGTATTTACCATAGGGTCTCTACCTCGATATAGGATCGTTGCCTCGACATAAGATCTTTACCTCGAAAGGGATGCCGCGCACGCTCAGTGAATCGCGTTTAACGTCTGCGAAGGGCTTTCGCCAAACTGTTGCTTATAGTCATGAGCAAATTGCCCCAAATGCCAAAAGCCCCAGTAGGTGGCAATTTCAGTCACTGTTTGGTGAGGCTCTGCGCTGCGCAGAGCACGACGCACTCTATTCAGCCGCGTTAAACGTAAAAACTGCAGCGGACTAATCCCTAGGATAGACGTAAAACTGTATTGCAGCGTACGCCTGCTGACATGAGTTAGCTCGCATAACGTTTCCATGGTGACTGGACCTTCCAGGTGCTCATCAACATAGCGCTTCACCCGGTCAACCACTGCTTTTCGATGAGGGTAGCTGGGAGGCAATTCATGGCTTGTTTGGTTAGCTTTTAATACTTCCATTAGGCCTGTTAGCAAAATATCTTGATGAACGTTTTCAGCGATGGGGCCTTGTTGATTTGAGAGTAAGCGTTCAAGTAAAAAAGACACAGCATGCAGAGTTTCAGGCGCTACCCGGCGGCGGGGTGAATCTTGCCACTCATGATCAAGTATCACCCCCTGTCGCTGGGCGGCAGCCTGTAATAACGGCATACGTATCACTAGTCCATAGATATCAAACGCCTCGGGGGTTACCAGCTCAAAATCACGACCGCCGGGATGACACATCACCTCATATTCTTCCAACGCCTGCCCATTAATTCGTGACCCTGGTGCTTGAGTGGGGATGCCCAGCCAGAGCGAGTCAGCCCACACTCGGCAGTCTTGTCGCAGTGCTTGCCCGGTATGTTCTTTAAACACCTGCATGGCGGGTAACTCAATTTCATCTAGTCGCCCATAAAAGCGGCCAGGACTTAGTTGGTCGTATTGCTGCTGCCAGCGGGTCAGATTTTGGGCATGTTCGTCGGCATCAAACGCCTCTTGAATGCATTTTTTTGGTGCAATGTCTTGGCTTGTCAGCGTCATGAAAAACTCCTGTGAACGTGATTAAAGTGCCATCACGTTGCATGCTTGCCTCTAATTTATTGTATTTAATAATGTTTTTATAAGTATGACAGGTTTGCCAAAACTCGATACTCCCCATTAAGTGATAGCGCTATTGTGGAAACAAGCAAATTCTGTTCCTCAACGCGCATTCGGCGCCATTGTTTTAGAAACCGTAGTTTTAGAAACCGTAGTTATAGAAAAAGCCACTTTTAAATATAAAAAAGGAAGGTCCCATGGCGCAGACCTATCACACAACTGTTGGAAGCCGCCGCTATCGCTTTAATGGCTTGGCGGAATTAATGGCCAAGGCCACGCCGCCACGCTCTGGCGACCGCTTGGCAGGGGTCATTGCAGAATCAGCAGAAGAGCGGGTAGTGGCGCAAATGGTGCTGGCAGAGCTCCCGCTTACCACATTTTTGAATGATGTGCTGGTCCCCTATGAGCAAGACGAAATTACTCGTTTAATCATCGATGAGCACGATGCTGCTGCATTTGCGCCGCTGAAGCATTTAACCGTGGGTGACTTTCGTAACTGGCTACTATCCGACTATGCCACCAGCGATGTGTTAGCCGCGGCTCGCCCTGGCATTACCCCTGAAATGGCCGCCGCTGTTAGCAAGCTGATGCGCAATCAAGATTTGATGCTAGTCGCCAAGAAGTGCCATGTGACGACCGCATTTCGCAATACTATTGGTTTGCCGGGGCGGTTATCCACGCGTTTGCAGCCCAACCATCCTACCGATGACGTGACCGGGATTGCCGCCAGTATTCTGGATGGCTTGCTGTATGGCAGTGGCGACGCGGTCATTGGAATCAATCCTGCTACTGATAATGTCGCCCAAAGCATCAAGCTAATGCGCCTGATGGACGATGTCATTCAGAAATATGAAATTCCCACCCAATCCTGCGTGCTCACTCATGTTACCAACACACTCGAAGCGATTGAGCAGGGCGCGTCGGTAGATCTCGTTTTTCAATCCATTGGCGGTACCGAAGCCACCAACCGCAGTTTTGGCTTTGACTTGAATACGCTGGCAGAAGCCGAGGCGGCTGCTCAAACGCTGAATCGCGGTACTGTTGGGCGCAACGTGATGTATTTCGAAACTGGGCAAGGCAGCTCGCTTTCCGCTGATGCTCATCATGGTTTGGACCAGCAAACCTGTGAAGCCCGTGCCTATGCGGTGGCGCGCAAGTTTAATCCGCTGCTGGTGAATACGGTGGTGGGATTTATCGGCCCTGAGTATTTGTACGATGGCAAAGAGATCACCCGAGCGGGGCTGGAAGACCACTTCTGCGGCAAGTTGCTGGGCGTGCCCATGGGCTGTGATGTTTGCTACACCAATCACGCTGAAGCCGATCAAAATGATATGGACAACCTGCTGACGCTATTAGGCGTGGCGGGCTGTAGCTTTGTGATGGGCATCCCTGGCTCTGACGACATCATGCTCAACTATCAAACCACGTCCTTTCACGATGCCCTTTACGCACGGCGCGTACTTGGGTTGAAGGCCGCCCCGGAGTTCGAGCAGTGGCTGGCGAAGATGCAAATCTTCCAAGATGTTTCCTCCTATCGGTTAAATGATCTACTACCTGCCGCTTTCGCTAATAGCCTGCGCCACCTGCCAACGGAGGCTGCTCGCGATGTCTGATAATGAATCGAAAAAAGCCCCACCGATTGTGATCGCTAACCCATGGGAGCGGCTGAGGGCATTTACCGATGCTCGCATTGGGCTGGGACGAGCGGGCATTAGTCTGCCCACGCATCAGCTATTGGCGTTTCAACTGGCTCATGCTCAAGCCCAGGATGCCGTTCACTGCCCCCTTGAATGTCACGCGCTGGCCGATGAGTTAACGACAGCGCTGAGCCTGAACCAGACACCTATTCATGTGCATAGCCATGCAGTCGACCGGGCCATGTATCTGCAGCGTCCGGATTATGGCCGTCGTCTTGACGACGCTTCGCGAGAGCAACTGCAACAAGCGGCGCAATGTGGCCAGCGCTTCGATTTAGCGGTGGTGATTGTCGATGGGCTTTCCGCACTGGCAGTACAGCAGAACAGCGAGCCGTTTCTTACTGCGCTGTATCGCGCCTTGGAGAGTGATCAGCGGGAGTGGCAGCTCGCGCCATTAACCATCGTAGAGCAGGGCCGCGTGGCGATTGGTGATGAGGTTGGCGCGCTGCTTAATGCCGATGCCGTGCTGGTGATGATTGGTGAGCGCCCAGGCTTAAGCTCCCCAGATAGCCTCGGGCTGTATATGACCTGGGAACCAGAAGTGGGCCTAAAGGATGACCGCCGCAACTGCATTTCAAACGTGCGCCCAGCAGGGCTCAAACCGGAAGAGGCCGCACGGCGGTTGTTGTTGCTATTAACCGAAGCCCGTCAGCGGAAACTGTCTGGTGTGCAACTGAAAGATCGTAGCGAGGACAGCGTATTAGACGGTGCAACAGGGGGGACAACTCAAAACTTCCTGGTGGCCGATTAATAAGCGGCACAGGAAGCGAAGCGTTATGCATAAGCAGCGCCATATAGATAACAGAGTAATTAAATAGTAATTAAAAAGAGTAATAACAATACATAAATAACAATCACTTATAGAAACGCTCCTAAAAAACTCCTAACAACAATATGGAACCAACACCCCGACTCAGCACGCCGCTGACAACGATTGCGTTCCACACTGAAAAGGGCATGACAATGACACAACCTTCTGTCGATCAAGCGTATTTGGCCAAGCGCCAGCTGCGCAAAGGTACCGCGGGCTGGCTATTACTAGCAGGGCTTGGGGTTTCTTATGTTATTTCCGGTGATTTTGCCGGCTGGAACTTCGGTATTGCTGAAGCGGGTTGGGGTGGTTTTGCCATTGCCGCCTGCTTAATGGCGATGATGTACCTGGCACTCGTATTAGCATTGGCTGAAATGTCCGCAGCGATTCCAGCCGCTGGCGGCGGCTATAGCTTTGCTCGCCAAGCGATGGGGCCAGCCGGTGGCTATTTAACCGGGCTTGCGGTGTTGATTGAGTACGCGCTTGCGCCTGCTGCGATCGTGATTTTCATTGGCTCGGCAGTTGAATCGCTGCTGGGCATTAATGGGCCGTTGGTTTACCTGCTGTTCTACGCAGTGTTTATCGGCATTCACTTAGCAGGCGTAGGTGAAGCGCTAAAAGTGATGATGGTGATTAGCGGGCTGGCCGTGTTCGCGATTTTGGCAACGGCAGTGGCGCTGATCGGCAATTTCGATTCAGCGAATCTGTTTGATATTGCGCCCACCGATGCAACCGGTGCGAGCACCTTTATGCCCTATGGTTGGTACGGTATTTGGGCCGCACTGCCGTTTGGGATGTGGCTGTTTTTGGCGGTTGAGGGCGTGCCGCTAGCGGCGGAGGAAGCCAAAGACCCCGCGCGGGATATGCCTAAAGGGATTATTGCCGCGATGCTATTCCTGCTATTTACCGCCTTATTGGTCGTGGTGTTACTGGCAGGCGCGGCGGGGGCTGAAATGATTGGTCAAAGTGGTGTGCCGCTGGTCGATGCGCTTAACGTTGCGGGTAACCCAACACTGGCCACGCTGGTTAATGTGTTGGGTCTTGCGGGGCTAGTGGCGTCATTTTTCTCGATTATCTATGGCTACAGCCGTTTGGTGTTTGCGCTTTCTCGGGCGGGCTATTTACCCAAGCCGCTGTCACTGACCAGCGAGCGTAAAGTGCCTTATCTGGCGCTGATTGTGCCTGGTGTATTTGGCTTTTTAGTCTCACTTAGCGGCGAGGGTGATCTAATTCTAGGGATGGCCGTTGTCGGCGCGACGCTCTCTTATGCATTGATGGCGCTCAGCCACATTCTATTACGAGTTAAACAGCCTGACTTGCCGCGCCCTTATAAAACACCCGGTGGTGTGGTGACCTCTGGCGTTGCGTTAGTGCTTTCCCTCGTCGCGCTGACCGGTGTCTATGCTTTCGACCCCCGCGCGTTTAATTACACCATCGTTCTATTCATTGCTGGTGCAGCGTACTACTTCCTTTACAGCAAGAATAAGCTGGTGGCGAAAACCGCTGAAGAGGAGTTTGCGCTGGTGACTGCTGCCCCGGAAGAGCTAGACATTGACGAGCCGGCGCCAGCTGCTGCCAAGCTGTAATGTTTGATCCTAATCGCCTAGGCTAACTAGGCAGTTTAAGCCTCTGAGCCCAATGGCCCAGAGGCTTTTTATGATGAGTGCTAAAACAGCTAGCTGCCTTCTTAAACATGCGGATTACCCACCAAGGTCTTCTCGCATGTAGTGCTCCGTTACGCGAAGCTGGGAGAAATAATCAGGAGCACCGCCATGAAGCACTCTCCCGCGTATCGTTTAGCGGCCACTATTCTGCATGGATTTGATGGCTACCGAGCACGCTTCAAGCAAATTACTTTTGACGCCAGTCGGCGTTTTCGTGATGCGGCGTGGCGTGATGCCCAGCAAGCCTCAGCGGCGCGGATTAACCTTTATGGAGAGAAAGTGGGCGATACGCTGACACGTTTGCAGCGTACCTTTGATCATGAGGTGCTTACGTACTGCGAGACATGGCGGGAGGCACGTGAGCACTATGCGCAGCTGATTAGTCAGCGGTTGGATTACGAGTTGGCCGAGACATTTTTTAACTCACTATTCTGCTCGATTTTCCACCACCGTCATATTCGCAATGACTGGATGTTTGTGTACAGCTCCCGAGAAGATGCTGCGCACCATTCTGGAATTGAGCTTTGTCGACAGTATTCCGTCAACGGCGATTGGGCTCAGGCGCTTGCCTGGGCGCTTGAAGAGGCACCGTTTGATAACGCCTTTGCTGATCTGGAGCGCGATATTGAACTAGCTGCAGGCCTATTAGAAACCCTGCTTCCCGCCGCTATTTTGCAGTCAGAAGACGCGCAATTAGAGCTGTTGAAAAGTGTCTTTTACCGCAATAAAGGGGCCTACTTAGTCGGCCGCATTTTGGGGGGCGGTGAGCAGGTGCCACTGGTGTTACCGATTCTACATGGTGAGGGGTTTGGCGAGCAGCAGGGCGGCGACCCCTGCCTGCACTTGGATACCGTGCTAACCGAGACCGATGAAGTCTCGATTATTTTCTCGTTTACTCGTGCCTACTTCCAAGTCGATGTGCCGGTGCCTGGGGAGTTTGTCCACTACTTAAAACAGCTCATGCCCCATAAGCCTGAAGGCGAACTGTATGCCGCGATTGGCTTTTTTAAGCATGGCAAAACCGAATTTTTCCGTGCGTTAAACTTGCAAGTGGCCAAGCGTGAGGACCAGTTTGTCATTGCACCTGGGGTGCGTGGCATGGTGATGGCGGTGTTTGTGCTACCTAGTTTTCGCACCGTGTTTAAGATCATTAAAGATAAATTCGATCCGGCCAAGGAGGTCACCCACGCGATAGTGCGCGAGAAATACCGCTTGGTGAAACGCCATGACCGTGTTGGGCGTATGGCTGATACCCAAGAGTTCTCGAATTTTATCGTGCGTCAGGATCACTTTGCGCCAGAGTGTCTAGAGCACTTGCTAGAAGTAGCACCGTCTACTGTGTCATTGAAAGATGACAAGGTAATCATCAAGCACTGCTATACCGAGCGCATGATGACACCGCTGAATATCTATCTGGAGCAGTGCAGCGCGGACGAGCGCGTAATGGTGCTCAAAGACTATGGTAACGCCATTAAACAGATGGCAGCGGCGAACATCTTCCCGGGCGATATGCTGTTAAAAAACTTTGGTGTTACCCGCCATGGCCGAGTGATTTTTTACGATTACGACGAGGTGTGCTATCTCACGGAGTGTCGCTTTCGGCACATGCCTAAATCGTATGGCAATGACTTTCAAGGAGGTGGTGGGGAGAGTTTTTACGTTGGCCCCAACGATATCTTCCCCGAGGAGTTCGGCCCCTTTATGTTTGCCAACCCGGAGCTGCGCGGTATTTTTATGCAACAGCATCCGGAGTTATTTGATCCCGATTACTGGTTGGAGCTACAGCAGGCCATTGTCGATGGTCGGGTGATTGATGTTTACCCATATCGTAATAAGCAGCGCTTCGCGGGGACTATAGGGCAGCTGGTATATTAAGTAACCTCTGATTAACTATTGCGCTTGGCCATACTGCGTTAAAAATCGCCTTAAAATGCTCATTTACAACTCGTAAACTCCGCTTTTTCGTTGATTTTTGCCTTGTCTGGCCTGCGCTCATTACATTAATAAGAGGCTCCTTGTGAAACAGTAAGCAGTGATTTAGTCGAGGAAAACATGACAGCACCACCGCACCTAGTGGTTTTTACCGGTTCAGGGATTAGCGCCGAGAGTGGCATTAAAACGTTCCGTGCCAGCGATGGCCTGTGGGAAGACCACCCAGTCGAAGAGGTAGCCACGCCTGCGGGCTGGCAGCGAGATCCTCAGCGGGTGCTGGAGTTTTATAATCTGCGCCGGGAGCAAATTCGTAAGGCCAAGCCAAACGCTGCCCATAAAGCCTTGGCGGCGCTTGAAAAAGATGGCTTTAGAGTCAGCGTGGTTACGCAGAATATTGATGATCTGCATGAGCGTGCAGGGTCGCGTGATGTGTTGCATCTGCATGGTGAGATTTTGAAGGCGCGCTCTTCAGTGGATGCGCGGCTGCGCTATCCACTGCCGAAAGGCGGTATTGCGCTGGGAGATATTTGCGACAAAGGCAGCCAGCTGCGCCCAGATGTAGTGTGGTTCGGTGAGTCGGTGCCGCTGTTTGAAGACGCCTGCGAACTTGTTAGCCAGGCGGATTTTTTGCTGGTGGTGGGCACGTCTTTGGCGGTTATGCCCGCAGCATCGCTGCTATCGTATATTGATTTGGATACCCCGTGTGCGCTGGTCGACCCCGACGCGGATGCCTTAACACCGCCGGGCGTTCTAGCGATTAACACCACGGCAGGTGAAGGCGTTCCTGCCTTGGTCAACCAGTGGCGCAAACAGGGTAATTTGATGCTGCCTTGAGTGTTCTCTAATAACTATTGCTTTAAGAGCTATCGCTTCAAAAACCATGCCTTCATTACGTTGGTAATCTGAGTGATGTCGGCGTCGGTAGCGATATAAGCGGGCATGGTGTAAAGCCAGCGGCCGATTGGGCGCAGCCACACACCTCGCTCGCGGGCGAACTGCCCGACACCTTTCAGTGCCTCGGCGGAGTGCGCTTCAATCACCGCGGTGGCACCCAGTACTCGCACATCGGCCACGGCTGGGTGGGCGTTCAGCGCGGAGTCGTCAATTAATGCTCGGCTAAGCTGTTGGCTGAGTGCCGCAATTTTATCCAGGTAGTGCTCCTCTTCAAACACGCGCAGGCTTTCCAGCGCGACGCGGCAGGCCAGCGGGTTGCCCATAAATGTCGGGCCGTGCATAAAGGCATGGTGGGCGCTGTCGCCAACAAATGCATCGTGAACGCGGTCGTTGGCTAGGGTTGCTGCATGGCCTAGATAGCCGCCGGTTAGTCCTTTAGAGAGCACCATAATATCTGGTGTCACGTCAGCGTGATTGGCAGCAAACAGCTTACCCGTGCGGCCAAAACCGGTGGCCACTTCATCAAAAATCAGCAGCACGCCAAACTCATCGCATAGCGCCCGTGCGCCGCGCAGGTAGTCAGGCGAGGTCATATTCAGCCCGCCTGCTGCCTGTAACAACGGCTCCATCAGCAGGGCAGCAATCTCATGGTGATGGCTCGCCAATACGTCGCGCAGCGCAGCTAAATCGTCGGCTACCTGTTCCGGTGTGGCGTTAAACGGTGCGGTGGGCGCGGGAGCGAAGTGGTGTTGGGGCAGCAGGCTGGCGAACAGGCTGTGCATGCCCTCTTCCGGGTCGCATACCGCCATACAGCCGGTGGTGTCGCCATGGTAGGCCTTCATTAACGAAAGCATCTTGCACTTTTCGGGGTGGCCGATGAGCACCTGGTACTGCAGGGCCATTTTCATCGCCACTTCCATCCCGACTGAACCGCTGTCGGAGTAAAACACGTGATTAAGGCCGTCAGGGGTGATGCGCACGAGCTCCCGAGCAAGCTGGTCGGCGGGATCATGGGTGAGGCCGCCGAGCATGACATGGCATAGCTCGCTTGCCTGTTCACGAATGGCCGCGACTAAACGTGGATGGCCATAGCCATGAATCATGCACCACCAGGAGCAGGTAGCGTCGAGCAGTTGCTCGCCGCTTTCCAGGGTGAAATGGCTACCGCTGCCGCCGACCACTTTAGGGGCGGGTGCTTGTGTTTTGAGGTGGGCGTAAGGGTGCCAAACGGGAGAACTCATAAAGCGGCTTCCTGATTCAAAACTGAAGTGTTGAGCAGTGCAGATAGTGAAAGCGCGTGGCGCGCATGGGTGGCATCGGCGGTGGCTAAATGAGGAATAATGCCTAGACATGGCGCGTTAAGGGCGTTTTTAAGCAGCGCGATATTGGACTCAAAGCGCGCTGTATCAGCGGCGAACTCAGGGTCCACCACACTGCCGACCCAACCCGCAAGGGTTAGGCCATCGGCAGCGATCACCTCCGCGGTAAGCCGCGCATGATTAAGACAGCCAAGCTTTAGCCCCACGACCAGAATGACTGGCAGCTGCATCATCCGCGGTATATCGGAAAAGTCGTTGTGCTCATTGAGTGGCACACGCCAGCCGCCAGCGCCTTCGATGAGCGTTAAATCGCGCGGCATGTCGTTTAGGGTGGCGGTAAGCGAGGCCACTACACTATTGACGTTAAGAGCGCGCCCCGCCTCGCTGGCGGCCAGATGTGGCGCAATAGCGGGCGCAAACGCCCACGGGTTAACGGTGGTGTAATCGACGGGGGGAGCGCTCTGTTGTTGTAGCGCCAACGCGTCGCTATTGCGCAGCCCATCCGCCGTGATGTGGCTGCCAGAGGCAATCGGCTTAAGCCCCAGCGTGCTGAGCTGCTGCTGTTTGGCAGCGCACAGCAGTGCGCTGGTGGCCAGGGTCTTACCTGCATCGGTATCGGTGCCGGTCACGAAATAGACGGTCATGGTGATTTTTCCAGGTGCAGGGTGATGCAGTGGTAGCTAACGGGGAGCCCTTGGGGTCCACGTAGCGTTTCAAAACGCTGGCGGGCGGCGACCAGGTCTCGGCGAGTAAGACGTGCCTTGGGCCGCGCCACCTGGGCGCCTACCCCCTTGATTGAAGCCATGACGGCAGTGAGATCGGGGTAGTAAAACCGCCGCCACTCGGTAATGCGATCAACCAGCGTTAAGCCGCTTAAGCCAACGGCGCGTTCAAGCGCTTGGGCATTCGGCGTTTGCAGTAATGCCTCCGGGCGCTGCCAAGCAGAGGCGACTTCTGCCAACGTGCCGGGTAAGAGTGTCGTGAGATGCACTTGGCCGCCAGGGGACAGTACTCGTTGAAGCTCGCGCATCACCGCATCGATATCGCGGCACCACTGGATGGCAAGGTTGGAAAAGACCAGATCAAAGGTGGCGCGCTCAAAAGGCAGCGCGGCGGCATCGCCTTGCTGCCAACGAATATGATGGCCATAGCGCGCCTGGGCATGGGCGAGCATGCCAGGGGCAATATCCAGCCCAGTGACGTTGGCATGGGGAAATTGAGTGGCTAGTCGCTGTGTCCAGACGCCAGTACCACAGCCAAGGTCGAGTATGTTGTCGGCATTAGGCGGAAGCGATGACCATAGCGTTTCCCCTATCTGGCGCTGAGCGCTGGCCAGCGCATCGTAGCGGGGTGCCGCGCGAGAAAAAGCGTGGGCGACTTTTGCCTGCCAGTTTGGCGTTGCCGTTAGGTACATACGTGCTCCTTGGCGACCAGTGCGGCCTGGGAAGCGATGGTCGCGACTAGTTGAGCAGGTTGGGAAAGCATCGGGCAGTGTCCTGCGTGGGCAAGGTTAATCGCCTGAGCGCGGGTGCTGGAAGATACTAACGGATCGTACTCGCCCACTAGCTGAATGACCGGACAGGGCGCCTCTTGCAAACGCTGGGTGTTATCCAGGGTGGCAAGCCAGTGAAGCCCTTGGGATAGGGTGCTGTTAGTAGCGCTGGGGGTGTCGCCCAACATGGCACGTAGCTGTTGGTGGGCGTGGCGAGCGTTAGGTTCGCCTTGGGTTTGCCAGCGTAAAAAATGCCGCCAGGTGGCGTCGGGGTCGCGGCTAAAGGCGCGCTGAAAGCTGGCAAGCTCGGCTTTGCTCACGCCGTCATCGCTACAAAATTGCCCGCCTGTGCCAATCAGCACCAAGCCGCGTGGTGCAGGCAGCTTATCGAGCAGCGCGCTGGCTAACAGCCCGCCCAGCGACCAGCCAACCCATACGGCGTCGCTGGGTAGTTGGTCGGCCATGGCGCTGGCAAGGGTATCAAGGGTGGCCGGTTCAGCCAGGGCAGGGGTATCGCCATAGCCCGGCCAGTTCACCGTGTGCACCTCAGTATGGGCGGACCAGTAGGTGTCCAACGGCTGCCAGATACGCTGATCGATCCCCCAGCCCGACAGCAGCACAAGACGTTGAGGGGCGTCTAGGCGGGACATGCTGCTTCCTCACTCTGACAGGCGCTCAGCCCTTCAATAAGCCGATCAATATCGCCTGGAGTGTGGCGGGCACTCAGCGTAATGCGCAGCCGTGCGGCACCATTAGGTACCGTGGGTGGACGAATCGCCCCGACGTGAATACCCCGTTGGGCGAGCTTAGCCGCCCAAGCCATGGTGCGTGGCTCGTTGCCGAGTAACAGCGGTTGAATAGGTGTATGGGAGTCGGCAAGGGGCAGCCCGAGCGCTTGGGCCTGCTGGCGAAAATAGTTGATATGGCGCGTAAGCTGTAGGCGGTGTTCAGGCTCGCGCTGCACGATAGCCAGCGCTTCCAGGGTCGCTGCGGCAATGCTGGGGGGCTGGGCCGTGGTATAGATATAGCTGCGAGCAAACTGGGTGAGGTGCTCAATCAGCGCCGCGTCACCGGCCACAAACGCGCCAGCGGTGCCCAGTGCTTTGCCCAGTGTACCCACCAAAATAGGCACCGCTTGGCTATCAAAACCTGCCACACAGCCGCTGCCGTTAGCGCCTAACACGCCCAGACCGTGAGCATCATCGATCATTAGCCAGGAGTTGTGTTGCTGGCTGACGTGGGCAAGGGTGGCAATATCGGCAACGTCGCCATCCATGCTGAACACGCCGTCGCTGACCACCAGCTTATGGGGGGCGGAACTGCGCGCCAACAGACGTTCAAGATCAGCGCTATTGCGGTGATGAAATCGTCGCGAGCGAGCGCCGCTTAGCGTTGCACCATCGAGTAGCGAGGCATGGTTCAAACGGTCTTGAAAGAGGGCAGTGTGCGGGTCAGCGAGCGCCTGCAACACGCCAAGGTTAGCCATATAGCCAGTGGAAAACAGTAGTGCACGCTGTCGTCCGGTCCACTCGGCTAGGGCGTCTTCCAGTGCGTCGTGAACTTCCAAGTGGCCGCTGACCAAGTGCGACGCGCCCGCGCCTGCGCCAAAGCGGCGCGCACCCTCTGCCTGGGCAGCTTGCACGCGTGGATCATGAGCCAGCCCGAGATAGTCATTGCCGGCAAAGTCCAGCGTGCCAAGGGTATTCACTCGTCGGTGCCGCCAGCGCTGTTGATCAACACGCTGCTGACGGGCGCTGGCTAGCCGCTGCTGCCACGCGTCAGACACTGGCATCTACCGCCAGTGCTGCTGCCCGCTCTGCCTGGGCGCGCTGCTGAGCTTGTTGGGTGAGTCGCTCGGTGTGAGTGGCTTCATCTTCGCAGGTATCACGGCGTTCTGGGTGCAGGCCTAATTTTGCAAATAGCGCGCGGTCGCGGTCTGCCTGAGGATTGCCGGTGGTGAGCAGTTTGTCGCCGTAGAAGATCGAGTTGGCTCCCGCCAAAAATGCCAGTGCTTGAGTCGACTCACTCATCTGCTCGCGGCCAGCGGAAAGCCGCACATGGCTTTGCGGCATCATAATCCGCGCCACCGCGATGGCGCGGATAAACTCAAGTGGGTCCAAGTCTTCGACGTTCTCCAGCGGAGTGCCCGGTACCTTAACCAGCATATTAATGGGCACGGATTCTGGGTGCGGTGATAACTTCGCCAACTGCTGTAACAGCGCGCTGCGGTCTTGCGCGCCTTCGCCCATGCCTAAAATGCCGCCGGAGCATACTTTCATGCCCGCTTCACGCACGGTGGCCAGGGTGTCCAGGCGGTCGCTGAAGGTACGGGTGGTGATGATTTCAGCATAAAAGTCGGGGGAGGTATCCAGGTTATGGTTGTAGTAATCCAACCCGGCAGCCGCCAAACGGCTGGCTTGATCACCGTCGACCATGCCTAGCGTCATGCAGGTTTCCAGCCCCAAGGCTTTTACTTGGCGAACCATCTCTTCGACCAGCAGTAAATCTTTGTCCCGCGGGCTGCGCCATGCCGCGCCCATACAGAAACGGCTAGCGCCAGCTTCTTTGGCAGCCTTGGCCTGGGCAACGACCTTTTCGATTTCCAGCAGTTTCTCTTTTTCGAGTTGGGTATTGTAGTGACCGGACTGCGGGCAATATTTGCAGTCTTCCGGGCAAGCCCCCGTTTTAATCGACAGCAGGGTCGAGACCTGCACCGCGTTAGCATCAAAGTGGGCGCGATGCACTTGCTGAGCTTTAAATAGCAGGTCGTTGAAGGGCAGTGCGAACAGCGCATTAATCTCTTCCAGCGTCCAGTCGTGGCGCGGGGCGGCGGCATTGAAAGCGGTGGCGGTCACGGGTAAACCTTTTTTCTTTTGAAAGTTGACGAGACTCTAGCGGCGTTACGCTTTTGGTGTCAACTATTCGAAGCGCGTTGGTTTACTACGAATGGTTTTAGAGAGCTGGGGTTCGTCATGGTGGCCGGGCTGCTTTATACTCGGCGCCCTTTGTTATCCGTCTTTTGTTAATCGCCCTTTATGAATTGGAGCGCGGATGTCCGACGCTACGTCACAGCCCCCTGAGTCTTCTTCATTGACTGACTACGACCCTGCTACGGGGCATCCGCGTCCACCTCGGCGTGAATTTAAAGCACGGGGCAGTTTTGTCACACGCTGCGAAGGGTGCAATCTTCCTGAGCTCAACTGTCTGTGCCCTTATCAGGTGAAAGCGGATAGCACCGCCCAGGTATGGCTGTTGACCCACTCTATAGAACACTACAAGCCGACCAATACGGGGCGGTTAATTGGCGATGTGCTGACGCAAACCAGAGTGTTTACCTGGTACCGCACCGCGCCGGACGAAGAGTTAGCCGCGCTGCTTGAAGATCCGCGCTACGCGCCTTTTGTGATCTTCCCAGATGACCAGCCCGACTACGCGGACCGTGTGGTGGACATTAATGCTGTGCACGCTGTAAAGCAGCAGGCGCGTATTCCGGTATTTGTGATTTTAGATGGCACTTGGCGCCAAGCGCGGCGAATGTTCCGCAAGAGTCCTTATCTGGATGCGCTGCCGGTACTACCGCTGCGCACTGAGCGGGAAACACGCTATCGGTTACGCAAACCCGCCTCAAAAGCGCACCTGTGTACGGCAGAAGTTGCCATTGAACTGCTGCGCCAAAGTGGTGATGAAAATGCCGCTGATGTGCTAGACGATTACTTTGATGTATTTAACGATAGCTACGCTGAAAGCCGTTACTATCGCAAAATTGCTGAACCAACCGCTGCCATGCAGCGGCTATTAGATCGCAAGGGTTAGCGCTGAGCACCCGGTAGCCAGCGAAGCATCACTTTACGTACCCAGTACCAGCGGTTAATCAACAGGGCGGTAAAAATCAGGCTACAGCCAAGCAGCTGTAGCAGGGTCATGGTTTCGCCAAACCACCATGCGGCGAATAGGGCGGTCCACACGGCTTCAAGCATTAAGATAACTGCCGCGTGGCTAGGTGTGGTCATGCCCTGGGCTTTGATTTGCAGAAAGAAGCGCAGCGAACTTGCCAGCAGCACGCTGGCCATAAACCAGCCCAGAATTGAGGGGCTGAGCGCTAGCGGCTGATCCTCGGCGAACAAGGATAGGCAGGTCAGTACGCTGCCCACCGAGAGCAACTGTAGTGTGGTGAGCGGTAGCGCTGGCACGTTGCGCACCACGCGAGTATTGACGTTGATCAGTAGCGCGAAGCAGAGCGCCGCGCAGACCATTAGCAATTGACTAGCTTCTACTTTGAACCCTGCGTTTAGCGACAGGAGGGCAAAGCCCAGTAGCGCTACTGGCAGGGCGATCCAGGTAGAGCGTGGCGGACGGTCGCCAAACAGCAACCGTGCTACAACGGGTACCAGCAAAATTCCCAAGCTGTTGATAAACGCGCTTTCGCCCAGGTGGTCAGAGTAATTTAACCCCAGAATCCAGAAGGCCATCGCGGTGCTGAACAAACAGCCTACCAGTACGCCGCGTCTTATCCTACGCGCGGGTAAGCGCCTTAGGGCAGGCCAGGCGAAGGGTAGGAGTATCAGTCCTGCCAGTAAAAAGCGCGTACCAATAAACAGTAACGGTGGCATGCCCGCTAACGCTTCTTTAGAAAAAATCCAGCCGCCAGCGGCTACCACCGTTACCAGCAATAGCAATGCATCAGCTTGCCATGGCGCTTGTTTGATCGTACTCACGCGGTGCCGCTACCGAACAGTGCACCGGCAATTCTAAAGCCTGCTACCCAGGTACCCACCGCAGAGCCTAATGTTGCCAAAATAAACACCAGCAACGTACGGGAGACGCGATTTTTCCACCAACCTTTGAGCTCGGTGACATCATGGCGTAGTGTCGAAAAGTCGCGCACCTTCGGTTTGCGCATATAGAGTTCGACCCCTGCAGCGACAAAGCCTGCACCAATGGTGGGGTTAAGCGAGGTCAGTGGGGCGGCAAAGAAGGTGGCAATCACCGTCACAGGGTGCGCAAGGGCTGCTATCGTCGCGCCGCCGGATAAAATGCCATTGATTAAAAACCACTCAATGACCAACTGCCAGCCAAGCTCAGTATTGCGCGAAAAGCCGATCACAAAACCGGTGATAACCAGCGCGGTAATCAGCCAAGGGGCAGCTTTCCAGAGTTTAGACGGTGGCGGTGTTGCCTCCAGCGATTCACGCTCAGTGGTAGGGTTTTCAGGAAGCGGTGCTTCCAGGTGTTCACCGGTGCCTTTTAAATGCCCGGCACCCAGCACCACTAACACGTTTTGATAGCGCCCAGGCGGCGCTTCTTCAGCTAAGCGCAGTGCCATATAGCGGTCGCGTTCGCGAATAAGCGGGGTATAGAGTGCTTCTGATTCGGCAGCAAATTCGCTGAAAGTGGCCTCCAGCATATCGCCTTCTTTGAGCTTTTCGATGTCCTCTTTGGAAACATCTTGGCGCGACATTACGCTGCCAATTAGCCCCGAAAATAGCGAGAAGCGTTGCCACCAAGGGACATTGCGGTAAATGCGCTTTAATGTAATGCCAACGTCACGATCGACCAACATTAAAGGCAGCTTGTGGGTACGGCACTCTTCTACTGCTGCACGCATTTCAGCGCCAGGCTGAATACCTGACTGCTCAGCAATCCGTTGCTGAAACGCACCAAGCGCCAGGCTTGCCGCTACCATGCCCGCTTTGCCCTGTTTAAATACCTGAAAAAGATCCTGTTCCCCCATGGCATCGGGGTTGTCCATGCTGTGATGACGTGCGTCGCATAGCTCAATGGCAACGGCGTCGAAAGTGCCACTGTTGATTAATTGGCGAACGTCATCGGCACTTTCGGCAGAGACGTGAGCGGTGCCGAGCAGGGTGTAACGGGTGCCGCCAACGGTGACGGTTTTTAACGGGCCGCTGGTCTTAGGCTGCGCGTTGGGTTCTTGCGCCAGCGGTGTTGTATCGTCATGGATCATTAATGTGTCTCAATTTGAATAGAAAGCATTGATACGTGTTTAACGACGCCAGAAGGCGGGTGTAAATAGCACAAGTACCGTGAAAATTTCCAAGCGGCCCAGCAGCATCGCGAGCACCAAAATCCACTTGGCTAGGCTGGGCAAGTCGCCGTAATGGCTGCTAGCTTCGCCTAGTGCTGGGCCTAAATTATTTAGTGCAGAGCCAACGGTTGACCAAGCGGTAACTTGGTCAACACCTGTTGCCATAACGCCCACCAGCATCAAGAAAAATAGCATGACGTAGGCTGAGAAAAAGCCCCATACCGCCTGGGCGATGCTGTCGGGAACACTAACCTTGCCCACTTTAACGGCAATGACTGCATTGGGGTGAATAAGGCGCATGACTTCACGCATACCCTGCTTCAAGATCAGAATAATGCGGATTACTTTCATGCCGCCCGCCGTCGAACCGGAACAACCACCTACAAAGGCGGCGACAAATAACAGAAACGGTAACGCACCTGGCCAGCCTGAAAAGTCGGCAACTGCAAATCCTGCAGTGGTGGCGACAGAGACAACTTCAAATAGCGCGTGTCTAAGACCTTCAACATCGTCGTAGGTGTCCGTGAGCCACAAAGTAATCACGGTGATCGTGGTTAACCCAGCAAGAAATATCATTAAAAAGCGCGCTTCAGGGTCCTGAAAGTAGTGCAGCAAGCGCTTTTCACGCCAAGCAATAAAGTGCAGGCTAAAGCTGAATGCTGAGATCAGCATAAAGCCAACGCAAATCAGCTCAATGGCGGCACTGTCAAAGTAGCCGATGCTGGCGTCATAGGTCGAAAATCCGCCAATAGCGACGGTCGAAAAGCTGTGTCCCAAGGCATCGAACCAGCTCATCCCCGCCAACATGTAAGCGACCATACAGGCCAGCGTTAGCGTTGCGTAGATGTACCACAGTGCTTTAGCGGTTTCGGTAATTCGCGGCGTCAGCTTTGAATCCTTTAGCGGCCCAGGAATTTCAGTACGGTACAGGGCCATTCCCCCGACACCCAAGGTGGGCAAAATGGCCACCGCTAACACTACAATCCCCATGCCGCCTAACCACTGCAACTGCTGGCGATAGTAAAGAATGGATTCTGGCAGAAAATCGATGCCAGTAATGACGGTTGCACCAGTCGTGGTGAGTCCGGAAAACGATTCAAATACTGCATCGGTGACACCGAGCGAGCCTTCACCAAACAGCATCAGTGGTAGCGAGCCGAAGAGTGCCAGTACGGTCCAAAACATGGCCGCAATAATAAAACCGTCGCGAATCCGTAGCTCTTTATGGGCGCGGCGATTGGGTAGGAAAAGCAGTAAGCCCGTTATCACTGAAATGGCGATGCCGCTCATAAAAGCGTGCCAAACACCGTCGCGAAACCAAAGCGATATCAGCATGGGTGGCAACATGGTGAGGCTAAATAGCATCAACAGTAGCCCTAAAATGCGTAGTATGACCCGCAAACTCATAGCAGTGGTTGCCTCATAGCGGTGGCCTGTTTTCTTGAAGAGCGTTGCCTAGAAGGCCATTGCCTAGAAGAACGTTAATCCCACTTGGAACAGCCGCTCCACGTCACGAATGCGCCGCTTATCAATCACGAACAGAATGACGTGGTCGCCGCTCTCTACCATCACATCCCCATGGCCAATCATGACCTCTTTGCCTCGCACAATGGCACCAATGGTGGTGCCTTCAGGCAGATTGATCTCAGCAATGGTCCGGCCCACCACTTTGGACGACTGCTTGTCACCGTGGGCGATCGCCTCGATGGCTTCCGCAGCGCCACGGCGCAGTGAGTGTACATTGACAATATCGCCGCGGCGGACGTGAGTAAGCAGGCTACCGATGGTTGCTTGCTGGGGTGAAATGGCGATATCGATTTCGCCCCCCTGAACCAAGTCCACGTAGGCAGCGTTGTTAATCAGCGTCAGTACCTTCTTGGCGCCCAAGCGTTTGGCCAGCAGCGACGACATAATATTGACCTCGTCGTCGTTGGTCAGAGCACAAAAGATATCGCAGTCTTCGATGTTCTCTTCTTCCAGCAGCCGCTTGCTGGTGGCGCTGCCGTGTAGCACCACCGTTCGGTCAAGCCGCTCGGAAAGCGCAGTACAGCGCTCTAAACTGTGCTCGATAATCTTAACCTGATGGCTGTGCTCCAGGTGCTCGGCTAAGCGTTCACCGATATTCCCCCCTCCGGCAATCACCACCCGCCGGAAATCCCGTTCAACGCGGCGTAGTTCGCTCATTACCGCGCGAATATCACGCCGTGCCGCCAGGAAAAACACCTCGTCGTCGGCTTCAATCACCGTATCGCCACGGGGAATAATCGGTCGGTTGCGGCGATAAATTGCCGCCACGCGTGTTTCCACATTGGGCATGTGCTTGGCTAAAAAGGCTAAATCCTGTCCCACCAACGGGCCACCATAGAACGCCTTGACCGCCACTAACTGCACCAAACCACCGGCAAATTCCAACACCTGCAGCGCACCCGGGTGCTCAATCAGGCGGCGAACATGATCCGTAACCACTTGTTCAGGGCTGATCAGTACATCAATAGGGATCGCTTCGTGGGCAAACAGCCCCTTACGGGTGAGGTAGGCGGTTGAGCGTACGCGGGCAATTTTGGTAGGCGTGCGAAACAGGGTATGGGCGACTTGGCAGGCGATCATGTTGATTTCATCGGTGTTGGTCACCGCAATCAACATATCGGCGTCTTCACAGCCCGCCTGACGCAGCACAATGGGATACGAAGCCGCGCCCGTCACGGTGCGAATATCCAGTTTAGTGTGCAGCTCGCGCAGTTTCGCGCCGTCGGTATCGACGACAGTAATATCGTTTTCCTCGCGGGCAAGGTGCTCCGCTAGGGTGCCGCCGACCTGGCCGGCGCCGAGAATGATGATTTTCATTGCTAAGCATCGGTTCCGTTGTAAGCGCCAGCGCGTTCTCGGCAAGAGATATGTGCGCTGCAATAAAGACGGCGGCCAGTGTAAACCAGCCGCCGTTGAAAAGCAGGTAGGGATTACTCGAGTGTGAAGCCAACTTTTATCGTGACCTGCCAGTGAGCGACACGGCCGTCCTCGATATGGCCACGAGTGTCGGTGACTTCGAACCAGCGTAAGTTATGAATGGTTTCTGATGCTTTGGCGAGGGCACTTTGCACAGCTTCTTCAATTCCCTTTTCAGAAGAACCGGTTAGCTCGATATGCTTATAAGTGTGAGTACTCATAGTGTCTCCATCCTTGTCATCGGTTCACCACCCCGGTAGGGGCGGTATATTAAGCAGTACGCTTCTCTAGTCTGGCATAAAAAAAGCCATCATGACTGCTTTGCGCGGGAAACAGTTGACGTCCTTGGCCACTCGGTTCGCCCCAGGCTACGTCATTTGGCGTGGTGACTTCTGCATCGGGCGTGCGGTCAAGAAATGCCTTGATTTGCTCAGCGTTTTCCTCGGGCAGCACTGAACAGGTGGCGTATAGCAAGGTACCGCCTGGGCGGAGTAGTGGCCAAAGATTATCCAGCAGTTGGCGCTGTAGCTTAGCGAGCTGGCGAATATCCTCTTTACGGCGCAGTTTTTTAATGTCGGGGTGACGACGAATAACGCCCGTGCCAGAACAGGGCGCATCAAGCAAAATCGCGTCGAAAGGCGCGCCGTCCCACCAGTCTTGCTGGGTAGCATCAGCGTGCTGCAGTTCTGCCGTTAAGCCTAGGCGGTTCAGTGTATCGTCTACACGGCCTAGGCGCTGGTTGTCGCTATCAATGGCCGTCAGAGCAATATCAAACTGCTCTAATAGGTGGGCAGTTTTACCGCCAGGCGCACAGCAAGCATCGAGAACGTGGGCGCCTGGGCGGGGGGCTAATGCAGGCCCTAACAGTGCGGCAGAAAGCTGAGCCGCTTCGTCTTGGACGCTGACATGACCTTCTTCAAAGCCGGGAAGTATGGAGACATCACAGGGTGCATCCAAGGTAATGCCATCCGGCGCGTGTAGGCATAGGTGCCCACTTAACCCCTGCTCAGTCAGCTGTTGTAAATAGGCTTCACGGTCGTTGTGGTGCTGATTGACTCTCAGCGTCATGGGGCCTGGTTCATTGTTCGCTGCGGCAATGGCGCGCCACTGTTCAGGCCAAGCGCTGCGTAACGCATTAAGCAGCCAGGGCGGGTGCTCCAGGGCAACGCTCTCATCTAGGTCAACGGCGGCTTGAAGCGCTTCGGATTCACGCTGGAGGCGGCGCAGGCAGCCGTTAAGCACTCGGGTAGCCCACTCTTTGCCTAGCAGGCGAGCGGCGCCAGCGGTTTCGCCAACCGCTGCGTGGGCCGGAATACGCATATAAAGCAGCTGGTAGATGCCCACCAGTAACAAGGCGTGAACATCACTATCGCGCTTTTTAAAAGACTGCTTGAGCAGTGTTCTGGCCAACGCTTCCAGGCGCGGCAAGCGTCGGCAGGTACCGTAACATAGCTCTTTTAACAGGCTGCGATCGCGGGCAATCACACTGTGCTCATCTAGCCCGGCCAGTGAGCCTTGGTCAGTCAAAACAGGGACTAGTGCGCGGGCGGCCGCGGCGCGAACTTCCTGGCCGCTGCCGCCTTTGGGTGGGCGATTCTGGCTCATTCACTAACTCCTTGATGAGCGGCGGCGTGCCCAAGGCGTGCGCCGACGGTAAGCGGGGTTTGACGGGCGTTAAGCAGGTCGCGCACGGCCATCGCTTTACCACCAGGTAACTGGGCATGGCTAACGCACAGTACTTCTTGGCCTTGCTCGCCACAGGCAATGCGTAGGTGATCCTCGCCATGTTGGAGTAGTGTGCCGGGCGTAGTGGGAGGCTGTTCACCTGGTTCAACACTGGCCATCAACAAACGTAAGCGATCATTGCCTAACGTGCACCAAGCCACTGGCCACGGGTTAAACGCACGGATTTTGCGCGCCAGTTGTTCAGCGGGCTGATGAAAGTCCAGCTCGGCTTCCGCCTTGCTGAGCTTGGCGGCGTAGGTGACGCCCTCGTCAGGCTGAGGTGTTGCTTTTAAATCGTTGCTGTCCAGCGCATCCAGCACGTTAATCAGCGCATTCGCCCCTTGAATGGCCAGCCGATCATGCAAGTCTCCGCCCGTGGTGCGCGAGGTGATCGGCGTACGAACTTCATACAGCATCTCACCGGTATCCAGGCCCGCATCCATTTGCATAATGGTAACGCCTGATGCGCTATCACCGGCTTCAATGGCGCGTTGGATAGGGGCGGCACCTCGCCAGCGTGGTAGCAGCGATGCGTGCACGTTGATGCAGCCTAAACGGGGAATGTCGAGCACGGCCTGTGGTAGTAAGAGCCCGTAAGCAACGACAACCATTACGTCGGCATTCAATGCTGCTAATTCCGCTTGGGCATCAGTGCCTTTTAAGCTGACGGGCTGGTAGACAGGTAGCCCATGCTCAACAGCGAGCTGCTTGACGGGGCTGGGGGTGAGCTTGCGCCCGCGGCCTGCTGGGCGGTCAGGTTGAGTATAGACCGCTACCACTTGATGCTGACTTTCGAGCACGGCAGCAAGGCTTGAAGCGGCGAAATCCGGCGTGCCAGCAAAAACAACGCGCAACTGTGACATGGTGATGACTACCTAGCATTGAAGGGGGAAAGTAATCGTGTGCCGTGGGGGAAACAAATAAAGGCCGAGAAGCAACGCTACAACGCACCAGGAATAACATTCTGTGCGCTTGCAGCGTGTCAGCTCGGCCAGCAATAACACGGCGTAGGTCGGTTTATGCGTCGTGTAATAGCTTGTGGCGTTTCTGCATCTTTTTCATCACTCGGTCACGCTTTAGGGGTGATAAGTAGTCAACAAAAAGCACGCCTTCCAAATGGTCATACTCATGCTGAATGCAGTGGGCTAATAAACCATCGGCCTCTAACTCGTAGGGCTCACCACTACGATCTAGCGCGTTCAGCTTTACTTTTAAATAACGCGGTACTTCCGCGTAGTATTCCGGAATGGATAGGCAGCCTTCAGAAAGCGGCTCTTTTTCGTCACCAATCGGCTCGTAGCGCGGATTAATAAGTACGAGCGGCTGCGAGTTATCGTCGCTGACATCCATTACTACGACACGTCGATGAACATCGATTTGTGTCGCTGCAAGGCCGATGCCGCGCGCGTCGTACATGGTCTCCAACATATCGTCGACGAGCTGGCGGACCTCATCGTCAACGGTTTCCACCGGTGCAGCCTTGGTGCGCAGGCGCTCGTCGGGGAATTCGAGAATAGGAAGTTTGGCCATGGCGTTACAATCACCGTTATGCTGAGTCTTTAATATGAGCAGGCCTTGCCACCTGTGTTGGCAGACCTAAGTGCTTTACTATCGGCCACTATATCATGCTGTAAGCGTTCCTGGGCACGTACAACGCCATGCAGCTCCCCTCAACGGCTTCACCCATAACTGACAAGAGAGCACAGGATGGTGGTGAAAAGGGCAGTGGCGAAAAGGTTTCTTTATTATAGCGCGTCGTTGGCATGTTTGACGCTTATGACGACCGCCGCATTGGCGTGGGAATCTCCGCAGCGGGTGGTAAAGCTTTCTCCCCAAATGCGCGCCGTTCCTCAGCAACAGGCAATGGCGCCGCTGCCGATGGAAACGATTCAGGCGTTTTTGCGAGAGCATCGCGTCGTAGAACCAGGCGCGCCTATACGGGAACTGGCCTACGTCGTGGGCGGTGAGAATCGACGCTTGATGAGTGGCGCAGGCGATATGCTGTATGCGCGCGGCGTACTACCGTCCAGCGCGCGTTTAGGTATTTATCGTCCGGGCGAGCGTTATGTTTCCGCTGAGGGTACTCCGTTAGGTACGGAGTTAATCAATATTGGCGAAGCGCGCCAGCTCAGCAGAGAGGGAGAGATTGCCCGCCTAGAAGTACTTAGCGCCTACCAGGAGGTGCGTAATAACGATATTTTGCTGCCGCTTGATGCCCCGTTGTTTGAATCTCAGTCGTCAGAAAGTAGTTTTCAGCCTCGTTTACCGTTGAACGATGTCGCAGGCCAGATTATTGCGGTACCAGGCGGAGTGCGCTTTATTGGACGCTTACAAATAGTGGCACTGGATATTGGTACTCAGGATGGCTTGCAGCCCGGTCATGTATTACATGTTGGCCAGCAGGGCGAACTTGTTAATGACCCGCGTAGCCAGGAGCTTCTGCAACTTCCCGCCACTGAGGCGGGAAGCGTCATGGTGGTAAAGCCGTATAGCCTGATGAGCTATGCGTTGGTGATGCAGGCATCGAACGTTTTAGCGGTTGGAGACCGGGTACACACGCCGATACGCTAAACACCATACAACTAACAGGGGATAGGTATGGATGCCAAGGAGTGGCTAGTGGTGAATGAGCTACCGGGTATGGGGGCGCTTCGCACCGCAGCGCTGGCCGCCAAACAGCCTCAATGGCCCCATGGCTGGCTTGCTGGGCTGCCCAGCAATGCCGCGAGTGCGCTGCGGCTTTGGTTGGCGCAGCCAGAGCGAAGCCCGTTGCAGCAGGCAGTCGACCATACCTTCGCATGGCTGGCGGCCGCGCCTAATCGCCATTTGCTCCATCGCAATCATCCCGCATGGCCTGAGTTGCTCGATCAATTGCCGGACCCACCTGTGGTGCTGTGGGCACAAGGTGATCTTAGTGCACTAGATGGCCCAAAACTGGCTATGGTGGGCACTCGGCGTCCCACTGCTGAAGGAAGCGGTAATGCTCAGGCGTTTGCCAGAGAGCTTGTTAATCGCGGCTGGTGCATCGTCAGCGGTATGGCTCTCGGGGTTGATGGTGTCGCACAGCGTGCAGCGTTAGCAGCAGGTGGGCAGTCGATTGCAGTGCTTGGCTGTGGCGTTGATGTCATTTATCCGCCCCGTCACCGTGATTTACATGAGCAGCTAAGTAGCGTGCCAGGAGGCTTGTTATTATCCGAGCATCCGCCAGGAACCGTTGCTCGGCCAGCCTTCTTTCCTCGACGGAACCGAATTGTGACCGGCCTTTCATTAGGTACGTTAGTGGTCGAAGCGACTGAGAAGAGCGGCTCATTGGTAAGCGCACGATTAGCCCTTGAGCAAGACCGTGAGCTGTTTGCACTGCCTGGGTCGCTACATAACGTGCAGGCTCGTGGTTGCCTGCAGTTATTACGTAGCGGTGCGACGCTGGTGCGTCATGTGGACGATATTTTAGAAGAGTTGCAGCACTGGGCTGAACGCTATATGCCAACCGGTCCACGTGCTATCGCTGACAACGTAAGCCTTGATTTGCCTATCGAAAACGATGAGCCCAAGGACAATCTACTAAGCGCGCTGGGCGCAACGCCAACGCCAATTGATATATTGGTTCAGAGCGCGGGCCTTACGGTCAGTGAATGCCAACAACGGTTATTGATGCTGGAACTTGATGGCAAAGTGGCGCAGCAAGCGGGCGGCTGGGTGCGTTTAGCGCGGCCATGGTAGGATGTAAGTAACCGTTTTTCATCTACTGAAGATGTATCAATCTCAGGTGATGAGGGGCCGCGTTTGTAACGAGGAGCATCTATGAAATCGGCTGTTGAGGTTAAAGAGGCGGTACGAGCATTAAAAGAGGGGGGCGTTATCGCCTGCCCCACCGAAGCAGTCTGGGGGCTGAGCTGTGACCCAGATAACGATGAAGCGTTAGCGCATTTGATGCGTATGAAAGAGCGTGATCCAGCCAAAGGGGTGATTCTTGTTGCTGCGAATATTCAGCAATTTCAGCCTTGGCTAAACCAACTGCCCGTTGCGCTGCATGCACCCTTAGCGGCCAGCTGGCCTGGCCCTAATACCTGGCTAGTGCCTGACAATGGCCGTAGTCACGGTCTAGTGCGCGGTGCCCATCAAAGTGTGGCTCTGCGGGTGACCGACCATCCGCTGATGAAGGCGCTCTGTGAGGCCTTTGGTGGCCCGCTCGTCTCTACCTCCGCTAATCGCGCGGGCGACCCACCCGCCATGAGCGCTGACGAAGTCGCGTCCATTTTCGGTGAGGAGGTCGCCGCGATTGTCGCGGGTGAGCTTGGAGGAAACGCAAAGCCCAGCACTATCAAAGACCTGGTGACGGGCAAAGTAATGCGTTCATAGCGAAGCGCCTTGAGCTGTCTCTGCCGTTGACTACTTACCAATCACACTTATACCCAACCTCTTTGGAGTTACTGTGGCTCACGAGCACCTAGACGACGTTAAACATTACCTTCTGGATCTACAGGAGCGGTTGTGCGCCGGGCTTGCCGCTGCTGATGGAAAAGCGACATTTAAAGAAGATAGCTGGCAGCGTGAAGAAGGCGGTGGCGGACGTTCAAGGGTCATCGAAGAAGGCGCTGTTTTCGAAAAAGGTGGTGTTAATTTCTCGCATGTTTACGGGGCTCAGTTGCCCCCCTCGGCGACGGCTGCACGACCGGAACTAGCCGGACGCAGCTTTCATGCGGTGGGTGTTTCCTGGGTGCTCCATCCTGAAAATCCTAATGTGCCGACAAGTCATGGAAACGTGCGCTTTTTTATCGCTGAAAAACAGGGTGAGGCGCCGGTATGGTGGTTTGGTGGCGGCTTTGATCTAACGCCTTACTACCCGGTGTTTGAAGATGTTGTGCACTGGCATCGGGTTGCCCAGGCTGCCTGTGTGCCATTTGGCGAAGAGGTATATCCGCGCTACAAAGCGTGGTGCGATGAGTATTTCTATCTTAAGCATCGCGACGAGACACGTGGTGTTGGTGGGCTGTTTTTCGATGATTTAAATGAAGGCAGTTTCGACGACTGTTTTGCTTTTCAGCGTGCGGTGGGCGATAGCTTTCTGGACGCCTACGTACCGATTGTAGAGCGCCGTAAGGGTGATGCCTGGGGTGAAAAAGAGCGTGATTTTCAGCTTTATCGCCGCGGCCGCTATGTAGAATTTAACTTAGTGTGGGATAGGGGCACTCTGTTTGGCTTGCAAAGCGGCGGGCGCACCGAATCCATCTTGATGTCGATGCCGCCGCTAGCCCGTTGGGAGTACGCATTTACACCGCCCGAGGGCAGCCGAGAGGCTAAATTGCACGACTACTTGGTACCACGCGACTGGCTAGCCGAAGCCACCCAGTTGGGTAAAGTGTAAGGAGCCTGTATGACCGACCGTTACTGCGTGTTTGGAAACCCGATTAAGCACTCTAAGTCGCCATTAATTCACGAAGAGTTTGCTAGCCAAACTCAGCAACCTATGACCTATACCGCCGAACTTGCACCGGTGGAAGGTTTTGCCAGTGCCTGGCGAGAGTTTGTGGCAGCGGGTGGCCGAGGGGCGAACGTGACCGTCCCGTTCAAAGGCGATGCCTTTGCGCTGTGCGATACCCTGAGCCACCGTGCCAAGCGTGCTCAGGCAGTGAATACACTAATTGTCGGCGGCAATGGCCGTACTTACGGTGACACCACGGATGGCATTGGACTTGTGCGTGACCTTGGATACCATCACGTACCCATTAAGGATAAACGCGTGCTGGTGATCGGTGCCGGTGGTGCAGTGCGTGGCGTGCTTGAGCCGTTGCTTGCCGAGCAACCTCGTGACGTTGTTATCGTCAATCGAACGGCGGAAAAAGCCGTCCAATTAGCAGACGCATTTGCCGACTTAGGCACTCTTCATGGCGGTGGATTTGAGACGTTAGAAGGCCAGTTTGATTTGGTGATCAATGGCACCAGCGCTAGCCTTACGGGTGATTTGCCGCCGCTGCCGGATAACTTATTTAACCAGGGTGCTTGGGCCTACGACATGATGTATGGCTCGGAACCCACGGTGTTTTTGCAGTGGGCAGGGCCACGCGGCGCCAAGTTGCTCGATGGCCTGGGTATGCTGGTTGAACAAGCTGCTGAATCTTTCTTTTTATGGCGTAACGTGCGGCCCGCAACAGCCCCGGTGCGTACACTATTAAGGCAATCGTTGAACGTCGCCAGTGACTAGCTAGCTTTCGATTGCTCAACAAAGAAAAGGCAGCCATTGCGGCTGCCTTTATTGGTTAATGCTGGTTGTTCTCGCGTGTTTAGCGAGATTTGGTGTAAAAGCCAATCATGCACATAACAAGACCAACCACAGAGACCAGCATGCCACCGTTGACCAGTAGCGGTGAGCGTTCAAGCCACGATACAAAGGGCTGCGGCGTGTCACGGCACGCATTTGTCAGGTAGTCCCAGTGCCCCCCGTCGAGCTGGCAAGCGCGTACGTCACCAAGTTCCCAGAAATAGACGCCCAGTAACACTAAAATCGGTAAGACAAGCAGCAATAAACCAAGTCGAATCATTCAAACCTCAATATTAAGGTACTTAGGGGCGTGGGCAGTTGGGGGTGCGGCCGTTATTGCGTGCCTGCTCGTAGCTTGCCATGGCGTTATTCATGCTGGCTTGAAGCCCTTCGATACGCTGGCCTTCACTTGGGTGCGTCGACATCCAGGCGGGTGGGGCGCCACCGCCGGAGGCCGCCTGCATATTTTCCCAAACGGTAACGCTTTCTCGTGGGTCAAAACCTGCCTGAGCCATCAACTGGAGACCGATAACATCGGCTTCACTTTCATGACTACGGGAGAATGGCAGCGCAATTCCGTATTCCGCTCCCATCCCCAGTACCCCCATTAGCTGTTGGCCACCAGGAGTTTGCATGCCTGAGGTGCTGGCAAGCACCGATAAACCAAGTGACGTTGCGCTTTTTGTTGAGGCGCGTTCGTTGGCATGATTCGCAATGACGTGACCAATTTCGTGGCCGACAACCGAGGCAAGCTGGTTTTGATTGGTGGCGATATCAAGCATGCCCGTATTCACACCCATGTAGCCACCGGGCAGCGCAAAGGCGTTGGGCTGTTCAGATTCAAAGACACGGATTTGCCAATCAAGATTACGCTGTTCGGCTGGCAATACTTCTACAATGGCATCTGCGATGCACTGTACATAGCGGTGGCTTGCCTGACCTGCGGTGGGAATATCTTGTTGATACTGCGCAAAGGCTTGCTGGCCCATTTGATTAAGCTGATCATCTGAAAGCAGCAGCAACTGAGAGCGGCCGGTAGGTGACGTGGAGCATGCTGCGACAGAAGCACACAGTGCAGCAACAGCCAGGGGGCGAAGCCAGCGCATAAGCGGTTTCCTTATAGACGAGTAGGGATCTTTGCACACAAGATAACCACTGTCAGTGGTAAATCAACTCATATCATAACGCACTCTGAGGACAATCATGGATGCTGAATTGAGCCACCGCTTAACGCGGTTGCTGGACCACGTAGAACATTGGTTGCCGCCTGTACCGACCCAGGTGGATTGGGACAAGCATGTGGCGGCTATTTGGCAGCGCCATCCGTTAGGTGGTCGCTTGGTTCCCGTGCCACCGCGCGACACGATGACACTGGATGATCTGTTAGGCATCGAGCGTCAAAAATTAGCGTTAGTCGATAACACCCGTGCATTTTTGCAGGGGCTACCCGCCAACCATGGTTTGCTGTGGGGATCACGTGGCAGCGGGAAATCATCGGTGATTCGTGCGCTGCTTAACTCGTTGGCGAATGATGGGCTGCGCTTGATTCAAGTGGATCGCCACGATTTGGGTAGTCTGCCGATATTGGTAGAACAACTGCGCGATACGCCGCATCGTTTCGTGGTGTATTGCGACGATCTTTCATTTGAAGGTAATGATGATGCTTACAAGGCGCTAAAAAGCGTCTTAGACGGCGCCTTAACGGGGCCGCCGGAAAACGTCTTGTTGTATGCCACTTCTAACCGCCGCCATTTACTGCCGGAATCCATGGACGACAATAGCGGTACGCGTCTCGTGGGTGAAGAGCTACATCACGGTGACGCTGTTGAGGAAAAGATCTCGTTGTCGGATCGCTTCGGCTTATGGTTAGGTTTTCATCCTTTCAGCCAAGCGACTTACTTAGAGGTCTGTGAGCACTGGGTGGCTCGTATTGGTGATAAGCAGGATTGGAGCGAGGCCGCACGGGCAGAAGCGGTTCGTTTTGCAACACTAAGAGGAGGGCGTAGTGGCCGAACGGCTTGGCAGTTTGCAGCCCAGTGGGTGGGCCGCAAACGGCTTCATGGAGGAAGTCGTCAGGCTTAACGCACAGGCGTTAACTGGCCGTCGGCGCCTACGTTCAGGCGAATGGTCGGCGTTAAAAGCCCTGCAGGTAATGTCATACCCAGTCCACGCAGGTCTCCTGGCGTGATAGAAAGCTCACTGCCAGGCGGTAGTGAGCCCTGGGTGGCTAACTGACTGGCGAGTTCTAGCATTGGCATCATGCGCTGGGTGTCGGTAGCCAGGATGTCAAACGATACCGGTAGACGTAACGTTGAGTCTGCCCCTGATGTTAGTGTTACATCCTCTTGATATTGGCCTTGCACTGGATCGACCCCCGGCATATCGAGCATCCAACGGAAACCCGACATCTCAACAGCGGGCATACCGGTAGGTAATCCAAGGCCCATCGCTAAGGTGGCCTGAACGGGCAAGCTGCCAGCGCCAAGGCTAGACGCAAGCAAACTTGTCAGGTCGCTAGTATCAAGCCCTGCTTGCACGTTATAAGGGCCAATACGCACCTCTTCAATGCCCAGCGATGTTACCGCCAAGCGAAAGGCAAATAAGCCTGTTTGGGGCAGGGCAAGGCAACCTGCTAGCAAGCTTGCCATCAGCAGCAAGAGCAAGCCGCGCCCGCGTTTAATTGCGTAGTGCATTAATAATATCTCTCCTAAGAAGGGCAAAGGTTCAGAGGTGCAAAATGTCAGAGAGGCGATTGCCGAAAAACGCGGCTATTTGAGGGCTAGTGCGGATAGCAGTCAAGCAAAATTACTCGATAATGGGGGCCATCAACCAAAACGCCTGCTGATGAAGGTCAGCAGGCGTTTGATAGATCAATGAGCTAGCATTAACGGCGGCTTTTACGTGCTTCTTTAGTACGGTTGAGCTCGCGTTTTTTGGCTTTCTCTTTATCGCTTGCCCCTGCCATGTGGTCAAACGGATTGCTACCCGAACGGAACTCAAAGCGCATTGGCGTACCGCGAACCTTCAACACTTTACGGAAGGTGTTGGTTAGATAGCGGCGATAGGCTTCCGGCAGTGATTCAGTCTGATTGCCATGCACTACGATGATAGGCGGGTTGCTACCACCTTGGTGTGCCATGCGCAGTTTGATACGCCGGCCGTTAACCATGGGCGGCGGGTGCTGGCTGACCGCATCTTGAAGCAGAGTGGTCAATCGGTTGGTCGACCAGTGAGCGTTTGCGGCATTGAAAGCTCGTTCGATCGAAGGATAAAGGTCACCCACAGCGGTGCCGTGTAGGGCGGAGATAAAATGCATCTCGGCATACTCAGCAAAGCCCAGGCGGCGCTTAATTTCTGCGCGCATTTTCTCTTTTGCGTCGCTTTCCAGTCCATCCCACTTATTGATGGCCAGCACCAGCGCGCGGCCAGTGGTTAGCACGTAATCAAGCAGGTGGAGATCTTGCTCAACTAAACCGCTGCGCGCATCGAGTACCATCACGGCGACGTGACACTCTTTGATCGCATCCAGGGTTTTGATAATGGAAAACTTTTCAGCAATCTCGCGCACGTTCTTACGCCGCCGAATACCCGCAGTATCAACCAATACGTAGGGCTTACCACGACGCTCGAACGGGATTTCAATCGCATCGCGGGTAGTGCCCGCCTCATCGAATACAACAACGCGCTCTTCGCCCAACAGCCGATTAACCAATGTGGATTTACCCACGTTGGGACGGCCAATAACACCGATACGAATGCCTTTGGTGCCCGTGTCCCCAGGAATACTAGGATCGCGTTCTGGAAACGGCTCCAACACTGTGTCAATGAGCAGTGAGACATTGCGGCCATGGGCGGCAGCAATCGGCCATGGGTCGCCAAGCCCTAAAGTCCAGAAGTCGGCCATGGCCGAATGCTCTTCCAAACCATCGGTTTTGTTGACCACCAGCCAGGTTTTTTTCTGATTAACGCGCAGATGGTTCGCAATGGCTTCATCAGCCACGTTAAGCCCTGCGCGCGCGTCTACTAGAAACAGTACAATATCGGCTTCATCAATGGCGGCCAGGGACTGCTCGGCCATTGCCGCATCAATCCCTTCTTCGTCACCGCTGATGCCGCCGGTATCAATCACCGTATACGCTTTGCCGCCTAGCATTCCGTTCCCGTATTTACGGTCTCGGGTAAGGCCAGGAAAGTCCGCTACGAGCGCATCGCGTGAGCGGGTTAGGCGGTTAAACAACGTCGATTTGCCCACATTGGGCCGACCGACTAAAGCAATGACGGGTGTCATGGGGTTACTTCCAGGGTTTCCAGGCGACCATTATTGGCCTGGACATGAATGGTGCTGCCTTCAGTGGCAGGACGCACGCTAATGCCAGATTTGTGCACGCGCGTACGGCCTACTAACGTGCCTTCGCGGGCATCAAGTAGATGAACGTAGCCTTCGAAGTCACCGACGACCACGCGGCCATCTGCAAACGCAGGTGCTGTTAACCGGCGGTCTTCCAAGTCATCGTTACGCCACACTTCCTGTCCGTTGTCGGCATTCAGGCCAACGACGTGGCTATCATCAGTGACCACTAGCAGAATGTTACCTACCAAAATAGGCGTATGGCGGCTAGATAAGTTGCTTTCCCATAGAACGCCACCGCGGGTTGCTTCTAAAGCGACAACGCTACCGTTATAGCTAGTAACGAAAAGTCGACCATCAGGCGTTACTACCGGCTGACCGGCAAGATCAACCAACCTGTCGACGTCGCTACGTCCGCGGGGAGTCGCAATTTGTAACTCCCACAGTGGTTGGCCATTGCGATTGTCTAATGTTGCTAGTCGTCCGTTAGCAAAGCCAACAAAGCTTACAGGATCAATGACCATTGGCGTGCCGGTACCACGAAGGGTGAGCGACGGTTGTGAGCTGGCATATACCCAACGCTCCTCGCCAGTGACACGGTCGAGTGCGGTGATTTGGCCGTCAACGCTCTGCACCAGTAGTAGCTGTTGATTCGCTTGAGGTGCTGCCAGCACTTCACTGGAGACCCGTGAGCGCCAATTGACACTACCGTCGCGCTGATCCAGGGAAATAACTTCACCGTTACGGGTGCCTAAATAGACTTGACCTGCAATGGCGTTAAGCGCGCTTGAAATAGGCGTATCCAGCTCGATTTCCCACTCGCGGTTGCCGTTATTGGCGTTAAAGGCGGCGACCAATCCATTGGCATCCGCAGCAAATACGCTGTCGCCTTCACGAGCCGGAGCAATGGGGTAACGGGCACGACCAAGACCATCGCCTACGTCTCTGTCCCATACCTCATTAAGCGTTGAAGTTGCTGTAAAACTACGCAGCTCTTTAGGCGAGTCAGCCGGTTCGCCTTTACTGGCACAGCCTGCTAGCAAGGCGAGTGCCACGGCTCCGACGGTAATGCGCACAGAAGGCTTTGAAAATAGCGATTTGGGAAGACTGGTCATGATCATTGTGTCACCTCTTCGACGCCGAGATCATCAAGCTTGAACTGTACGCCGTAAAGCGGCTGATTCTGGGTTTGAGCCAGTTCTAGCGCAGTTTGCCAAGCGTCTCGCGCTTGTTCTGTTTGGTCTAACGCAGCGTAAGCGTCGCCGCGCACGTTGGCCTGTTGAGCTGCCAGAGCATCGCTAATCGACTTATCTAACAAACTCAGGGCGGCTTGTGGATTGCCGTTTGCAATCTCAATGCGCGCTAATCTCAGCCATGCAAGGCTTTGCACATAGCGGCGAGAGGAGTCGCTAGCCACGTTCTCAAGCGCGCTTTTCGCTGCATCAAGATCACCCTGTTGAACGGCTAAACGTGCTTCCAGCAGCTGTGCTAACTCTGCGTAGAGGGTGTCGCCATGGTCACTGGTGATTTCATCAATGAGCTCACGGGCATTGGCTAACTGATCATCTGCCAAAGTGTTACCAGCGGTCATGTTGACGAGTTGCTGATAACGCACGGAGGCGGCTTCTGCTTGGCCTTCTTGATAGTTTTGCCATGCATTCCAGCCAAACACACCCGCCGCAGCAAGAACAGCCCCTGCTATGAGAGAGGTTCCGTTCTCTTTCCACCAGCGTTTAATTACCTCTAGCTGTTCTTCTTCGCTTCTCAGCTCCGCCACGGGCGGCCTCCTGTTCTTTAGCTCAGCCGCAAGAGCGGCTGGCGAGTGTTCGTCTGCCAGAGAGTAGGCAGTAAGGTTAGTGGGGCACTAGGTTTTGCAGTGTCGCGGTGAGCTCAGCCTGAGATACGCGCAACTGTTCGCGATCATCACGCAGGAACTTAAGCGTTACGGCTTGCTCTGCTAGCTCATCTTCGCCCAATAAGACGGCAATCGGTGCGTTGCTTTTGTCCGCTTTTTTCATACGGCTTTTAAAACTGCCGCCACCACAGTGTAACTGCAGCCTAAGGGTTGGCAGCTCACTACGTAGTTTTTCAGCCAGGGTGAGGGCGACAATAGTAGCGTTGTCATCCATGGGTAGCAGATAAACATCGCAGCCACCTAGCGCTTCTTCTGGAATCAGGTCTAATGTTTCCAGCAGCAATATTAAGCGCTCGATACCCATGGCAAAACCAACCGCTGGCGTGGGCTTTCCGCCTAGTTGTTCGACCAGGCCATCGTAGCGGCCGCCTGCACATACCGTGCCTTGGCTGCCTAGGGCCGTGGTCGTCCACTCAAATACCGTGCGGCAGTAGTAATCAAGACCGCGTACTAGGCGTGGGTTAACAACGTAGTCAATGCCTGCTGCATCCAGCATTGCTTTGAGTTGTTCAAAATGTGTCCGCGACTCATCGTCCAAATGATCCATCAACTGCGGCGCACCGTTGAGCATTTCCGCCATCGCTGGATTCTTGGAATCCAAAATGCGCAGTGGGTTGCTGGTGAGGCGGCGCTTAGAGTCATCATCAAGGACGTCGTGATGCTGGTCAAAATAAGCGACGAGTTTGTCGCGATAGGCCGCGCGCGCCTCTGTGGAGCCTAGGGAGTTAAGCTCTAGCGTCACATGCTCCAGTAAGCCGAGCTCTTGCCATAGACGCGCTGAAAGCAGAATGACTTCTGCATCGATATCCGGTCCATCAAAGCCGTACGTTTCTACGCCTACCTGATGAAATTGACGATAGCGGCCTTTTTGCGGACGCTCGTGGCGGAACATTGGGCCCTGATACCACAACCGTTGCGTTTGGTTATGCAGCAAGCCATGTTCCATCGCTGCCCGTACACAGCTAGCCGTACCTTCGGGGCGCAGCGTCAGGCTGTCGCCGTTGCGGTCGTCGAACGTATACATCTCTTTTTCGACAATATCGGTGACTTCACCAATAGAGCGAGCAAATAGCGCCGTTTGTTCAACAATGGGCGTACGGATTTCATCAAAGCCATAGCGATGCATCAACTGACGCACCTTGGCTTCAAAAAATTGCCAGCGGGGGCTTTCGCTGGGCAATAAATCATTCATACCACGGATAGCTTGAATTTTTTTTGCGGCGGACTTGCTCAATGAAAACTCCTTGTATGGGAGACAACACTGGGGCGGGGAAAAAAGGTTATGCCCGCCTCCAGGTTGGGTATCGCTTGCTCGGCTTTTTTAAACGCTGCGCGCAATCATGTCGTCTTCTTGCTGCTGTTTTTGGCGTACTTTATCGCGGATCAGCTTTTCAAGGTCATCCACCAAGTGGTCGTTACGCAGCTTGCTAGCGGGTTTGCCATCGATGTACACCAAGTTGGCAGGGGAGCCGCCGGTTAGACCAATATCGGTTTCTTTCGCTTCACCTGGGCCATTAACGACGCAACCAATCACCGATACGTCCAGTGGGGTCATGACGTCTTCAAGCCGCTCTTCTAGCTGGTTCATGGTGCTAATAACATCAAAATTTTGCCGTGAGCAGCTAGGGCAGGCAATAAAATTAATGCCTTTGGCTCGCAGCCTTAGGCTTTTAAGCATGTCAAAGCCGACTTTAATTTCTTCCACCGGATCGGCGGCGAGCGATACGCGAATTGTGTCGCCAATGCCATCCATTAGCAGCATGCCAAGACCAATCGACGACTTCACCGTACCCGAGCGCAGGCCGCCGGCTTCGGTAATGCCTAGATGGAGTGGCTGCTCGATACGGGTAGCCAGGTCGCGGTACGCGGCTACCGCCATAAACACATCTGAGGCTTTGACGCTGACTTTAAATTCCTGGAAATCAAGGCGATCCAGGTAATCAATATGGCGCATGGCCGACTCCACTAACGCTGCGGGAGTGGGCTCGCCATACTTTTTCTGTAGATCTTTTTCCAGCGACCCGGCATTGACGCCAATACGAATCGGTATGCCGTTATCGCGGGCAGCATTAACAACCGCACGTACGCGATCTTCTCGGCCAATGTTACCTGGATTAATACGCAAGCAGTCGACACCTAGTTCGGCGACACGCAGGGCAATTTTGTAGTCAAAATGAATGTCTGCCACCAGTGGGACATCGACACGCTGCTTAATTTTGCCAAAACTTTCAGCGGCGTCCATATCGGGTACCGAAACGCGGACAATATCGGCTCCCGCTTTTTCTAACTGCTGAATTTGTGCCACGGTGGCATCGACGTCCAGCGTATTTGTGTTGGTCATGCTCTGAACGGCAATAGGTGCATCACCACCTACAGCCACATTGCCAACGTGAATTTGACGCGAGAAGCGGCGTTTAATCGGAGAAGGGGCGTGCATAAGACGGGTCACTCTCCCAGGGTAAAGCGGGCAACATTATTGGCACCGGCGCGCTGGACAAGGTTAACGTCCTCGCCTTCATAGCGCAGCTCTACGCCGGTGGCATTGCCGATAGTTAAACGAAAAGGCGGTTCGCCCTCAACACTTGCTGTGGTGCCAGGCGTTTGCAGACCAACGAACACTCGCTGGTTATTGGCATCAAAAATTTCAGTCCACGACTGCTCGTTAAACGTAAGTTCAAGCAGGTTTGGATTTGTTGCGGGCGCTGTTTCGACCGTGTTGTCTTCACTGTCAGTGGCGGCGTCCGCTTGTTCAGCTGTATCTGCAGCGGTGAGCTCAGCAGCTTCTGCCCCTTCGGCAGACGTAGACGACTCTGATGCCGACTCAATGGCAGCCGTTGCGGCGTTAGCCGCTCCCTCATCGACTCCCTCGGCTGTGCCGGTTTGTTGTGCTGTTGCGTTGCTAGGCAACTGAGGGGTAGCTGCCAGCGTTTGTTCAGTCGGTGTTGCATTGTCGGCTGGCGTATCGCTGGAGCCGCCTTCTTCTAGTGAAGGATTGCTCCCCATGCTGGGGGGTTCGCTGCCGCCACGGCTTTGCCACCACATGACCGTGACGGCAATCAAGGCAACAATCACTAGCAGGGTGACTAGCTTAAATAACCATGCACCAATACGCGATGGTGGCCGGGTGACTGACACTGGAGCCACCCGACGATCTGTCTCTGTACTCCCATGGTTAGCTTGGTAGGCCTCAAGTACTAGACGATCATCCATGCCCAGGTATTTTGCATAAGCACGTAAATAGCCCCGGCGATAAGCGGCAACAGGGATTTCTTCGTAGTTATCTTGTTCTAAACCGTCGACAACCGCAGGGCGTAAATTAAGCGCCCGTGCGGCATCGGTAAGCGGTACGCCGAGTGCTTCGCGTTGGCGTGAGAGAAGCTCGCCGGGTGTGGCAATGGGGCTAGAGGTCGTAACATTATCGTATGATTGTGTATCGCTCATAGCTGAGCATCCTTCAATAATTAGGTGGTCAGGGCACCGTTAGTCAATATTCAATAAGCGCTGGTAGTTCGCAGCCGCAGCGTGATCACCACGGGCGTGGGCGATATCGATCGCCATTTCCAACGCGACTGGATCTTGCCCGGCCAGCTGCAAATAGCGCTGCAGCGGCTCCCAGGCTTGACCATAATTGCCCTGTGAAGCTTCAAGTTCGGCTAATAATAAATATCCACGCGGGCTACGTGGATCAATGCTCACTGCGCGCAATAAGCGTTTGCGCGCTTCATCAATGTTATCGGCTGCCAAATAGCACTGCCCTAGGTTAGTAAATAGCTGGGCGCGATTGGCATATTGGGCATCGTGAGATGCTATTTCTAACTGTTCGCAAGCGGCGTTGAACTGCCCCTGCTGATATAAAAACGCCGCGTAATTATTACGCGCACGTGTCAAAGAAGGTGCGGTGTTAATCGCTTGCTGAAAATAGCGATTTGCAAGCTCATTTTCACTCTGCTGTTGATAGACCAGCGCAAGCGCCTGAAGTGCCTCGGCATTGCGTGGATTAATTTCAAGCGCACGATCAAGCGCGCTGAGCGCACGGGTTAGGTTGTCGCGTTCTAGGTAAGCAACGCCTAGTTGGGTGTAAGCGTCTGCAGCGTCATCGTCAGCCTGAGAAGACGTGCTACCTGACGTGGCACAGCCAGCTAACAACATGCTGCTTACTAGCACGCACAGCATGTGAACCCGGGATGGGTAACGTCGCCAGCGGTGACCGATCATGTACACCCTCTTGTAGTCGCTATCTGCTAATAACAATCTTCTAATAACTATCTTCTAATAACTCTCTGCTAATAACCATCTTGCAGTGATCATCAGATGCATCGTCATTCGATAGAGCTGCACTTGTGGCGGTTTGAAAACGTGTCCATCAAAGCGCCGCACTCGACGGAAGTCAAGATAACGGCGGTTTAGTCCGCATCAAGCTGTACAGACTGAATATAGCGCGCACTTCGCTTAGTGCGGTCTTTCACCTTTCCTACCAGTTGGCCACAAGCAGCGTCGATATCATCGCCCCGCGTGATGCGTACGGTGGCGTTATAACCCAGGTCGTATAGCCATTGCTGAAAGCGCATCACTTGGTTACGTGAGGGCTTTTCGTAGCCTGAATTAGGAAATGGGTTGAAAGGTATCAGGTTGATTTTGCAGGGCAGCTCTTTTAGCAGTGCCGCCAGTTGTTCAGCATGTTCCTGCTGATCATTCACATCTCTAATGAGCGTATATTCGATGGTAACCTGACGGTTATCCGGGCATTTGGATAGATAACGGTGGCAGGCATCCAGCAGCGCGCGAATATTATATTTACGGTTAATCGGTACCAGCTCGTTGCGTAGCTCATCAGTAGAAGCGTGCAACGAAATGGCTAAGCTTACATCGATCTCATCGCCAAGCTTATCTATCATCGGCACAACGCCGGATGTGGAAAGCGTGACGCGGCGTTTGGAAAGTCCATAGCCATTGTCGTCGAGCATCAGCTTCATTGCTGGCACGACGTTATCAAAGTTGAGCAGCGGCTCGCCCATGCCCATCATGACTACGTTAGTCACCGGACGATTAGCGGTATCGCGGCGCGGGCCTACGCTACGCTGGGCGACCCAAACCTGGCCGATAATTTCGGCAGCGGTCAGATTACGCTGGAAGCCTTGTTTGCCCGTTGAGCAAAAACTGCAGTCTAACGAGCAGCCTACCTGGGAAGAGACGCATAGCGTTCGGCGTTTGCCATTCTCCGCAGGAATCAGCACCGTTTCCACGTAGCTGCCATCTTCTACTTCCAAGACCCACTTGCGTGTGCCGTCGCTGGAGGTACCTTCATAGACAACGCCAGGGCCACGAATCTCAGCCAGCCGAGCCAGTTTTTCTCGCAGCGGTTTGGATAGATTCGTCATGGCAGCAAAATCATCGCTACCTTCCTGGTGAATCCACTTCATTAGCTGGGCAGCGCGAAACTTCTTTTCGCCAATCGACAAAAAGAAGTCCTCCATCTGCTCGCGAGACATGCCCAGCAGGTTCTGGCGCTCTGGCGCGTTAGTGGCGGCAGGTTCGCTTTCGGTCGAGGAGAGAGAGGTAGGCGTATGTTGAGCTACGGTAGTGGTCATGGCGGTCAGCGTTCAGAGAAAAGGCGGGGGCATAGCCCCCGCGAAAATGGCCGGCAACGGATGTTGAATCGGCGGCACGCTTGGTTTAGCGCGGGCAAATTTCGTCGTTACCGAAGAAGTAGCTAATTTCGCGCTCAGCGCTTTCCGGAGAATCAGAACCATGGACAGCGTTTGCGTCGATTGTTTCCGCAAAGTCAGCGCGGATAGTGCCGGGCGCCGCTTCTTTCGGGTTAGTAGCACCCATCAGGTCGCGGTTTTTAGCGATAGCGCCTTCGCCTTCCAGTACCTGAACAACAACCGGGCCAGAGGTCATGAAGCCCACAAGGTCTTTAAAGAAAGGGCGCTCTTTGTGTTCGGCGTAGAAACCGCCTGCTTTTTCTTCAGAAAGATGAACCATCTTCGCAGCAACAACTTTCAAGCCTGCTTTTTCAAAGCGAGAAATGATGTCGCCAATCGCATTTTTAGCAACGGCATCAGGCTTGATAATAGAAAGAGTACGTTCAATTGCCATGGTGGAATCTCCTTAAGAGGCATAAAGCAGAAGTGCCGCCCCGGAAAGCCGAGGCGGCGCAGGAAAAAAGAGTCGGCAGGGCTGCTGTGCATTACCGATTGCCGAGTGGCCGCGATTATAGCGCCTCAAGGGGGTGATGAATACCGGTGATGCAGCGCTAAACGTTTAGACCGTGAAGCTTTCGCCACAGCCACACTCATCTTTTACGTTGGGATTGTTGAAGCGGAAAAAGCGATTCAGCCCTTCGCTGACATAGTCCACTTCACTGCCGTTGAGTATTTCTAGCGCGTCTGGCGCGATATACACGCTGGCGCCGTGCTCTTCAAAGCGAATTTCGTCATCGCTTACGTCATCGGCAAAGTCGAGTACGTAACTATAGCCTGAGCAGCCGCTAGGTTTTACAGAAACGCGCAGCCCAAGCCCCTGGCCACGCTCGTCGAGAACGTGACGGATTTGCTGAGCAGCAGCGGGGGTAATGTTGAGAGTTGCCATCGGGCGTCCTCCTTCAAGAAGTCGGTAGGTTGATTGCCAAATGTGGCATCAGCCGTTTAACGCGTTGAGCGTAGTCCGCTCAACGCGTGGCGCAGTAGTGTCAGCGCATGATCAATGTCGGCGTCAGTGGTGAAACGCCCAAAACTAAAACGTAGCGATGAGAGTGCAAGGGCGCGCGGTGTGCCGATTCCCAATAAAACGTAGGAAGGGTCGACGCTAGCAGAGTTACAAGCAGACCCGGTTGACACAGCAACATCGCGCAGCGCCATCAATAGAGATTCACCGTCTACCCCTTTAAATGCCAGGTTTAAAATATTGGGAACGGCATTTTCCAGCGGAGAGTTGGCGAAGACACCATCAACATCTTCTAGCCCTTTTAGGAAGCGTGCGTGTAGCTGGGCGATATGAGCTTGATCTTCCTGGTGATGGTGTTGCATTAGCGCAAACGCTTCACCCATGCCGGCAATTTGATGGGTCGGAAGTGTGCCAGAGCGCATGCCTCGCTCGTGGCCGCCACCATGGATAAGTGCTTCTATGCGTATATCTGGATGGCGTTTGACGTAAAGCGCACCAACGCCTTTGGGGCCATAAACTTTATGTCCAGACAGCGACATTAGATCAATTTGTTGCGCCACCACATCTAACGGAATACGTCCTACAGCTTGGGCCGCATCAGTATGAAAAACAGCCCCGAACTCATGGGCAACCTCTGCCAGCGCGGCAATATCATTAATGCTACCCAATTCGTTATTGACCGCCATTAATGACACGAGTGCCGTGTCGTCTCGCATGGCGGCACGCAGCTGTTCTGGGGTGGTACGCCCGTCTCGCCCAGGCGTGAGCCACGTCACTTCAAAACCTTCGCTTTCCAGGGCGTTGGCAGTATCCACTATCGCTTTATGCTCAATGGTGGACGTTACCAGATGCATGCCGCGCTCACGATTGGCGCGCATGTAGCCGATCAGCGCTAGATTGTTGGCCTCAGTGGCACCGCTGGTCCAAACCACTTCACGTGGGTCTGCGTTAATGGTATCGGCGACTTGACGGCGAGCCTGCTCTACCACCTGTTCCGCCTGCCAGCCCAGCATGTGACTGCGCGAGGCAGGGTTGGCGAACAGCTGATCAACAGTTAAATAGCGCTGCATGACGTCGGCCACACGGGTATCGACCGGCGTGGTCGCGGCATAGTCCAAATAAATCGGCAGCGAAGGGGTGGAGGTCATCGTCATAGAGTCCAACGTGCAGTGAAAGCCGTTAAGGGGATGAGGCGAGAATGCCAGCTTCTACGCGCTGCTTTTGCCGAGAGGCAATGCGTATAACATCGGGGCGCTGCATCAGTTGTGCAAGGCTGGTGTCATCAAGGAAGTTACGAATCTGCCCTGATAGATCACACCACAGGTGATGGGTTAGGCAGGTGTCGCCTTGTTGGCAGTCTGAAAGCCCTTGGCAGCGTGTTGCATCCACGGTCTCATTAACAGCATCAATCACTTGGGAAACGCTGATGTCTTCGGCTGGTTTAGCCAGCAAATAGCCGCCACCAGGACCACGCACGCTGCTAACGAGGCCCGCTCGGCGCAGGCGTGCAAATAGTTGCTCAAGATAAGAGAGCGAAATTTCCTGACGCTGAGAAATATCCCCCAAGCTGGTCGGGCCTTGGGGGGTATTTATCGCCAAATCGAGCATGGCGGTAACGGCGTAACGGCCTTTAGTGGTCAAGCGCATGACAGGCACCTCGACGCTGAACCTCAGCGCACTTACGGCAAATGTAACGCCATTATGGAAATCCTGAGTGCTTTGGTCAACTATTGCGCGATGTCGTTGAGTCAGAGGTTGAATCAGCCGCTGCATCAGATGGCGAGTTAGGCGTTGAATCAGGAGCGCTTTGCTGTGTCCTGGCGGCTGCTGGCTCGCCCGCCTCGGGGTCGGCTTTTGGCTCGGAACTGTGTTTGCCAACCCCTGGGCAGCCCGTATCGTTTTCATCAAGAATGTCGGCGAAATCTTCATCGCGCAGAGCCGGGAGTTGGCCGTCGCGATAGTTGGCATCTAATTGACGCAGTGTCGAGCACATACGTTCAATGCGTTCATCCACGGCGTGCATGTGATCCAGCATCGCCTGCATCGAACGTGCCACAGGGTCGGGCATATCCTGGCTAACACCGTAAGCATCGAAGCCAAATTTTTGGCAAATCGCTTCGCGGCGAGCCGGGTCAACATCTAACGCTTCCTCGACATCGGGGTCGGCGCGTTTAACGATTTTGCCAGGAATGCCCACCACGGTAGCGCCGGATGGCACTTCTTTGGTGACCACGGCATTAGAGCCAATTTTAGCCCCTGCGCCAACGGTGAACGGGCCAAGAATCTTAGCGCCAGCGCCAACAATGACACCATCTTCTAGCGTAGGGTGACGCTTACCCTTATTCCAACTGGTGCCGCCTAAGGTAACGCCTTGATAAAGGGTCACGTTATCGCCGACTAGCGCTGTTTCACCAATCACCACGCCCATGCCGTGATCAATAAAGAAACGGCGGCCAATAGTGGCGCCTGGGTGAATCTCAATACCGGTCAGCCAGCGGGAAAACGTCGATAGCGTTCGCGCCAACCATTTAAAATTTTTCTTCCATAGCCAGTGGCTGCAGCGGTGAAGCAGCAGGGCGTGCAGGCCGGGATAGTTGGTCAGCACCTCAAGAGAGTTACGTGCCGCTGGGTCGCGGTCGAATACGCTATTAATGTCTTCACGCAGGCGTTGAAACATGGGTGATCCTTGGGCGTTAAAGGGCGGTAATCATAAGCTCTTGGAATATGGTGCTTGGAATATGGTACTTGAAATATAGTTAGTGCAATGCAGCGCTCAAAAAAACGATGTTGGGGCGCACCGATACGACTTCAAGCTTCGGTTGCCCAAGCCGCAGCGGTGGTCAGCGCTATGGACGATGTTTGTCTGTCGCTTTTTCGGTTGCCGAAAGAATGCCACGCAGAATATTCATCTCCATTTTTTCAGGACGAGCACGTAGGTACAGGCGACGCAATCTCGCCATCAGTTGGCGCGGCTGTGCGGGGTCATGAAATTCAATGGCAATCAGCGTGCGCTCCAAGTGCTCAAAGTAGCGCTCTAGTTCGGCATGGGTGGCCAGCGCATCATCCGGCTCTTCAGCGGTGCTGGCGCTATCCTGTTGGCTTAGCCATGCCATACGGCACTCATAGGCAATCACCTGAACGGCGGCAGCCAGGTTTAGCGAGCTGAAATCTGCATTGGTGGGAATATGCACGTGGGCATGACAACGCTGCAGCTCGGCATTGGTTAAGCCGCTGTCCTCGCGGCCAAACACCAGCGCGACACGCGCATTGTCGGGCTGGCATTCGCTGGGCAGGCGCTCGGCCAGCTCGCGTGGGGAAATCATTGGCCAGGGCAGCGTGCGCGAACGGGCGCTAGCGCCCACAGCAAGCGTGCAGTCAGCAACGGCGTCTTCAAGAGAGGCGTGGACTTTTGCCTGATGCAGCAGGTGGTCGGCTCCCGAAGCGCGGGAAATGCTGTCTTGGGTAATCACCTCACAGCGCGGCGCCACCAGGGCTAAATCGGCTAAGCCCATGTTGTGCATGGCGCGGGCGACGCCGCCAATATTACCAGGATGGCTAGTGCCAATAAGAACAATACGGATGCGCTCAAGCATAATGGGCTCGGTAATCAAGTACGGAAAACGCGCAGTTTAGCATGAGTCGATAGCATGCCCGAGGGGGCTCTGTTAGAATTGCCCGCCAAAGCAGTCCTGCCACTGCCTCCGTTCTTTAACATCACTGTGACAAGGCCCGATCATGAATCCTATGGTCCAATTTACGCTGCGCGCTGCGCGTGGCGCTGTTGAACACTTTTTACGTGTTCGTGAACGCATTGAAAATGCTCACGATGAATTTAACCTCGACCGCTTGCTAGAAGACACCGCTCGCAAAGCAGAGGCCACCATTGTTCAGCAGCTGCAGCGTGGGTATCCCCTGCACGGCTTCAGTGGCCGCTATACGCCCCATAAAGCGGGTGAAGGCGAAGGCGCTGATATCGTCTGGAAAATTGAACCAATGCACGGCTATTCCAATTTAGCGGTGGCAGGTAAGGGCTTTGCTCTCTCAGTGGTGTGTCTCGTTAAAGATCGCCCCGAACACGCGGTAATTATCTGTCCGTTTTCTGACGATGAGTATATCGCCAGCCGCGGCCGCGGTGCTCAGCATAACGATAAGCGCATGCGTGTAAGCAAACCTACCGCGATTAGCGGTACGCGGATAGCGATGAGCCTGCCAGAAACCTGGTTGCGCCCCAGCCATTTGCCAGCTTACCTGACCATTACTCAGCAGTTAGCCCCCCAAGTAGACGCCATGTTGGCATCTGGTAGCGGCCTGCTGGATATTTGTGAGCTGGCCTGTGGGCGTGTGGACAGCGTCTTTGTTCTGGGACTTGAAGAGCAAGATATGCAGGTGGGAACGCTATTGCTGAAAGAAGCCGGTGCATTGATGGGTACGCCTGACGGCAAGCCGACAGTGGCCGCTGAAGGTCAGCTGATGGCCGCTGGCCCGCGTTTGTACAAAGCCTTGATTAAACAATTGGCACCGCATTTTTAAGTTCGTAAAAATGGTAAGTGGTAAAAGCGATTGATACAGTCTGCTCGATGACCACGCATTAAAAAGGCTCTGTCGATTTTATCGGCAGAGCCTTTTTGTTGCGGATTGCTTTTGCTGGTTTACGGCAGCTCTTCTTCCTCTTCGTCCGTCTCTTTCTTGGTGGGGATAAGGTCTTCCCGTGAAAGCTTGAGCGGAATCAGTAACGCACCTGAGATATAAATTGATGAGAACGTACCCACCACGATGCCAATTAACAGCGCAATAGCGAAGTTCTCGATCATGTCGCCGCCTAATAGCAGCAGCGCCAGCAACACCAGTACCGTAGTACCAGAGGTGGCGAGCGTGCGGGACAGGGTGGCATTGATCGCTTCGTTGAAGATTTGCGGCATATCATCAATACGCGATGTTCGAATGGTCTCGCGGATACGGTCATAGACAACAATCGTATCGTTTAGCGAGTAACCGATAACGGCCAAAATCGCTGCCAGTACTGTTAGATCGAACTCAAGCTTGAACAGCGCGAAGACGCCAACAACAATGATGACATCGTGCAGCAAGGCTAGCAGGGCACCAAGAGCAAACTTATATTGAAAGCGGAAGGCAACGTAAAGCATCACCACGCCCAATGCCACTAGAAGGCCTAAGCCGCTTTGGTCGCGAAGTTGGTCGCCTACCTGTGCACCGACAAATTCGGCCCGCACAAGATTAACGCTATCGCCATTGGCACGTAGCAGGCTGACAACATCGTTACCGACATCCGCATCGAACGCTTGCTGAATGCGGATAAGTATTTCTGTTGATGCGCCAAACGTTTGCACCGACACGTCTTGGAAACCACTGTCTTCGAGCAATTGGCGAATCGCGTCTAAGGACGGGACTGCGCCGTAGCGCACTTCCACCAGGGTGCCGCCGGTGAAGTCCAGTCCGAGATTTAGCTGCTGAAAAATAATCGCGCCAATCGAGATGATTAGCATCAAGGCAGAGACGATAAACGCAAGGTTGCGCCGCCCCATAAAGTCGATTCGCAGTTGTGATAGGGGTTTCATTACCACCTCTTAAATTCTGGGCTAAGCACGTGGTTCAGATCCATGCTTTTCAAATCTATGCCATTTAGATCCATGTGTTTAAATCCACAGCTTTTTGACGGGCTTGCTGCCATAGGTCAGGTTGACCATGGCGCGCGTTACCAGTAGTGCCGTGAACATGGATGTCAAAATGCCAATGGAGAGCGTAACGGCAAACCCTTTCACTGGGCCGGTACCGATCGAGAACAGAATCACCGCTACCAGCAGCGTGGTGATGTTGGCATCCACGATAGAAGTGAAAGCGCGCTCGTAGCCCGCATGGATTGCTTGCTGAATCGACATGCCGTTGCGCAATTCTTCGCGTATACGCTCGAATATCAGCACGTTGGCATCAACTGCCATGCCTAGCGTCAGCACAATCCCGGCAATGCCTGGTAGTGTTAACGTAGCGCCCAGCATCGACATAACCGCGACGAGCAGCGTTAGGTTTAGCGCTAGGGCGATGTTGGCAAATACCCCAAACACTTTGTAGCGCACCAGCATAAACAGCACGACCAGTAACAAGCCGATTTGTACTGATAGCAGGCCACGTTCAATGTTTTCGGCACCCAGGCTTGGTCCAATGGTGCGTTCCTGGACAAAGTAGATAGGGGCGGCCAGTGAACCAGAGCGGAGCAGAAGAGCAAGCTCAGCAGCTTCAGTCGGTGAGTCTAAGCCGGTAATGCGGAAGCTGTTACCTAGTGCACTTTGGATGGTAGCAAGGCTGATCAAGCCGCGTTCGACGTAGGGCTCGCGAATAATCGTTTCTTCGCCCGTTTCGGGGTCGATTTCTACGCGATCTTCGCTTTTATGTTCAATGAACAATACCGCCATATTGCGACCGATGTTGGTTCGCGTGGCGCGGTTCATTAATGTACCGCCGGTGCCGTCCAAGTTAATGTTGACCTGCGGACGACCATTTTCATCAAAGCTATTGCTGGCACTGGATACGCTATCACCGGTAATAATGACATCGCGCATCAGCTCTGCCGAGCGTGCAGGGTCGTTACGGAATTCTAGACGTTCGGTTTCCGTGTCAGGCGTATCGTTGCGAGCTTCCAGGCGAAACTCTAGGTTTGCCGTTGCACCCACAATACGCTTTGCAGCCACGGTATCTTGAACGCCGGGCAGCTCAACCACGATTTGGCTAGGCCCTTGGCGTTGAACCATCGGCTCAGCGACACCCAACTCGTTAACGCGGTTGCGTAGCGTGGTTAAGTTTTGATTGATCGCATAGTCCTGAATCTCGTTAACCGTTTGGTCGCTGAGCGTCATGACTAGGTTGGAAGCACGACCATCGCCTTCATTGCTGTATTCAAAATTAGGGAAGTCGCGGCTGATCAAGCGCCGGGCAGTATCGCGGTCTTCTGCACTGCCAAAGGCGATTGAAAGTGAACGCTCGTCGATGGTGGTGTTGCGATAGCGAATGCGCTCCCCACGTAGCAGTTCACGCATGGCGCTGGCATTCACTTCCAAGCGCTGGGTAAGGGCGGCATCCATATCTACTTCGAGTAAGAAGTGCACGCCTCCACGTAAATCGAGGCCCAGTGTCATGGGAGATGCGGAAAAGGCTTGCAGCCAACCAGGGGTGGCGTCAGCGAGGTTGAGTGCGACAGTCGCGTCACTACCCAATACATCTGCGGCAATATCGCGGGCGTCTAGCTGATCATCATCACTCTGAAGGCGAATTAGCCATTGGCCATTCGTTTCTTCAATGGCTTTAATGCCGATATCGCTATCAATGAGCGCTTCTTCAACGCGGGATATTTGCCGTTCATCCAGCGAGTCGCCCTGGGCATCGCTAACCTGGATGGCGGGATCTGCGGGGAATAAATTGGGAAGCGAATAGATAAGGCCAACCACCAGGACGACCAGTATCAGCAGATACTTCCACAGGGGGTAACGGTTGAGCATGCAAGCCCTGCCTTCAATTACAAACGGAATTGCTGTGCACGGACAGACCGCGCACAGCAAAGTTCACCATCGTGGCTACCATGTCACCCCTGCCGGGGTGGCTGGCACTGGATCGGCAGGGGGGAGATGCAGGCGTTAGATGGACTTAATAGTGCCTTTAGGAAGTACGGCAGCAACGGCATTTTTCTGCACGTTAACTTCGGTGCCTTCAGAAACTTCCAGCGTTAGGAACTCATCATTAACTTTGGTAACACGACCAACAAGGCCGCCACCGATGACGACTTCATCGCCTTTGGCCAAGCCTGTAACCAGCTGTTTGTGCTGCTTAGCGCGCTTTGCCTGGGGGCGCCACAGCAGGAAGTAAAAAATCAGCACAAAACCAACCAGCATAACAATTTGCGCGATGCCACCGCCGGCAGCGGCTTCTTGGGCATGGGCTGGTGAGATGAAGAAATCCAGCATTGCAGAGAACTCCTGGGTTAGAAAACTCAATGGGTGAACCGATTAAACCACCCGCCAATGGCGGATGGCGATTAATTCGCTAGGGGAGGCACTGGCAGGCCGCGCTGGGCATAAAAGCCTTCCACAAAGGTCGTCAATGTACCCGCTTCGATTGCCGCGCGCAAATCAGCCATTACCCGCTGGTAGTAGCGTAAGTTATGGATGGTATTGAGCATGGAACCCAGCATTTCGTTACAACGATCCAGGTGGTGCAAGTAGCCCCGTGAGAAATTCTTACAGGTATAGCAGTCGCACTCGGCATCAAGCGGTTGGGTATCAAAGCGGTGCTTGGCGTTACGGATCTTGACCGTACCCTCTGAGGTGAACAGGTGGCCGTTGCGCGCATTACGAGTAGGCATCACGCAATCGAACATGTCGACGCCACGGCGCACGCCTTCTACCAAGTCCTCTGGTTTGCCAACACCCATCAGATAGCGCGGGGTGTCGTCCGGCATCCACGTCGGTAGATAATCGAGTACCTTGATCATCTCTTCTTTGGGTTCGCCTACCGACAGACCGCCAATGGCTAAGCCATCAAAGCCAATCTCGAGCAGCCCTTTTAGTGAGCGTTCGCGAAGTTCTGGGTGCATGCCGCCTTGAATAATGCCGAACAGCGCTGAAGGCGAATCACCATGAGCCTCGCGTGAGCGTTTCGCCCAACGTAGCGAAAGCTCCATGGATTTTTCGGCTTCTTCAAAGGTGGCTGGGTACGGCGTGCACTCGTCGAAGATCATCACCACGTCAGAGCCCAGCGAGCGCTGCACGGCCATGGACTCTTCCGGCCCCATAAATACCTTGCTGCCATCTACCGGTGAGCGGAAGTGAACGCCTTGCTCGGTAATTTTGCGCATTTCGCCTAAGGAAAAAACCTGAAAACCGCCGGAGTCGGTCAAGATAGGTTTGTCCCATTGGGCAAAGTCATGCAAATCGCCATGGGCTTCAATAACGTCGGTGCCTGGGCGCAGCCATAGGTGAAAGGTATTGCCGAGAATGATTTCTGCGCCAATCTCTTTCACGGAGTCTGGTGTCATGCCCTTCACCGTGCCGTAGGTACCCACCGGCATAAAGGCAGGGGTTTCGACGGTGCCGCGGGGAAAGTGCAGGCGCCCCCGGCGTGCACGGCCATCGTCGGCTAGGCGCTCAAAGCGCATAAAACATTCGTTTCGCATCTAAATAACTCGTCAATAATCGGTTAAGGCGCTGGACGTATCGTGTTTAGCGGGTCAGCAGCATGGCATCGCCATAACTAAAGAACGCGTAGCGCTCGTCAACTGCCGTGCGGTATGCCCGCATCATGTGGTCATAGCCTGCAAACGCAGAGACCAGCATCAACAGGGTCGACTCGGGCAGGTGGAAATTAGTGATTAGGGCGTCCACGCAGCGCCATTCGTAGCCAGGGTAGATAAAGATATCGGTGTCGCCGCTATAGGGGGCGATCTGGCCGTCGCTACTTTTCAGGCAAGTGCTTTCTAAGCAGCGCACGCTGGTAGTGCCGACGGCAATGACCCGTTTCCCCGCAGCCTGAGTGTCACGCACTTGTTGACAGGCGGTCTCAGAAACCTCAATCCACTCGCTGTGCATATGGTGTTCAAGGATGTTGTCGACGCGCACGGGTTGAAAGGTGCCGGCGCCGACGTGCAAAGTCACAAAGGCACTGTTAACGCCTTTCTCGGCCAGGGCATCCAACAACGGTTGGTCAAAGTGAAGCCCCGCGGTGGGCGCTGCTACTGCACCGTCGCGGCGGGCATACACGGTTTGATAGCGTTCCCGATCACTCAGCTCATCGTCACGGGTGATATAGGGCGGCAGTGGCATATGGCCATGCTTTTCAAGCAGCGCAATCATTGGCGTGTCGCCTAAAAAGCGCAGCTCAAACAGTGCATCGCGGCGGCCTTCAACCACCGCATGAATGTCGCCTTCAAAGATCAGCTCGGTGCCAGGCTTAGGTGATTTACTCGAACGGATATGTGCCAAACCGCGGTGGCTATCCAGCGGGCGCTCCAGCAGCATTTCTACTTTACCGCCGCTAGCCTTGTGACCGTGCAAGCGTGCTGGAATGACGCGCGTATCATTGAATACCAGCAAGTCGCCGGGTTCGAGTAGTTCAAGTAAATCAGCAAACCGGCGATGCTCAAGCGCGCCGCTTTGGCCATCCACGCATAGCAAACGGCAGTCGCTGCGCTGCTCAGAAGGGTAGCGAGCAATTAGCTCGTCGGGTAGCTCGAAATGAAAATCCGCGCGCTGCATGGAAATGGCTCTTATCAGTGGTCAAACAGGCGGCATAGGATAGCGCTTTAGATAGATAAAGTCAGTCAATGTGATTGACCTGTGAGGTTATCTACGTATAATGCGCAGCCATTGCCGGTGTGGCGGAATTGGTAGACGCAGCGGATTCAAAATCCGCCGCCTTTACGGGTGTGCCAGTTCGAGTCTGGCCACCGGCACCATCTTTAGAATCAGGGGCTTAGGCCCCTTTTTCGTGTCTGTTTGCCTGGTTTTTTTACTCCCCTGTTTTTTCGAGTGTCCACTTTTTGTCCACCGATATTTTCGGCGCGTACTTAATTGCGTCGGCTAAATGATCGGGCGAAAGGTGCGCATAACGCATTGTCATAGAAATAGTTTGGTGCCCAAGAATTTTTTGTAGCGTCAAAACGTCGCCGCCGTTCATCATGAAGTGGGAAGCAAACGTGTGACGTAAAACGTGAGTGCGTTGGCCTGTGGGTAACGTAATTTTCGCTTTAATGAGGGCTGCCGAAAAAGCTTTATAGGCAGGAGTGGGGAAAAGCCTGCCGATCCTAGGGCCATGAGCAAGCAAAGCCTGGTACAGATCTTCTGGAAGGGGGATCGTTCTATTCCTACCGTTTTTGGTTGTGCTAAAGGTAACGCGGCTGTTCCTGAGCATTTCCGCCCTTAAATATTGTGCTTCACTCCACCTGGCTCCTGTCACTAGGCATAAGTGAGTAATGAGCAAAACGTCTGGGTTGCTGGATTCGCTAAGCGCTTCAAAAAGCGCGTTGATATCTTCATGGGTGAGATAGGAAAGTTCTTTTTCTTGGAGGCGTAGCGGCTGCACCTTTGCGAAAGGGTTGGTATCGCTCCATTCATCTAGCTTGATAAGCGTATTGAATACGGCTCTAAGATGCGCCTGGTCATGGTTCACAGTGTTAGGGGTAATACCGGATTCGAGGCGTTTCTGCCGTAGGCGCGTAGCGTCAGCGGGGGTGATCGTGCTGGCAAGAGGGTTGCCCATCATATCCGCGAGCGCATTTAGCTGTGAAAAACGCCGTTGGCCGTCTCTGAGCGATACGCCGTGGTAGTTAAACCAAAGCTGGATTAAATCCTTTAAACGCCGCTTGTCGCGCTTTTTGGGGCCATATGGCTCACCTATAGCTGCCTGGCCAAGTACATAGCTTTCAAAGCGCTTCGCTTTAGCTTGGCTAGGGAAGGTTTTACGGACGCGTTTTCCATGTACGCCAAAGGGGCGGACATCAACCTGCCAGCCATTTTCTACTTTTTTGATGGCCATGTTTACGCTGCCTTACCTACCAGCCGCCTTTCTATCAGCTTTTGCTCGACGATCTGCCTGAATTGGCCGGAGTCGACGCCTCGTCGTCGGTAATATTCTGCGAGGTCTTCCCACATGCCGGAGCGTTGGAGAAAGCGAACAGCTTCATGGGTGCGGAAACCCTGACGGGCGTAAATGCTAATGAGGTTGCCAAACGCCAGGGTTACGTTCTTTTCGTTGCCGAGCCCAGGTGCTTTGCGGGCACGTTTGTACATGAAGCCAGGCTCATGACAGTAGAAACGGGCGTCTTCCTGCATCACTTGCCACGCGGGATCAATAAGGTTGCGGCGAGCATCCAGTCGATAAGATTGCATGGCGGTACGCCAGAGGCCGGAGAGGTGCGGTACTACGTCTATGAAGCGGTTAAATCCGTGGGAAGCGTCCAGGACTTCGCCGGTATCGACGTTGCAGGGGATGCCTTGAGCATATTCACGAAGGACGGATTGATGGAAGCGTAGTTCGATACGCCAAACGGGGGCTTCTGGATTGTAGGTGGCATTTAGGTCGTCATCGACAGCGTTTTGCCAGATACCTTCCCAGAAATGCATTTTGTCGCGGTGCTTGGCTTCTAGTGTCTTGTTATAGATACAGCATTGGAGCGCCCCAGCCGTGCCAAACATGTAGGTTTCACCGCGGCCATAGGTGGTAGCAATATTACCGTGGGTGAACTCTAAGGTATCAACGCCGTCGATCCGCATAATTTTCTTGGAACGAGTCACGAAGCGTTGCATAAAGTCGCTTGGTGGCTCCCAGCCTTGTACGTCTAACGCCAGGTGTACTGCGCAGCCGATAGGTTCAACATGAGCGAGCATATGAGCCGCAATGTTGTACATGAAGTCTTGGCACTCTTGGGGGCTGCGCTCCTGAATGAAGTGAGGGGAAAGCTCAACTTTTAGGTGGGTACCGATGTTCTCATTTTTGACATGACGTGCCTGGAAAAAGACGATCACGCCTAGTTCATTGTTTTGGAGTCGATAGCGGAAGCCGGAACCGGCTGCGCCGGCACCTACTGCCCAATCTACATCAAAGAGACGCATGGTTGCGCCTTTGCCTTCGTTGTAAACGTTAATGATCTCATCAAATTGGTTAAGGCACGGTTTGCCTTGATAAAGCTGGCGGACGGTATCGACGCCAGCGTTAAGAAGATGAATTTTGTGCATTTCACGCTGACCAGCGGAGCTAATCAGCAGCTTGCCAAATTGATCTTCTTCTCCTCGCTGTAACGATGCCAACGAATAACGATTCCAACGTTCCATGGCCTATTCCCTGTAAATTTCTAAATGTCGCAATGTGCTGTAATGAGCCAATAGCTCAAGTTGGATAATTACTCTGCGAGACGTGTTACAGGGAGGGTCTCGACCTCGTGACGCCAGCTTGTGGTTGTCAGCCCTGCCACGGTTTGAGCGGCGTTTAGGCGTGCAACGGGCTGGGTAACGTCATAGCGAGGGAGCACCGTGGCCTGTAACAGCACATGGAGATTGGTACGTTGGCGGGAATTGGATTCGTTCTGGAATAGACGACCAGCAATGGGAACGCTCTGTAAGCCTGGAACGCCCGAGACCTGTTGTTGGTCGTTTTGGGACGAGAGGCCGCCTAGAAGAAGCGTTTGGCCGGAACGTATCTGAACGGTGGTATTGATCTGCCGTTGATTCGTAATAATGTCTGAGGCTAGCACAGAATCCGTTAGCGAGTCAGCCGAGGTAGTGATATCCATGATCACTAAGCCGGAGGCTGTGACCACGGGCAAGACGTTTAAGCGAATACCAATATCGCGGCGTTCAATGGTCTGGAAGGGGCTGTTAACGTCGGCTGATTCGCCAGTGACGCGGCCAGTCACAAACGGCACATTTTGGCCGATGGAGATCGTTCCACGCTTGCCGGACAGGGTCAGTATTTGCGGTGTGGATAACACATTAGAGCTTGAGTCGCGCTGTAACGCATTAATAGCTAATGCAAGTACATTGCCGTCGAAGATCCCGAAGGTGGCACCAGTGGAAGCAAGTGATGTGCCTAAGTTGCCGGTGTTAAATCCACCCGCAATGCGAGAGCCGGTGGCGCGACCAAGGGCCACACCGAGATCGAAGGTGTCCCCATCGGTGGTTTCAAAAATTACCGCCTGGATGAGTAACTGAGGGTGTGCGACGTCCACTTGAGGGATGAACCCTTGAAGCTGTTCAAGCTGCTTTTCTGGCCCCTTGGCTAAAATGGCGTTGGAGGCGTGAAGCACCTGTACCCGAGGCGGGGTGATGCCATCTTGAGCGTTCTGAGTGAGGAAGCTAGTGATTAGCGGGGCAATGTCATCGGCACGCACGTTGTCGAAGGAAAACAGGTGCGTTGCCTGGGGGGCTGATGGTGGGGTGAGTGTAGGCGCGTTGGCGATTATGGTAGCAGGATCGGCGGGTTCTACAGAAACACCAGGTGTTTTTTCAGGCGCTGATGCCGGTGGGCGCTGGCTAGCAGGTACAACGGTGGGTGGGTTACCTGGCTGTATGGTGTAGCCGTGTGAATTCAGCACCCCCTGAAAGAACTCATCAAGCTGGTGATCGGGCACGTTCGGTGCGTAAACGGTGAGTGTGCCGGTAGCCGTGGGGTGAATGGCCAATGAGGTATCGGTTTGCTCTACGTACCAGCGCACAAAATCACGGATATCGGTGTCTTGCATCTGTATCGGCGTGGCGTTGGCTGTGCTGGTGAGTGTGGCTAGAGTGAAAGCGGCAACGGTATTAGCAACGAATTTCTTCATGGGTAACTCCATTTTCTACGCGGACGAGGCAAGCATTCACGGGGACGATGGCGAAGCCTTGGCGGGCGAGATCGTCAGTGGTGGATGTGTTGCGGTCGCTATCAATGAGGCGGTAGTTGGTGTGGTCGCCAAACTGGCTAAAACTGGCGATGCGGGTGGTGCTTAGGTTGGGAAGTTCTAGCGGTGCCGTGGGGGGCGGTTGATCCTGGGCGCGAGCATTAACGCGATCAGCCACCAAAACGGATACCGTGAGTAGGCAGCCGAGACCAAACGAGGCGAACGAGAGAAGCGGGCGGTTGAAGCGTTTCCAGTAGATACGGGTCATTTTCATATAGAACCTCGCGTCATGGGGTACGCGGTGCATGCCGTGGGTGTACCAGGGCGGCAGCACGGAGTACGTGCCGTGGGGGTAGTGATCAGAGAAGGCTTGTTTGGTGTCGTAGGCGGGGTAAAGCGCGCGGCCTGTGTAAGTCCAACGTTCAACAGTGAGGCTTTGTGGAGAGTCGCCATACTTAACGATGCCGAGGTGGACTTTTGGCAACGGTATTTTTGAGCCCATGAATAGCGAGTAAATCGCACCGATAAAAGGGATGGAGACGCGATCCAGGCGGCGGCAGTAAACAACGTGTTCTGCCAGGGCAACACGGGCTTGCTTGTCCATGATCGACAAGTCTTGAATCAGAAAAATAATGTCCCAGCCCAATTTACGGGCATGGAGAAACCAGTTGATAACGTCTTGGCGGCTTTTGTCGTTCCAGGATCGGGCATTAAACCAGGTGCCGCATTCATCCAGGACGAGCAAGCCGTTTTTGTGTTCGTCGTACGCGTCGGTGCCGGTACCGATAGATTCCAGGTCAGCAAGAACGGGTTTATCAGGAATACGGTAGCAGCGGGTTTCTTTGGCTTTTTCACCGATCAGCTTATTCAGGTTCAAGTCCAGATTCGTGGCGACCTTACACCCCTGGGTAAGCTTGTCTTTGATCTTACCGACAGCCACTAGGGTTTTTCCGGCGCCCAATTTACCGGTGACAACGTAGACGGCCATTAGAGAACGGGCCTCCCTTGTTCCCAGTCGATCAACTGGCGTTTCTGCTGGAAGACCCAAACAGCTACTTTGCTGCTATAAATGGCCGCTATGCAGGCTTCAAAGTTGTTGGGCTTAATCGCGCCGATGCCCTGGGCTAGATCGTTAGGAAGGGTGGCACTAATGCCGCTGATAATGGCGGCAAGCGTGACCGCTAAACCCACCAAAAGTGAGATATAGAGCGTTGTCCAGATCAGGATTCCCGCTAAGCGATTGGTAAAGCGGGAGGCGATGCGGGTAACAATCCATTCAATAACACGGGTGGCAAACGCCATGATGGCACCCATGCCAAGCATTGCAGGTAAGGCCATTTATGCAGTCCTCATACCAGAGCGGAAGAAGGTGTCTACGACGCTGACGACCGTCCAGAAATAGACGATCCAGGAAAGCCAAAGCTTGATGGTGTTGAACGCTTGGCAAGAAATTTCCATGGGGCCAAACGGGAGAGGTGAGCAACTACCAGAGGGGAGAGAGGGCAAACGGGACGTTATCTGGTTAGCAATATCGGAGCTTGAACCATCACCGATCTCATCCATTAACGTGTTCACGTCGTCGTTGTAGAGCTGTTGTTCTACGGCTAAGCCGTCGAGGGTTTGATCTATTCCAGAGGAATTAAATAGATCGTTGTCATCACCGACGTCTTCCGTGAATTTTTCGGCAAGCTTATTAACCATGCCGTTTGCAATGCTTTGAACGCAGCCTAGTAAGCCTTTATCGCTAGTGGCAGCGGTGTGTCCTTCCTCGGTTTGTTGGCTGTCGGGGTAGCAGGTGCCCAAGCCAAGGGAGTTAGTGATCGTATTGCCGAGGTCATCGAACAGACCTTTGGTTTCTTCGGTCTGCTCGCCAATAGCCCCCGTCACATCATTTGAAACAGCGTCTAGCCCTGCCTGATTAGAGTCACCAGCAGAGCCAATTGCCTCAATAATGCCGGATTCATCAAATTCGAAATCGGGAACGGTAGAGCCGCCGTCAGACGAGCCACCGGAATCACTGCCCCCAGTATCACCGCCAGTAGAGCCACCGGAATCGCCACCCGTTGAACCGCCGGACGAACCACCAGAGCTACCACCCGATGAACCACCGGTATCACCGCCAGTTGAACCACCTGAATCATCGCCACCGGTAGACCCTCCGCTATCGTTTCCACCTGAGTCGTCTCCGCCACTATTACTACCACCCGAATCACCGCCGTCAGGGTTGGTAGGGTCTGTTGGGTCGGGATTAGTCGGGTCAGTGCTGCCCCCTGCGTTGGGGTTAGTGATGGTGTTGCCATTGTGATCGACATAGGAAAACCACTCTGGAGCGGTGTCCCAATCAACAAGATAAGTAGTATTACCAATCGTTACGCAGTTGGAGGAGTCAGAACAACCTCCTGGAAGTTCATGTAAATAATCTCTTTCGTCAAGGTCAGAATAAAAGTCAGAAGAAGGAGTACCTTTTTGTAAATCAAATTCAGTTTGCCCGACAAAGGATAAAAGATCCCCAGGATTCTCGGTAGAAGTAGCAACTAGATCAACCGTACAGGACATAGGTTCATCACCGACTTGAGAACAAACAGATGAAGAACCGGTAACTGTACAAGCACCACCTCTAGTCGAGTACGAACCACCAGAGGTTAAATAATTAGCAGAACCCAAAGATAGAGGAACAGATGAGCCAGAATAAGTTGAACAATCCTCATCATCAACGGGATAAACGCTTAATGGATTTTCAACCATCCAATCAAATAACTCTGGAGCATAATTAGACCGTTCAGCACGACAAGTACCATGAAAAATAACATCGCCACTGGAACGACCTCTAGCAACCCTATAATAAGAAATATCACCGTTAGAAAGAATGCTAGCCTCTACATCAGTATAATACCTATATTTAAGATCAATAAAACAATGAGCAGCATAACCATACTGATAAGAAGCAAAAGAAGATGATGAAAACACCATTAAAAAAGATGCTGTAAGCATTAAAAAAACGGCTTTTTTAATCATGTTTTCCTCGCGATATAAAAAGGGGCGTGCTCGCCCCTTGGTTGATCCCTGGATGGTTAGAGCACGCCGAACAGACTCGCGGCAACCCCAGCCGCTCCCTAATTCGACGCGCCTAACCATCTGGGGTTAATGAGCGGTATTAAGAAGCGCGGTTAGCAAACTTCTTAAACAGCTTGATACCGATCAGCGCGGCGGTGATGGAGGCCACTACCGGCCAGGCATAACCGGCCATATCAGCACCGGCTGATTGCACTTCGCTGAACGCTGTCGAGGCGTCGGTGGCTTGGGCGTTAGCGGCAGCGGAGGCCATGAGTAGGGCAGCACCGCCAGCGATTTTGCCGCTTGTGGTAGTAGCGGCGTTTTTAACGTGTTGTGCGATGGTGTTAAGGGTCATGAGACAGACTCCATAAAACGTTTTAACGTAAGGATGATGTGTCCAAAGGCCCAACCGAGGGCGTAGGACGTGAAAAGAGAACCAACAACAAACGTAAGGCTGGGATCGTTCATCGTTGGCCCCCATTTATCGCGCCGATCCCGAAGGCCAAGACGAGGCCGACGCAATAAACCAGGAGCCACAGACCAGCGAGTTCACTAGTGTCCATGGCTCAAAATCCTATTTTTTGTCGCTGTTGGTAGCGGGTTGATGCTGGGGGCTACCGGTGGCGTTGGGTTTGCGGGCGGCAATAACGTGAATGGTGGTTTTGCCACCCGCCGATGCGGCCGAAGTGCGCAGTTCAATATCAAGTTCCATGCTGCAAGGCATGTGTGGAGCTGAGGTGTGGAGCTGATCGAAGATTTCATAAGGCGCGGTCATAACGCTGACCTGGTTGCCTAAGACGTTTTCGTTGTCAGCAGAGGCGGATTGCATAACGGTGATTTTTGCGCCTTTAACGCCGTTATCCATGCTGTAACGTGATGCGCCGATAACGTGGGCTTGAATAGTGTTGATCATGGTCGTGTTTCCTTTTCGTTAGCGTTGGGTTCTGGCGGCTTGCGTTAGGCAGTAGTCCGCGAGAATGGCTAGCTCAGTGGTTTCAGGTGTAATGCCATCGACGACTAATAGGCAGTATTCAGCCTGGGCGTAGTACGTCGCGGCGCGTGCATAGTCCCTACCGTGTAGGCACCGCTGGCCCCGCTCCCTCAAAGCTCTGGAATCGAGGCAGGGGGGTGTCCCCTTAGCCCTATCCGTACCCTTCGGTCGTTCCGCACGGCAGCCCACCCCGGCACGGCTGTCAACCGCTCGTGCCTCGGGTATGACAGCCGCACCGGTGAGGGCTCTAAAAGCCGTGCGACCGAAGGGCGACGGATGACGGGCAGGGGACACAGGTTTATGCCCCGTTTCCGTAGGGAGCGGGGGTGGCGTCACCGACAGGAGCTTTCAACGGTGCCTTGTCACCGTGTTCTAACTGGGTAATGCCGTACTCGATCAGCAGTTCCCCCAGTGCCGAAGGGGTCAGGCTGTTGGTGCCTGCCTGGATTAAGTAACGACTGTGAATCTCTTGGTCGAGAAACACGCGGATGGGCTGTTTTTTAGCCATGTGCATAACTCCGAAAGGGCTAAAGGCCGTTGTGGATAACGGGCGACGCGTTAGCCGTGAGGGTGTGGATAGATGCGCAGGAACAACAATGGCCGACGAACAGGGGGAGGCATCGGTGGTTGTAGGGGCGCAGTGATCGGCCAGGGAAAGGCCGTAGTGCTTGGCGAGGTAGGCCAGGGCGTGGTGGTAGTGCTTAAAGACGATGCCGTAGCGGTGGCCGTTATTAAGCACGCTGACAAAGGTAATGGTGCTGTCGTCTAGGTCGAGGGCGAGCATGTGAGCGGCAGGTACGTCGATAAAGCAGAAGCCACCCGCAGGCGCGATATGTTGGTGAAGTGTGACGTTGTCAGGCGTGGTGTGATCGTCTAGCAAGAGCTTTTGCGTGCTGATAGTTAGAGTGTCGGTGTCCAGCAGGGTGCAGGAGGCCGCAAGCGAGGCGATAGGGGCTAGAACGGTCATTAGTTCCAATCCTCCGATTGCAGGCACTCAGCGGTAAAGAGCGCGACATTTACCAAACGGCGACGACCCACCTTAATAAGGGGGAGGTTTCCTTGGTTAAGCTGGCCGCGAACGGTGTCGGGGGAAAGGCCAGTTAGCTCAGAGAAACGCTCTATCGTCATGATGGGCACTTGAGGTGCTGGGACGTGGGGCGTGTTGCTCGTTTCCATGCTGTACCTGCTCGCTGTGGCATGTTGTGGTAGTCTTCAAAACAGCAAATGCGTTAAAGCGTTATTGCGTTAAATCTTTAATGCAGTAGTTTTGCTAAACAGTATCCCGATAAGTCGGGATCACCTAAACTCAGGATATCTAGAAGTCGGGATATGTCAAGCAAGCTGACCGAAAAAATCCGTCAAATACGTGAAGCCGAGACAAGCGGACGGGCCGAGTTTTCCCAACTAATTGGAATTCCTAAGAAAACTCTAGAGAACATAGAGCTAACCGGTAGGGCACCGAAAGGTGAAATGCTAGAAGCTGTTTGTCAGCAATGGCCGAAGTACACGCTTTGGTTAATGACTGGCCAAACTAACGATGAGTGCGGACAAGTAAGCCCCGAAATAGAGAGGGCTCGCCGCGAGTTGAAGCAAACAGGGACGGATACCGACTAGCGCAACGGGTTGTGGATAGATGGTTCCAGGGAGGCAGGGATTGTGGGTAACAGGGGACAGGGATAATGGAAGAAGCAGCTAAAGAAACTTTCGGGCTAATCATGAAAATCGCGATCCTGTTCGGGACTGGGGCTATTTTCTATATATGGGTTGAGAGTAAGCTTATTAAAAAATGGAAAAAACTAAATAAAATTACAAAAAGGGGGCGGTTATGACACTAGACGATATTCTGAATAAATATCTAGATGTGTGTGTAAGTATTTCTGATGGTTATAGTATTTCTTTGAACGAGAATAGCTTTACCAACGTTAGTGCAGCTGCAAAAAAAATAGAAAATATGTGCGACACTCTTCTGAAATATAAAGACATAACTTTTGATGATAGTGAAATTGGTAGAGATTGGATTAGTAGAGTGTATAAGGAAACCCCGTCTGGAACATCCGAAGAGATGATTAGGAGGAAGCTTGGTACTATACTGGGCTTTGTAAAATTATGTATTTTGGATGGACTGAGTTCGAGCTACAGGTTTGATTCAGAGCTTGAAAGTTTAAATAAAGATGTCGACAAGGTTTTGTCTGGTCAAAATAATGAAGAGTTTACGAAAAACTTCAATAGACTGATTGTCGAGTACTTGCATTTTTTTAATCGTATGTTTTCTGAAATAAGAATAGAAAATGAAATAAAGACAGAAATAAATAATATTTTTGAAAAAGACTTTCATAATATAAAGCAGGAGAGTATAGATATAAGCTCTTCGTTAGAGCAGGCTAAGGCCGATTTGTCCACGCTTAAGAGCGACCTTGGAATGACCTCCTTGTTAAAAGATTTAGATAAATATTCGGGTGATATAAGTAGTAAGCTGACTGAGTTAGGGAGGGAGGGGAGTAAGCTTAAGAGGTCTGTTATTATTTCTCCTGTAATAGTTATGCTTGCTGCGATAATCTTTAATCCGGCTTGGCAGTTCTATACAGCCTTTACTATTTTGATGGTTATATTAGGAGCTTTGTTGAGAGATAATATAAAGAAAATTGGTTGGTATGAGGAGATGCTTTCGAAAATAGATAATAAAATGGCAATGGTTCTATTTCATAGAAATAATACTGTTAATTTGTCAAATGATGAGAAACAGGGTGCAAATGCTGAGTTTCTTAAATTAATTTACTCCCCTATAGAGAAGAAAGATTGGGACTTTCCTGATTTTTCTAGCAGTATTTCTAAAATAATAAAAGAAATTAATAGTAAATGATTTCGATGGGAGTGATGTGCTTGTGTTTTCCTTTCGTTAATTGATTGTTTTATTGAATGTTGAAAAATGAATTAACGAATATTTTGAGAAATTGAGAATTAAGAAATAAGTTTTCGGTTTTGGGGCGTTAAGATAAGTTTTTTTGATAATACTTGTTTTGGCATGGCTTAAGGGAAGTGGAAAAAAACTGTCCATCGCTGTATGCCAAAGCAGGTCAAAGCAGGCTGTTGATAAGGCAGAGAAGCCAGAAAATACGGGCAGTGTGCTGTAACGTGCTAATAAGCAAAGGCTTCAAAATCCGCCGCCTTTACGGGTGTGCCAGTTCGAGTCTGGCCACCGGCACCAAATTCAAGGGCTTAGCGATTTATCGCTAAGCCCTTTTTTGTGGTGCGCCAAATTATTGGGGGTCAGTTCAGGTTAGTAAGGGTATTTTACTATCGCCCCGTAGGGACTATCACAAAGATGTAGCTTAGCGATTAAACGTATTGAGTTCTGACGGCGTGTATTCCCTTTGAGCTGGTGTGTCTTCTGGCGAGGTAGATACATCCATAACCTCGTTCTTGGCCGCATCGCCATTCAATGCGATGAGGTCGATTGGCTTCATAGTAAGCTCGCTATGGCTGTAGTGAGTGCTGGAAATTGGCTGCTCTATCTGATTGAGCTGGCTAGAACCCTGTTCGGCGAGCGCAGCACTGGATAAAAAAGCTACGACAACGGCGGTGAGTGAAGCTGATTTTTTCATGGAAATCTTCCTTAGGTAGTGGTTTTTCGGGGCGCGGGAGCGTCCTTCGGAAACTGTTTTGGCTTAGCAGTTAAACGCGTTGAGTTCATACGCTGTGTGCTCGCTCTGAGTCAGGGTGTCTTGCTTAAAACCGTGTCTCTACTGCCGTGGTGTCTTTTCAGAACGTTCGTAATATAGAAAATTAGTAATTGTAATTTTTTCGTTAATATTCAAGTGCTTATTTTTATTTCTGTGTGGCATTGCTCTTTGCAGCATGAAAAATATCTTCGATATGGCGGTGCTGGATAAGAGAGAGTTAATCCAATTTGCTCGCCAACATAGATAAGGTATTAGGTGCAAGAAGCTGTGAAAGAACTTCAGGCTCTGTTGCGCCTGGTGCGTACCATAAGTAGAGAGGTACCCCTGAACGGCCGTGCTGCTCCAAGAAAGTGGTAATGGCGGGGTCTCCATTAGTCCAATCGCCCTTCATTGTGATCACTTCCGCCTGTTCGAATGCTTGCTGCGTGCGGGGTGTGTTGATGGCCCGCTGTTCGTTGATCTTGCAAGTGACGCACCAGTCTGCCGAGAAGTAGACCAAAATGGCGTGACCTTGTTGACGAAGCTCGGTCAATCGGTCCGCATCGAAGTCGAGTGAGTGTGTGTCGACTGAACTTACGAGCGGATTGGGGGCTACCGCTTGCTGGGTAAGGGTGCCAGGAACGAGTATGCTTCCAGTCAGCGCGAGCCCAGCAGCGAGTCCTGCCGGAAGCCAGCTCAATCGCTTGGCGCTTCGTTGACGTAGTCCGGTAAACCAAAGCCCTATCGCTAGCAACATGATCAGAGCGAGGCTCGCAATCATGCCGTTGTGGCTGAGCTGGCGGCCAAGCACCCAAGCCAAGGCTAAAGCGGTTAGGAACATGGGGATGGCCATGAAATGCCGAAAGTTGGCAAGCCAAGGACCAGGACGGGGAAGTAGGCGTCGCAGCACTGGTACGAACCCAAGCAGCAAAAATGGCAGGGCAATGCCCAGGCCCAAACCAGCGAATACTGTCAGTGCGGCAAACGTGGGGAGTACCAAGGCTGCGCCAAGAGCCGTGGCCATAAAGGGACCCGAGCAAGGCGTTGCGACGAAGGCGGCCAGTACGCCTGTCCAGAAGGCACCGGCTACACCGCCCTGGCTTGCTAGCTTGCCACCGGCATTGATGGATCCCAGCTCAAAAAGGCCGGCCAGATTAAAACCGATGGCCGCGGTCAACAGGGTCAGCACCAGGATGACTCGCGGGTCTTGCAGTTGGAAGGCCCAGCCAACCTGAGTACCCACCGCACGTAAGGCGATAATCGTCGCGCCAAGTATTAAACAAACGATAACCACGCCAGCGGTATAGGCTAACGCCTCGCGTCGGGCTTCGCGCTGACCACCGGTTAAACGCGTAAGGCTAAGCACCTTGAGGCTGAGGATCGGGAAAACGCAGGGCATGATATTGAGCAGAACACCGCCCAATAGGGCGCCGAAGAATGCTGTCAGCAGCAGAGTAGGGCTGCCTTGTTCGTCGGTGGTACTGGCGATGGTGGTACTGGAGGCGGGGGCACTCTGATATCCGTTTGTGCTCGCCGCTTGCATCTCAGTGCTATGGCTAACCAGTGTTAAGCCAGTCCCAGTTCCCAGTGACAACAGCGCCTCGAACGCATCGGGCGGGCTATTTGCCGACCAGGAGTTAGCCCGCTGAGTTTCAACAATCAAGACATCGCCTTCACGGCTGAATATTTGTTCAGCCGCGGGATCCACGACGTTGTCGGTGTCGACGAATAAGTGTGGATCATTCAGCTTCACTCTAGCGGGCAAGGGGATGCTGACTCGTAGCCGAGCATCGTTGGTCGTCATAAAGCTGGCTTGCGAGCCCAGCGGCCTGGGTAACTCACGCCGCCACTCATCGAAGCGCGCTTTGCGCTCTTGCGTAATATGGCCATCGCCTGCGGTGAGGGTAATGGCTAGCGTCGATTGTTCGGGAACGCAGGCATCCGCACGGCAAGCGAGATAGTTCAAACCGACGGTGATTGGCAGAGGCGTTCCCGGCGCGACCGAACCATCTATCTCAACGGGGATTAGTAGCGCGTAAGGATGCTCAAAGACATGATTCATCAAGTCGCCGGTCATCAGCGTATGTGGCACTGGAAAGCTGGCATCGCCCACGCTGACACCATCCGGTAATTGCCAGTCGAACTGCGGTGCCAGGCCAATGCTGCCCGGCTGTTTCCAATACCCATGCCAACCCGATTGCGGCTCCATGAAAACGGCTAACGTGCTGGAGGTGCCGGCTGCGGGTTGGTTCGTTTCCGCTATCAAGCTGCTCTTAATGAGTGTCTCGCCCGAAGTGCCGGGAAACTCTTGAGCAGCCCCGATCTGGGGGAGCAGCATTAACGCCAGATAAAAGAGGACACAATAGCGGTAAAGGGATCGGGGCATTGGTTATCAGCCCGCTTGAGACGGGCTGCTCCATTGAGGGGTATATCGCGCCGTGGCTGGCGCGAAATGGCGGTAGGTTATTGGCTGATGCGTTCGATGGCTTCGGCGAACTCGGGGTCTTGTGGTCCAAGCTTGTCGGCTACCTTGCCATCGGCATCAATAAGCACAACGGTGGGTATCTGTTGAATGCCGAAGCGGCGGTGTATGTCACCATCGGCATCAAGTAGCACGGGAAACGCCGTCTCGGTGGTATCTAAATAGCTTTCGACATCGGACTCTTTGGTCCAGAGTCCAGAAATAATGCCTACCCATTGAGTGTCCGAGTCTTTACTCAGTTGGTTGACGGTTTCGCGAACGCGGCGACAAGCAGAAGCGGTGGCCGGCTGGCTCTCGGCAAGGTAGGACTCACACCATGAAGCAAAGAACACCATGCCCAGGGGCTTATCTGTCGCTGTGCGGGATAGGTCGATGGTGTCGCCGTCACGCGTGGTGATATTCATCTGGCTAACCGTCTCGCCTACCGCGAACGCATTGACGTCGATATCCTCGGCTGGGGCACCGTGGGTGGCTGCTGATGAGTCGGGTTCAGTGGTTGTCAGTGCTGCTTGTAATGCCTCTTCCAGGGCTTGATCGTCACGATAGCCAATGTGAGTGATGTGGCCACTGCGATCAATCAGTACGTGCTGCGGAGTGACGCGAAGATTCAGTGCTTCGGCCAACGTGCCGTCATCTACCGTAATAGGCATCGTCAGGCCCATTTCTTCGCGATATGCACGCGCAGATGCTGCGCTGTCTGCATAGCCAGTGTTAACGGCGATGACCTGAATGTCGTCACCATGTGTTTCCTGGATGGCCTGAAAGCCGGGCATCTGCTGACGGCAAGGTACGCACCAGGTTGCCCAAAACTTTATATACACCGGTTTGACGCCATACAGGGTGCTGAGATCGATGGTGTCACCCTCCAGCGTGGTAATGCTTAACTCGGGGCCGGGTTGACCAATCAGCGACTCGCCAGCCGCTTTGGCGCGCTGTTCGCCATCGGCGTCGGCATCATAGGTCTGGTCAGATTCCGGTTGTTCAGTGGTCTCGGTCGCTAGTGAAGGGCCAACATAGCCGAGCAACATGGCGAGCAGTATCGCCGTTGAAAGCCTGGTGCTGTTTATTCGCATAGGGGAGGTCCTCTGGGTAAAGGGTTCAGGTCTGGCGCAATTGCTTTGGGCTAGTTCAAAGAACGAGAACAAGGTTTCAGACCGATAAAAGTAGTGTGGAGCATGAGCAGGATTGTGAATGGCATCATGGTCTAAAAAAAGAACCAAGAATGACTGGTTTTTATGTACCATTGCGTTATGAACAAACTTCGCTTTTCGCTTGATCGCCAGGGCAAGCAGTCTCTTTCCGAGCAAATACGCTTCAGCATTGCGGATGCTATTCGACAAGGGCATTTGTATGAGGGCGCGCGGCTGCCTTCATGGCGTGATCTTGGCGCGCAGTTGGGTGTTTCGCGGGGCACCATTAAAACGGCCTATGACCGGCTCAGCGATGATCAGCTAGTTGTTTCCAAGGGGGCTGCAGGCACCTTTGTTAGCTCCGTGCTACCCGCAGTGCCAGAGATGGCCGCGGTGGCCTCTCGCCTGCCACTGCCTGACCTGTATCAGGATCTGGATAGTGTTCCCAAGCTTTTTCAAGTGGGCGTGCCAGCTCAGGACGCGTTTCCCTTTAAGCAGTGGTCGCGCATCATGCTGCGCTGTACGCGAAAGGCAGTGGCTGAGTCGCTGCGTTATCCAGATCCTCGAGGCGAGTCTCAGCTGCGCAAGGAAATTGCTGCCTATCTAGCGGTATCTCGAGGGCTACTCTGCTCTGCCGAGCAAATCATCATTACCAATGGTTATGCGGGCGCGCTGGGTTTGGCATTGCACTTGCTGCGCCTAGATTCACGGCGGGTGTGGGTTGAGAACCCAGGCTATCCGCTGACTCGGCATGCCTTGTCGCTGGCAGGGTATACATCAGTTCCCGTTCCGGTGGATGATCAGGGAATGTGTGTGGAGCAAGGCATAGCGCTGGCTGCGGATGCCCGCTTAGCGATTGTAACGCCAAGCCAGCAAGCCCCCTTGGGGATGCAGTTGTCGCTGAATCGACGCCAAGCACTACTGATATGGGCTCGAGAAAATGCGGGTTGGATCATCGAAGATGATTATCTAAGCGAACTGCAGCTAAGCGGACAAGCAACACCGGCACTGGCCTCGCTGGATCGTGAAGGAAGGGTGATTCACATCGGTACTTTCAGTAAGACCATTAGCCCACGCTTGCGGCTCGGTTTTATGGTCGTACCGGCCAAGCTGTCAGAGCGCGCTGGCGATACGGCTGCCGCCTTATCACCCGCGTCTGCACTGCCGAGCCAGCTAGCCGTGGCGGAGTTTCTGCGCGATGGTCATTACTTGCGTCATATTCGACGTATGAAACGCTTGTATAGACAGCGACGAGATGGGCTACTGGCACTCATGAATGGATCGGTCTCACTGAGCGATATGGCCGGTCTGTCACTGATGCTCGCCTTGGAGGATGACATGGACGACGTTGCTATTGCCGAGGCCGCCCAAGCTTTTAACTTGGCCCCGATGCCGCTGTCTCCCTGGTATGCCACCCAAGCCGGGGCGCGAAAAGGGTTACTGCTAGGCGTAACCAATCTATCCAGCCCTGCCTGCGAAGAAGGCTATCAGCAGTTGGCAGCGCTTATTGATCGCCATCACCAATAGTGGCTGGGCTTTAAATCGATGACACGTCATTAGTCAGTACGCCAGCTTCGATTAGCGTAGTCTGCGCCTGTTGCCACGCTTTGGCGATCGCGGCTTCGCCGAACACTAAGCCCTGCAGATATACGAAGTGGACATCCCGAATGCCGATGGTGTTGAGAATAAGGGTGAGGTAGGGAGTGAGAAAATCCGGTTGTGGGTTATCGCCTTGTAACATACCGCCCGCGCTCACCAGAACGGTGGTGGGACGATCGTGCAATAACCCTTGTTTGCCCTCTGAGACGATAAATGTGCGGTTAATACGCACCACGTGGTCTATCCAGAGTTTCAGCGCTGCCGGTACGCTGAAGTTGTGCATAGGCAGCGCGATTAATAAGCGGTCGCTCTGCTCCAACTCACGAATCAGTTGCTCGGACTCTGACAGGGCAGCGTTAACACGATCGCCGATATTGTGGCTGAGTAGCGCCGAAGAGTAATGGTGGGTTAGTGGCGACAGAGGAGCGGCAACTAAATCGCGTTCTATCAACCCTACGTGTGAGTTCCTGGCTGTCTCCTCGGCTAGGATCTTTTGAGCCAGGCGATAGCCCAGCGCATGCTTGCCATGCGGGCTAGCGTGAACGAACAAGGTGTTGTGCATAAACCTCTCTTTTTAAAACCCTCTTTTTAAAACGACAGTGATCTCCTCCTTATTGTCTTGAAGGAGTTCAGCCGATCAATCAGGTGACAGGGCGATCCTGACCTGCAGTCAACTTTTGATCCTGTACTTGCCTATCTGACGCTGGAAGGCCGTCAGAACCTACTCCTAATATCATACCGCGATAAAAGGCTTTTATTCCCCTCCGTCCTGCGAGCAAGGTTAGTGCAAGTAACCCGCTGAATCCCAGTGCTAAGCCGATTATGGGGCCAATGATGTAACAGAACAGCACAAGGAATGGCATGCCAACCAGGTAGTCGATGGATTTCACAATTATATGTCGCATGAGGCTTCTCTTTTTTTGAGCATGCTCAATTTTTAATTGAGCGTGCTCAAAAAGTCAAGCAGCTTTGCTCTGGCCGGCCTTCGAGATGAGACCTGGAATACGGTGGGGAAGGTCTTAATTGGTGGGTAAGATAACCGTGAGCTCGGCTCGAAAGTCGTTGATGGCAGCCTCTCGGCAAGGCTTATCGTGGCTAAGATGGCGGACAAGTGTCATGAGGTAGCTGTTTTCGATCAGGCGCATACGAGTGGCGTCATGCAAAGTCGTTGCGCTTAAGATACAAGGCAGCAGTGAATCGTCGACGTTGCGTAAATAATCAAGGTCCCAGAGTGCCTCTTTCAGCAGGCTACGGCTCAAGGCGATATGATCGAAGTAATAGCGATAGAAGTGGGAGGCCAGCTCAACTAATGCTTCATGCTCGTTGCCGCCCGCCCAACTCGCGAGGAAGGTCTTAGCGATGTGGCTGATCTGCTCTTCCATACCCTCCCGCAAGATATCAATCTTGTTGGGATAGTGGCTGAACACAGTGCCGTCGGCGACACTAGCACGACGAGCGATCTCACGAGTGGTAGTAGAGGAAAAGGAGCGTTCGGAGAACAGCGCCCAGGCAGCCTCACGAATACGCTTGCGGGTGACTTCCTTCTTGCTCATCCTCTCGCTCCCCGAGATGTCCATTGACTGACTGATGATACCTGCCCACGGCTTAGGCTCAAAGACAGGCGCCTAATGCAAAAAACCAGATTTGTTGGTGAGGGGTATCATCATGTCGCCGAAAGCAGGAATATCTCGAACAGTGATCAATCGTTTGTCGTGCAGGTGCAAATAATGGCGACAGGTCAGACGTCAGCGCGATAATTGACGGGTACCCAGTCAAACATCGTGCTGTCTTCGACCACGTACCCGATGCCTGGGAATGCGATATGGCAACCAGCCACCATGTATTTCTCCGCTACCGCTTCGGCAAAGGCCGCTTCACGAGTGATGACCGCCTGAGCCGGGTCAACATCAAAGGCAATTGCCACGTCTGGTACGTCGAATTGAATGACATCGCCGTGCGTGATATCACCCCAGTAGACGAATTTTTCGCCTTTGCTTTCAAACCATAAGGCACTGTGACCAGGGGTATGGCCTGGACGATGGGTTGAATTAATCACGCCTGGAATGGCTGGCATATCCGTGTCGTAGGTTCTAAGTGTGTCGCTGTCGATATAGGGCTTGGTTGACGAGACCGCCTGATCAAAGAACGGCTTGGCGTCGTCTGGGGCCTTGTCACGATTTTCGGCACTAAGCCAATACTCCGCATCCAGTTTCGGTACATGGACCAGCGCGTTGGCAAACACCTTTTCACCGTTTAGAACGAGTCCGCCGACATGATCGGAATGAATGTGGGTAATTACCACATCATCGATCTGATCGGGGTGATAGCCCGATGCAATGATGTTGTTTGTCAGTTTGCCCAAGGCTGGGCCCATCAGATCACCGGTCCCTGCATCCAGAAGAATCAGCCGATCACCGAAATTCAGCAGATAAGCATTAACTGACAGATGGGTTGGCGTGCCTTGAAACGCATTGGCAAGTGCTGTGCGAGCCTGTTCGGGGGTGATATTCAGGTAAAGGTCGGCGATCGGAAACAGGCCCGTACCATCCGAGAGTGCGGTGACTTCGACATCACCCACCATCAAGCGGTAATAGCCCGGCGCCTGCGTGCCAACTAGCGGTGCACTGGCTGCAGCGTGTAATGGGATGAAAACGGTGCTGGCGGCTGCACCCACGGCCATAGCAGCAAGCGAACCTTTAAGCATATCTCTGCGTGACAGCATAAAAACACCCTCTCTCAATCAATCAAAAGGCCAGAATTCAACTAGCGGTTTGTAACGCGATGAGGAAAAGGTATATTCCCATTGGTCAGTAATCAAATCGATGCCAATCATGGATAATATTGATCATTTCAATTTACGCTCCTTCGACCTCAATCTTATGGTCGCGTTTGACGCAATGATGCAAGAGCTGAGTGTCACCAAATCTGCCGAGAAACTCCGTATTGGTCAGTCGGCAATGAGCCATAATTTATCAACACTGCGGATGTTATTGCAGGACGATCTTTTCGTTCGTGTCGGGCAAAAAATGCAGCCAACGGCCAAAGCTCGAGCGCTGGCTGGGCCGGTGCGAGTAGCGTTGACGCAGGCGCAAAATGCGCTTCAGTCATCGGATAGTTTTGAGCCGCAAACGGCAGACCGGATTTTTCGGGTGGGTATTGCCGGTGAAATGGAGATGGTTCTGCTACCTGCCTTGGTGGATCGACTGCAATCAACGGCACCAGGGGTTAGGCTGCTAAGTCGCGCGATTACGGTAGAAACAGTAGATATGATGATGGATTCGGGCGAAATTGATCTGGCCATTGGCTGTAAACAGTCTCGTCATCTAGGAGAAGTCCTGTTCGAATCCAACGTGGCATGCTGCTTTAATGCCGATCTGTGTCGATTGGTACCGCCATTATCGCGTGACGATTATCTTGGCGCACGGCACGCTGTTCTGTCCCAGACGGCAAATGTCGCGGGCTGTGTCGGTGATGCTTTGGAAGCATTGGGAATAGAGCTCAATGTCATCTTAGCGGCGCCTGATTTTATGCCGCTGCTTGCTGCAGCACGCAATGCACCTGTTGTGGCAACAGTGCCTAGAAGGATTGCCGTGCAGTATGCACCGTTATTCGGGCTGGCATTTTGTGAAATGCCGATTCCGCTTAATTTCCCACCGGTAACTATGAATTGGGCGATATGGACGGATAAGGATGTCGGACTGAGTTGGTTGCGAGAGCAAATCAGGTTAGTGATTGGTGATATCTCTCGGGGGTAATGGGAGCTTTCTCGCTTTTCAACTGGCAGACGTTTTATAGTGCAATCGTCAACGTAGAACCAAACGGTACGTTCATGGTCCAGTTTGAGCTGCATAACCGCAATTTAGCCCCCGAACAGGTATCTCACTCACACGATTTTCATCAGTTAATTCTGGCAACGTGTGGCGTGACTGAGCTTGCTATGGAAGGGCAGAGCGAGCGCGTCACGGCACGCCGCGGCTGCTTGATCCCATCGTCTCGACACCATGAGTACCAAGGCGATGGCAGTAACCGCACGCTGGTGTTGGACATTCCTGTTAAGCACTTAGCAGTGTTAGAAAAAGGCAGTGAAATCGAGCGGCTATTCGACAAACCCCGTTTTTTTACCGTGCCTCCAGCGCTTAATCAGCTGACCCATGCCTTAACGAACCAGCTGGAGCAGTGTCCCGCGCTGCAAAATGAAATTGCCGTGCTGCTGCTTCGAGCGCTGTATATGTACCTTCAAGATGAGCCGAAGCAAGTTGCCGATCAGATTGGTGTTCGCTGTATCAGTGAACGGCTTGACCTGGAAAGGCTGGATGCATGGCTGGATCAGCACTTGGCGGACGATATTCGGGTTGAGCAATTAGCCGCATTATGTGCGCTAAGCCCTGGACACTTTCATGCCTGCTTTCGTGATCTAACCGGTGTGACGCCATTAGCATATGTTCAGCGCAGACGGCTTGAACACGCCCGCACGTTGGTTCGGCACAGCGCACTAAGCCTGGGCCATATTGCCATGCTGGTTGGCTTCCGTGACCAAGGAAGCTTTTCTCGCGCCTATCGGCGTTACTTTGAGATTGCCCCCTCCTCAGACCGCTAGCTTGGCAAACAGAAATTATTGCTCGATGAGTTACAACACTTACGGGCAAATTTGCCAGAGTTTCGGGCAAGCACGCCGCTCATCATCATCGTAGTCTCAAAAGGAACCTCATTTTCCTTGGAGAGACACCATGAGCGTTACCTATCAAGACAGCAATGCCCGCATGAGCCAAGTCGCGATTCACAACGGCACCGTTTATCTCGCCGGCCAAGTGCCTAGTGACGCAACGGCTGATATGCGTGGCCAGACCGAGCAAGTGCTCGCGCGCATTGACCAACTGTTAGCCCAGGCAGGCACCTCGAAAGAGCAGCTTATCTCGGCGCAAATTTGGGTTACCAGCATGGCCGAGTTTGATCAAATGAACGCTGCTTGGGATGCCTGGGTAGTGCCTGGCCGCCCGCCCGTACGTGCAGCGGTTGAAGCCAAGCTTGCTAAGCCGGAATGGAAAGTAGAAATCATGGTTGTTGCTGCGCTGCCGGAGGCCTGATATGCGGGTTGTGTCTGCGGCGGAAGTGGAACGCTATCTAACCTGGAAAGGTTTGATTAAGCGGCTACATACCACCTTTGTGAACGGCGTTGAATCTCCGCCACGCCATCATCACGCGATGCATCGCCCCGACGGTGAAGCCACCATGCTGCTGATGCCTGCCTGGGAGCCAGCAGGCTATATCGGCGTCAAAATGGTCAACGTCTTTCCTCAGAACGCCCAGCACAATATTCCTGCTATTTCAGGGCTGTATTTGCTTAGTGAAGGTAAACACGGCCAACCACTGGCGTGCATTGATGGCAGTGAACTAACGCGCCGGCGTACAGCGGCTGCCTCTGCCTTGGCGGCACAAGCACTAGCCAACGAGGCAGCGGAAACGCTACTGGTGGTGGGAACTGGCAAGTTGGCCCCTATGGTCATTGAAGCCCATGCCAGCATTCGACCAATTAAACGTGTGCTGGTATGGGGCAGAAATTCTGAAAAGGCTTCTGCTATCGCCGAGGCCTATGCCGACCGATTTGACACCCAGGTCGTTAGTGATCTGCAAGACGCGGTTGTACAGGCTGATATTGTCAGCTGCGTCACGCTCTCCACAGAGCCTTTAATTAAAGGTGAGTGGTTAACACCGGGCACGCATGTTGACCTTATCGGCGCTTTCCGCCCCCAAATGCGCGAAACCGATGCTGAGTGCCTGCGTCGATCTGCCGTATTTGTGGACACCTATGCAGGGGCTAAGGGCGAAGCCGGCGATATTCTTCAGGCAATCGATGAAGGTGCGTTCCGTTTCGAGGATATCAAGGCAGAGCTCGCTGAGGTGCTTGCGGGAACCAAGCCAGGTCGGCGCTCTGCTGAAACCATCACGCTGTTTAAGTCAGTTGGCGCGTCGCTTGAAGACTTAGCAGCGGCCATTGAAGTGTGGGAGGCCATTAACCAGTAGCTAACAGCCAGTAACTCACAGGGAATAGTCGCGTTCGCCGTCTACGGCTTGGATGATAACGATAATAAAACAATCGCTTACGAGTGGAAACGTCAGTCATAACGCAAACCAGCTAATAACCAAAACGAGGTAAGTTATGAAACCTACACAATCTTTTTTATTCGCTGCTATGGCAGCTTTGCCACTGGCTATTGCCAGTGCCACTGCCCAAGCACAGTCCTATGAAATGGTCATCGCCACCCAGCTTCCAGAGGATATGAAGAATAACGAAATCTATCCTGCCCTGGTGCATTTCAAAAACCTTGTGGAAGCGCGTACCGATGGAGACCTTGAGGTCTCTATTTTTGGTGGTGGTCAGTTAGGTTCAGAAGTCGAAAATGGCTCAGAAGTGCAGGGTGGCCGTACCCTGCAATCGACCATTATGTCAGCGGGTGCGATGTCGTCGTTTTATGGCGACTACCAAGCGGTAACGGCACCCTTTTTGTTTACCAGCTGGCGCCAAGCGTGGAGCTTCTTCGACAGCGAATGGTTTGCTGACTTCATGTCTGGAACCGTTGAAGATGCCAATATGCGCTACTTAGGTACGTTCGATGATGGCGGTGGTTTTGTAGCCTTCACTAACAACGTGCGCTTGATTGAGACCATGGAAGATCTCGAAGGGCTCAATATCCGTACCGAAGAGAACCCTGCTCACGTCGCTATCATGCGCTCACTGGGTGCTTCTGCCACGCCCCTACCTTGGGGTGAGCTGATTACTGCCCTTGAAACGGGGCTGGCGGATGGCCAGTTTAACGCTCCCGTGCTGAATACCACGTTCAATTTTGATGCGGTAACAGACTACACCACCCTGACAGGGCATGTGTACAACAGCGCCCCTTGGGTCGTCAGTGAATCCTGGTATCAGTCGCTACCGGAAACGCATCAACAGGCGTTAATCAGCTCTGCCCGCGAAGCGATTCAGCTAAGCCATGGCATGTCTGGTGCGCTTTCCACCGCCAGTTGGGTAGAGTCCTGCGAACGTTTCGAAGCTTGCTACCTGATGCCTGATGCCGAGCGGGAACGCATGGCAGAGGTTGCTCGACCCGCTTGGAAAGAGTGGATTGTCGATGACTTCGGTATGGATGAAGCCCGTGTGCAGGGGCTACTTGACGAAGTCGAGCGGATTGGTCAGCAGCTTGCAGATGATGATCTGCGCATTTACGGCCAGTAAGACTTAGCGACGGACAAACGCTGGGGTAGCAAGGCTACCCCAGCGTGAGGAATCACCATGAGCGTTTTACTCCCGTTACGCCGCCTAAGCGATCACATCAATCAGGCGGCGATTGTGTTATGCGTTGGCTGTATTTTATCGATGCTAGGCATTTCTTTTACTGCCTTTCTCTACAAACTGTTTACCGGCAGCACGCTGAGCTGGACCTATTCGCTGGCCCGGCTTTTTTTGCCGTGGATAGGCTTTCTCTCCATGACCATTTCACTGCGCTATGGCGAGCATGTAGCGATGACGCTGCTAGTGCGTAGCCTGCCCAAAATCATGGTGAAAATAGCGGCGGTGATGTGTCTGGCAGTTCTCGGCTTATTTGCACTCATGCTCACTTGGTATGGCTGGGGCTACTTCACCAACGCGACGCAGGTCTACATGGTGTCGGATCAAATCCGCATTCCTAGCAAAGTGACGGCCATTGTTGTTCCTATCAGCGGCCTGATTATGTTGCTGCATCTCGTTCACGGCTTTGCACTGCTTGAGCACTTTACAAGCGAGCATGAGGTGATTGATGAGCTTCTTGAGAGCTCTGAAGAGGAGGCTCGACCATGACGCCTACGATTATTGTATTTGTGCTGTTGCTGTTTATTGGGGCTCCCGTGGCGGTCGTCATGGCCATGTCCGGGCTGGCTGGTGGTTTCTCCCTGGGGGGAGAACGCATGCTTGGCATCATTGCTGACCGCATGTTTTCAGGGGTCTCAGGGTTTCTGTTAATTGCGGTGCCTTATTTTATTTTTACCGCCGAGCTAATGAATCAGGGCGGACTAACCCACAAGCTGATTGCGTTTAATAACTCGTTGTTTGGCCGTGTTCGTGGTGCACTTTCCCACGTCAATATTTCGGTATCGGTGTTTTTTGCCGGGTTAACCGGTGCCGCTGTTACTGACACCGTGGCAATCGGCAAAATCATGATTCCCGAAATGAAAAAGCAGGGCTACGACGCCGAGTACGCGGCCGCCGTTACGGCGTGTTCATCGATTATTGGGCCGATTATTCCACCCAGTGTGGTGATGGTGGTGTATGCAACGTTGCTGCGTGATATTTCGGTGATCGACCTTTTCGCGGGTGGCATTGTACCTGGGCTGTTGATGGCTTTAGCGCTGCTAGGTGTGAGTTTTTTCCTAGCCTGGAAACGGGGTTATCCCAAACAGGCGCCCACGCCGTTTAAGGTAGCACTGATGTCGTTTGTGGTTGCGCTGCCTGCCATGGTGGTGCCGCTGATTATTTTGGGTGGCATTCTGTCGGGCTTAACCACCATCACTGAAGCCTCTGGGTTTGCAGCCGTGTATGCCATCGTGATTGGCGTCGTATTTTATCGGAATCTCACTTGGCGAAAAATTTGGGACGCGCTGGTCGTGACTGTACGTTTCTCTGGGGTGGTGTTTTTCTTGCTTGCCACCTCGGCGGTACTGGGCTGGTTTGTAACACGCTCAGGGATTGCCAGAGACGCTGCTGGGCTTATTACCACCTTTAGTGATGCCGCATTCCTGCAGTTAATGCTGGTGTGCTTACTACTGTTGGTGATTGGTACGGTGATGGACGTGTTACCTGCACTCGTAGTGGTTGCGCCAGTACTTGTGCCAGCCATGATTCAGCTGGGTTTTGACCCGCTGCATTTCGCCATATTGATGATTGTGGTGCTTAACGTTTCCAATGTGACGCCCCCAGTGGGGATGACGTTGATGACGGCGGCCCGAATAGCCGAAGTGCCTTATGAGCGGGCCATTGTGGCATCACTACCATTTTATGTAGCTTTTATTGGCGTTATTGTGCTGTTAGCGGCATTTCCAGCGCTTTCAACCTGGATTCCCTCACTACTTTAAAAGGCGGATGTGCAACACATGAAGTGCTTCTACCACCCTGACCAGGACTACCATGCGCCGCCGACCTTTCTGCTGCGTGGACAGCCAGCGCCATCCCCGGAAGGGCCGGTGCGTGCTGAGCTGCTAAGCAAAGGGCTGGCCGCGGCTGGTTTGAGCCTGACGGCGCCCAGTGAAACTGACTCGCCGATGCTGCGTAAACGTCTTGAGCAGATTCATACGCCGCGCTATTTACGCTTTTTGGAAACGATTTATGAGCGTTGGCAAGCACTGCCTAATGCAGCGGCGCTGGTGGCACCGAACGTTCACCCTTGTGGTGGTGCTAGCCACTACCCGAGCCACCCCGTTGGCCAGGCGGGCTGGCATTTACACGATATGGCATGCCCAATAAGCGAAACAAGCTTCCAAGGGGCATTGGCTTCGGCTGCGACAGCCGTGGCTGCCACTGAGGAAGTGATGAGTGGCGCATCGCTCGCCGATCCCTCTCGCGCTTACGCCTTATGCCGGCCACCGGGACATCATGCGGGGCCGGATAACGCGGGTGGCTTCTGTTTGTTGAATAATGCTGCTTTGGCTGCCAGCGTGCTGCGTGAGAAGTTTGCCAAAGTAGCGATCATTGACGTGGATCTGCATCACGGCAACGGTACTCAGGATATTTTCTACTCCCGCGGGGATGTCTGGACGGGCTCTGTACACGTCGACCCAAGTGTTTTTTATCCCTTCTTCTGGGGTGGCGTGGACGAGATAGGGTGCGAAGAGGGTGAAGGCGCCAACGTCAACTTGCCTCTGCCATTGGGCAGTGACGGCGAGACCTATCTTAACGCGGTGGCCGCGCTGATTGAGCAGCTCAACCGTTACCAGCCAGAGGCGGTCGTGGTGTCTTTGGGATTGGATGTCCACAAGGATGATCCGCTTGCCGGGTTAAGCGTGGAAACCGAAGCCTTTGTCGCATTGGGTGAGCAGTTGAGCGGTTTGCCGTACCCCACCGTAGTGATCCAAGAGGGCGGCTATCCGACTGAGCAGCTAAGCGCTAACCTTGCCGCCTTTATGCGCGGTTATCAGAGAAGTTGAGAGAAGCTCAATGAGTAAGACAGGGTTTTACTGGCACGAACGCTGCTTTTGGCACGACCAGGGGGCAATTGGTGTTTTTTCTGCTCCCGGTGAATTTCTGCAGCCTCAGCCTGCGTCGGAAAGCCCCGAAAGCAAGCGGCGACTGAAGAATATTCTTGAAGTCAGCGGCCTGATAGATGAACTGAGGGTGGTCAAGCCACCCGCTGTCGCGCAGCAAGACCTGCTGCGCTTTCACACCCCAGGTTACCTGCAAATGCTTGCGGACGCCGATGCGAGTGGTGGTGGCAATGGCGGTGACTGCGCCCCCTTTACTCCTGGCAGCTGGACCGCCGCAAGGCACTCCGCGGGGCTTGCCGTCGCAGCGGTAGAGGACGTGGCGCTTGGGCATGTCGATAACGCTTATGCGCTTTGCCGCCCACCGGGGCATCACGCCGAGGCAGATCAGGGGCGAGGCTTCTGTTTGCTGGGCAATATCCCGGTAGCGGTGATGCGTGCCCGAGCCTTGGGGCAAGTGAAGCGGGTAGCGATTCTTGATTGGGATGTGCATCACGGTAATAGCCAGCAGTCGGCGTTTTATGCCGAGCCTGAGGTGTTTACCGTTTCCGTTCACCAAGCCGCGAACTATCCCCTTGATACAGGCAGTTTTGAAGAGCAGGGAGAAGGCGAGGGGCTAGGGGCGAATCTTAACCTACCGCTGCCGCCGGGCTGTGGTTTGGGCGCTTATCGCTATGCGATGGAGTCGCTGGTGTTGCCAGCACTGGAAGCTTTTAACCCAGACTTAATCGTGGTGGCCTGTGGCTATGATGCCTGTGCCAAAGACCCGCTAGGCAAGATGCTGCTCAACAGTGCCGCGTTTGCCGAAATGACCGCACAGCTAAAAGCACTTGCCGCCCGTTGCTGTCAGGGGAAGCTGGTCTTCGTCCATGAAGGTGGTTACTCAGAAGGCTATGTACCGCTATGTGGACATAGCGTTATTCAAACCTTGGCAGGTAGCACCATTAGTGTCCCCGACCCGCAAAACGATGAAATTGCTGCCTGGGGATATCAAGCCTTACAACCGCACCAGCAAGCGCTAATCGACGACTGGCGCCAACAGTGGGAGCAAGTTACGCAATGACACCGCTTTATGATCGTGATGGTTGGATTTGGCAGGATGGTGAATGGCTGGCTTGGCGAGAGGCTAAGGTTCATGTGTTTACCCATACGCTGCACTATGGAATGGGCTGCTTTGAGGGCGTGCGCGCCTATGAAGGGGAGCAAGGAGCGGCACTGTTTCGGGTTGCCGAGCATACCCGCCGTTTAGCAGAGAGCGCCCACTCCTTAGATATTCCAATCGCTTTTAACGAAGAGGCGCTTATCGAGGCTCAGCAGGAGTGCCTGCGTAAAAATCAACTGACGAACGCTTATCTTAAGCCAACGGTGTTTCTTGGCGCGGAAGGCCTTGGCCTACGGGCTAAAGGGTTAAGCACCCATGTGATGATTGCTGCCTGGGATCTTGGGCCGTATCTGTCGCCGCAGGCAACACGCTGTGGGTTACGTGCGCTGACGTCTTCCTGGGCGCGCCACCACGTCAATATCAGCCTGTGTCGTGCCAAGACCAGCGGTCATTATGTGAATTCGATGCTGGCGCTGAATACCGCCGTGAAAGCAGGATTTGATGAAACCATCATGCTTGACCCAGAAGGCTATGTGGCCGAAGCATCCGCCGCGAATGTTTTCTTATTGCGCGATGGTGTACTGCACACGCCTGAAGTGACGTCCTGCTTGCAGGGCATCACCCGCGACAGCGTGATTCAGTTGGCCCGCGAGGCGCTGGGCATTGAAGTGCGCGAGCGACGCATCACTCGCGATGAGCTATATACCGCCGATGAAGCGTTTTTAACCGGTACTGCTGCGGAAATTCTTCCTCTGCGTGAACTGGATGGCCGCCGCATCGGGGTAAGAGCGGGCGCGCCGGCTGTCGACGCGCCGATACCGGACGACAGTGTGACCGCGCGTCTGCAGCGCCTGTATCGCCAAGCAGTGCGTGGCGAGCTGGCCGCGTTCAAGCACTGGTTAACGCCCGCTTAGGCTCATTGCCCGCTATTAGCGAGCGTTTTGCATTTAATTAGCGGGGGCAGTTTGCCACGAGGGCGCTGTAAACCCATCCATGGGCGCTACTTTCGCCATCCATGGCGAAAGACCCTCGTTTCAATCTGCCCCCGCACACCAACACCACTGGCAGATTTTCTAACTGAGTCAGGCATTCTCTTTAATGGCCTGCTCAAGAATCGCCAACTGCCCTGGCTCCAGAGCATCCGCGACGGCGGTGATGCGTAAGACATGACCAAGTGCTGGGTGAGCGGGGCGGGCGATTAATCTGCCTGCTTCCAGTAGCTCGCGGTTTATACGCTCGGCCAGTTCGGCAGTTGGTAAGCGAATGCCGATAAAGTTGGTCGCGCTAGGCAGTACGTCGGCACCCAGTGCTTGGAAATGGGCCGCTAACTGTTCCCTGCGTGCTTTCACTTCCGCAATATGTTGGTGGACTTCAGCTGGGTGATCGAGCACGACTTCTGCGGCGGCCTGGGTAAAGGTGGATACCGCGTAGTGAATGCGCACCTTCATCATCAATGCGAGCACATCAGGGTCAGCAATCGCATAGCCAATGCGTAAGCCTGCTAAGCCGTGGGCTTTTGACAGCGTGCGTAGGCGAATGACACCTGGAAGTGCCTTGGCGGCGAAGTCACTGTTGGCGTCATCACGAAAATCGCCATACGCCTCATCCAGCAGCAGCCAGCAGGTGTCCGGCAGTGCGTCGCGCAGCTTGAGAATGGCACTGTCGCTATGCAGATGGCCGCTAGGGTTATCGGGGTTGGCTAAATAGACCAGCTGGGCATTTTCCTGGTGTGCTGCCGCCGCTAGCGCCTCTAAGTCAGGGGCCAGTAGGCCTGGGGCTTCAACATAGCTAGGTTCTACTAAGTGGCAACCCTGGCCTTTGGCAAAGTAACCAAAGGTTGGGTAAGTGCCCGCCGTGCTAACCACGGTGTCGCCCGGTGTGCAGGTAGTGCGTAGCGCTAACGCGATTAGGCTATCGGCGCCAGCATCTACCAGCAGGTGATCGAGCGGTATGCCCTGCTGGGCGCTAAGCCGCTGGCGAACTCCGAGAGCTTCCGCATCGCCGTAACAGTACACATGCTCGGCGACAGCATCGCCAAAATGTTCACGTAGCGCACGATGGGGCATGTCCAGCCCTTCATTAGAGCCCAATCGATGAGGGATCTCGCGGCCAATGCGGCGCTCCAAAACTTTAATCCCAGGAAACGGATTAAGGGGACCTTCACCAGTAAGATGATGGGGGTAGGAGGGCATATCGATATCCTAATAGTGAAAATTTTCAGCTCAAAATTTTACCGCGATTAAGCAACTGGTGTGGATCAAACGCCTGCTTCAATGTGTGCATTAATTCAATTTCCGGCTGAGAGCGGCAGGTGCTGAGCCAGGGGCGCTTTTCCAAACCAATGCCATGCTCTGCTGAGACAGAACCTCCCAACGCTTTAAGGGGCTCGTAAACCAGTGTTTCTACTGCGTGGCGCTCTTCTGGTGCATCGCTGCCAACGCTAACAGAAATATGCAGGTTGCCGTCGCCAAGATGGCCAAATACCACCAGGCGGCCATCTGGCCAGCGTTGTACCAGTTGCTTCTCTAATGCATCGGTATAGCGCTGCATATCGGCAATGGGGAGGCTGACATCAAAGGTCAATACGGGTGCCAGCCCCTTGATGAGCCCTTCAATATCTTCTCGTATCGCCCAGAGACCATCGCGTTGAGTGCTTGATTGAGCAATCACAGCATCAACGATTAAGTCGTGTTCAAATGCCTGTTCAAGCGCTTCGCGGAACTGCTCTGCATGGTGAGTTTCATCGTTGCCGAGTGACTCGATAATCACATAAAAGGGGTGTTCTGGTGGAATCGGGGGCGTGTGCCTCGCCAGCGTTTCAGTGAGCAGGCGATAGTGGTTTTGCCACATTACCTCAAACGCACCCAGGCCACCCCCAAGCGCTTTGCCTATATGGCTTAATAGCCCGGTTAGCGCGTCAAACGAGTGGCAAGCCACCAGTGCCGTTTGTTCGCTAGGGGTAGGCGGCTGAAGCCGCAGCACGGCGCGAGTAATAATCCCCAGGGTGCCTTCACTTCCAATAAACAGCTGCTTTAAATCAAACCCTGCATTATTTTTCAGCATGCGATTCATGGAGCTGACAACACGCCCGTCGGCCATCACTGCTTCCAGCCCCAGTACTTGCTGGCGCATCATGCCGTAGCGAATCACCCTGACACCGCCAGCATTAGTCGCGATATTGCCGCCAATCGTACAGCTTCCCCGTGCGCCTAAATCCAACGGGAACTGCAGACCTACCTCGTTAGCGGCTTCTTGAACCCGCTGAAGGGGGGCGCCCGCTTGCACCGTGATCGTACCGCCGACCTGATCAATCTCTTCGATAGCGGTCATGCGCTCCAGGGAAATGACCAACTCTTCTGGGCTCGCCTCCGCGCCATGGACCAAACCGGTTAAGCCACCGTGGGTCACGACGGGCTGTTTAAGCGCATGGCATGCCTGCATGACAGCCGCTAACTGTTCGGTGTCTGCCGGACGCACGATGGCGCCTGCTTGGCAGGGCGCGCCGGTCATCCAGTCAACACGGCGACTAGTGACATCATCGCCCGTGAGCACATGGGCAGAACCAACAAGTGTGCGCAGCGCCTCCAGGGGTATCTGCATGGGTGTTCCTTGATAAAGAGGTTAACGGTTCAGTGATTAGGCGGTAGCAGCCACTGGCGCTTGACGACCAGGAATCGCATCAAGCAGTGACTGGGTATAGGCCTCTTTCGGCTGAAGGAATATTTGTTCAGCGCTGCCTTGTTCAACAATACGGCCATGCTGCATCACCACGATGCGGTCGCAAATTTGCGCGGCGACGCGTAAATCGTGGGTAATAAACAGCAGTGAAAGCGAAAGCCGTTGCTTCAGTTCTTCAAGCAGTTCAAGCACCTGGGCTTGAATAGACACATCCAGTGCCGAGACCGCTTCATCTGCCACAATAAGCTCAGGGTTTAGCGCTAACGCACGGGCAATGCCAATGCGCTGACGCTGCCCGCCGGAAAACTCATGTGGGTAGCGCTCCACGGCGCTTGCACCAAGGCCCACTAGATCAAGTAGTTCTCCTGCCTGCTTGAGTGCCACATCTTTGGGTGTGCCATTGGCCATCGGTCCTTGCGCAATCGCCATGCCGACCCGAGTGCGTGGGTTAAGCGAGGCGTAGGGGTCCTGAAAAATCATCTGCACGCGGTGGCGTTCACGACGCAGCGCGTCGCCTTTTAGCTGTGAAAGATTAACGCCATCGAGCAACAGTTCACCGCTGTCTGGGTGTTCAAGGCGCACCACACAGCGGCCAAGGGTGGATTTCCCCGATCCCGATTCACCAACAATACCCATAGTCTCGCCGCGGGCCAGAGTTAGCGAGATATCATCCAGTGCGCGGACTTCTCGGGCAGGTTTAAACCAGCCTCCGCGTGAACGAAAGACTTTATTAAGCTGTTTGATCTCTAGCAGCGGAGCTACCTGGCTTGTTTCACGGTGGGGTGGCACTGCATTGCTGGGAATGGCGGCAATCAGTGCTTTTGTGTAGGTGTTTTGCGGATTTTCCAGCACCTCTTTGGCTTCTCCGATTTCGACAATTTTACCATGGCGCATGACACAGACGCGGTTGGCGATTTCAGCCACGACCCCAAAATCATGAGTGATAAACATCACCGCCATACCACGGCGGCGCTGTAAATCACGAATAAGCTCAAGGATCTGCGCCTGGGTAGTCACATCCAGCGCTGTAGTGGGCTCGTCGGCGATCAACAGCACGGGCTCAAGGGCTAATGCCATGGCGATCATGACGCGTTGCCGCTGACCACCGGATAGCTCAAAAGGGTAGGCGCTGATAGCTTTTTCTGGCTGTGGGATACCCACTTCAATCAACAGCTCCAGGGCACGTTCCTGGCGCTGTTTCGGGGTCAGTTGACCATGCGCTTCAAACACCTCGGCGATTTGGGCGCCCACTCGCATTAACGGATTAAGCGCGGTCATGGGCTCCTGAAAAATCATGCCGATTTTGAGGCCGCGCAGGGCGCGATGCTGTTTCTCGGTTAGGGTGATGACGTCTTGGCCGAGAAAGTTAACCTCACCTTGAACGGGGCGCACGCCTTTAGGGAGCAAGCCCATCACGGTGTTAGCAGCCATCGATTTACCCGAGCCGGATTCCCCTACCACGCACATGATTTCGCCGCGATTAACGTCGTAGCTAACGTTTTCCACCGCCAAGGCACGGTCGGCCCCTTTGGGTAGCGCCACGCTTAAGTCACGAATGCTAAGCACTGTTTCAACTGATGGGTGCTGTTTTTTAGAATCAATAGTGACCGTCATGAAGGGCTCCTAGCGCTCGCGGGAAAGTTTGGGGTTAAGCGCATCGTCTAGCCCTTCACCGACTAAGTTCAACGCCAGAACGGTGAGTAGAATCGCCACACCAGGGAAGAAACTCAGCCACCACGCTTGGCGAATAACCGTACGTGCCGCGCCAATCATGTAGCCCCAGGACATCACATTGGGATCGCCCAAGCCTAAAAACGACAGCGCCGATTCCAGCAAAATAGCGGTGGCGACCATTAATGAGGCCAGCACAATAATCGGCGACAGCGTGTTAGGCAGAATCTGGCGCAGGATAATGGTGCTGTTGGTTTGGCCGACTAAGCGAGCCGCTTCAACGTATTCACGGTGCCGCAACGACATAAACTCTGCCCTTACCAAACGGGCAACCGGGGGCCAGCTGACCAGCGCAATCGCCAGCACAATGGAGGTGATGCTGGGTTGCATAATCGCTACCAGCACTATTGCCAGGGCAAAGTTGGGGATGGTTTGAAAAAACTCGGTAAAGCGCATGAGTACGTCATCAATCAGGCCTCCGTAGTACCCCGCAATCGCCCCCAGTGGCACGCCAATCAGCAGGGCAACGCTAGTGGATACCAAACCAATCAGCAGCGATACCCAGGCACCATGCATTAATCCTGCAGCGACGTTGCGCCCCATGGTATCGGTGCCCAGCAGGAAACCTTCCTGGGATAGCGGCGGTAAAAAGGGCCGCTGAACCATGCGCCAGGGAGATTCAGGAAATAGCAGCGGCGCCAGAATCGCCATGACGATAATTAGCAGCAGAATAATCAGCCCTACCAGGGCGCCACGGTTTTGCGCAAAGCGTGCGAAAAAGCTCATGAGGCCCCCTTGATGCGCGGATCAGCCAGGCGGTAAACCAAGTCGGTAATAATATTGAAGACAATCACTAACCCCGCCGAGAAGAAGAAAATCCCCAGCAGCAGGTTGTAGTCACGCTGCTGTAACGCTTCAAACATCAGCCGCCCGATACCCGGCCAGGCAAACACGGTTTCCGTCAAAATAGCGCCACCAACCATCTGCCCAGCCTGCAAGCCTGCCAGGGTGATGATCGGCAGTAAGGCATTGCGAAGAATGTGTCGGCGCTGAATGACGCTAGGTTTTAAACCCTTCGCACGGGCGGTTTTAACGAAGTCCTGCTGGGCTGCATCGAGCATCGAGGTGCGCGTCATGCGGGTATAAATCGCCATAAAAAATAGCGCCAGCGTGGTGGCAGGCAGTATTAAATGCGTGGCGACATCAAGCACAAGCGCGAAGCCAGTGTGGTCAGCGCCAACCGTGTAAAGACCGTAAGCGGGCAACCAGCCGAGGTAAACGGAAAACACCACCACCGACATCAGCGCTACCCAAAACAGCGGTGTGGCATAAAACACCAGGGCTAGCGCCATAATCAGTGAGCCAGAGGGCTTTTTAACCCGCGCCGCCGCCATGGAACCTGCCACAATGCCGAGTACCAGCGAGAGCACAAACGCCGTACCGGTTAGCAGCAGCGTGGCGGGCAAACGATCCATAATCAGATCAAAGACGGGCACACCAAGCCGATAGGAGTAGCCAAAGTCGAGCATGGCGATACCCGATACGTAGCGCCACAGCTGCACGTACATCGGCTGATCGAGTCCAAACCGCTCGCGCAGCTGGTTGAGAAACTCCTGATCCGCGGCACCCGCTTCGCCAGCCAGAATCGCGGCCGGGTCACCGGGGGCTAACTGAATCAGCAGGAAGTTAAAAATAACGATTAAAAACAGCACAATCACGGCTTTAAACAGCCGCATCAGAATGAGGCGCGCGTAAACCATAAGTCGTTTCCTGGCTAATACCTTCAAGACATAGCTAAAAAACCCAGGTAGCTCTCGCTACCTGGGTGGCTTGGGTTTAGCGATCTAGCCAAGCATCTTTAAAGCCGTCGTTGACACCCACGCCGGAAGTGACGAGGTTCTGCACATCACAGCGGTACAGGGTCGGGAAGCCCAGTTCCATCAGCCAGCCAACGGGCACATCTTCGTGCAGGATTTCCTGAACTTCACTGTAAAGCGCTTCGCGCTCTTCGTCGGGGAAAGCCGTGGCGGCCTCGTTGAATAGCTCGTCGACACGCTCGTTTTCGTAGCCTTCGACGTTATTCCAGGGCGAGCCTTTGGCAATATTGTCGGACAGGTAGGTGCGTGAAATACCCAGTGCCGGGTCGCCGTACTGGTATAGGTAGGTAAAGGCGAGGTCGTAATCCCAATCGCCCAGGCGCTGGTTCCAGCCGCCCACGTCGGTGGCTTGGGTGCTTACGTTAATGCCCACTTCACGCAGATTCTGTTGTACGGCCTCAGCCCAACGGGTCCACGTTTCACCGTAAGGAAGCGGCAGAATAGTGACCTCTTCACCGTCGTAACCCATTTCTGCCAACAGTTCACGAGCGCGCTCTGGGTTGTGATCGTAGGGTTCTAAACCGTCATGTTGGAAACGCGCGTTGGAGCCAAAGGCTGAGAGCGGCACATTGCCTAAGCCATTCCACAGCACATCTTTGGCAAACTCGCGATCCATGGCATACATCACTGCTTGGCGGAAGCGTTTGTCGGCGGTGGGGCCTTCACGGTTGTTCATCCACAGCATGGCGAAGGGGCTGAAGTATTCGTGTCCTTCTTCCGTCATACAGACGTTATCCATCGCGGATAAACGCGGGATATCAAAGTTCTCAACGGTACCGCTGGGTAGTACATCAATAGTGCCGTTCTCGAAGGCAACGGCACGGGAGCCACCATCAGGAATGATGTGCCAGTTGACGCCATCCAGATAGGGGAGCCCGTCTTCGTAGTAGTCATCGTTTTTAACCAGCTCGATCACGGTGCCGCGTTCCCAGTTAGCAAACTTGAAAGGGCCTGTGCCAATCGGGTGGTCGTTGTGTTCGTTGTTGCGGAAGTCAGTGCCCGCATACAGATGTTCAGGCACCATGGTGAAGGTGCCTGCCTCAAAGGAGATCAGGAACGGGCCGAAGGGGTCGGTTAAGGTAAATACCACCGTGTGGTCATCCGTTGCTTCGATGCTTTCCACATGTTGTAAAACGGCCCGCGCACTGGGGTTCAGTTCGCGGTGGAAAACATCGGCAGAAAATACCACGTCGTCAGCGGTGAAGGGCTCGCCGTCGTGCCAGGTAACATCTTCCCTTAGGTGAAAAGTATAGGTGCGGCCATCGTCGCTGACGTCCCATGATTCAGCCAACTGCGGCATGGGTTCCAGATCCGTGGTGTAGCGCAGCAACCCTTCATAGATATTGCCTGCCACGGTGCGTGTAGGCGCGTTTTGCACCATTCCCAGCACTAAGCCTGGCGGTTCTGGTTGAATAATAGTGTTAACCGTACCTCCTTGTTTCGGGTCGTCTGCTAGGGCAGCCGACGAAAAAGCGAGTGCTGCAGCGGAAATTGCCAAAGCCAAAGGTGTTCTCATTTTGTTTCTGCTCCTCGGTTACTAGGCCAAAGCCTGTCACGTAATGGATTTACGTTATTGTTAGGCGAGCGAGGCGTGATACAAAACAGCCCAGTTGTTGTTATGGATTTTGGTTATAGATCGTTATATGAGGCCTTTTTGAACATAGCATTGGTTTGTAAAACTGTCGACAGTCGTCAATCGGCCGTCGACAGAATACTTTTTTGCGTCATACTAAAAGTACGTAATACCTAATAAGAGTAAACTCTATGGCCTCTTCCCCAGTGGCTCCTGGCGGCTTTATTCAACAGCAAAACCTTGTTGAGCAGGTGGCCGACTATTTGACGCAAGCGATTATCCAGCAACACTTTTTGCCTGGTGAGCGGCTTTCAGAAGTGCAGCTTTCCCGGGATTTAGGCGTTAGCCGTGCGCCGGTTCGCGAAGCTGCTCGCTTATTGGAAAGTCGTGGGCTGCTGATCTCAAAACCAAGACGCGGTTTTTTTGTTAGGGCGTTGAATGCCGTTGAATTAGAGGATGTTTTCGATCTGCGGCTCTGTCTTGAACGCCATGCTATCCAGCGCTTATCGGAGCGCTACAGCAGCGACGCTGAGCGCGCGCTAAAACAGCAGGTAGAGATTTTGTGCGACGCGGCAGTCAGCAATGATGGAACACGCCGCATTGAGGAGGATCTGCAGTTTCATCGCTTAATGATTCATCACGCGGGTAATGAGCGGCTGCTGCGGGCATTTGATGGCTTAACCCACGAACTTCGCCTGTGCATTACGCTGATCACCAAAACCCACGAAGCCCCCGATACCATTGCCACCAGTCACTTTAAGCTGCTGGATGCATTAGGTAGCGGCAGTTCTGAGGCTTGCCGTGAGGCCATTGACTACCATATAGGCGTTGCTAGGGATTTTGTGGTCAACAGCGTGGGAGAGTGACTAAGAGAGCGAATGAAGAGTGAGAGGTAGGAATACAAATGGTGTTAGCAGTCGATCACAATGTGCATTGTCATTAGATAAATCAATAGTTCACACCTGAACAGATGTCGCCTTGCTCCAGGTCTGGCAAGATAGCGTTTTCGGACGTTTGACGATCAAGGACACGGCATGGCGCATTTGCTACGCATCGTTATGATTCACGGCCACTTGTCGGGGGTGGTTGAACTCAATGTGGATGGCCACACCAATATTTGCGGCACCAACGCGTCAGGCAAAACCACGCTTCAGCGGTTAGTGCCGGTGTTTTACGGTGAGCTGCCCAATAAGGTGGTGCCGAAAACCCGCATGAAGTTTGATGCCTTCTACTTGCCCACTCGTCAAAGCTATCTCGTTTACGAATACCGCCGCGAAGCAGGCAATGTTTGCCAAGTCGTGCTGACGCGCAAGCAAGAAGGTGGCGTGGAGTACCGTTTTGTCGGTGCCCCTTACCGGCCAGAAGACTATCTGATCGAAACTGAAAAAGGCCCCTTAGCGCTGGAGTACCCACAGTGGTCTAGCGGACTGCGTCGCAGCGGGATTGCTGTCTCTTCCAAATTGGGAGCCACCTCCGAGTTTCGCTCGGTGATTCAAAACGATTTTACCCAGCTGCACGGTAATAGCCGCGATGGATTAAAGCTGCGCCAAATTGCAGCGCAGTTTAGTTTGGTTAACCCTGAACGGCGTATCCGTCATATCGAAAAACTGGTCTCTGCTGTGCATGCGAAAGAGGGCAAGATGGATACCCTCAAAACCATGCTGGCGGCAATTTTCGAAGAGGATGGCGTCGAGCTGCCGGTCACCCGCATTCGCAGTGCCAAAGCGCGGGAGTGGATTGCCCAGATGCGCCAGTCCATGCGCCTTGAGCCGCTGCAAGCTTCGCTGACTAAGCTTGGCGGTATCGACCGCGAATTGGCCCAGTTAGAGACCACGCTTTGGCAGTTGAAACCCCAGCTAAGCGCCGACCATCAGCAGGCAGAGCAGCGCATTGCGGATCTGGATGGTGAGCTAAACCGCCACCAGCGCGAGTTCCAACAGCGTGAAAATGCCTACACCCAGCAGCGCGATGAGCTGAACGATCGCCACAGTGAAGTCGCAAGCGACTTGCAGCACACGCAGCGCCGCCTGAATGATCTGCAAACCCAGTTTGAGCACTACGCCGATGCCGACATGACTGGCCTGGAGCGAGACATCAACGCCTTGCCCCAGTGGCGTGAACAGCGTGATCAGCTTCAGAAGCATCTGCAGGTCATGCAAGACGCGGTAAAAGAGAGCCAGGCGCGCTTAGATGGCCGGTTACGCGAGCTTTCCGAAGCACTTGCCCGCCAAACCCAAGAAAACCAGGAGTTGATAGATGCCCTGGTCGAGGAAAAAGCCCAACGCCGAGAGCAGCAATGGCAAGCCGAACAGCAGCATAACGAGCGTTATCAGCAAGAGCGCCAACGGCTAGAGGGTGAGTATCAAGCGCAGTTAGAGTTGGGTGTTGAGCAGCTTGCCGAATTAAAAGCGCAGCTGGCAATGCCCACCCAAACCGTTGAAGAGGCTCAAGAAGCCGAGCTTGCCCAAGCGCGTTTAGACCAAACACAGCAGGAACGCAGCGCCGCTGCGGCCACGTTGGAAGCTCTACGCCGCGAGCTTGAAAGCCACAAACGTGAACGCGATGCCGCCGAGCAGCAGTTGGTGCAGTGTCGTCAGCAGCGTGAGCGAGCTGAACAACACTGCTATGCGCTCTATCAACAGCGCGACCCCGAACAGGGCAGCTTGCGCCACTTCTTGCGCTACCACCGTCCTGGTTGGGAGCAGCAACTCGGCAAGGTCATTGCCCCAGAACTGCTTGAACGTCGAGATCTCGCCCCGCAGCTTGCTGAAGACGCCAGCGATGACCTGTTCGGGCTAGCGCTGGACCTAAGCGCTATTGCGCTGCCGGATTACGCTCAAGACGAAGCCAGTTTGCTGGCGGCGATTGAAGAGGCGGATGGCGCTAAACAGCGTGCTCAAACGGAATGTGTCGCTGCCGAAAAAGCCCTAAAGCAGCACAACGAACGGGTTCAGCAGGCTGATGAGGCGCAAGATCAGGCGCGCATGGGGTCTCAGCGGGCCGAACAGGAAGTGGAGTATGCCCTTGAGGCTCGCCGCCAGCAGCAAGAGCGCCATACCAAGCGTCAGCAGGCTCGCCGAGCCGAGCACCAAGCGGCGTTGACTCGCCAAGAGCAGGCTCAGGCCGAACTGCGCGAAGAGAAACGCCAGGCGCTTGACGAGCTTGCTGAGACGCATCAAGGCCAGTTGCTGGAGTTGAAAGCCGACGCGCAAAGCCAATTGGATAGCCTGGATGCGCAGCTACGTCAGTACAAGCAGCAACTTAGCGACGCCAACAAGGAACATCAGCGCCAGTGCAGCGAGTTAGAAGCCGCCTTCAGCCAGGAGCTTGCCGAGCAGGGCGTGGACCCCGCGCAGCTTCAGGAAACGAAGAAACGCTTAGAACAGCAGAGTGAACGCATTCGTAAAATCGCCGCTCGCCAGGAAGAACTCACCGAGTATCAACGCTTTATGCGCGTGGAGTGGAGCCAGCACAAGCCCCAGTTGGTGGCGCAGGAAGCAGAACTTGTTCAGCTTGATCAACAGTTGAAGCGCGAAAAAGCGCGCCTCAAGAACGACTTCCATAGCGCACGTGAAGCGCATCAAACGGCGGTTAATGAACTAAAAATTCAGCGCGCAAATGCCCACGGCAGCGTAGAAGCCCTAAAGCCGCTGCTGACCCAGTTGGAAAGTTTGGACATCGTTTCAGAGGGAGCGCCCTTAGCGGAGGCCGTAGGTGACATGGAGGAGCGCATTGAGCGTGCTCGCCAAGCGTTAACCAGCCGCCATCAGCAGCTTGAACAGCTGCGCCGGGGCTGCCTGGAGGTAGAAAGCCAACTGATTAAAGATGCCAGCAGCGGCTTTGCCGATGCACTGCAAAGCGAACGTGAGAAACTGCCAAACGACAGCCCACGACTGGTGTTGCCGCTGCTGCGCGACATGCTAAAACTATTAGAAGATCAACAGCAGCAGTTGATTCAGGAAGGACGCAATTTAAGCGATGATCTGGATAAATTCTTTATTGTCTTCCGAGATTTAAATCGCCGTATTAGTGCGCAAAGCCGTCGGCTTTCCGACGAAGTGGCGGATGACCTGCGTTTAGAAGGCATCAGCAAAGCGGAAGTACGCATTCAATCGACGATTGATGAACTGGGCTTCTGGGAGCCTTTAAAGCTGTTCGCCCAGCGCTACAAAGCGTGGCGAGAATCTGGCCAGATGCTGCCCAGCGACGACTATCTTAATGCACTGGCCGATGTGGTCGATTTGCTGCGCAGCGACCAGCAGTACAGCTTCGAAAGCCTGCTGCGCCTTGAACTGCATCTAAACGAAGGCGGCACTGATCTAGTGATCAAAAACGACCGCCAGTTGTTGGAGTCTTCAAGCCATGGCATGGCCTACCTGATTTTATGTAAGTTCCTGCTGGCGTTTACGCGGCTGCTACGGGGGGATGCGCAAATCGCTATCCACTGGCCGATTGATGAAATCGGCACGCTGGCCTATCACAATGTCGAAAAGTTGTTCGACGCTTGTGACAGCAACCGTATCCACATTGTGGGGGCTTTCCCCAACCCAGAATCGGATGTGCTGCTGCTGTTTGCTAATCGCTACCTGATTGAGCGGGACCCTAACCAGCCCAGCCAGCGCCTGCTAAAACGTATTGAGCCGCGCCTTAGCCCGCTTGCGCAGCGGATCAAGGAGCGTCAGCAAGAGGTGACCGCATGATCGAACATGGCCCGCTATTGGAACGCTTGCTGGCTGGTGAGTTTGTCTGCGCCGTCAGTGATGACAACGCCTTTCGCCATCTGGCAAATGAAGAGACCCGCGACGCGATTGATGACTACCTGCGCCCGCTCAACCGTAGGCTGGCGAGCAATGATGAAGGCAGTGTCTACTTTTTAGCTTGGCGACAGCTGAACGAGGCCGCTCGGGAGCAGCTATCGCGCCAGTTGAGTGACACGGTCAACAGCCTGTTGCCATTGCTGGAATGGTTGCAGCTGGTTCAAGAAGCGCTAGGCCGCGACACCTTAGCGGCCCCTGGCGACGTGCTCAAGCCCGCTGAGTTCAGCGCTAAGTGCGAAGACAACCAAAGCCTGCGTGAGCGTTTGGAACGGCTAGCCACAGACAGCTTCTTTGGTTCCCAGAGCGACCAGTTGGATGCCCAAGTAAAGCAGCTATTCAAGCGCTTGAAAGAGCATGGCTACTTGCTTCAGCCCCACACTGAGCGTCAGGTGTTTGTGGTCACCGGTAAAATTGATTACCTAATCGAGGTGGTGCGCTTTATCCGCGATGAGGAAAACTTGCCCATCGATGCGGAGCGGGAAGAGGGTGCCCAGGAGGCGCTGCTGTGAGCGAACTGGAAAGCCGCCTGCTCAAAACCGGCGCTGAACGGCTGGCGCTGTTGGGCAAGCATGCCGAACGACTGATGCAGGGCTACACTCGCGATGACGTGCCGTTAGACGGACTCAACGACAGTGCGCTGCGCAAGCTGTTGGCTGCTCGAGTGTTATGGCGGCCCGATGAGCAGAGCGGCGTAAAGCTCGCTCCCAAGGTGCGCGAGCTGATCGCTGAAATGCTGGCCGACGAAACCCGCCGCCATGTGAATGCCGATGTTGCGGAAACCCTTGAGCTAATGCGTTCGTTGGTGCACAGCTACCGTGAAGCTCGCAGCCAAGGTGAGCATTGGCGACAGGAGCAGCAACTGCTGCGCCTGCGCCAGGAAGTTGACGATCTAAACGGTCGTTTTGCCGATGCCATTGATAGCCTTTGGCAGCGGCTCAATAGCGATTTCGGCTTTGTTAGCCAGTTGAGCGATAAGATCCGCGAAAACGACCGTGCCCAGAAGCAGATTGTTAGGTTGCTAGATGGCCTGGCACTGATCGACTTCGATGAACTGATTGCGTTAGTAGGCAGCGATGGCAGCCTGCGCAAGCTACTCATCAGCCAGCTACAGCAGCGCTTAAGCCACCATTACACCAGCCTGCGGGAAGTGCAACGGCGGTTAATTGAGCTAATCGCACGCTTTCGCAAACAGCAGGCACGCAGCCGCCTGATCAGCGGCATGGTCGCGTTTATGCGCGAACATCCAGGCTTTGTGCCGAGTAATTACGCCAAACGCAGCGATGTACCAGCGTTGTTCAACCACGCTGCGCCGTTACACGCCGCCGCTGCGCCAGCGCTAGATCGCGCGCTGGAAAGTCGCGTGCTGGCAGAACTGCTGCATGAGTTGCCAACCCCACGCCATGCCACGCAAACCGTTGAGTCGGCAGTGCCTGCGCTCACGCCGGAAGATAACCTCGCCGCTGCGCGCCAGCAGGCGCTTAAACAAGATGTTGAACGCTTTTACCTCGCAGTGTTAGACCAGCCCCCCGCCGAGCCAATCAGCGCCCTCGCTTATCTGTATGACAGCCAGCTCGATTGGCCCGATGAAATTTGGCTGTTTCAGGTTATCTCCGAATACCAGGGCTTGCCACGTAGCGAGCAGCAGGCGTTTCGCCTACACCAAGACGAGTCACCTGCCAGCCCATTTAATGATCTGCGCCTGATTCATGACGTTGCACTGGCGGTGGCGGTATGACGTTATCAGGCCGCGCCCGTGCCGGGCTTAACAGTGTTGTTCGAGAGCTTAACCGCCAGCCCGTGGTAGAAAAATCTCGTGGCAAGTGGGTCGAAGATGTAGTGGCATGGTGCCATCAGCAAGATATTGACCTAGGTATGCGGCTTTCCAGCCAAGCGCTGCGTTTTGATGCTAAGCTCATGGCGCAAATCGACAGCATGTTGGAGAGTGACCGTTTGGCACCGCTAGGGCGCTCGTTAAGTGGTTTAAGCAGTGCCGCCCAAGCAGCTGAAGGGGTTGAAGAGGATAAAAGCCGCCGCGAAGGCCCTCGTGCAAAACGCGTGCTGATTAACTTGCCGCCGCAGCCCTCTGCATGGCTTGCGCCAGAGCCGCGCAGCATACGCGATGTTGATGTAAGCGGCTTGAAGCTGGCGGTGTTTGGTGCGCTCGTCCAAGTGGAAAACCTGGATAGCTTCTACGCGTTTTCGCCAGAGATAGCAGCGCTGAGCGGCTACGCTAACCCGCTGGTCGTTTACCGTGGTGACAGCCATTACGGTGGTGGCTTTGCCCAACTGACAACAGCATGGCGCAAAACCAATCGGCCACACCTCTACGCCGGTGACTTCGATGCCAAGGGCGTGACCCTAGCCCTAGACAGCGGCGCCACACATCTGCTGCTACCCGACATCGAGTGGCTTACCCAGCACGTCACGCCCCTACACCAACCCGCTGAACAACTGCCATTCCAACGCCGCCTACGTCAACTTAACGTTACGTTGCCTAGCCACCACCTTCTACGCCCATACTTAACCCTGCTGGAAAAACAGCGCGGGCTAAAACAGCAATGGTTCGGAGGGGAGCTAGTGTGTGTATCGCTCAGTTAAAAGCAGTCTTAGGGCTGTAATGCCGGTCGGTTAAGGCTGACTGGCATTAGCCGATGGGCTGGGTTTTTTTGTTTAATAAGTGCCTGAAAATGACTCCACCCAAGTCCTCCGAGCCGCCCCCGTCATTCCCGCAGGCCCTTAGCGGGAATCCATGTTGACTTGGGATTTCGGGCTGCTGCAGGTCAAGATCAAGGTCAAGGTCAAGGTGGATTCCCGATAACCCCACTCGGGAATGACAGTGCGGTGACTCGGGAATGATGTGCGGTGCACGCTTCGGGAGGTGGCCGCTTTGCTATATGGGGCTAGGGGATAATGCCAGTCAGCCTTCAATGACTGGCATTAGTATTAGGGCTGTCACTTAACTCTACTATTTCAAGCTCTTCCTTAATTGACCGCTAACAGGCTTGTCGACAAGCGACGTTTGGACTGTTTTCCAAAATTGGCTTTGCTCTAAAAGGAATAAATCGGGTAGATTCAGGTGAGAGGACTGCATCAACCGTTTTCGAGCCTAAGCGGCCATCTGCCAGTGCATATTTACAGATCCTGTTAGTTAGCAATGCGCGCTTTTCTGATAAGGCCTAAGCTATAAAGACGTTTTCATGTTCCGTAGAGCAACCAATGAACAATAACCGCTACAGGATCAGGGCGATGAGTCGCGAAGAGTTGGACCTCGCGATGGAATGGGCCGCAAAGGAAGGCTGGAATCCGGGGTTCCACGATGCCGACTGCTATTTTTCCGCCGACCCGAAGGGTTTCCTCGTCGGCCTGCTTGACGACGAGCCTATCGCCACCATCTCGGTGATCAAATACGACGACGCCTTTGGTTTTCTTGGCTTCTATATCGTCAAGCCGGAATACCGGGGACAAGGGTATGGGCTTCAACTATGGCAGGCCGGGATGAGCTATCTTCAAGGCCTGCACATCGGACTCGATGGTGTCTTTGATCAGCAGGAAAATTACCGGAAATCCGGTTTTACGCTGGCCTATCGCAACATTCGCTACGAGGGAAGGGGTGGCGGAAAGGCGCCTCAACACGCTGGGGTCGTCGAGCTATCCAGCCTGCCTTTTGAGACCATTGACGCCTATGACCGGCCCTTTTTTCCTGCCAACAGGGAACAGTTCACCCGTGCCTGGATCAGCCAGCCCGATGCTCATGCACTGGGCGTGATGCAGCATGACAGGCTGTCTGGCTATGGGGTTATCCGGAAATGCCGCAACGGTTACAAGGTCGGTCCCCTGTTAGCGGACAGCCCGGCATTGGCCGAGTCGCTTCTTCTCGCCTTGAGAGCCCGCACGACGCCATCGGACCCGATTTTCCTTGATGTGCCAGCCATCAACCCTGCGGCTGTGTCATTGGCTGAGCAGTATGGCATGAGGGAGTCATTTGAAACCGCCCGAATGTACCGGGGGGAGGCGCCAACCCTGCCGTTAGCTCGCCTATTTGGCGTGGCGTCTTTTGAAATCGGATGAGCGGGTGATGGGGTAAGCCGACTTCTACTATGAAGTGACGCTCAATCCCATGGCTATCGGAGATTTACCTCAAATCGTGAAGCACGACCCAGTCTGGTTGCCCTGTGGGCAACCCACGCCCTGGATCGGCTCTGCCACTCCGTTGATTCACCGCATGGGGCAAAACTTGCTGAGTAAATAAATTAGGATGATAGGCAGGGGAGACAGCTCGAAATCTAGTTTTCCTACAGCCTCGTTAGGAGTGAGATGAACCATCGATTCGTAGTCACCGGCGGCCCTGGTGGTGGAAAAACGACCATTCTGAGTGCTCTAGCGGAGCGTGGATATAGCTTCGCACCGGAGTCCGCTAGGAAAATAATCAAAGAGCGGTTAGCGGCGGGGTTATCGCCTCGACCGGACCCTGTCTCTTTTGCCAAAGAGATACTTAGTGCGGATATCGAAAAGTATCAGAATGCAGCCTCCTGCGACTATGCCATGTTGTTTGATCGCGGAGTACTGGATGCGCTGTATATGCTCGATGCGGAGAGCGCATTAACGCGAGCTGAAATAGCGCAATACGTTCAAAAATTTCCATATAACAGCGTTATCTTTCTTCTGCCGCCATGGAAAGAAATTTACGATACTGATTCAGAGCGTGATCAAACGTTTGAGGAGTCCGTAGCGGTGTTTGACGGTATAAAAAGGTGGTATTCGCAGTGGGGGTACGAAACACTAGAAGTCCCACGAGGCAATATTAATGAGCGTGTTGCGTTCATTTTGCAGCGTATACATACTCCCTAAGGATTTACTGTTGGCGGACAATCTTTCTAACGCTTCGCGGCTCAAAATTTTCCGCAGAGCGCGGCGTTATGCGCCATATAGCCATTTTCCCAACCTCTGGACTAGGGAAGGGGGAGAGCGCTAACCATATCCAACTAAGAGGTAAATTGAAGTGGACAGTACATCAAGTAAGGTTAAAGGCTATTGCCGTTGCGGACAGGTAGAATTTGAGGTTGGCGCTAAGCCAATGATCACCATGGCATGTCACTGCACAGGATGTCAGCAAATGACATCTAGCGCGTTTAGCTTGAGTTCGCTTTATCCGAGCGAGGCATTCTCAATCAAAACCGGAGAGCCTGTTATCGGTGGGCTGCATGGGAACACTCGCCACTATTTCTGCGAGCATTGTATGAGCTGGCTGTTCACTCGACCCGAAGGTATGGATAACTTTGTTAATGTTCGCTCAACGTTGCTAGAGGATTCTCGAACCTACAAACCATTTATTGAAACTTACACAGATGAAAAACTGGAGTGGGCTACCACTGGCGCAGAGCATAGTTTTTGTAAGTTTCCACCGCAGGAAAAGCTTCCCGAATTGCTCCAAGAATATGCGCAAAAACAATGATAAACACAGCAGCGATGAATAGGGTGCGGCACTAAACAATCAGCTACAGTGGAACAGTTTACACGTCGCTTCAATCGTCCGCTGAGTTTGGTGTCATTTGCTATAATCAGTTACCTTCTATCTCAGAGTGTTTTTATGAAACCTATTCCTCTATTAAATCAACCTCGAATTCACTGACGAGCAAAGTGTTAACTCAATAGTTTTTATTGTTTAATATTAGCTTGAGGTTTAGTATGCAGAATAAACATTGGTCAAAATATCAGTTGCTACATGAAGTAGTGACTAATCCTAATATCTCAATAAAGGGTACTCACAGTTATTACAGTGATTGCTGGGACAACGGCTTTGAAGAGTCGGTTATTAGGTATCTACATGGTGACGAAGTGAGTCGTAAGTGGGAGCCGCGTTGGGAAATCGATAAGCTTCATATTGGTGATTATGTCTGTATTGGCGCGGAAGTCATTATTTTGATGGGAGGAAATCATACCCATCGAGCAGATTGGTTCTGTTTATACCCATTTATGGACTACATTGATGAAGCATATGTTGGTAAAGGGGATACCTTTATAGGTGATGGTGCATGGCTTGGAATGAGAGCGATGATAATGCCTGGCGTCACTATCGGAGAAGGAGCTATTGTTGCAGCCAATAGTGTTGTTACTAAAGACGTTGCTCCCTATAGTGTAGTTGGTGGTACACCGGCAAAACTAGTCAAGTATCGCTTTGAGATATCTGTAATTGATGAGCTTTTGCAGTTGAAAATATATGATTGGCCTACAGAAAAATTTGAAGCATTAAAACGCCATTTGTGTGCATCAGATATTCAGCAACTAAAAAGTGCTGCTTTAGCCTATGATGGTAAAAATAGCACATAACAAGGCATTTAAGAGTGATACCCAACGCTTGGTATTTTCAGTTCAAGGTTGGGTTTCGTGTTTGCGGTGCAATGGTTTAGGCTTGGTGACAGCGTTGCTCACTACTTAACACGGCGTTATACATAAAGTGAGGTGTACCCAAAAGATGGACTGGAAGTTATTGATACCAACTACAATTGCCACTCTGGCGGCAGTGATTGGCTGGGTTGTAGCCCACAAACTTAATGCTGCGCGTGATGTTAGGAATAAGCAGCGTGAAATTAGACTAAAATACCTTTCTGAAGCATATGATGTCTTTATTGAGCTTGGAAGAAATGTTGACATTCTCGGTAATTATAGGGAAGTTGAGCGAGCGATTAGCTATATTCATTTGTACGGAAATACCAAACAAGTTGAATTATGCGATAAGTTTGTGAATGACATAGCCTTGTCAGGAAGTGCTAATCATACTGAGTTGGTTGTTGAGGTTAGGAATTTTATCAGGTCAGAGCTTGGGCTTAGAGTATTGAGCACCAAACTTAACTTGCTGAAGGTAACCCCGAAAGAAAAATAGTATGACTAGGCGCAGCAGTACGTGCCCTTCGCGCGCAGGACGCTCGCAAGCTCGCGCCTCTATACTCGACGTTGTACCTGAGAGGAACCTCGGATGAGCCTTAAAGATCACTTTGCAATGCTGGCTTCCTACAATCAGTGGATGAACTCAAAGGTTTATGAGGCTGCAGGCCACCTCTCTGCCACTGATTTAGCCAAAGACCGTGGGGCCTTCTTCGGTTCCATCTTAGGAACCCTGAATCATATCCTAGTGGGTGACACTATCTGGCTCAAACGGTTTGCTACGCATCCCTCCTGTGTGGCCTCTTTGCGCGAGGTTGCTGATCTTCCAAAGCCGACTACGTTGGATCAGATTGTCTTTGAAGATTTTGGTCGTCTATCTGAACACCGTAGTTGGTTGGATCAGAGGATTATCGATTGGGTAGCCGAACTATCCGACGGTGACCTGGATGTCGTTCTCAGCTATCGCAATAGCAAAGGGATTCCTGCAAATAAACGATATTCGAGCCTGGTTCTTCATTTCTTTAATCATCAAACTCACCATCGTGGGCAAGTTTCTACCTTGCTATCTCAGGCGGGTGTGGATATCGGGGTTACTGATCTTATGGTTCATATTCCAGAGGAAACCCATGTATAGCCAGGTATGTACTGACGAATCCTAGAGCGATTCCCTACACTGGAAAAATTAGATTAGCGCTACTCCAAATCCCGAAAGAGTACGTTGTTGGCTCGGGCTCGGGCTCGGGCTCGGGCTCGGGCTCGGGTAATTCAAATAATATAAGCCTGCTTGTTGCGCGGTGCGCAACAAGCTATGATGTGTTTATGATTAAATCATTCCGCCACAAGGGACTCAAGCGGTTCTACGCTAGTGGCAGCACCTCTGGTATACAGGCGGATCATGCCAAGAAATTGCGTATGCAGCTTGCCGCTCTGGACACGGCCGTGTCAGTAGAAGATATGGATATCCCTGGTTTTAGGCTCCACCCTTTGAAGGGGAGAGACAAAGCGCGGTGGTCAATTTGGATCAACGGAAATTGGCGCATGACGTTCGAATTTCGAGATGGCAATGCGTACATTCTTGATTATGAGGATTATCACTAATGACGATGCATAATCCGCCGCATCCCGGCGAATTTATTCGGGAAGTGTACCTAGAACCTTTTGGTATCAGCTCCCGTCAGCTTGCTTCCAACTTGGGCGTTTCACCATCCACCTTGTCACGGTTGCTCAAAGGGGATAGTGGCATTAGCCCCGAAATGTCTTTGCGCTTGTCGAAGGTTCTCGGACGTACCCCGGAGAGCTGGCTATCAATGCAGGACATGTACGACCTATGGATGGCTCGCAGCACAATTAATTTGGACGACCTGCAGCCATTGGATTTTGAGGCCGCTTAACGATTGCGACTGTCGTCGTTGGCATCCTGTCGTATAAAGCTGAGCAACCAAACTTATTGGAAATCTGTATGCCGCCAGACTAGGTTCAGGTTTCTAAAGAGAAAGCACGGACGCGATATGAACCTACTCTTCCTCGGTACCTCCGCTGGTGTGCCCACCAAACAAAGAAATGTCTCCGGGATCGCTTTGCGTGAAAGCAAAGGGAAGGGCTGGTATCTGGTTGATTGTGGTGAGGGCACCCAGCATCAGGTCTTGCGTACCAAGCTGTCGTTTCATTCGTTGAAAGCCATCTTGATTACCCATGTGCACGGCGATCACTGCTACGGGCTGCCGGGCATTTTGGCGAGTGCCGCCATGGGTGGCCGGAAAGCGCCACTGACCATTGTTGCGCCCGCGGGTATCAAAACTTGGTTGGAGGTAACCTGTGAGGTGACGCAGCTATGCTTACCTTTTGCCTTGGAGTTTATCGCCTCAGACGACCTGCCAAGCGTTGAGTTTGAGAACATCGCGGTTGAGACATTCAGCCTTTCACATCGGGTGGCGTCTTATGCCTATGCATTTACGGAGCGAAAGGTTGATGCTGCCCTGGACGTGGATAAGCTAGCGCAAAAGGGGATTCCAAGAGGGCCGTTGTGGGGGCAGTTGAAGCAAGGGGTTGATATTGAGTTTGCAGGTGAGCAGTTAAAAAGCCATGACTACCTAATCTTCAAGAACACGCCCAGGAAAGTAGTGATCGCTGGGGATAATGATCAACCTGACTTATTGAACGAGGCGTGTGCAGAGGCGCAGGTGCTGGTGCATGAGGCCACCTATACCGAAGAGATGGCTGAGAAGGTCGGTGATGTGGGGCATAGTTACGCCAAGCTTGTCGCAGCTTTTGCCGAATCGATAAAGCTACCTAATTTGGTGCTGACGCACTTCAGCCCGCGTTATCAGTTTAGCCCCAATGCGTCGCCGTCCATCGAGGACATCCGCAAAGAAGCTGAGGGTGCCTATTCAGGCTCGCTTTTCTTGGCGCGGGATTTTGGCGAATACAGCTTGGAAAAAACGGGTTACTTTTCTGAGATGGTGGGCGAGTAGTTTTTCCGCGCGTGTATCAGTAGTGATACCGAAACTGGGCGATTAGCAACGCTTCGTAGTCTTCAAGCACTGGCTTCCAGGGAAGCCAGTGCTTACTTCGTTATTTCAAAAGCTGTCTCAAGAACTGTCTCAAGAGCTACTTCAAAAACTCCCGCAGCGTTTCGCTGGCTTGGTCGATGGAGACGACGCCATCTAAATGACCGCGGTTGCCTTCCAGGGTTTCAAGCGTCACTTCGGTACCGTCGGCTTCTATCAGCTCGGCAGTGCGGCGCACGCCTTCGGGGGCGAAGACGAGGTCGTTTTCGCTATACAGCATCAGCGTCGGGGCGTCGATGGCAGCCAGTCCTTCTTCTAACGAATCACCGTGGCCAGTCATGAAGAGCTGGTTGGCACGAACCAAATACAGCAGGTGGTTGGCATCGGAAAGCTCGGCGCGGGCGGCGGCGACGTCATCCAGCGTTTGCTCAATGGCGTAGCGAGCGTTGATATCTTGAGCGGGGTCGCGCTCTTCATCGGCCCAGTCGCGGTTGAACGTTTCGTTGGCCCACTGCCAGTGATTGGCATTGAGGGTGACGATCTTGAGGGCTTCTTTTAGGCCATCGGTGGGTGGCTCGCCATCGTAGTAGTCCCCCTCATTCCAGTTGGCGTCTAAGCGGATGGGCGCCGCCCAAGCGCTAAGCGTTGCCAGCAACCAGGGGTCGGTAACGCCGCCACCGATAACGGGGATCAACCTATCCACTTTGTCAGGGTAAGCACTGGCCCATTCAAACGCTTGAAGCGCCCCCATCGAGGCACCCATGACCGCGTGTAGCGACTCAATGCCCTGGCTCTCTAACAACGCACGCTGTACCTCGACAAAGTCACGGATCGTTACCACAGGAAAATCCATTCCCCACGGTTCGCCGGTGTCTGGATTAATAGAGGCGGGGCCAGTGGTGGTGACATTGGGGTCGTGGGCGTTGAGGTTCACCAGCGTATCGGACGCAATAATGTAGTACTCGTCGGTATCCAGTGGTTTGCCGGGGCCAATGATGGCATCCCAATAGCCGGTTGGCTCGCCATCCGGGTCATAACGACCTGCTGCGTTGCTGGTGCCAGAGAAGAAATGGGTAATTAAAATGGCATTGTCACGAGCGTCGTTTAATTCACCGTAGGCTTCCCAGCCCACCGCAAGTTCGGGAATCATCTCGCCACCTTGAGTGGTGAAGTCTTGCATCTCGAAGGTTTGCTTTTCGACGACGCCATCCCAGGCCAGTAGCGGTGATGCTGCAAGTAATCCGAGGCTGGTAACTGTCACCACGGTCAATAAAGAGTGTCGTTGCTTGAGAACCATACGCCTTCCTTAAATGAGGGATTGTTATGATTATTGTTGGCAACGGCTGCGTTGCCACCCTCATAGCGTAGTCGGCTTTAGCGCATTTTAAATGGGTTTAGCCCGTTAGCTTGTTGCATCATCATGCGTTTGGCGAGCGGTACGCGTTCGGCAAGATGTAGGCTGAGATCACCCAGCTGGCGTAGCGGTTTTGCACCGGTAAACAAGTGATGGAAGCTGTCGGTGGCGGCAATCATGGCTTGGTTGGCCAAGCGGCGCTGGCATTCGAAGCGGTGCAGGCTGATAGAGTCACCTGGGTCGCGGCTCTTGATGATCAGCTCTGCCAGTGTGTCGGCATCGTGCAGGCCAATATTCAGCCCTTGCCCTGCCAGCGGATGCACCACGTGGGCGGCATCGCCAATCAGGGCTAAGCGCTTACCGATATAGCGTTTGGCGTGCTGGCGTCTAATTGGAAAGCTCGCCTTTGCGACCACACGGGTTAGCTTGCCTAGCCGCTTGGGAAAGGCTGTTTCAACGGTCGTTTTTAGGGCGTCGTTGGAGAGCTGTTCACGGGCTTTGGTGGCTTCGTCGCTGTCATACCACACCAACGATGCACGATGGCCTGGTAAGGGAAGCATGGCAATCGGGCCGGTGGGGGTGAAGCACTGCCAGCTAATATCCTGTTGGGGTAGCTCGGTTTCCACGTTAATAATCATCGCCCGCTGATGGTAGTCGTAGCTACTAACGGCAATGCCAGCAAGTTCTCGTAGCGTCGAATGCGCACCATCTGCACCAACAATCAAACGGGCGCTTAAGGTTTTGCCGTTATCTAGCTCCAGCATGCGGCCGGTGCTGGCCGCCATGGTGCTGAGCGGTGCGCACTGGGTGTAGCAGGTCACACTGGGAAGATTCTCTAAGCGTTGCCACAACGCATATTGTAGGGTGCGGTTTTCGATAAAAATGCCGAAGTCGTCCATGCCGCTGTCTTGGGCAGAAAACAGCGAATGGCCGGAGCCATCCTGATTGGCGACATCAATATGGCGAAACGGGCAGCAGCGCTCTTCAGGAAGCACGGTGCCGCTCGCTTTTACAAACGCCAGCGAACGGGCATTAAGTGAGGAGATACGCAGGTCATAATCGCCGCTGAGCGGGGTGGGGGCGCTGCCGCGCTCTACCAGCCCAACCGACATGCCGGTATGGCCTAAACGGGCCGCTAGCGCGGCACCCACCATGCCACCGCCGACAATGATAATCTCGTGATCCCACTGCATGAGACACTCCTTACGTTGAATAACGAGGGCATATTGCATACCCCTTTATTGTCATACAGTATCGGTTACTTGTCGCAGTGTTGCATAGGGTGATCCATTGACGCAGGCCGTGGAAATGACAGATAGCATCGCGCAGGCGGGGGAAGCGCTGGCTGGGTTTATTGAGCGCCACCCTAAACTGTGGGTGATTACTGGCGCGGGAGTAAGCACCGACAGCGGCATTCCTGATTACCGCGATGCCGACGGGCAGTGGAAGCGACCGCCGCCGGTACAGCATAGCGATTTTATGGCCTCACTTGCCGTGCGCCAGCGCTATTGGGCGCGGGCGTTGATCGGCTTCAAAGCTATGCGTGAAGCTCAAGTGAGCGGTGCGCATAAGGCGTTAGCGGCGCTTGAAAGCATGGGCTATGTGGAGCTGCTGGTGACACAGAACGTAGATCGCCTGCATCAGCGGGCGGGTTCTAGCAAGGTCATTGATCTGCATGGAAGAGCAGACGTGGTGGCGTGCATGACATGCGGTTATCAACTCATGCGTCACGCCATGCACAGCGAAATGGCCAGGATGAACCCGCGTTTTGCAGCGCTAGATGCCCACCATGCGCCTGACGGCGATGCAGATTTAGAGACTGATTTTTCGACGTTTAAGGTGCTGGATTGCCCGCGCTGCCAAGGCATCTTAAAGCCCCAAGTTGTTTATTACGGCGATGTGGTGCCGCCAGCGCGGCGCTTGGCTGCCCAAGCAGGGCTACAAAACGCCGATGCCGTACTGGCTGTGGGCACCTCGTTGATGGTGTATTCCGGCTACCGCTTCTGCCGTGATGCCCACGCCATGGGCTTACCGGTGGCCTCGCTGTCGCTGGGCGTTACTCGCGCCGATGCACTACTAACCCATCAGTGGCGTGCGCCGTTAACGCCGGTGCTAGAGTACGCTGTCGGCTGTTTGCAGCAGCGTTTACTTGACTAAAGTGCTAGGGTATTAGGCAACGATTGTCACCAACAGCGGAGTCGCCCGTGCTGTCATTTGAACACCAGTTTGCAACGCTTCCCGAGCCACTGTGGATGGCCTGTCAGCCCACGCCAGTGAGCCGGCCCGCGCTGATTGTATTTAATGAGCGCCTGGCAGAAACGCTGGGAGTTAAGACAGGGCTGAAGAGTAAGCCTGATGATGCCACCCTTGCCCAGTGGTTTAGTGGCAATCAGCTGCCGCCGGGCGCAGAGCCACGGGCGCTGGGCTACGCTGGGCATCAGTTTGGTAACTTTGTACCGCAGTTGGGCGATGGCCGCGCATTGTTACTGGGGGAGGTCGTCGACCAGAACGGCATACGGCGCGATGTTCAGCTCAAGGGCAGCGGGCGCACGCCATTTTCCCGTGGTGGCGATGGTCGTTCGCCGCTGGGGCCGGTGCTGCGGGAGTATCTGGTCAGCGAATTTATGGCTGCAATGGGCGTACCCACCACCCGTGCGTTAGCCGCCGTTTCGACCGGCGAGCGAGTCGTGCGCCAACTGCCTGAGCCCGGCGCAGTCTTTACCCGTGTGGCAAGCAGTCATATTCGTGTGGGCACCTTTCAATTTGCTGCGGTACGCAGAGACGAAGCTGCCCTAAAAGCGTTGGCCGACCATGTGATTGAGCGTCACTATCCCGAAGCCGCTAGTGCAGACGATCCTTATTTAGCCTTGTTAGAGGCGGTGGTTGCTCGCCAAGCAGCGCTAGTGGCGCGGTGGATGAGCCTTGGGTTTATTCATGGCGTGATGAATACCGATAACTGCAGCATTGCCGGAGAAACCATTGATTATGGCCCCTGCGCCTTTATGGAGCAGTTTGACCCGCAAAAAGTCTACAGCTCGATTGATCAAGGCAAGCGCTATGCCTTTGATAACCAGCCCGCCATTGCTCAATGGAACCTAGCCCGCTTTGCCGAAACGCTGCTGCCGCTGATGCGAGAAGAGGGCGATACCGTCGTCGAGCAGGCCACCGATATCATCCGCCGCTTTGGGCCACTGTTTGATGCCGAGCAGCGCCGCCTGCATGCGGATAAGCTCGGCCTTGCAGCAGACAGCGACCAAGCGGTACCGCTAATGGAGATGCTGGAAAGCCAGATGCACCAGGGGCGGATGGATATGACCGCTACCTTTGATGCGCTGACACATTACGCCAGCACTTCAAGTGAAACGCATAAGGAAGCACTGCTGGCGCTGACGACCCAACCCAATGAGTTGGCGGCATGGTTAGCTAAGTGGCAAGCCGCACAGGTTGCCAGCCAAGACAGCGAGCGCTTAGCCGCCATGCGGCGTGCTAACCCAGTGATCATTCCCCGCAATCACCGCATTCAGGAAGTTATCGATGCGGCTTACGAGGGCGATTTTGCGCCGTTTCACAGCTTACTTGCTGTGGTCACCCAGCCCTTTGATGAATCCGCAGAAGCACGCCGCCTTGCAGCCCCAGCGAGGGAAAAAGAACAGGTACTAAGAACGTTTTGCGGTACGTAACCTCGGCTTTTCCTGTGATAAACTGTAATTATTTACAGGTAAGGGCGGAGGCAAGGGCAACCTGTGCGCAAAATTATTCATTGCGACTGTGACTGCTTCTACGCAGCGGTTGAAATGCGCGACAACCCAGCGCTTAACGATGTGCCTATTGCGATAGGCGGCAGCGTTGAGCAGCGCGGGGTTGTCGCTACCTGTAACTACCCCGCCCGCGAATTTGGCATCCACTCGGCGATGCCCATGGCGCAGGCACTCAAACGCTGCCCACATTTGACCGTTATCCGCGGTGATATGGCCAAATACAAAGCGGTGGCGCGTCAAGTGTTTGCGATTTATCGCGATGTGACTGAACTGATTGAACCACTCTCGCTAGATGAAGCCTTTTTAGACGTTACTGATGTTTCCCTGTGCAACGGCAGCGCCACCCGCATGGCCGAAGCGATTCGCCAGCGGGTTAAGCAGGAAGTAGGCATTACCGTCTCGGCAGGTGTCGCACCCAATAAGTTTCTTGCCAAAATTGCCAGCGACTGGCGCAAGCCCGATGGTCTGTTTGTGATCACGCCGAACGATATCGATGGCTTTGTGCAGCAACTGCCGGTCAAGAAAATCCACGGCGTAGGGCCGCGCACGGCTGAAAAATTGGCGGGGTTGGGTATTCAAACTTGTGCGGATTTGCGGTCTCGTCCGCTCACTGAGCTGGTCGAACAGTTTGGCCGCTTCGGGCATCGGCTGTTCGAGCTTAGCTTTGGGCGCGACGAGCGACCAGTGAAAACTCATCGTGAGCGGAAATCGATCAGCACCGAGCAAACTTACTCCCAGGACTTACCCACCCTGGAAGCCTGTCGCCGACAATTACCAGATCTGCTCAACGACTTAGAGCAGCGCTATGCCAGACTAGACCCCGCGCCCGGCGTGCGTGGCGTCATGGTCAAGGTCAAATTCAACGACTTTACCCAAACCACGGTTGAACACGCCGACCCAGCACCTAGCCTGGATCAATTCGAATCCCTGTTAACTATTGGTTGGGCGCGAGGGGAGAGGCCCGTTCGGCTATTAGGCGTGGGCTATCGCTTGGCAGAAGAAGCCACCGTTCAGCAACTCTCGCTGTTTTAATTAGCCTGTTAATACTTATGTCGATTGACGCTCATACAAAGGCGCGTTAAAACAGACGTATGATAGTTTGTCTACTTGCTAGCTAGTTAGCGTGGGTGCTGCTGCCACGCTGCTTTCCTGTCTTCCTACCTTGCGAGCTAACCATGTCTGCCCATGCCACCCAACGCCCTCGTTTAGTGTTTGCCCATGCGAATGGCTTTCCTGGCTTAAGCTATCGCACGCTGCTGGAACCACTGGCAGAGTCGTTTGACCTCCATCCGCTAGATCGATTGGGGCATCACCCGGATTACCCGGTGAACCATAACTGGGGCAATTTAGTCGATGAACTGTTGAGCTACTTGCCGGTTACAGACGCGCCGTTATTGGGTGTTGGTCACTCGTTAGGCGGTACGCTGATGGCCATGGCGGCAGATAAACAGCCAGAACGCTTCTGCGGCGTCATTATGCTTGACCCGCCGTTGATGCTGGGGCCGGATGCCTGGGTGATGAAAGCGGCGAAGCGATTTGGTTTTATGGACCGCATCACCCCTGCTGGTAAAACCCAGGGGCGGCGCAGTGTGTGGCCTAGCCGAGAAGCAATGGCTGACTCGCTGCGCCGCCGTGGGTTATTTCGCCGCTTTACCCCAGAGGCATTGAACGACTACATTGAAGCAGGCACGCGCTTGCTGGATGACGGTAGCGCTGAGCTAACCTTCGACCCAGGTATTGAGGTAGAGATATTTCGCCATCTGCCGGATCATCTATCGGGATTGCCACGTCGCGTCGGTGTGCCGATCCACCTGGTAGCAGGGAAGGAGTCGCACTTACTCACTCCCACACGGGTCAAGCGGCTTCAGCGTCGTGGGTTAGCTATCAGCGAGGTTCCCGGTACTCACATGTTCCCTATGGAACATCCTGATGAAACGCGGGCGGCCATACTGGCGGCATGGCAGAGCTTTTCACAGGGAGCCAGTAAGCGCGCATAAAGCGTATAAGGAGGCAGGATGTATCTTTCCGTACAGCTAAGCTATTACCCGCTGGCCGATGATTTTAAGCCAGTGGTGAAAGAGGTGGTAAAACGTTTGGAAGCGACAGGATTAGAAGTTCACCCTAATCGAATGAGTACCCAGGTGTTCGGAGAGTTCGATGCGGTGATGACCGCTTTAAGCGATGTGATGAAGTGGTCGTTCGAGACTCACGGCAAAGCGGTCTTTACGGCTAATTTCCTCGAAGGCGACCGACGTCCGCGCTAAAGCAACGCCGCCCGATTGGATCGGGCGGCATTTTTTAACAGCTACCTGCACTTAACCGGCCATGACGCTGGGCAACCATAGGGCTATTTGTGGCCAGATACTGACAAGCAGTGCGGCTACACACATGAGCAGGAAAAACGGTAGCGAAGCCCATGCCACGCGGCTGATACTTTCGCCTGTCAGGCTTTGCAGCACAAAGAGATTGAAACCGACGGGCGGCGTAATTTGTCCAAGCTCAATCATGATAATCAGGAAGATACCGAACCAGATGGGGTCAAATCCCGCTAGCAAGACAATCGGCAGCGTGATTGGCAGGCTCATCACGGTAATCGAAATGCCATCCAGGAACAGCCCCAGCACGATATAGAAAATGGCCAGGGCAAACAGCAGCACCATGGGGCTGAAGTCCTGCTCGGCAATCCATCCGGCCAACTCACGCGGCAGGTGTAGATACCCCATCGCCGTGGATAAAAGCGTGGCCGCGATGAGAAGGCTACAGACCATGATCGACGTTATTAGCGTTCCACGAAATGCATCAACAAACAGCCTGATGTTTAACTGTCTTTCAAACCCTAATAGCAGCAAAGTGGCGCCGACACCCACCGCTGCCGCCTCTGAAGGCGTTGCAATACCGCTATAGATTGATCCAATCACGATGGAGATCAGCACCAATATGGGCAGCAGCAATACAAAGGACTGCCAGATCGTCTGATCAGATATCACACTCTTCGGTGCCAATGATGGCGCCATCCATGATCTGAAGCCGATATAGCAGCTGTATAGAAAGGCTATCAACAGCCCGGGCACAACTCCCGCCATAAACAGCTGACTGATGGATACTTCGGCCTGAACACCATAGACGATCATCACAATCGATGGTGGTATCAATAGACCCAGGCTACCGGCACCCGCCAATGAGCCAATGGATAGGTTTCTGTCGTAGCCTCTCTGTTTCAGCTCTTGCGTGGTAATTTTACCAATCGTGGCCGTTGTCGCCGCACTCGAACCGCTCACCGCCGCAAACAGGGTGCAGCCCAAAACATTGGTATGCAGAATTCCGCCGGGCAAGTGGCTGGTAATCGGCACCAGACCCTTAAACAGGCGCTCAGAGATATTGGAGCGAAATATCAATTCTCCCATGAGAATAAACAGGGGAATCGCAGATAACTCCCAGCTATTGCTAGCTCGGTATAAAATTCGCGATAAAATCAGGCCAATGCGGTCTGCACTGAAATCTCCAAACAGCCACAGAGAGCCAATGGAAACTGCCAGCATGGCGGCAAAAATCCATGTCCCCATGGTCAGTAAGAAAAGCAGCAGAAACGCAACGCCGATAGCCGTCCAAAAAATGTCCATGAGTCACTTCCCATCAGTTAAATCTTATTCAGCTACAGGCAAGTACTGAGAGCGCAGCATCAGTATTTTCAAGGCTCTGACAAGAAGCGAAAAAGAGATCAGCCACATGCCAATCAGTATGGCGCCTTCTGGTATCCAGATAGGCGTTTCCGCGAGTGTTTCACTGACCACACCGCGGCTAAAGCTTCGCTGAACATTCTGAAACCAGAACGTAGATATCCATAAAAAGCAGCTGGCAGTTAATAGGCTACTGAAAAACTCAAGCGGCCACCGCCTATTTACCGGGATCCGCTCAAGTAACAGGGAGACTCTGATAAGCCCTCCTTTTTCAAGCACATAAGGAAGGCCCAGAAAAGACATGGTGGCGACTGCATAGCCAATATACTCATCCAGAATATAGGTGGAGTGGCCAAAAAATCTCAGTGCTATCTCCAGCAGAATATGCCCCAGCATGTAAACAATCAGCATGATAGCAATCACTGCACCGATCCTATTAAGCAGCATGGAGATACGCTCCATGCCTTTTAGCAAGATCATTGCTGGCCTCTGAACTCAGTCAAAATTGACTGACCCATATCACCGGTGTTTTCAAGCCAGTTCTCAACAACGCTGGTGGATGCTTCAGAGAGGGCATTCAGCAAATCAGCTGAGACGGGGTCACTGATAGCTACGTCATGCTCGCCAAGCGTCTGGTAGTTTTCTTCGGTACGGACCTCAACCGCCGCCCAGTTATGCTGGTCGGTCAGGTTGGCTGCTTCAAGAAGGGCTTGTTGCTGTTCAGCGCTCAATGAATCAAATACGGCCTTATTCATATGGACCATATTAAGCGGAATGGCATATTGAACCGCTGAAAAATGATCTTGATGTTCCCAGAAACTGCCGTTGGCGCCGGCTTCTGCCGAGGTTAATACCGCGCTGATGCCGCCGGTCGCCAACTGCGGCACCACATCGCCCCAGGACAGACTCACAGGGGAAGCTCCCACGTTGCGAAAGGTCTCCGTTCCATTGCGATCAAAGGTACGGATTTTCAAATTTTCAAGATCGCTCTGATTGGCTATTGCTGTTTTTGACCAGATACCGCTGGGTGGCCAGGGAGATGCATAGAGTAATATTTGATCATTATCTTCAAATACCTCTTCATAGTAGGGTTTAGCTATTTCATATAGGCGCCGTGCATCTTCGATGTCTTCTACAATAAACGGTAAGGAAGAGAGCAGAAAAATAGAATCGATCCCGCTCATGGTGCCCGATAATGTATCGGCTATATCAACGGCTCCATCGGCGACAGCATAAAAGTGGTCACCTGAGTTAAAACCTAATGCTCCCCCCGTATGCAGCGTAATACCTATATCGCCATCTGTTAGCTCTTTTACTTTATCAATAAAGTAAGCATCTCCCTGAGCATGTATTGACGTAGCGTTATATTCATTAGAAAAATCCATATTGATTGACTGTGCATAGGAGTAGCCGCTAACCAGCAACATGCCTAACACCATGGACGCTTTACTGACCGGTTTAAAACTGCTGTTTTTCATAGTAGTTTTAGAAATCATGCAATCTTCCCCACTGTTTATTATTGAAGATATTTCTTAAACTACAGTCATTGACCAGCCAACTATTTCTAATAGCGACGAGAAGGGACTGAATAGCGACAGGGCGGTTGAAATCGGTCTGGGAGGGGGGCTTTGGCTTGTGCTGGTTCTTGCACTGGTTCTTGCACTACGTATACAAGAAATAGTCAAACGCCGCCCGATTGGGCGGCGTCTATGTTGGCGCTAGTAACTGCTAAACCAGCGACTCCAAACAAGATTCGATAATATCCAGCCCTTCGTTGAGGACGCTGTCTTCAATCGTGACAGGCATCAAAAAGCGAATCGTATTGCCGTACATGCCGCAGGAGAGCAGGATTAATCCTTCCTCACGGGCTTTCTTACACAGCGCTGCGGCAAGTTCTGGATTGGGCGTGCGATCCGTTTTGTTCGAGACCAGCTCAAATGCCGCCATAGCGCCCATGTTGCGCACATTATCAATGCAGTCGAACTTGGCTTGCCACTCGCCAAAACGCGCCGCTAATTTTTCACCCAGCGCTCGGCTTTTCTCAAGAATATTTTCCTCTTCGAAGACTTCCATCACGGCTAGTGCCGCGGCGCAGGCGGTAGGGCTGCCGGTATAGGTGCCGCCGAGCGAGTTGGGGCCTGAGGCGTCCATGACCTTGTCGGTGCCGACAATCGCAGAGATTGGCATACCGTCAGCCATACTTTTCGCCATGGTCATGATGTCCGGCTCAACGCCGCTGTGTTCAATGGCGAACATTTTGCCGGTTCGGCCAAAGCCAGACTGCACTTCGTCGATGATCATCAGCATGCCATGCTCATCGCAAATTTCGCGGATCTTCTCCAGAAAGCTTTTCGATGCAGGATAGAAGCCGCCTTCGCCAAGCACCGGCTCCAAGACAATCGCGGCGGTGTCTTTTGGGTTGGCGTCGGTTTTCAGGGTCATTTTCAGACCACGAAGGGCTTCGTCTTCGCTGACACCGTGGTAGGGCACCGGATAAGGAGCGCGGAAGACCGTGCCTGGCATCGGGCCAAAATCAGTCTGATACGGGGCTACTTTGCCGTTCATGGCCATGGTGTAGAACGTTCGGCCGTGATAACCACCGTCAAAACAAATGACGTTAGAGCGGCCGGTGGCAGCGCGGGCAATTTTAACGGCATTTTCCAACGCTTCTGCACCGGAGTTAGCCAGCATTACTTTGGCGTGGCCGCGAACCGGTACGAGGTGGCTAAGTTTTTCAGCAACTTTTACATAGCCTTCATAAGGCATCACTGTTTGGCAGGTGTGCATGACCTTATCCAGCTGGGCTTTCACCGCAGCAACCACTTTAGGATGACGGTGGCCTACGTTCGAAACGCCAATACCGCCCGCGAAGTCGATAAAGCGATTGCCGTCGGCGTCCCAGATCTCAGCATTCTCAGCGCGATCTGCAAAAGCAGTGGCGGGGCTGGCGGCGCCCGCTGCGACATACTTCTGCTTCAGTTCGTTTAGCTCGGCGTTGCTCATGGCTCAACTCCTTTGGGTGTTGGATGGTGCCTGTGAGAAATGTGCAGTGTCACTGTTTATGTGACAGGTTCGGTCGTCATTGTTTCAAATTCGTTATATAGACGATAAAACGGGGGTAATGGGTAGTAGGTGACAGACAGCAGGTGACAGACAGTCGTTAAAAGACGCTGATTAAAAGATAGTAGTTAATGGAGAGTAGTTAAAAGATAATCGGTAATAGGCAGTAAGCAATAGGCTTGCATCAGTAGCTTGATGCTTCTAAGCCTGCGTACACCTCTTCTCTTAAGTCTAATAATTGCGAGGTTAGGTCTGGGCCTAAGGAATTAATAGCCGGCTTGGCGTAGAAAAAGCCTTGTTGACGAACAATGCCCGCCCGCGCTAGCCATAATGCTTCTTCGCGTGTTTCTACCCCTTCGGCAATGAGCGTCATGTTCAACTCTTTAGCTAGCAAAATGATGGAGTTGAGCAGCGCTTGGCGACGCGTATCATGGTCACAGTTCATCACCAGCTCGCGGTCGATTTTGAGCTTGTCCGGTGTTAGGTCAGTCAACAGATCCAGGTTGGCATAGCCATTGCCAAAGTCATCAAGGGCTGTTTTAAAGCCCATCTCGCGATAGGCTTCGATGATATTGCGCAGGTGCTGGCGGTCACGTACGCGTTCGGTTTCAGTGATTTCAAAAATTAGCCGCTCCATTGGCCATCCAACGCGTCGAGAAATATCAAGCGTTGCTTGAATGCAGGCTTCCGGTTCGTAGACAGCATTGGGTAAAAAGTTGATTGATAACGCCGTTGGCATATTCAAAGCGCTTGCCATCTCAATCGCTTTAACGCGACAAGCTTGATCAAACCGATACAGTAGGCCGTCAGTCACCTGAGAGATAACGCTCCAGGCAGATTCGCCATTAACCCCTCTGACAAGCGCCTCATGTGTCACCACGCGAGCAAGTGACACGTCTACAATCGGTTGAAAGGCCATAGTGAAATCAAAAGGAAGGTCCCCCTCGCATCGTTTGCAGCTACCGTCTACCCGTGCGCAGTGACCCATGAAATCCCCCTATAGCAGTGCGCCAAGTTACTCGCTGGCCAATCTACGTTAGCCGTTGCCGGTTAATTTAAAATTTTTTTTAACTATCTAATCATAGACGAAGTCAGTTTAGTCGCTTGTGAGCTTTTCGTATAGGTTTTGTATAGAAATTGATAGGTGCGCCGAACCGACAAAAAAGCGCCCAGGCGGGCGCTAAGATGAATCGTTAAGTAGATATGAAAAAGGGAGAATAACGAGCGTTAAATAATGCCAGCTTGTTGCAGTGCGTGGCGCTGTTCGCTGGTAATGCCAAGCTCGTCAAGCACCTGCTGCGTGTGCTCACCCAGTGAGGGTGGGGGAGTCTGAGCGCTGATGGACTCGCCGTTGATACGGATAGGATTTGCGACTAAGTCGACGTGACCGGCTTGGCTGTGGGGAAGCGTTTGCTTCAAGCCACGTGCTTTGACATGGGGATCGTCGAAGACGCGATCCAAGGTGTTGATTGGCCCGCTAGGCACACCGGCGGCTTCAAAGGCAGCCAGCCATTCATCAGTTTTCTGCGTTAGTAATACAGCCTCCAGTAGAGGAGCCAATACAGTGCGGTGCTGCACCCGTGCGCCGTTGGTGGCGAACCGTGGGTCCAGCGGCAACGTTGGCTGATCGATCACTTCGCAGAAACGCTTAAACTGCTCGTCATTACCGACGGCAACAATCATATGGCCATCGGCAGTGGCAAATGCTTGGTAGGGAACGATATTGGGATGTGCATTCCCCAGCCGCTGAGGTACTTGACCGGAGGTTAAGTAGTTGAGCGCCTGGTTCGCCAGTACGCCCACCTGCACGTCCATCAACGCCATATCAATATGACATCCAGCGTTGCTATCGCGGCGCTGGTAAAGCGCTGCCAGAACGGCATTGGCGGCATATAGGCCGGTGAAAATATCGGTAAAGGCAACGCCGATTTTGACGGGGCCACCGCCGGGCTCATGATCAGGCTTGCCAGTCAGGCTCATAATGCCGCCCATTGCCTGAATCATGAAGTCGTAACCGGCGCGGTGTGCGTAAGGGCTTTCCTGGCCAAAGCCGGTGATTGAACAGTAGATAAGCCGAGGATTCAGTGCCTTCAGGCTCTCATAGTCCAGACCGTACTTTTTCAAACCGCCCACTTTGAAGTTTTCAAGTAACACATCGGAGGTGGCGACGAGCTGCTTAATCAATGCCTGGCCTTCAGGCTTGGCCATATCGACGGTGACCGAGCGTTTGCCCCGGTTGGCGCAGAGGTAGTAGGCCGACTCTGAACTGCCAGAGAGCCATGGAGGGCCCCAGTGGCGAGTATCATCGCCGCTGACGGGGCGCTCTACCTTGATCACATCAGCCCCCATGTCTGCGAGCATTTGCCCGCACCACGGGCCAGCCAGTACACGTGAAATATCGAGTACTTTGATGCCTGCTAGTGGCTTGGCTGCTGTGCTCATTAAGTGCCTCACTTGTCGCTATTTAGAAAAATGCCTGAATACCGGTCTGGGCACGGCCCAAGATTAAGGCATGTACATCGTGAGTGCCTTCGTAGGTGTTTACCGATTCCAAGTTCACCATATGACGAATAACGCCGTACTCATCGGAAACGCCGTTGCCGCCGTGCATGTCGCGAGACTGGCGAGCGATATCCAGCGCTTTACCGCAGTTATTGCGTTTGATGAGTGAGACCATTTCCGGTGCCCAATTGCCGCTATCCATCAGGCGACCTACCTGTAGTGCTGCCTGTAAGCCCAGGGTGATCTCGGTTTGCATGTCTGCGAGTTTCTTCTGGATCAACTGATTTGCAGCCAGCGGGCGGCCAAACTGTTTGCGGTCTAAGGTGTATTGGCGTGCGGCATGCCAACAGAACTCAGCGGTGCCCATAACGCCCCAGGCAATGCCATAACGCGCTTTATTCAAGCAACCGAAAGGTCCTTTTAAACCGCTAACGTTAGGCAATAGGTTTTCTTCAGGGACAAAGGCATTGTCCAGTACGATTTCACCGGTGATGGAGGCGCGAAGTGACACCTTGCCTTCAATTTTGGGTGTGCTGAAGCCTTCGGTACCGCGCTCAACAATAAAGCCTTTGATTTGATTGTCGTGGGCGGCGGACTTTGCCCAAACCACCGCAATATCGGCAATCGGGCTGTTGGTAATCCACATTTTGGCACCGGTTAAGCGGTAGCCGCCGTCAACTTTTTCTGCCCGAGTGATCATTGAACCAGGGTCTGAGCCATGGTCAGGTTCGGTTAAACCAAAACAGCCGACCATTTCTCCGCTGGCGAGCTTAGGTAAATATTTATGCTTCTGCTCTTCAGAGCCATAGGCTTCAATCGGGTACATCACCAGTGATGACTGCACGCTCATGGCTGAGCGGTAGCCTGAATCAACGCGCTCTACTTCGCGGGCAATCAGTCCGTAGGCCACATGGTTCACGCCTGAGCCGCCATATTCCGGGGCAACAGTGGCACCCAGCAGGCCAAGCTCACCCATCTCGCTCATGATCTCACGATCAAAGCGCTCTTCACGAAAAGCACTCAGCACGCGTGGCTGCAGGTTTTCCTGGCAGTAGTCGTGAGCGGCATCACGAATTTGGCGCTCTTCATCGGTGAGTTGGTGTTCGAGCAGCAGCGGGTCGTCCCAGTTGAAGCGGGTCATGGCGTGAACTCCTACGTAGTCATTTTGATACGATCCAATGTATCGTCGTTTTATTGAAATATCTACATTTTAAAATAAACAATTTAATTGATCCCTCGTTCCTCGAGAACACGGGTAATAATCGGGACCGGTGTCATTAAGTGATCACGCATGAGGTTGGCCGCTTGCTCTGTATCACGAGCCAGGATGACGTCTACCAAGGCGGCATGCTCTTGTCTTTTGATTTCAAGTGCCTGGGGGGACATCACCGTTTCCTGCAACCACAGGTGGCGGTAGCGTTCTACCTGATCAAACAGCGTGTCGCGCATCTGTAACAGGTGTGGCGAGTTGCAGCCGCTAGCAATGGCGGTATGAAATGCTTTATGGCGCAAATCCCAGCCATCAAGCAGCTCATCGGGGGAGCTGACCTCGGTCACTTTAGCTAGCCGATGAGCGGTGGCGAGGACGTTGGCTTCCCAGTCGTCGTCGCCGCGCTCAATGGCCAGGCGCAAAATCAGGCCTTCTAACTGAGCGCGTGCGTCGTAAATATCGTTCAGCTCGGCCAGCGACATGGGGGCAACGCGATAGCCACGTTGGCTAATCGCAATCACCAAGCGGTCGGCAACTAATTGGGAAAGCGCTTCGCGTAGAGGACCGGTACTGGCGCCGTAATACTCCTTGAGGCGGCTCATTAAAAGCTTCTCTTCAGGCGCATAACGGCCGCGAATGATGTCGTGCTTCAGGGCGCGATAGGCACTGATGGCTAGGTTCGGGCGCGGCGCATCGTGCTCCATGATATCTCCTTAGGCCAACGTTGGGCGTGGCGATCTGCATTAACTAATCGCTATTATCAATAAATTTTAGACATTTAGCACAGGTAACGACATTTATACGGATGCCATCGGCGAATAGCGTTGCATTAGCATCTCACGCTAAAGCCGTGCTAACGTCATTGCACCGCGTTTGCTTGCCGTTTACGGTAACCAGAGGCTGGGACTTCACACCTCCTTATCGTCAACCATACTTATAAGTCCAAACAGGACGGAGGAACCGCTTATGCGAACTCTAAAATATACAGTGGCAGCATCCTTGTTGGCTGTTGCACTTCCAGCCAGTGCGCAACAGCTTTCAATCGCGACCGGCGGTACCGGCGGGGTTTATTATCCGATCGGCGGTGGCTTCGCTGAAATGATTAATAACCATATTGAAGGCGCTCAGGCGACGGCTGAGGTTACTGGTGCCTCAGTTGAAAATATGGGGCTGATTATGCGTGGCGACGCCGATTTGGCGCTAGCGCTGGCCGACACGGTCTATCAGGCTTATAACGGCAGCGGCGACTTTGACGGTCGTCAGATTGAAAATACCCGTGCTCTGGCCTCTGTTTACCCGAATGCGGTGCAGTTGGTAACGCTGGCTGAGTCGGATATCGAGACCATCGCTGACCTGGCTGGGAAACGCGTTTCCGTGGGTGCACCAGGCAGTGGCACCGAGCTAAATGCGCGTGCCGTTTTGGAAGCCAACGGCATTAGTTATGAAGATTTTACCCCTCAGCGGCTTAATTTTAACGAAACCGCAGATGCCATTCGTGATGGTGATATCGACGCCGGTTTCTGGAGCGTTGGTCCTCCCACCAGTTCTATTCTTAACCTTGCCGCTACCCGTGATATCCGCTTAATTGGCCTCTCCGATGAAGAAGTTGCCAATGCACAGGAAGCGGAGGCAGTGTTCGCCCCCTACGAGCTGGCAGCGGGTATGTATGACGGTATGGACGAGTCTGTTCAGACTATCGGTGTTCCTAACGTCTTGGTGGTGAATTCTGATATGGACGAAGAGCTTGCTTACCAACTGACTCAGCTACTGTTTGAAAACACCGATGAGCTGATTGCTGTTCACCCGGCCGCCAACGACACCACTATTGAGTTCACCATGAACTCTACGCCTGTGCCGTTGCACCCGGGGGCAATTCGCTACTTTGAAGAAGTAGGAGCGGATATTCCTGATCGTCTGCGCCCTTAACGGTTAAAGGGTCTTGCCATAGACATTGCCATAAGGATATTGCCATGCAGTGGCAACAACGACTGATGGCGCTACTTTTTGCATGTCTACCGCTCACCGAAGTGGGGGCTTCCCCCGCTTCGGTGAATGCGTCTATGCGTTTAGCTGTAGTGACTGAACAAGGCGATGTTCTAGTGGATGCGCTGGTGCCTTCAGAAGGGCGCTGGTGTATCCAGTGGCGACACTCTGTTGAGCACTTTACGGTACTGGATTGTTATCGTAATGCGGCAGGCGTTATGCAACTTGAGCGTAGTCATCAACCAGACTTTGCCGCAGGGCTTGGTCATATCTTTGGCCGTGGGGAACAAGTCTCAGATGGTGAGGGCGGTTATTGGATTAATGCTATTAATGAGCCCGTAGCAAATAACCGTTATGCATTAAGAGTCGGTTCTCCTGCCGTCAATCATCAAGTGGTGTGGCCGAATGGTGAGCATTCACCGGTGAGTTTAAGTGAGTACGCAGCCGGGCAACGTGTGATTATCCAATTATTATCACCTAGCACCGCTCCGCGTGAATAAAAACGATAGTAGTTAACGCTTCCGAGGACGTTCATGAACGAATCCACTCCACCGCCGGTTGTGATGCCCGGCGCGAATGCGATGCAGCCCCGCATGGTTCTGTGGTGTATCACCGTGGTTGCGGTGGGGCTTTCACTCTTCCAGCTCTATTCTGCTGGTATCCAGCCCCTTGGGCTTTTCTATCAGCGCAGTATTCACTTAGCGTTGATTATGCTGCTGGCATTTTTGATGTTTCCTGTGTTTGGGCCAACGCGCAAACGTGGAGTGCTGGGGTGGGGCATTGATCTAATTTTCTTTGCTGGGGCTTTGACTACCGGTGGCTATCTGGTGCTCTTTTTGGATGAGATTATCAATCGAGCCGGCTTCTGGAGTGACACCGATATTTTAGTGGCCTGTATTGCGACGGTTACCGTGTTGGAAGCAAGTCGTCGAGCCGTTGGGTTTGGCATGACGGTGATCGGCCTACTTGCCATTATCTACGCATTTGCAGGGCCTAGGGGCGAACTGCCATGGCTAGGCGAATGGATGCCCGGCATTTTAGAGCATCGTGGCTATACCTTGGAGCGCGTCGCAGGGCAGCTCTATTTAGGACAAGAAGGCATCTTTGGTTTGCCTTTGGGAGTTGCGGCGACCTACATCTTTATATTTGTACTCTTTGGTGCCTTTTTGGAAAGCACTGGCGCAGGCAAGTTTTTTATTGATATGGCCTATGCGGCCACTGGCCGCCAGCGGGGCGGCCCTGCGAAAGCTGCCGTGCTGGCTTCAGCCGGTATGGGCTCTATTTCGGGTAGTGCGATTGCCAACGTGGTGACCACCGGGGCATTTACCATTCCGCTGATGAAAAAGCTGGGCTATCAGCCAAAGCAGGCGGGAGGAATAGAAGCAGCCGCCTCTACCGGTGGGCAAATTATGCCGCCTTTAATGGGGGCCGGGGCGTTTTTAATTGCGGAATATACCAACACGCCCTATTTGGAAATCGTGAAAGTCAGCATTCTGCCGGCGATTATGTACTTTGCAACGGTGTATCTATTTGTCCATATCATTGCATTGAAGCAGGGAATGCAGGGATTGGCGAAAAGCGAGCTGCCGCAAATGCGCCAAGTCATGAAAGATGGCTGGCACTTCCTGCTTCCTCTAGCGGTACTAGTGTGGCTGCTAGCGATGAGTATGTCGCCAATGCGCGTGGGGTATTACGCCGTGGTCACCATCATCGCTGTGGCGGTTCTTCGCTATGCGCTTTGGTACTTCTTTATTGCTCCCAAGCAAGGTCAGCCGGTCACCATGAGCCGCACCAAAGGTGTGGTGTGGGCGGGGCTCGTTAAGTTGGTTCAGGGGTTGGAGCTGGGTGCGCGGAATGCCGTTGCGGTTTCTATGGCTTGTGCCGTGGCGGGGATTATTGTCGGCGTTGTGGGCCTGACAGGGCTAGGGTTGAAGTTTTCCTCAATGATGCTGGCTTTTTCTGGCGGCAACCTAGTGTTGGCGTTGGTGATGGTGCTGCTGGCAAGCTTGATTTTGGGGATGGGACTGCCGGTTACCGCGAGCTATATTGTCTTGATCGTACTGGTGGGCCCAGCGTTGACCGCTGAGTTTGGAGTGCCGCTACTGATTGCTCACTTAGTGGTGTTCTGGTACTCCCAAGATTCCAATGTGACACCGCCTATCGCCCTGGCCGGTTTTGCGGGGGCCGCAATTGCAGGCAGTAAACCCATGGAGACTGGCTTCCAAGCTTGGAAATTTGCCAAAGGTCTCTATTTAATTCCGCTATTTATGGTGTTTAATCCCGAAATCATTGTCGGTGGCCCCGTGCCCGTGGTGGTTTGGAATGCGCTGATTGCTATTTTGGCACTGTGTGCATTTGCTGCCGCGCTTGAAGGTTATCTGTTTGCCAAGATGTCTTGGTTGCCGCGTTTGGCGATTGGCGCTGCTATTTTCGGGGTTTTCTACCCAAATCTACTAACGGAAATTGCGGGCGTGGTGGTGATGATTGCCGCGATTGGTGCCAACTGGTTTGCCAGCAAGCGAGAACGTCTGCCGATGGACGGCTAATCGTAGGGCGTTAATGTACGCCATAAAAAAAGCCCGGAGACCATTAGGTCTCCGGGCTTTTGCTTTGTGCAGGTACGGCTTAGAAAATGGACTCTGCGGTACCAGACCCCTGCGAGCCACTGGCTTCTTCCAGTTCACGACTAATGCGACGTTGCTGGTAGCCGGGAAGATGGTCACGGTGGAAGAGCTCAGAAATGCCCCCTGACTGACCATCCGCCAAGCGGTATCCGGTGGAGGGGTCTACCCGTGCGCTAACAACAGTATCCGGGCGTTCGGGTATCGCTGAAGGGGTGCCTTCTAGTGCATCGCCCATAAAGTCAACCCAGATAGGTAGTGCTGCGTTAGAGCCATATTCAGCGGTGGACTCGTTGCTATCTTTGCCTACCCATACTGTGGTCACTAAGTCGCTGTTAAAGCCTGCGAACCAGGCATCACGCTGGTTATTGGTGGTGCCCGTTTTGCCGACGATATCGTCGCGGTTCAGGCTAAGAGCACCACGACCGGTGCCAGACGTAATGACGTCACGCAGCATGTCGCGCAGAATATAGACAGCAGCAGGGTCAGCGACCCGAGCAGCTACAGGGTACTCCTTGCCGTCGATTTCAACTGTTTCCTGCCCCTCAGCGCAGCTAGGGCAGGCAACCTGAGGTGTTGCTTCATCGACAAGTTCCTCATCATCGTTACGCGTGACGCGTTCAATAAACCATGGCGCGACCTGAAAACCACCGTTGGCAAGAACAGAATACGCGTTGGTCATTTCCATGGGCGTTAAACTGGCGCTGCCCAAGGCGAGAGACAGCCCGCGTGGTAGGCGATCGGGGGAGAAGCCAAATCCTTCTAGGTAGCGAATAGTATGGTCCAACCCCGTGGCTTGAAGCACACGAATGGTGACCAAGTTACGCGAACGAGCAAGCGCTGTTCGCAAGCGCATCGGGCCTAGGAAATCACGGCTTGAATTGACTGGGCGCCATAATGAATTACTACCGTCATCTAATACGACGGGGGAATCATTGACCACGCTTGCTGCGTTCATACCGCCGTCTTCTAGGGCTGCCAGATAGATGAACGGTTTAAAGATGGAGCCGGATTGACGCTGAGCCTGGATAGCACGGTTGAACTTACTGGCATTAAAATCAAACCCGCCTTGTAAGGCTAAAATAGCGCCAGTGCGTGGATCTTGTGCAACCAAAGAGCCTTCGGCGTCGGGGCGCTGCGACAAGCGTAGCGATCCATCTTCGTTTTCAATCACGCGGACTAAGTCGCCGCGAACAGCAATTTGATCCGCGCTACTTGGTTCGGCACCACGACTGCGTGGGCTCAAATAGGGGCGTGCCCAGTTTAGGCCGCTCCAGGCAATCGTTTGCAGTTCGCCACCGCGAGTAAGTACCTGCATTTCACGGCCACTGCTCTCAACCACAATCGCTGGCTGAAGCAGGCCATAGTTGGGCGTGCGCTCTAATACCTGCAGCCAGTTGCTGACGTCACCATCGACACCCTCAACTTGTGTTTGGCTACGCTCAGCTGCTTGGCGAGCGGTTTGACGAATTTCCGGTGATTCTGAAAGTTCCTCTTCAAGCCCTTGAGTAGCGGTTTGCTCTTGAGCTTCTACCAAGCTGGCTGCGATATCTTGCTGTTCTGAACCGCGCCAGCCATGGCGAAGGTCGTAAGCCAGCAGGCCATTTGCTAATGCTTGGTGGGCATAGGGCTGCATTTCGCTATCAATCGTGGTGTAAATTCGGTAGCCACCGGTATACGCCTTATCGCCAAATCGTTCGATGGCATATTGGCGAGCCATTTCTGAAACATAAGCCGCGTCGACTTCAGTTTGGGTGTAGTGCCGGCGGGCTGTCACCGGCTCCTGCACCGCCGCTAGATAAGCATCATTATCAATATGTCCTAGCTCGCGCATGCGAAACAGAATCCAGTTGCGGCGAATAAGCGAGCGTTCTGAATTAGCCAGTGGGTTAAAGGCTGAGGGTGCTTTAGGCAGTCCCGCGATCATTGCCGTTTGAGCCAGCGTTAATTCCGCCAATGGCTTGTCATAATAAGTCTCTGATGCGGCTGCGATGCCATAGGCGCGATGACCGAGAAATATCTTGTTGACGTAGAGCTCGAAGATTTCATCTTTATCAAGAATCTGCTCCATTTGTAGGGCAAGCAGAATCTCGCGAATTTTCCGCGTGAATGTCTGGTCAAGCGTCAACATATAGTTACGCGCAACCTGCATGGTAATGGTCGAGCCGCCAGACTGAATGGAGCCGCCACTCTGGACCAGTTCAACCGCCGCCCTGGCGATACCACGAGGATCAACGCCTGCATGATCAAAGTAACTGGCATCTTCCGCTGCGATCAGCGCGTTGATCATGTCCTGTGGGATATCAGCGAAGTCGACGGGCATACGGCGCTCTTCGCCAAATTCACCAATGAGTTTGCCATCATTGGTGAAGATGCGAAGCGGTGTATGTAGCTCGAAATCTTGCAACTGGCGTACATCAGGCAGGCCAGGGGAAAAATAGATAGCGGCACCCACCACTGCCAACACGGTGGCGCCAATGAGCGCAACGATTAGCGAAAAAAGTGACAGGATGAGGGTTCGAAAAAACGTCATGAACAGAGTGCACCCGTGAAAAGGAGAATAGACACGGTAACTAAACGACCGTATCACGCAATTGGCTGCCATTATAGGAAGGCGAGGCAGCAGTCACCAGTGTTGATATGCCGTAATGCCATTCGCGTGTGACTTCACTAAAAATCATGTAACCTCGAAATTCGCATGATAGGCAGGCGGAGCCGAACCCAGGATGCGTTTACTCAAGCCCGGTAAAGGGTTGATTGGCGTCGATATTACATCGGCGACCGTCAAGCTGTTAGAGCTCAAACAGTCTAACGATAACTACCAAGTAGACAGCTACGCTGTTCAACCGCTGCGCGAAGGTGCAGTTGTTGAGCGCCGCATCCGCGACATTAATGAAGTGGCGAGTGTGCTTCGGCGTACTGTCGAGCGTGCAAAGCCCTTTACTCGTAAAGCAGCAGTGGCCGTCCCAGCGAGCGCTGCCATTACTAAAACGCTTACTTTTCCTGCTTCGTTAAGCGAAGAGGAAATCGAAGAGCGAATAACCGCCGAATCTGACCGCTATATTCCCTTTCCGTTCAGTGAGGTGGCGTTTGATTTTCAGTGCCTAGGCCCTGCTCCTTTCGATGAGAGCCAGCAAGAAATTGTTTTAGTAGCGTGTCGTCAGCAAGACGTGACTCTGCTTACCGAAACGCTGGAGCGTGCGGGGCTGGAGCCTGTCGCTGTCGATGTAGAAACGTTCGCCTTAGAGCGCGCATTGGCCGAGCTACGTAAGCAGTCAAGCGCGGCAAACGACTCAGCTGCTTGTGTGGGGCTATTCGACATCGGGGCCAATATGAGCGCTTTCCATGTCGTGCGGGGTGGGCATATTGTTTATAGCCGTGATACGGCGTTTGGCGGACGCCAACTGACAGAGGCCATCCGCGACTATTACCACATGAACATCGCTGAGGCCGGAGTTGCTAAGAAGCGTGGAGGTCTTCCAGGCGACTACCAAGAGAAAGTGCTCACTCCTTTTCTAGACACGCTGGTACAGCAGGGGAGACGCTCGCTGCAGCTTTATTACACTGTCGGTCGTCAGCATGAGGTACAACATACGGTACTCGCGGGTGGCTCAAGTGTCATTCCAGGCCTCGCTGAGCGTATTGCTGATGATAGTGGTATGTCGGTGAGTATCGCCAACCCATTGCAACGTTTACGCATTAACAAGCGGCTAAGTGAAGAAGCGTTAAGAAACGCTGCCCCAGCGATGCTAACGGCGGGTGGGTTGGCGATGCGAGTTAGCCAATGAGCATTAATATTAATCTTTTACCCTGGCGTGAGGGGTGGCGAGAGAGACGGACGCGGCAATTTTACGGTGTTATGTTGTTTATGTTGCTGCTGGGCGTGGCGTGTGGCGTTGTGGTATTGCACGTATATCAACAGCAGTTAGCTGCCCAGCAGCAGCGCAATGCCCATATCTCTACTCGTATTGAGCAGTTAGACAATGAAATCGCTGATGTACAACGCTATCAGGGCGATATCGGGCGGTTGGAAGAGCAATTGGCGCTGTTCCACACGCTTAATAACGAACGCATGAGTACAGTGGGGCTGTTTAACGATATTGCTGCTAGCGTCGCCGATGGGGTTGTCTATCAGCGTCTGTCACGTAGCGGACAGCAAATCAGTCTTTCAGCGGTTGCCAGTAATGAACGTCAGGTCTCTGAGCAACTACGCCAAATTGCAGCTATACCAGGGTTAGGCGTACCGCTGTTTTCCGAGGTTGCTAGTGGCCAAGATGACAGTCGGCGTGTTTTCCAGTTTGAAGTAAGGCAACTGTCTCCTGAAGAAGCCGTTTCCATGGAGGCGGCACCATGACGCCTATCCGTGAACGCATAAAAAATGACTGGCAGCGCCTGCGCAGCGTTGAATGGCAATCGTTGGATATCAAAGAAGCAGGTGAGTGGCCCTGGCTGTTTAAAGCCGTGATAGCGGTACTTGCTTTTTTAGTTGCTCTATTAGCTATCAACGGGTGGCTGGTGGGGGAGGCTCGCGATTCGCTTGCAGCAGAGCAGCGTCAAGAGGAGCGTCTGCTGGTCGAGTATCGACGCAAGGCGTCTGAAGCCGCTTTTCTGCCGGATATTCGCAGTCAGTTGACTGCTCTTGAAAATCAAATGGTGCAGATGCAGGCGATGCTGCCTACCAGTGCAGAAATTCCTTCTTTATTAGATAGCATCAGTGATGCCGCTATCGAAAATCGACTAACCATTGAAACTATCCGTTTGCGACCTACGGTGAGTAACACGCACTATATAGAGCACCCCTTAGATATACAGGTACGCGGTGATTACCATGCATTGGCGCAGTTTGTTTCGGACATTAGCGGTTTGGCGCGAATTATTACCCAGCACGATTTAACGCTAGCGCCTGTTGAGCAGAATGGCGACACGCTACGCATGTCGCTGCTTGCACGCACTTACAGCGAAAAGGCTGCACCATGAAGCGTTTGGTAGGCCTGCTGTGTATTGCTGGCTTAGCTGGCTGCAGTGACCCTCAGCTGGGGCAGTTAGATCAAACCCTTGCAGAAATACGCCGTACTGCTGATGGGAAAGTGCCCGAGGTAGTGGAGGAATTGCCAACGTATCAGTCGCTCGATTATCGCTTTAGCGATGCGCGCAGTCCCTTCTTAGCACCGGAGGATATGCGCGAAAACGTATTGCAAGTGGAGCAGGCAGTGAGCGAGTTTGCCCCCGAACAGCAGCGCGCTCAAGAGCCTTTAGAGCGTTTTCAACTCCAGACGTTGCGCTTAGTGGGTACGCTACGTATGGGGGCGCAGCAAGTTGCATTGATTGAGCCTCCCGAGGGGGAGGTTGTTAGTGTTCGAGAAGGTGATTATTTAGGCACCAACCATGGCTTTATTAACCAGATTGAACCACAAGGAATCACTATTGTTGAACGTGTTTTTAGCCCTCAGCAAGGGTGGCAACAACGCCAGGTAACGCTCACCCTTGAGGAATAGCTTCTTCACTCGCTATCAGATATGGATATCGCTTATGGCTGCTATATGTTATCGAACGTTGCTGTTATTAATTGCGGTAGTGCCATCGGTCTGCATGGCATCAGTGCTTACTAATGTCGATGTGCGGCAAACTCATAGCGGTGACATAGAGCTAGTGCTGCAGTTCAGTGGCGGCGTTGCCCAGCTAAGTGGCTATCGATTAGATGCACCTCCTCGTCTAGCGCTGGATTTGGCAGATACGCAAAGTGCGCTTGCCCAACGCCGTATCGGCGTCAGTAGTGGTGTTGTTGAACAAGTGACGGTGTTAGAGGGTAGTGGACGGACGCGCCTCGTGGTTGATTCGAATGAATCCCTTGATTATACCGCTCGAGTAGTCGGTGAACAGTTAAGAGTCACACTCGCATCAGGTAGTTCTGTGTCTATGCCGGCACCCCAAGCGACTAACGTTCCCCAGCCTTCCCCGTCCATCCAGGGGTTGCGTGTTGAAAATATTGATTTCCGGCGTGGAGGTGATGGTGCAGGGCGTGTCGTGGTGACATTTGATCGTGCTGGCGTGGTCGCTAACGTGCGTGAAGGTAGTGAGGGCAGCATTGTAGCGGAGCTGCGTAATGTGGCGCTGCCTGATGCGCTTAACCAGGTTTACGATGTCACTGATTTTGCGACGCCGGTTACCCGTATTACCCCTCATCTTGGACAGCGTGATGTGCGGCTGGAGCTACAAACGAACGGCCCCATCGCGATGGCTTCATCGCAAAGCGGGCGTACGTTGACGATTGAAGTGCAGCCGGTGAGTCAAGCTACACAACAGCAGCGAGAGCAGCAGGGAATATCTTTTACCGGAGAGCGGTTAAGCCTGAACTTTCAAGATATTGAAGTGCGTGCAGTGCTGGCTACTCTGGCAGAGTTTACTGGCCTAAACCTAGTGGCCAGTGATAGCGTTGCTGGACGCATTACGCTTAACTTGAACGATGTTCCCTGGGATCAAGCGCTAGCGCTGATCTTACAAAGCCAAGGGCTGGCAAGTCGGGAGCAGGGTAATGTGATCGTAGTGGCGCCTGCCAGCGAGCTAGCGGCTCTTGAGCGGCAAGAGATAGAAACACGCAACCAACGCCAAACGCTTGCGCCGTTAGTCACTGAGTTTATTGAAATAAAATATGCCCGCGCCGAAGACCTTGCTCAGCTGTTACGTGGTGGCGACGGCTTTGGGCTGTTAACTGACCGAGGGCGAGTCAGTATTGATCAGCGTACTAATATGTTACTGGTGCAAGATACTGCAGAGCAGGTGCGCACTATTATCGGCACTTTAGATCGCTTGGATGTCGCCGTCCGTCAGGTGCAAATTGAGGCAAGAATTGTCATTGCCCGAGATACCGCGTCTCGGGAGCTAGGGATTAACTGGGGCGTGTCGAGTACTCGCGGCTTTTTAGAAAACGATGATGGTACGTTTTCTCGGCGTAACCTTAACCCTAGCAACATTAACCGTGCCCAGGGTGGCCTTGCGGTAGATCTAGGTTCAGCGGCGGCTGCCAACACGGGGTTTAGTTTTGGTTATCTATCAGGGGACGTACTGCTAGATCTTGAGCTGCGAGCGCTGGAAAGTGAGGGCAAAAGCCAGACGATTTCTCAGCCCCGAGTGATCACAGCTAACCAACGAACAGCTATTATTCGTCAAGGCGAAGAGCGTGCTTTTCAGAGTGTAGATACAGAAGGGAATCCAGATACAGAGTTCAAGGAGGCCGAGCTTTCCTTGGAGGTAACGCCACAAATTACTCCGGATAACCGCATCATTATGAATTTGGTGATTAAAAACGATAGCTTCCGGGAAAGTGAGTTTGGTGGTGAGCCGCCGATTGATACTAACCAGATAGAGACCCAAGTGCTGGTCGATAATGGGCAAACGGTAGTGTTAGGCGGTATTTTGACAACAGAGCAGTTGAGCCAAATAGCGAAAACACCGCTGCTAGGAGATATTCCTTGGCTTGGGCGGCTATTCCGCTATACCGAAGAGAGCAATGAAAAGGTAGAGTTATTGGTCTTTATTACTCCACGACTACTTGATGATGGTTTGGCGGTTCGCTGATGCAAGAGTTACCCAATATTTTTTTAATTGGCCCCATGGGGGCTGGCAAGAGCACGATAGGCCGCTTACTCGCGGCTGAGTTGTCGCGCTCGTTCTTTGACAGCGATCACGCCATACAAGACCGCTGTGGTGCGGATATCCCCTGGATTTTTGACGTTGAAGGTGAGCCCGGCTTTCGTCAGCGCGAAAGTCAGATGATTGACGAACTCACTCAGTTGTCTGGTGTGGTAGTGGCTACTGGCGGTGGCGCAGTGCTGCGCGAAGAGAATCGACGTGCTCTGCGTGAGCGAGGCGCCGTGGTTTATTTGCTGACCACCGTTGACCAGCAACTGAAGCGCACTGCTAAAGATCGAAATCGACCGCTATTACAGTGTGATAATCGCGAACAGGTGCTGAACGACATGTTCGCCACACGAGATCCGCTGTATCGAGCGACATCGGATATTACGGTGCGCACGGATCGGCGCAGCCCACGTGCGGTGGTCAACGAAATTCTGCGTCGTGTCCATCGCATGGTGGACCCTTTGGAAATTGCGCGGGCTCAAAGTAAAAAGGTATCACAATGACTGAAATGACAAGTGCCCAGCGTACGCTAACCGTCGCATTGGGTGAGCGTAGCTACCCGATCCATATTGGTGTTGGGCTGCTAAAGCGCGCCAATATGCTAGAGCCGTATCTCGCGGGTCAGCAGGTGATGGTCGTCACCAATGAGACTATCGCGCCGCTTTATTTAGAAACACTTTGCGCCGGTCTGCCTGGTCATTTAGATATTCGCACAGTAGTGCTGCCTGACGGGGAGCAGTATAAAACCATCGAGCAGGTAAGCCGGATTTGGGATGCGCTGTTAGAGGCCGGCTTCAATCGTCGCTGTACGCTGATTGCCTTAGGGGGCGGTGTGATTGGCGATATGGTCGGTTATGCAGCGGCAGCTTATCAACGTGGCGTTGCCTTTATTCAGGTGCCTACTACGTTATTATCCCAGGTAGACTCTTCGGTGGGTGGGAAGACCGGTGTTAATCACCCGCTGGGTAAAAATATGATCGGTGCGTTTTGGCAACCAAAAGCCGTCATCGTGGATATCGACACTTTGACCACACTGCCTAGCCGGGAGCTTTCCGCAGGCTTGGCAGAAGTGATCAAGTACGGGTTAATCCGTGATGAGCGCTTTCTAAGCTGGTTAGAAGAGCATATGCAGGCGCTACTCAGTGTTGAGCCTGCAGTGATTGCTGAAGCGATTGCTCAAAGTTGTCAGATTAAAGCCGACATTGTGGCGGATGACGAAACTGAGCAGGGCGTTCGCGCGTTGCTGAACCTGGGGCACACGTTTGGTCATGCTATTGAAGCGCATCAAGGTTATGGCAACTGGTTACACGGTGAGGCCGTGGGTGCAGGCATGGCGATGGCAGCAACGCTCTCGCATCAGCTTGGCTGGATTGATAGCAAGGCACTCGCGCGTGCTAAGGCGGTTGTTGAAAGCGCCGGATTGCCGCTAGCGGCGCCTGCCGGAATGTCAGCTGACGACTTTTTAGCTCGCATGAAGCTAGATAAAAAGAATATTGATACTCGTCTACGTTTGGTGCTGCTCAATGCCCTGGGCGACGCCTGCGTAAGTGACGCCACGCCGCCTGATATGCTGCGTGAGCTGCTTCATCACTATCCGCGCGACTAAATGCCGAGGCGTATTAGCGTATAGATAAACAATCGACAGCCCTTATGGATAAACAGTACTGATAGACCGTATTGCTAAACAGATTTAGCAAGCAAAGCTGCACGGAAAACCCACCATCGCGTGGGTTTTTTGTTGTCTGGCCGTTAAGTGATGATCGTTCTGTATGTAATCCGTATGCCTTATGCGCTATCGGCATGGGTTTTTTGAGCCGTTTGATACTAAAGTCTAATTACGTGCTGTGATCGTTTAAACATCGTTTAGTTGCTTTGCAAGTGGTTGAAGTTAATATGTTTTTTTATTAAGCGCGAATGCAAATGCAAGATTTGACAAGGTTTTTTAAGGATTGGCAGGTTCTGGGTGATTGCGCTACACGTAGGCAAATCGCTATGCTGAGCGACCTTTTCTTGAAGCGGTGGAAGCGGGAAATGCCCTGTTTTTAATGAGCAGTAAGAAGCCAAAAATAAGAAAAAACCCGTTACGATAACATGAAAACACTGCTAAATAAATACGCTGACTAGAGGCACGCCCATGAATAGAGGTCTTCACCAGCCTGGCGAGTTTCGCGATAACTGTGGCTTTGGCCTTATTGCCCATATGGAAGGGCAGGCCAGCCACGACTTGCTGAAAACTGCTATTGAATCACTTACCTGCATGACCCATCGCGGCGGTATTGCGGCAGACGGAAAAACCGGTGACGGTTGCGGTTTGTTGCTGAAAATGCCGGTGCAATTCATGCGCGCTGCCGCGAAGCAAGCGCTTGATGCGGAGCTTGGCGAGCGCTTTGCTGTAGGTGTCATCTTTTTGCCAGATGACGATGCGCGTGCCGCTCATGCTAAAGAAACCCTTGAGCGTGAACTAAGCAGCCGTGGTTTAGAGGTATTGGGCTGGCGCGAAGTGCCCACTGACTCTAGCGTATGTGGTCCGATGGCACTGGACTGTCTGCCGCGAATTGAGCAGCTGTTTGTTCAGCCAGCTAGTCGTGGAGATTTAGGCAGTGATCGCTTCGATGTCGATCTGTTTATGGCGCGCCGTTATGCAGAGCAAGCGCTACGTAGCGATGAAGACTTTTATGTAGCTTCGCTCTCATCAGAAGTTGTTTCCTATAAAGGCTTGGTCATGCCGGAAGATTTGCCGGCATTCTACAAAGACCTGAATGATCCAAGTCTGGAAACCGCCATTTGCGTGTTCCACCAGCGTTTCTCTACTAACACTGCACCGCGCTGGCCGCTGGCCCAGCCATTCCGCCTGCTGGCTCATAATGGCGAGATCAATACGATTGAAGCCAACCGTGGCTGGGCGAACTCCCGTAAAGCCAATTTTGTTAACGAGCGCTTGCCCGATATTGCTGAGCTTGAGGAAATTGTTAATACCACTGGGTCAGACTCCTCAAGCATGGATAACATGCTGGAAGTGCTGCTAACTGGCGGTATGGAGCTGCATCGTGCGGTGCGCATGATGGTGCCGCCTGCTTGGCAAAACGTTGAGACCATGGACGCCGAGTTACGTGCGTTCTATGAATACAACTCCATGCACATGGAGCCTTGGGATGGCCCGGCCGGTGTAGTAATGACCGACGGTCGCCAAGCTGTTTGTATGCTGGATCGCAACGGCCTTCGTCCCGCACGCTGGGTGATTACCAAGAATGGCTACATTACGCTAGCGTCTGAGATTGGCACTTATGATTATCGTCCTGAGGACGTCGTCGCTAAGGGGCGCGTTGGCCCAGGCCAGATGCTGGCGGTAGACACTCAGACCGGCGAAGTGCTGCACACTCAGGATATCGATAACCGCCTGAAGTCAGCTTACCCTTACAAGCGCTGGCTCAAGCAGGAAGCCAATTACCTAGAGTCAGCGCTGACTGAGCTTGCGCGTTTCCAGACAATGGACACTGACGCGCTAAATGTTCAGCAGAAAATGTTCCAGGTGAGCTTTGAAGAGCGTGATCAGGTGCTGCGCCCGCTGGCAGAAAGTGGCCAGGAAGCGGTTGGCTCGATGGGTGATGATACCCCCATGGCGGTGTTGTCTAGCCGTCCGCGTCTGCTAACTGATTTCTTCCGTCAAAAGTTTGCCCAGGTGACCAATCCGCCGATCGACCCCCTGCGTGAAGCGATTGTTATGTCACTGGAGACCTGCTGTGGTGCGGAGCTAAACGTCTTTAAGGCAACGCCTGAGCATGCCCACCGCTTGATTCTGACAACACCCGTGCTGTCACCGCGTAAATTTACTGCGCTGGTCAGCCAGGATGATCCTGCCTTTGCTAGCCACACGCTGTCACTCGGGTACGACCCGGAGCACACCAGTCTGCAGCGGGCAGTCACCTTGCTTTGCCAGGAAGCTGAGGCGCAGGTAAGAGCGGGTAAGGTGATTCTGGTGTTGACCGATGCTGACCTTCCCAAAGGACAGTTGCCCATCCAGGCGGCTTTGGCGGTGGGAGCCGTTCACTCTCATCTTGGTCGTTTGGCGCTGCGGCCGAACGCCAACATTGTGGTGGAAACCGGCTTTGCAAGGGATGCCCACCAAATGGCCGTGCTGTTTGGCGTGGGCGCAACGGCTGTGTACCCATGGCTCGCTTATCAGGTCATGGCCGATATGCATCGCACCGGTGAGCTAACAGGCAACCCTGCCGATGCTCGTGAGAATTACCGCAAAGGCCTGCAGAAAGGGTTGTTCAAAATTCTTTCGAAAATGGGTATTTCAACGTTAGCTTCATACCGCGGCTCTATGCTGTTCGAAGCGGTGGGGCTGTCCGATGAGATCATGGATACCTGCTTTGTCGGCATGGCATCCCGCATTCAGGGCGCTGGCTTTGCTGAGCTGCAAATGCAGCAAGAGCTGCTGGCGAAGGATGCCTGGATTGCCCGCAAAGGCATTTCTCAAGGCGGTATGCTGAAGTATGTTCATGGCTACGAATATCACGCCTACAACCCCGATGTCGTGAAGTCGCTTCAGGCGGCGGTGCAAGAAGGCAGCTACGCAAAGTGGAAAAAGTTTGCTCTGCTGGTCAACGAGCGTCCGGTTGCCACGATTCGTGACTTGCTTAAGCTAAAGCCTGCTGCAGCGCCCATTCCATTAGAGGATGTTGAGCCGATTGAGGCGCTGATTCCGCGCTTTGATAGCGCCGGTATGTCGCTAGGTGCGCTTTCTCCGGAAGCCCATGAGGCGTTGGCCCAAGCGATGAACGAGGCGGGCGGGCGCTCCAACTCAGGCGAGGGTGGTGAAGACCCAGCTCGCTACGGCACCATCCGTAGTTCGAAAATCAAGCAGATTGCTTCTGGCCGCTTTGGCGTTACCCCGGCCTATTTGGTCAATGCGGAAGTACTGCAGATCAAAGTTGCCCAGGGTGCCAAACCCGGTGAAGGTGGTCAACTGCCGGGCGGCAAAGTGAACCAGTTGATTGCTCGGTTACGCTACGCGGTGCCTGGTGTGACGCTGATTTCACCGCCGCCACACCACGATATCTACTCGATTGAAGACTTGGCGCAGCTGATTTTCGACCTCAAGCAAGTCAATCCAGATGCCCAGGTTTCCGTGAAGCTGGTCTCTGAGCCAGGTATTGGCACTATTGCCACCGGTGTGGCGAAGGCCTACGCGGATCTGATCACTGTTTCTGGTTACGACGGTGGTACCGCGGCAAGCCCATTGACCTCTATCAAACACGCGGGCTCTCCTTGGGAGCTTGGGTTACCCGAAGTGCACCAAGCGCTGCGTATTAACGGCCTGCGCGACAAGATTCGCCTGCAGACCGATGGTGGTCTCAAAACGGGTCTGGATGTCGTTAAGGCGGCGATTCTGGGGGCTGAAAGCTTTGGCTTTGGTACTGCGCCGATGGTGGCGCTGGGCTGTAAGTACCTGCGTATTTGTCACTTGAATAACTGCGCCACCGGCGTAGCGACACAAGATGACTTCCTGCGTGGCGAGCACTTCCGCGGCACTGTCGATATGGTCAAAAACTACTTCCGCTTTATTGCTGAAGAAGTGCGTGAACTGATGGCGATGCTAGGGGTGCGTCAGTTGACGGACCTGATTGGCCGCACCGATCTGCTTGAGGTGTTGGAAGGCAATACGGCCGCTCAGCGTAAATTGGATCTAACCCCGCTGCTTTCGAATGATTTTGTGCCTGCAGATGCACCGCAGTTCTGTAAGGTGAGTCGTAATGTGCCCCACGATCCAGGCGCTAAGAACCAGGAAGTGCTGGCAGCACTAAAAGAGGCCATTGAAAGTCAGTCTGGCGGAGAGTTTGATTTCACCATCACTAACTGTGACCGCAGCGTAGGTGCATTGAGCTCAGGCGCGATTGCCAAACGCTACGGTGAAGATGGCTTGGAATCAGCCCCGGTCACTGCGCGCTTTACCGGGGTGGCTGGTCAAAGCTTCGGGGTGTGGAACGCCCGTGGCTTAAACCTCTATCTCGAAGGCGATGCCAACGACTACGTGGGCAAAGGCATGAACGGCGGCAGCATTGTGATTGTGCCGCCCAAGGTTAGCCAGTTTGAAAGCCACAAAACCGCCATTATTGGTAACACCTGCCTGTATGGTGCGACAGGCGGCACGCTGTTTGCCGCAGGTACTGCGGGTGAGCGCTTTGCCGTGCGTAACTCTGGGGCGACTGCTGTGATTGAAGGTGCAGGCGACCACTGTTGTGAATACATGACTGGGGGCTTGGTCTGCGTATTGGGTGAAACGGGCGTTAACTTTGGCGCGGGTATGACCGGTGGTTTTGCTTACGTCTTGGATGAAGACCGTACCTTTGTGGACAAGTACAACCACGAGCTGGTCGAAATCCACCGGGTCAATACCGAAGCGATGGAAGCGTATCGTCGTCATTTGCGTGAAATGATTGAAGCCTACGTTGCAGCGACAGGCTCTGCTCGAGGCGCGGCGATTCTGGAAGACTTCGGCGACTACGCGCGCCACTTCTGGCTAGTGAAGCCAAAAGCGGCAAGCTTGGGTAGTTTGCTGAATCAATCTCGGCGTCAGCCGGAATAACCCGCCAGAGCCTACGCTTCGAGGAGAGAAATCATGGCTAACCGTTTAAATAACGATTTCCAGTTTGTTGATGTGGGTCGTCAAGACCCGCAGAAAAAAGCCGCACACACACGGTCCAAAGAGTTCGCTGAAATTTACGAACCCTTTAAGCCCACCGATGCGGCGAGCCAGGCGCACCGTTGCCTGCACTGCGGCAATCCGTACTGCGAGTGGAAGTGCCCGGTACATAACTACATTCCCAACTGGCTTCAGCTAGTGGTGGAAGGCAATATTATTGAAGCAGCCGAGCTTTCACACAAAACCAATTCGCTGCCGGAAGTGTGTGGCCGCGTGTGCCCGCAAGATCGTTTGTGTGAAGGCGACTGTACGCTGAACGATGGCTTTGGTGCGGTTACCATTGGGTCGGTAGAGAAGTACATTACCGACACCGCGTTTGCGATGGGCTGGCGCCCGGATATGTCTAAGGTGGAGTGGACCGATAAGAAGGTCGCCATCGTAGGTGCCGGGCCTGCGGGTCTTGGTTGCGCTGATATTTTGGCACGTAATGGCGTCAAACCCGTCGTATTTGATAAGTATCCCGAGATTGGCGGTCTGCTTACCTTCGGTATTCCAGAATTTAAACTGGAAAAGAACGTGATGGAGCGTCGCCGCGCCGTCTTTGAAGAGATGGGCGTCGAGTTTCGACTGAATACCGAAATTGGTACCGACATCGAATTCGATACGCTGCTGCAGGAGTACGATGCTGTTTTTCTGGGGATGGGCACTTACAAGTACATGGAAGGTGGCTTCCCCGGCGAAGATTTACCTGGTGTGTATAAAGCGCTCGATTTCCTGATCGCCAACGTTAATCGTCGCTTAGGCTTTGAAAAAGATCCTAACGATTTTATCTCGATGGAAGGTAAACGTGTGGTGGTGCTTGGCGGTGGTGATACGGCGATGGATTGTAATCGGACCTCGATTCGTCAGCACGCCGACAGCGTGATCTGCGCTTATCGCCGTGATGAAGAAAACATGCCCGGTTCCCGCCGTGAAGTGGCTAATGCGCGAGAAGAGGGCGTTGAGTTTCTGTTCAACCGCCAGCCGGTTGCAGTGGTGGGCGAAGAGCAGGTCGAAGGGGTGAAGGTCGTGCGCACACGTTTGGGTGAGCCCGATGAAAATGGCCGTCGACGTCCTGAAGTCGTGCCTGGGTCTGAAGAAATTATTGCCGCCGACGCAGTAGTGGTAGCTTTCGGCTTCCAGGCAAGCCCGGCACCGTGGTTCGATAGCGCCAACATCCAGGTCGATGAGCGCGATCGCGTAAAAGCGCCAGAGCATGGCCAGTACGCCTACCAAACCAGCAATGAGAAAATTTTTGCCGGTGGCGATATGGTGCGCGGCTCTGACCTGGTGGTCACCGCGATTTACGAAGGCCGCCAAGCTGCTGAGGGGATTTTGGATTACCTAGGCGTTTAGTTTTGATAGTGAGGGGCGTCTTCGCCCCTCTGCCACCTGCAGTTCAAATTGAGCCTTTAGGCGTACTCTGCTATTCTGTCATCCCATCCTGGTGTGGCTTTCTGTTACGCCTTTTGATCACGTTTCGACAGGTTTTCCATGACACGATATATCTTCGTGACCGGCGGCGTTGTGTCCTCTCTTGGCAAGGGCATCGCGTCGGCCTCGCTGGCGGCGATTCTAGAGGCCCGCGGCCTTAAGGTCACCATGCTCAAGCTCGACCCCTACATCAACGTGGACCCGGGCACCATGAGTCCTTTCCAGCACGGCGAGGTGTTCGTCACCGAAGATGGCGCCGAGACGGACTTGGACTTAGGGCACTATGAGCGTTTTATTCGCACCAAAATGACCCAAGGGAATAACTTCACGACGGGGCGCGTGTACGAGAATGTACTACGCAAAGAGCGCCGTGGTGATTACTTGGGCGGTACCGTTCAGGTCATCCCTCATATTACCGATGAAATCAAACAGCGCGTCTATGCTGGCGGTGAAGGCTTTGATGTGGCGCTGGTAGAAATCGGTGGCACGGTGGGTGATATCGAATCACTGCCGTTCTTAGAGTCTATTCGTCAGATTCGTAGTGAGCTTGGCGCTAGTCGGGCGATTTACATGCACCTTACGCTGGTGCCGTATATCAAGACGGCAGGCGAGACCAAGACCAAGCCGACTCAGCACAGCGTCAAAGAGCTACGTTCGATTGGTATCCAGCCGGATATTTTGATTTGCCGTAGCGAAGTAGAGCTCGAAGAGAGCGAGCGCCGTAAAATCGCCCTGTTCACTAACGTGGAAGAGCGTGCCGTTGTACCGTTACAGGATGCCGATACTATTTATCGGATTCCGCTGATGCTGCACGAGCACGGCCTAGATGACATTGTTTGCGATAAGCTGCGTCTGGAAGCAGAGCCTGCCGACCTTTCCGAATGGGTCAAGGTGCTGGATTCCAAGTTGAATCCGCTGAAGTCGGTGAGCATTGCCATGGTCGGTAAATACATGGAACTGCTGGACGCCTATAAGTCGCTCAACGAAGCGCTTATTCACGCGGGCATTCAAGGACGTATTAAGGTCAATGTCGACTATATCGACTCCGAAGATATCGAGCGTCACGGTACCGAGCGGCTAGCTGGCAAAGATGCCATCCTGGTACCTGGCGGCTTTGGCGAGCGCGGTGTGGAAGGCAAAATTCTTACCGCTCAGTTCGCGCGTGAAAACAACATTCCCTACCTGGGTATTTGTTTGGGCATGCAGGTAGCGGTCATCGAATTTGCCCGCAATGTGGCTGGCTGGGAAGATGCTAACTCTACCGAGTTTACCCACGACACCAAGCACCCCGTGGTGGGCCTGATTACCGAGTGGATTAACGCTGAAGGTAAGATCGAGCTGCGTGATGCTGCATCTGACTTAGGTGGCACCATGCGTCTAGGCGGTCAGGTCTGCCACTTGAAATCTGGTAGCAAAGCTCGTGAAGCCTACGGTGCTGATGAGATTGTCGAGCGTCATCGCCATCGCTTTGAAGTCAATAACCAGTTTATTGATGAGTTAGAACAGGCAGGCCTGGTCATTTCTGGCAAGAGCGTCGATCAGTCCTTGGTAGAAGTCGTCGAGCTGGCTGACCACCCTTGGTACGTGGCGTGTCAGTTCCATCCGGAGTTTACCTCGACACCACGTGACGGACACCCGCTGTTCTCTGGGTTTGTTAATGCTGCCTTAGAGCACAAAACGGCACGTACGCGCGCTCATACAACGACTCAGGAATAAGAGGGAGAGCGAATAACATGTCTTCGACTTCTCAATCATCCTTTCCAGAGCGTCATATTAACGTTGCCGGCCTAACCGCCGGCAATTCTTTGCCGCTAATGTTATTGGGCGGCATGAATGTGCTGGAGTCAGCGACGCTTGCTGATGAAGTGGCGCAGGCCTACGTTAATGTGACGCAAAAGCTCGGAATGCCTTATGTCTTTAAGGCAAGCTTTGATAAAGCGAACCGTAGTTCTATCCACTCTTATCGTGGACCTGGGCTAGAAAAAGGTTTGCAGATCCTAGCGGATATTAAAGCGCGCTATGGCGTGCCCATCATTACCGACGTTCATGAGCCTTGGCAGGCAGAGCCTGCGGCTGAAGTCGCTGACATAATTCAGTTGCCGGCGTTTCTTGCCCGCCAGACCGATCTAGTGGTGGCGATGGCTAACACCGGCGCGGCGATTAATATCAAAAAACCGCAGTTTCTAGCACCTCACGAAATGCGCCATATCCTCACTAAGTTTCAGGAAGCCGGTAACGACCGTTTGATGCTATGCGAGCGTGGTACCAGCTTCGGCTACAACAACCTGGTGGTGGATATGCTGGGCGTTGGCGATATGAAACAGACCGGTTACCCGGTGTTTTTCGATGTCACCCATGCCTTGCAGCGCCCAGGTGGCCGTGCGGACAGTGCCGATGGCCGTCGTGCCCAAGTGGCAGAGTTGGCTCGTGCGGGTGTGGCCGTTGGTTTGGCGGGGATCTTCCTGGAAGCCCACCCTGACCCAGATAATGCTAAGTGCGATGGACCCTGCGCACTGCCATTAGATCAATTAGAGCCGTTTTTGACTCAGCTTTCGCAGCTAGATGCCTTGGTGAAGGGGTTTACGCCTTTGACCATCCGTTAACCGCGACGGCAAATATGGTATACATTGGACCCACAATCATCCATTAGACTGACAACCAAAGGACACTGTTATGACCAAAATTGTTGAAATCAGCGCACTAGAAGTGCTCGATTCCCGCGGCAACCCGACCGTTCAGGCCATGGTTCGCCTGGAAAGTGGCGCCGTAGGTGAAGCATGTGCGCCCAGCGGTGCTTCTACAGGCTCCCGCGAAGCGCTCGAGCTGCGCGATGGCGACAAGACACGCTACCTTGGCAAAGGCGTTTTAAAAGCCGTTGAGGCCGTGAATGGCAAAATCAGTGCTGCGTTGTTAGGAATGGATGCGCGTGATCAGCGTGGGCTGGACGACGCAATGTTAGCCCTGGATGGCACTGAAAATAAGGCGAATCTGGGCGCGAATGCCATTCTGGCGGTGTCGCTGGCTGCCGCTAAAGCCGCTGCCAACGCTAAAGGTGTGCCGCTATATGCGCACATTGCTGAGCTTTATGGCCAGCCGGGGCAGTACAGCATGCCGGTACCGATGATGAACATTCTTAACGGTGGTGAGCACGCCGATAATAACGTTGATATCCAGGAATTCATGGTACAGCCAGTAGGCGCGGCAAACTTCCGTGAAGGCCTACGCATGGGCGCGGAAATTTTCCACGCGCTAAAAAAAGTACTGTCTGCTAAAGGTCTTTCTACGTCCGTGGGTGATGAAGGTGGCTTTGCTCCTAACTTGGCATCTAACGCAGATGCCCTGGCGATCATTAAGCAAGCTGTTGCTGATGCCGGTTACGCACTGGGTACAGACGTTACCTTGGCGCTAGACTGCGCGTCTTCCGAGTTCTACAAAGATGGCCAGTACAACCTTTCCGGCGAAGGTAAAAGCTACGATGCCGAAGGGTTTGCCGATTACCTGGCGGGCCTCTGTGCGGACTATCCGATCGTTTCCATCGAAGATGGTATGGATGAATCAGACTGGGCAGGCTGGAAAGCACTGACTGACAAGCTAGGCGACAAAGTACAGCTGGTTGGCGACGATTTGTTTGTTACCAATACCAAGATTCTTAAGCGTGGTATCGACGAGCAAATTGGTAATTCGATTCTGATCAAATTCAACCAGATTGGCTCGCTGTCTGAAACGCTGGATGCGATCAAAATGGCCCAGGACGCTGGTTTTACCGCGGTTATTTCACACCGTAGTGGTGAAACTGAAGATACCACGATTGCCGATTTGGCCGTGGGCACCTGTGCCGGCCAAATTAAAACGGGCTCTCTGTGTCGTTCCGACCGTGTCGCGAAATATAACCGCCTGCTCGTCATCGAAGCGGAGTTGGGCGATGTGGCTTACCCTGGCTTGAAAGCCATTAAAGGGCAGTAAGCGCAAATGGGCGTCGGCGTGTAAGAGATGTCTCAAGATTTTGTAAGAGATATCTTACAAATGCCGGCGCTAATCGCTTAATTGCTTTTTTGTTTTAGTTTATGCTTTTGATTTTTATGATTTTTTTATAACGGGCGAGCCGCAGTGGCTCGCCCGTTGCCGTTTTGGTCTGCTTGAGTTGTGATGGCTTTCTGCCACAATGCATTCAGGACAGGGGAGGCAAGGATGCTTCAGGCAGGATGCAACGGGATGCAGGTCAGATACGCTAGGTGACACAGTGATGTGGGTTCTGGCAAGGATGTTATCTGAGGAGTTTGACACAGGGAGTGGTCAGAGGAAGTGCTTGGAGCGGGCGGCCTACGGGCCGCCTTTTTTTGTGTGCCCAGCCCGTGGCACACAAAAAAACCAGCGCGAACGCTGGTCTGAAAATGCGTGGCTTCTAAGATTAGCGTTCGAGCTTTTCCAGCTTACCTGTTTTGCCGTCCCACTCTTCTGCATCGGGCAGCGGGTCTTTTTTCTCGGCAATATTCGGCCATACATCGGCTAATTCAGCATTAATTTCTATAAACTGCTCTTGGCCATCCGGTAGCTCATCTTCTGAGAAGATAGCTTCTGCGGGGCACTCCGGTTCACACAGGGCGCAGTCAATACACTCGTCTGGGTGAATGACCAGGAAGTTGGGGCCTTCGTAGAAGCAGTCGACCGGGCAGACTTCAACACAGTCGGTGTATTTGCACTGGATGCAGTTCTCGGTAACGACAAACGTCATCTTGCTATCCCTCTTGCGGGACCGGGAGCTTCCCGGTCGTGGTCAATAGTTAATGGTTATAAATCGGCCGTTTCTTATAAGATAAAACAGTATGGGCGACATTCTAGTGGTGCCCTTACGCGGCGGCAAGCGCTCATGGCTTTCCTTTCATACCATTACAGTAGCTCTCGCCACTGATATAGCAGCGCTAGCGCTTCGCGGGGTGTTAAATCGTCTACATCGGCTTTGCCTAACGCTTCCACCACCGGGTGCGGTGCGCTGGCGAACAAGTCGTTTTGTTGCGGTGCTGCAGAAACGCCGCTAGGGCGCTGCAACTCATCCACATCGCGCTGCTCGAGGGCCATTAGTTTTTCACGGGCTCTGCGTATTACATGGTTGGGAACACCTGCCAACTGGGCTACCTGCAAGCCATAGCTCTGGCTCGCAGGGCCCGCTTCAATGCGGTGCATAAACACGATGCTGTCGCCGTGCTCGGTGGCTGTTAGGTGAATATTTGCCACACCCTCGGCCTGTTCCGGCAGCGCGGTCATTTCAAAATAGTGTGTGGCAAACAGGGTGAGTGCCTTTGCTTCGGCTAGGTATTCAGCACTTGCCCAGGCCAGTGAAAGGCCGTCAAAAGTACTGGTGCCACGACCAATTTCGTCCATTAACACCAAGCTATGCTCGGTAGCATTGTGCAGGATATTAGCGGTTTCGGTCATTTCTACCATAAATGTAGAGCGACCACCCGCTAGATCATCTGACGAGCCTATACGGGTAAAGATGCGATCTACAGGGCCTATTTCAGCGCTATCGGCGGGTACGAAGCTGCCGCTATGCGCCAACAGCGCGATGAGCGCGGTCTGGCGCATATAGGTTGATTTACCGCCCATGTTGGGGCCGGTGATAATCAACATGTGCTGATCAGGTGTTAGCGTGACATCGTTGGGTACAAACGGTGTATCGCTGACATGTTCGACCACGGGGTGCCGTCCAGCGGTAATTCTAAGGCCAGTGGCATCCCGTAGCAGGGGCCTTACCCAATTGAGTGCCTCTGCACGCTCGGCAAAGGCGCAGAGTACGTCAAGTTCAGCCAATGCCCGCGAGGTGTTTTGCAGTGCGTGAAGCGCCGCGTTGAGCTCGCCCATCAGGCGCTCGTAGAGCCATTTCTCTCGCGTGAGGGCCCTGGACTTGGCCGAGAGTGCTTTGTCTTCAAACTCTTTAAGCTCTGGAATAATAAAGCGTTCAGCATTTTTTAGCGTTTGACGACGGATGTAGTCGGCGGGTGCCTGCTGAGCCTGAGAGCGAGGTAGTTCAATAAAGTAGCCATGAACCCGGTTATAGCCGACTTTTAAATTGGCCAGGCCAGTACGTTCGCGCTCGCGCAGCTCCAACTGCACTAAGTACTCACCGGCATTCTCAGCCATGCCGCGGTGCTCATCTAGCTCGGCGTCAAAGCCATTCGCAATCACGCCGCCATCGCGAATCACCACAGGCGGATTTTCAACCAATGCGCGAGTTAAGGTATCGGCTATTTCTGGGTAGGGGCGAATGTGAGGTTTAAGACCATCGATAGCGCTACCGCTATCAATTTCGCTTAGCAATTGCTCAAGTGCGGGTAGCGTTACCAGGGCGTCGCGCAGGCGCGCCAAATCCCTGGGGCGCGCGCTATACAGTGCGACGCGGGCCAGGATGCGCTCGACGTCGCCTACATCACTCAACGTATCGCGTAGCGGTAGGTAGGCGGCTTCAATAGAGAGCAACGCCACGCCCGCGTGACGTCCTTCCACGATATTACGCTGGCGCAGCGGGCGGTTAAGCCAGCGCTTCAGTAATCGCGAACCCATCGCGGTGGTGCAGGTGTCTAACACGCTGGCCAGGGTGTTATCGCTGTTACCGCCGAGATTTATATCAATTTCCAGATTGCGCCGACTGGCCGCGTCAATCACTACGGCATCATCGCGGTTTTCGACGCTAATGGCCGTTACGTGGGGCAGTCGTGAACGTTGGGTATCTCGGGCGTAATCGATCAGTACGCCCGCCGCGATGAGTGCGCTGGTTAAGTGCGCACAACCAAAGCCGCGTAAATCCTGGACTTCAAACTGATCGCACAGGCTGCGCGTGGCGCTGTCTAAGTCAAACAGCCACTCCCCTTGGCGTCGTAAGCTGCGCTTTTGTGACCATGCGTCGGGCAGGGTCAAGCTTTCGGGCACTAACAGTTCGGCAGGCGACAGGCGGGTTAGCTCTGCCTGCATCTCGGCTTCACTTTCTACTTCCAAGACATTGAAGCGCCCACTGGAAAGCTCCAGCCATGCAAGGCCCCAGCCGTCTTTGCCGGGCGCAACGGCGACCAGCACGTTATCTCGGCGAGCATCCAGTAAGGCTTCATCGTGAAGCGTGCCAGGGGTGACAATACGCACTACTTGTCGATCAACGGGCCCTTTGCTAGTGGCAGGGTCACCGATTTGCTCGCAGATAGCGACGGATTCACCGGCTGACACCAAGCGAGCTAAATAGCCTTCAGCGCTATGGTAGGGCACACCTGCCATAGGAATAGGTTTGCCACCTGACTGGCCGCGCTGGGTAAGGGTGATATCCAGCAGCAATGCGGCGCGCTTGGCATCATCGAAAAATAGCTCGTAAAAATCCCCCATCCGGTAAAACAGAAGTACCTCAGGGTGATCGCGTTTGATCTTAAGATATTGCGCCATCATTGGCGTATGAGCGGGGCTGGCCTGTGACATGGGCGTCCTGGTTGAGCGTTGCGCAAGCAGTCTCAGCTTGCGGCATGTTCTTTGGCAGTTACTTTAAGCGACTTCTTTGGGCAATTTCTTTGAGCAATTTCTTTGAGAAAGTTAAACACGGTATTCTACGCTGAACTGAGGTCTCACATGAAGGAGTCACCATGGCACCTAGCGTTTCAAGCCTGAAGAATCTTGACCTATCACTGCTCGCTCAACGCTTGGGAAGGCTGTGTCAGCAGCTTGAGGTTGAAGTTTCTACCGCAGAGTCCTGTACAGGCGGCGGTATCGCCAGCGCAATTACTTCTGTGGCAGGTAGCTCTGCGTATTTTACAGCGGGTTATGTAACCTACTCCAATGCTGCTAAAACGCGTATGTTGGATGTGCCCGAGGCGCTTATCGAAGCCCATGGCGCGGTCAGTGAGCAAGTAGTTAATGCAATGGTTAAAGGTGCTTGCTTAGCAAGTGGGGCTGACTTAGCGGTTGCCGTCAGTGGAGTGGCTGGTCCTGATGGTGGCAGTCAAGAGAAGCCTGTTGGTACCGTATGGCTTTCCTGGGGCAGTGCAGAAAGCCAACAGGCAGCGTGTTTCCACTTTCACGGCGACCGACAGGCGGTACGCGAACAAGCCGTACGTGAAGCATTGGCCGGCCTAGTTGCGCGCTTGACGGCCCAGGCCAACGGCAGTGAAAAGAAATAAACATTAAATATGGTGCTGAGGATTTGTTTAGCCGCTAATCTTTGGCATACTACTGGCTAATTATACAGTTTGTGATGAGGAATTTCTGCATGGCTCAGGATGACAACCGCACCAAAGCGCTAAATGCTGCACTTAGCCAGATTGATCGCCAGTTTGGTAAAGGGACTGTTATGCGCCTTGGCGATGCACCGCGCGTGATAATGCCGTCTGTCTCCACCGGTTCACTGGGGCTTGATATCGCGCTTGGTATCGGCGGGTTGCCGTTTGGGCGCGTATGTGAAATTTATGGCCCAGAGTCATCAGGTAAAACGACGCTGACCCTGTCAGTCATTGCGCAGGCGCAAAAACAGGGCAAAGTCTGTGCGTTCGTCGATGCAGAGCACGCTCTGGACCCCAGCTATGCAGAAAAGCTCGGGGTTAATCTAGACGACTTGCTGGTTTCCCAGCCTGATACCGGTGAGCAAGCGCTGGAAATTACCGACATGTTGGTACGGTCTGGCGGGGTAGATGTGATCGTGATCGACTCCGTGGCTGCACTAACGCCGCGTGCTGAAATCGAAGGCGAAATGGGCGACTCCCACGTTGGTCTGCAAGCACGTTTAATGTCTCAGGCATTGCGTAAAATTACCGGTAATATCAAAAACGCCAATTGTTTAGTGGTGTTTATCAACCAGATCCGCATGAAAATCGGTGTGATGTTTGGTTCGCCCGAAACCACGACCGGCGGTAACGCACTTAAGTTCTACTCCAGCGTGCGTCTGGATATCCGACGTACAGGCTCCGTAAAATCGGGTGACGAAGTCACTGGTAACGAAACCCGTGTGAAGGTAGTTAAAAATAAAGTGGCGCCGCCATTCCGTCAGGCAGAGTTTCAAATTCTCTACGGTAAGGGTATCTACCATGCGGGCGAGGTGATTGACCTGGGCGTGCAGTGCAGCTTGGTAGACAAAGCGGGCGCGTGGTACAGCTACAAAGGCAAAAAGATTGGTCAGGGCAAAGCCAATGCAGCTCAGTATTTAGAAGAGCACCCTGAAACCATGGAAGAAATTGAAGCGCAAATCCGAGCACAATTGCTTGCTCCGCCGGATGCAAAAAAAGAAGAAGCTCCTGAGGCAGATGTTGCCGCTGAGAGCGATGATGATTTGCTGTAAGCCTCTTTATGATGCCGTTCTCTAAGCCGTTGAGTTAACGTCGTGTGACGTGGCGATTCAAATACTGTCTCGGCGCGAGTGCTCTCGCGCTGAGCGAGTATGCAAGTTGCAGCAAAAAGCATTTCAGCCTGGTGAGATTGCTGTCTGCAGTAGCAAGCTAAATTTGGCGATAAGCCTAGCCTGTATTTTTAGCATGAAAAAAAGGGGTACCTAAAAAGGTGCCCCTTTTGCTTTTCTGTATGAGAAAAATGGTACTGCAAACTAGATTTTTGATCCGTCCATGCGCTTGACAGAAAAAAACATGTCGCTTATTTTTTAAATGTAACTTTTAATATCATTAGGTATCAGATTGTAACTTACAGTCGCCGTTGCTACTACGTTTCGTTGCTACTACGTTTCTATGACGGAGCGTTCGGTGATTGTAGGTTAGGGGCTGCTTATATAATTATAAAAGAATGAAATATAACTTTTCATATGATGGAGAGCCTGGTGGTTAAGTTTAAAGGCTAACCTTTATCGCGAAAAGAAAAAGCTCATCTTTGGGGAAAGTGTGCTATGCATAAAGTATTCGCGGTAATCCTTACTTATAATCGAAAGGAACTACTGAAGCGATGTCTCGATGCAGTGTATTCCCAGTGCCGCTCTTGCGATCGTGTCATCGTCATTGATAATGCAAGCACTGATGGTACCCAAAAGATGTTGTCCGAAAGCAGTTACCCTGGTCTTATGGTACATGTGCTGAAGGATAATATTGGCGCCTCTGGGGGATTTAATGCAGGTATGCGTCTCGCCTATCAAGAGGGTGCCGATTTTATTTGGACAATGGACGATGATGTCATACCTGGTTCTGACGCACTTCACTTTTTGTTATTAGCCGATGAAGCGCTTAAAGATAAAGGAAAAAAACCAGCTTTTCTTCTTTCCCAGGCCTTCACTGAAACTGGACTGGTTACTAATACTCCTATTATTAGTCCTTTGAAAAATGCCATTGGTTATCGAGACTGGCACGAGCTGCTTGAGCTGGGTGTAGTGGCTGTGCATCGCGCTACTTTCGTTTCAATACTGCTGCCGCGGACTACCTTGGCGCAACATGGCTTACCAATTACCGCGATGTTCATCTGGGGAGAAGATAGTGAATTTACCTTAAGAGTCACTCAAGAAAACCCCGGTTATGTTGTTGGTATGAGTAAAGTGCAACATTTACGCCAAGAAAATGGCCCTATCAGTATTCTTAATGAAAGTAATCCGGCGCGCTTTAGGTTATACCGCTACTTTATTAGAAATAAAATTTATATCGCTCGTAAATATCGCCATTTTCCACATTATCGCTACCTTATGATTTCAGAAGTTTATCGAGTTGCTCGGCTCTTTTTTATACTTTTGTTTAGAGGTGAAGTTCGTAAGGCCAAGATAGTTCTGCACGGAATGTTAGAAAGTCTGTGGTTTTACCCTGAGTCTGAAGCTGCAGATACACCTATTGAAAAAATGCAAACTTCCACGTGGCGGTTAGACCAGCTATGCCAAGAGCAAGCTGACTTGAAGGAAAAAAACAGGATAAAAAATAAAAGCAGCTTTAAGACAGGGTCGTGAGAATACTTGGTTTAATGACGCTCAGGCGCTAAATGATGGGGTGATATTTTGAAAATATTAATCGTGGGCAATATGGGGTACGTCGGCTCCGTACTGGTAAGAGAGTTAGCCGCACGATATCCATCTGCCACTCTTCATGGTTACGACAATGCCTATTTCGCGCACTGTCTCACGGGAGCCGATTCCCTTCCCGAACGTTATCTCGCCCAACAGTTTTTGGGCGACGTTAGGGATATTCCTGCTGGTTTTTTTGAAGGCTACACGGCCGTGGTGCAACTGGCTGCTATCTCCAATGACCCCATGGGAGATCGTTTTGCTGCCGTCACGGCTGACGTCAATCAATACGCTACGGTGGCCATGGCCAAAGCAGCGGCTCAAGCGGGAGTGGAAAACTTCGTGTTTGCCTCGAGTTGCAGTATTTATGGTATTGCCCTCGGTGCGCCGCGTTGTGAAGCAGATGCTGTGGCTCCGGTTACCGCCTATGCCTGTTCAAAAATTGCCGCAGAAGAAGCCTTGGCGGGCATTGAGGGGGACATGGTGATTACTAGTTTACGCTTTGCGACTGCCTGTGGAATGTCGGAACGTCTACGCCTGGATCTAGTGCTCAACGATTTTGTCGCCTGCGCGCTTAGTCAGCAGCATATTACCGTGCTTAGCGATGGGTCACCCTGGCGACCCTTGATCGATGTCTCCGATATGGCAAGGGCCATTAGTTGGGCGATACAGCGTAAGCCCGAAAATGGGGGGCGCATCCTCAATATCAATACCGGCTCTAACGAACGCAACCATCAGGTGCGGGATCTAGCGATGGCGGTTGCCCAGGCAATTCCTGGTACCACTCTGAGTATCAATACCCAAGCACCGGCGGACAGCCGCTCCTACCAAGTAGATTTCAGCCTGTTCGCTAAGTTAGCACCAGAACATCAGCCAAAAATGACACTTTGGGATTCGATAATAGGGGTGGCTAATGGGCTAAAAGGCATGAAGTTTACTGATGCCCAATTCCGAACCTCACGCTATGTGCGCCTGCACGCGCTACAAGCGCATATCGACGAGGGTCGCCTGTCCGAGAACCTGAGTTGGCAAATTCGTAATGGAGTGACTCCCACTGCTTCGCCGGGCTCTTCCTCGGTTACTTCGATGCCTGAAATGGAGGCTAAGCCATGAAAGTTGCAATTTTTGCGGGAGGGTTTGGCACGCGTTTGAGTGAAGAAACGGCGATTCGTCCAAAGCCTATGGTGGAAGTAGGAGGGCGACCGATTCTTTGGCATATCATGAAAATGTATGCCCATCACGGCTTGAAGGAATTCGTCGTGCTGGGTGGCTATAAGGTTGAGTATATTCGCGACTACTTTCTCAATTATCGCGGTAACCGAACCGACTACACCATTGACCTGAAAACAGGCAAAGTCGCCTGGCTTCAAAGCGTGAACGATGACTGGAAAGTCACCGTGCTGGATACCGGCGCCGATGCCATGACAGGTGGGCGGCTTAAGAAGGCCATGCATTTACTGGCGGATGAGCCTTTCTGCTTGACCTATGGCGATGGGCTGAGCGACCTGGATATTACCGCGCTGATCGATTCTCATCTGGCCTCAAAAAATTGGTGCACCCTGACGGCAGTAACGCAGCCGGGCCGCTATGGTGCGCTGCGCTTGCAAGAAGGTAACAATCAGGTGGAAGGCTTTCGCGAAAAGGGAGAAATAGATGGTGGCCTGATCAACGGCGGCTTTTTCGTCTGTGAGCCGGAAGTATTCGAGACGATTAACGACAGCCAGACCGTATGGGAAAACGAGCCCATGCAGCGAATGATTGAAATGGGCAGATTGGGATATTTCCATCACAACGGATACTGGCAAAGCATGGATACTCTGAGGGACAAGATGGTACTGGAGGCCGCTTGGGCGGAAAGTGCTCCCTGGAAGCTTTGGAAGGAGTGAGTCTCCGATGATTATCGTTGATACAGCACTTGCCAAGCGAGAGGCTCAAGGCAATCCCATTCGAGTAGGAATGATCGGAGCCGGGTTCCAAGCGAGGGGGATCGGCCTGCAGATTATGACGGCAACAGCGGGAATGCGTCTTTGCGCTATTGCCAATCGTCACCTTGATGCAGCGGTCAAGGTCTATCAACAAGCCGATATTGAACCAATCGCCTGTGACACTCAGCAGGAGCTTGAAATGGCGATTGCTGCGGGGCGAGCGGCAGTTACTGAGAATGCCGTGGCTCTGGCTCGCGCGGAAGGGCTGGATGCGATCATCGAGGTAACCGGCTCGTTGGAGTACGCGGCACATGTTGTGCTAGCGGCACTTGAAAGTGGTAAAGACGTCATCCAAATGAACGCGGAACTCGACGGTACGATCGGCCCTATTTTAAAAGCGAAGGCTGATGCTGCAGGCGTTATCTATAGTTTTGCCGATGGCGACCAGCCAGGCGTACAGATGAATCTCTATCGCTTCGTCGCCGGTCTGGGTGTTAAGCCTGTGCTGTGTGGCAACATCAAGGGGCTGCATGACCCTTATCGCAATCCGGCTACCCAGGAAAGTTTTGCTAAACGCTGGGGACAGAAGGCGGCGATGGTGGCGTCTTTTGCCGATGGCACCAAGATTTCGTTTGAACAGGCGATTGTCGCCAATGGTACCGGCATGCGAGTCGCTCAACGCGGCATGCTCGGTCCTGATTTTTCCGGTGGTGTGCCTGGTGGACCCTTGGTACCTATCGAGGAGACGATAGCGGCGTTTGAACCCTACCTAGATCCGGCAGGGCCGGGGCTGGTGGATTACGTTGTTGGAGCACGGCCGGGGCCGGGTGTGTTCGTATTGGGCACCATCGATAATCCCCGTCAACGGCATTATCTCGAGCTTTATAAAATGGGCGAGGGGCCATATTACTGCTTTTCAACGCCTTATCACCTTTGCCATTTTGAAGTGCCCACGTCCGTTGCGCGAGCAGTGTTGTTCCGTGATCCGGTTTTATCTCCTTTAGGCGGCCCAAGGGTGGGTGTGATCGCTATGGCCAAGAAAACCTTGCATGAGGGCGATAAAATCGAAGAACTCGGAGGCTTCGAAGTCTACGGCATGGCTGAAAACATCGAGGTGATACGGCGTGAACGGCTACTGCCTATCGGTCTAGCGCTGGGGTGCCAGGTGGTTGGTCGTGTCGAAAAGGACGCGGCACTGACCTTCGATGATGTTCTTATTCCACCATTGCGCTTGATCGATCGTCTGTATGCTGAACAAGAAGCCATGTTTGCCTTGGAACCCCTATCTGGCACCGCCGCTACTTTTGTGGAGTAAGCCATGCTATTTCATCAAACGAAACTCAAGGATGCCAAGCTGATAGAGCTTGAGGCCCATGGTGATGAGCGGGGCTTTTTTGCCCGGACTATGTGCCGCGCGGAGTTTGAGCGCCATGGTTTGCTGGGCGATTTTGTACAGCAGAATACCTCGTTCTCAGCCAAGAGAGGTACTCTGAGGGGGCTGCATTATCAGCGAGAGCCGCATGCTGAAGCCAAGCTGGTGCGCTGCCTCCGGGGGAGCATTATTGACGTTATTGTGGATATTCGTGAAGACTCAGAAACCTACCTGCACCATCAGCTGTTCGAGCTGACCGAGACCAATCGGTACCAGCTTTATGTGCCGCCAGGCTTTGCGCACTCCTTTCAGACGCTGAGCGACGATGTTGAGGTCAGTTATCTGGTGTCGGCTGCCTATCATCCCGAGGCTGAAAGTGGTTTGCGCTATAATGATGAGCGCCTCGCGATTGAATGGCCTATTCCGCCCACAGTTGTATCCGAGAAGGACGCCAATTGGCCATTGATCAGTGAGCGAATTGACGCACTCTTCTAACCGTTGAGAGAACAGTATGTTCCCCCCCAGTAGTGAGTTAACGCCGCGTGAAGTGGCGATTCAAATGCTGTCTCGGCGCGAGTACTCTCGTGCTGAGCTAGCGCGCAAGTTGCAGCAAAAATCATTTCAGCCTGATGAAATTGATGTCTGTCTGAATAGCTTAGAAGAGCAGGATTTACAGTCCGATGAACGTTTTGCCGAAAGCTTTATACGTTCACGGATTCTTCGTGGGCAAGGGGTTATTCGCATTAAGGGGGAACTGCGCCAGCGGGGCGTAGATCAAGAAACGTCAACGACGGCTTTTGCCACAGTAGAAGAGCGCGAGGCCGTAGATTGGTTTGAGCTAGCTCGCGATACCTTGGCTCGGCGCTTTTCCTCGCCAGGTGATACTCCCAAAGAGCGTGCTAAACGCGAACGTTTTCTCGCCACACGCGGCTTTAATTTTGAGCAAATCCGCTACGCGTTGTCTTGCTTGTAACTCCCCTTATATGAGCCTTCTCCGGGTATTTTTTCACCCTCTGTTTTAGTTCTGGCACTAACTGCGGCTTTAGTCGTTTGACAACTGCGTTATAATGCCCCTTTTGCGACCCCAGCGGGTGGCGGCGATAGCGCCCTGGGGCATCATGCTTTCTTGTCACGGATACCCTATGAAAAGCGCAGAGATCAGACAGGCCTTTTTATCTTTTTTTGAAAAGCAGGGGCATACTATTGTGCCCACCAGCTCTCTAGTGCCGGGCAATGACCCGACGCTGCTCTTCACCAATGCAGGCATGGTGCCCTTCAAAGACGTTTTTCTTGGCCGTGACCCGCGACCCTATGTACGCGCCACGTCAGCCCAGCGCTGCGTGCGTGCTGGCGGTAAGCACAACGATCTAGATAACGTTGGCTACACGGCGCGTCACCACACGTTTTTTGAAATGCTGGGTAACTTCAGCTTTGGTGACTACTTTAAGCGTGATGCCATTCGCTTTGCCTGGACATTTCTGACGGAAACGTTGGGCCTGCCCAAAGAGAAGCTCTGGGTCACGGTGCATATCAGTGACGATGAAGCCGAGCGTATCTGGAAAGATGAGATCGGCATTGACCCTGAGCGTTTCTCAAAGCTTGATGAAGATAATTTCTGGCAAATGGGCGACACCGGTCCTTGTGGCCCCAGCTCTGAAATCTTTTTTGATCATGGTCCGGAAGTATGGGGCGGCCCGCCTGGCAGCCCTGAAGAAGATGGCGATCGCTACATCGAAATCTGGAACCTGGTGTTCATGCAGTTCGATCGTGATGCCGCTGGAACATTGAATCCGCTGCCTAAGCCTTCCATCGATACGGGAATGGGCTTGGAGCGGGTGGCTGCTGTTATGCAGGGCGTTCACTCCAACTACGAGATCGATCTGTTCCAAAACCTGCTGAAAGCTGCTGCTGAAGCGACAGGCCATGGTGACACCACGACGCCTTCGTTACGCGTGATTGCCGACCATATTCGCTCTTGTGCCTTCTTGATTACAGACGGCGTTCTGCCTTCCAACGAAGGGCGCGGCTATGTGCTACGTCGGATTATTCGCCGGGCGATTCGCCATGGGCATAAACTGGGTGCTTCCGAGCCGTTTTTCCACAAGCTGGTAACCGCACTAGATACTGAGATGGGCGACGCCTATCCTGAATTGCGTGAAGCGAGTGAACAAATTACCCGCGTGCTGCTTAAAGAAGAAGAGCAGTTTGCTCGCACGCTGGACCACGGCATGGGGCTATTGAATGCGGCGCTTGAAGAGCTGCAAGGTGACGTGCTGCCTGGCGAAACCGTCTTTAAGCTTTACGATACCTACGGTTTCCCCTTCGACCTGACGGCGGATGTATGCCGTGAGCGTGAAGTCACACTGGATGAAGCCGGTTTTCAGCGCGAGCTAGAAGCGCAACGTGAACGTGCGCGGGCGGCCAGCCAGTTTGGCGCTGACTACAGCGCTGCTATTGACCTGGAGGGTGAAACCCAGTTTACCGGTTACGAACATCTGGCCGACCAAGCGACAGTTACTGCCATCGTGGATAGCGAAGGTAATGCGTTAGCGGCTCTGGAAGCTGGCCAGAAAGGCACCGTTGTACTGGACCGTACGCCATTCTATGGTGAATCGGGCGGCCAGGTGGGCGACACCGGTTACTTATATGTTGATGGCGGTCGCTTCCAGGTAACCGACACGCAGAAACAGAGTGGCCACCACCTTCACCAGGGGATTATGGTCGATGGCGCGTTGAGCGTCGGCGCTAACGTGCGAGGCGAGGTGGATGCCAGCTTGCGTAGCGCGACCATCCGTAATCACTCGGCGACTCACTTGCTGCATAAAGCACTGCGTATGGTGCTGGGTGATCATGTTCAGCAAAAAGGCTCACTGGTAAACGCAGAGCGCCTGCGCTTTGACTTTAGCCACTTCGAGCCGATGACCGCAGAGCAAATAGCGGAAGTAGAGCGGCTGGTAAATGAGCAGATCTTAGCGAATGCGCCGACCAAAACGGAGCAGATGAGCCTTGCAGAGGCGAAAGCTAAAGGGGCGGCCGCGCTATTTGAAGCTAAGTATGCCGATAACGTGCGGGTGCTGACCATTGGCGCTGATGACTTCTCTATCGAGCTGTGTGGTGGTACTCACGTGAACCGCAGTGGTGATATTGGTTGTTGCCATGTGGTGAGCGAAGTAGGTATCGCTTCTGGCGTGCGTCGTATCGAAGCGATTACCGGTGAAAATGCGCTGGCTTACTTCCGTGAGCAGGAAGCTCGTGTTCAGCGGCTTGGCGAACGACTGAAAACCAAGCCCGAGCAAGTGGAAGCTCGGGTTGAATCGCTGGTTGAGCGTAACCGCGCGCTGGAAAAAGAGCTTGAGCAACTTAAAGCGAAGCTGGCAAGCGCTGCGGGGAGTGACATGCTTAGCCAGGTGCAAGAGATCAACGGTGTTAAGTTACTGGTCACCCAGCTTGAGGGTGTTTCGGGTAAAGATTTACGTGGCGTGCTTGATCAGTTGAAAAACAAGCTTGGCTCAGGCGTTATCCTGCTTGGGGTTGCAGATACCGCGGCAGGTAAGGTGAGCTTGATTGCTGGGGTTACCCAGGACTTAATCGGCCGCGTAAAAGCGGGTGAATTAGTCAATCATGTGGCTTCGCAGGTAGGCGGAAAGGGTGGTGGTCGCCCGGATATGGCTCAAGCGGGTGGAAGTTTACCCGATGCCTTGCCAGCAGCATTAGGCAGCGTGCCGGCTTGGCTGGAAAATACGCTTAGCTAATTACAAAGGCCGGTGGCACTATTTGCTACCGGCTTTTTGTTAAATAGCAATAACAATACTCACTCTCCATTCCCGAACCTATAGGAAAAAACGGCATATGGCATTATACGTACAGAAGTTCGGCGGCACCTCTGTGGGCTCTGTCGACCGTATCAAGGCCGTGGCGGAAAAGGTTAAAGGCTTTCGCGATCAAGGCCACCAAGTGGTAGTGGTGGTGTCCGCGATGAGCGGAGAGACCAACCGCCTGACGGATATGGCAAACGCAATCAATGATGACCCAGCGCCGCGTGAAATGGACATGCTGCTCTCAACGGGCGAGCAGGTGACCATTTCGCTGATGGCAATGGCGCTTCAGCAGATAGGTGTTTCTGCTACTTCTCATACGGGGGCTCAAGTCGGCATTCACACCGATAGCGCCCACACCAAAGCACGTATTCGGCGCATTGAAACCGATGACCTGAAAGCTGACCTTGATGAAGGCAAAGTGGTTGTGGTGGCTGGCTTCCAGGGTGTCGATGAAGACGGCAATATTACGACGCTGGGGCGTGGTGGTTCTGATACCACAGGTGTTGCGCTTGCTGCAGCGCTTGGTGCTGATGAGTGTCAGATATACACCGACGTTGATGGTGTTTACACCACTGACCCTCGCGTGTGTTCCAAGGCTCAGCGCCTTGAGAGCATTACCGTGGAAGAGATGCTTGAACTGGCAAGCCTGGGCTCCAAAGTTCTACAGATTCGCGCCGTCGAATTTGCGGGCAAGTACAACGTACCACTTCGTGTGCTGTCGAGCTTTGAAGATGGCCCCGGCACCCTAATTGTTGCAGACGCAGACCAAGACGAGGACGCTATGGAAGAACCGCTAATCTCCGGTATCGCTTTTACTAAAAACGAAGCTAAATTGACCCTGTTGAATACGCCTGATGTGCCAGGTGTCGCATCGCGTATTCTTGGTCCTATCGCCGATGCCAATATCGAAGTCGATATGATTGTGCAAAACGTGGCGCCTGCTGGCGATTACACTGACTTCACCTTTACGGTTGCTAAAGGCGATTACAAAGCGACCAAGAAGTTACTTGAAGAGACGGTAATTCCTGATTTGGGCGGCGGTGAGCTGCGTGGCGATGACAACATTGCCAAAGTATCGCTTGTGGGTGTTGGTATGCGCTCTCATGCCGGTGTTGCCTCTAAAATGTTCCGTGTTTTGGCCGACGAGAACGTCAATATCCGTATGGTTTCCACGTCGGAAATTAAAATTTCCGTCGTTATTGATGAAAAGCATATGGAGCTTGCGGTTAATGCCTTGCACAAAGCATTCGGTTTAGATAAATCTGATATCGAATCTGAATAACAATTGCGCACTAAACCTTCTACGCTGAAGGATACTTGCTGCCGTGTGGTGGTGAGCTTTCTTTCAACGGGAGGTTAAGGTGTCATAGGAGCTTGAGCCATTGGTGGTGGCGGCACCCATACCGCATAATAGTGTGGTGCCGCTGTGAGCGGACACAACCCGTTGTATAAAAACGTCTGAGAAGGAGATCAGCCATGCTCATCCTAACCCGCCGTGTCGGCGAAACACTGATGATAGGTGATGAGATCACCGTTACAGTGTTAGGTGTGAAAGGTAATCAAGTACGTATTGGTGTAAACGCGCCAAAAGACGTCGCGGTTCACCGTGAAGAGATTTACCAGCGCATTCAGCGTGAACGTAACAGCGAAAGCGAATCTGAGTAAATGGTTGTCTGTGTTGCGTCTACTACAAGGCGTTTAAGCGGTAACTACGGGGCGGTGCGAAAAAAATTGGCATAGGGCTGGACAGCAGTCGTCAAAATCGGTAATATTCGCGCCGTGCCGTTGAGGAGAGGTGGCCGAGTGGCTGAAGGCGCTCCCCTGCTAAGGGAGTATAGGGTTTATAGCCCTATCGAGGGTTCGAATCCCTCTCTCTCCGCCAACTGCATAAAGTAACATCAATTTGGATAAGCGCCCGTAGCTCAGCTGGATAGAGTACCTGACTACGAATCAGGGGGTCGGAGGTTCGAATCCTCCCGGGCGCGCCAGCTTGAATTCAGAAGTTATTGATGTTATTATGTTTTTCTTCGCGAAGGCGATGTTAAAAACTGTTAAGCGCCCGTAGCTCAGCTGGATAGAGTACCTGACTACGAATCAGGGGGTCGGAGGTTCGAATCCTCCCGGGCGCGCCAAATTCGAAAAACCCGCTTTCTACTGAAAGCGGGTTTTTTCTTTTCTAGCCTGGCCATGGTGGCTCGTACTTTGGTCTTGCGATCGTTTAAAGCGCCCTTCTGTGCACAGCAGAAGGGCGCTTTTTTTGTTCTAATCTAATGCTGAAAACGACTTATGCGGGCTCGCAGTAAAGTGATGCGCTGGGAATCAGGTTGTTAAGCAGCGTATCGAGATCCGTAAGGCGTTTCAGGCGCTGAAAGTGTTGGTTCGCTTCGCTATTGCCTTGGCGCATTTGTGCTAGCCACTGCTTGACGAGTGACACCACGACTCTATCTGGTAGTTGTCGCCTCTGTAGGTCGGCGTATCGCTTTAGCACGTTGGCACGCATTGCCCAGGTGGTGTCAGGGAGGCGCTCTCCTGTGCCCTGCCAGTGGCGTATGCGAGCTGCAAGCCATGGGTCTGAGAGGGCGCTACGGCCAAGCATGACATCCTCGCAACCTGATAGCGTGCGAGCCTTCCAGTAGTCCTCTAGTGTCCAAATATCGCCGTTTGCAACGACAGGGATTGATACCTGGTGGCGAACTTTGCCAATCCACTCCCAGTGTGCAGGCGGGCGATAGCCTTCATCTCGTGTGCGGCCGTGGACAACAAGCTGTGCAGCGCCGCCAGCTTCTGTGGCCTGGGCACAAGCGACTGCTAAGCGACGATCAGAAAAGCCAAGGCGGATTTTAGCCGTCACTGGAATTTCGCCGTCTAATGCTTCGGCGACCGCTTTTACGGCGCGATAGACGCGATCTGGCTGGCGAAGTAGCGATGCGCCACCATCATGACGATTAACCAGTTTGGCGGGACAGCCAAAGTTAAGATCAACGCTGATAGCGCCCAGCGAGAGCGCCTGTTGCGCATTGCTGGCTAGCGCCACGGGGTCTGATCCCAAAAGCTGCAAATGCACGGGAACGCCGCTAGGGGTGGCGACGCTGCCTGCTGACAGTTCGGGGCAATGTTTATAGAACACGCGAGGGGGGAGTCGTGTGTCGACCACCCTGACAAACTCAGTCACTGCCCAGTCAAAACCTGTCTGCTGAGTCAGTAAATCACGCGTTAAGGCGTCGATGACACCTTCCATAGGCGCTAGGCCTATCCTGCCTTTATGTAGTAAATTAACAACCATGACTTCCACTATGGCGCGATTGCAATCTATCCTGGATGTGGCAGGTTAGTGTATTAGCCTCACTGCGCCAAGCGCCTTTAGAGGCTATTGGTGTGCCGAAAAGCATTTGAAAGAGGGGGAATGCGGTATGCAAGAGTCAGAGTTGCTCCAGGAAGGGCTTGCCCTTATGGGGTTGGGTATGGGTTTTGTATTTGTTTTTCTTACGGTTTTGGTAATTAGCGTTACGCTAATGTCGAAGTTGATTAGCCGCTTCCAGCCTGCTCCTATAGCAGCGCCAAGCGGCCGAAATAATGCAAAACCATCTGCACCGAAAGGCCAGGATGATGAAGTCAGGGCAGTGATTAGTGCTGCAGTGCACCGTTATCGTTCTTCGCGCCGTAAGTAAGGCCCTAGTTTTGTAGCTATCCTACCGCTCAATTACTATTTATTTTGTTAAATTTACTACAAATCCATAACGTGAAAATTGTGAGCCACGACCATGAATGAAACAAAACGTCCTCTGGGGATCACTGATGTTGTTCTTCGCGATGCCCATCAATCGCTGTTTGCCACCCGTTTGCGTCTTGATGACATGCTACCGATTGCCGAAAAACTCGACAATGTTGGCTATTGGTCATTAGAGACTTGGGGTGGAGCAACGTTTGATTCATGCATTCGCTATTTGGGTGAAGACCCTTGGGAGCGTATTCGGGCACTGAAAGAGGCGATGCCGAATACACCTCAAGCGATGTTGTTGCGTGGCCAAAACTTATTAGGCTATCGCCACTACGCCGATGACGTGGTTGATAAATTTGTCGAGCGCGCTAAGACCAACGGGGTTGATGTGTTCCGCGTGTTTGACGCGATGAATGATCCGCGCAATCTTGAGCGTGCGATCAAGGCGGTTCGCCAAGTAGGTGGACATGCACAAGGCACCATCTCTTATACGGTTAGCCCGGTACATACCCTGGATAGCTGGGTAGAGCTCGCTAAAACCATTGCCGCAATGGGCGCTGACTCACTGGCTATCAAGGATATGGCGGGGCTTCTGACGCCTTATATTGCCTATGATCTTGTCACGCGGTTGAAAAAAGAGCTGTCTATTCCCGTTCACTTGCATTGTCATGCGACTACCGGGTTGTCGACCTCGACAATTTTGAAAGCCGTCGAGGCAGGCGTCGATAATGTCGATACTGCGATCTCTTCCATGTCCATGACGTATGGTCATAGTCCGACTGAATCTGTCGTGGCCATGCTCAAAGATACCGATCGCGATACCGGTCTTGACCTGGAATTGTTGGAAGATATCGCCAGCTATTTCCGTGAAGTGCGCAAAAAGTATGCGGCGTTCGAAGGCTCGTTGCGCGGTATTGACTCACGCATTTTGATTGCCCAAGTGCCTGGCGGCATGCTCACTAACATGGAAGGCCAGCTTAAAGAGCAGGGCGCCGGCGATAAACTCGACGATGTGTTGAATGAAATCCCCCGGGTACGCGAAGACCTAGGCTTTATTCCGCTGGTGACGCCGACCTCTCAGATTGTGGGTACTCAAGCAGTGATGAACGTGATGATGGGCGAGCGTTACAAGTCCATCTCCAAAGAAGTTCAGGCGTTGCTAAAAGGTGAATACGGCTCCGCGCCCGCGCCGTTTAATGCAGAGCTGCAAAAACGCGTGCTCGAAGGTGGCGAACCGATCACCTGTCGCCCGGCAGATAACCTGTCGCCAGAAATGGACCGACTAGCGACCGAGCTTAAAGAAAAAGCGAGCGCAGACAGCATTCGTATTGCCAGCGGCGAGCAGGGAATAGATGACGTGCTGACCTACGCGCTGTTCCCGCAAATTGGTCTGAAATTCCTTAAAAATCGTGACAACCCGGATGCCTTTGAACCCGCCCCTCAAGTGGCTGAGGCGAAAAGCGCTAACGTACCGGCAAAAGCCGCAAACAAAGCGCCAATGGTTTCGAGTGGCCCGGAAACGTACACCGTTAAGCTCAATGGCAAAGCGTTTGTAGTGGAAGTGTCTGAAGGTGGCGAGATAGGCGCGGTGCAGGAACAGGCGGCAATGAGTGCTAACGCACCCAAAGAGGAAGCGCCTGCATCTAGTGGAGAAAGCATTGATGCACCGCTTGCTGGCAATATCTTCAAGGTCAATGTACGCCCGGGTGACCAAGTAGCGGATGGCGATGTGGTGATTATTTTGGAAGCCATGAAAATGGAAACCGAAGTGCGTGCCAGTAGTGCCGGTACCGTATCGAAAGTTAACGTCAGCGAGGGTGACAGCGTCACCGTCGGCGATTCGCTGATCGAGCTTTAAGGGCATTTGGCAATGGAAAAACTAATTACCTTATGGGAGGGCTCGGGGCTTTATAACCTTGAGCTTGGTCAGGCGGCCATGATTTTGGTAGGGCTTGGGCTGCTCTATCTTGCCATTCACAAGAAGTTTGAGCCGTTGCTGCTGGTGCCAATTGGGTTTGGCGGCATTCTTGCCAATATCCCTGAGGCGGGCTTGGCAATCTCAGCGCTCGATCAAGCGATTGAGGTGGCAAAACCTGCTGTGCTGCAGCAGATAGCTTCCGTACTGGGCGCTACCCTTGATCCATTAAGTGGTGTGGAAGCTTGGCGAGAGTCGCTTAAAGCGATTGCCCACGATACTGCAGCTCCCGATCAATTGCGTGCGGCAAAGGATATTGCGGTTGGCGTAGGTTATAGCGATGGAATGCTCTATAACTTCTATAAAGTAGCGATTGCCTCTGGTATTGCGCCACTGATTATCTTTATGGGCGTGGGGGCCATGACCGACTTCGGCCCGTTATTGGCTAACCCGCGGACGCTCTTTTTAGGCGCGGCTGCTCAGTTTGGCATTTTTGCCACACTGTTTGGTGCTGTGATGCTGACCTCACTGGGGGTGATGGACTTTTCGCTTAATCAAGCGGCCGCCATTGGTATTATCGGCGGTGCTGATGGTCCAACGTCTATTTATGTATCAAGCGTATTGGCTCCTGAGTTGCTGGGTGCTATCGCAGTGGCGGCGTACGCCTACATGGCGCTGGTGCCGCTGATTCAGCCGCCGATTATGCGGCTGCTGACCACGCAGAAAGAGCGTCAAATTAAGATGACGCAGCTGCGTCCGGTATCCAAACTGGAAAAGATCGTTTTCCCGCTGATGTTATTGATTGCCGTCGCGCTTTTCCTACCTGATGCAGCGCCGCTGTTAGGGATGTTCTGCTTTGGTAACTTGATGCGTGAATGCGGTGTGGTTGAGCGCTTATCGGATACGGCGCAAAACGCTCTGATCAATATCGTGACGATTATCTTAGGACTATCGGTGGGTTCCAAGCTGATGGCAGATAGCTTTCTGGCATTCGAAACGCTGGGTATCTTGGGTCTGGGTATTGTGGCGTTTGGTATTGGCACGGCCGCAGGCGTGTTGATGGCGAAGCTGATGAACCTTGTCAGCAAAATGCCGATTAATCCGCTGATTGGTGCCGCAGGTGTTTCGGCAGTACCGATGGCCGCGCGAGTAGCTAATAAGGTTGGCTTGGAGTCGAACCCGCATAACTTCCTGCTGATGCATGCCATGGGCCCTAATGTGGCCGGTGTTATCGGTTCTGCTGTTGCGGCGGGTGTGATGATTAAATATTTAGGCTAAAACCCGCTAGCAGTGCCATTGCGCAGTTATCGTTACGTAATGGTTAGCGACTAAAACGCGGCTTACCGAGCAATTGCTCGCGTAAGTCGCGTTTTTTGTCAGCGATATAATAATCTTATTGTGGCGGCACTTTTTGAATATCGAGGGCTGTCTTTAGGCGATTTTCAAGCGTAGTGAAATTTAAGGCCTCATCTCTTGGCCAGCCAATCGTAAGGCATACGCCGTTGCCATCGTACTCTGCCTGTTGGACGGGAATTTTCTGCTCATCACACCAAGCGCGCGCGACGGCTTCATGGGCAAAGTTGACACGCAGTTGGTAGTTATCCCGCTCGACGACTTCGCGGGTAGGTAATGTTTCAATCCCGGCGTTAACCGACTGTGCGTAAGCTCGGGCGAGTCCACCCGTGCCCAACTTGGTGCCGCCAAAGTAACGAATCACCACACAGCCTACTTCACCCATCTGGCTACCGAGCAAGGCTTGATACATGGGCCTGCCGGCTGTGCCGCCGGGTTCGCCATCATCAGAGAACCCTATGTGTGTTTGTTCACCAGGAGGGCCAGCAATAAAGGCCGTGCAGTGATGACTTGCGTTGGGGTGGGCGGTTTTTGCTGCCTGCAGCATTGCATGATGGTCAGCTGTGCTGGGTGCATGGCATATCCACGTGAGGAAGCGACTTTTTTCAACCTCAATTTCAGCGGTATGCCATGTGGCGGATGCTAGGTCTGGAACTCGGTAACGCAATCGATGCTCCCTAAAGCGGGTGGCGAATTAGTGGTGCCGAGTGTTGTTAGCGCCATGCTCGACGCCCATTACCATTCCCAGCACTTGAATATCACAATTATGCAGGAAGACGGCAGGCATGGCTGCATCTTCGGGCCATAAGTGAACGCCCAGTCGACTAATGGAAAGTTGCTTTAGGGCAACTTCTCGCTGGTTTATCGTCGCGATAGCGGTTTCTTGATGGCTACCTTGTTGATAGCGGCGAATAATGATGACATCGCCATCGAATAGATTGCATTCACGCATTCTGTTGCCGCGCACGCGAAGCGCATAAGTGTTGCGCCGCGTTACACGAGGTGCCGAATAAATAGGGCGACCTGTATTCGACGTCGTTTGAGATAGCGCATGTTGAGTTATGTTCAAGGGTGTTGGCATTGTCATCGTCATGCAGTTTTCTCCAATGCAGCGCCCGCTCCCTAGGCGTGTAATTGAGCAGATTGCTGTGTTTATAATCGGTAATGTTTTTTCATACAGTGTTTGTAGTATAGACCTGTTTTTGCATACAGTGCTAGTGCTCTGCATTGTCTATTGTTCTTAAGCGAAGATTGGTTGAAGTGTGATGCGACCCCTGACCGCAGAGAGCGACTGGCGAGAAAGGGGCTTTCCGTGTAGAGTTCGACGCAAAATCTACGTGCCTGGAGATATCCTTGAGCCTCTGCCTACAAGCCCGACAGCTAGCCTGTGAACGCGATGATCGTTGGCTGTTTGAGGGGCTAGATCTTGATATTCAACGTGGCGAAATAGTGCGTATCGAAGGCCCTAACGGGAGCGGAAAAACGACACTGTTGAAAATTCTTTCAGGCCAGTTGAGCGACTACCATGGCGACATTTATTGGAATGGCGACTCAATGCGCGAGGTGCGTGAACATTTTCTCGCCAATCTACTCTATTTAGGGCATGCCCCTGGCATAAAAGCGGGGCTTTCTCCGCTGGAAAACTTAGCGTGGTACCAAGCGCTTAGCGGCGAAAAAGGCGACGATTACCAGCGTGAAGAAGCGCTGGCACAGGTTGGGCTGAGTGGCTTTGAGGATGTACCCGCCGGGCAGCTTTCTGCTGGGCAGCAGCGGCGAATTGCCCTTGCGAGACTGACGCTTACTAAGCGGGCATTGTGGGTCCTGGATGAACCTTTTACAGCCATTGATCGCCACGGAGTGGCAGCACTAGAAGCGCAGCTTGTTGCGCATGCCAACGCGGGAGGCTGTGTCTTAGTGACGACACATCATGAGTTAACCGCATCATCCGTGCTTAGGCGCGTTCAACTGGGGTAGAAGGAGACAGCGTTGCCAAGCTCACACGCCACGACAGGCATCCCAGAAATGTCGATGCATGCGCCTTCCGGTGGGCTCATGGTCGCCATTAGTGCCACCTTTAAGCGAGATCTAACGCTGTTGCTACGTCGTCGTGGTGAAGTGCTTAACCCATTGGTGTTCTTTGCCTTGGTGATTACGCTCTTTCCGATCGGCATTTCACCTGATCCCCAGTTACTGGCAGAAATAGCGCCTGGGTTGCTGTGGGTGGCGGCATTGCTAGCGGCATTGCTTTCTCTGGATAGTCTGTTCCGGAGCGACTACGACGACGGTAGTTTGGAGCAGCTACTGTTAGCCCCTCAGCCGCTGGCGGCGCTTAGCCTTGCCAAAGTTGCTGTTCACTGGCTGCTGACAGGACTGCCTTTGGCACTTATGGCGCCGATTTTAGGTATCATGTTGGCACTTCCTGCCGGTAGTTACATGGTTTTAGCGCTATCGCTGGCATTGGGAACCGCAAGCCTCAGCTTGATTGGTGCGATTGGCGCCGCGCTGACCGTCGGATTAGCTCGCGGCGGTGTATTGCTGTCACTGCTGGTGCTGCCGCTCTATATTCCAGTGCTTATTTTTGGTGCTGGCGCCGTGCAGGCCGCTATTTTAGGCGATGGTATCGCGGCGCATCTGGCTATTTTGGGCGCACTTTTAGCGATTTCGTTAATGCTAGCACCTTGGGCTATTGCCGCCTCGCTACGCATCAGCATCAACGGTTAAAGGACGAAAACACCATGTGGGCCTTTATAAATAAACTGAGATCACCCAAGTGGTTCTACGCGATTAGCGCCAAGCTTCAGCCCTGGTTCTGGGCAGCGGCGGTGCTCCTGTTGCTGCTGGGAAGCGTTTGGGGGCTGGTATTTGCTCCCGCGGATTATCAGCAGGGCAATAGCTTTCGGATTATCTATGTCCACGTTCCTGCCGCTTTCCTAGCACAATCCATTTTTGTCTCAATGGCAATTTCAGGCTTGGTATATATGGTCTGGAAAATCAAAGTAGCCGATATGGCAGCCACCGTGATGGCACCATTAGGTGCTGCGATGACCTTTGTAGCACTTTTTTCAGGCGCAGTATGGGGGGTGCCTACCTGGGGAACCTGGTGGATGTGGGACGCACGCTTAACGTCCATGCTGATTTTGCTGTTTTTGTATTTAGGGGTCATTGCACTGCGCGGTGCTTTCAGTAGTCGCGATAGTGGATCTCGTGCAGCCTCAGTGCTGGCGATGGTGGGCGTGATTAATATTCCGATCATCAAATATTCGGTGGAGTGGTGGTACACCCTGCACCAGCCTGCCTCGTTTACGATTACCGGACGTTCGGCAATGCCTATGGAAATGTGGGCACCGCTGCTCATTATGGTACTCGGCTTCTACTGCTTTTTTATAGCGTTAACCCTGATGCGCACGCGCAGTGAAATACTGCGCCGTGAAACCAATAAGCGCTGGGTGCAAGAGCTAGTAGAGGAGGTGAGATAATGGCTTTTTCCTCACTTAATGAATTTTTTGCCATGGGTGGCCACGGGCTTTATGTGTGGGCTGCTTGGGGCATGACTGCGTTGTTGATGCTGGTGATAGTTTGGCATGCGCGCCTCGAGCGCAGCCAACTGCTGAAAGGCGTGAAGCGCCGTGTGCGCCGCCAAAACGCCCACTCCCAGGCCGCGCAAGCACCAGTTAACTCTGCTCAAAGGGACGTTCGTCATGACGCCTAAACGTAAACAGAAGCTGTTCGTTATTTTAGGGTTGGTTTCATTAACCGCGATAGCGGTGGGGCTGACACTTTATGCGCTGCGCTCCAACATCAATTTATTTTTTAGCCCGGTACAGATTGCTCAGGGCGACGCGCCCATGGAGCGCCAGATTCGCGCGGGCGGAATGGTTAAAGAGGGATCGGTGTCGCGTGATCCTGAAAGCCTTGATGTTGAGTTTACCGTGACGGATTACGTCGATGACTTGGAGGTCTACTACAGCGGGATTCTGCCGGATCTTTTCCGTGAAGGGCAGGGGGTGGTCGTGGTAGGAGAACTTCAGGCAGATGGGCGCTTATATGCCGATAAAGTCTTAGCCCGCCACGATGAAAATTATATGCCGCCCGAAGTGGCGCAAGCATTGGAAGAAGCAGGTTACTCCCCGGCAGATTATCAGGCAAAAGCGGCTGAGGTGGGTAAGCGTTTGGAGCAGGAAGGCACCCCCCAAACAAGCGATTATTAATGTTTTATCGTGTCAAGCAGGCGGTTATGCCCACTGCTAATTCGGAGCGCGCATGTTCATCAAGATGATTCCTGAAATAGGCCACTTTGCTCTGGTCATTGCCCTGTTGATGGCCGTGATACAAGCTGTGATGCCGCTGGCAGGCGCGGCCACTCGGCGTCCGCTGTGGATGGCCTATGGTCGACCTATGGCCACGGGGCAGTTCCTGTTTATTGCCATTGCCTATTTGTGCCTAACAGCCAGTTATATGCTGGATGACTTCAGCGTGGCGAACGTTGCCAATAATTCCAACTCGCTACTGCCCTGGTACTACAAGTTTAGTGCCGTGTGGGGAAATCATGAAGGCTCCGTCTTATTGTGGAGCTTAATGCTGGCTGGTTGGGGGTATGCCGCTTCGGTATTTTCCGGTGATTTGCCGCGCGATATGGTGGCGCGAGTGCAAGGCGTCATGGGAATGGTCTGCGTTGGCTTCCTGCTGTTTATCTTGATGACCTCCAATCCATTTGAGCGGCTACTGCCGAATATGCCTCAAGACGGGGCTGATCTGAATCCGCTGCTGCAGGACTTCGGGTTGGTTGTGCATCCTCCGATGCTGTATATGGGGTATGTCGGCTTCTCGGTGGTATTTGCATTTGCCATTGCCGCGTTGCTAGGTGGGCGTTTAGACGCTGCCTGGACACGTTGGGCACGTCCCTGGACTAATGTGGCCTGGGCATTTCTAACCGTAGGCATCGCGCTAGGTAGTTGGTGGGCTTATTACGAGCTGGGCTGGGGCGGCTGGTGGTTCTGGGATCCGGTTGAAAACGCCTCACTGCTGCCCTGGTTAACGGGAACGGCGCTGGTGCACTCGTTGGCGGTCACTGAAAAGCGCGGTTCGTTTAAAAGCTGGACAGTACTGCTGGCTATTTCAACCTTCTCGCTGTCATTAATGGGCACGTTCCTGGTGCGTTCTGGCGTGCTGACCTCAGTGCACGCGTTTGCTAATGACCCTTCCCGCGGCTTCTTTATCTTAATGCTGTTGGCGATTACCGTAACGCTGTCGCTGCTGGTATTTGCGCTGCGCGCCCCCCGTGTGAGCCATAAAGTCGGCTTTAATTGGTTATCCCGTGATTCGCTGTTGTTGGTCAATAATATTCTACTGGTCATTATGACGGTCACCGTACTGTTAGGCACGGTCTACCCGCTAATTCTGGACTCCCTTGGGTTAGGTAAGATCAGCGTAGGGCCTCCGTACTTTAATGCACTTTTTGTACCGCTAACGGTGGTGATGTGCATGTTTATGGGACTGGGCCCGATCGCCCGCTGGAAAAGCATGAGTGCCAGTGAACTGTGGCGTAAGCTTTGGCTGTCAGGCGCCGCTGCACTGGTCCTGGGCGGTGCTATGCCGTTGCTATATGGCGGCGAGTGGAATCTTTGGGTCTCCTTGGGCATTGTTTCGGCGCTCTGGATCGTACTGCCTATCGTGCGTGACGTGTTCAATAAAGTCCGCCATGCCAGCTCCTTTTTGGCGGGGCTGCGCAAGCTGTCGTTAGCATATTGGGGCATGGTGCTTGGTCATGTGGGCATTGCGGTCACCATTGTTGGCGTGGCGGTTGTTTCCAATTACAACATCGAACGCAACGTGCGGATGTCGCCGGGCACGACTGTTGAAGTGGCAGGTTATCAGTTCACCATGACGGAACTGGCAAATCGCCGGGGCCCGAACTTCCTGGCAGACACGTCTATCATTCAAGTGCAGCGTGGCGACTCTGGACGTAGTTTTGTGATGCGTCCAGAAAAGCGCCTCTATCTCGCTACCAGAATGCCAATGACCCAGGTGGCGCTTCGTCCCGGGCTTTTCCGCGATCTCTATGTCGCCATGGGGGAAGACCTTGGCGATGGTAGCTACGCGATGCGTGTTCAATACAAACCGTTTGTACGCTGGTTATGGCTCGGTGCGTTGTTGATGGCTTTCGGTGGCATTCTGGCGATAGTTGATAAGCGGTACCGTCGTGTCGTATCGCGCAAAGCGCCTGCTAGCCCGGCTTCTGCAACGTCTGAGTCTGCAACGTCGAAGGAAGCTATGGTATGACACGTCGCCTACTACTTTTACTACTACCGATTGGCTTTCTGGGGATTGCCTTATTCCTTTATCAAGGGCTAGGGCGCGACCCTTCGCACCGCGACTCGGCGCTAATGGCCAGGCAGTTTCCTACCTTTGAAGCCACGACACTGCGCGATGAAAATCGCCAAGTTGATCAAACCCTGTTAACTGGCGATGTCACCCTGGTGAATGTGTGGGGCGAATGGTGCCCCGCTTGTAAGCAGGAAATGCCGCAGTTGCTGGAGTTGGCTGATCAGGGCATTCGCATGGTCGGCATTAACTATCGTGATACTCGCGAAAAAGGGCTGGAGTTCTTGAGCGAGTTTGGGGATCCCTTCGAAGTTAATGTGTTTGATCCTGACGGTAACCTTGGCTTTGATCTGGGGGTTTACGGTGCGCCGGAAACCTTCTTGGTTGATGCTGACGGTGTCATTCGCTACCACCACAAAGGTTACGTGTCACCGGAAGACGTTCGTGAACGCATTCTGCCGGAGGTGGAAAAATGGCGCTAATACGCTTAATGCTTACCGTCGCGCTGCTGACACTGACTAGCGGCGCGTTGGCCGGCGGTATTGAGATACGTGAGTTCGACGATCCTGTTACGGAGCAGCGTTACCATGATCTCACCGCTTCGATGCGCTGCCCTCTGTGTGAGAACCAGGCAATCGATGATTCTGATGCGCCAATTTCCGCGGACATGCGTGAACGTGTCTATCAATTGCTCCAGGATGGTCAATCGGATATCGAGATTGTTAACCACATGGTGCAGCGGTTTGGAGAGTACATTCTCTATAACCCGCGTTTAGAAAACCGCACTTACCTGCTGTGGGGGTTGCCGATAGGTTTGGTGCTGCTCGGCGTAGTGGTCGTCGTGATGATGGTTCGCGCTCGTCGTAATGCCTCAGCGAAAGCGCTTAGCGCCGAAGAACGTGCCCGCCTGGATGCCCTGATTAACCGCGAGAGGTCTTCATGACACCGCTGTGGATTGCGATTGCTTTACTATTACTCCCCGCGCTTTGGTTATTGATAGCGCCGATGCGCGATGCCCGCGCGCTACGCGACAAGCTAGATCACTTCGAAGCTAACGATACTGCTGATGAGCAAAACGTGGCGATTTTTAAGCGTCGTTTGGCCTCCTTGGAAGCTGCTCACGAACGTGGCGATATGGATGAGGAGCGGTTTAAAGAAGACCGCCTGGAGCTAGAGCGTAGCCTGTTGGAAGACACCGCCAGCCGTACTAAGCGCCCCTTAAAAACGGCGACGGCAGGCAGGCTTGCTATCCCCTTGGTGATGGTGGCCGTGGTGGGAGCGAGTACGTTTTGGTACCAGCAGAACGGCGCGGAAGGCGATTTAACACTTTACGCTATTCAGCAAGAAGTGCAAAACGACCCCGATGGCTCACTGGTCATGTATTTAGAGCGCATGGAAGCAGAAGCCGAGCGTCAGCCGAATAATCCCAATGTGTGGAGTTCACTGTTTCCGCTTTACCGTGAAACCGGTCAGGCCGATAAAGCAGCCGATGCGTTAGAACGGTTGATTGCTATTGAAGGGCGGATTCCTCCGCTGTTGGCGCAACTTGCTCAACTGCGCTTTTTTATGGCGGAGCGTGAACTGACTCCTGAGGTACAGTCGCTAGTGGATGAGACGCTAGCGCAAGACCCACGCCAGCCCACAGTGCTCGGCTTGCTTGGCATTCATGCGTTTGATAATGGTGACTATGAAACAGCGGTAGACCACTGGCGTCGTGCTGTCGCAAACATAGAAGATCCCGAAACGGCATCCTCCTTGCGCGAAGGTATTCGCGTTGCTCAAGAGCGTTTAGGAGTAGAGCCAGAAGCAGCGGCGGTTGAGGCCGCCCAAAGCCAAGGCGTGCGTGTGAATGTTTCATTAGACGAAGCACTGATGGATAACGTCAGTGACGATGCTAGCGTGTTTATTACTGCTCGAGACATGCAAGGCGAACTGCCGCCACTGGCTGTTATTCGTGCCCAGGTGTCAGAGCTTCCCATGACCGTCGTGTTGGACGACACCGCAGCTATGTCCCCCCAAGCGCAAATCTCCCAGGTGCGTGAAGCACGCTTAGTTGTTCGCGTTTCGCAATCTGGTCAGGCGACCCCTCAACCTGGTGATCTGTTTGGCGAGCTGGAGAGCGTAAGCGTTGGACCTATTAATGAGGATGATGCGGCAAATGTTGTTATTGACCGCGTTTTTGAATAACGTCCACGCAAACAACCGCAGCTAAGGGTCGCAATGCGCTTAACCTCTATTCGTCTTGTTGGGTTCAAGTCTTTTGTTGATGCAGTAACGGTGCCCTTCGATGGCAATATGACCGCCATCGTTGGGCCAAACGGTTGTGGCAAATCTAATATCATCGATGCGGTGCGCTGGGTAATGGGGGAATCCTCAGCTAAAACCCTGCGCGGTGAATCGATGGCCGATGTTATCTTCAACGGCTCCACCGGTCGTAAGCCGATCAGCCAAGCCTCTATCGAGCTCAAGTTCGATAACCGCGATGGTGGCATGGGGGGCGTTTACGCGCAGTACTCAGAAATTGCGGTAAAGCGCTTAGTCACCCGCGACGGCCAATCCAATTACTTCTTTAATGGTCAAAAGTGTCGTCGGCGAGATATCGCTGATCTGTTCATGGGCACTGGTTTAGGCCCGCGTTCTTACGCCATTATCGGCCAGGGGATGATTTCACGGCTAATCGAAGCACGCCCCGATGACCTGCGTGCCACGCTGGAAGAGGCTGCGGGGATTTCAAAATATAAAGAGCGCCGCCGGGAAACCGAAAACCGTATGCGCCGCACCCAGGAGAATTTGGAACGCCTGGATGATATCCGTGAAGAATTGGACAAACAGCTCGAACGCCTTAAGCGTCAGGCAGAAGCAGCCAAGCGCTACCAAGAGTTAAAGCAGCAGGAGTACCGGCTAAAAGGTGAGCTGGCGTTAGTGCGCGGACGCGCATTGCGCAATGAGCAATCTCACCAAGAAAGCCGAGTGCGCGAGCTGGAAATTGCGGTTGAGAAAGACGTATTTGGCGTACGTCAGTGTGAAACGCGCCTGGAACAAGCGCGCGAACAGCACGATGAACTTGCCGATGTGCTAGAGCGCCACCAGCAACAGTTCTTTGAAACCACCACCCGGATTGCCCGCCTGGAGCAGGACCAAGCGCACCGCCGCAGCCGTGAAGCTCAATTGGCGAGCGATATAGCAACGGCGCGCCGCGACCTTGATGAACAGCGCCGAGTCAGCGAAGGCGATCAAGAGCGACTTGTCGCGATAGAAGCTCGTTTAGAGGACTTGCTTCCAGAGCATGAAGCCCTTGAAGAGCAGCTAGAAACACTTGAACAAACCTTAGCGGATGCGACTCCTGCTCTTGAAACTGCCGAACAGCAGTGGGCCGATGCAGAAAATCACTGGCGCGATGCCAGCCGGGAAGCGGACCGTAGCCAAGACCAATTACGCGATTTAGAGCAGCGTATTGCGCGCATGCAGGCGGAGAACCAGCGCCGCCGTCAGCAGCGTGGCGAACTTGCCGATGTTACTGAGCTGCGCAATGAACACGCTGAATGCCAAGCCCAGCGGGAAGAGGCTGAACAGCGTGCTGAAGCCTTTCAAACCGAACGTGACCATTGGCAGCAGCGCTATAGCGATGCCAAAGCCGCTTATCAGCAGGCCACCCAGGCGCGTGATCAGCAGCGTGCTGAACTAAGTCAACATCAAGGCGAACTCGCGTCATTGAAGGCGTTAATTGATGCCGCCTTGGCTGATCACGACCCAGATCTTAGCGATGCATTAGCGGCTCACGGCTTAGCCGATGCGCCACGGCTTGGTGAAGCGATTAGTGTTGCATCTGGCTGGGAGCGAGTGATTTCCTGGCTGCTTGCGCCGTGGTTAAACGCCCGTTTAGTGTCAGCGAACCAGCTAAACGCGCTACCTAATGCCCTAGCCACTGATTGGTGCTTAATCGACCAGGCTGAGCGGCCAGCGACATCCGCGCAGCGCTTGGATTCTCTGGTGTCTGGGGCAGGTGCGTTAGGCGAATGGTTAGCGAGTATTCACTTCGCAGAAACGAACGAAGATGCTGAGACGCTACTAGGTAATTTGGCGCCTGGAGAGAGTGTTGTCAGCCGAGAAGGCGTATGGCGTGGACGCGGCTGGTTGCATCAACAGGCCAATGGTGAAGGTGTTGATGCACTGTTGGTGACACGCCGTCGGTTTGACGAATTAGACGCCCGTCTTACACAGGATGAAGACGCGTTAGCGTTGCTGGATGAGCAGTGCGAAGCCGCTAGCGAAGCCATTGAAGTGCTAGAGCAAACCCGTGAGCAGCAGGCTGAGCAAGAGCGTGCCCACGCCGCTTCGCTTCAGCAGCTTGCGGTGAAAGAGCAGCGACTAGCTCAACGCCTGGAACATTTAGAGAGCCGCGCCACTGAGTTGGATGATGAACTCGCCCAACTACAAGAGGATGAGGCGGAGTTAACGCTCACTTTAGAAGAGCAGCGTGCTCGCTGGCATGCAGCGATGGAGCAGTTAGAAGCTGCTGCCGAAGCCCGTGAAACCAGCGCTGAACATCGCAGTCGCCAGCGTGAGCAGCGTGACCAGTTAAATCAACAACATGCTCCCATGAAGGCGCGTCAGCAGGCATTGGCGCTAGAGCGAGAGCGGTTGAATGCTGAGCGGAATAGCCTGCAAGCCCAGCAAAGTCGTAGTAGCGATAGTGAAGAGCGCCTTTCGCTGCGTATTGCTGAGTTAGAAGAGTCTCGGGAAATGCTGGTAGAGCCAGACGAACTGGCTGCTGAAGAATTAGAGGAGTTGCTACACCAGCGCGAGCAGCAGGAGCGGCGCCTTAATGATACTCGTCAGCAGGCTCAGGCATTGGCAGAGCAGCTGCGCAACGACGAGCTGGCTCGCCAGCAGCACGAGCGCAACTTGGAACAAAGTCGTGAGCAGTTACAACAGCGCCGTATGGATGTACAAGCACTGGCGCTGAAAGCGGCAACCCAAGATGAGCAATTAGCAGAACTAGGCCATGATCCCGATGCTTTAGCAGAGCACTTGCCTAGCGACGCCAGTGAAACTGCTTGGCAGGAGCGGTTGGAAAACACCACAGATAAGATTCGTCGTTTAGGTGCCATTAACCTTGCCGCGATCGAAGAGTACGATCAGCAAGCCGAGCGGCGTAACTATTTGGAAGCTCAGCATGCTGAGCTTACCGAAGCATTAGAAACGTTAGAGCGTGCGATTAAACGCATCGATCAGGAAACTCGCGTTCGCTTTCGAGAAACATTTGACCAGGTTAATACGGGTCTACAAACGCTATTTCCACGGGTTTTCGGTGGGGGAGCTGCTTGGCTAACCCTCACCGGGGATGATTTGCTGGAAACCGGTGTGGCAATTATGGCGCGGCCGCCAGGTAAGAAAAACAGTACTATTCATCTACTGTCGGGGGGAGAAAAGGCGTTAACTGCACTGTCGTTGGTTTTCGCAATTTTCCAGTTGAACCCTGCGCCTTTCTGTATGTTGGACGAAGTCGACGCTCCGCTGGATGATGCCAACGTAGGCCGCTACGCCAAACTTGTTAAAGAAATGTCTGAAAGCGTTCAGTTTATCTATATCACCCATAACAAAATTGCTATGGAGGCTGCTGAGCGCTTGATGGGTGTAACCATGCAGGAGCCTGGTGTGTCTAGGCTTGTTTCGGTAGGGATTGATGAGGCTGCAGCACTGGTTGATTAAATGCTTTATCGGCAAATGCGGTGCCTTCAATGGTGGTGAACTAAACGAGTTTTCACCCATTAAAAGCCTCGGGAAATATGCAAAAATTGCGGTAGAGCAAGCCTATGACGGGTTGTGTGCTGAACCGATAGTGAGCCTTTCTGCTTTTGCTTAGCTATCCCAGATTAGCTTCATTAGTGGCTATTGATAGCGTTTCTTTCTTTATTTTTTTTGATTGTAAAATATCTTATTTATCAGCGATTTATGTTTATTCTCGGTTTCTGATTAACTGCTTTGATCATGGGCGCTGAGGACTGCTCCTGCTAAAGCGTATCGTGCAGTTAAGCATGTTCATCTATCTAAAATTGACAAATCTGAAATGTGAACTTTCATTACCTTTGTATAGCGTTAGTTAAGGGTTTAAAACATATATGCTATGATTTCATTAGCTATTAAATACTATTCGTTACGACGGAATTTTTGGTGAAGTAGGTTTGTAACAGATAGGTTTGTAGCAGAATAGCTTTTGATCGAACAGCAGTTGGCTGGGCAATTGAGCAGAAGAGCAGTGGCGTTTCGTTACGTAAGTTTGAATGTGGGCTTGTCATATTACGGTGTGAGAAGGCGAGCAAGGGAGCGAAATTCTCCCTGTAGAAAGCAGACGATGATGTGACGATGTGTCCTGTCGGGATAAATTAGCGCTAAAATGGCACTTTTCTTAGTTGATATAGTCAAAGATTTGGCCTAAAACACACCTTATGGGGGTGTTAAAGCGTGAAAATCTGCAAAAAGTGGCCCTTTTCGTAGCAACCGCGCTATGCTTGATGATAATTAGCTAATTTCGGATATGTTACGTCATTAAGGCATTGCGCCTTTGCAACCGGTATATTGACCCATGGAATGCTCGACATGGAATTAAGAGAGTGGTTAATCATTCTAGGACTGGCACTGGTTTCGCTCATCGTCGTTGACGGTGTGCGAAGGCTTCAGCGCCAACGCCGTGTGCCCCGCCTGGATCAAGCAGTCAAAGACTTGCCAGCCGCTAAATCCGAAGAATTTAATGATGAAGTCAAAGAGGCGGAAATAAACTGGGAACTGCCTAACGGTGGTGCGCGGGTCGTTAAGCCTGCTGACTACAGCAACCTTGGTCAAAAACCTAAGCTGGAACGCCAAGAGCACCCGGGGCCTTCCAAAGTACTGTCTGATTTTCGCCGTTCTTTTTCCAGCTCTGCCAGTTCGGCCAAGTCAAAAGCCAATGCGCACTTTTCGTGGTCTCGTAAAAATGAGCCTCGAAAACATGAACAGCCTTCTGCTGTCGGGCATCCCACGTCGACGAATCATACATCCGTTCAGCCAGATACTGCTTCAGCCGAGCACACGTTAGGCATGTCTGCAATTCCTGAACCCGAGCGCCGGGAGCCTAGCATATTTATGGCTGATGAGAATCCCAGCAATACTGTTAGCAATAAAACTCAGCACACAGACGCTACTCGCCAAACGACGAGTAGCAAGCCTGCCTCTACAGCTGAAGCCCATCGCCCTGATAGCCACGATCCACAGCCAGTATCTGAACCAACCGAGCATTACGAGAGCGTTAGCGGTCAGCAAGCTGATGTTGAGAAAGAACAGCCAACGGCGCAACACGAAGAAGCTGAAAATCTTGAAGCTAACAGTCGCCTAGAGGCGGTATCAGCTGGAACTGAAGAACAAGTTGCATCAACCGTAAAGGCTTCAACCGAGAAAGCGTCAGAAGAACCCAGTGCTGCAGCTGAGCCGACTGCAGAAGCAGAACCGACGCTAAGAGTTGAACCTGAAGATGCCGTACAACATGCAGCCGACACGCCCAAGCGACGTCAACTACGTGCAGATACTGCCGGTGAAGACAGAGAGCTAGACGACGATGAGGTTGATGAATACCGCTTGGTTGACTTCGAAGGCATTGGGCGTTCCTTTAAACGCCGTTTGATTGAGCGTCGTAAAGAGAAAGAGCGTAAGAAAGCAGAGAAGGCGAAACGTGCGGAAGCACTAGCCAAGCAAAAAGCAGAACGTAAAGCACTTGAAGCCGAGCGTAAAGCGCTTGAGGCGCAGCAGCGCCGTGAAGCAAAAGAGGCAGCCGACGCTGAAAAAGCGCGTATTGCTCAAGAGCAAGCCGAAGCGCGTGAGACCGCTGCCGCGGAGCGCGAGGCTGCGCAATACAATGAGCCGACGATTTCTGCGCACGACGAGAGTTATCACGATGTTGATGACTACGACGATTATGTGCCTGAAACGGGTCATCGGGATAATGTTGTTCGTACACACCCGACGTTAGAAAAAGCGTTACGCCACGATGTTAATAGCGAGCGGGCCAGAGATGCACTCACCGACGCTTCTGAAATGGTCGTGATCAGTGTGCTTTCGCGGGAACCTGAAGGTTTTGATGGCGGTAAATTGCTTGAGCTAATCATGGCCTGCGGTCTTCGCTACAGCCGTGAGATGGGCGTCTTTCACCGTTTTGAAACAGAAAGCTTCGATAGCGAACTGCAATTTTCAATGGTGAATGTACTTAAGCCTGGTACGTTCCCCATTGAAGAAATGGATGAGTTTGTGACCCCAGGTATTACGTTCCTGATGCCGCTGCCGGGCGCTGAAGATAGCTCAGCAGCGTTTGAAGCGATGGTCGAAACGGCAATGGTTGTCGTACGCCATATGGGCGGTGAGCTTAAAGATGAAAACCGTAGCGTAATGACGGCGCAAACCATTGAGTTTGCAAGGCAGCGCGTTCATGAGTTTGAACGTCGCCATCGCTTGCAGCGCCAACTGCAAGCGCGTTAAGCATCGCATTGCGTTAACACCCGCCTTCCCAAAGAAGGCGGGTGTTTTTGTTACTAAACACCTGTTTTTGTATGCCGGAACATCTGAATGAGTCAGCCTGAGAAACAACTTCTGGAAGAAATTAGCCAACTGCGTGCCGATTTGGATGACGCTAATTACCGCTATTACATCTTAGATGAACCTAAGCTGACCGACGCAGATTACGACCGCAAGCTGCAGCGGTTGAAGCAATTGGAGTCTGAGTACCCCGATTTAGTCTCACCGGATTCCCCTACCCAGCGCGTAGGGGCCGCGCCAGCGGAAGGGTTTCCTGAAGTTGCTCATGCGATTCCCATGCTCTCCTTGGATAACGCATTTAGCCGTGATGATATTGCTGCGTTTGCCGAGCGTGTCGCTGAGCGTTTGGAGTGTCAGGCGAGTAGCGTTGAGTTTAGCTGTGAGCCAAAGCTCGACGGAGCCGCGGTATCGTTAGTGTACGAGCAGGGCGTATTGGTTAGTGGCGCAACCCGTGGCGATGGCCGTACCGGCGAAGGCATTACATCGAATTTGCGCACCCTGCGGTCTGTTCCGTTAAAGCTAATGGGCGACAATATTCCTGCGTTATTAGAAGTACGCGGCGAAGTTATTATGCGCCATGCGGGCTTTGAAGCGCTGAATGATCGAGCGAGGGAGGAAGGCAGTAAGGTATTTGCTAACCCGCGTAATGCGGCGGCTGGCAGCCTGCGCCAGCTTGACCCGCGGGTTACCGCAACGCGCCCATTAGAGTTTCATGCTTATCAAGTTGCCCGGCTCGATATGACGAATCTTGGCGACGGTGAGCTTAGCAGTAGCCCAATGACAACTCATAGCCAGCAAATGGAAAGGCTTAAGGCATGGGGCTTTCGCTCCAGCACGGAGCTGCGGACTGTCAATGGCCCTGAGCTGGTGGCTGATTACTGCGAGCAGCTGGGTGAAAAGCGAGACCAGCTGGGTTACGACATCGATGGCGTCGTGATTAAAGTAAACGATCTGCGCCACCAGCGAGAGCTTGGCTTTGTAGCGCGGGCGCCACGCTGGGCGGTAGCATTTAAATTTCCTGCCCAAGAAGAAGTCACGACCCTTAACGATGTGGAGTTCCAGGTAGGCCGTACCGGCGCGATCACTCCGGTTGCTAGGTTAGAGCCGGTCACCGTTGCTGGTGTAACGGTATCAAATGCGACGCTGCATAACGCGGATGAGATCACCCGCTTAGGTGTGATGATTGGTGATACGGTGGCCATTCGTCGGGCAGGCGACGTGATTCCCCAAGTGGTACGCGTCGATATCGACAAGCGTCCTGCCCAGGCGCGCGTGATCACCTTTCCTGAGCACTGCCCGGTGTGTGGTTCGGATATTGAACGGCTGGAAGGCGAGGCGGTCGCTCGTTGCTCAGGCGGGCTTTATTGTGCCGCGCAGCGTAAAGAGGCGCTGAAGCATTTCGCTAGCCGTAAAGCGCTAGATGTCGATGGGCTGGGTGAGAAGCTGATTGAACAGTTGGTGGACTTGGACTGGGTGAAAACGCCAGCAGACTTATTTCATCTCACCGCTGAGCAGCTTCAGACGCTGCCACGCATGGGTGAAAAGTCCTCGACCAACTTGGTAAATGCCCTGGATAAGGCTAAGCACACCACGCTGGCACGTTTTATTTACGCCTTGGGTATTCGCGAAGTAGGCGAAGCCACAGCGGCAAATTTAGCCAGCTACTTCGGTACACTTCAGACCTTGCAAGAAGCTGATCAAACGGCGCTGGAAGCGGTGAATGATGTTGGTCCGATTGTCGCTGCCCATGTTCATACTTTTTTCCGTCAATCGCATAATCTGGCAACGCTGAAAGCACTGCTTGATGCGGGCATCACCTGGCAAGAGAGTGAAGTGACGCAAGGCCCGACGCCCTTAGAGGGACAGACCTGGGTACTCACCGGCACGATGGACAGCATGACCCGCGATGAAGGTAAGGCACGGCTGCAAGCGCTAGGCGCTAAAGTAGCGGGTAGTGTTTCCAAGAAAACCACCTGCTTGGTAGCGGGCGAGGCTGCAGGCAGCAAATTAACCAAAGCAGAGCAACTGGGCGTTGAAGTGATCGATGAAGCCACCTTTATCGAGCGTCTAGCTGCCTGGGAGCAGAGTGAATGAGCCGTTTTATTGAAGTGCCAGCACGCATGCTGCCGCCGGAAACGCTGGATGCTTTGCTTGAAGCATTTGTGACACGCCAAGGATACGATACCACCGATACCGGTGCAGGTATGAGCGGCTGGGTAGTCGAGCTTAAACAGCAGCTTGAGCGTCACGAGCTGATTATTGCTCACGATCTTGAGTTAGAAATGACTGAGGTGATGACGCTCGCCCAATGGCGTTCCTTTGGGCGAGAACTTGCCGATGATGAGGAAGAGGGCGATTACTGAGCGCGTACTAGCGCACTGATAATCCGTCGCCCAGGGTGTAAATGATCCACTAACGATAGCTCTAGCGGCATCGGCTCATCACACATTCGCGAGGCAATGATTTCGGCGCAGAGCGGAGCGCTGGAAAGGCCCCGAGAGCCGTGTGCGCTAGATATCCACAGCCCTGAATGGTGCTCTCCTTGGGTATCTGGCACGTTAGAAGCATCTTTTTGCAACACCGCGTAATCCTGCTGCCATGCGTCAGCATTGGGCACTGGCCCCGCGTAGGGGCTTTTGTCAGGGCTGGCTGCCCTTACCGCAGCACGACCTGCGAGCGTGTCGGGGCTTAGCGTTACGCCCGCCGTTTCAAGGGTGGCGACCCATTCAGGCAGTGTTTGGCGTAGTTCCTCAATATTGCGCTGATGGTCTGCTGCCGTAACGTCGCTCGTGGCGTTATTAGGCACAAAGCTGGCCCCGAACGTCAGCACGCCGTCCACTGGCGGCGACACATAGCCACCCGCGCATACCACACGTTGCGGGCCTTGAAAGCCCTCGGGTAGCTTCACTTCGCTCACTTGTCCGCGAACCTGCTGTAGCGGCAGCGCTGCGGTTTGTTCAAAGCGGTTAGCCAGAGACGCATTGGCTACTACAACGTGATCAGCGGTCAGCGTTTCGCCGCTGGCTAACATGATCTGCCAAGCTTTACCGTCGGGCTGAAGGGTTGTCACTTCCCCCTGGTGCAAGGTGATATTCGCGTGCTGTAGTAGCTGTTCGCAGAGCAGTTTGGGGCGCACCCAGCCTGCCTGGGGATAAAACAGTCCGTGACTCGCTGTGATGGGAACACCCGCCAGCTCGCCCAGCGTCTCGGTTTGAGCGGATACCACCGCTTCTGGCAGCGGATGGCGTGCCATAAAACGCTGCTGGCGAACAGCCTCCTTGTCGCTTAACGCCAGTTGTACCACGCCACATGGTTGCCATAGCGGCGCTTCCTGTGGTGTTGCTGAAGCCCACTGGCTAAGCCAGCGCTGGCTGTAGAGAAGGCCTGATAAATAAAACCGGCTCTGGTTATTCGTTTCCGCGGCTAGCTTTACATACAGCGCACCCTGACGATTACCGGAGCCACCGGCACCAGGGGTGTCGCGTTCAATGACCGTTACCTGAACCCCACGTTTGGCTAACGCTGCGGCCACGCTGCAACCGGCCATGCCTGCCCCAATGACCGCCACATGGTTAGCTGGCCTTGCCGCAGGCGGCGTGAACCATGGTGTTGACTGGCGGCGAGTGTCTTTGGGCGGTGTGTCGATATAGCCTGCTAACATTTCCCGCTTGCGCCCAAACCCAGGGACCTTTTGCCAGCTAAACCCCGCTGCTTTTAGCCCTCGTTTAACGACACCGGCACAGGTAAACGTGGCAAATGTTGCCCCAGGGCGAGAGCGTGCTGCCATGGCTTCGAATAGCTCAGGCTGCCACATTTCGGGGTTTTTAGCAGGAGCAAAGCCATCTAGGAACCATGCGTCGACTTGACCGTCGAGTCGGTTCAGTCGTTCGGTGGTGTCGCCAAAGTGCAGGTCGAGAGTCACTCGCTCGTTGAGATGCAGACGGTGAATGCCGCTGACGGCTTCAGGCCATTGGGCGCATAGCACTTGTGCATAGTGTGCCAATGAAGGCCAAGCGCTTAGCGCGCGCTCAAGAGATACTCGGTCAAGCGGAAATTTCTCGGTGGATAACAGATGAAGACGTGCAGTGCTCGGTGCGTGTTGTTCAAAACAGTCCCACGCGCACAGCATATTAAGCCCGGTGCCAAAGCCTGTTTCGCCAATCACAAAAGCGCGGCTGTGTCGCCAGTCCGCAAAGCGCTTAGGCAGGTGATTCGCCCCCAGGAAAACGTGCTCGGTTTCAGCCCGGCCATCTTCCCTGGAAAAATACACATCGTCGAAGGCCTCTGAATGGGGGGATGCCTCGTTCCAAGTGAGTAAAGGAGCCGTTAACGCCGCGAGCGGGGGCAGGGCAGTAGAGCGTTGAGTCACGCGGGTATCCCCGTACTGATGAAGTTTGTGTTAAAGATAGGTTAAAAATTGATCAACTTGTTGATAAGGGCATCAGCTCTAGCTTTGGGGAAAGCGTCCGCCGAGTTTTCACAGAGTTTTCCACAGGCTCTGTGAAAAAGAAGGCGGACTCTTCACACTCGCCTCTATCGGTCAAGGCATTACTTTTTTAAATGGCTTAACAATTACCTTGGCATAGACCCCAGCAATGATGTATGGGTCGGCGTCAGCCCAGGCTTGCGCGTCCTCAAGGCTGTCAAATTCGGCAACGACCAAGCTGCCGCTAAAGCCTGCATCGCCTGGGTTATCGGTATCAATAGCGGGGTGGGGGCCAGCCAGAACCAAACGGCCTTCATCACGTAGCTTTTCCAGGCGACCAAGGTGATCCGGGCGTGCCGCTAGACGGCGCTCCAAGCTGTTGGATACATCTTCACTGATAATAGCGTAAAGCATGGGGATAACTCCTTGAATGCTAGGGCGGTTGTTCCGTACTGAATTGACCGCGCCCCTGTAAGCGCGCACCATGGTGAGCGACTGTATACCGTTAAGGGAAAACAGGGTGCCTGTTTTATTCACACCACCCTATTCTGACAAACTCGCCACACGGCGTCATGCTTATGCCCCTACTTCCTGCGAACTATCTTCCTGTAAACCTGCCCCGCGTGTTTGATGCCGACCAGCGTTATACGGTGGATTTACACATGCACTCTACCGCGTCAGATGGCGCGCTTACTCCTACTGAGTTGGTAAAGCTGTGCGCTGCACGTGGTCTTACCCACATGTCGCTGACAGACCATGACACCATGGAAGGTATTGAAGAAGCGGACATCGCGGCTCAGCAAGCTGGGCTTTGCCTGGTGCCTGGCTGTGAGTTATCCACGCGCTGGCAGGGAATTAATATCCACGTAGTGGCGCTTATGCCCGGCGGCTTGCAGGGGCCTCTGGTAGAAGGGCTTGCACTGCAGCGCGAAGCACGGATCAAACGTGCTGAAGTGATCGCCGAGCGGCTGGAAAAAATGGGCTTACCTGACGCGCTCGAAAAGGCACGTGCCCAGGCAGGCAGCGACCGCCCCTTAGGCAGGCCCGACTTTGCCCGCGCGCTGGTCGCTGAAGGAGTGGTTGATGACTGGGCCGGCGCGTTTAAGCGCTATTTAGGCAGTGGTAAAAAAGGCGATGTAAAAGCTCATTGGCCGGAAATCAGTGATGCAGTCGCCTGGGTAGTGGCCTCAGGCGGTGTGGCAGTGCTGGCGCACCCGCTGCGCTATGGGCTTACTCGGCGCAAGCGAGGTTTGCTGATGGATACCTTTCAAGCCGCCGGTGGGCAGAGCGTTGAGCTGGTGAGTGGTCAGCAGAATCCAGACAGCACTCGCGATCTCGCTCGGCAATTAGTGGAACGTGATTTATACGCCTCCATGGGCAGCGATTTTCATTTTCCTGGCAGCCACGCCGCCCCCGGCAGTATGAGCTTAATACCGCGCACTGCTGCGCCGCCGATTTGGCAGCATCCGCGCTTAGTTCATTTGCGCGATGCGCCCAGTGGTATGTTAGGTCCTGGGTCTTAAACCGCATATCGGCTAACCTAGAAACTAAATGGACAACGATATGCCCAAGGGCAGGAGCAAGCGATGAGTCAATATTTCCAGATTCACCCCGAAAACCCGCAGAAACGCTTGATTGATCAAGCGATAGATATTATCCGCAAAGGTGGTGTGGTCGCGTATCCGACGGATTCGGGCTATGCACTGGGTTGCCACTTGGGTGAAAAAAAAGCCATTGAGAAGATCAAATGGCTGCGCTCGTTAGACGATAAACACAATTTCACGCTGATGTGTTCGGATCTTTCCGAGATTGGCACTTACGCGAAAGTGGATAACGCAGTGTTTCGGCTGCTGAAGGCTCATACCCCTGGCCCATACACCTTTATTTTGGATGCCACCACAGAGGTGCCGCGCCTGTTGCTGCACCCGAAGCGCCGCTCCATTGGCGTGCGTGTGCCTGATCACCAAATTACCCACGCGCTGCTTGATGCGTTGGGTGAGCCGTTGATGAGCGTCACCTTGATTCCGGTAGGAGATACCCTGCCAATGAGCGATCCTGAGGAGATTCGCGACCGCTTCGGGTCACACCTTGATGCCATTATCGATGGCGGTGCTTGCCACCTTGACCCCACCAGTGTGATTGACCTACGCGAGCTGCCGCCCAAAATTGTGCGGGAAGGGCGCGGCGATATTACGCCGTTTACGAGTTAACACCGTTCTCTAGCCTGTATTGGCAACCTCCTGGTGACAAGTCACGAGGGGGTTGCTGTCGTCCGCCTGTCTCTCCATCACCTAAAATCCACAAAATCGTTAAACAAGGCATGCGTATCAACTTATTCATTTAGCGCGCTATCTTTCTTATTTGAATGATCAATAAAAATAAATTATGATGATTATGCTTATTATTGATAATTAATAATGATGGATGGTGTGGGATTCCCCTCTTAACCTGATAACCATCACTGACAGGAGATTGCTTAATGACGATATCTCGATACCGCAACGCTGCCACTGCAACCGCATTTGCAAGCTTGGCGCTACTTCCTTTATCAGGGAACGCAGTAGCCGACGACGCTAGCGCTTGTGATCAAGTTGAGTACGCCATGGGGCTTCGTTACCAACAGCAATCCGCAGAAATAACTGCTTTACAGCGCCAAGGCTTTGAACTGGCGACCTATCGCTTGGAAAAACAAATTGAGGCGCATGGTGAGGGTGCCGATTTGGCCATCATTACCGATGTGGATGAGACGCTCATCGATAATAGCGCTTTGCTAGTGCGCGATATGCAGGCCTGCCACGACTTCACTACTTGGGATACTTGGTTGCATTGGGAGCGCGAGGGCGAGCCACGTTTGATCCCAGGCGCGAAAGACTTTCTCGAATTTGCCGATGAGCAAGGTGTGTCGATCTACTATGTGTCGGATCGCTACCAAGAAAATAAAGCGGATACGCTGGCCACTATGGAAGCATTAGAGCTTCCCCAGGTATCTGACGAGCGCGTCATGCTACTTGGCCCACCCAAGACCGAGCGTCGCGCTATCGTCGAAGACAGTCATACGTTGGTGATGCAGTTGGGCGATACGCTGCATGACTTCTCGGGTGATTTTGTCGATGCAAGTCTTGAAGAGCAGCGCGACCTAGTTAACGACCACGCCGAGCGCTTTGGTCAAGACTGGATTGTTTTCCCCAATGCCAGTTACGGAAGCTGGAGCGACGCGGAGCTTAACGCGTGGGAAGCACCGTTTGAAAGCGAATAAAATGTAACCACTTCCATCGTGCCGTTACTATAGAGGAGACGCCCTGGTTAATAGCCAGGGCGTTTTCCTTATTAGCCCCGCAAGTTGTCCCCGTGCCGCTAGTCACTAACATGTCATTCACCTGTCATTGGTTGTCACTAAATTATCGTGGTGGCCGTGAACATAGCGATATGCCATAACAAATCGAACCTTGTCGGTGTGAGCGCGTTTCAGTTAGACAGCTGTGACGGCGCCACCCCCATTCGATATTCCTGCCACTAGACTTTTCGTAACTTGCCTTGCCCTGGGGCACGCTGGAAATTGTGCCTGTGGAGGCGGCTGAGACGCCAACGGGCGTCAACCTGTATTCAATAAGGAAATCAACCAATGAACCGTCATAAGCTTTTTATGGCATCCTTACTGACGTCCTCTCTGCTGGTGGGCTGCGCTGATAACGCTAACGCTAACGCTGATGACACCAATGCCTCCGTGTTCGACAGCTTCCCCGCCGCTGGTGTGTTTCTTCCCCACAGCGTATTACGGGATGATCTACTAGATGGCAAATCTCAGCAGGCTTTTGAGATACGTAATGGCGGCTTTGGGTCGGCAATGACGGCTCATCCCACGGATTCAACGCGCTTCTATGCATTGACTGACCGCGGCCCCAATGCCAATTTTGTTGGTGACTATGGCAAGGGGAAAATATTTCCGACACCGGACTATACGCCCCGTATCGGCCTGTTTGAGCTTCAAGCGAACGGTGTGATCGAACAGGTTGCTACCATTCTGCTTAAGCGCCCCGATGGAACCGAGATCAGTGGTCTGCCTAACAGCTTGGCACTCGGTGGAACAGGTGAAACCCCTTACCATGCCAATGGCCAGCCGATCTTAGTAGACGATAGCCAGCCCTATAATGAAGTTACTAATCCGATCCGCTTGGATGATTATGGTCTGGATGGCGAAGGGCTGGTGGCGCTATCGGACGGCACCTTCTGGGTTAGCGATGAGTACGGTCCGCACATGGTCCACTTCGATGCCGAAGGTCGTGAAATCGGTCGAATCAACCCCTTTGCCGACGATGACCGGGTCGAGATGAACCTGCCAGCAGAGTTTGCCAATCGGCGTGCCAACCGAGGTATGGAAGGGCTGGCTATCACACCGGATGAGACAACGCTGGTAGGCATTATGCAGTCCACTCTGTACAACCCGGGCAGTACGGTGAAAGACCTGGATATCACCCGCATCGTTACAGTGGACCTGGACTCGGGCGAGACTGGACAGTACCTCTACCGCCAAGAGCAAAATCAGAATTCCAACTCAGAGCTTGTTGCGCTGAGCGCCACTGAGTTTTTGGTGCTTGAACGAGATGGCCGTTTTCTAAGCGGTGGTCCCGACGGTGTCGAGGCCGCGACACCGGATGCTCAGAAGCAGGTTTATCGCATTGACCTTACCTCGGGCACCAATCTTGAGGCGGTCTCAGCCAACGGCGACCTGAAACAGGATGCCGAACTGGGGCTAACCTTGGCAGGCAAAACCTTGGAAGAAGTGGTTCTAGAGCAGGGGTGGGGCGCTCTGGCCAGCGCTGGAATTGAGCCAGTGAGCAAGTCTCTGGTGGTGGATATGGTGGCGGAAGTCAACTATCCCCACGATAAAATGGAAGGTCTATGGGTGATTGATGACCAACGCCTGGGGGTACTGAACGACGATGATTTCGCCACCTGGTCCACCGATGGTCAACTCGAGCAGAAAATGCTGGACGCTAACACTGTGGATGGCGGCCGCCTGTTTATTATCGAGGCCGACCTGAGCACCGATTGATCAACGTAACGGCCTAGCAATCACATAATCTCCCTAAATGAATTACTGCGCGCCCTGGGTTTGGCTATTTTGGTTAGCTGTCCTGGGGCGTGTTTGTGTCTTCGTCTCCCCCGTGGCTATCTTTTTCTTTTTGGTCTGCTGCTTTCTTACGCGGGTCTTCGCTTTCTTCATCCAGCCAGGTGCCACAGCGCAGGCAGTAACGAGCGCGCTTTTCATGGCGGTCATGGCCACAGCCGGGGCAGGCTTCTTCTGAATAACGGTCTTCGCGAATAGAGCGGATTACCTGGGCGGAAAATACCCCGGTAGGCACGGCAATAATCGAATACCCCAACAGCATCAGAATCATCGTGATCGCTTTGCCTATCGACGTGGCGGGGACAATATCGCCGTAGCCTACCGTGGTCATACTCACGATCGCCCAATACATCGACATAGGAATGCTGGTAAAACCGGCTTCTGGTGACTCGATGGTGTACATCAGCGCAGCAAACAGTATGACGACCATCATGATGCTGCTAAAAAACAGCAGGATTTGACGAAGACTGCGTCTAAGCGCATCGAGTAGTAAACGCCCCTCGCCGATAAACTCCATCAATCTCAAAATCCGGAAAATGCGTAGTACCCGCAGTACCCGTACGATGACCAGCCCGTGAGCACCAGGCACCAGCAGTACTAACCAGGCTGGCAAAATCGCGATCACATCGACAATACCGTAGAAGCTTTTTAGGTAAACCGTTGGGCGCTCTAAGCAGTAAATCCGCACCGCCAGTTCAATGCTGAAAAGTAGCGTAAATAGCCACTCTGCATAGTAAAAAATGTGCCCGTAGCGTTCGGAGTAACTCGCTACGCTGTCCAGTAAAATGACCGCCACGCTGATCAGAATGGCGATAATCAGCGCAATATCAAACCCTTTGGCTCCCGGCGTATCGGACTCGAAAATAATATGGAAAAGCCGTGTGCGCAGTCCTTCTGCACCGGGAGTTAATTGAAAACTCATCGCGACATCCTGAAGTGGGCTGAATGTTTCTAGCGTAGCGTGGTTTGATAGGCGAAGCGATGCGCCAGGGTTAACGCAGCAGCGCCATAAGCGGGCGTTGGGTGGCCATTATCAGTCAGTGCTGTGGTCAGCGTCTGAGCGTTACGGCGGGTACCTTCATCCAACTGCGGATGGGTCGCCAGTGTGGCTAACGCCTGCTGTGCAATGGTTAAGTGTTCCGCAAGGCCACTGTCGTGGTAGGCGTCCAGCGCCACTGTGGCTCTGTGTAGCCACTCAGCCGGTGCGTCAGCTTCAGGTAGTGACCACTGCTGCACGCCTAACGCATTGCCGCGAGCGGCTTTGCTGGTATCCGAAGGGCGCAGCGGTACGCTTTCCGCGAGCGTTAATGCTAGCCCCCAAAGCGCCTCTGGCTCACCCGCTTTTAGTTCCAGCTCGACCTCGCAAATAGCTGCTTGAGCACCACCGCTGACAATCTCTCCTTCGTCCAACACGAGCTCGATATGGCTGCCCTGCCAGTCGATTTGCCAGCTGCGCCGGGTAAAGTCGGTGCGCAGCGCAGGTTGTAGCGCGGAAATGACGGTGCCTAGTGAACCGTTGAACGGCGGAAGGGCAGCCAAGCCATGCTGGTCAAGCTGTGGGCTAGGAACTTGCCACTCCCACTCTTGTCGGGTAGAAAGGCCGCCACCACCATGGCCGGCGGTTTTCACCGTTTGCAGCACGCGATCATCAACTTGGCGTAAGCGCACGGCAATCCGTGCATTCGCCATATCGCCCGCAGGGGTATCGAAATAGGTGTTCGAAAGATGTTGCCGTTGGGGTGTTTCGGCTAGTGCTGCGTGGCACAGCAGCGTGTTTAGTTGAGCTGGCGCAAGGGCGAGTTTAAGCTCTATTTCGGTAGGCGCTGAAACAGAATCAGCAGTAGATGTTGAATTTTTCATGACATTAGCCACCTTTGTATTGTGACGTTTCAATTAATTTTTCATGACATTGTGAACTTTTCATGACGGCGGCGAGCGCACTCTTTATACTGGCGCCGCCATTTCCAGGCTCCCCGAAAACAGGCTAAAGGCTATATGGTTACCTCCAACCCTTTTTCCGCGATGTTTGGCCGCTCGCCATTCCAGCCGCTGCTGGCCCACATCGTCAAGGCCAATGAATGTGCCGACCAACTGTTGCCGTTCTTCGAAGCATCGCTTGCCGGTGATTGGGATACCGCAGCTGTACTGCGTGAAAACGTTACCCGCTTAGAGCATGACGCCGACACGTTGAAAACAGAGCTTCGGCTTAACCTGCCCAATACGATGTTCCTTCCCGTCTCGCGGTCCGACTTGCTCGACCTTATCAGCGTGCAGGATAAAATCGCCAACAAGGTGCGCGACATTACCGGCATTATGCTGGGGCGTAAAATGCGTGTGCCCAATGAGTTGGCCGATCCCATGCGCGATTATATGCGTACCAGCGTGGCGTGTGTGTCCCAGGCTCGCCAAGCGCTTGAAGAGCTGAAAGAGCTGCTTGAGTCCGGTTTTGGACGCAATGTTTCCGATGTTATTCAGAATATGATCCGTGAGCTGCACACACTTGAGCACCAAGCCGACAGCCAGCAGATCGCGATACGTCGCCAACTGTTTGAGCTTGAAAGCCAACTTCCGCCTGTTGATGTGATTTTCCTTTACAAAATCATTGAGTGGGTCGGTGAAGTTTCTGATCGCGCTGAACGCGTGGGCAGCCGCCTACAGATTTTGACCGCACGCTAAGGGGTACCCATGCAGATTATTGCCCAGCACGGTGAAATTTTTATCATCCTGGCCTGTTTGTTTGGCTTTTTTATGGCTTGGGGCGTTGGCGCGAATGATGTTGCCAATGCGATGGGGACCTCGGTGGGGTCGAAAGCGATCACCATCAAACAAGCAATTTTGATTGCGGTAGTCTTTGAATTTTTAGGCGCATGGCTGGCGGGTGGTGAGGTGACCAACACCATTCGTAAAGGCATTATCGACCCAGAATTGCTCCAGGAAGATCCACAGTTACTAGTGTACGGTATGTTATCAGCGCTGCTAGCAGCGGGTACTTGGTTACTGGCAGCATCGATGAAAGGTTGGCCGGTTTCCACGACGCATTCCATTGTAGGTGCCATTGTGGGCTTTGCCGTAGCGGGACTGGGTGCCTCTACGGTTGATTGGGGCGCTGTTGGCACCATTGCAGCAAGCTGGGTCGTTTCTCCTCTTTTAGCGGGTACTATCGGCTTCGTGCTGTTTAAATCAGTGCACCACCTGATTTTTGAAAATGATAATCCCTTCACGGCTGCCAAACGCTATGTACCGGGCTACGTATTTTTGGTTGGTTTTATTGTGGCGATGGTCACGCTAACCAAAGGTCTGTCTCACGTTGGGCTGGACCTGACCTTTAGTCAAAGCCTGCTGCTGTCTATCTTGTTAGGACTTGTGATCATGGGTGTAGGCCTGGTGATGCAGCGTCGTATCAAGTTCGAGAAAAATGTCAACGACCACTTTGGATACGCCAACGTTGAACGGGTCTTCGGCGTATTAATGATCTTTACTGCGTGTGCCATGGCGTTTGCTCACGGCTCTAACGACGTTGCGAACGCGGTTGGTCCGCTAGCGGCGGTCATTAGCGTGGTGCAAACTGGCGGCCAAATTGAAGGCTCTGCGCTAGTGCCCTGGTGGGTATTGGTACTGGGCGGTGCTGGCATCGTGGTGGGCTTAGTAACTTACGGCCACAAAGTCATTGCCACCGTGGGAACCGGTATTACTGAGCTTACCCCCAGCCGTGGCTTTGCCGCCACGCTGGCAGCCGCGACCACAGTGGTATTAGCTTCCGGCACGGGTCTGCCGATTTCAACCACCCACACACTGGTGGGGGCGATATTAGGCGTAGGGCTTGCCCGGGGTATGGCGGCGCTTAACCTGCGTGTTATTGGCACCATCGCCATGTCCTGGCTGATTACGCTACCTGCCGGGGCTGGTTTGGCTATTCTGTTCTTCTTTATGTTCAAAGGCATGTTTGGTTAACAGCAAGGGGTAACCCCGCCCAATACGTGACTGCTTGGCCAAACGCACAGCGGCATCTTCTTTTACACAAGAAGGTGCCGCTGTTTTTTATGCTCTGTTAAAGTAAACGCTGATACTTTCATTCACCTGCTGCCGGAGAGCGGCCCTTGGACACACGCTTCCCTTTTGTTGATTGGTTTCGTAACGCTTCCCCTTACATTAACGCGCACCGGGGACGAACCTTTGTCATCTTAATTGAGGGCGAAGCCATGGCGTCTGGCCGAGGAGAGCAGCTGATTCAAGATTTAGCGCTGCTACACACCCTGGGGGTGCGGCTAGTTGTGGTGTTTGGTATTCGCCCACAAGTGCATGACGCATTGACGGCTGCCGGTGTCGAGCCAACACGGGTGGATGGCCGTTGGGTAGCTGACCGAGCGGTGATGGCCCACGTGGAACAGGTGGCCGCGCACCAGCGCTTATGGCTAGAAGCTCGTCTTTCCTTGGGGCTGCCTAGCACGCCACTACACGGTGTAGAGCTTAGCGTGATTTCCGGCAACTTGGTGACCGCTAAGCCATTAGGGGTGCGTGAAGGCATCGATTTTGATCACAGCGGTGAAGTCCGCCGAGTGCGTTCGAGCGCTATTGAAGGGCTGTTGGAAAAAGGCTCACTGGTGCTGCTGCCGCCGCTGGGCTTCTCCAGCACAGGTGAAGTGTTTGATTTAGATGCCTCGGAAGTCGCACAACAGGCTGCCGTCGCGCTGAAAGCGGATAAGCTGATTCTATTAGGCGAGTCGGAAGGGCTTGAAGACGAACACGGTGCACTATTGCGCCAGCTTTCCCCGGCAGAGGCCGAGCCGTGCCTGCAGCAGGCGTTACCGGGCAGTGAGCTGGCACGCCACTTGAACGCCGCCTGCACCGCCGCCAGGGAAGGGGTGGCGCGCACCCACCTACTTTCCTGGCGCAACCACGATGCGTTGCTAGGGGAGTTATTCACCCGTGACGGCGTTGGCACGATGATCACCCAACACCGCTACGAGCAACTGCGCCCAGCCACGTTGAACGACGTCGCTGGCCTGCTAGAGCTGCTGGAGCCACTGGAGCGACGTGGCATGTTGGTGGCTCGTTCGCGGGAACGCCTAGAGCACGAAATCGACGACTACATGGTCATCGAACGTGATGGCATGGTGATTGGCTGTGCCGCACTGCATGTTTTTCCAGACACCACGGTGGGGGAAATGGCCTGTGTCGCGGTGCACGGTAACTATCGCGGCGGTGAGCGCGGCGAGCGCTTAGTGGAAGCGTTAGAACGCCGCGCCCGGCAGCGTGGGCTTTCCGAAATGTTTGTGTTAACTACCCACACGGCCCATTGGTTTGTGGAGCACGGCTTCCGTGCTGCTAGCCTAGATGATCTGCCACCGCTAAAACGCGAAGCCTACAACCACGCCCGTAAATCCAAGGTGTTGGTGAAGACGCTGGCAGGATAGAACGTAGTGATTCGTGAGGGGCAAATCGTGCGCCATCAGCGGCAAGACCTCCTGCTGCAGCTGAAGTAAGTATTGCCACGTTATATTAAGCGTGGCCAGTCAACCGATAGTCCCATGATGGTCATCATGGGATAGGAAGCAACATAAGCAAGTGTAACCGCCCTTCAATAAGATGTTATTCCCACAGCGCTACTGCTTGTAGCGCCGTTTTACTTCTACGTTTAGCCGACCTTCTCCCAGCCGTAGCGAGAGCTTCTGGCCTGGCGCGGTGTCCTCTGCCCGGCGGATGACATGGCCTTTTTCATCCTGGGCAATGGCATAGCCACGCCCCAGCACCGCCAGTGGGCTGATGGCATTTAGTTCACGGGCGGCGCTACTCAAGCGTGCCTGACGCACTTCCAACGTCCGCTGCATAGCGCTGGCTAAACGGCGTTGCAGCTGACTAACACGCTCTTGCTCTGCGCGGTGCAGGCGCACCATGTCTTGGCTGGATAAGCGTTTGCTTAACTGGGTGACCCGCGCTTGCTGCTGATAAACGTGTTGCTGCATGGCGCGCTGCAGCCGTTGGCAAAGGGCGGTAACGTGCTGGCGTTGACGCTCAAGCTGCTCGCCTGGGTGGCGAAGGCGGGCGCGCAAGGTATCCAACCGTTGGCTATCGCGCTCTAAGCGTGCCTGCATGGCACGCTGTAAGCGGTTTTCGGCCTGGGTTAATTGTTGCTTAAGCGCATGTTGGTCAGGCACTAAACGTTCGGCCGCTGCTGACGGGGTAGGGGCGCGCATATCGGCGGCGAAATCCGCCAGGGTGACATCCACTTCGTGACCCACCGCCGACATCACTGGCAAGCGGGAGTGAAAGATCGCCCGTGCCAGATGCTCGTTATTAAACGCCCACAGGTCTTCTAAGCTACCGCCGCCGCGGGTGATCAGCACCACATCCTGGTCAGGGTCTAAGCGCGCCTGTCGGTTCAGTAACCCCAGTGCCGAAATCATCGCAGGGGCGGCCTCGTTGCCTTGTACAGGCACTGGAATCAGCGTGACATCTGCCAGTGGCCAGCGCGCCGCCAGTACCGCCAATACATCGCGAATCGCTGCGCCGCTGGCGGAACTCAATATCAAAATTTTGCGGGGAGGAAAGGGCAGGGGGCGCGTGTTGGCAAACACGCCTTCGCCTTCCAGCTGCGCTTTTAGGCGCTCAAACGCCGCCAGCAGTTCCCCCAAGCCCGCCGCCTGTACGGCGTCGGCAATCAACTGATAATCGCCGCGCGGTTCGAACAACGAGACCCTGCCGCGCAGTTTTACTTGATCGCCATCACGCATAGGCGCCGATACAAAACGCACCCGCTGGCGAAACAGCGCACAGCGAATTTGTGCCCGGTCATCCTTCAAGGTGAAGTAAATATGCCCAGACGCCGGGCGGGAAACATTAGAAAGCTCGCCTTCTACCCACACTTCGCCCACATCGCGCTCAAGGGTCTGTTTGGCGCGCTGATTCAACTGACTAACAGAAAGCGCTTGTGGTGTATCGGGCATAGAGCAACCTTAAAAAGAGAGTGAGCGAGCGGGTAGCTTTCGTAAGAATCCTAGCTTATTAGCCATTGGTCTGGATTGAAAACCTTCTTCACATTGCTGGAAAGGCCCTCAAAACGCTATAATAGGGGATTAACTTTCCACGCCCCACTTCCTCTTCTATCAGGGTGTTGCCGCTATGCTACGTATGGCCCAAGAAGCACTTACGTTCGATGACGTACTCCTCGTTCCCGGCTTCTCCGATATTCTGCCCAAGGATGTCAGCCTCAAAACCCGCCTGACCCGCAATATTTCACTCAATATCCCGCTGCTTTCCGCTGCAATGGATACCGTTACCGAAGCGCGTCTAGCAATTGCGATGGCTCAGGAAGGCGGCATTGGCATTATCCATAAAAGCATGACCATGAGTCAGCAAGCCGCTGAAGTGCGTAAGGTTAAAAAGCACGAAAGCGTGATTGTAAAAGATCCAGTCACCGTTAGCCCTAAGGCGAAGCTGGATGACCTGCTGGCGATGGCGCGTGAGAACGGGTTTTCTGGCTTCCCCGTCGTAGAAGGCGAAACCCTGGTGGGTATTGTGACCGAGCGTGATATGCGCTTCCAGCCCAACCACGGCGACAGCGTTGCGGACATTATGACCCCCCGCGAGCGCTTGGTTACCGTCAAGGAAGGCACCGACCTTGAAACCAGCAAAGCCAAAATGCGCGAACACCGCATCGAGAAAATGCTGATCGTCGATGACGAGTTTCATCTGCGCGGTTTGGTAACTTTCCAAGACATCGAAAAAGCCCGCACTTACCCGATGGCTGCCAAAGACAGCGACGGCCGCTTGTTGGTAGGTGCAGCCGTTGGCACTGGCCCGGAAACGCCTGATCGCGTTGCTGCGCTGGCTGAAGCCGGTGTCGATGTGATCATTGTTGATACTGCCCATGGCCACTCCAAAGGCGTTATCGACCGCGTGCGCTGGATCAAAGAGAACTTCCCCAACATTCAAGTGATTGGCGGCAACATTGCCACCGGCGCTGCCGCTAAAGCGTTGGCTGAAGCGGGCGCAGACGCCGTTAAAGTGGGCATTGGCCCTGGCTCTATCTGCACCACACGTATTGTGGCAGGCGTTGGCGTTCCGCAAATCACTGCAGTGTCTAACGTCGCGGAAGCGCTGAAAGAGTTCGATATTCCGCTGATCGCCGACGGCGGCATTCGCTTCTCGGGTGATTTAGCCAAAGCCATCGCCGCTGGCGCAAGCGCCGTGATGGTCGGTGGCCTGCTGGCCGGTACCGAAGAAGCGCCGGGTGAAGTTGAGCTTTACCAAGGCCGCACCTATAAAGCCTACCGTGGCATGGGCTCCATGGGTGCCATGTCTCAGAACCAGGGCAGCGCCGACCGCTACTTCCAAGATAAGAGCGAAGGTGCCGAGAAGCTGGTGCCGGAAGGCATTGAAGGCCGTGTACCCTATAAAGGCATGATGGGCGCTATCGTTCACCAGCTGATGGGCGGCCTGCGCGCTTCCATGGGTTACACCGGCTGCCGCAGTGTTGAAGAAATGCGCACCAAGCCGGAATTTGTACAAATTACCAGCGCTGGCTTTAACGAATCCCACGTTCACAACGTGCAGATCACCAAAGAAGCTCCCAACTACCGGGTGAGCTAACCAGCACGTTTAGTTAAATGGCGCGGCGGGCATTGCCCCGCCGCTTGCTTTTTGGCCTTAACAGCGGCACCCACACCGCTTAACCGAGACCCCGCCATGAGTGACATTCACGCCCATAAGATCCTGATTCTCGACTTCGGCTCCCAGTACACCCAACTGATCGCCCGCCGTGTACGTGAGATCGGTGTGTTCTCCGAAATCCGCGCCTTCGACATCACCGAAGAAGAAATTCGCGAATACAACCCTAACGGCATCATCCTGGCCGGTGGCCCGGAATCGGTGACCGAGTTGGATTCCCCGCGAGCACCGGCGTGCGTGTTCGAAATGGGCCTGCCGGTATTTGGTATCTGCTACGGCATGCAGACCATGGCCGAGCAGCTTGGTGGTAAAGTTGAAGGTTCCAATCAGCGCGAATTTGGCTACGCCCAAATTCAAATCGACGGCGACACCCCGCTGTTCAAAGACATCAAAGACCACATCGATACCGACAGCGGCAAAGGCCTACTAGACGTATGGATGAGCCACGGCGACAAGGTCTCCCAGGTGCCTGACACCTTCACCGTGACCGCTTCCACGCCGAGCTGCCCGATTGCCGCCATGGCTTGGGAAGAGAAGCAGTTCTATGGCGTACAGTTCCACCCGGAAGTGACCCACACCCTGCAAGGTCAGCGCATTCTTGAGCACTTCGTGCTGGATATTTGCGGCGCTGAAAAACTCTGGACGCCTGCGCAAATCATCGAAGACCAAGTACAGCGCGTGCGCGAGCAAGTGGGCGACCGCCATGTACTGCTTGGCCTTTCCGGTGGTGTCGACTCCTCGGTTGTGGCGGCGCTGCTGCACAAAGCCATTGGCGACCAGTTGACCTGCGTATTCGTCGATAACGGCCTGCTGCGCAAAAACGAAGGCGACCAAGTGATGGAAACCTTTGCCAAGCACATGGGCGTGAAGGTGATCCGTGTCGACGCCGAAGAGCTGTTCCTGGGCAAGCTGCAGGGCGAAAACGACCCGGAAGCCAAGCGCAAGATTATCGGCAACACCTTTATCGACGTATTCGATGAAGAAGCGAGCAAAATTGAAGGCGTCGACTTCCTGGCTCAGGGCACCATCTACCCGGACGTGATCGAATCCGCTGCCTCTAAAACCGGCAAAGCGCACGTGATCAAATCCCACCACAACGTTGGTGGCCTGCCGGAAACCATGAAGCTCAAGCTGGTAGAGCCGCTGCGCGAACTGTTTAAAGACGAAGTGCGCAAACTCGGCCTCGAACTCGGCCTGCCTTACGATATGGTCTACCGCCACCCGTTCCCTGGCCCCGGCCTGGGCGTGCGCATCCTCGGTGAAGTGAAGAAAGAGTACGCCGACATCCTGCGTGATGCTGACGCCATCTACATCGAAGAACTGCGCGCCGCTGGTTGGTACGAAAAAACCAGCCAAGCCTTCGCCGTGTTCCTACCGGTGAAATCGGTAGGTGTCGTCGGCGACGGCCGCCGCTACGAATGGGTCATCGCGCTACGCGCGGTCGAAACCATCGACTTCATGACCGCCCGCTGGGCGCACCTGCCCTACGAGCTGCTGGAGAAGGTCTCCAACCGGATTATCAATGAGTTGGAAGGCGTTTCTCGGGTGACTTATGACGTGAGCAGCAAGCCGCCTGCTACTATTGAGTGGGAGTAGGTCGGTTATTGGTGAATAAGACAAGCCCCTGCAATGCAGGGGTTTTTATGGCCTTCCCATGCCTTGTGTCGTCTGAAATGAGAAAGGCACGGGAACAGACCCCTTACTAAGCGTGTTCGGGCTCTACGATATCGGCTTTAAAGGTATGTAAGGTCGGTAATGATACGCTGGTCTGGACTTCCATAGCCTGTACTGCATCACCTTGTCTTTTAACGCAGTGATTTGCTTGTAGCCAAAGTTGCTATTGAAAATGTGAAGAGCACCACATGCTGGTCATCGAAACGGTTGTGTTTAAGAGCCATGGGGTATGACTATAAAACCACACTGGCGAGCCTAGCGGGATGCTCTTGAAGGAAGTCAGGTCAAGGATACGCCTAGTAATGTCGGGCAGCATTTTGCTTCAGCTAAGTGGGCTTGGTCCTGGCCTGAGTATGGTATGGATGACTTGTTTATGCTGAATATTAAGGCTCAGGTCGCCGCGTAAGACGGCACAAGAGTAATGAACTTGCTAAGAATATCTCAGGCAATTACTTCTCATTCAAGGTGTAAATCGTAGCGAGCGGGAATGTCCGCCGTTACCGATGTGCAGGTATTTACAAGCTGTCTTGTTGTATGTTGGCGAAATAGGGGAAAGTGAGCGGAAGGGGGAGAATAGAGCGCCCCTCTGGAGCGCTCCGAGGGGCAGGTTATTGCGCGGCGTCCAGTGCATCTTGCCATATGTTAATCAGCAGCTCGCGCTGTTCACCTGCTTCTTGTTGATCCAGTTCGAATACTTCAATCTGTTCCAGGTTGGGCAATGAGGAGACTGCGTTCAGGTCAATATCGGAGCGGACTGGACGGCGGTAGCTGCTTTCCAGTATGGCTTGTTGAAATTCTGCAGATGTTAGCACAGCATACAGCTTGCCGGCCGCTTCAGGGTGCGGCGCGTCTTTCACCATGAACAGACCCTCAGGTGACAGGAAAGTACCTTCCTGGGGATAGATTAATTCAATGTCTTGCTGGCCACCTGCTACATAGCGATAGGCCGCATACTCAATGGTGATTCCCACAGGGTATTCTGCGTTAGCCACGCCGCGGTAAACGCTGCTGGATCCGCCTGTAACCACCACATTCTCGGCCAGTTTACGCACGCCTTCTTCGCCATACTTCTTGTAAATGCCAAATAGCTGCAAATATGCGGAACTGGAGGCGGTCGGATCACCAAACGCAATACGCCCTCGATAACGACCGGACAGAAGATCTTCCCAACCTTTAGGGGCATCTCCATCCAGTTGGCTGGCGTTCGTCATCAGTACCACAACATGCACATTGGAACCGGTCCAAAGGTGGTCTGGTCCATTCAGGGCTGCCAGAACAGGTAGCTCGGCGCTGGCTTGAACCGGCTGCATCAATTCAGTGTAATCCGCTAGGGTACCAAACCCGCTGCTCCAGAATACATCGGCCTGGGGTGCTTGGCTTTCGGCACGAATTCGCTGCAACAAGGTTCCAGTACTGGCTGTGACAACATTGATTTTAAGTTCCGGCTCCAGTTCATGCGCAACATCCAGCACTGTCTGTATTGCATCTTCACTATTAGCGGCATAGAAGGTCACTTCTTCGTCCGCTTGGGCCGCTGCGCTAAACGTCATAGTCATTCCCAGCAAAACACCTGCATATACCTTTTTCATAAAGCCTCCAGTCAGGCAAAAAGTTTTAGGTTAAACACTCGGGTTGCAGCGATGACCGGCAGTAAAATAAGGCTGATCATGATCACACCATAGGCGGAGGCCATGGCCATCATGTCACTGTCGATCAAACGGAAAATCTGAATAGGGAGGGTTTCCTGTCCGGCGGAATACACCACGATGCTGGAGTTAAGCTCTGCCACACTGGTTGCCCACATCAACACACCGGCTGCAGCGATACCTGCAGACATCAACGGCAGGGATACCTTGAAGAAAGTTTTACACGGTGACACTCCCAGGCTGATAGAGGCAGCTTCCAGGCTGCCATCCACATTATGCAGGTTGTTGGCAGCATTGCGCACAGCAAAAGGCAGGCGGCGAACGGAATAAGCCAATACCATCAGCATGGAGCTGCCTGCCAGTCCCACCGCGAAGCTGCTGACACCTTGCGCCAGAGCGATACCCAATACCGTACCGGATACGGCCAATGGCAACATGGCAATGAACTCTAGTGCTGGAGATAGGCCACCACGTTTTTTCACCGTGGCATAGGCCACCAGGGTGCCCAGAATAACTCCGATCAGTGTTGCCAAAGCCGCAAAGCTAAGCGAATTAAGAATGGTCCCCATACCATAGGTCCAGACACGCTCAAAATTGTCCAGAGTCCACTCGCCCCATTGCATTACCGGGCCCTGAGCACGAGTAAAGGCACCTACCAGCAGCAATGCCAGCGGCAGCAGTGAACCAATCACGACCAGTAAAACCGGCAGGGTATGCAGCCAGGCTGAAAGCCCTGTGAGCCGTTTGGCCAGCAAGGGGCGGCCCTGGGCCATTTCATAGTGTCCCCGTCCCAAAATCCAGCGTTGGGCCAGCATGACCGAGACCAACAGCAGCGTAGAAACAGTTGCCAGTGTGCTTTGCATGGCGGGGTTAAAGCCAATCTCACTGAGGAAGGTTTTGTAGGTCAGGATAGACAGCAGTGGAATCCCGTGCCCCAGTGTCATGGCGATGGCAAAGTTACCCAGTACCAGTGTGAATACCACCAGGGCTCCGGAAATGATCGCCGGGGACAAGAGCGGTACCAGCACTTTCAGGCGTGCCTGAAATTCTGACAGACCGAGGTTGGTCGCGGCTTCCAGCAACTGACGGTCAAAGCCTTTCAGCGCCGACAGTGCCGCCATGTAGACGTAGGCGTAGTAAGTGAATGTCATCACATACACCATGCCAAACCAGCCATAAAAGCTGGGTAGCTCCATCCCGAGATCCGATAAGGCGCGCGTCAGGACACCGTTGTTGCCAAATACCAGTAACCAGGACTGCACACTGATGATTTCAGGTATCACGATGATGCTGATCGGCAGTAAGCTCAGCAACCTTTTGCACGGAAACTCGTAAACCTGAGTGATATAGGCCAGGGAGGCGCCGAGTATGGATGCCGTCAGTGTCACCAGGGCTGCTAGAAGCATCGAATTAAACAGCCCTTCAAGGTACTCAGATTCGCTGAAAAACGTGCGAAAGCCTTGCAGCGAAAAACCTCCATCCACTCCCTGAATGCTCATCAGCAAGAGGTTGACCAGTGGCAAGGCAATCAGGAGCGCCAACAGAATCAGCAGGACAATACTCAGGCTGCGCCAAGAAAATAGGTAAACCAGCCAGGATGAACAGCTCGAACTAGACACGGTGCATCCTCTTTGGAAACGCCAGATAAGCTCGGTCTCCTTCATTGAGCTCAATCTGATGGTGAGGATAAGGACTATCCACACGCAGCTGATACACTTCGCCTTCGTATGCCCACTCGACCCGGTAGCTGGTTTTATAGCCCAGATATTGCGCAGAGCGTACCAGTACTTGTTGGCAATCCGGGTGTGCCGAACGGTGCAGTATCAGTTGTTCCGGACGCACTACCCATTGTTTTCGAGATGCATGGGCATCTGTTTGTTGCACATGGGAAGGCAACAGATTAGCTGAGCCGATAAAGTCCGCGACGTAAGCATTGGTAGGGGTGGCGTATACCTCTTTGGGCGTGCCGACCTGCTCAATCTTGCCAGACTGCATAATGGCGATCTGGTCTGACATGGCCAAGGCTTCTTCCTGATCGTGGGTCACAAATACTGTGGTAATACCACTCTCGCTCTGCAGGCGGCAGATCAACTCTCGCATCTGTAAACGCAAGCGAGCATCTAGATTGGAGAGAGGTTCATCCATTAGCAGCAAGCGAGGTTTGATGACCAGGGCGCGTGCCAAGGCGACACGCTGCTTCTGACCACCGCTCAACTGGGCAGGAAAACGGTCGCGATAGTTGCTCAAGGCAACTTGCTCAAGTGCCTCATCCACGCGAGCCTGAAGTTCGCCTCTGGCAATTCCCCGGGCCTTGAGGCCATAGCCGATATTGTCAGCGACGTTATGGTGTGGAAACAGCGCATAGTCCTGAAACACCAGCCCTATATCGCGTTTGTGTGCTGGCAGTCGGGTCACGTTCTGCTGCCCGAAGCGGATCTCTCCGCCTGCAGGGGTTATGAAACCCGCCAAGGTACGCAGCAGGGTTGTTTTACCGCAACCACTGGGTCCCAGGAGTGTAAAAAAGCAGCCTTGATCAATGTGCAGGCTGAGCTGCTCGATGACCGTTGTCTGTTCATACTGAATGCTGAGGTTGTTGATATGGATATCAGACATGATCGTTACCGGATACTTAACGCAGATATAGGCGCTCCAGGTCACGCATCTTAGCGTCCCCCTGAAGTTCAATGATTTCGTTGACGCTGGTGAAGTCGTCCGGCAAGCAATGAATACCTCCTTGCTCCCTGATTTGCCGGAAGATTTCACGCATTGCCCAGGTCGCGCTGCGAATGGCATGATTGCCATAGATCACGATGCCAACCTTTTTAAGGGCCCGGATATCGGCTTCGCGCAATTGGGGATATGCAGTCGGTACCAGAACCAATGGTGTATCCAGATCCCATCGCTCGACAAAGGCGAGTATTTCGTCAGGCGTTGTCTGTTTAGAATGCACCAGCACCGCATCAGCACCGGCACCGGCATAGGCCTTCGCCCGTTCCAACGCTGTTTCAATTGACAGTCCAGCAATCAGTGCTTCGGTGCGCGCGATCACCACAAAGTCCGGATTTAGCTGTGCCGCTTTACAGGCGCGGATCTTGCCTTCAAACGTGGCCACATCTACTAGCACCTGACGTGCGTTTTCACGCAAGCTGGTGTCCTTGGGAAAGGTTTTATCCTCTACGACTATTGCTGCCACACCGGCTGCCTCATACTGCGGCAGGATGTATCCCAGGGTCACGGCATTGCCAAAGCCGGTGTCCAGGTCAGCAATGAGCGGTATGGTTGTTACGCTGGCAATCGCCCGCATCATTTCCAGGTGTGTCCCGAAGGGCAAGATATTGGCATCCGGTACTGCATAGCTGGCAGACAGCTCAAACCCGCTGCCCCAAAGGCAATCAAACCCTGCTTCTTCGACCAGTCTGGCTGAGAGTGGATTGTGCACAGCCATGGCAGTTTGCATGTGCCCGGCTTTTAGAAATTCACGTAACTGTCGGCTTCTGTTCATGCGTTATCCCTCGTCATCAGGCTGTTGCAGACGACTGCAATACGACGCATGGCTTCTTCCAACTGCGGTAATGCATTGCCGTAAGACAAGCGGAAGTATCCTGGCAGATCAAAGGCACTTCCGGGGACCACCGCCACGCCAGCTTCCTCCAGTAGATAAAGCGCTACATCCTGATCGGTTTGTAGTGTCTGGCCCGAGGGCATTACCAATCCCAGCAAGGATTGGCAGTTAACGAACATATAAAAGGCTCCTTGCGGAACACGACAACTGAGCCCGGGGATTTGCTGTATCGACGTCATAACCAGATCCCGACGTCGTGTCAGCTCAGCCACACAGTCGGTGATAAAGGTATGCGGCTGTTGCAGGGCACTCAGCGCTGCCGCCTGGCTGATGGAGCTGGCATGGGATGTAGACTGGGACTGCAGCAGATTCAGTGCCTTGATCAATATCTCCGGTCCTGCACAGTAACCTACGCGCCATCCTGTCATCGCCCAGGCTTTGGACAGCCCATTGATCGTCAGAGTGCGCTCCAGCAGTTCCGGCACGGCGGCAGCAAAACTGGTGAAAGGCTGATCGTCATAGCGCAGGTGCTCATAGATTTCATCTGTAATCACCCATACTTGTGGGTAATCTTGCAGCACGTCACCCAACGCCCTGAGTTCCGAGCGGGTGTAGAGTGCACCTGAGGGGTTGACGGGGTTATTCAGTAACAACCATTTGGTGTTGTCACTGATTGCTGCGCGTAGTTGCTCGGGCGTCAGTTTGAATCCGGCCTCCTCTTCACAACGCAAGAGATGGGGTTCTCCGGATGCCAGTCGCACCATTTCTGGATAGGACGGCCAGGAGGGAGTAGGAATGAGGACTTCATCTCCTTCATTCAGCGTTGCCTGAAAGGCATTAAACAGGATTTGCTTGGCCCCACTGGCAACCTGTATCTGATCAAGTGAGTAGTTCAGGCCGTTCTCAGACTGGAGCTTGTGCTGCACCGCCTGACGCAGCTCGGCGCTACCCGCAACCTCTGTATAACGGGTTTGTCCCTGATCCATCGCAGTACGGGCCGCTTCACGGATAGGCTTAGGTGTATCGAAATCAAGCTCACCTTGGCTCAGGGTAATGATGTCATGCCCCTGATCTCGCAGTTGTTTTGCTTTCAGTGTCACCGCTTTGGTTGCTGAAGGGTTGGCTGTCAAAACGCGCCGAGCCAAGAAAGAGTTTATGGTCATAAGAGTGCCTTTTCCAAACTGCTGAATCGTGAAAGAGGGCGCAGTATGGTGTGAGGCCCTTGCATTTTAATGACAAAAAACGCTCTAATTGATAATAACTCATGTTGGATTGACTTTTTGTTATGTCAAAGTCCGAACTACCACTGAATGCTATTCGTGTCTTCGTCACCATTGTCCAGAATCGCAGCCTGACGCTGGCTGCACGTGCGCTTGGCATTTCACAAAGTGCTGTCAGCCGTCATCTGTCGTCTTTGGAACACTATGCCGGCCAGAAACTTATTGAACGTGCTCCGTTTAAGCTCACGCCGACCGGGTTGCAGTTTTTCGAACTGGTGGAAGAGTCTGTCGGAACGATTGAAATGGCTGCACGTCAGTTGCCACAGGTGGCTAATGCTCCATCCAGCCTGCTATTACGGACGTCCATGGCTAGCTTCTCCATGGCGGTATTAGTGCCGTTGATTGCGGAATACACACGACAAACACGTGTGGAGGTTAGCCTGCTGACCTCCATGTCACAGCCGGAACCTGATGATGAATTTGATATTCTGATTTCCCGGGATCTGAAGTTGAACAGCACAGACCACTGGCAGCTGTGCGGGGAAGAGCTAGTTTGTGTGGGGGCTCCCGAACTGGTGAACGCTTATGCGATGCAGACGCAGGTGCATAGTTGGCCCATGATCAAAACACGTTCACGACCGGATGTTATTCCTTTCTGGAGTCAGACTCGGGAAGTGTCTGCTGCCGCAATCCAGACCAAAGCCACCTATGACCATCTTTACCTTTCGGTCGCGGCGGCAGTGGCAGGCATCGGCTTTTTAATTACGCCTGAAATACTGGTGCGTGAACAAATCAAGCTTGGCTCTTTGGTAGCGGTGCACGCTCCCCTCAGGTATACCGCGCAGTACTCTGCTTTTATCAACCGATCCAGCCTGAAAGTGCAGCTGGCCATCGATTTTTGCCGCTGGCTTAAACTACAGCTGTACGCTTAACTGAACTCAGGTGCCTAATATCTGGTGGAACTGGCGTCAGTCGACACAGACCAGATTGAACGGTGTGAATAGGTGAAAAGGTTTACGCCCATGAGTGCGAACGATCTTGCGGCCAACACTATGTTGTTCTTCGAGAGGCAAGACTTGGATTTGCCTTACTATCGGAGGTTTCCCAACGGCTTCAGCCTGACAGGCTGGGGCATCGTGCTTGCAGCCGTCGCGGTCTCTTTCGTCGTGCTCATCGTCGCCCAGCCATTGTTCCACAGCGGCTTCGGCGGTTTCATCCCTCCGCTGTTGTTCGTCCTCATTCCTTTGGTTGCGGTCGCCGCAGTCGGCGGCGCCAAGGCGCCGTTCGCCTTGTTCCGGCCGCTTGGTCTTAGAGATATCGGACTCATCGTACTGTTCTTCTTGCTGAACGTGATCGTGACGATCGTCGTCGGCACCCTGATCAACAGTGTGTTCCACACCGCGGCGAATCCGGTGGGGGACATGTTGACGACGGCATCTGGGCTAGACAAGGTCCTATTCTTTGGCTGGAGTGCTGTTCAACTGTTGGGCGAAGAAATCTTTACCGTCCTGATTTTTCTCGGTAGCCTCGCGCTGCTGCACCGAGCCATGCCGCGTAAATCCGCTTTGTGTCTCGCTGTGCTGGTTGCGTCGATCATCTTCGGGCTGGCTCACTTGCCGACGTATCAGGGGAACATGGCGCAGGCCGTTGCGCTCATTCCGATCCGAATCGTCCTGCTTTTGCCTTACCTTATCACCCGTAATATCTGGGCCTCGACCGGCACCCATATTCTGAACGACTGGACGACGTTCGGTATGGTTGTCTATGCCGGGATGCAGGCGGACTGAACCCCATCAAGAAAAGGAAAACCGATGAATATGCGATCCCTCTCGATCCTCACCTGTTTGGCGCTGGTGCCCGCTGTAGGACTGGCGCAAGAGGGGCCCTCCTTCGATTGCGCGCAGGCCGAAAGTTCTGCGGAAAAACTGATCTGCGAAGACACCGAGCTGGCCGCGCTGGATCGGCGTCTGGCCGACCGGTTCGCCGCGGCTGTCACTGCGGCGCAGGGTCTGGACGTGGGAGCTGATGAAACCACCGATACCCTGCGCGCCATGCAGCGCGGCTGGATCTCGGGCCGGGACGAGTGCTGGAAGGAGCCCGACCTCAGGGCTTGCGTCAAGACCGAGTATTTACAACGCGAGGCCGAGCTGGTGGCTGAACTGATGCTCGAGCCGCCGTCACAAACTCTCGAACTGGTCTGCGGTCAGCGGGCCCTAACTGTGGATACCTTCGCAACCGAGTTTTCCGGTATCCGAGTCGAAGAAGGCGACAGCGTTTACATCGGGGCGCAATTCGCTGCTGATACCCCCGGTACTTACTACCTGCGTAGCGCCGGAGGGCTGGTAATGGGCGACGGGGCACCGCGTGTCAGCGATGTCTATGGCAAGGAAACGACCTGCGATATTCGCTGATCGGCCTCGCGTCAAACACTTGAGGGTTTCAAGAGGCCGTCTGATGACGGCCGGTTCGGTTTAGTCTAAGGAGAAAGCTCAGTTCATGCCTTAGAACACGGCAGATTGGAACATTGGTATTAAACCTGTCGCGGGTTAAGAGGTTTTCGCCCCCAGTGCAGGTCCAGAGCATCGCGTAACACCGTGAGCTTAGCCGAGCGTTGGCGTGATGGCGGGTACAGCAAATGAAACGGATACGCTTGCGGGCGGAATTCTGCTAAGACTTCTTTGAGTTCACCTCGTGCCAATTGAGTGCTCACCACGCAGCGCAGTACTTGTATTATGCCTAGGGCGGCGTCGACCAATGGATCGCCATGGTCAAAGCACACGTTGCCAGTCAAATGTTGATACTCAGTACTTTTTCCGTCAATGCGAAAGCGCCATGGAACAGCGGCAGGCGTATTGGTGGGCGGCAGCGCCAACGGTCGGCTTGCTTGGAAGGATGCTAATGGCAAAACGCTGAAGGCTATTCAGGATGTGCGCTTGGCAAACATTTAAGTAGGCCGTCGTTAAACTATTTTGGCTCATTCAGGCAGAAAATATGAAACGATATCCATCTCTTTGTGAGGAATGCCAATGATTTCAATACATTCCTGGCCGATAAGATAAAAGATAACGTGCTGGCCCTGAGAGTAGCTGTAATAACCCTCGCTAACATCCGAGCGGTGCTTTCCCAACTGGGGATTTTCTGCGAGCCAGTGAAACCGTTTTTCAAAATTCTTTAGATAGGTATTTCGTTGGTTCTTGCCCCATTGCCACTCCGTATAGCGGCCGATATTTTTTAAATCGTCTCTTGCCCTTGGCGTGATACGGAAGCTGAGCATTACGTTTCACTATCCAAATCGTTGATTAATGCATCCATCGAAAAATCATCCACGAATTCACCGGTTCTTGCTTGCTCTGCACCTTGGGCCAAGTGAGTTCGAAGCGCTTCAAGTTTGCTTTTGCGCTCTTCCATTGCACGTAACGCATCACGCACAACCTCACTTGCCGAGCCGTAGCGTCCGCTAGAGACTTCGTTTCTGATAAAGACTTCCCAGTGCTCCCCTAAGCTAAGACTGGTGGTAGCCATGATTTGCTTCCTATATTCAAAAGTAACAAATATGAACATAGGTATGTTTGACAAGAAAGACAATACTCACAAGCTCTCTGACTAGCCTATGAGCCGAATATCAACCATAATCGGCTCATAATATGATCTGAATAGGCGGGCAATCGGCTCATGTATATCTGGGAACAGCGAAATTGGCCGCGTTTTGAGTGGGATGAGCCTGCTTTACGACCTACGTTGGATGCCTTGCGGTTACTGCAGGGCCGGGTGTTGGGTAAAGCAGAGGCTGTCCACGGTCAGGCCGATTTGGATGTGGAGATGGATGCACTGATCCAGAATGCGATTCGTACCAGCGAAATCGAAGGTGAGCGCCTGGATGTTGGTTCCGTGAGGTCTTCCGTTGCGCGCCAGCTGGGTTTAGAACAGGCCGGTGTCTCTGCCAGAACAACACCGGAATCTGAAGCACTCGTAGAGCTATTGCTGCAATCCACGCACCAGTTGGATGAGCCACTTTCCCGCGAACAGTTGTGCCTCTGGCAATCCATGCTTTTTGTGCAAGGCCCCGGCGTGCTTGGCAATGTACGAGTAGGCGAGCTGCGTGGGGATCACCCCATGCAAGTGGTGTCGGGGCGTCTTGATCAACCTAATGTGCATTTTGAAGCTCCGCCCCGTGGGCAGTTGGAGGCTGAGCTGGATGCCTTTATTACTTGGTTCAACCAGCCGCCGCAGGGGCTTGATGGGCTGGTTCGCGCGGGCATTACCCATCTATGGTTGATTACCTTGCACCCCTTTGATGATGGCAATGGGCGCGTCACTCGTGCAGTCACCGACCGGGCGCTTGCACAAGCAGAGCGTCAATCGGTGCGTTTCTACTCTCTAAGTGCAGCGATCATGTCGCGTCGTAGAGCTTACTACGATTATCTCGAAAGCACTCAGAAAGGCAGCCTAGATATTACGCCGTGGTTGTTGTGGTTTCTGGATACGCTGAAAGAGGCGCTTGAGCAGGCGCTGTTAAGAATCGACCGTGTGTTAATGAAAGCCACCTTCTGGCAGCGCCATGCCACTACCGTGCTGAACGAACGGCAAATCAAGGTGCTGAACCGCTTATTGGATACAGCAGGGGAGGGGTTTGAGCAGGGCATCAATGCTCGTAAGTACCAATCGTTGGCCAAAGTGAGTAAAGCCACCGCAACGCGGGATTTGGCCGAGCTGCTGGAAAAAGGCTGCCTTTCCAAGCTTCCCGGCGGTGGGCGCAGTACGCGCTATACGGTGTTACTTGGGCAAGCTTATGAAGGCACGCAGTAAGTAGTGGGCTTGGTCAGTGAGATCATATCGCTTGCAATGAAAATCGACCTATAGCAAGTGAATGCCTTTGCCTCAAAGCACTTTGAAGGTAACTCACCCGCTGTATGCTTTACTATCTGCACCTGTTATTCACGGAGGGAAACATCCATGGCCATAGGCGGCTTGATAGGATTACTGGATGACATTGCCGCATTGGCGAAGTTGACCGCAGCATCACTGGATGATGTGAGTGCCGCCGCTGGGCGTGCAACGGCGAAGGCGGCCGGGGTGGTGGTCGATGATACGGCGGTGACGCCGCAATATTTGCAGGGGGTGACAGCGGAGCGTGAGCTGGCGATTGTGAAGCAGATCGCGCTGGGGTCGATCCGCAATAAGCTGATTTTTATCCTGCCGGTGGCGCTGCTGCTGAATTACTTTCTGCCCGCGCTATTGCCGATCATCCTGATGGTGGGCGGCACTTACCTAGCCTTTGAAGGCGCGGAGAAGGTCTGGCATAAGCTATCCGGTCAGCATGACGACGAAAAACCAGCGGTAGAGAAGGGGCCGGAAGCCGAGAAAAAGATCGTGAGTGGTGCCGTTCGCACCGACCTGATTCTGTCTGCTGAAATCATGGTAATCGCGCTTGCCACGGTCTCCCATCAGGGATTCTGGTCACAGATGGCGAGCCTGGTGGTGGTGGCGTTTGTTATCACGCTGCTGGTGTATGGCGTGGTGGCGCTGTTGGTCAAGATGGATGATATCGGCCTGAAACTTGCCCAGCGGAATAATTCGGGAATTCAGGCCTTGGGCCGTGGGCTGGTGACGGCCATGCCCAAGGTGCTAGCGACCATCTCGGCCGTGGGCACCGTCGCCATGCTCTGGGTAGGTGGGCATATTCTGATGGCCAATCTGGGTGCCGATGGAACGGGTTGGTTCAACGCGCCCTATGCGTGGGTACACCATGTCGAGCACGGCATTGCCGAGGCAACCGGTGCCTTGGGCGGTTTGCTGGGCTGGAGTTTCAATACGCTGTGTTCTGCGGTGATTGGCTTGCTGGTAGGCTCAGTAGTGGTGGGTGTGTTGCACCTTATGCCGACTAAAAAGGTACACGCCGACTAGGTGCTCACCATCATGATTGGCACGCTCGAAGTAACACTCGAAGTGAGAAAGCTAGTGGCGGTGATGGTGGGCGAGCTAACGGCTCAGGCCATTCATTTTGGAACGAATGGCCTGAAAAGATAAGCAGTACTTCAGAGAGAATTACCGCAAACCTGCATTGGCGTTAGGGCTGATTGAATCAACCTACCTCTGCTGTTTATATCGCGCTAGTCCTATAAGCATAGCGAGTGTCATCGCTGCCATGCCGCCAGTATAGGCGATAAGTGGCCAAGCGCTGCTTCCATCAAGTGCTATCACTGCCCCTGTGCCTATCACACCGACGATAAGGCTCTGAACGCAGAAGTGCAGGGCAACAGCAGTACCTGCCATCTCGCTGAATTCATGAAGCGCACCATTGGCTGTCACCGATGTTGTGAACACGATACCGACCGCAACCAGCCACATGGGTGACACGAAAGACCAGATGCTGGGTGTCAGGAAGATCTCGCCCACCCCAAGCAAGATCGCACTGAAAAGTAGCATTAGCATGCCACGAGCCACGCAGCCCGGGATTCCCCAGCGTGCCACGAAGCGCTTGGCGAAGCGTGTTGTGGCAATCATCACGATAGCTACCGTGGCGAAGGCAACGCTAAAACCCATTTCGGATAAGCCAGTTCCTTCGATGAGTACCCGAGGCGCACTAGAGAAAAACACAAAAAACGAGCCCATCGCAGTGCCAAAAGCCAGCGTATAAACCCAGAAGCAAGGGCTCTTAAGCACTAAGCTAAAATCGGCTCTGCTGGAGTGTTCTCTGCTTTTTCGTGTCTCATGCCATTTTGGTAATACGAAGGGGAGTGCTATGAGTGCTGAGATACAGAGAGCAAGAAATATGGCTTCCCAGCCGAAATATCTCGTAATTGTGGCTCCTGCAATGGGGCCGAGCGCGGGAACGAAAGCCAACATCGCGTTCATTAAGCTATAGATAACTGCGCTCTCGGGAGTATCCGCATAAACGTCGCGCACCGTTGCGAAAACGGCCACTAGCATCGCAGCTGCCCCAGCAGCCTGTACTAGTCGTAGTAAAACGAAAAGCCAAGCTGACGTGGTAACCGCGAGTGCCAATGAAGTTACCGCGAATACTAATACCCCACTAATCAGAATCGGGCGCCGACCCAAGCGGTCTGAAAGCGGCCCGAAAATAATTTGACCGACGCCAAGCATAATCATGTAGAGAGTAAGCGTTAGCTGAACTACCTCGGGCGTTGTGCCGAGAATCGCTGGCATGGCGGGCACAATCGGCAGGTAAATGTCCATGCCGAGCGACGCGAGAATATTGAAGGGAGCCAGCAGAACCAGCGCTACCGGCAGGCTGTAAGTCCACAGCCGAGGATGTTTAATAGGCACGATAAAATCTCCGCGCAAACAAGATGATTTGGCGGCGGCCTACATGTAAGGAAGTGGTTTAAGCAGGCGGCCGCAACAACGAGAAAACAAAGTTGCTGCGGCTTAGTGGTCTGACTTTTTTGAATCCATATATCGGTACTTCATGACTGGCTTAACGACATTAACAGCTTAACAGGAATAAGCAGCGCAGGGCTATTTCATCCTTGAGCCGAATAAAAAGCCTATTCGGCTCAATTTGTGATCCGAATATATCATTTTAAGGCGCCGTCCTCTTTTAACGCCTCCCGGACGAAAGCGCTGGGAGATTGGCCGAGCACCTTGCGAAACATGCTGGAGAAAGCGGCCGGGCTGTCGTAGCCGAGTTCCAGCGCGGTTTGGGTAACGGAACTGCCGGAGAGCAGCCTGGGAATAGCCGCCATCAGGCAGGCCTGTTGGCGCCATACGCCAAAGGAGAGCCCGGTCTGCTGACGGAATAGGCGATTGAAAGTGCGCTGACTGCAATGTAACTGCCGGGCCCATTCATCAGGCAGCGTGTGAATGTTTGGCTGGCCGAGAAATGCTCTGCACAGGTTGGCGAGTGGAATATCGTGGGGCAGGGGCGCAAACAGCGGCAAGGCCTGAGCCTGCTCCAGTTCGTATAGAAGTAGTTGCGCCAGGGCACCATCGCGGCCGTTTTCGTCATAGCGCGCGGGGATGTGGGCGGAAGCCAGCAGTAGGTGGTGCAGGAGAGGCGTTACGACCAGCACCTCGCAGTTGGGCGAAGCGCGTGGCGCGACGTGGGGCTCGATATACAGGCTTCGGGTGCTCACTCCATTCATACGCACCTGATGGCGCTTGCCCGCAGGCAGCCAGACGCCGCTGTAGGGTGGCACCATCCAGGTGCCGTCATCCGTATTGACTTCCATCACGCCGCTCATGCCATAGAGAAACTGGGCACGCCGATGGGTATGAAAATCGAGGAGGGTGCCGGGGCGGTAATCAGTACCGATGGCCACTATGGGCCGTGCCACATGATCCACATCTGAAAGAGGCGTATTGAGCATTAGCGTGAACCTGGCTGAAACGCGTTGATGGTTGTCCGAATGACGAATGTCGGCCAATCCTCGCCAGCATATAGTGCCTGCTGTTTCGTTTCATCAGGAGAGTGCCGGTGTATAGCGTATTGCTTCTTTGTGGCGGGTTGGCCGGAGTGACCACCGTGTTGTTCGGTTTCGGCGGTGGGTTTGTGGTGGTTCCTTTGCTGTATACCCTGCTGATGGCCGTCCATGGGCTGGATAGTGGCATCGGTCAGGCGGCTATGCATATCGCGGTGGCTACCTCGACGGCGTTGATGGTCTTTGCTGCTTCACTGTCTACATGGCGTCACCATCAACTGCAGACTGTGCCGTGGCATCTGGTGCGTCCGTTGGTGGGCTATATCGCCATTGGGGCTGTGCTGGGCGCGGCGGCGGCCGTGTTGTTAAGTGGCGAGTGGGTGCGCTGGGCATTTATAGGCTATTTGGCCCTCACGATTATGGATGCCGTGCTGCGGCCCGGTTTTCTGCATCAAGCGGAGAGCGAGGTGCGCCCTATGGGGCGTGGGGTAACGGCGATGACAGGGACATTGATTGGCGCGGTGGCCGCCTTGCTGGGTGTTGGCGGCAGTGTGATGACCGTACCGCTCATGCGCCGTAGAGGCGCGAGCATGACGGCAGCCACCGCCATGGCCAACCCGTTATCGTTGCCCATGGCGGTAAGTGGCACCGCGACGTATGTGTTGCTGTCGGCAAATCACCCCGCGCTGGGGGACTGGTATGCCGGTTATGTGGATCTGCGCGCCTTGCTGGTACTCGCAGTGGGCTCATGGCTCGGCATCCGACTGGCATCGACTTGGATCGGGCGTATCCCTGAGCGTATTCATGCCAGGGTATACCTGCTACTGCTGACCATGGTGCTGGTGGTGATGATTTTTGTGAGTTGAAACGCCCAGATTTACTTGGCAGAATCATGGCGATATTTTGCTGTATAAATAAACAGCTTTTGTGGTAAGTTTTACTTAATCTCTGATTGTGGGCGCGCTTGAATCTCTCTTTTAGTATGGAAAGGTGACTACTGCCGTATTGAGTGCTGCTTGCTTGGGAGGTGCTTGTTTTAAAGACATAAAGCGTTTGATGTAAACCAGGGAGGCAGCACTCATGAATGATCAGCAAATACAGATATTCACCAGCGAAGATGGACAATCACACCTCGAGGTAACGCTGGAACAAGAGACCGTTTGGTTAAGCCAGGCGCAGATGTGTGAATTATTTGGGCGCGAGCGTTCTGTCATTACGAAGCACATTCGCAATGTTTTTAAAGAAGGGGAGTTAGAGCGAAATTCAGTATGTGCAAAATTTGCACATACTGCTGAAGATGGCAAATCTTATCAGGTTGATCACTTCAATCTTGATGTCATTATTTCAGTTGGCTACCGCGTTAAATCTCCGCGTGGCGTACAGTTTCGCAAGTGGGCTACAGATGTTCTCAAACGATATTTGATTCAAGGCTATACCTTAAACCAGCGCCGCCTAACCGAGCGTGGCATTGAGTTTGAGCAGGCGGTGAGTTTGCTAAGCCGAACCCTGACCAATCAAGGCTTGGTATCAACTGAAGGTGAAGCAGTTGCCCGTGTGATTAGCGATTACGCTCGTTCCTGGAGCTTGCTACAGGGCTACGATGAGCAGCAGTTGGCGGAAGTGGGCATCAAACAGCCGGGTATGCAGCCTTTAGGATTGGAAGAGGCACTTCAGGCCATCGGTGAGTTGAAGCAGACCCTCACCCTCTAGCCGATGGCAACAAACGCTGCGGCTCGTTTCTATTCTTGTGGTACCTGCGCCGCAACGCCGCGTTGCTGGCAAAGCCAGTAGAGCAACTGATTAATGACAATACCCTAGTGGCCCTGGCCCTATTGGTGGCAGAAAGCCTACCGGATCAGAAAACGCTGATGATTCGACTGATCGAACATTTCATCTTGTTGCGATAGCTGTACCCCTCGCTGGCGACCCGCAGGGGCTTTGACCATTAAGCCTCTGCTATTCCATCCACTAGAAAAACGCGATAGTCGGCACCTTGGAAACGGTGTTTGCGGGCTTCCTGATAGGCGGGGCTTTCGTACCAGGCGCGGGCGGCGGCCATGTCGGGGAAGCGTAGAATCACCGCACCTTCCATGGCGCTTCCTTCTAGCACCTCAAAATCACCATAAAAGGCGAGCGGCTGTGGGTCGTGGCCTTCGCGGGCGGCTTTGGCCTTTTCGCTGTAGCGCTTCATTTCTTCGTTGTCGTGAGTGTGTTCACGGGTTAGTACGATGTAGGCGGGCATTCGGCTCTCCTCGTTGGTATTAAATGCGCTATGCAATCATACCTGTTGTTGCTTGGGCGCTGTCCACTTACTCTCATAGCCTTACTCTCAAACCCCAGCTCTCAAAACCTTGCTCCCAAAGCCCCATTAGCAAACCACCTACCTATTCGATTGCCTTGATAGCAACTGTCGGTATCATATTGTGGGTGTTGTCTATCATTACGCCCCTTTACCGCGAGCTTCTATGACCCAATCTAAAACGCCGTTCATTGTGGTGCTGAGCTTGGCATTGACCATGATGCTGGGCCCGTTTTCCATGGATACGTACCTGCCGGCTTTTCCGGTTATTGGCGAATCGCTGGGAGTTTCTCAGCAGGCGGTGTCGCTGAGCGTTTCAGTGTATGTCTTCGCGATGGCGTTTGGTCAGTTAATCGGCGGTGCGCTTTCAGACCGCTTCGGGCGCCAGCGGGTGTTGATGAGCGGCCTGGCGATTTTTGCGCTCTCAAGCATTGTCATTGGTATGGCGGATTCTTTGAACACGCTGCTCGTCGGGCGAGCTGTTCAGGCCCTTGGCGCTGGCTTTACTCTGGTATCTGTGCCGGCGTTGGTGCGCGACCGGGTGGCGGGCCGCGATGCCGCGAAACTGTTTTCGATGATGGGCTTTATCATGGTGCTGGCGCCTGGCATTGCGCCGAGCGTGGGCAGTGCGATTCTGGCGTTGGGTTCCTGGCACTATATCTTTTTCGCCTTGGCGGTATACGCGGTGCTGCTGGTACCGTTGTTGGTGCGGGTGCTTTTTACCGGTACGGGTAAGGTGTCTCGAGCGAAAAGCCCTAAGATGAGCCTGCTGGCGCGTTACAAACTGGTACTGTCGACAAAGCCAGCCCTGCCGTTCATCGTTTGGCAGGCTGCCTCATTTTCTACTCTGATGATGTTTATCACCTATGCATCATTTATCTATCAGGGGCATTTCGGCCAGTCGCCTTCAAGCTTTTCGATGCTGTTTGCGGCGAATATCGTCGCGATGCTTATCTTCAATATTCTCAATCGCGTGTTGCTTTCCAGGCTATCGTCACTGCGTATCCTGCAGCTGGCAACGGGCTGTCAGGGTGTTGGCATACTGTTGTTGGTGATGGCGGCTTTTATGGAGTGGCCGCTGTACGCTTTCTTGCCCGCCATGATGCTGACCATCGGTGCGGTAGGGGCGATCTCGCCGAATATTCAGGCCTGCTTTTTGGAGTACTTTCCCACCAGTGGCGGGACGGCCGCAGCGCTTCTGGGTGCGGCCCAGTTCGGTGTTGCCGGGCTGCTGAGCGCACTGTCTGCCATGTTGCCGCATACGCTTGAAGCGGTCATCCTGGCCATGGCCGCCTGTGGCTCGGTAGCGTACCTGATGCTTGCCCGCTCTATCATCAAAGGGCGTGCCGCTGTCGAGGAAAACTGAGCCAGAAGGTACGTACGCACTTGCCAAAAGCCCCGTGTTGTCCAAAACATGGGGCTTTTTTATTTCGTGAACATGTGTTGCTGGCGGGTTGTCAATATGGCCAACTTTTAAAATAAATGATTATGATTGGTATTAGCACTATTGACTCCGTGCTATCCCCTTTGGATACTCTCCCGGCCTTTCAAAAGAAAACCACGAAGCGAGCAGGGTAGGTTTATGTATTTCAAGGGGTCTTCAACATGATTGATAGCCGTAGCACAGCCCGGCGCAACGCAAATTGGTTACGGTGGCAGCAGGCCACTACCGCCATTCTGTGCGGCACGACGCTGGTGACTATTCCCATGATCGGGAATGCGCAGGAGACAGGCGAAGGCGTTGACGATAATGAGGGCTATCGCCTTGCTCCTATTATCGTCAACGCCCAGGCCTACGCTGATGATGATGCCAATTCGATAGTGGCTCAGGAGCTATGGGTCGGCGGTAAGGTGGCTACCAGTATCCTCGATACCCCCGCCTCCGTGTCGGTCGTCACTGAGAAGGAGATCGAGCAGCGTAACGCTTCTACTACCGAGGAAGTGCTGCAATATACGCCAGGCGTTCTCACCGATTATTACGGCACTGATGACCGTAACGACTACTTTAAAATTCGCGGATTTCAGGCGACCACCTACCGTGATGGACTGACGCTAGGCTCAATGCGCGGTGTGCGTGAGGAACCCTATGCCTACGAGCGCGTTGAGGTGTTGCGTGGCGCCAACTCCACCCTGTTTGGCCCGGCGGATCCGGGCGGTTCGGTCAACTTCGTGAGCAAACGGCCACGCTTTGAGCGTTTTGGAGAGGGCTATCTCTCCTACGGTTCATTTGATGCAAAAGAGGCCGGTGTTGATGTGGGGGACACGCTGAACGCTGACGAGACAGTGGCCTACCGTTTTACCGGCACCATCCGGGACAGCGATCGCGAATACGATCACTCCAAAGATAACAATGGTTTCCTGATGGGAGGCCTGACTTGGGAGCCGACGGCGTACACCTCGGCAAGCGTTATCTTCGATTACCTGAAGCGTGACGACACCCCTAATAGCGGCGGTTATCCGCTTGATCGGGAGTACGACCGCAGCGAGTTCTTTGGCGAGCCCGGCTTTAACTATCATGACGTCGAGCGTACCAGTCTCACCGGGCAATTCACTCACGATTTCAACAACGGGCTGACGCTGCGGGGGAATCTACGCTACAGTGACCTGACCGACGACTTCGGTTACGTTTATATCACCGACTCTGCGGCGCGCGTTGGCAGCGTGGTGGATCGTGACTACTTTGGTACCGACAATGAAGCCCAGGAGTTGATCGGCAACGCTATCCTGCAATATGACGCCCGCTTTGATCAGGTCGATAGCAGCACGCTCGTGGGTATCGAGTATCGTGATGCCTCAACCGAAGACCGTTCGTTTTACGGCGATGCGACCTCCATTGATATCGCAAATCCCGTCTTTAGCGGTGCCCCAAGTAGCCTGAACGTCTATAGCCGCAACAAGCAGGACTTCACCACCGAGTCGGTTTTCCTGACACAGAATTTGTCCTTCTATGACCGCTTCATCGTGACAGCGGGCGTGCGCAACGACTCAATGGATGTCTCAAGTACCAACATGGAGGGCGTTACCGATTCCGATGATTTCTCGGAGACCTCATTCCGTGGTGCTCTGACCTATCGCGTCACCGACGAAATTTCTACCTATGTCAGCATGGTGGAGTCGGTCGCACCGCCCACGATTGGCGTCGATCCCGAGCGGGGCGAGCAGTACGAAATTGGTGCGAAATATTCTCCCTTTGGTACGAATGCGCTGTTTTCGGCGGCCATCTATGACCTGACCAGGGATGACGTCACCATCTCGGTTGTACAGGACAATGGCGTTATTGAGCGGGAAACTGTAGGTGAGTCCCGCGTACGGGGGCTTGATTTGGAAGCCAAGGCTGAGTTGACCGATAGCTTTAGCGTGGCCGGTGGTTACTCCTATATGGAGTCGGAAGTGGTACGCGACAGCAACGCCTCCAGAGAAGGTAACGAGTTCACTGCGGCACCTAAACATACGGCGTCGCTGTGGGGCTACTATACCTTGCCACGCCAGGATATGAGTGTTGGCCTCGGCGCCCGTTATGTTGGCTCCTACTACTTTGATACTGCCAATACGTCAAAGAGCAGTGCAGCAACGCTCTTCGACGCGGCCTTCAGCTACCAGCTCACCAAAGACGCCGACCTAGCCGTTAATGTCAGCAACTTGCTCGACGAGCAACACGTGGTTGGTTCAAGCACGGCTGATTACTATAATCCGGGGCGTGAAATCAGCGCGAAAGTGAGCTATCGCTGGTGATATAATTTCGTCTATATCCCAGCAATCGCAAAATGCCCCGACTTGGTTCGGGGCGTTTTGGTATCAGGCCAGTTCCCTGTGTGGCATAGAGTTCGAGCAGCTGTGACATCTGCTGAGTCTCACTCCGCCAATCAAGGCTTGGTATTATCGTGGGCAGGCTTTAATGCGATCTCTTAAATGACCCCTAATGTTAGAAAAGGCTGGCTGTAATGAATATTGATCTTTACCAGGTAGATGCGTTTGCCGCTAAACCGTTTGAAGGTAACCCTGCGGCGGTTTGCCCGCTAGAAACGTGGTTGGATGATACGTTGTTGCAGGCAATCGCCATGGAGAACAACCTCTCTGAAACCGCCTTCTTTGTGCCGACCGAGTCTGGCTATCACCTGCGCTGGTTTACCCCTTCTGTAGAAGTAGATTTGTGTGGTCATGCCACGCTGGCGGCGGCGTGGGTGATTTTTAATGCGCTGGGCGATAGCGCTGAAACACTGCAGTTCGAGACCCGCAGTGGGCAGCTTTTAGTGCAGCGTGACGGCGACGAGCTGGCGATGGATTTTCCCGCAAAGGTAGTCGAACCCTTGGCGATGGAAGCTGAGGTAAAGGCAGCGCTAGGGATTAACGAGATCGAAGAGCTGCTGATATCTGACGATATCGTGGTGGTGGTTAACGATGCGCAGTTGATTGAATCGCTAACGCCGGATATGCAGCAATTGAAGCACCTCCCAGGGCGCGGCATTGTCGTTACCGCGAAAGGCAGCGATGTAGACTTTGTCTCCCGTTGGTTCGGCCCCAAAGTCGGTGTGGAAGAAGACCCCGTTACTGGCTCGGCGCATACCTCGCTTGCGCCTTACTGGGCGAAAAAACTGGGTAAACGGCAGCTTACTGCACGCCAGGGTGGAGCCCGCAAAGGTGCGCTGAGCTGCGAGATAGAAGGCGACCGCGTGATTATCAAAGGCCGCGTTGCGCCTTACTTGAAAGGGGTGATTACGCTGCCCAGCTGCTAGGCCGCTTACCGCGCCGTTTCTCTTGTTTAATCCATCCAATGCCAGGGTGGTTCGTCCAACCATCCCTGGCCGAGGATAACGGTCTCGCCAAACTCTTTATTCAGAGCAATCGCGTTACAGGCAGCCTCTTTTTCCAAAGTGGCCACCAAGCGTGGCGCGTGGGAGACCACCCACACTTGGGTTTCCTGCGATGCGCGAATAATCAGGCGTCCTAGGGCAGGCAGCAGATCCGGATGCAAGCTGGTTTCCGGTTCGTTTAACACTAATAGGGAGGGCGGACGAGGGGTAAGCAGTGCCGCCACCAGCAGTAGATAGCGAAGCGTTCCGTCGGATAATTCCGACTGGTTTAAGGGGCGTAGTAGCCCATCCTGAAGAAATTGTAATAGGAAGCGGTTACCGGCGTCGGCTGCAAAATTGATGGTTGCACCGGGAAAGGCGTCTTCAATCGCCTCGTACAACGCTTCTCTGTCGCCAATCTCGTGGATGGTTCGTAATGCGGCCACTAGGCTGTGGCCATCGTGATCCAGCACCGGGGTGCGGGTACCAATCTGTGGTGTGCGGATAATAGATTGCGAATCGGTTCGGAACTGATCATAGAAGCGCCAACTACGAATGGCTTGCCGGACCGCATGAACCTCAGGTACGGCGATCGGGTCACTGATTTCGTTCAAAATGCTTTCGTAGCTATTGAGATGGGCGTCGTAAACCTGCCATTTGCGGCCAACACGCACTTTCACCACTGATCCGACTCGGTCGATCAGGCAACTGCTGGGGCGGCAGACGTCGCCAGCCCAGATACACTCGCGCTTTATCTCGGGGTCGAACTGGAACATGGAAGGGTCCCCGTAGCCAGCAAACCCCTGCGGCGCGGGCATTCCCAGTGAAATGGCGTAACCAAAGTCTTCACCCACAAAACCCAGCCTAAGGCGGGGATTGTTTCTCTTGGCGGAGCCTTCAATGGGCGCAGTGCCATCTTTCATGCTTTTGGTGAGTTTTTCCGGGCCAGCCCAAAAGGTGTAATCAAGCCCGCCTTCCTGGGCAATCGATGAGATCAAATTGCCTTTAGCCGTCTCTGCCAGTAGCCGCAGCGATTTATACAGGTTGGATTTTCCACATCCGTTGGGCCCGGTAACCACATTGAGACCTGTTAGGGGAGAGACAACGTTTTTCAGACTGCGATAGTTGGATACGGCAAAGGCGTTAATCATAGGTGCTGAGATCCGCGATAAAAAGTTTACCTGGCTGTCTTTTCCGGAGGGGGCAGCATACGCAGACAAGCATCTGCCACTTGGTGTGCAAAGCGTGCACGGTCGTTAGCCTTGGCTGCAATGATATCGTCTGTAGCGCCATGCACCCCTGAATAAATAACCAGAGCCACTACCCTTGGTTGCTCCACTCGCCAGGTGCCCGCCAATTGTCCACCTTCAATGATGTCTAGCAGTTGATCAAGAAGGGCGTTCCTGGCTTGGTTAGAACGATCATGATGGTGATGGTTGGTGTAGACGATGTCGTGCGTTCGGTATGTTTGTGCATACACGTCGACGCTGACTTCAATCCATGTTCTCAATCGCTGCAGCCAATCGTGGTCTGGGCAGGCGTCCAGGGCTTTCTGGAGGCGCGCTAGAAAGTCAGCCGTGTACCGTTCACCCAAAGCAACCAGCATGTCGTTCTTGGATGAGAAGTAGTGATAGAACGTGCCTTTGGCAACTTGGGCTTCCTTAACAATTTCGTTGATTGTTGTGGCTTCAACGCCTTTGGCCAGGAAGAGCTTTTCGGCGGCAGTCATCAGCTCATTTAGGCGAATTTCAGCCGGTTTGGTTCTTGGCGCTTTAGCTGCCTGCGGCGTTGGCTTCGTTGTCTTATGATCCATTATGTCGATTTTTAACTCTTGGTTGGCTTCAACATCCCTTAGAAAATACGGCCTAGTTTAGGCGAGCTAAGGCTCAGAGCATAGGCGATCGATACAGCATAATGTATTGACCGACGGTCGGTCGGTTTGTATGCTTAAGCAAAGAGCACGCAATTTTCTATCTCACCGTAAGGAACTGTCATGCAGCCTTCTCGCCGCTACGGCGCATTGTGCGCTGTTTGTCTTGGAAGCTTTATTGCCACACTTGATATCAGCATCGTCAACGTGGCACTCCCTACCATGCAGACGGCATTACGCACCGATATCGTAGGGCTGCAGTGGGTAGTCAACGCTTATGCGATCTGTCTATCTGGGTTCATGCTGTCTGCGGGTCCAATAGCGGATAGGTATGGTCAAAAGCGCGCTTGGCTCAGTGGTGTCGTCCTGTTCACACTGGGCTCGGCAGTGTGCGGTTGGGCACCGTCATTGCCCGTGTTGCTGGTGGGTAGGGCCATCCAGGGAACTGCAGGTGCTTTCCTGATCTGTGGTGCTATGCCTATTCTTACCTCTGCTTTTCCCGACCCAAAGGAGCGTTCGCACGTAATCGGTGCTTGGTCAGCCTCCAACGCCTTGGCGCTAATCCTGGGGCCGTTATGCGGGGGGCTATTGCTGCATCATTTTGGCTGGCAGAGCATTTTTTTGATTAATCTTCCTCTGGGTATATTGGTCGTGGTGCTAGGCATGTACGGCATTACCGAGCGTAAGTATCCCGAACACGCTGCACGTGATCCGTTGGGCCAAGTTCTCAGTGTGGTAGCCCTGGGCGCATTGGCGTTTGGCATGATTGAGGCAGGGGGAAATATCAAAATGGGGGGCATTGCATTGATGGTCGCCGCGATCAGCTTTTCACTGTTCGCGGTGGTAGAAAGTCGAGTAGAACGGCCTTTACTGCCGATAGCACTACTGCAGGGGCGCACTTTCTTAGTGGTGAATTTTGCCTCGTTCATATTGGGATTCTCTTACTACAGTAGCCTGTTCTTTTTCTCGATTTTTCTCCAGCAGATTCAGCATTGGTCGCCTGTTGAGGCTGGCTGGCGCATGATGCCGCAATTTGTCATGACGCTGTGCGTTTCTCTGTTATTCGGAAGATTAAATAAGCTGATTCCCCTGCGGCGGTTAACGGCAGTAGGATACGGCTTCGCTGGGCTTGCTTTGCTATTAATGGCAACGGCCACGGCACAAACACCTTACTGGATTGTGGGGGGATGGTTTGCGTTACTGGGTGTCGGGGTGGGGCTTGCCGTTCCTGCCACGAGTATTGCCGTGATGAGCCTAGCACCGGCCGAACTATCGGGAGCCGCCTCTGCAACAATGAATGCACTCCGCCAAGCTGGCATGACAATTGGTATTGCGCTGCTTGGTACACTAATGAGTGAACGGGCAATTGATGTTTTTGCCTCTGCCGTAGCTGAGAGAGGAGTTGAGCAAGGAGTGGGTAGTGTGGAACAGATTGCGCGTGAGGCTATTACTCAGCACGTATTCCCCAACACCTCAATCGCTCTTCAAGACCTTTTTACCCGCGCGATGGAAAGTGGTTTTCATTTGGCAATGTTGTTGGCAGGGCTAGCCTGTTTTGGCGTACTAAGCTTGCTGCTCATGGGTAATATTCATGCAGGCCAGCGATATAGCCCTAGTTCCAGTCCATAGATGACACTGTAACTTCCTCTAGGCGTGTTAATCGCTGTCTCAAGGTGGAAACTACTCTGTCAGGCCGTACGCTACCCGCTAATGGGAATTAGCAGGGTGGTCGGCAGGGATAAAGGTTGCAGTCTCTACTTCTGGAAGTAGCTGCTTGTTTTCCAGAGTTGCCAAGGCAATCTTGTAGCAATCCTCGATATGTCTGTTGCCCATGTACTTCATGGCAGTAAAGCTAATACTGCCCGCCACAGCGCTGCCAATAAAGGGAACAAACTTAGAAACACCTTTGGCAGCAACTTTAACGCCCATCTTGTTCAGTAGCGTTATGATTAACGTCTTGGTGATGTATTTTCCGGCTAACTTGCTTCCCGTATTGGAAATGGCGGTCATCACAAAAAGCTTGGTTTCAGTATCTAGGCTTTCGATTTGTTCAGGCGATAAACCAAACTGGGCATTAATTTTGGGAATTATGCGCATCAAGATGGCCACGTCTGAGCCGATATCCAGCCCAGGTATGGGAATAATGGCGGTACCTGCCGAGATCCCAGCGCTTTTGGTCACCATCGAATAGCATGACTTTTTAATAGCGTCGAGTTGTTCCCTTGTCTCAATCATGCGGTGTTCCTTTGTTACGATACTGAACTGCGATATTGCAGCGGGCAGTCTTTACGCCGTCACTTCTCCGCATCCCCGCTCGGTGCAGGTGGGTTGGTGGTCATACAGCGTTTGAATGATCTGACAGTTAGCCGCCTTGCCGCCTCGGCATTGATGCACCACTTGGCGCAGTTCCCCCGCCAGTGCTTGTAAGGCAGCGATGCGTTCTTCTAAGTGCTCTAGATGACGGCTGGCAATATTATCGGCGGCGGTGCAGTCGGTGTCGGGGTTGTCGGAAAGTGCTAACAACTCCTGAATGCTGTGCAGATCTAACCCCAGGCTACGGCCATGGCGAATAAAGCCAATGCGTTCTAATGCCGCCTGATCATAAGACCGGTAGCCTTGCTCTCCCCGCTGTGGCGGTGCCAGTAATCCCAGCTTTTCATAATGGCGAATGCTTTCCGGCGAGCATCCGGTTCGGCTAGCAACTTCACCGATACGATAGTAGCGTTTCATTGGCTTGACCCTGTAACGATTACAGGGTTTAGGCTAGTCGTTATTCTCTTGACTAACAAGCAGGTAACCGACGATGAGTTTGATCAATGAGTTGTTGAGTATTGCGTTAAGCGCCGCGCCTTGGCTGCTGCTGGGGCTGGTAATTGCGGGATTAATTAAGGCCTTAATGCCAGAACATCTATTACAGCGTTGGATGGGGGGGCGTGGGCTGGGCAGCATTTTACGCGCAGCGGTGATTGGTATGCCGTTGCCACTGTGTTCCTGCGGAGCGATTCCCACCGCGCTGGCGTTGCATCGGGGTGGGGCGGGCCGTGGGCCAACCACGTCTTTCCTGATTAGCACACCTGGCGTTGGGGTGGATTCAATGCTCATCACCAGTGTGCTGTTAGGCCCCTTAATGGCGCTGGCGCGAGTGTTGGGAGCCTTGGTAACGGCGATAGTGACGGGCATTTTAGTGGGCTTTACCGGCCAAGCAGCGCTGCCGAAAAGCACCCCTGTTAGCAGCTGCTGTGCATCAAAAGGAGCTGATGATGGCCATGCTCACGCACATGCCACTGAGTCGACAGGGGTGATCGCAGGGTTAAAGTATGCCTTTAGCGATTTATTGGATGACATTAGTAGTTGGATGTTTGCCGGTTTATTGCTGGCGGGGGTGCTGGTTACCTTTGTGCCGCCGGAAACCCTGGTAGGTTTTTCGGGTGGCTTGTTGGCGCTAATCCTTATGGCAGTCATCGGTATTCCTTTATATATCTGCGCTACCGCAGCCACACCGGTAGCCGCTGGCTTGCTATTGGCAGGCATTTCACCGGGGATGGCGTTAGTTTTCCTACTGGCTGGCCCTGTGACGAGCCTAGCCACCCTGGCTATTCTGCGGCGTGAGTTTGGAAACCAAGCGTTAGCGGTTTATCTCGTCAGCATTCTTCTGGTGACGGTGCTGATTGGCTGGGTGTTTGATCAAGGGCTGGCGATGACAGGTTGGGATCCGGTTCAGCAGGCGAACCAAGTTCAGGAGCTGCTACCTGCATCTGTCGAGTGGTTGGCTTTAGGCGCATTGGTACTGTTCTCTATTCGTCCTATGCGTAAGCGGTTGTTGGGGTTTTAGGGGTATAGTGGTCGCTTCCAAGCTAAAATTTACTCATAAGCCCTGCTAAGCATGAAAATATCAAAAGCCGCGCTCTATCGGGAGTTGGCACCAGAAGTCCGTTTACAGTTAGGGCTGTCGGTAACCAATAAAGTCATTTGTGTACTGATTCTATTGGCAGCGCTGACAGCAATTCTGGAGACGGAACCAACGCTGCGGATGCTTCTACCGTATCTTTTCCCTACGTTGGAAGCTGTGTTTGTAGTGATCTTTATTGTGGAGTATTTGCTGCGGCTGTATGCCATTGGTGAAGATCCCCGTTATCGCGGCTGGAAAGGGCGGTTACGCTATGTATTTTCATTCTGGGCTTTGGTCGATTTATTAGCGATCTTGCCGTATTTTCTGGGATTTATTGCTCAGAACAATGCGTTCTTACTGAGGCTGTTGCGCTTAGCGCGCATGCTGCGGCTAGCTAGACTAGGCAGGTTTAGCCAAGCATGGACCGCGCTGGCAGAAGCGCTGCAGTCTCGTTCTCACGAACTATGGTTAAGCGCAGGCGTGGCTGGGTTATTGTTGCTGTTTTCATCCTGCTGCCTTTATGTGGTGGAGGCAGCAGTTCAGCCTGAAGCGTTTGGTAGCGTGCCCCGAGCGCTTTGGTGGAGTATCGCTACGCTGACGACGGTAGGTTATGGCGACGTCACGCCAGTAACTGCGGTAGGGAAATTCTTTGCGGGGTTAACGGCCGTTGCAGGTATCGGCATTATCGCCATGCCCACTGGCATTTTAGCGGCGGCGTTTAGCGATGCATTTCAGAAGAAACAGAAATAAGGAAACAGTAAAGTTAAGCGCCCTGATATCTCCTGGGTTATGAAATGTGTATTGATGAAGAGACAGGCCGCCATAGACAATACACATCCTACCTGACTACGAAGCTTCAATTCTCCAGCTTGTTATTAGTCCTTCAGCGGCGTAGTCATAAATCGTCGATACCTTAAGTCCGCTCCTTTTCGCCACCTCGCCCACACTCAATGCCCTTTCCCCAGAGTCTATGCGCTGATCCATTATTTCTCTTGACCTCAAGTTAACCTGAGGTTTTACAGTAAGCGCCGATTCTTATTTAGCAATGGACGATAAAGGGTGGGCAGTGGGTATGCGCAATAGCAATTCGAGATCAATACCGTTGGTAAGAACGATCCTGCTGATCATTCTTATTGGGCTCAACCTGCGGCCATCCATGGCAGCTATTGGGCCGCTGGTTGAGGCAATCCGTCACGATGTAAGCCTTTCATTTACACAGCTGTCGCTTTTAACCACGTTACCGGTATTAGCGATGGGGCTGGGGTGTTTTGCTAGCGCATTGCTCGCAAAGCGGATCGGCTTTAACAGCGTGATTACTCTGGCGCTTGTGTCGATTGCTTTATCGGATGCGTTGCATTGGTTTGACTTCGGGTATGCAGGTTTATGGACAGCTGCACTGGGCGCCGGCATTGGCATAGCGTTTATCCAGGCCGCACTTCCTGCGGTGATAAAACAGGCAGCAGGCGAGAAAACCCCAATGGTGATGGGGTTCTATATTGCCTCCATTATGGGGGGCGCGGCGCTTGCCTCTGCCATTACCCCTGTAGTGAGTGACTATTTTGGCTGGCAGAGCGCCTTGGCGTTATGGGGACTTTTAGCACTTGCGGGGCTCGTTGGCTGGGTGATGCGCAGGAAAGTACTGCCAGCCCCTAGTCAAAACAACAGCGTTAGCATCGCTTTTTCAGCGATGGCGCGGCAGCCTCGATTTTGGTCGTTGGCGATTTTCTTTGGTTTAGGCACGGCGGGTTATACCTGCCTTCTTGCTTGGATTCCGCCCACCTTTATCCATTTAGGTTGGTCTGAAACGCAAGCGGGGCTGGCGCTTAGTTGGCTAACGGCCATCGAGGTGATGGCTGGCCTAACGTTTCCGATACTGGCTCAACAAATGAAAGACCGTCGCCCGGTGTTATTGCTGGTTCTTCTGTTGTCGGTGGCGGGCTTTTTGCTTCTTGGGCTAATGCCTAAAACCATGGCTTGGTTGGCAACCGCGCTGCTGGGGTTAGGAATAGGTGGCCTTTTTCCGTTAAGTTTGATCATCACTATGGATCACTCAGACGACCCCGTGCTAGCTGGCCAACTGACTGCTTGGGTACAGGGCATCGGCTATCTCATTGCGTCTTTAGCACCTATCGCGGCGGGGTTGATAAAAGACTTGCTGGGAGGATTTGAGCAGGCATGGCTGATGCTTGGGGTGATTTTTATTGGACTGATAGTGATGAGCCTCCGTTTTGATCAATCTAAAGCGTCCCAGCAGCTACGCTTTAGTTAGGGCAAGGAGATTCTCGACAATCTCAATGGAAAAGATAAAACGCTAGTGCCCTCGGTTCGTTGGCACTCAGTTTAATCCAACCACTGCCAGGGTGGTTCGTCCAGCCATCCTTGACCCAACATAATCGTTTCACCAAAGTCTTTATTCGGAGCGATAGAGTTGCAAGCCTCGTCGCTTTCCAGAGTTGCTACTAAACGTGGTGCGATCATTTAGTTGTTTAAGGCGTATCCTGGCAGTACCGCCTCGGCCTCGAAAGCGATCAGCCATTCCGGCTCGGCAAGGCCGTGCACTATCAACCAAGTGGCCGCTGGTGGCGCGGTGGGAAAGCGGTGTTTTAGTGCCTCCATCAAGTCCTCGCGACATTCTGCGCTTCCAGGAGTCTATCGAGGCCGCCACTAGAAGCGTCGCTACGTAGCAGCGCATAGTCCTATGAGAAGTATTCCTGCTTATTCAGGTAATTTTGCAATGACTTTGATTTCAAAATCGAAACCCGCCAGCCATGTCACACCAACCGCCGTCCAGTTCGGGTAGGGTTTCTCGGGGAACGCGCGCGTCTTGGCTTCCATTACCGTGGCAAACTGAGTTTCCGGATCAGTATGGAAGCTTGTCACATCAACGATGTCCTCGAAGCTTGCGCCCGCTGCTTCCAGTACTCTCTGTAGGTTGTCGAAAGCAAGCTGCACCTGGGCGGCAAAATCTGGCTCGGGAGAGCCGTCTTCACGACTGCCGACTTGGCCCGACACAAACAGAAAGTCGCCAGAACGAACGGCGGCGGAATAGGTGTTTTGGTCATAAAGCGCTTGGCGGCCGGAGGGGAAAATAACGTCACGCTTAGCCATGTGAATCTCCATCAGTAGGTCGAAACCGACCCGTTGTTTACGATGAAGTCACTTTAAGCCCCCATCTTGGGTGGATAAACGGCGAATTCTGTTCAACATTATTTGTAATTTTCAAACAATCACGGGGGATGGTATAGCCATGGATCGCTTTAACGCCATGCAGGCATTTGCCCGAGTAGTGGAAACGGGCAGCTTTACCAAGGCAGCCGAGACGCTCCACATGAGCAAGACCAGCGTGACGCAACTGGTGCAACAGCTAGAGGCGCGCCTGCGTGTAAAGCTGCTCAACCGCACCACACGTAAGGTTAACGTTACGGCTGACGGTGCCGCCTATTACGAGCGCGTTATAAAGCTATTAGCTGATATGGATGATGCTGAAACCAGCCTGTCCAACGCTTCGGTGTTGCCTCGCGGTCGATTAAGGGTGGACGTGCCCAGCCCTTTCGCGCGCATGATCTTGATTCCAGCGTTGCCTGCTTTCCACGCTCAATATCCCGATATTCAAATCGATATGGGGGCGAGTGATCGCATGGTGGATCTGATAGGTGAAAGCGTGGACTGTGTGGTGCGCGGCGGAGAACTCACGGATTTATCATTAGTGGCGCGCCGCGTAGGCGACCTTCAGATCGGCGTTTACGCAGCGCCGAGCTATCTGAAAAGTGCTGGTTTGCCTTTACACCCGCAAGAACTCTCTGCTCCGCCTCACTACATTGTAGGGCTCCGATGGGCCCGTGCCGGAGTGGATTCACCCTACGCCATGTACCGCAACGGGGAGCGCGTCACCGTACAAGGGCGCTATGTGATTTCGGTCGACGACGGTAATGCCGGTCTTGCGGCAGGCCTAGCAGGGCTCGGCGTAGTGTGGCTTCCTGACTACATGGCCAGGGAACACGTATCTCGCGGGGAGCTGGTTCGCCTATTTGATGGTTGGTATCTTGATCCAATGCCGATGTACGTCGCTTTCCCACCGAATCGGCATGTAAGCGCCAAGCTGCGCGTGTTTATCGATTGGGTCGTGGAGTTGATGGCTCAGCATGCGCCCATGATTGATCGACGGGAACAACAGCGATACAAGTAGCTAGTTCACTCGCGCTTTACCCTGGTAATTCCATGAGCGGACACTTATTTTTTTAGCACGGGAGCGCTCGTGGCTTTATGCATAGACTTAATCTTTGGCCGCTCCGCCATAATGCGCGCAAGACGCTCTAAGGCCAGTTCGAGTCGTTCAACCAAGCCTTTCATGAGCACGAGACGGTCGGCGGGAATGTCACCGTAGGTCTCAATCGCCGCTTCCAACTGCTGACCGGCTTCGCGAATGCCTTGGGGCGGCCGTCCGTTGGCACTCTCTGCAAAACCGTTGGCCAGCGTCTGCAGCAGGTCTTGGTGCGTTCGGCGGATTAACGGATGCGGCGCATCGTCGAGACGGTCACGCAGGCGTAACATCGCGGTGCCCAAATCGAGCCCTGTCAGGCCTAAAATAAACAGGTGGCGTTGGTCCTCAGGGAGCATGTCGTCGTGCTGAGCGAGCTGCAGTAGTCGGTCGGCCATATGGCCGCTGAAGCGGGTTTCAGCATCTCGAATCGAACGTCGGCGTAGCCCATCGATATCCTGGGAAATTGCCTTAATCAGACGCCGCCTCCTAAGTCGTGCACCTGGCCCTGGCAGTAGGCGAAAAGCCATAACGACGCAGGTTAGCCCAATCACCACGGCCACCACCCGGTTGGCGAAGCTGTCGAAAGTGAAATCCATGCCGTTGCCAGGCATGGTCAGCAGAATGTTGAAAATAGCAAAGGCTAAACAGTACCCCATGGTGGCCGGGTTCGTGGCTCCCAGTAAGCCTAAAAATAGTGGCGTGCCAAACAGCATCGCTAGCATCGGAAAACCATTGGCTTGGGAGAGCAGTACATGGCCGAACAGAAAGGCGCTGGGAATCGCCGCCAACATGCCTTTGTAAAACATCATCGTGATAGCGACTGGGTTTTCGCGGCTGGCGAAGAAGGCTGAGAACAACGTGCCCAGCATCATAGCGATCATGGCACTATTCCAAGCGGTAACAATCCAGAAGGTTGCCAGTAGCGCAAACAATAATCCCGAGCGTATGGCGTTAATAGTGGCGGCAAGGTGGTCACGGTGCCAGGCTAGCGGCGATGAGCGTAGTTTATGGCGCCCCGGTGAAGCAATTGCCTCGCGGGCGTCGAGCATCACCAGCGCATGGCCAATCGATTCGCGAAGTCCCAAGCGAAGGCGCTGGTCGAGCGGGGCGATGCTGTTCTCCTGGTCACTTTCATGAACCTGATGGCGTAGCACCTGGAGTGCTTTTCTTGCTTTAGCGACCCCCTTGACGTGTTCTGCCTCACGAAAGCCCTGAGCGACCCGGCATGCAAGCTCGATACTTTGTGGGTCGAGCCGATCGGCGTGGTCGTACATCAGTTGATGAAGTGCTTGGAGGTTGGCGAAAAAGCGCAGCGTACGCCGCGTTAGCACGTGGGTGGCGCGTACTCGGCCGGGGCCGACAGGGCCCTCAAAACGGGCCGCTTGGCTATCGGTTTCCAGTAGTGTTAATGGCGCTAGGCTACTCCGCAGAGCTTTCTGCATCGCTGGAATATCGTTGCTGGCTTCCAAACGCAGGGCGGCATGCTCGAAGGCTTCGTTGATGACGCTGTCGGCCTGGGTGGCAAGGTGCGTGCCCACATGGGATGGCCAGAGTAGCGAGCTGACCAGCATCGCGCAGACTGCACCTAGCCCCAGTTCGGAAAGCCGGGCCACGGCGATATCGAAAATACCCGCTGGTGTGCTGCCGCTGGAAATCACCACAATCAGCATCGCAGTGACGGCAGCCATCAGGCAGCCGTAAGTGTAGTTGTTACGCCACAGTGAACCGACATACGTGCACAGCATAATCCAGGCCGTCAATACGATCAGCGCGGGTATGCGCGCTTGGACAAACAGCGCCATTATCACGATACCTGCAACGGCACCGATAAAAGTGCCGCTAAGCTGGCAGATGCCTTTTTCGATCACCATGCCGCTCATCGGTCGAACCTGGAGAAAAGCAGCCGACATTAGCGCCCAGTAAGGTCTTTCCAGGTCGAACCAGAGAGCCACATAGAGTGCCAGCATCATTGCCAAGGTGGTTTTGATAGCGAACTTAACCGCCGTGGCATTGGGCGTCAGGTAGGTATTAACAAACGGCGACATGAATCACTCAGGCTGTTCGGCAGCGTGGACGCGTACCGTTGCTGTCATGCCGACGCTAAGCAGCGTGTCGTCAGGGACGTTATCTAACGAAATGCGCACTGGGATACGCTGTGCCAAGCGCACCCAGTTAAACGTTGGCGCCACCTGCGGTAGCAGTTGCTGGTTAAGGGTGGTGTTGCTATCGGCAATGCCTCGGCCAATACCCGCCACCCGGCCATCCAGATGGGGGGCGCCGTTCATTAGAATGATCTCGACCGGGTCGCCTACGTTGATCGACGCCATTTTGGTCTCTTCGAAATAGCCCACCACGTAATAAGAGTTGGCGGCGATCAGTGCCATTACCGAGGTGCCGCGATTTACGTAGTTACCCGCCACAAATTGCACGTTAAGCACATGGCCGCTGACCGGCGCGGTTACTTGTGTTCGTTCTAGATCAAGCTGGGCACTGATGAGGTCGGCCTGGGATTGATTGAGATCAGCGGCAGCAATACGTGAGTTGATTTGGGCAACCTGCTGGTCTTCTGCACTAATCGCACGACTGCTACGCAGTTGGTTCCGCCGGCTCTCTTCCGCGCGGCTGAGTTCGAGCGTTGCTTGACGGTGTTCAACCGTGGCCTGGGCTCTGTCGACTGCCGTTTGATAACGGGTGTCATCAATCTCAAACAGTACGTCGCCCTGGGTAACGTAATCGGTATCGGTGACATTGAGCGTATGCACCCAACCCGATACATCAGGCGCAATCGTAACGACCTCTGCATGAATACGAGCGTCGCGGGTCCAGGGAGTATAAAGATAGTAACGCCATAGCCAAGTACCGGCGGCAATAGCAAGTGCGACAATAACCAGAGTAAGTAGCAGCCGGAGCGAATGGCGCATCAAGAACCCCCGAGCAGGATAGTAAATACACAGGTAATGCCAGCCGTAAGGATGACGAAGAGCGACAGGTCGAACCACGCTGCGTACCACAACGTATGCTGCCCCAGCACCCAGTGAAGCAGCGTGCGGGTCACCAACGTGACAATGAAGCCCAAAAGGGCATAGATCAGCAGTGGGCTAAGAAGGATGCCACCGACAGCGATTTCCTGAAGACCCATAATATCCTTGAATAGCTGGAGAACAATAAGAGAAACAATATGAGTACGTTAACTCTCGGAGGGTCAGTTGTTTTGCGACCACTTCTGACGCTGCCAATAACCAGCAGTATAGAAAGCGTAAGCTAATCTTGCTTTATTGCAATACGCGCTGTTCAGGTGTTAAGCATGAGGCCGATCTATGCACAACCGCCAAGCGGCACTCTTCATGCCACTTGGCGTGCACGAACTGAGCTAGTGCTTCGTGCGCATGACGATGATTAGCTGGGTTGCCGCACCTACCGCGGCGACAATCCCCGCCCCCATCGCTAGTGTCGAAACGGGAAGCTGGAGGGCCAATATAATGCCTCCGCTGGCAGCGCCTATCGCACTGCCTAAATAGAGCGCTGATTCATTGAGGGCAACCGCCAGGTTACCGTCGCCGTAGGGTTGGCGCGTACGAATCAGCTCGTTGTTTTGTGGCACTTGCAGCGCCCAGCCCACAGCACCCCAAAGCGCAATAGGCAGTAACGTCAGCAGTGGGTGAACCGACGCCGTGACAGGAAGAGCAATGAGCGCTAGAGAGAGCAGCAACATAATTGCCAGGGTAATCACAGGGCCGATAAATCTGTCCACCAGAGGCCCAATCAGAAAACTGCCCACGACGCCGCCAATCCCCCATACCCATAAATAGCCGGTAATCGACTGAACAGCGCCTGACTCGGTAGCCGCCATAAAAGGGGCGATAAAGGTATACATACCCAAACTGGCAACGGCGCCCAATAAAGAAACTGCCAGAATGGCCATGGCATGCGGGGCTTTCAAAATAGCCAGTTTGCGGGCAAGCGGCAGTGACGGCATGGAGGGGAGTGCAGGCAGTTTGGCGTGAAGCCCAGCATAGGCGATGATGCCGAGTACTGAAATAAGCCACATCGCTGACGCCCAGCCAAAACGTTCCGCCAGCAATAGACAGATCGGTACACCCAATACAGTACCACTCGCCATGCCGCCCATAATAATCGCAATGGCTTTGCCTCGATTTACTTCGGGTGTGATAGCAGCAGAGGCGGCAATGCCCATCGCAAGATAAACCCCTGCGCCAACGCCAGCGACCGCACGCCATATTGCCAGGGATATAAAACTGGTGGCCAGGGCGCTGGCGATATTGGCCACAATAAACACGGCTAGCGCCAGTAATAAGCCCACGCGTTGATGATGACCGGGCAGAAGGGCAACAACGACAGGCGAGCCTAAGCCATAGGCTAAGGTAAATGCCGTGACTAGCTGAGCAGCCGTGGCAGCAGAGACACTAAAGGCATCTCCAATGAGTGGAATGAGCCCTGCCGTTACATAAGAGGCCATCCCAAGCGCAAAAGCACCCAGTGCCACTAGATATACCGATAGACGAGATTGGTCAGCCATCACGCTCTCCATGTTAATTAAGGATCGAAAAATCACCGGGCGTTCTGCCAGCGAAGGGCTATTCTGGAGAGGCTTTAAGAGGGGTACAATTTAACTGTTTATGCTATTACTAAAAGTACTAAGCTATTAAAAGTGCAAAGTTATTAAAAATGATAAGTTATTAAAGGTAACAAAATGACGGCTCCCCGGACGCAGACTCGAGCGCGGCAAGACTTGGCTGAGTTTCTACGTAAACATCGAGAGAAAATCGCCCCAGAAGAGGTGGGCCTGCCTCGTGGCCGCCGAAGGCGTACGCCGGGGTTAAGGCGCGAAGAAGTCGCCGCCTTAGCGGGCGTGGGACTAACTTGGTATACCTGGTTGGAGCAGGGGCGCGATATTAGCGTATCGGCGACTTTTCTGGACAATCTAGCCAAAGCGCTTAAGTTGGATGCGGCTGAGCGACGCCATTTGTTCTTACTGACTCATCAGCGGTTACCCTCTGAGCTAGGCAAAACCTGGTGCAGCGTGCCACCGCTGATCCAAACGTTGATGGACGATTTGCCGACACGACCTGCGTATATTCTTAACTTACGCTGGGATGTGCTGGCGTGGAACGGTGCCGCCGATAAGCTGTTCAACTTCTCATCCCATATGCCCGAGCGTCGCAATCTGCTGTGGCTGTTATTTACCGACCCTGGTATGCGTCAGCGCTTATCACCCTGGGAAGCGCAGGTCAGCCAAATGCTCTCCAGCTTTCGTCGCGACTTTGCCCGTGCGGCGCAAGACCCCGCTATTGATGAGCTTGTCGAAGAGTTAACCAAGGTTTCGCCTGAGTTTAAGCTGATGTGGAAAACCCAGGAGGTCAACGCCCCTTGCCAGGGAGTGCGTCATCTTTACCTTGAGGAGCTGGGCGAGGTGGCGTTCGAGCACACGACGTTAACCGTTGATGAAGAGCGCCACTTACGGCTGGTTTATTATGCCCTCAAGGGGAGCGACGCCGAGGAGAGGTCCTTTCATGAGTGGGTCGCTGCTAGTGAGGGCAATAGTATTCTTAAAGAAAATAATAATGATTTGTATTAACTAATGGCTGTTATTAGAATGTCTCTCCGTTTGCTGATCGTTTATCGGAGGGGGAATGCCTGTTTCAGCTGAGAATACGCCATTAGCCGAGATGTATAATGCACATCATGGCTGGTTGCAGCGTTGGCTGCAGCGCAAAACGGGCTGTAGCTGGCAGGCGGCTGATCTGGCTCAGGATACCTTCCTGCGCATTCTCTCCTCCCCAAGTAATTCCTCCCAAATTAGCAAACTGCATGAGCCACGTAACTTTCTGACCACCATCGCCCGCCGGGTATGGGTGGACTTTGTGCGTCGGGATGCATTGGAAAAAGCCTGGTTAGAAGCCTTGAAGCAGCAACCTGAGCCGGTGGTTGTCTCGCCAGAAGAGCAGGCCTTGATTCTGGAAACCCTGTTGCAGATTGATGAAATGTTGGAAGGGTTAGGCAACAAGGTAAGCCAAGCATTTTTGCTCTGCCATTTGGAAGGGCTGCGTTATGCCGAGATCGCCGAACGCTTGGGGGTGTCCGTCAGCTCGGTGAAAAAGTACATGGCTAAGGCGACTGAACATTGTCTGCTGTTGATGTGCGAAGAATCGCTATGAGCGATACCCAGTCAGCCCGCAAAGATACTCTCAGAGCGGCTGCCCGCTGGTACGCACTGCTGTGCTCGGAGGATGTTACTGAGCAGCAAAAACAGGCACATAATGCTTGGTTGGAAGCAGATCCGGATCATGTTCAGGCTTGGCAGCAGGTGGAAAAACTGCGTCAGCAATTGCAGGTGATGCCTGGCACTCTTTCGCTCAATGCGTTGCAGATCAAACAACGCCAGAGTCATAGCCGACGAGCCGTGCTGCGCGGCTTTGCCTTGTTGGCAGTAGGAGGTGCCCTGGGCTCGTTGGCCTGGCAGCAGGCACCTGTGGAAAGCTGGATGGCCAGCCACCGTACCGCACGGGGAGAGCGGCGCCAATATACGCTGGCGGACGGTACGCAACTGGTGCTCAATACCGCCACCGCACTGGATGTAGTGGAAACCTCGACTGCCCGGTTGATTCGCCTTTATGCAGGCGAAATCTTTATTCGCACGCGGGATGGAACTGGAAACGTGACTGCTGCCAAAACGCTTCAAGTGCATACCGAGCAGGGCGCTGTGGTGCCGTTGGGCACCGTGTTTACCGTGCGTAAGCTGGATACGTCGACCCAGGTTACCGTGATGGAAGATCAGGTCGAGTTGATCCCGCAGTCGGCGGGTGGTGAGACGCAACGTCTTGTTGCCGGACAGCAGGCGCAGATGAGCTCGATTAATGTGGAAGTCGTCACCGCCAACGCCCAGGCGGATAGCTGGACGCGCGGTCTACTGGTGGCGGTGGACTGGCCACTGAGCCGTTTGGTAGCAGAGCTGAGCCGGTATCGCACAGGTGTACTGCGCTGTGCCCCCTCTATTGCTGGGTTGAGAGTGTCAGGCGCTTTCCCTATTGATGATATCGACCGGGCGCTCCAAGCCATTGCCAATGCGTTGCCGGTTAGCGTCGACCGCTTGACCCAATATTGGGTAACCCTAAAACCTAGCGAATAAAAAGTTGAATTATTTATTGTCCCTTTTTCAATCTCGTTCGACCCAGAGATAAAGCAACCGATTCTGGAATTGACGAGATTACGATGACCACACCCTTTAATCCCAAGCAGACACTCATATCACTTCGATACCACCATGATGGCAAACCCACGCGTGCGCTTGGCGGCATCGCCCTGGGCTGCGCCCTGATGAGTTCGATGGCGCTATTGCCCCTACAGGCAGCACAGGCGCAAACAGCGGGCGGACAGTCGCAACAGGCTGCTAGCCAACAGGCATACAACATCGAACCGGGAGCACTGGGCAGTGTATTGAGCCAGTTCGCTAGTCATGCGGGCGTTGTGTTGTCTTTTTCTGCTTATCTCACTGAAGACCTGCAAAGCGTTGGATTGCATGGACGTTATAGTGTGGAAGAGGGATTCGCCCAGTTGCTGCAGGGCAGTGGTTTGAAAGTGGTCAAGCGGGGGCCTGCGGACTATGTCATGGAAAAAGCGTCTAGCGCAGAGAACATGGTGTTAGATACCGTGGAAGTGGTGGGCAACCGAATCGATAGTGATGGTTATTTGGCCTTTAGCACCTCGGCAGGTAGCAAAACCGATACGCCGCTGATAGAGCTTGCGCAAAGTGTCAGTGTGGTCACCGAAGAGCAGCTTCGTGACCGCCAGCCGTCGTCCGTAGAGCAGGCGGTGGCTTACACGGCTGGGGTTCGAGTGGAAGCGTCGGGGATGGACCCGCGCTTTGACTTGATCTCGGTGAGGGGGTTTCCGACGGTATATCATGGCGATTTTCTTGATGGCTTGCGCCAACCCAATAGTGGCTGGCTCTCTTACTATTCCACCGTGCCCTATAACCTGGAGCGCATTGAGGTAGTTAAAGGCCCCGATTCGATGCGCTATGGTCAGCTTTCACCCGGTGGGCTGGTGAACCGGGTCAGCAAACGCCCGCAGGTAGATGCGACGAAGGAAGTGCAGTTGCAGGTCGGCAGTCATGACCATCTGCAAGGCCAGTTCGATGTGGGAGGAGATATAGGTAGCGATGTGCAGTACCGCTTGGTGGGTGTTATGCGCGATGCACAAACAGATATCGAACAGGTGGATAATGATGTCACCCTGCTGGCGCCCACTCTCCATTGGCAGATGAGCGAACGTACCGACATTACTTTTATTACGCAGTACCAGGAGCGCCAGACCTCCGCATCACCGCGCCCTTATCAGGACGGCGATAACCTGACCCATTTTTGGGCTGGCGATGAAGACTACGACAAGCTGGATCAACAGCAGTGGGCACTGGGCTATGAATTTAACCACCGTTGGAGTGACCAACTGCAGCTGCAGCAAAATGTACGCTACGGTCAGGTAGATGCCACTAACCAGTACCTTTCCGCAGGTACCTTAGCCGGTACAACACTAAGCCGCAGCAGTGTCGGCCTTTACGAAGAGATGGAGTCGCTTAGCACCGACACCCGGCTGATGGCGACCTTAGATCAGGGCGCGGTGGAGCACCAGGTGATGTTAGGCGTCGATTACGCCTATTTTGAGAACGATGTTATTTATGCGGGTGGCAGCGCGCCGTCGATCGATATCGACAACCCGGATTATAGTCAGCCTGTCGCTCAGCCGAGTAACGTTTGGACCAACGACAGTGGTAAAAACCATCGTAGAGGCCTTTATTTACAGGATCAGATTAACCTCGATAACTGGCGTTTGACCGCAGGTCTGCGTCGCGATTGGGTGCAGGACGAGACTCGCAACAACCTCACTGGTACTACCAGCGAAAGCCAAGATGAGCAGAACACTTGGCGTTTTGGCGCACTTTATGCGTTCGATTCAGGGCTATCACCGTACTTTAGCTATGCGCAGTCGTTCTTGCCGGAGAGCGGCACCGATGCCAGCGGCAATGACTTTGACCCCACCGAGGGTGAGCAGTTTGAGCTGGGAGTGAAATACCAGCTAGCAGGTAGTAACGCAATGTTGACTGCGGCGATCTACCAGATTGATGAAACCAACCGTAAAACCACCGATCTCGACAATCCGCTGTTTCAAATCCAAACCGGAGAGGTGCGCACCCGTGGGTTGGAGCTTGAGGCTGTTGGGAATGTCACCGATAACCTGCGCATGACCGCAAGTTACAACTATAACCGCAGCGAAATCACCGTAGATAACGATGGCAACGAGGGGAGTGACTTGGCGAATACCCCACGCCATCTGGCATCCCTTTGGGTGGATTATCGCGTTCCTGCGTTGGAACGACTGCATCTTTCCGGTGGCGTGCGCTACACCGGGAGTGAGTACATTGATAACGCCAACAGCAATAAAAACGGTGGATACAGCCTGATTGATATGGCGGCTCACTATGATTTCGCGGGCTCTTTTCAGGGAGTTCGTGCCAGCCTCAACGCCACTAACGTAACGGACGAAGAGCATATCTCCTGCGAGGGCATCTATTGCTATCGCGGTGCCGGGCGCAGCCTGATTGGCAGCCTCTCATACAAATGGTGATTAAGCAGCAGCGTCGCGGGGACAACTAGTCATGCAATTATCCGTCAGAATATTCGTGTTTACCGGGCTGGCTTTAATGGCCGTCTTAGGGCAAGCAACGCATGCACATGCGTCGCCAGTTACGGCCGAACGTCAAGTGACCCTTGATCAGACGCTTGAGTGGGCAATGCAAAATGAGCAAGGGGCGTCTTATCGTATCCTGATCAGCAAACCGGAAGGCGAGGTGCCCTACAGCGGCGGTTACCCGGTGATCTATGTGTTGGATGGCAACGCTTATTTCGCCTCTTTGCATGAGGCCAAGCGGGCACAAGAGCAGTTCCGCCAAGCCATTATCGTTGGTATTGCTTATCCGGGTGAAGCGCCGCATAACTTCTTGCGCCGCTCCTACGATTTATCTCCGCCGGTGGCCGAGGAACACAACGAACCACCTCAAGGAGGACAGGATGAACTGCTGGATTTTATCGAGCATAGCCTAATGCCGGCGGTCGCCGAGCGCTTCCCTGTAGATGCTAATCACCAGAGCCTTTATGGGCACTCGTTCGGTGGTATGTTTGCGATTTATGCCTTATTTACTCGGCCGGATCTGTTTAACCACATTGTCGCGGCCAGCCCCAGCCTCTGGTGGAACAATAGCTACCTGTTGAAGCATGAACGCGACTTCAGGCAGCAGGTAGAAGCCGGAGAGGTAAATGCTATCCATCACAGTTTGTCATTGGCCGTGGCCGATAACGACTCACTGCAGAACCAGCAGGATGCTAGCCAGCTATACCAGCGGATTGAAGCATTGTCGGCATACGGTTTGCGTAGCAGTTTTCACACCGTGGAGGGCGAAGATCATATGTCCGTTCCCTTTGTGCTGGAATCGCGGGTTCTCAAACAGCTTCTGGGCACTCGGGGCGGCTAATTGAGTGATTTAAGCGATCAAATACCGCCCCGGCAGTTGCTCAGCTAAAAACTCCATAAACAGCCGGGTGCGCTGTGAAAGCGTGGTTTGGCGGTAGTACACGGCATTGACCGCTTGGGTCTGCATTTCTATGCAGCCGGGTAATACATCCACCAATGTGCCGTTGCGACGGGGAGTGATGGTCATAAAGTCGGCGAGGCAGACAATACCTTCCCCGCCAAGGGCTAGCTCAAGCAGCGTGCTACCGCTGGAGGCCGCCAGCGTTGGGGTGATATGCAAGGGTTGGCCATCGGCGCGGCACAGTGGCCAGCGATTGAGATGATCGAGCTGGCTGAAGCCTAGCAAGCTGTGATCTTGAAGGTCGTCGATGCTTTCCGGCGTGCCGTGGCGTTTAAGGTAGACGGGGCTGGCCAGAAGGCGCAGCGGGCTGTAGCCAAGGAGACGGGCGTGCAGCGACGAATCTTCAAGCTTGCCAATGCGAATGGCCAAATCGACCCGCTGTTCCAATAGGTCGACAAAGCGGTCGTGGGTGTCGAGTTCCAGCGTAATACCAGGGTAGCGTGCGCGGAACTCGCCAATCACCGGCACAATCACGAACTGCATAAAGCTGGGAGCGGCGTTGATCCGTAACCTGCCTTGGGGCTGGTTGTGGCGGTTCAGCATCGCTTCTTCGGCTTCTTCCACGGCGGCGAGAATACGGCGGCAATGGTTTAGGAATGTTTCTCCCTCCTCGGTCAGTTCCAGGCGACGCGTGGTTCTACGTAACAGGGTAGCGCCGAGTTTTTGCTCCAGGCGGTTGAGCGCACGGCTAACCCCAGAAACCGTAATGCCAAGCCGTTCTGCAGCACCGGTGATTGAGCCGCTATCGACGACCGTCACAAAGGCCTGTTGTTCTTCAAGGGTGCTTTTCATTGAGTGCTGTTCATAACGTTATCGGTTGCCTTAATGGCGAATACTCTATTTATTGATTTTAAATCAAAAGTGTCTTGCTGAAGCGTCGCTATTTTTTCGCATGTTTTGAACTCACAATACCGCTCATTAAACGCCATGCCAAAGAATATAAGCATGGGTGTCAGGCTATCATGAGGGGTTTTATTAATGAAAATTCTGCTGATTAATGGCGGTAAAGCGTTTGCCCACTCTGGCGGTGAACTCAACAATACGCTGCACGGCGTGGCGGTAAGCACTCTGCAGGAAATGGGCTATCAGATACGCGAGACGGTGATTGATCAAGGCTATGATCTGAAGGCCGAGGTGCAGAATTACCTGTGGGCGGACACGATTGTGTATCAAATGCCTGGTTGGTGGATGGGCGCGCCCTGGATTGTGAAGCGCTACATCGATGAGGTGTTCACAGAAGGCCACGGCTCGCTTTACGCTAGCGATGGCCGTAGCCGCCAAGACCCGACCAAGCAGTACGGCAGTGGTGGCCTGCTGCAGGGGCGTCGCTATATGTTGTCGTTAACCTGGAACGCGCCTTTGGAAGCGTTCGATGAACCGGATAACTTCTTCGAAGGGCGCGGTGTGGATGGTGTCTACTTCCCGTTTCATAAGTCTCAGGAATTTATCGGCTTAGAAGCGTTGCCGACCTTTATCGCCAACGACGTAATGAAGGCGCCAGATGTAGCGCGTGACAAAGCTGCCTATCGCAAGCATCTGCGCTGCGTACTTGGCTAGGTTTCGTCGGTTGATAGCTCTTATAAGCCCTAAGTACGACTCAATCGATAGCGCAACTTGGGCAGTGTGCGCGCGACGGGCGGTAGGCGGGTTGCCATGACTAACGCGGCAATGGCGGCATACATGGCCCACTCTTGCATGTCGGCGCGCACCACCCAAAAGAAGTGCAGCAGTACCAGCCCTAAAATGATGTAGGCAAATTTGTGTAACGGCTTCCAGCGTTTACCCAAACGGCGCATCGACCATTTGTTAGAGGTCGCCCCTAATACGGCAAGGCCGATCAGTGCGATCATGCCAACAATGATGTAGGGCCGTTTGACCAGCTCGCTACCCAACAGTGCCCAGTTAAGCCCTAGAATAAATAGCGCGTAGCTGAGCATGTGCAGGGTGGCGTAGGCGAGTGTCCACAGACCAAGCTGACGGCGGATCAATGCAAAGCCTTTCCAGCGGGTGAGCTTGGTGAGCGGCGTAAGGCTTAGCGTGAGCAGCAGCATCCATAGCCCGCCAATGCCGATGTTTAGCAGCAGATAATTGCCTGGCTCGGGGCCTGCGGCGTTAATCGCTACCTGCCAGCCCCAGAACACCAGCGGCGCGAGCGCCGCCAGGAAAACGCCTACCCGCCACAGTAACCATACCCGTGGCGCAGCCATTAGTAGTGCTTCCTTAAATCCATGCCAGCATATAGCTCGGCGACCTCGTCGGCATAGCCGTTAAACATCTGGGTATCAATGGTATTAGCGTTGAACAGGCTGTTGGGAAGCCGCCGCTCGGTGGCTTGGCTCCAGCGTGGGTGGTCAACTTGTGGGTTAACGTTGGCGTAGAAGCCATACTCATCAGCGGCGATTTTCTGCCAGGAGTTGACCGGCTGCTCTTCCACCAGTGAGATACGCACAATCGATTTAATGCTTTTGAAGCCATACTTCCAGGGCACTACCAGCCGCAAGGGTGCGCCGTTCTGGTTGGGCAGTTCACGGCCATACATGCCCATGGCGAGCAGTGTTAGCGGGTTCATAGCCTCGTCTAGGCGTAAACCTTCCACATAAGGCCAGTCGATTATCGAGAACGAAGAGCGCTGGCCAGGCATTTGCTCTGGGTCCACCAGGGTTTCAAAACGCACGTACTTGGCTTTGCTGGTGGGATCGGCACGTCGAATCACCTCCGCAAGGGGGATACCAAGCCAGGGAATCACCATCGACCACGCCTCTACGCAGCGCAGGCGGTAAATGCGCTCTTCAAACTGCGCAGGCTTAGCGAAGTCTTCTAGGGCAAAGCGCCCGCCGTTATTCACTTCACCATCGACCACCACGCTCCAGGGCTGGGTTTCCAGGCTGCCTGCATGACGGGCGGGATCGCGTTTATCGGTGCCAAACTCAAAAAAGTTGTTGTAGCCGCTGGCATCGTCAAAAGGGGCGATTTTATCTTTATCAGGGTCGCTGGGGGTGATAGCTCGCCATTGGGTGTCGCTGATTTTTTCCCTCAGCCAGGCTGGGGCATCGCCTTCTGGCACATCAGCATAATCTTCGCTGGCGCGGACATGGCCGGAGAGGGCAAGCCCCGCGCCTAAACCCGCCATGCCGCCCATAAAGCGCCGCCGGGAGAGGTAAATAGATTCCGGTGTTACATCGGATTCGTGTAAATCACTCGGTTTGGCAATCTTTATAAGCATGTGGTGTCTCCACTCGCTATGGGGAAAGGGTGTGACTACTGTGACCAGTTTGCATGAGAGTTATCACAACCAACTCTCTAGGTTATTACGTATTTATAACGTTGGCGGATGAGGGGGCGGTGGGTAACCGTATACAGAACGATGCCCCGCCACTGGCTAGGTTTTCGACGCCGATATCACCGCCCTGAAGCGTCATGATTCTGCGCGCAATAGCCAGCCCTAGCCCGGCATGGCCGGCGCCACTAGAGGTTTCACCACGATAAAACGGGTCAAAGATATGCGGCAGATCCTGTTCTGCAATGCCTGGGCCGCTGTCTTGTATGCAAACCTGTGGTTCTCCATTCGTTTGACTAAGCACAACGTCGATGTGGCCGCCAGCGGGGCTGTAGGCAATGGCGTTGCTGATTAAGTTGTCCAGCACACGTTCGGTCATCGCTAGGTCGGCGTATGCGGTTGGCAGTGCTGGGTTGCCACTTAACGTTAGCGCCAAGTGGTTGTCGCGTGCAGTTTGGTCGTGCTTCTGCACCACGTCATGGACCAGCTCCGCTAGCGGGAAGGGTTCTGACACCGGCTGTTTCTCTCTTGCCTCAAGTGCAGCAAGCTCGAAGAGCTCATCCACCAAGCGGCTTAAGCGACGGCCCTCTTTGAGGGCAATGTCGAGAAAGCGATCTTGTTCTTGGGGGCTGAGACGGTCACGTCTTAATTTCAGGCTTTCGATATAGCCTTGCATGGAGGCTAGTGGGGTACGCAGGTCGTGGGATACCTGGGCGATCAAGCGACGGCGCTGGGCATCTTTTTCTGTCAGTTGTTCGATCTGGGTGGCAATTCGGCGAGCCATGTCGTCGAAGGTAACGTCCAGATAGTCGATCTCATCACGCACCACGGACTGTTTGTCGTGCCATCTGTTGTCGAGTTGGGGCTGGCTCATGTCGCTGTTCTCGAACGCTTCTACTCGCCGTGTTAATGATCTCAGGCGGCGGGTCAGCAGGCGGAAAATAGTCAGCCCCGCGAGCATCGCCACGGTTAGGCTGACCAGCAACGCCCAGGCGCTCATTTCCAGTAGTTTGCCACCACGGGCCATGGTTTCCGCCGCGTCGTACTCTTCACCCCGCAACACCACATAAAGGTATCCTTCGGGGTTGTCTGCTGTTGGCACTGGGGTAACGGAAAAGACTTTCTGCCGATCGTGACTTCTGGGGTCATCGCCGAGTATCGGATAAAGGCTCGTGTCATCCATCAGCCTGTGTATGGGGGCCATCGAGACTTGCTTGCGTTTAATCTTCGCTGGATCTGCTGAATAAGACAGAATGGTGCCATCCAGCCCTAACAGGTAGATCTCGATGCTGGGATTAATGGCCATGTAGAGTGCGAACAGTTCTTCCAGGGCGCTACTATCAAGCTGCCCGTTGCTGACTAGGTTTCTGTCTGACACTAGATTTTTGGCCAGATTCTGGTGTAACGCCAGATTGACCGAAGCGTTGTATTCACGCAGCGAATAGAGGCTGATGAAGGTATATAGCAGGCCGACGACGAGCAATAACAGAAACAAGCCTAAGGCTAGCCGAGTATAGAGTGTTTTCAGCATAACTTATTCGCGGAAGCGATAGCCCACCCCCCAAACGGTTTGGATAAACGCCGGGTCAGCGGGGTCTGCTTCGATCTTGCCCCGTAAGCGGTTGATATGGGTATTGACGGTATGCTCGTAACCTTCGTGGCTGTAGCCCCACACAGTGTCGAGCAGTTGGATACGGCTGAATACCCGACCTGGGTGGCTGGCAAAGTGCCATAGCAGGTCAAATTCCCGGGCAGTGAGTTCGACGGGCTGATCTTTTATAAACACCCGCCGACGCAGCGGATCAATGCGCAGCCCGTCGGTGATTAATTCTTGCTGGCTGGGTTGCGTGACGGTGGCAGATGCCATGGCATCTACGCGTCGGAACAAGGCTTTCACCCTTGCCGATAGTTCAGCCACACTGAAAGGCTTAGTGAGGTAATCATCCGCCCCCATTTCCAGGCCTAGAACCCGGTCCAGCTCAGTACTTTTAGCGGTTAGCATCAGTACCGGAACGTAACCTGGGCCGGAGCGGATTTCGCGGCAAATCGACAGCCCATCCAAGCCGGGCAGCATCAGGTCGAGAATCACTAGATCGATACCGCCTTCACGAAAACGTTCAAGCCCGGTATCACCCCGTTCACAAAGAACGGGGTTCATGCCAAGCTCGGCCACATGCATGCGGACGAGCTCACCGATACCCGGGTTGTCCTCAATAATCAGTACGTTTCGTGTCATAGGTATCCCAGCTTTTGAGTGCTCAGATTAATAGTGTGGCAGAAGCTTGTATGTCCTCGTCTTACATGTCCTCGTCTTGCATTTCCATGTCTTTCTCCATTTCCATGTCTTTCTCCATTTCCATGCCATCGTCAGACATGCTGTCAGCATGCATATCCCCGTCCATAGAACCGTCCATGGAATCGTCCATCGCGTCGGACATATCATCCATCGCCATGTCACTTTTTTCCATTGACTCACTCTCCATAGACTGAGACATGTCATCTTCCATCATGCCCTCTTCGGACATCATGTCATCGGCGTGGCTAGCCGTTGCCATTAGGCTAAATAAGCAGATAGCAGTGACTGTAGTAAGCTTGTTCATAGAGGTGTCTCCCCAAAATTTAAGCCTGCCGACCTGGCAGGTTCAAATCCTATCCTAGATGCTCAGCATCACAGCTGGGTCACGGGGTGATAAAGAGTGTATCGCGCAAAGTTCACAAATGTGTCACGGGGACTCTAACGATAGAGCGATGTTTGTAATAACGCTTCCCCTTATTTCAACAAGTGTGTTTCAGCAAGGAGAGCGCTCATGGCCACTACACGCCGTAAACTCATGTCGTTAATTGAGCAGGGAGTGATACCTCCTGAACAAGTGCCGTTAGCGGTTAAAGTGGCGGGACTACACCCGTCGCCCCACGCCTGGGCGCTGTTGATTGACCGGCTGCTGCTGTGGCTGGGTGGCTTGGCACTGGCCTGCGCGGTGCTGTTTTTCGTGGCTTTCAATTGGTCGGACATGGGCCGCCTGCCGCGCTTTGCGTTAGTGCAGGCCGCGTTGGTGTTGGCGGCAGGCATAGCGGTGTGGGGTAGCGCGAGCGTGATGCTTTTTCGCGTGGCGTTAGCCGCGGCGTTTCTATTGATAGGAGTACTGCTGGCGCTGGTGGGTCAGGTTTACCAAACTGGCGCAGACCCATGGCAGCTGTTTTTCCTCTGGTCTCTGCTCACTTTGCCGTTGGTATGGGTAGCACGCTTTGATGCACTTTGGGTAGCGTGGATAGGGCTTTTGAACCTATCCGTGTGGCTGTATAGCAGCACCTGGGGCGGTATTTTAGGCAGCGTGTTGTTTACTGATAACGCCGGTTTATGGGGGCTGGTGCTGATCAACTTAGCGGCTCAAGTCGTGTGGGAGTGGGGCGTGCAGCGCCGAAATTGGCCGGGACGTTGGGCAATTTGTTTGTTGGCGTTGGGTAGCGGCGTGCCGCTAACACTATTGATGATGGCGTGGGTGAGTGGGGAAACGCATGCGTTGACACCGATTGTGGCGGTTTACCCCGTGTGGTTGGTAGTGCTGTATGGCGTTTATCGTCAGTGGCGGCTTGAGCTATTTATGTTGGCAGGGGGCTGCGTCTCGCTGATTACGGTGGTCACATTGCTGCTTGCACGCTACGTATTATGGGAAGGCCAGTGGAATGAAGGCGGCTTGCTGTTGCTGGCAGGCGCGGTGTTTGCCATGGGGGCGGCAGCGGTGATGTGGCTGAAGCGATTAAACGCGGAGGAGGCGTCATGAGTCAGCCGATGAGTACGTTAAAGCAGCGATTAACTCAGGCTGGCATTGCGCTAAATGAGCCTTCATCTACAGCGCCGCTGGAATCACCCTGGTTTGTGCGGGTTCTGCAGGCGTTTTCCGGCTGGTTAGCAGCGCTGTTTTTGTTGGGCTTTATTGCCACGGCAGTGGTATTTGTACTGGAAAGCTCAGTGGCTTCGCTTGTCGTAGGCGGCCTGCTGATTGGCGGGGCATTTGCGCTACTGCGCGCCGCACGAAGCGATGTGTTGGAGCACATGGCGCTGGCGTTTAGCTTAGCTGGGCAATTATTAGTGGCCTGGCCAGCGGTCGAGAGGTGGGATTTTTCCGCCAGCCTATGGTGGAGTTTGCTGGCGCTGCAGTGCGTGCTGGCGCTGATCATGCCGAGCCAGGTTCACCGCAGTATGTCGGCGTTTTTAGCAACTTTAGCGTTAACGATGGCGCTAGCAGCCAATGGACTGGCACCGGTGGCGATTGGCATGGTGGTGCTGGTGCTGACACTGCTCTGGTTGAATGAATGTCGTTGGCCAAGGCGCATAGGGGCGGTTCAGGCATGGGGGGCTGGTCTGTTAATGGGAGTGTTGGTGCTTCAAGGGCAGGCGTACTCTAACCAGTTTGCTTGGCTTTACGATTCAGACGCTCAGTGGTTTGACCCATGGCTTGCCAGTTGGCTGAGCACTGCTTTGGTCGCGCTGGCCTTAGTGTGCGTTATTCATCAGGCATTTCGTCAGCATTCTCAGCCTGCCATTGCGCAACGCTTGGTAATTTATGGCGCAGTCGCGCTAGTGGCGGTGGTATCAGTTTATATGCCGGGGCTTGGCGCTGGGGTTACCTTACTATTGCTCGGATTTACGCTTGGTCACCGGGTGCTGATGGGAAGCGGTATTTTGTTACTACTGATGGCGGCTAGTAATTATTACTACTGGCTGGAGGTGACGCTGTTGATGAAATCACTCATGTTGCTGGCAATGGGGGCGTTGCTGTTATCCATTCGCTGGGTACTGAAGCGTTGGTGGCTAAACCGATGGTTAACAGTGCATAAGCCCACGCCGCTAGGAGATGCTAATGAGCCGTAACGTGAAGCGAAACCGCTGGATAGTCATTGCGACCACTGCTGTTGTGCTAGCGGTGGTTAACTGGGCCATTTGGCAGAAAGAGCATCACTTAGCCGAAGGTGAAATTGTCTATTTGGAGCTTGCCCCGGTTGATCCGCGCTCGTTAATGCAGGGTGACTACATGGTGCTAAGTTTTGCCTTGGCTAACCGTATTCGTATGCAGCGTGCAATTGATCGCCACGAAGAGGCGGATGGAAATGCCATGCAAACGGCAGCCAATGACAGCGTGGTGGTTCGTTTGGATGAAGCATCAATCGCCCACTTCCAACGCTTGGATGATGGCACGCCGCTAGGCGATGACGAAAGACGCTTACGCTACCGGTTGCGCAATGGGAACGTGCGCTTTGCTACGGATGCATTTTTCTTTCAGGAAGGCCACGCTGAGCGTTTTGAGCCCGCCCGTTATGGTCAGTTTCGAGTCAACGAGCACGGCGAGCTGCTACTAGTCGCGCTATATGACGAAGAACTCAAGGCGCTGGGTGAAATGGAGCGTTGATGCGTGTGTTAGCGTTCCATTCCAATGGCTGCGTATCGTTCGGCAAGAAAGTCTAACAGTGCTCTAACAGAGGGCAGCAAGCCTCGACGGGAAGGATAAACCGCATGAATAACTTCCCGTCGAGGCTCCCATTCAGGCACTACTTGCACTAGCTTATTTGAGGCCAACGAATCGCCTAGCATTAAACTTGGAAGTTGCACCACACCAACACCAGCCAGTGCTGCTCTATAAAGTGCGGTCATATCAGTGGTAATAAACCGTGGCGAATGTTCAATTTGGCACTCTTCACCGTCGCGTTGAAGGTGCCAAGCGTGAGCTTCCTCTGGCCTTGCTCTGCTTAGGCTAGGCAGTTTGCGAAGATCGTTGGGCGTTGATGGCATGCCGTGTTGTTCAATCAGTGTTGGGCTTGCTACCAAGCATTGCCCGCGATCCGAAAGTACCTTCAGAACAAGCTCGCTATCTTCTAAAGGAAAGGGGCGGGCGCGGAGCGAAATATCAAATCCCTCAACAAACGGGTCAATACGGCGGTTAGTTCCTTCCAGATGTATCAGGACATCTGGGTAGAGCACCATGAAATCCGCCAGTATTGCACTCACGTGAAAGCTCAATAGCCCCGTGGGACAACTGATGCGGATGGTACCGCAGGGCACTTGTTGGGTTTCTTCGATGAACTGCTGGGCCGCTTCAGCTTCCACTAACATGGCTTTGCAGTGCTGGTAGTAGCGTTGGCCAATATCAGTGAGTGTTAGGTGGCGGGTAGAACGGTGCAACAAGCGCACGTTAAGCTGACTTTCTAACTCTCCCACTCGTCTGCTTAATTTTGATTTGGCAATGCCCAGCGCACGGCCCGCTGGAGAAAACCCTCCATGGTCGACTACCTTCACAAAATAATAAAGATCATTCAGATTAGGGGGCGTCATGTGTTCTCCCTATGCAACGCTGTGTCTTAATTTTCTATCTAATCATCGAGTCAGCGAACTACTAAACTCTGTATGGCATGCGCAAGAGCTGTTGGATCTGTGTTTTCCAAAAGCCCACTCAGGCTAATAGATAAAGGAGTATGTCATGGCTAACCCCTATGTTCGTCTCGATAAAGATAACGCTGCCGTTCTTTTAGTAGATCACCAAACTGGGCTGTTGTCCTTAGTTCGTGATATTGACCCTGATCGGTTCAAAAATAACGTACTGGCGCTTGCTGACTTGGCGAAATACTTTGGTCTGCCAACAATTCTTACCACAAGCTTCGAAGATGGGCCTAATGGGCCGCTGGTGCCTGAATTAAAAGAGATGTTTCCAGAGGCGCCTTACATCGCACGCCCTGGACAAATTAATGCCTGGGATAACGAGGACTTCGTAAAAGCGGTTAAGGCGACGGGTAAGAAACAGCTGATTATTGCGGGCGTGGTGACAGAAGTGTGTGTGGCTTTCCCGGCGCTTTCCGCACTTGAAGAAGAGTTTGATGTGTTCGTGATCACCGATGCATCGGGGACCTTTAACGAACTTACCCGTGATGCTGCTTGGGACCGCATGAGTAGCGCCGGTGCCCAGTTAATGACCTGGTTTGGTGCTGCCTGCGAACTTCATCGTGATTGGAGAAATGATATTGAAGGCCTAGGGGCGCTCTTTTCTAATCATATCCCCGACTATCGCAACTTAATGAATAGCTACAGCACTTTGACACAATCCTCTGATAAGAAGTAAACCATGCTAATGACTGGGGGCAGGTAGGCCCCTGGTCATTGCTTGCAAGGATGGCATTAATCCGTTGTCCATCAATTATGGAATACCGCCATGCCCCCTGAACATAGTGCAGAGTCACCCGAAGAGTCCGGTGCGATAACACTGAAGATATGTCATCGCGTGAAACCCGATGCGCGGGCTGAGTATGAAGCATGGTTAAAAAAAATCATCCATGTGGCGGGTCAGTATCCTGGTCATCTTGGCGTGCATATTCTTCGTCCTGCTGAGGGGCACCATGATTATGAAATAGCGCTTAGGTTTGCCTCCCATGCTGAAGCCGGAAGATGGCTTGAGTCTGCCGAACGAAAGGCGTTGATCAATGATGCGTTACCGGCCTTTCAGGAAGAGGAAGTCATCCAGATTCAAAGCGGTATCGATTACTGGTTCTCGCCACCTAATGCACCTGTTAACAAACAGCCTGTGCGCTGGAAGCAGTGGCTTGTTACAACCTCGGTTATCTGGCCTCTCACCATGTTGGTTCCGTTTCTTTGGGGGCCGCTTTTCGCGTTATTTCCCTGGTTGAATACATGGGGTATTCGACACGGTGTTGTTGCTGCCAGCGTGGTCGGGCTGGTGGTCTATGTGGTGATGCCCCGTGTGGTGCGTCTAGTCGCGTCATGGATGTTTCGCTGATATCTATTAAGTTATAGCAATAGGCCCTTGGCTGGGTAACGTGCAATATAAGAAGGAGAAGGCGATGTCTGATACACCTGCAAGCCCCTTTACCATTGAACATGAAACCAGCGATACCAAGGGACGCTATGTGCTCGCTTAACGAGTATTCGACACTTTCCTGCCTCTCACTTCTGGAGAAACTCCTATGAGCTGGATGCCCGATATTGAGCCCAAATGTCCTTCCGCAGGCAACCTACACGATATTGAAACACTGATCGTTCCTCGTGCACACGACCTAGGTGGCTTTGAAGTACGACGTGCGCTTCCCGCGCCCAAGCGCCAGATGGTGGGTCCATTTATTTTTTTCGATCAGATGGGCCCCGCTGAATTTCTTAGAGAGGATGGTATCGATGTTCGTCCTCATCCCCATATTGGACTTGCTACGGTCACTTACTTGTACCAGGGAGAGTTCCAGCATCGTGACAGTCTGGGGACTAATCAGATGATTCATCCTGGGGCGGTTAATTGGATGGTTGCTGGTAATGGCGTGACCCATTCCGAGCGTACTAGCCCCGCTACACGTCAGAATAAGCACTCCCTGTTTGGTATTCAGACGTGGGTGGCATTGCCTGAAGCATACGAAGATAAACCCGCCAGCTTTGCGCATCATGGGCAGGAGACATTGCCGCTGCTTAAAGGTGAGGGTAAAGAGGTTCGTTTGATTCTTGGTACGGCATGGGGTGAACAGGCGCCTGTACAGACCTTTTCGGAGATGTTCTATGCGGATGCAGTCCTCCAGCCCGGCGCTAAGCTTCCTTTGCCCGATGGTCACGAAGATCGTGGCCTCTATGTAACGTCGGGTAGCGTTAGTGTTGCAGGGGATACATTCGATGCGGGACAAATGATGGTGTTCCGTCCGGGTGATCCCATCACCGTAACCGCGGGCGAAAGCGGAGCTCGGCTAATGCTGCTCGGCGGCGAAACGCTCAATGGACCACGCTATATCTCCTGGAACTTCGTGGCGTCTTCCCGAGAAAAGCTAGCGGCTGCTAAGCAGGCGTGGATGGAAGGTGACTTCGAGCATGGGCGATTTAAATTGCCGCCGGGGGACGATGAAGAATTCATTCCCTTTCCAGACCAGCAGCGTAATTAATTCGTAGCGGAAGGGCTGGCTATTAAGCCAGCCCAATTGTTACTTCAACAGTAATTACTTCAACAGTAGCTGCTTGAAAAGTTGCTACTTAAATAGCGACGTCATTAGCTTGGCATGTGGCCAAAGCGGCCGTTGTTAAAGTCTTCTATCGCTTCAATGATGTCACGTTCGCTATTCATCACAAACGGCCCATGACCTACCACTGGCTCATTGAGCGGCTCGCCACTCAGCAGCAACAGGGTTGCGTCGTTGTTGGCTTCAAGTGTCAGTGCGTCACCCGCTCTAGAAAACTCGGCTACTTGCGCGTCGCGCAGTACCTCTTCGCCATTGACTTGAACCGTCCCTTTTAGCACGACCAGCAGGGTTGTCCATCCATCCGGCTGTGTCAGCGTGGTTGTCTGGCCACCGTTTAGCCGCACATCCCATACGTTCATCGGCGAGAACGTCTGTGCTGGGCCCGCGTGGGCCTTACGGTTGCCATCTATATAGCTGCCGGCGATCACGCGGACGCTCCCAGCTTGATCAGGTAACGCTGCCACAGGAATCTGGGCATTAAAAATTGCCTGATAGCCTGGCGTCGCCATTTTGTCTTTGGCGGGTAAGTTTACCCACAGCTGCACCATCTCAAGTGTGCCGCCTTGCTCTGTAAACGCGGGCGAATGAAACTCATCGTGCAGGATACCCGCACCCGCCGTCATCCACTGCACGTCGCCTGGGCCAATTACGCCGCCTTTGCCCGTTGAGTCGCGGTGCGCCACTTCTCCTTGGTAGACAATCGTGACGGTTTCAAACCCGCGGTGCGGGTGTTGCCCGACACCGCGTGGCCGCGTGGTGGGAGTAAAGTCGGCAGGCCCGGCATAGTCCAGTAACAAAAAAGGACTCAACTGCTCGGAGCGTGGGCCATAGGAGAACAGCGAACGCGCCGGAAAGCCGTCACCCACCCAGTGAGGGCGTGGAGCGCTGGTAACACCTACTAACTTTTTCATCGTTTCTCCTTAAAGAGTACGTTGCTGGTTAAGAAGGGTACGTGTTAAGTGGTGCATGTAATAGATAGTGCAACTGAGACTCAGTGTTGCAGTGTTGGAACACTAGATGCTTGCTGGATTGAAGAACGTCGTCTGTACTTTGCTCAACCACTGGCATGGATGCACTGTGTTCAGCGCAGGGCTGGCGGTTTTATTGCCAGTTAGTGGCTGGTTGTTTGGCTCACTTACTTTTAATGACAAGGTTGGTATGAAAAAAAACAGCTTGTGGCCTGTGTGGGTTGTGCTGGTTGTCACTTTGGTGTTTTCCAGCGTTAGCACAGCGCAAACTCAAGGAGATGAGAGCGAAAATGAGCGGTGGTTCGCTATTGACTCGCTTAACGCAGGGCTAGGAGAGGTGCCTGAAGAGGCTAAACGAATGTCGCCACGGGAAGCGGTCCGTAGCTTTTTAACCTTCACCGAGAGTGGAAATTACGCCTCAGCCGCGCATTTGCTTAATCTAAACGGCATTGATCCAAGTGAGCAGCAGGCGAGGGGAGCTGAGCTTGCGAGGCAGTTAGCGGAGGTACTCAAGCGTGGCGAGTGGCTAAATGCCTCGAATCTACCGGCTCGCCAAGACGCAGCTATTGAAGACGCCTCTGGTCAGAACCCTTTAGCGGGGTCGCCACGACGAAATATAGAGCTGGCAGCATTAAAAGTAGAAGGACAGGCTTATGATGTTCGGATAGGGCGTTATCGAATCAATGAAGAAGATCCTGTTTGGCTAGTAATGCCAGAGAGTGTGTCGTCTATTCCAGCTCTCTATGAAGAGTATGGGCCTTCAATGCTAGAAAGCTATATTCCAGAACGGCTGAAGGCATCGTTTGGCATACTAAAAATTTGGGAATGGTTAGCGATCCCAGTTTTTTTAATCGCCATTGGCACGGTAGGCATGGTGACTTACTACGTTGTTGGGTTAGTGGCACGCATTCTGCCTTCAGGCGTGTCTACTATTTTCGCCGATCAAATTGGCGTGCCCATGGCGATGATTGTTATGTCGCTGGTAACGCAGATGTTGCTGGACTACGTTGTATCGTTTTCCGCCATTGTGACGACGACGTTCCGCGTATTGTTGATCTCAATTATGGCCTGGGGGGCTGGTACCATTGCACTACGCTTGATCGACACGATCATGCTGCGCATGACCCGGCGCTTAGTCGGGGAAATTGACGATACTAAGCCTAAAGATAAACGTCGTCTGTTAACCTCGCTGTATGCTTTGCGCCGCGTGATTATCTTAATCACCGTCATTGGTGTGTCGGTTTATGTGCTGGGGCAGATCCAGCTGTTTGAGTCTTTAGGCTTGTCGCTGCTGGCGTCGGCTAGTGTGCTGGCCGTACTGGTAGGTATTGCCGGCCAAGCGGTGTTAGGCAATATCCTCTCTTCTTTTCAGCTGTCGCTTGCCAAGCCTATACGAATTGGTGACTTGGTCATCTTCGAAGGGCAATGGTGCTATGTTGAGGGCATTTTTTATACCTTTATTCGACTGCGCTCCTGGGATGAACGACGTGTCATCGTGCCGGTTACCTACTTTACGTCTAAGCCGTTTGAAAACCTCTCGGTTAAGAGCACTAAAATGTACCGCTTCTTAGAACTGACGCTGCATTTAAGCGCTGATATTTCTCAGGTGCGGGAGATGTTTTTAGCCTATGCCCAGGAAGAAGATAATGTCATTGAACACCATAAGTTGCTTTGTTACGTGACCAAACAAACGGCCTACGCGCAAACGGTCACTTGCTATTTAATGACATCAGATCCTATGGCGGGCTGGACTGCCGAGATGAACATTCGTGAGAAAATGATGACCTTTATCCGCGATAACCATCCAGAGTGGTGGCCAAGGGAAATCATGGTCATCAGCCATGAGGATATTGCACGCGGAGAAGGGCAAGGCAAGCGTTCACAGGACGCGGATAGCTCTGCGGATAAACCGTCTGAGTAGAGGGCAACTAGGCAGCGGCATGCGCCGCTGTCTGGAGTATCAGCTTGTGGGTATTTCATCGTGGTTCACGTTGAAATGTCAGCAGGCCATACGTCATGGTAGCGAGACCACCTCTAACGGGATATCTACGCCGAACTGCTGCAACATACGTTGGAAGGTTTCGACGTTATAGGCATCACTTTCTGTTACTAGGCCACGAATCTGTCCTGTGCCCTGTGTGCCGTTGCCTAGCCCCGCGACAATCGCTTCGGCGGGATCGAGGAAGCGGCAGTTTGGTCTCGCCGGTTCGAAGAAAGTACGCAACCAAGGTAGATGGGTACTTGAAAGCGTCAGAGTATCGATATCAGGATTCTGTTGGAAAACGTCGTCTATAAAAGCAGTGACCGCTTGCTGAGTTGTCTTCGGGTCGAATAGGAAGGCACCATTCTCGACAAGTTCCACCATGGAGGAGGCATTGATCAGGCTGACATTTTCCGGATTAGGCGCATGGTGAGCGATGAATTGCTTCAGAGGTGAACTTTCGATGAGAGAATGCACCCCCATAATGCCAATCTGGCCTGTAACCGATGCGGCAAGCGCTTCTGCGATAGGCGGGTAGACGCCGAACAAGGGGACCAATGTGCTTTGACGAATATCGTCCAGCACCATAATTGAAGGAGCGTTCGAGGCGATGACAATGGCGGATGGAGTGTAGCTCTCTAGAAAGAGCAGCGTGCGATGCATGACTGTGAGTAGTTCATCACGTCCTTTGCTGCCATAAGGAAAGCTCGCTCGGTCAGCGAAATATAAAATATCCTGTTTGGGAAGGCGTTTGTGTATCTCGGCAACAATGGCGTAGCTACCAATACCCGCGTCGAAAACAGCGATAGGTTGGTGCATAGCAAGATCCTTGACGTCGGCTGGTAAATCCTAATGATCCATAATGTTTAAACGCTATGGAAGCGTTATTTCCAGCGACTGCTAAAGAAGGAGGAAATCATATTTAAGGCAAGAGAGAGGAAGGGATAGCTATAGATGCACCCGTTGATCAAACGGCTGAATGCTGGCTCTAGCTTACTAATCGTTTTTAACGATACAGCTAGCGAAAGGAAATACAAGGACGTTAGGAAATTGTCATGATGAAATCACAATTACAGGTAGTGCAGCGTTTTCTTCCCGACTGGGGCGTTACCTACGGCCCGGCTGGCGATGGCCCTTTTCCGGCGATCATGCCAGAAGGCGCGCCCGATGCTAGCGCTGTACATAGTGCCTCAGATGTCGTTTGTGGTCTGCTAACAGCTTGCTATTAAAACAGCCGACTACTTTTATGTGATCGGCTGTTTTGCTTTCTTTTCAGCCCTGTAGGCTACGGTCGAACGGCGGTAACTTCAATTTCTACTAGCCAACCGGGATTGACCAGTGCATCGACGACCATGGCAGAGCGAACGGGTAGGTTAGGCTGTTCTTCGGTACCGAAGAATTGCGTGTAGCCAGCCATAAAGCCTTGGAAATCGACTGTCTCGCCCTCTGGCGCGACAAGAAACGCCTGCATTTTTATAATATCGCCTACCCCTAAACCTAGGTTTTCTAACTGCGCTTTAATGCGGTTCATTACCGTCACTGTTTGCTCTTCGGTGGTTCCAAACGCTTCTGCACTATTTGGATCGGCATCTTCATTGATGATACTAGGAACGGTGCCACTAAGATAAACCGTCGCACTGCTAGAGGGTATCTCAACCGCTTGTAGGATAGGAAAATCAGAATTGGGAATAGGGTGGCGAATAATGTCTTCCGCTAGTGCAGTGCCAGCATAGGCGGAGAGCAACGTTAGCCCGATAATAGCGCTTCTAAAACTCATCATTTAATTCCTTTTGAATTGCTTGTGGTTGAGTGAAAAAAAGTTAGCGCATACTCGCAATCTGTTCTGCACTAGCTTGGTTGTCAGTGTAATTATTGCCAAAATTGGTGCGGATAAAGTTCACTACCGAAGCAACTTGTTCATCTTCCAATAAGCCACCTAAAGCGGGCATAGCTTTATGACCGTGGATAACCAAGCTGATTGGGTAGGCAGCCGTCATTAAGTTGGGATTGTTAGCAAGCGCTGGGTATTCTCCTGCCCCTTTGGCACCTTGCCCACTGGGCATGTGACAACCGGCACAAACACCTGCATAGATGGATGCGCCGTCAGTTTGTGTCAGCATGGAAGGGTCATCGAACCAGTTGCTCGTATCAATGGAAGTCTCCTGGGCCATAAGTGGCATAGAGAGTAAGAGTGCAGTCATTGAAGTGAATAGTGTTTTCATATCGCGAACTCCTTAAGCCTCTGTAATAGTGGTGTGTAGGCGTTCGACGGCATCCAGAGCGGAGAGTACGGCCCCTTCCATCCAGGCCGGAAGATACGAAATATGCTCGCCTGCCATTAACGTTCGCCCGTCCATTACGGTGGCGTCTTGGTAGTCCGCTTCACGATCTTGCCATAGCCCATAACAGCCCAATGTCCATGGAACACGATGCCATGCCACTGAAGCGCCGGTTTTGAACTCATCGTAATATTGAGGGTGAATCTGCGATCCGTATTCCATGACCTTGGCGATTCGGTCTTCGGGAGAGAGGGCGTTAAATTGATAGGCGTAAGCACCCCATGGGTAAGCAGCTAAAAGCACGCCCGGGCCATCGCTAAACATGTTGTAGGGCGGGTAAGAAATTAGCGTAATAGGCAGGTTGGTATAGCTAATGCCGCCGTAGATGTGTTCATCCTCTTCCCAAAAGCGTCGCTTAAACTCAATGCCCGCTTTGAAGGCTGATGCGTAGGGCATGGAATCAATGATCTTGCTCATACGTGGTGAGAAGTCATGATCAATCTGGCTGAGTACCGAAAAAGGAATGGTGCAGATGCAATAATCGGCGGTTTCTGTTTGTTCATTACTGCCGCTATCGGCGGAGGCCCAAGAGGCTGTTACGCGATTACCTTCGTGGCTAATTCGGGTAACTTTAGCGTTATAAGTGATCAGCTCGCCAACTTGCTCTTCAAACCCTTTAGCAATCATGTCCATCCCACCCACTGGTTGGAAGATGGTGGACTGCATATGCAAGTTATCGCCTGTCGTTAGATTGCGCCAAAGCGTTGAATTCAGTATGTCAGAAAGGGCGTTCACTTGAGATGGCTCAGGCTTTCCATCAACGCCGCCACCTTCAGGGTGCGACCAACCGCGGAAAGTGGAAGACTCACTCCCTGTTACATAATCTAAATTGTCGTTTAGCGCCCCATAGCGTTTGAGTGCGGCAACGAGTTTTTCTGCATCTTCAGCACTAACCGCTTCATCTAGACCCTTTTGATCAACGACTTTGGCAAGTAATTCTGCGACGTGTCCTCTGAAATCAGTGGCCACCTCCTTAAAGCGTTGAGGTTTACCATTAAAGGCCTCTGAGTCATGTAGGTAGGCGTTATAATTTACCTGAATGAAAGGCTCCAGTTTAACTCCGAAGCGTTTGCAGTAATCCAATACAGCAAAATGATCTGAAGGGATTCGCCAAGGGCCAGGGTTTAAGTAATTGCCTTCGGCAAAGTCGATATGCTGGGTAAATCCACCTAATTCGGTATAGCTATCGCCTCCACGTAATGTCCAACAACGGCCTCCGGCCTTATCGCGATACTCGAGAATTTTTACGTTGTAGCCTGCATTACGCAACTCAAAGGCTGCTGTCATGCCTGCTAACCCAGCGCCTAAAATTAAAATGTTGGTATTGTCAGGGGCTCCCTGTAGGTTTAGTCGACCCCGCCAGTTAGACGGTGAAGCAAAACCCATTGTGCTCATTGCGGAATACATTGCCGCCGCCCCTGCGACTGCGCCCACCATGCCTAAAAAAGACCGACGCGTAACACCTTCTGGGTTGAATGACATTGCTACCTCTCTATGAAGTCATAGGCAGGTAACTAGAGTCCATTCAGCTTTTCAGTTTCATCCTATGCATAGCATTAAGAGCAATGTTTTGAATTTAAGGACTAATCTGCAGGGCTCTAATTATCTAGCCGATATACGGTACATGCAGATATATGCATGTACCATGCCAGATTTAATAACCCATTGTTTTAACTAATTTAGTTAAAGTTTATAAATGTTATAAGAATCACAAGCGTAGGTATAAATTCCAGATTAGTGCGCGCCTTTAGGGGTTATCTCCTTTTTGGTGCGAGAAGGGGAGATCGCTTGCGGGTGAGCAAATACCAGGTTTTATCCATTGCTGAACGTTATTCTCTCCAATCAGAAAGCCGTCTCGTTAGCTAAAAGCTGTGGCTGTAAGGATGGCCGTTTTAGGCAAACCGCTAATACGTAACTCAGCTAGCCAAGTCTGAATACGAAGCTTGGCTAGCTAAACGTTTTATCCTGTCGGCAACAATGGCTTCTATTGAGTTGGCGAAAGTCTAAGCATGGCGGCCAATCAGGGTTAAAAAGCCGTCTTCATCGATAAACCCTTTATCGCCGGTGACAAACCAGCGTTGGCCATCGAGTTCTTTAATGGCGGCGGCTGTGCGTTTCGGGTCGTTTAAGTAGCCCTGCATCACCTGAGGGCCGCTGATCAAAATCATGCCTGCTTCTCCGGTAGGCTGTTCCGCAAAGCTTTCCGGTTCAACGATTTTAAAGCTGGTGCCGGGGAGCGGCATACCGACGGTACCCGCTTTACTGCCTTGCTGTATTGTTTGGTAATGAGCGCCCAACGAATCCGGTAGATTGACCGATGCCACAGGAGCGGTTTCGGTTGCCCCGTAGCCTTTATAAATAGGCTTATGGAATTTTAGGACGAAGTCGCTGCATACCTGCTCATCCAATGTTTCGGCACTGACAACGACTGCCCGTAGGCTTTCTAGCATGGGTGGGTGCACGTTGGGGCTGTTGTTTAGGTGCTGTAGAAAGTCTGATGTGCCGAACATCAGGGTGGCTTTGTGCTTGGCAACAGCGCTGGCAATGCCAGCAGTGTCGTTGGGGTCTGCATGGCAGACCAGTGGCAGGCCTTCGATAAGTGGCAGCAGTTGGGTAACGGTGAGACCAAAGGCATGAAACAGCGGCAGCGAGCCGATCACCACATCGTCATGTTGGGTATTAAGCACATCGGAGGTCTGCTTAATATTTGCCATCAGGTTGCGGTGGCTCAGCATGACGCCTTTAGGCTGTCCTTCGCTTCTACTTGGAAACACAATGGCGGCGGTGGCATTGGCATCTCTACTGCGGCAGTAAAGGCGCTGAAGCAGCCACGCAGGTAGCAGGCGAACGGCAAGCCAAGTGCTGACGCGTTCATGGCGTCGGATATCGGCTTGTAGGTCTTCCAGGTAAATCGTCTGGGTATTTGCTAGCCGCTGGCTGATGTTTAACCCTTGTTGCTGGAGTTTTTCGACGAAGTGGCGCGAGGTCAGCACTGTATTGATGTCGGCTTGGGTGAGCGCCGCAGAAAACGCGTCTTCTTTCGCGGTGCCATTGGGTCTGTCGTTAAAATGATAGTTGAGGCTAACCAGTGTTTTTCCAGCCAGAAGTGTTGCCATATTGGCCAGTGCACCCGCGCTGCTATTGGGCAGCAGTAGGCCCACGTTTTGCTCAGGGGTTAGCGTGTGGATGCGCTTTGCAACATGCAGACTGGCGGTAAGTGCTTGGCCTGCCGTCAGCGGGTGGCTAAGGGTATCAGTGAGTGCTTGTGCGCCAAGGTTACGCTTCACGCTACGAATCCAGGCGTCGGGCAGCGAGGGCAGTTCATCGATAGCATGTTGCCACGAGTTAGTTGCTTGTTCGAAGATGCGCCGTTTGAGCACGTCGGCAGGGGTGTCTTTAGGCAGCGGCTTGCCAAACGCAACGACGACTGAGCGATGGAGAGGCGCGTTACGCAGCTCTTTGAGTTTGCTGGATGAGCGAGAAAACTGGCTACCCCACAGCCCGCGCAGGTAAAACGGCACAATACGTACCTCTGGGTTGGCCAGCTTACACGCGCGTTCATAGCCTCGGCGCAGCTCGCCTAACTGGCCGTTGCGGCTAATCGCGCCTTCGGGGAACAGGCATACCACTTCACCGTTATTCAGTTGTTCGGCAACGGCGGCTAGGGCGTTATCGGCTCCTGCGCCCCGTTCGATAGGAATACAGCCCAGCGCCTTAAAAAACCAACGTAAATACCAACGCTGATAAATATCCTTCAGCATGACAAAGCGCACGGGGCGAGGGCAGGCGATTTGCACCATTGCCCAGTCTACCCAGCTGATATGGTTGCCAAGCAGCAGCACGCCGCCTTGGGCAGGCAGGTGCTCTAACCCATGAACATCAACACGATAACGGCGGGTCAGCAGGAAACTGAGTAGAAAGCGTACTAAGCTTTGGGGCAGTTTGAAGATAGTGTAGCCACCGCCCACCATGGCAACGGTCGCCACGAGCAGCAACAGGTAGTGGCTATCTACACCTGCCAGGGCAAACAGCGCGGTAAGCGCCAAGAAACCCAGCATAGACAGGTTCTGAATCCAGTTATTAGCAGCCAACACAGTGCCTAGTTCATGGTCTGCCGCATGAAATTGAATCAGTGCATTGAGCGGTACAATGAATAACCCGCCCATCATGCCAATAAATACAAAGTTTAGTGCTTGGCTGATCGGGGTGGTGAGCAGTGGCAGGCACCACAGGCCCACCGCAACGCCGACAGCGCCTAATGGAATCAAACCGGTTTCAATACGGTTACGCGACAGCTTGCTGGCAAGCAATGATCCTAACGCAATCCCAATACCGCTAGCGGCAAGAATTCCTTGCAGTACTAAGGTGTTATCAATGCTGAGTGCATCTTTGGCGTAGGCGGGAAACGCGGCGAGCAGCACCTGGCCCACCGACCAGAAAGTCGCAAGACCGATAATTGACAGCCGCAGCACCGGTTGGCGGCCCAGAATGCTCAGGTTGTCTTTGAGTGCGCTGCCTTTGATATAGCGCTGCCAGGTGAGCGGGGTCGTCGAGGGCTGTGCGTTATCCGGTTTCAAGCGATACAGTGCCATCACTTGTATAACGCTGTTCAACACCAGCAGCCAACCCAGCGGCGCAATGCTGCGTAATAGCTCGCCGGGTGTTTGGGCGCTGGGCAAGATCCAGCTTTCAAACAGCGCGGTAAAGGCCACGGTGCCTGCCAAAATGGCACCAATGGTGACGGCCTGGATAAGTCCGTTAGCTTCTGCCAAGCGGGGTTTGCCAAATAGCCCTTTCACCAAGCCATACTTTGCGGGGGAGTAAAAGGCTGACTGAATTGCCAGTATTAGCGTCATGGCAAACGCCAGCCAAAACCAGCCTTGGTAATAAGCGGCGGTGATGCCCAGTGAAACAGCGACAGCGGCCCAGGCGGAAACCCGGAGAATGCGAACTTTGGGGTAGCTATCCGCCACATGACCTGCGGGGCTGAACAGTAAAATAAACGGCAAAAGGATAAGCCCATTGACCAATGCCGTCAGTACCACCTGGGTTTCGCCATCGTAGCTTTTAAAAATCGTGTTTTGAATGACGATTTTATGTCCTAAATCCACAAAGGCATTCAAGAAAATGGCAATCAGGTAGGGCCAAACACCCGTGATGCGTAGTAAAGGTTGCATGAAATGACGCCTTATAAACCAGAAGTTAGGGCACTTTCGGTAAATGGGGTTAATGTTGCAACTCTGGTGGTTAAAGTTGTGTTATTTGGGCTTTACGGTATCGTTATACGCTACTTTATATGTCTGGAGGTTGTGTGTCTCAGACAAGCGCGCTTATTGATACCTTAAAACGCCAGTTGCGCTCCCAGGGGAAAACCTACGCTGATGTGGCGTTATGGCTTGGGTTGAGCGAGGCCTCGGTCAAACGGCTATTCGCTGAGCAGCACATCACCCTAGAGCGGCTAGAGCGTATTTGCGATCAGCTTAACCTGGAATTTGCTGAGTTGGTGCAATCCATGCAAGAGGAAGAGCACCGTTTGCAGGAGCTGACCCAGGCGCAGGAGCAGAGCATTGTCGATGATCGTGAGCTGTTTTTGGTCGCTGTGTGTGTGATTAACGGCTATCGGTTTGATGAAATTCATCACCAGTACCAGCTCAGCGAGGCGCAGTGTACTCGGCAACTGCTGGCGCTAGAACGGCTAAAGCTGATTGATCTATTGCCGGGTAATCGGATCCGGCGGCGTGTGGCCGCGAATTTTCGTTGGCGGCCTGGCGGCCCCATTCAGCGTTTTTTCCAGCAATATATTGCCACAGAGTTTTTTCAGTCCCGTTTCGATAGCGACAGCGAAAAGCTAATTGTGCTGAATGGCCTGCTTTCTCATGCGGGTAATGCTGAATGGCAACAAACGATGCAGCGGCTGGCAAAAGAGTTTCACGCCCTGTGTGAACGCGAAAGCGGGCTGCCCATTCATCAGCGCTTTGGTACCACCTCAGTGCTGGCTGTGCGTCAGTGGCAATATGCGTTGTTCCAGGGCTATAAGCGGTAAGGCTAGGTTCGACATGCCACGCGGCTGTCACGATGTATTGCGAAAGAGTGCTGCTTCCTGTGCTAGCCACTCGGTAAAGCGGCCCACCGCAGGTGGCATTTCCCCATCAGGAGGCAAAATCAAATCATAGGCGAAGGGGGAAATGAGGGGGTAGTGCTCTTCAAAAGGGCGCACTAAAACGCCGCTTGCAAGCCGGTCGGCAACGAGTGGGTAGCTAGCAAGTACCACGCCTTGGCCGGCAATGGCTTGATCTAAGGCCAGGCTATAGAGCGAATATTGGCGCTGGTTAGGCATTTTATTTATCGCTATCCCAACCGCTTTGAACCAATCGCTCCAGCCTGGGATGTGGCGCTGGTTGGCATGGGTACACCAATCCACGGTGAGTAGCGTCTGTGTTAGTAAGTCGCTGGGCGATTTTATCGTTGCCTGTGCTAATAAAGTGGGCGAGCAAACGGGAAATAGTGTGTCTTCAAAAAGACGTCGGCTGGAGACGCCTGGCCAAGGACCTTGTCCGTAGCGCAGCGATAAGCGCGCCCTGTTTGGCAGCCATAACGGTTGGGTTAGGCGAGACTCGGCATCCAGCGATATTTCTATTTCGCGCTCGCTTGCTTCAAAACGAGGTAAACGAGGCAGCAACCAAAGCTGTAGAAAAGAAGGCGGTGCGCTGATCAGTAAGCGAAAGGCTTGTTCCGAGCGCTCGGTGACGTGCTGTACGCCACTAGCGATACGCAGAAGCCCCGCTTGCACATCTTCCGCCAATATCCGCCCCGCTTCGGTGACACATACTCCATTGGCATGACGTTCAAAGAGCGCCACCCCCAAATGCCCCTCTAGCTGCTTCACCTGACGGCTAACCGCGCCAGAGGTAACGCCAAGCCGATAAGCGGCGGCTTTGAAGCTGTTCTCTCGCGCAGCTTCGGCAAAGGCGCGTAGTGCATTAAGTGGTAATCTTTCAATTCTCATAGCATGAGTTTTCCTAAGCCTAGGCCAGAGAAGTAATCGTTTGTACGAGGTTTCTCTTCCTGGTGCAATAGGCGCCTTAATGTTATGGGAGCGTGCAATGAATACTCAAAGAGTAGCGTCAATTAACGCTAATGACAGCTCTGTAGTGGTATTCCAGCGTAAATCAGTGGATACCACAGCAGCATCACTAATGCTGCTATTTTGCTTGATACTGGGGTTTCAGCAAGTAGCGATTAAAGGTGTGGCTGAGGATATCTCACCCATGGTGCAGATAGCTCTACGCTCCGCTATCGCTGGAACACTGGTCGGTTTACTAGCTTATTGGCGAGGCGTTCGCTGGGCAGATTTGCGCCGTCATTGGATTGCCGGTTTGTTGGTTGGCTTAGGGTTTGCGGCGGAGTTCGCATTTGTTGCCTGGGGGTTAACGTATACCTTGGCATCGCACATGTCGGTCTTTCTTTACACGGCCCCCATTTTTGCCGCGCTTGGCTTACATCTTTGGGTGCCTGGTGAACAGTTGTCTATGCGGCAGTGGTGGGGGGTAGGGTTGGCATTCACAGGGATGGTGATTGCGATGGCGCCGAGTGGTACTTATGACATAGAGATTGTCATCGGTGATGCGCTGGGCTTGCTAGCTGGACTCTCCTGGTCGGCTACGACCGTTGTAATTCGCAAGACCTCGCTTTCCGAGGCACCAGCAGAACTTACCTTGAGCTATCAACTGGGTATAACGGCGCTGTTACTGTTGCCGGTAGCGGTTATCTCTGGCCAGTTAATGAGCGCGCAGTTTGCTCCTATGGTGGTTGCCAGCCTTGGTTTTCAGGCACTAATTATTTCGTTTGGCGCATTACTGCTTTGGTTCACGTTGCTGCGCCGCTATCGTGCTTCTCAGTTAGGAGTGTTTTCTTTCTTAGCGCCGCTTTTTGGTGTGCTTTTTGGTACCCTGCTGCTTAATGAGCCGCTTAGCGTCAATTTTATAATTGGTGGGAGCGTTATCTTAGCCGGCATTGTTCTGGTAACGCGCTAACCACGTGGGCCGCCAATGATGGCCTTGCGTCTTTTAATCAGTGAAGAACTGACTTATGGGCCTAACTGTTTTATGAATTATTTTTTATGAATAGCACTCCTTTTCAATTACTAGCCTGTCCGTTAGATGGCGAGCCGCTTCATCTGGCAGGCAGTACTTGGCGCTGCTCTGTTGGGCATAGCTTCGATGTTGCTAAGCAAGGTTACGTCAACTTGCTTCCGGTACAGCAAAAGCGTTCCGCTGATCCTGGTGACAGTAAGCTGATGGTGGCAGCAAGGCAGCGTTTTCTTGAGGCTGGTTACTATCAGCCTATTGCTCAGGCGGTAAGTAAACATCTGATAAGCCATGCTGATGCGCAATCTGCCAGCTCGCTATTTGGTTGCTTGGATGCTGGCTGCGGTGAAGGCTATTACTTGCGTGAGCTATCTCGTGCTGCATCGAATTCGCGGTCACTTTCATTGCTGGGGTTAGATATTTCCAAGTGGGCTGTCCTGTCGGCGGCCAGGCAAGATGATAAAAAATCTCCGCTTTGTCGTTGGGTCGTCGGGAGCAATGCACACTTGCCAGTTCAAACGAAGACGCTCGACAGTGTGCTGTGTATGTTTGGTTTTCCAGTGCATCACGAATTTGCGCGGGTATTAAAGCCGGGTGGCCTGTTGGTGCAGGTTGAGGCAGGAGCGGGGCACTTGCGTGAGCTGAGGGAGGTGATTTATCCCACGCTTAAGCTAGACACGACAAGTGAACGGGAAGTGCCTGAGGGCTTTATCCAGTTGCACACAGAGTCACTTAACTATCAAATAACGCTGGAAGGGCAGGCATTAATTGGTGACCTATTAACGATGACGCCACATCTATACCGCGCCAGTCAGGAAGGCCGAGCACGTGCAGCGGCACTTGATGAGCTTACCCTGACGGTAGATGCCAAACTAATGGTGTATGAGCGTAAATAAGGGGTGTTACAAATCCGACCATACTCTCTTTCTGCATCTTTATTCTAACTGTCTTTCATTTTGTCTTTCATTTTCAACATGCAAACGCAACAAGGCCCGCATAAGCGGGCCTTGTTATTCGAACCTGTTAAGGTTCGAGCAAATTCTTAAACCGTTAAGGCTTAGGACATTTGCTTGATGTTAGAAGCCTGAAGGCCTTTCTTACCCTGGGTAACGTCAAAAGAAACGTTAGCACCTTCTTGAAGGGTTTTGAAACCGTCAGACTGAATTTCAGAGAAATGAGCAAAAAGGTCGTCGCCGCCGTCAGAAGGAGCGATGAAACCAAAACCTTTAGTGTCGTTAAACCATTTAACTGTGCCAGTTGCCATGATGTAGATCCTTTCGCGCTAATGCGCCGTAATAAAGTTCCTGGTATTACCCAGATGAATAGTAGCGGGTGAAACAAGGAATACAATATCAGGCTGCCGAAATAGATCGTACACTTCTGAAACCATGCTGCTTGCTAACCAACTGACGCTACAGTGACATGATTTTTTCTTCGGGTCAAAGCTTTTTTATGAATATTTTCTGGGGGGTGGTGTCAGGACAGCGGTTACTTCCACCCCACTTTTCAGGTGCTTGGGGGCTTTACGGTGAGTCAGACCTTTAATGTTAAAAATGGTATCTTTGGCGAAGCACTTTTGAAACGACAACCCTATCGGTAAGGCACGTTATCAAAACGAGGAGAATCCAATGATTGCCGAACATGAATTGGCATACCTAAAGCGCGCGGTGGCTTTAGCAGAGGAGGCTTTAAATGCAGGGGATGAGCCATTTGGTAGCGTGCTGGTAAATGCTGAAGGTAAGGTATTAGCCGAGGATCGAAATCGCATTGCCGGTGGAGATTCTACTCAGCATCCAGAGTTTTCGCTGGCCCGCTGGGCAGCGAACCATATGACGCCTGAAGAGCGCTCGAAAGCGACTGTCTATACCTCTGGAGAGCACTGTCCAATGTGTGCAGCGGCTCATGGGTGGGTAGGGCTAGGACGTATCGTTTACGTCAGTTCTTCTGAGCAGTTGGGAGTATGGTTGGCTGCACTTGGCGTAGCGCCACCGCCTGTCGCTCCGCTATCGATTAATGAGGTGGTACCTGGTTTGACTGTTGATGGCCCAGTGCCTGGGCTGGACGAGCAAGTCCATGCCTTGCATCGCCGCTTGCACGCATAACGTCAGGGCCGGGTTTTGAAGGGTTGGGTATTAATTGTCCGGCAAGACTGGGTGAGCAATGCATGGCCCATAAAGACAAACGCCGCCTTGTGCTCGTCAAGGCGGCGTTTGTTAAATCGGTGCAAAAAAGAGCATCGGTGCTTCAATATGCCTAGTGTTTCAATATGACATAGAAGGCGTGAATGATGCCTGGAATAAAGCCAAACAGCGTGAGAATGATATTTAGCCAGAAATGCCCTTTGAAACCGACCTCAAAAAACACCCCTAGTGGGGGTAGAAGAATGGCAAAGATCATCTTGATCGGGTCAGTTGCGGTAAACGCCATGCAGCCTCCTTTGCTTATACAGTCTGTCGGTTGATAACGAACAGGTTAATAACGTGGGTTTCTAGAATGTAGATATCAATAACGGTTTTAGCGCTGATTGCTAATGCTGGCCTTTTAGCAACAGTGCGGTTCAGCGATTGAGCGTAACGTAGTCGCAATGATTAAGTTTGGCGAATCAGTGCGACTTAGGTACGACCTCGTGTTTGGGCTATCGTTCACTTGCTTAGGCAGGCGTATTCAAGAACTTAGGTTTTCAAGAGCTTAGATTTTCAAGAACTTAGGTTTTCAAAAAATTAGATCTTCAAGAAATTAGGGCTGCGAAAGCCCATCGACTACAGATGAATAAGGAACGCCATGAGTCACTATCTACCGCCATCACTGCTGCTCGCGAGCGTTGTTCTAGCCAGCCCTGTGTGGGCGCAGGCGCCCAGCAGTGAAGATGCGGTACTGCCTACAGTAGAGGTGAGCGCTCCGCGCTTAGCCCGCGAGCTGTATGCCACACCAGCGGCCGTTTCTACCTTGGAGCGCGAAGAAATTGCCCAAGGTCAGCAACGGGTGAGGTTGGATGAAGCGCTTAACCGAGTGCCGGGGGTGTTTTTACAAAACCGCGATAACTTCGCCCAAGGGCAACGCATTGCTATTCGCGGCTTTGGCGCACGTGCTCCATTTGGTGTGCGTGGGATTACCGTTATGGTAGATGGCATTCCTTACACACTTCCGGATGGTCAAGCGCAGTTGGATGCCATTGATTTAGATAGCGCCGAGCGTATTGAGGTGATTCGCGGGCCGTCTTCAGTGCTTTATGGTAATGCGGCGGGCGGAGTGATTGATGTGACCACTGCCGATGGGCGTGATAACCCCGGTACACGGCTGCGGATGGGCGCAGGTAGTGATGGCTATCAAAAAGTGGCACTGCAAAATGGCGGCGTTCGGGGCGATTGGTCGCACCATATCAGTCTGACGGCGCTTAACGTTGATGGTTATCGTGAACAAAGCTCAACCGAGAAGTATTTGCTGAATGCAAAGTTGCGTCGAGAGCTCGGCAGTGGGCGGGCAGTTACCGCGATTATTAATCTGCTGGAGAATCCCCGTTCGGAAGATCCAGGGGCACTTAATGCCCGTGAAGTTGCCGCTGGGCGCGATCAGGCCGCGCCCAATTCGCTAGCGCTAGATGCTGGTCAAAACGTCGATCAGCAGTTGTTGGGTCTGCAATACGAGGACTTAGCGGCGGGTGATGGCGAGCTGTATCTTAAAGGCTTTATTGCTCAGCGTGATTTTGAACAGCAACTGCCTTTTGTGGGTAGTAGTCGTTTGGGCTATCAGCGTGACTATATGGGCGCAAGCGCTGAATATCATCACGAGGCGGCGTTAGGGAGCTTGCCGCTGAGTTATATCGTTGGGGTGGATGTGGCGCGCCAAGAGGATGAGCGTTTTCGTAACGATGTTGATGCTCAAGGGGTTGTTGGCGAGCAGTTAGCGGATGAAACCCAAACGGCGACGTCTGCGGGTGTGTTTGCCCAAGGGGATTTAGCGCTATCGGAACAGCTTTCGCTCTCGTTGGGCGCGCGATTTGACCGGGTGGCGCTAGACGTCGACGATACGTTTCTTGATGACGGAGATCAAAGCGGAAAGCGTACCTTTAACGAGTGGAGTGGCTCGGCGGGGCTAAGCTATCGCTATCGTCCGCAGCACCAAGCGTATATTAATACCGGCACCGCGTTTGAGACGCCCACGTTTTCTGAGTTTGCCGACCCGACTGGCGGTGGTTTCAACCCCGTTGTTGAGCCGCAAAAAGCATGGAATCGCGAAATCGGGTTGCGTGGCTACATTGAGCCGTTGGCGATGGATTACGATCTCGCACTATTTTCGGTCCGCGTTCGCGATGAGCTGGTGCCGTATGATGAGGGTGGCCGTACCTTCTATCAGAATGCAGGCGACACAAATCGCGATGGCCTAGAACTGGCGCTGGGCTGGCAGCTTGCCGACCAGTGGCGTCTGGATAGCGCTTTAACCCTCGCGCGTTATGAATTCGATAAGTTTGCAACACCTAGTGAACGCTTTGATGGCAACCGGATTCCTGGGTTGCCAGAGCAGACGTGGGTCAATCAATTGACCTGGGAAAACCTTGATCAGCGTTTCGCCACGTTGGAAACCGAATACATCGGTGATTTAGTGGCGGATAACGCTAATGCGACGGAAGTAGATAGCTATTGGCTGCTCAACCTCCGGGTAGGTGATGGTTGGCAGTTAAGTGAAGGTACGCGACTAAGCGCTTATCTTGGTCTGCGCAATCTGCTTGATGAAGAGCACTATGCCAATGTGCGCTTAAACGGCACCTTTGGCCGCTTTTATGAGCCAGCCCCAGGGCGAAGTGTTTATGGCGGCGTGGAGCTGAGTTTTTAATCAGAGGTTCCCTCGCAAAAAAACGGGCGACCCATTGGGTCGCCCGTTTTCGTTCGTCGCTACGCTAAGTGATGGCTATTCCGGTAAAGCGTAACCAATCACGTAGTCACCCATTTTGGTGCCGAAGGTGCCGTGACCACCGGCGGTAACGACCACATATTGGCGGCCATCTGCACCGGTGTAGGTCATCGGTGTTGCTTGGCCACCTGCAGGCAAGCGAGCTTTATACAGCTCTTCGCCAGTGGTGATGTCGTAGCCGCGCAGGTATTGATCCAGCGTGCCGCTTAGGAAGGAAACGCCACCCGCAGTGGTTAGCGGGCCGCCTAGCGCAGGGACGCCGACATTCAGACCAATCGGCAGATCAAAGGGCATGCTGTCGCGGGTGGTGCCATTGTGGTGCTTCCACACAACTTCGTTACTTTGCAGGTCGATTCCTGCCACATCCCCCCAGGAGGGCGCTTGGCAGGGAAGGCCGAGTACTGACAGCAGCGGGCCGAGTTCGACTGCGTAAGGGGCACCCGTGTTGGGCTGCAGGCCTTGCTCGCTAGCTGAGCCTTGGCCATCCTCAACTTCATCACGTGGAATCAGCTTGGAAACAAACGCTAAGTACTTCGCGCCGGTAAACAGTGCTTGGCGTTCTGGGTCTACCGCAATACCCCCCCAGTTCATCACCCCAACGTTGCCAGGGTAGATAATGCTGCCTTCCAGCGAAGGCGGTGTGTACTGGCCTTCATAGCGCAGCGAGCGGAACTGGATGCGGCACATCATCTGATCAAAGGGTGATGCGCCCCACATGTCGCGCTCGGTAAGCGGCGGTGGTAGCAAATTCAGCGCTGAGCGAGGTTGGGTTTCTGCCGTCCAGTCGCCTTCAATAGCACCTTGAGGAGCGGGCACTTCTTCAATGGGCACAATCGGCTCGCCGGTCTCACGGTTTAATACATACAAGCTGCCCTGTTTAGTGGGCTGAATGACGGCTGGCTGGGTGCCATCTGCTGTCGCTAAGTCAATCAATACGGGCTGTGCAGGTGTGTCCATGTCCCACAAGTCGTGGTGCACAAACTGGTACACCCAGGCCACCTGGCCGTCGTCCAAATTAAGCGCCACTAGCCCGGCACTAAAGGTCTCATCATTTTCAGAGCGGTTAGCACCGTACTGGTCCGGCGTAGCGTTACCCATGGGCAGGTAAACGAGGCCAAGCTCCTCATCGACGCTAATCGGCGCCCACACATTGGGTGAGTTACGTGTGTAAGTCTCGCCCTCTGCTAATGGTGTGGTGTCTTCAGGGTTGCCGCTGTCCCAGTTCCACACTAGTTCGCCAGTATGCACGTCGAAGGCGCGTATAACGCCAGAGGGTTCGTCGGTTGAGCTGTTGTCGGTAACGTGGCCACCCAAAATCACTAAGTCTTCAGTGACAGTCGCTGGCGATGTCGAGTAATAGCCTCCTGGGCTAAACTCGCCAATATTGTTCGTTAGGTCGATCTCACCGTTTTCGCCGAAACTTTCACAGCGCTCCCCGGTATCGGCGTTAAGTGCAATCAGGCGGGCATCGGCGGTGGGTAGGTAAAGCCTGCGTGGGCACATGACATCGGTGGCGCTTAACAGCTCAGAAGTTGAGTCTTCTTCAGAGGTGAGCGAGAAGGATAGGTCGAGTTCAAACTGACTGCCATCGGCATACAGCGTTGGTTTATCGGTGGTGGAGTCTTCAGCACTGCTGGAATAATTAGCCGCATCATAATACGCCAAGCCACGGCAGGTCATATGCGCCCAGCCGGAAAAGTCGTCTGCGCCCATGGTGCTAATGTTGGGATCAAACGCCCACAGGGTTTCGCCGGTTTCGGGCGACAATGCCATCGCACGGCTGTGCGATGTACAAATATAAAGGCTATCGTTGACCTTTAACGGCGTGTTTTGGTTGGTGATTTCAGGCGGTGCATTGGGGCCGGGTTCATCACCGGTTTGAATACGCCACACCTCTTCCAGTTCGTCTATATTGTCGGGAGTAATCTGACTAAGCGAGGAGTAGTGCGTCCCTGCATTAGTGCCGCCGTAGGCAGGCCAGTCATCGCCTGCAGCCTGGGCTGGGTTAACCTCTTTATTATTGGCAGACTCCATCGTGCCTGCCACAGTACCTGGATAGGTGAATTGACTAGCAATTGCCACAATAATCGCTGCGACAATGCTTGCCACTAGCGCTAGGCTGCCGCCGCGTGAATGTAGCGGTTTGCGCCACCAGGGAAGCAGTAAAATGATGCCAATTAAACAGACAATGGCAACCCTGGGGACCAGCTGCCACCAGTCTAAGCCAACTTCCCAGAGTGCCCATAGAAGCGTTGCAAAAAGTACCGCCGCATAGAGCCATAAGGCTATGCCTTTGCGCATTGCCAGCAGTACACCGACAACAAAAATACTGACCCCAGCGATTAAGTAGTAAGCGCTGCCACCTAAACTAAGCAGCTTAGCGCCGCCAATGGTCAGTGCAACACCAGCTACCGCGAGTAGCAGGCCAAGCAGTAGCGCTGGCCATTTGCCGTGGGCACGCGTGTGTCCATCCATGAGAAAACCCCTATTAACAACGAATTGAAGCCGCTTGGTAAAATTAGAAAAGCGACAGATCTGCAACGTGCCCTAACCCATTGGCAGTGGTGATGGGTTAAAACACACATTGATTATGGGTAATTTTAATAATCAATTCACTTTTGGTCTAATCATTTGCTTGCTAAGTAGTGCTGCAAACCAAAAAGCCGCGCCTGTTACCGTGGCGCGGCTTGTTATTGAGGTAGGAAATAGTGAGGTAGCAATGTGGGGTTAACTTGACGTAAGCATGGCTTAGTCAGTGAGCTTCACCAGCATTTTGCCGGTGTTGCCCCCTTCAAAAAGCGCTAAAAAGGCATCCGGTGTGCTTTCAAGACCCTCTTTGACGGTTTCTTTATAGGCTATATTGCCTTTCGCTACCTGAGGAGAGACTTCATTGAGGAAGTAGCGATAGCTAGACCAGTGATCGGCAACAATAAATCCCTGCATCTTAGCTTTGCGTACCACCAACTGGGAAAGGTTGCTCGGCCCTGGTGCCGGTGCTTCGGCGTTATAGCTGTCAATCATGCCGCATACAGCAATGCGTGCACCGTCATTGAGTTGACTTAGCGCTGCTTCTAAGCAGATACCACCAACGTTCTCAAAATACACGTCAATGCCATTAGGACTAGCAAGCTTAATAGCGTCGCTGAGCTCCTGTGCACTTCGGCCTTGGTAGCTAACCGGCTCAACGCCCAATGATTCAAGCCATGCAAGCTTGTGGGCAGCCCCAGCAATGCCAACCACGTGGCAACCTTTGGCTTTCGCCAGCTGTACAGCAAGCGAGCCAACAGCACCACTGGCAGCGCTTACCAGTACATTGTCGCTAGGTTTACACTCGGCAATAAGGTTCAAGCCTGTCCATGCCGTCATACCTGGCATGCCTAATACACCTAGATACGCTTGTTCTGGTACGTCACTGTCTGGTAATGCCGTGACACTGTCGCCTGGCACCTGCGCGATATCGCGCCAACCGCCCATGTGGCTGACTTTATCGCCTTCCTTAATGGTTGGGTGGTTAGACGCAATGACCTCGCCAATTGCACCACCTTCCATCGGCTTGCCCAGCTCAAAAGGGGCGACATAGGTGCGCAGCCCTGTCATTCGCCCCCGCATATATGGGTCAACGGACAGCCAGCGATTGCGAACCCTTACTTCACCTTCGCCAAGGTCGGGGAGTTCCTGGCTTTCCAGTGAAAATAATTCGCGCTTTGGTAAGCCGGTGGGGTAATTCGTTAAGGTAAAAAAGCGAGATTGCATGGGTGCCTCCTGCATGTGTGATTTAAACAAATCTCCTTGCAGCATAGAGACCATTAGCGTGCTTTCAAGTTCGTCGAAGAATTAATTTGTAGTGCAATAAAAAAGCGGCTCTGGTGAGCCGCTTTTAATTAAGCTGAATCTTCTGCAACGCTGTTTGTTTAAGGGGTATCACACGCTTGCGGGTGTGTTATCCGTTAATCGACCAGGGTGATCATGACGGGTGCAACGCCGCGTCTAATCATGCCGAGTTGGCGAGCTGCCCGTTTTGATAGGTCAATAATACGTCCCTTAACAAAGGGGCCGCGGTCATTAATCAGTACCTCAACCTCCTGGCCAGTATCAGGGCGGGTAACTAGCACCTTGGTGCCAAAAGGAAGCGTTGGATGAGCAGCCGTTAGCGCTTGTTGGTCAAAAGGTACGCCACTGGCTGTAGGGGAGCCCTGGAAGCGATCGCTGTAAAAGGATGCGATTCCCTCTTGAATTTCTGTGGCAAATGCATGACCAGTGGAAAAGAAGGTGAGTAATGCCGCAGCACAGCTCGTGCGGATGAACCGTTTAGATGCTCCCATTGGAGTGCCTCAGTTTACATTGTGCCGATTCTTTATGTGTCGGAGTATTTACCGATATCTGCTCCGATAGTAACGTGGTCATTTTAATACGGCAAGCTTTACGAAGATCGATGCAATTGGCTTCTAAATTAAGATTTTTTGCAACTTTCTTCAGTGCCGTTGTGATTCAGCAAGTTAACGAAGTGTGGTCGATGTAACTCGGCGGTGTCATGTGTCTGGTATAAATTTTAGATAAAGGCTCACTTTACTCAGATAGGCATCATATAATTAGCACTCGCTAGGTTTTACATGTTTGCCAATAAACAAGGATGCACCTATGGCTAAGTCTTCTTCTCTAACGCTAATTTTGGTTGCCGCCGGTGGGGTTGCTGTTGGGTTGTTAGCCGCTCAGGCGGCGCCCAGTTTTACATCAACGGCAAGCGCCGCAGAACCTACCAGTGCGGAGCAGGGGCAGGTTTCCCAAGCATTAGCAGGGCTCGAAAGTATTACGCTAGGTGAGCAAACTAGGGGAGAGATTACCTCGGCAGCGGAGCTGAACGGTAATGATGGTAGCCGCTATGTGCGCTATGTCATCAATCTGGAAGAGGACTCGTTAGTCGAGTTTTCTCTCAGTGGTGCCTTAAGGGGAGTCGTTGCTCTCTATGACGATGGGCTGCAGCTGCTGGAGAATGCCGAGACCGTTCGTCATCGTATCGAAAAAGATGGTCAATACGTAGTGGCCGTCAGTGGGGCGGATGCAAGCAGCTATGGCCCATTCACCCTTAATAGCCGTACGGTTGAGCTGAGCGATTCTGACACGCTGACCATTGGCGAGCCGATGGATAGTTGGCTAGGTGGCACGTCACGGGAAGTGACGTTAACCGTTGAAGAAGAAGGTATGTATCAAATCGAGATGCGTGCCGATGAATTTGATGCGTATCTGGAGCTGTCTGGTCCGAACGGCTACAACCGTGAGGATGATGATGGCGCTGGCAACTTGAATGCACGTATTTCAGACTTTCTTGCTCCTGGTGATTACACCGTCACCGCACGTTCTGCCTTCGGCGAAGGGAGTGGTCTTTTTACGTTGAGTGCGGAGCCACGTGAATTGCCTGACGATCTGCGCAATGATGGGAGTGTTGTGCCCAGCGAAACGCTGAATGGTTGGTTTAGCGGCCAGGAGCGAAGCTATCAACTAGAGATCGAAGAAGCGGGTATGTATCAAATTGATATGCGCTCAAGCGATATCGACTCTTATCTGGTGCTGGAAGGGCCAAATGGCTATTTCCGCGAAGATGACGACAGTGCTGGCAATCTGGACGCCAGTATTGCCGACTTTTTAGCACCGGGCAGTTATCAATTAACAGCACGCACGGCGTATGGCTCCGATAGCGGTTTGTTTACGCTTTCAGTAGAGCCGCGTGAATTGCCGGAGGGTGTAGAGCTGCGTAATGAAGGTGAGTTAACACCTAATGAAACGCTCAATGGCTGGTATAGCGGTGAGCCGTTGACCTATGAACTCACCTTAGAAGAGAGCTCTTTGGTCAGGCTTAGCATGCGTTCAAGTGACTTTGATACGTATTTAGAGCTAAGTGGCGGCGGCGATGCTTACAGCGATGATGACGGCGGTAGCGGCACTAACTCGCGTTTAGAGCAGGCGCTTTTGCCGGGCACCTACACCGTTATTGCACGTGGTTTCGCTGTTAGCGGCAGTGGTATGTTTGAGCTGCAAGTCAATGCAGAGCCAACAGAGATGCAGCCTGACGCGTAATTTAGCGCACGTTGTATGATGCAACGCCCTTGCTGGTGACAGTAGGGGCGTTTGCTTTTGTATTCCTATTTACGTGGCTTGAAGGTGCCTACGTTATTCACAAGGAGGTTTTATGCTGCGCTATTCATTCGGTTTAACGGTGATTGGTTTATTGTTATTAAGTGGTTGTCAGTCGTCGGATGATGCTTCTGCAGAGTCACTTGCGCTTGCTTCCAAAGCGGTTGAAAAAGAGTACATAGCACCTGAGTGTCAGGCTGAACAGTGCTCTACCGTCACCGTGTCTGCGCTCGCGTTTCCGCAATCTGCAGAGCTAACGGAGCAGTTACAAAAACGGCTGTTAACGCTTGCAATGGGCATTACTGAGGAGGATGCATTGCCAGCTGATAGCTGGGAGGCCTATGCACAAAACTTTTTTGAGCTAGCTGAGGAAGATAATCGCACCGCACCGGGAGCAATGACTAGCGAAGCGATGTTAGAAGCTAAGGTTTATGGGCAGCACAACGACTTATTGATACTTGAACTAAGTAGCTACGTTTATCATGCGGGGCAGGCGCATGGTTTGCCAATGACTGAGTTTATGGTGATAGACGAGCGTCTGCAGCGTGTGGTTGATCCAGACGATATGTTGTTGGAAGGCCAGCAGGGCGCTTTTCAAGCACTGCTTGATCAGGCCCACCAACGCTGGATAGAGGAGATGGGCCATGATGAGCAGTTTGCCCTCAATTGGCCGCTCAGCGAGAGCCGCAACATAGCCCCGTTGGCAACTGCCTGGGAAGTTAAATACAACGTCTATGAAATTGCCCCTTATGCAGCCGGCCAGCCTGTTCTGACGATCCCCCTTGATGCGCTGGAAGGTATCGCAAAGCCTCGCTATTTAGGTCAATAGTGTTTTAGCGGCTTGCTTTTAAACAGCCTACGACGACCAATAAGGCGGCCGTTGGCAGTCGCCAGTCAAACACGCTGACGCCTGCCAGTACCAGTAGCAGTGCCGCTAGGATCGGTACGCCATAGGCAAGGCTGCCGACTAGGCTGGCTTGGCCAAAGCGTAGTGCTTTATCCCAGGCCACCATAGCGATGCCGTACGGCCCAAGCCCCAGCGCGATACCCGCCAACAGAGCCTCACCCTGCGGCATGATGAAGGTTCCTTCCACTATCAAGCTGGCGCAGGTTGCAACAGCGCAGGCGATCATAAGTAACCGCGGGAGCAATGGTGTTAGCGATACAGGAGCTACTTGCCCGAGCCAGGAGTAGAGCGCCCAGCAACAAGCCGCCAGTAGCGCTAACCCATACCCTGAAGCAGCCCCGCCAAAGCCGCCACTTAAGGCTTGCGGCAGTAACAAAATAGCGGCACCCGAAAAAGCAATTAGCGCACCTGTCACGCTGGTGATGTGCAGACGACCAAACCGGCTCCATTGGCTTAATAGTACAAACAGCACTGGCCAGGTGTAGGTGATCAAAGCGGCTTCTGCGGCAGGTGCTAGACGCATGCCAATGTAGTAACTGCTAACAGCACCAACGATCAATAGTGGTAGGCCAAGCCATACGCTAATTTGCCAGCGAGGACGGCAAGCCGCGACGTTAACGCGACGGCTGAGTGGCAGCGTCGCTAGTGCACCTGCCAGCAGCGTAAGTGCGGTGAGCTGAAGCGGAGAGGTATCCCGAGCGAACTCTGCTAATAGCGGCGCTATGCTCCATAACATCACCGCCACAAGTGCTGCGCATACACTGTACCTGGGGGATATGACGGCCGGGGAATGAACGGGATGCATAGCATCTCTCCTTGCGTTAAACCTGAGACGCGCAGCATACTCAGTAAACACTCATCACAATATCGATCTTTTATGATCATTATTATCAATAATGGTGATGTATGCGCGCACCAACATTTGACTTAACGCTACTTCGTACGCTGGTTACTATTGCCGATACAGGTAGCGTTACGGCAGCGGCAAAGCGGCTGGCGTATACCCAGTCAACAGTGAGCATGCAGTTACAGCGTTTAGAGGCGCAGCTTGATGTGAGTTTGCATGAGCGAGCTGGGCGACGACTACGTTTCACCCCAGAAGGAGATCGTTTGCTGGTACACGCGCGCCGCCTATTGGCACTCAATGACGACGCGTGGAGTGATATGCAGGCGCGCCAGATAACGGGCGATTTAACGTTGGGTATTCCTGAAGACTATGCGTCGCTATTGCCGTCAGTATTTGCGTACTTTCACCAGCTGTATCCTGCGGTGGGGCTAACCGTAAAGTGTGGCACTAGTGCTCATTTAGTCGAACAGGTCAAAGCAGCAGAGTTGGACTTAGCGCTGGTGACTCGCCAACGAAATTCGCCAGGAGGCGATGTGATTCGTCGTGAGCCACTGATGTGGGCGGTAGGGGTAAATCAGCAGCCTTCGCTAAGTGACCCTATTCCGCTGGCGCTTTACTCTCCCGGCGCTGATGTTTTTCGCGAGGTTGCTGAGCAGGCGTTACAAGGGGCTGGGCGTGATTGGCGCGTTGCGTATACCAGCCAGTCAATGGCGGGTCTTGCCCCTATTGTAACCGCGGGGTTAGCCGTTGTTGTGGTAACGCGTAGTATGTTAACCCCCTCGCTGCGCCCGCTGGATGACAGTAGTGGCCTTCCTGCCTTGCCAATGATTGAGCTAGCGCTCCATCGTGCTCCACACCGTCCTTCTGAGCCTGCGCGGCGTTTAGGAGAATTGATTCGCGAACAGCTAGCGGCACCTAGTGAAGCGTTATAAGGTGTTGCTTTAACATGTTCATTGATAGGAAGCTAAGATGCCTATAGTCACTATCCAGCAATTCCCCCGTGATCTTGCGCAAAAGCGAGAATTGGCAAAGCGTATTACTGACGCGTTCTGCGATGTGTATGGTACCGACCCAGTGAGCGTGCAGGTGTTTTTTCAAGAAGTAACCCAGGAAAATTGGTCCAAAGGCGGCCAAATGGGGGCTGATTGTGATACGGCTCAGTGAGGGGCTCGATAATTTAGGATCCTCTGATTAATGTTATGAGCGTAGGCCAGAAAAGGCAAAAATCAACGAAAAAGCGGAGTTTACGAGTTGTAAATGAGCATTTTGAGGCGATTTTTAACGCAGTATGGACAAGCGCAATAGTTAATCAGAGGTTTCTTAGTTTTTCTAACGCAACCTGACTGAGCTAAGCTAACTACCATGACGCGAATGAGCCAGGAGTTCTGAATGCACGAGCTAGATCACTATATTTATCCTCACCGAGTGTTGCATTGGCTAGTGGCAGTCGCCGTGCTGCTGTCATTGGCAAGTGGCCTGACGCTTGGCTTCCTGGGGTATGAGCGCGCCGTTGATTTGCTTGGGAATGCGCTTACCAACGTGCTCTATACCAGCCATAAAACCTTAGGCGTGACGATACTGTTGCTAATGACGCTGAGGATTATTACGCGGCTAGCTTTTGTTGTGCCCGACCACGAACCGCCGCTCAATGCCTTCGAGCGAATTATCAGTACTAGCGTGCATCACTTGCTTTATGCGGGGCTAGTGGTTATGCCACTGATTGGTTGGACAGCCACTGCTACCGGCGGCTTTCCTGTTGAGTTTTTTCAATGGCATTTGCCGGGGGTGTTGGGCAAAAACGAAGCGCTTTCGCAAACGCTGTTTGTTTGGCATGAGCGTTTAGGGTGGGCGTTAGTTGTGCTTATTACGCTGCATATTGCGGGTGCTCTATTTCACTGGCGAATCAAGCGCGATAACGTTATGAAACGTATGAGCTTGTTTGACTGATGTAGTTTACTATCCGTTAAGATCACGCTGAACCATAGCCATAGTAACGGGTGGTTTGGCGTGACTTGACGGCGTACATCTGGCTATCTGCTTCACGAAGCAGGCTGGCTAACGTATCGTTATCTGCATAGCTAATACAAATACCGATACTGACGCCTACGCTAACTAACGTGCCATCAGGTAGCTTGATAGGTGAGCGAACGGTCTGTTCGATACGGTTACGCATCTCCTCTAACGCAGTCTGATCAGTTATCCCCTCCAGTAAGAGAATAAACTCGTCGCCGCCAAAGCGCGCGCAATGATCACTCCCACGTGCGACGTGCACGAGACGCTTGGCAATTTGCTGAAGCACGAAATCGCCTACCTCATGGCCATACTGGTCGTTAATTGGTTTGAAGCAGTCAAGATCACACATGACCAGTGCTAAAGGCGTATGCGTTTTTCTACAGTGTTCAAGAGCCGCTTCTGCGCAGCGTGTCAGCCCGTTGCGGTTAAGCAAGCCGGTGAGCATATCGTGATTGGCTAGCTTCTCTAGTGCCTGAGTACGAGCGGCTACTTTTGCTTCTAGAACAGCTTCCTGTTTTTTGAGCATTGCGACGGTTTCTGCTTGAGCACGCTCTTTTTGCCATTTTAATTTATTAAAACGTGCGGCCAGTGCGAAAGATAGCAGCAACATCTCAATGGCTGAGCCGATTTGTATTCCGTGAAGGGTTAGGAAATTGGCGGGTAGAATACTAAGGTTTCGAAGTGCAAACACGCTAGCCCCAAGTAGAAATATTGACCAGGCGAGCACAAAAATACGGGCGCTAGGCACGCGGTGCCAACTGCAATAAATACCGCACACGAGCATTAATAGTGAGGCAGCAAACCCTGTTATATCCATTAAGCGTAGGGCGGGTTGAAGTGGCAAAAATATCATCGCTACCAGCGCTATATAGCAGTAGCCGCGAAATAGCGTAATGATGTGATGCCAACGTGGGCAGTAGATGGCCGTGTTAAGAAAACTTTGCGTGAATAGGGCGCCCATCGCAGAAGCAAACGTAAAACCAATCGCTACCAGGCGCGCGGTGTTATCGCCTAGGAAACTCCAAAACATCAGCGTGCCAAGGCCATTGAACGTCAAACTTGCCAGTGTAAACCCGAAGGCAAATAGCGCGTAGTAGAGAAATACGTGCTCTTTAAGCACAAAAAATAGCAGCAGGTTGTAAATGCTTAATGCTAGCAGCATGCCGAAGTAAGTCGCCAGCCAGAAATTATGCCGGTCATTTTGAGTATAAAACGCCTCTGGCGTCATTAAGCTATAGCTCAGAAACTTACTGCCCGTGGCTTTTACCTGGGTATAAAGCGTCACGGTTTCTCCGCCGAGCAGCATCACTGGAAAAACAGCCTGTCGGTGGGCGATTGATCGCTCGTCAATTGGCACGGCGATCCCGCTGTGCTGAACGTCACTAGCGTGTTCTCTCAGCGTATACAGGGTGACATGGTCTAAAAATGGGTATTCGAATTTAACCATCCAGGTGGTGGGGCGGGGCGATGCATTATGAATTTGCGTTTTTAGCCAGACATCGCTTTGTGTATAGCCGAAATGTAGATCAGAGGCGCGACGGACCGGTTTAAATGAAGGAGATAGCGCTAAAACATCGCGTAGGTTTAGTGATTCTAAGGTATTCCAGTAACCGCTTGCTTCATTTAAGTCGTAACGCGCCTGCTCGGGAGAGACGACGATGGTAGCTGCAGCACTTGCTTGTGAATGCCAGCTAATAATAAGCACTAACAAGCCAGCCGGAAGGCGCTTTAACCAACAGTAAGCATCCATAAATATCGCTATTTTGGTTGTTTTTGCGTTGGGCTTTATCGCTTCTAGGTCTTAGTGCCTAGGTTCCCTTGCCTGCCTTGGGCGGGTTTTGCTCCTAGGCAAAGTGTAGACCTCTTTCAAAGCGAGTGGCCGACAATGGGTCTAAAGCATGAGACAGTTCAGACTTTTAGTTAGGCGCTGGACTAGTTGTCCACTGTGGCGCCAAAAATGCCAATAAAGTGGCACGGTAAGCGAGTGGCCGGGGGCGATGCTGACAAGATGGCCTTTTTGCAGCTGGTCTAGTGCCTGCAGTTGTGGAACCATTCCGTAGCCAATGCCTGCGGTGGCGAGACGCACAAACCCTTCTGATGAAGGGCACAGGTGGTAGGGGAAATGGCCGTGATAGCCACACTGAGCAAGAAACTGATGCTGAAGCTGGTCATGAGGGCCGAACACAATCACTGGGGCTTGCTGAAAAGCTTCTGGAGAAAGGCCTTCAGGAAAGTAGCGTTGCACGTAGGCAGGTGATGCTAGCGGGAGATAACGCATCTCGCCTACTTTAATACAGCGAGCGCCCGCGATGGGTGTTGGCGTAGAGCAAAGACAGGCTGCGACATCGCCATCTCGCAGACGGTTAAGCCCAACGTCCTGATCCTCAATAACTAAATCGAGCAATACGCCCTCGGTTTGACAGATATCTGCCACTGCGTTTGCCCACCACGTCACCACGCTGTCAGCGTTGATGGCGATTCTTAGTCGGGTCGTTGCGTTATCTAGCGTAGGTAGCGTCTGCTGTAGGTCGCGTTCTAACAGCTGTACTTGCTGGTAATGGGTGAGTAGCCGCTGACCAGCAGGTGTAGGTGAAAGCTTAGGATGGCGCATTAGCACTGGCTGGCCTAGACGTACTTCCAGTGCTTTTATACGTTGGGAGATGGCTGATTGAGAAAGCCCTAATGTATCGCCTGCTCGTTCAAAACCGCCGCACTCCACCACAGTGGCCAGGGCATGGAGAAGTTTGTAATCCAACATGGCCGTCTTCCCAGGACAAGAAAGTAATGACGTTATGCAAAAGGCGCGTATTTAACAAATAAAAGCGCCATATCTTTATGCAAGTGAGATTGAATATCATAAGTAAATGAATTACATTAATCTGCAGGGAAACGACACTAAACTCTTAATGCCATCGCTTAAAGGACACTGTAATGCCTGTCATCATGCTCCGTCGCCCTCTTGCAGGTATCGTTGCGCTTAGCGCGTTGATGCCTTTAGCCGTTTCCGCTGACGATGCTGTTAGCGCCGACGCTGTGGTTCATCACTATGCCGACTTGGCGCATGCTAATTACGCCGATGCGCTCAATGCCGCCGAGGTGTTGAACGAGCGTATCGACGAATTGCTGGCCAACCCTACTGTTGAGGCTCTGAACGCAACTAAGCAAGCCTGGTTGCAAGCACGGGTATCGTATCAGCAAAGCGAAGTATTTCGTTTTGGCAATGTTGTGGTGGATGACTGGGAAGGGCAACTGAACGCCTGGCCTCTGGATGAAGGCATGATTGATTATGTCGAAAGCGATGGCTATCAGCATGAGCTGGGTAATGAAGGGGCCACTGCTAATATCATTGCCAACGAGCGTATCACGATAGGAGGGGAAGTCCTGGATGTCAGTGATATTACGTCAGAGCTCTTAGCCGACCTTAACGAAGTGGGGGGCTCAGAAGCCAACGTCGCCAGCGGCTACCACGCCATCGAATTTCTGCTCTGGGGGCAGGACCTTAATGGCTTCGAAGCAGGCAGTGGTGAGCGTCCGGTGAGTGACTTCCAAACCGGCGATGACTGCACCCATGGTAACTGCGATCGCCGCCGGACGTACCTGGATGCAGTGTCGGACCTGCTGGTCAGTGATCTTGAGTGGATGGTTGCCCAGTGGTCGCCTGAAGTTGAAGGCAACTATCGTCAGGAACTGCTGGCTGAAAGTGATCAGGAAGGCCTGCGCCGTATGCTATTTGGTATGGGGTCGCTATCGTTGGGTGAACTAGCGGGAGAGCGCTTGAAAGTCGCGCTTGAAGCCAACTCTTTTGAGGATGAGCACGACTGCTTCAGCGATAATACCCACAACTCTCACTACTACAATGGCCAGGGGATTCAGAATATCTACACCGGCAGCTATCAGCGCCTTGATGGCAGTGTGGTAGAGGGCCCTTCGCTGCAAGACTTACTGTCTCAGACAGATAGCGAGCTAGCCGATACCCTTGGTGAGCAGCTTGAAGCCACCATGGCGCGGCTTGATGCTATCAAGCAAGCGGCTGAAGCGGAAAGCTCGCCGATGGCATTCGATATGATGATTGCGCCGGGTAATGAGCAGGGCAGTGAATTGATCAACGAGGCGATTCTCACTCTGGTGGCGCAAACGGCATCCCTTGAAGAAGCCGCCGGTGAGTTGGGGGTTACCTCTTTGCAGCCGGATGATGCAGGCCATCGTTTCTAAATCATTCGTTTGATTTTATGAGCCGTCTGGCAGCTTGGCTGTCGGACGGCTTTTGTCGTTTGTTTCAAGGTATATTTATGTGCCACCTCTCTCGCTTTTTTGCCTTCAGGCGACTCGCTCAATGCTGCCTTTTCTTAGCACTGTTGGCGGCCTCTTTGTTTGTGGTCTCTTTACAGGCGGCTGAATCTCCCGCCATTCAATCGTCGCCGATGAGCGGTGGCGATGGGGCAGTGGAGCAATTTGATCACAACGCTTATTCATTACCGCTACGTAACATGTCGATGACTAAGCGGCTTGATTTCAGCGTCGGCAATAGCTTTTTCCGCAACCCCTGGGTGGTAGCACCTGCCAGTACTGAGGCCCGTGATGGCCTGGGCCCGTTGTTTAATACCAATAGTTGTCAAGGCTGTCATCTCAAGGATGGGCGAGGCCACCCTCCGATGGGAGATGAAACCCCCATCGCGTTGTTTCTGCGTCTTTCGCTGCCTTCCAATCAGGCGGAGCCGGAAATTTTGGAGCAACGGGGCGCGCTCCCGGTACCCAACTACGGTTTGCAGCTACAAACCTCTGCGATTCCTGGCGTGCAGCCGGAGGGCAAACTGATCATTGAGTACCGTCCGCGGGAAGTGGGCTTTGCCGACGGCCATAGCGTTACCTTGCAGGAGCCGCTTTACTCAATTGCCGAACCTGCCTACGGTGAGTTACCGAACACGTTGCTGACGTCGCCGCGGTTGGCGCCACCAATGATTGGCCTGGGCCTGCTGGAGGCGATTCCTGAAGCAGACCTGATGGCTGCAGCCGACCCCAACGATGCCGATGGCGATGGCATTTCCGGGCGCTATAACCAAGTCTGGGATGTGCGCAGTGGCACCACGGTGATGGGGCGCTTTGGTTGGAAAGCGGGTGAACCCAGCATTGAGCAGCAGAGCATGCACGCCTTCGCCGGCGATATGGGGCTAACTTCTCGCTTAGTGCCACAAACGGATTGTATGGTTAGTCAGGGGTGCGATGCCTTTCCTGAGGGTGGAACGCCTGAAGTCAGCGATGAAATTGCAGACTTCATCACCTTCTATGCCTCTAGCCTGGCGGTGCCGATGCGCCGCAACATGGATGATCCTGAGGTAATACAGGGTGCCGAGACATTTAACGCACTGGGCTGCGCAAGCTGCCATACCCCCCGCCATCACACCGCCTCGGATGCCCCCCGAGCGGCGTTGGCGAATCAAGAAATATGGCCTTATAGCGATCTACTGCTCCACGATATGGGCGAAGCCTTGGCCGATCATCGTAGTGAGTTTCAAGCGGATGGGCGCGAATGGCGCACCCCACCGTTGTGGGGTATTGGCCTGACACAAACGGTGAATCCTCGAGCTGGCTTTCTCCACGATGGCCGTGCCCGCACGCTCGAAGAGGCGATTCTCTGGCATGGTGGCGAAGCAGAGGCGGCCACTGAAGCCTATCGACATCTACCCACTGAACAGCGCGCGGAACTTATTCGCTTTCTTGAGTCTTTATGAGCTTTGCAACTCTTCTGTTACGGCTGTCGGCTATTCGTAAGGAGTTAATGTGATTTCTTCTCTTCGTCGTTTGGGGGTGGCGGTTGCGTTTTTAGCGGCCCCCCTTTCTACATTGGTTTCTGCTGATGCGGACACCAATACACCGCGTGATATCTGGCATGGCGCGATAGCGCAGCAGTATGCCGAACTCAGTAATGCCTCTGAGCGCCTGGAGGCTAGTGCAACGCGTTTTTGCCAAGCGCCCGATGAATCGCTCAAGCAGCGGCTTGAAAGCGACTGGCTGGGGGCTTATCAAGCTTGGCAGGCGGTGCGCTTTGTCCAGTTTGGGCCCATTGAGCAGAATAGCCGTGGCTGGCAACTTCAGTTCTGGCCAGACCGCAAAAACCTTGTAGGTAGCAAGGTAGAAGGATGGTTGAGAGCGGACACCACGCCAACGGCCGAAGATATTGCTAGCGATAGCGTCGCGATTCAGGGATTTCCGGCTATTGAGTACTTGCTATATGACGATGCTATGAGTGACCGGCCACTTGGTGAACCGGCTATGTGCGGCTTGTTGCAGGCTATCTCTACTCATCTCGTAGACACGAGTAGCGCACTGGAGCGCGACTGGCAGGCCTTTGGTATGCACTATCGTGATACCCCGCGTTACACCGAAACCACACTGGCTAACGCCATTCAAGCAATCGAAACCCTAGAGCAGAAACGTCTTGGTGAGCCAATGGGGCTACAAGGGGCGCCTGCTAATCGCTATTTAGCGGAAGCTTGGCGTAGCGGTAACTCCATTCGTTTGGTGGAAAGTACGCTTGAAGGGCTGCGTACAGGGTTTCTTCCAGGACTCTCGACGTTGCTGCGCGAAGCCGATGCAGTGCCACTCGCCGAGACATTTCGTGATCAATTGGACAAGACGTTAGCCAAGGCGAGTGATCTGCCTTCGGGGCTGACAACGTCACTGAACGATCAAGCTTTTCGTGACCTGCAGTCGCTTTATCTCAATATTGGTCAGTTGAACTATCTGCTGGGAACCGAAATTGCGGCCGAACTTGGCCTCGTGCGTGGCTTTAATTCTAGCGATGGAGATTGAGCGATGCAGCGACGGCAGGTGCTGAAAGCTGGGCTAGGAAGCGTCTTAATGGCATTAACACCACTGAGCTGGGCGGTGCCGGGGCGCGAAAATGCTGACTGGCTGTTTAGCGCGGTTGATGATCTTGATGGGAAGCACTACATCGCTGGAGTGGCACTGGATGGTAAAAGCCGCTTTATGATTGAAGTGCCCGAGCGCTGTCACGGGGGCTGTCTACGTCCTAGCTCCCACCAGGCAGTACTTTTTGCCCGCCGCCCCGGCACTCGAATGCATGTGATCGATGGGGCTAATCGGCGCTTAGTTCACACCATTTCAGCGGGAGAAGGTTACCATTTCTATGGACATGGGGTTTTCGACCTGAACGGGCGCTATCTGTATGTCACTGCCAATCGTTTGTCGGACAGCGCCGGGCTAGTGCGCGTTTACGATGCTGCCAACGACTACGCTCATGTGCGCGATATGTCGCTGGATGGTATCGGGCCCCATGAGCTTCGGCTGATGCCAGATGGTGATACTCTGGTGATTGGTTTGGGGGGAATCCAGACTCACCCTGACTACGGTCGGGTTAAGCTCAATCTGGACACTATGGCCCCGGCGCTGATGCTTATGAATCGCCACAGCGGTGAAGTAGTAGCCCGCCATGCTCCTTCGCACCACCAGCTTAGCTGCCGTCATCTAGACGTGGCAGCGGACGGCACGGTGATCGCCGGATACCAATTTGAAGGCCCTGAGTGGGAGTCCTATCCGCTGATTTGTCGACTGGACGCCGCTGGAGGCTTCTCTGAGCTGGCGCTGCCCGATGAGGTCACCACCAGCCTTCGGCACTACACCGCTAGCGTCGCGTTTAGCCGTGTTTCAGCAACTGTTCTGGTGACCGCTCCTCGCGGCAATCGGGTGCTGCTGCTAGATGCTGAACAGGGCCGCTTGAACGCTAACCTGGAGCTACCCGACGCTGCCGGTGCCCGCTGTGATGGGAGCGGCGGCTTTCTGGTCTCCTCCGGCCAGGGCGGACTCTACCGTGTAACCCCTGACACGGCAGTGCCCGAGTTGCTCGCCAGCCAGGAATTCCGCTGGGATAACCATTTGACCTGACAGATACCTAACGTTGGCCTAAATAGCGAAAAGCATTTATCCCTAGAGTCGAAAGCGCGAAAAAGCCAGCGGCCAAGGTAACAATTGTCGGCCCCGTGGGGGTATCAAAATAGTAAGCGGCCCTGAGCCCCAACGTAACCGCCAATGTCGCAATACACATAGCTACTAGTGCCATAATTTCAGGCGTTCTGGAGAAAGGCCTTGCCGTTGCAGCAGGAATAATCAGTAAGGCTGCAATTAGCAATGCACCGACCACCTTGAGTGCCACAGCCACGACCATGGCAAGAGAGAGCGTTAAGACCAATTGCTCGCGGCGGGGCTGAATGCCATTGGCGTAGGCAAGTTCATCGCTCAGTGTGGCAGTCAGAAGTGCCGACCAACGCCAGAAGAGTAACGCCAATATCAGTAATGCGCCGCCACCGATGATCCACAGGTCATCCTGGCCAACGGCCAGGATATCGCCGAATAAATATGCCGTCAGGTCAATCCGGACTCCCGAAATAAATGAAACGGCGACCAGGCCGATCGCCAAGGCTGAGTGAGCCATGACACCGAGTAGCGTATCCATGGCATAACCGCGCCCGCTGAGTAGCGTTACGCAAGCGGCCATGGTGAGGGCAACGGTTAATACGCCTGCAAAAATAGAGAGGTTAAACATTAAAGCCAGTGCAACACCAAGGATGGCGGCGTGAGATGTCGCATCGCCGAAGTAAGCCATACGTCGCCAAACCACAAAGCAGCCAAGCGGTGCCGCGGCAAGGGCAACGAATATGCCGGCCAGAGTAGCGCGCCACATGAAGTCATCCAACATGGGCTGCCTCCTCATGGTGATGACGATAAAAAGCCAGCATTTGTGCTGTCTGTTCACCGAATAACGCTTGATAGTCTGGGGAAGACGCAACACGCTCTGGTTTGCCCTCGCAACAGATGTGGCCGTTTAAGCACAGCACATGGTCGGCGGTGCGCATGACGACATGAAGGTCATGGCTGACCATCAATACGGCACAGCGGTAGTGCTGACGAACCTCTTCAATTTTTTTATAAAAGTCCGCGATGCCACGATAGTCCAACCCTTGTGTTGCCTCGTCGAGAATTAAGATGTCTGGTTTTGTGATAAGCGCGCGGGCCAGCAGTACCCGTTGGAGTTGGCCGCCTGATAAGTGGCTCATGGCGGAATTTTCCAATGCCTCGACCCCAGCGTTTGCTAATGTTTGCTGCACATCACGACGGGCATGGCGGTGAGGAAGGTTAAGGAAGCGTGAGACCGTCATCGGTAGCGTTGGGTCTAAATGGAGTCGCTGGGGCACATAACCGATAGACAAATTCTCATCGATGGCGACGTAACCTGATGTTGGCTTAATGGCCCCAACTAATGTTTTAACTAACGTTGATTTTCCTGAGCCATTTGGGCCAATCAGCGTGACAATCTCTTCACGGTGCAATGTCAGATTAATATCTCTCAAAATATGCTGGCCACTGATCAGAACATTGATTTGTTTGGCGCGCAGGAGAGGGGCATTACCGGGTGTGAATTGAGACATCAGCTTGCAGCCTCTCGGTTAATTGCTATTCTGATTCAATTTGTTATGTTATATCATTTTGAAAAAATAAGGGCTAATGCTTCTGCGGCTATAAGCGCTTTCTAGATAGGTCGTATGAGAGTGGGGGAATTATGGTTTTGATAATTTGGAGAAAAACATGAAGTACAGAATTTCACGTTACACCCTGCCGCTATTAGCGAGCTTTCCCTTGTCAGCCCTAGCAGATGTTCCCCGAGTGGCGGTAGACATTCCACCGATACACTCACTGGTGGCCAAAGTTATGGGAGATCTCGGATCGCCCGACCTTTTCATTCAGCCTGGTGCATCCCCCCACGGCTACTCACTGAGGCCTTCGGAAGCCAAAGTGTTAAATGATGCTGATATGGTCGTATGGGTAAGTAATGATCTAACGCCTTGGTTATCGGCTCCGATCGCCAATTTGGCAAACGACGCCGAGCATCTGGAACTAATGGGCGTACCCGGCATTAATACGTTTGCATATCGTGAAGGCGCGACGTTTGATCTGGGTGACCACGACCACGACCACGACCACGACCACGACCACGACCACGACCACGACCACGACCACGACCACGACCACGACCACGACCACGACCACGACCACGACCACGACCACGACCACGACCACGACCACGACCACGACCACGACCACGACCACGACCACGACCACGACCACGACCACGACCACGACCACGACCACGACCACGACCATCATCACGATGGGCAAGATCCACATGGTTGGCTGGATCCTGGTAATGCGCGGCGCTGGCTCGATGCCATTGCCCAGCAACTTAGCGAAATCGATCCTGACAATGCCGCCCACTATCGTGCTAATGCGGCACAAGGCCAGCAAGAACTTGAAGCGCTTGAGCAAGATTTAAAGGAACGCTTAGCCAATAGCGAGCAGACTCGCTTTATCGTATTTCACGATGCCTATCAGTACTTTGAAAAAGCGTTGGGTGTCACTGCGGCTGGTGCTATTTCTATCGGCGACGCATCTTCGCCCAGCCCTAAGCGCATTGAAACTATCCAGCAGTTAGTTGATGCAGAAGGCGTTACGTGTATATTCAGCGAACCGCAATTTAATCCGCAAATTGTTGATACTGTTTTTGGCGATACCGATGTCTATAGTGGTGTGATGGATCCCCTGGGCGTTGGCTTAACACTAAGTGCAGGGCTTTACGACGCACTGCTTAACCAAATGGCGGATGAAATACAACACTGTACCGACGCGATATGAGTCAGCCAGGAAAGCCTGTATCAAGAAGGAGTAATTAAATAGGCGCGCTAATGTGCACAGTGATCTCGTCTGGCATTAGCGCGTCGGTATACCTTCACTCATTGGGCCACGGCAATATTGTGCTCCCCATTGGGGTGTTTCATCACCTGCATCGGTAGGCCATAAATCGCTTCTAAGGTGCTGCAGCTCATCAAATCATCTGGGCTGCCATGGGCCAGCAAGCGACCGCTATGCAGTGCCATCAATTCATCGCAGTAACGCGACGCCATATTGATATCGTGCAATACAATAATGACGCCAAGGTTCAGCTCATCGCATAGCTTGCGAACCAGCGCTAGCACTTCAATTTGGTGAGCAATATCCAGTGCTGCTAGTGGCTCATCGAGCAGCAAGAAACGACTTCCCTGGGCGAGTAGCATGGCCAACCATACCCGCTGACGCTCGCCGCCGGAGAGTGTATCGACTAAGCGGTCGGCAAAGGCCTCTGTGTGGGTCAGGGCGATGGCGCGATCAATGGCGTCTTTGTCTTTCTGGTTATGGCGACCCAACAGGCCGTGCCAAGGGTAGCGGCCAAAAGCCACCAGCTCGCGTCCAGTCAGGCTTTCAGCGCTGGGCAAATGCTGGGGCAGGTAAGCTACCTGACGAGCGAACTCGCGGTTTCCCCAGTCACTCAGTGGGCGCTGGTCAAAGTGAATCTCGCCTTGGCTGGTGGGTTGCTGCTGGGCCATCAGCTTAATTAGCGTCGACTTTCCCGAGCCATTGTGGCCAATCAAGCCGTAAACCTTGCCCTCATGAAAGCTGTGGTCAATGGGATTTAGAATCTGCTTACCATTGATTTCAAAGGTAGCGCCTTTGACCTCGAACATGAATGACTCCTGGCGATAGGGTTAATAATAATGGTTCCATTCTAGTGCTAATGGTTCTCATTTTTAACAAAAAATGAAAATATTTCTGTCGGCTGGCTTAGGTAAGCCTTACGAGAGTTTGAGTATTGGCCGCTAGCGTAGTGCTGCGGGGTAAAGTGTTCAGTTGCGAGCCAACAAGGTAGGCCAGCAAGATAATCTTTACATGTTAATGAGAATCATATCTAATTGTTATGTTATCTTGTATCAATTATGCTTGAAGGAATTGAATATGAAAAAGGGCATACATCCTGCTTATGGCTACGTGGTGTTCCGCGACACCAGTTGCGGTACCACGTTCCGGATCCGTTCTACCTGCACCTCAAAGCAGACGATTGTTTGGGATGATGGCAATACCTACCCGTTGATTGACCTGGATGTCTCTAGTGCTTCTCACCCTTTCTATACCGGTGAGCAACGCAGAGTTTCTGCTGAAGGTCGGGTGGCGCGTTTTCAGCAGCGCTTCGGTTTGGTTTCGCGCCGCTCTTCTGGCGCTAAGTAGAGGATATATAGAGTGCAAGTACTTAGCTCGCTCAAGTCCGCCAAAAACCGCCATCCTGATTGCCAAGTGGTTAAACGTCGCGGACGGCTGTATGTCATTTGTAAAACGAATCCGCGCTTCAAAGCGCGCCAGGGAGGAAAGCATAAAAAATAAGCAGGGCATACCCCAGGTCCAGCGGCTTATTTTTATCAACGCTCAATACGGCGTTTGAACTCAGGGATGGTGCGTAATATCAGTCAGTTAAGGCTGACTAGCATTATCCCCTAGCTCCATATAGCAAAGCGGCCACAGCGCCGTCATTCCTGAGTCACCGCACCGTCATTCCCGAGTGGGGTTATCGGGAATCCACCTTGACCTTGACCTGCAGCAGCGCAAACCCCAGGTCAACATGGATTCCCGCTAAGGGCCTGCGGGAATGACAAAGTGGTAGGGCCTGCAGGAGTGACGAGGGCGGCTCGGAGGGCTGGGGTGGAGTCATCGTCAGGCACTTATTAAACAAAAAAACCAGCCCATCAGATAATGCCGGTCGGCTTAACTGACTTGCATTAGGGGTGGAGCGGATCTTTTGTTAGCAAGAGCTTAAACATGTTAGCAGTTGGCTATGCTGTTCGGGGTGCGCAGCAATTAGGCTGTTCCATTGAACAGGATTTTCCTCACCAGAGATATCCGTGACGGTGTATCCAGCTTCCCGAGCTATCACAATACCGGCAGCGATATCCCAGAAGTCGAGCGCGGCGCCTTGCGACCAAAAAGCATCAAACCGACCTAGGCTGAGATAAGCGATCTCAAGTGCCGCTGAACCAGGGCTGCGGATACCCGCCACCTGGGGCATTAGGGCAGCAAGTTGATTTAGCGCTGTCGTGCAGTCGCCTTTGGCATGGTAAGGCAGGCAAGTGCTCACCAGCATCTCGGTCAGCGGGCGAGGGGCTGGTGTTGTTAATGGGCGATCATTGAGAAAGGCGCCTGTGCCTTGGCCTGCCCAGAGCATTTCATCAAGCAGTGGTTGATAGACAACACCGATGATCAGCGCATCGCCTTTGGTGACCGCAATAGACACCGAGAAGTGAGGCACGCCATGTAGAAAATTGCTGGTGCCATCAAGGGGGTCAATGATCACGGTATAGTCGCTATCGGTGGGCGTCAGGCCACTTTCTTCGCCAAGGAAAGCGATATCGGGAAAAGCGCTGCTGATGCAGTCGATAATGATACTTTCGGCTGCCGTATCGTAGTAGCTAACGAAGTCAGATGTTCCCTTTTGCTCAAATGCAATTCGCCCCTTTTGCGAATACCCCTCACGCAACAGCGCGCCAGCCTCATAGGCTGCTTGCTTAACTGTTTCCAGCAAGCTGTTTTCGCTCTCAAGCATGTCGTTTCTCCTGGGGGCTTGTATGGCTGTTATCAAATCATTTGGTAAAGGTAACTAACCATCCATGACGTGGCGATGACAGTAGACGTTTTTGGTTTGGTAGATCAGTTGTTTAGTACAAGCATATCGTTATGAAAAGAGGATTAGGCCTCTCTGATTGACTTTACTGCTCGTTAACGCAAATAATAATTATTGTTATTTATTTTGTGGTGTTAGTTAAGGCAGGAGGCCAATCAGTGGATACCCAGACCTGGAGCGCTGAGTTAGAAGATATCTTCGTTAATCAGCGGCCCCGGCTCTGCTGTGTCGCCGCAAGAGTCTTGGGCAATGCTGATCAAGCCGATGATGTTGTGCAGGATGCTTATCTAAAAATTTCAGAAGCAACCACGCTTTTTGAGGTGAAGCAGCCCATCTCCTACGTGTCACGTGTGGTGCGCAACCTCGCCATTGACCGTTGCCGCCGTTCGGCATTTGAGTCAACGCTGTTTGCCAAAGAAGAGGAGGGGGAGGCTGCCTCTTATGCGTCACACTCTCCAGAGGTGATCGCGATTGATCGTCAGGCCTTGGCTCAGGTGGTGGACGCGTTGGACGAGCTACCTGAGCGTACGCGGCGCGCTTTTGAGCTCTACCGGTCGGGGAGCCATACGCAGCGGGAAGTGGCCCACTTATTAGGTATTTCCACCACGTTAGTTAACTTTATGATTCGCGATGCACTGACTCATTGCCGCCAGTCGCTTCAAGGTCAGACGTTGCCAGATCGGTAAGCCTACGTTCCGTCCCTTCTTTGTGGTCGCTTTGTTACACTGTCAACGAACAACGATAGCGTTGAAACCCTAGGCGCTTACCGAGTCAGTTGGTCGATGGTAGGCAACAGTAGCGAGGTTTGACTGTAACGATGGATAACGACAGCGGCGATGATGCCGTTTGGCAAGTGGCGCTAGATTGGCTGATGCGCGAGCATGAAGAGTCGTTGAGTGATGCTGATCGCGAGGCGTTCCATGCGTGGCTAGCGGCTTCTTCTCAGCATCGCAGGGTATTTCATGAAGCCGAACAGCTATGGCTGCTAACGGGGATGATCCCCCGCAGTGATGAGCGCAACTGACAAATCATCGCTTTTTGCCCATTCTTTTTTTGTTCCCCCCTGGTTTTCTTCCTTGATGGTTTAACGGCTTTCATGTTTTTAAGCACTAGAGCCGTTTGCCCTCACGCGTATTTTTCCTACTTTCTTTCTCCCCAGCATTAAATTTCTATATACCTCACTCGTCATTATGTAATGAGAAGCAATTGTGTTTATTTTCTCATTTCTTAGACAACGGTGAGGTTAGTTCCATGACAAGCTGTTTTGATCGTGAAGATGGTGTCTTCCGCGTATTAGTCAACCACGAAGAGCAGTATTCCCTGTGGCCCGAGTGGAAGGCGATTCCTGCGGGCTGGACAGATACGGGTGTACTTGGCGATAAGCCAACCTGCCTCGATTACGTCGAAAAGACTTGGACCGATATGCGCCCGCTGTCGCTGCGTCAGTGGATGGATGAACAAGCTAATAGCGAGGCGGAGCAGGTGAATGCAGGTTAAGCGCTTAAAGCTGCTCTGTCTGCCCTGTGCTGGTGCCAGTGCCACTATGTATCTGCGCTGGAAGCGTCAGTTGCCCGCCTGGATCGAGGTGCATCCTGTTGAACTACCTGGACGTGGCGAGCGCCTGGGCGAGCCGCTTATCGATGACTTCGAGACCCAGGTGGTGCGGCTGTGTGAAGAGCAAGCAACGCGAATGCGCGGCGACTTTGCCTTGTTCGGTCACAGCATGGGGGCGCTGCTGGCCTATGGCATGGCGGCACGCTTGCGCGATGTGGGGCGCCCTCAGCCACGAAAGCTATTCGCCTCGGGGAGTGCAGCGCCCTCAATGCGTGATTCAGATCGCTTGGCGGGTCTTGATAACGATAAGGCCCTAATTGCGGATCTTCGCCAACAGGGCGGCACGCCAGAGGAGGTATTCGAAAGCCCGGAGCTGTTGCGCCTCACTCTCGATGTGTTAGCGGCGGACTATCGTCTCTGCCGTAGTTTTCGTCATCGCAGCGGGACGCCATTCGACTACCCGGTAAAGGCTTTGGCGGGCTTCGATGATGAGATCGAGAAGGTGCGCTTGGAAGCGTGGCAGCGCGAAGCAGGCGGTGCGTTCTCGTTGAACTGGTTCGAGGGAGGACACTTCTTTATTCGCCAGCAGGAAAGGCAGGTGTTGGCAGCCATCAAGCAGGCGCTGACCCTACGGCTAGAGGAGGTGCTTTATGCAGCGCCTGCAGTTAGCTGAAGGGGCTCCTGAGGGGCTTGAAGTCTGGCGCTTATCGCTCGATCTGAACGCCCCGGTGGCTGACGAAGATGATCGGTTGCTGAGTCGAGCCGAGTGGCAGCGCGCCCAGCGGCATCGCTGTCACGCCGATGTCGTACGCGCCGTGGCGACTCGCGCGGCTCTTCGGCGACTGCTATCAGCGCACACCGGTATAGCGCCAGAAAAGTTGCTGTTCACTCAGAACGCTTACGGCAAACCAGCGTTGGAAAACGCTGATGGGCCTATCTTCAATGTCTCCCACTCTGGCCATGTCGCCCTGATCGCGCTTGCTCCCGGCGGCGCGGTGGGGGTCGATATTGAGCGCTGCCGACCTGAGGCCGAACTGGCGCCGCTGCAAGGACTGGTGCTATCGCCGAGTGAGCGGTTCGACCACTCACTGCCCTTTATGGAGCGCTGGGTGGTTAAAGAGGCGGTGCTCAAAGCCTTGGGGCTGGGCATTGCGGATCATTTGCAGTCGCTCTCAGTCACCCCTTCTTTAGAGCTGCCAGACACCTACAACCTTGAGCACTCGCTTCCCATTTCATCACCTTTGCAAGCATGGCCGCTGCCAGCGCCGTGTGGCTATGCGGCAGCCCTGGGTTATGTCCAAGGCTAACGCTACTCAACGAATTTTAGGAGCTCAATAATGGACAGCCAAAGTGCAACATTAACGCAACAAATCAACGCCATATCCAAACGTCAGGGGCCAGCTGATTCAGAGCTGCCTATTATGATTTCTCCTGCCTACCCAGGGCAGTCGCTGCTGGAAGCCTTTAGCGAGTTGCGTGCTGATATCGAGACTCTAGTGGCCAGGGTAGGCGGCGTGTTACTAAGAGGCTTCGACGTGCCGACGGTTGATGATTTTCAGCAGTTTGCCGCCGCCTTTGGTCATCCTCTGCTGAGCTATGAGTTCGCCTCGACGCCACGCTCATCGGTTTCATCGGGCATTTATACCTCGACCGAATATCCCGCCCATCAACACATTCCACTCCACAATGAGCAGGCCTACACCCGCGAGTGGCCGATGAAAATCTGGTTCCACTGTGTCACCGCTTCCCTCGAAGGGGGGGAGACGCCGATAGCCGATAGCCGAGCCATATACCGTCGTATGCCAGTAGAGATCCGTGAGCGCTTTGCCCCTGGCATCCTCTACGTACGCAACTACGGCGATTTCGATATGCCTTGGCAACAGGTGTTTAACACCGAAGAGCGCAGTGAAGTGGAGGCATTCTGCCAGCGCGCGGGGATTCGCTGTGAATGGAAACCCGATGGTGACCTGCGTACTACCCAGCTATGTCAAAGCATAGAGACTCACCCTGTCACCGGTGAGCAGGTGTGGTTTAACCAGGGCCACCTTTTCCATGTCTCCAACCTGCAGCCAGAAGTGCGTGAATCGCTAGAAGAGCTGCTTGACCCCGAAGACATGCCGCGCAACGTCTTCTTTGCCGATGGCAGCCCCATTGACGATGCCATTTTCGATGAGATCCGCGGCGTACTGGCCGACGAAACAGTGATGTTCCCTTGGCAGGCGGGCGATGTGCTGATGCTCGACAACATGCTGGTCGCCCACGCACGGACACCCTTTAAAGGGCCGCGCAAAGTTGTTGTCGCCATGGCGGAAGGCCACGGCAACCTCTCCAAAGACTGAATACAGCGGCTCAATCTCACGCCACGGCCAGGAGTTCCAGCAGGTACGCATATGAATATAAGGCACGCCCAGACAATGAACAGCCACCCGTCCCATAACGATGCTTTTAGAAACGATGCTTTTAAAAGTTATGTCGAGCATTTAAGTCGCTTAGCCCGTGAAAGGCCCAGCGACAGGGCGCTGATTGTGGTGAACGCTCAAGGTGAAACCACCCTTGATTACGCCACCCTGGAGCGGCGTTCGCGTGCTTTGGCCAGCGAGCTACAGCAGCGGTTCGCGGTTGGTGAGCGTGCCTTGATCCTGCTGGATAACGATGAGCACTATGTGGTGGCGTTCTTCGCCTGCCTGTATGCCGGGGTGATTGCCGTGCCGGTCTTCCCTCCCGAGTCGGCCAAGCAGCAGCACCTGGCGCGCCTGCTCGCTATTGCCGCCGACTCCCAGGCTGTTTGTGTGCTTACCTCTACGACGATTATCGATGTGGTCGCATCGGCAAGTGAAGGCTTCGGTAGTGCGGAATTGATCCCCGTGGATGCTGTAGATGAGAGTCGCGCTGAACACTGGGTCGAGCATCACCCAAAGCGTGATGATCTCGCCTTTTTGCAATACACCTCCGGTTCCACGGCCACGCCCAAAGGCGTTATGGTCAGCCATGGCAATCTGATGGCTAATGAGCGCGCTATCGAGACAGGTTTCTCAATAGGTGCTGATGATGTCTTCGTCAGTTGGCTGCCGCTTTATCACGATATGGGGCTGATCGGGGGCCTGCTGCAGCCTATCTATCGTGGCATTCCCGCCGTGCTGATGAGCCCGACCTTCTTTCTGCAGCGGCCGATACGCTGGCTGGAAGCGATCTCTCGCTACGGGGGTACCATCAGTGGTGGCCCCGATTTCGCCTACCGGCTGTGCCTTGAGCGACTCCGCGACGAACAGATTGAGACACTCGATTTGTCTAGCTGGCGGGTCGCGTTCTCAGGCGCCGAGCCGGTACGCCACGCAACCCTCACTGGCTTTATTGAACGCTTCCGCCCGGCGGGCTTCGCCGCTGATACCGCTGCACCCTGCTATGGCTTGGCTGAAGCCACGCTGCTGGTCAGCTGCAATTCACGCGGGACAGGCGTAGTGGGCACGGCTTTTTCGCAACAGTCGCTGGCCGAGGGGAAGGCCGCTTCAGCGGTTGAAGGCAATACGCTGGTAGGCTGCGGCACCCCAGAGCCAGATCACACAATCGACATTGTCGATCCCGAGGGGCTTCATTCTTTGCCCGAAGGAGACGTCGGCGAGATCTGGGTCAACGGGCCAAGCGTGGCACATGGGTATTGGCACAACCCCGAAGCAACAGCCAAAACCTTTGTCACTCGTGATGGCGTTAGCTGGCAACGTACCGGTGCTCACGATAGCGATGCTCACGATGCCGAAGCAGAAGGCCATAACGCCCAAGACGATCGCTGGCTACGCACCGGCGATTTAGGCTTTTTACACCAAGGGCAGTTGTATATCGCCGGGCGTATTAAAGACCTGATCATTCTGCGCGGCCATAACGTCTACCCCCAGGATATTGAGAGCGCTGTTGAGGCGGAAGTGGAAGCAGTGCGCAAAGGGCGCGTGGCGGCCTTTGCCGTGACCACGCCGAAAGGCGCCGAAGGGATCGGCGTTGCGGCAGAAGTCTCCCGTGGTATGCAGAAACTGGTACCCGCTGAAAAGCTGATCGAGGCGCTCAGTGAGACGGTAGGATCCGCCTGCCATGAGCCGCTTTCTGTCGCGCTACTACTCAACCCTGGCGGTCTCCCCAAAACCTCCAGCGGCAAACTGCAGCGCAGTGCCTGCCGCCAAGGCTGGGAAGCGGGTAGCCTGGATGCCTACGCCATTCACGCCTTTGGGCATTTTGTCAGCGGCGGCGGCGATGACGCCAGTGGTAGTAAGGCATCGCAATCTACCGCGGAATCTGGGAGCGAAACGGAGCAGGCGTTAGCGAAGCTCTGGCGTCAAGTGCTGGGGGATGACGAGACCCTGTCGCAAAGTAAGCCACTAGGAAGAGACGCCCACTTCTTCGCCAGCGGTGGTAATTCTCTGGCGGCGGTGCAGTTGGCTTCACGCATTAGCGATCATTGGGTGATTGATTTTTCAGCTAAGTCAGTGTTTGAACACTCCTCACTGGGCGCTATGGCAAATGAAGTCGAGCGTATCAGCAGTGATCATGCCAATTCGGGGCGCTCGCCGATCCCAATATTGTCACCTACACACCGTGCCGAGCCACTGCCTCTCTCCCATGACCAGCAACGCCTATGGTTTTTATGGCAACTAGAACCTGAGAGTACGGCTTACCATATCGGTGGCGTTCTGCGTTTATCAGGCCAATTGGACACTGCAGCAATGCGTGATGCCTTTGACGGTTTGGTAGCCCGGCATGAGTCGTTGCGTACTCTGTTTTACGTTGATAAGGATGGGGGGCCTAAACAGTTAATTAGGCCTGACCCTACCTTTGACCTGGAAGTCGTCGATTTTCGTGGCATGCCTGCTGAGGAAGCTCAGCAGCGTGAAGATGACACGATACGACGGATAAATGATGAGCCGTTCGATCTCTCAACAGGCCCGCTGTTGCGAGCTGCGTTGCTGTGTGTGAGCGACGATGCCTATGCCTTGGTCGTGGTCATGCATCACACTATTTCCGATGGCGTATCGATGCAGATCATACTCGATGAGTTGGTGGCCTTTTATCGTGCCCATATGCGCCGTGAGCCTGCTCAGTTGCCTGAGTTGAGTGTCCAATACGCTGACTATGCAAGTTGGCAGCGTGACTGGCTGGCAGACGGTGAGGGAGAGCGACAGCTTGCTTATTGGCAACAACAGCTTGGCAGCGAGCACCCTGTGTTGGACTTGCCAACCGACCATCCCCGGCAGGCGTCAACGGCCAAGCGTGCCGGTCAGCATGGGTTTTCTCTTTCCAACGAGCTCCAAGTGGGCCTGCGCCGACTCGCCGAGAGTCAGAATATAAGCCTTTTCACTGTGCTCTTGGCAGCCTTTCAAGGACTGTTGCACCGGTATAGCGGGCAGCAAGAGATCCGCGTGGGAGTGCCGGTGGCTAATCGGCAGCGTCAGGAAATAGAGAGGGTAATCGGGTTTTTTGTTAATACCTTGGTATTGCGCAATAACATCGATAGTCGCCACTCATTTGAAACGATACTGACACAGTGTCAAGACGCTGTTATCGGTGCCCTGGCGCACTCAAACTTACCTTTTGAGCAGCTTGTTGAAGCGCTACAGCCCACACGTAATTCGACTCATAACCCACTTGTCCAAGTCATGTTCAACTATCGGCAAGAGGATCTCTCTGGCTTTCAGACATTGCCCGATTTGACACTGACTGAGTCAGGGTTTCTACAGCAGGATGCTCAGTTCGATTTAACACTAGAGGTGCGGGAGTCCCCTGATGGACAGCTGAAATTTAGCATGGTTTACGCGTCGGGGCTGTTCGAGCCTGAGACCATTCAGCGCCTTGCGGGATATTTTGAGACATTGCTGCAAAGGTTGCTTATGTCACCAGGGCAGGCACTGGGTGATATCGAGTTGCTTGAAAATTCTGAGCAGCAGCAACTTATCCAATGGGGAGTAAACACTCAAGGATATTCCGATGCTGCGCCAGTTCATCATTTGATTGAGCAACAAGCGGCGGCAATCCCTGAAACCACGGCGCTCGTATTTGCTGATCAGTCACTCAGCTACGCTGAACTTAATACCCACGCGAACCGCCTGTCACACTATTTGATCGGCCTTGGCGTAAAGCCAGAGACCCGAGTGGGCATCGCTATGGAGCGCTCCATCGAGATGGTGGTGGGGTTGCTGGCGATTCTCAAGGCGGGTGGCGCCTATGTGCCGCTGGATCTGGAGTATCCCTCGGAGCGGCTGGACTTCATCGCCGAAGATAGCGGCATTGAGCTGCTGCTGACTCAGCACCACTTGCGCAAGTCACTGCCGGTAGCGGATGGCCTAAGCGTTGTTGAGTTGGATCGGCTGGACGTTGCACATCACGCCTCTACCGATCCAGCGGTGGCGCTGCACGGCGAGCACCTCGCCTACGTGATTTACACTTCGGGCTCCACTGGGCGACCCAAGGGCGCCGCCATCCGCCATGATGCCTTAACCAACTGCATGGTCTGGATGCAGGAGACCTACCAGCTCACCGATGCGGATGCTGTACTGCACAAAGCGCCGTTCGGGTTCGACGTTTCAGTATGGGAGATTTTCTGGCCGCTAAGTGTCGGGGCACGTTTGGTGATTGCCCAACCAGGCGACCATCGGGATCCTGAGCGCATTATCGAGCTGATCCAGCGGCAAGGCGTTACCACGCTCAACTTTGTGCCCTCAATGCTCAAGGCTTTCCTGGCTTATCCTGATGTCAAGGCCAAAACACGGCTCAAGCATATTATGTGCGGTGGTGAGGCCGTTCCAGCGACGCTGCAGCAAGATGTAGCTGAGTGTCTTGATGGTGCCCACTTACATGATCTCTATGGCCCCACCGAAACCACTATTCACGTCACGCACTGGTGGTGCCGTGATGAAACCCATCGACAAATACCCATTGGGCGGCCTATCAGCGGTACTCGTACCTACGTTTTGGATGGTGGACTCAACCTGGTTCCACCGGGCGTGGCGGGAGAGCTGTACCTGGGGGGAGTAAGCCTGGCTCGTGGATATCTCAATCGCAGTGATCTAACGGCGGAGCGTTTTGTAGCGGATCCGTTCACAGAGGGCGAACGCCTCTATCGCACTGGTGACCTAGTGCGTTGGCGTGATGATGGTCAGCTCGAATACCTGGGCCGCCTTGATCATCAAGTAAAAATCCGTGGCTTGCGGATCGAGCTAGGTGAGATCGAAGCCGAGCTATTAGCTCAGCCGGAAGTTCGCGAAGCGGTGGTGGTCGCCCAAGAAGGCCCCGGTGGTTCTAGGTTAGTCGCTTATGTAGTTCCCCAAGCCGACAGTGAACTCGACACCAGCTCACTACGTGAAGCGCTGGGTCAAAAGCTACCGGATTATATGGTGCCGGGCGTCGTGGTCACGCTCGAGGCACTGCCGCTGAATGCTAATGGCAAGGTGGATCGCAAGGCCCTGCCCGAGCCGGAGTTAGCCAGTGGCTCGCAGTATGAACCGCCTCAAGGTGAGGTGGAAGAAGCGCTAGCGGCGATCTGGTCCGAAGTGTTGGGGGGGGAACAGTTGGGCCGTCATGACAACTTCTTTGAGGTAGGAGGCCACTCGCTTACAGCAATTCAGATATCGGCACGTTTCACGCAGCGCTTTGGTGAGGCGTTGCCAGTACGGCTGATATTCGAATATCCGACGCTGGCGGAAATGGCAACACAAGTCGCGTTAAAACAGGTGAATGCCGATGGTGGTCGCGCGAAGCGGCTCTCCACTATGGATCAACTGCTCAACGAATTGGAAGGGTGAAACATGGAATTGGACGAAAGAAAGATTGCTCAACGTTTTGCAGAACTAAAGCTCGATGCGCAGCGAAGTTTTCTGAATAAGCTGAGAAGTAGTGGCATCGATTTTCGTGAGCTTCCTATCGTGCAGGCTACCCGAGCTGAGCAATTTCCGTTGTCATATTCGCAGCGTAGCTTATGGCTGACATGGCAGCTTGATCCGGCAAGCCCGGCTTATAACATGCCCGGTGTGTTTCATTTGCAAGGCCCACTGGATGTTGCTGCATTCGAGTCGAGTGTGAATGACCTTGTGATGCGTCATGAAGTACTCCGCACAATATATCCTCAGAGCGAGGATGGAGAGCCTCTGCAGGAGGTTCTCAGTGGCTGGCGGGTTCCGGTATTACACGATGATTTGCAGCACCACGACGAGTTAGGGCAGGAAAAAGAGCTACAGCGCCTTATCGGCGAGTTCTCTCAGCGCCCGTTTGCGCTTGATGTTGAACCGCCATTCCGCATGGCAATTTACCAGTTGAATACTAACCATTATGCGGTTGCCATTGTATTGCACCATATCGCTTGTGACGGTTGGTCGGTTCAGTTGCTCATCGGTGAGTTGTTCGAGCTTTACGAAGCCCGAATCCAACAACGCAATGCTGCACTACCTTCGTTACCCATCCAGTTTGGTGATTATGCGATGTGGCAGCGAAGTTGGTTCGAGGCTGGCGAAAAGGAGCAGCAGCTAGACCACTGGCGCCAGCGTCTGGGGGACTCGCACACGCCGATGGATCTTCCTTTTGATCGCCCAAGAGGCTCCCAGGAAACATCGAAAGTCAGCCAATGTCATGCTCAATTATCTCGTGAAGTGAGCCACGGCATTCACCAGTTAGCCCGTGAGCATGGCGCTTCACTGTATATGGTGATGCTGTCACTTTTAAAGCTGACGCTACATCGCTTCAGTGGACAGAGCGATATACGGATAGGCTCTCCAAGTGTGAATCGCAACAGAGCTGAAACACATGGTTTGATTGGTTATCTGCTCAATGTTCAAGTGCTGAAAACTTTATTAGATCCTACCAAAGGGTTTGCCAGTTTATTAGGCGCCGTTAAAGAAACCGTGCTTGATGCACAGGACTACCAGGATATTCCTTTCGATACTCTGGTAGAAGCGTTACAACCTGAGCGCCAGCCTGGTGTACATCCGCTATTCCAGGTCAAGTGCACCCAGCAGAAAGAGCTGGAAAGAGAAAAGAGCGTAGGTGATTTAAAGGTACATCTTGAAGAACTCAGCGGTGGTGATGCTCACTTCGATCTAAGCTTTGATTTTACCGATTCCTCCGATGGTATTCGCTGTGTCTTTGCCTATGCGATGGCACTGTTTGACGAACAGACAATCAAGCGACTCGCCGGAGCACTGCAAAGCCTAGCTGAGCAGGTTCTTAAAGAGCCTAATACACCGTTGGCATCGCTCGAAATCCCAGCCCCGACTTCGGCGCTTGCAGGCAAGTCAACCACATTTTCTTGCGGCAGCGTCACAAAGCTCTGGGATCAAGCCGTCGAAGAACATTCCCAACAACTTGCGATGCAAGATGAGCCGGATCATGGCATCACTTATGCCAGCCTGAATGCTCGAGCCCAGCGTCTGGCACAAGCACTAATCGCAGAAGGCGTAGGCCCCGAGGTGCGTGTTGCCATTCACGCCGATCGTTCATGCGAGTACGTGCTGGGTATCCTCGCCGTACTCAAAGCGGGCGGGGCGTTTGTGCCGCTTGATCCACAACTGCCAGCGGAGCGCTTGGCCTATCAACTGGCTGACAGTGGCGCTCGTTTAATGTTGAGCAGTACGGCGTGCGACTGGAGCGGTGACGTTCAGGTAATGGCGCTGGCGTTTGCTAATGATATGCCGGCTGCAACTGAGCACGAACTACCCGTCATCCATCCTCAGCAGACCGCCTATGTGATCTATACCTCTGGCTCTACGGGCAAGCCCAAGGGGGTGGCGGTAAGTCACGGTGCTCTGGCCAATTACGTGCAGGGTGTTCTGGAGGCGCTGGCGCTACCAAAAGGTGCCCGCAACATGGCGATGGTGTCGACGGTGGCGGCAGATCTGGGCCATACCGTGCTGTTTGGTGCCTTGTGCACCGGGCGTACCTTGCATCTTATTTCCCCCGAGTGCGCCTTCGACCCGGATGCCTTTGCGGCTTATATGCGCGAACAGCAGGTGGATGTGCTCAAAATTGTGCCTAGCCACCTGCGGGCGCTGCTGAGTGCGGCAACTCCGGCTGACGTGCTTCCGTACGAGCGCCTGATTCTGGGCGGCGAAGCGACCGACTGGGCGCTACTGGAACGTCTCACCGAACTCAAGCCAACCTGCCAGGTGCTTAATCACTACGGTCCTACGGAAACCACGGTAGGTATTCTCACCCAGCAAGCCGATATGGCCGATCAAGCTGCCAGCGGCGTGCCGATCGGCGCGCCGCTGGCCAATGCTCAGGCCTATGTACTCGATCCCTGGCTTAATCCGGTGCCGCAAGGCGTTGCTGGGGAGCTCTACTTGGGTGGCCCCGGGCTGGCTCACGGCTATCTACAGCGTCAGGGGCAAACGGCGGAACGTTTCGTCGCCAGCCCCTTCCATGCAGGCGAACGGCTCTATCGCAGCGGTGACCGGGTGCGCCAACTGGCCGATGGTAGCCTGGAGTTCCTTGGCCGTGCGGATGATCAGGTCAAGATTCGCGGTTATCGGGTGGAACCGAGCGAGATTGCTGCCCTGTTGCGCGATCAGCCTGATATTGCAGAAGCTGAAGTAATTGCACGGGAAAACGAAGAAGGCCGCGCACAACTGTACGCCTATGTGGTGATAGCCGCCGGGAGCGGCGTCGATGACGCCGCATTACTCGCGCGGCTTGGCGAGCGCGTGCCGGACTATATGGTACCCAGCGCCATGGTGCGGTTGGATGCCTTACCGCTAACCGCCAATGGCAAGCTGGATCGCAAGGCGCTGCCCGAGCCGGTGCAAACCGGTAGTGGCAAAGCCTTTGAAGCTCCCCAGGGAGAAGCAGAGGAGGCGTTGGCAGCAGTCTGGGCCGACGTAATCGGCTGCGACCAGGTGGGACGTAATGACAACTTCTTCGAGCTGGGTGGCGACTCCATTCTCAGCCTGCAGATCGTCGCGCGCTCGCGCAAGCGTGGCTACAAGGTAACACCCAAGCAGTTGATGGAAGGGCAGACTATTGCCGCCGTAGCGGCGATGGCCACTCCCTTGGCGGCTACCAACCCTAAACAAGTGGCTGTACCAGATAAGGTCGCCCCCTTCGCACTGCTGCCGGTACAGCGCTGGTTCTTCGAGCAGAACTTCGCCGAGCCACATCACTGGAATCAGTCGTTGATGCTGGAAGCGGCCAGTGATGTAGATGCCGCGCTGCTACGGCGTGCCATTGAGGCAGTGGTAGATCACCATGGTGCCTTGCGGCTGCGCTATGAGCGCGTTGGCGATAGCTGGCAACAAGTCTATGGCAAGCTGGCTGGTGATCTCTTCGAGCACCTCGACCTGAGCGATCATGCAGATCTGGCGCAGGCTATCATCCAGGCCGCCGGCACTGCGCAACACAGCCTAAGCCTGGAGCGGCCGTTCCGTGCCATCTGGATGGAACTGGGAGGCGAGTATGGTGGGCGATTGCTGCTAGTAGCTCACCACCTAGTGGTAGACGGCGTCTCGTGGCGCGTGATTCTCGACGACCTGCAAACGGCCTACACGCAGTTAAGTGCAGCAAAGGCGCTCGATCTGCCACCAGCCACCACCTCGCTTGATGAATGGGCGCGCGCCCTGGCCGACTACGCCACATCGGAGGCGTTGGCTGAGCAACGCCCCTATTGGGAAGGTCTTGTCAAAGAGCCGGAGCCTAGCCTACCGGCACAGAATCTCCTGGGCAGCAACACCGTTGCCGATACCGCATCACTTGCCGGCAGCTTGTCTACTGAGGCAACCATACAACTGCTGGGGCCAGTGCATAAAGCCTACCGCACCCAGGTGGATGATCTGCTCCTCACTGCACTATCGAGCGCCCTGTGCCAATGGGCGGAGCGAGACAGTGTACTAATCGAACTGGAAGGCCATGGCCGCGAAGACCTGTTCGACGGTATCGATCTCAGTCGCAGCGTGGGCTGGTTCACCTCGCTCTACCCGGTTCGCCTGACGCCAGGTAATGCGGAACCGGGCTCGAGCCTAAAAGCCATCAAGGAGCAGCTTCGCCAAGTGCCCGACAAGGGGCTTGGCTACGGCGTGTTGCGCTATTTGAAAGAGGAACCCGCGCTGGTCGGCGGTGCCTACCCCCAGGTCACCTTCAATTATCTAGGCCAGTTTGACCGCTCCCTGCAGGGCGATGCGGCCTGGCGGCTAGCCAAAGAGAGCACAGGGCAGCCACGCGCGCCGCAAAGTGAACGCCGTACCTGGATTGAGGTGGTGGCCTGGGTTCAGAAGGGCCAACTGCGCTTTGACTGGAATTACAGTCGTGAGATTCACAGCGAGGCAGCGATGCATGCCTTGCAAGCAAGCTTCCAAGCGCAACTAGAGGCACTTCTTGAACACTGTGATAGCGGAGTTCGTGGCGCTACGCCATCGGACTTCCCGCTGGCGGGGCTGAGTCAAGGGCAACTGGACGATTTGAGGTTGGATGTCGCCAATGTTGAGGACATCTACCCGTTGGCGCCGATGCAGCAAGGGCTGCTATTGCATACCCTGCTCAATCCGGGCGCGGGTATGTACATGATGCAGGATCGCTATCGGTTTGCTTCGCCGATTGATGTCAATGCTTTCGAGAAAGCATGGCAGCGAGTCGTCGAACGGTATGAGGTGCTACGTACAGGGTTTGTTTGGCGCACCGAAGAGATGCAGTTGCAAGTGGTATATCGGCAAGCCCCTTCACCAGTGGAATATATCGATTGGCACGGCATTGATGAGGATGAGGCCGATCGTCGCTTGTCGGAGTTATTGCGTCAGGAACTTGATGATGGCTTCGATCTGGAACGGCCACCACTGCTAAAGATACGCCTTATTCAACTGGCGGAGAACCTGTTCTACGTCGTACAGAGTTTCCACCATATCCTGATGGATGCCTGGTGTCGTTCCCTGCTGCTCAGCGATTTTTTCCACTACTACGATGCCTATCGTCTCGGGACGAGTCACGAGTTGACGCAACCAAGGCCATATCGTGATTTTATTGCTTGGTTGCAGCAGCAGAATGCCAATGTGCTACGCAACTATTGGCAACATGAGCTTGAAGGTTTCGATGAGGTAACGCCGATTCCTTATCTTAAACCGCACGGTTCGCTCAACAGCGTTGCCACGGTGGCTGATGTATTCTCCTCGCTCTCCCACGATGAGAGTGCAGGACTACAGAGCGTTGCCCGACAGCATCAATTGACTATCAATACGATCGTACAAGGGGCATGGGCACTGCTGTTAGGGCGGCTTTCTCAGGTGGATGACATCCTATTCGGCGTGACAGTAGCTGGGCGTCCGCTAGAACTGGAGGGCATACAGGAGACGATGGGGCTGTTTATCAACACGATTCCTCTACGTGTGTCAGCGCCTTCGCCGCAAACATCTGTCCTTGATTGGCTGCATGGACTATTGGCGAAAAACCTGGAGATGCGTCAATACGAGCATCTGCCGTTAGTCGAAATTCAATCGTTGGGAGAGCGGTCACAAGCACGCAGCCTATTCGATAGCCTCTTTGTATTCGAAAATGCGCCGATAGATGCCAGCATAATGGAGAAAATCCATGATCTTCATGTGTCTATCAAGGGCAACCGTACCCACACCAATTACCCCTTGACCGTAGTGGTGGTGCCTGGCGAGCAGCTGATGCTGCAGCTCTCCTACGACGCCCGAAAGTTTGACGGCTCTGAGGTCGAGAGACTGCTCTCGGGCTTCCGTCAAATCCTCTGGCAAATTATTGACAGACCTGACGCTACCTATCATGAATTGGAAATATTGCCGGTAGATGAGATAGAGGTGCAGCGGGCACAGTGCAGTGGGCAGTCGGTTGCTTACCCCTTTGAGCGAGGCTATATCGGCTTGTTCCGTGAGCAAGTACGACAGCATCCACACCAAGTGGCCGTTCGCCACCAGGGAGAGTCGCTCACTTATGATCGGCTAGAAGGCACCTCTAATCGCATTGCCCAGGCGCTGCGGCAAGCAGGGGTGAAGAAGGATGATGTCGTAGCCCTGCATGCCGAGCGTGGCTTGGCGTTACCGAGCATGATTCTGGGCACGTTTAAGGCTGGCGGTGCGTATCTAGCACTGGATACCCGGCTTCCTGATCAGCGTATCGTCGATATGCTGGCGTCCAGCCAGGCATCAGTTCTGGTTGTCACCGCTGGGCAGACACAGCGTCTCGAAGCTGTGCTTGCATCCATGCCCAACCCGCCGCAGATGTTTGTGTTTGAGGAACTAGCCGTGGCGGAAGGGCTAGAGGGTGATATCACCGTACCGGTGCACCCTGATCAGGCTGCCTATGTCATCTATACCTCTGGTTCCACCGGCGAACCCAAGGGTGTCGTCGTTAGCCATCGTGGCATGCTCAATAACCAGTTGAGTAAGGTTCCCTACCTGGATCTGTCGGCCAGCGATGTCATCGCCCAGACTGCAGCGCTGAGTTTCGATATCTCCGTCTGGCAAACGCTGGCGGGGCTGTTGTGTGGTGCTTGCATCGAGATCGTGCCTGATGAGATTGCACGCGATCCCAGTGCGTTGCTCCCTTATGTGCGCGACAACGGCGTCACGGTACTGCAAAGCGTACCTGCAGTGATCCAGGGAATGTTGAATACTGCCTCAGTCGACCTGCCAGCACTGCGCTGGCTGCTGCCCACGGGCGAAGCCTCCACGTCTGAGCTAGTCCGCCAATGGTTCGCACGCTACCCGGCGATCCCATTGGTCAATGCCTATGGCCCTGCAGAATGTGCTGATGATGTATCCCTGCACTTACTGCGTAGCGACGATGACGAGCACGTAGCCGTGGTGCCAATCGGTAAACCGGCCGACAACACCCAGTTAATCGTCCTCGACAATCAACTGAACCCACTACCAATAGGGGTGAGTGGCGAACTATATGTCGCCGGTGTCGGTGTTGGGCGGGGTTACCTGAATCAGCCGAAGCTGACGGCCGAGCGCTTCGTGCCCAACCCGTTTGCCGATGTGCCTGGGGAGCGGCTCTACCGGACAGGCGATCTGGCCCGCTATCGCACCGATGGGGCGCTTGAATACATCGGGCGCACCGATCAACAGGTCAAAATACGGGGCCAGCGCATTGAGTTGGGAGAGATAACGTCTCGGTTGGTGGAGTTCGATGTAATACGAGAAGCGGTAGTGGTGGCCCAGGAAGGGCCAGGAGGAGCTAGGTTAGTGGCTTATGCCGTCGCCCAGCCACATGAGTCGATTGATGCGACCGAGCTACGCGAACGCCTGGGGCAAGTATTGCCCGACTATATGGTGCCAAGTGTGGTGGTGATGCTCGATGCCTTGCCACTAACGCCCAACGGCAAGGTGGATCGCAAGGCATTGCCCGAGCCTGACTTCGCTAGTAGCTCGCAATACGAGCCGCCCCAAGGTGAGATTGAAGAGACACTAGCAGCGATTTGGAGTGAGGTGCTGGGTGTCGAGCTGGTAGGGCGCTACGACAACTTCTTCGAGTTAGGGGGGCATTCGCTGCTGGCACTGAGTGTGCTTGAGCGTATGCGGGTTCGAGGCCTGGAGTCTCAAGTGCGGACGTTGTTCCAGTCGCCAGAACTAGCGGCCTTTGCCAAGGCGCTGTCCCTAAAATCTGATAGGAAAAAACTGGTTGTACCGCCCAACAGGATTCCAGAGCATTGTCGGTCGATCCAGCCGGAGATGCTGACGCTGATCGATTTGGATATAGATGAAATCAGTCGCATAGAAGATGCAGTGTCAGGCGGGGCGATCAATATCCAGGATATCTACCCTCTGGCACCATTGCAGGAGGGCATCCTTTTCCATCACCGATTACAGCAAGAGGGTGACACTTATGTACTCCCTTGCCTGCTGGGTTTTGATAGTAAGGAACGACTTGAGCAGTTCGTTGCCGGTTTCAATCAACTTATTGCCCGTCACGATATTTTGCGCACTGCAGTACTCTGGGAAGGGCTTCATGAACCAGTGCAAGTAGTGTATCGGTACGCCTCCCTAGAGGTGGAATGGCTGGAAATGGAAGAAACCAGTGTTTCGTGCAGCGTTTCTGAGCGACTAAATGCTCATGTTGATCCTGAACATTATCGCATCGATGTACGCCAGGCGCCGATGGTGCGAGTTATTGCGGCACAAGATGCTGAGCAAGGACGATGGCTACTGCAACTGCCCAGCCACCACTTGGTGCTGGATCACACCACACTTGATCTGCTAGTGGACGAGATTGCCCTAATCCAGCAAGGACGAGAAGGTGAGTTACCCAAACCGCCGCCATTCCGAAACTTCGTAGCACAGGCAAGGTTGGGAGTGAGTCAGACAGAGCATGAAGCCTTCTTTAGAGAAAAATTGGGCGATGTTGAGGAGCCTACTGCTCCATTCGGATTACTGGATGTACGTGGCGATGGCAGTGGTATTGAGGAGATTCGCTTACCACTGACAGCAGAACTGGCCCAACAAGTTCGACAGCAGGCACAGCGACATGGTGTCAGTACCGCTACCCTATTTCACCTAGCCTGGGCGCAAGTGCTGAGTAAAACGACCGGGCGGGACGACGTGGTGTTCGGCACCCTACTATTTGGCCGTATGCAAGGTAGTGAAGGCGCCGAAAGAGCACTTGGGATGTTCATTAACACGTTACCTATTCGTATTAGACTAGGTACTAACAGCGTGGGCGACTGTTTACGCCAGACCCATAGTGAGTTGGCCGAATTGTTGAACCATGAGCATGCTAGTCTCGGACTAGCACAGCGATGCAGCGGAGTAGGTGGAGGATCACCACTGTTCTCAACCTTATTGAACTATCGTTATAGTACTCTGGAGAGGGAGAATGCAACTAGCCGGGCGTGGGAAGGGATGAAAGCCCTGGGCAATCGAGGTCGTACTAACTACCCAATTGTGATGTCAGTAGACGACCTTGGGGAGGGGTTTCAACTAGTGGGGCAGGTTAGCCGCAAACTCGGGGCTCAGCGGTTGTGTGATTATATGTGTGCGGCACTGGTCGGCATTGTAAATAGTCTTCAAAAGGCGCCTCAGCAATCATTAAGTGACATAAGCCTGCTAGGAAAAGACGAACGGCAATTGTTGAGCGAGTGGGGCGAGAACTCACTCCAGCATCCCAGTGGTCAGCCAGTCCACCAAATGATTGAATGCCAAGCCATGAAGACGCCAGAGGCAATGGCATTGATCTTCTCAGAGCACCGTCTCAGCTACGGCGAGCTTAATATTCGTGCCAACCGTTTAGCGCACTATTTGATTGGCTTGGGTGTGCGCCCTGAAACCCGGGTAGGTATTGCCGCAGAGCGTTCCATTGAGATGGTGGTGGGGCTTCTGGCTATTCTTAAGGCGGGAGGCGCCTATGTGCCGCTAGACTCTGAGTATCCCATGGAGCGGTTGGCCTTTATCGTCGAAGATAGTGGCATTGAGCTGCTGCTGACTCAGCATCACTTGCGCGAGTCATTGCCAGTAGCTGATAGCCTAAGCGTTGTTGAGTTGGATCGTCTGGATGTGGCACATCACGCCTCTATCAATCCAAAGGTGGCGATCCATGGGGAGCATCTTGCTTATGTGATCTATACCTCAGGCTCCACCGGGCGGCCTAAAGGTGCCGCTATCCGCCATGATGCCTTGACCAATTGCATGGCCTGGATGCAGGAGACCTACCAGCTCACCGATGCGGATGCCGTACTGCACAAGGCGCCGTTCGGCTTTGACGTTTCAGTCTGGGAGATTTTCTGGCCGCTAAGTGTCGGGGCACGTTTGGTGATCGCCCAACCGGGCGACCATCGGGATCCAGAGCGCATCATCGAGCTGATCCAGCGGCACGGCGTCACCACGCTCAATTTTGTGCCCTCAATGTTAAAGGCCTTCCTGACCTATCCCGATGTTAAGACCAGGACGCGGCTCAAGCATATTATGTGTGGTGGCGAGGCCGTTCCAGCCACGCTACAGAAGGATGTGGCTGAGTGTCTGGGTGGTGCCAACCTTCACGATCTCTATGGCCCTACCGAAACTACCATTCATGTCACTCACTGGTGGTGTCGTGGTGACACTCAACGTCAAATACCCATTGGACGTCCCATCAGTGGCACCCGCACCTATGTATTAGATGATGAGCTCACTCTCGTCCCACAGGGTGTAGCGGGTGAGTTATACCTGGGCGGGGTAAGTCTGGCCCGTGGATATCTCAATCGAAGTGATTTAACGGCGGAGCGCTTTGTTGCCGACCCATTTGCTGCAGGCGAACGCCTTTACCGCACCGGCGATCTGGTTCGCTGGCGGGAGGATGGCCAGCTCGAGTACCTGGGCCGCCTTGATCACCAAGTGAAAATCCGCGGCCTGCGTATTGAGCTAGGAGAAATTGAAGCTGAACTGTTATCTCAGCCAGAGGTTCGTGAGACGGTTGTGGTCGCCCAAGAGGGCCCAAATGGTTCGAGACTAGTGGCATACGTAGTTCCCCAAGTCGGCATTGAACTCGACACCACCATACTACGCGAGCGTTTGGGTCAACGATTGCCTGACTATATGGTGCCAGGAGTCGTGATCATGCTCGATTCACTGCCGCTAAATGCCAACGGCAAAGTGGAGCGCAAGGCACTACCTGAACCTAATGTTGAGGAAGGCCGCAAGTATGTCGCTCCCTCGACGCGGGCAGCCCGAAAGCTCGCCGAGATATGGCAAGAAGTGCTTGGCATTAAACGGATCGGCGAGACCGACAACTTCTTCGAGCTGGGTGGAGACTCTCTGTTGAGCCTACAAGTGATGAGCCGAGTACAAGTTTTAGAGGAACCACAGCTTAACTTTAAGCTATTTGACCTAATGCAGAAACCGACCATTGCTGATCTGCTGGGAGTGAGGAAAAACACTGAGGCGCTGCCCAAAGGGACTATCATGTTAAATGGCGAGTGTGCTAATCAGCCACCGCTGTTCTGCATCCATGCCGTAATGGGAACAGTTTTTGATTATCAGCCGTTAGCCCGGCGCTTGCACGGAGTATGCACGGTTTACGGTCTGCCAAGCCGAATGTTGACCGATCCACAGCATCGAGATTCCTCACTTGAAGCAATGGCTGATGATTATGTGGAGACAATACGTCGCATACAGCCTGTGGGCCCCTATCGGCTATTAGGATGGTCTCTTGGCGGGGCATTGGCTGCGATGATCGCGGCTCGACTTGAAGGGCTCGGGCAAGATGTGAGTCAACTGGCTTTGATAGATCCCTATATACCGGGCGGTGGTCTGCATAGTGAGGATAGCTGGCAGCGAGATCTTGTTAGTTTCTCATCGGTCATACTGCCAGGTGCTTCGCTTGAAGCATTCGAAAGTAATGAAGAGGACACGAAAGAGCCGAGTGAGGAAGAAATTGCCATTAAGTTGGAGAGATCAATAGCATCATCCGATATACATGGCCGCGAGGGTTATGCTGCACTGGGTAGTGAAGCACTTGCTCGGATATTTTGTGTGGCGCGTTATCTGAAATTGCTTTCACAGCAGCTTGATACCTTGCCAGCGTTAAACTGTGAAGTGGACTGTTGGTGGGAAGCGGGAAGAGCTTGGGAAGAACAGCAGGCGCTGGCGAATCAGTTGAATAGCGTCCCGAAAACCTCAATTGAGACTCTCAATGATCATTTCTCAATCATTACTGATAGTGCCTTGCTCTCTCAGCTGGAGAAGCGGTTAGGAGTTAGTGCTGGGCAACACTCGTACGAAGTGGAGAAAAACCTATTTTGAATAATATAATTTTTTGAGTTTATAACTCTTAAGGTGGTTTCAGTAGCGCGCTAGGAACGCTTAGCGCGCTAGGAACGCTTAGCGCGCTTTGATTAAGTTTGGGTATCTGCTTGTAGTGCTTCTTGGAGAGATTCAGCAAAGCGGAGCATGGAAGGAAAGCCTCCCCATGGCCAATAGTTTCTTTCCATACTTACCGACGTATCATCTAGCCAATGCTGCCATAGCCCTGACTTTGGTAATGTTGAACCAGATATGTCTTGAGAATAAGCTGGCTGGAGAACAACGATTTGACCTGTTAGTGCAAATGCTTCACGAACTGAAAGAGTACTGAACCCCCAGTTATTAGTAGGCCCCTGCCAAGCATTTTCAAATCCAAGCCGTGTCAAAGCTGCATCTTCCAGGCTCCCTGGCCCATAGACACGCACATGCTGGTTGTCTCGGATTTCGATAATCAGTAGAGTTTCTGCAGGCCTCCCAATCTGTGCCGCAATCGCTGACATTCTGGCTTCAACAGAGTCAATGAATGCTTCGGCCTGCTGTTGCCCGCCATTCAGCTCCCCCACCTCCCTGGTCAATTGTTCAAGGCTTAGCCAAACATCCAGGCCTTGCATAAATGGCCGGATTTTTACTACATGAGCAATACGGGAAAGTTTGTCTTCTAAGTTCAGATGGGCTGGTGGTGCTATCACTATGTCATCAGGTTTCAGTGATGCAAGATACTCAAGGTTGGGTTGAAACCTAAGTCCGAGATCAAAGGTATCAGGAAGTAAATGTTCTTTGTATAATTGCCTGTATTGTGCTAGGCCTGCTAAAGCAATGGGTGGTTGGTGTAAGGCACTAAGCGTATCTGCCACCGCATAATCAAAAGTAACATCACGCTGCTGATCATCAGCGTTAGCCGCAGATAATAAAATTAATATAAGCAATATTGGTAACATAAGATTTTTATAGGCTGATGATGTCATGTCGTCTTTGTATACCTTGACTAACAGATGAAAAATTAAACTTTGGTTTTTGATCTGTCATTAAAATAGGGGAGTTTAAATAAAAAACGAGATGCCTATGAGTATAAAAGCACCTCGATTTCTCATTTTAGCCTGAATTTGTTTTTCTTAATTCCTCAATAGGACAAGCCACCTACCAACGATAGCTGACGGTTGCTGTCACATTGCGCTCTTCGCCAAAATGACAAATCCTGAAGCTAGAGCAAGAGGACGTATACTCTTTATCAAGCAGATTGTTGGCATTGACCTGCAAGTCCATGCCCTCAAGGTCGCTTGATAACGCACCCAGATCATATTCCAACATGGCATCAACTAGCGTATAGCCGCTGACTTGGAACGTATTGGTCTCATCGCCCCATGTAGAGTCATTGTAGCGGACTCCCGCGCCAATCCCCAGGCCGTTTAACGCCCCCTTCGTGAATTCATATTTGCTCCACGCAGAGGCCATATGACGGGGCACGGCATGAGGAGTATTTCCTTGGGTTTCATCGTTGGTCTCGACGTACTCCATGTCCGTGTATGTATAGTTGGCGAGTAATGAAAGTTGTTCAGTGGGACGTAAGATGGCAGAGAGTTCTAAGCCGCGCGAACGTACTTTTCCGATAGACTCATAGAATGATGTGTTAGGAATGGCTTCGGAAACATTCTCCTGCTCTAGATGATATAAAGCGGCTGTGTACTGGTCATTGCTGCCGGGTGGTTGATACTTGATACCTGTCTCGTACTGAGAGGCCTCACTCGGATCTAATGTGTTTCCGGATGCATCAGTCCTTGTAGCGGATGCTGCTTGAAATGATTCCGAGTAACTGACGTAAGGGGAAATACCGTTATCAAAGGCATACAATAAGCTGGCACGGCTAGTGAACTTCTCATTGTCGCTTTCAGAAGACATGCCTAAGTTGGTATAGGCGGTACTGGTGTCAGCCCAATCCTGACGCCCTGACAGGTTGAAACGCCAGCGATTGAAGCTGATTTGATCCTGCAAGTAAACCCCAGTCTGCTCCACCTTGTTGATGAAATTAGTAGGCGCTGCGTATGTGATTTGTGTGTTTCCGTACTGTGGGTTGAAAGCATCCAGGGGAGACGCTGATCCGAACTGCCATTCCCCCGAGTTGCGTTGGTACTGGTAGTCCACACCGGCCAGTAGTGTATGTTCCAGAGACCCCGTCGTAAAACTCCCCTGTAGCTGATTATCTACATGGTAGGCGTGCATGGATTCATCGGCTCTCGCTGCGCGTCGATTTAGCAGATCACTATCACCAACGTAACTACTGGAATAAATTGAATCATAATCGATATTTGAAGAGGTAAAGCGGAAGTTCTGCCGAGCTTGCCACTGATCGTTGAATTGATGTTCTAGTTGGTAACCTATTAGTCGTTGATAACGCTCGAACCCATTGACGTCTGGCTCGCCATCAAAAAAGTTATTATCAATCCGTCTACCATTATAATCTCGCACCGTACCGTCGGCTGGTGTCCAACCATAGTAACCACGATTTGGCTCGTGCTGCAGGTAGGCCATGACGGTTAATGATGTCGCATCGGTTGGCAAGAACGTCAAAGAGGGAGCAATGGTATAGCGCTCGTTCTCTACATGGTCGAACTGACTGTCCGAACCGCTGGCTAGCCCTACTAGGCGATAGGCGACCTGTTGGTTTTCCCCTATGGGGCCACTGACGTCAAATCGAGCTGTACGTTTATTATGGCTGCCCGTTTCTAGTTGGATCTCATGGCTAGATGAAAATAGAGGGCGTTTACTGGTCAGCCCAACCAAGCCACCAGGGTAGCTTTGCCCGTACAAAACGGATGTCGGCCCCTTGAACACATCGATCCGCTCAAGAAAATAGGGATCAATTTGTAATGAATTATAGCCAGAAACATCGCTAGCCATTTTAAGGCCGTCAAAATAGATGTTGTCGATACTGCCGACGCCCCCAAAGCCGCGCATATTGATAAAATCAACACGACCTCCAATGCCATTGCGGGTGCCTGTGAACACACCAGGGCTATAGCGTAGGGCTTGCTGTATCGTTTGCGCGCTTTGATCTTCGATCTGCTCGCGTGTGACCACGGATACTGACTGGGCTGTCTCCATCAGAGGAGTGTCAGTCTTGGTGGCACTGAGACTAGTATCGGCGGTATATCCCTCAGTGGGTTGTAATGCACCTGAAATTCTATTACCCGTTACGTGTACTGTAGGCAATGTGTTCGGCGCATTGCTATCCAATTGCGTGTTCTGCTCAGCATTTTGAGCAAGCACAGCTGCCGACGTGCTGCAGGCAGCCAAAGCAACTGCGGCCGTTAGCCACCGCTTGCGTAAAAAAGGTTGGTTCACGAATGTTTTCCTTGCATTAGGTTCATTTTGATTTTATGTAAATGTTAATTGTTATTGTTTGTATTATTAACATCAATATCTCGCTGTCAACTTAGTGTGGGCATCCGAGAGGGGGAAATCCTGAATTAAAATCAAAAAAATGGGGATTGGCTTAAGATTATGGTGCGATGGCTTCGTGCTCACAGATAGGGGAACATGAAGTGCTGTTACCTGATTTAATGTTGCGGCTATTCAATTCATTCAGCATGTTGAGGAAGCCGCGATATCGCTTTTTAGAGCTTCCAACCCCTCGTGAAGCGTGGGGAAGAGGCTTTTATTGAAGTTTCGCCACCGTAATTCAATGATGGAGTCATCTGGTTCGATATCAGTTTCTAATAAGTCGTAGATGACCTCGCCAGAATCAATTCCGCTGTCGACATAATGGAGTGAGGCGCCAGTCTTGTTGATAGCAGGAACGCTTTCGGTCTCCATTGTCTGCCAGTTAATAACTCTTTTTCCCAGAGCTCCATACAGTGCATCGAGTGTTGCTGAGGCACCACGCCTTTGGTAAAGAGATCCTTGGCGTGTAATACCGGGATGTATATTGACGATCTTGCGATAAAAAGGGCTCTGGGGGCGGATAAGTTCGTCTAAGATGACTAGTAGCCCATCAAGAACGACGACGTCAGCCCCTACGGCGGCTAACTTCTCTAGCAAGCTTTTTTCGAAAGTTGATTTCGCAAGGGGTCTGTCGAGGGAATCGATTGGTAAGCGTCGGTAAGTGGATGGTATAGAACAGAAAAGATCGTCAATGTGGCGATCCTGTATAGAGAGTTCTTGTGGCAAGATCCATGGCTTTCCAAGTTGACGACAGAAGCCATAGTCTTTGAGCTTCTCTTGATCTTTGATTGAGCCTTCATCGTCATCATAAATCACTGTTTCCAGAGAGTAGGCATCGCCTAGCGGAGTCTCGTTGAGAGATGTCACCAGATACTCAAGAGGGGACATCATGTACTGTTTCTCTCCCTTATACTCAATGTATTGCCCCGCTTTATCGGCTGCAGCATTTCTCAGTGACAGGATATAAGCCAGTTTTAGTTTAGACATGTTTTACCCATGCTTTTTAATAGTAGATGGTGGTGGTCTTAAGGTGCGTAAGCCATGCTGATTCAACGCCTGTGCTCTAACCAAGAACGTATTGAAGAGCCGCATCTAATTGCCACGCCCAGTGGCCAAGAGGTGGCCTGACCACAGGTACGTTTTATAAAAGTGAATAGGTGAAAATTAAGATATAGCCGCTGCTTGCTTACAGGGGGAAGTGGCATAAGAGGCTTCTGTCTGATTTAGCACTTCACAAATCTCACTTGTCCGTGCCGCCAAAATCGACAGCAGAGTGTCGCTTAACCCATGGGTGGGTTCGCAGCAGCCCTGTAGGAAAATCGCCGGTTTGAACGAAGGCTTGGTATAGAGCTGGTAGCTGCGGTTAACGGCATATTCCGGCAAGAACTCAGCTATTGGGGCCAGCAGCCGTTTATGGGTGTCGCGTACATAGCCGGTGGCTAACACCACTGCGTCGTAGCGGGTTGGCTCCGTATGGCCGCTCTCCAAATCGCGCACAAGTAGCTCAACGCCTTCAGGGCCTGCTTCGCTGCCAATAACCTCATGGCGGCGGCGGAAACGGTGGCGGGCCTGGCCGGTTACTTTTTGCTGGTAGAACACATCGTAAATTTCCTGGATCAACGCCAAGTCAGGGGCTGAATAGTTGGTGCTTTTGTACTCCTGTAGTAGTGCTTCCCGCTGGCCGGTGGGGTTGTTGAACACGTAGTCGGTGTATTCGGGGTTGAATATCTCGTTGACGAAGGGGCTATCGTCCGAGGGTTTAAAGGCCCATGCCCGGCTAATCAGATCCACCTGAATGCCTTCGCGGCCGTGCAGATCGAGAAATATCTCAGCGGCGCTCTGGCCCGCACCGATCACAGCGATGCGTTTGGGGGCGTCTTGCTTTGCCAGTTCACGAAGGTAGTGGCTGGAGTGGAAGACCCGCGAGTCGTCTTTTAGCCCAGCGAAGCATTCAGGCACATTGGGCGCGCCACCGACGCTGACCACTAATGAGCGGGTGAGCCTTTCCTGCACTGCGCCGCTTTCATCCCGTGAACGCACGCGGAGGTAGGCCACCTCGTCGTGGTCAGTTTCAGGCAGTACTTCAAACACATCCTCTCCATAGGCGCACTGGTGTTCAAAGTAGCTGGCCGTCCAGCTTAGGTAATCATTGAACTCATGGCGGCTGGGGAAGAAGGTCTGCAGGTTGATAAAGTCCTGCAGGCGGCCTTTGCTGTGGAGGTAATTGAGAAAGCTGAAGCGGCTACCTGGATTGCGCGGCGTTACCAAGTCTTTGAGGAAGGATATCTGCATATGGGCATTTTCCAGCAGCATATGCGGGTGCCAGGCAAAGCAGGGCTGGCGCTCGATAAACAAGGCATCCTTCGCTTGCCCTGCCTGGCGCTGTTCGTCGAGCGCAATGGCTAGGGCAATATTGGAGGGGCCGAAGCCGATGCCGATCAAGTCGTGAATATGCATAAGAGTCCTCGTGGCTGATGTGTCAATTAAAAAAACATCGAAGGGCGTTACTGACTTCCTTATCTAATGACGAATGAGAATGAGGCTTGTTTACATAAAAATTGGTTAACTTTTTGCGGGAGTGATTCGTCTTTAAAGGTAGCTGCCGGTTTTCAATTGCTTTCCAACGAGGTGAATGTGCTTTCCTATCTGTTTCGTCGAACCCGCGGGCTGATGACCGCCGCTGCCCTGGCCAGTATTCTCTCGGGGCTTTTCAGCGTGTTGCTGATAGCCCAAATTAATACAGCGCTAAACAGCGATGCCGCTAGCCGTGCCAGTGCTGCTTGGGCTTTCGCAGGGATTGCTTTGGCCCTAATGGTCTGTCGGATGGTGTCGACGGCGCTGTTTGAGCGGCTGGGGCAGCGTGCCCTGGCTGAATTGCGCAGTTTTATCGCCCAGTGTGTGGCCGTTACCCCTTTTGCCCAGTTCGAGCGTGTTGGCAGCGCGCGGATCCAGTCGGCGCTTACCGAGCACAGCAACAACGTGGCGGTACTGTTCGTTAGCTTGCCGGTGATTTTGACTAATACGGTCATCGTGGTGGGGTGCTTGGGCTACCTAGCAATGCTTTCATGGCAGGTGTTTTTGTTTGCATTGGGGGTGATTGGCTTGGGCGCTGTCGGCTACCACTTGGTGCACTTGCGCGCTATTCACTATCTCCAGAGTGCCTCGTCAGAGCAGGATCGTCTGTTTGGCCACTTCCGTGCGCTTACCGATGGGGCGAAAGAGTTGCGGCTGCACCAGCGCAAGAGCCGGGTCTTTATGGATCAGATATTGGGGGAGTCGGTTGAAGGCGTGCGGCGGCTGCGCACCTATGGCATGTCGCTGTTCGTGATCTCGACCAGTTGGGGGCAGTTCCTGATGTACGCCTTTATTGGCTTGGTACTGTTTGTATTGGCGGGCGATGGGCCTAACCAAACTCAGGTAATGACCGGTTTTGCGCTGGTGTTTGTGTTTATGGTGACTCCCCTTGAAGGCTTGTTGATCAATATTCCGCGGATCAATATGGCGCGAGTAGCCGCTAGCCGAATTGATAACATCACACGAGAGATGCCCCAGGGGCAGGAGAGGCAGGCGTCACCTCAGGTGCCTGCTTTGCAGCGTCTTGAGTTGCGCGACGTCACCCATCAGTACTACCACGAGCAGAGCGATGACTTCTTTGAGCTGGGGCCGATTAATCTGAGCTTTACGCCGGGGGAAGTGGTGTTTCTGGTGGGGGGCAACGGTAGCGGTAAGACCACGCTGGCCAAAGTGGTAGTGGGGCTTTATCCGCCGGATGGTGGCGAAGTGTTGCTCAATGGCGAGCGTGTCGAGGCGGATGGTTGGGATGCCTACCGGCAGCTCTTCTCGGTCGTCTTTTCTGACTTCCATCTTTTCGAAAGGCTGTTGGAAGCGCCGCGGGAAGATCTCGACGAAGAGGGCAACCGCTTGCTGGCCAAGCTGCATCTGCAGCACAAGGTGCGGGTTGAAAACGGCGCGTTCACCACTCAGGCGCTCTCCCAGGGCCAGCGTAAGCGCTTGGCCTTGGTAGTGGCCTACCTTGAAGATCGCCCGTTTTTGGTGTTTGACGAGTGGGCGGCGGACCAAGATCCGTTATTCAAAGAGGTGTTCTACTGCGAGGTGTTGCCCGAGCTAAAGCGCATGGGCAAAGCGGTGCTGGTGATCACCCACGATGACCGTTACTTTCACCTCGCGGATCGGTTGGTGAGGCTGGAGAGCGGCAAGCTGTTGGCTGCTGAGTCTGAAACTGCCGAAGAGCCGCTAGCGGAACCTTCACCGGCCACTTGACCTTGCCGCGCACGCCAGTATCCGGTCTTTAAGCCATCGTGATATGGCCGAATCCACATAGCAGCCACGAGAGCTGGTTGTCTCGCCAGCTCAGGCGTTTGAGCTGGCGTGTTTATGGAATCACTGTTTAACACCGTGTTATTTGCCGTTCCTTTAACCATTGGCTTTGCCCAGGCGCCAGTAGCCCATGCTGGTAACGTACTGCTTGGGTAGCCCGCACTCGTTGACCAAATAGCGGCGCAGTTTCATAGCGACTTTGGTTTCAGCGGCAATCCAGGCATAGAAGGGTGCGCTGTCATCCAGGGTGGCGGGGTCCCAAAGCGGGGCGTCTTCATCCTGGTTCAGTGCATCTTCGCTTCCATTGGCTACGGCCGAAGGGAAGCCTCCTAATGCGACAATCTCTTGTTGCAAATCGATATCGCGCAGCGCTCTCATCAGCAGCTCGCCGTGTTGACAGGCCGGCTCAGCGTCACGTGCTAGCCAGCGCAGTTTGGCGGCTTGGGGTAGCGGCTGAACATCGTCGCGGCGAGGCACTTCGAGCAGCGCTTCAACCTTGGGTTTGAGCGGCAGGTCATCAAGGGTTTCCAGAATGCCAGCCGCAGCGGGGAGGGCGGTTTCATCGGCGATGATCAGAATACGGCGCACGCCCTGGGGTGGCTTCCACTCGTAGCCCTGTTTTGGGCCTTCCGCGTTAGCGTCGGGGGCTGTCATGGCTAGCCGGTCACCTGGACGGGCGTGCATTGCCCAGCGTGAGGCGGGGCCATTGTCGCCGTGGAGCACAAACTCTACATCCACCTCAGCCTGCTCTGGGCGCAGGGCACGGATGGTGTAGGTGCGTGCAGAGGGGCGCTGGGCATCTGGCAGTGCGCGGTAGGCGCTGTACCAGTCGTGCTCTTCCAGCTTGGCAATCTCAAACAGCGGGTCGAGGCTGCCACCGCCTTCGGGGAAGAATAGCTTGACGCGCTGATCTGGGGCGTAGGTTGCCATGTGACCAACATCTGGGCCCGTAAAGGTAAACTTAACTAATGAAGCGCTGACTTGGGTTCGCCGAGCGAGAGTGATATCGAAAAGCTGGTAGGTCTGTTTAGCCGCCATCGTAGCTGTCTCCATTAATAAATGGTGTTAATTGTAGTGCTAATTATTATCATTTAGAATCGTTGCGGATAATTCAATCACCAACTCCAGAAAAGAGTAAGGCTAAGAAAATGACTCTGCTGCCTATCAGGCCCTGTGTGGCGATCTGCCCGGCTATGACAAGAGGTTGTTCGCTATGCTAAGCGCTGCGCAAGTTACCCAGCGAATGGGGGGGATGTCGCCTGCAAAAGCTTGCTTGCTGCTTAGCTTGCCGATGGTGGTGCTGTTTTGGGTAGGCCTTCAGGGGCAGGGCGGTTTTATGCTGGGGGTGCAGGCGTTAGTGGCGCCCTCCTTTGAGAACGTCGACGAGTTGTTGCTTCACTATGCGTGGTGGCCGCGTCTCTCGATCGCGATGCTAGCTGGGGGCGGTTTGGGGTTGGCGGGTGTACTGATGCAGCAAGTGTTGCGCAACCCGTTGGCCTCGCCCACCACTCTAGGAGTGGCATCGGGGGCTAACCTGGCGTTGATGACCGCCACTCTTATGGCCCCAGGGCTATTGGTAGTGGGCCGTGAATGGGTTGCCTTAGCGGGTGGAGCGCTGGCGGTTGGATTAGTTTTTCTGCTCTCGTGGCGGCGCGGGTTGGCGCCGATCGTGGTGGTGCTGGCAGGCTTGGTGGTTAATCTGTACTTAGGGGCGCTTTCTACAGCGCTGCTGCTGTTTAACCACGAGGCGCTTTCAGGACTGCTGATTTGGGGCGCGGGTTCGCTGGCGCAAAACGGTTGGGATGGCGTGGCGGTTCTCTGGCCACGGCTGGCGATTAGCTGCGTGGCAGCCTGGTTTCTACTACGCCCTTTGGCGGTGCTGGAACTGGACGATGCCAGTGCCAAAAGCCTGGGGGTCTCGCTGACCTATCTGCGCTTTGCGGGAATGGGATTGGCAGTATTTATTACCGGTAGCATTGTTAGCGTGGTGGGTATCATCGGCTTTATCGGCTTGGCTGCGCCTAATATTGTGCGCATGGCTGGTGCGCGCCGCTTAGGGCCACGGCTGCTTTGGTCGACGTTACTAGGGGCTGTGTTGTTGGCCACCACAGACCTGCTGCTACAGCATTTCGGTGGCATGGTGGCTGCCTTTATTCCTACTGGGGCGATTACCGGTGCCCTGGGGGCACCGCTGTTAATGTGGCTGATTCCGCGCCTGAAGCTACAGGGCGATCAACCGCCGAAAGGGGCGGGTGTTTTCGCTCATCGCCATCCTGCGCCTTCCCGTTTGGCGACGGGTTTACTCCTCGCACTACTGGTCGCCACATTGCTTGGCTTGCTGGTGGGGCAGGGTGTCGATGGCTGGTACTTACTGTCGCCGGATAACTGGAACGTGATGCAGTGGCGCATGCCGCGGGTAATGGCGGCAGCCGCCAGCGGGTTGATGCTGGCGATTGCCGGGACGATTCTTCAGCGCCTTTCCGCCAACCCCATGGCTAGCCCCGAGGTATTGGGTATCAGCGGTGGCTGTGCCATTGCGCTAATTTTGGGGATCTTCTTACTGCCCGCGCCCACCAATATGATGCTGATTGGTGTGGGTACCCTGGGGGCTTTCGCGACGCTGCTGGTGTTGGTGGGCATCAACCGCAAGAGCGGCTATCTCCCCGAGCGCTTGCTGCTCACTGGGGTAGCCGTTAGCGCCCTGTTTGATGCGGTGCGAAGCGTCATGCTGGCGGGTGGCGACCCACGTGGCCAGCAGGTGATCGCTTGGCTGGCGGGCTCTACCTATTACGTGGATGTCACCAATGCCGTTGTTGTCGGCGGCATTGCCGCGGTATTGGCGCTGGTCACGCTGCCCTTTACTCGCTGGCTGGATATCTTGCCGTTAGGCGCACCGACAGCTAAGGCGCTTGGGGTAACCCTCAACCGTGCCCGTTTGGCATTGCTGTTACTGGTGGCACTGCTAACCGCCTGCGCCACCTTGGTGGTGGGGCCGCTGTCGTTTATTGGTCTGCTGGCGCCACATATGGCGCGCTTGGTCGGCTTCTCTCGGGCAGGGCAGCACCTGCTGGGTGCTGCGTTGATCGGCATGCTATTAATGGTGCTGGCGGACTGGGTGGGTCGTCAGATTATCTTCCCCTATGAGATGCCCGCGGGCTTGGTCGCCTCTTTGATTGGCGGTGCCTACTTTATGTGGGGGCTGCGGCGGCTATGAGCGAAGCGGCGAGCGTGCTATCGGTAGCGACGAATCCAGCAGATGCTTTGCTGGCGCTCTATCGCCAGCCGCCGTTGGATAACTTAAAGGCACCTGCGTTTGGTCAGCCTAATATACCGACGCTGGCAGCTTCTGAACTGCTGGATCATAAGGTGCTAGGCGCTCAGCTTTCGCGTTACCGCCGATACCACGGTGACGACGCCGACTTTCTGGCGGCCGCTTCAATCTGGTCGAAATTTCACTTCAGCAGTGTCGCGATTCCGACGCTGGTGGCCAACCTGCTGTTGGGCTATGAGCTGCCGGTCGGCGGGGGTGAGCTGCGGCTGGCGTTAGGTGATCACGGTCAGACGGCGCGTATCTGGCTGTCGCATGGTGGCGTGCCGTTGGCCTCAAATGCGCTCCAGGCACGCTTTAGCAGCCTATTCGATGACCACTGTGCGCCGCTTATCGAAGCGTTGGCCGAGGTCTCCGGGCTTTCTGCCAAAGTGTTCTGGAGCAACCTTGGTCACTACGTGGAGTTCGTGGGCAAAACCTGCTCGAAGCACCCGGAGTTTGCTGGCGCGGGTGAGCCGCTGCTGGACTATCTCGCCACCAAGACGCTCCCCGATGGGCGTCGTAACCCGCTTTATCAACCGGTGCGTTATCTGGAGCTGGGCGGTGAAACGCCTGCTCGAGTGCGGCGGTTATGCTGTATCAAATATCGGCTACCCGGCGAGCCGCTGTGTGGCGGTTGCCCGCTGAAACCCGAGAATAAGCCGGCCAAACGCCAACGCTAGCTTTCAAATATCGGCTAACTTTTCGAACTGCCAGGAGGCCCTGTTCATGGAGCTGTTGAGGATTGTATGGCGTGATTATCGCTGGCCATTTGTGGCCGTGGTACTACTTAGTTTGGCCAGTGCAGGTTTGGGTATCGGTGTTATCGCCTTTATCAATCAGCGGCTATTGGGCACCTTTACCGATCCCTGGCGTATCCTGCCCGAATTCCTGGGGCTGATCGCGTTGCTATTAGCAATAACATTGGCCTCGCAATTGGCGCTGACCACTTTGGGGCACTATTTCGTCTATCGACTGCGGGGGCAATTGATTAAGCGGATTCTGGATACCAATATCGAGCGGGTCGAGCAGATTGGTAGTGCGCGCTTGTTGGCCAGCTTATCCAGCGATGTGCGCTATATCACCGTTGCCTTTGTACGTTTGCCAGAGTTGGTACAAGGCGGGGTGCTGACGATAGGTGTCACGGTTTATCTAGGCTGGCTTTCACCTTCCATGCTGGCTGTCACCGCACTCTGGGTGATCGTAACGGTTTTAATTGGCATGCGTTTGGTGGCTCGGGTTTATCGGCATATGGCTAAGCTGCGTGAGTCTGAAGATCGTCTCTATGCAGATTACCAATCGGTGATTGAGGGGCGTAAGGAACTGGCGCTTAATCGCGACCGAGCCGAATGGTTGTATCGCGACGTCTATACCCCCAACGCTGAAGAGTATCGGCACCATATCATTCGCGGCGATACCTACCATCTAAGTGCGGTGAACTGGTTCAATATCATGATGCTGGGGGCCATCGGCGTGGTGTTCTTTTTAGCCAATGGCCTGGGTTGGGCATCGGCGCAGGTGGCCACCACCTTCTCTCTTACGCTGCTGTTTCTGCGCACGCCACTTATTCAAGCGATAGGCGCTTTTCCACCCTTGATCAATGCCCGAGTGGCGTTCGAGAAAATCAGCGCGCTCGATCTAGCAGAACACCGCGATACCTTTGATAGTGACACACAGCGCCACGACTGGCAGGTGCTAGCACTGGAGCAGGTCTGCTATCGTTACCCCGCTGAAGAGGCACGGCAAGGCTTTGCCATTGGTCCTATCGACTTGACCTTAAAGCGCGGCGAGGTGGTGTTTCTAATTGGCGGTAACGGGAGTGGCAAGTCGACCTTGGCGAGGCTGCTGACTGGGCTTTACCAACCCCAAGGCGGCTGTGTTCGGGTCGATGGCAGGCCGCTGCAAGAGGAGGACTGGACGACCTACCGCCAGCACTTCTCTGCTATTTACACCGACCTGCATCTATTTGACCGCTTGATGGGGCCTGAAGGGGAGTCACCCGATACGATGTTGGTGGAGGAGTGGCTGGCTGCCCTTGGTATGCACAACAAACTCGATTTTGACGGCGATCGGATAACCAACATCAACCTTTCCCAGGGGCAGCGCAAACGTCTGGCGATGCTGTTGGCGGTCGCTGAACAGCGCGACCTATTGCTGCTGGACGAGTGGGCCGCCGATCAAGACCCGCAGTTCCGACGGGTGTTTTACCGCGAGCTACTGCCGCAGCTACGAGCGCTGGGTAAGACGCTGGTGGTGATCAGCCATGATGATCACTACTTTGACCAGGCCGACCGGCTGCTGGAAATGCGCCAAGGACGGTTGGTTGAACTCACCGGCGAACAGCGAGAAGCGGCCAGCCGCGATGCGGTGGCAAGGGTGACAGGGTAGCTAGCTAATACACCGTACGATTACCCAGCGTTATTTCCCAAACCATCAATACGATTTCTATATAAGAAAAACTAATGCCACATTAGCAGGATAATTTTTTGTTATTCAGGTTGCCCGCTATCTTAGTGCCACGATTCTTTAAAGCGACGCTAATTCTGGTACTGGGGACAGGGCAATGTGGGAAAGTTACTTAACGGGCTTGGTCGTATCTGGCGGTATCATCATGGCTATCGGGGCGCAAAATGCTTACGTGCTGGGGTTGGCAGTACGCCGTGAGCATCACTGGTGGTCGGCGGGGCTGTGTATGAGCGCGGATATTATCTTGCTAACCGCTGGTATGTTTGGTGCTAGCGCGTTTTTACTGACAATGCCGAACGCGATGGAAGCCATGCGCTGGGTAGGCGTAGCGTTTTTAAGCTGGCTGGCCGCACAGGCATTACTGCGGGCTGTTAGCGGGCGCGAAGGGCTGCAGGCTGGTAGCGTAAAAGCGCGCAGCTTGCGCGGAGTGCTGTTGGCGACCTTGGCCGTGACGGTATTGAACCCCCAGGTGTATCTGGACACGCTATTGTTAATTCCTGCCATTGGTGCTCAGCAGGAGAGCGCAGGTGTGTTCGTCGCCGGTGCGTCGACTGCCTCTGTTCTTTGGTTCAGTCTGCTAGCGTGGGGCGGGGCCGCGCTTTCGCCTTGGCTTTCCCGCCCGGTAGCGTGGCGTACCATTGATGGGCTAATTGGCCTGATGATGGCGGCTATCGCCATACACTTAGCGCTGGGGTCTACGTTGCTCTAACAGGTCTCAAGGTTGACTAGAGGCGGCTGAAGTAGCTCTGCATAACGGCGATTACTTTATCTATATCGGCATCATCAATATCACGGTGGACAACAAAACGTGTGGCATAAAGTAGCTCAATCAAAATGCCATGCTCTTTCAGCCAAGCAGAGAGTGGCTTCACATGTTCGTCGGGAAAGTGCGCGAACACCATATTGGTTGCCTGAGCGGTAATCTCGACGCCGGGCAGTTTCGCTAAGCCTTCCGCCAAGCGTGCTGCACGGCGATGGTCGTCGGCTAAGTCAGCGACATTGTGCTCCAGAGCATACTGGCAGGCGGCGGCGATAATGCCTGATTGGCGCATGCCACCACCAACCATTTTACGCCAGCGCCGTGCGCGGTCGATCAAGGCTTGCGAGCCCACTAAGGCAGAGCCGATGGGAGCGCCCAGGCCTTTCGAAAAGCACAGCGATACGCTATCAAACGGCAAACAGAGCTGTTTAAGCGAGGTGTCAGTGGCTACTGCTGCATTAAATAGCCGTGCGCCGTCCAGGTGCGTTGCCAAACCGCGCTCACGGGCCAATTCAGTTGCTTTCAGCACATACTCGGCGGGCAGCACTTTGCCACCTATAGTGTTTTCCAGCGCTAGCAGCCTAGTGCGGGCAAAGTGGAAGTCGTCGGCTTTGATAGCTGCGCTTATTTTCTCTAACGGCAGGCTGCCATCGGCGGCATTTTCAATTGGCTGCGGTTGAATGCTGCCTAACACCGCTGCGCCACCGCCTTCATAGCGATAAGTATGGGCTGACTGCCCTACAATATACTCATCGCCGCGTTCGCAGTGGGCCATTAGTGCCACTAGGTTGCTTTGTGTGCCGCTTGGAAATAGCAGCGCCGCTTCCTTGCCTGCCTGCTCAGCTAGCTTTTCCTGAAACGTATTGACCGTTGGGTCATCACCCCATACATCATCGCCCACTGGAGCGGCCATCATGGCATCTTTCATGGCGGGGGAAGGCCGAGTCACCGTGTCACTGCGTAGGTCAATCATGCGAAACTCCTGTGATGACAAAAAACTCTTTTCGAGCATACTGCATGTGTGATCAGCGCGAAAAGCGAAACCTCAATACGTAGAGAAAGGACAGAGTCATGCTCGCCACCGATCTAAAGCTCCGTGCCCTGGAACGCAACGATCTGCGCTTTGTTCACGAGCTAAATAATAACCAGAGCATCATGTCGTATTGGTTTGAAGAGCCTTACGAATCATTTGATGAGCTCGAGGAGCTTTATAACAAGCATATCCATGACAACGCCGAACGGCGCTTTGTAGCAGATGGGCATGCTATTGGTTTAGTCGAGCTGATTGAAATCGACTACATTCACCGCAGCGGTGAATTTCAGATCATTATCACGCCAGATCATCAGGGCAAAGGGTTTGCCCGGTCATTAATCCGCCAAGCGCTGCACTACTCGTTCACGATTTTAAACCTACACAAAATATACCTGATTGTGGCGGTGGAGAACGTTAAAGCTATTCATCTTTACGAGGAGAGCGGCTTCATAGAGGAGGGGCATTTGGTTGAAGAGTTTTTCATCAACGGCAAATATCGCGATGTGAAGCGAATGTATATCTTGCAGGACACTTACTTAGCGCAGTTGGCTTGATAAACAAGACGACAACACCTCAGGCCGAAAATTAACCAAAGGCTGAGGCGTTGTTGCTTACTGCTGACTCATATAAGCAGCGATGGCGTCGAAAGCTGCGCGTTGCTGTTGGGCACGATTAGCCCAAACTTGCATCACATCCACTTCTACTGTCTGATCTTGAGCAGCGAAAGATGACATGGCGAGTACTCCTAATTCAGAGGTTGAGGGACGGTTCAGCCATCCTGGGCTCTAGTGACCCTAGTTTAGTTATACATAGTTTGCTTTGTGCGGCGCAGCAAGTTAGCTGCGGGTTAAAGTCTATGCGCATTTCAGCCCTTAAAGCTAGTCCTAAAGATGTAGGAAAATTGCTATGACGTGTAAGAAATGGCTTACAAAAACAATGGCTGATCACCTACATCCTTGAATGGAAAAGGTTTTCATAATATAAAAAAGCCGACTAAAAAAGTCGGCTTGTGTCGTTATCTTTTCGTCTATAGGGGAGAGATGGCGATAAAAAATGCTTCTTTTAGCCGAAATAGGCCGCTAATGCTTCATTAGCAGCATGCTGCCAATGGGCTTGACGGTGCCAAAAAGCGAGTACCTCGTCATCTTGTGTCGATAATTCGAATGTAGGGATCATAAGGTGGTCCTCCTATTGGGACACACCTAGAGTATAGGCTATTTTTGTTGCAGTGCAGCATTTTAACCATTGTTAACAAAGAAAGCGGTGCACAATCTTATGTACCTAGAATGGTATGCTGATGACATACCTATAACTAATCAATAAAACAACGAGTTATATCATGGTGCCAACAACTCCCGATTCTGACACTCTCAATCCTGAACCTATCTTCCAAGACCGCTGGGTGGCAACTCCACGTGGTCGCCTGTTTACTCGTACTTGGGAAACGTCTCATTTACGCTCGGACGTGCCCATTGTCCTGCTCCATGACTCGTTAGGCTGTGTGGATTTATGGCGTAGCTTTCCCGCAGCGCTATGTGCGGCGACCCAACGACGAGTGATTGCTTATGACCGTCTAGGGTTTGGGCGCTCCGATGCGTGCCTGGCACCGCCACTGCTGAGCTTTATCGACGATGAACCCTCTACTAGCTTTGCGGCACTTCAGAACGCGTTTCAGTTAACGCATTTTATTGCGCTGGGACATAGCGTTGGCGGTTGTATGGCGGTGCACTGTGCAGGGCAGTATGTAGAGCAGTGCCAAGGAGTGATTACCATTGCAGCGCAGGCGTTAAATGAGCCACGCACGCGACAAGGTATTGAAGAGGCACGGGCTGCCTTTCAAATGCCGGAACAATTTGCCAAATTAGAAAAGTATCACGGTGATAAAGCTCGTTGGGTACTGAATGGCTGGATAGACACGTGGTTACATCCAGCATTTGAACACTGGTCGCTTACTCCTGCTCTTCAGCGCGTTCACTGCCCCACGCTGGTGCTTCATGGTGAAAACGATGAATATGGTTCGCATCGCCAACCTGAACGCATCGCTCGCTATACCCGAGGTTCTGCACACAGTGAAATACTGCCGGGCGTTGGGCATGTGCCACACCGTGAAGTTGAAGCTGTGGTTGTTCACTATGTTAGCGAGTTTATTGAGCGGCTTACGCCATAAAACGACCGTTACACAGGGAAAAGTGAGGAATACTATGCGCTTACGAATTTTATCCGACCTTCATTTGGAGTTTTTTGATGGAGACCGCGAATTGCCAGAGGTAGAGGCCGATCTCATCATCTTGGCGGGCGATATTCATCAGAAAACGGAAGGGCTTGCCTGGGCCAGACAGCGGTTTCCAGAAATGCCTATTTTATATGTGCCGGGCAACCATGAGTTTTACGGTACCTGCATGCCGCTACTCCGTGAAGAGCTCGCCATCGAAGCCAAGCACTACAATATTGAGTTGCTGGATAATCGAGCGGTGACTATCGGGGGAGTGCGTTTTTATGGCACCACGTTATGGACTGATTTTGCGCTCTATGCCGATGACCCAACGCACAACCCGGCAGAGACCGACGCTAAAGCGTTGCGCTATATGCCCGATTTTAGCATCGTGACAACAGCTCCAGATCAGGTCTTTACCCCTCAAGCTAGCCAAGCATTACACGTTGAAGCACTTGCTTGGCTTAGTAACGAGCTTGAGCAACCCTTTGATGGGCCACGCGTTGTTATTAGCCATCATGCACCTTTACACAGCTGCATTCCTGAACAGTATCTTGGCGATGCATTGTCCCCAGCCTTTGCCTCCCACCTACCTCAATTGATGGGCAAGATGGACCTATGGGTGCATGGCCATGTTCATGAGCCCGTCGATACCTTATGTAACGGCACGCGCGTCATCGCTAATCCAGGCGGTTATCCTTATGAGTTCACGCTAGAGCTGTTTGAGCCGAGTTTGGTGGTGGAGGTTGATTGATAGGTCATTGAATTATCCTTCAATAAACCCTTTCGCTCTTGGATCCTGCATATAAGCAACGTTGAGTCGCCGCCAGGGCGTTGGCTGATGATCGGCAAAGAATAAATGTCCAGGCGACAGGGTAACTTTCCAGTCATCAGCCAGTTCACTCAATCGTTCAGATGTTATCGCTGCCGGTGGCTTTGCCCACACAAACATCCCGCCGGTCGGCTCAGTATAAACATCCCAACTGGCATCTTTGAGCATCGCAAGCGCCATAGACATGTGGTTGGAAAGCCTAGCACTTAACCGCTCCGTCAGCTTTCGGTAGCTACCATTTTGAAGCATGGTGGTAATGACTTGCTCTGCAAAGCGTGAAGAAGAAATGCTGGTTAGCATTTTGATATCGACAATGCGTTGCACCATTGAAGAAGGCGCCGCGATATAACCAACGCGCAGCGAAGAGGAGAGGCTTTTTGAAAAACTGCCCAAGTAAATAACCCGGCTAAGGCCATCTAACGCAGCTAAGCGAGCACTTGGCGTATGTTGAAAGTCTGCGTATATATCATCTTCTATCAGTTTGAAATCGTACTGCTCGGCTAATTGTAATAAGCGATGCGCAATGGTGGGCGTTAGCGTTCCCCCTGTGGGGTTTTGAAAAACGCTGTTGGTATAAAAAAGCGTCGGCCGATGCTCTGCAAGTAATTCTTCTAAGCGTTCAAGGTCAGGACCGTCGGCTAAGCGAGGCACGCCGATAACACGAACACGTTGCAGATGTAGCAGGCCAAATAGGTTGTAATAGCCTGGTGATTCCACGAAGACAACGTCTCCGGGTTCGAGAAGCAAGCGCACCAATAAATCTAGCGAATGACTGCTGCCGCTGGTGGTGACAATTTGCTGATGATTTGCCGTGATCGCTAAAAGCCGAAGTCGCTCTTGTATTAACTGCCGTAACGCCGTGGGGCCTTGGGGGGTACTGTATTCAAAAATGTCCGCACGATTCATACGCGCAACTTGGCGGATCGCATAGGTTAAATCATCGCTCTCTCGCCAATGACTGGGTAGCCAGCCACATCCAAGGGGCAGGGCCGTCTCATCCGCACTAAAAAGCCCCCAAAGCCCGTTGGTCACTTCCTGCAGTGGGCTGGAAACTGTTTGATGCTCGCTTGGTGGACTATCGGCAACAAAAAATCCTGCCCCCGGTTTTGAGCGGACCAACCCTGCCGCGATTAAACGCTCGTAAGCTTCAATAGCCGCATTGCGGCTAACGTGATGTGTCGCAGCTAAATAGCGAATCGAGGGTAGGCGGCTGCCATTACCAGGTTTGTTTTGTTTAATCCAAGTGCTGATCGCCTCTTCAAGTTGCTGTGCAATAGGCGTATTGGCATGCCGATCAACTGTTAACTTCATATATAGTCCTGCTGGATCAACTGTTCATTAAAAAACCGGAACAGTGCCTCAATAATAGTGGCCCAGTGTATCTTACCCCGCTTGAATAAGCGTGCGAGCTTTATGGTTCTTTTAGCAATCTCAAGTGAGTTAATGCATGAACCAGTACAGCGCAGCCCGCCTTGCTTTCGGGCTATGTATGATCACCACGGCCGTTAATTTGCAGGCACCGCTATATGGTGCGTTGGCAGCGCAAGGCGGGGTTGGTGTTGGTGCCACGACAATTGCTTTTGCCAGTTACGTCGCAGGGGTGATGCCTGTATTGCTGGGGCTTAATGGCTTGGCCGAGCGGGTAGGTTACAAAGCAATCATAGTCGCTGCGTTACTGCTTAATATGCTGGCCACTTCCCTGATGCTAATAGCGCCTGGCATCGTAATGCTAGGCGTGGCGCGTTTTCTGCTTGGGGTGGGGACCGCGTTGGCATCCGCGGTAGCGCCAGCCTATATGCAACAATTATGGCAAGGCGATGATAAGCAAGCTTCTACCAGTTATGTCACGATTAGCAGCGCGCTTGGCTTCGGTTTAGGGGCAGCGGTGACCAGCGTTTTTATCGTTACTACGCCTAGCTTAACGCCCCCCAGTTTGTGGTTATATCTATGTATTAGCGCTTTCGCATTAATTGGCGTGTTGACGCTGCGTAAAAGCATGCCGAGTGGGCCGAAAGGCAGCATGTTACGTTTGCCCAGTTACCCAAAAGGGGCTATTCGATTTGGCTTTGCGATTTTAATTGCCTGGGCCACGGTGGGGTTGGTGATTGCCATATTGCCTTCCGCATTAGAGCAGCATGGTTTAAGCGTTTGGAGTGGTTTCGCTGTTTTCGGTATTTGCAGCTGTGGCGTGTTATTTCAACCCTGGGCCAGAAAGTTATCGTCATATCGGTCTACGTTATTAGGACTTGCGATTCTGCCACCGGCTTATGGGCTGATTGCTTGGGGAGCTATCGCGGGGCACTTACCCATATTACTACTAGGCACGGTCATGGCTAGCAGCGCCTGTTACGGCTTTATTTACCTGGGCGGGTTAAGTGGCGTGTTAGCCGTGGCTGGCCCATCTTCTACCCAGGCAAGCGCTGGATATTTTCTAATGGCCTACATTGGTTTCAGTATTCCTGTGGTCACAACGGGAGTGCTTATCGATGCCCTAGGGCATAACGCGGCACTAACGCTGTTTGGAGTTGCCTTATTGGGGGGAGTTTTCGCAACACTCTGGTTAGTTATCCAGAATCAACGAGAGTACCGCCAAGTGCTAATGGATTAGGCTGGCTGCGTGGTTCTTTAAGCAAATAGCTGACGAAAAATTTAGTGGCGTTTTATATGCTGAGACTATTTAACAATAGTTGAAAGTTGCTGGCGTAGAGGCTTTGTTAGAGTCAGTGAGTTGAGGGAGTTTAAACCAGCTAAAACCTTATAGCACAAAGAGAAGCGTGGTTATCCCCGAAACAGCACTGATCATCATACTGATAAAAACAACGCAGCAATGGAGCGCCACTAATGAGTGATACTAAGTTCGCCCAGCAGGGTATGTCTTTTCGTGAAAGTGTCGAGCACATGGTGGATCACGCCATCGACATCATGGAGCTGGAAGAGGGCATTGGAAACGCTCTGAAGGTATGCCAGAGCGTAGTGCAGGTATCATTTCCGATTGATATCGACGGCAAGATTGAAATGTTTACGGGCTGGCGAGCCACCCATAGTGATCACCGTCTGCCCTCAAAAGGCGGTATTCGTTTTGCGATGATGGTTGATCAGGACGAAGTTGAGGCTCTGGCGGCGCTGATGACCTATAAGTGCGCGATTGTCGACGTGCCGTTCGGCGGTTCAAAGGGTGGGCTGATCATTGATCCGAGCAAGTACACTCAAAAACAGCTGGAAGCCATTACGCGGCGTTTTGCGCGCGAGCTGATCAATAAAGGGTATCTAAGCCCTGCCAGCAACGTTCCCGCTCCGGATATGGGCACAGGGCCGCGTGAAATGGGCTGGATGGTAGATACCTACCGCCAGATGTTTCCTAATGACATCAACTACATGGGGGCGTTAACCGGGAAGCCGGTCGAACATGGTGGTGTGCGAGGTCGCAACGAGGCGACCGGACGCGGGGTGCAGTATGCGTTGCGCGAACTTTTCCGCCATCCAGAAGAAATCAAGCGTTGTGGCCTGTCTGGCAGCTTGGCTGGCAAACGAGTCGTGGTGCAGGGGTTAGGCAATGTGGGCTATCACGCCGCGCATTTTCTGCAAACCGAAGATAACTGCTTGATTACCGCGATCATCGAACGTGATGGCGCCTTGGTTAACGACGATGGTTTAGATGTGAAGGCCGTGCGTGAGTATATCGCTGAGACCGGTGGGGTTAAGGGGTATCCGGCAGCTGAGTACCAAGAAGATGGCAGTAAGGCGTTAGAACGTGCCTGCGATATTCTTATTCCAGCGGCATTGGAAGGCGTTATCAATGCCGGGAATGCACACCATATCCAAGCGCCGCTTATTGCTGAAGCTGCCAATGGCCCGGTTACCTATGAAGCAGATAAAGTTCTTCAACAGCGGGGGATTGAGATTATCCCCGATGCGTACTGCAACGCTGGTGGCGTAGTGGTTTCCTACTTTGAGTGGATTCGTAACCTGAATCACGTTCGCTTTGGCAGGCTCGATAAACGTTTTCATGAAGCACGTGGCCAGCACATTATTCGGGCGATTGAAGAATCAACGGGCCATAAGGTGCCAGATCATCTGGCTGATGAGCTAGCCCGCGGCGCCGATGAGTTTGATCTAGTCCGTTCTGGGTTGGACGACACCATGCGTTTGGCGCTGCAAGAGATTATTCGCACCCGTAATGAAAACCCAAAAGTTAACGACTACCGCATGGCGGCTTATCTGATCGCCATCGAGAAAGTTGCCCGCCACTACCGCGATATCGGTGTTTAACAGAGGGTTATGTTTTTAAGGGGTTTATAACGGCAGTACTAGCATTCAAAGCGGCCCACAGGCCGCTTTTTAATGTGGTGGGATTAAGTGTGTTTCTTCACTAACTGCCCGCAGGAAGGCGCTGCCCAGCGATCGTCTTCGGTAAAGACCACATCGCAGACGACCGGCGAGTAAATGCGGCGTGCTTCTTCATCAATTTGCTGGCGTAGGGCATCTTGATGGGCAAGCGTAGACTCATGCAGTGCTTTGGGTAGCACCACGTGGACCATGATATATAGCAGGCGACCAGGGCGTACCATGCGCACTCGCACTTCCTGGGTGTCGATATCGGCAAGTCCACGAGCAACCGCCTGACGCACAGGCTCGGCGACTGCTTCGTCGGGCGTTTTATTGAGCAGTTCTCGCAGTGCTTGGGAGGCCATACGCACCGGTACGCCAAGGCATAGCAACACCACGGCCATCACCAGCAGTGAATCGACATAAGGTACGATATCCCGCCAGTCAAGGCGCTCAAACAGCATCACTAAGCAGAACGCTGCCAGCACGGCAGCCGAGATAACACTGTTCACCAGCCAGTTAAGCTTGTCTGCAGCCACCAGCGGGCTACTAACGTGGCGCTGACTGCGGTGCATTACCCAAGCGGTGAGCGAGCAAGCGGCGGTGGCAAACAGTGCGTAGATAACCGCAAGCCCCGCTGAGATCTCCCGGCCACCTGTCAGTAACGCAGCGATGGCGTCCACCAATGCAAAGATGGAAACGCCTAATATCAATAAGCCTTTGCATAGATTTACCAGTGACTCGAAGTAGCTGTAGCCAAATGGGTAGGACTCGCTATCGGGTCGGCTGGCTAGCTTACTAACCTTGATGGTGACCAGCGCTACGCTAAAGTAGATAAGGTTAAATAACCCATCCAGCAAAATAGCCTGGGAGTTAGATGCCAGTGTCGCAGTGATACCTGCACACCCAATCAGCAGCGCCATAAAGGCAGAAAACGCTAAGGTGCTGGATTCTGTTTTCACGAACGTTTGCTCCAATATTAACTACCCAAGAGGCTGGCAAGCATAGCAATATCAGTGGTCGCAATGTCAGTGATTTGTTTATTCTAAGGCTATGGAGATAGTCTTTGATGCACTAATTTAGCACCCAAGGAGAGATGTGCTTATGCGCCATGCTGATGCTTTTTCCTTCAGACAAATTGCTCCGGAAGATGCCGCTGAACTATTGTTGTTCGAAGCCACTGAACGTGGCTGGTTTGAGCAGCATATAGAGGCCAGAGCGGAGCACTTCTACACGCCTGAAGGTATTAGCCAGCATATTAATGAGTGCTTGGCGTTAAATGCCCAAGGACGCATGAGGCCGCTTATTATCCAACATCAAGGTGCGATAGTTGGGCGCGCCAACCTACGTGAGATAGAAAATGGTTACGCTAAGGTGGGGTATCGGATAGCCCAACATGCGAGTGGTAATGGGTTGGCGCAAAAGGCATTGAACCATCTTATTAGCGAAGCTCGTTGCGTTTACCAAATTAATACGCTCACGGCGACTGTTTCTTTAGACAATCACGCTTCACAGCGGGTACTGAAAAAAGCTGGGTTCGAAGTAATGGAAAAGCTACCTGAGTATTCGGTAGTAGCAGGGCGGAAGCTTGACTGTGTGGTGATGCAAAAAACAGATGTGTAGTGTTTAGAAACAAATGTATTGTTGTGAGATAGGGCTTTAGCTTTGGTTCGACACTTCGACGATGATTCAACTGATTTACCTAGTTATAGCAAGGGCGGCTACGCCGCCATCGCCCGCTAAAAGCGGCCTCCTACATTAGATGATAAGCCTTGAGTGCCTGAATAAAATTAAGCGGGCACTGATCATGGGCAGCCACTGATTTAATGAGACCTGAATCCTCGCAAACGTATGCATAAGTGCTTAATGGTCTGCCCTGGGATAGGTTGAAGCCTGCACCAGGGGCAGGCATGCCTACGAAGTTAATGAAAATAGCGTTGGCATTTTTTGCGCTTCTTGTTGAATGTTGTCGTCGACCGGTGTGTCGTAAGTCTTGAGCAGATAGCCCAATACCGAATAAAACCCCACCATCGCAATTAGGTCGATAACGGCCTTGCGTCCGATAGCATCTGCGAGCTCTGCTTCTTGCTCAGGGGACAGCATTCGCTGGTCAAACAATGCATCCACCGCGTCGACGATAAGACCATCAACGCCTTCGGGGCGAGTCCTAATGGCGTCGATTCGTGCAGTGGAGAATCCTAGAGCGAGTGCCCGGCTAACGTGATGAGCCCACTCGTAACGTGACCCCATGCGTAGGCCCGCGCGTAGAATCACCACCTCGGTTAATTCTGGCCCTAAGGCATTTTCCTTAACAACATGCTGACGCAAAGGTGCCCAGGCTTTGAGTAAATCCGGGTGATGGGCCATGGTGCGATAGACATTGAGCGCGCCAGCAAAGTCTTCGCGTAATTCAGCGGCTTCGTTTGGCCAGTCGGCATCAGCAATAGGCGGGCAGGGAGAGGGCGTCATGGGTGAGCTCCATTCAGATAGGTTGCGTGCCATCACTCGGCGATGGCGGCGTTGATGGCGTCGGCAATACGCTCAATGATTAGGTCGACATCATCGGCTTCAATAATATAAGGCGGTGCCAGCAAAATATGATCGCCGTGAATACCATCAATGGTGCCGCCCATAGGATAGCTGATCAGTCCTCGCGCCATAGCCTGTCGCTTAATCTTGGCGTGGATCTTTCGGCTCGGATCGAAAGGTGTTTTAGTGTCCCGATCCGCCACCAGTTCGATACCGCGAAACAGCCCTCTTCCCCGGATATCGCCGACATAAGGGGATGCACCGAGAACGGCTTCCAAGCCGCTGTGTAATCTCGCGCCCATGGCGTTTACATTGGCGAGTGTCTCGGGGCGCGCAATGATTTCAACCACTTTGTTAGCGGCTGCCGCGGCAACAGGGTGGCCGATGTAAGTATGCCCGTGCTGGAACAGGCCAGAGCCATTGGCAAAGCTGTCGTAGATTTTGTCGGACAGCATCACTGCACCGATCGGCTGATAACCCCCACCCAAACCTTTGGCTATCGTGACGATATCCGGTATGACGCCGTCTTGCTCGCAGGCGAAGACCGTGCCGGTGCGCCCCATGCCGCACATCACTTCGTCGAGTATCAATAGCACGCCGTATTTGTCGCAAATCGCACGCACACGTTTAAAGTAATCAGCGACAGAGGCGACAGCGCCAAGGGTGGCGCCTACAACGGGCTCGGCAACGAACGCCATGACTTCTTCAGGGCCGAGTTCGAGAATTTTTGCTTCGAGTTCGTCGGCAAGCCGAATAGCGTAAGCCTCTGGCGATTCATCGGCGCCTTTCTCGCGATAGGCATAGCAGGGGGAGACATGATGAGTTTCTGGCAGGATGGGCTGAAACTGCTTACGCCGCATCGCATTGCCACCGGTTGCCAATGCACCAATTGTGTTGCCGTGGTAACTCTGGCGCCTGGCAATGATGTGCCTGCGCTGGGGGGCGCCAATTTCTACGAAGTACTGCCGTGCCATCTTCAGCGCCGCTTCAACGGCCTCTGATCCGCCTGACACGAGATAGACGTAATTCAATCCTTCAGGTGACAAATTGACAAGCTTCTCGGCAAGCGCTTCGGCAGCGTCGGTGGTGAAAAAAGACGTATGCGCGTAGCAGAGGTTATCAATTTGAGCGCGCATCGCCGCCAGTACTTCCGGATGGGCGTGCCCCACACTGGTGACCGCAGCGCCTCCTGAGGCATCTAGGTATCGGCGCCCAGTGGTGTCTGTAATGTAGACGCCTTGAGCCGACGCGGCATGGGGGAGAGTTGGGCCGATACTGCGATGAAGAATACGAGTCATGGAAACGGTTCCTTAGGGTCACTTAGCGATGTGAGCACGCCATAAGGAGAAGATTGGCACAGTTTGGCTTATTAATGCAACAATTGAATCATTTGTGTTTTTAGTAAAACATATAGATCATTGTTTTTTGACAACAGTAACGTTTAAATCGGCGGCTGTTTTAACAAGCCGTATAAGAGGCAACACACATGCCGCAGCGCGACCCTTTAAGGGAGCAGATTATCGCCCAGTACGATGCCATGTCGCCGCAGCTCCAGCAGGCTGCCCGCTACGTGCTGGAACACCCTGATGAGGTGGCACTGGTTTCTATGCGCGAGTTGGCGCGCCATGCGGCGGTGCAGCCTGCCACCATGACACGGCTTGCAAAGTTTCTGGGCAAGCAAGGATACGATGATATTCGCGAGCACTATGTGGCAGCGCTGCGGCGGGGAAGTGATGGCTTTGCCGCTAAGGTTCGCCAGCGAAACGAGGGCGCTAGAGCCTCGGCCGACGGCAATATCGCCGCGCATATGCTGCATGGGCTGAGTGCTCAGATTACCCGGCTCTGTGAGCCTGACTCACTGCAAAGGTTGGAAGCCATCGCTAATACGCTGAAATCAGCGAGAAAAGTGTATGTGCTAGGCTTGCGCTCATGCCATTCCGTGGCGTGGCATTTCCATTACGTTATGTCACTGTTGGGGGACCGCTCGGTTCACTTGGATGGGCTGGCGGGAACCGGCGGTGATGCGCTAATTCGCGCCACGCCCGAAGATGCCTTGCTGGTTGTCTCCGTCAAACCTTACGCAGTAGCGACACTGGAACTGACGCAGTTGGCAAAAGACAAGGGACTGACGATTCTGTCGATCACCGATAGTGAAGTATCGCCACTGGTAGGGCTGTCAGAGCAGACGATTTTTTGCCCCACGGAAAGCGACAGCTTTTTCCATACGTTAACGCCCGCCTTAGCCATCTCCGAAGTACTGTGCACCTTATTGGCAGAAGATGACCGACCACAGGCACTTGATGCGTTGCAGCGGGCAGATGAACATTTCTTGAGCCTGAATACCTATGCGAGCGCTATTCCTCGCCGGGAGTAACGTCATCGTAAAGCAGCTGTCAGTTACCCCTGTACCCATACCTCCTCGCCCCTAAACGCGACTTTCCAGGTACGCAGCTTGATGTTCTCATCTTCTAAGCATTGGCCATCTTCAAGGCGAAAATGCTGCTTATAGAGTGGCGAGGCAACCACCGGGTTGCCTTTAACATCACCGATAATGCCGCGGGCAATGACGTTAGCGTTAGAAAACGGGTCAAAGTGGTCAAGGGCGTAGAGTTCTTTCTCCTGTCCTTGGAAGCGCTGCCTCGGTAAGTAGAAAATGGCCACTTGGGCAGGGCCTTCTGACGTGTTCAACCAAGCAGCGACGCCGGAAAATGCCACTAAGTCAGCTTTAGTGCAGAGCGGCTGCCAGGTGTCGGTGCTTACGGTGTGCTTGAGTGCGGTCGCGGTCATCAGTTACCTCGTTGTCTGGTTTGCGAATATGTAGTGTTTAAGCGGGACGCAGTTGGCCACGCTCGGAAGTCATGATGATCGAAGGATCCGGGCGGTCGTCGTTAACAAAGCTGCGGAAGCGTTTAAGCTTCTCTGGGTCGCTGATGGCATCCGCCCACTCACACTGGTAGGTGTCCACCACGCTTTGCATCTGACGCTCTAACTCATCGTTAATGCCTAAGCTATCTTCCAAAATTACCTCTTTTAGGTACTCCAGGCCGCCGTCGAGGTTTTCGCGCCACACCGAGGTGCGCTGCAAACGGTCGGCGGTGCGCACGTAGAACATCAAGAAGCGGTCAATGGTGCGGTAGAGCTGTTCGTCGTCTAGGTCGGTAGCAAACAATTCGGCGTGGCGGGGGCGCATGCCACCGTTACCACACACGTAGAGGTTCCAGCCGTTTTCGGTGGCGATAATGCCAATGTCTTTGCTCTGGGCTTCGGCACACTCACGGGTGCAGCCGGAAACGCCAAACTTGATCTTGTGCGGTGAACGCAGGCCTTTGTAGCGGTTCTCGAGCCAGATCGCCATGCCGACGCTGTCCTGAACACCGTAGCGGCACCAGGTGCTGCCCACGCAGGATTTCACCGTACGCAGCGATTTACCGTAAGCGTGGCCCGTCTCGAAACCTGCAGCAATCAACTCGCCCCAGATATCTGGCAGGTCTTCCAGACGGGCGCCGAACAAGTCGATGCGCTGGCCGCCAGTAACCTTCGAGTAGAGGCTGTATTTTTTGGCCACTTCGCCCAGCACGATGAGTTTGTCTGGGGTGATCTCGCCACCGGCCACACGCGGCACCACCGAGTAAGTGCCGTTTTTCTGCATGTTGGCCATAAAGGTGTCGTTGGTATCCTGCAGAGGAATATGCGCCGCGTCGGTGATCGGCTCATTGAAGCAGGAGGCTAGAATGGACGCCACAGCAGGTTTGCAGATGTCGCAGCCCAGGCAGTGGGTGTCTTGATTGCCGTGTTTTTCGATCAATTCGCTGAAGGTTTTGATGCCTTCCACACGCACAATATCGTAAAGCTCCTGGCGGGTATGGGCGAAGTGCTCGCAAATCGATTTATCAACCTCTACGCCGCGGGCTTCCAGCTCATGGTCAACCACGCTTTTGAGCAGCGCGGTGCAGCCGCCGCAGCCGGTGCTGGCTTTGGTGGCCGCTTTGACACCGCCTAGATCCACCGCGCCCGCATCAATAGTGGCGCAAATATCGCCTTTAGTGACGTTATGGCAAGAGCAGATGGAGGCGGTTTCCGGCAGCGCACCGGGGCCGAGAGTGGGTGCGGCGCCGCTGCTTTGGGGCAGAATCAATGAGGCAGGCTCGTCGGGTAACTCAATGCCATTGGAGTAGTACTGCAGCAGCGTGTCGTAGACGCTGTTATTGCCCACCAGCATGGCGCCGAGCAGCTTTTTACCGTCGCTAGAGACCACCAGCTTGCGATACTCCTGCTTGATCGGGTCTAAGTAGCGGAACATTCGCGCGCCAGGATTTTGGTTGCCATGGGCGTCACCTATCGAGCCCACATCCACGCCCAGCAGCTTGAGCTTGGTGCTCATATCCGCGCCGCCAAACTGAGTATCGCCACCGGTCAGCGTCGAAAACGCTGCCTTGGCCATTTGATAACCAGGGGCGACCAGGCCAAAAATACTCTGGTTCCATAGCGCCACTTCACCAATCGCCAGAATGGCCGGGTCGCTGGTGAGGCACTGGTTATCCACTACCACGCCGCCGCGTTCACCAATCTCCAGGCCGCAATCACGGGCCAACTGGTCGCGGGGGCGAATACCTGCTGAGAACACAATCAGGTCGGTTTCCAGTACTTTGTCGTCTTGAAAAACCATGCGGTGGCGGCTTGCCTCGCCATCTTCAATACGCTGGGTGGCGCGCTCGGTGAGCACCTGTACGCCCAGCGCTTCGATTTTTTCGCGCAGCAGCTCACCGCCTTCGTTATCCACCTGCATCGGCATTAAGCGTGCTGCGAACTCTACAACGGCGGTATCCAGGTTCAGGCCGCGCAGGGCATTTGCTGCTTCCAAGCCCAGCAGGCCGCCGCCCACCACCACACCTGTGGTGGCGTTTTCGGCGGCCGCCTGGATGGCGTCTAGGTCGTCCAGGGTGCGATACACCAGACAGCCATCGCGGTCGTTACCAGGAATCGGCGGCACAAATGGGAACGAGCCGGTAGCCAGCACCAGGCGGTCGTAAGGGTAACGGCCTTGTTCGGTGACCACCTCTTGTGAGTTGCGATCGATCTCAATCACAGCCTCGCCAGTGCGCAGCTCCACGCCGTTGGTGGCGTAGTAATCCGCTTCGCAAAGCGCGAGCGAGTCGGCATCGCGGCCACTGAAGTATTCAGACAGATGCACACGGTCATAAGCGCGATGGCGCTCTTCGCCAAACACGGTGACCTGATAGCGCTCAAGGGCGCCGTTATCGACGAGCTGCTCGACCAGGTGGTGGCCGACCATGCCATTACCAATAATAATAAGCTGTTCGGGAGTTGCCAGTTTTTGGGTAGACATTATGCCACCTCTGAGATCGGTAGATGGGAAGGGGCGTTCTGCTGATCAGCCATGCCTGTCTGGAGCACCTCGACATCAGCGGCACCAAACAACAAGGCTTGGCGGTAAGCGTTGAGATCGGTACCCGCGAGCGCCTGCTCGAAGTACCAGGGGCCTTGGCTGGTGTCGCCGTAAAGCACCGCGCCCTCTATCTGGCCGTTGCGCAGTAGCAGGCGGCGATAGTCGCCGCGCTCAAGGTCGTGGTAATTCAGTACTTCATGCTCGGCGCTGGCCTCGGTGGGTCCAAAGGCGTAGAGCGCCACACCGCTGATTTTGAGTTTGGTGGCGCTGGGGGCATCTGCGTAGCCTTGGCTAGGCGTGCCGCACAGCGTCGCGGCCAGCACTTCTACCTGTCGCCAGATCGGCTCCACTAAACCGTAGGTGGTGCCCTCGAATTGGCAGCATTCGCCCAGCGCTGAGATCGTCGGGTCGCTGGTGGTGAGCCATTCGTCCACCACAATCGCTCGATCCGTGCGCAGACCTGCCTGGCGGCCAAGTTCCGCATTGGCAGTAATGCCTGCGGCAATGATCACGCTGGAGGCGTTCAATTGGCGGCCATCGGCAAGATGCACCTTGGCGACCCGGCCCTGGGCGTCGCTCTCTAGCCGCGCTAACTGCGCGCCAGTGATGATCTGTAAACCGCGCTGAGTGAGGGTGTCTTTAAGTAAGTGAGCAGCGGTAGCATCCAATTGGCGGTTCATCAGCCGCTCGCTGCGCTGGAGCACACTTACGTTGATGTCACTGCCGCGTTTACGCAGTCCTTCAGCCGCTTCAAGGCCCAGCAGGCCGCCGCCAATCACCACTGCATCACCGCCCTGTTGAGCAATCGCTTCTAGTGCTTCAGCGTCTTGCAAGTCGCGAAAGCCATGTACGCCCTCAAGCTCAATCCCGGGAATGTCGGGCAGCGCTGGGCGCGACCCGGTGGCGATGACCAAATGATCGTAATCAAGCGACCGGCCGCTATTGGTGGTCAACGTTTGGCTTGCGCGATCAAGCGTCTCGACCTTTTCACCCACTATCAGCGTAACGCCCTGGTCGGCGTACCACTGGGCATCGCGCAGGGAAAGTGCCTCCTGCTGCATTTCACCGGCCAGCAGTGGCGAAAGCAGAATACGGTTATAGGCTGGGGTTGGCTCTGCACCAATCACCGTGATGCGCTGGGGGCGTGTGGGCTGTTTTACCAATGCCTCAATTAGGCGGTGGCTTGCCATACCATTGCCAATGATCACCAGATGGTCATTTTGATGATCGTTGGGCGAGCACCGGGAAGTGGTTTCCATGGGGGGCTCCTCTATGTCGTTGCGGCTGCTTGAGCACCAAACAAAAAACGCCCCTGTCGCGCACCTCTTTGCAAAGCATTGCAAAAGCGTACGTAACAGGGGCGTCGTTGCCCGATAGCGTCTTTTTAAACGCGCGACAACCGCCATTGGCTGCCAACTGATTAAAAACCTTACGCTGTCTGAAGCAAGGAGCTGGCCAACTGGCTATCTAGAATATTTTTTTAATTAAATTCAGATATTTAGATGTGATTGGTGGAAGGTCGGTGACACGACTCTTCGGATAGGCTGCACGGTGATGGTGCGAAAAGGGCGGTGGCGTGCACTCTCACACACCGTTTAGCGTGTGCAGAGTGTAAAAAAGAACGTCGTGAAATGGTTTTTTATTTTTTAAGTTTTTGTTTTTAAATGATTAAATTTAAATTAATCAGTTTTCGGCTTGGCTTTTGCATTTTCCAAGGCAATAAGTAAGTTAACAAGCAATAAGCACTCATTGCTAGGCGATGGCAGAGAACAATTCCAAAGCTGTTAGAAAAATAACGAGTCGTTAGAAAATGTGTCGCTGTTAGAGATTTGGCAGATGTAAAAGTCTGTAGTGGTAAAAACTAGTTTGCACCGCTGAAGGTGCGCTGTGGCAACGACGTCCAGCCCTCTTCTCTCAATGCGTTTATAAAGCGCATTAGAGAACGGGACTGGGCGTTTTTTCATGCTCGGCATTTATATACGTATATACGGCGTTCAGGCTCGACCCGAGGAGGTGTTATGCGAGGGGCAAAAGCAGGGCAGCAGTCCACAACGACGCAGCAAGCCAAAACCACATGCCCCTACTGCGGCGTTGGCTGTGGCGTGACGGCAACCGTTGAAGCGGGCACGCTGAGCGCTGTCGAGGGCGACCGCGAGCATCCGGCTAACTACGGGCGTCTGTGCGTCAAAGGTTCTGCGCTACATGAAACCTTGGGACAACAGGGGCGGTTGACGCACCCGCGTGTAGATGGTGTTGAGGTCTCCTGGGATACCGCTCTAAGCACCACTGCCGAACGCTTAAACATTCTGCGGGCCGAGCATGGCAACCACAGCGTGGCAGCGTATCTTTCTGGTCAGTTGTTAACTGAGGATTACTACGTTGCCAATAAGCTATTTAAAGGCTTTTTGGGCACGCCTCATTTAGATACTAACTCGCGGTTGTGTATGGCCTCGGCGGTGGTTGGTTACAAGCGCGCCTTCGGCGCGGATGCGGTGCCGTGTAACTACGAAGATTTGGAAGAGGCGGAATTGATCGTGCTGGTGGGATCCAACTTGGCTTGGAATCACCCGGTGCTCTATCAGCGGATTAAGGTTGCTAAAGAGCGCAATCCGCTGATGCGTTTGGTGGTGATCGACCCACGAGTCACCGATAGCTGTGAAATAGCCGATCTCTACCTGGGGATTAAGCCAGGCAGCGATGCTTACCTATTTAACGGCCTGCTGGCGTGGATGGCGCAGCGTCGCAAGCTCGACACCCTCTATCTTGAGCGCCACACCGAAGGGTTTGACGATGCCCTGGCGGCGGCTCAGCAAACCGCGGGCTCGGTAGCGGAGGTAGCGGCGGCTTGTGATGTCGACCCCGAGCGCCTAGAAACCTTCTACTACTGGTTCGCCAGCCAGTTGCATGTGGTCACGCTTTACTCCCAGGGCGTCAACCAGTCTTCAAGCGGCACCGATAAGTGCAACGCAATTATTAACTGCCACTTGGCCGGCGGAAAAATCGGCTTGCCGGGGGCAGGGCCATTCTCGATTACTGGCCAGCCCAACGCCATGGGGGGGCGCGAAGTGGGCGGGCTTGCCAACCAGCTAGCCGCGCATATGGATTATCACACCCCAGGCGCCCTCGATCTGGTCAGCCGCTTCTGGGCTACCGACAGCCTTACACCGATCCTGCCGGAAGGGCCGGGTTATAAAGCAGTGGAGCTGTTTGAGGCCATTGAACGTGGCGAAATAAAAGCGCTGTGGGTGATGGCCACCAATCCCGCCATCAGTCTTCCCGATGCTGCGCGGGTGCGTGCTGCGTTGGAAAAGTGCCCGCTGGTGATTGTTTCCGAGTGCGCTGCCCATACCGATCTGCTGCCTTATGCCGATATCGTGCTGCCTGCCTCGGGGTGGTCGGAAAAAGATGGCACCGTGACTAACTCCGAGCGGCGCATTTCTCGCCAGCGGGGCATGCTGCCGCCACCAGGTGAGGCTCGTCATGACTGGTGGATAATCTGCGAGGTGGCGAAACGGTTGGGGTTTGCCGAGGCGTTTAACTATACGCACCCTTGGGAGATTTTCGACGAGCACGCCAAGCTCTCTGGGTTTGAAAACGGTTCGGTGCCTGATAGCCCACAGCGGTTGTTTGATATCTCAGGCTTAATAGGGCTGGGCCGGGAGGGTTACGACGCTTTAGCACCCATTCAATGGCCGGTCACGAAAGCCGCACCCCATGGTACGGCACGGCTGTTTGAGGATGGCGAATTTGCCACTGCCAATGGTCGCGCCAAGTTGCTGGCGATTCATCCCCAAGGGCCTGAAAAGGCGCTGAGCGCCACTTATCCGCTGCGTCTGAACACTGGCCGGATTCGTGATCAGTGGCACACCATGACCCGCACCGCTCGTTCACCTCGGTTAATGAATCACCGTGCCGAACCCTTTATGGATGTGCATCCAGAGGATGCCCGCACTGCCGGTGTTATGGATCAAGGGCTGGCGGTGTTAACCGCCGTGAAAGGCGAATTTCGCGCTCGGGTGCGGGTCTCCAATGCCCAGCGCCGTGGTGAGGTCTTCGTACCCATCCATTGGACTGACTGTTTCACCCAGCAGGCCAGAAGCAGCGTGCTGATCGACAGCATTACCGATCCGCTCTCTGGGCAGCCGGAATCGAAGCACGGCGCCGTAGCGCTGGCGCCGCTTGCTACTGATTGGCAGGCCACCTTATTGGTTTCCGAAGGGGCAGCGCAATCAACACCTTGGTGCACCAGTGCCTACTGGACACGTATTCCCATGCGCGGCTGCCAGCGCTGGCAGCTTGCCAATACGCAGTCGGTTAATGACTGGCTAGCGCAGCTGAAAACGTGGCTGCCCGGCGACGTATCGGTCGTCAGCCAAGACCCCACTAACGGACGGCTGCGCGCCGCCTGTGTGGAAAATGGTCAGTTGCGCTGGTGGCTGATGGTCGGCCCGCCCAATGAGTTGCCAGGGTTAGCGTGGCTGGAAGCGCGCTTTAACGAAGCGGCACTAAGCGATACCCACCGCCGCCGACTGTTAGCTGGCTGCGACGACGGCGCCGCGGATACCGGCTCGGTGGTGTGCAGCTGCCACCAAGTAGGCCAAACCACTATCGTCAACGCTATCCGTGAGGGCGACATCAGCATAGAAGCGTTGGGCGCCAGGCTTGCCTGCGGCACCCAGTGCGGTAGCTGTATTCCCGAATTGAAATCACTTATTGAAGAGGAACGGTCCAATGCCCGCACTAAGCAACCCCTTGCTACAGAAGTGGTTTAACGCCTTTATGCGGTTGTCGCACCGCGCGCTAACGCCGTTGGTTCAGCAGGCTGCAGACATACGTTTGCCACTGCGTGGCGAGTGCCGCGCCGGGCAGGTTACTTGGGCGGCGCAACATAGGCTTGCTTACCAATCGGCGCTAAGCGAAAATCGTCAGTTACCCGCTTGGGTGGATGAAGTGCCCAACAAGGTCCGGCATCCTAACTCTCACTACCGTTATCTGGCGCTTTCGGCGTTTGTCTTTGAGCTTCGCTCGCCAAGCCCTGGGATACTCAATCGCGCTAAACAGCCTCTACTGAGCGTGAATCATTACTCATCACTGAGAGGAGCGGCCACATGCGTGCGCTAAGCAAACAACTAACCCGGAAATGGCTTGAGGCCTTTATGCGCCTCAGTCAGCGGGTGTTAGCGCCCTTTGGTCGCGAGTCAGCCGAGCGCTTACGCCTACCGCTAAGCGGTGAGTGCCGTTCTGGAACGGTGTACTTAGTCGGTGCAGGAAGCGGCGATATGGAGCTGCTTACCCTGAAAGCGGCGCGACTGTTAATGCAGGCTGATGCGGTGGTTTATGACCGTTTAGTGGGTGACGATGTGCTGGGGCTGATACCGCCAGGTACTGAACGCTATTACGTGGGGAAAGCAAGCGGGCATCACAGCGTGCCTCAGGATGAGATAGGTGCATTGATCGTCTCGCTTGCTCAGGCGGGTAAGTCAGTTGTACGTTTGAAAGGTGGCGACCCAGGCGTATTTGGGCGTATGGGCGAAGAACTGGGGGCGCTAGCGAATGCCTCGATATCTGCTGAAATAGTGCCAGGTATTACTGCTGCCTCGGCGGCCGCTGCGGGGATGGGGATTCCACTAACAGATCGTGGCCATGCCCAGCAGCTGCGCTTTATTACGGCGCAACTGTGCCGAGAAGGCGGTACGCCGGACTGGGCAACCCTTGCCCGTCAGGATGAAACCCTAGTGTTCTATATGGGGCTTTCCAAAGTAGACGCTATCTGTCATGGCCTACGCCAAGCGGGTCTGCCGGATACGTGGCCCATTATGTTGGTGGCCAATGCTAGCCAGCCCGAACAGCAATCGTTGGTGGGCACGTTGGCGGATATGTCCATGCGACTCGCTGCTCAACCGTTACCCTCGCCATGCCTGATTATGGTGGGCAGCGTGGTGAGCATGGTGGCGGAAAGTCCTGCCGCGAGCACGTTAACCACCTGTGGTGATTAAGCGTCGGCATAAGCATTTTGGGAACTTGGCCGATCTCATTGGGTCATACAAGCGGCAGAAACCAATAGGAACGGCAGGCGGTGGAAGCAAATGCGCCGCTTAATAAACGATTGTTAATGTCTATTTTTTAAAGACTATGTTTCAAAGGATGAGGAGTACACCGTGAAAAAAGGCAAGATACGCGATAACGCACTGAAAGCGCAGCTGCGAACGCCTATGTTCAAAATGCAGCAGCAAACACCGAAAAAAGGAAAGGGTAGTTACTCTCGTAAAGGTAAGAGTGACGGGCGAGGGTATCGCCAAGCCGCTTGAGTAGGCGTTTTGGCGATGCCTTCCCCAGGCATCTTATTGCTCGGCCTTTTTACCGAGCAACTCTCATCAGCTTCGCCGACCTCTTAAGGTCGGCTTTTTTATTTACTCCCATTGAACTGCATTGCGACGCAAAATGTCGCAAAAGCCGGTCACCGGTTCACTATAAAACGTATCTTTTCGAGTCAATAACCCAAACGGCGAAAGCGTTCGTCCAAGGGTTAGTGGCAGCATCTCAATGAGCCCTATATTGAGATGATCTCTGAGAACGGATTCAGCCATTACTAATAGTGCATCGCTTTTTTGGACTAGCTGTAAGGCAGCAAAGATTGAAGCGCATTCGATGATATCGCGTGGCGACATTAACCCTTCCATTTCTAGCTCTTTCTCTAGCGCTTGGCGTGCTGGCGTGGTTATCGGTTGAAGTATCCAGGGCCAGTGCTCCAGTAGCTGCTCAAGGGGGGGCAAATGTTCATCAGTTAATGGGTGACCACGGCGTACCACAGTAACCATGTTTTCGTTACCCAATGGCTCAAAATCGAATTGATTATGCTGTATGGAGGTCGCATAGCGGGCGATTGCTATATCCACTTTTCCTTGTTCGAGTAGCGCCACTAATTGATCACTAGTTTCACCCATCAAACGAATTTGTAGCATGGGGCGCAGGCGTTTCATCTCGATGATCGCTTGAGCCACTAGGTCGGGTGCGGCCCCCATAATGGCGCCAACGGTCAACTGGCCACGCCCACCAAGCTGGTAGCGGTGAACCTCTTCGGCGCATCTATCCAAACGGGTTAATGCATTATCAGCAAATTCCACCAGCATTTCGCCCACTTTGGTCGGGCGCATTCCCTTTGCCATGCGCTCGAATAACTGGCACGCAAACACCCGCTCAATTTCACTCAACATACGTGTCGCGGCAGGCTGTGACATATGCATGACCACGGCAGTCTGGTGTAGGTTACCGACTTTGCCCAGCGTCGAGAGCATAAGAAGGTGCTTATAACGCAGTCTTGCTACCAGTGCTTGAAAGCTATCCATTCTCATCTCACTTTTAAATCGATACCCAAACGGTATGGTGTTTACGCTTAATTTGGCTGTGCGACATTAGTCTAGTTATTCGGTTTCCTGTTATTAAAAGGCCTAGCGTAATCTGGCGTCATTACTGGCTTAGCGCTCTTCGATAACTTAAAGGTATCGAGTCGAACCAGATAATCATTAGCTACCTTGCCCGCTTTTACTTACAACTTCCTCAAGAAGATGACGTAAACAAGCATAACGAGGAGTGTTTATGAGCGAACCCACCATCAAACAGGTGCGCGCCTACACCGTCCGGGGTGGCGGTGCTGACTACCATGACCAAGCCGAAGGTCACTGGATCGATTCCCAAATCGCCACGCCCATGAGCAAGTACCCAGAGTACCGCATGACACGTCGAAGCTTCGGGCTCAATGTTCTGGGCACCTTGGTGGTTGAGGTAGAGGCAAGCGATGGAACCGTAGGGTTTGCTGTAACCACCGGTGGCGAAATTGGTGCCTGGATTGTCGAAAAGCATCTTGCCCGCTTCATTGAGGGTAAACAGGTAACTGAAATCGAAAAAATTTGGGATCAGATGTTTAACGCCACGCTCTATTACGGCCGTAAAGGGGTGGTGATTAATACAATTTCCTGCGTTGATCTGGCGCTTTGGGATCTGCTTGGTAAGGTGCGGCAACTGCCGGTGCATCAGCTATTAGGCGGCCCGGTTCGCGATGAACTGGTGTTTTACGCCACCGGCGCACGTCCTGATCTCGCCAAGAAAATGGGCTTTATTGGCGGCAAAATGCCCCTCGTGCATGGGCCAGCTGAAGGCGACGAAGGGCTACAGAAAAACCTCGAGCACCTGGCGAAGATGCGTAGCGCTGTCGGCGATGACTTCTGGCTGATGTATGACTGCTGGATGAGCCTGGATGTTAATTACGCCACTCGGCTAGCTCAGGGAGCTAAGGCGTACGACCTGAAATGGATCGAAGAGGCGCTTCCGCCCGATGACTATTGGGGCTACGCGCAGCTCAAACGCGATGTCCCCAAAGGCATGCTGGTGAATACCGGTGAGCACGAGGCCACCCGTTGGGGCTTCCGTATGCTTCTGGAAATGGAGTGCTGCGACGTTATCCAACCGGATGTGGGTTGGTGCGGTGGTATCACCGAGCTGATCAAGATTTCAGCGCTGGCTGATGCGCATAACAAGCTGGTTGTACCCCATGGCTCATCGGTCTACAGCTACCACTTTGTTATTACACGCCATAACAGTCCGTTCGCTGAGTTCTTGATGATGGCGCCAAAGGCCGATGAAGTGGTGCCCATGTTTAATCCGCTGCTGCTGGATGAGCCTGTGCCTGAAAATGGTCGTATGGCGGCTTCCAAGCTCGACAAACCAGGGTTTGGCGTTCGCCTTAATCCGGATTGCGAGCTTTCTAGGCCTTACCAACATTAACATTATGGCCTGATAAGCATTGTTCCCGCTAAAAAGTAGGGAACTTAAAACAAGTAATATCAGAGGAAACTACAATGAAAATGAATAACACCTCACGTCTTTCAATCTCTAAATTGACCATGATTGGTGCCGCAGGGCTGCTCTTCATGATGCCCTTTGGCACTGCCTATGCTGAAACGAAAATTCGTTTCGCACACCATATTTCGACTGATTCTGAGCAGCATTTAGCGGCTGAAAGATTTCGCGATCTGGCAGCTGAATACAGTGACGGTGAAGTCCGGGTGGAGATCTTTCCCGCCGGACAAATGGGAGGGCAACGAGAAATTATTGAGTCTGTTGAGCTTGGCGTACTGGAGATGGGGTATGGCGAATCGGGCCTCTATGCCAACTATGTACCCGAATTTGGTCTGCTGACGCTACCTTATCTTTATCGAGACGTTGATCATTGGGAAAGCGTGGTAGCAGGTGAAATAGGCGGCCAATTGATCGAGCAATTGGTTACCACTTCCGGGATCAGACCGCTTAACTGGATTCTGGCAGGCTATCGAGATACGTATTTGGCCGAAGGACAAATTAATACCCCCGAAGATTTCAATAACTTGAAGATTCGCGTACCGGAGTCCCCCGTGTTTGTGGGCACCTTCTCCGCACTGCAAGCTCAGCCGACGCCTGTACCCATGCCGGAGGTCTACACCGCGTTACAAGCAGGTGTCGTCGATGCCATGGAAGGCACCCCGGAAGTTGGTTACACCTTCCGCATATTTGAGGTTGCGGAGTCACTGTCCAAAACACGCCATATTCTTTTCGATGGCAGTTTTGCCATCAACGAGTCCTTTTACAACAACCTGTCTGATAGCGACCGCGAGGCAGTCAACCGGGCCGCCCGGGAAGCGGCTGAAATACAGCGCAGCGAGTGGTTTGAGCGTGAGCAGTCCTGGTTTAGCCGGCTAGAAGAAGAGGGAATCGCTATTAATGAGGTGGATCCCGTGCCTTTCCAAGAAGCATTGGCAGGCTTCCGCGAAGAGTTTGCTGCCAATATTGGCGCCGTAGAACTACTTGAGTCCATTGGGCAGCAGTGACTCTAAAAAGGAGCTCGCAAATGCGTCGTTATCTGGATGCTGCATTTGCCACCCTTGGCGCCATGACCGTCGCCATCTTTGCGGCGATCATGGCGTTGATTTTCATACAGGTCATCAACCGGTTTCTCCTGGGGTTGCCACTTTTTTGGACAGAAGAAGTGGTGAGGATGCTGCTGGTTTGGTTGGTACTTATGGGAACCCCTGTGGTGGTTTACAAATGCGATGAAATAAAGGTGGAGCTGTTTCGGTTTAACAACGACCGCTTTGAAAAGGTGAGGCGTTTCGCAGTGGCAGCTATCTCAATTGTTTTTTGTGCCGTTTTAGCCTACTGGGGGTACCTATTCACACTACGCGCTTTGGGCACCATGCAACCCTCGTTGGGTATTTCTAGAGCTTGGCTGTATGCACCCATCCCCATTGGGGGCGTGCTGACGATTCTTGCTTTCATTGTTCGTCGTGATGAAGTTAAAAAAGCATCAGACGTAGAGGAGCTACTATGATCGTTGCCTTAATGTTTGGGTTATTTACAGTTCTTCTCGCTCTCGGCGTGCCCATCGCCTTCGCCATGGGGCTTAGTGCCGTTACCGTCCTGGTCATTGATGGCGGGGTACCGCTTCTAGTGTTACCTCAACGCTTTTTCAGCTCTTTGGATAGTTTCCCCTTGCTGGCCATCCCGCTCTACATCTTTGCCGGGAATCTAATGAACTACGGTGGTATCACCTCGTCAATCGTCGGTTTTTCCCGTTCTTTAGTGGGCCATATACGGGGCGGATTAGGCCAGGTGAATATCATGACGAGCGTGCTGTTCTCGGGTATCTCCGGTTCGGCTTCGGCAGATGTGGCTGCGGTCGGAGGGATGATGATTCCTGCGATGAAAAAGGAGGGCTACAAGCCAGAGTGGGCGGTAGTGATTACCGCCGCTTCAGCAATCTTGGGGCCCATTATTCCGCCTAGCCTACTAATGGTGATCTATGGGGCTATGACGGGACTTTCCATTGGCACGCTGTTTTTGGCCGGTATCGTTCCAGGCCTGTTTCTCGCCATGATCATGATGGCACTGGTTTACTGGAAAGCTGATGAGATCGGCGCGCCTCGTCACCGTAGAGCCAGCTTAGGCGAAACCGGCAAGGTGTTTTTGAAAGCAGCACCCGCGATGGTGATGCCGGTGATCATTGTAGGCGGTATCCAGAGCGGTTTATTCACGCCTACCGAGGCAGGCATTGTGGCCGTTGCCTATGGGCTCGGGTTTGGCCTGCTTTCTCATCGCCTGAATGTCAGAAATACCTACCGCTTCGCACTTCAGTCTGTCGTCACCTCCGCCAGTATTCTGATCATTCTCGGCAGTGCCGCTTTGTTCAGTTGGATTATTGCTCGAGAGGGCGTGCCCGCAACATTAGCTACTTGGCTTTCTAGTATGACCAGCGAGCCTGCCATCGTACTGCTGCTTATCGTGCTGGTACTGATCCTGGTTGGCATGTTTATCGAAACAATTTCAGCGCTAATCTTGATGGTGCCAATACTGACGCCGATTGCCCAAATGTTCGGATTTGACATGATCCATTTTTCAGTCGTGGTCATTATTGCTCTGCTTTTAGGTTCGCTGACGCCACCTGTGGCTTTAATCGTTCTATTGGGGTGCAAGATCGCTGAGGTTGATTACATGAAGACAATGCGCCCTCTCGTGCCTTTCTTCATGGTTCTCGTTATTGGGTTGCTATGCATCATGTATTTACCCTTCTTAACACTTGGCTTACCTGGCCTGCTTGGGGCTTTTGACTAGTACCACTGGAGTGTAACGATGATGGAAATGCCCGTTAATACATTTAAAAGCGCACTGGCTAAAAGTGACCCCATGTGGGGTTGCTGGGCTGGTTTTGCGACTGGTTATGCCGCTGAAATAGTGGCGAGCACTGGTTTTGATTGGTTACTGATTGATGGTGAGCATGCCCCCAATACGGTGGTGACTATTTTGGCTCAACTACAGGCAGTGGCGCCCTATTCAGCGGCGCCGGTGGTACGCAGCGTTAACCAGGACGCTGCGTTGATCAAACAACTACTCGACATTGGCGTTCAGACACTGATGGTGCCCATGGTGGAAAGCGGTGATCAAGCTACGGCCCTGGTACGTGCTACCCGCTATCCACCCCAGGGTATACGCGGCGTCGGCGGCGGCTTGGTACGTGCAACCCGCTGGGATGGGGTGGATGACTACCTGAATCAGGCCCATGAGTCGCTCTGCCTAATCGTGCAGATTGAATCACCTAAGGGCGTTGAGCAGGCAGAAGCGATTGCGACAACTGATGGCGTTGATGCGGTCTTTATTGGCCCGGCAGACCTTTCGGTGGGAATGGGGTATCCAGGCAATCCGGGGCACCCAGACGTTCAAAAAGCCATTGAGACGGTTGTTAAAACGGTGAAGGCGGCAGGTAAGCCGGTGGGTATTCTGGCGCCGCTTGAAGATGACGCACGTCGTTATCAGGCGTTGGGCTGCCAGTTTATTGCGGTAGGGATCGATATTAGCCTTCTTCGCCAGGGGGCGCTGGCAACGGTTGCCCGCTACAAGGGGCAAGCCGCAAGCCAGTCTTCCAGCACTTATTAGCGAAGCGTTTCTTAATTCAGTACTTGTCAACTCAGTACTTATCAGTTGAGCACTTACCAACAGATGGTCTCTGCGGGGCCAATATAACGACAATAGGAGAATGAAGATGACACAGCCGACCACCTACCAAAACTATATCAACGGCGCATTTGAAGCGGCTCAGCAGCACCTGGAAGTATTTAACCCCGCCAATCAGGCATTACTATCACGTGTTCCCGCCTCCAATGCTGATGATGTCGAGCGAGCGTTAGATGCAGCGCGTGCAGCACAAAAGAGCTGGGCAGCGATGCCTGCCGTTGAGCGTGCTGCATTTCTACACCGTTTAGCCAATAAACTGCGTGATAACGTTGCCCATTTGGCACGTACCATTACGGAAGAACAGGGAAAAATCAGTGGGTTGGCGGAAGTGGAAGTTAACTTTACCGCCGACTATTTGGATTATATGGCCGAGTGGGGGCGCCGCATTGAAGGCGAAATCATTCAAAGCGATCGCCCTAAGGAGAACATTTTCCTTTTCCGTAAGCCACTTGGGGTGGTAGCGGGCATTTTGCCTTGGAATTTCCCGTTTTTCTTGATCGCACGCAAGATGGCGCCGGCATTAGTCACGGGCAATACCATCGTAATTAAGCCCAGCGAAGAAACACCCAATAACTGTTTTGAGTTCGCCCGTCTGCTAGATGAAGTGGGGTTGCCAAAAGGTGTATTCAACGTGGTGAGCGGCACGGGCGCTGAAGCGGGTAACGCCCTTACCGCTAGCCAGCAGGTCGATATGATTAGCTTTACGGGCAGCGTGGAAACGGGATCACGCATCATGGCCAATGCTGCTAACAACATCACTAAGCTCAATCTGGAGTTAGGTGGTAAAGCACCGGCTATTGTGCTGGATGATGCGGATCTCGACCTGGCGGTGAATGCGATTCGCAGCTCACGGATTATCAATACCGGCCAGGTATGTAATTGCGCCGAACGCGTTTACGTTCAGCGTGGCGTTGCAGATGAGTTTATTGCGCGTATTGCTAAAGCGATGGAATCCACCCGCTATGGTGATCCGCTAGTGGATAGCGATGTTGAGATGGGGCCCATGATCAACCGAGCGGGCCTGGATAAAGTGGCCCAAATGGTAGAAACCGCTCGTGGGAATGGGGCTGAATTGATTACCGGCGGGAATGTCGCGGATCTGGGGGCAGGATTCCACTATCAGCCTACGGTGCTGGCAGGCTGTCGCCAAGACATGGCCATTATGCGCCAGGAGATTTTTGGCCCGGTTCTGCCCATTCAAATCATCGATAACCTTGATGAAGCTATAGCACTGGCCAATGACTGTGAATATGGCCTTACCTCATCGATTTATACCCGGAGCCTTAATAACGCCATGCAGGCCTGTCGTGAGCTTGATTTTGGCGAGACCTATATCAACCGAGAGAACTTTGAAGCAATGCAAGGCTTCCACGCTGGAGTTCGTAAGTCAGGTATCGGCGGTGCGGATGGTAAGCACGGTCTTTATGAATATACCCATAGCCATGTGGTGTATCTGGAGGCTTGATACACAACGCTAACAACAATATGAGGTACTCGCTATGAGTAATGCAAATTACTCAGCCCCATCGGCAGCAACGCCTGCTGTTGGGGGGGGAGTATGAGCGTACGCCGGTGCCAGAAAAGGCCCGGCTTGGCTTCAAAAGTTTTATCGGTATGTATGCAGGTGAACACACTGCAGGTACAGAGTTGATGATTGGCCCGCTCTTTGTATTAGCAGGGGTCGCTGCTTTTGATGTAGTAATGGGACTTCCAGGATTCCTAGAATAACCATAGCACTTTGGATCACACAGTAGAGGAGGGAGGGGAAGCACCAGTACCTTCTCAACTTTACCAACCAAAGTGAAGCAGAGCATGGGATACCGACAGCTGACCCAAGCCCAACGATACCAACTTTCTACCTATCTTGAGACCGGCATCAGCCAGCGACAAATAGCCAAGGCGATTGGGGTTCCATTAGCAGGGAGATAAAGCGCAATGGCCTGAAGGCTGGCTATGTGCCCGAGGAAGCGCAATCGAGAAGTGATCAGCGCCGACGCAGTGCTTGGAAAGTCACGAAGCAACTGCCAAGCCTGATCCGCTGGGTGACTGATCAACTGGTGGATAAATGGAGCCCTCAGCAAATAAGTGGCTTCATGGCGAATACCAATGGGGTGCGGGTAAGCCATCAGTGGATCTATGCGTTAATCTGGGATGACAAGAAACACGGCGGCGCATTATGGAAGTGACTTCGACTACCACGCCAGCGGCGCTATCAGAGTCAGTTGGCCATTGGGCAAGATCCCAGAGTGGGCATTGAACAACGCCCCGCTGAAGTGGAAGAACGACGCTATATCGGTCACTGGTAAGGCGATACGGTACTCAAGGGCCACAAAGAATCTGGCCTAGTGACCCTTGTCGAAAGACGCAGCGGTTATCTCTTGGTGGCGCGCCTGCCGAAATCACGGCCACTGGGACGACCAAGGCGATGACACGGTTATTAGAATCACGCCGAGGCGCAGTGCAGACCATCACCTTGGATAACGGACTACCTACGGAACCCGCTCAATATGTACACAAAATCTCACTTCGTGCTCGGCATCGGAACACTTACTCACTACTCAGGCGCATACGTCGCAACCAGATCTAAAGGGTGCTCACCATAGTGTGCAAGGGTCCAAATGGCCCAACAGGACTTAACAAAGCATTTTGGAACGGTTGTGAGCGTTGAGCATTATCTACAGGGTCACTGGGCGCCCTAACGGCACAGATTTACGTCTCACAACCAAACTCATAATAGCCTCGATAATCACTACCTGTCTTTATTAAAGCATGCGCAACGCGGGCTAATTTAACAGCCACTGCCACACGGGCTTTCCGCTTGATATCAGGATCATCAGGGGTTGCCCGAATATAGCGCTCGTATTTCTGTCGAAATGTATTTTCCCGCTGTCTGATGGCGACCGTGGCTGCCAACCAGAAGGCGTACCGTAAACGTGCATTGCCTCGCTTTGATAAGCGGTAATGCCCTTGTTGTTTACCACTTTGACTTGCCGACAAGTTGAAGCCGCAAAAGCTAAGGTATTGGCGATAATGACAAAAACGCGTTAGGTCACCGCTTTCGGCAATAATAACTAACGCAATGACAGGACCAATACCAGGCAATGTCCGAAGTCGCTGGTAATCATCGCGGTGAGATATCAACTGGTCAGCGGCTTCTTCGATTTGCTGCCGTTGCTCGGTTAGCGTCAAATAACGTCTGATCTGCAATTTGAAGGTGGCAATTGCGGGGCTATTAAGCGGTACGGGTAACGCTATCGACTGCTCTGCCACTTCATACATCTCTTCTAAAAAGCGCTGTTTGGCCACCTTCCTCCCCACTACCTCCCAAGCACGTTGCACGAAGGTCGTTTTTTTATAGCGCGTGATACTTAGTGGAGTAGGGGATTTCAGCAAGAAGCGGCAAAACCATACGGCACGGGAGCTATTAAAAAAACGCTCCATTTCTGAAAAAAAGAGGGTGAGGTAATGATTAAATAAACTATGTTGACAGCGGGATCTAGCGAGTGAGATTTGATAATACGTATTCGCAAGCTCCTGAATATCTAGCATTTCATTCACTAACGGATCGTAAAATGGTTGCATCATGCCCTGCTGCATCAAGTACATGATAACCCGCGCGTCTTTCTTGTCGTTTTTATCCCAGCTTTTAAACAACATTTCACGCGCTCTGGCGCAGGCTAAAGACGACACCATATGGCACAAGGCACCTTGAGACCTTAACCAATAGGCAATATTACGATGAAAGTCAGCCGTTGGCTCAAAGGCCCCCAAAATATCTTCAGCAGGTGCTTCTGCTGCATTAATGAGGTTCTGATAACCCACTAACGTGTTAGGGAGCTTAAACGTTTTGGTACGACCTGACGGCCATAAAATGACAGCATCATGGGACGTTTTGGCAATGTCGATGGCGATCATCACTTTCACAGAGCTATTCTTTAAGTTGTCAGCCATGTGTACATCTCCTAAATCCACTGATTGGCATCAGAGATTTTGGTACAGATGGCTGGCTCCAACCTGCTTATTCAGCAAGTACTACGGGGCGGAATTCACTGAGCACTGCCAGGTTGCCAAGGCGGTCACGGGCAATATCTATTTTTGTGCCCCGTACTGCTCATGCCAGCGTGGCACCAATAAAAATACTAACGGTCTGATTCGCCAATATTTTCCGAAAGGGACTGATTTCCGAAATGTGTCTGGCACAGAGCTACGAAGGGTCGTCAATAAGCTGAACGATAGACCAAGAAGACGGCTGGGATACCGAACCCCACCCCAGGTGTTCTTAGGAGAATACTCAGGAGCACTAAAAACCACTTATTAGTTGAACTAAGGTTCAATGAGAAGAGCAGGGCTGGTTCTTGGCAGAAGCGAAAAATTAGCTGGTGTGGGACTCGAAATAGAAAACGCCCCGGCCACTTCCTGTGACCGGGGCGTTGGCTATGTCAGGCTGCTCCCGCAGTGTGGACACGTTTCATAGGCATCGCGGGTTTCGGCCTGGTGGCGTTGGTTGCGCTGACTTGGTTCCTCTACCCCGTGAATAGATACCAGTTGGCCCTGCTCCCAGCGTAAGCCAATATCTTTTAACAGGTGCGAGTTTTGGAGACGTGGGTCTTCGTAAAGACGCCGCTGGGTACGATAGTGCTTAACAGCGTTGAGTAGTTTGCGGGTAATGGTTGCTACTGCCATGGGGTCGGTCTCCTGGGTTAGGAGGCCGGGCAACATCGCGATCAGGGAGTATCAAAGGTAACGATAAAATACATGGCCGCGACACCTGCCGCGGCCAATTTTCTCACTACATTTCTGGCGCGCGACAACAATAAGCCGATACCGAATTATTAATAACTCGGTGCAGCTTATTCATTCGGGTCGCGGGGATTTGCCAGCGCATGAGAAGGTCTCGTTAATAAAGATAAAAGCTACTTTTTAAAAGTAGCCTTTATCTTTTAACCGATGCTTATAGAAGCGTCAACAGTTCAGTTAACGATAACCCTTGGCTTGAAGCCGAAACAGTTTTGCATACCGACCATTATAAGTAAGCAGTTCTTCATGGGTGCCACGCTCAATAATACTCCCTTGGTCAATCACAATGATCTGGTCGGCGCTGCGCACTGTCGAAAAACGGTGGGAGATTAAAATCGTCATTTTATCGTGGCTATGCTCGCGAAAGCGGGCGAATACTTCGGCTTCCGCTGCGGCATCCATCGCTGCGGTAGGCTCATCCAATACTAAAATATCGGCATTGTGGCGCATATAAGCGCGTGAAAGCGCTACTTTTTGCCACTGACCGCCAGAGAGTTCCTGGCCATTTTTAAACCAACGCCCTAGCTGGGTTTGGTAGCCATGTGGCATGCGGTCGATAAAGCTATTCGCCATGCCATCGTGAGCGGCTTGCTGCCAGCGTTGTTGGTCATCAAAGGCTTGAGTGTCGCCAACCCCAAGGTTTTCGCCAACAGAGAGTTGGTAGCGCACAAAATCCTGGAAAATAACCCCAACTCGCATTCGTAATGCCTGGGTATCCCAGTGCTTGAGGTCACTACCGTCCAGCAAAATGCGTCCTTTGGTCGGGTGGTAGAGCCGCGTTAATAGCTTAATCAGCGTGGTTTTGCCCGAGCCGTTTTCCCCGACTAATGCAATACTTTTGCCCGGCGCTAAATGTAGCGAAATATTGTGCAGTACGTCGCTGCCACCGGGGTAGGCAAAGCTGACGTGTTCGAAGCGTAACCCATCGCCTGGCGCTATACCTTTGGTGAGGTGGCCTTCTTCACCTTCGGTGGGTTGCTCGAGGTATTCGTAAAGATTGGAAAGATAGAGGTTGTCTTCGTACATACCGCTAATAGCAGTCAAACTTGCTGAAAGGGCGCTTTGGCCTTGTTTAAATACCATCAAATACATGGTCATTTGGCCAAGGGTAAGCGCGCCCGCGACAGTTTCAATCACCACCCAGCCATAAGCGGCATAAAATGTCAGCGTGCCCAGTAAGCCAAGAATAAATCCCCAGCCTTCCCGACGTAACGTTAGGCGGCGGTCTTCGGCAAATAGTTTGGTAAAGATATCCCGGTAACGCTGGAGAAAAAGACCTTCTAAGCCGAAGAGCTTTACCTCTTTGATACTGTCTTCCCGAGCAAGCACTGTTTCTAGGTATATTTGCATACGGGTTTGCGGTGAGCGCCAGCGAAATAGCCGAAAGGCATCGCCGGAAAATTTCGCTTCTGAGAGAAACACAGGCAATGCCCCCACCACCAAGATGAGTAACGCCCAGGGGGAGAACTGCACCAGTAGAAACCCGAAGCTAGCCAATGAAATAGCATTTTGTAGCAACCCAAAGGTTTTATTCACCAGCGCGAGCGGGCGCGTAGACGCTTCCCGCCGTGCCCGAGTGAGCTGGTCGTACAATTCTGAATCTTCAAACTGACTGAGTGACAGCGTGCCCGCTTTCTCTAGAATCATCACATTAACTTTCTGGCCCAGCAACGCACGCAGTAGCGATTGCTGGGCCGAAAGGCCACGTTGTGCCAGGGCAATAAACGCAATAATCAGCCCTTCCAAGGCCACTAAGCCTAATACAGGCGTTAGTGTTTCCCAGAGGTTGGGCGAACTCGCCGCCTGGTAGCTGTCCATCGCCGCCACGACGCCATCTACAATCAGTTGGCCGACCCAGGCAGCCACGGCAGGTAGAACCCCTGCCACCAAGGTGCATAACGCTAAGCCCAGCATCATCCAGCGTGAAGTTTCCCACACGAGTGCAAGCGCTCGTCTGCTATAGCGGAACACACTAAAGAAACCGCTCAGCGGTGAAGGGGAGGCAGTGTCGGACGGTAATGGCGGCATAGTGAGACAGGCAAGTACCTAGCAAGAAAGAGTGCCATGATGCGACGCTTTGGCGTTGATAGCCAGCCTACTGCAGTGCGTAAACTGCAGTAGGCTGGCTATCGGACAGTATTGCAAGACGGATATTGAAAGTTCGTGGCGAACGTTGGGTGAACGAAAATTTAAAGAGGCAGTACCGCGCCATCGGTGCGCGGCTCGGTACCGCCTTGGAGCACGCCGCTGTCAGGGTCGCGTAGAATGATTTGACCCCGGCCAAAAGTAATCGAGTCGGCGACTTTTACGATGTGATGCCCGCGGCGGGCTAGGGCAAGTGCTAAGTGGTTGGGGAAATCGGCTTCGACTTCAATTGTTGTGCCGTTGGTCCACTTCCAGCGCGGCATATCCAGTGCTGCCTGTGGGTTTAGGTGATCCTCTAGCATCGCTGTTACTACCTGCACATGACCTTGGGGTTGCATGTAGCCACCCATCACGCCAAAGGGCCCAACGGCTTGGTTATCTTTGGTGATAAAGCCGGGGATAATAGTGTGGTAAGTGCGTTTGCCGGGTGCTAACGCGTTGGGATGTTGTGGATCTAGGGAGAATGACCAACCCCGGTTTTGTAGGCTGATACCGGTACCAGGCACGACCATTCCAGAACCAAAGCCTTCAAAATTGCTTTGAATAAATGACACCATATTACCGTCATCATCCGCTGTTGCTAGGTAGACGGTGCCGCCCTTTAGCGGATTGCCATGAACCGGGTTAATGGCGTCTTGGCCAATAAGACCTGCACGTTGCGAGAGGTAATCACTCGATAGCATTTGCTCAACGCTGGGTTGCATGGCACAGCGTTCAGTGATGTAGCGTAAGCCATCTACGTAACCCAGTTTTGTTGCTTCGATACGGCGGTGAAGGGTTTCCACCGGATCTGTCGATTGGTCATCTAGTGACTCAAGAATCCCCAGCGCTTGAAGCACAATTAACCCGCTGCCGTTGGGGGGGATTTCCCAAATATCATGGCCCCGATACCGGACACTGATGGGTTTGACCCACTCCGGCTTGAATGCTTGTAAATCTTCTTTGCGTAAGAAGCCGCCATGCTGGCGTGAAAAGGCATCCATCGCATCTGCTAGGCTTCCTTGATAAAACGCATCCGCATGGCTGTTGGCAATTTCACGCAGCGTTTTTGCCATATCTGGAGAGCGCCAAACATCACCCGCTTTGGGAGCCTGGCCATTGGAAGTAAAGTGCGTAAACCAAGGGGTAAACTCTGCTGCTTTGTATTGACCATAGCGCTTTACGGCGCTTTCCCATAGCTGACTCGCTACTGGAGATACAGCAAAACCTTCTTCGGCTAATTCTATTGCTGGTGCTAACAACTGCTCAAACGGCAGTTTACCAAAACGCTCTGAAAGCGCAGCCCAAGCGCCAGGCGCACCAGGCACGGTGACCGGGACTAATCCATGGGCAGGCATTTCCTCATGGCCCAGAGCCTTAACGGCATCACATGAAATACCCTTTGGAGCAGGGCCGCTAGCATTGAGGCCATGTAGCTCACCTTTTACCCATACCAGAGCAAAAGCATCGCTACCAATACCGTTCGAGGTCGGCTCAACAACCGTTAAAGCAGCTGCTGTCGCAATGGCAGCATCAATGGCATTGCCACCTTTGCGTAAAATATCAATACCTACCTGTGCCGCAAGCGATTGAGATGTCGCGACCATCCCGCGTTTGCCAAAGGTAACCATGCGACGTGAAGCGGAAGGGTAATAGTGTGGATCAGTGTGCATTAGTATTCCTATTTAGAGGTGGCACCTAGACGTTGAGCCATTAGACGGCGCTGCTTTATATAGCTATAAATACTGTAAATCACAGAGGCAACCGCTAATGTAAGCAGCAGTGCTGATATAGGCCGAGTGAAAAAGAGCGTCCAGTCAGCACTGGTCTGGAAAGCCCGTCTTAAGTTAGTTTCTGCAATAGGGCCCAATACAACGCCCAGTACAAGAGGCGCTAACGGATAATCCAATTTCTTCAGCAGGTAGCCCACGGCACCGATGCAGGCAAGCAGATAAAGGTCTGATAAGCGGTTATTTAGGGTGTAAGTACCAATCGCGCAGCAAGCGAGCACAACGGGAACAACAATATACTTCGGTACATTTAGTAGCCGTAAAAAAGCCTTCATCAAAACAACGCCGATTAACAGCATGAAGACAGAAGCTATCGCCATGGCAATAAACATGCTGTAAACCAAGTCGGGATGATCAAGGATTAAGCGCGGACCAATGCTGATGCCGTGTACCATAATGGCTGCCATGAGAACTGCATCGGCGGGTGACCCTGGAATGCCTAATGCAATTAAGGGAATCATGCTACCGCCAACCGTTGAGGAGTTGCCTGATTCAGAAGCAACTACCCCTTGGGGCTCGCCTTTGCCAAACGTCTCTGGGTGTTTAGAAGCACGTTTAGCTTGGTCGTAGGCCAACAGGTTAGAAATTGAGCTACCTGCACCGGGTACTGCACCAATAAATACGCCGAGTAAGGATGAGCGTATAACGTTGATGGGTTTCAGGGTGATGTCTTTTACGGTTTGCCAGAGGTGAGGGCGCATATCCCCGCTAATCAGTGCCCCAGAAGAGTGATTATCTCCTCCTTTATTCTCCAGCTCTGACAGCAATTGACTCATGGCATACATGCCAATTAAAACAACCAGGAAGGGGATGCCCGCCGTAAGGATTTCATAACCAAAGGTAAAGCGCTCGCGACCCATTAATGGATCAGGCCCTATCGTTGCAATACCGATACCAATAAGGCCTGCAATCAGCCCTCTAATTAGTGAATCACCCACCAGACTGGCGATGACGGTTAAGGCAAAAATAATGAGGGCAAAATACTCCCATGGGCCTAACTTAACGGCTAGAAGTGCGAGCGGTGGTGCCGCAACGATCAGCACTGCAATAGAAATAATCGAGCCTACAAATGAAGCAAATAATCCTAATGATAGCGCCTTGCCGGGGTTGCCCTGTCTTGCCATGGGAAAGGCATCAAACGTGGTCGCAACTGACGAAGGCGTTCCTGGAATGCCCAGTAAAGCGGCGCTAAATAAGCCGCCGCTCAAGCCCCCAACGTAGACAGCAAGCATGACTGCAATACCTTGCATTGGCGGCATAGCAAAGGTGAGTGGCAAGGTAAGGACAATTGCCATGGTAATCGTAAAGCCGGGGATTGCCGCGGCAACAATACCTGCAAACGTCGCTACTGCCATGAGTAATAGCGTATAGGGTTCAGTGACACCCCCTAGCGCTACGAGAAAAGCGTCAGTCATAGATCACCTTACCATTGAGCTCGGGGAAGATAGATATTGAAGACCTCAGAAAATAAATAGTAAGGCCCTGTAGAAAAGAGGATGGCAACGAAAATGGCAATCAATACGGTAATAGGTTTTTTGGGCGCTAGATAAAATTGAGCAATAAGTAAATACGCAAAGGTGCTGATAATAAAACCGGCGACAGGCATGATTGCCACATAAATAATAAAGAACACTAGGTTAAAGATGACGGCCTTTAGCGCAATTAACCTTTTCCAAGCAACGCTAAAGGATAGGCGTGGTAAGCCGTGCTTGGAAATGTCAGAGATAGCAGCGACACCACATAAAATTGCAATGCTAACGAAAATAATTTGTGGGAAGACCCCAGCACTCATGGGCTCCCAGCGAGAGGCCGGCAATGAGCCGGCCTTGAAGGCCATTAATAAAGCACCTAGGGCGATAATGAGATAAGACAGCAGCTGTAAAGCAGAGGTCAGCGCTATCTCAGGGCTTCTGCGTTCCATAATGGCCTCCTCAAGCGTGGTGTTACCTTAATCAAGAAGGTGGGCGTTATTTTCAATGAACGCGTTATTGCGCTCTAAATAAGCGGTGTAATCTTCCCGGTTAAGGTAACGAACGGTACCGCCTACGTTCTCAATATCGGTTTTAAATTCTGTACTGTTAGCGACATTTTTAAGTGCGCTTTCCAGCGTTGTAATCACCGATTCTGGTGTGCCTTTTGGTACAACAACGCCACGGGTGACTAAAAACTCCAGATCATGGCCTAGCTCTTTCAGCGTAGGCGTATCGGGTAGCTCTTCGATGCGTTCAGAGGTCGCGGCTGCCAGTACATTCAAATCGCCATTTTCGACGAAGGCGCGAGCGGAGTAATAATCTTCAATAGCCACTGTGATATGGCCGCCTGCTAGTGCGCGTAACCGCTCTCCGGTCCCCTCATACCCCACATAGCCGAACTGAGTGCCAGTGGATTCTTCAAACTGCACAGCCCATAAGTGTGGAATACCACCCAACGTAACGCCCATTCGGTACTCACCTGGACTTGAAGTGACATCTTCGAGCATGTCATCAAGTGTTTCCCAACCCGTATCGGCATTGACTACGATGACTGAGTTATCGCTGGTCATCATGGAAACGACATCAAAATCGTCCCAGTTGAGGTCGGTAACCCCCGAATGGTGCGCAATTAGCAAACCTTCATGTATTTGCGAAATCGTGTATCCATCGCTATCTCGCCGGGAAGCTTCGCGCAGACCTACCGTGCCACTAGCGCCAGGCATATTAATAACGGGGACAGCCTGCTCCAGCTCTGTTTCAAGGTGCTTGCTAACAAGGCGCATTAGCAGGTCGCTGCCGCCACCTGGCCCCCAGGGAACGATAAATTCAATCGGCTTCTCAGGGTAATGCTCTGTGGCTGCCGCAAAGGTAGGCAGAGAGAGTGCTGCAGCTATCGCGGTAGTGGTGAAGAGTGATTTAAAGGTCATTGGATTCCCCATTTATAGTGCTTGAGTTATTGTGAGCTGTGGCGCGTTAAACTTAGGTGCATGGCTTTTATTGTTATAAGGCTTCTGCGTCTTCTGTTATGGAATGATGATCCCTCCATAAGCTAAAGCACCCATAACCACAAAGGCGGGATGCATGTTGAAGCGCAACAAGGCGATAGCGGCCGCTATGCCGATAATCAGCGTATGGATAGCCCCGCTGGTGTTAAGGCTTTCGAGTAGAAAGCCTAAGGTTAGCCACGCCATCATGATGGCGATGACCGGGCGCACCCACTGGCTCATACGCTTGACGCGGGGAGAGTCACGATGACGGTAAAGCAGCCCCAATGCCCCCAGCATCAGCATTAAAGAAGGAATAACCGTCGCGGAAACAGCCACCAATGCACCGCCAATGCCGGCGATGTCATAGCCAATGTAGCCCGCCATTTTAGTCGCAATAGGGCTGGGGAGGGCGTTGCCCAAGGCCAGGGTTTCGGCAAACTCCTGAGAGGTCATCCAGCCATAACGGCCAACCACCTCGGCTTCAATGAGAGGAATAATGGCGGGGCCGCCGCCATAGCCAATAATGTTAGGAATGAAAAACGCTAAGAAAAGCTCCCAATAGATCATGCCGAGCCCTCCACGCGTTTTTTACCCGTTGGGCGCAGCATGGCTGTTAGCAAGATGGCACCAATTACCCAGCCAGGGTGGACACCCAGCCAATAAATTAATCCACCTGCAATAACGGCCATTAGCACGCTTGCTAGCCAGCCAAGAGCTGCTTGAGATTTGTCGAAAAAATCCCAGGTTAATTGCCCCATCATGATCATAACGACAGGAATAACTGCCTGCCCCATGCCACGTATCCAGGCAACGTCGCGATAGCGACTAAAAATACCGAGCATGACAATCATTGCCACAATCATAGGCACAATCACGGCAATAACCGCCGCAATACAGCCGCTGATGCCGCCAACCCGGTAGCCGATATAGCCAGGCATCTTAGTCGCGATAGGGCCGGGCAGCGTGTTGCCGATGGCAAGTACGTCGGCAAACTCCTCATCGGTTAGCCACTTGTGCCGGGTCACAACTTCAGCACGTACTAGCGGTATCATGGCCGGCCCCCCGCCGAAGCCGAGGAGGCCAACACGCAAGAAAGCCCAAAAGAGTGCCGACTGTTTCATATGCCCAGTGCCATTAGCAGCGGCATCTCAGTTAAAAGCATCTGTTTCGCCTCTTAATCGTTTGTTTTGTTGAAAATCGATTTTTATGAATAAAATAGAATATAGGCTAGGCTATTGTGAGACGTCAACACCTAGCCCTAGAATCTCCGTTAACAGACGCGTTCGCGAAGATGCGCAAAAGGATCACGGAATGAACAAGCACATCCCTCCTGCTGCTGATACAGCCTCCAGCCCTATTTACGATGCGTTGCGCAGAGATTTAGTCGGTGGCCGCTTTGCGGCGGGAGAAAAATTAGCCATTAATGCGCTGAAAGAGTACTACCAGGTAGGGCTAAGCCCGCTGCGTGAAGCATTAAATAAACTGGCGGCGTACGGTTTATTAATCCAAGAAAACCAACGTGGCTTCAGGGTTCCGAAGCTGTCGAGGGAAGAGCTGGATGATATTGCACGCTTGCGCACTGAACTAGAAGGCATGGCGTTTGAGCGTGCCATTGCCCACGGCGATGCGGTCTGGGAAGCCGATCTTTTGGCGGCGGCTCATCGCTTAAAACGTGCGGATGTATCACTCGATAAAGGGGAGGAGTGGGAGCGTTTACATACTCAGTTCCATCGCACTCTGGTGGCGCCTTGTGGGTCGGTGTGGTTACTGCGATTTATAGAGCAGCTGCACGACCAGTTTGATCGCTATCGCCGCTTGGGGCCCAAAATGCCCTCTATTCGGCAAGAGTTGGACGAGCAACACCATCAATTGGTGGAGCTGGCGTTAAACAGAGATGGAAAAGTGGCTCGGGCCCTAATGGATGATCATATTCATAAGTCTTATGAAGTGGCGTTGGCACGGTTTCAGGAACACGTCTGAAGCATTTACTGGTTCTTGCAGGTACACTCTTTCTTACCGGTACACGAGCAGGTTCTAACCGTGGTAATAGCCACTCTAATGTAAGGTAGTAGGCGTGATGCAAGAGGCGGATAACCAGATAGCAGAGCAAACGTTAGCGTGGGTACGCGGCTTTATTGTGGAGCACAATATATGCCCGTTTGCTAAGCGCGAGCTTGACGGCGGTAACGTTCGGGTCGAGGTGGTGCGCTCGAAAAAAGTCGACGTGGCATTGGAAGAACTAATAGCCGAAGTAGAGTGGCTGAACGAGCATCCGGAAACGGAAACCACACTGCTGGTATTTCCTACGCTGTTTAAAAGCTTCGATCACTACCTGGATTATGTCGAGCTTGCCGAAAGCCTGCTGGTCGACCTGGGGTATGAAGGTGTCTATCAGCTAGCAACCTTCCATCCTGATTACTGTTTTGCCGATGCTGAGCCTGAAGACGCAGCGAATTACACTAACCGCTCGCCCTACGCGATGGTTCATCTATTGCGCGAGGCCAGCGTCGAAAAAGCGATTGCTTTTTACGGTGATACGGAACAAATCCCAGAACGCAATATTGCCCACTTAACCGAGCTGGGCAGCGTCGCCGCTGAAGAGCTTCTGCAGCGCTGCCTTAAATAACTCGGTGACCTCTCTATGATGTCCTACCAATAAAGCGTGCCTGGTTATCAAGTGGTCACTACAGCGCTTTATACATCACGTAGCTATCGACTAACCCCTGGGGTGCGTGCCGATAGGCGTTAGGAATCGTGCCGACAATCGTGAACCCTAGCCGTTGCCACAGGGCAACGGCCACTTGGTTTGTGGCCACCACGGCATTAAATTGCATCGCTTCAAAGCCATGTTGACGTGCTACCTGCTGCGAGTGTTCGCACATCTGGCGGGCGACACCTTTCCCCCTGGCAGCAGGCGTTACCATATAGCCGCAGTTACAGATGTGTTGGCCTGGGCCTGCAGCGTTGGCTTTCAGATAGTAAGTGCCCAGTAACTCGCCTTGGCTATCTTTTACCGCAAATGACGCTTTGGGCTGCTGACACCACAATGCATAAGCTGCTGCAAAGGTAATGTCAGGATCGATAGCGTACGTTTCTTGAGCGCTAACGATGGACTGAAAAGTAGGCCAGAAGACCGTGAAGTCCTCTTGCGTCATAGGTGTAAAGCTAAGTGTGGTCATAGTTTTAGCGTTTCATTAATAAGTTATCGAGCGACGTCAGCCACGATTTCATAGCTACGCAAGCGGTCGGCATGATCATAAAAGTCGCTATTGATCATTAACTCGTCCGCGCCAGTCCGCGCTTGAAAGGCCTCTAGCTCAGCTTTGACGGTGTCGGGCCCGCCAATGATGGCGGCACCTAGGAACTGGCTTACTTGGGAGCGCTCCATCGGCGACCAGTCCATCTGCTCAACCGGGGGCAGCGACTGGGTCGGCTTGCCTCGAATAAGGCTAAGAAATTTCTGTTGAGAAGTCGTTGCTAAGTAATGGGCCATGGCATCATTTTCGGCAGCGATAACGGGTAGCCCTACCATGGCATGGGGTTTGTCTAAGTGCTCCGACGGTCGGAAGTTATCACGATAAAGCCGCAATGCTTCAAATAAGTAACCCGGTGCAAATTGGGCCGCAAACGCAAAGGGGAGCCCGAGTTTTGCGGCTAGTTGTGCACTATAGCCACTAGAACCGAGTAGCCAGATAGGTACGTGGGTGCCTTGTCCAGGGACGGCTTTCACACGCTGCTGAGGGTCTGCATCTGCTAAGTAACTTTGTAGCTCATTTAGCAGCTGTGGAAAGTCATCGACGCCCGCCTGTGCATTGCGGCGCATCGCCTGCATGGTGGCGCCATCTGAACCGGGCGCACGGCCCAGTCCTAAATCAATCCGGCCTGGGTAAAGGGTTTCTAAGGTGCCGAACTGCTCGGCAATCACCAGGGGCGGATGGTTGGGTAGCATGATACCACCGCTGCCCACGCGTATCGTGGAGGTTTGCCCAGCAACATGACCAATTAATACGGCCGTTGCTGCGCTGGCGATGCCGGCAATGTTGTGGTGTTCAGCCAGCCAGTAACGCGTATAGCCGAGCTGTTCTGTCCGTTGCGCTAGGGACACGCTGTTGCGAAATGTTTCTTCAGCGCTACCTCCTTGACGAATCGGTGCTAGATCGAGCACGGAAAGGGCGGTATTGGCGAGTTGGCTCATGGGGCACCTGCATTTAAAAGCGTATGGGCGGCTAAATTTACGGCGTTATTTATTAGCACGCTAGGTATTCCAGTGTTATGTGGGCAGGTAAGAAGAAATGCAAGGTGCCATTATTGCCCGTTCGTAGCGTCGCTTAATCAGTGGGTGGCGTTGGCCGAATTAAAATCTCGTTCACATCGACGTGTGGTGGTTGAGAGAGTGCATAAATCACGGCGTTGGCAATATCGCGATCTTCAAGCGCATGCTCTGGTGACTTATCAAAGAAAGGGGTATCCACCATGCCCGGTTCAATCAAGGTGACGCGCATGCCCGTTCCGCGTAGCTCTTCACGCAAGTTATAGCCTATACCGGTCACTGCCCATTTTGTGGCGCTGTACATCGAGCCTGGAATCGTCGTTCGTCCAGCAGCTGAGCCGGTTAATAGTACATGCCCTTTGCTTCGCTTTAGCGCGGGAAGGCATGCCTGAAGCGTTAGCCCTACACCGTAAATATTGGTCAGGATCATCTCACGCCAAGCGTCGTGATCGGCACCGCTAAAACCGCCGGGAGAACCACCGCGCCCAGCGTTTGCAAAGACTGCATCGATACGCCCAAATGTTTCAATCGCTTGATCGACCATTGCTTGCTGTTGCGCCATGTCGGTGACATCCAACGCACATGCCAGCACGTTTTCTGGGCCAAGCTCTTGGGCCAATGCGGTAAGTTTTTCGGTAGAGCGGGCGGCAAGTATCAGCTGATAGCCTTCACGCGAGGCTGCTCGCGCGGTGGCGGCACCAATTCCACTTGAGGCGCCAGTGATCATTAGGACACGGTGCTGCATAGCGTGTGCTCCTAGCTCATTCAGAAAGGGGAGATATTAGAATGGCTAATTGCCCGCAGTGTTGCAAATAGCTGTTTCAGCTTGGGTGCGTGTGTTCGTCTTTGCGCTTGAGCATAGAGGAAAGGTCGAGTATCGACTGCGCCATATCGGCCATGCTTTTACTGTGATCCATCGAGGTTTTACGTAAAAAACGGTAAGCCTCTTCTTCGGTCATTTCCTGGTGAGCCATGATAAGGCCTTTGGCGCGTTCGATGAGCTTACGTTCACGCAGAGCTTTACGGGTATTTTCCAGCTCATCACTGAGACCTTGAAGGTGGCTCGACTGGGCATGGGCAAGCTCAATCAGTGAACGTCCTAATGGAGAGGTTAAAGCGCTAGCTGTCAGCTCTCCTAATGGCTGTGTATCGCTTAAGGCAAGAAGCTGCTCACAGGGAGCAAGAGTTGGCTGGTTAAGAGGTGTTTTAGCCTGCTCTAACGTCGCATGCACCTGAGTGATTTTTTGATGACATAGCGCCGTTAATTGGTGGTTTAGGGTGTCTTCAACGGCTTTGATGCTATCAATGCGTAATGTTGTTAGGTCGTACCATGTTTCACTAAGCGTTTTGTTTACGCGGCCCTCTTGATGAGAGTCTTGGCCGGCATGTTGGTAAGCAATATTGCGAAGCTGCTGAATCCCATCGAGTGTTCGCGGCGAAAGAGTCTGCTGCCAAATAAGTTCAGCCTCGGGTGAGGCAAACTCTTCAAAGGTGTCGAAGCAGCGTTGCTGATCGCGTACTAATTGGTGAATCAATTCGCGATGGGCATCGTCGAAATGCCCATGAGTAAAGCCAAAGGCACCACAGGCACGTTCTTGCCCAGCGAGTTCTTTGCCTTGCATAAGGTGGAAAATAGCCACTAGTGCGCGAGTGATATCCGGGTCTACCGAGGTATCTGCTGCTTCAAATACAATGGCGAGGAGCCCACTAATTAAGTGGTTAAAGGCTTGGGTTGCCGCATCAGGAGAGATCGCAAACGAATGAATGGCTTGTCGTAACGTGTTTAAGTCATCTAGGGCAAGCCACACCGCCGCGATCCGCCTGAGTAAGCGTGCCGCTGCCTGTGGTCGTGCTTCTTCGGTAAGCGCTTCTAGCCGCTGGCGCATAACGGTCTCGGCTTCTTGGCTATGCTGTACAAATTCCTTTCGCCGAGTAGCAAACCGTTTACCTTTCGAGACAAGGTAAATCGTCGAGGCGCCTCGTTCACGTTGGAGCGCATGGATAAAACCGCTAATGTCGCCAACGATCTCTGAGGTAGTCGCTAAGTGGTGCAGGCTATCAATATCGCATCGAAGGGCGGTTAAGAGTAGCTGTTGGGCTGAAGACATAGTGGTTTCCTTTTACTCCCCGCCTGAGATGAAATCCCCTCTGTTGCGATATGTGTCGCGAAAACGTGTCGTAAAAAATCATCGCGGATAAAGCATACAGAGGGGTAAGTGAGTGCTAACGCAGTGAGAGTGCGCCTGCGCTCGTATCGTCGCCAACCGCATCACGATAGGCAGTTGCTTCTTCAGCTTCTGTGGCATCGCTGAAACGTACTACCAGTACACAGGAAGCAAGCACTAATACGGTAATGCCAAGGTAAAAAAGCCCTTGTTGATAACCAAGACTTTCACTACGGAACAGAAAGGCGGCGGATACAGCACCGACGTTTCCACCTGCCCCCACGATACCGGCAACAGCACCGAGTGCTTTTTTATTGATAAAGGGCACCACGCCAAATGTTGCTCCTTCGGCCATTTGAACAAACAGGCTGAAGACCAGCATGATGCCGATTGCGAGGCTTAAGACGTGCATTTGTGAGAAGGCAATGAGTGCTATTCCTTCACACACTAAGGCGATAAACAGCCAGCGGACTCGCCCTTTTAAACCGCCTTGTTTGGCGAACAGGTCTGAAAAAACGCCGCCAAGGGTACGGGCAAAAATATTCATTAGGCCAAATAAACCAGCGATTAAACCAGCGGTTGCCAGCGTCAGGTCAAACTTGTCGAAGAAGTAGATAGCGGCAATATTATTGATGGTTAGTTCGACGCCAAAGCAGAGCCCGTAAACAATAAACAGCGCCCATACGCGAATATCTTTTGCTGCGGTCAGAAAGCTTTGTACGGCGCTATTTTCACCTGTGGCTTCGGGTAGCTCGCCGCGGGCGCGCAGGTCGCTAAAGTTGCCATCGGGAGCATCTTGGGTAAACAGCCAATAGCCAATCCCAGTAAAAAACAGTACGACACCAGGCACCACCATTGCTAAGCGCCACCCTAGCGTTTCACTAACGCCAAGCATTAGTAGACCTGAGAAGATCAACGGCATCAGGATTTGCGTCGTACCGCCGCCCAAGTTCCCCCAGCCAGCACTGGTCGCATTGGCGGTGCCCACAACATTTGGCGCAAACATCATCGTGGTGTGATATTGGGTGATCACAAAGGATGCACCGATGGCGCCGATGGCCAGCCGAGCGAGTAAGAAGGTCTCAAAGCTATTGGCAAAACCTATGCACATAACGGGCACAGCGCCGAGCATCAACAAACCGGTATAGGTTTTACGAGGCCCAATTTTATCGCACAGCACGCCAATGAGCAGGCGGACAATAACGGTAATAGCAACGGAGGCAATAATGGTATTGCCGATCTGCGTTTGGGTGAGTGATAAATCTTCACGGACCACTGCCATCAGTGGAGCGATGCCAAACCAACCAAAAAAACAGATATGGAACGCGAACCAGGAGAAGTGGAACGCACGCATTTGAGGGGTAGAGAAGTTGAATAGCCGAATGCGGTTAGCTTTATTGCGAATGTCCATGGATGGCCTCACAGAGCACGATACGAGTGGGTCAAAACATGGCGCTTGGAAAGGCGCTATGTTGTTAACGAGAACATGCCTTCGCCATTGAAGGGCAGGTTCGACGCACTCGTACCCGTTGGGCCTGGTCCACGCCTACCATCATTCAGTAAGAGTTAAGCAATTAGTTCGCCATAAAATTATTTTAATTTTAAAATCAGCTTCTTATATATGTTTGTTTGATAGATGGAGAGTTGTAGCAGGCTGCTAATGCACCAAGGTGGCGCATCTGTGGTGAAGACGTGCGACACCTGAGTGCTGGTTATTCGTGCAAATAAACAGCGTCAATATCCAGTGTTGAACGTTCACCTATCGCTTCAAAGTGAGTTTCTAGCCAGCGTTCGGCGGCCTCTCGCCCTTGCTCAAACAGGTAACATAGAAACGGCCACTCTGAGTTCATTTTGCTGGATACCGAGAGATCCTCTAGCGCCTGTTCGCCACTGATACGGTGGAAAAGCGCTTGCTGATAGCAGTTTTCGATCCCCTGTTCATCCAGGGTGCGCTTAAGCAGCGCAATCATGCGTATTTCTTTAATCAGGGCTGAATTAAAGGTAATTTCATTTAGTCGATTCATTATGGCTGAGGCAGACGTAGGGACTTCTTCTCTACTGATGGGGTTAATCTGCACCAACAGAATATCGCGTGCGCTGCACTCCTCCATTAACGGGAACAGCGCTGGGTTACCCATATAACCGCCATCCCAGTACGCTTCACCCTCTATCTCAACGGCTTGAAATACAAATGGCAGGCAAGCAGAGGCCATCACCGCATCTACACTCATCTCTTCGCGGCGAAAGACGCGCTGTTTGCCGGTGCGAACGTTAGTGGCTGTCACAAATAGCTTAAGCTGCTCACAACGTCTTACACGTTCGAAATCAATATGTTCGGCGACAATGTCACGCAATGGATTAATATTCAGAGGGTTCAGTTGGTAGGGGGATACCAAGCGGCTTAAAAGATCCATAGCCACATAACCCGGTGAGTGATCGAGGGACCAGTTTCCGGTAAGTACATCAAGTGGTGAGCGGCGAATTGGGCTCGCCATCCCCGCTCGGCTAACCGCTTTCCAAAACTGGTGTAACGCTTGACGAGCCGTTTCTTTGTTACCGCGGGTGAGGGCGTCTGCCATAACCACACCATTCATTGCGCCAGCGCTTGTGCCACTGATGCCCTCTATTTCGATACGGTCATCTTCAAGTAAGCGGTCGATGACACCCCATGTATAAGCACCGTGGGCTCCACCGCCCTGTAAAGCGAGATCTAGCTTTTTGATCTGCGACATTGCCTTCCCTGCTGAGTGAGTGATTAAAAGCGCAGTAACCCACTCAGCATGGCATAAAAGGGTGTGTTATGTGTACGCCTGCTAGGCAGGCCCACAGCACGTCATCAAGGTGAATCTGCTAATGGTGAAGGGCGCCCATTTGAAAGGGGAACCTCATAAACGGCATGCTCCATCAGTTTATCAAGCTGGAGCGCTAGCTGACTGCTGGCTTCTTCCATCATAGCCAGTGCCGCAAGCTGGCCATTATGATCACCTTGGCGGGCAAACTTAAGTGCTTCTAAACCGCTTTCATGAAAACGCTTGTGCGGTGCCGCCAGCGCTTTGTAAGCCTCCGTATGCTTATAGCGATGACCGTCCCCCATAAAGTACCAATGCCCAAGCGTGCAGTGCTGGTGATCTTCTAAATTCTCTTCCAGATGAGCAGAGAGTAGTTGCCTATAAAGGCGGCTTTTCCATACCGCATGCTCGAGTTTGGCGGCGTGCAAATAAGCCGTGGTTGTACTGTGGTGTATGACCTTATACATATGGCGTGACTGGTCTATCAACTGCTCAATGACCTGTTCTGCTGCTTGGGCGGCGCTGGTTAAGGCCTTTATTTCCTGCTGCTGATAATCACGGATCTTTGCATCTTCATTGACTTGCAATGCGGTGCGCTCGATCCACTGCGCTAGCTGATGCGCTAATTGCCGAGAGTGTTCTGATAACTCTTGCAGGTCCTGGACTATTGCTGGCATGCCTGCCGGTTGTTCATGAAAGTGAGCGACTTCCAAGGCCGCAGTAATGGCTAACGCTTGTGTATGGCCTGCGCTGTGCCCTAATTCGACACTCAACTGACGTATATCGTGGAAGGCTTGCTCAGTCACTAAAGGGGACGATAAATACGCGTCTATTTGCTGGCAGCGTTGGCGGTGTTGCTGCAACGTTTGTGCGTTTTGCTCGGCTTTATGGAGTCGGCTGAAAGTGTCAGTAAGTGTCGATTGCTCGGCAGCAAGGTGCTGAGCGTGCACTTCTACGCCTTTGCTCAATGAACAAAGCATGTCCGCGCCTCTGGCCTGAAGCATGCTGAGCGACTCAACCGGCGTCATCAAGCTGATCGCGCGACAGCGGTGGCGCTTTTTTTCAGCCTCTAATTGGGCATTCAACGCTGCCACTTCTTGCTCTAGGCGATGGATAGTTTGATACGGATGCATAAAAGCAAACATGGCCAGTACCTGCAAAATAGTAAATAGCTTTGTGATGTTTTGTCACAAAGTATTGCAGGTGGTTGCTGTGCGTGCCGGATTTACCTTGTATTAATGATGAAAACCAGTCTCTTGCGTTTTTGAGGACTATGTTTCTTAATGTATCCGGATCAGTCTCAAAGATTAGTCTCTAAGACCAGCCTCAAAGGCGAATTCTAAAGACTAGTTTAAAGACCAGCCTTAAGGCTGGTCTCACAAAGTGGGCAGCGTCGCCGCTAGATAATTTTGATAGCAAGATTATCAGCGTTGGGCTAGGTGGGCAGCATTGTCGTTTGGGCAGCGCAGAAACTGCGACGTTGCTAACCACTCTTCATCAGGGTAGTAGGCGAAGACATACTGGTTCTCTTTCAAACTGTCGATAAGCGGATACGTGATGTCTTCGCGTACGGCAGGGCAGCCGTGGCTACGTCCGAGCCTGCCGGTCTGGGTAATAAAGTCGTCGCTAACATAGTCAGCGCCATGGATCACAATCGCTCGCTCAAACGCCAAGTCATTAACCTCTGGCTCTAAGCCATCCAGGCGCAATGAATAGCCATTACGACCATAATAACTATTCATTGTGCGAAAGAGCCCGATGCTGGATTGGTGGCTCTCGGGGGTATTGGAGAAGACCTCTGCCAACGCATCGCCAGAGCCTTGCCCGTGAGAAACCAGCTCTTCAAATAGCAGCTTATGTCGATGCAGGTCGAAGACCCAAAGCCGTGGCTCGGTAGACGGAAGCGAGTAATCAATGACGGCTAAGCGCTCAGCGGTTGGGTCCGCACAGCTAAGCGATTGAGCGGCGAGTCGCAGCGCCTCTGGCGTTGCTGATGGGGCTAGTTGGAGTAGTTGATGATGCAAGGGCGAAACGCCGGGAGGTGCTGCAGAAGCGACCTGTGAGAAAAAGCTAGCGGCTTGTAAGGGAAGGCTCAATAACAACAGTGGAAGCGACAAAATGGCGGTAGAAGCACGTAGGTAAAAAGGCATAGAGTGCAATCCTGCAATAGATATCGACGAAGGAGACATGTAAACGGCTATGATAAATAGATGTAGCGTAATAATGATGAATCGCAATGATAAATAGCGACGATGAATAGTAACGCAAGGAGGAGCGATGAACGAGACAACGTTAATTAGACGATGGGCGATAGGGGTGGCTCTATGTCTGACGCTGATCCAAGCGCCTCAGTTGGTTACCGGCGCGCAAGCTGATACAGGCGCTCTTGAGCAGGCGTTAGCTCAGCGTTTAGATACTCAATCCAGTGCGTTACTGCCTGTTGAGGACTTTTACCAGCAGCTAAATCAACGGCCCGTCTGGCAAGATATCAGCCGTGTTGAAGCACTGGTGCAGGCGTTAAATAGTCTTGAAGATGATGGTTTAGCGCCTAGTGATTACGATGCGGGCATCCTGCTAAACGCATTTCAGACTAGCCAGCAAGCAGGTGCGTTGGCGCAAGCTGACTTTGATATTCAGGCCACGACAGCACTTTTACTCGCACTTGAGCACCTTTCGCGGGGCAAGGTGAATCCAAACGAGGTCGAGCCGAAATGGGATATCCCTAGGCCTGAGCGCCGCTACTCTTTGCTGCGCATTGCCCATGCGGTGGAAAATGACGATATTCAGGGCGCGTTTGACTATGTGAGGCCCTCATCAACGGAGTACGCTCAGCTACGCGATGCGCTGCGTCAATACCGTACGCTGGCTGAAAAAGGCAATGTTCCCTACCTGGCAGGTCGAGATGAGGCGTTACGCCCAGGTGATACTAATGAGGATGTGCTGGTATTGCGACAGCGCTTGGCCTATTGGGGAGAAACCAACTTGCTGGCGGCAGATAGCAATGCCTACCCAATGATTGAGGTTCAATCTGCGGTTAGCAACCAGCGTACCTATGATGCTGAGTTAGAAGGGGCTGTTAAGCAATTTCAACGTCGTCATCAGTTGCAAGAAGATGGTGTTGTGGGTCAGCGCACGCGGCTTGCATTGAACACGCCGGTCACGTCGCGAATCGATCAACTGCGTGTCAACTTAGAGCGGGCGCGTTGGATCAGGCCCATTCAAACCAATGAACCGCGCGTGTGGGTTGACATTGCGGGGTATCGATTGCACTACACTCGGCCTAATGGTGAGCACTGGGATACCAGAGTGGTAGTCGGCACACCGCGGCGCGAAACGCCTATTATTCATTCGGCGATTAGCCACTTAACCATCAACCCGTCATGGACGATTCCACCGACCATTATGCGCGAGGACGTCTTACCTCAGGTTAGACGAGATCCAGGCTATTTGGCCCGGCGTAATATCCAAGTGATAAGCCACTCCGGCGAGCGGTTAAACGCTGACGCTATTGACTGGCAACGGCCTGGTGCAGTGATGTTGCGCCAAGTATCAGGTGGCGGTAATCCGCTAGGCCGCGTGGTGGTACGTTTTCCCAACAGCGAAATGATCTATCTTCACGATACACCCGCCAGAGGGTTGTTTCAGCGCGATCAGCGAGCGCTCAGCTCTGGTTGTGTGCGCGTTGAAGGCGTAACGGAATTTGCGCAGTTACTGCTTCAAGATAGTGGCAGTCGCTACCAACTGTCTTCGTTGCTTAACAGTAGTGGAAGTGATCGTAATGTTAATCTCCCTCAGCGTATTCCTGTCGCGCTGCACTACTTAACGGCCTGGCCAAATGCTCAAGGGGAAGTAGAATTCCGCGATGATATTTACCGTCGTGACGCCGACCTGTTGGCTGCATTGTCACGAGCGGTATAACGTGAAGGGCGGATTGATTGCTAGGTTTTCTATAAGAATGGTTTATAAGCAAGGTTTGTAAACGTAGACTTGCTTCAAAGCAATAACGCCGCCCTTCAGGGCGGCGTTATTGTTCAATGTAAAGAGAGGGAAGGTTACTGCTCTTCTTGGCGCTCGTAGTTTGCAACGCTGATAGTACCTGTCTCACCGCTATCCAATGCTGCCATCATGGGCTCAGCCTGGCGCTGGAAAGCAATCAAAGTATCTCCGCTTAGGCTGGTATTTTCAGGCAGCTCTACGTTCATCGCGTTGACAGGCGAATTGTTGACGATGACTTCATAGTGCAGATGAGGCCCCGTACTCCGCCCTGTATTGCCCGAAAGCGCAATGCGCTCACCCATTTCAATACGCGCACCTTCGGTGACTAGCGGACGAGAGAGGTGAAGATAGCGGGTTTGATAGCCATTATCATGACGAACGACAATGTAGCGTCCCGCGGCATGATGGTTGCCCACTTTTTCCACGCGGCCATTGGCGGGAGCAACGACAGGTGTGCCAATAGGCATCGCAAAATCGGTTCCATTATGTGGGCTTATCCGGCCAGTCACTGGGTGTTTGCGGCGCGGGTTAAAATTGGAACTTAGACGGTAATTGCCTTCAAACGGATAGCGCGAGAAAGCAGGGTCTAAGCTACTCCCCTCGGGCGTATAGAAATTGCTATCAGTAGCATTGCGAAGAAGCGTTAAGTCCATACGTTCGCCATCGTACTTAACAGCAAGCACGCGAGAGTCAAACGCTTCTCCATCAATCATGTCTGACTCAACTAGCACTTGAAAGCGATCTCCACGACGGCTGTCGCGCCGAAAATCGAGTTTTTGCTCAAGTAGGTGAGTGAGTTCAGTAACGGCGCTGCTACTTAGCCCCGTTGCCTGGGCTGAGCGCGCAAAACTACCGCTTACGCTACCCGCGTAAAGACGCTGTACCGCTTCACCCTGGCGCTCAATAACCGTGGCGGCAAAGTGCTCTTCATCGCGCTCCAGCAAGATACCGTCACGGGTGTTTTTCATCATGCGCAACGACAGTAAACGACCATTTTCATCTAACTTGTAATCGAAACTGTGGCCAGCACGCCAATGAGTAAGCATACGTGGATCCGGGAGATCCTCTAGCAACGCCATTACTTCGCTGTAGCCAAGGCCTAGCTTGTTCTGTGCCAGCAATGCAAAGGTCTCACCCGACTCAACAATATGTGTTTTCCACCTAGGGACGTAGGGCTCGTCCGCAGCAAGTTCCAGTTCGAGAAACGAAATATCACCAAATAGCTCATTGCCATAATCTTCATATGAAGTGGCATCGGCAATTTCCACGGAAGCCGTGTTATCCACTTCGGAGGAAGCCGTTTTATCAGCATCGAGCATACCGCTTGAGAGGGTCCCTAAGACCACGGCCATGTGAAGCGCGCCGTCATCCAGCTGGGCATTAGTGGGAGGTTGCGTCGTGACGCTAGCCATCGAGGCTTCGGCGCTAGTGATGACATCTAGATCGACAATTTCGGTAGCCGCGAGGTCGTTCAGCGGAATATTATCTCGCGTGGCATCAATAGCGCGAGAAGCGCGATCAATGGCTTCAGCAACGGGGGTGCGTTCTTGACGCAATGAAGGAACCCCTGGAGCAGAGTCGCTGGGAAGCGGTACAAGCACGCTTTCCAGTGGTGTATGGGATTGATTTAAGTCGTGGTAGGTCGTAATTAACTTTTGTGTGCCCAGCACAGTGACCATTGTAGCCACGGGTAACAGTAACAATTTATGTGTGCGGGGCAGCGAATGAAGAATTCGCAACATGGGTAAATGGGCCGCCGAGTTCGTGGTAAATGAATAACATGAAAGAAAGTAAACCCAAGAACCATACCCCATGAGGGTAAGAGTGAACAGACTGTATGCCTGTACACTAAATGTACTTCATTGAAATACGGAAGTAATAAGTAAGTAAATCTATTTGTGAACACCGTTCGCTAAAAAAAGTAACTTCTTGATAGCCGCGTTAGGGCTAAGTGGGCAGAGTAATTAACCATAGGGAGGTGACGCTTAGCAATATTTTCCACCAAATTTAAAAGTTAAATTAATTTCATAATGCTTTTGTATTAGATCTGTATTATTTTTGTCAAAAAATTAAGGCTGCTCGAAAGCCAATTACTCATCATGAGGCAGTCTCCAGTAGATTTATTAAGAGGACTTAGTGATTGGCTGGTGTTAGATGCTGTCTTTTTTGTAAAAAATTGTTTCTTTTGTCGTGTTTGGCAATTTTAGTGTCGATTAGCCGTGATTTAAGGGAAAAAGTGTCAGGTAGCTCCCCTTGGCAGCCTGATACCTAGGAATAATTGTTTGCAAGCAAGTACTCCGCGCTTTTTCCTGGCATTCTATAAGGGTTTTTCGAACATAAAGCGGATTATTTCGCTGTTTAGCGTCGAGGGAATCGAAATGTCTCGAGTAACTCTTGCACAGTGGCAGATGCTGGCAGCCGTCGTTGACCATGGTGGGTTTGCGCGGGCGGCCGAGGCTATTCATAAAAGCCCATCTACGCTTAACCATGCCGTGCACAAGTTAGAAGAGCAGTTGGGTGTTCAGGTGTTAGAGCCGGTAGGTAGGCAGGTACGCCTAACTGAGGCGGGCGAACTCTTATTGCGCCGAGCTCGCCAGTTAATTGAGAGTGCCGCTTCTTTAGAAGATGTTGCTACCCGTTTGGCTGCTGGCTTGGAAGCTGAAATCGTGGTCGCTATTGATCAGATTTTTCCAGCCGCTGCCCAAGCGAAAGCGCTTGAGCGTTTCTCAGAAATGTATCCTCAGGTCAGAGTACAGTTGCATGAAAGCGTGCTAAATGGTGGTACGGAGATGCTTCACGATGGCCGTGCCGATCTCGTGGTTTCAGGGATTGCGGCTCAGGGGTATTTAGGTGAACCACTGGTGAACGTGCGGTTTATCGCTGTGGCACACCCAAGCCATGAGTTACACCAGCTTAGCCGCTCGCTAGACCTGCGGGATCTAACCCAGCATCGCCAACTGGTCGTACGTGATTCAGCGCTACGCCAGTCGACTAATTCCGGCTGGCTGAAAGCGGAGCAACGATGGACGGTGAGTCACTTAAACACGTCTTTAGATATGTTGAAGCGCGGGTTAGGGTTTGCCTGGATGCCAGAAACCCGGATTGCTGATGAACTTTCAAGTGGGCAACTCAAACCTCTGCCGTTGAGTGCTGGTGGGATACGTATGGTGCCCATGCAGTTGATATTCAGAGACCGAGATCGCGCTGGCCCTGCAGCCCACGCGATGGCGCAGGCATTGAAGCAGGGGGTGAGCGAACTCTGTCCTAAGGATTCGATTTCATCGAATGAATCGCCGTAAAACATCCGCTTGAGCATCGGGAAAGCGGGCGTATGCTAAACGCCATCAGCATTATTAATGCGTTTACTACATACGATTATTACAACAGGAGACCGCCCGATGGGACTGCTTGTTAACGGCGAATGGGTTGATCAGTGGTACGACACTAAGAAGCATGGTGGCGAATTTGTCCGTGAGTCTGCTCAGCTGCGCGACTGGGTGGGTGACGATTCCATGAGAGAAGTGCTGTCAGGCGGCGCATCGTCAGGCAAACAGTGGCAAGGGCAGCGCTACCCCGCGCAAGCAGACCGTTATCATCTTTATGTCTCTTTAGCCTGCCCTTGGGCGCATCGAGTTCTGATTATGCGCAAATTAAAAGGGCTGGAATCACTTATTGGTGCTTCTCATGTCAGCCCTTTGATGCAGGAGAAGGGTTGGACGTATAACCAAGCTGAGGGCTCCAGCGGGGATCCGGTTAACCACGTCGACTATCACCATCAGCTCTATACGATGAGTGATTCTGCCTATACGGGACGGGTCACGGTACCGCTGCTTTGGGATAAGCAACGTAGCGCAATAATCAATAATGAGTCAGCTGATTTGATACGCATTTTTAATCACGCGTTTGATGAGTTGACCGGTAACGATTTAGATTTTTACCCTGATGACCTGCGTCGCACTATTGATGACATCAACGACGATGTGTACGAGCATATTAATAACGGTGTTTATAAGTCGGGTTTTGCGACGGATCAGCAGGTGTATGAAAAACATGTGCTGGCGCTGTTCGATGCTTTAGATCGAATGGAAAAACGCTTGAGCGAGCATCGTTATCTGGCGGGGGAGTGGTTAACAGAGGCGGATATTCGGCTTTTCACCACGCTGATCCGTTTTGATGCTGTCTACTTCGGTCATTTTAAGTGCAATTTAAAACGTATTGAAGATTACCCCAATCTAGCAAATTACGTTCGCGAGCTGTATCAGTGGCCGGGCATTGCAGAGACCATCAATATGGACCAGATAAAACGCCATTACTACTACAGCCATGACACAATTAATCCAACGCGCATTGTGCCTGCCGGACCGCTATTGGATTTAGAGCGTCCTCATGATCGTGAACGCTTGCCAGGGCAGGGCATCCGTCGTCGAGCTTCATAATAGTTGATAAGCAGAGAGCTTCTCAGAAATTGCATCTCAAATCTCGTTACTAACAAATGGGCCACCCAGTTGCTGGGTGGCCCATTTGGCTAGTTAATCGCTAGCTTGAGCGATTTAAGTTACTGGTTGTCATTAACGGCTTCGCGAGTAGTCTGCCAAGCGCTTTGGGCACCTTCTTTGGTCGTTTGCCACGCATCGCGAGCACTATTTTTAGTCTGCTCCCACCAATCACGATTATAGGTAGGGAAGGATTCGACTTCCTCTTGGGAAGCCTCGAGCATAATACGGTGCTCGGTACCACCATCACTCTCGGTATGGGTTTCCAGGGTAAACTGATCGGTATTAATCACAATTTCACGACCACCCAGGCCCAGAACTGCGCCGCTTTCAACGACTAACGCTGAAATGCGCATTTCTTCATCAAAAAGAATATCTTCCACTTCACCTATTTCTTCACCAGAACCACCAACAAAAAACACCTCTGCATCCATGATGTCATCTGCAGAATACATACCTTGGGGTTCAGTTGAGGCCTGAACACCGAAGGCTAAGCTGCCTAAAAGGGCGGTACTGATAGCAGTGGTAAGCATTGTCTTGCGCATAGCATCTCTCCATGTAGCTATTAATGTGCGGTTAATTGGACGACAAACGTTAAAGATCGTTCGCCCATTCATCAGCGCGGCGTTCGGCTTCTTCCCGCTCTAAACCATATTTCTGCTGTAGCTTGCCAACAAGTTGATCTTTTTTGCCGCCAATCTGGGTAAGCTCATCGTCAGTTAATTCACCCCAGCTTGCGCGAGCTTTTCCTTTCATTTCTTTCCAGCTGCCTTCAATTTGATCCCAGTTCATAGCATCACTCCTTGAAGTTAGTGAACATCGTCAGGCACTTCTCATGTTAGACAAACAGTGAATATGTGCAAGTCGGAGTATTAATAACGGTTAAAGCAAAAAAACTGGTCATAAGCGACTGGCGGTGTTAGGATGCGCCCTCCTCGCATGTGTTGACCCCTCCATCACGACGATAAGCAATTTCCTAGGTAGCGTTGACTACGAAGTGAAATGCTTGCTGGAACATCTTGCCAACTGCAGATGTTCATTGCTGTGAAGATGGCGCGCCTCCAGTATTTCACCAAACGGGTGAAATCGGCGCAGAAGGTCGCCACAGCGGTTAGCCCGCTTATGCGGTGTTTGCTAACCGAATGCTAGGTGCGACCGGCGTCTCCGACTCCATTGATGATGATATCCGCCTTGCGGATCCTTGTTTATTAATATGCATTGTCACGCGTATTAACGAGCAGAGTCAGAGACGCTTACGATGTTTTTTGCCGGAAAAACCGGCCTACCAAGGTGTGATTAATGACCTCGACTTCTGTCGCTTCGCCGAGCTTCGGCGATCTTGCTCTGTTGCCTGCCGTTCTCTCTGCTGTTGAAGCACAAGGCTACGAAATTCCCTCGCCGATCCAGGCGCAGACAATTCCTGCGTTGCTGGAAGGCCGCGATATGCTGGGCCAAGCACAAACCGGCACCGGTAAAACCGCTGCATTTGCATTGCCATTGTTATCGCGTTTAGAACTTACCCGTCGCGAGCCTCAAGTACTGGTTATGGCTCCGACCCGTGAACTTGCTCAGCAGGTTGCGGCTTCGTTCAGTAAATATGGCCAAAACCTCAAGGGTCTTGAAGTCGCTATCCTTTGTGGTGGCCAAGAGTACCGTGAACAGTTAGGCGCGCTAAAGCGCGGTGCCCAGGTTATTGTTGGCACCCCTGGCCGTATTATCGATCACCTTGATCGCGGTAGTCTGAAACTCGACGGTCTTTCGGCACTCGTGCTGGATGAAGCTGACGAAATGCTGCGCATGGGCTTTATCGACGACGTAAAACGCGTGGTTGCCGATACCCCTAAAGATGCTCAGCGTGTGTTCTTCTCGGCAACGCTGCCGACTGAAATTGAGCGCATTGTTAACCGCTATCTGGTTAATCCGGTAAAAGTTGCGATTGAGTCGCGCACGACGACCGGTGAAAACATTGAACAGCGTATTGTACGCGTCGATGGTGGCGCTAAGCTTGAAGCAGTGGCACGCATCCTTGAAGTTGAGCCGGTTGATGCCGCTATTGTCTTCGTGCGTACTCGTGCTGCTTGTACCACGTTGGTTGAACAGCTGACAGCCCGTGGCGTTAATGCCGCTGGCCTGTCTGGCGATCTAGACCAAAGCCTGCGTGAGCGCACCATTACACGCCTCAAGCGTGGCAAGGTTGATGTGCTGATTGCGACCGACGTCGCTGCTCGTGGTCTTGACGTTCCGCGTATTACGCACGTTATCAACTACGATCTGCCGCAAGACGCAGAAGCTTATACTCACCGTATCGGTCGTACCGGTCGTGCAGGCCGTAGCGGTATCGCGATTACGTTCGCTGGTTTCCGTGAAGGCCGTAAAGTGGGCTGGATGGAGCAGGCTACCGGTCAGAAAATGACTGAAATGCCGCTGCCAGACGAAGCCGCTATTCGCGCTCACCGTGATGACGTATTCCATCATCGCGTTGTGGCAGCCCTGACCAAAGGTGCTGAAGAGCAGCGTGCACTGGTTGAGCGCCTGGTAGAAGAAGGCCATGATGCCGTTGAGCTAGCTTGTGCTTTTGCCGCGATGGCACGTGCTGACGAAGCGCCGATTGGACGCTTGCAAGCCCCGCGTAAAGAGCGTGCTCCGCGTGATAGCGCGCCTGGTGGCAAGCCCGGTGGCCGTCGCGAGCGCTCAAGCGCACCTAGCGAAGGTATGATTCGTTACCGTGTTTCTGTTGGCCATAAAGATGGCGTTAAGCCTGGTCAACTGGTGGGTGCACTGGCGAACGAAGGTGGCATCGAAGGCGCGCGTATCGGTCGTATCGATATCCGCAACGCTTTCTCGGTAGTTGAGCTACCCAGTGGCCTGCCTTCCACTATTCTGGCGAAAATGGCGCGTGCCCGCGTTGCTGGTCGCCCGTTAGAAATTAGTGAAGACAGTGCACCTGAGCGTGCTCCACGTCGTCGCCGTGATGACGGTGATGCACCCGTTCGTCGCCGCGAACGCGCTTAAGTTAATGTATAGCGCCATATAATGGTGCTTTAAAACGACGTTTAACGATCGTTCTATCCCCTTACGCCCAGCGGCTTAAGGGGATTTTTTTTGCCTGTCATTGCAGTTGGGAAGTTGAGCTACGTTAGTATGGTTATGGTTCAGTAAAAGGAGGCTGCATGGACGCACCGCTACATGACTGGAATTTAGCTCCAAAAGAGGCCGTAGCGCTGCAAACAGTGCTGGCGAAACGACTTGAAACCACTGATCGTATCGGTTCTGTGCACCACATTGCTGGGGTCGATATTGGGTTTGAAGCGGGTGGTGATATCACTCGGGCGGCGGTCGTTGTCCTAAAATGGCAGCCTGACACCACGCAACACCTAACGATGGTAGAGCAGGTGGTTCATCGTGAGCCAACGCGGATGCCTTATATTCCCGGGCTGCTCTCTTTTCGCGAGATCCCTGCCGCTCTGGAAGCGTTCGCTAAGCTTGCGATCACACCCGAACTGGTAATGGTCGACGGGCAGGGGATTGCGCATCCTCGGCGGCTTGGTGTCGCTGCCCACCTGGGGCTATGGCTGAATTTACCGACGATCGGCATCGCTAAGTCCCGCTTAACGGGGCAGCATGCAGAGGTGGGAAACACGCGGGGGGATTGGGTGCCTCTAACATCAGGTAACGACGTTATTGGTGCCGTGCTACGCTCGCGGGAAAATGTGAAACCGGTGTTCGTATCGCCTGGGCATCGATTATCCCTTGAAACATCGCTTGACTGGGTGGTGCGCTGTTTAGGACGCACCAAGTTACCAGAACCCACGCGATTAGCGGATCGGCTTGCATCAAGACGCGACCAAAAGCGGCTTACGTAAAGCGTAGGAAATGGCGCAGTAGGCTAGAGGCCGCTTGAGTGTCGGTGATCGCGTCAATGAGGGCGTCGGGATTTTCACCTTGGTCGCGCAATGCGGCTTTCTGGCGCTCGATATAAGCATGCATCACTGGTCGGGTGAACTCTGGGTGAAACTGCACGCTCCATTGGCGGGGGCCATAACGTAATGCTTGATGAGCATCGTGGTTGTTATGCGCCAACACCGTGGCGTTGGGTGGCAACTGCATGACGGACTGGGCGTGGGTCAGGTGAGCCGAGAAGTGTGTGGGCAGCTTGCTAAACAGGGGGTCTTGATGGCCTGCTTGGGTCAGCCGTACCTTGCGCGTTCCTGATTCTCTTCCTGCAGGGTGGTAATCGCTAATGCCACCGAAGGCTGACGCCATCAACTGGTGACCATAGCACACGCCAAGCATAGGGACGTTCTCGGCTAACGCTTGCTCAAGCCAAGGCTTTAGTGCCTCGCTCCATGGCTCCTGTTCGCTCACCATACTGTGGGAACCCGTGAGCATAATGCCGGCGAATGAGGTAGGAGTAGGTGGAACACCTTGTTTGCGCGCATCCCAAACCCTGAGTGACAGATGTGTCGGCAGTACCGTCGAAAGCTGATTGATAAAGAGTTGCTCGAAATCACCGTATTGGTCGACCACTTCAGGGAAGGCGTCACCGGTTTTGATAATGACTAAAGAGGTCATGGCGTTCTCGTTGTCCTGTCAGAGGCAAGGTTAGCGAAGAAAGGTTAGCGAAGAAAGGTTAGAGAGGAAAAGTTAGCCCAATCAGGGCATTGCCCTGTAAGGTGGTAGTTCTCACCATACACCTTTTTCGCTTTATATTAGGAGCCTAATATGCAACAGATAACCCGTGCTGGCGAGCCCATGGATGTGGCGGGAACGCTACCTGCTCCAGGCCAAACTGCTCCGCTGATGACGCTCACCAATGCCGATTTGAATGATGTCACCCTTGATACTTATTCGGGCAAGCGCAAAGTACTGAATATTATCCCCAGTGTGGATACGCCCACTTGTGCGGTGTCTACTCGGCGGTTCAATGAACTGGCCTCGCAATTGGATAATACCGTGGTACTGGTGGTGTCTGCTGACCTGCCATTTGCAGCCAAGCGCTTTTGCGGCGCAGAAGGGTTAGATAACGTTGAAACCTTGTCTACCTTCCGCCATCGAGAGTTCCAAGAAGCTTGGGGTGTCGCATTGGCTAATAGTGCAATGGAAGGGTTGTGCGCCCGTGCCGTGGTAGTGCTCGATGCAGACAACCGCGTGTTGCACAGTGAGCTGGTAAGCGAGCTGAAAAATGAGCCTGATTATGAGGCCGCGCTGGCAGCCCTAAAAGGCTAGCCAGAGGCGGTACGCAGGTTGCTAGCCTGCGCCTTGCTTCGCTGCCGCCACCAGTGCACTAATTAAACGCTGCTGGGGGCGGTTGAAAATAAGCCACTCGGGATGCCACTGCACGCCAATCAAAAAGTCATGTTTTGTCGACTCAATTCCCTGTACTAGCCCGTCCCGGTCGCGGGCGACAATATTGATGCCATCACCTGTTTGATTGACCGCCTGATGGTGCAGGCTATTCACGCGACACCACGTGACACCTAACAGCTGATAAAGCTTGCTTCCTCCGACAATATCCACTGTTTTGCGCGGTAGCACAGTGCGCCGTCGTTTCAGGCCTTCATGGGTGGTATAAATATCAGGGTCGAGGGTGCCTCCTAAATGGACGTTGATTAGCTGAGCTCCCCGGCAAATTCCCAATACAGGAGTGTTTTGTGGAATAAATCGGCCGAGTAGATTGAGTTCCAGTTCATCGCGGGCTGGGTCTAGCCGCACATCCAGCTGTACTTCGCCGCCGTAAAGGTGTGCTTGGATGTCATCGCCGCCTCCAATAATTAGCCCGTCAAGGTGGGCTGGCAATGGGCGTGATGGGGACAAGCGAAGCGGTTTGCCGCCATGTCGCCATACGGCGAACCAGTCAAACCACCACGCTAGGTGGCTTTTTTGATCAGAGGTTGTAATCCCAATAAGTGGTCGAGACATGCTGGCACGTTCTCACTCAGGCAGTGTGTTTAGGATGACTTCAATAGGCCAAGCAGCTTCGTTTTACAGCGTTTCCACCAAGGTTGGCTGTGTTCAGCAATATACTCATCGCAGCGAGCGCGCAGCACGTCACTGTTTGCGGCTAGCTTTTCTACCTCAACCCAGCGATTCCACTCCACAACTGACCCCCAACCGGGCTGAGAAAGCTGCGCATTGGGTAGCCGGTAATGAAACGTCGGGCGTGGTTTAGTGAGCTGGCTATGCAGCAGCTCATGGGGATGGTCAGGACGCAGGTGCGCAAACAGCGGCAGTAGATCTAACTCTCGATTACGCGTTGGGTTGTAGTGCAGATAGTCATCGATAAACGTATCTAAATCAGGCTGATAACCAGAATCCAGGACTTTAAGAGCGTACTCTTTATGAAATGGATTGGCGTGAGGCAGTACTTCACGGGTAATGTCGACTTTGATTTCATCGCGCAGCCAACTGGCGAGAAGCAAGTACGCTTGCATCATGGCTAGAAGGTAAGCAACGTCAAACCGTTCTACTTCAGGGTTTAGATGCAAGCCAAATCCGTAGAGTAAGCTGGCATCCGTGCCTTTCGCGCCTTTGTCGCGCAGGGCACTAAATAGCTGGTCTAGTTCACCTAACTCATCCCAGGGAATCGGCGGGCAGACAATTTCCGTCGGCACTAGGCCCGTCACCATGTCACCAATCAGTTCGCGGGTTTTTTGATGGAACTCTATTCGCCGATGGCGCTGCTGACGTGCCCATTCACTGTCGCTTTCATGGTGTTCTTCCAGTAACGTCTTATCAGGATGAGCATACTGGGTATCCAGCTCAATACCGAATTCGCCCCATCGAGTCGCTTCAACGAGTAGCCGATGGGGACTGACCACGTTAAGCTCACCCCCAAATAGCTCGCGTACCAGCTCAGCGGTATCATGCGGCGGGAGTCCGGCGAATTCGATTTCCACACCGACACGCCTTGTTTTTCCATCACTATTTGTACGGTTAGGAGGAGCGTGCAGCGTCATCTCGGTATCCTTGAGGTGAACGTTTAAGCCAACAGCCTATCATAGTCACGCATTAAGGCTGAGCGTACAAAGTTAAGTAAACGCTAACTAAGCGGCGTGTTATGTCAGTTCATTTTCGGGAGTTAAGCGTGCGACAGCACTGGACAATCAATATCGTGTTAGGCGTTTTTTTGACGCTACTCCTAGGTGTGATGACCTTCGCACAGGCGCAGAGCGTTTCTCTGCCAAGCCTGGGGGGAGGCAATGATGCATCAGAAGAGCAGAGTGTCAGTAGTGAACGCTTCCAAAGCTCGCTTAGCGATGTGATCGCAATGCTGGAAAATGAAGAGCAGCGTAGAGCGCTGCTCGACTCCCTGCGTGAGTTACAGCTTGCCACCGAGGCTGGCGAAGAGGATAAAATCGTTCATCAAGGCCTGCTGGGCGCACTAGCCGATACGCTGACCGATATTGGCGAGCAGGCTCAGGCTGGCGATTCGCCGGTTGATGAATGGTCACGACAATTGGTTCAAGGAGCTGCCGACTTACGCGCATTAAATGATGGTGCTGACCAGGGGGAGGCGCTACGCGCAGTGGCTGAAGGCGCCGTCCTTGGTGTTATTTGGGGGACGCTGCTGGTCGTTATGATTGCGTTTGGGCGTTTGATCGCCACACGACGAGAATGGCCGCTTGATTTGCCTCGTGACCCGAAAGCCTGGTTATTGGCAGTGCACTTTTTACGCCGCATGCTGCCTTGGGCACTGTCATTCGCGATTACCCTAGGGATTGGGCAGATATTACCTTACAGCCCAGGCCGAGCGGTTGTACTGGTTGTGGCTTACGTTTGTGTGTGCGGTCGCGCGTTGTCGGTGGTGATTGAAACGGTCATTGCGTTTTTCAGCCGTGGCCATCGTTTTACAGCGGTACAGGTGCTGCAGCAAAAAGCCTTGCGTGGTCTGTTTGTCATTGGCGCATTAATCGCCTTGGGCGATGCGGTGAACTCTACCCGCTTGGTTGAGCTACTGGGTAGTGAGCTTTCCAGCTTAGTGTCTGTGCTTGCGAATATGTTGGCTGCGCTGCTTTCAGCACGCTTTATCTTTAAATTTAAACGACCTGTTCGCCATTTGATCTGTAACCGCCCTTACAAGCAGCGCCGTGATGCTAGTGCCGCCGTTGAGATGATCCGTGCGCTGGGCGGCCTCTGGCATATTCCTGCGCTGCTGATGGTGGGTGGCTCATTATTGGCGATCTTTATCACCGTGGGTGATGTGGGTACAGCGCTTGCGCGCTCGATTATCTCGGCAAGCTTATTGGTGTTGACGTTAGTGGTGACGGGCTTGTTAAGACGTCAGTCAGAGCGCTTGGGTAAGCGCCGTCATCGCCGTCGTTACAGCCAATATCGTAAGCGTTTAGAGCGCTTCGGCTTTGTACTTGCCCACCTTTGCGCCTGGATGGTATTCGCCGAACTGTTTATGCAGGTTTGGGGCGGTTCGCTGTTTGGCCTTGGTCAGCAAGCGGTAGCCAGTGCCCGTATTGGTCAAGCCTTAATAAGTCTGGGGTCAACTATTCTGCTGGCTTGGCTGGTCTGGATCTTTGCTGATACGGCTATTCAGCGGGCGCTAACGTCATCCGCGCGCTCTCGCGGAAGGCGAGTGAATCAAGCTCGGGCGCAAACCATTACGCCGATGATTCGTAATGTTATTTTTGTGACGATTTTGATTATCGCGGTGATTGCCGGGCTAGCAAATCTTGGCGTTAACGTCACACCACTACTTGCGGGTGCGGGTGTCATCGGTCTGGCGATTGGTTTTGGTGCCCAAACGTTGGTGCAGGATTTAATCACCGGGATCTTTATTCTGATTGAAGACTCCCTGGCGGTGGATGATTTCGTGCAAATTAATGGCCATATGGGGACCGTTGAGGGCTTAACACTACGTACTGTGAAGCTGCGTGATTTAGATGGGGTTGTCCATATCATTACCTTTAGCCGTATTGAGTCGATTCATAATATGTCGCGCCAATTCGGTATTGCGCTAATGCGGATTCGTATCCCTTATGCGATGAAAATCGATGATGCAATTACGCTGATGCAAGAGACAGCGCAAGAGTTACGCAAAGACCCTATGATGCGTCACTATATTTGGTCTCCTTTAGAAATGCAGGGTGTGCAGGGCTTTGAAGATGGTTGCCCTATTTTGCGCATGCGTTTTCGCACAGCACCCGAAATGCAGTGGGACGTATCGCGTGCCTTTAACTTGCTATTGAAGCAACGCATGGAAGCGCAGGAAATCGATCTGGGCGTACCGCGTCTCAGTGTCAGCATGGAGGCGCGTTCAGAAGATCGTCGGCAAAATCGTATGCCCGATGAGGCTGCGAGAGAAGAGCCTACGGTAAAAGAGCGCACCGGCACGGATTTCACGCTCGATGAGCCGGGTGGTAAGAGCCGGGGAGGGAGTATCAGTGATGAAGACGGCGATAGCCCGCGAAAGCGGCCAGCGCCGCCAAAACCTGCTCCGCGCCCGACAGAAGCTGAAACCCGCCGAGATGAGCGCGAGCGGGCAGAGGCCTCATCCTATGCTAAGCCCAAGGCCCAAGGCGAGCCCAAAGGCGAGACCTATGCCAGTACCAATGGTGAACAGGGCAACGAGTAGCCAAGGGCCTTTGAAACGCCTCCAGCGGTTATAAAGCGATACCGCAAGACTGACGCGATCAATCAGCTCGTCATGGCGCGAAATAGCATGATCGGGTGGTAGGGAAAAGTCGTTGGCCACATCGCCTTGCCAATGAGCAGCGTGGGTGAGTCCAAGCCTTGCCCGCAGTTGTCCTATGTCGCTGACGGTTTTGTGGAGCTTGTTATAAGCGTCGCGATGTTCTGCAACGCCAAGTACGGATTCAGCATCCTGGCGCAACGCGCTGTTTGGGCAGCGAGCCACCGCGCTATTGATTTCTTGATCGCTCGCGTCGGGGGTTAGTGTCAGTCGTTGATACAAATCGCGCATAATGTTCGAGTCGATACTCACTGTCGGTTTGGGTGCTCTGCCCTTGATCGTTAACAGTAGGCTGATCAGGTGTTCTGCATCAAATAATCGTAGGCACTTTTGATGCGCTGAAAGCGCGTTGATGCCAGTGCTATTTGATGTTCACTACCCGAATAGAAACGGTCAGGGTGGTGCAGCTGCGCCATGCGGCGATAGGCACGGCGGATATCGGCACGATTAGCCCCTGGTGTTAGTCCTAATACTGCCAGCGCCCGTGTGTGGCGATCGGGTGGTGAAGAGGGGCGCTCCCGCTGTTGGCGACGGGCTTCTTCCTGACGCTTCTGCTCTTGTTGCCAGCGCTGACGCTGTTGCTGTTGAGTCTGTTCCTGTCGTTTGCGGTGCTCTTTTTGTTTGTCCTGTTCTCGCTTGCTCTGTTCTTGCTTGGCCTGCTGCTGTTTTGCCTTCTCGCGGTGTGCTTCTTCCTGTTGGCGTTGTTTATTCTGCTGCTTTTGTTGCTGTTGTTCTTTATTAGCACGCTGGCGCTCTTTGGCCTCTTTTGCTTTCTGCTCAGCCGCGTGTGCATCACGTGCCTTGCGCGCGTGATATTCTGGATCATGCACCTGCCAGTAAGCATCTCGACTGGGGTCCTCTGCTGGTTGCAGTGGTTTGCCCGTTAACTCATGAAAGAGAGTGCTGAATGTGGCAGGCGTGACATTTAGCAAATCAGCGAGAAAGCCCAGAATGTAATGGTTATTCAGGGATAGCTCGCCATCGTCGGTGGCTAACGTGATCGCTTGGTAAAGTATGCTGAGACTGCGCTCGTTGGAACACTCTTTGCGCACAACCTCGGCCGCTAGCTGAATGGCTTGAAGGTCTTGACTATGGGCAATGCTCATCACCGGCCCAAGTTCGTGCCCGTGACGAAATTGCGCGGTGACTTGAGCCAGTCGGCGTCGCCGCTGGCCTTCAGACACCTGCTGGCGATGGACAAGCACCCAGGCTAACAGTAGTAGTGTTGCCGTATCCACTTGGCTGCGGCTCTTTAGCAGCAACAGCTCAAAGGGTGAAAAACGGGCAATGGACATTCCCTGGCTCCAAGGCAAAGAGGTTAACCGCAGAAGTGCTTTAACGGCCATCCTGATAATGATTGGCCATGGTATATCATCGCGTTACGCAATGAAGTAGGAGATTCGTTAGGTGATCAATGTTGAGCGTAAAAATAGCTTCCAGCTGAGGCTCACTCGACGGCTCAAGGAAGAAACGTCGCACACGCTCGATGTTTACCTATTTGTGCCCAAAGAGCTTGGGCTTAGCACTCATGTCATTTCAGAAGAGGCGTTTTATCACGGCGCGATCAGCGTTTCACGCACTTACTACAGTGACGAGTACCATTTACCGCTGGTCCATAGCCGTTTAGCGAGCCGTAATCAGTTAGGCAGTGATTCCTATCGGTTGAGTTTAAGTTTGTACGCTTACCAATACGTTGGGGCGTTAGAACGAACGACCCAGGCAATGTTGGTCAGCGCCCGAAAACTACGCCATGCCACTAGCGATCAGCGCCAGGAGAGCGGCGAGCTTCAAGAGCTTGCCGATGGACTCCGGGATCAACTGTATGAAATGAGCGATTTGAGCGAAGGCATTCTAAAACGCTTACGGCGCAATTCACCCACCGACGAGCGGCTCTATAAGTACTTTGCCAACATCGATAATTACCTTTCCTGGTTTACCGAGCAGCAACTGTTGGCATTGGTAGCGCATATGCCTCGTGGCGGCGAATTTAGCGAGATAAAGCGACGCTTTATCATTGTCTGCCAGCGTGAGAGCGACTATCGAAAAGAGCAAGAGTATAACGCTGAACGGGTGATGGAAGACCCCACTCGGATGTCGAATAAAATGCGCTTGCTAAGACGGCTTATCGAGCACCCAATTACGCTCAAACAGCGTGCTCTAGAGCTTGGGAGCGGCGAGCAGAAGGCAGTAAAAGCGTTGGCGACGGCAGTGGTAATGACCTTTGTATCGCTTGGTGTGCTCCACTTGCGAAGTGTGCTGGGCGATGTCACTGCGTTGTTTGTATTGGCGTTGGCGCTGCTTTATGCGATGCGGGAAGTGTTTAAAGACGACCTGCGTAACACGTTATGGCGCTGGCTGCGGCGTGGAAGGCCAAAGTGGCGGCGGCAATATATCGACCCCACGCGCAATCAATCGGTGGGTCGGCAGTTAGAGTGGTTCGACTATAAGCGCTATGCCGCACTAGATGCTGATATTCAGCAAATGCGCCGTCGCACGGTCGCTCAGCGTGAAGAAGAAGTACTTCATTATCGTTCCAGCTCGCGTATGTCGCCCACCCGTTTTTTAAGCGGTTATGAGCATACCCGTGAAACGCTGCATATCGATCTTTCCATGCTGACGCGCTTAATGAGCAAAGAGAAGCACTTCATTTACCGTCTGAAGGAAGGTCAGGCCGTTAGAGAAAGTGTCGAGAGACGTCACCTGTTTAACTTGGTCATTCGTGAGACGGGTAGTGAGGACACAACCTACCTAGCTCGCTGGAAAGTGGTTGTAAGCCGTTCTGGCATTGTCGATGTCGAGAAAGTCGCTGAGGAAAGTGTAGAGAAAACCAGCAAATAAACTGCGTTGGATCAATAGACTGGCACTGAGGCTGGGTCTGCATAGCGAAATCACCAGTAGCACACTAGTCTCAAAGGTGAGCCATATAATTTGCGACTGCGACCCTGTCGCCTGGAGGATACTGTGCAAGCTATCGACATTATGACACCCAACGTGGTGAGTGTAGGTCCCGACGCAAACGTGCGCGATATCGCGCAGTTGCTACTCGAAAATCGCATTAGTGCCGTACCGGTTGTCGATGATGAACGTAGGGTGTTGGGTATCGTGAGCGAAGGCGATTTGATGCGTCGCGTGAAAGATGAAACGGACGATAACCGCTCTTGGTGGCTCTCGCTCTTCAGTGGCGGTAAAGACGCGGGGACATATATTAAATCCCATGGGCGTAAGGCGCATGAGGTAATGACCTCCAAGCCACTGACTGTTGAAGAAAATGCACCGTTGCATAGCATTGCTCGTTTGCTGGAAAAGCATCACATCAAGCGGGTGCCAGTGGTGCGAGACGGTAAGCTCGTTGGTATTGTCAGTCGCGCAAACTTACTTCAAGGGATTGCTAATGCGGTTGTAGCGCCCACTCAGTCGCCGGAGGATGATCGCTCTATCCGTGAAGCCATTCTCAAAGAGATCGACAATAACACCGGCGTGCGAACCGAAAGCTTCAGTGTGATTGTTGATGGTGGGAACGTAGAGATTTGGGGGCTAGTAGAGTCAGTAGAACAGAAGCAGGCAGTGACCGTAGCGGCTGAAAATACTCAGGGCGTCAAGCATGTTGAAAATCATCTTGGCATGATGCCTCGTGGAGCAGGCTACTTCTAACACGTTGTGTTTCTTAGCTAAACAGCCCGTTGCTTTATGCAGCGGGCTTTTTTATGAGCGCTAATGCGCACTCTTTTTACGAGCAAAAAGCGACTAAAGTTGTATTAAAGTAAACGTTTACTCTTCGTGAGTAAACGTTTACTTTAAGCTTCAGCTGTCATTTTTTAAGATGTTTTAATTCGCAAGGAGAATCTATGAGTATTAACGCGACTGTATGGGGGGAGAACGTCCACGAGCAGACCAATGACATCGTGGCGCGTATTTACCCTAAGGGTATGCACCAGTGCATCGCCGAAGGTTTAAACGAAGCAGAAGGTATCAATGCCACTGCTGTCACATTACAAGACCCAGAGCAGGGCTTGAGCGAAGCAACGCTTGAAAGCACCGATGTACTGCTATGGTGGGGCCACGCCGCCCATGGCGATGTGTTGGAGGAGACGGTTGATCGCGTTCAAAAACGCGTACTCCAGGGCATGGGTTTGATTGTGCTGCACTCGGGGCACTACTCGAAAATTTTTAAGCGCTTAATGGGAACTACGTGTTCACTCAAGTGGCGCGAAGCGGGCGAGCGGGAACGGCTGTGGGTAGTGAACCCAGGTCACCCGATTGTTCAGGGCCTGGGGGATTACATTGAGCTGCCCCATACCGAAATGTACGGCGAACCGTTTGCGGTGCCCAACCCCGATGAAGTGATCTTTATCAGTGCCTTTGAGGGGGGAGAGGTGTTCCGCTCCGGCCTGACCTACAAACGTGGCAACGGCAAGATTTTCTACTTCCGCCCTGGCCATGAAACCTATCCGATTTATTACGATGCCCAGGTGAAAACCGTGTTGAAAAACGCCGTGAACTGGGCACGCCCGGAAGGCTCGCGATGGATCGACAGCTGCCCTAATGTACCCGCTGACCAAGCGCCTAATCCGGTCGAGATTAAAGGCGAAAGCCTGCATAAACCCGGCGAGGAGGGCTTTAAATGATCCGTTTAGCGATAATTGGTGCAGGCAGCATGGCTGGCGAGCACGCCAAGCATTTTGGCCGTCTTGAAGGCATCGAAGTGGTGGCTGTGTGCGACCGAGACCTTGCCAAAGCCCAGGTGTTTGCCGAGCATCATGGCATTGCCGACGTGTATCAAGACCTGCAGGCCATGTTGGCTCGGGATGATATTCACGCGGTAAGTAACGTCACCCCAGATGGTGTTCACAAAGCCACGTCGCTGGTCGCCATTGCCGCAGGTAAGCATATCCTGTGTGAAAAACCGCTGGCGACAAATGCACAAGATGCCCATGAAATGGCGGCCGCTGCTCAGGCCGCTAACGTGATCAACATGGTCAACCTAAGCTACCGCGATGCCCCAGCGATTCAGCACGCGCGTGCACTCGTTGCGGGAGGGGCGATTGGTCAAGTTCGTCATGTCGATGCCAGTTATAGGCAAAGCTGGCTAGTGAGTAACGCCTGGGGGCGCTGGAATGAAGATAGCCAGTGGCTGTGGCGGCTTTCTGAAGCCCACGGCAGCAAAGGCGTATTAGGCGATGTTGGTGTGCATATTGTCGACTTTGCCAGCTTCCCTGTTGGCGACATTACCCGCGTTAACTGCGAGTTAACCTGCTTTGAAAAAGCCCCAGACAATCGCATTGGTGAGTATGTGCTGGATGCCAATGATACCGCGCTGATGAGGGTGTCATTTGCCAATGGTGCGAAAGGCACTATTCAGGCCACTCGCTGGGCAACAGGGCATCACAACTCACTGGCGCTGAGTGTGCACGGCGATAAAGGCGCGATTCGTATTGACCTGGACGCCTCAAAAGAGGATGTGCAGGTATGTCTCGATGATGACGTACATCCCGCCCGCTGGAGCACTGTGAAAGCACCGTCCACGCCGAGTATTTACCAACGCTTCGTCGAGAGCATTCGCAGCGGGACTAATGATCAACCCGACTTTGCGCGTGGTGCGGCAATTCAAACCGTGCTTGATGCCTGCTTTGTTTCAAGTCAGGAAGACCGCAGCCTAGCGATTGCCAGCTAGGTGGATGGCTCGACCCTTTAACTAGCTCCCTACCTACCAATAACAATAGAGGTGAATGCTATGCGTCACTACCTGCGCTCGTCAGCGATACTGTTTGCCCTGCTGCCCACAACGCTGCCTGCCATGGCGGCTGAAATTACCATTGCCTGTGGCGATGGTGGGGCGGCAGATTTTTGCCCAACCCTGGCAGAACGGTGGGCCGATGCTAATGGTCACCAAGTGAATATCGTCACCACCCCGGCATCACCCACTGAGAAGTTGTCGCTTTATCAGCAACTATTAGGCAGCCAATCGCAAGATGTGGATGTGCTGATGGTGGATATTGTGTGGCCAGGGCTACTTGCCGACCATTTGGTTGACCTAAATGACTACCTGCCGGAAGGCGCGGCTGACGGCTTTATTCCTTCGCTGATGGATAACAATACCGTGCAGGGCAAGCTGGTGGCGTTGCCGTGGTTTACGGATGCAGGGTTGCTCTATTACCGCCAGGACTTGTTGGACAAGTACGACGCTGAAGTGCCGCAAACCTGGCAGGCGTTGACGGACACTGCGCGACATATCCAGCAATCTGAGCGCGACGCAGGTAATGCGCGCATGCATGGGTTTGTGTTCCAAGGGCGAGCCTATGAAGGACTGACCACCAATGCATTGGAGTGGATAGCCAGCTACGGTGGCGGCACTTTTGTGGATGCCGATGGACAAGTCACCATCAATAATCCCCAAGCAGTGGAGGCCATCGCGCTAGCAGCCTCTTGGGTGGGGGACATCAGCCCTGAGGGCGTGCGCAACTATATGGAAGAAGAAGCTCGCGGGGTGTTCCAATCGGGTAACGCCGTGTTTATGCGTAACTGGCCCTATGCTTGGTCGTTGGGGCAGGCCGATGGCACACCCATTCAAGGCAAGTTTGGCGTCGCGCCGTTACCTCGCGGGCCCGAAGGGCAGTCTGTCGCGACGCTTGGCGGCTGGAACTGGGCGGTTTCACGCTACTCAGAGCATCCTGATATCGCCGCTGACCTAGTGGCTTATCTCGCCGCTGAAGAGCAACAAAAAGCTCACGCCGTTGAGTTTGGTCGAAACCCGACGCGGCCTGTGCTCTATGAAAATGCCGAGGTGCTGGAAGCCCACCCGTTTATTGGCGAACTTTATGAAACCGTTATGAATGGTGTGCCACGTCCTGCGAGCGTTACTGGAGAAGCGTATCCGCGGGTGTCTAACGCCGTGTTCAACCGTGTGCATGACGCCCTATCCGGTGATATTTCCCCCAAACAAGCAATTCAGCAGCTCGATAGCGAGCTTGCCCGTATAGGGAGGCGTGGTTGGTAGCTGGATTTACCGCAATGCTCAGCGATTTTCGGCACAATTTTTGGCACAATCATAAGTCGAATCGCTGAGGCATGGCATGAAACAGACCAAACAGAGCGCTCAAACGGCGACCATACGCGAAATAGCCCGGCGGGCCGATGTCTCTATTGCTTCGGTCAGTCGGGCACTTAATGGTAAGCCAGGGCTAAGCGACGCGTTGCGGGAAAAAATTCTTACCATCAGCCGCGATGTGGCGTACCAGCCCAGCGCAGCGGCCAGGCAACTGATTAGTGGCAAGGCCGCAGTGGTAGGAATTTCCCTGGGACGCCAGGATATCGAGCTGCGTCCTTACTATATTCTGCTCTACCAACACTTAACCGTCGCTCTACACCAGCAGGGCATGGTGCCGATCTTTTTCCACCACGATCAAACTGCCGAGCTTCCAGAACGGGCGGGCGCGGCTATTCTGCTGGGAGAAACCTCTGAGGATGCGCGCCCTACCTTGCTAGAAAACGCTGGCGTGCCTTTTGTGCGCATTGGCAACCCAGGGCGAGGTTTTTCGGTCGCACCGAATGATGCCCAAGGGTTTTATGAAATGACGCACCACCTTATCGCTCAGGGACGCCGACAGCTTGCGTTTGTCGGTGGTGAGCTGGAAGTGCCGGGGCCTCATAGCCGTTTAGAGGGTTACCGACGGGCGCTGGATGAAGCCGGGCTCTCTGAGCAACTAATTAGCCTGCCACATCGATTCAGCTCAGACTCACTGACCAGTTATCGTTATTTAAATCGCGCGTTGGCGCAGATCACAACTGGGCAAGCGCTGCCGTTTGATGCGCTAGTCTGCGCCACCGACGAACTGGCGCTAGGGTGTATCGCTGCGCTGGAAGACCGGGAAGTAGACGTGCCTCGCCAAGTCGCAGTGACCGGTTTTGATGACCTGCCAGCGCTTGCTTCTGGGTTAACCACCATTCGTCAAGATATCGCAGCGATTGCGGCAATGAGTGTCGAGCTGTTGGGCGAAGCGCTAGCAAGCAAAGCGCCCCGGCATGTATCGCTGCCGGTGACGCTCGTCATGCGGGAAACAGCCTGAACACTTAACGCGGCGGCAGTTGCTCGGGGCCGAAGGCATCGGGAAGCAGCGTTTCCATGGTATAGGTTTTTAGCACGTCGCCCTGGTGTGAAAGCACCATAATTTGCGTTTCTGGGGTGGCGAATTCACGAATGCGCTGACGGCAGTCGCCACACGGTGTACACAGGTGCTCGCCTGGTCCCATCACGTACACCTTGGCAAGCTCACGCTGGCCAGCGGTGATCATGGCGGAAATCGCCGAGGCTTCCGCGCACAGCCCTTTGTAGTGCGCCACTTCCACGTTAGCGCCTGCAAACTGCTGGCCATCCGGGCACTCCATTACCGCGGCGACTGGGTGGTTGGAGTAGGGCGCATAAGCGTTGCCCAAAGTGGTCAGCAGCGTGTCAACCAGTGCCTGATCCGCTTGGCTCATGGCGTTATCCTCATCAATGGCTATTAGGCCTTGGCAGCGTCGTCACGCAATACGGTGTCTAGCGCAATCGTCATCATGTCGTTGAAGGTGGTCTGGCGGTCGGCGCTGGAGAGCGACTCGCCTTTCAGAATATGGTCGGACACCGTGCAGATGGTTAGTGCGCGAGCACCAAACTCTGCGGCAACGCCGTAAAGGCCTGCCGCTTCCATTTCCACACCCACGATGCCGTAGCGCTTGAGTAGTTCGGCCATGTCGGTCTGCGGGTTGTAGAACAGATCCGCTGAGAAGATATTGCCGACTTTTACCGGTACATTCTGCGCCTTGGCGGCAGCAACGGCATGGCTTGTCAGCTCAAAGTCAGCGATGGCCGAGAAGTCGTGGTCATTAAAGCGCATGCGGTTCACTTTGGAATCGGTGCAGGCACCCATGCCAATAACCACGTCACGTACGTTGACGTCGTCGCGTACCGCGCCGCAGGAACCCACACGAATAATCGACTTAACGCCGTAGTCGGTAATCAGCTCTTTGGCATAAATAGACACCGACGGAATGCCCATGCCGTGGCCCATGACCGAAATTTCGCGGCCCTGGTAAGTGCCGGTGTAGCCGAACATGCTGCGTACATCGTTGACCTGGCGAACATTTTCCAGGTAGGTATCGGCGATGTACTTGGCGCGCAGCGGGTCGCCGGGCATCAGAACGGTATCCGCGAAATCGCCCATTTCAGCATTGATATGTGGTGTTGCCATAAAACGCTCCTATTGATCGTTTTTTAATCAGATTAATTCGCTCAACGCTGCGGTTCAGGCAGCGTTAGGTAAAAAGCTCTTGCCGTCTTCCATCGCTTCAACGGCGAAGAAGGCGGCTAATGTCTGGCCGATATCGGCAAAGGTGTCGCGCTCGCCTAGCGGGCCGGGGGCAAACCCTGCGCCATGCACCATCACCGGCACATATTCGCGGGTGTGTTCGGTGCCTTCCCAGCTGGGGTCGCAACCGTGGTCGGCGGTGAGCAGCAACAGGTCATCATCGTTGAGTGCGGCAAGCAGTTCCGGCAGGCGGGCATCGAAATGCTCAAGTGCGGCGGCGTAGCCCGGCACGTCACGGCGGTGGCCGTAAACCGAATCAAAATCAACAAAGTTGGTCATGATCATGGTTGGGCGGTCGCTGGTTTCTTTCGCGGTGCGGGCTACTTCGGCGAGCGTGGCTTCCATCAGGGCGTCGTGGCCGCTGGCTTTGACCTTATGGGTAATGCCGCAATGCGCGTAAATGTCCGCGATCTTGCCAATCGAGACCACTTCGCCGCCGGCATCGGCCAGTTTCTGCAATACGGTGGGGCTGGGCGGCTCAACGCTGTAGTCACGGCGGTTGCCGGTGCGGGCAAAACTGGTGCTGTCATCGCCGTTAAACGGGCGGGCAATCACACGGCCAATGTTGTAAGGCTCGAGAAGCTCGCGCACGGTTTCGCACAGCGCGTAGAGGCGCTCTAAGCCAAAGTGCTCCTCGTGGGCGGCAATCTGAAACACCGAATCTGCCGAGGTATAAACGATGGGCTTGCCGGTGGCTATGTGCTCTTCACCCAGACGGGCGATGATCTCGGTGCCCGAAGCGTGGCAGTTGCCAATCACCCCAGTGAGGCCGGCTTCTTGCACGATGGCGTCGAGCAGTTCAAGGGGGAAGCAGTTGGTTTTATCAAGAAAATAACCCCAGTCAAAACGCACTGGTACGCCAGCAATTTCCCAGTGGCCGGAGGGAGTGTCCTTGCCGCTGGAGATCTCTTTGGCGTGGGCGTACGCACCTGTTAATTGAGCTGGCAGGTTAACGCCTTCGGCGACGCTTCCCGTTGCATCGCGGTGGGCGTAGAACAGGCCAAGCGCCGCCATGTTGGGCAGTTTTAGGGGGCCTGAGCGCTCAGCGGTATCGGCGTTACCGCGGGCGCAGGCGGCAGCGATGTGGCCCAGGGTGTCAGCACCCTGGTCGCCGAATTTATCAGCATCGGGGGCGCTACCGATCCCAAACGAATCAAGGACTAATACAATCGCACGACGCATTAGGCTTCTCCTCGGAAGGTGTCTTGAAGCAGTGTGTCCGCTGCGGCAGGCTCTTCGCTAAGGGTCATGGCGGCACGCAACTGAGCAGCGGCACGCTTGGCCGCATCTTCACTGCGGGCGTGAACGATGGCTAACGGACGCTGGCTATCGACACGGTCGCCAATCTCGACAATATCGCTAAAACCGACGCTGTGATCGACGCTAGCGTCGTTGCGCAGGCGGCCACCGCCTAGCTCGACGACGCTCATACCGACGGCACGGGTGTCGATACGCTGTACGATGCCACTCTGCTCAGGGTACACCGGCTGAATAACCGGTGCGGTGGCCAAGTAGCTATCCGAGCGTTCCATAAAGTCGGCGGGACCGCCCAGCTCGCGTACCATCCGGGCGAAGACTTCGGCTGCTGCACCCGAGGTGAGCGCTTTTTCCAGCTTAGTAAGGGCCTCTTCACGGTTGTTGACCAGTTTGCCAGCGATCAGCATTTCCACCGCCAGTTCGCGGGTGACCTGCATAACGCGACTGTTGGCACGTTCGCCGCGCAGTAGGGCCAGGGTCTCGACAATTTCGACCGCGTTGCCAGCGCAAGGGGCCAACGGCTGGCTCATGTCGGTGAGCAGAGCAGTGGTCGGCGTTCCGGCTTGGGTTGCCACGTTGGCGATGCTTTTGGCTAGCTCGCGGGATTTTTCCGGCGTGGGCATAAAGGCGCCGCTGCCAACCTTAACGTCCATCACCAAGGCATCTAAACCAGAGGCCAGTTTTTTACCCAGAATAGAGGCGGTAATCAGTGGAATGGACTCTACGGTGGCGGTCACATCACGCACGCCGTAAATGCGTTTATCGGCGGGGGCCAGATTGCCGGTTTGGCCGATAATCGCTACACCGGTGGATTTCACCACACTGCTAAAGCGTTCCGGCGCTGGGTAGGGGTCGTAACCGGGGATCGATTCCAGCTTGTCCAGCGTGCCGCCGGTGTGGCCAAGGCCACGGCCGGAAATCATCGGCACAAAGGCGCCGCAAGCGGCGACCCAGGGGCCGAGCACCAACGACACTAGATCACCAACGCCGCCGGTAGAGTGTTTATCGACAATCGGGCCGGGTAGGTTGAGGGAGTCCCACTGCATGACATGGCCAGAGTCGCGGGTCGCCGTGGTCAGGGCGACGACTTCTTCACGGCTCATGCCGTTTAAGAACACCGCCATGGTGAAGGCGCCAATCTGGGCGTCGCTAATGCGATCATCGGCAATGCCCTGTACGAAGGCTTTGATCTCTTCCGCGGGTAGCGGCTGATTATCGCGCTTGAGGCGAATCAGTTCCTGGGGCAGGAGAGCGTGATGAGAAGCGGTAGATGACATTTAGTAGCCTCCGTTAGTAGTGGCGAGCGATGCAGTTTGTGGGGCGCCGCTTAGCGTATTCAATAAATTACCCAGCAGGCTGGAGGCACCAAACCGGAAGTGCTCAGGCGTTACCCACTGCGCGCCCATAATGTTCGTAGCAAGTGCTAGATACTCGGCGGCTTCTTCAGTGGTACGCACGCCACCGGCGGCTTTAAACCCGACATCTTCACCGCTGGCTTTAATCGCGTTAAGCATGATCTCAGCGGCTTCCAGGGTGGCGTTTGTTTCGACCTTGCCTGTCGATGTTTTAATAAAGTCAGCGCCGCCTTCAATGGCCAGTTCACTGGCACGCTTGATAAGCGCGGGATCTTTGAGTTCGCCCGATTCAATGATGACTTTTAAGCGTGCTTGACCGGCGCAGGCAGCTTTACACATTTCGACCAGCTCTAGGCCGATTGCTTCATCACCTGCCATCAATGCGCGGTAGGGGAAGACCACATCGACTTCATCGGCACCGGAAGCGACAGCGTCGCGGGTTTCACGGGCGGCCCCCATGATGTCGTCACCACCATCTGGGAAGTTGGTAACCGTGGCAATTTTAACGTGGTCATTGAGCTTGTGAGCGGTTAGTGCACGCTGCGCGGTAACCACAAATTGCGGATAAACGCATACCGCTGCTGGGTTGCCAAAGGGTGTTTTAAGTTGCTGGCAGAGCGCTTCAATCGTGCTATCGGTGTCGCTGTCGTTCAGGCTCGTTAGATCCATGAGGGTGAGTGCTTGACGGGCAGCTTGGGTAAGTTGGGCTTGAGTGTGCTGAGAGGAGGCAGTCGCAGTCATGGAGTTCTCGCAAATTAATAAAAGACAAAACGGGCCCTGCGTGAAAACAGCAGCGCCCGTTGCAAAGTGTCGTGCTTGCTGCGTTAAGCCGTGGCGCTACTCAACGCAATAAAGAAGCCTGCAATTGAGGCCGACATTAGGTTAGAGAGTGTACCGGCCAATACGGCCTTCACGCCAAAACGGGCAATCTCTTTGCGGCGTGTAGGGGCAATGCTGCCTAAGCCGCCCAACAAAATGGCAATGGAGGACAGGTTGGCAAAGCCACATAGCGCAAAGGAAAGAATCGCCATGGTGTGTGGAGTCATCATTTGACCCGTGGCGGCCACCACCTGTTCCCCATCAATGTAGGGAGCCAAGTTGATAAAGGCGACAAACTCATTCACCACCAGTTTTTGACCGATAAACGAACCCGCCAGGGTGGCTTCTTCCCAAGGGACGCCAAGCAAGAAGGCAAGCGGCGCAAACAGCCAGCCAAGAATCAGTTCAAGGCTGAGTGATTCAAAGCCAAACCAACCGCCAACGCCGCCTAGAATACCGTTAATCAGGGCAATAAGCGCAATAAACGCGAGTAGCATGGCACCGACGTTGGCGGCAAGTTTCATGCCTGACGTAGCGCCCGCCGCGGCTGCATCCAAGACGTTGGCGGGTTTGTCTTCCTGCTCTTTAAGCTCTTCTTCTACTTTAGAAACGCTGTCGCTATCGGTCGCGTCTTGAGTTTCAGGCATGATGAGTTTGGCGAACAGGAGGCCACCCGGTGCCGCCATAAACGAAGCGGCGACCAAGTATTCCATGGGAATGCCCAAGGCGGCGTAGCCCGCCAGTACCGAACCAGCCACCGATGCCAGGCCACCGCACATCACTGCAAATAGCTGCGAAGGCGTCATGCGGGCGATAAACGGACGTACCACCAGCGGCGCTTCGGTTTGGCCAACAAAGATATTTGCCGTGGCAGAAAGCGATTCGGTGCGTGAAGTGCCGAGCGCTTTTTGCAGCGCGCCACCTAAAATCCGAATGACCCACTGCATAATGCCTATGTAATAAAGCACTGCAATGAGTGACGAGAAAAAGATAATCACTGGCAGTACTTTTATGGCAAAAACAAAGCCGACGTTATCGACATCGGCTAAGCCGCCAAACAGAAAGCCGATGCCGTCATTGGCGTAGACCAATATTTGGCTAACGCCGGACGAAATGGCTTGCAGGACTGCTTGGCCAAAGGGCACATAAAGTACAAATGCACCAATACCCGCCTGGATGGCAAACGCGCCAAGCACGGTGCGCAGCCGAATTGATTTACGGTCGTAAGAGAAGATAAGTGCGATGGTTACCAACGTAACCATGCCTACCAAGCTCATGATGAGAGTCATGTGGGTACCTTCCGAGCGTGTGAGGTGGAGCGATTACAGTAAGTTTAATTTTACTGAGTAAATCATCGCATTTTGGTAAGCGTTCGGGGTACCCAGCTTATTGTCTGAGTAGCGATACTGCACGCCAGTGGTAATTAGCTCAGAAGGATGCCACCACAAGCTAAGCGCGCCGTTGGTGCCTACGCTCCCCGCTTTATCACCTACGTAGTTTTGTTCCAGGTACTCGTCGTCACGGCCAAAGGTTTGTTCATGCCAGTTGGTGACGCTGAAGTTCTGGTTGAGCGCTGAGAAGTCATAACCTGCTACCCAACCCGCCATAAAGCCGTTCATGCCAGTGTAGCCGTCGCTCTGTACACGTGCTGCGCCAATAAACGGTTTAAACCATAGGCCGTTGTCGAACGTCGTGCGGTAGCCGAGGCCGAGAATTTGATCCTGCTCGCGAGCGTTGAAACCATAATCGCGGAAGTCGTACAGGTGCGCGTAGATCGATAGCGGGCTGTCGCCTAAATAAATATGCGAGGTGACTTTGCCTGCAGTACGAAAGTTGTCTTTACCACCGCTTGATTCGTCAAACTGGTCGTTGGTTGGGTTCTCGAAATCGAAGAAACCGTAGAATTCGCCCCAGCTGTAACCTACGCCGCCTTCGATTTCGACAAACGTGAAGTCGCTTTTTGCTGCGTTACTAGCGGTACGCGCTTCAGTACCGTTAGACCAATCCAAGTAGTTCACCGAAACGTTGGCAAACGACCAAAGGGGCGTCGTTGGTGACGCTGGGGTGTCGTTTGCTAACGCTGGTGTTACCAGCGCAGAGCTAGCCAGTAAAACGCCAGCGCCAAGCGTGACGAAAGAAGAGCGAGAAGGGTTTTGAGCAGTCATGGAAGCCTCAACAGGGTTGTTATGAGTCGTGTGGGCTGGCGTTGATGTTAAAATTATAACATTGAGTGTTATTTTTTTAACGTTGATTTGCAAGTATTACCCCATCAACGCTTTGTATATGTGATATGACTCTCAAATAGTCGAAGAGCAGCGTCTGACAGTGGAAATATAATGAGGGCTGGCTCAGCATAGGCCTTGGATACCCACTCACCGCTGATAACAAATAACGCCTGAACTTGGGATTAAAGGAGAGGTTTGCCATGAATGACCGAAGCGCTCAGCGTTTGGCAATGTTGCAAGAAGCGCTTGCCAGCGGGGGAACATTGCATCTGCGCGATGCTGCTGAGCTGTGCGGTGTTTCTGAAATGACGATCCGTCGGGACGTTACTACGCAGCCTTCGGCGATTAGCTTGTTGGGCGGTCGCTTGGTCATGGCAAACTATCCTGGCGTAACGCCGGTGTATGACTTGACTGAGCAACAGGCGAGCCATTATCAGATTAAGCACCGCCTCTGTCAGCGAGTTGCCAGCTTTATCGAAGATGGCGATACGCTATTCATTGACTGCGGTTCAACACTGATTCCTTTGCTTAGTCAGTTAAGCCATTTCCGCGAGCTCACTGTGGTGACGTATGCCCTTAACGTGGCTAACTCAGTGGCCGCGCTGCCTAATGTGCGGTTAGTGCTGCTAGGGGGACTGTTTTATGCCTCGTCACAATCGTTTGGTAGTGATGGTATGCGTGCTGCGATTGAGCGTTTAGGCATTAATAAAGCACTGATCTCTGCCGCAGGAGTGGACTGCGAACGTGGGGTTAGTTGTTTCCATTTTCATGAAGTGGCGCCAAAACAGGCTGCCATAGCGACGGCTATGCAGCGCCTGTTGATTGTTGATGCCAGCAAATTTGGTTTAGTGCGCCCAGCCTATTTTGCCGCGTTATCCGATTTCGATATTGTCGTGACCGACGATGAGCATGCACCGAAAGTACAAGATTGCCTTCCTCATGCATCACCCAGCGTGACAGTCGCTTAACATATTTTTGAGTATACAGGGTGCGGCAAAGCGCCTCTTTCTGATTGATCCAGATCAATAGAAAATACTTTAGTCTTAGTTTATGCGCGCGTGGCGTGTATTGACTATGACTCGCTACCAATCCCTTCGGTAGCGCATATTTTTCCCGGAGCAACGCATACGTACTCACTGTTCTGGGAAAAGTATGGGGTGTTAGTTAGCGGGCTATTTAGCTAGCTATTCAGCTGGTCAAATAGTGCGCTGTTTTGGACAACTCTCTGACGAGATCACACCATGCAACGACATACCCTCTGGCGCAGGCGAGGCACATTCGTGCTCGTCATGTTGTGCCTGTTGTTAACGGGCTGCAGTTCTGCATTGTTGGATCCCAAAGGGCAGATTGGCGTTGAGCAACGCTCGCTAATACTGACCTCATTTGGGCTGATGCTAATTGTAGTTATTCCGGTGATAGTGATGACGCTGCTGTTTGGTTGGCGTTATCGGCGCAGCAATCGCAATGTTGCTAAATATCTACCCGACTGGGCGCACTCTAATGCGATTGAAGTCGCGGTATGGACAGTGCCTTGTTTAATCATCGCTGTCTTAGCGTTTCTTACCTGGAAAACCTCCCATAGCTTAGATCCCCATAAGCCCATCGAAAGCGATACCGCCGCAATGGAAATTCAAGTGGTAGCGCTGGACTGGAAATGGCTGTTCATCTACCCCGAACAAGGCATTGCCAGTGTCAACGAACTTGCCTTTCCTGTGGATACGCCGGTGCGTTTTCGAGTCAGCTCTGGCTCGGTGATGAATGCGTTCTTTATTCCGCGCTTAGGCAGCCAAATTTATGCCATGGCAGGTATGGATAACGATGTTCATCTCATTGCAGACGACGTCGGCGTTTATCCAGGCCGTTCCACTAATTACAGCGGTGCTGGCTTCTCAGGAATGACCTTCGATGCTCACGTTACCACCCCTGAAGAATTTGAGGCGTGGGTTGAAAACGTGCGGGCTTCCAATGAAACCCTGACCTATCCCGACCGTTATAGCGATTTAGCCAAACCGAGTGAATACCACCCGGTCGAGTACTTCTCTGAGATTTCTCCGGCGCTCTATACGTCGATTCTGACCAGCTTTCATACCGGCGGCAGTGGGCACGGCGGTCATGGCGACCATGTTAACCACGAAGCCGTCAGTGATGTTGACGATAGCCACGGCGAGTCTGGCGAGCTAGAAAGCGCAGGCGCTACCCATCATCAGGCCGCGTTTGGCCACGTTACCAATCAGCATGCTAGTGAGGATCACGCGATGAGCGGCCATCCCACAAGCGTTGAAGCGGGGGGTTAAGCATGTTTGGAAAACTGACGTTAGAGTCGATTCCGTATCACGAACCGATCATTATGATCGTTGCCGCCATGATGGCGATTGGCGGTGCTGCGCTTATCGGCGCATTAACTTATTACCGAAAGTGGGGCTGGCTGTGGAACGAGTGGTTTACCTCCGTTGACCACAAAAAGCTCGGTATTATGTATTTTGTGGTTGCCTTGGTGATGCTGCTACGCGGCTTTGCCGATGCCATTATGATGCGTACCCAGTTGGCTATGGCTGCTGGTGGGGCCGCGGGTTACCTCCCTCCTGAACACTATGATCAGATCTTTACCGCCCATGGCGTGATTATGATCTTTTTCGTTGCGATGCCTATGGTCATCGGCTTGATGAATCTGGTGGTGCCACTGCAAATTGGCGCACGCGACGTTGCTTTTCCTTTCTTGAATAACCTGAGCTTTTGGCTGTTCGCGGTGTCCGCGATTCTGGTTAATATTTCCCTAGTAGTAGGAGAGTTCGCCAAAACGGGTTGGCTCGCTTACGCGCCGCTTTCGGGGATAGAGTTTAGCCCTGGTGTGGGGGTCGATTATTGGATATGGGCGTTACAAATATCCGGCATAGGTACGACGCTCACCGGGATTAATTTCTTTGTCACGATCCTGAAAATGCGCACTAAAGGCATGACTATGTTCCGCATGCCTATTTTTACCTGGACATCGCTTTGTGCCAACGTCCTGATTATTGCCTCTTTCCCGATTCTTACCGCGACGATCGCGCTGTTAACTCTAGACCGCTACTTCGGCATGCACTTCTTCACCAATGATTTTGGCGGCAACATGATGATGTACGTCAACCTCATCTGGGCTTGGGGCCATCCGGAAGTGTACATCCTGATCCTGCCAGCCTTTGGCGTGTTCTCTGAAGTGATCGCGACCTTCGCGCGTAAACGTTTGTTTGGTTACACCACCATGGTATGGGCCACAGTGGCGATCACGCTGCTGTCGTTTATTGTCTGGTTGCACCACTTCTTCACCATGGGGGCTGGCGCTAACGTCAACGCCTTCTTCGGCATCATGACGATGATTATTGCCATTCCTACCGGGGTGAAAGTATTCAACTGGCTGTTCACCATCTTCCGCGGCAGCCTGGAACTGACCTCGCCGGTGCTATGGACCTTAGGCTTTATTATTACTTTCACCTTAGGCGGTATGACTGGCGTGATGCTGGCGCTACCCGCTGCCAACTTTGTACTGCATAACAGCCTGTTCGTGATTGCCCACTTCCACAACGTAATTATTGGTGGCGTGGTGTTTGGCATGATGGCGGGCTTAACGTACTGGTTCCCCAAAGCATTCGGTTTCACGCTTAGCGAGAAGTGGGGCAAGCGTTCATTCTGGTGTTGGTTTATTGGCTTCTATGTCGCCTTTATGCCGCTCTATGTGTTGAGCTTCTTTGGCGCGGTGCGCCGCATGCAGTCCTACGCCAACCCTGAATGGCAGTCGTGGATGATCCTGGCTTGGGTAGGTGCTGTCATCATCATGATGGGCATTGCCTGCACCATTATTCAGTTCTGGGTGAGCATTCGTGATCGCAAGCTGAATGCCGATGTGACTGGCGACCCATGGGATGGCCGTACATTGGAGTGGTCAACGTCATCACCAGCACCGTTCTACAACTTTGCCCGTTTGCCTGAAGTTGGCGATATCGACAGTTTCTGGTCGCAAAAACAGCGTAGCAACGAGCAGTTGGATGAAGCGCCTTATACCGATATCCACATGCCTCGTAATACCGTGGCAGGGCCGGTCATTAGTTTGTTTGCCCTGGTACTTGGTTTTGCGCTGGTATGGCATATCTGGTGGCTAGCCGCGGTGGGTGCGCTTGGCGTAGTCATCAGCTTCTTAGCGCGTGTTTTCAACGATGATATCGACTACTACGTGCCTGCCGCAGAAGTGGCGCGGATTGAGCGTGAGCACCAGCAGCGCAAAACCACCCCGACCGCCAGTGACTCAACTGAGAGTAAGCAGACCAACTATGCGGAGGCGCGAGCGTAATGGCTACCGATACCCTACACCATGGCGCAACGTCTGAGCCCCATGAGCACCATGATGCCAGCGGCACCAAATTATTCGGCTTTTGGGTCTATCTAATGAGCGATCTGGTGATCTTCGGGTCACTGTTTGCTACCTACGCCGTGCTCATGAAGGGCACGGCGGGCGGCCCGACGGCGGCAGATATTTTCGAGCTGCCTTTCGTGCTCGTCGAAACTTTCTTACTGCTGTTTAGTAGCTTTACTTTCGGCATAGGCGTGTTGGCCATGAATGCTGAGCGCATTGGCCAGGTAAAGGCGTGGTTAGCGATAACCTTCCTGCTGGGCGCGGCGTTTGTTGGCATGGAAGTTTATGAGTTCCAGCACTTGATTCATCAAGGGCATGGGCCCGATCAGAGTGCGTTTCTCTCGTCATTCTTCACCCTGGTGGGTACTCACGGGCTGCACGTGACTGTTGGTTTGGTATGGATTCTCGTCATGTTGGTGCAGCTTTCTACCAAAGGGCTAACACCGATGACTCGTCCCAGAATTCTGTGCCTAAGCCTATTCTGGCACTTTCTGGATATCGTCTGGATCTGTGTTTTCTCGTTTGTTTATTTAATGGGAGTGCTGTGAGATGAGCCATTCTTCATCTAATTCAACTTCTTCCCATGGCAGCGTTAAATCGTATGTGACTGGGCTTCTGCTATCTTTAGTGCTAACCGTGATTCCATTCGCGGTCGTGATGAGCGGTGCGCTAGGCACCGTCACGACGGTGGTCGTTATCGCAGTAACAGCCGTGCTGCAGATTTTGGTTCAGCTGGTCATGTTTATGCATATGAACACCAACGCCGACGAAGGGTGGAACGTGATGTCTTTCGTTTTCACGCTGACGATACTTGTCTTGGTGGTAGGGGGCTCTTTATGGATCATGCAGCATCTGCATCTCAACATGATGATCGGTTAACGGTGGTGCCTAGCCGTTGGCGTGACCTGCTCGCGCTAACAAAGCCAGGCATTATTGGCGGCAATCTCATTGCGACCTTAGGCGGTTATTTTTTAGCCGCCCACGGTACCTTTGATTGGGTCACGTTTAGTACGGTCATGTTGGGTATTGCACTGGTCATTGCGTCTGGCTGCGCCTGTAATAACGTTATTGACCGTGATATTGATGCTTTGATGGCGCGTACGCGCCATCGCCCTCTGGCCAAAGGACGTATCTCTATTACTCAGGCATTAGGCGTTTCGGCGCTGCTTGGAGTAGCGGGCGTGGTGTGTTTGGCGCTGGGCACCAACGGCTTAACCGTGGCATTAGCGGTGATCGGCTGGGGCGTTTACGTTGGGGTGTACAGCCTCTACATGAAGCGGCACTCTGAATACGGCACGTTGGTGGGCAGCCTTTCTGGGGCGATGCCGCCGGTTGTTGGTTATTGTGCGGTGACGGGGCAGTTTGATAGCGGTGCTTTCATGCTGCTGGTCATCTTCTGCCTTTGGCAGATGCCGCATTCGTATGCCATTGCGATTTTTCGCTATGCGGATTATCGCCGGGCATCGATTCCGGTGCTGCCGGTGGTGCATGGTATCAAACGGGCAAAACACCACATTCTGGGCTACATCGTCGCGTTTATTCCTGCGTCGCTCGCCTTGGTGCTAGCCAGTCAAGCGGGTACGGGCTACCTCTGTGTTGCATTAGCAATGGGAGGCTACTGGCTGTACTTAGCGCTGTGTGGTTTTCGACTGGGTGATGACGTGCGCTGGGCCAAAAAGGTGTTCGGTGTCTCGATTCTGACGATTACCGCAATGAGCTTAGTGATGGTACTGGAAGCCATGGTGCCTATGTGGGCGTGACAGGGAATTCTTACACACGTTAATTCGCTAAATAAAAATAGCCCCAGGCACTGCCTGGGGCTATTTCTCTATGTGGAGTCACGGTCAGTAACTATTTAAGACGTGATGCAACTGTTAATTGATATTGGTCACCCAAGAATAACGTCTACCTGAGATTATTGGTATTCTGAGCCGACTAATGACGTGATATCACGTTCGTCACCTGCTCCTCAGAGAATTGTCATGGATGATAACCGTCTAAACGCTTTGGATCGTAGCACCAGCATTGGGTTGATCCTTATTGCCCTGTTTCAGGGGGTTGCGCTCTACGCGTTGCACCTGGCTGTTGAACATGCACACTGGCTGGCCACTGACCAACGCTGGCTGGGCGCACTTTATTCCATCACTATCGTGGTGCCTGCCTTTTATCTGATTAGCATGGTGCGACTGCGGGAGCGTATCAATTTAATACCGCTGTTGTTGATCCCTCTACTGTTTTGGATGGGGTGGCATCTTGGTTGGGCAACCCCAATGCCGGAAGTGCCTTACCAGAACTCACAGCCCCTTACTGCTTCCTTTTGTATGACTGTGGGGGTGGCTATGTTCATTCTTGCTCTGTTCTTTCGAAGCAGTGCTTCTAGTGGCACATGGCCAAAAGCCTATCAACCATTGCTGAATTACTCATGGGAATTCGCCCTAACAATTGCCCAGGTCAGTTTGTTTATAGGGGTGTTTTGGGCAATTCTAGGGCTTTGGCGAGCGCTTTTTGCTGCCATTGGCATAGACTTTTTTGCACGGGTTTTCCAGGAACCGGTGTTTGTCTATCCGGTTACCTGGTTGATCCTCGGTATCGCCGTGGTGATGATTCGCAATCGCTTCCGCTTTCTTGCCAGCGTAAGGCTGATGTGTGAAGCGCTTATCAAGATACTTTTACCGTTGGTTGCCCTGGTCATCCTGCTGTTCTTTGCCGTATTGCCTTGGACAGGGTTAGAGCCTATATGGGATACAGGCAAGGCAGCGCAAATCCTCATGGCGCTGATGTTAACTTTGCTACTGTTCTTTAACGCTGTATTCCATCAAACCCATGGCAATCCTCCTTACCCTGGTTGGCTACGCAATGTGGTTTTGGTGGTGGTCGTACTGCTGCCAATTGGAAGCCTATTGGCGGCTTGGGCACTATGTCTACGTATCGATCAGTACGGGCTCAGTTTGGACAGGTTATGGGCTGGGCTGCTGCAAGCGCTGACGGCGGCTTTTACCTTCAGTTACAGCCTGATATTACTTTGGCGCCGACAAGCCGCGTTACCCAGCCTTCACTGCGTCAATAAGTGGCTGGCTCTGTTGGTGGCCAGTGTGCTGATACTGGTTAATACGCCGCTGGCTGACATGCGCCACTGGTCTGCCCAGCACCAGGTAAAGCGATTATTGGAAGGGCACACAGCGGTGGAAGATTTTGATTTCGACTATGTGCTCTATCGACTTGGGCGACCCGGCAACCTAGCTCTGCAGGAGCTGGCCGAGAGCGAGTTTGCCCAGGCGCATCCTGAGCTGAAACGTCGTGTCGAGCTTCACATAAAGCAAGCTCAATCCGGTAACACCGAGTCTCTGTTGGATACTAATGATCTAGCCCAACAGTTTCGTATAAGGCCTGAGACGGCTACGATGCCCGAGTCTTTACTGGTGCTGCTGGCTAAACAGGATTTGATGTGCTTGAACCAGCCGGATCCTTGCAGAGCGGTTCGTATTGACGATGACCCGAGTATCCAGTGGCTGATTTACGACCAATACACCTTTCAAGCGAAGGCCTACGCCGAGCGCAATCAGGCCTGGCATTGGGTAGGTGATTTAGTTTCGTTGGGTAGCGAGCAGAAACACCATGCCGAAGAGTGTCTACATAGCTACTCGTTTAGCAAATTACAGCGTATACCTGAATCTTTGAATATCTATCGAACCGGCTCCTGTTTACACTTTTTACGGCCCTCTCTTGAGTTTGTCAGGCAGCAATTATCAACCGCTGAGAACTAGCTTGATGTGAAGGGGGGATAGCGTCGATCAGGGTAGCTTGGAAAATAGGCTATCAACTTCCTCTCGCTTCAGCATTCTGGTGCCTGAGGATCTGAATCAATCAATGCATATTTGATAGAAGAAGAGCCACAGTTAATGACCCGCACCGGTGTGTTCATAACAACCTTTGTAAAGTAGTTAGCGTAGAAGAGAGGTAGACCTTGGTATAATATGCTGCGCTGCATGATGTTGGCGCGGTATTGCGTTAGCCTTCACCATAAAGTGTCGTCATCCTGCTGTTTAATCTACTTATCGTGAGCCGTTTTGTTCCTATGCCTTCTACCTCGTTACCAACGCTACTGCCTCGCCACCTAGCCATTTTTCTGATGATGTCGGTGGCTACCATGTTCGCAGCTAACCACGTTTCCGCGCGGCTTGCGTTTGATAATGGTACTGGCTTACTTCTTGCGGTATTGATGCGTTCTGGCGTGGCGTGTTTGATTTTACTGACGTTGGTCGTGGTTCAAAAAAAGCGGCTTTGGCTACCGCCCGGCACATGGCCATGGCAGTTGGCAGTAGGGCTTCTGATTGCCATTCAAAGCGTGAGCCTTTATTCAGCGGTTGCGCGTTTGCCGGTGGTCATTGCGTTGTTACTGGTTAACACCTTTCCTATTCAATTAGCGCTGTTAAGTTGGGCGTTGGGCGGACCTCGGCCTTCGCTGCGCAGTTGCCTGATTATGGGCACTATTTTGATTGGGCTGCTCGTGGTACTCGATATACCGAGTTGGTTCGCGGATGCCAACGCCATGGGGCCTGAGTGGTTGGTTGGTATTGGGTTTGGGTTAAGTGCCGCTTTCGCGTTTGCTTGCGCGCTTTGGGTCACTGAGCATCGATTGGCAGGGGTTGGCAGCACCTTACGTAGCCTGCTGACCATGCAAACGGTGTTTATTGTCATGATCGTTGGTGGGGTGCTGGGGGCGGTTCCTGGGGGAATGAGCTTGCCAGATAACAGCGCAGGCTGGACAGGACTAGCCTTGTTAGCCTTGCTATACGGTAGTGCTTTTTCCCTACTGTTTATTTTTGTGCCACGCCTGGACATGGCGCGCAATGCTCCGGTGATGAACTTCGAGCCAGTAGCGTCGTTACTGCTTGGTTATATCGTTCTAGGTCAGATGCTAAGCCCAAGCCAACTCGTAGGTGGGGCAGTAGTGGTTGGTGGCATTGTTGTGCTCAGCCTTTCTAAAGGTAGGTAAACAGGAGGGGAAAAAGGAAACTGTGTGCAAGTTGGGCTGGCAGATTGCGTTCTCCTAAAGTATAAGCCAAAATTAAAAAGTGTAAGGAAACGCTGTTTTTTAACTGAGGTTTAACTTATGAAGATGACCGTATTATCACTCACCTCTGCCGCTCTTTTAGTTGGTGCGGGTACGTTCGCGGCATCGGCTCAAGCGCAACAATCCTTCCAGTACCCACAAGGATATGTGGGCGGCGATGCCATGTTTTGGAGCCTGAACCCAGAAAGAGGCTCTTCACGCGATGACGTTGGTTTGCGTCTCCGTGGTGGGGCACAGTTCAATGACTATTTTGCCTTAGAAGGTCATTTGGGCACCGGTGGTTCAGATGGTGGTGCCGAACTAAATCATGTTGCGGGTGCTTATGCGAAAGGTATCGTACCCATTGCTCCAGAAGTGCGTTTGTATGGCTTAGCGGGCTTCACGGAGGTTGATATTAATAGCGACCGTGAAACCGGTTTCTCCTACGGTGCCGGTGCAGAAATGGATATCAGTTCCAATGTATCGGTAGGCGCTGACTACATGCGCTACCTGGATAAATCTGCCTATGATTTTGATGCTGCCAGTGTAGGCCTAAAGTACCGTTTTTAATAAGGCAGGTGCTTAGCTTTCGCTGAAATGTGCCAATACATAGGCATTAAGTCGTACTGATATAACAGTTCAGTTATCACAACACAGCGAAGCCCCTATCACGCATTGACGTGGTAGGGGCTTTTTGTGTGTTCTCGTTGTTGAGCCAAGAGTATTTGATAGTTCGCTAGGTGGCGATTTTTCCCTTCGCTGACGGCTGGAGACAGCATAGCCTCTAATTTCAGAGGATGAGCATATCTTTGCATAGTTTGGGCCAAATGCTGCTCTTACGAAGCTGATAGTGTTGAAAATTAATAACTATTACAGGTAGCCAGCGAACAACCTCATAACACTCTATAAAGGGAAACTACCATGTATAAGATTAGTAAAATCGCCTTAGCAGTAGGTCTTAGTGCCAGCCTTGTAACGGCTGCGAGTGCCGCTGAAATCGATTGGCGTATGGCAACACCGTGGAGTGGTGGTCCGTGGCTCGAACGCGATGCGCAGCTGTTTGCTGATCGCGTTAGCGAACTGACCAACGGAAAAATCGCTATCGAAGTCTATCCTGGCGGTACGCTGGGCAGTGCATTGCGTGTTACCAACACTGTTAAATCTGGAGTGGCTCAGGTAAGTCATAACTACATTAACTATGACTATGGCACCGACCCAACCACAGCTCTATTGGCAGGCCACTCTAGCGGTCTAACGCCGGAAGAGTTCATGCTATGGATGTACGAGGGCGGTGGTGCAGACCTATACGAAGAGTATCGCCGTGAAGTGTTTGATGTCGTAGCGTTCCCGTGTGCCATTCTCGGCACAGAAATTTTTCTACACTCAAATAAGCCTGTCAGAACGCTTGAAGACTTTCAGGGACTGCGGCTACGTACTTCGGGAGCATGGGCAGAAATTGCTTCTCGCTTGGGTGCTTCTACGGTCGTCATGGCGGGGAGTGATATCTACAGCGCGCTTGAGCGTGGTGTGATTGATGCTGCCGAGTGGGGGAGCCCCGAAATGAACCGGCCAACAGGGTTCCAGGAAGTTGCACAGTACGTAATTACTCCTGGCGTACACCAATCGGGTGGCTTTCTTGAGTGCCAAGTCAATAGCGATACGTGGGAAGAACTGAGCGAAGACGATCAGCGTATGCTGCGTCTCGCAGGTAAGTTATCGGTTTTTGATACTTGGCTTGCTAGCTCGTTTGCTGACTTAGGTGCTTACCAAGAGCTCGTGGATGGCCCTAACGAGATTGTAGAGCTGGATCAGTCCTTCATTGATGCTATCTATGAAGAAACGACTAAGTGGGAAGATGAGTATGCCGCTGAAAACGAGTGGTTTGCCCGTGTTCTTGAATCTCAGCGCTCCTTTAAGAGTGACATGGATAGCTGGTCAGAATATCGCCTTCCGATTGGTGTAATGGCCCGCTAAGAAGCTATGTAGCTATGTAAATGAACAGAGGGGCCTTAAGGCCTCTCTTTTATTGGTGTCTGCTTGCTGTCCCCCTGATACGCTGAGATCCCGTCATGAAACTAATTCGATCCATAGAAGCTCTGACCCGCTTTGCTGGCTGGTTGGGTGCTCTTCTTGTACTTCCTTTAATTGGCGCGTTAATCATTGAAGTACTGAGCCGTTACGTTGCAGGCCGCCCTACGCTATGGGCTTTTGAAGTTAGCTACATGGTAATGGGGGCAATGTTTATGCTGGGCATGGCCAATGCGTTGCGCATAGGCCAACACGTCAGCGTCGACATCGTGTCTCTGCAATTGAGTGAGCGAGCTAATGCCGCCGTTCGGGCACTTGGCTATTTGCTGTTCCTACCAGTGCTGGTATGGCTGGTATGGGAGCTTTCTAAGTACGCACTCTCTGCTTTTGAAACCAATGAACGTTCGGGGCGTTCTGCCTGGAACCCCGTCGTATGGCCGATTTTCACAGTATGGTTTGTTGGTTTTGCACTGTTAGCTCTTCAGGTGTTCGCTGAGTTACTGAAGTCAATTTGTTTGTTAACTGGTAAACATCAACTTGAGGAGCCAGCCGAATGAGTAGCTATCTTGCGTTGCTGATGTTTCCTGCCTTGATGACGTTAATCATTGCTGGATTTCCAATAGCCTTCTCAATGATCCTAGTGGCAACGGGTTTTGGCATTATTCAGTTTGGCGATGTTGCGGCTTATCAACTGTTGACCAAAATTGAAGACACGGCCTCTAACTCGATTCTTGCAGCGGTACCACTGTTTATATTTATGGGCGCAATGCTTGAGCGTTCAGGCATTGCTGAGCGCTTGTTCGAAGCGATTCATATGTGGACGCGTCGCTTACCCGGTGGGCTAGGTATCGGTGCCATTATATTAGGGACGTTGTTTGCCGCTTCCAGTGGCGTTGTTGGTGCAACAGAAGCGGTGATTGGTATGCTTGCCATTCCTGTCATGCTTAAGCATCAATACAGCAAAAGCCTGATGTCAGGGACTATTTGCGCCAGTGGTTCTTTAGGTACCGCAATTCCGCCTTCTATTACTGTAGTAGTACTTGGGCCTGTCGCAGGGGTCTCTGTTGGTTCTCTATTTAGTGGTTTGCTAATACCGGGTTTCTTGATGGCGGTAATGTTCCTGATCTATATCATCGGGGTTGCTTACCTTAAACCAGAAATGGCGCCACGTGTTCAAGAGCAGGAACCAGATATTGCGCTAGGTGAAAAAATTCGTATTACGCTAGTCGCGCTGGTGCCAACCATGCTGCTGATTTTTACCGTGCTGGGCACTATTCTTTTGGGCATGGCAACACCCACAGAGGCTGCAGCATGCGGTGCCTTGGGTGCCATCATCTTGGCAGCTGCTTACCGTAATTTAAATGTAGCGGTACTTTGGTCGTCAGCAGTGAAGACCGTCAATATTTCCGCAATGATCCTGCTTATCGTTATGGGTGGCAGTATGTTCGCTGGGGTGTTTTTTGCCTCAGGCGGCATGGCAACAGTGCAGTCTCTGCTGATGGATACGGGCTTGAGCCCTTGGATGATTTTAGGCCTTATTCTGCTGATCGCTTTTATCGCAGGTTTTGTACTGGATTTGATCTCTGTGGTGCTCATTATTATCCCTGTGGCAATGCCCATTGTTAGGATGCTGGGCTTTGATGAAATCTGGTTCTGTGTCGCTTTCTTAGTGGTGCTGCAAACCAGTTATCTGACGCCGCCTTTGGCACCTGCTATTTTCTATCTCCGGGCAATTACACCTCCTGAAGTAACACTGAAGCATATGTATAAAGGGGTTGTGCCATTTATTTTGGCTCAGCTTGTCGTGTTGGCTTTGGTGTTAGCATTTCCAGAAATTGCTTTGTGGTTACCAGATGTCATGGGAGGACCTTCCTGGCGTTAATTAATCACTTGTAGAATGGCTTTCTATTGGCCGCTCTTTTTTAAGGGCGGTTTTTTTATGGGGAGTAAGAGTATTGTTAGCGTGCTAATGGTTTGTTAGACTAAAGTATTCCACCTAATAATATCTCCAAGCGGTGACATAGCCGCTTTGGTGCTCGTCAATGAGAAATCCCAATGTCCCCTGATCAAAAATTTACTCGCTGGGTGAAAATAGCCCTGACCGTATTTCTATTGCTGTTCGTTTACTTCTTAATGGCCGACAGCTTTATGCCCATGACGCCTGAGGCGCGGGCAATGCGCCCCGTCACCAGTATTGCTCCCGAGCTAAGCGGCCCTGTGCAAGAAGTCGTGGTGAGCGACCATCAGCCGGTAACCCAGGGTGATGTGCTATTTCGCTTAGACCCATCGCCCTTTCAAATCGCTCACTCCCAAGCCCAATTAAACCGGGAGCAAGCGGAGCAAGAAAACGCCCGCTTGAATGCAGAGCTAGCGGCTGCCAGGGCATCACTTGCCTCGGCACAGGCTACTTTCGATGAGCGCAGCGGTGAACGTCGCCGTGCTGAAGCGCTGCTTGGGCGTCAGGGAATTTCTCGCCAGCAGTACGAACAGCAGGTCGCGGCCGAACATACCGCACAGGCGGCTGTGGCATCTGCCCAGGCACAAATTGACAGCTTAGAGGTACAGTTGGGAGAAGAGGGCGACGATAACTTACGCCTTCGCCAAGCGAATAATGCCCTTGAAAAAGCTGAGCTGGATTTAGCCCATACGGTGGTAAAAGCGCCAGAGTCCGGTGTGGTCGCTAATCTTCAGCTACAGCCTGGCCATTATGTGCAGGCGGGGCAGCCTGCGGTGGCGCTGGTCGCGAGCACGGTAGAGGTCGTGGCTGATTTTCGTGAAAAGAGCCTGCGCCATGTGGTGCTTGGCGATGAAGCAAAAGTGGTCTTCGATGCGTTGCCTGGACAAATTTTTGAAGGGCATGTCAGTGCCTTTGATGCCGGCACCCGCGCAGGCCAGCAGGCAGTGGATGGTCAACTTGTGGATATTCCTGCTTCAGATCGTTGGATACGAGATGCGCAACGTGCGCGTATTCATGTGGCGTTAGATACGCCATTGACTGAACTACCCCCGAGTGGTGCGCGGGCAACGGTGCAACTAGTGCCGGGCGAACATGCAATGGCTAAGCCGTTTGCGTGGTTGCAGGCGCACCTGATTAGTTGGCTGCACTATGTTTATTAAAGCGGCTATTAGAACGTTTATTAAAAAGACGCCTGTAGTCGCTGTTAATAAGCCAGCGCTCTCTCAAAACGGCCTGCGCCAGTGCCTGCGGGTAGCAGGAGGCGGTTCGCTGGGTTTTATTATTAGCCAATTGATGGGCTGGAATTATGGCGTTTTTTTTACCGTTTTCCCGATGTTCTTGTTGGGTATGGTGCCCATTTTAAATGGCAGCATCATTCGCCAGTTTTTGGCGAACGTTAGCTTGAATGCTTTGGAAGTCAGCATGGTGGTGGGGCTTCTAAAGCATATGCCGGTAGTGATGACGCTGGTCGTACTAGGTCTATTTTTGCTGCGCTTCAATCTAATGGCAAAAGGCCCGCTGTTTCTGTTTGGCGCGAATGGTGTGTTGACGCTAAGCATATTGCTGCACTTTGCTAGCTACCCTGGTGTTGATTTAAGCGATCTCTTGGCGAGTAATATTATGGCCAGCCTGCTGGCGGTATTTATCGCCATGTTGATGCATACGCTATTTCCCGATGTTGAACCCCGCCAGTTACCACCGCGGGGTGCAAAGCCTGCAGCCCAAATTCGCCATGAAACATTGATGGGCGGCATTACGGCCACGCTCTCGTTCGTAGTGTTCCAAATGTTTGACCTCAGAGATTCGCTGTCAGCGCAAATGGCCACCATTCTGATTCTGTTTGCTTTAGGTTATTCCGGCGCTCGAGTGTCGGCAAGTAAGCGAGCCATCGGCACGCTACTAGGCTGTAATCTGGCGCTGGCAATGCAGCTATTGCTTTACACCCAAAGCCATCATTTTTTGCTGGTGATTTTGCTCTATTGGCTTGGACTAATGCTGTTTGCTAGAGAACATATTTTGGAAGGTGGCGGCTCAGGCATTGGCTTTGGAGGGCTGACAACGTTGGGTATTCTCTTTGGCCAATCGTTAGGCCCGCAGCAAGACCTTGTTTATAGTGCGCTTTATCGGTTCTCTTCGATGAGCGTTGCGCTCGTGGGCACCTTGTTGGTCATGGCTTGTTTGCACTGTTTGCTAAATAGTTGGCAGCCAACGCGCCTGCCTAAAAGTAATTGAGGTAACTTTTCTAACAAAGGCTACGCTAAGGAAGGTGTCGCCATTCGAAGTGAGTGTTCACTTAGTGAACGACATCATCCCCACTAACGGATTAGAGGTGTTCGTCATGGCAAGTGGCAAAGAAGATAAAGTGAAAGGTACTGTCAATAAGGCCGCCGGAAAAGTGAAGGAAGCAGCTGGCAAAGTAACCGGAAGTAGTAAAACCGAAGCTAAGGGTAAAGCCCAACAAGTAAAGGGCGAACTGCAGAAAGGTAAAGGTAAGGCCAAAGAGAAGGCTAAGAAATAGCGCCTAGCCAGGGCATTTCAATGCCAACAGAGGTCAATAACCTCTGTTGGCTTTTAGGTGGTAACTCAGTAGTGGCCAAGCAGCTTCCACCATAAACCACCAACGACTACCCAAATGAGCAGGTTCACCACGCTCATAATGAAACCTGCTTTCCACCACTCTCCCAGCGTCAGGTAGCCTGAGCCAAAGATGACTGGTGAAGTGCCTGTGGCGTAATGGGTTAAGGTCATCATAATCGAAGATGTGGCCGCCATAATTAGCACAAAAGGCATAGGTGGGGCGCCGAGGCTTAAGCCAACGGTGAGAAATGCTGCCATCATCGCGGTGATGTGTGCAGTCGTGCTGGCAAAAAAGTAGTGGGTATAAAGAAAGGTGAGTACCAGAAGTGCAGAGGCTCCCGCCCAACCAATCCCCATCGTGGTAATCCAGCTCTGCATATTCGCTGAAAACCAACTAATTAGGCCTGTTTCGTTAAGTTGGCTAGCCATCATAATAAGAGCACCAAACCACAGCAGCGTATCCCACGCATTTTTTTCTTTCAGCACATCTTCCCAGGTTAAAACCCCTGTTAGCAGTAGTAGCGATAAGCCAATAAACGCAGACGTGGTGGTATTAAGCGTGACTGCATCCCCCAGGAATATCGCTGGGATATCCGCCCAAAGCAAAAGCAGCACTAAGAAAACGAACAACATGATGCCTTCGTTTCGGCTTAGTTTTCCTAGTTCGGCAAGTTTGTCTCTCGCCAACTGGGTGGCATTCGGGGTTTCTTTAATTTCCGGTGGGTAAAGCAAGTACAGAATGTACGGCATCGCCAGGATGGCGACCAAGCCCGGCAGCAGCATGGCGATCGCCCAGGTTAACCAGCTCAGCTGTATTTCCGCCCCAGTAGCGGATGAGATAAGTTGAACGGTTAATGGGTTAGGAGCGGTGGCGGTGATGAACATAGCCGAGGTGATGGGGTTGCTGTGGTAATTCACCAGCGCTAGATATTTGCCGATTTTGCCCGACGTGTTGTCTTCAGGATGTGAGTCAAAGCTGTGCGCGATAGAGCGCATAATGGGGTGAATGATACCGCCACCCCGTGCGGTATTACTTGGTGTGACAGGTGCAATTGAAAGCTCGGAAAAGGCGAGGCCATAGCCAATTCCCAACGTGCGCTTGCCAAAAATCGAGATGAAGTAGTAGCCAATACGCGCACCCAGGCCAGTTTTAATCAACCCGCGCGAAATCATAATCGCAATGGCAATTAACCAAATAAGTGGGTTGGCATAACTGCTTAAGGCGACATTGATGGCCTCGCCTGGCGTATCGCCGGTAACGCCACTTGCCGCGACAATAGAAATCGCAATTACAGAGATCGCCCCAATAGGCATAGCTTTGCCGATGATAGCGACAATAGTGCCGACAAATATTGCCAGCATGAGCCAAGCGTTTGGCGTCAGCCCTTCTGGCAAAGGAATTACCAGCCAAATCAATAGAGTGGTGGCCACAGCGACTGCGGTCGACCAGAGTTTGAAAGGTAGTGTCGGCATAATGGATACCTATAGATTAAAAAAACAGCAGCTAGCGGTACACTTGGTATAAATAAGATAGCGCGGTAAATGCTATTTAAGTCTATATATATCTAATGTATCTCTCATTGTTCCACGTCAATTGCTGTTCCTTAATCCAGTGGGCTCAATAGTGATGGGGTATCACTCACTTCAATAGGAGCCGTTACATGCCTGCCATGATGAAAGCCGCTATTTTTGTTGAGCCTGGGCGCATTGAGATTAACGACAAGCCCATTCCCGAGATTGGCCCCAATGACGCGTTGATGCGGGTCACCACCACGACTATTTGCGGCACCGACGTACACATCTTAAAAGGCGAATACCCCGTTGAGCGCGGCCTAACCATTGGCCATGAGCCGGTGGGCGTGATTGAAAAGTTAGGTGCCAATGTGAAGGGGTATCAAGAGGGCCAGCGGGTCATCGCCGGAGCGATTTGTCCCAGCTTCACTTCTTATGCTTGCCAAGATGGTTGTTCCTCACAAGATGGCGGCCACCACAGCCACGGTTATAAACCGATGGGCGGCTGGCGCTTTGGTAACACCATCGATGGTGCCCAAGCTGAATACCTATTGGTGCCCGATGCCCAGGCTAATCTCTCTCCCGTGCCCGATGGTCTAACCGACGAACAAGTGCTGATGTGCCCCGATATCATGTCGACCGGCTTTGCGGGTGCCGAAAAAGCCGGTATCAATATTGGTGACACGGTGGTGGTATTCGCGCAAGGTCCGATTGGGCTGTGTGCGACAGCAGGTGCGCGGTTACGTGGGGCGGGGATGATTATTGCTGTCGACGGTGTTGATGAGCGGCTTGCAATGGCCAAGCAGATGGGCGCGGATGTCACGCTAGATTTTCGTCAGGTTGATGTCGTCGAGGAGGTTCTAAAGCTAACCGGCGGGCGCGGCGTTGATGTGGCCATTGAGGCACTCGGCCTGCAGCAAACCTTTGAGTCTGCCTTGCGGGTGCTAAAACCTGGCGGCACGCTGTCGAGCCTGGGCGTTTACTCTGAAGACCTGACGATTCCGCTGGGTGCTTTCTGTGCTGGGCTTGGAGATCACAAAATTATTACGTCACTCTGCCCCGGTGGAAAAGAGCGAATGCGCAGGCTGATGAGCATCATAGCCGCAGGGCGACTAGATCTTGGCCCCATGGTCACGCACCGCTATGCGTTGGAGAACATTGTCGATGCTTATGACCTGTTCTCCCACCAGCGCGATGGTGTGTTGAAAGTGGCCCTTGAGGTCTCATAGCGCTTAAGTAAGTTCAAGAGCCATCCATACGCCACCTTTATCAGCGTGGCTGCCGACGAAAAACTCGCTAACGATCACAGTGACACGATGACAGCTGTATCCAATAGCGAGTTTTTCGGATGTTAGGGATAGCCAGTGCTTAGTTCAATTCCAGCGAGAAGCTCATTTCAACGCCTGCGTCATCCACTCTGAACCAGTACTCCATGTTCTTATAGATATCGCTATATTGCCTGAGCAGATCAGTATCAAACTCTGCCAATTCATCGGAAGGCATTTGTGCTATGACATCGGCCAGCGAATGGTAGAACTCACCAGTCAGATGGCCATGAACCAGTAGGTCACGCTCGGAAACAGGGGCTTGCAGTTCTTCCTGTAGTGTTTCGGAATCGCTGATGCCAACGCCCAAGGTAATGGCGCTTTCAGACATAGCCGCGTAGAGCTTTGGTGAGTCTGGTGGCAGCATCATGCTGTCAATTTTTTTGGCTTCTCCACCGGGTTCAAGTCCAAGTGCCCCTAAATCAGGCACGAACGCACTTGCTGTAGACAGCAGGGCAAGCGGGTTTTGCGAAGCGAGGGTCAGAAGACCGGTACCAGCGGGTTCGCCCTCTTTCATTGTCAGGTTGTTAAGGCGTGCTCTGAAACCAGACAGAGATGGGCCAATCATCATGGCGACTGGATTGTTGATCGCCATATTGATCTCATTCCAGGTGCTGTTTAACTCCTGCAGCTCATCACAGCTAAACGGGTTTTGACGCACTTCCTGGGCATACTTCTGAACAGTTTGCATCAGTACAGGTAGATTCAGGCCTAGCCCAAAGCTGGCCATGCCCTCTGTGCTACCAAGGCCCGGAACCTGAGCGGTCATTGCACGGAGATCGCTGACAATAGCCTCATCGGTTTCCAGTATGAGATTCATCTCCATACGGTCGAGGTTATATTCACGCATACCCATGACAATACCGGGGAAGCGGTTGGTGATGCGGTCAATATCTGCTTGGCAGGCGGAGAGGTCCAGCCGCTCTGCATCAGCCGCGTCCAATAGTGCTTGAGTAGCTAAGTGTGTGGGTGTACTCAGCTCACTAAGCAGGCGTGATGAGTCGATTTCCCCGGCACCATAGGGCGTGAAGCCATGACGCTGTTCAATTTCCTCTAGAGCGCCGGTATCACCAATGTTGCTGTCAGGCAGGGTGCTACCCAGCACCTGTGATAGCAACTCATCACTAACATTTTCTGGCACCACAGACATCAGCAGTTGCTTATCGATAATGGCCATGATGGCTTTAATCGGACCATCTTGTGTTAGCACCCAGTACTCTTTTCCATCTGTTGTGGCCGTACTAGGGTTGATATCTGCATTGGTGAGGATGCGCTGCAGCGTTTCGCGGAAAGCGTCTTCATCCTGCAGTTCCATACGCAGAGTGGGCAAGATACCCAGTCCGTATAAAGCGACCTGGGGGCTCATTTTAAAGCCCAGTGCATGAATATCATCGAGTGTTTCAACCCCGACAAACTCTTCACCCATCGCGATCAACAGTGACATCAGCGAATGCAACACGTCATCGTCTATGTCGTGCAGCATGTCGCGCAGTTCATCCAAGTCAGCTTCCAGGTTGCCCTTTGGCTGCATGCGCTGGTAAAGAGCAAAAGCATCTTGTTCAGGCATTGATTCCCGTGTTGCCACAAAATAGGGAGAGTCGGCGGGGATATATTTCAACAGGGAAGCTGAGAGGTTTTTTGGTGCTTCCTGCTGGGTGTCTGTTGCTGTTGGCGCGCTATCATCGCTGCAGCCACTCAGTACGCCCGTGCTGAGAAGAGCAAGAGAAACAGCCAAGGATAATTTAGTTCTCATTTAACATCAGTCCTTTGAAAAATGGTGACTTTAAAGTGAGCATTTCAAATAACACTCATTGTGAATGATAATCATACACAAATTAATTTAAACTAGCCTCTTCTTGGTTAAGAAAATGGCCCTTGAGGTCGTGTAAGACCCAAGAGCCACGTGTTAGCAGTGAAACTTACAGGCTGCTATTTTAAACTTCCTGGTACAGTTCGCTACCTTCTCGGCGAAACTTCTCGGCTTGCTCCTGCATGCCACGCTTAACGGCCTCGGAATCGCTTTCAGCGGCATTCTCCGGTGTGCGGTCCCGATAGGTATCGCGTACTTCCTGGCTGATCTTCATGGAGCAGAACTTCGGCCCACACATGGAGCAGAAGTGCGCCACTTTGGCGGAGTCCTTCGGCAAGGTTTCGTCGTGGAATTCACGGGCGGTGTCCGGGTCTAGCCCCAGATTGAACTGGTCTTCCCAGCGGAATTCAAAACGTGCCTTGGAAAGCGCGTTATCGCGACGCTGTGCTGCCGGGTGACCCTTGGCCAAGTCTGCTGCGTGGGCAGCAATTTTGTAGGTGATGATGCCGGTTTTGACGTCATCTTTATTCGGCAGACCCAAGTGCTCCTTCGGCGTCACATAGCAGAGCATTGCACAGCCAAACCAGCCGATCATGGCCGCGCCAATGCCGGAGGTAATGTGGTCGTAGCCGGGGGCGATATCGGTGGTCAGTGGGCCGAGGGTATAGAAAGGTGCCTCGTGACACGCCTCAAGCTGCTTATCCATGTTCTCTTTAATCAGGTGCATGGGCACATGGCCAGGGCCTTCGATCATCACCTGAACATCATGTTTCCAGGCGATCTTCGTCAGCTCACCCAGGGTCTCCAGCTCAGCGAACTGCGCTTCGTCGTTGGCATCGGCGACTGAGCCGGGGCGCAGGCCATCGCCCAGAGAAAACGCTACGTCGTACTGCTTGCAGATCTCACAGATCTCTTCGAAGTGGGTATACAGGAAACTTTCCTGGTGATGGTACAAGCACCACTTGGCCATGATAGAGCCGCCACGGCTGACAATGCCGGTCACTCGGTTGGCAGTCATTGGCACATAGCGCAACAGTACGCCCGCGTGAATGGTGAAGTAATCCACGCCCTGTTCAGCCTGTTCAATCAAGGTGTCGCGGAACACTTCCCAGGTCAGGTTTTCGGCAATGCCGTTGACCTTCTCAAGCGCTTGATAGATCGGCACTGTACCAATCGGCACCGGCGAGTTGCGGATAATCCACTCACGGGTCTCGTGAATGTTCTGGCCCGTGGAAAGGTCCATGATGGTGTCCGATCCCCAGCGGATACCCCAGGTCATTTTGTCGACTTCTTCTTCAATCGACGAGGTAACTGCCGAGTTACCCAGGTTGCCGTTAATCTTCACCAGGAAGTTACGGCCAATAATCATCGGCTCGGATTCTGGGTGGTTGATATTGTTGGGGATAATTGCGCGCCCACGGGCGACTTCGTCGCGCACAAATTCCGGCGTGATCTCTTCCGGCAATTTTGCACCAAAGCTCTGGCCAGGATGTTGATGACCAAGAATACGCTCAACTTCAGCGGTGCCTAATGTTTGGCGGCGCTGGTTTTCGCGAATGGCAATAAATTCCATTTCAGGAGTAATAATGCCCTGGCGCGCATAGTGCAGTTGGGTGACATTCTTACCCGGTTTTGCTCGGCGTGGGGTGCGCGTTAAATCAAAACGCAACTGGGCAAGCGTGGGGTCGTTAGCGCGGCGATTGCCGTACTCACTGGTGGGGCCGTCAAGGAACTCGGTATCGTTGCGCTCTTCAATCCAGGCGCGGCGCAGGGCAGGCAAGCCTTTGCGTAAATCGTTGTTGGCGGCTGGGTCGGTGTAAGGGCCAGAGGTGTCGTACACCAGTAGCGGCGGATTCTCTTCATCAATGCTGCTGGTTTTAGTGGGCGACAGGGTGATTTCCCGAAACGGCACGCGGATATCTGGTCGTGAGCCTTCAACGTACACCTTGCGCGAGGCGGGCAGCGGTTGAATGGCAGCCGCATCGACCTGAGCAGTTTCAGCTAAAAAATGGCTGGTTTTACTTTTTGAGGTCTTAGTTTTTACAGTTTCAGTTTCTAAAGTCTTCGTCATGACGGTCGTCTTCCTTCGTTGTTGATTATGGTTATTGTGTTGGCTTAATGGGTGAGGCTTTTGTCTGTTAGATCGCTGTCTATCAGATCCAGACCCATCTGCCAGAAATCGATTTCCAGACGCGTGGCGTCGCGGAAGATCTTGCTCAGCTCGGCAAAGCGGGCGGGGGTAACATCGGCCAGGCGGGCATTGAGCCATTCAAGCTCAGCCTGCATGGCGGCCTGAAACTCCTGGCTTTCGTACATCGCTATCCAGGCATCAAACGGGTTTTGGCTGCCGCGTAGGGTAGAAGGCTGAGCATTCAGCCAGTTGGCGATTTCGCCGTAGCCCACTAAGCAAGGAGCCAGCGCCACGTGCAAATCGAGCAGGTCGCCGCGATTGCCGGTGTCTAATACGTAGCGGGTATACGCCAAGGTGGCTCTGGCTTCAGGAAGCTCCGCCAGCTCTTGCTCGGAAATTCCCCACTCCTGGCAAAAGCCCACGTGCAGGCCTAGCTCTACATCCACAATGGCTTTTAAACCTTCATGGGCTTGGCGAAGATCAGCCAGCGTAGGGCTTTTATAGGCGGCCAACGCGTAGGCGCGGGCGAAGTGAATCAAAAACAGGTAATCCTGTTTCAAATAGTGGCGAAACGATGCTTCTGGTAGCGCGGCGGTACCCAGCTGGCGGACAAAATCATGCTCAATATAGGCGCGCCAGTCGTCATGGCAGGCATTAGTAAGATCAGCAAAGCGGTAGCCCATGGTGCCTCCGGGAGTAATGATCCGGAAGGTGGGCGGTTGAGATCGAGTAAATGGCGCAGAAGGTGGCGTGAAGCTAAGCCGAGGCCATCGCTTGATCCCTACGCCGGTACCCGCGTGCTCGTCATAGGAGCAGCGCATTAGCCGGATCAGGTTCAGCGGGACCAGCGCTTTGGCAGTATCAAGTGGATACGCCCTGCGCCATCTCAGCCGGATTCACCGGCACCCCGTCAAGCAGTTAGTGCCAAGCAGTCTAGGAGGACGAGAGAAGAGATGCAAGGGGCACGCGCAAGCACGCGAATTTTGGATATGCTGCCAAAATTGGCTTTGCTCTCTTGGGAATCAATGGGGTAGAGTCAAATTGGGTGGCTGCAAAACTCCAATGAATGTGCCGTCGCGTTTATTGGGGTTTTGTGGCGAGGCGTATAATCACTGTTAGTTTCCCCATGATTTTGAGACGTTAGCGAATGTATCAAGAAATAATTATTGATGAATGGAAGAAGGTAGAAGATCTTCAGCTTGAATTCTCTAATGAAATTTATAGAGGTCAAGCAGACAAGAATTGGGAAATTAGTACCTCTATTAGCCGCGCTTTAGGTGCGGAAGAAGATGATCCTAATAACTCAGAATTCTGGTTCTTAAGAGAATTTAAAAAAGGAGCAGCGCACTATATCTCTAATCTTCCAGAGCCTGATGACTATATCGGTTGGTTGGCGCTTATGCAGCACTATGGCACACCGACTAGATTAATAGACTTCACTCATTCATTTTATGTCGCATGCTATTTTGCATTAATTGGTTCAAAAGTTGATGCAGCTGTATGGTCGATAGACTTTAGCCTATTACACGATATTGGACACTCTACTTTTAGTATAAGACGTGGTAGCTTGAGAGATGAATGGGAAGATGATGTATATAGAGCCACTAATGGATTTTTAAAAAATATACTTTCCTCAGCTACAAATGCGTCAAGCTATTCAGAAAACCCCACTAAAGCTGGCATAGTCGCTATTGAGCCAATTCAATACAATTTGCGTTTAAGAGCACAGCAAGGGTTATTTGTACTTCCATTAGATATAACATCATCTTTTCTAGAAAACGTGAATGAGGCTTGCAGTGAGACTGAGCCAGTATTTAAAAAGTATATTCTGAAGAAAGAACTGAGATTCACTATCCTAGGGCACTTGAAACATATGAACATTACATCAGAAACGTTATTTCCTGGAATGGAAGGTTTTGCTAGGTCGATAGCACATAGAAGACTGGATGTATAGCTTAAGTGCAACTAACAAAGCCATTAAATTCGCTCCCTACGGTCGCCGGACGCTCGCAAGCTCGCGCCGTTTATGGCGGCGTTGAGCCTGTAGAAAAACTCCGCTGACGGCTAAGTTTTGGTAGGATCGAGGAAACAGACGAGGAGTGGTCAGCATGCCGCGCTTCAAAGCTTATAACTACGACCAGAACGCCATGGTGGTGATCAACTATCAAGATCAGCTCCAGCCAGGCACCTTTGAACACGCTGTGCACTACCTGATCGAGCACAAGCTCGACTTGTCCGTTTTCCATCCCCAGTACCGCAACGACGCGACCGGTCGGCTGGCCTATGATCCGGCCATCCTGTTGAAGATCATCCTGTTTGCCTACTCCAAAGGCATCACCTCCAGTCGTGAAATGCAGTGGTGCTGCGAGACCAATATTATTTTTAAAGCTCTTTCCTGCGATACCGTTCCCCATTTCACCACACTGGCCAGCTTCGTCAGTCGCCATGCCGATGAGATTGAAGCGCTATTCGAGCAAGTGCTGCTGGTGTGCCACGAACAAGGCTTACTGGGCAACGAACTCTTTGCCATTGATGGCTGCAAGATGTCCTCCGATGCCTCCAAAGAGTGGTCGGGTACGTTCAAAGAATTGGGCGAGAAACGGGAGAAACTGAGAGGCCTGATTCGGCATCACCTACTAGAGCACTACGCGCGTGATGAAGCTGAAACGGAAGCCGATCTGGATCGGGATATCCGGCGGGCCAAGACGATTCTCTCGCTAGATGCCGCCATGAACAAAGTTGACCGTTTCCTAAAGACGCACAGCCCAAGGATGGGGCGGGGGAAGCGAATCAAGGAAGTGAAGAGCAATCTGACCGATAACGAAAGTGCCAAAATGACGACCAGTAAGGGCACGATCCAGGGCTATAACGGTGTCGCTACGGTGGATAAAAAGCACCAGATCGTCATTGACGCTCAGGCCTTCGGAGAAGGCCAGGAACATCACACCTTGCAGCCCGTACTGGAAATGGTCGAAGCCCGTTTTAAGAAACTGGGGATTGCGGAGAATATCTACCAAAAAGGCACCGTCGTCACCGCCGATACCGGTTTCGCGAATGAAGCCAATATGAAGTACCTTCACGAGCGATGGATTAATGGCTATATCCCTGATAATCAGTTCCGCAGCCGAGATCCGAAATTCACCGACCAGAAAAACAAATACGGCAAGCGCCACCAGAACTTACCAGATAAAGGCTGGCGAGAGACGACGCCAGCTAGCGCGTTCCAGTTTGATCCAGTAGAGCTAACGTGTATCTGCCCAACCGGTGAAAAACTGTCCTATCGCGGGCAACGAGAAACTGACAATGGCAAGACCCGGGTACACTTTGAAGGGCGCTTGCTGCAATGTCGGCATTGCCCAAAGAAATACCGCTGTATGCAGAACCCGAGCTCGGCCGACCATCGCAACGGTGCAGGGCGACAAGTGTCTTTTATTATCGAGAACAAACGCTTACCCAATTACAATGACTGGATGAAGCATCGGGTTGATAGCCCCAAGGGCAAAGAAATTTACAGCCATCGCATGTCAGTCGTGGAACCCGTCTTTGGCAACATTGGCACAACGAAAAGACTGAACCGCTTCAGCCTTCGGGGTAAGCAAAAGGTGCAAGGCCAATGGCAGCTCTACTGCTTGGTTCACAATATTGAGAAGTTGGCGAATTACGGCCACTTGGCCGCGTTATGAAGGGCTTAGAGTGGAGTAAGTTGCTTTTTAAGAGCAAAAGGCCGTCTTCAACAAGCTTTAGCTGGGCGCTCAAGTGGCTAAATGCCGATATTAAGATGACTCAGCCAGATGACCGGCTGGGTAAATGAATAAGGACAACTGGCGGTGGAAATGGCTCGAAATCGGGTTTTTCTACAGCCTCGTTAGCTGTATAAGGGTCAACCAATGGAGTCTTTATCTAAACTTATTTCAGCGCTAGCCTCTCTTGCATGGCCAGCTATATTTGTTCTATTGATTTATAGATTTCATAATCCGATTCAAAAGCTTATCGAGTCTGCACGAGGAAGAAAGTTCACAATAAAAGTTGCTGGAAATGAGCTCACTATGGAAGAAGCCTCTGAGCAGCAGAGAAAGATACTTAATGATATGCAGTCTCGGTTGGCAGAAATAGAAAAGCACATAGAAAAAAAAGAAAAAATATCGCTTGGCAATGAGTCTAGGCCAGAGCCAAAAAGTAAGAGAATTCTATGGGTTGATGACAGCCCAAGAAACAATAGTTACTTGGTGGCTGCGCTTACTGATATGGGGCACTCGGTGGATATCGCGCTTTCCACGGATAAGGGCGTCAGTAAATTCAAAGAACGCTACTATGATATCGTTATATCAGATATGGGAAGACCTGAAGATGAAAAAGCTGGGATCACGTTGGCAAAGGCCGTTCACTCAATAAGGACAGGAGTCCCTTATTTTATCTTTTGTGGCGGTTGGGCTGCTAGGAATCTGCGTCAAGAGGCTTTGGATGCCGGTGTTTCAGAGATAACTTCATCTGGAACAACATTGTTGAGTCACCTTCCACTAGATAATGGCAGCTAACACCTATGAGCCTTCTGTCTGTCAATAGGCCGTAGTGTTTTTATTGGCCGCGTAAGCGGTCAATATGAAGTCCCTGAGCCAGTGATCCTACTTCATCTGTCATCGTTGGCTGTGAATGGCTTACAGCAAACACCTATTGAGGCTCTCTTAGTGTGATCGTTAATCACTGCCAGACTAGGTTGCTCCCTGCAAGTTGGTCTGGGGCACTAGACATTCATCGGTTAACCAGCATCTGTCCTATTCAAACAGCGGGTTACTTTATAGTCCCAGTTAGTTTCAGGTTCAGCGCCGGTGTAAGCTCACTCGCTCAGGGTATTGGTGCACGCCAGCAGGATGGATAATCAAAGCGACGGGCTTCGAGTTGGGTGTAGTAGAAGCAGGGTTTTAGGTCTGAATAACCAGTCAGCACGACGTCACCCCTAGTTTCAGCACACTCCGTAATGATCCAGTTAGACGTTGATCATCATCCTGCTGCGTGACTAACTCGTTAAAAAGCGTTGTTCATCAAACACCTTTTCGTTTTTTAACATGCGACGTCACCCCCTAATGAAAGTTGCATACAGGATAGCAACGCCTGACGATACGGCCGAATGCATCGCCTTGAGAGGAAAAACGAGAGAAAATGCGTTCTCTGTCGAACAATTGGAAGAACTCGGTATTACTTTAGATAGCTGGAAAGCAGGAATTAGCGATGGCTCCTTACCGGGTTACGTTGGTGTTTGTGAAGGGAAGATTATTGGCTATTGCTTCGGTGATAGCCGCGCTGGAGAAATTGTTGTCTTGGCACTATTACCAAAATATGAAAGTAAAGGTGTTGGTAAAGTACTATTAGATCAAATGATTGAGTCTTTCCACTCTATAGGATTCGAAAGACTTTTCCTCGGATGCTCATCCGATCCGAAAACTCGTTCATATGGTTTTTATAGACACCTAGGCTGGCGCTCCACTGGTCTATTTGATGATGCGGGCGATGAGATACTTGAATACTTCACTAATAAAAAGTGAATTTATAATTGGCACTAACAAATCGTTCGCTTCGCTCACTGGGACGGGCTAAAGCGCGCCCCTTAACCAAACGTTATGGTCGCCTACTAAGGAGAGTACTTTGAGCAAGGCAGTAATTTGTAACTCACTCGAAGAAGTTCGTGAAAATATCGACAGGATTGATCGTCGAATCGTTAGCCTGCTGGCAGAGCGTGGCGGTTATGTGAAGCAAGCCGCTCAGTTCAAGAAGACAACCGACGACGTAAAGGCACCTCAGCGAGTTGAGCAGGTAATAGCAAAGGTTTTGGCGTTGTCGGCTGAAGAGGGTGCTATACCTACAGTCACCGAGGCGGTCTATCGTTCAATGATTTCGGCGTTCATAAATGCAGAGCTTACTGAGCATGCTGCACTAGTAGGCGCCGGCGATCGACCATAACCAGATGTTCAAGCGGATGCCCTACACTCCGCAGCTCTTTTGTGCCATTCGCTTCGCTCATTATTTGGCACAAAAAATCTGCTGCGTTCCGGTCACCGCTTAACTTGGCGTTGAGCCTGTAGAAAGACTCCGCTGACACCTAAAAGTTTTGGTAGGACCGGGAAAAATAGATGAGGAGTGGTCAGCATGCCGCGCTTCAAGGCTTATAACTACGATCAAAACGCCATGGTGGTGATCAACTACCAAGATCAGCTCCAGCCAGGCACCTCTGAACACGCTGTGCACTACCTGATCGAGCATAAACTCGACTTGTCAGTTTTCCATAAGACAAATACGGCAAGCGCCATCGCAACGGTGCCGGCCGATAGGTATCTTTTATCATCGAGAACAATCGGTTGCCCAATGACACTGATTGGATGAAACGGCGAGTGGATAGCCCCATGGGCAAAGAAATTTACAGCCATCGTATGTAAGTCGTGAAGCCCGTCTTCGGCAACATTGGCACAACGAAAAGACTGAACCGCTTCAGCCTTCGGGGTAAGAAAAAAGTGCAAGGTCAGTGGCAGCTTTACTGCTTGGTGCACAATATTGAGAAGTTGGCGAATTACGGCCACTTGGCCGCGTCATGAAGGGCTAGGAGCGGGGTAAGTTGCTTTGTGAACCCACCAGGCCGTCTTCAGCGGGCTTAAGCTGGGCGCTCAAGTGGCTAAATGCCGATATTAAGATGACTCAGCCAGATGACCGGCTGAGTAAATGAATAAGGACAACAGGCGGTGGAAACGGCTCGAAATCGGGTTTTTCTACAGCCTCGTTAGGCATTCAAGGAGGAAAGATGCATTCTGCAAGTAATAAGTATCTTCTGGCTGCGGCATTATGTTGTTTTGCTGCTGCACTTGCTCATCTGGGCTGTATTATATTCGGAGGCGATTGGTATCGTTTCTTTGGTGCAGGCGAGCAGATGGCTCGGATGGCTGAGCAAGGGCTTTGGTATCCGACAATCGTCACCTCTATCATCGTATTGCTACTTCTGGTTTGGGCGCTTTACGGCCTGTCGGGTGCAGGTGTAATTAAACGTTTACCTCTGACAAAATTGGCGCTAATCGTCATTGCCAGTATATTTTTAACTCGTGGCGTTTCCTTCGTCGGATTAATGCCAATGTTCCCAGAAAACAGTCTGACGTTTTGGTTAATTAGTTCTGGTATATGTTTGTTTATTGGCGGCCTGTTTGCTCTAGGTTCTTGGCAGCAGTGGTCAGTTTTAGGTGTAGAAAATGCCTAACAATACGCATCACTCGCTCCCGTTGGTCGCTGGGACGCCAACCCGCTGCGCGGCTCGTCGCCCGTGTGCTTTACGTTATATGAAAAGGAGAGTTCAGTGTTTGTAGTATCTCTAACGTACAAAGTAGAATTATCAGAAGTGGATAAGCACATAAATGACCACATTGCGTATCTAGAAAAGCATTACGAAAAAGGTAATTTCATCGCTTCCGGTCGCAAAGTACCAAGAACCGGAGGAGTAATACTTGCCCACGCAGAAAGCCGAGAAAAATTGAATGCCATATTGCAAGAAGATCCTTTTTTCAAAGCTGATGTGGCAAGTTACGAAGTGACTGAGTTTGTTCCAAGCAAGGTAGGCGAAGGTTTTGAGTCGCTTGTAAATCTCATATAACAATCGGCTTCTGTCGGACAGTCAAAAGCTCCGGCCAAAAATCGGCCTCCACTTTTTCCTGCCGCAGAGCCGAGCATTAGAACACTTTGGAAACCACGGTGAGTAATTTAGACTTGGCTCTGCTAGCCAATCATCCCGAGCTACTGCCAGCACTTCGAGAAATGTTTGAGTGCGGATGGCCGGAGCATTACGGTGCGCAGGGTAGGGGAAATGCAGAAGAAGACCTGCTGGCATATTCCAATCACAATAAACTTCCTATTGGGGTTGTTGCGATGCAGGATGGTTCTGCGCTTGGTATCGCGGTATTGAAGGCTAAATGTGTTTCTACACACGACCACCTCACCCCTTGGATGGGTGGCGGCATGGTACTCCCTCAGTACCGGCGTCGTGGAATTGGCGCAACATTGACTGTTGAGCTTGAAAGCATCGCACGCAAGCTGGGATACAAAAAAATCTACTCCGGCACAAGCACAGCAAACAGCCTTCTGGAGCGAAGTGGCTGGTCGTATATCGAAACCGTGCTTTACGGAGGGGATAACGTATCCATCTATGAGAAAGCGCTCTAACTCAGGCGTTGCGGCTGTAGAAAGGGCCAGTGGCAGTTATACTGCCTGGTGGATAATATTGAGACGTTAGCGAGTTATGGTTATCTAGCTGAATGCCGATATTAAGATGACTCAGTCTGGTTAAGCGTTTGCCCCACCTTCCAAGAAGATAGTTGAGTATACACATGGCCTTTATCGCACCTATCACTCTCACTGCGCATGGCGTAACGCTTGAGCCGCTCTCACTCAATCACGAAGCCGGTTTGCGCGCCGCCGCTGCGGATGGCGAGTTGTGGAGTCTGCGCATTACCTCGGTGCCCGCGCCCGATGAGACACGTAGTTATATTGATACCGCCTTGAAAAGCCGCGAGGAAGGCCATCGCTTTGCTTTCGCCGTGATTGAAGAGGCGAGTGGTAGGGTGCTTGGCACCACGAGTTACCATGATATTTTGCCCAACGTAAAACGCGTTGAAATTGGCTACACCTGGTACGCCAAGCGGGTTCAGCGTACGCATGTCAACACCACCTGTAAGCTACTGCTATTGACTCACGCTTTCGACACATTGGGCTGTAACGTGGTCGGTTGGCGTACCGACAACTTCAACTTTGCCAGCCAACGTGCGATCGAGCGCCTGGGCGCGAAGAAAGATGGTGTCATCCGAGGCCATGCGATGCGCCGCGATGGGACCATTCGCGATACAGTGATGTATAGCCTGAGCAGGGGCGAGTGGCCAGAGGTGTGCTCACACCTCAACTACTTGATCAGCCGATCCTGCGCCCAGTGAGATTTATGGTGTGAGACTGGAGTGAGTCGCTTCTAAGGTTGGCCTGACGCTACCGCTAGGCTAAGCAGCATCGATTGCTATGTCCGGATGCCCTTTAGTACCAAGCCTCGCAACTTTATCAACGCCGCTACGCGATGCGGCTGAAACCGGGGGGGTAGGTTAATGAAAGCTACCAGCGAATTTATCGCGAACCTTAGCGACGTATTTGTACTGTTTGGTGACATCCAAACTAAGCGCATGTTTGGCGGATATGGCGTTTATCGCGATGGCCTTATGTTTGCGCTAGTCGCTGATGATGTTCTTTACCTTAAAGTCGACGAACGTTCGGTAGGCTCTTTTATCGAGCTGGGAATGGAGCAGTTTGAATACGAGAAGAGCGGTAAAAGAGTAAAAATGACTTATTACGCGGCCCCCGAGGAGATATTTGAAGATCCAGAACATGCTAAGGAGTGGGCTGACCGTGCTTATAAAGCGGCATTGCGGCAAAAATCTCGTTGATGCAGAGCAACGAGGGCAGTCATTTAAGACTGCCCGGCGGCCACTCAAAGCAAAGGTTTATGCGTTGCTAGCCAAATCCACTGCTAGCAATCCGGCATTTTTAAGCGCATTAGCAACTGATCTCTGATGCCTTTCATCTCCAAATTCTTGGTACTCTGACGTTATTTCATGAAATGACTCGACGCCTAAGTATCTGCCCAGTGTTTTAATATGCGGCCCGAGATGATTCATATGCTCACGTTCACCTCCTGGCCCAAAGCCAAACTCTCCGCATGAAGAGACTAAAATTAGTGTTTTCCCAGACAAAAGCGGCTCTATAGGATGGTCGCCACGAGCTAAATCAAAACTAAATGTTTTATTTATACGCATGACCTGATCGAACCACGCTTTAAGAGGGGCGGGCATGCCGTAGTTGTACATAGGTGAAGATATTAAGATGACATCCGCTTGCGCTAACTCGCTAAATAGCTGATCGGATAAAGCTAGTTTTTCACGTTGCTCAGAACTTTTTCGCTCATCCGGTGTGAAAACGGCACCTATCCAATCTTGGTCAATAAAATCAGGTGGGTTCAAACCAATATCACGATAAATGTAATTATCTGTACTGTTAGCAGATTGCCATTTATCAACAAACTGCATAGCAATACGTTTTGATATTGAGTTGTGGTCAGGGTTTGGGTTTGTCGCTTTACGTACGCTAGCGTCTATATGAAGTAATGTGCGCATGATGGCCTCAGCAGATAGCGATGTGGAGTGGCTATGCTGCCTTTTTGCCAATACTGCGACAAATGAATAAACTGGATCGATAGGTGAGTAAAACTTATCTATTGAGAAGCCGGGTTGAGACAAAAAATAGGAGGCTAGCGGTGAATGCTTCGCTACAGGCGATTAAGGTGTTTGAAGCAGCCGCTCGGCTGGGGAGCTTTAAAGATGCTGCCGAGGAGCTGTCGATAACGTCGGCGAATGTGTCGCATCACATCAGCAATCTTGAGAATAGGTTGGGAGTGCGGCTGTTTACCCGAATCAACCGGGGCGTGATTTTAACGTCAGAAGGGCACCAGCTCTCTGAGGCGACAACCGCCGGTTTGCAGAAAATTCAGACTGCGCTAGATAATATAAAGTCAGATGCCTCGCGACTGAATGTTGATACCACCTCATCCTTTGCCGCCCTGGTGCTAATTCCGTTGCTACATGACTTTAATAAAATTTACCAAAATATTGATGTTGAAGTGTCAACGGGTGAAGTGGTGGCGTCGAAAGTGAATACCCTTTCTATCCGTTTGGGGGACGTAACCCGGGTTGATGAATCAAATTTATTAAAAAAAGAGCGTTTTAACCTATATGGGAGCTGTCCTTTTATCCGCTCCATCACAGTGGATAAGCCAGCAACGGTCTATCTGACTAAATGGAAGAACAAGAAACTGCCGGACGCGCCTTGGGAAAACTGGTTAATTGAAAATGGAGAGTCACTGCCAAATTTTGAAATAAGGTATTTTGATCAGGAGCTTTATGGTGTGTATGAAGCTATAGCTGGGAAAGGACTGGTGTTTTGTTCAGAGACACTGGTTTCTGACTTTGTGAAAGCCAACGCATTGCAGCCCATTTCGTATCAAAGCGTCGATTCATTGCTGTGTTACTACATCCCGACCGAAAGCTGGCAGCATAGCGCCAAAATGCAGGCTTTTGTCGATTGGCTTAAGTCTGTGATTGATTGAGATTTATATTCTGATTGATCAGCTTCCTCCATAACAGGGTTTGTCTGTTCACTCTCCTGCTGCGAAGTAAACCACCATCTTGAGATGACGGTGTTCATCAACGATGAGCGTCTCATGGGTATAGGTATGATGCTCGCCCTCTGTATCAAGGAGGCTGCTGATTCCTCGGTTGTAACCTTCCATGCTTGACGCTTCCCACCAGTGCCGGAAGTCTGGCGATAACTGGCAAAGCTCTTCAATTTGCGTTTGCATGACTGGGTCTTCAGGGGCGACAGCTAAGTCACAACGAAACTGTGCCAGCATATTCGACGCATCCTGTTGCCAGTCAGGGAGTCGTCGACGCAGGTCGGGAGCGGTAAATACCATCCTTAATAGATTGCGCTCAGACGCTTCTCGGCTGCTGAACTGAAGTAGTTCATCAGCCTGCGCATTCCAGCCAATAGCATCCCAACGCAGGTTCATCACGTAACTAGGGCGAGAGAGGTCATCCATCAGCGACTGGATTCGGGGGGAAGTACTCTGCTCTTGATACGCTTCTGCAGGCGGTGCTCGGCGGTGCGCTAATAGAAATAGGTGACAGCACTCGGCGTCATCCAGTTTTAGGGCACGGGAGAGGTTGAGCAGAAAACGTTCGGAGACCTTAATGTCACGGCCCTGCTCAAACCAGGTGTACCACGTCAGGCCTACCCCAGCGAGCGCAGCAACCTCTTCTCGTCTTAAGCCCGGGGTACGCCTTCGCCCGCTAGTGGGAAGCCCGACGTCAGCAGGCGTTAATTTTTGACGATGCCGCAGCATGAATTCGGTGAGATCACACTGTGTTCGCTCAAGCCGATGATTGGCCACGCTATTACCTCTAGTAATAGGATAATTAGCTATATTGTAACCCCATATAGAGTGTCTGAGAATGCCTACTTCCATGATGAAGTCGGAGGCGACATGTCATTCAGCTGTGATGTTCACACCCCTGTTAATACGGACACAGGTAATACGGACACAGGTTATACGGATACCGGCGGAAGGCCCTGCAACAAGGCTGGCATTAAAGAGTGGGCGGGGCTTGCGGTATTGGCTCTGCCCACCATGCTGCTTGGGCTCGATGTCACTATTCTCTACCTCGCGCTTCCTGCCTTAGCGGTAGAGCTGCAGCCTAGCAGTACTCAGGCGCTGTGGATTATGGATGCCTACGGCTTCATGATCGCTGGTTTTCTGATCACGATGGGCACGCTAGGGGATCGGGTTGGCCGACGTCGACTACTAATGATCGGGGCCTTTGCGTTTGCGGTCGCGTCAGTGTTTGCCGCTTATGCGCCTAATGCCGAGTGGCTTATTGTGGCTCGGGCAGCGCTGGGTGTTGCCGGAGCAACGCTGATGCCTTCTACACTGGCCCTGATTAGCAATATGTTTTTTGATCTGCGCCAGCGGGCATTGGCGATTGGGATATGGGCGACCATGTTTGCACTGGGGATGGCCTTGGGGCCGGTGGTCGGTGGGTTGCTGTTAGCCCCTTTTTGGTGGGGAGCGGCTTTCCTAATTGCCGTGCCCATCGTCATCGTACTGTTATTAACTGCGCCATTACTGCTGCCGGAGTATCGCAATCCGCAGGCAGGCCGTCTGGATATTTTAAGTGTTCTACTGCTGTTGATAGCAATTCTGCCAAGTATCTATGCCATAAAGGCGTTCTCTAAAGCAGGTGTGACGCCACTGGTATTGGCCACACTTGCGCTAGGGATCGTGGGAACACTGCTCTTTGTGCGTCGACAAAAGCAGCTTCTTGATCCTTTGCTTGATCTCAAACTGTTTGCCATTAAAACCTTCACTGCTGCGCTGGTCATAATGTTGCTAGGGCTGGTAGGAGTGGCAGGGATGATGCTTCTAGTCACTCAATATCTTCAGCTAGTGGCGGGCTACACGCCGCTGATTGCTGGGCTATGGATGGGGCCGCCAGCGCTGATGATGGTGCTTGCCGGTATTCTTGCTCCTATCTTGGCGCGCCGTATTCGGCCTGCGTTTGTTATTGCTGTCGCGCTGATGCTTGCAAGCATCGGCTGTGGTTTTCTGGCTCAAGTAGACCCGCTGTCTGTTCAGGTACTCCAGGTCGTTTTGGGATTTTCATTAGTGTACCTGGGGTTGGGCACCATCGCCGCGTTGGGCACCGACTTGGTGGTAGGCGCGGCTCCTGCGGAAAAAGCTGGGTCCGCGTCGTCGATGTCTGAGATGGTTCAGGAGTTGGGTGTGGCGCTGGGCGTAGCACTTCTCGGTAGCCTGGCAACCCTGTTGTATCGCGTGGAGATTGCCAGTGCGATTCCTGATGAGGTGCCAGACGATGTCTCCCGTGCCCTTGGAGAAAGTTTGTGGTCCGCAACGTCCGTTGCTGAACGACTTCCCGACGGAATACTTGAGCAAGCACAGTCAGCGTTTACGCAAGGAATGAATGCTGTGGCCATCGTCAGTGGCATCACTATTTTGGTGCTGGCGTTGTTGTCGGTTGCTAGCCTCCGGCATGTACAGGCAGTTGGTGAGAATGAGCACTAAATTTTGACATGCAACTATTTGGTTGCATAATGTCGTTATGACAACTAATCTCAATCTTGTTTTCAAAGCGCTCGCTGATCCCTCGCGGCGCCAGCTGCTGGATAGCCTGTTTGAAAATAATGGGCAGGCACTCAATGAACTGTGCGAACGACTCTCCATGAGTCGACAGGGCGTTACCAGACACTTGGCGCTGCTGGAAGAAGCGGGGCTGGTGGTTACGGCGTGGCGGGGGAGAGAAAAGCTGCATTACCTCAATGCCGAGCCAATTCAGCAGATCCACCAACGCTGGGTCAGTAAGTTCACTCATCAGCGGATTGCGGCGGTGGACAGTCTCAAACAGAAGCTTGAGGACCATCACAATGAGTAAGCCCGATTTTGCCTACGTTATTTACATTAACACGACGCCCGAGCAACTGTGGAAAGCGTTGACGGAAGGGGAGTTTACCCGCGAATACTGGGGTGGGCGGCAGCTTACGTCGGCGTGGACGGCGGGAGCAACGGTTAAACTAGTCAAGGCCGATGGATCACTGGATTGGCGCGGCGAGGTGCTGGAGTCAGACCCGCCGCACCGTTTGTCCTATACCTTCATTCCTGAAAACGATGACGAGATGCCAGGATACGAGGGCGAAAAAGTTGATCTGACGAGACCTGAAAAACCGTCTCGGGTCACGTTTGAGATTGCCGAGTATATGGGCCAAGTACGCCTAACGCTGATTCACGATCAATTCGAGGAGAACAGCAAGGTACTGCAAGGCATCAGCGTCGGCTGGCCAGTCATTCTTTCCAGTCTCAAAAGCTTGCTGGAAGGCGGCAGCCCTCTGCTAAGGAGTGATACTGATGGCGCGCATTGAACATATTCAATACGTAAATGCCCCTCTTTCACGTGTTTACGAAGTGTTGACCACGGCTCGTGGCCTGGCCGAGGTGTGGACCCAGGATTTAACATTCACTGCCCAACTTGATGCGGTCAATGAATTCCGATTTGGGGATGAGCACCCGACAAAGATGACGATCGTGGAGCTGGTGCCCAATGCTAAGATGACTTGGCAATGTATCGATTCAGACCCGGAGTGGATTGGGACCAGCGTCAGTTTCGAGCTAGAACAACGAGGAGGCAAAACGGCCGTCACTCTCAAGCATACCGATTGGCGTGAAGTGACCGAGTTCTTCCGTTTCTGCAACTATAACTGGGCGATATTCCTGCTGAGCCTTAAGCAATACTGTGAAGAAGGGGCCGGTATTCATTACCAGACCCGGACGTTTTAGTAGAGCCGCTGTTCAATTGTGACAAGCAATCACGATCAGCCTTCAGAATAATATTTTGCAAATTGTTGTCGATATTTACCTCCCCCACACGACTGCTTGGCATAGGACGAAGCCATTTCGGCTTTCGGATGAACACACTTATTGATAAAGGAATATTCAGTGAAAGCCGATATGATAAAAATGGCACTGGTGCTCGGCCTGCTGAGCTGGATCGGCCCTTTTGCCATTGATATGTACTTGCCCGCTATGCCGGCCATCAGTGAAGACCTGGGGGCGTCGGTGTCGGCCGCGCAGTGGACGTTGATGTCGTTCTTCATTGCGTTTGGTATCTGCCAGCTTTTTTACGGACCGGCCTCCGATGTGTTCGGCCGCAAGCCACCGCTCTACTTTGGCCTTGGTATCTTCGGTGTCGCCTCGATTGGTTGTGCATTTGCGCCCACCATCGAATGGCTGATTGCTTTGCGCTTTTTGCAAGGTATGGGGGCGGCTGCGGTCATGTCCATTCCGCGCGCGGTGATCCGTGACCGCTACACTGGCACCGAGGCGACGCGCATGATGTCCACCATCATGTTGGTAATCGCCGTTTCACCGATGCTGGCACCCCTGATGGGCACCTCGATCATCGTGCCCTTCGGCTGGCGTGCTGTCTTTGTCGCGGTCGCCATTGCCACGGTGTTGGGCCTGTTTCTGACCGGCTTTGCTTTGAAGGAAACGTTGGCCCCGGCCGACCGCGCACCTTTTCGCTTCAACGCCATGATGAACGCTTTCGGCGTATTGTTCCGGGACTCGGGATATATGGGCCTGACGTTGATTGGTGGTATGGGCATGGCCAGTTTCTTTGCCTTTCTGGCCACCGCCTCGTTTCTCTACACCGGCTACTACGGCCTTACAGCATTCCAGTTCAGCCTTGCGTTCGCACTGAACGCCCTGGGGTTCTTTACCACCAGCCAGATTGCCTCCAATCTCGGTGTCCGTTTCGGCTCCATCACGGTGGTGAAATGGGCGGTGGCCGGTTACGCCGTGTCGGCCTGCCTGATGTTTACGCTGGTGGCGCTGGGATACACCAGTTTCCCGCTGCTGGTGGGAATGCTGATTACAACCTTTGCGTTTCTTGGTCTGGTGATTCCCACATCCATGGTGTTGTCGCTGGAGGAACACGGCCCCATTGCCGGTACAGCGGCGGCCCTGGGCGGCACTCTGCAAATGATGCTGGGCGCGGCCGCCATTGCTGTGGTCAGTGTGGTGTTCGACGGAACCCCACTGATGCTGACCGCAGCCATCGCACTGTGCTCGTTGGTGGCCGCGGGCTTGTCGCTGTTGACCTTGCGCGGTACGCCACAAGAGGCCGTGGTCTAGGGTTTTTGGATGACGTCAACTTGCAGGCTTGGCCCACAAGTTGGCGTCATCCAGCCCTTGCAGGGTAAGCCCTGTAATTGTTAATGGGCTTCCTGGGTGGTTAACGATCGAATACGAAGGGCTAACCCAGATCATGACACTGGAAGTTGTGGATAGTCGTATCCAGGCACTATACGTTATGCGTAATCCAGATAAATTACGCCATTTGGCTGACCTGCTACCGAAGCTTTAGTCTTTAGTTAAATAAATGGCTTCTTCTTACGCTTTTTATGGTGGCTTGATGTGTGAAAGCTCAATCGCTTAAGAAAGAGTTCCAAGTTTAAAAAGGGGGCAAGGTTATAATTGGCTGGTTAAGCATTAAAAAAAGCTGTGTGCTCGGCTAATACTGCTAAGCCAATTCCGATTAGCACAATACCGCCGATAAGTTCGGCCCAGTGACCGACAAAATGGCCAAGCTTATTGCCCAGAAAAGTGCCGATAGAGGCCATTACCGTAGTAGCGAGACCGATAGCTAGGCTGGTGGCGATGATATTGGCATCGATGAAGGCGAGGCTGGCGCCCACAGCCATGGCATCAATGCTGGTAGCAGTGGCGGTCAACACCAATAACCAGAGCGTCTGTTTGCGATGCTCTATTTTGTCTTCCTTTGTGATCCCAGCATGCATCATATGCAGGCCGATCAGTGCTAGCAGGGTAAAGGCAATCCAGTGGTCCCAGGCTTCAACGTACTGTTGAGATGCTTTGCCCGCTGTCCAGCCTAGTAAGGGGGTTAACGTTTCAATAATGCCGAAGACGAGACCAATGCCAATGGCATGTCGGAATCTGGGTTTTTTTAACTCGGCACCTTTACTTATCGAGGCGGCAAATGCATCGGCCGACATGGAAACGGCTAGAAACAACATGGTGGTCGGTGTCATTGAGTGTGAACTCTCGCCAAAAATTACCGCGCATAAATCCCTTGGGCATCACCTAGAGCGGTATGCCTGAGTAACAAGGTCGGGTATTCAGTTGCGATGAATCCTACCATATTTGATTAAACAAACAAGCAGCGTAGTTAAAAATAAAGTTTGTAGTTGCGAACTAGTATAGCCTTGGCTAACAGTGTTTATATTGGCTTATTTTCTTGGCTTTTATATATTTTATAATAGTTAATTCAAGGTTGTTTAAATAGTATGAGGCTAAAAGTGGATGTTGAAAAGAGTAGTGAGTTTGTTAGCTTAGTTTCATAAGTAATGGGTGTTGAGGAATAGCGCGCGGTAATCAGAGTGGTATTGCCAGCATCGATTCATCATCGCGACAATACACTCAGAATTAAGCTGGCTGCGAGGCAGCAGCGATGCCGCGTAGTTGGATAACATCAGCACGTGGCGGCGCGCCAAACATGCGGCTATATTCGCGGCTGAAGTGGGAGGGGCTTTCATAACCCACCCGGTAGCTGGCCGTGGCCGCTTCCAGCCCTTCTGCCAGCATCAGCCGTCGGGCTTCGTGTAGGCGTAGTTTCTTCTGGTATTGCAGCGGCGACATGCGTGTGACTTGTCGGAAGCTATGGTAAAGCGTCGATTCGCTCATGTTGGCGGCGGCGGCCAGCTCGCTGATCTTGAACGGTTGCGTGTAGCGTTCTTTAAGAGCGCAGATGACCTTGGCAATCCGGTTGGCTTGGGAGTCAGAGGCGGCAAATCGGCGCATGTGAGGCCCCATTGCACCCATGAGTGCCCGGTAGACTAGCTCGCGCCTAGCTAGGGGCGAAAGTATCTGAATATCTTCCGGTGAGTCGAGCAGGCTTAACAGCCGATAGAGCGCACCCAGCATAGGTGTGTCCATGGGCGCCGATTTTAATCCGCAGTCTGTCTCGGGGCAGATAGTATCATTTCCCGCGGGTGGTGCTTTATCACCCAGTTCCAGTATCAGCCCTGCCACTTCCTGTGGATCCACCGAGACTTTAACCGCTAGGTAGGGGGTTTCAGGGGTGGCATGATCAATCCTGCCTACTATCGGTAGGTGAACGGCGCTCCCAATGTAGCTAGGCCCAGTGTAGACGATCTCCTTGTCACCCAATAGCACCGTCTTGCTGCCCTGAATGACAAAGCACAGGCACGGTTCGTATACAGCGCAGTGAAAGGTGGTGGGGGCGTCAGCACGTACCAGTTGCACCTCGGAAATCGCCGTATTCTGAAGCTCCTCCAAGGGCGTCCAACGACGGACGAGCTTGCTTAATTGCTGCAGCAGGCTGTCACTGAAATAGGTGGTCTGCTCAGGCACGGTATCGGTCAATGGCTCTCCTCCCTAACAGCCTGCAGTATATGTCTTTGCCGCGTGCATAGGAGGTTTTTTCAGTTGTTTTTGCAGAATCGGGCAAGCACTGGGTAGAAACCGACAATCCGTGCCGCGTGTCAGAAAACGGTCATTATGCTAAAAAACCGAAACAGCGCGATGATCCAAATACCTCGCCAAGTGAAGCTTTTCACTCCTCACGACAGAAATAGGCAATCTTACCGCAGGAACCCGATACCTCCATTGCCCTTAAAGACCCTACCGTAGAGAGCTTCTGATTAGGAGCTAGCAATCCCCTGTCAGCCTCCTTGATAAAAAATCGACCGTTGACCTATTGACCTCAACTTAACTTGAGGTTGCAAAGTGGATGTCGAATCTGACGCTACCCAACCGACTAGTTAAACGCTAACCACCAATGCGGTACGTAATTATATAACCAACGCTGATATCGGTTTCCGATAGTCACTGGAGCAAGTAATCATGGGAAGTTTGGATCAAAGTGCTCGCTCAACGAGTTGCCGGGGAATCATCCCGCTGCTACTGGTAATGGCTTTACTTACCGGCTGCGAGGCCAAGAGCGAGGAGGCAGCAGCTTCGCCACCACCGCCGCCAGAGGTAGAGGTGGTGAGTATGGTTTCCCAACCGCTAGTGTTGAGTGAAACCTTCACCGGGCGAGTAGAAGCCGCGGAAACGGTGGAACTAAGACCTCGCGTCAGCGGCTATATCCAGGAGGTGGCGTTCGAGGAGGGAGAGCTTGTGGAGCAGGGGGATCTACTGTTCCTGATTGATCCGCGCCCATACCAAGCCCGTGTTAGTGCCGCCCAGGCGGATCTAGCCCAGGCCAGGAGCCAGCAGGCTCAAGCGGGCAGTGAAGCTGAGCGTGCTCGGGTCTTGCTGGGGCGTCAGGCGATTTCACAGGAGGTGCACGACCAGCGTCAATCGGCCCTGAGTAGTACCCGTGCCATGGTCGATGCCGCCGAGGCTGCGTTGCAGACCGCCGAGCTTAACCTTGAGTACACCCGCATTACAGCGCCGGTCAGTGGTCGTGCCGGTCGGGCAATGGTGACCCGAGGCAATTTGGCTAACGCTGACCAAAGCCTGTTGACGACTCTCGTGACCATCGACCCGATTCATGTCTACTTCGAAGCGGACGAACAGGCCGCTTTTGCCAGCCAAGCCCTGCTAACTGATGAAGAGAGCAGCCTGAAGATTGAGTTGGGCGGCGACCCGCAGCGTCAATACAGTGGCACGCTGGACTTTATTGATAACCGTTTAAACCCCAGCACGGGAACACTGCAGTTCCGGGCTCGGTTGGCCAACCCTGATGGTCGTATCCGGCCGGGAGAGTTTGCCCGGGTTGAAATGCCGATAGCGAGCTTGGAACAGGCGCTGCTGGTGGAACGTAAGGCAATTTTGACCGACCAAGATCGTCGCTATGTCTATGTCGTTGATGGTGACAACCGGGCAGAGCGTCGCCAAGTAGCGACCGGTCGTCAGATGGGGGAGCAGATGGTGATCACCGAAGGACTTAGCCCCGGTGATCGAATTATCGTCAACGGTGTGCAAAAAGTGTTCTTCCCTGGAATGGAAGTGAGCCCGCAAAGTGCCGTTGCCGCATCGACTGTCGATGCCCCACCCACCACCCTTGCTGCTAGGGAAGAGTAAACCGCCATGAATTTCTCCCGTTTCTTTGTCGACCGACCGATCTTTGCGGCGGTGCTGTCGATTATCATCCTGGCGATCGGACTGATCTCCATCCCCAACCTGCCGATCAGCGAGTACCCGGATGTGGTGCCACCCTCGGTGGTGGTACGCACGGTCTATCCGGGTGCCAACCCGAAGGAGATCGCCGAGACGGTGGCGACGCCTTTGGAGGAAGCCATCAATGGTGTCGAGGACTTGATGTACTTCAAGTCCGTCGCAGGCTCTGATGGCGTACTGCAGATGACCGTCACTTTCCGCCCTGGTACGGATGCGGAGGAGGCGGCCGTCAGGGTGCAGAACCGGGTAAGTCAAGCCGAGGCGCGCTTGCCGGAAGCCGTGCGCCGCCAGGGCGTGACCACCCAGAAGCAGTCGCCCACTTTCCTGATGGTCGTTCATCTGACCTCGCCCGGGGGCGAATACGACACTCTCTACCTGCGTAACTATGTGCGGCTGCATGTCAGAGATCGCCTGGCCCGGCTCGAAGGGGTCGGGGACGCCCAGATATTTGGTGGTGGTGACTACGCCATGCGTGCCTGGCTCGATCCCGAGCGGGTGGCGGCGCGTGGTCTCACCGCCAGTGATGTAGTGGCTGCCATGCGCGAGCAAAATGTCCAGGTATCCGCCGGGCAGCTGGGCGCTGAGCCCATCGGAGAGAGTGATTTTCTAACCTTGATCAACGCCCGTGGGCGCTTGGAGACGGCGGAGGAGTTTGGCAACATCGTGCTGAAGCGCGGTGACAGTGGCGACATTCTAAGGCTATCGGATGTGGCTCGACTGGAGATGGGCGCTGGGGACTATACTCTGCGTTCGCAGCTTGATGGCAATGACGCGGTCGCCATTGGTATTTTCCAGGCCCCGGGTGCCAATGCGCTGGCTATCCGCGAACAGGTGGTGGCCACCATGGATGAGTTGGCCACGCAGTTTCCCACTGGCGTTGAGTATGAAGCGGTCTACGACACCACCATCTTTGTTAGCGATTCGATCAAGGCAGTCGTCAAAACCCTGCTGGAAGCCGTGCTGCTGGTGGTACTGGTCGTTACTCTGTTTCTGCAAACCTGGCGCGCCTCCATCATTCCTCTATTGGCGGTGCCAGTATCGGTGATCGGCACCTTTGGGGCGCTCTACCTACTAGGATACTCGATCAATACGCTGACCCTATTCGGGCTGGTGTTGGCTATCGGCATTGTGGTCGACGACGCCATCGTGGTGGTGGAGAACGTCGAGCGCAACATCGGTGAAGGGCTCAATCCCCAGGCCGCGGCCCATCAGGCGATGAAAGAGGTCTCTGGCCCAATCGTTGCTATCGGCTTGGTGCTGTGTGCGGTGTTTATACCGATGGCCTTTCTTTCCGGGGTGACCGGGCAGTTTTACCGCCAGTTTGCGGTAACGATTGCCATCTCTACTGTTATCTCCACGATTAACTCTTTAACCCTGTCGCCCGCTTTGGCGGCGATGCTGCTTAAACCCCATGACGCGCCTAAGGATCGACTCACCCGGCTAATCGATTGGCTATTCGGCTGGATTTTTCGGCCCTTCAATCGCTTCTTCAACGCCAGCGCAGAAAAGTACCAGGGCGGCGTGGCGCGTTCCCTAAAACGGCGTGGCGCGGTATTCATGGTTTACGCTCTATTACTCACCGGAACGGGATTGATGTTCAAGGTGGTGCCACCCGGCTTTATTCCGGTGCAGGACAAGCTGTACCTGATTGCCGGCGTTATTTTGCCAGAGGGGGCATCCCTGGAGAGAACCGATCAGATGCTCCAAGAGGTGGTAGATATTGCCATGGAGACCGATGGTGTTGAGCACGCCATTGCCTTTCCTGGCCTCAACGCGCTGCAGTTCACGAACACTTCCAACACAGGGGTAGTGTTTCTCACCCTTAGCCCCTTTGGCGAGCGTAGCCTCACCGCCGCAGAGATAAACGCCAGGATTAATCAGGGCATAGGAGGCCTAAAAGAGGGCTTTGCGTTTGCGTTTATGCCGCCCCCCATTCTGGGTCTTGGCAATGGGTCGGGCTACCAGATGTTCATCGAGGATCGCGGCAACCTGGGTTATGGAGCGCTGCAGGGAGCGGTTAATCAGCTCCAGGGCGCTATCGCCCAAACGCCAGGGATGGGCTTCCCGATTAGCAGCTACCAATCGAATGTGCCGCAGTTAGATGCCGAGGTCGATCGGCTGAGGGCTAAAGCCCAGGGAGTGCCACTAACCGAGCTATTCGACACTCTGCAGATCTATCTGGGTTCGACCTATGTGAATGACTTCAATCGCTTTGGCCGAACTTGGCAGGTCATTGCCCAAGCGGACGCCCCTTACCGGACCAGCGTGGAAGACATTGCTCGCCTGCGTACCCGCAATGACCAGGGAGAAATGGTGCCTATTGGTACCATGGTAAATATCACACAAACCTTCGGGCCAGACCCGGTATTGCGCTACAACGGCTACCCAGCGGCGGACTTAGCCGGGGAGGCTGACCCTAGGTTGCTCTCCTCTGCCGAGGCAATGGATGCGATCAACGCCTTGGCAATGGAGGTGCTGCCGCCGGGCATGGCGTTCGAATGGACCGACCTGAGCTACCAGCAGTCCACCCAGGGGAACGCTGCGCTGGTGGTCTTTCCACTGTCGATTCTGTTGGTGTTTTTGGTGCTGGCGGCTCTCTACGAAAGCTGGACGTTGCCCTTAGCGGTGATCCTGATTGTCCCCATGTGCATGCTATCAGCGCTTATCGGCGTCTGGTTTGGTGATGGCGACAACAATATTTTCGTACAGGTAGGATTGGTGGTGCTAATTGGCTTGGCGTGTAAGAACGCCATACTGATTGTGGAGTTCGCCCGCGAGCTGGAACTGCAGGGCAAAAGCGTGGTGGACGCGGCCCTAGAGGCCTGCCGACTGCGACTGCGCCCCATTATTATGACCTCGATCACGTTCACCGCCGCCGTGCTACCGTTGGTCATTGCTACCGGGGCGGGCGCCGAGGTGCGGGCAGCGCTGGGTACGGCGGTGTTTGCTGGCATGGTTGGGGTCACCCTGTTTGGGCTTTTCCTCACGCCGGTATTCTATGTGGCGCTGCGTAAACTCTCTGGCTCTCGCCCGCTTGTTAGCCATCACAACGCGACTCTGGCCGTTGAGTAATGATGCCAAAGAAGGGGCGTTAAAAAGGGGGGGGGGCCTCCTGAGCTACTCATAGCCATTCTGACCAAGAGGGTTTAGTGCAGTAGAGTAATCCAACATGCCACTTTGGCTCGGCCAAAGTGGCGTGTTGGAGACGCTTACCGAGATGATATCTTGACCTTTACTTTGCTAGTGGGCGTTATGTTTGTGTTGCCTATGCAGCCACCACACATCGAAGCTAAATGAGTAGCTGAGTGAGGCTAACGCACTCAGTGCCAGCAGGCCTGCAGCAAGAGGAGAGGTGAATGGCGTTAACGCCAGCAGCAATGCAATGACCTGCCACACGCACACTGCTTTACGCCGGAAACTTTCGAATAACGGTGCTTTTAGCCAGGCAAATGGCCAGCTAGCGGCGATAAATAAATAACGCATGCCGCCAATCAGTAGTACCCAAGCGCCTAGATGTTCGCTCTGCAATAAGCCAATGCAGAGTATCAGGATTAATACTGCATCCAGCTCCATATCAAAGCGCGCGCCAAACGTGGTGTGGGTTTTAGTGCGCCTGGCAATCCAGCCATCCACACCGTCCAGTAATAGCGCGATGACGGCCACCGCTAGCCATAGCCAAATTGCGTTAGTAAAGGCATTCGCTGCCAGTGCCCCTGCCACGATGGCGACGAGTACGCCGCGCCCAAGCGTTACCCGGTTTGCCCAACCGAGCGGGCCATGGGGCCAAAAACTTACCACCAGTACGCCCATCACGACGTAGAAGCCAGCTGCCAACCACCAGTTTGCAGCGCTGGCGACTAATCCCGGCAGCATCGATCCTAAGCCTGCGAGTAATAGGCTGGCCAGCGCTATCTCAACCAAGGTGTAAATACGCTTGGGCAAAGAGACACTGGAGGTGTTGGAGAAAGAGGGCATGCTTACTCGCAAAGCGGCTGACTGGCCCGCGGTTGAATTAAAGTGTGCAAACTATTTCTTATGTACCATTCTTGTATAAGAAGGTAAGGTTGTCCATGATGTGAATATAGTTGTTTCAAATCATCTTCGCGCTTACAGGGGTTAAGCAGCCAGGGCTTAAGCAGCCGCTTCGCTTTCTAGGCTACGCTGTATGGAGGGATGAAGCGCTTAAACCATAAGGAAATGTCATGTTGCCGCCTGATACCGCTACGGCTTTTTGGGTGACCCACCCTACCCATGGTGAGCTCAAGCAGGAGCCACTAGCATCACCCGACGACAATGAGGTACGGGTTCGTGCCCTTTATAGTGGCGTAAGCCGTGGCACTGAGTCGCTCGTGTTTAACGCACGGGTGCCGCAAAGTGAATATTTGCGCATGCGCGCTCCCTTCCAAGCGGGTGAGTTTCCTACGCCCGTGAAATACGGCTACTGCAACGTTGGTTATGTGGAGCAGGGGCCAGATCATTTACTGAATAAAACCGTTTTTTGCCTTTTTCCGCACCAGGACTACTACGTCGTTCCGGTAGACGCTGTTTTAGCGCTCCCCGACGACGTACCCGCTTCCCGTGCCGTGTTAGCCGCCAATATGGAAACTGCCATTAACGGCGTGTGGGATGCTAACCCTATGCTTGGCGAGCGCGTATGTGTGGTGGGCGCTGGCGTTGTCGGTGCACTGGTGGCGTATCTGTGTGCGCAAATTCCAGGTGTAGAAGTGTGCCTGGTCGACATTAATCCCGAGCGAGAAGCGTTGGCAACGCATTTGGGGATTCCCTTCTGTACACCAGAGCAGGCACCCAGCGACCAAGATTGCGTGATCCATGCTAGTGGTCAGTCGGATGGTCTGAGGCTGGCCATGAGCTTGCTGGGCAACGAAGGCCGGGTGATTGAAATGAGCTGGTTTGGCGAAGGCGATGTGTCGCTACCACTCGGGGGCGCTTTTCACTCCCAGCGTTTAACGCTTCGCGCCAGCCAAGTTGGGCAACTGCCTACCAAGTTGCAGCCGCGCTGGAATTATCGCCGCCGTTTAGCGCTCGCTTTACGCTTACTCACCGACCCGCGATTAGATGCGCTGATTAGCGGTGAGAGCGATTTTGCCGATTTTCCAACGCTGGCGCCTGCTCTGTTTGGGCCTGATAGCACAGCGCTTTGCCATCGAATTCGTTATCCATTGCCCGCTTAGGCGATGTGGCTTATTTAACACGACAGGAGTGTCTATGTACCGTTTATGCGTTCGTGACCATTTTATGATCGCCCATAGTTTTAATGGGGAAATATTCGGCCCCGCCCAACGCACCCACGGTGCCACCTATGTCGTGGACGTAGTATTCCAGCGCCCTGAACTTGACCAGGATGGTCTAGTGATTGATATCGGTTTGGCTAGTGAGACGGTTAAAGAGGTGCTGGCGGATTACAACTATCGCAACCTTGATGAGGTAAGCGAGTTTGGCGGTAAAAACACCACCACGGAATTTATGGCCAAGGTGATTTTTGACCAGCTGGCGGCTGCCATTAAAGCAGGAAAAATGGGCGCCACCGCTCAGGGGCTGACGCATATGGAGATCAAACTGCATGAATCTCATGTGGCGTGGGCAAGTTATGAAGGAGCGCTATGAGTCAGCCATTGACCTTGATAGTGGCTGGCGATCCAGACCAGCGTACCGGCGGGTATATTTACGACGCCCATATTGTCGCTGCGCTGCGCAAGCGTGGGCTGGCTATCAATGTGGTGGGGCTGTCAGGGCGTTTTCCTGATGCCGATGATGAGGCGGCTCAAGCGCTAGCCAGTGCGCTTTCTGCATTACAGGATCGTTCGCGAGTGATTATTGATGGCCTAGCCATGGGGGCATTGCCCGATGTGGTAGCTGACCATGCTGAGCGCCTTGATATCACTGCGTTACTGCATCATCCGTTAGGTGATGAGCAGGGCTTGAGTGAGATGGATCAGCAGCGTTTTCACCGTTGCGAACTGCTCGGGCTGGCGCATGTGAATAGAGTGATTGTGACCAGTCGCTTTACTGAACGCCGTGTAACAGCACTGGCGGAGCAATACGCGCTGCCATTTGGTGCCCCTATCAGCGTGGTGGAACCTGGCGTTGAACGTGCTCCGGTCAGCCCCGCGGCGCAACCCAACGAGCCTATCCGCCTGCTATGCGTGGCAACGCTGACCCCGCGTAAAGGGCAGGATATTTTGGTTCAAGCCTTGGCGGATGTTGAGCGTGGTCACTGGCGATGTGATTGCTTTGGCGGTGCGCGTGATGCTGCGTTTACGGAGCGCGTTCAAACACTGATCGACAGCCATCAACTGAGTGATCGGGTAACGCTGCACGGCGAATGTGATGCTGCGACCCTGGAAGCCGCTTATCAAAATGCCCATGCACTGGTGTTACCTTCTTGGTACGAAGGCTACGGCATGGTGGTGACTGAAGCGCTAGCCCATGGCTTGCCGGTTATTACCACCACCGGCGGAGCACTGCGGGATACCTTGCCAAAAGGGGCTGGCATCAGCGTAGCACCGGGGGATGTTCAGGCGCTGTCGAGGGCGCTGGAGGCTTTCTGCCAGGATGAGGCACTACGCACTGAGCTACGCGCAGGCGCCGCCGCTGCACGCGACCTTTTGGGCGACTGGCAGGCTGCAGGGAAGGCGTTTACCAATGCGCAGCAGCAACCTTCGACATTGTTGGCGGGAAGCCAGTTTACAGCGGATTGGCTATCGCTGCGTGAAAGCGTCGATGCCAATTCGCGCAGCCAAGCGTTGGTCGATGGATTAGCGAGCTGGTTATCAGAAGATAAGTGGAGAGCAGAAGCTTGCTCGCCAATCACACTAGCGGATTTAGGCTGTGGACGCGGCAGCAATAGCCAGTTTATTGCACCTCGCTTGTACGCTGACCAGCGCTGGATGCTGATTGATCATGATCCGGCCTTACTGAATGAAGCCTACTCGCGAACCAGCCAATTGAACACGGGGAAAGGTGAGCCGCTGCAGGTCGAAACCCATTGTGTTTCCCTTAAACAGCTTGATCACCCAGCACTTACGCACTGTGACGTAGTGACGGCATCTGCGCTGATTGATCTGGTGTCTCAAGAGTGGATCGATGCCTTGGCTGCACAGTGTGCTAAACATCGCCAAGCGCTTCTTATCGCTCTAAGCATTACCGGCGAATGGTGCTTTACCAATGCTCAGCAGCAACCTCTGAACGACCTTGACGATCGCTGGGTCGGTGAGCTGTTCAACGCACACCAGCGTCGCGATAAGGGCTTAGGCGGTGCATTAGGCGGCGCTGCCCACAGCGCGCTAGCTAACGCGATGGCTGGCCACGGTTATCGTGTCAACGAGGCTGAAACACCATGGCGCTTGGCGGCGGGCGAGCCAGCGCAGTACCCCTTAATGTGCGCGTTGATTGAAGGATGGGCGAGCGCTGCTAGCGAACAGGCTCCTGAGGCGGCGTCACGGATTGCCCTTTGGCGTGATCAGCGCCTGGGTCAGGTAGCCAAAGGCGAGATCGGTATTTGGGTAGGCCACCGCGACTTGCTGGCGCTGCCAGCGGATGAGGGCTAACCCCATGCGACGCTGGCGCTGGCTGAGAACCCCGTGGGTGCAAAAAGGGCTAGTGAGCTTAGGGCTGCTGGCCGCTGTTGCCCTGTGGGTAGAGCCAGACGCGGTGATGGCCGAAGTGCAGCGTTTTGCGCCGGGTTGGATGGCTCTGGCGCTGTTGATCAGTGTGCTGCAAGTGATGCTGAGCGCGTGGCGCTGGCAGTTGACAGCAGGCTTAATCGACGTGTCGCTGCGCTACCGTTATGCACTGCGGGAGTACTACTTAGCGTTGTTGGTTAACCAGTTGCTGCCTGGCGGCGTGTTGGGTGATGCGGGTCGTGCCCATCGCCATGCCCGTCAGTCTTCTTCGAAGGGAAGTGCTTGGCGTGCGGTGGTGATTGAGCGTGCCTCTGGGCAGCTGGCGATTGCACTTTACACACTAATCGCCTTGTTCACGTCACCACTCTGGCTAACAGCGCTGGGCTTCAGTGGCTTGATGGTAGTGGCGGGCGTAGCGGTTATCGTGATGGTGGCCGGTGTGACGCTGATGGTCTGGCTGCGGCGCTCGGCGGTAACGCTACCCGCTTGGTGCGCTGCATTAGGGCAGGATATGCGTCGCGGGCTACTGCAGCGCGACGTATGGCCACGGCAACTGATATCTTCTCTTGCTATCGTGCTTAGCTATGGCCTGGTAATGGTCTGCGCGGCTCGGGCAATCGGCATAGAGCTGGCGACCTTAGATATTTTGGCGTTGGCTCCAGTGTTGCTGCTTGCCATGCTGGTACCCCTTTCGATTGCCGGGTGGGGGGTGCGAGAAGGCGCCGCCGCAGGCATTTGGATGTTTGTTGGCTTGCCATCGGCGCAAGGTGTGGCGATATCACTGGCTTATGGTGTGTTAGTACTGATGGCTAGCCTGCCAGGCATTTGGGCAGCGCTGGCTTCACGAACACATGCTGCGCCGTCTGGTTCTCAGTCAGGCAGTGCGTCCGCTCAGCACTACGTCGAACAGCGTGTCGTCCCCGCAGCGGAAAGAGCGCATCGTCGGGCGCAACGCATTCTCGAGGGTATCGATGGGCGTCATCTGCAGCCCGGGTCTGCCGGAACCGATCAGCAGCGGCGCAACCAGCAAATGCAGGCGGTCAACCGCGTTCGCTTCAATGAACTGCGAAACAGTGACGCCGCCGCCTTCTACCAATACCCGCGTAAGACCACGATCTGCCAGCAGGGCAATAACGTCGGTGGGTCGGAACTGACCGTTGGTATCCAGCGGCAGCACGCAGTGTTCAGCGGCCGTTGGCGCCACCGTTACCTCTGGCCCGGTGAGATGCAGCGTGGGGGCGGCCGACGTGGTGAACAGCGCCAAATCAACGGGCACGCGTCCTCGTGGGTCAATCACCACTCGGGTAGGGTGCTTCCCCGTTACGCGGCGCACGGTGAGCTGAGGATTATCAGCACTCGCCGTACCCGCGCCGATCACCACGGCATCGGCCAGCGCCCGCAGTCGGTGCAGGTGCACCAAACTTTCAACGCCATTGATGTAGTGGGAGTGACCGCTTTCCGTGGCGATGCGCCCATCCAGGCTTTGCCCCAGTTGGGCAACCACCCAGCTCGAATGACGCACCAGTGGCAGCAAACACGTCAACAGCTCCTGCGCGGCGCTTGTAACAGGGGCAGAAGAGTGCCAGCCGCCATGGGTATCAAGCGTCATAGTGGCGTCACTTTTGGTGTCCTGTTGAGTGTCCAACAACCATGCCCACGCTTGGTCGATATCGATCGTTACGTCGTTGGTACTCGGCATGGTATCTCCACTCAAAAAACAGCAACTCATCATGCGGGGCCATGTTGCCCGACGCAAGCAAACGTTGTCCGCCCCAACCGGCAACTTGGAGGCCTACATGTATCACATTGAACGCGCTATTTTCGATATTCGCCGTGGATTGCCCGTGGTAATTAATACCGGAGAGCAACGTCTGTTGGTACAGGCTCTTGAAGGCAGTGTGTCGGTCGATTCACTGGCGAAACTCTCCGGCTCTCGGCCAGCACTGGTATTAACGCGTCATCGCTTGCAGGCAATGGGCATGTCGCTTAAGGCGGATGCGGCCTGCTTACCGCTCACCGAGCAAATCAGTGAGCGTGATTTGCATCACCTTGCTGTGTCCAATGAAGCGTCGAAGGCTCATTCGCTTTTAAGCGGCCTGAAGCCTGCTGGCGTGGGAGAGAGAGGCGCTGTGGCACTTATGCGTCGTGCGCTATTGATACCGGCGGCGCTCTGCGCAGAGGTCAGTGCGACATCCGCCGAGCATATTGCTCAGCAGTTATCAAAAGGCGAGCTGTTAGAAGTGAATGCCCGCGATGCAGAGACGTGTTTAGCCGGTGCCCCGGGGATGCTAAAGCGTGTCAGTGAAGCGCGTATTCCTCTTGAAGATGCGCCTGAGAGCCGTTTTGTGCTGTTCCGTGAACCTGATGGTTTGCGTGAGCATGTGGCCGTAGTGATTGGTGATTTGAAAGCCAATCATGGGGCGGTTCCTTTGAGGATGCACTCGGCTTGCCTCACTGGCGATCTGTTCGGCAGCCTGCGCTGTGACTGTGGCGAACAGTTGCGTAACGCGGTGGCTGATATTCAAGCGATGGGTAGCGGCGTGCTGCTTTATTTAGCACAAGAGGGGCGGGGAATTGGCTTAGCCAATAAACTGCGCGCCTACACCTTGCAAGATGGCGGTTTAGACACCGTCGATGCCGATCAAGTACTAGGGTTTGGCGACGACGAGCGACAGTACGCTGTCGCGGTGGATATGCTCAATGCGCTAGCGATCGATAAAGTTCAGCTGTTAACCAACAACCCGCTAAAAATGGCAGCGCTGCGTGAAGGGGGGATTGAAGTCGTCTCACGTCAGGCGCTCTACGGCAGTGTGACGGATCACAATCACCGCTACCTAAGCGCCAAAGCTAACCGGGCAGGGCATTTCTTAGACGAAGTGCTTGAGGGTCGTGGGCGTTAATCTGGCGTTTTACCAGTGATAAGCGGTGGCAGGTGGGCGGTTTCGGCCACCACCTGCGCCAACTGAGTGGCGTAGTGCCTGACTAACCGTTCACCCAATGCTTGATGAGCACCCGTTGCATCACCGGCAACGCCGAACCTACTCAGGTCCTCGGCAAGCCAGGCAAACGCTGCACTACCCTCTGGACTGACCAAGGCGTCACCTTTAGGCATTGCCGGTGGAGTAGGTTGGTAGCTGTCGAGCTGAACAAGCTCCGGCGCTAAATGCAGCATGATGGCGGTTTCCAGCATGCCGCCATGCAATCCATAGCGCAGCTCATCGGCGTTGATAGCGCCTTCCAACGGCGGTAGCCGCGTATAGGTGGCTTTCACCACGCGCATTTCAAACTGCCGGCGTAGGGTCAGCGCGGCAAGGTCCATCACGGCTTTATTGCCACCGTGGCTATTAATCAGCACCAGCTTTTTTATCCCGGCCTGAGCAATGCTTGTGCCATAAGCTTCTAATGTCGCGATGGCGAGTGGGGCGGGTAGGCTAAGCGTTCCAGCAAAGCTGGCGTGTTCGTCGCTTGCACCGACGGCAATTGCTGGCAGACACAGCACGTCGAGTGCTGGGTCAATCATGTCTAACATGGCGGCTTGTAACCCTTCACCAATGATCAGGTCGGTACCCAGCGGCAGGTGAGTACCGTGCTGCTCAATGGCCCCCAAGGTGATCACTGCGACTGGATCACCTTCGGCAATCGAGGCGAGCTGGGGAGCGGTGAGGGTTTGCCAGTGATAAATCATGCAGATTCTCTTGTTTTGAAAGCTATGTTTTAAAAGCAGTGTTTTAAAAGCCGTGTTTTAAAATCGTTTTTTGAAGAGTTATGCGGCTTCGTTTAACAGCGGATGATCGGCGCGGCAGGCGTAGAGATCCCCAGAGGCTAAGCCGTCAACGCCATCGTTAAGCCACTGGGTAATGGTTTCAGGGGTTTGCCAGGTTGCCCAGCGAAAGTGGCGTTGCTCACCGGCAATTGCATTAAAGCGGTAGTCGCCAAGACGGGACAGCTGTTCAACGCAGGCATGGCTGACCTCTAACACGCCCGCAACAAACTCGACTGAAAGTGCTGCTACCGGATGGTTAAGACCCATCAAGACTTCTGCTTCAAACCCTTCAACATCAATTTTTATAAAGCTTGGTTCGCCGTAAGTAGCGATCAGTTGATCCAGTGTGGTGACTTCCACTCTTAGCTGCTGTTCCCACTGTACGTGCTGAAAGCCAGGATTTCGTTCGCCCACCTGATGTCGCCATTCGGTCGCTAGGGTAGAGAGGGTCGGATTGCTAACACTGATGGCGATATCCGCATAGCCGGGTTGCGGTCCAGCGGCCAGTGGTAAGAGCGTGATGTTAGGCTGATTAAGTATCCGTTTAAACCAGTTGGCCAGTGCTGGCTGTGGCTCCAGTGCTACTACCTTAGCACCTAGCGCGTGGAAGGCGGCACTACGGTCGCCTAAGTGAGCGCCAATATCAAAAGCGATATCGCCCGGTTGAATAAACGGACGATATAACTGTTTCAGACCCTTTTGCCTTCCAGGCCGCCAGTAAATAAACAGTGAACGCGCCATACCGCTGGCACTGCGCAGCCGATCAAAAAAAGCAGAAGGCATTAGTAGGGCTCCTTAACGGATGGTGCATGCTCGATTGCTGTTTGAACGTGATGGCGAAATGACTGGCAGGGCATATCGCCTGGCTGTTCTTGGGGAGGCGCTAGAGCAAGTGTTAGCGACGAGCGAGCTAAGGTGGCATTGGGTTGATGGCTGCGGTTTTCTAACGCGACAAAGTCCTCCAAAAGCGGTGGTTGTTGTGCTGAACTAGGTGTTTGCAGTAAGCCGAATCTGCGGCTAACGAGGCCTCCCCAGGTGGCACTGCTGGAGTATTTCACCAGCGGAGCAGCTCCAATCAGCCCCAGCCATGCGGGGGTTAACCAGCCGAACGCCGAGGGTGAAAAAAGCATCATCGTGCCTGCCCAGGCTATACCGCACAGCGTCATCCACCCGGTGTGGTGCCATGTCTCTCGCCAGCTTAGCGAGCGCTCCCCCCGGTGTTGGGTTTGCCAGTCGATAGCTCGGCCAATCAACACGTTGATGATAAATAAGCTATGCCACGCCATCATCAGTGGCGCAATCAAAGCGGCAAACACAATTTCCAATAACGTGCTGGTGACAAGCTTGAGTCGTCCGCCATACGCATGGGGGCATTGCCAGAACGTTAGCAATAGCCCCAACAGCTTGGGCGCAATCAGCATACCCAGCGTTACACTTAACAGCCCCAGAGAGAGGGCTTCAGGCAACGCTGGGTTTGAGGTGGTCTCAATGGCTTGATACCCCACCATCAGGCTGGTGCAGAGCAGAAGCCCAAGCCAAACAAGCGAAGAAAGGTAGGCAAACGCGCCGAATAAAAAGTGGAGTCGACTAATCGGGTGAAACCCTGCGCCGGTGAGTAGGCGTAAGTGCTGCAGATTGCCCTGTAGCCAGCGGCGATCACGCTTGGCAAAGTCGAGCATGTTACTCGGCATGGCTTCAAAGCTGTTGTGTGACGCGCTAGCGTAAGGGTTATGACGAGATACGGCGGTGGTCGCAGAGGTATCGAGCAACACCTGCCAGCCACCTCGTTTCAGGAGAGCCGCTTCGACGAAATCGTGGCTTAATAGCTCTCCTCCCAGCGGAGGCTTTCCTGGAAGGATAGGTAGCCCTGCATGGGCCATAAAGGCCCGTGTGCGAATAATCGCATTATGGCCCCAGTAATTTGCCGCATCGCCCTGCCAGAAGCTTTGGCCCGCTGCCAACATCGGGCTGTAAAGTGCTGAGGCTAGCTGGGTAAAACGACCAAATAGCGTGCGTTGGCCAACGGGAATAGGCACCGTTTGAATAAGGCCTACGCTGGGTTGGCGCTGCATCCGATGAACTAAATGCAGTAGTGTAGCGCCACTCATTAAGCTGTCGGCATCTAGCACCACCAAGTAGTCATAGCGGCGGCCCCAGCGGCGGCAAAACTCGGCAATATTGCCAGCTTTTCGGCCGTCATTATTAGGGCGTCGCCGATAATGAACGGCTATCTGCCCAGCAAGGCGCTGTTGCAAGGCAGCTACATGAGCCGCTTCGATGTCTGCCATGGTCATGTCTTGGGTGTCGCTCAATACAAACACTTCAAAGTGTTTGTTGATAGCACTGGGTGTCCCTGCACCATACGTTTCTGCTTGCTGGAGAAGTGAACGACACGTTGCTTCTAGCCCTGCAATGGTCGGGATGGGAGGCTCTGCATAAATAGGCATTACTAACGCTGTGCGGCTGACTAACAGGCTAGCATTAGGATTTTTAATAGTTTGGCGACGTAAACTGAGCGGATCTCGGCGTAGCGCACAAAGCACAAAGCCACATAGTGCCCCCCAGAAAGCCAGCGCTATCCAAGTGAACGTTAATGCAAATAGGATCAACATGGTGAGCTGCCAACCAATGGCAAGGTTGGCAACGACCTTCGCCATCGCAACGCAGCCACCGATGCTGGTGGCTAACACTGTAAAAGCAAGGAAGGCTCGGCGACCGTTAAGCCAGGGCATCGAAGGCCGCAACGCGTGGAGGTCAGGCATCGGGATACCACACGTAATTCCAGGTTTCAGTAATCGGCTCTCCTTCGACCATCAGCCGTAGCCGGATATCGCTGGGTTCGCTGCTGGGGGGTAATCGGAAAGTGGCCCGTTGGCCGTTGTTGGGCAGTGTTTTGACTTGAGGTAGTAATACCTCGCCATTGAGCACACTGATGTCCAGCTCGATTGGCTCGCTTGATGTCAGATCATCCAGTTTGCCGCCCTGGAAATCGACGATGAATTGGCGCTGATCAGCAGACGGGGAGTCGGCCTCGCCTGGAACCGCTGCGCTGCCATGGCGGGTGCGCACAACCTTGCCCAGTGAGTTAGCCCCGGGCTGTTCATTGAGCGTAAAGGTTCGATAGTGAAGGCGGCGAGACTCGCCAGCAGTGAGCGGCTCTTCAGCGACCCAATAAGCCACTATATTGTCGTGAGTCTCATCTGGCGTGGGAATTTCGACGAGTTCTACATGCCCTGGTCCCCAGTCAGCAAGGGGTTCGACCCATTGGCTAGGGCGGCGATGGTAGCGGGCTTCAAGGTCCAGGTAGCGGCTAAAGTCCCGCTCCCGCTGCATTAGACCAAACCCAGAAGGGGCATCGTCGATAAACGCTGATACGCGAAGCGATGAGGGGTTTTGCAACGGCCGCCAAATCCACTCGTCGGCCCCCGTGTGTATTAGCAAACCATCAGAATCATGTACCTGAGGACGAAAGTCATCAGCTCGTTCGGTGCTGGCTTCCCCAAAGGTGAACATGCTGGTGAGCGGTGCAACCCCTAGCTTTGCTATATCAGAACGTGCAAACAGCGTTGCTTCTACATCTGCCTCGGTGCTCTCGCCCGGCGTTAACGTAATGCGGTAGGCTCCGCTTAGCGATGGGCTATCCATGAGTGCGAGTAGCGTAACGCTGTCAGAATCTTCATCAGGCTTATAGAGCCAGAATTCGCGAAATTCGGGAAACTCTTCACCACTGGCTAATGCGGTATCAATGGCAAGACCACGGGTAGAAAGACCGTAGGCTTGGTCGCGGCCAACTAGACGGAAGTAGCTTGCGCCAAGAAAAACAGCAAATTCATCGGCATAAACATCACTATTGATAGGATAGTGCAGCCTAAAACCGGCATGACCGCTGCCCGTTAAATCATGCTCTAACAAACGGTTGGCATCGCCATCGTACTGAAAGTCATCGGCCGAGAAAGAGAGTGGTTCAACGTCACCATCGTCGATCACATTAATCGTGACGGGGGGTTGAAATATAAATCCGCTATGAAATAGCTGCATGCTGAAAGGGCTTTCATCGCGCCAGTAGGCTCGCTCGGGATTGAAACGGATTTGTCGATACAGGTCGTAATCTAACGACGTCAAAGCGCTGGGAAGCGTCTCATTTGGGGGTTGATAAGGCGCATCGGCCAGGGTTTGGGCGCGCTCAATAACGTAGTCAAAAACATCATCATCGTTAGCAGGCGCAGAAAAGGCGATCAGGCAGTTAAGCGACAACATCCATTTTGCTGCAGTACGAACACTCATGGGCGAGTTCCTTTCGATTGCATGCCAGCGTAGTAACCATAAAATCAGTATATGAAATATTTCAACAAAAGTTATACCATTTGTATTGTTGGTACATGATTTTTATGGTCATGTGCAAGCTTTAAATTCCATTAAGCGTGTAATATTTAGGTGATTACTATGCTGTTGAAGCGCTGATGATTCGTCTTCTACTCACGTGTATAACGCTCAACTTTCTACTGGTATTGCCGCTTTGGTGGCGTTTCGGTGAGATTGGCTCTCCTCTAATTGCGTGGGAGGCATGGCTTATAGCCCCTGCGATGCTGCTTATTCGCCCCGGTAGCTTACGTCGCTGGTTAGCTATTTTGTTGGTAGGTTGGCTGGCGTTGGTAACGATGGCCAACCTAGGCGATGCCGCGACACACACCGCGTTTGGGCGATCACTAAACCTCTATCTAGACGTGCCCTTGGTGCGCTCTATCTACCATTTGCTAGTAGGTAATGTAGGTCAACTGGCAGCAACTTTCCTGATGTTGTTGGGCAGTGCGACCCTGCTAGGTAGTTTATGGATGCTGCTGCGATTGCTGTTGCCCGCTCAACCGTTATTGGTGAGGCGTGCTTCAGGTGCTCTAGCCATCCTCGTGATGATCACCGCGGCAGGTTTTGCGGTTTCCGAGGCTAACGGCAAGCGATTAGTCGCTAAATCAGCGTTGCCTGCTGTTAACACCACGCGTTTCCAGTGGGAGCAGGTGGTGGCGACTCATCGGGCGAGAGTGGCGTTTAGCGAACAGCTACAGGCGTCACCATTAGCTCCTAAACCATTACCTGGTTTGTTAGGGCGCAATGTCTTATTAACGTTTATTGAATCTTACGGTGTGTCGGCCATTAATGATGCTCGCTACAGCAGTGTCGTACTGCCTACGCTAGATGACATACAGCAACGTTTGGGTCAGCGGGATCTATACGCTGTTTCGGGGTTGCTAGAAGCGCCTATTCGGGGAGGTCAGTCTTGGCTTGCCCATGCCACGGCTCTAAGCGGTCGCTGGATTGATAATCAGCTATGGTATCGGCTGATGCTGGAAAGCGATCATTCAACGCTGATTAATGATTTTAGTCGCACGGGGCAGCGGACGCTCAGTGTCATGCCTGCCATTACGCTGGCTTGGCCAGAAGGGCTGGCCTACGGATTTGATCAGATTGCAGTAGCGAAAGATTTACCCTATGCCGGGCCAGCGCTGAACTGGGTCACGATGCCCGATCAGTTCACGCTGGATTACACCCAGCGATATTTGTTGGGTGAGGCGCCGGTATTCGCGCAACTCGCACTTATCTCCAGCCACGCGCCATGGACGCCAATTTTACCCGTTTTCGAAGACTGGTCGATGATCGGCGATGGGCGTGTTTTCGCCCCTTGGGAGGAGGCCGGTGATCCGCCAGAAGTGCTTTGGCAGGATATTGAACGCATCCGTGACCATTACGCGTGGTCAATAGACTACGCTGTGAAGGTCACAGGGCGCTGGGCTGAGCGAGTGGTTGATGACAACACACTATTGATTGTACTTGGGGACCATCAAGCGGCACCGCTAATTACCGGCGACAACGCCAGTGCAGCGGTGCCTGTGCATGTGATTAGCGGAGACCCCCGACTCTTAGCACCTTTTAAGGCACGTGGTTTTATTGATGGCATGCTGCCATCACTGAAAAGCCCTGAAGAGGCCGCGAAAATGAGCCAACTGCGTCATTGGTTACAGCAAGACTTTGGCACACCAGCATTAACCTCTTCTGGGTCAACGACAGGGGCGACACCATGATCCAGCCCGTCATCCTTAGCGGTGGTGGTATAGGGGCTTGCTTAGTTGTGTTACCAGAGCCAACTGCCAGGACGAGCTGGCGGCTCTCCCTTGCGCACTGCGAGCCAGCCAATAATACAGCGCACACCAAGCCACACGGCTAATAGCGGCCATAGTAAGGTGCCTACTAACATCAAGCTAAGGGTAAAGGTGACGAAAAAGTAGAGGCAGCCTATCCAAAAAGTCCGGATCAAATAACGGTAGTGAGCTTGCAACCACGGTGCTGCCTCTTTGCGATATACGTAAGCGACTATAACGCCAATCAACAGTGTAATATTGGCTGTTACTAGACCCGCTAAGTAGAGCGCGTAAATGATCTGGGGTGGGCGCGTTTCCTCAGTGGGACTATAACGCTGGGTCATAAATTACCTCGTTACCCGTTAGTAAATCCGAAATTCTTTGGCGTTTGCCAGCCCTTGCTGTTGCTCTATGACCTTGCGATAGCGTTTGTATTCCCATTGATACTGCGTTGGATCAAGTGCAATTGACGCTTCTACGCTAGCGTTAACACCGGTGGCTGAAACCACATCATCGGCGCTGTAAACCTGCTCATCGGCGTCAAGGAAATGAATTTCAAATCCCTTGCCGGGCACCCGTAAGGCAACGCCGGTGACTACCCTTGCCTGAGTGCGGGCGACCAGTTTCGGTAGCAGCGTTGCCGTATAGGCATCGCGCCCATAAAAAGGGGCGAATACACCGCTGCCCCAGTTAGGTTCTTGATCCGGTAAGATGCCAATAGCTTCGCTGCGCTTAAGTGCTTTGAGAAGGGCAGCGACGCCTCTGGCGTTGGTGGGTACCAAGCTGGCTCCCATGCGCTCGCGGCCATGGCGAATAATAGGCTCAAGGTCGGCAATTTTGGGTGGTTCGTACATGGCGGTAAAAGGGAAGTGGCTGGAGAGCCAAAAATTAAGCACCTCCCAGTTACCAAAGTGCGGAGCAAGCACAATGACGCCGCGGCCTTCGGCACGTGCGCTGTCTAGCTTATCTCGGCCATGAACCGACAAAATGCTGGCTTCTACTTTTTCGGGCGCAGCCATCCACGCATGGCCAAGTTCCAGCATAGTCGCTGCCGAGTGGCGCAGGCTTTGTATGGCAAGGGCTTTGCGCTGGCTGGCAGTGGCTTCTGGGTTAACCACTGCCAGATTGATTTCCGTCACCTGACGCTCTCGTTTGCTAAAGCGATAGACCAGCGGACCTAACCGCACGGCGATACGCCAAAGCGCGCCAAGCGGCCAGCGCGCCAGTAGTTTCCAAAGTGATGTGATGGCACGTGCTTGGAAACGTGATTTGTTAGAAGGTGACTGCTCTGCCATAAGTTACAGGAACCAGCTGTCAACGTTGGTTGGCGCACGCTTCTCCTGCAGACCCTTAAAGCCTTTCACACAGCGAACAATAAACCATACGGCCAGTGCCAATAGCATGGGGATGCCAATCAGAATAAACGTTAGCAACGTGGCGATGCTGCCGTAGAGCAGCCCAATCCAAAACGTACGGATCTGGTAACGGTAGTGCTCATCTAGCCATTCAGGGCCTTTACCACGATAGACATAGGCGATAACGATGCCGACCAGTGAGGTAAACCCTACCAAAAAGCTTGCCAAATAAAGCGCGTAAATCACCATCGCCATGGTGGTATCCGGCTGTTCTGAAGACGTACTTTCGTTAATTACTTCACCTTCTAAAGGTGCTTTGTTGGCATCGTCGTGCATAACCGATCCTTTTTGCTATTCGCCATGAGGCGTCCCCGAGGACGCCGTTAAAGCTCACTATGATAGCGCGGCTGGCGCGGCTTATCATTAGCGGGTAGCAGGTCGGCAGATTTCTAGCAAATTACCGTCTGGGTCGCGTAAGTAAATTGACTCAATGGGACCATTAGCGCCTTGGCGAGCAACCGGGCCAAGCTCTACGTCAATAGCAAGCGCATCCAAGTGCTGTTTGAACTCATCCAGCGGCAATTGGCAGCGCAGGCATAAATCCAGGCTGCCTGGGGTCGGGGTGGCAGAAACAGGCGCAATATCAGTGTCGGTTTGATGCAGGCGCAGTGCCGTGTCGCCTAGCATAAGATCCACTCGCTGCGCGTCTCGGTAGCGCACGTCTAGCCCAAGCACACGGGAGTAAAAATCCACGGCGCGACCCATATCAGTCACCGTAACAACAAGATGGTCAAAACCTGAGAGCATGCCACTTTCCTTAAAACAAACGTAAAACATGAGAATACGATGATGCGACGCTGTCCGCTATGCAATACGCCTAAACCGGCCCTTTATCACCAAGACCGTCGCCGCGATTACTACCAGTGTGCCACGTGCGCCTTGGTGTTTGTGCCTGCCGAGCAGCATTTAGATGCGCATCAAGAAAAGGCAGAGTACGACCAGCACCAGAATTCGCCGCATGATACGGGATATCGGCATTTTTTGGGGCGCTTATTTGCCCCGCTAGTGGCTAAGCTGCCACAAGATGCCCATGGGCTAGACTTTGGCTGTGGCCCAGGGCCTACGCTGTCGGTGATGTTTGAAGAGGCGGGGTTCACGATGGCGGTTTACGATATTTTTTACGCCCCAGACGTTGAAGTACTCAACCGCCAGTATGACTTTATTACCGCTACCGAGGTGTTAGAGCACCTTGCGAGGCCCGGCGAAGAGCTTAGTCGACTGGTCGAGAAAATAGTCCCTGGGGGCTATCTTGGGGTCATGACAAAGCGTGTCAGTACCCCAGCAGCATTTGCCCGCTGGCACTATATAAACGACCCGACGCATGTGAGTTTTTTTAGTGAAGCGACGTTTTGTTGGATAGCCGAACGTTGGGGCATGGTGGTGGAATTTCCCGCAGCGGATGTGGTGTTGCTCCGCCGCAGACCATTATCTTGATGATTCGGTGCCATAGTTCATGACTCATGCCATCTGGCCGATGGCCTTGCGAAAACGCGATAAAGAAAAAGCGAATAGAACGCTACCGATCAACAGCAGCAGCAGAAACTGCGGCCATACTACGTTTATCCCCGCACCTCGATAAAGGATTGCCTGACCCAGTTCAACGAAGTGAGTGGTTGGGGCGAGCAGCATGATGTGCTGGACAATTTCCGGCATGCTTTCGCGTGGTGTCGTACCCCCGGATAGCAGCTGCAGGGGCAGCAGTACCAGCACCATTAGCATGCCAAATTGTGGCATGTTGCGTGCAAGGGTGGCGAGAAAGATGCCCATAGAGGTGGTCGCGAAGAGGTGGAGCGCTGCCCCCACAGCGAACAGTGCCACTGAGCCTGCTATCGGCACCTGTAAGGCCCAGCTAACAACTAAATAGAGCGAAAGCAGTGCGGAGACCAGAACCACCAGGCCCATTGACCATATCTTGGCCAGCATAATTTCCGTCGGGGTGACTGGCATTGCCAGTAGATGTTCAATGGTGCCGTGCTCTCGTTCGCGTATCAATGCCGCGCCCGTGAGAATGATAGAGAGCATGGTAATGTTATCGATGATAGACATCAGCGATCCAAACCAGGCTTTTTCGAGCCCAGGATTGAAGCGCGCTCGCAGCACTAGGTCGACGGGTGGAGCGCTAGAGCTGCGGTAACGTTGAGTAAACGCGTTGATCTCGTCCATGACGATCTGTTGGATATAGCCATTGCCAGTAAATGCTTGGCTCATGCGTGTGGCATCGATATTGAGTTGAATCTGAGGGGCGTGACCAGCCAATACGTTGCGCTGAAAGTCGGGTGGTATATTGAGGACGAAAGTGTACTGGCCTGCATCTAGCCCAGGGTCAATCTCATGAAGTGAGATCTTGTCTGGGATAGCGAATTGGGGGGGATAGAACGCCGTGATGATACGAGATGACAGCGGCGAGTTATCTTCATCAACGATGGCGATAGGAGCCATGTGGAGACTTTCGGGCAACGCGGTCGCCTTGGTGTAGACCGAGATACTGCACACGTAGGCGATCAGAATTAGCATAATCGGGTCGCGGATCAGGCTCCATAGTTCCTTGACGCCCAGTCGGTAGATAGTCAGGACACTATGCATCTCAGCGCTCCTGATTTTTTAGCAGGAAAATAGACAGTCCCATGATCGTTGGTACCGCGATCAACAGTGGTATGAATAAGGCATAGAGGTCGCTAAGCCCCAGTGCTTTGCTGAACACACCGCGCGTGATGGTTAACATATGGGAAGTGGGGTAGATGGTGCCAATGAAACGTCCCGCGCCTTCTAGTGAGCTGACCGGGTCGATCATTCCTGAGAATTGCACGGCGGGAATCAACGTGCCGATGATGGCGAAGAACATCGCTGCGATTTGGCTGCGCGTCAACGTCGAAGCGAGCAATCCCATGCCCGTTGCGATAATGCTGTAGATCACTACTGCTAACAGCAGCGTCAGGAAGCTGCCTTTGATGGGCACATCAAATAGCGTGACCGCGAGCAATGCCATTAGCAGAAAATTGATGATAGCGAGAGCGATATAAGGCAACTGCTTGCCGACTAGGAATTCGCTACGGGTGACTGGCGTGACGTAGAGGTTGATGATCGACCCTAGCTCTTTTTCCCGCACGACGGCCAACGCGGTCAGCATCGCCGGTAGCATCATTAACAGAAGCGGGATGACTGCTGGCACCATGGCTGGCAGGCTCTGAACATCCGGATTGTAGCGAAAGCGGGTTTCGACATTGGCAGCGGGGGCAGTGACATTAGTCGCGGCTTGCGCTGCTTGCTCGAGCAGCCACTGTCGATGAATGCCCTGCACGTAGCCGCGTGCGGTTTCAGCACGCTGGGGCATGGCACCGTCAATCCAGGCGCCGATTTCAACCTGGCTTCCTCGCTTCACATCACGGCCAAAGCCAGGAGGGATTTCAATGGCCAGGGTGAGCTTGCCACTGCGCATGCGCTTGTCCATATCTGCGTAATCAATCAATGGCGGTTGCTCGATAAAGTAGCGGGAGCCGGCAAGATTCATCGCATAGCTATTGCTCAGGGTCGTCTGGTCGCGATCAAGGATGGCATAGCTGAGATCCTCTACGTCCAGGCTGATGCCATAGCCAATGACCAACATCAGGATGAGTGAGCCAAGCAGGGCAAGAGTGCCGCGCACCGGGTCGCGACGAAGCTCCAGCGATTCTCGCCAAGTGTAGCTAAGTAGACGCTGGAGACTAAAAGCGCTGTGTTTTACATTGTTAGGCGCCGTGCTGGGCGATACTTTGGCCACTGGGGTGGGCGTTGGCTCAGGCGCTTCTTGGTTCTGTTCGTCGGCGCCTGCTTCGGTTAAATAGCCGATGAATGCCTCTTCCAGAGTCGCTGCTCCACGTTTTTTCACCAGTGCCGCAGGCGTATCGCTATCGAGCACTTGACCGGCATGCATCATCGACATGCGATCACAGCGCTCGGCTTCATTCATGAAATGGGTAGAAATGAATATGGTCACCCGGTCACGGCGCGCTAGTTCAATCATCAGCCGCCAGAAGTTGTCGCGGGCAACAGGATCAACCCCAGAAGTCGGCTCATCCAGGATCAGTAGTTCTGGCTTGTGGACCATGGCCACCGCCAGCGAAAGACGCTGACGGATGCCGAGTGGCAAACTTTCCGGCAGGCTGCCGCGTACCTCTTGTAGGTCGAAGCGTTTCACCATCTCATCCACGCGGGTGGCTATCTCCGCTTCAGGGACCTGGAAAAGCCGGGCGTGCAAGATAAGATTCTGCTCAACGGTTAGTTCGCCATACAGTGAGAATGCCTGGGACATGTAGCCCACACGACGGCGGGTGTCGATATCGCGGGTATCCACCTGTTTGCCGAACAGCCACGCTTGGCCTTCACTGGCGGGCAACAGACCAGTAAGCATCTTCATGGTGGTTGATTTGCCACAACCATTGGAGCCAAGAAAACCGAAAATCTCGCCACGCCGGATCCGAAAGCTGACGTGGTCGACGGCGACAAAATCGCCAAAGCGCATAGTGAGGCCCTTAGCCTCAATGGCGACTTCATCGTCATCTTGTGCCAACGGCGGAATATGCACGGGTGCATAGTCGCGTTTTTTCTCTTCCGGTAGCAGGGCGATAAAGGCAGCTTCCAGGGAGTTGCTGGCAGTACGCTCTAGCAATGCCGCTGGCGTTCCGGTAGCCAGAATTTTGCCGTCGTCCATGGCCACTAGCCAGTCGAAGCGTTGGGCTTCATCCATGTAAGCGGTCGCAACCATGACACTCATCTGCGGGCGTTGGCGACGTATACGTGCGATCAATTCCCAGAACTGGGCGCGGGCCAGCGGGTCGACGCCGGTGGTTGGTTCGTCGAGGATCAATAAATCGGGGTCATGAATCAGCGCGCAGCATAACCCCAGCTTCTGCTTCATGCCGCCGGAAAGTTTGCCTGCTGGGCGGTCGAGGAATCTGTGCAGCCCCGTACTACGGGTTAAATCGTCGATTCGGCGGCGTCGTTCGGCATGCTCATGGCCGAAGAGGCGGGCAAAGAACTGTAGGTTTTCCTCTACTGAAAGCGTCGGGTAGAGGTTCTTGCCTAACCCTTGGGGCATGTAGGCAATGCGCGGGCAGATAGTGTCGCGATGACGCTTGTTGGCCATATCGCCGCCGAGCACTTCTACTTGTCCTTGTTGGATCGCGCGTGCCCCCGCAATAAGCGCTAACAGGCTGGACTTTCCAACGCCATCAGGCCCTATCAGCCCAACCATGCTGCCCGCAGGGATTTCCAGATCGATGCCCGCCAGGGCAACCTGCTTACCATAGTGCAGTTGGATGGCTGATAGTGTTACTACCGCTGGCGTAGATGATGAGGGCGGTGTTGCTATCATTGTGGTACCCGAACAGCCAACTCAGCAGGCCACTCTGCGTCGGGGTCAAGCTTAACCCAGGCTTCCCCAGGGACACCGGTTTTAACTTGCTCAAGATGACGTTGTAGAAGGTCTCGATCAATCTGTGCTTTCACTCGGAACATTAATTTTTGTCGTTCTGAAGCGGTCTCTACCGTCTTAGGCGTAAATTGTGCCGTGCTGGCGACAAACGAGATGCGTGCCGGTATGACTAGGTCAGGTGCCGCATCCAAGATGATACGTGCCTCGCTGCCCAGCGCCACACGACCTGCTTGTTCGGCAGGTAAGAAGAACGTCATGTGTACGTCGCTAAGATCGACCAGGTTCAGCACTCGCCCTCCACCTGGAAGTACCTCGCCAGGCTGGGCAATACGAAATTGCACACGCCCTGCACGAGGCGCAACCAACTGGCTGTCGGTGATGTCTGCTTCGATACGCGTAATGGTGGCTTCAGCGGCAGTAACCGCAGAGCGGGCGCCGGTCACCTGGGCGCGGGCCGCCGCTATGGCCGACTGTGCAGCATCCACCTGGGCGTTAGCGGCGGCAACGGCTGCTCGTGCACTATTGACCCGAGCGCGATCATCATCAAGTTCTTGTGCCGAAGCGGCTCCTTCACGCGATAAGGTTTCCGAGCGAGCCAAGCGGCGTTGAGCCGCATCAAGTTCACTTTCACGCTGAGTCACTACGGCCTGAGCGGCAAGATGGTCGCTTTGCCGCAGAGCAACCTGTGCTTCCGCACTGAGTACGGCATTGAGTGCTTGTTGATACTGGGCTCTTGCCTCATCGCGTTGCGCCTCCAGTACCTGGATCTGCATGCGCGCCAGGGGTTGACCAACGGTGACAAACTCACCTTCATCGACCAGGACTGCGTCAACGCGTCCAGGAAGCTTGGTAGCGATATCGATTTCAGTGGCCTCGATACGCCCATTACCGCTAGCAAAGCCTTCCCCCAGGCCTTCGTCGCGTAATTCAGTCCAGTAATAGTAGCCTCCAGCAGCAATAAGGATTACCCCAGCGGCAAGGATCAGTTTCTTAAGCGAAGAATGCATATTGCTAGGCCCTAATGTCATTCAGCATGAGGTGGAGTAAGAGCGGAAGTGCTTGTCACAGCAGCTGATCCGCCGCCGAGAGCCGTGTATAAGGCCACTCGGGCTGACAGCAGTTGGCGGCGAACTGCTAGCCGCTGCTGCTCGGCGGAAAGCAAGTCGCGCTGTGCATCCAGAACTTCTAGGTAGGGCACCGCACCGTTTTCATAGCGCAGCATGGCTAGGCGGGCACGCTCGCGCTGTACTGCTAACATGTCATTGGCAGTTTCTACTTGCTCAGCTAGCCAGTGGTTAGCAGCCAGTGCGTCGGCAACATCACGGAAGGCTTGCTGGATGACTTGCTCATATTCGACTATGGCTTGTTCGTGGCGTAACTCGGCCAGTGTCAGGTTGGCTTTTCGGCGACCGCTATCAAAAATGGGCAGTGACAGGGTGGGGGAAAAATTCCATGCCTGGCTATCAGTTCCTAGCAGGCCGTTCAAGTCAGCACTCGCCGTGCCCAAACTACCTGTCAGCGCGATACGTGGGAAGAAAGCCGCGCGCGCAGCACCAATATTAGCGTTAGTAGAACGCAGTAGGTGCTCGGCGGCGCGAATGTCGGGGCGGCGGGTCATTAGCTCCGATGGCAGCCCCGGTGCTAGAGGGGGCAGAGTATCATCCGCTATTTTATCCCCGTCACTTGTTACCTTTTCGATAGGTGAACCAACTAATAGCGCCAAGGCGTTGGCTTGCTGAGCATGGGCTTGCTCCAACTGAGCACCTAGTGCCTTGGCCTGCTGCAGCAACATTTCAACTTGGGTGAGTTCCAGTGGTGACGTTGCGCCTACTTCGACGCGTCGGGTAAATATCCGCAGTGACTCTTGCCGACTGTCGATGGTGCGGCGTGCTAGCTCCAAGCGCGCATCAAGTTCCTGAAGACGAAAATAGCTGTCGGCAACCTGAGCGATAAGGCTGATTTCGGTGGCGCGCCGTGCCTCGTCGGTGGCTAGGTACTGCTCGAGGGCAGCCTCATTAAGGCTGCGTATTCTCCCCCAGAAATCTAGTTCCCAGCTGCTAAAGCCGACGCCCGCCTGGAACTGATTGCCAATCCGCGTACGTCCGCTAGGGCTCAGGTCAGAGGGTGTGCGTGAACGCTCACCAGCAGCTTGCACGCCAAGTGTGGGTAGCAACTCTGCATGTTGAATACCATAGGCTGCACGTGCTTGCTCAACGCGCAATAAAGCACTTCGCAAATCATAATTAGTGGTCAGTGCCTGTTCGATCAGCGCTTGTAGCCTGGTGTCGGTGAAGTAGCTGCGCCAAGCAATATCAGCACCAGCAGCCGTTGTTGGCATGCGCTCATCTGGGTAAACATCGGGCAATGTTGCTGCTGGCACCGAGTGAGGGGGGGCCAGCGAGGTGCAGCCAGACAGGCCCAGGACTAGCAGCATGATCGCTAAATATGCCACCTTGTCTTGTTGCTTAGGGGCGGACCGATATTTCATGCGAATGACCGCAGGTAAGGGAGCGAACGTATTGGGCATCTGATTGGCCATGGCAAATAGAAAGGAGACCTCTCCGTGTCAAATGAGTCGATACAGTGCGTGTGTCTCAGCCTGGAAGGCGTCAGTATGGCAATGTTTGTTCTAGCATTTGTTGATGTAGGGCAAGAGGGCTAATGACGCAGCCAGCGCATTCAATATCGGCTGCTTTCTGGTGAGTTGCAAATGCGCTTCTCACTATTGCGGATTACACTGGCAATGGGTAGCGAAAAAAACTGGTGAAACCCACGGAACGAGTGTAGATTCGCCGCCCGATTCTGCGGTTGGAGTTTTCTCCGGCCATGTGTTAGCCCTGAAGGGGGCTTTTATTCTGTGAGGCAAGAAGCGATATGTCGCGGCAACTGCTAGCCATGGCGTTAGCGCCCTTATTAGGGCTATTTATTCTTGGGATTGGCAATGGCTTTCTCGCCACGCTGATCTCCGTGCGGCTAGACGCTGCGGGTGAGTCGGCAACGGTGATAGGTATTGTCTCCTCGGCTTACTTTATTGGCTTAGCACTTGGCGCGCTATTCAATGACCGCCTGCTGCTGCGCATAGGGCACATTCGTGCATACGGTAGCTTCGCCTCGTTGGTCGCTGTCACGGTGCTATTGCAAGGGCTGTTTTTCGATCCTTGGGCGTGGTTTGTACTGCGTTTAATTGGCGGCTGGGCCACCGTGGGCGTTTATTTAGTGATTGAGAGTTGGTTGCTGACATCAGGCGAGCAAAAAGTACGTGGCCGATTGCTAGCGATGTATATGATCTCGCTATATGCCGCGGGCGTGATTGGGCAGTTGCTATTAGGTGTCACCAGTGCCATGGGGGTGACAGCGCCCTTTATGGTGATTGGCCTATTGGCATCGTTATCGGTGTTGCCTATGGCCATGATTCCGCGGGTGTCACCCATTATGGAGCACGCTGAGCCGCTACCGCCGCACCGCTTGATTACGATGACGCCAACAGGGGTAATGGGAAGTTTAGGGTCTGGCATGGTGGTGGCTGCCGCCTACACCTTGCTGCCATTGTATTTGCAGCGCATTGGTATGAGCGTCAACCAGGTGGGGCAAATGATGGCTGTCGTGATTCTTGGCGCCATGCTGCTTCAGTATCCGATTGGACGCTGGTCTGATCGTCACGACCGCCAAATCGTATTGATCGCCATCAGCACTTTCTGTGTGGTGATTTCCGCGGCCATGATATGGCTTCCGATGTCGACCCCTTTACTGGCGGCGCTGCTGTTTTTACTCGGTGGCGGTGTCTTTGCGCTTTACCCGGTGGCGGTTAGCCATGCCGCCGACCGTGCTCCGGCGGGAGCGCTGGTACGCATGAGCCAGGGCCTGCTATTGATCAACTCTATTGGGGCTACCATCAGCCCGCTAATGATTTCTCCAGTAATGACCGCGATGGGCGATGCTGGGTTGTTCTGGGCGTTTGGCTCGCTGAGCCTGTTTTTTGTTGTATTTTTCAGCTGGCGACGCAGTGTGCGGCCTGCGCCAGTTCCTGTGGCTCCCTTTACACCGACAACGCCGATGACCGCAGCAGGTGCCGAGCTAGTGGTTACTGAGGAACTGATGCAAGGCGCGCTCGAGCATGAGCACCTGGAAGACCTTTCTGATGTTGTACCTGACGTGGATGCTGTCGAACCCATCGTTGGCCCACCCTCAGAAGATCAAGCTCATATTGTTTATTACGATGATGTGGAAACTGAGGCGCGTCGATAACCCGTGCTGTGAGTGGGTGAAACGTAGCTGAAAACGTAGCCAAAAACGCAGCTAGCGGACTGACGTTAATTCAGCAGGTGAGACCTTGGGCTAATGGTGTGATGAAAGTAGTGAAACTACTATTCGTGATAGTGTTTTTACTAATTGCTATTTATCACCGATTTTCTCTGAGGTTTCGCCATGAATTATTATGCCGCGCCGGTACGCGATTTACGTTTTGTACTCGAAGAGCTACTCGCGCACCGCTCGCTTGCACTGCCTGGCTTCGAAGAAGCCACGCCCGACTTGGTCGAGGCGGTGCTGGAAGAGGCAGCAAAGCTTGCAGGCGATGTGTGGGGGCCGCTAAATAGTGTCGGTGATCGACAAGGTGCTAAGCGCCACACCGATGGCAGTGTCACCACCTCAGAGGGTTTCGCAGCGGCCTATCAGGCGTATGTAGAAGGCGGCTGGAACGGCATTGGTGTTTCTGAAGCGTTAGGCGGACAAAACCTACCTGAGGTGGTCGCCAGCGCTGTTCAAGAAATGCTTCACGGTGCCAATATGGCCTTGGGTCTTTGCCCCATGTTGACGGCAGGCGCAATCGAAGCGCTGGCGCATCATGGTAGTGAAACGCTAAAAACGACCTATCTCCCCAAGCTCGTTGAAGGTACCTGGACAGGTACCATGAACCTGACGGAGCCTCAGGCAGGCTCCGACCTTTCTAAAGTACGTACCAAAGCCACCCCTGAAGGCGACCATTACCGCATTAGCGGCCAAAAAATCTATATCACCTGGGGCGAACACGACGCCGCCGAAAATATCATTCACCTTGTGCTGGCGCGAAAACCCGATGCGCCCGAAGGCAACAAGGGCATTTCGCTGTTCCTAGTGCCGAAGTTCCTGGTTAACGCAGACGGCTCGTTGGGCGAGCGCAACGACGTCACCTGCGCCTCTATCGAGCATAAGCTGGGCATTCATGGTTCGCCTACCTGCACCTTAAGCTTTGGCGAAAACGACGGCGCTATTGGGTATCTGGTGGGTGAAGAGGGACGTGGTCTTAACCACATGTTCACCATGATGAACGAAGCGCGCCACAAAGTGGGTATTCAAGGTATCGGGGTGGCTGAGCGTGCCTGCCAGCATGCGTTTGCTTACGCCTTGGATCGCACTCAGGGGAGAGCGCCTAAATCTCGTGGTGGTAACGAATGCTCGATCAGCGACCACTTAGATGTGCGCCGGATGCTGCTCTCAATGCGCGCCCGCACCGATGCCCTTCGTGCTCTGGCGCTTTACTGCGCTGGCCAGCTTGACCTTGCCCGACACAGTGAAAGCGACAGCGAGCGCCAAGCTGCTCAGGCGTGCGCCGATGTGCTGATCCCTATCGTCAAAAGCTTTTCGACCGACCAAGCCGTGGATATCGCTTCAATGGGTATTCAGGTACATGGCGGTATGGGCTATGTGGAAGAAACGGGTGCCGCCCAGCTACTTAGGGATGCACGCATCGCGCCTATTTATGAAGGCACGAATGGCATTCAGGCCCTCGATTTGGCGGGGCGTAAGTTACAGCGTGATGGTGGAGCCGCGTTATCTGCGTTAATTGATGAAGTGCAAAAAACCGCTGAGACAATGCGCTCAGAGCCTAGCCTTGCAGGTATGGGCAGTGCGCTGGCGGTCGGTGCCGATGATCTGCGTGCCGCCATGCAGCTTGTGCTTGAGCAAGGCAGTGACCCGCAAACTGGCCCAGATGCAGTGCAGGCTTATGCAACGCCGTTGCTCAACCTAGCTGGCCATGTGCTATGTGCTTGGCAAATGGGCAACGCCGCACTTCACGCGACCAGAGCGCTGCAAAAAGGCAGCGATGAGCCGTTTTATCGCGTCAAGTTGTCCAGCGCCAACTTTGTTATCACCCAGTGGCTGCCTGCTGGCCGCGCGCAACGCGCGGTTATCGAAGCGGGTATGCAGTGCCTGAGTGATTTCGAATTAACGCCATAAACCACCGACAAGCTTAAGTGCTTTAACCACTTATTTCCGCCGACCCATTGGGTCGGCGGCTTACGTTAAGACGCAATGAAACGGTCGTTTTAAAACGTATCGTTGTGCTTAACCGCGCCAGTGCGCCTGTGCGTATTGTTGCGCTGACTCTTTTTCCCGGTTCACAACAACATTAATGACTCAAACCAAGGAGTACTTCATGCAACTTAAGCACCGCCAGCACGGCGAAGAGCAGCCATATTGGCCCTTAGGGCCGTTTAAAGTGCGGCTCCCCTTTGTCCATTATCGCTGGGAAATGGCGGAGATGATTCAAGGACTCATCATGTTTGTGGTTAGTCTGGCGATGATTCCACTTTTAGAGCAGTACCTTGGTTTACCTTATGATGTTGCCTTGGCTTATGTGGTGGTGTGCGGCGTCGGCTTTATGCTCCCTGCGCTGTTAGGCGTGCCAATGGTGCCTGGTTGGATTACGCCTGCGGTGCCGGTGGTGTTAGCCTTCCTAGGAGATTTTGAGCCAGGCCCAGAGGCTATTCAGGCGCTGTTTGCACTTCAATTCTTGGTCTTTCTGATTTTCTTAATTTTAGGCGTCACTGGGCTGGGCCGTAAGCTGGTTCACTTGGTGCCTAACTCCCTCCAGGCAGGCATTATTATTGGTGCCGGTATTGCGGCTATTACTGGTGAAATACAGCAGGGCGGGCGCTTAGCTGAGACCCCGGTGTCACTGATCGCTGGTATGTTAATTGCCATATTTATGCTTTTTTCAGTGGCCTTTAAGCGCTGGGTAGAAGAACACGCGATCATGCGCAAAATTGCCAACTACGGCATGGTGCCAGGCATGATTATTGCGATCCTGGTGGCTTGGGCGATTGGTGAGTACCCGCGCCCTACTATTGAGTGGGGGATTACCCAGCCGAACTTCACCGAGATGTGGAACTACCTACCCTTTACGGTCGGCTTTCCTGGCGCTGATGTCTTTATGCTGGCCATACCCACCGCGGTGATCGCCTACGTCATCGCGTTCGGCGATATCGTCGTCGGGCGTACGTTGATGTCTCGTGTTGACCATATTCGTAGCGATGAAAAAATCGACTACAGCACGGATCGTATCCACCACGTCACCGCTATTCGTAACGGCATGCACGCTTTCTTTGCCCCCTATCCTGGTTTGGCGGGCCCGATCTGGACGGCCGTTACGGCCACCATGGCTGAGCGTTATAAAAATGGCCGCCATGCGATGGAATCGATTTATAGCGGCGGTGGCACTTTCTGGATTACCGGCTTTATTGCGCTATTCACCCTGCCATTGGTCAGCATGTTTCAGCCGGTGCTGCCCATTGCACTTTCGCTTACTCTTCTGCTGACTGGCTATATTTGCTTAATGGTGGGTATTGAACAGACTAAAACCACTGCTGAGCGTGGCGTTGCAGGCACGATGGCCGTAGTGCTGGCGGTATATGGTGCAGGGTGGGGGTTAGCCGCTGGAGTCGTACTGTACGTGTTAGTGCAAAAAACAAATATGTTCGGGCGTGAGCCTTCGGCTACCCAAGAAGCGGAAGAGCAAGATCAGCGCTAACGATAAAGATGACCAACACCAAAACGATCAACATAAAAGGTGATTTATGAACGCATCCATTTTTGAGCAGGGCATGCCGCCCACCGTTGCTAATCATGTACCGCTCTCTCCGTTGACGTTTATTGAGCGTTCGGCGGCGGTGTATCCTGATTACCCGGCGGTTGTGCATGGCACAACACGCCGCACCTGGGCAGAAACCTGGACCCGCTGTCGCCAATTGGCGTCGGCGCTTGAAAAACGCGGCCTTCAGCCCGGCCAAACGGTAGCGGCGATGTTGCCTAACATTCCGGCGATGTTTGAAGCCCATTTTGGGGTGCCTCTAGCTGGCTGCGTGCTCAATACCTTGAATATTCGCCTGGATGCCGAAGCCATCAGCTACATGCTGGCCCATGGTGAAGCGAAAGCCGTTCTTGTTGACCCTGAATTTGCACAGGTCATCAACGAAGCCGTTGCCTTATTAGACGATAAACCGCTGATTATTGACGTTTTCGATCTAGAGTTTTTAGGCGAAACTCAAGGCATCGGTGAGGTTGAGTACGAAGCATTGCTCGCTGAAGGTGATGCTGACTATGTCTACAAACTGCCTGAAAATGAGTGGCAAGCGATTTCACTGAACTACACCTCGGGCACCACGGGCAAGCCCAAAGGGGTGGTTTACCATCACCGTGGCGCCTACCTAAACGCGGTCAGCAATATCTTAGAGTGGGCCATGCCGCATCATCCGGTCTACCTCTGGACCCTGCCGATGTTCCACTGTAACGGCTGGTGTTTCCCCTGGACAATTGCCGCCAACGCCGGTGTTAGCGTGTGCCTGCGCAAAGTTGATCCAAAGCGGATCAACGACCTGATTGTGGATGAGAAGGTCACGCACTTCAGCGGTGCGCCGATTATACTGAACGGCCTTGTCAACCTGCCTGCTGATCAGAAGCGTGAATTTGATCATCCCGTTAAAGTGACCACTGCCGGTGCCGCGCCGCCTGCATCAGTGATTGCGGGCGTTGAGAAACTTGGGATTGAAGTGACCCATGTGTACGGGTTAACCGAGGTTTATGGTCCGGTGACGGTGTGCGCTTGGCGTGAATCGTGGAATGAGTTGCCGCTGGAAGCCCGTGCCAAAATCAAGGCGCGCCAAGGGGTGCGTTACCACATGCTTGAAGCGCTTTGTGTCGCTGACCCGTTGACCCTTGAGCCCGTCGCAAAAGATGGCGAGACCATTGGTGAAATTTTGATGCGCGGCAACAACGTAATGAAGGGCTACCTGAAGAATGCCGAAGCTACTGAGGAAGCCTTAGAAGGAGGGTGGTATCACACTGGCGATCTCGCAGTTTGGCACGCGGATGGCTACATCGAAATTAAAGACCGCTCTAAAGACATCATCATTTCTGGCGGTGAGAATATCTCCACTATTGAAGTGGAAGATGCCATTTATAGCCACCCAGCGGTAGAGGAAGCCGCCGTTGTGGCCAAGCCCGATGAAAAGTGGGGCGAGACTCCATGCGCGTTTGTTAAATTAAAAATCGGTTATGGTGAAATTACCGAAGCCGACATTATTGCTCATTGCCGAGAGCATTTAGCGAGCTTCAAAGTACCGAAGACAATCATTTTTAGCGAATTGCCAAAAACGTCAACGGGCAAAATTCAAAAATTTGTTTTGCGCGAAGAAGCGAAACAGCACTGATTCAGGGGATAAATAACGATGAGTGAACAACCAATCGGTGTAGTGGGAGCAGGCACCATGGGGCAGGGGATCGCTCAGGTCGTCGCTGCCAGTGGTTTTACGGTTCGTCTCTTTGATGTCGCCGATGAGCAGCTTAGCCGCGCCCAAGCCAATATTGATAAAGGCCTTGGCAAGCTGGTAGCGAAACAAAAAATCAGCGAGCCTGCTAAGCAGGAAGCGCTGGCGCGGCTTTCCACGACCACTGATCTCGAAGCGTTGAGTGACTGCGGCATTATTATTGAAGCCGCACCAGAACAACCCGCGCTGAAAGAAAAGCTGTTTCGTGATCTGAGTCATTTAAGCAGCGATGCTATTCTTGCCTCTAACACTTCGTCACTCTCGCTAACGCGGTTGGCCGCTGTGTGTGAACGCCCCGAACGGGTAGTGGGTATGCACTTTTTCAACCCAGTGCCGGTGCTCAAGTTAGTGGAAGTGATTCGTGCCGAGCAGACCTCTGACACCACCGTTGAGCGCATAGAAGCGTTGGCAAAAGCGCTGGGTAAAACGGCGGTACCGATTGGTGATTCGCCAGGCTTTGCGGTTAATCGCTTGTTGGTGCCGATGATTAATGAAGCCGCCTTTATTGTTCAAGAAGGAGCCGCAACGCCAGAGGCCATCGACGAAGCGATGAAGCTTGGCGCTGCCCACCCAATGGGGCCGTTGGCGCTGGCGGATTTGATTGGCCTTGATGTTTGTCTGGCGATCATGAACGTATTGCAGGAAGGCTTTGGCGATCCTAAATATCGCCCCTGCCCGCTGCTAAAGCGCATGGTAGATGCGGGGTATCTGGGACGTAAGAGCGGTCGCGGCTTTCATATATACGAGTGAGCACGCGTAAGCGCATCAGGTCAGTCAAGCGCGACAAAAGAAGTGATTGCCTACCAACCAAGCGTTCGCTAGGGTTGGTAGGTGTTCACTTTAAATGCGTAATAACAATTAAGGAGCCTGTATGAGCGATGCAGTGATTGAAAAAGTTGATAACGACGGTGTGGTACGCCTAACGATTAATCGCCCTAAGGCATTGAATGCACTGAATAGTGATGTGCTGAGTGCCTTAGAAGCTTATCTTGTGGAGCTTGAAACGCATCCACATTTACGCGCTGTCATCATTACCGGTGCTGGTGAAAAGTCGTTTGTTGCCGGTGCTGATATCACCGAAATGCGCGATAAAACGCCAGAAGAGGCGCGTGCTTTTGCTACCCAGGCGTTACGCACCATGAAACGCTTAGAAACATTGCCCGTGCCGGTGGTCGCGCTAGTGAACGGGTTTTGTCTTGGCGGCGGCTGCGAATTGGCGTTGGCCTGCGACTGGGCGGTAGCTAGCGACAACGCTGTCTTCGGCCAGCCTGAAGTGTTGCTAGGTGTGATTCCCGGCTTTGGCGGCACTCAGCGGTTGCCGCGTCGTGTTGGCCCCGCCATGGCGATTGATTTAGTAACCACTGGCCGCAAAATCGATGCTCAGGAAGCGCTGCGCATTGGGCTAGTCAACCGTGTCATGCCCCAGGCTGAGCTTGAAAGCTATGTAGAAGAGCTCACCAAGCAACTTAAAGGCAACGGCCCGCTGTCAGTACGCGGCGCGAAGCAAGCCGTTCACGATGGGTTAGATCAAGATCTTGATAGCGCCTTGGCGCTGGAAACCAGCCTGTTTGCGCTCTGTTTTGCTGGCGAAGAGCAGAAAGAGGGCATGGGCGCTTTCGTTGAAAAGCGTAAACCCAACTTCTAAGCGTTCACTCATTCAATTTTACTTCTTTAGGGGGTGGCGCTTGCGCTACCCCCGTTTTATTCTCAGGCTTACTATCTTAACTCTCTATGGAGTTACCACGATGCAATGGGCCGCGTTTATCCTCGCCGCGCTTGGTTTTGCTTACCTACCCGGACCTGCGATGTTGTACACCGCAGCGCAAACGCTGGGGCGAGGCCGACGAGCAGGCTGGTTAGCGGTTATCGGTGTGCACATCGGTTGCTATGTCCATGTTATTGCTGCCGCGCTAGGCTTAGCGCTACTGTTTGCGGCTATTCCGCCAGCTTACATAGCGATGAAGGTCATCGGTGGGCTTTACCTGCTCTGGATGGGGCTGCGCCTCTGGAAGCAGGGCATCCGCTCCCATGGCGATGAAGTTCCACTGGCAACCACTAAGCGCGTACTGCGTGACAGCTTTCTGGTTGAAGTGCTCAACCCTAAGACGGCGCTCTTCTTTGTGGCCTTTCTACCTCAATTTGTCCAGCCTGACAGCGCCATACCGGTGGCTTGGCAGCTGCTTTGGCTCGGTATCGCCACCAATGCGTTGTTCTCTTCGGCAGATGTCATGGTGGTGCTGCTGGCTAGCCCGCTGCGGGAGTGGCTACAAAAGTCCCATGGCTCCTCCAGATTGATTCAACGTATTGGCGGCGGCGTATTAATGGGATTAGGAGGCAATACCCTAGCTCAGGCGGCGCGTTAAGAGTGGCTTTATATCGACGGATTTAATTTCCCATCCTGTGCTTTACTTATTCACAGCGCTTCGGATATGCCCTGTGTTTCGATAAATCCGCTACACTGACGCAAATTTTAGATGGATATTTCCAATGGCGTTGAGTGCTACCCCTTACAAAGTTGATGTCAACCTGACCGACCTTGATCGCAATGTCTATGAGACGCTGCGTTTTACCGTGGCTCGGCACCCTTCTGAAACCGAAGACCGGATGTGCGCACGTTTAATCGCCTACCTATTGTGGTACAGCGAAGCGCTCGCTTTTGGTCGTGGCCTTTCCGATGTGGACGAACCCGCCTTGTGGGAAAAAAGTTTGGATGGCCGCGTGCTGCACTGGATAGAAGTCGGCTTGCCAGATGCCGAGCGTCTTACTTGGTGTTCACGCCGTGCGGAGCGGGTGTCACTATTAGCTTATGGGCGGGTAGATCTATGGGAAAGCAAAGTGCTACCGGCGGTGGCGTCGCTCAAAAATGTACATGTAGCGGGTCTACCGCAAGAGGCACTTGCTACTATCGCAGAGGGTCTGCCACGGTCCATTAACTGGGCAGTCATGATCAGCGACGGCTCGCTGTTCATTACCGATGAAAATGGGCAGCATGAAGTAACTCCTCAGTGGCTTCTCCGGGATCGTTAGAAAGTTCAAAGCTAGCGAGTAGTCATGCATGGTGGGGCGACGTTTTTTTCACGACAGGATGTCGAGATAGGCATTGAGTTCGCGATGTAGATAGCAAGAAAGTACGCTTGCTATCTATTCGTGCCATTACATACAATCATTCATGTTTGTTAATAATTGATCGCTCTTGCTTTCCCCAATACTCAAGGATTGAGCCGTGAATAATACCTCTGCTCTAGGCAGGAAGGTGCTGCTTGTTATTTTACCGTTAAGCCTAATGCCCGCATTGGCCGTGGCTAGCGATAGCTCCTTGTCGGTAAAGTTTGCAAATGATGGCCTTGCCAGCAGCGATGACGGCCACTTTACCAGTGGCTTTGAGCTTAACTGGACCTTTGCGCCGCAAGAAGCAAGTTGGGTGCAACGCCTTGCGACAGCGCTGCCCGATAGCCTTATCGGCCAAGCGGATAGGGCGTCTTACCGTTTGATTCACCAGATTTATACGCCGAACAATATCGAGCGCCGCGCGTTGATCGAGGATGATCGCCCTTATGCAGGTCTTGTCTACGGCGGAGTGTCGCTCTATGAAGACGTGCCGATGGGGCAATGGACGCAAGCGACCGATTTACATCTCGATATTGGGCTCGTGGGGCCATCCTCCCTTGCTGACAGTATTCAGCGCGAAGTACACCTAGTCACCGATAGCGATCGTCCTCGAGGCTGGCAAAATCAGCTGGGCGATGAGGCGCTGGTGAATTTAACCGTTCGTCGCCAATGGTGGAGTGACATACCGCTAGCCGGTAAACAGTTCTCCCACGGGCCCAGTGTGGGGGCAGCGTTAGGCAACTTATATACCTATGCTAGTGCTGGCTATAGCGTACGCTGGGGAGATGGTGCCGAAGGTATTCCTGCGCTGACACCCAACCCGGGTAGCCGCCATCTAATGAGTGGCCATCGTGGGTGGCAGTGGTATCTGTTTGCAAATGTAGAAGGCTATTACATGGCGCAGAACCTAACACTGGATGGTAATACATTCAGAGATAGCCACTCCGTTGACCGTGAAGAATGGGTAGCTGAAGCCTCCGCAGGACTTGCCATGGCCTGGGAAGACTGGCAAATAACCTATGCTGCTGTTCAGCGTACTCGTGAGTTTGATGGACAAGATGAGCAGGACAAATTCGGTGCGATTACGTTAACGAGACGTTTTTAGAGTGGTGATAAACAGACGCGATAAACAGAAGTAATCAACGTATTATCGATACGCCCGTCAGTATGACGAAACGGGGTGTTTCCTCTTGTGAAATACACTTATGCAATTAACTGCGCTGACGGGAGTAGTCGACAGTGGTAATCTGCGGCACTTTGTTTCTTAACACTTAAGGACGCACCGTGAATATTAAAGCGAATCTCTCTATTCTAGATATTGTTGGCCACTTGCTGATTTGGGTCGTGCTAACGATTATTACTTTCGGGATTGCACTGTTTTTCTTCCCCTACTCGTTTTCACGCTTTGTGATTAATCGTACTTCAGTGGTGGATACAGCAACAGGCGTAGAACGTAAGATGGTGTGTGATATCAATATTTTTAGCAATATTGGTCATATCATTTTGTGGATGATTATCTCAGTTTTGACGCTTGGGCTTGGATATATTTTTTATTTCTATCGTGTTTGGAATTACGCACTGAATAACTCTCGCGTCCAGTAACTAGAAGAAGTGCTGCTTTCAAAGGCTTTTGCCACTCAGCGGCTCAATCGTTAGGGAGATGAAAGCCAGGTTTCTGCCCAGTTCTTGCCTCAGGTAGTAGCGCTAGAGCTGGGCTGACAAGGCTTTTATTGTTCTGAGCGCTTTGTCGATGAAGGGAAGTGCCCCTGTGGTGCCTCAGTAGCGCCTAGTCTGGATGGTTTGTATAGATGGTTAGTGTGGATGCTTAATAAGTACCTTAACCAATCGCCGTACAATAGGCGATACGAGGTTAATTACCGGTAGAGCAACTGCAAAAGCAAAGAGCCATGCTTTCAGCCAAACAAAGACAATGCCTTCAATGAAGCCGACATTGTAGAGCGTAATCACCAGCGACATAATGCACGACATAAACAGTGCCATTAAGAAAGAAAATATCAGCTGGGCGTATTTTGGATCAAACATGGGCTGCCTCTGTCAGACACACTATGAATAATGAAGTAAAAATCGCTAACTAAATCAGGATCGATAATGCAGTAAAGAGCGGTAGTGGAATACGGTAAATCGCCATCCTTAGCGATCGTTAGCCAATGCGGCCGCCTTACCGGTTCACAGTTGTCCTGGGTTTAACGTTTATCTTCGGTCTTGTGATCAAAATCACTGGCATCGTGACGCTCGTGGAGCTGTTCGCCAGGCTCTCCCCAGGTGCGGTTAACCATTCGGCCACGTTGAACGGCAGGACGTGCGTCAATCTCATCGGTCCAGCGTAAGACATTCTGATAGGTATGGGCGTCTAAAAACTCAGCGGCTTCATACACGCGGTTTTTTACCAGTGCGCCGTACCATGGGTGAATCGCCATATCTGCGATGGTGTACTCATCACCCGCCATAAAGCGGTTATCTGCTAAGTGACGATCCAATACATCCAACTGACGTTTCACTTCCATGGTATAGCGATCAATCGGGTACTGGTATTTTTCTGGTGCGTAAGCATAAAAGTGACCAAAGCCGCCACCCAGCATGGGCGCGCTGCCCATTTGCCAAAATAACCAGGATAGGCACTCGGTCCGCTTCGCTGGGTCGTTGGGTAAGAACGCAGCAAATTTCTCAGCTAAATAAAGCAGAATCGCACCTGACTCAAAGACCCGCTGGGGCGGAGTGGTGCTGTGATCCATTAGCGCTGGAATCTTAGAGTTAGGATTTACCTCAACAAAGCCGCTGCCAAACTGATCACCTTCGCCAATTTGTATCAGGTGAGCATCGTATTCCGCTTGTTTAATACCCTGTTCCAGCAGCTCTTCAAGCATTACGGTGACTTTCACGCCGTTTGGGGTTGCCAGAGAGTAAAGCTGTAGCGGATGCTTGCCCACGGGTAATACTTTCTCGTGGGTCGCACCAGCAACGGGGCGATTGATGTTAGCGAATTTTCCACCGTTACCAGGTTCCCATTTCCAAACCCGCGGTGGCGTATAGGTCGTGTTGTCGCTCATGATGTCCTCGCTATTCCTACAATAAAAAAGGGCGGTGCGGCGACTCACCCGAAATGTTGCGGCTACTAAGGCGTTATGGGGCCTTAAAATGTGGGTACAAGGATAGTGGGTTGTTAGTCTGATAATAAATAGTTATTTACCATGGAGAAATGTGATGCGGACTATTGGCGTATTAGGCGGTATGAGCTGGGAGTCGACACAAAGCTATTATCAGGCGCTAAACCAAGGGATTAATCAGGCTCTGGGCGGTTTTCACTCAGCGCAGATTGTGATGGTAAGTGTTGATTTTGCTGAAATAGAAACCTTGCAGCAGCAGGGCGATTGGCAAACTGCTGGCCAGTTACTCGCAAGCGCTGCCAAACGTATTGAAGAGGCTGGGGCAGAGTGTTTACTGCTGGCCACCAATACCATGCACAACGTCGCGCCTGCGATTGAAGCCGCTATTCAGATTCCCTTTTTGCACATCGCCGATGCTACCGGGGAAAAGTGTCAGAGTGATGGCGTGACTCGGGTTGGGTTGATAGGCACCCGTTTTACGATGGAGCAGGACTTTTACAAGGCGCGCTTAAAAGAGCGCTTTGGGATTGATGTCGTCATTCCGAATGAGCAAGAGCGTGCCGAGGTGCACCAGGTCATTTTCGACGAGCTATGCCATGGTCATATCCACGCCTCATCGCGTGAGCGTTATCTGGATATTATGACGTCGCTACACCAGCAGGGCGCCGAGGCGATCATTCTAGGTTGTACCGAGATAGCGCTGTTGGTTGAGCAGAAACACACCCAGATAGCGCTTTATGACACCACCGCCCTGCACGCAAGCAAAGCGGTGGCTTGGGCGCTAGGTAATTAAACCAGCGTCAGAGTGACATCGATATTTCCGCGGGTAGCGTTGGAGTAGGGGCACACAATATGGGCTTTATCGACCAGTGCTTGGGCAACGTCTTTTTCCAAACCAGGCAAGCTAATTTTTAGCTCAACTTCAATGCCGAAACCGGTAGGAATGGCGCCAATACCGACACTGCCATCGATCTGGGTATCGTCGGACAGTTTAACTTTTTCCTGGCTGGCGACGTGCTTAAGAGCACCTAAAAAGCAAGCAGAGTAGCCTGCAGCAAACAGCTGTTCGGGATTGGTGCCTGCACCGCCGGCGCCACCTAGCTCTTTGGGTGTGCTGAGCTGAACATCCAGCGCGCCGTCAGAGGACTTAGCATAGCCCTCGCGGCCGCCAGTGGCGTGAGCATGTGCGCGGTAAGCAACAGTTTCAATAGACATAGATTATTTCCTAAACTTGGTTGTTATGGACATAGTTCTTATGGACATAGTTGTTATGGGCATGGCTGTTATGAGCCAAACGTGTGTTTGGGGGTTTAATTTAGTGCAGCTTTATTTTGCGCGCAAGTGAATGGGTGAAGAAATTACCTACCCGGCCACAACGTTCAGCTGGTTACTTGACCTTAAGTAAGTTTTCGCGCAGTTGGACTAAATCCTCTTTCAGTTGGTTGAGTGCTTCAACCGACTTTTCGCTGGCGTTGACCACACAGCTGGGAATATGGCGCGCCTGTTCACGAAGCGAGCGGCCTTTATCGGTCAGGAATAACTCGACGACACGTTCATCTTGCAGGCTACGCTGCCGGATAAGTAGCTGATCACTTTCAAGTCGCTTTAGTAGCGGCGTTAACGAGCCAGGATCTGTAAGTAAGCGTTTGCTTAGGGTACCTACTGTTAGGCCATCTTCTTGCCACAGTACCAGCATGGCGAGGTATTGCGGGTAAGTGAGCCCCAGCTCTTTGAGCAGAGGTTTATAAACTTTGGTCATCATCAGTGATGTTGAATACAGCGCAAAGCAGAGCTGGTGATCTAGCTCTAATTCGCTACAAGGGTCTAGCGCTGGCATGTCGGCTCCAGGACAGGGTGCATAACGCGTAATGTAGCGCGCGGGGAAGTGAGTAGCTATCCCTAGACGTTGGTCGTAAGTTGGACGTTTTGTTTTGACACCGAGTGCTGCGATAGCTAGCCTTCACGTATCGGATGTTACCGGTAACAATTTGTTGAAACATAAACCGCAAACCTAATGGCCGATACGATTCGATAGCCTTTCGGTAAATAGCCAACCAACAACAACGACTATTCTGGAGATAACGTCATGACAACGATTTGGCGCAGCACGCTTACTCTGGTCGGCGCGACCACTCTGACTTTTGGCATGGCACATGCTCAAGGCCCTGAACTTTCTGATCCGCCCGCGATTGAAGGCGACGTAGTGGCTGACCACGGCAGTCACACCTTGCGTATGGGCATTGGCCTGTCCGAAACATCGCCGCAGTTTCTCTCTAGCCAGTACTTCGGTGAAATTCTTGAGCAGCGTACCGATGGTCGTATTACGGTCAATGTTTTTCCCAACAGTCAGTTGGGCGACGATGTCCAAATGATGGAAATGCTGCAAACCGGCACCTTGGATATGACCTATCCTTCAAGCTCGGCAACGACTGGGTACGTGGAGGCACTGTCAGCATTTGATTTGCCGTTCCTACTACCGAGCCGAGAAGCCGCAGTGGCTGTTATGCAGAGTGACGTGGCTCAGGGAATGTTGGATGCGTTTGAGGGTACAGGCTTAAAAGCGCTGACGTTCTCTGAAAACGGCTATCGTCAGCTGTCTAACAGTGCACGCCCTGTCGAATCACCAGAAGATGTGGCTGGCCTGGATGTTCGCGGCCTGAGCGTACGCACTATGCAAAACCCGGTTCACCTAGCCATTTGGGAAGCGTTAGGTGCCAACCCAACACCAATGGCCTTCGGCGAGCTATTTTCGGCGCTTGAGCAAGGCGTTGTGGACGGCCAGGAAAACCCGTGGAGCACCATCCTTACCTCTAACTTCAATGAAGTGCAGGATTACGGCACCGAAACACGCCACGTTTATACGCCATTTATCATGATGCTTTCCGAGCGTACCTGGAACCGCATGGCACCTGAGTACCAAGCACTGGTGCAGGAAGCCGCCCGACAGTCGGCTGAGTACGAAATCCAACTTTCTGCCGAATATGACGACTGGTCGCGTGAACAGTTAGAAGCACGCGGTATGCAAATTACCCGCTTAGATGATGACCAGTTAGCCGCTTTCCAAGACGCCGTGCAGCCTGTTTATGAAGAGTGGGCGCCGCGTATCGGTGAAGATCTGATCGCTGAAATTCAGCAAATCGTCGAAGACAGCAGCCACTAATCTGCTACGTATAGCGCACCATCGGGCAGGCCCACACGCCTGCCCGACTTGTCAGTGCCCCTCGGAGTTCTTATGACTACCTCCTCTACTCCCCCAAACGTGGTGACCTCTACAGCACCAACGTTGGAAGATCCGTCGGTTTATTTGAACGACCCTAATCGCAAGCTGCTTGAGATTGATACTGAGACGCGTCGCGGTCCTGCGCTGTTCCGCTGGTTAACACTCGCTATGGAGTATTTGATTGGCGCTATTTTGGTGGCGCTGATTGTCGCGGTTTCCAGCAATGTCGTTGGCCGCTCTGTGTTCAACCACTCACTGCCCTGGGTCGATGAGTTGGCGCGCATGCTATTTATTTGGCTGGTCTTTATCGGCGCAGCGGCGGCGTTTGCACGCTATGAACATATTGCTGTTGATGCGCTGGTGAGGCGTTTGCCGTTACGTGTCGCGCACATGCTCTATTGCTTACAACACCTGATTATTAGTGGGCTGATGCTAGTGATGATTTGGGGCGGTTATCAAGTGCTCACGCGCTCAAGTGGACGCTCCGCGATCATGGGCGTACCGCTAAGCTTGGTCAGCCTGTCGTTGGTGTTGTGCGTTATTTTTATCGCGGCGGTATCGCTCTGGCGTATGTGGGTCAGCGTGGGGGTTATCCGTCAACCACATCGCCAATCGGCTGACTTACCAGGGGAGCGTTAATCATGCTGTGGATTTTTCTAGCCATATTATTGGCGTCTATTGTGATTGGTTTGCCGATTGCGTTTGGCCTAGGGGTAGCAGCCTTAGTCATGGCGGTGCTGTCTGATATCCCGCTATCGATTATGATTGAGCAGTCAATTCGTGGCGTAAATAGCTTCCCGCTGCTGGCGATCCCCTTCTTTATTCTCGTCGGCGAAGTGATGAGTAATGGTGGTATTGCACGACGCTTGATGGAGCTTGCTGGCGCCTTAGTTGGCTTTATGCGCGGCGGACTTGGTCAGGTAGCGATTACCGGTTCGATGTTTTTTGGTGGGATCAGCGGCTCGGCGGTTGCGGATACCGCAGCGACTGGCGCAATGATGATCCCATCGATGAAACAGCAAGGTTACACCGCCGCAAATGCCACGGCGATTAACACCGTGTCGTCGGTGATCGGCATTATTATTCCACCGTCTATACCGCTTATTTTATATGGCATTGTTACCGAGACGTCGATCAGTCGTCTGTTTATCGCGGGGATTGTGCCTGGCCTGTTAATTGGCGCCGCGCTCATGGTGACCACCTTTATTCTGGCGAGCAAGCAGGGTGGCGGCGTTCGCCAATTCCGCTGGGATCGGTTGTGGAAAGCGTTTAAGGATGCCTGGTTAGCGCTGGTGCTCCCTGTGATCGTTATTGGCGGCATTATTGGCGGCGTGTTTACTGCCACTGAAGCCGCTGTGGCTGCTTTGCTTTACTCGCTGTTCATTTCTTTGCTGGTATACCGTGAATTTAAGCTCAGCGAGTTGGGCGGTATGTTAATTCGCACCGCAAGGCTCACTGGCATGGTGATGATGTTGTTGGCTTTTGCCACCGTTATTGCGTGGTTTCTAACCATTAACATGGTTCCACAAACCTTAGTGCGCCAAGTACAGGCGATTACCCAGGAGCCGTTTTTGCTGCTGCTGATCGTGGCGGGGCTACTGCTATTGGTGGGGTTTGTAATGGACCTAACGCCAGCCATGGTGATTATGGCGCCAATGCTTGCACCGATCGTGACATCGGTGGGTGTTGATGCCGCTTACTTTGGCGTTCTAATGGCCTTTATTTTAGGCATTGGGTTGTTAACCCCGCCGGTTGGTACCTGTCTGTACGTTGGGTGTGGTGTCGGCAAGGTGTCTATGGAGTCCCTGGTAAAAGCCATGCTGCCTTACTACGCCGCCTTGATCGTTGTTCTGGTGGTGCTGATTGCGTTCCCTGGCATCGTTACTTGGCTGCCTGACCTCACCGCCGTGCGCGGCAATTGATAGGAGCATCGAGTGAATAAGCCATCACATCGTATTCTTGTCATGGGCGTTTCTGGATCAGGGAAGTCGCATATCGGACAGCAATTAGCAGCAGCGCTGGGCGCAACGTTTATTGACGGTGACGACCATCATTCACCGGCCAATGTGGCGAAAATGGCCAGCGGCACGCCACTCAATGACAACGATCGTCGTGACTGGCTGGCAACGCTTGCTGACTTGTTCGCGGCTCATAAAGCGCGCAATGCGTCCGTGGTCATCGCCTGTTCCGGCCTTAAAAAACGCTATCGGGATCGCCTGCGCGAAGGTGACCCTGCGCTGCATGTTTTATATCTAGAAGGAAGCCATGCGCTTCTGCGTGAACGGTTAGCAACCAGGGCAGGGCACTTCTTTAAAGGTGATAATATGCTGGCAAGCCAGCTCGCCGATTTAGAGCCGCCAAGCAGTGATGAAGCGATGACCGTCTCCATTGCGCTATCGCCTAGCGAGATTGTCGAGCACTTTACGGCGGCGCTAGCGCCTACGCTACGCGTTCATTAGGCTAAAGGATGGGATAGGCGAGGGGCCGTACTATTCGCTATGGTATGGCCCCTGCGCATTTTACAGACCTGTATTTAGTAGGCTTACGTACTTAACAGACTTACGCACTTAACAGAACAGTCAGTGACGCCATTGAAGAAAAAACGCCCGACATTACAAGATATTGCTGATCGCGTTGATGCGACAAAAATGACCGTCAGTCGCTGCTTGCGAGACCCTGAAACGGTATCGGAAGGGCTTCGCGAACGTATTTTTAGCGTTGCTGAACAGATTGGCTATATTCCCAATCGGGCACCAGACCTGCTTTCTCGGGCAACCAGCCACTCTATCGGCGTGCTGGTACCATCGCTGACCAACCAGGTATTTGCTGATGTCATTGTCGGTATCGAAGCGTACACCGAGCCTGCCGGTTATCACTTAATGCTGTCTCACTACGGTTACAGCCCTGAGCTTGAAGAGCGTAGTTTGGCCTCGCTGCTCTCTTATAATGTGGATGGGGTCATCTTGTCTGACCGCGATCACACTCCGCGTAGTCTGCGGATGTTGGAGACAGCCGGTATTCCTATTGTGGAGATTATGGATACCCGTCGCCCGCCACTGCAGCAGGCGGTGGGCTACGATAACGTGCAGGCCGCTTACGATATGGTCAGTGAGATGATTCGCCGTGGCAGGCGTCAGGTGATTTATCTGGCTGTGCGTCTGGATGAGCGGACACGCCAGCGTGAGCAAGGCTATCGCCAAGCTATGGAAGAGCAAGGGTTAACGCCGATAACGCTGCAGAGCAGTCAGCGCTCTTCCTACAGCGTCGGGGCGGCGCTCATGCAGGAAATTCAACGAGATCACCCTAGTGCCGATGGTGTTTTCTGCACCAACGACGATGTTGCGGTGGGGGCTTACTTTGAGTGTTTGCGCCATGGCATTAATGTCCCCGAACAGATGGCGATTGCTGGGTTTCATGGCCACGATGTCGGCCAGGCGATGAGCCCGCGCCTTGCTAGCGTTATTACACCTCGGCAAGCCATTGGGGAAGCCGCTGCGAAAGCGCTATTGTCGCGCATTCGTGGCGAAGTACCTGAACACCAAATCATGGATTTGGGGTATCGAATTGAGACGGGTAAAACACTTTAGCTTCAGGGTGGCTAGCGGCGAGCCAGCAAACTCGATAGGCTGTTAATTAAAGATTGGTCATTAAAAAATCGCTATAGAGAGCATGAGACCGCCGTGAATATTACCCAACTCATTGTCTACCCGGTTAAATCCTTAAAGGGAATTAACGTTACTCAAAGTGAACTCCATGACCATGGGTTAGCCTGGGATCGACGCTGGATGCTGGTGGATGCCCAGCAGCGTTTTGTTACTCAGCGCCAGCTACCACAGCTTGCCACCATCGCGGTCGAGTTAACCGATCAGGCATTGGTACTATCTCACCCGAAGGTAGACCCGATCGCGATTCCCCTTGAAGACCCCCAAGGTAATTTGCGCCTGGTAAAAGTGTGGAACGACCACTGCAAAGCAGTGCCAGAAAGCGAGGATGTATCGCACTGGCTTGTGGCGGCATTGGGCGAGCAAGCACAAGGCATTAGCTTAGTGCGCTTTGCTACCGAGTTTACGCGTTCTGTTGAAGAAGATTTTCTGGCGGGAGGCGAGGCCCATACCTACTTTTCTGATGGCTACCCTTTCTTGATAACCACCACCGGCTCTCTGGATGCCTTGAATCAAGCGCTTGTTGCCAATGGGCAATCCTCTGTGCCGATGAACCGTTTTCGGCCGAATATTGTGGTCGATTGTGATGATGCCTGGGCGGAAGACCAGTGGGCCACACTCGCGGGCCAGAGTGGCTATGAGCTGACGCTTCGCAAACCCTGCCAGCGCTGCAAAATTACCACAGTGGACCAGCAAACCGGCACTGTGCCGCAACAGGCAGAACCACTAAAAACGCTGCTTTCCTTAAACACTCAGCCTCATCTTAAAGGCGCGCATTTTGGCCAAAACGCCACGCTAACTGCCGGGCAAGGTAGCACTATTCGTGTGGGGGATGAGGTGGTGCCAACGCGCCGCGCGACCTAAGCCTTAATAGTCCGGTAGCAATGGCGGTGCCTGCTAGGGTAATGACCATGCCAGCCACCACTTGAAGACTCAGCGTCTCATTAAGTAGCAAGTAGCCCCATAGCAGTGCGCTGACAGGGACCAAAAAGGTGACGGTTGAGGTCGCTGTGGCCCCTGCGCTAGCTAATAGGCCGAAATAAAGTAGGAAGGCTAATGTGGTGCTTAGCATCGCCAGCGCCAGGGCGTTACCCCAGGCGAGCACGCTGACAGGCTCGCTAGGCCAGAGCAGCAAACCAGGTACCAGTAACACCAGGGCTGACATCGCGCTACTACCAGCCGCCAACACGCGGCTGGGTAGATGACTCAAGCGTGTTTTCGAGTAGTTACCAGCAAGTCCGTAGCAAAACGTGGCACCGAGTACCGCAACAATAAACCAGCCGTCGCCGCCTAGAGTGAAGTCTAGCCGGTCAGCAGACAGCACATACACACCCAGTAGCGCTAGTGCGAGACCAATGTACTGCTGACGTTGGATGGGAGTGGCAAAAAAGGCGGCGCCTAGTAGGGCCGTGAAAATCGGTGTGGTGGCGTTTATCAGCGAAGTAAACCCTGCCTCTAAGCGTGTTGTCGCTAACGCCAACAATGAGAAAGGCAGCACATGATTCATCACACCCAGCAGGAGTAACGGTCCTTTGTGCTGCCAGATCAGCCGCAGGTAGCGCAGGCTCAGGAGCAGCGGCACCAAGAGCAAAGCACCAACTCCCATCCTGACTAACACTAGCGGAATAGCACCAAATTCTGGCGCGGCGACACGCATAAAAATAAACGATAGTCCCCATAGGGAGGAGAGCAAAACCAAACGCAGCGCATCAGCCGATGACATGATGTGTCCTTAGATTCATTGCGGCGACCATAGGTGTGGTGAGTGCCATAGTGCTGCTCAGCTTAACGATAAAGCGTTGGAAAGCGAATAGCGTATAACAGCTAAGCAGTAGTATAGACATGTTGATCGAGTAAATTCGGCAGCGGCGCCAGAATCAGCTACGCTGATTGAGTTGGCGGGCGCAGTGACTGCGTCCTAAAACGAGATGACGCTAACTATCAGAGGAAAGGAGAACGGAATGGATAGTAAAGCAAGCGCACGTTGGGAAGGTGGACTCAAAGATGGCCAGGGCAATGTGGCGACGGAAAGTGGAGCATTGGATGCTGGCTATTCGTTCAAACAGCGCTTTGAAGGAGCACCCGGCACCACCCCGGAAGAGTTAATTGGCGCTGCCCATGCAAGCTGTTTCTCAATGGCGCTTTCGATGATTCTTGGAGAGAAAGGCTTTACCGCTGATGCTATTGATACCAATGCGCGCGTAACGCTTTCACAAAGCGCAGATGGTTTCGATATTTCCAGCATTCATTTGGACGTTGTTGCCAGCGTAAGCGGTGCCGATGACGCTGCTTTTCAAGAAGCTGCTGAAACAGCTAAAGCGAACTGCCCTGTTTCCAAAGTATTAAATGCTGACATAACTATGGACGCAACCTTAAAGGGGTGATTCGAACGCCAGATAACGCCGAAAAGCGCTGCATGTATGCAGCGCTTTTTTATGATTTTTTCTGGGTACGCAATAGCCGCTTTAGGCATTTATGAAAAGGCGTTTATGAAAGATAGATGCTATGCACTGTCTAGCAATGCTAATGAAGCACGCATAGTTAAGATCAAATTAAATGGACATCAGCGTTAAACCAGGGCGTGTTAGATTTATTAATAAACGTTAAAATCACTCTCAATGAAACGTCTCACCCACGTTGGTCGTTGAGATTGCTGCGACAGTCTGTCGAATTGACCCATTCAGACCGCTTGTTCATATTCGTACGCAAATTGCCCCCACAGTGGCTTGCTTAACAGCAGGTAGCGCCTTGGGGCTATATAATAAAGGAGACCCCATGACAGTTGCCGCACGGTATCAAACGCTTCGACAGGTTAAAAAATTGTGGGCTAGCAGTGTCGCTTTGGGAGCTTGGTTGTTTGCATCCAGTGCCGTTGCCAGTGAAAGTGAATTACCCAAAGGCCACTTTTTGCTCCCTGATGAAGGGAATATGGTGGGCGAGGTGTATACCGTTACGGCGAAAAAAGAGGATACCCTGCTCGACATCGCTCGCGAGCATAATGTGGGTTACGAAGAGATTCGCATGGCCAACCCGGATACCAGTATTTGGATACCAGGCGAAGGTACTGAGGTGACAATACCCGGCCAATATATTCTGCCAGACGAGCCGCGTACTGGCATTGTGATTAATGTTGCTGAGCTTAGGCTTTACTATTACCCAGAGGTAGAAGAGGGCAAGGCTCCGCGGGTCGAAACGTATCCTATTGGTATTGGTCGCGATGCGTTCAATACGCCGCTGGGCATTACTAAGACCACCATGCGTCTTGAGAATCCGGCATGGTATCCACCCGAATCTATTCGCCAAGAAGCTGCTGAACGCGGTGATCCTGCGCCCGCGGTTGTTCCTCCTGGTGAAGATAATCCATTAGGGCAATACGCTATTTTGCTGGATATCCCTGGCTACTTAATTCATGGCACTAATCAGCCTGACGGTGTTGGCATGCGCGCTAGCCGTGGCTGTATTCGGATGCACCCAGAAGATATTGAATCGGTATTTTGGCGTATTCCAGTCGGCACGCAGGTAAACATTATCGACAGCCCCGTTAAGGTGGGCTGGGGGAGTAACGAAAATGCCTATGTTCAAGCTTTTACGCCCACGGATGAACAGAGTTTTGGAATGGAAACGCTGTTAGAGGTGGTTAGCCTAATTGAGGCTCACGAGGGTGATGAGCACGGCATTGATTACGAGCAGGTGCGTAATGTGCTGGAAAAAGCCAATGGCCAGGTTGTGCCACTTAGCTAGGCCGTTCGCTATCAACATGGGGGGCGCTGAGCGAGGAAACGAGCTCCAGCGCCACCGCTTGCCGCACCAGCTCTGCCAAATTTGCAGCGTGCATGGCCTTCATGGCTCTTAACCGATAGACCTCGACGGTTTTACCGCTAATCTCCATGTGCTCGGCAATTTCACGACTGGTCATTCCTTCTGCTACATGAATCACAATGCGCTGCTCTTTCGGGCGTAGCGATTGGTAACGTGTTCGCAGCATTGCCAACTGCTGCTGAGCGCGCTGCTGTTGGTGAGCGCTGCCCAACGCCTGTTGCACGCTGTCAATCAGCTGCTGGTGGTTAAACGGCTTTTCAATAAAATCAAATGCGCCGTTCTTTAGTGCAGCCACTGCCATGGGGACATCGCCATGCCCTGTCATCATAATGACCGGCAGGGTAGCGCCTTGGTCAACCAGCTGCTGCTGCACTTGCAGTCCACTCATGCCTGGCATGCGAACATCAAGCAGCAGTGCGCCCAGTTTATCGTGCTGACTTGCTAAGAATTGTTCGCCGTCATGAAACGCTTGAGCGGTTAATCCGACGGACTCAAGCAGCCAAACCAGCGATTCACGCAATGCTTGATCATCATCAACAACCGCAATGGTGGCGGTAGACTGTCGTTCAACACTACTGGTCATTACTGGCCCCTGTTGATGCACTGATTGCGCAATCATACTGTTTCTGTGCGAAGTGTGATGTCAAAGCATGCGCCTTTCGCGTTTTGCTGGGGGCGCAGAGTCAGCGCCCCGCCCATGCTCTCGATTAGCGAACGGCTAATTGCCAAACCCATTCCCAATCCTTCATCGCGGGTGGTGAAAAAGGCATCAAAAATGGTGTCTTGATGGTCTGGCGCTACACCTGGACCCTGGTCTTCAACGCTAAGGGTCAGCTGTCGATTGCCGCTTTTTTGCGCGGCAACGATGACCTGATCGGCATCAGGGAAGTCACGGCTCGCGGTTAGCGCGTTGAGCAATAGGTTAACGATTACTTGCTCAAGGGCAATAGGGTCCGCATAAATACGTGGCAGCCCGTGGGGCAATTGCTGAATAAGCTGAACGGAGGCCTGCTTATACTGCCAGTCGCACAGTTGAAAGGCGGCGGCAATGACGTGTTCAAGTACTAGGGGTCTGACACAGTGGCTGCGTTTACGCACAAAGCTGCGCATATGGCGGAGTCGTTGGGCAAGACGCTGTACTTGCTCATCAATGCGGGCCAGTGGCAGCTGTAGTTCGCTGGCGGGTAAGTTAGGCGTATGCGTCGTTTTCAAAAGGGCGCCACTGGTGTAGTTGGCGATGGCACCAAGGGGCTGATTGAGTTCATGGGCAATATTAGACGCAAGCTCTCCGGCGGCGGCTAACCGATTGGCATGGGCAATTTGTTCTTGGTGCCGACGTGCCTGGGCTTCGGCCGCTTTACGCACGCTAATATCGCGATTAATTAAGGCAAAGTGCCCAGGTTCCGCCCCGCGGCTGCGGTGGGTAAGCACGACACTGAGCACAGGAACCGAGCCGTTTGTGCTGAGCATTTCCAGCTCGCCGCTCCAGGAGCCATAGCGTTCCACCGCCGGAAAGACGACCTGTTCCAGCAGCGCCAACGAGTCACTAGGGTAAAGCGCTGACAGAGCAACTTGCATGGCATCGCGCGGGAGTGAAAAACAGCGTCGAGCTGCTTCGTTGGCGCTGAAGATATGGTGGTTAGGCCCTAAAAAAAGTACGTAGTCAGTGGTAGATTCGACCACCTGCGCTAAACGCTCTCTTGTGGCTTCGGCATGGACTCGGCGGCTCACGTCCCGAGAGACGCATAAAATATCAATTAGCTCGCCTGTGGCAGCATCTCGGCGGGTTCGGCTGGTGGTTTCAAACCAGATGTAGTGACCTGCCTTAGCCCGAAACCGATACGTTTGCTGATAAAAACCGTCGTGATAGTAGACCCGAGGTGATTTGTTTAGCAGATCACTTAGATCAGCAGGATGAAACAGCTGATAGGCCGATACGCCAATCAGCTCTTCGGGTTCGTACCCTAGTAAGTCTCGCGCCGCTTGAGAGGCATATAAAAAAGTACCGTCGCGGGCATGGCGAGATATCAAGTCAGTGGTACTTTCTGCCAGCCACTGATAATGACGCTTCTCTTCTTCCAGCACTGCATTTTGCGCTTCTAGGGCTTTGATTCTGGCGCTTAATGTGGCTTCGTTACTGGTGTCCATAGTGTTTCAACGCGCCGGGTCGAGCACGCCATCCAGCGAGGCGTTACGCCTAAACCAGCCAGCGATGCTGGCACGCGGATGCTGGGTTGGCAGCACCTCGTGGGGAATGGTTTCGGATAAAAAGCAGGCGAACGTTCCTGCTTCAGGCACTACGCGGGCGACTTCCAGAGAAGGGGTGTCGGGGTGATAAATGACCATCTCTCCGCCGCCATCTAAGGGCCACTGAGGGTTTAAGTAACCGACGGTTGAAATAACCCGGTTAGCTCGCCCTCGAAAACTGTCTAAGTGGCGTTGATAAAACGCGCCTGGCGGGTAGTGGGCAAAGTGAGCTTCATACTCAAACAACCCCAGGAAAAGCGCTTGATTGAGAGATAGCTGGAGTTCTGCCATGGCGTCAAGATAGCGGCGCTGGGCTGCGCTTTCTCTATCCAACCAGTGAATGGCATCGCCGCGAATATCTTTGCGAAGGTGATGTTCTTTGCCGCGGCCAATGCCAGCCTCATCAAGCACATCGTGTTCGGCCATATGGTGCAGCTCTCGGTGCAGCGCTTGGCAAAGATCAAGGTCTATCACGTTGTTACCCACGTACCAGCCTTGCTCAACAAGCGCATCAACCAGTGCAATATGGGCGATAGGGTTGATCGCTGGGGGGCTATTGCCATTGGGTAAAGAGTTTGGCGCTGCAGAGGCAATCATTTCATGGTTCTCTTAGTCGGCATGCGAGTTGCTTTTGGTAGGCGACTGCTTCTCTCAGGATAGTGACGTAACGCCCCTGGTGGGCGCTGGTAAAGGTCAATTGGCATACCAAACCCTTCCGCCAGTAGTTCTACCAGCATCATGGCAGAAAGCCCCCAGATCACGTGGCCGTCGACATGGTAGCTAGGTACGTAGTGAGCAACGCCATCTACCGTTATTACATCGGTGTGGGTGCGCTTGTCGTCTAGAAAATGGCTGAGTGGCACTTCGAAAATGGTGTCTAATTCTGAGGGATCTGCTACCAACGGTAAATCTGGCGGAATAATGCCGACCCATGGCGTAACTCGGATGCCATGTAGTGAAATAACGTCTGATAACCTTCCCAAGGGTTGTACAAGGGAAGGCGCTAGCGCAATCTCTTCTTGTGCCTCGCGAAGAGCCGTAGCATAGAGGTCGGCATCGCAGGCCTCGCGTTTGCCGCCGGGAAATGCCACTTGGCCACTGTGAGTGCTGAGATGGCTAGCTCGCCGTGTAAACAGCAGTGTGGGCGATGGACGCTCAACAATAGGCATTAGCACGGCAGCCTCGGGCATTACAACGTGGTCTAGCCGTTGGGGGGAGTGCTGTTGCAGTTGTTTGCGCAGTTTCTCTAACATAGGGCTTCCATTTACTTTGTTCTCTTTTACCCAGCAGCGGTTATTGACGTCAAGTACGTTAAAGCCTTGCCCCATCAGCCATAGAGAAAACGCGATGAATTTTTGTAGTCAGTGTGGTGAAAAAGTCCGTTTTGCTGTTCCTGAAGGCGATGACCGTTCGCGCTATTTATGCGATGCCTGTGGCACTATTCATTACCAGAACCCGCGTATTGTGGCGGGGACGCTGCCGGTGATTGACGATAAAATATTGCTGTGTAAACGGGCGATTTCTCCGCGCAAAGGGTATTGGACACTCCCCGCGGGCTATATGGAAAACGCCGAAACCACTCAGCAGGCCGCCGCACGCGAGACCTGGGAGGAGGCCGTTGCAGAGGTCAAACTGGAGGGGTTATACACGCTGATTGATCTGCCTCATATCAATCAAGTGTATATGATTTTTCGTGCAGAGCTTCTCGGTGGCTTTAGTGCAGGCCCTGAAAGCTTGGAAGTAGCGCTGTTCGAAGAGCATGAAATTCCTTGGGACGAGCTTGCTTTTCCAACGATTGAGCGCACGTTGCAGCACTTCTATGAAGACCGTAAAAATGCGCACTACCCGCTGCACATCAGCTCGATTACCCCTGAAGATAGGGAGCGATATTTTGGCAGTGCCTAAGTTTTATTGGCATTTAGGCGTTGCTAGCAAGGTGATTTATTAAAGCCTTGTATTACTGAATTACAGGTCGGCCAATTGCCAAACATCATAGGCCACCTCTTCATAGGGGTGGGCTAACTTTAATGCCGCAATCGCTGCCCGTATATACTCATCGCGGCAAACAAGTTCAACCTTCACTTCTTCGACAGTTTCCAGTGACCCTACGTGTCCAATATGGGGGTGGGCGCCCTCTAGCGGGCGGAACTGGCCGGTACCGTGGGTTTGAAAACAGCAGGCCTCATAATCACCAAGTCGGCCAGCTCCTGTCTCAAAGACCGCTTCTTTAACACTCTCGGCATCTTCAACGGGGACAAAAAAAGCAAGCTTGTACATAGTCATCTTTATCCTTATTAATAAACCATGGCGCAAGAGCCCTAGTGAAGGCGTTGTGCGACAATATTTCAAATTATAGGGCAGTGAGTGTGTCAATGGATAAGTTTGAGGTGAAGCTTGATCAGGCGGCCAGAGCCGCTTGGATGTCTTATGTCGGCGGTATGACTCAGGATGAAATTGCCAACCAGTTAGGGGTTTCTCGACCCGGTGTCCAGCGCCTGTTAGCACTCGCAAGGCAAGAAGGGTTGGTAAAGGTCCATATTGACCATCCTATTTCTACCTGTATGACATTAGGCAGCGTGCTTCGCGATCATTTCGGCTTGGCGTATTGCGATGTTGTACCCGCCGATAGCCAGGCACCTGAAAGTGCTGCGTATTATTTAGCTGTTGCAGGTGCTGAACGGATGGCTCGTTTGGTGGAGCGCAGCGATCCATTAACGCTGTCTTTGGGGACTGGGCGCTCGGTTCGGGCTGCGGTAGAGGCTCTTAGCCGTATTGAGCGGCCCCAACATCGCTTTGTTTCTCTGGTAGGGAATGTTGCCAGGGATGGTTCGGCTAACCGCTACGACGCGGTCATGCTGCTGGCGGATAAAACGGGTGGCGAGCGCTTTTTACTACCTGCACCCGTGGTAGCGGAGTCGTTAGTCGAGAAAGAGGCCATGCTGACACAGCGCCTGTTTAAGGCGATTGCCGATGTGGCGAGAGAGTCTGAAGCTGCCTTTATTGGAGTCGGCAGAATTGACCGGCAAGCCACGCTGTTTCAAGACCACTTCATCAGCGAAAGTGAGCTAGATGAGCTATTAAGCCTTAAAGCAGTAGGTGAGTTGCTGGGCTGGCCGCTTAACGACCAGGGAGAAGTGATTGATTGCTCAATAACACGGCGAGTGACCAGTTTGCCTCTAGAGCGGTTCGGTAAGCATCTTATGGTGGCAATAGCGGGTGGGCACGATAAAGCGCCCGCCATACGGGCAGCATTGCGAGGAGGCTGGTTAAAAGGATTGATAACGGATGAAATTGCGGCGAGACAAATCGTTAACACTATTGCTCAATGATTTATAGCGCAGTGCAACATGCAAATAGCTGAATGAATTAGCATAAAGTCTAAAAGGGTAGGCTTTGCTTTTTTTTGGCTTTCGTACGATCATTTGATCGACAGTTGATCAATTTGATCAGTTTGGCTGCGGTGACAATAGCGACATTGCCAGTAACCACAGTCCTTAATAACCACAGCCCTAATAACGACAATTCCAGTAATCGCTGTGCCGATAAAAACAATGCCAATATTTGCCAAGAGGAAAGCTGTATGCGTCTTGCCCGTCATTTACCCATCACGACCCTAGCGGCCGCTATTGCGGTAGCTGGCCAAGCCCACGCTCAAACAGAAATCACCGTTGCCACGGTAAACAATAACGACATGGTCATCATGCAGAGCCTGACCGATGCCTTTGAGCAAGCGCACCCGGATATCACTCTGGACTGGGTCGTGCTTGAGGAGAATGTGCTGCGTCAGCGTATGACCACGGATATTGCCACCGGTGGCGGGCAGTTCGATGTGATGACTATCGGTACTTATGAAGTGCCCATCTGGGCAGAACGTGGCTGGCTTGAGCCGCTGGAAAACTTGCCCGATGACTACAATGAAGATGATTTGCTGGCATCGGTACGCGATGGCCTAAGCCTAGATGGCACGCTGCACGCCCTGCCGTTTTATGCGGAAAGCTCCATGATGTACTACCGCACCGATCTGTTTGAGCAGGCTGGCATCGAGATGCCAGCGCAGCCCACCTGGGAGCAGGTGCGCGACTGGGCCGAGCAGTTACACGGTAGCGAAGAGAACCTGGCAGGTATTTGCTTGCGCGGTAAGCCGGGCTGGGGCGAAAACATGGCCTTTGTCTCGACGCTGGTGAACACCTTTGGCGGCCGCTGGTTTGATGAGCAGTGGAACCCGGAGCTTAACTCCGAGGCCTGGAACAATGCGATTGCGTTCTATGTTGACCTGCTAAGCAACTACGGTCCGCCCGGAGCCAGCTCCAACGGCTTCAACGAAAACCTGGCGCTCTTTTCTCGTGGGAACTGCGCCATGTGGGTTGATGCCACCTCGGCAGCAGGCAAGCTCTACGATGAAAACGAGTCGGACGTAGCAAGTACGCTAGGCTTTGCGCCAGCACCCATCGCCGAAACCCCTAAAGGCTCTCACTGGCTGTGGTCCTGGGCGCTGGCGATTCCCGCTTCCTCTGAGCACAAAGAAGCAGCACAGCAATTCATTACCTGGGCGACTTCACAGGAGTACATCGAGCTTGTTGGTGAAACGAACGGCTGGACCAGCGTACCGCCGGGGACTCGTGAATCCACCTACGCCAACGAGCAGTACGTTGATGCCGCGCCATTTGCCGATTTTGTACTTAACGCCATACAAGAAGCTGATCCTACCGACTCCAGCCTAGAGCCAACCCCCTATGTCGGCGTTCAGTTTGTAGGTATTCCAGAGTTCCAGTCGATTGGTACGCAAGTGGGCCAAACGATTGCCGCTGCCTTGACCGGTGACACCTCAGTAGCTCAGGCGCTTGATAGCGCTCAGCGAGCCACCGAGCGCACCATGCAGCGGGCAGGCTACATCGAACGTTAATGCACTCTTGCGTCTGCCCAGTTATGGGCAGACGTATTTCAGTGGTTCTAGCAGGTCTGTTTTCTTGCAGGTATTTCCATGAATAGAACACGTGCTTCCGGCCGAACGGTCGGCGGGCTAAGAACGCTTTCGCTTCAAGCGCCCGCGGTATCGCTGCTGCTGCTCTGGATGATCGTGCCCCTGGGCATGACGATCTGGTTCTCTTTTCAGCGCTATAACTTACTCATGCCCGGGATGACCGGCTTCGCCGGGCTAGAAAACTATGAATACTTGCTGACTGACCCTGCCTTGTGGTCGGCGATGGGCACCACCCTGTTGCTGGTAGGGTCGGTACTGGTGATCACAGTGGTGGGCGGCACGCTGCTCGCGGTGCTGTTCCAGCAGGAGTTTGCTGGGCGTGGCATTGCGCGCGTGCTGGCGATTTCTCCCTTCTTTGTTATGCCAACGGTGAGCGCGCTGGTATGGAAAAACATGATGATGCACCCCTCTAACGGGGTGTTGGCGTGGCTGGCGCAGTCGCTGGGGCTGCCTGCACTGGACTGGTTCTCATCGCTACCGCTGACCTCCATCATCATTATTGTGTCGTGGCAGTGGCTGCCGTTTGCACTATTGATCCTGCTCACCGCCATGCAGTCGCTGGATGAAGACCAAGTGGAAGCAGCGCGTATGGATGGTGCCGGGCCACTGGCGATTTTCTTCTTCATTACGCTGCCGCACCTAAAGCGTGCCATTAGCGTGGTGATCATGATTGAAATGATCTTCTTGCTGACGATTTTTGCCGAAATTTTTGTCACCACCTCCGGCGGGCCGGGACTCGCGACCACTAACTTAGCCTATTTGATCTATATCCAAGCGCTGCTGGATTTCGATGTGGGCTTGGCCTCAGCGGGTGGGGTGATCGCCATCATTCTCGCCAATATCGTCGCGATTTTCCTTGTCCGTATGGTCGCTAAGAACTTAGAAGACTAACCCCGGTGACAGGGCGTCTTGGGAGCATTTCAATGACACTTCATCGTAATAGCGTCGCGCCAGCTAACGCTCGCTCGTTGCCCATCAGGCAACTGGTCTTAACCCTAGTGGGCTGGTCGATTGCCCTGATTATCTTTTTTCCCATCCTGTGGATGGTGCTGACCGGGTTTAAAACCGAAACGGCAGCAATTGCAGATCCAAGCTTTATCTTTTCCCCCACCCTTGAGAGCTATCAAGCCGTTCAGGCACGCTCGGGCTATGCGCGTTTTGCGCTAAATAGCGTCGTCGTGGCATTTGGCTCGACCTTTTTAGCACTGCTGATTGCCATTCCATCGGCGTATGCCATGGCCTTTTTGCCCACTAAGCGCACTAAGGGCACGCTGCTTTGGATGCTGTCTACCAAAATGCTGCCACCTGTCGGTGTCTTGGTGCCTATCTATTTGATTTTCCGAGATGTGGGGCTGTTGGATACCCGTACCGGGCTAATCATTATTTATACCCTGATGAACCTGCCCATTGTGGTGTGGATGCTCTACACCTTCTTCAAAGATATGCCCAAAGACATTCTGGAAGCCGGCAGGATGGACGGCGCGTCCACTCTGCAGGAGGTGTTTTTCCTGCTGCTGCCGCTAACGTTGCCGGGTATCGCCTCTACCGGGCTGCTCTCAGTGATTTTGAGCTGGAACGAAGCGTTCTGGAGTCTCAACTTAACCTCGTCGAAAGCGGCACCGCTGACCGCGTATATTGCCTCGTTCTCAAGCCCCGAAGGGCTGTTCTGGGCCAAGCTTTCAGCGGCTTCCACCATGGCAATCGCCCCCATCCTGATCCTCGGCTGGATGACCCAAAAACAAATGGTGCGCGGCCTGACCTTTGGCGCCGTCAAGTAAAGGAGTTCCCCATGGCAACCTTACAACTGAAGAACATTATCAAACAGTTTGGCGACACTAAGGTCATCAAAGGCATTGATCTCGAGGTGAACGACCGTGAGTTCGTGGTGTTTGTTGGCCCTTCGGGCTGTGGCAAATCCACGCTGATGCGCATGATCGCGGGCTTGGAGAGTGCAAGCGACGGCGACATTCTGATCGATGGTAAGCGAATAAACGATGTGGGCCCCGCCGACCGCGGCTTGGCCATGGTGTTCCAGAGTTATGCGCTATATCCGCACATGACGGTTGAGGGCAACATGGGTTTCAGCATGCGCTTGGCTGGAGTACCCAAAGAGGAACGCCGCGCCAAAGTGCTGGAGGCGGCCAAGATTCTGCAGCTGGAGCCGCTGTTAGACCGCAAGCCCAAAGCGCTTTCAGGCGGCCAGCGCCAGCGAGTGGCGATTGGCCGGGCGATTGTGCGTAACCCCAGCATCTTCCTGTTTGACGAGCCGCTCTCCAATTTGGATGCGGCACTGCGGGTGCAGATGCGCATTGAGCTGGCACGGCTGCATGAAGAACTAGATGCCACAATGATTTACGTCACCCACGATCAGATAGAAGCCATGACCATGGCCGATAAAATCGTTGTGCTACACGATGGCGTGGTGGAGCAGGTGGGCTCGCCAATGGCGCTCTACCACCACCCGCGCAATCGCTTTGTGGCGGGCTTTATTGGCTCACCGAAAATGAATTTTCTACCGGTGACGTTGACCGGCGTAACGCCTGAAGGCGTCGCGATTCGTCTGCCCGGGGGCGGTGAGCGCAGTGTGCCGGTCGACGGTGGGCACTTGGACGCTAATGCCACCCTTGAGCTGGGTGTTCGCCCAGAACACTTGGTCCTTGATGAACAGGGGCCGCTGAGTGGGCAGATCAAAGTGCTTGAGCGCCTCGGCGGTCAAACCTCGCTCTACGTTCAAATGGACGATGAGTTGATCACTATTATGGCTGATGGCGATGTGGCCTACCGGGTCAACGATAGCGTGCGTTTTGGTTTTGCCCCCGAGCGCGCCCATCTGTTTGACGCAGACGGGCTAGCCCTACCTAGCTTGCAGCAGCACCCGTTAGCGGGGCTGACCCGCCAAGATAATCGTGCGGCTACGGAATCTGCCTCTCCGGGGGAGCAGGTATGAAAGCGCTGATTTTTGATTGTGATGGCGTTCTGGTGGATAGCGAAGCACTCGCTGAAGAGACTCTGGAAACCCACCTTGGACAGTGGCTACCGGATCTGGATATACCGACGTTACTTAGCCAAGCCCTGGGTATGACAACGGCCAACATCCTCCAGCACCTGGAACAGCTAAGCCGCCACTTGTTGCCGCCCCATGCCGCTGAACTGGTCGATAGCGCCATTGAGGCGCGCTTGGCGAGGGAATTAACCGCCATTGCAGGGGCGCATGCAGCCGTCAGCGGGATCGACTTACCCAAGGCCGTGGTCTCGAACAGCCGCCGTTGCCGCGTGCTGGCATCGCTCGCCACTACCCAGCTGAACGGCGCGCTAGGCGATGTGCCGATTTTCACCGCCGAGCAGGTCGAAAACCCCAAGCCGGACCCCGCTATTTATCACTTAGCGGCCAGTTCTCTTGGCTGCCCACCCAGCCGCTGTCTGGTGGTAGAAGATAGCGTGGCAGGGGTGACCGCTGCTTATGCTGCAGGCATGCGAGTGATTGGTTTTGTAGGGGCAAGTCATATAGATGAACAGCAGTCTTCACGGCTACTGGCGGCGGGCGCTTGGCGAATTTTGCCCCATATGCGCGGACTTCACGCTTTAGTAGACGAGTGGCAATCCCATTTGCAAGGACAAGATAACAATGAAACTGCTCAATAAACGCGCCGTCATCACAGGCGGTGCCCGTGGTATCGGTTTAGCCATTGCTCAGCGCTACCTCGCCGAAGGGGCGAAGGTCATTGTGGCCGACATCGATGCCAACGCTGTTGACGATGCGCTCGCCACGCTGCAACAAGACGCTAGCGCCGAGCGCGTGATGGGGGTCGTGCTGAACGTGTGCGATCAAGCCTCTATCAACGCCATGGTGGAGCGCGTTACCGAGCGATTTGGTGGGATCGATATTTTAGTCAATAACGCCGCGGTGTTTGATATGGCACCGGTGCTCGAGGTGACAGAGGCCAGCTTTGACAAGCAGTTTGCGGTGAATGCCAAGGGGCTGTTTTTTACCCTGCAGATCGTGGCTCGCGCCATGGTGGCACAAGGCCAAGGGGGCAAAATTATTAATATGTCGTCTCAGGCAGGCCGACGGGGCGAGCCACTCGTCAGCGTTTACTGTGCGAGTAAAGCCGCTGTGATTAGCCTGACCCAGTCCTGCGGGCTGGATTTGATCAAGCACCGTATTAACGTGAACGGCATTGCACCGGGGGTAGTGGATACGCCGATGTGGGAAGAAGTCGATGCACTGTTTGCACGCTATGAGAACCGCCCGCTGGGCGAGAAAAAGCGTTTGGTTGGCGAGTCTGTGCCCTTTGGGCGTATGGGATTGCCGGAAGACCACACGGGGGCCGCCGTGTTTCTTGCTAGTCAGGATAGTGACTACGTCGTTGCCCAGACGCTCAACGTCGATGGTGGCAACTGGATGAGTTGATACGCCTATGACCCCTGATCTTGTTTCGTTAAGCCACCAACTGTTGGATGCCGCCGAAGGCAAAGCGCGCTTTATGGTTGCCCTGGCGGGGCCACCCGGGGCAGGCAAGTCTTATCGCAGCGCGCTGTTATGCGATGCGATAAATCAGCAGCGGCCAGGGCAGGCAGCCGTGGTGCCGATGGATGGCTACCACTTCGATAACGCCGTGCTAGGTGATGAGCAACTGCCGGTGAAAGGCGCGCCGCACACCTTCGATGTCGATGGCTTACATCATGATTTAGCGCGCATTCGTCGCGCAGATCAACCGGTAGCGGTGCCGGTGTTTGACCGTCCGCTGGATCTTGCTCGAGCCGGGGGGCGGTTGATTACTCCAGCGCAGCGCATTGTGATTGTGGAAGGTAATTACCTGCTGCTGGATCAAGAGCCCTGGCGGGCGTTGCACAAGCTGTTCGACTGGACGCTGTTTATCGACGTGGACGATGCCGTACTGGTTGAGCGGTTGGTGAATCGCTGGCTGTGCATGGGCCAAGATCATATCGGCGCCCTCGAGCGCGCTCATCAAAAAGACATGCTTAACGCTGAACTTGTTAAAAGCGGCAGCGTGCCACCTGACCAGCGCTGGCGCTAGGGCGCGGCGTGGCTAACAAATGACCCGGAGAGTGACGATGACTCAGCTTAATAATCACAACATGGGTGCTCTCAGTGCGGCGGTTGAGACGCCTACTTATGATCGGCAGGCCGTGACGCCAGGCATCGTGCATATTGGCGTCGGTGGTTTTCATCGTGCTCATCAAGCGATGTACCTAGACGCACTAATGAACCAGGGTGAGGCGCTTGAGTGGGGCATTGTAGGAGTGGGGGTAATGCCCGGCGATAAGCGTATGCAGCAGGCCCTTGCTGCGCAAGACTATCTCTATACGCTCGTGGTGAAACACCCCGACGGCGAGTATCAGCCCCGTGTGATCGGCAGTATGGTGGATTACCTATTTGCGCCAGAAGACCCCGAAGCGGTGATCGAAAAAATGGCCGATCCCAGCATCAAGATTGTGTCGCTCACCGTGACGGAAGGTGGCTACAACTTCCATCCAGTGACTGGAGAATTCAATCTGGATTCTCCACAGGTACGTGATGATCTTGCCCATCCAGAGCAGCCTTCCACCAGCTTTGGCTTAGTGGTGGAAGCTCTGGTTCGCCGCCGGGCGCGGGGCATTGCACCTTTTACGGTGATGTCCTGCGACAATATTCAAGGTAACGGTGACGTGGCTAAACGCATGTTCAGTGCCTACGCCCGTGCCCGCAGCGCAGGGCTTGGCGACTGGCTAGCTGCCGAAGTGGCGTTTCCCAATGCCATGGTGGATCGCATCACACCAGTGACAGCGCCCACGGATATTGACGAGCTGGCCCAGCGGTTTGATATAGAAGATGCCTGGCCAGTGGTATGCGAGCCCTTCACCCAATGGGTGTTGGAAGATCACTTTCCCCTGGGTCGCCCGGCGCTTGAGAAAGTAGGCGTGCAACTTGTCGATGATGTAGAGCCTTATGAGCTGATGAAGCTGCGCCTGCTCAATGCCAGCCATCAGGCGCTTGCTTACTTCGGCTACTTGGCAGGCTACCGTTACGCCCATGAAGTGTGCCAAGACCCGCTGTTTGTCGAGTTTTTGCTGGGTTATATGCGTGAAGAGGGCACGCCTACGCTGGCGCCAGTGCCAGGGGTAGATTTAGAAACCTATCGGCTGACCCTGATTGAACGCTTCGCCAACCCGAAAATTAAAGACACTCTGGCACGACTCTGTGCTGAAAGCTCTGATCGCATTCCCAAATGGCTTGTGCCTGTCATTCGCCAGCAACTTGCCCAGGGAGGTGAGATTAAGCGCAGCGCCGCCGTGGTCGCCAGCTGGGCACGTTACGCTGAAGGCGTCGATGAGCAGGGAAAGGCTATCGATATTGTGGACCGTCTGCGTGAGCCATTGATGGCTATTGCCACTAACAACCGCACGAACCCCGCTGCGTTTGTCGAGAACCGCGAGCTGTTTGGCGACTTGGCTGACCAGCCTCGCTTTCTAAACGCTTACCTAAAGTCATTGACGTCGCTGCATGAACGGGGAGCACGGGCTACTCTTGAGGCTCTGGTCGCGTCCAAAGGAACGTTGTGATGTATATCGGGGTAGATTGCGGTACACAGAGTACCAAAGTTGTGGTGGTAGATGTGGAGCGTGGCGTCATCCTGGGTGAAGGCAGTCGTCCCCATAGCCTAGACGAGGGAGAGCATGGCCGCCGGGAACAGGCGCCAGCAGAGTGGCTGGCAGCGCTCAAAGGAGCTTTTTTTCAAGCGCTTGAGCATGCTGGCATTGATGCCAAGCAGGTGCGGGGGATTGGCGTTTCCGGACAGCAGCACGGCATGGTGGCACTGGATGCGGATGGTGTGCCGGTGTATCCCGCCAAACTATGGTGCGATACCGAAACCAGTGCTCAAAACAGCGATTTAGTCGACCGACTTGGCGGTGAAGCGGGCTGCCTGGAGAAGCTTGGTCTGGTGTTACAGACTGGCTATACCGCATCTAAAGTGGCGTGGCTGAGGGAGAATCACCTTGACGCCTACCAGCGTATAGCCACTCTGCTACTGCCCCACGACTACCTCAACTTCTGGCTGACCGGTGAGCGGGTCACTGAGGCGGGTGATGCGTCGGGCACCGGTTATTTTGATACCCGTGCCCAATGCTGGCAGAAAGAGGTATTTGCAGCCATTGCGCCGGAACTTGACCCTGACCGTGTGCTACCTCGCCTTATCCAGGCGCACGAGCCAGCAGGGCGAGTGCGCCCTCTAGTGGCGCAAGAGTTGGGGCTTCATGATGATGTGGTGGTGTCTTCTGGCGGCGGCGACAACATGCTGGGCGCAATTGGCACCGGTAATATTACTCAGGGGCTGGTAACGCTTAGTTTAGGAACCTCCGGCACGGTGTGCGCTTATTCACCTAATTCAGTGGTGTGCGATAGCGCCATGGTGGCCAACTTCTGTGCCAGCCACGGTGGCTGGCTGCCGTTAATCTGCACGATGAACGTTACCTCTGCGACTACTCGTGTGCGTGAGCTGTTTGGGCTGGATTTAGCCGCCTTTGGCGACCAGGTTGCCAGCTCGCCGATTGGGGCCGAGGGAGTGATTGTACTGCCGTTTTTTAACGGCGAACGGGTGCCGATGCTGCCCAATGCGACGGGCGATTTCCTTGGCTTGACCAGCCTTAATATGACTCAAGCTAACCTCTGCCGAGGGGTGATGGAAGGTGCTACCTTTGGCCTGCGCTATGGCTTGGAACTATTAGGTGATCTAGCTGACGGTACCAGCCAGATTAGGCTGATTGGCGGCGGTGCCAAGAGCCCAGTCTGGCGGCAAATGGTGGCTGACATTACTAATACCCAGGTAATCTGCCCAGAGATTACCGATGCCGCCGCGTTAGGGGCGGCTATTCAAGCCGCTTGGTGCGACTTACATCAGGAGGGCGTGACCCTGGCATCGCTTTGTGAGCGCTTGGTGCACCTGGATGCCGCTTCCCTTGCCGACCCTGACGCTAAGCGTGTTTCTGCTTATGAGGTGATTTATCAGCGTTATCGCGAGGCGCTTGCTCAGCGTCATAACGTTTAATAATGCGGATTGCCTAGAAAGATATTGCTTTGCCTTGTACCGTTTAAGGAGAGGTACGGAGTACACGCTACGCTTGAGCGGAGAGAGTCATGGATGCCATCTTGCGCGATCTGCTAGATACGCTGGGATTAATCCCCACTGATAAGCTTCAGCCACTCAGTGGTGGTGACATAGCCGCTGTTTACGCCTTGACTACTCGTCAAGGGCAAGTCGTTATCAAACACGACGATTCCGCGCGATTGCTTGGCGAAGCAGAAGGGCTTCGCGCGCTCAAGGGGGCGGGTACGTCATTAGTGATACCTGAGGTGCTAGGAGAGACGGTGGGATGGCTGGTGATAGAGTCACTCGATACCCAACCCGCAAACACCCAAAGTAGCGTCGCTTTAGGCGAAGGGCTGCGTGAGTTGCATGGTGTGATAGGTGATGCCCATGGCTGGCATCAGGACAATGCGTGTGGGCGTACGCCCCAACCCAACTCCCCGCTGGCAGATGGCCGTGCGTTTCAGCGCGAACGGCGTCTACTGCCTCTTACTCAAGCTTGTTATCAGCAGGGCCTGCTGAATGGCGCGTTGCGACGCCGTGTTGAACACCAAGCAGAGCAACTAGAAACATGGCTGCCAGATTCGTCTGCCAGCCTTATTCATGGTGATCTATGGTCGGGTAATGTGCTGACAACCACTAGAGGGCCGGCACTGATCGATCCTGCTGTTTATCGCCATTATCCCGACGTTGATGTGGCCATGCTGACCCTGTTTGGATCGCCTGGCGCACCTTTTTTTGATGCTTACTGGAACGGCGATAAGCCAACCGAATGGCCAAGACGCGAAGCGCTGTTTCAGCTTTATCCATTGCTTAACCATCTGCTGTTATTTGGTTCAGGGTATCGCAGTGCCGTTGAACGCTGCGTGGCAGTATTGGAAGCTTTTGAGAGTTAATGGGGCAGCGTTTGGCGGAGCAATAGTGGTGATGGTGCTGATTTTCTCGCTTTATTAGCTATCTGTTTGGATTGCCAATCACTGCCGCATGTTGTTGAGAGACTCAAGCGCTCACTTTAGTTAGCGTGTTATTACATTAGCTGTAACATGGTTCACTTAAGATTCGAGTGGGTAAAGGAGCGCTAAAAAGCTGCAAGCTCATGAAGCTTTGGACTAAGGTAATAGAGAGTCTTGTGTAGTACGGTTATCTATACGTGACGCTGTTCATATATTTAGGTTAAGTTCAAGCCTAGCATACATACATGAATGTAACTATAATGCCACCTTTCAGAATGGCTATCATTATCGCCACCCTACGTTGACACCTAGAGGCAATCCCATGCGACTGGCACACTGGGCAGTCAATGCCCCTTTTCGTCCCCTGCTATTAGCAGTGCTGACATCTTCTTTCATCCTGCCTGCTCAAGCGGCAGATTTAGTCAATATCACCCGCGATGCGCTTAACAATAACGCTGCCTTGGCCTCAGCACGTGCTGAGTTTTCAAGTGTTGAAGCGGCAAGCGATGTGGCAAGTGGTGCCCTGTTGCCCCAGGTAAATGCCTCTGGCAATGTCGTCCACAACCAGCAGTACGAAAGCCAGTCCTCCTCTAGGGCGGGGCAGAGTGCTGGTTCTGATGCGGCGGGTGTCAGCGATGACCGCTACAACACGGCGTCGTTAACGCTTGAAGCGACTCAGGCACTATTCAATGCCGTCACGCGTCAGGAAGTGAATCAGGCGGAGCGCCAGATTGATCAACAAGTGTACTTATTGGCCGCTACCGAGCAGCAGCTGCTGATTGATGTCGCGAGCGCTTATTTCGATATTTTGCGTGCCCATGAAGTACTCGAGGCGCGCTTAGCCCAAGAGCGTGCGATTGGTCGCCAGCTTGAGCAGGCTCGAGAGCAGTTTGAAGTTGGCCTCATTGCCATCACTGAAGTAGAAGAAGCTCGGGCGAGCTTTGATCAATCCCGCGCTGATCGCATAGCAGCAGAGAGCAATCTTCAGGTGGCATTTGAGGTGCTTGAACAACTGACGGGGCAACGTTACGCCAGTATCGACGCGTTAGGCGACAGTATGCCGATTGCCCTGCCAACCCCCACGGAGCGTAACTATTGGGTAGAGCAAGCCATTGAGCGTAACCCGCAGGTATTAGCGCAGCAGGCAGGCATTGAGCTTTCCCGCGTAGGCGTCGAGCTGGCGCGTGCCGGGCGTATGCCGACGGTTCAGGCATTTGCTAACTACCAGTACTCGGATAGCGATAGTGATTTGGTGAGTGGCTACAACACGTCAAGCCAAGTGGGTGTCTCGGCGAACCTACCTATCTATACCGGTGGCAGCACCAGCGCCCGTATTCGCCAAGGTACCTTCCAGCTTGAAAGTAGCCAATACGACTTCGAGTCCCAACGCCGCACTACCATCCAACAAGTGCGTTCGCTCTATACCCAGGTTAGCAACAACGTCGATACCGTTGAGGCTCGTCAGCAGGCCATCGTTTCTAACCGTAGTGCTTTAGAAGCTACCCGTGCCGGTTATGAAGTAGGCACACGTAATATCGTGGACGTGTTGAACGCTGAACAAAGCCTCTATAACGCTATCGCTAACTATGCCGAAGCGCGTTATGACTATGTGGTTAATTTGCTCTCACTGCGCCAGCAGGCGGGTCTGTTAGACGTTGAGGCGATTGAAGACGTCAATGCGTGGCTAACGGGAGATGAGGTGAACTTCACTCTGCCTGAGGGTGGCGACCCCGACGCCTACCAGAGGGCTATGGATATTGGCGCTCCACCCACGCCGGGTGCGTAAGCTAGTGAGTTGTTAGTTTTCTAACACATTAACCAACCTCTCGCTGTGCTGCTATCCGTCAATGTTGAAAAGATTAATGGGAAACCAACGTATGAAGAAAACGATTCACTCAGGTAGAGCGAGTCTAGTGACGCTGATAGCTGCATTGGCGCTAGCCGCATGCGGCCAGGAGCAACCTCAGCAACAGCAGGCTGGGCAGCAGGAAGCTCCGCCTCATGCGGTAGAAGTAGCTGAAATAGCCCGCCAGGATATTCCTCTGAATAAATCCTACCCATCACTGCTGCGCAGCGACAGTGAAGTCACGCTTGTGGCACGGGTGAACGGGTTTCTTGAAGAGCGCCATTTTGAGCCAGGGCAACTGGTAGAGCAGGGGGACCGACTCTATACCATCGAGCCAGATCTCTACCAAGCAACCGTTAACCAGCGTGAGGCCGACTTGCAAAGTGCGCGCGCTGAACTGGCTCGTGCCCAGCGTGATGCGCAGCGTTTTGAGCAGTTGCTGAGCCAAAACTCGGTCAGTCGTCAGCAGTATGACCAAGCACTAGCTGACCAGCGCGTTGCCCAAGCAAGTGTCGCTCAAGCCGATGCTGCGTTAACCAGTGCTAATCTTGATTTAGGCTATTCAAACGTCACCGCACCGGTGTCTGGCATGATCAGTTTAAGTCAGATAAACGTTGGTAATTTGGTGACGCCAGGAACTGAGTTAGCCACTATTACCCCGCTTGATCCTCTTGAAGTGCGTTTTCAACTACCTCAGCGCGATGCTTTTGAGCTGCGTCGACAGCTGGGTGAGAGTGGTAGCGCATCAGACATAACCGCGCGTTTGAGTGTGCCAGGACAGTATGGTGACGACAGCGCTGAGCTTGAAGGTCGTTTGAGCTTCCTGGGTTCTCGTGTTGATAGCGGCACCAGTACGGTGCAGGCGTCAGCAGCGTTCGCAAATCCTGATGGCGCGGTATTGCCTGGTCAGTTTGTCCGGGTTCGTGTTGAAGGCTTGAAGCGTTTTGATGTACTGGCCGTACCAGAAATTGCCGTTACTCAAGGGTTAATGGGACCGCGGGTCTTTATTGTCGATGATGAAAATAAAGCGCGCGAGCGCACGGTTCAACTCGGTGAAGTGGCTGGCCCATGGCAAATCATTCATGATGGCCTGACTGCTGGCGAGCGTGTCATCGTAGGCGACCCCGCTGGTCTGGAGCCAGGAATGCTAATTGACCCCCAGCCATTTGAAGGTAACGCTGCCGACATCGTCGCAGAAGCTGAGCAGGAAGACGCCCAGCAAGAAGCCGGGCAGGCAGAGGCAATGCAGGATGGGGCGGCTGACGCACAGCCCGCTGAAGGGGAAGAGGGCGCGCAATAATGAACTTTTCCAACTTCTTTATCAGCCGACCGATTTTCGCCACCGTTTTGGCGATTATCTTGACGCTGGTAGGTACGATGGCGATGCGAATACTGCCGATAGAGCAGTATCCCAGCGTTGTACCTCCCACTGTGTCAGTTCAGGCTCAGTTCCCCGGGGCAGATGCTGAGACGGTTGCGCAAACCGTCGCGGCACCGCTTGCTGAGGCCATCAATGGTGTTGAGGACATGCTATATATGACCTCAAACAGCGCTGATAATGGTCTTATGAGCCTGAGTGTTGCGTTTAACATTGGCACTGATGGTGATATCAACACCATCAATGTCAATAACCGAGTGCAGGGCGCGCTTTCGCAGTTACCTGAGGCGGTTCAGTCTCAAGGGGTGACGGTTGAGTTACGCTCTGACTCTATTCTGATGCTTGTTGCCTTGACGTCACCTAGCGGTGACTACAACAAAATTTACATGCAAAACTACGCCACGCTGAATATCTTGGATGAGCTACGCCAAGTGCCCGGCGTAGGTAATGCCGAAGTGTTAGGCGGCGGTGAGTTTGCGATGCGGGTGTGGATGGACCCTGACAAGCTGGCTCAGTATGACCTCACGCCCAGTGAGGTGGCCAGTGCTATTCGCGCGCAGAATACCGAAATTCCCGCAGGTAACTTAGCGGCAACACCGCAAAGCGAACCGCGTGCTTATACCTATACGATTACCGCCGGTGGACGTTTATCGGGAACCGATGATTTCCGCAATATTTATCTGCGTACGAATCCTGACGGCTCTTCGCTGCGCCTTGCGGACGTAGCACGTATTGAACTAGGCGCTTCGTTCTATGGTGTTGATGCACGCTTAAACGGCGCCACAATGACGCCGATCATCATCAACCAGCAGCCGGGTGCAAACGCACTGGAAACCGCTGAAGCAGTGCGTGCCACGATGGAAGAACTATCGGGGCGTTTTCCGCCAGGGCTTGACTATGTAACGCCTTACGACACCACGCTGTTTATTGATGCCTCGGTAGAAACCGTTCTGCATACGTTTATTGAAGCGTTCCTGATCGTTATCGTGATTCTGTTTATTTTCCTACAGAACTGGCGTTTTACGGTCATTGCCATGTCGGTCGTACCGGTCTCGGTTATCGGTACCTTTGCTGGTTTTTACTTGTTTGGTTTCTCAATCAACCTTCTAACGCTGTTTGCCTTGGTGCTTTCGATAGGCATCGTGGTGGATGATGCGATTCTGGTGGTGGAGAACGTTGAGCGGGTATTGAGCGAAGAGGATGATATTACGGTTCGTGACGCTACTATCCGCGCGATGAAAGAGGTGGGTGGTCCGGTTATTGCCACATCGCTGATTATGGCGGCGGTGTTTGTACCCGTAGCGTTCCTGGGCGGTTTTACCGGCCAGATTTATCAGCAGTTTGCGATTACCGTGGCAATATCGGTGGCGCTATCGGCGCTGATGGCACTGACGTTCACTCCTGCGCTGTCGGCCATCTTCATTAAGCATGACCTGCATAAAACGAAACAGTCCGCGTTTAAGCGTGCGATTACCACACCGCTGCGTCTGTTTGACCGCCTCTTCGCTGGCTTTACCGCCGTTTATATGTGGTTTGTGAAAAAGCTGGTGCGTTTCTGGGTGTTAGCGCTTGCGCTGACTGTGGCGGTGGGGGCCGGTTCTTACTGGCTCTATGCAAATACGCCTTCCACACTGGTGCCGGAAACTGACCAAGGTATCGTGCTGGTTAGCGTGTCATTGCCCGATGCTGCGTCGCTTAGCCGAACTCAAGCCTACATGAATGAGCTTAGCTCACAGATAGAAGCCATTCCGGGCGTTGAGTACTCCTCTGCTGTCGCGGGATACGACATTCTGTCGAGTGCGGTCAATACTGCACGGGGCATTATGTTTATCAACATGAAAACCTGGGCAGAACGTGACTTAACGGCTAATGAGTTGGTTGGTCGTATTATGCAGTTGGGGGCGAGCATTGATGGTGGTTCGGCGATGGCGTTTAACGTACCGCCGATCATGGGGCTTTCAACAACGGGTGGTTTCACCGGTTATTTGCAATCTTTTGAAGGCGCGTCACCTCGTGAGTTGTATCAAGCGTCATTGCAAATTATGCAGGCGGCTAACCAGCACCCGGCATTAAGCCGCGTTTTTACAACGTTTAACGTCAATGTGCCTTCTTACCGTGCGGAAATAGATCAGCAAAAAGCGCTCAGCTATGGTGTCGCCCTTGAGAATATCAACTCGGCGCTAGCCAACACCTTCGGTAATGGTTTTGTTAACTTCTTTAGCTACCAAAACCGTAACTTCCAGGTCTATTTACAGAATGAAGATAAATTCCGTAAAACGCCCGATGATGTGAGTAGCGTTTATGTACGTGGTGGCAATGGTGAGCGCATTCCTCTTTCTGAGTTTGTAACGCTCGAACGCCAAACGGGTCCATCTGTTGTTTCTCGCTTCGGTGTTTATGCGGGGGCTCAGTTCCAGGGTAATCCAGCGCCAGGCTACAGCTCTACACAGGCTATTGCAGCGATGGAGGAAGTGGTTCGGGAAACATTGGGCCAAAACTGGGGAATGGGTTGGACGGGGACTGCCTACCAAGAGTCTAACCTTGGCAATACCGCTTTACTCGCCATTGTGTTTGGTATTTTGATGGTGTTCTTGATACTGGCGGCACAGTATGAGAGTTGGTCGCTACCACTAGCGGTACTTACCGCCACGCCGTTTGCCTTCTTGGGCGGCGTGGGTGGTATTGCGTTGCGAGGCCTGGATACCAGTGTCTATGTCCAGATTGGGATGCTGGTGGTGGTTGGCTTGGCCGCTAAGAACGCGATCCTTATCGTTGAGTTTGCGGAGTTGCAGCGCAAAGAGCATGGTAAATCGATTCGTGAAGCAGCGGTTACCGCCGCGGAGCTTCGTTTCCGTCCTATCGTTATGACGTCACTGGCCTTTATCTTCGGTACCTTGCCATTGGCTCTGGCCTCTGGTGCGAGCGATGTGAGCAGCCACCACATAGGTACCACCGTTGCGGTCGGTATGGCGTCTGTTGCCGTGCTGGGAAGCCTGTTTATTCCAAGCTTCTACGCAATGATTGCCACGGTGTCTGATTGGCTGTATCGGAAACGCCACCCCGACCGGGATGGTAACAACGAGCAGGCAGCGCTAGGTCACGACCAAGCGTAACGCTGTTTAGCGACTTGCTAGCGGGCACCATGTTTTCATGGTGCCCGTTTTTTTGAATGCGTTATCTCTGTTATTTCCGATGCTTGTAATAAATACTGCTGCTTAGATGGCTTTTTGTATTAATTATTTATGGTTATAAGCGTTTAGTGAGTTTTTTAAACTACACTTAATTGATAGTGGCTACCCAGAAAAGGATATCTATCAATGAGTAAATCTAATGCTTCAAAAACATCGGATTCAGCGCTGAAAGCCCATATTGAAGCACTCGAGAGACAGCCTCTCGATATTGCGCCAGACGCTTCATCAAGACACTTACACAACGGTATCGATACGCCATTTCCACCCGCTGACCTGCATGGAAGCTACACCAATCACCGTCCTCTTCCGACCGAGGGTATTGAGGGGCGCCGTGCCTGGATCGTTGGCGGCGGCATTGCAGGATTGTCTGCTGCCTTCTTTTTAATTCGTGACGGCCACATGCCGGCTGGCAATATCACCTTCCTAGAGGAGCAGAGCATAGAAGGTGGCTCGCTGGATGGTGCTGGCAACGCGGAAGAAGGTTATATCGTGCGTGGAGGTCGTGAAATGGAGATGACCTACCAGAATTTCTGGGACGTCTTCTCGGAAATACCGGCTCTGGAGTTGCCGCCACCATTTACTGTGCTGGATGAGTATCGCATCGTGAATGACGCCGACAAAAACTGGTCAAAAGCGCGTCTGTTGGAAAAGCAGGGCCAGATCAAAGACTTTTCCACCATGAACCTCACCAAACGCCAGCAGTTAGAGGTTGTTAAGCTACTGCTAGCACGCAAAGAGGATCTGGATGATGTCACAGTAGAGCAGTGGTTCAGTGAAGGGTTTCTGGAAACCAATTTCTATACCTTCTGGCGCACTATGTTTGCCTTCCAGAACTGGCATTCAGCACTTGAAATGAAGCTGTACATGCATCGCTTTCTGCACTTGATGGATGGGCTTAACGACATGACGTCACTGGTTTTTCCAAAGTACAACCAGTACGACAGTTTTGTTCGACCGCTGATGAACTGGCTGCAAGATCAGGGCGTGAATATCCAGTACGATACGGTTGTCGAGAACCTGGACATGGATACCCAGGACGGCAGCAGCACCATCACCGCTCTTCAGTGCCGTGGTAGTGATGGCAACAAAACCATTGCTATCGCCCCCCGCGACCTGGTGTTTGTTACTACGGGCTCGATGACCGAAGACACTGCTTATGGCGACGACGACACCATTCCACACCTGAAGGATCGGGTTCAGGCTGGCAAGGGTTCAGGCTGGCAACTGTGGAAGAATCTCGCAGAAAAATCAGACATCTTCGGGAAGCCAGAAAAGTTCTGCGGGGACATTCCACGCTCTACCTGGGAGTCAGTAACGCTTACCTGTAAACCTTCGCCCCTGATGGATAAACTTAAAGAACTGTCGGTTAATGACCCCTATTCAGGGTTTACGGCTACAGGCGGGATTATCACCTTTACCGACTCCTCCTGGCTGATGAGCTTTACCTGTAATCGCCAACCGCATTTTCCCGACCAGCCCGATGATGTGATTGTGCTATGGACATACGCATTGTTGATGGACAAGCCCGGCAATTATGTCAAAAAGCCAATGCCTGAGTGTACCGGGAAAGAAGTGCTGACCGAGATGTGTTATCACCTTGGCCTGATTGATCAGCTCGACGCCATACTGGCTGCAACTAAAACACGTATCGCGCTAATGCCTTATATCACCGCTCAATTCATGCCAAGAGCCAAGGGAGATCGCCCCAGCGTGGTTCCTGAAGGCTGTACCAACCTAGCCTGCATGGGGCAGTTTGTAGAAACCCATAACGATGTCGTGTTCACACTGGAAAGCTCGGTAAGAACTGCCCGTATTGGTGTTTATAGCTTGCTTGGGCTCAAGAAGCAGGTGCCGGACATCTACCCTGGTCAATACGATGTGCGTCGCTTGCTGCGGGCAACTCGCACTCTGAACAGTGATGAAGCATTTCTGGGAGAAGGCGTATTACGGCGTATTCTGGGGGGAACCTACTTCGAAAATATCCTGCCGCTTGGTCGGGAAGAAACCCCCGATGATCTCCACCATCATGGACTGTTTGAACATCAGCTCCAGGCTATACGTGGTTTGATGGGCGAAAGCCATACCCTAGATGAAGTTAAAAGCCGGTTTCAAGCGTTAAGGGATAAGCTGCGGGGGCGTCGCTGATTTAAGGTAATTTATTTTTGTTGATTAGTTGTCTCAGCTCGCTGCCTTTGTGCGGTGAGTTGAGGCCGTTTTCGTACAAAACGCAGGGCTTAGCTTTTGGTCGATAAGTGATGGCAGTCAAGGTAGCTAAACACATAAACGCGTAAGGTGGTCTACGCTAAAAGAGACCCTGTTTTTAGCTTGTGCTAATAAATATAACGTCAAGCGAAAACATCACCAGGCTTCGTCTGGAGGAGAACACGCCATGATGCAATCACTTGTTTCCGCCGTACTGCAATTTCCAACGATTGTCTTTACCTTCTTGTTGGCTTTGATAGCGCTCTACTGGCTGCTGGTGTTAATCAGACTTGCGCCGCTGGAGCTATATGAGCGCGATAGCCTGCGCGACGATCATATGGCCAGCACACTGGTGTCACTCGGCTTTGCAGGTGTGCCTGCTACGCTTGCGTTAAGCCTCTTGGTACTTTTTGCGGGTGCTATTTCGCTGGCTATTGAGCTACTAGCCCTCCGCTGGTTATCGCTGGGTATGTTGAGGGTGCCTGTCGGCGTGCTTGTGCTGTGGATCTCATTTGCAGTTGCGTCGCCAGTTGCGGCAGCGGTGTGCCATTCATTGCAACGCGCGCTTCATCGCTATCAGCCATTCAATCGCCGCTGTTTATTGGGCGCTACGGTCGTTGTCTCAGAGCGCCAGAATGATGAATACGCATCTGCTCAGCTGGAGAATGAGCCCGGCAGCGCCGTTAAATTGCATTGCAAAGCGGGGGACTGCCCTCAAACTGGCGAGCGCCGGGTGCTTGTGAAATATCTTGCCAGCGAAGGTGCGTACCGCAGTGTGCTTGAGCAACAGTATCTTGATACGCGGGTTCGCGTGAATAAGCTTCGCTTGCGCCGTAAGCATCATTCAAACGGCTATTCCACCTAGCGAATGTTGTCTAGCCAACGCATTGCCTAGCCCAATAGGCGCCGCCACTGCTTAATAAGCCACTGGCCAATAGGGTGTGAAGTGGCGGTGGCGCTTGCTGGTTTGCTGCAGGGGAAGGCGCTGAGTGGCGTGTCGAGAAACTGACGGAGCGGTGTTACTTGCTCGGGATGGTTCAGCATAGGGGCATGGCCACAGCCTGGGGCGGTGAAAGTGACTAAGCCGGGTTGCACCTCTTTCATGCGTGGCAGCGTTTCGGCATCCAGTAGCGTTGATTCAGCACCTCGAATTACCATCACAGGGCAGCGAATGTTCGCCCAATCTGCCCATGTATCTCGCGGTGTGTCATGGATGAATTGCTCGCCAATACGGGGATCGAAGTGGTAGGTCCAGCTACCATCAGGTAGTCGCCGCGCGCTTCCCAATGCCAGCGCTCGCCATTCATCATCAGTGGTGATTCCAAAGCTTGCGTAGTGCTGTGTCAGCTCTTTTTGTAGGTCTGCAAAGCTCGTAAAGCGGTGGGTTAGGCTGAAATAACTGGAAAGTGCGATTAGGCCGTCTTTACTCAACTCAGGCCCAACATCATTCAGGATAAGCCTAGAAATCCTATGTTGATGTGTTTTGTCTGCAGCCAGCAGCATGCCCAATAGCCCGCCCATGGAAGTGCCCAGCCAGTCGACCTGGTTTAATTGGAAATGATCTAGCACGCCTATCGCGATAGTCATGTAGTGGCTGTAGAGATAATCGTGGGCAGGAAACAGTGACCAGCTGGATAGGCCACGGCCAGGTGTATCTGGTGCAAGAATGCGCCATTCGCTGCCCAGCTGACGGGCCAATGCCTCGAAATCACCGCCGTGGCGCGCAAGGCCATGCCATGCAATTAGCGTGCGGGGTGCGTCGGGATTCCAAATGCGCACAGCGATATCAAGTTCGCGGATACGAACAAATTCAAGAGCATCCATAAAATTATCCTATGCAGATAATCTGCTCAGTATAGGTGTATTGCTGCATTGCAGCGAGACGGTTAGCGCTTCATCATGGTGATTAATGTATCGATGAGTTCACCGCCACGTTCGCACAACGAAAAAGATTCTGGATTTCGCAACCAATCATGAAATAAGCCCCCCAGTGCCGCCTGCATAAGCCGCGTTGCCACCTCAGGGGTTAGATCATCGCGTAGCAATTGCTGCTGTTGGGCCAATTGAAATACCGACAGCATTTCATCAAAACACTCGTCTGCGATCTCGTCTTGCATTTGAATCGGGTTAATATCGCTAAAGAATTCACAGCGGTGTAAAAGAATCGATAAAATTCGCTGATGGGATGGCTGCTCCATGCGGTTTAAGCCGGCATAGCAGGCAAGTTGTATAGCCGTTAGTGGTGAGATGGTCGGGTCGGCGTTATTTACCTCTTCCATTAGCGACTGGAAGGGCATACGCACACGCTCCACTAGCGCCATAAAAAGGTCGCCTTTATTTTTAAAATGCCAATAAACAGCACCGCGCGTCAGGTCGGCGTGACGAGCAATTTGCTCCAGCGATGTGCGAGCTACGCCTTTTGCGAAAAACACCTCTTCAGCCGCATCCAACAGCGCCTCGCGAGTTGCAGCAGCCTCCGCTTTGGTTTTTCTTGCCATATAAAAACGTAACCTCAGTAATTGACACGTGATACGCCCATTTTATCTTATGTGCACCACTTTTTACATTCAAAACTGTATGGTTAATTGCTTTAGCTCATAACGTGGATTAACAAATTCGTCATTTGCCAGTAAAAAGCGTATAAGATTTATTTAGAAACGCTGTTTTGAAACGAAACCGTTATTGTACGCTATAGGACTCTCAGCATGGCGCGAGCACCCTTTACCCTGGCTGGGCGCACTGTAATGCCTGGCCAACGCTTACAAATTGATGTGCCTGTGGCACGCCTGTATACCCACACGCAGCTGCATATTCCGGTCGAAGTCGTGCATGGGCGTAAAGATGGCCCGGTTATGCTGGTATGTGGAGGGATTCATGGCGATGAAATTAATGGAGTTGAAATTGTTCGTCGCCTGCTGCGTTCCAAAGCAATCAATAGCTTGCGTGGCACGTTAATTGCGGTACCCGTCGTTAATGTTTTCGGTTTTTTACAGCAAACGCGCTACTTGCCAGATCGGCGAGATTTGAACCGCTGTTTTCCGGGCAGTGAAAAGGGCTCGTTAGGTGGGCGTATTGCGGCGCTATTTCGCGATGAAATTGTCGATCACGCCACGCATATTATCGACTTGCATACGGGTGCTATTCATCGCACCAATCTTCCGCAAATTCGTGCTCAGCTACAGCCAGGCAGTGAAACTGAGCGCATGGCCGATGCGTTTGGTGCCCCTGTGGTACTCAATGCAGAGCTTCGCGAAGGTAGCTTACGCCACTATGCTCAGAACCGTGGCATTCCGGTGCTAACTTATGAAGCTGGTGAGGCGCTACGTTTTGATGAGTGGGCAATTGCCCCCGGCGTGCGTGGCGTTTTACGCGTGATGCGCCGTTTAGGTATGCTGACCGGCGAGCAGCGTCGCCGCTCGCCAATGCCTGCTGAACTTGCCAATGGCTCCAGCTGGGCGAGGGCGCCTATTGATGGCATTTTGCGTCCTAAGGTGCGTCTGGGCGCTCGGGTAGCAAAAGGCGAGGTGCTCGGTAAAGTGGCAGACCCCTTCGGCAATGATGAAGGTGAGGTGCTCTCTATGGCCGACGGGATTGTTATTGGTATGAGCCGCTTGCCACTAGCAAACGAAGGTGAAGCGCTTTATCACATCGCCCGCTTTGATGAAATTGAAGAAGCTGAGACGGCGATTGAGAATTTTCAATCAAGCCTGACGCCTCAGCCTGATGCGATGTATTGATACTCGGCTTTAGTGCGTGGTGCGTATTACTTAGTGTTTGGAGTTGGTGACAATCACTGTGCTGAAGCTAATTAACTATCTTGATGTTGGTTTTGCTCCCACGTCACACTTGCCGCTAGTCCGTTGGGCGTGCGATTACTAAGCGTAAGGCGTGCTTTTTGGCGCTGGGCCAACTCCGAGACAATCGATAAACCCAATCCGCTACCGGTGGTACCCTGGCCAGCAGCGCGCCTAAAGCGCTCAGTGACTTTATCCAAAAGTGCTTCGGGGAGTCCGGGGCCCGTGTCTCTCACTGTGAGTTGAGGCAACCCCTCACAACGCGCTAATTCTACCTCCACTTGACCGCCTTGCGGCGTATAGCGCAGGGCGTTATCCAGCAGGTTACGAAAGAGAATTCCCACCTCAATTTCGTCGGCGCGAACCTCCAGGTGGGTTAAGCCTATTAGCCTCAAGTGCTGATTGCGCTCTTCAGCGAGTGGCCACAGTTCGGCTACCAGTTCAGCAATAATCGGATAGAGGTCGATAGTGGCCGTTGAGGTTGTGGCCACTTGGTCCAATCGAGCCAAAATAAGCAGTTGTTCTACCACCCGCTGAAGCCGTTCAACCCCGACATAAGCCTTTTGTAATGATTGCTCTCCGCCTGCCTGCGCATTATCTAAGTGGATTCTCAGCGCAGCCAAGGGCGTGCGTAACTCATGGGCTGCATCTGCAGTGAAGCGCCGCTCGCGCTCTAAGGTTTCTTTCAACCGGGCGATAAAGTCGTTTAGCGATTGGCGTAATCCATAAAGCTCTTGAGGAACCGAATTATCAATTTTACGCAGGTCGTGGGCGGAGCGGCCTTGTACCTGGCTGGAAAGCGCTTGGATGGGCGCAATGCCACGTTGGATAATGCGACTCATCAGCCAAAGCAGGAGTGGCAGCAACAGGAGCATTGGCAACAAATTGTTCCAGGTAATGCGCTCCACCACTGCATCATGAAACGAACCTCGCAGCCCCATGCTAATCCAGGTATCGCTGGCAACATCGAACATGCTGAAAACCCGCCAACGATGGCCATCGTAGTTTTCCCAGCGAAAACCCTCTTCTAAAGGCGCGGGGAAAGGGCCTGCATCACTCCATTTGCCTCCTAGCAGCCTGGGTGAGCCATCGGCATTCCAAAAACCCAGGACTAATTTAAGCTCTTCCTCGTGGTAAAGCTTAGGGCTTGATTCAGAGCTACTCACGGGCACTGCGTTACCGTCGCGATATAGTTGAGCTGGATGTTCAGGAAGGCCCATACGCGAAGCCAGACGAGCATAGTCGTCAATGGTCGCGTTAGGATTGAGCTGGCCAGCCACAATCCGGCTATGCAGACTGAGCTGTGTATCGAGGATCTCCTCTAGCTCGTGATCGGTAATTAAATAAGCCGCGGTGACCGCAACGCCTCCGGCGACAACCATGGCAATGGCTAGCGTGCGAAGCAGATAATGCCGTATCGATCTCATTGCGCCTGGCTATCCAGCCGGTAGCCAATCCCGCGCACGTTAATAATCAGATGCTTTGCAAGTTTTTTACGCAGATGATGAATGTGAACCTCCACCGTATTGGACTCCACTTCTTCGCCCCAGCCGTACAGCAAACTTTCTAAACGAGGGCGAGATAGCACCCTGTCTGGGTGTCTAGCTAGCTCTAGCAATAGGGCATACTCGCGTCGACCCAATTTTACGTCTTTGCCCCGCCAGCTCACTGTATGGCGAGCTTCATCAATGCTCAGTGCACCCAGCGTTAATATTTGCGAGGCACGCCCCTCAGCGCGCCGCATTACGACCCGCAAACGGGCGAGTAGCTCCTGCAAATTAAACGGCTTTAGCACATAGTCATCCGCTCCCGCATCTAAACCGCCAATACGGTCTTCCATCGCATCACGAGCCGTCAAAATCAGAATAGGTAGAGTAGATTGCTGCCGGAGTAAACGCAGTACCTGCATACCGTCCATATCGGGCAGGCCAAGATCCAAAATAATCACACTGAAGGTCTCGCTGTCGATAGCGCTGATTGCCTCGCGGCCAAGCATAAACCAATCGACCGTATAGCCCTCACGCTCTAGCGCCGTCTTAATGCCATCCCCAAGCAAGGGGTCATCTTCTATTAGCAGTGCGCGCATGCTGATCCCCTCAATCGACAAACTGTTATCTTCGCTACCAAAACTTAAGCTTTTCTTAAATACGGTAACTTACTTTCCAAATAGCACACTCATCTGAATTCAGCCAGTAGGCCAACCAATACAGTGGGTAACATCACCACTCAGTGATGGGTGTTTATGTTCTAGCGACTGAATTAACGGCATAACTGTTCGTTAAGTTTCGCACTTTATAGTGACGCTACTATTACGTTATCGAGAGTGCTGTCTTGCCTATTTTAACTACACCAAAACGCAATGGTGCCGGTGTTAAACGCATCTTTCGCGCTTCTATAAATGCAGTGTCGGGTTTAAAAGCTTGCTGGCTAAATGAATCTGCCTTTAGACAAGAGGTAATGCTCTGTCTCATTCTCTACCCTTTTATATTTTTTGTTAATGCCACTTCTGTAGAAAAAGCGTTGCTGTTTTCTTCACTCACCCTTGTAGTGATAGTGGAACTCATTAACTCCGCCATAGAAAGCACGATCGACCGTATCGGGCTAGAAAATAACGAACTTAGCGGGCGTGCTAAAGACATGGGAGCTGCCGCCGTCATGATGACCATTTTTATGATGATGGGTGTATGGCTGTGCGTGCTGATCAACTAAATGTTATCAAACCTGTAGCATGCGCATGGATTTTATTTCTAATCGCTATGTCGGTTTTTGGTAGTTTAAAAATAGACTTCAAGATAACTGATTTTATCTATCACCTTCAAGGTAATGCTTGGGCATGGAAAGATACCTATCTTACCCAAGCAGTTCTCCATAAAGGCGGTAAATGGCTAAGCTTGGCTATGGGGTTAGCCACACTCCTACTATTGATACTAAGCACCAAGGTTACTTGTCTTAAAACATATCGCACGCCGCTATTTTATCTTTTTTCCGCAACGCTTCTTTCAGCGCTACTTGTAGCAACTATTAAACACCTGGTGAGCATGGAATGCCCCTGGGATTTAGTTCGCTATGGTGGAGCGCGTGACTTTATAGGCTTGTTCAACATGCGGCCTCCCTCAATGCCAGCGTCCGCCTGCTTTCCCGCCGGGCATGCCAGCGCAGGATACACGTGGATAGCCAGCTACTTCTTTTTTGCCGCCATATGGCCCCAGTGGCGATGGGCAGGGCTCGCACTGGGTTTAGGGCTTGGCCTTACGTTTGGAATTACTCAGCAGTTTCGTGGGGCGCACTTTCTCTCCCATGACCTCTGGACCGTCATGATTTGTTGGACCGTAAGTTTTGTTCTTTCAAGGTTCTTATTACGCCCCAGTGTTCATTAATCTTTTCATACAGAGATTCTTTCGATGCCCTCTTTGCTATCATTGCCTTCAAAAACCGTTGACACCGTTTGGCATTATCGTCCCGCATTAAGCACGGAGCAGCTTGTATTATGGGTCGTTGTCATATTCAGTGTTTTTTACAATGTCCCTTTTTGGCAACAGGCCTTTGCTGGCTATGACCCTTTTGTCGCCAAGACGTGGCTAACCTTTGCCAATATGTTTTTGGTGATGACCTGCCTTAACTATTTGGTCTTCGTTAGCCTTGCTTTGCGAACGCTAGTAAAACCCTTGTTAACCTTGCTATTTCTAATTGCCGCCTTCGTCAGTTACTTTACCAGTTACTACGGCACCTATTTTGATACTTCCATGCTAGAAAATGTGCTTCAAACGGACGCTAACGAAGCACAGGAACTACTCACAGTTGGTTTGCTGATTCATTTGGCAATCTTTTTTGGTTTGCCTACCGTCATGATTTGGCGAGTTAAAATAACACCTTCAACCTGGCAGAAAGCAATGTTGCGTCGCTTGGCTTATTGTCTTGCCAGCACTGCTATATTGCTGTTGGCGATCTTCTTATCTTATCAAGAGTTGTCGTCACTCATGCGCAACAATAAAGAGCTTCGCTACTTGGTGACCCCAGGTAATTATATTGTTTCGATGGCGCAGGCTCTTTCCAGCCAACACGCTACCGCGAATACGGTGCGTTCTCCTGTGGGGGAGGACGCCCGTATCAGTTCGCAAGTAGGCGACAAACCTACACTACTCGTCATTGTGGTGGGCGAAACGGTGCGGGCGTCGAACTGGGGGTTAAATGGTTATGAACGCCAAACCACTCCTAAGCTTGCCCAGCAGCCTGACGTTATCAATTTTTCAGATGTTTCCTCATGCGGTACAAGCACAGCAGTCTCATTACCCTGCATGTTTTCATTACCAGGACGCGCCGATTACGCTAAATCGTATGCTCAGCAACATGAATCCTTGCTGGATGTATTAGCCCACGCCGGTTTAGAGGTCACCTGGCTTGATAACCAGTCAGGCTGTAAAGGCGTCTGCGAGGGAGTGACGACAAAAGCGCTTGCGCCAGAGGACTATGCGTCTTTGTGCCAAGATGGGCGATGCTTGGATGAGGCACTGGTTCAAGCTTTAACCGCGCAAATTAGTGGTACCTCAACTGATCAGGTGGTCGTGTTGCACCAGCTAGGCAACCATGGCCCCAGCTATTACCAACGCTACCCTGATGACTACGAACGTTTTGTTCCCGCTTGTACTACCGCTGATTTAGCCAAGTGCTCAAGAGATGCCATTACCAACAGCTATGACAATGCCATTCTATATACCGACACTGTGTTGGATCAGGTGATTGAGACGCTAAAGCATCAGGATGAATACGCAACAGCGATGATCTATCTCTCTGATCATGGTGAATCACTAGGCGAAAAAGGGCTTTATTTGCACGGTATTCCCTACGCCATTGCCCCCGACGAACAGACGCATGTGCCTATGGTTTGGTGGCTGTCCAACTCATTTTCACAGCAGCAAGGGCTTGATACGGACTGTCTACGACAAATCTCTGATCAAGCCGCCTCGCACGATAACTTATTTCACAGCGTACTGGGTTTGCTTGACATAACAACGGACGTTTATCTGCAGGCAGAAGATATTAGCCAACTGTGCCAGAGCCGCGTCAATTAATGAATGTTTAACTGATCGTTAAGTATTAGATGGCAAGCTGTTTTTCACTCTGCTCAACTATTCTGGTGTGTGCACATGGTTTTATCGCATCTATTGGACTCTAACCAAGGTTTTTGGAGACGGCTTCTACCTACAAAAATGACAACAGAGGAGGGCTTGATAGGTGGTGTCAATGCATCTATAAGTTCTGCTAAATGGCTTTCCTTTAGAGCCAGTGTAGTTTTAATTGCTTTGCTAGCGACTCTGCTGTGGTTAATAGGAATAGAAAAAATCGAGATCATTATTGCCATATTCAGCATAACGTCGAATGGTATGTCACAGTTACTTGAACGCTATTTTTCTGTCAATGTATTGGAAGTGGTTGAAAATGATTTGATAGATGCTTTAAGCGCATTAGGAGCTGCTGGGGCTGGAACATTAATAATTTTATATTTATTGGGTTAGCGCGATTAATATGTGTGGTGATGCCAAAAAATACCGCATCAACCCCTTCGATTTAACCAAGGTCTGGTCCTATAAAGATTACCCATTAATCGACGTTGGTAAGCTGACGCTCGACCGCAATCCATGATGGTGTTTTACGCCTAGCTTGCCCAAGCCGCTAGGCGTCGTATTAACATGCAAGCCGAATTAGGTCGCGGGTTGTAGTGCTTCCTGAATCTCTGTTTCTGGTTCGCGCACCAAGCTCAGTGCCTCATCGAAAAGGCGCAGGCCCGCGTCCTCTTTGTGCGCGTGCTCAGACAGGTGGCGACGGAAGCGTCTGCCTCCGGGACAGCCCTGAAATAACCCCAGTAAATGGCGGGTAATGTGATTCAGCTTGGCCCCTTCATCTAACCGCTGCTGAATATACGGGCGAAATGCGTTAGCCGCTTCCAAGCGCGTGCGCGCAGGCCCCGCTTCACCAAACAGCAGCTCATCTACCCCGGCGAGTAGCCACGGGTTCTGATACGCCTCGCGGCCCACCATCACACTGTCTACGTGCTCAAGCTGTGCTTTGCACTCGGCAAGGGTTTTAATCCCCCCATTAATGCCAATATGCAGCTCTGGGTGGCTCTGCTTCAGACGATGCACGCGGGGGTAGTTAAGGGGCGGTACATCCCGGTTTTGCTTAGGCGACAAACCCTGCAGCCACGCCTTGCGCGCGTGAACCGTAAAGACGTTGCAACCAGCATTCGCTACGATCTCAATAAACCGCGCCAAGTCAGCATCTTCATCCTGATCGTCAATCCCGATACGGCACTTCACCGTGACCGGAATCGACACTGCCGCCTGCATAGCTTTCACCGCCGCCGCCACTTTTTCAGGGTAGCCCATCAAGCAAGCGCCAATCATATTGTTCTGCACTCGGTCGCTGGGGCAGCCGACATTCAGATTGACCTCGTCGTAACCCCACGCCTCGGCAATAGCTGCACACTCGGCCAGCTCTCCCGCATCGCTGCCACCCAGCTGCAACGCAATCGGATGCTCTACATCGCTATAGCCTAAGAAGCGCTCACGGGGCGTTCCATGCAAAATGGCACCAGTGGTCACCATCTCGGTATACAGCAATGTCCGCTTGGTTAACGTGCGTGCAAACGCGCGGTAATCGCGGGTTGTCCAATCCATCATAGGTGCCACAGAAAACAGACGAGCAGCGTCTGCTGGGCTTGTTTTAGTCATATCAATCACTTGCATCATTCGATGCGGTATAAGCCAGTCGTGGTTGCTTAACAGCGGGGGAGTCGTTGGCGAGCGATTGTACGCAAAAAGCGGGTTTGAGTACAAAGCAGGCGCTGCTCAATTGTGAGGGTAGAGGCTGGCAAAGGTGGAAGGTGAATATCGCTTGTTCATAGTCCGGCGCGTAGGTATTGAATCCACAAAAACGAAATTAGTTTCGTCTGCCAATGAAATAAGCCTTTTGAGCCCTGCAGCACTTTGCTTGTTTTGCGGTCTTATTCAATGTGATGAGGGCTAGGCAGTGGTAAGCTGATATTTCGTTGTTGAGGAGTCTCTATGCATAAGACACTAGGTGGTATCAGTTTAGTGTTGGTGAGCGTGCTGCTGCTGGCTGGTTGTGGCGGTCAGGAGGAGGAGTCACCCTCAGAGTCGCCTGAGCCGGTCGTTGAAGTGCCTAGCCCACAGCAAAGCGTCGAACCACAAGAGGTGGTCGATCCTCTCGTTGTAGCCATTTCGGCTAGGGCCTCTCTGCGCTCTGATCGTCGTTTAATGGTAGAAGGCGAAACCAACCTGCCGGACGGCGCTCTTATTCAGGTAACCATTGAGCGTGAGATAAGCCGCGTGCGTTGGCAGGAACGTACCAGCGTTTCGCAAGAGAAGTTTAATGCTGGCCCCTTGGGTTCTGGCAGTGGCTTACCGGATGGACGATATAGTGTGCAGGTCCAGCTTTCAGAAGCCGCCGTGCAGCCAGAAGCGGTTCAGGCGCGCATTGGCAGTGAAGGGGAGCATTTAGCTGGCGAGCTGGTTAGCCAAACTCGCCATGGATTAGGGCAGGTTGCCACCTACTCGCGCAGTTTCTTAGTGGGCAGTGAACCAAGACGTACGCGCGACCAGGTGGACGTAGTTGAAGAAATGTAGGACGTGGGGGGGATAAAGATGCTTTAGGCAGGAGACCAGTGTGCTAGCAGTACCGCATGTATGGTGGTGTCACTGGGCGCTTTAGCAAAATGCTCAATAACATAACCTTGTTCTTGCTGGATCAGATAATGACCAGCTTTGTGAAATACATGGGTAGGGCCTAATAGCACTAAGTCGCCTGCTGACACCGGTGAGAAATCCGTTTCTTGGCCGGGGGTTGCCATTATGCAGGGAGCTTTCCAGTCAATCTTTAGCGGCAGATAATGCGGTACCGTCATCATCGTTGCCTGAACCTGTTCCCAGGGGAGGGGACCAGTATGTGTCAGGATCAACAGAGGAGCGGCACTGTCACCTTCTAGTAGGGTTGCCAAAGAGCAATCAAGGGCATCGGCGAGCGCAACAAGGCGTTCGTGGCCGATTTGTTTGATAGCACCGGATTCCCAGTAAGAAATGGTGACATCTGATACGCCTACTTTACGTGCGAGGGCAGCTTTGTTGAGCTTGGCCCGAAGCCGCAGTTGCTTTATACGTGAGCCTAGCGATTCCATTTCATTTTCCTATCGTTGAGCTAAACAAGCTCGTTGAGTGTACTTCCACCCTATTCGGCGGCGCTCTGTGCATACTAAAAATCGCGAGGCGCTCTCAAGTATGAACACGAATCATAGGGGCTGCGCCATACTAAGCGATTGTGCTTTAACGCGCATCTTCCTATTAATGAGCCTCCAACTTCTGATCAGACGCTTTTAAGTCAAACTCGTTCCCTGCAAGGTACTGCTGGTTGCCTTAAGGGTGCGTATAATGCCGAGACGCTTTATTGCCAAAAGGACATTTTGATGACCGTTCGTACTCGTATCGCGCCTTCTCCAACGGGTGATCCGCATGTAGGTACTGCCTATATCGCGCTGTTTAATCTCTGTTTTGCGCGCCAGCATGGTGGCCAGTTCATTCTGCGCATTGAAGACACCGATCGGGTTCGGTCTACCGCTGAATCAGAACAGATGATTTTAGATTCGTTACGTTGGCTGGGGCTGGAGTGGGATGAGGGCCCTGATGTGGGCGGCCCTCACGGCCCGTATCGGCAAAGCGAGCGTGGTGATATCTACGCTCGGTACGCCCAGCAGCTTATGGATGCGGGGCATGCCTTTAAGTGTTACCGCACCAGTGAAGAGTTGGATGAACTGCGGGAAGCTCGCAAAGCGGCGGGTATGCACTTAGCTTTGAAGCCCGTTGATTTAGCGTTGAGCAAAGATGAGCAAGCTCGTCGTGAGCAGGAGGGTTGGCCTTATGTCGTTCGCATGAAGGTGCCGAGTGCCGGCGTTTGTGTGGTGAACGATATGTTGCGCGGCACAATCGAAGTTGAATGGGCGCAAGTTGATGCGCAAATTCTGCTGAAGTCGGATGGCATGCCTACCTATCATCTGGCAAACGTGGTTGATGATCACCTAATGAACATTACCCATGTGCTGCGCGGCGAAGAGTGGATTAATTCAGCGCCTAAGCATCAGTTACTTTATGAATACTTCGGCTGGGAAATGCCGCAGTTGTGCCATATGCCGCTGCTGCGCAATCCCGATAAGTCCAAACTATCCAAGCGCAAAAATCCGACGTCGATTAACTATTATCGTCGTATGGGATTCTTGCCGCAGGCCGTCACTAATTACTTAGGCCGTATGGGTTGGTCGATGCCTGACGAACGCGAGAAGTTTAGCCTGTCAGATATGATGGCTGAGTTTGATATTCAGCGAGTATCGTTAGGTGGGCCAGTGTTTGATTTGGAAAAGCTGACCTGGTTGAACGGCGTTTATATTCGTGAAGACTTAGATGACGACGCGCTACTTCAGGCGCTTCGCGAATGGGCGTTCAATGAAGAGTACGTGAAGCAAATACTTCCTCAGGTGCGTCCTCGTGTGGAAACCCTTTCCCAAGTAATTCCGCTGGCGGGGCACTTCTTCTCTGGGCTGCCTACGCTAACGGAAAACGACTTTGCTAGCGTGAAGCTTGAGAAAGAAGAGCTGGTTAAGCTGCTGCAATTCTTGGTGTGGCGTTTTGAAGCCGTGCCTGCATGGACGAAAGAGCTGCTCTTGGCTGAAGTTAAAGTGCTTGCTGAGCATTTCGATATTAAGATGAAGGCTTTCCTGGCCCCTGTCTTTATTGCCATTACGGGCAGTACGTCGAGCACCTCTGTAATGGATGCCATGGCGATCTTAGGTTCCGACGTGACGCGAGCACGGCTACGTAGTGCCATTGACGTATTGGGCGGTGTTTCCAAGAAGCAAGCCAAACGCTTTGAAAAAGAGTTTCGTGATCTCTAATGTCTAGTTGATGTTTAGGATATGGCACTAGCGGGCTTTCTAAAGGTGCCTGTAATACGAGTGCTTGAAAAGGGTGCTTGAAAGGCTTGACGAAGGCGGGCGTAATCAGTAATATACGCTCCGTCTTCGAGGCATGTGGGGCCTTAGCTCAGCTGGGAGAGCGCAACACTGGCAGTGTTGAGGTCAGCGGTTCGATCCCGCTAGGCTCCACCAATATCGAAAACTCTGATTTTTAATACAAAGTTTTCAATATAGCGTCTCAAGGCCGTATTTATTTAGGTTAATAACGTCCCATTCGTCTAGTGGTCTAGGACACCGCCCTTTCACGGCGGTAACAGGGGTTCGAACCCCCTATGGGACGCCATCTCCTACTTCCCCGAAATTTATTTGCAGATTTATTGTCGGCAAACATTTCTCAAAATACGCATTTTAATTAAAGACAATGAGGCAACTCATCTGTCGGTTTTTGCGTTCCCGTTATTATGGCTGTTGGCTGAAATCATTCTCATTTCAATCGTTTTTGGACGATTTTGTGCTTGACTTGTCCACTTTTGCAAGTTTGCGGAAGGGGTTGTGCACAACCCTGCGCTGTTGTCTCAAAAAATCAGTGATTTAGCATTATTTCTTTTAAATCAATAAGTTACATTAGGTTAAAAAATGATCAATTTAAGGCTGGGTCACTGTTCATGGCGATTGTGGGACGTTTTGTAGTGGTTGTGAACAGGGTTATCCACAGATAGTGTGGAAAACCCTTTTCAAGATCGAGACGCTTAAAAGTCAAGCATTATTCTGGCTTTTGGAGGCGCTTCAAAAGCGACGAAGTGTCCCAGCGTCCTCCATCCATGCGTTGCACATCAGCATAAAATTGGTCAACAAGGGCGGTGACGGGTAGCGTGGCGCTCAGTCGACGAGCTTGCTCTAAGCAAATGCCTAAATCTTTGCGCATCCAGTCCACTGCAAAGCCATGATTGTACTCATTGGCAATCATCGTTTTGTGGCGGTTTTCCATCTGCCATGAGCCAGCAGCACCCTTGGATACCACATCAATTACCTGTTGTTGATCCAGTCCTGCTTGTTCAGCAAAGTGAAGACCTTCGGCAAGACCTTGCACTAAGCCAGCAATACAGATCTGGTTAACCATTTTAGTAAGCTGGCCACTGCTAGCGCTGCCCATCAGTGTGACGGCACGGGCGTAGTGATTAAGGATAGGGTGGACAGCGTCAAAGTGTGCCTGTTCACCACCACACATAATCGTTAGTGCGCCATTTTCAGCCCCTTGCTGCCCGCCGGAGACGGGGGCGTCTAAAAAGGCTACACCTTGCTCGCGGCAGGTGGTGTCTAATTCCAGAGCGAGGTCTGCAGAAGCAGTCGTGTGGTCGATGAGATAGGTGCCGGCTGTCATGCTGCTCAGCACGCCGTCGGTGCCGATAGTTACTTGCCTGACGTCGTCGTCATTACCTACGCATATCAAAACAAGGTCAGCGCCGTCAGCGGCTTCTTTGGGGGTGGCGTGTGCGGTGCCGCCATACTCGTTTGCCCAGGTATCTGCTTTACTGCTTGTGCGGTTGTAAACACGCGTTGTAAGGCCTTGTTTGGCAAGATGGCCTGCCATGGGGTAGCCCATAACGCCCAGGCCAATAAAAGCAACAGTAGTGATGGTTCGCATAGAGCACCTTGTGGGTGTGTGAAGAGTATTAGGGGTGTGGAATATTTTGTGTAGAGTAATAAAAAAAAGAATTTACGATAAGCAAAAGGCCACCCGTGGGTGGCCTTTTATTATCCTAGTGACGCTACGTTGTTACCGTGGCGTTATTTTTTAGGATAATCGCGCATGTCGTGGCCAATATACAGCTGGCGCGGGCGGCCAATTTTGTAGCTTTCGCTGAGCATTTCATGCCAGTGAGAGATCCAGCCAATGGTGCGAGATACCGCGAAAATAACGGTAAACATATTGGTCGGTATGCCCATGGCTTTGAGAATGATGCCGGAGTAGAAGTCGACGTTTGGATACAGCTTGCGCTCAATGAAGTACTCATCTTCAAGGGCGATTTGCTCAAGGCGCTTGGCGATTTTGAGCTGCGGGTCGTCAGCTAAGCCAAGCTCAGCAAGGACTTCATCACAGGTCTCTTTCATTACTTTGGCGCGCGGGTCAAAGTTGCGATATACGCGGTGACCAAAGCCCATCAGCTTGAAGGGGTCGTCTTTATCTTTGGCTTTGTCGACAAAGCGCTGAATGTTTTCTTCAGAGTCGTCGCCAATTTCATCAAGCATATTCAGTACGGCTTCGTTGGCACCGCCGTGTGCTGGGCCCCAAAGTGCTGCAATGCCGGCGCTGATGCAGGCAAAGGGATTGGCACCGGTTGAGCCTGCTAAGCGTACTGTAGAGGTCGAAGCGTTTTGCTCATGATCCGCGTGCAACATAAAGATGCGGTCCATGGCTTTCGCGTACACTGGGTTGATTTTGTACTCTTCGCACGGATTGCTGAACATCATGTAGAGGAAGTTTTCTGCATAGCTCAGGTCGTTGCGGGGGTAGTTGAACGGCTGGCCAACATTATACTTGTGCGACATTGCGGCCAGGGTCGGCATTTTTGCAATGAGGCGAATAGCGCTGATCACGCGATCTTCTTCTTGGGTGATGTCCATGTGATCATGGTAGAAAGCAGCTAGGCCGCCAACGACGCCACAAAGAATAGACATCGGGTGCGCATCGCGGCGGAACCCTTTGAAGAAATTGTTGATTTGGTCGTGCACCATGGTGTGGTTACGAATGCGCGACTCGAAATCTGCATACTGTTCATCGTTAGGCAGCTCACCGAATAGCAGGGTGTAGCATACCTCGACAAAATTAGACTCTTTGGCCAGTTGGTCGATAGGGTAACCGCGGTGTAGCAGCACGCCCTTGCCGCCATCAATATAAGTGATAGCGGACTGGCAGGAAGAGGTGGCCATGAAGCCGGGATCGTAGGTAAACAGGCCTTCAGCACCTAAGCCGCGTACGTCGATGACGTCGGGGCCAAGTGTGCCGGAATACATGGGTAGTTCGATCGATTTTTCTAGACCGTCTACCGTCAATGTCGCTTTCCTGTCAGCCATGCTGGCCTCCTTTCGAATTCGGTTTGGGACGTAATGTCGTTGTTTCGCATACCGCGCCGGCGAAAAGGCTCGCCTACTATAGAAGTGTGCGACATTTTGTCAATTAGCCTAAGCGCTAGGTATCCTTGTACAGCTGTTGTTGTATTGGGTAATCTTTGTATATGGTAAGTGTGGAGTTCGTGGTAGAGGCGTCAGGGGGTTGACGACACGTTAACGGACTTATCAAACCATCAATCTCCTGTCACTATAACCATGCTGCAACGCAAAATCGACTCAGGTTGACCTCAATTTTCTTGCACCATAGTCGAGTTAAGCTTGAGTTCGGTTTGTCAGCAGGGGCGAAGGTTCTTATAATCCACGGCGCGCGACCGGCAGGTAGGAGGTCGTGCTCGACTTGGCAACGGCCGAGCCCCTTCCAGCAACCACTGCCCGCTCGGGCCATGCCCGACCTGTCGCAGAGCGGGCCAAGAGAGTGTGTATAACGCCGTGAATAGCAAACGACCCGTAAACTTAGACCTTACTACGATACATTTCCCACTACCGGCGCTAACGTCGATTACACACCGTATTACGGGTGTCATCCTCTTCGTTGGCCTGATCTTCGCTTTTTGGGCGCTGGGTAAATCACTATCGTCTCCGGCTGGCTTTGATGCCGTCAGCAACGCATTGGCCAATAACTTTTTCGCCAAGTTCATTGCCTGGGGATTGTTATCCGCATTGGCATTCCATTTTGTAGCAGGTATCAAACACCTGTTGATGGATGCGGATATCGGCGTGACCCTAGAAGGTGGCGTGAAAAAAGCACAAATCACTGTTGTCGTCAGTGTCGTTCTGATCATCCTGGCAGGAGTTTGGGTATGGTAACCAACATCACAAGTTTTGGCCGTAGCGGGTTATCCGATTGGCTAATGCAGCGCGTTTCAGCGGTAATCCTGGCTGTATATACCGTCTTTATCGTCGCCTACCTGCTGCTCAATCCTAATCTGGATTACTACGCTTGGAGTGGACTGTTCGATCAAACTTGGATGCGTATTTTCTCGCTGCTCGCATTTGTTTCCATTGCAGCGCACGCCTGGATCGGTTTGTGGACGGTCACCACCGATTATCTCAAGTCCACTCGCCTGCGCGTGGGTGCCCAGACTCTGATTATTCTGGCCATCTTCGTATATCTGGTGTGGGGCATTCAAATTCTGTGGGGAGCTTGATACATGTCTAACCTTCGTAGCCTGACATTTGACGCCATTATCATCGGTGGCGGTGGCTCTGGCTTGCGTGCTGCTTTAGAACTTGCCAAATCTGGTAAAAAGACAGCCGTACTGTCCAAAGTGTTCCCGACACGCTCTCACACGGTTTCTGCCCAGGGTGGTATTACTTGCGCCATCGCATCGTCAGATCCGAACGATGATTGGCGCTGGCACATGTACGACACTGTTAAAGGCGGCGACTACATTGCCGACCAAGACGCAGCTGAGTACATGTGTTCAGAAGGCCCGAAAGCGGTGTTTGAACTTGAGCACATGGGGCTGCCGTTCTCGCGCTTTGATAATGGCCGTATTTATCAGCGTCCGTTTGGTGGCCAGTCGAAAAACTTCGGCGAAGGCGGTCAGGCGGCACGTACCTGTGCAGCCGCTGACCGTACTGGCCACGCACTGCTTCACACGCTCTACCAAAACAACCTCAAGAACAACACCACGTTCTTGAATGAGTGGTACGCGGTAGATCTGGTGAAAAACAGCAACGGTGATGTGGTGGGTTGTATCGCCATGTGCATCGAAACTGGCGAAGTTGTCCACGTTAAATCGAAAGCCACTGTTCTGGCCACGGGTGGTGCAGGTCGTATCTACGCCTCTACTACTAATGCCTTGATCAATACTGGCGATGGTATCGGTATGGCGCTACGTGCTGGCTTCCCGATGCAGGACATGGAAATGTGGCAGTTCCACCCGACCGGTATTTATGGTGCGGGTACGCTGGTCACTGAAGGTTGCCGTGGTGAGGGTGGTTACCTGATCAATAAAGATGGCGAACGCTTCATGGAACGTTATGCGCCGAACGCCAAAGACTTGGCAGGCCGTGACGTTGTTGCTCGCTCAATGGTCATGGAAATTCTGGAAGGTCGTGGTTGTGGCGAGAAGGGCGATCACGTCTTCTTGAAGCTTGATCACCTGGGCGAAGAAGTTCTTGGTAAACGCCTGCCGGGTATCGTTGAGCTGTCGAAAACGTTTGCTCACGTTGATCCTGCTAAAGATCCGATTCCTGTTGTGCCTACATGTCACTACATGATGGGCGGTATTCCGACCAATATTCATGGTCAGGCAATTACCCAGGACGAAAGCGGCAACGATCATATCGTTAACGGTTTGTTTGCTTGTGGTGAAGCGGCGTGTGTATCGGTTCACGGTGCTAACCGCTTGGGCGGTAACTCACTGCTGGATCTGGTGGTCTTCGGTCGTGCGGCGGGTATGTTTATTGAAGGCGCGCTGAACGAAGGTATTGATTACCTGGATGCTTCTGAATCTGATATCGAATCAGCGATGAAACGTATTACGCGCTGGAATGAATCGGAAGGTGGTGAGAGCATTCCTGAGCTTAAAGCTGAGCTTCAAGACATCATGCAGACCTCTTTCGGTGTATTCCGTGAAGAGAAGAATATGCAGGAAGGTGTCAAGAAACTGGCGGATCTGCGCAGCCGAATTGCCAATGCGCACCTGCCTGACAAGTCCAATGCGTTCAACACGGCGCGTGTTGAAGCTTTAGAACTTGATAACCTAATGGAAGTGGCAGAAGCAACGGCGATTGCTGCCCTTGAGCGTAATGAGAGCCGTGGTGCGCACTCGCGCTACGACTATCCTGACCGTGATGATGTCAACTGGCTGAAGCACTCGCTTTACTTCCCGGCCACGAAAGAGCTGAAGAAGCGCGACGTTAACTTCAAGCCGAAAACTGTTGATACATTCGAGCCTAAGGTTCGCACCTACTAATCTCTGCACTGACGAGAGGGAGTCACCATGTCTAACCTTCAGGTATCCGTATACCGCTACAATCCGGAAACCGACTCCGCGCCCTATATGCAGGAGTTCCAGGTCGATACCAAAGACCGCGATCTGATGGTGCTGGATGTTCTGCATCTGATGAAAGAGCAGGATAGCGGACTTGCGTTCCGTCGCAGCTGCCGTGAGGGCGTATGCGGTTCCGATGGCATGAACATGAACGGTAAAAACGGCTTGGCATGTATTACGCCGCTGTCAGATGTTGTGAAAGGCAATAAACTGACCTTGCGCCCGTTGCCGGGTCTGCCGGTTATCCGCGATATGGTTGTGGATATGGGGCTGTTCTATAAGCAGTACGAGCGCATTCAGCCGTACTTGCAGAACGATGAGCCTGCACCGGCGATTGAGCGTCTGCAATCACCAGAAGAGCGCGACAAGCTAGATGGCCTGTATGAGTGTATTCTTTGTGCATGCTGCTCTACGTCATGCCCATCGTTCTGGTGGAATCCAGACAAGTTTGTCGGTCCGGCTGGTTTGCTTCAGTCTTATCGCTTTCTTGCGGATACACGTGACACGGCTACCCGCGAACGTCTTACCAGCCTGGAAGATCCGTTCTCCGTGTTCCGTTGCCGCGGCATCATGAATTGCGTTGCGGTTTGTCCAAAAGGACTAAATCCGACCCGTGCAATTGGTAAAATTCGTGAAATGTTGTTGGCTGATGCGACGTAAACGCCTAATCCTATGAAAAAAATGCGATCGCTACGTAAGTTGCTGCACAAAGCCACTTAAATCGTGGCGCTTCGCTTGTTATCATAGGGGCGTTAGGTGGTGCGGCGACGCGTCGCACCATCTAACCAGTCAAGTTTAAAAGCCGGTGCCGCAAGTACCGGCTTTTGAGCATGAACTGATTGAGTATGACTAGATAAAAGAAGCCTTCGTATTAACGTAGTAAGTAGACGAAGGTATAATAGTACGTAGTGAAATAGAGCGTACTGAAGTGGTACGTAGTGAAAATGTAGTACTTACAGCTAGTATGAATAGGGCTTCCGGCCTTCGGTCGGCGCCGCCGGCATATGTCCCGCCCCGCCGGCAGGGCAATAGCGATGTCGTTGCGCGATTGCAGCGATACCGATACCACCCCATCAGTGCAGGGTGACCGAGAGATGCAACAAGGCATAATGGAGTTGATGTGGCGTTCCTCTCACGTTAGTGGTGGCAATGTCCACTACGTGGAAGCGCTTTATGAGCAGTACCTCGCCGATCCTGATTCTGTCTCAGATGAATGGCGCAGCTATTTTGATCAGTTGCCTCGTTCTGAGGGCAGTGCCTCCCACGATGTTCCACTAAGCCCCACTCGTGATCAGTTCTACCAACTGGGTCGTGAAAGTCGCCCAGGCCGGGTAGCCGCCGCCTCCGATAGCGGTGAGAATAAAAAGCAGGTAAAAGTCCTGCAGCTGATTAACGCATACCGCTTTCGTGGCCATCAGAAGGCCAATATCGACCCGCTAGGACTGCGTAATCCCACCCCCGTCCCAGACCTCGATCTGTCATTTCATCAGCTTTCCAAAGCTGATCTTGATACCGAGTTCCAGACCGGTTCGTTTTTTCTAGGTATTGATAAAGCACCGTTGCGTGAGATCGTTGACGCGCTGGAGCAGACTTATTGTCGCTCTATCGGTTGCGAGATCATGCACATTGTTGATACCGAAGAGAAACGTTGGTTGCAACGGCGTTTTGAATCGGTGCGCAGTGCGCCGAAATTCAGCAACGATGTGCGTAAGCATGTGCTTGAGCGTCTTACCGCTGCCGAAGGTTTGGAAAATTACCTAGCGTCTAAATATCCAGGCACCAAACGCTTCGGTCTTGAAGGTGGTGAATCATTTGTTCCGATGATGGACGAGTTGATTCAGCGCTCCGGTGGCTATGGCACTAAAGAAGTTGTTATTGGCATGGCTCACCGTGGCCGTTTGAACCTGTTGGTTAATATTCTGGGCAAAAATCCCGCTGAATTGATCGACGAGTTCGACGGTAAAAAGGTGATCGAGCGTGGTTCTGGTGATGTGAAATATCACCAAGGCTTCAGCTCTAACGTCATGTCGCCTGGTGGCGAAGTTCACTTGGCAATGTCGTTTAACCCGTCGCATTTGGAAATTGTTGCGCCGGTAGTAGAAGGCTCGGTACGCGCACGTCAAGATCGCCGTAATGATGAAGAGGGCAGCAAAGTTCTGCCAATCAACGTTCATGGCGATGCAGCGTTTGCTGGTCAGGGCGTGGTCATGGAGACATTCCAGATGTCTCAAACCCGTGCCTATAAAACCGGTGGCACAGTACACATCGTGATTAACAACCAGGTGGGCTTTACGACGTCGAACCCCTTGGACGCGCGATCCACCGAATACTGTACTGACATCGCTAAGATGGTTCAGGCGCCGATTTTCCATGTTAACGGCGATGATCCTGATGCGGTTATCCATGCGACCCAAGTGGCGTTGGATTACCGGCAACAGTTTAAGAAAGACGTTGTTATTGATCTGGTGTGCTACCGCCGCCGCGGCCACAACGAGGCCGACGAGCCATCGGGTACCCAGCCGATGATGTACGCCAAGATTAAAGATCATCCTTCTTCGCGTTCACTCTATGCGAAGCGTCTGGTCGAACAGGGCGTATTGTCAGAAGAAGACGCTAAGGCAATGGTTGAAACCTACCGCGATGATCTTGTGGCAGGCAATCACGTAGCTAATGCCTTGGTGCAGGAGCCTAATACATCACTCTTTGTGGACTGGGCACCTTACCTGGGGCATGAGTGGACCGGTAATGCAGACACTACCTTCGATATGAAGCGTCTGCAGCAGCTGGCTGCGAGAATGTGTGAGGTTCCTGATGGCGTCGAAGTACAGCGCCAAGTCGCTAAAATCTATGAAGACCGTCGCAAAATGCAGGCGGGCGGCATGGGGCTTAACTGGGGCTTCGCTGAAACGCTAGCGTATGCCACGCTGCTTGATCAAGGGCATCCGATTCGTATTACCGGTCAGGATGTTGGTCGTGGGACGTTCTCTCACCGTCATGCGGTTATCCATAACCAGAAAGATGGTTCTACGTACGTACCGCTGCAGAATATGTCAGACGGTCAGCCGCGCTTTACCATTCACGACTCTTTCCTATCGGAAGAAGCGGTGCTGGCGTTTGAGTACGGCTACTCCACGACAGCGCCGGGTGACTTAGTCATTTGGGAAGCCCAGTTTGGTGACTTCTTCAACGGTGCCCAAGTCGTGGTTGACCAGTTTATCTCTTCTGGTGAGACCAAGTGGGGACGACTGTGTGGACTGACCATGCTGTTGCCGCACGGCTATGAAGGTCAGGGGCCAGAGCACTCCTCCGCGCGGTTAGAGCGCTTCTTGCAGCTGTGCGCTGAGCACAACATGCAGGTGTGTGTGCCGACGACGCCCGCACAGATTTATCATCTGATGCGACGTCAAGTCATTCGTCCGTTGCGTAAGCCACTGGTAATCATGTCGCCGAAGTCGCTACTGCGCCACAAAGAAGCGGTATCTAGCCTAGAAGATCTTGCTCACGGCAAGTTCTACATGGTGCTACCGGATCAGGCGAATCTTGAGGCAGAAAAGGTGACTCGCGTTATTATGTGTGCCGGTAAGGTGTACTACGACCTAGCCAACTGGCGTGCAGAAAACGAGCGTGATGACACGGCGATTATTCGTCTCGAGCAACTCTACCCCTTCCCGAAAGAAGAACTTCTGGAAGTGCTCCAGGCGTATGCCAATGTGGAAGACATCGTGTGGTGCCAGGAAGAGCCGCTAAACCAGGGCGCTTGGTACTCAAGTCAGCACCACATGCGCGCCGTCGCCGATATGCTGAAAGATGGTCTCGGACGTGATTTGAAATTTGCAGGACGTCCTGCCTCTGCCGCACCGGCAGCGGGCTATATGTCCGTCCACACTGAACAGCAGCGCCAGCTGGTGGAAGACGCTTTTAACCTATAAGCGCCCACCGGGTTTAGAGAACATATAAGGGAAACGACATGGCTACTGATATCAAAGCGCCAACCTTTCCGGAATCCGTTGCCGAAGGCACTGTGGCTGCGTGGCATAAAAAGCCGGGTGACAGCGTCGAACGTGACGAGCTGATTGTTGAAATCGAAACCGACAAAGTGGTGCTAGAAGTCGTCGCACCGGAAGCGGGTACCCTGACTGACGTGATGGCAGAAGAAGGCGATACCGTTGAGTCAGAGCAAGTGTTAGGCAAAATCGGTGAAGGCAGCGCAGCAAGTGGCAAAGAAGATACATCTTCTGATGATGCTAGTGCTAAAAAGCCTGCTGAGAAAAGTGAAGAGAAAAAAGCCAGCGGCGGTAACGGCGGTGGTAAGCAACATGACGTAAAAGCCCCAAGCTTCCCTGAATCTATCCAGGAAGGCACCGTGGCAACGTGGCACAAGAAGGTTGGTGAAGCGGTTAAACGCGATGAAGTGTTAGCCGACATCGAAACCGACAAGGTAGTGCTCGAAGTTGTCGCACCTGCCGACGGCGCACTGGCAGAAATTAAAGCCGAAGAAGGCAGTCAGGTTGAATCCGAAGCGGTTCTGGCCATCTTTACCGAAGGTGCTGGTGGCGCCGGTGAAGAGAGCAGCAGTGCCTCTGCTTCAAGTGCTGCGGGTAGCGATGATGAAGGCGCTGATGAGAAGGTCGGCGATAAGATCCTAGCGCCGGCGGCACGCAAGATGGTTGCTGAGCATGATTTGGATGTTGCCAAGATTGAGGGCACCGGCAAAGGTGGCCGCATCTTGAAAGAAGACGTGCAAAAAGCCGTGAAAGATGGTTCTGCCAAAAAAGCAGCGAAATCTTCAGCGCCGGCGAAAGCAGCTGCCGCCGCACCGGCAGTGGAAGGTGATCGCGTCGAGAAGCGCGTTCCGATGACGCGTCTGCGTCAAACCATTGCTAAGCGTCTGGTTCAGGCGCAGCAAACGGCTGCCATGCTGACCACTTATAACGAAGTGGACATGACTGAAATCATGGCGCTTCGTGCGCAGTACAAAGATACGTTCCAGAAAACCCACGATATTAAACTGGGCTTTATGGGCTTCTTTGTAAAAGCGGCTTCTGAAGCACTCAAGCGCTTCCCGGATGTTAACGCCTCTATTGATGGTACCGATATCGTTTACCACGGTTATCAAGATATCGGCGTTGCGGTATCAACGGATCGTGGCCTGGTGGTACCGGTGCTACGTGATACCGATAGCATGAAAATTGCCGACGTTGAGCGCACGATTGTTGATTTCGGTAAGCGTGGTCGTGACGGTAAGCTGGGCATGGATGACATGATCGGTGGCACCTTCACTATCACTAACGGCGGTACCTTTGGTTCTTTGATGTCGACCCCGATTATCAATCCACCTCAAACCGCTATCCTGGGTATGCATAAAATCCAGGATCGTCCAATGGCTGTGAATGGTAAGGTCGAGATTCGCCCGATGATGTATCTGGCGCTGTCCTACGACCACCGCATGATTGATGGTAAAGATGCGGTACGATTCTTGGTTACTATTAAAGAGCTGCTGGAAGACCCGGCTCGCTTGCTGCTGGACGTATAACGGAGCGCGCTGATCCGCCTCCTCTGCTGTATTAGCGTTCTAATGCAATCGCACCTTGCCTCCTGCCCGTTTTAAGTTCAAACGGGGGGAGGCAACCAAGCTAAAGGAGCCAACATGGCTGACAAGTTTGATGTGATCGTTATCGGTGCAGGTCCTGGTGGCTACGTAGCGGCTATCCGCGCTGCGCAGCTGGGCCTGAAGGCCGCCTGTGTTGAAAAATGGATTGGTAAAGAAGGCAACGTCGTTCACGGCGGTACGTGTTTGAACGTCGGCTGTATCCCGTCTAAAGCGTTGCTTGAAGCCTCGCACAAGTTCGTCGAAGCCAAGCACGATTTCGACGACATGGGTATTAATGCCGGTGACGTCACGATGGACGTCAAAAAAATGATGGCTCGCAAGGACAAGATCGTTAAGAACTTGACCGGCGGCATCTCTGGCTTATTTAAAGCCAATGGTGTTACGGCTATTGAGGGCACCGGTAAAGTGGTTTCCGGTAAGCAAGTCGAAGTGACCGATCTAGACGGCAATACCACCACTTACGACGCTGATAACATCGTTGTTGCTGCAGGTTCCGTGCCGGTTGAAATTCCACCGACGCCGCTAACCGAAGGCTTGATTGTTGACTCTACCGGCGCGCTGGAATTCCAGGAAACGCCGAAGCGTTTAGGCGTTATTGGTGCTGGCGTTATCGGCCTAGAGCTGGGTAGCGTTTGGAACCGCTTAGGTTCTGAAGTTACTGTTCTGGAAGCGATGGATAGCTTCTTGCCGATGGTCGATACGGCGATCGCAAAAGAAACACAGAAACTGCTCAAAAAGCAGGGGCTGGATATTAAACTGGGCGCCCGCGTAACAGGCTCGGAATCCAATGGCGATGAAGTCATCGTTAAGTACACCGATGCCAATGGCGAACAGGAAATGACCTTCGACAAACTGATTGTTTGCGTTGGTCGCCGTCCGTACACCAAGGGTGTGATTGCCGATGGTGTGAGCGTTGAACTGGACGAACGCGGTTTTATCTTTGTTGATGACCAGTGCCGCACAAACGTACCCGGTGTTTATGCTATTGGTGACTGTGTGCGTGGCCCCATGCTGGCGCACAAAGCATCTGAAGAAGGCATCATGGTCGCTGATATCATCGCTGGCCACAAAGCCGAGATGAACTACGACACGATTCCGAACGTGATCTACACGTTCCCGGAAGTCGCTTGGGTCGGTATGACTGAGCAAGATGCCAAAGCGAAAGGTATTGAAGTTAAGACTGGTAGCTTCCCGTTCGCGGCAAGTGGTCGTGCGATGGCGAATAACGCCACCGAGGGTAGCGCCAAGATTATCGCCGATGCGGAAACTGACCGTATTCTCGGCATGCATATTGTTGGTCAGCACGCGGGTGAGATGATTGCCCAGGGCGTGATTGCAATGGAATTCGGCTCTAGCGCTGAAGACCTAGCTCTGACCTGCTATGCACACCCGACTATGTCGGAAGCTGTGCATGAAGCCGCTCTTGCGGTAGACGGCCATGCCATTCATATGGCTAACCGTAAGAAGCGCAAGTAATTCGCTAAGCAACAACCAAGCGCCACCGTCAGGTGGCGCAACACTTTCGGCTCTGTGAGAAATCAGCGGGGACGAAGGTACGGGGATGCCCCGCTCTTTTAAAGCAGCGGGTCATCGTTCGAGTCACATGCAACCAATGGCATGAATCGATGAACCTTCACGAGTATCAAGGCAAACAGCTGTTTGCTGATTATGGTCTACCAGTGTCTAAAGGCTTTGCCGTGGACACTCCCGAAGAAGCTGAAGAAGCGTGCAAAAAGATCGGCGGTGACATGTGGGTGGTTAAAGCCCAGGTTCACGCTGGCGGCCGCGGTAAAGCGGGTGGCGTTAAGCTGATTAAAGATCCGGCTGAAGCAAAAGCTTTCGCCGAGCAGTGGTTAGGTAAGAACCTGGTCACCTTCCAGACTGACGAAAAAGGTCAGCCGGTTGCTAAAATTTTGGTTGAGACTTGCACCGACATCGCTGACGAGCTGTATCTCGGCGCCGTCGTCGATCGCACCACCCGTCGCGTGGTCTTCATGGCCTCTACCGAAGGCGGTGTTGAAATCGAGACCGTTGCAGAAGAAACGCCAGAAAAGATTTTGAAAGCTGAAATCGATCCGCTGGTCGGCGCACAGCCCTACCAAGCGCGTGAGCTGGCATTTGCTCTGGGCCTGAAAGGCGATCAGATCAAGCAGTTCACCAAGATCTTCCTGGGCCTTTCTAAGCTGTTCCATGACAAAGATCTGGCACTGTTAGAAATTAACCCGCTGGTTATTACCGACGAAGGCAATCTGCACTGCCTCGACGCAAAACTGGGGCTCGACAGCAACGCGCTGTACCGTCATCCAGACCTTCAAGCGATGCGCGATCCTTCCCAGGAAGATCAGCGTGAAGCTGATGCAGCGAAGTGGGAACTGAACTATGTAGCGCTTGATGGCAACATCGGCTGCATGGTTAACGGTGCTGGCCTGGCCATGGGCACCATGGACATCGTCAACCTGAGTGGCGGCAAGCCTGCTAACTTCCTGGACGTTGGTGGCGGCGCGACCAAAGAGCGCGTTGCAGAAGCGTTCAAGATCATCCTGTCTGACGACAACGTCAAAGCGGTTCTGGTGAACATCTTCGGCGGTATCGTTCGTTGCGACATGATTGCTGAAGGCATCATCGGTGCTGTTGAACAAGTTGGTGTTAACGTTCCAGTGGTTGTGCGTCTGGAAGGTAACAACGCTGAATTGGGCGCTGAAAAACTGGCGTCTAGCGGTCTGAACATCATCGCTGCTACCAGTCTGACCGACGCGGCTCAGCAGGTTGTAAAAGCAGCGGAGGGCAAGTAATGAGCATCCTGATCGATAAGAACACCAAGGTCATCTGCCAAGGTTTCACGGGTGGCCAGGGCACGTTCCACTCCGAACAGGCGATTGCCTATGGCACGCAAATGGTCGGTGGTGTTACGCCGGGCAAAGGCGGCCAGACGCACCTGGGCCTGCCCGTTTTCAACACCGTGAAAGAAGCGGTTGAGAAAACCGGCGCGGAAGCCAGCGTGATCTACGTTCCGGCACCGTTCTGTAAAGACTCGATTCTTGAAGCTGCTAACGCTGGCATCAAACTGATCGTGTGCATCACCGAAGGTATCGCGACGCTAGACATGCTCGAAGCAAAAGTAAAATGTGACGAGCTGGGCGTGCGTCTGATCGGCCCGAACTGCCCAGGTGTTATCACGCCTGGCGAATGTAAAATTGGCATCATGCCGGGCCACATTCACCAGCCGGGTAAAGTCGGTATCGTGTCGCGTTCAGGCACCCTGACTTACGAAGCCGTTAAGCAGACAACTGACCATGGTTTCGGTCAGTCTACCTGTGTAGGCATCGGTGGTGACCCGATTCCGGGTTCTAACTTTATCGACATTCTTGAAATGTTCGAGAAAGACCCAAAAACCGAAGCGATCGTGATGATCGGTGAAATCGGTGGTACGGCTGAAGAAGAAGCAGCGGCTTACATCAAAGCCAACGTTTCTAAGCCTGTGGTTTCCTACATTGCCGGTGTCACTGCACCTCCTGGCAAGCGTATGGGCCATGCGGGCGCAATCATCTCTGGCGGCAAAGGTACTGCGGATGAGAAGTTTGCTGCCCTGGAAGATGCCGGTGTTAAAACCGTGCGTTCTCTGGCTGAAATCGGCGATGCACTGAAAGAAGTCACTGGCTGGTAAGCTATCGACCTCTAGTCGCACGCGATAAGGGCGCCCCTCGGGGCGCCCTTATTCGTTGGTGTACGGTTATTTTGCCGGCGTTTTATTATCGGATTTTCTGTTTAGCATTCGGTAGCTGTACAGAATAAATAGTGGTGCCCCCACCGCTAAATAGAGGTGGTAGCTCACCAGACGCCATACTAAGACGGCTGCTGCGGCCTGCTCGCGTTCCATCAAGGGTAGCAACAAACTGCCAACGCCCACTTCGGCGGCACCTGCTCCGCCAGGAAGAAAGCTCAGCTGGCTGGCCGCCATGGCCAGCATCTGGGTTAAAAACGTCCACATCCAATCGGCATGGCCGCCCACGCCCAGCACCGCGACATAGAGCAAGCTATAGCGCATTAGCCAATGCGCTGCGGTAAGCATCATCATCGCGAGCAGCGTCGTAAAAGGCAGCGCGAGTGTGACCTTGAGCGCATATCGGCATCGTAATAAGCGCCTTACTATCCAGCGCCGTCGGTAACGGCTTGGCCATGTCGTTATAACGCCACCTGCACGCAGCAGGCTGGGTAAATAACACATCACACCACTGACCAGCGTCGCCATAAATGCTAAACCGACCAGTGACCACTGTACTAGTGACTGATGCGGCCACTGGGTATCGCTGGCCAGAGAGAAGAGCACCAAACCGCTCAGCATGGTAAGGAAGAACAGCAAGTCACAGCCTTGGTCAATCAAAAACACCGCTGCCCCTTTGGCAGGAGGAAAGCCGCGTCGTGCAAGCAGGATAAGTAGAGTGGCTGGTCCTCCACTCCCTCCAGGCGTAGCGCACAATGCAAACTTTGATGCCAGCTCGATGCCCAGCGCACCACGTTGGCCAAGTTGCCCTGCGCGGCCACCTAACATTAGCCGCAGTCTTGTTGCATTCAGGTTCCAACACAGAAACGCTAACACCAGCATCAACAGCAATAACGCCAATGGAAAATGTTTAATACGCTGCAGCGCCTCAGCACCGCCCAGCCAAGTGGTAAGCACTAGCGGGGCCAAGAGTGCCCCCGCTAGTAGAAAACCATGCAGTGGGCGAAAACGCAGTAATCGTTGGGGCTTAGTGGTGGTGGGCGAGGGCATTGGGCCGTTCAATGTTGCAAAGGTCGATGTAGTGCTCAAGAAGAGACTGGATAACGCTATCCCAACTGAACTGGCGTTCGACAAAATGACGGGCATAACGCCCGCTGGCGGCGATGTCATTACTGAACAAGGCTGTGCATGCCTCGGCCATGGCATCCGGGTCGAGTGGCTGACACAGAATGCCGGCGCCTAATGGCACATTTTCAGCCAGCGCACCGGCCCTGGCACCCACGATAGGAATACCGCAGGCCATCGCTTCTTGAGCGATCAAGCCAAAGGTTTCCCGGGTACCCGCATGCAGAAGGGCATCGCTACTGGCGAGTGCTTTGGCCACTTCATGTGCGCCGCAGCAGCGATCCACGACAGTGACATTGCTAGGCACCTGATGGGGCATGCCGGGACCCATCAGCAATAAATGGTAATCACTGCCGAGCTGGCGCATCGTCGCCAGCAGCACATCAATATTTTTCTCGCGGGAATTGCGACCCACAAAAATCAGCAGCTTTTTATCGCTGGGAATGCCCATCCCTTGGCGGAAAGCAGGGTCTCGCTGCTGGGGGTGAAAATGGTTTAAATCGACCCCTAATGGCTGTACGCGAACGTTATCGACTCCCCACTCCCTGAGTCGATTAGCCATAGCGTTACAGGGTGCCAGCACGCTATCAAATTGGCAGTAGAGGTCTTTGACGTAGCGCGTTAAGCGTTTCTCTACGTAGCGGCCAAAGCGATCCCCCATTAAGCGCGGCAGATCTGAGTGATAAAATCCGACCACCGGTACCCCAAGCGTTTGGCCTGCGGCAAGGGCTGCCCATGCCGTTACATATGGGTCGCCAGCCTCGATAAGATCAGGTTTTAGCTCGATTAGTGCATCGCGCCAGCGTGACCCTCTCAGCGGAAAGCGGTAGCCCTGGCCCAAGGGGAGATGTAGCGCTGGCAAGGTGTGGTGGTCACCCAGGCTATCGCGCTCAGCTCCCGGCACTAACAGGCTAGTGCGTAGGTTTGCCGTGTGCGCTAGCACCCGGTGTTTAGCTTGCAGATAAGTACGAACGCCGCCGCTTGCCGGGGCGTGAAACATGGTCACATCAGCGATGTGCAAGGTAACCTCCGAACTACAAGGGTGTCATCGGATTACCATAAGGAAGAAATAAGTCAGTTCTGCGACAGTTAATGGGTGGCGGGAAAATAAAACGCCACGGCAATGCCGTGGCGTGGGCGGTGCAAGGTAACGTTATTCTGTGGGTTTGGCGACCAGCGAGCGGGTTTCCTCACGGGCTTCTGTTAGCGCAATGCGCAGGCTGTCGCCCAGCTTGTAGCGCTCTTCGCCTTCAATTTGAATGCGACCCTCTTTATCATCAATGACCACTTTATCGCGATCGCTGTGCATTAGCGGGGCGGGTACGAAGGCGGTAGCACCATTTTCCAACAGGCGTACTCGCATACCACCACGGTTGATCGCCATGACCTCTGCGTCGAAGGCATCTTGGTTTTGAGCCGCTGGCGTTAAGTAGCGAACGTAGAGCCAATCTTTTACGTCGCGTTCGGCCATACGGTTCAGGCGCCGCCGCTCGGTGAGTTGCTCGGTGAGCTGCTGGCTGGCTTCTGCCGGAGCCTGTTCACCTTTAAGCACACGCTTGATCAAACGATGGTTGACCATATCGCCGTACTTACGAATTGGCGACGTCCAGGTGGCATAAGCCGGTAATCCAAGACCAAAGTGCGGGCCAGGTTGAGCTGACATGCTGGTAAAGCCTTGGAAGCGGCGCAGGCGCGCGTCCAGCCAGGCATCATCACGGCTTTCCAGAGCGCGCTTCAGCTCTTTGTAGTGAGCTAGCTCAGTCAGCGCTTCCTGGGCAACCTCAATCTCCTGAGTGGCTAAGAACTCTTGAGCAGATTCGGCTTTTTCAGGCTCAAAAGCGCGGTGCACATTAAAGATACCGTGACCGATATGTTTGGCGAGGAAATCCGCGCAGCAAGCGTTAGCGGCAATCATCGATTCTTCAATCATACGGTTGGCAATGCGGCGATCTTCGGTGCGAATGCCTAAGACGTTGCCCGCGTCGTCCAGGTCGAAAACGTAATCAGGACGATCTTTAAACACCAGCGCATGTTCGTTGCGCCAAGCGGTGCGCGCCTCAGTCAAATCGCGCAGTGCTTTCAGCTGTTCAGCGATATTGTCAGCGGGAGCCCACTCGCCTTGACCGTCAATCCAGTCGGAAACGCGGTCATAGACTAGTTTGGCGTGGGATTTTACGTTAGCCGCAAAGAAACGGTAGTCACCTAGGCTGCCGTCGGCATTAATGTCTAACGAGCAGGCAAGGGCAGGGCGGTCCTGACCTTCCCATAGCGAGCAGAGGTCATCGGCCAGCTGTTCAGGCAACATCGTTACATTTTGGCCGGGTAAGTAAACCGTAAAAGCACGGGTGCGCGCTTCAAGGTCGGCCGCATGGCCCTCTTCGACGTAGGCCGTTGGGTCAGCGATCGCAACGCTTAGCCGCCAACCGCCGCTCTCCAGCGCTTCCACGTGTAGCGCGTCGTCCATATCGCGGGTTTTTTCGCCATCGATAGTAAAGAAGGGCTGCGCCGTGAGGTCTTCACGGGTTAACCCTTCATCATGCAGTGGCCACTCGGTACCTGCGTCCGGGCACTCTTGTTCCAGCGCATGGCGGGCAAGGGTGACGCGCCACGGAACGGCGGGGTCGTCGGCCTTAGCCACTAGCTCATCAATTTGCGTGAAGAAGCCGCGATCGTTCTCTTTCAGCGGGTGGCGTACCAGCCGCGCGACAACCCAGTCGCCATCAGCAATGGTGGCTTCATCCAGGCTGTTCTTTATGCGCGCCTTCAGCACATTGCGAATCGACGGATGGTCGGGCACAACGGCTAAACGGTCTTCGCGCTTCTGAACACGGGCAACAAAGCGGTCAAGCCCAGCTTCGATCAGCTTCTCAGGCTCTACGGACTTTTTGTCGCCGTTTTCATGGATCACCGCCTCGACGCGATCGCCATGGAGTACTTGCTTCATGGCGGGGGGCGGCACGAAATAAGATTCACCGCTGTCGGTTTCAAGAAAACCGAAGCCTTTTTCGGTGGCTTTGATCACCCCTTCAGCGCGTGGAGTGGTGTCACGGATCTGTTGCTTGAGCTGGGCAAGCAATGAGTTGTTTTGCAGCATGTGTTCAATCAGTTGGCGAGAGTAGCCTGCCACTATACGGATTCCCAAAGGCCGCGCCAATCGTGGTTACCCTGAAGTTCGCTTTGGCCCCGAACTATCAATGATCTGCGTTCAATTATGTGCGCGCTTTATTGCCTTATTGGCCGGGCTGGACGCCACTATTCAACCATAGTTGTATCTAATTGGTATTTGATTGGTATCTTATTGGGTCTATAGTGGTATCTAATTGGTATGGCCGCTACTGGTAGACACTCATGGACCCACGCTTTACTCAGCTTCATCTTGATCCTCAGGGCGCGACACCGCTTTATCAGCAGTTAGCGCGCCAACTAGAACAAGCCATTGAGACGGGCGCTTGGCAAGCTGGCGAAGCGTTGCCTTCGGAGCGCAATTTGGCTGAAAGCTTAGCGGTTTCGCGCATCACTGCGCGGAAGGCATTGGATCGCCTAGCAGAGCTTGGATTGATTCACCGTAACCGTGGCTCGGGCACGTTTATTGCCCCTCGCCTCAATCAGTCCTTGTCACGGCTCGCTAGTTTTACCGAGCTGCTGACCCAGCGTGGGTTTACGCCGAGTTCTCATTGGTTGGAACGCAAGCTGGCCAATCCCAGTGCAGAAGAGAGCATGCGCCTTGGCCTGGGGGCTGACGCTCAAGTCGCGCGTCTCAAGCGTTTGCGTTTAGCCGATGAAGTGGTAATGGCGGTGGAAGAGAGTTGCCTGCCCATCTCGGTGCTGCCCGATCCTCTCCGGGTCGATACATCGCTTTATGCAACGTTGGAAGCCAGCGGCAGAGGCATAGCACGTGCTTTGCAGCATGTGACGGCTATCAATGCCAGCGCAGAACTAGCCATGCTGGCTGAGGTGCCTGAGGGCCAGGCGTTGCTCAAAGTGACGCGTCTAGGCTATCTCGCAGATGGCTCTCCGGCGGAGCTTACCGTTACCTACTGCCGCACTGATTATTACGACTTTATGGTCGAGATGACCCGCTAGGAGGTTTTATGCAGTTTGGCAATATTCTCACCTCTGAGGGCTGGCGCCTGGGCGAGATCCACTGGGAAGACGGGCGTATTAAGCGCATTGACGGCGATCCGGTAGATCCTGATACCAATGACCATCCACGCATTATTCCCGGCTTTATAGATTTGCATGTGCATGGTGGTGGTGGTGCCGACACCATGGAGGGCGGCACAGCTGTTGCCACCCTAGCGCGCACCCATGTGCGCTTTGGAACTACCCGTTTGCTTGCTACCACCATGACGGCGCCAGATGAGCGGATCCGTCAGGTGCTAGGCGATATCGCCCGCTATATGGAAGCGCAGGAGCCGGACGCCGCCAAGGTGTTGGGCGTCCATTTGGAAGGTCCTTATATCAATCCCGGCAAGCTGGGTGCTCAACCCGCCTATGCGCGTAATGGGGTGATTGAGGGGGTGGATGAGCTGTGTGCTTTGGCTCCCATCCGCTTACTGACACTTGCCCCTGAGTTAGCTGGCCACTATGCATTAATTCGCCATCTCAGCGAGCGCGGCGTGCGGGTTCAGATTGGGCATACGCTTGGCAGCTATGAAGAGGGTGTTGAGGCATTGGCTCATGGTGCCTGCGGGTTTACGCATCTGTTCAATGCCATGACCGGACTGCATCACCGCAAACCGGGAATGGTCGGCGCAGCGCTCGCCCATGCGCAGTACGCCGAAGTGATTCCTGATCTGCTGCATGTACACCCTGGTGCCATCCGTGCCGCCTTACGTTGCATCCCTAATCTCTACGCGGTTACCGACTCCACGGCAGCGGCAGGCATGCCAGACGGTGATTACCGTCTAGGTGAGCAGACCGTCACCAAATGTCTGGGAGGTGTGCGTTTGGCTGACGGCACTTTGGCAGGCAGTACGCTGACCATGGATCAGGCGTTACGTAACTTCGTTAGCCTCGGTCTTACCCTGGCGGACGCCTCGGATCGCCTGTCACGTTTCCCCGCCGACTTCCTGGGGATCGACGACATTGGCCGCCTGCAAGAGGGCGCATTGGCGGATCTGGTCATCCTTGACCCCCAACTTCAACTCCAAGCGGTCTATGTCGAAGGCCGTCATATCTGTGGAAACGCCCAAGGAGCCTCTTAAATGTCTTTGATGCTTGAAGAAACTCGCAACGCCCCTGAACGTGTTCGCGGTCAGTTGCAGCGTAATCACGCGTTGCTTGCTGCACTAGGTGAACGCTTGCGCCTTGCCGAGCCGACTGCCGCAGTCACCGTGGCGCGGGGCAGTTCCGATCATGCCGCCAGCTACTTCGCCTACCAATGTATGCAGCGTAAAGGCATTCCGGTGGCCTCGCTGCCTCCCTCGCTGACTACCCTGGCTAAGGCACCTTGGCGACTAACAGGGCAATTATCCTTGGCGGTTTCCCAATCTGGACAAAGCCCTGACCTAGTGGCGATGCAGCAGTCGCTCGCTGCCGCTGGGGCTCGAACGATAGCGTTAGTCAATACGCCGCAGTCGCCTCTGGGCGCGGCCAGCGATAGTGAAATTCCGCTCTACGCGGGAGAAGAAAAAAGTGTCGCTGCCACCAAAAGCTACTTGGCCACGCTTTCTGCCATGGCGCAGCTTATCGGCCACTGGCAGGAAGACCGCCTGCTACTCACTGCTTTGGAACAACTTCCAGAACGCCTGACCCAGGCCCTGGCGATGGATTGGTCCCCAGCCATCGAGGCATTACTAAATGCCGACAAGATGATGGTGATTGGTCGTGGAGCAGGTCTTGCAGTCGCTCAGGAAGCGGCGCTCAAGTTTAAAGAAACCTGTGCGATTCAAGCGGAATCCTTTAGCGGTGCCGAAGTTCGCCATGGTCCGATGGCGCTGATTGGCCCTGATTATCCGGTGTTGGTATTCGCGCCACCAGGGCCCGAACAGGCTGGTTTGCTGGAGTTAACCGATTGGCTCAAGAGTGTTGGCGCCCGAGTCGTCCTTGCTGCCGACAAGAGCGTGGTACAGCGCAATTTGACCTTGGTAGATGCTGGTCATGAGGCTCTGCAGCCACTGTCGGTGATTCAGAGCTTTTATCAAATGGTGGCTGGTCTTGCAGAGGCCCGGGGAAGCGATCCAGATCGCCCACGGCACCTCAATAAAGTTACCTGCACCCTGTAACGTATAACAACAATCTTGGGAGTCCTCCCATGTCAGATTCAAATCAGTCATTAACGCTGCGGGCCCCCGTGGCGGGGGTTGTGGTACCCCTAACAGCGGTGCCCGATCCGGTTTTTGCCAGCCTAACCCTGGGAGAGGGCATTGCTCTCGATCCACTGGGCGAATGCCTGCATGCTCCCTGTGATGGTGAAGTGGTGCAGTGCGCGCGTACCCATCATGCGTTCACCTTGAGAACCGAGGCGGGTGTTGAATTACTGCTTCACCTTGGCCTGGATACGGTTGAGTTAAACGGAAAAGGTATTGAGCCTTTGGTCGCCGTAGGTGATCACGTGCGCGCGGGTGACCCGCTGTGCCGCTTCGATGCCGATGCGTTAGCGCTGGGCGCAAGTGCGCTGATTACCCCATTGGTGATCACCGAAGCGGCTGGTTGGCAATTACTGCCGTCGAAGCACCGCGAGGGTGAGCAGGTTTCCCTTGGTGAGCCTTTGCTGGTACTAACCCGCACGGCTACTGAGCAATCCGATACACGTACTGACGGGCCGTTAGCTGAGCGCCGCGTGACCCTAGCCTTGGCATCGGGGCTGCATGCGCGACCGGCTGCCCGACTGCGTGCTATTGCTCGCGAGCATAACGTTAATCTGACGGTGCAACAGGAGGGTTCAAGCGACAACGCTGCCAGTGCTAGCGCCGCTAGTCTTAGCGCATTAATGAACTTGGGCCTGACCGAAGGCGCAACGTTAAAACTGACGGCCCAGGGAGAGGCTGCTGAGGTTGCGCTGGATGCCGCCGAGCGTCTGTTGACCACGCCTGAAGCCGACGAACATAGCGCACCTGCGTCGTCTACATTAACCGCAGTGGCACTTAAAGAGGGCGAACTGGCTGGCTTAGTGGCTAGCCCTGGTTTAGCCATCGGTCCGCTTGTCTCTTATCAATTGCCGCTACCCGCCGTGCCCTTGATGGGCGAGGGCGAAGCCGTTGAGACAGCTCGCTTGAAAAAGGCGCTGTTAAGCGTTGGCGAGGCGTTAGCCAACGCTGAAACGCAAGCAACGCGCCAGGGGCAGAGCGCCGAGGCGGAAATCTTTGCTGCCCATGGCGCCTGGCTCGATGATCCCGATTTGGCAGCAGCGGCAGGTAAGCACATTAGTGAAGGTCGCAGCGCTGGCCAAGCTTGGCGTGAGGCGCTTGATGACGAGGCCGAAAGGCTTGCGGCGAGCGGAAATGCGCTGCTTGCCGCCAGGGTTGCAGATCTGCGCGACTTGCAGCGCCGTGTGATGGTGGAACTAAGCGACGACCAGCAAGCGGCACTTCCTGAGCTGCCTAAAGGGGCCGTCGTCGTTGCTGATGAGCTGACACCCTCAGAGCTGGTGGCCGTTGCTACCCAGCATCCTGCTGGGCTGTGTCTCGCGGGCGGGGGCACCACTTCTCATGTGGCCATTTTGGCACGCGCCCGAGGTATTCCCTGCCTCGTGGCCATGGGGGCGAGCCTAATCGACGCTGCTAATAGCGCCACAAACGAGAGCGTCATTCTAGATGCGGAAAATGGGCGCTTGGCGTTGAGCCCTAGCGCTACTCAACGGGCGGAAGTGGCAGAGCGCATTGATGCTCGCCGTTATGAAGCTGAGCAAGCGCAAGCGTTAGCGCATGAACCAGCGATCACTCTGGACGGGCGAGAGCGCCAATATCGGTGGCGCCGAAGAGGCGCGTTTGGCGGCAGAGTCGGGTGCTGATGGTGTAGGCCTACTGCGCAGTGAGTTCCTGTTTCTTGAGCGAGATAGCGCCCCCAGTGAGGCGACTCAGCGTGATGAGTATCAGGCTGCTGTGAAGGCCTTAGATGGCAAGCCTGTGATTATTCGCACCCTGGATATTGGTGCAGACAAGCAGCTTCCTTATCTGCGATTGCCGTCAGTACCTAACCCAGCGCTGGGCGTGCGGGGCGCTCGTTTGTGGGCCAGCCAGCCTGAACTGCTGGAGACTCAGCTGCGAGCGCTACTCGGCGTTACGCCGTTGGAAACGTTACATATCATGCTGCCGATGGTGACCGAGGTTGGCGAGCTGCGCGAAGTGCGCAAGCGCTTAGAGACGTTGGCCAGCGAAATGGGGCTCGATGCGCGTCCGCGCCTTGGTGCCATGATCGAGGTGCCTAGTGCTGCTCTGTGCGCCAGAAGCCTCGCTGTTGAAGCCGACTTTCTGTCAATCGGCACCAACGATTTAACCCAGTACACCCTGGCGATGGACCGTGAGGACCCGGCGCTCACCGCACGAGCGGATGTATTGCATCCCGCGGTGCTGCGGCTGATTCAAGCGACGGTAGACGGCGCGAAAGGACACTGCCCCGTGGGTGTCTGCGGTGCCGCCGCGGGTGATGAGCGGGTCGCGCTTCTGCTCGTCGCGCTGGGTGTCGATGAACTCTCTGTAGAACCTGCACGTGTGCCTGCAGTGAAAGCTGCCCTGCGTTGCCTGAATGCTGCCGCACTGGCAGATGAACTTCCCGCACTACTGGCCTTGGACGATGCGACTGCTGTACGCCAGCACTTAAGCGCGTGGCTTGCTAAGGCCAACCAAACCGACATAACAACAACGACCCTTGAGAGGTGCTGAAATGTCTTCTACGACCTTCGGTTCCCGCCTGATGGGCGGGCTACAGCGGCTTGGCCGCTCTCTGATGCTACCCATCGCGGTATTGCCTATTGCAGGTCTATTGCTGCGCCTTGGGCAGCCTGATCTGCTGGATATTGCCTTTATTGCTGGCGCTGGCCAGGCCATTTTCGCCAACCTGGCGCTGATTTTTGCCATCGGCCTCGCCGTAGGCTTCGCGGATGATAGTAACGGCGCTGCCGGCCTGGCCGGGGTGATTGGCTATCTGGTGCTAGATGCGGTGCTGACCGCGCTTAACCCTGAGATTGATATGGGGGTGCTGGCAGGGATTATTGCCGGCAGCGTGGCAGGCCTGCTTTATAATCGCTATAAGTCGATTCAGCTCCCTGACTATCTGGCCTTTTTTGGTGGGCGACGCTTTGTACCTATTGCTACTGGCCTAGCGGCAGTAGCAATGGGGGTGGTTTTTGGGGTGATTTGGCCGCCTATTCAACATGGCATTGATGCTCTTGGTCACTGGCTGATTGGCGCTGGTGAACTGGGGCTTTTCGTTTACGGAACGATTAACCGTTTGTTGATTATGACGGGTCTGCATCACGTGCTGAATAGCCTGGTGTGGTTCGTCTTCGGCAATTTTGAGACAGCCGCTGGGGTAGTAGCCAATGGCGACCTTAACCGTTTCTTTGCTGGTGACCCTGAAGCAGGGCGCTTTATGGCGGGCTTTTTCCCGGTGATGATGTTCGGCCTGCCAGCCGCGGCGCTGGCCATGTACCATGCCGCACCAAAAGGACGCCGTGCCCAGGTGGGTGGCTTGTTACTTTCGCTGGCATTGACGGCTTTCCTGACCGGTGTCACCGAACCCATCGAATTCACCTTTATGTTTCTGGCACCGCTGCTTTATGGCATGCACGCAGTGTTAACGGGCATTTCCATGGCGCTGCTGCACTGGCTGGACGTGAAGCTTGGCTTCACTTTCTCCGCTGGAGCCTTTGACTTTGCACTCTCTTACGGGCTTTCCACCAATGGTTGGCTGATGCTGCCTGTCGGCCTCGTCTATTTTGTTCTGTACTACACGGTATTTCGCTGGGCCATCGTCCGCTTTAATCTACCTACCCCAGGGCGCGAGCCGGAAAGTGCTTCCTCCGCAGCAGCCCCAACACCACTCGGTGAACGTGGCCCCGCGTTTGTCACGGCGTTAGGTGGCGCGAGCAACCTGCAAAGCGTAGGTGCCTGTACGACTCGGTTGCGCTTGGTGCTGGAGAATCCTGAGGCAATTGATGAGCCGGCTCTGAAATCGCTGGGCTCTCGGGGGATCATGCGTCTCCAGGGCGGTGGTCTCCAGGTAGTGATGGGGCCCATTGCGGATGGTATCGCAGATGAGATTCGACAAGCGCTCAAGCAGAGTGGAGCGGCGATGGATGCCAATACCTCTTCTCATAGCCCTGCTGCACATAGCCCTTCTGAATATACTCCTTCTGAACAGAGCCCTGGCACCCCCGCAAACCCTTCTCAACCAACGGCATTGCCCGCCGAGGTGGCCCAACGCTGGATGGCTGCCTTAGGTGGTAATGCCAACGTACAACGGCTGGACGTTCAAGCCCAGACACGCCTGCGCGTAGAGCTAGTCGATGGCGCTGGGCTAGACAGCGCAGCGCTTGACCAACTGGGATGCAGAGGCATCCAGGCGTTGAACGGCAATACATGGCACTTGATCGTCGGCGATCAAGCCGCTGCTATCGCGCATTCACTAAGAGCCTAACGCTCGTAATCGACACCCGTTACTCGGCAACGGCTGAGTAACGGGTAGCCGTGGCGATTTAGCCAAGACTTCTACGTCATAGACCCATGTTTATGGGGCAGCGTTGCGCTGCCCCACAGACCCCGCGCGTCTTTAAAACGTGCACATCACTGCAACGCTAATCCAAAATCAACAACAATCGGATACGACACCATGCTGATATCAAGCATACCTACGCCCCAAAAAGGGCAGCCGTTAGGTCGCTTTGGTCAACTAGCCCTGATCGGCACCTTATCGTTGGTTCCTTTGACGTCTTCTGCCGACGAGCCTCAGGGCTTTATGGAAGAGGCCAGTCTTGAGACCACCCTGTTTTATATCTATCGCGACCGTGATCGTCGTTCGGGAGGTATGGGGCCGGATGGCGAGGGCAGCCCAGGGGCTTACGCTTCCAATCTGCAGCACTCCACCGCCAATCTGGCTGTCGACTTCTCGAGTGGTCATGCGGGGGGCGTTGTGGGGCTGGATCTAGCCGCCTTTGCTGCTTACGACTTTCAGAACCGCCACCAGGGCACGGAATTCAATTTTCGTCCAGCAAGCACTCTGTGGGAAGAGCGCTGGGACGGTAAGGAAACGAATGGTGCAAGCCTCTACCGGGCCGCACTCAAGTTTAAGTTTGGCGATATGTGGGGGCGGTTAGGGTATCTGCAGCCCCAAGGCACCAGTGTTATCGCCCCCAACTGGTCCTTCCTGCCAGGCACTTATCGCGGTGGAGAACTCGGCGCCAGGATAGGTGACCTATCGCTGAGCTATTTTCATGCTGATCGTTACAAGGCCCCTTGGTATCAGAGCTTCTACGAGTTTCGCCAAGCCGATGGAGAGACGATCGACTACCTACACTCGCTGGGAGCACGCTACGACGTCACCGATGATCTGGCCGTCGAGGCAGCTTTTGGGCAAGCCCAGGGCTATATGGATCAAGGGTTCGGCAAGGTGTCTTATGCCACCCAGTTGAACGACTCCTCGCTGCGTTTGAGTTACCAAACCTACGCCGCCCGTGACCGCCATGACGATGGCTCAGCCAACGACGTCTATGACGGTACTGCCTGGCAGCAGGTGCTTACCGCTCACTATGATCAAGGTGCCTTCGATTGGCGGCTTGAGTTTAGCTGGGTGCATGCCCCAGGATCTCAGGGCTATTTCCTACCGCGAATGACCACCCCTTATGCATCGTCCAACGGCCGCTTGGATATCTGGTGGGATGCCCGATCCGACTGGAATCACGATGGCGAGAAGTCCCTCTACGCCGGTGTCACCTATGACCTGGAAGGCTGGAATTTGCCCGGTTGGTCGCTGGGCGTGGCTCATGCTTATGGCTGGGATGCTCGACCCTACTCAGGTTTTGAGGACCCCGGTCGCCGCTTTAGTGAGTCCGCCTGGAACTTTGACGTGCATTACAAAGTTCAGAATGGCTGGGCCGAGGGCACGCGTTTTCAACTGCACTATACCCGCTACGACAACCGCACCGACTACGCCTCCTGGGGAGATGGCGGCTTTAAAAATGCCTTTCAAGATGAGCACGACATCAAGTTCACGGTTGTGGCTCCTTTCTCGATTCTGTAATGCTTGAGGTGAAAACAATGACAACATTGACGAAGGCCCTAACGACACTGGCTATCGGGGTTGCAATCAACTCAGCGACAGCCCAGGCCAGCGAAACCACACAGCTTGACGCGTCGTCTGCCCGTGACTTGGCGCAGCGGCTAGACGTGCAGTACACGATAACCGCCAATCAGCCACAGGCGCATGATATCGACTGCCAGAGGTTGGGGGCGGATTACGCCGCCTGTTTCACCGCGACGATCCTGTTGACCAATACCTCTGATAAGGCCATTGAGGCGAGCGATTGGGAGCTCTATTTTTCGAGTATTCGCCGCTTGCTGCAGATGGATCATCCTGAACTGTCGCTGACGCGTATCACAGGGGATCTCCATCGCCTTGAACCCAATGACACATTTACTGGACTGGACGCTGGAGAGAGCCTGGAAATTCCCATCGTGGGTGAGTACTGGCAGCTATTCATGACCGATGTGATGCCCAACTGGTACCTGGCAGTGGGCGATGAAACAGCGGTGATCGATAATACCCGTGATGAAGTGCTGACCGATTTTGTCCGTGCTCCGTTCGGTGAGCAGCTTATGCGTACACCGGACGATAACAACGTGGTGATGACGGCCGAGACACGCTTCGAGCGCAACGCTGCGGCCACTGCAATGCCCGCCGACGCATTGCGGGGAGCTATTTTGCCAACACCGCGATCATCTCGCCTGGGAGAGGCTACCCTCGATTTATCTGAAGGGGTCAGCCTAGTGATGCCAATGCTGAGCGAGGCCAGCCTAGCGGTACTGGGAGAGCGCTTCGAACGGCTCGACATTCCCGTTAACGAAGGTGGCGACGGCTTGGTGATTCGTGCCCGCTTGGTCTCTGAGTCAGACGTTCTCGATGAAGCATTGGCACGGGAGGGGGGCTATCGCCTGCAGCTCAATGAGTCCGGTGCCGATATTCTGGCCTTTGACGCCACTGGGGCTTTCTATGCTGTCCAGTCGCTAATAGCGGCCATGGATGAGGCGGGATTGGTGCCAGCGATGGACATTGATGACGCTCCACGTTACGACTATCGCGGCGTCATGCTGGATGTTGCACGGAATTTCAAAGATAAGGCCGCCGTGTTGCGCTTGCTTGATCAGATGGCTGCGTACAAGCTCAACCGTTTCCATTTCCATCTCACCGATGATGAGGGCTGGCGGCTGGAAATTCCGGGGTTGGCGGAATTAACCGAAGTAGGCAGCAAGCGCTGTCATGACCTGGCAGAAACGAACTGTCTTTTACCTCAGCTGGGCTCTGGGCCAGAGGACGATACTGCCGGTAGCGGTTTCTACACCCGTGAGGATTACATCGATATCGTTCGCTATGCCGAGGCTCGCCATATTCAGGTGGTGCCTGAAATTGATATGCCGGCTCATGCTCGCGCCGCTGTGGTGGCTATGGAAGCGCGATATCGTCGGCTGATGGAGGAGGGCGATAGTGCGGCAGCTAATGAGTATCGATTAATCGACCCCGAAGATACGTCCAATACGCTGTCGGTTCAGCTCTATGATCGTCGCAGCTACCTCAACCCCTGTCTTGAGTCGACGAACCGCTTTGTCGATAAGGTGATGGGCGAAGTGGTATCGATGCACCAAGAGGCGGGCCAGGCGCTGGACAACTGGCACTTTGGTGGTGATGAAGCCAAGAATATCCTGCTAGGTCATGGTTTTCAGGATATCGATGCTGAAGAACCGGTCGACTGGCGAGGAACCATCGACCAGAGTGATCAGCACCATCCCTGGGAGGCGTCGCCAATTTGCCAACAGAGCGTTGCCGATGGAGAGGTCGCTTCTGTAGAGGAACTGCCGAGCCGTTTTGCCCTACAGGTTAACCAACTCGCTGACAGCTACGGAATAGCGCGGATGTCAGCCTGGCAAGACGGCCTTAAGCATGTTGAGTCCGCCGCCGAGTTTGCGACGCCGCAGGTCGCGGTCAATTTCTGGGACCCGCTGTTTTGGGGCGGTAGTCAGTCGGTGGCCGAGTGGCAGTCGCGGGGTTATGAGGTGATTCTTTCGAGCCCAGATTATCTCTACTTCGACATGCCCTACGAGGTCAATCCACACGAACGAGGCTACTACTGGGCGACACGTTTCACCGATACGCGCAAAGTGTTCTCCTTTGCCCCCGATAATCTGGCGCAAAATGCGGAAACCTCAGTTGATCGAGACGGCAATACCTTTCGTTCCGAGAGCGCCGAGGGGTGGCAAGGTGCTCGGGGGATTTCCGCTCAAGCCTGGGGTGAAACGGTTCGTAGCGAGACGCAGATGGAGTACATGATCTTCCCGCGTCTGCTAGCGTTGGCCGAGCGAGCCTGGCACCAAGCCGAGTGGGAACTCGATTATCAACCTGGTCAGGTGTTCATCGGTGGCGAGACGTCCTTTGTCGACGATGAATCGTTGATCGAGGACTGGCAGCGTTTTGCCAACCTGCTTGGTCAACGTGTTCTGCCACGGCTGGAGCGCGATGGGATCGCTTATCGTCTGCCGTTGCCAGGAGCGCGGGTTGAAGCGGGTAGGCTAGTGGCCAATGTCGCGTTACCTGGAGTAAGTATTGAGTACTCTTTGGACGACGGGGCGAGCTGGCAGGTCTATCAGGACAGCGCGCGCCCTGAGGTGGAAAACACGGTGCTACTGCGCAGCGCCAGTGCCAATGGTCAGCGGCATAGCCGTGTCGTGACGCTAAATTAACCAGCGTTAAGATAGCGAAGAGTCCTCTTCAGGCGGCGTTGCCTTAGAGGGCTCTGAGTCTCTTTAGTCCGGCTGGGAGCGGCGAGCGTAATCGGATAAGCTGAGAAGTTCTATCATCAGGAGTGCACCATGACATCACGCCTTATCGTTTCCGACCTTGACGGTACGCTGTTAGGCAGCGACCACCGGCTGCACGACAACACTATTGAGGTGCTGAGAGCGCTTGTAGCGCAAGGCCATCATGTCGCGCTGGCGTCTGGTCGCCACTATAACGATATGCGCGTGTTTCGCGATCAGTTGGATATCCCGGCCTATTTAATCAGTACCAACGGGGCATATGTCCATGCTCCAGACGGCACGCTTTTGAGCGCGACCCATCTTGAACCAGCCTACGTCGAAACGCTTATTCAGTTGCCGCGCCCGCCTCAGGTAAGGCTCAACCTTTATCGTGAAAGCGGCTGGTATATCGATGCCGACGCACCGCATCTGTTGTCATTGCATGCCTCGACGGGCTTTCGTTACGAGGTTGTGCCGCAGGCAGCGATGGATGCTGATGGGGTTGGTAAAGTGCTCTATATAGGTGATCCGGCTGCGTTAGCGCAACTGGAATGTCAGGCCCAGGAGGCGCATGGCCACAGCCTACATATCACATACTCAACGATCGACTCTTTAGAAATTATGGCGGGTGGCGTTAATAAAGGCGTGGCCTTAACGGCGCTGCTGGAAAAGCTAAAGCTAACGCCGGTAGAGTGCTTAGCATTTGGCGATAACCTAAACGATACTGAAATGCTTAATCTGGCAGGGGAAGCCCAGGTAATGAACAACGCCCACCCTGCGCTTTTCGATCGAGTTTCCAGCGCTGAGCGTATCGGCCATCATAGCGAAGCGGCTGTGGCTCGGTGGCTAGCAAAACGCTTCGCGCTGTAATAACCGCTTCACGCTGCAACCTTGGTCGATGGCCGCTTGCGATAGGGTGGCCACTCCACCATCATCTAGCCCCTAAAATGATAATAACGAGTAATAATAACCCAGGGCATATTGCTACCATGACAACCACGCCTGCTACCTTGATGGTCGTTGATGACGACTCGGAAATCCGCGAACTGTTGGCAGACTATTTAGGGCGTCACGGCTATCACGTGTTGACCGCCGACGGGGCAGATTCGCTGTATCAGCAACTGGTTGATCAATCGCCAGACTTGTTGGTCGTTGACGTCATGATGCCGGGGGATGACGGTTTTACTATCTGCCGGGAGCTGCGCAAAACCAGCGATACGCCGATTATTATGCTCACCGCCAGTGCCGATGATACCGACCGCATTTTGGGGCTTGAGTTAGGCGCTGATGACTATATCGCTAAGCCCTTCAATCCTCGTGAGTTGCTGGCGCGGATTAAAGCGGTGTTGCGTCGAGCCCGCCCGGCAGCAACTGGCGCGCCGACCCAAGAGGCTCGCTGGGTTCGCTTTGGCGACTGGCAACTGGATCGTATGACCCGCGAACTGATTGACCAGGAAGGTATTCGCACCGCACTTTCCGGTGCAGACTTCCAACTACTGCAGGTGTTTCTGGAGCGGCCTGCCACCGTCATTACTCGCGATGATCTCTACACATTGACCCGCGGCCGTGAAGCACCACCGCTAGACCGCTCGATTGACGTACATGTGTGCCGCTTGCGCCAGCGGTTGGGGGAAGATGCACAGCACTCACAACTGATTCGCACCGTGCGTGGGGCTGGTTATGTGTTGACCGCCAGGGTAGAAGCCGCTTCGTGAAAGGCATTAAGCGCATCCTCGCGAGCTGGTTGCCAAGCAGTCTACGTGGGCGCTTTGTGGTCATTATGATTACGGGCGTGCTGGTTGCTCAAGCGGCTAGCTATGCGCTATGGACTTCCCAGGTGCGGGCCAGCCAGCTTGAACAGTTAGATGAGCTTTCCAGCAACATGGCCTTCAGTATTGCCTCGACCATGCGGTTTTTCCGTTCGCTGCCGGTAGATTATCGACACATTGTGTTGGATCAGCTGCGTAGCATGGGTGGCACGCGTTTTTTTGTCAGCGTGAATGAGCGACGCATTCATGTCGAAGATATTGGCAGCGGCCCGGAAAAAGAGGTCGTGGTAGACAACGTGCGCTCTATTTTGACCCAGCAGCTCTCCATTGACGATGTGGTAGTGGAATTTTCCCGCCCGGAAAGCTTGCGTGTCTTCAATAACGAAGTGCTGCTTTACGATTTACCACCCCGTTGGGGGCAGCACAGTCTGTTAATGGAGCCGCTTTCGCCCCCTATCTTAGTGGTGCAGTTGGAGTTGGCTCCGGATACCTGGCTTTACGTGGCCACACTACTGGGCGTCCCGGATATTTTTAGCGGCTACCGTTGGCTGTCTGAAGAGCGTTTATTGGTCGGCGTGTTGGTGCTGCTAAGCGTGCTGGCGCTTTCGTTACTAGGTATTACCAGTGTAACTCGGCCGTTGGCACGGCTTTCCCGAGCAGCACGTCAGTTGGGTGATGATTTGGCTAGCCCGCCACTTAAAGAGAGCGGCCCTAAAGAAGTGGCCGCTACCGCAGCGGCCTTTAATCGTATGCAGCGGCGCATTCAAGAACAGGTTGATGAGCGCGAGCGGCTGTTTTCGGCGATTTCTCATGATCTTAAGACTCCCATTACACGCATGCGGCTGCGTGCCGAAATGCTCGATGATGCGGCTCAGCGTGAACGTTTTTGCGCCTCGCTTGACGAGTTGAGTGAGCTGGTCAAAGGCGCACTGGCCTCGGTCAAAGGGTTGGATCTGCATGAAGAACCCCAGCCTACAGATCTTAACGCGCTGTTGTTGGAGATTGCCGAAGGGTTACGCCTGTACGGCGGTGAGGTATCACTCCATGGCGCTGTGTTACCGCTAACCGTTAAGCCTCTGGCGCTAAAACGCTGCTTAGCAAACCTGCTTGAAAACGCGGTGTTTTACGGCCAGAAAGCAACCGTAACGCTGGCAGAGCAGGCGGGCATCGTAACATTGCGCATTCATGATGATGGGCCAGGTATTCCTGATGCGCAGCTTTCCCGAGTATTTTCACCTTTTGTGCGTCTGGAAGCCTCTCGAAGCCGTTATACCGGTGGCAGTGGCCTGGGACTTGGCATTGCCAGACATATTGCCCGTGCTCATGGAGGTGATATCGTCTTATCGAATCACTCGGCAGGCGGGTTAGTGGCCACGTTAACGCTACCGCGCCAAACGAGTGTTACTGACTTGTAATAAAACCCTAACACTATTAATAAATTGCCAAGACTATGCAGGACTCGGTAACTCCCGTTGTGTGCCAGGGTGGCGTACTCTGCTGTGAGTCGTTCAGTCGAGCATCATCAGCAACGACATCTCATAAGCACAAAAACAACAGCACAATAACAACAGCAGGAGCTATTCATGCCGAGTATCAATATGCCCGTATTTAACGTGCCTACGTTTAAAAAGTCCGTATTCGCATTAGCCGTGGCGGCTGGCACCAGCATGGCGGCCAGCACCAGCCAAGCCAACGAAGTGGAAGTGCTGCACTGGTGGACCTCAGGCGGTGAAGCCCGCGCAGCAAACGTCCTCAAAGAGTTAATGGAAGCCGAAGGCTATGGCTGGCAGGATTTCGCTGTGGCCGGGGGTGGTGGTGAAACCGCCATGACGGTACTTAAGTCTCGTGCAATGTCTGGTAACCCGCCTTCCGCTGCGCTCATTAATGGCCCCGAAATTCAAGAGTGGGGCAAGCTCGGCCTTCTGGGTAATTTAGACGAGGTCGCTGCCGCTGAAGGCTGGAATGACCTACTACCTGAAATAGTTGCCGATATTATGCGCTACGACGGCCACTATGTTGCCGTCCCCGCGAACGTTCACCGTGTTAATTGGCTATGGGCGAACCCTGACGTTCTTGAAGCGGCAGGCGTTGAAATGCCCACCACGCTGGATGAGCTTTTTACCGCTGGTGAAGCCATTCGTGAGGCGGGTTTTGTACCGCTAGCCCATGGTGGCCAAGCGTGGCAAGACGCAACGGTGTTTGAAAGTGTCGTGCTGGGTAGCCAGGGAGCCGAGTTTTATCAGCAGGCGCTGGTGGAGCTAGACCCAGAGGCGCTTGGTGGGGAGCAGATGATCGCTGCGCTAGAAGACTTTAAGCGTCTACGTGAGCTGATGGATGAGGGCATGTCTGGCCGCGATTGGAACATTGCCACTGCCATGGTCATTGAAGGCACTGCAGGCTTCCAGATAATGGGTGACTGGGCCAAAGGGGAGTTCACCGCCGCAGGCCTTACTGCCGGTGAAGACTATCTGTGCGCGGCGGCGCCCGGTACTGAAGACGCCTTTACGTTGAATATCGATAGCCTAACGATGTTTCGAATGAGCGACGACGCCGGGCGTGAGGCTCAGCAGACCCTGGCACGCTTAGTCTTAGAGCCGACTTTCCAGGAAGCTTTTAACCTTGCCAAAGGCTCCATTCCTGCGCGAGCCGACCTAGATATAAGTGAGTTTGATAGCTGTGCTCAGCAGTCACTTGCTGACTTCCAACGCACCGCTGATGAAGGCGGTTTAGTCCCCAGCTTGGCTCACGGGATGGCGGTGCGCGCGGATGTCCAGGGAGCGATCTTTGATGTTGTGACCAACTACTTCAATGACACCAATATGCCTGCCGAAGAAGCTGCTGAACGGTTGGTAAGTGCGGCTGAAACCGCCTCTTTCTAAGCCACTGCGTACTTTTAATTAGTGACGTAACTAGCGCCGCCGCAACGGCGGTGCTAGCGGCTGACTGGCGAGGGATATTCTCATGAGTGAACCCACGACGCGGACTGCAGTGCGGCCGACGGCGTCTGGCTGGCTTCAAGCCTGGCTGCCCCGTTTGGTACTTGCCCCTTCTGTTGCGGTGTCTCTGTTTTTTGTTTACGGCTTTATGTTGTGGACTTTTGTGTTGTCGCTAACCAGCTCGCGCATGTTGCCTAGCTACGAGTTTGTTGGTTTTGGCCAATATACGCGGCTAATGGCCAACGAGCGTTGGTGGATAGCCTCTACCAACCTGATGCTGTTTGGCGTGCTGTTTATTGTGATTTGTTTGGTGATTGGCGCGCTGTTGGCAATTCTACTGGATCAGAAAATTCGCCAAGAGGGCGCGCTGCGCACGATTTATCTCTACCCCATGGCACTGTCGTTTATTGTTACGGGCGTGGTATGGAAGTGGCTGCTGAATCCCCAACTGGGCATTCAGGCGATGGTGCAAAGCTGGGGGTTTGAGTCGTTTCGCTTCGACTGGATCGTTGATCCTGATATGGCGATTTATACCCTGGTGATTGCAGCGGTTTGGCAAGCATCCGGCTTTGTGATGGCGCTCTTTTTGGCAGGGCTGCGGGGCATTGATGACAGCATCGTCAAAGCTGCTCAGTTAGACGGTGCTAGCCTGCCGCGTATTTACTGGCGGGTGGTGATGCCGTGCCTGCGCCCGGTGGTGTTCAGCGCGGTGATGATTCTGGCCCATATTGCGATTAAGAGCTTTGATTTAGTGGTAGCACTAACCGGCGGCGGGCCTGGCTACGCCACCGATCTGCCGGCCACCTTTATGTACACCCACGCCTTTAATCGTGCTCAGATCGGGCTCGGCTCTGCTAGCGCGATGTTAATGCTCGGCGGTGTTCTGGCGATTTTGATTCCTTACCTCTATTCCGAACTAAGGAGCCGCAAACATGGCTAACGTGATTCGTCGGCAAACGCTTGCCGCACGGCTGTTGCGTGCTGTGCTTTATGGCGTACTTGTTGTGGCGGGGCTGTTTTATATCCTGCCGATGGTGGTCATGCTGATGACCTCTATCAAACCGTTGAGCGAAATAAGTGCGGGAACGCTGCTATCGCTGCCGCAAAACCCAACCCTTGAACCCTGGACGAAAGCCTGGGGAGAAGCGTGTACCGGTATGCGCTGTGAAGGTGTCGGCGGTTATTTTTGGAACTCCTTTGCGATGGTGATTCCTGCCGTGCTGATCTCCACCACGGTCGGGGCGCTAAACGGCTATGCGCTGACCAAATGGCGCTTTAAAGGCTCTGAATTGGTCTTTGCGCTGATGCTATTTGGCTGCTTTATCCCGTTTCAGGTGGTGCTGTTACCAATGGCACAAACCTTGGGCTGGTTAGGGCTTTCCAGTTCACGTGCGGGGTTGATTCTGGTGCATGTGGTTTTTGGCATTGCCTTCACCACGCTGTTTTTCCGCAACTTCTATGTCGGTATTCCTAACGAGCTGGTCTCTGCGGCGAAGCTGGATGGCGCAGGGTTCTTCCGTATTTTCTGGCGCATTTTATTACCGGTTTCCGCGCCGATTATTGTGGTGTCAGTCATCTGGCAATTCACCCAGATATGGAATGACTTCCTGTTTGGCGTAGCGTTTTCGGCTCATAACACCCAGCCGGTGACGGTGGCGCTCAACAATTTGGTCAATACGTCCACTGGTGTGCGTGAGTACAACGTCGATATGGCCGCCGCGATGATTGCAGCACTGCCAACGCTGGTGGTGTATGTGCTGGCCGGAAAGTATTTCGTGCGCGGGCTGACGGCAGGCTCCGTGAAAGGCTAATAACAATCAGATTGGTGACAACTTTCTAAAGGTTTCTTTAGCAAGGTCAGAATCAACCCGTAGCGGGGGTCTTTCGCCATGGATGGCGAAAGTAGCGTCCAGGGAAGGATTTACAGCGCCCCCGCCAAGGGTTGTTCAGACCGGAATAACAACTTTGTCAGCAGTCTTACAATGGGGTTTTCATTATGGCAGCGTTAGAAATTCACAACGTGCGCAAAGAGTTCGGCAGCGAGCGGGTGCTGAAAGATGTCAGTATTTCGATTGACTCCGGTGAGTTCCTGATTTTGGTGGGGCCATCTGGCTGTGGTAAATCCACGCTGATGAATGCCATCGCCGGGCTGGAGCCAGTGACTAGCGGCAATATCTATATCGACGGCGAAGACGTCACTTGGCGCACGCCCGCTGAGCGGGATATTGCCATGGTGTTTCAGTCCTACGCGCTCTATCCCAGCATGACCGTACGGCAAAACATCAGCTTTGGGCTGGAAATGCGCAAGGTGCCCAAAGCTGAGCGTGTCGGTGCCGTAGAGCGCGTGGCCGACCTGCTGCAAATCTCCCACCTGCTTGAGCGTAAGCCTGCCCAGCTTTCGGGTGGCCAGCGTCAACGGGTGGCCATGGGGCGGGCGCTGGCACGTGAGCCCAAGGTGTATCTATTTGACGAGCCGCTATCGAATCTGGACGCAAAGCTGCGGGTGGATATGCGTACCGAGATTAAAAAGCTCCACCAGCGCTTAGGCACCACAATTGTTTACGTCACCCATGACCAAGTCGAAGCAATGACCCTAGCCGACTGCATTGCGGTGATGCGTGATGGCAATATCCTGCAGCTTGGTAGCCCCGATGAGGTGTATAACAACCCGGTCGATATGTTCGTCGCAGGCTTTATGGGGTCACCATCGATGAACTTTATTCGTGCGACGCTAGAGGCGGCGGGCGATGGCTATGCACTACGTATTGCCACCCCTGATGAAGACGATCTCTTGCTGCCATGGCCCTCTGGACGCAATGCAGCGGGGCTTGTGGAACAGCTGAATAAGCCAATTATTCTTGGGCTGCGACCAGAACACTTCAGCGAGGAGGATGTTCGGCTGAGCGAGCAGGCGGAAGGGACACTAATGGAGGCCAAGGTAAGCGTCGTTGAGCCGACCGGTGCCGATATTCTGCTACGCCTGCCGCTGGGAGAGCAGGAAATCACCGCTAGGGTAGGGCCTAAATGCGCAATTGCACCCGGCGAACGCTTGTCGCTACGCGTCGATATGGCCCGCGCCGTGCTGTTTGATGCCGAGACTGAACAGCGCTTGGCTTGAAGCGTTAGTGTTATGTCGTACTGATAAGTGAAGAGCCTCTGCTGATGTTAGCAGAGGCTCTTTACTATCGTCCTAATGTCCTCGTTAGCGGCGCAGATGCTTTAACTCGCCATTCAGCGCTTTAATGATCGAGTAGCACATCAGCAGCATAACAATTGAGAATGGAATGGCCGTTGCTGTCACGCCTGCCTGAAGCGCTGATAAGCCGCCACCAATCAGCAGTACGATAGCGATAAGCCCCTCAACAATCGCCCAAAACATGCGCTGTGGGCGGGGAGCGTCAATTTTTCCACCGGCAGTGATAGTGTCGATCACCAAAGACCCCGAGTCCGACGAGGTAACGAAGAATATCAGTGCCAACACGATACCTAAGGTAGACATAATACCTGTTAGAGGCAGCTCATTAAGCATGCCAAATAGCGATAATTCAGGTCTGTAGTTGTCGATGACATACTCTTTAACCAAGCTGCTGGCGGGGTTTGCGTAGAGCTGATCTAACGCCGTAGCGCCAAAGACGCCCATCCAAATAAAGATGAACAAGCTGGGAACAAGCAGCACACAGAGCACGAACTCTCGCACTGTACGGCCTCGTGACACGCGGGCGATAAACATGCCGACGAAAGGTGCCCAACTGATCCACCACGCCCAGTAGAAAATAGTCCAGGATTGACGGTAGGCATCATCGTCACGGCCAAAAGGGGCAGATAGAGGCAGGAAGTCAGCAACATAGGTGACAAGCCCGGACATAAAACCGCTTAGCGCAATCAACGTAGGGCCGGCAAACAATACAAAGAAGAAAAACAATACGGCCAGGATCATATTGAATTCAGACAGCTTCTTTAAGCCGCCCTCTAGTCCGCGCCATACTGACACTAGCGCGACTGCCGTTACCAGCACGATGACGATCACCTGGGTGGTGGTGTTTACCTCCATGCCAAAGACGAAGTTCATCCCCGCATTCGCTTGTTGTGCGCCAAGCCCAAGGGATGTGGCCAGTCCGAAGAGGGTGGCAAACACTGCCAGAATGTCGATGGCATGGCCCCACCAGCCCCAGACACGTTCGCCCAGAATTGGAAAGAATGCTGAACGTATCGAAAATGGCAGGCCTTTGTTATAGGTAAAAATGCCCAGTGCAAGAGCCATCACAACATACACTGCCCAGCCATGCAGCCCCCAGTGAAGATAGGTGCCCGCAAGCCCCATGGCACTAGCATCCGCAATAGCGTCTGGGTTCAGTGTTCCGTCACTTCCGAAGGGCGACGTAATGCCTAAAGGCAGCGAAACATTGGCGTGATAAACCGGCTCTAGAACGCCAAAAAACAGTAAGCCGATGCCAATGCCTGCAGTGAACAGCATTGCAAACCAAGAGAGATAGCTATGATCCGGGCGAGCGTCAGGCCCCCCTAGCCTGACTGATCCATAAGGCAAGACCACGAGTGCCAAGCAAAACAGAATAAAGAAATCCACCAGGATCATGAAATACCAGTCCAGGGTTCCCGTGGAAAAAGCGACAATCGACTGAAAAATGCTCCCTGCGCGTTCAGGAAATAGCAGCGTAAGGATAATAAACACGACCGAAGAAAGGGCGGATACAGCAAAAACGCGATTATGGATATCAAATCCGATGGGGCCAAAGCTCCCCTCGATATTATCCTGCCCGACCACGTAGTCGGTTTGCATATCACTAGCCATAGGCGGCGACTCAGGGTCGCTTTTAGTACTCATAATAGAATTTCCCTTATTATTAATAATGGGCGCATCCGCCGTCTTATCATCTTTATTTTAGGGTGGTAGTGGTTAAATGATGAATCAACGGTTGTTTGTTACGGAGGCGGCGGCTGATAAACGTGCTCGACGCTCTAGGTCGTCCAAGTCTATGTTGTTACGCATATACTGGGTACTGGCATCGAAAGTGGGCTGATAATCCCATGGCGTCACTTTGCCTTGCTTAAGGGCCCGCGAAACCAGTTTACGGCGCCGTTGACTGGCAATCACTTCATTATGCATTCGCTCATAGTCCCAGCGACTGGCGACCTCATTGCGAAACTCCTTACATAATTCCTGATAAGCAGGGCTTTCGGCGAGATTGTTGAGCTCTAGCGGATCAGCTTCGAGATCGAATAACTGATCTGGGTCTGGTGCAGTGTGGACGAATTTGTAACGACCGCGACGAATCATTAGTAGCGGTGCAATAGCCCCTTCGCCAAGATACTCGCCGATTACCTCGTCGTGACCACCGTTACCCGTCAGGTGCGGCAAGAGGCTGCGACCATCAATCGGCACGGCATACTCCGGTGCACTTCCACCGTGGGCTAGTTCGGCAAACGTTGGCAGCAGATCCATGGTCGACACCGATTCACGCACCCTGCCTGGAGTAAAGCGTTGTGGCGCATGGATAATCATCGGCACGCGTGCCGAGCCCTCGAACCAGCTCATCTTGTACCACAGGCCGCGCTCACCGAGCATATCACCGTGATCACCGGAGAAGACAATGATGGTGTTTTCAGCGAGGCCAGTCTCCTTCAACGCTTTAAGCACGTCACCGATTTGATCGTCGACATAGCTTAGCGCCCCATAATAAGCATGGCGCGCGTTGCGGATTTGCTCATCGTTGATGGTGCCCTCATCGCACTGGTAAACATGACGCAGCCGCTTGGAGTGTGGATCCATCAGCTCTCGTGAATAGGGCACCCGTGGCATGTCGATGGCGTCGTGCTGGTAGCGGTCCCAGTACTCCTGAGGAATGGTGTAAGGGTCGTGTGGGTGCGTCATTGAAACAGTCAGGCAGAAGGGGCGCTGCTCGCCATTGCGGGCATAATCGTAAAGAAAGCGCTTAGCGCGGAAAGCGACTTCATCGTCGAAGTCGAGCTGGTTGGAGCGCACGCACGGCCCCGCTTGAATCACCGACGACATATTGTGGTAGTAGCTAGGCCGTTCATGAAAGTTTTCCCAGTCGACAAACCAGCCATAGTCGGCCGGGTAGATATCGGTGGTCAGCCGTTCCTCGAAACCATGCAACTGGTCAGGGCCGCAGAAATGCATCTTGCCGGTGAGGGCAGTGTAGTAACCAGCATCGCGTAGATAATGGGCGAAAGTGGGAGTGTCCGCTGGAAAATCAGCGGCATTGTCATAACCTCCAATGCGTGACGGCAATTGACCGGCCATCAGCGTAAAACGAGATGGCGCGCACAGCGGGGTGTTGCAGTAGGCTGAGTCGAACACTACCCCTTCATCTGCCAATCGTGAGAGGTGGGGAGTCTTTACGATGGGGTGGCCGTGGAAGGGCATCGCCGAGGCTGCTATCTGGTCGGCCATCAGAAAGAGAATGTTAGGTTGTCGAGTAGTCATATGCAGAAACTCCAGATCGTGGCGCGTATCAATTCTTAACCAGTCTCTCTGCTAATCCGTTATGCTGTAAACTGGCTATTTTTTAATGTTTCCCATTAGGTGAACTAATGTCAGTGACGGGTAAAAGGGTGTCGCAGAATGGGTTGAGAGTCTTTGAAGCAGCAGCCAGACATCTGAGCTTTACTGCCGCTGCCCATGAACTGCGTTCGACCCAGTCGGCGGTCAGCCAGCAGGTTCGGGCGTTGGAAGAAGAGCTTGGCTTGCGGCTTTTTGACCGGGTATACCGTGGCGTGCTACTGACCGAATCTGGTCATGCGCTGTTTGCCAGTGTTCAGGAGGGGTTTTCGATCATCGAGGAGACGATCGAACGGCTGCAGCATCGCCAGCATAATCCGCACGTCAATATTTTGACCGATTTTTCGTTGGCTGCTTACTGGCTGATGCCGCGGCTGCCGATATTTCGGCAGCAGCACCCTAATATCGATGTGCGCATTTTAACTAGCCAGGAAGTCTTTGACTGGAGAGGGCAAGAGGTCGATGTGGCCATTATGTTCTGTGATGAACGGGGGATGAAAAACGCCTCTCCATTGTTTCAGGAAGAGGTTTTTCCCGTCTGTAGTGCTGGTTTTTTGAAGCAGTACGGCCCTTTGGAACAGCTCTCATCGCTTGCTGAAGTCCCCCTGCTGACCCTTACCGCTGATCAACGGCAGCACTGGCTGGATTGGCCGACATACTTCAAGCAAATGGGCGGGGCGCCTTATGGGCAATCTTCCGAATTGGATTTCAATAACTATACGCTGTTGATTCAAGCGGCGATTGCAGGACAAGGTGTAGCGCTGGGTTGGAGAGGGCTAGTCGAAGACATGCTCGAGCGTGGCATGCTGGTCGGACTGAAGCATCTCAGTCTGGCGACGCCTAATGGTTACGGCATCATTGATGCCAACCCAAATGACAATGGGGCTGGCAAACGCACGTTTCTCGATTGGATCGCCTCGAACCATCCCGTTTAACGATCTTGTGCAACGGGCTCTTTATCGAGCCGTTTGATTTGCCTCCATAGGTCTTGGCGTAGATCGGCCAGCTTGGGTTGCTCTTCATCCGTAAAGGCCACAGGGCGACATAGACGCTGGGCGCGTAGCCCTAAACGGGCGCTCAGTAGGCCCGTGGCCAAGCCTTGGCCCGCACGGGCGGAAAGCCTGCCTGCCAAATCAAGCGAAAGCATATCCATGCTGGCATCAGTGGCCAGTTCGCTGGCCCCGGCAAAGGCCATGTTATGCAGCACATTGCGAAACAGTCGCAGACGGCTAGCGTAACCAAGCTCAAGTCCGTAAAGGCGGCAGAGTCTGTCGACCATGGCAAGGCTGCGCCAGGCCACCAGTGCCATATCCACCAATGTAAGCGGGCTGATAGCCACCATAATGGCCGTTTCGCCGGACATACGGGTAATCAGGCGTTGGGCTTCGCGGTCGCGGGGTGCCAGTAGGTGGTAGCGCAGCAGTGTTTGTATCTCTTCACCGCTATGGTGGGGCTGGCAGGCGCGTTGAAATGCCTGCCAATGAGGATCATCGTCGCTCAGTTTTAGCTGGCGCTTGAGCTGCTCTGCCATGGATTGGGCTTGCTTGGTAGAGCGCTGTGGCAGCTCGGCGAGGTCATGACGTAATCGATCATGGCGCTTTAAACGGCGCAGACGGCCAAGCTCTTTCAACAACGACAGACCGCCTAAGCCGATCAAGCTAATGCCAAACAGCTGCCAGGCCATGGTCATCCACTGTGACTGGGAAAAGGCGTCTGGAATGCCGGTGGCAAGTTCTACGCTGCCCAACGTAGCACCGCCGACCAGGGCAAACATCAACCCCCAACGGCGCTTTCGGGGTGTGCTCAGGCTCGCTTCCGGAAGTGCTTTGATGTCTGCCTGGGGAGTCAGCGGCTGATGCGATTCAGTCGCGGCAAAGCTTTCACGCTGCCGCAACTGTTCGGGGCTGGGGGCGGGTGCTTCTTCTGTTTGAAAATCCCGGCGCGGCTGAGGATTACTCATATCAATTTATCTCCAATCAGCCAGTCGATAGCGGCGTCCATGCGGATGTGTGAAAGCGCTTCGCTGTCAACAGACATTGGGCGAAAGCTGGGAAAGTCGAAGCCTTGTTGCTGCCAAAAGTCGGGTTTCGGAAGGCGGTTTGGCACGTCACCCGGGTAGACCAGTACGTCTTCACCTTCAAGGGTAGTGCCTTTTAGCGCGGGGGTGCGTTTGCCTTCGTGGAGCACTTCACGGGCTTCAGTGGCGCGTATGGCTGCCAGTGACAATGCCTTCACCGGAATGTCGGCAAAGCGCAGGTCTTTAAGTGGCTCAGCGAGTAACGCCTCCAGCAGTTGCACAACATTGCCGTGCTGGTCGGGCGTCACGTGATCAGCTTTAGTTGCAGCAATGGCCAGACGGTCTATTTTCGGCGCAAATAGGCGCGTCAACAGGCTGCGCTTGCCGTAATCGAAGCTTTGCATCAGTTGGCGCAGCGCATGGGAAAGGTCTTCAAAGCGTTCCGGCCCGGCATTAAGCGCACCAAGCACATCGACCAGCACAATCTGACGGTCGAAACGACGGAAATGGTCACGATAAAAGGGCCGTACCACTTGCTGCTGATAGTAGCGAAAGCGCGCGGCCAAGGTGGCGTAAATACTAGTATCGGGTAGTGCTTCCAGGGTTTCTTTTGGTGCATTTAATTCAGGTAGCGGAAAAAATTGCAGGACTGGCGCGCCATCTAGCTCGCCGGGGAGCAGAAAACGTCCTGGCTGAAGATCGGAAAATCCTGCTTGTTTGGCCCGGCGAAGACCTTGGGCATAGGCATCTGCGAGCGCTGCCAGTTTAGCTTCATCAGCCTCGGCGGCAGGGTCTAGTTGTTCAGCCTCCGTTAGCCATTCGCTGAATAACACCTTCCGGTGTGGCCCTTCATGCAGTGACTGCGCCTGACACCAGCTGTAAAAATCGTGCTGTAGCAGGGGTAAATCCAGCAGCCACTCGCCTGGGTAGTCGAACAAGTCGAGGGTTAAGTGGGCAATGTCTGGGGTGAACCAGCCTTGTTGGGCAGGGCGGTAGCGTAGCTGTAAGCGCAGTTCACTGATGCCACGGGTGGGTTCGGGCCAGCGCGGCGGCGTAGCACGTAGCGCCGCCATGCCAGGATCATAGGGGAAACGCGGCACGCCAAGGTCAGGCTGGTTCAACCGCTGCGCACCGAGCAAACGCCCTTCACGGGCGGCGGGTAACAAGTCCAGTTGAGCCTCCACCCCAGCGTGGCGCAGTTGGTTAACCAGTGACGTTAGAAACGCGGTTTTCCCTGCCTGAGACAGCCCCGTTACCGCCAGCCTTAATTGCCGGTCACGGCCTCGCTCTAATAAATTGCTCAGTTCGCGACTTAACGGCTGGCGCATCCTATCAATTCCTTATTAGTACAACCTGGGAAAGCATGGGTAGGGTGGCGATGATAAACCCAACCACAGCGACGCTATACCCTGGCCAGCGGCGCTGCATTTTTTGCGCAAGTGTTAAGCCAACTAAGCATACCACCATGCCGATCAGGTTAAAGGCAAAGGTGGCAGCCTCCAGCCATTGCTGTGGATCCATTATGTTTCCCTTAAAAACATTAATTGCTTTGATGATAACAAAGCCTTGATGAACCGAGGATTAACCGCGGCTTAATGTCGTACCTAATAGGTGTTGTGCGCCGGGGACTAGCCATACTGGATCTAGGCGGGTGTTAGCAGCTTCAACGCAAAAAAAGTGACGTGCCGCGTCGGCTGGCGTATCGCTGGGCAAATCACTGTCTGGGTGCCACACCACGGTGGAGTCGCTGGATTGTTTGGCAATACGCAGCGTACGCTGCCCATCGTTCAACAGTACGGCTTCATTGGTGTGATAAATACGGTCGACGGCGCCGCGAATAGCCAGCGTACCCTGTTGTTGGTCTTCGCCAAAACCGCGCAGTTTGTCTAAATAACGTGCGCCGGCCAACCCTTCCAGGCGGCACTGGTGCACATCACTAACCGCCAAATAGGTATGTAGCGCACCGCTGATCTTGACCGGTACTTCGCCAATATTTTCGCTAATTAATTCGACGTTCAAGCGTTGGGCATTCGCTTGAATGACGACGCGAGCGGTTAGCTGACTATGTAGACGCTCGATAGGAGAGAGATGCACTTCAATACCTTCAGCATGGTCATCAATCGCGTCTAAACGCCACTGAGCGTGACGAGCAAGCCCGTGAAAAGGGCCGTTACGGTCAGGGCTTTCATCGGCATAGCGTTCGTCGCCAAACCAGGGCCAGCATAGGGGGATACCACCACGGATCGCACCTGGAAGCGCCTGCGGTGTGGGGGTAACCCAAAGCCAGCCGGTGTCGTCAGCGGGTGAAAAATGCAGCACTTGTGCGCCCTGTAGGCTAATTGCCATTTCTCCCCAAGCCATCTTGAACAGCGCTATGTCGCGCCCTTGCCAGGTTACCTGCTGGTGGCCGTCTACATCGGACAGTAATTGCTTGAGAGAATCGGGAATCATAGGGTTTCCTTGTAAGGAAGGGGATCAAATGGGCAGGACAGTAGCGCCGTGTGCTATGGTAGGACAAGCAACAGTTATACGTAAAACACTGCGGATAAAACGTTGCAGTTAAGATGTTATAGGTAAAACCCTGACGAAAGTGAACATCAAGGAGGCACTATGGGCTTTATTGCGTGGTTGATTATTGGTGGTTTGGCTGGCTGGATCGCTGGCAACATCATGCGTGGCGGTGGTTTTGGTATTTTGGGCAATATTGGTGTCGGTGTTGTTGGCGCAGTGCTTGGCGGGTTTTTATTTAGCCTGTTAGGTCTGCAAGCGGGCGGTTTTATCGGTTCGTTGGTGACCGCAACCGTCGGTGCAGTCGTGTTGTTATGGATAATCAGTAAAGTTAAAAGCGCTTAGCATAGCCAACCTAGTGCATTATTTGCTGCCCGGCCCTGCGCCGGGCAGTGCTGTTTTAGGTGCTCGTTTTTTGCCTCGTTTTAACGTTTCATCGCTATCGGCCTGCGCGCCACTTTCCGTTACACTATGCCCTCTTAGCAATGCCATTTTGACGATGTCGTTACAACGGCGTCTCTTTTTATTTTAAGCGGCCTTATTGTGTAGGCTGCTCACTCTTTTTTATTTTCATTAATAGCTTCCTGTTTCTTAGAGGTGTCTTTTGGCCGATGCACTGAATGCCTGGTGGGCTCAACAGCTTGTGCTGTGTGATTGGGCCTTTACGCCGCATCCGCTGACGGTGGATGCGGGAGCGGCCGAACAACGTCTGCTACAGCTGGGTATTGCACACCGTGGCGAGTTGGCTGATCAGCTCTTTTTTGCGCTGGATGCCCCAGCCGGTGAAGCTGATCGACTATTGGGGGCGCTAGAGTGGGCAGCGCTAGCAGGCGCGGCAGGCTGGCTGACACAATCTCAGGCGCAAACGTGGGCGCATCATATTACCCTTCGTATTACGTCTGACTACAGCGATCTGCGCGCTTGGCTTTCCGACCTGCGCCGAGCGCTTGGCGTGAAAGGGTGGGAAACCGGCGCGGATGATCGCTTTATTGACGCTTGTCAGGCGCTAGCGGATTTAGAAAGTGAAGGCGAAGGCATCACTTGGCAAGTTCTTGATGCCGCACTGGCACGATTATGTGAACCCCAGGCGCTATGGCCAGAGAGCCAATCAGCACAGCCGTGGCGTCTATGTGCGCTTTTTCGCTCTGTGCTCAGTTACCCGGCAAGTGCTGCTGACTGGCCAGACGCCCCCGAATGGCTAGCACGTATCTGGCAGGTTCATGATCGCGATCAGTTGCTTGAAGTGATGCTGTGGTTAAGCGCCCAGGGGGAGCGGCAGAGCTGGGATATCGAAGCCCGTGAACTGCTCACTATGGACCATGCTCAGCGCCAAGAGTGGCAGCGGGGTGCTGTTGCGGATGCCCCTTATGCACCGGTGTTGACTACATTCGTCAGCCAAGGTGAGCCACTGGAGTGGGCCGCTTGGGACTGGCTACGCCTGGTTGAATTGGCGTGGGCGGGCGCTTGCTGCGGCTGGTTAAGCCAAGCGGAGGCTGATGATTTGGCAGCGCATGCGGCTGACTTAATAAGCCGTCGTTACCATGATTGGTACGCGGTGCTGAAAGCCTATATGCGAGGCCAAAGCTTGTTTGAAGGGGTCGATCGGCGTGGTATGACGCCGATTACACGGCATAAGCTCCTGACGCAGGCGCCTCATAGTCCGTGGAAATGTCCACTAAGCTCGCTGCTGGATGAGCCAACGCTGAGTGCATCTCGTGAACGCATTAAACAGTGGAGAAATACTTCCCATCATTGGTTACTGGCCCTGGCCAGCGTGCGAGAACCTGATGTAATGCTGCGTCAGTTGAATCCATCAGCGCCTATTTCAGAGCAGCGCCGAGCCGAGGCGGCGGTCTACCTTCAGGATTCGTTGGACCTGCATGCTGATGAGGGACACCAAGCGTTGGTGCGCTATTGGCTACCGGCCCAGGCGCACCATCTTAATCAGCTTGCCGCAGACGCCGTTCATGGCGTTATACCGCCATCGCAGACGCCGTTTGGTCAGCCTACGCCTGACGAGCTAAAGCAGCGTAATGCAGTAAAAGGGGTTAGCCGTCATGCTGCCACTATTCATATGGCAGAGAAGTTCGCGTTCTACTTACATATGGCGCTGGACAGCAGCCTCTTTGAGCGTGAACCACTGATGACGCATGCCAGCGCTTTGCGTAGTTGCCTGTGTCGCTTTTATGCCACACCAAAGCGTTTGCTTGAAGCATGGTTTGCTTGGGAAAGCTGCTTACCAGAGCCGGAGCACGATTCATTAATTAATGAAATTGCCTGGCACTTAGAGGATCCCGGCAGTCTTTTCCATTGGTTGAATTGGCATCCTGATGCGTGGTGTGAACCTGGTGAACGGCCAACGCTAAGTCATTTTACGGCCATGTCGCTGGTTGGGCCGCTTAATAGCGCTGTGTGGAGTGAGCCTCAAGTGGAAAGCCCTAGAGAGTGCGCTGATATCCGTGAATGGGTGGAAAGCCATTATCATCTGACCAGTGCTGATGACATGCAGGAATTCTTGACCTTCATGCTCGAATCTGGGGATCGTCAGGAGTACCAGATTAACTATGCGCCCTACACACTTAATCCTGATCGCTTAGATGCCGAAATCGCTATTTTAGAGTCGGGTGATTGTGCCGAGGAGGAGCGCCATCATCTGCTGCGCTTGCGCCGGGTGCAAAGTAATGAAGATGGTTGTAACGATGTAGATATGGCTGCCTGGGACATTGCTCAATTAGTCGACCTCGCCATTGCGGCGCGCCAGCTTGGTTGGTTAGACCGGCAAGCGTTTGCCGACGTGTTGGATCGTGCTTATAAGCTGGCGGCTAATCACTATTCTGGCTGGCAAGAGTACTCCGCGGGAATGTACGCCGGTTTTTCGTTTTTTATGGGCGAAACACCTGAGCGAGAAAGCTTTCTGGCTGGGTTTCGGCAGGCGTTAGTCGCATGGTTGTGTGGCGCCCCTATACTGGCTGGTCCCTGGGCGAGCCTTGATTTTCCTGGTAATAAACCGCGCCACTTTGCGCCGCTACATATCGATACGTTACCGGGCGATCAGCGAATTTTGCATTGAAGCTCGCCAAGCACAGGGTAATTAGCTTATAGTCCAGGGTTTGAAAAAAATGAGTTTTTTCATACCTCATTCCCATTAAATATTTTTATTGTTACGAGGTTAATCGCATGGTTGCGTCACCACACCCCGCTGTGACCGCTGTCCGTGTTGTAAGTGTTTGTGCTGTTGTCGCTGTTTTAACTGGTTGTGCGGGCTCCGCCTCACGCCAGGGCATGGAGCCACCCGAGAATTATTTCTCAATGGCGCTGCCGGGATTGGCAGAAGGTGAAAACCTCGCAATGTCCCCGGTCAGTAACGCCACTGGCCAACTGCGTAGCCTTCAGACGCCGCCACCTACGATCATTCGGCAAGCACTTTTAGAGCAGCATCAGCGATGGGCGGGGACGCCGTACCGAATTGGCGGCACCTCGAAACAAGGCATTGATTGCTCTGCTCTGGTAAGAAATGTGTTTCGTGACACATTTAATTTAGAGCTGCCACGCTCTACCTATGATCAAGTACATGAGGGACGCCCGATCGACCGCCAAGAGCTGCAGGCGGGCGATCTGGTCTTCTTCCGCCCCCCAGGTCGATACAACCATGTGGGCATTTATGTAGGGGATGGCCGTTTTTTACACGCGTCCTCTTCCAAGGGAGTCATGATCTCTCGTTTGGATAACAGCTACTGGCAGCGCTACTATTGGCAGTCCCGGCGCGCGCTAGAGCCGACCAATTTAGCCCAGCTTAGTAACCGCTATATGCCGTAAATGTCTGCTATCAGTTTTGCTTAGTGTGGACATCATATGATCGAGGCTAGAACGCGCGCCTGGTGGCGCGCGACTGCGGCTCTTTGCCTAGGGTCGTTCCTTGTTTTTATCAACTTATATGTCCCGCAACCGCTGCTCCCCGGGCTGAAGGACACCTATGGGGTATCTACCTTAGGTGTTAGTTTTTTGATGTCCGCCTCCACGCTTTCCCTTGCTTTCGCGCTACTCGTATTTGGCCCCCTGTCTGATGCGATTGGCCGTGAGGCTATTATGCGCATCACGTTGCTCTTAGCAGGCGGTCTCTCCCTCGCATTGGCGTTTGCACCTACGTTCGAAAGCTTATTATTGCTGCGTTTACTGCAGGGTTTTGTGCTGGGCGGGTTGCCAGCCGTTGCGATTGCATGGATGGGAGATGAGTTTGAAAAGCCCGCTTTGCTCAGTGCGGTTGGTCTGTATATTGGGGCCAATTCGCTGGGCGGTATTAGCGGCCGAATTGTAGGCGGTGGGGCAGCGACCTTAGGTGGCTCCTCGGCGGCATTTTTAGCGGTAGGAATCATGACGGTAATCGGGTGCGCAGTTTTTTGGCGACTGCTACCCAATAGTCGAGCCTTTAAAGCCAAGCGTTTTAAATTTCGCCAAGCGGCCGGTGATCTGCTTGGGCATTTGCGCACGCCGGTGCTGTTGGCGGCTTATTGCCTGGGCGGAATTAACTTTCTTATTTTTATCAATCAGTACAGCTATATCACGTTCCGTTTGGCTGGTGAGCCTTATCAATTAGCGGCTAGCAGCTTGGGGCTGATTTTTCTGACCTATCTGGGGGGGACGCTTGGCTCTACGCTATCAGGCCGATTAGCCGGACGTTTTTCACCCGCGAGCTGCATGAGCGTGGGCATCTTAATTTTGATGCTAGGTACGGCGGTAACGCTGGCCAATTCTCTGCCGCTGATTATTGTTGGTCTCACCATTAACGCGTTTGGTTTTTTCTTAGCACACTCTCTGGCCTCTAGCTGGGTGGGTCGCTATGCACAAGGTGCTAGGGGCAGTGCCTCAGCGCTGTACTTGGTATTTTACTATCTCGGGGCAAGTATTGGTGGATTCTGGCTAGAGCCATTTTGGCGTTGGGCGCAGTGGCAGGGCGTAGCGGTGGGGTCTTGGCTGCTGCTTTGCGTCACGCTAATCATTAGCATTGGTTTATGGCGCTTCGAGCGTCGTGAACTGCGCTAAGCGTACCTTGGGCTAAATGGAGGCGTCGAGTACACAATCGCGCTAGCAGTGCTGCGTCATGGCTGATCACTAACACGCCAAGTTGGTGGCGGTCGGCAACTTTTCTTATTGCCTGCCATAGCTCCACTTGGGTGATGGGATCGAGCATGGTTGAGATTTCATCAGCGATCAGATAGCGCACACCCGGGGCTAACGCCCGCAATACGCATACCCGCTGTAATTCTCCGCCAGATAAGGTAGTTGGAAAACGCGATAGCCAATCAGGTTGGATGCCAAAGTCCTGTATTAATGATTCGGAAGGGCACCATGCCTCGCAGAGTACTTTCTTTACTCGCCAACGTGGGTTGACGGCAAGCTCCGGTGATTGCGGCAGCCACTGTACCGGCCGCAGTCCACGAGATAGTAATGGCTTATCGTCGCTATAAATCGCCCCCTGTTGTTGCCGCAGTAAGCCAGCCAAGAGTTTTCCCAGCGTAGATTTGCCTGCCCCTGAATCACCGCTTAGCCCCAGCCATTCTCCCCGTTCAAGTGATAGCGAAAGTTGCGTTAATAGAGGTGCTTGAGAACGGAAGCCAAAGGTGATTTTTTGCGCATCAAGCAATGGTTGGCTCCTTAGGCGGGTCGATGGCATCAGCATGGGTGGCGCTTTCGTTAGCACGCACCTGAGTACTAAAGGTGTTGTCGGGCAGAGCATTCCATAGTGCGCAGGCATAGGTGCTTTTAAGCTGTTCCCCATTGCCTTGAAAGGCAATGGCAGGGGTGGCTTCAATGCACTTTCCCTGGCGCAGTATCGTTACATGGTTGGCTATGGGTAACGCATGGCGCAAATCGTGGGTAATTAGCATGATGGCCTTCCCCTCAAGCGCGAGCGCCTTTAGAGAGGCCAATACACGATCGCGCTGTTGAGGGTCCAAACCTACGCTTGGTTCGTCGGCAATAATTAGGCTGGCGTTGCCGATTTGGGCCATGGCGGCTAAAACACGCCGCGCCATGCCGCCTGAAAGCTGGTGGGGGTATGCCCGCTGGGCGTGATGGTTGAGCTGATAATGATTGAGTGTGCGCTCTGCGCTGCGCCAAGCGACGGTTTTGCTTTGCCCTGCCCGGCGAGCCGCCCAACTGACTTGGCGTTGACTACTCGCGAGGGGGTCTAGGGCATTGAGCGATTGCGGAATGAGGGCCAGCTGGCGGCCTCTTAGCTGGCGCTGGCGCTCAGTGGTCAATGGCGTGTCTTTAAAAAATAGCTGGCCACTGGTTTTTGCCGCTTCCGGCAGTAACCCCATAATCGTATAGGCTAGCAGGCTTTTTCCGGCGCCGGATGCGCCAATGACGGCATGTACTTCACCGGGTTGTATGCTTAACGACAGGTTATCAACGCAGGTGGTCCACTCTCGTCGCCACCAGTGCTTGTAGTAGGGCAATTGCAGCGTCAGGTTTTCTATATTCAGCATGCTAGCTTCCTCCCGTTATAGAGCGCGACGCAATTGCACCGCTAAACGATCAATCGATAGCACCATCAGCAGTAGCCCTAGGCCTGGGAATACCCCTAACCACCAAAAGCCCCCGGTTAAGTAGCGCATGGCATCGGCGAGTAATACCCCGATAGCGGGTTGGGTTGGGTCTAAACCTACGCCCAGAAAAGTCAGTGCGGCTTCATGCAGAATGGCGTGAGGAAACAACAACAGTGCGCCAACAATGCACTGGGGAATTAAATGGGGGAGTAAGTGGTGTACTAAAATAAAACAGCGGCTTTTTCCTAGTGCCTGGGAAATAGCGACATAGGGGGCATGGCGTAGCGAAAAGAGCTCCGCTCGCAGTATCCTGGCTAAACTTGGCCAATGGGTAAGCGCCACGGCAATAATCACTGCCTGTGTACCACCACCTAAAGCAAAGGCTAACAGTAGTAGTAATATCAGATGCGGTACGCTTAGCAGCGTGTCAATCAGCAGGCTAACGAGCGCATCTAACGTGGTTGAAAGTGTCGCCAGCGTCGCAAGCGTTAACGCAATGAGTGTGCCGAGTAGCGCAGCGCTTAGTCCTACCCAAAAGCTGAGCCTTAACCCAGCCAGTGTTCGCGACCATAGCTCGCGTCCCAAAGCGTCGGTGCCTAGCCAATGGCTGGTGCTCGGTGGCATAAGGCGCGCATCAAACTGCATTTGTGCCGCGCTATGACCTGCCCACCATGGGCTACTAATCAGCAAAACTAACACTATGAGTAGAAGGCCAATATAGCCAGCGGCGGCTAAGCGTGGTTGGATCATTCTCATGGCTGTTCCTGTGCCATGCGTGGATCGATAAGTGGATACAGGCTATCTGCGATCAGATTGCCGACACTGACAAACAGCGCGGTAAACAGCGCTATCCCAAGCAGTAGGGGGACGTCACTACGTAGTCCTGCTTCAACAGTGGCTTGCCCAAGGCCGGGGTAGGCAAATACTTGCTCAATTAGTATTGAGCCGCCAAACAACTCTCCCAGCGAAGCAAAAGCGAGCGTTAGTGCCGGGAGGCTGGCATGACGTAGGCCATGACGCCAGGCGATATCTGATCGGCTGGCTCCCTGGGCAAAAGCGTGAAGGGCGATGTCGGAGTTCATCAGCGCTATCATGCGTGCGCGGGTGTGAAGGGTGATGGTGGCGATGCCTAGCAGGGCCAGTGTCATCATTGGGAGTACTAAGTGGTGCAATCGAGTCAGCATGCTAACGTCTTGGTTGAGTACGCCCACCGGCCCGGCGCAGCAGGTCGGGGTCCAGCCGAGATAAACGGAGAATAGCAGCACTGCCAGCATGCCAAGCCAAAAAGCAGGCGTTGAGGCGGTGACATAGGCGTAGCCACTAATCAGCCGGTCGAGTGGTGAGCCTTCTTTCGCACCGGCGATGACGCCCAGCGCAAAGCCAACAAGCAACGACATTAGCCAAGCGCTACCCAGCAAGATAAAAGAGCGTTGGAAACGCTGATTGATAACTTCGCTAACCGGTTGATTGTAGATATGACTCCAGCCTAACTCGCCACTTAGCAATTGGCTTAGCCAATGACCAAATTGAACGGCAGGCGAGGCATCAAAGCCCCACCTTTCAGCGATTAGGGCGCGCTGTTCGGGGCTTACCTGTGCCATTTGAGGGCCAAGATAGGCATCCACAGGGTCAATAGGCGAGAGCATGACTAACCCAAACGTCACTATAGCGACGCACAGCAATACCAATGCTAGCCGTACTAAGCGGCTTGCCAGTGTCTTAATCAATCGCACGTCCAGCGCCATTCAAGCAGGTTGGCGGTAATCGGCCAGCCGTGGCCGTGAGGCGCAATGCCTAATTCCCCAAGGTCCAGGCAGGAATTGGCTGCATATACATGGGCTAGGTTAACCATCCATGCCCAGCTAGTATCGCCCCTAAAGCCATAGCCCGTATTGCCATCCCACTGGGCGGCTTGCCAGTGGCGGTTAGCTTCTTCTGCCCCTGCGGCCGCTTGAGCAGCTTCTAGGTGGCCATCCACCGTCGCGTTTGAGTAGTAGCCACTGTTATAGAAGCCAAACCCCGCGTGCTGGCTATGAAACAGGTAGTACACCTCTTGTGGGCTGTGGCTGCCAAAGCCGAAGACGATGGCGTCTTGGTGCAGTGCTTCACGCTGTATTTCGTCCCAGTGGCGGCCTGTCGGCTGCATCTCAATGCCCAGCGGGCGTACCATCTCGGCGCTTACCTGGGCGAGCAGTTGGCGAGTGGTGTCGCTGGCAGGGTAGGTCAAGCGAAAACGGGCGGGCTGGCCGTTTTTATAGCGTAGCCCGTCGGCATGGCGCTCCCAGCCTGCTGCATCGAGTAGCGCATTGGCACGGTCACTGTCGGGCGCTGCAAAGGCTTCGTCATCCAGGCTCCAGGGTAGCCCATCGGCTGGGCCAAAGGCGGGGCGTCCAAAACCATTAAGAGCGACGTCAACGAGGGTGTTTCGATCAAGGGCAAGATTAACCGCCCGGCGTATCGCACTATCGGCAGTAACATCGTTACCGATAGGCGCACCAGACGCGGCCTGCTCGCCTGCGGCAGGCTGCATAGGAAACAAAATACCTCGATTATCGACGCTTTCCATGACGATGCGCTGCATATGACTTGGCAGATTGGTGGCTAGTGCTGGTGGCACAGCGGCAAGGTCGAGCTGCCCAGCATGGGCCGCGCTTAACGTGGACTCTTCGCCAGTAAATACAAACACCAGTCGTTCAAAGGCCGGTATGGGGCCATGGAAATAGGGATTCCGCTCTACAATTAGTTGCTCACCCTCTTGCCATTCGACTAGCCGATAAGGGCCTGAGCCCAGCGGTTGTCTACCGTACCCTTCGCGATAACCATTTTCTCTGTTAGCGTCAGGAACGATACCAAGCGTCATTAACTGATCGATAAAGGTAATCCGCGGCGCGTTTAAAGACAGTTCCACGGTAGTGTTATCGATGGCGCTGGCGTTGTTCAGTGCGCTTAAATCGGCCCGGCCACCGGCTTGCTTTGCGGCATTAAAGGTGTAGGCAACATCCTTGGCAGTCAACGGTGTGCCGTCACTAAAGCGAGCGTCATCGCGCAGAGTGAGTATCCAGGTGAGTCGGTCTTCTGACAGTGTCCACGCGGTAGCCAAACCAGCTTCAGGTGTAAGGTCACGTCCGCGGGTTAGCAACGTCGATTGAAAAAGCGGACTACCGTACTGGCCCCAGCCAAGCAGTGGGTCGAATCCCTGCTCGGGCTCTCCGCCGATTGCCAACACCAATTGCTCTTTGCTGATGGCGGGGGAGCTAAACGCGACGCACGTAGCCGCCAGACCCAGTAAGATAGTACGACGCATGAGACACCCCAGAAACCGATCGTATGATGTTTTTACAATAACATCATACTATAAGGGCTGAAAGTCACGGCAGCACCGCGCTTGCGGCGTTAGTTTAGGAGAGAATATGCAACGGGTAACGGTAACGCTGGATGAGGAACTGCTGAGCGAGGTCGATGCATTGATGCATGCGCGCGGCTACCAAAACCGCTCAGAAGCGATACGCGATTTAACACGCAGTGGGTTAAAGCAGGCCAAAGAGGAGGTTGCGCCCGAAGCGCCGTGTATGGGCGCGCTTGTCTATGTGTACGATCATGCGGCGCGAGACTTATCGAAACGCTTAACCCGACACTCTCATGATCATCATGATCTAACGCTATCGACGCTTCATGTGCATATTAATCATGATAGCTGTCTGGAAGTGGCGTTATTAAAGGGGCAGGGCAGCGCGTTGAAGCAGTTTTCTGATGAAGTGACATCATCACGTAGCGTGCGCTATGGACAGTTGGTGATTATCCCTGAGGAGTAAAGCGGGGGAGCGCCCATTAAAAAGGGCGGCCCTAGGCCGCCCTATAAGCACGCGTTAAGCAACTTAGTGCTCTACGCCGCCTTCGCCGTGCACATGACCGTGCTCGACTTCTTCCTGGCTTGCTTCACGAACGGTTGCAATCTCAACATCGAAGTTAAGATGTTGGCCAGCCAGCGGGTGGTTGCCATCAACTACAACAGTATCGCCTTCAACTTTCTTGACGGTAACCATCAGCGGGCCGCCTTGAGTCTGGGCTTGGAACTGCATGCCCGGCTCAATGCTTTCAACGCCTTGGAACGCATCGCGAGGTACTTCTTGCATCAGCTGTTCTTGAACTTCACCGTAGCCCTCTTCTGGGGTTACTTTTACGTTCAGCTTATCGCCTTCGGCACGGCCTTCGAGCTCTTTTTCCAGACCCGGAATAATGTTGCCAGCGCCGTGTAGATACGTCAGCGGCTCACGGCCTTCGGAACTGTCTAGCACTTCACCTGCATCATTGGTCAGGGTGTAGTGGAACGCGACAACCGAGTTTTGCGCAATTTGCATTTAATAACCTTTCGGTGAGTGCATGTCCCAACATGGTAACGCGTGAGAGCTTGCTTGTCAGGGGGTAAACAGGCTTTTTCCTCCTCCCACTCCTTTGGCGCTATTGCGCCACGGGGTAACCGGGGATACCCTACGACAACTTCTTTTCCCCCTTTAGACAACATTCACTGGAGCTGGTTATGACGATTTTCTTGATTTGGGTTATCGCCTTTGTGCTAATTGCCTACTTTGCGAACAAACGCTGGGATAGCAGTGTCAGTCAGGGGCTGGATAAAATGCTGCCTGAGGTATTAAAAACACATGGCGACAACCGCTATTTATGGGTGGCAGCATTAGCCGTGTTGGGTGCTACAACGTTGATTCGTCCAGTCGATATTCTTCTGGTCGTTATCCTGTTGACCATTATTGGTTTGGTAATCGCAAAGCTGGCAAGCTGGGCGAGCAATAAAGTAGCTCACTAACTTATGCCTTGTTAGCCATTAACGAAGGCGACAAAAATGCCCGACCAAGTAGGCTTGGTCGGGCATTTTTCTATTACGGCGCTACCTGTGTTACTGGCTAGGAAGCGTTTGGTAAGACGAACTTAGTAAGGAGCTACGCTTAAGTTAGCGCCGCTACCGATCAGGCGAACACGCTGGCCTGCTTGATATTGACGGTCTGCGCTTTGAACCACGATCACATCTGTGCCGTCGTCGCGACGAATTTCCATTTCCAACGCATTAATGCGGTTAGCGCGGTCTTCTGCTGCGGTACCGGCAATTGCGCCACCTAATGCGCCTGCAACGGTTGCTAGTTGACGACCAGAGCCACCACCAACTTGACTACCCAGCAGGCCGCCGATGACAGCACCGCCACCGCCGCCCAACAGGTTGCCTGTACGGCTGTCTGCCTGGATTTGTACAGGACGGACCGCCACGATGGTGCCATAGGTCACGCTTTGGCCTGTTTGCGCTTGATTGCCACGGTATACATCACCTGAATAAGGCGCAGTGTTGGCACAACCTGCCAGCGTGAGAATGCTCAATGCTGCAATAGGTAGTAAACGTTTCATTCAAACCTCCAGTGTGTCTTGACCCGCATGGCTGCTAAGCCGCAACGGGGGTAATACGTAAGCTAGTTATAGAACAGCGTTCGCCAAAGATAACCTAAGCGACTAGTTTTGACTAGCCATCAACAGGAAAGATCATGGATTAAAGTGTAGACAAGTATTAAGAAAGCAATGTGTAAAAGTGACTACGATGCTTGATCAGGAGAGGGATGTTGTAAGGCTAGCTTATAAAAAAACAGGGAGCCTAAGCCCCCTGTTGTGTCGTGCTAATTAAATGATTAGCCGAACTGGTTCATGGTGTTGTCTTTACCACCGGCTTTAAGTGCCGCGTCGCCGTGGAAAAACTCTTTATGGTCGTCGCCAATATTAGAGCCAGCCATGTCCTGGTGTCTTACGGTAGCGATGCCTTGACGAATCTCCTGACGCTGTACCCCTGCGACGTAGGCCAGCATGCCTTCATCACCGAAGTAGCCTTTAGCCAGGTTGTCAGTCGATAGTGCCGCTGTGTGGTAAGTTGGCAGCGTGATCAGGTGGTGGAAAATACCGGCTTCACGAGCGCCATCGCGTTGGAAGTTACGTGTCCACTCATCCGCTAGCTGACCAAGCTCAGTGTTGTCGTATTCAACACCCATTAGCTTGTCACGCTGGTAAGCGGAAACATCTTTGCCTTCTTTTTCCCAGGCATCAAATACTTGCTGGCGGAAGTTCAGCGTCCAGTTAAATGACGGTGAGTTGTTGTAAACCAGCTTGGCGTCGGGCACGACGGCGCGGATGCGGTTAACCATGCTGGCAATTTGGCCGACGTGGGGCTTCTCGGTCTCAATCCACAGCAGGTCAGCACCGTTTTGCAGGCTGGTGATACAGTCAAGCACAACGCGGTCTTCGCCGGTGCCCGGTTTGAACTGGTAGAGGCCTGACGCTAAACGCTTCGGCTTAACAAGCTTACCGTTTTGTTTGATAACCACGTCACCATTATTGATGTCGCCAGCATTTTCGATGACATCGCCATCTAAGAAGCTGTTGTACTGGTCGCCTAGATCGCCAGGTTCGTTAGTCACTGCGATTTTCTGGGTTAAGCCTGCGCCTAGCGAGTCAGTACGCGCTACGATAACGCCATCTTCGATGCCGAGCTCAAGGAAGGCATAACGCACTGCATTGATTTTGGCTAGGAAGTCTTCGTGGGGAACGGTGACTTTACCATCCTGGTGGCCACACTGCTTCTCATCGGAAACTTGGTTTTCAAGCTGGATACAGCAAGCGCCCGCTTGGATGAATTTCTTGGCCAGCAGGTAAGTCGCTTCAGCGTTACCAAAACCGGCATCGATATCAGCAATGATCGGTACGATATGCGTCTCGTAGTTATCGATTTTGCTGATCAGCTCTTGCTCTTGAGCGCTGTCGCCTGCTTCTTTGGCCTCATCCAAGGCACGGAACAGGTGGTTAAGCTCCCAAGCATCTGCCTGCTTCAGGAAGGTGTACAGCTCTTCGATCAGATCAGCGACGGATGTTTTTTCATGCATGGACTGATCGGGCAGTGGGCCGAACTCGGAGCGTAAGGCGGCTACCATCCAGCCTGACAGGTAGAGGTAACTGCGTTTAGTCGTGCCAAAGTGCTTTTTAATGGAAATCAGTTTTTGTTGGCCAATAAAACCGTGCCAGCACCCCAGAGACTGCGTGTACTTAGACGTGTCAGCGTCGTAGGCCGCCATATCGTCACGCATAATTTTTGCAGTGTAGCGTGCAATATCCAAACCGGTATGAAAACGGTTCTGAGCACGCATGCGTGCAGCGTATTCAGGTTTGATCGCTTCCCATTTGCCGCCTTGAGCTTCGCGCAGTTGGGCCATTGCTTTGATATCGTCGAGCAGTCCTGACATAAGCTGTTTCCTCCGGGGTCATGATAGCTATTTCGCAAGTTAGCTTATTCTTATGCTGCACCTGCGAAGATGTGTTCAGCATTATCGAAATTTAACGCGCTGTCTCTACGCCAATTGTCTCTGAGCAAAACGTCTCTTAGTCAAACGTCGCATCGAAGAGTCATCATTGTGGAGACGCTTATTTAAACGTCGGTTACAGCGTTTCCTGTTTGGCTAACTTCGATGTTGCGCCATAACGCTGCGGTGCAATAACTATCAACGAGAACGGCAGGTTCAACAATTGTCACTTGGGGGCAGAAGGGGTTGTAGTTCAACTACAGGAGCGTGCTGAAACGCTCTGTTTGTGTAGTCGTTTTTCGTCAGGTGGGCTGAAAATGGAGCAAAAAAAAGCGCCACATAGCAGTGGCGCTCTCATTGATTGATCACAATCGTAGTCAAAAAAAGCAACTACAGCGTTAGCAGCATTTCCCGGTGAGGTATTCCGGCATCCATAAAGGTGCCACCATGCGCCACAAATCCCAAGCGTTGGTAAAAGGCGAGGGCGTGCAATTGAGCGCTCAGCGCTACATGGGTATGGCCTGCTTCTCGAGCAGCCTGAATGGCTGCTTCCATGAGTTGATAGCCAATGCCAGCGCCACGCGCGCTATCGAGTACCGCGACGCGCCCAATATGGCCGTCGGGCAGCAGTCGCGCAGTCCCCACTGGCTGATCTTCAAGATAGGCAATGAAGTGGCTGCACTCCTCGTCACGGCCATCCCACTCCTCCTCTTGAGGCACGCACTGCTCTTCGATAAACACCACGCGGCGGATTTTGGAAGCTATATCCTTTAGCGTACTCCAATCACCGTTAATAATGGTTGTCGTCGACACCGCTAGCTACTCCTCATCATCCTCTTCGCCCATAAAGCCTAGGCTTCCGGTGTTTACTAACTGTGTTATCAGCGCTGCTGCCCCATCAATGGCAAGTACGTCTTCATACATAGGCGATGGGTCGGCAAGCCGCTTGGCTAACTCAGTTGAACAGGAGTGTCCGTCGCCGTCGACAAAGAGCGTGGTGCCGTTGGCATCGCTTCGCCAAGCAACGCGGGAACCCGGCATATGAAACAGTGGTTCACCGTGTTGTAGTTGCGCAACAAGGTCAGCTTCCGTCATTGGCACTTCAAGGGGCGCTACTTGGTCAATGTATTTTGGTTGTGTCATGACGCGACCAAACCACTGGGCTATTTGCTCAGGATTGTCCAAGGTGGAGAGTACGAACTGGCGCATACGTTCAACGGCCGCATCATCTAGTTCACCCACTTGGCTTGCAGGAGACATGCCGGCATCGCTATAGCGGTGGGAGTCAGAGAGCTGCTCTCCTAGATAGTCGGCGTAGGATGTGATGGCTTCATCCGCTGAGGGTGCCCTAAACCCTACCGAAACAGTCATGCAGTCGTCGGTTTGACTAACGCCGTGGTGCGCCCAGCCAGGGGGGAGATACAGCATATCGCCCGGTGATAGCGTCCAGTCAGAGTCAGCTTCAATCTCAAAGGTTTCAAGAATACGTAGATCGATACCTTGGATAATGGGCGCGTTGTCTGGCTGCTTACCGCCTAGTTGCCAACGTCGGTGGCCGCTAGCCTGTAACAGGAAAACATCGTATTGGTCGATATGTGGGCCGACGCTACCACCGGGCGGCGCATAGCTGACCATGATGTCGTCCAACCGCCAACGGGGAAGGAAATCAAATTCATCCATTAGTGCGGCGATAGACGGTACGTAGTGATCGACGGCTTGAACCAGGAGGCTCCAGTTGCCTTCCGGCAAGCGCTCAAAGGTTGCGTCGTCAAACGGGCCGTGGGAAACCTGCCAGGGGCCATCAGGCCCGTTTTCTTCCACAAGGCGCGCTTCTACACCGGGTTCGCAGGCAAGCCCGGCTAGCTCATCGGGGTCGATGGGGCTAATAAAGTCGGGGATAGCGCCACGAATCAGCAGCGGCTTCTGCTGCCAGTAATTGGCCAAGAAGTCTTCGGGCGTTAAATCGCCCAGCAATGTGAGTGGCTTATCGTGTTGGCTCATGGCGTTATCCTAGTTCAAATGAGCGCTGCGCCTGACTAAGGGCGCAGTGCGTCGTTTAGAGTGCAGCAAGCCGCTGGTTAAGTGCTTCGGCTTGAGCCTTTGCATTACCAATATAGCTGGCAGGAGAGAGGGCCTTCAGCTCATTTTTAACCGACTCGGGTAGCTCTAGCGTATCAATAAAAGCGGCAAACCCTGCTTGGTCAATACGTTTGCCGCGGGTTAATTCTTTAAGCTTTTCGTAGGGCTTTTCGATGCCGTAGCGACGCATGACCGTTTGAATTGGCTCAGCCAATACTTCCCAGCTGTTATCCAGGTCTTCAGCGAGGCGCTCAGGATTTGCTTCAAGCTTGCTGATACCCTTGAGGCTAGCGTGATAGCCAATCAGGCCGTAAGCCAAGCCAACGCCTAGGTTGCGCAACACAGTGGAATCCGTCAGGTCGCGCTGCCAGCGTGAAATCGGTAGTTTCTGGGCCAAGTGATTAAGCACGGCATTGGCCAGCCCAAGGTTGCCTTCCGAGTTTTCAAAGTCAATTGGGTTAACTTTATGCGGCATGGTCGATGAGCCAATTTCGCCTTCGACAGTGCGCTGTTTAAAGTAGCCCAGCGAAATATAGCCCCATACGTCGCGATCAAAGTCGATCAAAATAGTGTTGAAGCGGCAAACTGCATCGAAAAGCTCGGCAATGTAGTCGTGGGGCTCAATCTGTGTGGTGTAGGGGTTGAAGCTTAGTCCTAAGCCTTCCACAAAGGTGAGTGCGTTGGCTTCCCAGTCAATGTCTGGGTAGGTTGTCAGGTGGGCATTGTAGTTACCTACAGCGCCGTTAATTTTACCCAAAATCTCAACGCGTTCGATTTGTTTGAGCTGGCGCTTAAGCCGGTAGGCCACGTTGGCCATTTCCTTGCCTAACGTTGTGGGGCTGGCGGTTTGCCCATGGGTGCGCGAAAGCATCGGTTGAGCCGCATGGGCAATGGCCAGTTTGGCGATCTCATCGGCGACTTCATGCAAGGTAGGTAGAGTGGCTTTTAGACCATCTGCCAGCATAACGCCGTAGGAAAGGTTGTTGATGTCTTCGCTGGTGCAAGCGAAGTGGATAAACTCAGTGACCGCGTTGAGCTCGGGTTGCCCCGCAATCTTCTCTTTTAAGAAATACTCAACCGCTTTGACATCGTGGTTGGTGGTGCGCTCTATTTCTTTAATGCGTTCGGCATCTTCGACAGAAAAGTCACGAATTAACTGTTCAAGAAAAGCCGTCGCTTCCACTGACAGCGGTGGTACTTCGACAATTTGGCTGTGGTCAGCAAGGCGCTGCAGCCAGCGCACTTCCACAATCACGCGCGCACGGATAAGACCGAATTCGCTGAAGTGTTCCCGTAGTGCGGCGGCTTTTGCGCCGTAGCGTCCGTCAACGGGGGAGAGGGCGGTCAAAGCAGAGAGTTGCATGGCTTGGTTTCCAAGGTGGTCTGAAGTCAATGGTTCGAACAGCAAAATATCGAAAAGAAATGGCGCGAAGTGCCTAGATGATCTTTGGGCGCGTTAGCCAAGGCTATCAAGCGCGCGCCTCAATGCTTTACGCTGGAAGACAAGCTTCCAGCGACGGCCGCCTTGTTGGTGCCATAGCAGCGCAAAACGGATACCCGCCATCAAACAGGCGCGCACCCGCTCGGGCATCATGCGAGTCTGCAGTAAAGAGGGGTCGCCCTGAACCACGATGCGGGTTTTGAACGTCGAAATGGTTTCTTGGTAGGCATCGCCCAGGCTTGCGATCACATTTTCATGAGTGCTGCCGAAGTGCTCTGCCTGCCCCTGTACGTGGGACAGCTTTTGACCAAGTAAATCCATCATATGGCGGTCAGTGCGCAGTTTATTCATTAACAGTAGCAGCGAAAAACCGTAGCGGAGAACCACAGGGTTGGCTTGTTTGCGGCCAACAAGGGCTTCGAGTGTTTCTAATCCGCGGCGTAAATTGTTGGGATGGCCACCATAAATAGCTTCAAAGCTTTCCGGGTTGGTGTCCACGGTTGCATTGATGAGTGTTTCCCAGGCGCGAGGGTCTACTTGTCCAGTACGCGCGAGTTCATCTACCAAACTCGCGGATTGAAAAACGCCAGCCAGCGCCAGTGCTTGGCGAGCGGCTTGAGACTCCGGCGCGCGATGAATAGGGGTAGCGCTCATGCAGCGGTCTCCGTGGTATTCCAAGTGGCGCGAATAACACCGCCGCCTAAGCAAATTTCACCATCATAAAGTACCAATGACTGGCCTGGTGTGACCGCCCACTGAGGATCATCAAACACCACCTCAACAGTGCCGTCGGGCAGTGTATGGATTTCGCATGGGCAATCACTTTGACGATAGCGGGTTTTGGCGGTGTAACGGCCCTGTGCGGCAGGCGGTTCACCTGCTACCCAGTCCATGGCTTCAGTGGCCAACGCATTGGTGAACAGCAGTGGGTGATGCTTGCCTTGGACGACAATCAATACATTACGCTCAAGGTCTTTGGCCACTACGTACCATGGGTCTTCCGAATAGTTGGCGAGACCACCAATGCCTAACCCTTGGCGCTGCCCCAGGGTGTAGTACATCAGTCCCATATGCTTGCCAATGACATCGCCTTCGGGCGTTTCAATATTGCCGGGTTGTGCGGGCAGGTATTGCTGCAAAAAGTCGCGGAAGCGGCGCTCGCCGATAAAGCAAATACCAGTAGAGTCTTTTTTCTTGGCGGTAATAAGATCGTGTTGTTCAGCCAAGGCTCTAACGACAGGTTTTTCAAGCTCACCAACAGGAAACAGGGTGCGCGCAATCGCTGCTTCAGGCACCGCATGCAGGAAATAGCTTTGATCTTTATTGCTATCCACACCTTTTAACAGGCGCGGGCGTCCTCCGCGAACCCCTTGTCGAACATAATGCCCGGTTGCGATTTTATCGGCGCCTAGCATTTCAGCGTAGTCTAGAAAGACCTTAAACTTGATCTCTCGGTTGCACAGGATATCGGGATTGGGCGTTCTGCCCGCTTTATATTCGGCTAAAAAATGCTCGAAGACGTTATCCCAATACTCGGATGCGAAATTGGCCGTATGCAATTTGATGCCCAGCTTCTCACACACAGCCTCTGCATCGGCAAGATCTTCTTTTGCCGTGCAGTATTCGGTGCCGTCGTCTTCATCCCAATTCTTCATAAACAGGCCCTCAACCTCATACCCTTGTTGGAGTAGAAGGAGAGCAGAAACCGATGAATCAACGCCGCCCGACATGCCAACAATTACTTTTTGGGTCTCGGGCGCTTCAGGAATAGACGTGCCATGGGTGGATGTCATTGGCATCCTCAGTTGAAGTGGTGTGCAATTGGATGCTGATTATACACGATGGAGGCTTGGTGCTTCGAGTGCTTCACTCATGAATCACGGTCAGGGGATAACATTGGCCGTTAATGGCGTTTTCGATCCGTTTAAGCACCAGGGGGCTGCGCAGCCGACCGGCATTGCCGAGGGCTTTGATGTCATTCAATGTGAGCCAGTGAGTGGCAGTGATGTCGCTATCAATGGGGGACGAGAGCATGACGTCTGGTGTGGCTATAAAACCATGGCTATGAAAGGTAAGGCCTTCTGGCGTGTGGAAGATATAAAGACCTAAGTAGTCGGTTAGCGTCACCTGCCAAGCAGTTTCTTCTTGCACTTCACGCAAGATGGCTGCCATTGGGCCTTCGCCTGGCTCTACATGTCCTGCCGGTTGGTTGAACACGGTTTGCCTACCGCCGCGGGCTTCTTCCACCATCAAAAAGTGGTCATTGCGCTGAATCACGCAGGCAACGGTACTTCTGATGATGGCATTTTTTATCATCTCACTGCTCATTTGGAGTGCCTGTGCTGAGGTGCGCCGCTGCGCTTTGGCGCTTTAGTGGGGCGTGGAGCGTGTAGTGTTTGTTTGCGCCACTCGCCTGGGGCCAAGTCGCCAAGTTGCCATGTGCCAATCGCCGCGCGTATCAATCTCAACGTAGGAAACCCTACATGGGCGGTCATGCGCCGTACTTGGCGGTTGCGGCCTTCGCTGATTGTTAACTCTAACCAGCTGGTGGTGGGGTGGCGCTTAGGGTCAATCCTTGGGTCGCGTAGTGCAATGGCAGGTGGCTCAATGCGCCGGGCTTTTGCTGGCTGGGTTGGGCCATCTTTCAAGATGACACCGTTTTTCAGGGCGTTAATCGCCTCATCATTAATCTGCCCTTCGAGCTGCACCCAGTAAGTTTTGGGCTGCTTGTGACGTGGGTGGGCGATACGGTGAATGAGACTGCCGTCATCACTTAATAACAGCAGACCCTCAGAGTCATAATCAAGCCGCCCTGCGGCGTACACGCCAGGCACATCTATAACATCGGCTAATGTGGCGCGGCCTTGTTTGTCGGTAAACTGAGAGAGCATACGATAGGGTTTATGCAGTAAATATAAAGTGCTCATAATCTCTTTAGAAGGGTGCCCTTGATTTGTCGACAATCTCTCATGCGATTAAAATGCAGCGCTGGTATACTTTGAGGCTAATCTTTCAAAGGCAGTTCTTGAAAAGTCGCCTTTGAATAGCGTTTATGTCGTGCTGGAGTTGTCGTAATTTCCACTGAAATAACCACCGTAAAAACCACCGATTGATAACCGGGAAAGCCAAATAAAATGGCCCCGCCTGCTTCGCGGCATGGTCTCTCGTTGAAGAAGTCGCGTCGCTCAGGATCTCTATAATCACAGCGATAGAAAAAAGAGGTTAACGCAAAATGTCTAAAACGCCGAAGATCATTTACACGCTCACCGACGAAGCGCCTGCGCTCGCGACATACTCTTTGCTACCGATTATTGACGCTTTCACCGACGCTGCGGGTATCGAGGTGGAAACCCGGGATATTTCCCTGGCGGCTCGCGTTCTCTCTTTATTTCCCGACTACTTGACTGAAGAGCAGCGTATCGAAGACCACCTGGCCGAATTAGGTGCGCTGGCCAAGGTTCCTGAAGCCAATATCATCAAATTACCGAATATCAGCGCCTCTATGCCGCAGCTGCGGGCGGTGATCAAAGAGCTGCAAGAACAAGGTTACAAGCTGCCCGAGTATCCGGATGACCCAAGCAGCGATGAAGAGAAAGATATCAAAGCGCGCTATGACAAAGTGAAAGGCAGCGCAGTTAACCCCGTATTGCGTGAAGGTAACTCTGATCGCCGCGCACCGAAGGCCGTGAAAGAGTACGCCCGCAAGTACCCGCATTCTATGGGGGAGTGGAGCCAGGCGTCGCGTACCCATGTTTCGCACATGCATAGTGGCGACTTCTACCATGGCGAGAAGTCGATGACCCTGGATCGCGCCCGCAACGTCAAGATGGAGCTGATCACTGCCAGCGGTGAAACCAAGGTGCTCAAGCCTCGGGTCGAGCTGCTGGAAGGCGAAATCATTGACAGCATGTTTATGAGCAAGAAAGCGCTGCTGGAGTTTTACGAGCGTGAAATCGAGGATGCGCGTAAGACCGGTGTGATGTTCTCATTACACGTAAAAGCGACGATGATGAAGGTCTCGCACCCCATCGTGTTCGGGCACTGCGTCAAAATTTTCTACAAGGACGCCTTTGAGAAGCACGGTGAGCTCTTCAAAGAGCTGGGTGTCGATGTTAACAACGGCATCGCTAACCTCTACGATAAAATTGCGACCTTGCCAGAATCCCAGCGTGATGAAGTCATTAGTGACCTACATGCGTGCCATGACAAGCGCCCAGAACTGGCAATGGTTGATTCGGCTCGCGGCATCACCAACTTCCACTCACCCAGCGATGTGATTGTCGATGCTTCGATGCCTGCAATGATTCGCGCTGGCGGTAAGATGTACGGCGCTGATGGTCGTCTCAAGGACGTCAAAGCCGTCATGCCTGAGTCAACGTTCGCGCGTATCTATCAGGAAATGATCAACTTCTGTAAGTGGCACGGCGCGTTTGATCCGGCCACAATGGGTACTGTTCCCAATGTTGGTTTGATGGCGCAAAAAGCCGAAGAGTACGGCTCACATGATAAGACCTTCGAAGTGCCTGCGGATGGTGTTGCCAACATCACTGACCTGGACACGGGTGAAGTACTGCTGTCACAGACGGTGGAGCAGGGCGATATCTGGCGTATGTGTCAGGTCAAAGACGCGCCGATTCGCGACTGGGTGAAGTTGGCGGTTGAGCGCTGCCGTGATTCTGGTATGCCGACGGTGTTCTGGCTTGATCCTTACCGTCCGCACGAGAATGAGCTGATCAAAAAGGTCAAAACGTACCTCAAAGATCACGATACTGATGGCCTCGAAATTCATATCATGTCTCAGGTTCGGGCGATGCGTTACACCCTTGAGCGCGTGATTCGTGGTCTCGATACGATCTCGGTGACGGGCAACATTCTCCGCGATTACCTGACAGACCTATTCCCGATTCTTGAATTGGGCACTAGTGCCAAAATGCTTTCTATCGTGCCGTTGATGGATGGCGGCGGCCTGTTTGAAACGGGGGCCGGTGGTTCCGCGCCTAAGCACGTTCAGCAGTTGCTTGAAGAGAACCACCTACGTTGGGACAGCCTTGGCGAGTTCCTGGCGCTGGTTGCTTCTTTGGAACACCTCGCCAAACGTTTTGGCAATGACCGTGCTAAGTTGCTGGCGAAAGCGTTGGATGAAGCTAACGGCAAGTTCCTTGAGAGCAATAAATCACCTTCGCGCAAAGTGGGTGAGCTTGATAACCGAGGAAGCCACTTCTATCTAGCGCTCTATTGGGCAGAAGCATTGGCAGCTCAGGATGAAGACGCTGAACTAAAAACGCGCTTTGCCCGTTTGGTAGAAACGCTGAAAGCCAATGAAGCTACGATCATTGACGAGCTGAATGGCGTGCAAGGCCAGTCTGTTGACCTTAAAGGCTATTACCACCCGAATGGGGAAGTAGCTAGTCAAGTCATGCGCCCGAGTAAGACGCTCAATGAAGCCCTTGCTATGGTCGCAAACGATTAAGACTTAAATCACCAGTAGTCTGCGCTGCCGCTGGGCAATACGCATGAAAACGCTGTGATATCCCTCGCCCGCTTTGGTGGGCGAGGGTTTTTTGTCTTATTTAGTATGCTAGTTTTTGTATTTTCCATGAACCCTTGCTGGTAACGGGCGTCTTACTTTGGAGAGCAAAATCAGAGTGATCAAATCTAGCGCAGTTAATGTTAGTGCATTTCAAGCTAGGATGGATGATTCAAGCGCCGTAAGACACCACTTGCCAGCTAAGAGACGATAACCCTTGCTGCTTATGCCTACTACAGACAGCCTATGCGTCATGGCTATCCTGCACGCAGGAATGACTCGGCCAGATGCGCCTGAATATGATGATGACCTAGCCGTTCAGCCGGCTGAGCCAGAGCTTGCTCGGCCGCCGTTGTACAAAGTGATACTTCACAATGATGATTTCACACCGATGGAGTTCGTTGTTGAGGTATTACAGGAATTTTTTAATATGGATAGTGAGCAAGCGGTCCAGGTCATGCTTGCGGTGCATACCCAAGGTAAAGCGACGTGCGGTATCTTTACGCGGGATATTGCAGAAACGAAAAGTTACCAAGTCAATGAATATGCCCGCGAATGCGAGCATCCTTTAATGTGTGATATCGAAGCTGCTGACTGAAAGCGTTGAAAAAAATTAGCGATGGGCCTTGCAAGTGCGCCATTTGTACCCGATGTTGAAAGTGCCGGTCGATTAAACTGATCCGACGCAAGCCCTAGGTGGCGACACGCCCTAGGTAGTAGCGAAAAGGGGACTGCCATGCTGAGCAAAGAACTTGAACTTACCCTGAACACGGCCTTCACCGTGGCTCGCTCAAAGCGCCACGAGTTTATGACCGTTGAGCACCTGCTCCTGGCGTTGTTGGATAATGCGTCAGCAGTTGACGTGCTAAAGGCGTGTGGGGCGAATCTCGATAAGCTGCGGTCCGATCTGCAGGATTTTATTAATTCGACCACGCCATTGATTCCTGAGAGTCAGGCGGATCGCGAAACCCAGCCTACCCTTGGGTTTCAGCGCGTACTGCAACGTGCTGTATTTCATGTGCAGTCATCTGGAAAGAGTGAAGTGACTGGCGCTAATGTGCTGGTCGCTATTTTCTCTGAGCAGGAAAGCCAAGCCGTTTACTTCCTCAAGCAACAAAGCGTTGCGCGCGTAGACGCTGTTAACTATATCGCTCACGGTATTTCGAAGGTGGCTGGCCATGGGCCTGCTCCATCGCCGTCTTCTCAAGAGAGTGAAGATGCTGAAGAGGGTAGTTCTGAAGGAGTTGCGCATCCGTTAACCGGTTACGCTACCAACCTGAATGAGCAGGCGCGCCAAGGCAAAATAGATCCATTGATTGGGCGCGACCATGAACTTGAGCGCGTGGTGCAAATCCTTGCCCGCCGGCGCAAGAATAACCCGTTACTGGTTGGCGAGGCTGGCGTTGGTAAAACCGCTATCGCAGAAGGCCTAGCAAAGCGCATTGTTGAAGAAGACGTGCCGGATGTGATTGCCGATGCAGTGGTTTACTCGCTTGATATGGGAGCGTTGTTAGCGGGTACTAAATACCGCGGTGATTTCGAGAAGCGCCTTAAAAGCTTGCTTAGTGAATTACGCAAGCAGCCTAACGCCGTGCTCTTTATTGATGAGATTCACACCGTCATCGGGGCGGGTGCTGCCTCGGGTGGCGTAATGGATGCGTCTAACTTGCTGAAGCCCTTGCTTTCCTCCGGTGAGTTGCGGTGTATCGGTTCGACAACGTTCCAAGAGTTCCGCGGTATTTTTGAGAAAGATCGCGCTCTGGCTCGTCGGTTCCAAAAAGTGGATGTGCTAGCACCTTCTGTGGATGACACCATCAAGATCCTCAAAGGGTTACGTTCGCGCTTTGAAGAACACCATGAGATTAAGTACACCGATGGCGCGCTAGAGAGTGCCGCTCGTTTGGCTGATCGCTATATTAATGACCGTTACCTACCCGATAAAGCCATCGACGTGATTGATGAGGCAGGCGCGCATCAGCGTATGCTACCGCCAGAAGTTCGGACTGACACCATTGATGTTGAGCAGGTAGAAGCGGTAGTGGCGTCTATTGCGCGCATTCCGCCAAAGAGTGTTTCAAGTTCTGATCGTAAGTTGCTAGAGAAGCTCGACCGCGACTTGAAAATGTTGGTGTTCGGTCAAGATGAGGCCATCGATACTCTCTCCGCTGCCATTAAGCTTTCCCGTGCCGGTTTGAAATCACCAGATAAGCCGGTAGGTAGTTTCTTGTTTGCTGGCCCAACCGGTGTTGGTAAAACCGAAGTGGCTAAGCAGTTGGCGCATATCATGGGTATCGAACTAGTACGCTTTGATATGTCGGAGTACATGGAGCGTCATACTGTTTCACGCTTGATTGGTGCCCCACCAGGCTATGTCGGCTATGACCAAGGGGGGCTGTTAACTGAGGCCGTCACCAAGCAGCCGCATTGTGTATTGCTGCTAGATGAAATTGAGAAGGCGCACCCTGAAGTGTTTAACCTGCTGCTGCAGGTTATGGATCACGGCCGCTTGACAGATAATAATGGCCGCGAGGCGGATTTCCGTCACGTTATCCTGATCATGACCTCGAACGCAGGGGCAGAGCAGGCATCACGGCGCTCTATCGGCTTCCAAAGCCAAGACCACTCTACCGACGCGATGGAAGTGATTCGCCGCACCTTCTCGCCTGAGTTCCGCAACCGCTTGGATGGCATTATCCAGTTCCATGCGTTGCAGACGTCTGTTGTGCGTAACGTAGTCGATAAGTTCCTGATCGAGCTACAAGCGCAGCTGGACGAAAAGCGTGTGCAGCTTGAAGTGGATGATACCGCGAGAGACTGGTTGGCAGAGAAGGGCTACGATCCCGATATGGGTGCGCGCCCAATGGCCCGTTTGATCCAAGAGAAACTGAAAAAGCCGTTGGCCGAGATGATTCTGTTTGGCGAGCTGGCTGATCAAGGCGGCATTGTGCACGTTAGCCTCGAAGAGGGAGAGCTGCATTTGTCGACGGAGTCGGAGATGGCGGATGCGCCCTGAAAAAGGGCGCTAAGTCTACATTAAGCCCTTATCTCATGCCTCACTAAAGCACAGCGCCCTGTCATCCGACGGGGCGTTGTCGTTTGCAGAGAGCGGCGCCGTACTTACGCTATATTTTCAGTCAGGATGCGTGCATGCGCGGGCAGTATTTGCTTGTAGGCGTTACCAAGGCTTAGCGCGAGCGATAAACAATACGGCCTTTTGACAGATCGTAGGGCGTCAGCTCTACTTTTACCTTGTCACCTGTCAGGATACGGATGTAGTTTTTGCGCATCTTGCCTGAAATATGAGCGGTAACGACGTGGCCGTTTTCCAGCTCAACACGGAACATGGTGTTGGGAAGGGTATCAACAATAACGCCTTCCATTTCAATATGATCTTCGCGTGCCATATAGGCAGATCCTCACTTATTTAACGTAATGGTTTGGTCTAATTAGTCACTTCAATGGGCGTCGTCAGGTGACGGTTACCCAGCAAGCAGCGCTATATTGTGCCGTAAGCCTGCCATCAAGGCAAAAAAGCTGGCAAGTTTAGCAAATTAAAGGCCGCCAATGTCGCCCGTCGAGCACCTCTATTGGGGTGAACGCGCGTTTGTAACGCATCTTACGACACTCCTCAATCCAATACCCAAGATACAAGTGGGGGAGAGACTTTTCACCACACAGCTCAATAAGTTTGAGAATAGCAAACGTTCCCAGTGATCGCTTTTCCAAGGCCTTGTCGACACTGAAAAACGTGTAAATAGCCGATAGCCCATGCTCAAGTTGATCAAATGCCGCGACCGCGACGAGCTTCCCATCCAGGTGCATTTCTAAAAGGTGTGCATAGGGTTCTTCAAGCGTTAAAAAGGTACGATACTGCTCTCGGCTTGGCGGATACATGTCACCATCGGCGTGGCGTAAGCGGATATAGTCTGCATAGAGTGCATAATGCTCAGCCTCATAGCGTGCAGGCACTACCCGTGTAGCAATATCGGCATTAAGACGCCGGAGTTTGCGTTGGGTGCGATTAGCGCTAAAGTCGCTGATAGGAATGCGTACTGAGCGACAGGCATTGCAACCCTCGCAGTGAGGGCGGTATAGATGGCGACCGCTGCGACGAAAGCCGAGTAACGAAAGTGAGTCATAAACGCCGGGAACGGGAGATTCCTGGGGATCCAGAAACAGAGTGGTTGCTTCCTTGCCAGGAAGATAGCTGCAGGCATGGGGAACGGTTAGGAAGAAGCGCAAATCCCGCACCGGGCGGCGAGGAGCGTTACTACTCACGGCTTGCCTCCTTGCTTAGTTTGAACATGGACTATCTTGAATATGGACTAGTTTGAATACGCTTACCATTCTGAACAGTGGCCTGAGGCAATGGCACCAAGCCACGGTGATCCAGGTATAGTAGGCGCTTCATTGGTCATATTCGTTAAGTTAAATGCCTCGTTAGGCAACCACTTTTCAAGATAGTTGATGAACGTCTTACGAGCGACTGTTGTCGCACCAAGGCTCGCCAAGTGAGGTGTGTGCATCTGGCAGTCGATCAGTTTACCCTCATGGTGCTGCATAGCATGGGCTAAGTGGGCGAGGGCGATTTTAGAGGCATCGGGCACTTTCGAGAACATTGATTCACCAAAGAAAATTGGCCCCATTGCTAATCCATAAAGCCCGCCAACCAGTTGGCCATCAAGATGCACTTCAATGCTATGCGCGATGCCTAGCTCATGTAGACGTTGGTAAGCGTGACGCATATCTTGATTGATCCAGGTGCCTGGTTCCCCGAAACGTGGCGCAGCGCATGCTTTAACAATGTTTTCAAACTGTTGATCCAGAGTGACGATAAAGCCACCATGACGCAATCGCTTAACAAGGCTACGACGTCGTTTAAACTGTGCTGGTTGCAATACCATACGTGGGTTGGGGCTCCACCACAAAATAGGTTCATCATCGCTATACCATGGAAAAATACCTTTTCGGTAAGCGTGGATTAACCAGTGGGGGGAGAGCTCTCCGCCTGCGGCAAGAAGGCCGTTCGGTGACTCGAGGGCAAGGTCGGTAGACGGAAAGATAGGCTGTGGCGATGAAAGCCAAGGTAGCATTGTTTGCTCCTGTTACTGAACACTTCGATAGAAGCGCTGTGACGGCGAAAGGATGCTCGGTATGATGCAAACTCGCAAGTGGATTAAAGACACCATTGAGGTGTAAAGGGAGAATCGCTTGAAAGTAAATAAGGCGGTAGACAAGCGAACGCAACGTAACTCGCGTCAACCATCATCAACGGCCTCAACTGGGCGAGTTAAAGCCGCAAAGGATAAAGCTCGTCGATTTGGTCTGCGCTTGCAGGGCTCGGCGCGCGAAGGCGTGGTCGTGGTGCTGCTTGCGCTGTGCGTATTTTTGTTATTGGCACTGTTTAGTTATGACCCTGCCGACCCAGGTTGGTCTTATCAAGGGCCGGAAACGGATGTTCATAACTGGATGGGGCCTGTTGGTGCTTGGCTTGCGGACGTGCTTTATTCGCTGCTGGGAGCAAGTGCCTTGTGGTGGCCGGGAATGTTTGGTTATGCAGCCTGGTGGCTAATGAGGTCACGCCAAGTGCGCTTTGATATCGATCCGGTAGCGATTGCTGTCCATACCGGAGGATTAGTGCTGCTTATCTTCGGCACGACGATGTTGGGTGCACTGCATTTTTATCATCCTGACAGCATTTTGCCTTACGCCTCTGGCGGCATATTGGGCGAAGGGTTAGTCAGCACTCTAAAGCCACTTGTCAGCAGTGGTGGCGTTGGGCTTATTTCTGCTGCGCTAATCTTGATCGGTTTTCCCCTGTTTAGCGGCATGTCGTGGTTACAGCTGGCTGATGAGCTTGGTCGTCGTCTGTGTAAAGTAGGCGGCTGGTTCAGCGCTCGGCGCGCTAAAGGGCGTGAGAGGCGCTCCCAGCGTGCTGCTGTGCGTGCTGCCGCGAAAGCGGCGTCTCAGAAAGTAAAAGAGAAACCACTAGCTGAATTTAAAGCGGCTAAGCCAGAGAGTGACTCGCAACGCCCAAGTCCAAAAGAGAGTAGTCACCAGCAAGCACCCGCCCAAGAAAGCAGCCGCGTACGTCGTGAGCCTAGTTTTTCAACGACGACAGATACCTCAATTCCATGGGCAGCTGCTGCATTTTCAGGTGCGTTGCCTGAGGAAGAGATGCCCAAACGTGCATCCTCAACTGCGCCTGAGCAGCCTGCTCCTAAGATGGACGCCCCTCAGGATGCTCCGCCGGTTGAGTCTAATGACCAGCCGCTTGAAACCGCAGTTGAAGAGCGGCGTGAAGCTAAAGCAGAAGTTAAAACAGAAGTTAAAACAGAAGTTAAAACAGAGCCTAAAATAGAGCCTGTTGTGAGCAACGATGTGGAAAAGGTTGCGGAAGACGCTGTAGAAGATGTCGAGGAAAAATTGCCCAGCGCGCCTCGCGAGGATGCTTTTGCGGTGCGCATCAAGGATGAAAGCAGCGAGCCGACACCTTCAGTACCGCTCTCCGCGCGAGAGGCAGAGCCAACGTTCGATCGGCCATCGCGTGATGAGCTAGCCGGTGAAAAAGCGGCTTCTCATCCTGCGCCTAGTTTCCAGCCAGCAGAAACGCAGCCATTTAATTCATCGACAGACGGCGATGAAACAGAGCATCAAGCTACGTCTCAGGCGATGTCTTATGCAGCGCATGAAATAAAACAGCATGATGCAGCTAAGCAAGGCGACGACGTTGAACGTGAGATGGCCTCTGTTTCGACGAGCATGCCTGAACCCGAGCATACGCCCGCAATCACGCCGCGAGATGAATCTTACTCTCGCCCTGTACATGCGACGACCCCTGAACCGCGTTCCGAACGGGTACCTGAAGTCGTGCCAGAGCCAGTATGGGATGATGAGGAAGATGACCTTCCTGTCGCACGACCAGCCGTTACTGGCGTGCGCCAAGAGCCAACGCTACATGATTCTGATGTATCCAGGACTGAGGTATCCAGGGCGGAGGCACCTAGGGTTGAGGTTCCCCGAGGTGAGTCTTCTGAGACGGTGGATTCAAATGACATGTCTGCCGACGTGGCGTCTTCTGAGGAGAAAGAAGCCGACAATGGGCCTACTCTGTGGACGGTTGAGCATCTGCAGAGCCAGCGTCCGGCGTTTGAAACTTTCGATGAGCCAGAAGGGGATGTGCCCAGTCTCCAATTACTGACGCCTCCAGAACCGCATGAGCCAAATTACACGGACGAGCAGCTTGCTGATATGGCGGAGCTCTTGGAAGTGCGGCTGCGTGAGTATGGTGTTAAGGCGGAAGTCGTTGATACATGGCCTGGCCCTGTTATCACCCGGTTTGAAATTAAGCCAGCGGCTGGGGTGAAGGTTTCCAAAATCAGTAACCTTGCTAAAGACCTGGCACGTTCGTTAATGGTCAAGAGTGTACGTGTGGTTGAGGTCATTCCTGGGCGTCCAACGGTCGGCATTGAAATACCCAACCCCCATCGAGCGATGATTCGTCTGCGCGAAGTCATTGACTCTGACCGCTATCAACAGGAAAGCTCGCCACTGACCATGGCGTTGGGTCAGGACATTGGCGGTGGGCCCGTTGTCGCTAATCTAGGTAAGATGCCCCATCTTCTAGTTGCAGGTACGACGGGGTCTGGTAAGTCAGTGGGTGTTAATGCCATGCTGATTTCCATGCTGCTAAAAGCGACCCCAGATGAGCTCAAGCTGATCATGGTTGACCCAAAAATGCTGGAGCTGTCAGTTTACGATGGTATTCCGCACCTTTTGGCCCCCGTGGTCACGGATATGAAGGAAGCTGCAAACAGTCTGCGCTGGTGTGTTGCGGAGATGGAGCGCCGCTACAAATTAATGGCGGCAATGGGGGTGCGTAACATTGCAGGCTTTAATGGCCGTTTAGATGAGGCTGAGAGTGCCGGCGCACAAGTTGCCGACCCGCTTTGGGAGCCGCAGCCTTGGGAAATGCATCAAACGCCGCCGATCCTTGAAAAACTGCCCTACATTGTGGTGGTGATCGACGAATTCGCCGACATGTTTATGATCGTCGGCAAGAAAGTTGAAGAACTCATTGCTCGTTTGGCACAAAAGGCGCGTGCCGCGGGTATCCACCTGATTTTGGCTACTCAGCGCCCCTCTGTTGATGTGGTGACGGGGCTGATTAAGGCGAATATTCCGTCGCGAATGGCCTTCCAGGTATCGTCGCGGATTGATTCGCGTACCATTCTGGATCAGGGGGGCGCCGAAAGCCTGCTTGGCCATGGTGATATGCTTTACCTACCCGCTGGTTCAGGGCCGCCTAACCGGATTCATGGTGCTTTTGTAGACGATGACGAAGTGCACCGGGTCGTGGATGATTGGAAACGACGTGGCGCGCCTGAGTACATTGAAGAGATTTTGTCAGGCGGCGTGACTGCCGATGCACTGACGGGTCTTGAGGCTGAGGGCGTAGATGGCGATGATGCTGAGCAGGATGCGCTTTACGATGAGGCGGTTCAGTTCGTTACCGAAACACGCAAAGCTTCTATCTCTGCCGTTCAGCGTCGCTTCAAAATCGGCTATAACCGCGCTGCGCGCTTGGTGGAAGCAATGGAAGGTGCCGGTGTGGTTACCTCTATGGGGTCTAACGGTGCCCGTGAAGTGTTAGCACCGCCACCGATAGGCCACTGACTTATCTGTTAATGAGTGCCCGGCGCTTGGTTCAATAATGCAATAAGCGTGAAAGTCGCGCCGTAGGTGAAACCCTGCGGCGCGTTTTGCGTCTGAGAGGCTACACGGATCGTCTTAACGCTCCTTGCCTTGTCCGCTATCCGGCAATGACTGCCTAGGGAGAAAATAATGCGCGATACACATACTCGACGCTCATCAGCGTTAGCGTTAGCAGCCAGTGCGCTAGGGTTAGCCTTTGCATCGCCTATTGCGTGGGCAAACGAGGCTGCAGAGCGCCTTACTGAGCGGCTTGACCCGCTTGAGAACTATCAAGCGACGTTTGAACAGCAAATTTTGGACGGTGGTGGTGAGCGTTTACAAAGCGCGCGTGGAGAAATGTGGCTCTCGCGCCCTGGCATGCTACGTTGGGAAGTCGATGCGCCTTATACGCAAGTCGTCGTCTCGGATGGTGATGATGTTTATCTCTATGACCCTGATCTTGAGCAAGTCACCATTCAGGCAATGGATGACCGGGTCACTCATACCCCCGCGCTGTTGCTTTCAGGCAGTGCAAGCGATTTAACTGCTAGCTATGACGTATTTCATGAGCAGCAGGACGGTGATGACGTATTTACGCTGATTCCTATCTCAGCGGATACGTTATTTGAAGAGCTGAGCATGATCTTTGACGATCAAACCCTAACGGAGCTGTGGATGATGGACAGTACTGGTCAGCGCACCGCGATTACGTTTAGCGACATTACTCGTAACGGTAGTATTGACCGCAGCTTATTCAATTTTGATATTCCTGAAGGTACGGATGTTATCCGCGAAGAGCTGTAAAAAATGGTGTGAGAAGAGCAATACACGCTCGCAATAATGTCGCACGATGACTAGATCAGGCACCTTAAGGTGCCTGATCTGCTTCTAGGTCCTGCTGTTCCCGCCACGCCATTATCTCACCAAAGCGTTTCTCCTGACCAAAGGCGCTCGGTTCATAAAATCGTGTTTTAGGTACGTCATCTGGCCAACAGTCATGAGCGCTGCCAGCAGGGTAGCCATAGGTTTCGTTATGCGCGTAGCGATAACCTTGGCCATGTCCTAACTGCTCCATCAATTTGGTGGGAGCGTTACGAAGATAGCTGGGAACTTCCAGCTGTGGTTGCTGCTGCACAAACTGCTGTGCAGCTTTCCAGGCACGATCAATACGATTACTTTTTGGAGCAACCGCTAAATGAATAGCGGCGTGGGCAATCGCCCGCTGGCCCTCATAATCGCCTAAACGTAAGTAGGCATCCCAGGCAGCAATGACCAGGGGCAGTGCTCGAGGGTCAGCATTGCCGACATCTTCTGAGGCAATCGCCGTTAAGCGGCGCACAATATCAAGCGGGTCGCCGCCCCCCTGTAAAAAGCGTGCCATATACAGCAGGGCTGAATCAGGGCGTGATGAGCGAATTGATTTATGAACGGCTGATAATAAATCGTAATAAGCGTCACCCTGCTTATCAAAGGCGCTTGATTGATGACCTACCACATCGGCTAACACCGCTTTGTGTAGCACCTCTTTATCACCATGCTGTTCAGTAAAGTCGCAGGCCGTTTCTAGTAGTCCCAGCGCGCGACGTGCGTCGCCTGCACTGGCATGAGCAAGAGCCTCTAATACTCCCTCTTCCATCTCGATGCGGCGCTTCCCCAGGCCATGCTCCGCATCGTTTAATGCTTGAGATAACACCTGGAGAAGTTCGTCATGGCTCAGCGGTTTAAGTACATACACCCGAGCACGGGAAAGTAGCGCCGAGTTGACCTCAAATGAGGGGTTTTCTGTTGTTGCGCCGATCAGTGTTAGCAGGCCGGACTCTACATGGGGCAGCAGCGCGTCCTGTTGACTCTTGTTCAAACGGTGGATTTCATCTAAGAATAGAAGTGTGGGCGATGTGCGTTGCTGTGCTCGCTCTACTGCTGAACGGATTTCTTTCACACCGGCCATAACGGCACTTAAATGCTCAAGATGAGCGCCAGAAGCGCGGGCTAGTAACTCTGCTAGCGTGGTTTTGCCCACGCCAGGCGGCCCCCATAAAATCATTGAACGCACGACCCCAGACTCCGCCATTCGGCGTAGCGGTTTTTCAGGCCCCACTAATGCTTGCTGGCCGACATAATCGTTAAGGGTTAGAGGGCGCATACGGTAGGCAAGGGGCACGTCTTCACTCGTGGTAACGGACGCGCGGTCAAAAAGATCCATATAAACGTTCCCTATAAATTTCCAGCGTAAATCTTGCCGTTGAACAATCAACGATTAACACGTGTCTGTGGTAAATAATGTAACGTCGGGCTACCTTTGGGCATAACCGACGGATAAGCGCCTGCTTGCCTAGGTAATGCCAAAGGCGCATGGTAACGATTAACACCAGTGTAGTTGAACCCAGCTCATGCCATGCGCCTAAGCGTTAGCAGACAATGGGCGAAAGGTAAGGCACTTACAAAGGAGACGGCAAGATGTTAAACCAACTGCGTCTAGATCATGCCAACATGGCGCGAATGCTCCATGTGTTGCAACTGAAACAAAAAACACTCGCGAGCGGTGAACGGCCCGACTTCCAGTTGATGCGTGAGGTGGTGGACTACATTTTGTCTTATATGGATGGTTTTGCTTCTCCGCTGGAAAAAATCTGCGTGGAACGTCTGCAGAAGCAGGCCCCTGAGCACCTTCCATTGATGGAGCAGATGGCCAGTGACTATCGTAAATTAAAGCCACGTCTGTCTCGTTTATCCAATGATATCGACATGATTCTAATGGATAACGTGCTGCCCATGGATATTTTTGCAGAGGCGTTGAAAGCGTACCTTGATGCCCACCGTGCCTATCTCCGTCATGAGAGAGAGGGCCTGTTCCCATTGATAGATGAGCATTTCAGCGAAGAGGATATGGAGGAGCTTCGTCAAGCGCTACCTGAAGGGGCTGAACAAGAACTAGAGCGCCTACAGCAAGCGTACCCCGAACTTTACGCTGAATTGCGTGGTGCCGAAGTGCCACCAATGTAGCGCGTAAGCTGATCACTCAAGGTGTAACGGGGCGTGTTAGACTAACGCCCCGTTTTTTATTGGCGGCTTGAGGAGGGTGGTATGTACAACGCGTATTGGATGGTTAAGCAGTGATGTCAGGGCCTGTACTACTGTTTGATTCAGGTGTGGGTGGCCTTTCTGTTGCCCATGCGCTTCGCCAGCATTACCCGCATCTGGCAATGTGTTATGCCTGTGATAATGCGTGGCTACCCTATGGTCTACGTGATGATGTGACGCTCTCCCAGCGTATTGTCTCGGTATGCAAAGCGGCCGTAGATGCCTGTCAGGCGAGTGTCTTGGTCGTTGCCTGTAATACCGCTAGCACTCTAGCGTTAGAGGGATTGCGTGCAGCGTTAGATATTCCGGTTGTTGGAACGGTGCCTGCTATCAAGCCTGCTGCGTTGAGTAGTCAGACACGTCACATTGGCTTGCTCGCCACAGCGGCGACCGTCAATAGGCCGTATACGCAGACGTTAATTAATAGTTTCGCGAGTGACTGTGTGATCACCAGGGTGGCAGCAGGTGAGCTTGTTACAGAGGCAGAAGCGTGGCTATCCGGCATACCGATTAACCAGCAGCGCATAAACCTAGCGCTAACACCTTTATGGCAGGCTACCCAGACCAACCCAGCACTCGATACCGTTGTGCTGGGCTGTACCCATTTTCCACTGTTGAAAACTGAGCTAATCCGGCTGTCGCCGGTACCCTTGGCGTGGGTGGATTCTGGCGATGCAATTGCCCGCCGGGTAGGGCAAGTGGCACCGACCATAGCCAATAGCGCCCAAGATGGGCGTTGCTTCACGACAGCATCAGCGTCGCAACTTACTAACGGGTTGGCACGCTTTGGTTTTCACGCGCCACAACGATTAACGATTCCTAACGCGGTGTAGTCCCTCTGTTAGGCTGTTTGTTTTTATTGATGTTATTTACTTAAATGAGGAACTACCTTGGCGATCCCCACTGTAGAACCAGAACGCTACGCCGAACAGCTCGCTGAAAAGCAAGCCTACGTGGAGAAAACCTTTGCAGCGTTCACCACGCCCACGCTTGAAGTCTATCCCTCACCGCCAAGCCACTATCGGCAACGCTGCGAATTTCGTATTTGGCATGAAGATGATGACCTCTTCTACGCCATGTTTGAGGTCGATTCGGATAATCCCAAAAACAAGCGTGTCGTGCGTTTGGATCAGTTCCCCGTCGCCAGTGAGCATATCAATGCGCTGATGCCGCGTCTGCGAGAAGCGTTCCTTGCCAGCGATGAACTTCGTCGGCGCTTATTTCAAGTTGAGTTTTTAACCACGTTGTCTGGTGAAGCCTTGGTGACGCTGATCTACCACCGCCCGTTAGGCGAGGCCTGGGAAGCCGAAGCGCGCGCACTGGAAGAGGCGCTTGGCATCATGATTATTGGCCGTTCGCGCAAGCAGCGCTTGGTGCTAACCCGAGATCATGTGTGGGAGCGCTTAACAGTTGATGGTCGTGAGCTGGTTTATCAGCAGGTCGAAAACAGCTTTACTCAGCCAAATGCGCATATCTGCCAGACCATGCTTAGCTGGGCCAGGGAGGCCACCGCTGGAAGGCAGGATGAAGACTTGGTGGAGCTTTACTGTGGTAACGGTAACTTTACCATTGCGTTAGCGGATAACTTCCGCCGCGTTTTGGCGACGGAAATTTCGCGCACCTCGGTTGCCAGCGCTAACGTCAATCTGGACGCTAACGGTGTAACCAATGCTCAGGTCGCAAGAATGTCCGCTGAAGAGTTCGCCTTGGCGCTAAAGGGCGAGAAAACAGGTCGCCGAGTGACGGAGATGGCGTTGGATGCGTATGAGTTTTCCACCGTGCTAGTCGATCCACCAAGAGCGGGTCTGGACGCCGAAAGTTGTCATCAAATCAGCGAATACGCTCAAATCGTCTATATTTCATGCAATCCGGCAACGCTAGCTGAAAACTTAACCATACTGACTCAAACACACCATATTGAACGGTTCGCGCTTTTTGATCAGTTTCCGTTTACCGAGCATTGTGAATGCGGTGTATTACTCACACGAAAGAGCGCTGGGTAATTGAGAAATTGCCGATAATGCTTAAGAGCTCTTGTCAATAGTGCTTATGATGCATAAGCGGCATACACCATGAATAACCTGTCAGATGGTTAGGGGGATAAGCAACGGTAGCGTAAGCTAGTGGATAGTGTGGCCTAAAGGCCTATTGTCCTTCGTTTTTTGGCCTAAATTGTGGCCCCAGGCAGTCGAGGTGATGGATGCATTACGTTGCGATTGAAGAGAGTCGGCGGGATCTTTTGAAGCAGCTACAAGAGCGATTGGATGCGCGACTGGAGCCGGAGCGAGCGGCAGATGTCGAAGCCTTTGCTCGCCACTTCTACGCCACGGTACCCGTTGAAGACTTGGTTGACCGGCGTTTAGACGACTTGTATGGGGCCACACTGTCGATTTGGCAGTTTTTACAGCATCACGATCCCAAAAATCCCAAGGTGCGCATCTTCAATCCCGACTTTGAAGAGCATGGCTGGCAGTCAACCCACACCTTCGTTGCCGTTTTGCACGAAGATATGCCATTTTTGGTTGACTCGGTACGGATAGAGCTTAATCGTCGCGGACTGACGGTTCACGCTATTCAGAACGCTGTGCTTGCCGTGGCGCGTGATAGTCAGCATCAGCTCAAAGCACTCGCCTCGCCAAGAGATGAAGATGCGCCTGAGGCGCGTGAGTCGCTGATGGTCATTGAAGTGGATCGCCACTCGGATCCTGAATCGCTGACCAAAATTGAGAATAAGTTACATGAAGTGCTACGTGATGTTAGAACCGCCGTCAGCGATTTTGACGAGATGTGCGGTCAAATCACGTCGGCTATTCAAGAGTTAGAGAAAAACTGCCCCCCGCAAATTGATCCTGACGATCATGAAGAGGCCATCGCGTTTTTAGAGTGGCTGCTCAAAGACAACTTTACCTTCCTGGGTTACGACGAGTATCTGCTGGAAGGCAAAGAGCTGCAGCGCGATCCTAATAGTGTTCTGGGGGTTTTCCGCCTTGATCAGCCCCGTTACCGCGAGCGTATCCGCACTGAAGAGGGGGTTGATGAGAATGGCGACTACGTGCTGGTACCCCAGCTACTGTCGTTTGCTAAAAGTGCGCATCACTCCCGGGTGCATCGCCCCACATACCCAGACTATATTACCGTTGATCGCTACGACGACGATGGCAATGTGATCGGCGAGCGGCGCTTCTTTGGCTTGTTCACATCTACGGTTTATAACGAATCGCCACGCAATATCCCGCTGCTGCGTCGCAAGTTGAAAGCGGTGATGGATATTGCCGGGTTTAACCCCCAGGGGCATAACGGCAAACAGCTGTTGCAAGTGTTGGAAGTGTATCCGCGTGATGACTTATTCCAGATCAGCACCGAATCCCTGGCCAGCACCGCACTCGGTATTCTTAATATCCGCGAACGCCGCCAAGTGCGCTTGTTTATTCGCGCGGACGTCAGCGGTAAGTTCTACTCTTGCTTAGTCTTTGTTCCAAGAGATGTGTTCTCTACCGACCTGCGCCAGCGCATACAAACGATGCTATGCGATGAGCTAGACGCTCATTTTGGCGACTTTAACACCTATTTGTCAGAGTCGGTTTTAGCCCGTATTCAGCTTATTCTGCGCTTTAATGGTGAAGGACCAAGTCAATACGATCTTAAGCGCTTAGAAAGCAAAGTGGCACGTTTGGCACGTAGCTGGCGTGATGAGCTTCAAGAAGCAATGATCGAAGGGTTTGGTGAAGAGCGTGCCAACCACGAAATGGATCACTTCCATGATGCATTCTCGGCCAGCTACCGAGAAGATTTCAACGCGCGCACAGCGGTGTTTGATGTTCAGCATCTACTGACCCTGGATAGCGGTGACGATCTCTCGTTGTCACTGTATCGCCCCCTGGAAGAGCAAGCGGGCGGTATGAACTTAAAGCTTTTCCATCGTGAAACGCAGATCCCGCTGTCTGATGTGCTACCGATGATGGAAAACTTGGGATTGCGCGTTATCGGCGAGCGTCCTTATGACATTAATGCCCCGCAGCAGCGTTACTGGATTCATGACTTCGAACTGGAACATAGTCGCGAAGGCGTCAATTTAAGTGAAATGCGTGACACCTTCAGCGAAGCGTTTAAGCGTATATGGGCCGGAGAGGCGGATAACGACGCTTTTAACCGTCTGATAATTGGTGCTGGCCTTGATTGGCGTGAAGTCGCCATGCTGCGCGGTTATGCCCGTTACCTTAAGCAGATTCGCTTTGGTATGTCGCAGGACTACATCGCGGCTACTCTAGCTAATTACCCGGTAATCACCCAGGCGCTCGTTGAGCTATTCCGGTTGCGCTTTGATCCCAAGCATCAGCCAAGCAGCTTAGATGACTGTATTGCTCGTTTAAATGAGAACCTGGAAAGTGTCGCCAGCCTTAATGATGACCAGTTGCTGCGTCGCTTTATGGAGCTTATTCAAGCAACTCTGCGCACTAACTACTACCAAAAAGCGGATGATGGCCGTTTTAAAGATTACATCTCCTATAAACTGGAGCCCTCGAAAGTCACGGGCATGCCCAAGCCCCGTCCGGCGTTTGAGATTTTTGTTTGTTCACCTCGCGTAGAAGGCGTTCACCTGCGTGGCGGTAAAGTCGCTCGTGGTGGCTTGCGCTGGTCAGATCGCCACGAAGATTTCCGTACGGAAGTGTTGGGTCTGGTAAAAGCCCAGCAGGTAAAAAATGCGGTTATCGTGCCCGTGGGAGCTAAAGGCGGTTTCGTATGCAAACGCATGCCAGAAAATGCTGGTCGTGAAACCCAGCAGAAAGAAGGTATCGCCTGCTACAAAATTTTTATTCGCGCACTGCTGGATGTCACTGACAACCTAGTGGGTGGTGAGGTTGTGCCACCGCAAAATGTGGTTCGCCATGATGGCGACGACACCTACCTTGTCGTTGCAGCCGATAAAGGGACCGCAACTTTCTCGGATATCGCAAATGAGATATCCATAGAGTATGGCCACTGGCTCGGGGATGCCTTTGCTTCTGGCGGTGCTAACGGTTACGACCATAAGAAAATGGCGATTACCGCGCGAGGTGCCTGGGAATCCGTCAAGCGTCACTTCAAAAACCTTGACGTGAATACCCAACAAGATTTGTTCACGGTAGTGGGCGTTGGCGATATGGCTGGCGATGTTTTCGGCAACGGCATGCTGCTGTCGGATAAAATCCAGCTGGTAGGCGCATTTAACCACCTGCATATTTTTGTCGATCCAAACCCCGACGCGGAAGCTGCTTTCGCCGAGCGTAAGCGCATGTTCAATCTGCCGCGCTCCAGTTGGGAAGACTACAATGCTGAGTTGATTTCACAGGGGGGCGGTGTCTTTAGCCGCAGCGCGAAATCGATCCCGATTAGCCCGGAAATGCAGCAGGTGTTTGGTATCGAAGAAACGCGCCTTTCACCCAATGATCTGATCCGTGCCATGCTGAAGGCCAAGATTGATCTGTTGTGGAACGGTGGTATCGGTACCTATGTGAAGAGTTCCGATGAAACTGACGCTGACGTGGGCGACAAAGCCAACGACGCGTTGCGTATTAACGGCGCTGAGTTGAATTGCCGCGTTGTTGGTGAGGGCGGAAACTTGGGCTTGACCCAGCGTGGCCGGATGGAAGCGGCCGCTAAAGGTGTGCGCGTTTATACAGACTTCATCGATAATGCCGGGGGTGTTAACTGCTCTGACCATGAGGTCAATATCAAGATATTGATTGATGAAGTGGTTAAGCGTGGTGACATGACCGACAAGCAGCGTAACCAGCTGCTATCCGATATGACCGAGGAAGTTGCTAACCTAGTTATTCTCGATAACTATCGTCAAACCCAAGCGCTGGATCTGTCCGGAATTCTGTCTCTCCAAGGCATGGGGCCATACCGTCGCTTTATCAGTGAACTTGAGTCAGCTGGTCAAATTGATCGTGAATTAGAGTTCTTGCCTGCCGATGATGTGCTTAAAGAGCGCGCCAGCCATGACCAGGGCATGCGGTTACCTGAGCTGTCGGTGCTGATTTCTTACGCTAAGAGCACTCTGAAAGGCGATTTGATCAACTCTGATGTGCCGGATGATCCCTACATTCATCGTCATTTAGAGCGCTTGTTCCCTGAGGTGTTGACGGAACGCTACCAGACCGAGATGTATGACCACCGTCTGAAGCGTGAAATTGTTGCCACCCAAGTGGCCAACGATCTAGTTGACCACATGGGCATCGTCTTCGTTCGTCGTCTAATGGACTCTACCGGCGCGGGTCGAGCTGATATTGCTCGTGCTTACGTGGTCGCTCGAGACGCGTTTAACCTGACGACACTGTGGGAACAGATTGAGGCGCTGGACAACCAAGTGCCGAACCGTGTGCAGTACTCAATGATGCTCGACCTGATGCGCATGATTCGCCGCGCGACGCGCTGGTTCCTGCGTCAGCATTTGGGATTGTCGACCCAAGATACAATTGAGTACTTCGGACCTCGCCTTGCTCAACTGCAAGAAGGGATTGGTGAACTGCTTAGCGGAGAAGAGAAGGCTACATGGCGTAAGCGTTGCGACGAGCTGCTAGAAGCAGGTGTGCCAGAAGCGCTAGCCTCTACGGTGGCTGCATCGCCTAGTCTCTATGCAGGTTTGGGCATTATTCACGCAGCGCGGGTCACCAATGAGAAGCCTCAGCGTGTGGCCGAAGTGTTCTACGAAATTGGCAGCCGTCTAGAGCTACCCTGGATTATACAGCAGGTGACCCAGCTGGAAGTGCGTGATGCGTGGCAAGCGCAAGCGCGAGAAACCTTCCGCGACGATATTGATCGCCAGCAACTGGCACTAACGACCAGTGTTCTGAAGCTGGAAGCGGGTAGTCGTGACACCCAAGAGCGTGTGGCTCAGTGGCTTGAGCAGCACGCCGAGCTACACCGCCGCTGGTGCCATCTGATTGACGAAGTGCGCGGTGGCAGTGAAGGTGGCTTTGCACTGTTTGCCGTCGCCGTACGTGAACTGGTCGACCTTGCTGAAAGTGATAGCGAAGCGTAAGTCACAAGCTAGCTATCGACTTGCTCGATAAGTAACACCACCTAACCGCGTCCTGAATCAGGGCGCGGTTTTTTTATGACGGTTCTTGAGACCGTTCTTGTGAGCGCTTTTTCACGGCATCGCCTTTCTCGCCGCTCAGCGCTGCGAAGATAACTTGATTTACGCTATACTCTGCGCGCCGCGCGCTATGTCGTTTATTTGCCCACATGTAGCGTGTCCGTTCGTCTGCTTTATGCCCACTGCTCTGGAGAGCCTCGCTGATGTATAACTTCGCCCGTTCGCTGTTGTTTCGACTCGACCCAGAAGCATCTCATGGGTTGGCGCTGGGTGCGTTAGATACTCTGCATCGGGTGGGTGGTGTGCAGCGGGTATATGGTGAGCCTGTGAGCGACCCTGTCGAACTGATGGGGCTGCGTTTTAGTAATCGGGTAGGGCTTGCCGCAGGGCTGGATAAAAATGCCGATCACTTGGATGCGCTGGGCGCGTTGGGCTTTGGGTTTGTAGAAGTAGGCACCGTGACGCCCAAAGCGCAGCCAGGCAACCCGAAGCCACGCCTGTTTCGGCTTGCAGGCCACGAGGCGATCATTAACCGCTTTGGATTTAATAACAAAGGGGTTGAGCACCTTGTCGCCCAGGTGAAAAAGCGTCACTACAGAGGCGTTGTGGGCATCAATATTGGTAAAAACTTAACCACTTCTGTGGAAAACGCGCTCGATGATTACCTGCTTTGTTTAGAGGCGGTGCACAGCGTGGCTGATTATATTGCGGTCAATATTTCCTCGCCTAATACGCCTGGGCTGCGGACATTACAGTTCGGCGAGCAGCTGGATGCATTGCTTGGGCCTATTCGTTCGCGTAGCCAAGCACTGGACAACGCGTTAGGTCGCAAGGTACCGCTTCTGGTTAAAATCGCCCCAGATATGAGTGAAGAAGAGGTCGCTCTGGTGGCTGGCAGTATTGCTCGTAATGCGCTGGATGGTGTTATTGCGACAAATACTACGATAGCTCGCGATGCCGTTAAGAGTGACCCTCAGTCAGAAGAGGCGGGTGGGCTTTCTGGAAAACCCGTTTTTGAAGCATCGAATAGGGTGATTCGCCTGTTACGCGCGCAACTGCCAACGCTGCCTATTATAGGTGTGGGCGGGATTGATAGCGGTGAAGCCGCTGCTGCTAAAATTGCCGCTGGCGCAGACTTGGTGCAGCTCTATTCAGGGTTGATCTACCAAGGGCCTGGGTTAGTGAAAGCGTGCGCCGAGGCATTGAAACAGCCATAATTGAGCAATAAAAAAGCCCGCTTGTCAGCGGGCTCCGTACTCCAAATGTCATGTTTGAAAAGGTAAAAAAACTAGGTCATCACCATGGGATTTTTATGGATACCGGAGACGCCGGTCATCCCGTCCCACTGATCACCGCGACCTTCACGCCAACCACTCATCCAATATTCGCGTAAATTGACATCTTGACTGGGGCAGTCATCTCGGGAGCGACCCGTAATGCCCGCTTTATAGCCGTGAACATAAGCCCGTTGGAAGCGATCACGTTTTTGTCGTTTCATTGGCTAACCTCTTTTCACGAAAGCCTTTGATAAGAAAAGCACGCTGGGCAAAAATGCTATATTTGCATCAGTGCTATTTCGATAGATAACTTTGGCAAGCTGCCACTCAACGCTAGTGCCTAGCACTCACGTGCTGAACGGGCAAAGCGGCAGACTCGACAAATTAGGGGTCTTGAAAGCAAGTTGCTAATAGAACCCTGACAAACAACGCATGCGTTTTTCAGTAGCTACACTCTTATTGTTAGCTCATTATGGGGTCACTTGTCGACCATCAAATTGTCATAAGACGTAAACTCATTTGCCATATATAGGAATATCGCGCTCTTACGCGCGGCGATAAACATGACTGAGTCGAGCCAAACTGCCCCTCTAAACCTCCTTGCTACCTGCCCAAAAGGCATTGAAGGCCTTTTAGCTGATGAGCTTTCAGCGCTAGGAGCCGAGCCAGGTAAAACGACCGTGGCGGGCGTTTATTTTTCCGCCAATCTAGCAACCGCCTATCGCATATGCCTATGGTCACGGCTAGCTAACCGCATTATTTTGCTGTTGGCTCGGGAGCCGATGATTGATACCGCTGAGCAAGTGCGTGATGTGGTTGCCCGGCTTCCCTGGACACAGCATTTAACGCCAGGCAAAACGCTGGCGGTAGATTTTCATGGTCGCAGCGACCACATTCGCCATACCCGGTTTGGTGCCCAGACGGTGAAAGATGGCGTTGTTGATTCGCTGCAGCTAGCAGGGCAGGAGCGTCCAAATGTTGATACCAAAACACCTGATCTGCGCATCTATGCCCATCTACACCGCGCTAACTTAAGTCTGGGAATTGATCTTTCAGGCGAAAGTTTGCACCGCCGTGGCTACCGCCGTGATGTTGGACATGCACCGCTGAAAGAGAACTTGGCAGCCGCATTGCTAGTGCGTGCTGGCTGGCCTGAACGAGCAAAAGCCGGTGAGCCGCTGTTAGATCCGCTATGCGGTGCAGGCACGTTGCTGATTGAAGCGGCGCTAATGGCTGCCGACCAAGCGCCCAATCTCAATCGGGAGCGCTTTGGCTTTCAGGGCTGGGCAGGCCACGACGAGCCGCTGTGGAAAGAGTTAAAGCGCGAAGCTGAGGCACGGGCGTCGATAGGCCGTAAACGCTGTAAAACGGCGCTGGTGGGCTTTGATCAGAGTCCGGCGGCATTGACAGCAGCGAAAGCTAACGCCATGCGTGCGGGCATTCCTGCGCTAATTACCTTGCATGGGCAGAGCCTAAGTCAGCTAACCAGGCCAGAGACTATTACCGCCGAACGTGGGCTATTGATAACTAACCCGCCTTATGGCGAGCGCTTAGGCGAATTGCCTGAGTTGGTGCGTTTGTATGCCCAGCTGGGAGAAAAGGCGAAAGCGCTGTTTCCTGGTTGGACACTGGCGCTGTTTACCGGTAACCCCGATTTGGGGCATCGCCTTGGGCTACGTGCTCACAAGCAGTATGCGCTGAAGAACGGTGCGCTGGATGCGAAGTTGCTGCTGATGGAAATTGCCACTCACACGGCCAGCACGCCAGACAGTGACAGCGTTTCTTCTGTCTCAGAAAATGCTGGAGAGGCGCAGCAAATAAGCACCAGTGCCAAGCCTGCTGTGTCCGAAAATGCCCAAATGTTTGCCAATCGACTGGCGAAAAACCAAAAACGTCTGAAAAAGTGGCTCAAGAAAAGCGCTGAGACTTGCTATCGCGTTTACGATGCTGATATGCCGGAGTATGCGCTGGCAGTCGATCGTTACGGTGACCGAGTGCACGTTCAAGAGTACGCCGCACCCAGCTCAATCAACCCCGCTCAGGCTCAAAAGCGCTTGTTTGATGCCTTGGAAGTGCTGCCAGATGCCCTCGGCGTCGACCCAGGCAAGGTGTATATAAAGCGTCGTGAGCGGCAAACGGGTAGTGCCCAGTACCAGAAGCGGGATGCCAGCGGTGAACGCTTTGAAGTGCAGGAAGGTGACGCTCGGTTGTGGGTTAACCTGCGTGACTACTTGGATACCGGCTTGTTTTTGGATCATCGGCCAGTGCGCCGCCTGCTTAACGAGATGGCTAGCGGGAAGCGCTTCTTAAACCTGTTTTGCTACACTGCCACGGCAACCGTGCAAGCAGCCTTGGGCGGTGCAAGCGACAGTGTCAGCGTTGATATGTCGAATACCTACCTTGAGTGGGCGAGAGACAACTTTGCGCTGAACAAGCTGGACCCAAGGCTACATCGTGTGGTGCGGGATGACTGTTTCCGCTGGCTTGAAACCGCAAACGCCGAGTTTGACCTGATCTTTATGGATCCGCCGACATTTTCTAACTCCAAGAAAATGCGCGATACCCTTGATGTTCAGCGTGACCATCCGCGGTTAGTGGAACTGGCCATGGCGCGTCTTGCGCCCGGCGGTACCCTGGTGTTCTCGAACAATCAGCGACGCTTCAAGCTAGACGAGGCGCTCAGCGAGCGCTACGCAGTAGAAGATATTACATCGCGTACGTTTGATCCGGATTTTCAACGCCGAACCAACCTGCATCATGTGTTTTTGCTACGGCATAAAGCGTAAGGGCACAAAGAGATCGGATATGATTCAGCTATCGATTTATACAACGTTAGGCTGCCACTTGTGCGCTCAGTTAGAGGCGCTAGTGGTAACGTTGGCGAACCAAGAGGTATCGCTGCATCACATTGAAATCAGCGACGACGATACGTTAGCGGCGCGTTATGGTGTGCGCATTCCGGTTTTGATGGATGCTAATGGGGAAGAACTGGATCGAGGCTTTGATCTTGATAAGCTGAGCGCTTGGTTACAAGCGCGCGGCTGGTTGGATGAGGCTGCGCTGGCGGCACTTACCACACCGCCCGAAAATGCGCCGCCAATTGGCGCGCATCAGCGCAATGGACGGCGCTATTTGGGTTGAAACCGCTCTTGAAAAAGCCTTTAGGGTTTGAATTATTGTCGCTAACATGGAGTTCGATGCACCTAAAGTGCATCAAGTAGCGACAACTGCCGCATGGCTTCCTGTCCTTCGGGCGTATGATCGGCTGCTTCCAGTACCTTGCGAAACCCTCGCGAGGCCTGGATGGTGGCCTCATCTTCCATCCACATTTGTGCTTGCTCCAGGGTGTCTGCCAACTGATGCTTTAGCCCGCCAAACTGGGTGCCGATTTGCCCCCAGGCGCGGCTGAAAATCCAGTCGCCAAACATATCCTGGTGAATATGCACCAACACATAGTCATGGTCGGTTTCCCAGCGTACGATCACACCCATCTCCTTAACTGCTTCTTGATCATGCCTGCACAGCAAGCCGTTGCGGGCGTATTGTAAAGCCCGGATACGAAAACGCCTATGAAACTTGTTATCGACGCGAATATCCCCGCCGCAGACCTCTGTTTTGAGTCGTTTGGCACGCTGCATCGCTTGCCCGGGCGTGAGATTCGTCCTGCCGATGTGGCTGATGCCGACGCACTGATAGTGCGCTCGATTACTCAGGTCAACCACGCGCTATTGGCACAAAGCCCTGTCCGTTTTGTGGGTACCTGCACCATTGGCACTGACCATATTGATCGTGCGTTATTAAGCGATCGCGGCATTGGCTTTGCTAGTGCGCCTGGCTGTAATGCCGACGCCGTGGTGGACTACGTGCTTAGTAGCTTGCTGCTGATAAGTGAGCGACAAGGTTGGTCGTTGCTGACACGTAGGGTGGGTATCGTGGGGGCTGGCAACGTTGGCAGCCGTTTGCAGCAGCGTTTGCAAGCACTGGGTGTGGAAACCATGGTGTGTGATCCGCCTCGCGCAGAAAAAGAACACCCTGGAAAAGGGCCCGTAGCAGTAAAGGAGGCGGGCCTGTTTTGCTCGCTGGATAGCGTCATCGAACACTGCGACGTAGTGTGCCTGCATACTCCGCTGGTGAAAGAGGGCCTCCATGCCACGTATCAACTGCTTAATGCTGAGCGTATTAATGACCTAACCCCTGGGACTGTGTTGCTAAACGCCGGGCGGGGCGACTGTATTGATGGTCTGGCGCTACGTAGTCGTTTAGCGGGTAAAGGCGATATCACGGCGATTCTCGATGTTTGGGAAGATGAGCCGGAGATCGATGCCGGGTTGCGTGATTTGGTAGCGCTGGCGACACCACATATTGCCGGGCATAGCCTTGATGGTAAGTTGCGTGGTACGTGGATGATTCAGCAGGCGCTGGCTCAGCATATCGAGCGGCCAAGTGGCGTTACGTTTAGCGAACTCTGCCCACGACCTGCGCTGTCGGCATTAACGCTGCAGCAAGCGATGCCGATAGAAGAAGCACTCCGGCTATGCACGCGCGCGGTTTACGATGTGCGCCGCGACCACGATGCGTTGCAGCGACACGTGTTTCACCAGGGAATCAAAAAGGGTTTTGATGACTACCGATCAAACTACCCACTGCGTCGAGAGTTTGCCACGCTGCGCGTGTTGTTAGAGAACGACGCAACGGTGTTGGAAGCGCCATTGCTAGCGGCTGGTTTTCAAGTGCGCTGCGTATAGCTGTGTGGTGACGGTGTGTTGATTGTGAGGTGGTTTAGAAAGCACAAGGCCCGCATTTGCGGGCCTTGTGTGTTATGCAGCTAGCGACTATGCGTTTACTGACGGTAAGCCGCTTCTTTTAAGGCGCGAATGCGATCGTCCAGCGGCGGGTGGCTGGCGAACAGCTGCTCTAGCAAAGAGCGGGTTTGGCCTTTAGTAATAGCCATCGCGCGCAGAGTATCAGGCATTTGGTCAGGCATTTCAGTTTCCGCTTTCAGACGTGCCAGCGCATTCACCATCGCGCCGGTGCCCGCTAGGCGTGCGCCTGCCTCATCAGCACGGTATTCACGATAGCGTGAGAACCAGGCAACGATTGCAGAGGCGACAAGACCAAAGACGATTTCTGCTACGATCACCACGGCAAAATAACCGATAAAACCAAGGCCACCTTCGCCGTCGCTACGACTTCTTAAGAAGTTGTCGACTAACTGAGCCACGACCCGAGCAAAGAACATAACAAAGGTATTCACGACGCCTTGAATCAGCGCCAGCGTGACCATATCGCCGTTGGCCACGTGGCCGATTTCGTGGGCCAGCACCGCGCGCACTTCTTCAGGGCGCATACGGTTTAATAGGCCCGCTGAAACGGCGACTAATGCATCGTTCTTATTCCAGCCGGTGGCAAACGCGTTGGACTGCTGAGCAGGAAAAATGCCCACTTCTGGCGTTTTAATACCCGCTTCGCGGGAAAGTTCAGCCACCGTATCCAACAGCCACTGCTCTGTTGAATTAGAGGGTGCTTCGATAATTACGGTGCCAGTCGAACGCTTTGCCATCCACTTGGAAATAAACAGCGATATCAGCGAGCCGACCATGCCGAAGATAAAGCAGAAAATCAGCAGGCTAGTAAAGTTGATGCCCTGACTGCTTAGGTAGCTTTCCACCCCAAACAGTCGCAGCGTTAAGCTGGCAACCAGCAACACCGCTAAGTTGGTGGCTAAAAACAGCACAATTCGCATCATGATGCGGGTTCTCCCTCAAAGGTCATTAAAAAGCGTTAGTGGAATGACAGTTTAGATACGTGCTGTTAACGTCAGTTTCAAGTCACCGTTTTTATTGACCGCCGTTTTTATTGGCGATAGCGAGACAAGAAATTAGCAAAGCGATCAAGCGCATCACCCAGCTGATCGGCCCATGGCAGAGTAACAATGCGCACGTGATCCGGTTCTGGCCAGTTGAACGCAGTGCCTTGCACCAGCAGAATTTTTTCCTGGAGCAGTAAGTCCAGCACCAGCTGTTGATCATCCTGAATGTTAAACACCTTGGGATCTAAGCGGGGAAAGGCATACAGCGCACCTTTAGGCGTCACACAAGAGACCCCTGGGATGGCGTTAAGTTTTTCTATCGTGATATCTCGCTGAGCCAATAGTCGGCCGCCTGGCAGAATCAAATCATTGATTGACTGGTAGCCACCCAGTGCGGTCTGGATAGCGTGCTGGGCTGGGACGTTAGCGCACAAGCGCATTGAGGCCAGCATGGTTAAGCCCTGAATGAAATCACTGGCACGCTGTTTGGCTAACGTGCCGGAAATGGTCATCCAGCCGGAACGAAAGCCCGCGCAGCGGTAGCTTTTCGAGAGCCCATTCATGGTAATGACCAGTTGGTCATCATCGGCCAATGCACCCGTGGCAGTGTGCTCTACGCCGTCATAAAGAATCTTGTCGTAGATCTCATCGGAGAACACCACCAAATTGTGCTCTTGGGCAATATCCAGCACTTCCCTTACCACTTCAGGCGGGTAAACCGCGCCGGTAGGGTTGTTCGGGTTGATAATGACAATGGCTCGGGTGCGGCTGGTAACTTTGGCGCGAATGTCTGCTATGTCCGGTGCCCAATCGGTTTGTTCATCGCATAAGTAGTGCACGCCGTGACCGCCAGATAAATTCGCTGCGGCGGTCCATAGCGGGTAGTCAGGGGCGGGGATCAGTACTTCATCACCGTCGTTTAACAGCGCCTGCATGGACATCACTATCAGCTCGGAAACGCCGTTGCCGATGTAGATATCTTCAATGCCAACCCCAGGAATCCGTTTACGTTGGCACTCTTGCATAATTGCCTTACGCGCCGAGTAAAGGCCTTTAGAATCACAGTAGCCCTGGGCAGTGGGCAGGTTGCGCATCACGTCTTGAAGAATCTCTTCCGGCGCCTCAAAGCCAAATGGCGCCGGGTTGCCAATGTTAAGCTTTAAAACTCGCTGGCCTTCTTCTTCCAGGCGCTTGGCATGGTCGAGCACTGGGCCGCGAATGTCGTAACAGACGTTATGCAGTTTGTGCGATTTTTTCAGTGTGTGTGATTCTGTAGGCTGCGGGGTGTCCATGGGGTTTATTATCCAAAATGTCCTGTGGCCGAGGGTGCTGTTGATGATCAGCTCATTATGCGTCGGATTGTAGGTGGCTGTCTTCGTCGTTTTGTATCGGTGGCGGTGGAATATCACCTGGGGTTTCTAAAGTAAGCCTACCGAGCTTGCCATCGCGTAGCTCGTGAAGCAGCACTTCGGCGCCGCGGTGTATGTCGACCTCGCCACCGGGGCGTAAGCCGCCGCGCTTACTCGCAATTTCTTTCAAAATGGCGTGGCCGTCAAAACCGGCAAGGGCTAAGAAGTCCGGCTTTTGCGGGCCATCAGCATCCACCTCTTGTGCTACGGGCGCTTCATAAGTTGGCAGCGCCTTTAACTTATAGCGGGCGGTCAACTCTGCAGGATAGCGCTTGGCAAGCTCGGCGCTGGTGATGATGGCTACATCGGTATACTCAATCGCGGTATCACGAATTGCACCGCTAGCAGCCAAACGATAGGCGCTAGCCTGGTCTTCGATTTTTGGCCATAGCACCCCCGGGGTGTCGATCAGCGCGACGCGGCCGTCAATTCGCACCTTTTGTTGGCGCTTGGTGACCGCGGGTTCATTGCCAGTTTTAGCAATTTTACGACCGGCGAGCCCATTGATCAGCGTCGACTTCCCGACGTTGGGAATGCCCATTACCATCACGCGGACATCTCTATCAGCGCGTACCGCGCCTGCCAGCTCGTGGCATAGCTTAGGGATTTTTTTAAGCTCGCGAATATTGGTAGTGGTAATTGCCAGGGCGCGGGTATCTTCTTGGGCATCGAAAAAAGCCACCCACTCCGCAGTACGCTCAGGGTCGGCAAGATCCGCCCGCGACAAAATCTTCAATACCGGCTTATGGCGAGTCAGCTCGGCCAGCATCGGGTTGGCGCTGGAGTAGGGCAGACGCGCATCAAGTACTTCAATCACGACATCAATTTCGGGCAGCGCGTCCTTAATCTGGCGGCGGGCCTTGTTCATATGTCCGGGGAACCAGCCGAGCATGAGTTTCTCCTAATTAGCGCAAAGCAAATACAAGCACGAAAAACGGGCACAAAAAAAGCGGGCTGCCATTCTAGCAGATGGCGCCCGCCTTTCTGACGTTGAACGAGGATTTAGTGACGATTACTCGTCAGGATGAAACTCTAGTGACACCGAATTGATGCAGTAGCGCAACCCCGTCGTGTCTGGCGGACCATCAGGAAATACGTGACCCAGATGGGCATCGCAGTGGGAGCAAACGACTTCAGTGCGCCGCATGCCGTGGGAGGTGTCGCTATGCTCTTCAATGCAGCGTGTTCCCAGTGGGCGATCAAAGCTTGGCCAGCCGCAACCCGCATCAAACTTATGTTCGTTTTCAAACAGCGGCGCATGGCAGCACACACAGTGGTAAATACCTTGGGCATCACTGACCTGATAATCTCCGGTGAAGGGGCGTTCAGTGCCTTTCTCACGTGCCACATGGTACTGTTCCGGGGTGAGTTGCTTGCGCCATTCATCAGGGGATTTTTCTATTTTCGCCATGGGGATCTCCTCTCCCTCTGGTTACCGTTAAACAGAGGCTTACTAAGCAGGCTAGCGTATCACTACGCAGAGTGACAGTAGATAGCCTGTTCAGGTTCAGCATGTGTGAAAGGTAAGAAAACCGCCAGTATGGCGTTTACACGCTAGCAACATTACCGTGACGGTATAGTAAGTGCATGAGAAATAAGTAGGTGCGCTTATATAAAGTGCTGGGGGGATCAAAGCGCCCCATTTTGAAGGCGCGACTCATGGCAGGATAAAACGTTTCGATTTCAGAGTGCTTGACAGCACATTAAGGGCTGAGTAATATACGCGCCACCTCGACGAGGCAATGAAACGTCCCATTCGTCTAGTGGTCTAGGACACCGCCCTTTCACGGCGGTAACAGGGGTTCGAACCCCCTATGGGACGCCACTTACTCTTATAGAGTTAGTGGTATAGAGTAAGAGGTCGTCAAGGTATCGGATGTGCGGGAATAGCTCAGTGGTAGAGCATCGCCTTGCCAAGGCGAGGGTCGAGAGTTCGAATCTCTTTTCCCGCTCCAAGCATTTTATATGCTTACAGTGTCCCATTCGTCTAGTGGTCTAGGACACCGCCCTTTCACGGCGGTAACAGGGGTTCGAACCCCCTATGGGACGCCAATCCGATTTGCGAGTAATACAGGTTAAGCGGGAATAGCTCAGTGGTAGAGCATCGCCTTGCCAAGGCGAGGGTCGAGAGTTCGAATCTCTTTTCCCGCTCCAAAACGTCCCATTCGTCTAGTGGTCTAGGACACCGCCCTTTCACGGCGGTAACAGGGGTTCGAACCCCCTATGGGACGCCATCTCGCATTTTTTGTAGCACTGTTTGTTGTACGCGGGAATAGCTCAGTGGTAGAGCATCGCCTTGCCAAGGCGAGGGTCGAGAGTTCGAATCTCTTTTCCCGCTCCATACAACGGTTTTACATCGGTGCCAAGGGTCGAGAGCTGGAGCGCCAGCCCGGTCGAATCTCTTTTCCCGCTCCAAACAAACACTCCCTTTATCCTCCTTTATTGCTTGTTTTCCTGTGTTTTTTGAACACTGTATCGCACATCAATTGGCGATATTTTCGCGTGGCCGTCTTTCGAGCGACTTGAAAAAACATACGGATGCCCCGATATCCTCTCGTCTAACTTGTTTTTCTTGTGCTCCCCATTTGCTGACAGGACATATTCATGGCCGAACCGGCATTGTCTATCCGTGGCCTCACAAAAGTGTATGGCAACGGCTTTCAAGCGTTAAAAGGTATTGATTTAGACGTCCAGCAGGGCGATTTTTTTGCTTTGTTAGGACCTAACGGCGCGGGTAAGTCGACCACCCTGGGGGTGGTCTGCTCGCTGGTGCAGAAATCCGCCGGTAAGGTGTCGATTTTTGGCATCGATATTGATAAAGACTTCGCGAAAGCCAAATACCAGCTTGGCGTGGTGCCCCAGGAGTTCAATTTTAATCAGTTTGAAAAGGTCATTGATATCATTTTGGCCCAGGCGGGTTATTACGGAATGACTCGTAATGAGGCGTTGCCCCGGGCTAAGCAACTGCTCACTGACCTTGGGTTATGGGACAAGCGTAACGGCAGTGCGCGTATGCTTTCGGGCGGTATGAAGCGTCGTTTGATGATTGCCCGTGCGCTGATGCATCGCCCAAAGCTACTGATTCTTGATGAGCCAACAGCGGGTGTCGACATCGAGCTGCGCCGCAGTATGTGGGAATACATGCGGCGTATTAATCGCGATGAGGGCACTACCATTATTCTCACAACACACTACCTCGAAGAAGCCGAGAGCCTGTGCCGCAATATCGCCATTATCAATCAAGGCGAAATCGTGCGTAACACCAGTGTGCGTGAACTGTTGACTGAGCTGAACACTGAAACCTTCCTGCTCGACTTGTCCGCCCCAGTTGAGCAAGCGCCCGTCGTTGAAGGGTTTGAAATTCAGCAGATCGAGCCTTCCCAGCTAGCGTTGGTGATTCATCGTGGTCAGCAGCTTAACGATGTGTTCAGTGCCTTAAGCGAACAGGGGCTAAACGTGGTTTCCATGCGCAACCGCGCCAACCGCTTAGAGGAGATGTTTGTTTCCATGGTGGAAAGTAGCCAGCAAGCGATTGATCAACGCAAGCAGCAGGAGGCGCGGGCATGAATGCAACGCAGACCCTCATTGCGCTGTGGACCTTAGTGCTTAAAGAGATCAAACGCTTTACGCGGATTTGGCCGCAAACCTTGCTACCGCCATCCATTACCATGGCGATGTACTTCATCATCTTCGGTAACTTGATTGGTTCGCGCATTGGCGATATGGACGGCTTCAGCTACATGGACTTCATTGTGCCAGGGCTGATTATGATGTCGGTGATCACCAACAGCTACTCCAACGTGGCCTCTAGCTTTTTTTCCAATAAGTTTCAGCGCTCTATTGAAGAGATGATGGTCTCTCCTATGCCCAACTGGGTGATCTTATCCGGCTTTATTTTGGGTGGTATGGCCCGCGGCTTGGGGGTGGGGTTAATTGTTACGCTGGTGTCGCTGTTCTTTACCCGTTTAACTGTCGAGCATCCGCTGCTCACGGTGCTGGTCGTTGTGCTGACCTCGGCGCTGTTTTCCATCGGTGGTTTTATTAACGCGCTGCTGGCCAATAAGTTCGATGATATCTCCATCGTGCCGACGTTTATTTTGACCCCGCTGACGTATTTAGGCGGCGTGTTTTACTCGATTTCGATGCTGCCCGATTTCTGGCAGGGCGTCTCCATGCTCAACCCAATACTGTATATGGTGAACGTCTTCCGCTACGGCTTTTTAGGCGTTTCTGACATTCCGGTCGTCTGGGCGCTGGCCGCTATCTTTGCCTTTATCGTTGTGCTGTTTATGGTGGCACTCACCATGCTAGAGCGCGGCAAAGGCATTCGCAGTTAAACGTGTGATAACGCCCAGTAGAAAAAAGCACGCTACTAATCAAGAGAGCAACCCGTCATGGCACACCGCCCCGATACCTTAGAACACGCGCCCTTAGGGCGCGATTCCGCCTACCCAGAGCATTATGACGCAGGGCTGTTGTATCCTATTCCCCGTGCTGCGAACCGTGCCCCATTGGGCATTGAAGACAGTAAGCTACCGTTTGTGGGGGAAGATGAGTGGCACGCGTTTGAAGTTTCCTGGTTGAATAACCGGGGTAAACCCATCGTGGCGGTTGCCCGTTTCCGCCTGCCTGCGGATTCACCCAACCTGATCGAATCCAAATCCTGGAAGCTCTATCTCAATAGCCTAAACCAAACGCGCTTTGAAAGCCGAGACGCGGTGCAACGTGTGCTTGTGCGCGACCTAGCCGCGGCGGCGGGTGCTGCCGTTAGCGTAGAGCTATTAGCGGTAGACGACGCTGAGCTTGCCCCCCAGCGCTTGCCGGGCGAATGCCTGGATGACCTGGATATCGACATCAGCGATTACACGCCCAGTGCGGCGCATTTGGCAGTCAGCGAAGAGATCGTTGAAGAGACGCTGCACTCCCATCTACTTAAATCTAACTGCCCTGTGACTGGTCAGCCTGATTGGGGCAGTGTATTAATTCGCTACAAAGGCCCTAAAATCGACCGTGAAGGGCTGCTACGCTACCTAATCGGTTATCGTCAGCATCAGGACTTTCACGAGCACTGTGTCGAGCATATTTTTACCGACCTGATGCAACTGGCTAAGCCTGATGAGCTACTGGTGTTGGCCCGCTATGTTCGCCGTGGCGGGCTTGATATCAGCCCATGGCGAGCAACGCTGGGGTTAACGCCGCCCACCCCATTGCGCCTAGCAAGGCAGTAACAACGGCGCTAATCTAGCGCTCAACGATCAATAAAAGGGGAGTCATCATGGACGCACTCACGCTGCTTCACGAACGTAGCTCTATGGGGAAACTCACCGAGCCTGCGCCCAGTGCCGACCAGCTCAGCGCTATCTACCAAGCCGCGCTGCGCGCCCCAGACCATAAAGAGCTGCGCCCCTGGCGGTTTATCGAATTTATCGGCGAAGGGCGCGAACGCCTGGGTGAGCTGTTTGCAGAAGCAGAGTTTCAAGAAGACCCCAGTGCCAGCGACGACACGCTAAATTCCGCACGTAAAAAACCGCTGCGTGCGCCGATGATCATTGCCGTGATTGCCAAGGTCACCCCGGATATTCCTGGTGTACCGAAAATGGAGCAGGTGATATCCGCCGGATGCACCGCCCACGGCATTCTGCTGGCCGCCCACGCGCTAGGATTAGGTGCCATGTGGCGCAGCGGTAAGTACGCCTTTGACCCCGTGGTGCGTAAAGGCCTATCGCTAGACGAAAATGACGAAGTGGTCGCGTTTATCTATCTGGGTAGCCTGGCAGGTCGCCATAAACCGCTACCTCAGCACAATGTGGAAGACTTTGTAGAGCGTTGGGACTAACGGTCATGAGCCAGCCACGTCAACCAGGAGTGCCTTATCCCCGTTTGCCACTCCCTGAAACCCAGGAAGACCTTGCCGCCTTTCAGCGGTGGCTAGGGGAAGCAATTCCCATGGTAGGCGCGCTGGGGATTCAGGGCATGACCCAAAGCACCGCTCGAGAGGGCGGGGCGTTGATGTGGCAGCTAGCGCTTAGCCCCAACCTAAACGACAAAGGCACAGGCTTCGGTGGTGCGCTAACGGCGCAAACCACGCTGCAGGGCTGGTGTTGGGTAACGCTATGGCTGCGTGCCCAAGGGCGGGCGCAAGATGTGGTAGTGGCCGAAGCCAGCCAGCGCTTTCTTGCGCCAGTCACTAGCGACTACCGCATCATTTGCACTCCCAGCGACTCCCAAGGCCCTGAGCAGCTAGCGGAAAAGCTTAACGCGCGGGGCAGGGGCAGCATTGCGCTCACTCAGCAGCTCTACTGTGGCGACACGCTCTGCCTGGAAGCCAGCGGGCGCTACGCTGTGCTGCCTGTTGCTTAAATCTTTAAAAGGCTTGCTATTTTAGGTCTTAGACCATAGAATATGCGCCGTTCTGTTGGGAAAGGCAACGCCTTAACAACCGAGCAAAAAAGTGGAGAGGTGTCCGAGTGGTCGAAGGAGCACGCCTGGAAAGTGTGTAAGTCGAAAGGCTTCGAGGGTTCGAATCCCTCCCTCTCCGCCACAGAATATAGAAAAAGCCCGCTGAGCAATCAGCGGGCTTTTTCGTGCCTGCCATTTAAGTTATCCACATGCAGTTTGCGCTACGCTAGTCCTGTTTTTGCCCATGAAAGGTGACAAAGTTTCGCATAAGTATAAATAAAACAATGGTTTATGAGTAGTGTGTTTGTTTTTATACGCAATTTTCAAAGGCTGACGATAATGTTAACGCGCATGCACACTAATAAACTGTTATAGCGCCTTGAAGTACAGCAAGATTCGGGTCGGCAGTAGTCGTTCGGTCTCCTAATATGGCATCTGTTCGGGCATATGCCCTTTTATAGTAAGCAGATCCTAGAGGAATAACGATGACTATACTTGCCAATAAAGTAGCTATTGTTACCGGTGCCAGCACCGGAATTGGTTACGCAGCCGCGAAGCTTTTTGCGAAAGAAGGAGCTGCCGTCGTGGTGGCCGCAAGGCGACAAAAGGAGCTTGATAACCTTGCGGACGCAATCAACGCGGAAGGCGGGCAGGTGCTGGCAGTTGCGGGCGACGTTAGCGAAGAAGCTTTTGCCAAAGCGTTGGTAGATAAGGCGGTAAGTCACTTTGGCGGATTGGATATCGCTTTCAACAATGCGGCTATCCTGGGTGCTATGGGCCCTGTCCCGGAGATGTCGCATACGGACTGGAATCAGGTTATTGCGACCAACTTAACCAGCGCATTTTTGGGCGCAAAGTACCAACTGCCCGCCATGGCTGCCCGAAAAGGAGGTTCATTAATTTTCACCTCTACCTTCGTTGGTTACACCGCAGGTATGCCTGGCATGGCTGCCTACGCAGCCAGTAAGGCGGGCCTTATTGGGTTGACTCAAGTGCTGGCGTCAGAGCATGGGCCACAGAATATCCGGGTCAATGCCCTTCTGCCCGGTGGTACTGATACACCAGCGGGACGTGAATTTGCCAATACGCCGGAAGCATTGGCGTTTGTGCATAACCTGCATGCTCTCAAGCGTATGGCGACACCAGATGAGATTGCTCAATCCGCATTGTACTTAGCATCTGATGCCTCCAGTTTCACAACGGGTTCTGCGATGCTGGTAGATGGCGGTGTATCCATAAACCGTGTCTGAGAGGCTGCGCCATGTCAGGCTATGACCGAATCATTTGACTGATCGGGCAATTGATCAGCTCAGGCTTGAAGAGATAGCCGCCCTAGTGCATTTTGGTGGCGGTTAGGCATCATCTCCAGCCGTGAGACGCAGCGGTGCTGCGAGGCTAAGATCATGTTTAAAGCCCTTGCCTACCCACCGCTCATTACACTCTCAGCGATGAGGTGTGTGTCACTTCCCCTTAAAAGGGAAATATGCCGCTGAAACCTATCCCTGCGACGGCGACGATTACAACAACGATAACGACAATGGTCGTGGTAGAGGGCATTTTTCTCTTCCTTTGAGAAATGAGTGTCATTGAAGCGTAGTCGCCATTGGCGTGTTTCGCACAACTCACGTTTTATGAACGGCGCTCTTTATTGAGTGCTTTCCCCAAGCTGGCAAAATAGGCGCTGAATAGCGCGTTGATGCGTTCGCGCTGTTCGCCTTGTGGGTATAGGCCGTGTTCTGCCTCAGGGGAGGTTTTGGTGCCTTTCACCAGGAAGTGGTTTTTGATGCTGGCGTCTTGCACGAAAGCTTCAAAGGCTCGGGCGCATAGCTCTTCTGGTTTGCTGTAATAGAGCTGGCCGTGAGCTTTGTCCATGGCGACGGAGTGGTTGAAAAGCGCGCTGGGCTGCTGGCCGTCGGGGTGAAGCAGAATGGCGTGGAAGCAAGCGAGTAGGCGCTGGTTGAGCGGGTGGTTAATCGGGGCTGCATCCGCTAGCCATGCCGCCGAGGCGAAGGCGCTAGCGGGCATGTTGTTAAAACACTTCTGGGCAATGTAGTGATCGAAGGCATGAAACCATTCATGGGCAATGCTGCCAGGCCCCGCATTCTTGGCGAGAGAAAAGCTGCGCTGGCTGGGGTCGTAATGGGCAGAAACGCCGGGCCTACCACCGCTGCCGTACTGTAGGGCTAACGAGCCACGCAGCGAAATCAGTGCTTCATTGCCGTGCAGTATCAGCATTAAATCGCACAGCGCATCGTGAAAAAGCTCGGCGGCGCGGTCGCGCTCTGCAGTGGTCACCCAGCGGCCTATTTCAATTGAGCGAAAATCGAACTGGCGACGGATCAGCGCAAAGCTGCTGGCACGCTCTGGGCGGTGCATTGGCCCTTGGCGATAAAACTCTCGCGCTTCAATGCTCACGGCGTGCTCGCTAACCTAAAAAAGAAGTTCACCGCGTTATCTTATCGAAGGTAACGAGTAAGCGCCAAAGGCTGTTCGGCAAGCTTGCCTAATGTGGCTACCCTTATACCTAGGCAGCGAATGATGGGCTGCACTTTGTTGCACAACAGGGAGGGAGTATGGCAACGGCACATGTTTATCGCATGAAAACGGATGCGCACCAGTGCCCCTTTGGTTTGAAAACCGTTTCATTGCTGCAGCGTAAGGGCTACGAGGTGCATGACCACCCGTTAACATCCCGCGACGAAACCGATGCATTTAAAGCGAAAGAACAGGTCGATACGACGCCGCAAACCTATATTGATGATAAGCGCATCGGTGGCTATGAAGAGGTGCGCGAGTATTTGGGCTTAAACGTGCCGGGTGCTCAGGAAACATCCTATCGGCCAGTGATCGCTATTTTTGCTACGGCGCTGTTGATTGGTTTGGCGATTAGCTGGCTGGCCCATGGGGCGCTATTGACGGCGCGATTACCTGAATATGCAGTGGCTAGCGCTATGGTGTTGCTTGGGTTACAAAAGCTTCAAGACGTGGAAAGTTTCAGCACCATGTTTCTGAATTACGATTTGCTGGCTAAGCGCTATGTGCCCTATGGATATGTTTACCCTTATGCGGAAACCTTGGCGGGTGTCTTGATGCTGGCGGGGGCATTGATATGGCTGGCAGCACCGCTGGCACTGTTCATTGGTACGGTGGGTGCTGTGTCGGTGATTAAGGCGGTGTATATCGATAAGCGAGAACTGAAATGTGCCTGTGCGGGCGGTAATAGCAATGTGCCGCTGGGCTTTATTTCATTGACGGAAAACCTTGTCATGATCGCCATGGGGCTTTGGATGCCGCTGAAGAGTCTGCTGTAACGCAAGTGAGTAGAAAAGGTTATGCGCCTTGCAACCCAGAAAACACGCCCCAAGGTAGAGTAAGTAACGCAAGACGCTATCGCACGCTTCACACTTAGGAGTCATTAGATGAGCAAGCGTATTTTGGTGGTGCTGACATCACATGATCAGTTAGGAGACACCGGCGAAAAAACTGGCTTTTGGTTAGAAGAGCTAGCAGCGCCGTACTATGTCTTTAAAGATGCAGGTGCAGACGTAACGCTGGCCTCGCCAAACGGAGGGCAGCCGCCACTTGACCCGAAAAGTGATGCAGACGATAGCCAAACCGATGAAACTCGGCGCTTTAAGCAAGATGATGAAGCGAATGCGGCGCTAGCGGCAACGCATCGCCTAAGCGATATGTACGCGGGTGACTTCGATGCAGTGTTTTATCCCGGCGGTCATGGCCCGCTGTGGGACCTAGTGGACGATCAAGATTCTATCAAGCTGATCGAAAATTTTATTGCCCAGGGCAAACCATTGGCGTCGGTATGCCATGCGCCTATCGTGTTGATTAATGCAAAAAATAGTCTTGGTGAACCACTGGTAAAAGGGCGCCAAGTCACAGGCTTTACTAATGGTGAAGAAGATGCGGTTGGCCTGACGGATATCGTCCCGCATTTGGTAGAAGATGCGTTGCAACAGTGCGGCGGTATTTACAGCAAAGCAGACGACTTTACGGTTTACGTGCGTGAAGACGGCCAATTGATTACCGGCCAAAATCCGCCTTCTTCTGCGGCTACCGCCGAAGCACTGATGGCATGGCTGGCTCGTTAAGTAGTTCTTTTTTTAGCGGTAGAAAGCATGACGGCGGGCAGTGTGCCCGCCGTTTTCATGTGCGACTATGAACCGACAGTGCAGTTCATCCTGATTATGGCCATCGTGATGTGCCTACCATTAGTAATCGTGATTTCGGGATAACTCATCTAAAGCGGTGGCACTAGGGTTATCTATTTTTTGGCTTTAAAAGGTAGCCCTAGCCATCCAAGCGTTTGCAGCAGTCAGGCAGCACTCGAAACTGTAAGGTAACCGGTCCGTTGTCGATCAGCCCTGAAAAAGTGCACGAAATCGAGCGTAATAAACAGGCTGCTTAAGAGCAGCCATTTGGGCAGTTGGTTTGGAAATCACCGTATATCGCTATTCCTACCTTCTATTGATTAAGATTATCCAACATACTTTGAAGTCGCTGCTGCGCTGTCTTATTTAAAGGAAGAAGCGGTTTTCTTGGGTTGCCCGCTTCTTTTCCTTGAAGTGTAAGCCCTGATTTAACTGCTGCTGCTAGGCCGAATGAAACGATAAATTCAAGAAACTCGTATTGCTGATAAAACAGTGCCTTAGCTTTCTCGTTGTCACCGCTCTTGACTGCATCGAACAGTTGTTTCGGTTTATCGCCTATCAGGCAAGGAGCTGCTGTACACCAACCGCTGGCACCTGCATTGAGAGCCTCTAACGCCATATGGTTACAGCCATTAAAGAAGGGCACTTTGCCATCCGATAGTGTGTAGATCTTGTGCATGCGTTGTATGTCGCCAGTACTTTCCTTGATCATGCTTGCATTCTGTATGCTGTCGACCATTTTAAGCATGAACTCGGGACTCATATCCACGCCACAGGTGGCTGGGTTGTTATAAACCATAATGGGCAGCGGACTTGCACTTGAGACTGCTTCGTAGTGCTGGAAGATTTCAGCCTCGCTCAACTTATAATACGAAAATGGAGAGAGCATAATTACATCGGCCCCGATGTGATGAGCATGCTGCGCGTATTTAACGGCTTGCTCGGTGGTAAGCTCTGCGATACCAATGACCACAGGTACCCTACCTGCAACATACTTCACAGTGTATTCAGCGACCTGCTTCCACTCCTCTTCACTCAAATAGGCGGCCTCACCGGCACTGCCTAATGCAGCAATAGCATCTACTTTGGCTTCAAGTAGCACATCTATTACGCTACCGAGTTTGTTGAGATCCACCTGTTTATTATTTTGGCTAAAGGGAGTTACCGGATAGCCAATGATGCCTGATAAGTTCATGATTTATCCCTTAAATGCAGTTTTGGTGATTTTTTAGAGCCTGTCTTGCGTAGTAGGCAAAATTCACTTTGTTTCGTTTATCGGACGATACCCAGTCATGTGCTTCCTGGGCCAGATCATGAGGTAGGGGCTTAATTTGACCAGCAGACATTGCTAGAAGCTGCAGTTTTGCCGCTCGCTCGATCAGGATGGCCAAGTTACAGGCCTCTTCAATCGTTTTGCCGGTTACAAGTTGTCCATGGTGGGCAAGAAATACAGCTCGGTTATTACCCAGCGCCTTTGAAATTAATACGCCCTCTTCATTTCCAACAGGGACGCCTGGCCATTCAGCAACGAACGAGCAATCGTTGTACAAAGCGGCAGTGTCCATTTGGGAAATGATCAGTGGTACTTCTAGCATCGACAATGCGGCCACATGGGTAGGGTGGGTATGAATGATGCAATTAACTTCTGGATGCTCTTTATAGATCCAAGTATGGAAACGGTTGGCTGGATTAGGCATGCCTTTGCCAGCCAATAGCTCCAGGTCATGATCCACGATTAACAAGTTTTCGGCTGTGATTTCATCAAACCCCAAACCCAATCGTTGAGTTAGAAAAGTATTGGGCTGCTCACTACGGCAGGTAATCTGGCCTGCCAAGCCTGAATCGTGACCTTTATCGAACAGGATTCGGCATGTCAGCGCGAGTTTTTCACGAACAGTCAGCTCTATGTCTTGTATACGCTCTTGCATATTGCTTTCTGCGATCTGCATTAGTTCCTGTTTTGCTTTAGTGGCGGTCTTCATGCTTTTTTCCTCAGGTGGCTTTGATAATGGTTGTACAATATCGCCGTTCTGGACCCTTAATAAGGGCCAGTTTTTTTAATTTAAGTGGTCCAGGAGGGGTGGCATGTTAAGGCCTTGGCAAACTCAGCTGTGGCTGGAAGACAGCTCTGGTAAAACCTTGCATTCAAAACTGTTGAACACGTTAACGGCGGATATTAAGGAAGGGCGGCTGATGCCCGGCAGCATGTTGCCGGGGTCCCGCGCTTTAGCCGAGCAATTAGGCGTTAATCGGAAAACCGTACAGCAGGTATATGAAGAGCTGGAAGCTCAGGGGTGGCTGGTGACACGCTCGAGGTCGGGTACGTTTGTTTCTGAAATCCTTCCCGAGCAAGGACTGTCCACGTCAGACCACTATTTGGTCAACAGTACCGACAGGACAAAATCGGCCTCGGAGCTGGTTGAAATACTCTACCAGGGGGCACGCGGCTCTTATAACGACATACCGGTAATGAATGATGGTACTCCGGACTCGCGTCTTATCCCTTATGAGCTGCTCGCGCGAACCTATCGACGGGTGTGTATAGACCTTAGCCGTCAATCAAAGCTGGGTTATGGCGACCCTAAAGGGAGCATTGAATTACGGAAATCGATCGCGAAAATGCTATCCGGTGACCGTTTTATGAACTGCTCTGCAGAGCAGGTTTGTGTTGTCAGAGGGAGTCAAATGGGGATTTATCTCGCTTCTCGAATTTTAGATCCGGGAAAAGGTGCCATCGTCATGGAGGACCTTTGTTATTTGCCTGCTAGAGCTGCGTTTGAGTCAAATGGCTTTAAAGTCTTGAAATGCAGGCTTGATGATAAAGGGCTAGATATCGAACACTTGAGAGAGATACTGGCTGAACATTCAGTCGCAGCCATTTATGTCACCCCCCACCATCAATATCCAACAACTGTCTGTATGCACATGAGCAGGCGGCTGGTACTTCTGGAACTCTCCAAAACATACAAGTTTGCGGTTCTGGAAGATGACTATGATCATGAGTTTCACTATGAAACAAACCCAATTCCTCCGCTCGCAAGCCTGCCGAATTCTGAGAATGTTGTGCATATAGGTTCGATGTCGAAGGTCTTTGCTCCTGGTCTAAGACTTGGATATATGGCGGCCAATGCTCAGTTTATTGAGCGTGCCGCACAGGAAATCGTATTGATTGACAGGCAGGGTAATGCGGTATCTGAACTTGTGCTTTCAAATCTGATGGAATCAGGTGAAGTCAGGCGTCATATCAGAAAAACGCGAAAGGAATATGAGGCAAGGCGTAATTTCGCTGCAGAAGAATTCGTCCGTTTTTTTGGTGATAAGGTTTCTTTTAAGCTGCCTACAGGTGGAATGGCTATATGGGTAAATATTTCAAAGCTTGTTAATGGGAGGGCGTTGGAACAGCTTCCCGGTAAAGACTCAACTCTAAGCACCGTTTACAACGATGATCAGATTATACCGACCCACCTAAGGTTTGGGTTCGGAGCATTGAGTAAATCTGAGATTACGCAGTCAGTAGAACAGCTTTCAAAGGCCCTGCTTGTATCAGAATGAAGTGAAGCCGACAGGTAGGGCTAGCGCATTAGTGTTTCGTTTCTGCTTTGTTATGTCGACACACCACAGGGCAGAGGAGCTCGGCTACGGGGGGGATTCTGTCAACCATCTGAGGGCGGTATCAGGTTGATAGGGCTAAAGTGCCCCATCAACCATTAAATCCGTATGCCCCAAAAGCTAGCCTTATTAAGGCATGGCCAACTGCCTATGTTAAAAACGACCGATTTTAAAAACGATAGCTTAACGATACTCCGGTGAGGGCTTGCCAATCGCTGCCTAGCTCATCAACGATTGGGCTGTCGGCCGCGCTGCCAGTCAGGTGAGTTGCGCCGACGAAACCGGTAGCAGTCCATTCAGGGGTTAGGAAATAGCTAAGGCTGGCATTCACCCCCATGCGCCAGTAACCGCTATCTGGGTTATAAGCAGCCACGCCGCTACGTACGCTGTCTTGCATTGATACGCCAAACAGCGACTCGGTCCACTTCTCGTTTGAATAGGTAACGCTGGGCGATAGCGTGAAGAATGTCCGTTCGCTAACCGGCATACGCATAACAGCATTGGCTGAAAATTTCGCGCCTTCAACGTCGCCGCTTACCGGCGTGCTGCCTGCAACGCTATAGCGCCAGAACCCTTGCTGATAGCTAATCCGCAAGCCTAACGTGGCTCCGTCATCGACTTTTTCAAACCGGCTGATATCGCCCTTATTGTCTCGCCCAAAGGTGTAGCCAATGAACGGAGAGGCGGTCCAGTTTCCGCTACGGATAGCGTGCCACTCAATACCGTCGCGCACATTGATTGAGAGCTGGTCGCCGTACGTCAGGTTAAGGACAGGCCACGCTTGTGTTTCATAGTCGTCGCTGCCCAGGTAGTCAGGTGAGTAGGTTACGCCTGCGCCTATACTGCCTTCCCAGCTGTCCCCCAATGCGGGGGCAGCGAATGCGATGCTAATGAAAGCCGCTGCTAACCAGGGGGTGAAGTACTTATAGTTAGAAGTGCTTTGGGTCGCGCGAGAAACGAGAGTCGTCACGGGGTGTCCTTTAAATTGTTCAAACCTGCGTGATTGTATGTTTTTGTTTCAAACTACTGCAAGCGCTCTAGAGACCTGCGTGGTCCATGAATTGGAACTATTTTCTGTTTCATAGCTTAGGTTAGATAACTCAACGGCTATAGGGCGCACTGTGCACACATAGCGCAGGGATAGCGCTACAAGGAAGTGCAAGCAGGGAGTGCTTGTGGTGCACAAGGACGCATGAACAGGAGGTTCGTGAAGAAAAATCAAGGAGGACCTGATAAAACCCCGGCCAGTGCGATGGTCGGGGTTTTTTTATGGGCAAACGGCACTGCTGACTAACAAGCGTGATGATAAAACAGTGCGCTGAGTTTGCTCATTGGTGTGGATACCGCCGTTTGGCAATTCATGCAGCGTAGTGTAGCGCTGTCTTTGCCGGTGCCCTCAAGGCGAAATCGTTTTAGGTACGACGTTTTCGAGGATTCCGCGTTGCCGCAATGACGGCAAATAATATCCACACCGTAGACTGTCGGGCTAATCATGATATGTCTCACGCTGACCTCCTAACGTAAGGGAGTTAATGGGTTCAGTCGTGGTAACGTTCCGTGTAGAGGTGCATCCGTGACGATGCTTAAAAAGTATAAACAGCAAACGGCTAGTTCGCCATTTATATAAGCAGCTATCTGTTTATAAACGGGTAGTATAAAAATTTAAAAAAACTTATGTTTTGATATCCCAGGTTAATGTTTTTGACATATATGAGGTTCAAGGTAGGTAAACACAGGGAAAGGTGTTAGGGACGACCAAGCAGGAAGGCTTGTTAAACCAAGGATGCACGAACAGGACGTTCGTGAAGAAGGATTACGGAGGAAATACTACTACCCCGGCCAGGAATGGCCGGGGTTTTTTTACGCTAGTACTTGGCTACACTCGTTCTTCGCTAACTCTTCACTAACTTTCTTTTCACTACTTCTTTGCTTTTTTGGGCTTTGAGGCTTTTTTGTCTTCATCAGTATCAGGCTTGTCGCTACCCTGATGGCTAAGTGGGCTGGCCTGGTCAAGCCGTGGATGGTTGTCCAGGAATTCCCGCTGCAGGTCGGGTAGGGCATCCAGTGCTTTTAAGGTGTGGGTCAGCGCGTGAACTGCCGCGAGTACATCCTGGGTGTTGCCGGTTTCGGAAATAGTGTGCATGTTGCGAATCGGGAAGCCTATTGAGGTAGCTGCGCTATCAATAGAGGCCAGCACGCCTGCCATGCCGTCAGTGCCCGTATCCACGCCAACGATGTCCCGCTGCAGGGGAATATCCTGCTCTTTGGCGGCGCTGGCGATAATGCGGTTGAGCTGTTCGCTGGCAATCGAGCCTACGGACATCGTGAAGCCTTTGCCCATTTCTAGCGGCTGCATGCGCTTGTCGCCAATACCGGGGGCGGCTACGTAGTCGTGGTTAACGTCTACGCCAATCAGCGCGTCTGGCTTTAGTTCGCCAGCCAATACGCGGCTGCCGAAACGGCCAATTTCTTCGTAGCTGGCAATGGCAAACAGCACGCGTACGTTTTCAGTACCGCCGGCTTCTGCGATTAACTTCGCTACTTCTGCGGTAACAAAGCAGCCCAAGCCATTATCCAGGTAAGCGCCGTAGAAGGTGTTCGGGCTAAAACCAGGGCGAATGGGGCGGTCGAAAATAATGGAGTCACCCGGGCGAACGCCTAAATTCAGCACTTGCTGCTTTTTATTTTCGCCGTGGATTTGCAGGTCCAGGTAGATCTGCTCTTTTTTGATACCTTTGCTGCCATCGCGTTGTGCAGGATCAGAAAAGTGAATAGCGCCCAAGGCTTCTACTGTACCGCCTTGGATGCAGCGATAGCTGCCGGGAGCGTCAGGATCTTCGCTGAATAGCTTCACTTCATGGCCGATAAGCACAGTCGGCAAGAAGGAGTCAGTGTTGATCCAGATCTTGCCGTCTTCGCCAATCGAGCGAACCTGCATGCGGATTTTGTCTGCATGGCCGATGATCATCACTTTGAACATGTCATCGCGATCAGGGTGGGTGTCCAGTACCACGCCAGCATTGCCTTTAAATTGATGCAGATGCCAGCCGCTGGGCGCGAAGCTTTCGAAGTAAGGCTTCAGTACGCCGTAGGTCATGGCGCCTTCCAGGCCTACCGGGCTGGGGGCAGCAAGAATGTCGCGCATGATGTTGAACTGCGCGTCGGGCATGGGTTGCGTCCAGGGTTTGGCGCTGTCGCTCATGTTAAGCACTCTCCGTTGGGTGGTGTTCATCGCTCACTAGTCTGCCAGATTCTTGCTTCAGATGCGCATGGCTGGTTCGCCTAGAGAGACAAGAATTTTGGGCTTTGGTTATAAAATCCTCTAGGATAGGCGCTTTTTTCTGACAAGGTGGAAGGTCATGGCGTCTTCTGGGCAACCTCGCACTCAGTGGCTGGGCCGCTGGGGCTTTATGCTGGCAGCCACCGGTTCGGCGGTGGGGCTGGGCAATATTTGGAAATTCCCCTATATCACCGGGGAGTATGGTGGTGGGGCCTTTGTGCTGGTGTATCTGGCGTGCATTTTAGCCGTTGGCGTTCCAGTGATGATGACCGAAATTGCCTTTGGTCGGCGTGGGCGCGGCAGCCCGATTGATGCGATACGGCGCGTTGTCAATGAGTCTGGCCGCTCTTCTGCCTGGTCGCTGATTGGTTGGATGGCGATGCTTTGCGGCTTTATGATTCTGTCGTTTTATGTCGTGGTCGCAGGTTGGTCATTCTCCTATTTATGGAAAATGCTCACCGGTGGCCTTGCAGGCAGTAGCGTTGATGACATGGCGGCGGTCTTTGGAGCTAATAATGCCAACCCGTTCATTCTGGGCGGTTGGAGCACCCTGGTGGCAGTGCTGACCATGGTGATTGTGGGCAAAGGCGTTCAGGAAGGTATCGAGAAAAATGTCAGTTGGATGATGCCTGGGCTGGTGCTCATGCTCATTCTACTGATTATTTTCGGGGTGTTTTCGGGTGGGTTTGGCGAGGCAGTGAGCTTCTTGTTCTCGTTCAACGCGGGCAGCCTCTCTAGTGAAGGCATGCTGGCGGCGTTGGGCCACGCCTTTTTCACGTTGTCGTTGGCATCCGGTGCGATTCTGACCTACGGTAGCTACTTGCCCAAAGGAGCTTCGATTGGGCGTACCACGATAAGCGTGGCCATTGCTGATACCGTCGTTGCACTAATGGCGGGGTTGGCGATCTTCCCGGTCATTTTTGCTAACGGTATGAATCCTGGTGAAGGGCCGGGGCTTATCTTTATGAGCTTGCCGCTGGCCTTCCAGGCGATGCCAATGGGCACGCTATTTGGCATTCTGTTTTTCTTGATGCTCTCGATGGCGGCGCTGACCTCGTCTATTTCGATGGTGGAAGCCACGGTGTCGTGGTTATGCGATAACAAAGGCATGACCCGCAAATCGGCCTCTTGGGCGACGGGCATTGTGCTATGGCTGATCAGCACGCTGGCGATGCTGTCGTTTAACCTGGGCGCTGATTGGACACTGGCGGGTAAAACCTTTTTCGACTGGCTTGATTACCTGACCTCGCGCTGGATGATGCCGCTAGGGGGATTGGGTACGGTCGTGTTGGCGGGGTTTGTGCTGAAAAGCGAAACCTTCCGCGACGAACTGGGCCTTGCTCCGTTGCCTTATGCGCTATGGCTGACCATGGTGCGCTACGTTAGTCCGTTGGGTATTTTGGTTATCTTTGCTGATGCCTTGGGGCTTTACCAAGTTTCGTTCGCGGTGCATTGGCCGTGGCTGCTAGTGGTTTTGGTGGTCATGGTTGCAGTGGGGGAGACCCTAAGCCCTCGGCTGCGCCAAGCGCTGAGCTCGCGCTAGCCGCTGTTGTTCACGCTTCACCCTGGCAGCTGCAATGGCGCCAGGGTGAGTGCCTGCCTCCATGAGTTCGTCCCAGCAGGTGGTGTAACGGTTAGAGCGGTGCGCACAGCGCAACTGCCACGGTGCTTCCGCCTCTGTCATTCCAAAGCGAATCGTGCCTTGCCCCATGCGCTGATTAATGGCGTCAACGGCGTTCATCAAGTGCGGGTGCGCTTTATGTGAAGGCTGCAACAGCGAAAGCTGATACTGCTGTGCATCGACTAAGTCCAATAGCATGACACCGGCCTTCATAAACTGAAAACCCGGCCGATACATCTGTTCCAACCCTTCGCGCACGGCTTCTAAAATGGTGCGGGTATCGTCGCTTGGCGATGCCAGGGGAATCATCGCGCTAGGTGAAAGCTGAGGCTGGTCTTTACGATGGCGGTTGGTGTTTAGAAATAGCAATACGGCGCGGGTAAGGCTTTTCTGCTGGCGCAGTTTTTCGGCACTGCGCTGAGCATGGCGGCGCAGCGCTGCGTGCAATTCCGCTTTTACACCGGTTGCTTGGCCAAAAGAGCGTGACGTCATAATACGCTGACGCGGCTCTTCTAATGCGTTCATTGCCAAGCAGGAGGTGCCACGTAGCTCTAGCGCTGTACGTGCAAGCACCACTGAAAATCGTTTGCGAAGCTGCTTTGGATCGAACTCCCGCAACTGCCACGCCGTGCGAATACCGCTCACTGCAAGCCGTTCTGCTAAGCGTCTGCCGACGCCCCATACGTCATTCACCGGCAGCTGTTTAAGCAGCGCCGTAGTGGTCGGGCTGTTGGCAGTGAGTAGGCAGACGCCTTGGTAGTGAGGCTGCTGTTTGGCAACGTGATTAGCGAGCTTGGCTAGCGTATGGGTAGGTGCCAGCCCTACGCATACAGGTAGCCCTAAATAGCGGCGAACACGGCGGCGCACAGCTTCCCCGAGTGTTTGGCATTGAGTGTCGTTGAAGCCATCCAGGTAGATAAACATTTCATCAATAGAGTAAGGCGCGACGTCTGGACAGGCATCCCGCAGTAGCTGGGCGAGTCGTGCGGACATGTCGCCATACAGCTCGTAGTTTGATGACAGTAAGTGAATCTCTCCCCGTCGGCGCAAACCTTCCAGTTGGAAAGCGGGAGTGCCCATGGGGATTTCCAAGGCTTTCATTTCGGCCGAGCGGGCGATCACACAGCCATCGTTATTCGACATCACGCCCACGGGTTTGCCTTCAAGCGCGGGCTTAAAAACACGCTCGCAGGAAACATAAAAATTATTGGCATCAACAAGGCCAATCATGGCAAATACTCATGCACCACGGCGCGCACCACACCCCATAGCTGGCAGTTTGTCTCTTCTAACGGCAGCGGTGGATAGTGGGGATGTGCCGAGCAGAGGTGTGGTGTGCCTTGATAGAGCGCATAACGCTTTATCAGTACTTCCTCTTCAAACATGGCGACCAGGATATGCCCTAAGCGGGGCGGTATGCTGCGATCTACCACCAGCAAATCACCTTCGAATATCCCCCAGCCTTCCATGCTGTCGCCCGCGGCGGTGAGGTAAAACGTGTGGTTGGGATGTTTAATCAGTCGCTCATTGAGATCTAACGTGCGTGGTTCGTAATCTTGAGCAGGTGAAGGGAAGCCGCTAAACCCAGCGCGGCCGTATAACGTTGGAAATGGCAATGGCTGAGAGGTTAACGGCAGGGCTGTCGCGACCATCGTTGTTGGAAATGTACTCGTTGTAAACGTACTTGTTGCCAACGTGGCAGTTTTTAAAGCGGCGGGTTGGGACGGCATCGTCGGCATCCTCATGAATAAATAGTGTGTTTATAAACAGTATTTATTCATGAAGGAGAAATTGCAAGCGACGCTCAACGCTGGGAGCTACTGGCTTAGTGGGTGCAATTGGCTTAGCGAGCAAGCCACAGACCAACCACCAACGCACTGATCACGGTAATCAAGAACACAAGGTTGCGAGCACGGGTGTCACGACGTGGTTTCATAGTCATTTTCCTGTTGGTCATCATCGTTAAGAGCATTTCGAAGTAGTTGCAGCACGCAAGCGTTATCTGCATAAAAGCGGCAGATGCGCTGCGCTTAGCATGGTAACGTTTACGCCTTAGAGCGTCATCTGACGTATATGACATTGCTTGGTTATCCGGCTTTTAAGAGATCCTGCTTATGAATGAATCGACCCACGTCGGTACCGCTGCGCAGCCGCTTTCCCTGGCGAATGGTCGGCTGGCGGCGCTTAGCTGGGGGCGTAGCACTGCGCCTACTTGGGTGGCGCTACATGGTTGGCTAGACAACGCGGCGAGCTTCAGTCGGCTGGCGCCGCTATTGGTGAAAGCACTGGATATTCGCATTGTGGCGATCGACTTCCGCGGTCACGGGCATTCGGCTCATGCGCCTGCAGGAAGCGACTATGCACTATGGGACTATACCCAGGACGTGCTGGATACCATGGAGTCATTAGAGATCGAAAAGGCGACGCTACTTGCTCACTCGATGGGGGCAGCCGTGGCTTGCCTAGTCTCGGCAGCGCTGCCTGAGCGGGTAGATAAGCTAATTCTGTTAGATGGCTTAGGAGCGCTAAACACACCTGCCGAAGAGACTGCCAGCCAACTACGCAAAGGGCTAGTGGCCTATCGGCGGCCGCTTTCCCGTCCTCCTCGTTATCCCGATGTTGAGAGTGCAGTTGCAGCGCGGGTAGCCGGAGGTGTCACGCCGCTGGACAGCATCACCGCTACGCCACTTGTCGAGCGCAACACCCAGGCCACTGCCGATGGGCATGTGCAAATGCGCACGGATAGCCGTTTGTTAAAGCCTTCTTTGGTGCGCTTTACGCCCCAGCAAGTGTTGGCGCTACTGGCGGAGATTCAGGCCCCAGTACTATTGATAGAAGGAGAACGAGGCATTTTAGGCGAGCGGGACTGGGCAGAAAAAGCGCGCCAAGCAGTACCACAGTTAACGCGCCATGTACTAGCGGGTGGCCATCATCTGCATCTTGAGCCCCAGGCGGTTCATCACGTGGCCAGCACAATCAGTCAGCAAGCGTAGCGGGTACCTGATTGCTCGCGTTAGGAAGATGACGATGAAGAAAAAAGTAGCGCATGTTGTTAAAACACCTGTGGCAAGTAGCTGCTTGAATGGCGGTAATAAGGTTGCGCTGGTATTAGGGAGTGGAGGGGCCAGGGGCTATGCCCATATCGGTGTTATCGAAGCATTAGAAGCGCGCGGCTTCGAGATAATTTCGATTGCGGGTTGCTCTATGGGCGCGCTAATTGCTGGTATTTATGCCGCTGGCAAGCTGCCTGAATACCGGGAGTGGGTGTGTAACCTGGACTATTTAGATGTGCTCAAGCTGGTCGATGTGACCTGGAGCCCGATGGGCGCCATGCGAGCGAATAAGGTCATGAGCAAACTTGAAGAGCTGGTCGGCGATATGCTGATCGAAGACCTGCCTATTCCGGTGACGACCGTCGCGACGGATCTGGTTCGTCAACGTGAGGTGTGGTTTCAAAATGGCCCGTTACTCCAGGCAATCCGTGCCTCTATTGCCGTGCCGGGTGTCATTACCCCAGTACATGTGGGTGGCCAAGTACTCGTTGATGGCGGCTTGCTGAACCCACTGCCGATCATGCCGATATTAGCCACCCACGAAGCGGATTTTGTGGTGGCGGTTAACGTGACGGCGCACAGCCCACAACCGATCACCTTAGAGGAGTTGTTACCCAGCGAAGATACAAGCGACAGCCGCACCGCGTTAGAGCGCGACCGTGATGCTAATATTGGCGGTTGGATGGACGATGTGCGTGCCACCACGCGCCGCCTGTGGGATGGGCTGGGGGGCAGCAATGGTGAAGAGAGCGACGTTGATGAAACCGTTGACCTGCGTGGTCGGCGTGAATGGGGCAAGCTCGATATGATTCTAGAGTCGTTTGATATCACCCAAGCGGCGCTCGCGAAGTATAAAATCGCAGGCTATCCGCCGGATGTATTGATCGAAATTCCCAAAACTGTTTGCAGCACTTACGAGTTTCACCGGGCCAACGAATTAATTCGGCTGGGTCGGCATCTTGCTGATGAAGCGTTAGAGCGCCGCATGCCTAGCATTGCTTCGGATGCGACCGAGTGACATAGCCGCCTACTGCCCGCGCTTGCGCAGCAGAATATACACCGCGCCTGTTCCGCCATCGATATCGGTGGCGGAACAGAACGCCAAGACGCCGGGCCACTCTCTTAACCACGCATTGGTATGGCTTTTAAGCACCGGAAAGTCAGAGGTGGTGCCCCAGGCCTTACCATGCACGACTAGAACACAGCGCATGCCTTGTGCAGCGGCGTCGCGCAAAAAACTTTCAAGCTCAATCCTCGCTTCTTCTAGGGTATAACCGTGTAAATCCAACCCCGCTTGCCACGCGGTTTGGCCACGTTTTAACTGGCTTAAGGTGCGCCAGGGCAGGTCGGGCACGCTGAATTCCAGATACTCTGAGGGGCGTACCGCCTCTACTCGACCGTCGGTCGTGCGACCGCTGGTTTGCAGCGTGTTGCTCTCTACCGCCGCTTGTCGACGTGCTTGCTGGGCAGCTTCGTCGTTGCGCTTAGGCTTGCCGGGATCAGCTTGGTTACTGGCAATACGGCGCACGCCTGCTGCCTGCAGCGCTTGGCGAAAGACACTGATATCGTCGTCGTTGGGCAGGTGTCGCGTCATGGTCGGCTCAAATAGAGAAATGAAGTGTTAACAAATAAGCATAATTGAGAAGCGCACAGTATAGCGAGCTTGTCGTTGCTGTGAACCGTTCACCGTGAACCACGCGCTGTGAACCAGACGGCGTCAAAGGTACAATCCTTCCATGAACTTTTTACACGCCAGGAGCCGCTGTGACTACGCATCTCAATGATGAGACCTCCCACTCAATGCTTTCGTTGCCGGAATCGGCATTGGTGAGCGAGCTTTTTACACTGCGCGATTACTTACGCTGGGTGTCCAGCGAGTTTTATCTGGCGGGGCTGCACTATGGGCATGGCACGGAATCGCCCTGGGACGAAGCCGTTGCGCTTTGCTTAGGCGCACTGCATCTGCCATGGAACGTCGACCCAGCTGTGCTGGATGCCCGCTTGCTGCCAATAGAGCGCGAACGCATTATCCGGTTAGCGCGAGAGCGGGTGACGACTCGCCGCCCGCTGCCTTACTTACTGGGCGAAGCTTTTTTTGCAGGATTCCCGTTCAGCGTTGACGAACGCGTGTTAATTCCGCGCTCGCCCATTGCCGAGCTGATTGAAGACGGCTTTGCTGCATGGTTCCCGGAAGAGCCGCCTGCCCGAGTATTGGACTTATGTACCGGTTCTGGCTGTATCGGCATTGCCACTGCATTGGTGTTGCCTACCTGCGAGGTGGCGTTGGCGGATATTAGCCAGGATGCCTTAGCAGTTGCTCGTCAAAACATTACGCGTCACGACGTTGGTGATCGCGTGCGGGCTGTCGAATCCGATGTGTTTGATGGCCTGGAAGGGCAGCGTTTTGACCTAATCGTGTCTAACCCACCTTATGTTGATGCGCGTGATCTGGCCACCATGCCTGCCGAGTTCCGCCATGAACCTGCCCTGGCGTTAGGCGCTGGTAACGACGGGTTGGATATCGTGCGACGCATTTTGCGTGAAGCACACCAGCACTTAACCGACGAGGGCTGGCTGATTGTTGAAGTTGGCAATTCCGACCGCCATGTGGAGGCTGCTTTCCCTGAAGTGCCCTTTATCTGGCTTGAATTCGAGCGTGGCGGCCAGGGTGTTTTTGCCTTGAGCGCCGCTGAACTCGACGCCCATGTGGCGTCTTTTGCGTGAGGAACTAACGCCCATGTCTGGCAATACCTTTGGCAAGCTATTTACCGTTACCACGTTTGGTGAGAGCCACGGCCCTGCTTTAGGCGCTATTGTTGACGGTTGCCCGCCTGGCATACCGATCAGTGAAGCAGACTTGCAGCTTGATCTAGATCGCCGCCGCCCAGGTAGCTCTCGACACACCACTCAGCGTAAAGAGCCGGATCAGGTGCGGATTCTTTCTGGCGTGTTTGAAGGCAAAACTACGGGGACGTCGATTGGTTTATTGATCGAGAACACCGACCAGCGCTCCAAAGACTACTCTAAAATCAAAGATCAATTCCGTCCTGCCCACGCTGACTACACTTACCATCATAAGTATGGCCATCGCGATTATCGGGGCGGCGGTCGTTCTAGCGCGCGAGAAACAGCCATGCGTGTTGCTGCTGGCGCTATTGCCAAGCAGGTACTGGCCGCGCAAGGAATTCAGATTCGCGGTTATATGAGCCAGTTGGGGCCCATTAAAATCGAATTCAAAACCTGGGACGCGGTAGGCGAAAATGCCTTTTTCTGCCCTGACCCGGACAAAGTGGCCGAACTTGAAGCCTATATGGATCAGCTGCGTCGGGATCAAGATTCCGTAGGCGCTGAAATTACCGTGATTGCTGATGGTGTGCCGGTCGGGTTAGGCGAGCCGGTCTTCGACCGTTTAGATGCTGATCTGGCGCATGGTTTGATGAGCATCAATGCGGTAAAAGGGATAGAAATCGGCGCTGGATTTGGTTGCATTGCCCAGCGTGGCAGCGAGCACCGTGACGAGATGACGCCTGAAGGGTTTCTTTCTAATCACGCGGGCGGGGTGTTGGGCGGAATCTCCAGTGGCCAACCGATTGTCGCTCGATTAGCGTTGAAGCCAACGTCAAGTATTACCACGCCTGGGCGATCAATTGATATACATGGTCAGCCAGTTGAGGTAATAACGAAAGGCCGCCATGACCCTTGTGTCGGTATCCGTGCGACGCCTATCGCTGAGGCGATGATGGCAATCACGCTGCTAGATCATTGGCTACGTCATCGTGGACAAAATGGCGATGTTAGCGTTGACACGCCACGTTTAGAACAACAATAACAGCACGGTGCGCTTGGCGTAACGCTGCTACACTCTAGGAAGATGGTTAAGGAGTCGCCTATGAAGATCAACGTTGAATTTGACCTGACACCGGATGAGTTTCGCCAATCACTAGGGCTGCCGGATGTTGAGGCGTTTCAGCAAAGCCTGCTGGAAAATATTCAGCGGCAAATGGAGTCAGGGGAGGATGGCTATGACCCTATGAATCTAATGCGTCCTTTCCTGCAGCAGCCGATGATGCAACAAGGTCTCTCCCAAGGGTTAGCTAACTTTGGCACGTATCAACAGATGATGTTGGACATGTTACGCAAAGCGGGTTCCTCCGGCAGCGGTGCCGAACAGGATGACGGCACAGATCAAGGCGAGTCTCAAGAGGCTGCTAAGCCAGCAGCGTCAGGTAGAAGCGCATCAAGTGCGAGAAGCTCCAAAGCGAAAGCGACGGCTTCTTCACGTTCTCGCACTAAAGGGTAGAACTGTCATGTGAAATGTGTAGCGTGGTTGAGCGAGCTGCTAAGAATGTTGCAAAGCAGCATTGCAGCGTTTACTCTTTTTGCAGTGCAGCAATTTTGCCATGTGATGAGCCACTCCAGGCTCATGCCAAGGAACGAGAGACAGGAGCAGACACTATGCAAGATAAAATGATGGACGCCTTTAGTACCCAAACCCGCCAAATGTTTGAGCCAATGCGTAAGATGAACTCGCTGATGCTCAACAACATGGAAAAAATGACCCAGTATCAGCTGGAAGCAATGAAACGCTACAGCCAGATGGGCACCGAGCGCATTCGTAGCGCGACGGAAATTGACGATGCAGAGAGCCTGCGTGATTTTGGCACCAAACAAGCCGAAATGATGAACGAGCTTTCTCAGCAAATGCAGGAAGATGCCCGTGTCATGGGTGAGATGAGCTTGCAATTCAAATCCGAAATGGAAAAGCTGTTCAGCGAAGCTGGGCAGAAAATGAGCGAGCAAGCCACCTCTGCCACGAAAAGTGAACAGCCTGCGAAAGCGACTAGCCAGTCTTCACGTAAAAGCTAAACGCAACTATGTTCGCGGCGCCTTCAAGGCGCCGCGTTCTTTTGGATGATGTGCCTGGGCAGAAAATGCCAAGCAGGTGAGGGGAGAGTGAGTATGCTGTCAGGGTGGAAAATGCCGTCTCAAGGTGTTTCTCAAGAAGAGCTTGAAGCATGGAAAGTGCAGCTAAGCGATGTCGGTGAACAGTACAAAGGACTGCTTGAGGATTTACTGTCACGGATAGCCCCCAGCGAAGCTGCTGACTCCGTCTACAGTGATATGCGCGAAAGCTTTGAAGCCGCCGCACAATCGCTTATGAGTAACCCTAACCTGTTGTGGCAAACCCAATCGCGCCTTATGCAAGATCAGTGGCTGCTTTGGCAACAGGGTGTGCGCGCTATGTCTGGTGAGCAGGTGACGCCATTGATCACACCTGCTAAAGGCGATCGCCGCTTTAAAGATGAAGCCTGGACGCAAGAGCCTTACTACTTGGCGATTATGCAGCAGTATCTGCTGTTTTCGCAGATGGTAGAAGAACTCATAGAAGACCTGGATGGCCTAGACCCGACGCAAAAGCGCAATCTGGCGTTTTATGCTCGGCAGTTGGTAAACGCCATGTCGCCGACTAACTTCGTATCGACTAATCCGGAAGTGATGCGCTGTACGTTGGAAACTCGCGGGCAGAACTTGGTGGATGGTTTGACGCGTCTGCGAGAAGACCTGGCGAACTCAGCCGAAGGTATCAATGTACGCATGACCGATCGAAGTGCCTTTGGTATTGGCGATAACATTGCGGTTACCCCGGGTGCCGTGGTGTATGAAAATGAGCTGATTCAGCTGATTCAATACACCCCCACTACGGAAAAAACCTTTAAAACGCCACTGTTGATCGTGCCCCCATGGATCAATAAGTATTACATTCTCGACCTGCGAGAAGACAATTCGCTGGTCAAGTGGATGGTGAATCAAGGGCATACGGTATTTCTGATTTCCTGGCGTAACCCAGGCCCAGAGCAGCGTGACATCACCTGGGCTGATTACATGCAAATGGGCCCCATTAGCGCGATGGAGGCCATTGAGCAAGCCTGTGGCGAGAAGTCAGTCAACCTGTTGAGCTACTGTGTGGGCGGCACACTAACCGCCTCTACAGTCGCTTATCTGACAAGCACGCGGCGTGGTCGCAAGGTGAAGTCCGTTACCTACATGGCGACGCTGCAAGATTTCCGCGATCCCGGTGATATTGGCGTATTCCTTAACGAGCGCGTGGTTGAGGGAATCGAAAACACGCTAGCAGTGAAGGGGTATTTGGATGGCCGTTCAATGGCCTATACCTTTAATTTATTGCGTGAAAATGATCTCTTCTGGTCGTTCTACATCAATAATTATCTGAAAGGCGAAACGCCCGCAGCGTTTGACCTGTTGTATTGGAATACCGATGGCACAAACCTGGCAGCAGGTACGCATGCGTGGTATCTGCGCCATATGTACTTGGAAAATCGCTTGGTCGAGCCGGGTGGCATTGAGTTAGACGAGGTGAAGATTGACCTTCGTAAAATATCGGCCCCCAGCTATTTCGTATCGACGAAAGAAGATCACATCGCGAAGTGGAACAGTACGTATTATGGTGCGCTGTTGCCCAAAGGGCCGGTGACGTTTGTGTTGGGTGGTTCTGGCCATATTGCGGGCATTGTGAACCCCCCTCATAAGAATAAATACGGCTACTGGACCAACGATGCGCTGCCCAAAACGCATGATGAGTGGCAAGAAGGCTCGACCTTTAATGAAGGCTCCTGGTGGCCGCATTGGCAGGCCTGGGTAACGGAGAACGGCTATGCAGATCCTGATCCGGAAAAAATGGTGCCCGCGCGTCAGCCTGGAGAAGGTGGGCTAAGTATTATTGAAAGCGCGCCTGGTCGCTATGTGAAAATGACAATTCCCGAAGTGCTGGGCGAACTCCCTGCCGCAGAATAATTTGCCATCATGGCATGATGGGCTGATGAAAAACCGTTACGTTTATCTTTACGGTAACGTTTAGAGTGGTAGAAAATGGCGGTGTGTCTCGTTGGCGTTGACCGATCGAGACATCACCGCCATTTGCGTCTCTGCTATTAATACCTCTTCTGTTAGTAGCCCTTTATTCGTCCCTGTCAGCAATGTCACTGCAATGAGCTTGTCGTGGGCTTGGCTGGCGTTGCTGCCAAGCGAGCCACCAAAGCCATCCGCCATACAGAACGCATAATCCAACCAGTACGCTAATTTCCCGCCCGATACTGAGCAGTGGAGCCCCCATTTGGTTAATCGCCAAAAAACCTTGTATGCCAGGTTTTACCGGAATCAGCAGGCTTAGGGTATCTAGCCACTTGGGCAAGCTCTCTGCAGGCCAAGCAAACCCAGCGGTGAAGACGATCGGTAGGGACGAGAGGAGCACCAGGACAGTGGGAAGCTCCGGTCGCGGAAGCAAGTAGCCCAGCCAAATGGCGAACAGCGTGGCGCTCATGAAAAATAGCACGCTGAAGACCAGTAATTCACTAGGTGCCGCTACATGGGGGACACCATAAAGCTGAAAGAAAAAGCCAAAATAGAGCATGGCAAATAACAGGTAGATAAGCATAAAGGTGACAAGTCGAAGCGGCAGTGCTAATGCAAGCGATGGCGCGGTTTGCCCCAGGCGCCTGCGTGCACGATCTTTGATGGTTACACTACCCGCGGCAATTAGCAGCGTCTGGTGCAGAATTAATACGAAGACAGCCGGCACAATGTAATTGATGTAGCCAGACGTGGGGTTGAACGCGGGCTTAGTAGTGATTCGCATAGGCATGATCTGACCGGGAATCTGAGCAGGGTTTTCTCCTTTCATTAAGCTACCAACGATTTGGGTTTGTACACTGAGTGTCGTCGCGGCCGTCAGCAAGCCCTCGACAACATTGCCGTAAATTAGAAAGTAACTGGCGTCCCCAGCGAAAGACAGGCTGGTAGGGCGACCTAAATAAACATCCCGCTCGAAGCCAGACGGAATAATCAGGAGTCCATGAACATCATCATTGGCCAGTAAGGCTTCTGCTTCCGCCATGCTGGAAGGCTGAGCGGCGACTCGAATTTGGGGAGCCGCATCTGCCATGCGGATAAGTTGCCGCGCTAGATGAGTGTGGTCATGATCCACCACCGCCACCGCTTGCTCTCCCGGCACACTCTTATGATAGGGAAGAGGGTAAAGAACGGCATAAAACAGTAAGCCGCCAACAATAACGAGCAGCACGGCCCGATCAGCAAATATATTCGCAATCTCTACCTGACACGCTTGCCAACACCGTTGCCAGGCACTCATTAGGACACCTGCTCGGCAGGGTTGATGTTTAATTGTTTTGGCAAGGCATGAATGGCTAAGGGGAGTGGCAGCAGAAACAGCAGCAATATCAACAAGGGGGGTAGCAGAGTAGCCAGCGGTGCTCCGTGGTCAGCCACTGCTACCTGGAGTTCAATATAGTGTGTGGATGGCATTAAGTTTCCCCAGACCCGTGCCAGCATATTCATATCGCCTCTTGGGAAGGTAATTCCCATAAAGGCAAAGGCTGGCGCTAGATAGGCGGCGCAAAGGCTTAGTGCGCGTACTTTGTTGGCAACCGCGGAGAGAATCAGCGTAGCCATACTTTGCACGGCCAGTACCATCAGTGCCATTCCGGCCACTAACCAAGCAAGGCTGTCCTCTGGTGACCAGCCGAGAAAGTAACTATACAGGCCCAGCATTAATACTCCCTGAAGCCAAAGCAGCAACGAAATAGGCGTCAGTAGTTGCCAAAGTGCGATACTTCTAGCGGAGAAAGTGGCTGGTAAAGGGGCTTTTTCGAGCCGCCAGCAAAGTGTAAGCAGCGTGGCGACAACAATCACAATTTGCCAAAGTGCGGGTGTGATCGTGGTGACTAAAAAGCGGGCATAGCTCATCCCAGAGTTATAAAGGGAGGTGATTTGTGGGCGCACAGGAGCCGCTGCGGCTACGGCTTGTGGTAACGCATAACCTTGACCAAGCCGCAATGCGACACCTGCTTCGGCGGCGAAGGTCATACCTGATTGAGTTAACGCGGAGGATATGAATTTTCCGGCCAGCAGGTATTGGCTATTGTAGAAAGCGACGACTTCAGGGCTGAGAGAGAGGCGCAAGTCGCGGCCAAAGTCACGTGGAATGATCAATAGTGCTAAGACGTCACCACGCTGTAGCGCTTCGGCCCCTTCGCTTGCCGAAGGGTAGGGGTTAAGCATATCTAACGCTGGGCTGGCATCTAAATAACGCTGTAGCGAACGGGATTCAGCGGTATGGTCTAAATCGACTACGCCCACGGGCAGCGATTGTGGGGTGCCCATTTCAAATACGGCAATAAATAACAGCGTCATTAACGGGGGGAGCCATCCTGCCAGGGCTAGCAGCCAAGGCTGGCTGCGCAGCGCCTGCCAGCCATTCAGCCTAGTCGGTTCCATGTTGGCTACCTGACCGCGCATCCTCAGAAGGTAAATCAAGCAATACACTCATGCCTGCCCTTAGGCCAGGTACTGGCTCGACCGGGTGCATTTCCACTTCAAACGTGCGCATATCAAAGCCGCGCCCGGGCACCGTGGCACGCCAAGTAGCAAAGTCGCCCAACGCTGCGATGTGGCTGACTCGAAAGCGTGCCTGTTGGCCAAGAGAGGGAATATCCAGATCGAACTCGGTTCCTTGCGAAAAATGCTGTAGCAGGTCTTCACGCACATTAAAGAGTGCCCATGCCTCATCTAAATCAGTAATCATGACCACTGGGAAACCCTGGGGCACCAGTTCACCCGTATTTAGTAGGACATTGCTGATGATGCCTTGATGGTGGGCAAACGCCATTGAGTCTTCAAGCAGCTCGTTGATCTCGTCGCGCAAGCTGGTGGTCATCTCTTCGCCAGCGCGGCTAGCGGTGCGAGCTTCTTCGCGAGGGCCAGCCTCTGCTAATCTAAGTACTTCCGCTGCGGTTACCCGCGTCTGTTCCGCTACCCGTAGCAGTGTAAAGGCCTCGTCTAGTCGTTGGCGTGCCACAACGCCTTGCTCTGCTAGTACGCGAGTACGTTCATAGGTTGTGCGTGCCATGGTTTCTGCTGCTTGGGCTTTCTGAAACTCACTGCGTGCAGCAGCAATTTTTTCTTCCCGAGTACCGCCTTCCACTGCTTGTGCCAGCGAACGGCTGATTGTATCGAGAGCATCGACCTGAGTGAGTTTTGCCTCAAGCTCAGGACTATCAATACGGAATACCCGATCACCGACATTGACGCTATCTCCACGTCGTACGTCAATCTCTGCAAGCCGACCAGGGACTTTCGAAGACACCATATATTGTCGAGCTTCTATCTGACCCTGTAAGCGAAGAGGCGGTGTGCTATAGGTGTGCCAAAAAACAACGGAGACTGCGATGGCGATCCCTGCCAATATGGCCAGGATAAGAAATCTGCGCGTGGTCACGGAATTGGATCCCCCTCGCTAAGGTAAGCAAACAGTGCTTCTTGTTGACCTGTAATACTGAGTAACTGGGTAAGTGACATGACGAACCGGAAGGCGGCAGCATCACGGCGCGTGTGGGTCGTGGATAGAAAGGTTTGGGCATCAATCACATCAAGCGCTCGACCAACCCCTTCTGAGAAAGCCAGTGTTTGCAGGCGCAGGCTCTCTTCTGCCAACGCCACTGTACTTGCGAGGTCGTTATATTCTTCAAGCGCTTGGTTCGCTTCACGGTAGTGTTGGTCAAGCAGTAATTCCAGCTTGCGGGAAGCGGCTTGCTGGCGATAGCGTAATTCCGAAACAGTGCTCACCGCTGCCTGTACTTTGCCACTCCGTCCACTACGGTCTACCAGTGGCATGCTGACGCCAACGCCAACCAGCCAGTCCGGTGTGAGATCGCTTGCTAAAGAGTCGTCTTCATAAAGGTTGTAGCTGCCAAACATGAAAACATTGGGATGATAAAGTCCACGGCTTGCCTCAACGACGCTTTCAGCCTGTGCCTGGGTATTAGCTAATAGCCTGAGAGCAGGATGGTCGGCTAGCCCTGGTTGAAAATGCCCAATCGGTGGCAGCGACGCAAGCGTAAACAGGGGAGACGTAGGCGTTGGGCCCGATGAGTGACCTCCTAAGCTAGATCCAGAAGGTGCATAGTGCACCAACGACGCTAATGCTTGCTGGGCGCTATCACGCTGTTCGCGAATAGCGCGGGTAGTGATGCGTGAACGGTCATAGGCTGCTTCGGCGGCTAAGCGTTCTACCCGGGCAATTTGATACTGGTCTTCAAGTGCACGAGCAGAGCGGTAATGCTGAGCAAGGGTGTCTTCAGCTTGCTGTTGAGTCGCCAGCGCCCGCTCTGCCATGACTAGTCCGTAATAAGCGGTTACTAGATCCATGAAACGGACTCGGTAGACCTCTTCAAGTAGCAGGGAGGCTTCCCGCTCTTCCAGAGTTAATAGTTCCCGCGCAGAGCTGATTTTGCCCCCCGTATAGAGCGGCCAAAACATCGCTAACGAGCTTCTGGCAACATTGCGGTTAGTGACTGGTGTACGAAATGCATTGGGACCACCAATAAGGTCAACTAACAGTTGGCCAGGCAAAGAGTCAGCTACGCTGCTAAGCGGATTAAGCGCAAGTGCGTCTACTTCAATTGGGTTATCGAGATGGGTATAAGAGCCTAACAGGTCTATTTGAGGCAGCAGCAAATTATCGCGGGTGGAAAGCAGTGCAGCGGCGCGTTGTTGGGCGGCTTGGCCTGCGGCAACATCATCGTCTTGACTGCGCAGTTGTTGCCAAGCGTCTTCTAGTGAGAGTGGTTGTGCTTGAGCAGATTGGCTGGGTGACGCTGTGGCTATCACAAGTAGTAATGCCCATAAAAAAATGCCCGAGCTTTTCACAACTCATCACCTCATTTGTTGTTTATTAAAAATGTTAAACCACAATGTAGGTGTTAAGCACAATAAATGAAAAAAGTTTATCGGAAATTCGTTGGTTTTTCGTTGATCATCGCCAAAAGCGTTAGTAATCTATGTTAGCTGGCTAGCATTCATTGCAAGTTTTCAATAAAGCGACTGTTATGAAATTGCCTGTTGGGTAATTTGAGATATATTAAGTAGTGTTAATTGGAATAAATTTGACTTGGTCTTCTGGATTTAAGTCTTGAAAAGTTGCTTGTACTTCTTACTGCTAATCGAGGCTCTAGCCATGCCCCCGAGTGCCCGTTCTTTATTTTCGCCAGTGTTAACAGATGCCCACGCCCATCATAGCCACGGGGCATGCTGTTGTGGGTCGCCGATATTGCAACGCTTTCATGAACGGGTGATGGCAGAAATAACCCGTCGCCAAATGCTTGGGGGAACAGCGGCGGTGATGGCTCTCTTCGCAGGTTTACATGTGCCGTTTGCCGTTGGCCAACAACCAAAAGCCGATGATGGACCGCTACTGTTAACCAATTTAAGCCTGTTTGATGGCAGTGGTGGCCCGCTGCGTGATGGCGTATCCGTCAGGGTGGAGAATGGCCGTATCGACGCTATTCTGGACGGTAGTGGCGAGGTGGGCGGTATTAATGTCATTGATTGCGGCGGTCGTGTATTGATGCCCGGTTTGATTGATGCCCATTGGCATACCACCTTGGCAGCCATCTCTCAGGTGGAAGCTATGACTGCTGATATTGGCTATGTGCATTTGGTGGCAGCCAGAGAAGCAGAACGAACCTTAATGCGTGGCGTGACTTCAGTCAGGGATGTGGGAGGGCCATCGTTTGCGTTAAAGCGTGCTATTGATGAAGGGATCGTGAATGGCCCTAGGGTGTTTCCCGCAGGGGCGATGATTTCTCAAACATCGGGGCACGGTGATTTTAGAATGCGCCATGACGTACCTCGTGGCAGCACAACGCCGCTAAGTGAAGCAGAACGTCAAGGCGTTGCAATGATTGCGGATGGTGAGGCTGAAGTGCTTAGGCGCACGCGCGAGCAGCTAATGCTAGGCGCCTCGCAGATCAAGTTGATGGCAGGCGGTGGAGTAGCATCGCTCTACGACCCTTTAGACAGTACTCAGTTTACAGAACGAGAACTACGCGCAGCGGTTGAGGCTGCCGATGACTGGGGCACCTATGTGATGGTGCATGTATATACGCCCCGCGGCATACAGCGCGCTCTGCGGGCTGGTGTTAAGTCGATTGAACATGGCCAATTGGCCGATGAAGAGTCGGTAAGAATGATGGCTGGAGAGGGCGCATGGTGGAGCCTTCAGCCTTTCCTACAAGATGAAGATGCCAACGTTTATCCTGATGCCGCGCGCCGAGAGTCTCAGCGCCAAGTGGCTGAAGGCACCGTACGCGCTTATGAAATGGCGCAGCGGTTTAATGTGAAAACTGCCTGGGGTACAGACATTCTTTTTAGCCCTAAAAACACCCCGAACCAGCTGCGACATTTGGCAAAATTGACGCGCTTTTACGATCCGCTAACCGTATTGGCAATGGCAACTGGGCATAACGGTGATTTGTTGTCGCTTTCCGGTCCTCGTAATCCCTATCCTGGTGTACTTGGACGAATTGAACCGGGTGCACTAGCTGATCTCTTGGTCGTCGATGGCGATCCAAGTCGCGATCTAGACTTTCTAAACGATCCAGAGAGCAATCTTCGAATGATTATGAAAGGTGGGCGAATTTATAAAGAGCAGCTATAACAACTGCTGAATATAATTTTAAAAATTTTCTGTTAAAACGACATTATATTACTTGTTGACCAGTGCCTGAATAATATTAAGCGGGCACTGATCATAGGTAATCATTGGTTCGATAGTATCTATATTCTTGCAATGTATGCATCAGCACTTGGCACTGCGACGATAATTCAACTGATACGCATGGCTTAGCAAGGGCGGTTACATCGCCCTTGTCCACTGGAAACGGCCTTCTTGGTTTTAACGCTTGCGTATCAAGCCCGGCAACAGTAGTAGGCCAGCGAATAGCCATGCAGGCCAACTACCTGTGCGGGTAAACGGTGTTGCCCCTTCCATGGCGTAAAATTCGCCAATAAGGTAGGTGGTTTCAAATTGTGCGGCGCTATCTACCAGCTCGCCACGGGGATTAATAATTGCGGTAATGCCGTTGCTGGTGGCGCGCACGACGTAACGGCCATTCTCTAGCGCGCGCAGGCGGGCCATTTGCAAGTGTTGGTGTGGGCCAATGGAAGCGCCAAACCAAGTGTCATTAGATACCGTTACAATCACGTCGCTGTCTGCTGCACGGCGTGCCACCAGTTGTGGGTAGATAATCTCATAGCAAATAGCGTTGCCAATGGTCACGCCGGCGGCCTGCATGGGTGTTTGTTCGGAGGCGCCTTTAGAAAAACTCGACATTGGTAGATCAAAGAAGTCGATAGCACCCCGTAACACACTTTCAAGCGGCAAGTATTCGCCAAACGGCACGAGGTGCTCTTTTTGGTAATTGCCCTCTACGTTGCCAACACCAATCACACTATTGAAATAACGGTTGTCCTCGTCGAGTTGGACAATGCCAGTTAATAGCGCAGTGCTGGGCGGTAAGTTGGCTTGTACGCGTTCTAACACCGGGCGAGCTTGGTTATCGATCATTGGTAGGGCGGTTTCGGGCCACAAAATGAGGTCGGCATCATCCGCGACACGGCGGGTTAAATCGCTATAGGTATTTGCCGCTACGCGCTGGCCTTCGGGGGTCCACTTTAATAGCTGGGGTAGATTGCCCTGAAGTAGCGCAACGCGCGTGGGCTCGCTTGCTGGTGTTGTCCACAGTGAGGGCAGTGCCAACGGAACGAGCCAAATGGCGGCTAATGGCAGCGCTGCCCACCATTGGCGTCGTAGCAGCTCAGCGCCTAAGGTGCCTGTGAGCACTACCAGCAGGGAAAGCAAGTAAACGCCGCCTACTGGCGCCCAGTTAGCCAGCGGTGAATCTACATAGCTGGAGCCAACCAGCAGCCACGGAAAGCCGGTAAACAGATAAGTGCGTAGTACTTCCCCCAGTACCCATGCCCCTGCAAAGCTAGCCAGTGCCCAGCGCGGGCTGCAAAAACGTCGATAAAGCCAAAACGTGCCTGCAAAAAAGAGGGCTAATACGGACACAAACAGAGCGGTCAGAAATACCGCCAGGGGAACGCCGGTATAGCCGTAATCGTGAATGGATACGTATACCCAAGACGTGCCACTGGCGAAGAGCGCTACGCCGTATAGCCAGCCTTTTAGTGCTGCCTGAGCAGGACTTAATGTATGTAGGCCAACATAAAGCAGGCCGATGGCGATGGGCCCTAGCCACCATAATTCAAACGGTGAAGCGGTAAGCGTCGTGAAACCACCGGCCACGAGGGCAGCCAGCAGCTGAAGTGCAAAGGTGGGCGTCAACCCCATGGTGATATCCTATCGGCAGGTTGAAGTGGGCGGTTGACTAGCCGTCGCTGTCGTCGCCATCGGTAGCATTTTCACTGGCGTCATCGCGATAAGCTTCCAGCAACCGAATACGCCGATTATCGGCATTAAGAATGACGAATCGCCAGCCGCCCAGGCTAGTATGTTCGCCACGGCCTGGTAAGTGGCCAAACTGTTGCATCACAAGGCCACCGACGGTATCGAATTCGTCATCAGAAAATTCGCTGCCAAAGCGTTCGTTGAAGTCTTCAATCGGTGTGAGAGCACGAATGGCGAAGTGGCCATTGTCCAGCGTGCGGATATCGTCCTCTTCATCGGTATCATGCTCATCTTCGATATCCCCGACGATCTGCTCCAGAATATCTTCGATAGTAATAATACCAGCCGTGCCGCCGTACTCATCCACCACAATGGCCATGTGATTGTGGGTATCACGGAATTCCTTCAGCAAGCTGTTTAGGCGTTTGGACTCGGGAATAAACATTGCCGGGCGCAGCACGTCTTCCAGCTTAAAGGCATCACGGCTTTCTTGCGTTTGAGAGAGCAGGGGGAGCAAATCTTTAACCAGTAAAATGCCTTTTACATCGTCAAGATTCTCGCCAATGACCGGATAGCGGGAGTGCCCTGTTTCTTGAATCAATGGCAAGTAGCCATCGCTGGTTTGATCAAGGGTAATGGCCGACACTTGAGAGCGTGGAATCAATATTTCACGCACTTGCTGATCGCTGATTTCAAGAGCGCCTTCAATAATCATAATAGCGTCTTGATCTAGCTTCAGTTTCCCTGCGGTGTGGCGTAAAAACGTCATTAGCTCATCGCGCGAGCTAGGTTCGTCATTGTCTCCGGAAAGGGCGCCAAAGAGTTTCTCGAGCCAGGATTTTTGATTTGAGTTGCTCGATCGGTCTTCGCTCATTGCGTTTAATCTCTCTATTACGTGCAAATAGTGACTTGCAAATAGTTGTGTGCAAACAGTACGTCAAAGCACTACTAAAAAACAGCTATGAAACCTCTGATTAACTACGCTTGGCCATACTGCGTTAAAAATCGCCTCGTGCGTGAGTCCGGTCAAAATGCTCATTTACAACCCGTAAACTCGAACGCGAGTCCGATCCTTTTTTCGTTAATTTTTGCCTTATCTGGCCTGCGCTCATCACATTAATCAGAGGTTCCCTATGTGAAGATGGCTACGGGTAAACAGTCTGTCGTTTTATCACTGAGTCGGGGGATACACCACCCTAAAAGTAATTATCGTTCAGGTTAACAGCTTACTCGTGATACGGGTCAGGAATATTGAGAGTGGCAAGCAGCTCGCGCTCTAATTGTTCCATTTCTTCCGCTTCTTGCTCTTCAATGTGGTCATAGCCCATTAAGTGCAGTGTGCCGTGCACCACCATGTGCGCGTAATGATGCTCAAGAGGCTTCTGTTGTTCTTGGGCTTCATAGGCAACCACGGCATGGCAAATAATCAGGTCGCCAAGTAACGGTAAACAGACGCCGGGAGGATTCTCAAAAGGAAACGAGAGTACGTTGGTTGATTTATCATTACCCCGATAATCTCGATTGAGTGCTTGGCTTTCTGCTTCATCCACAAAGCGAATCGTCAGCTCTAAGCGGTCATCATCGGGGTGGTGTGAGAAGACACAGCCCACCCAGTGGGTGAGCTGCTCAAGGGTAGGAAGCAACGGCTCATCGATGGCCGCCTGGCGGTCAATCACGATGTTACTCATCGAGGTGCCTCTCCTGTGCGCTCAAGTGCTTGCATGCGGGCTTCGCGCTCCTGTTGGCGAGCTTCACGACGCGCGCGCTCTTGCACTTCCTGCTGCGACTCAAACTCGTCATAGGCTTCGATGATCCGCTGAACCAGCGGGTGACGCACAACGTCTTTCGCAGCAAAGTGGGTCACGCCGATGCCGGGAGTTTCCTTCAGAACATCCAGCACCTGTGAAAGACCAGAGCGCTGTCCGCGAGGAAGGTCTACCTGGGTAATATCGCCGGTAATCACCGCCGTTGAGCCAAAACCAATCCGTGTCAGGAACATCTTCATCTGTTCCGGCGTGGTGTTCTGGCTTTCGTCCAGGATGATGTAGGAGTTATTCAGCGTACGCCCACGCATGTAGGCCAGCGGGGCAATCTCGATCACTTGACGCTCAATAAGCTTAGCGACCTGTTCGAAGCCGATCATCTCGTACAGTGCATCGTAGAGCGGGCGGAGGTAAGGATCGATTTTCTGGGCAAGGTCGCCAGGAAGAAAGCCTAGCTTTTCGCCTGCTTCTACCGCTGGGCGAACTAACAGAATGCGCCGCACTTCCTGCTGGTTTAGTGCTTCTACCGCCGCGGCAACCGCCAAGTACGTTTTTCCCGTACCGGCAGGCCCAATACCGAAATTGATATCGTGCTCGCGAATGCTTTGTACGTAACGCTGCTGATTAAGGCCGCGAGGCTTAATCATGGTGCGCGGTGTACGCATAATCACGTCATCGCTGTTGATGTCGCTATCATCCTCTTCTTCTAGCGCTTCTAAGCCAGATTCCTGAAGGAAGAGGTGAACTGTGTCCGCTGCAAGTTCTTCTGCCGCAGTTTCACGGTAAAGGTGCTCAAGCACGTTAGCAGCGGCTTTGATCCGGTTAGCGGCGCCGGCCAGCTGAAACACGTTGCCACGGTTGCGCAACGTCACGTCCAGGCGGCTCTCAATCAGCTTTAGATGCTCGTCCTGTTGGCCGCAGAGGCTAGCGAGACGCTGCGGGTCATTGGGTTCAAGGCTTAGGGTGATAATGCGATTGGCCTGAGGTGATGGCTGGCTCAAGAGTAAGAAACCCATTAGTTGATGTATGTGAGACTCAGCTTACTGCCCCGGCGATGCCGGGGCAATTACCTAGGATAAGTGAGCAGTTAATAACGCTCTGGAGAGGCGAGATCGCCGCGCAACGAGTTGGGCAGCGCTTCGGTAATCTCCACGTCTACAAAGTAGCCGATCAGTTCTGTTGGGTTGGCTGCCCGGAAGTTAACCACGCGGTTATTTTCGGTGCGCCCAGAGAGTTGGCCCGGGTCTCGCGGTGAGAAACCGGATACCAGCACCCGCTGGGTCGTGCCTACCATGCGTCGGCTGATCTGCGCTGCCTGCTGCAGAATTCGCTCCTGCAAAATGGCGAGACGCTGTTTTTTGACACTTTCCGGCGTTTCGTCCGGCAGGCCGGAGGCGGGTGTGCCCGGGCGTGCCGAGTAAACGAAGCTGAACGAGTGATCAAAGCCGATGCGATGAATCAGGTCCATCGTTGCTTCGAAATCCTCTTCAGTTTCGCCAGGGAAGCCGATGATGAAGTCAGAAGAGAAGCTAATATCCGGGCGGTTGGCGCGAATACGCTCCATCTTCTCGATGTACTCTTCTGCGGTATGGCCGCGCTTCATCGCACTTAAGATACGGTCAGAACCTGACTGTACCGGTAAATGTAGGTGACTCACCAGTTCCGGGATGTCGGCAAACGCATCTACCAGGCTATCCGTAAATTCCACCGGGTGAGAGGTCGTAAAGCGCACGCGATCAATGCCATCCACTGCAGCGACGCAGGCGATTAGCTCGGCAAGGTCGATCTCGTCGCCTTCGTCATTTTCACCGCGATAAGCGTTCACGTTCTGGCCAAGCAGGTTAATTTCGCGCACCCCTTGATCGGCTAAGTGAATGACTTCATCAATAACCGATTCAAAGGGGCGGGAGACTTCTTCACCGCGGGTATAAGGCACGACACAGAATGTGCAGTATTTCGAGCAGCCTTCCATGACAGAAACAAAAGCGGTTGCGCCATCAGATTTTGGCTGCGGCAGGTGATCAAACTTTTCGATTTCTGGAAAAGTGACATCGACCGCAGCAATCTGATTGTTATTGCGCGCATCCAGCATTTTGGGCACGCGGTGAAGCGTTTGTGGGCCAAAAATCATATCGACAAAAGGCGCGCGCTTACGCAGCGCTTCACCTTCTTGGCTTGCCACACAGCCGCCAACACCAATCACGAGGTCCGGGTTGGCGTCTTTTAGCTTTTTCCAGCGACCCAGTTGATGAAACACCTTGTCCTGCGCTTTTTCGCGAATAGAGCAGGTGTTCAACAAGATAACGTCAGCTTCTTTTTCGTTATCGGTCAATTCCAGCTGGTGAGATTCGCCGAGCAGATCTGCCATCCGCGAGGAGTCGTACTCGTTCATTTGGCAGCCGTGCGTTTTGATAAAGAGCTTCTTCGCCATCGGTACCTGTCATCTATGAGTCGTCGGGGGACGAGGGATGAATGAAAACATGACTGCAATCGTAATGGGCAGTGTAACGTACAGCCATTGAATGGCGGCATTATACGGACACAAGAAACCCGGGGCTAGCCGTTAACCTATAATCGATACTTGACCCGAGCGTTTCTATCAGTATACTACGCACCGTGTTTGAGCAGTTCCTCGATAGCTCAGTTGGTAGAGCAAATGACTGTTAATCATTGGGTCGCAGGTTCGAGTCCTGCTCGAGGAGCCAACATACTGAAGTAAGTTATATAAATGCTTTCAGTGGCTTCGCTCAAAACACAGCAGCAAAATGTAATGTTCCTCGATAGCTCAGTTGGTAGAGCAAATGACTGTTAATCATTGGGTCGCAGGTTCGAGTCCTGCTCGAGGAGCCAAATTGCTGTTCTGCTTTAATTACCGCCTACGGTAAATGTTCCCCGATAGCTCAGTTGGTAGAGCAAATGACTGTTAATCATTGGGTCGCAGGTTCGAGTCCTGCTCGGGGAGCCATTCTGTTTTTTCTTGCCTTTCAGTCTCACCTTTCTAGTAAGCATTCTCTCGCAGTCGCTAGCCTGAAACGACCATTTCGCATCCCTACGACCTGTTTATAATAATACTCAATGCCCTTGCTCAATATTCTAAGGCATTCTGGGTAGATTTTTGTATCTACCGGTTAGGGGCGTATAAACTGTTTTGGCTACTCATTTTTTTGGAAGGTGTCCGTGGGAAATGCTGCCAGTTTGAATGCACTGCAGGTGTTCAAGTGCCTAAGTGACGAGACACGGTTAATGCTGGTGCTCTTGATCGCCAACGAGCAATCGCTGTGCGTGTGCGAACTGACCTATGCGCTAGAGGAGTCGCAGCCTAAAGTGTCGCGTCATTTGGCCCAGTTGCGTCAGTGTGGGTTGTTAGTCGATCAGCGAGAGGGGCAGTGGGTTTATTATCGTTTGTCGCCTCAACTACCTGGATGGGCGCAAGATGTTATTCGTGCAGGCGCTGAGGGCAGTGCAGTGCGGTTGAGCACGCTTACTCAGCGATTAGTTAAGATGGGTGATCGGCCGACGCGGCGGGCAGCGCTTTCTTGCTACTAATTTTAGCGAAATTTTTTATCGTTACTCGCTAGAAAAGCTGAGCTTGGTTGTTGGTTGACGGGGGTTATGCTGACTTGTCAATGCTCTCTCTTTGGGTGGGGCTTTGCGAAATAACGCCGTGCCTCTCAAGTATGCTTTCCAGCCAGAGTAAAAAAACGCGCACTTTGGGGGATAGGTTGCGTCGTTTGGTGAACAAAAATGAGAGTGGAATTGATGGTGGCGGTGTGTCCGGCAGTATCTCCTTGAGTTCACCTCTTTCAAGAAGATGGCGTACATCATAGGCGGGCACTTGAATTAAGCCCAGCCCAGACAGGGCAGCCGCGACATAGGCCTCGGCTCCGTCGACGGTAATGGCGCTGCGCATTTTGATTTCTATCAAGTGCTCGCCCTGCTGGAATTCCAGCGTCGCGGTTGAGGCCGGAAGCCGGGGAGAGTAGTTGATCAGTAAATGAGAGCTCAGGTCATCAAGCTTCTTTGGTAGCCCGTGGCGAGCCAAATAGGCGGGGCTGGCACAGGTCACGAAATCCACTTCGCCAAGAGGGCGGCAAACAAGGTCTGAATCTAGCAGTACCCCGAGCCGCAACACGCAGTCGACGCCGTCAGCGACCAGATCTACTATCCTATCGCTTGCGCTTATGTCAATCGTTAGGTAAGGGTGCTGGGCGATAAAGTCTGATAATGCAGGGAAGACGAGCCTGCGAGCGATACGGCTAGGAATGTCGACGCGAAGTCGACCGCTTAGACACAGGTTGCCAGGTAGGAACATCTGCTCGGAGGTAGCTACGGCATCGACGATGTTCTGTGCCGTTTCTAGAAACCGCCTACCATCCTGGGTTGGAACGACCTTGCGAGTGCTGCGAAACAAAAGCTGCGTTTGCAGCCGGTCTTCCAATACTTGGATTTCCGTTGAGACAGTAGAGCGAGGTATAGCCAGTGCCTCAGCTGCCCGCGTGAAATTTCCACTCTCCATCACTTGGATGAAGATTTGCATTTGCCTGATGCGATCCATTGCTATTGTTCGTATATTCCGACAGGTCTTGTCGATATTCACATGTTTATCATGATCACACAACGCGTCATCTTATCCGTAAGCCGTTCTGCTGAACGGTGATGATACTTAACGTGAGGGATGAGCGATGTCTAATAATAGCATTGAAGGTAAAGTAGTTCTGATCGCTGGTGGTGCGAAGAACTTAGGTGGCTTGCTCGCGCAAGAATTTGCAAAAGCGGGGGCCAAGGCTGTGGCGATTCACTACAATAGTGATTCTGCTAAGCAGGCTGCTGAGCAAACTGTGGCATCGATTCGGGCGGCAGGAGCCGAAGCGGTCGCATTTCAGGCTGATCTGACGAGTGCGGCAGCCATGGAAAAACTCTTTCAGGATACCGTTGCTGCAGTGGGTAGGCCCGATATTGCCATCAATACCGTTGGTATGGTGGTTAAGCGGCCAATGGCAGAAGTGACCGAAGAGGCTTTTGATCAGTCGTGCGCAGTCAATGTTAAGGCGGCGTTCTTTTTCCTGAAGGAGGCAGGTAACTACGTTAACGATCATGGCAAGGTTTGTACCCTTGTGACATCACTCCTGGGGGCTTACACGCCATTTTATGCGGCTTATGAAGGGCTTAAGGCACCCGTCGAGCACTTTACTCGGGCGGCATCAAAAGAGCTTGGGGAGCGGGGCATTTCTGTTACTGCGATTGGGCCAGGACCGATGGATACGCCTTTCTTTTACCCTGCTGAAGGAGAGGATGCGGTTGCCTACCATAAGACAGCTGCGGCACTTTCGCCTTTCTCTAAAACCGGTCTGACTGATATTGAAGACATCGCCCCTTGGATACTTTTCATGGTATCTGATGGCTGGTGGATGACGGGTCAGACGATTCTTGTCAACGGCGGCTATACCACCAAATAAATTAGCTGGTTGACGAATATCACCGCCGGCTACCTATTTAGATTCAAAGGATACGTTTCATGCATACGGTTATGGTCATCCTCGCTGGATTGGTATTGCTGGCGGTTTTTGTCGTCTTTGCTCGTATTGCTTCAATACAGTTCGCGCGACTTTTGCCTGTTTATCTCGTGGTCTGGTTAATTTGTACTGCGATCAATATGTGGATTGGTGTCAGCCAGGCTGGCTACAGCGTAATGCAGGAGCTGCCGTTCATGTTGATCGTTTTTACTGTACCTGCGCTTGTTGCTATTTTGTGGTCGCGGAGAAACTGAGGGAGGAGCGCCGCGGATTGCTGCTATTGATCATAGAGGGAATGTTTCATGAAGGCAACAATTTTTCACAATCTTGCTCCAAAGGCTGCGTTGCGCAATATTGGTCCGGGCGAAACTCCGCGTGTGACCAATGTTGAGCTGTTTTTCGACTTGGTCTATGTTTTTGCAATTATTCAGCTTTCGCATTTCCTATTAGCCCACGACAACTGGGTAGGTGCGCTTGAGGCCGTTACGCTTTTTGCGGCGGCTTGGTGGGCGTGGAATTACACGTCATGGGCAACCAACTGGCTTGACCCAGATCATGCCAGTGGGCGCGTTCTGATGATTGTACTCATGGCTTGCGCACTGCTGATGGCGATTGCGATCCCGCATGCTTTCTCATCTCGTGCAGGCCTTTTCGTGGGTGCTTATGTTGCCATGGCGCTGATACGCGCGGGCTATATGTCCATCGTTTTTCGTGGCGAACAGATGGGGCGAAACTATGCACAGCTTTGTGCATGGAGTGCGATCTCGGGCGTGTTCTGGATTGCAGGCGTTGTGTTTCCAAGCGCTAGGTTAGAGTTGTGGATCATCGCTGTAGTAATCGACTATTCCGCGCCCTATGTTGGTTTTTGGTTGCCTGGTCAAGGAGCCACGCCAATGGATAGCTGGCCTTTGCGCGGCCTGCATCTTTTGGAACGTAACCAGCAAGTCTTCATTATTGCGCTTGGTGAATCCATCTTGCTTATGGGCGGTTTACTCGTTAGTCAATCTTTGGGGGCGGGTGTCATCGCGGCTGCGGCTATCGGCTTTTTATTGATTATTACACTATGGTGGATCTATTTCGTGCATCTTGCTGAGGCAGGCGAGCACAGTTTTGAACATGCGGCTGATCATACGCGGCTGGCTCGGGCGGGCCTGGCCTATGCCCACGGAGTAATGGTCTGCGGTGCTATTGTGGTGGCTGTCGCTATCGAGCTGATTGTTGCCCATCCGCATGATGCCATTCATACCCCAACGGCGTTGTTCGCTTTCGCTGGTCCAACGATCTTTTTGGTGGGGTCGGCAATGTTTCATCGCACCATGGCCTCGAAACTACCCGTCTGCTATCTGCTTGCCGGGGTAGCTCTTGCGGCTTGGGCCTGGCTGGCATTAACAATGCACCTTAATGGCCTGTGGTTAGGAGGCGGGATGTTGGTCGTGATGATCACCCTGGCAGCAACCGCTCATCGCGAAGGGGCGGCAGTATGACTAGTGCTCCCTCTCGGCTTGGCGGTTTGCGGGTAACAATTGGCCTTTTAGTGGCGATTTTGTTGCACAATTTGACCTATCCATTATCGGGTGCGGAGGGTGTCTGGCCTGCGCTGTTTTATCTTTTTTATGGCTCTATCTTCGTCGTAGCGACCTTCTTGCTGTTGGCTGACCGCCGCTTGCGCGCGCTGGCGGTTGTCAGTGGAGCGGCTGTGATCGTGGCTGGACTGGCGAACTCCTATACTCCAGGTGCTTATACCACTCTGGCGGTTTATCTCACCTCCATCGCCTACCATCTTGTCATTGGCGTGGTGCTGGCACTTTATATCTTCCGCGCGACCGAGATGATGTCTGATGTGCTAGTGGCTGCCGCTTCGATATATCTGGTGATTGGATCGGGCTTTACTGCAATCTTTTCGCTAATTGAATGGATCGCGCCAGGCTCTTTTGTAGTGTCGTCAGGGGTGCCGATCAACTGGCAGCAACTGTTTTATTATAGTTATGTCACGCTAACAACCGTGGGCTACGGTGATATTACCCCGCAAGGGTTCTACGCCCAGTCGTTTGCGATCTTCGAGGCAATGATTGGCGTACTATATACGGTGATCCTGCTGTCGCGCCTAGTAGGCCTTCAGACGAGTACACAGCCAAAATAGCTGACAGTCAGTGTTTCGACAAAGAGGGTTTTAAAGAGAGTTTTGGCAAAAAGGGTAGCGTAATATCTACTCAGAAGCCGTCTCAAGAAGCTTTATGAAAGGTATATGTGAATGTACCAGTCCAGAAAATGGACTGGTACATTCATTGGTGGGGTCTCAGTATTTCGCCATGCGCTGTGCGCCCTGAAGATGGGCGTAGTCGAGTAAGATTTCGGCGGCTTCTAGTACATGGGCGCGATCAACCGGCATGTCTTCATCCTTATCCTCCTCGTTGTCAGCGTCTGCGTCACTACCTTCGGGCTGCGAGTTATCACTGCGCGCATCCATCCACTCATCCAGCTCTGGCAGGTTTAAAGCGCGACGGCGTTGGTTTTCAAGCGAAAGCTGTTCAGCTTCTTGAGCCTCTAGCTCTCGTTGACGCTGTTCGCGGTTCAGGCTAACGCTGGTGTGCTGTTCGCGTAGCTGGCGAGCCAAGGTGGACTGGCGCTCTAGATAGCGGAAGTTAGGATTCTCCTTGGCACGTTCTTGGTGTTGAGAAGTCAGGGCAGCGAGGGTGTTCTCCGGAGCGCCATAGCGGCGGTATTGAACGTTCTGCACGGTATCCCAAGCAAGAGCATTATCTAGGCTGCTTTCACCAATGCGTTCTGGGTCAATCAGGCTGGGGAATATAATGTCGGGCTCAACACCGCGGTTTTGGGTGCTATCACCTGAAATGCGGTAAAACTTGGCGCGGGTAAGCTTGATTTGACCATGGCTAAGATCATTGAGCGTTTGCACAGTGCCTTTGCCAAAGGTGGGAGCGCCTACCACAATGCCGCGGCCATAATCTTGAATAGCGCCAGCAAAAATCTCCGATGCTGAAGCGGAAAGACGATTAACCAGTACGGTTAGTGGCCCGTCGTAAGTCGTGCCTGCGTCGGTGTCGCCGTAGAGCTGAATGCGGCCTTGGGCATCACGAACCTGTACCGTGGGGCCTCGGTCAATAAACAGACCTATCAAGGAGTTGGCTTCTTGAAGTGCGCCACCGCCATTATTGCGAAGATCTAGGACAATACCTTCAATGCCTTCTTTCTTGAGACTTTCAATTTCTCGAGCGACGTCGCGGGTGGTGCTGCGATACTCATCTTCACCGGCTTGCCAGGCATCGAAGTCGACGTAGAACGTCGGAACGTCAATTACGCCAATGCGATGAGGTTGGCCGTCTCGCTCAATGTTGATCACTTCGCTATGCGCTGCCTGATCTTCCAGGCTGACGGTGTCGCGAGTAATTTCAACAATTTGAGAGCGGGTCATGTCCACTGCTTGGGCAGGCACCACGTCCAGGCGTACAACGGAGCCTTTAGGGCCGCGAATCAGGTCGACGACGTTGTCCAGGCGCATGCCTACCACATTGACCATGTCGCCTTCTTCTTGGCCCACGGCGATAATTCGGTCGGCGGGCTCAAGCACGCCCGCTCGATCGGCAGGGCCACCGGGAACCAGGCTGGCTACCTTGACGTATTCGCTATCGGCTTGAAGTAGTGCGCCGATACCTTCAAGTGAAAGGCTCATTTGAATATCAAACGATTCGCTTTGGCGAGGGGAAAGGTAGCTGGTGTGAGGATCGATAGTGCTGGAGGCTGCCGCCATGATTAACCCAAAGACGTCTTCAGACTCTGACTGACGCAAGCGGGATAGTTGTCCTTCATAGCGCTGGCGCAGATTGCTTTCTATCTGCTCGTCATCTTGGTCGGTTAGAGCAAGTGTTAGCGCATCGTTTTTGAGTCGTTTACGCCAGAGTTCGTCTAATTCACTTTCGCGGGTTGCCCATGGGGCATCTTCGCGATCGACTTCTAAGCGCTCGTCGCTATCGAATTCGAATGAAAGCCCTTCATCAAGGCGTTCTAGCAACCACTCTAGGCGGGCGGTGTGGCGTTCGCTGAGACGATTATAGAGTGCAAATGCATCGTCAAGATCACCATCGAAAAGTGCTTCAGCCATGTCGCGCTCTAAGTGGCGGTAAGGCTCTATGTCGCGGCTCAATAGGTAGGAGCGCTGGCCGTCCAGAATGTCTAGATAGCGTTGGAAAGCTTCCGCTGACCACTGCTCGTCGAAGTTAATATCGGCATAATGCCCATAGCGAAGTGAATCCGCTATTTCCTCTGCCGCTTGGCGTTGTTCGTCGGTCGGCTCAAGTTGCGCCAGCGCTGCTGGGCTGGCAATGACCAGCATCACAGCAAGGGCGACCGAGCGCGAAAACGTTGCAAACAAGCTCATCAGTCAAGCTCTCCCGGATTTGTGTACACTTATTCTTCCCTAGACCCGCAGATAGCCTATGAGTTGCGTAGGCCGAGGGAGCATTGTAGCAGGTCATTTACCCTGTGATACTCAATCATTACTGTTATGAGGATTTCTATGTCCGAAGCTTTCAATGCGGATCGTGTAACGCGGCTATGTGATTTTCTGCACCAGTCGCCTACGCCCTGGCATGCGACTCGCTGTATGGCGAAGCGTTTGGAGCAGGCGGGCTTTGTGCGCCTTGAGGAGACGGATAACTGGCAGCTTGAGCCGGGCAAGCGCTATTACGTGACGCGCAATGATTCGTCAGTGATTGCATTTCAACTGCCTGCTGAGAGGTTGGCCAGCCTGCGCATGTTAGGTGCGCATACTGACAGCCCGGGGCTGCGTTTAAAGCCCAATGCTACCCAGTATGCCGCGGGATGGTTGCAGTTAGGGGTTCAAATATATGGTGGTGTGTTGTTAGCCCCGTGGTTTGATCGCGACTTGGGGTTGGCAGGGCGTGTGCATGTACGTCACGCTGATGGTCATTTAGAAAGTGTGCTGCTAAATGTGGACCGGCCGATTGCCATGGTGCCTAGTTTGGCGATTCATTTAGACCGCGATGTTAACGCTGGGCGTATTATTAACCCACAAACGCAAATGTCGCCTGTTGTCATGCAGAGTGATAGCGCGCAGCTTAGCGACTTATTGGCTGATTGGTTGGAAGAGCAGCATGGCCTGCGTGCTGTGGAAGTCGTTGACTTTGAGTTGGGGTTTTATGACGTACAACCGCCATCGCTGGTAGGGTTGCGTCAGGAGTTGGTCGCCAGTGCGCGGCTAGACAACTTATTGTCGTGTTTTGTGGGGCTCGAGGCGATGCTAGCGTGTGATGCTAGTCAAGGGGCCTTGTTGGTAGCCAATGACCATGAAGAGGTGGGTAGTGCCAGTGCCTGCGGTGCTCAGGGGCCTTTCTTGGGTGATGTGCTGAAGCGTTTAAATGCCCAGGTAGGTGGTGCTACTGAAGAGTCGCTGATTCAGCTGATTCAGTCATCGCTTATGATTTCATGCGATAACGCTCACGCTTTACACCCAAATTTCCAAGATAAACACGATGAACGTCATGGCCCTGCTATTAATGGTGGTCCAGTTATTAAGGTAAATGCTAATCAGCGTTATGCCACTAATAGTGTAACGGGGGCGCTGTTTCGGGATGTGTGCCGTGAGGCAGATGTGCCCGTGCAGTCGTTTGTTACTCGTTCAGATATGGGTTGTGGTAGCACTATTGGGCCGATTACGGCTACTGAGGTGGGTGTGCCGACGATTGATGTAGGGCTTCCTCAGTGGGCAATGCATTCAGTACGTGAAACAGCAGGTACCCGAGATGTTGATTATTTGACCCAGGCGTTGACGGTGTTTTTGAATCGTTCTGAGTTGTGCTGAGTACATTACTGATCAATAACGAAAAAAGCCCGCTGACTCAGTCAGCGGGCTTTCAATATTCGTGTGGTGGCTACGCCCTGATTTGAACAGGGGACCCCATCATTATGAGTGATGTGCTCTAACCAGCTGAGCTACGTAGCCATTCAACGGGGGCGAATATTACTCAGTAGCCCGTTGTTCGTCAAGTGTTTCTTTTTTTGTTTATTACGCGGCGACTGGTCAGCAGTTAAATCAGGTAGAAATATATTTTTGTCTACATCTTTAGCGCTGGTCCCTCTGCTCGTAAAATCATTTCGAGTGCTTGGAGGGATATTGTAGAGAGCAAGTGTTTTCAATAACGGAAACGCGTGCAATGCCTTAAGAATCGAACGAGGTTAATTACTATCTCTAGGCGATCAGCCGTCGCGTCGAGCGATTTAATCTGACTAGAAATTTTGATGCTCTCACCACAGCCGTGATCAAAGTGTTTGACATCTAGCTCGACGACTAGCTTTAGGGATTGAGAAAGGCGCCTGGCATCAGAAGCGGCTTTTCTCAAAGATCACAGTCTTGGTTGGATGTCTGAGGACTGAGGCTCAATGAGTGTTTCCCTCCCCGGCTGTCTAAGGCTTCAAACAAAGCGGTGCGCTGATTTTTTCTGCATGCTGTTGCAATTCATAGGCTTGTAGTCAGGCCTGGCACCCCTAAGAACGCCAGATCCAGGTCGTAGCGCAGTTGCCAAGACTTCTCGTTCGGCCCGTTATAGTCCGAGTACAACGAGTTGGCCATGTAATTGCCCGTGGACTCCCAAACATAGTCGAAGTACTCGTCGCCATACACCTGCTGCCAGGCGAGCGTCAGGCTGTGGGCCAGATGTGATGCGGTAAAGGCCAGGCTGAAGGCGTCGTTGTCGATATAGCCCAGGCGTTGCTCGCCTTGGTCCTCGGTATGGTAGTAATTCAGTGCGGTCTTGAGCGCTATCTGACGTTGATCCCCGATCAATTGGGTCAATGCCAGATAGGTCTGCTGCCACATGTCCTCGAAGCGTGAAGCGTAGAGGCTGACGTCCAGGCCGTAAGAGGTCTTGGTCATCCCGCCGAGATAGGAAATACGCGACCCCGAATACGCCCTGTTGCCGAAGGTGGTGGTGAGTTTCTCACTGCCGGTACCGGAGCGTGGAATCGCCCGGTCGAAGCTGCCAGCCTGCAATGACAACCAATCGGCTTCATTAATGAACAGTCCCACGCCCTGAAAGCTCGAGGGCAGGGCGCGATTATCCTTGTAGCGCAGAATAGGGTTGTCGGTGAGCAAGCGCCCGGCCTTTATTTCAGTACTGGAAAAACGCAACCGCAGATCACCGACCCCCAATCGGCTCCAGGTCGGCACCGCATCGCCGTCGCTATCAACCAGCACTCGATCGCCGCCATTGGCGACACGCCCATGTCCTCGCTCCAGATTGACAGCACTGAACAATGAGGCGTCCAGCCCGAAGCCGATCGGCCCCTGGGTATATCCGGAGCTGTAGTTGAGCATCGCGGTTTGCACCCAGGTTTCACGGATGCGGGTCTGCTCCAGGCCATCGGCTTTCTTGATCCTTAGATAGGTAGAGCGTCGGGTGTGCTGGTTGGCATAGTAATGGCGCAAGTTCTGCCTCAAATGGCTGCCGTCGATAAATCCCGGAGCCTCATCTTGCTTGGTCACCGCTTCGCCCGCGATGGCAAGCAAAGGGCTGCCGACGGCTACGCCGGCCATCAGAAGTACACGAAAATCCATTTCGATAAATCTCTAGAGGAAAAAAAGCAGCCGCACGCTCCCGCAGGACAACAAAACGTTTTCAGTGAGACGGCGGTTTGGGCCAGTGTCGAATCGTGCCGCGCCAGTTTTCATAGGCTTTACCGAGCTGAAGCAACCACTGATCAGCGAAGCGTGAGACGATCATCTGCAGGCCGATCGGCATGCCTTGGTCGGTAAAGCCGCAGTTGATCGATAGCGCCAGTTGCTCACCCATGTTCCAGGGCACGGTAAAGACGATGTGCGCGAACGGCAGGCGTGGGTCATTGGTAGGTGAAGCCTATTCTGCCGAAAAGGAGCTGACCTGGTTCGTCGAAGGCAACACCAGATCGACATCATGAAAGATTTCGGCTGCTCGGCGTCGGATTTCGAACGTCTGGTTGAACCCCTCGACTGCCTGCACGGCGGTCAGGCTCTCGGCCGCCGCCGCCCAGTCGCGTATGTAGGGCAAGGCTTGGTCGAGCCGCTCGGGGCTCAGGGCCTGCAACACACCCAGGGCATAGCCACGATGCCCGACTGGGGCATGCTCGGCCACGAACACCCAGGCGCTCGGCACTTCGCCACCCACCGGGGCTCCTTGCAGCACCCGCAATAGCAGCAGGATCAAGGGAGCCCAATAACCGATCTATTCATAGGTCGACATGATCCCGATCAGCAGGCAGGGCAAGGCCATCATCAGAATGCTCAGACTGAACACGCCGCTTGCGTCCCACTCGATCAGCGAAGTGCGCCATCAGGATGCCGCCCAGCGGGCGTGCCAGATAGCCGGTGACGAAAATCCCGAAGCTTTGCAGCAAACGCAGCCACTCAGGCATCTCTGGCGGAAAGAACAACTGGCTGAGAGTCAGGGCGAAGAACACAAAGATGATGAAGTCGTAGATTTCCAGTGCACCACCCAGCGCCGCCAGACCCAGGGTCTTGTGGTCAGACCGGGAAAAGCGACCAGGTTGTGGATAAATATGGGCCGTCATAAGGGGACTCTAAACAGGTACTCATGAAAATTCGCGACTGAAACAGCATTCGAGATCAAACCCTTAAACAGGCCATGTCGTTCGAATAATGCCATCAGGTATCTAGCCGGCAATGGTCCATCCAATTACCGGACGGGACAACCAGACAATGCATCTGGGTTGCTTTTTAGTGCAAATCTGTACATTGAGTTTTCTTGCGTTTAACCAATAATCGGACACTTCCTCACCAGGACCATGAGGCCTGACGTGAACGGGAGAAAGACTGGTTGTAATGACAGACGCCCCATCCCGTGGGGTTTTCAATCATCACAGGAAGACACTTATGAGCACTCATACTCGTACTAAACGATTGACGGTTCCGCAACTGGTCGCGATGAAGGGCCAACAGAAAATCGTATCCCTGACGGCGTACTCCAGCTCTATTGCCAAGCTGATCGACCCTATCGTCGACTTCATCCTGGTCGGTGACTCTACTGCAATGGTCGGTTATGGTCGGGCCTCGACGCTGAGCATGCAGCTCGAAGAAATCATCGGCCATACCCGGGCCGTAGTCGACAGCACACGCCTGTCTTGTGTCATCGCCGACATGCCGTTCGGCAGCTATCAGGAATCTAGCGAGCAGGCCTTTCGCAATTGCGCCCAGGTCCTGGCGCGCACCGGTTGCGATGCCGTCAAGCTGGAAACCAATAAGGCTCTGGCGGGTACCATCGAGTTTTTGGTGGCACGTGGTATTCCGGTCATGGCCCACGTCGGGCTGATGCCGCAGTTCGTCAATGTCATGGGGGGATTCAAGGCCCAGGGCCTGACCACCGAAACCGGCGCGGTAATTGCCGAAGATGCCCGGGCCAACCTCGAAGCTGGAGCTTTCAGTCTGTTGCTCGAGGGTGTGGCCGAAGGTGTCGCTCGGCAAATTACCCTGGATTCGAAAATACCCACCATCGGCATCGGCGCCTCACCGGCTTGCGACGGCCAGGTGTTGGTGACCGAAGACGTGCTGGGTTTGGGCGGTGAGCAGGTACCGCGCTTCGTCAAACAGTACGCCGATGTCGGCGCGGTTATTCGCGACGCTTGTGAGCGTTTTGCTGAAGAAGTGCGCGATGGCCGATTCCCTGAATCGCGGCATTGCTATGGGCTCTAGGCATGTCTAGTACTCTTCGCTGATAGCCTGGGCCAGTTTCTTCAGGGCCTGGGGGATATCCTTGCTCCAGTCGAGAGTGTAGCTCAAGCGCACGTGATGCCGCCAGGCCCCCTGCTGGCTGAAGATTTCCCCGGGGGCGATAACGATGCGCTGGGCCAACAAGCGCTCGAACACCCGTCGCATGTCCACCGAGCGCAGGGCTTCGAGCCAGAAGGTCGCGCCGCCTTGCGGGGCGACAATCCGTAACTGGCCATCACCATGTTCCTCCAGCAGAGCCTCCATCCGTTTCATGCGGTCCAGCAGCATGGCCCGCAGCACCATCAAATGCTGATCGATGCGCTTGGAACTGAAGAGTTTGGCGATTGCTTTCTGACGGATCGGCGACAGACGAAATGCCCGTTCCAGGAACAGACGATGCAACTGAGGCCGGTGTCGGCGACACAGCACATAACCATAAGGCGCTTCCGAGCCAATGATTTTGTCGAAGGTCGAAAACACCAGCAGCTTTTCCGGGTCGGCAAAGTCGCGATAGCGAGCGGGATTGGGGGAAAAATAGAACTCGCCGTAGCTGTCATTTTCGAACAGCCAGACATCCCGCTCCGCCAACCATCGACAGATCTGCTGCTTATCCTGCGCCGGCATCAGGTTGCCTTGGGGAATGTTCACGGTGGACGACAGCACCGCCAGCCGGATGGGCTCACGCCTGAGCAAATCATTGAGTGCGGGCAAGTTGAAACGTCCATCCTCGCCGAGGGGCACTTCGATCACGCGAATCTTTGCTGCTTGCAACTGGCGTAGGATCGCCCATGAACACGGCGATTCCACCAACGCCACAGTGCCACCCAGATTCAGGGCACTGAGGGATAACTCCAGCACACTGTGCAGGTCCGAGCCAATATATACATGCTCGGCCTGCCAGTAGCAGTGCGTGGAACTGGTGTAGCGGTCGGCCAGAGCACCGCGTAACTCGGGCTCCCCGAACGGCTGATAGAGTGGTGCATGGGATCGGGGGTATTGCCGGGCCAGTTCGCGCTCCATCATCAACAATGGGTTTTCCAGCGACAACAGCATCGCTGGCGCGTCGCTACTAAGGGCTAGCATCCCCGGCTGGCGTGCATTGGAGAATACGTTGTCCAGCAGATTGGGCGAGCCCTCGCTCAATAAGGGGGCCGGCCTCGCCTTGGTGAAATAACCGAATTTGGGTTTGGCATAGATCCGCCCCTCGTCCTCGAGAAGGGAATAGGCGTACTTGGTCGTCGACACCGACACGTTCAGGCGCTGGGCCAGTTGCCGCAAGGACGGCAATTTCTGTTCATGTTCCGAATTGGCGGTCTCGATCAACTCGACGAGATAGCGGTACACAGCCTGATAGGCGAAGAAAGCATCTTTGGTTGTATCCAGGCTCACTTGCTGAAAATCCTGTGTGCCCACTTCACGTCAACGCTGGAGACCTGGCGTGACATGCCTGAGGTTTTTCTTTCCTGATGTTCAAGTCCAGCGATGATTCTGGACCTCATGGCCATGACATCAAGCAAAACCAGACGACGTTTGAGAGGAAATGGCATGCTCTTCAATCCCTGTAGTGATTGCCAATACAATCATTCTTGCATAACTCGGCGGCGTGCCCCAGCTTGCCGGACAGGCTGCTGAGGAGTCCCACCCCATCAACATTCCGGATCACAATGGAGGAGGGGGGCGAGCCCAATAAACAAAATCCCCGTATCAGCAAGTGATTACGGGGATTTTGAGTTTACTGAGGTCCGTGTGAATCCACGGTCATCGTTACACTTATCACGAGCATTAGCCAGCGAGGTGTCTGGATAATCGCCTAGGGCGAACCACGAAGCCTTGCCGCTCAATTTGAATCGATATCGCCATGCTCGCACCCCGTTAGGCTTGACCTCAAGGTAGAGGCCCCGGGCATCGTTGATGCGGTACAGCTTGTCTCTGGGTTTTGCAGCCCAGCAGTGAGCGTCGGTGAGCATGGAATGACTCGATTTCTCAGGATCCTTTCATCGTATACACCTAAAATCGCGCTGTCCAAGAATCATATACACCGGTGTAGTCGCTTTTTCTCTGTATGATCATGCAATTTTATGCAAGGTGTATAAACGCGAAAGCCCCCATATATGGGGGCTTTCGGGGTGATTAAAGGACTGTCTCGCAACTCTAAGCAATCACCTGCAATGCCAGCTACAACTTAGACGTTAAAACGGAAATGAATAACATCGCCATCTTTAACGATGTAGTCCTTACCTTCTAAGCGCCATTTGCCAGCATCTTTAGCCCCTTGCTCGCCATTGAGGGCGACAAAGTCTTCGTAAGCAACCACTTCCGCGCGGATAAAACCTTTCTGGAAATCGGTGTGAATCACGCCAGCGGCTTCTGGGGCGCTGGCGCCTTCTTTCACTGTCCAGGCGCGGACTTCTTTAACGCCAGCGGTGAAATATGTTTGTAGGCCAAGCAGGGCATAGCCTGCGCGAATGACGCGATCAAGCCCTGGCTCTTCCATGCCCATTTCTGATAGGAACATGCTGCGTTCTTCGTCATCCAGCTCGGCAATCTCAGCTTCTAGCTGGTTGCATACCGGCACCACTGCAGCGCCTTCTTCTGCTGCAATCTCATTAACGATATCCAGGTAGGGATTGTTCTCGAAGCCATCCTCGTTAACGTTGGCAATGTACATGGTGGGCTTGAGCGTTAAGAAACCGAAGCTCTTAATCTGGCGCTTCTCATCTTCATCAAGACCAAAACTACGCAGCGGCATACCTTCAGCGAGGTGTGGCTGAATGCGGTCGAGAATGGCCTTGGTGGCAGTGGCATCTTTGTCGCCGCCTTTTACTGCACGAACGAGGCGTTGGCTGGCTTTTTCGACGGTATCCAGGTCGGCAAGTGCCAGTTCCAGGTTGATGGTTTCAATATCTGCCCGTGGATCCACTTGGTTGGCAACGTGGATTACGTTGTCGTTATCAAAGCAGCGTACGACATGGGCGATCGCCTGGGTTTCGCGAATATTGGCCAAGAACTTGTTGCCCAAGCCTTCGCCTTTGGATGCCCCGGCGACTAAGCCTGCGATATCGACAAATTCCATTGTTGTCGGCAGCACTTTTTGTGGCTTGACGATCTCCGCAAGCTTATCAAGTCGCGGGTCAGGCATTGGTACGATGCCTACGTTCGGTTCAATGGTGCAGAATGGGAAGTTTTCTGCATCAATACCTGATTTGGTCAGCGCATTAAAAAGCGTGGATTTGCCTACATTAGGTAGGCCGACGATACCGCAGTTAAAGCCCATAAATTACTTCCTGGCCGCTAGGGCAGCGCAACAAGGGAAGCGTCTGCCAATATTGAAAAAAAGGGCGTGCTAGAACGCCTGATTCTAAGGGTGCTTATAAAGTGTGCTGCTATTTTACGCTATGAAGGCGGTTCATGGCTTTAGCCCAGTCGCCAGAGAGTGCAAGTGGTAGCGTAGCTAGGCACTCATCCAAAGCGCTTTCAATGGCTTCCCGTTCGGCTTTGCCGGGTCGGCCTAGCACATAGTTAACGACCTGACGTGCTTCTCCCGGGTGGCCAATGCCAATTCTTACCCGATGAAACTGCTTCTGGTTGCCTAAGGCGCTAATGATGTCTCGCAGGCCGTTATGACCGCCATGACCACCGCCGGTCTTATAGCGTGCCTGTCCTGGGGGAAGGTCTAGCTCATCATGAGCAACCAGTAAATTGTCAGGCGTTAGTTTGAAAAACTGTGCAAGCGCTGCGACGGCAGCACCGCTACGGTTCATAAAAGTAGTGGGATTGAGAAGGTGCAGTTCATGGTCGCCAACACGTGCTTTGGCGTACAGGCCCAAAAATTTCTTTTCCGGGCGAAGCTCTGTGTGCGCACTGCGTGCAATGGCGTCTACCAGCCAAAAGCCCGCATTATGGCGAGTTGCATCGTATTCTGCACCGGGGTTTCCCAGGCCAATAATGGCCGTTACCTGGCTCATTGTCCCACCTCATAAAAATTTCTAGACGAAATTTTCGACGTCATGTCAGGCCGCAAAAAAAAATCAAGCGCCGAAGCGCTTGATTTTATCATTCCTGGGTCATGCAGGCATGACCCAGGTGGCACTGAAAAGCATCAGCTGGCAGCGCCGAGAGCTAGCGCTTTACTCAGCGCTGGACTCTTCTTCGCCTTCACCTTCGCTCTCTTCGTCATCACCGCCGCGTACTTTTACTTTGGTGATGCTTAGAACGGCGTTGTCATGCTCTTCACCGTGAGACAGGTCAACAGACGTAACGCCTGCAGGCAAGGTCAGGTCAGACAGGTGAAGGGTGGTGCCCAGCTCGACGTTGCTGATGTCCACTTCCAAGAAGTCCGGAAGATCTTTCGGCAAGCAGCTAATGGCTACTTCATTGGCCAGGACGTGCAGTTCGCCGCCTTGATCTTTGATGCCGACACACTTCTCTTCGCCAACGACGTGCAGCGGCACGTTCATGGTGATTTCGTGAGTAGCGTCAACACGCAGGAAGTCAGCGTGGGTTAACAGCGGCTTGAAGGGGTGACGCTGTAGGTCACGAACAACCACTTGCTCTTCAGTACCGTCGATGACCAGTTTGATCACCGAAGAGAAGAAGGACTCGTCTTCAATCGCTTTGTAGAAAGCAGTTTTTTCTACAGAGATAGACTGAGCGCCTTTTTCACCGCCATAAACAACGGCCGGTACTTGTTGGTTCGCACGACGCAGGCGGCGGCTCGCACCTTTCCCCAGGTCGTTACGAACGCTGGCTTTCAGGATAAAATCAGACATTTAATTTGCCTCTTGGTTTAAGTAAGGAAACGCCGCCGACCGCGACCAGACGACGACGCTTCCAGGGCCCCAGTAGGGGGCTGCTACGTCAGGCGATTAATGGAACATCGCGCTAACGGATTCTTCGTTGCTGACTCGACGGATGGCTTCCGCGATGAGTCCGGCAACGCTCAGCTGGCGAATTTTTCCGCTGCGACGGGCAGTGTCGGAAAGCGGAATAGTGTCGGTCACGACAACCTCGTCCAGCACCGAGTTGGTGATGTTGTCGACCGCAGGGCCGGACAAAATCGGGTGTGTTGCATAAGCGACAACGCGTGCTGCGCCGTGATCTTTTAGCGCTTCGCCAGCTTTGCAGAGCGTGCCAGCGGTATCAATCATGTCATCGACAACCACACAGGTGCGGCCTTCGATTTCACCGATGATGTGCATTACCTGGGCCTGATTGGCCTGGGGGCGACGCTTATCAATAATGGCAAGATCAGCGTTCAGCTGTTTGGCGATAGCGCGAGCGCGCACAACGCCGCCGACATCGGGAGAAACCACAACGAGGTCGTCGTAGTTCTGGCGCTCGATGTCGTCCAGCAAAATAGGTGAGCCGTAAACGTTGTCAACCGGTACGTCGAAGAAACCTTGAATTTGGTCAGCGTGCAGATCCATCGTCATGACGCGATCAACGCCAGCTTTCACCATCATATCAGCAACAACTTTCGCTGAGATGGGAACGCGGGCTGAACGGACGCGACGATCCTGGCGTGCATAGCCAAAATAGGGAACGACTGCCGTAATACGGGTAGCTGAGGCGCGACGCAGGGCGTCCACCATCAGAATCAGTTCCATCAGGTTATCGTTCGTGGGGGCACAGGTGGATTGCAGGATGAACACATCCTTACCACGCACGTTCTCATTGATCTCGACCGCGATTTCGCCGTCGCTAAATTGACCGACCGTAGCATTACCCATACGGCTGTCTAAGCTCTCGGCAATCTTTTGAGCGAGTTCGGGATTGGCATTCCCGGTGAAAACCATCAATTTTGACACGCGCAGCCACCTTTGCAGTGTTGGGGATCAGGGGAGAAAACGCAGATCATAATTAGGTTGGCTGGGGTACCAGGATTCGAACCTGGGAATGCCGATACCAAAAACCGGTGCCTTACCACTTGGCGATACCCCAGCAATAAACCTAATGCGATGACCGGGCGCTTTCAGCGGCCCAGAGCATCTTGTAGGGGAGAGGTGTTGAGTCCGCGCGCTACCCATGAATGCCAATGTTGACCTGCCATATATGCGACGGCTTGTGCGGCTTGCTGTGAATCGAAAGCCGCAAACAAGCAGGCGCCGGTACCGGTCAACCGACTAGGTGCATGCTGCGTGAGCCAGTCCAATGCTTCCGCAATTGGCGGATAGCGTTTTTTGACGATAGCTTCGCAGTCGTTACGCCACTCCGGCGCTCCCCCCTGCAGTGCGCGCGCCATAGTAATGGGGAGGCTGTCGCGTGTCAATTCCGGGTCTTGGAAGATTGCTGGTGTTGAGACGCTAACGCCTGGATGGATGACCACGAACCAGGGCGTATCTAGCGTGACAGACGTAAGCTTTTCGCCAACGCCTTCCGCCCAGGCGCTGTGACCGTGAACGAATACCGGGACATCGGCACCTAGCGTCAGCCCTAGTTTTGCAAGCGCTTCGCTACTTAGTCCTAGTTGCCACAGGTGATTCAACCCGACCAGGGTGGTAGCTGCATTAGAGCTTCCACCGCCAAGACCGCCTCCCATCGGCAGATTTTTTTCGATGGCGACTGAGACGCCTTGCTGAATGCCGCTTGCCTGTTGCAATAAGTGTGCTGCACGGACAATTAAATTGTCGTTATGGGCAACGCCACTAAGCGTGTTGGAAAGTGTAATGGCGCTGTCAGTGCGTGGCGTGAAGGTAAGGTAATCACACAAATCGATAAACTGAAAAAGCGTTTGCAGCTCGTGATAGCCGTCTTGACGACGGCCTACGATATGCAACATGCGGTTTAGCTTAGCGGGAGCAGGCAGTGTCAACGCCGAGGGTGTTGCAGGCATGTGATCTCTCTACTGATCTAAGAGTCCGAGTTAGTGGATTGCCACTGATTGACCACCAGGGTGATGCGCAGGTCGCCATAGTTCATCACTAGTCGACGAGGTAGCCACATCCCCTCTACTTGCTCCCAGTCACGGTAGTCGATCTCCCAACCATCTTGCTGTAAGTGGTTAGGGAAGCCGAGCTCGTCTGATTCCAACTGGTAGCTGGCGTGCTCGCCCGGCAGGCCGCGCACCCAGTCAGGCATGGCGCGAACCGGCAATGACCAACCAAGTTGCTCTTCCATTAATGCTTCCGGCGTTTCGGCTTCAAAGCGACCATCGCTAGTGGTTAGCGAAAAGCGCCCTTCACGACCTTCTAGCACACTGCGCCCGCCGCCAAAGGGGCCACTGATCAGCATGCGGAAATAGTGGGGATGTTGATTCCAGTCTAGATTGGCGCTGGTATTTTCCTGGGGAGTGCGAAGTCCTGCTTTGCCCACGAGAGTCCAGGTATCGAAGGCTTCAACGTCGGCTTGCTGGCGTTCCCATTGCCCAGCTTGGCGTCCGCCATCATCTACAGGCGTTTGGGTGGCACACCCAGCCAGCGTTAATAGGGCAATACCGGCCAGTAACAAACGAGTTGAACGACTGCAGAGTGATAAACGGCTCGCGGGCAGGGAATTGGTCAACATAAACTGGCTCCATGTCAGTACTGCGTAAACTGTCTTTTATAAGGGCGTGCTTTTATAAGGGCGTGCTTTTATAAGGGCATGCTTTTATAAAGGCATGTCATGTTAGGGCGCGCTTAACGGTGTTAGTTCAGGGTGGCGCTCAAGTAAGTCATCAATTTGCGGGTGATAGCTTGCTCGCTGAAGAATGCGCTCAATAAGCTGGCGTGCTTCTTCACTGCGTCCTAGGGCATGCAGAACTTCGGCTAAATGAGCGGCAATTTCTTGATCAGGCACTTGTGCGTAGGCGCTCTCTAGCCACGCAAGTGCATTGTCAGGCTGGCCGAGCCGGAAATAGACCCAGCCCATGCTGTCGAGTATTGCAGGGTTGCTGGGATCAGCTTCATAGGCACGCTCAATCAAATCGCGTGCTTCTTCAAGGCGCCCCTGGAGGTTCAGGTCGGCAAGCGTGTAGCCTAATGCGTTTAATGCATCTGCATTATTAGGTTCGGTATGTAGTATTTGGCGCAGGTCGCGCTCCATCGCTTCAAGATCGCCCATTTCCCACGCGCGCATTGCCCTTAAATAAAGCAGGCTGGTGTCATCTGGCGTACGAGCCAGCTCTCTATCAAGTAGTGCCATGGCCTCTTCTTGCAGATTAAATTCATCCAGTAGCTGTATTTCTAGCATTACCAGCTCACCGAAGTAGTCGTCATGGCGCATTCGCTCGACACGCAGCATAGCGCGAGCATCTAGCAGGCGATCATTTTCAATCAGCATGCGTGCAGCGGCGGCTCGGGCTGGAAGAAATTCGTTGCCGTCTTGTACTTGCCGATAATAAAGCAGCGCGTTATCGACTTCTCCTTGAGACTGGGCAATGGCCCCCAGTAAGAAGTAGGCCGTGTTAGGTACGCGGTCCTGACCAATCAGAGGTTGCAGTAATCGATACGCTGGCTCGCTATGGCCTTCTTCCAAATAGAGTTGGGCGAGAGCAATGCGTAATTCTTCGTTACCACCATGTGTTTCTAGCAATGTAGTGGTGTGTGCTTCCGCAGCGGTAATGTTGTTCAGGCGAATTTCAGCTTGGGCTAACATTAATATAAAACGGACATCGTCGGGCGCTAAATCTAGCCCCCTTTGCGCGGCGTTCTGAGCACCACGATGATCGCCAATCTCTAATGCTAGGCGCGCCTTAGCAAGCCACAAAGCGGCAGATTCAGGTGACAGCTGCGTTACTTGATCCAGATGCTGTTGCGCTTGACGTGTTTGCCCTAGTGCTGACTCGATCAGTGCGGCGCCAAGTAAAACATCGCTGTGGAATTCATTTTGCTGAGCGCCAGGCTGGGCAAGATAGTCGCGCAATGGCTCGATTAATAGATTCAGTGGCGCCTCTTCGGCCACCGCCGCCTCAGAAAAAGCCGCTATTTCGCCATTGCCTCCTGCTTCAGCGATCGCCAGACGCTGCTCTAAGCTGTCCAGCCAGTCTCCGCGTTGTAATGAGAGGGTGGCCAGCAACCTGTTCGGCATTTCTGCTTGAGGTGCTAATTCGCGCCAGCGTATCGCGGAGGCTTCCATTAAGGCGACATCATTGCCAAAGCGCGCTGCAAAAGTGGCGCGCTCGGCTAACGCGGGGTTGCGATAGCGCCGGGACGCTTCCAGATAGCCTTGGCTGGCATAGCGATAATCGCCCCGTTGGCCAGCAAGTTCTGCTGCCAGCAACGAGCGAAGACCCTCGGCATCCAGCCCGCGAGTAATCGGCGGCGCTGACTGCATGGGATCATAAGCATCATTTTGAACCCCGCTCTCAAAGGAAGACGGGGAAAGCTGGCAGCCGCCCAGTAGTAGCGTTGTGGCCAAGGGCAGTAAGGGTAAACCCGGTAACGATAGGGGGTGACCCAGTAGTGTCGCGCGAAGGGGCATGCGTCTCTCGATCAGGTGGCCGAGTGCTCAGCATAGCGGCTTGGTTGCCTGCGGCAAAGTGGTGTGCGCCAGAACATGCTGTGCTGTGATAGAATATTACACCTTGAAAACGGAGTGGGGTGGTGCAATCCATGGTATCTACTCATAGTATCTACTTATAGTTCATCGTATCTACCTACTCTTTTTAGACTTGCTATAGCAAGCTTCAGACATTCAGATCGACAAGTGACGTGACGACCGATCCACTAGCGAAGACGCATAACGCATGACGCTTCTTGCCCTGGGAATAAATCATCGTACCGCCAGCGTGGCCGTACGTGAGCAGGTTGCATTTACGCCAACGCAGCTGGAAAGCGCGTTGACGGAGCTGCGTAACCTGCCGCAAATCAGCGAAGCGGCTGTGCTTTCGACGTGTAACCGTACCGAGCTTTATTGCGTGACGGATGCCGCCGGTGAGCATGCCGTGCTGGATTGGCTTGGGCGCTTTCATAATTTGCGCATCGAAGACCTTTCCCGCTGTGCCTATCATTATCTTGACAACGATGCTGCGCGTCATCTGATGCGCGTCGCCGTTGGCCTGGACTCTATGGTGCTGGGCGAACCACAAATACTCGGTCAGTTAAAAGATGCTTATCAGCAGGCCCGCCAAGCCAATGGGTTGGGTGGTGAATTGGAGCGGTTATTCCAACACACCTTCGCGGTAGCCAAACAGGTGCGCACGGAAACGGGCATTGGCAAAAATCCAGTGTCGGTGGCGTATGCTGCGGTCAGTATGGCTAGCCGTATTTTTGATGACTTTAGTCGTGCCAGAGCGCTTTTGATCGGGGCGGGAGAAACCATTGAACTGGTAGCGCGTCATCTTCATGAAGCCGGCGTGCGGCATCTAACGGTAGCCAATCGTACCCGGGAACGCGCTGAGCTAGTGTCTGCTCCTCTGGGTGGTTCTGCTATTACACTGCCAGAAATACCGGAAGCGTTAGAGCAGGCTGATATCGTCATATCCTCTACGGCTTCTCCGCTGCCGATCCTAGGGAAGGGGATGGTAGAGCGTGCGCTGAAAAAGCGTCGCCATCGACCGGTGTTTATGGTGGATATCGCGGTGCCGCGTGATATCGAGCCAGAAGTGGGTGAGCTTGCAGATGTCTTCCTTTATACCGTTGATGATTTGCAAGAGGTCATTGAAGAGAATCGCCGTCACCGTCAAGTTGCCGCTGATCAGGCAGAATCGCTTATCGAGCACGGGGTGGGTAGTTGGCAGCATGAGCGTCGAATCCGTAATGGCGGCGAAATTATTCGCGACTATCGACGTCACGGAGAGGCCATTCGAGACCATTCTCGTGAGCAAGCGCTTGAGCGATTAGCAAAGGGTGAAGATCCTGCCAAGGTGATTGAACGTCTAGCTCACCAATTGGCGAATCGGTTAATGCATCAGCCCACGCTTGCCTTGCGCGACGCTGCATCCCAAGAAAATAACGAGTTGCTGAATGCCGCGCCCAATATACTACTGCCTGCTAAGCCTGCCTTTGAGCAACCAGTGGCCGCGGTAAAATGCCAGAAGGATGATACACCCGCATGAAAGAGACTTTGCGCCAACGTCTAGATAGCTTTTCCGACCGTTTTGAAGAGCTGGCAATGCTGCTGTCTGACCCTGAAGTGATTAATAATCAGCAGCGTTTTCGCGACTACTCCCGTGAGTACGCGGAATTAGAAGAGCTGGTCGCCGCCTGGCAGCGCTACGGCGAGGTAGAAAAAAGCATCGAAGAAGCCGTGCAGTTAAGTCGCGACAGCGACCCCGATATGCGCGAGCTGGCGGAACTGGAAATCAGTGAGGGGCGTGAGAAACTCGAAGCCCTGGATAGTGAGCTGAAACGCCTGCTGGTGCCTAAAGACCCCGATGATGGCCGCGGTGTATTCTTGGAAGTGCGCGCTGGTACGGGCGGGGATGAAGCCGCTATTTTTGCGGGTGATCTGTTTCGCATGTACTCACGTTATGCGGAAAAACGTGGCTGGCGCGTTGAAGTTGTTAGTGCCAGTCACGGTGAGCAGGGCGGTTACAAAGAAGTTATTTCTCGCGTGAAAGGCGATGGTGTCTATGCGCGCTTGAAATTTGAGTCTGGCGCGCACCGCGTACAGCGCGTGCCCGCGACGGAATCGCAAGGCCGGATACATACGTCCGCCTGCACGGTGGCGGTCATGCCTGAAGTGGACGACGTGGGCGATATCGATATTAATCCCTCTGATTTGCGCGTTGATACCTATCGCTCCAGTGGCGCGGGCGGTCAGCACGTCAACACCACAGATTCTGCTATCCGTATTACTCACTTGCCTACAGGCGTCGTGGTGGAGTGCCAGGAAGAGCGCAGTCAGCATAAAAACCGTGCAAAGGCGATGTCGTTGCTGGCAGCCAAACTCAAACGCAATGCGGTTGACTCGCAGCGCCAAGAGCAAGCAGACGCTCGCCGCTCATTGGTAGGCTCAGGGGATCGTAGTGAACGCATTCGTACTTACAATTTCCCCCAGGGCCGGATTACCGACCACCGTATTAACCTGACACTCTACAAACTAACGGAAGTCATTACGGGTGAGCAGCTTGATGATGTCATTGAGCCGCTCATTCACGAATATCAAGCAGAGCAGCTTTCGGCCCTTCAGGACGCCTAATGAGCTTTGATGTTGTGACGTTCGATATGCTTTTGCGACGAGCGGCGGCTCGGCTGCAAGCGGTAGGGTCGCCTTCCCCTAGAATTGATGCCGAGGTGCTGCTCAGTCACGCTACGGGGCATGACCGTACTTGGCTGTATACCTGGGGGGATCGTCAGTGCCCCCTCTGGGAGCAAGCACGATTTGATGCGTTGGTGGCTGCGCGTGCCCAGGGGTTGCCAATTGCCTATCTGACTGGTGAAAGAGAGTTTTGGGGGCTGCGGCTGGCGACATCGCCAGAAACGCTGATTCCACGTCCTGATACCGAAACTCTGGTTGAGGCTGTCCTGATGCGTGCCAAGGCGAGGGCAGGAAGATTGCTGGATCTTGGCACCGGCACTGGCGCTATTGCACTTGCGTTTGCCAGCGAGAAACCTAACTGGCAAGTAATCGGGGCGGATATTCGCCCAGAAGCAGTGGCACTCGCAACGCGCAATGCACAAGCGCTGAAGATCGACAATGCTCAGTTCGTAATTAGCGATTGGTTTAGCGCGTTTGTTCAGCCCCCACAAGCGGTTGCATTCGATATTATTGTTAGTAACCCGCCCTATATCGCTGCCGACGACCCACATTTGCGCCTGGGTGATGTGCGTTTTGAGCCATTATCGGCACTAGTGGCCGATGCTGACGGAATGGCGGATTTGCTGCATTTGATTTGTACCGCTCGTGGCTATCTTTCCGATGGCGGCTGGCTTGCCTTAGAGCATGGTTATACGCAAGCGGCCAACGTACGCACGGCATTAGTGCGCGCTGGCTTCCAAAACGTTGAAAGTGTACTAGACGTTGGAGGTCATGAACGGGTTACCCTGGGCCACCTTTAATAACCGCCTGATTCATCAGTATTGGATCCTGCCATGAAACCAAAAAATAGAACGCTGGACCGGATCGATCTTAAAATTTTGCGCTGTCTGCAGGAAAATGCGCGAATTTCCTATGTCGACCTTGCCGCTGAAGTCGGCTTATCCACAACCCCTTGTTTAGAGCGTGTTAAGCGCCTTGAGCGTGCGGGCATCATTCGCGGCTATCAAGCCATTCTTGATCCGCAGGCACTGAAAGCTAACTTGTTAGTCTTTGTGGAGATTAGCCTGGAAACTCAGTCACCTGCTGTGTTTGATGAGTTTCGTCGGGCGGTCGAGAAACTGCCGCAAATCCAAGAGTGTCATTTGGTGTCTGGTCAGTTTGATTATATTTTAAAATGCCGCATTCCTGAGATGTCCGCTTACCGGCAGCTACTAGGCGATGTTGTACTGACGCTGCCTGGGGTAAAAGAGTCCAAAAGCTATGTGGTAATGGAAGAAGTGAAAGAGAGCTTCAACTTACACATACCCGATTTCGAGGAATTTGAGGATAAGTAATCCCATGATGGATGATCAGGCGCTGCTGCGCTATAGCCGCCAAATTATGCTACCCGAGGTTGATATTGAGGGGCAGGAGCGCCTGAGAAATGCTCATGCTCTGATTGTCGGTGCAGGTGGGCTTGGGTCTCCTGTGGCGCTTTACTTAGCGGCCGCTGGCGTGGGCAAAATCACGATTGCCGACGCTGACACGGTAGAGTTGTCAAACCTGCAGCGCCAGATTGCTCACCAGCAGGCGAGTATCGGCACCAATAAGGCACGTTCAGCAAAAGCGAGCATGCAGGCACTTAACCCTGAGTGCCATGTAATCGCCTTGGAGCAACATGCGGATGGCAAGGCGCTTGAGGCACTGGTAGCGTCGGCAGATGTGGTGCTGGATTGCACCGATCGTTTTTCAAGCCGTTATGCGATTAACGCTGCTGCTCAGCAGGCCGGTGTACCGCTGGTCTCTGGAGCGGCAATTCGTTTTTCTGGGCAGTTAGCCGTCTTTGATCCTCGTGATCCAGCATGCCCCTGTTATGCGTGCCTGTATCCTCCTGGCGATAGCGAAGATGAAGCCTTGAGTTGTGCAGAAAGCGGTGTCATGGCGCCACTGGTTGGGTTGATTGGCTGTTTTCAAGCGATAGAAGCTTTTAAGCTGTTGAGCGGTGCAGGAAAACCGCATCAAGGGCTTGCCACTTTTGAGGGCTTGAGCGGGCAGTGGCGTCATTTTCAGGTGCCGCGTGATCCTGCTTGCTCAGTGTGCGGTCGCGCTGATTAACCCTGCGAACAAAAAAAAACGCCCGCAGGGCAGCGGGCGTGACGTCACGGTCTTTACGTCAAAGGAAACAGCCTAAAGGGTGGCAGGGGATCCGCCCAGCAGGCTAGCTAATGTCGAATCAGATTAGTGGCGAATCAAATAGTCAAACGCACCCAGTGATGCTTTTGCACCCTCACCCATGGCGATAATAATTTGCTTGTATGGCACGGTAGTCACGTCGCCTGCTGCAAATACGCCTGGAACTGACGTCATGCCATGGGCATCGACAATGATTTCGCCGCGTGGCGTCATTTCAATCGGTGAACCTTTCAGCCACTCGGTATTAGGCACTAAGCCAATTTGAACAAAGATACCTTCTAGTGCGATGGTTTTAAGCTCATCGGTATTGCGGTCTTTGTAGGCTAAACCGTTAACTCGGCTGCCGTCGCCTGTCACTTCCGTGGTTTCAGCGTTTAAAACAATGTCGACGTTAGGCAGGCTCTTAAGCTTTTTCTGTAGCACGGCGTCTGCACGCATCTCACCCATAAACTCGACTAGGGTGACGTGGCCTACAATACCGGCCAGATCGATAGCGGCCTCAACGCCAGAGTTGCCGCCGCCAATCACTGCTACGCGTTTGCCTTTAAATAGCGGGCCATCGCAGTGGGGGCAGTAAGCAACACCTTTGTTGCGGTACTGTTGTTCGCCAGGCACATTCATCTCGCGCCAACGCGCACCGGTTGCCAGGACGAGCGTTTTACTCTTCAGTTTGGCGCCTGACTCGAAGGTTATTTCGTGTAAATCACCTTCGTTTTCAGCGGCTTTAAACGACGTGGCGCGCTGAAGGTTCATAACGTCAACATCGTACTCTTTAACATGTTCTTCTAAAGCGCTAACTAGTTTAGGGCCTTCGGTATGGCTGACGGAGATAAAGTTTTCAATGCCCATGGTGTCTGCCACCTGTCCACCGAAACGCTCAGCAGCAACGCCTGTGTTGATCCCTTTACGGGCAGAGTAGATTGCTGCTGAGGCACCCGCAGGGCCACCACCAATTACCAGCGTGTCAAAGGCGGCTTTTTCGCTAAGTTTTTTCGCTTCTCGTTCAGCAGCACCCGTATCAACCTTGGCTAGAATCTGCTCTAAGGTCATACGTCCCTGGTCAAACGGTTTGCCATTTAAATAGATGCTGGGAACCGACATGATTTCCCTAGCTTCGACTTCATCCTGGAACAGGGCGCCATCGATGGCCACGTGGCGAATATTGGGGTTGAAAATCGCCATCAAGTTGAGCGCTTGAACAACATCTGGGCAGTTCTGGCAGGAGAGCGAGTAGTACGTCTCGAACAGCAGTTCGCCGTCGAGCGCCTTGATTTGATTTAGCAGTTCTTCGGACGTCTTTGGGGGATGCCCACCCACTTGTAGTAGTGCCAGCACCAGCGAGGTGAACTCGTGCCCCATCGGAATGCCCGCAAATACCACGCCGGTTTCTTCGCCGGGGCGGTTAATGGCAAATGACGGCGTGCGATTATCTTGACCGTCAGTTTGCAGTGTAATCTTGTCGCATAGGCTGCTGATGTCTTCGAGCAAACCTAGCAATTCGCGTGACTTGGCACCGTCATCGAGGGACGCAACGATCTCGAACGGTTGAGTCACTTTTTCTAAATAAGCTTTCAACTGATTTTTTAAATTGGCGTCCAGCATGACAGTGGCTTCCTCGCAGTCAGCAGTAATGAGTTCTCAACCTAACACGCTCGCTGCTGTCGAAAGACCGCAGCATGAGTAAGAGCGATAGGGAAAACGATGTTTGCGTTAACACGGGTACTCAAAAACGGGTACTCAAAAACAGGACACCCGGGGTATGCCCGGGTGTCGTGCTGCCTTAAGGGGCAATCCTGAACGGCAGCGGTAGGCCGTTTAGATTTTGCCTACGAGGTCCAGAGACGGAGCAAGCGTCTCTTCGCCTTCTTTCCATTTAGCCGGGCATACTTCGTTTGGGTTCTCGCGAACGTACTGGGCAGCCTTCACTTTGCGCAGTAGCTCTTCAGCGTTACGGCCGATGTTGCCAGCGTTGATTTCGACGATCTGAATTTTGCCGTCGGGGTCAACAACGAAGGTACCACGCTCTGCAAGACCAGCTTCTTCAATCAATACCTCGAAGTTGCGAGAGATCTGTAAGGTCGGATCAGCAATCATCGGGTACTGCAGCTTGCCGATGGTTTCAGAGCTGTCGTGCCAAGCTTTGTGAGTAAAGTGGGTGTCAGTAGACACGCTGTAGATTTCAACACCTAGCTTTTTAAATTCAGCGTAGTTGTCAGCCAAGTCACCCAGCTCAGTCGGGCAGACAAAGGTGAAATCAGCAGGGTAAAAGAAGAAAATAGACCACTTACCTTGCAAGTCTGCTTCAGTGACGTCGATAAATTCGCCGTTCAGGTAGGCAGTCGCTTTAAACGGTTTTACTTCAGTGTTGATCAGGGACATTCAGAACGTCTCCAAAATAAGTGAGTGGCAGTGGAAAAAGTTATCGCTCATGGTAACCAACTACGACCAATAGCTAAAATTGTAAAAATGCATATAAGCAATAGTATTAGACTATCAATATGTGTTTTTCTGAGTTGGCTACCCTACAAGTGGGGTCGCATGAAGCAGAATACAAGAATTTTCCCCATGGGCTTGCGATAGATGTCGCTGCACCGCAAAATTCGCTTATCTGGCATAGTAGCCACAGCTGTTTTTAATGTTTTAGCGTAAGCTTGACGTTTGAGTGACTTGGCAGTTAACGAAATATTCTTAGCGATATAAGGAGTAGTGAGATGGGCAATATTCACAAACTTTCAGTGGCCGTTACGGCCCTATCTTTTGCCGTAGCGGCTGCTAATGCACAAGCGAATGAAGTGCGAGTTTACAACTGGTCCGACTATATCGCCCCTGAAACGCTAGAAAAGTTTACCGAGCGCACCGGTATTGAAGTGACCTATGATGTTTATGACAGCAATGAAATATTAGACGCTGCGCTTTTGTCTGGCCGCTCTGGCTACGATGTTGTGGTTCCTTCTACTTATTATTTTACCCGCCAGGTAAAGGCCGGTGTTTTTCAGCCGCTCAATCATGAGTTGCTGCCTAATTTAGATAACCTCAATCCTGAATTGATGGCTAGCCTGGAAGAGATCGATTCGGGTAGCGAATACTCGGTGCCCTATATGTGGGGTACCAACGGCATTGGTTATAATGTTGACCGTGTGACAGACATTTTAGGCGATGACGCGCCACTGAATAGCTGGGCGCTGCTCTTTGATCCTGAAATTACCGGCGCGTTGAGCGAGGCCGGTTGTGGGCTGTCGATGCTGGATTCTGCTGATGAAATGCTGTCTCCCGCCATGGCATATCTAGGGTTTGATCCGCGCAGTGAAAATATCGAAGACCTGGAAGCCGCTGGTGAACTCATTGCCAGTGTTCGTGACGATATGACCTATTTCCACTCTTCTCGTTACGTTTCCGACTTGGCGAATGGTGATGTTTGTGTGGCCGCAGGCTATTCCGGCGATGTTTTCCAGGCGGCTGATCGTGCCGAAGAAGCCGGCCGTGACTTCACTATTGGCTACAGCATTCCCAAAGAGGGGGCTGCGCTGTGGTTTGATATGATGGCAGTGCCTGCTGATGCGCCGAATTCTGAAAATGCCCACGCCTTCATTAACTTTATTCTTGATCCGGAAATCGCCGCTGAAATTACCGAGTACGTGCGTTATGCCAATCCTAATGCGGCGGCTAATGAATATCTCTCCGATGAAATTATCAATGACCCGGCTATTTACCCTGAAGCCGAGGTGATGGAAAACCTCTATTTGCAGGCTGAAAAACCTCAAGACGTTCTGCGCGCACGTACGCGTATCTGGAATCGCGTCAAATCAGGTCGTTAATTTAGTCATCGCCTAACAGCGAGCCAAGCCAATGCTGGGCTCGCTGTTACTTTTTTAACGCCCGGTTTCCGGGCCTTTTGATGGGAGTGGCGAATGGTCACTACGCCCCTGTCGAACGAGTCGTCATCCTCTCCTGCGGTAACTCCTCCCGCCGCTCAGCGCGCTCAGGGAAAAACGCCAAGGTTTGCAGAAGATAGTGTGCTTGAGGTAAAGCGCTTAAGTAAGCGCTTCGACGATGCGCTTGCGGTCGATGATGTTAATTTACAGGTAAAGCGCGGCGAAATTTTCGCCTTGCTAGGTGGGTCAGGATCAGGCAAGTCGACGTTGTTGCGTATGTTGGCGGGGTTTGAAACGCCCAGCGAAGGGCGGATTCTGCTAGGCGGCGAAGATATTACCTCTATGCCGCCACACAAGCGTCAAATCAATATGATGTTTCAATCCTACGCGTTATTTCCCCACATGACGGTAGCGCAAAACATCGCTTTTGGGCTCAAGCAGGACAAGCTAGCTAAGGCAGATGTCGATGCCCGTGTCGCACAGATGCTCAAACTAGTGCATATGGAACGTTTTGCTAAGCGTAAACCGCATCAGCTTTCCGGCGGACAGCGCCAGCGGGTAGCGCTTGCACGTTCGCTGGCCAAGCGTCCCAAGCTGCTGTTGTTGGATGAGCCGATGGGGGCGTTAGATAAAAAGCTGCGCACTGAAATGCAGCTCGAGGTTGTTGAAATCATTGAGCAGGTGGGGGTTACCTGCATCATGGTTACCCACGACCAAGAAGAAGCCATGACCATGGCGGACCGCGTTGCGATTATGGCCGATGGCTGGATAGAGCAGGTGGGTTCACCGGTCGATATTTATGAAAGCCCGGCCAGCCGAATGGTGGCGGAATTTGTCGGTACGGTGAATCTGTTCGAAGGTGAAATCGTCGAAGACGCTGCGGACCACTGTCGCATTGCATCACCCGCCTTATCTCGGCCGATCTATATTGATCATGGCATTACGACTCAGGCGGTAGATCGCCGCGTGTGGGCTGCGCTGCGCCCTGAAAAAATCTGGCTAACCCGTGAGCAGCCATCCGCTGAGTACAACTGGGAAGCAGGTAAGGTTGATGATATCGCTTACTTGGGGGGCTACTCGCTTTACTACGTGCGTACTGCCTCTGGGCAAATGATCAAAGTGAGTATGGCCAATACTGAGCGGCGTGGTGATCGCCCAACCTGGGAGGATAGTGTTTATGTCTATTGGGAAGACCATAGCGCTATCGTGCTGAACCGCTAATGCCTCAGTGGCTGACAGGAGATCGCCTATCATGATGCCATCTCGCATTGCAGGCTTCGTAAAGCGGTTGCAATTAGGTCGTCGCGCAGTTATCGCGCTTCCGCTTTTGTGGCTTACGCTATTCTTTTTGTTGCCGTTTGCGCTGGTCCTAAAGATTAGCCTTTCGGAAGCAGCAATTGCTATCCCACCCTATGGGCCGCTGGTTGAGTATGCTGATCAAACGCTCAATATCTTTTTGAATCTGGGCAACTATTTGTTTTTGTTGTCAGATTCTCTCTATGTGGCGGCCTACTGGGGCTCGATAAAAACCGCGTTTGTAGCGACAGCAGTATGCCTGTTGATTGGCTATCCGATGGCGTATGCGATGGCGCGTGCTCCGGGGCGCTGGCAGCTTATTTTGCTGCTGTTGGTGATGTTGCCGTCGTGGACGTCGTTTTTGATTCGCGTCTATGCATGGATGGGTATTTTAAGTAATAGCGGGTTAATCAATAACGTATTGCTGGGAATGGGGCTGATCGACTCACCGCTACGCATGATGAACACTCAGTTTGCTGTCATTATCGGCATTGTTTATGCCTATCTGCCGTTTATGGTGCTACCGCTTTATGCCCATCTAACGCGGTTGGATAACTCGCTGCTAGAAGCGGCGTCTGATCTGGGTTCACGCAAGCTTAATACCTTTATCAAAGTCACGCTGCCACTCTCTATGGGCGGAATCATCGCGGGCTCTATGCTGGTATTTATTCCCGCCGTCGGTGAGTTCGTGATCCCTGAGCTACTCGGGGGGCCGGATACGCTGATGATTGGTAAAGTGTTGTGGGAAGAGTTCTTCTTAAACCGCGACTGGCCTGTGGCTTCGGCGTTAGCCATGGTAATGCTATTGCTGCTGTTAATTCCCATTGTGTGGTTCCATCGCTACCAGTCACGGGAGCTTGAATAATGATGAGACTGCGTAGACGCCCACGCTTTACCTCCGTGATGTTGGTGTTGGGTCTGTTGTTTCTTTATTTGCCCATGGTGGTATTGGTGGTCTATTCCTTCAATGCCTCACGGCTGGTGACAGTGTGGGCAGGGTTCTCGACACAATGGTATGGCGAATTATTTCGTGATCAACAGATCCTGTCTGCGGTTTGGACAAGTCTGAAAATTGCCTTTTTTGCCGCCAGCATGGCGGTATGCTTGGGTACAGTGGCTGCTTTCGTTATGACGCGCTATGGCCATTTTCGCGGCAAGACGGCACTGTCGAGTATGGTTACCGCGCCGCTTGTAATGCCGGAAGTTATTACGGGGCTGTCGCTATTACTGCTATTCGTGCAGATGGCTCAACTGATTGGCTGGCCGGCTGATCGTGGCATGGCGACTATCTGGATTGCTCACACAACGTTTTGCAGTGCGTATGTTGCGGTGGTTGTAGCAGCCCGCTTACGCGAAATTGATCGCTCTATTGAAGAGGCTGCCATGGATTTAGGCTCGCCACCGGTGAAGACCTTCTTCTTTATTACGCTGCCTGTTATTTCGCCTGCCTTAGCAGCGGGGTGGTTGCTGGCATTCACGCTGTCACTAGATGATTTGGTTATTGCCAGCTTTGTCTCTGGCCCTGGTGCCAACACGCTGCCAATGGTGGTGTTTTCGTCGGTGCGGATGGGGGTGTCGCCTAAGATCAATGCGCTGGCTACGCTGATTATTCTGGCGGTATCGCTCACGACGCTATTGGCGTGGTTCTTCATGCGCCGGGGTGAAGCAAAACGAAAAGCACTACTGCGACAAGCCGAGAGTGCTTAGCGACGGGCGCTAAAGCACATCGTCGTCTCGCCCGGTGAGCACTGCTTCTAGCTCACCGGTTATTAGCGAGACAATGATGTGTAATTGAATCGGCGCACAGCACTGGTGGCAATCCTCCCAGGTATCGTGGCTACCTTGAGAGGTGTCGATAAGAAACGTAAGTGGTGTATCGCAGTAGGGGCAGTAAAAATCATAATTTACTAGCGCGTCATCCTGCATGGCTATTTCCCCTTAATGTGATCGCTAGCGCCCTTTTATCGAAAAGCCCTGAAAATGAGTAACTCTGAAGATAATAGTGTAGCAGTGACCTTGTCCGGTAGGACATGTAAGTAATGAATCAGGTAGGATAATAACGTATTCCTTAAAGCCACCTAGAGATGAGTGCGATGATGATACGACACATGGCAGTAGCGGCCTTTTTGGCCTTCCCGATGGTCGCCCAGGCAGAAACCCCTAACGTCACGCCTGGCGAGTGGGAGTTTGTCAGCGTGACCAGCATGAGTGGTGACATGCAAATCCCCGATCAAACGGAAACCGAACGTCAGTGCATCACTCAAGAAGAGCTGGATAGCGCTGAGTTTGGCTTCATTGAAGAAGAAGAGGGTTGCGAGCTGCTCAGCCAGGATATGAATGCCGATGGCCTTTCCTACAGCATGATTTGCCGTGCCGATGGCGGTGAAGCGACTATCGATGGCGAAATGCGTTTTATGGGTGAGCAGATCGAAGGCAACGTGGATATATTCACTCAATCGCCGATGGGTGAGCTGACCATGAATACAGTGATTGAAGGCGAGCGTATTGGTAACTGCGAATAAGACGGCAGTTAGCATCTTCATGACCTAAAACAAAAGGCGCCTGTGTGGCGCCTTTTGCTTAGTGCGAAGGCCGCTATATGACCTTCCGCAATGGCTCATGTTAGCGCTCGGGGGTATTAAGCGGCGTATGATGAGCGATAGGAGCGCTGGCTATCTCTTCTTCTAATTGGCGTTTAACGGCCCCAGGCGAGCCTGAGTATCGTGCAAGCAGATCGTAGGCTACCGGGACGACAAACAGCGTAAATACGGTCGCAGAGCCAACACCCGCCATAATGACAGTGCCAATAACCAGCCGTGATTCCGCACCCGGGCCGCTTGATAGTATCAGCGGTATCGCACCCGCCATCGTAGTGACCGCAGTCATTAGAATCGGTCTCAGGCGTGTTACCGACGCTTCAATCAAGGCAGAGCGAAACGCTTGGCCCTCATCGCGTAGCTGGTTGGCAAACTCAACAATCAGAATGCCATTTTTAGCGGCAAGGCCAATCAACAGTACTAAGCCTACTTGGCTATAGATATTGAGTGATTGTCCGCTAAGCAGCAGAGCAAGCAGGGCGCCAATCATGGCTAGCGGGACGGTCAGCATGATAACAAACGGGTGAATTAAGCTTTCAAATTGGGCCGCAAGTACTAAGTAAACCACCACGGCACCGAGCACTAATAAGAACATGGTAGCGCCACTGGCCTGTTGAAAATCGCGAGAAGGCCCGGCAAGGTTCGTTTGTACCTCTTCAGGCAATACATTGTCGGCGGCTTGTTGTAAGTATTCCAATGCTTCACCAAGGGGATAACCATCGGCTAGATTGGCTTCAATCGTAATGGCGCGAACGCGATCAAAGCGGTTCAACGTGCTAGCACCCGCGAAGTCAGAGAGCGTTACCAGGCTGGCTAGCGGAATCAGCTCGCCTGAACGTGCTGAACGCACTTGAATATTGTTTAGCGCAGCAGGACTATTTTGACCGCTGCGGTCACCTTCAAGGATGACATCGTACTCTTCCCCGTCATCTACATAGCGCGTGACGTTACGCCCGCCGAGTAGCACTTCCAGCGTTCGACCTATCTCTGACACCGTGACGCCTAACGCTGCAGCGCGCTCATAATTGATATCCACGCGTAACTGGGGCTGGGTCTCATCATAATTACTTTCGATAGCGGTAATACGTGGGTTGTTTTCACGAACATGAGTAATCAACCTATCCTGCCAACGCGCTAAATCCTCGTAAGTGCCGCCCCCGAGTACGAATTGCACAGGCTTTTGAGTGCGCTGTCCAAAACCTTGTCTCATCACTGGAAAGGCCTGAACACCCGGCAGTGTTCGTAGCTGCTGGCGAATCTCGGCCATGATTTCCCAAGCGCTACGACGGCTTCCCCAGTCAGCCATGTTGACGATAATAAAACCGCTGTTGAAATTTTCGATATTACCAAAGCCACGTGGTGCACGAACCACAATTCGTTCAAGCTCACCATTGTCCACAAAAGGCGTCAATCTAGCCTCTATCTCATCCATATAGTCCATCATATAGTCAAACGTTGCGCCTTCTGGGCCGTTGACAAGGATAATGAAATTGCCACGATCTTCTTGCGGGGTGTATTCATTGGGCAGCTCGGTTGCCAGCCAGGCGGTAGCGGCTATCAACAAGAAAAACAGGGCAACGACCAGCCACTTTAATGTGAGTACGATTTCTAATGCGCGCTGGTAACGACGCTGGGTGCCCGTTAGCAGCCACTGAACGGCTTGGCTAAGCCGGCTATCATGCATGCCCGGCTTGAGAATCTTAGAAGCCATCATTGGGGTGAGGGTAAGGGCTAGTAGGGTTGAGACAACAACCGCTGCCGCCATGGTAAGTGCGAACTCTGAAAATAGCCGACCAATATCCCCCTGCAGCATGCTGAGGGGAACGAAGACTGCCACTAGCACCAGCGTGGTAGCAATCACCGCAAAAGCGATTTGCCGTGTGCCTCGAAATGCTGCGACCAGAGGTGTTTCTGCGTAGTCGTGCATACGCCGATTGATATTTTCAAGCACTACAATCGCGTCATCAACAATCAACCCAATCGCCAGTACCAGCGCCAATAGCGTGAGTAGATTAATCGAAAAGTTCATGGCGGCTAGGGCGGTAAATGCTCCAATGACAGCAATCGGTACCGTCACTGCAGGCACTAGTGTGGTGCGCAGATTGCCTAAAAACATAAACATCACCACGACGACTAGCCCCATGGCGATAAACAGCGTCATCACTACTTGTTCGATAGCGCCTGAAACGAATACTGACGCATCATAGTTAAGGCTGAGTGACATCCCCTCCGGCAAGGTGCCTTGAAGCCGGTCAAGTTCTTGTCGAACGGCTTCCGATAGCTCCACTACGTTAGCCGTTGATTGCATGATCATGCCTAGTCCCACCATCGGGACGCCATTGGCACGAAACACAGATCGGTCCTCTACTGAGCCTATCTCGACACGCGCTACATCGCCCAGACGTACTAGATAACCGTTACTGCCTTCAATTAAAGCAATCTGCTTAAAATCATCAGCGGTCGCGAAGCTGCGCGGCAAACGAACAATAAATTGGCGATCTTCGGACTCAATTGAGCCCGCTGGCAACTCAACATTTTCAGCACGTAGCGCATCCTCAATATCACCAACAGTTAGCCCCCGTGCGGCGAGTGCATTGCGGTCCAGCCAAACTCGCATCGCGTAATCACGTCCACCACCCACGCGCACCCTTGCCACGCCGGGTTGTACCGAAAGGCTGTCTACCAGAAAGCGATTGGCATAATCGGTCAGTTCGGTGATCGAGTAATCCGCACCAGAGAGACTTAGCCACACGACAATCGTCTCGCTACTGTCGGCTTTAGTGACCTCAGGATTATCGGCATCATCTGGAAGGTTGCGCAGTGCTCCTGAAATACGATCGCGGATATCGTTGGCGGCAGCATTGATATCCATGGTGATGGCGAACTCGATTTCCACTCGCGAACGACCATCCTCACTTTGCGAGGTAATTAACTCAATGCCTTCCACTCCGGCGATACGGTCTTCGAGCACTTGGGTAATACGTGTCTCTACAACGCTTGCAGATGCGCCAGGGTAGCGGGTATCAATACTAACAATAGGAGGATCAACCGTTGGGTATTCTTGCAGGGGCAGCCGGTTGAGTGCCAGTAAACCAAACGCGATAATCAGCGTGGCAATCACCATCGCCAGCACGGGCCGCTGAACTGAAATGTCGGATAAACGCATTAGCGATCAGCCTCCAGTAGCGTGCGAATATCCGTCTCTTCATCAGCGATACCTAGCAGCCTGACTTGCTGGCCATCTCGCGCGAGTTGTAATCCGTGAATCACGATTAGGTCGCCCGCACTGATACCCTCCAGCACCTCTACTTCACCGCTTCGTCGTTCGCCAATGATGACTTCTCGCCGCTCTAATCGAGAGGTGTCGTCCTGCTGGTTGATCAGCATCACAAAGTGGCGGTTGCCACTGGGTTCGATCGCTGCTTCAGGAAGTACCAGGGTGTTGCGGACTCGTTGCTGAACCACGACCTCCATTAACATCCCAGGCCGCAGACGCAGCCCAGGGTTTACCATTTCAGCGCGAACGTTAACACTGCGGGTGATAGGGTCTATGCGGGTGCCAATGCTAGAGATTTCACCGCTGAAGAGCTCGTCAGGGAATGCCGCTGTAGTAGCACTCAGCTTTAGGCCGTTGGATAAACGCCCTAAAAATACTTCAGGTACGGTAAAGTCGAGCTTCATGACATCTAGCTTATCAAGCGTGACAAGCTCCATGCCGGGCGTTACTAATGCACCGATACTGACGTTACGCAAGCCAACTCGCCCGCTAAAAGGGGCATGTAAGCGATAATTTGACAGCCTAGCTTCTAACGCTTGTGCGTCAGCCTGTGATTGGCGTAAACGAGCCTGGGTGTCTTCTACATCAGCCCGCGGGGCGAGGTTGCGTTGTTGCAACTGGGTGGCTCGGCCTAGCGCATTGCGACGTTCATCATTGAGGGCTTGCGCAGCCCTTAGCTGAGCCTGTTCTTCAGCATCTTCTAAACGAATTAACAGCCTTCCGCGCTCTACTTGTTCGCCATCTTCAAAATTGATCTCGGCAATCGTATCGGTCACCGTGGCAGAAAGTGTCACGCTTTCATCTGCACTCAGTGTCCCTAATGCTTCAAGCGGATCAGACCAAGTCGTTATGGCGGCGTAGTGCCCAATAACCGGAGGGGGAGACTGTGCCAACAGCGGACTAGCCCATATCAGGGTAAACAACCAGAAGAGAAAGATACGTTTACAAACAAGCATGAGCGTCTCAGTGTTATCAAAATGCCTAGTAATACCACTTAGGGGATCACCGTGTTAGAGGGTGAAGTGTCTACAGTGATATTTTGTTAAATAGATGTACGTTTTTTGTACATGTAATTTTTAATGTACAGTAATTTTGAGCTATTTACCTGTTAAAATGCCTCTCATTTTTTCACCCTGGGAGCCTAATTTTATGGTCTACGACGTCGTCGTCATTGGTGCAGGAGCCGCTGGTTTAATGTGTGCGGCTCAAGCGGGTTACGCGGGGCGTCGTGTACTGTTAGTGGACCATGCCAAAAAAGCGGGCAAGAAAATATTGATGTCGGGAGGAGGGCGCTGCAATTTTACCAATCTTGCGACTACGCCTCAGAATTTTTACTCGGAAAATCCGTATTTTTGTATTTCTGCGTTAAAGCGTTACCGTCCTGAGCATTTTGTGTCGTTGATAGAGCGGCATGGTGTTGACTATGTGGAGAAAGCCCCAGGCCAGCTTTTTTGTGCGAGCTCCGCTAAAGACATTGTTAGCGTCTTACTCACCGAGTGTGAATGGGCCGGCGTCGAGGTGTCGCTCAGCACGTCAATTTCTAGGCTGGAGCGAATGGGGGATAGCATGCGCTTAGCCACGTCGTTGGGAAGCATCGACGCGGGTACGGTAGTGATTGCGACGGGAGGACTTTCGATACCCACGATGGGGGCGACAGGGTTTGGTTATGATATTGCCCGTCAGTTTGGCTTAGATGTTCTGCCTACTCGCCCAGGCTTGGTACCGTTTACCTTAAGCGATAGCTGGAAAGAGCGTACAGCAGCACTTTCTGGGGTCAGTGTGCCATGCGAAGTTAGCTGCAATGGGAAACGCTATATAGAGCCAATGCTATTTACTCATCGTGGCCTATCAGGCCCATCGATGCTGCAAATTTCCAGCGTTTGGCAACCTGGCGACGCGATCACTATTAATTTACTGCCAACTGAAGATGCCGCTGACGTATTACGCTATGCACGGCATGCGAGCCCTAAGCGTCTGCTGTCCACTTGGCTGGGAGAGCGTTTTCCAAAGCGCTTTGCCCAAGCGTTGCTAGAGTGGTACCCAGACGCCAATCTTACCAGCCCTATGGCTGAGTACAGCAATGATGCGCTTGATCACTGGGCGCAGCGGCTAAATCAGTGGCAGTTAAAACCGTCAGGTACAGAAGGGTGGCGAACAGCTGAGGTAACCATGGGCGGGGTAAGTACGGAAGCGATTTCATCAAAAACATTTGCCGTGAAAGATTTACCACAGCTTAGGTTTATCGGTGAAGTACTCGATGTGACGGGGGAATTGGGGGGGTACAACTTTCAGTGGGCTTGGGCAAGTGGTGTCGCTTGTGGGCAGGCGTGCTGATAAGTCTCAAGAACTGGGCCATCAATACGTAAAGCATTCAAACTTTGCGTTTATAAAAAATGGCCCAGCGTCGTTCTCAGAAAATATCGCTAGTAACTCGCTAGCTAGCCACTTTCGCTAGCAGCTTCAGTTTTCTTATCAACATGTAGCTAGCCAATGCTTTTCTGCCAACCGCCATCGCGCCACCTGGATGACGCAAAATACGCAACGCGGCGATGCCACCAACCACATACAAAGGTACTTTAAGGCTGCGCCAGTTCTTGTCTAGCGGAGAGGCTGCCTTGGTAAGCGTATCGCTATCAACTAATATATCGATACGCTGTTGCTCTAGTTCCGCTAACAAGGCGGCTTTGCGTTCCGCTCGGCTGGGAGGCTTATTGACGGTGTTGGGTTGAGTCATCCTCATTCACCTCCAACAAGGCTCGGTCAGCGGAGAGTTGCTTAAGTGTTTCTTTTAACAGCGTATGTTGCTTGGCTTGCCGAATAGCAATAACCGCTAGTAAAAAACTTAAGGCAATAAGAACGCCTGCACTCACGCCAATCGCAGTCAGCCGATAAGTGTCCCAAAACAGTACGACTACCAGCGCGGTAAGTGTCGCGACGCCTAACAACAGCAACAAAAGGCTGGCTCCTGCCAACAAAAGCAGGGTCAATAAACGAGCGCGCTCCTCTTCTAACTCTAAAACCGCCAAACGGAGCCGAGTCTCACCATTAGCGACTAATGATCTCAGCAGACGTTTGGCGGCAGAGAATACGCGTTGTGTTGGCCCTAAAGCCATTAGCGACGACCGAGAAGCATACCCACCACTAGACCAGCCGCGGCACCAATACCAATACTAGCCCAAGGGTTTTCGTGCACGTAACGATCGCAGCAATCAACTTGCTGAGACAGCGTTTCACGCGTGTCTTCGTAAAGTCGTTCACCGCGAGCTTCTAAGCGCGCTCGGGTGTCTTTCAGTCGTTTTTCTGCGCGCTCACGAAGGTCACGCATCTCGCCACTTGCATCTTTTGACGTGGCATTCATCAACTCTTCTACGGTTTCACTCAGGTGGCGGAGATCTTCCTTCAACTGGTCAGCACGAGCAGAGGTATCAGTATTACGTTTAGCCATGATGTCATCCTTTGACGAGTGAATATGAATAAGTGTCAACTCCAGCATAGCAGCCGTTAATCATAAGACAACCTTAGGCGCTATCGGTTCAGCCCTGACGTACTGAACAGGGGGTTTAAGCTAAAGCCGATGCTGAGACGATGCACGCGATTGTTGTAGTCAATCATGCTCTCTCCGTAGCCGTAGTAGTACTGTAGATGGGCACGTACATTGTTAAATGCAGGCCAGCTGTAGTCTATTTGAGTGCCATAGTTACCCGCGCTTGGGTTGCCACGCAGTTGCCCCGCGACCTCGTGGTTACCATTGAGTCGTTTTGCCAGGCGGATATCGCCATAACCGACATAGCGTTCTATGTCTGGGTTGTCATCGTCGCCGCTGGACTCAGGTACGCGCCAATGAGGAGCGAGTGATAGTGCCCAGTCACCACGTTGGAACGTGCTTTCCAGATAAACTCTGTTCCAACTGCGTGAAAGCGGGTCTGAACGGCCGTTAGACTGATGAATGAAAGAGAGACGATTGCGCGTATTTACCCAGCCTAATGCGCTCCAGGCGTTATCAAAATCAATAAAAATTTCAGGTTCATAGTTAGTTTCCCGAAAGGGGGAAGAAGCATCAGTATTATAGGCCTGCCACCAGCTACGCTGGGTGTAGGCAAAATAGACATCGCCAATGTCGCCAAACACATCCTCTGCGAGGTTGAATTTAGCGCTGAACTGAAATTTTACTTCGACGTCGTTAGGTGGAGAGTCTGCGGAAATGCTACGAAAGTTTTCGCTGTTCTGGTTGGTGCTATAGCTAATTGGGAAAAGATAATTAGTTCGGTGAGTCGTAATCGCAAACGGATTGCGTGACGACTCGTGCTCAAATTGGCGGCGTTCACTGAGATCCTCAAGCGCCATCTCTTCTGGAAGCAACTGCGGAGCGGGCGTGGATTCGCTTCCTGCCGGATCTTCAACCTGTTGCAGCTGCTGACGCAACTGATAAAGTTCGCTGTTGAGTGCGCGTATACGAGCCTCAATTTCCTCGCGGGTCTCTGCAATGGCACTTTCAGTGCCTAGCAAAACAATTAAACTAGTTAACAGCAGTTTTCGAATGACCATCAAAATGGCTCGCAAATAAATAAAAGGCAGTTATCAGAGACTCTTCTATACACGCCCATCGCGTAAGTCAACTCCTCCCGTTCGTCAAACGCGTTAGATTGCGTAAGAAGCCAGAACGCCTGACAATGGCGATCTTCCTGATTGGAGTAGTATCCATGTCGATGAGGCATATCTAACGTGGTCAAAAATGTACTGAAGGCACTCCTCAAGCTCTGCTTTATTTATCTATTGTTTACGACTGCTGGTGCCGTATACGCGCAGGCTGCGTTGCTTGATCAGGTCCCCTCTGAGGAGCAGCTATCTGAGCGATTAGCCGAGCTTGAGTCGCAAGAAAGCGAGCTAACCACCGAGCAAACTCAGGTCAAAGAAGCGTTGACGGCTGCGCTACAAGGCTATGAGCGCCTGCACGCGGTTGAAGAGCGCATTGAGGCATTAGAGCAACGGGTTGTCCAAGCGCCCGAAATATTGCTTCGCCTAGAGCGTGAGCTGAACGAAGCGGAAGAACAAAGCCGACAGTTGTCGGTGGATAGCCTTAGTGATATGCCACTGAATCAGCTGGAAGCGCAGCAAGCAGAGGCCGTCGTGGAGCTTCAGCGGCTTCAAAGCCAATTAGCCGAAGTTAACTCCCAGCTGTTGGCCGCGCAAACACTGCCTGAGCGCGCTCAGCAAGCAATTTCAGATGCGTTACAGCGCACTGAAAGTTTACGCCGTCAGTCTGATGAGCGAGAAGCCTTGCTGGGTGATCGGCAACTATCGGCACGCCACGATGCACAGTTAATTCAGTGGCGCATTGAGCGAGCCCTTGCAGAGCAGGAAGTAAACCTTAACCAGCGTGAACTAAGTGCCAACAGTCGGCTGCGAGAGTTGGCCCAGGAGCGCCGGGAACTCATTGAGCTGCAAATAGACCAGCAGGAGCAGCAGCTTAATTTATTGCAAGGCGTCATTGATCGTCAGCGGCGGCTACAATCTGAGCAGGCAATTGCTGACGCCGCAAAGAATGATCCACTGATCGCTGAAGGGCACCCTGTGGTGCTCAATGCTCAGCAAGCGAACCAAGCACTGAGCCTTGAACTGTTGCGAACAACGGATAGAGCGAATGGCATTATACGTGAGAATATTGAAGCCCAGCGTCAGTTAGATCATGTGCGGCAACTTCAGCGTAGCCTGAACGAACAAATTGATGCTATTCGTGGTAGCCAATTGTTGTCGCGTATTCTTCGAGAGCAGCGCCAGTCGTTACCTTTAGTCGCGCCAAGGCGTGATTTACAAGATGAAATTGCTGATTTGCGTCTCAAACAGTTTGATTTGATTCGGCAGCGTGATCAGTTGCGCCAAAGCGATCGCTTAGCGACCCAGCGCTTGCAGGAAGCAGGGGTTGACGTCACGCCTGGCTTGGTGGACTCCCTAACACGCCTTTATCAGTCGCGCCGTGAATTGGTAGAGCAGCTTGAACAATCTTACGGTAGCCTGCTGAGCGCCGCTATTGAACTTCAACTTAATCAACAACAGCTATTAGAGACGACGCGCGATTTACGGGCGACCATTGATGAACAGCTATTCTGGGTAGCTAATAGCCGTCCTCTAGATTTCAATTGGTTACGACAAATTCCCCACAACCTTCAACTGGAGTGGCGAGAAGGCGAGTGGCGGGCGGTTTTGCCCTCTCAGTGGAAAGGTTTTTCTTGGAAAATGCTGATTGGCGCGCCGTTTATTTTGCTTGGCGTGGTTCTGGTTGGGCTGCGTCGGCGGATTAAAGCACGGCTTGCGCTCATTCACTCACAAATTGGTCGACTGAAAAGCGATACTCAGCTGCATACCACCAAGGCGGTGCTGCTAAACGCTCTGCTTGCGTTGCCAGGGCCGTTGGGGTTAGCAGGTATTGGCATAGGCCTAAGTGAGGCTGAAGGTGCCTTGGCAAGCAGTGTTTCGCCAGCGCTGCTGCAGCTGGCGCTTAGTTGGGCTGTCGTGGCTTGGGGCCGTCGGCTACTCGTTCATGACGGGGTTGCTGAGCGCCATTTCACCTGGGCTCCTGCTTATACAGCGAGGTTGCGTAAGCTGCTGGGTGGTTTCGGACTGGCGTTAGCGCCCGTGGTTGTTATTGCCGCGCTCTCTGGACAAATGGAAACACCGCTGGCGTTGCGCCCAGTGGCGATAGGGCTGTTTGCCGCGGGCCTGGTGGCAATGAGCTGGTGGTTGGCACTATTAATCCTGGCCCATGTGCCATTTTTCGGAGTGCGACTCTTCCGGTTGGTGTTAGGTCTAGCGATGGCTTCAGTGCCGCTAGTACTCCTTGGACTTGTGGTGTGGGGATATGAGTATACGGCGTTGCGGCTAGTTGCTCGCTTTGCAATCACCCTTTACCTGTTGGGCTTGTGGGTCGTCGTTGAGGCCACGGTCGTACGTAGTTTAGCCGTTGCAGCACGGCGGCTAGCTTACCGGCGTGCGCTCGCTAGACGTCGTGCTCAAGTACAAGAGGGCGCAGAAGGTGGGCTGGAGGTCGTTGAAGAGCCACCTTTGGATATGGAGAAAATTAACTCTCAGTCGTTACGCCTATCAAAGTTGATTTTGTTGATTGGCTTCAGTGCCCTGCTGTATCTGGTGTGGTCAGACCTGCTGGCGGTACTGAGTTATTTAGACCAAGTGTCAATATGGGATGCGGAAGAGGGGGATTTGGTCGGAGACGCACTATCGATTTCCGATGTGTTTACCTCGCTACTTGTGATTGCCATCACGTTCATTATGGCGCGTAACTTGCCTGGCTTGTTGGAAGTAATGGTGCTTTCACGCTTGTCCTTAAAGCAGGGTAGTGCTTATGCCATTAGCTCGCTGCTTTCTTATACCATTGTTGGTACTGGCGTAGTGATGGCATTGGCCACGCTGGGCGTTTCTTGGAATAAATTGCAGTGGCTGGTGGCGGCGCTGAGCGTGGGCTTAGGCTTTGGTCTTCAGGAAATATTTGCCAACTTTATTTCTGGTTTGATCATTCTGTTTGAGCGCCCAATTCGCATTGGTGACACCATCACGCTGGGTAATCTACATGGCACGGTCAGTCGGATTCGCATCCGGGCGACTACCGTGACCGACTTTGACCGAAAAGAAATTATCATTCCGAACAAAACGTTTGTGACGGACCAGCTCATTAACTGGTCACTTTCGGATAACGTGACCCGCGTGGTGCTGACTTACGGTGTTGCTCATGGGTCTGATCTGCCTTTAGTGCATACATTGCTGCGCCAGGCTGCCGACGAAAATGAACGAGTGTTAGAAGACCCAGAACCTCAGGTTTTCTGCCTGAACTACGGGCCGCACAGCCTGAATTTTGAGCTGCGCATTTTCGTTAACGATTTGCTTGACCGCTTGTTTGCTGCTGACGAAGTTAACTGCCGGATCGACGAGCTGTTCCGTGAAGCGGGCGTTAGGGTGGCCTTCGAGCAGATGGACGTGTGGCTGCACCGCGACCGAGGCGAGTCAGTTAAAGTGCAGTCAGCTAACCGGCTGCCTCCTGATAACCTAAGCTAATGACTAGGTTAGCATCGAGGGGCTTGTGTTTAAGTACTGGTTTTTAAACGCTTGGTTCTTCATGTTTGGTGGCGAACAGTAAAAACTCCCGATTACCGTCACCACCGGTAATCGGACTTTCCTGCCAGTGGCTAATGACTAGGCCGCACTCTGTGCAAGCATCGCGTATCTTTTGTTCTACCTCTGCATAGCGGCTAGCGTTACGCACGATGCCACGCTTATCCAGTGCGCCTGGTGCTAACTCAAACTGTGGCTTTACTAATGAGAGTAGTTGCCCCCCAGTGGGAAGAAGGGCGGCGATCTCAGGCAAAATCAGGGTTTGCGAGATGAACGAAACGTCCATCACGGCTATATCGATAGGGTGTTTAGCCACGGCGTGTTGAAGGGCTGTCGATGATGCCATGTGACGAGCATTTAAGCCTTCAAGACACGTGACTCTCGGGTCATCACGTAAGCACTCGGCTAGCTGGGTATGCCCGACTTCAACACCGATAACATGTCGGGCGCCAAATTGAAGTGAGCAATCGGTAAAACCTCCCGTTGATTGGCCAACGTCTAACACGATGCACCCTTCCAGGCGCATGTCTAGAGCGTTAAGAACGCCCTCTAATTTTAATCCTGCCCGGGAAACGTAACGTTCCTCAGGGTCTTCATCAATATGAAGTGGAGTATCCAGCGGCCATTTTTCGGATGGTTTTACGAGTGGCGTGCCATCTTGAAGAAACACGCGACCGTTGCGAATTAATCGCTGCGCGCGTGTACGTGAACTGGCCAGCCCTTGGCTGACCAATAATTGGTCTAATCGTGTTAGTTGAGTCATTGTCGTCAATATGGCGGTTATTAAACGCTGCTAGCGAGTCTCGCTACGGAGTATGTGGCCCTTTGTCTGCCTGCAGTTCGGTAGGGGGTAAGCGGCTAGCTCCCCAGCTGCGATGCAGATAGCCTTTTACAGATTCAAGTTCTTCTTCCGTTACTGTGGCTAACTCGCCACGCTCCAACGGATCAAAGTGGTAAATATATAATCGAGACGTGAACTGTTCGAAGGGGAGTGAGGCTTCGCCAAAGCGTTCTCCGTTACCTGAGGTGCTAACTTTAACGCCGTCTCCCCAATCTTGGCCGCTGTCGTTATTGGGGTTGTAAAAATAGATCCTCATCACATCGTTGGGATCTAGTGAGGCGCGCAAAATGGTAATTGCATGCCAACCAATAAACCGGGCAGCACTGTCAGTGACGGCAATGCCAGCAGGCTGAGGATGAATTAGCGGTTGGTTGCCATTGTAGTAAGGGTGATAGCTGGCGTAGAAGTGACGAATAAAACTATCTACGCCGCTAAGTTGGCCGGAGGCAACATCAACGTTGATGCTAAAGCCCCGACCTGACCACCATCCGTGAAATTCTGGGTTAACCCAGCGGTGGGGATCGCCTTCGCGGCCAATGCAGCGCCTGCCCATCTCAGCGTAAATACGGTCAAGATGGGGGACAACGATCAACGAGGCTGGGTCGAGGTCCATCGGAAGCTCGGAGGCAACGCCTGAGGCGCTCTCCATTGAAGAGATTGGCTGACCCTCGAAATGCATAATGATTTCATCATCACGCGCAGCCCAAGCCACCATTTGCAGTAGATAGTCAGGGTCGTTATAAGCCCACATAGAAAGCGCTCTCGCTGACTGGCAGGTAGGGTTGTTGCCCTGTCCTACACCCAGCGGCAGTCCTAGCATGCAAAGCACACCTTCAATTAAACGTGCGCGGGGTGATGCATCTTCACCATAAGCAAGATTCAAGCGTGCTTCTGACCACTCTGAAAGCTTTAGATTTAGCTGCCGCCACATCGCTGGGGCAACCGGGGGTTGATAGAGAATGCCCCGCTCCAGTAACAGTGCCAAGCCATACACCGCTTGGGCTGTGGCGGGATAAACACCACCGCGAATCAGTGCATGCACTAGCTCGCGATAGCAGAGTAGGCAGTCACGCCCCGTCGACGAGAGACCCAGTGCCTCTGATAGAAGGTGGTCGCCCTCTTCGAGTAAATAGCGCATCAGTATCGTGTGATAGGGCGACACCAGCCCTGTGTCATGCATCGCACGGGCGAAGCCTGTGGATTCCGCTTGCAAAGCCGCGTTATCCATACGCTCCAGTCGTTCACGGTATAGCTCAACGCCGGGGTCTTCACGACAAGCTTGGGTCGGCCCGAAAAGTGAACTAACCAGCCTGTCAGCCCCTTGACCACTTGCTCCCAAGTCAATGGCTGGATTAACTTGGCACAGCGCAATTTGGGTGATCATCTGTTTTATGGGATCAACCTGTATAGGGCGCTGTTTTAAAATGCGCCATATTTCATCAATTAGCTGATCAATAACGTGTTCGTAGCCAATTCGGTCGGCTAGGTGTTGAAACAGTTGCCGGGGAATAGTCGCTAATCGACCCTGGGTTTCCCGTTCGGCTTCGCTAGGTGCGTTAAATAACAGCCACAGATTGATGGCCATTACTTGGGTTAAATAGTGGTGTGCATGCTCTTGGGATACCAGAGCATGTAAGTAATCACCTTTGGCGACTGCTAAAAGTCGCAGCTCACTCAGCGCCTCAATAACGACCACATTGGCGTCAGGGCTTTTCAGAGAGAACGTAGTGAGAGTAGGTACTAGGAACTGTGGGGTTTCCCAGTCTGAACCTGCAAACACACCGGCGGATTCAAAATCCGCCGCGCGTGCTTCGAGGGCAGCGCAGCCACCCTCCTGCATCAAGATTCGGCGCGCAGTATCCATTACGCGGGGCAGTTTCGCCGGTTTAGAAAAAGCAGGCGCCTGCGAAAGCAGGCGCACCGCATCATCAAATTTGCTCAGCAATCCATTGAGCTTGCCATCTTCAGTTGAAGATGCCTCTTGATTGATCGTCACATTGACTCCTTATCCCAGCCGAGGCAGGGATTATACATAGAAGTCGAGGTCTTCTTGGCGTTTAAGCAGATCACGCAGTGTATGTGCGTCTTCGCCTTTAAAGTAGACCAAGCCCCAGTGGGTACCAAACGCCGTACGTTTAGTGACGGTTTCTTCAACCGGTGATGTCAGCTCGTGGGATTCAAAATAGGGGTGATCCTCTGTTTCTTCAGGAATCTCCAGGCGGCTAACAACCCGGCGGCGGGGATAAACGCCAAAGCAGCCCGCGAACCCATCTGCGTCCACCACTTCTTTGGGAAAGAAAGCAGCGACTTCTTCTTTTGTACTTTTAGGATCGAATACCAGCATTGATGCCTGATAGGCGTTAAATCCATAAACCCGCTCAAGAAGTTCGAAGACTTTAAAGCCAGGTGGGCGGTAAGCGACTTCACCAAAGTACATTTCCCCGTCGCTGGTGACAAAGTACTCGGGATGAATGAGGCCGAATTCAATATCAAACGCTTTGATCAGCTTTTCGATTTGTGCCGTAATCTGCTCGCGGTATTTTTCAAGCTCTGGAGACGCGGGCACAAATACTGAGTAGCCAAGTGTGACGTACTCTGAAATATTCAGGAAAGCGATCTTGCCATCGTGAATCCACGCTTCAACGGCGAATTCCCAGCCGTCTAAGTGAGACTCCATCAGCACAGGGAACTCTTCGTCGGGGATAGTATCGACTTCATCCGGTGTGCGAATAACGCGGTGGCCAAGACAGCCAGCCTTATCGAACGCCTTCAGGTGAATAGGGTCGTTGGGGTCGCCATCCAGCTTGAGTAGCGTCTGATTAACGCGTTTAAGGAAGCGTACTACGTCATCTTTATCGTGGGCTTCTTCGAAAATACCCACACGGATGCCGCCAAGCTGGGCGCGACGCTTCATCAATGCTTTGTCGCGCAGCAACAGCGATTGCCCGTAAATACGTGGATTGTCGAGTAGCACAGAATTAATAGCGCCAGCCCACTCAACGGTTTCCTCATAAAGCGGAATAGCGACGTCGACGCCTTTTTCTTTCAGCGTTTCAGCAATTTCGATGGAGCGATCATTGAGACGCTCAAAATTCCATGGAACGTAGGGAATATCATGTTTCTGGCAGTACTCCTCGGCCCAGTCGGGTGCAACCACGATGTAGCGGCGGTCAAAATTCTCAGCCGCTTCGATCGCATTGAGGCTCCAACCTAGTAGGGCGATATAGCCCTTATTGGTATCCTTTTGCATGACGGTGACTCCTGTGGGTGAGTGAATAAAGTTGCCATACCACTTACTTCACCATACACGATAGGGCCTTCCGTCGGCTAATTAGCAGCCACTGAAGGTGAAAGTAGCCAAAAATAAGCGCTTTTGAGGGTGGCATACTAAAGAGCAAACCCCTGAGTATGTTAGGCTAGGCTCCTTAACATTATGTTCAAGTGGCAAGAGGAATAGGCCAAGATGGCGGCCAAGCCGATCTACCGTGTGGTGGTTCACCAGCAGGGTGAAATATGGGATTTATACGTCAGAGAAATCTTTCAAAGCGAACTCTGGGGCTTTATTGAAGTCGAGGAGTTTGTCTTTGACGATGCGTCGCGGGTTGTTGTTGATCCAGGGGCGGAAAAGCTACAGCGTACCTTTGACGGTGTTAAGCGCAGTTATCTGCCGCTTAACGCCATTGTGCGTATTGACGAAGTAGAACGTGAAGGCCCTTTGAAAGCAGTTAAAAGCGATGCCCGCGTCGCAGAGTTTCCTCGTCCCTTTCCATTGCCGCCTCGTGGAGAAGGGTAAGCGCCTAGACAAGCGCACCGCTTTGAGCGATACGCGCGACGGCTTCGTCTGCCTCGCGCGTTTTTACAATCAGGACATGACGTCATGCAAGTAAATAAACTTCGTAGTAGTTGTTACGCCACTGCCGTTGGCGTGTTGTTGAGTATTGGAGGAGCTCCTGCATTTGCTCAGTCTGATAACCAAGCTTGGGTAAGCGATGAGTTAAGCACGTATGTGCGTAGTGGCCCCACCGATGGTTATCGTATTGTGGGAACGTTAAATGCAGGTGAGCAGGTCGAGGCGCTTGAAACAAGCGGTGATTATACTCGCGTACGTAGTAGTAGCGGCGATACGGTGTGGGTGCTCAGTAGCGAACTACAGCAAGACCCGAGTGCCCGTCAACAGTTACCCGTACTACAAGCCCAAGTCGATGAGCTTACCCAAGAATTGGATGGCATTAACGATACTTGGGAGCAGCGCATTTCTTCTATGACGGAAACACTTGATATCCGTGAAAAGCGGATCGTCGAGTTAGAAGCGCGTAACCACGAGCTTGATAGTGAAGCAGAGCAGTCTCGCCAGCAGGTGCGTGCCTTGCAGGCGCGCCTAGAAACGCAGGAAGAAGATCTGCTGATGCGCTATTTCATGTACGGTGGTGGGGTTGCCGGTGCTGGGTTATTAGTGGGTCTGATTGTTCCCCATTTGCCGCGTCGTCGTAAAAAGAGAGACCGCTGGTTTTAAAACGACGTTAAAAAATAAGCGTTTCGGATAAATTTCGAGTACGAGGTGGCCGCAATGGAAAACCCCTGGCGCCAACGTTGGCAAGAGGGACGTATTGGCTTTCATTTGTCCGATACGCACCCGGCGCTTGTCCAGTACTGGCCTACGCTTAATGTGACGCCTGGGGCCAAAGTACTTGTGCCGTTATGCGGAAAAAGCCTGGATATGCGTTGGCTAGCAGATGCAGGGCACCCCGTGCTGGGCATTGAGTTGGCTCCTGAAGCAATCGAGCAGTTTCTGGCCCAGAGCAATGCGAGTGTATCGCGCTATACCCAGGCAGGTTTTAATGTCTCACGCCAGGGTAGCGTGGAAGTGTGGTGCGGCGATTTTTTTCACTTGCACATCAAACAGGCAGCGGAAGTGGGCGCATTTTATGACCGAGCTTCATTAATTGCACTGCCTCCGGCTACCCGAGAGCGCTATGCCTTCCACCTTGCCCAATTAGTGCCGCCTGGTGCTAAAGGGTTATTAGTGGGGTTAACCCACGATGAAGACAATGCAGGCCCACCTTACAGTGTGTCCAACGGCGAAATTGAGCATTTGTTTATGCCCAACTTCCGCGTTGAATTGGTTGAGAATAGAGAGGCTGATGAACGGGGCCGCAGCGAAAGCATTTGGGTGCTGGAGCGTCGTGGCCCGCACGTATAAATCTGCCCGCAAAGCGGGCAGATGTTCTCAGAATAAGCTATCAGGATAAAACGGTTTAGCGAGCGAGTAAGCGGCCCAACTCTGGGTCACTAAACGCACGATTTAAACCATCACTTAACAAATCGTTTAGCATGCGTGCATTGGCATCTTCGCTGGGCTTGATGGCATAGCCTTGGGTGCGTCGCGAGGTGTAAGTGCCGGTATACGTCGTGCCTTTGTTCTGGGCAATCGCTCGGAAAACTCCCTCAATACGCGCTTCGTCGATCAGCGGTTGGCCGCTTTCACCTTTGGCATAGTTAAGGCCAGCGAGTTCAAGAGTAATGCTCGGGCGGCCTTGGGCAGCATCGCGAGTAGGAGTGAACCCCATATCGCGCACAGCGCGTTCTGCTTCGGCTTGCAGCTGCGGAATGAGCTCATGACTGCTCACGGTAATCTGCGCGGTCGACATACTGCCACCTGAGCGTGTTCCAATCACTTCACTTTCTCTGGCATCAGCAGTTATCACGGTGACTTGTTGGCCAGAGCCTGTCTGCGGCACGCTGGCGCTGCGCTCTGGGCTTAGCTGTAGGTACTGAGGGCTAGCGCAGGCCGCTAGCAAAACGCTGGTAAGCAGCGCACCAGAGAGGTGTAAAAAATGGCGCCGACGCATGGTCTTCCTCCGCTATGGCTAAAACGTCAGTATAACGCGGGTAGTGTGCTGGCGGTATGTTCTGGTGGCGTGGGTTGTGCCGTCGCTTTCAACGCCGTGTCGTGAGAAGCGCCGTCAGCGATATCGATCAAATGCGTTAGGCTGTTTTTTGGGAATCAGGACCAACGATTAACCAGACGGACAATAAAATGACGGCAGACCCTGATAAGAATCCGCTGGAAATCGTTTCATCAAGCACTAAAAAGCCCCATAGCACAGCGAAGGGTGGTACTAAGAAGGTGACAGTGAGCGACCGTAAAGGCCCGATGTCGGCGATCAATCTAAAATAGAGGATATAAGCGAGAGAGGTGCATAAAAATCCGACGGCTAACAGACTGATCCACACATCACCTTGAAGCCAATCAATGCTAGGGCCATATGAAATATTCCAGATCAAAAAGGGGCTGAGAAAAGCGGTCGCGCCTATTTGACTGCCAAACGCTACCAGCGTTGAATCCAGGCCGCCCTGTTGGGTTATCCACTTTCGGGTGAGAAATCCCGCAAAGCCGTAACCAACAGTGGCTATGATACAAGCCGCCACGCCAATGTATATATTGCCGACGATATTTGAATCACCCACCGTAGTAATGACCGTAATACCGATAATACCTAATGTGACACCTATCCATTTTCTTAACGATAAACGCTCGCTAAAGATAAATAAGCCAATCATGGCACCCGTTAAAGGCGTTGTGGCATTTAAAATAGCGGAGTATCCAGCAGGTAATAATGTTGCTGCTATGCTGTACATAAGAAAAGGAAGGCCTGAGTTGATAGCGCCCAATATCAAAACCTTGCCTAGTTTACCTCTGAATTCCAGGCTTTTGCGTATGATTAAGATGATAAAAGCTAAACCCAGTAGGCCAAAAAAGACTCTAAAAAATGCTGTGTTGATTGGCCCTATCGCTGGGGAGGCGATGCGCATGAAAAGAAAGCTAGCTCCCCAGATAGCGGCTAATGATAGGAGTCGTATATAGTCGATTGCTTTCATTTTATTCCCCATTTTAAGGTTTTCTATTAGTCAACAAGCCCTAGGGTTATCCTCGTGTGGCTCAGTATTGCCGCCTTTGGAACATGGGAGAAACCCGTTTCTTGCTGTCTTTGTAGTCGGTACAAAATAGGCATCGCTATGACGTTTACAGATCTGTTTGAAAACGACGATATGAAGTTGATTAACCTGCTTCCACAAGATGGGGCGGTCTATTACCACGGCAAACTTCTAGAGACGGCCATTGCCGATATGTATCTAGCTAAATGTCGGGACGAACTAAGTTGGGAGCATGATCGAGCGTTTATTTACGGAAAAGAGATCGTTACCAAGAGGAAAATAGCCTGGTATGCAGATGCGCCGGTCTCTTATACCTACTCTGGATATACCAAGATGGCGTCAGTGTGGCCTGGTTTTTTACAAGAGATTAAGCAGGTAGTGGAGAGTAACTGCGGTGACGTATTTAATTCGTGCTTGTGTAACTTCTATAGTTCAGGCGCGGAAGGTATGAGTTGGCACAGTGATGCTGAAAAAGACCTGGTTGAGAATGGTGTGATTGGTGCGTTGAGCCTAGGTGGCGAAAGGAGATTTTCGTTTAAACATAAACAAACAGGGGAGAGTCTATCGCTTAATCTAGAGCACGGTAGTCTGTTGGTGATGAAAGGTGCCACGCAGCAAAACTGGCTACATAGCCTGCCTAAAACCAAGAAAGATTGTGAGCCGCGGGTGAGCCTCACGTTTAGGCAAATGCGCTAACCAACTGTTGATACAGGCTGATAGCTTATCTGTCGCGAGTGAAAGAAAGGTAGGAGGTGGCAGCTCTAAATCGGTCGCGAACTAAAGCTGCCCTCTGCTTGTGCCGTTGTTGGCATGCCCTAAGCGGCGCGGCTTTGCTCTGTCACTTTTGACTCTGTTGCTGGGAAGCGGTGCCATTGCCGTGGATGGACGAAGAGGCGTTGTCCACGGCGCATCTCAAGCTGCTCGAAATCAGCATGACGCACCGTTGCAAGCCATGGCTTAGCCAGCCAGTCGGCTTCCAGCTCAACACGCACTTCAGCACCTACCGGTGAAATGGCAGTCACTGTCACCGGCAGATGACTCTCTGCACTAGGCTGCTGGGCAAGGCGCACTTCATGAGGACGTAGCAATAGCTCTTCGTTACCGTCAGGCAAGTCAACATTGAGATGGGCGTCACCGCAGGTGAGCACACCTTGGTGTACCTTGCCTTCCAAGTGGTTAACGTCGCCAAGGAATTCAAATACAAAACGATTTTTGGGCGAACGATAGAGCGTTTCAGGCGTATCAATTTGCTCGATACGTCCGTTGCTCATCACCACCACACGGTCAGACAGCTCCAGCGCTTCTTCTTGATCGTGGGTAACAAACACGCTGGTAAAGTTAAGCTCTTCATGCAGGCGGCGTAACCAGCGTCGTAGATCCTGGCGCACCTTGGCATCCAGCGCGCCAAATGGCTCATCCAAAAGCAATACGTCAGGCTCAACGGCCAAGGCGCGGGCGAGAGAAACACGTTGCTGCTGGCCGCCAGAGAGCTGGGCAGGCAAACGGTTAGCTAAATGCTGCAGCTGAACCATTTCCAACAGCCTAAAGACGCGGGCGCGAATCTCGCCGTTGGATGGGCGTCGCTTTTTGGGCATCACGGTTAGCCCAAAGGCTACATTGTCGTACACGCTCATATGGCGGAAGAGAGCGTAGTGCTGGAAAACAAATCCAATACGGCGATCGCGAACGTGAACGTTAGTTACATCGCGGTCGCCGAACAGTATTTTACCGGGTTGAGGAGAGCGATCAGCGCTCTCCAAGCCGGCAATAATACGCAGCAGTGTGGTTTTTCCTGAGCCAGACGGGCCAAGCAGACCGACTAGTTCGCCTTCATGAATGTCCAGGTTGATCGGCTCAAGCGCTTGAGTATTGGCAAAGTGCTTGGCGATATTCTGTAGGCGAATACTCATAAAAATGCCTCCTGGCGCGCTGCGCGCCATTCCAGGCCTGCCTTGGCCGCAAGGGTTAACAGGGCAATAAGGGCCAGTAGTGCGGCGCTAGAAAACGCGCCCACTGCGTTGTAATCCTGATAAAGCTGCTCTAGATGCAGCGGTAAGGTGTTGGTCTTTCCGCGAATAGCCCCGGCGACCACCGAAACGGCACCAAATTCACCCACGGCACGCGCGTTAGTGAGGATGATCCCGTAGAGCAGTGCCCAGCGAATGTTGGGTAGCGTGACACGCCGAAAAGTGGTCCAGCCGCCAGCGCCGAGGGTCACGGCGGCTTCTTCTTCCCGGGAACCTTGGGCCTGCATGAGCGGAATAAGTTCACGTGCCACAAACGGGCAGGTCACGAAAATAGTTACCATCAAAATGCCGGGCCAAGCGAACATCAGTTGAATATCGTGGGTGTCTAGCCAACTGCCAATCCAGCCATTACGGCCATATAGCAACAGATAGATAAGCCCAGCCACAACGGGGGAAACGGCAAATGGAATATCGATCAGCGTTTGTAAAATACGCCGGCCTGGGAAACTGAAGCGGGTAACCAGCCACGCCAAGGCGACACCGAATACTAGGCAAATTGGTATGGTTAATAACGCAATGACGAGCGTCAGGCCAATCGCGTGCAGGGTGAACGTATCGCTAACGTTGGCCCAAAAGACCATCACGCCCTGGGAGAAGGCCTGGGCAAAAATTGCCACCAAAGGTAGCAGCAAAAATAGCGCTGACAGCAACAGAGCGGCACCAATCAGTAAACGCCGCACAGCGGGTGCATCACCTATCCGGCGCATTAGCCTGTTCCTCCATGCAAGCGGCGCACAAAGCGGCCTTGCCAAATATTGATCGCCAGCAGTAGGGTCAGTGACACAAAGAGCACGACGGAGGCAATTGCGGAGGCACCCGCGTAGTCATACTCCTGCAGTTTGACGAAAATCATCAGCGCAGTGATTTCGGTTTCGTAGGGCATATTACCCGCGATAAAAATAATCGCCCCGAATTCACCTAACGAGCGCACAAAGGCTAGCCCGGTGCCAGTAACGAGAGCTGGCCACAGATGCGGCATGATCACACGCCAGAACGCCACGCCATCGGTTGCGCCAAGAGACATCGCTGCTTCATCAACTTCTGCGGGTAAATCCTCTAGCACCGGCTGTACGGTGCGCACCACGAACGGAATGCTGGTAAACGCCATGGCCAGTGCAATGCCTACCCAGGTGTAAGCTACCTGGAACCCTAGCGGCTCTAATAAGCTGCCCATCCAGCCGTTACTCGCATACAGCGTAGCGAGGGTAATACCGGCTACCGCTGTGGGAAGCGCAAAGGGCAGGTCCATTAAGGCATCTAGCAGGCGCTTGCCGGGAAACTCGTAGCGAACCAGTACCCAGGCAAGTAGTAAGCCAAATACTGCATTAACCAGCGCCGCGACAGCCGCCGCTCCTATGGTGACCATGTAACTGGCTACCACACGGCCTTCGGTAATAATGGCCCAGTATTCGGCAAGGCTAAGCCCTGCCAACTGGCCAAACAGCCCGGTGATCGGGAGAAGGAGAACCAGCGAAATAAACAGCACGCTGATCCCCATAGATAGGCCAAAGCCCGGCAGCACGCGTGCGCTGCCGGACCGCCATAATGCTAGCTGGCTCATGGGGTTCCGTTAACGACGTTGCAGTTGATCAAGTAGGGCGCCGCCTTCAAAGTGGTTTTCCATTGCTTCTTCCCAGCTACCAAACACATCTTCAACTTCAAGAAGTTCGGTATCGGGGAATTGATCGGCAAATTCGGCCACAACCGTTTCATCGTGAACGCGATAGTTAAAGCCTGCCAGCAAGCGCTGGGTGTCTTCACGGTAGAGATACTCAAGGTAACTCTGGGCAAGGTCGCTGTTGCCATTGCGCTCAGCATTTTCACCCACCACCGCAACGGGGAACTCTGCCAGAATGCTGACCGGCGGCACGATGACCTCGTAGTCGTCGCTGCCGTATTCGCCACGGATGTTGTTTACTTCTGATTCAAAGCTGATCAATACGTCGCCGATGCCGCGTTCGATAAAGCTCGTGGTGGCACCTCGGCCGCCGGTATCAAACACCGCAACATTACGTAGGAAGGTGCGCATGAAGTCTTGAATCTTTTCTTCATCACCGTCGAATTCATTTTCCGCAAAGCCCCAAGCCGCTAGATAGGTATAGCGGCCGTTGCCGGATGTTTTAGGATTGGGAAAAACGATTTGTACGCCTTCCTTCGCGAGATCATCCCAGCTTTCGATGCCTTTCGGGTTGTCTTTACGCACCAAAAACGCCGTAGTGGAGTAGTAAGGGGAGGCGTTATTGTCGAATGCATCTTGCCAGTCTTCGGCCACTAGGCCTGCATCTGCAAGTACTTGGACATCAGTCACCTGGTTAAAGGTAACGACATCCGCACGCATTCCTTGCATAATCGCGCGCGCTTGCGCTGAAGAGCCGCCGTGGGATTGGCTAATGGCAATCTCTTCACCGTGCTCTTCTTGCCACCACGCTTGGAATTCCGGGTTGATAGCTGAAAACAGTTCACGGGCAATATCGTAAGAGGAGTTCAGTAACTCGCGCTCTTGCGCCATCGCCGTGTTTGAAACAGCTGTGGCAGCCATAGTCGCGCCAACAGCGGTGGCTATCAGGCTGCGGCGCAGGCCAGTACGGAAAAAAGTAGATCGCGTCATTACAGGCTCCTTACATCTGGGGGCGATTTAATCGCAATGAGGATAAGGTTAAACCTGTGATTGTGGAATTACAATTATGTTTTATATTCTATTTGGAAATATGTATTTAAAGATATGCATTCATTGCCGACTGAGCTTTAACGGCAGGGAGATGGGGCTTCTTAGGTGGCTCTGGTAAGATAGGGGCCTTCCTTTTCCCCTGTTAACCTAGGAATGCACTATGAGCGCTGAGCAGGACTTCCTGATTGCCCCTTCGATTCTTTCCGCTAATTTCGCGCGTCTTGGTGAAGAGGTCGACAATGTGTTGGCCGCTGGAGCCGATATTGTCCATTTCGATGTCATGGATAATCACTATGTGCCGAACCTGACGATTGGGCCGATGGTCTGCAAAGCTCTGCGCCAGCACGGCGTGACGGCGCCCATAGACGTCCACTTAATGGTTAAGCCCGTAGATCGTATGATTGGCGATTTTAGTGAGGCTGGGGCGAGTTACATTACGTTTCACCCGGAAGCTTCTGAGCATGTTGATCGCTCGTTACAGCTAATACGCGATAGCGGCTGTAAAGCAGGGCTGGTATTTAATCCGGCAACACCGCTTTCGTATCTCGATTATGTCATGGACAAAATTGATATGGTGCTGTTGATGAGCGTTAACCCAGGCTTTGGCGGTCAGTCATTCATTCCCGGCACGCTGGATAAATTGCGTGAGGCGCGGGCACGTATCGATGCTTCAGGTCGTCCGATCCGCTTAGAAATCGACGGTGGCGTTAAGGTAGATAACATTGCTGATATCGCCGCTGCGGGTGCCGACACCTTCGTCGCTGGTTCAGCTATTTTTAACGCTCACCAGTCAAGCGACCCGCACGGTTACGATAGCGTTATCCAGCAAATGCGCGCCGAGTTGGCAAAGAATAACGGCTAAGCGAACAGCTTAATGCAATTTCATGCGGGGCTTTAAGTAGCGGTTTAACTTATCAACCAGCCATGCGAGTCCCGTTTTGGGCGCGCCATGAATAGACAACTGATGCATTCGATAGAGTGAAGCGTAGGCTTGGCGCGCTAACCAACCCTCTAAAAACAGCCCACGAGACGCGGAACTGCGCATCAACTTTCCTACCGCATCGTAGCGGGCGAGCGACACCAGCGAACCATGGTCACGATAAGTAAAGCTTTGCAGTGGTTTGCTATCCAGGCAGTGCATCAGGTTTTTGGCGAGTAACGTTGCCTGTTGATGAGCAGCCTGTGCCCGGGGTGGCACGGAGCTGCCTTCGCCCTGAGGGCAGTCGGCGCAGTCGCCCATGGCAAAAATATAAGGGTCATCGACGCTCTGCAGCGTTTGGTGGACGTTAATCTGATTTTTCTTATTAGTGGTCAGGTCTAATTCAGCCAAAAATGGCGGTGCTTTGATGCCCGCTGCCCACACGTTCAGATCCGTTTCGATAACCTCGCCATCGCCGGTTACCAATTGATACTGCTGAGCTTCTTGAATAGCGGTACCGACGTGAACGGTGACCCCCATATTTTCCAGCTCTTGCTGCACTGTTTCACTAATACGCTCTGACAAACCGGGCAGCAGGCGGGGAGCAGCTTCGATGAGGTGTACGCTAATCGTTTGGTGGTCAACAGCGGTTACGCCGTAGGCGTTAAGCAAGCGCGAAGCATCTAGAAGCTCGGCAGAAAGCTCTACGCCCGTTGCGCCGCCGCCTACAATGCCAATGGTCAGTTCAGCGTTTTGGCGCAGCGTTGGATCGGTATAACGCAAAAAGGTATTGATCATATCGCGCTGAAACGCTTTGGCCTGCTGAGGCGAATCAATAAAGTGGCAGTGTTCCGCAACGCCCGTCGTGCCAAAATCATTTGAAATACTGCCGAGCGCTATTACTAAATAATCGTAGGTTAGTTTTCGAGAGGGAAGGATTTCAACGCCGTCTTCATCTTTGATGGGTGCTAGGTGAATGACTTTTTGTTCGCGGTCAAGGCCATTTAAAGAGCCGCGCTGGTAGCGGTAATGGTGTGTGGAAGAGTGGCCACGGTAATCCACTTCATCCATGCTGGAGTTCAATACTCCGGTCGCGAGTTCGTGTAAAAGTGGTTTCCATACATGGGTGGCATTGCGGTCTAGCAGGACAATCTCGGCGCGCTTTTTTTTGCCCAGCGTGCGTCCTAAGCGTGTTGCTAGAGCAAGTCCGCCAGCGCCGCCGCCGACGATCACAATTCGGGGGATGGTCATTACTTTCTCCTCGGATAAGATGATCACAGCATAGAGCTTTCGGGCGTGGTTGGCGACGTGCTAAGTCGGTAGGATAAAAGAATTAATGGCGATTACGTTTACTAACGGCCATTTTTTGAAAAATATTTTTACCTAGCCTAGGGGGAGAGAGCGTGCATGCCATTTTGCAGGGTAAACGGTTAATTGCATTTGATTTAGATGGCACTTTAATTGATTCGGTCCCGGATCTAGCGATAGCGGTTCAGCGCGCGCTCAGCGATGTTGGGCTGCCTGTGCCCAGTGAAGAGCATGTGCGTAACTGGGTGGGTAATGGTGCGCAGGTACTTGTCGAAAGAGCACTAACCTGGGCGTTATCAGAGGCGCCGGGGCAGGTATTACAAACCACCGCCTATGACGCTTTTATGCGCCATTACGGTGCTGCCCCCAATGCGCTAACCAGGCTCTACCCAGGCGTGCGAACAGCACTGCACGATTTGCACAAGGCGGGCTATCCGCTGGTGCTGATTACCAACAAGCCTGAGCGCTTTATTGCGCCAATTTTGAGCCATTTTGAGCTATTGGCGCTATTTGCGCACTGTGTTGGCGGTGACACGCTTGCCGAGAAAAAACCCAGCCCGTTGCCGCTACTCCATGTAGCCCAACAGCTGGATATCCCACCTTCGGCAAGTGTCATGGTAGGCGATTCACGCCACGATATCGCCGCGGGCAAAGCTGCTGGCTTTACTACCGTGGCGTTACCTTACGGCTATAACCACGGCGAGCCGATTGAGCATAGCCAGCCTGACGTGATCATTAGCTCATTGCTGGCGCTGACGGAGTAAAACAGTCGGTGATGGGGCTGTTTTTTCTAGGGCTGCTTTTCTGCCCGTGCGCCGCCTAGGTATTCATGCAGTAATTCAGCGTTATGGCGCAACATAGCAGGGTAGTTATAGGCGGGGCCGTCAGTATCACTCAAGGTATCTACGTATAAAGGCCCTGCCAGCGAAAGCTCCGTTGCTCGGGCATGTGCATCCATGTGGATATAGGGTGAGGTACTTTCATAGAACAGTGCAGGCGGGCGTTTTTGTGAAAGGTGCATGCTCATTGCTTCCATCGCCTGCGCACTGCCAATTGTCTCACTGCCAATCCCCCAAATGGCGGCGTATTCAAAACCGTAGGCACGGGCAAAGTAAGCCATGGAGGCTTCGCTGGTAGTGAGCATGCGATTCGTTTGCGGAATGCCTTCCAAGCGCTCCCTAAGTTGATGATCTAACAGCGCCAGTGCTTCACGAGTTTCAGCGGCGCGCGTGGCAAACGCCTCAGCCTGCTCGGGATAGCGTTCGATAAGCGTTTCTTCTATCACATCAACATAAGCGGCTGCCCCTTTTGGGTCCATCCACATATGCGGATCAGCGCTGTCTCTATATTGGCCTACCGGAATCGCTAGCGGCTCATAGTCGGCACTTTCTGCAAGTGCTGTCAGCGTTAGTGAATCGTCTGCCATGGCTTCAATATGCCGTATCCATGGCTCTAGCCCATACCCGTTGTAGAAAACAATGTCAGCTTCCTCGACAGCCAGGGCATTTGGCGGTTGAAGCTCCCAGCGGTGCACATCTTCACCTGTGGGCACAATGGTTGTAATGCCGATGCTGTCGCCTGCGACACGCTTCACTAAATCTTTAATGACTGAAAACGAAGCGATGACGTTAAACGAGGTGTCTCCCAGCGCGTGAGGGCTGCTGACAGTCGTCATCAATACGAGCGTTATTATCCAGGGTGCTCGATTGTCCATGTCACGCTCCTAACGCATTAAAAAGTCGGCAGATGATAAAGACAGTCATGGCCTGTTGCCAGTTTCGTCATGCTGCCAAGTTGTTTAAACCTAGCAGGAAGGGCTAACCAGTCGCTTTAAGGATTTTTGATTACCTTGAAAAGCTCTTCATAATTTACTGATAAACTCAGTGTTTGTTCCTCACTGAAAATTACCAGAGTATTAGAAGTGCGAATGTTTTAGCCGACCCTTGGCCCTGCAAGTGGTGCTTGGGTTGGGGTATCATCCCTACCAAGGGGTTTGATTAATGTGATGGAGTAGCTGCGGCGATGGCGCAAGTGCAGGTAGTGCAACGTGTATTGATGATTGATAACTACGACAGCTTCACATTCAATATCGTCCAGTACCTGGGTGAGCTGGGTGCCGAGGTCATGACCTATCGCAACGATGAGCTTACCCTTGAGCAGATTGACGCCTTAGCGCCTACTCATCTAGTCATTTCACCGGGGCCGTGTACCCCTAATGAGGCGGGCATATCGTTGGCGGCGATTGACCACTTTGCGGGTAAACTGCCTATTTTGGGGGTTTGTCTTGGGCATCAGGCGATTGGACAAGTCTACGGTGGTAAAGTGGTGCGAGCGCCCCAGGTGATGCATGGTAAAACATCTGCCGTTGTACATAGTGGGCAGGGTGTTTTTAGCGGGCTTGAAAACCCGTTAGAAGTGACCCGTTATCATTCACTCGTGGTAGACAAAACAAGCTTACCGGAGTGTTTTGAAATCACTGCTTGGACCGCAGACGATGACGTTACGCCAGGGCTGATAATGGGCTTTCGTCATCGCAGCCTGGATGTTGAAGGGGTACAGTTTCACCCTGAGTCAATACTCACGCGCCAAGGCCATGCGTTATTGGCTAACTTTTTAAAACGCGGCTGATTGCCAAATTTATACGCTTTAGGGGCTTTTCTGTTCATGCAAATGCGAGATGCAATTAACGCGGTGATGCGCCGCGAAGACCTCTCTTTCAATGCGATGCACGCGCTAATGCGCCAGATCATGACCGGCGAAGCCTCCGATGCGCAAATTGGTGGCCTGCTAGTGGGGCTTGCCATGAAAGGCGAGAGCGCCGAGGAAATTAGCGCGGCGGCACAGGTGATGCGCGAACTCATGAAGCGCGTTGAACTGCACACCGATAACGTAGTGGATATTGTCGGCACCGGCGGTGATGGTGCGAACCTGTTTAATGTTTCTACGGCGGCTAGCTTTGTGGCGGCTGCAGGGGGCGCTCATGTCGCCAAGCATGGTAACCGCAGCGTCTCTTCTTCGTCGGGCAGTGCAGACCTTTTTGATATCGCCGGCATTTACCTTGATCTTAAGCCTGAACAGGTAGCGCGCTGTATCGAACAGGTTGGCGTGGGCTTTATGTTTGCCCCCAATCATCACCCGGCTATGCGCTACGCTATCGGGCCGCGCCGGGAGATGGGCGTGCGCACGCTGTTTAACATCCTTGGCCCGTTGACTAACCCTGCAAGTGCGCTTAACCAGGTGCTGGGGGTTTACTCGCTGGAGTTAGTGCCGTTGATGGCTGAAGTGCTGCGCAAGCTTGGCAGTCGCCACGTGTTAGTGGTGTGCTCTGAAGATGGCTTGGATGAAATTTCCTTGGCGGCACCGACGCGCGTGGCTGAACTAAAAGATGGCGAAATTACTGAGTACACCATCACTCCAGAAGAGTTGGGTATTGAGCGACAAAGCTTAGCTACGCTTAAAGCAGCCAGCGCTGAAGACAGCTTACGACTGGTAAAAGCCGCATTGAGTGGCGAGGGTGCGGCGGCAGATATAGTGGCCCTTAATGCGGGTGCTGCACTTTACTGCTCTGGTGTGGCCGACAGCTTAAAAGAAGGGGTGATGGTGGCCCAGGATGCGCAGGCCTCAAAGTTACCGCTAGAGAAGCTTCGAGAGCTTTCACACTTCACTAGCGTCTTTAAAAGGTAAAAAATCTAATGACTGACCAGGCAACGCCAACAATTTTAACGCGTATTTTGGCTCGTAAAGACGAAGAAGTAGCCGAGCGCCGACAAGCGGTTTCTGAAGCAGAACTGCTGGCGTTGGCTGACAAGCAAAGCGCCCCCCGTGGCTTTATTGCTGCACTGAATGCGCGTATTGCCGCTGGTGACGCAGCGGTTATCGCTGAGGTGAAAAAAGCTTCGCCTTCCAAAGGCGTGATACGTGAGGATTTTCATCCTGATGATATCGCTAAGCGTTATGCTGAGGGCGGCGCAGCCTGCTTGTCAGTATTAACGGATGCCGATTTCTTCCAGGGGCATGAAGACTTTCTGATCGCTGCCCGCGATGCCTGTGACCTTCCCGTTATTCGTAAAGATTTTATTACCCATCGCTATCAGGTGACCGAGGCGCGTGCCATCGGTGCAGACTGCATCCTGCTGATTGTTGCTGCCCTAGACGACACCCAGCTGCGCGATCTGCATCAGCAAGCCAATGCGTTAGGCATGGATGTACTGGTAGAAGTGCATGACGCTGTTGAGTTAGAGCGTGCCCTAGCGCTGGATCTAAAGCTGGTGGGCATCAACAACCGTAATTTGCATACCTTCGAGACCAGTCTGAACACCACATTAGACCTGCTGCCGCGCATTCCTGAAGGCGTCACGGTCATCACTGAATCCGGAATCCATACCCGCGATGACGTGGAGCTAATGCGCGACCATGAGGTGAACGGTTTCTTGGTTGGTGAAGCCTTTATGCGTGAAGAGGACCCTGGCCAAGCCCTCAAGCAGCTGTTTTTTTAATCAATGGTGTTAAACGCTTATTAACTTTCCCGCTTGAGGCATGTAAGTAGTGCCTGAAGCGGGTGGTGCAACGTTTGTGCTGAGTAGCGTTTCACCTGGCTACGGCAGGAGTAGCCGGTGGCGAGCAGCTTGCCCATGTTTTCGTCGGCTTCCACCTGGGGCTGCCAGGATTGAGCATAAATGGTTTTGGAGGTTGCGACATTACGCGTTTCATGCCCGTAAGTGCCCGACATGCCGCAACACCCTGTGGTGGCTAACTCCAGCTCTAAACCAAATGCCGCAAACACCTGCTGCCAGGCCTTTGGGCTGCCCGGGGCGTTGGTCTTTTCGGTGCAGTGAGACAGCAGCTTAAAGCCAGGGTCGGTTAGGTTCAGTGGGCGAGGCACTAGCGTGTTCATACGCGTGGCTAGCCACTCTTGCAGCATCAGCACGTTGGGCACTTGCTCAGCCCCCAGGGCTTTGACGTACTCTTGGCGGTAGGTCAGCGTCATGGCGGGGTCGATCCCCAACATGGGTACGTCGAACTCTGCCAGTGCCCGCAGGCGCTTGGCCTGTTTTTCCGCCGTGCGCTCAAAGGCGCCTAAAAAGCCCTGTACCTGCAGCGGTTTGCCGTTGGCAGAAAACGGCATCACAAACACGCGCAGATTCAACCGCGACAGCAGTTCCACCACGTCTATCACCAGCTTGGCTTCAAAGTGGCTGGTGAAGGCGTCCTGGACAATGATCACGCTGTTGGCACGCTGCTGTTCAGTCAGCAGTGCAAGCGAGGTAGGCGTAGCTTCGGCCACGCCCCAGGCGCGCAGCTGCTTTTTCACGCTGGCGCGGGAAAGCTGCGGGGAGTCGCTCATTCCCAGCCCTTTACGCATTAGGCTATCGACCCAGCGCTGGTTGAGTAGGGCGTTATACAGCGGCGCCACCTTGGCAAGCGTAGGCAGCATGAACTCAGTGCCACCGATGATGTAATCACGCAGCGGGCGTAAATAGCGGCCGTGGTAGACCTCTAAAAACTGCGAACGGAACTGCGGCACGTTGACCTTAATCGGGCACTGGCCGGCACAGGATTTACATGCCAAGCAGCCCGCCATGGCGTCGTAAACTTGGTGAGAATAGTCGCGGTGTTGTTTGCGGCTGAGCGTATTGGCGACGCGGAGCGGAAAGCTTTTGATAAAGCCCCAGCCGTTTTCGGCTTTCTTTTTGCGCGACTCTTCCACGACATCGATCCCAGCCTGGGACTGCAGACGCAACCACTCACGCATTAAGCTGGCACGGCCTTTGGGCGAATGCATGCGGTCACGGGTAGCCTTCCAGGAAGGGCACATGGGGTCATCAACATCGTAGTTGTAGCAGGCACCATTGCCATTGCAGTACACAGCTGCGTCGTAGGCCTGCCACGCCCGCTCATCAATGGTGCGATCCAACTGGCCGCGCAGGGTGACGCCATCAATCGTTAATAGCTCAGGGTCACTGTCTTTGGCGATTAGTTCGCTGCCTTCAGCGGGCGACGCAATCTTGCCGGGGTTTAGCTGGTTATGCGGGTCAAACGCGGCTTTAACGCGCTGTAGGCTGGGATACAGCTCGCCAAAGAATTTGGGGCCGTACTCCGAGCGCACGCCCTTGCCATGCTCGCCCCATAACAGCCCGCCGTACTTCTGGGTCAGGTCAGCCACTTGATCAGAAATCTCACGAATCAGTTTTTCCTGTTCGGGATCTTTCATATCCAGCGCCGGGCGAACGTGCAGCACCCCCGCATCGACATGGCCAAACATACCATAGGAGAGCTTGCGGGCATCCAGTGCGGCGCGAAACTCAGTAATAAAGTCAGCCAAGTGCTGCGGTGGTACGGCGGTATCTTCGACAAACGCAATTGGGCGTTTTTCGCCCTGCACATTGCCTAGCAAGCCCACCGAACGTTTGCGCATGGCGTAAACTTTTTGAATCTGCGGGCGGCCTTCGGCCAAGGTGTAGCCTAAACGTTCGACCGTGGGATCTTGGCTTAAGTGGTCTGTGAACGCCTGCACCCGTTCGGCCAAGCGTTCAGGATCATCGTCATTAAATTCGATCAGATTAATGCCACGAATCGGCGTGCTGCCGGTGGCGGGGAAAAACGCCGCCACGCTGTCCCAGACAAAGTCCTCCATGGCCAGCTGCAGCACGGTGTCGTCGATGGTTTCAATCGAGGTGGGGCGCGCGCTGGTCGTCATCAATGCCTTGGCATCGCGTAGCGCGTCCATAAAGCTGACGTAACGCACATTGACCAAAGTGGCGTGCTTGGGAATCGGCAGCACATTGAGTACCGCTTCATTCAAAAAGCCCAGCGTGCCTTCCGAGCCACACAGCAGGCTGTTCAGGTTCAGTTGGCCTTCTGCTTCCCGCAGATGCGCCAGATCGTAGCCGGTTAAGCAGCGGTTGAGCGGCGGAAATTTCGCCTCAATCAGCCCGCGCTGTTGATCGATAATCTCAGCCGCGGTGGTATGCACCTGGCCGAGCATGCCGGATTGGGCAACGGCCTGCTGCTCTTCGTCAGCGCTAAGCGCACGGCTATGCAGGTGCTGGCCTCCCAGCAGAACCGTATCCAGCTCCAACACATGATCACGGGTTTTGCCGTATTCGCAGCTGCCCTGGCCGCTGGCATCGGTGGAGATCATCCCGCCGATGGTGGCGCGGTTAGAGGTGGATAGCTCTGGGGCAAAAAACAGCCCATGGGGCTTCAGCGCCGCGTTGAGTTGATCTTTTACCACGCCCGCCTGAACACGTACCCGACGTGCCTCAACATCGATCTCGAGGATCTGGTTCATATGACGGGAAACGTCCACCACGATACCATCGGTCAACGACTGGCCGTTGGTACCGGTACCGCCGCCACGAGGCGTGAGTACGACATCGCGGTGGGGCAGCTCAGCAGCCAGCTTAGCAAGGCGCTCAAGGTCTTCCGCGTGCTTAGGAAACACCGCCGCCTGGGGCAGGCGCTGGTAAATCGAGTTATCCGTTGCCAGCACCGTGCGGTTGGCATAGTCAGGGGCTATTTCGCCTTCGAAGCCACGGGCGCGCAAGGCGTCGAGGAAACGCACGTAATGAGTGCTCAGGCGTTTAAACGGGGCCGTACGAGAATCCAAAGATGCAATCATAGTTGATCAAGCCGTCACTGCTGGGAGCGGATAGGGGATACGCTACTTTACCGCAGCTACCGCGGCTCTGCATCTTGATGGCGCGTCTTATGCGCTGCCAAGCGCCTCTTTCACCAGCGCTGCGCTGGTCGCGTTCATGGGTAGTGCCAGAGCAAGTGCATGTGCTTGGGGGGACATCTTGCCCCAGGTTTTTTGCACAATACGCACCATATGGTCGTGCTCGACCTTGCGGGAGAAATCCGCGAAGTAATTTTCCAAGAACACCAGGCAGGCGCAATCTTCCAGCGCTTGCACATCGGCATCGCGGCCAAGACCTTTCTTGCGGATAAGCGTTGCGGTTCGTTCGGCGTCTGCAGCGCTATAGCCAGCGTCACGCATCAGTTGGGCAGTGGTATCGCCCGCGCGCTCACCCTGATCGCGACGCCAGGTTAAATAGCCTATGCGTCCTTCAGGGTAATCGCTGCGCGGCACAAGCCAGCGCTGGAGATGCTGGGCGCGTACCGCCAAACGCAGCAGTTCGGCAGGGGCAGATTGCAACTGCGCTAACCAATGGCTCATACGCTGGGCGTAGGCAAGCTCCTGGGGCAGGGGTGTACCATCGGTAAGGGTGGTTTGGCGCGGATCTTGGGCGTGAAGCGCATCAATGGCCGTTAGAGTTTGTTCAAACGCAGAGGGCATAAGAGCTCGCATGATTAGGGAAGATTAACGACATGCTAGCAGGTTAGCGCCAGGCCATAAAAAAAGCGCCCGCTGCACAAAGGCAGCAAGCGCTAAAGTAACATTCATAAAGAAGTCTATGCGCGGTTGTTGTTATAAACCTCTTCGTTTAGCTCGCCTTCGCTTTTCCCCACCAGGGTCGTGACCATCAAATCACCCGCCACGTTTACGCTGGTGCGGGCCATATCCAGAATACGGTCGATACCGGCAACCACCGCAATCGCTTCCAGAGGAAGGCCAATTTGTGCCATTACAATCGACAGCATTATAAGACCCGCGCCGGGAACGCCCGCGGTGCCAATTGAGGCCAGCGTGCCGGTGGCCACAATCATGCCGTAATCCATCATGGTTAGATCGGTGCCGGTCATTTGGGCAATAAACAGCACGACTACGCCTTGGTAAAGCGCTGTGCCATCCATGTTAATCGTCGCGCCCACGGGTAGCACAAAGCCAGAAACGCCCTCTGAAACCCCTAGGTTTTTTTGCGCGCAGCGAATCGACACCGGTAGCGTGCCAGCAGACGAGGCAGAGGAGAACGCCACCACAATGGCATCCAAGCTGCCTTTCAGGTAGCGCACAGGGTTCAAGCGGCCAAGTAGTGAAATAAACCCAGAGTAAATTACCAACACATGCAGAATGCAGGCGAGATATACCACGCCAATCAGCTTGGCCAGCGGCAGCAGGATTTCTAAGCCGTACTGGCCCGAAACGTGAGCGATTAAGCCAAATACACCAAAGGGCGCAAAGGCCATCACAATGCCGGTGAGCTTGTACATAGCTTCAGCAAAGCTATCGAAAACCTTCATAACCGGCTCGCCTTTTTCGCCAATCAGCGTTAGCGAAATACCTAAGCCAATGGCAAATACAATAATCTGCATAATGTTGCCATTAGCCAGGGCATCGAGAGGGTTGCGCGGCACCAAGTTAACCAGAATAGAAATCAGAGAGGGGGCTTCGTTTGCAGTCACTTCTGTATCGAAGCTTAAATCGACGCCTACCCCTGGCTGTAACAAGGTGGACAGCAGTAGACCGATGCTGATCGCAAAGGCCGTCGTCACCAAATACAAGGTAATAGTACGCGCACCAATGCGACCCATTTTTTGCGGGTCACGCATTGAGGTAATACCGACTACTAGCGTCGAAAACACTAGCGGTACAATCAGCATCATTATGGCATTAATGAAAATATCGCCGAGCGGCTTAAAGACACTGGCGGTTTCACCTAGTAACGCACCGGCTAAGATCCCCAGTGCCAACCCCGCCAAAATTTTTTTCCACAGCGCGATTCTACTCCACCAAGAAAACTTTCCCTTTTTTGCTGTTTCCTGCACTACGCTTCTCCTGTTTAACATCCATTATTAGTGATTCGCGCTGCAAATCGGCGGGCACTCTATCACTTTGGGCTAGTGAGCCAAGGTTTTTATGCCGATTGGTAATAGCGTATGCAGGGGAGCGGGAGTTTTGTGCAGTAAACGTTCGGAAGGAATCTTTCTTGGAGATGTGAACCCCTAATTCTCGTTTTCCAACCTGCTTTTCATAACTTGCTGTATTAGGTAATAACTCGCTGGCGCTCCCCCATAGCTCCCCGCCGTGCTTTTGCCTACAATAGGCCTCTTTCATCACGGGCGATGTACGCCGTGTTCCACTGATTTCAGGCCAAGGGATAACTCATGCTCGATCCGAAACTGCTGCGCGGTGATCTTGATGCGGCTGCGCAACAACTGGCCCGGCGGGGCTTCGAACTTGATAAAGCGGCACTGCAAGCGCTGGAATCGCGCCGTCGTGAGTTGCAAACCCAGACCGAGCAGCTGCAAAACGAGCGCAATATGCGTTCAAAAGCGATTGGCAAGGCGAAGGCTAGCGGTGAAGATATTCAGCCGTTGCTGGATGAAGTGAGCGATTTAGGCGAGCGCCTGGATAAAGCCAAGAAAGAACTGGCTGAGGTGCAGGAAGAGTGGGATGACGCTATCAGTGGTATTCCCAATCTTCCTCATGAAAGCGTGCCTGAAGGCAAAAGCGAAGACGATAATGTTGAGCTTCACCGCTGGGGTACGCCGCGTGAGTTTGATTTTGAGGTGCTGGATCACGTGGATCTTGGTAAGAAATCGGGTTATCTCGATTTTGAACTGGCGGCTAAGCTGACTGGCGCTCGCTTTGCGGTAATGCGTGGGCCGATTGCGCGTCTGCATCGGGCACTGGCGCAATTTATGCTGGATACGCAAACTCAGCAGCATGGTTACGAAGAGTGCTATGTGCCGTACATGGTGAATCGCGATTCGCTGATGGGCACCGGCCAGCTGCCAAAATTTGGCGAAGATCTGTTTAAACTTAACGACGAGCGGGAATACCACCTAATTCCGACGTCGGAAGTGCCACTAACTAACTTTGTGCGTGATGAGATTGTCGATCAGGCGGCGTTGCCAATGAAGTTGACTGCCCATACGCCTTGTTTCCGCAGCGAAGCAGGTTCTCATGGGCGCGATACCCGCGGCATGATTCGTCAGCATCAGTTCGATAAAGTTGAAATGGTGCAGATTGTTGAGCCAGAAAAGAGTTATGAAGCACTGGAAGAGATGCGTGGCCATGCTGAAGCAATTCTGCAGGCGTTGGAGTTGCCTTACCGCGTAGTCACGTTATGTACCGGTGATATGGGCTTTGGTGCGGCGAAGACCTACGACTTGGAAGTTTGGTTACCTAGCCAAGAAACGTATCGGGAGATTTCTTCAGTCTCTAACTGTGAGGATTTCCAGGCGCGGCGCATGCAAGCTCGCTTCCGCCACCCAGACGCTAAAAAGCCGCAGTTGTTACATACATTGAATGGTTCAGGTTTGGCAGTGGGGCGTTGCCTGCTGGCGGTGCTTGAAAACCACCAGCAGGCGGATGGCTCTATTGCTATTCCTGAGCCTCTCCAGCATTACTTGGGCGGTCTTGAGCGTCTTGCCCTCTAATTGCCCACACGACGTTGACCTCGGCATCGATACGAATGGTGCCGGGGCGATAGTCGCTAGCGGAACCACTGCCCATGGAATCGCTCTCAGCGCGCATGGCCATCATGCGGGGCTGGAAGACGGGAGCTTGGGCTTCTTCAATGCGCTGTACTTGACCAAGGCTTACGCCTAGGGTGCTGGCCATTAGGTCCGCTTTATGGCGGGCTTTCTCTAGTGCTTTGGTCAGCGCTTCATCGGTAGCGGCGTTGCGGTCTTGAAGATCAAACTGAACGCCGTCTAGCGTGTTCACGCCAGCACTTATCATGGCGTCAAGCACCTCGCCCAACTGATCTATATCGGTAAGCTCAATACTGAAAGGGCGCTCTAAGCGGGTGCGCATTAACGTTTCACGCTCACCATCATCGTTGCGCGGGCCGGCGACGTGCTCAGGATAAACATTGAGTGACCCTGCATTGATGGCGCGCTGCTCAATGCCAATGTCTTCCATGGCCTTAATTAGCTCACTGGCACGATTTTCCAGTCGTTCGCGTGCGTCGCTCAGTTCGCCGCTGTCGGTATCTTCCAGCGTGGAAACCGCGGGAGTATTTTCCCACAGCCGTGCGGACAGAGTGGCTTTATCGGGCTCTACTTCCACCCATGATTGGGCTTGGACCTGTAAGCTAGGCGGGGTAGTGGGAGCAGCATGAGCCGTAGACGTTGCCAGAAGGGCGAGCAGTGCGCTGCCAAGCACGCCGTAGCGCAAGCGTTTTAGCTGTGGTGTTACTAGGTTCATAAGTCACTTCCTTACTGATCGAGCCAATGTTTAATGTTAACTAACTTATACTGTGACGCTGCTTGGAAGGGCAAAGCGCAATAAAGTTCACTGGCTAAGAGTCGATGCAAAGCAATTGCTTAATGTTGTCATGGTTTGTGCAATATTGTGCGAGCGGCCATGATATCTGGATAACACGCTAAGGAAAGGGCAATGTCGAAATTATCGGATGAGGATTATCGTAGCATCCCCTTAAATGCGACCCTGGCGCTTGCTGCACTAGTCGTTATTGTGGCGGGTATGAAGGCCGGGGCGGATCTTTTGGTTCCTCTGCTACTGTCAGTATTTATTGCTGTTGTATGTACGTCGCCTGTGCAGTGGCTGCATCGTTGTGGCCTCAGTAGGGGAGCTTCTGCTTTTTTAACGCTGATGGTGCTATTGGGCTTTATTTCCTTAATTGGTTTGCTGGTGGTCAACAGCTTTAGCACCTTTGTTCAGGTGCTGCCAGATATCGAGTCGCGCTTGTATGAGCACTATTGGGCTTTGCTCAACGCGCTCTCCAGCCGTGGGCTAGCCATTAATCCTGATCAGCTTAGCAATATGCTTGCTATGGAGGACGATGGGTCGTGGGTGGCAACGTTGTTAGGCGAGCTCGGCAATCTCTTTATGCAAGGCAGTATTATTGGGCTGTTAGTTATTTTCATGCTGTTTGAGACGCTTAATTTCCGAGATAAAGTGTCCCGCGCTCTTGAGAACCCAGCGCCAAGCCTAAAGCGGTTTAGCGAGTTTAGTTTAACGCTGAAACGCTATCTAGCAGTGAAGACCGTTATTAGTTTGGCCACCGGGGTACTCGTATGGCTCTCTTGCTTGATAGTGGGAGTGGAGTTTCCGTTGCTGTGGGGGGTATTGGCTTTTGCGCTTAACTTTATCCCTAATATCGGCTCGGCTTTGGCGGCGATTCCTCCCGTACTGCTATTGTTAGTATCTCAAGATGGCGGAGTATTACAGGCGCTGTTACTCGCATCCGCCTATTTGGTGATTAATTTTGTTTTGGGTAACTTGATTGAGCCGCGAGTGATGGGGCAAGCGCTGGGGCTATCTACCTTCGTGGCGTTTCTTTCGTTGGTTGTGTGGGGGTGGATCTTTGGCGCTACGGGGATGTTGTTGTCGGTCGTATTGACGATGACATTAAAAATCGCCTTGGATAGCCATCCTCAGACTCGCTGGATTGCTCATTTGCTGGGGCCGGGAGGGCAGCGTCGAACGCGTCTTGGTGATGCACGTCGTCCGCCTTGGAAGCGTCGAGAATAAAGGGAGCGTTTAGGATGGGAAGTGCAGAGAGTTACCGCTGGCAGTGCCAGCGGTAGCGTTCGCGCGCGTTAGGCGTTTTGATCGATAAATTGGGTCAGCTGGGATTTAGACTGTGCACCTACCAGCGATGCCACTTTCGTGCCCGACTTAAATAACATCACTGTCGGAACGCCGCGCACACCTTGTTCTGCAGCAATTTCAGGCGCATCGTCAACGTTCACGCTAACCACTTTCAGGTTATCACCACGTTCGGCGGCAACTTCATCAACCACAGGTGCCATTACTTTACAGGGACCGCACCAGGGGGCCCAAAACTTCAGTAGGACTGGCTGTTCGGCGTTGAGGACTTCTTGCTCAAAATTGGCGTTGGTGACATCAACATTGTTAGCCATCTGTTTCTCCCGTTTGCGTTGCTCTTGCTGTTTCGTTGCCTCAAATGGAGCAACGGTCATTACGCGTTTTACTAGCGCACTTCACCGCGCCAAGTTGGCAGATGTTAGCGGGCGAAGAAGGTGCTGGCAAATTTCCTATGACGTTTAGACAACCATTATGAAAAATTTTGAGGTGTTCGTAACGGCTATTTTTTATACTATAAGTGAATTATAAGAGAATTTTTTATTCAAAATTGTATGTATGAGGCGTGTCGCCCCCCGCGTATTGCACCTTTTGGTGCTTCGCGGGTGGTGCAAGTTAGCAGCGGCGCGAGGATGCGCTTCAACGTGCTTCCTGCATAGATAATAAGGTGAGGATATGAAGCTACAGCAACTTCGCTATATCTGGGAAGTCAATCGACACAACCTGAATGTGTCAGCCACCGCGCAGAGTTTGTTTACCTCGCAGCCGGGTATTTCCAAGCAGATACGCTTGCTTGAAGATGAGCTAGGTGTGGAGATTTTTGCACGTAGCGGAAAGCACCTTACCCGCGTAACGCCTGCAGGGCTGTCTATCATTGAGCTGGCAGGTCAGGTGTTGAAGCTGACCGAAAACATCAAACAAGTCGCCCAAGAGCACAGTGACGAGCGCCGGGGGAGTTTGTCGATTGCTACTACTCATACTCAGGCGCGCTATGCACTACCTCCTATCATCAGCGAGTTTACCCTCAAGTATCCTGATGTTGCCCTACATATGCAGCAGGGCACACCCAAGCAAATCGCTCAGATGGTTAGCGAAGGTCAGGCCGATTTTGCAATTGCCACTGAATCGCTAGAGCTATTCACCGACTTGGTGTTGTTACCTTGCTACCGCTGGAATCGCTGCGCTTTAGTACCTAAAGACCACCCACTGGCATCGATAGACAAGCCGCTGACGCTTCAAGCGTTGGCCGAACATCCTCTCGTTACTTATGTGTTTGGGTTTACCGGCCGCTCGCAGTTAGATGATGCGTTTAAAGCACAGGGACTTACGCCCAATGTGGTGTTAACGGCCGCTGATGCTGATGTGATTAAAACCTATGTGCGACTGGGCATGGGGGTTGGTATTGTCGCCCAAATGGCGGTTGATCCGGTGCTAGATGAAGACTTGGTCGCATTGGACGCCAGCCATCTCTTCGCGAGTTCTACGACTAAGATTGGGATTCGTCGTGGCACTTTTATGCGTGGCTACATGTACGATTTTCTCGTACGCTTTGCACCTCATCTTACCCGGGACCTGGTAGACGAAGCCTTGTTGGCTGGCCCACGTTTTGAGCATGAGTTGTTTGAGGGAGTAGAGCTTCCTGAGCATTAGGAGCGTAGTGGGTGAATAGCGCTTGACGTGGGTGTCTGGGCGCTATTCACCGTTCTCTGCCTAATCAGTGCTGTAAGTGCAGGCCACACTCACGTTTGTCTTCTACCTTGGTGGGGTCGAAGTAGTCGAAGTTGTTGGGCAGGTCGTGTGCCTCAAGATAGTAGTACATATCTTTTGCTGTCCACTGCAGCAGCGGGGCAATTTTTAATAAGCCATCGCTGTTACGGCTGGCAGGCTGCATTTTAGCCCGCTCTGGGGTGTCCTCTGCCCGCAGGGCTGTGAACCATACATCCGGCTGCATTTCCCGCAGGGCACGCTCAAACGGCTCAATCTTTACTTCTTGAGTGAAGGCTGCGTGACGTGGGTCGTCAATGCTGGGCATTGCCCCCTCTAGCGCTTCGCGGTGAGCACGGGTTCGCTGCGGAATAAAGCTGACCATGTTTAGGTTCAGCCGCTGGATTAAGGCATCGGCGAATTGGATAGTGGCCTCAGTGTTATAGCCACTATCCATCCATACGATGGGTATGTCTGGGCGTGCCTGAGTGACCATATGCAGAATCACCGCCTCAAACGGCCGGAAATTGGTTGTGCAAATAGGCCGCTCGCCTTGGCTAAGCGCCCACTTGATAAGCTCTTGGGGATTATTGGCAAAATCACGGTTAATGCTGTCAAGCGCTGAAGACATGCTGCCTCCTGTCATAAGGTCGAGTATGACACTAGGCTATCAAAGAGAAGGGGCTTAGCCCCAATACCGTTTGGTTTGGCTTTTATATTCCTTTTTGATGTAAGAATTTTGTTATTTATTCCAAAGCGCCGATTAGATGACGGATTTTATCCAGTGTTTCTGTGTACTCCTCGTCTGCTCTAGAGTCGGCGACTAATCCTCCGCCGCCCCAAACATGTAGCTTGCCTGCATCTGCCACCATGGTGCGTATCGCAATTGATGTGTCCATGCTGCCCCGTTTATCAATGTACCCCAGGCTTCCGCAATAGACACTGCGTTGGCAAGGCTCCAACTCGTCGATAATTTGCATGGCGCGTATTTTAGGCGCGCCAGTAATAGAGCCGCCAGGAAACGCTGCTGTCAGCAGAGATAGCGGTGAGCGATGTTTGGCGAGCTGACCTTGAACCACGCTTACCAGGTGATGCACGTTGGGGTAGCTCTCTAACTGACATAGCTGCGGTACACGAATAGACCCAGGAGCGCATACGCGTCCCAAGTCATTGCGCAGCAAGTCAACAATCATGACATTTTCCGCGCGGTCTTTCGTGCTGCTTAATAGCTGTTCCGCTAGGGTGATATCCTCCTCCGGCGACTTACCACGTGGTCGCGTGCCTTTGATTGGGCGCGTTTCCACTCGCCCGTCTTTACACTGGATAAAGCGTTCGGGGGAAAGCGAGAGTACCGCCTGGTTTTTCCATGCCATAAAGCCTGAGAAGGGCGTTGGCGTTGCCTTGCGAAGGCGTAGGTAAGCCTGCCATTCATCGCCTTCATAGCTCGCTGTAAACCGCTGAGCAAGGTTAATTTGATAGCAGTCGCCGGCGCGAATGTAGTGCTGAACAGTGTTAAAACGTTCGGTGTAATCCGCTTGGCTTAGCTCGCCATGAAAGGGGCTGGTTAAGTGAAAGTCTTTAGCAACACTGGCAGGTGGCTGAGCTAGCCATTTCATGACCTGCTGTTGGCGAGTTGCTGTTGCAATGAGCCATGTTGCCTGCTTTTCGTGATCAAAGGTAATGCACCAGTCGTAAAGCCCCAAACGTGCCAATGGCAGATTAGTAACATTGGGGTGGCGGCTGGAAATCGCGAGGTTATTACGTCCTAGGTCATAACTCCAATACCCCATCAGGCCGCCTAAAAAAGGCAGCTCGCTGGGGAAATCTGTGCTGGGTAGCTGTTCAAGCATCCATTGCTGCTGGGCGGTCATATCTCCAGCGAGTGCCGAGGGAAGGTCCAGCTGCGTTGAAGTGAAGTTAGTTTGTCCATCAGGCATGACTTCTAGTGTAGCTAACGGATCACTGCTGATAATGTCGTAGCGCCCGTTTGCTGATGGGCGGCCGCTATCAAGTAATACCGCACCATGACGCTTTCGCAGGTGAGCAAAGATCTCCAGGGGAGTAGGAGAGTAGGGCAGGGCTTTAATGGTCAACGCCGATGTCATGGAGCAAACGCCAGGCCGATGGAAGGCATCGCATTCTAGAGGTCGTTAATAGATGACACCAGTGTTAACCACTGACGCCTTTCTCACGGTAGGTTAAACACGGTTAACGGAAAGAGCATGATTGTTGACATTAGCCCAAGAATAAATGGCTGGGTTACACGAAAGGTGAATAAAATCGACCATTTTGACTAGTTGACGGCACAAATGTGGCGGGCTAAAGTTCTCCTACCTCATAATTGTCGACAATTAGCCATGACCTCACTTGCTACTCTTTCTCGTTCTAAAGCTGATTCGCCCAGTGATCAGACCTCACCAGAAGTCCGAACGCTGGCTGAGCGGGTCTTTCACCAGCTTCAAGACGCTATCGTACGTGGAGAGCTGGCGCCGGGCAGCAAAATTACCGAGCCGGGGCTTTCTAAAACGTACGGTATCTCTCGCGGTCCGTTGCGCGAAGCCATGCGGCGTTTAGAAGCGCACCGTCTAATTGAGCGTGTTCCTCACGTTGGCGCTCGCGTTGTCAAACTCTCTATGAAAGAGCTGCTTGAGTTGTTTGATGTGCGCGAAGCGCTTGAGAGCATGGCAGCCCGCTTGGCTGCTGAGCATATGTCTGCCGAGGAGATTAAAGGGCTGCGTGAGGTGTTGGCCCTTCACGAAGGCCAGGCAGATCTCAAGCGTGGCGAAGCTTACTATCAGCGCGAAGGCGATCTCGACTTCCACTATCGCATTGTTCAAGGCAGCCATAACAAAATGCTGATGAACCTGCTTTGCGATGATCTCTACTACTTAGTGCGTCTTTACCGTACCCAGTTCAGCGCCAGCGGTAAGCGGCCCCAGCTCGCCTTTGTCGAGCACCATCGTATTGTAGATGCCATTGAAGCCGGAGATGCCGAGCTAGCGGAGTTGCTGATGCGCCGCCACGTTAGCGCTTCCCGAGCCAACGTCGCCGACCGTTACGCTGCTGTTCTTGAACAACAATCAACGTCATCAGCGGATTAGTTCGTTACGCCTATCCGCCAAGCCTTTTAAAGGAGCAATGCCAATGTCCACTTCATCTACTCTCACGCCAGGTGCTCGCTTTCGTGCTGCGCTAGACGCGAACCGCCCTCTACCGATTCTAGGCACGATTAACGCGTATACCGCGATGATGGCCGAGCGAGTAGGCCACCAAGCGATTTATCTGTCGGGCGGCGGCGTGGCTAACGCGTCTTTTGGCTTGCCGGACTTGGGTATGACCAGCATGAACGACGTGGTGGAAGATGCACATCGTATCTGCGGCGCTACCGATCTTCCGCTGCTGGTAGATATCGATACGGGCTGGGGCGGTGCTTTTAATATTTCGCGTACCGTTAAAGAGATGCAGCGCGCAGGCGTTGCTGCGGTTCACCTGGAAGACCAAGTGGCTCAAAAGCGCTGCGGCCACCGCCCGAATAAAGCCATTGTGTCCCAGCAGGAAATGGTTGACCGCATCAAAGCTGCGGCAGATGCCAAGCTTGATCCCGATTTCTATCTAATTGCGCGTACCGATGCGTTCCAGAAAGAGGGCTTAGACGCCGCTATCGAGCGTGCTAATGCCTGTGTGGAGGCGGGTGCGGATGCAATCTTCGCCGAAGCCGTGCACACCCTGGATGATTATCGTGCGTTCTGTTCGCGCGTGAATGCGCCAATACTGGCCAACATCACTGAGTTTGGCGCAACGCCGCTGTTCTCTCAGCAGGAGCTGGGCGAGGTGGGGTGCCGCATGGTGCTCTATCCGCTATCGGCCTTCCGCGCTATGAATGCTGCCGCATTGAAGGTGTATCAGAGCATTTTAGATAACGGTCATCAAAAAGAGGTGGTCGATACCATGCAGACTCGCGATGAGCTGTACGACTTTTTAAATTATCACGATTTCGAGCAAAAGCTCGACGCGCTATTTGCTGAGCAGAAAGACGCTTAATAGCCGTTAACATTATCAATACTAAAACATATAAAAAGAGCTAACAGGAGACACGACATGGCTGACAAACCGCAAAACAGCGCAGGACTCCGTGGTCAAAGCGCCGGTGCTACAGCGCTGTGTACGGTGGGTAAAACGGGTTCCGGATTAACCTACCGTGGTTTTGATATCAAAGAGCTGGCCGAGAAGGCGAAGTTTGAAGAAGTCGCGTATTTATTACTGAAAGGCAAGCTGCCCAATCAAGCCGAGCTTGATAGCTACATTACCAAGCTGAAGGGGCTGCGTGGCTTACCCGATGCTTTGAAAACCGTACTGGAGCAAATTCCCAAAGATGCGCACCCGATGGATGTTATGCGCACCGGTACCTCCATGCTGGGTAACCTGGAGACAGAAGAGAGCTTTGACCAGCAGCAGGATGTTTCTGATCGACTGCTAGCGGTACTGCCCTCAATTATTTGCTACTGGTACCGTTTTAGCCACGACGGCGTTCGTATTGATACTGAAACCGACGATGCCTCGGTAGGTGGTCACTTCTTGCATATGCTGCGCGGCGAGCCCGCTTCTGAGCTGCATGCGCGGGTTATGAACGTATCGCTGATTCTATACGCCGAGCATGAGTTCAATGCGTCAACGTTCACGGCGCGGGTTTGCGCCTCGACGCTTTCCGATATGCACTCCTGTGTTACCGGCGCAATTGGCTCGTTGCGTGGCCCGCTACATGGCGGTGCTAACGAAGCGGCCATGGCGATGATCGAGAACTGGGCTTCGCCGGAAGAAGCTGAGCGTGAAATGCTTGGTATGCTTGAGCGCAAAGAGAAAATCATGGGCTTTGGTCATGCCATTTATCGCGAGTCTGACCCGCGTAATGAAATTATCAAAGAGTGGTCGAAGAAACTTTCTGAAGACGTTGGCGACAGCGTGCTTTATCCCGTTTCTGTGCGCTGCGAAGAAGTCATGTGGCGCGAGAAGAAGCTTTTCTGCAATGCGGACTTCTTCCATGCCAGTGCTTACCACTTCATGGATATTCCGACCAAACTGTTCACGCCAATCTTCGTCATGTCCCGTTTAACGGGATGGGCAGCGCATGTGTTTGAGCAGCGCGCCAATAACCGCATTATTCGCCCCAGCGCCGACTACACTGGTCCTGAGAAGAGCGAGTGGGTGCCCATCGAAGCGCGTGACTAACCCTTAACGGGCCGTGATTAAGTGAGAGGCATTATGAACACGAATTATCGTAAGCCGCTGCCAGGCGTGACGGCAGAGGGTGCTCCGGTAGATTACTTCGACGCGCATCAAGCCGTTGAAGATATCAAGCCCGGCGCCTACGCGACGCTGCCCTACACGTCCAGAGTGTTGGCTGAGCAGTTGGTACGCCGCTGCGATCCAGCGCTGTTAACCGATGCACTGAAACAGCTCATCGAGCGCAAGCAAGATTTGGATTTTCCTTGGTACCCGGCACGCGTTGTATGCCATGACATCCTGGGGCAGACCGCGCTAGTCGATCTTGCTGGCCTAAGGGATGCCATCGCTGAGAAGGGCGGTGATCCGGCTAAAGTGAATCCTGTGGTACCTACACAGCTGATTGTTGATCACTCATTGGCCGTTGAGCACGCTGGGTTTGAGAAAGACGCGTTCGAAAAAAACCGCCAGGTGGAAGATCGCCGTAACGATGACCGCTTCCATTTCATTAACTGGACCAAAGTGGCATTTGAGAACGTTGATGTTATTCCTCCGGGTAACGGCATTATGCACCAGATCAATCTGGAAAAAATGTCGCCGGTGGTGCAGTGCCGCCCTGATGAGCAAGGCGTGCGTATTGCTTATCCAGATACCTGTGTGGGCACCGATAGCCACACGCCGATGGTTGATGCGCTGGGTGTTATTTCCGTTGGTGTGGGTGGTCTTGAAGCCGAAAGTGTGATGCTGGGCCGTGCTTCGATGATGCGTCTGCCGGATATCGTAGGTGTAGAACTCTCTGGCAAACTGCAGCCAGGCATTACCAGCACCGATATGGTGTTGGCGATTACCGAGTTTCTACGTAAAGAGCGCGTCGTCGGTGCCTACCTGGAGTTTTACGGAGAAGGTGCCGACGCGTTAACCGTAGGCGACCGGGCGACCATTTCCAACATGACGCCAGAGTACGGCGCCACGGCGGCGATGTTCTACATCGACAACCAAACCATTGATTACCTCAAGCTCACGGGGCGTGAGGATGAGCAGGTTGCTCTGGTTGAAGCCTATGCCAAGCACACAGGGCTATGGGCCGATAGTCTAAAAACTGCTGAGTATGAGCGGATACTGCGCTTTGATCTTTCAAGCGTTAATCGCACCTTGGCAGGGCCTTCCAACCCTCATGCTCATTTGCCCACCTCGGAGCTGGCCCAGCGCGGTATCGCGATCGACTTGGATAAAGCAAGGGCCGACGAGCAAGCAGGTAGAATGCCAGATGGTGCGGTGATTATCGCCGCGATTACCAGCTGCACGAATACCTCTAACCCGCGCAACATGGTGGCAGCTGGCTTAATTGCTCGTAATGCTAACCGCTTAGGGTTAACCCGCAAACCGTGGGTGAAATCGTCGCTGGCGCCGGGATCGAAAACCGTCAAGATGTATCTGGAAGAAGCCAAGCTGATGGATGAGCTGGAAACACTTGGCTTTGGTGTCGTGGCGTACGCCTGTACGACCTGTAACGGCATGTCCGGGGCGTTAGATCCGGTCATCCAGAAAGAAATTATCGACCGTGATCTATACGCCACAGCGGTACTTTCCGGTAACCGTAACTTTGACGGGCGCATTCACCCCTATGCGAAGCAGGCATTTCTGGCATCACCGCCCTTAGTGGTTGCCTATGCAATTGCTGGCACGATTCGCTTTGATATTGAGAAAGACGTACTGGGCACCGACCAAAACGGAAACCCCGTCACGCTAAAAGATATCTGGCCCGACGATAGCGAAATCGATGCGATTGTGAAGGCTTCCGTGAAGCCAGAGCAGTTCCGTCAAACCTATATCCCGATGTTCGACCTCGACAAGAGCGCGCGCGTTCAGGTCAGCCCGCTTTATGAGTGGCGGCCTCAGAGCACTTATATTCGTCGGCCTCCCTACTGGGAAGGCAATATGGCTGCCGAACGTGGTTTGAAAGGTATGCGTCCGTTGGCGATTTTGCCGGACAATATCACCACCGACCATTTGTCGCCTTCTAACGCGATTATGCTGGACAGCGCAGCAGGTGAGTATCTACACAAGATGGGCTTGCCTGAGGAGGACTTTAACTCCTACGCGACCCACCGTGGCGATCATTTAACTGCCCAGCGGGCGACGTTGGCGAACCCCAAGCTGTTCAATGAAATGGTCCACGACGAGCAGGGCAATGTGCTGCAGGGGTCGTTGGCACGGGTTGAGCCAGAGGGCACCGTGACGCGGATGTGGGAAGCCATTGAGACGTATATGGCGCGTAAACAGCCGCTGATTATTATTGCCGGTGCGGATTATGGCCAGGGCTCCTCACGTGACTGGGCGGCGAAAGGTGTTGCGCTAGCGGGTGTTGAAGCCATTGTGGCCGAGGGCTTTGAGCGTATTCACCGTACCAATTTAATTGGTATGGGCGTGATGCCGCTGCAGTTTGAAGAGGGCACCACACGTAAAACCTTGGCGCTGGACGGTACGGAAGTCTTCGACGTAGAGGGCACTCCTCAGCCGCGCACCAAGCTAACGCTGGTTATTCATCGTCAAAATGGTACCACTGAACGTGTGCCGGTGATCTGCCGTATTGATACCGCCGAAGAGGTCACGATTTACTCTGCCGGTGGGGTCTTGCAGCGTTTTGCCCAAGACTTTCTTGAGTCCACCACGGCTTAGCCAAATTGGCGTGTAACGTAGCGCCAAGGCGATTAATGAAAGAGCCCGTCGCTAAGCGCCGGGCTCTTTTTTCGGCATGCGATTAGTGAACATGGTCATTGATAATCGACATTGAGAATGTTCAGGCATCGTCATTGAAAATGGTTAGGGAGCGTTATTTATGTCTCATGTTGGACAAATTAGTATTCCTGCGACGTATATGCGCGGTGGCACCAGTAAGGGGGTGTTTTTCACCTTGGACAACTTGCCCGAGGCGGCAAGAGTGCCGGGCGAGGCGCGAGATAAACTGCTGATGAGGGTGATTGGTAGCCCAGACCCCTATGAAAAGCAGATCGATGGGATGGGAGGGGCGACATCCAGCACTAGTAAAACGGTTATTCTTTCCAAGAGCGAGTCCGCGGATCACGATGTGGACTACCTGTTTGGCCAGGTTTCAATTGATAAGCCGTTTGTGGATTGGAGCGGCAACTGCGGCAACTTATCGGCAGCAGTAGGCCCTTATGCGATTGCTAATGGGTTAGTTGACCCCGCCAAAATACCGCAAAACGGTGTCGCTGAAGTACGTATTTGGCAGGTCAATATCAGTAAAACCATTATCTCTCAAGTGCCTATTGTTAATGGACAGGTGCAGGAGACCGGCGATTTTGAGCTAGATGGTGTGACCTTTCCTGCGGCTGAGATTCCTGTGGCCTTTATGGATCCTGCGGATGGTGAAGGGGCAATTTTCCCAACCGGGAACTTGGTTGATGACATGGAAGTGCCCGGGGTTGGCGTTTTAAAAGCGACGCTGATTAATGCGGGTATTCCCACCGTGTTTGTTAACGCCCAGGACATAGGCTATACCGGTTGTGAACTGCAGGAAGCAATTAACAGCGATGCCAAAGCACTCGTCATGTTCGAGACCATTCGTGCCCATGCTGCGGTGCGTATGGGATTGATTAAGCATGTTGATGAAGCGGTCAGCCGGCAGCACACGCCGAAGGTGGCTTTCGTTGCCCCGCCAGCCAGCTATACGGCGTCCAGTGGTAAAGCGGTGAGTGCGGAAAACATCGATCTTGTGGTAAGGGCGCTTTCCATGGGTAAGCTGCACCACGCAATGATGGGTACCGCAGCGGTTGCCATCGGCGCGGCAGCAGCCATTCAAGGCACGTTAGTAAATTTAGCCGCAGGTGGTGAGGAGCGTGAAGCGGTGACCTTTGGGCATCCTTCTGGCTCGTTGCGTGTAGGTGCAAAAGCAAGCCTGACTGATGGGCGCTGGCAGATTGATCAAGCTGTCATGAGCCGCAGCGCGCGGGTGTTAATGGAAGGCTCTGTACGCATACCCGGTGATAGCTTTTAAAGAGTATTCGCGCGTGAATGCTAGGTGACGCCTTGCCGCCGTTTTGGGAATGCCCTAAACGGCGGCTTCAGCCTAGAGAGATGTAAGTTTTATACTTATCTTTGCTTTAGCAGTTTACTCTTCAATCGCTACTTGCTCGCGCATACGATCAACAGTGGCGGGGCCAATGCCGCTAACGCGGGTGAGATCATCTACATTAGCAAATGCGCCATTATTTTCGCGCTCTTCTATAATAGCGGCCGCACGGCTGGGTCCGATACCAGGTAACTCAGCAAGCAGCTCAGCATCCGCTGTATTCACATTAATAGGCGCGATGTCTTGTGCCAATGCAAGGCCCGAAACCCCTAAGCTTAGGCTCAATAGCAGTGCAGCCAATAGTCCTTTTAGCGTTATTTTCATTGTTAATATCCTCATAGATTTCCCTAAAGCCGCCTTTCCCATCGGTTGTTGTACTTGGAGTGATAGGCTGTGGCGGTTTGCGTATGCAAAAAGGTTGACTGTTCCTTCAATACCTTTTGCCTTAATTAAACTAATACGTTTATAGGAGGTAGGCTGTAAGACATTAACGATGGTGTTTGTAAGATTTTTGCTCTCTGATAATGGTTAATCACTTACACAGCGGGGTCGGGATGGCTGTTATAATGCTGTCAAATGAAAAATGGAGTTAAGCACAGTGTCTACTGATACCCCGTTGATTATCGCGTTGGATTATTCCTCTCTTGATGCGGCTTTATGCATGGCAGATCAGCTTGACCCTAAGCGCTGCCGGGTAAAGGTGGGTAAAGAGTTGTTTACGCGCAGTGGCCCTGCGGTACTGGAAGCCTTGCATGGGCGTGGTTTTGAAATTTTTCTAGACTTAAAATTTCATGACATTCCCAATACGGTGGCAGGCGCGGTGCAGGCGGCAGCTGAGCAAGGCGTATGGATGGTTAACGTGCATGCTTCGGGCGGGCGCAAGATGATGGAAGCGGCCGCTAAGCGTTTAGATGATCATGGGCTAAGTACACATCTTATTGCCGTTACGGTGCTAACCAGCATGCAAGCTGAGGATCTGCATGAGGTAGGCATAGCTGCGACGCCGGAAGAGCATGTATTGCGTTTAGCCGCATTAACTCAGCAGAGTGGATTAGGCGGTGTTGTCTGTTCAGCCCAAGAGGCGGCGCAAATCAAGGCGCTGTGTGGCGACGACTTTTTGAAGGTAACTCCTGGAATACGCCCTAGCTTTGCTGCGGCTAATGACCAACAGCGTATTATGACACCCAGTGATGCGATGCGTGTTGGCAGTACGCACTTAGTGATTGGGCGACCGGTAACACAGGCGGAAGAGCCAATGATGGCGCTAGCAGCCATAGAAGCTGAGCTGGCTGACTGACGGTAATCATCGCTTATTCGCCATCTACCCCGGTAATAGGTTTAATGGTGCCCCAGCGGCGGCAGCTAGGGCACTGCCATGCCAGGCTGTCGCTGGCAAAGCCGCAGCGGCGGCAGCGATGGCGGGCTTTGCCCTCTAAAAGGGCATTGGTGTGGTGCTTAAGTAACAGCAAACGCGTGTCTGGCGGAGTTTTTCCACTCAAACGTTGGCTTTCATGATAAAGATCGATTAAGTAATCGAGTCCCCCCAGGCTGGGTGCCTCCCTTAGCCACTCTCCCGTTTGCTCAATAGCACTATCTACGCCATCTCTTTGATGAACGAGCTCTCCGAGGGCGATAATAATGCTGGTGTACGGTGCTTGTCCCAGCAGTCGATAAAGATGCGTTTCAAACCCTTGAATGTCGTTATTACGCTCATAGGCATGCTGGAGGGTGGGCAGCATGGTGGGGATGTGGGCAATATCCTGCTGGGGAATATGGTTTAGGCGCTCAATGGCACGTGTGTAATGCCCATTATCCATCTCCAGCTCAGCAAGTAGTAACGTCGCGCGGACGCATCGCTCATCCAATTGAAGTGCTTTTTTTAAGTGCTTACGGGCGATCGCGCGACTTGCTTGATGTATCTCCTGCTGGGCGAGTTCACATAGCCAGTGAGCAGCAGGTCGTTGCATGCCGGGCTGTTGCTTGAACAGTGATTGAGCCACGTCGAGTGCTTCTTGCCAGTCTTTTTCGCGCTCAAGCAAATCAATCAGTAGCCGCTTGGCTTCCTGGCGATAGGTGTCATTGTCTGATTTATCCAGCAGCGCTCTCAGCATTCGCTGAGCTCGGTCGTGAACGCCTAACGCCATAAAGTCACGTGCTAGCTCAAGCTGCACATGTTCGTTAGTGCTGGTGGAAAGGGCAGGGCGAGCAAGTAGGTTTTGATGAATGCTAACGGCTTTGTCTGCTTCACCGCGTGCGCGAAACAGCTTACCTAGCGCTATGTGGGTTTCCACAGTATCGCTGTTAACATCCAGTGCATTGACAAACGTATTGATAGCTTCGTCGGGCTGCTCATTGAGCAGGTAATTCAGCCCGACAAAGTACTCTCTCGATAAACCAGATGGGCGAGAGTCGTGAGTGCGCTGGCGGCGGCGGGAAGCGTGACGAACACCCAGGCCAAAGCCGATGGCAATGGCTGCCAGTAGAACGCCTAGCAGCACGACATCATACATTTAAGCCAGTTCCTTAAGCTCCTGAGTGCGTAAGCGGTCTAGCTCTTTGCGCTGTTGCTTATTGTGTCGTTCACTTCGTGCTAGCTGCGCTTTAAGGCGCACGTAAACACCTAGCATGGCAAGCATGCCTAAGATAACGCCGAAAGTTAACGTAGCTAGCAGCCAGACAGAGAGTGACACAGGCGGCAGTTCTGCCCAAATTAGGTTTAAGGCAATGGTTTGTTGGTTGTTGACGGCAAATAAAATGCCCACCAGTAGAACAACCAGCAATATGACGGCCAGAATCAGCCCTTTGATCCAACGCATGAGAGTTTCCTAGTCAGTGACGTTCATAATGGCTCTATTGTGTATGAGTCGTGGCGCGGCGTCATCCCACATAAAGTCGGATAACAAGATCAAAAGAGCCTTGCTATTGGCAACGCCGAGGTTATGTAGCCTCGGTTAGCTCATTAATAGCCAAGTGCGCGGCTTGCATCTACCTGTTCGCGCAACTCTTTGCCCGGTTTGAAGTGCGGCACATACTTGCCGTCCAAGTCGACCGGGTCTCCTGTTTTAGGGTTGCGCCCGACACGAGGCTCTCGGTAGTGTAGCGAAAAGCTGCCGAACCCCCGGATCTCAACCCGTCCCCCGCTAGCAAGAGCATCGGTCATATCGTCTAAAATAATACGCACCGCCGTTTCTACTTCTTTGGCGGATAGCTCCGGTTGACGCATCGCAATTTGTTCGATTAGTTCAGATTTGGTCATCGGTTGGCTCCCTGCGAACTTTAATGGCCGTGACGCGCTTGCGACCTCGATAACAACAGAGTCAGCATACTGCGCATAACAGGATAAAACAATTCAGATAAAACAAGGTACTAGAATGAATATCAGCATAGGCGAAGTGAGGCGCTGGCGCGACCCTGTGGCTTAGGTATACTGGCGACTCATTTTGTAACTGGAGAGGCTGACGTTGAACGACGATACTTCCCCTGCAGCCATATTGCGTAAACGGCTTTATTGGCACTCTCGCCGTGGCATGTGGGAGCTTGACCTGCTGCTGATACCGTTTCTTGAACACCGCTTTGATGAACTGAGTGAAGATGAGCAGTTGGCCTATCAGCGCTTAATTGAGGAAGAGGATCAAGATCTCTTTGGATGGTTGATGCGTCGTGAATGGCCCGAGGAGCCATCATTAAAGCGCATCGTGCAGATGATCGTAGAACATGCAGAAAATACCGATAACTCTGCTTATCGCACGCTCTAAAATCCAGTGCGCTTTTCACGCATTCTTGGCATTCGGGGTGTGTGCGGTGACAGCATGGCTTATTAGCCCATGGGTAGCGTTGCTTGTGGCAGTAATCGCGATACTGTTGCTGAGCCGTGAGTATCGCTATCAACCCATGGGAGAGTTAAGAGTTTCAAAAAGCGGCCATCACTTAAGTGCGCAGTGGTTATCGGAAGAGGGTGAGCTTGAAAACGAACAGCCTGTTAATGCTGATTACGTGGGCCCTTGGTTAATCGGGCTCCGTGTCGGGCCGCAGCGGCTTTGGTTGTGGCCAGATAGTTTGCCTGCACACAGTCAGCGTTCGCTGCGGCGCTTATGCCATCGTCCCGGGCGATAGCTGATCAAGTGACATCTCCGAAGCCGCTGTATTTTCCTGGTGCTCAGGCCAGTCGATAGAGTAATGCAGTCCTCGTGATTCATGTCTTTGAAGTGCCGCCAATACCGTCAGCTTTGCAAGCCACAGTGCTTGCTGTAAACGCACGCTTTCAGGGTGGCTGCGCTTGTCTGCGGTGCCTTCAAAAGCGTTGTTAGAGCCACTCTTAGAGCTGTCAGCAACACCGTCAAGACTGTCGTTTAAAATGTCGTTAAGCTGCGTCTCAAGTTCGTTCAGCTTATGGTGAGCGATAGTTAGCCCCTGATTGCTGCGAACAATCGAAACGTGCTGACTCATTGTTGCCCGCAGTTCGCTACGTATAGCCGCCAGGGCTTCCAAGGAAGTGGATGACCACTGCTGGCCTAGCAGCGGCATTGTATCGGGGGTATCGCTAAGAGTCTCTTTAGGTGCAACTGGCCGTGTTTGTGCGCGTTTTTCCTGCGTGAGTAAGTGCTTTGCGCAGCTCCTGGCGTATACCAGACACTCCAATAGTGAGTTGCTAGCCATGCGATTTGCGCCATGTAGGCCTGTGTAGGCAAGCTCACCAACCGCATAGAGATTGGTGACGTGAGTTGCACCGCGGTGGTCTGTGGCAACACCGCCACAGCTGTAATGAGCGGCAGGCACTACTGGAATGGGTTGGCGGGTTATATCAATTCCCCGAGAGGCGCAGTGTGCCAAAATAGTAGGGAAATGGTGGCGAATAGCGGCTGCTCCAAGGTGGCTGATATCTAGCCACACATGCCCTTGGCTGCTTTGTTGGATTTGCGAATCGATTGCTCGAGCAACGACGTCTCTGGGAGCCAGCTCAGCGCGAGAATCGATATCGGGCATAAACCGATGACCCGCCTCATTTAGCAGGTGCCCGCCTTCTCCTCGTACGGCTTCGCTAATTAAAAAAGCAGGTCCTTCTGGGTCAAACAGACAGGTAGGATGAAACTGCTGAAACTCAAGATTCATCAGTTTTGCGCCCAGTTCAGCGGCCATCACCATGCCTTCCCCGCTGCTGGGCGATGGGGTGGTGGTGTGTCGATAAAGGCCACTTGCACCGCCTGTTGCTAGTACGATGTGCTTGGCAAGCAGTGTTTGTCGATGCTGCTGTTGATCTACGCCTTCCGCGCCAATACAGCGGCCTGTGGTATCGCTGATTAAGTGCAGGATGGTTAAGTCGCTGCGCTGAGTAATATTGGGGTGAGAAGTGACTTTTTCGTACAGCGTATCGACTACCGCGCGTCCAGTTGCATCGTCAGCATGAATAATGCGACGTGCGTTGTGACCGCCTTCCCGTGTTAAATGATAAGGGTAGCGGGCGCTCGGGTCTGGATCCGGTGTAAAGGGGACGCCGTTGTCGATTAGCCACTGAATGGCATCTGGGCCGTGTGTCACGGTAAATCGAACAGCCTCTTCATCACATAGGCCATCACCAGCAATGAGCGTATCTCGCACATGGGCGTCCAGATCGTCGTCTGGCGAGAGTACGGCGGCTATTCCACCCTGCGCCCAGCGGCTGGCTCCTTGGTCATCCAGAGCGGGCCTAACCAGGGTTACCGAAAGGTGGTCAGCAACTTCAAGGGCTAAAGTTAGGCCGGCGACGCCGCCGCCGATGACAAGTACGTCGGATGTTGGCGAGCTCATGGGGCCGGATCCTCTTTTACATTCAAACGCAGTAGGTGCTAAATGCTTCGCGTGCTGTAGACAGCAGAGGAAGGCATCATAGCGTGACTGTTGTCACTTGGCGATGAGGGTCTGTGAAAAATTGCTTTCAGCGCATATAGATAGCGGCTAAGCGCTCTAGTGCGATATTTAAGAGAGGGCAAGCTATTTGACGATCGGATACAACAGGATGGGTAAAAAAGAGGGGTAATCAAAAAATTGAAGAGCCTTGTAAGAAGCACAAAAAAGCTTCTCTAGTGCTCTTAAAACAAGATGGGAAACGTTTGCTGCTGAAAGAGGGGGAGGTGCTAATTAAATATGGTGCCCGGAGCCGGACTTGAACCGGCACGGAGTTGCCTCCGAGAGATTTTAAGTCTCTTGCGTCTACCAATTTCGCCATCCGGGCAGTGCATCGTAGGAATATTGCTATTCATCGCCACACTTAATGGAGGCTGGAGTCGGAATCGAACCGGCGTACACGGAGTTGCAGTCCGCTGCATAACCACTCTGCCATCCAGCCTAACAAGTCGTTGGAGCGAGAAAGTAGATGCGATCGGACTGGCGTTCCAGCTCACGACCTTCTCTTGCTTTACTACGCTATCCAAGTTGGAGCGGGAAAGGAGATTCGAACTCCCGACCCTCGCCTTGGCAAGGCGATGCTCTACCACTGAGCTATTCCCGCTCGACTCGAGGGCGAATTATACGCATCGCTACGCGCTTGTCAATTAATGAATTTGTCTGAAGGTTCAGTCGTCTAGAGAGTCGATCACATGGAACGGCTCAAGTGAGGCCAGGCCGCTTTAAGGTACTGCGCCATGGACCACAGCGTAAGAATGGCTGCAGCGTAAAGAACAACCACACCCATTAGCGCAAACTCATGTCCTGGAGGGAAGGCCAGAAGTATGAGCAAGGCAACCATCTGCAGTGTTGTTTTAAGCTTACCGATCCAGGACACCGCAACCATACCTCGCTTGCCCATTTCGGCCATCCACTCACGAAGTGCCGAAATGACGATTTCGCGGCCGATAATGACCAATGCGGGCAGTGTTAATACCAGTGTGTCAAAGCGCTCAATGAGTAGCGCCAGTGCAACAGCGACCATCAATTTATCAGCTACAGGATCGAGAAACGCGCCAAACGGCGTTGATTGATTCCAGCGGCGGGCTAAGTAGCCATCTAGCCAATCGGTGATGGATGCTAGTGCAAATAAGCCTGCAGCGACTGGCATACTCCAACTGAAAGGTAGGTAAAAAAGCACTACTAACAGTGGAATAAAAACGATTCTTGCCAGAGTAAGTATGTTGGGTATATTCATCGCGGGGCGCGATCCTTGCCGGAGAGTCATGGAAGACGGAGTGTAGTGGGGGATATTCTATCCCCCTTGGTGCTTGGCATCCATGTTAACAGTAGGTTTATCCATTTAGGGATTGGTAAATTGTCTCAGCGAGCGAGGCATTAATGCCGGGTACGCGCGCCAGCTCATCGCGGCTAGCTTTCTGAACGCCCTGCAAGCCGCCGAAGAAGCGTAATAGTTCGCGCCGTCTTTTAGGGCCTATGCCGGGAATGTCTTGAAGTGTAGAGGTGCGGCGTGCTTTGTCACGTTGAGCGCGGTGGCCGGCAATGGCAAAGCGGTGAGATTCATCGCGTATATGCTGAATTAAGTGTAATGCTGGCGACGCGGGGTCAAGGGGTAAGGGATTGTCAGTGGTTTCTAGAAAGAGCGTTTCTAGACCTGCTTTACGAGTGGTGCCTTTAGCAACGCCGAGCAAAATGATATCGGTAACCGCTAGCTCGGTTAACACACCGCGAGCCATGTTCAACTGACCTTTGCCGCCATCGACGATCAAAATGTCAGGCGCCACTGCCTCGCCACTTTTTACCCGTTTAAGGCGGCGTGTTAGTGCTTGTTGCATGGCTGCATAATCATCGCCTGCGGCGACGCCTTCGATGCGGAAGTGGCGGTAATCGCTCTTGCGTGGGCCCTGATGGTCAAATACTACACAGGAAGCAACGGTTGCTTCCCCGTGGCTGTGGCTAATGTCAAAACACTCAAGGCGCTGGGGTATTTTGTCCAATGCGAGCGCTTTCTGGAGGGCTTCAAACCGCTGAGTAAGCTGGGTTTTGTTAGCTAGCTGCGAAGCAAGCTGTTGCTCGGCATTGGTCATAGCCAGATGCTGCCACTGGGCGCGATGCCCCCGAACTTGGCTGGTGACGCGAACGCGTTTACCCGCTTGCTGTGAAAGTGCGTCGGCAATCAGTGGGCTATCTTCCAGTGGGTGGCTGGTAATTACTTCACTGGGTACGTTGTGGGGTTGACCAAAGTAGTACTGGCTAACGACTTCCGTCAGCAGCATGTCCGGTGGCAGGTCGAGGTCGTTTTTAGGCGTGTGATGGCGAGCGCCCAGTAAGCGGCCATCGCGAACGCTAAGTATTGATATGCCTAGCGCTCCAGGGCGTTGGGCCAGCGCAAAGACGTCGGCATCACCACTTTCGTTATCGACAAACTGGCGTTGCTGCAACTGGCGTAGCTGCTGTATTTGGTCACGCAACCTTGCTGCTTCTTCAAAATTTAAAGCGCGGCTGGCCGTTTCCATCTCCTCGCTAAGAAGCTGGGTGACGTGTTCGCTTTTACCTTCAAGGCACATCACTGCATGCTCAACATCGCGTCGGTAATCTGCTTCCGAAATGAACCCAACGCAAGGCGCGCTACAACGCTGAATTTGGTATTGCAGGCATGGTCGAGAGCGGTGGGCAAACACGCTATCTTCACAATTACGTATGCGGAAAATTTTCTGCATCAGCGCTAGGCTTTCTTTCACCGCTCCGCTACTTGGATAAGGACCTAAATAGCGGCCATCTCCTCGACGCTGTCGCGCGCGTTTATATTCAAGCGCAGGGTAAGCGTGCCGATCAGTCACAAATACGAAAGGGTAGGACTTGTCGTCTCTTAGCAGAATGTTATAGGGCGGACGCAGCTCTTTTATCAGCGTCTGCTCTAGCAGCAGGGCCTCTGTTTCGCTACGGGTGACGGTAATTTGGATATCTGCAATTCGTGCCACCATCGCCTGGGTTTTGGCATTAAGCTGGCCACGGAAATAGCTAGCAAGTCGAGCTTTCAGGCGCTTGGCTTTGCCGACATAGAGAGTGTTGCTGTGCTCGTCCAGCATCCTATAAACACCGGGCGAGGCACTGACAGAGCTTAAAAATTGCTTGGCATCAAAAGTCATGGCTGGAAATCGGCGCTTCTAGGCAACGGAAGCTGCGATGGTAGGTCTATCCCAGCATGGCGTCAAAGCCCTCAACTAAACCGTGGCGTAGTGCCAGGTGGGTAAGCTCTACATCGGTAGCGACCTCTAGTTTGTCAAATAGCCGATAGCGATAGGTGTTCACTGTTTTGGGGCTAAGGTGCAAGCGGTCTGAAATATCCTGGACGCGCTGGCAGTTGACAATCATCAGGGCGATTTGTAGCTCACGATGCGATAGGTGTCTAAACGGATTGTCTTCGTCAGTAAAATGGGAAAGCGCCAACCGCTGGGCGATTTCTTGGCTGACATAGCGCTTTCCGTGAAAGACTTGGCGGATAGCGTCGGTCATTTCTGACGTGTCAGCCCCTTTGCTGAGGAAGCCAATCGCACCCGCTTCCAGCATGAGCCGCAGCGCACTATCTTCAATGTGAGCGGTTAATATGAGTACTTTGACGTCTTCCATTGTTCTATGGATGCGGCGAGTAGCTTCGAGTCCGCCGATGCCCGGCATGCGAATATCCATAACGACAATGTCAGGTTTTAAACGACGGCATTGAGCCACTGCGCTTTCGCCATCGTCGACCTCACCTACGACTTCAATATCGCACTCTTCGTTTAGCAGATGAGCAATGCTGGTTCTCACTAGGTGATGATCATCGGCGATTAAAACTTTGATCAAGGTGCAGGCTCCTGCATGAAATCATCGTAGTGGTGGGCCTAAGCCGCGTTGCATGATATAGAGTGCCACAGCTCTAAACAAAGGAGAATTTAGTTGATAGTTGTTCATGATTAGCTTGACGCTAGACAAATTACTGGCGTAGTATCTCGCCGCTCAATGAGTGGTTTGAAAAAAGCGGCATGTAAAACTATGTGGGGCCTTAGCTCAGCTGGGAGAGCGCAACACTGGCAGTGTTGAGGTCAGCGGTTCGATCCCGCTAGGCTCCACCATTTTACAGACCCACAGAATCCAAAAAAACGCCTCGTTACCAGTAACGAGGCGTTTTTTTATGCTTATCATTTTCAATTGATAGTTTGTGCGAGGGTACATGCGGGAGTACGTGTGAGAGTACGTGCTGTTGGGCGCTCACGTGGCTGAAAGCCTGTACCAAAAAGCACGTACCCTTAAGCGCTACTCGTTGGCAATTTTGCCAAGCAGTAAAAATTCGATTAGCGCCTTTTGTGCATGCAGGCGATTCCCCGCTTCTTGCCACACGACAGCGCGTGGATCGTCCAATAAGGTAGTGCTGATCTCTTCGCCGCGGTGGGCAGGCAGGCAGTGTAGGAAAAGCACATCAGGTTGTGCGCTATCAAGCATTGCTTCAGTGACCTGGAAGCCTGCAAAGTCTGCTTCGCGCTTAGCTTGTTCTTCTTCCTGCCCCATGGATGCCCACACATCTGTCGTGATCAAGTCGGCGTCTTTGGCAGCCTCGTGGGGGTTGTGATGCAACGTTACGCAGCCCCCGGCGGCTTCCATAATGTCAGCGCGGGGTTCATAGCCTTTAGGGCAACAAACGCGCAGTTTGAAACCAAACTGACGGGCAGCATTAATCCAGGAGTGGCACATGTTATTGCCATCACCTACCCAAACAGCCGTGCGTCCTTCTACACTGCCACGCAGCTCGGTCCAGGTCATCACGTCTGCTAGCAATTGGCAAGGATGGTAATCGTCACTTAATGCGTTAATCACCGGCACGCTGCTGGCGTTGGCATAGGCTTCTAAGCCTGCGTGTGAAAAGGTCCGAATCATTACCGCATCGACCATTTCGGACAGTACGCGGGCGGTGTCTTCAATCGGCTCTCCACGCCCTAGCTGGGTGTCGCGGGGAGAGAGGAAGAGGGCGTGACCGCCGAACTGCGCCATGCCGGTTTCAAACGACACTCGGGTGCGAGTCGATGATTTTTCAAAAATCATCGCCAGCGTGCGGTTAGGCAGTGGCGTATAGATGGGGCCATTAGCCTTGAGCTCGGTTTTGATCTTAATCGCACGCTGAATCAGGTACGCCAGCTCATCTGGGGTTAAATCCAGCAAGGTTAAGAAATGGCGTGTCGCCATGATGATATCTCTCCGCGCAAAAACACTATCCTAGCGATGCGGCGGGGGATGCGCAACGCGCTCGGCATGCGTAGAATGACGACCCACATGGTAAGGCCGAGTAGTTTGCTCAAGTATTAGGTTGCACAGCAACAAAAGGTAATCTTCGGCTTTAAGGGTTAAAGCGAGTTAACGAATTGCGTAAACTGGCGAGATAACATCACTTGTTTTAGGAGCACATCATGAGTACGACTGCCGAAAATATTCAGCGCCAAATTAGTGAAAACCCCATTCTTATCTACATGAAAGGTACCCCCCAGTTGCCGCAGTGTGGTTTTTCTGCACAAACAGTGCAGGCGCTGATGGGCTGCGGTGAGCGTTTTGCCTTTGTTAACGTGCTGGATAATCCAGATATTCGCGCTGAGCTGCCAAAAATTGCTAACTGGCCGACCTTCCCGCAGCTTTGGGTGGAAGGCGAATTGGTTGGCGGCTGCGATATCGTGATCGAGATGCATCAAAGTGGTGAGCTCGAAAAGCTAATCAAAGAAGCTGCCCAGCGTGCTGGCGCTGCTGAAAGTGACAACAACGCTTAACGTTTATTGCCCAATGCCGCTTGGTCTGGTGGACTGCTAGTCTATTGGGCTGAGCGGTTGGCGGGCTGCAGCGCAGCCGCTAGAATGGTGTCCTTTTCGCATCGACAGTTAGCCCGCCAAAGGAAGTAATGCTCAATGAGCTATCAGGTTCTGGCCCGCAAATGGCGGCCGCGTACATTCCACGAGCTCGTGGGCCAGGCCCATGTTCAGCGCGCCTTGGTCAATGCGCTCGACCAAGGCCGTCTTCACCATGCCTACCTATTTACGGGTACTCGCGGGGTAGGCAAGACCACCCTTGCGCGTATCCTGGCTAAATGCCTTAACTGCACCGCAAATGGCCGCGGTAATGAAGGCATTACCTCGACGCCTTGCGGTCAGTGCGACAGCTGTCGCGCGATTGATGAAGGTCGATTCGTTGACTTGATCGAGGTCGATGCTGCTTCGCGGACAAAGGTTGAAGATACCCGAGAGCTGCTCGATAACGTGCAGTATGCGCCAACGCAAGGGCGCTATAAGGTGTACCTGATTGACGAGGTACACATGCTGTCGACCAGCAGTTTCAATGCGTTGCTTAAAACGCTGGAAGAGCCGCCACCCCACGTGAAGTTTCTGCTGGCCACCACGGATCCGCAAAAACTGCCCGCCACCGTCCTATCCCGCTGTTTACAGTTCACGCTTAAGCATATGCCCCCTGTACGGGTGGTAGAGCACCTAACCTATGTGCTGGGGGAGGAAGGGGTCGAGTATGATGAGAGCGCTCTGTGGCTGTTAGGTAAGGCCGCGGAAGGTTCTATGCGCGATGCAATGAGCCTGACCGATCAAGCCATTGCCTTTGGCCAGGGGGCGATTCGCCATGCGGATGTCGCTGCCATGCTGGGTACCTTGGATCATCGCCATGTGTTGGCGCTGGTAGAAGCACTGGCTGATGTTGATGTTCAGCGTCTGCTAGCCGAGGTTGCTCAGTTATCGGAGCAGGGGCCTGATTTTGCAGCAGTATTGGATGAGTTAAGTGCGGTTCTGCATCGCTTGGCCGTGGCGCAGATGGTGCCTGATGCCGTTGATAATAGCCACGGTGATCGAGCGCTTATTCAACAGCTGGCGAGCCGCTTTACTGCCGAGGATATTCAACTCTATTACCAGATCGGCATTCAAGGGCGCGGCGACATGGTGCATGCACCTGATCTGCGCAGTGCGCTGGAAATGACGCTGTTGCGAATGCTGGCGTTTCGCCCCCAGGGCGTACCAAAGCCTGCTGCCACGCCGCTTCCGCTGCGTCGCGAACCTTCCAGTGACGCTGTTTCCCAAGCAGCGGTGTCTCATGAACCTGTCTCTCACGAACCTGCTGCTCAGGTAGCTGCATCTGAGGATAGCGGCGCACCTGAACCAGTCTCTGCCCATGAGCCAGCGGCAAAAAAGCCTGAGCCTGCGCTGCCGAGCAATCAGGCAACAATGCCTGACTCAGCCGCGGTGCAGGCGAGTGCTGCCCCGGGTGCAACTGACGAGTTAAGCACGCCTGACGCTGTTTCATCAGAGCAAGCGCCACCCTGGTCGCTTGACGAGGTGGAGAGTGCCGCCATGCTTTCTTCAGAGCCAGAGCCAGAGCCAGAGCCAGAGCCAGAGCCAGAGCCAGAGCCAGAGCCAGAGCCAGAGCCAGAGCCAGAGCCAGAGCCAGAGCCAGAGCCAGAGCCAGAGCCAGTTTCCAGTGAGGTGCCTGCAAATGCTGCCAACAGCCAGATCGCTGCTGACGATCGTCTAAACCATGCTGGCTGGCTTGCATGCTTCAGTGCCCTTGGGTTAGGCGGCCTTACCCGTAATTTGGCAGCGCACTGTCAGCTTGAAAGCGATGATGGTCACACGGTGGTGCTGCGGCTTGACCCTGGGCAATCCGCTATGCAGGCCGATGTTCACAATGGCCGTATTGAGCGCGCGCTAAGTAATTATGGGCTGCCTCGGCGTATCGAGTTTACGGTGGCTGACTTAGCGCCTGATATTGAAACGCCCCGCCAGCAGGAAGAGCGTCAGCAGAAAGAGCGCCACGCGTTGGCTGTTGATCTATTACACCGCGACCCCAATATACAGAAGCTACAGCAGGCATTTGGGGCTACTCTCATTGAGTCAACCGTTAAACCCGCGTCTGACAAGCGTTCTTAGCCGCTGACGATTGACTCGCGATGCTTATTTTTTATTCCTTCAGGAGATAACCGCATGTTTAAAGGTGGAATGGGCAACATAATGAAGCAAGCCCAAGAGATGCAGGAAAAGATGCAGCAGATTCAAGAAGAAGCTGCTAAAGCGGAAGTCCATGGCGAAGCGGGCGCCGGTATGGTGAAAATCACCATGAACGGCCGCCACGATGTTACCAATGTTACTATCGACCCCAGCGTTCTTGAAGAAGACAAAGAGCTGCTGGAAGATTTGCTCGCCGCTGCCGTGAATGATGCTGTTCGAAAAGTGGAAGCAAACTCCAAAGCGAAGATGGAAGAAGCGACGGCAGGCTTGAACTTGCCGCCCGGCTTTAAGATGCCGTTCTAAGCATGCGCTTCTCCCCGCTTGTTGAGCAACTGATGGACGCTTTTCGCGTGCTGCCGGGCGTTGGGCCAAAAACGGCCCAACGCATGGCCATGCACCTGTTAGAACGCGAGCGCCCAGGAGGGCAGCGGTTGGCAGCGGTAATTCAGCAGGCCATTGAAGAGGTCGGTTATTGTCAGCGCTGCCGTACGTTGACCGAAGCGGATATCTGCGTGCTGTGCGAAAGTCCCCGCCGTGATGATGCGCTGCTGTGTGTCGTTGAGTCGCCTGCTGATCAGCTTGCTATTGAAGAAGCGGGTGGCTTCCAAGGGCGTTACTTTGTATTGCATGGTCATCTTTCGCCGCTGGACGGCATTGGTCCAGATGCCATTGGATTGGATCTATTGGAAAGCCGCGTCGCAGAAGGCAATATTCGCGAAATCGTGCTTGCCACCAATCCCACCGTAGAAGGCGAAGCGACAGCGCACTTCATTGCCGCCCAGCTTGCTCACTACGGTGTCTCTTTTTCGCGACTCGCCTATGGTGTGCCCATGGGAGGGGAGCTTGAGTATGTAGACGGTGGTACGCTAAGCCGCGCCTTTAATGGTCGCCAGCCTTTCGCCAGCGATTGACCCTTATAAAAAACGCAAGCGCTTTTGCGATTGTGCCAACCCGGAAGTTTGCTTTGTCCTCTTTAGCCCCCTCGTTGTATCAATGGATTGATAGTGCCGACGCCTTAGATGCTGCATGCGAGCAAGTCGCCGGTGCCAGTGTGATTGCTCTAGATACTGAATTTTTCCGTGAAAACACGTTTTTTTCCGGTGCCAGCGCTTATTCAGTTCACCACTGGTGACATGGCGTATTTAGTGGACCCGTTGAGCACGCCTTGCACCGCTGCTTTTCGTGATTTGTTGCAGAATAGTGCCATCAAATTACTGCATGCCTGCAGCGAAGACCTCGAGGTTTTTCAGCACTGGGCCGGCGTATTGCCAGCACCGCTTATCGATACGCAAGTCGCTCAGGCTTTTTTGGGGGAAACTCCCGGCATGGGCTATCAAAAATTGGTAGAGCACTGGATGGGGGAAACGCTGCCTAAAGAAGAGACGCGTTCCAACTGGTTAGAGCGCCCCTTAACGCCCTCCCAGTGCGAATATGCGGCGTTAGATGTTATCTATTTGCTGAAGGTCTGGAGGCTTCAAGCGGAGAAGCTTGAACAACTGGGGCGGCGCGAGTGGCTTGACGATGAGTGTGCCAGTCTTATCGAGCAGGCAGGTCGCAGCGTAGAGAGCGATGGCCAATGGTATACGCGCCAGCGGCAGTTGTGGCGCCTGGATCCTCGCCAGCTTGAAGCCTACCGCTTAATGACCATTTGGCGGGAAGGCGAAACCCGCCGTCGGGATTTGCCGCGCAATTGGTTGGTTAGCGATAAGCTGCTGTTCGCGGTGGCTGAAAAAATGCCTAAAAATCGTTATGAGCTAGCGGAAATTGAAGGGGTTAAGCCGCCCCTGGTTAAAAAAGAAGGCGATACGCTGCTGTCGCTGGTGAAACAGGCTCAGCATTGCCCCGAAGGTGATTTACTGGCGCGCTGGCCAGACCCGATGCATCCTGTGTTTAAGCGGCGCTTTAAAGCACTTAAAAAAGTAGTGGCTGAGAAGGCTGCTGAGCTGCAAATAGCGCCCGAGATGTTGCTGCGGCGGCGAGATATTGAGGCGCTTGTGATGCAGCAGCTTGCTAATCAGCCATTAACCACTCCTGGCGGCTGGCGTGATGCCTATTTAACTCAAGAAATTCATCAAGCGCTTGAGGAGTTATCGTAATGAGCGAGAAACTGCTTTGTGAGATTTTAAAAAGCTCACGCAAAGACGAGATGTATCTCTACATAGACAAACAGAAAGGGTTGTCATCCGTGCCCGACGCATTGATGGATACCTTCGGTAAGCCAGTGCCGGTGCTGACAATGATACTCACCGCCGATAAAAAGCTGGCTCGGGTGAATGCTGCTGATGTGATGGAGGCAATCCAAGAGCAAGGCTTTTACCTGCAAATGCCGCCTGCGAAAGAAGCCTATTTGCTGGATGTTCATCGCGCTCAGGCGGCTAACCGCGAATGAGCGTAATGAGCTTCTTGTCATGAACGTTCTGTCATGAGCGTTTTGCCATGAACTTTCTTGCCCATGCTTGGCTTGCCCATCCTGGTAGTGATGAGTTTCTGTACGGAAATCTGATTGCTGACGGCGTGAAGGGGCAAGACTTAACGGCTTGGTCGCCAGATGTTGCTCGCGGCATACGTCATCATCGCCGCGTGGATGCCTGGATTGATCGGCACCCAAACGTTTTAGAAGCAAAGCGGCGCGCGCCACACGCTCAGCGGCGTTATGTCGGTATTGCGTTAGATATCGTGTGGGATCATTTTCTTGCCCGTCAGCAGGCGGGAGAGCAGCAGCACCAGTTAATCGAGCGCTGCTATCAGCTGTTACAGGCTTGGCCTGCACCGCAACGGTTGTCTACCATGATGCCGTTGATGATTAAGCATGACTGGCTGCACCGTTACGCTGATTTTGACTTTACCTGCCGTGCAGTAGCAGGCGTTGGTCAGCGGCTATCGGGGCCGAACCGCTTAGCAGAGTTAGTGCCTTGGCTTTACGAAGACTATCCATGCTTAGCGGCCGACTTCGCAGTGTTATGGCAAGAGTGTCGTGCCACGCTAACCAGCAGCGGTGGTGCTGCGGAGAGTGGGAGTTATTCAGACATGTTGAAAGTAAAGGGAATCAATGATGGTGGCGGCCATGCGTGAGCGCTTCTGGGAAAGATACTCGCTAGAAGAATTAACGCCCCAAGAGTGGGAGGCGTTATGCGATGGTTGCGGCCAGTGTTGCTTGTTGAAGCTCCACGACGATGAAACGCAAGAATTAGCGGTGCTTAACGTTGCCTGTCGGTTGCTGGATATTCACAGTTGCCAGTGCAGTGACTATGAAAATCGCTTCGATAGCGTACCTGACTGTACCCAATTGACGCCTGAGCTCGTCAAAGAGTTTACCTGGCTGCCGCACACATGTGGCTATCGGCGTGTTGCTGAAGGACGCAAGCTAGCGGGGTGGCATCCATTGCTGAGTAACGATGCTGAGCGCGTTCACCGTAAAGGGGTAAGCGTAAGAAGTTTTGCGGTTTCCCAAGATGACGTGCCCGAGCGCCTTTTGGAAGAGCATATTATCGCTGTATTGCCGATGTCCTAAACCTAACAGTCGCCCTCCCTGGCATGCTCACTAACCGCTGGCTAACGGTAATAACGTTAGCTGGCGGTTTTGCTTTTTGTGCTATCCCAAATGGTTAAAAACGTTTCTTTAAACGGTGAGGGCTGTGGCTTCGCTGTGGTTTCTCGCGTCGCCGCTTGATCGGTTGGCGCTGTTGTCTTTGGCGGGGTATCCCAAATTGTTGGAAACTGTTCCTGATAGCTCATGGTGTGCTCCTGACTTTGTGAACTAGACGTTTGTCTATAAAACTTATAGATAGTATGACGTAAAAATAATTTTATGGAAATGTTTTCCATAAAATGTTTTTTTCACAAAAAAAGCAGCGCCTGGGCGCTGCTTGAATGTTATTTTGGAGCTGTCGGCTGTTGCTTGATAAGCAATTATTGCGCTTGCTTTGCCGCATCCATAGGGGCTAGCCCGAGTGCCCACAGGATAAATGCGTCTTGGCGAGCCGTATCTCGCCAAGCTTTGAACCTGCCGGATGCGCCGCCGTGGCCGCTGGTCATGTCGGTGTGAAGCAGTACAGGGGCATTGCCTTGCTGTGCCTCGCTAACGCGGGCATAAAACTTGGCAGGCTCCCAGTAACTAACGCGAGTATCAAACCAGTTGCCCTCTATCCATAGTGCTGGGTAGTGCTGGGCGCGTATGTTGTCGATAGGTGAGTAGCCAGCGATACGCTCGGCGACTTCAGGGTCTTCAGGATTGCCCCACTCACTATATTCGGCGGTGGTAAGCGGTAACTCTGGGTTCTGCATGGTACGGAGCACATCCAGAAACGGCACCTCCAATACCGCTGCGCAAAATGCCTCAGGTTTACGATTGACGCAGGTACCGACTAGCAAACCGCCTGCGCTTGCCCCGCAAGCCACGATCCGTTCTGGCTGGCTAAGCCCCTGGTTTACTAGCGCCTCTCGGGCAGCTAAGAAGTCGTTAAAGCTATTCTCTTTATGAGCCATTTTGCCCTTTAGATACCACGGTTCGCCTCGCTCACCGCCGCCGCGTACGTGGGCAACTGCAAAGGCTGCGCCACGCTCCAGTAGTTCGAGCCGAGCAATTGAGAACCAGGGATCAAGCGCTTCACCATAGGCGCCGTAACCATACAGCAGCGTGGGCAGTGGTTGGCCGGCTAAGTCAGCGCGCATGACAATGGATACTGGCACGCGTTCGCCGTCAGCGCTGGTTGCCCATATGCGCTGGCTGACTAGTTGATCAGGCTGCAGTTGGCCGTAAACGGGGACTTGCTTTAGCAACGTACGTTCACCGCTATCCAGGTTTAGCGCATACCAGCTGGGAGGGCGAGTGAACGACTCTTCGCGTAGATGTACGGTATTTGCATCGAAGTGTGGCGAATCTTCTAGCAACTGCGAGCAGGGTGTTTCAGGTAGTTCGATATGCTTATCGAGTGTGAGGTTGTGATCTTTATCTAGCACTAAGCGGCGTAACATAACCTGGGCATCACGATGGCTTCGCTCGGCGGTGATTAGCCCCCATTCAAACGCATCGATCCCTTCTAGGGTAGTGTCTTCACGGTGAGCTATCAGCGACTTCCACTCGGCAGCAGGGTTACTGTGTTGATCAGCGCGTGTGAAGTCGAGTTGAAAATGCGGGCCTGAGAGATTTTGTAAGCGATAAAACGTACCAGGGCGATGATCAATGCTCACTTCAACCCCTGCCTGACGGGCATGTAGGCACATCGGGGGAGAATGGGGCTGATCTGCCGGCACGGCATGGATTTCTGTTGTATCTTTCGAACCGCTTTCAATCAAAAGCCATGCTTTCGAGCGCGTTTTGCCAATCCCAATCCAGAACTCCGAATCGTTCTCACGCATTACTAAGGCTGGCTCAGCAAGGCGCTCTGGCGTTGAAAACGGTATCCACACACGCCAGATGGAGTCCGGGCGCTGAGTGTCATCAAAGCGTGTAAATAGCAGCGTTGCGCCGTTGGTTGTCTCATCCTCTGCCCAGCATACGCTAGGGCCAATATCGCTAAGTAGTTGCTGAGGTTTACCGTCGGGTAGCGCCTTTAGCCATAGAGTAAAGCGCTCGTCGCCTTGGGTATCTTCCGTCCAGGCAAGCCACTGCTCATTCGGGGAAAGTGCCATGTCGCCCATGTCATAAAAAGGCTGATCGGCGGCACGTTCACGTACGTCAAGAAAGCACTCGTGAGCATCGGGCTGGTTGTTAGGGTGGCGCCACCAGCAGGGGTAATCATCCTCGGCGGTGGTGTCACTCCAGAACGTAAAGTGGTCAAGCGCTGTCTTAAGGCTGGTTATTGCCAATTCACGACGCGCTAAGTGGCTTTGATAAAGTGTTTCAGCAAGCGGCCGTAAAGGAGCAAACCATTCATCATGCTGATGGTTCGCGGCTTCTAAAAAAAGCGATACGTCAGGCGCATCACGCTCTTCTAACCAGTGCCATTCTGGAGAATTAGCGCGATAATAATGTGTGACAGGCGAGCCTTCGTGCTTATCAGGCTGTGCTTTCATAAATTGATAGGTACCATAACGGGAAATCAACGTCGGGTGTCTCCACCCACATGAGGGGTATTATGCTGTTTGAAGACTCAATGTCACTGCTGTGGTCAAGTTATTACGTTCTTTCACTGGTTGTGCTGGTTGCTGTCTACTTTGCGCTAGCATTCTTGCCTCGCCTACCGCGTTTGGTAATTACCTGGTGTGTGGCGGGAGCGATGTGGATACCTGCAGGGTATCAGTTACCGTTAGTAGAAGAGGGTGAGTTTTATACCGGTTGGGCACCGGCTGCCATGGTGTCTGCGGTTGCTTTTCTTGAGCATAGCGCCAGTGCACTACGTGGTGGTTTGCTGTGGTTGATTTTAGGCATTGCCTTAGGCGCATGTGTTGGCATTGCCCTGTGGTGGTGGCGTAGGCCAGAACCTTATGATGATGTGTCGCAGCATCAGCCCCAGGAAGAAGATCCTCAGCCAACCCGGCGCCGGGAGCCAGTGATTAACTAATGCGAGTACAAGGCGCGATGATGGAGCTAGCCAATGTGTGAGTTACTAGGCATGAGCGCCAATGTTCCTACCGATATTTGTTTCAGTTTTTCCGGCTTTTTACACCGCGGTGGGGGCACTGGGCCTCACCGCGATGGGTGGGGCATCGCATTTTACGAGGAGGGGGGGTACCGCGAGTTTCGTGACCCTCACCCCTCGGTTAATTCCCCGATAGCCCGCTTAATCTGTGAATATCCTATCAAGTCCAATGTAGTGATTAGCCACATTCGCCAAGCGAATGTGGGTGGCGTACGGCTGGCAAATACGCACCCATTTACCCGTGAAATGTGGGGGCGACCCTGGTGCTACGCCCATAATGGTCAGTTGAGTGATTGGCAGCAGTTGCCGTTAGGTACGTACACCCCGGTAGGTAACACAGACAGTGAACACGCTTTCTGCTGGCTAATGGGCGAACTGCGTCGTTGCTTTCCTACGCCGCCTGCGTCTCCTGAATCATTGTGGGAGCGTTTGCACGGGCTATGTGAAGAGTTGCGCGGACTAGGCGTTTTTAACCTACTGTTATCTGATGGCGTTTACTTATACAGCTACTGCTCGACTAAATTGGCTCATATTACTCGCCGCGCACCCTTTGGTGAGGCGGAGCTGTCCGATGCAGAGTTGACGGTTAATTTTATCGAGCATACGACGCCTAACGATATTGTCTCTGTGATTGCCACCGAACCACTTACCCAAAATGAAGCGTGGCAGCGAATGGTTCCTGGTGAATTATTGGTATGGCGCGAGGGAGAGATCAAAGCGCGTTACGGTCATAGCAAATAGGGTGGCGACACAGCGTGAGCGACAGTAACAGGGCCGTGCTTTAAGCTAAAGTTGAAACGCCAGTTTCAATCGATCGTTTTACAGCGTGCTGCCTGTCGTATATGGTTGGCTCTTTTAGGCTTGCTACTTAGTCACGCACAATAACAAGGTCGGTCAAATATCGACACGGATAGCGGAGATTGCCCATGAGCGAACACGCCAATGCCCACGTACTACGTGGCCCAGTGCTTGAAGGCTTGGATCAGTACAACTCAGTCACGGATGTCTTTCATTCAGCGGTTAAACGTTTTGCCAACAAGCCGGCATTTAGCTGCATGGGCAAAACCCTAACGTTTGCCGATCTTGATCGTCTGTCTGCCAATTTTGCAGCTTGGTTGCAGCATGAAACCGACTTGGTTCCTGGGGATCGAATCGCCATTCAGTTGCCTAACGTGCTGCAGTTTCCCGTGGCGGTGTTTGGTGCACTAAGAGCGGGGCTCGTGGTCGTTAATACCAACCCGCTTTACACCGAGCGGGAGATGGCGCACCAGTTCAAAGACTCAAATGCCAAAGCCATTGTGATTTTGGCCAATATGGCGGATAAGCTTGAGAAAGTGCTGGATAAAACGGATATCCAACACGTCTTGGTGACCCAGCTTGCCGATATGCACGATGTGCCGAAGCGTTGGCTAATTAACGCCGTTGTTAAGCACGTTAAAAAGATGGTGCCTGCCTACTCGCTACCCAATGCTATTGGCTTCCGCGATGCACTGAAAAAAGGCGCGTCGTTACATCATACTGAGGTGCAACGCACCATGGATGATGTGGCTGCACTGCAATACACCGGTGGCACCACCGGTATGCCTAAAGGCGCGATGCTGACCCACCAGAACCTTGTGGCCAATATGCTTCAGGCGCGTGCTGCTATCGGTGAACACTTGACCGATGGCGAAGAGCTGGTAATTGCGCCATTGCCGGTTTATCACATTTATACGTTTACCGTTAACTGTTTATTCCTGATGGAAACAGGCAACCACTCGCTATTGATTACTAATCCTCGTGACTTAGCTAGCTTTGTCAAAGAGCTTAAAGGCTTGCCGTTTACCGGGTTTATTGGTCTGAACACGCTGTTTAATGCGCTGTGTAACCGAGATGACTTTAAGCAGCTCGATTTTTCCAAGCTGAAACTGACCATTTCCGGCGGTATGGCACTGACTAAAGCGGCGGCTCAGCGTTGGGAAGAGACAACGGGGTGCCCGATTGCAGAGGGCTACGGGCTAACGGAAACATCGCCGATTGTTAGCTTTAACCCTACAAACGCTATACAGCTGGGCACCATTGGTAAGCCAGTGGCTGGTACCGCTGTGAAAGTGATAGATGCAGACGGCAATGATGTTCCCATGGGTGAGCCCGGTGAGCTTTGCGTGCAAGGGCCTCAGGTGATGAAAGGTTACTGGCAGCGCGATGATGAAACCCGCAATTCTATTGATGAAAACGGCTGGTTCCATACGGGCGATATTGCCGTGTTGCAAGATGATGGCTACATCAAGATCGTTGATCGTAAAAAAGATATGATTTTAGTATCTGGCTTTAATGTCTACCCAAATGAAATAGAAGATGTAGTGGCAGCGCATCCAGATGTGTTGGAGTCTGCAGCAGTGGGTGTGCCAGATGAAGGTGCTGGAGAAGCCATCAAGCTATTCGTTGTTTCCAAAAACAGTGAGTTAGACGCTGAGACGCTGCGCAAGTGGTGCAAAAAAGAGCTAACCGGCTACAAAGTTCCGAAGTATGTAGAGTTCCGTGATGAGCTTCCCAAAACCAACGTTGGCAAGGTGTTGCGTCGACAGCTCCGCGATCAGGAAACAAGCAACGCTTAAGCGCTTAATGAGTTCGCTATTAGGTGGCTGTTAGGCGTCCTGTTATCGAAGGCGTTACAATAGTCGGCCCACTCATGCAGTGGGCCGATTTTATTCTGAGATGGAAACCGAGCCTAACGTGACCACCGACACGCAAACTTCCCATGCTGACGCCCAGAACGCTTATCCACTCACCGTATTAGATGAGGAGATAAGGCACGTTATGCTGCGTGATGCACAGCAGCTAGCGCGTCGTGTGGCAGGCCTTAAGCGGCGTCAACGAGACAGAAAACCGATCGACCACGGTGTCCAACAAGTTCAGCGCGACCTTGAAAAAGCTAAGCGCCTGCTTGCTAACCGTGAAGCACTGAAGGTGGCGCTGGATTATCCTGCCGAGTTGCCTGTAGTAGAACGACGAGAGGATATCCTAAACGCTATCCGCGACCATCAGGTAGTGGTCGTGGCGGGGGAGACAGGGTCAGGTAAAACCACTCAGCTGCCTAAAATTTGTTTAGAGCTTGGCCGTGGGCGTAAAGGGGTGATTGGGCATACCCAGCCACGCCGACTGGCAGCGCGTAGCGTTGCTGGGCGATTAGCGGAAGAGATGAGCGTGCCGCTGGGTGAGCAGGTGGGCTACCAAGTACGCTTCAATGATCAAAGCTCCCCAAATACGCTCGTAAAGCTGATGACGGACGGTATCCTGCTGGCAGAAACCCAGCACGATCCTTTGCTGCTGCGTTACGACACGCTGATTATTGATGAGGCGCACGAGCGCAGCCTTAACATCGACTTTTTGCTGGGTTATTTAAAGCGCCTGCTGCCGAAACGTCCTGATCTAAAAGTTATTATTACTTCAGCCACCATTGATGTAGATCGTTTTGCTGCCCATTTCGGCAGTGCCAACGCGCCTGCGCCGGTGGTTGAAGTCTCTGGCCGCACTTTTCCCGTCGATGTGCATTACCGCCCGCTGGCGCGTAGCGAAGAGGATGAGGATGACCGGACACTGCAAGAAGGCATTTTGCACGCCGTGCGCGAAATCGAAACCATCGAGCGTGAGAAGGGCTGGCTGCATGGTCCACGCGATGTGCTGGTGTTTTTACCCGGGGAGCGGGAGATTCGTGAGACAGCCGATACGCTGCGACGGGCTGACTTAACCGGCACCGAAATATTGCCGCTCTATGCTCGGCTTTCCAACGAAGAGCAAAATCGTGTCTTCGCTTCCCACAAAGGGCGGAGAATTGTGCTGGCGACTAACGTTGCGGAAACCTCGCTCACGGTACCGGGTATTCGCTACGTTATTGACCCTGGCTTAGTGCGGATCAGTCGCTACAGCTATCGGGCGAAAATACAGCGGCTACCGATTGAGCCGATTAGCCAGGCCAGCGCCAATCAGCGTAAAGGCCGCTGTGGCCGTGTAGCGGAAGGGGTGTGTATTCGTCTTTATGATGAAGAAGACTTCCTGTCGCGGCCAGCGTTTACCGACCCAGAAATCCAGCGCACCAATTTAGCGTCAGTCATCCTTTCCATGCTGGCGCTGAAACTTGGCAGTATAGAAGCCTTTCCCTTTGTCGACCCGCCCGATAGCCGATTCGTAAAAGATGGCTTTCGTTTGCTGTTTGAGCTGGGGGCGGTAGACGACCAGCAGCGCCTGACCCCGCTGGGCCGTAAGCTAGCTAAGCTACCCATCGACCCACGCCTAGCACGTATGGTGCTGGCAGGCGCCGAACGGGGCAGCCTGCGGGATGTGTTGATAGTGGTATCGGCTCTGGCGATACAAGATCCTAGAGATCGGCCTGCTGACAAACGCCAAGCGGCGGATCAAGCCCACCAGCGCTGGCATGATCCCGATTCTGATTTTGTTGCGTTGCTAAACTTATGGCATGGCATCGAAAATGCCCGCGAGGCTCTCTCAGGCAACCAACTACGTCGCTGGTGTCGCGAGCACTATATTAACTATCTGCGCATGCGCGAATGGCATGACACGTTCCGTCAATTGCGTCAGTTGCTGCGCGATATGGACATCGACGTGCCTGCACCGTTGCCCAGAGATGAAGACGAAAGCGAAGAGCAAGCCAAGCAAGCGCGTCGTAAAACGTCAGGAAAACTGCACCAAGCGCTGTTATCTGGGCTGCTTTCTAACCTGGGAACCCTGCTGGAAAATCGTGAATATCTCGGTGCGCGTAATCGTAAGTTTATGATTCACCCCGGTTCAGGGCTGGCGAAAAAAACGCCGAAGTGGGTAATGGCGTTTGAGCTGATTGAAACCACTAAATTGTTCGCCCGGACAGTGGCGAAAATTGACCCCCAGTGGATTGAGCCTCAAGCGCAGCACTTGATAAAAAGCAGCTATAGCGAGCCGCACTGGGAAATGAAACGTGCCCAGGTAGTTGCGTTCGAGCAAGTAACCCTGTTTGGTCTGCCTATCGTTGCCCGTCGCCGCGTGCATTATGGCCCTATTGCTCCCCAAGAGTCCCGTGAGCTGTTTATTCGTCGTGCGCTAGTGGAAGGCGAATTTCAGACTAAGGGTGAGTTTTTTGCCCATAACCGAGCGTTGATTGAAGAAGTCGAGGCACTCGAAGATCGTGCACGTCGGCGCGATATTCTGGTCGATGAAGAGACGTTGTTTGCTTTTTATGATGAACGGCTCCCTCACGATATCGTTAATGGCAAAGGATTTGAGCACTGGCGCAAGCAGGTAGAGCGTGAGTCTCCTGACTTATTAAAATTCGATATTGAGGCACTTAAAGCACGGGATGCTAACGACGTGACTCAGGCGCAGTACCCTGACCACCTAACGTTGGCAGGGGTTGCCTATCCGGTTAGCTATCACTTTAATCCTGATGCAGAAGATGATGGCGTTACGCTGACCGTACCAGCCGCTATGTTGCCTCAGTTGCCCGTACACGCCCTTGAGTGGTTAGTGCCGGGGTTGCTGCGCGAAAAGTGTATTGCGCTACTTAAATCACTGCCGAAAAGCATTCGTCGTCAAGTGGTCCCCATTCCTGACTGGGTCGATGCGGCGCTGGAAATGCTCGTGCCTGATAACCGCCCACTGACCGAGGCGCTTGGCGAGTTTATTCGGCGGCGAACGGGTACGCGGGTACACCCAGATGACTGGCGGCTTGACCTGCTAGCACCACATTTAATCATGAACGTGCGCGTTGTTGATCACGCTGGTAAAACGCTGGGCCAGGGGCGTGACGTACGTGCCCTGGAAAGGCGCTTTGAAGAAGCCGCCAGCAGGGGAGCTCAGGCGTTAGCGGAGCAGGCTAATCAGGCTCCGGCGCTTGAAGGTCTACCTATTGAGCCGCTTCCCGAGTCTCGGGTGACGACTCAAGCGGGTATTCGTGTTGAGGCCTACCCGGCACTGGTAGCAGAAGATGCACGCTTCAAAGTGGCACTTTTCGATCATCCCGCCAAGGCAGCGGCAGCGCATCAAATGGGTGTGGCGCGTTTGGCGATCTCACAACAGCCGGATCAGGTGAAAGCGATTAAGCGTTTGCCGGGGGTGGAAAAATGCGCGTTGCTGTTTGCGAAGGTTGGGAGCAAAAATGAGCTGGTTGATGATCTTTTACTGGCGGTGTTTACTCAAGTAGTGGCTGCGCATCCTCTGCCACGTTCGGAGCAAGCCCTTAAGCAGCGCTTGCAAACGTCTGAAGAAAGCTTGTTAGCGCATGCACAAGCACTGTTAACGCAAGTTGAGGCGGCGCTGAAAGGGCACTTGGCAGTGACCAAAATTTTAAAAGGGAAGCTCAATTTTGCGTTGGCGCTTGTTTACAGTGATGTCAGCGCGCAGATGAAGCGATTGGTTTACCCCGGTTTCATTCGCGATGCAGGAGAGTGGTTAACGGAGTATCCTCGTTATACAGAGGCTGCGTTAATCCGGCTGGAAAAAGCCGCGCGCGAGCGAGGGCGCGACCAAATGCTAATGCACGATGTCCAAGCATTGGAAACGCGTTTTGACGCGCGCCGTAAAAGTGAGCGCAGAGGCGACGCGGAAGACCCAGAGTTAGTGGCATTTGGTTGGTGGATTCAGGAGCTCCGGGTGTCTCTGTTTGCCCAGCAGCTGGGTACTAAAATGCCCGTTTCTGTGAAGCGCCTAGAAAAGCGTTGGGAAGAGCTTGTTAGCGTTTAACGCTTGTCGTAATACGATAATAGGCTTACGTCGTTAAGCCAATGCACCCAGATGACAACATCGATTGACAGCCAGCGACTCTCAGTAAGCCGCTAAAAGGAGAAAGGCATGACACATGTGGTGATTACCGGTACAGGACTTTACACGCCGGAACACGCCATTGATAACGCGTCGTTGGTGAAAGCATTTAACGCGTGGGTAGACAGCCAAAATGCTCGGCATGCTGATGCGATCTCACGTGGTGAACGAGAGCCGTTGTCACACTCCAGTAGCGAGTTTATTGAAAAGGCATCTGGCATTAAAAGTCGTTATGTGTTGGATGCCTCAGGAATTCTCGACCCAGCGCGAATGCGGCCTAAACTGCCACAGCGCAGCAATGATGAACCGTCTATTCAGTGCGATATGGCTACCCAGGCGGCACAACAAGCATTGGCAGCCGCTAACGTTGATGCCGCTGACATCGAGCTTGTCATCGTGGCGTGTTCGAACCTAGAACGTGCCTATCCAGCTGTGGCTGTCGAAGTTCAGCGGGCGTTAGGCACCGGCGGTTACGGTTTCGATATGAATGTAGCCTGCAGTTCAGCCACATTTGCGCTTGAAACAGCGGCCAATGCGATTGCATCTGGTAGCGTAAAGCGGGCTCTGATTGTAAACCCAGAGATCTGTTCGGCACATCTCAACTTTACAGATCGCGATAGCCACTTTATTTTTGGCGATGCTTGTACCGCAATGGTGCTTGAAAGCAGTGATTGCGCTGTGTCTGATGAGCAGTACGAAATATTAGGTACGCGTCTAGTGACGAAGTTCTCTAATGCGATTCGTAATAATGCAGGCTTCCTAAATCGCGTCACCGACAGTGACCCACTGGCGCTGGATAAGTTATTTGTACAAGAAGGGCGACGGGTGTTCCGAGAAGTGTGCCCCATGGTTGCTCAACTGATTTCGAGCCATTTAGCCTCTCTAGAGCTTTCTGGAAGCGACTTGAAGCGCATGTGGCTGCATCAGGCTAATCAGCATATGAATGACCTGATTGCGCGAAAAGTGCTAGGTGTGGAGCCTAGTAAAACGCAAGCGCCCATTATTCTTGATCGCTATGCTAATACCAGCTCAGCGGGATCGATTATTGCCTTTCACCTGCATCGTGAACAGTTAGAAAGTGGTGATATTGGTGTGATTTGTTCGTTTGGCGCAGGTTACAGCGCCGGTAGTGTTGTTATACGTCGTCAATAACAGTGCTTTTGGTTAATTGTTTTCAGGCGTGAAATGCGACGAGCCGCACGCCACACATGTTGAGAAAGGAGCTACCATGCTTGGGTTGTTAGCAAAGCCAAAAAGCGCGTTTAGTTGGTGCTACAAGGGATTGCCTGTCTTGCTGCTAGCCGTATTAAGCATGAGTGGGTGTGCTAGTTCAGGGGGGAATGTTGGCGAGCAAGTCCACCCTGAAGATCCTTGGGAAGGGTTTAACCGTCGCGTGTTTGCTTTTAATGACGTGCTAGACCGTTACACGTTAAAGCCAATCGCTAAAGGGTACCAGACGGTTACCCCCGATCCCGTGCAAACTGGGGTAGGTAACTTTTTCGCTAACCTTAGCGACGTGCGTACCGCGTTAAATAGTTTACTCCAAGGTAAGCCCGCTAATGCAGGGCTTGCTACTTCACGCTTTTTAATCAACTCGACGGTGGGTATCGGCGGGCTGTTGGATTACGCTACGTTGATGGAAATCAATGCTGATAAGGAAGATTTCGGACAAACGCTGGCGGTGTGGGGCTGGGATGACTCGCGCTATTTAGTGCTACCGCTGCTCGGTCCTAGAACACTTAGGGATACCACTGGGCTACCTTTTGATATTGCAGCTCATCCGCTTACTTATCTGGATGACCATACGCTAAGGGCTGGTTTAACGGCACTGGATATTATTCATATTCGCGCAGGGCTACTTGATCAAGAAGACTTGATTAGTGGCGACCGTTACCGCTTTGTTCGTGATGCCTTCTTACAACGCCGTCAGTTTGAGATTAATGATGGTGAGCTTGGGGATGACCCGTTTGCTATGGACGATTTTGAATTCGACGATACCGATTTTGGTGACGACGATTTCGCCGATTGAGGCTTAATATGGATCATTCCAAGCAGTTGATCGCGGTGATCGATGAGCCAGGGCAAGAGCGTGACGCGCTAGCAGAAGCGATTACGTGCGATGGCTTGTGGGTATTTGCAGCAGATAATATTGACAATTTGCCTGCCGACACAGCGCTTATCGTTGCTCATGCAAGGGCAGTGCCGCGCCAGCAGTGGTCGCAGCTGACACATCGTTTGCCTACCTTAGTTGTCAGTGATTCCCGTCAGGACGCGGACCTGATTAAGGCAGTCGATGTTGGTTTAGTTGACTATATTGTTCATCCACTACGCCACGCAGAACTGTTGCGCCGGATGATTCGCAAAGCCATTGAGCTTCATACATTGGCTCAGGAGCGAGACCGAGACCGAGAGCGTCTGGCCGAATTAAACGAAAGCCTGGAAACGCATTTAGCCTTGCTGCGTATGGATCAACAGAGCGGTGGTCATATTCAGCGCCGTTTATTGCCTATTCATCCCAAAATCATCAATGGTGTGTACTACGATTACTGGTTTGCACCTTCGCTGTATTTGTCGGGAGACTTCCTTGACTATCAGCGCTATAACGATCGCTATAGCGCGTTCTATTTTGCCGATGTGTCTGGGCATGGGGCGTCCTCTGCGTTTGTTACCGTACTGCTCAAGTATCTATGCAATCGATGGCTTAATGAGTGGGATGGCCAATCGCCAGAACAGTTGGCCCCTAACTGGTTGGCGGCATTAAACAGAGAGTTGCAGGATACTGATATTGGCAAACACGCGACCTTGTTTGTTGGTGTCATTGACCATCAGGAGCGGACGCTTCACTATTCGCTCGGTGCACAGCTTCCTATGCCATTGCTAGTGTCTGGTGGTAAGCTAGTACGTCTGGCAGGAGAGGGAATGCCAGTAGGTCTTTTTCCAGATGTAGAGTATCCTTCGCTCAGCTGTGCTTTACCGGCCGATTTTCATTTATGGCTGTGTTCAGACGGTGTATTGGAATGCTTGCCGGGTAAGACACTCGACACGCGGCTCAAGGAACTTGAGCAATTAGTAAGTGAAAGTGTCACGCTTGAGCAGTTGCGCGACCGGCTAGCCAACACCAACTCTCTTCTTATAGAAGGTGATGCGGACAGTGAGGCGAACCAGGACCGCGATGCTTTACCCGATGACCTGACAATCATGATGGTGAGCGGATTTGGTCATGCTGATTGAAGAAGGCCGCATTAAAGCGGCGTTCGACTCCGGTGTTTTTGTTTTAAAATTATGCGGCGACGTGCGCTTGACGTTGTGCGCTACGCTTGATTCTCAGGCTCAGCGGCTAGCTGAAACGCCTGGGCTAACGGCGGTAATGATCGACCTGCGCGAAGCGACGAATGTTGATTCGACGGCGCTGGGTTTTCTGGCCAAAGTTGCTATGGCGGTAAAAGGGCGCTTAGAGCACCCACCCACCATCATTGCTGATAACCCAGATGTACGGAAAATGCTGGATGTAATGGGTTTTGCACGTTTTTTTACGCTGATGGAAGCCCCATTGCAACAAGCGTCGAAACTAACATCGGCCCTAGAAGACTTGCCTGCTGAACCCGCTGACGAAGAGGGGCTGCGTGAACGTATTTTAGAGGCCCATCGAATTCTGATGCATATGAACGAGCACAACCGCGAACAGTTTCAACCGCTTGTGGAAATGCTCGAAGCGCAAAATTCGACGGCCCACTAGCAGCGCACTTCATCTGTATGTAGGTTTCAAGAGCATACTAAATAAGAAGGCCCTCCTGAGATAAACATCCTGGAGGGCCTTTTGACTTTTGCTGCCGCCTATAGCTGTGTTAGCGATGCAGCGGAGTCAGCAATCGAATTAGCTGCTGCGAAGCTTACTTAGCAATTCTTCGAGTTTGCGCTGGTCAGCCATAAACTTGCGAATACCTTCTGCCAGTTTGTCCGTCGCCATTTCATCTTCGTTCATTGCCCAGCGGAAATCTGCCTGCGCTAACGCTTCACTCGGTGCGCTGCTGGCTGCTTTGGGAATGAGTTGTTGTGGCAACTCTCCTTGAAGTTCGTCTAGTTCGTTGAGTAGTGCAGGGGATATCGTCAAGCGATCACAGCCAGCGAGCGCCTGAATTTCACCCACGTTTCTGAAACTTGCGCCCATGACGATGGTGGAGTAGCCATGGCCTTTGTAGTAGTCATAAATGCGCTTAACAGACTGCACGCCTGGGTCGTTGGCACCGCTAAAATCTGTGTCAGGGGCTTTGGCTTTATGCCAATCGAGAATACGGCCTACGAACGGTGAAATAAGCGTTGCACCAGCATCTGCACAGGCCTGTGCCTGGGCAAAACCAAATAGTAGGGTTAAGTTAGTGCGAATGCCGTCACGTTCAAGTTGGCGAGCGGCTTGGATGCCTTCCCAGGTCGATGCCATCTTGATCAAAATACGCTCTGGACCCACGCCTTGCTGGGCGTATCGCTCAATCAGCGAGTGTGCTTTGGCAATAGTGGCATCACGATCAAACGATAGTCGGGCACTGACTTCAGTCGACACGTAGCCGGGTACCAGCTCGCTGATTTCGCTGCCGATATCAACGGCTACTCGATCTACTGCGTCTTCCAGGTTGGTGCTTTCTTTAGCAATGCTGGCGAGTCGTGCACGGCGATCTTCCTGCTGGGCCGCTTGCAAAATGAGCGAGGGGTTGGTCGTGGCATCTTGTGGCTTAAAACGGCGGATAGCGTCAAGGTCGCCGGTGTCAGCGACAACCGTGGTCATCTCTTTTAATTGAGTTAGTAGGCTAGTGGCCATGCATCGTTCCTTGTCGTCGTTGAGATAGTTGTCGTTGGGATACTTTAGCAAGGGCATTGCGTGGCGAACAGAGACCGACAAATGAATTGAAATCGATTATTATTAGCGGCCTATCTATTCAGCGGCATTCTCTGCTGAATAATGCCAACTTCAAGGATGTTTATGGAACTTAATCCTCGTCGGGTGGCGCTGTTGGTGGCGGCCAACACAGCGCTTGCGCCGTTTGCGATTGATGCTTACTTACCAGCCATTGGGGTACTGGCAGAAAACATCAATGCGAGTATTCATCATACTGAACTCTCAATCAGTATGTTTTTATTTGGCTTCGCAATCGGCCAGCTGTGCTTTGGGCCACTGTCGGATAGGGTGGGGCGTAAGCCTGTTTTGCTCAGTGGCTTAGTGGTGTTTATGCTCGCAAGCCTAATGATCACCACCGTTGATAGCTTGCCCTCTTTACTGGTATGGCGATTCATTCAAGCATTAGGTGGCGGCGCTTGCGTGGTTAACTCTGCGGCGATTGTGCGCGACTGTTTTAGCGGTCGTGAAGCCGCCAAAGTCATGTCGACGATGGCCATGATCATGATGCTGGCGCCGTTGGTGGCACCTGCCGTGGGTAGCCTCTTGCTGCACATTGCGGGATGGTGGCTGATATTTGTGTTTTTAGCCGCTTATGCAGGGTTTTTGCTTTGGCTGCTAGGTACTCGTTTACCCGAAACACGAGATACTAACTTGCCAGCTGCTTCGCCGCGTCAAGTCGTACGAAACTATGTCAGTGTGCTGCGTCATAAAGAGGGGATGGGCTACATTTGCGCTGTCGCAGCTTCATTCGCTGGGCTGTTTGCTTTTGTAACCGCCTCTCCATTTTTATACTTAGACTACTTCTCACTATCGCCTAGCGTTTACCCAATGGTATTTGGCGTCAATGTTGTGGTGATTGCGCTGTCTAATCGCGTCAATATTCATTTGCTGCGTAAGCGTTCACCACAACAGAACTTACGACTAGGGTTAACGATTCAGTTAATTGCAGCACTGGGGCTGGTTATCGCGACAGCGCTTAATTTTGCGTCGCTGTATGTGGTGGTGCCTCTAGTCATGCTGTTTACCGGCATGATTGGTTTGATCACGCCTAATGCGATTTCTGCGTTATTGGATCATTTTGGGCATATCAGTGCCACGGCGACTGCACTACTAGGTGGCATCCAGTTTAGTTGTGGAGCAATTGCTGGGGTGCTGGTGGGCTTGTTCCAGGTAGAGCACCTATGGCCGATGGTGCTTACTATGCTGGGGGCTGCGTTGCTGGGTAATATCGGCGTCCGAAAGCTGACAAGAAAGCCCGGCTACGGAGATTCGTACTGATGCTTTGTGCGGATGATTGATTTAAATGAATAACTCGTTGCCATGGATAGATATGCCACTTGGCGTGTGGCTAGCCTGTTCAGCCGTATTAATGCTGGGTGCTTTCGTACAGCGTGCGACAGGTTTCGGTTTGGCAGTGGTAGGGGCGCCACTACTGTTGATGCTAGAACCACGTTTGGTGCCGGTAGTACTCGTGTTGTTTGGGTTCACTGTTTCATTGTTGATGGTGCGCCACTACTGGCAAGAAATACGCCTGGACGCGATAGGCATTGCCTTGATTGGCCGCTTGCCAGGGAATGCGCTGGGCATTTGGTTATTGTTAACTGCTCCGTTGGTGGTGCTCGAAAAACTGATCGCCGCTATCGTGCTGTTTGCTGTGATAGTAACGCTGTTTCGTTTTCATCCCCCCGTCAACCGTGTGACGCTGTTCCTGGCAGGTGTGCTGTCAGGCGTCTTTGGCACGGTGGCCGCCATCGGTGGCCCTCCAATCGTTCTGCTAATGCACGGCTTTCCACCCGATCGCCTGCGCGGCAATTTGGCTGCTTTCTTTATTCTGACATCTCTTCTAACGCTTATAACGCTAGCGCTTGCGGGCCAGGTGTCTGCTTGGCATTTTAAATTGGCGTTGACGTTTCTACCTGCCGTGCTAATCGGGAATGCGCTGGCAGATGTGATCGCCCACCGGTTGGATAGACGGTTGCTGCAGGGAGTCTCGCTTGGGCTATGTACGTTAGCCGCATTGGGCTTATTAATGTAGCACTTGTGCAATGCAGCACTCTTAACTGAAAAATCATGCCGATGACTTAGAGTGTCATAAAGTTGTCATCGAAACGGTGCAAAGTACGTCTTGCGAAGGCCAGAACCCTACATCGACAGGAGTATTTCGCATGAACCGTATTCTAAAAACCACCGTTATCGCGGCTGCAGTAATGAGCGTTGCCGGTGTTGCCCAGGCACGTGACCAGATCCGCATCGTAGGTTCCAGTACCGTTTATCCGTTTGCCAGCTATGTTACTGAAGAGTTCGGTGCCACTACTGGTAACCCTACTCCTGTTATTGAATCAACAGGTTCGGGCGGCGGTTTGCGCCTGTTCTGTAATGGTATTGGCGAAGGTACGCCAGACATCACCAACGCTTCTCGTCGCATGAAGGCTTCCGAGTTTGAGCGTTGTGAAGAGAACGGCGTTACCGACATCACCGAAGCTAAAATCGGTTCTGACGGCATCGTATTGGGCCAATCAGGCGAAAATGATGACGTTGCTTTAACCCGTGAACAGATTTTCATGGCGGTAGCTGCCATGGTGCCTGTTGATGGCGAATTGGTTGAAAACCCCTACACCAACTGGAGCGAGATCGACGCTTCGCTGCCAGACCGCGAAATCTCCATTTATGGACCGCCCACGACTTCTGGTACCCGCGATGCATTTGAAGAGCTGGTAATGGAATCTGCGTCTGAGGGCATGGATGTTTACGGCGATGAAGCCTACACCGAAATTCGCTCTGACGGTGTTTACATCGATGCCGGTGAAAACGACAACCTGATCGTTCAGCGCCTTTCAGAAGACACCGGTGCCTTTGGTATCTTCGGCTACTCTTTCCTTGAAGAGAATGCTGACACTATCAGCGCCGCCAGCATTGATGGCGTAGTGCCTGAGGCCGACGCGATCAGTTCAGGTGAGTACCCGGTAGCACGCTCACTGTGGTTCTACGTGAAGAACCAGCATGCTGAAGAAGTATCGCCGATGTACGACTACGTCGATATGTTTATGAGCGAGATGATGATTGGCAGCGATGGCTATCTGCGCGATATCGGCTTGATCGTTCTGCCAGAAGCTGAGCGTGAAGAGTGGCGCCAAAGTGTCGCTGACCGCACGACAATGACAGCAGACGTTCTTAAGTAAGTTGGTAGGTCAAGTGTAAAGGTGGCCGGCAGCGCAAGCTGTCGGCCCATTATTGTTGATAAGTTTCTTAACCGGTGACGACGTGAGAGAGATGCGATGCAGACCAACCAGCTTCTACTGATTTTTTGTGCTGCACTATTGCTGCTGGGGCTGCTGGCTTTTTTTGCTGGCCGTTCAAAAGCCGCTCGGTTCCGTAGCGCGGGCACGGCTATGTTTGCTCAGCCAGATCAATATGCCTGGTTTACCGTGCTCTCTACCGCCGGGCCTGCGGTACTTGTTAGTGCGCTAGGAGCATTTGCGCTGCTATTAATGGGGGCAAATATCCCCACGCTCTATTTATTTGCGGCGAGTTTGGTAGTGGCAGCCATAGGGCTAATGGTGAGCCTTAACCTAGTGAAGCCTGATTTTCATGCCCGTCAAGCCATAGAATCGGTAATCGGTAAAGTCTTGGCTGGGGCAGCATTAATTTCGATTTTCACTACCTTTGGCATTTTGTTCTCGATCATTTCCGAGGCGCTGCGCTTTTTTCAAATGCACAGCTTCTGGGAATTTATTACCGGCACCACCTGGAACCCGGGGGCAAGCTTTTTAGCTGCAGCGGGTCGCGGCGATGGTGGCGGTGCTGAGTTTGGCTCGGTACCGCTGTTCGCTGGTACCTTTATGATTACTGCTATCGCCATGCTGGTGGCGGTGCCTGTCGGTTTGCTCTCAGCAATTTACATGTCCGAATTTGCGCCAAGTAAAGTGCGCACCGTTGCCAAGCCGGTGTTAGAGGTTTTGGCGGGCATTCCTACCGTGGTTTACGGCTTTTTTGCCGCCATCACCGTAGCGCCGATTATCGTTAATATCGCTGGTTTTTTGGGGCTCGACGCTTCTTATAACAATGCGCTGGCGCCTGGCATTGTGATGGGCATTATGATCATACCGTTTATCTCATCGCTGTCTGATGACGTGATCAACTCGGTGCCAGATAGCATGCGCCAAGGGTCGTTGGCACTGGGCATGACCAAAGGGGAGACCATTCGTGATGTGGTAGTGCCCGCTGCAATGCCCGGGATTATCTCTGCTGCGCTCTTAGGTATGTCGCGTGCGATGGGTGAAACAATGATTGTGGTGATGGCCGCAGGTATGCGTCCCAACTTAACCGCCAACCCGCTGGAAGATATGACCACGGTCACCGTGCGCATTGTGGCAGCATTAACTGGCGACCAAGAGTTTGCAAGTGCTGAAACGCTATCGGCTTTCGCGTTAGGGCTTGTGCTGTTCGTTGTTACGCTTGTGCTTAATTTGGTGTCGGTTCTGATGATCCGTCGTTTCCGCGAAAAATATCGCGTGAATAACCTGTAACGTCGAGGAACTGTTTCGATGAGCCATACTTTTGACGAAATCAGCCAGCAGCTTAAAAAGCGCCACCGGAAGTCTACCCGCCTCAAATGGATAACCATGGGGTCGTTAGGGCTGGCAGGCTTGTTCCTGGTGCTGTTTTTTGCAGACATGCTGACTAAAGGTCTGCCTGCTTTTCAGCAAGCGTATATACAAGTCGAGATCAACTATACCGAAGAAGCCGAAACCGATGGGCGGAAGGCGTTTGATGAAGAGCTGCTGCCCATTATCAGCCGCACGGTAGTGCGCGTGATCCCGATGGAACTTCGCAATAATCCTGACATGATTGGTACCAGCGAAACCCAGTGGGTGCTATCGACCAGTGGGGTGGATCAGTATCTGAAAGGTCACCGGCATCGTTTAAGTGAAGAAGAACAGGCGGCTATTGATGCCCTGGTTGAAGCGGGTCAGGTAGATCTTCGCTTCAATAGCACCTTTTTTGGTTCGGGTGATTCAAAAATTGCCGAGAATGCAGGTATCCTCTCGGCCGTTGTCGGTACCGTGATGACAATGATCGTCACCCTAGCTATCTCGTTTCCTATCGGCGTTATGACGGCGATTTATCTGGAGGAGTTTGCTCCAGACAACCGCTTTACTCAGCTCATTGAAATTAATATCAACAACCTTGCTGCGATTCCCTCGATTCTGTTTGGTCTGCTGGGTCTTGCGATCTTTATTAACTTCTTTGGGGTGCCGCGTTCGTCGCCGTTAGCGGGTGGTATGACTCTGGCGCTGATGACGCTCCCCGTTATTATTATCTCAACACGTACTGCGCTGCGTAGCGTGCCGGAATCCATCCGCCATGCTGGTTTTGGGGTGGGGTGTTCGCGCTGGCAAGTGGTGCGGGATCACGTTTTACCGTTAGCTATGCCAGGTATTATGACCGGCTCTATTATTGGCTTGGCGCAAGCGATGGGTGAAACAGCACCGTTGATTATCGTGGGTATGGTGGCTTTTATCCCCGATGTGGGTGCTTCATTTACCGAAGCAGCCACCGTCATGCCAGCTCAAATATTTACCTGGTCAGGTGAGCCAGAGCAGGCGTTTGTAGAAAAAACCGCCGGCGGTATTTTGGTGCTACTCACCATACTCATCTCACTCAACGCCTTTGCCGTTGTGTTACGTAAGAAATTTGAGCGTCGCTGGTAGGCCAGCGCGATAGAGGACATGATTATGAATAGCCAAGCACCCGTAATGAATAGCCAAGCATCTGTAATGAATGGCCAGCAAGTCCCTGCGGCTGGGCAACCCTACACACGAAACGACGCTGCGTGCCACGACCTGAGCTTCCGGGTTCGCGATTTGAATCTGTGGTATGGCAAAAACCAAGCGTTGAATAATCTGAATATTGATCTATTTCAGAAAAATGTGACGGCACTGATTGGCCCTTCGGGGTGTGGTAAGTCGACGTTTTTACGCTGCTTGAACCGCATGAACGACTTGATTCCTAGCGTACGAGTCGAAGGCTTGGTTGAGATGGATGGGCTAGATGTTAATGCGCCTAAAATGGATGAAGTGGCGCTGCGTCGCCGGGTGGGCATGGTATTCCAAAAGCCTAATCCGTTTCCTAAGTCGATCTTTGAAAATATCGCTTACGCACCACGCATGCACGATTTGGTCAGTCGTAAAGCCGAGCAGGAAGAGTTGGTTGAAAAGGCGCTACGCGACGCCGGGCTGTGGAACGAGGTGAAAGACAAGCTGCATGAGCCAGGTACCTCTCTCTCTGGTGGTCAACAACAGCGTTTGTGTATTGCCCGAGCGATTGCAGTACAGCCAGATGTGATTTTAATGGATGAACCGACTTCGGCGCTTGACCCGATCTCGACCGCAACCATCGAAGATTTGATGGATAAGCTGAAAGAGCAGTTCACCATTATTACCGTGACGCATAATATGCAGCAGGCCGCACGGGTAGCCGACTACACGGCATTTTTCCACCTGGGGGAAATCATCGAGTACAACGATACCAAAGTGATGTTCTCAACCCCGGCACAGAAAAAAACCGAAGACTATATCTCCGGTCGTTACGGTTAACTAAGACTGCCTGTAGGCTAGCCCCAAGCTAACCTGCAGGCATTTTTTTATTTTTTCATATATGTTTTTTCGTATATTGGCATTGCGAATTTTTGCACTATTCATTTATTTAGACGTTCATGCATACGTTTATCTAAATAGGAGGCCCCATGACATTACGTATCGGTATTAACGGGTTTGGTCGTATTGGCCGATTGGCACTGCGAAGCTTATGGGCTGAGGTTGAAGCTGGGGCAGTAGAGCTTGTGCGTATTAACGACCCAGGCGGTGATTCGGCAACCTTTGCCCACCTGCTTGAGTTTGATTCGGTGCATGGCCACTGGTCTCCAGGTGAAGGGATTGCAGCTTATGACGATGCGATTGTTTTAGATGGTAAAACGGTTGCGTTTAGCGCCAATAAAGCGATTGCCGACAGTGACTGGTCTGCCTGTGACGTGGTCATCGAGTGCTCGGGTAAAATGAAAGAAACCGCCAAGCTCCAGGCGTATCTTGATCAAGGCGTTGCGCGCGTAGTGGTGAGTGCGCCGATTAAAGAAGAGGGCGTGCTGAACGTGGTAGTAGGTGTCAACGATCATCTTTATGACCCTGCTCAGCACCGGATCGTAACGGCCGCTAGCTGTACCACAAACTGCTTAGCCCCGGTGGTTAAAGTGATTCAGGAAACCTTTGGTATTCGCCATGGTTCGATGACGACGGTACACGACATTACCAACACCCAAACAATTCTAGATGCGCCGCACAAAGACCTACGTCGTGCTCGTGCCTGTGGTATGAGTTTGATTCCGACGACAACGGGCTCTGCAAAAGCAATCACTGCCATCTTTCCCGAACTGGAAGGCAAGCTGAATGGTCATGCCATTCGTGTGCCGCTGGCCAATGCATCGCTCACCGATATGGTGTTTGAGCTTGAGCGCGAGGTCACGGTGGAAGAGGTCAATCAAGCGCTGAAAGCGGCCGCGGAGGGAGGACTCGCCGGTATTTTGGGTTATGAAGAGCGCCCGCTGGTATCGATTGATTATCGCACTGACCCGCGCAGCTCCATTATTGATGCGCTTTCTACCATGGTGGTCAACGGCACCCAGCTTAAGCTTTACGCCTGGTATGACAACGAGTGGGGCTATGCCAACCGCACGGCCGAGTTGGCGCTAATGGTAGCTGGTGAGAAGACAGTTAAAGAGCAGATGGGCCGTGGCTGATTCGCCGTTTCTCAAAATGCGCGTCCGAGTCAGAGCGCTGCCGTTTGAAGTTCGCCAATACATGTTGATCACTGGCAACTACTGGGCGTTTACCATTACCGACGGCGCGCTACGCATGCTGGTGGTGATGTATTTCCACCAGCTAGGTTACTCGCCGCTGCAAATCGCCATGCTGTTTCTGTTCTATGAAGCGTTTGGCGTCGTGACCAACTTGGTCGGCGGCTGGCTTGGTGCGCGGTTAGGCTTGAACCGCACGATGAATGTGGGGCTGGGGCTACAAATTGTTGCGCTTGCCATGCTGATGGTGCCCGCAGGGATGCTCACGGTTGTTTGGGTGATGGCGGCGCAGGCACTGTCTGGCATTGCCAAAGACTTAAATAAAATGAGTGCTAAAAGTGCGGTCAAAGTATTGGTGCCTAAAGAGAGTGCCAACGCTAATAGCTCTCTCTACCGCTGGGTAGCGATGCTGACCGGTTCTAAAAATGCGCTAAAAGGCTTGGGTTTTTTTGTTGGGGGAGTACTGCTAACGCTGATTGGTTTCCGAGGCGCGGTGATTGCCATGGCGGTGATGCTTAGCGCGGTATTAATGGTCTCCTTGTTGCGCTTAAAAGCAGACCTAGGACGCCAAAAAGTAAAACCCAAGTTTTCGGAGATTTTCTCCAAGTCTCGTGCCATCAACGTGCTTTCAGCGGCGCGCTTTTGCTTGTTTGCATCAAGAGATGTCTGGTTCGTAGTGGCACTGCCGGTGTTCCTATACGATCAGCACGGCTGGAGCCACTGGACGGTGGGGGGGCTACTGGCAGCATGGATTATTGGCTACGGTGGGGTACAAACCCAGGCACCTAAACTGACCCAGTTGATTGAAGGGGATGCCCGCTCGCTAACCGCAGGATGGGCAGCCGCTTTAGCAGTACTAGCGATTTTATTGGCGTTGTTACCGCTGGCGCAGGTGGGTTGGCTGGTGGTCGGGCTTTTAGCGTTTGGTGTGCTATTTGCGATTAACTCCAGCTGGCACAGTTACCTGATCGTTCATTACGCTCGTGCTGATGGCGTCTCGATGGATGTCGGCTTTTACTATATGGCCAACGCCATGGGGCGTTTGGTAGGAACCTTGCTGTCAGGCTGGCTATATATGGCGTACGGATTGAGCGCCTGTCTTTGGGTATCGGCGGCCTTCGTGACAGCCAGCTCCGTGATGGCACTGGCGTTGCCTAGACAAGCTGCTTAAAGGCCAGTTTCTAGCCTGCTGATAACGCTGCACCGTCCACATAAAGGTGGCGCAATTTCCACCAACCTTCAACGCCAATGCGCAGTCCTTGGTTAGCAAGGTCGGGGTCAATGTAGATCGAAACACTATCTTGAAGATGGTGCTGATAGTGTTGGGTATCTTCTGGATGGTGCGCTTCGGCTACCGCTAGCTTGGCGAGGCCTCCGCAGCAGCCGTGGCGAGGGGAAAGCCGAACAGTGACGCTTCCGCCTTGTTGTTTAATGAACGCCACTGCGTTGCTGTCGATATCAATGACATGGCTCATTGCTCACCCCTTACTATTGTCCTGGCATGTGGTTCCTATATTAGCTCGCTGGATAGTGGATGGTTTCGCCATTCTCTTTGGTAAAGTGTGCAACGGGTTGCTCAAGCAGCTCCAATACTCGTTCGGGTGGGCGACACAGGCGCGCGCCTTTTTGGCTAATGACGATAGGACGATTGATCAGAATCGGGTGCGCTAGCATGGCGTCAATCAACTGATCATCGTCTAGCGAAGAGTCATTCAATTTGAGCTCATCAAAAGGCGCGCCCTTTTGGCGCAGCAGCTCTCGTGGTGATATCTTCATCATCGCGAGTAGCGCTACTAGGCGCTCTCGGCTGGGCGGTGTTTCCAAGTAGTGAATTACCTCGGGGTCTTCGCCCGACGCCTTGATCATTGCCAGCGTATTGCGCGAAGAGCTGCAGTTAGGGTTGTGGTAGATGGTGACCATTCAGGGTACTTCCTCTCAGGTTTATGCTAATGAGCAGGCGAAGGAAAATGCTGACGCGTGTTGTTGGCAATGCGTACCAGTGCGAGCATAAGCGGTACTTCAACTAAAACACCCACTACTGTGGCTAGCGCGGCGCCTGATTGTAAGCCAAACAGTGCAATGGCGGCTGCAACTGCCAGCTCAAAAAAGTTGCTGGCACCGATCATTGCACCTGGGGCAGCGATGTTGTGCGGTACACGCCATGCTTTGGCCCAGCCATAGGCGATAAAGAAGATCAAAAATGTTTGGATAATCAGCGGAATGGCGATTAATACGATATGCAGCGGATTATTCAGAATAACGTCGCCTTGGAAAGCGAATAGAAGCACTAGAGTAATGATTAACCCGATGGGCGTGATTGGGCCAACGCGCTTCATTAACACGTTGTCGTACCATTCAGCTCCGCGCTTGGCGATCAGCGTTTTACGGGTGATATAGCCAGCGGTAAGCGGAATGACGATGTACAGCACCACCGATAAAATAACCGTGTCCCAGGGCACTTGGATGTTTGAGATTCCTAGTAACAGCACCACAAGCGGCGCAAAGGCAAACAGCATAATCAAATCATTCAAAGCTACTTGAACCAGCGTGTAAGCCGCATCACCTCGAGTCAGGTAGCTCCATACAAATACCATCGCGGTGCAAGGGGCTGCCCCCAATAGTATGGCGCCCGCTAGGTATTGGCTGGCCAGTTCCTCAGCAATAAATGGCTGAAAAATCACCATGAAAAACAGCCAGGCCAAGGCGAACATTGTGAAGGGTTTAATCAGCCAGTTGACCGTGGTGGTAATGGTCAGGCCCTTTGGCTGGCGGCGCACTCCTGCAATCGCACTGAAATCAATCTGCGCCATCATGGGAAAAATCATCGCCCAGATTAATACGGCAATTGGAATGGAGACCTGGGCATACTCAAACCGTGATAACACCTCTGGCACGGCAGGGGCGAACTGCCCAAGTGCAATCCCGGTAACAATGGCAATTGCTACCCATACGGAAAGGTAGCGTTCAAACAGCCCCATATCGGCACTGGTGGGTGATGAATTGCTCTGGGTCGTCATAAAGCCACTCCCTGATCAAATAGCACGTTGACTGACGCGTTTGGAGACTTCTTCTGCACTCTCTTTACGCTCAGAGTAACGGTCGGTTAGCAGATCGCTGCGCTCACGAACCAGCAGGGTGAACTTCACCAGTTCTTCCATAACATCAACAATGCGGTCATAAAATGGAGAAGGCTTCATGCGACCGTTGTCATCAAACTCCATAAAAGCCTTAGGTACCGATGACTGATTTGGAATCGTCACCATGCGCATCCAGCGCCCTAAAATACGCAGCTGATTTACCGTGTTAAACGACTGGGAGCCACCGCACACCTGCATTACTGCAAGCGTTTTGCCCTGGGTGGGGCGAACGCCGCCTAAGGCAAGAGGAATCCAGTCAATTTGTGCTTTCATAATGCCAGTCATTGCACCGTGGCGTTCAGGTGAGCACCACACCATGCCATCGGCCCACTGTGCCAGTGTACGCAGCTCATCCACTTTAGGGTGGCTCGCATCTTCCGCATCCGGCAGGGGTAAGCCACGCGGATCAAAAATCTTTGTACTTGCCCCCATTGCATTGAGTAGCCGAGCGGCTTCTTCAACGGCTAAGCGGCTGAATGAACGCTCGCGTAATGAGCCGTAAAGCAGCAGGATTTTGGGGGCAGGCTGGTCACTCGAGGGAAGCCTCAACGTTTCATGATTGGGAGCTTCAAACAGACTACTGTCTACGTTGGGTAAATCGTCAAACAATGCCATTGGTGGTGGCCCTTTGATGTCGAAGAAGTGGTTATTGATCGTTATGATATATGTTTTTTCGTATATTTGTACCGGTAACTAGCAGGCTGCAATAATGACGTCATCTTGAAGGCGTAAATTGCTGAAATCACACCCATCAAGAGGTCATTTATTTATGCCAAAGCGCCGCGTGCTGTTCCTTTGTAATGCCAACTCTGCACGGTCTTTGATGGGAGAAGCGCTGCTTCGCCAGATGGCCAGTGATCGCTTTGATGCTTTCAGCGCAGGTTCCGAGCCAGATGAACCCCATGCGCTAACGTTAGAGGCACTGCATAAACAAGGCCTTGCTACGGAAGGGTTGCGTAGTAAGTCACTGGATGAGTTTGAGGACGACTACTTCGACTTTGTCATTGTACTTTGCGATAAGGCGCAACAGGTTTGCAGAGACTGGCAAGGGCGCGCCAGAGAAGTGCTCTTCTGGGATATTCGTGATCCGAGGCTAATTAGTAAATTAGATGCATACGAGCAAGCGCTACTGGAGATTCGTCGGCGTCTGCAGCTATGGCTGTCCCTGCATGCTCATGATCAGCCACGTGGTTGAAAGAATTTATGCGTATGGTGAATAGTTTAAGCGTTAAAGCGAGCTGGGCGCTGGTGTTAGTGACCTTCACCTGCCTCATATTGGCGATTGGTGGGTTGGGGTTATTTGCCAATCACTTTGGCCGTGAGGCGTTTACGTCGCTGCAGCAACGAGATATGAATCAGGTACGTGAGCTTAACGGGGCCTATACCCAGCTGCTGCGTGCTCGTATACAAATGAACCGAGCTGCTGAGCTAATTCGTACTCCCTCTTTTGAGCGTCCAGAACCTTTGTTAGAGGAAGCGGGGAGCTTGTTGAGTACGGCGTCAGCCCGCTTTAACGCTTTCCACTCAAGTTTTGCTGAGGATGAGCGGCTTGAGCTTGTGGATCAGTTGGCGAATGATTTCCACTCACTGGTTAATAATAATTTAAGTTTGCAAATGATGATGCTGGAAGAGCGCGATGTTCGAGGCTTCCTATCTGGCGAGTCTCGCGTGGATGAGAGTAGTCAGCAGTTTGTGACTGCTGCGGAAGCCTTCTACGCTTACTCGGTCGCCCGTGGCGCTGGGCTGCTTGATCGCTTTCAAAAAGTATCGTCGCTACTATTTTGGGGAGTGCTTGGCGTTGTTGTTGTGGCAATGCTGGTCATCGCGTTAGTGGTATGGGGCGTGCGTAACAATGTTTTGCAGCCTTTGCGTGTAATAACGCAGCACTTTAAACGCATCGCCAAGGGCGATTTATCAACGCCAGTCGACGCCCATGCCGCGAATGAAATTGGTCTGTTGTTTAGCGAATTGGCAAATATGCAGCATTCGCTAACGTCGACGGTGAACCATCTTAACAACAGTAGCCAACAGGTTTATACCGATAGCCAAGTGATGGCAGCTCAAAGCCAACAATTGGCGGGGCAAACTGACTCGCAAGTAGCCGCGCTCGTACAAATGGCGGCAAGCCTCAAGCAGTTAACCGCAACCGTAAATCAGAATGCAGAAAGTGCGGCGCATGTGAGTCAAGCGACGACGGGGGTCGCTCATAAAGCGCAGCAAGGTGATCAAGTGATTGCCCAGTTCATAGCGACTATGCAGGCCATTAACAAGCACTCCGAAGAAATACAAAGCATTATTTCCATGATTGAAAGTATTGCCTTCCAAACGAATATTCTGGCTTTGAATGCCTCTGTTGAGGCAGCGCGTGCGGGTGAGCACGGGCGTGGCTTTGCGGTGGTGGCTAGCGAAGTAAGGGCGTTAGCAACGCGCAGTGCTGATGCGGCACATGAGATTCGGTCGCGTATTGAAGCATCTCGCCAGAGTGTTGAGGAGGGGAGTGAGTTATCTCAGCAAGCGGGTGAGCATACGCGCGATATTATGCAGTCGGCCACTCAGGTAGAGCAGTTGATGGCAAGGATAGCCAGCGCGTCGGAAGAGCAGCGTCGTGGTATTGAGGAAGTGAACAGGGCGGTCACGCAAATTGATATGACAACCCAAGATACGCTGAAGCTGGTCAATCACGCGGCACAAAGTGCTGAAGGACTAACTCAAGAAGCTCTGAAAATGCGTGAATATGCTGGTCAATTTCGCATGGTTGAGGATCAGCTTAGCAATAATCATGATGATATCAGTGAAGCTACAGAGGCGCTCAAGTCATTGGACTGGCAGACATTGGCCACTTCAGAAAAGTATGGCGATAGGGAAGATAGACGCGCCTTGGCATGATCAGTATGGCAAGGCGCGGATGGGTTGATTATATTAGTCGATTAGTTCAACAGCCACAGCGGTGGCTTCGCCACCACCAATGCACAGGCTGGCAATACCACGTTTGCCGCCTTTGGTGCGTAGGGCGTGAATAAGCGTCGCAATGACGCGTGAACCTGTTGAGCCAATTGGGTGCCCTTGGGCACAAGCGCCGCCAAACACGTTGACTTTCTCGTGGGGTAGCCCCAAGTCATCCATCGCCATTAACGTAACGACAGCGAACGCTTCGTTAATCTCAAACAGATCAACGTCGTTAACGCCCCAGCCAAGCTTTTTCATCAGCTTTTCAATGGCACCGACTGGCGCAATGGTGAATTCGCTTGGATGGCGGGAGTGGGTGGTATGGCCAAGCATTTTCGCTAGTGGCTTTACACCATGGCGCTTTGCGGCTTCATGGCTGGCCAAAATAAGTGCGGATGCACCGTCGGAAATTGAGCTAGCGTTGGCAGCAGTAATAGTACCGTCTTTAGCAAACGCCGGGCGCAACTGGCGGATTTTATCTAGCTTCGCTTGGAAAGGCTGTTCATCATGCTCGACCAGCGTTTCACCTTGGCGGCTGGTGACTGTTACCGGTGCCATTTCTGCCGCTAAGTGGCCGTTATTGGTAGCGTCCATAGCGCGCTCTAGGGATGCAATGGCAAAGTCATCCAGACGCTCGCGCGTGTAGCCACGCTCTGAGGCAACATCCTGAGCGAAAACGCCCATCAATTTGCCGGTTTCGGCATCTTCTAAGCCGTCAAGGAACATGTGGTCCTTTAGCTCGCCATGACCTAGACGATAACCACCACGCGCTTTAGTGAGTACGTGTGGGGCATTAGACATCGATTCCATGCCGCCCGCGAGCAGCACTTCCCCCGTCCCGGCTTTGATCAAATCGTGGGCTAGCATGGTGGCTTTCATGCCAGAACCACACAGTTTATTGATCGTAGTCGCACCATTGGCATCGGGAATGCCAGCCTGACGCATGGCCTGGCGGGCTGGCCCTTGTTTTACGCCGGCGGGTAGTACACAACCCATGATGCCTTCTTCAATAACGGATGCTTCGATACCCGCTCGCTCTATGGCCGCGCGGATTGCAACGGCCGCAAGTTCGGGAGCCGTCATGCTAGAAAGACTACCCATCATGCCGCCCATTGGCGTGCGGGTGGCAGATAAAAATACAACCTCGGTGGCATTACTCATTTGTGCGTCTCCTGTCGGATTTCTTGTGATTATCTTGCTGTAAGCTTAGTGATGCGTTGACCCGTTGGCGGGGCTGTGGTCTTCTCCTAAGTAACCAAGCAAGCGCTAGTGTAAATGACATGAATGTAATGAATGCTTCCCCTCGCCGCAAGGAATTGACACGTTTAGCGGCTCAGCTATTCGTCCAAGAAGGCTTTGATCGCACCACGGTGCGTATGCTGGCGCAAGAAATGGGTATCAAGTCTGGCAGCTTGTTCCATCACTTCAAAGATAAGCAGGAAATCTTAGCTGCAGTAATAGAGGAGGGTACCCATAATGCTCTTAGCATTGCTAAAGCAGCGCTTCAAGAGTGCGACAATGACCCTGAGGCGCGTCTGCATGCTATGGCCCGAGCGCACTTAGAGACGCTTTTCGCTGATCGCAATGCCCATGTGGTCGCGTTATTTGAGTGGCGACGGTTAGATCCAGATGCGAGTGCCCATTTAAGCCACCTGCGGGATGCCTACGAAGCACTATGGGTAGAGGTTATCGATGATGCGCTGGCAGCAGAGCTTATTCACGGTGACCGCTTTCTTGTATCGCGGTTTATATTGGGTGCGCTGAATTGGACGGTACGCTGGTACGATCCCAGTGGGCCGCGCACACCCGATGACCTAGCCGATGAACTAGTTGCGATGATTATGGCCCGTTAATACCCCCTTCTCGACCAACGTCTAATCCGTTTACGACGCTGATTGCTTGCGCTCCCGCGCAAATGCTTTTAGCGTTAGTTTAATTGCAAGGTTTCCGTTAACGTAAACGGACAACAATAAAGCGTAAAATCGAAACCTGGCCTGTCTGTTTGCGTACAACTGCTCACGACTAACAACATAAGAGAGCCATCATGACAGCAACATCAGCGTCACTACCCACATATTCCACCTTCCTGGAAGGCTTTACGGTTGACACCATGATTGCCAGGCTGGATGACCATCAGGATGGTTGCCTTAATGCCTTTGAGGCATGCTGCGGTCGTCATGTACGCCAGGGGCGAGGTGATGTGCTTGCGCTCGTGCAGGAAGATATCAATGGACAAACCCATACGCTGACGTATGCAGAACTAGACGAGCAGAGTGGCAAGCTTGCTGGCTGGTTTAAGGCCCAAGGGCTTGGTGAAGGGGACCGTATTGCCTGCATGCTGCCGCGCTCAGCAGCGCTGTTAGTGGCGGTTCTTGCCACCTGGCGAATTGGTGCGGTTTATCAGCCGTTATTTACCGCGTTCGGTCCTGATGCGGTGGATTATCGCCTGGGGCGCGCTGACACCAAGCTGGTTATTACCGATCATGCTAATCGCTTTAAGTTTGATGGGCTAAGCCAGTGCCCGCCTGTTTTGGCAGTAGGCGGGGCTACTAGCGAGCATCCTGATGATCATGATTGGCAGGCTGCGTTGACGCATACGTCAATGAGCGAAAAGCCACCTCGTCTTGCCCCTGAAAAACCTTTTCTTCAGATGTTTACGTCGGGCACGGTAGGCAAGCCAAAGGGAGTGGCTGTGCCGCTTTCCGGTATGACCGCGTTTGCTCTCTATATGGAGCTGGCAGTCGATCTTCGTGACGATGATCGCTTTTGGAATATGGCTGACCCGGGTTGGGCATATGGGCTTTATTACGCGATTACTGGGCCGCTGCTGCTCGGTGTTACCACGCACTTCTGCGAGGCAGGTTTCAGTGCAGAAGGTGCCTTGGCTTTCATGAAGCGCCACCGTATTACTAACTTCGCCGCGGCGCCCACGGCATACCGCTTAATGAAAGCGTCAGGACTGTTCGATGACGCCCACCAAACCTTAGAGCTTCGCGCGGCAAGCTCTGCAGGCGAGCCTCTAAACACAGAAGTAGTGACCTGGGTGGAGAAGTCGTTAGGTTGTCCGGTCATGGATCACTATGGTCAAACAGAAACCGGTATGACCTGTAATAACCATCACTCCCTTGATCACCCTAAACATGTGGGAGCGATGGGTGTGCCAATGCCGGGCTACCGCTTGGCTATCTTGGACGCCGAGTATAACGAACTGCCGCCCGGTGAACCGGGTGTGCTTGCAGTTGATATCAAAAACTCACCCGCCCACTTCTTCCAAGGGTATACCTGGCAAGAAAAAGACCCCTTTGTGAACGGTTACTACCTAACTGGCGATGTCGTTATCCGCAATGAAGACGGCTCGTTTCAATTTGCCGGACGCGATGACGACATTATTACCACCGCAGGCTATCGGGTTGGCCCTACGGATGTTGAAAACAGTGTCATGACTCACCCTGCGGTTGCCGAATCGGCAGCAGTTGGCCAGCCAGACGAGATTCGTGGCGAGGTCATTAAATCTTATATCGTGCTGCGTGATGGGTATGAGGCTAGTGAAACGCTTGCTGATGAGATCCGCCAGCAAGTGCGTGAGCGTCTTTCTACTCATGCGTTCCCCAGGGTTATCGAATTCGTCGATGAGCTGCCCAAAACGCCTAGCGGCAAGATTCAGCGCTTCAAACTTCGTGCCCAAGCGACTGAGCAAGCACGCAACGACAAATAATCAAAGGAAAGTTGAAATGCAGGTGAAGGATTGTACGTTTTTAATTACTGGTGCTGCTTCAGGGCTGGGCGCGGCAACAGCAGAGCGCCTAATAGCGGCTGGTGGAAGCGTTGTATTGTGTGACATGAATAATAGCGTGTTGGAGCATGCTAAGCGCTTAGGTGATCGTGCAGTGGCCTGCATAGCTGATATCACCTCTGCCGAGCAAATGCAGCAGGCGATTGACGAAGCGATTGCGCTGGCAGGTGACAGCGGCCTTTCCGGTGTTATTCACTGTGCTGGCGTCGTCAGCGTGGCCAAACTGGTTGACCGTAATGGCAACCCCGCAGACCTGGAAAGCTATGCAAAAACGATCAACATCAACTTAGTGGGTACGTTTAATGTGATGCGTTTGGCGGCCGCCGCCATGGCCAAAAATACCCCCAATGAAAGCGGTGAGCGGGGCGTAATTATTAATACTGCTTCTATCGCGGCATTCGATGGGCAGGTGGGGCAGTGTGCTTACAGTGCGTCGAAAGCCGGTGTTGTGGGAATGAGTTTGCCTGCTGCTAGAGAGCTATCGCGTCATGCTATTCGCGTTATGGCGATTGCGCCTGGCGTTTTTGAAACGCCCATGATGAGTGAGATTCCTGACGAGGCGGCTCAAGCCTTAGCCGCTGCGGTGCCTTTCCCCAAGCGGTTGGGTAAGCCAGATGAGTTTGCTCAGTTGGCCGAGCAGATTATTACTAACCCAATGTTGAATGGTGAAGTGATTCGGCTGGATGGCGGCATTCGAATGCAGTAAATAGGCTGGAAAATTAGTAGCGTCTAATAACCTGCCAGCACTTTTGCTGGCAGGTTTTTTTGTTTATAGATCAAATTTTTACCGGTTGGTCGACCAAAGTTGTAGCGGTTTTGGGTGTTATATTCAAACGACCGCTTGACTATGGCACGGCTGCGCGCTAGTTTTCAAACATGTGTTTGAAAGCGGCTTTTTTGAAATCCCAGCCGTACTAAAAATGTAAGCCGCTTTCAGCCCCCAGCTCAGGAGAAGTGACATGCCCAGCTATCAAGCCCCCTTACGTGATATGCGTTTCGTTATGGACGAAATGTTTGACTATCCCAGCCACTATGCAGCGCTACCCTGTGGTGATGAAGCGTCTCCAGACGTCGTGAATGCGATTCTTGAAGAGGGCGCGCGCTTTGCCCGTGATGTGCTGCTTCCGCTCAATCAAAGTGGCGATGAAGAGGGGTGCTTGTTAGAAGGTGGCGAAGTTAAAGCGCCGCAAGGTTTTAAAGAAGCGTATCAGCAATATGTTGAAGGTGGCTGGCCAAGCCTAGCAGCAGATCCTGAACAGGGCGGCCAAGGTCTTCCGCCATCATTGGCGATGATGCTGTCTGAAATGATCTGCGCAACTAACTTAGCGTGGGGTATGTATCCAGGGCTTTCCCATGGTGCTGCCGATGCACTTCGGCACCATGGTACTGATGAGCAAAAGGAAACCTACCTTACCAAGCTGGTTGAAGGCGTTTGGACGGGCACCATGTGTCTCACCGAGCCGCACTGTGGTACTGACCTCGGGTTAATTAAGACGCGTGCGGTGCCTAATGAAAGTGGTGCCTACGCCATTACGGGTACTAAGATCTTTATTTCTGCTGGCGACCATAATCTGGCAGAAAACATTGTGCACCTCGTATTAGCCAAATTGCCTGGCGCTCCTGAGGGCTCGAAGGGTATTTCTCTATTTGTTGTGCCTAAGTTTATGCCAGATGCTCAAGGCAATCCCGGCGATCGTAATGGCGTTTCCTGTGGCTCGCTTGAGCACAAAATGGGCATCCACGGTAATGCGACTTGTGTGATGAACTTTGATGGTGCGACGGGCTATTTAGTTGGAGCGCCTAACAAAGGCTTAGCGTGCATGTTCACTATGATGAATGCCGCACGTCTTGGGGTGGGCATTCAAGGTTTAGGCTTAATTGAAGCCAGTTTCCAAAACTCGCTCAGTTACGCTCGTGACCGGTTACAAATGCGTGCCCTTTCTGGTGCTCAAGCGCCTGAGAAAGCAGCAGACCCGATTATTGTTCATCCGGATGTGCGCCGTATGCTGCTAACCCAGAAGGCGTTCGCCGAGGGTGGTCGCATGCTGGTGCTATACACCGCTCAAATGCTAGATATCGTTGAACACGGTAAGCCTGGCGAAGAGAAAGAGCGGGCTGAAACTCTGCTTGGTCTATTAACGCCTATCGTGAAAGCGTTTCTCACTGAAGTTGGTTTTGAGTGCACCAATGAAGGCGTGCAGATTTTTGGTGGGCACGGCTTCATTAAAGAGTGGGGGATGGAACAGCTGGTGCGTGATGCGCGTATTACCCGTCTCTATGAAGGTACTACCGGCATTCAGGCGTTAGACCTGCTTGGCCGAAAGGTGTTGATGAGCCAGGGTGAATCGCTAAAAGTATTCACCAAAGAGATTCATAAGTTCTGTAAGACGGAAGCTGATAACCCTGCTCTAAAAGAGTTTGTTGAGCCGCTAGCGAAGCTGAATGCTGAGTGGGGCGAGCTAACGATGGGCGTGGGTATGAAAGCCATGCAAGACCGTGAAGAAGTGGGGGCGGCCAGCGTCGACTACCTCATGTACTCCGGCTATGTCACCTTGGCGTACCTTTTTGCCCGCGCAGCTAAGCAGTCGTTGGTGGAATTAGAGGGTGACGATAAGGCGTTTTATGCGGCCAAGTTGAATACTGCTCGTTTCTATTACCAGCGCCTGCTGCCGCGTACTAAAGCACATGCTCAGATGATTCAAGCGGGTGCGGGAAGCCTTATGGCGATGTCGAGCGAAGATTTTGGCTTGGGCTTTGAGATTTAAGCTTTTGAGATTTAGCTCAATAGGAGTGGTTATTCTGCAAAAGCAGATTCATCTGTAGGCTTAACTGAGCACTCTCTGGTCAGGGGACTGATCGGTGGTTTGCGGCAGGCTTGTTCTTAGAACAAAACCTGCCGCTTTTTTTATTTCAATTTATTTTCCAATAGCCCTTGCCAAGACGGCAGCGAATCCGTAAAGTACGCATCCGCTGCCGGGGACGCACAGCGTTACCAGCGGTGATTGAAGGTGAAAACCTTCGGTTTGTCAGAGAGTTAGAAGAACTCAGCAGCAACATGCTTCGATGTCTTCCAACGCTTTTTGAAACGAGCCACGCCAGAAAGCAACGTTATCTCGCTTTCTTCGCTCACTCGCTTCACTCACTTAAAACAGTGATTGACAAACACCAGGAAGTGCGTAGAATACGCCTTCCTCGCTGAGGCAAGCCAGTTCATCGGTTAGCCAGTTACTTCTTCGGAAGTTCAGCAGCGAAAACAGCTCTTTAACAATTTGATCAGGTAATTCATGTGGGCGCTTGCCGATGAGGGTGATAAATCACCAAATATCAAGGCAAGCGGTCATGAAAACGAAAGTTTGAATGAATTCGTTTGAACCTTGAGCCAAGTTTGATGCGCTTTTGTTACCTTCTGGTGACGAGTAAGTATCACAATGATTTTAAACTGAAGAGTTTGATCATGGCTCAGATTGAACGCTGGCGGCAGGCCTAACACATGCAAGTCGAGCGGTAACAGGGGTAGCTTGCTACCCGCTGACGAGCGGCGGACGGGTGAGTAATGCATAGGAATCTGCCCGATAGTGGGGGATAACCTGGGGAAACCCAGGCTAATACCGCATACGTCCTACGGGAGAAAGGGGGCTTCGGCTCTCGCTATTGGATGAGCCTATGTCGGATTAGCTAGTTGGTGAGGTAATGGCTCACCAAGGCAACGATCCGTAGCTGGTCTGAGAGGATGATCAGCCACATCGGGACTGAGACACGGCCCGAACTCCTACGGGAGGCAGCAGTGGGGAATATTGGACAATGGGCGAAAGCCTGATCCAGCCATGCCGCGTGTGTGAAGAAGGCCCTCGGGTTGTAAAGCACTTTCAGCGAGGAAGAACGCCTAGTGGTTAATACCCATTAGGAAAGACATCACTCGCAGAAGAAGCACCGGCTAACTCCGTGCCAGCAGCCGCGGTAATACGGAGGGTGCAAGCGTTAATCGGAATTACTGGGCGTAAAGCGCGCGTAGGTGGCTTGATAAGCCGGTTGTGAAAGCCCCGGGCTCAACCTGGGAACGGCATCCGGAACTGTCAAGCTAGAGTGCAGGAGAGGAAGGTAGAATTCCCGGTGTAGCGGTGAAATGCGTAGAGATCGGGAGGAATACCAGTGGCGAAGGCGGCCTTCTGGACTGACACTGACACTGAGGTGCGAAAGCGTGGGTAGCAAACAGGATTAGATACCCTGGTAGTCCACGCCGTAAACGATGTCGACCAGCCGTTGGGTGCCTAGCGCACTTTGTGGCGAAGTTAACGCGATAAGTCGACCGCCTGGGGAGTACGGCCGCAAGGTTAAAACTCAAATGAATTGACGGGGGCCCGCACAAGCGGTGGAGCATGTGGTTTAATTCGATGCAACGCGAAGAACCTTACCTACTCTTGACATCCTGCGAACTTGTGAGAGATCACTTGGTGCCTTCGGGAACGCAGAGACAGGTGCTGCATGGCTGTCGTCAGCTCGTGTTGTGAAATGTTGGGTTAAGTCCCGTAACGAGCGCAACCCTTGTCCTTATTTGCCAGCGGGTAATGCCGGGAACTCTAAGGAGACTGCCGGTGACAAACCGGAGGAAGGTGGGGACGACGTCAAGTCATCATGGCCCTTACGAGTAGGGCTACACACGTGCTACAATGGCCGGTACAAAGGGTTGCGAGCTCGCGAGAGTCAGCTAATCCCGAAAAGCCGGTCTCAGTCCGGATCGGAGTCTGCAACTCGACTCCGTGAAGTCGGAATCGCTAGTAATCGTGAATCAGAATGTCACGGTGAATACGTTCCCGGGCCTTGTACACACCGCCCGTCACACCATGGGAGTGGACTGCACCAGAAGTGGTTAGCTTAACCTTCGGGAAAGCGATCACCACGGTGTGGTTCATGACTGGGGTGAAGTCGTAACAAGGTAGCCGTAGGGGAACCTGCGGCTGGATCACCTCCTTAAACGATGCATCATCCCTCACGGTAAGCGCTCACAATGAATTACCTGATCAGAATGCTGTTGATACGCAGTGATAAGCGTTTTTTTCACGTTAAAAAGAGAAAAAGGTCTTTCTTTTCCTTTTAATGTGAAAAAAGCACTCGCTTATCACTGCGCATAGCAGTCGCTCTTTAACAATGTATATCATGCTGACATAAACGTTTTTAAAACGTTTATACGTAATTGTTTTGTGATACGTCTCAAGCGTATCCGGCAATCGTTATCATTGCGAGACACCAGACTCCTTCGGGTTATAGGGTCAAGCAATGAAGCGCACACGGTGGATGCCTAGGCAGCCAGAGGCGATGAAAGACGTGGAAGCCTGCGATAAGGCTCGGCGAGGTGGCAAACAACCTGTGACCCGGGCATTTCTGAATGGGGAAACCCACTCATCATAAGATGAGTATCTTGCGCTGAATATATAGGCGTAAGAGGCGAACCAGGGGAACTGAAACATCTAAGTACCCTGAGGAAAAGAAATCAACCGAGATTCCCCTAGTAGCGGCGAGCGAACGGGGACCAGCCCTTAAGCATGTGACTGATTAGGCGAATGCGCTGGGAAGCGCGGCCATAGTGGGTGATAGCCCCGTAGTCGAAAATCTGATCATGTGAAATCGAGTAGGTCGGGGCACGAGAAACCTTGACTGAAGACGGGGGGACCATCCTCCAAGGCTAAATACTCCTGGCTGACCGATAGTGAACCAGTACCGTGAGGGAAAGGCGAAAAGAACCCCGGAGAGGGGAGTGAAATAGATCCTGAAACCGTGTGCGTACAAGCAGTAGGAGCAGACTTGTTCTGTGACTGCGTACCTTTTGTATAATGGGTCAGCGACTTATATTCAGTGGCGAGGTTAACCGTTTAGGGGAGCCGTAGGGAAACCGAGTCTTAACTGGGCGACACAGTCGCTGGATATAGACCCGAAACCGAGCGATCTATCCATGAGCAGGGTGAAGGTTGAGTAACATCAACTGGAGGCCCGAACCAGGATCTGTTGAAAAAGATTTGGATGACTTGTGGATCGGAGTGAAAGGCTAATCAAGCTCGGAGATAGCTGGTTCTCCTCGAAAGCTATTTAGGTAGCGCCTCACGTATCACCGCCGGGGGTAGAGCACTGTTTCGGCTAGGGGGTCATCCCGACTTACCAACCCGAGGCAAACTCCGAATACCGGTGAGTGCAAGCGTGGGAGACACACGGCGGGTGCTAACGTCCGTCGTGAAAAGGGAAACAACCCAGACCGTCAGCTAAGGTCCCGAAATCCTGGTTAAGTGGGAAACGATGTGGGAAGGCTCAGACAGCTAGGAGGTTGGCTTAGAAGCAGCCATCCTTTAAAGAAAGCGTAATAGCTCACTAGTCGAGTCGGCCTGCGCGGAAGATGTAACGGGGCTAAACCAGGTACCGAAGCTACGGGTTCACACTTAGGTGTGAGCGGTAGAGGAGCGTCGTGTAAGCCAATGAAGGTGGATTGAGAAGTCTGCTGGAGGTATCACGAGTGCGAATGCTGACATGAGTAACGATAAAGGGAGTGAAAAACTCCCTCGCCGGAAGACCAAGGGTTTCTGTTCGACGCTAATCGGAGCAGAGTGAGTCGGCCCCTAAGGCGAGGCCGAAAGGCGTAGTCGATGGGAAACAGGTCAATATTCCTGTACCGGACATGATTGCGATGGGGGGACGGAGAAGGCTAGGTGAGCCAGGCGTTGGTTGTCCTGGTGAAAGTGAGTAGGCTTGGGTCTTAGGTAAATCCGGGACCCTTTAAGGCCGAGACACGAAACGAACTGACTACGGTCAGGAAGTCATTGATGCCACGCTTCCAGGAAAAGCCTCTAAGCTTCAGATCATGTGCGACCGTACCCCAAACCGACACAGGTGGTCAGGGTGAGAATCCCAAGGCGCTTGAGAGAACTCGGGTGAAGGAACTAGGCAAAATGGTGCCGTAACTTCGGGAGAAGGCACGCCGGCGTAGGGTGACGAGACTTGCTCTCTAAGCCCGAACCGGTCGAAGATACCAGGTGGCTGCAACTGTTTAGTAAAAACACAGCACTCTGCTAACGCGCAAGCGGACGTATAGGGTGTGACGCCTGCCCGGTGCCGGAAGGTTAAATGATGGTGTTAGGATTCGTCCGAAGCTCTTGATTGAAGCCCCGGTAAACGGCGGCCGTAACTATAACGGTCCTAAGGTAGCGAAATTCCTTGTCGGGTAAGTTCCGACCTGCACGAATGGCGTAATGATGGCCACGCTGTCTCCACCCGAGACTCAGTGAAATTGAAATCGCCGTGAAGATGCGGTGTACCCGCGGCTAGACGGAAAGACCCCGTGAACCTTTACTATAGCTTCACACTGGACGCTGATGTTGCCTGTGTAGGATAGCTGGGAGGCTTTGAATCTCGGACGCCAGTTCGAGGGGAGCCAACCTTGAAATACCAGCCTGGCATCATTGGCGTTCTCACTCAGGTCCGTTATCCGGATCGAGGACAGTGTGTGGTGGGTAGTTTGACTGGGGCGGTCTCCTCCCAAAGAGTAACGGAGGAGCACGAAGGTACCCTCAGCACGGTCGGACATCGTGCAGTGAGTGCAAGAGCATAAGGGTGCTTGACTGCGAGACAGACACGTCGAGCAGGTGCGAAAGCAGGTTCTAGTGATCCGGTGGTTCTGTATGGAAGGGCCATCGCTCAACGGATAAAAGGTACTCCGGGGATAACAGGCTGATACCGCCCAAGAGTTCACATCGACGGCGGTGTTTGGCACCTCGATGTCGGCTCATCACATCCTGGGGCTGAAGTCGGTCCCAAGGGTATGGCTGTTCGCCATTTAAAGTGGTACGCGAGCTGGGTTTAGAACGTCGTGAGACAGTTCGGTCCCTATCTGCCGTGGGCGTTGGATGTTTGAGAAGGGCTGCTCCTAGTACGAGAGGACCGGAGTGGACGCACCTCTGGTGTTCCGGTTGTCACGCCAGTGGCATTGCCGGGTAGCTATGTGCGGACGGGATAACCGCTGAAAGCATCTAAGCGGGAAGCCCCCTTCAAGATGAGACATCCCTGAGGCCTAGAGCCTCCTGAAGGGCCCAGCGAGACCAGCTGGTTGATAGGCACGGTGTGGAAGCGCTGCAAGGCGTTGAGCTAACGTGTACTAATGGCCCGTGAGGCTTGACCCTATAACACCCAAGGGGTCTGGTCGCAGTGATAATGAAAACCGGATACGCGCTTCCTGTCAGTGGCAGGAAACAAGAGACGCCACAAAACATCGATTACATGTTCAGCATGATATACATGACCAGTTACGCCTGACGACCATAGCACGCGTGAACCACCTGATCCCATGCCGAACTCAGAAGTGAAACCGCTTAGCGCCGATGGTAGTGTGGGGTCTCCCCATGCGAGAGTAGGTCATCGTCAGGCACTTATTTAACAAAGAACCCAGCCAACCGGCTGGGTTTTTTGTTTGCGCGGAAGAAAAAGCACTCCCTAGCCCCTATAACAAAGCGGCTACCTCCCGAAGCATGCACCGCACGTCACACTCGAATCACCGCACCGTCATTCCCGAGCCACTACGCCGTCATTCCCGAGTGGGGTTATCGGGAATCTACCTTGACCTTGACCTGCAGCAGCCTGAAACCCCAATTCAACATGGATTCCCGCTAAGGACCTGCGGGAATGATGAGAGCAAGGGCCCGCGGGAATGACGAGGGCAACGCGGAGGGCTGGGGGGCGTCATCGCCAGGTACTTATTAACAAACACCTAGTTTCAGTTGAAGCTGGGGTTTTTTTGTTAGTCGCTGATAATGTTTTAAGCACATCAAGCAGATAAATTATCGCTACTAATCTCACTACTTAGAAAGCATTTGAAAGAAAGTGCTATGATGCGGCGATTAGCGGGGGCATTTTATTCTGAATAGATGTTCACCTATGACATGAAATTACTTTCGAGGTGAAAGGGTGAGTGAAACAGTACCCACATCGTGGCTTGTCTATTGCCGCCCAGGGTTTGAAAGCGACGCTCTGGCTGAAATGCAACACCACGCCAAACAGCACGAGGTGAGTTGCGAACCTGCACAAGGCGAAGGTTGGGTGAGTTTAACGCGCTTAGATAAAGAGCCGATTAATGATTTGCATCGTAAAGCGGCGTTTAAGCAACTTATTTTTGCTCGTCAAAGTCTAGCTGCACTGCCTGCGCTCACGCTGTCCCGAGATGATAGGCTTACGGCTATTCTCGATCAGGTAAAGTCAAGTCGTTGGAGTTTTGAAGAAATTTGGCACGAAACGCCAGATACCAATGATGGCAAAGCATTGGCAGGCTTAATTAAAGCGCTGACTAAGCCATTGCAGAGTATGCTAAAAAAACGGGGCGCCTTGCGCGGTAAAGCCGGTGCACGTCGTTTACATATTTTCTGGACGGATGGTGATCGTGTTCAGTTGGGTATGAGCTTTCCTGATAATCGAAGTGAGCTGATTAATGGTATACGCCGCCTACGTTTCCCATCCCGTGCGCCAAGCCGATCAACGCTGAAGTTAGAAGAGGCGTGGCATGAGTTTATTCCACGAGAAGAGTGGGATACACGGCTTGCGGATCATATGCAGGCAGCGGATTTAGGGGCCGCCCCAGGTGGTTGGACTTGGCAGTTAGTCCAGCGTGGCATGTATGTTTATGCCATTGATAATGGGCCAATGGACAAGCAGCTAATGGCTACGGGACAGATAGATCATCTTAAAGAAGATGGATTTACTTGGGAACCGCCGCAACGAATGGATTGGCTAGTTTGTGATATCGTCGATAAGCCTGTGCGCGTGTTAGCAATGGTGGAAAGATGGTTAACTCGCAAATGGTGTCGAGAGGCAATTTTTAATTTAAAACTGCCCATGAAGAAACGCTGGGACGAGGTTAATCGCTGTATTAGCACTTTGGAAGATGCGTTGGAAACGGCGGGAGTGCGCGCTACGATTACATGTCGCCACCTCTACCATGATCGGGAAGAAGTGACGGTTCATGTAAGGCTCGCTCACTAATTTAAAGGTCGGCGGAGTAACGTAAGGGTGTTAACAGCCTGGTTCGTACACGCGGACAGTTTCGTCTTCTGTTAACAGAGGTAGGATGCTCTGCATGGCCGCTGCACGTGCTTCACTTGAATGCCACTCTTTCCAAGCCCGAAGGTCGCGCCATTTGGTAATCATCAGGCGGCGATCTGTATGGCCAAGTTCGACGAGCGTTTCTCCACCGACAAATCCTCGTACGCCAAGTGAAACGCGCATTGCTTCGCGGGCAGCCAGTTCATATTCTTCTTCCAGGCCAGGCATAATACGCCGTTCAATGATTACTTTGATCATGCTGTCTGTTTCCTAAACGAGATTGTAGATGACTGATAATACGTATGACCCAAGTGCCTTTGATGCATCGTTAGACACAACGGGTTTATATTGCCCTGAACCTATTATGTTAATGCATAACAAGGTGCGTGATATGACGCCAGGGCAGGTGTTGAAGGTAATAGCAACAGACCCCGCAACGACTCGTGATGTGCCAAAATTTTGTCAATTTTTGGGACACCAGCTACTGCAGCAAGAGGAGTCTGATGACCACTACGTGTATTTTATTCGCCTAGCGTAAAGCTTCTGCAGCTATGCGAGGCTAGCCATTAATATTGGCTTTAGGCTTTGGCTTTGATTGGGTAGCCTCGCAAGTGCTTAGTTAAGATCACCCCTCTTTATTTGGAACAACCATCATCGCCAAAGCTTCCAGTGTCGCAGGGTCTTCATCCATTATGCGGTTAGCGATATGGCGTTGAAAAAAGTAAACCGTGCGATGGCGAGAGTGGGCATCGTAAAGGCACTTATCGCCCAGTAGGATGGGGGACATCGTGGCTTGCTGTTCATCGGCAAGAACTGCTTCAACGCTTCCATCGCTATAGAGGCGCCATCCATAGACTTGCTTCATATTCCAGGGTGCATCGGGATGATTCATGCATAAAGCATGAGTGCCAAGGGTGTCTGGAAGCTGTTGAATCAGCGTAACCTCTCCTGACGCTTCATACTCGAAGTAACTGGCTGAGGCCATTAGCTCGTCGTATTTATGATCAGGAGGAAGGGCGAAAATTTCTTCAGTTTCTGGATCGCGGTAGCCAATAAACTGGCCATTTTCATGGCTGTCGAGTTCATGACAAGCAGCGAGCTTTTCCATCCATGGCACAAGGCCAATGATGTTACCGTTCTCTTGCAGCCCCCAGGCCAAAATAGGTAGGCCGTAATACGTGTCGGGACTCGCAGCGAGCTGGTAGACCATCTCTAACCCATCTAGCTCAGGGGCTAGGCGGATCAAACATTTTTGCGCCTGCTGACGCTGACGCACGGTTTCCAGGTCGATGACCTGGGCAGAGCGGGGTGACAGGGATGCGCCCATAATGTCCCTCCTTGTGCTGCGTGGTCACGACATCGGTAAACAGCGTATGCTGCCTACCACTTAGTTCACCAATAGCACAGGTTGCCCAGAAGGTTAAGGGGGTTTGTGATTTTTAATTATCGGAGCAGCTAGTAAATTGATCTCGCAGCGCTTGGTGTTGTGCTTTTACTTGTTGGAGCTGCTGCCAGGGAGCTTGCGGGTTATTCAATGATAACCAGGTGTTCTGATAGTTTTTAACCGCTTCAGGTGGCGTTATTTGGTGGGCATTAATTAGTCGGTTAATTGCTGTAAGCCACCTGAGGGAAATCTGCTCAACTTGATTAAATCCTGCTGGAAAGTCACCTTGCAGGCACTCGCTAGTGGTTAAGCGCGTTGACTCAAGCGCTATGTTTGCCTCTGTTAAGCGTTGGCGGGCGAGTAACAGTGTGCGTAAAATTTCTGCTGTTAATGGCCTCTCTTGCAGCGCTTTAAGGTGGTTTTCAAGTGCTGAAGAGTCCTGTTGCCATGCTTGGCTAAATTGGTGCGTCACCATTCGCTCAAGGTAATCAACGGCAACCAGTTGATTGTCAATATTAGGTAGTTCAGCGCTGTTTAGGGGGGCACTTGCTCGGGAAAAGCTTTTTTCCCACTCTTCAGAATCAAAAATGGCATTCCAGCTGACCGCTGGTAGCTGTTCTGTCTTAAGCTCAGTTAGTTCAGCCAACCGCGCCTTATTGTCATCACTTAGGCCGTCAGGAACATCACTGTTCCAGCAGGCACTTAGGCGTTGCCATAGTGCGCGTTCGTAAAGCCAGTGCTGGCTAGGGGGAGCAACGCGCCCCAACTGATTGTTCCGCGCTGCAATGAGTGATGTTATCTGACACTCACGTAACGCATAGATATTGAGCATACCCTCTCGGGTTTCAGGAATATTGAATAGCCGCTCTCGACGTTCAGGAAATTTACCAATATTAGGTGGAGGGTGACGCTCAATATCGGCAATTGAAAGATCGCTAGTGAGCTGTTGGTGATACTCTACCCAAGGCTGTTCAGCACCATTGTTTCCGCAGCTCACTAGTAGCAAGCTGGCACTGGCAGTCAGCCATAATATAGGTTGTGGGTAGAGCGCCATTGCTTACTCCTGTTGGCTAATCCACTTTAACCGCCAAGCAAGTAATAGTGCGGCTGTGCTGAGCCCCGCAATCAGGCCCATCCAGTAACCATGGACCCCCAGTGGGCCAGACATACCGCCTAGACCGTGAGTTCCCAGCCAGTGACCACCGCCTAAACCAACAATCCAGTAAGAAAGTACGGTAATGACCATCACGATTCGGGTGTCTTTATAGCCTCGTAATGCACCTGCTAAGTTGACTTGAAGTGAATCGGATAGCTGGAAAATGACTGCCAGGGATATGATGGTGAGCGCCAAAGCCTGGATGTCGGCATTGGAGGTGTACAACGCAATCACCGGCACCGCTGTAAACCAAAGCAATGTACTGTTGATGACGGCCACAATGACACTGATCACGATACCGTTCCAAGCGACAGTGCGCGCCATAGCAGAACGTTGTTGGCCCAATGTATTACCAACACGTACGGTAAGTGCCATGCTCAATGACATCGGCAGCATAAAGAGAATAGACGTGAAGCTTAGGGCAATTTGGTGAGCCCCGACTGTGACCTCTCCGAAACTGGCAATAAACAAGGCTATCAGGGTAAATAACGTCACTTCCACGAAAATAGCCACACCGATGGGCATACCCACTACGACAAGCTCGCGGATGCCGGACAGTGTTGGTGGGGTTAGCGTTTGCCAAATTGAGACGCTTTGATAGGCGTGTCCTTTACGGGTATAGAGAGCCATTGCAACGGCCATTGTCCACATCGAGAGTGCTGTGGCGATGCCGCAGCCGAATGCGCCTAGTGCCGGTAGCTGTTGCAGAGCGCTGGGTAATCCATCACCTAATAGATTAACTAGGCCATAGCCGCCATAGATAAGTAAATAGTTACTGGGAATATTAACGGTTAATCCCACTAAACTAATCCATAACGCGGGGCGGGTGTGATTCATGCCATCTGAAAAGGCTCTAAGCGCCTGAAACAAGGCGATTCCGGGCATGCCGAAGGCAACCGCGGAAAGGTAGGCAGCAGACTCTCTTGCAACCGCTGGAGGCACCCCCATAAGTTCGAAGATAGGTGTCACGACTGTCCACAGCAATACAGCGGCAGTGAGCCCGAGTACTAATGCGACCCACAATGCCTGGTGAACCGCAGGGCGAATATCACTGTTTCGCTTGCCACCCAAAAGGTGCGCCACGATAGGCGTAAGGCCCATTAATGTACCGGTCATAAATAGCATCAGTGGCATCCACAGGCTTGAGCCAACCGAAACGGCAGCTAAGTCGGTGGCGTTATGCCTGCCGGTCATGATGACGTCGACCACGCTCATACCCGCCTGCGCGAGTTGAGCACCACAGATGGGTAGTGCTAACGCTACCAACGTGCGTGTTTCTGGCCAATAGATGGATTTTATATTGCTAGTAAAGCCGCCCACGGTATGTTTCCTGTTTAGCAAAGTGACCCAACAAAAGCCGATAGAGTAGCAGGAGTTACTAGGATCTCGGTAGCTGTCTAATGATTTGCCATCTCTTTATCATCTGGACAAGGCGCGGGTATACTTTACGAAATGAACGACGACGTAGGTATATAGTGACTCAAGAGCAGGAGCGTTGGACGCTTCACGACATAACGGCGCTGTTTGATGGTGTGTTTTTAGCACGCTATCAGACGCGATTAATCAAAGGTGGCGATGAACCCCTATATCGCCCAGCTACATCTGAAACACCTTATCATCAGGTGATTTTTGCGCGCGGTTTTTTTGCTAGTGCGCTGCACGAGATCAGCCACTGGTGCATCGCAGGAGAGAAGCGTCGGCAGCTGGAAGATTACGGGTACTGGTACTTGCCTGATGGGCGCGACGCCCAGCAGCAGCACGCCTTCGAACAAGCGGAGATTGCCCCGCAGGCGCTGGAAAAGCTGTTTACCCACGCCTGCGGACGCACATTCCACGTTAGTGTCGATAATCTAGGTGGGGACGTTGAGGTTGATCGAGATGCGTTTGCCAACAAAGTAGAGGCCAGAGCAGCACGTTATTTAGCAGAGGGGCTGCCATTGCGTGCCAACGCTTTCTTTATCGCATTGACACGCTATTATCAGCATCAAGATACCTTGGTGCAGGCCATTAAACAGGGGCAGCTAGAACTTGACGTGGCGCTGGTCGCGTCGGCTTAGTCTTTCTCGGTAAGCTGTTTGTGAAGCGTTAGCATTACTTCAATTTCGTGCTCGGGCCGCATCGGTTCGAGCCCCATGTCGTTAAAAATTTCGCTGCGTAAACGGTGCCAATCTCTCGCGCTAATCGCTTCATAAAGCACCTGTGCCGGCGCTAATTCAACAAAAGGATCCAAGCCGTAGGTGTCAAAGAGTCGAGCCAGCGCTGCTTCATCCTCGCCGTTATCGCTGGTGTACAGCGTAGCCGAGAAGTGATCGGTCTCTAGTTCACGTATGACATCCAAAGGGCTGACGCCGAGGCTTTCTAGCTCTTCAATACTATAAGACCCCATCACGTTCGTGTCTTCACTGATCCAGCTATCGTCCGGCTGAATGAGTGTTTGCTTAATGCGACCATCAGGTAGAGACCAGGCAATAGCCAGCGGCAAGCCGTCATCTTCGCCCGTCTCAATGGCAATAAATCCTGGGTAATCAGCCACGCTTCGCTCCTTTTAAGCTTCCGCATCAAGGCGGAAAAAATGCTGGGCAGTGCGGGTTGTTGCGTTCCCCAGCTCGGTTTCAGTCACGTCATGCCACTGGGCAATCTCTCTTACAATCCATGGTAGCAAGGCTGGCTCGTGACGGCGTCCTTTTAGTTTGGCTGGAAGATTGCGAGGCAGCAGGTAAGGACAGTCAGTCTCTACCATTAACCTTTCTAACGGAATATCTTTCACTATTGAGCGAAGGTGATGACCTCTGCGCTCATCACAAATCCAGCCGGTTAAGCCAATATGAAGATCTAAATCGAGATAGCCGTGCAGCGTATCTCGGTCAGCGGTGAAACAGTGAATAACGGCTTGGCTGATGTCGTCTCGCCAGCTATGCAGCATTTCACGCATTCGTTGCCCCGCGTCGCGTTCGTGCAAAAATAGCGGTAAGCCACTTTCAGCAGCGAGCGCCAACTGAGCTTCAAACGCTCGCTCTTGCTCGTGAGGCGTTGAAAAATTGCGATTAAAGTCCAGTCCACACTCGCCCACGGCAACCACTTCAGGTTTTTGATGAAGCGCTTTCAACTGGCGCGCCACATCACTATTCCACCCGCTAGCATCGTGTGGGTGAACCCCGGCAGTGGCATATATGCCTGGGGTCTGTTTAGCCAGCTCTACGGCTTGCTCAGCGTGTTCAATATCAGTACCCGTCACTATTAAGGTAGCTACATTGGCCGCTTTCGCCCGTGCAATGACATCAGCTAAATCACGCTGAAAGCTCTCGTGAGTCAGGTTAGCGCCGATATCCACCAAGGGGGCACCAGAGCGAAACTGCAGCGCCTCGGGTAAAAAACTATCCACAGCACTTGTCGCCAAGCGTCACACTCCCAGTGTCAGTTAAAGATTCGATAGCAGCCAGCTCCCGTTAATTATTTAGCCAGCTGTAAAACGCCATTGTAACGCTGGAGAGTAACAACGACTAATGGTCTATCCCGGGTAGGTGTCTCAATCGAATGGCACGAATTGCAAAAAAACTGGCTCGATAGGTAAACAGTAAAGCGGTTTTTACTTTTAACATGAGGATGAAGCATGAAATAAATCGGGCTTAAGGCTCTTTTAATAACAACAATAGACAGGTGAAAAGCATGCATCTATCACGTCATTGCGCTATTTCTGCGCTATCGGCTGCGGTCATTACGGCTAGCTATGCCCCCAGCGTGGCCGCCAGTGAAGGTATTTCAGATAATGAAATCCGCATTGGTTATCTAGCTGATATGTCGGGCGTTTATCGCGACCCCATAGGCCCATTAGGGCAAGATGCCATTGAGATGGCGATTGAGGATATTGGCGGCAGCGTACACGGTGCCCAAGTTGTCGTCTTTAGCGCTGATGATCGCAATAGCCCTGACGTTGGCTCAAGCGTGGTGCGTGAATGGATTGATGAACGCAATGTCGACATGGTCACTGGCCTAGTGGCTTCATCGGTTACATTAGCAGCAGTAGGCTTGTTAGAAGAGGCGGATAAACTTGGCTTAGTGAACGGTGCTGTTTCTTCCAGTGTCACTAACGAGCACTGCTCTCCTAACCATATCCACTGGGTTTACGATACCTGGGCGATGTCTAACGGTACGGCCAAGGCAATTACTCAGGAAGGCTATAAAAACTGGTATTTGCTCAGTGCCGACTATTCGTTTGGCCATGCACTTGAAGCGGATGTAGAGCGAGTGGTCACCGAAAACGGTGGAACGATAGTCGGTAGCGCGCGCCATCCCTTCCCGAACAGTGACTTTTCCTCTTTCATGCTGCAAGCCCAGGCATCGGGTGCTGATGTAATTGCGCTCAATAATGCCGGTGGAGACACCATCAATGCGGTGCAAACGGCAGGCGAATTTGGCATTACTCAAGCCGGGCAGATTCTAGCAGGCATGGTGCTGTTCAGTACTGATATACGCAGCATTGGATTGGAGAGCGCTCAAGGACTGCAGTTCACTAAAGCATGGTATTACGACTTAAATGATGAAACGCGTGCCTGGGCAGAGCGTTTCCGTGAGCGCACCGGCAGCATGCCGACCATGGTGCATGCAGGGCTCTATTCCAGCACCCGCCACTATTTAGAAGCCATAGAGGCAGCGGGAACAGACGACACGCAAACCGTTCGTCAGCAGATGGCCGATACCCCCATTAACGATATTTTTGCAACGAACGGCTACATTCGTGAGGACGGCCGTATGGTCCATGACATGTATCTCGTTGAAGTGAAAACACCGGAAGAGTCAGCTGATGAGGATGACCTCTTCAGAGTTGTGCGCACTATTCCCGCCGAGGAAGCATTCCGGCCACTTTCTGAAAGCGTTTGCCCACTCGTCAACAATTCGTAAAACGCTGAAGCCCTAACAACACATAACAATAAGGACTTGGCATGGAACAGACACCCTTAATTCACCGTAATACGATTGGCGCTGCGCTAAACCGCAGCGCTCGCAAATATTCTCACCAGCTTGCGTTAACGTTTGGTGAACGAACCTGGAGCTATCAATCGCTTAACAATGCCGCTAACAGCGTAGCTAGTGGCTTGTTAGCGGCCGGTCTTTCTCCTGGGGATCGGTTGGCGGTATACGGTAAAAACTCAGATGCCTATGTCATTGCCTGGCTTGCTGCCACTAAAGCGGGCTTAGTACATGTGCCTATTAACTTTGCGCTAAGTAGTGATGAGCTGCGCTATATCCTTGAGCAGTCCGGGGCGAAAGGAGTGCTAAGCGATAGTTCGCTAGCTGACAAAGTGCAGCAGGCAACCCAAGGGTTAGCATTAACGGTCAATGGAACACTGCATACTGATCAACAAGATAGCCAGTTAGGTCGTTTTGATGTCTTGGCTTATGTGCATTCCTCGCCATCAACAAGGGAGCCAGCGGTCGCCGTGGAGGGAAGCAGTCTGGCACAACTGCTCTATACCTCTGGCACAACGGCAGCGCCTAAAGCGGCAATGATGACCCACCAAGCGCTGATGGCGGAATATATGGCCTGCATGGTGGAGTTGGATATCAAGGGAAGTGACGCCATGTTGGCCGCTCTTCCGCTTTACCACTCCGCACAAATGCATGTTTTTTTGATGCCGGCTTTACTACTGGGCGCCCCCATTCATTTGCTTGAAGCACCGCTTCCGGATAGCTGTCTGGCGACGATTACCAAACAAAAAATCGTATCGTTCTTTGCGCCGCCCACGGTGTGGATCAGCTTGCTACGTCATCCTGACGTTGATCAGTTCGATTTAACCACACTCAAGAAAGCGTACTATGGCGCCTCGATCATGCCGGTGCCTGTGTTGGAAGAGATGCAGCAGCGTTTCTCCGATGTTGGTTTATATAACTGTTATGGGCAGAGTGAAATTGCCCCCTTGGCAACGGTATTACGTCCAGATGAGCATGCTGAGCGTCCTGCGTCGGCGGGGCGGCCGATACTTACGGTGGAAACGCGCATTGTTGATTTGGAAATGAACGACGTTGCCCCCGGTGAGCATGGCGAGATTGTCCATCGTTCGCCGCAGTTAATGACGGGCTACTGGGATAAGCCGGAGATGACCGCTGAGTCTTTCCAAGGCGGCTGGTTTCACTCTGGTGATGTGGGTTACTTCGATGAAGCAGGCTATTTATATGTCGTGGACCGGATTAAAGACGTTATCAATACGGGGGGCGTGCTGGTTGCCAGCCGTGAGGTGGAAGAGGCGCTGTTTAAGCACTCGGCTGTTTCGGAAGTAGCGGTGGTGGGGCTACCTGACGAAAAGTGGATTGAAGCGATTACCGCCGTCGTTGTGGTGAAAGAGGGGCAAGTGGTTAGCGAGGATGAACTCATCCTCCATACAAAAAGCTTGATTGCACCCTACAAAGTTCCTAAGCGTGTGGTGTTTGCAGAGGCTCTGCCAAAAAGCACCGCAGGTAAAATTCTTAAACGTCACCTGCGCAAAGACCTAAAGGAGTGAGCATGGACGAGCAAACACAAGCGCTGTTTCATGACATGATCAGCCGCTGCTTAGCGCAGGAAGTGGCGCCTTTCTATGACCAGTGGGAAGCGGATGGTGAAATACCACGCTCTTTATGGCTAGCGCTGGGTGCCGCTGGTCTATTGGGGATTGATCTTGATGAGACCTATGGCGGCTCAGGTGCCGATATTGCTATCACCCAACTAGTACTGGAGGAGATGTCTCGACAAGGATTTGGTGGGCTAGCCAGCGCTTACAACATTCACGCTAATATCGTAATGCCTTACCTGCAAAATTTAGCCACTGATGAACAGCGCGAAACCTGGCTTCCCCGCATGGCAAGCGGGGAGTGGTTGGGGGCGATTGCTATGAGCGAGCCGCATGCTGGCAGCGATCTGGCGGCGATGAAAACCCGCGCGACCAAAACAGCTGACGGGTGGACGCTTAACGGCAGCAAACTATTTATTACCAATGGCCAAGTGGCCGATCTCGTTATTGTCTGTGCAAAAACAGACCCCAGTGCAGGTGCAAAAGGGGTCTCGCTGTTTTTGGTCGATACGTCACTTGCCGGTTTTTCCCGTGGCAAGCCCATTAAGAAAATTGGCCAGCACGCCAGCGATACGGCAGAACTAGCATTTGACCAACTGCAACTGCCTAACAGTGCCTTATTAGGGGAAGAGGGCGCTGGGTTTCGCTATCTAATGCAAGAGCTGCCCCGGGAGCGCTTAGGCGTAGGTGCGCAAGCGCTTGGCGCGGTAGAGGGCGCGTTGGCATTAACGCTTGATTACGTTACCCAGCGTCACGCATTTGGTCAGCGCGTGGCCGACTTTCAAAATACCCGCTTTACGCTGGCTGAGATCAAGGCACAGCTGGATGTCGCGCGTGCCTACTTTGATCAGTGCGTTAATAAGTACCGCCACGGCACGATGACAAGTACCGAAGCCGCGATACTCAAATTACAGCTTAGCGAGCTGCAGTGTCGTGCTGTTGATCGGTGCCTTCAGCTGTTTGGTGGTTATGGTTATACCCATGAGTATCCCATTTCACGCTTCTATTTAGACGCACGTGTGCAAACTATTTACGCCGGTAGTTCTGAGATTATGAAAGAAGTGGTCGCACGCTCGCTGTTGGGCAAAGTGGCTTAAGCGCTTTTCTTAAGTACTTTTCTTAAGCCCTTTTCTTAAGTCCTTTTCCGCTGTGCGTCATTACTAAGGAGAGATTATGCAACTGGATAGCGTTGTTATTGTAAGCGGTGCTCGTACCGCTATTGGCGGGTTTGGTGGGTCGCTCTCATCTTTCGCGCCCCATGAGTTAGGCACTATCACTGCTCAGGAAGCATTGCGCCGTGCAGGCATTGCTGGCGCTGATATCGACCACTCTGTGTATGGCCATATTATTACCACTAGCCCAGAAGATGCCTATCTTGCCCGTCATATCGCGTTAAGTGCGGGTGTGCCAAAAGAAGCCGGTGCCTTTAATGTTAACCGGTTATGTGGTTCCGGCGTGCAGGCAGTGATATCCGCTGCGCAGCAAATCGCTCTGGGCGACAGCCGCTTAGCCTTGGCAGGTGGGGCTGAGTCGATGTCGCGGGGTGCTTATCTACTGCCGCCTCAAGCACGCAATGGCATACGCCTAGGCGATGCCAATATCCAGGATCTTACCCTCGGTATTCTTAGTGACCCATTTGGCAGCGGACATATGGGCATGACCGCTGAAAATATCGCCAAGCAGTATGGCTTAAGCCGCGAGCAGCTAGATCAGTTTGCGGTGGATAGCCATCGTAAAGCGGCAAAAGCCATTGCAGAAGGGTATTTTGACGCGCAAATCGTGCCTGTTGAGGTGACAAAAGGAAAACAGACGGTTTCCTTTGCCCGTGATGAGCATGTGCGAGAAGGCGTTGAGTTAAGCGATTTAGCACGGCTTAAACCGGCCTTTAAAAAAGAGGGAGTGGTTACGGCAGGCAATGCCTCTGGGATCAACGATGGCGCAGCGACCTTGGTGCTGGCGCATGCTGATGAAGCACAGCAGCGCAATTTAACGGTTAGGGCGCGACTGCGCGTGGCAACCACCGCCGGTGTGGAGCCTTCGGTAATGGGGTTAGGGCCAATCCCTGCGGTGAAACGCTGCCTCCAGCAGGCAGGGCTGACGATCAATGACATTGATGTGATTGAGTCCAATGAAGCCTTTGCGGCACAAGCAATGGCGGTTGCCGATACGCTGGGTTTCCCAGTGGAAAAACTCAACCCGAATGGTGGTGCGGTGGCGCTCGGTCATCCAGTAGGCGCGACCGGTGCCATCTTGATCCTAAAAGCCTTACACGAATTGGAGCGACGTCAGGGCCGCTATGGTTTGATCACGCTGTGTATCGGCGGTGGGCAGGGCATTGCGCTGTTAATAGAGCGCGAATAACAAACGGTTTTCCAATAACAATCGACAGGTGTGTTTTATGTCTACGATAACGCCAAAAATACTTCCTTCTACGCCCTCTGCGACTAGCTTGCCGCTGTTAATTAGCGACTTGCTGGAGTCAGGTGTTCGAATGGCGGGGAACAACCAGATTGTTTATCGAGACCAGAGCCGTCATGACTATCAACGTTTTCGTGAGCGGGTACACCAGCTTGCCCATACGCTAACAGCACAGGGCGTTCAGGCGGGTGATGTGGTGGCGGTGCTGGACTGGGACAGCCATCGTTATTTAGAGTGCTTTTTTGCCATTCCCATGATTGGTGCCGTGCTACACACCGTCAATGTACGTTTGGCGCCTGAGCAAATTCACTACACGATGGAGCACGCTGAAGACGTCTTTGTGCTGGTACATGAGGATTTCGTACCGCTACTGGAGCCGCTGGCTGATCAACTACCTAATATACGCGGTTACCTACTTTGCCAAGAAGCGGCGAGTCAAGAAACACAAAGCACCGTCAGCACGTCGCTGCCATTAGTGGGTGAGTTTGAGGCGTTGTTAAGTGAGCAGCCAACTCATTACGAGTTCCCTATTTTTGATGAAAATGCAGTGGCTACGCTGTTCTACACCACGGGCACCACCGGCAATCCGAAAGGGGTGTTTTTTACCCATCGCCAATTAGTCCTACACACACTAGGCGAAGCCAGTACCTTCCAAGCACCGGGTTTTGAGCTGCTCAACCGTGACAAGGTCTACATGCCCATCACGCCGATGTTCCATGTGCATGCCTGGGGCGTGCCTTACACCGCCACGTTGATGGGAGCGACCCAGGTGTACCCTGGCCGCTATGAGCCGGAAATGTTGGTCAAACTGTTGGTGAACGAAAAGGTCGATTTCTCCCACTGCGTGCCAACGCTGTTAAATATGGTGGTGAGCGCTGACGCTATCGCATCGAAAAAAATTGATTTAACCGGTTGGAAGGTGCTTGTCGGCGGCAGTGCGCTAACCCAAGCCCTGGCTAGCCGTGCTTGGTCACTCGGCATTGATACACGTAGTGCCTACGGCATGTCAGAAACCTGCCCGCTGCTAACCGCTGATATTTTACCTCAGGATGTTGCCGAGGCTGATTTTGAAACGCAGCTTCCCTGGCGGTGTAAAGCTGGTTTACCCGTGCCCCTAGTGAAATTGCAGGTGGTTGATGCCAATGGAGAGCCGTTACCCCATGATGGCGTCAGTGTTGGTGAAGTGCGTGCCCAGGCACCCTGGTTAACCCAGGCGTACTACAAAGAAGAGAAACGCAGTGAAGAGCTTTGGCGGGATGGATGGCTGCATACCGGTGATGTTGGCTCGATTGATGAGCATGGTTTCTTGGCCATTAGCGACCGTATTAAAGATGTCATCAAAACCGGTGGAGAGTGGCTCTCTTCACTTGAGCTGGAAAGCTATATCAGCCAATGTCCAGGTGTCGCTGAGGTGGCGGTCATTGGCGTTACGGATGATAAATGGGGTGAGCGTCCAGCAGCGCTGGTTGTTCCCAGCGACGTCAATAACCCGCCCACGGCAGAAGAGGTACAGGCGTTTATGGAGCAGTTCGTCGAACAGGGCAGCATTAATCGCTGGGGTATTCCATCGCTGATTCGTTTCGTAGATGAAATTCCTAAAACCAGTGTGGGTAAGCTGGATAAAAAGCGCATTCGCACTGAGATATAAACGCTAGCGTTTTATGCCCGCCGTTTGCGCCTTGCGGTAAGCGGCGGGTGAATTCCCCGTCCACTGTTTAAACGCTCGGCTAAGACAAGCAAGGTCTTCAAATCCTAGTTTTTCTGCGATGGCTGTCAGTGGCTGTGTGCTGCGAGTGAGTGCTTGAATAGCATAGTCGCGACGGTATTCGTCTTTAACCGCCTGGAAATGGGTACCTTCAAGTTTCAGGTGCCTTGAGAGTGTGCGCACGGACATATGTAACGCGTCGGCCACATGCTGAACCGTGCATGAGGTGGGTAAGTGACGGCTAAGATGTTCGCGAACGCGATGAGTAATCAAACGATCTTCAAAAGAGACGTAGAACCAGTCAGCCGGTGCGCGTTGTAGAAATGCGCCAAGATGCTGTTTCGTTTGGCGTATGGGGTGGTTTAGAAACACCTTATCAAAGTAAACAGCTGTTTGCGGTTGATCAAATTTTAGCTTGCCGGGATAGAAGTAGAGATAGTCAGCACTGTGAGCGGGTTGGGCGTAGCCGCACTCCATCAGGATAGGTGGAATTTTGCGTGCGATCATCCAGGAGGCGATACCGTGAAACAGTTTCAACATCAATTCATGAATCAATATTCGACTGCCGTGAAGCGGGGCGCGTTCTTCAAGCGCCATCCGAGCAAAGTCGCCTTCAATAGTAAAGTCGTAGCCGAAATCATCCAAGAGAATCCGAAAAAACTGCGTATAGCGGTGAAGCGCAACATGCAGCGTAGGCGCATCTAGCAAGCTCAAGCACAGCAGCTTTAGCGTTCCACAGCGTAGCGGCCTGGAGAAAAAGCATGGCGTCTCATCATCTATCTCAAGGGCGAGGAGGCGGTAAAGTTCGGCAAACTGCTCAACAGTGACTCGGCCGTTCGGTGCGCTGAGTAGAAAGGGAGAAATTCCAGCAAGCTCCAGATAGCGGACAGGGGAATGATCAGTGGCGGGTAAGCCACACAGTAGTTCGTTCACAAAGTGCATTGAGACGGTAACGGTCACGATGTCAGCCCTAAACGAGTAGCTTGGCGCTACCTTGTTATTATCACGTGATGGTGGGACGTTAGCACGATGTGTCGTTTGGCTCTATAAGGGCTCTCCTTAACGCGAGCGCATGCGTTACACTGTGCGCCTCATGATGAAGGAGGACACTGCGTGACCTTGTTACGACTCGAACAGCTGCAACTCGCTTACGGCACCCAAGTACTGCTTAACCGCGCCGACCTAACGGTTGAAAAAGGCGAGCGGCTGGCGCTGGTCGGGCGCAACGGCACCGGTAAATCAACGCTATTAAAACTAGTCGCGGGCGATATTCATGCCGATGATGGTTCCATTTGGCGTGCGCCGGGCTTGAAGATTGGCGTATTGTCCCAGGAGCTACCTGAATCCTCAGGCATGACGATTTTTGACATGGTTGCTCAGGGGCTGCCGGAAGCGGGGGAATTGCTTTCTGAATACCAGCACCTGATCAATGATCCAGACCCCGACATGAATCGCATGGCCAAGCTGCAAACCCGCATCGAGGCTATCGACGGCTGGTCTTTCCATCAGAGCATTGACGTCGTACTCACTCGTTTAGGGTTACCCCCTGAAGCTGAAATGAGCGCGCTTTCCGGTGGCTGGCGCCGCCGTGTTGCGTTGGCGCGTGCCTTGGTTTCTGAGCCGGACTTGCTGCTTCTTGACGAGCCTACCAACCATCTTGATCTAGACACGATTGCTTGGTTGGAAGAGCAACTGCTGGCCTTCAACGGCGCGGTATTACTGATTACCCACGACCGTGCCTTTTTATCTAAGCTGGCCACCACGATTCTTGAGCTAGACCGAGGCAAGCTTGGTCGTTATCCCGGTAACTATGCCGAGTATCAAGAGCGTAAGCAGCACGAGCTAGAAGTAGAAGCGCGGGAAAATGCGCTTTTCGATAAAAAACTGGCCCAAGAAGAAGTCTGGATTCGTCAAGGCGTCAAAGCGCGGCGTACACGCAACGAAGGGCGTGTGCGTGAGCTTGAGCAGATGCGTTTGGAGCGTAGCCAGCGACGTGAACGTCAGGGGACTGCCAACCTCACTGTCGACAGCGGCGAGCGTACTGGTAAGCGGGTAGTCGAGCTGAAAGGCGTAACACAGCGCTTTGGTAATGATGTCATTCTGCGTGATGTAAATCTTGAAGTGATGCGCGGCGACCGCATTGGTTTCCTTGGTCGCAACGGTGCAGGTAAAACAACGCTGCTGAAAATCTTGCTAGGCGAGCTTGCTCCAACAGAAGGTAGTGTTCAGTTGGGGACCAATTTAAAGGTCGCTTATTTCGATCAATTACGTGCCGGTTTAGAGCTGGAAAAAACCGTCTACGACAACGTCGCCCAAGGCAGCGATCGGGTAACCGTTGGTGGAAAAGATCGTCACGTGATGAGCTACCTTCAGGATTTCCTATTCACGCCAGATCGTGTTCGACAGCCGGTGAAAGCCCTTTCTGGCGGCGAATCCAACCGTCTGTTGTTAGCCAAGCTGTTTACTCAACCTGCCAACGTATTGGTGTTGGATGAGCCTACCAACGACCTGGATATGGAAACCCTGGAACTGCTTGAAGAGCTGCTGCTGGACTTTGATGGCACGCTGCTCCTGGTCTCTCACGACCGGACATTTATGGATAACGTCGTGACCAGCATGCTGGCTTTTGAAGGTGAGGGGGTTGTGCGTGAATACGTGGGTGGCTACACGGATTGGATTCGCCAAGGAGGTAAACTGCCACCTGCTCCGTGGGAAGGCGCTGCCCGCCAGAACACTGAACCGACCAGCATTGCAGTTGAAAAAGCGCCAGAGAAGCCGGTTGCTGAGCCTGTTAAAAAAACCGTTAAGCTCTCTTACAAAGTGCAGCGGGAGTTAGATGCGTTACCTGCGGAGATTGAGCGCCTTGAGAATGAAGTAGAGGCGTTAGAGCAAGAGATTGGCGACCCCGCTTTCTATCAGCAAGAAGCCAGTGCCGTCACAGCAAAATTGCAAGCGTTAGAGAACGTACAGCAAACGCTTGAAACGGCAATGGAGCGTTGGATGGAGCTTGAGGCGATGGCCAGCGGTGACTGACACCAGCAGCGAATGAGTAAAGGCACCCAATGGGTGCCTTTCTACACGAGTTACTCGTCGCTCTCTTCACCTTTTTTGCCGACCCGAACGGCCAAAACGTCGCACTGCGCGCCGTGAAGTACGCCGGTAGACGTGGAGCCTAGCAGCAGGGCAAAGCCATGGCGCCCATGCGAGCCAACAACGATCAGGTCGACATTGTGCTCTTCTGCAAAACGATGAATTTCCGTGTCTGGCATGCCGACGACGACATGTTGATCAGCAGGCTCGACGTGAGGGGCGGCAATCTCAGTCAGCCGCTTCTTCGCGTGGTCATCCAGCTGGTCTTGAATGCTGGTGAGATCCATCGGAATGTCACCACCGTAAGCGAAGCCCAATGGCTCAAGGGTATGCATGATCGAAATCTTGGCGTCGTCATTGCGAGCGGCAATCGCGACCGCACGCTCCAAGATTTTATGGGAGTCTTTAGTTAAATCAACGGCTACTAAAATGTGGTGATAGCTCATGGCTTATCTCCTTCGTGATAATTAACAAAGAGAACGCTTTGTTAGATGACCTTTACTTTAGGCTTCAAGTGCCATCTTAACAACGATCTATGTCATGCTTTTTTAAGTTAACCCGATAGTATGACTAATTTTAACATCCATGCTGATGGCCAGTATTTGCGACTAGGAGAAGTGGTTAGATGGAGTGGCTTATTATTATTTTTATATCGCTGTTTGTTATCGCACCGGTAATGTGGCTTAAGCCCAGCCCGCGGCAGAAGCGCCATATGGCGCTGCGTTTGAGTGCCGCCAAGAAGCACGGGGTAGTGATCAAGATGGAGAAGCCCCCGTTGCATAATTTTCGAGGCACGATGCCCGCCTATCGGTGGTATTTTTCCCATCACGCGCCAGGGCCTGATTTTGTGTTAGTGCGTGAATCGAACGCAAGTGAAGCGCTGGAGCTTTATCATGCCGGGTGGCGTTGGCGCATTGCACCATTACGGCCATTGCCAGAAGAGGCAAGCGCTACTTTGAAAGCCCTGCTAGAGCGCCTTCCACAAGATGCTTTGGTGGTCGAATCAAACGCGACGGCGTTAACACTATGGTGGTGGGAGTCACAAACTGCAGAGCGTTTTGCTATCTATGGAGAAGATTTTCAGACGCTAAGAAAGGCGCTTAGCGGATTGTCAGACCGCCCTGCTGCAAAGCCGCTAAACGGGGCTGGCGAAACAGCAGGGCAGTGATGGGCGTCTTACGCCGTGGGACTGTCTTGGTCTCTTAACTGAATCGCCATACCATTGGACTCTATTAGCGCTAGCCACTTGTCTAACTGATCTAGGTCACTGTCACTTAGGCCCGCCAGCATCTCTTTGCGTGCCTCCAGGACGACGCTGTCGATTTGTTCAAGTAGCGGCATTGCCGCTGGCGTCAGATAGAGTCGTTTGCTTCGGCGATCATTATCGCAGGCCCGTCGCTCAACCAGCCCTTGCTCCTCAAGTTGTCCAAGGGTTCTGACTAATGAGGGCGCTTCTACGCCAATCACCCTTGCTAAATCACACTGTGGGTTGCCTTCACCTAACTTCCATAAATGGTAAAGCGTCACCCAGCGTGTTTGTGTTAACCCCAAGGGTGCCAGCCTTCGATCAAGAATAGAGCGCCACAAGTGGGGCAGACGTGCAATGCGAAAACCAATTGTTGAAGCCATAGTAAACAGCTACCGAAAAATGTAAGTAGGCGAATTGTCATAAGCTGCGCCGCTGAATGCAAGGCGTTATGTTATTCGTCCGTTGACAGATCGTTTTCAGAATTGTTGTTTCCGGGTATAAAGCGCCGCAAATTTAGCGCACTCAAGCCGCTAGGTTGGATTTTGCTATCCGCTATCGTGGCTTTTTCCAAATCTTCCGAAACAGTAAACCGGATCAGCCCCAGCCGTTGTCCGCTGGCGGTCATAATGTCGATACGCCACTCTCCCGACGGTGCTTCTGGGAAGTTTTGCTTATGGCTCCAGGCACGATAGCCCTGCTCCCGTCCACCGTTGATAGCAAGTTCTACTTCATCTAACAATTCGCCGTTGTGGTGCCATGCATGATGAATTGTCTCGCTTAATCCACGCGGTGCCCGAATGGCGGTGTAAACGTAAAGGCCGGTAGAACGAATTGCGTCTGGCGTAAGCGCCATGGCTCCCTGCGGCTCGCGGCTCTGAATATCTAGCGCTGGAGAAAGTGCACTGTTTGTCATCCATAAGCTGGCAGGAGGTACCCATATTTTGCCGAGCCAAGCCGCATAGGCCAGCACGATAGTGAGCACAAAGAATCCGCACCAGCGCGTTAACGAGCGTTTTTTAAGTAAGTGCCAAAAACTGGGCAGCGCTACCAATATGGTGATCACTAGCGCAAGGATCAAACTTTGGCCAGTCGTCAGCTGCAGCATGATAGGCAGAATAACCAGTACCACTAAAAAGACACATTGGGCATGAAAGATAAAATAGAGGCTTCGCCAGCGCCCAGCGAGTTTGTAATAGAGCGGATCTATGATCGACAGTATTGCCATTGCGATCACTAACAGCGCAAATAGTGTCTGCCCGCTGTTCCACACGGTTGTAACCAGGATAAATGGCAACGTAAAGAAAAGTGTTTCCTGGTGAATCATTTGGGCGATAAAGGTAGTAACACCGCGGGGCAAGGTGGGATGGCCGCGTTTAGCAAGCCAGCGCCCGATGAGGCTCTCAGAAAGCAATAGCAGCCAGGCAAAAAGAAGTCCCAGCGCTAATACCGCTCCTAGCCACTGTTGGCGGTCCACCAGAAAAAAACTACCTAGCCCGGCGCCAAACGCGATAGGTGGCCACAGCCAGCTCCAGGGTTTTAAGCGTTCGACGGTACGTTCAACCCGTGCTTGTAGTGCCGTAATACGGGCGGGAGTAAAGAAACTACCCATGGCGTTGTTGGCTCATAAATGAAAACAGCATGATCGTTGGATTCGTCAGTAAAGTCGATGCGTTCCCTATCCTGTCTATAAAAAGCGCAAAAAATGTGGGCCTGCTGTAAGTTGATTTGTGTAAGTGCACTTGAGAGATAAGCGCATTAGCCAAAAGTCAGGGCTTGACGTTCCTCATTATCTCAACCAAGCTTACGCAATCAAACGACCGTATGAAATGCGTGGCAGGTCCGATTAAAGGTGCCAGCCCGAACTTGTGGAGAGAGCGCGGATGATCTATCAAGGCAATGCCATCACGGTGGAGCGTCGTGACACCCAAGGTGGCAATGACATCGCTAAGCTCACTTTCGATCTGAAAGATGAGTCCGTTAATAAGCTGTCCAGTGCTGTTGTGGCAGAGTTGGGCGAGGCAGTAAAAGCGCTTCAAGCTGAAAGCGGCCTACAGGGGTTGATGATTAGCAGCGGCAAAGATGCGTTTATTGTCGGCGCTGACATCACCGAATTTCACAGCCTTTTTGACAAAGGCGAAGAGTATCTCGTCGAGATGAACCTTAAGGTTCACGACATCTTCAATGCGATTGAAGACCTGCCTTTTCCAACCGTGACGGCCATTAATGGCTTGGCACTGGGTGGCGGCTGCGAAGTACTGTTGACCACCGATTTCCGAGTAATGAGCGAGAAAGCCAAAATTGGCTTGCCTGAAACCAAGCTAGGCATTCTGCCAGGTTGGGGGGGATGTGTACGTTTACCCCGCTTGATTGGTGCGGATAACGCCATTGAGTGGATTGCTGGCGGCACTGAAAATCGTGCTAACGCAGCACTTAAAGTCGGCGCAGTCGATGCTGTCGTTACTCACGAGCTGCTTGAAGAAGCCGCGCTGGACATTCTAGACCGTGCCAATGCCGGTGATTTAGATTACCAGGCGCGCCGTGAAGAGAAGAAAGCACCGCTTAATCTTAATGCCATTGAGCAAATGATGGCGTTTGAAACTGCCAAAGGGTTTGTCGCTGGCAAGGCTGGCCCTCACTATCCTGCGCCGGTAGCGTCGATTAAGGTGATTCAGAAAGGCGCTGGCGAGACCCGTGCCCGCGCCCAGGCGATTGAAGCAAAAGCATTTGCCAAGCTAGCACTCAGTAGCGTTGCCTTTAACTTGGTTGGCTTGTTCCTTAACGATCAAGTTGTGAAGAAAAAAGGTAGCAAATACGAGAAGCAGTCGCAGCCCGTTAAGCAGACCGCTGTGCTGGGTGCTGGCATTATGGGCGGTGGTATCGCCTATCAGAGTGCCAGCAAAGGCACGTCCATCATAATGAAAGATATTAACGATGAGGCGATTGAGCTGGGTCTGAAAGAGGCGCGTAAGCTATTTGCTAAGCAGGTAGAGCGTAAAAAGCTGACGACTGAGCAGATGGCTGAAAAGCTGACCAACATTCGCCCCACGCTTTCTTACGGTGATTTCGGCAATGTTGATCTAGTGGTTGAAGCTGTCGTTGAAAATCCCAAGGTCAAGGACGCCGTGCTGACCGAAGTGGAAGGCATGGTGAGCGAAAATACCATCCTTACCTCCAACACCTCGACGATTTCTATCAACCGCCTAGCCAAAAACCTTAAGCGTCCAGAAAACTTCTGCGGCATGCACTTTTTTAACCCTGTGCATCGTATGCCGCTGGTGGAAGTTATTCGTGGCGAGAAGACGTCAGATGCAGCGGTGGCCGCCACAGTTGCCTACGCTCGTGCAATGGGCAAAACCCCGATTGTTGTGAATGACTGCCCCGGCTTTTTGGTCAACCGCGTACTGTTCCCCTATTTTGGTGGCTTTAGCTTCCTGGTAGAGCAGGGCGCTGATTTCCAACGCGTTGACAAAGTGATGGAAAAATTTGGCTGGCCCATGGGTCCTGCTTACCTGCTAGACGTAGTGGGGCTAGATACAGCGGTACACGCTAACGAAGTGATGGCGGAAGGCTTCCCGGATCGCATGGCGCGTGACGGCAAAACCGCTATTCAGGTGATGTACGACAATAAGCGTCTGGGCCAGAAGAACGATAAAGGCTTCTATGCCTATGAAGAAGATAAGAAAGGCAAGCCTAAGAAAGTTACCGACGAACAAGCCTACGCGCTGGTGAAAGACGTCGTGAAAGAGCAGAAAGAGTTTTCTGATGAAGACATTATCGCTCGCATGATGGTACCGCTTTGTCTGGAAACTGTTCGTTGCCTTGAAGATGGCATCGTGGAAACTCCCGCTGAAGCCGATATGGCATTAATCTACGGCATCGGTTTCCCTCCCTTCCGCGGTGGCGCACTGCGCTACATTGACGCGATGGGTGTTGCCGAATTCGTGAAGCTAGCCGAAAACCTTGCGGAAGAGTTAGGCCCGCTTTACGCGCCCACTGAGAAGCTGCGTCAGATGGCTCAAAATAACGAGCAATTTTATGCTGGCTCTCAGGCCTAACCACCACGCAAAGGAGATATAAGATGAGTTTGAACCCAAGAGATATCGTGGTGGTTGACGGTGTACGTACCGCCATGGCGAAAGCTAAACATGGTGCATTCCGCAATGTGCGCGCTGAGAACCTGTCAGCAGCCGTCATGCAGGCGCTGTTTGATCGTAACGCGAATTTAGACCCGTCCGAAGTTGATGATGTTATCTGGGGCTGTGTTAACCAGACGCTCGAGCAGTCCATGAACATTGCGCGTAATGCGGCAATCATGACCGGTATTCCACGCTCGGTGCCTGCGCAAACTGTTAACCGTCTGTGTGGTTCCTCGATGACGGCACTACATATTGCTGCGGCCAACATTAAAGCAGGCATGGGCGACTTTTACGTGATTGGTGGGGTCGAGCACATGGAGCACGTGCCCATGGCTCACGGTGTTGATGTTAACCCCGCTGCCAGTAAATACGCCGCAAAAGCCGCCATGATGATGGGGCTGACCGCTGAACTGCTGGGCAAAATGCACGGTATTTCTCGTGAAGACCAGGATAAGTTTGGCGTGCGCTCCCACCAGCGTGCCCAGGCCGCGATGGAAAAAGGCTACTTCGATAACGAAATCATTGGTGTTGAAGGCCACGATCAGCGCGGTTTTAAAATTCTGTTCAAGAACGATGAAGTGATTCGTCCTGAGGCGAGTATCGAGTCAATGGCCAGCCTCAAGCCGGTATTTGATCCTCGCAACGGTACCGTTACTGCGGGCACGTCATCTGCATTGTCGGTAGGGGCTTCGGCAATGGCTGTTATGAGCTACGAGCGCGCTCAGGCGCTGGGGCTTGAGCCGATTGCAAAAGTGCTTTCAACAGGTGTTGCAGGTTGTGATGCCTCTATCATGGGTTACGGCCCAGTGCCTGCGTCTAAAAAAGCGCTGAAAGCCGCTGGCTTGTCGGCAGCCGATATTCAAACGGTTGAGCTTAACGAAGCGTTCGCTGCACAAGGTCTGCCCGTTTTGAAAGATCTAGGCTTCCTAGATGCCATGGATGAAAAAGTAAACCTCAACGGTGGTGCCATTGCGCTAGGCCACCCGCTGGGCTGTTCGGGCTCGCGCATCTGTACGACGCTACTTAACGTTATGCAGCAGCGCGATACTACTCTCGGCCTTGCCACTATGTGTATCGGCATGGGGCAAGGGGTTGCGACGGTGTTTGAACGACTCAAATAAACACCGCGTTTACCCACAAAACGGCACCCATGCGGTGCCGTTTTTGCGTTCAGAGCGGCATTAAAATAAACCGTTATCCAGTCCCGCTGCCATGTAAAGGCCTAGCTCTTCTACTTGGTCGGCAAAAGTGTCCTGCCATTGACCACGTAACGTTAGTGGTTCCTGGACCCAGCGCCAACGTAGTCCTGTCACAATGCTTTCTACTGCACGCCGGGTGCCGGTGCCGTCGTGTCCAGCGCGAATATAGAGAGCGCATGGAAGCCCTTGTTTCTCTTCCAATATGCTGTAGTAGCTGCGATCAAAAAAATCCTTAAGTGCACCGCTCATGTAGCCCAGGTTTTCTGTCGTGCCCAGCAAGATGCCATCGCAGGCGCGAATATCATCGGGACCAGCCTCGAAAGGCGTTTTTACTATGCAGGCAACCTGCTCAACAACGTCTTGGCTTGCGCCCCGCTTAGCGGCATCACGCAGAGTGCGTGTATTAACTGATGGAGCATGGGCAACGATTAATAGCTGTTTCATTGTAGTGCCCCTGTTAACTGGAAATTTGCGTAGTAAGCGCAAAGTGTCACACTGCTAAGTACGACTACGATGAGAGCCTATATGTCTGATAATGCCTCTATCAATGTTTTCTACGATGCTGTTTGCCCTGTTTGTCGGAAGGATCGACGTCTTTTTGAGCGTTGGGCTGGCAAGCATGGTAACGGGATTAACTGGTGTGATGTGACTGAGCATCAGCAACGATTGCGTGAAAAAGGGGTAACACCAGAAACTGCTTTACGCTCGCTGCATATCGAAAAAGCTGATGGCACGCTTATCGAAGGTATTGATGCCTACCGTTTGCTGATGATGCGTATTCCTCTGCTTGTGCCAATCGCATGGCTTATTGGCCTGCCAGGGATCAAAAAAGCGTTACGCTGGTATTATGATCGCTGGGTGAGAAAGCGCCTAAAGCGGGAAGGGCGTTGGTCTGAATAAGTATGGATATTGATATAGGGAATTTATCATGAAGCAGCGTCTTCAATGGTTAGTGCCAGCATTCGCAATGTTTACTATGTTAGCGGGATGCGCTGGTCAGCCAACCTCCTCTCAAGCACCTGATGCTGCCGTTGCTCAGAAGGTTTCACCTGGCGTGGCTCAGGTATCTTCAGGAGCGGCGCAGCCAGGCTACGTAACTAGCCGCCAAGTAACCGACTGGGTGCCGCCGCTGTTAACCAGCCCGGAAGAGAAGGCGGCCTACTATGTTAGCCGATTGGCAGACAGGCGGTTTGTCTCGCAGTACGGCGGACAAGACAATCCCCGAACTTGGTATATTGCGGCAGAGCGGTTAGGAGAAATTGGCTTGCCCGCTGTGCCTTTGCTGTTTACGCGCCTCAATACAACCGATGACTATGAGTTGATGTTAGCCCTGTATGCGCTTCAGCTTGCCACCCAGGATCCGCTATTGATGGCAAGAACTCGAGGTGACTATATACAGTTGCCCACCGTGTTAGATGCGACGGCAAATGCTGAAAATGTGCGCATCGCGCGTCACTGGTGGCAGCGGCATTCAGCACAGCTAGGTGAGTAGTAATGCGCTGTATTGATAGCGCAAATTGGCGTATCCAACTGGAGTATTGTGCTCAAGCCGTGTAGGCTCCATCGCTTTCTAAGTTCTGTGAATGACTAAGTTCTGTGTATGACTAAGTCCTGTGTATTAGCCTGATGCGTTGGAGCCTATCATGAGTGATCTACCCAATTGTCCTGCCTGTGCCTCTGAGTTTACCTACGATGATGGGATTCAGTATGTCTGCCCGGAATGCGGCAACGAATGGTCAAAAGTAGCAGAAGAGGGCGCTGAAGAAGCTGACTCTGGTATTCGTGATGCTAACGGCAATATGCTGGCAGATGGTGACAGCGTCACTGTCATTAAAGACCTCAAGGTCAAAGGCAGTTCACTGGTGGTTAAGGTAGGCACTAAGGTTAAAAATATCCGTTTAGTCGATGGTGATCACGATATTGATTGTAAGGTCGACGGTATTGGGCCCATGAAGCTTAAGTCAGAGTTCGTCAAAAAAGCCTAGTACGCAAAGACATAGTACTTAAAGGCATAGCGCCTTCACCACAAGGTGCTGCTCTTTTAAAAAAACCTGCGAAATCCTCGCAGGTTTTTTTCGTTTAGCGCATCGATAGTTTTTTCAAATGATAATGATTGTTGTTTTTGATGCTATCAGAGCCGAACGTGCTGTTATTTTGCACAAATTGATAACGATTTTGCTCTAGGGCTTCACATCAAATTTATACAGGACTAAAATGGTACCCATTAACGGGTAAGCCAACTGTAACGGCGAATGGGAGTCAACATGCTCAAGCTTTCTCGGCTGACAGATTATGCCGCTGTCGTGATGGCGCAAATTGCTCGCCATCCACAGGCATCGCATGCGGCGGCTGATTTAGCAGATGCAGTGCAGCTACCACATCCGACTGTTAGTAAGACGCTCAAGATGCTGGTGAAAGCCGGCCTTCTGGAGTCACAGCGCGGTGTCCAGGGTGGTTATCGACTGGCGCGACCAGCGTCGCATATTACGGCTGCCGATATTATTGCTGCAATTGAAGGGCCGGTGGCAATGACCGAGTGTAGCCAAGCGGAGGGTGAGTGTGATCTGGCGGCTACCTGCGGTGTCGCTGATAACTGGCAGCGAGTCTCACTGGCGATTCGCACGTTACTGGAAAGCGTTACGCTGGCGCACTTGGCCGATACGACGCCAATCAAGCTACCCGTACAGCTACCGATTCAAAGCATTAGCCTGGCATCTGCTTAGGCAATGCAACATAGACTAACCCTATTGACGGCGAGCTAGGCTCGCCACCCAACTGCCCGGAGGGTATCACCATGGCAAGCGAAGAAATGGAACAGTTGGTTCGTCGCGAATACAAAGATGGTTTTATAACCGATATTGAAAGCGACACCCTGCCACCTGGCCTTGATGAAAACACCATTGCCTTTATCTCTAATAAGAAAGGCGAGCCGGAATGGATGCTGGAGTGGCGCCTAGATGCATACCGTCAGTGGTTGAAGATGAAAGAGCCGTCCTGGGCGCATCTTGATTATCCGCCCATTGATTATCAATCGATCTCTTATTTCAGTGCGCCCAAGCGCCCGGAAGATCGCCCTCAGAGCCTGGATGAAGTTGATCCTAAGCTTCTTGAAACATATGAAAAGCTTGGTATTCCTTTGCATGAGCGTGCGGCGCTTGCCGGTGTGGCCGTCGACGCTGTATTTGACTCTGTTTCCGTGGCAACCACGTTTAAAAAACAGCTAGGCGAAGCGGGCGTTATTTTCTGCTCAATTTCTGAAGCTATTCGCGATTACCCAGACCTCATCAAACAGTATCTCGGTACGGTCGTTCCGGTGGCTGATAACTATTTTGCCGCACTAAACTCGGCTGTATTTACCGATGGGTCGTTTGTGTTTGTTCCTGAAGGCGTGACTTGCCCTATGGAACTGTCGACCTACTTCCGGATTAATGCGGCCAACACTGGCCAGTTCGAGCGCACTCTGATTATCTGCGAGAGTCGTGCTCAGGTGTCTTACTTGGAAGGCTGTACGGCGCCAATGCGTGATGAAAACCAGCTTCACGCGGCTGTGGTAGAACTCGTTGCGCTGGATGATGCCTACATTAAGTATTCCACCGTTCAGAACTGGTATCCCGGTGATGAGAACGGCAAGGGCGGGATTTACAACTTCGTTACCAAACGTGGCGATTGTCGCGGTGAGCGTTCGCGCATCAGTTGGACACAGGTAGAAACCGGTTCGGCGATCACCTGGAAATATCCTTCTTGTGTTTTGCGTGGCAAAGACAGTATCGGTGAGTTCTACTCCGTGGCGGTGACTAACGGCCGTCAGCAAGCGGATACTGGCACCAAAATGATTCACATTGGCGAAGGTACCCGTTCCTATATTGTTGCCAAAGGCATTTCGGCAGGTAAGAGCGATCAATCTTACCGTGGCTTGGTCAAAATTGGCCCTCGTGCCAAAGGGGCACGTAATTTCACTCAGTGTGATTCGTTGTTAATTGGCGACAAGTGCGGTGCCCATACCTTTCCTTATCAAGAAATTGGCAACAGCACCGCCACAATTGAGCACGAAGCCACCACGTCGAAGATCGGTGAAGATCAGCTGTTCTACTGCCAAAGCCGTGGGATTTCTGAAGAAGATGCGGTCAGCATGATTGTTAACGGCTTCTGTAAAGACGTTTTCCAAGAGCTGCCGATGGAATTCGCGGTAGAAGCCGAAGCGCTTCTAAGTGTGACGCTTGAAGGCGCAGTGGGTTAACCACTTCGGCCCCGACTTATTTTATGGGAGACGCGCAAGCGTCCCGCAAGAATTTAAAAGGTTATGACTATGTTGCAAGTTAAAGATTTACACGTCACCGTCGACGGCAAAGAAATTTTGAAAGGTTTAACGCTCACCATCAATGCCGGTGAAGTGCATGCCATTATGGGCCCGAACGGCGCGGGTAAATCCACATTGTCGGCAGTGATTGCCGGTAAAGATGGCTACGAAGTGACCCAGGGTAGCGTTACCTTTGAGGGGCAGGACGTGCTGGAAATGGAAATTGAAGAGCGCGCTCAAGCGGGCTTGCTACTAGGTTTCCAATACCCAGTGGAAATTCCAGGGGTGAAAAATATCTATCTGCTCAAATCGGCGCTTAATGCACAGCGTGCCGCACGTGGTGAAGCAGAAATGCCCGCTCCTGAGTTTATGAAGCTCGTCAAAGAGAAGCTGGGCTTTATGAAGATGGATGCCAGTTTCCTGCAGCGTGCCGTCAATGAAGGTTTCTCTGGCGGTGAGAAAAAGCGCAACGAAATTCTTCAGATGCTGGTGCTTCAGCCAAAGCTTGCCATGCTTGATGAAATTGACTCTGGTCTCGATATCGACGCGATGAAAGTCGTTGCCGATGGCGTTAACAGTCTGCGGGCTGAAGAGCGAGCCATTCTGCTGGTCACTCACTATCAGCGTCTGCTTGACTATATCGTACCGGATAAAGTGCACGTCTTAGTCGACGGTCGTATTGTGAAGAGCGGCGACGCTGAGCTTGCTAAAGAGCTGGAAGCCAACGGCTATGAAGGCATTGAGGAGTCTGTGGCATGAGCGATACGCAAACGTTTTTGGACACGCTGAAAGCGCGTAGCCAACAGCGCGGAGTTGAGCCAACTTGGATCGCGGCCCGCCGCCAAGCGGGAGCTGCCCGCTTTGAAGCCATGGGGTTTCCAACTCGCCGCGATGAAGAGTGGAAATATACTGACGTACGTACGATTGCCCAGGGCAACTTTGCGCTGGCTGAGACTGCGGACTTTTCCCAGGCACAAGCAGCCGCGCTTACGCTGCCGTTGGATGCGTACCGACTGACCTTCGTGGATGGTGTTTTCTCAGCCGCATTGTCGGACTTAGAAGCACTGCCGAGTAACGTTCAGGTAATGCCGCTCTCTAAGGCTCTGGCTGATAACCATGAAGCCGTGGGTGGGCCGCTGGGGCGCTTAACGGGAGTAGATTTCTCCCCGTTCGCCGCGCTCAACACCGCGTTTATGGAAGAGGGTGCTGTGGTGCGCATTGCACCGGGTAGCGTGGTGGAAAAACCCATCCTACTGCAGTTTCTGTCCCGCGCGGGCACGCCAGTAATGTGCCATCCGCGTATTTTGGTTGAAGCAGCAGGGCGCAGTGAAGCAACGTTAATTGAGCACTATATCGGTGAAGCCGATGCGGCCAACTTCACCAACGTGGTTGCAGAGCTGATGCTGGATCGCGGTGCGATTCTGAATCACTACAAATTGCAAGAAGCGCCCTTGGGTGATCTGCATGTCGCCAGTATTCATGTTGAACAGGGCCGAGACAGCCGCTACAGCTCCTACAATCTGAATTTGGGCGGTGCGCTGGTACGCAACGACCTGATTAGTGATTTAAACGGCCAAGGCGCGGAAACCAACTTCTATGGCCTGTTCTTTGGTCAGGGTCGCCAGCACGTGGATAACCACACCAAGGTTAATCACAATGCGCCGCTGACGTTCTCGAACGAGAACTACAAAGGCATTTTGGATGACCGTGCCCACGGCGTCTTTAACGGTAAAGTGTACGTTAAGCGCGATAGCCAGAAGATCGAAGGTTTCCAAAGTAACCAAAACTTATTGCTTTCCGATCGCGCGCATATTGATGCCAAGCCTGAGCTTGAAATTTATGCTGATGACGTGAAGTGTTCTCATGGCACCACCACGGGGCAGTTGGATGAAGACGCGATCTACGCGTTGCGTACCCGCGGCATCGACAAAGCGACAGCGCGAGGCTTGTTAACGCTTGCATTTGCTGGCGAGGTGCTTGAACAGGTCGCGCTAGATGTGATTGCTGAGCGGGTGGAGTTGGCGGTAGCGGGCAAGCTGCCGGAACGCTTCAATCTCGCTGGATTGGTAGAAGCAGCGGCTGCGCTCAACGACTAACGCACTCAACGACTAGCCAAGGAGTCATCGATGCCCCATAGCGTGATTGAGAAACCCTCCGTGCTCGCCCCTGCAGCGTTTGATGTTGAGGCGCTGCGCAACGACTTCCCGATACTAAAACGGGAAGTGCACGGAAAGCCGTTGGTATATCTAGATAATGCCGCGACAAGCCAAACGCCCCAGCAGGTTATTGACGTATTCAGCGACTATTACTCGCGCTATAACGCCAATATCCACCGGGGGCTGCACACCTTGTCAGATGAGGCGACAGCAGCGTTTGAAGCCACACGGCATCGCGTTAAGGCGTTTCTCAATGCGGAAGATGCACGCCAGATTATCTTCACGCGGGGCACGACTGAAGCAATCAATCTAGTGGTTCAAAGTTGGGGGCGCTCCCAGCTGGCTGCGGGCGATGAAGTGCTAATTTCAATGTTGGAGCATCACTCCAATATTGTCCCTTGGCAGCTATTGGCGGCTGAAATCGGCTTTACCATTAAAGTCATTCCCGTTGAGGCTAATGGGGCGCTAGACATGACGGCGTACCGCGCGCTGCTCAATGAGCGCACTAAACTAGTGGCAGTCAATCATGTCTCTAATGCGTTGGGCACCATTAACCCAGTGAAAGAGATGGCAACGCTTGCCCATCAGCACGGTGCGCTTATCCTGGTCGATGGTGCTCAGGCAACACCGCACCAGCAGGTTGATGTTCAGGATATTGATGCTGATTTCTATGCGTTCTCTGGGCATAAAATTTATGGCCCTACTGGCGTTGGCGTGCTGTACGGTAAGCAGACCTTATTAGATGCGATGCCGCCTTGGCAGGGTGGTGGCGAGATGATTAAAACGGTCTCTTTTGACGTCGGCACCACCTTTGCGGCGCTTCCGCATAAATTCGAGGCTGGCACTCCCGCGATTGCGGAGGTGATTGCTTTGGGGCGCGCTATTGAGTGGCTAGAAGGCGTAGGCGTGGAGGCGATTGGTGCTTGGGAAGCCGTACTGCTGGAACATGCCACTGCAGAGGTGAGCCAGATAGATGGCTTGCGCATACTTGGCACAGCGCCGCATAAAGCTGGCGTGCTGTCGTTTGTGGTCGAAGGCGCCCATTCCCAGGACATTGGGCTGCTGATTGATCAGCTAGGCGTCGCTATTCGTACTGGGCATCACTGCGCGCAACCATTGCTACATCATTTTGGCGTAGATGCCACATGTCGTGCATCATTTGCAGCGTATAATACGCTTCAAGAGATAGATACGTTTGTTGCAGCGCTAAAGCGTGTGATTGGAATGGTACGTTAAAGGCCGTCATTTAAGGACCGTTATGGATATTGAGCAAGTGGCCAGCCTTGAACGTGGTCAAAAACTGCCGCTTCAGCGTGATGTTGACGCCATTGCTATTCCGTTTGGCAAAACGGAGACACTGGCCGAAGACAGCGTTGTCAGCGTGATGCAGGCGAAGGGCAGCTCGGTAAGTGTTGGCTATGAAGGGCGGCTTTATCTTATTGAAGGGCGTAATTTGGATGCCTTGGGGCTCGAGCCATTGCCTCGCCCAACGCTGCCTGAAAGTGCCAGCGATGAAGAAATTGAACAGTTTGTCTGGGAGCAGTTGCGTACCTGCTTCGATCCCGAAATACCGGTTAATATTGTTGATCTAGGGTTGGTCTATGGTTGCCGTCTTGAGCGCTTGATCAGTGGCGAGCGGATGGTCACTATTCGTATGACGCTGACCGCACCAGGCTGTGGAATGGGCGATGTCATTGCGGCGGATGCGCGAAATAAAATCCTAGGTGCGCCTCAGATTAACAAGGTGCATACTGAAATTGTCTTCAGCCCGCCCTGGAGCCGTGACATGATGAGCGACGAAGCCAAGCTTGAGCTCGGCATGTTTTAACCCCTGATGGGGAGCTGGATGCACAGCTTGCTATTACGTTACATAAAACGTTTTTTGATGTCGCTAGGAGCACTTATGCTGTTGGCGACATTGCTGTTTATAGTTGGTAATTTTTGGGTGGTTGCCAGTACGGCACGCTATATTGATGACAGCTTTGCGGAGTGCCGCCCAACCGATGTGGCGATCGTATTTGGGACCTCTAACTGGACACGCAGCGGCTTTCGCAACCCACACTTTAACGCCCGTATGCGAACCTCAGCGCGCCTGATTGCCGATCAGCGGGTCAGTCATTTATTGATCTCTGGGGATAATCGTACTCAAGCCTATAACGAGCCTCGCGCCATGTGGCGTGATCTTTATCGTCGCGGTGTGCCAGCAGACCAGCTCACCATGGATTTTGCTGGGTTCAGTACCTATGACACGCTTGCGCGCGCTAGAGATGTCTTTCAGTTAGATAAGGCGTTGCTGGTTACTCAGAGCTGGCATCTTCCCCGTGCGGTTTTTATTGGTCGCGCATTAGGAATGGATGTAACTGGCTGTGTGGCGGAAGAGAAATCTGCTGCCGGGGAGTGGCGGTTGAAAATGCGCGAATGGGTGGCGCGGGTCGCTACGTTAGGTGATCTATATATTTGGGGAAGAGAGCCTTACTTTCTAGGCTCTCCAGAACCTATCGAATTAAACGCTAGTAGCAACGTCGGCGAAGTGTCTCGCCTCCCTGTTGGCCTTGATATTTACCACTACTTTGTGAGGTCGGCGGAGACGTCACATGAGCAGGCGGCGGGTGATCAATAGGCTAGCGATGCGTTTTGCGCTTTTGTAAGCTATACAATTCGCGTATTAGCTTGCGGCAACCTTGCATGCACTCTTCCACTACCGGCTCAATGGGGTCGGGCAGGGGGTGAGTGAATAGCGTTGAAAGGGCCTGCATCAGTACGCGCTCTTGTTCCAACAGCTCATTGATTAATACCTGACTATCGTTGCCCACAAAGCTTTTTAAACGGCTCCATAGCCATAAAAAGTCGTCACGCTCAACGTCAGCATCTCGAGGCAGCATTTTTAAGTGCGCACGGGCCAGTTCCTGAAGTTTACGCATCTGGTTTAACCGCTCGGTATAGTGCGGTTTCAGTGCATCACGCAGCGTGGGTCTCAGGCGTTCGATATTATCCTGGAAATAATCAATGCTATCGGCCAGCGCTTCCAGCACGCTGTCCATCGCCACTTGGCGATTGTCGAGAAACATGAGCGTCTACCTCCTTCGGTGACGCAGATTGTGGGGGTGGCAGCGCTAATTTGCCACCCCTAATGCGGATTATTTTTGCATTAAGCCTTAGCCTTTAGGCTTGGGTGGCGCTTTACGCACTGGCATGGCATTTTTTTCGATGTGTTCGATGATCATGCTGGCGATATCTTTGCCTGTTGCATTCTCAATACCTTGTAATCCAGGTGATGAGTTGACCTCCATAATCACCGGTCCATGGTTAGAGCGCAGTAAGTCGACACCTGCAACGCGCAGTCCCATGGCTTTTGCCGCTCGAATGGCCGTTGAGCGCTCTTCGGGGGTAATGCGGATGACGCTGGCGGTGCCCCCACGATGCAGGTTTGAACGGAACTCACCTTCGGCTGCCTGACGCTTCATCGACGCAACCACTTTATCGCCAATCACCAGACAGCGAATATCGGCACCGCGCGCCTCTTTAATGTACTCCTGCACCATGATGTTGGTTTTCATGCCCATAAACGCTTGAATAACCGACTCAGCTGCTTGGTTGGTTTCAGCAAGTACAACGCCGATACCTTGTGTACCTTCCAGCAGCTTGATGACCAGCGGAGCACCCTTGACCATGGTAATAAGGTCGGGAATGTCATCAGGAGAGTGGGCGAAACCCGTGATGGGTAAGCCCAGCCCCTTCCTAGAGAGAAGCTGTAGCGAGCGCAGCTTATCCCGTGAACGAGTGATGGCTACTGAATCATTTATAACGTAGGTGCCCATCATTTCAAATTGACGCAGTACGGCGCAGCCATAAAAGGTAACCGATGCCCCTATGCGAGGAATGACGGCATCGAAGGGCTCGATTTCAGCGCCTTTATAATGAATCGACGGATGGTGGGAGGCGATGCTCATATAGCAGCGCAGCGTGTCGACCACGCGAGCGGTGTGTCCACGCTGCTCGGCGGCCTCAATAAGGCGGCGAGTAGAATATAGATTGCGATTGCGCGAAAGCAGGGCAATATGCATGCAGGGCTCCGGGGCCAAAAAATATGGCTAATAAGTTAGTTTAAGGCTCGCCGTGCAAAAATGCAGCCCCAGGGGCTATAAGCAAGCGTCGCATAGCGCGGCGCCCAAGCAGCATGGGATGGCGCATATTGCTACGGTCAGTCAGGGTTAGTTCAACCGGAAAATTTAGTTCACCCAATTGCATCGGGGTGCGAATCACATAACGCCACTCGCTGTGCCCATTAGAGCTGGTAACGCGCCGCCGGTCGTGCAAGTGGAGCTGGTAGCGGTGGGCAGGCGTTTGCGGGCCACCGCTATGGGTAATAAAACTTACCCACAGCTGCCCATCCTCATCTTCATGAGTGTCAATCTCTTCGGCATGCAAAGCAGAGGTGCGCGCGCCAGTATCGGCTTTGCAGCAAAGGTGAAGCCCTAATTCAGGTAACGTCACCATTTCACGGCGGCCGATGACTGCTTTGGCCTGATAGGGTAATTCCTTCACGGCATACTCCTGGCAAATGAAGGTTTGTCATCAAGAAATGAGTCGATCTAGCGTCTCATAAATAAATAGCTAGCTTCTAGCTTGGTTAATCAACGCACTTAGCCTTAGCTGAATCGCGGAGTCAGGTGGCGCGTCGCGTAGTGTCAGCATAACCAAAAGGCGAAGTTTGGGTACCAGTGCAAGGTCACGTACGACTGCATTAAAATTAGTGCGTTTGTCTTCTGCTAAACGCTGCAAAAGCAACGGTAAACGTTCAGCGTCTTCTAACAGTAGCCACCCGCGGCCAGCAATGGCTGCGATAATGTCTGGGCCGCAAGCAACAGGGTCATTTAACAGGCTTGAGTACCATTTGCCGACACTAACTGACGGAGTACAGCCCACGGCGCGAACGCAGGCGCACAGGGTTTCTACGTCACCATCAATGGCTGCCTGCTCTCCACGCGCCCGTAATGCACTGACCAGCGGCTCTGCAAGAGGCCTATGCTCCAGGCAATAGCACAGCGAGTGAGCGACACTAGTGGGCAACTGGGGAAGGCGCAGCGCTAGCGCTTCTGATGTGGATAAGTCGAGGCGTACCACATAATCAGCGATGCCTTGTAACCCCAGTGCTTGCCAGTCAATAGTCTGCTGGCCGCTAAGATAGGCCTCGACAGGCTCTAAGTGTTGGCTAGCGGCAAGCTCTAATGCATAACTGGCCTGAGCATTAAGCATTGCTTGAAAAGTAATATCAGGCGAAAAAGCGAGCGGATTATCCTTCATTAGATGATCCACGTCAGTAGTTTCTGCCTGGCCTAGCTTATTTTCTAGCTGCGCAGCATTTCGCCCAAGGGTTTCGAGCAAGCGATTAATAAAACCGTCTCGTTGGGCAGGGGAGAGCTTGCCCTGTTCGTCTAGCGGCAGCGCCAAAAACCAGATGGCTGGCTCAGGCATGTCACCCATACGAAATACTACGCCAAGGCGTGCCTGCTGCTGCCAGGGTTCCGGCCAGGCTATCTCGCCGTTTTCAAATGCTCGCAGCGTTTCTCGTGGGCAGTCTGTTACTCGTCGTCCCATATGGTAAAGGGAAACGTCTGCGCCGCTACGGGTAAAAAACTCATCAAGTGTCTGGATTGGTTGCATGACATCCTTCCGCATTTCAAGCCTGCACTCTACCTTGCTGATGTGTCACTGTCAGCCGCAAACGCTGATTAATCCGTGCTTTATTATCAAAATGGTTAAAAATTGCACAACATGGTGTAACCCGCATGAGAGTAACAGTAGCGACATCTTTCCATAGTTTATCCACAGCCTCTTGCAGGTTTTCTGTGAATCTGTGAATAAGACACAAACTCTGTCAGACGGTTGGCAACTTACCCACAGTGCTGGGATAATAAAGCTTTACTGATTCAAATGGAAAAGGTGCTTATGAGCGTCCATCAACAGCTTCAAACCGCGCTTCTTGAGCTTGAAGCCACTATGAAGGCCGCTAACTTATGGCGTATGCCAACGCCTGATATTTCAGCATTTAATAGTCAGCAACCCTTCTGTATCGACACGATGTCGCTGCCTCAGTGGATTCGATTTGTTTTTATCGCTCGATTAAATGCACTGATTGATGCCCAGGCCGCTATGCCTGCCAAGTGCGATGTAGCGCCGGCAGTGGCTGCATATCTAATGCAGGAAAAAGTTCGTGCCAGTGACCAGCTACTGGTTGTTCGAGCCGTTGAAAAGATAGATCAGCTAGTTACCGAAAACTAGGTCGCACTAATACGAGAAGCTGAAGCCTAGTTTTATGAGGGTATCGGCAAAGACAATGCCCAGCGCCGCAAGCAGCGGGACTGGGCATTTTTCATGCGATTATGCGGCTAGCACAGCCTTAGCGGTGTTAGAAGCGATAGCTTAAGCCTGCCATAACCACTAAGGGATCAATCTCTACCGTGCCTGCAGCGGCACCGTTAACGGTCGCGTCAGTATCGATGTCGATATACCACGCTGCTGCGTTAAGTGCCCAGTTTTCATCGATAAGCAAATCGATACCCACTTGAGCAGCGGCACCCCAGGAGTCGTCCAGCTCCAGTTCGCCTATGGCTAGCTCTTCATCAGAGAAAAAGGTGTAGTTAATACCTGCGCCGACATAAGGCTGTACGCGCGCATCAGTGCCACCTAGCGGGTAGTACTGGAGCGTTAGAGTTGGTGGAAGGTGCTTGGTAGAGGCAAGATTATCACCGTTCAGGGCGATATCGTGCTCAAACGGCAGGGCTGCCAGTAATTCGATGCCCATTTTGTCGTGGAAGCGGTAGCCCAGGGTAAATGCGAAATCGGTTTTATCCTGAACATCAACCGCGAACGCGCCTCCGGCTAATGAACCGTTGTCGCTTTTTGGCTCCACTTTGGCAACACCCACGCGAGTAAAGAAATCGCCAGCGCCGTAAGCTAAAACTTGGCCGCTTGCCATCAATGTGGCTGCTGCAAGTCCAGTGGTGAGCAGTGTTGAAAGAGAGTTATGGCGCATAGCATTGCTCCTGACCATTAATGTGAGTCTTTGCAGTGAGTGGTTAACATGAACCGTTGTTCGACATGATCGCGAACCATGCAAAGAGTGTATCGGGTAGAGGAGGGCAGGTTATTGACCTGGGGCAAAGAGTGGAGCTCCGCCGCTAAATAATGGGCTTTTAAAAGAGGCTGTCAGAAGTGAAAGAGGCCTTCCCGTGGCATGGGAAGGCCTCAATAATCAGCTAATTTTTAATTAAGCTGAGTGTGTCATTGACGCTCGTCTAGCGATCAATATGCTGATATTCACCCGCATCGGCAGTTATGCTACTAACCACCAAGATGGCAATAAAGGCAGCGATGAAGCCGGGGATGATCTCGTACACGCCGGGGCCACCCATAAATTCTCCGTTCCAGCCTAATGCAATCCAAATCATGACGGTAGCAGCACCCACTACCATGCCTGCAATGGCGCCAGCTCCGTTCGTGCGAGACCACATTAGCGACAGAATGATCAGCGGGCCAAATGCTGCGCCAAAGCCAGCCCAGGCATTACTTACGAGCCCAAGAACTTGCGAGTCCGGATTTGATGCAATCACAGCGGCCACCAGACCAACCAGTACGACACAGATTCGACCGACCTTTACGCACTCTTTATCGGTTGCTTCCTTTCTTAGGAACAGGCGATAGAAGTCTTCGGTCAATGAAGACGACGATACTAACAATTGGCTGGAAATGGTGCTCATAATCGCAGCAAGCAGTGCCGCATAGAGGAAGCCGGTGACCAGCGGGTGGAATAGCAGGTTCGCCAGAATGATGAAGATCGTTTCTGGATCCTCGATATCCATGCCGTTGCGGACTGCATAAGCCCGGCCAAACAGACCTAGAGAGACCGCGCCAATCAGGGAAATAAGCATCCAGCTCATGCCGATATTACGGGCAGTAGGCACATCTTTCAGCGTCCGAATGGCCATAAAGCGCACAATGATGTGTGGTTGACCGAAGTACCCCAGTCCCCAGGTAACCGCAGAGAGCCAGCCAATAAAGGTCAGCCCTGACGTCCAGGATAGCAGGGTGGGGTCGACTTCATTTAGCGTCTGTGATGCTTGGGAGAACCCGCCGCCGCCTTCGCCAAATAGCACCACTGCAGGCATGATTACTAGCGCCAGCATCATGATGCAGCCTTGCACGAAGTCGGTCATACTCACGGCCAGGAAGCCGCCAACAACGGTGTAGACAAGTACCACGCCAAGTGTAATGAGGATGCCTATAGCGTAGTCGCTCATGCCGCCGATGTTAAAAATACCGGCAAACGCGCTTTCAAACAGTTTGCCCCCAGCGACTAGACCTGATGCCGTGTAAACCGCGAAAAAGATGACGATAACGATAGCAGACACCGTGCGCAGTGAAAGCGCACGTGTCGGAAATCGGTTTGCCAAAAAGGCTGGAATGGTAATCGCATTACCGTAGTGAACCGTCTGTTCACGCAGTCGGGGGGCGACCAGGGTCCAGTTGAAGAACGCACCCACCAGAAGGCCAATGCCGATCCAGGCGGATCCCAAGCCGGAAACAAACATTGCGCCGGGCAACCCCAGCAGCAACCAGCCGCTCATGTCCGAAGCGCCAGCCGATAGAGCTGCTACTTGTGGACTGAGGCCACGTCCCCCCAGCATGTAATCTTCTGATGAAGATGTCGCTTTGCGCATGGCATAAATGCCGATGGCGATCATGAGCGCAAAGTAGGCAAAAAGACTAATCCAAACACCGATAGCCATGAAAGTTCTCCAATTTGTCAGGACGGAGCTAGCTCCGACAGGTTAGCGCGCTTGCCGTGCAGAACCGCTAGTAGCACGCATGTTTAACTCCGCTTCTTATTCGTGTAGCAAGGCGCTACCGCTTGGTCCTCGATATTCCTTGCTAGGGAAGCGCCTGTACTGGCCACTTCCCGGCAACACGAGGTTATTGTCGTCTAAGTTTAGTTGAGAAGCATGGCGCCGACAAAGCCAGCGGGCCTATTCAGCCGTTGCCAGCAAGCTGGCGTTGCCACCCGCTGCGGTCGTATCGATGCACAGATGACGTTCCACCACGTAGCGATCTGGTGAAATGGTCTGAGTCTCGAGCGGCACGATGGCACCGTCGCGCTTAGCGAGTGCTATCCGCAGTTCATGCGTCCAATCACTTTTGCCAGCCGCGGCGACGGCGGCAATCCCTTGGACCTCGCTTAGTGTATCTGCTGTGATGCTACCGTCGAGCCCAATCACGGGGGCGCCTGCGTCGACCAGCGGCTGGACGGCTTGAGCTGCGCCTGGTGCAATCACTACTGCCGTACAGCCCGCGCCAAGCGCCTGTACTGCTTGGGCAGCGGCGATATCCAGCGTTGGTCCAAGGCACAGAACAGCGCCTTTTGGATACATCGCCAAGCGGTTGCTTTCCCCTGTGGGTCCTGGAAGCGTCTGCGGTGTCATGTCGAGGGCCGCTGTCTCGTTAAGGGCCTTGCGGATCACGCCGCCTTTACCGGAGAGTGCCTTGCGGAGTACCTCGATCCGATTAGGTCGTACCGCCCAGTTCCGCGCATCCAGCCCATCTAAGGCCGATTGGAGGTCGCTGAGTGAGAGGGTCTTGCCCTCCGGAGCCTCGTGGCGCTCGGCGGTGGCAGTGCGGCGGAAGCGCGTGACATAGAGCGGGCCGCCAGCCTTGGGCCCGGTGCCCGAAAGGCCTTCGCCCCCAAATGGTTGGGAGCCGACAATGGCGCCGATTTGGTTGCGGTTAACATAAACGTTGCCGACATGGATGCGCTCGACGATTTGCTGCACACGATCATCGATGCGGGTATGTAGGCCAAAGGTCAATCCGTAGCCTTTGCCATTGATGTCGTCGACCACGTTGTCGATGTCTCGCGCCTTGAAAGTAGCTACGTGTAGAACTGGGCCGAATATCTCGCGTTCGAGATCCGCAATGCCCCCCACCTCAATGACCGCGGGGGTGACGAAGGTGCCAGTTTCCGGTGCGGACAGTTTCTTCAACACCTTACCTGTCTTCTCGTGCGCTGCTACGTAGTCGCTTATCTCGGCTTGGGCATCGGCGTCGATCACTGGTGATACGTCGGTGTCAGTATTCCAAGGATCGCCGATGGTGAGCGAGTCCATGGCGCCATAAAGCATGTTGAGTAACCGGTCGCGCGCCTCTTCCTGCACATACAGCATGCGTAGCGCTGAACAACGCTGCCCAGCCGATTGGAAGGAGGAGATTAAGATATCGCGGACTGCCTGCTCGGTCAGCGCCGTAGAGTCCACAATCATCGAGTTGAGGCCGCCGGTTTCGGCAACCAGTATCGCATCGGGCCCTGCATTCTGCGCCAGGGCTTTGTGGATAATCTGTGCTACGGGGGTTGAGCCAGTGAAACAGACACCAGCGATACGTGGATCGCTAGTCAGCGGGCCGCCCACCGTGGGCCCATCGCCAGGCAGCAGTTGAAGTGCTGCTTCTGGAAGGCCTGCCTCACGCATCAATTCGACGGCGCGGGCGGCGATCAGCGGTGTTTGCTCGGCGGGCTTGGCAAGTACCGCGTTGCCAGCCACCAAGGCTGCGGCGATCTGCCCGGTGGTGATGGCCAGTGGGAAGTTCCAAGGGCTGATGCAGACGAAGATGCCGCGGGCGCTACCGGGTTCTTCCGCTTCCAGCCGCTCACCCTCATTGGCGTAGTAGCGTAGGAAATCCACCGCTTCGCGCACTTCAGCGATGCCATCAAACATCATCTTGCCGGCTTCGCGGGTGGTGATCACGGTCAGCTCAGCGATATGTTCTTCATAGAGATCCGCGGTACGACGGAGCACTTCGGCACGCTCGGCCACAGGACGTGCTGACCACTCACGAAAACCTTCCTCTGCAGCGTCGAGAGCGGCGGCTACCTCTTCAGGGGTGGCCTCATGCACCTTGCCGATAATACGCGAGCTGTCGGCGGGAGAGACTGCATCGCGAGCCGGACCTTGGGGGGCAGGATTTCCCACTAGCATGGGGCCTGCTGTCCAGGTCTTGTCAGCAAAGGTTTCCCGCGCATTAAGCAGCGGCAGGATCGAGGCGGGTTCGTTGATACGATAACCCTTGGAGTTCTTGCGATCTGGCGCAAACAGCTCACCGGGCTGGCGAATCAACGGGCTTGAGATGGCGTCGCCAAGCTGTTTAAACCCTTCCACTGGATCTCTTGATACTTCGCTCGGGGGAATCGAGCTATCCACCACCTGGTTGACGAACGAGGAGTTCGCGCCATTCTCTAGTAGGCGACGTACCAAGTAGGCCAGCAGGTCGCGGTGAGCGCCGACCGGGGCGTAGATGCGGCAGTGCGTGCCCTCAGCCTCCTTAACGATGTGGTGCAGCGATTCGCCCATGCCGTGCAGGCGCTGAAACTCGTAGCTGTCCTTGTCATCGCCTGCCATGGCCACTACGGCGGCGCAGGTATGGGCGTTGTGTGTGGCGAACTGTGGATAGATGCGGTCGCGCCGGTCGAGCAGCATCTGGGCGCAGGCCATGTAGCTGACATCGGTATTGACCTTGCGGGTGAAGACCGGGAAGGTTTTAACGCCCATCTCCTGGGAGAGCTTGATTTCGGAATCCCAGTAGGCGCCCTTGACCAAACGCACCATGATCTTGCGGCCGAACCGCTCGGCAAGTTCGTAAAGTGTCTCTATCACCGGCGCGGCGCGGCGCCCGTAGGCTTGTACAACGACCCCGAAGCCGTCCCACCCATCGAGGCTGGGGTCGGACATCAGTGCCTCGATCACGTCGAGTGACAGATCCAGTCGATCCTGCTCTTCTGCATCGATATTGAAACCGATATTGGCTTTGGCCGCTTGTTTTACCAGTTCCAACGCACGGGGTACGAGCTCTGCCATTACCGTGTCACGGTGGGTGTACTCATAACGCGGATGCAGGGCTGATAGTTTTACCGAGATACCGGGACTGCCACGTACATCGCCCTTGGCCTGTTCGGCGATTGCGGTGATCGCCTTGGCATAAGCCTCGTGGTAGCGGACGGCATCCTCATCTGTGCGAGCCGCCTCGCCAAGCATGTCGTAAGAGTAGGTGTAGCCCTGTTTCTCAAGCTCGCGGGCATTCTTCATGCCTTCTTCGATGGTCTGGCCGAGTACGAATTGGCGGCCGAGAATCTTCATCGACTGACCAACGGCCTTACGCACTACCGGCTCGCCCATGCGGCGTACTAGGCCACGTAGCGCCCGGGTTGGGCCCTTGGGATCTTCTTCCAGTACTTTACCGGTTAGCAACAGCGCCCAGGTCGAGGCATTAACCATCGATGAGGACGATTTTCCCAGGTGCGCGCCCCAGTCGGACGGCTCGATTTTATCGTGGATCAGGTCGTCGATGGTTTCCGCATCAGGCACGCGCAGCAGGGCTTCTGCCAAGCACATCAGGCCGACGCCCTCGGTGGTGGAAAGGCCGTACTCAGCGAGGAACGCCTCCATCATCGAGGGAGACCTCTCTTTGCGCACACGCTCCACGTAGTTGGCACCGGCGGCAGCAACTTTACGTCGGTCATCCTCTGACAGCTTGATGCGTTCGATCAGCTCATGCAGCACCGCTGTTTCATCGGCGTCATAGTTGCTGCGGATGCGTGAGCGAAGATCACTCACGTCGCTATGCAAATTAAGATTAGTTTTGTTCATGATGGGGTTCTCCTTGCAAGTCGACACGTCAGCATTGCTGAGCTGTTCACTTATCGCCAAGCGCCAGAAACGACGCGTTACCACCCAGCGCGGCAGTGCTGTTGGTGATTGTTTTTTCAGTCACAAAACGCTGTAGGTAGTGTGGGCCAGCGTTGAGAGCCTTGATTCACTGACGAAGGCATCCTCATCGACAAGATAATGATCACTGATACACTCCATAAGCGTATCAAGATCAGTTTGCCAGATGGCAGGGTCACGCATTTTCTTGGCATTGAGCATTGAGGCCCCCATAAGTCTAAACAGAAAGCGAAAAGCTGAATCAAATAACCGAAATAAAGCGATGGTAGGGCACTGCGCCCAAGATAACGGTCGAATGTAGAGCGAGCTGCCATTAGGTGTATGTCGTTTTCATGGCAAAACGTGTCAAATTCTCGGCAAGAAACGCTTTTTAAGACTTTAGTTTAGTCTCTAAACGGCTGCCAGCACGCAAAATAGCGTGTTATGTGCCCAAGCTAACTGCTTCATCACTAGCGAAATGAGAGTGCACCAGTCTTGACGCTTGCTCCTGAAGAGGGCGCGGAAGATGCTAACGAGGTTGCACCGGATGTTGAAGACGGCGCTAAGTGGGTAGCCGAATCGAGCGGCGTATTGGTTACGCCTACTCCTTGGCGTAGCTGGCGGGGAGACAAGCCGTAACTACGCCGAAAAGCATGCGAAAGAGCGCTTTGATTGGCAAAGCCTGTTTGAATGGCTATGTCAGTGAGTGGTAGACGGCTTTGTAATACAAGCTGCCGAGCTGCGTGTAGGCGTTGGCGTCGTACATACTGCCAAGGGGACAGGCCCGTTTGGACGCGAAAGCGTTCAGAAAAGTGTGCCTCACTAAGGCAAGCCAATTTTGCTAAATCAGCGACTCTCAGCTCATCGGCCAAGTGGTGGCGAATAAATCGATCGATTTGATCAAGATTGAGCCGCCGTTGTGATGCGCTCTCTGATGCGCCCAGACGAGCCTTTAATGAACCTAACAGCGTGGCAGCAAGCCGGTCTTGCTGAAAAGACATTGCCGATGTGTCAAATCCTTGGGCGAGCTCGCTTTCTACGAAAGCAAGGTAGTGGCGCAATGGGTTGTCGAGTGCAAAAAAACGCGGTGCATCAAACAGTGCTACCAACTCGCGGTGTTCGCCCGTTAAAGCAGGCGCATCTTCAGGCAGATCCAGTATCAGTTGACGATTGTAGCCATTACCTGAATAGAAGTGTTCGTGATTCGCGGGAACAATGCAGCCTGAAAATGCGTTTACCCGGCCGCCGAGGCCTTCGATTTCAAATTCTGAAGAGCCGCACAGCGTAATGACGATTTGGTGAAAATCGTGGGAGTGATGCTTTGTGGCACTTTCTAAAGGGATTTGACGAATAGTACTCGGCATGGGGTCTCCTCGACACGACTGGCCTATTACTGCTGGCGCAGCGCTGTGTGTGCCGCTAAATGATCACGTAATGCTTTCAGTTCCGCGTAACCCTCTTGGTTAAGTAACGGTTTGCTTCGAGCAATTTGCCAATGGCGCCCGTGGATGTCCATTAAATGTGATGCACGACGGCGGACATTATCCAGGTACTCATCGTGGCGAATGGGGTAGCCAATGATGGCATTCCACTCCGTTTCGCTGATGCTGCTTTCCAGCGCTTTGTCGAACAAATTGATCAGGTCGTTAGGCTCAGTGCGGTAGCGTGGCGTACCTACGGTCATTAATATTACCAGCACGCCACCTATTACCAGCAAACAGACGCCAAACACTAATAAGTACAGCGCCATACTACACTCCCTGCAAAATCAGTATCAGCATTCGTTTAACAATGCACGACAGTATACGCCTGCTGCTCGTTAAGACGAAAATTTTGCAGTTTTGCGAACTTTTCCCCTACAAGGTGTCAGAGTGTGTACAGGCAACATCGCGATAGCAGTCGTTAATAGTGTTGTTCTGGCTATTGTTTTCGATCCCTTGCTTCCGCTGCTTATCAAGCAGCGGTTTTTTTTGCTTATCAATCGGTCGTTTTCTGATGTAGTACGGCAATAGATAGTACGGCGATAGGTAGTATGGCGATAGTTAGTGTCGACGAATCGTTAGCAGCGCCATTAAGATGTCGCGGCGCGTGACAATCCCCACTAAACGTTGCTGCTCCACAACGGGATAAACCTTTGGTTTTGCTCCGAGCATTTCCTGTGCTAAGTCGGTGATACTTTTATTGGGCGTTGTGGTGAGCACGTCTTGGCGCATTAACTCACGTACCAGCGGCGCTTCATCATCGTGGTAGATGCTGTCCAATACGCGACCCATCACGTCCTGTTCGGATATAAAACCAATCAACCGATCAGACGCATCTACCACTGGAGCGCCTGGTAAGCGATGCAATGCCAAACCTTGAGCTAAGTTGGTGATAGAGGTTTGGCCAGTGACGCGGTAGCAGTCCCGTGACATGACATCGCGTACGGTATCGGGGGTTCTATTATTCATCTTGACACTCCTTGACGTAATACGCGCAGTTTCACTCTTAGAGAGAGTAGAGCAATAACCGCTTGCGGCATGAAAGCCATGAATCACAAGAACCATGAGTCACGAGAGCTATGAGTCACAAGACCTATGAGTCATAAGAGCCATGAGCCACGAGACTTATAATTCTATTAATGTAGAAGATTTAACTCACCCTGCGTTGTCCTTATTATTGATACATTCAACGCTTTGCTTCATTCCAGAAGCTGCAAGGAGTCAGTATGGACGCACGTGAATACCTCAATCGCAAAGGCGTTGGCATAGAAAGAGACCCTGAACGGCCCAACACATTAGAAGAAAAAGCGTGGGAGAGAGCTCGTGGGGCAGGTAGCCAGCGTCCAAAATCCGGTACACCACATGATTGGGAAGACTGGGAGCGCCATCACGATGATTTGGCAGACGGCGCGGAAACGTTAGAGCAGAAAATTGATAAAGAGGCTCACCAAAAAGCACTAGCTAAAGAGAAGCAGCAAGCTAAACAAGCGCAAGCGGCGGTAGAGCACTTTACGCCTACCGTGCAAACAAATGAGGCTGATAGTGCGCTTAAGCATCAAACCCAATCACCTATTGCTTCTGAAGCAGCGCCAGCATCGCCTCAACCGACATCGGTTCTGTTTGCCTACCGCGCGTTAGCCGTTTTGCTACCGCCTTTGGCCGTTGGGTTAACAGAGGGCGGGGCAAAACGTGTTGCTCTTAGTGTTGTATTGACGTTGTTGGGCTGGCTTCCTGGCGTAGTGCATGCGTTTATATGGTTAAAAAAGCACTAAGCTAGCGATTCTTCGTCTAGCCCATTGGCAGTTGTTGTGAAGCGCGTATAATCCCTGTCAACTTTTCTTTTTGGTGGGGTTTACTATGGGCTACCTTGTTGGCGTGACGGCGCTGTGGGCGTTCTCATTCTCGTTGATTGGTGTATATCTGGCAGGCCAAGTAGACAGCTACTTTGCGGTGCTTGTACGGGTAACGCTCGCCATGCTGGTGTTCCTGCCATTTTTACGGCCCAGCTTGCTGCGTGGAAAACAGCGTTTAGCGTTAATGGCGCTGGGTGCGGTGCAGCTAGGTGTCATGTACACCTTCTTCTATCACTCGTTTTTACTGCTATCGGTTCCTGAGGTTCTGTTATTCACGATTTTCACGCCGGTTTATATTGCACTTCTAGATGACCTAATGTTTAAGCGCTTCACGCCTATTTATCTAGTGACCGCACTATTGGCGGTGATCGGGGCAGGCGTCATTCGTTACGATGGTATTGATAGTGGGTTCTGGATGGGCTTTTTGGTAGTGCAGGGGGCTAATCTCTGTTTTGCGTTAGGTCAGGTTGGCTATCGTCGTCTCGCAGCCGATTTGCCGCCCACCTTGGCGTGGCATAACGTTTTTGGCTGGTTCTTTATCGGCGCAATGCTAGTGGCACTCCCGGCCTTTTTGCTGTTTGGTAATACCGCAGCGCTGCCCAGTACACCGGTGCAGTGGAGTGTGTTGGCATGGCTTGGGCTAGTCGCTTCTGGCGTGGGTTATTTCGCTTGGAACCAAGGAGCCACCAAGGTCGATGCAGGAACGCTGGCGATAATGAACAATGCGCTGGTGCCCGCTGGTTTGGTGGTTAATCTGGTGATTTGGAACCGGGATGCAGATATAGGCAAGCTACTATTGGGCGCCGCTATCATGGCCGCTTCGCTGTGGTTAAATCACTGGTGGCTGCAGCGTCGTCGCGCTATACCGGTCTAACTAATTCAAGCTATTGTTTTTGCCCAGAGTAACCAGCGGTTTCGCGTTACGCTGGGCAATTTGCTCGACACCCTCATACTCTCCATAATGTGGGCTGATGCCAGCGAGAGTTGTCCATGTCTAACACCCCATCGTCAGGTTTAGCACCCTTGAGCCAGGCCGAACGCACGCAGCCTTTAGCAGAAGCGCCCCTTAAAAAAGCGACGTCCTTTAAAGCGACCTCCTTTAAAACAATCGGCTTAATCGGTCGTTTAGGCAGTGACAAAGTGGTCGATTCGCTTAAGCGGTTGGTCAGCTATCTCGTTGCCCACGATTATAAAGTTCTGATTGAAGACCGGACCGCAACGGTGCTACCGAACCATGGACTGCCTGAAGCCAGCCGCCGCATGTTGGGGGAACTGTGCGATTTGGTCATCGTTGTGGGGGGAGATGGTAGCCTTCTCGGGGCTGCCCGCACGCTATGCCTTAGCGGTACGTTGATGTTAGGCGTGAACCGGGGGCGGTTAGGCTTTTTAACGGATATTTCCCCTGATGAGCTGGAAAGTCGGGTTGGCGAAGTGCTGGCGGGAGAGTATGAAGTTGAAGAGCGTTTCTTGCTAGATGCCGTGTTGTACCGAAACGGTAAAGCGGTGGGGAGCGGTGTTGCGCTCAATGAAGTGGTGGTTCATCCAGGTAAAGCGGTGCGCATGATTGAGTTCGAACTGTTTATTGACGGGCAGTTTGTGTATAGCCAACGTAGTGACGGCTTAATTATTGCCACGCCCACTGGTTCAACCGCCTATGCACTTTCTGGCGGCGGGCCAATCATGCACCCCAAGCTGGATGTGGTGACCTTGGTGCCTATGTTCCCCCATACGCTGTCGAGTCGTCCTATTGTGATTGACGCTGCCAGTGAAATCCGTGTTCACATTGGTGAAACCAATCAGACCTATCCCCATATCAGCTGCGACGGACAAACCCGTGCCGTGGCTAAACCTGACGATGTGCTCGTTATTCAACGAAAACCGCAACGAGTTCAGCTCGTGCATCCTATTGGGCATAACTTCTATGAAGTGTTGCGCAGTAAACTCGGCTGGAGCCATCGGCTAGGGGATTAATATGGAGGGCTACGATTTAATCGGGGATGTACATGGCTGTGGTGCAACATTGGCAGCGTTATTAGAACGGCTTGGCTATCATCAGCGGGGTGGGGTGTATCGTCACCCACGCCGAAAAGTGATCTTTTTAGGTGATTTAATTGATCGTGGTCCGCGTATTCGTCTAGCGGTTACTATCGCACGCAGGATGGTTGAAGAGGGCGAAGCGTATATTGTTATGGGTAACCATGAATACAATGCTCTGGCCTATACGCACCCTGCGCCCCCTGGTAGCAACAAGCGCTGGCTGCGCGAACATACGCCGCGCCATAACCGTATTATTGAAGACACGCTGGCTCAGTACCGCGATTATACAAACGAGTGGGAAGACACCTTGGCGTGGTTTAAGACGATTCCACTCTGCCTGGAGCTGGATGGGATTCGTGTGGTGCATGCCTGCTGGGATGACGAATTGATTCGACAGCTTAAACAGCGTGCGCCCAACGCCTGCATGGACAACCACTTTCTGGTTGAGTCCACTGACCCCTCAACACAAGCCTTTCGTATACTTGATCGCCTAACCCGTGGGCCTCATATACCGTTACCAAAAGGCATTGCGATACACTCAGGCGATGGCTTTACTAGGCAGAGTTTTCGTGCGCACTTTTGGTCAGCGAACCCGCAGCAGTGGGGGGACGTGGTATTTCAGCCAGATAACCTTCCTGGTGACCTAGAGACCAGAACGCTGACCGATACTGAACGTCAGCGCCTTAGTTATTACGGCCCTGAACAGCCCCCTTTATTTATCGGCCATTACTGGTGCGAGGGTATTCCCGCCTTACCAGCACACAACATTGCCTGCTTGGATTATAGTGCGGTGAAATTTGGCCGTTTAGTGGCTTATCGCTGGAGCGGAGAAGCGCGGCTCAATGCTGATCATTTTGTGTGGATACAGGTGCCAAAAGAGGAGCGTGCACTGCCTAAACCGTGGGAAATAGATTTTGATTAATAGCGATATTGTTAATCTTTACACTCGGTTACATATTTTTTTCAAAATAGCTGAACTAACGGTGTTGTCGGTTATCAGAGTAAGTGTTCCCTTGAATGATCCCTTGCTTTTTGATCCGGCGGCCCCCTCCGCCGGATTTTTTTCGTCTATCCGTTGGTGACGCGGCGTGACGTTACGCCGATTCTTATTGGTTGAAAGGAACCTGCCATGCATCCAGTAATGCTTTTACCCACGGGCGCGGACACCAAAGAGCTGCGTAAAGCGCTATGGCACTACCGCATTGGTCACCGCATTACCGATGAAGCAGATGGCCAGCTGCTATGGGTTGCCGACCCGCGCCAGCATGATGAAATGAGATCGTTGGTGAGCCGCTGGGAGCGAGGTGAGCCTCTGATTACGACGACTGTTCGACCCCGTCACCGAAGCGGGATGAATCGCTTGGTGCCGATGCTGCGCCAAGTGCCGGTTACAGCGCTGATGATTGGTATTAGCCTATTTATTTTTGCCTTAACAGGGGTATTTGGCGACTTACTAATTGTAGGGCTCACCATCGTGCCGGTGGGCGTTTCAGGTGGGCAGCTCGTATATGGCAACCTTAGTGACACAATAATGTCTGGCCAAGTATGGCGCTTACTGTCGCCTGCGTTTTTACACTTTGGCTGGATGCATTTGATCTTCAACCTGATGTGGGTATGGTACTTCGGGCGTCAAATCGAGCAGCTTCAGGGTAGTCGTACCATGCTGTTACTGCTTCTGATTGCCGGTATTGGCGCTAACATTGCGCAATATGTCACTGGCACCGTGCTGTTTGGCGGTATGTCTGGTGTTGTTTACGCCTTGCTGGCTCATGTGTGGCTGATGTCCTATCGTGCCCCGCAAAGCGGATTTTTCGTCCCCCAGATGCTAGTCGTCTTCATGCTGGGCTGGTTGGTGTTCACCATGACCGATATTGCCGGTAGCGTGGGCTTTGGCAACGTCGCGAATGAAGCGCACTTGGGCGGGCTGCTCGTGGGGCTGGTCACAGGCTGGTATTATTCATCCAAACGAAGCAAACATTAAAGGTGCCTACGATGAGTGACATGACCTTCGATAAAATGATTAACCAAATGACGCCCGCTATTTATGAAAGCCTTAAGCAGGCAGTGGCGTTGCGCAAATGGCCCGATGGCCGGTATTTGACGCCAGAACAGACCGAGTTGTGCCTGGAAGCGGTAATGCGTTTTGAGGTGGAGAATAACGTTCCTGAAGAGAGCCGTGTCGGCTATCTGGAGCAGCGTACCTGTGGTGCTAGCGCGACCGGTGCCGGTGTTTCCCCTGAAATGGCAGGCCTTGCCCGGGATGCCACGCGTGACTGATGATCTGTTTGCCTCGGTAGCATCCCCGGTGCAAGGATGTTTGCAAAAAATGGCGGCTGACTTACCCAGCCGCCAAGGTGATCGGGTGGTGTATCACCTTCGTGCGGGCGACCATCGAATACCACTCAATGAGCGTATCGGCTCACCGATGCGACTTGCCTGGAGTGGCGCGATTGCTTGCACCCACTGTGGACGTGCAACCAAAAAAAGTTTTGCTCAAGGCTACTGTTACCCCTGCTTTAAGCGTTTAGCCCAGTGTGATACATGCATCATGAAACCCGAGACTTGCCACTATCATCAGGGCACCTGCCGGGACCCCGAGTGGGGCGAAAAACATTGCTTCCAGCCACACATTGTCTACTTAGCGAACTCATCCGGTTTGAAGGTAGGTATCACTCGCAAAACGCAAATGCCAACTCGCTGGTTGGACCAAGGGGCCATACAGGCGCTGCCCATTCTTGAGGTAAATACCCGGCAACAGTCTGGTTTTGTCGAAATGCTCTTTAAAGAGCAGGTGGCCGACCGAACTAACTGGCGTGCCATGCTTAAAGGCGAGGTGAAGCCATTGGATTTGTGCGCAGAGCGTGACCGTCTTTTTAACCTGTTAGCCGATGGGTTAGGGCAGTTACGTGACGTGCACGGTGCGGATGCCATTCGTACGCTGGATGAAACGCCACTGGACTTTCATTATCCCGTAGCGACTTTCCCAAGTAAGGTGACGTCCCATAATTTTGATAAGCAACCGCTGATTGAAGGTACTCTTCAAGGTGTAAAAGGGCAGTACCTGATTTTTGATACCGGGGTTATTAACCTGCGTAAATTCACCGGTTACGAAATCGCCGTCTCGTCGTCACCGCTTAACTAGCCATCCTTAATGCTAGTACTCGCCATGGCAATAAGCTCGCTCAGCGTGACGCTTAACGCCGCACGATTAGCATGGTCAGAGCCGGATAGTTAAACGGAAGGTAGTTCTCGTTCAATGCTTAGGGAAGCCGTAAATGAGTAAACAGGCTTTGCATAGCCGGTGACAGTGATGCTTCATCGCGGTAGCACAAGCACAGTTGCCGTTTGGCCCACGGGTCGTTTAGATTCACAACGCTAAGGTCGTAACGCTGTAGCCATTGTTGCGCAATGCCTTTAGGAATAATGGCGATGCCTACTTGGTGGGCTACCAAATTGCACAGCTCACCAAATCCTTTCATGCGTATCCGTAGTGTTAATGAAGCCCCAAGCTGGCGAGCCTGCTCTTCGATTTGAGCTTGCAGCGCACTTTCCTCGCTCAATCCAACCATTGGCAGTCCGACAACTTCGTGAAAGCTAATCCATGATTGGTTAGATAGTGGATGCCCCTTGGCCACTACAACGACTAAATGGTCAGGCACCAGAACGTCGCGTTTTAAGTCCTCTGCGTTAACCACATCGGTGATGATCCCCCCCTCAATAATGCCGGCCTGGATTGATTGAATGATCGCTAGGCTGGTTCGCTCCTTAACGTCCATATGCAGCGAAGGGTGGGCTTGTAACCAGGGCGCGAGCTTGCCAGGTAAAAACGAGGCAAGTGCAGCAGTATTGGCATGCAGTCTAAGCGTTCCTGACAGCCCCTTAGCAAACGCCTTAAGTTCACCGCGCATTTTTTTATGCTGCAGCAACATTTGCCGAGCGTGGTGAGCTAGGGCTTCTCCGGCTTCTGTTGGCATAACACCGCGGGGGTGGCGTTCAAGCAGTTTGACTTCAACATCGGTCTCAATACGGCGCAGGCGTTCACTGGCAGAACCCAAGGCTAGGTGAGCATTCATGGCCCCTTGAGTGATGCTACCTGCTTCAACAATGCACAGAAAAAGATGAAGGTCTGATAAATCCAAGCGCATAAAAGCTCCTATTTCACCCTAAGGCTGAGCCGAAGCCTGAGAGGAAAATACCTGATTGTGGCGGGGTTCCAGCCGCGCTTCAATGTCGCCATGACAAACGATATTGCTACGCTAATTTGGTTGTTGGGCGCATTCCTGCTGGCAGGCTTGGTCAAAGGGGTAACCGGAATGGGGTTGCCTACCGTTGCGATGGCTCTGCTGGGGGCGCTTTACTCTCCCGTTGTTGCCGCTGCATTATTGATAGTGCCCTCGTTAATTACCAACATTTGGCAGTTTTTGAAGGGCGGTTATCACTGGCACGTTCTAAGCCGCTTTTTTAGCATGATGCTTGGTATTCCCGTTGGTGCCTTTTTGGGTGCGCCGCTATTGAGCCAGCTTGACGCAGATTGGGCAGCGTTTAGTCTGGGAAGCGCCTTAATGCTCTATTCCATATACTCTTTTTGGGCGCCTGTGATTAATATTCTGCCCAAGTATGAGTCCTGGTTGTCACCCATTATCGGCCTTTTGACTGGATGGATTACAGGGGCAACAGGTGTGTTTGTACTTCCAGCTGTGCCTTATTTGCAGGCACTTGGGATAGAAAGGAATGAACTGATCCAAGCATTGGGACTCTCGTTTACGGTTTCTACCCTGGCGCTACTCAGCAGCCTAGCGGTGCAACACTCTTTGGAAACCGTGCACCTGACGCTTTCGCTGTACGCGGTACTCCCTGCATTAGCCGGTATGTGGTTGGGGAGCTTGATTAGAAGCCGTATATCGACAGTGCAGTTTCGTTGCTGGTTTTTGCTAACGTTGTCGCTGTTGGCCGTAGACCTGATGTCACGACCCTTTCGCTAAGTACTTGTGCGTCAGCAATAGCCAAGTGCCACCTTTAGCCGTTCCGCATGAGCAGCAACCCAGCGGGGATCTATCGCCCCCCAGTCACGTATCTGGTAGTGGCCAATATTATGGCGCTCACCTTCGCCTTTCTCGAATACGCACTCGATATCTAGCTCCGCAAGTGAGGCGATAGTGTCTTGCGCGGTTCGACGAGGCATACCGGTGGCCTCGATTAACGCTGGTACGCTTGCGACGCCTTGCTCAATTAAATGCGCGACATACAAGCGGCGGTAAAAACTTGATTTGGTCTTGCTAAGCGATGTCATTGGGTTTCCTTTTGCGGGAAGCTACTACATCAAAAGGCTTAGCTTAAATGAATAAATCGCCTTGCGCCCGTGGTGGTCGAAAGTCGTGGGTGTTCAGGCCCTGTTCGGTGCGTGGCTGCATGTTCCACTGGCGGCTGGCGCGATTAAAGCGCTGGGCGATCAAGTCGGCAAAGACACCTTCACCACGGAAGCGTTTACCAAATTGTGCATCGTAGTTTTTGCCGCTTCGGCATTGGCGAATCAGGCTCATTACCTTAGCGGCTCGCTCGGGGTAGTGGGCTTGTAACCAGGCTTCAAACATTGGTGCGACTTCATAGGGCAGGCGCAGCAGCATCCACGTTGCTGTGCGCGCGCCAGCCCGGCTGGCCGCTTCTAGAATGCGTTCAATTTCGTGGTCAGTAAGGCCAGGAATAATCGGTGAGACCAGCGTACCGACTGGAATGCCTACGGTGTTGAGCTCGCGGATCACTTTTAAGCGTGCCTGAGGCGAGGCCGCCCGGGGTTCCAAGGTACGCTTTAGGTTGGCATCCAGGCTTGTCAGGCTAACAAACACCCGCACTAACCGATGCTCGGCCATTTCTGCTAGCAGGTCTAAATCCCGCAGTATTAGCGTGCTTTTAGTCACCAGGGTGACCGGATGCCTGCATGCCAGTAGCAGCTCTAATAAACGACGTGTTGTTTGGTATTTCGCTTCCAGTGGCTGATAACAGTCGGTGTTGCCGGAAAGGTTGATAGGACGACAGACATAATGGGGGTGGCTAAGCTCGTCTGCTAAGTGCTCAACTAAGCCTGTGCGGGCGATTAATTTAGTTTCAAAATCGAGCCCCGGTGATAAATCCCAGTAGGCGTGGGAAGGGCGAGCGTAGCAGTAAATACAGCCATGCTCGCAGCCGCGAAAAGGGTTGAGTGAGCGGTCAAAAGGCAAGTCCGGCGATTGGTTCCAGGAAAGCGCGCTCTTGCTGGGTTCCTCGCGTATCTCCGTTGCAAGCGAAGTAGTGGCCTCTTCATGCCACCAGCCATCATCCTCTACCACGCTGCAAGTTGGCGAAAAGCGGTTATGCGGGTCGTAGGTCGCACCACGCCCTTTATACACGGTAGCGCTGGAAGGGGAAGAAGCCATTAGTTGCCACCTCTGCACGGACTAGAGTTGCCATATATGTTTATATATACAGTATATGGCGTTTGGCTCTATGTGCAAGGTACGGCTTGATGAGGTAGCGAAGTCAGCTGAGCATGTGATTGAGTGTTTTCACTGCTGGCGTTGAGTTTAAACCTAAGCACAACCTCGGTTAACCGTTCAGCCTCATGCTCTAACTGAGTGGCGGAGGTGCTGGCTTGCTCCACCATGGCGGCATTCTGCTGAGTCGTCTGCTCCATTTCGCCAACAGCACTATTGACTTCGTTGATGCCAACACGTTGCTCCTCGCTAGCGACTGCGATCTCATCCATTAAAGTGGTAACACGCTTAACGGATTCCATAATGGCGGCCATTGACTCACTGGCTAAATCCGCTTGTTGAGTGCCTGCTTCTACCTGGCTTACTGACGTTGCAATCAATTGGCGGATATCCGCTGCGGCATCCGCACTGCGTGTTGCCAGCAGGCGAACTTCACTGGCTACCACGGCAAATCCTCGACCATGTTCACCTGCTCGGGCTGCTTCAACTGATGCATTGAGCGCTAAAATATTGGTCTGAAAAGCGATTGAGTCAATTAAGCCAATAATGTCGGTAATCTGTTGCGAGCTATGACGTATCTCATGCATTGTACTAACCACATGAGTCACGACATCACCACCTTGCTGTGCATTATGCGCAGCTTCTTGAGCAACGCGGCTAGCTTGCGCTGCGTTGTCACTGTTGCGTTCCATGGTGGCCGTCATCTCTTCAATACTGGAGGCAGTTTGTGTTAATGACGCGGACTGACGCTCGGTTCGCGAGGCGAGATCTTGGTTGCCTAACGCAATTCCCCGTGCGCCTGCAAAAACCTCTTCACTGCTATGACGCACGGTTGCCACCGTTTCCAACAAATCTTTTTGCATGTTGCGTAGTGAGTTGAAGAGAATGCCGATTTCATTTCGGCCATGCACTTCAATTTCTCTAGAAAGGTCACCTTTAGCAATATATTGAAAGTGCTCGTTGATGCGTTGCATTGGGCTAATTAAGTTGACGCTTACGCCCCAGTAGACAATGGCAGTGATGATTAACGCGATGATGAATACACTGACAATAGTTGAATTAGCTAAGTTGACCACTGAAGAGAAGTTATCCAAACGCTTATTACCTTCGTCTTCTACCGTATGAAAAAAATTAACGGCATCTTGATAAAAAGTGTCATAGGCATCATGGGTACCATTGCGCAGGCGTTGGTAACCAGCAGTTTCCCCTTGATAAAGTGAGTCAAGTTGAGGAAGTAGCTGGTGACTCATCATGCTATTGAAGCTACTCTCTATTTCACGAATGAAGTGCTCATGAGACGGGTTGAATGATAAAGAAAGAAATTCAGCGAACACGTTGTCTGCGCTTTCAAGCAGATTACGCATTTCATCAGCTCGTTGGCGTCTTTCAACGGCAGTAAGAGAAGGGGGCGCCTCTAGCAGCTCTTCGTACAGGCGGCCCATTTGTAAACGTACATTTTGTATCGATGAATTGGTTCTGTTCAGTGTCGATTGTTGATTGACGTTGACGTTGGTAAATTGCTCGATGCTTTCCTGACTATGATTGACCGCGTAGAGGCCGGTGCCACTCAGCAGTAGCAGTAATGTCAGAAAAGAGAATAAAACGAGTGACCAGCTCATTCTCATTGTTAGATTGTTTAAGCGGTGCATGTGTCACTCCATTAGTCTCATTATTATGTTCTGCATAGAGAAATAGAACTGCCGGCTAGCGGCAGTTCTAAAGCGTCGTACATGTTTTAAATGATGGTCTTGTTGCTAATTAACACATCATTATTCGGCATGAACGCTACGTTGACTAAGGTTATCACCTTGGTTATTGGCTTCGTCCTTCGTGTCTTTATCTTCGTTAGCAATTTTTTCTCTCTCCTTAGCCTCATCTGAAAGAGATTTTTTGGGTAGGACAATATTCAGCGTGAAAGCCGTAATAGCGGCCACAACGATGGGGGCACCACCAATCAAGTCTCTTAATACCGCAGGAAACTGCTCAATAGCGGATGGCTCTGCAGCGATACCTAAGCTTAGTGCTAAGGAAAGGCCGACGATGGTCATATTGCGTGCAGACATCTCATCTTTAACCAACAACTGAATGCCAGTCATGGTAATCATGCCAAACACGGTAATTGTTGCACCACCTAAAACGGGGTAAGGAATCGTCGTGATCATTGCGCCGAATTTCGGACTGAGACCCGCCAGAATCATAAAAATACCTGCCAGCGCCAGTACGTATCGGCTAATTACCTTGGTCATAGCTACGATGCCAACATTCTGGCTGAACGTGGACGTGGGCAGGGCACCGAAGAAAGAGCTGATGGTAGTGGTTAAACCATTGCCAAGCAGGCCGCCGGTAAGCTCTTTTGTTTTTAGCTCACGGTTCATACCGCCAACGGTTGTGGCAGATAAATCCCCAATAGTTTGTACGGAGTTGATAACACAAATGACGACCATCGAAGCAATGGCCGCGGTGTGAAACTCCATCTCAAACGGCATTAGTTTAGGAACGGCTACCCAGGATGCATTGGCTACGTTGTCGAAACTAACCAGGCCCAGCGATAGGGAGAGTAAATAGCCCACCACAATGCCCACAATAATGGCAGAGAGCTTAATCACCCCTTTACCAAATTGGGCAGCAATTAAAACAGTGAGCAACGTAACGACAGCGACTATCCAATTAATTGGATCACCAAAATTGGCAGCATTAACGTTTCCACTGCCCGCCATATAGCGGATAGCGATGTCATATAGCGACAGACCGATCACCAATACCACTGTTCCTGCCACGACAGGGGGGAACAAATGGCGAATATATTGGATGAAGTAGCCCACCACGACCATGGTCATACCGCCAATCAACTGGGCGCCGAGTATGCCCTCAATCCCATACTGAGCGCCAACTGCAACAAGCGTGGGCACGTAGGCAAAGCCAACACCAAAAATGGCAGGTAAGCGCGCACCGAATTTCCACACACCGTATAGATGGAACACGGTGCAGACACCTGATGCCAGCACAGCAATCTGAATAAGTAGAAGCTTTTCTTCAACGCTCGCGCCGACAACCCCTGCAACGATAATAGGCGGTGTTATCACCCCAGCAATCATGGCGAGTAGGTGCTGCAGAGAAAGTGGCAGTACCTTTAGAAATTTAGGTTTTCCATAAAAATCAAAGAGGGAGGTGCTCTTTCCATCTATTCGCGCTCGCTCTTCCGACGAGGATGTGGCGTCACTCATGAGGGACTCTCCTTTGTTGTTGTATTCAATGATTTGAAATTATTGTTCATTTTTAAAGTTAATACTGTACACAAAAAATCTGCTGAAAATAAATAATTTCGCCCTGTTTATGCTCATCTATTTGGCTAATAGCGCTTCTTGATACGAAAAATAGCGTGCTGGTTTCTCAGCTACGTCTATCATGTTTTTTGTTCAAGTTTTTGATTTTTAATTTATTTTTAAATATCTCTGCCAGGGAGAGGCTTATGTTTAGATGCCTAGTTGTCGTCTAGGAAAGAAAACCTGAGCAGCTAAGGTGGCGTCAAAATTTTGGCGCTGGACAGGGTGAACAACGCTTCTTAATGAAAATGTATACAAAAATTCTTTGAAATGTGTCGATTTTTTATATAGAAATGTAGTCATTGGGTTTTGGGCTGTGACGTGTCTCACCCGCTGTTGAGCTGCTTATTGTTAGCAATGCATAGGGAAAAGACATGGTAATGGCTCTAATTACATTAATAAAATATCGGAGAAACCAATGGGTTACGTGACAACTCATGTTCTAGATACCGCGCAAGGCTGCCCAGGCGAGGGCGTCAAAATTGATCTGTATCGTGTCGTTAACGGCGAACGCAGCTTCCTCAAAACGGTAACCACCAATGATGATGGCCGCTGTGACCATCCCATATTAGATGGCGACGAGCTACAAGAAGGGGAGTACGAGTTGGCGTTTCATGCAGGCGATTACTTCGCCAGTCGGGCTGGCCGAGTTGCGGATAACGAGCCTGCCTTCTTAAACGTGATACCGCTTCGCTTCGGGGTCAATGACGCCACACAGCACTATCACGTGCCATTGCTGCTATCGCCCTATGCCTACTCAACGTATCGCGGCAGCTAAAGAGACTTAATCAATAGTCCCGATAAAAATAGCCCTGATAAAAAACCTAATGCTGCCGACTAACAACAAACAAATGAGGCGAGGAAGCCGACATGCTGTCCTACTTAATTGATTTTTCTAATTTTATGCTTCGCTGGCTACACGTTATTGCCGCGATTGCCTGGATTGGTGAGTCTATCTACTTTGTCATGCTAGATAACGGCTTAAAATCCCCCAAAGATGAAAACTGCCGCAAAAAAGGCGTGTTTGGTGAGATGTGGGCCGTGCACGGTGGCGGCTTCTATCACAATCAGAAATATGCCACCAGCCCGGAAAAGCTGCCTGATGACCTCCACTGGTCTTTCTGGAAGGCTTATACCACTTGGTTATCTGGCTTCGCTTTATTCATCATTTTGTACATGTTTAATCCTGGCTTTTATTTGGTTAATCCCAATAGTAGTTGGGAGTGGGCTGCCAATATGACCGGCTGGCAGGCCAACGTTTTGGCGCTGGCCTTCTTGCTGATGGGGTGGGTGGTCTATAACGAAATGTGTAAGCGCATCAGCCCCAACATGGAGCGCGATGGCCTATTAAGTATTGGTGTTGCGATCATGATGGTGGTCGTCGCGTATCTGAGTACTCACATGTTCTCAGGTCGTGCCGCATTTCTATTGACCGGGGCTGTTATGGCAACGGCGATGTCTGCCAACGTGTTCTTCTGGATCATTCCAGGGCAGCGCCGCATTGTTAAGGCGATGAAAGCTGGCGAAACGCCAAATCCGTTAGACGGCAAACGTGGCAAGCAACGCTCGGTACACAATACGTACTTTACGTTACCCGTTGTCTTATTAATGATCAGTAACCACTACTCCTTTGCATACTCTCACGCCTATGCATGGGTCATCATGGCATTGCTGATTTTTGCGGGTGCATTAATTCGTCAGTATTTCGTGTTGATGCATGCTGGCAAAATACGGCCTGGTTATCCTGCGGCAGGTGTCCTCTTGATTATGGTGGCGTTTTGGATAGGGATGCCAGCTAACCAACAAGCTAATGCTGGTGCAGAGAGTGGGCCAGATATAACTGACGTGCAGGCGGTTATTGAGCAGCGCTGCATTGCGTGCCATGCCCAGTCACCAACACAGCCTGGTTTTTCTGCTCCTCCTGCGGGCTTTGCCTACGATAACCTTGAGCAAATTTTGCATCACAAAGAGAGCATTCAGCAAGTCGTGGCCAGTGGATACATGCCCCTTGGCAACATGACCAATATGACAGATGAAGAGCGCGCCTTGATTGGAGAGTGGTCTGAGTAACTAGCTCGCTCGTTGTGACGTCAGCAGCTAGCACTTTCTAGCACTCTAGAGGTGATAGCTGCTGTATTAGCTGAGTTCCTTAACGCATGCTCAATGTTGCTTTAAATCATTAATGGCAATCGGCCAGTGGTAGATTTGCGCAGGCGTTGGGGGTTTTACGTTATCTCGATAATACAAATAACGAAGTGAGTTAACCCGCCATGAGTGATAAGGAAAAAAAGCATTTAATTCCCGCGCTTGAACGAGGGCTGACGATTTTAATGGAGCTCAATCGTCATCATCGTGAAATGAGTTTTGCTGAGATCGTCAAACGCGTTGGTTATCCCCAGTCGACGTCGTATCGCGCAGTACAGACCTTGGAGCATATGGGGTTTCTACGCCATCACCCGGTCACTGGATTGTATTCGCTGGGTGTTAACGTGCTAAAGCTGGGCTTTGAATATGTGGCCTCATTGGATGTTGTGCAGGTAGGCCATCCTGTTATTGAGTCGCTATGCGAGCAGACCGGCTGCTCAAGTCATATTGCCGTTCGCGATGGAAGGGACGCCGTTTATGTGGCCCGTGTGGGTGCCACTAACGCCACGATTCGTCGCGTTAGTGTAGGAACACGAATTCCACTGCACTGCACGTCATTAGGGCGACTACTGCTGACAGATCTCTCAAAAGAGGAATTTGAATCGCTCTATCCTGACGACCAACTACTTAATAAAGAACTCGGTGCACCGATCCGGCGTGATGTTCTGTGGGACTTAGTTCAGGAAGACCGTCAGCGTGGTTATGTCATTGCCGATTCTTATTATCACTTTGGTATTTCATCGATTGCCTACCCGCTCTACAACCATGATGGGGTAGTGGAGGGCGTCGTTAGTATCATGGTGCCGGTACATGAGTTTGCCGAGGATGAGCGAACCAAGCTGCAAGCGCTGGTGCAAGAGGCCGCGAGAACAATCTCCGACATGCTAGGGCACGATCAAGCCCTTGCGAAACGCGATGGCTAGGTGTTGCAGACGACAATAGCACGCTGCGCGCGGGATTAAATTTACATAATGTTCACCCCTGTATGGACTGGATGCAAAAGCACCGGTCCAGTTGGCATGCCTGTTTTTACCAATACCGAGAGCGTTTCGTTAGTAACACTGGCGCTCCCTTATACGTGTTTATACTCAATATAATCCATATTAAGAATTTGATTTTAAATGACTTTTATTGCTTCTGTTGAATTTAGTGGAAATATTTTCCATTAAATATTGACAGTGCGTCGGATGGCGCATACTTTGAATATTGTCTCGTATACAAAATTAAATACAAAAATGAATACTAAATGTATTCACTCTTCGAGGAGAAGTTGTGATGGCTAAAATGACAGCTGCAGAAGCCGCCATTCACGTCCTGAAAAAAGAAGGTGTTGATGTTGCCTTTGGTGTGCCAGGTGCTGCGATCAACCCTTTCTACGCTGCGATGCGTAAAGTGGGCGGCGTAGATCACGTGTTAGCACGCCACGTGGAAGGCGCTTCACACATGGCGGAAGGGTATACCCGCACAACCGCTGGCAACATTGGTGTGTGTATCGGTACTTCTGGCCCCGCGGGCACGGATATGATTACGGGCCTGTATTCCGCCAGTGCTGATTCAATTCCGATTCTATGTATCACTGGCCAAGCGCCCCGCGCCAAGATGCATAAAGAAGACTTCCAGGCCGTCGACATTCAGGCGATTGCAGGCCCGGTGACCAAATGGTCTGTTACGGTGATGGAACCTGCCCAGGTACCGCGCGCATTCCAGAAAGCCTTCCAGCTTATGCGTTCTAGCCGTCCTGGACCGGTACTGATCGATCTTCCCATCGATGTACAGATGAGCGAAATCGAGTTTGATCCGGACACCTACGAATCACTTCCGGCTTATAAACCCTCAGCATCTCGTGCCCAAATTGAAAAAGCACTGACGCTGCTCAACGAAGCCGATAAGCCGTTGATCGTGGCTGGTGGCGGCATCATCAATGCCGATGCTGCCGAGCAATTAGTTGAATTTGCTGAGCTAACCGGTGTACCGGTGATCCCGACGCTGATGGGCTGGGGAACGATCCCTGATGACCACCCGTTAATGGCAGGTATGGTGGGGCTGCAAACGTCGCATCGATACGGCAATGCGACCATGTTGGCGTCTGACTTTGTCATGGGGATTGGTAATCGTTGGGCTAACCGACACACCGGCAATGTTGAAACGTATACAAAAGATAGAAAGTTTGTTCATGTTGATATCGAGCCTACGCAAATAGGCCGCATTTTTGGACCTGACTACGGCATCGTTTCTGACGCTAAGCTCGCCCTAGACCTGTTTATCGATGTCGCGCGTGAAATGAAGGCCAACGGACAGCTTAAAAACCGTAGTGCCTGGGCGGAAGAGTGTCAGGAGCGTAAGCGCACGCTACTGCGCAAAACGCACTTCGATAATGTGCCGGTGAAACCCCAGCGTGTTTACGAAGAGATGAACAAGGTTTTTGGCAAAAATGCGCGCTATATCAGCACCATCGGTTTGTCGCAGATTGCCGGCGCTCAGTTCCTGCATGTGTACAAGCCTCGTCACTGGATTAACTGTGGCCAAGCTGGGCCACTAGGCTGGACAGTGCCTGCAGCACTGGGTGTTTGCCGTGCCGACCCTGATGCCGAAGTGGTTGCGCTGTCTGGCGATTACGACTTCCAGTTCATGGTGGAAGAGCTAGCGGTAGGGGCGCAGTTTAACTTGCCGTATATCCACGTGCTGGTGAACAACTCTTACCTCGGTTTGATTCGTCAGGCCCAGCGTGGCTTCGACATGGACTACTGTGTCCAGCTCTCGTTCAAGAACATTAACTATACCGACGAAGAAGCGGCGCTCGCGGAGTACGGCGTAGATCACGTGTCGGTTGCTGAAGGCCTTGGCTGTAAAGCGCTGCGTGTCACGACACCCGATGAGATTGCACCTGCGTTAGAGAAAGCGCGTGAGCTAATGCGCCAATACCGTGTGCCGGTCGTGGTGGAAATCATTCTCGAGCGCGTTACCAATATCTCGATGGGCACTGACCTTGATGGGGTTAATGAGTTCGAAGCGTTAGCTGAAAACCTTACCGATGCACCGAGTTCTATTGCCAGCCTGACGTAACGCACCAAGGTGCTTCCAGGCAAGTCGCTGAAGTCGTTATTAAGACGCTAAAACGTTAGGAGAACACTATGGCTAAGTTTGCCGCGAATCTCAGTATGCTGTTCACTGAAGTCGATTTTCTTGATCGCTTTGAGGCCGCCGCAAAGGCGGGTTTTAAAGGGGTTGAGTACCTTTTTCCCTATGACTATGCGGCAGCTGACATCAAGCAGCGCTTGGATGCGAATGGCCTAACCCAAGTGCTGCACAACTTACCTGCGGGAGATTGGGGAGCAGGCGAGCGAGGCATTGCTTGCCATCCCGATCGGGTAGAAGAGTTTCGTGCCGGTGTAGATAAAGCGATCGACTATGCCACTACGCTTGAGTGCAAGCAGGTGAACTGCCTTGCGGGTATTCAGCCTGATGGCGTTAGTGATGCTGAAGCTCACCGTACCTTGGTCGAAAACCTTCGCTACGCTGCCGAAAAACTCAAAGCAGCCGGCATTTTGCTGCTTGCAGAGCCTATCAATACCCGTGACATTCCAGGCTTTTTCCTTAATCGCACCGAGCAGGCGTTGGCACTTTTTGACGAAGTCGGCAGCGATAACTTAAAGCTGCAGTATGACATCTACCACATGCAAATCATGGAGGGTGATCTTGCGCCCACTATTGAAAAGCATTTTGCACGTATCGCTCACGTGCAGTTGGCGGATAACCCAGGGCGCCATGAGCCAGGAACGGGTGAGATCAATTATCCCTTCTTATTTAGCCACCTGCAGCAGCTTGGCTATGACGGCTGGATCGGCTGCGAGTACAAGCCCAAGACCACGACGGTAGAAGGTTTAGGTTGGTTAGATAAGGCGCGTTAACCCTGTATGACTTAAAACAGGCAAGTGAGTAGATAGTCGTTAACTCAGGAAATCTAAATCATTTAGAAACAATAGGTTGGTTTCTAAAAGACGCGAATGGAGAACAATTATGAGTAAGATTGGTTTTATTGGTTTAGGCATTATGGGTCGTCCTATGGCGGGGCACCTGCTCGACGCTGGTCACTCGTTGGTGACTGTTAAACGCGGCACCTTGGATGCTGCGCTTGCCGAGAAAGGCATGAGTGAAGTCGCTTCACCCAAAGCGGTGGCTGAAGCGTCTGACGTCATTATCACCATGGTGCCCGATACGCCCGATGTCGAAAGCGTGTTATTTGGTGAGGAAGGCGTGATTGAAGGCCTGAAGCCCGGCACCCTGGTGATTGATATGAGCTCCATTGCCCCAATGCAGACCCAGGCATTTGCCAAGCGGATTACCGATGCGGGCGGGGAGTTTGTCGATGCGCCGGTTTCTGGTGGTGAGGGTGGTGCAATTAACGCTGCGCTTACCATTATGGTGGGCGCAACAACGGAAGGGTTTGAGCGAGCCAAGCCATACCTGGACGTTGTTGGGAAGACGATTACCCACATCGGCGGCCACGGTGCAGGTCAGACGTGTAAAGTGGCTAACCAGATTGTGGTTGCGCTAACCATTGAAGCAGTGGCAGAAGGGTTGCTGTTTGCCTCTAAAGCAGGTGCTGATGTCGCTAAAGTGCGTGAATCACTGATGGGCGGTTTAGCCCAATCGAAAATCCTCGATGTTCACGGCGAGCGCATGATCAAGCGTACCTTTGAGCCTGGGTTCCGCGTTCGTCTGCACCAGAAAGATCTCAACTTGGCGTTAGAGGGTGCCAGAACGTTAAACCTGTCATTGCCAGGCACTGCCAATGCACAGCAGTTGTTCCAAGCGTGTGTTGCCAACGGGGGCCAGGATTGGGATCACGCAGGTATTGTGCGCGCTTTAGAGAAGCTGGCAGACCATGAGGTTGGCCAATAACGCGCCTTTGTCAGGCAGGCCAGCGTCTGTTGGCCTGCCATTAAGTTCTTTTTACTAAGTTTTAAGTTCTTTTTACTAAGCTTTCCAAGCTCTTTGTTTACGTTCTTTTCTAAGCTCCTTTCTGAGCCTTTTTCCTGATCCCTGCCCGAGGAGTCTTTTGATGAATTCCCTTGTTCGCTTGGCGCCTTTTACCAGTGAAGAGGCAACCCGCCAGTGGCTGAATCAACTGGCCGAAACGGCCATTGCTGCGGTACATCCCGATAGCTTATTAACTGCCCAGTTGCCTGAAAAACCGCCAGGCCGAACTGTCGTCGTGGGCGCGGGTAAGGCCGCCGCCGCCATGGCGCGCGCATTAGAGTTGGCGTGGGAAAAACGCGCTCGTGAGTCAGGCGAAGAGGTCGACTTAACAGGCGTGGTAGTGACCCGTTATCAGCATGGGGCAGCCTGTCGTTATATCGATGTACTGGAAGCCTCTCATCCAATGCCTGATGCGCTGGGTGAGCAAGCCGCTAAGCGCATGCTTGATGAAGTAAAAGGCCTGGGTGAAGACGATCAAGTGATCGCGCTTATCTCCGGCGGCGGCTCCGCGTTAATGACTCTGCCGGCGGACGGCATTTCGTTAGAAGACAAACAGGCTCTGAATAAGGCGCTGCTTCGCTGCGGTGCACCGATCCGTGAAATCAACACCGTAAGGCGCCATTTGTCTGCAATTAAAGGCGGGCGGTTGGCCACCGCTGCGCACCCCGCGCAAGTGGTGACGCTGCTTATTTCGGATGTCCCTGGTGATGTGCCGTCATTAATTGCCTCAGGCCCGACGCTGCCGGATAACACCACGTCGTTAGATGCATTGGCAATTTTAAACCGCCATGAGATTGAGGTGCCTGAGCATGTGAAGCGCCATTTAATGGCCGATCATCGTGCGCCTCAGACCTGGAACCAAGGATTTTCACGGGATAAATCGACTATCCTAGCCCGTGCGCGGGACGCACTGAAAGCCGCCCAGCTCAGCGCCGAAGAGAGTGGCCTAGAGGTAAGAGTGTTAGGCGATGATCTTGAGGGGGAAGCAAGAGATTTAGGTATTGCCCAAGGGCGTATGGCGTGCAAGTTGCAGTCTGAAATTACTCGTCCGCTGCTGGTGCTGTCAGGTGGTGAAACCAGCGTTACCGTGCGTGGTAATGGTCGAGGAGGGCGCAACGTTGAGTACCTGCTGGGGCTTTTTGATACGCTAAAAGGGTGTGATGGCATTTATGCAATTGCTGTTGATACCGATGGCATTGATGGCTCTGAAGATAATGCAGGCGCGTTAATTGGGCCTGAATGCTGGCAGCGGGCTAAGGCATTAAAGCTTTCTGCACAGGATTACCTTGCCCGTAACGATGCGTACAGTTTCTTTGACGCGTTAGATAACCTCGTGGTAACGGGGCCAACCCGAACCAATGTTAACGATTTTCGCGCGATTCTTATTCTACCCAACCCGTCGTAAGGCTGTGGTTGTGCCCGCATATTGACCCGATTACCCGTTAAGGCATTGTTTTGCGTGGTTCTGAGTGGTTGTCTGAGGGGTAAACATGATAAGTTTCGTCGAGGTTCATTAGAGAGTTAGGCCATGACCCTCGGCTGGCACAAGAAAAGTTTTACTAAAACGAAAGAAGGTCGCGTTAGCGATCAAGACATTGTTGAACACATCCGGTCTGCGGTACTGATGCAGCGACTGGCACCGAATACAAAACTGCCTGAAGTCACCATCGGCGATGTATTTGGCGTCAGCCGTTCAGTGGTGCGTAAAGCGTTAACACGGCTTGATGCTGAACATGTTATCGACCAACGGCCGAACCAGGTTGCCCGCGTCAGAGCGCCTTCGATTGACGAAACGCGAGAGACGTTTTCCGCACGTAGGCTAGTGGAAGGTGAGATTGTCTCACTGTTGGCGGGTAAGCTGGATGTGGCGACTTATAAGGCGTTAGAGAAGCAGGTCGCCCTTGAAAAGCAGGCGTTTGAAAACAGTGACGAACCGTCACGCATCGAACACTCCCTCAATATTCATCATCTCCTCGCCCAGTATGCCCCTAATCGTATTTTGGGCGCGATGCTGACCGATCTCGTCTTGAGAACGTCAATTGTCATCGCTCTCTATAAGCGTCCGGGGTTGTCTTCTTGCTACTTGGAAGGAGACCATGCCAACTTGCTTGCACACTTAGCGAGTGGTGATGCGCAGGCGGCTAAGCAGGCGATATACACGCACCTTAATAGCTTAGAGTCTTTGCTGGTACTGTCGTCTCAAGAGCCAGAAAACGACGATTTGATGACTATTCTAGGCGGTAAATCTGTTAGGGCGTGATTCGCTAGAACTAGGTTTTCGTTAGCCCCGGGTTTTCGCTAACCATCGATTTTCGGTAACCCTGGGTTTTCGCGAACAATAGGTTTCAATGCTCCAAACTGATGTCTCAAAAAAGCGGCGCCCATTGGGCGCCGCTTGTGGCTTACTGCGAGACGATTACAGCAGTAATCGGCGAATATCCGTCAGCACATCGGCCAGGAAGGCCGTAAAGCGGGCGGCATCCGCACCGTTAATCGCCCGGTGATCATAGGAGAGCGAGAGCGGCATCATTAAGCGCGGTTGGAAGGCACTGCCATCCCATACCGGTTTCATCTGCGCTTTCGATACTCCCAGAATCGCCACTTCCGGCGCATTAACGATCGGTGTGAACGCGGTTCCACCAATCGAGCCAAGGCTCGAAATAGTGAAGCAACCACCGGTCATCTCATCACGCTTAAGCTTCTTGGTTTGCGCTTTCTTGCCTAGCTCCGCCATCTCCTTGGCAATCTCGATCAAGGATTTCTTATCGGCGTTGCGCACGACCGGCACCATCAGGCCATCAGGCGTATCCACGGCAATCCCGATATGCACGTAGTTTTTCCATACCAGCGTTTCGCCGTCGCCTTTCAGGCTGACGTTGAACTGGGGGAATTTACGCAGGGCAAAGGCACAGGCTTTGACCATAAACGGCAACGGTGTCAGCTTGGCGCCTTGGGCTTCGGCCTCGGCTTTCATGGCCTTACGGAAGCTTTCAAGCTCGGTAATGTCGGCCTCGTCGAACTGCGTCACGTGAGGCACGTTAAGCCAGCTGCGGTGCAGATTGGTCGCGCCCATCTTGAGCAGGCGACCCATCGGCTTCTCTTCTACGTCGCCAAACTGACTGAAGTCGACTTCCGGTATCGCGGGAATGCCAGCACCACCACTCGCCGCAGGGGCAGCCGCTGCTTGCGCTTTACCTTGGTTGGCAATGGCCTGCTTCACGTAAGCCTGCACATCCTCTTTCAGCACCCGGTCTTTCGGGCCACTAGGCTTAACTAGACCGAGGTCGACGCCGAGCTCACGTGCCAGCATGCGTACTGCGGGACCTGCGTGTACTAGCTTACTATCCCGCGGTTGGTAAGCAGCGATTTGTGCTTCCGGACTTGGGGGGCCTTCAGGAGAAGGCGCTTGTTTTACTGGTGCTTCAGCGACAGGTTTTTCAACGACCGGCTCTTCAGCAGCGGCTTGCGCCTGCGATGCATCTTCTTCAGCCGATGCATCACTGTCTTCGCCAGCGATTTCCATCTGGCCGATCACGTCGCCTTCCGAGACGGTATCGCCTTCTTTTACCGTGAGCGCAACGATCTTGCCGCCGTGCGGGCTGGGCACGTCCATGGAGGCTTTGTCAGACTCCAGGGTGATCAGGGTGTCTTCGGCGTTGACCTCATCACCGGCGCTGACCGCGACTTCGATGATCTCAACGCTGTCGGAACCGCCCAGGTCAGGCACTTTAATATCGACCGTTTGCTTGCCGCCGCTGGCTTTCTTCGCTGCCGGTGCGGGGGCGTCTTCCTGCGTTGGTTTGTCTTGTTTCGCTGGCGCGTCGTTGGGCTGGCTGTCAGACGCGGGGGCTGACGTTTCTTCGCCACCGTCTGTACCGCCTTCAACCTCCAGCTCAACGATGTCGTCGCCTTCGGAGACAGTATCGCCTTCTTTGACCAGCACTTTGAGCACCTTGCCGCCTTTCGGGGCCGGGACGTCCATGCTGGCTTTGTCGGATTCCAGGGTGATTAGGGTGTCTTCCGCTTCAATGACGTCGCCTTCTGACACCGCAATCTCGATGATTTCGACATCGGTATCACCACCGATATCGGGAACTTTGATGATTTCGCTACTCAAGGTCGCGCTCCTTCCAAATCGGATCGAGCCGGCGGGCTTCTGCCCGCCGGGCAGCGGTTTAGCTGGTCAGCGGGTTCGGCTTGCTGGCATCAATGCCATACTTCTTCAGCGCCTCACCGACGTGCTTGCGATCAAGCTCACCGCGGTCTGCCAGCGCGCGTAGCGCCGCCACGGTGACGAAGTAGCGGTCTACTTCAAAGAAGTAGCGCAGCTTCTCGCGGGTGTCGGAACGGCCAAAGCCGTCCGTGCCCAGCACGGTGTACTCGCTGGGCACCCAGGCACGCACCTGGTCGGCGTAGAGCTTCATGTAGTCGGTGGAGGCAATCACCGGGCCGTCGCGGCCTTCCAGGCACTTCGTCACGTGGGGCTTGTTGGCCTCGGCATCCGGGTTCAGGAAGCCTTCACGCTCCAGCAGCAGCGCTTCGCGGCGCAGCTCGTTAAAGCTGGTCACGCTCCAGATATCCGCACCAATGCCCCAGTCGTTGGCCAACAGCTCCGCAGCCGCTTCGACTTCGCGCAGGATGGTGCCGGAGCCCATCAGTTGCACGCGGCCTTTGTCGCCCTGCGTTTCGTTGAGCAGGTACATGCCTTTGACGATATCGTCGGTAGGCACGCTCTCAAGCGCGGGGTGCTCGTAGTTTTCGTTCATCACCGTCAGGTAGTAGAAGCAATTCTCTTTATCGGAGAACATGCGCTTCAGACCATCCTGGAGGATGACCGCTACTTCGTGGGCGTAGGTCGGGTCGTAGCTGCGGCAGTTGGGGATGGTGGAGGCTTGAATCAAGCTGTGGCCATCCTGGTGCTGCAGACCTTCACCGTTGAGCGTGGTACGCCCGGCAGTGCCGCCGACCATAAAGCCGCGGGCTTGCAGGTCACCCGCCGCCCAGGCCAAGTCACCAATGCGCTGGAAGCCGAACATCGAGTAGTAAACGTAGAACGGCAGCAGGGTGACGTTGTTGTTGCTGTAGGACGTCGCGGCGGCAATCCACGCGGACATGGCACCGGCTTCACTAATCCCTTCTTCGAGAATCTGGCCTTTCTGATCCTCGCGGTAGAACATGATCTGGCCTTTATCGACCGGCTCATACTTCTGACCTTCCGAGGTGTAGATGCCAAGCTGACGGAACATGCCTTCCATGCCGAAGGTACGCGCTTCATCAGGAATAATCGGGACGACATGTTTGCCGAGCTTCTTATCCTTCACTAGGCCGTTCAGCACGCGCACGAACGCCATGGTGGTCGAGACTTCACGCCCTTTAGAGCCGACCATTTGCGAGGCAAAGGTTTTGTCTTCCAGGCTGGGGATCTCCAGCGCCTCAAAGTCACTGCGGCGGCTCGGCAGGTAGCCGTTTAAGCGTTCCCGCTGCAGGTGCATGTATTTCAGCTCGGGGGAGTCTTCTTCCGGCTTGTAATAGGGCACATCTTTGAGCTGCTCGTCGGTGAGCGGAATACCGAAGCGGTCGCGGAATTTACGCAACGCTTCGTACTCCATGCTCTTGACCTGGTGAGACTCGTTGGCGGCTTCGCCATCGCCGCTGCCCATGCCGTAGCCTTTGACGGTGTGCGCCAAAATGACCGTGGGCTTACCGTTGGTCTGGTTGACCGCTTCGTGGTAGGCCGCGTAGACCTTGAACGGGTCGTGGCCACCGCGGTTGAGCTTCCAGATGTCTTCGTCAGACAGGTCGTTGACCATCGCTTCGGTTTCGGGGTACTTACCGAAGAAGTGCTCACGGGTGTACGAACCGCCGTTGGCCTTGTAGTTCTGGTACTCACCGTCGACCGCTTCATCCATGCGTTTTTGCAGGATGCCTTTCTTGTCCTTCTCGAACAGCGGATCCCAATGACGTCCCCAGACCACCTTGATGACGTTCCAACCGGCACCACGGAACACGCCTTCGAACTCGTCCATGACGCGGGAGTTGCCGCGCACCGGACCGTCCAAGCGCTGCAGGTTGCAGTTGATAACGAAGATCAGGTTATCGAGGTTTTCACGCCCCGCCAGGGAAATGGCGCCCAGTGACTCTGGCTCATCACACTCGCCGTCGCCCATGAAACACCAGATTTTACGGTCGTACATGTCTTTCAGCTCACGGTGATGCAGGTACTTCATCACGTGGGCTTGATAGATGGCCTGAATCGGGCCAAGGCCCATGGACACCGTGGGGAACTGCCAGTAGTCCGGCATCAGCCACGGGTGCGGGTAGGAAGACAGGCCATCGCCGTCGACTTCGCGACGGAATTTGTCCATCTGCTCTTCTGATAAACGGCCTTCCAAGTAGGAACGCGCGTAAATCCCCGGGGCAACGTGGCCCTGGATGTAAATCAGGTCGCCTTCAAAATCGCCTTTGGGGGCACGGAAGAAGTGGTTAAAGCCAACATCGTACAGCGTGGCCGACGACATAAAGCTGGCAATGTGGCCGCCCAGCCCGGGGTTGGCGCGGTTATTACGGATGACCTGGGCAATGGCGTTGTAACGAATCAACGACCGAATGCGGCGCTCCATAAACAGATCGCCGGGCATCGGTGCTTCGCGATGCACAGGGATCGTATTCCGGTGCGGGGTTGTCACCGAGAAGGGTACCTTCATCCCGTCCCGGCGCAGGCGATCCGCCAAGCGGGTCATCAGGTAGCGGGCACGATCTTCGCCCTCACGATCCAGTACTGATTCCAGGGATTCCAGCCACTCCGTGGTTTCGAGCGGATCGAGATCTTCTCTTGTCTCCAGACTCATAGAGGTCTCTCCGAATGACGATAAAAGGTAAGCCTCACAGCCTGAAGGGCCGAGCACCACAGGTCAGGCTGAAAGGAAAATAGAAGCGCTAAGCGCGTGAGAATTACGCTGCCTCGGCCGCACGCATGTGCAGGCGAAAGCGCGCTATCTGGATGATTTGCTCAATAGCGGTTTGACGCTCGGTAGCGGCGTCGTTTTCAAGGCGCTTTTCGAACGCGTAAAGGATGGCGTGTCGATCAAGCCCTTTAACAGCAATCACAAAGGGGAAACCGAACTTATCTTGATAGGCCTGATTCAGGCGTTGAAAGCGTTCAAACTCTTCGGTTGAGCACTGATCTAGCCCCGCACCAGCCTGTTCGCGAGTGGAATCCTGGGTTAGCTCACCCGCGAGAGCTGCTTTCCCGGCAAGGTCTGGGTGAGCGCGGATGACAGCAATTTGCTGATCAATATCAGCACCCTTAAGCACATTGCCCATGCAGTCAGCTAGCACATCCGGGTAATCGTGTTGGTCGGTAAATCCCTGTTTCCAGGCGGTTTCGGCTACCCAGGGTGAATGTTCAAAAACGTCCCCGTAGTGCTCAAGAAAGGCGTCTAAACCAAGGCGGCTGGGGCGAGCTGCTTCTAAAATACGCGACATTGTGTCCTCCGTTTGTATTTGTTTATCTGTTTTATTGTATACAATAAATATTGCTAAATGTACTCTAAGAAGTGCCGTTTCCGCAAAAAAATCGCTATCGCATCCGCGAAAAGCAGGCATAACGGCGTTAGGAAGGTCTTTATAGAAAGGTCTTTATAGAAGGGCCTTGATAGTGGGGCTCTTAGAAAGATGTCTAAAAACAAAATCAAACAACAAAGGGTTTTGCATGTTGAAGAGCAATCGAGCAGTGGCAACGTATCTGGCGATAGGCGCTTCTCTTGGCACTATCTCGGCAGGTGCCCAGGCAGCGACATGGAGCGATACGTTCGTGGGGTATCGCTATGGAACGCAGTTTACTGAGCCGAATAACCCAGAGAACATAGAGAAGCACATTCTCCAGTTCACCCATGTTAGTGGTTACTCACTGGGCCAAAACTTTTTAAATCTGGACGTGCTTCAGTCCAGCAGCCAAGACCCGGCCAGTAACAGTGATTCAGGGGCGACGGAAGCTTATCTGACATACCGTCATCAACTCCATGGGGGCGGCGTATTCAATGAGCCCATCGCTTTCGGGCCCGTCAAAGACATGGCGCTGACGTTTGGGTTTGACCTAAACACCAAAAATACTGGCTTTGCACCACGTAAACGCCAATTAGTGGTGGGGCCAACGTTTAAATTTGATGTGCCGAGAGGCTTTGTGGATCTGAGCCTGTTCTATAGCCGTGAGTGGAACCACTGCGGCTTGCCACCTTGTGGATTGCCAGAAAATCAGAACAGCATTTCGTTTGATCCCTATTACCAAATTAACTTGGCCTGGGGGCTGCCGTTTGAAGCGGCGGCGTTACCGCTAAAATTCCAAGGGTTCTATAACTACAACAGCGAAAAAGGAGACGATTACTTTGGGGAAGCGACCGAGCCTGAGCAGTTAATGCGCACCTCGCTGATGCTAGACGTCGGGCAAATTGCCTGGGGCACGGAAAATTCCTTATGGATGGGCGTCGGTTATGAGTATTGGCGCAACAAATTCGGAAACCACAGCCAACCGGGTGTCGATACCGATGCCATGACCTTTAATCTGGAATGGCACTTCTAAAACCAACCACTGCTACTGGCTTAACCGATACCCCTTGGCTCGAAAGTGCCAAGGGGTATTTTTTAGGTGAGCAGGTACGCGCTGTGTTCAATCAATAGGCACTATCAAACTGTAAAAGCGGATCAGCTTTTGCGGCAAATATCGCATTGATTTCTGATTTTATTGAATCACCACATATCAATCATGCGGTACGTCGACTATCGCTCTCCATGGTATTCTGACGTTATTACGATTAACAGGGACGCGTTATGGCGACTCATCACCATGATACGGGCTATAAAGAGCTATTTAGCCACCCCGAGTTCGTTGAGCAACTGATCGAAGGCTTTGCCCCGCCTGAAATTGCCGGGTTAATGAACTTCACGACGCTCAAGAAGCACAGTGGTCATTACATCTCACCGCTGTTCGAAGAGAAGATCGAAGACGTGGTGTGGTCGGTGGAAGTCACCTGGAAGGGCATGACGCAGGAGGTATTTTTGTACATCCTCCTAGAGTTCCAGTCAGCGGTTGATCGCAGCATGCCGATTCGGCTGATGCACTACGTCGCCTGCTTTTACAGTGAACTACTCAAACAGAAGGTCATTACGCCCAGCCAGGGCCTTCCACCGGTATTTCCGGTGGTGCTGTACAATGGCTCCAAGCCCTGGACAGCTCCGTTGGATATTTACGAGATGGTACAGCCGGAACCGCCGAGTTTTCTGCAGGTCTATCAACCGCGCCTGCGCTATTTTCTGGTCGATGAAGGGCGCTATACTAACGAAGAATTAGGCTTACGCCAGACACCGCTTAGCGGTGTATTCGGTGTGGAAAACGCCGGAGAAAGCTGGGAAGCGTTACAGAACGCTGTGGACCGGGTCGTCGCCATCATTCAGGCTGACCCCAATAAGGAACGCATCGACCGGATTATCACCCGCTGGCTCAAGCGGCATTTGTACCGGCTGGGCGCCGAGGTCAACCTGGATCGGCTCGACAGTCTGATGGAGGACAAAGATATGTTGGCAGAGAACTTAGAGAACTTGGTCAAGAAAGAACGCCTGGAAGGGCGGCAAGAAGGGCGTTTAGCTGAAGCACGTGAAACTATGCGCACATTGCTCACCTTAAAGTTTGGTGACGTGCCTGACTGGGTAGAAGCACAGCTTGTGAAAGCTGATCACGACCAACTGAAAGGCTGGATGCGCGATGTACTGTTCGCCAATCGCCTGGATGATATGTTCAAGCGCTAGCATTCTTACAGCCTGTAAGCCATCGACCGGGTAGTAGGCCTGTGCGTCGAACTGAAAAACGAGGCGATGTTGCTGACGTAACCGGTACCCCTTGGTTCGAAAGTGCCAAGGGGTATTTTTTTATGCCTCAGATGCTGTTATGTCGAATCCGAGCTTGCATGGCCTGGACATTGGTTTTGTGCTGTTAACATCTTCTCAACTAAAACCATTGCTTGGGGTACGGTTGCCCTGAAACAAACCGGTGATAGACGTATCCGAATCCCACAATTAAAAGGGCTCCAGACGCTACGGGAGTGATCAAAAAATGCCAGTGTTCTCCCGCTAGCATAATCAGTAGGGGATTAGCACCTGCAGGCGGGTGGATGGTGTGGGTAAGCATCATAGCGACTATCGATAAACCGACTGCCAAGCCCAGCGTCCATTCGTGCACGCCAAAAAAATGAGCCACCATCAGTCCTAATGCCGCCGTTATTAAGTGACCCGCAATCACGTTGCGTGGTTGGGCTAATGGGCTGGCGGGTAATCCAAACAGTATCACCATGGTGGCGCCAAAGGGGGCCATTAGCCATAACGCGTCACTGTGTGAACTTAGAAAGCTGAGTGCTGTGATGCATCCAGTCGCTCCAATGCCAGCGAGCAGGGCTGCTTTCTGTTGAGCAGGTAAATACAGGGAAATTCTCATAAATGCATCCTTGGGCGAAAGAGTTGAGACAAGGGAGACCGATCTGTCTCCTTTTTTGACTATGGTAGACAGATCGGTCTCTGCGCGTCAATATTATGCTGCTCGTAAAATGAAGGTGAGGTTGTGCTGTGGACAGAAGAGAGCAGTTAGTTTCGGTCGCCTTTGGGTTGTTTTACCGCCATGGGGTGCATGCCATTGGTATCAACCGGATCATCGCTGAATCAGGCGTGGCAAAAAAAACGCTATACCATCATTTTTCCAGCAAAGAAGCCCTGATCGCTGCAACGGTTGACTATCGTGATCGACAATTTTTTTCCTGGATTGAAGGGCGCACCCAGGGCGCACCTGATGGACAAAGCGCAATTTTTGCTTTGTTCGATGCGTTGGATGATTGGTTTAATGAGAGAGAAACGCTAATTTATCCTTTCCATGGCTGTTATTTCATCAATGTCAGTGCTGAATTCAGTGACTTAAATCATCCCGTACATCAACAGTGCGCTAGCCATAAAAGAGCCATGCTTGGCTTAATAAACCGGTATACGTCACAAATATTCGTTGATGAAAAGACGGTGACTACGTTGTCGGAAGCGATAGCTACTTTAAAAGAAGGGGCGACTGTTCAGGCTCAGGTGATGGGGGATTTAACAGCTGCCGTAAAAGCCAAAGCAATTGCTAAAGAGTTGTTGAGGGCAAGGTTAGAGCCTTAGTGTTTTGGTTTTTTCAAGGCCGTGAGTAAGTAACTTACTCGTAAACGCTCTCTTGCAGCTCATGTGATAGTAGCTTTGCCTTGGGTTTTAAACGCTCTATTTCTAGGAGGTCTTGTGGCACTTCGCGCAATTTTGCTAGATCACGATGGGACGATCGTCAGTTCTGAACATATCCATTTTCAAATGTGGGTACATATTCTGAGCCAATATGGCGTTGAATTGTCCGAGCTGCAGTACAGAACCCACTATGCAGGCCTGCCAACGCGCGCCAATGCCCTGGATATGGTGCAGAGGTTTGGGATTGATGCGTCCCCTGATCAACTTATAGAAGCGAAGAACGCCGCGACGCAGGACTACCTTGCTAGCCAGGCATTCCCGTTAATGCCTGGCGTACGAGAGGCGATTGCTTACTTCCACAGTGCGGGTTTGAAGCTGGCAGTGGTGACAGGCGCTAGTGCAAATGGTGTTCAAAAAACACTGCAGGCCAATGGGTTTGAAGAGAAGTTCTCTACGATTGTTTCTAACGATGATGTCCGAAACAGCAAGCCCGCACCTGAATGCTATCTTCTGGCTCTGCAACGACTTGGCGTTGCTGCGGATGAGTGTCTTGCCATTGAAGATACACAACATGGTCTTGAAGCTGCCTTTCGAGCTGGCATAAGCTGCTTGGCACTACCCACGGAAATGTCTCAACAGCAAAACTTTCATTCAGCGACAGCGATTCTTAGTGGCATGGCTGAAGCCGTTGAGTATATACGCCATGGCTATGGCGTAGAGAGCAACTCTGCGCCTGTTTAAATCGAACGCCTAAGGGTAAAGGGGGCTTTAGGCTTTCTAACCAGAGCTGGCTAGCTATTCGTTAAAGCGCTGTTTGTCAGGAGAGCATAAGTGCATTTTCAAGCCATTCCGATTATACGAATTTTTGATGAATCTAAAGCCAAGGCGTTCTATCTTGAGTTTTTGGGGATGTCGCTTGATTGGGAGCATCGCTTCGAAGCAGACTTTCCTGTCTATATGCAGGTATCCCGAGGTGATCTGGTTTTTCATCTCAGTGAACATTCTGGGGATTGCTCCCCCGGCGCTAAAACGTTTGTGAATACTGATGATCTTGAAGGCTTGTACCGCGAGATCCTATCCCGTGGTTACAAGTATAGCCGCCCGGAAATAACCACAGCTCCGTGGGGCGATAGGGTGTTTGAAGTGGTCGATCCGTTTTCCAACAGAATATTGTTCAATGAGCCTACAGCAGCCTAACATTGGTTGGCATCACGATAGCGGCTGTCATGGGGGCTAACGGTAAAGGAGTTTGCGATGAAAGGCACATGTCTTTGCGGTTCCATCGAAGTGACTGCGCCTAACCACGAGCAGGTCAGTGTTTGTCATTGCTCACTATGTCGGCGCTGGTCGGGTGGGCCTATGTTCGCCGTGCATTGCGGTGGTCCGGTAGAGTTCTCTGGTGCTGAGCCTACCGCGTACCGCTCATCTGATTGGGCGGAGCGGGGTTTCTGTGCAACCTGCGGGACGCATCTGTTCTATCACCTGCTACCCAGCAATGAGTATATTCTCCCAGCAGGCCTGTTCCAGGATCAGACGTTCCAACTCACCAGCGAAATATTTATTGATGAGAAGCCCGATTATTACGAGTTTAACAACCAAACAGAGAAAATGACCGGACAGCAGGTCTTCGAGCAATTTGCGCCGGATTAATTTAGGCGGCTCGGGGCTTCTGATTGCCTTCAACCGGTGTCGATACTGGCATCAAAGATCAAACCAAAAACGCCTTGGCTGAAAAGCCAAGGCGTTTGTTTATCTAACGTTTACCCAACTCTTCGCTTAACGCTTCTTCCTTGTCTGCTTTTTATCAGTACTGGCTGGCGCGCTTTGCTTTGCGCTGCTGTCGCCAGGAAAATGAGCGCGTACCAGCTCCAGTAGACCTTGTGTTGAGGTGTCGAAGTCGGCGGCGTTGGTATCGATGCGCTCGCTGATTTCACCGGCAATGCGTTTGCCAAGCTGCACGCCCCATTGATCAAATGAGTTGATGTTCCAGATAACGCCTTGCACAAACACCTTGTGTTCGTAGAGGGCAATCAGCGCGCCTAGGTTTTTTGGCGTTAGCTCATCAAGCAAAAGGGTGCTGGAAGGCCGGTTGCCGGGGCAGCTGTAGGGGTCATGCTGGCTAAGCTCTTTGCTGTCCCCTTGGCTGCCTTCCATAAAGGCATTGGCCTGGGCGAGCATATTAGTCAGCAAGGCGAAGTGATGGTCTTCCACGCCGGGCTCGGGTTTCAGCGAGGCAATAAAATCAATCGGCACGTAGCGGGTGCCCTGGTGCAGTAGTTGGAAGAAAGCGTGCTGACCGTTAGAGCCTGTTTGCCCCCAGACAATCGGGCCGGTTTTATAGTTAACCGGATGGCCGAAAATATCGACTGACTTGCCGTTAGACTCCATATCCAACTGCTGCAGGAACGAAGGCAGTTGGTTCAAGGCTTGATCGTAGGGCACGATGGCCTGGGTTTCGGCGCCAATAAAGTTGATGTACCAGATACCAATCAGCGCCATCAGTACTGGCATATTCTGCGCGAAGGGCGCTTCGATAAAGTGGCGGTCCATCTCATGAGCGCCTTCCAGCAGCTCGATAAAGCCTTCAAAACCAACCGAAAGCGCAATCGGCAGCCCGATAGATGACCACATGGAGTAGCGGCCGCCCACCCAGGCCCAAAACTCGAACACGTTCTCCTCACGAATGCCGAACTCCATTGCCGCTTTGCGGTTAGTAGAAGCGGCAATAAAGTGGGCGCCTACGTCGGCATCTTCACCGGCATTTTCCACGAACCAGCGCCGTGCGGTTTTGGCGTTAAGCAGGGTTTCCTGGGTAGAGAAGGTTTTGGTGGAAACGATAAACAGCGTGGTCGCCGGATCTAGTCGTGAAAGCACCTTCTGAATATGGGTGCCATCGACGTTGGAGACGAAGTGGAAGTGCAGTTCCGGGTGGCGGTATTTGAGTAGCGCGCGTACGGCCATGTTGGGACCAAGGTCTGAGCCACCAATGCCAATATTGACCACGTCTTTGATGCGTTGACCGTTATAGCCTTTCCACTCACCGCTTCTAACCGCTTCTGAGAACTGCTTGATTTGTTCCCGGGTGCGATTGATTTCCGGCATCACGTCGTTGCCGTCTACATGCACCGGTTCATCGCTTAAATTGCGCAGTGCGGTGTGGAGTACCGGGCGATTTTCGGTGACATTGATAATATCGCCAGAGAACATCTGCGCTCGGCGCTGAACCAGGGCAGAGTGGTCGGCCAACTCAAGCAGTTTGGTGAGTACCTCATCAGAGACGTGATGTTTGGAGTAATCCAGGAACAGGCCACCCACCCGTAGGCTCATTTTTTCAAAGCGCTGCGGGTCATTGGTGAAGTAATCACGAATGCGGTCGTTGGCGGTTTTGTCGCGCAGGCGTTCAAGTGCCTGCCAAGTAACGCTGCGGGTGAGTTGAAACATAGAAGGCGGTCCTGTTGTTTTAGATCATTATTAAGTGACGAGCGCTATGTTGCTGGCTCGTGCCTTGTACTATTTATGGCTCTATTTAGGTAAAAATACTACATAAAACCCCAATTTAAGCAACTATTAAGCGATTGATGGTTAAAAAATTAGTAATAAACCGTTGTTGGTGTGGGGCTGAGGAGGGAGATGCGTAGCAAAAGAGGCGCTGAGCAGGTGGCCGCCTGCTCAGCACTGACGTTCAAGCGTTTAGCTGGTAACGGCGACGTGAGCGGCGCCGCGTTTGATAAAGGCATAGCCTAAACCGGTTACCAGCGAGCCGATAATAATCGCACCAAGGTAGAGTAGTGCAGGAGTGATAGCGTTGGGAATGAGCAGGACAAAGATACCCCCGTGAGGTGCCATTAGTTTCGCGCCTACCAGCATGGAAAGCGCACCGGTGATCGCACCGCCCACCATGCACGCGGGGATAACCCGCAACGGGTCTTTCGCCGCGAAGGGAATGGCGCCTTCACTAATAAAGCAAAAGCCGAGTACAAACGAAGCTTTGCCTGCTTCCCGTTCTGGTTCAGAAAATTTATTGCGCGCTACGAAACTGGCAATACCCATGCCAATCGCTGGCACCATGCCTGCCGCCATAATGGCTGCCATTGGGCCGTAGGTTTCTGAAGCCAACAAGCCCACGCCGAAGGTATAGGCTGCTTTATTGACGGGGCCGCCCAAATCGAAGCACATCATGGCGCCCAATAGAATGCCCAGCAGCACTGCGTTAGTAGAACCCATTGAGGCCAGGAAGCTGGTCAGCGCATTCAGCAATGCAGCGACAGGCTCGCCAATCACATAGATCATCGTCAGGCCGGTGACCAGACTGGCCACCAGCGGGATGATCAGAATAGGCTTGAGCGATTCAACGCTGGAAGGCAGTTTAACGTAGCGGGTAACCGCGAGGGCTACGTAGCCAGCCAGGAAGCCTGCCAAAATGCCGCCGATAAACCCGGAGCCAATGTCAGCCGCCAACATACCGCCAATCATACCTGGAGCAATACCGGGGCGGTCGGCGATGGAGTAGGCAATGTAACCTGCCAGCACCGGAATCATTAGCGCGAAGGCGGTACCACCGCCAATTTGCATAAGCGCAGCGGCCAGTGTGCCTTCCTGCTCAAAGGCTTCAATGCCGAACACAAACGACAGCGCAATCAGCAAGCCGCCCGCTACCACCATGGGCAACATGAACGACACGCCAGTGAGTAGGTGCTTATAAACGCCTTTCTCTTTAACACTCTTATTGGCGTTGCCCGAAGCGCTGTTGGCGTTTTCTACGCTAGCATCAACAAGAGCAGCTTCCAGCGTGGGACGTGGCTTTTTTAGCGCATTGCCGGTTGAGGTTCGGTAGATGCGCTTACCTGCAAACCGCGCAGGGTCAACGTCGATATCGCAGGCCAGTACGACCACATCGGCGTCGGCGATCTCTTGTTCGGTTAAATGATCCTGAGCGCCCACTGAGCCTTGGGTTTCCACGCGAATGGCATGTCCCATGGCTTTGCCTGCTTCGGCTAGCGCTTCAGCGGCCATAAAGGTATGAGCAACACCGGTGGGGCAGGCAGTAACAGCGACAATCTTCTTGCTACCCGTATTGCTCGCTGGAGTGTCAGCAGCGGTAGGGGTTGCAGGAGCAGTGTAAATCGGTGCTTCACGCTTGGCTTGAGTTAAAAAGGCGCTGGGGTCGGGCAGGGCGCTGGCAATCGGCGCCTGGAAAAGTCGTTTGCCTTCAAAACGTTCCGGGGCAGGAACATGATCGGCAGCGACCACGATCAGATCGGCATGAGCAATTTGTTCGGCGGTGGCTGCCTGCAGCGGCGCAATTTCGCCGTGCATTTCCACATGGGCGCTCCAGCCCATCCGCGTGGCCGCTTGTTCAAGGCGCTTGGCGGCCAGAAAGGTGGTCGCCATGCCGCTGGGGCAGGCGGTAATTAGAATAAGCTTCATCGCGTAGCTCCCTTGGTGATGGTGTCGTCAAGACGCCGTACCAAAGTCTGTTGTTGGAGTAAGTCAAAGTCGTCGGCGTGGGGGGTGCCCACGCCGACGTGGCGAACCGCTTCGGCAGAGAGTGCCGTTGCGAAGCGAAGGGTGTCTTGCGGGGCGAAGTCGCTGAGCAGCCCATGGAGCATGCCAGCCACAAAGGTATCGCCCGCACAAACGGTATTGGTGGCGTTTACGCTAGGCGGTGTGGATTGCCAAGTGCCCTGTGAACTAACCCATAAAACGCCCTCTGAGCCTGCGGAAATCAGTGCGTGCTCTATGCCACTGGCGTGCAGTCGCTCGGCGGCGAGCTGGCGCTGTTGATTTGAATCTAACGTGCTGCCAGCCCAGTCGGCGAGTTCCGTTTCGTTAGGTTTTACAGCCGCAGGCTGAACAGCAATGGCGGTCAGCAGTGCTGGGCCGCTGGTGTCTATCCAAAGTGGTACGCCATAGCTTTTTAGGGTGGTTAGTAGTTCAGCAAACAGCGACTGATCAATACCCGGTGGAAGGCTACCGGCAACGACGACCGCTTGGGGCGGAGCGGAGCGCTGAAACAAATCGTCTAGGGTAGTTCGTAAGGCATCTAGATGGTCAGCCTCAATCGGCATGCCGGGGCCGTTAATATCAGTGACGCGGCCACACTGTTCCGCCAGCTTGGCGTTAATGCGCGTGCTGCCGGGTACTCGTACAAAGGCATCTTCCACGCCGTAGTGGGGGAATGCCAAGCTGAACGGCGCGTCGTTATCCTGGCCGAGAAAGCCGCTAACAATCACTTGATGGCCTAAGCTGGCCAGCACGCGTGCTACGTTAACGCCTTTGCCCGCAGCTTCTAACTGGGCGCTGTGGGGGCGGTTTACATGACCGAGTGTCAGCGTTTCAAGGTTGAACGCTAAATCCAGCGCGGGGTTGAGTGTAATGCACACTACCTGAGCCATTAGCGGGCCTCCAGGGCATCACGCACTTCATCGCTGGTGGCTTTACTCAGTGCTAATTGGGCAGTGGCTTTTGCATCGGCAAGATCAAATTCACGCAGGCGAGCTTTGACTAGCGGAATTTGTCGCGCACTGACGGAAAGCTCATCAACGCCTAACCCTACCAGCACCGGCACGGCCATGGCGTCCGAGGCAAGCTCGCCGCATACGCCGACCCATTTACCGTGGGTATGGGCGGCATCGACGGTCATTTGAATCAAACGCAGCACGGCGGGGTGCAGGCCATCGGCCTGGGCAGAAAGCTCTGGGTGGCCGCGGTCGATGGCCAGGGTGTACTGAGTTAAATCGTTAGTACCAACGGAGAAGAAGTCCACCTCGGCCGCCAGCGTAGGTGCTAGCAGTGCGCTGGAGGGTACTTCGATCATCACGCCCAGTTGCACATCAGTGGCGCGCTGCTGTGGTGGGATTTCGCTAAGCAGGCGGTCATAGATGACTTTGGCGGCGCGGAATTCAGCGACATCCTTAACCATCGGCAGCATGATGCGTAGCGGACGGCCGACAGCTGCCATCAGCAGCGCGCGGATTTGTGTTTCCAGCACTTCCGGCTCGGTCAGCGCGAGGCGAATGCCGCGTAGGCCAAGGAAAGGATTGTCTTCCTGGGGAACCGGCCAGTAGGGCAGCGGCTTGTCGCCCCCCACATCCAAAGTACGCGCGACCAGCGGACGGCCATCCAAGGCATCGGTGGCTTCGCGGTACTCGGCAATTTGGGTGGCTAGGTCCGGAGCGCTTGAGTAGGCCATAAACAGGAATTCAGTGCGCAGCAGGCCAACGCCTTCAGCACCGCGTTCAACTGCATCGGCGGCGTGGGCGGTGTTACCAAGATTGGCTGCCACTTCTACCCGATGCCCATCGCGGGTTTGGGCTTGCTCAAAGCGTAGCTTCCAGGCATCGGCTTCGCGCTGTTGCTGGTCGAGAAGCTGTTGTTCCGCGCGCTGCAGGCGCTCTTCGGAAGGCTGGGAGGTAACCCGCCCCCGTTCACCGTCCAGAATCATCATGCTGCCGTTATGCAACGCCATGACGGCTTCACCGGCGCCGACAACAGCGGGAATACCCAGCGCACGAGCCAGAATAGCACTGTGTGCGGTGGCGCCGCCGCGCACGGTAAGCAGGCCGCGTACGCGCGAGGTATCCAAGCGGGCAACATCGGAAGGGCCGATGTCATCCATCACCAGAATATACGGGTGGTCAGGCGGCTCGGGCAGTTGGACATCGCACAATACCCCCAGCACGCGGCGGCCTACGTCGCGCAGGTCAGCGGCGCGCTCAGCCAGCAGGCGGTCGGCGAGCATTTCCTGGGCGTGGGCGGCGGTTTCAATGGCGTTCCACCAACCGGCTTCTGCTGAACGACCTTCACGAATCGCATCAATGGCAGCGTGATGCAGTTCGGGGTCGTCGAGCATCTCTTCGTGCATCGAGAGAATATCGGCCACTTCGCCGCCAGGGGCGTTATGCACAAGTGCTTGAAGTTGAGCAGCGCCTTCTTTGAGTGCCACTTTCAGGCGACTAATTTCATGTTCGGGGTCACTGGCGTGTTCAGCGTAGTCGAACTGCATCGGGCGAATCACAAACACCGGCGCAATGGCTAAGCCCGGCGAAGCGGCAACGCCGGTGTGGGGCGCATCAGCGACTAACGGCTCAACGGGCTTGCTCGTGTTAGTCACCGACTTGGCATCAAAGCCGCCGTCGAACGGCGTTACTTTCTCGCCCAAGCCTTCTTCGATCGCAGCGGAAACGGCGTCCAGTGCAGCCCTTGCTTGCTCACCTTCGGCAGAAAGGATCAGCCACTGACCACGCCGTGCTCCTAAGCCGATCACTTTGGTTAGGCTGGCGGCTGAAACCGTGGAGGCACTGCCTTCTTCAAGGCGTACATTAATCGGCATTGATTGCGCGCGGGCGATCTGTACCAACTGTTTTGCCGGGCGGGCGTGCAGGCCATGGGGGTTCAAGACGCGCACGCGGCGAGTCTGAGTACTGGCGGTTTCACCCGCCAGCGTGGCCAGCAGCTGTGCGCTGCTTTTGCCTACCAAGCTGTCGCTCTCGCCGTTCTCCAACACGGCTAATAGCTGTTCCAGCAGTGGGCGATGGGCATCGCCGCTGGCCGCTAAACAGAACAGCGCGTGGACAGGGTGGCCGCTATGCTCAAGTTTAGGATCGGCTGGCGTGGCAACGCCTAATGCGGGTTGTGTCACCCCTTGGGCGTGGCTTGCCAACCAAAATCCTTTGCCCAGCCATTGGGGGGAAGCACTGGCAATGGCGCTAATAAAAGCGTTATCAACGCAGCCACTTTGGCGCAGCCGAGCGGCAGCGGCCAGGGCGAGCTCTTGAGGGTCACGAGCAGGAAAGTTAATGCACAGCGTATCGGCATCCAGGCGTGGCTCAAGCGCTGGTTTGGAAAGTAAACGCGCTACCTCGACAGCCGAGCTAGCGCTGGCGAGCTGGTTGGCGACGCCTTCGCGGTCTAAGACGTGGGTCAACTGGCGCAGAATATCCAGGTGTTCGTCATTTTGCGCGGCTATCGTCACCAAAACATAGACCGTCTGGCCGTCATGCCACTGAACGCCTTTGGGGAACTGCAGCACCCTCACGCCGGTATGTTTTACGTGCTGACGACTTTCCGGCGTGCCGTGTGGAATGGCAATCGCGTTACCAAGATATGTTGACGACTGCGCTTCACGGGCATGGAGGCCATCACGGTACTCGGCCTCAACTAAGCCCGCATCCGTTAGCGCCTTAGCGGCGATGTCGAGTGCAGCTTGCCAGTCGTCCGCATGGCGGTCGAGCAAGATGTCATCTGGGCCGAGAGTTAACATAGGGTTCTCCTGTAAACGCTGTCAGCCAAGGGTAATGTCTGCAGCGTGATCATGCTTAAACGTTGGTCGTAGAGCGTTGAGCTTCGCTGGATGAATCGTGTCATCTGTGGTTAGTTGGCTATGCTGAATCGATTCACTTAAAGACACAAGGGTTGTCTTTCTAGACTTTAGTCTGGGTGGGGAGAATCGGCTGATAAACTACACCGGCAACCAGAGGGAGAATTGCATGACACTTGCCGACATTGCCCGGCTTGCGGGCGTATCGCGCACCACGGCGAGCTATGTAATTAATGGCCAGGCCGAGCAACGGCGTATTAGTAATGCCACCATTGAGAAAGTAATGGCGGTCGTGCGGCAGCATCGCTATCACATTGACCCGCAGGCAGCGGCGCTGCGTCGTGGGGCAAGTCGGCTGATTGGATTGATCGTGCCGGACCTTGAAAATATCAGCTATGCGCGGCTCGCGAAGCGCTTAGAGCGTGGCGCGAGAGAGCAGGGCTATCAGCTGTTGGTGGCTAGCTCAGATGACTGTGCCGATAGCGAGCGGGCTTTGGCATTGGCGCTTCGCGCGCAGCGTTGTGAGGTGCTTATTACCGCCAGCTGCCTTGCCGAAGAGGACACTTTCTATTCTGAGTTGGTAGATGAAGGTTGGTGCGTTGTGGGAATGGACCGAGGGCTTGCGCCGACGCGTTTTGCCAGTGTCGTCAGTAACGATCAAGACGCGGCATATGCGCTAACGCGCTCGGTCATTACGGGTAGCACGCGGCGGGTGGCGTGGTTAGAAGCGATGCCAAGCTTGTCGATCAGTCGCGAGCGGAGGGTGGGTTTTCAGTCAGCGCTACAAGACACCTCTATCGAGCCGGTTTTACTTAGCGGTACGCACTACGAGCGTAGCGAAGGCGCCCGTCTTGCCGCTCAACTGCTGGATGAGAAGGGGGGCGCTGATGCGTTGATCACCGCGTCTTATGTGCTGATGGAAGGGGTGTTTGACGTGTTTCTGGAGCGCGGTGGGCTGCCAGAGAATATGCGGTTAGCCACCTTTGGCGACCACCGTTTGCTGGATTTTCTGCCGCAACCGGTGAATTCAGCCTTGCAAGATTATGATCGCATTGCTGAACTCACCCTGCGCTGCGCCTTGAGTGCCATGAACGGTGACTATCAGTGTGGGCAGCAGGTTGTGGCGCGCCACCTGCGTACCCGATAAGCCCCATTGATTCGTTCAGAGCTTGAGTTGTTAAGAGCTATACCGTGCGGGCTTGAGCCCAGGCCTGTGCATCCGGAATAGACATATCGTAGCGTTCACTGAGGTAGGGCGACGACAGTAAAAAGTCGGCGCTCGCCGCATTGCATGCCACCGGCACGTTCCATAGCGCGGCTAAACGCAGCAGCGCTTTGACATCAGGATCGTGGGGCTGAGGGGCAAACGGATCCCAGAAGAAAATCAGCACGTCTAGCTGTTGTTCGGCAATCCGCGCACCAATTTGCTGATCACCGCCCAGCGGCCCGCTCATCAACCCCTCGACCTCTAGGCCAAGCGCATTTTTGAGCCGCCCAGCGGTCGTCCCCGTACCAATGAGAGTGTGCTGGCTGAGCGTTTCCTGCCAGCGTGTTGCCCACTCCAGCATTTCGGTTTTTTTGCCGTCGTGGGCAATTAGCGCAATGCGTTTACGCGGTTGCAGCGTACGAACGGCTTGGCGGGGTGGACGTGCGTCGCTCATGGCATGGCTCTCCAGTTAACATTCCGGCTATTTCAGGTCACAGTTAGATTTACGCTTCTTCAACGGCCAGCACTTTCATGGTGTTAGTGCCGCCGTGGGCGTTCATGTGGTCGCCGCGGGTAAGAATGACATGATCGCCAGGGTGTGCCAAACCATGCGCTTGCAGTAGCTTGACGGCTTCTTGGTTGAGCTCTTTAGGGTCCATATGGGTGGTGTCGAAGGGGATCGACACGACGCCGCGATAAAGCGCCATGCGCCGTTGGGCAATCGGGCTATGTGCAAGTCCCACAATCGGCAGACCAGAGCGAATGCGTGAGGCAATCAGTGGCGTATAACCTGTCGAGGTCATACAGGCTATGGCGCGTACCCCGGTGAGGTGGTTAGCGGCATACATGGCAGAGAGGGCAATGGTTTCATCAATGCGCTCGAAGCCTTCATGAATACGGTGGCCGGATGACTGAGCAATACGTTCGCGCTCAGCGCCGAGGCATACTCGATCCATCGCTTGAATGGTTTCTACCGGATAGTCACCCGCGGCGGTTTCCGCAGAGAGCATGACGGCGTCGGTGGCATCCAGCACTGCGTTAGCCACGTCGAATACTTCCGCGCGGGTGGGCAGTGGCGACTCAATCATCGACTCCATCATTTGTGTGGCGGTAATGACCGCACGGTTAAGCGTGCGAGCATGCTTGATGATGCGTTTTTGAGTGCCGATCAGTGCGGCATCGCCAATTTCTACGCCTAAGTCGCCTCGGGCGACCATCACGGCTTCAGAGGCTTCGATAATGCCATCCAGTGTCTCATCATCGGCAACCGCTTCGGCGCGCTCAAGCTTGGCAACCAGACCTATTTCCTTGCCTGCTTCGCCGAGCAGGTCACGCGCTTCTTGCATATCAGCAGCGCTGCGTGGGAACGATACCGCCAGGTAATCCACCCCGATATCGATCGCGGTTTTAAGGTCTTCTTTATCTTTTTCGGTAAGCGCCGGGGCGGATAATCCACCGCCTTGCTTGTTGATGCCTTTGTTATTGGAAAGCTTGCCACCTACGTGAACGCGTGTGTGGACTTCTTGACCAATAATCGAGGTGACGTCCAGCACGACACGGCCATCATCCAGCAGTAGCCGGTCACCAGGGGCGACATCGTCAATCAGCGACTTGTAATCACAGCCGACGCGCTCGGCCGTGCCGCTGTTGGCATCCAACGCCATGTCGAGCACAAAGGCCTGGCCAATGTCCAAGTGAACGGCACCTTCGGCAAAGCGCGATATACGGATTTTTGGCCCTTGCAGGTCACCCAAGGCGGCAACGCTGCGATTTAGTCGCTGGGCAATCTCGCGTACCTCTTTCAAACGGCGGCGATGGTCGTCTGCAGCGCCATGGGAGAAATTTAGCCGCACGACATCAACGCCCGCTTTTAGCATGGCTTCCAGCACGCCAGGGCGATCGCTTGCTGGACCAAGCGTCGCGACAATCTTGGTGCGGCGAAGGGGAGTGGGAGATGTTGAGCGAGTCATAAACGTTACTCCTGTTGACCATCTTGGCGGTGATTAATTATTGGACTACGATAGCCTTTATATAGTAATTTTACTACATATTGGGATGTTATTAGCCTTTAAGGGCAGTTTGGATAGGTAAAAATTGACCTAAAGGTGAATAAATACGTATTTTTAGTAATTTTTTTACTGGATACGCCATCGACTACCACTGCTTGATTGAGGTGCCATCATGACAATAAGAGTTGCTATTAACGGATTTGGACGGATTGGTCGTAACGTACTACGTGCGCTGTACGAAAATGGCTATCGGGATCGTGTCCGAGTGGTTGCGATTAATGATTTGGGTGATCCTTCCCTAAACTCGCACCTGCTGCGTCACGATACGGTTCACGGCCACTTTCCTTTTGCCGTTGAGCATGATGCCGAAAGTATTCGTGTGGATGGCGATCGCATCGCGATCTCTTCTGAGCGTGATCCTAGCCAGCTTCCTTGGGCATCCATGAACATTGATCTCGTCATGGAGTGCACAGGCTTGTTCACTAAGCGAGAAGCCGCTGCCAAGCATATAGAAGCGGGTGCCAAGCGTGTGTTGATCTCTGCCCCCAGCCCCGATGCTGACGCTACTATCGTATATGGCGTTAATGACGATATTTTGACGGCTGAACATACGGTGGTCTCCAATGCGTCGTGCACGACTAACTGCTTGGCGCCTGTCGCCAAAGCGTTAAACGATGCTGTAGGCATTGAAAATGGCTTGATGACCACGGTCCATGCCTACACCAACGACCAGAACCTATCGGATGTTTATCACTCCGACCCTTACCGCGCGCGTAGTGCGACGCATTCGATGATTCCGACCAAAACAGGCGCAGCAGCGGCCGTTGGTTTGGTCTTGCCGGAACTAGCAGGTAAGTTTGATGGGTTAGCCGTACGCGTGCCGGTGATCAACGTTTCCCTGGTAGATTTAACATTTACGGCAAGTCGCGATACCAGCAAAGAAGAGATCAACGCCATTGTTGAAAAAGCAGCGGCGAACTCGTCTGTGCTAGCGGTTAATGCACAACCGCTGGTGTCTATTGATTTCAATCATGATGCGCATTCATCTACTTTTGATGCTAATCACACCCGTGTGAATGGCCGCCTGGTGAAAATTATGGCGTGGTACGACAACGAGTGGGGTTTCTCCAACCGTATGTTAGATACCGCCCTTGCCATACAGAAAACGGCCAAATAACACCTGACTGACCCTTATGGGCAAGTGTCGCCCAGCAGCAACTCTGTTTTGAGTAGCTGCTGGGTTTTGGGTATCCGTCCTAGAATCATTTTTGCCGCCACGCGGCCCTTGCCCGCACTGTCCTGGCGCACGGTCGTTAAACGCGGTGCTCTATACTGCCCTTCAGCAATGCCATCAAAGCCGGTAATTCTTAGCTCCCCCGGTACGTGAATGCCACGCTGTTCGGCCAGCGTCAGCGCGGTAAGTGCAATGCGGTCTGACATGCATAGCAGCAGATCCGGGCGCTGCGTGGCAGGCTGGTCGAGGATTTCTGTGATCACAGGAGAGCACACATCAAACACGTTCTCTTCGATATTCCATAGTGGGATCTGTTCAGCATCAAAGCCATGTTCGGTGAGTGCAGCATGAAATCCGGCCAGGCGCGCACGGCTGATGGTGCTGCTGTCTGGAAGTAGGGTGTGCTGATTGCTTATTCGGCCGTTGCAATACTCTTTTGTCAGACGAAGATTAACCACCGCAGGCCGCTGTGGACGCGTTTTTAACGCGTGCTGGGCAAGGTGGTAGCTCGCGTCTTGGTCATCGATATGCACAGTCGGGCTGCCATCAATGTCGAAATCCACAGACACCAGTGGCCGCTGCGCAGGCAGCTCGCTTAGCAGCTTGTTATTAGGCATCAGGCCGTAAACGATAAAGCCATCGGCAATGTTTGCAGACCCTGGCGGCTGGGAGGCATGACCCCGGCCAGGCAGTAGCAGCATGGTATGCCCATGTGCATCGAGTACTTCAGCGACACCGGATAAAAATTCACTGGCGACAGCATCATTGAGGCTGTAGGTCAGGCTTTCGGCAAGAATAACCGCAACAATGCTAGAGCGCCCAGTGCGCAAACTCCGGGCCTTGGCATCTGGACCGTTATACCCCAGGCGTTTGGCCTCGCTTAAAATACGATCGCGTAGCAGAGGCGAAAGCTGGTCGGGGCGGTTGAAAGCGTTTGATATTGTCGCGGTGGAAACGCCGAGTTCTGTGGCAAGATCCTTGAGAGTCATTCGACGATGGGCAGTCACGGGTTTCCTATCCTGTTTAATTATTTGGGCGTTATTTTACATCGCAGGCTAATGAATTGAATCTGGCGCACAAAAATACGGCCTTGACGTTGTTTCCACTACCGTTGCTATACAGGTAGTAGCATCAAAGGCCGTTGTTCGCTCAGCAACAGCTCAGTCGATAGCGTTCGTTAAGCCGCAGAGCGTGCCTCAGAAAGCATCAACGCCGCACCGCTTTCATCAAATAGATGCACATGCTCAATGTCAGGCACCAGGGATACTTTTTGGCCTTCTTCCCACTTGCTTGGGGCTTCGCTGCGGTGGATAAGCAGTGTATCGCCCTCTTTGGGTTCTAGGTAGACATAGACCTCATTACCCAGGTACTCAACATTGAAAATTTCAAAGCAATTATCGCCCTTGGGTGCCTCTAAACGTAGGTGCTCGGGGCGTATGCCTAAGGTAAGCGAGCTGCCTGTGTGATAGCTATCTGCGGCTTGGGGAAGTGAGACTTCTCCCAAGCCTTTTGCAGTCACCCGGCAACCATCTGTTGAACCGCTGGCAAGCTCCGCGGGCATAAAATTCATCGTCGGTGAACCGATAAAACCGGCGACAAACTTGGTGGCTGGGCGTTGATAAAGTTCATGTGGGCTGCCTACTTGCTCGATATGGCCGCCTTTTAGCACCACGATTTTATCTGCCAGGGTCATTGCTTCGACTTGGTCGTGGGTCACATAAATCATCGTAGAGCCCAGGCGATTGTGCAGCCTAGCGATCTCGTTGCGCATTTGTACTCGCAGCGACGCATCCAGGTTGGAAAGCGGCTCATCAAAAAGCAGAATGCGAGGTTCCCGAGCCATCGCACGGCCCATTGCAACACGCTGGCGCTGACCGCCCGACAGTGCTTTCGGCTTGCGGTGTAACAGGTCTTCAAGCTGCAAAATTTTAGCGGTACTCATTACCCGTTCATGGACCGTCTCTTTGTCTGTTTTGGCAAGCTTCAAGCCAAAGGCCATGTTGTCATAAACGGTCATGTGCGGGTAAAGAGCATACGACTGGAACACCATGCCCACACCACGTTCACGTGGGGGAAGGTCATTGACCAGCGTGTCACCAATGTTTAAGTCACCGTCGGTGATTGACTCAAGACCCGCGATAAGGCGCAGCAGCGTGGATTTGCCACAGCCGGATGGGCCAACAAAGACGACAAATTCACCATCGCCAATGGTCAGGTCAACGTCTTTAATAATGTGATCGCGACCAAATACTTTGTTGATCTTTTCAAGCGTAACACTTGCCATGGTTAGCTCCTTGTCGGCCTCAATGCTGCATTCCTCGTATCGGGCCGACTATCGTTATTGAATGTTGTTATTGAGTATTGCCATTGATGTGACTAAGCAACGTGCATGAAGGCGGCTTGATAGGCGGGCAGCGTCAGCACATTATCTTGACGTGCCGTAGTGAAGCCGTGTCCTTCCAGGTCACCGATGACGTCTAAGGGGAGTGCTGTTTGCAGCTCATTCCCCGTCAGGTTAAAGACACACAGCACTTTGTCTTGGCCATTTTGACGAATAAAGCCCAGTAACTCCTCGCCAACCTCAATCAGCTGTAAATCACCGTCGAACAGCGCGGAGTGCGCTTGGCGGAAAGCCAGCATCCGGCGCACACCGTTAAGCGTTGAGTCCGGGTTCGTTTGCTGTCGGCTAACCGCCAATGGCAGGTGGCGTTTTTCTACCGGGAGCCATGGCTCAATGGCCGAGAAACCTGCCTGGGTGCCATCGGTCCATGGCATCGGCGTGCGGCACCCGTCTCGGCCTTTAAACTCTGGCCAGAGCACTTTGCCGTAAGGGTCTTGAATGCGCTCGAAGGGCACGTCGGCTTCTGGCAGCCCTAACTCTTCCCCTTGATAAAGGCAGACGCTGCCGCGTAGGGAAAACAGCATGGCGAGCATCACTTTAGGATAAGCAATGGGATCTTCTTCAGCACCCCAGCGTGACGCGCTGCGTTCAACATCATGGTTGGATGTTGCCCAGCAGGGCCAGGCATCGCCCGCTAAGCGCTGAAAGCGCTCAATAACATGACGAATATAGCTGGCGGAGCGTGGCTTATTGAGCAAGTCAAAGGTGTAAGCCATGTGCAGTTTGTCACCGCCTGCGGTGTACTCAGCCATGCGCTCAAGTGGGTTGTCATCGCCGATTTCGCCCACGGTCGTAGTGCCGGGATACTCGTCCATCAAGGCGCGTAAGTCTTTTAAGAAATCTACGTTTTCAGGGCGGCTAATATCGTAGACATGACGCTGCCACGTGTAGGGGTTAGCCTCTGGAGCGCCCAGGGTTTTGGATTCGCCTTTGGGCACCGGTGGGTTGTCGCGCAGCTCGGTGTCGTGGAAGTAGAAGTTGACGGTATCAAGGCGGAAACCATCAACGCCAAGATCCAGCCAGAAGCGCATGTTGTCCAGTTGTGCCTGACGAGCTTCCGGGTTGTGGAAGTTGACATCCGGCTGGCTGGTCAAAAAGTTGTGTAGATAATACTGCTGGCGGCGTGAATCAAAGGTCCAGGCAGGGCCGCCAAAAATAGATAGCCAGTTATTAGGGGGTGTGCCATCGGGCTTAGGGTCTGCCCATACAAACCAATCGGCTTTGGGATTGGTACGATTCTGGCGGCTCTCTTTAAACCAAGCGTGCTGTTCAGAGGTATGGCTGATGACTTGATCAATCATCACTTTCAGCCCAAGTGAATGGGCCTTGTCGAGCAACGCCTTGAAATCATCCAGGGTGCCAAACATCGGATCAACGTCACGGTAGTCGCTGACGTCATAGCCGAAATCGAGCATGGGAGACGTAAAGAAAGGCGACAGCCAGACACCGTCAACATTCAAAGAAGCGACGTAATCGAGCTTTTCGGTAATGCCTTTCAAGTCACCAATGCCGTCGCCACGGCTGTCTAGGAAGCTGCGCGGGTAAATTTGATAGATAACGCCGCCGCGCCACCAGGTCAGGTTGTCTTGCATGAATAAATCCTTAATAAAACGTAAATAACACCCACGCTTAGCCTTTAACTGCGCCCGCAGTTAAGCCTGAAACAATGCGACGTTGGAAAATGATGACCAAGATAACCAGGGGCACGGTGACGACGACCGACGCGGCCATGATTGGCCCCCAGGGCAGCTCGTAGGCGCTACCACCTGACAGCAGGGCAATGGCAACAGGCACGGTGCGCTGTGCATCAGTGAGTGTGAAGGTTAAGGCAAACAGAAACTCATTCCACGCAGCAATAAAGGCGAGCAGGCCAGTGGTTGCCATGGCGGGCCACATTAGCGGTAGGAAAACTTTAGTAATCGTAATCCAGGGCGTAGCGCCATCCATAATGGCGGCTTCTTCCAACTCCATGGGCAGTTCTTTCATGAAGGTGGTAAGTACCCAGACGGTGAAGGGCAGCGTGAAAATGGTGTAGCTCAGAATGAGACCAGCGGGATTGTTGTAGAGATTTAGTGCGCGAATCACCTCAAACAAACCTGAGAGCACCGCAACCTGAGGAAACATGGAAACCCCAAGAATGACCAGCATGACGGTCGAGCGACCACGGAAGCGAACTCGGCCCAGCGCATAGGAGGCGGTGATCCCCAGTAGCAGCGCGATGAAAACAACGCTAAATGCTACGACTATTGAGTTAAAAATCGCACGGATAAAGCTCGACTGGCTAAAAATCTGCGCATAGTTATCCAGGTTCCAATTTGAGGGCCAAAGTTCAACCCGGAAAAGCTCGCTGGAAGGTTTAAGTGAGGTAATGACCGCGTAATAAAATGGGAAAACGGCGTATACCATAATCAGCGCAATTAAGGCCCAAAAGCCGACGCGCTTGGCAATTTTGGCTAACTGACGTTGGTTCATCAGTCACCTCCTAGTTGTATTTTGTTACGGCCTAAATAGAGGTAAGCAACGGTGGCCAGGGCAATAATCAAGAACAACAGGGTAGAGGCAGCACTGCCGTAACCAACATCCTGGAACTCAACCAACTGCTGACGCGCATAGACTGACATCGACATCGTGCTGGTCGAGTTAGACGTCAGTACGTAGATCACGTCGAACACTCGCAGGGCATCTAGAAGGCGGAAAATCACCGCCACCATCAAGGCAGGCGTAATCAGCGGCAAGGTAACTTTGAAGAACACACGCACGGGATGAATGCCGTCTACTTCTGCGGCTTCGTAGCAGTCTTTTGGCAACATCTGTAGGGCGGCTAATACCAACAGAGCAACAAACGGAATTGTTTTCCAGACATCAACCATGATGACGGCCCACATTGAGTAAGTCGCGCTAGCCGTCCAGGCGATAGGATTATCGATAATCCCAACCGTCATTAGCAGGTGGTTGATGATGCCGAACTGATCGTTGAGCATCCATGCCCACATTTGCGCGGAAACGATAGTAGGGATTGCCCACGGAATCAGCACTGCCGCGCGAACAATCGTCCGACCTTTAAACTCCGCATTTAGAATCAGCGCCACAATGACACCGAAAATGACTTCTAAAGAGACAGATACCACCGAAAAATAAACCGTATTCCAAACAGATTGCCACCAGACTGGGTCAGCAAGCACCCCGAACCAGCGGCCATTGTCGTAAACCAGATAGTTTTCAAACCCGATTAGATTAGCCGCACCCAGGTCCGACAGTGAGGCATCGGTAAAGCTTAGAAAAAATGTTCGCATTAACGGCCAGCCAGCCACCAATGTTAATGCGATCAGCATGGGAGCCAAGAACAGCCAAGCCGCTTTGACCCGCTGACGGCGTACTTTAGTGCCGCGATGCCGACGCGCTGGCGCTGCGGCTGAGCGCGCCTCCAGGGGCGCGCTGTTGTTAGAAGAGGTCGACATAGGTATCTCCGCGGTTACCAGTTGCGACGCTTCAGGCGGAGTAAATCGCCTTCGAGGTCAGCGACGGCGTCAGCGCCAGTTTTAGTGCCCGAAAGCACATCATGGGAAGTGCTGAAAAAGGCATTGCTAACACGGCCATAGGCATCCCCGGTAGGTGCTGACGGACGGGCGACGGCGTTGGTGAAGGTGTCGTAAAGAGTGCCAAAGAATGGCACGGCTTCCAGTACCTCTTCATCTTGGTAAAGCGCATCGATGGTGGGGTTGTAGGACGCTTGGATAGCACGACGCTTTTGCTCTTCTTCACCGGTTAAGAAAGCGACCAGGTCAGCGGCAAGCTCGGGATGTTCGCTATAGCGGGATACTGCTAAGTTCCAACCGCCTAAGCCGGCTGCACTTCGACCGTCTTCTCCACCTGCGGGCAATTGGGTAACGCCGACGCTGCCACGTACATCGCTATCTTCGCTTTGAGCCAGTGACCAGGCGTATGGCCAGTTGCGCATAAATACGGCATTGCCGCCCTGGAAGACACCACGGGCTTCTTCTTCGGTATAGTTCAGCACGCCTTCCGGAGAGATATCGCCAATCCATGAGGCTGCTAAATTCAGCGCTTCAGCAGCTTTCTCGTTATTGATGGTGACTTCGCCATTCTGATCTACCACGGTGCCGCCACCGAAGCTTGATACCCACTCCAGTGCATTGACGGTAAGTCCTTCATAAGCACGCCCCTGGAAGACAAAACCCTGCATACGATCATTGCCTTCTGCGCGCTCGGCATCTTTGATATCACGCGCGATGTCGGTCAGTTCTTGCCACGTAGTCGGTACGTCATGGCCATGTTTCTCCAGCAAGTCCTCGCGGTAATACAGAACACCTGCGTCGGTAAACCAGGGCATCGCAACTAGGCGGCCATTGATAGTGTTGTTGGTGACAATGGTGTCGAAGTGGCCTGCCGCGGCGTCTTCACCAAGCACTTCGCTTAAATCAAGCAGGTGATTAGCGAGTAGGCCGGGCCAGACAACATCGATCTGCATGACATCAATGTCGCTAGAATTGGCGGATAAAATTTGTTGGTAGAGTGACAAACGTTCAGTAGATGAGTTTGGCGTTGAAACCACATCGACACTGTGGCCGGTCTTCTCTTCCCAGGCGCTCACACCTTCTTGGCAAAGAGTAAGTTCCGCACCAACAGCTCCACAAGAAATGGTTAACTCAGCCGCCTGGGCAGAGCCTGTGGCGCTAGCGAGACTAGCCAAAGCAATGGCAGAAGTGAGTAGTGTCTTTTTCATAGGGCGTTCCTCGGCATTTGTTGTTATGGGTAATGAGTGTTAAAAGCGCTTGTAGTGCCTACTTAAACGATTAAGTAAGGTGCCAGTTAGCCGTCTCCTCGTGACAAGTTCAATAGCGACTTTTGTCTAATGCCATTGCATCACTTTTTTCTAACCTAATGAACAGTTTAGACATTGGTCGATAATTAGTGATTTCTTGTTGGTTTACTACCTCTTAATCGATTAAGTTCTTTCTACCGTTATCTAGCGGGATAAAACGTAGTTGCTTTGCAACATAATCTGCTGGATTCGGTTCGCAGAACAGCGTTTAGCGCCACTCAGTGGGAGAGTCGTTGGGCGTGTTGATGAGCGTGGGCTATCCGTGCAGTAAAGCGACAGACTGATGGCTTTGGCTCGAAGGAAGGTTTAAAGCAAAAGCATCAGAAACTTACGTTTTCAACAAAATCTCAAAAATAAAAGATTTAAAGCCAAGTTTTTAAAGCGATTTTTAAAACGCTTTTCTTAAAGCATAGCTCTTAGGAACACAGCTCCTTGGAATACAGCTCTTAGGAATACAGCTTTTAAGAGCATGGGTTTTAAGGGTGTGGCTTTTAAAAACAAGGGCTTAATAAATTAGGGTTTAAAACAATGCACAAAATGACATTCAAAACACCTCTCGCCATTGCCATCGCCGCTGCCAGTTTTGGGCTGTGTGGCACTGCTAGCGCCGACACAACATTGGAAGAGCGATTTGCTCAGTTAGAAGCAAGAATTGCGGCTGCCGAGCAGCGGGCGGAGGCTGCAGAACGTCGCGCGGAGTTAGCTGAGCAGGGACATGCTGCACCATCGTCAAGTGCGCCCGCCACCAATGCTGATATTGAAGAACGCCTTGCCCGTGTAGAGCGCCAATCCAGCGGTGAAGAGGGATTCTCCTTTAATGTCTATGCGCGTTCCGGCCTGCTAATTGGTGAAGATGGCAAAAGCGCACCAGCTGGTCCTTATCTAACACCCGCGGGTGGCAATGGCGGTGCCGTTGGTCGTTTGGGCAACGAGCCGGATACATACTCTGAAGCCATTCTTAACTACCGCATGCAGTTTGATAACGGTGCAAAAGCCCGTTACACCACGATGTTGGCTGCTGGTACTAATTCCAGTAACGATTGGGTAGGTGACGATACCAACCTAAACGTGCGCCAGGTGTATGCCGAATTTAGTGACTTACCAAGCTTTACCGGCGCGTTTGAAAACGCTTCCATTTGGGCCGGTAAGCGTTTTGACCGCGATAACTTTGATATCCATTGGCTAGATAGCGATGTTGTCTTCCTCGCCGGTACCGGTGGCGGTATATACGACATGCAGCTAGCCGATAACTGGAAGAGTAACCTTTCAGTTTATGGCCGCAGCTTCAGCGACTATCCGCTCGTCAACCGTGAAAATCCCGGTTTAGATGGAGAAAATAGCGATACGGATAACCTCGTGCTGACCTCTAATAATTACTTCGGTAACTGGCAGGTCATGGTCAACGGCATGTCTGCTGCTGATAACGATGAGCGTGATATTGGCGTGGGCCAAACCGCGGCTGATACCGGCTGGCATACCATGGTGGCTTACCACGGCGACAGTTTCTTCGGCATGGGCGAAGGTAACTTTAAGGCCGCTGTACTGCACGGCCAAGGCTTAGGGGCCGAAGTTAAAGGGTTGGGTAGCAACGGCGACCTGACGGATGATGCGACCGCAACGCGGCTGGCGCTATACGGAACGACCTATATTGCACCGACGTGGCGTATTGCACCGTCGATACTGGCTGAAACCAGTGAAGATCGTTTCGCTAACGGTGACAGCTATGATTGGGCTACGCTAAACGTGCGTCTGGCCAATGAAATCAATCAGAATTTCGAAATGCAGTACGAAGCTAGCTATCAGTGGATGGATTTAGATCCACAGGGTTACAGTGACCGTAACGCGGTTGATGGTGACTATATGAAGTTCACTATCGCACCGACTTTCAAGCCGGAAGTCGGTGGTTTCTGGAAGCGTCCTGAGATCCGTTTATTCACGACTTACAGCGACTGGGACGAGAGCCTTAATAGCTACGGTGCCAGCTCTCTAGGTAGCGATGGATTTACTGGCGGTGAATTTACCTTTGGCATACAAAGCGAGGTATGGTTCTAAGAAGAGGTTCTAAGCGTAAGCCGCTGCTCGCTAGCGAAAACTGTTTCTCCAATGCTGATTGCCCGCGACGTGTCGCGGGCTTTTTGTTAGGTAAAAGCACTGATATCGGGAGGCGCTGATGTCGTTACTCCAAGAAAAGCTAAAGGCTCCGCCGCTGCCGCTTAGTGTGGTGGCCCGGCCACGTCTAAATGATCATTTCGCCTTAAACGAGCGTACCCGCCTGCTAGTGCTGGCAGCGCCCTCGGGTTATGGCAAAACGACACTGTTGGCCGAACGGTTACCCGCGCTGGAGCAGGAGGCCGCTTGGTTACGATTGGATCAGCGTGATAACCAGCCAGCTCGCTTTCTAACCTACTGGCGGGCAGCGTTGAACAAACTGTTCGATGACACCTATGTGCTTTCGCCCATGGCTGACAATGCTGACTGCATCGAGCAGCTTGAACGCTGGTTGGGAGAGTTACCCGAACAACGTTCCCCGTGTCGTTTCGTCGTCGATGAATTTGAACACGTGACCCATCCCGATATTTTGGCGGGTGTCGCTCACTGGCTGCGTCATCAGCCGCCTTGGTTGACCTTGACACTGGCGAGCCGCTCGCGACCCGCGCTTGGTTTGGCGAGTTTGCGATTGAGAGGGGAGCTTGAAGAGATCGACCTTCATGGATTGGCCTTTGACAGCGAAGAAGCACACACCTTGTGTGCCGAACAGCTAAGTTTTCCGCCCACCCGAGTAAGCCTTGAACGTGCGTTGCGTAGAAGCGGTGGCTGGATTGTAGCGCTTAACTGGCTGGTTGAGCGAACCACCACGCGTGCGGGATTTGATGCGCTGGTAGAGCGTTTAGGCGGTGCGCATCCTGATTTTGTCGCTTGGTTTGATGAACTGCTCGCTGCCGCGCTTCCTGCTGAAGAGCGCGAGCTGATGCTTCAGTTGGGAGTATTAGAACGCTTTTCGCCCGAGCTAATGGCGCGCCTTTTGGAAGGGGAGCGATTAACTCAGCGCTTGGAAGCGTTTGAGCAAGCTGGGCTATTCATTGAACGCCCCGACCCGCATAGCCAGTGGTTTCGCTTTCAGCGACTGTTTGGCGAGTATCTTCGCCACCGCCGCCACGAGCTTGATTTAGCCACCCAGCGAAGGCTACACCAGCGTGCAAGCCAGGCGTGGTTAGCGCTAAATGATCCGGTCATGGCGCTGCGCCAGGCAATCTTAGCCGAGGAGCAAGAGGACGTTGCCAGCTTATTGACCGCGCAGGGCCCTGCATTACTAGCCAGTGGAGCTTATGCGTTATTAGCGCAAGGTTTTGCGCTGTTGGGCGAACCGCGACTTTCAAAACGTCCGGAGCATACGCTGCTCTATGGCTGGGTATCCCATGGGCAATTTCAGTTTGATATCACGGCACGAGTGATCGGATGGATAGAGGCGCAGCTGGATGAGCCCGAATGGCAGGCATTGAGTGCTGAATTTGCCACATTGCGTGCCCAATTGGCGATTAACCATGGTGATGCTGAGCGTGCAGCGCCACTGGCTGAGCAAGCGCTCGCGGCGCCTGCTCGCTATCTGGCGTCAACACCGCTAACCGCCACCGCTATTCTTAGTGAAGCACGCTTTGTTCTGGGTTATCTGGAAGAGTCGCTTCAGCGCGTTAGAGAAGTAGAGCGCCAAGCTCGTCAGCGTAACGATCATCAACTGCTGCTGTGGTCATACTGTCATCAGTCTGAAACCCTGGTGGCTCAGGGACGCTTGCAGGCCGCCTACGATATTCAAGAGCGCGCCTTTGCTCATCTAGAACGCGCCGAACTTGAACATTTGCCGGTCGCGGAGTTTTTGTACCGCATTCGCAGCCAGGTGCTTTGGGAGTGGCATCGCTTAGACGAAGCCGAGCAGGCAGCGTTGAAAGGTATTGCGGTGTTAGACAATCAAGGCGAGCGCTGGACACTTCAGTGCCATATTCAGCTCGCTAAAGTCGCCCAGAGCCGGGGAGACCAAGCGCAGTGTGCCGACCACATTCGTAGGCTGCGTAAAATTCTCTCAGAAGGGGATTACCACATTGATTGGGTAGCCAATGCCCATGCAACGCTGTTGGCGTGGTGGCAGTCGACACACGATATGGATGCGGTCGAGCGTTGGCGCCAAGAAGCGCCAGAACCACTTACCGAGCATGCCACCAATCACTTTTCCCAGTGCAACGTGCGTAACCATGCCCGTGCATTAACACTATTGGGGCGCTACGCAGAGGCCCGCGAACTGCTGGATGCCCTTGAAGAGCACACCCAGCGGCTGGGATTAGTGACTGATGCGAATCGCAACCAGCTGTGCTTAGCGGCGGTGGCTTGGCATCAGGGGAAAACCACTCAGGCAAGTAACCATATACAGCAGGCACTCCGTTTAGCTTCCCGCACCGCATTGGTAGGCAGCTTTTTACGGATAGGCAAACCACTTGGGGAGCTGCTGTCGACGTTATTAGCAAGTAACAGCTTAGCCCCCCTTGAACAGGCTCGCGCGGAGCGGTTGTTGACCTTAGCTGGCCGCCAAAAAGATTTTGGCAGCGCTCGCCGCTTGATGCTGGACGAGACAGTCATTGCCAACATTGTGGCACGGCCCGATGTGCCTGAACTTATCCGTACGTCGCCACTCACTCGCCGAGAGTGGCAAATCTTGGGGCTGATTCATGCTGGGCTCTCTAATGAGCAGATCGCTGAACAGCTATCGGTGGCGCCCACCACCATCAAAACGCATATCCGCAGCCTTTATCAAAAACAGAATATTCGGCGGCGGGATGAAGCTATTGCGCTGGCGGGGCAATTATTGGCGCATATTCAAGGAGAATAAGAGGCGAGTAAACAGTGCTTAAGGGCGGCGGTAGCGGCTACTCCTAACACCTACTCCTAATACCTACGCCCACCGCTACCTCTAGGGGAGGATTTTATCTTTCGATCAACGCTGCATCATGCCAATCAACAGGAAATGATAAGGACAATATAATGATGCAGGCATCTTCTACTTCCCACTACGTTGGCAGCCAAGGCGCTGACTGGTGGCGCGGCGCAGTGATTTACCAAATTTACCCGCGCAGCTTTATGGATAGCGACGGCAAGGGCGGCCAGAGCGATGGGATTGGTGACTTAAAAGGGCTGATCGATAAGCTGGATTACATTGCCTCGCTAAACGTCGATGCCATTTGGCTGTCGCCGTTTTTCACCTCGCCCATGAAAGACTTCGGCTACGATATTAGCGATTACCGTGGTGTTGACCCGATGTTTGGCACCCTGGAAGACTTTGATCGCCTGGTTGAAGCTGCCCATGCCAGAGGGCTGAAGGTGACGATTGATCAGGTAATGTCACATACCTCTGACCAGCACGCCTGGTTTGAAGAGAGCCGCAAAAGTCGTGATAACCCGAAAGCAGACTGGTATGTCTGGGCCGATCCCAAACCTGATGGTGCGCCACCGACCAACTGGCAGTCGGTGTTTGGTGGTAGCGCCTGGCAGTGGGATACGCGCCGTTGCCAGTACTATCTGCATAACTTCCTGGCCAGTCAGCCGGATCTCAATTTCCGCACTCCCGCCGTGGTGGATGCCATTCTGGAAGAAGCGCGCTTTTGGCTGGAGCGGGGCGTCGATGGCTTCCGTCTTGATGCTGTGAATTTCTGCACCCACGGCGAGCTCAAGGATAATCCTCCGCGCGCAGCAGTAACCGAAAGCTTTTTAGGTGTTCGCCCGGACAACCCTTATGGCTACCAGCTGCATCAGCATGATAAAACCCAGCCGGAAAACGTGGTGTTTTTAGAACGCCTGCGCGGCCTGCTCGATGAGTACCCTGGCTCGACGAGCGTGGGAGAAGTTGGTGACGATGACGCCCTGGGCGTGATGGCGGAATACTCCCAAGGCGGCAATCGCCTGCACATGTGCTACTCCTTTAACCTGCTGACCGACAAAGCCGATCCTGGTTATTTGCATAAAACGCTCACCGAAATGGAAGCTCGGATTGGCGATGGTTGGCCCTGTTGGGCACTAGGAAATCACGATGTCACCCGCCTTGCCACCCGCTGGCAGGCTGAAGGACAGCTGGATAAGCTACGGCTTTATATGGTGTTTTTGCTTACCCAGCGGGGCAGTGTGTGCCTTTACCAAGGTGAAGAACTTGGTTTGCCAGAAGCCGAACTGACGTTTGAGCAGTTGGTTGACCCGGCGGGCATCACCTTTTGGCCTGCCTATAAAGGTCGCGATGGTTGCCGAACGCCACACCCTTGGCAAGCCGATGCGCGACACGCTGGCTTTAGCGATGTCACGCCCTGGCTGCCAGTGCCCGATTCGCACGCCAGTCTCGCCGTTGATCAGCAAGATAACGATGCCGGTTCGTTGCTCAATGCCTACCGTGATTTTTTAGCGTTTCGCCGCACCCAGCCTGCGCTAGTAAAAGGCCAGGTGCGCTATCACGCCGTGCATGATGAGGTGCTCTGTTTAGAGCGTACCTATCAACACTCACGTCTGCTGATTGCACTGAATTTTAGCGACCAAACCGTCACTCGCACGGCGCCTAAAAGCGCTGAATCTCTCAAGGGTTCGCCTGCTTGGCTAAACGGCGAGTGGCAGGATGGGCAACTTCGGCTGCCACCTTACGGCGTGGCGATTGCCTGCTGCCCACAGTCCGAGGAGGATGCACCATGGGACGTTTAACGCTTAGCGGTATTGGTAAATCCTTTGACGGTGTGGAAATCTCTCGGGATATCGATCTTACGATCGAAGATGGCGAGTTCGTGGTCTTCGTTGGCCCCTCTGGCTGCGGAAAATCCACCTTGCTACGTATGATCGCAGGCCTGGAAGACATCACCGAAGGCGATATGCAGCTTGATGGTCAGCGGATCAATGAGATTCCGCCCCAGGAGCGGGATATCGGCATGGTGTTCCAATCTTATGCGCTGTACCCGCACATGAGCGTGGCGGAAAACATGGCCTTTGGCTTAAAGTTGGCGCGCACTGATAAAGCCGAGATTCGTCGTCGCGTTCAGCATGCCGCTGACATGTTGCACTTGACTGAACTGCTGGAACGCAAACCTAAAGATCTTTCCGGTGGCCAGCGTCAGCGGGTAGCGATTGGCCGTACCTTGGTAAAAGAGCCCGCGGTTTTTTTGTTCGATGAGCCGCTTTCTAACCTGGATGCCGCGCTGCGGGTGGATATGCGGGTGCAAATTGCGGCGCTGCATAAGCGCCTGAACGCCACCATGATCTACGTGACCCACGATCAAGTGGAGGCGATGACGCTGGCTGACCGTATTGTGCTGCTTTCCCGTGGCCGTATCGCCCAGGTCGGCGCGCCGCTTTCGCTCTATCACTTCCCTAAAACCCTTGAAGTGGCCGAGTTCATCGGCTCGCCGCGGATTAATACCTTTCCCGTCACGGTGGTAGACCCAGGTGAACGTCAAACAGTCGTGCGTCTGCATAGCGGTGACACGCTGGCAGTGGCGGTCAATGGCAAGCATCTTCAGGCAGGGGATAGCGCAACGCTTGGGCTGCGGGCAGAAGATTTTGTCGCAGCCGAACAGGCAGAAGCCACACTGAGTGCGACCTTAATGGTGGCGGAAAAGCTGGGTTACGAAACGTTGGCGCATTGGCAGGTAGCAGGTATTAGCGTTCCGCTCACCCAGCGTTTAGATGGTTTGACCCATCTGGAAGAGGGCCAAACGGTGCGTTTGGGGCTTGCAGGCCAGCATTGCCACCTGTTTGATCACAGTGGCAATGCCTGCCCCCGGCAGGTTGCAGTAGATGGCGTTAGCCAATAATTAATCAGCTGATTTATATACATAAAAAGCGCCTCAAATTTTTTAGGCGCTTTTTTCTTAATTATTTTCTATAAAGAGTGCATCCAAAACGTCTTCTCGTGTGTATCCCCTATACAGCCACACTTTGTAGTGGTTGATACAAAACCCAAGGAGACTGAAATGACTATCCAACCTCTTACGCGTGCAGCACTCGCCGCTACCTTGATTGCATCCTTCAGTCACGTTGCGCTGGCCGATATGACGCCTGCCGACGTTCAAGTGCCCGATGGCAATACCGTCGCTCTGGAAACAGTGGGTGTGGGTGCGATTACCTACATGTGCGAAGCTAAAGGTGACGGTACTATGGGCTGGGTATTCAAAGGCCCCCACGCTGCGCTGAACGACAGTAATGGTGCTCAAGTTGGCAGCTACTATGGCCCGCCTGCTACTTGGGAAGCGTTGGATGGCTCCAAAGTTACCGGCACTCAGTTGGCAACTGCCGCGAATGGTGATGGCAATATCCCGTTGCAGCTCGTTGAAGCCAATCCTGCGGAAGGTGAGGGCGCAATGACTGGCGTTAGCTACATTCAACGCCTGAACACTCAAGGTGGTGTCGCACCCGATGTGGCTTGCGATGATGGCCATGACGGTGCCACTGCAGTCGTCACCTATCAAGCAGATTATATTTTCTGGACAGCTAACTAAGTCCTTTTATTGCTTAGTGGTAAGTAGCACTTTTGCTAAGCAATGTTTTTCTCAAGAAACACATCTAAGTAAGGCTAGAGGCTCGTCTCGCGAGTCTCTAGCCGCTATGCTAGCCAAAAGAGCGGCGATAACAGTAGTGGCGACTGTATCGGCGCGTCACCAGGGAGCTAGCAAGTGTCTGATATAGGCGTGTCTACGATAGCTAACGACTTCGATTATGCTGATGCACTTGCCCGCTGCGCGCGTGGTGAGCAAGCGGCACTACATCAGCTTTATCGTCAAGAGGGTGCCAGACTGCTTGGCGTTGTCATGCGCATTGTGAAAGACCGCGGCATGGCTGAGGACATTGTCCACGATGCTTGCCTGAACATCTGGCAGCGAGCCGATAGTTTCGACCCCGAACGGGGCTCTGCCCGTACCTGGATATTCAGTATTGCCCGCCACTTAGCATTAAACGCTATTCGCCAGCGCGACCGAGAAATCAGGGTGGATATCAACGACCCAGGCGAGCTAGCCGATGATGACACCTACCAACAGTCATTATCGACAACGGCGGAAGCCTTTGACTGGCAGACTGGCCAACAGATGGATGAGTGCTTGCAGCAATTGGAAACCGAGCGCCGCAACTGTGTGCTACATGCCTACGTGGATGGGTTAAGTCATGCCGAGATTTCTGCACACACTGGCGCGCCGCTAGGCACTGTTAAAGCCTGGATTAAGCGAAGTTTGCTTCGCCTGCGGGAGTGTATGTCATGACGCGTTCAAACGAAAATGATGACCTTTATGCACTTGCAGGGGAGTACGTGCTAGGTTCGTTACCCATCGCTGAGCGAGAAGCCTTTGAGGCACGCTTGGCCAACGATCCAGAATTACAAACCATCGTGGCTGACTGGGAAGAGCAGTTTTTCCCCTACACCGCGATCGTTGATCCTGTTACCCCATCAGATTATTTGTGGCCGCGCATAGAGCGCAGCATGCACGTCGCATCGAAAAGATCAGCGCGTGTTCCAAGGGTGGCACCAACGCCACGCCGCTTGGTGCACAGCCTACCATTTTGGCGCACCGCTACCGGCCTTGGTTTGGCTGCCGCGGTGACCATGGGCGTGATATTGACCAATGTCTCCACTGCACCAACAACGCCGGAATATATGGTGGTGCTGTTAGCGCCGCAAACTCAATCAGCCGGGTGGGTCGTACAGGCCGCCAACCGCCAGGAAATTCAACTGATCCCGTTAGGCGCTTTTGAAGTGCCCGAAGGCAAAGCACTGGAGTTCTGGACCAAGGCGGATGATTGGCAAGCGCCGGTTTCACTTGGTCTAGTAGAACCAGGGCAACCGCTGCGCCTGCGTTTAGACCAGTTACCGCCGCTTGAAAATAACCAGCTCTTTGAACTCACGCTAGAAGAGGACACCGGTTCGCCCACTGGTTTACCAACTGGCCCGATAGAGTTTATTGGCCGCGCGGTGGAGATTTAACGCATAGCATTATGAACGATGCTAACGACATCACAGGCGAGTTCCGGGTGGCTTAAAAGAACGTTAATCCCACTTGGAACAGCCGCTCCACGTCACGAATGCGCCGCTTATCAATCACGAACAGAATGACGTGGTCGCCGCTCTCTACCATCACATCCCCATGGCCAATCATGACCTCTTTGCCTCGCACAATGGCACCAATGGTGGTGCCTTCAGGCAGATTGATCTCAGCAATGGTCCGGCCCACCACTTTGGACGACTGCTTGTCACCGTGGGCGATCGCCTCGATGGCTTCCGCAGCGCCACGGCGCAGTGAGTGTACATTGACAATATCGCCGCGGCGGACGTGAGTAAGCAGGCTACCGATGGTTGCTTGCTGGGGTGAAATGGCGATATCGATTTCGCCCCCCTGAACCAAGTCCACGTAGGCAGCGTTGTTAATCAGCGTCAGTACCTTCTTGGCGCCCAAGCGTTTGGCCAGCAGCGACGACATAATATTGACCTCGTCGTCGTTGGTCAGAGCACAAAAGATATCGCAGTCTTCGATGTTCTCTTCTTCCAGCAGCCGCTTGCTGGTGGCGCTGCCGTGTAGCACCACCGTTCGGTCAAGCCGCTCGGAAAGCGCAGTACAGCGCTCTAAACTGTGCTCGATAATCTTGACCTGATGGCTGTGCTCCAGGTGTTCGGCTAAACGTTCACCGATATTGCCCCCACCGGCAATCACCACCCGCCGGAAATCCCGTTCAACGCGGCGTAGTTCGCTCATTACCGCGCGAATATCACGCCGTGCCGCCAGGAAAAACACCTCGTCGTCGGCTTCAATCACCGTATCGCCACGGGGAATAATCGGCCGATTGCGGCGATAAATTGCCGCCACGCGTGTTTCCACATTGGGCATGTGCTTGGCTAAAAAGGCTAAATCCTGTCCCACCAACGGGCCACCATAGAACGCCTTGACCGCCACCAGCTGCACCAAACCACCGGCAAACTCCAACACCTGCAACGCACCGGGGTGCTCAATCAGGCGGCGAACATGATCCGTGACCACTTGTTCAGGGCTGATCAGTACATCAATAGGGATCGCTTCGTGGGCAAACAGCCCCTTACGGGTGAGGTAGGCGGTTGAGCGTACGCGGGCAATTTTGGTAGGCGTGCGAAACAGCGTATGGGCGACTTGGCAGGCGATCATGTTGATTTCATCGGTGTTGGTCACCGCAATCAACATATCGGCGTCTTCACAGCCCGCCTGACGCAGCACAATGGGATATGACGCCGAGCCCGTCACGGTGCGGATATCCAGTTTGGTGTGCAGTTCGCGCAGTTTTGCGCCGTCGGTATCGACAACGGTGATGTCATTCTCTTCGCGGGCAAGGTGCTCCGCCAGGGTGGCACCAACTTGGCCGGCACCCAAAATAATAATCTTCATCGGTGGTTAGATCACTCTGGCGACATGTCACTGAAGATAGTCACCTATCTATAGGGAAGCTGTCGAGTGCAGCAATGGCAGGCAGCTCTCTTAATGGGCCAAAAGTTGTTTTTTTTACATCTTTTTGACGGCTAACGCCTTAAACGCCATCGATTTTTTACGCAGGCAATCTCTAAGCTCTGGGGGCCAATCAAAGGAGGCACATCGATGAATATTGCACTGTTGATAATCGCCACCGGCACAGCAGCGTACTTGTTTTACGCGCTATTTTGCCCCGAGCGTTTTTAGGAGATTGCCATGAACGACATGATCGCCATTTATGCCATCGTGGCATTACTTGGTGTGCCATTAGGGATATACATTGCCCGCGCGCTAAGTACTCAGCCCAGTCGAATCGACACGCTATTCAGAGTGATAGAAACGCCTATCTACCGATTAGCAGGCGTTAATAGTCAAAGCGTAATGACGTGGCAAGTCTATGCGCTAGCTATTCTGAAACTGCATGTAGGCTTGATACTGCTGGCATGGCTGGTGTTTATGTGTCAGGGCTTATTGCCCCTGAATCCTGACGGCATACCTGGTATGAAGTGGGATACAGCGCTGCATACGGCGGTATCGTTTGCCACCAACACTAACCAGCAGCACTACTCGGGCCAGGCGCAGCTTTCCCACCTAAGCCAAACCTTTGCCATTGTAACGCTGCAGTTTTTAACCCCCGCTACGGGGCTCGCTGTGCTAGTCGCCATAGCGCGTACTTTGCTAGTGGCTCGGCCTGCGGGAACGGTAAAAGGGGTTGGCAATTACTATCATGATATGACCCGCACGTTAGTGCGCGTTATGTTGCCGCTGGCAGCAGTGGTGGCGCTGTTACTGACCTCGCAAGGAGTACCTTCTAGCTACCAAGCGGCGCATCAGGTGGAAATGCTGGATTCGCAAGTGGAAGAGGTGCAGTCGATTCCCTTAGGGCCGGTTGCATCAATGGTTGCGATCAAACAGCTAGGCACCAATGGTGGTGGCTGGTATGGACCAAACTCTAGCGTTCCGCTCGAAAATCCAACGCCGTTGGCCAACGTGATTGAAACCGCTTCGCTGACGATTATTCCCTTCGCATTACTGATTGCCATCGCACTTATTAGTGGCCGACGCCGATTAATGATGGGTATTGGTGCTGTGATGCTGACGTTTTCGCTGATTTCCACCTCGGTTGTGGTTTCTTCGGAACGTATGCCGAATGCTGCGCTTGTCGAGCTTTCCCAGCCCGGCGCTAATCTGGAAGGCAAAGAACTGCGTTTTGGTACCGATCTTTCCGCTTTGTGGGGCAGTTGGACGACACAAACATCGAACGGCTCAGTTAACGCCATGCACGACAGCTTCAACCCCATGGGCGGCATGATGGTGTTGATGGATATGTTTGTGAACGTCACCTTTGGTGGCATCGGTGTTGGGCTTATCGGTTTCTTTCTCTATCTGATGTTGGCGGCTTTCGTTGGCTCATTGATGGTTGGTAGAGCGCCTGAGCTGTTTGGCAAACCGCTAGAAACCCGTGAAATGCGCTGGATCTCTCTAGCGATCCTGGTACAGCCGTTAGTCATTCTTGGTCTCTCCGCGCTTACCGTAGCGATGCCTAACGCTGCTGGAACCTCAAATCCTGGTTTTCACGGCCTAACCCAAGTGCTTTACGAATTTGCCTCTGCATTTGCCAATAACGGCTCTGGTTTTGAAGGGCTTGGCGATGATACGCCGTGGTGGAACCTTGCCTGTGTTATCACCCTGATGGTCGGTCGATTCTTGCCCATGCTGGTGCCATTAGCGGTGGCCGGATGGCTGGCAGCGAAGCGCACTGCACCCGCGGGACGCGGCACCTTGCCGATGGATAGCCCGGCATTTATGGGATTGACCGCCGGTGTGATTGTGATTGTTAACCTGCTGGGCTTCTTACCGGCGTTAGTGCTTGGCCCGATTGCTGAAGCCGTGACGCAAGGCTTCTAGGAGAAACGAGATGTCACATACTGAGCTTGCTAAACAGCCGCGTCGTCCGCTACCCATTGGCCAGGTCGTCGCTGGGGCTGTGAAAGGACTTGCGCCTCAACAACTTGCGCGAAACCCCGTGATGGCCGTGGTCGCCATTGGTACCGTAGTGTGCTTTGGGCTGACGCCCATTGCTTTCGCCCAGGGAGAAAATGGCGGTTTTGCGTTGGCTATCGCGTTGTTGTTACTGGCCACCGTTCTGTTCGCCACGGGTGCCGAGTCGCTGGCAGAGTCACGTGGTAAAGCCCATGCTGGGGCGCTGCGTAAAACCAAGGGAGAGTTGAAGGCAGTTAAGCTGAACGCTGATGGTACGACGAGTAATGTTACGGCCGACTCTCTCCGCAAAGGCGATCGTGTGAAGGTTGTCGCGGGGGAGCTGATTCCCGCCGATGGCGATATCGTTGAAGGGGCTGCCTCGATCAATGAGTCGGCTGTCACCGGTGAATCTGCGCCCGTACTGCGTGAAGCGGGCACTGATAACAGCGGTGTCAGTGCCGGGACCAAAGTGCTGTCAGATCATCTGATTATTGAAGTTAGCGCTAACCCTGGCGAATCGTTGTTAGATCGCATGATTGCCTTGGTTGAAGGCGCCAACCGTCAGAAGACACCTTCCGAGCTGGCGCTATCGGTACTCTTGGCAATGCTAACGCTGGTGTTTTTGATCGTGGTCGTCACGTTGGTACCCATGGCGGCTTTCGTGGGCGTTGAAACCTCCACGGTTATGCTCGTGGCATTGCTGGTCTGTTTAATTCCGACCACTATTGGTGGCCTCTTGCCTGCTATCGGTATTGCGGGTATGGAGCGCGCTATGCGGGCTAACCTGGTGGCTAAATCAGGTAAAGCCGTCGAGATTGCTGGCAGCATCGACACCTTGCTGCTGGATAAAACCGGCACGATAACGCTTGGCGATCGCCGTGCGACGGAGTTTGCTCCTTGCCAACAGATTCCGCGTCAGCGAGTCCGTGACGTGGCGTTTTTAACGTCCCTGGAAGACCCTACGCCAGAAGGGCGTTCAATTGTGGAGCTAGCCACTGAGCAGGGTGTCGATGTCCAACTTAGACAAGAAGCCGATGGTGCAGCCTTTGAAGCGTTCAGTGCTGAAACACGCCTGTCAGGCGTTGATTTGACCAGCGGTAAAAAGCTGCGTAAGGGAGCACCGAATGCGATTGCGGAATGGGTAAAAGCCCAGGGCGGTGACATACCCAGCGATTACGAGCAGGTCATTGCGCGTATCTCACGGGATGGCGCAACCCCCATTGCGGTGGCAGAAGGCAGTCAGATTTTGGGCGTGGTGGCGCTGTCTGATGTGATTAAAAGCGGTATCGCGGAGAAGTTTGCTGAACTGCGTGCCATGGGTATCAAAACCGTAATGATTACGGGCGACAACCCGATTACGGCGTCGGCTATTGCCGCGACGGCAGGCGTGGACGACTACATTGCCGAAGCCACGCCAGAGCGCAAGCTAGCGTTGATTCGCGAAGAGCAGGCCAGTGGTCGCTTGGTTGCCATGGTGGGTGACGGTACTAACGATGCTCCCGCTCTTGCTCAAGCGGATCTAGGGTTGGCAATGAACTCTGGCACCCAGGCAGCCCGTGAAGCGGCCAATATGGTGGATCTGGACTCTGACCCTGGCAAGCTGATTAGTGCGGTGGAAATTGGCAAGCAGTTACTGGTTACCCGAGGCGCGTTGACGACGTTCTCGCTGGCGAATGATGTGGCTAAGTACTTTGTTATTTTGCCAGCGCTGTTTGCCGCCAGTTTTCCTGCACTTGGCGTACTCGACGTTATGAATTTGCACTCTCCGACTACGGCGGTGCTTGCAGCCGTGCTATTTAACGCATTAATCATTCCGGCATTGATTCCCTTTGCCTTGCGCGGTGTGTCTGTGAAAGCGGCATCGGCGACGGAGTTGTTACGTCGAAATCTGCTGATTTATGGCCTGGGTGGGCTGCTACTGCCATTCCCCGCCATCAAGCTTCTCGACATGCTGATTGCGTTATTTATCTAGGAGAAACGTGATGAATGTAGATATGAAACGCCAGATCGCAGTGAATGACGATGTGCTGCAGGCAAAGGCCTCCTGGGGCAATGCACTTCGCTTTATGGTGGTAATGGCCGTTCTTCTAGGGCTGATTTATCCGCTGGTTACCACAACACTGGGTGGCTGGTTATTCCCCGAACAGGCGCAAGGCAGTTTGGTTCGAGATGCCTCTGGTCGGGTGGTCGGGTCAAGCCTGGTATCTCAGACGTTTGTCAGCGATGAGTACTTTATTGGTCGTCCATCAGCGGCGGGCAATGACGCAGGTGGCGTCTCAGGTTCTAATCTGGCGCCGAGTAATGTATCGCTGCGCGAGCGTGCCCAGGCAGATGCAAATGCCATTGCTCAACGTGAAAACGTAAGTGTCGATCAAATCCCTGTTGATCTGATTACCGCGTCTGGCTCCGGTATCGACCCGCATATCTCCCCCGAGGCGGCTGAGCTACAGGTTGCCAGAGTAGCGCAAGCACGTGGCATCGACGAAGCTACTGTGATGGCGCTAATTGATCAAGCACTTGAAAACACAGGCTGGCTGGGCTCGCCGGTGGTGAATGTGTTGCGGCTGAATGTCAGTTTGGATGATCGTTTTCCAGTATCATCAACCACCGCAGCGCCATTAACCTCAGCACCCGTCACCCCGATGGCTTCAGACACCATGGAGTAAACCAATGTATTCAGCGGATCAGCGACCCGATCCCAATACATTGCTAAAAGCCGCGCGCCGAGAGGCGCGCGGCTGTTTGCGTGTATTTCTGGGAGCCGCACCCGGTGTCGGTAAAACATACACCATGCTTCGCACCGCCCGTGAACGGGCAGAGGAAGGTGAAGATATTGTCATTGGCGTGGTGGAGTCACACGGCCGCGCTGATACCGAAGCCTTGTGTGATGGGATGGCACGGCTTCCGCTAGCGCCTTTAAAGCACCATGGCCGAACCTTCTATGAATTTGATATTGATGCCACCCTGGCGCGGCGTCCCACTATTTTGCTGGTGGACGAACTTGCCCACCGTAATATCCCCGGCAGTCGGCACCCGCGTCGTTACCAGGATATTGAGGAGCTGCTGGATGCAGGTATTGACGTGTGGACAACCGTTAACGTCCAGCATCTCGAAAGTTTGAATGATGATGTCGCGCGGATTACTGGGATTCGCATGCGCGAAACGGTGCCCGATGCGCTGTTAGAGCGCGCCCGCGATGTATCGCTTGTTGACTTAACGCCCGATGAGCTCCTTGAGCGCTTAAGGCGTGGCAAGGTCTATATACCCGAACAAGCCCGTGCTGCCATGGAAGGTTACTTTAATGAATCCAATCTCAACGCGCTGCGTGAGCTGGCAATTCAAACCATGGCCGAGCGGGTGGATGCGGATGTTAAAGTGGCAATGGATGCTGGTGGTAGGTCAGGCCCCTGGCCGGTAAGACCGCACCTGTTGGTGGTGATTAATGGCAGTGAAGACGACGTATCGCTGGTTCGCGCGGCTCATCGGATGGCAGAGCGGCGCTTGGCGGTCTGGCGAGCGGTCTATGTTGATAAAGGAATTGCCTCCCCAGAGCAGCAACTGGCCATTGAACAAGTTTTCAGCCTGGTTACTCGGCTGGGTGGCGATTCAATACGTTTACAAGGGCATAGTCAGCTAAGCGAAGCGCTCAACTATGCACGTTCAATTAATGCGACCACCATTGTAGTCGGCCGCGAAGCGAAGCGTCGCTGGTGGAAATGGTCACGGCCACTGGCCCAACGCTTGATGGCGCATGCCGAAGCGTTCGATATTGTTGTAGTGGCACAAGGGGCCTTAAAACAACGTGCCAATAGATGGTGGCATGGCTGGAAACTGCATCCTCCCCAATTACTGGCCACTAGCTTGGCGGTGATGGCATCCCTAGGGGTGGCTGTCGTGCTAGAGCCCTGGCTTGAGCTGGCCAACTTACCCTTAGTGTTTTTAGTGGCCGTACTGTTTAGTGCCGTATGGGCGGGTACCGCCATGGCGATGTTCAGTGCCATCGCGAGCTTTTTAGCATTCAACTTCTTCTTTACCGAGCCGCGTCTAACCTTTGCCATGGTGGAGCGTGGTCAACTGCTGACCGCAGTGTTCTTCTTGCTCGTCGCCGTGGTGGTTGGGCAGCTTGCGGGTAGGGGACGGCGGCGTTTAATTGCACTGCGCGCTAGCCGCGATCAGACCCAGCTTTTGTTGCGTTATGCCGAACAGCTATCAACCGCGACAGACAGCGCCAGTGCAGCAAAAATTGGTGTTGATACATTGGTGCAGTGCTTTGCGGTGCCCACGGTATTTATTGAAAGCGCCGAAAGCGCGAATGAAGTGCGAGTTGTGCATGCGCTGCCGGATTCGGTCCGTTTGGACATGACCGCTAAGCAAGCGGCGGTGTGGAGTTGGCAGCATCAAAAGCCCAGTGGCCAAGGCACAGACACCCTGAGTCAACAGGCTTGGCGCTTAATACCCCTGACAGTGCAGGGCGAAAAAGTAGGGATGCTGGCGCTTAAACTGTCGGAAAGCCTAAAAGCGCTCACCTTCGAACGAGAGTCGTTAATGGATACGCTGGTGCGTCAGCTTAGTATGGCGCTAGAGCGTACCCGGCTAGTGGCAGAGTTGAATACAACCCGTGTCTCCGAAGAGAACGAACGCCTGCGCTCTGCGTTACTCTCATCGGTGTCTCATGACCTACGTACACCACTCTCTTCTATTATTGGCTCAGCCAGTTCGTTGATTGAACTCAAACCGCAGCTAAGCGATAGCGACCAGCGTGAGCTGCTTGATGGCATTTTGTCCGAAAGTGAGCGCCTCAATCGATACATACAAAACTTGTTGGATATGACCCGACTAGGTCACGGCACGTTAAAAATTGAGCGAGACTGGGTAGCGTTTGACGACGTTATTAACTCAGCGCTCAAGCGCTTGGGTCAGTCGCTTAAGCATGTCGTTGTCCGCAAGTCCTGGCCTCCTTCGTTACCGCTACTTTATGTCCACCCTGCGCTGGTAGAACAAGCGTTGGTCAATGTCTTGGATAACGCTCAACGTTTTTCACCACCAGGGGGTGAATTGAGCATAAAGGCGCACTTCACTGAAGGTGATCCCGCAACGTTGGTGATTACTGTTGAAGATCAAGGCCCTGGTATTTCCCCCGAGCTACGCGAGCAGGTATTCGATATGTTTTACAGCGGTGGCGACGGCGATAGAAGTGCTCATGGCAGCGGCCTTGGTTTGGCCATATGTCGTGGCATGATTGGTGCCCATGGCGGCACTATTATGGCCGGTACGGGCGAAAGTGGGCGAGGCACCGCGATTATTATAACGCTGCCACTGTTAGGTGCAGATATTAGGAGGGGTGATGAAGAGTGAAGGCAGCGGTCGCATTCTAATTGTTGATGATGAGCAGCAGATTCGGCGATTTCTGCGTATCAGTTTAGCCTCTCAGGGCTACGCAGTATTGGAAGCAGAGAATGGCGAGCAAGCGTTAGCCATGGTGTATACCCAAGCCCCTGACGTCGTGCTGCTCGATTTAGGCTTGCCTGATATGGACGGCCACGAAGTACTGCAGGGTATACGTGAGCACAGTACCGTACCGGTCATTGTGGTATCTGTTCGTGATCGGGAAGAAGAGAAAGTCTTTTCGTTGGATAACGGTGCCAACGATTACGTTACTAAGCCCTTTGGCATTCAAGAGTTACTAGCGCGTATAAGAGCGGTATTGCGCTTGGCCCAGAAAGCTCGGGGAGAGCAAACATCAAGTTACTATGTAAGTCAGGGGTTAGCGATTGATCTGGAGCTAAGGCGGGTCACACTACAGCAAGATGATGTGCACTTAACGCGCAAAGAGTTCGCTGTGTTAGCGCGCCTGTGCCGCTACGCCGGGCGGGTCGTTACCCAGACCCAGTTGTTAAAAGAAATTTGGGGGCCAACGCATGTTGATGATACGCACTATTTGCGCATCGTGATCAGCCGACTAAGGCAGAAACTGGGGGATGACCCACAAACACCCACCTTGCTTCAAACAGAAGCAGGCGTCGGATATCGATTGCTGGTAGAAGCCGCGCTACGCCCTGAAACGTAGCACGGTTCTAACAAGGTTAGCGTCGCCAGAACATCGGTGTGAGCAGCACCACGACCGTTAAAATTTCCAGGCGGCCCATTAACATGCCAAGGCACAGTAGCCATTTGGCGGCATCGGGTAGTGTTGCAAAGTTACCTGCCGGGCCAATGGTGTCACCGAGCCCCGGGCCTACATTCGCCACCGCAGTGGCCGCACCGGAAAGGGCAGTGACTAAGTCCAGTCCCAATGCTGAAAGGCTCAAGGCAAGCACTGCAATCGTGATAAAAAAGAAGAAAGAGAAGGCCACTACGCTACGGGAAATATCGTTGGTCACCGGCTGCTGATTATAGCGCGTTGTGAAAACACCATTAGCGTGAATCAGATAGCGCAACTGATTACGCAGCATCAGCATAGCGATTTGGAACCGGAAAACTTTCATACCACCGCTGGTAGAGCCGCTACAGCCACCTATAAACGTAAGATAGAAGAACGCCGCGATGGGTAATGAACCCCACAGCGTATAGTCGTCGGATGCATAGCCAGTGGTGGTTACAACTGAAATGACGTTAAACGTGACGTGGGTGAGCGAGACAAACCAATCATCGCCTTGTAAAACGCGCCATGTGCTAAGAACTAAAATTGCCGCTAGCAGGAGCTTTAACAAACCACGCACCTGTTGGTCTTTCCACAGGGCGCTGCGGGAGGTGCGAATAAAGCGAATATATAAGACAAAGGGTAGCGCACCACTCAGCATAAAAAGGCTACCCATCCATACCAACCACGGTTGCTCAGCGTAGGCACCAAACGAGGCGTCAGAGTTGGCAAAGCCACCGGTCGCCAGTGATGTCATCCCGTGAACCACGGCATCTAGTGGCAGCATTCCACCGACCCAATAGCTCAACATGGCCAGTAGTGTCAGCGCCACGTAGATAGTTAGCGTCGCTTTTGCAATACCTCCCGTACGAGGCATTACTTTATCGGACCAATCCGAAGATTCAGTGTGAAATAGCCGCATGCCGCCTACTTTAAGAAATGGCAGAATAGCGATGCCCATGACGATAATGCCGATACCACCCATCCACTGCATTAAGCCTCGCCACAGCTTTAATCCGTCGGATAACTCTTCGATCCCCGTTAAAATGGTGGAACCGGTAGTGGTAATCGCGGAGACCGACTCAAAGACGGCATTCGTAACGCTAAGTTGGGGCGCACCTAAGATAAGCGGGAGGCTGGCAAAACAGCTAATGCTGGTCCAACTGCCCGCCGTCAATATAAACATTTGCCAAGGCTTCAGCTCCAGCGATACTCGGCGGGTTAGTAACCAAGTGATCAGCGTGGCGCTCAGAATAATGAGAAGCGACACCCCAAAAGCGGGGGCGTCAGGATCTTTTTCAATAATGAGAACAATCCAAGGCAGTGCCATAAACATGGCAAGCACTAACCATAATACTGCCATGATTTTAAATATTTGTGCCCAATTGCGGTAAGCGTCTCGATAGTAAATTCCGCTGGGAAAGGTGGTCATAGATCCGCTCTTAAATTGCCCTAATGTTTATCGCGATATAACACCATGACAACCACAAAAAGTCCGTAAAATTTCTCTAAAAAATACTCAAGTAATAAACACAGTGATGAAAAAACCGACCCCATCAATAGGGTCGGTGACGAGCAAGGTGCTCAAGCGAGGAATCGGGAGTGCTGCACTTAGTAGTTAAATCCAGGAATTTAGCCTTTGACGCCCCCAGCGGTTAATCCACCAATAATCCAGCGCTGGCAGATCAAGAACGCAACGGTAATGGGCAGGCCGGAAAGCACAGCAGCGGCGGCAAAGTTGCCCCAGCGCTGGTTGTGGTCGGCAAGGTATTGTTGGGCACCTACCGCCAGGGTGAGTTTGTGTTCATCCACCAGCAGTACTGAGGCCATGGGGTATTCCATGATGCTCATCACAAAAGCCAGAATGAAAACCACCATCAAAATGGGAATCGACAGCGGCAGCAGAATGTAGCGGAACGCTTGCCAGGTGCTGGCGCCATCAACCATAGCCGCTTCTTCCAGCGAGCCATCAATCGACTCAAAGTAGCCTTTAATGGTCCATATATGCAGCGCGACCGCGCCCAGTGATGCCACGATCAGCGCGCCGTGGGTGTTGATGCCTAACCAGCCAACAAACTGTCCCAGTCGATCAAACAGGGCGTAGAGCGCCACAAGCGACAGTACGGCTGGGAACATCTGGAAAATCAGCATACCTTTCAAAAGCGGTTCTTTGCCTTTAAAGCGCATGCGTGCGAAGGCGTAAGCGCTCGTCGTCGCTAACATGAGAATCAACACCGAAGAAACTACCGCCACTTTTATCGAGTTCCACAGCCACAACAGCACGGGAAAGGGCGGTTGAACAATACTGCCATCCGGGCGTTCCCAGGGAATTCCCAGTGCTAGCGACCAGTGTTCCAACGAGAAATTCTCGGGAATCAAGCTGCCAGAGGCAAAGTTACCCTCGCGAAATGAGATTGAAATCACCAGCAACAGCGGGAAGACAATCAGTGAAACAAAGCAGATCAGTGCAAGGTGTGCGCCCAAGCGGCGCGCACCCACAGAACGCGGTTGAACCATGGCCATGAGTAACCTCCTAAACCTTAACCTTGGAAAGGCGCAAATTAAGCAACGACATACCCGCGACCAAGAGGAAAATGAGCGTTGCGATGGCGGCTGCCAGCCCAAAGTTCTGTCCGGCATCCTGGAAGGCAATACGGTAGGTGTAGCTGACCAATAGATCGGTGGTGCCTGCAGGAGTGCTGGCGCCCAAAATGTCAGGGTTGCCGCCGGTTAATAGCGCAATTAGCACAAAGTTATTGAAGTTAAATGCAAAGGCGGCAATTAACAGCGGTGTAAGCGGTTTAATAATCAGTGGCAGGGTAATCTTGAACAGATTGGTAATAGGGCCGCCGCCATCGACTGCCGAGGCTTCGTAGAGATCTTGGGGGATGGCTTGGATTAGCCCCATGCACAGCAGCAACATATAGGGGTAGCCCAACCAGGTATTAACAATCAACAGCATGGAGCGCGCCAGCCACGGGTCGGTAAACCACTCTGGCCGAACGCCAAACAGCGCGTCCAGAATCATATTCACTTCACCGAAGTGCTGGTTAAACATGCCTTTAAAAATCAGGATGGAGATAAAGGCGGGCACGGCGTAAGGCAGAATTAACAGCGTGCGATAAACGGCTTTGCCCTTGAGTTGGTCCCACTGCAACAGTGACGCCAACACAAAGCCAACGGCCAGGGTGAAGACCACCGTCAGTGCGGCAAACACAAAGGTCCACACAAAGATCTGCATGAAGGGACCGCGAATGTCGGGATCGGTGAATATCTTCGTATAGTTGGTAAATCCTACATTGACTGGCCATCCCGGCGTGATGCTTTCGCCGTTATCAGCGACAAAAAATCCGCTAGCGGGGTCGGGGGTAAGAACGCGGTCATCGCGGCGATCATAAAGCGCGCCGTCTTCACGTGCTTCATAGCGATCTACCATCGGAGCAAACTGGCGTAACCCTGCCATACGCAGCTCCGCGCCATCCGGTGTCAGCAGCCTAAGCCCTTGCAGAGAATCACGTGCCTGGATAATAGCGCGCACTCCCAGTGGCTCTTGGGCAGGCGAAGCGTCTACTGCCTGAATGCCTATTTGACGGGTTTCATGGTTGGCGAAGTTGAGCGGTGAAGAAACGAAACGCTGGGTCGTGTCTGCCTCACTGTTTTCCAGGTATAAGCGGACAAGCTCACCTTCTTGGTAGAGCGTTAGCTCAAACGCGTTGCCTTCCTGTTGATAGGTTTGGCTCATCAACTGGCCGCGCACGCGCTCTTCCGATAACAAGTTGCTTGAGCTGTAATTACTAAAGCTAATGCCGATGGTGTAAAGCAGCGGGAAAATAACAAATACACCCAGCCCCGCCACGGCAGGAAAAATATACCGGTGGCTCATTAACGTGCGTTTGGTAAACACCACGCCCAGCGAGGCGCCCAGCACTAGAAAGAGCAGCGCGAACATCCACTGGCCATTAAGGTGAAAGGCGACTACCAGCCATAACAGCGCGATTACCAAGGTGGCAATGACGCAGCGAAGTGTCCAGCGGGTGTAACGTTCGGTGAGATGGCGAGAGCGGTGGCGGGGAAGGCCACGAGAGGCGTTAGTGGTATACATAGTGACATCCTGAAAGCTGCCCGGTGGCATTGGCTACCGGGCAGAAGGGCAGAAAAAGCTTACTGGCGCATACGCCGTGCAGCGGCATCCAGCGCTTCTTGGGGCGATTGGCGTCCACTGCCGATGTTTTGCAGGGCGGGCTCCATGGCTGCCCAGAAAGCACCCATTTCAGGAATATTTGGCATGGGCATACCGACTTCGGCATTTTCAAGCGTCGCGGCAATGTTGGGGTTATCAGCAAGCTCAGCCTGATAATCGATATGGGCAACCGCTCCCAGTGAGCCGTCGCTGTTGAATGTGTGCATGCCCTCTTCGCTAAGCAGATAGTTTTCTAAAAACTCCACGGCGAGAAAATCATTGGGTGTGGCGGAGTTAATCATTGCCGTCATCACGCCAAACATGGGTTTAGCACGTTCATCCCCCACTTTCGGCAGTAACGCGACGCCGTAGTCAATTCCGCTACGCTCCAGGTTCGGCCAGGCCCATGGGCCGCTAATCATGGTAGCCACTTCGCCCTGGTTAAAGCGGGTGTCCATCAAGTTGTAATCAGTGCCGCGGGGTAATACATCGCTTTCGATCAACTCAACCAACAGTTCTGCCCCTTGTAAGGCACCTTCGTTGTTAACGCCTATATCGTTGACGTCATAGCCGCTGTCGGTCTGCTTGAAAGGGTAGCCGCCGTTGGCCGCTAGCAAGGTCCATCCGTAATACGGCTCACTGTAATCAAATAGGATGGCCTTTTTGCCGTCTTGAGAGAGCGTTTCGTCAAGCTCCATCAGTTCGGCAAAGCTTTCTGGCGGTGTTTCTACCAAGGCTTTGTTGTAAATGAGGCCCAGTGACTCTACCGATATCGGGTAGCCGTAGGTTTCACCATTCCACAGCGCAGCTTCCCAGGTGAAGTCGTAAAACGCCTCGCGGAAGCTGTCACTTGGGGCGACTTGTTTCAATAAGCCGCTTTGTGCCCACTCGCCCATGCGGTCGTGAGCCCAGATGACGATATCCGGTCCCTGGCCACTTCCTGCCGCTTGCTGAAAGCGATCGGTAAGGTTATCGGGAAATACCACCTCAACTTCGATGCCTGTTTCTTCAAGAAACTGCTCGGCAACTGCGCGAATGCCTGCTTGACCTTTATTATCACCCATCCAGATAGTCAGGCGGTCGTCCTCAAACGCAACGGCGGGAAGGGCGGCACTGGCAGCCAGCGTGGCGGCTAACAGTGGCATCATAATTGGGCGAGACGTTGCCATAATGTAAATACCTCATTGTTGTTGTCGTAGAGTGCTGCGAATATTTTGATGAGCAGCGCTTTAGTCAGTGCCAGCGTCGCCAATTACGCGCAACGTCATCTCATCCTCAAGGGGCGTAGCGATGGCGTATCCAAGGGGCGTAGAGTGGAATGAAAGGTAACAATAAAGCGGTATAACGTTAGGTGTCGGCATCGGTACTGCTCAGGGTCGACACTGCTCAAATAGAGACGTAAATAACGTTTAAAGTTGTAATTGGGGAGGCAGTGCTATTTTTTTGTAGTAAAATTACATGTAATGTTGCGTATAATGCCCGATATCAGATAGATTTTAGGTAATCTAACTACATTAGATCATCTAATTATAAATAGGAGCTGAGATGAGCCAGTCACATTCCCCGCTGGGCGATCAGAAACACGCTATTGATTTAGCGCTGTTTGGGGCGCTGGGCGATCTTGCGATGCGCAAGCTGTTTCCTGCGCTTTATCACCTTGACCGTGAGGGCTTAATGCCCGCAAGCACGCGGATTATGGGGCTGGCACGTCAAGCGCATGACACCGCTGCATTCCGCCAATTGGTCAGCGGCGCGCTGCAAAAGCGGCTAAAAAAAGATGAGCAGGATAAAGAGAGTCTCGAGCGTTTTCTAAATCGGCTTGACTATTGCCAGCTGGATTTCAAAAAAGCTGAGGGCTTTGAGCAAATACGTGAATGGCGCGAAGGCTCTGATCGCCCCATGGTGGTTTACTTATCCGTTGGCGCCATGATCTACGGCGATATTTGCCGCAACCTTGAGGCGAGTGGCAGCCTGGATGAGCAAACGCGGGTCATCGTTGAGAAGCCCATCGGCTACGACTTAGTGTCATCAGAAGAAGTTAACGACGCTATTGGGGCCGTTTTTCCTGAGTCGCGTATTTACCGTATTGACCACTATTTAGGTAAAGAAACGGTACAGAACCTGATTGCGCTGCGCTTTGCTAACCCGTTATTCGGGACGCAATGGAATCAGAACCACATTTCCCATGTAGAAATTACCGTTGCAGAAAAGGTCGGCATTGAAGGGCGCTGGGGCTACTTCGATGATGCCGGGCAGCTTCGCGATATGGTGCAAAACCACTTGCTCCAATTGCTATGCTTGATTGCCATGGACCCGCCTTCCAACCTGGATGCCGACGCGATTCGTGATGAGAAAGTAAAAGTGCTTAAAGCCCTAAAGCCGTTTACCGGTGAAGCGCTGGGGCGTGATGTAGTACGTGGGCAATATACCGCGGGCACCAATGATGGTCAGCCGGTACCCGGCTACCTGGAAGAAGAAGGGGCGAATACCCAGAGCCAGACCGAAACCTTTGTGGCAATGAAAACCGAGGTTTCAAATTGGCGCTGGGCGGGTGTGCCGTTCTACCTGCGTACCGGTAAGCGCATGCCTGAAAAACTGTCCCAAATCGTGATCCACTTCCGCCAGCAGCCGCACTATATTTTTGATCCTGATCAGCGGGGGATTGCGTCTAACAAGCTGATCATTCGCCTGCAGCCGGATGAAGGGATCGCGCTTCAGGTGCTCACCAAAGACAGCGGTTTGCATAAAGGCATGCGCTTACGCCCTGGCCCGTTGCACCTGGACTTTAACAGCGCGTTCCCCAAATCACGTATCCCAGATGCCTATGAGCGCTTGCTGCTGGAAGTTATGAAAGGCCAACAGTATCTGTTCGTGCGCCGCGACGAAGTTGAGCACGCTTGGCGTTGGTGCGACCAGCTCATCGACGGTTGGAAAGCCCGTGAAACCCCGCCGCGCCGTTACCCGGCAGGCTCTTGGGGGCCAGTCGCCTCCATCGCCATGATTACCCAAGATGGCCGCAGTTGGTACGAGGACTATTAATATGAGCGAAGCACGTCAAGCGCTAGCACAACAGCTGGCAGAAGCGGTCTTCCAGGCATTGGCCGAAGACTTGAGCCGCCAAGAGCGCGCGCTACTGGTCGTCTCGGGTGGCTCTACGCCGGTGCCTTTTTTTAAAGCGCTGGCAGCCAAACCGCTGCCTTGGGAGCGCATTGATATCACCTTGGCCGACGAACGCTGGGTGGATGAGGGAAGTAGCGATAGCAATGCCAAGCTGGTGCGCGAAAACCTGCTTCAAGGAGCGGCGGCGAACGCCAACTTCGTACCGCTAACCTCGGATGCCTCGACGCCGGAAGAGGGGGTTGATGAGGTTGCCAAACGCACGGCATCTCTGCCTTGGCCCGCCAGCGTTGTGATCTTGGGAATGGGCGGCGATGGCCATACGGCGTCGCTGTTCCCCGACAGCCTAGAACTAGGTTTAGCGCTCTCTACCGATGAGCCGCTTGTCGCGGTACGCACGCCTAGTCAGCCGCAGCCGCGTATTACTTTCTCAGCAGATCGCCTGCATCAGGCGCATCGACATATTTTACATATTACTGGCGATGATAAGCGCAGCGTATTGGCAAACGCCATGAATGGTGATGATGTCCGTAAGCTACCTATTCGCGCGTTTTTATCTTGCCCGTTAGCGATCTACTGGGCGCCGTAACGCCTGGGCTTTCGCCAATAAACGTTTGCCAGTAACACCTGCTTGGAGACTCACTGATGACAATCGATAAACAGCTACCCTCAACACGTACTGCCGAGCTTGACAGCATTTGCTTAAAGGCTGAGGTCATTCCGGTGATTACCGTTGAGCGTCTTGAAGATGCGGTACCGCTAGGTCGCGCCTTGGTTGAAGGTGGCTTAAGCGTGTTGGAAATTACCTTGCGTACCGACTGCGCGTTGGAAGCAATTAAACGCATGAAAGAAGCGCTGCCGGGAGCCAGCATCGGTGTTGGTACCGTGTTGACGCCCGCGCAATACCGCCAAGCTGAACAGGTAGGTGCGGATTTTGTAGTGACACCTGGCGCGACGGAAGCGCTTTATCGCTATGGCGTAGAGAGCCCGGTGCCGATGTTGCCCGGCGTATCAACGATCTCTGAGCTGATGACAGGCTGGCAGTACGGCTATCGCCGCTTCAAGTTTTTCCCGGCTGAGTCCAGCGGTGGTGCCAAAGCCATTAAAGCCTTTGGCGCGCCGATTCCCGAAGCACGCTTTTGCCCAACCGGCGGTATCACGGTTGATAACGCTGAAACCTACCTGTCACTACCCAATGTTATGTGTGTAGGCGGTTCTTGGCTAACACCGAAAGCCATGGTTGAAGCAGAAGATTGGGACGGTATTCGCGAGCTGGCCCGTCAGGCCGCTGAGCGTTTTCACCACTAACGAATACGATGTAAATCGACACGAGCACTCTCGTTACTTGCCTCACTGATATCGGGTCGTGTGGGTAAGTCATTTGCCCGAGCATATTGCCATGCTCGGGCTTTTTTGTGGTGCGCCAGGTAGGGGCTACCGGCGCGACCTTTCCCAACCCGTGGCGAGTAGTGCCGTGATGGCACACAGTAATGCACTCTGGCCCATATTATTTAGCCAACTGCTGGCTCCGAGCCCTACTCCTATTAGCAGGTAGTAGCCGAGGCCGAATAGGGCGCCCGCGCTGCCCAATTGCTGCTGGTAGTTTTTAAGTGCTCGGCTGAGGATATTGGGAATAGCCACCGCAAACGCTGCTGCTATACCCATCATCGGTAACAGGAATAGCAAGGAAGATTGCAGGGTGTAGACGCCCAGGGCGCTGACCATCGCTAGTTGACAGGCTCGGACGATAAGTTGATGGGGGCTCCTGCCATTCTTCAGTAGCGTCTTGTTAGCATAGCTGCCAAGTATGCTGCCGGTTGCCAGCGCTAACCCGCTGTAACCGAACGCCTGCGCTCTCAGTCCAAGCCTATCAAATAGGAATGGGCCCTGTAGATAATAGCCAAACAGCAGCACGTTAAAGCAGGCCACCAGAATGACATCGCGCCATAGCGCAGCGTCTTTCACCATCTGTTTTCCTAGCGTGACTAGGTCAACAGGCACCTGTACCTTACGGGTTTCTGGCAGTATTTTAGCGGTGATGGCAAGCAGCAGGAGTGCCAGCACAAGCAGTGCGCTGAACACTGCCTGATGACCACCAAAGTTGACCAACTGCCCGCCAGCAAATAGACCGACCACCGGACTAAGGGCGATACCCATTCCCATGTAAGAGAAAATCTGCGCCAGTTTCGCTCCCTGCCAACGGTCACGCAAGATTGTCTGGCAGACCACTGAGCCGGTCGCTGCGCCAAAGGCGCTTAGCGCTCGGGCTAGCAGTAGCCAATGAAAATCGGGAGCGTAGATAGCAATGCCGGAACCGAGTGCGTAGCACCCCAGCCCAAGCAGCATAGCCGAGCGACGACCTAGCTTGTCCGCCATCATGCCCCAGAACACTACGCCGAAGGCGAACACTAAAAAATAGCAGGAGAGGGTCAGACCCGCAGTGGAGGCTGATACGCCGAAAAAGCTCGCCATCGACGGTAGTGCAGGGCTGTAGATAGTCTCGACCACCTGGGGGAACATCATCAGTGCCAGGATCAAATAAAGTAGCGGGTTCATCGTGACGATTCCATGTCTCTTGAAACGTGGTGCTAGCTTACTTAGTCTTGTGTTGTTCAAATAACGTTATTCAAACCAAATATGTCGAAAATAAGACAGTGGCACTGATCAACCAGCAGCAGTCTTTTGACCCGGACTTGGTAGTAGGCAACGTGGTGGGAATTGCCGCCGAGGTCGGTCGTCATGATTCAGGTATGCACAGTCACGCCAAAGGGCAGCTGTTGTATGCCCCACGTGGGTGTATGCGCATTGTGCTTGATGGTCAGCGATGCGTGTTGCCGCCAACTCGAGCGGCGTGGATCCCTGCTGGGGTTAAGCATCAGGCGATGATGACCAATGTGGTGTCATATCGCTCCGTCTACTTCAGCCTCGAGGTGTCTCAGTTACTTGGCCAGGAGGTGAAAGTGGTCGTGGTGAATGAGCTTTTGCGCGCACTGATCGAACGTATGGCCTGGTGGCCTTGGGATATAACGGATGTTAGTACGCACAACACGCTGGCATTGTTTATAGAAGAGATGCAGCAGGCTGAGCGTGAGTCACTGCAACTGACGCTACCGTTACACACGCGTTTGAAGGCGCTGGTTGAACGCTGGAGCCCTGAGGGGGAATTACCCCCAGCTCTGATCCCGCTTGCAGGACAGTTTGGTGCTAGTGCTAAGACAGTCAGCCGGATTTTTTGCCGTGAAACCGGGATGAGCTACCAGGCCTGGCGCCAGCAATGGCGTCTGCTTGCGGCTATCGAACTGCTATCAATGCAACGTCAGGTTAACGATGTGGCCTACCTGTTGGGGTTCTCTTCGGACAGCGCCTTTATTCATTTCTTCCGTCAGCACACAGGGATGACTCCACTGAAGTATATGCACGGGCAGTGGGAGGCTGAGCCTGGCAGGTCCACTGTCGACATTGCTTGAAGAACCTCTCGTGCCATGTCGACGTTTGAGTCTTTGAATCATCGTAAAGATCGACCCGGCTAGATCAACCTCTATTCAGTGCCATCGAGGAAGTGCAGGAATAGGCAGCGTGATGGTTTTTTGTTAATTTTTCCCTTGTTTAGCCTCCTTTAGCCGAGCTTTCGTACTAAACCTAGAGCCGGGAAGAAAAAAGCGTGATAGCCTCAACTTAATCGATTAAGTTAGGGTTTTTTACATTGAATCTCGTCAAATTTACTCCTCTTAGGCCAACGCTGCATTTTACGCCGTCTACTGGCTGGATGAATGACCCCAACGGGCTTGTATATTTCGAAGGGGAGTATCATCTCTTTTATCAATACCATCCCCACGATACGGTATGGGGGCCCATGCACTGGGGGCATGCGGTAAGCACCGATCTTTGCCGTTGGGAACACTTACCTATTGCACTGATGCCAGACGCCCAAGGGGCGTGTTTTTCAGGTAGTGCCATCGTGGATGAGCATGATGTGACGGGTCTGTTTGACGGCCAGCCGGGGCTGCTGGCGTTTTATACCTGCCACCGAGTGCTTTCCGATGACCCTGAAGATTATGAGCAGTCACAGTGTTTGGCTTATAGCCGCGACAAGGGGCGCACTTGGCATCAGTACGCCAATAACCCAGTGCTACCCGCGCCAGGGTTTAACGATTTTCGCGACCCAAAAGTGTTGTGGCATGCCGCTACCCAGCGTTGGGTAATGGCGCTGGCTTGTGGTCAGGAAATTCATTTTTACACCTCGGAAAACCTATTGGACTGGCAGTTTGCCAGTGCGTTTGGCGAGGGCCACGGCGCGCATACTCAGCACCCTTGGGAATGCCCCGATTTGTTCGAGCTGCCAGTGGAAGGCGCTAGCAATGGGCAGCTATCTAGCCGCTGGGTATTAATCGTTGGCATTGGGGCTACGCCAGATAATGCCTTTGGCTCGTTCACGCAATATTTTGTGGGCGAGTTCGATGGCCAGCGTTTTACTAACGACCACTCGCCTGATGACGTCATGATGATGGACGAAGGACGTGACTTTTACGCCGTGCAGAGCTGGTCGAATATTCCGGGGCGCCGTTTAGTCGTGGCTTGGCTGAATAATTGGCAGTATGCCAATCATGCGCCTGAAGCTGGCTGGCGGGGAATGATGAGTCTGCCCAGAGAGTTAACCCTGCGTGCGACATCGAGCGGCATTCAGCTTTGCCAACGTATCGCCAGCGAGTGCCATGAGGCGCTGACAGCCGTACCGCATACTATCCCGCCACAGGCGATGCTGGGTGTTGGGCAATATAGCGTCTTAACCTCGTTGCCACCGGTAAGTCGTGGTGTGCTTGAACTGACCTTAACGGCTGGCAGCCGAGTGGCGTTGTCGCTTCAGCAGGGAGATCATCAACAGCTCATGCTTGAAGCGGTAGAAGAGGATGTTGCACTTCGCTACACGCGTAGAGGCGTGAACGGACAAGCAGCTTTCGATGACCATTTCGCCTGTGACCATGCGGCGGGCAGCGTTGATGGTTTAACGATCACGCTAGAGTGGTGGTGTGATCATGGCTCGCTGGAGATCCTGGTGAACGGTGATACGCAACAACGAGCGATTACTCAGGTGAGCTTTACAACTCAAACAACAGGCTCGATTGAGGTCAACGTCTTGGAAGGCAGCGCAGGGTTGCTCGGTGGCAGTGTGGTATCGAGTAAAGGTGCGGTAGCGCGTTAGTAGGATTTAGCATGTAATTACATAGTTAAGGGGCGTGCTGTTGCACGCCCTTTTTTGCTACAGACGTTACGTATTTCTTAGCGCTTCAATATCACTATGGGTCGGCAGTGCGGCGTAGGCGCCTGGGCGTGTTACTGCGTGAGCACCACAGCGGCAGGCAATATCCACCGCGCGGGTTAGAAAGGCACTGTTGTCCTGGTACCAGTTCTCATCAATGCCGTGCCGTGAAAGCTCAGCCAGCAGGCCGCCAATAAACGCATCACCGCCAGCCGTAGTGTCAACAGCGGTCACTTGGGGCGGTGTGATGGTGTGGTCAAGGCCAACACCTTTCAGCACCACCTTGTTAGGGCCGTCGGTGATTAAAATTACTTTTACCCCGGCGGCTAGTCGCTGAGATAGCCACGCTTCCTGAGAATGCCCGCCACGAAGATAATCAAGCTCCTCCAGTGAGACTTTAACGAGCTCGGCGCTATCCAATAGCTCGGTTACTAGCCAAAGGTCGGCTGACCCTTCGGTCCACAGATTGTGGCGGAGGTTGGCATCCACGCTGACTAAACAGCCTGCGCGCTTTGCCATAGCGGCAATCGCTAAGGTGGTGTCGGCAATCTCGGGGTCAGTCAAACTGTTGCTGCATAAGTGAACAATCGCCGGTTGTTCAAACACGCCGTGGGGCAGGTGCTCTAAGCGATAAAGCAGGTCGGCCGCCGGTGGGCGATAAAAATCAAACGTGCGCTCGCCGCTGCTGTCCCGGGAAACAAACGCCAGCGCAGTGCGTGCCTCTTTGGTCAACACCACACCCTGAGTATCCACACCATGGCTTTTTAGCTCACGAATCAGGAAGTGGCCAAACGTATCGTCACCCACCATGCCTAAAAACTGGCTGGGTACGTTAAGTCGGGCACAGGCAACCGCGACGTTAGCAGGTGCGCCGCCCGCGTAAGGAGTGAAGGTTTCTTGGCCAGTATCATCGCCTAAGCGGCTGGACAACATATCAACCAAGGCTTCACCGAAAGCAATCACCGGCGTCATAAGTCATTCCTTGTCATTATATTATTAATTGATGAAGGGGTTACGCGACGCAGTGGCCTCGCGCGGCCTCTAATAGCTCGTACCATGTCTCCCTTGAGAGCGTCTCAGGCCCGTCGAGCATGTCAGCAATACGCTCAGGCTTCACACTGCCCACAACGGGAATCGGCCGACTAGGCAGTGACCGCAGCCAAGCCAGCGCTAACGCGTTAGAGGTACCGTTTTGCTCTCGGGCTACGCGGTTAAGAACGTTACCGACGTCGCCTTGCATTAGTGTGCCGCCCGCTAGTGGTGACCACGCCATCGGCCAATGGCCGTCGGCGCATAGATCATCAAAGCTACCATCAAACAGGGGGGCGTTATGGCTAATGGAAAGCTCGATTTGGTTGGCACGTAAAGGGTGGTGCATGGCGTTTTGCAGCCTACGCCACTGACTTGGCAAATGGTTGGAAATGCCCGCAGCGCCAATTTTGCCTGCATCGATAGCATCATCAAGGGCACGGCCAGTTGCTTCTGCGTTCATTAATAAGTCAGGGCGATGAATTAAAAAGTGATCTAGCCGCTCGACGCCAAGGCGGTTAAGTGCATTGTCGATGGCGCGGCTTAGATAATCCGGGCTGGCGTTGTAGTGTTTCACCTTGCCAGAGCCGTGGGCTGGGTTATCGTTGGCGATGCTCGCTTTTGTCACCACCTTAAGCCGTTTTGACAGTCCGGGGCGCGTGTTTAGCGCGTGACCAAACAGCGTCTCACACGCACCGTTCCCGTAAATGTCGGCATGGTCGAACCAGTGCAACCCCTGCTCGATACGGGCTTCGATCCAGTCGGCGAGATAGCTCGCCTGGTGCATCTCTGGTGCTTCATGCAGGCGCATCATGCCGAGAACAAAAGGCACATCGAAGGTGTGAGCAGGCATGGACATTCCTAATAAGTTAAAAGACTTCTTCGTTATGCAGCGCTTCGGCGGCGCCGAGCAGCCCTGTCCACGGGTGAGTCACAATCCACACGGGAATATCGGCGTTATACGCGCCCATCCGGCCTTTGTTCGCAAAGCTATCACGCAGTTCGGATTTGGGTAGCCACTCCAGTAGGCGCGGTAAAATCCCGCCGCATAGATAAACGCCGCCTCTTGCGCCCATTGTTAGGGTCGCGTCGCCGCATACATCGCCGAGGATTTTTAAAAAGCGCAGTAGGCTGGCGGTGGCGATAGAGTCACCCTGGTTAGCGGCTTGGGTAACCTCGGCTGGCGTCGTGCAGCCAGGCGTTTGCTCGTTCAGAGCACAATGGGCCTGATACAGCTCCAGTAAGCCCTGGCCGCATAAAATACGTTCTACGCTGACCCGTTGGTAGCGCTGTAGAAAAACATCCAGCAGCGCCCGCTCGGTGCTGTCAGTGGGGGCGAACGTGACGTGGCCGCCCTCGGTGGGAAGCGGTATCCAGGCGTGTTGGCCGGGAAAAACGCCAGCAACGCCCAGACCTGTACCGGGGCCAATCACCAAGCGGGTAGAGTGAGACTGAGCCACACCTGCTTGCACTTCCACCAGGTTGTCGGTGTCCACATGGGGTACGCCCAGTGCCTGTGCGGTAAAGTCATTAATCACTTTAAACAGCGATAGGTTCAGCGTCTGCTGAACATCGCTTTTCATAAAATCCCAGTGATTATTGGTCATCTTGACCCGCTCGGCGTGAACCGGGCAGGCAAACGCCAAGCAGGCTTCCACCGGTGCATTTTCACCCGTGGCGCCCACGCGCTCCAGGTAGTCCTGAATCGCGTCGATAACCCCAGGGTAGTCCGCGCAGGGAAGATTAATAATATCGTGGGGCGTCACCTCACCTGGCGTGACGAGCGCCAGGCGGGCATTGGTACCGCCAATATCACCAATTAAGGCCGGTCGCATTAGGCATCCTCTTGAAGAATCTGGCCCTGTTGGCGAGCGAGATCATCGGCTTCAAAGCCGCCCAGCGAGCCTGCGCCTTCTTCGCCACGCATGGCCAGGTGGCGGAAGCCGCTAAACAGTTCGCGGCCTAGGCCAACGTGGTAGTGGTCCAAATTCGCCACTACGCGCTCACGATCGGCCCAGGTAGCCGCCTCGACTTTGGCTTCCAGCGTACCTGCGTTGGCGTCCAGGCGCACAATATCGCCGTCACGCAGTTTCGATAGCGGGCCACCGTCCAGTGCTTCTGGGCTGATATGAATCGCAGCGGGCACTTTACCCGACGCGCCAGACATACGGCCATCAGTCACCAGTGCCACTTTGAAGCCACGGTCCTGCAGTACGCCCAGGAACGGCGTCAGTTTGTGAAGTTCCGGCATGCCATTGGCTTTTGGCCCCTGGAAGCGCACCACAACGATGACATCGCGATCTAAGTCGCCGGATTCAAACGCAGCCTTCATTTCGTTCTGGTCGGCGAAGATTTTTACCGGTGCTTCTACTACACGATGTTCGTCGGCAACGGCGGATACTTTGATTACGCCGCGTCCCAGGTTGCCTTTCATTACTGTTAGGCCGCCAGTCGCTGCGAAGGGGGTAGCGACTGGGCGTAAAACGTTTTCATCTAAGCTGCTTTCTGGACCTTCGCGCCAAACCACTTTGCCATTTTCCAGGAAGGGCTCTTGTGTGTAGGCAGTCAGGTCGGTGCCGAACACCGTCGGGATATCGCCGTGCAACAAGCCAGCGCCCAGCAGTTCGCGGAACAGGTAACTCATGCCGCCTGCCGCCTGGAAGTGGTTAATGTCCGCTTGGCCGTTAGGGTATACCTGCATCAGGCTGGGCGTTACGGCGGAGAGGTCGGTGAAGTCGTCCCAGTTCAGCGTAATGCCCGACGCAGCGGCCATGGCAATCAAATGCATCGTATGGTTGGTTGAACCGCCAGATGCCAATAAACCTACCACCGCGTTGACGATGGCGCGTTCATCGATCTGCTTATAGAAAGGGCGGTAGTCGCCGCCAGGTTCAGTGTTGCGAATAGCCTGTTCGGTCGCGTAGCGGGTCAGGGCTTCGCGCATTTCCGTGCCTGGGTTCACAAACGAGGTGCCTGGCAGGTGAAGCCCCATCACTTCCATCATCAGTTGGTTTGAGTTGGCAGTGCCGTAGAAGGTGCAGGTGCCTGGGCTGTGATAGGAGTCAGACTCCGCTTGCAGCAGCTCTTCGCGGCCCACTTTGCCTTCTGCGTATAGCTGACGGATGCGCGCTTTCTCTTTGTTCGGCAGGCCGCTGGGCATTGGGCCGGCGGGTACGAACATAGCAGGCAGGTGACCAAAGCGTGCCGCTGCGATAAACAGACCAGGGATAATCTTGTCGCACACGCCCAGATAAAGGGCAGCATCAAACATGTTGTGTGAAAGCCCAACCGCAGCAGCCATCGCAATCACGTCGCGGGAAAACAGCGACAGTTCCATACCCGGTTGCCCTTGGGTAACCCCATCACACATGGCAGGAACACCACCGGCAAACTGGGCGGTTGAGCCCATGGCGCTAGCAGCGGCTTTGATGGTTTCCGGAAAGGTTTCAAACGGCTGGTGGGCCGATAACATATCGTTGTAAGAAGAAATGATCCCCAAGTTGGCGCTATTCATTAGCTTCAGGGAGTCTTTCTCTTGGGGGCTACAGGCGGCAAAGCCGTGGGCCAGGTTACCGCAGGATAGCTCTGCACGGTGCACACCACGCTTATGTTGGTCCGCCATGCGTTGCTCATAGAGAGCACGCCGCTCAGCAGAGCGCTCACGAATGCGTTGGGTAACCTCAGCAACGGTAGGATTTAAAGTAGCGGGTGTTGAGCTCGGCATAGAGACCTCTGCATGGTAGAGACGGTGAGTCAAGTTTGTAGTTATTTTACATCTTTTTGTGTCGATATAAGAGACTTTACGGCAATAAAAACCATATTTGTAGTTTTATTACCCCTGATTAATAGCAACTATCGTCGTAAATGATGATGCTTTTATGAACATTACAGCTAACAGGGCAATCCGTCCCCGGATGGGGTTGTTGCGTGTTGAAGCAGCTTAAAGCGCAAGTATAGCAGCCGCGCTTTTGCTACCATCTGGCGCAAAATGAATTCGATTGCTGCCCTGGAGCTGCTATGCATCCCATCGTTAACCAAGTCACGCCACTTGATAGTCACACTGGCGCATTAACGCTTCGCTATATTGATACGCTCACTAAGCCGCCGGGCAGCCTCGGCCAGTTAGAGGCATTGGCCGTTACGCTTAGTGAGATCACTGGTGAATGTCAGCCAAGCATCACGCCACCGGCGATCATTGTTTTTGCTGCTGATCACGGGGTTGCTGAAGAGGGCGTGTCGGCCTTTCCACAAGAAGTGACGGCCCAAATGGTGGCTAACTTTGCCCATGGCGGGGCGGCGATCAATGTCTTTGCCAGACAAATTGGTGCCCAGATTGAGGTTGTGGATGTTGGTGTTGCGTCACCGCTGGCAATGCCTGGCGTGATTGATGCCAAAGTGCGCGCGGGCACCGCCAATATGGTGCTTGAAGATGCCATGAGCCGTGACGAAGCGCTGGCTGCGTTACAGGTAGGCTGCGAAGCCGTTGAGCGAGCCGTTCAGGCGGGCGCGAAATGCATTATTGTTGGTGAAATGGGCATTGCTAATACCACGGCAAGCAGCGCCATGCTGGCGGCGCTAACCGGTAAGCTAGTGGCCCAGCTGGTGGGCGCTGGCACTGGTATTAACAGCGCCCAGCAGGCCCATAAAGTAGCGGTGATCGAGCGGGCGCTAAAGGCACGCCAAGTCAATGCCGAAGACCCCATGGAGGTGCTAACCAAGCTCGGCGGGTTAGAGATTGCTGCCATGACAGGGGCTTATTTGGCCACGGCAGCAAACCGACTGCCGGCCATTGTGGATGGCTTTATTGCTACGGTAGCCGCCCTGACGGCCTGCCGTTTATGTCCGGCGGTGCGTGGTTATTTGATTTTTGGGCATCGCTCTGAAGAGCCCGGCCATGCCACGGCCCTTGAGGCACTTGATGCCTCGCCGCTGCTAGCCTTGGGAATGCGCCTGGGAGAAGGCAGTGGCGCGGCGTTGGCGTTTCCTTTATTGCAGGCTGCCGCCGCGATGCTTAGTGAAATGGCCACCTTTGCCGATGCGGGTATTCACGATAATAGTGCCCTATGAGTGAGCAAGAAACGCTTTCATTTAGCCAGCCGCTAACGTGGTCGCAAAGCGAGCACTGCTTGGTGGTGTCTGCTGCTGAGCCACTGTATACCCTGAGTAGCGCACTCGTGGGGGGCGGGTTTGGATATCGCCAACACTTCGCAAATTTTCACGTCGATAAAGATTACGATGGCCATCACCCGGAAGGTGACCTAATACGCTGGCTGGACAATCAGCGGCTACCGTTATGTGCTGTTGCGATGATGACGGCAGTGCGCCTGCGCAACGCATGTGTCGCCAGTGTGCCGCTAGTTAATACAGCCAATGGTGTACTGGCATTGGTGACAGCAGGTGTTGGCAATGCGGTAGATATTAGCGTTTCAAGCGATTCAGACCCCCGTTTAGTGCTGCGAAGCACACCCAAGGTGGGCACGATCAATACGTTCCTTTTTTTAGATGCCCATTTGACCGATGGTGCGCTGGTTAATGCTTCTATCTCGGCAACGGAGGCGAAAGTTCAGGCGCTGAGAAAAGTGGGCGTTAATGATCCATTCAGTGATACGCCTGCAACTGGAACATCAACCGATAGCCTGTCTATCGCTGCTACTCAACGCGGTTGTCAGACCTCTTATGCAGGCTCTGGTACGGCGCTTGGACGGGCGATTGGACAAGCAGTGTATCGAGCAACGCTAGATTCGCTGAGCAAATCGCAGCAGGTTTCACCATGCTAGGGGTAGCTACTGTTGGGTTAGTCGCGATGGCGATTGTCATTGATTTGATCGTGGGTGACCCGCGCCCATTGCCGCACCCAGTGGTCATCATTGGGCGTGCTATCAGCGCACTTGAGCAGCGCTGGAACCAGGGCAGTGACAAGCGCCGTCGGCTCTTAGGCTTTTTACTCACCGCCACCATTGTGCTGGGCACGTTTAGTTTCGCTTGGCTGAGTTTGGAACTACTGACTTGGGTGCACCCTTGGCTTGGGCTAGCTGCTGAGCTTTGGTTGCTGGCGACAACGCTGGCCATAAAAGGCTTGGCGGAAGCGGGGCGCGCTATTGCCGTGCCGCTGGCTAACGGTGATTTAGCATCGGCGCGAAAGGCGCTTTCCATGGTGGTGGGGCGTGATACCGAGCAGCTGGATGAGGCGGAGATTACCCGTGGCGCGGTGGAAACCATTGCAGAAAATACCGTGGATGGCATCACCTCGCCGCTATTCTTCGCGTTTATCGGCGGTGCGCCGCTGGCGCTGGCTTATAAAGCAATCAACACGCTGGATTCCATGGTGGGGTATCAAAACGAACGCTATAGCGACTTCGGCTATGCCTCGGCGAAGCTCGATGATATGGCTAACTGGCTGCCCGCCAGGCTGACTGCGCTCTGTTTGTGGGTTGCTGGGGGGCTAATCAGCTGGCAATCCTCAACTCTCTATTGGCGCCGGGCCATGTTGGCCACCTGCCGCCAAGCGCCCCGTCACCCAAGCCCTAATGCGGGTTGGCCAGAAGCCATGGTCGCGAATCTGCTGGGTGTGCAGTTGGGCGGCACTAATGTTTATCAGGGCGCGGTTTCCCATCGAGCAACCCTTGGCTCGCCACTGGAAACGCTGACGTGTTCGCATATCAACGCCACTATTAAATTAATGCACGGCGCTTGGCTGCTGTTTTTCTTGTTAATGGGCGTATTAACGGGCTTAACAAGCGAGGGGATTTCATGGCTATGAGTCGTCAAACCAACGTTCACAAGGCGACTGATTGGCCAAGCCATGGTGGCCAGGCCGCAGCGCTGCTGAAGCGTTTTGGGCTACCTGCCGATCATGTGATTGACGATGTAAGCGCTAACCTTAACCCATTTGGGCCGCCCGAATGGCTGGCAGGCTGGTTGGTAACACGACTTGGTGGGCTTAGCCGCTATCCCTCGCCGGATTACGCCTCAGCCCGGCAGGCCATTGCGGCGCAAAATGGCGTTCAGCCAGCACAAGTGCTGCTGACCAATGGTGGGGCAGAGGCCATTTTTCTTGCCGCTGCGCTGCATGCCGGTGGCCGAGCCTTATTATTGGCTCCCAGCTTTGGTGAATATGCCAGAGCCTGTTCTGCCCACCGTATTGAAATGACCGAGCATGTATTGCGCGAGCCGCATTTCGCTTGTCAGATGGACGACCTGCTAGAGAGTGCAGCAAACGCCGACGTGGTGTTTCTGTGTCGTCCGAATAATCCGACTGGCACGCTGATAGCCATCGAGGCAGTAGAGGCACTGCTAGCGCACACGCAGGCTACTGGAACCCAAGTGGTGGTCGACGAAGCCTTTATCGATCTATCAATAGACGTCGAGGCGCTGACGCCGCTGCTTAAGCGTTACTGTCATTTAGTACTGCTACGCTCAATGACCAAGTTTTATACCTTGCCTGGGTTACGCCTAGGCTACGTGCTGGCTTCGAAAAACCTAGTAGACACCATGAGTCACCACCAACCGCCTTGGAGTGTGAACTATCTTGCTGCTGAACTGGTGGCACCGCTGTTAGCGGATAGCGAGTTTGCACGGCTCACCCAGCAGTGGCTGGCTAGTGAGCAGCCACGTCTGGGCAGGGCGTTACAGGCGCTAGGGCTTGAGGTGGTGCCCAGTCACAGCTGCTTTTTCCTTGTGCGGCCAAGTGTTTTACAGCGTGAACGCGGCGTGACCAGCGCAGACCTGTTTGAACGCATGCTTTATAAAGGACTACTGGCGAGGCATACCCACAGCTTTAAAGGGCTTGAGGGCAGTTGGTTACGCTTGGCACTGCGTAATGAGTCGGCAAATAACCGCTTGCTAAAGGTGCTGCATGATTGTCTTTGTTAGCGGGGGCGCTCGCTCAGGAAAAAGCCAAGTAGCTGAGCAGCGTGTGCTCAGTGCAGCGGGGGACGCCAGCTGCTACTACATTGCCACCGCCAATGTTTACGACGCCGAAATGGCCGACCGGGTATCGCGCCACCAGGCACGCCGGGAAGGCCAGTGGGTGACGCTAGAAGCGCCCCTGGCGATTGACCAAGCGATTGCCCAAGTGCCTGATCACCACGCGGTGCTACTCGATTGTTTAACTCTCTGGGCAGGGCAAGTGCTGTTTGGCGCTGAGCCAAATGAAGAATTCAGTGATGAGCAAGGTCTAGCGCTGCTGGCTCGCTGCCTGCGTGATGCACAAGCACGGGGACTAACACTGGTGATTGTATCGAACGATCTCAACGAAGAGCTGATTCCCAATCAGCCGGCTACCTGGCGCTACGTTGAGTTTATCCAGTGCTTACACCGCTGGTTAGCGGCGGAAGCTGACTCAGTGCTTGAAGTCATCGCGGGCTGTGCCATGGAGTGGAAACGATGAAAAATGCGCTGTTCGGCCTAATACTCGCGCTGCAGTTTCTAACCCGAATTCCGCTTCCTGTTGCCTGTCCATGGACACCTGCCACCCGTCGCTGGGCAATTCGCGCCTATCCGTTGGTAGGGTTATTAATTGGCAGCGTGCTGGCGTTAAGCGCGCTGCTATTAAGTTTCATAGAGTCACCAGCGCCAATCACTGCGTTGCTACTGCTAAGCCTATGGGTAGCGCTTTCGGGTGGTTTGCATCTTGATGGCGTAATGGACCTTGCCGATGCGTTAGGCAGTAACCAGCCCCTTGAGCGGCGTTGGGAAATCATGAAGGACGCTCAGATAGGCAGTTTCGGCATTCTGGCATTGCTGTTTTTGCTGGCCTGGAAGGGCGTATTGCTTTGGGCACTGGTGGCTTATCAGGCGCCGCTGTGGTGGCTGGTTGCCGTGCCTGCATTGGGTCGATTGGCTGGGGTCGCGCTGCTGATTTTTACCCCCTGTGCTCACTCGAAGGGGCTCGCATGGAGCTGGCAGCAGTCGCTAAGTGCCCGTGATGTTGGTTATGCCTTGCTACCGTTGGTGCTGGTTGTTGCGGTTTCACCGACATTGCTTGCCTGGGGGGTAGTCATCGTCGTGTGGGTAGCAATCGCCAGAAAGGCACTGCTGCGGCTATTTAACGGCATCAATGGCGATATGGTAGGTGCCACCATTGAAGGAGGAGAGCTTTGGCTACTGGTCTTAATGTGGAGTTGGTGGCAGTTCGCCACGGTATCACCGCCTGGAATTTAGAGCGCCGCTACCAAGGACAGCGCGATATTCCGCTGCTATTTCCTGATGCAGAAGTGGGGCTGCTGGCACTGCGTGACGCATTGGCAGAAGAGTGCTTTGACGCTGTTTATTCCAGTGATTTAAACCGCTGTCAGCAAACTCTTGAGTGGTCACAGGCGGCAAAGCCGGGTGTGCCGCTGTATCTAGAACCACGATTACGTGAGCTGGATTTTGGTGACTATGAAGGCAAAGTTTACGATGAACTAAAAGACTTACCCCATTATCGCGCCTGGATTGACAGCGTGGGTGAGCTGCAAATTCCCGGCGGTGAATCGTCTGGCCAGCTACGTGAGCGTTTAAATGCTTGGCTTGAAGAGGTGGCGGCGCACGCCCGCGAACATCATTATCAAAAAGTGCTGGTTGTTACCCACGGCGGGGTAATACGCGAGTTGCGGCGTCGTTTCGAAACCATTGGCTTTTGGGAAGGCATCGTTCACCAAGCACAAGGACGGCGTTGGCAACTGACGTATCTAAAACGTGAAGATGGCAAAGGAGAGTGGCAATGCAGCTGTTCATCGGCGGTGCCTGCGCAGGTAAGCGCGATGTTGTAAAAGCACGCTTTCCCAGCGCTGTTTGGTGGCGGCTTTCTCCAGGGCAGCGTTTACACGAAGCGACCCACATCATGCAGCCTAATGTGCCGCTCGTTCTGCACGGTGTGTTTGAGTGGTTAGCGGCCGTGCTGCACTCGGATATGAGCAGCGATGCGTCGCGCGCGCAGTGGCGGGGAGATCTGGAAAGCTTGGCCACTGCCGCACAAACCCACAGTGCAACGCTGGTGGTCATTATGAATGAGCTAGGGCGGGGAATCGTCCCCATGGCCCGAGACCAGCGTCGCCTGCGCGATTTGAGCGGCTGGTTTAGCCAAGACGCTGCCGCCCAATCTGAGCAGGTCTGGCATGTACGACATGGGCTCGTGCAGGCGCTTAAACCCTAGTCGGTTAAATTGACCAGCCCCTAACAAGTTGCTAGTTTACGCGCACTCTCAGGTGCTGATGGTCATTATCGCCATCAGTTAAACGGGAAGTTGGTGAACACTTACGTGATTCCAACGCTGCCCCCGCAACGGTGATCGAGATAAGAACGGCTAAAGATGCCACTGTGCTAACGCATGGGAAGGTGGTCGTTCGGAAAGGCATGATGCTGTTATCCGCTTTTCGCTCGTCAGCCCGGAGACCGGCCTAAGAGGCATGGTTCTACAGGACCACAACATGCCGAGACGCGGAGGGCGTGCTCAGGGTGATATCGCTAGCTTAGGCTGCTGATCCCCCATCATCCCTCTGCCCGGTCAAAAAAATACGCTGTGCGGGTGAGCACAGTGAGCAAGGGATCTCCTCATGCCTTACCGTTTTCATTCCACCGCCACGCTGGCGGCGTTTGCGATGGCCGCATTGCCCATGGCCGTTCAAGCCCAATCTAACGCGCAGTCTGCTGCGAATGCATTAAACCCCGTTGTTGTTACCGCCGCACTTGCTCCGCGTACTGCCAATGAAAGCCTGTCCTCGGTGACTGTACTGGATGAGGCAACGCTACGCCGTCAAGATCCGGTAAGTATTACCGACTTGTTGCGCGGCCAGCCAGGGGTGGATGTTTCCACGAACGGCAGCTTTGGCAAAAACAGTAGCGTTTTTATTCGTGGCAGCGGTAGCGGCCAAAATGTCCTGTTGATTGATGGTATTCGTCTTCGCTCCGCCACTAGTGGTGGGGCTGCCTGGCAGCATCTGGAGCCGCGCATGTTTGATCGCGCTGAAATTGTGCGTGGTCCGCGTGGCAGCCTATACGGTGCCGACGCGATTGGCGGCGTTATTCAGTTGTTTACCCCCCAAGGCGAAGAAGAGGGTCCGCAACCGCGTATTTCTGTCGGTGGTGGTTCGTTTAATACCCAGCGCCTAAGTGCCGGTATTAGCGGCAAAGAGGGCGGCACCCGCTATAGCTTTTCCGCTAGCCACTTCGCCACGGATGGTCAACCGATTCGACGCGACGGCGACGATAAGAGCTATGACAACACCACGGCGTTAGCGCGGGTGTCTCACACCTTTGAAAGCGGTGCAGAAGCGGGCGTGTTGGCGCTTCGTGCCCGTGGTCATAACGAATACGATGGCGGTGAAAACGAGTTCGTTCAGCAAGTGGCGGGTATCTACGGCGAGCTGCCGATAACCGATAACTGGCGCGGCCGTTTAACACTCAGCGAATCTCGTGATGAAAGTGATAACATCAATAGCTTTGGTGACTCCGTGTTTAACACCAAGGTGAGTACTGCGCGCTGGGAAAATACCTTCACAGCGGGTGCACACGAGCTGATTGCAGGCGCTGAATACAGCGAAGATCGCGTTAATAGCACTACGGCGTACGATGAAACTAGCCGAAGCAACGCGGCGGTATTTACCCAAGCCTTGCTCGATTTTGCGCCGTTTACTCTGCAAGCCAGCTTGCGCTTTGATGACAATGAAGCTTACGGCGAAGAAGTCACCGGCAGCGTAGGCGTGGGCTATGACCTAGACGTCCACCACACCTTGCGTGCCAACTACGGTACAGCCTTTAACGCACCCACTTACAACCAGCTCTACTTCCCAGGCTTTGGTAATCCCGACTTAGAGTCTGAAACGTCGCAAAGCATCGAGGTCGGTGTGCGCGGTCAGTACGCCCATTGGTTCTGGGATGCGGCACTCTATCAAACCGATATCGACAACTTGATTGCTGGCCAGGGGTTGCTGTTTAACGTACCCGAAACCCGTATTCGTGGAGCTGAGCTGGCTGCAGGCGTCGAGCTGGACGATTGGACGCTAGCCGCTGCGCTGACCTACACCGATCCTGAAAACCGCCTAACAGGTAAACGTCTGCAAAACCGCGCCTCACAAAGCCTTCGCTTAGACGTAGACCGTGAACTGGGCGACTGGTCGGTGGGTGGCTCCTGGATTGCTCAAAACCACCGTTACCGCGATACGCAGAACCAAGATCGCCTCAGCGGTTACGGGCAGGTTAACCTGCGCGCAGGTTGGCAGTTTGCCCCGTTATGGAGTGCGCGTGTAACGTTGGAAAACGTGTTGGATCAAGATTACATTACAACGCGCTCGTTTGATGGTGCCGACTATCTTAACGCAGGCCGTGCAGGATTCTTAAGCGTTCACTATGGCCAATAAAACAGCGAATCAGACATTGTTTAAACATCGCGGGGCCACTGGCCCCGCACTGTTATTAAGCCGGCTCATACTAAGCTTATCGATGCTCAGTGGTGTGGTTGCAAACGTCGTATTGGCAGATGATCACAGCCGCTGCGCGGTGGATGATCGTGAGCGTGAAGTGTGTCTATACACGCCGGCTCAACGTATTGCCACGCTCTCGCCAGGGGCGACAGAGCTGACCTACGCTGCGGGCGCCGGGGATCAGGTGGTGGCGGTGGTTAGTTACAGCGATTATCCACCAGAGGCCAAAGACGTTGCGTCTGTTGGCAGCCATACGCGCATTGATTTAGAAGCCCTGGTAGGGCTGGCGCCTGATTTAGTGATCGGCTGGGTAACCGGAAACCCCGCTGAACAGCTGGAAACCCTTGAAGCGCTGGGTATGCCGGTATTCTATATTGAGCCTAGGAATTTTGAGGGCGTGGCCAGCGCAATTGAGCGCTTGGCGAAGCTGGCAGGCACTGAAGGTGCCGGTCAGGCGGTCGCTGATAATTTCCGGTCGAGGATGGCTGATCTGGCCGCTCGCTATCGTGATCGGGAGCCAGTGCGCACCTTCTATCAAGTGTGGGATGAGCCGTTAATGAGTGTCAATGACGCACACCTTATCGGCCAGGTGATCGAGATCTGCGGCGGTGAAAATGTGTTTGGTGAGCAGGCGCGCTTAGTGCCACGTATTGATGATGAGGCTGTCCTGGCGGCAAACCCTGAAGCGATTGTTGCCGGCGGCATGGGTGAAGAGAATCGCCATTGGCTGACCCACTGGGAGCAGTACTCAAACGTAACGGCGGTTGCCGATGATAATCTCTTTTTTGTCCCGCCTTCTCTGATTCAGCGGCCCACCCCGCGCTTGATGGAAGGTAGCCAAATTCTCTGCGAGAAGCTTGATATCGCCCGACAAAAACGCGAGCGCCATTAAATGTTAGCACGATTGGGCTTCCCGCTAGGCCTGTTGCTGCTGGCGGCACTGGCTTCGCTGATTATCGCCCTTGGCATTGGTAGTGCGCAGCTTTCCCCTGGGCAAATTTGGCAAGTGGTTCTCGGTCATCTTGGTTATATCGGCCAGGACGAGGGCAATGCGCTTGCGCGTACTATGGTGCTGGAGCTGCGCTTGCCAAGAGCACTTTCGGCTTTTGCTGTCGGTGGATTGTTAGCGGTAGCGGGTGCTCTGATGCAAGTGCTGCTGCGTAATCCTCTTGCAGACCCTTATGTACTCGGGCTTTCCGGCGGTGCCTCGATTGGTGCACTTGCTGCCATGCTAGGTGGTCTTGGTGGATTGGCAATTTCAGGTTCGGCATTTGGCGGTGCGCTATTTTCGACGTTCTTAGTCTTTGGTTTGGCCCACGGCAGCGGTAGTTGGACACCTTCGCGGTTACTGCTAACCGGCGTAGTGGTTGCGGCAGGTTGGGGCGCGGTGATCACCTTGATGTTGGCATTGAGCCCTGCTGAGCGGTTACCGGGCATGCTGTATTGGCTAATGGGCGATCTTTCTTACGCGCGTGCTCCCTGGCCACCGCTGCTGCTGTTACTGGCTACTTGCGTGGTACTGATGCCCCTTGGACGCAGCTTAAATGTGCTGGCCCGTGGCCCGCAGCAAGCTGCTGCGCTGGGCGTTGCCGTCCGGCCACTTGAGTGGTGCATCTATATTGTCGCCAGTTTGTTAACCGCCGCGGCTGTTACTACGGCGGGCAGCATCGGCTTTGTCGGCTTGGTAGTGCCACATATGCTGCGTCTATTGCTGGGTAATGATCAGCGGTTAATCTTACCGGCCTGTGCTCTGGCTGGGGGCACCTTACTGGTGCTGGCCGATACACTGGCGCGCACGATGATTGCTCCGGAACAACTGCCAGTGGGGGTGATTACCGCGCTATTAGGTGTGCCGACGTTCCTCTTTCTGCTTTACCGGAGCCGCTGATGAGCCGTTTGGTTACCCAAGACCTCATCATCAACGTGCCGGGAAGAGACGATGGCACGGCGCTGAATATTGTCATCGAACCAGGGCAGGTATGGGGCGTGCTCGGCCCCAACGGAGCAGGTAAAACGACGCTGCTGCACACCTTGGCAGGGCTGAACGCGCCGCGCTCCGGGCAAGTGCTATTGGGAGGGCAGTCGCTTGAGACGCTGAGCAGACGGCAAGTTGCGCAAATGTTGGGAATTGTCTTCCAGGAACGCTTGGATGGTTTTCCCGCGACCGTGCTGGAAACCGCACTGATTGGCCGCCACCCCTACCTATCGCTGTGGCAAATGGAGGGCGCCGCCGACTACGCCCAAGCCGAGGCAGCGCTTGAACGGTTAGACGTTGCGCACCTGCGCGACCGTTTGGTGAGTACGCTTTCTGGTGGCGAGCGTCAGCGCGTGGCGATGGCCACGGTACTGACTCAGGCTCCCAATATCTGGCTGGCTGACGAACCCACCAACCACCTCGACCTACACCACCAAAGCGCAGTGATGGCGCTGATGGCCCAGCAGGCAGCCCAGGGCAGCGCGGTGATGATGTGCCTGCACGATTTAAATCTAGCCGCCCGCTGGTGTGATCACCTTTTGCTGCTTTACCCCAGTGGCGAGGCTTGCTGGGGCACGCGAGACAGCACGCTGGTGCCCAGTGCATTAGAGCGCCTTTACCAGCAGCGGCTGGCGGTGGTCGAGGTTGAAGGGGCACCGGTATTCGTGCCCATAAAAGAGTGATGACAAGCTTAGCTAGCTCAACAGTTAGCGCTCGCTGCTACGTTAGCGGGCATCTAATAAGGGGGCTGGTTTTTGCTGTCGCTGGTTTGGTTGACGCTGGCGGGACATCAGAAACAGGCCTGTGCCCACCAAAACCCCGCCAATCACTTCATGCCATGCCGGGTGTTGTCCGATCAATATAAATGCAACCAGGGCGGCAAACAGTGGGCACAGAAACAAGAAGCCGCTTGTATGTACGGAGCCGCCAATCTTTAACGCCGCAAACCAAAGCCCGATAGCTCCAGTCGACGCGGGAATTGCCAGCCACATAAACATTCCCCAGTGGTAAGCATCCGTCGGCAGGGAAAAAGGTTGTTTGCTGAATGCAGCTATCACCATAAGCAGCAGGGAGCCAATCAACATCTGCCAGAAAGTGACTACCCAAGGTGAGGGCGTCATGGCAAATTTCTTACTTAACACGGTAGAGCAGGCCCAGCAGGTAGATGCCAGCATCACCAATACTTCCCCATGCCCGATTCCGTGGTAGCCGTCAACGTCGATCCCAATACAAATAACCACTCCAATAAATGCAGAGGCTAAGCCGAATAAGGCAAACGTCGAGGAGCGCTCGCCTAAAATAAACCATGCCAAGACAACCACCAGTAAAGGATTACTGGCCATAAGAATGGCCGCTATTGAAGAGCTGGTCGCCGTTAGTCCAATGTTGAGTAGCGACATGACACCGGCTGTTTGAAAACTACCAATTATTAGCAGTTTTACCCAAGGAAGGTCTTTAATAGCTATTTTATGCCTGCGCATTTGGATAAAAACAAAAGGCGACAAGGATACTGCTGCGACCAGGAAGCGAGCAGACGCCGCCCATAACGGCGACATCTGCTCCATAACGAGCTTAGTGCTGACAAAAGAAGACCCTTGCAGGAATGTAGATGCGATTATCAGAACGTAATAGTGGTCAGTGAGTGACGTTAGTAAACGTTTCATATTCCTCTACCGATTATTTCAAGAAGTAGAGAAACAATATCAATCTCACTCGGATTCTATTCTTCCATGCGAGACAACTTTGTTTGAGAACAGGACAGATCGTTTAAATACTCTCGGGGAGATTTACCCGTGACACGTTTGAACATCACGGTAAACGCCCCTTGTGAAGCATATCCTAGATGCTCTGCAACTTGGCTAACGCGTTGCCCGGTGCTTAACCCCGACATGGCACTTACAATGCGTACCTGCTCTCGCCATTGAATAAAAGAAATACCTGTCTCAGTGCGAAATAGTCGGGATAGTGTCCGCGTCGTTGCTCCGACCTCATTCGCCCAATCTGCCAGTGAGCGCACATCACCCGGATTTTCCAGCAACGTATCGCAGATCTTTTTCAAACGCTTATCTCTGCCCATGGGCAGTTTTAATCCACACTCGAAGGCCAGCTTCATTTCTTCTAATGCTAGCCGCAATAAGCGCTCTTCGAAGCTGTCTGGATGATAGGTGATTGAAAAAGAGGAGGCCCTGATCAGCAGCTCGCGTAAAAGCGCAGTGACGCCTATTCCTACTGGATGATTAGGCAAGTTCAAGGTGAACGATTCGACATTGACATATAACGTCCGCAAACAAACCGGCGTGCTGGCGCGCATTTCATGTTCTACGTAAGGAGGCATCCACACGCCACGAAACGGAGGTAATAACCAGTATTCATCGCGGGTACACAGTCTCATCGTACCTGTGCTGGCATAGATTAACTGTCCACGCTGATGTTGATGGGGAGGGATGTGATGGCCCGCAGGGTACTCTTTAAACATCGACACCACAGGGTTTTTAGCATTTTCCCATTTGGCAAGATGCGCATTTGGTGGATGGTCAGTACTCATTTGGGCCCCAATATCTTAACCAAGAAAACGCCTCACTATACCCTGAGGTATCGCCACCTTTTACTTGGCTTTTACCTTATGTCATTTACCCCAAGTCATTGACCCTTTGCTAACGTTTCTAAACAGCATTGCGAAAACGCATGACCTGCTTGCCATCGACAGGGTCATCGATCACGTGGGCATGCACACCAAAGGTCTGTTGTAGCCTACTGGCGGTGAGTATGTCGTGGGGTGGGCCACTATCGATCAGGCGGCCGCTATCCATAACGCCGATTCGGTCGCACTCCATGGCTTGGTTAAGATCGTGCAGGGAAATAATCACCGTAATCGGCAGTTGCCTGACCAGTTCAAGAATCGACAGCTGGTGGCGAATATCCAGATGGTTGGTGGGTTCATCCAGCAGCAGGATCTTAGGCTGTTGGGCCAATGCCCGAGCAATATGCACGCGCTGGCGCTCACCGCCAGAAAGTGTATGCCAAAGCCGGTCTGCCATATGCGCCATATCAACATCTATCAGCGCTTTAGCCACGATGGCATCATCTTCAATCGACCAGGCGCGTAAGGCGGAAAGAAAAGGCGTGCGACCCAGCGCGACCACTTGGCGCACGGTAATTCTATCGGTGGTGTCAGCCTGTTGCTCAACTAAGGCAATAGATTGAGCGATAGAGCGTTGCGTGAGGGCGTGCAAAGGCTGGTTATTAATCCGCACTTGTCCTGACTTTGGTTTGTTCAAACCGGCCAACAGACGTAGCAGGGACGTTTTTCCCGAGCCGTTGGGCCCCACCAAACCAAAGGTCTGACCAGGCTCGACAGTCAGGGTGACGTCAATGACCAGTGGCGTGCCATGTACCGCCCAGGTGAGTTGTTCTGCGGATAGTTGCATTAATGCCTCTTGCCACGGACAAGAATTAGCGCAAAAGCGGGTGCGCCGATTAGCGATGTAATCACCCCGATGGGAAGCACCTGACCAGATATCAGCGTGCGCGAGAGAATATCTGAACCGATTAAAAATACCGCGCCAGCAAGCGCCGTGGCGGGTATCAATCGCGTGTGTTGGCTGCCGACAATAAAGCGCATCGCATGGGGAATCACTAAGCCAACAAAGCCAATCGCTCCTACGATGGAGACCATCACCGCAGTGACCAGTGCCATTGCGATAATCAGCATGCCGCGTACCGGGCGCACTGCAATGCCCATAGACGCGGCGCTGTCGGCCCCGAAGGTAAACGCATCCAGGGAACGGCGGTGCCATAGGCAAACCACTAGCCCTAGCAGCGCGGCAGGCACCGCTAAGGTGGCATCAGCCCAGCGTACCCCGGAGAGATTGCCCATCAGCCAAAACATAATGCCTCGCGCCTGTTCAGCACTGGCTGACTTGGTAATGATAAAAGCCGTCAGTGCATTAAACAGCTGCGAGCCAGCAATCCCGGCCAGAATAATTGCCCCTGCTGCCTGAACGCCACGCCCACCACCGACACCGCTGTTGGCCGCATGGGCGAGCATCACTACGATGCCAAAGGCGAGTAGAGCGCCAGCGAAGGCACCCAAGGAGAGTGACAGCATGCCGGCGCCTAACCCAGCAACCGCTACCGCAACGGCACCCGTAGATGCACCAGCAGAAATGCCCATTAAATAGGGGTCGGCTAGGGGGTTGCGCAGCAGGGCCTGCAATACCACTCCCGCCAATGCCAAGCTGGTGCCGCAACAAGCGGCAACGACGGCGCGACTGAGGCGGTAGTTCCAGATAATACCCTCGTCGATTCGGTCAACTGGATAGTCCGCGCCAAGTAGTTGATTGGCGAGCACTTTGAGTATCGTATCAACGGGAATTGATGTCTCGCCGATGGCGGTGCCCGCGATGAGTGCGGCCACCAGCACAAGAGGCGTTACCCAAAGCCAGCGCAGCCCGAAGCGTCTAGCGGTCGGCCGTGTTAGCGCTATGCTCATGTGTTAAAAGCCATCTCAATTGAAAGACATCGTCGACAGCGCTTCGGCGAGTGACTCAAGGCCGTAAATGCTGCGCATGGTGGCACTCATCGCATGAGCGTCCATCTCAACGATGCGGTTATTTCGAACCGCCGTCATTTCGCGGGTAACCGGGTCGTTGTGCAGAAACTCACGCTTTGCTTCGATGTCGTCAGCAGGAAAACGGCGACGATCCATAGCGGCGATAACAATCACATCGGGGTCAGCCTGGGCGATGCTTTCCCAGCCAACGGTGGGCCACTCTTCATCAGACTCAATGACATTGCGAATGCCCAGTTTGTCCATCATATAGCCTGGTGCGCCCAGTTGACCGGCAACAAAAGGGCTAACTCCCAGATCCGTTGATGAAAACCAAAAGACTGCCGACAGGTCTTCTGGCAAATCAACGCTGCTTGCCAGGTTGATAGCGTGTTCTTCACGGGCGTTTAGGTCTGCCACCAGGGCATCACCAGCGTCTTGAACATCGTAAATTTCGGCTAGCTCGGTGATCCCTTTATAGATCGATTGCGTCGAGAAAGCGGCGGTGCGGGTACCATCGCCACCGGTAGAGTTATCCTTGGTGTCGCAATCGGCGGGCATGATGTAGGTGGCGATACCAAGTTCATGAAACTGATCTCGGCTGGCCACGCTCCCGGTAGGCCCCACGTGCCACTCGTACTGCACCGCAACCAAGTCAGGGCGTTTATTGACCACGGCTTCGAAGCTGGGGTCGTCGTTAGCGATCCGCTCGATCTGTTCATTGACGTCAGTAAATTGCGGCAAGACCGGATTAAACCAGACTGAGGTGCCAACTACGCTATCAGCGAGCCCTAGTGAGTAAAGGATCTCTGTGGCCGATTGACCCACCGTTACCGTTTGCTCGGGGGGCGACGCCACACTTATCTCTACGCCGCAGTTGGTGAGTGTGAGGGGGTAATCGGTAGCGGCGTAAGCCGCTTGGCTAAGGCTTACAACACTGGCAGCTACCGCCGTGGTCAATCTCAACATCATGTACACTCCCGTGCATGATGAGCGATGCGTACAGCCAGAAAAAATATCTGGCCGAACTGTCTCGCTCGATTAATTAACATGGTCGGCAGGTCTCCTGACTGACGGGTCATGGCTAGCTCGCCTTCCCAGACAATACGTCCAGTGGCTCATTGAGCATCGCTAACCGCCTACAGTTGCGGGGGCAGTTCCGTTTCGCGGCTAAGCCGCAGCGGATTCTCTATTAAGTTCCGTGAGGAACACCGATGGCAGCTATTCTAGGTGGCGGGTAAAGGTAGAACAACAAAAAGCCCGATCTTTCGGCTAAATTTGACATTAAATCCATTTTTTTCATTACGATAAGACAAACCAAATCTTCTGTGGCTTGGTATTCTTAAATGTCATATCAATTTGGCCTAGCGTCGACATTAGGCCTGTCTTACCGTGTACTAATAGGGACTGTCTTCTAGGGAATGCTTGGCACTAAGCTGGCTTCAAAGCCGCGCCTTCCTCTATACTGCAACGTTTTATTTCATCGCTTCCTTATGAATGGTTTTATCATTACTTACCAAGTCATCATGAATCAAGTTCAAGCTTCGGGCATGCTCTGCATGGGAGGTTCGCTTGAGTGACTTTCCCTTTGTGGGGGTTGTCGGCCAGGAAGCGCTGAAAACCGCCTTGCTACTGAATGCGATTAATCCGCGCATTGGTGGTGTGCTGATCAGTGGTCCTCGGGGCAGTGCGAAATCAACCCTGGCGCGGGCACTGGCGGCGGTTTTGCCGAACGACACCAATGGCAAAAAGCCACCCTTTGTCACTTTACCCCTCGGTGCCAGCGAAGACCGGCTAGTGGGGAGTTTAGATTTGCAAAAGGTGCTAGCCGAGCAGCAAGCCACTTTTCATGAAGGGCTCCTCGCCAAAGCCCACGGCGGGGTGATGTATGTCGATGAAGTTAATCTGCTGCCGGATATGCTGGTTGACCTGCTGCTAGACGTGGCCGCTAGTGGGGTCAATATCGTTGAGCGTGATGGCATCAGCCACTCGCACTCGGCGCGTTTTAGTTTGATTGGCACCATGAACCCTGACGAGGGCGAGCTGCGTCCGCAGCTGCTCGACCGTTTTGGGCTCTGTATTGAACAGGCTGACCGCGTCAGCGTTAAACAGCGCATTGCTATTGTTCAGCAGCGCGAAGCCTTTGACCGCGACCCTGAGGCTTACATACAACAGTTTGCGGTAGAGCAGGCAGCGCTGACTCAGCAGCTTGACCATGCCCAACAGGCACTAGCGTCGGTGACTAGCGAAGACTGGGTGTACGAGACCATTGCGGCACGCTGCGAAGCCGCCGGCGTTGAAGGGCTGCGGGCAGACGTTACTTGGCACCGAGCCGCCCAGGCTCATGCCGCCTGGCGTGGCGTGGCGAGCGTTGAACAGCAAGATATCGACACCGTTGAGCCCTGGGTGCTGGCACATCGTCGAACCCAGCCGCCAGAGCAACATCCGCCGTCCTCCCCGCCTAATCAAACGCCTTCGAATGGGGAGGGCGGATCGTCGTCAGCTAATAACGCGCCCACCGGCGGATCATCCCACCAAAATGGTGAGCAGGGCCAGTGGGGCGCTATGCCGCCTGTAGCACAGGAGTCCATTAACCAGCCAGCGGTTAACCTGCCCGAGAGCAATACCTTTTCCCCGCGTGTGCAACGCGCCGATACAGCGGCTAGCTCAGGCAAGGGAAGTGTCTCCGGTCGAGGGCGTTCTCTGGCGGAAACCTCGCGGCTAGACGGGTTCGCGACGCTGATCGCCAACCGTGGCCAGTGGCCTTGGTGGCAGTTAAAAATGCGCAAATCTCGCGCAGGGCAGGCGATAGCCCATCTGGTGCTACTGGATACCTCTGGTTCCACCTTGGGGCAGCGCTTGTTAGGCCAAGCCAAAGGGCTGGTTGAGTCACTGGTCACCCAAGCTTACGCTGCACGGGAGCAGGTCGCGGTGCTGGGGTTTGGTAATGGTGGCGTGGTGTCGCTACTGTCACGTCGTCGTGCTCCCAAAAACGCGCGGGGCACGCTTGATCATGCCAAGGGCGGCGGTGGCACGCCGCTGCGGGAAGCGATTGTTGAAGCCAAACGGCTAATTCAACAGTGGCAGCGCCGCGAGCCTGGCTTACAGGTACGTACTTATTTGATTACCGATGGCCGCACACGGGAATCTGTTGACGACCTCGCCCCGCTAGGTGATTGCCTGCTGATCGATACCGAGCAGTCGAGAGTTAAACGCGGGCAGGGCGTACGCATCGCCCAGCAATTAGGCGCCCGTTATTGGCCAGCCTCGTTTGGTAAACCCTCTTTGGCACATCCTGTTTTCGCACATTCTGTTTTTGCACATCAACCTGGGGAAAGCCCATGAGTGACGCTAGCCATCTAAACCGCATGCAGCGCAAAAAAGACGTGGTCGATGAGCGCATTAGCCGCGCCACCGAAGAGCGCGGCGTGCTGATACTGCTTAAAGGCAACGGCAAGGGCAAAAGCAGCTCGGCCTTTGGCACCATGGCGCGTTCATTAGGGCACGGTCAGCAGTGCGCGGTCATTCAGTTTATTAAAGGCCGCCGCGAAACCGGCGAATACCTGTTCTTTCGCGATCATCCCAAGCTTGATTGGCACATCATGGGCCATGGCTTTACCTGGGAAACCCAGAACCGTGAGCGGGATATCGAAGCCGCTCAAGCCGCCTGGGCCGTCGCCAAAGGGCTGCTGGAGAACCCTGCTTATCATCTGATCGTGCTGGATGAGATGAGCTACATGTTCAAGTACGGCTATCTCGACCCCGAACCGGTGGTAGAAGCCTTGCAACGCCGCCCGGCGCACCAGAACGTGATTATTACCGGGCGTACTATGGCCACGCCGCTGCAGGAAATCGCCGATACCATCAGCGTTGTTCAGGATGAGCGCCACGCGTTTCGCGGCGGTGTCAAAGCCCAGGCGGGGATCGAATACTAATGAGCACGCCAACCGCTCGCTGCCCCGCGCTGTTTATCGCTGCCCCGGCTTCTGGCCAGGGTAAAACTACCGTCACAGCGGGCTTGGCGCGGCTGCTGCGTAATCAGGGCAAGGTGGTGCGGGTGTTTAAAACCGGGCCTGATTATCTGGACCCGCAGATATTGGCTCAGGCGTCAGGTCAACCGGTAGATCAGTTAGATTTATGGATGGCAGGCGAAGCTTACTGCCGCCAGCGTTTTTATGATGCCGCCTGTGAAGCGGATTTGATTTTAGTGGAAGGTGCCATGGGGCTGTTTGATGGCGAGCCTTCTAGCGCCGATCTGGCGGCCTTGTTTGCTATTCCCATGGCGATCGTCATGGATGTAAAAGGCATGGCGCAGACCGCTGCCGCGCTGGTCTCTGGGCTTGCCAGCTTTCGTGATGATATCTATATCGCCGGGCTTATCGCCAATGCCTGCGGCTCGCAGCGCCATCGCGAGCTGATCGAATCAGCGCTGCCAGCGACGATTCCTTTGCTGGCAGCGGTGCCACGAGACCCTGATTTAGCGCTCCCCGAACGCCATCTTGGGCTGGTGCAAGCTGCGGAGATTCGCGAGGATTTGGAAGCACGCTTTGAAGCGGGTGCCAAGGCACTGGAAGCGGCTGGGCTGCTGGAAGCGCTTGCAGCACTGCCACCGGTGACTTTTGCCGCTCCGCAAGAGCAGCTTGCGGCCGTTAAGCCGGTACTTAAAGGCCGCACCATTGGCGTAGCTCGTGACGCCGCCTTCAGCTTTATCTACCAGGCCAATCTCGACCTGCTGGAGCAGATGGGCGCAACGCTGCGCTTCTTCTCGCCGCTGACGGATAGCCACCTGCCCGAATGCGATGCGCTGTGGCTGCCGGGGGGCTACCCGGAGCTTCACGCTCACACGTTGGCGGATAACAGCGCCATGCGTTCGGCCATTGAGGCTTTCCATCGCGCCGACAAGCCCATTCTGGCTGAGTGTGGCGGCCTGCTGTACTGCCTGGAAACCCTGACTGACTACGACGATATCATCTACCCCATGCTCGGCTTGCTGTCAGGGCAGGGGGCGATGCGCGGTCGGCGCGGCTGTCAGGGTATGCAAACTGCCGAATTGCCGGAAGGCCCGGTTCGCGGCCATGCGCACCACCGCTCTATGGCAGAAGGCACTCCCGAGCCGATTGCTCATGGCCGTCGCCAGCGCCACCCCGCACCGGGGGAAGCGATTTACCGTCAGAATCGCTTAACGGCGACCTATTTACATCTGTTTTTCCCCAACAATCCTGACGCTGTGGCGAGGCTTTTTTCTGCCAGCCCGGCGCACTGCGAACTGCAGCACAGCGAGGCATTTACCCATGCAATTGAATAAGATTCCCGCCACGGTCGTCACCGGTTTTCTCGGCAGCGGCAAAACCACGCTGTTGGCCAATATTCTGCGCCAAGTCACCGGCAAGCGGATCGCCGTGATCGTCAATGAGTTCGGCGAGCAGGATATCGACTCTAGCCTTTTGCGCAGCTGTGCGCTGGGGTGTGAAGAGGGTAGCGAAGGCGGGCAGCTAGACGGGGAAGATGGCAGCATCTATGAGCTGGCCAATGGCTGTATCTGCTGCACCGTGGAAGAAGAGTTTCTGCCGGTAATGAAGAAGTTGGTTGCCCGTCGCAATGATATCGACCACATTCTGATCGAAACCAGCGGTCTGGCATTGCCTAAGCCGCTGGTGCAAGCGTTTAACTGGCCCGACGTGCGCCAGCACTGCACCGTCGATGCGATTATTACCGTGATTGATGGCCCCGCGGTAGCCGCTGGCCGTTATGCTAGTGATGTGGATAAGGTCGAAGCCCAACGCCGCGCTGATGAAAGCTTGGATCACGACCCCAGCCTGCGCGAGCTGCTTGATGACCAGCTAAGCGCGGCGGATTTGGTGCTGGTCAGCAAGGCCGACCTGCTTAGCCCGGAAGAGCGCACGCAGGTTGAAGCGGTAATTCAGTCGCGGGTGAGCGAATCGGTAAAAACGCTGTTTATCGATCAGACCCAAACCACCGACACCGCCCAGTTGGAAGCGCTGATGGGCATTGGTGCGGCCAGCGAAGAGCATATCGACAGCATCACCAATCACCACGATAAGCACCACGCTGAAGGCGCGCACCACGACCACGCCCACGATAACTTTGATTCCTGCGTGATTACCCTGGGTGAAGTGGATGGCGACGCCCTGGCCAGCAAGCTGCAGCAACTGCTGAAAAGCCACGAAATTTACCGCGCCAAAGGCTTTGCGGCAATTCCGGGCAAACCCATGCGCCGGGTTATTCAGGCGGTTGGCGAGCGTTTGGAAGGTTACTTCGATCGGCTTTGGAGCCAGGACGAGACGCGCCAGACCCAGCTAGTCATTATTGGCAAATCGCTGGATAGCGCCGCGCTGCGTGACGCGCTAACTGAGGCAGAGGTTCAAACGGCCAACTAATGCACTTATTTGCCGCCAAGCCCGGAGGCTTTGTCGATGATGAAGGCATTATCGACCTGCAACAGAGTCCCGCCGAGGTCGTGATAATGTCCGCCGCTGATAGCAATCTATCGGCACTGGCTCAGGCGGTTGACCGCCTGGGTGAAGCGTACCCCTCGGTACGGCTAGCCAACTGGATGAATCTAGTAAAACCGGCGGCCTACGATCTCTATGAAGATCGGGTGCTGGAGAACGCCCAACTGGTCGTCGTTTCACTGCTGGGGGGGAAAGCCTACTGGCAGTACGGTCATGAACGCCTGCTCGCCTGGGCGGCGGCCAAACCCGAACGCCAGCTGATTTTGGTGCCGGGTTGCGACGCACCTGATGATGCCCTGCTGGAAGACTCCACCATCGCCTTTGATGGCGCTTACCGGGTGTGGCGCTATTTAAGAGAAGGCGGTGTGGATAACGCCGAGCAACTGCTGCGCTTTATCGCCAGCGAATGTTTTTCGCTTTCTCTAGCTTGGCAGGAGCCGAAAGTTATTCCGGCCGCGGTGATTTATGCGTCGCAAGACCAGCAGGCGCTAAGCCTTAGCGAGTGGCGCGATCGTCAGATACAAGGGCGGCCGGTGTGCCTGCTGCTGTTTTATCGCAGCCACTTGCAGGGGGCGAATACCGCTGTCCCAGACGGATTGTTGGCCGCGCTGAGAGAAAAAGGCCTAGAGCCGCTAGCGGTAGCCGTGGCGTCCCTGAAAGAGGGGCCATGCATTGATTTTATCAACCACCTGATTGAGCAGACCGGCGCCATGCTGGTGATTAATACCACCAGCTTTGCGGTCAATCGCAACGCCGACGGGCTGGATGCTCTGGGTGAAAAGCTACCCGACAGCCTGTTTGTTGGGCGACCCGTGGTACTTCAGGCGATTCTTGCCAGCAATACCTCGGAAGACTGGCAGGACATGGCCGCCGGACTGCATAGCCGCGATGTGGCGATGCAGGTGGTGCTCCCCGAGATGGATGGTCGCATTATCACCCGGGCGGTGGGGTTTAAAGCCGAAGCCCACTACAACCAGCGCTGCCAGCTGGCGGTGACCCACCACGTGATTCATCCAGAACGGGCTGCCTTTGTCGCTGAGCTGGCGCGGCGCATCTGTTCGCTACGGCTAACCCCCAATGGGCAGAAGCGTATCGCGCTGATTATGGCTAACTACCCCAATCGCGATGGCCGGATCGGTAACGGGGTCGGGCTGGATACGCCCGCGTCGACGCTGCAGATTCTAGGCGCCCTGAAAGAGACGGGTTATCCGTTAAGCGAGCTACCGGAAAATGGCGATGCGTTGATCCGCCAACTTCAGGGCGCGGTGACCAACGATCACGGCAGCCTCGACCAGCGCGCCTGCTGGCAGAGTATCAGCGTTGATGATTACCTAGCCTGGTTTAAAACCTTGCCCAGCGAGCTGCAAGAAACCGTATGTACGCGCTGGGGGACGCCTCACGAAGACCCCAAATGCCGCCAGGGGCGTTTGATGATCGCCGGTATTCGCTTAGGCGAAACCTTTGTGGGGATCCAGCCGGAACGCGATTTTATCGACGATCTCACCCAGTCCTATCACGATATGGAGCTGGTGCCGCCCCACAGCTATCTGGCGTTTTACTACTGGCTGCGCGAGCACTATCAAGTCGACGCGGTTATCCACGTGGGCAAGCATGGCAACTTAGAGTGGCTGCCGGGTAAAAGCATCGCCTTGAGCGCGGACTGCTGGCCGGATATTGCCCTGGGGCCGCTGCCGCACTTTTATCCGTTTATTGTTAATGACCCCGGCGAGGGTGCCCAGGCCAAGCGCCGCAGTCAGACGGTCATTATCGACCACCTGATGCCGCCGCTAGCACGAGCCGAACTCTACGGTGCTATGGCCGAGCTTGAAGCGCTATGTGATGAGTATTATCAAGCGCTGGATATGGACCCGCGCCGGGAAGCGTTGATACGCAGCCAGATTCTCGCTCACCTGCGTGATACCGGTATCGATCAGGAACTGGCGCACGCCGTCGACGGTTGTGAAAACAGTACTGATGATGCCGACATTCTCAACGAGCTGGATACCTTTCTGTGCGATATCAAAGAGTCGCAGATTCGCCATGGCTTGCACATACTCGGCACGCTGCCGCCTGAAGAGAAGCGGGCGGGCACCTTGGTGGCGCTGCTACGGCTACCCCGTGGTGAAGCGGTGGCCAGCCGCGGACTGCTGCACAACCTGGCTAGCGACCTGGGTTTAGACTTTGATCCGTTAGCCGCTGGCAACGAACCTTGGCAGGAGCCTAAACCCGTTGTTCTAAGTGAGCTGCTCGATACCCCTTGGCGCACCGGCGCGGATACCCGCGAGCGCCTTGAACTGCTGGCCGAGCGCTGGGTGGCCGACTATGTATTAGCCCCTGGTTGCCTGGAGGAACTGGCCCAAGATTACCCCAACACGGCGGAGCAACTGCGCTATGCCCGCGACCAGCTATGGGTCGCTATGCAGCGCGGCGTCAAGATGGAGATTCAGTCGCTGCTCGACGGCCTAGAAGGTATCTTCGTTCCCGCTGGGCCTAGCGGTGCGCCCAGCCGAGGGCGGCTAGATACGCTGCCCACCGGGCGTAACTTTTTCAGCGTCGATAACCGTTCAATTCCATCGCCTGCCGCCTGGACGCTAGGGGAAAAGTCCGCCCAGGCGTTTGTTGAGCGCTACCTGCAGGATAACGGCGACTATCCGCGCCGTTTGGGGCTTTCGATTTGGGGAACCGCCACCATGCGTACCGGCGGCGATGACATCGCCCAGGCCTTCGCGCTGATGGGCGTGCGCCCTAAATGGTCGCTGGGCTCCCAGCGGGTGAGTGATTTCGAAGTGATCCCCTCGATGCTGCTCAATCGGCCAAGGGTTGATGTCACGCTGCGGGTGTCTGGGTTCTTCCGCGACGCTTTCCCCAATGTGATCCGTCTGTTTGACGCCGCCGTGCAAGCGGTGGCCAGTTATGAAGAGCCGGGTAACAGCAACACCATCCGCGAGGCGGTGCTTGCTCGCCAGCAAGCACTGGAAGACCAAGGGCTAAGCCCAGAGATGGCCGCCCAAGAGGCAAGCTACCGTATCTTCGGCAGCAAGCCCGGTGAGTATGGCGCGGGCTTGAACCGGCTAATTGAAAATCGTTCTTGGGACAGCGCCGACGATTTAGCCGAGGCCTACATGGATACAGGTGCCTACGCCTACGGCCAGTTCAAGGCTTCCGGCACTGCTGCGCGGGCGGCGTTCGAGCAGCAACTCCAAGGGCTGGATGCGGTGATGCAAAACCAGGATAACCGTGAGCACGATATTCTTGATTCCAATAGCTATTACGCTTTTCAGGGCGGCATGGCCAACGCCACGCGCTCGCTAAGCGGAAAAGCACCGACCATTTATCACGCCGACCACGCCAATCCCGCGGTGCCCAAGATTCGCACCTTGAAAGAGGAGCTGGCGAGGGTGATTCGCTCGCGCGTTTTGAATCCCAAGTGGATCAATGCCATGCGCGAGCACGGCTATAAAGGCGCGTTTGAAATGGCTGCCACGGTGGACTACCTGTTTGCTTACGATGCCACCACTGATCTAGTCGCCGACTACCAGTACGCCCAGGTGAGTAACGCCCTAGTGCTCGACGCTGCTAATCAGCAGTTCCTGCGTGAGCACAACCCCGCAGCCTTAGAAGAGATGGCCGAGCGCTTACTCGAAGCCGCCCAGCGAGGCATGTGGCAAGCCCCCGGCGAACATGGCCAGGCGCTACAAGATCTGCTGCTGGAAATGGATGAAGCCAAAGAGACGGGGCACTATGACCACCAGCCCGCGCATTAAAGGCTGGTGTCCCGGCGCGTGGCGGCCCATGGCCACCGGCGATGGCCTGCTAGTGCGTGTACGCCCACCGCTGGGCCAGCTTTCACGCCAACAGGTAGTGGCACTGTGCGAGGCCGCCGAGACCTACGGTAGCGGTTTAATCGAGCTAACCAGCCGGGCCAATATTCAACTACGGGGAGTGACCGAGGCCAGCTGGCCGCCGCTGATGGCGTTTCTGGTTGAGCATCAGTTGGTGAACGACGACCCGCAAGCAGAACGCCAGCCGCAACTGATGCTGGCACCTGCTTGGCAAGAGGGCGACGACACTCATACCATTGCCCGCCTGTTGCAAACGCGGGGCAGCGAATTAGCGCCCATGCCCGGCAAGATCGGCATTGCGATTGATACGGGAAAAGCCCCGGTGCTGTGCGATAGCGCTGCCGATTTTCGTATTGAGCGCTCGACAGAAGGCGGTTTGATAGTACGTGCCGATGGCTATGAGTGTGGCACGGCGGTGAACGAGCCCGAAGCCGCCGTTGAGCAGCTAATACGCCTGACCCACTGGTTTGTGGACAGCGGTGGCTGGGACTCTGGGCGCATGCGGCGGCACACAGCACCGCTGCCTGACTGGGCGACCGCTGATACTGCCCCCGCATCCCCTGGCGAGAAGCTGGCGCTGGGCGAACATAGCAACGGTATGGTGGTGGGGCTGCCTTTTGGCCGGGTAGCGGCTAATACGCTGCGTGAGACTGTCTCCCAGACAAGTGGCTCTTTAGTAAAGATCAGCGCTGTGCAGGTCACGCCCTGGCGGCGCTTATTGTTAAAGGATTGCGATACACTACCCGCGGTTGATGGCTTAATCCGTCATAATAGCGACCCGCGGTTAGCGATGGACGCCTGCCCCGGCGCGCCATACTGCGAACAGGCGAGTGTTGCCACCCAGCCGCTTGCCGAACGGCTAAGTGGCTGGGTGGCAGCAAGCGTACATATATCCGGGTGCGCTAAAGGCTGCGCCCGCCAACGGCCTGCAGCGCTGTGCCTAACCGGCCGCGAAGGGCGCTTTGACGTGATTGTTAACGGTCGCGCCGATAGCGCACCGGTTAAGTCAGGCGTCACTGAGAGTGAGGCGTTGGATGTTATTAAAAAGCTCAGCGAAAGCCGTTAGGTTTATCGAGATTAAAAAATAGTAGCTTATATGCTGGATAGCTGAGTGCCAGGGCAGGTTGTAGCGAGGGTCTTTTTCCAGGGGTGGAAAAAGTAGCTCCCAGGGACGGGTTCACAGCGCCCTCGCGGAAACCTGCCCTAGCACGGATGCCTTGCAGACCAGTAACTGCGAATTAGTTTATTTGGAGAGTTTGGGTGCCTCACGTTTATGAAACACACGGACCGGCGATTTACCGGCAGTCGTTTGCGATTATTCGCAATGAAGCTGAGCTTGATCGCTTTTCAGCGGAAGAAGAAACGGTTGCGGTACGCATGATTCACGCCGCCGGGCTGGTGGAGCTGGCGGCGCATATCCATTTTCAGAATGATGTGGTCAATCGTGCGCGCTCAGCGTTAGAGCAGGGCGCACCGATTCTTTGCGATGCTCGGATGGTCTCCGAAGGCATTACCCGCAAACGGCTGCCTGCTAATAACAACATCATCTGCACCCTTAACGATGAGCGCACTCCAGGCCTTGCCCAGGAAATGGCCAATACCCGTTCAGCGGCAGCGCTGGAACTGTGGCGGCCGCACCTGGAAGGCGCCGTGGTCGCCATTGGCAACGCGCCCACCGCGCTGTTTCATCTACTTAATATGCTCGAAGACCCAGACTGCCCGCGCCCGGCGGCCATTATTGGCTGCCCGGTCGGCTTTGTTGGCGCGGCGGAATCCAAAGAAGCGCTGTTGGCTAACCCCGCGCTGCCCAGCTGTATCGTGCGTGGCCGCTTGGGTGGTAGCGCCGTCACGGTAGCGGCCATCAACGCCATGGCGGATCGTATCGAATGACCCAAGGAACCATTTACGGAGTGGGGTTAGGACCCGGCAGCCAAGACCTAATGAGCGTGCGTGCCGACCGCTTGATCCGTGGTGCCAGCCATGTGGCCTATTTTCGCAAGCAGGGTCGCAGCGGACATGCGCGTACCATCGTGGAAGGATTGATCGCCCCCGAGGCAACCGAGCTGCCTATGGAGTATCCGGTTACCACGGAAATTCCGTTTGATGACCCTCGTTACAATGAAATGCTGTCGGCCTTTTACGAACGCAGCGTGGCCCAACTGATCGAGATGGCAGAGGCCGGGTGCGATGTCGTGGTGCTCTGTGAAGGCGACCCGTTTTTCTACGGCTCCTTTATGCACCTCTACACGCGGCTGCTGAATCGCGTGCCGGTCTCGGTGGTGCCAGGTATTACCGGCATGTCGGCGGCCTGGACGGCTACCGCTCAGCCAATTACCTGGGGCGATGACATCATGACGGTGCTGATGGCCACGCTGCCGGAAGAGACGCTGGCCGAGCGCATCGCCCAAACCGATGCACTGGTGGTGATGAAAATTGGCCGCAACCTGACCAAACTTCGCCGAGCGCTGACGCGTGTTGGCCGTGAAGGCGAGGCGTGGCTGATCGAGTACGCCGCCATGACCCAGCAGCGTGTGCTACCACTGAGTGAGGTTGGCGAAAGCGTGCCTTACTTCTCGATTGTACTGATTCACGGCAACGGGAGGCGGCCATGAGCGGTTGGCTGAAAATCGTCGGCCTAGGGCCGGGTGCCGACGCCATGATTACCCCGGAGGTTTCGGCTGCGCTACTCGAAGCCACCGATGTAGTGGGCTATGTGCCCTACGTGAATCGCGTGGCTCCCAGGGCTGGATTAGTCCGCCATGGCTCTGATAATCGCGAAGAGATTCGCCGGGCGGAACAGGCCTTACAGCTGGCGCTTGAGGGCCACCGGGTAGTGGTTGTCTCCTCTGGCGACCCTGGCGTATTTGCCATGGCCGCTGCGGTGTTCGAAGCCTTGGAGGCGGGGGATGCCCAGTGGCGCACGCTGGATATTCAGGTACTGCCGGGTATTTCTGCCATGCTGGCCGCCAGCGCAAGCGTCGGCGCACCGCTGGGGCACGACTTTTGCTGCATTAATCTATCCGACAACCTCAAACCCTGGACGCTGATTGAGAAGCGCCTGCGTCTGGCTGCCGAGGCCGACTTCGCCATGGCGTTTTACAACCCGCGTTCCAAGGCACGGCCAGCGGGGTTTGAACGAACGCTAGAGGTACTGCGGGAAGCCTGCGGGCCGGATCGATTGATAATCTTTGCCCGCGCGGTTTCGACCCCGGACGAAGCAATTCGCGTCACCACATTAGAGCAAGCAACGCCGGATATGGCTGATATGCGTACGCTGGTCATCGTTGGTTCCCAGCAAACCCGCTTGATTGAACGCAGTGGCGTGCCGCTGGTTTATACGCCGCGTTCCTCCCAGTGAGCATGAAAGGGGCGAGGGTAGGTTGATGCGAGGGTCTTTTCCCATGGCCGGAAAATGTTCCCGACATTTTCGGCATTTCCGCCATCCATGGCGGTCAGATGGGAAAAGTAGCGCCCAAGGACGGGTTTACAGCGCCCTCGCAGCAGCCTGCCCTCGCTACCAAGATGTGCCGCTGATGTAGGGTTAAGTTAGCCAGTTGATAACCTCATCAACAGTATGAGCTTCAAGACGAGATGGCAGGTGAGGCCGTTCTATCATCACTACGGGTAGGCCGAGCCTTCTTGCCGCGGTAAGTTTGGACGACGCACCTTCGCCGCCAGCGTTTTTACACACGATGCGCTGGATGCGCTGATTTTCCAGCAGGGCGAGATCGCCTTCCAGCGTAAACGGGCCTCTATCAATCACACTGCTGATATCCGGCAGTGGCAACGGGCTGGTCGGCGGATCAACTAAACGCAGCACATAATGGTGCTGAGACTGGTCGGCAAAGGCGCTAAGGTGCATTCGCCCAATCGCAAGCAGCACCCGTTGGGGCGGGCCAGCCAAGGCGTTAACGGCCTCATCAATACTTGCCACGCTTTGCCATTGGTCGCCGGTAACAGGCTGCCAGGCAGGCCGGGTAAAAGCGGTGGCCTTTACACCGCACTGTGCCGCCGCGGCTAACACGTTGCTGCTCATTTGTGCGGCAAACGGGTGGGTGGCATCAACAATATGGGTAATGCGCTCCTGGGCTAAAAACGTGGCCAGCCCATTAACGCCGCCAAAGCCGCCAATGCGGGTCGGCAGTGGCTGGGGTTTAGGCGTGTTAACGCGCCCTGCATAGCTAAAAATGGCGGGAATGCCACGCTTGGCAACAGCGCTGGCCAGGGCGCTGGCCTCGCTGGTTCCCCCGAGAATTAGGATTTTGATCATGGCTGAGGTTAACAACGCTCCCTGGCTTACCCTTTTAGGCTGGGGAGAGGGTGGCACACAGGGGCTGACAGCGGCAAGCCGACAGGCACTGGAAAGTGCCGAGGTGGTGTTCGGCGCACGCCGCCACCTGCGCCTTTTACCGCCGCTAAACGCCGAGGTAATTGAGTGGCCAGTGCCCTTTGCCGATGGCATTCCTGGGCTGCTAAATCAGCGCGGCCGCCGGGTGGTGATGCTGGTCTCAAACGACCCGTTTTGGTTCGGGGCGGGGACAACATTAGCGCAGCATCTCAGCGCAAACGAGTGGCAGGCACTGCCAGCCCCTTCCTCTTTTAGCCTGGCGGCTGCACGTTTGGGCTGGCCGTTGGAGCGTTGCACCTGCCTGGGGTTGCACGCCAAACCGCTATCGCGCATTCGGCCTTACCTGCATGTTGGTAGGCGGTTGCTGGTGTTGGTAAGAGACGGCGCGGCGGTGATCGAGCTGGCGGCGCTGGTAACTAGCTTTGGCTTTGAAGGTACCCAGCTAACGCTGCTGGAATCTTTGGGCGGCGATAATGAACGCATTCGCCATTGCCGTAGCGACGCCAGCTTGCCCGACGACATTGCCCACCCGGTTGCGGTAGGGCTGGAAGTTGCTGGTAACGGCCCCGGCTTGCCGCTGACGCCCGGCCTGCCGGATCATTTTTTTGACCACGACGGCCAGATTACCAAACAGACCATTCGCGCCATCACTCTGGCGGCCCTTGCCCCCATGCCCGGCGAGCGGCTGTGGGATATCGGCACCGGTTCAGGCTCCGTTGCCATTGAGTGGCTGCTCGCGCATACGGATAATCAGGCGGTGGGCTTCGAGCAAAACGCTGAACGGGCAGCGCGAGCGCGCAGCAATGCAGAGAACTTGGGCGTTGACTGGCTAGAAGTAAAACAGGGCCGCGCGCCTGATGTACTAAACGACACACCGCTGCCTGATGCGGTATTTATCGGCGGTGGGTTATCCCAAGCGCTACTAGACGACTTATGGCAGCGCCTGCCTGAGGGCGTGCGTATCGTCGCCAATGCCGTCACTCTGGAATCCGAAGCGCTGCTGGCGCACTGGCACCAGCAGGTAGGCGGCGAACTGCTGCGTTTAGAACTTGCCAACGCCGCCCCCATCGGCACACGGCGGGGCTGGAAAGCCAGCTACCCGATTGTTCAGTGGCGGGGCGTTCGATGAAGCCATCGACGTTAAGAATCGCAGGGTTTGGTTTTCGCAGTGAAGCCACGCTTGAATCGCTTGTTCAAGCGTTAGATCAGCTTATCGACCAGTACGGTTCTGTCGACAAGTACGGCCTTATCAACCGGCTGGCGGCGGCGCGTTCTATGTTGCCGTTGGTAGAAGAGCTAGGCCGAGTGCGTAATATTGAAGTCATCGCCGTAGCGGATGCCGAGCTATCAACAGTGGCAACGCTTACTCATTCAACACAAAGTTTGCAGGCACGCGGCACAGGCAGCGTTGCCGAGGCCGTAGCGCTAATAGCCGCAGGCCCGAATGCGAGATTAGTGGGGCCCAGGATCATTTCAGCGGATAGACAGGCCACCGCCGCCCTGGCGTTGTTAGAAGTACCAGAAGGAGCCACCGAATGACCGTACACTTCATTGGCGCAGGCCCCGGCGCGCCGGATCTGCTTACCCTACGCGGGCGCGACTTAATCGCCGCCTGCCCGGTGTGCCTGTATGCGGGCTCTTTAGTGCCGGAGCAGATTCTGGAACACTGCCCGGCGGGGGCAAGGGTGATTAATACCGCGCCGCTCTCGCTGGATGAGATTATGCAGGAAATCAGCCGCGCCCACGCCGAAGGCCAGGATGTCGCCAGACTGCATTCGGGGGATCTCTCGGTATGGTCGGCCATGGGCGAGCAACTGCGTCGCCTGCGCGAGCTGAATATCCCCTACAGCATTACTCCTGGCGTGCCATCCTTTGCGGCAGCGGCGGCAACCTTAGGTCAGGAGTTAACGCTGCCCGGTGTGGCCCAGTCGGTGGTGCTCACCCGTACACCGGGTCGTGCCAGTGCCATGCCCAGTCACGAGACGCTTGCCAATTTCGCCCGCACTGGGGCAACGCTGGCCATCCATCTCTCGATCCATAACCTTTCCCAGGTAGTGGAAAGCCTGACGCCTTACTACGGTGCGCAGTGCCCGGTGGCGATTGTGTGGCGGGCAAGCTGGCCCGATGAGCGAGTAGTGTGGGGGCGGCTGGCGACTATAGAAGGGCTGATCGATGATTCCATGCAGCGCACCGCATTGATCCTGGTGGGGCCAGTGCTTGAAAGCGATGACTTCCAGGAGAGCAGCCTCTACGCGGTAGGCTACGACCGCCGTTTTCGCCCTCAATCGGCGGATTCGCCTTTTGCCACGGCAAGCCAAGACCAAGAGAGCGACCCATGATCACGCTATCGCTAATAGGCATCGGCACCGGCAACCTTGATCACGTCACCCTGGCCGCAGTGCGCGCCCTCAATAGCGCCGACCTGATCCTGCTGCCCCGCAAGGGTGAGGCCAAATCGGATCTAATCGATCTACGCCGCTTACTCTGCGAGCGCCTGTTAGAAGAACCGGTGACTACCAAGATCGTCGAGTTCGATCTCCCCAGCCGTGATAGCCGTAATGACTACCTTGGCGCGGTAGACGACTGGCACGCTGCGATTGCCAGCGTGTGGGCGCAGTTGATGGATGAACATCTCCCTAATGGCGGGCGGGTCGGCATGCTGGTGTGGGGCGACCCCTCGCTTTACGACAGCAGCCTGCGTATTAGCCAGCGGCTAAATGCTACGGGTAAGCAAGTGGATGTCGAGGTCGTGCCTGGCATCACCAGCCTGCAGGTGCTTACCTCTGAACATAAAATTCCCCTCAATGCGCTTGCCGAGCCAGTACAAATCACCACCGGCCGCCGCCTGCGCGAGCGCGGCTGGCCGAACGATGCCGGAACGGTAGCCGTAATGCTGGATAGCGGCGGGGCGTTTACCACACTGCCGTTTGACGACACCTACATCTGGTGGGGCGCCTACCTAGGCATGGATAAACAGTGCTTAATCAAAGGCTGGCTAAGCGTGGTCAGTGACCAAATCATCCAACGCCGCGCGGAACTACGCGACACCCACGGCTGGATTATGGATATTTACCTGCTCGCCAAAAAGCCGGAAAAATAAACCCAGGTATCAATATGGAATATTTTTCCATAAAATAATCCTGCCTATTAAATAACCAAGTTATCAGGAGCGACTATGAGCTTTTACGTCTATCTTTCTGGCGAAATCCACACCGATTGGCGCGAAGAGATTCAGCGCGGCGCTGATGCAGCAGGACTGGATATCGTCTTCACCGCCCCGGTCACCGACCACGACGCCAGTGACGCCGCAGGCGATCACCTGGGCAAGCCGGAAAATGGCTTCTGGCGTGACCACCAGTCCTCCAAGGTCAACGCCATCCGAACTCGTACCATGATCGAGCAAGCGGATCTGGTAGTTGTGCGCTTCGGTGACAAGTACAAACAGTGGAACGCCGCCTTTGATGCAGGCTACTGTGCCGCACTCGCCAAGCCCTACATCACCCTGCACAGCGAAGACATCGTCCACCCGCTGAAAGAAGTTGACGCCCAAGCCCAAGCCTGGTGCACCACCACCGATCAAGTCGTCGAAACCCTACGTTACGTCCTCAAAGCCTAAGCACACAGCGCCTCCCACAACCCCGTCACTGCATTAGTGGTGTTGTGGGAGGGCGCTTTAGCGCGCGATCATCCCGCCCCATAAATAACCCCGCCTCTGAATCGATACTCTGCCCTAGTGTTGTGGGAGGGCGCTTCAGCGCGCGATGATCCCGCCCCATTAACAACCCCCGCCTCTGAATTGATACTCTGCCCTAGTGTTGTAGGAGGGCGCTTCAGCGCGCGATTATCACGCCACATAAGCAATCTAGCCACCCCGTAGCGCGGCGTAACGCTTGGCGAGGAACGAGCCAAAAGGCACCCGCACCCGCAGCGGCGGCTGCCAAAAGCCTGCTCCAGCTCAATTTTTCTTCAAAGCCACGTGACCTAAGCCAAATTTATCAATAAAGTATGATTAAATCGTAAAAACGAGCCAGCACGCGAATTTTGAATATGTTGCCATGCTGGGTTAAATATATAAAAACAGTGGTTTATGGTTTTTGAGGTGGCTAGATAACACCAATAAACGTGCTGACATGTTCAAGGATGTTATATAGCAGGCTATATAACCAATGTTATGGCAATAGAACTCGAATTCAGCTCAAGTGATTAAGGAACAGTCGATATGGAAGATAATCAAGAAGAGTTAAAAATTGCGGAAAAGTATCTCGCTGAAATGCTAAAAGCAGATCAAAACAGAGATTATGCTTCTTTCATAAAACGTTATGAAACTGTTGATTCAGGTTTTAGCGAAGATGTTTTTATCAAAGACGTAGAGGCGATGAAAGATGAGTTAGGGACATACAAAGAAAGGGTATATCTTGGCTCGTTAAATTGTTCGGGTAAAGGTAGCCCACAGAGATCTTTAAGGTTTGTGTGGCGTGGAATTTATGAAAAGAATGAGGCTCTTATCGTCTTGGGGATACACCAAAATGCCGGTGTCTGGTACGTTAATGAGAATCATGTTTCTTAGTTGTGTGATTGTGCAGCGGCCATAATAAAATGTTATGCATTCGGGAAAAATTATTCAATAACTCTGGGGGTTAAGCTTGTCTAACAAAAAAAGTGTGCAGAACGATTACGATAAGCTATGTTCCCGTGAGGAAGTTATAAAGTGCCCACATATGATGGCGTTACTCGGTTACTTGCATCAGAAACACGACCTTCCTAGGTATGGGTGGCGAAACAATGGACTCCGGTACCACTATACAGATGCTCAAGGTTTACTTGGTATAATTCAGAATGGTCGTTTGTGGGCTACCGATATTCGTTTCCTTAATGATCCATCAGAAGGATCATTCCTACCCGAACGACTAATTAGCCTCATGGAATCGAAACCTGGCGGAATAAATAATACTGAACGGGAAGTAATTAAAGGGTTACAAGATGCACTTCGAAACCCGAATTCGAATTATTCTAGCTTCTGTACTAGCCTCTCCGCGAACGGAGATCTTCTGAGTCAATGGCGAGGATATGGTAGCTTCGGTAAAGGTTACGCTGTTGGTCTAAGTCTTGAGGGTTTGTTACCCCATCCCCAAGTTGCTTCATATTACGATGTGATATATGGAGATGATGGTCTCGAAGAACTCGCTTTCGATCTTCTCGATCTGTTTGTATCTTCCGTTAATAAGTGGAAAGATATGATGTTCGATGAATGGGGGTTTACATTGAGCGTTTTAGCAAAATCCTTTAAAGATCCAAGTTATAGTGAAGAGCAAGAAAGCCGTTTAGTATGCTCCTATTCTGGCGATGACAATGATCTTTTTCAGAACGAAAAGCCCCTCCTATTTAGGGCAAGAGGTAGTGATTTAATTCCTTATATTCCATTATCTTTAAGTTTGCTTAAGGATGGAGAAGTGCCGAGACTACCCATAAAGCGAATTGTCATTGGCCCTGGAGTTGACTTCGATCGGAATTATATATCAATAAATGAGCTTCTGAAGGCTCATTCTTACGATGACGTAGTTGTGGAAAAATCAAATATTCCTTTTCGGCCATAGGGATAAGCTGATAAGTTATTTCTTGTGAAATGAAAAGCATTTGAGAGTATTGGGCATGTACGCCATTTCAGTAGGTCATTATATCAAGATTAATGCTAGCATTCGCTGGAAAATGCATAACAAGGCTAGGCAGCACGACCCATTTTTCGTTGCGCTTCGCTCCACTACAAATGGTCGCTTGCTGGCGGCGTTAAACGTATTATGAAATTCAAGCACCTACTGCTAGCAGTGACTCTGATATGGAGCCTTCAAACAATGGCTGACGAGGCAATGGTTTATGCTGAAATGGACTTCACAGTTGGAGAAGAAATCATTTTAGAGAGCGGGTCGCCCGAAAATAGCTTTATGGTTGTGTTTGAAGACGATGGAGATACAGGGTATCTCTATGGTTTGGACAGGAACCGAAACGGCAACCCGATTTTAGACGCTTTGCATATTTATAACGTAGCAGATGTAACCGACAAGCATCTGTTATCTGAGGCGCAAATCGTCTGGTCAGGAGATGGAAATAAGACCCTACTGTTGATAAACGGTTATCCGCACGCTGCCTTCGATTTCTTAGGTAAGAGAGGCTACTGCCGCACCAACTTTCCACCACCGGACGAAAAATGGACACAATACAGTCATGAGTGGAGCGATGACGTGTTGGAATTTTTCTAAGCCACGTTTAACAAGTCGCGCAAGGCGTGGCATTTTCACTATGTGTTGGCTTTAGTGATTATGGTGGTTTGCGGCGGCTTTGGTATTGCGTTGCTCACCCCTTTAAAAGGCGTTAACTGTATCGAGAACTCATGAGTGATATCGAGGTAATAGAGAAGTTCGTATCGTCGTGGTCAGATCAAGAAGAACACCCTAAGGCCACTGATCAAGAAATAAAGAAGGCCGAATCTCTATTGGGATTTAGTCTTCCTGCTGCTTATGTAGAAATGGTTACAAGGTTTGGGAGTGTTTACTGCCCGGGTCTTCTCGATGCCATCGTGGCAGTCGAAGCGGATCTGCCAGATGTGCAAAATTTCGATCTCCCAGATGATGTGATCAAGAACATCAGAGCATACTCAGGAATGGGGATGCCAGAAGGTTTCGTTTGCTTCGCTTCTGATTGCATGGGGAATATGTTCTGCTTCAAAGCAGAGGAATGCGAATGGGAAGGAGAGCCAGGAATATGGTTCTTTGATCATGAATTTTGTGAGATAGAGAAGGTGACTCGCAATTTTATTGAGTGGCTGGAGGCGTATGTTCAGCTTGCCACAGTTAACAAGTAGCAGCAGGCCGACCTTCGGCGGCTGTGCTGGGCGTTATACATAAACCGAGCTTGATGTCATGAAGGTAGGTCTGGAAAGCTGCGCTGATTTATTCGAAAAATTGAAGTATGAGAAATCGAAGCTCGACAAAGAGTGGAATGCTTATGATTTTTTCAATTTCACGGTCACTGCTTGGCACTTGCAGAATGATTGGCTAAAAAATGATCGCGAAGGGAGGCCTGCCCACGCGATGAGAAAAATTAATCAGGCCCCGGAACAGATGAAAGAAGTCGTAAATATTGCTAGAGATATCACCAACGGCAGTAAGCACTTCAAGTTGGATAAGCCAAACATGGATAAGAAAGTGGTAGAGAAAGTGCATGCCCCTGAAATCCGAGATTGGCATTCATATTTTTTTGGGCCCAAGCATGGTATTTCAACTAAATCTGCGTATTACTCTACATCGGATTTCTTGTTTCTTGTGCATGAATACTTCGTTTGGGTATTCTCCGATAATTTACCTGCAACAGAGTTTCCAAAAAATATTGCTGAACATCTCAGCTTGTGCAGCATCAGCAATATATAACCAATGCAGGCACGGCGACGCCCACTACATTGCGCTTTCGGCTCCATTGCGTGGGCGCGCATGCTGCAAGCGTTATATCCTTGGAGTTCGGTTTCGATGAGAGATGACCAGTATTTTGTATCGGTTAGCAAGGCACTGCTCTCTTACCAAATGGTGGAGGAAGCGCTAAAACTGTGTATCGGAGTTTCCTACGAGGTTATAGCTGCATCGAATCCACCAGAGGTCAGCTTCAAGTTTTCTCCAGCAAGCATCAATGACGCACCATTAGGGAACCTTGTTAAGATGTTTGCCAAGGTTTCCAATAACCAGGCACTAATCAAAGAGCTTCAAGCGAAAGAGCTCGGGAAATGGCGGAATTTTTTCGCCCACAATGCGTTTGCACATGAGTTCATGAGTCGGAACTCCCAAAGCTCATACACGCCGCATTCTGTCGAGGAAGTACAACAAGTTTCCCTTTATGTTGGAGAACTGGTGCTTAAGCTCGGCGAAGAGTTAAAAGCACTGCAAAAAGTTCATGCCCGGTTGCAAAGTGATCATAGACAGATATAACCATAGCAGGCACGGCGACGTTTTTTCCATTGCGGCTCGCCTTTATTACCAAGCCGCGCTTGCTGGCGGCGTTAGCTTCTCTTGAGGCAGGTTTATGATTCTATACAAGTACATGTCCTTCGGTGCCGCTCGAAAGGTGATCGATACGCTGTCACTAGGATTTTCATGTCTTGAAGATTTGAACGATCCTTTTGAATGCACAGCCTTTGGTTTTAAAGATAGCGACGAGTCTATAAGCGCGAAAACGGCCACGGATGCTTGTAGAAATCGTTTCTCGAGGAAATACGGTGTTTTATCGTTGACTCGTCAACCGTTAAATGCGCTTATGTGGTCGCATTATGGAGACTCTCATCAAGGAGTAGTCCTTGGGTTCGATTGTGATTCGGCTGGCTTTTCAGACCCACAAAGAAATGTGATCCCAAGCCAGTACGGAGAGATGATCTACTCAGCTACGAAGCCGCACAACGATCTACCCGTGATTGGCGAGCATGAGCTGCTGAATATTGGTGGTAGCCTTCGTTTTGACTCAAATGCCTTCAATCTAATGAAGAGAGCTTTTCTGTACAAGTCTCTCGAGTGGGCATACGAAGAAGAAGTCCGTATCGTAAAGAATATAGCGAATATCCCCTTCGGTTATCACACAGGCGGTGGTCGCTATCGTGAATGGAATAAGGTGACTGTCTCTGGTCGACCTCTATACTGCTTTGATGTAACGGAGACTTCGCTTAAAGAAATTTACTTGGGGCGACATTTATATAGGAATGTTACCAAGGGTGGCTCTGTTACTGATGAAGAGTTGAAAGGTGTGCTTCAATCTTGGGGAAGAAAAGATATAAAGATGATGCAGTGTGAACCCGATGTTTACTCGTGGAACCTCGTTGCAAAACCATTTATCAACAAAAGCTAGCCAGTGGCTATTGGCGGACGCACCTACGCTGGCGCTTCGGCACGCCGCAAAGCCAGGCGTTATGTACTTTGGTGGCAACCGGAGGAATGGTGAGAAGTTTCGTCATTGCGATTATTTTGATATTGCCTCTGGTAGCCTGTGTTTCTTCAGGTGGACTAACTGAAAGTATTCGGAACGAGCTTATCGAAATGGCTGCAGAAGACCAAGAATTCAGAAGCAGATTGGCACCAATGCTTTCGACGGTAGATTTTAGCGCCCCTCCCACAGGGGAGTTCCTGGCATTGGTTAGCGAGCAAAATGAAATTGACACAAGAAATACACTTAGATTACGAGAAATAGTTGATGCTCATGGATGGCCCCAAAAGAGCGAGGTGGGAGAAGAAGCAAGTAAAGCTGCGCAGTTGCTAGTTCAGCATTCCGCACTTGAACACCAGAAGTATCTACTTCCCAGTCTTAAAGAGGCTGTTTTACAGGGTGAGGCAGATGCATCAAGCATGGCGATGTTAGAGGACGATATCCTTGTGGTGGAAGGTAACGATCAAATCTTTGGCACGGAAATAACGAGTAGTCCTGACGGCGGCCTGATGCTATATCCAGTGCACGACCCTGAGAATATTAATGCTCGAAGACTTGCAGTGGGCCTTCCAACTATCGAAGAGTATATTGGCCATGCGGAGTTCGAGTTAGGAAGGAAAATTGATATGAGCACACTGAATCAGGAGTAATTGTCATTTTTTCAGACGCACATAATAAGGTGCAGCAATTCGCGCCTGGCGGCGCCTGACACTCGCTTCGCTCGGCCGCTCTTGGCGGCGTTAGAATTCAAGGAGGAACTTGATGAAATGTTTAGCGGTGGTTTCACACCCTTTAAAAGAGAGTTTATGTCACTATTTGATGGATCAAACAATTGCGCATTTAGAGTCTAAGGGTTATCAAGTTACGCTACTTGACTTATACGAAAGCAATTTTTCACCTACGCTGACGGCTCGAGAAAGACACAGCTATTATCAGCCGGATTTTGACCATTCTTTGTTGGAGCAGGAAATTTTCCAATTGCAGCAAGCGGAGTCTCTCGTGTTAGTTTTTCCTACTTGGTGGTTTGGTTTTCCTGCCATTTTAAAGGGGTGGTTTGATCGAGTGTGGGCTCCTGGGTACGCATACAATCATGCGTCAGATTTAGGTGCAATTACTCCTTGTCTAGATAAATTGCAAGAAGTAAAGGTTATCACTACGCTAGGTTCTCCTTGGTGGGTAGATAAGCTTGTTCTTTGGCAGCCAGTAAAGCGGATACTAAAAGTAGCTTTGCTAGGTGCGTGTACAAAAGGTTGTAAATTCGAGATGCTTTCATTTTATAAAAGTGAGAGTGCATCAACTTCAAGGGTTGAGTCTTTTGTAAAAAAGATAAAGACTAAGTTTTAGTGTTGATATTGAATTCTAATAGATTGCTTAAGAGTGATTCGTAACGCGTGGCATTTTTGGTATGCGTAGGCTTACGTGTTTAAGGTGCGGTAACTTTTGCATTGCGTTACTCACACCTTAGTAAGGCGTTAGGAGCAAGGCGCACCCAGGTGCTTTGCGATCCCCCAGTGTGACCTTATGGCCTCTCTACTGCAGGTGCCAGGCAACGGATACTCCGACCATGCCAGCACCCAGAACCAGAATCTCACGTTCCATAAATCCATTAATTTCTTATTGGGCTCGTGCAGTTTGTGCCTTGTGACTGCGCTTCATGCGTTGGCGCACCCAGGCAACGGTAATTGCGGTAATCAGGATGAACCCGATGTAGCCGAACACGGGGTACACCATGCCGACCAGACTGACAAATCCAAACATGCTGCAGGCATAGGCAATGATGCCCGCTATTAAGGATCCAACGCGGAAAGACGTGGTATCGGCCGGCAAAAATCGGGATGAAAAAGAGTAGAGGCAGCCCACTGCGGTATTGAAAATCATCAGCAGAATGACGACCGACACCAGCGAGGAAAGCGCAGGGGAAACCTCTAGTGCTAAAGCCAGCATCGGCATAGGCGTATCGACTAGGCTGTCCAGACGCGACAGCATGGCCAGACTGATCGTCATCATCAGCGCACCCAGGGTAATGCCGCCAAGAATACCGCCCCAGGTTGCTTTGCGGCGGTCTTTTGCAGCACCGCTGGAGATGGCAAGAATCGCGACGCAGCCGAAGATGTTATACGAAACGTACAGCATGGCGCCCAGTGCCCAATGGCTGGTGGCTGCGTTTTGGTCGAGTGCCAACTGGTTCAGTGTCGTCAGGTCGGTTTCTCGGGTTGCCAGTGCGTAGATCGCGATACCCAGTGCCACCAGAATCAGCAGAGGAGTGATGCTGCTGATCAGCGTGAGCACTTTTTTCAGTTTGAGACAGGTGGCTGCAATCACCAGCAGAGTCACCAGTGCGCTGCTCCAGGCTGCAGGTAGGCCCAGTTTTTGTTCCAGCAGTGCACCGGCACCGGCCAGCATCACTACGGCTATGGCAAACATGAAAAATGTCATCAGCAAATCGATGGGCTTGCTAAGCCAGGGGCCACAGATAGCTCGCACAACTTCCTTGTGAGAAGTCGCTTGAAGCTCGCTACCCAGATTCGCCAGTGTCATGCCCAGGAAGATAAAAGCGGCAGTACTCAGCGCGACACCTGCCAGCCCCCAAACGCCGAAGCTAACAAAGAATTGAAGCAGCTCCTGGCCTGAAGCAAAGCCTGCTCCAACCAGAAATCCGACAAAAGCGCCCGCGATTTTCAATACATCTTTCATGGTGCCAAATCCTCAGTTTCTTATTTTTCTGTGCCAGTTAGCTGGCTGAATTAGGCTTCACCGACCCAGGCTTGCACTTCTACTTCGACATCAACGCCCAGTGCTAGGCCTGCTGTCACGGTGGAACGAACCGGCAGACCTGCTTCGAAATAGCGTTTGTAGACTTCGTTAAAGCCCGCAAAGTGCTTCATGTCCGACAGCCAGACGGTCGCTTTAACGACCTGCGCAAAACTTGCACCACAGTGTTCAAGGGACTCGCCGATACGGGCCATGACCGCTTCGGTTTGCTCTTCGATACTGCCTTTGACGACTTCGCCTTCAGCAGTCATGGGAATCTGGCCTGAAAGCATCAGGAAACCTCCCACGCGAACGGCACGGGAGAATGGGAAGGGCAAGTCGCTGGGGATACGTTCGATTGAATTGGACATGGGGTTATATCTCGTTGATGGCTATTGAGTGGCCGAGCCGCACGGGCGGCACGATAGAATCACAATTTCTCTTATATGATAATTATCGTAAAAGGGAATATCAAATGTGAGAACCTTAAAGTCAAGCTGTTTTCGGGATACACTAGGACTTCGTATTCATAGCCAGGTCGAGCCGCGAAGCTTTCATGCCAACAGACTCACAATCCCAGCCGTCCGATACACTGATCGACCGAGTACTAGTCGGCTCTCGCCTAAGGGCTCACCGTAAACAGCAGAAATTCACCCTTAAGCAGGTGTCTGAGAAAAGTGGTGTTGCGCTTTCGACGCTGTCGAAAATGGAGTTGGGGCAGGCAACTGTCAGCTATGACAAGCTTGCTGCTGCCGCACGTGTTCTGAATGTCAGCCTGTCCCAGCTGTTCAACCCTGAATCGGGTGCAGACAGGTCAGATCAACCAACGGTGGTCACCAGCAAAATTTCTGAGGCGACTGGGTATGCTACTGGCAGCTATGAATATCATCCTATTGCGGGTGAGTTTCCCGGTCGGAGCATGATGCCGGTTTATGCTCGGATTCAGGCGCGTGATCTGGGTGAATTTGAAGACTTCATCCGCCACCCCGGAGAGGAGTTTGCCATGGTGCTATCGGGGCGCGTCTGCATTCACTTTGAAAATGGTGAAAGCATCAGCCTGGGTGAACGAGAAACGGCTTACTTCAACAGTTCCATCGGGCATATTTATCTGGCCGAGGGTGATGAAGATGCAGAAGTAATAGCTGTGATGTCGGAACCCAAAGAGGGCGATCTTCAAGGCTGAGCCAGCTATCAGGCTTCGCCAATTTCGTGAAAACGTAGAATGTAAAGGGGGAGCCCCTGACAGGTTCCCCACCTAACCACACTGGCCAGCTTCGTCAGTCGGCATGCCGATGAGATTGAAGCACTATCTGAACAAGTGCTGCTGGTGTGCTATTTGCAGAGCGGAATAAGTTACTTTATTAGGGCAAATACAGTTTTCAACTCACTTGAGCTGAGCGTTCAAGTGGCTGAATGCCGATATTAAGATGACTCAGCCGGATGACCGGCTGAGTAAACTAATAAGGAAAACAGGCGACGGAAACGGCTCGAAATCGGGCTTTTCTTCAGCCTCGTGATAGGTACTCATGACACTACACATTGAAACTCCTCTGATCGAATTCCGCACAATGAGCGTTACCACTGGACGTTCGGTCTGGATTAAGCTTGATGCACTGCAGCCGCCCGGTTCATTCAAGATACGGGGCATTGGCCATGCGTGTGAAACCTATCTAGCTCGAGGTGCTCGAAGGTTCATTTCGTCATCTGGAGGAAATGCTGGCTTGGCTGTCGCCTACGCCGGTCGTCGGCTAGGTGTTCCGGTTACGGTTGTAGTGCCGGAAACCACCACTGAAAGAGCAAAAGAACTGCTGCGGTTGGAGAAAGCGGAGGTCATCGTGCATGGTGACTCCTGGCAAGAAGCCAACGCCTTTGCACAATCGTTGATCGGCGCATCGGATGCATTTCTCCACCCCTTTGATGATCCGCTGCTTTGGCAGGGCCACGCCACGCTGATTGATGAAGTTTTTCGTTCCGGTCTTAAGCCCGACGCTGTCGTGCTTTCCGTTGGCGGAGGTGGTCTGCTTTCAGGTGTGGTAGAAGGGCTTCATCGTAACGGATGGAGTGATCTCCCCGTTTTCGCCGTAGAAACTACGGGTGCCGCCTCATTTCATGCAGCCGTAAACGCCGGTCATACGGTCGAGTTGGAAAAGGTAACAAGCATTGCCACCTCACTTGGTGCCAAGCGTGTTTGCGAGAATGCTTTCCAATGGTCAAAAACTCACCCTATCCACAGCGTCGTGGTATCAGACCAAAGCGCACTGACTGCCTGCGAACGTTTCCTTGACGATCATCGCATCGTGGTAGAGCCTGCCTGCGGTGCGAGCTTGGCAATGGCGTATGAGAATGCATCAGAACTCGAAAATTTCAGCAATATATTGGTCGTAGTATGTGGCGGCGCTACGTCCACGATTGATCAAATCAGGGATTGGAATAGCGGCAAACACGCCCTATAACAAGGCCAAGCAGCTAAGATCATTAACTGCCCGCTGCTAACGCTGGGCTTTCAATGTTGCCTGATGAGGCGACGGGAATGACTGCTTCTCTCCAGCTGTCATTCCCGCATGCCGTTAGCGGGAATCCATTTCGATTTAAGCACCCTAGCTTCGGCTGAAAAGGTCAAATTGGATTCCCGATAACCACACTCGGGAATGACGGGGCTGAGGTGGTTCAGGAATGACGGGATTGAGGTGGTTCTGGAATGACAGGGCTGAGTAGATTGGTTCATGCTCCTCTGCATTCGCCAAGCCCTACATCACCCTCTGAAAGAAGTCGATGCCCAAGCCTAGTGCACCGCGACAGATCAAGTCGTTGAAACCCTGCGTTACGTCCTCAAAGCCTAAGCCCATGCGTCTCCCGCAACATCGTCACTGTATTAGCAGTGTTGTAGGAGGGCGCTTCAGCGCGCGATGATCACGCCACATAAGCAAGCTAGCCACCCCGTAGAGCGGCGTAACGCTTGGCGAGGAACGAGCCAAAAGGTAGCGTTAGCTGCACAAAGCCTGCTCCAGCTCAATTTTTCTTCAAAGCCACGTGACCTAAGCCAAATTTATCAATAAAGTATGATTAAATCGTAAAAACGAGCCGGCACGCGAATTTTGGATATGTTGCCATGCTGGGTAAATAAGATTATAAAACAGTGGTTTAAGATTTTTTGGGTGGCTAGATAACACCAATAAACGTGCTGGCATGTTCAAGGGTGTTATGCAGAAGGCTATATAATCGCTGTTATAACTCTCCACGGTATGGATGAAAAATGAATATTGAAGTAACAGATAATCCTAATAAAAATGACCTTGAAGTAATAAGTAAAGGTATTCAGTCGTTTAATCAATAGCATATGCCAGATGAAGTTGTGTTCGAGCCTGACACAAAGTTTGCGGCATTTGCGAAAGATGAAAATGGCAAAGTTTTAGGTGGTATTCGAGCAACAGGTTTCTGGAATTATTGCATCCTTGAGCTGCTTTGGCTCTCAGTGGAAACTCGAGGTAAAGGTGTAGGGAATAAGCTTATGGACACCGCAGAAAAATTTGCTAAAGAAAAAGGCTTTCAATACATGCGTACAGAAACTCTTAGCTTTCAGGCTAAACCGTTCTATGAAAAACGTGGGTACAAAGTTTTTGGTGAGCTGCCCGATTATCCCAAAGGTCACACGACATACTGCCTTGTAAAAGAGTTATAACAAAGCGTTTAAGACAGATTCCCAACGCATGGCATTTTTAGTGCTATCGTTGGGTGTTGTGTTTACGGTGGTCTGGTTAGGTTTAGTGGTAGCGTTGCTCACTACTTAACGCGGCGTTATGTGAATGGAGGTCAAAATGTCTTCTGTACCTAGAAATAAGGATGAATTAGAGCTAGCCATAAAGTCAATATTTCCAAAACTAATGGCTGACTATCGCTCAATTCCAGAAAGCAAAGCTCGTAAATCTGGCGTCGAGGGAAACGTCAAAGGTACAATCATTAGCGTTAGTGATACAGTGGCTTACTTGATTGGTTGGGGAAAACTCGTTCTTAAATGGTATCGCCTACAATCTCAAAATCAGCATGTGGATTTCCCTGAAACTGGTTATAAATGGAATCAACTGGGGTTACTCGCCGAAAGTTTCCACGAAGAATATCGTGACTGGAAATACGATGATCTGCTTGTTGAGCTAGAGTCTACGGTTAACGAGATACTTTTACTTATTTCCAGTTTAAGTGACTATGAGTTGTATGGTGTAGCGTGGTATGAGCAATGGACTCTAGGGCGCATGATTCAGTTTAATACGTCATCACCTATGAAAAATATGCGTACAAAAGTTCGGCGCTTCAATCGAGAATTCACATAACAAGGCGTTTAAGAGTGATTCTCAACGCTTGGCATTTTCGGTTTGTATCAGCTTTAGTGTTTACGGCACAATGGTTTAGGTTGGATGGTAGCGTTGTTCACACCTTAACGCGGCGTTAGCAGGCACTGAGTATTATGACCACGATTCTGTTTGCTATAGTATTTTCCCTGACCATTGTGTATGCAGTTGTTTCTAGCATCTACGCTGTAAGGCTCTCTCGAGTTATTGAGGGCTGCGATGATTGGTACGCGTTTCTTCTCAACGTACAACATCACACTATGGTGGGCGGACCGTTAAAATATGATATCGGAAGTGAGCCAGTTATCCCGGAGTATGCTGTATTAAAGGGCGTCATTCGCGCTTTTTACTTCAGTTTTATCCCGCTAACAATATTGGCGTTCCTGTCTCACTTTTTGGGGTGGTGAAGGTGCCTGCTAACAAGGCCAAGCACAATCGCACGGCAAAAAGCCGCCGTGCTGGACGGCCTACGCTACGCTTCGGCCGCCTGTGTTGGCGGCGTTATGGCGCTCAGTAGATCTGCGGAAAATAATCAGAAAGGAATTCGGAAAAGATGATACGTAATTTTTACACTTGTGATAAAGAAGTCGACGAAAATAGCCATGATGGAGAAGGTTCAATAGATATCTATCGTGCATTCAGACGTAAAGATTTCGATGGTGCTTGGGACTTTGCCATCCGTGTCGTTATGCCACCGGGAAGTTCTATGGGTGAGCATACTCACGGAGACGATGAAGAAATGTATATCATTTTGAAAGGTGAAGGCACTATGACCATTGAAGGTGAGGACAGAAAGGTGGCTTCAGGAGATATGATAGTTAATAAACGTTTTGGCACCCATAGTTTGGTTAATACATCGGACAATGAAATTGAGTTACTAATAATCCAAGCAAGTCTAAAGTAAATCGCCATAACAAAGCGTTTAAGGTAGATTCGCAACGTGTGGCATTTTCGGTTTGATTCAGCTTAAGTGTTTACAGCACAGTAGTTTAGGTTGGGTGGTTAGCGTTGCTCACTACTTAACGCGGCGTTATATGCAAGGAGAGCATCGTGGTGCCACCAATCGTAAAATCAGGTGAATGGCTTACAGCAAACACCTATTAAGGCTCTTTAACGTGGTAATTTACCGAGCCTTCTCCTGTTAGGTTTGGTCGCCTTTTCGCTTAGCCAAACGGGCTGAGCTGGGGGGAAGACCCAATAAGTATCAAGTTAAAACACTCGAACATTGCTACGCGCCGCCAGTGTTTGAGATGTTAGCCACTTTTATGATGTTGATGTCGGGGGAATGGTCAATGCCGGTACGGCAATTGCTGACTCATCCTGTTCTTTTTCCCCATCTTCTCGAAGCATCTCAATGATCGCCTGCTTCAGCCAGTTGTGCCCGGCATCGCTCTCCCGCCGTGAGTGCCATACCATGCTGAACTCAAAAGGATCAATGGGGTAAGGCGGTGTGAAGAGCTGCAGTGGTGAGTCCTTCAGAAATAGATCAAAGCTGCGCCGAGCGGCCGTCAAGATCAAGTCCGTATTTGGCACCACATGGCTGGCCACTCCCCAGTGGGGTAGGGTCATCGCAACCCGGCGGCTGACGCCTTCTCTATGCAATGCGTTTTCTATCTCATTGCTTTCACTACTTTGCATGGCGACTAGGACATGCGGTCGCGAGAGCCACTGTGTTTTATCAAGATCGCCCGTTTGGGGCAGCGTGTTTTTATCCGCAGCACAAACGAAGTGCTCAATGAATAGCTTATGAGTACGTAACTCATCCGAAAGAGGCGGCTGAAACACGCCAAAAGCCATATCGACCTCCCCATCATGGACACCTGCCAGCATCGTGACGCGGCTGCCCTGAGAAACTTGCAGATCAATCCCTGGAGCTTCTGAACGCAATCGCCTAACCAAACCAGGAAGCACTACGCGAGCTCCATAGTCTGACATGGCAAGCCGAAACACTCGTTTCTCATGGGCGGAGTCAAAGGCGGGCTGTTCAATCAGCGCGCCGAGCTGATGCAGTGCTTCTGTTAATTTCGGTAGCAATTCATTGGCACGTGAGGTGAGCTCCAGCTTGCCTGCTCGTCTCATCAGCAGCGGGTCGTCAAAGATGGCCCGCAGATTGGCGAGAGCATGGCTGACGGCCGGTTGGCTTTTATGTAAGCGCTGGGCCGCCCGCGACACGTGCTTTTCCACCAATAGCGCGTGCAGGGTAACCAGTAAGTTGAGATCAATGCGTCTTAAATTATTCATGAGGCGAATATCGTAAAATAAGAAAATGAATTTCAATTTATGGCGTGAATCATAAAAGATAAAAGACCTTTTGCAATGTCTCAGGAGTCTTGTCATGAATTCATCTTTCACATTAGTGGCGCTTGCGGCTGTGGCGGTTATCGCGGGTGCCTTGGTGCCTTTTCAAGCTGGCAGCAACGCTGAATTGGGCCGAGCGCTAGGCCACCCCCTTTGGGCGACACTGGTCTCTCTGGTTGTCAGTATGCTTGTCGTAATACCCATCGTGATTGCCATGCAAGTGCCTCTTCCTACCCTGGGGGCCATCAGGCACATACCGGCTTGGGCCTGGCTGGGCGGTGTAGCAGGAGTCATCTATATTTCGTCAGCGTTGGTTCTAGTACCACGCGTCGGGGCGACCAACTTCATTGTGTGTGTTATTGCAGGGCAACTGATTACTTCACTGTTGTTGGATTATCATGGCTGGCTGAATCTGCCCGTGAGGGAGGTCAGCATTGGGCGTTTGGCAGGTGTCACGCTGGTGCTGGTGGGTATGGTGACTGTGCAGTGGTTTTCGCCGACCATTGCATCGCCTCACCAGAGTTCTACACAGGTAGCAACTGAAGTCTCTGGAGCCGCTGAGTCCAAGGGATGACACTTCCGAACACCTGTAGAGTTGAGTGCCCTGTTTGTAACTGCCCGCTGTTAACACTGGGCTTTTAACGTTGACTGATGAGGCACGGTGCCTAATAAGGCGACGGGAATGACTGCTTCTCTCTAGCTGTCATTCCCGCATGATTTTAGCGGGAATCCATTTCGATTTAAGTACCCTAGCTTCGGCTGAAAAGGTCAAATTGGATTCCCGATAACCCCACTCGGGAATGACGGGGCTGAGGAGATTGGTTCATGCTCCTCTGCATTCGCCAAGCCCCTACATCACCCGCTGAAAGAAGCCTATGCCCAAGCCCAAACACCTCCCGCAATGCAACCCGTTACTACATTAATAATGTTGTGGGAGGGCGCTTTAGCGCGCGATGATCACGCCACATAAGCAATCTAGCCACCCCGTAGCACGGCGTAACGCTTGTCTAGGAACGATTCAAAAGGCACCCGCGATAGCTGCCCAAAATTTGCTCCAGCTCAATTTCTCTTCAAAGCCACGTGACCTAAGCCAAATTTATCAATAAAGTATGCTTAAATCGTAAAAACGAGCTGGCACGCGAATTTGGGATATGTTGCCATGCTGGATTTATAAATCTATAAAAACAGTGATTTATGATTTTTTGGTGTGGCTAGATAATACCAATTAACGTGCTGACATGTTCAAGGGTGTTAGGCTATATAATCACTGTTAGGAGGTAAACTTGACCGATAGAATTTCAGGAATATCAGACTTCCTGCTTCAGCTAGATGCCCTTAAATCCGTGAATCGCCGAACCTACATTAATGGCGGAGAGCGGATCGAAAACTCAGCCGAACACTCATGGCATTTAGCAATGGCCTGCTGGGCTTTCGCAGAGCTACTGCAGGATGATTATGATGTGCCGAAACTCATTAAACTTTCACTGCTCCACGACCTTGGTGAAATTGGTGCAGGAGACACTTTTCTTTACAGCAAAAATAGAAATGAGGCACATATTGAAGAGCGTCTGAGTGTTAAAAAAATTGCTTCGCACCCCGGAAATCCAATTGAAAATATCGTAGAGCTTTGGGAGGAACAAGAGACTGGGGAAAGCAAAGAGTCTAAGTTGCTGAAAGTTATCGACCGTTTATTGCCATTTCTCCACAACATTACCAGCGAAGGTCGAGCGTGGAAGGATAATGGCGTGCATAAGAGCCAAGTATTAAAAATGCATCAGTTTATTGAAAGTGAAAGCCCAGAAATATACGGATGGTTTATCGAAAAACTTGAATATGCCGTTGAACAAGGTTGGCTAAATGCCTCCTAACAAAAAGCTGCACGCGGATACATATTGCTACGCTCATTTTTGTGCATGTCGCGGTGCTCCATTCTCACACAAAAACGCTCTCCACAATATGCACCGGTGAGCTTTGCGTTAGCACTTTTATAGAATCAGGAGATGGCCTTGAGAAAACCCCGTTTATTCATAGCTTCGTCCGTTGAGACCTTGCCGGTAGCTGAAGCTGTCAATGTGAACTTGGATCATGATCTTGAGGTCACAATATGGAAAAACGGAACGTTCAGGCTCTCCTCGTCTGCAATTGATGACCTCGTAGAAAAATCATCCGCCATTGATTTCGCTCTCTTTATATTCGCTCCGGATGACATCGCCCAGATACGAAGCAGGGCAGAACATGTTGTGCGCGATAACGTAATTTTTGAAATGGGCCTATTCGTTGGGGCGATCGGTAAAGCTCGCTCGTTTATCCTGAAGCCGCGCGATATCGAAATGCACTTGCCAACGGATCTTCTGGGTGTAACACCTGCTGACTATGATGCAAGCCGATCAGATAACGATCTTATATCAGCGACTAATCGTGCTTGTGCGCTGATCAAATCTGAGATTGATCGAATTGGTTTGATTGATCATGCGAGCGTGTCAGCTACACAGAGAATTGTCGCAAATCCAGCAAATTACACGCTCACGGACCAGGATTATCGGTTCCTCGCTGCTTGCTTACAAAGCCATACATGCGACCCGAGAGGAATGGCTTTCTACAGAATCTCGAACAGTTTTCGAGGCATAAACGAGGCGGTCCTCCAGCTCTCGCTCGTAAAGCTTGAGAGAATGGGGTTGCTGGATAAGGTCATCGAAACCGATGAGCAAGACGGATACGATTATTTTGCATATTCGATTACGGACTTGGGGGTAGATACCCTATTAAAGAACGAAGATGCAATCCAACCTAAACGCCCGGAGCCGGTCGATGACTTTGACGATGACATCCCGTTCTAGCGCTAACAATACGCGTCACACGGATGCCCTTGTCTCCGCTTCGCTGCGTCAAGGTCACCGGTGCGCTCTGCGTTAGGAGTCCAAGTTCCCCATGATCATTGACCCATGGCTAAGTCGTTGGCTACCCCTTGTCCTTGAACGTGCAGAAAATGGTTGTGTTCTTGAGGTTGGTTGCGGACCTGGAGATGACACAGAGACGCTTTCAGCAGCTGGATTAAAATTGCATGCTTTCGACGTTTCAAGCTTGGCAGTAGAGAAGACTAAAATTCGCGTTCCCTCTGCAACGGTCGAGTGCATAGATATACAGGAGCCGTTACCGGAGCAAGCAACAGATTTGGGCGTCATCGTCGCAAGTCTTTCGTTGCACTACTTTGCTTGGGACGAGACTCAAGTTATTGTTCAACGAATTCGCTCGGCCCTGCGTCCTGGTGGGGTTCTCCTCTGCCGCCTGAACTCCACCACGGATCACAACTTCGGAGCAAGTGGCTACCCGGAAGTTGAACCTGATTTTTTCCTAGTCAATGGGGAGCCCAAGCGCTTCTTCGATAACCAATCTGTCGAGTCGCTATTCGAGGAAGGTTGGAATACTCTCTCACTGGAGCATTTCACGACAAGGAAGTACGTCAAGGAGAAGGCATTGTGGGAAGTTGTCCTTGAGCGTCGCGACACCTAACCATTTACTTGAGCAGACACACAACGACTAAAATACCAGTCGTTGTGTGCCGCTCAGCTCAAACGTTATGCCCCTATAGGGAAATGAGCAATGAATGAAGAATGGAAAAAAGCAGTAGTTCACTTAGAGTGCGCGACCGATAGCGAACATTTCTATGATCGAATTAAGAGAATGGATGAGCTAAGACAAAAACTCGAGAGCGGTGAAATTTCGCAAACAGAATTCGGTCAAGAAATATCCGGAAGGAGTCGAGATTTAAGATTTCATGGTACAGCTTTATTCATTTCTCACAATCAAAGGCGATATCTACTAACAGCTAGACACGTTCTATTTGATGAACATTCTGCGAAGAGAGAGTTAGAAGAAGAGATACAGAGAACCGAAGGATGGCCGGAGCATTCAAGAGATCATATTCTCTCTTCTGCCAATGAAAGAGCGCTTAATAATATCTTTAACATCGTCTTTAGGGTCCCCTCCCTCGATGAAGTAATGTCAGGAAGCGATTCGGGCCATCGAGAGTTTTTGATGAACCTGGGTGCTGGTGCATCGTTCACCGTGCCATACACATTTTCTTCTCCCGATTTGGATTTGGCTCTTGTTTCACTGGATCAGCGAGATGAACGGTTCGCTGATGAACTGATTGCTTTGGGGTATAGCCCAATTCCTTCGGAACTAATTGAAGATGGCCCCTCTTCCGAAGGTACAGAAGTGTTTACAGTAGGATTTCCTAGTGCGACTGCTCTATTAGGGCAAGTTAGCCAACACCCCGCATCGGCACACTGGTCTTCAAGCCACTTATCATTACCCGTTTTTTCATGGGGGAAAGTTTCTATGTTGCATGCTCAATTACCGTTTTATTGGTGTGATATGAGCATATATCCAGGAAACAGTGGTGGTCCTGTAATTGAGAATGGAAGGTTAGTCGGCGTAGTAAGTGCCCAGGCGACACTACCAATTGATGATGCTCCAAACGTAAGAACTAGGATTCCATTTGGTAAGATAATCAAAACGTGCTTTGTCAAACAGCTTCTTGAAACACAAGAAGCGAAAGATCAGAGGTAATGGCATAACAAGCGGCTGCTAGGGGCTGCATTACACTACGCTCTATGCAGCCCCAGAGCCGAGCGTTAAGCCTCACAAGGATCATAGATTCGTGGAAAATCGAAACCTCCAAGAAAAATTCAAGTTGGCAAGCTCTGACCAGCTCCTGAAGTGGCTGGTTTGGATATTTGTCTCAGCTATTGCTGCAGTCGCGGCAGTGTTCATTTTCTATATCTTCAACTTTCAGGGCAGTCTCACTTTGGAGCACGAACGCTGGGGCACGTTTGGTGATTTCATGGGAGGCACGTTAAGCCCCATACTAAGCTTTTTAGCCTTAACGGCACTGTTGCTCACGATAGTTCTTCAAAATCGGGAATTAGAGGCAACTAGGGCAGAAATTTCGCAATCAAGGATTGCCGCTCAGGAACAAGTGGCTCACTTTAAGAATGAAAGCAAAAAAACTGATGTATATAAAACCATCCAGGTTTTAGAAGGACGGCTTGAAAAACTGTATCGAGAGCCAATATATTTCGTCGCTGGAGATCAGCTTCGAGAACGTGAGCTGTATTTTGTTTTATCTTTTGCAACTGATGACGCATTGCAGCAGATCATTAAGCCAGAAGAGAGCCCGCCAGCAGAATTTGAAACTGAATTGGTGAAGACTAAGTCACTCCTGATGCAGCTTCATCTAACGATTGTAAAGCTATCAATGCAGCTCACAATGCTCGCTCAGTACCGTGATAATAATGCGCTTCTATTTTTTTACGAGCCTACTATCCGGCATCTGGCGGAAAAGCTAGACGAGATTGGTTATTTACCTCCAGATGACAAAGAAACTCTCAGAATGAGTTCGGAAATAAGGCGCAAAATGGTGGATGGACAACATCAAGAAGCTTAACAAGGCAAGTCACGGCGACGTCTACTGCATTGCGGCTTCGCCTCCATTCCGAAGCCGCGTGTGCTTAGCGGCGTTAAAAATTCGAGGTAGCTGTGGCTGACTCCCGCGTAAGGCTAAAAAAGACTAACCCTGAGGTACTAATTGGCAACCTTCGCGGCGAAGTCGGTGAAGCTATTACCAATTGGATAATTTTGAGGCAGCTAATCGGTTCAGCGAATCATCTGCAAACTGATGATATTCAAGCAGATATGAAGAACGAAAGCCTCGCATTTATCTACGCAGTAAGAGATCGGATCAGCAATGACCTGGTGCTTACGTTGGCAGAGCTTTCGGAACAGAAGATCGGACAAACTACGTTTTATTTCGCGTCTGAAAAGCTAGGAACACTGCAGGACGAGGTTCAAGAGTTCAGACGGTTCATAGTGGCTAACAAGCTCAAAGAAAAAAGAAATCGTGAGATTGCTCATCGTGAACAGCCGGAAGAGTGGCCTCAGAAAGGTGATATCAGGATCACATATGCAACTCTAACTGTCGCTGTGGCGAAGGCGATTCGGCTGATGAAGAAAATTGATTCAGAGTTTTTGGGTAAAGAAGCTTTTATACAATGGCAAAAAATGCGAGCAATGCGATATGACTTGGCTATGCCCGCACGAGCCAAATACCTGCTTCTTCCTCACATGGCGGGATAGCCAATAATTTCTAACAAATGCAGGCAAGGGAGGCTCCTGACGTCGCCTGTAGAAAAACTCCGCTGAAGGCTAAGTTTTGCTAGGATCGGAAAAACAGTCGAGAAGTGTTCTGCATGCCACGTTTTAAGCTCTATAAACTACCAAGATCTGCTCCAACTCAGTATCTTTGAGCACCAGTTAGACCTATCCGTTTTCCATGCCGAGTACCGCAACTGTGCGACTGCTCGGATGGCTATGCTATTAATCCAGGCTATTCAAGGCGATCCATCAATATTATGGCGAGAAAAACACTCAGTTTGAAAACGAAAAGGCAGCTAGATGCCAAGCCCGCCGATGAAGTTGAAAGTCCATTTCCTGATGATCTCGAAAAACGTTTTTTAAATGGCGTGGCGATTCATCCTAGCCCACGCATTGTTTTAGAGCTTGGCTCTTCGCAGCGTAGTGTGCGGGCGATGGATTTGATTACGCCTATTGGGATGGGGCAGCGCGGGTTGATTGTTGCGCCGCCGGGCTCTGGCAAAACGACGCTGTTAAAACATATCTGTCAGGCCGTGGCAGGCGCGTATCCTGACATAAAGCTGTATGCCTTGCTGATTGATGAACGCCCTGAAGAAGTGACCGATTTTAAGCGCAGTGTGTCGGCAGAAGTCCATGCCTCATCTTCAGACGAAAGCTACTCACACCATGTGCATTTGGCCGATAAGCTTCTTGAGACGGCGCGTAAGCAGGCGGGTGAGGGTCATAATGTGATGATTGTGATCGATTCGCTTACCAGACTCTCGCGGGTGCATAATGCCGAGCAGCGCGGCAATGGTCGTACCATGTCGGGTGGACTGGATAGCCGTGCGATGGAAATACCACGCAAACTGTTTGGCGCTGCGAGAAAGATCGAAAACGGTGGGTCACTCACCATTCTGGCCACCGTACTGGTGGATACCGGAAGCCGTATGGATCAGGTGATTTTCGAGGAGTTTAAGGGCACGGGCAATATGGAAATCGTGCTGTCACGGGAAGTGGCGAATCAACGGATTTTCCCGGCGATAGATATTGCCAAAAGCAGTACCCGCCGAGAAGAGCTATTGATTGATGCGAAAGATATTGAAAAAGTACGCGCATTGCGTCGAGCGTTGACACATCTTAAGCCAGTAGAAGGGGCGCAGAAACTGCTGGCGTTATTGGATAAATATCCAACCAATGCCGAGCTGTTAGATGCGTTTTTACCCGCCTCGTAAATGTATGCGATCAAGAAGCTCACTTCTGTAAGAGGTGAGCTTCTTTGCTAGTTCTTAGCGCTTGCTTTTTTTAGCATGGTTCAAGTTGGAAGCGGGGACGGCTTTTTTAACCGGGAAGCTCTCAACTTCTTTGCGCTCAATAATGTTGTTTAAGCGCTTTTCAATCGCACAAAGGTTCTTAAAGTCACTGATGTCGACAAGAGAGATGGCTTCACCTGAGGCTCCCGCGCGGCCGGTGCGGCCAATGCGGTGGATGTACTCTTCTGGCTGGAAAGGTAAATCGTAATTCACCACGCGGCTCAGCTCACCAATATCCAACCCTCGAGCGGCGACGCCCGTGGCCACTAGGTACTTCAGTTCGCCTGTTTTGAACTGCGCCAAAATCTTTTCGCGCATGGCCTGGCTTCTACCACCATGAATGGAATCCGCTTGAATACCGCGCTTTTCCAGTTGAGCAACCAGCTTGGCTGCACTGTGTTTTTTCTCGACAAAAATAAGCGCCTGATCCCACGCTTGCTCGTTGATCAAGTGGCTCAACAGGGCAGACTTGGTGTCTTTGTCTACCGTGATTAGCCACTGTTTGATAGTGGCGGCGGCGCGAATGCTGGGAGAGATGGAGATGTCAGACGCCAGGTCGGTCATCTTACTATCTGAAAAACCGTAGGCCAGGGCGCGAACGTCGCCGGTCATGGTGGCTGAAAACAGTAGGTTCTGACGGTTTTCAGGCAGGCGTACTAAGATTTTGTGGATGTCATCGACAAAACCCATATCGACCATTCTGTCCGCTTCGTCCAGCACCATAACTTCAAGTTCATCAAAGTGCAGCGCACGCTGATGCGCTAAATCCAGCAACCTGCCCGGCGTGGCGACCAGAATATCCACTCCTTCGATTAGCCGCTCTTTTTGAGGCGCGGTATCCACACCGCCATACACTGCCATAGAGGTTAACTGCGTGTGTTTAGCGTATTGAGCCACATTGGCTTCGACCTGAACCGCTAACTCGCGGGTCGGCACCAGAATCAGCGCGCGTATGCGTTTGCCGCGCAATGCTTCCGCTTGGCTGAATCGTTCTAGCAATGGCAGAACAAAGGCCGCGGTTTTGCCTGTACCTGTTTGTGCGGTGGCGATTAAGTCTTTGCCCGAAAGAATGGCTGGAATCGCTTGTTCCTGGATGGGCGTTGGCGTTTTGTAACCGAGTTCGGTAATCGCTTGAACAAGAGGACGGGATAAGCCTAGTTTTGAAAATGGCATGAGGTGCTCAGACAGATGGTCGTCAGGTGTGTCAAAAATAAAAGATGACGCAGTATAGCGTAAAAGCAGCCATTCATTACTCGAATAGAATAATTAGCGCAATTGTGTGGAATGGCGCAGTTTATGACCAAAGGACAGAGATTAACTTAATGAATAGTAAGTGATTTTTTATGGTGCGTTTTGTTTTTTATGATCTTTTAAAATTCCGAATACGGTGAGTTTGAATTATTATTAGTGTTTATTAAGTAGATTAGCTTTTACTAAGTAGCCGACCATGGCAGTGGAGTCGCTTTAAGCCACGCATATTTTCGAGCCACAATTGCGGGTGCGCTGCGCTTACCACGCACTACAAAATCAAACGATGGCACGTTTGTGTGCGGCGTAACGCTTGGCGAGGAACGAGCCATAAGGCACCCGCGATAGCAGCGCTACGCATTCAATTAATATCTGATCGTGTGGTCTATTCAGTTAAGGTTGAAGGAGGGTATGTGAAAAAGGAGGAGACGTGCATCATTTAGCAGCTCAATGGATTGTGGGGTTACTGAGAGAAAGGAGTATTCCTTTTTTGATCTGCGGGGGGCTTGCAGCAAAGGGGTATGGTTCAGAGCGTGAGCTTAATGACATCGACTTGTTTGTCCCCGGCGAGTACTTTGCGTCAGTGGTTCAGGCCGGTCAGCAGTTTGTATCCAAAGCTGCCGCTCACCGCCAGGAGGAAGGCTGGGATCTAACCTACGTCCAGTTCAAGTATGAAGGTATTAAAGTGGAGGTGGGTAACGTTGACGGCTCACAAATTTTCGATGCAAGTAGCGAAACCTGGGTGCCGCTCAACATAGATTTTTCTCGTTATTTGACGGTGCATTTGTTGGGTCTTGAGCTTCCTCTTATGCTTAAGGATGATCTGGTGCGGTATAAATCTATACTCGCACGGCCGGTGGATATCGAAGATGTCTGCGCTATCCGTGAGAACGAGGAGCCAGGTAATTCACCCAGTGACAGGTGAGGAGGTTCGAGGAGAAAGAGTGATGAAAATAGTCACTAGAGAAGTGCGTCTGCGCATGAATTTCAGTCAACTGTAGAGAAGTACGATGATCGTAGAAAATGTGCTCCCTGAAAATTATGCAGAGATGCTTAATGTTTGGGAAGAGTCAGTCCGAGCAACTCATGACTTTATAACGGAAGAAGATATTGAGTTTTTTAAACCAATTATCATTGAGCAGGCGTTTCCCGCTGTTACATTGAGGTGCGTTAAAGATGAACGTGGTTCAATCCTAGGTTTTTTGGGTGCCCAAAACTCAAAGATTGAAATGCTATTCATCCTGAATGAAGCGCGAGGGCAAGGTATCGGTAAGGCACTACTGCAATATGCGATTGAGCAGTTAGGTGCAACCAACGTGGACGTCAATGAACAAAACCCACAGGCTGTTGGATTTTACGAGCATATGGGGTTCAAGGTAGTTTCACGCTCACCCATTGATGATATGGGAAAACCCTTTCCAATTCTGCATATGACACTTTAAGGCTCGATTTGTGGTAACCAAGCTTGCTAGAAGAAACGCCCGAGGCTAATAACCTTGGGCGTTTCCGTAGATGGTGAGAAAATCGTTTAACAACGTGTTCAGGGCAGATTCGCAACGCTTGGTTTGGAGGTCATATTTATGACATTGTCCGGATTGTTAACCCCAAAAAAAGTAAGGCCTTGCTTATGAAACGGCTTTTTGTGTCCTAAATCATATTTTAACTAAACTAGGTCATCATCGAAATAAAGGTTTTTGCTATCCTTTTCGCGAAGCGGAAACTAATGTATTTTGAGCAATAGGTGATTTCTTTGGTTATGATGATTATGCAATTAATACTTATAGGTCAGTTTCTTAGGGTTTTGAGGCGAGGCTATGAGTTAAATAGTACGAGGTGGGTTCGGGTTTTTTATGAAATATTTTAAATTTTTAATATATTTTTTTATGTTAATGGTGCTGGCTGTAGGGTTGTTGATGTTAGCTTATGCCTTGTATATGAAATATAGCAGTACCGGCACGGGGTGCAATAATCTTTCGCATGAGGAAATTAAAAGTACTATTGATGGCTTTCATAATGATTTTCCACAAGTTTTTGCAATGAGTGGGTTTCGTATGCAAGAAAGTTTTGAGTATCTTGAAGGGGACTCAGGAGATTTGATATTACAAAGTTTTGAGACGGACTCAGGATATTATCGAGCTGAAATCACATGTGACGGAGGTATTGATATAGACCCATGGTATAATGAAAGATAATTCTGGCTTTAATAAAGAATCTCCATAATTTGGGGTTGATGTTTTTAATATCAAACAATGTGCCGGCGTGGGTGTCATGGGCGTTGTTTAAGGGTTTGATCATCACGCTCTTGGCGTAGTTGACGCACTCGCACCCATTTATCCATGCTCGAATATCCGGCATTCATGGCTTCAGCCACTTCTCGATCAGTGTAATACTGATCGACTACCCGCTGTGCTGCTGCGAGAAAGCTGAGCTGTTTAAAAGTAGAGCCGCTTGAAAAAAGGAGAGTGCTAATGAAAAAAAGCGTTGAGCATACGGAGCAGTTGGCCGCTGTAAATCAGAAAGTCGTTAGCGGTGGGGAAGTTCTTCCTTCGGTTCATCTCAAAGATGGCAGTAAGGTTCAGACGGGAACGGTTGCAACGATGCTCTATAACATTAATCTTTATAACGCTGGCGAACGAGGCCAAGTAGAAAAAGAGCTTGAGCTTGCCGTTCCAACGCTTGTGAAGGTTGGCCTGTTTGACCTTTTTCCTATTGAGGACTGGATAGCGGGTGATAATCCCGGTCGACGCTTTGTAGGTGAATGCGCAAAAGCGTATTTGGCTCGTGCTGGCAGCTAATATGGGCGTTTGCTGTAAGCTGCAGGCTTGAGAAGCTTTTGCCGTCCGCTGGCTAGCTCTTCATGGATGCAGTTCTTTATGGATACGCTGAGTGGCTTGGCTATCTTGTTGATCAACGCTCTTAGCCGCCACGAAGCGTATTGTGAAGATTACAGTAGCTCGTGCCGTTTCAAACCAACTGCGAAATATCGACCGCTACTCGTTGGTCCACCTTGTCCTCTCGCCACTGGTCCAGATCGAGCAACCATAGACTATGTGGGCGCATTTCATAGAATCGTCTTCGTCCGCCTTCGAGAAATTCTGTGAGTGGCAGTTGCCAGGTTTTTCTTAGCTCTGGATCGGGAAAGTTCAAGCGGTAGTACAAGGTATGGATAGCCTCTGCTTCTTCATCGGGTAGGGCACGTCCATCTCCAAGGAGCTGCAAACCATCTAAGCCTGCGGGAGGTGATAACTCGCCGAGATCGGTGCGAAAGATTGAACCTGATAGCATGGGTTGTCGCTCGATGTTAATCGAATGTTGCGCCTGGGTCATGGAGTACCAGATAAGGCGCAGTGGAGAGCGAAGCACCACATAGTTGACGGTGGATGCCCAAGGCGTTCCAGTATCGTTACAGGTGGCCAATGTGATGAAAGAGGCTGTATCCAGAAGTCGGTTCGCACGTGTGTGTAGCGTTGTTGTTGTATGCTCCGTCATTCTTAACTCTCCAGTTGAATATCGTTCATGAGTCGGGAGTCAATGATTTCCCACCATTTTTCCTGTTCGATTCGCCTTGCCTCCCACTCAGGATCCTTAGAGCGCAGTGAAACTGCCTTGCGGTAGGCGCCCCAGGCCGCTTCGTCTTCGAAAGCTACCGAGTGCTCCAGGCAGTGCACGTTATTACCGATAACGTAGTTGAACCAACGGGGCTCATGGACCATGTCCAAGCCATCGTAGAACCATGACTGACGTGAGCGTATCCACTCCCAGAGTTCTTTTGTGTGGGTTCGTGCATGCTCGGTAGGCTGAAGAATATAGACTAGATGAAGCATGAATCTCTCCTATTATCAGATGATTCCATCGTCGAACCATTCCGGGGTCAGGTGTTTGCGAAACCTGTTCTGGTGACTGTCAACAACAGCGAAGTTGTGCTTCTTCACAAGGTCGTCCGCTAACTTTTCTTTTCTAAAAATTGCGACGGTGGCGAGCGGCTCGATGCATCCTCCACGTTTTGCTTTAGCATCCAAGGCTGAAACTGAGAGATGGGATGTTTTTAAGCCATATTTGGGTGCGTATCTTAAAGGTGCGTAGTAGCTGAGAACGAAGTAACGGAAGTCATCCTTTTCTTCCGTGTAGTCGGAACCGAAATATCGGGCGTGAAGCGAGTTTCCGAAACGATAAAATATGGTGGCAGCATTAATCTTCCCCTTGTTTCGAGAAAGGGCAACGATTGAGTGATCAATGGCTTTGGACTGGTGTTGACTCATGAACACCTTGCGCATCCATGATTCTCCAGTGGTCGCACCGTGTTTGGATCGATTCATGGCAACAAGGTTGACCAGTATTTCCTCTAGTGCTGGCGTAATGGGTGACCACTCTATTTGGTTTCCCTGATTGTGAAAGGCATTTATTTCGGCTCGTGTCCGTGTTCTATAGTGTTTCTTCCAGGACGAGATGGTGTCGTCTAAGCCTCCTGGAGAGATGTGCTGGGAAGCTTCGGCATCATGTAGCAGCACTTGTGCATCAGGGTGGTATGAGGCTACATACAGGGCTCTTTTCAACGGCATATAGGGCAGTAGAACGCCAGCCAACCCATCATGATTGGCTTTGTTTTGGAGCTCATGAAGCAGCAGTGCCAGCGCTTCTTGATGACGAGCCCCATGTCCGCAAATCAACTCATTATGCGTGGATCGGTATGCCCCCACCCACAGAAATTTTTCCTCCCACGGTCCTGGCAGCCCTGTAAACCAGTGTGAGGGGGAAAACAGAGGATCGTCAGGCTGTCCTTCCCATATCGGGCAGCCTGCCAAGAGCCCTCCTGGGCCGAAAACCGTCAAGACAGAGCGTGGTCGACTGAAGTATTCGAGAGACTGTAACCATCTGTAGCTATTAAAAAAATTGCTGTCTTCGACCAATGAGTCCCACTCGTGATGGTCAAGAGAGCTGATCGAATTGAACCAGCGGACCCAAACGGCTCCGAAGGGAGGCAGGGAGGTGGTGGTGGACACGTGAGGTGTCAGCACGTTCACACTCCTTTGTGTCCTGAGAGAATGATTGAGTGTGGGCATGTTTGATAAGCCTCCCAGAAATTGCTCTTGTGAACCTCGTTGCCCTCATCGGTTACATGAAAGTTTTGCCATTCAATATTTTTCACCCCGGCGTGTTCCAAGGCGCTAGTTAATGCCTCACTCGACCAGTAGTAAGCCGTTACAAAGTCATCATAGGGGGGCTTGCACAAGTGAAGTTTCAGCGGCGTTTCGTCAGTTCTAGGAGTGGTAGTGCTGCTGATGAGGTCGAAACCGTAGGGGCGATAGTAAGATGTTTGTAGCGCGTAGTTCGGGTGAAGAGGAAGTGTTACGAGACGACCGCCTGGGATTATGGGGCGCACCATATCACTGCATAATTCCATAAGGCCCGCTAGGTTTTTCGCGTAGGGTAAAGTATATACAGAAAGAACGATATCAAAGTGTTTCTCTGGGATATTGTCTTTATTATCAATATACGAGATGCCATGTTGCTCTTTCTCTTCGCGACGACGTGCGTAACTTATCATTCCTGAAGATATATCGTAGCCGACGACTTCCTTGGCGCCATGCTTTTTTAACAGCCGGGTATAGAAGCCACTTCCACAGCCGAAATCAAGAATAGAAAGCCCGCTAATATCTCCGAGAGCTTCAATAGTGGAAGGTATCTCGCAGTACTTTCGAAATGGCCATTCGGCCATTTTTTCATATAAGGCGGCAAGCTCGTCAAATTGTTGTGACATTTATCTACTCCCTACGCATGGATACCTGAAGGTTCACTTTATTTAACATAGCAACAACCTTAAAATTTGATGTTTTTTTTTCTTTGCGTAATGTAATTTTTTAATTCATTGACTAATAATACTTAATTAAGGTTCTAATCTTACTAATAGTTGTTGGGATCAACCGCGAGGTCGACTCGCAGTGGCATCCATCAGTCTAGGGTTTTGTGTCTTTTCTTCAGTATTGTCGTTGATGAGTGCATCAATGCGCCTCAATTTGGAATATCGAGTAGCATTAGAGAATTTAAGCAACTTTATTAGTATTTGAGAGAATTCGTGCTATGAAGCGGTTAGCTTAGTTAAAGGCAACAGTAGGGAGCCCTTGCGCTGTTCTCTGGCTAACAGAGCGGAGACCTTGAGTTAATCGTAGAGAAGTGCTTTGATTTGTTCGATACCAAACAAAGCCCGTGCTGGAATACTTGGTGTTATCTACTTATGGAGACGTAGTTTGAACATTACAGATTTACCTTTTGGGGTGACAGATTGGTCTGAGGTTAAGCAGACTGAGCATTCTGGAGAAAGTGGCGTTGCTTATTGGAAGACCCGAAATTTTGGGGATATCCGGGTGCGTATGGTTGAATATAGTCCTGGCTATTTGGCGGATCATTGGTGTGCTAAAGGCCACATATTGCTCTGCCTTGAAGGTGAACTTCATACTGAGCTAGACGATGGACGCTGCTTTGTTCTCACGCCTGGGTCGAGCTATCAAGTTGCCGATAATGCCGAACTTCATCGCTCTTCGACAAAGCTAGGAGCTAAATTGTTTGTCGTTGATTAGTATCACAAGCCTGAGGGGGCACGGCGATGGTTACTTTATTGGGGAAAGTGCTACTGACTTTGCTGAACCCATTAAGTACAGAAGTTTTCACGCCGGGTGGCACAGTTCCGAATGTGGTAGAACCGCTCCTTAGCTCGTAGGCTTCCAGAAGTTGAGGGAGCCCCCTGTCCAGATTTCCATGATGAGCTGCTCACGGCCTGAAGCGTCGTGAGCCCGCTTCAATAGGATCTTCCGATCATCCTTGAGGGGCCCCCGTCGCTGGTTGGCTGTTAGCTCCTTTCTGAGTGCCTTGCGGACCTTCTCCAGATGCTCGTTGGTCGTACGCACAACATAGAACCTATCGATCATCCTTTGCCATGTCGTCAAATGACTATCTTTGCCGATGCCCAAGTGCCAGCGGAAGAGTGGTATGCGGGCCGGAGTCCGCCCCGCAAAAGGCTAGGCTGAGGAGGGCTCAAGCGAGGGTTGTGTCCGGTTTTGCCCGACCGCTTATTTCCTCGGATTTAAGTACATGTGGGGTATCGTAGGCGGCTTGATCGAGTTCACCTTCGCTGCGCGCGACCAAGCAGGTTACCGCGCAGTCGCCTACTACGTTCATCGACGTGCGCGCCATATCGAGGATTCGATCGATGCCCGCGATGATTGCGATGCCCTCGAGCGGAAGGCCGACTGAAGTCAGTACCAGTGATAGCATGATCAACCCAGCGCCGGGCACTCCAGCGGTACCGATGGAGGCCAGCGTCGCGGTCAGCACGATGGTCAGATATTGGCTGGTGCTAAGGTCGACGCCATAGGCCTGCGCTATGAATACAGCACATACGCCTTGGTAAATTGCTGTGCCATCCATGTTGATGGTGGCGCCTAACGGCAGGACGAAGCTTGAGATGCGGCGTGACACGCCTAAATTACGCTCGGTTGCCATCATCGTGACAGGTAGCGTTCCTGAACTGGATGTGTTGGTAAAGGCGACCATCATCGGTTCGATGCTGCCCTGGAAGAAGCGTACGGGGTTAAGCCGAGCGACGAACTTGATCAACCCCCCGTAAACCACAAGTGCATGGATGGCGCAACCGAGATAGACCATGCCGATGACCTTGGCCAATGGGGCCAGCATATCGAGACCATAGGTGCCGGCCACCCAGGCCATCAGCGCAAACACACCATAGGGGGCAAAGGAGATGATGATCGATGTCAGCCGATACATCACCTCAGCTGCTGCATCGAAGAAGTTTTTCACTGGCTTGGCGACGTCGCCAGCGAGAACAATCGCGATACCGAACAAGACGGCAAAGACGATAATCTGCAATACGTTACCGGTCGCGAACGCTTCAATGGGGTTGGTTGGAACAAGACCCAGAACGGTGTCGATAATGGTCGGTGCTTCACTGGCATCAGCGTTTACGTTGCTGGCCGTGGACGTGCCTATATCGACGCCGACGCCGGGTTTGAAGATGATCGATAAGGCGAGACCGATCGAAATCGCCACTGCTGTTAAAGCCAAGTACAGAGCAAACGTTTTTGCTCCGAGCCGCCCCATGGTGGCGAGATCCTGCAGTGAGGCGATGCCAGCGACCAGCGAAACGAAAATCAGCGGAACGATCAACATCTTGATCGCGCGGATAAAGAGATCGCCGATCGGCTTGATGCTGGTAGCAATATCCGCATTACCTGTTTGATTGAGCGCTATACCCAAAACCAGCCCTAGCGTTAGCGCGATGAATATTTTCTTCCAGAGTGGCATACCCCTCCATAATGCGAAGGGGCCACGACGAGTGGGCGGATGAGAGACATGCTTTGTCATTGTTTTTCTCCTATTTCTCCGACATTTCTTTGTGTCAGGTTTGACGCCATCACCTCTGCGTGTCTGGCGAACACAGGAACGCGAGAGTCGGAATTTTTGGCGCCTTTTGAGGTAAGGCCTCAATACACCATGCCCGATGCAGCATGGCGCACGGCCGGACAGCACTTGAAGAGTGCTCTAGTAGGCGGGCTTGCCCGCTTTGGTTTAAAAGATCTCCTTGTGGGAATCGGTGGTGGGCTGGAGCAATGCGATGGCTTCGACTTCCACCGCTGTACCGAAGTGAAGTTCTTTGACTCCTGCAACGGATCGGGCAGGGCGATGATCACCAAGCCAGCTTGCATAAATCTCGTTGAACAGCGGCCAGTTGCTGATATCGGTGACGTAGATACGCACCTGTGTCAGCCTTGTCTTATCAAGGCCTACGCATGCAAGGCAGGCATCAACGTTCTCAAGCACTTGACGGGCCTGTTCCTCGAATGAGCTATCGCTTAGAGGCGTGCCATCTTGTTGGATCGGGAGCTGGCCGGAAATGAAGACCTGACCGGCTGTCATGCAGACATGGGAATAATGGCCGGCAGGAGAAGAGAGCTCCGAACTGTTCGTGCAATAAATATCGGGGCGTTGGATGGCTTGATTCATGGTGAGCATTTCTCTGAGTGTTGGACAAAGGAGTCCCTTACCCTCGATCGGAAGAGACCGGCGGCTGGGGGTGGAACGGAAATTGAAGCTCTAGTGTCTGGTTGGCGCGACGCTACGAGGACAGCAAACTGTTAAATCGCGCCATATCGACGTTGCCTCCGCTGACGAGCACACCGATGCGTTTGCCTTGCAGTTCGGCTTTCATCTGTCGAGCCGCGGCGAAGCCAAGGCAGCCAGTGGGCTCGACGACAAGTTTCATGCGCGTTGCCATAAAGGCCATGCAGTCGATGAGCTCAGCATCCGAGACAGTCAGAATGTCGTCGACATCACGCTGGATGATCGGAAAGGTCACATGCCCGAGATGCTGAGTCTGTGCACCATCGGCAATGGTCTTGGGCGTGTCGATATGTACGATGCTGCCCTCGCGGAACGAGCGCTGGCCGTCATTTCCCGCCTCTGGCTCGATGCCGTACAACATGCAGTTCGGCGACAATTCCCGCGTGGCCAGCGCACAGCCGGAGAGCAGCCCACCGCCCCCCAATGGCACGAAAAAGGCATCCAAAGGGCCGACTTCCTCGAACAGTTCCTTCGCGGCCGTACCCTGGCCGCAGAGTACGTCGGGATGATCGTAAGAAGGAATTAGTGTCTGGCCATGCTTCTCGGCCAGGTCGCGACCGATCTGCTCACGGTCCTCAGTGTAGCGGTCGTAGAACACTACGTTGCCGCCATAGCCTTGAGTAGCTGCCACCTTGGCTACCGGTGCATCGTGCGGCATGACGATCGTTGCCGGAATGCCTAGGATCTTGGCTGATAGCGCGATGGCTTGGGCATGGTTGCCGGAAGAGAATGCGACGACACCGGCTTTGCGCTGCACGGAACTGAATTTCGACAGCGCGTTAAACGCACCGCGGAACTTGAAGGCACCCATGCGCTGAAGGTTTTCACATTTGAAGAAGACCTGGGCGCCAAGCGCTTCGTCGACGGTGCGAGATGTCATCACCGGTGTCTTGTGGGCCTGGCCCTTGATGCGTTCAGACGCTTCGGACACGTCGTCAAAAGTGGGAAGATTGATCATTGGAGTCCTCTCTTGGCCTGTATCCTAGGCCGCACAGTTCCGACACCCGCGCTGACCGCGGATGCTTTGTGGTAAACGAGCTGATCTACGCTCAGCGCCTGCAGCACGAATTCAGTCATGTTGAATGCGGCTCAAGAGCCTCACGCATTATCAGTGTGGCTGAGCCTGTACTCCAAAAGCTCAAGTTGCGGCTGTCACTTCGCATAGCTGTATACCGATGCGCGGGAGACTCCCAGGTGCGCGGCAATGATTTCCATCGCGCGACGTAACTCCAGCAAGCCCTCCGCCTTTAACTCCTTGACCAAAATACGACGGTCTTCCGCCTTGAGGGCTCGTGGCGTCGTGGCTAGGCGTGCCGCGAACTCATCAATACGGGCACGAATGGCGTCTGCGCCCGTAGGGTCCAGCGACTCTTTGGCGGGGGCATCTACCTGAATATCGACGAACTGATTCAACATGCCCTGAAAGCCCTGAAACACGGTGAGGTCAATATTCATGCAGAGTGCTGCAATGTATCGTCCTTCTGAATCCTTGATGCCGATCGAAGTACTCTTGATCTGGCGGCCATCAGAGAAGCTATTAGGATAGTTGGCGATGACCTGCTCGAACTTGGCGTCCATGATACGGGCAAGTCCGAGCTCGGTAGCTGGATGGCCGACTTCGCGGCCAGAAAGGTTGTTGTGAATCGCAAGCACAGCGTGTGAGGGGTCCAGCAAGTCGTGCACCACGACCTCGCAGAAGGGCGCGAACGTCTTGGCGAGCCCCTCTGCTACCTGTTTGAGTTGTTCGAGCAGCAATCGCTGCTCCTGAGTACGTTGTGTCATGACAAGGGCCGGTGTTGTTGATGTTTTGACAGTTTGTATAAATCTGGACAATCTGTCAATATGCAACTTCACCATGTTTACTGAGCGAGCTCCTCCCATGACCATCATGCAAGAACTTGGTACGCCCACCGCCCTCGTCGACACTCAGCGCATGCAGCGCAATATCGAGCGCATGCAGGAGCGCATGAACGCCCTCGGGGTGCGCTTCCGCCCACACGTCAAGACGAGCAAATGCCCGTCCGTCGCTAGGGCCCAGATTGCAGCCGGGGCGCAGGGCATCACCGTCTCGACACTTAAGGAGGCCGAGCAGTTTTTCGACGCGGGGATTACCGACATCCTGTATGCCGTTGGCATGGTACCGAGCAAGCTCCCGCAAGCGCTCGCGCTTCGTCAACGTGGCTGCGACCTGAAGATCATCGTGGACAATGTCGCGGTGGGCCGGGAAATCGGCAGCTTCGGTAAAGCGCATGAGGAAGTGTTTGAAGTATGGATCGAGATTGACACCGACGGTCACCGCTCGGGCATCAAGCCAGAAGAAGATGCCCTGCTGGAGGTGGCGAGTGTGCTTCATGATGCTGGCATGTGCCTGGGTGGCATCATGACCCATGCGGGATCCAGCTACGATTATGACAACCCCGCAGCCTTGCTGGCCATCGCTGAACAAGAACGGGCAGGCGCCGTGCGTGCGGCGCAGAGACTGTATGATGTTGGCTTGTCATGCCCTGTTGTTAGCGTCGGATCGACTCCGACGGCTTTGTCGGCCGAACACCTCGATGGTGTGACAGAGGTGCGTGCCGGCGTCTACGTGTTTTTCGACCTAGTGATGCGCAATGTAGGTGTGTGCACAGTGGACGACATCGCCCTAAGTGTCCTCACGACCGTCATTGGCCACCAAGAAGAGAAGGGGTGGGCCATCGTCGATGCCGGTTGGATGGCGATGAGCCGTGACCGCGGAACACAAAAACAGTCACAAGACTTCGGCTACGGGCAAGTATGCACCGAGGATGGAAAGGTGCTGGAGGGATATATCTTGAGTGCTGCCAATCAGGAGCATGGGATCCTGGCCGGTACCGGAGAGCCGGACTGCAGTATCGCGGAACGTTTCCCCATCGGCACGCGGTTGCGCATTCTGCCCAATCACGCTTGTGCTACCGGTACACAACATCCTGAGTACCAAGCTGTGCTGCCCGATGGCAATATCGAGACTTGGCCTCGCTTCTACGGCTGGTAAGCACGAAGTAATGTTATGAAAAACGAATAGCTGGTAGCTGGCGGTTCTCGCCGCATCTCAGCCGTCCAAACCCGTTGTGCTTACCTGCGCGAAGCGCACCGCGACCTCGTCAATGCCTTATCGGTCGCAAAACTTGTGCAACGCAGCCGCCGTGGCACATCGGCATTGTTGCTACGGCGCTGGCGTAATCTACCTTAAGTAGCGTCAAGCGGGTGAACAGATCAATCATAAGCGCGTAGAGTGTCTCTACGATTAAAATACGATAGAGTAACTTCAGACTCTAAACTCGGATGCTACTGAGAATGGGGTGACGTCGGATGGACGCTGCTTTGTTCTTACGCCTGGATCGAGCTACCAAGTTGCCGATAATGCCGAACTTCATCGCTCATCGACAACGCAAGGAGCTAAATTGTTTGTCGTTGATTAGTAGTATCAGCCTGAAGAGGCACGGCGATGGCGGCTTTATTGTCGTGCATCTTCAAGGAGATTTGCCAGGATGAGTTCAAGGCGCTAAGCCACATTGTTTCCAGGTATCGCCAACGTATTCTGACTTGAATCGCCCATACGACACCAAACCATCAAATTCGTATTGGTTTGGTGTTTAGTGCCGACTACCGCAGGCTGCCTGCAAGCATAAATCGCCTGCGCGGCTCAGATGAATGTCCAGGCCAATACTCTCGTAATCTTGTTTCCCTGCTTCATTTCTATTTCTCGTATATCAACTGCACCGAGCTTACCAATCAACTTCTTGGCAGGCTTAACATTGTCAGTTTTTGAAACTAGGCTAGTAAACCAGCGGCATTGAGTTGAATACACCTTGCTTTCTTTTATTAGCTTTTTAAGAAACAGCTGTTCGCCGCCCTTGCACCAAAGCTCTGCTCCCAATCCGCCAAAATTCAGGGTGGGGGATTGGTTTTTTGCCTTTTGTTCACCGCGACTACGAGCGAGGTTATTGAGTTTAAGCCGGCTACCTTTAAGAGCTTCATCAAGTGAGGCATGGAAAGGTGGGTTGCATACGCTGACGTCAAAGAATTCCCCGGTTTGAATGATCCCTTCAAAAATGTGGTTTTTATCGTGCTGCGTGCGTAGCGTGAAGCGATCTTTGAGTGTGGGGTTGTTGGCGATAATCGTGGCTACGTTCTCAAGCGACTGAGGATTAATGTCGCTACCAACACACTGCCAGCCGTAAACTTGGCAGGCCAGTATTGGGTAAATTCCATTTGCTCCCGTGCCGATATCGAGCAGCTTGATACTGCGCTGCTCTAGCCCAGGCCCAGTCTCCAGCAAGTCAGCCATGTAATGGATATAGTCAGCTCTGCCTGGGATTGGCGGGCAAAGCGCGCCCTCTGGAATATCCCAATCGACAATGTTGTAGTACCGGTTTAATAACGCAGCATTGAGCGTTTTTACTGCCAATGGGTCTGCGAAATCAATGGAAAGGTCGCCATGCGCGTTCGGTTTTACATGGGAGGCTAGCGCTGGGTGGCTTTTTACGAGAGCCGGGAAGTCATAGCCTTGGTTGTGTCGATTCCTCGGGTGCAGGCCTTTGCGAACAGACCTAGCTTGGCTTTTTTTACTTCGATGGGGGATGCTCACAGTAATAGGCCCGAGGCTTGGAGTTCGATAGTAGAGTGGGTCTGGTTTAGCCAGTGATTATAATCTTAATGGTTATGATGTGCATGCTTGGCAGTTCGAGGGTAGCAGGTCAGTGGCTACTAGCTAAACTTCCCTCGTACCACTTCATATAGTTCTGTATTAACTGGAAGACTCAATGAACCCTGTTATTCAAGAAGAAATATCCGGCTGTGGGATTGCTGCATGCGCCGCGCTTGCGGGCATTACTTACGTGCAGGCCAAAGCGACAGCTAATGCTTTGGGTATTTATGCTGAAGACACAGCGCTTTGGTCAGATACTGAATATGTCCGTAGGCTATTGTGTGCTTTGGGTATCACGGCTGCGCCAACGGAGACGCCATTCGAGGCCTGGGCGACGCTTCCAGATAAGGCGTTGTTGGCGATCAAGTGGAGCACGGAGCAGGGCAGGTCTTTCTGGCATTGGGTGGTATTTGTTAGAACTGAACGGGATGCTGTCGTTCTGGATTCCAAGAAAGCCTTGAAAACCAATATCCGTCGAGACTTTGGGCGTATCAAACCCAAGTGGTTCATTGGTGTAGATTAAGACGTAAGGGCTGCTATTGAGGGCTATTCGAAGAGCTATTTTAAGGACTATTTTAAGGAACCAGCGTTTGGTTCTTATCGGGCTCTGGCTTTCTGCTCTGCCTGATCGAGGAGTACAGGGCCGCTACCTGATTTAGCCAGTTTGTCGTCGGGGTTATAGAGTGGGCAACTAGTCATGCTTAGGCAGCCACAGCCGATACATCCCGCTAGGTTATCGCGCAGTTTTTGCAGGTAAGCAATTCGGCCATCAAGCATCTGCTGCCAGTTTTTTGACAGCTGCTGCCAGTCTTCAACCGTTGGCGTGCGGTTATTCGGTAATGATTCAAAGGCCTGCTTTATTTCCTCCAGGCTGACGCCAACTCTCTGCGCTGCTTTTATCACCGAAATTCGCCTTAGCACTTCTGGTTTATAACGCCGCTGATTGCCCGCATTACGCCAGCTGTGGATCAGTCCTTGCTGCTCGTAAAAGTGCAAGGTGCTTACTTTAATGCCGCAGCGCTTGGCAACCTTGCCAACACTCCAAATTGCTTCTGCCATTACTCACCTCATATTTTTTTGCCATTTTTTTCTACAAACCACTTTACCTCAACTTAAGTTGAGGTTTTACCCTGGCATCTCACTTAACGCAAGGAGTCTCTTATGTACTTAGAACACGTTAATCTGGTGGTTACTGATATGGATGCCATGTTGGATTTTTATCGGGCAGTTTTTCCACACTGGCGTGTGCGGGATGAAGGCCATGGCGAGTGGTATGGCAAACCGCGTAAATGGGTGCACTTTGGTGACGATGAAAATTACTTGGCGTTAAGCGATCACGGCGAAGGGGAGAACCGCGATTTGAAAGGTCACAGCGTTGGGTTGGCCCATTTTGCTTATGTGATCGATAACCTTGATGCCGTTGCCGCTAGGCTCAATAACGCGGGCTATGCCATTGCCAAACCTGGCGCTATAGAGCCGTTTCGGAAAAATGTCTATTTTGTCGATCCGGCCGGTTTTGAAGTGGAGTTTGTCGAGTACCTAAGCGACATCCCAGCCGAGCGAAATTTAAACCGCGATGCTCAGTAACCAGTAGTACAGTAACGCAAAGGGTCAGTGTAATGAACGTTGCCGTTGTGTTTCATTCTGCTTTGGGCAGTACTAAGCAACTCGCCCAGGCTGTCGCTGCTGGAGCGGCAGCACAGCCTGGGGTTGATGCTATTCAAATAGAAATCGTTGGCGCAGATATCGTAGAAGGGCGTTTTTGTAACACCGAGCTGCTGCAGCAATTAGGAAAGGCCGATGCCTTAGTCTTTGGCTCTCCCACCTATATGGGCTGTGTGTCAGCCCAGTTTAAAGCCTTTAGTGACGCCACGAGTGAGCTTTGGGCCAAGCAGTCATGGGCAGACAAGATTGCCGCTGGTTTTACTATTGGTGCTAACTTAAGCGGCGACCAGTTGAATACCCTTCAGTACATGCAAGTGTTCGCGAATCAGCATGGCATGTGCTGGGTTGGCTTGGATATACCGGGCAACTACGATCCAGGTATGCGTAACCGGCTGGGAGCACAATCTGGGCTTATCGCTCATTCAACAGACGGCGTATTAAATGAAACGGACTTACTAGCCGCGCGTTATTTAGGCCAGCGGGTGGCGCAAGTTAGCAAGAGGTTTGTTGCAGCATAAAGGTTGTTCACTTGGGCGCGCAGCAGATGTTATTGCGACAGATCACCATTGCGGGTGCGTTACGCTTACCACGCAATACAAAGCTGGCTAATTCAATCAGTGGCTAAATCGTAGTGCGGTGTAACACATGGCGAGAAACGAGCCTTAAGGAACCCAAGAATAGCTAATAAAAACAAGCTATTGTATGCTCAGCTGACCATCAATAAGGAACATGTAGATGATTCGCAAATACCGTGAGACGGATATTGACCAGATTTTGGAGATCTGGCTTTCAGCATCGATTAAAGCGCACGCTTTTGTTGAAGCGGAGTTTTGGGCGTCAAAGGTTACCGAAATGCGCGATGTTTATATCCCTGCCTCGGAAACTTTTGTGTTTGAATCTGGCAATCAGATAGCGGGCTTCTACAGTTTATACGGAAATACACTGGCTGCCGTTTTTGTGTCGCCAAGCTTGCAGGGGCGAGGTGTGGGAGCAGCTATGCTTGATGATGCCAAGAGCCGAAGGGAGTGCTTGCAACTAACCGTCTACCGGGAAAATACTCCCAGTATCAACTTTTATAAAAAGCAGGGGTTTATTTCATTAGGTGAGCAAGTTGATGAACAAACTGGCCATCCTGAGTTAGTCATGGAGTGTTATTGTTAACACAATGTCGCGTTAGTGTGAGCTGTTGGATGCGAAGTATTATAGGAGTGTTGAATGAAAGGTGAGTGTCTCTGCGGGGAGGTTAAGTTCAGCGTTAAAGGAGAACTACCAAACTTCTATCAATGCCACTGTTCTTTGTGTCGGAAAACGACTGGTTCTTCAGCGAATGCCGCTACGTTTGTAAGCGAGGAGTGCTTCGAGTGGATTTCTGGTCAAGCCAATATTCGCTCTTTTCAAAAGCCAACGGGTTATCGGAATGACTTTTGTTCGGCCTGTGGTAGCTCAGTGCCCAATAAATTGAGAGACACGGAGCTTGTCTGGATCCCCGCTGGACTGCTCGATGGGGAGACGGGATCATGCGTCGCAGTGCATCTACATTTGACCTCATCGGCGACATGGGAACTAGCGTCATGCAGCAGTGTTCGGTTAGATGATGGCCCTGATAGCTTAAAGTCGCTTCACGAAGCATTACAGCGTACAAATTGATGAATACACTGTTTTATTTCCGATAGTCAGAATAAAACGCCATGGTAAGGTGTTGTGATGGATCATGAAGCGCTGATCAAGCAATGGATAATGAGTGATCCTGATCGCATGGAGGCGCTGACTATTGCGGCTGCGCAGAAGTTGCCGGGTTGGTGTCTCGCTGCTGGGTTCGTTAGAAATTTGGTGTGGGACAAGCTGCATGGCTTTGCAGCGAGTACGCCATTGAACGACATTGATTTAATTTACTTCGACGCAAACGACGTAAGTGATTTTCGTGATCGTGAGATCCAGCAAAGGTTAATGGGTGTCTCAACCTTTCCCTGGTCAGTAAAGAACCAAGCAAGAATGCACGAGCGAAATAGGGATTGTCCGTATACGTCAACCGAAGATGCCATGAGTTTCTGGGTAGAAGTAGAAACTGCTGTAGGCGCTGCGTTGGATGATAGCGGAGAGGTAATAATTGTGGCTCCTTTTGGCGTTGAGCCACTGTTTGGCTACACCATTACATTAAATCCAAAACGGCCAAAACGAACGGATTTTGAAGCTCGGATATACAACAAGCGGTGGCTTCAAACTTGGCCAAAGTTGGTAGTAAATGTTTAACACCAGCTAATTTAATGAGTGTTGAACTATGCGCGGTGTAACGCATGGTGAGCAGTGGTGGCTTTACTCTTAACTGTTGGCAAATAGCAGACTGAGATTCTAAGGACGTCCTCAAATGAACATTGGCATCTATATCTATGACCAGGCAGAAGTACTCGATTTCTCGGGCCCTTTTGAAGTTTTTACCACGGCCAGTCGCGTCAGTGATGAAGACGCGCCGTTTTCAGTGTTTTTAATTGCTGAAAAAGACGGCCCAGTCACTGCCCGGGCGGGATACCAGGTGTTGCCAAATGCCACCATCGATAATCACCCGCCTATCGATGTATTGATTATTGTCGGTGGTGTGCACACGGGTGAAATGGCAAACGAAAAGGTAAAGGCCTGGATTGCAGATCAAGCAGCCATAGTGCAGCAGGTGGCCACAGTGTGTACCGGCATCTTCTTAGTTGCTAATGCCCAGCCTAGCCTGAAAGGCAGAGTAACTACTCACTGGGATGACCAAGGTGATTTAAAAGCTCAGTTTCCGCAGCTTGATGTGGTGGAGGACGTGCGCTGGGTAGACGATGGCGGTGTCATTAGTTCAGGTGGCATCTCTGCGGGGATCGATATGTGCTTACACTTGGTCGCCAAGTTACGCAGCACCGAGCTTGCGGAGAAAACAGCGCGACAAATGGAATATCGCTGGAATCGCTAGGATTACGCTTTCTCCAGGCAGGTCACAGTGATTGCCACCCGAATGTTATTGCAACCTGTGGTGGTGCTATTTTTTGCTCAATCCCGTGCTAGTTAGAGTATGGGAAAAGCTTGTAACAGATTTAGGAATGACTGTAATGGACTCTTTTCAAGAGGGAACCGGTGAATACTTAGTACTGGTTCATGGGGCGCTCACCGATGGCGCTATGTGGCTTCCTCATATTGAATACCTGAAAGCTGACTATGAGGTGATTTCTGTTACTTTGAGGCACTTTGGCGAGCCTTGTTCAGGTGGTTTTGGTCTAAATACGCATGCCAATGATTTAGCTGAACTGCTGTCGAACTTGCCTAAAGATAAACCTATAAATATTGTTGGTTGGTCTTACGGGGCGGATGTCATCATTAATATGTTGGTGACACATGACTTAGCGTTGTCCAACGTGTTCCTGTACGAGCCTGGTTATCCAGGCTGTTTACAAGGAGAAAAAATGGAGGTTTGGCAGTCGGATGCCAGCGCCATGTTTAGTCCGGTTTTTGAAAATTTTCATGCTGGAAATATGCAATTAGCGGTTGAGCGCTTAATTGACGGTTCAGGCAATAGAGAAGGGTATTTTTCTACTCAGGACGAAAGTATCCAAGCGCTGCAGATATCTAAAGCGTACACGTTAACCCATCAACTGAATCAACAAGAGCAGCCAGCCATAAACGCTGAGTTGGTCTCCAAAATCAGTGCTCCAATCGTTATAGGTTATGGGGCGGAAACGCGTGATATGTTTAGACTTATTGCTCAACAAACCGCTCATTTGTTAGCCAACTCTGTGATTAACGAAGTTGTTGGCGAGGGGCATATGTTACCCCAAGAAAGTCCCGAAAAGTTCTCTACGCACATTAAGTTGGCACTTGGTCATGGTTTGTAAATTACGGAGATGTTTATGAAGTGTTCTGTCTATATAGCAACAAGTGCTGACGGATATATTGCGACCCCAGACGGTGGCGTTGACTGGCTTCATACCGCTGGCAACTTAGAGGCAGATATGCGTGAGAACCCCGATATGGGCTTTCAGAGCTTTATTGACTCCGTTGATTGTATGGTGATGGGGCGTAAGTGCATGGACGTTATCTCGGGGATGAATTTAGCGCCTGACCAATGGCCCTATGGTGACCTTCATATTGTTGTGCTTAGCCATTCAATCAGCGAGCCTCCTGAAAACCTGCAAGGCAAAGTGGAAATGTACGCTGGTGAGGTTCAGGACTTAATGGCTGACCTAGAAAGTAAAGGGTTTGAACATGCCTATATAGATGGTGGGTCAACCATAACCTCGTTTCTCAATCTTGGGCTTATTGATGAAATGACCATTACAAAAGCACCAGTGCTTTTAGGTGGCGGTATAGCTCTGTTTGGAAGCCTTAACAAACCAATTAGGCTTGAAGAATCCGAAGCGATTGCATTCCCAAACAATTTTATTCAAACGAAATACAAGGTAACTTAATTTTCAAGGCTGCCTAAGCAGTACCGCAGCAACAGCGGCTTTGGGCATCGTGCACAAGGAGAAAATGGTGCAAATTTGTGAAACGGAGCGTCTGATTATACGAACGTTGTCCTTAAACGATGTTCCCGAATTGACCAAGATCCTCAGTGATCCTGACGTCATGAAGCACTCAATCCGAGGCGTTTGTGATGAAGCCGCAACGCGGCGATTTATCGACTGGTGTTTGGAGTGTTATATATCTCACCGTATTGGGCCGTGGGCTTTGGTTGAGAAGGGAACCGATAAGCTGGTTGGCTTTTGCGGTGTTAGCCCCGAAGAGGTTAATGGTGTAGAAGAAATTGGGCTAGGATATCGACTGGCTAAACGGTACTGGGGCATGGGCTTGGCGACTGAAGCAGTGCAAGCGGTACTCAGTGTGGCATTTAGCCAGAAGCAACTCGCTTCCGTGGTGGTTATTATCGAGCCTGATAATGGTGCATCACTCAAGGTCGCAGAGAAGGCAGGGTTTAGTCAGTTTGATACTATCGAATTCCACGGTCGCCCAGTGAGGTTGTACCGGTTAACGTTGCCAGCAATGGTATGCATTACAAAATAAGGCAGGCAAAAGCGCAATGAAGATATGTGCCGCTCAACTTCGCCCCGTCGCTGGTGATGTGACAATGAATACCGCTAAGCACCTTGAGTTTATCAAGTTGGCGGTTGCCCAGCAGGCCGATGTAGTGTTTTTCCCTGAGCTTTCGCTTACTGGGTTTGAGCCCCGCCTGGCCAGTTCGCTGGCTGTTGAGTTAGCAGATCAGCAGTTCCATGTGTTTCAGGAATTAAGCGATCAACACCGCTTACTTATAGGCGTTGGAATGCCTATCGCCGTCAAGGCAGGTGTGCAGATCGGTATGGTGTGGTTCACGCCAGGTAAAGCGCGACAACTTTACGCTAAGCAGCAGCTGCATATTGATGAAACTCCTTATTTTATACCTGGTGATGAGCAACTGGTGCTCGAAAGAGGCGGTATGATACTTGCGCCTGCGATCTGCTACGAGTCACTCCAGATAGACCACGCTGATAAAGCGGTTGCGCTAGCTGCTGAGGTTTATCTGGCCAGCGTCGCTAAACCTGCGAATGGCATTGCTAGGGGAGCGGTGCATTATCCAGATGTGGCCCGACGACACACGATGCCGGTAATCATGGCGAATTGTATTGGGCCGTGCGACAACTTCATCAGTGTAGGTCAGTCTGCTGCTTGGAATAACCAAGGTGAATTACTGGCGCAGATGGATAGCGAGTCAGAAGGGGTGGTTATACTGGATACCCAAAGCGAAAGTGCTAGCGTCATTGGTATTGCGTAGGGGCATCGCCTCTTATAGCCGCTAGGTAGCTAAAACCCCAGCGGCTATCTTAACGTTGAGTATTGGCTCAATTAGACGTATTTCTTGCCCGTATTTTTCATACTCATCGCGTAAATAATAAACATGATGAGTGAGCCCATCACAAAACACCATACGCCTACGGTTGCATAGAAAGCGCTGTCGGGTAGGAATAAAAGACTGCCAAAGAAAAAACATAAACTGGATAAGAGACCCAGAATATTAGGTAGCTGTTGACGCTGTTTCGTCACACTGTTCATTTTATTTACCCATCTGAAATTTTATTGTCAAGTAGCTAAGATGGCTTAGATACGGATGTCCGGTGCAAACTGAAAGCCCACCGATATCCGATTCCAGCTGTTGATTTGAACAATAATGGCAGTTAGGTCAATTAGCCCCTGCTCACCAAAGGCAGTTAACGCGTTTTGATAGGTGTCGTCGCTGATGGAGGGCTGTTGGCTGATGAGTGTGAGTGCTTCGGCCCAGGCGAGTGCGGCACGTTCTTGTGTGCTAAAGCAGGAGGCTTCCCGCCAGGCCGGTAACACGTCTAGGCGAACTTGATGCTCGCCGTCGTCTCTGGCCTCTTGGGAATGCATATGTTGGCAAAAGCAGCAGTGATTTATTTGCGAAACACGCAGGTTGACTAAGTGAACGATGGTGCGATTAAGCGTTGAATCTTCCGCAACGTTGCCTAATGCAGTCAGGTTTTTAGCTAGGCGTGGGACAAGGCGATACACTGACTGCTGAGATAGACGAGTAGACATGTGAGTGACCTCGGTGAGTAAGTTGAGAGCTCAGCTTAACGTCGAGGTTTTTTTACGCCTTGTAAATTTGCGACAGTTTACGCTTGCGATAGGCGGCGGGCGTTTCATAGGCGAGTGATTGAAAAGCGTGAGTGAAGTGGGCTTGGTCATAGTAGCCGCATTGTAGGGCTATTTCCGCTAGGGGCAGCGCAGTTTCAAGCAGTCTGTGACGGGCACGGTCTAGTCGGGCATAGGCGACTAATTGGCCTGGCGTAACGCCCACCTCGCGCTTTAATTTGCGTTCCAGGGTTCGCCTAGTCACCCCTAGTGTGGCGCCTAACTGTTGAGGGGGATGCTTTAGTTCCCCAATCGCTTGAACAATCCTGAGGGTGCGGCTATTGACCAGTGACTGGCTCTTTAGCCGGTGTAACAACCATGTTTCTAACAGGCGTAAACCCTGCTGTGCGTCCAGGCGGTAGAGGTGCTCCGCCACGGGCATTAACCCTTGTAACGCCGGTGTTTCAAGCTCGTTATCTAAGCGCTGCGGTTTATCTGCGAATGCTTCGGGTAGCAAGCCTAGCAGGCAGTGAACGCCTGTTGCTTTAAAGCGAATCCCCAGACAGGGAGTTTGGGCGTCGAGTGTTTCTATTAGCGTTCGCCTGTTAAAACAGAGCGTAATGATGGGGTGAGAGCTAGCTAGCTTGATACTGAGACTAGCGCCAGCATCGGGATAAAATTTTTCGGTTCTGGGGCCAGTAACATCCCCTGAGCCACCCATTGACCAAAGGCACTGTACCCACGGGGCTAAACGCTTATCAGGTAGGCGATGCCGAAAATTGAGGTAGTTAGCATTGCTTGGCAGGATAAGATCGGTCATGGGTTCAACCAGCGATATGTTTTCCTAATGGTAGCTCGTATTGTCTCAATCCAGCAGCTTTTGAGAACTAGCGCGACGCCATACACTCGGTGGTACTTTCTCATGGCGAGCCCAGATACGCCTTAGTTGCCGTTCATCACCAAATCCAGATGCTTCGGCCACCCTTGCTAGTGTCCATGGCGTCTCGGTCATTAATGTTTTAGCGCGTTGCAAGCGCAACCCCATAATGTATTCACCCACCATCATGCCGGTGAGGCTTTTGAATCGGCGCCGAAAATGGCGCTCACTCATGGCTGCTTGAGTGGCTAATGTTTCAATACGCCAGGTTTGCGAGGGGGCGGCACATATAGCATCTTGAACGCGATGCAGCCGTTCATCCACATGATTGCGGCCCTCAAGCCAGGCTCCCAACTGGGGCTCCTGTCCACTGCGGCGAAGATATAGCACCATCTCTCGCGCCACCGCTAGCGCTAATGAATGACCGCAAGCGCGGGTAAGCCAGTAGAGCATGGTATCTATACCGGTTGAAATCCCAGCGCTGGTTAAATAGCGGCCATCTTCAATAAAAATACAATCGCTTTGCACCTTGGCCTTTGGCGCTTTGGCCTGTAACTGCTCGATTAATGTGTGATGCGTGGTGCAGCGTCGCCCCTCCAGCAAACCTGCGTCAGCCAGTAATAGCGTGCCGGAGCAAACCGTCATCAGCGTTTCCGCATAGCATGCGTTTGCCTTAAGCCAACTAACACACTCTTGCTGTGCCAATGGCTCAACGCTATTGCGATACTGTCCTGGAATTAGCAGTAGGTGTTGAGGAGGAAGTTGTTCGGGTAACGGGTCAATGCCACTAAGCGTCAGCGGTCCTAACCACGGCATAGCGGTCTTTGGGCCGACATAGCAAACCTCAACATCGATTGATAGCCGGTCGGCACATTGTAAGACTTGAAGAGGCCCGACCAAGTCAAGTGGCACTTGGCCAGGCATCATCAATACCGCAATCCGCAGGGTGTTGGCTCTTTGGGAGAGCGGTTGACTGTTTTGTTGCTCTTTACTCACGCGTGTTTTGCCACTCATTGATCAAGTCTTGTGTGCTGATAATACGCGCAAAACGGTCTTCAAGTACCAGTTCGGTACGTGCCTTAATATCATCGGCTGACCATGTAATGCCGTTACGCGTCATAGGGAACGTCAGCGTTGCATCGCTGACAAAATCAACGCTAAAACCTAAATCTGACGCTATCCGGGTGGTTGTCTCGCAGCACTGTTCTGTGCGAATACCGCTAATCGCAAGTTGCGTAATGCCGCGTTCGCGTAACCAATTTTCAAGCTCAGTATCGCTGAATGCATTATGGACACGCTTATGGAAGGTCATCGCCGCTTCATCGTCAAAACCATCAAGCGGGCGAATTAGGCCATTAGCGGGGTCAAAAGCGCCTTGGCTACCAGGTTCTTCATGAAAAATGCGCACAACAGGTATGTTATTTGCCTGCGCCGCGTCTAGCATCGCCCGCTGCTTGGGGCGCCATGCTTGCGCTAGTGATTCTACCCAATAATCGCGGGCGGGAAAGGACGCTTGAACATCAATTAATAGCAGTGCGGTTTTAGACTGGGTCATGGCTAATCTCATCGTGTTGAAGTGAGGCTACAGATTAGCTATTCCCATTTCAGCCAACGATACCTTGCGCGGTCTAAAAGCGGTCAATTTCGGCCACATAGCATTAATGGTGGCGGCAAACTAAGGCGGGGAAGCGACAACTTATGCACACGCCTCAAAAACGGCAGGCTTAATGTAATATTAAGGCATTTCCATTTAAGCTAATTATTCTTTTTTCGCGTAGTCGGCCGCCATGAAAATATTAATCATTGAAGATGACCGGGACTTGGCACTGGCTATTTCCGAGTACCTGGAATTGCACCGTGTCGAATGCGACTTTGCCTATACTGGAGCCAGCGGTATCACCCTGGCATCCCAGCAGCATTATGACGGTTTGATCCTGGATAACATGCTGCCGAAGGTGCAGGGCATCGATGTTTGTCGGCAATTGAGGGCTAATGGTGTTGATACGCCGATACTAATGCTGACCGCTTGCGATATGGAAGGCGATCAAATGGAGGGGTTTAATGCCGGTGTCGATGACTATGTCATCAAGCCTTGCACGATGCCGCTACTCTTGGCCCGACTGAATGCGCTGTACCGCCGTCGTCACCCCGAGCGTGAATGTATACGGATTGCTGATCTCAGGATCTATCCAAAAGAGCACCGGGCCATTCGTGCTGATCAGGAGCTGAAACTGACGCCGACCAGCTGGAAAATTCTGTTATTGCTTGCCCGTCGATCGCCCGTTGTGGTTTCGAGAAACGAAATTGTGGAGCATGTCTGGCCAGGTGAGGAGGTGGAGGAGGGAACCGTCAACGTGCACTTACACCAACTGCGTAAAGTGGTTGATAAACCTTTTGAACAGCTCCTCATTCATACCCATGTCGGGGTTGGGCTGTCGCTGTTTGTGGAGACGCTCTGATGTCTTCCAATCCGGTTCGTAGTTTAGCCGCCCAGTCTCGACAGCACTTGCTGTATTTGGCCATTGCCATCTTTATTGGGCAGATTGCGCTGGTCACTATTTTCAGCTTTTATCAGGTGGGTCAGGCGGCTAAGTATTATATGCATCTTGATGCGATTAAGCTGCAGCAGGCGGCCAATAACAACCCCGACTATGTACTGCCGCAGCGAGGTGACGTGAGCGCCTACCGGGAGTGGGATGATATTCCCTTAGAGATCCGGCAGCTATTTTCTAGCAGTCAAATTCAACCCCTGGAGCCGCTGGAAATAGAGCGAGTTAATGAGCAGGGTATTCGTGAATACGGTTATTTGCTCTATTCGCGCGTTCAGTCACAAGAGCAGTCTCAAGAGCGGTCTCAAGAGCGGTCTCAAGAACAGCAGACCGGTGGCCTTTACCTGTTGGAGTTTGAAGAGGCTGACAAGATTGATGCCTTGGCCGAAGCTATTTTCAAGCAGGCATTGATCGAGGCTAGCCTGGTGACTGGGATATTTAGCCTGGTGCTATTTTTGGTTATCTCCTGGCTATTTAAGAGCGCAGTGAAGCCTCTATCGCTACTCGTGGAGTGGTCAAGTCGGGTCAAGCAGCATCCAGGCAGTGAGATTGATGTTCAGTTCTCAATCAGTGAGCTCAACCAAATTGCCAATCAACTGCTGTCGACACTACAACAGGTAAGAGAATACAACGAACGTGAGCAGCAGTTTTTGCGCCATGCTAGCCACGAGTTGAGAACCCCCCTGGCGATTATTCAGGCCTCCCTGGATACGTTAGGAGTGAGAACTGCCCCTGAGGACCCTAATTTCCCTTCTCTGTTGCGGGCTAGTCGCGCCTGCGCCAATATGATTTTGTTGTCGGAAGCCCTTTTGTGGCTGGCACGCCCATCCTCCAGGCCTATTGGAAAGTCCATCGTCTGGCCAGGCGCATTGTGTAGCGAACTGTTGGTGGATATGCAGTATCTGGTTGAGAATAAAAACATTCAGGTGTCACTTAACGATCAGGCCAGCAGTATCAACATTGAACATGATCTGTTTCGCATTGTACTAGCCAACTTGATCCGTAATGCTTTCCAGCACACCAGTAGTGGGACGATTACCCTAGTGATTACAGATAACTCGTTGGTTATTTCAAACCCCGTAGACGCTGCTGGCAAATCTGAAACGGTCAGCTTCGGATTAGGCCTGCAGTTGGTCGAGCGTATAGCCAACCGGCTTGATTGGCAGTTTGAGTTCGTCCTTGACTACCCGAGGGCTTGCGTAACCCTACGCTGGTAATTATCGCCATTCCCACCTAACTATCTTAAGACCCGCTTAATACCCTCTGTCTGACAATCGACTCCGCAAACATCAGCCTCTCACTTCACCTTGAGTTACTGATTCAAAACGGAGTCAACCCAATGAAGATTTGTTCTCTTATTCCCCTGGCGACGGCTATTCTGGCCACTTATTCACCATGGTCCTTCAGCCAGGATCAAGAAAGCGCCGACACCTTTGCTATCGGGCTTATTGCCTATACGGAACCGTCCCTTTACGTAGGCGGTAAGGACAATGCAGGTCTGCTGCCCTATATCGAGTGGGAGTCGGATAACTGGTTCTTTCGTGACTATTCACTGGGTAGCTATCTAGCGGGAGGAGACAATTGGGCCTTGTCCGCGGCGATTAGTTATGACGCCTTCGGCGATGTTGAGCGGGGTAACAGTCCTGAGCTCAAGGATATGAAGAAACTCGACGACATCTACACTGCCGCAGTGAGTGTCGACTGGTTTGGTTCACTAGGTTACCTGACATTAGGCTACCGGCAGGATATCTCCGGCAACCATAATGGAGGCTCGGCCGTAATTGGCTACGGTTATCCCCTTGAGTTTCAGCAATGGCGTATTGAGCCGCATGTTTCACTGACCTACGCGGGCAGTCAGGTAGCACGCTACTACGTTGGGGTTGATGCTGATGATGCGAAGGTAGGGCGTCCTGCATACCGTCCTGAAGGTGCCTATCAATATCAGGCCGGTATTAGCCTATCCCGTTCGTTTGGCGAATCCCACCGGCTGTTGATTGACTTCAGCCAGCGCCGTTTTTCCGACGAGGTTCACGATAGTCCTATCGTCGATAATGATCATCTGTGGTCTATCAGCGCAGGCTATCTCTATGCGTTTTAGAAGGCTGCTCAACAGCCGCGTTCTGGCCTTGTTTCTGGCAATAGGCATCCTGTTAGCTGTCACTGGGCTGCTTGCTGAGGTTGAGAGCCCTAGTGAGGTTGAGCAACGCAACCAGGCACCGCTTCCGCCTCTCGTTAGCGTAGAGCAAGTCAGCCGTGGTGAGCAGCCTGTGCAGATTGAAGCCTATGCCGAGGTGACGTCACGTTGGGCAGTCGAACTGAAAGCGCAAGTCAGTGGTGCTGTTGTTAGGGTGCATGACCGCGCCTTGGCTGGCAGTCGCGTTAGTGAGGGAGAGCCACTGGTGGTCATTGATGACACCCGCTATCAGGCAGAACGGGCTGATGCCGAGCGCTTGTTCCGTGAGGCGGAGCTAGAGCAGGAGCGGGCGGGATACGCTACCCAGGTGGCCAGGCGGCAGTTTGCAAGCGCCAGAGAACAACCGCCCAATGATTTGGCTCTGCACCTTCCTCAACGCCATATTGCCGATGCTGCGGTTGAAGCTGCCAGAGCCCGTGTTGATATGGCGCAGCGGGAACTCGACCAAACGGTGGTAAGAGCGCCCTATAGCGGCTTTATTGTCGAGCGCTATGTCAGCCCGGGGCAAATGCTAATGGCAGGTGATCCGGTCGCTCGGCTGATAGGTGATGCTCACTATGAGTTGGCCGCCAGTATCAGTAAGAGCGACTGGCAACGGCTTAATCATCCTATCCAGGGACAAAAAGTAGTGCTCTACAACGACCTGGACCAGCCCATTGGCGAGGCAGACATACGTGAGGGCGGTGGCTATCTTGATGCTACAACACGCCACTATATCGTGCATCTCGATCTCCAAAGTGCCGAGACTGCTGTTCTGGTAGGCGACTTCGTTAAAGCTAGCTTTCAAGGCCGCATAGAGGAAAACACCCTTAGCATCCCTGCATCGGCACTGACGGTCGATGGCTCGATCTGGTGGGTTGAAGAGGGCGGCAGTACCCTGGCTCGTAGCGTGGTCGATGTGTTGTCCCACCGCGATGACCGCGTGCTGGTAAGAGCGCCGTCCGATAACGATCAATGGCAAATCGTTGCTGTCCCGCTGTCCTCCTATCTACCGGGGCAGCGTGTACGGACAACCATCGGTGAGGCTTGGTGATGCACGTACTGACCGCTTGGTTTATCCGTAATCCGGTTGCCGCTAATCTACTGATGGCCTTTATCCTGTTAGTGGGCCTAGTCACACTGAACAACATGCGTATAGAGGGCTTTCCCCGCGTCGAGCCGGATAGCATTACTATTACTACCGTGTTTCCAGGCGCACCTCCCAACAAGGTCGATGCCCTGGTCAGCCAGAAAATTGAAACGGCTTTAGAGGGCTTGGAAGGGGTTCGCAGCCTTTCAGCGGTCTCCAGCGATGGCCTTTCTACAATTACGCTTAGACGAGCTAGTGGGCAAAGCCTTGATAGGCTGCTGGACAAGGTACGATTGCGAATGGATAGCGGGATCGAGTTACCCGCCAGGGCCGAAAGGCCGCAAATCGACGCCAGCGCCTTTGACTATCCGGCGCTCTATATCAACGTTTACGGTGATGCTGAGCAGGCTACCCTACATGAGCTTGCCAAGCGGTTAAGGTGGGCGCTCCTGGCACAGCCTGAACTATCGAGATTGAATGTCTGGGGGCTGCATAAACAGGAGCTGCGCATTGAAGTCGACAGCCGGAAGTTACGCCAGCTAAACCTGACCGTGCCCGATGTGATGGAACGTATTCGTGCCAGTTCGCTGGAATTTCAGGCTGGTTCCCTGAGAACTAGCGCGGGTCGAATCTATATCAGAACCGATGGTGACACTGAGTATGCGCCCGAATTCGGGGCCATTCCCATCGTCAAGGAGCATAACGGCGATCAAGTATTGCTACGGGACATCGCCGCTATCCAGGATACGACAGTCGAGGGTGACTATCGGTTTCGCTTTAATGGTCAGCCCACTTCGGGCATGGAAATATTAGTGGGTCAGCGTGAAAACCTGCTGCGTATTTCCGAAGTTACTCATGATGTGCTGCATGACTTTCGCCGCCAATTGCCTCAGGGAGTTGAGGTGGTCGCCTGGGGCGATAGCGCTGACTACATCGCCGACCGTCTGGTCCTGCTAACCAAAAATGGTCTGCAAGGTTTAGTGCTGGTTGTGCTAATCCTAGCCCTGTTTCTTGATGTGAAACTCGCCTTTTGGGTGGCCATGGGCATCCCTGTCTCGGTATTGGGCGCTATCGCTGTGTCTGGCACTGGTTGGATGGATTACTCGCTGAATGATATCACCACGTTCGGTTTCATTCTGGCGTTGGGTATCCTGGTTGATGACGCCGTGGTCGTCGGGGAAAGCGTATTCGAGCAACGCCGTCTCAATAATAATCCCATCGCCGCCACTGAGGCTGGAGTGGCCAGGGTGTCGGTGGCCACCGTTTTCGGCGTGCTAACCACCATTGCCGCTTTTTTCCCGCTGCTGATCCTCGATAATCCCTTAGGTAAAGTGCTAGCGAGCTTTTCGGGGGTGGTCATTCTCGCGCTGCTGTTTTCACTGTTGGAAAGTAAGTTCATTTTACCTGTTCATCTTGCCAGCATTGATATTGGCAAGCCCCCACGGTGGATACTGGCTCGTCTCTGGCTGCCGGTGCAACTGGGCGCCCAAACTGTGTTGTTATTTCTGCGCGACCGTTGCTACGTGCCTCTGCTCACGTTGGCTGTCCGCCACCGCTATGCCGTGATCATCCTTTTTATCAGCGTCGCGGTATTCGTCTTGGGACTAACCATGAAAGGGCTGGTGAAAAGCGTGTTCTTTCCAGAGGTGCCCGGCCAGGTTGTCAGCATAACGCTGGAGATGGACCCTGGAGCGCCGTTTGAGCTGACTCGCGCCAATGTTGAGCGTATCCGCCGCGAAGGGGACGCTGTCAATGCGCTATTGCAACAGCAATATGGTCTGGATCAAGCCCCAGTGCGGACTATTTTTGAAGCGATTAGCAATGCTGAATCCGCCAGTATTTATGCGGAGCTAACGCCGGTGACAGAGCGTCCAGGCATCGATGTCCAAGACGTTATTCAGCGCTGGCGCCAGCAGGTTGGTCTGCTTGAAGGAAGCCTTGAATTACACTTTACGGGCTCTGAAGAGGTGGGTGGCGGTTTTCAGATCAAATTGACCAGTGGCGATCAGGCGACGTTGGTTGCGGCTGGCAACGTGCTCAAGGATTACCTGGGTAGTATTGATGGGGTGCATAACCCTCGTGACTCGATGGCTGGGGCTCAGAGCGAACTTATGGTCACGCTTAAACCCTCCGCCGAGAGCCTAGGATTTGATCAACAGACCCTCGCGATGCAGGTGGGCTCTGCTTTCGGCGGCGCTGAGGTGCAGAAAGTTCAGCGTGATAACACTGAGCTAACGGTCCTGGTGCAATATGTTATCGAGCAACGCAATACAATGGATGACCTATTGCAATCCCACGTCCGCAACCACCAGGGCCAGTGGTTTTTGCTCGCTGACATTGCCGACGTTGAGCGGGTTCTCAAGCCCAAGGCGCTGTACAGGGAAAACAACAGTTGGGTCAATCTGGTCTCGGCAACCATTGATCGTAACGTGGTTGCCCCTGAGGAGGTGGCACGGGCCGTGTTGAGCCAACTTGTGCCACAGCTCCAGCAGCAGTACCCGGACTTGGCGGTTCGTCCCGGAGGCGAGCTGGAAGAAATGGGTGAACTGCAGGGTGGTCTAAAGAAAGCGCTATTAATCGCTATGGTACTGATCTACGTGCTCATGGCGGTGCCGCTAAAATCCTACTGGCAACCCTTTATTATCCTAGCAATTATCCCGTTCGGTTTTGTTGGCGCCATTCTCGGCCACTTGTATCTCGACCTAGCTCTGTCGTTGCTATCGATGTTCGGCATGTTAGCCCTGGCCGGTGTGGTCGTGAACGATAGTCTAGTGATGCTGAGCCGCCACAACGGGCTTGTGGCCGACGGCATGGCCCCCTATGACGCTATTCAGGCTGCAGCCACTAGTCGGTTTCGGGCGATTTTCCTTACCACGACCACTACGGTGATTGGTTTGCTGCCGCTGCTCTCAGAAAGCTCCGAACAAGCCCAATACCTGAAGCCTGCTGCGGCCTCGCTAGCCTTTGGCGAGCTATTCTCCACCGTTCTAATGCTGTTCCTGGTACCTGTGCTAATGGCTATTACCCAGGATCTGAAACGACCCCGCCAGGCCGCTCCGTCAACCAAACCCACCAAGGAACCCCCATGCCACTCTTCTCAGTAAGTACTAAGAGCACAAGTGCTAGGCGTATTGCTGTTGTCTTGCTGCTATGCCTGGGCTTAGGGGCAATTTTTATTATCGCTGATGATGACTCCTTGGTGCGTAGGGAGATCAGTTTCGTTCACGCTGGTCATACCCTGAAAGGCGTATTGGTACTGCCAAGCTCGACGGCTATGCCTGATTCATGCGTGGTTTTTGTGCACGGCTCCGGCGATATGCCGCGCGATGCTTATGGCTACTACGAACCCCTGTGGCGTCTGTTTGCGGAGCAAGGGTGGTGCTCGCTGTCCTGGGACAAACCCGGCGTGGGTGAGTCCGAAGGCGATTGGCGAATGCAGTCAATGGCAGATCGGGCCGATGAAGTTGCAGAGGCTATTGAGTTTCTGCATACAAACGTTGGCCTGGGGGAGAAGCAAACTGGCCTGATTGGGTTTAGTCAGGCAGGCTGGGTGCTGCCCAAGGTCGCTAACTTGCGCGATGATATTACCTTCCTGATCTCGCTGTCGGGCGCGGTCAATTGGATGGATCAATCGCGTTATTCTGGACGTCAACGTATGATCGCAGAAGGCCTGACAGAGCAAGAGATCAAGGCGGAAGAGTATGCCGCTGAACAGGTCAACGCATTAATACAGCGCAATGCACCTTATACAACCTATCTGGAGCATATCGAAGGTGAGGTAGACGTTGAGCCAATGAGCGAAGCTTTCTGGGGCTTCGCGAAACGCAACTGGCAAGCCGATGGGCGTAGCGACCTGCAGGCTATCAAGGTACCTATGTTGGCGCTCTTTGGTTCCCATGATGCCTATGTCGATCCGATTTCCAGCGCGACTGCCTATCGTCAACTGCTTGAGCGTTCAGCCGCACCGTTTTTCGAAGTTCACCGCATCGACGGCGCCGACCATAGCCTGATGAAGTCAGATCAGGTCAAACCTGACCATCAAGGCACGGATGCTTGGCTGAAACTATTCAAGATCTGGTTTCTTGGCGACGCTATTTTTGCCGACGGTGTGCTCGACAGTCTAGCCAGCTGGCTGAATAGGTTCCCCAAGGCGGAGACCCAGCCCACATCCGAAGGAAGATCCGCAGTAGATAGCAACTAAAGGTGTGTATCTCTCGGAAAACGTCACAAGGAAGTGAAAAGCCACCTTGCTGATATCGAAAGCGGTAAAATGATCACCCGGTGGTGCGCTATCAAAGGCTATAATAGCGTGATTATGGTGGAATACCGCTACCGTGACTTTTAACTATCGAGCTGGCGTCCATAGTTTTTATCGAAGATACCTAGATAAGCCGGCTTGTTGGTTGATTTTGATGTTTGTTTTAATGAAAGGAAGGTGGTTGGTAATGATTAACACCAAAATATATAAAGCGGTTTATGAACTAGCTGAGCGGTTAATGAAAGCCGCGGCTAAAGATGACAGAGAAGCGTTTGATCCGCTCTATGCCGAGTTGCAGGCGATTTGCACCGACAACGAAAACACCGATAAAGACCACCCAGAGCAGTGGGAAACCTTGGCTGACTTTACCGAAGAGTTAGAGGATGCGCTGCCGATTTACCAAAAGGCGCTTGAGAAAGCCATTGCCAAGAACTCGAAAGACCATATGGCCTCTATCGGTTTCTCCATGGCAACGTTGCTAGTACAGTTAGGTCAAACGGATGACGCCATCGAAAGATTGCAACATGCGAAAGCCAGCGCCGAAGGCATTGAAGATGACGAGCTGAAAGCAGAAATCGACCAGTTGCTTGAAACGCTAACGACCCACTAGGAAGTCTATTTTGACCAATAATGATATTTTTCGCCGCATCCGCTACACCTTTGATTTAAAAGACGGCACCATCGTGAACATCTTCTCACTGGCTGACGTCAGTGTGAGTCAAGCGCAGGTGACGGCTTGGCTGAAAAAAGACGAAGATGATGCTTTTGTCACGATGAAAAATAGAGAGTTGGCGGCGTTTCTGAATGGCTTTATCAGCTTTAAACGTGGCAAGCGTGAAGGCCCGCAGCCGGTGCCTGAAGCACAACTAAACAATAATATGGTGTTCCAGAAGCTGCGCATTGCACTGAATTTAAAAGCAGACGATATCTTGGCAGTGTTTGAACAGGTGGGCTTACCGCTGAGCCAGCATGAACTCAGCGCCTTTTTCCGTAAGCCAAGCCATAAAAATTACCGTGAGTGTAAAGATCAAATGCTGCGTAATTTCTTACTCGGTATTCAGCGCCAGCTACGACCTGGTTCGGCCGATGCAGACGCAACACCTTAAGCCCTGGGCTTCTGCGCACTATCTGCTGTGAGGTAAAAGCAAGAGGGGCAACCTTGGCAGCCTCTCTGCTTTACCGATGCTAATGCTTCACGCAGACGAAAATCGCATTGCCTGAAAGGTTATCCCAAGGGGTAATGGTCTGGTAGTTGTGCTCAAATACATGCACCTCAAAATAAGGCGCCAGTAGGGTGGTTAATTCCGTAAAGCTGACCGCTACCATCGGATGCTCGTCGTTCCAGACTTGCGTGGCGCCTGCGCTGGTTTTTTCAATACTCAGCCTAAGCGATTGCTTTTCGCCGTGCCCGCCGTAGTGCCAACCCGAGCGGAACGTGAAGACATTGTCATCTTGTCTGGCACTGTGTTTAACGCATAAATCGTTATTAATTTTGTTTTTATCGACCACGTTAAAATAGAAAACGCCGCCCTGTGTTAGTGCGCTATGGGCGCTGGAAATACACCCTTTTAGTTTTTCAATCCCATCGTTGTAGTGGATTGAGTACAAAAAGCAGGTGATCAAGTCGAGGGGTTCGCTGGTTTCGAATGCACTCATGTCTTGCCGTGAAAAAAGCGCTTCTGGGCAACGCTTGGCGGCGATATCCAGCATGGGTTGGTTAATATCAAGACCACTGCTGAGATAACCAAAATCAATAAAATGGCGGACATGAGGGCCCGTGCCACAGGCTAAATCAAGGTGCGTGTGCCCGCCGTTGCCGAAAATCTGATGGAGCCGACGAATGGCGTTGCTTTGCGCTTGGTAGTCAATATCGACGCACATCAAATCGTAGTAACCAGATAGGTCGGTATAGAGTGCGTTGGCGGACAGATTGGCGGACATAGTAGCCTAATGGTGGGCGCTAAAATATTGGGGTGGCGCATAGTAAACGAGCGAGCAAGGTTTTAGAAGCGAGGACAAGGTCACACCCGCTTTTTTTCAAAAAGCGGGAGATATCATAGGTAAATTGTGTTTATTTAATTGTGTTTATTTAATTGTGTTTATTTAAGAGAGTTACTGCCGCCATTTTGCTCAGCTAACTGCTTAGCTTGCGCATACCCTGTTAGCGCTAGATAGTCACGATTGCTATCGATAGCGCCGTCATTGCCAGCTTTAAAGAAAGTTTTTTCCAGCATTGCCTCTCTGGCTTCCATAAGTGTTTGCGCCATCTGCATGTGTTCGCTGACAATCTTGCAGCCGAGCTCAATGTCTCCTTTACGCAACGCCTCTAGTAACTGGCGTTGATAATCATAGCCTTGGCGGCGTAACTCAGGGTTGGGCTGTGCGTAGATTCGCTGACAGACGGTCATATTCATCAGCAAACGCACTGGAAATCGGCACATCAAGGCCAATAGAGGGTTAGGGCAATAATCAATCAGAACTAAATGAAATTCCAATTCCTTCAATCGCTGCTCGCGCTCTTCTTCTAGCGATGCTGGCGGGTGGTCATAAAAGGTCATTACTGACGCCAGTCGATCAAAGGCATCCGCATCGAGCACACCTTCAAGACTCTTTACCAGGGCTGGCCAGAGCGCTTTACGTGCTTCATAGATGTCATGAATGGTGGGAGAGTGAAAGAAAAAATAGTTACCCAGCAAGGTCATCGCTCGATCATCACTGACTTCGCTGATAAAGGCACCGCCACCTGGGCCTGTTCGCGTTTGAACCAACCCTTGGGCTTCAAGTCCTTTGAGAGCTTCACGCACCGTACCTTTGGATGCATCTAACGCTTGGATCAGTTCTTGTTCCTGCGGAAGTCGATCGCCGGGCTTTAATTGATGTTGCGCAATGTATTCCTTTATCGCCTCACTGATTACGTCGGTACGCTTAGGTTTAGCAGGTTGGCGTGCTTGCTTCATGGTTGTCTCAGCTAACATTGAAAGAGGCTGTTTTAGTAAGAATCATCCCCTTGAAGTGGCGTGATGTCTAGCAAATGTCGCCTCGTGTATAGCTGCGTTAAGCCGCTAGAAGCGAGGTGAAAATAATTTATAATGATAAATTTAAAGACTCCTTCTACCTAATAATCGAGTAACCCATCATGACCTACAGTTTGATCGCACTGGATAAACAATCTGACACTTTCGGTATCGCATGTGCCACCGGAGGGCCTGCACTGGGTGGTTTTGTTCCCCATTTGCTACCGGGCATTGGTGCCGCTATTACCCAGGGCTTTAGCACCAATGTATTCAGTGCAGAACAAGGGCTGCAGCGCTTAGCCAACGGCGAAAAGGTGGCGGATATTATCGGTAGCCTGCAACAACAGGACAAAGGCGCTGCGTGGCGACAGGTGGCGTTAATGGATCGGCATGGCGTTGCCGCAGGCTGGACAGGCGATGAAAACGTCTCGGTTGCTGAGATGCGAATCAGCGATGGGTTGTTGATTGCAGGCAATATGTTGACCAGTCTAGATGTTATTCCCGCCATGGAGGCGGCTTATCTTGAGACTCGTCAGCGTAATGACATGGCTAGCGCTTTGATAGCCGCGCTGAGTGCTGCTCAGCAGCAGGGCGGGGATCATCGTGGCACGCTCTCAGCGGCTCTGAAAGTATGCGCCCCAGGTGGATTGCCCTACGATTTGCGTATCGATTATGCCCCGAACGCGATTACTGCACTGAGCGAACTTCACTTACGTATCGAGCAGGATGGTGATTTTCAGTCATTTCTTGCTCGTCTGCCCACCGCTGACAATCCGCATCGTCATTAACCACCACCACGTAATTTAGACATAAGTCTAAAAGCCGAGAATCCCCAAAAATTTAACCTTTTATTCTGACTGAGTTTTTTGTTTTCCCAGTCGGAATGCCTGCTCGTCCACCTCCTTAAGGGTTTGACAGCATGTTTGACGCTCTCATAGGCTATTTATCATGATAAATAGCCGTGCTGAGCAGCAGCCAAACAATAACCCCTTGAGGCAACCATGACGCTTTCTTTAACCCAGGCCGGAGAACAGGCGTGGAAGTGGCTAGAAGATGCCGCTAAGTTCAGTGAAACCGACAATATTGAACGCGATGGCGTTACCCGCCGCTGCGCCACCCCTGAACACCGCGCTGTGCTCGATGAACTTACAATGTGGATGAAAAGCGCGGGTATGTCTGTGCGCATGGATAACGCCGCGAACCTGATCGGTCGTTATGCCAGTCCACAAGCCGGTGCCAGGACGCTGTTGCTCGGATCGCATCAGGACACCGTTCCTAATGGAGGCAAGTACGATGGCATGATGGGCGTTATTCTGCCGCTTGCCTTGGTTAGCTACTTGCATGAAAACGCGATCGAAATGCCCTTTCACATTGATGTGGTGGCGTTTAGCGACGAGGAGGGGACACGCTTCAGTTCTACCTTACTTGGTTCTAAAGTGCTGGCGGGCACGCTTAATCCAGAGATGCTTAAAGCCCGCGATAGTCAGGACATAACCCTTGGGCAGGCGCTGGCTGACTTCGGTTGCGACACTCAACGAATCGATGCAGATCGCTATCTACCGGAAGACGTGATTGCTTTTATCGAAACACATATCGAGCAGGGCCCTCAGCTTGAGCAGGCTGATGTGCCGGTGGGAGTAGTAAGTGCAATTACTGGGATCGAACGCCACGAGATAATGGTCAAGGGCTTGGCAGGTCACGCTGGCACCGTTCCTATGCACATGCGCCAGGATGCATTGGTGGGTGCTGCCCACGTTATCCAATTGGTCGATACGTTATGCAAAAGCACCGATGAACTCGTCGGTGTTGTGGGCAAGATTGAGAACGCACCTAATGGCGTCAATGTTATCCCTCAGACCACCACCTTGAGCATTGAGTTACGCTCGCCGGATGATGCACTTCGCCGTCAAGCAAGAACTCAACTGTTAAGCCAAATTGACGCGTCTCTGAAAGCCTTGAATCTTGGCTTTGAGCATCGTCATACCTATGAACAACCTGCTGTTCAATGCGCCAAGCACCTTATCGATACCATGCAGAGTGCGCTTAAGGATGCGCGAATTGAGCCACGGGTACTGTTCAGCGGCGCAGGCCATGATGGGTTAGCCATGGCTGACTTGTGTGACATCGGCATGCTGTTTGTTCGTTGTCGCGGCGGTATCAGCCACCACCCCAGCGAAGCTATCAAGCCTGAGGATCTCGGCGTTGCCATTGAGGTTCTCTTAAACACCTGTCAGCGACTCGCCCAACAGCAATAGCTGGCAGCCTTGTATCACGACGTTTGTCCAACTAGCTCAACATAAAGCCACAAAAATCATAAGGGTTGATTATGAGCCAACAACAGCAAGTTTCAGACACAAAAGCCCCTGCATCAGGTAAGTGGTACAAACAAATACCGGACCCGATGGTGCTGATTTTCTTCATTTTGGTCGCCGCCTACCTAATGACGTTTATTGTGCCCGCAGGCGAGTTTGAACGTCAGACTGTCGATGGTCGTACGACCGTTATTCCTGAATCTTTCATGTACTTGTCAGATGTTGCGAATCTGCATTTTTTCAAGATTTTCGTCGCCATACCGCAAGGTCTGATTAATGCGTCGCAATATCTGTTTATCGTGTTTATTGCTGGTGGGCTGTTTCATATTCTGCAGAAGACAGGCGCGCTGGAAAATGCCATTGGTGTCGCCGTTCATCGCGTCGGCGCTGAAAATAGCATTAAAAGCCGCAACCTGATTATTGCTGCTGGTACCTTTATCTATGGCTTCTTTGGCGTTGCGGTTGGTTTCGAAAATAATATTGCGCTCGTACCCATTGGTGTACTGATAGCTTCTGCCATTGGCTGCTCTCGTTTAGTCGGCGTTGTGATGGCCGTGGGGGGCATCGGCATTGGCTTCGCTTTATCGCCGATCAATCCATATACCGTTGGCGTTGCGCAAGGTATTGGTGAATTACCTACGTTTTCAGGCTGGTGGTTACGCACGTTGATGGTGGTTGCGTGTCTGGCTACCTTGACGCTTTTTATCTGCCGTTACGTTGTCAAAATGGACTACCACGATGACAACCCAGCCGAGCTAACCAAGCGTCTCGAAGACTATACCTTGACCCGCCAGAACATCATTACATTAGCTATTTTTATTGCTGGCCTGATTATCATGCTAATCGGTGTGTTTATTCGCGGTTGGTACATCAATGAAATTGCCGCCATGTTCTTGCTGATGGCGATTGTTATTGGACTCACTAACGGCCTGGGAGCCAATGCGCTGGTAAGACAGATGATGGAAGGCGCCTCATCGGTAACCGCCGGTGCCTTAGTGATTGGTGTTGCAGCCTCTATTCAGGTCATCCTTAAAGATGCCCAGATTATCGATACGATTGTTAATTCCCTTAGCTCTCTGGTGGGGGATATGCCTACCGCCGTGGCGGCTGTCGCTTCAAGTGTGATTCAAGGCGTGATCAACCTGTTTATTCCGGGCGGGTCGGGTCAAGCATTGGTTACCATGCCGATTTTGATCCCCTTAGCAGATTTAATTGGCATGAGCCGTCAGTTAATGATCACGTCCTTCCAGGTGGGAGATGGTTTGACTAACCTGATTGTGCCAACGTCTGGTGGCACCCTTGCCATGCTAGCGCTAGGCCGGGTTTCCTACGCGCAGTGGCTACGTGTTATTACCCCTTTATTGGTACTGGTTTACGTTATGTGCTGGGCAGCGCTGGTATTAGGCTATTACGTTGGTTATTAAGTACGGTCGTTAGGCGGTTAACTGACGGCTGACGCAGCAGTGACGGGGGAGAATCCAGAAGGATTTTCCCCCTTCGTTTTGCTGTTATGTGGTTTGATCCTAAAGAAATTCGGTCATTGTCCGATAATCACTTAACAGGTAAAAGCCACCAAGCCGTCACAGAGTCTGCCATGCCCAAATCACCTGCTTTCCTTCTTGCTGCGATACTGCTTAGCCTAGTCACCTATGCTCAGGCGTTTGCAAATACGGCTGAATCAGCGGCGCTCGCGTGGTTAGAGTCAATTGATAATGGTGAGGTTGAACAAGCCTGGGAGAGCTCATCGCCGCTACTAAAAACGCCGCTATCGCCTAGCATGCTTAGGCGCATTATTGAGTTAGCACGTAATGAGTTTGGGCCGGTAGAATCACGTCGACAAGTGCAAGTCTCTCACTACCGATCTATGCCGGGTGCGCCCGATGGCGACTACATGGTTTTTATCTTCCATACTCGGTTTGAAAATAAAGCGAGAGGAGTAGAAACCGTAACACCTCATCTTGAAAATGGTGAGTGGCGAGTCAGTGGTTATTATGTGCAATAGCTCTGTGTAATAGTTCTGTGTAATGCTTCTTTGTAATAGGTATTTGTAAATGACTGATGCCGCACCCGGCGCGTACCAAAGTGGTGATGCTATGCCTAGTATTGCTAACACGCCCGAGCCGCCTTACTACGCGGTTATTTTTACCTCACAACGCACTGAGATCGATAACGGCTATGACGCAATGGCGGCCAGAATGGTTGAACTTGCAGCACAGCAGCCGGGATTCTTGGGAGTAGAGTCTGCCCGAAATGAAGTGGGTGTGACGGTGTCATACTGGGCTGATTTGGCCTCAATTAAAGCGTGGAAGGCCCACGCTGAGCATCAGGAAGCCCAGCGACTAGGCCATCAGCAGTGGTACCAGCATTTTAAGACGCGCATTGCCAAAGTCGAACGAGATTATGGTATTTAAAATATTAACGTAGCCTAGGCTACGTTATTTTGCTTAATAAGTGCCTGACGGTGACTCCACCCCAGCCCTCGTCATTCCCGTAGGCCCTGCCACTTCGTCATTCCCGCATGCCCTTAGCGGGAATCCATGTTGACCTGGGGTTTCGGGCTGCTGCAGGCCAAGGTCAAGGTGGATTCCCGATTACCCCACTCGGGAATGACGGTGCGGTGACTCGGGAGTGACGTGCGGTGCTCGCTTTGGAAGGTGGCCGCTTTGTTATATGGGGCTAGGGGATAGTGCCAGTCAGCCTTAACTGACAGGCATTACAGCCTAGGCAGGCTTTTTGCTGCTTAAATTTAAGAGGCTAACCTCAGAGCAAAGCCAATAATTAGCGTTCCAAATACCCAACGTTGCAGTGTTTGCCTTTTTTGATGGCTGGCAAACCAGCGTTGCATCTGCGCTCCCAAGCAGGCATATAGCGCATCGTACACAAGCCCCACGCCCACTAGCACAGCCCCCAATAGAGTAAATTGAAGCGCAACGTCACCCTGTTGGGTGTGAACGAACTGGGGTAATAACACCGAACAAAACAGCAGCGATTTTGGGTTCAGCAGGTTCGTTAACAGACCCCGTCTCCAGGCTAGGTAATAGCTACCGGTGAGCGATGCTTGTGGCTGGTTAGTATCGGTGCTCCGTTTGCTACGAATCAGCTGTAAGCCCACCCAAATCAAGTAGGCCGCACCGAGATAACGAACAGCATCAAAAAGCCACGGAGCGGCGACAAATAGGGCGGCCAAGCCCAAACCGGCTAACGCCACATGCAGTCCTCGGGCGATGGCTAACCCTAGCGCGGTGGCTAGCCCATGCCCGCGGCCCAGCGTACTGCTGGTATGCAGCACCAGTAGCATATCCGGGCCTGGAATCAGGTAAACAATGGCTAATGCGCTAATAAAAAGACCGATTTCCATCACCGCTCCCTCAAGATTTCACCTAGTGGCTTGATAAAGGGCATGGTACCGTTAAATTGGTGAGTGATTTCTTGCCATTTACGCTCATGTAACATCAGTTATTGATATTTTGTGCCAATTAAGAGTAAGGAAATGCTTATTTATGCCAAATGATCAATTAGATGCTACCGACCGACGCATTCTTGCGTTGCTACAGGGGGATGCTCGCTTAACCAATGTGGAACTCGCAGAGAAAGTAAACTTGTCGCCGTCTCCCTGTTTACGCCGAGTGCGACGCTTGGAAGCAAGCGGCATTATTCGTGGCTACCACGCGGAACTTGATCGTCGAAGCGTCGGGCTGGAGTTAACGGTGTTTGTGGGCATTAAGGTAGAGCGACATCATGAAGAGCAAGCCAATGCTTTCCGAGAAGCCGTGGTTAAACTGCCGGAAGTAGTCACTGCGCACCTAGTGTCTGGTGAGTCGGATTTTTTGCTACAGGTGGTAGTACCTGGGTTGGCAGCTTACGAGGCGTTTTTAACGGGGACGTTGCTGCGCTTACCAGGAGTGAGCGATATTCGCAGCAACTTTGCTATTCAGCCAGTGAAAGAGTATGGCACATTGCCATTGGATAATAGCGATAAGGCTTAGTCCAGTCGAGAGATGGTGGAGGCATTTAAAAGCATTTTATGGTCTCTACATTTTGGTATTGATACAGCGATAAACGGCTGCTAAAAGGCTGTAGAGACCAAACACAAAAAGCCCCAGTGCGGCAAAGGCAAGCAACCACTGGCCAAAGGGCTGGCTTCCAAAAAGAGTAATAGCATCACGATGGCCGGTGCTTTTCCGGCGCGCCATACTGTGCGTGTGCTGTGCTATTGTTTAGCGTAGGTCAAGTTATCAGGCTATTCGCTATTTTTTGATGATGCGAGCAGAAGATGAGCCATAAGTCTCCAAGTGCTAAGTCTTTACATGCTAAGTCTCTTCAGGCTGGGTCTCCGCGTGCTGGGTCGCCGCCTGTTTTTTGGCGCGACTCACGGCTGCCTTATGTCGAACTGCGTAAAATCAGTGATGCGAGGCAAGTGTGCTATGCCCCTCATAGCCATGTTCACTGGTCGGTAGGGGCTATTACGTCAGGCAGCAGTACGTTTTTCTATCGGGAATCGACTTACCCGATTAGCGCCGGTGACTTGGTTATGATGAATCCCGACTGGGTGCATGCCTGTAACCCCATCGAGAACGAACCTTGGGCATATTTGATGCTCTATGTGGATGCGCAATGGCTAGCGGATTTACGCTATCAAATAGGCACGCTTAGTTCCCCGACCTGGAGTGATATTGATACGGCGGTGGTCTCACAGCCAGCGCTGTATGCCCACTATTGTGAAATGGCGGCTTGTTTATTGGATAAGCAATGCACTCTCTCTATGAAGCACGCGTCGGTTACCGGGTTTCTTACCGCATTGATGCTGGCATTAGCCCACGAGACAACCGTCTCTAGGCCGCAGCCGCCGGATGGCTTGCAGGCTGCGGCTGCCTATTGTGACGTGAATGCGGCTTTTGATGTGTCATTGGAAACGCTATGTCAGTTAACCGGCTATAGCGCTGGCCATCTTATCCGTGCGTTTAAGCAGCACTATGGGCTTACCCCCCATGCTTATCTGATTAATCGCCGTGTTCAGCTTGGCCAGCGGGCGCTTAGGCAGGGGGAGTCGATCGTTAATGCGGCTTTATTAGCCGGTTTTAACGACCAACCCCACTTCCAGAGAACATTTAAGCGGTTAGTGGCGGCAACACCCAATCAGTATCGCTATCCGCTACTCAAACAACAGGAAAATAGCGCTGGCAGCTAGGCCAGCAGCCAGCGTGCGGTTAATGGTAAGCAGAACGAACGGACGGTGAATATAGCGTCTAAGAAAAGCACCTGCATAAACCCAGCTGGCCAATGACAACCAACAAATGGGTAGGTAGAGAGCAGCGAACAGCCATAACTGGTAGGGGTCATTACTGCTGGTGTAAGCCCCAATGCCAGCGGCAGACGCCAGCCACGCCTTAGGGTTTAACCACTGCATCATCGCGCCGGTCATAAAGCCTGGTGGCTTATCTGTACTCTGGCCACGAACAGCGCCATCATGTTGGAAAAGCTGATAGCTTAAGTAAAGTAAAAAAAGTAGCCCCGCCCAGCGTAATATTTCCTCCAGTAGTGGCACTACGTTTAGCAGTGAGTAGAGCCCCGCGCCAATCGCCAGGAAAAGCACTAGAAACCCCAGGGTCGCCCCCGTGACAAAAATAAGCCCTTTGGCAATAGGGTAGTGGGTGCCGCTACTCAGGCAAACAAGGTTGACGGGACCTGGTGAAATAGACGCGGCAAGGGCAAATGCTGACATCGGTAACAGTAGTGAAACGCTCATTGTTGTCCTCCTAAACAGAATCAAGAGCTTGCAAGAGCGCGAGAAAAGAGTATTGAACAAAATTGAGATGCCACGATATTGCGCAAGATTCGGGTAGGCCGGATGACGCGGTCTGGTTAAGCTTGTTCTATGTTCAGAGAGCCCTGTGCTTTTCCTCGTTTAGCTCCGGTGAGAACGTCTTTATGAATGACTATGCCCGTATCGAAAAAGCGATGTCCTACATGGTGGCCAATGCCGCTAGCCAGCCAAGTTTGGAAACGGTGGCGGCTCAGGTGCATTTGAGTGCTTACCATTTCCAGCGACTGTTTTGTCGTTATGCGGGTATCAGCCCTAAGCGTTTTTTACAGGCGTTGACCTTGGAGCGGGGCAAACAACTGATCGCATCGTCAGAAAGTCTTGCCAATACCGTGCATGCGCTAGGACTAAGCGGTGGCTCGCGGCTTTATGATCACTTTGTGCAGCTAGAAGCGGTCACGCCGGGTGAGTTTAAGCGCCAAGGGGAGGGGGTTGAGATTGCCTATGGCGTGCACCCTACACCTTTCGGCGAAATATTGGTGGCGATGACGCCGAGAGGAATTTGTCGGATGGCCTTTGTGGCGTCTACCAGTCAGGAAGCGTTGCTGGCAGAACTCGTAAAACAGTGGCCACGCAGTACGCTATGCCATCGCCCTGATGCCACCCGTTATGCGGTAGAGGCACTGTTTACAGCATCTGCAGAAACGACCACAAAAGCGACATCTGCCACGCTATCGCTCCACGTGAGCGGCACTAATTTCCAGATTGCTGTATGGCGCGCGCTGCTCACTATTCCTGAAGGGCAGTTGGCGAGCTACTCGCAAATTGCCCAGGCTCTTGGCATGCCGAAATCATCTCGAGCCGTCGGAAATGCGGTGGGTGCTAACCCTATTGCACTGTTGATTCCTTGCCATCGAGTGATTCAGCAAAGTGGTGCGCTAGGCGGCTATCGCTGGGGGATTGAAACCAAACAACAGGTCCAGGCCTGGGAAGCGGCACAGCATTCTCCTCAGCTTGAGCCGCATTAGCCCTGACTTAGTGTCCAAATACCGACCAGCCGGTTTCTTGGGCAAACATTTCTAGGGCACGAGTTCCCAGTAGGCTATTGCCGTATTTATCCAACCCCGGTGACCAGACGGCAAGCGAACCACGCCCAGGTGCAATAGCCAAAATTCCACCGCCTACGCCACTTTTGCCGGGCAGGCCAACGCGGAAAGCAAACTCCCCCGACGCGTCGTAGTGGCCGCACATCATCATCAATGAATTAATCCGTCGCGCTCGTTGGGGCGATACAACGCGTAAATCACTTGGCCGGTTGACACCGTCCGATGCCAAAAACAGTCCGGCGTGAGCAAGCTGTTCGCAGCTCATGGCAATTGCGCACTGGTGAAAGTAGGTGCCGAGCACTTTATCGACATCGTGGCGTAGGCGACCAAAGGCTTTCATAAAATGCGCCAGAGAAGCATTGCGGTCTTTGTGCTGCATTTCGGAAGCCGCTACCTGATGGTCAAAACAGATACTGTTATCGTCGGCGATATAGCGCACAAAGCTAAGAATTTCCGCCAGTGTCTCTTTAGGCTCGTGACCCATCATGATGGCATCAACAATCGCAATCGCCCCAGCATTAATAAACGGATTGCGCGGTTTACCGCCTTCATGCTCAAGCTGCACGATAGAGTTGAACGGGTCGCCAGAAGGCTCACGCCCGACCCGCGACCACAATCCATCCCCCCATTTGCCCAACGCAATGGTTAGCGTAAAAACTTTGGAAATGCTCTGGATTGAGAACGGTGTGGTGGCGCAGCCCGCAGAAAAGCGCTGGCCGTCTACCGTAGCTAAACTGATAGCAAATTGGCTGGGGTCCACATGGGCAAGCTGGGGAATATAGTCAGCGACATTTCCGCGCTCGGTTTCAAGGGCCAGCTCGGCGGCAATCTTATTGAGTAACTCTTGCATGTAATACGAATTCGTTTGGCAGCGTGAGGCGCTACCCTAGCGGAAACGAGCAGGCTTGTCTGCTGGCGGTTGATACCGAAATGCCATGGGCTATGCACGTTGTTGAGAGGTTTTGTCCGTTGCTAACTAGCTGTTCGGCGGCTACAGTTCGGCTACTTTCAGCAAGGGCCGACGGGCATGACCACATTAATGATTCAGGGAACTACCTCGGATGCGGGCAAAAGCACGGTGGTTGCTGGGCTTTGTCGCGTGTTAAAGCGCCGTGGTATTTCAGTCGCGCCATTTAAACCGCAGAACATGGCACTGAATAGCGCCGTGACCAGTGATGGCGGTGAGATTGGCCGCTCCACTGCGTTACAGGCGCAGGCGGCGGGTGTGGTTCCCCATAGTGATATGAATCCGGTGCTATTAAAGCCGGAGACAGATCGCGGAGCCCAAGTGATTTTACGCGGTAAAGTGCATGGCCATATGGATGCACTGGATTACCACGCGTTTAAGCGCACGGCGAAAGAGAGCGTCATGGCGGCATGGCAGGCCTTGGAAAGCCGCTTTGATGTGATCATTGCCGAAGGCGCGGGCAGTCCGGCGGAAATCAATCTGCGTAAAGGCGATATCGCTAATATGGGCTTTGCCGAAGCTGCCGACTGTCCGGTTTTGTTAGTAGGCGATATTGACCGCGGCGGTGTGTTTGCTCAGCTAGTAGGAACGCTGGCGCTATTAAGCGACAGCGAGCAGACGCGCACGAAAGGCTTTATTATTAACCGCTTCCGGGGCGATATTGCCCTTTTAGAGCCGGGGCTTGAGTGGTTAGAGGCCTATACTGGTAAGCCTGTTCTGGGCACCTTGCCTTACTTGCAGGGCCTACTGCTGGATGCTGAAGATAGCATTGGTCGGGTTCACGCTGAGAAAGCCAGTCACACCCTTAAGGTGATTGTTCCCGCGCTGCCGCGTATCAGCAATCATACGGATTTTGATCCGCTGCGTTTACATCCCCAGGTATCGCTTACCTTTGTAGGGCCAGAACAACCGATTCCACCTGCTGATGTAATAATACTGCCGGGGAGCAAAAGCACCGCCAGTGATTTAGCCTGGCTAACACGCCAGGGTTGGAGGGACGCGATTGCTCGCCATTTGCGCTACGGCGGTAAGGTGCTGGGGATTTGCGGTGGTTTTCAAATGCTAGGTGAGTGGGTAGATGACCCGGATGGCTTGGAAGGCGCGCCCGGGAAGGTAGCAGGCTTGGGGTTGTTGCAGGTATCCACGAGAATGGTCGCGGGCAAGCAGCTGCGCAATGTCAGCGGCGTCATGGTCGGGCAAGAAGCGGCTGTGACGGGCTACGAAATTCACAATGGTGTAAGCAACGGGGCTGCACTCAATCGGCCGCTGTTTGATTTAGGTAGCCACGTGGATGGCGCTATCAGTATCGATGGCCAAGTGATGGGCACTTACTTGCATGGGTTGTTTGATCATCCTGAAGCCTGCCAAGCGTTGCTTACTACGTTAGGGCTAGCAAGTGCGGCACCCGTCGATTATCGCGCCCACCGCGAGCAAGCGCTTGATCGACTGGCTGATACGCTGGAAGCGCACTTGGATATTGAGGCGGTGTTGGCGATGCTAAGGGCGCATTGAGCGCCCAGAATGCTGAGTGTTTATTCTTGCGGTGGGCGCTTTGCCATCAAAGTAATTTCGACGGTGCTGCCCCCGCAAATATTTGGTGACTCGGTGCAGGTGCGTGCTGGGTAGTGGCCCGGTTCAAAAAACTCCGCGTAAATACTGTCTAATGCATTGATCTGCCTTAAGTCAGCAAGATGAATGTCGACTCTAACAATATCCGCCAGGCTGCCTCCCTGTTGTTTTAACATGCGTTCAAGTTCGCGCATGACGAGGCGAGTTTCTTCTTTGACATCTCCACGGGTGGCTTGGCCGTTAGAAAGATCCGTAACCGTTAGCCCTGAAATAAACACATAATGGTCATCGATAACCATGTGGCTACCAGGGAAACTCGGTTTGGGTAACGTGGGATCGTCGATATACTGTGGCATTGGCTCTCCTTAGCGACAAATAAGCGAGTCGCGATGGGTGCGACTCTGCCACTAGCTTGTAGTTCCTTTGGGGCAGAGGGTGGTGCTGGCGAAAGCTTTGCTCTAGGCTGGCCAACTTTTAAGGGTTCCCCGTTGTTGATGTGATTTTAAATTCTCATGAGAGAGCGTAATGAAGGTAGTTCATATTAGTCAGAGCGCCCCGCGTAATGCGTGTTTGGCAACCTTGTGTGCCAAGGTATACGGTCAGCAAGCTGGGTTAGCGCCGCTGGTAATTTTTACCGGCACGAAAAACGTGCTGTTTGATCAAGAGGCAGCCCGTCTGTTGGCGGGTGTCGATGGCGATGGTAAACCCCTGGCGCTAGCATTGCTGGTGTTGGATGAGGCTGGCGAGGGGATGACGGTAACCCACGCTTGCGAGTTTGTTGATGGTGCTAAAGCGCGTTTAATCAGCGAGTTAAGCCTCAAAGCCCCGCTGCGCGTTGAGGTAAGTGATGCCACCCAAGAAGCGTTCTATCAGCAGTGTGGGTTTAAGCGCTGGTTTGATGGCGCGAAGGGGCAACGCATTGGTTTAGGCGCCCGCCATCCTGCTAAGCATAGTAATGACCTGACGCCCACCTTGAGCCTTGATGAAGCGCTAATACTGCGCCGATTTAAGCATGATCCTGCTGCATTTACTGAGGCCAAAGAGGCTTTTTTGTCAGGTTTAAACAACTTTCCGACCACGCTGTAGGCTAAAAAACAACGAACCGTTCCATTTTATGCAACGAACTTGCACGCTGGTGTCATGATGTCGTCCACTTTCCTGGGTAAAATAGCGACAATATTTATCTTATATAAGAAGGGGAACCGATATGGCGCTGGCAATAATGGATACTAATATCCGCTATGGTGTCGTCAGTAAGGCGCTGCACTGGGGGATGGCACTGCTGTTTGTATGGCAGTTTTTGAGTGCCGGCGCGCATTTACTGTTGTCGGATACGCCCGTGGAAGAGTTTTTATGGGGCACCCACTACACCGTCGGAGTGTTGCTGCTGACGCTTGTAGTGATAAGAGCAGTTTGGTCACTACTTAATGCCTCCCGTCGCCCGCCATCGGTCAGTGTGATGGCAAAGCTAGGCCATCTGGCGCTCTATGGCTTGATGATTGCGGTGCCTACGATTGCACTGATTCGCCAGTATGGTTCCGGTCGTGCGCTGGATGTGCTGGGGATTAACTTAATGTCGGGCTTTGACGGCGAGGAAATCACGTGGATGACAGAGCTCGGCGGCTTATTACACGGTGAGCTTGGTTGGACGCTACTGGCGTTGATTGTGGGCCATGTCGTGATGGCGATCTTGCATCGTAAATTAACCAATCACGATGTCCTATCGCGTATGTCCTAGCAAGAATCTGTTAGATGATTCAGTTTGTAAAAAGCGGCGCGTTCCATTGGACGCGCCGCTTTTGTTTAGAAGGCATGATGCCGCTACATAAGTAGCGCTACTTGGCTAGCTCGCGCATTGCTGTTTCCAAGCCTTCCATGGTCATGGGATACATGCGGTCATCGATAACGTCACGAATTAACTGGGTCGAGTAGGTGTACTCCCAGGCACGGGGTGGCATGGGGTTTAACCACGCCAAGCGTGGAAACGTATCAGCCAAGCGTTTTAGCCACACGCCGCCAGGTTCATCATTGAAGTGTTCCACGCTGCCACCCGAGTGAGTGACTTCGTAAGGCGACATGGCGGCATCACCGACAATCACCACCTGATAGTCCGCCCCGTAAGTGTGCAACACATCCATGGTCGGGATGCGTTCGTTACGGCGCCGCATATTGTTACGCCAAACCCCTTCGTAAAGGCAGTTGTGGAAGTAATAATGTTCCAAGTGTTTGAATTCGGAACGTGCCGCTGAGAATAACTCTTCGCAGACGCGAATATGATCATCCATCGACCCGCCGACATCTAAAAACAGCAGCACTTTAACCGCATTATGACGTTCGGGGCGCATTTGAATATTGAGTAACCCCGCATCCCGTGCGGTTTCGCGGATGGTGCTGTCTACATCAAACTCGTCCAGCGCTCCTTGGCGGGCAAACTTGCGCAGCCGCCGTAAGGCCATTTTGATATTGCGGGTGCCCAGTTCAAGCGAGTCATCGTAATCGCGAAAACGCCGCTCGTCCCAAACTTTGGTAGCGCGGCGGTGGCGCGAACCATCCTGGCCAATACGTATGCCTTCGGGGTTGTAACCATACGCCCCAAAGGGGCTGGTGCCACCCGTGCCAATCCACTTGTTGCCGCCCGCATGGCGCTCTTTTTGCTCTTCCAGGCGCTTTTTAAAGGCCTCAATCAGCTCTTCAAGACCACCTAGCGACTCAATTTTGGCTTTCTCTTCGTCGCTGAGCTGCTTTTCAAATTCGCGTCGCAGCCACTCATCGGGAATGAGCGCCTCGATTGCCGAATCCATATCTTCAAGGCCTTTAAACCAGGCGGCAAAGGCGCGATCAAAGCGGTCAAAGTAGCGCTCATCTTTGACCATGACCGTACGCGCCACTTGATAAAACGCTTCCATATCGGCAAACACGACGCCACGTTCGACCACCGCGTGCAGGTCGAGCAATTCGCGCAGAGAAACGGGCACACCGGCACGTTTGAGGGCATCAAACAGACCAATAAACATGGCTTAGCGCCCCGTACTCTTTTGGCGACGCATCATAAACGCCAGGCGCTCTAGCAGGTGAGTATCCTGCTCGTTTTTAACCAGTGCGCCCGCCATCGGCGGTAGGGCTTTGGCCGGGTCGCGGTTATACAGCGCTTCCTGGGCCAGTTCGTCGGCCATTAGCAGCTTGAGCCAATCCACCAACTCTGAGGTAGAGGGCTTTTTCTTGAGCCCTGGGGCGTTGCGCAGATCGAAAAACACTTCCAAGGCTTCGCCGACCAACCTGGGGGCGATATCCGGGAAGTGAACATCCACAATCGCCTGCATGGTTTCGCGGTCGGGGAATTCGATGTAATGGAAAAAGCAGCGACGTAGGAAGGCGTCGGGTAGCTCTTTCTCGTTATTCGAGGTGATCACGATAATCGGGCGTTGTTCGGCGCGAATGGTTTCGCCGGTTTCATAAACATGAAACTCCATACGATCCAGAAATACCCCCTAAATTGAGCATACTATTTATGTACAATATGCCTGTATTTTAGCTAATTATCAGCTTTACAATCAGTGATAAATAACATATAACCACATACTATGTACTATTAGTATGTAGAGCTTATCATGTATCTAAACAGCGCTGTTGTTAAAGTTAGAGCCAAGATAGACAACCACTCCGCTTCTCTTGCTATGAAGGCGGTAGCGGTGAACGGCGCTATATTGAAGTCCCACCTTGAATACATGATCTACAGAAGACTGCGCGGCCGTCGCAGCGGTTGGATGGACAAGTCCATTCAGGCTGTCAGGTTGTTGATTGACTATTCATATGCCAATGGAGATATATTCAAAAATCCCGCAATTATGTTTGAGACATTTGCTCAACGGCTTTTCGATGGGACTGTAGATGAAGAGGGCTTCGATCCTACAGGTCTTAGGTGGCAGCCGAGGTCTAAAGGCTCGGGTAATGAGATTATTCGCCATATTACACTTTACTCAGATTGGCTATATGATCAAAAAGATGGCGCAAGTGAGCTGCTGAACCCTAGGCGTGTTGCAACAAAAACAGAAAAATTAATGAATCTTGCTGCTTATAATAATCGTATGAACCGATCATTTTTGAAGCACACTTACTCAACAGACCACAAGGCAAATGAAGTTAGCAGAACCAGAGCTGTAAGCTATAGAAACGAAGTTTCTATCATAGAAGATCCCCAAAAACCTTTTGAAGAAGATAGAATATGGGACTTGCTTGGGCAGGGGTTTTTGAAGAAAGGAAAGTCTATAAATGACAGAAGTGTAGAAAAATACGATTTGTCAAATATTTTAATTACAATGCTAATGCACTATGGCGGTTTAAGGGTGTCAGAGCCGTTTCATCTATATGTTGATGATATAATTCCCAATGAAGGGTTACAGCAAATCCGAGTGTATCACCCTAGAGAGGGGCTAGCACCACAATGGTACCGGCACTTAACAAACAACCCTAACTGTAATAGGAAGACCTTTCTAAAGATAAAATATGGACTTGAAGATAGAGTTACATCCAGCAAAAGGTCTTACCATGCAGGGTGGAAGAATCCTACAGTTTCTAGCGTTGGTAAATATTTTCCGGTCTTCCTATTTGGAGATAATATACAAGATGTCTTTTATGATCTTTTTAGGTTATATGTCGAAAAACAGCGTGTGAAGCCCCTTCCAGGAAGGGAACACCCATTTTTATTCACCAATAAGATCGGAGATCCCTTAAGCATAAAATCTTTTGTGCAAAAGCATAACAAGGCAGTTAAAAGAATAGGTCTTAGCCACTATCTCGAATTGGGCGGCTCACCTCACTGCCATAGGCATGCGTACGGTCAAAGGTTAGCCGAAGCGCGAAATTTATCTTCTGATATTGACGAATATATTATTAAGGGTGCGTTACATCACCGTTCTTTAGAAAGCCAGAAAACATACACAGATCCGCATACAAAAAAAATTGCGCGAGAGTTAAAAAAAGTAGCCAACTTAGTAGTCAGTGATAAATCAAAGAATGCAAAATCAGACTTAATTGAAGGGAACTAACGTGAATGAAGTATGAAACCTATGAAGAAGCCAGTTCTGCTGCAATTAAGCTGAACATAGTTAAAAAGATAGAGTATGTAAGAAGGTATAAGGAAGATTATCGATTGCCAGCCAAGCCAGAGATGAAATATTCAGATAAATGGATAAGCTGGAAGTCTTTTTTAGGTGTTCAAAAATATGCATTATACGAAGATGCTAAGGCTGCTGCGCAAGCTTTAAGATGTGAGAATTCAATAGAATACAAAAATATGTATAAAGAAGACCCTCTTCTCCCTTCTGATCCTGCGAAAATATATGCAGATGAGTGGGAAGGTTTTTCTATTTTTTTAGACCAACAAAGATATGGTACTTATGAAGAGGCTGAAAAAGCTGTTCAGAACCTTGGAATAACAAAAACTACAGAATACAAAGTTAGATTCCGTGAAGATAAAATGCTACCTGCTCATCCTAATATAAAGTATCAAAGAAAAGGATGGGTTGACTGGTTCACTTTCTTTGGTACAAATAAAAAGGAATTGTACAAAACTTACGAAGAAGCAGCTAAAGCTGCTAAGAAACTAAAGGCAAAAACTTACAATGAATATGTAGAAAGATACCAACAAGACCCAAGGTTAACCAGAGTTCCAGAGAGGAAATACAAGGGGGCAGGTTGGGTAAGCTGGCAAGAATTCTTGCGTGGCTTGTACCCCACAGTTAAAGAAGCACAAGAGGCCGCAAGAAAATTAAAAATAAGGCACCCAACCGATTATAAAAGAAAAAGAAAAAAGACCCGATGCTTCCTTACCATCCACAGACGACTTACAAAAATAAAGGGTGGGTTAGCTGGCAAGATTTTCTGTCACTATCGTATTTTTCTTACGAGGAGGCGGTTGAGTTTTTAAATTCACCATCAGTTAAGATAAAAGTTCCTTTTGAATACATGGTTCTTGTTAAATTGGAGAAAAGACTTCCTCGTACCTATACAAAATATGATCAATACTATGATTGGCCTAGCTTTGTTGGTTTGGTTTATCAAGATCCGCTAGATGCAGTTAAATTAATAAGAAAAAAAGGAGTAAATATTGAAAATATCAATGATTATAAAGTTCTACGTAAACTCTACCGCTCTTTGCCTGAGGATCCTTTAGCATATTATGGTTTTAGCTCATTTTTCGATTTTTTGAATTTTAGTACAGAAAAGCTTTGGGATCTTAGGACTATTAAGAAGTATTGTCATGACAAAAAAATAAAAACTCGTGAAGAGTATGATGAAATTGCTAGTAAAATACCAGAGCTTCCAAACAACCCAAAAACAGTTTCGCCTAACGTGAGGATAGATCGGATCTTATACAAAGATCCTTATATCTCTGTATTTGAAAATGAAGAATACTATCCATGGGTAAAAATTGCTGACGACTGGCTTACCTCAACAGGATCTTACTCAACACGTAGATCTCTTATCAAAAACTTTTTCGTATTTTTCAAAAAAACTCTGCCTGTGCTACCTGAGTACCTTTGTGATTCCAAGTCTCCTCGGCTAGATATAAATAGTTTTATAGACTCATTGCCAGATTCACAGAAAAATATATCATCGGTAAATCATCTTCAAAAATTTTTTGACTTCGTTATTGAAAGGCTATGTTCACACCATTGCGAGGAAACGGGCGAAATTATTGTTTTAGAAGGATATGAAAACCCAATAAATAGGAAGGTGTTAACTGTTGATTTTCAGCCTAGGTTTAATAACCATGAGTCAACAAAGCCAGCACTTCCCTTCCGCTATATACAGCGCGCCAGGCACTTAATTATCCCACCAGGAAAGGAGGTATTAACTTTTTCAGAACTGTACGAAAGACTAAAATATGCAACTGATTTCTTTGATTTTGTGGGTGAGTGGTTTGTTGCTGATAAAAATATCATTGACGATAGCGATCCTAATTGTGTTTGGCGTAAACTAGATGGAGTTTTCGAACTTTGGTCACCCGTGAGGGTAGTGGCGATATATACGCAGCTCTTCATGCCATTCAGAGGCTCCCAAATATGTTGGCTTGATAGTGGAGAGGCTGACTACGAGATTCTTGAGGAAGAAAATGGTAAATATAAATGGGTAAACAACCAGCTTCTCAAAGAATATCGAGTTCCCAAAAAATATCATCAAGGTTTCTTCAAACCTGGTAGTGATAAAGAAGTTGTTTGCCATGTTAGCACGAACAAAACGGCCTCTAATGCTTTTGAAGGATACGATATTCCATGGGTTGACGAAAGAATTATTCCCCTTTTGATTCAGCTAAGAAACTGGCAGTCAAAGTATAACCCTCTGGAGAAACCGACCAAATGGACTAATCAAGTCAAAACTGAAAATGATAGAACACTCAGAAAATATGGGTACAAAGGTAGAAGCTGCTTTCTTTTTAGAGACCCTTCCTTGCAAGGAGGTATTCCACTGACGCAAGCCAAACTCAGTTCTGGCTTTGCTGGAGTTCTACATCTTATTCAAGACAAGGAATTACCCCTTACAATGATAAGAAAAGGGAAGAAGGATGCAAATTCTTTGAGCAATCTTCATTCCCTTTTTACTCTTCATTCTATGCGTGTGTCTCTTATAACAGCTTTTATAAGAGACGCTAAAATAGCTCCTGAAGTAGTTCAGAAGCTTGTTGGTCACTCATCTTTAGTTATGACGATCTATTATACAAAAGTTACTGCTGAGGAAATAAGGGAAGCGTTAAACGATGCTGAATCTTTAATCATAAAGAACCAAGCTAACAGAGTTGATCAGTTAATTCGCCAAGGAAAGATGGACCAAATAACAAGTGAGTTAGTTAATTCTAGAGGTGAACTGGTTAAAAATAATTCGACAATGCCTTCAGCGGCCTACACCATGATGGATTACGGGATTTGTCCTAATGGACGTACTAAGTGTGATATTGGCGGTGATATGATAGGTGAGAGCTCAAAAGTTTATCATCCAACACCTGCAGGGTATCTAGGAAATAGCAACTGTCTTCGTTGTCGTTTTTTTTATTCAGGACCTGCTTTTTTAGGCGGCCTTCAGATGTTATGCAACGAAATAACACTTGAATGCAAAGCTGCATCAATCGTCATTGATGAATTAAGACAGAAAATCGACACTTTGGAAGACGAGCAGTACCAAAAGCTTCGTGAAAAGCAAGACTTCACAGGTTCCCATGAAATAGCACTTACTGAAGCCCACTATGAACAAGAGGTAACAAGATTTGATTCTCTTGTCTGTGATTTGATAGTAGCAATTCGTCTTTCCATGAATTCGATAAATATTCTAAACTCCAGCATTAACGACTCTACAAAATCCCCCCATCACAACTTAATAACTACTGACCAGGACGCAGGTGTTTTTTTGAACTTTCCTGAAGTTAGTAATTTCCTGCATGTTGACATGGTTTGCCAGTCTGCCAGCTACCATCAGTCATCTAGACCTCAAAAAGCAACACTGGTAAGAACACAGCTATTAGATCTATTTGCTCGTAAAAATGGGCTTTCGCCAGGGCTCTTTGCCCTTTCAGAGCGGCAGCAGCTAGAGATTGGAAATGAAATCACCAAAATGCTTCGTTCAAGACTGGGAGGCTGGGATGCTGTTAGCGAATTGATGGACAAAGATGCAGTGATCACGCTGGAAGACCTGCAGATAGAGGAGGGCGCGATTAAAGAAGGGCTTCAATTAATGTTTAATGGCCAAACACCTAAAGCAATATCTCTTCCATCTGAAAAATAAATACGGAGTATTAAGGTGTCTAGAATCGTTGACAAAATTTACGAACAGCTTTTGGAAAAATCACCTAGCAATCGTGTAAAAAATAATCTGTCGGTTGTCAAAAAAGCATGTGATTTTCAACTTGATCGAAAATCAAAAGATTTCAGCATTGCGACCATAGGGCGGTTGTCAGAGAGTTTTGGTGGCGTTAAGACGCAATCAATAAGAAACGCTACAGGGCAAGTCTACAGAGATTTAATAAATGCTTACAAATCAGAAAACCCCGTAAAAGCTATCAATACAACTCCTGCTGAGCCAATTTCTTGGGCAGGAAGAATAGAAGACCCTGAGATTCGCTATCGACTCCTTGATCTGGTTGCTAGCGAGAGGAAACTCAGGAACGAGCTTAATCAGTTGAAAGCTGTAAAAGAAGTTGAGGTTGATCTTCGTCTAGAAAGTAAGACTGTTGAATGTCGCTTGTATGATTCGCTTACAGATATCGAGATAAAAGCTCTTTCTGACTTCATAAGTAGCTCCAGGCTCTCAAATTTTGGGTGGTCTATCGGTACAAATGGTCGTCTATTAGATTCTAATGGAAAGCCTGTAACCAAGCCGGGATTTGTGGATGGTATCCAAAAGGTGCTAACGATAAATAGCTATAATTAACGCCTAAAAATCTTCAATTTAACATCGCCGGATTTGGTATTAATAAATAAGTGCGCTATTTAATTGTAAGTTTTAATGATAAAGAATAACAAAAAATTGGTTCTTCGTCACTTCACGTGGATTTGGCCTGATCGAATAGGCGGCCCACCGGGCTGCCAATCAGGTAGATCATGGCGATAAAGTTGGCCTCGTTCCGGTAGCCACGTGCTCGTGACCGAGCCGCTTGGAACAGACCATTCATTCCTTCCAGTCTTGCGTTCGTCAGTCCCGAGAGCCAGCGTCTGACCACCGCGTCGGCGTGCCGCTCAAGCGTCGCCAGGGCTTTCCCCATCGGCTTCAGCAGTGACTTTTCAGACACCGCCGCCTGCATGACCTTGAGGTAGTTCGTGATGCGCCACCGAGCCGCTCTGGGCGTTGGAGCCTTCTGGATCCAGCGTAGCTTCTCCTTGATCACCCAGGCATCGGCCGTGGCGCTCTGATCGGCCACCAACTCCTGGAGCGCCGAAAGCTGTTTGGGTGTCAGGTTCTTGTTATCCAGGTTCTTCAGCAGGGCCCAGCGCAGCGACTTGGGGTGCCCCTGCTCCCGGCGCTCTTTCTTGCGTACCTCGTCCAGCCGCTTGGTGAAGGTCTGTACGATATGGAACCAGTCGACCGTTACCTCGGCCTTGGGAAGGTGCTCGGTCACGCCGCTAAGGAAGGCTGGCGACATATCGCAGACGACCTCGACCACATTATTCGGGTCGCCGCCATGGGCCGCCAGGAAGGCGCTGAAAGCCTGGATGGCATCCTTGCCGCAGCCTGGGACGGCAAAGATAACCGGTTCCCGCTTGCGCTGCATGTCGAGGAACACCGTGACATAGCGATGACCGCGCCGGGAGGCGGTTTCGTCCACGCCGACCGTCACCACCTTGGACAGATCCAGTTCCCCCAACATGCGGCCAACGTAGTGGTGCACGATGCGCCATAGTCGTTTGTCGGAAATCTCCAACTGGCGGGAGACGGCCAGTACCGGCATCTCCTTGACCAGTGACATGGCCGCTTGCTCGAACAGCAGGGTAAAGTCGCTACCCGGCCGGGCCCGGAGTCTGTCAACATAGTTGCCATATAAAATGACTTCAGCTCTTTAAAATCCTGCGGCCTGTGGCACTGAGTCCCGTTCGGGATTTAGGTGCACTACATCCGGCAGGCTGAGTTTCCGGATGTCTCCTGACCACCGTTCCGGGTGGCGCGGCTTCAATAACCTCTCGGCGCTGCGTCAGAATGCCTTTGGCCTCGCCGTTGTGACGCTGGCTCGGCGTGACGTAGCGCAGGGCGCTGTGCCGGTGCTCATGGTTGTACCACTCGGTGAATTGCTGGACCCAGTCTTGCGCCTCGGCCAGCGTGGCGAAGCCGTCGGCGGGGAATCCCGGCCGGTACTTCAGTGTCTTGAAGGCCGACTCGGCGAAGGCGTTGTCGTTGCTGACCCCCTTGGCCGGCTGTACGACGGGGTGATGCCCAGGTCGTAGAGCTTCTCCAGGATGATCTTACCCAGCAACAGTGGACACTGGTTTAAGCGATCATTCGGGCTTCAAAGGCCTCTGGGCTGATCATCCCAATAGCACTGTGCCGCCGTTGTTTGTTGTAGTCCAGTTCGACGTACTCAAACACCTGGCGCCTCATATCGTTTCGCGTTGTAAATTGCTCCCCATGGATCGCTTCAACCTTGAGGCTGTGGAAGAAGCTTTCGGCACAGGCATTATCATAGGGGTATACGGATTTAATGGTTGATGGGGCACCTTCACCCCATCAATCTGATACCACCCTCAGATGGTTGATAGATCGACTCCGTAGTTGAGTTCCTCTGCGAAGTCCGGCAGTCCGTAACCGATGGTTTTCTTGTAGAAAGGAGAGACCTTCGCAGTCGGTGCCTTCTTCTTGTGCTTCGTGGTGTAGAGCATTCGTGCCCGCATCACCTCGAAGGAGTAACCGCGCCCTTCACGGTTCTTGTCCTTGGCCAGTCGGTTGATGGACTCCGTGTAAGCGTTGGTGACGGGCATGTCCGTCTCGAAGTAGGTCATGGTCTCTTCGCGCCAGTTTCCCACTGCCCTGACCAGATCGCTCCAGACTTCCTTTTGGCCCTTCGGGATGGTGGCTATCCACTCGTCCAGGGCGGCTTCTGCCTGGAGCCGTGTGGTGGCGTCCCAGATGCCGTAGAAGCGCTCCTTGTGCTCGTAGGCGGCCAGCAGTTTGAACCGCCCCGGTTATTCCGGAGACCGGTTTGTTTGAGTCAGGCAGCTTCACCCGACTCTTCCAGTTGATGATAATACGTCCTTTCTCGTTCTGCTGGTGGAACGTTTCCGATGGGTTCCAGCAGTCGGCGGTTGTTGAACCAGTCAACCCACTCCAGCGTGGCATACTCAACGGCATCCAGTCCCCTCCATGGGCCACGATGATGGATCACCTCCGTTTTGAACAAGCCGATGATGGTTTCAGCCAGCGCATTGTCGTAGGAGTCGCCGGTGGTGCCGACTGAGGCATTGATACCCTCGTCAGCCATACGCTCGGTGTAGCGGATCGAGAGATATTGGCTTCCCCTATCACTATGGTGAATCAACCCTTGCCTGTGTTTTCGTGCCCACAGAGCTTGCTCCAAAGCGTCCAGCACCAGTGCCGTTTTCATCGATGTCGCTACACGCCAACCCACAATACAGCGTGCATAAACATCAATGACGAACGCAACGTAAACGAAGCCAGACCAGGTAGCGACATAGGTAAAATCGGCCACCCAAAGCTGATTAGGACGCATGGCCGTAAAGTCACGTTTCACTAAATCAGGTGCTCGTTTCTGGCCGGGATCACTGATGGTCGTGAAGGGTCGTTGGCCTCTCACCACGCCACGAATTCCAAGGCGGCGCATGAGCCGTTCTACGGTGCAACGAGCAACATTAACGCCTTCACGGCGGAGTTGCCGCCAGACCTTACGGGCACCGTAGACGCAGAAGTTTTCCTCCCACACCCGCTGAATCTCAGCAGTAAGAAACTCATCCTGCCGATACCGGTCTGCCCGCCGTTCAGGATCAGTTTCAAGTGCCTTGTGGTGGTAATACGTCGATGGGGCGATTGGCAGTTGGCTACAAATCGACTCGACCCCGAACTGAGCACGATGCTCGTCGATAAATGACACCATCAATTGGGTTTGCGGTCGAGCTCCGCCTGGGCGAAAAAAGCAGCCGCCTTACGGAGGATTTCATTGGCCCGCTTCAATTCGGTGTTTTCACGCTCTAGCTGCTTGAGTCGTTCATGTTCAGACAGGTTAACCGAGCTGTTTTCCTGCGTGAGTTCTGTGCGTTTGCACCAGGCTCTCAAAGTCTCTGGTGTACAACCGAACTTGCTGGCAATGGAGCAGATCGCCGCCCACTTGGACGGGTATTCGCCTTGCTGTTCAATAACTAAACGAACAGCCCGTTCCCGCAATTCCGGGGAATATCGTTTTGGTGAGTTCATGACTTCATCCTCTCAAGATATGAAGTCTCCGGTAAAGCCGGGGCGGTTCAGTTGCGGGAACGCGCCTGTCCAGGTCTCCATAATGAGGCGCTCCCGGTCTGAGACTTCGTGAGCGCGTTTCAGCAGGATTTTCCGGTCTCCCTTGAGAGTCCGGCTCTGGGACGGTTTCAGCTCCTTTCTGAGGCCCTTGCGCACTCTCTCTAGGGCATCGTTGGCCATGCGCACCACATGGAACTTATCGACCACGATACGGGCCTGGGGCAGCACAGCCTTGACCGCTGCCCGGTAGGGGTTCCACATGTCCATGCTGACGATCTCGACCTTCTGCCGGTCTTTCAGCTTCATCAGGTAGTTGGTCACCACGTCCTGGCGGCGGGTGGCCAGCAGGTCGAGCAGGGTTCGCTCCTCAATGTTGGTCAGAATGCAGCGGTAGCGCTTGTTCAGGTATAGCTCGTCAATGCCCAGGATGCGGGGCGTCTCGAAGCGGTGCCAGCGCCCCAGGAACTCGGCGCGGGCGTTGAAGATGTCGCGCACCGTCTTCTCGTCCAGGCCGGTCTGTGCCGCCACAAAGGTGTAGGGGTGGTTGAAGGATTCCTTCTCCACGTACTCATGCAGCCGCAGTGTCATACGGAATCCGTCCACCATCTCCGGTAGCTGGGGCCTGAATGTTGTCTTGCAGGCCCGGCAGGTGTATCGGCGGCGGACCACCCAGAGAGTGACCCGCTTGCCGTGGATGGGCAGATCACGATAGGGAACGTCACGCTTGCCGAACCGTACGAACTCACCCTGCACGCCGCATTCCTCGCAGGCGATGGGATCGGGCACGTCCACCTGGAAGTGCATTTCGTCGTCGGTTGATTTGCAGCCCAGTACTTGGTATTGCGGCAGGTGAAGGATGTTGTCGGGAAGTTCGGTCATGGTGTTGTATAGGCGTAGGTGTCAGTCAGATCCATCCGGCTCGGCATTGGTGTTTGCTTTTTTACCCAACAAGCTGCTGGAAACGAAAAGTAAGGCACCGAGGACAATTGCAATATCAGCCAGGTTGAAGGCCGGCCAATGCCAGTCTCGCCAATAGAAATCAAAGGAATCCACAACATAGCCGCGAAAGACCCGGTCAATCAGGTTGCCCATGGCGCCACCGAGGATAAGACTGTAAGCGATGGCTTCTCCTTTATGACGATTTTCAAGGATCAGCTTGATCAGAAAAATCGAGACCACTACCGCGATTCCGATAAAAAAGTAGCGCTGCCAGCCTCCACCATTCGCAAAAAGACTGAATGCGGCACCGGTGTTCCATAGGTGCACCCAGTTAAAGAACGGGGTCACCGAAACATACTCGCCATAGGCCATTGATTGCTGCACCAGCCACTTTACAGCCTGATCAGACGCTGCCAGCAGGCCCGATATGGACAATAGGGCATACGGCGAGAGCTTTTTGCCAATAATGAGCATTATTTAACCCTTCAACGCCAAAATGCGTCTGGCACCGTTAAGTACAATGCCCCCCGCGATGGTGCCGATAATCAGATCCGGATAATTGGAACCGGTCCACGCGACCAGGGCGCCGGCGGTGATGACCCCCAGGTTGATCACCACGTCGTTGGCCGAGAATATCCAGCTTGCCTTCATGTGCGCCCCGCCTTCCCGATGTTTGGATATGAGCAGCAGACAACTGGTATTGGCAATCAATGCGACGAATGCGATAGCCATCATCACCAGCGATTCAGGCTCACTACCGAATACAAAGCGTCTCACCACCTCTACGAGCACGCCCACAGCCAAGATCAGTTGCAGTACACCAGCAAGATGCGCGGCACGTACCTGCATTTTCACGCTATGTCCAACCGCATAAAGGGCAAGCCCGTACACCGCCGCATCGGCAAAATTGTCCAGGGATTCTCCAATCAGGCCGGTGGACTGGGCGATCAGACCGGCAGTCATTTCCACCACGAACAGAAGTGCATTGATGCCGAGCAACCAGCGCAGGGTCCCGGATTCTTGCTTAGCAGAAGCTGCCGAAAACTCGGCGGCCTTGATGGTCTCCGGATTTGCAGCGACGGTTTCCTGAAGCGAGGCGCCTAGCCCCAAGGTCTTCAGTTTCGAGGTGACGGGCTCGACCTCGCCGTCATGCACGACCTTCAGCCGGCGGTTCGACAAGTCGAAGGACAGCGCCCGAATCTCCTCAAAGCCGTTCAGGGCTAGGCGAATCATTCGTTCTTCTGATGGACAGTCCATCTTCGGCACAGCATAAACACTGACCCATCTCCCTGGCGCCTCGGAGGAGGCCTGTATATCGGTATCCGCTGCGGACGTTGCATCACCGCCACAGGCGCCACCACAGGATTTGCTCATGATACGACTCCACTTGAACAATGTTGTGGTACCATTTAAAACTATAAAGCTACTATAATGTCAATGGAGTAAAGAATCCGTTGGGGAGGAGGCTGATGCGCATTGGTCAGTTGGCGCAGTTGGTAGGGGTCGAAACACAGACGATCCGCTTCTATGAACAGCAGGGCTTGTTGCCGCCGCCTGATCGGCAGGACAACGGTTACCGTGTCTATACCGAGAAGCATGGTGAGGGGCTGGCCTTCATCCGTCGCTGCAGAATCCTGGGCCTGTCACTGGCTGAGATTCACGAACTACAGAGCTATCAGGACGACCCTCATCAGCCTTGTACCGCCGTCAACGCCTTGCTCGATGATCACATCTCTCATGTGCGGTCGCAGATAACCGCTCTGCAAGCGCTTGAGAAACAACTCGTTTCACTGAGAGCGAGTTGCAACGATGACCGGGAAGTTGAGGCGTGTGGGGTTCTTGCTGGAATTAGCGAAGGAAACATGCACCAGCAGTAGGTGAAGCATCAACCAGATAATCCGATGAGATGCCGGTCTGTCTCACTCTCATGCAAAGGTAAGATCAACCATTTAATCCGCTTACCCATTTTAAATTTCGATGTACAACCGAAAGGTTTGCCATAAGCGCCCGTTGAAGACTTGACCTTTGGGCAGCCTGGCGGTTGTAAGCTGGCTACGAGTAAACAAATGAGGGTAAGCCAATGCGAGTCTCCGAGCTGGCTCAGACGGGAGGGGTAACGGCAGAAACGGTACGTCACTATACAAGGGAAGGGTTGTTGCAACCGCACCGCGACCCGCGCAACGGTTATCAACTCTACGATATAGAGTCCTTGGGGCGCCTACGTTTTATCGACTGCCTGCGTTCGCTGGGCGTTAGTCTTCCAGAGATCAAACAAATATTATCTTGGGCGGATCAAGGCACCGTAGAGTTTAATGAACCAGTACCACTCGCCACTCAAAGGCGACGTCTTCACTTGCGGACCCAAGAACTTCAGGTGATAGCGCGATGGTTAGATAACATGAACCAAGACAAGATGACTGAAAGCTTCAGGCTGAAGGAACTAATCGAATCGCTTGGGACAGGTAAATTAGTTTTCGAGGCTAATGATTCGCGAAGTAATCATTAGTGATGCTGCGAAGTCATGGCACTGTGCGTATCCACCATCCCTATCATGGATTGCAGATGCCAGAGTTGCCAGACAGCAAACGTAATAATCAGCAGCGCTGCTAGCGTACGAGTCGCGGGGCTACGTATCCATATTGAGACACGGCGCGCTGCCACTCCGGTCGCTAGGACGGCAGGCAAGGTGCCGAGCCCAAAGGCCCCCATCATCGCGGCGGCACGCAATGGCTCGGCTACAGCAAGACTCCAGGCCAGCATCGAATAGATTAGCCCACAAGGCATCCAGCCCCATAGCGAGCCAAGTGCGAACGCTTGGGGCACTTTTACAACAGGCATCAAGCGACGTCCTATTGGTTCGATGCGGCGCCACAGAACGCGCCCTAGTGCCTCGATACGTAGCAAGCCCTTCCACCAGTTGGCGATATAAAGCGCCATCAGTATCAACATGACCGCCGCCAGGATACGCAATACCAGGGCGAAGCTGTCCAATGCATGGTTGAGCACGGAACCGAGCAGGGCCACCAAGGCACCCGCGATCATGTAGCTGCTGATACGGCCTAAATTATAGCCGAGCAACAGAGCTGCTAAACGGCTAGGTTGTCGCATGCTGGGGGGCACAGCAAAGGTCAGGGCACTCATGATGCCGCCACACATGCCGATACAGTGCGCGCCTCCCAGCAAGCCGAAGACGAAGGCCGCCGCCAGCGGCGGCAGGCTCAGGTCGGCGGGATTCATTTAAGGAGCGCCTTTGGTGCTATCCGCCGTACCAAGGGAGGGGCTGGTGGCGAAGGTCGCCGGAGGGGAGCCGTACGGTGAGATAAGTTCGACCTGTTCGGGTGGATAGCAAAGTCCTTGATCGGAACAGCCCTGAAAGGTCACCACGACGGCCAACGGTCCGATCACGGTCTCGCTCGCCTCGATGGGCGCACTCACCAACACCTGATTGTAGAAAACATTAATGTCCCCCAAAGATGCGTGCGACATTGGCTCACCAGGTGGCAAAGCCAGCTCTCCGAAATTGATACTTCGAGAGAGACTCTCAATCGCAAACTGATGCCGATGAAGGTAATAGTCTTCGGCGACGGTGAAACCGACATAAACCCGATCATCGTCTCGCCAAGCGGTGGTTCGGAAGGCTTCTGTAGCCGGTAGAAAGTCACGTTGCGTCGAACGGTTAAAAGGGGAGCTTTTGTCACCAACCCCAAATATCTCTTCACGTGCCGCTACCGGTGTGACTATAAAGAGTGCCACCATTAGAAAAGCGAAGACTTGTTTCATGAGTTTAACGCCGCCTTTGGCTTATCCACTGGCTGACGTCTGGACCAAGCGACCAGAGCAAAACCCGCTATGAGCATCGGTAGTGTCAACAGCTGCCCCATGGTCAACCAGCCAAAAGCGATGAATCCCAACTGAGGGTCTGGGAGGCGCACGAACTCCACGATGAAGCGAAAGGCTCCGTACAGAAGCAGGAACAACCCAGAGATGAGGCCTCGCTGACGCGGTCGGCGCGATAGCCACCACAGCACGGCAAACAACACGACACCTTCAAGGGCAAACTCGTAGAGAGCCGAAGGATGGCGTGGCTCTGGGCCCAGCTCCATCATGGATGGAAACACCATTGCCCAAGGTACATCACTAACTCTTCCCGGTAACTCGTGATTGATGAAGTTACCGAGGCGACCCGCTCCCAGGCCGATCGGGACTAACGGAGCAATGAAGTCAGTCAGTTGAATAAAAGCCAGTTGATGTTTGCGAGCAAACAGCCAGGCAGCCACTAATACACCGGCAAGGCCGCCATGAAAGCTCATGCCTCCTTCCCAGATTTTTAATAACCAAAGGGGGTTTGCTTGCAGTTGTTCGAGCCCGTAAAACAGCGCATAGCCAAGACGGCCGCCAACGATGATGCCGATGGCGCCGTAGAAGATCAGGTCGCCCATATCATCGTGGCTTAGGCCGAGTCGGTGGGCTCGATGCCGACCCAACCACCAAGCAGCGACTAGCCCGATGACATACATTAAGCCATACCAGTGGATCTGAAGAGGGCCTATGGCGATGGCGATCGGATCAATTTGAGGGTATTGCAACATATACCTTCCTTAACTTAGCGTTACAGATGGAGTTATTAATAAAAAAATAATGCGTTTTCATAACCGTTTTATCGTTTCCACTTCTCGACTTCTTGGATGACTCGCTCAACATCTTCAGACGTTATGTAACCTGTATGTTTGTAACGAATAGTGCCTTCGGTATCGACCAGATAGCTTTCTGGGGCGCCATACACACCTAGCTCAAAACCTAGGTTACCCTCTGGATCAAAGATGTTGACTTCAAAAGGGTTCCCGAACTCGTCAAGAAACTCGAGCCCCTTTGCCTGGGTATCCTTGTAGTTGATCCCAACCAAGCGGACGCCTCGCGCGGCTAAATCCAATAACTGCGGCATTTCATGTTTGCAAGTCGGACACCACTCTCCCCACACATTGACTAATGTCACCTTTCCTTTAAAAAGAGATTCATCAACGAGCCTTGAGGGGTCTTCCAGCGTTGTCAGGCTGAATGGCGGAAACGGCTGAGCTAACAAGGGTGAATCTCTGGCGCTAGGATCCATTGATAAGCCCTGATAAAAGAAAAAGCTCAAACCAAAAAAGCCCAATAGGGGTAAAAATAGCAATGTCCGAAATTTCACGTGTACGTCTCACAGGTAGTAGCGGGTAAGTGCCTGCTGAGCATTGTTAATGCTTACGAAAGTTGATTTAGAGCACTCGGTTGCTATCGGTCATGGCTGTCGAGCCCATAAGCGTTTCGCCAGCAGAGGCAGCAATGTAATGCCACTGATGAGAATCAGCGCGATTGTGAGGCCACGGGAGTCGGCCGTAATCAGCACTTCGCCGAACATGACGATTAGATACGCCGTGGGGATCACGCCGGCCAGTGTGGCGATCAAAAAGCGCCAGAAAGACAGGGGGGTGATACCTGCCGCATAGCTGACGGCATCAAACGAAAGGAAGGGCACCAATCGGGATGCAAAAACGATGAGCATCAAGCCTGTCTGAGAGCGCTCCTTTCCCAGCCAGTTGAGGATGGGCCGCGAACGCGGCCAGCGTTGCATCACTTCATAGCCGAGCAAACGAGCAATGCAGAAAGCGAGCAGAGCACCGGCTTCGGCACCGATAACGACATAGATCGTCCCCCAAACTGGGCCGTAAAGCGCACCAGCCACCATCGCAATTGGGCCACTGGGAATCGGGCTCATGACAATGGCCGCCATCATCATAAAGATGATGGCCAACGGCCCCCAGACGCCCAGCCTATCAAGCCACTCACGCAAGGCCTGCTTGTCGGTCAAGACCGACAAGGCGCCGGTCTCCATCAGAATCCAATAAAGGGCCGCCAAACCCATCAATAGAGTGAGCCCCAAAAAGAGCGTTTGCTTTACGCTAAGCTTGGTTGCCATGTGCATCTCAGTGGTCGTGATTGGGGAGACTCGCATCTCAGCCCTGTACCGTTATGGTGTATCATTCAACGCCCAATATTTCGCGAAACTGGTCGGTCGACACTGCGCCATTGATACGCTGAACTTTCCCGGCTTCATCACGGTAGTAGCTGGTTGGCGTTCCCGTAGCACCGGCCTCACGCATGATCTGGGCATGATTTCTAAGAAGCGCTTGACTCTCCTCCGACGGCTCCACCGGCCTTATGCCGCCATTGCGAAATTCCAGTTCATGAGTTTCGAGAGCACTGGCCGGATTGTCGGATTCAAGGATTGCAGCAGCTTTGCGAAGACTGTCCTCTGATAGCACACCGACCAGCACGTGACGAAGCTGTAACACGCCTTGCTCAATGAGCGGGCGCGAATTTTTCCAGAGTGCATTGCAGTAGGGGCAGTTGGGGTCTGTTAGTGTGTACACAATATGCGAAGCATCATCATTCCCCTCCGAGATAAAACGAGTGTTTTCAAACGCACTCCAGGTAGCTTCCAGCATGGGGTCCAGCACCAGAGCCTGAAGCTGGCTTTCCATAACGGCATTGCCCTGCGGGTCGATTAACGTACCAATGACGGCGTAGTCGGAAGAGGAGGAGATATAAGCTGCCATAGGCTCATTATCATAAGACAAGGCATAGCCTTGGAGACCGTCAGGCGCTTCGAAGCTGCCATGGAAGGTGAACCCTTGATCCACCAATGCGGTAATCGATTTGGGCAAGGGAGACTCAGTATTCGTGGCACTGCTGGCCTGACGACTCTCAGTGGCATCAGTACTTGCTTCCTGCGCCAACGCAGGCAACGTTATAAGACCTAACAGACCTGCAGCAGCTAGGCAATAAGTGATAGGTAGGATATATCTCATGGATGCTCTCTTTATTAGTTTCTGATCTACCCAAGGGGGACGATTGTATTCGGTTGCCAGCTTCATCACTTCTTATTAAAAAACAGGTATTTGATGAGCGCAGCAACACCAAGCCCCAGCGCAATAATCAACAAGATCGCTATTAGGCCCATCCCTGCCATACCCCACATGCAGCTTTCACTTCCCATCATTTTGAATTCCTCGTTAACACGACATTGTTTGGTTTAGGCGCGATGAACAGCATCGTTTGGACGTGGTGTGGCATTGCCGGTATCCGATGTGAAACGGCGTAGCCGCAACGAGTTAGTCAGCACAAAAACACTGGAAATGCTCATGGCCGCCGCCGCCAGCATGGGGCTGAGCAATACGCCGATGAACGGATAGAGCACGCCCGCCGCCACGGGGATCAACGCTACGTTGTAGCCATAGGCCCAAACGAAATTGCCGATAATGGTCCGGTGGGTACGCTTGGAGAGCGCCGTGGCATTGACGATGCCTCGCAAATCGCCACTCATCAGCACCACATCGCCGGACTCGATGGCAATATCGGTGCCAGTGCCGATCGCAATGCCCACGTCGGCCTGGGCCAAAGCGGGCGCATCATTGATCCCGTCCCCCACAAAAGCGACGCGCTTGCCCTCCGCCTGGAGACGCCGGATCTCTGCCGCTTTCTGGTCGGGCAGTACCTCAGCGAGAATCTGCTGGATGCCAACCTGTCGGGCGATAGCATCGGCAGTGGCACGGTTATCGCCGGTGAGCATGGCCACTTCCAGCCCTTGCGCTTTGAGTGCTGCGATAGCGTCGGCAGAGCCCTCCTTGAGGGGATCCGCCACCGCGATGACTGCAGCAAGCTGACCGTCTACCGCGGCATAGAGCGGGCTCTTGGCGTTCTCGGCCAACACCTTGGCGCGTGTTTCTGCCTGGCCGAGGTCGATTTCCAGCCGACGCATGTAACGATCAGCCCCTACATGTACCAAGTGGCCGTCGACCTCGGCTTCAATGCCGTAGCCTGGCTCGGCACTAAAGCGACTGACAGGGGGTAATTCCAGCCCACGGGTCTTGGCGCCCTGCACAATAGCCTCAGCGATGGGGTGCTCGCTTTGAGCTTCCACCGCCGCGACCAGTCGCAGCACGTCGTTTTCATGACCGTTAATAGCTTCGAAATCAGTCAGTTCGGGGCGTCCTTGGGTCAAAGTGCCGGTCTTGTCCAGCACCACCGTATTCATCTTGGCCAGCGTCTCAAGCGCCGCCCCTTTGCGAAATAGCACCCCCATCTCGGCCCCTTTCCCGGTACTGACCATGATGGCCGTTGGGGTGGCCAGGCCCATCGCACATGGGCAGGCAATTAGCAGCACGCTAACGGTAGTGACAAAGGCAAAGGACAAGGACGGCGCCGGTCCGAAAGCGAACCAGAGTGCAAAGGTCATCGTGGCGATAGCGATGACTACGGGAACAAATACACCAGCAACCTTGTCGGCCAACTGCTGGATGGGGGGCTTCTCCGCTTGGGCCGTTTCCACCATCTTGACGATCTGCGACAAGACAGTGTCGGCACCGACTCGCGTGGCCCGAAAGGTAAGTGCACCGTTCTTGTTGATAGTGCCACCGACGACTTCGGAATCCTTCTGTTTGACGACCGGCACTGGCTCACCGCTGATCATCGACTCATCAACGTAGGAGTGGCCCTCCTCAACGATGCCATCTACTGGAACACGCTCCCCTGGGCGAACCAAAATACGATCGCCCGTGACGACGGCGTCGATAGGCAGCTCGACGGTTTCATCTTCGCGGATGACGCGGGCAGTTTTCGCCTGTAATTGCAGAAGCTTCTTGATAGCCTCGGAGGTGCGGCCCTTGGCAATGTGTTCAAAATAGCGACCGAGCAGAATTAGCGTCACGATGACCGCCGCCGCTTCGAAATAGCTCACGGCGGTTCCGACGGGGAAGAGCGCGGGCATTAGCAGGGCGGCGACCGAATAAAAATAGGCAGCGCTCGATCCGATCATAACGAGGCTATTCATGCCAGGATTAAAATGCCGGAGTTCGGCGAAGCCAGTACGATAGAAGCGTGCCCCGGCATAGAACTGCACCGGTGTGGCCAACAACCACTCAACGCCCATCCAGCCGCGATGCGGCATTAGACTCGTTAACAGCGCGTCAAAAGTGGGAATCATTTTCCCCATGGCGATGATGACTACCGGAATCGTAAATATTGCCGCGAGCACGACTCGACGGCGAAGCTCGGCTCTTTCCCGATCCTCGCTGTCCGTTGGTGGCGGCGTATCGGTATCCTGCGGTTCATAGCCTGCTTCGCGGATGGCATGCTGAATACGCGTTAACGAAACGGCTCCTGGCAGGAAACGAACGAAGGCCTTCTGGGTAGCAAGGTTAACACTCACTTCCACCATGCCGGGCAGCTTCGTTAGCGTTCGCTCTATCCGAGAGACACAAGATCCGCAACTCATGCCGGTAACAGGAATCTCGATACTTTCCACTACCGGTTGATAGCCCGCTGTTTCAATGGCGTCGAGTAGGCTAGTGGTCGTGGTAACTGCTTCGACCTGGATAGCCGCCTTCTGGGTGGCGAGGTTCACTTGAGCGTTGATCACGCCTGGCTGCTGGCTGAGTGCACGTTCCACACGTCCAACACAGGAAGCACAGGACATACCACGAATCTCGATATCGACGTTTTGCGCCATAATGAAGATCTCCTGTTATTTATTGACGACCCGATATGCGAGCTTGATTCCCCATGTTCGCTGTCGAGAAAGTGCTGATCATTCAGCCTGCTCAGCGATAGCTTCAACAATCGGGCAGCCTTCCTGCATAGGCCCTTCGCCTGCACACTCGCTCAGTGTTTTCGATAATACGGCTTCAATCCGCGTGAGGTGTTTGATCTGCTCGCGCACCTTGTGCAGCTTCTCCCCGGCGATGCGTTTAGCTTGCGCCCGGTCGCCATTAGCATCCTGAAGCATTAGCAGCTCCCGAATCTCTTGCAGCGTGAAGCCCCACTGCTTGGCATGGACGATAAACTGCAACCGATCCACAGCTTCCAGTGGGTAACGCCGATAGTTGGCATCGGTCCTCCTCGGAGGAGGCATAAGTTTCTCTTTTTCGTAGAATCGAATCGCCTGGCTAGCGACCCCGCTTCGTTCGGCAAGCTCGCCGATACTTAGTGTTTGCATAGCGTTACCTCACGACATTATTAATCTAAGCTTCTGGCAGCCTGACTCAACGAATCTACCGGTCGGGGCTCCTATTGCTCCGGTTGGCGCACGACCCTAAGGTAGGGCGTCTTGGTGTTCCAGCCTTCGGGAAAGTGTTGCCTAGCGTCATCATTCGATAGCGATGGCGAGATGATGACATCGTCACCGTTTTGCCAGTCAACTGGGGTGGCCACTTTGTGCTTGTCAGTTAGCTGAAGCGAATCGAGAACCCGCAGTATCTCGTCGACATTACGTCCTGTGCTGGGTGGATACGTCAAAGTGAGACGAATTTTCTTGTCAGAATCGATGATGAAGACCGTACGCACCGTCAGTTTGGGGTCGGCTTTGGGATGGATCATTCCATAAAGCTTCGCTACCACCTGATCTTCGTCAGCCAGCAAGGGGTAGTTCAGGGCCGTGCCCTGAGTCTGTTCAATATCCCCCAGCCAGTCGTGGTGAGAGCTGAGGGGATCCACCGAAACCCCAACCAGTTTGGCACCCCGCTTGGTGAATTCGTTCTTTCGCTTGGCAAACGCGCCCAGTTCTGTGGTGCATACTGGCGTAAAATCAGCGGGGTGCGAGAACAGAACCGCCCAGCTGTCGTCAAGCCATTGGTGAAAGTTGACCGTGCCTTGTGTGGATTCGATCGTGAAGTTTGGTGCTGTCTCGCCCAGTTGTAGCGCCATGGAAATGTCCTCATGTCATTCATTGAGTAGCCACCATAACTTTGAAGTCAACTTTAAGGTCAAGCCTGATGTGTAATATTTGCAATTCGATAGGAGACAAATAATTTGTCAATAAAGGTTGACCTTAAAGCAGCTGTAAGCCTTAAAATTCTTACGGCGTTAAAATGGATATGATAGGAGGTAGCACCATGGGATTGGTATCAATACCCTTGTTGGCCGTCTCCATAACTTAAGTTGCGATAACACATTGGAATCTCTCTCTTCCATCGGCTTGGTCGGCGCCTTTATCGGCGGATTGGTCTCCTTCTTCTCGCCCTGCACGCTGCCCCTGTTACCGGCCTACCTGTCGGTGGTCACAGGCGGTAGTGCCGGTAAAGCCGACAGGCGGTTAGAGGCATTGACCCTCAGTGCCTTCTTCGTCTTCGGCTTCAGCATCGTGTTCATCCTACTCGGGCTCGGCGCCAGTAGTATCGGGCAACTGATGCGAGGGTATCGCCAAGAATTCAACTGGGTTGCCGGCTCGGCGGTGATCGTGCTGGGCCTCTTCATGACCGGCGTGTTCCGATTGCCGCTTTTCCAGCGTACCTTTCAGTTCACCCCCAATGTCCAGGGTGGCTCTCCGCTTTCGGCTACTGTGTTCGGGGTATCTTTTGCCATCGGCTGGACGCCCTGTATCGGCCCCATCCTGGGCGCCATCTTGATGGCCACGTCCAATGCTGCTAGTGCCCAGGCTGGAATGATATATCTCAGTGCCTACTCGGCTGGCCTAGCGCTACCTTTTCTTGCCAGCACTTTACTGATTAACCGATTCGCTCTGCATCGGCAAAGCCTAGGAAGGTGGAGCGCCTATGCTCGCCCCGTGGCGGGCACGGTTGTGATCCTGATGGGCATCGCCATCGTCTCGGGTACCATGACGCGGCTTTCCAGTATCATGGTCGACCTTTTTCCCTCCCTGGCGACCCTGGGGTAGCCAGGCCGTCAGAGAAGTAGAGATTAATTTTGGCTCTTCGACGTTGGGTGTGGAATTCGCCCCCTGAGCTGGGCCAGAATATGACCTCCACAGCGGCAGGAGGTATGACATGGACGGCACCCAGATTCTAACACTCGGCCTGGGCTTGGAAGCGCCCTGGATCCTCAAGAACCAGTACCTGGATACCGCCGTGTCGCCCCACCGCCTGGACCTCTATGTCGAGGCGGAGCGAGGCAGTCTCTATCCCTGCCCAGAATGTGGTAAGGCCTGCCAAGCTCATGACTTTGCCGACAAAACCTGGCGGCATCTGAACTTCTTTCAGCATCACTGTTACCTGCATGCTCGCGTGCCGCGCACGAAGTGTCCTGACCATGGCGTCAAGCGCATAGAGGTGCCCTGGGCCCGGCCGGGCAGCGACTTTACCCTGCTGTTCGAGCAAGCGGCCATGTCACTGGTCAAGGAGATGCCGGTACTGGCCGTCTCCCGCCAGTTGGAGATTTCCGACAAACGACTATGGCGCATCGTGCACCACTACGTTGGCCGCATGTTGGGGGAACTGGATCTGTCCAAGGTGGTGACGGTCGGCGTGGACGAAACCGCCTCCCGGCGCGGTCATCGCTATGTCACGGTGTTCCTCGACATGCAGCGCAAGCGGGAACCGGTTATCTTTGCCGTCCCAGGCTGCGGCAAGGATGCCATCCAGGCTTTCAGCGCCTTCCTGGCGGCCCATGGCGGCGACCCGAATAATGTGGTCGAGGTCGTCTGCGATATGTCGCCAGCCTTCCTTAGCGGCGTGACCGAGCACCTTCCCAAGGCCGAGGTAACGGTCGACTGGTTCCATATCGTACAGACCTTCACCAAGCGGCTGGACGAGGTACGCAAGAAAGAGCGCCGGGAGCAGGGGCACCCCAAGTCGCTGCGCTGGGCCCTGCTGAAGAACCTGGATAACAAGAACCTGACACCCAAACAGCTTTCGGCGCTCCAGGAGTTGGTGGCCGATCAGAGCGCCACGGCCGATGCCTGGGTGATCAAGAAGAAGCTACGCTGGATCCAGAAGGCTCCAACGCCCAGAGCGGCTCGGTGGCGCATCACGAACTACCTCAAGGTCATGCAGGCGGCGGTGTCTGAAAAGCCACTGCTGAAGCCGATGGGGAAAGCCCTGGCGACGCTTGAGCGGCACGCCGACGCGGTGGTCAGACGCTGGCTCTCGGGACTGACGAACGCAAGACTGGAAGGAATGAATGGTCTGTTCCAAGCGGCTCGGTCACGAGCACGTGGCTACCGGAACGAGGCCAACTTTATCGCCATGATCTACCTGATTGGCAGCCCGGTGGGCCGCCTATTCGATCAGGCCAAATCCACGTGAAGTGACGAAGAACCAGATATTGTTACTTAATAGCAATCATCCTAAGTCGTAAAGCATTGCCAATCACGCTCACTGAAGAGAGTGACATCGCCGCCGCCGCGATAATCGGTGATAACAGCATACCTGTGAAGGGGTACAAAATCCCTGCGGCAATGGGGATGCCTGCCGCGTTGTAAGCAAAGGCAAAAAAGAGATTTTGGCGAATATTACGCATGGTGGCTTTTGAGAGCTTATGCGCCGTGGCAATACCGGTAAGATCTCCTCGCAGTAGAGTAACCCCAGCGCTTTCTATCGCCACATCGGTGCCGGTTCCCATGGCAATGCCGACATCCGCTGTAGCCAGCGCAGGTGCATCGTTCACGCCGTCGCCGGCCATGACAACAATGCGCCCTTCATCACGGAGACGCTGAATCACTCGGCCTTTATCCTCTGGAAGCACTTCAGCTTCGACCTCATCAATGCCTAGCCGACGTGCCACAGCGTTGGCGGAGGTGCGATTATCGCCTGTCAGCATCACCACTCGAATGCCGTCAGCCTGGAGTGAACGAATGGCTTCTTCGGTGGTTTCCTTGACCGGATCGGCAATGGCGAGCAGCCCAGCTAAATTCCCGTCGATGCTCGCAAAGATGACAGTAGCACCGTCGCTGCGCAATTGATCGGCATGTGTGTCTTGAGACTGGGTGTTAACGCCCTCGCTTTCCATCAATAGCCGGTTGCCCAGGGCAATACGCTTGCCATCTATCTGGCCTATAACGCCCATGCCATTGGGAGCCTCGAAGTCCAACGCTTCTGTTAATTTTACCTCTGCCTCTTTAGCCTTTTCGACTATTGCATGGGCCAAGGGGTGCTCGCTGCCTCGCTCAAGACTAGCTGCCAAGCGCAAAAGCTCCGATTCAGCAATGCCTTCAGTGAGAATCAACTCGGTCACTCGTGGTTTGCCTTCGGTAAGCGTGCCGGTTTTGTCGACGACGACGGTGTCGACCTTCTCTAGACGTTCAAGAGCTTCGGCATCGCGAATCAACACGCCTAACTGGGCACCGCGCCCTACACCGACCATAATTGACATGGGGGTAGCAAGACCTAGCGCGCACGGGCAGGCAATGATCAGAACACTAACCGCCGCAATAAGGCCAAACGCCATCGGCGGGGTAGGGCCCCACAATGACCAGGCGATGAAAGCCACAACAGCAATGAGAATAACGACGGGTACAAAGATGCTGGCGACTTTGTCGGCAAGCCCTTGAATGGGTGCGCGGCTGCGCTGGGCGCTGGCGACCATTTGCACAATCTGCGACAGCATCGTGTCCTGGCCCACCTTGTCAGCGCGCATGACAAAGGATCCTTGACCATTGATGCTGCCGCCAATGACGCCATCGCCGACTTCCTTTTTCACCGCTAGTGGTTCACCGGTAACCATGGATTCGTCAACGTTGGAGCGACCTTCCATCACTTCGCCATCTAATGGCACCTTATCGCCGGGGCGCACCCGGAGACGATCCCCTACCTGAACCTGGTCAAGAGAGATATCTTCCTCATTGCCCTGATCATCAAGGCGTCGAGCGGTAGCAGGCGCCAAGTCGAGCAGAGCACGAATAGCGCCAGAGGTTTTTTCACGAGCGCGTAGCTCTAATACTTGTCCCAGTAAAACTAAAACGACAATCACTGCCGCTGCTTCGAAATAAACGGCCACCGAACCATCGGCTTGACGGAAGGCGTCGGGAAAGATGCCCGGTGTGAGGGTGGCCAGCAAACTGTAGAGCAACGCGGTGCCGGTACCGATCGCGATTAGCGTGAACATATTAAGGCTGCGATGCACTAGCGAACGCCATCCGCGTACAAAGAATGGCCAACCTGCCCAGACGACTACCGGCGTTGCCAGCAGCAGTTGAATCCAGTTAGAGGTTTGCTGGGAAATAAAATGCATAAGGCCAAACACGTGGCCACCCATTTCTAGGGCAAACACGGGGAGGGTCAGTACTAGGCCGATCCAGAAACGCCTGGTCATGTCCTTGAGTTCGTCCGAAGGGCCGGTGTCAGCAGAGACGGTCTCAGGTTCCAGCGCCATACCACAGATTGGACAGTCGCCTGGGCCTTCTCGTCGAACTTCTGGGTGCATCGGGCAAGTATAAATAGACCCCGAGGGTACTGACGCTTGTGACTGTTTGCTTGGCTCAAGATACGCATCAGGCTTGGCAATAAACTTTTCCTGACACTTTTCTGAGCAGAAGTACCAAGTCTTACCCGCGTGATCGGCACGGTGGCGGGAGGTATGGGGATCAACGTCCATGCCACAAACAGGGTCTTTCACCTTTGTCTCGTTATGGTCTTCAGACATCGTTCATTCTCCCCGTTTGGCGAACAAGGCGCATGGCTTCGTGCTCTTCAAGTGCTAAAAGGGAATCTAAGAGCTCTTTAGCCTCAGGAATTTCCGCTTTGCCAACGAGGGTTCGATAAAGGTTTATCGTTTGTTCATGGAAATCAAAAACCTCTCGGCAAATGTCGTCAACACTTAGCGTGGAATAGGGCGCATCGCAGGTACGATGCGTACGGATAGGTTTATGCTCCAAATAGTCATAAACGTAGGTTTTTAATGCTTTCGCGTCAGCAGTCTGTTCAAAGCGCGCCACAACGCGCTGCATTTCCGCTTCCTGTGCAGCTAAGTAATTGAGCAACATGCGAGCGCGCTCTTCTTCGTGTATATCGGCGCAATGAGCAAGGCAAGCTGCAAGATGCTCGTGTAACTGACGGGTCCAATCGATCAATTCACCAAAGGTTCTAACGTCCATTTGGTACCTCCTATAACGCTATTAACGTTAATGAGTGTGAGAGTGCTCGCTATCGTTTGAAGCGTCGCGTTTGGATAGGAAAATCCATTCGCCGAGTAAAAGAGTAGCCATTACTACGCCAGCAACGATGAGCACCATGGGGTCCGAGATGGCTTTTACCCATAAAAAGCCGATTAACACGACAGCATCTAGTAGTATGGCAATGCTAGGAATAACAGGATTAGCCCCCACTCTGTCCTTGAGATGACGAAGCACACCCCAGTGGATGGCCATATCCATGATCAGGTAGAAAATGATGCCTAATGCTGCGATGCGGCTCAGGTCAAAAAAAGCGGTGAGCACTAAGCCAAATACGATGGTGTACACCAGTGTATGCTTTTGTACACTGCCGGGCATGTGGAAATGGCGGTGAGGAACCAGCTTCATTTCTGTCAGCATGGCGAGCATGCGTGAAACGGCAAAGACGCTGGCGATGATACCGCCCGCCGTTGCCAACATGGCGAGAATGACGGTAAACGCAACTGCCGCTTCACCCAGTGCGGGACGGGCAGCGGCGGCCAGGGAGTAGTCTTGGGTTTCGATAATTTCAGGCAAAGATAGGTTGCTGGCAACGGCAAAACCGACAAGGGCATAGATCACCACGCATAGCGCAATCGAGATCGTGATAGCTTTGCCAAGATTCCGCTTAGGATCTTTAAGCTCCGAACCACTATTGGTAATCGTCGTGAAGCCTTTAAATGCCAGTATGCCGAGCGCCGTAGCACCTAAAAAGCCCGTTATCGTAGGCGTAGGTGCATCGTTGCCAGCACCCATTTCGATGGAGTCGGCAATAAACACGCCGACAATACCAAACACTATAATGCCACCTATTTTGATAAATCCGAGCACCGAGGCGACGGTCTCGATCAAGCGGTTGGCGGATAAATTGATCAAAAAGGCTATTAGCAGTAAACCAACCCCGAGTAGGGGCACAAATAGTGAACGATCCCCCAGGTCAAACAACTCAAGCGTGTAGGAACCAAACGTTCTCGCCAAAAAACTCTGTGCGATCACCATGGAAAAATACATCAGGAGGGCATGAAAGGCGGTGGGAAGCGTCGGGCCATACGCTTTCTGTAAATACATGCCAATCCCACCTGCTGATGGGAAGGTATTGGACATTTTAACGTAAGAATAAGCGCTGAAAGAGACAATGACGGCAGCGGCCAGAAAGGCTAGAGGAAATAGCCGACCAGTCATTTCGGCCATTTGGCCGGTTAGCGCAAAAATACCGGCCCCAATCATCACGCCGGTGCCTAATGCAACGGCACCGACCAACGAAAGACTGTTTTCTTTATATTGTGGCGTTCTATCCTGCCCAACCATGAAAGCGACTCCTTGTATTAACGGCAACCACAGCAGCAATAACTGCCGAGGACTCCTGTGCGGTGTTTTTTGATGCTATATAAATTAAATATAGAACCTATGTGCAGCCACATGGCAAATGACTAACGGAAGGTCTGATTTTGCGAGGCCACAGGCAAGCAGCTCTTACCCTAAACTAGCTAGTCTTGCTCCTGGTTGTGTCATGTAGCCGTTATGACTATTAATGACAGCTCCAAGGTTCCTGTTTAGCGTTGTCTTTAACGTTCTGATCGACGAAACGGTAATACTCCTTCTTAAAGCGGTTCCACCGATCAGCGCTGACCTGTATGTCATGGAGCTTGAGAATTTTTTCAACGTCATCGATGCAGAGCCTCAGCGCATCGTAAGCAAGGCTGATATTTCGGTTTTTCTCGTTGTAGACCACCTTATCCATTCCATAGAGTCGGTCGATATCTGACAGCGCTTCTTCAATGCGTTTGGATTTACTAGGCTTGATTTTTAAATTCCGAGTCACCAGTGTGTTTTTGGAAACACCCAAGCGGTGCTCTTGTTGTGTCGTTTTCATGGTCTTTCTCCCAGGCGCGTACATGTATATATAGAGTGGTTCAGTCCTTGTCTATTTTGTTCTTATGACCGCCGTGGTGTTTATGCATGAAAATATGCATCAGTGGGCATGCTGCCAAAAAGAGGAAAGGTAAGAACTGAAATAGGTGGAGACGGTGCTCGGTTCCAATCAGGTATCCCGCCCAAATGACAAACCCAGCAAGTGGCACCCACAACATCAGCAAACGACTACTTGTACTGTTACTCATAATCACCTCAGTAACTCGCCCAAAGAGCCAACAGCAGTTAAGGCCGTTGGTTTGGGAAAAATCAAATAAATAACCCCAATAACAGCATGGATGATTTGTCTGAACGCAACCTGAACAGCATCGGAGGGAAATATGATCCTGATCAAGCGCCTCGCAAAAAGTAGGCGATAATTACCCAAGCGGTATCCATAGCCTCATTCCCATCATCATTAGGTTTTCGGTGAGCGATACAAAGCTTAATGGGTATTACTGTTGCCGACACAGGCGCACTTGAGCTCACGTTTATCGAGGTATATCGCTTTAAAGACAGAACCTGTCACACGGTGCCAACGAATAGCGCCAGTGGCGCAGCCAGCCAGATAAGCGTATCGGCCAGCAATTAGTAGCTTCGGAAGTATCTAGGCGTGAAGGTAAACGTAACTGAAGGGGACTTGGCGCTGGGCGTGCAGGTCATAGTTGAGAAACATGGCGCTAAAGCTCGCTACGCCCTGCAGCTTTTGCAGACCCGGGGGTATGATCGCTGTGGCTACGGCATACTCTAGCACGCGTGCAGTGAATATTATGCACTGAACCTCCCAACTGGCAGAAAAATCGATGAGTAACGCAGTGGCAAAAATTGCCAGCACAGGGCGATAGGTGGTCGCATTAGGGTCTGAAACGCTAACTCCCAGGTGCTCATGAAGCTCTTCATAGCCGCCAATACGTTCATAGCCCAGATATCCCTGGGAAATCGTATCGACATGTTCCTGCTCTGTAAACGCGTCAATCTCTTATCGCGAAGTCAGCAGGTTTACGTTCACCTAAGGCCCATGTGCACGAGCAGGTCAACGATCTACAAGCCAAACGGACATATGTACTCTCCTGTTTGCAACCATAAGCGCGAGCGCTGGAGTGGGTCGTTGTCACCGTTATGAACCTCTTAGTTGTTTATTAACCTTGGCCGCAGAAACTGAGTGCAACACCTGAGCATTTCGCTAAGGTGTTGTCCCATGTCTTACCTCGAACTCAGTATTGAAGAACGTGCCAGCATCCAAGTGGGTCAAGCCCAAGGGATGAGCCTTCGGCATATTGCCCAGCTCCTGGGGCGAGCTCCTTCAACCATCTCTCGTGAAATACGCCGTAACCAAATGGCCCAGAACGGTTACTGCGCCCGGTATGCCCAACGTCAGCGAGAAAAGCGTCGAGAGGTCTGTCGTCCTGCGCGTAAGCTTTTGCCAGGCACCGAGCGGTTTGATCTCATCGTGCATATGTTGCGGCGACGCTTGTCTCCCGAACAAATTAGCGGCAAGCTCAAGACGATGAAACTACCTAATTTGCGCGATGCCTACGTCTGCCGAGAGACCATCTACACGGCCATTTATGCCTTGCCTGTTGGCCACCTTCGCAAGGAACTGATTCACTGCTTGCGACAAGGTAAAACCACACGCAAGCCTCGCCGTGGCGAAGTGGATCGACGTGGACAGATCCCTGACATGGTCAGCATTCACTTACGTCCGCCCGAGGTCAGTAAGCGTGAAATGCCCGGCCACTGGGAAGGCGATCTGATCAAAGGTAAGAATAACGCGTCCGCGGTAGGCACCTTGGTAGAGCTTAGCAGTGGCTATCTGGTCCTCGCAAAAATGGACGACGCCACCGCCACATCCGCCGTAGCAGGTTTTAGTGCCGCCCTGAACCGAATGCCGGCCACCGCTCGAAAAAGCGGGTATCCGGATTAAGTGGTAGATGGAGCCCCCTTGCTCCTTCGAACCCTTAACTCTCCCAGAAGGTTGATAGATCGACGCCGTAGTTTTTCTCAGGCTCGGGAAGACCCATGCTGTAGGTCATGGTGGCCTTGCCCAGGAAGGGGGATTCCTTGATCTGCGGCACCTTCTTCTTGTGCTTGGTGGTGTAGAGCATCCGGGCCCGCATCACCTCGAATGAGTAGCCCCGGCCATCGCGGTTCTTGTCCTTGGCCAGCCGATTGATCGACTCCGTGAAGGCGTTGGTGATTGGGGTGTCGGTTTCGAAGTAGGCCAGCACCTCCTCGCGCCATCCGCTGACGGCGCTGACGAGATCCTTCCACACCTCTTTCTGCCCCTGTGGAATGTCGTCAATCCAGCGGGCCAGCGCCTTTTCGGCATCACGCCGGGTGGTGCTGTCCCAGATGTGGTAGAACCGCTCCTTGTGCTCGTAGGCCGCCAGGAGCTGAGGGAAGGCCCCTGTCCATGTCTCCATGATAAGCCGCTCGCGATCTGAAACGTCGTGGGCACGCTTCAGCAGGATCTTCCTATCGCCCTTGAGGGTCCGCCGCTGGTTTGGCTTCAGATCCTTCCTGAGTCCCTTACGCACCTTCTCCAGGGCTTCGTTGGCCATCCGCACCACATGGAACTTATCGACCACAATGCGAGCCTGCGGCAGTACCGCCTGGACAGCACGGCGGTAGGGTTTCCACATATCCATGCTGACGATCTCGACCTGGTGGCGCTCGGTCATGCTCATGAGGCGCCTCGTCACCGCGTCCTGCTGGCGACCGGGCAGCAGGTCCAGTAGGGTACGCTCCTCCAGGTTGGTCAGGATGCAGCGGTAGCGGCGGTTCAGGTACAGCTCGTCGATCCCCAGGCAGCGGGGTGTCTCGAAACGATGCCAGGCTGCCAGGAACTCAGCCTTCTTCTTGAATATCTCGCGGACAGTCTTCTCGTCGAGGCCCGTGGTATCAGCCACGTAGGCGTAGGGGTGATTGAAGGCTTCCTTCTCGACGTGGTTGTAAAGCCTCCGCGTCATGCGGTGATCGTCTACCATTTCCGGAAGAGCTGGCCGGAACGTCCTTCCACACGCCCGGCAGGTGTAGCGGCGACGGACCACCCAGAGGGTGACCCGCCTTCCGTGGATGGGTAGGTCGCGATAGGCCACATCGCGCTTGCCGAACCTGACAAACTCACTCTCAACGCCGCATTCCTCGCAAGCTAGAGGCTCAGGAGCTTCGACCTGGTAGTGGAGATCATGCTCTTCCATCTTGGTGGCTAGGACGTGGTACTCGGGAAGGTGCAGGATGTTGTCAGGCAAGCTGGTCATGCAAACTTTCCTTGTCGACATGGTCCATAGATGATTGCGACTCTTTGACCGCGTTGTTTTCTACGAACTGAAGGTGATTTACTCCCTTGGGTCTTCTGCTTCTCTGAGCCCTTCATGCAATGACGCAATTAGCGGGCAAGTGATATTGCCTTGTTGTGCATGGCATCGGTCGACCATTTCGCTCAGCACCTTCTCAATTCTTTCAAGCCTGTCGATCTTCTCGCGAACGTCCCCTAACTTGTGCTCTGCGAGAGCACTGGCTTCTTGACAGTGGGCACCATCTTCCAGCCGAAGTAGGTCACTGATCTCATCCAGACTAAAGCCCAGCTGCTGCGCCGTTTTCACGAACGTCAACCTGTCGATATCGGCGGCACTATAGCGTCGAATACCTCCGGGAGGTCGTTCGGGCTCCGATAATAGCCCTCGTCGCTGGTAATAGCGGATTGTCTCGACATTGACGCCGGCCGCCTTGGCCAGGCCGCCAATGGTCATGGTGTCCGCCACTTTATCTGCATGTCTCTTCATGATGCTTGACTCCGTACCAAGCTACGGAAGTAACCTTATCGTAGCTCCCCCCATCCCGAAAGGAGAATCGTCAATGCGGACACCTAAAACGGGGCGAGGGCCCCTGGCCGCCGGAGGAGTCGCGGCCCTCCTGGCCTCGGCGTGTTGCCTCGGCCCGCTGGTTCTGATCACGCTGGGCGTTTCCGGCGCCTGGATCAGCAATCTGGCGTCGCTGGAGCCCTATCGCCCGCTCTTTATCGGCGTCGCGCTGGTGGCGATGTTCTTCGCCTGGCGTCGCGTCTTTCGGCCAGTGGAAAAGTGCCAGCCGGGAGAGGTGTGTGCCGTGCCACGGGTCAGGACGGGCTACAAGGCGATCTTCTGGCTCGTATCGCTGCTGGTGCTAATCGCCCTGGTATTCCCCTACGTCTTGCCCTTGTTCTATTAAAAGGAGATCTACCATGAAAGCTCGTTTCGCCTTCATCGCGCTACTCGCCCTGCTCAGCACGCCCGCCTTAGCGGCCTTGCAGACCGTGAAGCTGTCGGTGCCGGGCATGACCTGTGCCGCCTGCCCGATCACCGTCAAGGCCGCCCTCAACAAGGTGGACGGCGTCTCGCAAGTCGACGTGAGCTACGCGGATCTCGAGGCCGTGGTCACCTTTGACGACGCCCGAACGTCGGTGGAGGCATTGACCGAGGCCACCACCAACGCTGGGTATCCATCAACCCCGACATCCTCGCAAGCGGATCGAGAGTGATCATGAAGAATCCCAAGACCCTGCTGCGCGTGAGCGTGATCGGCACCGTCCTGGTGGCATTGTGCTGCTTTACGCCGATCCTGGTGATCCTGCTTGGCACGGTGGGCCTGGCGGCGCTGACGGGCTATCTCGACGTTGTGTTATTGCCGGCCCTGGCCTTCTTCATCGGCCTGACCATTTATGCGATTTGGCGTAAGAAGCAGTTCGACGCCTGTTGTGACAACGGCTCTATCAAATCAAGGAATACGCCCCCTGAGTGACATCAAGCAGCTGCACATCGCGGTCATCGGGTGAGTTGTTTACGAGCTTGTCCGTCACGGTGAAGGAATAAGCGTGAAAGATTCGCAGAAATTTATAAGCGTCGTGCTTGGCACCGGGTTGATGGTGCTGTGTTGCGCCGGGCCAATCGCCCTGGTGCTATTCGGTACGGCGGGCCTGGCCGCGTTGGCAGGCTATCTCGATTACCTGCTGTTTGCCGTCCTGGCCATCGTCATCGGCTTACCTCTCTACGCGCGATACCACAAGCGGAAGCAGGATGCCGGCTTTACTAATGAAGACTCGGAGAAACGTGATGATTGAACTCAACGTGAGCGGCATGACCTGTGACCGCTGTGCGGATCATGTCAGGGAAGCCTTGGAGAAGCTGCCCGGCGTGCAGTCGGTGGAGGTATCCTATCCTCAGAGGACGGCATCGGTAGCCGTTGATCCGGGGACACCGGCCTCGGCGTTGACGTTTGCCGTGACCCGACTTGGCTACCAAGCTCGACTGGCCAACAGTGGGCCCACTTCCCCGGCAGGCGCATCGGTGTCCAAGGGCCGTGATGAAGACGCCCCGCACATCGCGGTGATCGGCAGCGGCGGCGCCGCCATGGCGGCGGCCCTGAAGGCCGCCGAGCGCGGCGCCCGGATCACCCTGATCGAACGCGGCACCGTCGGCGGTACCTGTGTCAATACAGGCTGTGTGCCTTCGAAGATCATGATTCGCGCGGCCCATATTGCCCACTTGCGTACGGAAAGTCCCTTCGATGCAGGCCTGAGCGCCCAGGCGCCGGTGGTGGATCGGGCCAAGCTGCTCGAGCAGCAGCAGCGACGTGTCGAGGAACTGCGTGACGCCAAGTACGAGGGGATTCTGCGCGACCACCCGGCCATCACTGTCCTGCACGGCGAGGCCCGGTTTATCGATGCCCATAGCCTGATGGTCAAGCTGAACGAGGGCGGCGAGCAGGTCGTCCACTTCGACCGCGCCTTCATCGGTACTGGCGCCCGACCGGCAGTACCGCCGATCCCGGGTCTTGCCGACACCCCCTACCTGACCTCTACCAGTGCTCTGGCCCTGGACACTCTTCCCGAGCGGCTGATTGTGATCGGCGCCTCGGTGGTGGCCCTGGAACTGGCCCAGGCCTTCGCCAGGCTGGGCAGCCGGGTCACGGTGCTGGCCCGCAGCCGCCTGCTCTCCCAGGAAGACCCGGCGGTAGGGGATGCGGTGGAGGCGGCGTTTCGCCGCGAGGGCATCGAGGTCCTCAAGCAGACCCAGGCGAGCCGTGTGGACTACACCGACAATGAATTCATTGTCGACACCAACGCCGGCACCTTGCGGGCGGATCAACTGCTGGTGGCCACCGGACGGACACCCAATACCGAGGCCCTGAACCTGGCGAGCCTCGGCGTGGAAACCGCACATGGGGCTATTCTGGTCGATGAGCATCTGCACACCACGGTGCCGGGGCTCTATGCCGCCGGTGACTGCACCGATCAGCCGGAGTTCGTCTATGTCGCCGCCGCCGGGGGCAGCCGGGCTGCCGTCAACATGACCGGGGGCGAAGCCACCCTGGACCTGAGCGCCATGCCGGCGGTGATCTTCACCGACCCCCAGGTGGCCACCGTCGGCCTGACGGAAGCCGAGGCCATCGAGCAAGGCTTCAGCGTCGATACCCGTGAGCTGGACCTGGAAAACGTGCCGCGTGCGCTGGTGAATTTCGACACCGGTGGTTTCATCAAGCTGGTGGCCGAACGCGACTCGGGCCGGTTGCTGGGGGTGCAGGCGGTGGCGGGGGAAGCCGGTGAGCTGATCCAGACGGCGGTGATGGCGCTACGCGCACGCATGACCGTACACGACATCGCCAATGAGCTGTTTCCCTACCTGACCATGGTGGAAGGGCTCAAGCTCTGTGCCCAGACTTTCACCAAGGATGTGACGCAGTTGTCCTGCTGTGCCGGGTGAACGATATGAGCGCGACCGTGGTGCCACTGGGCGGCGGCACCACGGGTTTTGGGCATGGACACCACAGGGAGCCCTGTCACGATGAACACGACACTACCAGATTGCGGGATGATGGGGGCGATGGGCTGGATAATGCCAGTGATCGGAATTGCCCTACTATTGCTACTGGTCCTGGGCATCGCCTGTTTGGTGAAGTATCTGCTCTCTAGCAAGTGAGCGTACTGAGCGAGCCATCAACCAGCTAATCCGTTGTGGGTTGAGTTTGTCGGCCACCTTTCTCTCTCGCATACCAACCAGATAATCCGGATACCCGAAAAAGCATGACCTATGATCAGGGGCGTGAAATGGCACAGCATGCAAAAATCACTCAAGAAACGGGCGTTGCGATTTATTTTTGCGATCCCCACAGCCCCTGGCAACGTGGGGCCAATGAGAATATCAATGGTCTTATCCGTCAATATTTACCGAAAGGAACGGACCTTTCAGCACATAGCCAGGAAGAGCTGGACGCCATTGCCTTTGAGCTGAATATGCGACCTCGAAAACGCTTTGGATTTAAATGTCCGATAGAGGTGATGAGCGAGCTGATGGCCAAGTACCATGAAAGCCCATCAACCATCCAATGAGTGTGTTGCACTCAGAGTCTGCATCCGCCAATTGTCTTGTTTTTACGCCGATTGCGGCACTATAAAGTTAGCGAAAATTCCTGAATTAAAGCTGAATTTGTTTGCCGAGATACTAGTTTTTCATAAAAAAGGTCAGCTCATGGCTGACCTTCTTAATTCATGTCAAGACTAAAGGATATCAATAGGCGACATGTAGTTCATAATAACGGTTATCATCACTGCCTCCCCTTGATCTTCCTGTTACCTCAAGCTGATAATTACCCGGTTGCAGCTGACGAACAAGTTCGAAGTGCCCCCGTGGGCTGGAAGCTTCTGCTACCTGCTGTCCCGCCTCATTATAAAGAACAGCTGAAATGCGGTTGCCAGTGCTGGTTGCGCCTGGGAAGTGCTCACTTGCTATCTTCAGCGTAGTCGCTTGTTGAATGTTAATATTGAAACGCTTTGATTGGCCTTGGGCCAGCAATTGTGTAGAAGAGACGCCTCTTTCAAGTAGTGGCAGATCTTGGATGATCGTCCCATAGTTAGCCAATGCAGGCGTTGAAAGAATGCTAGCTACAAGCGCTCCAAAGAGAATTGATTTAACTTTCATGATAACTACTCCAGTGGTTGGTTACATGGTTATATTAGCTGGGGTTTTTGAAATGAAGCTGAATATAAAAATAAAAATAATAAAAAACGCCACCATTTGGTGACGTTAAAAGTTACACACTGCCAGAGTCGTTAGAACATTAGTTTAACACCGGCAACAACTCCAGTATCTTCAGTGTTGTCGCCACTGGCTCGGGAGAGATCTGCAGTGTCGCCGTATTCTTTCTCCCAATAGGCACCGATGTAGGGGGCGAAGCGTCGGGTCACTTCGTAGCCTAGCCGTAGGCCAGCACGAACCGAGTTAAGGCCTTCGCCCACGCCAAATTCTTCAACTTCACTGGCGGCCACGGCAATTTCGGTGCGCGGCTGTAGGTAGAGCCGCTGAGTCAGGCGCAGATCGTATTCGCCTTCAAAACTGGCGGCCACGTCGCCATCTTCACTCACTTGTAATGCCACGTCGGTTTCAATGCCGTAGGGCATTACGCCTTGCAGGCCGACAACCCCATAGGTGCGTTCAGCGTGATCATCGGAGAAAACACCGCCTTGATAACCGATCCCCCCCTGTAACTCCCAAAAATCAGCCACTAAACGACTATAGAGTAGTTCCAAAGACTCAAACTCAGCATCTTCGCCGTCGCCCTGGACATTTTCGCCTTCTGACTTTAGGTAAATGCGGTTGATATCGCCGCCGTACCAGCCTTGAAAGTCCCATACCACGGCTTCTGGGCCTTTATCAGGCACGCTATATTCGAGCCGATCAAACAGTGCCATACCCATATTATGTTCCTCAGTGGGCGCTGGCCAACTGTCTGGTGCCGCATAGCCATCTTCGGCTTGAGCGGTCGTGGCGGCGGCCATGCCAAGGGCGGCGCTGGCGAGGGTTAAGTAGCGCTTAATTTTCATACTGCCTCCTTAAGAAACTTGAACAACGCGGAACATGCCAGCATCCATGTGATAGAGAAGGTGGCAGTGGAACGCCCAACTGCCCTCTGCATCTGCGGTGATCAACGCAGATACGCGCTCACCGGGCTTCACATTTAGGGTGTGTTTGCGTGGTATCAATTCCCCTTGGCCGTTTTCTAGCTCCATCCACATACCGTGGAGGTGAATAGGATGCTCCATCATGGTGTCGTTAATCAGAATTAGGCGCAGCCGCTCATCTTTCTCAAAATGAATAGGGCCGGTCACTTCGCTAAACTTCTTACCGTCGAACGACCACATATAACGCTCCATATTGCCGGTCAGGTGCAGCTCAAGCTCACGGCCTGGCTCACGGCGATCAGGCCATGGTGTGAACGCTTTGAGATCCCGGTAAACCAATACGCGTCGTTCGTCAGGATCAATGCCGATTCCCGCCTGGTTATAGCGAGAGCCCGGCTGAGCTTCACCGGCGAGAAGCAAACCATTTGCGCCTATTTTGGCCTGCTCGGCTGCCATCCCCCCCATAGTAGAGTGATCCATGCCTTGCATGTTGGACATACCGGAGTGATCCATCCCAGCCATGCTGGAATGATCCATCCCCGACATGTTGGACATGCCAGAGTGATCCATCCCCGCCATGTTGGAGTGATCCATACCGCCCATACCGTGGGCACCCATGGCTTCCATACCGCGGTCTGCAATTTGACGGCGTTCAGGAATCTCCGCCTGCATGCCTTCACGTGGAGCTAGCGTGGCGCGTGCATAGCCGCTCCGATCCATGGCTTCGGCGAAGATGGTGTATGCCCGGTCGTCTTCAGGTGAAACCAGCACATCGTAGGTTTCAGCCACGCCAATACGGAACTCATCAACAGGAACGGGTTGCACCGGTTGTCCATCAGCGGCCACCACGGTCATCTTCAGGCCAGGTATACGAACATCGAAAAAAGACATGGCTGAGCCGTTAATCACGCGTAGTCGTATCCGCTCACCAGCTTTGAACAAGGCATTCCAGTTTTCTTGAGGAGAATAGCCGTTGAGAAGATAAGTATAAGTACTACCGGTGACATCGGCGATATCCCTCGAGCTCATGCGCATTTGAGCCCACATGCCGCGCATTTCAGCGGTCTGAGCAAAACCGTTGTTACGAACATCGGCAAAGAAGTCAGCAATCGTGCGCTCTTGGAAGTTGTAATAGCCTTCCATGGTTTTCAGATTACGGAACACCGACATCGGGTCTTCAAAGGTCCAGTCGGTGAGCAGTAGCACATGCTCACGGTCATAGCGGATGGGTTCGCGCTCGGCGGCGTCAATTATCAACGGCCCGGCGTGGCCGAGCTGTTCCTGCAAGCCGGAGTGGCTGTGGTACCAGTAGGTACCGTTCTGACGGACGGGAAAACGGTAGGTAAAGGTTTCACCAGGGGCGATACCTGCAAAGCTAACGCCAGGCACACCATCCATTTCCGGCGGTAGAATGAGACCATGCCAGTGGATGGAGGTGGGCTCGTCCAGCAGGTTGGTGACACGCAGTACTGCGTCTTGACCTTCTTTCAAACGAATCAGCGGGGCAGGACTGGTACCGTTAATGGTAATTGGTTGGGCTTCTTGTCCGTCAATAGGCAACGATTCACGGCGGATCGCCAGCGATACCTCGGGCCCTTCTTCAACGCCCTGAGCATAGACGTTGGTACGGCCCCAGGGGTTTGCCCAGGCGGGGGTTAATCCCATTGCCGCAGCGGAACCTATTCCTAGGGCAGCGCCGCCTTTTAGGACCTGCCGGCGAGAAAGCGGGTGAGAAATGATGCTTGAGCGTGCCATGTGTAACTCCCGTCAATGGTGAATAGCACCATCTTGATGGAAGAAGCTGAATCAAAGCTGAATAGTGATTAATTGACCACTTCAACTGCAAGAGGCAACGTAACCGTAACGCGCAGTCCACCCAGTGGACTACGCTCAAAGCGCGAGTGCCCTGAGTAGCGGGCAATTAACTGCGCAAGAATCGACAGGCCTAAGCCGTAGCCGGGACGGCGTTCATCCAATCGTGTGCCACGCTCTCCCAAGCGCGAAAGATCTTCTTCTGCAACGCCGAAACCGTCATCATCAGTGGTGAGCGTGAGTGTGGTAGTGGAGACGGCAATATCGCAATTAACGCACCTATTCGACCATTTGCCAGCGTTATCGAGCACGATGCCTAATATTTCAGAAAAGTCGTGAGCCTCAATAGGCACTTGGTCTTTCTCGTGTGCCGAGTGGGTAAGGTTGAAAATGCGCTCAGGGTAAAGACTACGGAACATCTCGATGAGCCGTGAACTATCTCGCGTGACGTTCGCCATTCGACCCGCGTTAGGCCCTGCAATACGCGAACGACGCAGCTCTGCAGCTAACTGAGCGTTAATATCTTCAATACGACTGAGCAGTTTATGCCGTCGGTTTTCATCAATGGGCCGATTGCCGCGCAGTACTTGGGTAATTGCTGCCAGCGGGGTTTTTAATGCGTGTGATAGGTTGGCGACCGATTCTCGCGAGCGCTTCAGACGAAGATCAATGTCGTCCATGAACCAGTTCAACTGGTCGACTAATTCATCTAGCTCCGAAGGGGCTACTAATGACAAGCGATCACGTTTGCCTGATCGCAATGCTTCAAGTTGTTGGCGCAGTTGCCAGAGTGGTATGAGTCCACGGTTAACCGCTAGCATGTTGAGTATGATGAGCATCCCTAAAAGCACGGCGGCGATCCCACCAACCCACCAGTGCAAAGCTGCAAGCCCTGCTTCTACTTGGGAAAAATCCTCGCCCACCAATAGCACACCCTGCGTGCCCTGCCACTCAAAATGGCGGCGATAGACGAGCATGTGCTGTGTTCCGCGATTCACATCTATTAGGGCATCGCCGCTCTCATCTAGCAACGGAGCCAGCTGTTGCTGCCATTGCGGGTCAGAAGCGCTGACCGAGCCATTGAAACGGAGTACGTAGAGATGATGAAAGACTTGATAGCCTTGGCTAACCGAGTCGAGCGCAGTCGGTACAGTCGTTTGGTCTTGCTCTAGCTGCGCGACCGCGTGGTTTGCTTCACGTTGTAAGCGTTCACCTAAAAAATCCCTTGCCAGGCTCTGTAAAAAGATCCCGTGCAATAGCCACGTGGTGACCACCACCAGTAGCGCGACGCCGCCTAACCATGCGAGTAGCCGAATGCGTAAACTGCGTCTATCAATGTGAAGCAAAGAAATACCCCTGACCACGTCGCGTTTGAATGACTGATTTACCGAGATAACGGCGCAGACGAGCGATGTAGACTTCCACCAAGTTAGGTGCGGCAGCGTCCTGATCCAAGGCGTAGAGCTGCTCTAGTAGCTGATCTTTCGAGTGAATACGGTCTGGATGAAGCATTAAGTAGCGCAGTAATCGAAACTCCGTTGCTGTTAGCGAACGCCACGTTTCTCCTTCTAAGCACACGCGTTGACCCGCCTCATCCAACGAGACACCGTTAAGCGTAATCACATGAGATAACTGACCAGACTGCCTACGCAACAAGGCCTTCAGGCGAGCCATAAGTTCGGCTTCGTGGAAAGGCTTGGTGAGATAGTCATCGGCTCCGGTTTCAAGTCCGATAACTTTATCTTCCCAGGTATCGCGCGCCGTCAAAATCAAAATAGGCGTACTGCGCTTCTGCTTGCGCCAATGAGCGAGAAGATCTAACCCCGACCCATCGGGCAAACCGACATCTAAAATAGCCAGCTCATAATCCTCGGTTGCCATCAGCGACTTGGCCGCTTTCAATGAAGCGGCCAAATCAACCAGGTAACCGTTGTCCTTGAGACTCTCTGCCAAGCTTTCTGCTAACAAATCATCATCTTCGAGTAGCAACAGTTTCATGGGTCTGCGTCAGATTAGAGAGAAAAATTACCGTACATGCCGGATTCATAATGACCAGGAATGTTACAGGCATACTCTAGCTCGTTAACATTGTCAGGGACACTCCATAATAAAGTCCCGGTTTCACCAGGCGCAATGGTGACACCTGCCATGTCCATGCTGGCCATATCGTGACCGCCGCCGTGTGACATATTCGACATATCGTGGCCTCCGCCGTTGGCCATGTTTAGCATCATTTGACGATGTTCTTCTTGGGCTTCTTTGCTACCAATCACAAACTCATGTTCTAAATTGCCGGTGTTGGTGATTTCAAATTTAACAATTTCACCCGCCGCCATTTCTAGCGTTTCAGGGTCGAACCACATATCGCCAGCATCAAGGCTGATCGTGCGGTCAACGTCAGCCTCGGTTAGGTTATTGCCACCACCGCCGTGGCCGGGTGCAGCCAGCGCCGCGCCCGTGATCAGACTTAATGAAAGGGCAAACAAAGACGTTGTTAAAAGAGTGTAGCGCATGGTCATTTACCTCAGAGGTTATTGTCACCCATTCTTTATACGGTGTTAACCTGAAACGAGCCTGAACCTACAGTAAAAATATGACCTGCCGGATAAGTAGCTATCACGAAAACTTGCAAGCGCAAGGCCTTATTTCGGGACCTTTTTTAATTCAATACAGCATCTTCCGCTTAATAGTGAAATTTGTTCAGTTGCCGATGTCGGCAGCAGGGATGCTCTTGGTCATCACTGCGCATCATTGTCGGTAGAAAATAGTTGCCCCTTGTTGATGATGATGGTAGCGCTAGTTACTTTTATCGCTATGACCGGACGTCGGCTTTCCACTTCATCTATATTAACCCTTGTGTCTACATTTCCTGAAAGTTTTGCCACAAGATGTTAATGCGAGCGTACAAGCACCATGAGCGCTCATCATCGACGTTGATCTATCAGCAGAAGGTGTAGCTCGTTAAATATCGCCCTCATGAACTCAATGACCAGCCGATGCTGGCCAGTTTGATCTAGATCAGCGTGAAAAAACCAGAGGACAGCTCTTGCAAAAGACCAGTGGCTCCCCAGGGATGAGAGAAGCAGAAAGGCTGAACCAGCACTGCACCTGTATCACTCTAGACCGACGAGCAGCCACCCAAAGTCTTATCGACCAGTTGGGCGACGATGCCGATGAGGCCTTTATCCGTTCGACCTGGCATCAACTTTTCTCGAATGTCGCTGTCTTTGTCCCATCTCAGGTTCTGGAGCAGATGAGGGCCACTGTTCAGGCCATAGAAAACGCCGCCGCTCTTCCCGACTATCAGCGACAAGTACTGTCTTGGGCCCCGCAAAGTGCACAGTTAAACCCCGGCCCAGTAGGTGTCTTCATGGGCTATGATTTCCATCTCGGCGAGGACGGGCCTCGCCTCATCGAAATCAATACCAATGCCGGAGGTGCATTTCTTAACGCGATCCTGGTACGGGCCCAACTGCAGTGTTGTGGTGATGCTAAAAGTGCGGCCGGGTCTGCCGACTTCGAGGCTAAAGTGATAGCCCAGTTCGAGAGCGAATGGCGTGCCCAGCGTGGCAATGGACGTCTGGAGAGGATAGCTATCGTTGATGATCAGCCTATGGGGCAATACCTCTATCCTGAATTCAAACTTGCCCAGCAGTTATTACGGCGTCATGGCATTGATGCTCTCATCCTCTCGCCTGGCGACCTTCGGTATGAGTCAGGCATGCTATACAGCGGCGGTAAGCGAGTAGATATGGTTTACAATCGCTTAGTGGATTTTGGGCTCGAAGCACCCGGAAACTCCGCCTTACACTCTGCCTGGTTGGACGGAGGCGCAGTCATAACCCCAAATCCCCATGCACACGCATTGTTCGCGGACAAACGCAACTTGGCTGTGTTATCAGATCCCGCGACGCTTATGGCTTGGGGGTTGAGCGCTCAAAATGCCGAATTACTTCGCTCTTGTATTCCCCGTACCTTACAGGTCAGCGCTGATAATGCTGATACCCTTTGGCAACAGCGACGGCAGTGGTTCTTCAAACCTGTCGCAGGCCACGGAAGTAAGGGAGTGTACCGGGGAAGTAAACTCACCAAAAAAACATTCAGCCAAATCTTGGAAAGCGACTATATTGCCCAGGCCCATGTGCCTCCCTCCGAACGCCTCGTTCTGGTCGATGGACAGCGTAAAAATCTCAAGGTCGACGTTAGACTGTATACCTATCGCGGCACACTGTTAATGGCCGCAGCGAGACTTTATCGAGGACAGACGACCAATTTCCGTACGCCAGGTGGGGGATTCGCACCTGTGCTTCTCATGAAAGATTAGTTATCAAAAATATGATCTAAAGAGTTTGTCCCACAACTTATGCGATTATCGTGATAGGGCGTGGAACTCATCTTGCAAGGCGATCGCCTCACTTCGGCCCGCGATTAGTTATTCGGAAATTGCTCCCAGCAACCTTTCAATTGCGCGCAAGTTTTTCCTGCATTTGGATTTAAAGCCTGGAAACTTACAATATTATCAGCTACGCGGATGAAACCTCGTCAATGAAGGCTGCCCTTAAAGGGGTATCTCTGGAGCGATATAGATAGCCACCTAGCCGAGCGATGGCCTTCATATAGAAACCATGTCGCGTCGCTGACCCAGTCGAGGCGGTGGAATCGACCGGTCGACCAGAACTAATAAATGATCAGTAAAGAACCGTTGCTAGCAAGGCAGCCGGGAACTGATGCCTAAGAATGATCAGTCCGGATACGATGTAGCCGAGCATAATGCCGATGGTGAGTCGATCGGCTGTGGTGAAGCACATATCCTCAATCCGGTAGCCAGTTTTTCAGATTCCATCATATACGTGTGTGCTAACGCACAGATCGTGTGATGTCAGACCCTGAACATGATGGTGCGGGTCCGTGTCGTTTGATCGCCAAGGTATCGGTCGCGTTACTATCCGCGCTAGATAACGAATAGTGCATTATGGAAATACAATCCTAATAATGTCAGGAAGGGTCTCCTCATGAATAGAGTCAACACTGCAGCAATGGCTTTTTGTCTTCTCGCTGTTCTGCCTAGGGCAGCATCCGCCCAAAACTCAGAGTACGGCCCACAAGGGGGTGTCCGTGAGTTTTCGATCTCTGGAACTGGCAGTAACGATCGGAATTTTAATAGCGGAAACTTCGGCGTGAGACTGTTGATCTTGGTTGGTATCTGAGGGATAACATGGTTGCCGGTGTTCGGCAAAGCGTCAATTACGCCGATGTCGAAGGCGAAGGCGGGCGTCACAGATGGTTTCTGGAACGGCTCAACCCGTGGTTACCTAACCCATCAGTTCCTTGATGGTCGTGCGCGGCCCTTCGTCGGTGCTAGCCTCGGTGGTATCTATGGAGACGGCGTCAAAGACAGCGCCTTCGCGGGACGGGAAACGGGTATGAAATACTATGTTCTGCCCAAGGCCTATTTCCTCGCTCGCGCTGAGTATCAGTTCCTGTTCAGCGATACCGACGATGCCACCGATGCGTTTCAGGAGGACGGTATCTGGGCTTATACGATTGGTCTGGGCTACAATTTCTGAACCACATCAAGATGCCACGAACCACCACGGCCACGTGGCGGGTGTGCATCTCTTGTCGCGCGCGGATGGCATCGGCCTTGCCTTCCGGATAGCGTTGCTTATAGCTATTAAGCTAGGTTCTTAACTACCTAAGGTGGTTGTCCTGACGGTCACCCATTCGGTGATGTCACCCTTGTCAGCACCGCCGTGATCAGCAGGATAACCACGACCAGCACCACCTCCAGCGCAATACTGCGCTGCAAACGTCGTGGGGCTGTTGCATCGCCGCTCTCAAAGGCAGGTACAAGCCGCCACTTGTTCGCGGCAGCAAATAACAGCAGCACCGCGACAATCAATACTTTGCCGATCAAGAACTGTCCATATGCCGTGGTGAGCAGGGGTGTGAGACCGCCTGTTAGCAGCGTGGCCAAAGTGACGCCCGCCAGTACCAACACGCCAACTCCGCCCATGGCGAGTTGCCCGAAACGGGTCAGAATGCGGGCGGTATTGCCGTGGTTGTAATGTTGCCCCACTAAGTGGAACAGCGGCCACAGCGAGGCTACCCAGAATGCTGCCGCCATCAGGTGAACGATCAGCAAGACAGCCAGAACGAGGCGTGGGGTGTTTACTGTATGCCCCACCTGCACGAATGCCAGCATCACCAATAAAACGCCTACTAGGCTCAAGCTGTTGGCTGTTTTCGAGAACGCTAAGTTATTAAGCTGAATCGCCTGGACCAGCAGCAAACCAGCTACCACCAGTATTAGTCGACCCCCGGACGCGCCATCGAACACGATCCCGAGCAACATTGGGTTGGTTGCAGCCGCTATATTGCCGCCTCCAAGGTAACCAGCTTCTAAAGACCACTGGAACAGAATCAGGATGACCCCCGCCCAGGCAGAAAGGACACCCATGCGGGCGACGCGCCTCCGGTCGTGATCAGGGAGCCGGGGAAACGCTAGACGAAACAACACGGCCCCCGTCGCGACTAGGGCGCTAAGGTAAATCCCGGCCGCCACGAGAATCATCGCGACGGTCCAGACATCGAGGCTATTTACGGAGAACCACCAAGCCACGGGTCAGGGCTCGACCGAGAAGTTAAAACCGTCGGACATCATGTGTCCGTCATCCGATAGGCCGCGCCAGTGCACCTGGTAGTCCCCAGCCGAAAGAATTTCACCGGGCTTCACGACGTAGCGTTCGACCTGTTCACTGCCTGGCTGACCATCAAGAGGAACGGGGCCGTTTGGGCCTGTCACTTCAAACTGGGTGATGCGCATCATGCCACCAAACTCGATGCCAATCTCTGCTGGGGAATCCTGAATGGTGACGCCATCCCTCGGTAAAGTGTTTACGCGGCCTTCATGGGCCAGTGCCGGGATTGCTAGCGACATCAACAGCGTTGCTAAGGAAGCGTGAATGATAGGGAGCGAACTCTTCTTCTTTTGCATACCGTATCCTTATGTTTTTCAGGGTTGAATGGATATTGTTACTTCATCGCGGAGGCGCTAAAACTGATTCGGTTGAGCCTTCTTACATCGTTCATTTTCCCTGTTTGGCGAACAAGGCGCATGGCGTCGTATGAATCTTCAAAGAAATGTGTAGGTGTTATAGCGTGCCAACCTGAAGCAGGGCTGAAAATGGCGGAAAAAATGATCTGTGACAACACTTAGGTATTGGGATCGGTTTCTCCTTTACCTTTGGGCCACCTATAGGTTGTAGGCTTATAACGAAAGCTAACTCCGCCTTCTTCCATTTTTAATGGATAAGGCGATGTCTCGACCAGCAACATGATAAGAGGAAATATCATGGTTAAGCACAAGATGATCTTTGTCATTGGTCTGGCTGCAAGCCTCAGTGTCCCCAGCAGCGCCATCTTCGCTCAAGGTATGAGCCAAGGCGCCCAAGGTCAGGGCAATATGATGGACGGCCAAGTCGGTATGGGTTCGGGCATGATGATGGGCAGTCAAGAAGGCATGTACCCAGGAATGATGATGGGAGGGCAAAGCGGGATGATGCCTTGTCCAATGATGGAAGGCATGGGGAGTATGTCCGGCATTGGCGGTATGCTCGACGAGCAGCAGATGAGTACCATGCGTGAGATGCGCCAAGAACACCGCGCGGCCCAGCTTGAGCGGATGGGCGAATTGATGAACCTGCGCGACGACATGATGCAAACCATGCAGACTGAACGCCCTGAACCAGAGGAAATAAAGGCGCTGCATGCTCAAATGGCCAACCTTCATGGCGATATGATGGCTGATAACGTGCGCATGCATAATCAGATGCAGGACTTACTGACCGATGAGCAGCGTGAACAGATGAGAGGAAGCATGCCCAGCCACCATGGCCCGCAATAAGCCTTGGCGATTGCCTCTTTTTTTAGGAGTGATGGTATGATGAACGCGGAATGTTTTGCTTTTATGGGGTCAATGGGGTGGCTAGGCTGGTTGATGCCCCTGGCCATGCTGTTATTAATTGGCTTGGCGATCGCTTCGCTGGCCAAGTACCTCTTCAGTCGTTCACGCTAAGGAGTTGAAAATAATGCAACATATGAGCACCAAGCTTTTACTCTCTGGTTCCATGCTGCTTGGGGCGGTCTCCGCCCAGGCGGCGTTACCGCCAGAGGCAACATTGTATAAAAACCCCCAGTGCGGCTGCTGTGACGCTTATGCACGCCATCTTGAAGAGCTCGGCGTAGAAGTGACGATTATTGACGATGTAGAGCTGGGTGATATTAAGCAGCAGGCAGGCGTGCCCTATGGCCTGGGTTCATGCCATACCATTGAGATGGGCGAGTATTGGATCGAAGGCCACGTTCCAATGGAAGCCGTGCAGGCGCTGTTTGAGGAACAACCCGATATTGACGGTATCGGTTTGGCGGGTATGCCCATTGGCACACCGGGTATGCCGGGGCCACAAGAAAGCCCTTACAATGTGTACACGTTTACAGGCCAGGAAGATGAGCCATTTATGACCCTTTAGTAGGGTGATAAAAGCTCGCCTGCTGTCTGCACGCCGTTCTAACGGACTCTTGTAGTACAGCAGGCGCATTCAAGTCATACATTACTAAAACGAAAGCGCTGTATTAAACTTAGGATTTACTTTGCTAGTGCGTTACGGGTCGATTCGTTACGGTAAGCTAAAAATAAGATTGCGTCGTTTTCTTTACACCTACACATTGCCACACTAGCAAGCCTGTTAAAGCTTACTTTGCGCAAAAACCTCCTATTAATATTACGCCTTAATAAAAGGTGAGCATGTTGTATACCCGCGTTAGTAAGATTGGCAGTTCGCATCCCACGTTTATTTCCCAAGCCCGCGTCCTTACTCGTTTTACGATGGCCAATGGGAATGGTGGTCATCGATAACAAAGACGTGCCCATGTGAGCCTGGGGAATGATGGTGGGAATGGCGATGAGGTTCCGGCCCCTCCCATCCCTCATGTTCGTGCTGATGATGTTCATCGTGGTAGTGCAGGTGGGTGTGACTTTGGGCAGCGTGCTCGTGCTCAAGAGCCATCGGGTCATGTGCGTGCCAGATAAGGGCCGCGAGCCCCGTTGCCGCCAGGGCCACCGTTCCCAGCAAAGCGAACGTACCCGTCAGTCCCAGGTTCACTCCCAGCCAGCCTGCCAACGGATAGGTGACTAGCCAACAGCTGTGTGACAACGAGAACTGGGCAGCAAACAGCGCTGGACGCTCCTCCGGCTGGCATGAACGTTTGAGCAGGCGCCCGGTGGGGGTCATGACCAACGAGGCCCCAGCGCCCAGCAGTAACCATAGCCCGACAAGCCCCGCAAACGATGGGCCCAGCCAGCCCAGGTAGAGGCTGAGTGCCATCATAACGCCACCCAGCAGCATGACTGGCCGCTCGGACACCCGTTCCAGCACCTTGGGCAGCAGTAAGGCTATTAGCATGGAGCCCCCGCCTGCGGCGGCAAAGGCCAGTGCGACTTCTTTCTCGCCCAAATTCAACACCGAGCGTACGAGTACCACCGTGTTGACGATCTGCATGGCCCCGGCGGCTGAAACAGCCAGGTTCAACGCCAGTAGCCCGCGCAACCGGGGCGTCTTCAGGTAAATCCGCATACCATGAGTAACGCGACGCCAGACGCCGGGGGCTTCCTCTAGGGGGTGAGACGCAGGCAGGATCACCGATATAACCAGGGCGGCAGAGATAACGAAGGCCAGAGCATTGATTACAAACAGGACATCAAAACCCATCACCATCAGCAATGCCGCCGCCGCCATCGGGCTAAGAAGGTTCTCTAAATCATAGGCGAGACGCGACAGGGACAATGCTCGTGTGTACTGCTCTTCGTCTTCGAGAATGTCAGGGATCATCGCCTGGAAAACGGGCGTAAAGCCAGCTGAACAAGCATTGAGCAGAAAGATCAGCACATAGATCTGCCACACTTCGGTAACAAAAGGCAGTGCGCAAACCACGGCTGCACGCAGCAAGTCCAGGCTAACCAATAAGGTGCGCCGAGGCAGGCGTGATGCATAAGCGCCGACCAAAGGGGCAATGCCCACGTAAGCGACCATCTTGATCGCCAGCGCCGTGCCTAGCACGACGCCCGCCTGACCTTCAGCAAGATCGTGAGCCAGCAACGCCAGAGCAACCGTGGTCAGGCCAGTGCCGATCAGTGCAATGACCTGCGCTAGAAAGAGATGGCGGTAGACGCGGTGGGCGAGTACATCGAGCATAGAACTTCCTCAAATGAGGGGTGCCTAAAAGCGCTTACAGGTAGCGTGCAATCGTCTTGAACTCTTCAGCCCGTGCCCGTTGCGTTTGATTCTGAGTACCCAGGGCTTCGTCTAGGCAGTGGTCGATGTGATCCAGCACTAAGGTGCGTTTAGCTTGCTGAATGGCTTTTTCTACCGCATGGAGTTGTTGAGCGATGTCCAGACAGTGGCGTCCATCCTCTACCATCTGGGTCACACTCGAAAGGTGCCCCCGAGCGCGGTTCAGGCGCTTGACGATATCGGGATGTGACTGGTGAGTATGCATTGTCATTTTCTTTTCCCTTATTATATTCCTATCCCCCCGGAGGGGATGGTAATCTATCGCCGTTATTCTGCCAACGCTATGGTTCAAGGCAGACAGTTATCTATTTTTATGATTTTTACTTTTATCCTGGTTGCTCTACATGCTCAATCGGCTGCGCCACCGCCTTGGCTATCTGACCTTTCTGTTGCTGTTCCTGCCTAGCCTGGTAATCACCAGTGTGGGTGAGGCGCGTGCGCATGGGGCAGCGAGCATGGTTGGCGTTGAGTCGTCTCTCCATGAGAATGTGCAGAAGGGCCATGGGCATACCCATGGCCACGAGCACGAAGACAGTCGCCACCTGCATAATGAGAGTGGCAGTCATTTCCATGAAAAAGCGGATCGGCCTGGGACAGGCATTACCGTCGAGCCGAACTTCCGCGATGCCCTGCGGCTAGGCGAATGCAGCGGTCTTCCGCTGCGTCGCGTCTACCGCTTGGAGCGTCCGCCACGGCCAGTCATCACTGGATGATTGGGGCCGTCCCCCTGACGGCCAACTTTAATGACAGACCCGTGGAGGTTTTATGTTTCCATCCCAACTAGGGGGTGCGTTCGGCTTGTCTGCTATGATCCGACGCCACGCGCTACCCCTTCTCACACTCCTAGTGATGCTCCTGGGAGCCACTGGTGAAGCCCTTGCCCACGCCGTTGCTGAAGGCGACAAAGGGTATATCCAGGAGATCTATGGCGTTCACCTGATCTCGTTCATCTATCTCGGTGCCAAGCACATGGTGACGGGGTATGACCACATCCTGTTTTTGCTAGGGGTCATCTTCTTCCTCTACCGAATGCAGCATATCGCCATTTACGTCAGCCTCTTTGCCATCGGTCACTCGACGACGATGCTGTTAGGGGTGTACTTCAATATCGGCATCAATAGCTACCTAATTGACGCCATCATCGGACTCTCCGTTGTCTACAAGGCGCTCGATAACATCGGGGCGTATCAGCGCTGGTTCGGCTTTCAGCCCAACACCAAGGTCGCCACACTGGTGTTCGGTCTGTTTCACGGCTTTGGCCTGTCGAGCAAGATCATTGAATACGATATCTCGCCTGATGGTCTCGTCCCTAATCTCCTGGCATTCAACGTAGGCGTCGAGATCGGCCAGCTACTAGCGTTGAGCGCCATTCTCATTGTGATGGGCTTCTGGCGACGCACGACGGGCTTCTTACGCCACGCGTATACCGCCAACGTCGCCATGATGTGTGCTGGTTTTATACTGGTGGGTTATCAACTCACCGGCTATTTCATTGCCTAATTGAGGGAGTCCCTAATGTATAACACTGATCTTCCAACCCGTGCCGAACTACCGTCAACGGGTAAGTTACTTCGCTCTACGCTGATGGCCGCCGTTATTGCTGTCGCTTTGCTGATCACCGTCGTGTTACCTGCCGAGTATGCCATTGACCCCACCGGTGCTGGGCGCTTGTTGGGGCTGACTGAGATGGGCGAAATCAAGACCCAGTTGGCTGAGGAAGCCGAACTCGACCAAGCCAACGATCAAGCCATGGCCCAACAGGCGTCTCAACCCTCGGCATCTCAAGGAATCGTCAGTGATCGCCAGTCTGCGCCGGTAAACGATGCTGATGCTCAGACTGCGACGTCCGAGGCAGAGATAGCTCCCCAAACAGCCAATTCAGCCTCAGCGAGTGATCCCGTAGCACCTTCACTCGAAGATTCTGACAGGGTGATGACCGATGCCAGCATGGCACTGGCGGAGGCATTAGCGACGGAGGAAGCTGCTTCACAGACGGCGCAAGCGGAAGAAGCGTCCCCGTGGAGCGATGAGGTGAGCTTTACCCTGACGCCAGGAGAAGGCACGGAGTACAAACTCACCATGCAAGAAGGGGCGGTTGCTACCTTTGCCTGGGTATCCGAAGGTGGCCCTGTCAACTTTGACACACACGGTGATGGCAATGGGAACTCCATTAGCTACGAAAAAGGCCGTGGCGTGCCCGAAGATGAAGGTGAGCTAGAAGCCGCTTTCACTGGCAACCATGGCTGGTTCTTCCGTAACCGCAATGACAACGATGTGATCATTGTCTTGCGTGTGGGTGGCGAATACGGGGAGTTAGTTAAGGCCCTTTAACAGATTAGCCTCTAGCGCTCTCTTGAGTGCTAGAGGTTTTCTTCGAACCAGTGTCATTAAGTATTTATAGCTGTATTGGTTTATTGATATACCACTTGATATAAAAATCATCTTCAAGCGCATGAGATGATGCAATAGCTCAGTTAGCAAAACCATTTAGGCGTATATGCGAAATATCTAAAAGACCGCTTCTGGCCGGTTTTTGCCCTTACCTTCATAGTGTGTCTTGGGCAGGCAGAAGAGATGCTGGCTCGCAGTGGAGCACGACAGCGAGCTCATATAGCTTTTCCACGGTTATTCTTACTTCACCTCGCTCGATTCTTCCCATGTAGCTTCGGTCGATGCCAACAGCCAAGGCAAAAGCCTCTTGCGAGAAACCTTCTTCCTTTCGTTTCTTCCTGATATTGCTTCCCAGCGCCTTCGCTAGCTCACCCATACCCGCCTCATTTCCTTTTGGCGGGACTATCCTTCGTTGCGGCCTATCTAGCCACGGACTATAATCCGCATTTTCGTTTTTACCTCTCCTACGGTGATGGTCATGTCGGTTACCCTTCCTTCGATTGATGAGCGCATTTTCGAGCTCCTTTTAAACACTGATAACGCTCAATTCACTATTCGCAGCCTCCGTGACCAGTACGCACATCGACATGGCATAGCCGCAGAGCATCGCGCTGATCTGCGGCGTTTTATCTATGAAAGGGTTAAAAAGCTAATCAACACTGGCTTAGTGGAGAAAGATCATGAAAAACGCAAACGCGACCAACTCTATTTTGTGTTGCCTTCAATAAGAGATGCGAGCTTGTGTCTGGAGGGGGAAAGTTTTGACACATGGCACCAGCGGCTCGTGTCGCAAACAAATGAAACAACAGAGAAATCCGTTATTCCAAAAGACGATGTCAGTATTGAACATCATCCCAGCACTAAGAAGGCGTCTAGCCAATATGCCTTGGAGAAAATGTTGCAGGAAACGCAAAGTGAATTCCTTTCTTCCCTGGGTGAAGTCGAGGCATTTCGAGAGCTTATGGACGAATACCCTGATCTCAAGCCGAGTATTGTGGTGGATCATCGTAATGCTTACGACCGGAGCGCACGCTTAATGGGCCGGGTACGTGCGCTAGAAAAGTCACTACATCGGCTGAGGGGTTCATGAGTACGAGGCTGCGTAAATGGCAATCAGAGTGCTTGGAACTAGCGAAGTCCCACTATTTACTGAGTAGAGATTTGTTCGTACAAGCAACCCCTGCCAGCGGCAAAACCCGTTTGGCCGCTGAAATTACGCGATGGCTCCTTGAAGAAGGACGTATAGATTTTGTTATCTGCTTTGCACCTACCAGAGAGGTGGTGGCTGGCATACAGCGCACCTTTACAGTGGTGTTGAACCAGCGTTTTGGAGATACGCTTGCATCGGTTGGGGCCGCTTATACCTACCAGTCTATGGAATATCACCCTGAAGATTTTTGGGCGTTATTCACAGAATATCGCACCTTAACCATTTTTGATGAGATACATCACTGTGCAGGCCATGATCCGCTTCTCAGCAATACGTGGGGCCAGCAAATAATTCAGCGCATCCAAAATGCAGCCACTTACACCTTAGCACTGTCAGGAACGCCTTGGCGTTCGGATGACTTACCTATTGCATTAGCTCGCTACAGCGATCCAGAAGGCAAGGTAATCTGCGATTACCGTTATGACCTGAAATCCGCCATTAAAGACGGCGTATGTCGCTCGCCAAGAATTACGCTTATCGATAACCCATTGATCCGTTTGACCGAAGAGAGCGAGAGTACAGCATCAGTAAAAGCGTTTTCCTCATTTCAACAGTTGCTCAGTGAGTCGCCAATCAGCTACGAAGACCTGTTGCGACACGACGATATCCTAAATGCGGTGCTAGACCTAAGCATTGACCGACTTAACCAAGAGAGGAATAGTGTACCTAATGCAGGCGGTCTAGTAGTGGCTACTGACATTGAACATGCACATCAAATCGCAGAGCTTTTGATTAACAAGGGTGAAAGCTATGTAGTGGTGACTAGCCAAACACCGAAGGCGCATCAACTTATTGACCAATACCGATATAACAGTACCCGCTGGATTGTCGCGGTAAGCATGATATCCGAAGGGACTGATATTCAACGATTATGCGTATGTGCGTATCTAAGCAGGATTCGCACGGAATTGCATTACCGGCAGGTTTTAGGGCGCATTTTACGCAAAATGGGCGACTCGGATGATCAAGCATGGCTCTATGTGATCGCCGAGCCACTACTGCGGAAATACTCACAGCGAATTGCTGACGATCTTCCCGAAGACCAGGCAATGCTTCAAACCCAAAAGCTGAGGCTGCAATTGGAAAAAGCACGTTCTAATCAAATCTGCCGAAATGAAGAAAGTCGGTCAGTTGAGCATGATAACCAATCAACCTTGGCAAAAAGCTATAACGAGAATGGAATGTTATCGGTCGAACCGCCGTTGCTTACTCTGAGCTTCTCGGAATATTACCACCATCACCTACTGTCTCTTATATAGCATCCGTTCAATAAACAGGCATAGGCCAAAAGCTTAAGCAGTAGGTGAAGATATTTAGTTAGCTGGTAGGTTTACGAAGCTATTGTAGGCGCTTGTAGGTCGTATAATCTGGGCATGAAACTAATCGAGCTGAACTGAATCATATCTGAGTCCCAAAAGACAGTTGGGTTATGATTAGCCATGAAGCTGCTAAAACCAGCTAAGCGTAAACAGCTTCACTGTTGGTTGATCGTGCTGAAGCATGCATATTCATACTCATTAGCAATTAAAAAGCTCATCGACTGCTCATCGTAATCTGTATCGTCCAGCAGTTTACACGGGTATTTCGTGAACACCCTAAGAACACTTCAGCTTTGAGATCAACCTCATTCATGGCTAATTTGCGCTCAAGATGGTTTTCAATAGTATATCAATATAGTATATATACTAATTATTAGAGATATCAAATCCCTTATGCTGTATGAAAAATCACTCATTCGTTACACATATAGTATATTTTTGCGGGCTATTGTCCCACCTCTTGCAGCAGGTCGTTGGGAAACTCGATATCCGCTTTGTCGATTTCATCAATCAGTAGCACCACGCGCTCGCCCGCGGTGAAAGCTTCCCACAGCTTGCCGGGCTTGATGTAGTTACCGACATTTTCCACCCCTTCAACGCCCAACTGGGAATCGCGTAGGCGGCTGACGGCATCATACTCATAAAGCCCCTGGGCGGCTTTGGTGCTGGACTTGATATGCCAAGTAATCAGCTTAGTGCCCAGGGATTCGGCGAGTTCCTCGGCCAGCAGCGTTTTGCCGGTACCGGGTTCACCTTTGATGAGTAGTGGACGCTGCAGCACAACAGCAGCATTGACTGCCTGTTTGAGTGCATCAGTTGCAATGTAAGAAGAGGTTGAATCAAACGCCATGGGGGAGCCTCGGCTTGTCGAAACGCGTTGTTTAAAAATAGATTCAAACAAGTGTACGTGAGGGTAAACCCCAAGGCCAACTCGTCGATAGCGCGATTGGCTTTCAGCCCTGCCAGTTGGGGGGCACAATCCCCTGGCGCTGCATTTGCCGGTATACCGTGGGACGCGAAACGCCTAGCTCACGGGCAACCGCGCTGATATTCCAGTGATGTTGCTTAAGTAGGTGGATAAGCGAATCTGAAAGGGTTTCATTGGCGTTCGTTTCAAGTTGGGCCGCCGCGCTGTGAGTAATACGCTGACTAAGACACTGCTCTGGCAGGTCGTGAACGGTTATTTCGTCACTTTCTGAGGTGGCGAGGGCAAAGGCGAGGGCATTTTTGAGCTGACGGATATTACCGGGCCATGAATACGCGAGTAGCGCACTGATGGCATCTGCGCGAAGTCGCGGCGCTATTTGCGTGGCGCGTTCGGCGGCGACATCTTCAAACACGCGGCGAATAACAAACAGTTTATCGGCGCGTTCGCGTAGCGCTGGCAGTCGAAGCTGAGCACCGTTGAGCCGGTAATAGAGGTCTTCGCGGAATTCCCCTTGCTGGATCATTTCTTCGATATGGCGATGGGTGGCCGTAATAACGCGAATATCGATTTTAACTGGCGTGTTAGCCCCCAGTGGCATCACTTCCCGTTCGGACAGCACGCGCAGCAGTCGGGTTTGTAGCGCTAACGGCATATCCCCGATTTCGTCTAAAAACAGCGTGCCTCCATGGGCCTGCGGAATAAGCCCGCGCATCCCTTTTGAGCGGCCGCCGGTGAAGGCGCCTGGTTCGTAACCAAACAGTTCGCTTTCAATCAGTGACTCGGGAATGGCTGCACAGTTGACGGCAATAAACGGTTGTTTGGCGCGGTTGCCGCTTTCGTGCAGCGCCCGTGCAACCACCTCTTTGCCGGTGCCGGTTTCGCCGCTAATCAGTACGTTCACGTTAGCTTCATTGCGCAAGCGGTCGGCTAGTTTTTGCACTTTGCGCATCGCTGGGTCGTCGGCACCCAGCCGAGCTAAGGGGGCCGGCAGTTCAGAAGTAAGCGGTGTTGCCCGTTGCGCCATGCGGGGGCGGCGGGGTTCCAGCAAACTTATAAAGTGGATGGTGTTGCTGGCGCGAGCGCGGAAGGCACGCAATTGATCATCAGTACCGCTATTAATACTGAGTATATCGGCGATCTCACACTCGAACAGTTCACCCAGCATAGGGGTGTGATTTGCCGACCAAGGTGGCCAGCGGTGCTGGTGTTCGGCGATTAGCTCGCGGCCTACAGCGTTGGCAGCGATGACCTGTCCATTCTCTTCAATGGCGATTAAACCACGCCCGTTGACGTGCACAAATTCCCGCGAGGTATCTAGACGCACCATAAGGCAGTCGCGGTAGCGCTGCAGAAAATAGGCATCCTCAATCATGCGCGCATAAAGCGTTACCAGCGATAGGCTGAAATTCTGGCTTTCGTGCTGGGTAGGCGACTGCAGCGCGGAGATATCTAACACGGCCATCACATTACCCTGAGGGTCAGCAATAGGAGCGGCGGTGCAGGTCAGCGAGATATGGGATGCATCGAAGTGTTCTTGACGGTGGCAGATAATGGCCTGGCGATCATGCAAGCAGGTACCGACAGCGCAGGTGCCTGCAAAGCGTTCATCCCAGTCAGCCCCCAGGTAGAGGCCTGCTTTGCGTAATTGCTGGTCCTGGTTGGGGTCGCCGCGAAACTCAACGGTAATGCCACGGTGGTCGGTGACGAGTAGTACGTAGCCAAGCTGCGCTATTTGACCATAAAGCTGATCGACCCCGGCGCGGGCGACATGCAGTAATTCATCAACAGACTCGCGGTGCTCAATCAATGTTTGCTGCGGCACTACCCGTGCTGGGCGTGGATGAGTGGGGTCTAGCTGATACTCGTTCAGGCAGCGCAGCCAGGAGCGACGAATGGGGGCCTGCGCAGGCAAGCTGGGGGTATCTAGCCCTTCACCGAGCTGAAAAATATGCTCGATATGTTGACGTTGTTCAGATTGAAGCCGTGTAGGTGCAAGCGTGGAGTGCAGCATGGCGTTACTCGTTGGGCGCTGTCGTTATTGTTCTTTCAGCCTATGCGCTTTACCCCCAGAGTCAACGTGGTCTGCTTACGCCGTTAGTCGTGCGTTACACCTGTAACGTCAATCTGTAAACGGCGTGACAGGTGTACGGCACTTTTGCTGTCTTATCTATTTGTCTGTATGTGAATAAATTATATATTTTTCAGTTGCTTATTTTTTATATGGTTGGTTTGGCACGGCAGCTGCTATGTATTGGGTGCATCACAGTTAACTCAACAATAACAAATGCACATGGAGTACCCGCTATGTCAAAGATAACGGCACAAGTCCAGCAAACCCCCACGGAGACTGTTCAAGCGTGGCTGCAGGATTTCGATACTGCCCTTCAAACCCAGGATATTGAGCGAGTGCTGTCTCTGTTTGGAGACGAGTGCTACTGGCGTGACTTTCTTACGTTTACCTGGAATTTAAAAACCTGCGAAGGCAAAGATGAAATTCAGGCCATGCTCAATGCCACGCTCAATAACGCACAGCCTACGGACTGGCAGTTAGACGGCGAGGCCACTGAAAACGGCGACATCTACGATGCGTGGTTTACTTTCAATACCGCGGTTGCCCGCGGTAAAGGCTATTTGCGTCTTAAAGAAGGCAAGTGCTGGACGTTGTTAACTACCATGCAAGCACTGAACGACTACCCTGAGCAGTGCAATCACCATCGTCCCAAAGGAGCTGAGCACGGTGCCAATAAGCAGCGTGAAACGTGGTTGGAGTCACGGGAGCGTGAAGAAGCGGAGCTGGGCTACACCCAGCAACCTTACTGCGTGATTATTGGCGGTGGCCAAGGCGGTATTGGTTTAGGTGCACGGCTCAGGCAACTGGGTGTGCCAACGATCATCATTGAGCGAAACGAGCGCGCGGGAGACTCCTGGCGTAAGCGCTATAAGTCACTCTGCTTGCACGATCCAGTGTGGTACGACCACCTTCCCTATATCCCTTTCCCAGATAACTGGCCGGTATTCGCCCCGAAAGACAAAGTGGGTGATTGGCTGGAAATGTACACAAAAGTGATGGAGCTCAATTATTGGAGTTCCACCGAGTGTCAGAATGCTAGCTACGACGAAGCCGCAGGTGAGTGGGTGGTTAAGGTTAAGCGCAACGGCGAAGAGATCACGCTACGGCCCAAGCAGTTGGTAATGGCTACCGGTATGTCTGGGATGCCGAATGTACCTAAATTCCCAGGGGCAGAAAACTTTGCAGGCGAGCAGCAGCACTCTAGCCAACACCCCGGGCCGGATGCCTATAAAGGTAAGAAATGCGTCATCGTGGGCTCTAATAACTCGGCCCATGACATTGCCGCCGCGTTATGGGAGCACGATGCCGATGTCACCATGCTCCAGCGTTCATCTACTCATATTGTGAAGTCAGACTCACTGATGGAAGAGGTGTTAGGACCACTTTATTCGGAAGAGGCTGTGGCGAATGGCTTAACCCATGAAAAAGCCGATCTAGTGTTTGCTTCGATTCCGTACAAAGTATTACCGGATTTTCAGCGCCCCGCTTTTGAAGCGATTAAAAAGCGTGACGCCGAGTTTTACCAAAAGCTTGAGAGCGCAGGCTTTATGCTCGATTTCGGCGACGATGAATCTGGGCTGTTTTTGAAATATTTGCGCCGCGGTTCGGGCTATTACATCGATGTGGGAGCCTGTGATCTGGTGGCCAGTGGCGACATCAAACTGCGCAGCGGCGTGGGCATTGAGCGAATTAACCCTCACTCCATCACGCTGACTGATGGCAGCGAGCTTGATGCTGATTTGATTGTTTATGCCACCGGCTATGGCTCGATGAATGGCTGGGCGGCGCGGCTTATTTCTCAAGAAGTGGCCGATAAAGTCGGCAAGTGTTGGGGGCTAGGTTCCGACACCACCAAAGACCCGGGCCCATGGGAAGGTGAGCTGCGCAATATGTGGAAACCCACTCAGCAAGAGGCACTGTGGTTCCATGGCGGCAACCTACACCAGTCGCGGCACTACTCACGTTATTTAGCGCTGCAGTTAAAAGCACGCATGGAAGGGCTAGATACCCCTGTTTATGGCCTGCAACCAGTTCATCACTTGGGCTGAGCGTTTATACGAGTCGGTATACCGGCTCGGTTCAATTAATTAAAGAGGAGAGACGCTCATGCAATTGAATGGAAAGACTGCATTAGTCACCGGCGGAGGGCGTGGCATAGGCCAGGGCATTGCTCTGGCACTGGCAAAAGCTGGTGCGGATGTGGCCGTCGCCGACTTGGATATCGAAATTGCAGAAGAAACGGCTGCTAAGGTCGAAGCGCTTGGCCGTCGTAGTATTGCGCTACAGGTCGATGTTTCGTCCTCCGAATCGGTGCATATGCTGGTACAGGCGGTGCAAGAATATTTCGGACAACTAGATATTGCTGTCAATAACGCAGGAATTATCAGTATTCATTCGGTTGAGGAGCTGTCTGCGCAGGAGTGGGATCGTGTTATGGCGGTCAATGCCAAAGGTACATTTCTGTGTACACAGGCTGAGTTAGAAGTCATGCGGCCACGCCGATATGGGCGGATAGTTAACGTCTCTTCCATCGCTGGCAAGGTTGGGTTTCCTAATCTTTCCCATTATTCCGCTTCTAAGTTTGCGGTCATTGGCTTTACCAATGCTGTCGCTAAGGAAGTCGCATCCGATGGCGTGACAGTGAATGCGCTATGCCCTGGGGTCGTCGGCACTGGTATGTGGCGGGGAGAAGATGGTCTTGCTGGAAGGTGGCGCGAAGAGGGGGAAACTGAGCAGGCTTCCTGGGAGAGGCATCAAAAAACTTTACTGCCTCAGGGCGAAGCGCAAACGCCTGAGGATATGGGGCAACTGGTGGTCTATCTGGCTTGCGCCGAACACGTAACTGGACAAGCCATTGCAGTAGATGGGGGATTCTCTCTATGACCTATAGCAAAGACGAAAAGAGCACTATGCAGGCAGCGGTTTGGTATGCAGCGAAAGATCTGCGTGTTGAGCAAATGCCGATACCGACGATTAACGACCCTCATGAGGTAAAAGTTAAGGTGGCGGCGTGTGGTATTTGTGGTAGCGATTTGCACGAATACGCCGCTGGGCCGATTTTTATTCCGGTCGATAAGCCGCACCCCATTAGCGGTGAGCAAGCACCGATTATCATGGGGCACGAATTCGCTGGTGAAGTGGTTGAGGTCGGCGATAAAGTAACCCGGGTGAAAGTGGGGGATCGCGTCGCCATAGAACCGATTCTGTCACCTAACCAGAACGGTGCTTATCAGATGGAGCGCTACAACCTCACGCCACTATTGGGTTTCCATGGCCTTTCTGGTGGCGGCGGTGGCTTCTCGGAGTTCACCGTGATGGGGGAGCATATGGTGCATAAGCTGCCGGATGACCTCAGCTTCGAGCAAGGGGCACTGGTAGAGCCAGCGGCGGTTGCTTTGCATGCCGTTCGTCAAAGTAGTTTGAAGGCTGGGGATAGCGCAGCAGTATTTGGCGCAGGCCCGATTGGCTTAATGACCATCGAGGCACTAAAAGCGGCAGGCGCCGCTCAAATTTACGCCGTCGAGGTAGCACCTTCACGTAAAGCGAAGGCCGAAGCGCTTGGCGCTATCGTGGTGGATCCGCAGCAAGAAGATGCAGTGGCTAAGCTACAAATGTTGAGCAACGGTGGCGTTGACGTAGCGTTCGAAGTGACCGGGATTCCAGCCGTACTGAATCAGTCCTTGCACAGCACTCACGAAGGCGGAGAAGTGATCGTGGTCAGTATTTGGGAAGGGGAGGCCAGTTTCCATCCCAACGATCTGGTCATTAAAGAGCGTACCATGAAGGGCATTATTGCCTATCGCCATGTTTATCCGGCGGTAATGGCACTCATGCAGCGAGGTTATTTCCGCGCTGAAGATATGGTAACCCAGCGTATTCCGCTAGCAGATATTGTTGAAGAGGGATTCGAGGCGCTGTTGAGTGATAAAGCGCAGGTGAAAATAATCGTCACGCCATAGCGCTATACGGGCATCGACCAAAGGCCATCCTATGATGGCCTTTTTTTACACCTTTGGCGCATCGCGCTTATTGAAGTGGGAGGGGACCCGATCCATACTTCGATAACGTGATCGCTAAAATACACAGCACTAGACTACACTGCCAGTCAGCTAAGGCTTACTGGCATTATCCCCAAGCCCCATATAACAAAGCGGCCACCTCCCAAAGCGAGCGCCGCACGTCATTCCCGAGTCACCACACCGTCATTCCCGAGTGGGGTAATCGGGAATCCACCTTGACCTTGGCCTGCAGCAGCCCGAAACCCCAGGTCAACATGGATTCCCGCTAAGGGCCTGCGGGAATGACGAGGGCGGCTCGGAGGGCTGGGGGGAGTCACCGTCAGGCACTTATTAAACAAAAAAACCAGCCCATCGGCTAATGCCAGCTAGGCTTAACTGACTGTCATTAGCACTAGGCTACGTCTTTTTTTGGAATATCTTGGGCAGCGAATCAAGTTCGTTGAAGAAGGAGTCTGGCAGGTCAGGTATCGCCAGCTTCAAGGCGCTGACAGGGTCATTCATAAATTGCTCCATGTGTGATTCGCTAGCCCCTAGCCATGCGAAAAAGCGCTTTTCATGTGTCAATAGTTCCTGGATTAATTGCTCCACATTGCTGGCTGCTTTGGAGTCAGTTTCTGCCAATTTCTGGACTAATGGATGATCTTGGGCAATTTGTAGCGTTTTAGGCGTTCTAGAGCTGAAGGTGATGTACTGCTCCTTCAGATTTGGGCTTTTCAATCGATATTTTACGAAGTGAGTAGAATCAGTTGCCATGACAATATCCTTCTGCTGAAGTTGTTAAGCAGTGACCTGAATAAATGGATCCCACGAGTAGTAGCCCTGAACAATGTTGTCCCGATCTGTGAGCATAAAATTGAACGCGTAGGTAATTTCCCCTTCAGCAACCGCTTGTGCCGACCAAAAATAACTGTTGATTGTTTGAGTCACAGGGTGAAGAGGATCACCAGGAACAGGAAGCGGGGTTTTGACTTCTGCGACAACTGGATAAGGTGTTGACAGAATGTTCTGTTTTCCACCCACGGGTTCGTATTGGTACAGAATTGCTGAGTATGTCGCATTTGCAGAAAGTGATGTCTCTCGCCATCTGAGGGTGTCTAGTGTACGAGCAGTTACTTTTAGCTCCCCCGTTCCCTCCCCGAAGGCCCCATTGTCTTGCCGGACGATCAAGTAAATCATCGTTTCGTCAATCGGCGTTGGCTTGGATGGGGTTCCAGGGAGGTAGTTTGATGCGATGGTATCCGCGTCGACCGCCATCAATATATCGATGATTTGTGGCGTGGTGCTTCGTTCCATGCAGCATTCTCCTTGTTGTATTTGTCCTCTTGGTTGAAAGAGGTTCAGAGAATAAAATCAGTCAGTGATCTGAATGAAGGGATCCCACCAATAGTAACCCTGTACATTATTATCACGATCAACAATCATGAACTTGAAGTGGTAGGTTACATTTCCGGCTCTGGTGACCGTGCAGTTCCAGAAATAGTCATTGATCGTCTGGGTTGATGGATGAAGGGGATCAGAAGCAACCGGTAAGGGGGTATCTACCTCTACAGTTATGGGCTGGGGAGGGGTGATCAGGCCGTCGCTATTGGTCGAATCGAACTCATAAAGTATGGTTGAGTAAGTGCCGTTTAGCGTCAACGAAGTTTCTCGCCAACGAATAACGTCTAGTGTCTGGGCCGCAATGGTCAACTCCGCGCCGCCGTTTCCAGAAACCGCTTCGTCACTACGCACAATCATGTAGATAAAATTCGCGCTGGTAGCGATCTGCTGAGGGTTATCAGAGTCTGTATTAGTTCCGTACTTTTGAATGACTGACTCGGCATCAATAGCGATCAGTACATCAATGATTTTTTCAGTATCAGCCATCATGGTTCTCCTGAATTAGCGTTGCGTGTGTTATACGAAGAGTGGATCTCCGCCCAGCTGTAAGGAAATATTTGGGTGTACATAATCAAGCTTGAACGAGTCACTTCCCGTCCATTTGATAGGATCAACGGCATTAATCAAAAGCAAATCCACAGAAGGTGATGTCTCTTTATTGACCGACTCAATGGCACCTGTTGCAATTTCTGAAGCACCCAATAGCAGCCCAATCACAAGCCCACCGATCACGAGTGATGCCCCCTCCGTCAGAGGGGCGCAAATCAAGGCCACTAGGCCGACAATGATCGATATGATGATCTCGGTAACGACGACCCCCGGATCCTGGTGAACTGTATACTGCTGGTCAGTTGGTTGTGTTTGTACGAAATTGATGGTTTGCCCATTATTTGAGCTACCGAGATTTAGCGTGTACCAGTTGGTTGCGGTTGTCTCTGATGTAATGCCAAAAGTGATGTAGGTGCTGGTTGTGCTGGTTACGATGAATGTTTCTCCATCGGTTTCTACTGTAAGGGATGTGAGTATAGGGTGATAAGTTGAACCATCATGTTCAACTGGAGGCATATCCACTGATACCCCCTGATCCAGATAAAGTTTGGTTTTATCATTGCTCATCAGGAAGTTATCGCTATTCAGCCCAGGGTAGGCAACCATGATGGCGGGTCGTACCAGATCGTATAAGGTTCTTTCCTGGGAGACGAGAAAACCGGCTTCGCTATTCGCTGGGATGGCATTAGGAGAAACCTGCTCGCTCAACGATTGCCCGGTTCGATCACCTGTCATCGTCAGCACGCCAAGAACGCTGTCGCTTAGCGAATTGCCATCTAGGTAAGCGTACTCTGTATAATTTGGTGTTACGAACCCCCACTGTCCCTGGTCAATCATTCGGTTGAGATCAACCACTGAAAATACATGGTTGAACTCGCTTAAATTAGCGCAGATCCAATCTAAAAGGGCTTGGCCAAATACGGCCTGAGTGACACTTCCAGGGTTGGGGGTGAGTGATACCTCTCCCACCAAAGCGGCTACTGGAGTTGAGGCATTGTCTGAGCTGGTTTTTGCAACCAGAGCAACCAAGTTCGATGAGTCGTCATTCGCGGCACTGTGGGGAATGTAGTGAAGGTTGATTTCTATCGTTGCGTTGCCAGCATCAACGGTAACCTTACTGCCACTGGTGTAGTCAACAACGATGTTGCTCATGGGGATGGAAATACGGATGTTTTTGCCATCCCCACCCATACAGACTTGCCAGTCCGAGAAATCAGCGGAGGCTGTGTAAGAACCTTCTGCCGTAACCGAGAAGCTGTGCGGTGATGACTGCTGATCCACAATGGTTTTATTGACGTCAGGAATCGGAATAGCAAAAGCGGTATCCCAATTATAGGTATTTGCGGCAGCATTTTGGGTGGACATGGCTGCTTTCCTTTGTCGCTGTTTACTTGGTTTTCAGGCCAATTTGTAAAGAATCGGCGAGCCATGCTGATTTGAGCTCATATCCATTGACACCAGGGAAGGTATAAGGCGCGATGGCATCGTTGGCAAACTCGTCAAAGCCAGGCACGTTTTCCCAATCGTTTTTGTATACAGACTCCAAAATAGCCGCCACGGTCATTTCAACACCATACGCTGCAGTCAAAGCTGCTGTGACACCACCGAATACTTTCCAGCGAGTCGAATTGAAAGCATTTTTGATCCGCGTCATTCGCCCTGTAGCTTGTTCAGCACCATTCGCCAGCGCATCTTCTTCGTTGGCGACATTTTGTTCTTCGCTCTCGCTGTCCTCACCAAGTGCACTGAAAAAGCTTTCTTCATCAAGAAGGGCCGAGCCTTCATCAACACTGGCAACTGTCACTTCTGCAGAGGCAGCAAGGCCATCCACAACCGGGCCAATAACAGCAATCAAGGCGAGGGACGCGGTGACCGCTCCCATGACAATTTCAAAGTCTATTTCGGCTTGGGTTTTTGTGACATTGACCGTCATATTGCGTACGGACTGGGTGAAATTGAAAATCTGTTTCGTGTCTCCGGAAGACGTCGTGACCGTTTTCAGACCTAGGCTCACCTGCTCGGTATAATTAATATGGACGTCGTATTGCCAACTTTGGTGGTAGGTTAAGTCAATGAATTTGATTTCCAGAAAACTGTGTTCCAAACTCATTTCAAACTGATTAGCTTCAATGGTGACTTGGGTGGCGGTGTATAATTCGAGTTTGCCGTCATTGAGATCTACGATGTACTCATCCCCGTTACCGCTTAGGAACCATTGACTTCCCTTGATGTTGACTTTAACTGAATCGTTTCGGAGGTCAGGGTTATAAATATATCCATACTGGCCCTGAGTCCTGAAGGCATTTACCAGCCCCTCAGGGAGAATCCCTTCGTCTAGTTGAGAGGAATAACCGTCGTCTGCCGTTGTGGCAGACGGGTCGTCATCCATCTTGAAGTAGCCGTAAGTCAACTTATTGACGTTTTTTACAGACAGACCATCATTAAATGTAGTGAAATCCTCGTCTGTCGCCTCGTCAAAGAGGTTCTTGGCACCCGCTAGGATCATATTCTTCACAAAGTTCGGGCCGCTAATCAGCAAGCCTGTATCGGCCCCGTTGGCATCCTCGCCTCTTGGAATGGCATTAGGTGACACCTGGTGATTTGATCCGGGAGTATTGTTCTGAATCATCGTCAATACACCCATCACCGAACTTTCCATGGTCTGCTCGTCCACCACGGCATAACTGGTGGCTGTGGGATCAATCCAGGTATAGTTGGGAGACTGGCCGAGCTGGGGAGTCAGATCTATTACTGAGAAAACGAAGTTAAAATAGCCAATATTGGTATTGAACCACTCACTAAGAAGCTCTGGTAATACCGCGTTACCGATACTGCCAGCATCTGGTGGATTGACGATGTTCATAACGACGACGGCAGCTGTTCCGCCAGCTTCCTGACTAAGGGCACGAAGCTGGCTCTGGAAGGAATCAGTGTATTGATAGACAGAGAGAAACTTATCCTGATCCTTGTCTTCACTATAAAACATGTAATAGAAAGAGCTGTCCTCCGCGGTCACCACCCAAGCGGCGCCTGGCGTAACGGTAGACAGCGCAGAATTACTGCTAATCGTGACACCGTTAGTTGCAAAATCCTCGATAAGCGCAGCATCCACAACGCTATTATCGAGATCGGCAACGATGGCACCAACCCCTTCGTTGATCACAAAAGCCTTCTGGTCTGGGTCTGGAATCCAATCCATATTAATTTGGATAATAACGCTCATCCCAAGCCCATCCAGTGAGTAACTTTGGCCACCTGCTAGGTAGTTACCACCAGAAACTGGAACGCTCATATTGATGTTCTTGCCATCGCCTCCGGTAGACAGCTGCCAAGCGTCCAAACTGGCTGTGAGTTGGTAGCTTGGATCATCGCTGGCTGACTGTGAGATGTTCTTGGCTCTATCATCAACACTGCTCCAGTTGTCAGTAAGTGCTCGGTTGGTCGTGTCAAAATGTAGTGCTACAACGGTATCCCAATTGTATGTCTCGGCAACCGCACGGGCGTCAATTTCCTTTACAGCAGCTGGGGCAAGTGAAGTGCTATCGGTCATGGTATTTCTCCTTCGTCACTGTATGAGTATTCACTCCAACTTATGCTCAGATCAGCTAAGAGGGGTGGTCAGGAAAGGTTTCCACGAAAATAGAGGGCTCCGTCTAGGCCTCCCTCGGTCAAGCTGAACGACTGGCCATCAATTTGCCAGTCGAGGAGGCTGGCTACGTTGACGACATCGTTATCAAAAGTTGATTGTACGGCGGCGTTAATATTAGCCATGCCCACAGCATTCACTTGGTCGCCATAATGGTTGACCGCATCGGTTATATCGGCAATCAGACCGGGGAGCGTTAAACCTAGCCCAACGAGGATGATGTAGTCATACCAAGGAATATCCTGATCATGCGTCGTCTGTGGGCTAGGGTCTTCTTCAAAAGTCATCACCCCGGTCGAATAATTTAAAGAAAGCGGATTGACAGTTTTTGACGTCCAGCTATAAGTGGCATCTGGCAAGTCGGCTAGACCAAAAAGGAAGGTAAGTGGGCCGCCGCCAGCAGAGGATGTCTGGAGTCCGTCACCAGCATCGGAAGGCCAAAGAGAAAAGGAGTCGGTGTTGATATTGTCGCCATCAATCTGCGCATCAAACGCCCCATTACTAGAAATAACCGAATGCTGGTTGGTTTGGTGTACAGAAAATGTTCCCTTGGGAAAGGTGTCTTCAATGCCGGGCAATAGCGTGTTTTTAAAAAAAGCTTGTTGAGAAATCAGTGCAACAGCGTTACAACCAGACGTCAGCGCTGTGGAATCAAACGCAGGGGTGGCAGGAAATGGCGAATCATCGAGCATCGACAGAAAGCAAAGTGCTTCAATATCACCAGATGCAACAAAGTATTGCCACTTATATGGGCGTAACCATGTGGTCGCCCCAGCAGGCACCGGAACGACACCTGCGAAGATGTACTGCAGATTATCCCGGCTTTCATAAAATGCTTGTTGCGCAATTTGTTTTAGCATGCCGGTGGCGGCACTTGTCATTTGTCCTGATGGGTCTGTTACAGTGAGAATAGCGATATAGCCGGGGTCATTGGGTGTGCTGGCTTCGGAGGGAGAGAAGACTAAGCTGGTCAGAGAGCCTTCGCCATCGAGTTCTTGTTGATTTCCGGGCCCAAGCCAGCCGAGCGTAATTTCCACCAGCAGTGAAACCCCAGTCATATCCCAACTGCCATTAACGCCTGGCAGGCCCGATATACTCATAAAACCTTCTTTAATCGGTATATTGAGCTTCATTAATCTGTTCTGCCCCCCATCTGCCATGCTCCATACGCCGAGGTTGACATTAATAGTGGTAATAGCACCTGTGACAGAGTCATGGTCTGTATAAACAAGGGGCATCGAAACCGATGCAAGGTTGGTACTCATGATGTCATTGACCTTGTCTTTGGTCAGTGCATAAGAGTAGTCGTACTGATAGGTATCCATGCACACTCCTTTATTGTGACCGACTCTTTTTTATCTCTCACGCCACATAAGTAAAATTAATCAAATGCTTAGTTAGGTAAGCCTTTAACAATCGATAAGGTTCTTCGAAAATGTAACAGAGTGAAAGTAAGATGTTATGTGTATCAATAAAAACTTATAAGAGAAATAAAGTAGACATAAAAAATTATTTTTCGCCCTAATGAGAAGACCCGAAATGCTTAGAATAAAGCTGTTTGAACAGACAGTTACCTCCGCAGGGTTAAGTAGCTGCCGATTAGAATTCTGGTGATTCCAAATAGTTAAAAAGTATTAAGAATTAGCGTAGACCATCTTATTGCATTTTCCAGTGTTTTGTCTTTGCATTATTAAATTTAGTTGGTGGTAATGATTTATCTTAAAAATAACAGCCAATTAGGATGAGGGTTGTCTTGAAAGTTTACTGAAATTAGTGCTTGGTCAACGTGTTTCCAAGAGTATATTTTGTATTCAAGTGATTTAGAAATAAGGAATTTTTGAGATTGAAGATGCCCTCGAGGACAATCGTTTCAATTAAGTCACCGCAAATGCCTTATGGTTGGGGAGCACTGGGCAGGGGATACGTTGGTGGTTAAATGTTTGCAGCCTAAGCAATGATATCGGGGCAAGACAATTTACCGTTATATGGTGCGTTTTTTGCTAACCCGAGGGCCTAGCTGAACGGCTCTATGCATAATTGTGGGGTTAAATTAATTATTGGCGCGAGAATAGACATTTTGAGTGTTATCTTGAAAGGATGTGCGGGTTGATTTAAGTTGATGATTATAAAGTGATAGTTATCAGAGAAGGCCGAGTGTAAGTGCAGAATAATTGTCTAATCAGCGACAAAAGATGAATTAATGCATACATTTTACTAATCAAAACGATCTAAGCAGCATTGCTGCGTGAATGACGCTATCCATTACCTAAGAAGAGGGTGTTGCCATGGTAAAGGGTGAGCAAGCAAGGCTACAGGCGCTGCGCCAACTAGCGCTTTTGGATACCCCGCCAGAAGAGCGTTTCGATAGAATTGTTCGGCTGGCAATTCAGTTTTTTGGTGTAGAGGCTGCGCTGGTAACGTTAGTCGATGAAGATCGCCAATGGTTTAAATCCCGACAAGGGATCGCGCTTACCCAAACGTGTCGCACAGAGTCGCTTTGTGCCCATACCATTCAGGAAGAAGGAATTTTTGAGATTGAAGATGCCAGCCAAGACAGTCGTTTTAAAGACTTTGTTTTGGTAAAAGTACATAGAGGCATACGCTTCTACGCGGGCATACCAATGACAACGGTGGATGGCTTCAGGATAGGAACGCTTTGTATTATTGACTCCGTGCCACGGCGTTTAAATGAGCAGCAGCGTCAGGTGTTAAAAGATTTAGCAGCATGTGCTGAAGACGAGATCAACCGATCACGCTAGAAGCACTTCTCTGCTCAACGTTAAACGGAATTTCCAATTGAGCGATTCGTTATGAGGCAAAACCAACCTGTCATGCGCATAGATGGTGCGCTTTGGCATTGGCAACAACGCCTTTCGATAAGTATTCAGTTTTAATTATTAATAAGACATTGTTTTTAATCATTAAAAATTAAATTGGCACGCAGTTCGCTATATATTAGGTAAGAAGCAAATGAACAGAGTTACCGGCGTTAAATGGGTGTCTCTTCCTTCTTTGCTACATCGCCCCGACAGAGATCGGTAAGCGATACACTGAGTGAGCTGGCGTGCTCCACCTGGGTCCCCTTCGGGGGACTTTTTTTATGTCTGTCCTTTGTGCTTGACTTTTATAACCAATTCTGTTTTTCGGCAGTGCTTGATATGTAAAACTTATATTAAAATAACACAATAAGTTTGGAAACGCTGTTCGATTGGTATATATTGTATAGGTAGCTGGAGTTACCGGCACCAATCCCGAGTAAGATGTAAGAGGATGACCCTGATGAGTAAATTAAAATTAGTTTCTGCTGCTGTTCTTACCGCTAGCGCATTGATCGCCAGCCAAGCAGCACTCGCTTACGAAGCAGGTGACGTTTTCGTACGTGGTGGTGTCGCCCAAACGGATACGGGTTCTGGAAATGGCAATGTTGGCGCGGCAGACCTAAACGTACAAAGCGCGCGAGGATTTACGTTTGGCGCGGGTTACCTGTTCACCGATAAGCTTGGCGCTGAACTGAACAGCTCCGAGAAGTTTGAACACGACCTCAACACCAGTCCTGGTGGCAGCGCAGGTAGCGTAGACCGCCTGCCGATTAATCTGTTGGTTAACTACTATCCGATGGGCGGTTTAGACTCTAAAGTTCAGCCTTATGTAGGCGTTGGCTTGAACTATACTCGCTTCTCAGGCGAGCCCACAGGCTTAAGCGTTGATGAAAGCTATGGTGCGATCGGTCAGGCGGGGGTTGATTTAGCGGTTACCGATAACATCATGTTAAACGGTTATGTTAGCTATGCAGACGTGAATGCCGACATCAATGCAGGTGGTAACAAGGTTGGTAAAGTAAACATGGAACCCGTTACTATCGGTGGTGGCGTCACCTACCGCTTCTAACGAGAAGTGCGCAGGGTGATCTTGCCCGCGATCTGATAGTCGCCCGGCCTGGGGAGTTAATCCTTGGGTCGGGCGTTTTGTTGATCAGGGGGTCAAGTTTTTGAAGCCACTCTCTGTGACAACGACGTTATCTTCAATACGGATGCCGCCACAGTTGGCTAACGAATCAACGACTTTCCAGTTAATCGGTAGTGCCTTGTCGCGCAATGGGGCCAGCAGCATAGGGATATAGTAGAACCCAGGCTCTATCGTTACTACCATGCTAGGGCGCAGCGTACGGGTTAAACGTAGCGCTGGGTGCTGCTCAGGAGCGGGTGAGGGCGTTCCATCTGGATGGCGAAGCCCTGCCACATCATGAACCTGCAGCCCCAACGAATGCCCTAAACCGTGTGGGCAAAAAGCTCGCGTGATTCCCTCATCAATTGCCTGTTCTGCGCTGCCCTGAAAAAGGTCATTGGCAATAAGGATATCTGCCAGCAAACGATGCATTTGCTCATGTAGCGCAATGAACTCGACGCCTGGAGCAACGCTTTCCACTAGCGTGTCTTTTACCTGGTGAATACCGTCAATTAAATCGCGATAGATGCCTGGCGCGTCAGGGCCTGCATAAGTGCGTGTAATATCTGCGCAGTAACCGCGAAAACGGCGACCAGCGTCAACCAATAGGCTATGTCGTTGCGTAGGGCTATTTAGATCATAGTGTTGGTAGTGCAATACGCCCGCATGATCATTTAGCCCAATAATGTTCTGATAGGGGACATCAGACTCCCGCTGTCTGCTGGCAGCCAGGTAGGCCAGCTGAATATCTAACTCCGCTGATGCGCCAATAAAAGCAGCCTGCGCGGCTTGATGCCCTGCGATGGCAAGCCGGTTGGCTTCGCTTAAACAGGCTATTTCATAAGCGGTCTTCAACATGCGCAGTTCATCGAGGGCCCTAACCAGCGGTTCGGGCTGATACTGCGCGTCTAGTGCTAGGCGTGTGGTGGCCTCAATATCACCGATCACTGCCGCGCGACCCGCTAACGTTGGTGTGGTCTTTTCGCTGCACAGGTGGATATCAAACTCAGTTACCCATGGCTCTTCAGGCAGGCGAGTAGGCAAATGCCAGAAATCTGCTGGCGCATACAAATACAGCTGCGGGCGCTTGCCGGGTTGAATCACCAGCCAACTGTGCTGAATATCGGCCATGCCTACCCAGTGCATAAAATGGCCGTACGTTTGGAAGGTTGGCGTTTGGTCGTCGCCAAAGTGTGCACTGGCGTGGCCGCTATAGATGGCTAAGCTATCGAGACCGTGTCTGGTCAACAGGTCTGCATAGGCTTGCTGTAAATGCGCTAAGTGTTTGCGCTGCAAGTTAAACAAAGAGGCTGACATGCAGGTGGTGTCCTTTTATCAATGGCGGCTTGGCTAGTGGCTCAGGGTACGGTATCAAGTCGGGCTAGTGCTTTAACTACGGGCTTAACTGCGTGGTGGAGCAAGCTCACTCCACAGGCTATCCAGCTCTGCGTGATGCTGGTTTTGGTGCCGATATAGTCGTAGCTCCATCGGGACATCCCAGCGGCTATCGCCGGCTCTGATTAATGTGCCGTTGGCGAGCTCAGCGGCTATATTGCGTTCGGGTAACCAGCTCATGCCGTAGCCGAGCAGCACTAGCTCTTTAATACCCGCCGCATAGAGGTTTTCACTTTGCGCCGTGAGGTAGGTGCTCTGCGGTAAGCGAGCGAGATGCGCCTTTACCGCTGAGCCCAATAAGCCGCGTTTTGGATAGGCCAGACAAGGCGCGGGTTGCTGGCGCGAGCCGGGTAGCAACGCGCAAGGTGTGCCATTCGCATCGAGGCCTGTGACAGGAATCAAGCGCTCGTGGCCAATGATCCGATACGTGCAGGCACTGGTATCGATATCTAAATCGCAACGTCCGATTGGCCAATAGCAGATAGCAAGATCGCACTCTGCCCGACCAAGTGCTTGAAAATAGTCGCTCGCCGCCCACCCGGTTGCTCGCAAATAGGGCTGTATGCGCTCTTGCCAACCCGTAGCAGCGAGCCATTCTGGCAAGAACTGCGGGAGTAAGCTCTGTGGAGCAGCCACCATGATACGGCGCTGCTGTCCGGCGCTGATTTCTCGCACGCGGTCACGGGTTAAGCGCACACGATCGGTTACCTGTTCGCACAGTGTCAGGAACTCCTCTCCCGCCGGGGTTAGCGAAAGTGGCAACGTCTGCCGGTTGATCAGCGTCACGCCCATCTCTTCCTCTAGCAATTTAATGCGCCGGGAAAAGGTGGGCTGTGTGACGTGCTGTTCATCCGCTGCGCGAGAGAAGTGTCGCGTTCTGGCCAGGGCGATAAAGTCTTCTAGCCAGCGAATTTCCATGCCTTACCTCGTCGTCCTGCCAAACGTGATGCTGTCGTTAAAATTGGCGTCATAGCCGGCCTTCTTCAACAGCGTGGCACGCAACGCGAGTGCCGTCACCCTGTGTTTGCAGGGTAGGGATTTCCTGATGACAGCGGGCGTTGGCATGGGGGCAACGGCCATGGAAGACACAACCGCTCGGTAAGTTGACCGGCGTGGGCACTTCTCCGGTAAGACGAATATGCTGGGGGCGGTCATCTTTTAAGCGGGGAATCGCGGATAGCAGCGCCTGGGTATAGGGATGGCGCGGTTTCGCAAATAGCGTTGCCGTTGTGGCCACTTCACACACCGTGCCTAAATACATCACCGCTACGCGGGTACCAAAGTGCTCCACAACCGCCAAATCGTGAGTGATAAATAGATAGGTTAGGTTACGCGCTTGCTGTGCTTCCATCAGCAGGTTGAGCACTTGCGCCTGAATGGAGACATCCAGTGCCGAAATGGGCTCGTCGGCAACAATAAACTCAGGATCAACGGCTAGGGCGCGTGCTATGGCGATACGCTGGCGTTGGCCACCGGAAAATTCGTGCCCAAAACGCTTGCCCCAATCGGGGTCTATCCCCACCGACCTCATAACGTCTTGGACCTTGTCGAGTATCTTCTCTCGGTTCCAGTCTGGGTGGTGCAAACGCAGCGGTTCTTCCAGCGTTTGTTGAATCGTCATCCGTGGGTTAAGCGAGGCATAAGGATTTTGGAAAATCATCTGCATGCGCTTGCGATAAGGTAATAACTGGCGAGAGCTCAAATTATCAATGCGCTGCCCGTCATAGCGGATTTCACCCTCTGTGGGGGTGAGTAAGCCCATTACCGTGCGTGCCACGGTGGACTTACCGCAGCCAGATTCACCGACCACGCACAGTGCTTCTCCGCGTTTGATATCAAGGTTAACGCCATTAATCGCGTGTACATGCTCTTGATGACGCACCAGCTTGCCGCCTTTAAAGCGCAGCTGTTCCAAAAAATCCCCTGATAATGAAAAGCGCTTCTTAAGGCCACGAATTTGTAGTAACGATTCGCTGCTCTCTTCATTTTGCGTGGGCGCAGCGTGGCGAGTTTCGACCTGAGCACTCATTGTGTTTCCTCCTTCAGGCGACGATCTTCAAGCATTTCAGCCACCATATGGCAGGCGACACGGCAATTGCCGGATTCGACAAATTCAGGCACTTGCTGGGTGCAGGCAGGCCGTGGTTGACCATCTGCCCTATTGATGAAGTCGCAGCGAGGATGAAACGCGCAGCCGCTAGGTAAGTTAGAGAGTGATGGCATGCTGCCACGGATCTGGTTGAGCTTTTCACCTGGGGTCGCCATTTGCGGTAACGCGTTGATCAGCCCTTGGGTATAGGGGTGCTGAGGATCGTTGATAATTTCCCGTGTGAGGCCTTGCTCAATAACGCGACCGGCGTACATAACCAGCATGCGCTGGGTGACCTGACTCACTACCCCCAGGTCGTGGGTGATGAGAATCAGACCCACGTTGTGCTGTTCGCATAGCTCAAGCAACAGCGCCATGATTTCCGCTTGGATGGTCACGTCCAGGGCGGTAGTCGGTTCATCGGCAATGATAATATCGGGATCGAGCAGTAGGGCGATGGCGATAATAATACGCTGACGCATACCGCCAGAAAGCTCGTGGGGATATTGATCCAAGCGTGTTTCTGGCGATGGGATTTGTACCTGTTGCAGCTTGTCCAGGGCAATCGCGCGGGCTTCTTTGGTGGAGATCCGTCGATGGGCTTTTAAACACTCGACCATCTGCTCACCAATCGAGAGCACGGGGTTCAGCGTCATCATCGGATCTTGGAAGATCATCGAGATGCGGTTGCCGCGTATTTTGCGCAGGCCGCGCTCAGACATGGTGTTAAGCGTCTGGCCTTCAAACGTTATGCTGCCACCCGCTATAAAGCCGGGTTTGGCGATTAGGTTAAGTAGCGAGAAGGCAGCCACGGATTTACCCGCGCCAGATTCGCCTACGATGCCTAAGCGCTCGCCGCGCTCCAGGGTGAAATTGACATCGCGTAGAGCGCGCACTTCACCTTGGCGAAGGGCAAAACGTACATCGAGTTGAGAGACTTCAAGTAGTGCCATGGTGTCCTCAGCCTTTATAGAGTCGTGGGTTCATGACATCACGTAGCCAATCGCCCAATAGATTGATAGACAGCACCAGCACAATGAGTACTGCTCCAGGAATTAGGGTGATCCACCAAGACCCCGATTGGATATAGTCAAAGCCCGATTTGATGAGTGACCCAAGCGATGGGTGGGTTTCGGGCATTCCCAAGCCTAAAAATGACAGCGCAGCCTCTGAAATAATCGCGTTGGCAATTTGCACCGTTGAGATAACAAAAATCGGCGACATGGTATTAGGCAGCACATGGCGGAACATAATGCGTTTGCTACGTAGCCCCATGACGCGTGCAGCATCGACGTACTCTTTGTTTTTCTCAGCCAGTACTGAAGCACGCACCGTACGTGCGTACTGTGGCCATTCGGCTAACCCGATAATCAAAATAAGCATGAGCACGGCATATTGGCTGTAAAACGCGCTGCCCATAGTGGCTTTCACTAGAGCGCCCACCACGATAGCGACCATCAGGGTAGAAAATGACAGCTGGATATCGGCCAAGCGCATTAGCAACGCGTCGACGCGGCCGCCTAGGTAGCCTGCCATTAAGCCGAACGTTACGCCGAGCAGTGCTTGAAGTATGACCGCGCCAAAGCCAATCAGTAGCGATACGCGGGTTCCGTAGAGAATAATCGACCACAAATCGCGCCCCTGGGCGTCGGTGCCTAGGCTGTAACGCTCATCGGTACCCTCAATCCAAAAGGGGGGCAGCTCGGACGACATAATGTCGATTTGAGCCAGATCATAAGGATCGGTAGGGGCTAGCAATGGGGCTGAAAACGCTGCGATCACTAAGCAAATAAATACTGCGAGGCACAGTTGAGCCGTGCGGTCGCGCTTAAAGCTGTACCATAAGTAAGAGTCGCGCAGGCGTTCCCAGCGGCTGGGTGCAGTCGTTGTTGTGGGCGTTGTCATGCGGGCTTACCTGTTAGTTTTACGGTGGGGTTAACGAAGCCGTAGATCAAATCCACAATGGTGTTCGTCACCACGAAAATGACGCCGACAATCATCAGGTAGGTAACAATCAGCGGTATATCGGCTCGGTTAATCGCATCAAGGAACATCAGTCCCATGCCCGGCCATTGGAAAACGGTTTCGGTCAAAATGGTGTAAGCCACCATGGTGCCGATCTGTACGCCGCCAACGGTGATAACCGGCAGCATGGTGTTCTTTAGCGCGTGCACAAAGTAAACGCGTCGCATTGAAATGCCTTTGGCTCGGGCATACTTCACGTACTCTGACTGCAGCACTTCCATCATTTCTGCGCGAATCAGGCGGATAAACAGCGGCAACATAATCGATGCGAGTGAAATCGCGGGCAATGCTAGGTGCTGTAAACCACTCCAGGTGGCTAAGTTAGTGTCCCAGTGGCCTACCACATGTACTAAATCATAGCCGCGACCAAACGACGGCATATTGCCTTCTGTCGATAGCAGGCCATTGAGCCAAGCTCCCCAACTGGTACTTTCAGGAAACGGCGTGATAGTGATGCCAATCGCAAAAATCTGAATCAATAAGATGGCGGTCAAAAACACCGGTATCGAAATGCCGATGATCGAAGCCCCCATAAAAAAACGTGATACAGGTGAGCGAGGTTTTATCGCGCTATAAACGCCAATCGGTACTGAGAAAAGCACAATAATCAGCGTAGCCGCAAACACCAGTTCAAGGGTTGCGGGCAAATGCCGGGCGATAACCTCCAGCGCAGGTTCACGATAAAAATAAGAGTCGCCAAAATCGCCTTGAACGGCGTTTTTCGCAAAGCGTACATACTGAACTAAAAACGGATCATTTAAGCCCAAGCGCTCGCGAATGGCTTCACGCTCGCTTTCGGGAACCGACTGACCGACCATCTGTTGTACAGGGTCACCCAGGTTATCCTGGATGGCGAAGGCCAGTACACTGATGACAAACATCACCAATATCGCGTGCATCAGGCGCTTGATTAAAAAAGCAATCATGGCGTACGCCACCTATGTCATAGGTTTAATAGAGAGTTAATTGCAAGTTAGGGCGAAGCCTATGATGAGGCTGTTAACCACATACAACGCTTCGTTCCCCAAAGCTTTGGGGAACGAAGCATCCTTGCACGTTTGAAAGTAAGCGTGGCAATTAGCGACTAATTACCAGATCACCTAGGTAGGGGAAGTCTAGGGCGTTAACAACCGGCTCGATATCAACGCCGTTAGCTGCACCATAGGCAAGGTTCTGCCAATGCAGCGTGATGTAGCCCACGTCTTCATAAAGCATGGCTTCGGCTTCACGCAGCATTTCATTGCGTTTTTCGAGATCGGTTTCGCTATCTGCCGCAGTCACAAGTGCGTCGATTTCTTCGTTGCAGTAGCTGCCGTAGTTGTACTGGCCAGCGCCAGTCTCTTCATCAATACAGAAAGAGAGGTACTGGAAGAAGTTGGCGGTGTCTTCGGTGTCAGCGTGCCAGCCAATCATCGCCATGTCGGAAGCGCGCTCATCGTACTCAGGCCAGTATTGAGCGAGGGGCATCGTGCGCAGATTAACGTTAATGTTAATTTGTGCCAGCATGTTTGCCACTGCTTGAGCGATCTGAGCATCGTTCACATAGCGGTTGTTGGGCGCGATCATGTCAACGCTGAACCCTTCCTCGTAGCCCGCTTCTGCCATCAGCTCTTTGGCGCGTTCAACGTCATAACGAGGCACTAAGTCAGGGTTGTGGCCGGAATAGCCTGCGGGAGAGAACTGGCTTGCAGGCGTGGCGAAGCCGCGCATTAAGCGGTCGGCAATACCCTCTTGGTTAATCGCCAGATCAACGGCTTGTCGCACACGTGCATCCTGGAAGGCTTCAACGCGCTCTTCGTTCATTTGGAAGCCAATGATGCGCGTACCATCCACTTCTACTAGGTTAGCGTTATCGGCTTCGCGAACACGGTCCAGATCGTTGGGCGGTACGGCATCGATAAAGTCAACGCCGCCTGACAGTAGTGCCGCCACGCGTGAGGCATTCTCAGCAATAGGGGTCAGGACAATTTTAGAAACGTTGCCTTCGCTTTCGGTATCCCAGTAATCCTCAAAGCGTTCAAAATCAACGCGGACACCTTGGCGGCGTTCAGTGATAATAAACGGGCCTGTGCCCGATGCATTTCGCGATGCAAATGAGTTGCCCGCTTTTACGATTTCTGCTTTTTCATTGCCGCTTTCCGTTTCTCCCGTGTAGAACTCGCTATCCATGGGGAAAATGTAAGTCGCAAGGTTGAGCAGTAGCGGGTAGGGCTCAGTGGTTGTAATTTCGACAGTGTAATCGTCAACTGCTTCGGCGCCTGCGACGGGCTCGAAAATAGCGCGATAATCGGGGCTCTCTTTGAGACGCTCAATGGTCCATACCACGTCTTTGGCGGTGAAATCGTTACCTGAGTGAAACTTGACGCCTTCACGCAGCGTCATGCGTGTCGTGGTTTCGTCTACCTGTTCCCATTCGGTCGCCAGGCGCGGCTCAAACTCGAAATCTTTTGTCCAACGTACCAACGGGTCAAACGCTAAGTGTGAGAGGCGCAACATGCCGCCAGATAACTGCTCGTGGATATCGAGGGTTTCAGGATCGGCAGAGTAACCAATGCGCAGGGTTTCTGCGCTCGCGGTCATGGGCAGCATCGTCGTGCCTGCAACCACAGCACCAATAACAGAAGCCAGTAGCGTTTTCTTAAACGTCATAATGTTTCCCTTTGTATTGTTTATTGTTCACTTTGCTGGCCAAAGCAAGTGTGTTTAAAAACAGTGTATTTAAAACTAAGTGCTCTTAAAAACCAGCAAAACAGACACGGTCAGCTTGTAAGCTGTTCTAACAATATTCTGTTCGCTATAAACATAGAGAGTGTGGGGCGCGTCATACAATCGAAATAATGAGAGGTATCATTCATCTGCTGAATGACTGGGCTGGGTACGGCCTTGCAAGGAGGGGAGGTTAGACGAAGGTGGAGGGAGTGTGAGCCGCTATTAAGGCGCTTTTGCTCAATAGCGGCATCTGTATAAATGTGTTTTAAGCAAAATGTTGGTGTAACCAGCGGTTAATGGCATCTGACTCGTAGAGCCACTCTTCCCGGCCGTCTTCATGATTAATTTTTAAGCAGGGAACTTTGACCTTGCCGCCGCCTTCTTGAAGGGCTTTTTTATGGACAGGGTCTAGCTGAGCATCGCGCAATTCGATCTTTAGGCCCAGCCGAGCGATCTCTTTGCGTACTTTGATACAGAAAGGGCACGTCCGGAACTGGTAGAGGGCCAAGTGTTCACAGGCAGCATCGACCTTAGCTTGTTCTTCCTCGGTACGCTCTACCGCTTTGGGGGTTGAAAGCTTCTCTGAGATCAACATGACGGGGGCTAGAATAAGGCGAACACCTCTGAAGAAATAGCGAATTAAAACGCGCATCGTAAGCTCCCTCGGTAGCACTGACACTGGTCAGCGATAGGATATGTATGAATGATCGTATTTAAGAGATCATGAGCAAAAAGGTAGCCGCATCCTGCATCAAACTGGGCGTTTTGTCACTTCTGAACGAGCTTAGGCGCTAGTTTTAAAGCCCAGACCTGCCTTGAACTAGATGAGCCAGTTAACGTTGCATGCTAGTCTCAGCAGCTTAGTTAACTGGTTGAGTAAGGAGCGCTTCACCTATGCGTCTGCATATTATGGGTATCTGCGGCACTTTTATGGGGAGCCTGGCTTTGCTGGCGCGGGAGTTAGGGCATCAGGTGAGCGGCTCAGATACGAATGTGTATCCTCCCATGAGTACCCAGTTGGAAGAGGCAGGGATCACCTTGATGGAAGGGTATCGCGCCGAAAACCTTGCTGATCAGCCTGCACTTGTCATTGTAGGAAATGCGCTATCGCGGGGTAATCCGGAAGTCGAGGCGCTGCTAAATAGCGGTTTGCCCTATACCTCAGGCGCTCAGTGGCTGGCTGAACATGTACTGCCTGGCAGGCAAGTCATTGCCGTTGCAGGTACTCACGGTAAGACCACCACTGCCAGCCTTTTAGCATGGCTATTGGAAAGCGCTGGCTTAACGCCTGGGTTTTTAATTGGCGGCGTGCCGCGTAATTTTGGCGTGTCGGCACGCTTAGGTCATCACGACAGTCCCTTTATTGTCGAGGCTGACGAGTACGATACGGCGTTTTTTGATAAGCGCTCTAAGTTTGTTCACTACCGCCCCCAGGTTGCGGTGATGAACAACTTGGAGTTTGACCATGCCGATATATTTCCTGACCTTGCTGCGATTGAACGCCAGTTTCACCATTTGGTGCGAACGGTGCCGAGCCAAGGCTGCTTGCTGGTTGCTGATCAACAGCCAGCGCTGGAGCGTGTTCTGGCAATGGGGGCATGGTCGTCGGTCGAGCATTTCGGCACGTTAGAGAGCAGCGAGTGGCAACTGCGTTTGGAACGTGAGGATGGTAGTCGCTTTCAGGTGCTTCACATCGGGGCAAACAGCGAAGAGGACGGCGTGGTCGAGTGGGCGTTAACCGGTGAGCACAACGCGCGCAATGCACTCGCGGCACTTGCTGCAGCGAGCCGTTGCGGTGTGAATCTCGCTCGCGCTTGTGCCGCTCTCGCGCGTTTTAAAACGCCCCGTCGGCGTCAGGAAATCATCGGTGAAGTGGACGGCGTACAAGTTATTGATGACTTTGCCCATCATCCAACAGCGATTGCAGCGACGTTAAAAGGGTTGCGCGCAGCCACCACCAAAGGGCGACTACTCGCGGTGATTGAGCCACGTTCCAACACCATGCGTTTAGGCGCTCTACGTGCTCGACTAAACGAGAGCGTTGCCGATGCGGATGCAGTGTTCTGGTTTCAACCAGTAGGGCTTGACTGGTCAATGGAGGCGTTAGTGGCTGAACAAGGCGAACGCGCTGAGCTATATAGCGATATCGATGCACTTGTTAAGGCGGTTGTTGCTCACGCGTCGCCACTCGACCGTATCGTTGTGATGTCTAACGGCGGTTTCGAGGGCGTTCACCAGCGTTTATTGAGTGCGTTGGCTGCCAAGGAGCAAACTGAGTGACAGACTTTAAACCTCCGGTGACGGTGGCGCTGACAGGTGCTTCAGGGGCGCAATATGGCCTGCGCTTGATCGACGTACTGGTGGCCTCAGGGCATGAAGTGTGGGTAATGATCTCCAAAGCGGCACACATGGTCATTTCCACTGAGACGGATGTGTCGTTACCCGCTCAGCCAAAGCGCTTAGTAGAGGCGCTTACTGAGCAGAGTGGTGCCAAGCCCGGTCAAATCCGCTGTTTTGGGCGTGAAGACTGGATGGCGCCCGTGGCATCGGGATCCGGTGCTCCCTCTGCGATGGTAATTTGCCCCTGCTCTACAGGTACGTTGTCAGCAGTCGCAACTGGCGCGAGCAATAACTTAATTGAGCGTGCCGCTGACGTTGCCATCAAAGAGCGGCGGACATTAGTCATCGTGCCGCGTGAAAGTCCATTTTCGCCCATTCACCTGGAGCACATGCTGGCGCTAAGCCGCCTGGGTGTCGTGATTTTGCCTGCGGCCCCCGGCTTTTATCATCGCCCAGAACGGATAGAAGATTTGATCGACTTTGTGGTCGCCCGGATACTCAATCAGTTAGGTATTGCCCACCGCCTTGTACCGCGTTGGGGAGAGGGGTATGAAACCACGTCGAACGATACAGATAACGAAGTAAACAACACGGAAGAGTAATGATGATGTCATGGGCGACGCTGTCAGTGTTTGTACCCACTTTTTTGTTCGTTTCACTAACGCCGGGGATGTGTATGACGCTGGCCATGGTGTTGGGCATGACCCAGGGGGTAAAGCGAACACTGTGGATGATGATAGGCGAGTTAGTGGGTGTTGGTATTGTGGCCGCCGCTGCAGGTGCTGGTGTGGCCGCGTTAATGCTACGACAGCCAGAGCTGTTCATTGCGTTTAAGTGGGTAGGCGGCGCTTACTTAGCTTATTTGGGCATTATGATGTGGCGCTCTAGAGGGCGTATGGCTATTCCTGCCGAACTGAATGCCGGACCTGCTGCAGGGCGAGTGCAGTTGGCCACTCAGGGATTAGTCACGGCAGTGGCCAACCCTAAAGGCTGGGCCTTTTTTATGGTGCTGTTGCCGCCGTTTTTAGATGGCAGTCGGCCACTTGCGCCTCAGTTAACCCTGCTGATTGCGGTTATTTTAGTGATCGAGTTTGCCAGCATGCTGGTCTACGCAACAGGGGGAAAAACGCTGCGTAACGTGCTGGGCAAAAGTGGCAATGTAAGGTTGCTTAATCGCATTGCGGGGACATTAATGATAGGCGTGGGAATCTGGCTGGCCCTGGGATAGCACCGAATGGCTAGACAGGTGGCAGCAGGATAATCCGCAAAACTAGCAGCGCGGTGGTGGAAGCCACGAGTCTGCCCCATGGGCAATGAGGTAAAGGAGCTCTAACGCGTCGCTGCCAATTCAGCCGAATGAGGGCGCATACCAGCAAGCCCAAGAGGGCGCCGCCGATGAGATCACTTAGCCAATGAACGCCTAATATCAAGCGCGATAACGCCATGGGTGTTGCTAAGATAATGGCCAGCCAATAAACCCAAACGCGTTGTTTGCGGTGCAATTCTGCCGCAATAAAAGCCGCTGCTAGCCCTACAATAACAACCGTTGTGGAGGTGTGTGCACTTGGGTATGAAAATGAGCCAATTAAGTGCTCTGGTGTTGCTGGTCGAGTACGCTCAAAAACCATTTTTCCTATTGTATTGAGCAGCGCAACGCCACCGATGGCAAAGACCCAATGGCAGAGAGCATCGATGCGTTTATGGTGGATCAGCCAAACGGCCAAAGGCAAAAGTAGTGCGCTAATCCCAAGTGCATCCCCTGTTTTAGCTAAGGCTACGCTGATTAATTGAAGTGGTTCATTGGTTAACCAGTTAAACAGTCGCTGTGCTTGTAGGTCTATTGCCAGCGGGCCTTGGTGATTGATTACTAGCAGAGTCCAGGCGGAGACACTTGCCAACGTGATCAAAAACAGCAGTAACGAGGCTAGCGGCACTTCATCATTAAGGCTCATTGAGAGCCACGACCGACGCATAAAGGGGATACGGCGAATAAGACGTGCTGTTGCCAAGTAGATGAAACCGTGGCGTCCAACCTGGGCTCTTCCCCAGGAAAAAATCACTGCCAGCACGACGATACAGGCGCTTAATGTAATGATTGCCGTTTCTATATTTGGGGGGAGGTTGAGGTGCTGTTGCCAGGTTCTTCCTAGTAAGTAGCCAGGCAGCACATAAGCGGGAGCCCACAGGGCTGCGGAGGTGATATTGGCCCACAAAAAAGTGCGCTTTGGCATCCGCATCATACCTGCAATAAGCGGAATAATGGGGCGGACTGGACCTACAAACCGACCAATAAATACTGAATGGATACCATAACGGTTAAAAAAACGTACGCCGCGTTCAAGCCATTCTGGGTGCATGGATAAAGGCCAGCGGTTAGTGACCTGTTCACGATGGTGGTAGCCGAGCAGGTAGCTAATGCTATCCCCCAGAATGGCGCCTATTAACGCAGCACCGATTAGCCATGGCAGGGCAATGGCTTCATGCCCCGCCACGGACGAAGCGGCGGTAATTAACACAACACCAGGCACCAATAAGCCAACCAGCGCAAGGGATTCAAGCAGCGAAATCAGTGCAACCAACAGTAGTAACATAGCTGGCGAGAGTGACAGGGCAAAAAGCGCATCAGCCATGAAAAATACTGCTCCATTTAATCCGCATTAGGCGATAGATAATGCGTTTGCACGAGCTTCCAGGCGATTTATGTAGCGTTCAAAGCTCTCATTTCGGCATGGTAGGCAAACAGCAATACGGGTTTCTAACTGCCCCGTTTCTACTAGAACACGTTGTGATAGTGCGCGTTGAAGCCGCTCGCGCACCAACATAGCACCGCTCTCACTTGTGTCGGGCAGCACTAACCAGAACGTGGCGTTGCCTGCCCGGCCTAACAGATCGTGGTCGCGGCAACGGCTATTGACTTCGTTACAGAGCGCACCCAGCAGCGCCGTTTTTGCGCGTGAACCAAATTGCTCTTCCGCCATATCAAGTTGGGGTAAATGCATCACTAAGACTGCCAAGCGCTTGTTGAGCATTGCTGCGCGCAGAAACTCATTGTGAAGACGCTCTTTTAGCGTATCAATATGGTAAGCATTGCAATCATTGTCGTTTGGGTCTGTTGCCCTCAGCAATGCTCGCTGTCGTGCGTGCTCCCATGGTGGTAAGGCCATCAGCAGAATGAGAGCGGTATAAGCAATAACTGTCTCTGAGGATGCATCGCTGTGACGGGTTAGTAGCCACCATAAGGGGCTGGAAAATACCGTTAGCAAGAAAGCGCTCGATAGCGGTAGTAAAAAAAATGCAGCGGCCGTGGGCAGTCCGATCCAAATCGTAGAGGTGCTAGGATGATTGTAGAAGGCGGCCAGGGTAATGACATAACTGCTACCCAGTAAAATAGCGCGGGGAATAACAGGCTTTAACGCCTGGCTGTGGTGCATTAACAACGCAGTAAGTAGCAGCAGTGTCACAAACATTGGCACTAAAAGGTCGTGATAATTGCCCATGCGATAAAGCCAGAATGTGTACCCTGCTACTAGGATCACACTCGCGGTGTAGGCAAAAGTCATCAGGTGTCTGTGCCGCAGTTGGTCAATCATTGTTACCTTCCCGTTGTTGAGGCGGGAGCTGAACTAGCGCCTCGACGGATAGACCCGATAGCTCTATATCCATTAGTGGTAGGTGGTGGGAGTGCTGTGTTTCTGGGAGGCCTGCGCAGAGAAGCTTGCGGCGTTGGGCGGCTTCCTTTGGGTTATGCGACAACATCAAGGCGGCAAGTGTCTGATTATTTAAGCGATAAACGTGTTCGAAGCTGTATATGAGGCTGCATAATTTTTGCCCCGACGACCAAAGCTGATGGCGTTTTACTTGGATAATTAATAACTCTGCATAGATGGCTTCACGTTCAGAACGGGTTTGTTCGCGGCTGAGGTCTCTCAGCAGCTGCCCGCTAGGCCATAGATTTAACCCGGGGATTAGCCGAAGGCGTTTGCGAATGGAGCCGTTAATATCGATTAACTGGCACGCTTTTGCGCTGGACAGCACGCCTAGTGTGATCAATGCCGCCAACAGTAGCAGCGCTTCGGGTAAGCTAAGAAGAGGGGCAATGAATGACCAGCTAATCAACGCGGCGCACGTATTGAACACGGCCACCCAGCGTTTCTGAGGCAGCATAAACATTGCCGCCCACGCCCATATTAAAAAGCTATGGCGCTCTGGAGCCACGGCAATTAGCCCCAGCAGTAGCGCCCCGGTGAGCACTTGCCAAGGTAGGCCTTTAGAACGACGATGGCTAAAGTCGAGCAATAGCGCAGTAACAAAAAGCCAGCCTACAGACAACCAAAGTACTAGCGCGGCCGCTGGCTGCGCCATATATGTCCAGGACGCTAATGCTAACGCCGCTGCGAACAAGTTGGCTCTTAGCAGGCGTATTTTGTACTTGTTTTGCATGGTGGCTTACTATTCACCTTTAATTCAAGATTGCCCATGGAGCACTTTGACCAGGCGTGGGCGTCGAAATGTAATCATTAATAGCGTCAGTATAACGCCCTAATGGCGTAACATACTGCCAAACACCTAGTACCACTACCATAGAATGCAACTTGCCTTGCATACGCAATAAGACAGGGAGAAAGTATGAGCGGTTCAAACGCACACCAAAACATAGCCCTACAGCAATTAGCTGCGGGGAATGTGCCCGCTTATATCCAGGTGCTCGGTCAAGGCGCTAGGGCTGCTGCTCGAGAGCTACGTCGTGCTGATACAGGATTGAAAAATCGTGCGCTCGAGGCAATGGCGTCGCGCCTGACGGCCTCTAGACAGTTAATACTGGAAGCTAATGCGCTTGATTTGCAGCGTGGCAAAGAAACTGGCCTAGACGCTGCACTGCTTGATCGTCTGGCGCTTAATGATGCGCGAATTGATGCCATGGTCGAAGGCCTTCACCAAGTGGCTGCGCTGCCAGATCCCGTTGGCGAAATTGACGATATGCGCTATCGCCCAAGCGGAATTCAAGTTGGCAAAATGCGCGTACCGCTAGGGGTTATTGGCATTATTTATGAATCTCGCCCGAACGTTACCCTTGAGGCAGCAAGCCTGTGCTTAAAATCGGGTAATGCTTGCTTGCTACGCGGCGGTTCTGAGGCCAGTGCGTCAAATGCGGCGATTAGCAGTTGTATCCAGGAGGGGCTAGCCGATGTTGGCTTGCCAGCTGAATCCGTACAGATTGTTGCCACCACCGATCGCGCTGCAGTGGGTGCGATGATTAGCATGCCCGAGTACGTCGACGTCATTATTCCAAGAGGTGGTAAGTCTCTGATCGAGCGCATTTCCCGCGAAGCAACGGTGCCGGTCATTAAACACCTCGACGGGGTTTGTCACGTTTACATCGACACTACGGCAGATCCCGCTAAAGCGCTGGCCATCGCGGTAAACGCCAAAACGCATCGCTATGGCACCTGCAATACGATGGAAACGCTGCTGGTGGATGCGCCGATTGCCGATATCGTGCTGCCAGAGTTGGCTCGTGCCTACGCCGAGCACCATGTAGAGCTACGTGGTTGCGAGCGTACACGAGCATTGCTGCCCCAAGCAGCGTTGGCCACAGAAGAAGACTGGGGCGCTGAGTACCTTGCGCCTATTTTGGCGATTAAAGTCGTCGATGGTATGGATGAGGCGATTCAGCATATCGAGCAATATGGCTCCCATCATACCGATGCCATTGTGACTCAAGACATCAGTCTAGCGAGACGCTTCATGGCTGAGGTCGACTCAAGCTCAGTCATCGTAAATGCCTCTACGCGCTTTGCTGATGGCTTTGAGTATGGACTGGGTGCGGAAATTGGTATCTCAACCGATAAGCTGCATGCGCGAGGGCCGGTTGGATTAGAAGGGCTTACAACGCAGAAATATGTGGTCTTTGGTGATGGGCAAATCAGGCAATGAGTTCAACACCCATGCGAATAGGCATGCTGGGGGGCACATTTGATCCTGTACATCTGGGGCATTTGCGAAGCGCCGTTGAGGTTCGTGAAGCCCTTGGGCTTGATCGTTTGCATATGATTCCCGCACCTCAGCCGCCTCTGCGTGATACGCCTCAGGTGTCGCCGGAACAGCGTTTTGAGTTGTTAAGGCTAGGCATTAGCGACACACCCGGTGTGATGGCTGATGATCGGGAGCTACGCCGCGAAGGGCCTTCTTATAGTGTGGATACGCTTGCTGAATTGCGGCAAGCGTATGGCGATAGCGCGTGTCTAGTGATGATCATTGGGTTCGATGCTTTTCTGCGGTTAGCCAAATGGCACAAAGCTAGTCAGATATTCTCTTTAGCACATCTCGTTGTGATTGCTCGACCAGGCTATAACGCGCGTTGGCCTGAGGAATTAAGGGAACTGGTGGGGAATCGTGAAGTCGATAGTGTAGATGAACTAATGCGAAGCCCTAATGGTAACGTTCTGACGCTGGCCTTGCCCTCCATGATGGCGATTTCGGCTACTTATATAAGAGAGCGTTTAGAAAAGGGCAAAAGCGTTCGTTATCTACTGCCTGAGGCCGTCGAGGAAGCCATTCTGCGGCACGGTTTCTATCATTCTGGTGAATAGCGCTGGCAGTCAGGAAAGAAGCCGTTACAATGGCCGGCTGATTGACTGAATATCACTGAGCTTGCTTTTGCTGAGCTTACGACAACAAGGGGTTGCCTTTAGGAGCCATGCACATCGATACACTTAAAAATCTAGCGGTTGATGCCCTAGAAGAGCTTAAAGCACGAGATATTACGCAGTTAGATGTTTCCAAGCTGACTGAAGTTACTGATTTGATGCTAATCGCCAGTGGTACGTCTACTCGCCACGTGGCTGCCTTAGCGCAAAATGTTGTGGAAAAGGCCAAAGCGTCAGGCCTTGCGCCCCGAGGTGTTGAAGGTGGCGATAATGCTGACTGGGTATTGGTCGATTTAGGCGATGTGGTTGTCCATATTATGTTGCCTGAAGCCAGAGCCCTTTATGATCTTGAGCGCTTATGGGCAGACCTACCCAATGACGCTGGGGCTATTAGTGAATCGCTCAAACGGTTTGAAGAGCGAGCCACGATGTCATGAAGATCCGGCTGTTAGCGGTGGGCACCAAAATGCCTGCGTGGGTTGAGGAGGGCATTGAGACCTACCGCAAACGGCTGCCTCGAGACTTCTCGCTTGAAATTGAAGAGATTCCACTCGGTCAGCGTGGCAAAAATGCTGATATAGCCAAAGCACGAGCACAAGAGGCTCAGCGTATACGTGACAAGCTTCGTGGCGACGAGTATATCGTGGCACTTGAGGTTAAGGGTAAAACCTGGAGTACCGAGCAACTTGCTGACGAGGCCGACGCTTGGCGCATGTTGGGCAAAGATATTGTGTTGTTGGTGGGAGGACCTGATGGCTTAGAGCCATCCCTTTCAGCAATGGCCGATAAAGCATGGTCTTTATCGCCCCTCACGTTGCCTCACCCACTGGTACGTATAATGCTGGCTGAGCAACTTTACCGGGCGTGGACACTGCTAGTAGGTCATCCCTATCATCGATAATTGTTTTTTGTCTGATTTGAGAGTCATCGTTACCCATGCCTAAGCGCCATGACACGCTTAAAAACCCTGAGCAAGAATTGCGTATTTTTCGTGTCAGGGCGCTACTTGCCGTCTTAGTGGTGGTTGTTTTGACGGGATTGCTAACTGGACGATTAGCATACTTGCAGATCGTTCAGCACGATTTATATAGTACTCGCTCCGAAAAAAACCGTGTCCGTGTCGAACCGCTGCCCCCCAATCGGGGGTTGATTTATGACCGCAATGGCGTCCTCCTTGCCGAAAATCGCCCTACCTATAACCTCACGTTGGTGCGCGAACGCGTTGATGATTTAGATGAAACGCTGGCGCTGTTAGTTGAGCTTCTAGACTTGCCCGAAGATGATATTGAAGCGTTCAATGTCCGTTCACGGCAACGCCAACGCCCGTTTCAACCCGCGCTTTTAATGAGTGATTTGAGCGAAGACCAAATCGCACGGCTAGCGGTGAATCGACATCGTCTACCAGGGGTCGAAGTAGAGGCGCAACTGCTCCGTTACTATCCTGATGCCGAAATGATGGCCCATTCGCTGGGCTACGTAGGGCGCATCAACGCAGAAGAGCTGCAAACCCTCGATGCTGGGCGATATGCGGGAACACACTTTATTGGTAAAACGGGGATTGAGCGTTTTTACGAGACGGAACTGCACGGGCAGGCGGGGCTGCGTAAAGTTGAAACGAATGCGCGTGGGCGTGTACTTAGAGAGCTCGGTCGTACTGATCCGGTACCTGGGGAAAACCTTACTTTAACGCTTGATAAGTCAATGCAAATGCTGGCTTACGAGCTGTTAGATGGCCGGCGTGGATCTATCGTCGCGATCGTTCCTGGGACGGGTGAAATCCTCGCTATGGTCTCGACGCCTGGCTTTGATAGTAATCAGTTTGTGACGGGAATTGATGTCGCTTCTTATCGCGGCTTGCAGGAAAATATCGACCTCCCGCTGTTTAATCGAGCAATTCGTGGCCATTATCCGCCAGGTTCAACCATTAAACCTTTTTTGGCGCTTGCGGGACTAGTCGAGGGTGTTATCACACCCGATAGCACGATTAATGATCCTGGTTTTTATCAGTTGCCCAACGACTCTCGTCGCTATCGTAACTGGCTGCGCTGGGGGCATGGCCGAGTAGATATGGAGCGGTCTCTTGCCGTTTCAAACAATACTTATTATTACACCCTAGCCCATGATCTGGGTATCGATAATCTGCATGAACAAATGACCAATTTTGGCTTTGGCCAACGTGTTGCTCATGACGTGCAAGGCGAAAGCACCGGCCTGATGCCGTCTCGTGACTGGAAGCGGGCGCGTTTTAATCAGCCTTGGTATCCCGGTGAAACACTCTCTGTGGGAATCGGGCAGGGGTACTGGCAAGTAACTCCGTTACAACTGGCGAGTGCAACGGCTACATTGGCTAATCGCGGTCATTGGATAAAGCCACGTCTTGCGTTAGCAATAGGTGACGAGCCCTTAGCGCTGGATTTGCCGGATACGCTGCCCGATATTCAGTTGGATAATGACAGCTGGTGGGACCGTGTTTTCAGCGGCATGGAAAAAGTAATCAGCGGGAGAGAAGGCACGGCACGCCGCACAGGGGTGGGGCTAGAGTATCGTATGGGGGGTAAATCAGGCACTGCCCAAGTGTTCTCGCTTGGTCAAGATCAGCGTTACAACGCCGCAGAACTTGAAGAGCGTTTACGCGATCACGCTCTTTTTATGGCGTTTGCGCCCATCGACGATCCGCAAATTGCGGTCTCAGTTATTGTTGAAAATGCTGGGGGCGGGAGTACGCATGCCGCTCATTTGGCGCGTGCGATGACCGATGCATGGATATTAAGAGACGATGCGCCAGACGCTGAAGAAGTTAAAGAAGCATTGGAAGAAGATACTGCCAACGTGGAGGGCAACTAATGAGGTCATGGCAAACCCTCTCTCGCCCACTGCGTCGTTATCCAGTACGCCCACCCGATAGCGGTATTGCTCGGCGCAAAAGCATCTGGGAGCGGATTCACCTTGACCCGTGGCTGTTAGGTTTGCTGCTGTTGCTAATGGGGGGTGGGCTATTAGTGCTTTATAGCGCTTCCGGGCAGCGTATTGATACCGTGATTGCGCAAGCGATACGTTTTGGTGTTGCTATCGCTGTTATGGTGGTTATTGCTCAATTATCGCCTTCCACGTTTCTGCGCTGGGCTCCCTTAGCTTACGGCTTGGGGTTAGCTATGTTGTTAGCAGTTGAAATAGCGGGTGATGTGGGGATGGGGGCAAAGCGGTGGCTTGAGATACCGGGTGTTATTCGATTTCAACCATCTGAAATGATGAAATTAGCGGTGCCACTGATGGTGGCTGCCTATCTGAACCGTTGCCAATTACCGCCACGTTTCAAGCATATTTTTGTATGCGCGGTGATCATCGGCTTGCCGGTGGTGCTTACGGCTATTCAACCGGATCTTGGGACGTCGCTTTTAGTGGCCAGCGCGGCGGTGATTGTTGTGCTTTTGGCAGGTTTATCCTGGCGTCTAATTGGTTTAATTGGTGCCTTAATTGCGGCAGGACTACCTGTTCTATGGATGAATATGCACAACTATCAGCGTCAACGGGTTTTAACGTTCCTGGATCCGGATAGTGATCCCTTAGGGGCGGGTTGGAATATTATTCAATCAACAACCGCGATAGGCAGCGGTGGCTTATGGGGGAAGGGCTGGCTTGAGGGTACCCAGTCTCAATTAGAATTCCTGCCTGAGCGCCATACGGATTTTATTATTGCCGTGCTGGGTGAAGAGTTTGGTCTGGTGGGAATGCTCGTGCTGCTATCGCTGTATGTCATGATTGTGGGGCGAGGTCTTTGGCTGGCAGCCTCTGCTCAGGACACCTTCGGGCGACTTTTTGCAGGCAGTATTATCCTGACGTTTTTTATATATGTGTTTGTCAATGTCGGCATGGTAAGTGGTATTTTGCCCGTTGTTGGCGTACCGCTGCCGCTAGTGAGCTATGGCGGGACTTCCAGCGTGACCTTGCTGGCAGGGTTCGGTATTCTCATGTCAATACATGCCCATCGGCGGTTGTTGCCGCGCTAGTATCGAATGGATAAGTAGCGGTGCTTTTTCACAGGAGTGGTAAGTTAATGAAATGGGCCCGAAGTAAAGCAAGCGGCTGCGTAGCAGCTATGTTATTGGCGTGCTCTTACACGGTTGCATGGGCTGACGACGCGTCGCCTTTTGATCCGCAGCAGCACGAAGGTACGCAACAGCTAGTTGACGAGTTAGCAGAACAAGGCATTCCTCGGCAATGGCTAACAGATGCCTTGAATCAAGCCAGCTTTAACCAATCTGTTTTGGACGCGATGGAAGGTGCGGCTGAACGCCGCTTACGTTGGTATGAGTATCGAGATATATTCTTAACTCAGCAGCGTATTGAGGAGGGAGCCGAGTTCATCAGTGAGTATGAGGATGCGTTTGCTCGGGCTGAGGACGTTTATGGTGTCCCGCCAGAGGTCATTGCTGCCATTATTGGTGTTGAAACCTATTACGGTAAACACAAAGGGCGCCACCTCGTATTAGACTCATTAGCAACATTAGCCTTCAACCATCCTGTTCGTGGTGGCTTTTTTCGCGGCGAACTGGCGGCTTTTTTGAAAATCGCTCATGAGCAAGGCGTTGAGGTTGACGAGCTGTATGGTTCGTATGCCGGCGCAATGGGGTATCCCCAGTTTATTCCCACAAGTTATCAAGCCTATGCCGTCGATTTTGACGATGATGGTAAACGAGATTTATGGGAGAATCCGGTCGATGCTATTGGCAGTGTGGCGAACTATTTTGCTGTACATGGTTGGCAGCGTGATGGGGCAATTTATCATGAGGCCGATGGCCCTGATTCAGCGCCTGATACGCTTCCTATTAACCAAACCAGTAAGCCTGAAGTGACTGTGTCTGAAGCGATTGAAGCTGGCATTGAACCACAGAGTGCACTGGATTCAGAGCTGCTTGTGGTGCCTTTAAGGCTCGAGCTTGCTGATGATAGTATCCAATATCGCTTGGGGGAATATAACTTTTACGTTATTACCCGCTATAACCACAGCCATCTCTATGCAATGGCAGTGACAGAACTGTCAGAGGCGATTGCACGGCAGGTTGAGGGCTAACTATGAGAACAGTGCTGTCTGAGGCTCGTGGCATAGGTGGTGCGGTGATCATCATAGCGTTGGTTAGCGGCTGTGCCAGCCATGAAGCTCAACAAAATAGCGCTAATCAGCCTGCTAGTAAGCCTGCTGGAAGTACGAGCGGTGCGCCCAGCAGTGGAGCAAGTAGTGATGGTGCATCATCGGGGGAGCGCTATGCAATGACGGGCGACGCCTATCCGCTAGAGCCGCCGGATGTGAGCAAAGTGCCAAACGCTGAGCCTCGCATAGAGCCGCCATCGCGTTCCGGTAATCGCTCCACTTATGAAGTGTGGGGGGAAACCTATCATGTGCTGCCGGATGCGGCGGGCTACGTGAAGCAAGGGACGGCCTCTTGGTACGGTGAAAAGTTTCATGGCTATGCCACATCAAACGGAGAGATTTATGACATGTATAAAATGTCTGCGGCTCACCGTTCGTTGCCACTGCCAACATTTGCTCGTGTCACCAGCTTAGACAGCGGTCAATCTGTTATCGTGCGCGTCAATGATAGGGGGCCTTTTCATAGCGACCGTGAAATAGATCTTTCCTATGCAGCGGCTGCACGGCTAGGCTTTTTAGATAATGGCACTGGCGCCGTCCGGGTTGAGGCTATCGAGCCTGAGCAATGGCTGGCTCAGCAAGGTAGAAGTAGCCAGCCAGTTGGTGAGGTGTCTTCGGCATCTTCTACTGTGAATGAACGGTCTGTTCGAGATGCTGCTGTTCAGCAGCCAGTGGCAGCAGATGATGCTATTTATCTACAAATTGCGGCATTGGGCAGTGAAGAAGGAGCCCAACAGCTGCAGCAACGTCTGGTCAGTGAACTCCCGCATAACGTACGGGTGATGAGTGATGCTGACGTGCATCGTGTGCAAGTTGGGCCAGTGAGTCCTAAGCAGGAAACCCAAGCACGTGAAGAACTCCGTCGGGCGGGCTTCCCACAAGCGTTTATCGTGAGATAGTTCTCCCCAATTATTAGCTAAATTAAACGTGCTTCGTTGACGTTTTTTCTTTGTTGTGAGAAGTAAGAAATGAATGTATTGATGTCTATTCGCCGTACCGCAGGGCTTTGCTTGTTTGCGGTTTTTGCCGTGGTGTCTTCGCCGGTCATGGCCCAGGTGATACCACAGCCGCAGACGATTATTCCTTCCGCTCCTCAGCTGGCGGCGAGCTCATGGATTCTAATGGATGCCAACAGCGGTCGCATTCTTGCTGAACATAATTCTGATGAACGCTTACCACCCGCCAGCCTGACTAAACTCATGACCGCCTATCTGGTCGAGCGTGAGTTAGATCGCGGTACAATTAGCTTGACGGATATGGTCAATATCAGTGAGAAAGCTTGGCGTACCGGCGGTTCCAAGATGTTCATTGAGGTAGGCGATCAAGTCTCGGTTAATGATTTGCTGCATGGCATCATTATTGTATCGGGTAACGATGCTAGCGTGGCAATGGCAGAGCACCTAGCGGGTGGCGAAGCGCCATTTGCCGATTTGATGAATCAGCATGCTACGCGCTTAGGAATGCACAATACTAATTTCCAAAATCCGACAGGTCTTCCTGGCGATAATCACTACTCCACCGCTCACGATATGGCGTTGTTGGCACAGCATATTATTAATGATTACCCTGAGCACTTTACTATTTACTCTCAGCGCAACTTCGCGTTTGGTGGCATCGATCAGCCAAACCGTAACCGCTTGCTATGGCGCGACCCGAGTGTCGATGGTTTGAAAACCGGTTGGACAACTGAGGCGGGCTACTGTCTTGTCTCTTCGGCCGAGCGTGATGGCATGCGGCTAATTTCGGTCGTGATGGGCACTAATTCAGAAGAGGCAAGAGCGCAGGAAACGCAAAAGCTACTCAGCTACGGCTTCCGCTTCTATGAAACGATGAAGCTCTATGAGCGTGGTGCAGTGCTTGCAACGCCGCGCGTTTGGGGGGGAGATATCAATGAACTGCGTGTTGGCGTTGACGGTGAAGTATTTATGACGCTTCCGCGCAACCGTAATGAAGAGTTGCGTGCTCGCTTGAACCTGGATAGCGACCTTCAAGCGCCGATTGCCGTGGGTGATGATGTCGGTACGCTAGAAGTATATTTAGGTGAGGAAATGGTCGGTGAACGCCAGCTAGTGGCGCTAGAAAATGTTGAAGAGGGTGGCTTGTTCAAGCGCCTATTTGACCAAGTAAGGCGTTTCTTCAGTGGTTTGATCAGTAACTTCATCGATTAATTAGTAATTTCACCGCTTAGTAGCAGCGAGTGGGCTTAAGCGCAGAATTTTTAGTCTTTTGCGCTTAAGCTACTAATCTTATAAGGCTGTACTGCACTCGTACCCTGAGCAGAAGTATCTATATATTCCCGTGTAAAGGCGAGCTATGAAAAAAGGCGCGAAAAATGGGCTAAGAGATTTACGTCAGCCTGAAGTAAACGAGCCACCTAAAATCACTTTTCCCTGTGATTACTCATTGAAAGTGGTTGGCGATGCCGCTGAGGATTTTCCAGCCTGCGTGTGCCAAGTGATAGTTAAACATTCCCCAGATTTTGATGAGACGTCACTGCAAGTCGTCGACAGCCGTAACGGCCGTTTTCAATCTGTGCGTGTCACTATTGTGGCCACTGGCGAACAGCAATTACGCCAGCTGTTCGATGATCTGAAGGCGACAGGTCGCGTACACATGGTGGTATGACCTTGGCTAGTCAACCTATTGAGCTGCATCAGCTTGGCCATCGTGCCTACTTGCCGGTGTGGAGCGCGATGCGCGAACTCACCGACACGCGGGACGAGACAACGCCTGATCAATTCTGGCTAGTTGAGCACGACCCCGTTTTTACTCAGGGCCAGGCGGGTAAGCCAGAGCATGTGTTAATGCCAGGTGATATCCCTGTCGTGAAAACGGATCGTGGGGGGCAGGTAACCTACCATGGCCCAGGCCAAATTGTCTTATATCCATTGCTGGACGTTCGCCGTGGCAAGATTGGTGTTCGTGAGTTAGTAACTGCGCTAGAAAACTCAGTGATTGACGTACTTGCTCTCTATGACGTGTCTGCCTGGGCGAAGCCAGATGCACCTGGCGTCTATGTTGATACGCAACAGGGCGAAGCGAAAATTGCCTCGCTAGGGTTACGAATTCGGCGGGGCGCAAGCTATCACGGGGTTGCGCTAAACGTAGATGGTGACTTATCCCCCTTCGGGCGCATCAATCCCTGTGGCTATGCGGGTATGCAGGTAACGCGATTGGCTGATTTAGTGGCGCTGCCTGTCGCTCACCAGGTGGGGAGTCAACTAGCGTCTGCACTGGCCCAGCGGTTGGATCGGCAGTTGGTGGATGTGTCGTTTATCCAATCATGAGCGATCTGCACGCAAGGCACTGTTGTAACTGAGTTAGCTGTGCCAGTTGCGTGCAGATAGTGAGTGAATAGAGCTAGCGAAAATAGTCAATAAAAGGCAACTAGCCTAGACGGTTTATCCGACGTTAAACGCAGGAATGCGGTTAGCGTCAGGCTCATGGCCAGGAACCGCAGCAGGCGACGCGAGGCCCAGGTTGTTTTTCTCAAAAACACGGTCAGCGCGATAGCTAGAGCGAACCAGCGGCCCGGACGGCACTTCCATAAAGCCTTTTTCAAGGCCAAGCACGCGATAGCGATCAAACTCTTCTGGGGTGACCCAGCGCTCTACGGCTAGATGGTTTTTGGTTGGGCGCAAATATTGTCCAAGCGTCACGATATCAACGCCAATCTCTCTCAGGTCATCAAAGGTTTTAAGAATCTCTTCGTCTGTCTCACCTAATCCAAGCATCAAGCTTGTTTTGGTAATTATGTCTGGTCGATACTGTTTGGCATGCGCTAAGACATTCAGCGTTTTGCGATAACCCGCACGTGGGTCGCGTACTTTGCTGGTTAGTCGCTCTACCGTCTCTACGTTCTGTGCAAACACTTCCAAACCCGAATCAACTACCCGCTCAATGGCGGCTTTATCAGCGTCAAAATCGGGTGTTAGAGCTTCTACAACCACTTCCGGCGTGCGGGATTTGATAGCTTTAATGCAGTTGGCATAGTGCGTAGCGCCACCGTCGTCCAGATCGTCTCGGTCAACGGAGGTCAATACGATGTAGCGCAGCCCCATCAACTCGACTGATTTTGCCGTGTTTTCCGGCTCATCTAGATCCAGCCAGCCTTTCGGATTGCCTGTGTCCACGGCACAGAACCGGCAGGCGCGTGTGCATACAGACCCCATTAACATAATGGTGGCGGTGCCATTGCTCCAGCATTCGCCCATGTTAGGGCAGTGCGACTCTGCACAAACAGTGCTAAGGCGGTGCGTAGAGACATTCTTTTTGACGGCTTCGAAGCGTTCGCCCCCAGGGATCTGTGCGCGCAACCATTTAGGTTTACGGTCAAGACTGGGAGACGCCTCATCTGACGACGTTTTACGCTGTTTCATGCCGTCTTTAATGACCGACATGCCATGCTCATTGCGGAATTTTTCGCCGCTAGGGACGCGCGTTGTGGGGTTATTGCTCATAGAAAAGAGCCTCTCTACTGTGCGGCAGGCAATGCCCAAACGTCGTGGCGTCTAACCATATGCTGTGGCGATGGCGTTTAAATGCCATGGCGTTGACAGTTGGATCGCCTGCGCGAATACATGCCAAACCCTGAAGATTCTGAATGATACGTAGGTAGTAGACTAATGTAACATATCTGTTGGTTAACAAGACACTAAGCGCCCTTCATCGAACCGCCAAAAGACCGTCCAGCCAATCGGCAGCCCACTATAGTGACAGTAAAGGTAGGCAGGAAACGCCGTGGCTAGGCAGTGGGCTAGAGGGGGCTTGGAAATACCGACGAAAATCTGGCAGGTGTTCCCGTGTAAAGCGTAAAAAAAGATCAGCGACTGGTGTCGGAAAATGATCGCGACGATACACCGTGCACCACGAGCGTCGAATGGGGAAGTTAGGTAAAGGGAGCGCGGATAGCAGCCCTTGCTCTAGTTCAAGTTGAACCGCCAAACGGGGCAAAACGGCAACGCCTAAATGGGCCATAACGCCTTGTTTAATGGCTTCATTAGTGCCTAATTCAATGCGGTGGGGAAGGCCGACTTCTTGGTCAACAGCCAGTTGCTCAAATGCGATACGTACCCCAGAACCTGGTTCACGCATCAATACATAATGGCGCGCAAAGTCGGCTAATGTGGGTGCTTCCATGTGAAGTAGTGGGTGGTCTGGCCATACGAGAGCGATGAGTTCATTTTCAAGAATGGGCATGACTACCAGGTCGTCGTCTTCAGGCACCATGGCCATAATCACGACATCATCTTTTTGTTCTGCCAGCCTTTCCAGCGCTTGACTGCGGTTGCATACCTTTAGACGAATGCGTACGTCGGGGTAGCGTGCTCGAAACCGTGCCAGTAAATAAGGCACCACATACTGGGCTGAGGAGACTGCCGCGATGTTCAGCTCACCGCTAATGCTGCCATTAATCTCCGAGAGATTCATTTGCAGTCTAGAGAGCTGTCCGAAAATTTCGCGTGTGGAGAGCGCTAGGGTATCCGCGGCAGGTAGCACGTGAAGGGTTTTACCGGCATATTTAAACAGCGGCTGACCAAGAGCGAGTTCTAACTGACGAATTTGTGCGCTAACCGCAGGCTGTGTAAGTCCTAGCTGCTCGGCTGCGCGAGAGTAGGAGCGCTGGCGGTGAACGGCCTGGAATACCTGTAATTGTCGGAAGGTCAAACGGTTGAGTAGTGTAAGGGATGACATAACAACCTCTAGGTATACACCCTCCGAAGATAGAAAGTGCCACAAAACAAAAAGTCTCAGCATTACGCTGGAAATGCTACCACCGATGATGTGCGGCGTCTTTATGACAACAATGATGAATTTGCAAAGGTAAGCATCGACGTTATGCAGCGAGTGGCCTAAACTATATTGCATTGCAGCATCAACGCTTCGGGACGGATGCTTTGCATCAACCCAATGGGAGAATTTATGAACTTTCTCGCTCATCCTTTGTTGCCTGGCAGCGCGCTGAAAAGCCTGTGGCCAGGAGCGTCTGATCAAATGGCTCCATTACCGGTCGGCGAGGCCTTTGCTAGCATGGTAGATCCGTTCGGATTCGGACGGGCTGCAGCGGGCTATTGGCGCGACAGTATTGAGCGTAGCGTCCTGTATTGGGATGTTATGCGCGAACGCGGAAATCAATATCTTGAGCATATGGAGCAAACCAAGCCGAACGTGCTTGGATTTGATACAGAGGTGCTCATGGATGGTCGCACGCTTCCCCATCCAACCAATTATGAGCTGCTGAGAGTTCTTCCCCCCAGCCATATTCAGATTGACCCTGAGAAACGACCGTTTGTTGTCGTGGACCCCAGAGCAGGTCATGGCCCTGGTATCGGCGGGTTCAAGCCTGATAGCGAGCTTGGGGTTGCTCTAAAGGCTGGTCACCCTTGCTATTTTATTGGTTTTTTGCCTTTTCCTGAACCAGGGCAAACCGTTGAGGATGTGGTAGAAGCGGAAATTGCGTTTTTGCGTCATGTTATCGCTCTGCACCCAGAAACAGCTGAAAAACCAATGGTGGTGGGGAACTGTCAGGCGGGTTGGCAAATAATGATGGCTGCAGCACTTGAGCCGGATGTGTTTGGTCCGATTCTTATTGCCGGTGCGCCGCTTTCTTACTGGGCCGGGGAACACGGTAAAGCGCCTATGCGCTATACCGGTGGTATGACCGGTGGAAGCTGGATTACTGCTTTAACGAGTGACATTGGTAACGGCCTGTTTGATGGTGCTTGGCTAGTACAGAACTTCGAGCGTCTCAATCCAGCCAATACCTACTGGAAAAAGCAGTACCATCTGTATGACAACATTGATACCGAATCCAAGCGCTATTTAGAGTTCGAGCGCTGGTGGGGCGGTCACGTTGTTTTAGGTGGCCAAGAGATCCAATATATTGTCGATAACCTATTTGTTGGTAATCGTCTCTCGACGGCTCAGCTAGTGACTCGCGATGGCCGCCGTATTGATCTTCGCAATGTGCGCTCACCTGTTGTCGTATTCTGCTCGCGTGGTGACGACATAACGCCGCCGCCTCAGGCGCTGGGTTGGATTCGTGATTTATACGAAGGCGAAGAAGATATCATCGCCAACGAGCAGACGATCGTGTACTGCATGCACGACACAACAGGGCACTTAGGGATCTTTGTTTCCGGTAGTGTGTCGCGCAAAGAGCATGCTGAGTTCACGGCCAACATGGACTATATCGATGTTATGCCGCCCGGGCTGTATGAGACAACGGTCTCGCATGTCAGCGAGCGAGATGATGCGGAGTTACTTGAGCGTGATTATTTGCTTGAGTTCACATCGCGTAACTTTGAGGAGCTGGATCAGGATGTAATGCATATCCCAGAGGATGATCGTCGGTTTGCAACGGTTGCACGTATTTCTGAGATCAACCTTGGTTTCTATCGACTATACGTTCAACCCTGGGTGCAGGCTATGATGACGCCAGAAGCGGCACGCTGGATTCGTCGTATGCATCCTATCCGATTAGGCTACAAGCTTCTATCTGATCGTAATCCGCTGACTGTTCCGCTGCCGGTGATGGCTGAAGCAGTGCGCAGCAATCGTCAGCAAGTGGGTCAAGATAATGTTTTCAAAGCATTAGAAACGATGTGCTCCGATCAAATCGTCGCTAATCTCAATGCCGTGCGCGATTTACGCGATAGCACGACGGAAAGGCTGTTTATGGACATTTACGGACAGCCTCTATTGCAAGCAGCGGTAGGTTTGCATGGCGATGCGCATGTGCATCGTCGTCGTCCTGGAGCCGAGCCAGAGCATCAGCGTTTTGTTGAAAACCGCAAAAATGAGCTGCGCAATAAAATAGCCCAGGGTGGCGCTCACGAAGCAGTCATGCGCTCAGTTATCTATGTGTTAGGCGGAGCGCCAGCGACAGATGAACGCAATTTCAAACGGTTACGTGCTTCCCGTGCTGAACTAGAGCCTAGTTCAACGTTGAGTGAATTTAAGCGTTTGGTGCGCGATCAGTTCTTTATCCTGAAATTAGATCGTGAGCGAGCGCTATCGTCATTGCCCGAGCTGTTAAAAGGGCAAAGCAGCAGTGACATCGACGGATATATTGAGCACCTTATGCATGTGTTCGCCGCGAGCGGTGAATTATCCGAGCACGCAGCAGAGCGTTTTGAACAGGTGAAGACGCTATTTGATCAAGCAAGGCCGCCGAAAGCCGCTCAACCAAAAGCTACTCAGCCAAAAGTCGTGAGCGCACCCGCTACTGACACTAAGCAAGCAGGTGACCAAGGGGCGGCTATTGATACGCAAACCGCTGCAAGCTCTCCAGCTGAAAGCGTGGTGACAGAAGCTGAAAGCGTGTCGACAGAGACAGTATCGGCGGAAAAGGAGGCTACCCAACGCGCATCTACCGAAACGGTGCCTGCTACTAATAATGTAGCAGCAGATGCAGCTAAAGAAGCAAGCAAGCCTCGACCAAAAGCGGCATCGCGTAGGAAACCACCGCGCAAGCGCTAAGTGTTGTAACGTTTGTCTACGCCCCTGTTTTGATACAGGGGCGTTTTTTTGTTTCCGTATTTTGGGTTGCCGTCTGCGTATTGGCAGTCTAGTGTCTAGCTACTTCATTATGAAAAATAGTACGGATAGACACCTTGCGCTTCAGCATTAGTTTGTTACTTATGCGTCGGTTGTTACTTATGCGTCGGTTGTTACTGGCGCTTGTTGCAGGCCTGGGGTAGGGTAGGCGCATTTTTCTCATGGTCGTCAAGTGGTAACAACAGGCGACAACGTATTCAGAGCATGGGCGATAGCGCCTGAGCATTAGGAAAGTGGAGCACTATGGGCAAGTCACTGGTCATCGTCGAGTCGCCTGCGAAAGCGAAGACGATCAATAAGTATCTCGGCAACGATTTCATCGTAAAGTCGAGCGTGGGTCACATCCGTGACCTGCCGACCAGCGGCTCAGGTAAGGCAGCCTCCGACCCGAAGGAGCGCGCTCGCCAGGCTGCGGCAACACGCAAGATGTCGGCGGAAGAGAAAGCAGAGTACAAAAAGCGAAAGGCTCATGATCAGTTAATTCGGCGGATGGGCATCGACCCGGATAACGGCTGGGAAGCGCGCTATGAGGTGCTCCCGGGTAAGGAAAAAGTCGTCGCTGAATTAAAGAAGCTGGCTGAAAAAGCTGATGCTGTTTATCTCGCAACGGATTTGGACCGCGAAGGGGAAGCAATTGCCTGGCATTTGCGCGAGACGATTGGTGGTGATAACAGTCGCTATAAGCGCGTTGTATTTAATGAAATAACCAAAAATGCCATTCAGGATGCGTTTAAGTCGCCAGGGGCGCTAAATATTCCCCGAGTGGAAGCGCAGCAGGCGCGCCGCTTCTTGGACCGCGTTGTTGGTTTTATGCTTTCACCGTTGCTGTGGGCCAAGATTGCCCGGGGCTTATCAGCAGGTCGTGTTCAATCTGTCGCGGTTCGCCTGATCGTTGAGCGTGAACGAGAAATTCGTGCGTTTATTCCTGAGGAGTTTTGGGATGTGCATGCAGATCTCGCTTCCCCGGATGGCGAGCTGGTTAGATTTGCGTTGGTGCGTCAGGATGGTAAGCCCTTCCGTCCTACCTCTGAAAAGGACACGCTGGCACGCATTGAGCAACTGCGCAAAGCCAAGCTTGCGATTACCTCCCGTGAAGACAAACCGACAAGCTCTAAGCCTACCGCGCCGTTTATTACCTCAACACTGCAGCAGGCTGCCAGCGGCCGGTTAGGGTTCTCTGTTAAGAAAACCATGACCATGGCTCAGCGCCTCTACGAGGCCGGCTACATTACCTACATGCGTACCGACTCCACCAATCTTTCAAAGGATGCGGTAGAGAGTGTTCGCTCGTTTATTGGTGATGAGTACGGAGCACGCTATTTACCAGACTCTGCTAACCGTTACAGCAGCAAGGAGAGCGCCCAAGAAGCCCACGAGGCGATCAGGCCCTCTAGCGTTGAGCGCAAGGCCAGTGACCTCTCTGGAATGGAGCGTGATGCAGAGCGTCTCTACGAGCTGATTTGGCGACAATTTGTGGCCTGTCAGATGACGCCTGCTGAGTACCTTTCCAGCACGCTGAGTGTTGAGGTTGATGGCTACGACTTGCGCGCCAAAGGGCGAGTGCTCAAGTTTGATGGTTACACGCGGGTGATGAAGCCATCAGGTAAAAATGAAGACCAAAGCCTGCCTGATTTGCCGAAGGGCACGGCAATGGCGCTTGAAAAGCTTGACCCGCAACAGCACTTTACTAAACCGGCCCCGCGTTATACGGAAGCCAGCTTAGTAAAAGAGCTCGAGAAGCAGGGCATTGGCCGTCCTTCTACCTATGCTGCCATCATTTCCACGATTCAGGATCGTGGTTACGTGAAGCTGGAAAGTCGCCGTTTTTATGCTGAAAAATTGGGTGATATTGTCACCGAACGATTAAAAGAGTCTTTCCCGGATTTGATGGATTATTCGTTCACGGCTCGAATGGAAGATAGCCTGGATGAAGTTGCGGAAGGTGAGCGTAACTGGCAAGCCTTGCTGGACGCTTTCTATGGTGAATTCAGCCAGGAGCTTAGCAAAGCCGAAAGCGACGAAGGAATGCGCCCTAATCAGCCGGTTCCTACGGATATTGACTGCCCAAGTTGCGGTCGCAAAATGCAAATTCGGACGGCTTCCACCGGTGTGTTCTTGGGTTGCAGTGGTTATAACTTGCCGCCCAAAGAGCGCTGTAAAACCACCATTGATTTAATTCCTGGTGAAGAAGCTGTTGCCGAAGATGCAGGCGAAGAAGCAGAAACCAACGCACTCCGTGCCAAGCGTCGTTGCCAGAAGTGCGGAACCGCCATGGATAACTATCTCATCGATGAGGGTCGCAAACTGCATATTTGCGGCAATAGCCCTGATTGTGATGGTTATGAGGTGGAAGCGGGCAAGTTCAAAATCAAAGGCTACGACGGCCCCATTATCGAATGCGATAAGTGTGGTTCTGAGATGCAGCTTAAGTCAGGTCGATTTGGCAAATATTTCGGCTGCACCAACAGCGAGTGTAAAAACACCCGCAAGTTGCTTCGTAGTGGTGAAGTGGCACCGCCCAAAATGGACCCCATTCCGATGCCGGAGCTGGCCTGCCAAAAGGTAGAGGATCACTACGTACTGCGCGATGGTGCCAGCGGCTTGTTCTTAGCGGCCAGCAAGTTCCCTAAAAACCGTGAAACTCGTCCACCGCTGGTAAAAGAGTTAAAAGCCCACGCCGACGAACTACCGGAAAAGTATCACTTTATCTTAAAGGCGCCCAGCGAAGACCCGGATGGCCGTCCTGCGCAAATTCGCTATTCACGGAAAAATAAAGAGCAGTACGTGATGACCGATGAAGAAGGCAAAGCAACCGGCTGGAAAGCCACGTTTGAGGCGGGTAAATGGCACGTGGAGGATAAGCGCAAGTGAGCCCACGTTCTCGTACCAACCAACTGCTTTATCAAGCTGAGCTTTTGGTTGGTCTTCCAACAGGTAATGACGAGCATGCTCAGGCTCGTCAAATGGCGATTGAAGAGAGCGCCTTGGCGCTCTTTGAGCTGGCATTAAACTCGCTGCTCAAAGAAGTGACCGAGCATGCGCGTCTTAACGAGCATGGCTGGCAAGTGCTCCTTAATGAGAAGGGCCCTGCCGTTGCTGAGCTGCAGCGCTTAAGAGATATGCTGCAGCAGCCGGATAGCTGGTTGCACTGGCTGGTGGGGCAAATTGAGAAGCTGCACAGTGACGAGGGGGCAAGTAAGCGCGCAGTGCAGAACCCCTCAATGATCGCTGTCGGCAGCCAGGTGAGTGTTGCTGAGCAGCTGTTAACTAACCTTCATGCTGCAAAACGCGATATTGCAGCGCTACGTGAAACTAGCCAAGAGTGGTAGTTATAACGTCAAACGTATTGCCTAGAGAGAGTGAGTCGCAAGAGGAGATATAGATGCGCTATAACCAAGTCAAAGACTTCGTTGAATGGGCCGCGGATTATCATGGGCGCATGGCGCGTCAGTATCGTGCCGCAGCCGATTCAAGTGACCATCAACGTCTTGCCATGGCGTTAACGTATTTAGCCGACAGCGAGCTCCGGATGAAGACTGGGCTAGAGGCGCTTTTTAGTGATGGCTTTAATCATAAAGAAGTGTTGGAAATATGGTTTGATGATCCTAATGACTTTCCTCAGCCTCCAGTGCTTGAGGCGCTTGCGCAACAAACGATAGCAGACTCAATTGATGAACTAACTCGCGTAGCGGTTGAGTCGCATCGCAAGCTACAGGACCTCTATGAGCACCGTGCATCACGGGCAAAAATAGAGCCAGAGGAAACTTTTTTTAACGCCTTGGCAGAAGGGCATCATGCTGAAGCGCGCAAGCTAGTAACGAGTATGCAAGAATTCGAAGATATCTAGGCGGGTATGTGAAGTGATTTAGCTACCGTTTAATAAGGGCGCGGTTGCCATATTGGCGCACTGGCTTGTTTTTTGGCTTTTTTGAAAGCACTGACATTTGGTGTGAGAATAAGGTATAACAACCGCCACAAATGCTTTGTTGGCTGGTGATGCTGGCCTATATAGAGAACGATAATGATGCCTGTAAACCGTCGCCGTTTTTTAGCGTTGGCGCTGGGCTGGCCTGCTGTGGCCAGTGCAGCGACTTCCGGTAGCTTAAATAATTATGAGCCCACAGATCTGGTTGAGACGCTGCTTTCGCGTGCGAGTATCCCGCGTCACAGCAATGAACTATGGGTGTTAATTGATGACAAAGACGCCACGTTGAGTGTCTACCGTGGTAATGCGTTGGTTGAGCACTACGCGCCCATATCCCTTGGGCGAGGTGGGGCGAAAACCCAACGGATTCGCGGTGATAACGTGACACCGCTTGGCGAGTTTCGAATTAATCGATTTAATTACGAAAGTCAGTGGCATATCTTTATTGGTATCGATTATCCTACGCCACCTCATGCGAGGATGGCGCTCGAAAAAGGCATTTACTCCCAAGCGGATTATGATGCTTATTTTGATCACTATCAGCGCCACGGCTCACCACCGCAGAATACGGCATTAGGCGGTGCCATTGGTATACATGGTATTGGTGAGGGTGATCCAGATATTCATGGCCGGTTCCATTGGACTCAGGGTTGTGTTGCTGTCACCAACGAGCAAATTGAGCGCGTTGCGTCGCTGGTAGGTGTTGGCACTCGCGTAGTGATCCGATAGGCTATGCTGTTGAAGGAAGTTAAAGGTTTTAAATACGTGGCTATAGACAACCGCTGTGGTCTATTATAAAACAGCGTTTGACTTGCGTGCATTGGTGTAATGCCATGGTACAAGTCGCTGTAAAGAACCTGCACCGCAGGTAGACAAAATTGAGCTAACGCTTTAGCCTTAAATTTGTCATACCCTTAACGTTGTACCCAAGGAAGACTCAAGGAGAACATTATGACTCTGAAGACTGCTCTGAAGATGACTGCCGCTGCCGCTTCACTGGCAATCCTGGCTGGCTGTGCTTCTACCAGCGCCCTGGAAGAAGTTCGCATGACTGCTGAATCTGCACAGGCTGATGCCGCAGAAGCACGCAGCATGGCTTCACAAGCAATGAACACTGCTAACCAAGCTCAGCGCGATGCGCAAGCTGCTCTGCAGATGTCTCAGCAGAACCGTGAAGAAATGAACCGCATGTTCCAGCGTTCCATGCAGAAGTAATTCTGCCTGGGCTCTAAGTGTTAAAACTTAGGGTTGCTGTAGATGTAAAAAAACCCCGCCTCGGCGGGGTTTTTTTATTTTGACTAAGGTTATGCCTCTTCCTCGGCTTGTGTCGCTGTTGTGAGCTCAATTTCTTCGAATAATCCATCAAGCTCCACAGGCTCTTCTTCAGCAGGGGCTGGCGCTGGTGCTTGAGGGCCATACAGCGCTATAAGGCGACCATCCGGATTTTCTACTGCTAGTTTTACCTGGGCATAGTCAACTTCTGCTTGGTCTTCAGCCAGTTCGCTTACTCGTTCGATGGCATTAAGCAGTGGCTCAAAATCGCCAACGTTTTCTTCAAGCTGAGGGTAAGACTGCACAAACAGTGTGCCGTCCGCTGCCCAGCCTGCTTTAAACGGTGCATCCATCAAGTTGACTTGAGTGCCGGTAGGCATGCGCTCGTAGAGCGATTTGATATCTTCGGGGAACATGCGGATGCAGCCGCGGCTGACCCGCATGCCCACGCCTTCAGGGCGGTTGGTACCATGAATCAGGTAGCTAGGCATCGCCAGCAATATAGCGTGACGACCCAGTGGGTTGTTGGGGCCAGCAGGCACAATAGACGGGGCTGGCTCGCCACGTGCAGCTGCTTCACGACGCATAGAGGCTGGCGGCGCCCAGGCAGGATCTTTTACCTTTACGGTCGTGCGGGTAATGCCGACCGGTGTGGCAAATTCCTCACGGCCAACACTGACAGGGTAGGTTTCAACAATGCCGGGGTTGTCAGCCGGATAATAATAGAGTCGCAGTTCAGACAAATTTACGACCACGCCTTCGCGGGGTGCAGGCGGTAAAATATAGCGCGCAGGTATAACGATTTCTGTGCCTTCCCCAGGTACCCACATGCTGACGCCTGGGTTGGCCATACGAATTTCTTCGTAGCCAATGTTATGGCGTCGCGCGATATCGATGAGTGTGTCTTCAGGATCTTCTACGACGACGGTGTAGTGTTCTCCAATAATGTCGCCTTCTTCAGGAAGACGAAAATGGCCGCGGGGTAGTTCTCTTTGCTCAGCGAGCTGGTCAGCGCTGGTAAGCACCTCTTCTGTAGCAGGGGTTGAGCCTTCAGCTGTATCGGCTGAGGGCTGTGCATAAATAGGGGTAGAGAGGCTTGCTGTAAGTAAGACAGCTAAGCTCGTTGGGCCCCAGGCGTTATATAGCTTACGAATGTTCATGGTGGTTCCTAATTAATTTATGCGCCACATTGCTGCAAACTAGCATTGTCATGGGCGGCAGTTAGAGGGCCGTGCGTAGGGCTTTCATACAAGTTTGCCCCAAGGTTCACGCCGCCGCTACTTTTTGATTGAGTGTTGTAAGCAGAGCTTCGACTTTATCAAAACGCTGTTCGGTAGTTTCCATTGGGAATTCAAACCGTAAAGTGTCTGAGCCATCCAGTCGGTAGTGCTGTGGCGATTTTTGAATGAGTGTCACAAGTGTTAATGGATCGACCTGGGTAGAGCCGTTGAAAAGTACTCGTCCACGGTTTTCACCGGCTTCAATGCGCGCGACACCTAGTTGTTCAGCGCGGTGGCGAAGCCTAGTCTGGCGTATCAGGTTCTTCAAGGGCTGAGGAAGGAGTCCAAAGCGATCAATAAGCTCGACTTGTAGCTCCTTAAGTTCAGCGTCGCTCTGGGTGTTGGCGATACGTTTATACATCACCAGGCGCTGTTGTACGTCGTGAATATAGTCATCTGGAATCAATGCTGGCAAATTGAGGCTAATCTCGACACCGGTGTTGAAGGGGGCGTCAATGTTAGGCGTTTTGCCCGCACGAATAGCCTTCACCGCGCGATCCAGCATCTCCATGTAAAGCGTGTAGCCGATGGTTTCCATTTGGCCGCTCTGCTCGTCGCCCAGGAGCTCGCCTGCGCCACGTATCTCCATGTCGTGACTTGCTAAGGTGAAACCAGCACCGAGATCATCGGAGGCGCTAATCGCTTCCAGGCGCTTTACGGCATCTCGTGTCATTGCCTTGGGGGGCGGTGTTAGTAGGTAAGCATATGCTTGGTGGTGGCTGCGTCCAACGCGGCCACGCAGTTGGTGTAGCTGGGCCAAGCCAAACTTATCGGCGCGCTCAATCAGAATCGTGTTGGCGCTGGGCACGTCAATGCCCGTTTCGATAATGGTAGAGCACACTAGTACATTGAAGCGACGATGATAGAAGTCTGACATGACTCGCTCAAGGCTGCGCTCGGGTAATTGGCCGTGAGCAACAGCAACCCGTGCCTCTGGCACCAGTTCACGAATCTGTTCAGCAGCATTTTCAATCGTTTTGACTTCATTGTGCAAAAAGTAGACTTGTCCGCCGCGTAATATTTCACGCAGCAGGGCTTCTTTAATGACGCTGCTGTCTCGCTGTTGCACAAACGTTTTGACCGATAAGCGCCGCGCGGGTGGAGTGGCAATAATCGAAAGATCTCGGATACCGCTCATGGCCATATTCAAGGTGCGCGGAATCGGTGTTGCCGTTAGCGTCAGAATGTCGATTTCGGCGCGCAGCGTTTTGAGTTTCTCTTTCTGTGCGACCCCAAAGCGGTGCTCTTCGTCGATAATTAAAAGCCCCATTTTGGGCAGCTCAACGCTTTTAGACAGCAGCTTATGGGTGCCGATTACGATGTCGGTTTGGCCATTTTTGATGCTTTCCAAGGTTTGCGTCATTTCCTTGCCGCCTGTGAAGCGCGAAATAAGACTAATATTCACAGCGGTGTCGGCAAAGCGGTCGCGGAAGTTTTCAAAGTGCTGGCGGGCTAACAGCGTGGTGGGCACAAGCACCACTACTTGGCGACCGGTTTGAACGGCCAGGAATGCAGCACGCATGGCGACTTCGGTCTTGCCAAAGCCTACATCGCCACAAACGACGCGATCCATTGGCTGAGGAGAGATCATGTCGCTTATAACTGCTTCAATGGCTGCCTGCTGGTCAGGGGTTTCTTCAAATGGGAAGCTGGCAGAGAAGCGAACGTATTCATCGCCCGGCGTATCATAAATGAAGCCTTCCTGAGCCTCCCGCCGGGCGTAGATGTCGAGTAGCTCAGCGGCAGTGTCTCGGATTTTCTCAGCCGCTTTACGGCGTGCCTTTTCCCACTGATCTGAGCCTAACCGATGCAGCGGAGCGAGTTCGTCATCAGCGCCGCTATAGCGAGAAATAAGATGCAGGCTATCGACCGGGACATAAAGCTTGGCACCGTCGGCATATGAAAGCGCCAGGAATTCGTTAGCTTGACCGCCAGCTTCAAGGGTTTCCAACCCCAAGTAGCGGCCGACGCCATGTGCTTGGTGAACAACTGGTGCGCCTTCTCGTAGCTCAGATAAATGGCGCACGGCCAATTCGTTGTCGTCGGTCGCTTTTTCTCGTCGCCGGCTCTGGCGCACGACATCGCCAAAGAGTTCGGTCTCGCTGATCACCGCGACATTCGGTTCGGTAAGCCACAAGCCGCTGCCTACCAAGCTTTCAGTAATGGCTATGCGGTCAGTGCTGCTTAAAAAGTCTTGGAAGCTATCAATATGGGGCAGGCTTAATTTAAGCGGCGCCAACACTTCTTCTAACGCTTCTCTGCGTCCCCGTGACTCGGCAACAAACAGTACCCGCGTAGCTTGCTGCGCATCCAGAAAGCTAGCCAGTTCGTTAAGGGGTTGCTTGGCGCGAGCGTTAATTGCCAGCGAGGGTAGCGCTTGGGCTTTCGGCGCCAGGGCATGGCGTTGCGTGTTGTCTTTGGTTAGTTCGATTCGGGGGCGAGCTTTGATCGCCGAAAAAACGTCATTAACGGGAATGAACGCGCGAAGCGGTGGTAAAAGGGGGCGTGTTGGGTCAACACCCAAATTCTCGTAGCGTGATTCAATAGACTGCCAGTGCTGCTCAGCTGCTTCGAATACACCTGGCAGCAGTGCTACACGGGTGTCATCGGTAACGTGCTCAAATAAAGAAGCGGTTTCGTCGAAGAACAGTGGCAAATATTGTTCCAAGCCCGGGGACGGGATGGCTTTCAGTGCGTCGTTATAGAGAGGGCACTGGCGCGGATCAACATCAAAAAGCGTTTCAAACTGTTCCCGGAAGCAAGCAGTGGCGCTGCGGCTGAGTGAGTACTCATGAGCTGGGAGTAGCTCAATCACATCGACTTTATGGGTAGAGCGCTGATTGCCAGGGTCGAAATGGCGTAATGTATCGATTTCGTCATCAAACAAATCGATACGAATTGGCTCATCCATACCCATGGCGAAAAGGTCGATGATTGCGCCGCGCATGGCGTATTCGCCAGGCTCGTAGACCGTTTCTACGGCACGATAACCTGCCCGCGATAGCGATTCGCGAAATGTTTCCCGATTTAGTTTGGCGCCCGCTTTTAGCGTCATCACGCGCCCAGCGATGTATGATACGGGGGGCAAGCGCTGCATCAGCGTATTGATTGGCACCAGCACAATGCCGCGTACGCCATCCTGCAGTAAGCGCAGCGTGCGTAGGCGTGACGAGATAATATCCTGGTGCGGGGAGAAGCTGTCATAAGGCAGCGTTTCCCAATCTGGAAAGGGCAGGACGGGAACATTGCTATAGAATGCCAGATCCTGTTCCAGGCGCTGTGCGCTGGCAGTATTCGGCGTAATAACCAATAATGGTGCGCTTAACGCGACCTGAGCCAGCGCCAGGGCAGTTGCACTGCCCGGCGGCGCTGTTAGGTAGAGCGTGTCGCGAATCCCTTTGGGCTGGGGCGGTTCGAGCAGAGAAAAAGAGGACATAGTCACGGTATCGTTTTGCGCTGAAACGGAATCTGGATCATACACGATCAGTACTTTCAGGCAGAGGCCTGCGCAAAGCAACCACTAGTAGTTAAGTAAGCCTTGTGGTTCCGATACACTATTGTGGTTTGTAGTCAATCCGCTTTTTCTGTAATACCCCTACATGTTGTGCGACTATCCATTCATTGCGGCATGTAGGTAAGCCCAGGATAATGTTCTAAGAAATTTCTTTTCACTACCCAATGAGGCCGCACGTGAGTCAGCAAGCTCTCGAAAACGTTTTTCAGGAATGGCAAAGCAACGAAGCTCTGGCTGAGCAAATGATTCCACTGGTGGGCCAGCTGTATCGCCAAAACAATGTTGTCGCCACTATGTTCGGTCGCTCCCTGATTAAGCGGTCAGTCATTCGCATCCTCAAAGATCACCGCTTTGTACGCAAAATTGAAGGCACTGAGCTATCTGTTGAAGATACGTTCCCCATCGTAAAAGCGATGAGCGAGATGAACCTCGGGCCTGCTCATGTTGACGTTGGTAAGCTGGCCGTTAACTTTAAGCGCCAGGGTGGTAGTGATCTTGATGCTTTCCTGCGTGAAGAGCTTGCTGAAATTATTGATGGCTTTCAGCCGAATGGCAGTAAAGGCGAGCCTCAAGATGTAGTGCTTTATGGCTTTGGCCGTATTGGTCGTTTGCTGGCGCGAGTAATGGTCGAAAAAGCGGGCGGCGGTAATCTGTTGCGCTTGCGGGCCATTGTTGTGCGTGGCCGCGGCGATGTGGCAAAAGACCTTGAGAAGCGTGCCAGCCTACTGCGTCGTGATTCGGTACATGGGCCTTTCGATGGCACGATTACCGTCGACGTTGAAGCGCGTACACTGATTGTCAATGGTAATGTGATTCAGGTTATTTACGCCGATTCACCGAGTGAAATTGATTACACTGTCTACGGTATCGACAACGCTGTAATTGTTGATAACACCGGTATCTGGCGCGACGAGGCTGGCTTGGGTCAGCATCTTGAGTGCAAGGGTGCTAAGAAAGCATTGTTAACGGCTCCTGGCAAAGGCGATATCAAAAATATCGTATTCGGCATTAATCATGAAACGATTGGCGATAATGACCGTATTGTGTCGGCAGCGTCCTGTACTACCAACGCCATTGTGCCAGTGCTAAAAGCGCTAAATGATGAATATGGCGTAGTGACGGGGCATGTAGAGACCGTACACGCCTACACCAACGACCAAAACCTGATCGATAATTACCACAAAGGCGACCGTCGTGGACGTAGTGCGGCGCTGAATATGGTATTGACCGAAACAGGTGCAGCAAAAGCGGTCGCAAAAGCGCTACCTGAACTTGAAGGTAAGCTCACAGGTAACGCCATTCGCGTGCCTACGCCCAATGTTTCTATGGCTATTTTGAATTTAACCTTGGAAAAGGGCACCGATGCAGAGGCGTTGAACGATTACCTGCGTCGCGTATCGATTGATTCCTCCTACCAGAAGCAGATTGATTTCGTGGATTCAGCCGAAGTTGTATCGTCTGACTTTGTTGGCAATCGTCATGCGGGTATTGTCGATGCTAAAGCCACCATCGCAAACGGTAACCACGCCGTCGTTTATGTGTGGTATGACAATGAATTTGGCTATAGCTGCCAAGTTATTCGTATTCTTCAGCATATGTCTAATGTGAAGTTTTTGAAGCTGCCGCATTAAGCCGTTTGAGCATTAATGGCGTTTAAGCAGCAGTTAATGCGCTTTTAACCGCTAAGTTGTACCAAAAGCCACCTCCGGGTGGCTTTTTTGGTGTTGAAAGCGAGATCAGTTCAAGCGTCTATAGCACTTTAGGAGGCTGTCAGGGATGTGGTCATTGGCCGCGCTTATCTTTATAATACGATGGATTTTTCGGGGTGGTTCAAGCGTGCTTGAGCCTGACTGGTAACAATCTGAACAGACAATAAAAATTTACTGAACAGAAATAAGCATTCGAACCCCTTACCTTCGTATATCCGATCCATCAACTGGGCGAGACTATGATCGAAGTCAAAAAAGGCCTGGATCTCCCCATCACGGGAGCGCCCGAGCAGCGTATTGAAGATGCGCGGCCTGTGCGCCACGTGGCAATCCTGGGCACCGACTACGTTGGCATGAAGCCGACGATGGAAGTTCAGGAAGGGGATAAGGTCAAACTGGGCCAATTACTCTTCACCGATAAGAAAATTGATGGTGTACGCTTTACAGCGCCCGCCAGCGGTGAAGTCGTGGCTATTAACCGTGGCGAAAAGAGACGTCTGCTGTCTGTCGTTATTAAAGTCGATGAAAATGAAGAAGCGATGACATTTGCTTCTCATGATCGTGACGCTTTAGGGCAGCTTGAACGTCAATCTGTTGTTGATCAACTGGTTGAGTCAGGGCTTTGGACTGCTTTGCGCACCCGGCCTTTCTCTCGCACGCCAGCTATCGACAGCACACCTACCGATATTTTCGTTACTGCTGTGGATACTCATCCACTCAGCGCTGACCCTGCGGTAGTGATCAACGAAAACTCCCAGGCATTTGAAGACGGCCTCAAGGTGCTAACCCGCCTGACCGAGGGCAACGTTTTTCTGTGTACGGGTGCTAATGCTTCCATTCCTGGTGGTAATGTCAGCGGCGTAAAGACTGAGAGCTTTGCTGGCCCGCATCCGGCAGGTTTGGTAGGAACGCATATTCATTATCTTTCACCGGTAGCCCTGCACAAAAAAGTGTGGCACATCGGTTATCAGGATGTGATTGCGTTCGGCAAGCTGTTTGTAGAAGGCAAGCTTGATACAAGCCGTATTATTGCTGTCGGCGGCCCGCGTGCTGAAAATCCTCGTTTATTGCGCACCCGTATTGGTGCCAGTACGGAGGAGTTGTTAGCAGGTGAGGTCATCAAACCCGATGACACCCGTGTTATTTCAGGTTCTGTGTTCTCTGGTGCTTCCGCTGAAGGGAGTCTGACTTACTTGGGACGTTTCCATAACCAAGTAAGCTTGCTCGAGGAAGGTAACAAGCGCACCTTCTTGGGATGGATGTCTATGGGGGCTAATCGGCACTCAATCATGGGCATTTACATTTCTAAGATTAAAGGCCTGAGCAATTATGCACCAACCACGTCAACCAATGGCTCTGAACGTGCCATGGTGCCGATCGGTGCATATGAAGCCATTATGCCTCTGGATGTTATGCCAACACAGCTGCTACGCACGCTGATCGTGGGTGACATTGAAGTTGCCATGCAACTTGGGTGTCTTGAGTTAGACGAAGAGGATTTGGCACTGTGTACCTATGTTTGCCCAGGCAAATACGAGTACGGCCCTATCCTGCGTGACAATCTCACCATGATCGAGAAAGAGGCCTGATGATGGGTATTCGACAAACACTCGATAATCTCGAGCCGCACTTCCATAAAGGTGGTAAGTACGAAAAGTTCTACCCGCTCTACGAAGCGGTAGATACTATTTTCTACTCGCCCCCCAGCGTTGCTAAAACCACCGCCCACGTGCGTGACGGTATCGATCTTAAGCGCATCATGATCACCGTTTGGCTGTGTACTTTCCCGGCGATGTTCTTCGGTATGTGGAACGCAGGCTGGCAGGCCAACACCGCCATTGATGCAGGCTATGCCTCAATGAACGGTTGGCGTGAAGCGATCATGATGACCCTGGCGGGTGGACATGATCCCAGCAGCTTATGGGCTAACTTTGTCCTTGGTGCGACCTACTTCCTGCCTATCTATCTTGTCACGTTTGCGGTGGGTGGTTTTTGGGAAGTACTGTTCGCAATCAAGCGTGGTCATGAGGTTAACGAAGGTTTCTTCGTAACGTCGGTACTGTTTGCGCTGATTCTGCCGGCGACAATTCCGCTTTGGCAGGTTGCTCTGGGTATCACCTTTGGTGTGGTAATCGGTAAAGAGATCTTCGGCGGCACGGGTAAAAACTTCTTGAACCCCGCGCTTACTGGCCGTGCGTTCCTTTACTTTGCCTATCCAGCGCAAATCTCAGGTGATGCCGTATGGGTAGCCGCTGATGGCTATACTGGTGCAACTGCGCTCTCCATGGCGTTCCAAGACGGTATGACAGCGCTGACTGATACCATGAGCTGGTGGGATGCTTTCCTTGGCTTTATCCCTGGTTCAGTGGGTGAGGTCTCGACACTGGCGATCTTCATTGGTGCGGCAGTACTGCTGTGGACGCGTATTGCATCATGGCGAATCATGCTGGGTGTTCTTCTGGGCATGGTCGTCACCAGTACGCTGTTTAATCTGATTGGTTCTGACAGCAACCCCATGTTTGCAATGCCCTGGTACTGGCATTTGGTGATTGGTGGCTTCGCTTTCGGCATGGTGTTTATGGCAACGGACCCGGTGTCTGCTTCCATGACTAACCAGGGGCGCTTGGTGTTTGGTGCGTTGATCGGTGTGATGACCGTTCTGATCCGTGTGGTAAACCCCGCCTTTCCTGAGGGCATCATGCTGGCCATTCTGTTCGCTAACTTATTTGCGCCGCTGATTGACCACATGTTCGTCCAGGCCAATATTAAACGCCGTCTCAAGCGGACTGGCGTAGCGGCCGAGGAGAATGCCTAATGGCACAAGGTAACAACTCCATCAAAAAGATCCTAACCGTAGCGTTTTCGCTGTGTATCGTGTGCTCGGTAATCGTTTCGACGGCTGCCGTTGCGCTGCGACCTATGCAGCAGCTCAACCAGGAATTGGATCGTAAAACCAACATTCTTAACGTGGCGGGTCTCTATGAGCCGGGCATGGATGTTGAGGAAGCGTTCAGCACGCAAATTACCGCACGTGTAGTTGAGCTGGATACCGGTGAGTACACCGATCAATTCGACCCAGCTACCTTCGATGGCTTTGAAGCCTCGAGTGATCCTGCAACGGGTCGTACGCTTTCCGGTGATCGCGACATTGCAGGCCTGTCTCGTGTTGAGAACTTCGCGACTGTTTATCTTGTCGGTGATGCTGAAAACCCCGAGCAGATTGTTCTGCCCATTCGTGGGCAAGGACTCTGGGGCCGTATGATGGGCTTCCTCGCGGTTGAAGGCGACGGTAACACTATCGTCAGTATCACTTACTACGACCATAGCGAAACGCCGGGTCTCGGTGCTGAGGTAAATAATCCGCGCTGGCAAGCTCAATGGGAAGGTAAGAAGATTTACGACGAAGAGGGCGACCTCTCACCGGAAATCCACCTGACCAAAGGTGGCGCAAGCAACGAGTACGAAGTTGATGCGCTTTCTGGTGCAACGCTAACCAGTAACGGCGTGACCAACATGCTGCAGTTCTGGTTCAGCGAAGAGGCTTTCGCTCCGTATTTGGCTAACTTCCGTAGTGGTACTGAACCAGAAGATGCCGAAGACACCGATACCGACTTCGACGACGTTGAGGGGGCTTGATCATGGCGGATGTAAATGCAAAAAGTGTTTTAACGGCGCCGATTTTTAAGAACAACCCCATTGCACTACAAATTTTGGGGATCTGTTCTGCTCTAGCGGTTACGACCAGCATGAGCGTATCGCTGGTAATGGCGCTAGCGGTTACTTTTGTAACGGCCTTTTCGAACTTGTTCGTATCGTTGATCCGGAACCATATTCCGTCTTCGATCCGTATCATTGTTCAAATGACCATTATTGCGTCGCTGGTTATCGTGGTTGACCAGATCCTCAAAGCTTACGCTTACGAAATGTCTAAGCAGCTGTCGGTCTTTGTGGGCCTGATCATCACCAACTGTATCGTAATGGGCCGTGCGGAAGGTTTTGCGATGTCCAATACGCCGAGCATGTCGTTCCTTGACGGTATCGGTAACGGCTTGGGCTACGGCTTAATCTTAATGATCGTTGGCTTCTTCCGTGAGTTGCTGGGTGCTGGCAGTATCTTTGGCTTTACCGTCCTACCAACAGTGCAAAATGGTGGTTGGTATGTGCCCAATGGTCTGCTGCTCCTGCCTCCCTCTGCCTTCTTTATTATCGGTTTACTGATCTGGGTTTTACGTTCAGTCAATCCTGAGCAGGTAGAAGAGAACGAGTTCAAAATGAAGCACAACACCAAGCCGAAGGAGGCCGTGTAACATGGAACACTATCTAAGCCTTTTCGTTGCTTCGGTTTTTGTTGAAAACTTGGCGCTGGCCTTCTTCTTAGGGATGTGTACATTCCTGGCGGTATCTAAGAAGGTTTCCGCTGCATTTGGCCTCGGGATTGCCGTTATTGTCGTACTGACAATCTCGGTTCCGGTCAACAATCTAGTGTTCAACCTGCTGCTGGCTGAAGGCGCTTTGTCTTGGACTGGCATAAGCGGTGCTGAAAACATCGATCTTTCATTCCTGGGTCTTCTGAGCTACATCGGCGTTATTGCCGCACTGGTTCAGATTCTGGAAATGTTCCTCGATAAATATGTTCCTGCGCTATACAACGCGCTGGGCGTATTCCTGCCGCTGATTACCGTTAACTGCGCCATCCTAGGTGGCGTACTGTTCATGGTTGAGCGTAACTACAACTTCGGTGAATCCGTAATCTACGGTTTCGGTTCTGGTGTTGGCTGGGCGCTTGCGATTACAGCGTTGGCTGGTATCCGTGAAAAGCTGAAGTATAGCGACGTGCCTGGCGGTCTTCAGGGTCTTGGCATCACGTTTATTACCGTTGGCTTAATGTCGTTGGGCTTTATGTCCTTCTCAGGCATTCAGCTTTAATCGGAGCCGGTTTTCTCGGCAGCTCAGGCTGCCGAGGTACAGAAAACCTTCAGCAATAGGAAACCGACATGGTTGATACATCTGTCATCTTGCTCGGTGTTGTCATGTTCACGATCATCGTTATTAGCTTAACGGCGATCATTCTGGCAGCGCGCAGCAAGCTAGTGAGTAGCGGGGACGTGACGATTGAAGTCAACGGCGACCCCGAGCACACCCTGCAGACTCAGGCTGGTGGTAAGCTTCTTAACACCTTAGCTGCAAACGGAATCTTTCTTTCCTCTGCCTGTGGTGGCGGCGGTTCTTGCGCTCAGTGTAAGTGCCGAGTAGAAGAGGGAGGCGGCTCTATTTTGCCGACGGAAGAGTCTCACTTCACTATGCGTGAGAAGAAAGAAGGCTGGCGTCTGTCTTGTCAGGTTCCTGTGAAGCAGGACATGAAAGTAGAAGTGCCTGAAGAAGTCTTCGGCGTTAAGAAGTGGGAGTGTGAAGTTACCGCGAACCCCAACGTCGCGACCTTTATTAAAGAGTTGAACCTGAAGCTGCCCGAAGGTGAGGAAGTTGCCTTCCGCGCCGGTGGTTATGTACAGCTGGTAGCGCCGCCTTACGATATTAAGTTCGCCGATTTTGACATCGAAGAAGAGTATCGTGGCGATTGGGAAAAATTTGATATGTTCAAAGTTTCCCATAAGAATAACGAGGAAGTTATCCGCGCTTACTCTATGGCTAACTACCCGGATGAAAAAGGCCTCCTCAAGTTCAATATTCGTATCGCGACGCCGCCTCCGGGTACAAGCCACCCGCCGGGCCTTATGTCGACCTACGTCTTCAATTTGAAGCCGGGCGACAAAGTGACCGTTATGGGGCCGTTTGGCGAGTTCTTTGCCAAAGACACTGATGCGGAAATGATCTTTGTTGGTGGTGGTGCGGGTATGGCGCCAATGCGTAGCCACATTTTCGATCAGCTCAAACGCTTGAAGTCAGATCGTAAAATTACTTTCTGGTACGGTGCGCGCTCTTGGCGTGAGACCTTCTACAATGAAGAGTATGATCAGCTAGCCGAAGAGTTCCCGAACTTTGAGTGGCACTTGGCGCTTTCCGATCCGCAGCCAGAAGATAATTGGGAAGGGCCGACAGGCTTCATCCACAACGTATTGTACGAAAACTATCTGAAGGACCACCCAGCTCCGGAAGATTGTGAGTACTACATGTGTGGGCCGCCCATGATGAACGCGTCTGTTATCAAGCTATTGCTCGATATGGGCGTGGAGCCGGAAAACATCCTGCTGGATGACTTCGGCGGTTAACAACGTGATTGTGTAAGTTGCCTTCGGGCATGAGCGGGGCTGGCCTTTTGGTCAGCCCCGTTTGTATGTGAATGGTTGAAAAACGATGAGTTGCCTGATCATTTTGAAGTGGCTGAGGTACAATAGGCATTAAAATTCTACGGCACTTAACGACATGACCGTTGTCGGCAGGTGAGCAGTTAATGCAATGCTGGGAGGTGAACATGACAATCTGGCTACTGGTATTTGGTTTTATGGCACTGGTAATGACGGCAATGGCCGTTGGCGTCTTAATGGGCCGCAAACCTATTGCGGGTTCCTGTGGTGGATTAAATCAGTTAGGCCTAAAAGAAGGCTGTGACATCTGCGGCGGTAAAGATGAGGTTTGCGAAGAAGAAAACCGCAAGCGTGGAAGTGTACGTCGGCGTAGCGATGAAAGCCGTGGAGCTGACCTAGGTTATGACGCAACGCGTCGTTAATCTAGCCATTGGCTGCTCAGACGTTCGCTTACCGCGAGCGTTTATGTAAATGCCATCGTTGAGAGCGCTTTTAAGTCAGGAATAAGGAGATCCAAGTCGTATGGCCGTTCACAATTACGATGTTGTGGTGATAGGTACTGGTCCCGCTGGGGAAAGCGCTGCTATTAACGCCGCAAAGCATGGTAAGCGAGTGGCGATTATTGAAAAGCAGGCCCAGGTGGGGGGTAACTGCACCCACTGGGGCACGATCCCTTCAAAAGCGCTGCGCCATCAGGTCAAACAGATCATGGCGTTCAATACCAACCGCATGTTCCGCGATATCGGTGAACCCCGCTGGTTTTCTTTCCCTAAAGTGATGGAGCGCTCGCGTGGCACCATCGATAAACAGGTCGAAATGCGCACAACGTTTTACGCGCGCAACCGCATTGATCTGTTTCATGGAGTGGCGCGTTTTAAAGATGAGCATACCGTGGTGGTGCGAGACCGGCAGGAAGGCGTGGAAGAGCTGGTAGCCAAGAAAATTGTTATTTCTACCGGCTCTCGGCCTTATCGTCCGGCGGATATTAACTTTCGTCATCCACGTATTTACTGCTCTGATACGATTCTCAGCCTTTCCCATACCCCGCGGACACTGGTGATCTTTGGGGCAGGTGTGATCGGTTGCGAGTACGCCTCTATCTTTTCGGGTCTTGGTGTTAAGGTTGATTTGATCAACAACCGCGATAGTCTGCTGTCATTTTTGGATGATGAGATCAGTGATGCGCTTTCCTACCATCTGCGTAAACACGGTGTGCTGATCCGCCATAACGAAGACTATAAAAGTGTCGAAGGTGATGAAGCCGGCGTAACCGTAAATCTGAAGTCGGGCAAGAAAATCCGCGCCGATGCATTCCTTTGGGCGAATGGCCGTACCGGGAATACCGATAGCCTTGGACTTGAGAATATTGGCTTAGAGGCAAACGGTCGAGGCCAGCTTAGCGTTGATGAGCACTACCGCACCGCGATTCCGCATATTTACGCTGCAGGCGATGTGATTGGTTGGCCGAGTCTTGCCAGTGCTGCCTACGACCAGGGATTAAACTCCTGTAACGAGCTACTGGAAAAAGAGTATCGCTTCGTTAGCGATGTACCCACTGGGATCTACACTATTCCTGAAATCAGCTCTTTCGGCCCCAACGAGCGTGAACTGACCGAAGCCAAAGTACCTTACGAAGTGGGTAAAGCTTTCTTTAAAGATACTGCTCGTGCGCAAATCACCGGCGATACGGTGGGAATGCTGAAGATTTTGTTCCACCAAGACACGCTGGAGATTCTGGGTATCCATTGCTTTGGTGACCAGGCGTCGGAAATTTTGCACATCGGCCAGGCCATTATGCAGCAGGAAGGGGATGCGAATACGGTGAAGTACTTCATCAATACGACCTTCAATTACCCCACCATGGCCGAAGCGTACCGGGTGGCGGCGCAAAATGGCTTAAACCGAGTGTTTTAAAATGTTTTAAGTAGGGGGGCTATGCCCCCATACTCACGCCTCACAAACCATCCAGCAGTTGCTGCGCGCGTGGCTGCCAGTCACCGTCTAAGGTGGCAGCCTGAGTGAGTGCTTCGCGCGCACCCTCGCTATTTTCCTTCTGAAGCCTGAGTATGGCGACATTGAGCCATGCAGCGCCCATGGCAGGGTCAAGCTGTGTGGCTGATTCGAAGGCTTCCAGCGCTGCTTGAGGTTGTTGATCGGCGTATAGCGCATTGCCGAGTGCAAATTGACCCAGCGGATTAGCAGGGAAGCGTTCTACAAAGGCTTGCCAACTGGAAAGTGTTGCTACAGGCCCATGCTGCTCCTCGTAAGCGCTAATGGCCTCCAGCGCATTGCGGGCGGTAACGCCTTCGGGCAGGCTGCCTGGTTCGCTAACCACAAATCCCCAGCGCTCACTGCGTGCCCAGGTAGCATCAAAGCGGCTAAACGACATCGTATGTCGTTCGATTTCGCCACTACGTAAAATCAGCGTTTCATTAGGTAAATCAAAACCAATGGCCACCGCGTAGTGCCACATCGGGAAAGCTGGCAAGGCGAGGTTTTGCATCACCACTACAGGGTCACCTGCTTCCAAATGGCCGAGCAATGCATCCATGGTGCCACGAACGGGGATCGCCAACTGCTTATAACGGCGCACAGTGGCTAGCATTTCAGGCTGAACGCTACCTTCTCGCCCAGGCAGAAATACCTGTGGGATTAACTGCTCAAGCCCTGCATCTACCCCCTGGTGATTGAGCGCCATTGCCAGTGTTGCTGGGCCACACTGATACGCCGTCTGGGCGTAAAACGGTACTTCGGTCAGCTCAGTTTGCGGTGCTAGGCTAGCTTTAGTGCTTTCTAACAGCACCGGGCTTCTGGCGCAGCCGCTAAGCAGAGTGGGCAGCAGTAGGGTAAGCAGTAAAACGCCCGCAAAGCGGGCGTTTAAAAGGTGTTTCATCATGGCAGTCAAATCAGCGAGTGAACGGATAAACATCGGTCAGGCCGAGAATGTCTGTCACTAGTAGGATAACGAATACCGCAAACAGGGCGCCAATCACGCCGGCGCCGGCGGGCAGCTGTTCGAGTTGTTCGGCCATTTGCTGCGCTTCTGCATCGCTTAGTGCGGCAACGCGGGCTTCAACGTCATCTAGATCGACACCCTGCTTGAGCAGCTCTTCTTGCACATCTGCACGGGCGAGAATTTCATTGATACGCTCGCGGTCAGCACCTGCGCGGTCGCCTGCTAAAACAGATTGGGTAGAGACTAAGTTTGTAGAGGCTAAGTCTGTAGAGGTAGCGTCCATACTCTGCGGGGCTGTGGGCGCAGCGGCAACAGGTAGGCTGGTAATGACTAACGCAGCGATCAGTAAGCTTGAGAGATAAGCACGCACTTTTTTCATTGTCTTCATCCTTAGACGTATCGGGGAGCAAGGTAATTTGTAACCTGAATCAATAGTATAGAAATAAACCGTACTGGATTTAAGGCGAAAACGAAAAGTGCTAATTATTTGCACTAATGCGGTAGGTCCAAGGGGATTCAGCTAACAGCCCTTTACCGCCCGCCATGGTCATGGCTAGGTCATGAAGCCCTGGCCATAAGGGCACCGCAGAAGCCCCTTTCACAGCAAGATCTAACCGTTGGGCCATCAGCAGGAGTTTGTGTAAACGTTTCATTGATAGGCGACTGATCGCTTTTTGGTAAGCGGGGCGGCGTTTATCAAAAATCATTGGTTTCTGAGTTTTACACGCGTGCTCAAAGCTTTGTCCCTGATCCAAATGCTGGTGCAGCGAAAGCAGGGTGCGTAGCTCGCGACTGAGTGCCCAAAGCACGATGGGAGCTTCAACCCCTTCACTGCGCAGCCCGTTAACGATACGCGAGGTCCGGCTTGGCTCTCCTTTTAAACAGGCATCCGCAAGGTTAAACACATCAAAGCGGGTGCTGTCTTCCACGCCTTGGGCAATGCTTTCAACATTAAGGCGAGTGTTAGGTGGATGAATCAGCGCGAGTTTTTGCAGCTCTTGATCAGCGGCCAACAGATTACCTTCGGTGCGCTCACCCAATAAACGAGCCGCTTCTAGGTCAATTTGCAAACCATGCAGCGATGCGCGATCCCGCAGCCAGTAGCCTAATCGCGAAGCATCAACGGGCCATACAGGTACAAATAAACCGTGTTTATCGAGTGCTTTAAACCAAGCGCTTTTTTGTTGCTTGGCGTCTAGCTTGCCCATGCTAATCAGCAGCAAGTCGTCACTGCCATCCATCAATTCCGCATACTGTGCCAGTGCTTTACTGCCATCTTGGCCAAGTTTGTGTGTCCCCAACCGCAGTTCCAGAAGCTTATTAGAGGCGAATAAAGAGAGGTTGCTGGCGGTTTCCAGCAGTCGGCCCCAGGCAAAGTTAGGCTCTACATCAAGCACTTCCCGCTCTTCAACACCCGCTTGCCGCGCGGCTGAGCGCACGGCATCACAGGCATCACGATGTTGCAGTGGCTCATCACCGGCAACAATCACCACCTTAGGCAATTTTTTTGCTAAGGCCGCGGGAAGCTGATCCGAAAATACCTTCACTGAATGGCCTCAAGGTTCGCCAGTCTTTCGACAATGCGCTCAGCCAGTTGTCGCGTTAGCGTTTGTTCCGCTTCTTGAAAGAGGGTTTCGCGATTGAGCAGGTCATCATCGCTGACCCGAATGCGTGTATCGGTCGTTATCGTTGCATTATTAAGCACATAAGCATTGTCCTCTCGCTGCTGTACGGAGAGAGACGTGCTTAGCGTTAGCTCATGTTCTTGGCTGGCACGCCCTTCGCTGCCAATACGGCGTTGGCGAAGCGTCGGTGAGCCCAGCGTGACCCGCCAGGGAGCGCCATCAGAAACCTCGCTGCTTTGCTGTAGTAACCGGATGCGTAGCTGTTGGGCCAAGGCGCTTTTGTCGTCGCCCTCTAGTGACAGAGCAGGCAGGCGCGGCATCGAATCTGAACCGCGCAAGCGAAACCCGCAGCCACTGAGCAACACCGCCGCTGAGGCGGCGATGCTGGTAGCGAGGAAACGACGGCGTGTAACGTGTTGGGATGGTTTCATCCACTCACCACAATGTTAACCAGCTTGCCGGGTACAACGATGACTTTCCGAACCGTTTTACCTTCCAGATGGCGCTGGACGTTTTCGTTCTCCATCGCCAGTTGCTCGATGGCGGCTTTATCTGCGCTGGCCGGGGCTTCTAGGCGCGCGCGCAGCTTTCCGTTCACTTGCACGACGAGTTCGATACTATCGCGGGTGAGCGCGGCTTCATCCACCTTCGGCCACTGAGCTTCAATGGCGGGCTGGTCATAGCCTAATTGTTGCCACAGCGTATGGCACAGGTGCGGTGTAATGGGTGCCAGCAGCAGCACACATGCCTCAAGCGCTTCGCGACTGACCGCTAGGCCTAGCTCGGACGTATCGTCGAACTTGGCCACTGCGTTAGAGAGTTCCATTACCGCGGCAATGGCGGTATTAAAGGTAGTGCGGCGGCCAATGTCATCACTGGCTTTCTTGATTGTCTCGTGGGTCTTACGACGCAGTGCTTTTTGGTCGTCGTTTAACGCATCAACCGTCAATTCGCCCGGTGTACCAGCCGCAAGGTGCTCGGTCACCTGACGCCAAATCCGTTTCAAGAAGCGGTGCGCACCTTCAACGCCTGAATCCGACCACTCCAGCGACTGCTCGGGCGGTGCGGCAAACATCATAAACAGACGGACGGTATCGGCACCAAACTTGTCGATCATCGACTGAGGGTCAACACCGTTGTTTTTCGATTTAGACATCTTCTCGATGCCGCCCATCTCTACCGGCAGGCCGTCGCTGATTAGAACAGCGCTTAACGGACGACCTTTCTCATCGCGTTTGACTTCTACATCAGCGGGATTGAACCACTCCTTACCACCGTTATCTTTAAAGCGGTAGAAGGTTTCCGCGATGACCATGCCCTGGGTGAGCAGTTGCTGGAACGGCTCATCGGAATCCAGCATGCCGAAATCGCGCAGCAGTTTATGGAAGAAGCGGGCGTAGAGCAGATGCAGAATCGCGTGTTCGATACCGCCGATATACAGGTCAACGGGCAGCCAGTAATTGGCGCGCTCGTCCAACATTGCTTCGTGGTTATCCGCACAGCAGAAGCGGGCGAAGTACCAGGATGATTCCATAAAGGTATCGAAGGTATCGGTTTCGCGCACCCAACCATCGCCCAGTTCAGAAAACTCGGGCATTCTCTTCAGCGGCGAGCCGGAAGCATCCACGGTGACTTCCATGGGTAGCGCTACCGGCAGTTCATCATCGGAGAGCGGTACGGTTTGGCCTTCCGGGCCGTATTTCACAGGAATTGGCGCACCCCAATAACGCTGGCGAGCAATACCCCAGTCACGCAGACGGTAATTGGTTTTTACTTCACCACGGCCAAGCTCAGTAAGCTTCGCGGCAATTGCATCAAACGCCGCCTGGAATTCCAGGCCATCAAATTCGCCTGAGTTAATCAGCGTGCCGTGCTCAACATAAGCACCTTCGGAAATATCCGGCTGGTTGCCATTGGCATCGGCCACCACCGGCTTGAGTTCTACGCCGTACTTGGTCGCAAATTCCCAGTCGCGCTGGTCGTGGGCAGGAACCGCCATAACCGCACCGGTACCAAACTCCATTAATACAAAGTTGGCCACAAACACCGGCACTTCATCACCGGTTAGCGGGTGAATGGCTTTGTGCCCAGTGAGCATGCCTAGTTTTTCTTTGGTAGCCATTTCGGCTTCCGACGTGCCACCTTTGGCGCACTCGTCACAAAACGCTGCCAGTTCGCTGTTTTGCGCGGCAGCCTGCTTAGCCAGCGGGTGACCAGCGGCGACGGCCACGTAGGTGACACCCAGCAGCGTATCCGGGCGGGTGGTATACACCGCCAGCGGCTCGCAGGCGCTGCCGTCTTCCGCCTGAATATCAAAGGTCATCTCAACGCCGCGGGATTTACCAATCCAGTTGCGCTGCATGGTTTTGACCTGTTCGGGCCACTCGACATTATCAAGATCTGCCAGCAGCTCATCGGCGTAGTCGGTAATTTTCAAGAACCACAGCGGGATCTCTTTACGCTCTACCGGTGCACCAGAACGCCAGCCGCAGCCGTCAATTACCTGCTCGTTAGCCAGTACCGTTTGGTCAACTGGGTCCCAGTTCACCGTGGACATTTTCTTATAGACCAAGCCTTTTTCGACCAGCTTGGTAAAGAACCACTGCTCCCAGCGGTAATAACTGGTATCGCAGGTAGCGAATTCGCGGCTCCAGTCGTAGGCAAAGCCAAGTGCCTTCAACTGGTTACGCATGTAATCAATGTTTTGATAGGTCCACTTCGCGGGCGGCACCTGGTTTTGAATCGCGGCATTTTCCGCAGGCATACCGAACGCATCCCAGCCCATGGGCTGCATGACATTTTTACCCTGCATGCGCTGGAAACGGGACACAACGTCGCCGATAGTATAGTTACGCACGTGACCCATATGCAGCTTGCCGCTGGGGTAGGGGAACATGGATAGGCAGTAGAACTTTTCGCGGTTAGCGTCTTCTACTGCTTTGAAGCACTGGTGTTTATCCCAGTACTGCTGAGCGTCACGTTCAATCTCACGGGGGCTGTAATGTGCGTCCATCGGTGTTTTCAATGCCTTGGGGTAATTCGCCCAAAAAGGGCGCAAAGTGAATAATGGATGACGGCTGTCAGATAAGTAACGTCGATTGTATCCTATGCAGGTGTATCCTTGAACGGTTAGCCGATGATAGGCCGCACCTTGGGTCGACAAAAGGAGAGGTACCATGGAACAACATAACGATCACCGTTTGCGCGAAGGCTACGAGCGCCTGCTAGAACGTATGCAGGACGGGGCTAACGATCTTACCTGGGATAATCTACAAAAGGATTTGGACGACGCCGTTGCCTTTGAAGCGGAGCTGGAAGAGTACACCAAAGATGAGTTAGCCCTGCTGCGTGCCTGGGTAGAACGTGACCTGAAAGATATGCGCTACTACATGGCGGATACCGGTAAACAGGTTGCTAGCTGGTTGGGCATCGATATCGACAACCTTTCACGGCGGGTAGCGGAATCGCTGCTTTCAATCGCCGACCGCAGCGTGGTGGAGCGCGAACGCTTCGAAGATGACTTGGAAGCTGCTCGTGCCGACTACTGCGAGGGTGAAGTTGCCGCACCGGGCCTGATGGCGTGCGTACACTGCGATGCCCAGGTGATGCTAGAAAGCGTCTCGCGCCTGGAACCATGCCACCAGTGTGGCCACCGCTATTTCTACCGCTTTCCCAGTAAAATCGTCGAAACCTAAGCGGCTAGCGCACTCATCACTTAATTGACCCAGATGCTCAGGCCTGCGATCGCGCCCAGCGAGAGCAGGCTCATCATGGCGGCATACAGAAAATTGTTTTTCATCATGCGGTAGCCGCTAATTCCGTAGCGCCCCTGCAGCGAAAGGTTAATGCCAGATAACGGCCCAACGCTGGTGCCTACCGCCCAGGCGCTCAGGGCAACAAAGGCAAACAGCGTTTGCTCACCACTTGCTAAATTCAAAATAGATGCCAGCACGGAAACGCCAATGATCGGGTGTAATCCCACCAGCGCACTCAGCGTAATCGCCGCAAAGCTCACCATGGCTTGCCACATGCCAAAGGTAGCAAATAGCGTCCATTCGTCACCTGCTGCGGCCGCTACCAGGGTAGAAAGCCCCAGCGTTAACAAGCCCGCCGCTAAAAACAGCGAAATTTCCCCGCGCATGGCGGGTAGCCTTGTGGTGGTGTGTTGGCGAATGCGCCGCAGGGTAAAGCGGGTGCCTTCCCGTAGGTTGCTCAGCACCGCTACCACTGGCAGTAAAAAGGTAATAATACTGACAATGGTGAGCGACGGCGTCAGCCAAAAATGAAACAGCATCACCAGTGCTGCCATGCTCGCCGGCATTAACAGGCTGCGTGGTGAAAGTGAAAAGCCGTCGATCTCGGTTAAATCAAACCGACGCCTCAACTCTAGGGTGGTTAATAGCCCCGATAGCATCGCCAACGGAAACCCAATCAGCGCAATCTGGCCGTACTGAACGTCGGGCGCCAAGGCAATCACCACCGCCATAGAGGCAAAGAAGGGCGACCACAATGCCGCACTTGAAAGCCCACGATTTAAGGCCAACAGCTGGGGTATGGTTAACGGAGAGCGCCTGGCTAAGCGGTCGCCCACCATAAAAATCGTCGAAAGATTCAGAATAGTGCCGAGAAAGTGAACCCCTAGCCACGTGCGCAGCACGCCATCTGCACCGGTCACTCGTTTGCCCGGTGGGCGCTTATTACCCTGGGTGCCAATCAACGAAATAAAGCTAACGCCCACCAGCATCGTGGCCACAAACACATTGCCCTGAAGCATGGCAGGCCAATTTACATTGGCACCATACATCACCCGCGCCACCACTAGCATCAGCACTCCAAGGGTAATCAATACCCCCGCCTGAATGCGCGAGCGGCGCGGAATATCCCGCCACAGCAGCGCCACCGCCACCCACAGCACATAGCTCACCGCCTGCGCCGTCGGTATCACGCCGATAAAGCCAATAATTTGAGCGAACAGCCCAAGCAGAATCAAAACACCCGCCACCCGCTGCCGCATCGTTGTCTCTTGCATCTCAATCCCTTGCTGGTTGAGTTAGCAGGCTAATAGGCTTTTCAACAATTGGCTAGCAGAAGGCGCGGGAAACTTCGCATAAACGTAACAATAAGTGCATTCATGTAGTGCGGTGCGTGCTGCTGCCCATAGACCTCGAATTATTGTGGGAGGGCGCTTCAGCGCGCGATGATAATGCCGCCAACACTAGCCGCGCCGTTATAACCAATCAAAGCAACTTGTAGCGCGCGGTAACGAATATCGCGAGGAACGAGTGAATGAGGCACCCGCGAAAGGACTTTGCCATGTCGAAGAAAACTGAGTAATGTCAAAAATAGATAGTTTGCTTAACGTAGTATCAGACAAGAAAAACACAGACGGTCGCCAGCGGAGCGTGTTAACGCAGCCCAGTTGTACCGGGGCGGTAGCGTGCCTTTTTTTAACTAGCCGAAAGCGCTGCGGTAGCTCTAAGCCGTACCTGGGTGAAGCCATCAAGTGCATATCCTCGGACTAATGAGCTAGAACACGCTGTTATGCCCAACGTATGTTAGGTCAGAGTATGTCAATAGAATCTATCGTGGAAACAACTTGGCCTGAGATATTGAGACTGCAAACAGAAGTCTACCATTTGGTTGAACCAGAGAGCCTAGAGGTATTGCAGGATAAGTGGCTGAGATCGCCAGGTAGTTGTTTTATTTATAGAGATGATAAGCAACTAATGGGATATTCGTTAGCGCATTCTTGGAACAGTAAAATGCCACCGAAATTGTTCAACAAGCTACCGAAAGGGACAGAAGGATCAATTTTGTTTCTCCACGATTTAGCTGTGTCGAGTAATTCGTTTGGCAAAGGTATTGGCTCAAAAATGATGGCGCATTTAGTGAACGTTGCCATCGTCTCAGGCTACAGAGAAATTCGGCTAGTGTCTGTTCAGAACTCAATGCAGTTTTGGCAAAAACAAGGTTTTACACCATTAGAACAAGAAGTGTGTAAAAGTTATGGTGATGGTGCGCAGCTAATGAAGCGAGTACTTTGGGCATAATCAACGGCTTAAGAGGAGTTATTAACGCACGGCGCTTCCGGTCACGTTGCACCGAAGTGGATACGGTTGTTGTATTTGTTAGCAGTGCGTTGCTAGCCCCTTAGGCGGGTGTTTAGACTGTAAAAAAACACCTTTGAGCATGCAATACACTACCTAGTCGAGTACAAGCTGGATCTGTTGGTTTTCTATCCCACGCACGCGCATTTTATAGCAGGCTTTAGGGCGGGAGATGGTGGTGTTTTTTTATCAATAGATTGGAATGCTTTTAGAGAGACAGGGCTTTCAGGATAATGCGCATGCGCACTAATAAACTGTTATATGAAAAAGATACATTGATGTAAGGGGGTTATTTTGACTAACGAAAAGATCATGTTGGAAAAATGTGATGTTAAAAGCCTTGACGAATTAGTTGAAGTTGGAAGGTCGACATATCTTGAAGCGTTTAAATCGTATTGTTCCGATGAAGTGATGAAGACTTATCTGGATCAAGCATTTGAACGAAATAAAATACGTCAAGAAATTATGAATGAAGATAGTGAGTTTTATTTTATTCGAGTAGATGATGAGCTTGCTGGTTACCTTAAGCTAAATGTCAATAGCGCTCAATCTGATTTAAAAAATGAAAATGGACTAGAAATCGAAAGGATCTATGTAAAGGCCCAATATAAATCTAGAGGCTTGGGTAAGATTATGCTCAGTCATGGGGTTAAAAGAGCAAAGGAATTAATTAAAAGCTTTGCTTGGTTAGGTGTTTGGGAGAAAAACTTAGCAGCAATAGATTTTTATAAGAAGAATGGTTTTTACGAATTTGGTTCACATCGCTTTATAATGGGTAATGAAGTGCAAAATGACTTCATCATGAAGAAAGAAATAAATTAACCAGAACCATTGATGAAGTTAGAAACTACATATAGCGCCTATGAGCCTTCTGCCTGTCAATAGGCCACAGTATTTTTATTGGCCGCGTAAGCGGTCAATATCAAGACCCTGAGCAGTGATACTGCTTTATCTGTCATCGTTGGCTGTTGATGGCTTACAGAAAAAATACCGCAAGGGTATTTCCTTCGGTCGCCTATTGAGGCTTCTCCTGTTAGGTTTGGTCGCCTTTTTAGCTTAGCCAAACGGGCTGGGTTGGGGGATCAGGCTCAAGGAATATCAAGTCGTTGGAAATAGATGTTTGCTCCGTAGGCTGTGTCTGCTCTACAAACGCCAATCAACTCAGGCGTTATGGGCAAGGGAGATAAAATGGAATTTATTTACTTAGAAAGCACGGATGAGTTATACAAAGAAGCATTGGATTTACGGTATGACTTATTTTTCCGAGCTCCTGGTCTTCCGCGAGAAATATTGTTTGATGCACTCGAAAGTAGTAGTTTTCATATCGCTGCAATTGAGAATGGTTCGTTGTGCGCATATGGTCGGCTAAGCGAAGCAATCCCACGAATCTTTAAGATATCTCAGATGGTAGTCCGCCCAGACATGCAAGGGCAGGGTTTAGGCACAAGTGTCCTAACGAAACTGACACATGAAGCGCTTGAAAAGGGAGCTGAAGAAATTTATTTAAATGCTAGGCTACATGCCGTATCAATGTATGAAAAGCTGGGCTTTAAGGTTTCAGGTCAATCCTACGTTGCTAAGAGTACGGGAATTTCTCACATTAAGATGGTCAGGCGCGTCAAAGTTGCCCATAACAAAAGCGTTTAAGACGGATTTTCAACGCTTGGTATTTTGGGTTTGAACTGCTTCAAGTGTTTACGGCACGATGGTTTTGGTAGGATCGGGAAAAACAGATGAGGAGTGGTCAGCATGCCGCGCTTCAAGGCTTATAACCACGATCAGAATGCCATGGGGGATCAACTACCAAGACCAGCTCCCGTCAAGCATCTGTGAACACGCTATATCTGATCGAGCACAAGCTCGACTTGTCCGTTTTCCATCTCCCAGTACCGTAACGACCCGACCGGACGGCTGGCCTACGATCCGGCCATTCTTATGTATTTCGAGCGTTGGCCCGCAAAACCAGAAATTAGGTGATTAAATATGAAGCCAAAACTTTCCGGAGGCCTAGTGCATGAATTGCCCGTTGATTTGGCCGTAGCATTAACTGAAAAAGGCCTCATTAATACTTGGGAAGCCTTATCGGCAATTGGCCGTAATGAGTTTATTTGTTGGGTTGAAGACGCCAAACAAGAGAAAACTAGAGTAAAACGGATAGCTCGAGCTACTGAAGAGCTTCTAGAAGGAAAAAAAAGACCTTGTTGCTGGGTAGGGTGTATACATCGCACTGACAAGAAACCTAGTAAATGGCAACAGGATGTTTTGATAGATAAAAAGAAAAAACCAGTAGCAAAATGAAACTAATGCATAACAAATTGCTCCATTTGATTCAGCGGTCTACGCTCCTTTTTATGCATTCACAATGTTCACTGTTGCACAAAAAATCGCTACAACCGTTGCGTAAATGAGCAAGGCGTTATCGAGAAGGTGGAGGTATACACCAATGCAATCAGACGTAGTTAATTTGTCCGAAAAATTCAGTAAGTTTGCTGAACACTGGTCGCCACGCGTTGTCGCGGAGATGAACGACTATCAGATCAAGCTGGCAAAGTTTCAGGGGGATTTTGTTTGGCATGATCATAAAGATACGGACGAGGTTTTTTTGGTAGTCAAAGGAGCAATGGGCATTGAACTCCGAGATGGTACTGTTCATCTATCCGAAGGAGAGATATATGTTGTTCCCAGGGGTGTGGAGCATCGGCCCTTCGCTGAAGATGAATGCCATGTCCTCCTTATTGAGCCTCAAGGCGTGGTCAATACAGGGGACTCCGGCGGCGAGCTTCGGGCGGAAAATGATGTGTGGATATAGCGATAGGCTATCTTTCGCTAACAATGCCAAACATCGGAGATGTATTTTTCGTTCCGGCTTCATCTCTCTTAAGGTGGACCCTCAAACGTCTGAATTCCAATATTATGACGATTCAGGCAGATAACTCGCTGAGTAAATAAATTAGGGTGATAGGCGGTAGAGGCGGCTCGAAAAGGGGTTTTCTACCGTCTCGTTAAACGATAAAATATACTGTATAGGCGTGAAATGGATTATTTGAGCATAAATAAAGAGGCATGGGACAAAAGAACCAAAGTACACGTTGAATCGTCGTTCTACGATATTGAGTCATTCAAAAATGGTAAATGCTCGTTAAACCCAGTAGAGCTGAAACAGGTTGGAAATGTAGAGGGGAAATCTTTATTACATCTACAGTGTCATTTTGGTCAAGATACCCTGTCTTGGGCTCGTTTAGGTGCAGAGGTCACGGGTGTTGATTTGTCTGCTGATGCAATCGAACAGGCAAACTTACTGAAGCAGTCTTTAGGCTTAAAAGCAAATTTTATCGAAAGTGACGTTGTTCAATTTGGTCGTGAAAACACACAGAAATTTGATATCGTATTTACTTCATACGGAGTTTTGTGCTGGCTATCCAATTTGGCGGATTGGGCACAAACAGTCGCTAAATCATTAAAAACTGGTGGCGAATTTCATCTGATTGAGTTTCATGCTTTTTGCGACTTGTTGTCAGGTTACTCGTACTTCTCTCGCGGTGCCCCTGATGTTGAAGAGGAAGGTACTTATACTGAAAACTGCGATGGCACTAAATCAACTGTGGTGACTTGGTCCCATTCAATGAGTGAGGTTATAAGCGTTTTAATTGGTGCAGGGTTAGCTATAGAGTCTTTCTCTGAGCATCCCTATAGCCCTTATAATTGCTTTGATGGTTTAGAGTTGGTGCCAGACTTAGGGTATCAAATGTTATATAAGGGACAACAGGTTCCATTGGTGTACGCAATTAAAGCACGAAAAATCGCCTAACATGCTGCTCGAAAGCTATTATGTGATTTTCTCGGTTTAGTGTGTACCTTGGGCTAGTTCAGGCGAGGCGAAAAAATCCAGCATACAAGAAGTAGAAGAAGACACTGTTTGACGGGCATCATTGATGCTTACGTGTTCACGTAAGCATCAACCAAGTAATGCTAAGCGTTGTCTAACCGTTACTCAAGGAAATGATTAGGGCGCTCAGTTATTGCCCCGCTTCAGCGCCTCTGCGTCGATTTCCAGGAAAGCCTGCTCGGAAGACTCATGTTGCCCAGTCGACTCAAAAGTCTTCAATAGTGACCACTCATAAAGTGGGGCGCCGGGGTGTTGGCTGGATTGTTGGATACCGTAAACCTCAAACGTAAAAGGCCCAGGCCCAAACAAATCCCTATTCTCAGTATGCTTTTTGGCGACCACTAGAAAAACGCCATTATCGGACTCGAAAAGGCGGTTGTCCCGAATCGTTATGGCGCCGGAGAAAATGCGATGATCTAGCCAAGTGAATGTATCTCGATTGGCTGCTGGTATAATGCTGAGCTCGCCGTTAGGCAAGCGAATGAAGAAGGTCAGCGAATTATTACTATATGACATGTTTCTGTCATATATCGAGGCAATGACATAATCCTCCATACCGTTTCTGTTGAGATCAATACGGTTTACGCCATCGGTTAACTCAAGCTGAGAAAACGCCATGGCATTAGTGCTAAAAAAGTAAACCAGCAGGAAGAATAGGTGCTTACTCATCGACCGCTCTTATTAACCGGAAACCGATATTGGGCATTCCAAACCCCGGAGAATGTACATCACAACCTGATAGCACGTTAGTGACGGCTTGTTGATAACTGCCACCACAAAAATAATACATGGGGATTCCCTGAGCGTAATGGTTTCTTTCATCAATCCACTCCGCCGCGTTACCGCTCATATCGTAAAGATCCAAAGCATTGGGAAGCTTAGAGCCTACGGGCAACGTACCCGATACGGTGCCATCTTCAGAGGGGAAGTTGGCGACTGCTTCTGGTTGTGGACTGCCTGAATGAGGGTAGCCATAGGAGCCGTCTGCAATACCTTCATAGCCACCTCTAGCCGCGACTTGCCATGCAACCATATCAGGTAAACGGTACCCCGATGCTTTAGGCTCCCTTCGTATGCCGGAGCTATCATCGATTTCCGGTATGGCTTTAAGCGGCGCCCCCTCGGTGTCTAGGTAGTAGGGAGTCAGCCCTTGGTATTCGCTTAGGGCATTGGCAAACAAAATGGTATCCCACCAGGTGACATTAACGGCAGGGTGCTGGCCGCTACTCTGGTTGTCTGACCGACAGCCGTCAATTGTGGCGCCATCACAGGCGTCGCCCAATGAATAACCATGCTGGAATGCCCAGGACTGCACTTCCTGATAGAGCCGATACGGTACTTCCGTTTTCATTATCAAGAATGACGGGGTAGAAAGATTGGCATTGCCAGCATAATCTTGGTCGCCGAAAACTGTGCCGACGTAAAAGCTTCCACCCTCTACTTTAGACTCGCCTGGCAAATGAAAACTATTCTGCGCAAACACAGGTGTACAAAAAAGAAAACACAAAATTCCAGCGACATTTTTCAAAATCTAAAGCCTCAGGTCTACTAGCGCTCAATTATATTTTTGGAAAAATACAAGTTTTTCGATTTTTACGTTACGCTCATTGTAGTTAATAATCTGCTTTAAAAGCCATCGCTAATTCATGACGGAAGCAAACCTCCCGTCGCATTGTGGGCTAGTCTTTGGGGAAGCAGAAAACGGTATCTCTGACTAAGGCCTCGCTACTGAGCAGAACAGCGACCGACCTGACATTATCGGTGGCGTTGGCAACAATTGATGCGGAGAATGCCGCCGACGCAGCCTATGCAGGCGTTCGCACCGTTACCTTCAAAGTAAAATCGGTCAAGGAAAGTAAGTAGCAAGGCGTTACTTATCTTGGTTGAAGCAGTTAAAGATGCAGGAGTAAAGCAGTGGAAACATATAAGCCTATACAGGTTCTCAAACCTGTTGCCAAAGATATTTGGATTGTGGATGGGCCACTCATAAAGTTTAAAGGAGTAAGCTTTCCTACTAGGATGACGATTGTTCGGTTATCCTCTGGGGCATTATTTATACATTCTCCGGTCGAGCTTACTCAGCACTTGAAAGAAGAAATTGAAAAGCTAGGAGAAGTTAAACATCTCGTGTCTCCCAACAGAATTCACTACTGGTGGATTGGTGAATGGAAAGCACTATATCCAAACGCAATATCCTGGGCATCTCCTGATTCTCGGGACGCTGCGCGAAAAGCTGGTTGGGAATTTGATAAGGATCTTTCAGATGAGCCAGAAATTGAATGGCGAGGGGATATAGAGCAATTGATCGTTAAAGGGAGCAGGATTTTAGAAGAGGTAGTCTTTTACCATAAAGGTTCTAATACGCTTATCCTTGCTGATTTAATCGAGAACTTTGAGGCTCAAATGGAAAAATCACTAATTATTAGGATATTCATGTGGCTTGCCGGTAATTTGGATCCTGACGGCAAGCTTCCAATTGATTTGCGAATGGCATATATAGGGCGCCATAAGCAATTAAAAAAGGCGATTGATAAAATTCTGGAATGGAGTCCTGATAAGGTAATCATTGCCCATGGTCGTTGGTATGAAACGAATGGTGTTGCCGAATTAAAGCGTGCTTTTCGATGGGTAAAATAATCAATAGCCACACATGAAAAGTCAAGGCTGCCGGAGGCTTCGCGTCACAGCTTGAGGCATTAGCAGTCAGCAGTAAAAAGGAACTTTCAATGGATTTAAAGTATCGCTCAGCTAAATCTGAAGATCTGGAGAGTCTTGTAGCTTTGCTTTCAAATGATCTGCTTGGTAGTCAAAGAGAAGACTCAGCCATTACTTTGAATAGCGCATATATTGCTGCGTTCGAAGCGATTACACGAGACCCAAACAACGAATTGCTTGTCGTTGAGCTGGAAAATTCGCTAGTTGGGGTGCTTCAAATTACATTCATCCCTTATCTTACACATCTAGGTAGTTGGAGCTGCCTTATTGAAGGTGTTCGAATTCATAGCGACTATCGTGCTCAAAGCCTCGGTGAGCAAATGTTTGAACATGCTATAAAGTTGGCAAAAGATAAAGGCTGTACAATAGTTCAGTTGACAAGTGACAAGCAGCGCCAAGATGCAATCAGGTTTTATAAAAAACTCGGATTCAAAGCCACACATGAAGGGTTCAAACTTGTGCTGTAGGTCGCCTGCTAATAAAGGTTCTACTTTGGTAAATTTAAAAAACAAAAAGGGCAGGATTTATTTTTCCCTTCGGGCCAGCTAAAGCTGTCTAAATTCTTTCCAGAAGAATTTGTCATATAAAGGGCATGACCGAGAATGAAAGCAATGCCCTGGTCTTCACAGAAATCAGCGACCTAGTACCAGCAGTGCATGCATTCGACGCCGATCACTAGATCATCCAGGTAGGTTTCGATTAGCCGAAGTAGAGGTTCTGGGCTAGCGGGAATCTCTTTATGTAACAGGGTTTCCCTCTGTTGATTAAGGATGTAGGCATACAGGCTACGGGCATGCAGATCAATTCCACAGTAGTGACGATGAGTGCTACTGTAAAAGTTCATTGAGCCTTCTCCTGTCAGGTTTGGTCGCCTTTTCAGCTTAACCAAACGGTCTGAGCTGAGGGCAGTATCAAAGCATTGCAGCGGACAAACTGCTGAATGCGGCGTTAGATGTCACGGAGCCTCAAAAAGCGGACATAGGGAACTTACAATGCAACCAACTGTGGAAGAACGTCTTCGCTCGCTAGGTCTAGAACTACCCTCCGTCACCAAACCAAGGGGCAACTTTCGTCCCTACGTCATCTCGTCGACCACGCTCTATCTGTCTGGTAAGGGTGCTCCTCTGCGCGAAGACGCAGGCACTGTCCCAAAAGTAGGGGCGGAAGTGTCTGTCGAGCAGGGCCGGGTCTATGCTCAAGAGGTCGGACTGTACCTTCTGGCGCTCATCAAAGAGGCGCTTGGAAGCTTTGAGCGGGTGCAGCGTGTCGTCAAGGTTTTTGGCATGGTGAATGCCGACCCAAACTTTACTTCTCACACGGAAGTCATCAACGGCTGTTCTGACCTACTTGTCGCAGTGCTTGGTGAGCGCGGTGAGCATGCCCGTTCCGCCATTGGTGTTGGCTCATTGCCCAAGGGGTTTGCTGTGGAAATTGAGGCCATCGTTGAGTTCTCACCGCACCGTGACGTCTAACCATTCCATGGGGCGGACACCTTCCAGCGTGCTGCGCCCGCTTCCGGTCGTCACTCATATCAAACGTTAGGCGTAACCTAAGGAGCCAAGCTTGAGAATTGATTATCTTGAAGATGTTCCAGAGTTTGTCTCTCTGCTTGCACCTGCAATGGCAGATCACTGGAGAAATATAATCCCAGGAGAAAGCTACGATCGACGGTACGAGAAGCTGGTTTCTCACAAAAATCGAGACCAGTTACCACTCGCATGGGTAGCGCATGAGAATGGCGTTCCGTTGGGTACGAGTGCTTTGAGAGTTTGTGATTTAGAGGGGCGAGAAGACCTAGCACCTTGGCTTGCAGGAATCTTTGTAATGCCGGGTTACAGAGGCCGTGGAGTCGCAGCTAAACTTTGTGAAGTGGCAGAAAGGAAGGCGTGGGAATGGGGAGTTACGAGATTATATTTGCACACTCCAGACCAGCAAGGGCTCTATCGCAAGCTGGGTTGGCGTAGTTTAGAGCTGGCAGATTGGAATGGTGTTCAGACAGAAATTATGATCAAAGATCGTGAAGCCTAACAAGTCGCAGCTATTCACCGTGCCACTCCTCGACCGCGTTCTGTATGGCGGTATCACGGAGGAGTTGCTTTTACGGTTGGGGCTTATGACGGTACTCATTTGGAGGTTATTCGGCCTTCAAACTGAGCAATACGCCAATCACAATGAAGACGGCGGCAAGAGCGGACACCGAGGTAAAGCCTGCGACAGCATAGATTGGGCTCATAACCAGTGGCCCGGCAAAAACCGCTGAATAAGTTACTGCCGTGTTAAGTCCCATCACAGTGCCTCGCGCTTCTGCGGCGTGCTGGTTCAACGAAACGACCAATGCATTCAGCCCCAACTGGTTTAGCGCTCCCCAAATAAAGGCTGCTATAAGCGCGACTAGTCGAATGCCAAGTGCAAAATGCCAGCATGCATAACTTATTGCGATGCTGAACAGTACCAATAAGATATAACGATGTGTGATCTTTGGCGCGACGATCCCAAGCCCAATACCAACCAGACCAAACCCTAGTCCATAAGCCACTACAAATGCTCCGACACCTTCTGCTGAAAGGTGAAAAGCCTGCCGCATACCTTCGCCAAAAAAAGCAAAACTACCGTAAAAGGCGGTCATATAGGTAAACATCACCAAAAGCAGCCGCGTCACGCCCGGCAGCCGTAGTGCCCGCCAAGGAGGTGTACGTAATACAACACCACCGCGAACACCATGCAGACCCGTCACCAGCCCTAGGGCGGTCAGCACCGAAAGCCCGGCTAGCAGCGCATAGACCATTCTCCATCCGATCCTTTCGGCAATGAAGGCTGCCAATGGCACTGTCAATACCAGAGAAAGCGCCCAACCAGTAAGCACAATACCAAGTCTTGACACTTCACGTCCCTTCGGGGCTGTCGCCACGGCCGTAGCATAGGCACCAGGCAGAAGAACACCGACCGCCATCCCCGCAACCGCCTGCGACAAGCAAAGCCAAATCCAGTTCTGACTTGATCCGCTTGATGCCTGCGCTAACCCCAACAGTAACGCGGCACTGCCCAAGACCCACCCGGCTGGCGCCCTGTCTATCAGCCCTGAAAGAGTCAGGGCCGAAATTGCGGTGGCCGCGCCAAAGGCAGAGATCGACCAAGCGATACGATAGGGTTCCGTTGCCAGCCCCTGGGCTACTTCCGAGAGGATTGGGGTCAGAACAAAGGCATTCGATCCAACAAGGAGAACGCCAGAAAGCAAAGCGATTACCTGGATTAACCTAATGCCGTTCGAAATAGTACCGTTTTTGTAATATGTCATATAGCAGTATCCTAGCTTTTGGTGCGGCTAAAGCAATTGAACTAGGGGATTGTGGCGATGAAAACGAATGGTATACGGCAAGGCACCTCGTATAGGTCAGGTCTTGACCGCATTGACCGAATGTTATTAAGGCTGCTCGCCGAGCGGGCGGATCGGTCTTATGTCGAACTGTCTGAACAAGTCCATCTATCGCCTCCGGCGGTGCATGAACGTGTAAAACGCCTGCGCCGCGAAGGAGTTATTCGGGGGACAGTGGCGAAGCTTGATGGCGAAAAAATCGGTTGCCCACTCTTATCCTTCATTCACGTCACGACCGAGGGCGGAGACATAACGGAATCCATCCTTGCCCTGCGGAAACTGGCCGATGTGGAAGAGATTCACACGGTTACAGGTGATACCTGCCTGATCCTTAAGTTGCGCTGCTCTGGGCCCGCCGGCCTTGAAAAGCTTCTGTCCCAGCTTCAGAAGATCAAGGGAGTACATTCAACCCACAGCTATGTTGTGCTTGGCACCTATCTGGAACGAGGACCGATGCCAGAGCTGCATTTCGAGCGAGATGAATGATGGAAAGGGCGACTCAGCCCAACCGCTGACAACCAGGCGGTAGTGAAACAGCTTGTGCGGCAAGGCCGATCCTGCAATGGTCACCGTTTCTCTAACCCAGGTGAAGCCAGCAATGCCCAGCTCTCCAGGCTTGTGGGCCGGGATAAACATGACCGGTTGGGCGGGTCAGTGTTATCGGAAAGGTCGATGCCACAGTAGTGACTATGAGTATCAAGGCGTTTCACACGGATAAATTACTCGCTACGCTTCTAATTTACTGATGAGCACAGCGTTAGAGATGAAAACTCATGAATAAAGAAACCGTCGCCCTTTTAATTATCGACATGCAGAAGGGCATGAGCAGTCCGGCTGTTGGAGAACGGAACAACCCAGATGCCGAAAGCAATATCAAGTATCTGCAGACTGCATGGAGAAAGAGCGGATTCCCGATCATCCACATTCGACATATCTCTCGAACTCCCGGCTCTCCATTTTGGCCGGGTCAGCCTGGCGCAGAGTTTCAAGAGGCGTTGGCGCCGCTAGCTGGCGAGCACGTAGTGGAGAAAAATGTCCCAGATGCGTTCGTTCATTCAGGGCTCGAAAGATGGTTGCATGTGCGGGGCATACGGCAAGTGGTGATAGTCGGGGTGAGCACCAATAATTCGGTGGAGGCGACTGCGCGCACGGCAGGTAATCTCGGGCTCAAAGTATATGTCGTGGCGGACGGTACATTCACCTTCCCAAAAACGGATTATTCAGGTGTCCTGCGGTCTGCAAGCGAGGTTCATGCTATGTCTCTCGCCAACCTGGATGGAGAGTATGCGTCTATTCTTCGCACTGAACAGGCACTGGATTTGTTCTAACACTGCTAACCACCGCGACGGCTACTAAACGTCTGCGCCTCCATTTCGTAGCCGCGCGTGCTGATCGGCGTTAAGCCCAGGAATTACTATGAGTTTAGTCGAAATATTAGCTCTGTTTACAGTGATGTCAGCTTTAGCGCTAGTTCCCAGCACTAGTGTCGCCTTGGTCGTTGCTCGCGCTTCTTCTGCCGGATTCTCGAACGGCTGTGCCGTGGCGGCGGGAATTGTAGTCGGTGATCTTATCTTTGTATTGCTAGCTGTTTTAGGGATGACTGCGCTGGCAGACGTTGTGGGTAGCTTTTTCTTGATATTGAGGTATTTGGCAGGCGCGTATTTGATCTGGTTTGGTATAAGTCTCATGAGATCGAAAGCTCCATTGCAGGTGGAGTATTCCGGCCGGTCAGCATCGAAATTATCAGCAAGCTTTTTCTCTGGCCTACTCCTCACTCTTGGTGATGTAAAAGCTATATTTTTCTACGCGAGCTTGTTCCCTACTTTTGTTGATTTGGCCACTATCCGGACATTGGATATCGCAGCAATTGCGATGATAACCATAGTCGCCGTGGGTGGTGTCAAATTAGGCTATGCATATTTCGCGGGGGCCGTTGCGTCATTTGTCATTAACCATAGAGCAGAACGAGCAGTTAAAGTGACGGCTGGTGGTTTAATGGTTGGAGCCGGATCGTATCTGATAGCAAAGGCTTAACATCTATGAATCTGATCGTTTGTGCGGACGAAACCCGGTTTTTGGGTTTTCGGGCCGGTCATGGAGAAGGTCTTGATGAGCTGACTCGGCAGATATAAACCAACCACAGTCGAAAACTGGACGTGCGCCGAAATGAGCTTCATAGAACTTCCAAGTTTTCGATAGTTTGTGAGTGATAATGGTCAAGCTCGCGGATTGAATGACCATAAAGCTTCCCCTCATAGATGGTTTAGTTATTCAGGCTTGATAAGGCAATTTAGTGCATAGTGAAGGTGGGTGTTTTGAATATTTCGGCCAAGTGTGGCCGGACGTAGAAGCATCTTTTAGCTTAGCTAAGAAAACTGAGTCAAGTGAGAAGGCTCAATGAGAATAAAATTCATGCAATCGATAAGCGTATGATGGCGAGTATTATGTGAAAATCTGAATTGGTCGTTTTTACTTTATTGGAAATAGGGAAAGTATGTACATAAATGAGTTAAGTGAAAAATTTCGCGAAGAATGTAGAGTCGCATTGAGCGAAGAACAAACAAAGAGTCTATCGGAAACGAATAACTGGTCTCATGTAGATCGAGCTAAAGTACATTCTGACTGGGACGTTCTTTATAAAAAGATGGTTTCTCATGTAGATGCTGCTGATCCTAGCAATGAAGGTGTTCAAAAGTTGATAGCTGAACACTATGAAATAGTCAGCCGCTTCTACGTTCCTAGTGAAAAAGCATATATTGGAATGGCGCTGTTTTACGGTGAGAATGAAGGTATGAAAATATTCCATACTGAGTACCATTCAAACATGATCAACTTTGTGGGTGATTCAATCTGCTTCTACGCGTATCAGAAGTTGAAAAACACATAACAAGCAAAGGCAGGCGGATACTTCGGGCGTTATTATTTGCCCCTTAACCCTCGAGGAGGTAGGGCTATAAAAACTTCAAAGCTAGATATCTCGTTACGACTAGGCTGATGCCTTCCTGCTTGACATATGCGTTGGTAAGGTCCTAAAGTCTGCGGCTAAAGGTATCGGGCACCTGCCGCCTGCAGACGCAAGTCACGGTGAAGCCCGACGGTACGAACATACTCACTCTCGAAGCATTTCGTAGGTGGGCAATGCAGGCCCCCATCAAGAACGAAATGCCTCATTTGAGGAGTGAATGATGTCGTCCCGACACTCACCTGACAATCGTTTTTTGATTGCCCCCATAGGGCGAACTTTCTTAGCTAATGCATTTCCAATGATGCTCGTCATGACAATGAACGGGCTGCTGAATGTTGTCGACGCCACTTTTTTAGGGCACTTCGTCGGCACCAATGCCTTAGCTGCCGTCAGCATCGTCTTTCCGGCCTTTATGATCACCGTTGCCCTGTCGACTCTTGTCAGCGGTGGTATGTCGAGTCTTCTGGCCCGTCACCTGGGCGCGGACGCAAGAGATCAGGCTGCGGCAGTCTTCACCCGAGCACATGGGTTGGCACTCTGTATCTCACTCACTCTGATCGTGATCTTCCTGGTAGGAGGGCGTGCCGCCGTTGGCTACTTGACGGATGGGCAGAACGGCATCACTGGGATGGCCCACACTTATCTATCGATCATGATCTATGCGACGCCGTTACAGTTCCTGCTTGGGCTGCATGCGGATGCATTGCGCAATGAGGGCCGGGCGGGGTTCATTGCGCTAATGTCGGTTGGGGTGACGCTTGCTAATATTGCATTGAACTATGTGCTGATCGTTATTTTTGACCTCGGCGTCGCCGGGTCAGCCTGGGGCACGGTGCTAGCCCAGGGCCTGGGCTTGGGGCTATTGATTGGCCTGCGTGTGCGTGGAGACGGATTACTGCCGCTTTCATCGCTCGGCAGATATCGCTGGTCTGGGGGCTGGCGCCCTATACTAGCCCTTGGGGCACCTCTCAGTCTCAGCTTCATCGGTATCGCGCTTGTCTCGGCGACTCTGATCGCAACCCTGCGGCTGACAGCAGAGGTTGGCTATGCCGACACTATCGCGGCCTACGGGATCGTCACTCGGATCTTCAGCTTCATCTTTCTACCCTTGATGGCTATCGCGCTCGCAACCCAGAGTATTGTCGGGAACAATGTCGGCGCGGGGCTCTACCTTCGGTCGGATGCTGTACTGCGACTCGCACTCGGCACAGCACTGTTTTATTGCGTTGCAGTTGAGATCATTCTGCTCGGCAGCAGCCACTATATTGGGGCGGGCTTTGTCCGGGAACCCGTCGTAGTGGCCCAAGTGGGAGCGATCCTGCGTCCGATGATGTATTTTTACTTCGTCGTTGGTCCGCTTCTAGTACTAGCGCTCTATTTTCAAGCGGTGGGACAGCCGGGGAGAGCAGCGATTCTGACGTTAACCAAACCTTTCTTACTGAGTCCGGCACTGATTGTTGCGCTTGGGTTCACCAAAGACGCCGAGGCGATTTGGTTCGCGTTTCCAATTGCCGATGGCCTCATGGCTAGTCTTGCAGTTGTCATCGTGATTGCCAGCCTGAAACGGCATACCACCGGCTCCGGATTCGGGCTGGCAATACAGGGAGAACCGACATGAGCCTGAAAACGCTCGCGGAAGCCAAGGCGCAGGCAAAATCGCTGCGCCAAGCGCTTGCCGCTGCAGGAACACAGATTAGTCACGCTCAAGCGCTGGAGCTCATCGCCCAGCAAAACGGGGTGCGGGACTGGAACACGCTTTATGCTCGGCTGTCAGGTGCCGAACCAACGCCCTTCAATATCCATGAAGAGGTTCGTGGCCAGTACCTGGGGCAAAATTTTAGCGGCCGGATTGTTGCGATATCTAAGGTGGGAAAAAGCTATAGGCTTTCGATACAGCTGGACCAGCCAATCGATACCGTCCAATTTGCGAGCTTCTCCAACATGCGCCGTCGTATTAGGGGCGTCATTGATCAAGAAGGTCGGTCACCACAAAAGACGTCGGATGGCACGCCGCAATTAATCGTCGAGCCTCTCGTGCGCCGCAGGTAAATAGCGCCGGCACTTCAACCAGGTAATGTGGGCGGGAGTTGCGAACCGTCCACACCTCTACCTAGGTATGTTTGAGCGCACGCTACATTACCTGATCGAATAAAAGTTAGACTTATCGGTTTTCCATCCGAAGTATCGCAATGATCTTTACCCAAAACTAACCAACATGGAAGGTGGTAGATAGGGCTCGGAAATGGATTTTCTACAGCCTGTTAAGCCTCTATAATGACAGCATTTAGACAATAAGGAAGTCGAATGAAAAACATGTTTTTAACTTCATCTTTCGTAGATGTTGCCGATCTATTTGTGAAATTTACCAGCGCAAAATGTGTAGGAAAAACGGTTACGTTCATTCCTACTGCAAGTCTAGTCGAAGAGGTCAATTTTTATGTGGCCGCAGGCAGAGAAGCACTCGAGAAGTGTGGGCTAATTGTTGATGAGCTTGAGATTTCAACTGCTCCAAGTGAAGAGATAAACAGCAAGCTTCAAAAAAATGACTATATCTATGTCACTGGTGGAAATACTTTCTTTTTACTTCAAGAATTGAAGAGAACTGGTGCAGATAAAATCATAAAGGAACAAATAAGTTCAGGGAAAATGTATATCGGAGAGTCTGCAGGCTCTATCGTTATGTCACCTAACATCGAATATGTGAAAGACATGGACGATTTCACGGCGGCACCTAGTGTAGTCTCTTTTTCATCATTAAATATGGTTGATTTTTATCCGGTACCACACCATACCAACGCTCCTTTCAAGCAAGTCGTTGAAAGCATAATCACTAGCTATGATGAAAAAATAGACCTTTGCCCAATTAGTAATACGCAAGCAATTATCATCAATGGCGATGAGTTTGACGTCTGGACGGCCAAAACTTAACTAGACACAGCTGTTCGCTGACTGTGGTTACGAGGTGCTTGTTCCTCGCGCCGCTAAGCTTATTATAGAAGAACAAGGAAGTCGTAAATTGCCTGTCCGTAAAGCTAGGGAAGCTGATCTGAAAGCCATTTTCCAGCTTTCTAATGAGATCAATAGCATTCACTATTCGCATATGCCGCATGACTTTGCGAAGCCAGATGGAAGTAATCGTGATGAGCCATATTGGCGGGGATTCATGAATGTGGGTGACTCTGCGGTTTTCGTGACGGAGGACAATGGCGTATTAACAGGCGTCGTGGCTGTGTCGGTATCAACTTCAACGCCATACCCATTTCTGACTTCTCGGCCCCGTGGGCACGTAGCCACAATAGTAGTGGCCGAAAGCCATCGTGGAAGGGGGCTAGGCCGCGAGCTTATGTCTGCTGCTGAAACTTATGCAAAAGAGAAAGGTGCTGAGGATATCAAGCTAGAGGTAATGGAGTTCAATGCGGACGCTTTAAATTTCTATAGAGAATTGGGCTATGGAAACTTTTCGTTCCGCCTTTCAAAGCCTTTGCCCTGACAAGCGCAGTAATGGCGGCGGCAGTTCCTTGGGGTTTATATTTTGGAGTAGTTCGTGCCACATTGCATTGTTGAGCATTCCGCATCACTGGACGGTGAGTTGATATTACCATTGGTATTTTCAGGTGCCATGACGTCAGCGCTATTTGAGGCAGATGGTAGTGATATAAAAGTCAGATCAATCGCTTACCAAAGCTACCTGACGGGGCAGGCAACGTCTGAGTTTGTGCATGTGGTGTTAAAAATTCTGTCAGGTAGAACCCTTGCCCAAAAGCAAATGCTTTCAAGATCGGTATTAGCGCAATTGCAAACACTTGAGCTTCCACGTTGCTCGTTAACCGTCGAGGTTGTGGATATTGAGCGTGCCAGTTATTCAAAGTGGGTGAGTGAGTCATAGCAAGGTGAGGTATGCGCGACCTGCGGCCATTGTAATGCTCACAAGTTCGCATATCTGAAATGGGCGTTAATCAGAGTTAGAGAGCCATATGAGCATCAAGGAATATCTCGTTGTTAGTTCACATGAAAGTGAGTTTCCTAACCCAATCACTTTCAGAAAAGGTGACCCTCTTGTTGTTGGCGAGGAGTATGAGGGAGCTGAAGAGTGGGATAACTGGTTTTTCTGCAGTTCTCCCGGGCAGGAACCAGGCTGGGTGCCTGGGCAAGTTATTGAGCGACTAGGAAATTCAGTGGGGCGTGCACTTGATGACTACACAGCTAGAGAGCTTAATGTGCGGGAAGGTGAGCGACTAACTGGCGCAAGAATTTTGAATGGATGGCTATGGTGTGAAAAATCTACCAGCAAAGAATCAGGGTGGGTTCCATTAGAGAATTTGCAAGAGGTTGAAGAGTAGTCGCGGTGCTGGCAATGCCATCAATTTGCCGCCGGACGCTTGTTCCTCGCATCGTTTATGATGGTAGCCCAGTCGCAGGCTTTAGGGTGCGGCTATAAGCGTAACTACCATGCATATGTCTTCAGGCTGACGTTGAGTAGCAGGTGGAAGCTGATATAGAGGAGGTCATCACGAGACTTTATTTCCATCTGAATCAAGATCCACAATTGCTAATCTTAGGTGTTCCAAAAATACTCTCACTTTTTCCAGCGGGTATTTTTTTCCCGAGTAAAACGCATATAACACGAGATCCTCTGGCTGGCAGTTAAGATCAATCTTGATAAGCGATCCATTTTCTATATCTGCTTGGCATGCATGAGTGGGTAAAATAGCAAAGCCAAGTCCCTTCAGCGCGGCAGCTTTAGCCATGTAGCCACTGTTGACCTTATAGCTGGATTGCACCTGAATGGTCTGGTTATGCTTGAATCGCCAGGGCATGCCTTGCAGGACAGACAGGCTGGTAATGCAGGGCGCTTTGCTCAGTTCATCCAGTGAGCTCGGCAATCGGTGATGCTCAAGAAGCTGCGGCGCGGCAACTACGCAACTCGGCCAGCGTTGGATTTCTTTAGCGACCCAGCCAGAATCCTCCAATGGCCCTCTACCGAAACGTAATACTAGATCGAACCCTTCTAACAAGCCTTCCGAAGGGTTTAATTGGGTGTCGCAGCTTAGTTGTATTTGAGGATGCTGGAGGCAAAAATTTGCGGTGATTTCGGCCAGAAAGGGGAGGTCAGGCATGATGATCTTAAGGTGGCCGGATAAAGAGTCACCATGCAGTGAGGCTTCTTCAAGTGCGTCATTCATTGCTCGTGTGAGCGGCGTGATAGCTTGATAAAGTTGCTTGCCTGCAGCGGTTGGTATCATCTTGCGGGTGGTGCGCTCCAATAGTCGCAAGCTAAGTTGTTGCTCCAATAACGCGACATGGCGGCTGACATTGGATGTTGGCAATTGAAGCTGCTCCGCTGCACGCTTAAAGCTCAGCTGTTCATATACCGCCTGAAAGCTCAGTAGCCATTGAAGCTCGATTTTTTCAATCATAGATTCTCTCATAAAATGGGATTAATAACGCAATAATAGCGTGTTTATCCCCGAGAGTGGCTTTGTGACAATCTCTACCGAATTTAACTATTGAGGTAGGGTCGATGAAAAACACTAATCGTATTGCCATTGTTGGTGCAGGGGTTGCTGGAATAGCGCTGGCAATACTCGCCACACAACAAGGCTATCAAGTGAGCGTGTATGAGCGTGACAGTAAGGTCTCGTCCATTGGTGCTGGCGTGACTTTATGGCCAAATGCAATTTTTGTTCTGCAACAGATGGGGGTGGAAAAAGAGCTAAAACACCTGGGTGGTGCTCCCCGTTTAATGCGTCAGTTTGATCAATTTGGCGTTTGGCAGGGTGAGCTTGATATTGAGGAAGTGAACCTGCGGAGTGGCTTCTCCAGTATAACAATATTGCGCCGTGATCTTATGGGCATACTGGCCAAGAGGTTGGATGATTTGGGGGTAAAAATACACCTTGGTTGCCCAATGACGGCGCAGGATATTGACCGATTAAAGCAAGAGTTTGACGTGGTGGTAGGAGCCGATGGGAGAATGAATTCGGTGGTGCGTCACACGCTATATGCCGAAAAGGTGAGCCCCCGTTATCAAGGATTCATTAATATCATTGGTATCAGTCAGTTGAATGAAGGTGTTTTAGATAACGCCATCCATGATTTTCGTGGCTTGGGTGAGCGGTTTGGAATTGTCCCTATGAATAATGGGCTATGTTTCTGGGCTGGCGCATGGAATGCCGATATTGATAAACAACGGCCCTTATCTGCTTGGTATGATGAGCTGCATCAGCGTTTTCGCTGCTGGCCTGACCCGGTACGCAACGTGCTGAAATTCTATGATGCAGCATCGCTCAATCGCATTTTTGTTCATGATCTTGATCCCCTGCCTTATTGGCATCAAGACAATGTTGTCATTATTGGAGATGCGGCCCATGCGTCTTTACCAACATCTGGGCAGGGAGCATGTCAAGCGCTGGAAGATGCGTGGCATCTTGTCAGGCTTTTGGGAGAGCAAGGTGAGTTGGAAAGTGTTCTGACAAGTTTTTATCAGCAGCGAATCGTTAAGACGTCCTCAGCTCAAACCGTTGGAAGACAGGTGGCCGAGAGAATTTTTGGAACACAACTTGCGTCTCAGCCAGCGACTTTAGGCATTTCTGCTGAGCAATTAAGCCTGTTATGGATGCAGGGATTAGAAACGCAGTAGGCGTAGTTAAAGGAGTAAGAAATGAGTTCTTATGGAACGTTAATATTTTTCTGCGGAAAGATGGGCGCTGGAAAAAGCACGCTGTCTGCCAGCATTGCGCGTGAGCGCGGCGCCGTGCTGCTTTCAGAGGATGACTGGTTATCTGCTCTTTTTCCTGGCGAAATCAACGATTTCAACGACTACATCAGCTACTCGTCACGCCTTAAGCCATTGCTTAGGGAACACGTTGAGCAAATACTTTTGGCAGGCACCACTGTGGTTCTAGATTTCCCCGGCAATACCAGGAAGCAAAGGGCATGGTTTAAGGATATCTACTCGCCACGCGGGATACCCCACGAACTGTACTATGTGATGGCAGAAGACGAGGTTTGTCTAAAACAGCTGAAACAGCGCCAAAGGGAGCAGCCTGAGCGGGCGAGCTTCGATACCGAGGAGGTTTTCAGGATGGTAACGGGCTACTTTGAGCCTCCCGAAGAATCAGAGGGATTCAATGTCCAGGTTGTCGAGCGGGCGTTGACATAACGTCCGTGCTGTTTATCTAGATGCGTTTGGTGCCGTTTTATCTGCATTCGTGGGCCGACGTCCCTCCTTGGTTGAATTAGCTGAATACAACCTGAATATAGTCCAGTTAATTATCTGCCCCAGATTACGCTTTAGCGTAAGAAAGGTAGGCTTAACTTACCAACATGCGTAATGGTATCCACAGACCCATGGCGATCATTACCAGATTTTCGGTTAACGATACAAAGCCCAGCGGCACATTACTGTTTCCGCCTACGCAGGCACACTTCAGCTCCCGCTTGTCGATATACACGGCTTTAAACACAGAGACGGCACCTACCGTACCAACAAAGAGGGCAAGCGGCGCGGCGAACCAGGTTAATGCCCCGGCCAGCATAAGCAGGCCAGCTAGTGTTTCGGCATAGGGTAAACGTAGCTGTAGGGCACATAGCGCTGAGCCAGCAAATCGTAGTTCAAAAACATATTGCTGAAACTTTCGACATCCTGCAGTTTTTGTAGGCCAAGTAGCACCATAGCGGTAGCCACTGCATATTCCGGCATGCGCGCTGTGAGAAACGAACCCTGGACGGCCCAGCTAATCGATAGACCTATTAGTAGAGCGACGGCAAAAATCGCCAGCACGGGCCGATAAGTCTTTTCTTTTGAATTGGAAACGTTCAAACCTAAGTGTTTGCGTAGTTCTTCATAGCCTCCAATGCGGCTATCACCGATGTATACCTGGGGCGTGGTGTCGACGTTTTCTTGAGCCTTGAACGCGTCTATCTGATCACGGGAGGTTAACGTATGATCGTCAACCTCAAAGCCTTTACGCTTGAGTAGATCAACCGTTTTCAAACCGAACGGGCACATATGCTCGGCGGTTTTCATCCGGTAAACCCGTGCAGAGGTAGTAGGTGTTGACCTTGGCATTGTGCCTCCTTTGTTAAAAACATGGTGTTAATTAAAAGCATAGAACCTTTGTGCCGCACACAGGCAAGAGTTGTTGTCACTGCTTTCTTATACGGTATTAATCTGAAACGAGTCTGAACCCAGCGGGCAGAATATGATCCATAGCAACTTTTTTTCATTTTTCAATAGGTTACAAGGCTTTACCTTGAGGCAGCGGATGTTCTTCCCAATCCAGCGGTGCAGATAGACAGTGCGCAAGGGTTGAAGCTTTAGTTGCTAGAGGTTTTATAGTACCGAGAACAGATAGTTCTAGAGAGAGTAGCCGATGGGACATTATCATGATCATTCCCACATTGATCCTGCCTCTGGCGACCGGCGTGTCAGCATTTCCATATGGGCCAATGGACTCTTAACCATCGCTCAAATTGTCGGTGGCGTTATGGCGGGAAGCCTATCTCTGATCGCGGATGCATTACATAACTTATCTGACATGGCAGCGCTAGTTATTGCCTTTGCCGCTCGTAAAATCGCCAGGCGGCCCGCCGATGCGTACATGACCTTTGGCTATGGCCGCATCGAGATAGTGGCAGCACTCATCAACTACACCACCCTCATTATTGTCGGCGTCTATCTGATTTACGAAGGCGCTATGCGGATGATCGATCCTCCTGAGATAGAGGGATGGACGATCGTGATTATTGGTGGCGTCGCGCTTGTCGTTGATGCTCTTACCGCCGTGCTCACTTGGTCAATGCAAAAAGAGAGTGTCAATATCCGCGCTCTTTTTCTGCATAACTTATCGGATGCGTTTGCTTCCATCGCCGTGATTATCGGAGGTTCGCTTATTTTGCTGTATGACATGCGCTGGGTAGACCCCGCGATCACCATAGGAATTGCGCTATATATTCTTTACCTCGCTTTCTCTGAAATTGGTGGTCCTATCCGTACGCTAATGCTGGGTTCTCCCCCGAACATTGACGGGAAGGCTGTCGTTGAAGCGGTGCAAGATATCGACGGAGTCCAGGATATTCACCACGTGCATCTATGGCAGATGCAGGAAAATACAGTAGCCCTTGACTGCCACGTGGTTCTGACAGAAGCCGGTTGGCAGCAGCTTGAATCCGTCAAAGCAGAGATCAAGGAGGAGTTGAAAACGCGCTTCAGTATTGCTCATTCCAGCCTAGAGTTTGAGCATAGCGACCACGCGCATCAAAATGCCAATCTATATGGGCATGAGTGATAGACCGAGGCTGGCTCTGGGCTCAAGTTGGTAGCGGGCGGCCTACTCCCAGCGTAATTGGCTTATTTTTCAACTTGGCTTTCCACCCCATTGCTAAAAAAGAGAGAAAAAATGTTCAAGAAAGCGTCTTTTATCTTGGCCAGCACGTTAATGCTGGCCACTGCCATCGTCGCTGTATCGAAACCTGCGCTCTTAGACATACAAGCTCAGGCAGCAAATGAGAGCGGCGCCCAGGCCGACAACTCCTTGGTGCGTTCACATTCCCCCATCTTGGGGCGAGAAGATGCGCCGGTGACGATTGTGGAGTTCTTCGATCCAGCTTGTGAAGCCTGCCGTGCTTTCTATCCCCTGACAAAAAGCATTCTGGAGACCTACCCAGAAAAAGTGCGACTTATCGTGCGCTACACCCCTTTCCATGGCGACGTATCGGACAAGGCCATTCGGGTATTAGAAGCCGCCCGTCGGCAGGGCGTCTTTGAGCCGGTACTGGAGAGGCTGCTAGCTCACCAGGACCAATGGGCTTCGCATGGCAGCTTTGATGAATCTGCTATCCTCGATATCGCTAGCCAAGCGGGCCTTGATCGAGCGGCTGCGGAAAAACAATTGACCTCTGCTGAGGTGCAGGCGGTAATTGATCAAGACATGGCGGATGTCAGAGCTAATCAGATTCGCCAAACACCAACCTTTTTTGTCAATGACCAACCTTTAGACCCCTTTGGTATGCAAGAGCTGATTGATGCCGTTGAGAGTGAAGTAGCTGAAAATTCTGAGAAAGAGGGTGGTCAGTGATGCAGCGCTGGTATTTACTAAGCTTGGTGGGGTTTTACCCCTTGCTAGTGGAAGCTAATTGGCAAGCGCATCTTTCATTGCCACCGTCTAAACATAGTCTTGTCAGTTTACAAAAGGCTAGCGAGCAAGAAGGCCTTTTACCGCTTGATAGCGTTGATACCCTGACCTTTGGTCGTGATGTGATCATTGATACCACCCTCTACGAGGCTTTAGCAGCAGAAGATGTCCCTACGCGATTCGCCAGTAAATTAGAAATACTGCTCAGCGAGTTTATCGCAGCGCCGCTGGAGCTTTCAGGCAACGAACGTATTCAATTAGTGTGGGAGGAAGATCGACGCCAGGACGGCGCCCGTGTTGGGCCACCACGCCTCAATTATGCTGCTCTTCCTGACCAGACAGAGCCCTTAGAGGTTATCTGGCCAGAAACCCCAAAGGGTGATGTTGCTCTTTTCAAAAGCAATACCCTACTAGGCACGTTGCGGTTACCCGTGCTTAGTGCTCGCTTAACCTCTCGCTTTGGCAATCGACGACATCCTGTGTATGGAGGAGTCCGCCCTCACAATGGAATTGATTTGGCTGCACCAGCGGGGACGCCAGTTATCGCCATCGCACCTGGGCGCGTATCCTTTATGGGTCGCCAGGGGGGATATGGGCAGGTGGTTGAGGTGGAGCACGACACAGGGGTCGTTAGTCGCTATACACACCTTAGCCGATTCTCCTCCCAGTTAGTGGTTGGGGATTTAATCAACGCGGGAGAGCTGCTTGGAGAGGTAGGTGCCTCTGGGGTCACCACTGGCCCCAACCTGCATTATGAAGTGAGGATCAATAACCAACCTGTTGATCCCCTTGGCCAAGGTCAACGCATCATGCTAGGCGAACAACTGACTCAAAGTGAATATCAAACATCACTTTACGAGGCAAGAAATCGCTTGGAACAAGCTATCGGTACGGCGTCTATGTATGACTCGATCTCGTATAACTAGTTATAACCATCTGTGCTTAGCAACGTTGTATGGACTGTAAGTAATGTGAACGTGTGCTTGCTTCGTTTTGGAACCCGAGCCGTGTAATCACTCATCTATTGCAACACAGGTAAGTAGGTGTGGAAGAGGTTTCTCTTGCCACCATGCGGTGTTTGGTAAGCCTTGTGGCAGGCTTGATGACGGCTGTTGGTGTGCTCCACGTCTTGTTTACCTAAGCACCAAATCTTGGTGTTAGCGATTTAGCCTTGGGACCGCCGCTGGTGTCATGCTAGCGGCTTATTTCTTCTTGGGCGTGGGGCGTAGCGTTAGTTCTAACTCAAGTCGTTAGCACCTCCATGCGAGTTTTCAGTGATACAGAGCTGATGATCACTGATGACCTCAATGATTCGGCAGCTTTCCACTTTGCCACCGGCACACTGCGTGACCATTCGTTGAAGCTCCTCACGCAGTGCGGACAGTCGCTGAAGGCGGGATTCCACTTTCTTTAGGTGATGTGTGGCGATGGCATCGACTTCTTGGCAAGGCATCTCAGGTTGATCTGACATGGCCAAAAGCTCTCGCACTGATTCCACCGAAAAGCCAAAGTCTCGGGCATGACGAATGAAGGTCAAACGCCGCACCGCGTCGTCTCCATAGCGGCGCTGCCCCCCGTTGGTTCGTGTCGCATCGCGCAGTAGCCCAATACGCTCGTAATAACGAACTGTTTCAGGTTTGCAATCGGTTCGTCGTGCTAGCTCACCAATGCTGATACTTTGGCCGATCATCGACATGGTAAAACTCCTTATGCAGGGCTGAAGCTATAGTTGCTATAAGGTTTGCACTTCAAAACCATCGCTCATTGGGAGGAGCGGCACCACGATCATGGTGGCCACTCGCAACAGGCCATTGAGGGCACTCCTAGCGAACTAGGCTATCAAGAGATTTCCCATGATGGCCAAGCACGCGCAGCTGGTTTTTTGTCCCCTTGGCGGCAAACCGCTAAAAAGCGCTTGGTCATTATCACAGGAAATCTACTGAAGGTATCGCCGACAACCCGATTTTTAACAGCGTGGCTGTGTCAGCCAATAGAAAGCGATATGAAGTTGAGCTGGGGCAATTTTAAGCAAAGCAATTGTCAGCATGGAAACGTACCTACTCCGCTATGATCGCAGTGTGGTTCGGGTGAGACGCTACCCGATCCAGCCATCGGCAAACGTTGGGATAATTCGCCAATGTGAACCCGCCATCTTCCGCTACATGGGTATAAGCGAAGAGAGCGATATCCGCGATGGTGTAGCGGCCTGCGACGAACCAATCCTGCCTTGCTAAGTGATCGTCCATAAGCGCTAACGCTTCGCGCCCTAGTGCTTGTTTACCTGCGAGCTGTGCTTGGCGTTCATCGTTCAGGCCAAGGTGAGTTAGCCAGAAGCGCGGTGTGGCGATGTTGGGTTCGTGGCTGTACTGTTCAAAGTTCATCCAGCGCAGGGCCTGGGCCTGGTCCCAGCGATCTTCCGGCCAATAATCACTCTCTTGGGCTAGATAGTAGAGAATGGCGTTCGACTCGCTGAGAAAGCGGCCGTCGTCGAGTTCCAGTACTGGAATCTTGCCGGAGGGGTTCTTCTGCAAGAATGCTGGAGTTCGCGTTTCTCCATGCACGATATCGTAATGGCGATAGTCATAAGTTCTATCCAGCAAATTCAGTAATAGGCGCACTTTGTAGCCGTTGCCGGAGGGTAGGTAGTCGTGCAAGATCATCGTCGTCTCCTGTGATTTGAACGCGAAGGTGGCCGGTCTGGAATTCACACCCAAGCCGCGGAGGACAGTGTTTCGCTTTCCGCGAAGTTCGACAAACGAATAGTACTAATATCAGCCATCAGTGGGGCTGATGGATAGAGGCCTCGTTACATGGATATGGATCTCCTGCGCACCTATATTGCCGTGGTTGATACCGGCAGCCTTACCCGTGCCGCGCGTCAGGTGCACCGAACTCAGGCCGCGCTCAGCATGCAAATGAAGCGGCTGGAAGAGCAGGTCGGCTGCAGCTTGTTCTTTAAAGAAGGCCGCAATCTAGAGCTCACCAACGAGGGCAAACGTCTTGTCAGCTACGCTCGCCGATTGCTGGCAATGCATGATGAGGCGCTAGTTCAACTGAGATCGAGCGCCGCTTTACCGACGTTGCGTATTGGCAGCCCAGATGACTACGCCCAGAGCCTGCTACCTTTGTTGGTAGATACCCTTCATGACCAACATCCTAGTGTTCAACTGCAGCTAATCTGCGCGCCTACCATCACGTTGCGAAACCAGCTGGATGAGGGAGCGCTGGACTTGGCTATCCTGACGCGAGCGGCCAATAGTGATGAGGGCCATGTGCTGATGCTTGATAAGGGAATCTGGATACAGCACCCGGAATTTGACTGGCAGCAGCACGAAACGTTGCCTTTAGCTCTGTATGAAGCCGACTGCAAATTTCACAGCTCGGCTTTGGATGGCCTAAACAAAACACGCCGCTCTTACCGCATTAAGGCGCTCAGTGCCAATACCGGAGCTTTGATGGGGTTGGTTCGGCAGGGCAAGGCCATCACGGCGGCGGCGACGGCTTCCTTGCCGAGTGATTTGGTCGAAGTCGATGCTGCCCATGAAATGCCGGCACTGCCTAGTATTGATATTGTGCTGGTCAGCTCTTCCTCTGGGCATCCTTTGGTGTCGGTGCGTTGGGCGGGTGATTTGGCAAAAGCGTTGTCACTTAGGCTTCACGACGCACAGAAAATAACCGAGGTCTGTCGCTATGAACGTTCAGTTTAGGCGTGGTAATAACATCGCCGCAGTGACCGGACGGTTGTGCATGACCATGGTGATTTTTGATCAGGTTGATAGAGCAAGGGATAGTGACGATGGATGAAGCAGAGTCCCTTAACAGGGCGATTAATGAGGAAGTGGTAATCTTCCCATATGATGCTAACTGGCAACGAATGTTTGAGGAGGAGCGAGAGCGTCTCTTTGATTTGTTTCCAGATGATTTTTTGGCGATCGAACACGTTGGGAGTACAGCCGTACCGGGGCTTTCTGCCAAACCAGTTATCGATATCTTGGCTGGCGTGGACTCGATGTCACGTGCTGACAAATTAATGGAACCGTTGTGCCGCGCAGGCTATGGAACATCAATGGCGTTTAACGCTTCGCTAGTTGGTCGGCGTTGGCTTATGCGGTGGGCCGAGGGGCGTAGGACGCATCACCTACACCTCATGGTCTACGGTAGCCGTGAATGGGATCAGCGCTTGGCATTTCGAAACATACTGCGTACCAATGCTGAGCTAGCCCAACGGTATGAGAAGAATAAGCGGTTATGGGCGGCAGAATTTAAGTCAGATAGAGAAGCCTATACGGCTGCCAAAGCGAGTTTTATCCTGGAGGCACTGAAAAGTGCAATATAGGAAGTGCAATATAGATAGCTTAGGTGTGATAACCGCTTTACGTTGCGGCTTGTAAAGCTGCACGTGTTGGCGGCGTCATGCAAAAAAGGAGGCATGAATGCCAGAAGGGTTGTTTTTCCCAGTGATCGAAACCGAACGGCTAACACTGCAGCCATTAGCAGCCGCTGATTCAGAAAGCCTGCTAGACATATTTTCTTCCCCTGAAGTGATGAAATATTGGAATACGGCACCTTGGTCAGATATTCAGGACGCTTTGGATTTTGTTGATGTCAGCAACGCTTCGATGCTGCGTGAAGAGTCACTAGTGCTTGGGATATATCTAAAGTCAACAAGTGATCTGGTGGGTAAGTGCATGCTGTTTAGTTATGACAAAGAGTCTAAGCGTGCTGAGGTCGGCTTTGGCTTAGGCCAACGCTATTGGGGCAAAGGCTATATTAATGAGGCGGGTGAAGCCTTGATACAGTATGGCTTTAATGCACTGGGGCTTCGTCGTATTGAAGCTGAAATTGACCCAGATAACCACGCTTCAGCGAAAGCGCTTGAGAAGCTTGGCTTTACTCTAGAAGGGGTGCTTCGGCAGCGATGGGAAGTGAATGGTGTTGTCTCTGATTCCGCGTTGTATGGAAGGTTGGTAAGTGACCAGCCGCCAACTTCTCTCGATTAATAAACCTTCCAGGCCCTGTATGCGGCGGGCACCTTCTACCCTCATTATAGATTTTAAAAGGATGATGAAAGTGGATTGCAAACAACGAGTTTCGCGCTGGGTTATATCGATTTGCTTAATAGCGGTTCCTTCTGTGTTGATGGCTCAGGATGATAATTTGCTTACAGAGGTTGAGCGTATAGAGGAGCAGTTGGATGCACGCGTTGGTTTTGCAGCCTATGACCTGGAAACTGGGCAGCGCTGGGAATACAACGCAGACCAGCTGTTCGCGATGTCCAGCACTTTTAAAACCTTAGCGTGTGCATCGCTGCTGCAGCGTGTGGATGAAGGAAGTGAGCAACTCGAAAGACAAGTGAAAGTATCTGCTTCTGACATTGTCACCTATTCACCCGTTACCGAAGCGTATGCGGATAACCGGGCAATATCGCTGTTTGAACTCTGCGAAGCGACGATGACAACCAGCGATAACACCGCGGCTAACCTGATCTTACAGGCGATTGGTGGACCGCAGGCCGTGACGGCGTTTGTGAGAGACTTGGGGGATAGTGTCACGCGTTTGGACCGTTGGGAGACAGAGCTAAACGAGGCTGCTCCACATGATGAGCGTGATACCACCACGCCCAATGCAATGGTAAGTAACCTTGAGAAGCTGGTAGTGGGAAACGCGTTATCGCCCCAGTCGAAAAACCAGCTGCGTGAATGGTTGGTTAATAATGAAGTGGCTGATGGCTTGTTTAGGTCACAAATGCCTGATGAGTGGGTAATTGGAGATCGAACGGGAGCCGGTGGTTTTGGTTCAAGATCGATAACCGCTGTTATATGGCCGCCTGAGCGCGAGCCTACCATTGTGGCGTTTTATATCACCGAAACTGACGCATCCTTTGAAGAACGAAATAGCGCGATAGCTGAATTGGGCAGTGTGATCCGAGAGGTTGTGGAGACGGATAGCGCTTTGTAATTGTTCAGGCATCGCTTCGCGGGTGATTGATAGGCCCGCGTATCGCTTTCCCGCAACATTGGTGCGTGCCCACAACATTGGTGCGTGCGGCTAGTTGAGAGTGGCGTGGCGGGTGCTTTCCAGTTCTTCAATCATTTTTTTAGCGGCATTGGAAAGCGTACGGCTGGTGTGGACGAGATAGCCCAACGGGCGCTGGATGGGAGCGGTGTCTACATTGAGCTCGATGAGTTCGCTATCGATCATGTTTTCAGGTAGTAGGCTCCAGCCCAGGCCCACGCTACACATCATTTTCAGCGTTTCTAAATAGTTTGTCGCCATGCTGACGGGAAGCTGTAGGCCCACTTCGGCAAAACGTTGGCCAATCAAGGTGCGGGTAAAGGTTTTGGCACCTGGCAGCACGCAATTGAATTCACATAATTCAGTCAAGCTGAGCGGGCTGCTGGTGTGGCGGGTACGCTGCGCCAGTGGGTGGTCGGTGGCGCAGACAAAACACAGCCGGTCGCGCCATAGCTCTACCACGTGAAGCTGTTCAACGGGGTGGGGGGCGAGAGTGACTATTGCCATCTCCAGCGTGCCGTCGACCACGCCTTGGTAGGCTAGCTCTGAGTCCAGAAAGTGCAGGTCTAACGCCACTTCCGGGTGGCGGTGAGTGTATTGCTTTAAAAGCGGGGGCAGTCGGTGTAGGCCGATGTGGTGACTGGTGGCTAGCATTAGCTTACCGCCTACTTGGCCGGAAAGATTGGCGAGTGCTCGGCGGCTGTCTTCCACGGTAAACAGTATGTGCTGTGCTTTGGGAAGTAATACATTGCCCGCTTCGGTCAGCGCAATGCGCCGCCCGATGCGGTCAAATAACCGGGTGCCAAGTTGGTCTTCCAGAGTAGCGATACGTTTGCTTACCGCAGGCTGGGTTAAATACAGTTGTTCTGCCGCGCGGGAAAAGCTCTGGGTTTCGGCAACGGCCAGAAATGCTTGCAGGCTTTGAGTATCCACTTGCGACTCCCTGAACAGGTATTTCTAACTAGGTAGTTAATAGGTGCTACTGAATAAGTATTCCAGTTTGGAATCTAATCTATGAATAACATGAATTGCTTTTATGCGCGACTCGCGTGACACTGCCTGTATAGCCACATAAGCAGCACGTAGAGGCTGCCATACCGAACTAGCAGGGCAATGCCCAGGAGAGCAACATGTCAGGTCAAACGCTTTACGACAAACTCTGGAATCAACATTTGGTGAAACAGCGTGACGACGGCACGGCGTTGATCTATATCGACCGCCAGTTGCTTCACGAAGTCACCTCGCCCCAGGCGTTTGAAGGACTGCGCCTGGCTAATCGCAAGCCTTGGCGTTTAGATGCTAACTTGGCAACGCCTGACCACAACGTGCCTACGACGGTAAAAGAGCGCGCTGAAGGCAATAGCGGTATTAAAGACCCCGTGTCGTTAATCCAAGTACAAACCTTGGACGATAACTGCCTTGAGTACGGCATTGAAGAGTTCAAAATCAACGACCCGCGCCAGGGTATCGTGCACGTGGTAGGCCCAGAGCAGGGCGCAACGTTGCCTGGTATGACCGTGGTGTGCGGCGACTCCCACACCGCTACCCACGGTGCATTTGGTGCCTTGGCCCATGGTATTGGCACCTCAGAAGTTGAGCACGTCATGGCGACCCAGTGCTTGCTGGCGCAAAAAATGAAGAACATGCAAGTGCGCGTGGAAGGCGAACTTGGCCTGGGCGTGACCGCTAAAGACGTGGTGTTGGCGATTATTGGCAAGATTGGCACCGCTGGTGGTACGGGCTATGCCATTGAGTTTGCCGGTAGTGCGATTGAGTCGCTCTCTATGGAAGGCCGCATGACCGTATGCAATATGGCCATTGAAGCGGGTGCCCGTGTGGGCCTGATTGCCGTCGATGACACGACGATTGATTACCTGGCCGAGCGTCCCTTTGCGCCCACCACCCAGCAGTGGGAAGCCGCCGTAGCCGATTGGCGTAACCTGGTTTCCGATGCCGATGCGCAGTTCGATAAAGTAGTTACTCTGCGAGCTGAAGAGATCGAGCCTCAGGTCAGTTGGGGGACTAGCCCGGAAATGGTCACCGGTATTTCCGGCCAAGTGCCAGATCCCCAAGCCGCGCTGGATGACACCGTGCAGCGCAGCCATGCGCGTGCCCTCGAATATATGGGCTTGCAGGCAAACCAGAAAATTACCGATATCAAGCTCGATAAAGTATTTATCGGCTCCTGTACTAACTCGCGTATCGAAGATTTACGCGAAGCGGCCAAGGTAGCGAAAGGCAATAAAGTCGCTGGCTCGATTAAGCTTGCCATGGTGGTGCCGGGCTCTGGTTTGGTGAAACGCCAGGCGGAAGCAGAAGGCTTGGATAAAATCTTTATTGAAGCAGGCTTTGAATGGCGTGAGCCGGGTTGCTCAATGTGCTTGGCAATGAATGCCGACAAGTTGGGCGCTGGTGAACACTGTGCATCAACGTCTAACCGCAATTTTGAAGGTCGCCAGGGTTACGGCGGTCGCACACATCTGGTGAGCCCTGCGATGGCCGCGGCGGCAGCGATTGCTGGTCACTTTGTTGATGTACGTACCTTACCCGCTAACGACACTAGCCACGCGCAGGAGGCCTAAGCCATGAAAAAGTTTGAACGTTTAGAAGGAATCGTCGCGCCGCTTGACCGTGCTAATGTCGATACCGACCTGATTATTCCGAAGCAGTTTTTGAAGTCGATTAAGCGCACTGGCTTTGGCGTGAACTTGTTTGATGAACTGCGCTACCTGGATGAAGGCCAGCCAGGACAAGACTGTTCGCAGCGCCCGCTGAACCCAGATTTTGTCTTGAACCAACCGCGGTACCAAGGTGCTGAAGTATTGCTGGCGCGCCGCAACTTTGGCTGTGGTAGCTCCCGCGAGCACGCCCCGTGGGCGCTCGAAGATTTTGGTTTTAAAGCGGTGATTGCGCCAAGCTTTGCCGATATTTTCTACAACAATGCTTTCAAAAACGGCATTCTGCTGATTACCTTGGAAGAAGACGTTGTTGACCGCCTGTTTGCGGAAGTGGCAGGCAGCGAAGGCTATCAATTAGACGTAGATTTAGAAAATCAGCGGGTCATTACGCCCAGTGGCGAAATTCTCGAATTTGAGGTGGATGCGTTCCGTAAGCACTGCCTGCTGAACGGCTTGGACGATATTGGTATTACTCTGCAGGACGAAGACGCAATTCGCGCGTTTGAAGAAAAACACCGCCAGCAGCGTCCTTGGTTGTTCCGTCAGCCTGCGTAAGTGTTCATTCACCTTTAACGTTTGAAATGCTAAGGAAATTGCATGACTCATAAGGTATTACTGCTGCCGGGTGATGGTATTGGCCCTGAAATTGCGGCTCAGGCGGCTCGTTTGCTGAAGGCCTGCCAGGAAGCTGGTTTGGATATCGACGTCGAAGAAGGACTTGTCGGTGGCTCTGCTTACGATGTTCACGGTGAGCCACTGCCTGCTGAAACCCTTGAAAAAGCCAAGGCAGCCAGTGCTATTTTGCTGGGCGCTGTCGGTGGCCCCAAATGGGACACACTCGAAGACCTTTCCAAGCGTCCTGAAAAAGGCCTGTTAGGTCTGCGGAAAAACTTAGGTTTGTTCGGCAACCTGCGTCCGGCCATGCTTTATCCGCAGTTGGCTAGCGCCTCTAGCTTGAAGCCGGAGTTAGTGGCTGGGCTGGATATTATGATTGTCCGCGAGCTTACCGGTGGCATTTATTTCGGCCAGCCACGTGGCATTGAAGAGCGCAACGGCGAGCGGGTGGGTTTTAACACCTACATCTACTCTGAAAGCGAAATTGAGCGCATTGGTCGCGTCGCCTTTGAAATGGCTCAGAAGCGCGGCAAAAAACTCTGCTCGGTCGATAAAGCCAACGTATTGGAAGTCACTATTCTGTGGCGTGAAGTGATGGAGCGTTTAGCACCAGAGTACCCGGATGTTGAACTTTCCCATATGTATGTGGATAACGCCGCCATGCAGTTGGTGCGCGCGCCGAAACAGTTTGATGTGGTAGTGACGGGCAACATGTTTGGCGATATTCTTTCCGATGCCGCTGCCATGCTTACCGGCTCTATTGGCATGTTGCCTTCAGCGTCGCTAAACGAGAGTGGGCAGGGCATGTACGAGCCTTGCCACGGTAGCGCGCCGGATATCGCTGGGCAGAATATTGCTAACCCGTTAGCGATGATGCTGTCGGTCGCGATGATGTTACGCTATTCATTGAATGAAACCGCCATGGCTGAGCGCATTGAAGCCGCTGTTGGCAGTGTATTGGATGATGGCTTGCGTACTGCTGACATTGCCTCTGAAGGAACGCGCCGTGTCTCTACCGATGAGATGGGTGATGCCGTATTGGCGGCCTTCGCAAAAAATTAAATTATGTATAAAGCGTGCTAACTAATTGACGCTGAAAGGTATTAACAGTCGGCCACCCTAGGGGTGGCCGACGTTGTGTCTAATATTTGTGTATAATATCGCTCTCATTCTTAGTTGGAGGACTTCACATGTTGAAAGTCGGTTTCGTGGGATGGCGTGGCATGGTTGGCTCAGTGCTGATGCAGCGCATGCAGGAAGATGGTGATTTTAACGGTATTGAACCGGTATTTTTCACCACCTCCCAAGTTGGTCAGCCTGGCCCCGATATCGGCGTGGACGTGCCTCCACTGAAAGATGCGTTTGATATTGATGCGTTAAAAGCACTGGACGTGGTGGTTACCTGTCAAGGTGGCGACTATACCAAGCCGGTTTATAAAGATTTACGTGAGGCGGGCTGGAAAGGCTACTGGATTGATGCGGCCAGCACCCTGCGTATGGAAGACGAAGCGACCATTATTCTGGATCCGGTCAATCGTAAGGTGATCGATAACCAGTTAGCGAAGGGTGCTAAAACCTTTGTCGGCGGCAACTGCACCGTGAGCCTGATGCTGATGGGCTTGGGTGGCTTGTTCGAAGCAGACATGGTCGAGTGGATGACCTCCATGACATACCAAGCAGCTTCCGGTTCAGGCGCCAAGCACATGCGCGAGCTATTGAACCAGATGGGTCAACTGCGCGACAGCGTAGGCGAAGAGCTGAAAGATACCTCTAGCGCGATTCTGGATATCGACCGTAAAGTGACGGCTGCAATGCGTAGTGGTGACTTCCCCACGGATAATTTCGGTGCGCCGTTAGCGGGTAGCTTGCTGCCATGGATCGATACCAAGCTTGATAACGGCCAAAGCCGTGAAGAGTGGAAGGGCAGCGTTGAGACTAACAAGATCTTAGGTTTGCAAAACAACCCGATCCCCATCGATGGCCTTTGCGTGCGCATCGGTGCAATGCGTTCTCACAGCCAAGCGTTCACTATTAAGCTGAAGCAAGATGTGCCGCTTGACGAGATTGAAGATCGTATTGCTAAGCATAATGAGTGGGTTCAGCTGATCCCGAACGACAAAGACGCTACAGTTGCTGGCCTAACGCCCGCTGCTGCGACTGGCACGCTGCAAGTACCGGTCGGTCGTCTTCGCAAGCTGAATATGGGCGGCGAATACTTGTCAGCCTTCAGTGTTGGTGACCAGTTGTTATGGGGTGCTGCCGAGCCGCTCAAGCGTATGCTGAAGATCTTACGCGAGCAGTAGAGCACGCCACGCTTAAATAAAGGCGTTGATAAAAACGGGAAGCTGTACGCAGCTTCCCGTTTTTTTATTCTCTGGGTGTGGTAAAAAGGATGCAGAGTGTAATTTTGCTAAGTAAATGTAAGAAAGTGTGGCTTAGCCGCAATCAAATAAAAGGCAGCAGAGGCCTTTATGAGAAAACAGTTAACAGGGATGTTGGGGCTATCGCTGAGCGCTATTAGCCCGCTGGCAATGGCGCTTGGGTTGGGCCAGGCAACGGTAAGTTCGCCGTTAGATGCGCCGCTTGAAGCCACTGTGCCGCTTCAGGAAAGCGAGCATTTCGCGCTGAGTGATTTACGTGTCGACCTGGCAAACGAATCGGCGTTTAGAGCGCTGGGGTTGGAGTGGACACCCCTTACCGCAAGTATCAGTGTTCAGGTTCAGGAGCAGCCTGCCGGGCATCGACTTTTGCTGCGCTCTTCCCAGGCAGTTCATGAGCCATGGTTGGATCTACTGTTAACGATTTCTTCGCCAGAAGGGCGGCAGACGCGCGCTTTAACGCTGTTGTTTGATCCACCCGAATACGCGTTAGGTAGCCCTATTGACGCCATTGGCTCGGCCGAAGCGACCAGCAGCGCAGCCGCTTCTATGGCATCGGCCGCACGCGATATTGTCTACGTAGCCAGTGGCGATACTCTTTGGAGCGTTGCCGCAAGGGTGAAGCCAGCCGATGTAACCATTCAGCAAATGATGACGGCGCTCTTAGCCGCTAATCCTGCTGCGTTTCCCACTGGCAATGTAGATGAGCTCCGTGCAGGCCAGACGCTCAATATCCCTACCCGTCAACAGGTTGCGTCACGAACGTCCAGCAATGCTGCCCCGGCAATTCAAGCGATGCGCCAGCCTGTAGGCCGTCAGGTCGAGCCCCAAGAAAAACCTGAAACCCTTAGTGATTCGAGCATGGAGCAGGCGGGCGAGCCAACCATGGAAAGTGTCGACCAGGGCACTAATCCATCCCCGCAAACATCCGATACTGTCGCCATCGAGCAAATGCTCGCTGAACAGCTGTTGGAGGGTCAGGATAGGCTGCTAGCGGCGCTTGACGAGCGCGAAGAAATGCATGATGAGCTAGCGGTGCTGCGTCAAGAGGTGGCGTCGCTAGCACAAGCATTGAGTGCTTCTCAGCGCGAGCTTCAGCAAGCTCAAGCAGTATCTGATGTGCTGGCGGGGAGTGCCGCGCTGATGGCAAACAGCCATACAGCTAACGAGATGCTTAACCTGAACCGTTCGCAGAGTGCGTCAGACACGCTTGTTGAGCGCATTACTGCCTATCAATGGCCGCTTGCTAGTACTGCGTTAGCGCTTTTGTTGGGAGCGCTAGTCTGGTCGCGTAGGCGTCGTGAACGGCAGTGGGAAGATGTTGCACCCACTTCCTCAGTTTATAACGCTGATACGATGCCAACCGCTACGTCTTCACCTACTACGTCTTCACCTGCTACGTCTTCACCTGCTACGTCTTCACCTACTACGTTTTCAACTACCACGCCTTCTTCTACTACTGAGCCACCAGCGCGGGATTCATAAACGGCCGATACAGTACCAGCTAACAGTGAGCCAGTACCGATAGTTGAGGCCGAACGGCAGGAGACGTCTTCACTTCCAGGCGTGGGGCGCAACCAATATGGAGGAAAGAGCGTCGAGGAACGCTGGGAAGTCGAAGAGGTGGCATTTGAGCCTCGACGTCGGGATAATGGTACACCCTAACTATCTTCTATGTGACGTGGCTTCATGACGCTGTTTTACCATTTTGACGAAACAAAGCCCCTAACGGGGCGCCTAGCGATGGGCATTGAATATGATGGTACGCGCTTTTGCGGCTTTCAGCGTTTGAAACACGCAGCTTCTGTTCAACAAGCGGTGGAAGATGCGCTAGAGAAAGTGGCCAGCGCGCCAGTGCGTATTCATGCCAGTGGTCGAACCGATTCTGGCGTGCATGCCACTCGTCAGATCATCCATTTTGACCCGCCTGTTCAGCGTTCTGAGAAAGCCTGGATTTTTGGCAGTAATACCAATCTTCCTAGAGACGTCGCTGTGCGCTGGGTAAAACCTGTGTCCGATGACTTCCATTCCCGCTTGGGCGCACTTGGGCGTCGTTATCGTTATATTTTGTTGAATCAACTTAGTCGTCCGGTGTTAGAGCGCCACAACGTAACTTGGTGTCGAGATCCGTTAGATGCCGATGCCATGCATCGGGCTGCGCAGGCTCTGGTAGGCGAGCATGACTTCAGCAGCTTTCGAGCGGCGGGCTGCCAGTCCAAAACGCCTTGGCGGCAAATGCACTTTGTAGAAGTGAAACGCTATGGGCCAATAGTGGTCATTGATATTCAGGGCAATGCTTTTTTGCACCACATGATTCGCAATATTGCGGGGGCACTGGTTAGCGTAGGGCGCGGTTCACAAGATGAAGGGCACATTGCGCGCCTGCTGGCACTGAAGAATCGCCGAAAAGGCGATGTCACAGCGCCAGCCTGTGGCCTTCATTTTGTAGACTCACTTTATGATGAACGATTTGATCTGCCCAAAGAGCCGTTAGGCCCCAACCTGCTCGCATTTACCGGTGAGTGGACCGGGGAGCGTCAGTTACCTGATAATCCGCGCATTGCGGCACGGCGCAAGTTGACGTTTAAGAGTCAGACGCTTTTAAACCAAGAGTCAGCGCCTTCAGAGCAGCAGGAGGCCTCATTATGAACGCGCGTTCTGGTCGTACGCGGATTAAATTCTGTGGCTTAACTCGCCATGAGGACGTCGCGCTGGCAGCATCGCTGGGTGTGGACGCGCTTGGCTTCGTGATGTGGCCTAAGAGCGCCCGCAGCATAACGCCTGCTGTGCTGGAAGAGTTGGCAGTGGAAGTGCCTGCCTTTGTGACGCGAGTGGGATTGTTTGTTAATCAGCCCGCAGAATTCATTGAGCAGTGCTTACCTTACTTGGATTTAATTCAGTTTCATGGTGATGAGCCAGCCTCGTTCTGTCAGCAGTTTGGACGGCCTTGGATTAAAGCACTGCGCATGCGTGATGATATCGACCTGCATCAGGCGGCGGCTGACTACTCGCTTGCACAGGCGCTACTATTAGATGCCTATCGACCTGGTATCCCAGGGGGAACGGGAGAGACGTTTGATTGGTCTAGAATCCCCGCAACCTTAGAAAAACCTGTTATCCTGGCTGGTGGGTTAACGGCTGATAATGTGGCTTCTGCGGTTAACCAAGTAATGCCTTATGCTATTGATGTCTCTGGCGGTATAGAAATATCTCATGGCATAAAAGATGCCGAGTTAATGGCATCTTTTGTTCAAAATGTGGCGTTAGCCAGCGCCCATTAAGCTCATTGCGTAGCGTACCCAACAGGGTGACTACGCCTCATTGTTAGTTCATTTATTGTTTGCCTGTTCTGGCGATCTTGTGAGGTATGCCTGTGACTGTCTCAGCGACTGAAACCAAGTTCAGCGACCTGACCCGAATGCCGGATGCCCGTGGTCATTTTGGCCCCTACGGCGGCCGGTTTGTGTCGGAAACCCTGAGCTTTGCCCTGGAAGAGTTAGAGCAGACCTATTTGAGTCTGCGTGATGATCCCGATTTCCAGGCTGAGTTTGACCGTGACCTTGCCCATTATGTGGGGCGTCCATCGCCGCTTTACCATGCAGAGCGTTGGTCACAGTCGCTAGGTGGCGCGCAAATTTGGTTGAAGCGTGAAGACTTAAATCACACCGGTGCTCATAAGGTTAATAACACCATTGGCCAAGCGCTATTAGCCAAAAAAACCGGCAAGCCCAGGGTTATTGCTGAAACCGGAGCAGGCCAGCACGGTGTTGCTACGGCGACTGTGGCAGCTCGCTTAGGCCTGGAGTGTGACGTTTATATGGGGGCGGCAGACGTTCAGCGCCAGAAGCTGAACGTTTATCGTATGCGCCTATTGGGCGCACGTGTGATCCCGGTCGAATCAGGCACTCGTACGCTTAAAGACGCAATGAATGAAGCCTTGCGTGACTGGGTCACCAACGTTGATAACACGTTCTACATTATTGGCACTGTAGCGGGTCCGCACCCTTATCCGCAGTTGGTGCGTGATTTCAACTCGGTAGTGGGGCGTGAAGCGCGCCAACAGTCATTAGCGCAAATTGGGCGTTTGCCAGATGCGCTGATTGCCTGTGTGGGCGGTGGTTCCAACGCTTTGGGCCTATTCTATCCCTTCGTCGAAGATGATGCGGTGGCGATGTACGGTGTCGAAGCCGGTGGCGATGGTATCGAAACAGGCCGACATGCTGCGCCGCTTTCGACCAATGCGCCGCGTGGTGTTTTGCATGGCAACCGAACTTACTTAATGTCTGACGAAGCGGGACAAGTGTCAGACACGCACTCGATTTCTGCTGGCCTCGACTACCCAGGGGTTGGGCCTGAACACGCGCTATGGAAAGATGTTGGGCGAGTTAACTACGTAGCCGCAAACGATAAAGAAGTGCTGGAAGCGTTTCGTGAACTGACGCACATGGAAGGGATTATGCCAGCATTGGAATCCGCCCATGCGCTTGCTCATGCGAAGGTGCTGGCACCGACCATGCGCCCTGACCAGCATATCGTGGTCAACCTTTCTGGTCGTGGTGATAAAGATATCATGACCGTTGCGAACATCGATGGCATTGAGTTTTAAGGGCTAGCATGAACCGTATTGACCAGCGTTTTTCCGAATTAAAAGAGCAGGGTCGTAAGGCCCTGATTCCTTATATTACCGCCGGCGACCCTGCGCCTCAGTACACTGTGGGCTTTATGCATGCCCTGGTAGAGGCGGGGGCTGATATTATTGAGCTTGGCGTGCCGTTTTCAGACCCAATGGCCGATGGCCCGGTGATTCAAAAGGCCTGTGAGCGAGCGCTTAAGCAGGGCACTCGCTTGGTTGATCTGCTGGATATGGTCGCTGAGTTCCGCCAAGTGGATGCTAAAACGCCTATCGTGTTGATGGGGTATCTCAATCCGATAGAGCGGATTGGCTATGAAACGTTTGCTGATAAAGCGGCAAGCGTTGGCGTCGATGGCGTGCTCGTGGTAGATATGCCGCCTGAAGAGGCTGATGAGCTTGGCCCGCTGTTAAAAGCTCGCGATTTAGCAGCGATTTTCTTGGTTGCGCCTACCACTTCCAATGCTCGTGCCGCTACAATATGCGCCCACGGTGAGGGCTATCTCTATTATGTTTCGCTTAAGGGCGTTACCGGTGCTGCTACACTCAATGCTGACGATGTGGCAGAGCATCTCGCGCCCTTGCGCGAAATGACCGATTTGCCATTATGTGTTGGCTTCGGTATCCGCGATGGTGTGACCGCCGCTGAAGTGGCGAAAGTCGCTGATGGTGTGATTGTTGGCAGTGCGCTAGTGAACCGTATTGCAGAGAGCGTTGACGCACCTGAAACCATTGCTGGTCAGCTTAAAAGCGTGTTGGGCGACATGCGCACCGCGATGGATGCCTAAGCGCATTCCCTCATCGTCTACACTGAATTGATTGACGACACTCATCAAGCTTGGCGTTGCTAAGCATGACGTATACGGAAACTTTTTGATATGAGCTGGTTAGACAAGATTGTGCCCTCCATGGGGCGTATCCAGCGTAAAGACCGTCGCGCCAGCGTGCCCGATGGCCTCTGGCGTAAATGTCCCAAGTGCGAAGCGGTTCTCTATCTCCCTGAGCTTGAGAAGCACCACAGCGTCTGCCCCAAGTGCGACCACCATTTACGGTTGACCGCGCGTAAACGTTTGGACTGGTTTTTGGATAAAGAGAATCGCCAAGAGATTGCGGCTGAGATTGAGCCTAATGATCGCTTGAAATTTCGCGACTCTAAAAAATACAAAGATCGCTTAACGGCTGCCCAAAAAGAGACCGGTGAAAAAGATGCGCTGGTTGCTATGCGTGGCGAGCTAGACGGGCTTCCGGTTGTAGCTGTTGCGTTTGAATTTACCTTCATGGGTGGCTCAATGGGGGCGGTTGTGGGCGAGAAGTTTGTCCGCGCGGCAACCATTGCCCTTGAAGAGCGGCTTCCGCTGATCTGCTTTGCCGCTTCTGGTGGGGCACGGATGCAAGAAGCACTGTTTTCACTCATGCAGATGGCCAAAACCTCGGCAGCGCTTGAAAAGCTTAAGCAGTCGGGTGTGCCTTACATTTCTGTGCTGACAGATCCAGTGTTTGGCGGGGTATCCGCGTCGCTAGCGATGCTGGGCGATCTAAATATCGCCGAGCCCAATGCCTTGATTGGCTTTGCTGGCCCGCGCGTTATTGAGCAAACCGTCCGTGAAACGCTGCCGGAAGGTTTTCAGCGCAGTGAATTTCTGCTGGAACACGGCACCGTAGATATGATTGTGCATCGTCATGATATGCGTGCTCGTGTTGGTGGTGTGCTGCGTAAGCTGACGCATAATATCGCGCTGCCTAGCGAAGGTGATGTCAGTGACGACGCATCGATTGACGAGCCGTTGGTTGATGAAGCGCCAATAGCCGATGCTGTAGATGCAACAGACGTTGATACGCCTGAAACGCATAGCGAAGCCAGCACCGTTAAGAGCGACGATTCGACCCGCAATGTCTAAGTCTATAGCCCCTGAATCTTTAGCTTCTGACGCTTTAACTCCTGGGTCTTTAGCCGAATGGCTGCACTACCTTGAAACCCTGCACCCTGTAGGGATTGATATGGGGCTTGAGCGCGTAGCAGAAGTTGCCAAGCGCATGGGGTTGCTAAGTCGACCGATTGCAACACAGGTGATTACGGTGGCGGGTACGAATGGCAAGGGGTCAACCCTTGCCATGATGGATGCTGTCGCACGCACGCACGGTTTGCGGGTAGGTACTTATACTTCGCCCCATATAGTGCGCTATAACGAGCGCGTGACGATCAATGGTGACTATGCTGACGACCAGCGGCTAATGACTGGTTTCTCTCGCGTAGAGGAAGCTAGGCTACAAACGCCTGAAATTAGCTTAACCTATTTTGAGGCGGGAACGCTGTGCGCCCTCTGGTGCCTAGCACAGGAAAACCTCGACTTAGCGCTGCTCGAAGTTGGTCTGGGTGGGCGATTGGATGCCGTCAATATCATTGATGCAGACGTTGCTATTGTCACCACCATTGCTCAGGATCATGCCAATTTTTTGGGGTCTGATATTGCCCAAATTGGCCGGGAAAAAGCCGGCATCTTTCGTGCTGCAAAACCCGCCGTATTGGGCAGTCGACTGCTTCCCAGCAGTGTAGCAGAGGCTGCTGATGCGATTGCCGCTCCTGTTTACTGTCTTGGTGAGGCGTTTAGCCACTCAATTGCTGATGACTCTGCCGCTGATAGCCTGTCTGAATGGAGCTGGAGTGGACTGAGCTGCCAGGGAGAGGTTATTTCTCTGACAGACCTTCCTGATCCCGGTTTGCCGATTGATAATGCAGCAACGGCTCTCCAAGCATTGATACTTAGCGGATTAGCGGTGAATGCAGACGCATGCCGTCGTGCGCTTCATGAGGTGCAAGTGCCAGGACGTATGCAGTGGATAGGGCAGTGGTGCTTGGATGTCGGGCATAATCCTCATGCAGCCGATTATGTCGCTAGGCGACTCCCATCGGTGCCTGAAGGTGGCCGGCAGTGGGCGTTGATCGGCATGCTCAATGATAAAGACGCTGATGGTGTTATTAGCGCTTTGCTACCCCGCATTACTGACTGGGTATGCGTGACGTTGGAGGGTGAGCGTGGTCGGTCAGCTGCCGAATTGGCGGCGCGTATCACATCTCTGGGTGGGCGTGTACATCGTTGCGCCAGTTCCCCAGAGGCTGGAGTGCAGATAATGGCTGAGCAGTTGGCACCCTCCGACCGGGTGTTAGTTACCGGCTCGTTTTTTACAGTTGCGGCCTTGTTGGAAATAACACTGCCGCAAGCTTAATCGGCCTAACCGTTGTGCTCGCTAAGCTTGATGGAGAGGGATATGAAATACGGTAAAACGGAACGCATCAGTGGTATTGTCATTTTACTCGCGTTGCTGGCGATTTTCGTGCCGTGGTTGATGAGTGATCCTGCTCCCCGAGAAGAGCGCCCTCAGCCTACGTTTGTTATTGAACGGCCTGTTGAGGCAACACAGCAAGATGTTCCGGTTCCGCAAATGCCGTCATCTATCAACACGTCCTCAAGTGAAGGTCGTTCTGTAGATAGCGCGACCAATAGTGTGCCAATTGATGCCAATCCAAGGCAGCCACAAACCGATCAAGCCAGTAGTTCTAATGCTCAGAGTGCTGGAGCAGGTGATCCAATTGCTGAGTTAATGGCTGCCAATAACCGTAATAACGCGTCTACCAGCTCTTCTAACACATCATCGAATGCTGCTGGCCCAACATCTTCTTCCCAAGGCGAGTGGGCCGTTCAAGTGGGCAGCTTTGGTGATGCGGGTAACGCAAGGCGACTAAGCGATCAGCTTACTCAGGCGGGGTTTAGCGCCTACCTACGTGAGCGCGATAATAACCTTACCTCTGTTTATGTTGGCCCTTATGCGACGTCTGAAGACGGCGAGTCTGCGATGGCGATTATTAAACAGCGTGCCAATGTACAGGGCCTGTTAGTGCGAGTGAGAAATTAACTTATGGCACTTACTTGGATAGACGCGCTTTTCCTGGCGGTGCTAGCACTTTCCATGCTGGCCGGCTTTATGCGCGGATTTGTCAGGGAAGCTCTTGGGCTGGCCGCATGGGTAGTCGCATTGTTGGTAGCGCGCGTCTTGGCAGAGCCGGTAGCAGATCTAATGAGCGGGTTCATCGACAGTTTCGATGCGCGCTTAGTGTTGGCATTTATTTTAGTGATTTTTGCAGTCATTTTACTTTGCGGGATTGTGATCCGCCTTGTTCATGCGGCGGTAGAGTGGGTCGGTATGGGGTTGCTTAACCGTTTTGCCGGTGCTGCTTTTGGGCTTGCTCGTGGCGCTGTCATTTTATTGGTGGCAACCGTCCTTATTACACTAACGCCCTTGGCTGAGTTACAGGCTTGGCAAGAAGCTGAGCTACGGCCGACGTTTATTGAGCTGCGCGATTGGGCGGTAAGCCAGTTAGATCAATGGGAACGGGAGCTACCGCAAGCACCTGACTCGCTCCGCGATATTTCGTTGCCAGATTTCGGCGCTCAGGAAGAGCCAGTTCCACAGTCTTTTACGCCAACATCTGAAAATGCTGGCCAGTGAGTGCGCTGTTTAATGATGGCGCGACGTGATGTTTAGTTAGTAATACAGTTAGCTGCTGTCTACCAATGCCCGCTTTTGCGACCGAGAAATAGGCAGTGGCTTACATTCGTTTGATGAACGTACGGGTTTGCTACGGTGAACCATGGCACTAAAGCGAGGTAACTTGAATGTGCGGTATAGTGGGCCTTCTGGCCAAGCAGGCGGTAAATCAGGGAATCTATGATGCTCTGACCGTACTTCAGCATCGGGGTCAGGACGCTGCCGGCATGATGACTTGGAGCGAGGGACGCTTCCTACTGCGCAAGAGTAATGGGCTGGTTCGAGATGTGTTCCATACCCGCCACATGGCTCGCCTAAAAGGTAACCTTGGCATTGGTCACGTGCGTTATCCAACCGCAGGTTCCTCTAGCGAAGCTGAGTCTCAGCCGTTTTATGTCAACTCTCCCTACGGTATTGCGCTGGCTCACAACGGTAATCTGACTAACTCTGATCAGTTAAAGCAAGAACTTTTCTCGACGGACCTTCGTCACATCAATACCAGCTCTGACTCCGAAGTGTTGCTAAACGTATTTGCCCATGAGTTGGGTAAACAGGGTTTGCACCTGGAAGCCGAGGACATTTTTGATGCCGTTCGTAGAGTGCACCGGCGCTGCAAAGGCGGCTACGCGGCGGTCGCGATCATTAACGGTTTTGGTATGGTGGCATTTCGGGATCATCATGGCATTCGTCCTGTAGTGTTTGGCACTCGCCAAAGTGACGAAGGGCAGGAGGTCATGATTGCTTCGGAATCTGTCGCCTTAGATGTCGGCGGCTTTGAGCTGGAGCGTGACCTTTCGCCCGGTGAAGCGATTTTTGTCGACATGCAGGGGCAGATTCATACTCAGGTCTGTGCTGATAGACCTGTGCTGCGTTCTTGTATTTTTGAGCATGTCTATCTTGCGCGCCCCGACTCTATTCTTGATGGTGCCTACGTGTATGGCACGCGTATGCAGATGGGGCGCAAGCTTGGCGACCGCATTCTTAATGAATGGCCTGATCACGATATTGACGTTGTTATCCCAATTCCCGATACGTCGCGCACTTCTGCCCTTGAGATGGCGCAGCACTTAGGGGTGACCTATCGCGAAGGGTTTATGAAGAACCGCTACATTGGCCGCACGTTTATTATGCCTGGCCAAACGCAGCGTAAAAAATCGGTGCGTCAAAAACTGAATGCCATTGATGTCGAATTCAAAGGCAAAAATGTGCTGCTGGTGGATGACTCTATCGTGCGTGGAACCACCTGTAAGCAGATTATTCAGATGGCGCGCGATGCAGGGGCCCGTAAAGTGTATTTCGCCTCAGCTGCTCCGCCCGTTCGCTACCCTAATGTCTATGGCATTGATATGCCTGCGGCAAAAGAACTGATTGCGCATGGCCGCACAGAAGAAGAGGTTGGTCAGCTGATTGGTGCGGATCGAATTTTCTATCAAGACCTGGAAGATTTGAAAGCGGCTTGCCGTGAGGTTAATCCTGAAATGGATGAGTTTGACTGCTCTGTCTTCGACGGTAACTATGTCACTGGTGACATTGATGATGCCTACTTGGCTGTGCTTGAAGCGAGTCGTAATGACGCAGCCAAAGATCAAAGTGCGGGTGACCATGCGCTAGTGGGTATGCACAACCAAGATGATGACGATCTTGACGACTAATACCGCGGATTAATAGCTCGTATTACAACTTTTATTGACGTTTTAAAGGTGCTCAGCCATGCATGATAATAGTCACCAGGATGATTGGTCGCTAGAGACCCTTGCCATTCGTGCGGGCCATCACCGTACGTTTGAGCAAGAGCATGCCGAGCCCATTTTTCCCACTTCAAGCTTTGTTTACGAAAGCGCGGCTGAAGCCGCGCGCAAGTTTGGGGGGCAGGAGCCGGGCAACGTCTATTCTCGCTTTACTAATCCGACGGTCCATACCTTCGAGCGCCGTTTGGCGGCGCTTGAAGGTGGAGAGCGATGCGTGGCAACAAGTTCGGGTATGTCGGCCATTTTATCGACGGCGTTGGCACTGCTAAGTGCCGGCGATGAAATCGTTGCATCGCGCTCGCTGTTTGGTTCTACCGTGAGTTTGTTTGACAAATATCTGGGCAAATTTGGTATCACGACTCGTTATGTAGAGCTATCTAACCTTTCTGCCTGGGAAGAGGCCATCGGCCCAAATACCAAGCTGTTGTTTGCGGAAACACCGTCCAATCCGCTGTCTGAAGTCGCGGATATTCCAGCATTAGCCGAACTTGCTAAGCGAAGTGGTGCATTGTTGGCGATTGATAACTGCTTCTTAACACCGGCACTTCAGCAGCCAATTGCGCTTGGCGCTGACTTAGTCATCCATTCTGCAACGAAGTATCTGGATGGCCAGGGACGTGCTATTGGTGGCGCGGTGGTTGGTAAACACGACGTGCTGGAAGAAGTGTTTGGTGTGGTACGTACTTGCGGGCCTTGCCTGAGTCCCTTTAATGCTTGGATTTTCACCAAAGGGCTTGAAACCTTATCGTTGCGCATGAAAGCACATTGCGAGAATGCGCTGACTTTGGCGCTCTGGCTAGATCAACACCCGGCCGTTAATAAAGTGCACTACAGTGGCTTAGAAGCCCATCCTCAGCATGCGCTTGCCAAAAAACAGCAGCAAGGGTTTGGTGCCGTATTGGGCTTTGAGGTGAAAGGTGGCCAGGAGGGAGCTTGGCAGGTCATTGACGCCACCAAAATGCTGTCTATAACGGGTAACCTCGGAGATGTTAAAACCACCATTACCCATCCAGCCACCACAACGCATGGACGTCTCTCCGATGTGCAGAAAGAAGCCGCAGGTATCGCCCCTGGGTTGATTCGCGTAGCGGTGGGGCTGGAAAGCCAGGCTGACATTCAGCGCGATCTTGCCGCTGGGTTGGATGCTTTGGCGGCTGGCTGAGCGATTCAAATAGCGTTTTGATAAGCCGGTCATTCGTGGCCGGTTTTTTTATTGCTTGCTTCGCTGACGGCGTTTTTGTAACTACAACATTTAGCAATGTTTTTAACAAACGTTTTTTACGAATGGTGTGTTCTGCTTTTTTCAGCAGTGTTTTGATCATTAAGACGGTATGCTTTAGGTAGAAATGTGCTTACAGCAGGCATGACCAATTGCTGTTTAGAACGAGGAAAGCAAGGATGTGGCGGAACACGCAGAGTGGATGGGGAGTCATTAGTATTGCTCTTCACTGGCTTAGTGCACTAACGATTGTGGGGTTGTTTGTTCTTGGCTGGTGGATGACAGATCTTGGTTACTACGATACATGGTATAACCAAGGGCCGTGGGTGCATCGCTCGATTGGTATCTTGTTGTTAATTGCTACCTTTGCTCGCTTGATATGGCGCTTAATTCAACCAACGCCTCATGCAGAGGGTAGTCGCTTTGAACGTCTAGCTGCCCATGCTGGCCACATAATGTTGTATGTCTTGTTATTGTTAGTGCTTGTTAGTGGCTATTTGATTTCTACCGCCAATGGGCGCGGAATTAGGGTGTTTGATTGGTTTGAAGTGCCGGCACTGCTTCACGGGCTTCCTGATCAAGCTAGTCTGGCAGGCGATGTGCACTGGTACAGCGCCCTGGCGCTTATGGTATTGGCCGCAGGGCATGCGCTAGCCGCGATGAAGCATCATTGGTGGGATCGCCACTCGACACTCGTGCGGATGGTGAATCCTGCTCATGGCCGCAAGCAATAATGGAATTTTTTTGTCCACTGCGCTGATAGTTTGCTCGTAGTGTTTATTAGGAAAATAAAGGAGATTTCCACGATGTTAAAGAAAACCGCTTTTGCTACTGCAATTGCCGCCGCTTCGCTAGCGACGTTCAGCCAAGCGCAAGCAGCAGAATATCAAATTGATACTGAAGGCCAGCACGCCTTTGTTCAGTTCAAAATTAGCCACCTCGGCTTTTCCTATATTCTGGGTACTTTCGAAGAGTTTGACGGTCAATTTTCATATGACCCCGAGGATTTAGAAGCCTCTTCTGTAGAAATGGAAGTGCAGGTGGGAAGCCTGAACACTAATCATGCAGAGCGTGATCGTCACTTCTTAAGCAGCGATTTTCTTGATGCCAGCGAATATCCTACGGCAACTTTTACTTCAACAGGTTTTGAATCAACGGGTGAAAATGAAGGCGTCGTAACCGGTGAGTTAACGCTTCATGGCGAGACGCAGGAAATTGAAATGCCTGTTACCTTGATGGGCGAAGGTGATGACCCCTGGGGCAATTACCGTGCAGGTTTTGAAGGCAGCACCATGTTAACGCTGGGTGATTTCGGTATTGATATGAGTGACTTCCCAGAAGCGATGCACGAGCTGGAGCTTTACGTGACGTTTGAAGGCATTCGTCAGTAAGCGAGCGTAAGCAGAAAGCGCCATCACCCTTGCCTGGGTGGTGGCGCTTTTGCGTTGGGAGTTACCAGAAACAACTTACATCTCGTAGGTTGTCAGTATTGTTAACTAGGTGGCGTTCACCGCTATCTACTCTGTTTTGAGGATTTCTCTTTGGCAGCGGTCATTATGCAGCAACGCGAGCTGGCGATAACCTTATGGCGTCAAACGTGGCCGATGGCCATTGGTGTGTTGGCGCTATTGGGTTTCCAGCTTGTAGATAGTGCTTTTATTGCCCGTTTGGGAACAGCGCCCTTGGCCGCTCAGTCGTTTACCTTTCCGTTGTCCTTTCTGATTATTGGCATTCAAGTGGGAATGGGGATCGCGATTGCGGCGCTTATTTCCCGCGCCTTAGGCGCTGGAGAAGACGTTCGAGCGAAGCGGTTAAGCAGCCTTGTGCTAATTGCCGGTGGGCTTGTCATCGGCCTACTAGTCATTGCGCTTTGGTTTCTTCAAGTGCCCATATTTAGGCTGTTAGGTGCCGATGATAGCGCGCTGGTTTATATACGCGCTTACTGGGGGCCACAGCTATTTTCAGCTTGGCTAGGCGCGCTGCTCTATTTTATCTATAGCGTGTTTCGTGCTCACGGCGATACACGGCTGCCAGGTAAGATGATGGTGCTCAGTAGCCTTATTAACCTGGGATTGGACCCGCTATTTATTTTTGGTATTGGTTCTTGGCAGGGCTGGGGGCTAGCGGGCGCGGCTTGGGCGACCGCCATTGCATTTTTTGTGGGGCTGTTATTCAGCAGTATTAAACTAAAGCATCAAAAGTGGACGACGAATACCGCGCTATGGCAAGAAGCTAGTCGCTCGTGGCGGCTTTTTACCGGTATCGCTGCTCCCGCGATGGTTAGTCAGTTGATGCCGCCACTGGCGGCGATGTTGGCGATTGCGGCCGTTGCTAGCCTAGGAGATACCCAGGTGGCGGCTTGGGGGCTTGCCAGCCGTCTCGAAACGGTTTCGCTGATGGTGATATTGGCGATGACGATGTCGCTACCACCATGGCTTGGGCGTTGCTATGGTGCGGGCGACTGGGGACAGATTCAGCAGCTGATGCGCTTGGCAGTGAATGTCGCGTTGATATGGCAGCTTAGCCTGGGGCTGTTGCTGGCGCTGGCTTCACCCTGGGTGGCTATGGTGTTAGCCGGGAACCAGGAGGTGCAAAGTGAGCTCGCGCTGCTAATTCGCTTTTTGTTGCCAAGTTATGCTGCGCTGGGCGTGTGTATGCTGGTGGTGTCTGCAGGTAACGCTCTCGGCTGGCCACTTAGAGCAATGCTGCTTTCAAGCGCACGCTTGTTTATTTGCTATCTACCATGTTTATGGTTGGGTGCGCAGTTGTTTGGTTGGACAGGCTTAGCCGCTGGCGCGGCATTGGGTAACGTGTTGGCAGGTATGGTTGCTTGGATAGTGCTCAAGCGCATTTTATCCCGCCCGCATCGGCAGGCGGGATTCAGCAAGTAATCCAGTTTAGTGCTTCTTGGGGGCTTCCTGGAATGAGAAGTACATAAACAGTAATGCCATGCCCAAGTAACCCATGACAAATTCAGGCGCCGCGTTAAAGGCCAGTTTTGGGGCGTGCATCAGTCCTACAAATGAGAAGCCTGCCGCAATAGCGGCGAATGCGGCTGCACGCCGGAAATGATGGTCGATCACCGACACTGTCATTGCCCCTAGGAAGATGGCCATAAACATCGCACCTTGTCCCATGACAACAATGGCACTGGAAATATCGCTGACGACGTCACCAGCACCCCGGTTGAAGCGTGTCATCACGTAGTTGGCAAAGTAGGGCAGCATCGCCAGCGCAATGGCCGGGTAATAGCGGGTATCGTTCGCTTGAAACGCAGTGGCTATCATCGACATGCCGACAAATACCAAGATAGGGGCCACTACTGAGACCGGAATAATGGCCGCTAAGGCAGCGATCAGGCCAAACATGGTGGCGAGGGCATAAACGGCACCGTTTAAAATGCTGTAGCCTCGTCCTGCGCCCATCCATTTCGCGCCCACCGTGGCGATATAAACAGTTGTCGGGAATACGCCGCCAAATAGAGCGCCGATCATCGTGCCTGCTCCATCCACTGCCTGGCACTCACGCACATCGTATTTATCGCCAGCCGCTTCCATCGCTTCAACATTATTCATGGTTTCAATAGCGTTATAGAGGGTGATGGGGAGCACGACGGTAAGTACGGCCAGCATGCCGCTAAACAGCAAGCCTAACCCTTCATACCATGCCAAATTAGGCAGCAGGGGGTAGAACCCTAAATGGGTAAAAGCATCGCTAAAGCGTTCGCTGCCCGCATCGCCAATCAAATATGCCATCGCAGTACCGACCACAATGGCAAACAGCGATGTCGGTAGCTTAAACGGCATGCTGACGCGTGCCACAAGACCAACAATGATAATGCCGAGCACCAGCAGTCCAATGATAGGCATTTCCAAGGTTTTAAATAGCATCTCACCGGCAATAAAGGTGAGTGCGACGCCAGCAACAGCGCCCAACATGGCGGCCCGTGGGAGGTGATACTGCACCCAGCGGCCAACGATGCTAATTAAGGCTTCTATTGCGCCGCTAATAAAGCAGGCGGCCACGGCAACTTTCCAGGCTAACTCCGCGTCACCGGTTAACTGCTTGGCGGGGAGCAATACGCCGAATAGAAACACAAACATGACCGGCGTGGAGATGCCGTAGGAGAGCGCGGTGACATCGCTGCGGTTTTCTTTTCGTGCGAGTCTAGCGGCACTCCATGCGTAATAAAAATTGCCTGCCATGACTGCCACTGCGGCACCCGGCAACACCTGACCATACACAATGGATGTGGGAAACCCCATGCCCAGCATGGTAATTGCGATAATGACAAAGTTGGCAATATTGTTTTGAAACAGCGCGAAGAACGCGTCGGTGTCTTCTTTTTTGTACCACGGATAGTGAGTGCCGACAGCCGCCATGTTAGGCCTCTTAGTTATGGTGTGTTGTATACAAGGCTATGCTGAGTGTGCCGAAGATTTGACTGATCGGTCAAGCATTGCGTTGTAGCGGACGCCGCACGGGCGCCCCAGGCTCTGGCGGCAAGCGGGCAATTGTACATAACAATCGCTTGCCTGTTCAGTGGCTTATCTTCAATTCATCTACAAAAACGCCCAGGCAATTTGCCTGGGCGTTTTAGCTGTTGACACTAAGGTTAACAACTCACTGGCGTTATTCGTTAACGGCAGCGATGGCCTTAGCGAGGTAAGGTAAATTCTCGTGTGAGAATCCTGCAACGTTGGCACGGCCAGAGCGCACCATGTAAATACCGAACTCATCACGCAGGCGGTCTACTTGCTCCGGAGTTAAACCGGTGTAAGAGAACATGCCGCGCTGCTCTGCAACGCATGCATACTTTTCAGCAAGGCCGTAAGGCTTAAGGGCTTCAACGAAGTCGCGACGCAGCGTATTGATGCGATCACGCATTTCGGTCAGCTCTTCACGCCACATTGCAGACAGCTCAGCGTCGTGGAGAATTTCGCTAACAATCGCGCCGCCGTGGGCGGGAGGGTTAGAGTAGTTCTCACGGGCCACAATGGCAGCCTGAGAGCGAACGTTCTCCATCTGCTCGGCGTCTTTTGCAATTAGGATCAAGCAGCCAGTGCGTTCGCAGTAAATGCCAAAGTTCTTTGAGCAGGAGCTGGTGATGATAACTTCATCAAGGTTTTCGGCCAGCAGACGAACACCATAGGCATCTTCGTCCAGGCCTTCCCCGAAACCTTGGTAAGCAAAGTCAACCAATGGCAGCAGTTTGCGCTCGCTCAGTACTGCCATTACTTCATGCCACTGATCTTTAGACAGGTCAAAGCCGGTCGGGTTGTGGCAGCAGGCGTGAAGCACCACAACGTCGCCTTCAGGAATCTTTTTCAGTGCCGCTAACATGCCATCGAAATCAAGGCGGTTGTCAGCATCAACGTAGGGGTACTTGTGAAGCTCGATACCTGCAGCGGTGAAAATGCCGTGATGGTTTGGCCAAGTAGGATCGCTGACCCAGATTCCTTTTCCAGGAAGCTGGTGAGCAATAAAGTCAGCGGCTAAGCGTAGTGCACCTGTTCCACCAGGAGACTGGGTAGCGCTCGCGCGGTTGGCTTTCAATACGGAAGAATCTGCACCTAATACCATAGGCAGCACAGCATCACCGTAAGCAGGGGCACCGTGAGAGCCAATATAGGTCTTGGTGGTTTCATTCTTGAGCAGGCGAGCTTCTGCTTCCTTGACAGCGCGCATGACCGGCGTATTGCCTTGTGCATCGCGATATACGCCAACCCCTAAATCGACTTTCTGGGGATTGGTGTCTTTTTTGAAAGCTTCGATCAGCCCGAGAATGGCATCTCCTGGGACTCGCTCAATTTGCTCAAACATTTATTCGGCTACCTCGTCGGTTCTGGCGGCAAGAATGAAATCATTAAGATGCAGGCCCTTTATTGCATGAGACCACCATGTCACGGTGGTTTTACCCCACTCAGTAACAATGACAGGATGGTGCCCAGCCTGCTCTGCTATATCGCCAACGCGCTGGGTGAATGCCAGGGCATCGGCAAAGTTGCGAAACGTAAACTGTCTCGTCAGCTTCATGATGCCATCGTGGTCAACAATCTGCCACTCTGAAAGCGCTGCTAGATGGGGTTGGCATGCGCTATAAGTGAGCGGTATGGCATTACCACTGCAAGGTTCGCAGGTTTTCTGAGCTAGCGTTGTCATGGGTTGCCTCCTTTGGGTATTGCTCAAATCAGGATAGAAGGCATACGCAGTCGCGACCAACCTCTTTCGCGCTGTATAACGCTTGATCAGCGCGCTCTATTAAGTTGGCTAAAGGCTCACCGCACCGATACTCCGCTACACCAATGCTCACGGTTACTTGGCCGGCACCGATTCCAAAATCGTAGCTTGAGATGGCATGTCGGAGACGGTCAGCGAGTTTATGGCATTGTTGCAGCGGTGTAAGCGGCAACACGACCATAAACTCTTCACCGCCAAGTCTTGCCACCATATCTTCGCAGCGCAGGAGTTGCTGAGTTTGCACGGCAAGTTGTTCAAGTACGCTATCGCCCTGCAAGTGTCCCCAACGATCATTGAGCTGTTTAAAATGATCTATATCTACCATCATGATAGATAAAGGCGTCCCATGCCGCGTGCTTAATGAGGCTAGGTGCGTTAAGTGCACCATGAGTTTGCGACGGTTAGGCAATCCCGTTAAAGGGTCGGTGTCGCAGAGTTTTCTTAGTCGCTGCTCTTCAGCGACTTGATCAGTAATATCCATCATGATGCCGCTCCAGCGAACACCATTGGATGCCGGGGAGGGGTTAGCACTTACCGCAATCCAGTGCGGCTTTCCTTTAGGGAAGGGGAGGCGGAAGCGAGTCGTGAGCGGTAGCATCCAGCGTGCAGATCGCTCAATAGATGACATTATTTTGGGGTGATCGTGACCGGTTAGGTGTTCAATAAGTTGGCCAGCGTCATGCGCTAATTGTTGTCGGTCGATGTGTGCCAGCGCCTCGCCCCCGCCTTCCAGGTAGGGAAAGTGCATACGGCCGCAGTGTGATCGATAGAATTGAAAAATAACCCCAGGTATCTGGGATATCAGGCTATCAGTACTTTGCGGTACTGGGGCTGTATCATTCACGAGCATGCGTGAAGCTCCAAAGCATATGCCAAATAAAAGTTAATCGTAAAGGTTAGCCCTAAAAACGTAACTAATATGTAAGCCATTACTGACAATGCTTGCTTTTTTTAAAATCAATTGATCTATATATATTCTATAAAGGAATTTTGGTGTGACGTTAAGTGTCTTCCATAGAAACTTTGGCGCGACACAGGAAGGTCTATTGCTTTTTAATAGATTGGATCATTTTTTATTGTCGGGGTGTTTCTTTGAGCGAAGTAAAAGCAGCCACTATAAAGACAGGCCACTCGGCTAGCGCTCAAAAAGTTGGCGGTGGTTTGGTAAGTTTGGTCGGTGCTGGCCCAGGGGATCCAGAACTATTGACGTTGAAAGCGTATAAGCGGCTTCAGGTAGCAGAAGTGGTGCTATACGACCGCCTCGTTAGCGATGAAGTGCTAGCCCTGATTGGGCCTAAGGCTGAGCGGTTTTACGTTGGCAAGGCGAAGGCGTTGCACAGCGTCCCTCAAAATGAAATTAACCAGACATTGGTGGCTTGGGCCAGGCAAGGTAAGCAAGTTGTGCGTCTCAAGGGGGGAGATCCCTTCATTTTTGGCCGAGGTGGAGAAGAATTAGAAACGCTCATGGCTGAAAATGTGGTGGTAGAAGTCATCCCGGGTATTACAGCGGCATCCGGTTGTGCCGCTTATGCAGGCATTCCTCTGACACACCGAGACCATGCGCAGTCGGTTCGCTTAGTCACGGGCCACTTGCAACATGGAGAGAGCACGCTTGATTGGCAGGCGTTAGCTAGCCCTGGACAAACCTTGGTATTTTATATGGGGCTGAGCAACTTAGAGGCCATTTGCCAGGCTTTGATGGACCATGGTCTCGCATCCAGCACCCCTTTGGCGCTGATTGAACAGGGCACAACACAGCACCAATGTACGCATATTGGTTCTTTGCAACAGCTGCCTGAAGCATTTCACCAAGGTGAGATTACGCCGCCTACGTTATTGATTATTGGTAGTGTTGTGTCGTTACACGCCACGCTTTCTTGGTTTGAGGTTGCCGCTGCGGATGCGATAGGCTTTAAGGAAAGTAACCACTAGGCTAACCAACAAGCGGCTAACCGTATGCGCCGTTAGTCATATACGTTGTTCGCTGGCTAGATGTTGCTAGATGTGTATGCTAGTAAAAGAATGTCAGGTGCTAAATGTCTATCAACGCTGCTGATATCGGTAGCCTAATAAAGAAGAGAGGGACGCAGTATGCCAGAAGCAAACCACTCGGATAATCAAGCGCCAGCGAGTAAGCCAGACATGAAAACGCTGTTTAAAGACAACCGTGTCAAAGGTATTGCTGGTATTGCCGCCATTGCTGTTATTTGGGCAATTATGGCGCAATCGAACTCGGGCACACGGCAAGAGCGTGTCGAAACGTTAGAGGGCCAGTTAGCCAGCGTCGAGCAAGATAATAACCAGCTTAGCCAGCGAATTGCGGAAGTTGAGCAAGCTGAGACCGATTTAAGTGCAATGCGTGAGGAAATGGCATCGCTGGAAGAGCAGCAGGCTCAGGCACAAAGCGATCTAGAGACCGCTCAGGGTGAGACAAATGCGGTGCAATCGCGTCTTGAAGAACTAGTCGCTGAGCGTGATGCACTTCAGCAAGAAGTCGATGCGTTAAGTGAGCAAGTAGAAAGCGCTGAAGCTGACCTGCAATCACTAAAAGAAGAACGTGATCAAGTGGTAAGCGCGCGAGACCAGGCTGAGTCTGCTCGCCAGGAAGCTGAAGAAGCTCGTCAAAGTGCCGAAGAGTCCCGCCAAGAAGCGGAATCGGCACGTCAGCAAGCTGAACAAGAGCGTCAGGAGGCCGTTGACGAGCTTCGTGCCGCTCAAGAGGAACTGTCGGGTTTAGAAACCCAGATTAGTGAAGCTAGCGAACAGCTGTCCGGTACTGAGGAAGAGGTGTCAGCCGTTCAAAGTGAATTAGATAATTTGCAAAGCGAGCGTGACTCGCTCACCAGTGAGCGGGATGAGTTGCAAAGCGAGGTTGATTCGTTAACTCAACTGCGTGAAGAAGAGCAACAGAGCCTCGACCAAGTGCGCAGCGAGATGGATGATCTCATGGTCGCGCTGGATATTGGTCGTGAAGAACTAGCTAACGTTGAAAGTGATATTGAGGCTCGTGAAGGTCAGCTTGCACGCCTGGAAACCCAGCTCAGTGACTGGCGTGACGAGCTTTCTTCGTTGGAGGGTCGCTTACATGTAAACGATGCGGCGAATGACGAAGTGCCTTCTTTGACAGATGAAGAGAGTGGCAGCGCTGATTCGAATGGTTCTGAGCAAGCTGAAGAAGCAAGTTCTGAAGAGCAGGGCCAACAAAACAGTAACTGATCTATACACTTGATCGTGCGCTGATTGCTAGCGTAATAAAGCGGATGTAGGCAGCCCCTGCATCCGCTTTTTGCATGTTGGTTTAGAAATGGGCCGCCTAGGAGTATCATTCAAACCACGGATAGATTAGTCGCAATAGACAGGAGTGCCATTGATGGACGGTGTAAAACATATAGTAGCAGTGGCATCGGGGAAAGGTGGAGTCGGCAAATCGACCGTTACTGTGAACTTGGCACTAGCGCTTTCTGCCCAGGGGTATCGTGTTGGCGTACTGGATGCTGATATTTACGGCCCTAGCCAAGCGCAAATGCTGGGTGTTAAAGAAGGCGTGCGGCCTCAGGCGACGGAGGACAATAAGTTTCTGCCGCTAGAAGCGCACGGCCTTCAAGCGATGTCGATGGCCTTTATGGTTAACACCCGTGAGGCGATGGTCTGGCGTGGCCCGATGGTCGTTGGTGCGTTTCAGCAAATGCTGACACAAACCCAATGGGATAATCTGGATTTCCTGCTGATTGATATGCCGCCAGGTACCGGCGATATCCAACTGACGCTGGCGCAAAAAGTGCCTGTTTCAGGCGCCGTGATTGTCACCACGCCTCAGGATATTGCGCTCCTTGATGCCCGCAAAGGCATTGAGATGTTCCGTAAGGTCAATGTGCCAGTGCTTGGCGTGGTAGAGAACATGAGTCTTTATCATTGTGAAAATTGCGGCCACGAAGCGGCTATTTTTGGTACCGGTGGCGGCGATCGCATCGCGGAAGAGTATGATACGACAGTTCTTGGGCGGTTGCCGTTAACGCTCTCTATTCGTGAGCTAGCTGACTCTGGTCGCCCCAGCGTGATTTCCGAACCCGATAGCTCAGTGAGTCGCACGTTTGCAGATATTGCCAAACAAGTGGCGCAATCGGTAAATGCCAGCCATAGCGGCGGCCCCACTATTTCTTTTAGCGAGTGATGACGTAACAAATGAGTATTAAATCTGACAAGTGGATTCGTCGCATGGCACAAAGCGATGCCATGATTGAACCGTTTGAAGCTGAGCAGGTGCGCTATGTGAATGATCAGCGCGTTATTTCTTATGGCACGTCGAGCTACGGTTACGACGTTCGCTGTGCCGATGAATTTAAAGTGTTTACCAACATACATTCGGCTATTGTCGATCCCAAAGCGTTTGATGACAAAAGCTTTGTCGATGTTAAGGGTGATGTGTGTATTATCCCGCCGAATTCCTTCGCATTAGCACGCACGGTTGAGTATTTTCGTATTCCGCGCAGTGTGCTGACGATTTGCCTTGGAAAATCCACTTACGCGCGCTGTGGCATTATTGTCAACGTAACGCCGCTTGAGCCAGAGTGGGAAGGGCATGTGACGCTTGAATTTTCAAATACTACCAACCTGCCTGCCAAGATTTATGCCCATGAAGGGGTAGCTCAGATGCTGTTCCTTGAGTCGGATGAGATGTGTGAAACATCTTATAAAGATCGCGGTGGTAAATATATGGGACAACGAGGCGTTACGCTGCCTCGCACTTAATATCCGCAAGCTAAACAAAAAACGCCTTACGCGCTAATAGCGGTAAGGCGTTTTTTATGGTCAGAGCAGTGACATTTACGTGTTTTCGTCAAACTCTTCGTCTAGCTCTTCTGCAGCATCTGTGTGGGAGAGCCGCATACCATGGGGGGGCAGGGGGTGGCCATCCATGGTGGCGTTTTCAGCGCTATATTGCAGGCGGCCTTGCAGAAACCACTGAACGGCAATTGGGAAGATTAGGTGTTCACGAGCGTGCACCTTCTCCTTAAGCGTCTCAACGGTATCTTCATTTGTAACGTTCAGTTCTGCTTGTAGCACAACAGGCCCACCATCTAGCTCTTCAGTGACAAAATGCACGCTACAGCCATGCTGTTTGACACCGTCTGCCAGCGCTCGAGCATGGGTATTTAACCCTTGATAGGCGGGCAGTAGTGAAGGGTGGATGTTGAGCATTTTGCCTAAAAAACGCTGCACAAAGCGGGGCGTCAGAATGCGCATAAAGCCTGCTAAAACAATCAAGTCAGGCTCATGACGTTCGATGACTTTGATTAGCGCTCCGTCGTAAGCATCGCGGCTGTCATACTCGCGATGAGGTAGCGCAACGGCTTCAATACCCGCTTCTAGGGCGCGCTTCAAGCCATGGGCATCCGGCTCATTGGAAATAACAGCGACGATTTCCCCGCCAAGCCGATCATGGCTTTGCGCGTCAATCAGCGCCTGTAAATTACTGCCACTGCCAGAAATTAGCACCACAATACGTCGCGCCGCTGTTGGTTCTGGCGCCATGTCGTTTATGGTGTCGTTGAACGTGCCACTATTAAAGTCGGTACTGCTCATGCGCGAAGGTTCTCCAAAACGACGGCTTCCTCCTGGCGCTGAATAATCTGACCAATGCGATATACGGTCTCGCCTTGAGCTTGCAGATGCGCCATAGCGTCTTCAGCTTGGGCCTGGGGCACTACAACCACCATGCCGATGCCGCAGTTCAGTACGCGGTGCATTTCCGTTTCACTGACATTGCCTTGAGCTTGTAACCAGTTAAATACTTCTGGACGCTGCCAAGTAGAAAGATCAACGTGGGCTGCGAGGGTATCGGGCAGAACACGGGGAATGTTTTCCAGTAAACCACCACCCGTAATATGGGAAAGCGCGTGAACGGGAATATCTGTGCCGCGCATCATCGACAGCAACGACTTCACATAAATACGCGTCGGCGCCATTAACGCGTCGCCAAGCGGCTGCCCATCCACAGTATCATTGAGTGAAGCGTTGCTAACTTCCAGAATTTTGCGAATCAATGAATAGCCATTGGAGTGCGGGCCAGAAGAGGCCAATCCCAGCAGTACATCGCCTTCGGCTACCTTGCTGCCGTCTAAAATATCGGCCTTTTCAACAACGCCAACGCAGAAGCCTGCCAAATCGTAGTCATTGCCCTCGTACATACCGGGCATTTCGGCAGTTTCGCCGCCTACTAGTGCGCAACCAGCTAGTTCGCAACCAGCGCCAATGCCGGTCACGACATCTGCAGCGATATCCACATCCAGCTTACCCGTGGCATAGTAGTCAAGGAATAGCAGCGGTTCAGCACCGGCAACGATCAAATCGTTGACACACATAGCGACCAAGTCAATGCCAATGGTGTCATGCTTACCAAGGTCCATGGCAAGACGCAGCTTAGTGCCGACACCATCCGTGCCGGAGACCAGGACTGGCTGTTTATAACCAGCGGGAAGCTCACACAGTGCGCCAAACCCGCCAAGGCCACCCAGGACTTCAGGGCGTGTCGTGCGTTTGGCAACGTGTTTGATGCGATCAACTAGCGCGTTGCCGGCATCAATATCGACACCTGCGTCTTTATAGCTGAGTGAGGGAGTGGCCTGAGAAGTGGAGGTATCGGTCATGACAGATCCTGTGAAGCCTATAGCAATACGGGTAGTGCTGGCGAAATGGCCAGTGCTGGGGCGATAACGGAACGGATTGTAACACCCAGAGACGTAAGTCGCATCGATGTGCGGCGTTAACCGATGTTCAATACGCTACTTTTGTTACTATTCAGTACGCTAAGGGCGCTAACCATCTTTCCAGGAGGGATATAAAGAGCATGCGACATTCATGGTGGGGCGTTGTTTTTTTGGTGGTATTGGTGGGCTGCCTCTACTTATTAGATGCGGTACTGATGCCATTTATTGCGGGTTTAATTTTGGCCTATTTGGCTGACCCGCTTGCTAATTATTTCCAGCGGTTAGGCATGAAGCGGCCCTGGGCAGTTAGTAGCGTCTTTTTTGTCCTGTTACTGATCCTTATTTTAAGCCTGCTTATTTTGATCCCGTTGGTTGTGCAGCAAACAAAACAGCTGGGAGAGGCGTTGCCGAGTGTCTTCAACTGGATTGAGAACATATTAGCGCCGCAAGTTCAGGAGTGGACGGGTTACGATTTGGGCGCAGAGCTAACGAACGTTAGAGAAACTTTGATCAAAAACTGGCGTGATGCAGGTAGCTATGCAGCTCAGGCGTTAAGTCAAATAGGTCGTTCTGGGATGGCTTTCGTTTCCTGGGTTACCTACGTTGCCCTGATTCCTGTCGTAACGTTCTATTTACTACTTGATTGGAGCCGGCTGATTTCTAGTCTTGCTGATTTGGTTCCTCGTCAATGGACAAGCGATGTTTCCCGCTTGGCTCAGCGCTGCGATGAAGTTCTATCAGCGTTTCTACGTGGGCAGTTACTGGTCATGCTGTGTTTGGGCATTATATATGCGGCGGGACTAACGTTGATGGGGCTGAACTTCGGACTGCTGATTGGTGCTGTGTCCGGGCTTGTCAGTATTGTGCCGTTCCTTGGTTTTATTGTGGGATTAGTGGTGGCGCTTATCGTGGCGCTTTTCCAATTTGATACATGGTGGGCTGTGCTGGGCGTGATCGCGGTATTCGGTATCGGTCAGGCGGCAGAAAGTGTCATACTTCAGCCTAAGCTGTTAGGCGATAAGATAGGTTTGCATCCTGTTGCGGTTATCTTTGCGGTACTGGCGGGTGGTCATCTTTTCGGTCTGACGGGCGTACTCTTAGCATTGCCTGCCGCAGCGGTCATTATGGTGCTTTTAAGGGAAATTAAAGATCGCTATAAAGGCAGTGCTCTCTATGATGCCGAGCAACGTCCCCTAGAACAGCAACATTACAATGATGGACTGGGTCGTCACGACGAAAGGGAGTCACCATGAGCCGATTACCGGCACAGCTACCGCTTGGGGTAGGGTTGCGAGACGACGCGACATTTAATAATTACTATGCCTCACAAGCAAACGCTTCATTAATGGAGTACCTGAGCCGGCAGCTTAAGTCTGATGCTGAGCCGTTCTTATATTTATGGGGCGCGCCGGGCAGTGGCCGTAGCCATCTTTTGCAGGCGGCGTGTCATGCCGCCTCGGATGCAGATAAGCGGGCACTTTATCTTCCATTGGCAGACCTTGGTCATTTCCCACCGCTGATGCTGGAGGATATCGAGCGTCTGGATCTCGTCGCCATTGATGATCTTGAATATGTGATCGGGCGTAAGCGTTGGGAAGAGGCTCTGTTTCACGCCTTTAATCGGCTGCGTGATGCGGGAAAAGCCCTAGTGATTGCCGCCAATACGTCCCCACGCCAATTAGACGTTGCATTGCCGGACTTGGCATCACGGTTAACCTGGGGAGTTACGTTTCATCTGCATCCGCTGGATGATAACGAACGCCTAGCAGCGTTAAAGCTTCGCGCCAACGTACGTGGAATGCAGTTGCCTGATGACGTAGGGCGCTACATTATGCACCGCGGGCCGAGGGAGTTGGGGGATTTGTGCCATGCACTGGAAACGCTTGATCAAGCATCGTTATCCGCTAAACGGAAACTGACTATTCCTTTCGTCAAGTCTGCCCTTAATTGGTAAAGCGCAATTGCTAAAACGCCCCTGCCAGATCACTGGCAGGGGCGTTTTAATGACAGCAAGTCAATAACTAACAGATTAAGCAGTTTTGCTCATTTTGCTAGCAGCAGCTTGCGCTTGCTTAACATTATCTTCTGTCAGTTTTTGGCCTTTCTGCAAGAAGTCTTGCTGAAGAGCAACAACTTTATCTGCATCGCCTTTTACACGCTCAGCGAGTTCTTTAGCCACTTTCTGCTGGCCTTCCATGTAGCTACGCAGGCCGTTGGCGTCTTTCACGCTCATCAGCTGACGCATTTGGGTGATGCCAGTATCTACGTAAGATTTGTTGGCATCAAACTGTGCGTTAAGCATTTTTTCAGAGTAATCGATGCTTAGCGTCATGTATGCACGCACAGGTGCCATGAACATGTTGTCGAACTGCTGAGTCATTTCGTTGGTGTTAAATGTTTGCATGGTAAACACTCCTGTTCCATTGCTCACTAATCGGCCCATTGATTGGCGGTGCCGTTAGTGTTGGTTGATCAGCAACGGTTTTGTTAAGCGTCCACCGCGGCTGATATCTAGTTATCTTGCGTTGCAGCATAACAGGGCTTTTTGTGCGGTGCAACATTATGGTGAAGTGAATTTAAGGATCGTGTGAGTGTCGCTGTGTGAGTCGGTGATACGCACGGATTTACCTAACGCGCCGGTAGGACTAGGCTTAAGCGTATAGATAACCGTTACCACTAAAATAATCGTTGGGAAACGTGATGTTAGTGATGTGAGCGGCGTTGGTTAAGGCGTTTTTTAAAAGGAGTGCCAGGATGGATACACGTATTGAACGGGATAGCATGGGTGAGCTCGATGTACCTGCAAATGCGCTTTATGGCGCTCAAACCCAACGGGCTATCAACAACTTCCCTGTCTCGCATACACCCATGCCCACGGCATTTATTCACGCTGTTGCGCGAATAAAGCTCGCTGCTGCGCGAAGTAACTGTCAGTTGGGGTTGTTAGATAAACCCCGCGCAGAGGCGATTGAGAGTGCGGCTCGGGCAGTGATTAGTGGCCAGCATGATGCGCATTTTCCTATCGATGTTTTCCAGACAGGCTCTGGTACGTCGACCAATATGAACGTTAATGAAGTGCTAGCGACGCTTGCCAGTCGTGAAGGGGTCGAAGTAACGCCAAATGATCACGTTAATATGGGGCAGTCGAGTAACGACGTTATCCCAACGGCCATTCACCTCTCGGCAGCGATAGCCGTTAATGAAGCGCTTCGTCCCGCATTGGTGACGCTGCAGGCCACGATTGATCGTAGGGCGAGTGAGCTGGCCCATATTGTTAAAACAGGTCGTACCCATTTGATGGATGCCATGCCGCTGCGTATGGATCAAGAGCTAGGAGCGTGGTCGAGCCAAGTGGGGCAGGCCATCGAGCGTTTTGATAGCGCCATGACAAGGCTATGTCGATTAGCGCAAGGCGGCACGGCGGTGGGCACCGGTATTAACGCGCCTGAGGGGTTTGCCGAGCTAATGGCTAGCGATTTAAGTCAGCAAACAGGCCTACCTTTTGTGCCTAATGATAGCTTTTTTGCCAGTTTGGCATCCCAGGATGCTGCCGTAGAGTTATCGGGGCAGTTGAAAGGGTTGGCCTGTGTGGTTATGAAGATCGCTAACGATTTGCGCTGGATGAATTCGGGGCCGTTGGCGGGGTTGGGCGAGATTGAGCTTGAGGCACTACAGCCTGGTAGTTCCATTATGCCGGGTAAGGTAAACCCTGTGATTCCTGAGTCGGCCGCCCAAGCGGCAGCGCAAGTCATCGGCTTGGATGCCGCGGTAACGGTGGCGGGTCAGAGTGGAAATTTCCAGCTCAACGTGATGCTGCCGCTAGTGGCTTCGAATCTTCTCACATCGATTACATTGATGAGTAACACCGCCACCTTGTTGGGTGAGCGTGCTATCGCCACATTCAAAGTGCGTGACGATAATTTACAGGGGCCGCTCGCACGGAATCCTATTTTAGTCACGGCCCTTAATAGCGTGATTGGCTATAACGCCGCCGCCGCAGTGGCTAAAAAAGCCTATCAAGCTGGGCGCCCAATCATCGACGTTGCGGAGGAAGAGACCGATCTAGATCGCTCAACGCTCGAACGTTTGCTAGACCCTGCGGTACTAACGCAAGGAGGCATACCTGAGTAGCCTCTATTGAGATATTCAGAGGGCAGACGGTTAGGTTGCTTGCTTTTCCGTTTTGCCCTTTTGAATGGTTTCGTTCGCCTCTTGACGCTCCTCTGCACTGGCATCGGGCGTTTCGTGTTCATCTTGACGCGAAGGCCGATAGCAAAAAGTGGCCAATATAGGGAAGTGATCAGACCCGAACGCCCCAAGTCGTTGCATGTTGACGAGGGTGAAATGCTCGCTGACAAACGCGTGGTCGAGAGGCCAGCGCAATAGGGGGTAATTAGCGTGAAAGGTGCTGTACAAGCCGCGACCACGGCGTGGGTCCAACATACCCCCTATGCGACAAAAACGGCGTGTTGTACGTGACCAGGCAACATCATTCAGGTCGCCGGCAACGATAGTGGCCTTTGGGTGTCGATGTATCTCTTTGCCAATCCACAACAGCTCTGCATCACGCCATAAAGATTTTTCGCTTTCATTGGGTGCTGGTGGTCTTGGGTGAACGGCAAATAAGCGAATATGCTGGCCGCTTTTAAGCTCTACCTGGGTGTGAATCGAAGGTATGTCATCCTGGATAAGCCACTTAATCTCAGTATCTTTCAGTGCTAGGCGAGAGTAGAGGTGCATACCATAAAGGTTATCTAGGGGGATCTTAACGCTATAAGGCCACAGCGCATCTAATGCTGGGTCAAGTTGTTCTTGCCACCATTGGTCAGATTCTAACGTCAGAATCATGTCGGGCTGGTGGTGGGTTATCATCGCCAGTAACTCTTTTGACTGGCGGTTTGGTGTCAGTACATTGGCGATTAGCAGCGTAATCATCTGGTCTTTAGGGGCATTATGGGCGGCTTTTACCTGCACAGGCCAGAGTGTTGTCCATGGCAAAATGTAGCGCAGCTGAAGCGCTAGCGTGGCGAGTGAGGCCAGTGTCGCGGTAACCCGCCAGGGCCCTGGGTCTAATAACCACAGGCTAGCTAAGCCACACGCTAAAGCCAGTACGGCAATTTGCAGTCGAGGAAATTCAAAACTGCGCACCCACCACCAGCGCATAGGCACGCGGGCAATCAGTGTGGCGAGTAACAATGAGATGGCGATGCATCCTAGCAAAGGCCCAAGCAAGATTTTCCTCCTGGTTTAACCGTGAATAGTGGTTAATCTACGTTTAGCTTAGCGGTAACCGTAGATAAGTGTCGATAAGACATGAAAATTGAGGGGAGTTAATTCATTTACGTCATTTCAAAGTGCTAAAAACTACTTGCAATTCAGCTATGAAGCCGTAGAATACGCATCCGTTGCACAGCAGGACCATAGCTCAGTTGGTTAGAGCGCCACGTTGACATCGTGGAGGTCGGCGGTTCAAATCCGCCTGGTCCTACCATATTGCGTGTTACGTGCAGCTCGTTACTTATAGGACCATAGCTCAGTTGGTTAGAGCGCCACGTTGACATCGTGGAGGTCGGCGGTTCAAATCCGCCTGGTCCTACCAAATACTTAAAAGCCCCATGCTTCTTAGCATGGGGCTTTTTTTATGGCTAATCGATAAAGCTAGTCGATAAAGAGGGGGAGGTCAGTCTGGCGAATAAACGTCGCCACCAGTGCCTCAATACCCGTCTGATCTTCTTGACTAAAGCGTGCGTGCTGGGGGCTGTCTAGGTCGAGCACTCCCCAGAGATAGCCGTCGATCACGATGGGAACAACGAGCTCTGAGCGAGAGTCAGCATCGCAGGCGATGTGATCAGCAATAGCGTGAACGTCATCAACCCGTTGGGTAGCTTGTTGGCGGGCAGCAGCCCCGCAAACGCCTTTGCTGAAGGGGATCGGATGGCAGGCGGGTTTGCCCTGAAATGGGCCAAGGCTGAGTTGGTTGGGCTGGCGCTGCAAATAGAACCCCACCCAATTGATGTCGCTCAGTGTGTGTTGAATAAAGGCACAGGTTTGTGCGCTGTTGGTTAGCCAATCACGTGTGTCTAGCAGGGCTTCAAGCTGCCGATTAAGCAACGCATAATCAACACTATGCATACGAATTCCTTATAGGTTTAAACACATCAGGCCAGCCCTAAGGCTGGCCTGATTACATCGATAGAGAAAACCGTGCTGTTTATTCGATCCAGCCGGGTACAGCTGCGCCCTTAAACAGTTCTTCTGCTTTTTCGATGACCTCGTCGCGCTGATAAGCGTCAACAAGTTGACGGATTTCTTCACGATCTTCGTCTCCGCCCCGTACCGCAATCAAGTTAACGTAGGGAGATTCAGGACCTTCCTTGATTATCGCGTCACTCAGGCTCAAGCCAGCCGGTTGGGCGAACGTATTGTTAATGAACGCCATGTCGACGTCTGGTAGTACACGGGGGAGTTGTGCCGCTTCAATTTCGCGGAAACGGAAGTTGCGTGGATTTTCAGCGATGTCGATGGGGGTAGCTTCCAGGTTGCTCGGATCATTAAGTGTGATCAGGCCCTGGTTGTGCATCAGAATGAGTGCACGCCCTTCATTAGATGGGTCGTTGGGCAGCGCGATTTGAGCGCCATCGGGCAGCGCTTCGATGCTGTCGTATTTCTCAGAGTATGCGCCGATCGGGTAAACGAAGGTGTAGCCCGCAATGGCAAGATCATATCCACGGTCATTGACCATAGCCTGTAGGTACGGTTCGTGCTGATAAGCGTTCGCGTCTAAACTGCCATCGGCGAGGGCGGCATTCGGCGTGACGTAGTCGGTGAATTCAATGATCTCGACGTTTAGGTCATACTCTTCTTTGGCAATTCGAGCCGCCACTTCCATGACTTCGGTTTCTGGGCCTGCCACAGTGCCCATTTTGATGGTGCGTGTTTCCGCGTTGGCAACGTTAACTGCAAGGGCTAAGGCGGTCAGGCTGCCGATAAGTAGTTTTTGCATGGTGTCACTCCTGTGGCTCAGTAAAGGTTGGATGTGATTATGCGGCAATAAGAAATAAAATTCTAATGCGTTTTGGTTATATTCGACTGTGCCGATAAAAGATGCAGACTATCGTCACTTGCGATCGCTTTTGCGCACCAAATAGTCGCCCAGGCTTTGGAAGCCTTGAACCATCACCACCAGTATAACGACGGTAATTAACATAATGGTGGGGTTGAAGCGGTTGTAGCCATAGCGAATGCCTAAGTCGCCCAGGCCACCGCCACCTACGGCGCCCGCCATGGCAGAGTAACTGACCAGTGTCACTAACGTAATCGTTAGCCCCGTGATAATGCCGCCCCTTGCCTCAGGGATCAGTACCTTGGTAATGATCTGCCAAGGCGTTGCGCCCATTGATTGAGCAGATTCAATAAGCCCCGGCGATATCTCGTTAAGCGCCCCTTCGATTAGCCGAGCTACAAATGGAATAGCCGCAATAGTTAACGGCACTGAGGCCGCATTAATACCAATAGAGGTGCCGACCAGCATGCGGGTGAACGGGATGATCGCCACCATCAAAATGATGAACGGAATTGAGCGGCCAACATTGGTAACAATGCCTAGCACTTGATTGAGTGCTGGCATCGCTAATATCTGGCGAGGGCGAGTCACGTAGAGCATGACGCCAAGCGGCAAGCCGAGCAGGGTGGCGATCACGCCTGAAATAGCCACCATGTAGAGCGTATCCAGCGTGGCTTGTAAAATAAGATCAAACATTGCGCTGGACATGACCAAGTACCTCTACCTGTAGTTGATGTGCTTCTAAATAAGCCATTGCTTCCTGAGTTTGAGCGGGGCTGCCGAGCAGCTCTGCAATCATCAGCCCTAAGGTGCGGTCTTGAATGGACTCGACCTTTGCCTGGAGGATGCTGACATCAACGCTGCACTCCCGCGCTAAGCGTGAAATAAGCGGCGTCGAAACAGCATCACCCGAAAACGTTAGCCGCACGACGGGATGAGTATGTTCGCTCGGTGTATCGCTTAAACGCTCGATCAGTTCTTTAGGTGGGCTTAGCTGCAAAAAGTCGTTCAGGAATTCCCTACCCAACTGTGTGATAGGCGCAGTAAAGAAATCACCGACCTCAGCGTCTTCCACTAGCTCACCGTCGGAAATGAGGCTTACTCGGTGGCAAATAGATTTCACAACTTCCATTTCGTGAGTGATCAACAAAATGGTAATGCCGAGCTGCTGATTAATTTCTCTCAACAGCTCAAGAATAGAGCTGGTGGTCTGGGGGTCTAGTGCGGAAGTGGCTTCATCGCACAGTAAGACGTTGGGTTTGCTGGCCAGTGCGCGGGCGATGGCAACACGCTGCTTTTGACCACCAGACAGCTGGGCTGGGTATTGTTTGGCTTTATCAGCCAGGCCCACCAGCTCCAGCAGCGGCAAAACGCGCTCTTTTATAGCACTGCGGCTTTCGCCCATTAACTCAAGGGGAAGTGCCACATTATCAAATACCGTACGCGTTGTTAGCAGATTGAAATGCTGGAAAATCATTCCAATACGGTGTCGGGCACGGTTTAACTCGCCGCGACTAAGGCGGGTCATTTCCTGGCCATCGACTGATACGCTGCCAGTGCTTGGGCGTTCAAGTAGGTTGACACAGCGAATAAGGGTCGACTTACCTGCGCCCGAAAGGCCAATAACGCCGTGAATGGTGCCTTTGGGAATCGTTAAATTGACATCTTTTAGGGCATGAACGGCACTATTGCCAGTGCCATAGGTTTTACTAACGTTGCTAATTTCAATCATAGCGTCTGCCTTAACGGTAGGCCGAAGACGGAGTGCGAGGGAGCAAGCGTAGGGCGGGAAATAAAAAAAGGCCACCCTTGCGGGTGGCCATCAACGCTGGACACACCCTTTTAGCTGCACTTCACCAAGCCATTAGCTTGGTGGACGCCCGCAATCTGGGTACAAATCGGCGTCATTACATTTGCGGCGAAAGTCTAAAGAGTGGTGGGTGTCTTGTCAATTAGTGCCGTTCTATTTCATGTTTTAATGCAATAATTCAGGTTTATTTTCTGAGTCAATGATTTTTGTTAGTGATTGATTCTGATGAGTGCTAATGCGGCGCTTGTTATCAGAAAAAAAGCCGTTTCAACGTTTGTATCAAAGCTTCTGGCTGCACACGGGTTGGGTATTAGTAGTAAGCTTGCACAGAATTTTAGTACCTGTTTTGACTTTAATACGTTGAGAAAGAGGGCGTAGCAATATGTTTACTGGCATTGTGCAAGGCGTGGCTGAGGTCGTCGCTGTTAAAGAGCTGGAAGAGTTTCGCACCCACGTAGTCGCATTGCCGGAGGCGTTGCGTGAAGGGCTCACTCTTGGTGCGTCGGTAGCCCATAATGGTGTTTGCCTGACGGTAACCGCGATAGAAGATGGGAATGTCAGTTTTGATCTGATGCGTGAAACGTTGCGTTTGACAAATCTTGGTGCAATTGCACCAGGTCAGTGCGTCAACATAGAGCGCGCGGCGCGTTTTGGTGATGAAATTGGTGGCCACTCCATGTCAGGCCACATTATTTGTGTGGCCAATGTGGTGGCAATAGAAGAGGCGCCCAACAATCGTCGGCTTTGGTTTTCACTGCCTGAGAGAGTCGCTAAATTTGTATTCGAGAAGGGATACATTGGTGTTGATGGTATCAGCTTGACGGTTGGTGACGTGCGCCCCGCAGCCGATGGTGCTGGGGTTGAGTTCAGTGTCAACCTGATACCGGAGACGCTGGCGCGTACAGTTTTAAAAGATCGCTTGCTAGGCGACAAGGTCAATATCGAGATTGATCCGCAAACCCAGGTGATTGTTGAAACAGTCGAAAGGGTGTTGGCGAGTCGTCTTTAGTCGTGTTTTTTGTCTTACCGTTGACCAATCGGTTAGCTCATGGCCTGAAGTTTGCTATTCATAATAGATAGGTGGGGGAGTTCCCACCAACACTAGCGGCACACGAGGCGCTCGCAACGCGTAGAGCCTTTAGGTAGTATGTGCGGCTTTTCTCGCATCAAGGGACGCATTTAGCGTAAGCGCGAAGGATAAAAACGACATGAAACTTCTGGACAATTACTTCAAGCTCACCGAGCAGAAGACCAATGTAAAGACCGAGTTGATCGCAGGGTTCACCACGTTCCTCACGATGGCTTATATCATTTTCGTCAACCCGAGCATTCTCTCGGAAGCGGGGATGGATTACGGCGCGGTATTTGTGGCTACCTGTGTCGCTGCTGCCATCGGCTGTTTTGTTATGGGGCTTTGGGCAAACTATCCGATCGCGCAAGCACCTGGTATGGGGCTGAATGCTTTTTTCACCTACGGTGTGGTGCTGGGAATGGGCTATACCTGGGAGGCGGCATTAGGGGCTGTCTTCTTCTCCGGCCTGACGTTCTTCCTGCTAAGTATTTTTAAAATCCGCGAGTGGATCATTAATTCTATTCCACTCTCATTGCGTTTGGGGATTGCCGCGGGTATTGGCTTATTCCTTGCGATGATCGCACTCAAAAATGCCGGTATTGTGGTCGCTAATCCAGCCACCTATGTGGCACTGGGTGATTTGTCCCAGCCACCCGCACTTTATGCCTTGTTGGGCTTTTTCGTTATTACGGCGCTTTCCTACCTGCGCGTGACCGGTGCGGTAATGATCGGTATTTTGGGCATCACGATCCTTGCGACGCTGTTCGGACATAACCAGTATGGCGGTATTATGTCGATGCCGCCTTCGATTGCGCCTACCTTTATGGCAATGGATCTAATGGGCGCACTGGATGTGGCGATGCTAAGCGTCATTTTTGCCTTCTTGTTTGTGGATCTGTTTGATACGTCAGGCACGTTGGTAGGGGTGGCTCACCGCGGCAAACTGCTGGATGAAAATGGCAAGCTGCCGCGCATTGGTCGCGCTATGATGGCCGACAGTACCGCGTCTATGGCGGGTGCTGCATTGGGTACTTCGACAACGACTAGCTATATTGAATCAACTGCGGGTATCGCTTCCGGTGGTCGTACGGGGTTAACGGCGGTTGTGGTTGGTGTGCTGTTTTTAATTAGCCTTTTCTTTGCGCCGTTAGCAGGTTCTATTCCGGCCTATGCGACAGCAGGGGCGCTGCTTTACGTGGCCGTTTTGATGGCGGGTAGTTTAGCCCACGCAAACTGGGAAGACCCAACCGACGCTGCGCCGGTACTGATCGCTGCCCTGGCTATGCCGCTGACGTTCTCAATTGCTGAGGGAATTGCGCTTGGCTTTATTAGCTATGTTGCGATTAAAGCGCTTTCGGGACGGTTCAGCGATTTGAACCCCGCCGTCATAACGCTGGCGCTACTGTTTGCAGCAAAATTTCTTTTCCTGGGTTAATTACCCGCTTTATCTTTAATCAATGAGAGACGCGATGAGCATCTACGGCGACTACATTAAGTCCGTTATTCGCACGGTTCCTGACTGGCCAGAGCAGGGCGTAAATTTTCGTGATATCACACCGCTCCTGCAAAATAGTGCTGCCTTTCGCAAGCTGATTGATAGCTTTGTGCATCGCTACCAGGAAATGAACTTAGATGCCATCGCGGCGATTGATGCCCGTGGCTTCATCATTGGTGCGCCCTTGGCCTACGAGTTAGGCTGCAGCTTTGTGCCCGTTCGCAAGAAGGGCAAGCTGCCTTTCAAGACGATCAGTGAGACTTACACGCTTGAGTACGGCCACTCTGAAGTTGAGCTTCATGCCGATGCTTTCCAGAAAAATGACCGTATCCTGCTGATGGATGATTTGATTGCCACTGGCGGTACTATGCTTGCAGCAGCGAATCTAATTCAACGCTCTGGTGGGCACGTGGTGGAAACCGCAACTATTATTGATCTGCCTGAGCTGGGCGGTTCCCAGAAAATTCGCGACGCTGGCTATAGCGTATTCGCGGTATGTTCATTCACCGAAGACGAGTAACGCCTCTTATGAGCAGCGAACGCTATCATCAGCACTTCACCATTTCCTGGGATCAACTGCACCGCGACGTGCGTCAACTTTGTCATCAGCTAATTGAACGAGATTTCAAAGGTATCGTCGCGATTACCCGTGGTGGATTAATACCTGCGGCGCTTATCGCCCGTGAACTTAATATTCGCTTGATCGATACCGTTTGTATCAAAAGCTATGATCATATGGATCAAGGCGGTTTAGACATCATGAAGGGCGTTGACCATGATGGTGATGGTTGGCTGTTGGTTGATGATCTGGTAGATACCGGTAAAACCGCCCGTGCCGTTCGTGAAATGCTGCCTAAGGCGCATTTCGTGACAATGTATGCCAAACCAGAAGGGCGCCCTCTGGTTGACCAATACCTTACCGAAGTGGCTCAGCAGTGTTGGATCCAGTTCCCTTGGGATATGGGCATTGCTTATGTTGAGCCGCTGGCGGATCAACTGAAGAAGTAATATGGCTAACCCGCTACCCGACGATTGGAATCAATGGCTTGGGCAAGAATTTCAGGCTGACTATATGTCAGCCCTGAAAGCATTTTTGGCCCAAGAAAAATCAGCCAAAAAAGTTATCTACCCGCACTCATCGCATTGGTTTCGCGCTTTTGAGCTGACACCTTTAGCCTCTGTGAAAGTCGTTATTCTAGGGCAAGACCCTTATCACGGCCCCAACCAAGCTCATGGATTGTGCTTTTCGGTGCAGCCGGGTATCCAAGTGCCTCCCTCTTTAGTCAATATTTATAAAGAATTAGCTGCTGATGTGGGGTTTACGCCCGTGCGACACGGCTTTTTGGAGTCTTGGGCAACCCAGGGTGTGCTGCTGCTTAACACTGCATTAACGGTTGAGCAGGGTAATGCCGCTTCTCATCGTGGCAAGGGGTGGGAACACTTCACCGACTGCGCGATTGAAACCGTCAGTCGGTATGCTGAACCGTGCGTTTTCTTGTTGTGGGGCAGCCATGCGCGCCAGAAGAAAGTCCTGATTGATCAGTCGCGCCACTTGGTGTTGGAATCCCCGCATCCTTCGCCACTCTCAGCGCATCGAGGCTTTTTTGGCAATCACCACTTTTCCCGTGCCAATCAGTTTTTAGCAGAGCATGGGCGTTCACCGATTGAGTGGCAATTGCCGGAAACCCCTTAACCTAGTGGTCAGTTGCGGGTAGAATGGCGCGCAATTTTGTAAGCTTGTCGATGCGACCTAGGTCGCCATCCTGAATCCCATGCAGTGAGGAAGTCCCATGAGTGTTTACGCCATTAATCATCCGCTTGTTCAACATAAGCTGGGACTGCTGCGCGAAGCCGATTTGAGCACCAAAAGCTTCCGGGAGCTAGCAGGCGAAGTGGCTAAGCTGCTGACCTATGAAGCAACAAAGGGGCTAGAGCTCGAGGATCATGAGATTCAAGGCTGGAACAACGAGCCTATTGCGACGCGTCGTTTAAAAGGGAAAAAAGTAACGGTTGTGCCAATTCTGCGAGCCGGTTTAGGTATGCTGGAGGGCGTAACTGACTTAATTCCTAGCGCACGCGTCAGCGTAGTGGGTCTTTATCGGGATGAAGAAACTCTTCAACCGGTGCCTTATTTCGCCAAGTTCGCCAATGATATTGAAGAGCGCATGGCACTTGTCATCGACCCGATGCTTGCGACCGGTGGCTCAATGGTGGCGACGTTAGATATGTTGCGTGAGCGTGGTTGTGAGCATATGAAAGTTATCGTGCTAGTAGCTGCCCCTGAGGGTATTAAGCGTGTTCAGGATGCGTACCCAGATGTTGAGATCTACACCGCATCCGTTGATGACCGGCTAGATGAGCACGGTTACATCGTGCCTGGTTTGGGAGATGCAGGCGATAAGATCTTCGGAACGCGCTAAGCACCCCGACTAACAATGCCCCTTACGCTTCGCGTTGGGGGCATTTTTTTGGCTAACCACCGACAATGAAAACATTGGAAACATTTAGATGAAACATTCAGCAAGTCATGAGTCTTGGCCCAAAATGCTGCTGACAGGTGCGCAAATGCTATTCGTAGCCTTTGGTGCACTGGTATTGGTTCCGCTGTTGACTGGTCTAGATCCCAGTGTCGCACTATTTACCGCGGGTATTGGTACGCTGGTGTTTCACGGAATTACTAAGCAGACGGTGCCGGTATTCTTGGCGTCATCATTTGCGTTCATTGCTCCCATTCAAGGCTCGATAGCAAGCTTTGGCGTGTCAGCCACGCTGGGTGGCTTAATGGCAGCAGGGGTGGTGTACGTTGCCATTTCTCAAGTAGTACGTGTTAAAGGCACTGCTTGGCTGCACAGGCTGTTACCGCCTGTCGTGGTCGGACCAGTTATTATGGTGATTGGTTTAGCATTGGCGCCAGTCGCTGTCAGTATGGCTACAGGAGAGACAAGCGATAACATTGGCTATGGTCAAGCGATTTTCCTTTCCATGGCCAGTTTGCTGGTAACGCTGATATTAGCTGTTTTCGGGCGTGGAATTCTTCGCTTGGTGCCGATAATGGGTGGTATTGCAGTGGGGTATGGTTTGGCGCTTGTTATGGGCGTTGTCGATTTCACTGCGGTGCGTGATGCTGCTTGGCTATCATTGCCCAGCTTTACCGCGCCGAGTTTTCACTGGGCGGCTATTTTGTTCATGATTCCTGTCGCGATTGCTCCTGCGGTGGAACATATCGGCGATATGGTGGCGATAGGCTCAGTGACACGCAAAAACTATTTAGAGAAGCCTGGTCTTCATCGCACCTTGTTAGGCGATGGGCTGGCGACAATGGCGGCTGCGCTGTTTGGTGGTCCTCCCAATACAACCTACTCAGAAGTAACGGGGGCAGTGACGCTGACTAAGGCATTCAACCCCATGTACATGATCATCGCCGCGGTGATTGCGATTGTACTGGCCTTTGTAGGCAAGTTGGGTGCGTTACTGCAAACTATTCCAGGCCCTGTAATGGGCGGTATTATGACGCTGCTGTTTGGTTCGATCGCAGTGGTTGGTATGAATACCCTGGTGCGTGCAGGCCAGTCATTAACTGCGGCGCGTAATCTCGTGGTGGTTTCGTTAATTTTAGTATTTGGGATAGGTGGAATGCAGTTTGGAGGTGGTCAGTTCACTCTCCAGGGCGTGAGCTTAGCCGCGTTAGTTGGCATTGCGCTAAACTGGCTGTTACCCGCTGAAAAAGAGGGTGAATAGCCACTCAATCATACCCACCGGTTGGTCATTGGGAGTTGTTAATGGAAGAGGCAATTGATAGTCCATTTCCTGTACTCGGCATTGCCGCGTGGAGTGGGACTGGTAAGACGACTCTGTTAGCGCAGCTTTTGCCTCGCCTGCGCGAAAAGGGGCTTAGGGTGGGGGTGATAAAGCATGCCCACCATAGCTTTGATGTCGATCAGCCAGGAAAAGATAGCTATAAACTTCGTCAGGCTGGCGCTGCGCCTATGTTGATTGCATCCCGAGAGCGTTTTGCCATGATGCAAGAGACACCTGGCCAAGAAGAACCGGATCTTGGCTACCTCTTGTCACTGATGATTACCCAGGCGCCAGATTTGGTCATTGTGGAGGGCTTTAAGGCGTGGCCAATTCCTAAGTTAGTCCTGTACCGTGCAGGGATTGGCGATGTTTCTATTGTCAGTAGCGACTGGGTACAGGCGGTAGCGTCAAGTGGCTCGCTGCCTCCATCAATTATCCCAACAGCTAAGCGGCTGGACTTGAATAATATTGAAGCGATCACTGAGTGGGTAATCGAGTGGATGGATGCTCAACCCAATGCTGTGGCTAACTAAATTAGCAGCTTCCAAAACAGTATTTTTATAACACCGTGGCTTGATTAAAAAGGTAACGATATGCAGCTAACTCACCTCAATAAACACGGCGAAGCCAACATGGTCGATGTCGGAGATAAGCGAGAGACTCGCCGCGAGGCGGTAGCGTCTGGGCGTATCGTTATGCAGCCTAAAACGTTGCAGCTGTTGAGTGATGGCGAGTTGCCCAAAGGCGATGTGCTGGCGACCGCGCGCATTGCGGGTATTCAGGCAGCAAAGCGCACGCATGAGTTGATCCCGTTGTGCCATTCATTAGCGCTTTCAAAAGTCTCTGTAGATTTCGATATTGATCACGCTAACGGCTGTGTTGAAGTCTCCGCGCTTTGCCGCCTTAACGGACAGACCGGGGTAGAAATGGAAGCTCTGACAGCCGTGTCAGTGGCTTGTCTGACGCTTTACGATATGTGTAAAGCGGTGGATAAAGAGATGCGCATTGACGCCATTCAATTGGAAAGTAAGCGGGGCGGTATTCGTGGCGACTATCAACGAGGTGTGCCAGAACCAATTGTGACTGGCGGTGGCGTTGCGGGAGAGGTTCGCTTAGGCGAGCGATGTGCATCCCCTTGCGTTCGGGTTAAGTTTCTTGCTGAGCTGCGTGAGCGGGTGGAAGAGAGTGACCTTGCCATTGGGCTTGATCAACTGCCAAGCCGAGATGTGGCGGGGTTGAAAGCGGCGTTAAGCACTATGGATGCACGCTTTAATGTGTTGTCAGAGCAGCGCACGTTGTGTGCTATCAATCAAGTGATGGCCAACGATAGTGCGCGCCTTACCGATGAGGATGAAGTGGCCTTCTTTCCTCCAGTGACGGGTGGGTAATCAGATGGCTGATATTACAGAGACTGAATTGGATATTGCTGTCAGGGTTCAAGAAGAAGCGTTTAAAATGGATGATGGCTATGAAAGTGCGCTGCGCAAGCGCACCGATATCGGCGCTATTGTCACCTTCACGGGATTTGTGCGTGACTTTAATGAATCCCCTGATGTTATTGGGCTGACTCTTGAGCACTACCCAGGGATGACCGAGCGCACATTAACGCAGATTGGTGAGCAGGCAGGTCAACGCTGGGCGCTACAGGCCGTACGGATTATCCACCGCATTGGTGATTTGACGCCGGGAGACCCTATTGTGCGCGTTCTGGTGGCCAGTGCTCATCGCCGCGATGCTTTCCAAGCCTGCGACTTTATTATGGACTTTTTAAAAACCCAGGCGCCGTTTTGGAAGAAAGAGCACTCCCGCCAGGGGGCTTACTGGGTAAAAGAGCGGCATACTGATCAGCAAGCTGCAGAACGCTGGTAGACGATATTGCCAACAGCATCAATATCGCCAATGGCTTTAACTATCGCTAATGGCTTCTGAAGAGGGCGTTTCGGTTGCCATTATTTGTAAATGTACGTCTGGCATATGCTGAAGGTGATTAGCGAGCCAATGAATTAGCCTCGGTTGCAGTGCTTGACGCAAATCGGCCAATGTCTCTGCTGCTATTTCTAATAACTGATCATCTAGCCATTCGCTGAAACTATCTTCATCGAGTGGGCTGGTACCGCTGGCATCCAGCATCAAACGACCAATGCGGCACCAGCCAGTGTCGGTAGCCGTAACGGGAAGCGCTAAGAACAAACTGCCGCGCCGCGATGAGTGAGAGCCGGTATCGAGCCCTGGATGAGGCACGACGCTGTTCTGATTAACGATGCAGGGCGGCTGGGGATAGCGTGCTTCGCAGCGTAAGCCTAGATTGTCGAACATCAACATGTCGCCGTTTACCGGTGCGAGCGGGGCATTAATGCCGAGGCTGGTGGCAATTTCTTGATGGGCAGCCTGATGGCGCGCCTCCCCATGCACCGGCAGCAATGTTTTTGGCCGAACCCATTGATACAGTTTTCTCAGCTCATCTTCGGCAGGATGCCCAGTCGCGTGTAATTCTGGGTGGTTCATCTCATCGAAAATTGACACCCCAAGCTGCGCTAGGCGTTTTTTCAGTTGTTCAATAGGGCGCTCGTTGCCTGGTATGGCTTTGGCAGAAAAAATGATGCTATCGCCTGGCTCAAGATCCACAAACGGGTGCCTCCGCTGTGCTAAGCGTTGCAGTGCTGCACGTGGTTCACCTTGGCTGCCCGTCGCAATAATCACCACCTCTTCTGGCGGCAGGTAGCCTAAATCATGGGGTGGTACTAGCGGTGGAAAGTCGTCTAGATACCCTAGGCCCTTCGCGACACTCACCATGCGTTCCATTGAACGGCCCATCAAGCTGACGCGTCGGCCGCACTGTTGGGCGGCAATTCCAATCGCTAATACGCGGGCAAGGTTGCTGGCAAAGCAAGATACCACCACGCGTCCTGTGCACTGTTTTAAGGTGTGAGCGAGTGCTTTAGCAACATCTCCTTCACTGCCCGAATGGCCGGGCATCGGGGCGTTAGTGGAGTCGCCTACGACGAGATCGATAGGCGCGAGCGCACGAAATTGAGCAGCGTTAATGGGCGAACCAATTAACGGATTAGGGTCTAGTTTCCAGTCCCCGGTGTGTAGCACGCGATAGTCGCCTGCCTGCATTAGGATTGAGCAGCTTTCAGGAATCGAATGGGTAACGTGAAGGTAACGCAGCGTGAAGGGGCCGAGCTCCATTGCATCACCCGGTTCCACAACGTTTATAGCGGCGCTACTAAGCTGGTGTTCTGCAAACTTATGGCGCAGCAATCCCGCCGCTAACGGCGTTGCAAAAATAGGGCAATTCCACTTAGGCCAGAGCCACGCCACGGCGCCAATATGATCTTCGTGGCCATGGGTAATGTAGAGTGCCTTTGGGGTAATGTTGAGTGCTGCTAATGTATCTGTATTGGGCACCTGCAGCGGGGAATTGGGTAGATCTTGGCGAATCATCATGCCGCAGTCGACGGCGATCCACTCATCATCGTATCCATACAACGTAAGGTTCATTCCAATTTCACCACACCCGCCTAGCGGCAGTAGGCGCAGGGGAGGGCGACGGCGGGGACGAAGTTGAACGCGTGGTGGGTGCATCAGTAATGAAAAGCCTAAAAAGTAAGACCTTAACTATACGGGAAGGCAGGGGCGGGTAACAATCATCGTGGCATTTGGCTGCGGTGCTTCCTTGATAAGCATAAGGTACACTATTTCGCCTATATACTGCTTCCCTACCGCTGGTAGGTGCTTGTCGAACGTGCCGTTAAAATATGTCAAGAGTGTTTATTTATGTCTCATTATTACCGTTTGGTGGTTTCTTGCCCTGATCAAGTGGGCATTGTGGCGCGTGTCTCAAGCTTTATTGCTCAACAAGGTGGTTCTATCACTGAAGCAAGTCAGCACTCTGATCTTGAGACCGGCCGATTCTTCATGCGATACGAAATTTTGGCAGATTCGTTGGGTATGTCGGCGGAGGCGTTACGTAGTGCGTTTGAGCCGGTGGCTAAAGCCTTCAATATGCAGTGGTCGCTCGTCGATACTCAAAAGCGTAGGCGTGTGGTGTTGATGGTGTCGCGGGAGTCTCACTGTCTGGTTGATCTGCTTTATCGTTGGCAGGCTGGGGAGCTTGATTGCGATATTGTCGGGGTTATTTCAAATCATGAGGATATGCGATCACTCACTGAGTGGTATGGCATTCCTTACCATCATGTGCCCGTAGATCCTGATAACAAGCAGGCTGCTTTCGAGCAGGTGCAAGCGCAGATTGATAGCGCAAGGGCTGACTGCGTTGTGCTGGCACGTTACATGCAAATTTTGCCACCTTCGCTCTGCTCGCGTTACGCGGGACGGGTGATTAACATCCACCACAGTTTCTTACCCTCTTTTGCCGGTGCTAAGCCCTACCATCAAGCTTACCAGCGTGGCGTTAAGCTAATCGGAGCTACCTGTCACTATGTCACTGAAGAACTGGATGCTGGGCCGATTATTGAACAAGATATTCATCGGGTAAGTCATTGCCATACGCCAACGGATCTCGTGCGCTTTGGGCGCGATGTCGAAAAAGCGGTATTGGCGCGTGGTTTACGATGGCATTTAGAAGACCGGGTATTAATCCATGGCAATAAGACCGTGGTGTTCAGCTGATCATGTTGTTTAGATACGCAGCGTTTTTAGTCAATTCGAGTTTACAGCTGGCTTGTCGTTAGCTGACGGGTAGATAGGGGCATCCATGTCTTTCGCGCAAAGTGTTTTAGCTCCCTGGGCATTGTTGCTGACGTGGTTGGTATCGTTGAGCGTACTTGCGTGGATGATATGGCTGCGCCCTTGGCGAGTGCTGATAGGCGATGTGGCTCTTCAGCATCGGTGGTTAGCCGCGACGCTCGCTGTGGTGTTGATGTGGCAACTGCGTGCTCAGGCAGTCGATTGGTTAACCCTGCACTTAGTCTTCACCGTCTTAATGACGTTGGTATTCAAAATGCCTCTCGCATTAATCAGCAATGTGCTGATTAATGTTGCGATGTCAGCCATTGGCCGTAACGAATGGGCGTTACTAGGCGCTAATGTGTTGGTAACCGGCATTGTACCTGCGGTCATTACCGGTCTGGTATGGCGATGGGTAGACCGGCGCCTGCCGGATAACTTGATGATCTTTTTATTCGTATGCGGCTTTTTTGGCGCAGCGCTGTCAACACTGGCAGGAGGGTTGTCGGCGGTCTTGCTAATCATGGTGGCGGGTACTGACTCTGAAGCTGTGTACTTAGCCCAAGAGTATGCGCGCTTCTTACCCCTGTTAATGCCCTCCGAGGCTTTTATCACAGGGATGTTACTCAGTATTTTATTGGTGTATCACCCGAGTTGGGTAGCTACGTTTAATGATCGTCGCTATATAGACTCTCAGTAACATTGCGATAGCCGGTGAGTATCTCTATCGAGTGCCTCACCGGCATTTACACTTACTCGCTTATCCCAGTGCTTGGCCGTTACCGCCACGTATGACACCAACTCCCACCCCTTCGATATCCAACTGCTGCGTACGCAGGTCAATTTCTATGGGCGCAAAGTCGCTGTTTTCAGCAATCAGCGTCACCGTATGGCCCTGTCGTTTAAAGCGTTTTACAGTGACTTCATCTTCTAACCTTGCCACCACGATTTGGCCATCACGAACCCGGTCGGTGCGATGCACGGCAAGAAGGTCGCCTTCCAGTATGCCAACATCCTTCATTGACAAGCCTCGCACCCGAAGAAGGTAATCCGCTTTGGGGGTAAAGTATTCAGCGGGGAGTGGGCAATAACGATCAATGTGTTCCGCTGCTAGAATCGGGCTTCCTGCGGCCACTTCGCCAATGACTGGTAAGCCATTCGGTAGTGGTTCTACGTTGGCGGCAGGCGCTGTTGCCGAGACATCACCGATATCCTGTGGTTCCTGATTAGGCAGTCGAATCCCCCGCGAGGTGTTACGGATAATGCGGATGGCACCTTTGCGCTCAAGCGCTCGTAAATGCTCTTCAGCAGCGTTAGGAGAACGAAAGCCTAGCGCTTTGGCAATTTCTGCGCGGGTCGGCGGATAGCCGAATTCAGACATCGTTTTAACAATAAAATCAAAAACATGCTGTTGACGAGCAGTAAGAGGACGCGACATAACAAACTCCAAAAAATTGAACAAGACAGTGGCTACATGTCGGCTTAAACAGTATGTGGTTAAGTATACAGTATGTTGCTCTGTCCAGTACATGCTAGAGCGTTTCGCTATGGCATGGCAGTCATTATGCGAATGGTGTCAGGAATGGAGATAGGAACGACGAGTGTGAGGGGCTCTGTCGACGGAGCGTCTGATGGCAGGTGTTTGAATAGGGGCCTAGGGTGCATTTGAGCGTTGGGTAAAAAGCTAAAGATAAGTGATTGAGCCAAATAGCGTTATGGCATAGTATTTAACGATGTTTTAAACACTCGTTTTCTGGAGGGCGCTATGGCGCAATCTGATACGGTAACACGTATCCTCGATACCGCTGAGGTGCTGTTTGCCGAGCGTGGTTTTGCCGAAACATCGCTACGCAATATCACCAGTAAAGCACGGGTTAATTTGGCTGCCGTCAATTACCACTTTGGTTCTAAAAAGGCGCTTATCCAGGCGGTATTTGCGCGCTATTTAGATCCCTTCTCACAACGTTTTCACACGGCGCTTGATGAGCTGGAAGCGCAGTACAACGGTGATGTGATTCCGCTTGAAGTGCTGTTGGAAACAATGGCAAGCACGGTGCTGGCAGTGCCAGCTGAGCGCAATAGCCTGAAGGTGTTTATGCGTCTGCTAGGGTTGGCGTATAGCCAGGCACAAGGGCATTTACGCCGTTATATCCAACAGCAGTACGGAGACGTGTTTACCCGCTTTACTGAGTTGGTGCGCCAGGCAACGCCAGATTTACCTGATGCTGAGCGTTTTTGGCGACTGCATTTCATGCTGGGCACCGTGATTTTTACGCTGTCGGGTTTAGATGCGCTGCGTGACATTGCCGCGAAAGACTATAATGAGCAAGTAACCGTCAGGGATTTGGTAAGACGTTTACGCCCTGTCGTGGTTGCTGCCATGAATGCTCCGCTACCGCCTGCTGCTGATGAAGGACATTATGCGAACGCCCACGCTAGCTGAACTACCCCCGCAGAATGGTGGTTGGATAGACATCAATATCAAACACCAGCAGCTATGCTGGTGGCAAGGGCGCACGCTGCAGTACACGTGCGCTGTGTCCACCGGTGAAAAAGGCGTAGGGCAGCAGGAAGGCAGTGGTCAAACCCCCCTGGGATGGCATTATATCCGCGCATCGATAGGGGGCGGTTTAGCTGATAATGCTGTTTTTCGGGGGCGGCGGTGGACTGGGGAAGTGTTTACGTCGGCGCTTGCGGCGGAATTCCCTCATCGTGATTGGATCTTAACGCGCATTATGTGGCTCTGTGGTTTAGAGAGAGGAGTGAATCGAGGCGGGGATGTCGACACTCAGCGTCGTTTTATCTATCTTCATGGCACGCCACCTGATCAACCGATGGGCGTGGCCGCTTCACATGGGTGTATTCGGCTGCGCAATGATGATCTGCTTTATCTTTTTGAACATGCGCCGCCGGGCACACCCGTTTGGCTTCATAATGGCTAAGCGTAGGCAGCTTATTATTGATTTTTTGACACGAGAGATTGATCAACTAAAATTGACGGCCCTTTTGTTGGATCCATCACAATGACTCAATCTTTAGGCCCGGTCATGCTTGACCTTGAAGGGCCGCGATTAACCAAAGCTGAAAAACATCTTTTGATGGACCCTGCTGTGGGCGGTGTCATTTTATTCGCTAGAAATGTCGAGAATGCTTACCAGGTTAGAAAGCTTTGCAGTGATATTCGTCGTGTTCGCGGCGAGCTGTTACTTGGTATTGATCAAGAAGGCGGTCGCGTTCAGCGAATTAAAGAAGGCGTTACTCGCATGCCAGCCATGGCACGCATTGGTGATCAATTCGCTGAGGATTCGGCATCCGGTCTTGCACTAGCAAAAGACGCGGGTTGGTTGCTGGGCATGGAAATGGCTGCTTGCGGTCTGGATATCAGCTTTGCGCCTGTTTTAGATGTCGAAAGTGGCATCTCTAGTGTTATCGGTGATCGCAGCTTCAGCACCGACCCTGCACACGTCGCTGCGCTGGGTCAGTGTTTTATCAACGGTTTGCATGAAGCGGGTATGGCGGCGGTAGGTAAGCATTTTCCTGGCCATGGTGGCGTTGCCGCTGACTCCCATGTGGCGTTACCTGTGGATGACCGTCCGCTGGCGCTTATTAAACAGCGCGATCTTGTTCCGTTTAGCCAGCTTGCTACTCAGCTTGATGGTGTTATGCCTGCCCATGTTATTTATAGTGCGTTTGACTCACGTCCTGCTGGCTTCTCACCTAGTTGGTTGGGAATGTTAAGAGAGTCCCTGGGGTTTAAAGGTTGTATCTTTTCAGATGATTTAAGCATGGCGGGTGCTCATGAAGCGGGTGACCCGAAGGAGCGCGCCAGGGCTGCCCTTGCCGCAGGATGCGATATGCTATTGGTCTGTAATGACCGCTCTGCAGCGTTAGACGTTGTTGAAGCATGCCAAGGATTACACAGTAAACGACCAATCAAGCTACGCTATGGACGAGCCCGTCCAGACGTGGATGCGCTAACGGCACTTGGCCGCTGGCGTCGTACCCATGCCAAATTAGAAGCGTTGGCGAATTAACCCCATCTTTTCTTAAGTTATTTTCGTTTTTAAGTCACTGACTAGTTAACCCCCTCTTGGAGTAACCCGATGTCCAAACTGGATAAAGAGGCGCTTGAGTCGCTTGACTCAATGCGTGAGTTGATGGATAACGCTGACTGCTTGATTTCTCAACAACAAGTTGAGCGTGCACTGGATCGAATGGCTGAGGAAATTAGTAAAGATCTAGGGGATAAGTTACCGGTTTTTTACTGCGTTATGAATGGCGGCTTGATCACAACAGGGCACCTGCTAACCCGATTAGGTTTCCCTCTAGAAGTCGATTATCTGCATGCCACCCGCTATCGCAATGAGTTGCGTGGTGGCGAACTTTTTTGGCGTGTTTCTCCAGAAATTCCCATGGCAGGGCGCCACGTCGTCATCGTCGATGACATTCTTGATGAGGGCTCTACGTTAGCCGCTATTCTTGCCTACTGCGAGGAAGCCCAAGCGGCGAGCGTTACAACGGCCGTACTAGTGGATAAGCAGCATGATCGTAAAGCGGTACCTGGCTTAAAAGCCGATTACTGTAGCCTAGAGGTTGCAGATCGTTACGTGTTCGGCTTTGGCATGGATTACAAAGGCTACTGGCGTAATGCCCCTGGAATATTTGCTCCCAAGGGCATGTAATGCTCTGGCCTAGCGGGGCGAGAAGCGCCTAGCTAGGCCTGTCTCTGCAATCATTCGGGTTGATATCTCTTCTACTGAAAAGCGTGTCGTATCGATAAACGGGATGTGCATCGAGCGATATAGCGACTCAGCCTGTTCAACTTCTTGCAAACACTGATCCATTGAACTGTAGCGGCTGTTGGGGCGGCGCTCGTTGCGTATTGCTGCTAGTCTGCGAGCATCAATTGTCAGACCAAACAGCTTGTGTCTATGGGGGGCGAGTGCCTTGGGTAGTTTTAAACTGCCATCTTCATCCAAGTCATCTTCAGTTAATGGGTAGTTAGCTGCTCGAATACCAAATTGAAGCGCTAGATAAAGAGAGGTGGGTGTTTTGCCGCAACGTGAAACGCCAACCAGAATAATGTCGGCTTTATCGTATTGGTGCGTTCGTGCGCCATCATCATTATCTAGCGCAAAATGGACGGAATGGATGCGATCCATGTAGACATCATCGCTACCAATCGAGTGCGTTCTGCCGACGCTGTAAGAGGAGTGCGTTTCTAACTCTTGCTCTAGGGGTTCTAAAAAGGTAGAGAAGATATCCACCTTGAAGCCTGAGGCCTGTCGAATGACGTTACGGATATCCTGATCCACAATGGTATCAATGATAATCGGCCGATGGCCGTCACGGACGGCGGTAGAGTCGATTATTTCCGCTAAAGCTCGAGCCTTTTCCAGCGTATCAATGTAGGGCTTTGTCAGCATATTAATTTCAACATCACTAAATTGAGCTAACAGGCTACGCCCAAGGCTTTCTGCCGTAATGCCAGTACCATCAGAAATAAAAAAGGCTGTTCGCTTCATCACTAAATCCGTCAATAAATAAAGTTGCTATTGTGGGGTGAGGCGTGGGTTAGCACAATCGTTGCCAAGCCATTCACTTTGCAGTTCGTTTTAACGCTTATTTAATAAAAATTACCTCATTAAGACTACATAAAAAGCCCTTTATTGCACTTTGTTGTAAAAATCCTCCACTCCGTTCGCTATTAGACCAATGGCGAATGCGGCGGGGCGATGCTAGTGTGACATGGTCAATTAGAGTCGGCCTGTCAGGTCGCAAAGCAGTCTAAAAGCGAGGGGGTTGCGTGGAAGAGTACATTCTATGGTTCGATCAGCTAGGTATGGCAGACGTCGAACGTGTGGGTGGTAAAAACGCTTCGCTTGGCGAAATGATCTCGAACTTATCAGGTGTGGGCGTGACAGTGCCGGGTGGATTTGCCACGACGGCCCATGCCTATCGTGAGTTTCTCTCTCACGAAGGACTAAATGACCGCATCAACGCCACCCTTGCTCGCCTTGATGTCGATGACGTTAAAGCGTTGGCAGAGGCTGGCAAGACTATCCGCCAGTGGATTATTGATACGCCACTTCCCCCTGCATTTGAACATGCTTTACGCGGCGCCTATGAGCAGCTTCAGGCTAAGCATCCCAGTTTGAAAGTTGCCGTACGCAGCTCCGCCACGGCAGAAGATCTGCCTGATGCGTCTTTTGCTGGTCAGCAGGAAACGTTCCTTAATATTGAAGGTTTTGACAATATTAAACAGGCGGTGCACGAAGTGTTTGCATCGCTATTTAATGACCGCGCGATCTCTTACCGCGTACACCGCGGCTACGCCCATGAGAATGTGGCGCTGTCTGCGGGTGTGCAGAAGATGGTGCGTTCTGAGACAGGTGCTTCCGGGGTTATGTTTACGCTGGATACCGAGTCTGGTTACCGCGACGCAGTGTTTGTTACTGCTTCCTGGGGGCTTGGCGAAACCGTCGTCCAGGGGGCTGTCAATCCTGATGAATTTTATGTGCACAAGCCCACGCTTGAGGCTGGCCGTCCCGCAGTGCTACGCCGGACGCTAGGCTCTAAACTGATCAAAATGATCTATGGGCAAGATGCCAGCGCTGGTAAATCGGTTGAAACTGTTGATGTGTCTCTGAACGATCGTGGTCGGTTCTGTATTAACGATGAGCAGATCATGGATCTTGCACGGCAAGCCATGACCATTGAAAAACATTACCAGCGTCCGATGGATATCGAGTGGGCACTGGATGGTGATGATGGTCAGCTTTACATCGTTCAAGCGCGTCCTGAAACCGTTGTTTCACAACAGGAAGGAGGAAAGTTAGAACGCTTCCACCTGCGTGAAAAAGGACGCACGCTGATTACCGGGCGGGCGATTGGTCAGCGGATTGGGCGTGGCACGGTAAAAACAGTGCTTAGCCCAGAAGAAATGGACAAGGTCCAAGAGGGTGACATCCTTGTGACAGACATGACCGACCCAGATTGGGAGCCGATCATGAAGCGTGCATCAGCGATTGTTACTAATCGCGGTGGACGAACCTGTCACGCGGCCATCATTGCCCGGGAACTGGGTATACCAGCCGTGGTCGGTTGCGGAGATGCGACCACTCAGCTTAAAGAGGGCATTGATGTCACGGTGTCCTGTGCCGAAGGTGACACTGGCCACGTATATGAAGGGCTTCTGGCATTTGACTGCAAGGTCTCAAGTGTCGATGCGATGCCTGAGATTCCCTTCAAGATTATGATGAATGTGGGTAACCCGGACCGTGCATTTGGCTTTGCTGGCTTACCCCACGCTGGGGTTGGTCTTGCTAGGCTGGAATTCATCATTAACCGTATGATCGGTGTTCACCCCAAAGCGCTGTTGGATTACGACACGCTGCCTGCTGATCTTCAGCAGGTCATCGATTTGCGTACTGCCGGTTACGATGATCCTGTTAGTTTCTATGTTGATAAGCTGGTTGAAGGCATCTCAACCCTGGCCGCTGCTTTCCATCCTCAGCGAGTGATCGTAAGGCTCTCTGATTTTAAATCAAATGAGTACGAAAACCTCATTGGTGGCAAGCTTTATGAGCCCGGTGAAGAGAACCCAATGCTTGGCTTCAGAGGGGCCTCGCGTTATATCTCGGATGCCTTTAGGCCCTGTTTTGAGCTGGAATGCCGAGCGCTGAAGCGGGTTCGTGAAGAAATGGGCTTTGATAACGTTGAAATCATGGTGCCCTTTGTTCGCACAACCGATGAAGCACGCGAGGTCGTAGAGTTGTTAGCGGCTAATGGCTTGCCGCGGGGCGGTGAGTCTAATCCTGATGGCTTAAAAGTTATCATGATGTGTGAGTTACCGGCTAACGCACTACTGGCTGATGAGTTCCTCGAGTACTTTGATGGTTTCTCGATTGGTTCCAACGATTTGACCCAGCTGACGCTTGGTCTTGATCGTGACTCGGGTATCGTTGCGCATCTGTTTGATGAACGAAATCCAGCGGTGAAAAAGCTATTAGCAATGGCCATCAAAGCCTGCAAAGCACAAGGCAAGTATGTTGGCATTTGTGGCCAAGGCCCTTCTGATCATCCTGATTTGGCCAAGTGGTTAATGGAACAGGGAATTGATTCTGTCTCCTTAAACCCAGATGCGGTGCTTGAAACCTGGTTTATGCTGGCGGGTGAAACCATCGAATAATACTGTCAGCTCGCAGGACTGGCTCGCAACACCAGTGAGTGACATAGTGGGTTGAGTTGCTTATCTTCGCCCGGCCATTGGCCGGGCGAAGAATCATAAAGAGATCTTTGCTATTGGCGTAGCCAATTGCGCAGTTTTACCAGCATTAGGCCGCCGTCGCTCAGCGCACGGCGGTCTTCTATTAGCTCGCTCAAACGGTCTGGATAGTCAGTGATTATCGCATCAACCCCAAGATCAATCAGTGCCGACATGCGCGTTTGGTCATTCACTGTCCAGGCATGTATTTCGTAGTTATAAAGCGCCGCCAATCGAATTTCTTGTGGTGTGATACGGTTATGACGCAGGCCTAAAGCATCGAATTGGCGTCGATCCAGTGTGCCAGCCAAGATCAGTTGGGCGAGTAAGGTAATGCGTAATTCGGGGGCTTGCTGTTTTAAATAAGTCACCATACTGGGCGACATGGTTGCCATGCGCATTTCCAGGAATACATTTGGAAACCCGCAGTTCGCGTTCGCATTGAGCGCGTTATCCTGGGTTGCCCAGCAGCGATAACGAATGTCACTTTCTGCCTCAAGGGTTGCTAATACGGCGCGAGCGAGTCTCTCTTCGTCGCCAGGCGAGGGCTTCATGTCAATCATTAAGCCTGCGCGTCCTCGCACTAGCGCCAAAGCATCATCCAAACCAGCAATCCTTTCGTCTTGAAAGGCATCGCCAAACCAGCTGCCGACATCAACTTTGCTCAACTCTGCTCTAGTGAGTGAATCAAATTCTCGCCGATCGCCTGTTAGCCGGGCCAAGCTGCGATCATGGTAAAGAAGCACCTGGTTGTCAGCACTCAGGCGAACATCCAGTTCTACCGCATCGGCACCGTCTTCAAGCGCTTGTTTTATCGCGGATAAGGTATTCTCCGGCGCTACCATCGAGCTTCCTCGGTGGGCGATGATCGCTACGTTATCGCGTATTTCAAAGCTGTTGAGTATCCACCATGCTTGTAGCCCCGCTAGTAGCAGTACGCTTAGTTCAATCGCCCACGCAAGGCGACCAGGATGGGCGTGTTCCGACCGAGGCGAAGGGCGTGTCTCTCGAAAAGCCAGTTGCAAGTATAAGCACGCTGATAGGAGGGCATTGGTGGCAATACCTAAAAATGTAATGGTTAACGTAACCAGTACGTAGCTGGTTAAATAAGCCAACATCGCTGGAATCAGCACGGCATTATGTTCGGGTAGCCCCCATAACAGAGGCGTCACGACACTATCAAATAGCCATGTAGAGATAATCGGCAGACTGATAATGACGATCAGGACTGTCAAGACCGCCACACCAATCGAACGGTGCCAGCCGCGAGTTAAGCGCACGCTACGCTTAAGTGCTTGGAAAGGGGAGCAGTTGTCCAACGCTACTAACGGTAGCGCTAGTAACCAACGCAGGTAGAGCCACGCAGCAAGCCCAAGCCAGATAATCAGTAACGGCAGTGCGCAAGCAATAAAATACCACAGCGAGGCTGGGCGGGTTTGTTGTAAATAGTAGGGATCTATACCGCTTAACCACACATCATAAAGCCACGCTAAGCCCATCATAAAAGGGGCTAGAAGCAACAAGTGGGCTCCTACCTGAAGAATGACCAGGCCCGCCAGTGCTGGTAAGCGGCGTGTGCTTAACCACAGTGCTTCAAAGGCGAGTCGATAGTGGTTGTCTTTAGGTCTGACGGCAACCAGCAGCATGCCTGCTTGTTGCCAATAAATCAGTAAGAATGCAAAACCAAGACCCACGAGCAACGCAACTAAGCCCAGTGGACTAAATAGCAGTGTAATCAGCGCATCATTGGTGACGACTGTTCGGTTGAGTTGCGCTAGTAAGGCCCGAGAGATCCACGCAATCAATGGCACTACAAGAGCAGAGGCTAATAGGGTGAAGAGCAGGTGATAGGCAATGAGAGGACGAAGATGGTCGCGTAGAGTGTGGAGTAGGGTGTAGCCCAATTGGTTAAGCGGCTGCATGGTCACAATTTTGTCAGAGTTGAATTACCAGGGTGGCACTAAGTACCACACCTGGCAAGCCCTTGCCTTAGGAGAGCTCAAGCGGTTTTTCGGCGATAATAATGCCGTTGTTATCTGCGTAAAGCCATTGTCCAGTGTGTAACGTGGCGCCTGCAAAGGTAATAGGTATATCGCGTTGTCCTTCGCCGCGCTTTTCGCTCTTGCGCGGATGGTTGCCTAACGCTTGAACGCCAAGTGGCAGTGTGACAAGAATATCGACGTCTCGTACACAGCCATACATCACCACACCAGCCCAGCCATTTTTAGCGGCTTGCTCGGCGAGCATATCACCAAGCATGGCACAGCGGTGTGACCCGCCAGCATCCACAACTAGCACTGCACCATCACCTGGTTCGGCAACAGCTTGCTTAACCATTGAGTTGTCTTCAAAACACTTAACGGTACGAATAGGGCCGTAAAAACTGTCGACGCCACCATAATTAGCAAACATCGGTTCAAGTACTATTGCGTCAGGATTCGCATCACATAAATCTGGTGTGACAACAGGGGTTGCATATGTCATTACACGCTCCTATGAAGCATTATCTTCAAAATTAGCCCATGAAGATCCATTGTTGAAAGTCAGGCGGCCATAAAAAAACGCCCCAGCCTGCAAGCAGGTTGGGGCGTTCGGTCATCGGCTCAAAAAGGAGACATTGTCATCCTTCTTGCGATGTTGCGAGCATCGGCGATAAGTTCTCGGTACTGCAAAGAGCATTAAGCTTCTTGGGCAACCGGAATCACGTTCGAGGCGATTTTTTGATACTCCTCGATTTCGTGGAAGTTCATGTAACGATATATTTCTCCAGCGAGTGCGTCAAATTCACTCATGTAGCGCTGGTACTCTTCCACGGTTGGAAGGCGGCCTTCCACGGCAGCGACGGCTGCGAGTTCCGCTGAGGCGAGGTATACATTGGCACCATCACCTAAGCGGTTCGGGAAGTTACGTGTAGACGTAGACACAACAGTGCTTTTCGCTGCAACGCGTGCCTGGTTACCCATACACAGTGAACATCCCGGCATTTCCATACGGGCGCCAGCACGGCCATAAATGCCGTAATAGCCTTCTTCGGTAAGCTGGTGCTGATCCATTTTGGTCGGCGGCGCCAGCCAAAGGCGCGTTTTCAGGCTGCCCGCAGGCTGTTTTTCAAGTAGTTTACCGGCTGCACGGAAGTGACCAATGTTGGTCATGCAAGAACCGATAAATACTTCATCAATTTTTTCGCCGGCCACGTCTGATAGCAGACGAGCATCATCAGGATCATTAGGCGCACAAAGAACGGGTTCTTTAATTTCGCTCAAATCAATTTCGATGACTTCGGCGTAGTCAGCATCTTTGTCAGCACGCATCAAGCTTGGGTTATCAAGCCATGCTTCCATACCTTCGATACGACGGCTGATAGTGCGTTCGTCACCGTAGCCATTCGCAATCATCCACTTCAGCAGTGTGATGTTGGATTTAAGGTACTGGGTGACACTTTCTTCAGACAGGGTGATTGTACAACCTGCTGCACTGCGCTCTGCTGAAGCGTCGGAAAGCTCGAAAGCTTGCTCGACGGTCAGGTCTTCAAGACCTTCAATTTCCAATACACGGCCAGAGAAAGCGTTCTTCTTGCCGGATTTCTCAACGGTTAGCAGTCCCTGCTTGATGGCGTAGAGGGGAATAGCGTGAACCAGGTCGCGCAGTGTCACGCCCGGCTGGCGCTCACCTTTAAAGCGCACCAGTACGGATTCCGGCATGTCCAGCGGCATAACGCCAGTCGCAGCAGCAAACGCTACCAGACCAGAACCTGCTGGGAACGAAATGCCCAGCGGGAAACGGGTGTGAGAGTCACCGCCGGTACCCACTGTGTCGGGCAGCAGCATACGGTTCAGCCAGCTGTGGATGATGCCGTCGCCGGGGCGAAGAGAGACGCCGCCACGGTTCATGATGAAGTCAGGCAGTGTGTGGTGAGTATCCACATCGACAGGCTTTGGATAGGCCGCAGTGTGACAGAATGACTGCATGACCAAGTCGGCCTGGAAACCAAGGCACGCTAAGTCTTTCAGCTCGTCACGGGTCATCGGCCCGGTTGTGTCCTGAGAGCCAACGGTGGTCATCTTCGGCTCGCAGTACATGCCGGGGCGTACGCCGTCCAGGCCACACGCTTTACCGACCATTTTTTGAGCAAGGGTAAAGCCCTTGCCAGTATCAACCGGCTGGTCTGGCAGGCGGAAAACATCAGAAGGCTCAAGGCCTAGCGATTCACGCGCTTTACCGGTTAAACCGCGACCGATAATCAGCGGAATGCGTCCACCTGCGCGCACTTCGTCAAGAATCAGCTGGGTTTTAAGTTCGAAGGTTGTCAGTACTTCGTCGGTACCGTGCTTGCACACTTTACCTTCGTATGGATAGACATCAATGATGTCGCCCATTTCCAGTTTGGCAACATCCATTTCAACCGGCAGTGCACCAGAATCTTCCATAGTATTGAAGAAGATCGGGGCGATCTTGGCACCAAAACAGAAGCCGCCAGCGCGCTTGTTGGGCACGTAAGGAATGTCGTCGCCGAAGAACCAGAGTACAGAGTTAGTGGCGGACTTGCGTGAAGAGCCAGTACCAACGACGTCGCCCACATAGGCAACGGGGAAGCCTTTCGCTTTAACTTCTTCAATTTTTTTCAGCGGGCCTGTCGTGCCTTGCACTTCGGGTTCAATACCTTCGCGCTCGTTTTTGAGCATGGCATTGGCATGCAGCGGGATGTCTGGGCGCGACCATGCGTCAGGCGCAGGAGAGAGGTCGTCAGTATTGGTTTCGCCAGGAACCTTAAAGACGGTTAAGGTGATTTTCTCTTCCAGTGCAGGCTTGGAGAGGAACCACTCTGCAGCAGCCCAAGACTGAATAACGTCTTTAGCAACCGCATTGCCATTTTTGGCGCGCTCTTCAACGTCATGGAACGAATCAAACATGAGAAGGGTATGCTTGAGCTGTTCGCCAGCTTCACGAGCAAGTTCTTCATTGTCTAATAGTTCGACCATGGAGACGATGTTATAACCGCCTTGCATGGTGCCGAGAAGTTTGACGGCATGGATCTTATCGATCAGCGGAGAGGTGGCTTCACCTTTAGCAATCGCGGTTAAGAAACCTGCTTTTACATAAGCAGCTTCATCAACACCTGGGGGGACTCGGTTGGTGATTAGGTCAAGAATAAACTCTTCTTCACCTGCCGGCGGATTTTTAAGTAGCTCAATTAAGGCAGCGACTTGTTCGGCGTTCAGGGGCTTGGGCGGTACGCCCTCTGCAGCGCGTTCCTCGACATGTTGGCGGTAAGCTTCAAGCACGTTGGGGCCCTCTCATCTTCTTAATGGTGACGAGCGCATACCCACACGGTATTGAGTATGTGCCCGGACACGTGACATACGCTTGACAAACAGCGTCTGGTGGATGAGGTGGATTCTACGGGAAACTGTCGACAATGTTAAGGCGGCAAGCTCCTGAGGGCCTTGTACTTTATGTTGAGGAGATGGTGTAGGGTTTCTTAATAGCGCGTTTTTTTCTTAATTAATCCAGCGGGTGGAAGTTTTTTACCGAACAGGCGTAATTGAGGGTGAGGGCGCGTGTGATTATTGTGATGCCGCGTTACCATACTGTTTGATTATTTCGTCGTATTATTATCACTACGACAGCTGAATCGCGGGTATTGTGGTGTGGAGCTTCAATATAAGCGTAATTTTATATTAGATATGTGCTATATAAAAAGTGCTGTTACGGCTCTTTCAACAGCGAGCGTAATGGCAGGGAACAAACGCCCAGGGCGTTTATATGTTGTACAATAGTGAGATAAGCGCTTGGTAATGGTGTTATGTCGATACAATTAAATATGTTGCAACCTGTAGGTCATGCGCTTCAAGCGGATGATTTACTGCCAGAATGTCTCCATCAGTTTCTTGCGTGCTCAACGCCTGATGCATGGCTGCAATGGGCGTTGGATAACCCAGAGATACTTCTTATTGACCATGCTCAGTGTGAGAAAAAAGCCGCCTCAACGGCAATGAGCTTGCTCTATCGTTACGTTGATCAGCCGTTACTATTAAGCAAGATGTCGCAACTGGCTCGAGAAGAACTCCTGCATTTCGAGCAGGTAGTTGGCTTAATGGAGAAGCGAGGCGTGGCGTACCGTCATCTTACTGCGTCACGCTATGCCGAAGGCTTGCGCAAGCATGTACGTAGCAATGACCCTGAGCGTTTAATTGATGTGTTAATTATAGGTGCGCTCATTGAAGCACGTAGCTGCGAGCGCTTTGCGCGCTTAATTCCTTATTTAGATGAAGAGCTTGCCAAGTTCTATCGCACGTTAGTGAAGTCAGAAGGTCGTCACTTTGAAGACTATTTGCTGCTTGCAAGACAGCAAACATCGGCATCAATAGATGACAGAATCGCCTTTTTTGTGGCGCGTGAAGCGGAGTTGATTACTTCGCCAGATACGGCTTTTCGTTTTCATAGCGGTGTGCCTGCTTAAGCCACCGCTAGTCTAGGTAGGATATGTATCATGCGCGATGCTCGTGAGACAGACCAACTGACCCTGTTTGGCCATTTCTCTTTAGCACAAGGAGAAGATGTGCTGACGCACTTCAGTTATGACAAGGTAAAAGCGCTGCTCGTTTATTTGTTGCTGCACCGACAGCCGGTCAACCGAGCTTCCCTCGCAGAGTTGCTTTGGCCAGACCAGGGGCTGTCATCGGGCAGAACCAACCTACGTCATGCGCTTCACTGTCTGCGTCAGTCGATGGGGGACAATGCCGAGCAAGTGTTGAACGTATCTCGCCAGACCATCGCTTTTCAGTTGCCTGCCCACTGGCGGGTTGACTTGCACGAATTACAGCAATTGTTGGAAGGCCCTCGAGATTTGGCGAACCTCGAAGAGGTGATGTCGTGTTATCAGGGGGATTTGATAGAAGAACTCCAGCTTGCCAACTGCAGCGAATTTCAACGCTGGTTAGTTCAGGTGCGAAACGAGTGGCGTCAGCGTGTTATCCGTTTCGCTGAGCAGGTGTTAGATGCCCACTCCGATGTACCTGACAATCTATTGGAAGGTTTAGTCAGTCGCTTTTCTGGCTACGGTCCATTTCATGAACGTCTGGTACGTCAGTTGGCCGAGAAAAATCAGATGGCGGCTGCCCATGAACAGTACAACAGCTATCTACAGTTGTTAGCGCTTTCTGGACAGCAGCCCGAACCGAGCTTTCTACAGTTAGCTAATTATTGGTCAGATGGTCACCATGATCCGCGTGTATTGAGCCCGCAAGGCGCTTTTTCGCGCGTGTTGGCAGCGGATAGTAAGCCTCTTCGCGAAGATGAAATTGAGCTGCGCCAGTTATCTGTGATGGCTATCCGGCTTAAGTTACAAGGTGATTGGCAAGATCGCGCGGCTACCCGGAACTGTTTGGCGCTTCAATTAGAGCTACTGCGCTGGTTAGAGCAGCAGTGTCATCACTTAGGTGGCTTCTGGTTGCCGGGCGCAACAGGTGGGCTTGGCTTGGCCTGCTTTGGTACCCATGGTCCGGCTCATCAGTTGGCAGAGCTGGTTGCGCTTTATGAGCACTGCCGTCTGGCGTTGCCTTTAGAGTCCCAGCGTCACTGGATCGGTGACGGTGATCCTCCAAAATTTGAGCTCGCCGCAGGTCTTAATAGCGGAAGAGTGGTTTATCTACCTGAACGTCAGCTAGCTGACCCGCTTGGCCAAGTAACCCAAGTATCACTGGAGTTAATGAGCGCTGCAGAGGGTAGCGAGTTGGTGATCTCTCAAGAAGCCAGCCAGCACATGCCGCCTGCACTTGATTTGCAACCGCGGTTGGTATCTCGCTTAGTGGCTAGCGATGGCCGCGTCCGCTTGAGAGCGTTAGTGCTGGGAGTGAATGAGGGCGGTAGGGATGCACTACCTCCCAGTTTAGTGGGTCGAGAAACATCACTACGCACGCTAAGAGACGCGTTGGCGAGGGCAGGCATTGGCTTGCGCCAGAGTGTGCTAGTACGTGGTGCATCCGGGATGGGTAAATCTGCGCTAATGGTGGGTTTTCGCCAGTTAGAACTGAGTCGTGATGCTGCCATTTGTTGGCAGCCAACGACGCGGCTATCGGTGCTAGAGCCCTACGGTGTCGCACGTACTCTGCTCGCTTGGTATGTTGAAGCAACGCCAACTTGTGAAGCTGTTCGTCAATTGCAAGAAACGCTCTCCTTAGAGCCTCTGGAGGATGAACGTCAGCAACTGCTTGAAGAAGCGCTCGGTGTGCGTGATGTTCAAGAAGTGGCCCAGTTAACTCAGAATGGTGAGGCTATTGAGCTAGTTGTAAAGCTGTTACACCGCTTAATCGATCATCTGGCCAGTTCACGGACATTGGTACTAATGATTGATGATCTGCAATGGCTTGATGAACCTTCATTCAAGGTGTTGGCAGGGCTACAAGCTCGGTTGCCGATCAATACAGCCTTCATGCTGGTCGCCAGTCACCATGGCCGAGAGCCACTGCCGGTCAAATTGCACTGGGATCAGCAAATTACCCTTGGAAGGCTGGATGCGCAGCAGTCGTCTCGCTTGCTTTCTCAGTTATCCCGCCGGTATCGCATTCATTTAAGCCCGCGGCTACGCAATCAAATCATTGAGCGTTGCGACGGGGTGCCGCTGTATATGCAAGAGATTTGCCGGCGTTTAGATATGGATCGCCGCGAAGGTCGCAGTGTACAGTTTGATGAGCTGCCCAAAGGGTTGTTAGGACTGCTGGCTAGCCGAATTGACCAGTTGGAGGGTGATCGGGAAATTGCCCACGTAGCGGCGGTATTAGGCAAGCGTTTCCGTCTTGATTTTCTGCAAGAGTGCAGTGGTTGGGAAAAGCCGCGGCTGTGCCAAGCAATTGAGCACATGCGGCAGCTGGAAATTATCGAGTCTGTGGATAAAGAAGGGGGAGAGCCGGAGCATCAGTTTAGCCACCAACTGCTGCAAGAAGCCGCTTATCTTTCGTGCCCGAGGGATGTGCGGGTTAAGCTTCATCAGCAGGTAGTCACGCTGATTGAAGAGCGCTTCCCTGTATGGATCAGCCGCCACCCAGGTGATTTTGCAACCCACCTACGCCGCAGCGGCCACTACGCCAGGGGAGCTCGTTACTTTGAACTGGCCGCACGGGAAGCCCTCAAGGTGAGTGCTAACCGTACGGCACTGCGCATGGCAGACTTCGGACTTGCTAGCTTGCGTCATGTGGATCATGAAGTTGAGCGCGAAGTGAGCCTGCTGACCGTGCGTGGCCAAGCGGCCTTCGCCTTAGAGGGGCATGGTTCGCCCACTGCGCATGAGAGCTTTGTGCGTGCGAGGGAGTTGCTTCGCCAGTCGGATGGCGCCGCTACGGAAGATCCCGAAGACCTTGAGCAAATATTTTTGGTTAAGTGGGGCTTATGGGTTGGCCGAAGTCAGCGCTATGCCCACGCCGATGCATTTGCGCTCGCTTCGACGCTGGCAGACATTGCTGGGCGTTTAGAAGATCCGCGCTACCAAAGGCTGGCAGATTATGCACGGGCACATTGCGAATACTGGGCTGGACGCATTCAGCAAGCGCATGACCACCTGGACGAAATTGACCCGCTCAATGCGCAAATGATGATTGAATGGCTGCCATTCTCTGATCACCCGCAAGTAACCGCGGCTTCTTTCCAAGGCTGGACGCTCTGCTTGCGTGGTGACTATCAGCGCGCAGAGCGGCATATCTCTTCCGCGATCCGATTAGCTGAAAAAATTGGCCATCCAGGTACGCTTGCCATGGCGTTGATGTTTTCCGCCGCGCTTTATCGGCAGCTTGGCCATGTACATCTAGCAGCACGACACGCCGAGCGTGCTGCTGCAATGACGGGTACGCCCGATTTGCAGCTGTGGCAGATTTCTGCCCAGGGAATTCTTGGCTGGCAGCGAGCTCTTGCGGGTGACCAGGGGGGCTTAGTGCAGGTGCGGGACAGTCTGGACCAGATGGCAGAGCTGAATGGACGTGATCGCTATCAGCGTCCGGTCCTGTGGTACTCAGATGCGTGTATTGAGCTTGGCGAGTTAAAAGCGGCTGAAGATTATCTGGATCAGTGTCTGGTCATTGCCAAAGAGCGCACAACGCTCTTTTTACCTGAGTTGGCAACGCAGTTAGCTAAAGTGCGCGATTTGCTCGGGCACCCTGCTAATGAAGTGAAAGCGCTGGCTGAAATGGCCATTAACCAGGCTCGTGAGCATGGCAATCGCCATCAGGAGCTTGCCGCACTCGAACTTTGGTTAACGCGTATTGCACCAAACGACCTGCAGGCCAAAGAAGCATTTAGACGCTTGTTAAGTGAAGTGAGCCATAGCGATGCGCCAGTGCTTGTTCGCTGGGTTAGTCTGCTTGATAGACGGTTGCCCCACGCGGTAAGTGTTGAAAACGAAACCTGAACGGGTGACTAACGCGTTGTTGTTTCCAGCCAGTGAAGTGTGGCGAGCGCCTCTTCTCGGTGTTCGCCACACACATCAGCATCATAGTCGAACCGCGCACACACGGCAGGACGGCTAGGATCGCCAAATAACCTGCATAGATTGTCATCACTTAACTGTACGCATCGAACGCCCGCCGGTTTGCCATTTGGCATGCCGGGTATATAAGAGGTAATCGACGGTGCAATACAGCAAGCACCGCAGCCTGCTCGGCAGGCGGCGGTGTCTGTTGCGAAAACGTGACTACTCATGGCGAGGCTTCTGCCGTTGCGCCTTTATCAATTCCTTCAAATGCCTGAACCAGTGTTTTATGGCCGCTGTGTTCTGCAATACTCTTGGCAAGCCATAACGCAATATTCTCGACGGTTGTCGGCTTGGGCAGTACACAGCAGCGTTCTTGAGGCAGTGTGATCGAAAATGTGCCTTGTGCAGACTGGTAACGGCAGGTCAGCTTTTCATCAATCTGGCTTTCAATATCGGCCTGTTCAAGCAGATATCGATTATCCAGCCATGCTGCCCAGCGCTGCTCAAGCGCTGGCTGACGTGCCTGATGCTGCCAGATAAACAGGCGCGAGCGGTGGCCATGGGCAATCCGCTGACAGTTGCCGAGATGCCGTTTCAGTCCGTGAGTGTAGCCATAGGCAGCGCCGTCTATAGGCTCGTCACTCAGCGTTAGCGTGACACTGTGGACATTAGCTGGCCGTTGCTCTTGCTTCGTCAGCTGTGAGCTTAAATAGTGGGTGACACGCTCAACAGTGATGGTATCCCAGGGGAGCAAGGTAAATGCTTGGGCTGGCCCGCGAACTTCCATTTCGTAAGGAGTCGCTGTTCTAATGCAGATACCTTCAGCGCAGTCAGTAACCTTAATGCCGGGCGCGTTGACAGGTACGAGCAGCGTATGGTCTAGGCCACTATCGAGTGTGCGTTTGATCCAAGGCTTAACTTCCCCGAAGTCAAAAAGCATACCATCTTCGCCTAGCTCCCCATCCAGTTGAGCATCTACTTGCCAGCTACAGCCTACCAACCCTTTTGTAGGGCACCACAGTGAAACATCAATATGGCTGAGACGATTTACAAATAACGCCATTACTCAAATCCTGCAATCTTGTGCGTTTGAAGCGATAGCCGCCACTGGGGGTTAGCCATGCAATACTCGGTGGTTGCCTGAACCGTCGCGTGATTTCTCTGCGCTATGCCGTGGTCCATCGGCTGCAAAAAAAAGTGGTTGAAGTCCAAATTGGCGAATTGAGTGGGTGGCGCTGCATATTGTGGGAAAACCAGCTTTAACTCATCGCCACGGGTGACCACCAATGAGTTTGTGCCCTTCGGGCTAACACATAGCCAGTCAATTCCTGGCGGTGGCATGACCGTTCCATTCGTTTCAACGGCCACTTCAAACCCATCGCTGTGTAGTAGTGCGATCAGCGGGGTATCAAGCTGGAGTAATGGCTCGCCGCCCGTGAATACTACGTAGGGCGTTGCTCTCCCCGCATGAACTGGCCAAAGGGCTTTAATGTGATCAGCGAGTTCACGTGGAGTGTTAAAGCGCCCACCGTTAATGCCATCCGTACCGATAAAATCGGTGTCGCAAAAGGAGCATTTTGCGCTGGCGCGATCGATTTCACGCCCAGACCACAAATTGCAGCCGCTAAAGCGGCAAAATACGCTGGCACGGCCTGCCTGTGCACCTTCGCCCTGCAAGGTATAAAAGGCTTCTTTGACGTGATACATCAGCCGGTAACCTGTGCAGGGGTAGATTCATACGCCAGTGGGTCTGAAGTATTGTTGGCTGCGAACGCCGCCAGCCGTTCACGGCAACTGCCGCACTTGCCGCAAGCCAGTGGGCGCCCTTCATAGCAGGTCCAGGTATCACGGTAGTTCAGGCCCATTGCTAAGCCATCGCGCAAGATATCGGCTTTGCTCGATGCTAGATAAGGTGCATGCAGCGTTATCGGTTCAAAATTAGCGATGCCAGCGACCTGGTTCATTGCGTGAACAAATTCAGGGCGGCAGTCAGGGTAGAGAATATGATCACCGCCGTGGGCGCCGTAATCGACACGCCCCGCACCGATATTAACTGCCTTAGCAATGGCTAACGAAAGCAGAATCATATTGCGGTTAGGGACAACGGTGGTAGGGAGGTTATCAGCGGCGTAGTCACCTTCAGGCATTGATATATCTGGGTTGGTCAGCGCTGAGTTATCAATTAAACCGTGAATAGCACGTATATCAACGACTTGATGGGGAATATCGTGCTGCTTACAAACTGCTTTCGCTATGTCCAGTTCTTTGGCGTGGCGTTGGCCATAATCAAAGGAGAGCGCATGAACCTCGAGCCCTTCTTTAATTGCGCGGTGAAGAACGGTATAGGAGTCCATGCCGCCGGAATAAATCACAACGGTAGATGACGCGTCTGCGCCAGAGGTAGGGGGTAACGACATAATAATTACTCATTGGCCGGAGAATTTATTGAGTGCTTTAGCGTCGCGCTAAATGAGATTCCGGGGTCCGGTCCGGAAGGACGGCAGTTTACGCAATGCGGGCTTGCCTGGCCAGTGGTAGCCGCAATTGGTACCATTTTCTGTTCGGTATGCGCATGGGCCAACATGCTAAGCTAATCCTTCTAGTCGTAAGGGATGAATCCATGGCCACCATAGAACATAGCGAAATTATTAATGCTCAGCCTGAAAGAGTGTTTGAACTGCTGAGTCGAGTTGAAGATTTTGCTGACTATTCTGATCTCATTAGATCAATTGATACCTTAGGCGATAACCGTTATCGCTGGCATGTCCACGCGGTGGGTATGGATTGGTCATTTGATGTGGCAGTAACCGAGATCAAGCCACCTTATGTGCTGGCATGGGAATCATTGGAAGGCGTTAAAAACCAAGGTCGTTATCAATTGCGTGAAGTGCCGGAGGGGACAGAGGTATCGCTTACGCTGAGTTATGAAATCCGTAACCGATTGATGGAAAAAGCGGTGAACCGTGCTGCAAAGCCATTAGTAGGAAAAGTGAGCAGGCAAATTCTTGAGCGCGTTGAAGCTCGCCTCAACAGTTAATGGCTATATTGGCGCCGTTAGTGAGCGGCGCGCAAAGAGGTGTTTAGCAGCAATCAAGCTCGTTTGTGCATCGAGGCATCAAGGTGGTCGACAACTTCGGCCCAGTCGGCATCATCTTCCACGGCCTCACGAAGAAAATCAGCTTGGCCTTCGTTCCAGCAGGGTGCCTCCGCGAGCGGCATTTCTTTGGGAAGGGGGGAGTGGCGCTGAATAAAGTGCTCTATGGACTCTGCATCCGAGCGTAGCCCGAGTTGTTCAAATAGCTCGCTAAAATAGTGTACAGGCCGTTCCATACGCTGCTTTCCTTTTGGTTGTTAGCGTATGTTTAAACATAGCGTGTATAAGTGACTACGCCAGTGCGAATTGATCGACGTGCGGTGTTTAGCGCTCGCCGACAAGTGGCGTTAAAAATCGCTGGCGTCGAATGTCCATGGAAAGGGGTTGAGCCAATAGGTGAACGAGTTTGGTGAAAGCGGCTTCCGGTGTCATGTTATCTCCAGACAGTAGGCCCGCTTCTGCTAGACCGTGGCCCGCTGCGTACTCGCCCATATGAATGCTGCCCTGGGGGCACTGGCTAACCGCGGCCAGCAGCTTTCCTTCGCCACTGGCGTTAGCAATGACATCAATGAGTGCAGGGTCGTTGGGTATATTACCTGCTCCCCAAAGCTGCAGTAGAGCCCCCTTAACGCGCGAATCACCGAGCAGAGCTTCCAATTGCCAAGGCGATATACCTGGCCACAATGCTAGTCTAATAACGGCGCCATCGGAGACGGCTTGATAGTCTGAAAGCTCAAAGCGGGGCGCGCCGCGTTGTTGAAACCCTAAACCTCTACTTGGGTAATAAATGAAGTCATCGCCAACGCGTTCACCGATACAGGGATAGCTTGGTGAGATAAACGCATCTAAGGATTCTGTATGCTGTTTAATCGCTCGTGACCCCCTCAGAAGGCGATTTGAAAAATAGATCGCCACCTCTTGTAACTCAACGTTTGCAGCAAACCTTAATGCTCCGTAAAGGTTGCCGATCGCATCGCTATCAATCATTTCAAGAGGATGCATAGAGCCTGTTAACACAACCGGGCGGTCAATCCCCTGTAGCTGATAGGCAAGACTCGACGCGGTCCAGCTTAGGGTATCCGTGCCGTGGATAACGACAAATCCACGGTAGTCGGCTAAGTGGGCTGCAATATCGTTGGCAATCTGTTGCCAAGTCAGCGGCGTCGCTGCACTTGAGTCGATCAATGACGCATAACTAAGCACGTCATAAGCGGGAAGGGCATGTTGGTGCAGTATAGGAAGCTGGCTTAGTGCGTCTGCCATGCGATCTTGAAAGTTCCCCCCTGGGGCTAGTCCCTTTACATTTGGCTGCATGCCAATGGTGCCGCCAGTATAGATGACCAGCACACGTTCTTGAGTGGGGGCGGCGTTTGCCAGGGGAGAAGTGATGCTCATAGCCGTTTCCTGAATTGGGCGAATCTAAAAGGGTCTTTCTCAATCGTAGCGTCTAAGTACGTGTGTCTAAGTGCTTGTGTCTAAGTACCTGTGCCTAAGTGTCCGTGCCTCTGTATGCTATTGAAACAGGCTCTGCAAACTGAGGCAGGTATTGCCTTGCACGACGGCTAACCGCGATGTACTAACAACTCACCGCTATGATCGTCTAATTGGCGGTTACGCCCAGCCAATAAGGCAAATCCGCAACAAATAACAATTAGCAGAATAAGCAGCCATGCTATGTGGGCTAACTCTGCTCCGGCTTGCAGCATCAGACCAACCCCAAAAGGGCCTAGCGCTGCCAACGTATAGCCGCCACCCTGTACTAAGCCAGAAAGCTGCCCCGCGAGACGCGAGTTAGCCGTTCGTAACACCAACAGGCTGAGTGCTAAGCTGAAGCTGCCGCCTTGACCAATACCAAGAAGTACCGCGCCGGGCCACTTCCAGGCTAGTGGCGCAATAAGCAACATCCAAAGCCCTAGTGCAGTGCTAAAAAGAACTAGTAGTAAGGCAGGGCGTTGATCGTGGGTTAAGCGGGCTAGCCAAGGTGCGCCCAGTGCTGAAACTAACTGACACATGATTGAGATGGCCATTGTCCAGCCGGCCGCAGCTTCATCATAGCCTCTGTAGACTAATAAGGTGGGCAGCCAACCAAACACAATGTAAGCCATGGAAGACTGAATGCCCATGAACAGCATGACATGCCACGTAAGTGGCTTACGCATTAATTGGGCGAGCGAAGAAGAGCTTCTTGGCTTGAGTGGGGTGTGTTGGGCCGTTGGCATGTTGATCACCCATAGTGCCAGGGCTACTAATGCTAACAGTGACCAGCTCATTAGACTCAACTGCCAGCTGCCTAGCCATTGCATCAGCGGAACACTAAGACCAGCGCCTAAAGCACCGCCGAAACATAACGCCATGGTGTATAAACCAGTCAGAAGATCGGCGCTGTGGGGAAGCTCGCGTTTAACAAGCGCTGGTAGAAGGGTGCCGCTAAGGCCGATCGCGCTGCCTGCCATTGCTGAGCCAATAAAAAGCGCGCCAGGCACTGGCATGCCTCTTAAGATTAAACCGCAAGTTAATAAAAGCAGTGCACTACTCAGGGCCCGTTCGCTGCCCAACTGTTTAGCCAATAGGGGAGCAAGTGGGGCTGACAAGCCTAAAAAAAGCACGGGTAACGTGGTTAAAATGCCCGCTGATGCAGGACTTAACCCCGCAGTTTCTTGCAGTCGGGAAAGCAGCGGCGCAACTGATGACATAGCAGGGCGTAAATTAAGCCCTACTACGAACATCAGAACAATAAAGGTGTATGTGCGACGAGAAGCCATGCTGACATTTACTTGAGGTGGGGGCGTAAGTCGCCGCGTACCGCATCAAGCAGGGTAATGAAATGATAATCTTGCTGCGTGTCTAAGCAGTCTACGCGCACCTCGGTACGCATCCCCTTATCAATATTCAGCTTGTCGTAGATTTCGAGGGTTAATTTACGTGCAGGTTTATCCCCAGGTGTAATAATGCCGTCTTCCAGCGTAAAGGTTTCCAGTAACGTTACCCGTACTCGCGTGCTGCTCTCTTCGCTAAGTACCCGTCGTACAAATAACCATCCTTCACAGGGTAGCGATTCGTTATCATTACGTTCACGTAAGAAAAGTGTGCGATAACAAGCGCCCTCTGTAGAGGCTTTTTCAGCCATGCTGCGATACGCCTGCAGCACTTGTCCAGCCGATGCCCGGGCATCTTCTAGCCGCTGTGAAATACCTTGGTGCTCACGGCTTAGTTGCTCCTGGCGTTGAAAGGTAAGCCACTGGCGGTAATCGTTAATAAGTTGAGACGACGCCATAATCACTCCATGAATAAGTTAAGTTGTGCCAGCGGAATACGCGAAGCGACAACCTTCGCATATTCCTAAGCTAAGGGCTAGCGACGGGCGCGACGACGACGTTCACCGCCTGTATTAGCTGCTTGCCCTTCCGGTTTACGTTTGGCGCGGGGCTGCTTCTGACCACGGCAGCCATTTTCAATCGGCTCGGGCTTGGCGTTTGGATCAGGTTCAAAACCGGGTTCGATACGTTTAGGCAGGTTTTGCTTGATAAGACGCTCAATCCCACTCAGCAAGCCGTGTTCGTCGACACATACGAGCGAAACTGCTTCGCCATCGCTGCCCGCTCGGCCGGTGCGTCCAATACGGTGAACATAATCCTCTGCCACATTGGGTAAGTCGAAATTAACGACATGGGGAAGTTCGTTGATATCTAGCCCGCGAGCGGCAATGTCAGTGGCGACAAGTACCTGCAAATCACCGCTTTTGAAAGCACCTAGTGCACGTGTTCTAGCCCCTTGGCTCTTATTGCCATGGATGGCCATGGCGGGTATGTCTTGCTTAGAGAGCTGCTCTGCTAAGCGGTTCGCGCCATGTTTGGTGCGTGTGAAAACGAGTACCTGAAACCAACCATGCTGCTGAATTAAATGGGCCAGCAGCTCGCGTTTTTTATCACGATCTACTCGGTAAATGGTTTGCTCAATTTTTTCAGCGGTCGTGTTGCGAGGTGCGACTTCTATTAACGCTGGGTTGTTGAGCAGCTGTTGCGCCAATAACTGTATGTCGTTGGAGAATGTTGCAGAGAACAGCAGGTTTTGACGCTGTTTCGGTACTAAGCGCAATAGACGCTTGATATCATGGATGAATCCCATGTCGAGCATGCGATCAGCTTCGTCGAGCACCAGGATTTCTACGGCCGATAGATCCACGTGGCCCTGCTGATGCAAGTCTAGTAGCCGACCTGGCGTGGCGACCAACACATCAAGCCCCGCTTTGAGTGCATCCACTTGTGGCTGTTGGCCAACACCGCCGAAAATAATATGCGAGCGTAAAGAGAGGTGCTTGCCGTAAGCGGTTACGCTTTCGCCTACCTGGGCAGCAAGCTCGCGCGTAGGCGTGAGCACTAACGCGCGTACTTGGCGTTTGCCGGGGCGCTTGCCATTCGCTAACCGCTGTAACATGGGCAACGTAAAGCCAGCGGTTTTGCCTGTGCCAGTTTGTGCACTGGCGAGCATGTCGCGACCTTCAAGTACAACGGGTATAGCTTTTTGTTGAATAGGGGTAGGCTGCGTATAGCCCTGCGCGGTAACCGCGCGTAGTAAATCGTCGTGCAGACCAAGTTCAGAAAAGCTCATGCGTTCTCCGCAATCGCTTAGTAAGTGACGCCGCTTGGCGTCGTCGTTACTGAGCGTAATGTTCAAAAAGCGAGGATGGTACACCTTCGCGGCAGCGAAGTTTGCCAGATAAAGCGCGCTGCCGCGATGGTCATTTTTTTGCCGATCAAGACGGTGAAATAGACATTGGCTTGAATCGGGGGTGACGTGGTGATGCTGAAAGATGACTCCTTTAGTATATCATGGATACTTCATTTCAGCGTTTAACCTAGAGGCTGGATGCCTTACTGATGTCACATCTGAAAATAATTTCCTTCGCGGATCTCGTTGGCGATTTGCAGGGCCACCTTATCCCAGCTTTCGCCAAGTGAGCGAACGAGAGCAGGGTAGCCGTCCTGCTGGAGCTCGGTCTCTGCAGAAAAACTTTTTAGCGCAAGTAGGTTGTTATCTGCGCCGCGTAACTGCCATTGGCCACTGGTGACCGCTCGCCCGTCGTGCCGCCCCTGAAATTGATCAACTTCAAGTAGTAATGTGAGCGCTTCAGGTGCATTGCCATCAGCATGAACGACCTGAATGGACGTGAGTTCTTGGGATAGTTGAGCACGTAATGCACGTTCTAATTGGCGTCCAATACTTTCAGCCCATTGGTGTTCGCGGGCTTCATTTAGGGTGATGTCATCAAGCTGCATGACGATGCCGTCCACATCCAGATAATGTGCTAAACGTGGTGCTCGCACCTGCAGTGTGCCGATCGGCTGGTTTGGCGAACTCACTGCATTTTCGCTTGGTAGCATGTAGCGAGAGGGTGGTGTGACACTGCTAGCGCAAGCACTTAGCTGTATGCAAAGGCCAAGTAGTGATAAATAGCGGATTGCCTTATAGTGCATAGTAAGCTCCTTCTTAGCGTGGTGCGCGAGGCACGGGATCTTGAGTATCCAGGTTGTCGAATAAGAGCGCTCTTGGGTTTTCATTTAATGTGCGAGTAAGTGGTTGTAAGTCGCGCATTAAGCGATCCAGCCGTTGAATAGCCGTTGTTAAATCCTGATAGGCTGGAGATGACGGTGATACACCTTGCAAGGTGTTACGCAGCTCCTCAAGAGTCGCATTTACGTTTCCGCCCACTGCCTGAGTATCGGGATCATTCAGCAACTGGTTGATGGAGGTGCTTACTTGGCGTATCTCGTTGAGCACACTTTCAGATGCTTGTAAGTTTCGGTCTAAACCTGCAAGTAATGGCTCAACTTCAAGCGCGTTTAATTTCTCAAGCAGGCTGGTTATCTGCGCTTGGATCTGTGCAAAGCCGCCAGCAACAGTAGGGAATACTGTCCTCTCGGAGAACGTTTCGGCGACATATTCATCAGCTAAATCGCGTTGAAAATTAAGATCAACGAAAAGTGCACCCGTTAATAGGCTGCCATTTTTGAGTGATGCACGTAGCCCTAAGCCGAAAAGGCGCTTAAAGCGTGAGTCCCATTGTTCTATGTCGATGTCGGCATTCTCAATGCCCAACCGCTGAGGCTCGATTCGAATCAGCACTGGGATGGCAAACTGAGAACGCGAGTCGGGCTGTGGAGCGGTAAAGTTCCAGGGTACCGACGCAACCGTACCGATTCTTACCCCGCGAAATTCGACGGGCGCACCTTTCGATAATCCGCGAACGGTATCATCAACCAATAGCACGTACTCTAAATACTGATTGAAGGTTCCTTCCCGGGCAGTATTTTCATCCGCATAGAGATTAAAGCGTGCATTGGGCTCTACGGGTTGCCCCATCGGCAAGTCTTCTGGCACGCCAAACGTAACGCCGCCTCCCAGTAATGCTTCAAGAGACTCCACGTTGACACGTACGCCATCGGCATCTAGTTGGAAATCAACACCGCTTGATGTCCAAAATCGAGTGCTATCCGTTACCAACTGGCCGTAGGGTTCTTCAATAAATACTTGGTGGTGCATGGTGCGAGATTCCGCGTCAAACCGAGTATCTTCAACTCGTCCTACGGTATAGCCCTGGTAAGAAACAGGGTCGCCTATACGCAGTGAGTTACCCAGTTGACTGACTAAGCTGATTTGCAAACCAGCCTGCCCAGCTGGGGCAACCGGTGGTGTATCACTTACCGTAAACTCGCGCTCAGGTTCATCCGACTGACCTGCCTCTAGCTGAATATAGGCACCCGACAATACCGTGCCCAGCCCGCTAATGCCCTCGCGGCCGATGCGCGGCTTTACCACCCAGAATCGGCTATCTTCCCTAAGCATCGCTTCCGCTTCTGGTTGGATGCGGGCGGTCATAACGGCGTGGGAAAGGTCATCAGATAAGCGAACGTTTTGGACTCTGCCTATTTCAACATTGCGGCTGCGAATAAGCGTGCTGCCCGCTTCGATACCTTCCGCACTGTCCATTGTTAGTGTGACGAGCGTGCCTCGGCTGGCGTAGTTGTCGTAGGCAAGCCAAAGCCCAATCACCACCGCTACGATTGGCACGATCCAAATCGGAGAGAGCCGTGTTTGCGGTGATGACTTCGCACGATGTAAATCGTTGTTGTCGTTGGTATCGGCTTTCTTTGGTGTTGAATCATTAGCCATCAACAGTTTCCTTGGTGGCCGTGTTACGGCGTGTAGAGCGAGGAGGCGGAGTGTCCCAAATTAAGCGCGGGTCAAACGTCATGGCTGCTAACATTGTGAGCACAACGACGGCAGCAAACGCGAGCGCCGCCGGCCCTGGTGTAATTGACATTAACGACCCTGCGCGAATCAGAGCGACTAATATTGAAACCACAAATACGTCAACCATTGACCATCGGCCTATAAATTCAGTCAGCCGATAAAGTCGAGTTCGGCTTTGTGCGTTGAGCTCGTTGCTATGCTTTATGACCATACAGAGCCAAACCAGTGCGACCAGCTTACCAACGGGAACAATAACACTCGCCACAAAGATAACCACGGCCACGGGCCAGGAGCCCATTTGGATCAGCTGCACAACCCCACCGATGATCGTTGAGGGTGATGAGTGCCCTAAGCTAGTCGTGGTCATAATAGGGTATACATTAGCAGGGATATACATCACCGCTGCTGCAAAAAGCAGTGCCCAGGTGCGTTGCAAGCTGTGTGGTAATCGTGGGTGGAGCTTTTCTTGGCAGCGCAGACAGTGCCCCTTGGCATGCTCATTAAGCCGATTAATTAGGCCGCAAGTTGGGCAGCCGGTTACCCCTTGGCTTGCCGCTGTCGTTCCTGTGAGAGTGCCTTCTGGCGCGAGGGGTTCTTTCTCTAAAGAGAACCACATCCAATCTGAATCAATGGATTGTGTCGTTAACAGTAAAAGGATGGCAAACGCGCTGAACGCCCAGAAAGAGATGCCTATTTCAATGTGTGCCATGCCAGCTATTTTTATCAAACTCACCAGCGCCCCAACGATGAAGACATCCGCCATCATCCATGGGGTAAGCCTCGCTAGTGAACGAGCGATGTCCCGACTAAACGGCATTGGATGGCCGCGAAGTAAGCCAAACTGAAGCCAGATCACGCTAATTAGATAAATAGCGGGCAGCACAACAATGGTCATAATGACAGCGATAGCGACAACAGGCTGATGAAAAGCGATGAGCGTAGTGGCAGTCTGTGAAAGTTCTATACGATTACCAATGCCACTGATGCTAAAGCTAACAAACGGAAATGATACTGCTGCAAGTAGCGCTATTAAGGATGAAAGCGCTAGCGCCATGCTTCTCTGAGCAGGATAGCGATGCCGCTTTACCAGCACATGTGAACAGCGTGGACAAGATGCTTTCTCTCCAGAGCCAAGCGGAGGAAGTGCAGACACCCAGTCACACTCATGACAGGCGCGTAAGCGTCTACGCTGGGCGCGAGATTCAGGAGGGCGGCAGTCGACCTGTGGTGAGTTCACCCGCAAAGAAGGTCGTTTGATAAACTGAAAATGAGGCAACTGCTAATTCTCAATACGTTGAGGAATCCAAATTAGTACGGTGGGCAGGTACTACTGTCAAATCGAGATTAATCTTCGCCCCGTAAAACAGCACTTGACCTAACCAACTAGTTAGACAAGGATGCCTCGGCAATGGTGCCTAATGATAGTGCCTAACATTACGTTATTAAGGAAATGAAATAATGTTGCTCCCTTTTTTGGCTGTAGTTTTGGGCTTGGTGCTTCTTGTATGGAGCGCTGAGAAATTTATCGATGGTGCTGCAGCTACCTCTAGGTGGTTAGGGCTATCGCCACTATTAATTGGCATGCTGGTTATTGGTTTTGGCACCTCTGCACCAGAAATGATGGTGTCAGTGTTGGCGGCCATGCAAGGAAACCCTGGTTTAGCGGTAGGTAACGCCTATGGTTCCAATATCGCTAATATTGGCCTTGTTTTAGGTTTTGTCGCGTTGATCGCTCCTTTAGCGGTGCATTCTGGTGTGATCCGTAAGGAGATGCCACTGTTGATAGGTGTCATGCTTTTGACGGGTTATATGCTTTATGACGGTTGGATTTCTCGCGGAGAAGCCGTCTTACTGCTAGGTGCGTTGGCGCTCTTTATTGGGGTTAGTATTGTCCGTTCACGAGGACAGCAAGATGATCCGCTAGTGGGTGAAGTAGCAGAAGCGCTGGATAGTAAGCCCATGTCTCGTGGCAAGGCGTTTATGTGGACGCTAGTTGGACTAGTCTTGTTGATCGCTAGTTCGCGCATACTGGTGTGGGGGGCGGTCGAAATAGCGGTAGCTTTTGGAGTTAGCGACTTAATTATTGGCTTAACCGTTGTAGCAATAGGAACATCCTTGCCAGAGCTTGCTTCTTCTATCAGCGCTTTGCGGCGCAAAGAGCATGATATGGTGCTGGGTAATGTCGTAGGTTCTAATTTATTTAACAGTTTGGCTGTGGTAGGTCTTGCTGGCGTTATTACACCGATTGAAGTGGGGCGCGAAGTGCTAATTCGTGATTGGAGCGTCATGACCTTTATGACCCTCATGATGGTGTTCTTTGCTTTCTCTTGGCGGGGGCGCCCGCGGCGTATAAACCGTATCGAGGGTGGCGTACTGTTCTCTATGTTCATTGCTTACACTGGCTACATGGTTAGCATCGTAGTGATGTCCTAACTGCGTCAATGCGACACAGTTTTGAAGAAGCGCTAGTAGTGTATAACGTTTGTCACAGCATCAAATGACAACACATTCGAATCTCAGGCTTAGTTGCTGTGTCGCTGCATCGTGCCTAGAGCCTATGCTCATTGCTAAAGTGCAGCACCAGTAAGGCTTAACTAAGCTTGTGTGGCCCAGCTTATCCAGGTCTTAGGAGAGTGTGATGGAGCTTGCCCTCTGCGTGCTATCGCGAATTCAGTTCGCCTTTGTGGAATATTTCCATGCAATTTTTCCAGTTTCTACTATCGGGCTGGTCTCCTATATAGCATTACTCCATGGGCTTTTCTTTAAAACCCAAAACCCAGCTTGGGACCGTCTTTCGCTATTTTGGACAAAAGTGTTTGCGGTTGTCTTTAGCTTGGATGTACCCATTGCTGGCAAGGCGCGACCATCAAATGAGGAGTGCCACTAACCTTATGGCTACCTCTCAATCAGGTCAGGTAATACCCTTAACTTCACGCTCATGGTTGAAATCTCTTGCTCGGCGTGAACACAAAAAGCTCACACTAGCCGCAATAGGTGGCGTGCTTGCAGGGGGGCTTACGGTTTTACTAGTGGTGGGGCTTGCATGGTGCATTGATCAGCTTGTCATTCATGGTCGCTCACCGGCATCACTGACAGTTGTTTTCTTGGGGTTGGTGGCAGTGGTGCTGTGTCGCTCACTACTTCAAGCATTGCAAGAAGCCAGTAGTGCAGAGGCAAGTCTTCGTATTCGCCAGCATGCGCGAGAGGCGTTGCTAAATAAGGTGGCGACGCTTGGGCCCGTTTGGCTTACTCGCCAACAGAGTGGGGCGATAGCGACTCAGGCGGTAGAGCATATTGACGCGTTAGACGGTTATTTCGCGCGTTTTTATCCTCAGATGAGGATTGTCGTCGCCTTACCGTTACTTATCCTTTGCATTGTTGGATGGCTGGACTACCTTGTGGCCATCTTTTTGTTGCTTTCTGCGCCACTTATCCCGCTTTTTATGGCGTTGGTAGGTATGGGCGCTGAGCGTTTGAATCGTGATCAATTCATGGCCGTGTCGCGTTTGTCGGCCCACTTTGTAGATCGAGTCAGAGGGATGACGACGCTCCAGCTGTTTGGCCATACCAAGTCAGCACAAAAAGATGTTTGGTATGCCACCGATGACTATCGACGACTAAGTATGCGCACGCTGCGTCTAGCGTTCCTATCATCCGCGGTGCTTGAGTTTTTTGCATCTGTGGCGATTGCGGTTGTGGCCATGTACGTCGGTTTTGGTCTACTTGGTTATATCGACTATGGGCCTTCCTCCTCTCTAACCCTCTTCACTGGGCTAGCCGTTTTATTGCTGGCACCCGAGTTTTTTCAGCCTCTACGAACACTATCCCAGCACTATCATGACCGCGCAGCAGCATTAGGGGCGGCTGAAAGTATCGTGGCAATACTGAACGAACCAGATCTGGTTCCTTCAGCCACATCAGTGCCTCGTTCGGAAAATACCGTTATTGAGCTGCGCGGGGCGGGTGTCGGATATGAGGGGCGTGCCACGGTCTTGTCCGACCTGAACGCTACCATCCGACGTGGTGACGTGGTTGTTATCACCGGTGAATCAGGTAGCGGTAAATCATCCATCCTAGCCTTAATGGCTGGTTTTATGATGCCTAGCAGCGGTGAGTGCCGCTATCGTCACAGTGGTCAGGTCGCGTGGCTGGATCAAACGCCTTGCATTATTCAGGGAACTCTTGCCGATAACCTGCGCTTAGCGGCTCCTGAGGCTGATCAGGTGTCAATGGTACGAGCACTGCAACGGGCAGGGCTGGGTGAGTTGTTATCCCAGCTACCAAATGGTCTGGAAAGCCTGGTAGGCGAGCGTGGTGTCGGGCTCTCCGGGGGACAAGCACAACGTCTTACGCTGGCGCGTGTCTACCTTAGCGAGGCGCAACTGGTTTTATTAGACGAACCGACGGCAAGCCTAGACGCTATCACTGAGAAGGCTGTCATTCAGGCACTACTAGATTGGGCAAAGGAAGGCCGTACGCTAGTTATTGCAACGCACCACCCTGCGCTGGTAGCCGTTGCTAATCGTCATTTTACCTGTGAAGCCGGTCAGCTTATTGAGGCGACGGTATGACGCAGTTTTATCGCGATATGAAACCATGGCTGCTCATAATGCTGCGTCGTCGTCAGCGTTTCTTTATGGGGGCATTATTAGCGTTGGTGACGCTCCTGGCAGGTCTTGCACTGTTAGGGCTTTCGGGTTGGTTTATTGCCGCGTGTGCGTTGGCTGGCATCGCGTTGGCAGCTGGATTGCCCGTTACTTTGGATATTTATGTTCCCGGTGGCGGTATTCGTTTTTTTGCACTGCTGCGAACGGTGGCACGTTACGCGGAGCGTCTTTATAACCACAATACCGTACTGACATTATTAGCTGATTTGCGCTACCGCGTATTTGGCGATTTAACCAGGTTGGATGAGGCAACGCTTAAGCGCCGCCGCGCGAGTGAATGGCTAAGTCGCTTAACGTCGGATATTGATACGCTTGACAACCTGTATCTGCGCTTGCTTATCCCTCCGTTAGTTGGGCTGTTAAGCATCCTGGTGGTATCTGGCTTTATCGCTATTTGGGTGCCAGTGTTGGGTGGTTTGATAGCCGCTGTGTTGAGCGTGCTATGGCTTGTAGTGACGCTTGGCTATGCGTGGTTGGGGTTTGGTAATAGCCACCAGCAAGTTAGCGACCAAGAAGAGTTACGCCGTCTAGTGCTTGATCAAGTACAAGCGTCGGCTGAGCTAATGAGTTACCAAACTAATCCTTGGTACCGTACGCGGATTAATCAGCACGAAGACCAAGCGCTAAGTAATCAGCGTCAGCTTGCTTATAAGTCGGCCATTGGCAACGCGCTAGTATTAGCGGTGACCGGCGTATTGTTGGTGGGCGTATTATGGCTGGGCAGCTTCATTGTAGAGGCCGGCCACGTGGCGGGGCCTATCATTGTTATGGCGGTTATCGCTGTGCTGGGTATAAATGAAGTATTCACTACGTTGCCTAACGCCTTTCTAAAAGTCGGTGCTAGCTATGGCGCTGCTCGGCGATTAAATGCACTGAGCAGCATAATGACTGAGGCGCCGTCGTTGGCCTTGCCTGATGCTTCTCGCGGGCATCCAGTGGCGTTCAACAATGTTTTTTTTCGTTATCCCGATACAGCCTATTCGGTGCTGTCTGATACTACATTTACCTTGCCTGCCGGAGAGCGAGCAGTAGTGACGGGTATTTCAGGGGCGGGTAAGTCAACGTTGGCTAACCTTATTATGGGTAGAGTTTCGCCTTCAGAGGGGCAGGTTTACGTTGCCAGCTGTGCGCCTTCTAACGTTACTATGGAAAGCCGTGCCAAGCACTTTGCTTTGCTTACGCAGCAGGTTGATCTTTTTGATGGATCGTTAGCGGCGAATCTGCGTATCGCGAACCCTGAGGCAAGCGATGATCAACTGTGGGAAGCTCTCTCTCAAGTTGCCCTAAAGGATTGGGTAAAGCAGCAACCCAATCAGCTTATGACCCAAGTCGGCGAAATGGGGCAGCAGCTCTCAGGTGGGCAAGCGCGAAGAGTGGCATTGGCTCGTGTTTTTTTGCGGGATCCAGCAGTCGTGCTTTTAGACGAACCCTTTGCCGGTGTGGATGCCTTCACCGCTATGCATATTGCTAAATCTCTTGACCATTGGCTCACTGGACGAACAGCGATCTATTTTATTCACCAAGTAGAATGCCCGTCGTTGCTGCCTGGTGTTAACTACCACTGGCGACTTGCTGGGGGGAAGTTAAATACGGATACTCTTGATAATGTTGGAAATAATTTATCCTAATGACAGGAGTTTCGTATGCATGAATTTCTTCTTCAGCTCCCTAAGGTAGAGCTTCATTTGCATATCGAAGGCTCGCTAGAGCCTGAGTTAATGTTTGAACTTGCCAAGCGAAATGGTATTGAGCTTCCTTACGCTACGGTTAAAGAGGCAAAAGCGGCTTACGAGTTCGATGACCTACAGGGGTTCCTAAATCTTTATTATCAAGGCATGAACGTGCTGCGCACAGAGCAGGATTTTTATGACTTGGCGATGGATTATTTCAAGCGTGCTCGTGGGGAAGGGGTCGTGCACATTGATATGCATTTTGACCCTCAGGCCCATCTCCAGCGTGGCATTCCTCTTGACGTTGTGATGGCGGGATTACTTCGTGCGAAAGAAGAGGCAGAGGCTACGCTTGATCTGTCTGTTGGCATGATTATGGCCTTTTTGCGCGATCGTCCGGCTGAAGAAGCGCTCAGCGTGCTTGAAAATGCTGCTCCGTACTGGAAGTTTCTGGATGCGATTGGTTTAGATAGCGCAGAGCGTGGTAACCCTCCGGCAAAATTCCAGGCGCTCTTTGCGCGAGCAAAACAGCTTGGTTTGGTGCGTGTTGCCCACGCAGGAGAAGAAGGTCCTGCTGAATATATTGCTGAAGCACTGGATCTTCTCGATGTTCAGCGAATTGACCATGGGGTTCGCTGCCTCGAAAGTGACACGGTGGTTAAGCGACTCAGAGAGCGTCAAATCGTACTAACGGTTTGCCCGCTGTCTAATGTCAGTTTGAAAGTGGTTGATGATCTTCGAGATCACCCTCTTCCCCAGTTGTTGAAAGAAAACCTCAAGGTGACAATTAGCTCAGACGACCCGGCTTATTTTGGCGGTGGGTTGCTGACAAATCATGTTGCCTGTGCTGAAGCATTTGGCTGGGATGCGGAGGTGTTCCGCATGCTGAACCGTAATGCAATTGAAGAAGCTTTTGTTGATGAGCCACGTCGCCAAGAGCTTTTGCAACGTCTTGAGTTGGTATGAAAGAACCGCCGACCTCGTGTTGATGGTGGCTTATGTAAATCGCTTCCCATTTCACCGTCGGCCAGCATAGGGTTGGTTGCTACCCGTAATGACGTCCCTACTAGACAAACTATCTTCTTAAGTAGTCGCCTATCTTCTTTCTAGGTGGCTATCAAACAAGATAAAAAAGTGTTGACGAATAAATAGAAATGGGTAGAATACGCCCCACATCGAACGGCAACGCCCTTCGGTAGCTCTTTAACAATTTGATCAGGTAATTCATGTGGGCGCTTGCCGATGAGGGTGATAAATCACCAAATATCAAGGCAAGCGGTCATGAGAACGACAGTTTTTAAACGTAAGTTTTTAAACAATAGTTGAATGAATTCGTTTGAACCTTGAGCCAAGTTTGATGCGCTTTTGTTGTTCGTAAACATTACGTTTTCGGGTGACGAGTAAGCATCACAATGATTTTAAACTGAAGAGTTTGATCATGGCTCAGATTGAACGCTGGCGGCAGGCCTAACACATGCAAGTCGAGCGGTAACAGGGGTAGCTTGCTACCCGCTGACGAGCGGCGGACGGGTGAGTAATGCATAGGAATCTGCCCGATAGTGGGGGATAACCTGGGGAAACCCAGGCTAATACCGCATACGTCCTACGGGAGAAAGGGGGCTTCGGCTCTCGCTATTGGATGAGCCTATGTCGGATTAGCTAGTTGGTGAGGTAATGGCTCACCAAGGCAACGATCCGTAGCTGGTCTGAGAGGATGATCAGCCACATCGGGACTGAGACACGGCCCGAACTCCTACGGGAGGCAGCAGTGGGGAATATTGGACAATGGGCGAAAGCCTGATCCAGCCATGCCGCGTGTGTGAAGAAGGCCCTCGGGTTGTAAAGCACTTTCAGCGAGGAAGAACGCCTAGTGGTTAATACCCATTAGGAAAGACATCACTCGCAGAAGAAGCACCGGCTAACTCCGTGCCAGCAGCCGCGGTAATACGGAGGGTGCAAGCGTTAATCGGAATTACTGGGCGTAAAGCGCGCGTAGGTGGCTTGATAAGCCGGTTGTGAAAGCCCCGGGCTCAACCTGGGAACGGCATCCGGAACTGTCAAGCTAGAGTGCAGGAGAGGAAGGTAGAATTCCCGGTGTAGCGGTGAAATGCGTAGAGATCGGGAGGAATACCAGTGGCGAAGGCGGCCTTCTGGACTGACACTGACACTGAGGTGCGAAAGCGTGGGTAGCAAACAGGATTAGATACCCTGGTAGTCCACGCCGTAAACGATGTCGACCAGCCGTTGGGTGCCTAGCGCACTTTGTGGCGAAGTTAACGCGATAAGTCGACCGCCTGGGGAGTACGGCCGCAAGGTTAAAACTCAAATGAATTGACGGGGGCCCGCACAAGCGGTGGAGCATGTGGTTTAATTCGATGCAACGCGAAGAACCTTACCTACTCTTGACATCCTGCGAACTTGTGAGAGATCACTTGGTGCCTTCGGGAACGCAGAGACAGGTGCTGCATGGCTGTCGTCAGCTCGTGTTGTGAAATGTTGGGTTAAGTCCCGTAACGAGCGCAACCCTTGTCCTTATTTGCCAGCGAGTAATGTCGGGAACTCTAAGGAGACTGCCGGTGACAAACCGGAGGAAGGTGGGGACGACGTCAAGTCATCATGGCCCTTACGAGTAGGGCTACACACGTGCTACAATGGCCGGTACAAAGGGTTGCGAGCTCGCGAGAGTCAGCTAATCCCGAAAAGCCGGTCTCAGTCCGGATCGGAGTCTGCAACTCGACTCCGTGAAGTCGGAATCGCTAGTAATCGTGAATCAGAATGTCACGGTGAATACGTTCCCGGGCCTTGTACACACCGCCCGTCACACCATGGGAGTGGACTGCACCAGAAGTGGTTAGCTTAACCTTCGGGAAAGCGATCACCACGGTGTGGTTCATGACTGGGGTGAAGTCGTAACAAGGTAGCCGTAGGGGAACCTGCGGCTGGATCACCTCCTTAAACGATGCATCATCCCTCGCGGTAAGCGCTCACAATGAATTACCTGATCAGATAATAGAGCAAACGGTTTAAGCACGATCCCCTCTTGGGTCTGTAGCTCAGTTGGTTAGAGCGCACCCCTGATAAGGGTGAGGTCGGCAGTTCAAGTCTGCCCAGACCCACCAAATTCCTGTGATACTGCGTTAAAATGCTCCTCGTATAGCAGGCTATACGTCGTTGCATTTTGCCTTGTCTCACAGAAATTAATGGCAAGAGGTTAGGTCGGCAAAAAAAATGGGGCCATAGCTCAGCTGGGAGAGCGCCTGCCTTGCACGCAGGAGGTCAGCGGTTCGATCCCGCTTGGCTCCACCATTATGTTGTATTTTACCAACCGTTTGTTGATGTTTTGTGACCATTGATAAGTCAAACGCTGAGACTGCGTTGCCTTATCACTGTTCATCGAACAGTCGCTCTTTAACAATGTATATCATGCTGACATAAACGTTTTTAAAACGTTTATACGTAATTGTTTTGTGATACGTCTCAAGCGTATCCGGCAATCGTTATCATTGCGAGATACCAGACTCCTTCGGGTTATAGGGTCAAGCAATGAAGCGCACACGGTGGATGCCTAGGCAGCCAGAGGCGATGAAAGACGTGGAAGCCTGCGATAAGGCTCGGCGAGGTGGCAAACAACCTGTGACCCGGGCATTTCTGAATGGGGAAACCCACTCATCATAAGATGAGTATCTTGCGCTGAATATATAGGCGTAAGAGGCGAACCAGGGGAACTGAAACATCTAAGTACCCTGAGGAAAAGAAATCAACCGAGATTCCCCTAGTAGCGGCGAGCGAACGGGGACCAGCCCTTAAGCATGTGACTGATTAGGCGAATGCGCTGGGAAGCGCGGCCATAGTGGGTGATAGCCCCGTAGTCGAAAATCTGATCATGTGAAATCGAGTAGGTCGGGGCACGAGAAACCTTGACTGAAGACGGGGGGACCATCCTCCAAGGCTAAATACTCCTGGCTGACCGATAGTGAACCAGTACCGTGAGGGAAAGGCGAAAAGAACCCCGGAGAGGGGAGTGAAATAGATCCTGAAACCGTGTGCGTACAAGCAGTAGGAGCAGACTTGTTCTGTGACTGCGTACCTTTTGTATAATGGGTCAGCGACTTATATTCAGTGGCGAGGTTAACCGTTTAGGGGAGCCGTAGGGAAACCGAGTCTTAACTGGGCGACACAGTCGCTGGATATAGACCCGAAACCGAGCGATCTATCCATGAGCAGGGTGAAGGTTGAGTAACATCAACTGGAGGCCCGAACCAGGATCTGTTGAAAAAGATTTGGATGACTTGTGGATCGGAGTGAAAGGCTAATCAAGCTCGGAGATAGCTGGTTCTCCTCGAAAGCTATTTAGGTAGCGCCTCACGTATCACCGCCGGGGGTAGAGCACTGTTTCGGCTAGGGGGTCATCCCGACTTACCAACCCGAGGCAAACTCCGAATACCGGTGAGTGCAAGCGTGGGAGACACACGGCGGGTGCTAACGTCCGTCGTGAAAAGGGAAACAACCCAGACCGTCAGCTAAGGTCCCGAAATCCTGGTTAAGTGGGAAACGATGTGGGAAGGCTCAGACAGCTAGGAGGTTGGCTTAGAAGCAGCCATCCTTTAAAGAAAGCGTAATAGCTCACTAGTCGAGTCGGCCTGCGCGGAAGATGTAACGGGGCTAAACCAGGTACCGAAGCTACGGGTTCACACTTAGGTGTGAGCGGTAGAGGAGCGTCGTGTAAGCCGATGAAGGTGAATTGAGAAGTTCGCTGGAGGTATCACGAGTGCGAATGCTGACATGAGTAACGATAAAGGGAGTGAAAAACTCCCTCGCCGGAAGACCAAGGGTTTCTGTTCGACGCTAATCGGAGCAGAGTGAGTCGGCCCCTAAGGCGAGGCCGAAAGGCGTAGTCGATGGGAAACAGGTCAATATTCCTGTACCGGACATGATTGCGATGGGGGGACGGAGAAGGCTAGGTGAGCCAGGCGTTGGTTGTCCTGGTGAAAGTGAGTAGGCTTGGGTCTTAGGTAAATCCGGGACCCTTTAAGGCCGAGACACGAAACGAACTGACTACGGTCAGGAAGTCATTGATGCCACGCTTCCAGGAAAAGCCTCTAAGCTTCAGATCATGTGCGACCGTACCCCAAACCGACACAGGTGGTCAGGGTGAGAATCCCAAGGCGCTTGAGAGAACTCGGGTGAAGGAACTAGGCAAAATGGTGCCGTAACTTCGGGAGAAGGCACGCCGGCGTAGGGTGACGAGACTTGCTCTCTAAGCCCGAACCGGTCGAAGATACCAGGTGGCTGCAACTGTTTAGTAAAAACACAGCACTCTGCTAACGCGCAAGCGGACGTATAGGGTGTGACGCCTGCCCGGTGCCGGAAGGTTAAATGATGGTGTTAGGATTCGTCCGAAGCTCTTGATTGAAGCCCCGGTAAACGGCGGCCGTAACTATAACGGTCCTAAGGTAGCGAAATTCCTTGTCGGGTAAGTTCCGACCTGCACGAATGGCGTAATGATGGCCACGCTGTCTCCACCCGAGACTCAGTGAAATTGAAATCGCCGTGAAGATGCGGTGTACCCGCGGCTAGACGGAAAGACCCCGTGAACCTTTACTATAGCTTCACACTGGACGCTGATGTTGCCTGTGTAGGATAGCTGGGAGGCTTTGAATCTCGGACGCCAGTTCGAGGGGAGCCAACCTTGAAATACCAGCCTGGCATCATTGGCGTTCTCACTCAGGTCCGTTATCCGGATCGAGGACAGTGTGTGGTGGGTAGTTTGACTGGGGCGGTCTCCTCCCAAAGAGTAACGGAGGAGCACGAAGGTACCCTCAGCACGGTCGGACATCGTGCAGTGAGTGCAAGAGCATAAGGGTGCTTGACTGCGAGACAGACACGTCGAGCAGGTGCGAAAGCAGGTTCTAGTGATCCGGTGGTTCTGTATGGAAGGGCCATCGCTCAACGGATAAAAGGTACTCCGGGGATAACAGGCTGATACCGCCCAAGAGTTCACATCGACGGCGGTGTTTGGCACCTCGATGTCGGCTCATCACATCCTGGGGCTGAAGTCGGTCCCAAGGGTATGGCTGTTCGCCATTTAAAGTGGTACGCGAGCTGGGTTTAGAACGTCGTGAGACAGTTCGGTCCCTATCTGCCGTGGGCGTTGGATGTTTGAGAAGGGCTGCTCCTAGTACGAGAGGACCGGAGTGGACGCACCTCTGGTGTTCCGGTTGTCACGCCAGTGGCATTGCCGGGTAGCTATGTGCGGACGGGATAACCGCTGAAAGCATCTAAGCGGGAAGCCCCCTTCAAGATGAGACATCCCTGAGGCCTAGAGCCTCCTGAAGGGCCCAGCGAGACCAGCTGGTTGATAGGCACGGTGTGGAAGCGCTGCAAGGCGTTGAGCTAACGTGTACTAATGGCCCGTGAGGCTTGACCCTATAACACCCAAGGGGTCTGGTCGTAGTGATAATGAAAACCGGATACGCGCTTCCTGTCAGCGACAGGAAACGAGAGACGCCACAAAACACGTCAGCATGATATGCATTACAAGTTACGCCTGACGACCATAGCACGCGTGAACCACCTGATCCCATGCCGAACTCAGAAGTGAAACCGCTTAGCGCCGATGGTAGTGTGGGGTCTCCCCATGCGAGAGTAGGTCATCGTCAGGCACTTATTCAACAAAGAACCCAGCCCATCGGCTGGGTTCTTTGTTTGCGCGGAAGAAAATCAATTAGGGACGCTCCCAAGTCACCGCACCGTCATTCCCGAGTGAGGTTATCGGGAATCCACCTTGACCTGCAGCAGCTCGAAACCCCCAGCCCAACATGGATTCCCGCTAAGGGCCTGCGGGAATGACGAGGGCGGCTCGGAGGGCTGGGTGGCGTCATCGTCAGTTACTTATTAAGAGAAGCCCCGAGCACAGAGTGTTCGGGGCTTATAGTTGTGGACTATCTGGAAACCCCTCAAGGTATCCGTTTGGGGGATTTTAACTTTGAAAATTAATCCCGTTGGTGCTGGCATTCGCCAGCGGCCCAAGTTTCATAGATAGCGCGATCATCAGCGAGCATCATCAGCGCAAATAAACGCTCGCCGAGTGTTTTGCTGTGTTGGATACGGCGCTTCAACAGTGATGTCGCATGAGGATCAATGACTACAAAATCAGCCTCGTAGGAAGGGGCAAGTTGGCCGATATGGGTATCTAGGGAAAGCGCTTTTGCATTGCCATGGGTTAAACCGTAAAAACCTTGCCATGCGGTGAGAGGCTGTCCCCCTAATTGGCCCACTTGGTAGGCTGCCTTAAGCGTTCCAAACCCTGATAAATCGGTGCCTGCGCCGATATCGCTAGCATAGGTAAATGCCATGCCGGTCTGTTTAGCTGCTTCTCGGTCAAATAATCCGCTGCCTAGGAAAAGATTGGAGCTTGGACAAAAGGCAATATTGGCGCCTCGATCCGCCAAGCGTTGACGCATATCGTTATCCAGATGAATGCCGTGCGCGAAGGTACTGCGAGGGCCCACTAACCCCGCTTCTTCGTAAACGGCTAAGTAGTCGCGGCTACCAGGAAATAATTCAGCTACCCAATCTAATTCCCCACTGTTTTCAGCCAAATGAGTTTGCAGCCAAAGGCTAGAGTCGTTACGCAAGAGGGCGCCGGCAGCATCCATTTGCATTTTGGTAGAGGTGGGCGCAAAGCGTGGCGTGACGCTATAACCTAGTCGGCCATTGCCATGCCAGTCTTGAATAAGTCGCTCACTGTCTGCAATTCCAGACACGCCATCCATTAGGGCGTCAGGCGCGTTGCGATCCATTAATACTTTACCGACCAGCATGCGTAGCTGACGTTTTTGGCAGGCGGTGAAGAACGCATCCACTGAGCCAGGATGGCTTGAGCCAAATACTTGGGCTGTTGTCGTTCCCGCGCGAAGCATTTCATCTAGAAAAGCGTTCGATAGCGCTTCTGCATGCGCATGATTGGCAAAACGGCACTCTTCAGGAAACGTATAGTCATTTAGCCAATCAAGTAGCTGTCGGCCGTAGGAAGCCATGATGTCTAGCTGAACATAGTGAACGTGAGTATCGATAAAGCCGGGCATAATCAACTTGCCGCGATAATCAATAACATGGGCGTCACTTGGCAGTTGATCAGCGAGATCACCATAGTGGCCGACAGCCTGAATATGACTGCCTTTTAGCCACAGTAGCCCGTCGCCATAATGCTCTAGGCTACCTGGCTGAGGTAGGTCATCATTACCTGGGTCGCGTGCAAAGCTGACAATTTCAGCGCGGATGAGCGTATCGATTGAGGAATTCATATTAACTCTGAGTCGTTTTCGTATCGTCAACAAGTGCACGTATTGCGTTCGGCTCAAGGCCGCGCATGTCTAGTGAGGCTGGCTTGTCCGTTAGCCAAAGCAGTTCGGTTACCACCGTCAAAGCAATCGCATAGGGGGTTTTGTTGCTAAGTTTAGTGTTATGAATACAGCCAATGGGACTGCGTACACGCTCTATTTCTTCAGCGGTGTAGCCTTCGCGCTGCAGTCGTCCTCGGAAGCTTGCCCATTTGCTATCAGAGCCGATTAATCCTATCGAGGCGATGTCATTGCGCTGTAGTAAAGCGGTGATAAGGGCGTAATCTTCATCATGGTTGTGGGTTAATACCAATGCATGACAGTAGGGCGGCAGGGCTGAAGTTCCCTCTTGTGCACTGCTCAGCGTATGGCAACTGAGTCGGGATTGCTGCTGATCGCGTTCGTTAAATACATCTGCTCGGCTATCAAACCAGTGTACTTGCCAGGGGAGCGGTTCGCTAAGCTTTACGATCTCTCGTCCGACATGGCCGGCACCAAATAAAGCGATATTGGTAGCGGCACCAGGAAACATTTCCAGCAGCACATTGACATAACCGCCACAGCACTGGCCGCTGCGCCCACCTAGCGAGAATGCCTCTAAGTGAAAGCCCGCGCGGCCTTGCTGTAAAAAGTCTCGAGCAGCGTGGATAGTTTGCCACTCGAAAGTGCCTCCACCTAGCGTGTCATAGATCGCCTCTTGGGTAATCACCATGCGCGCGCCGGGCTCACGCGGGGTTGAGCCCGCGCTGGTTACCTGAGTGGCCAACACGTGGGGAACGCCGCTACGCTGCAATCGATCGAGTGCAGCGTGCCAAGTTTCTGCCGGGGGCTGTGTCATAGCGCTTTTTCTCTAATTGCGTTTGCAGCCAACATCACTCGCTCAGGGGTTGCGGGAGTGTCGAGATGGGGAGACTGTTGGTAATCGGTTAAGCTTGAAAGCGCATCACGTAGTGCAGACCAAACACAGATACCAAGCATAAACGGTGGCTCACCAACGGCTTTAGAACGATATAGGCTTGCCATGGAATTTGGGTGGCCTTCCAATAGTTCAACGTTAAAAATAGCGGGAAGATCACCAAACGTGGGTATTTTGTAGGTCGCAGGCCCGTCGCTAACCAGCATACCTTTATCGCTCCACTTAAGTTCTTCACTGGTTAGCCAGCCCATTCCCTGGATAAAGCCACCTTCTACTTGGCCAATATCAATGGCAGGGTTTAGCGAATTGCCAACGTCATGCAGCACGTCAACACGGTTAACTAAATATTCGCCGCTCAATGTGTCAACACTCACTTCGGCAACGGCTGCTCCAAACGCGTAATAATAAAAAGGGCGGCCTTGGCCCGTTGCACGGTTGTAATGAATCAATGGTGTCGCATAAAAGCCTTTTTCTGACAGCGAGATGCGATTGAGGTAGGCCGTTTGAACAAGCTCTCCCCAGGGGATGCGACGCTCGCTTTCATTAATCCCAGCAATCAGCATGCCATCTTCCAGGCGCATGCCTTCTCGGTCTAAGCCGCCTTCAAAATGCATCGCGGCAAAGTCGAACAACCTTTCGCGCAATTTACTGGCGGCATCTCGCGCGGCCATGCCATTGAGGTCGGCGCCGCTTGAAGCCGCCGTCGGGGATGTATTGGGTACTTTATCCGTGCGAGTTGCACTAATCCGCACGCTATCTAAATCCAAGCCAAGCTCGCGAGCCACTACTTGGCAAATCTTGGTGTGCAGTCCTTGGCCCATTTCAGTGCCGCCATGATTGATCATAATGCTGCCATCGGTATAAACATGCAGCAGCGCACCGGCCTGATTGAGGTGCTGGGCGGTAAATGAGATGCCAAACTTTACTGGCGTCAGCGCGAGCCCTTTTTTAATAATGGGGCTGTTGCTATTAAATGCCTTAATAGCCGCACGGCGCGCCCAGTAATCACTACTGCTTTCCAATGTATCAATCAGCGTATGAAGTAACTGCTTTTGGTCCACTGGCTGTCCGTAGTGGGTGACGTCTCGCCCGTCGCGATAGAGGTTTCGTTTGCGTATGGTGAGAGGGTCTTCACCGACCTTGCGCGCGATATCATCCATTGCAGCTTCGATAATCATCATGCCCTGAGGGCCGCCAAAACCCCGAAAAGCCGTGTTAGAAGCGGTATGGGTCTTAGCTCGATGACCGGTGACGCGAGCATTGCCTAATGAGTAAGCGTTGTCGGCATGGAACATTGCACGGTCAACAATGGCGTCCGAAAGGTCAGGCGAGTATCCGCAGTCACCAATAACTGTTATGTCTCCCCCCTGGATGATGCCTTGCCGATTAATGGCTAGTCGGTAGCGATTATGAAAGGGGTGTCGCTTACCGGTCGCGCGCATATCATCACTTCGTGGTAGACGTATACGTGTAGCTTTTCCGGTTCTGCGGGCAATAATGGCTGCCATACAAGCCCAAGGAGATGCTTGAGTTTCTTTGCCTCCAAAACCGCCGCCCATGCGGCGTACTTCAACGGTAACTGCATGAAAGGGAATGCCCAGTACTTCAGCGACAAGTTTTTGGGTCTCACTAGGGTGCTGGTTAGAGGTATGGACAATGACCCCTTCATCTTCGGTAGGCAGAACCAAGCACGCTTGTCCCTCCAGGTAAAAATGTTCCTGTCCGCCGATGAAAAGCTCGCCCTCAACCGTTTGCTCGGCTTGGCGCAGTTCCGCTTGCCAATCGCCTCGCTCTTGAACATGTGTAGGGCGAACCACATCATTGCGTTCGGCTGCAGCAACAGGGTCGAGGCTCGCTGGTTGTTCATCAATACTTAACTGGGCCAGCGTTACCGCTCGGCGAGCAGCCTGAAGCGAGGTAGCCGCAACGGCGAAAATACACTGGCCTGCGTAGCTAATTTCTTGATCAACAAAAATGGGGTCGCCTGGAAAGACAGGGCCGATATCCGTATGGCCGGGCACGTCGTGAAAAGTGATGACATCGACAACGCCAGGCGCTTGTTTAACTGCTTCGAGATCAAGCGCGGTCAATGTGCCGTGTGCGACAGGAGATAGCCCCAGAGCTACATGCAGGGCATCTGCCGGTGCTTTGAGGTCATCAATGTAGGCGGCCTTGCCGGTAACGTGTTTTTCAGCGCTTTCATGGAAGCTAGCGGTGCCTGCTTGGCGCTGACCGTGGCTATCGACAGTATGGCGGGCAAGTGGGCCTGACCCTTGGATGTGGTCATGTAACTCTCGACGAGCTCGGCTGCTGTCGCCATCAAGTTTAGTGAGCGTACGCATGGAGCATCACCTCCTGGTTGGGTGACGAAAGCGATAAGTAGAGGCGTTCTAATAGGTTGAGAGCGGCTTGTTCTCGGTAGTATTGGCTACCCCGTACATCGCTCATTGGCTGAAACTCTTCAGCAAGGGCTTGCTGGGCTGCTTGAAAGCTAGCTTTGGAAACGGGCTGGCCCTCTAACGCAGCTTCTGTTTGACTCGCTCGCTTGGGAGTTGCAGCCATACCGCCAAAGGCAATGCGAACATCCTCCATCACACCCTGATTAACACGGTAGCAAAACGCACCTAATACCGCCGTTATATCATCCTCGCGTCGTTTAGAAAGCTTCCAGACCCTTAGTGTGGCTGATTCGGCCAGTTGAGGAATAAAAATTCGACTGATGACTTCATCAGCAGCCAGCGCTGTTTTTTTATAGTCGATAAAAAAATCACTTAGCAACAGCTGGCGAGTACCGACATGGCTGGTAAGTTCTACCCACGCATTGAGCGCCAGTAGTACAGGTGGCGTATCTCCTATTGGCGAAGCGTTGGCGATGTTTCCACCGAGCGTTCCCCGGTTACGAACTTGTTGGGAGCCGAGCCTGTGAAGGAGGTGTGCAAACGCAGGAAAGTGACTGCTTAATAAGGGCTCAAGTTGCGAGTACGTAACCCCGGCGCCTACCCACCAACCTGGTTGAGCTTGGAATGTCGCCTCTTCAATTTGGCGCAATTCAGCCACGCGAGTGGTATCAATAAGCTGGTTCAGTGCGGTAAGGCGCTGAGTGCTTTCCAGCCATAGATCTGTTGCGCCAGCCACAAGGCGTGCATCAGGATAGCGATATCTTGCGTCGGCCAACTCAGCCAAGGTGGTTGGCTGTACGAACAGTGGCTCACTCTTTGCGGTTGACTCCGGCACATGAAGCGGGTAACTGGCTGGCTGAGACGCATCGAACCACTGCGGTGCTTCCCAAGAGTAATCTTGCATACTCAATGCGGCGTCACGAATCGGTCGGTATCCCGTGCAGCGGCATAAATTTCCACCTAATGTGGCTTCCAGTGTTTCTGGTGTAAGAGGTGAGGGGCGCTGCTGTTGGTTGGCATGCAAGGTGAACAAGGACATGACAATTCCTGGTGTGCAAAATCCGCACTGGCTGCCATGGCACTCGATCATTGCGCGTTGAGCTGGGTGCAAGTTGCCTTCAGTCGCAAGCCCTTCAACGGTAATAACGTGCTGACCGTGAAGTTGATGAGCCGGGGTAATACACGCGTTGACGCTTAAAAAGCGGCTTTGCGTGTCGCTTGGATTGTTGATTGCGACTGTACAAGCGCCACAATCACCCGATGCGCAGCCCTCTTTTGTGCCAGTGATGCCCAAATGATCACGCAACAGCGTTAGAATGCTGGTGTCAGGGGGTACATGACACTGCTTGGGGGTGCCGTTGAGCAGGAACTCAATCGTAGCCATGCCAAACTCCGTTATGATTGTTCTGACCGATCGGTCAATATTGTTTAGCTTGAGACAAAAGAGCGCACCTTGCAAGAATTTGTTGCTAATGCGGCTGTCTGTGCACTTACACGGCCGGCGTCGATAAACCAACTATATGTAATAAGTCCCATGGGCTGACCATTGGTGCTTATCAAAAGCGCTTATTAAAGGAGCTTAATCAATGACAGCGGATACCGCTAACCATGAAAATGCCAGCAGAGATCGCATTGAACAGACCATACTGAGCGCTGCGGAGCAGGTGTTTTCTCAACATGGTTATCGTGGTGCCAGCCTTCAGGCCATCGCCGATATAGCAGGTCTTCCTAAGGCGAATATTCTCTATTACATGGGCAGTAAGCAGCTGCTTTATGTACGACTGCTTAATCGAATGATGAACCGTTGGAATGCGGTACTTGAAGACATAACACCTGAAAGTGATCCAGCTAAGGTATTAAGCGATTTTATTCGCACTAAGATGATGCTGGGCCAGCGTTACCCCGAAGGTTCAAAGCTATTTGCCGCCGAGATTTTGGCGGGTGCGCCTTTTTTGAGTAATTACCTCTCTGGTGAGTTGAAAGAGTGGGTAGCTTCCCGTGCAGAAATTATTCACCAGTGGTCTCAGCTAGGGAAAATGGATGATGTCGATCCACGCTGGCTTATATTCTTGATTTGGTCGGCTACCCAGCATTACACGGAATACAGTGCGCAGGTAACGGGGATATTAGGGACTGAAGTGCTCAGCGAAACGGATTTCGAGTCTATTTGCCGTTTTCTTGAGCATGTTATTTTGAAAGGATGCGGTATTTCAGCGTCGCATTTATCAAACGACTCATCAGTTTAGCTGCTATGCCCATATTGGCGATGTCTACGCTTCCCATTGAACAGCACCTCAAGCAGATTCAGGCGGCTCTCTCTGAACATAACCGCCTAATCTTAATCGCCCAGCCAGGGGCGGGTAAGACAACCCGCGTTCCGCTGACCTTGCTTAACAGCCAATGGGCGCAGGGCCAGAAGATAGTGTTGTTAGAGCCTCGGCGGGTAGCAGCTCGTTTGGCGGCAAGCTTTATGGCCGCGCAGCTTGATGAGCCTGTCGGTAAGACAGTTGGCTATCGTATGCGAGGGGACAGCAAAGTGGGGCCGCACACACGCTTGGAGGTGGTCACCCAGGGCGTCCTGACGCGTATGTTGCAAGATGATCCGTTGCTCGAAGGCGTCGCCGGTATCATCTTCGATGAGTTTCATGAGCGCAGCATAGAAGCAGATCTTGGGCTGGCGCTATCGCTGGATATTCAGCAAAGCATTCGCGATGACTTACGACTGATGGTGATGTCTGCGACGTTAGATGTTGCTGCGTTAAAAAGCGTATTGGGCAGCGATACATCCGTGATTGAAAGTACGGGGCGTGAATTCCCAATTGAAACGTATTATCGCCCTTTTAACAGCGATGAAGCGTTAGACACAGCCGCTTACCGAGTGGTAACCGAAGCCTTGGCGAATGCCGATAGCCGCGACGTGCTGGTTATTTTACCTGGGGTGGCAGAGATAACTCGGCTAGTGCAAATGCTGGAAAATAGCACCTTTGATATTGAGGTGCGCGCATTACATGGCGGCATGCCTATCGAGGCGCAGCAAGCGGCATTGAAGTTACACGAAACTCGCCAGCGGGTGATTGTATCGACGGCCATTGCGGAATCCAGCGTGACAGTTGATGGTGTTAATGTGGTCATTGACGCTGGCTTGGAGCGTGTGCCGTTGTTTCAGCCGCGAACTGGGCTCACTCGACTAACTACTCGGCGTGTCAATCGTGCCAGCGCTGATCAACGTCGTGGTCGTGCAGGGCGGCAACAGCCGGGTGTATGTTATCGCTTGTGGTCTCAAGAGCAGCCACTGGTTGCTTACGGTGAACCTGAGATTGCCCAAGCTGATTTATCAAAACTTGCGCTTGAGGTTGCCGTATGGGGAGCGCGTTCGCCTGAAGAGTTAATTTGGATGACACCACCGCCTAACGGTGCATGGCAAAGTAGCCAGGCTTTGCTTCGTCAGCTTGGTGTTCTTGATGCAGCGGGTTTATTAACACCATTAGGTAAGCAAAGTGCGCGTTGGCCGCTTGAACCTCGTTTAGCGGTCATGCTGTCAAAAGCAAAGTCATTGAATGCATTACCGCTCGCCTGTGCTTTAGCAGCTCTGCTAGAGGGTAGAGAGCGTGTCAGCGGCTCGCTAAGAGATGCGCTGGCTCAGCGGCTCAGCCAACCCAGGCGATTTCCCCAATGGCAACGAGAAACCAAGCGCCTTATGGACATGGCTAGCCTTCAGATGCCACATAAGCTACCGCTTGAGCCGCTTAGCTATCTGCTGGCAATGGCTTACCCGGATCGCGTTGGTCAATTCATCAGTCCAGGTCGGTTCAAGCTGGCCAATGGCAAAACCGCCACGCTCTCCGTTAGTCACCCCCTAGCGAATGAAGCATTTATCGTCGCCGTTAGCGTAGAGAGTGCCAGTAGTGAGGCGGCAATTTACCTGGCAGAACCGATTACGCAAGCAGCGCTTATTGACCTTTATCCGGCAACTCAACAGTGGGAGGAGCGTGTTACTTGGTCAGATGCCCAAGGAAAGCTTCTTGGTGAAGCTGTTCAGCGCCATGGTGAACTTATGTTGGCAAGTCGGCCCTTAGCGGAGTTATCTGGAGAGGCTGTCCAACAGGCGTTGCTGCGCGCATTAAAGCAACGCCCTGCGGCGCTTTTTAATGGCAAGGTTAAGCAATTACAGGGACGAATGGCGCTAGTGGCGAGTATTTATTCTAACGTATGGCCTGACTGGTCAGAAAGCGCGCTATTAGACAGTTTGGATGTATGGCTGGCACCTTACATGACGGGTATAACACGCTTCAGTCAGCTAGAAAAAATGCCATTCCATACCTACTTAATGGCAACGCTCAGTTGGGATGAGCAAACCCATTTTGAGCGTTTAACACCATCGACAATAACGGCTCCTAGCGGTAATCGAGCAGCCATTGATTATGAGCCCTGCCTAACAGGAAGGCCGCCAGTGCTTGCTTTGAAGTTACAGGAAGCGTTTGGCTGGCAGGATACTCCCGCCGTTGCGGACGGTCATGTGCCGGTTGTCATTCATCTGCTTTCACCGGCAAAAAGGCCGCTTCAAGTTACTCAGGATTTACGCAGTTTTTGGTTGAATGGCTACCCAGAGGTGCGTAAAGAGATGCGTGGCCGCTACCCTAAACACCCCTGGCCAGAAGATCCAATTACCGCTCAAGCAACGGCATCTACAAAACGAAGGTAACGTTAATAACACCGTTTAAAGAGAAGCCAGATCGAAGAAGGTCATTGCGTTTGCTCTTCAGGTATTTTACCTGGCACGCGATAGCGTACTCCGTCGGCACGCTGCTCTTCATAACGCCGGTTTTCTTCTTCTGGGGGCACGCCAAGCACAGTCTCTTGCGAGCCATCCGGCCAAGTGTAAGTTGTGCAGCCAGTCAACGATACTAAGACCACGGTTATTAACGAGAACAACGAAATAAATCCACGACATTTGGGCATATTAGGCTCCATCACCAGTCAAAAGCTGCTCTTAGCAAAGCGTGCGTAGTGTGAATGGCACGACAGTAAGTCGCAAGCTTAATCCCAAATTGTTAGATTTGTTAGATTTCTTCCCAAAGGCTACGTCGAAACTCATGGGAAAGCTGAGATACCTTAGCAAAACGCTCAAGATTAGCATCGGTAAGCGTTTTGACCATTTCTTGGTAATGTTCAGTGAGTTCCTTAGCGCTGCAGTTTTCTTTGCCATCAGTCAGGCATAGCGTCAGTTTTTCGCTACTTTTAGCGATAGCTTGGAAAAGCTCAGCTTCCAACTGCATGGCTTCTGTCACGCTCTCAAGCCACGCAATCTGACAACGCACCATTGGCATGGTGCTCAATAGGCAGTAATGCTGCCACCAAGCTGCGATATCTTGGTTCGTGTCGTTGATAGATGAGGGCTGCTTTTTGTTTGTATGGTCCATAGTAGGTTCCTATCGAGTTTTTCAATTTGTGAGGCATTCTTCACAGGTTCTCCTATCTTCAACTATAGCTAAAGCTCTGCAGAAGAGTTGTTCATTCAGGCGACGCAATACGTGATAACGAGGAGAGGCGCAATGTGGTCAGTCGTTAAATCAGTACTGTCAGCACTGCTAGGCGTACAAAATGACCTCAAGCGGCAACAGGATTTTTCTAGCGGTAACCCCGCGGCCTTTATTGTGACGGGAATTGTAATCACGCTCGTATTTGTTCTGATCTTGGTCGGGATTGCAGTGATTGCGTCGCGATGAAGCGTTGATACACCTCACGATAGTTGTTCGTGACGAATGCCACATGTTTTCTATACTGACGTTAATCAGTTAATCCTGACCTAATAAAAAGGTTGGCGAGAACAACAATAATAACGGAGGTTCCTATGCATCTATCGTGGCAATGGCTGCTAACCATTACCAGTGCCTTCAGTATCACTCAAGCTCATGCTAATAGCTGGAATATGCCTGTTGGGGTCACCGATATCAGCCAAGATATTTTTGGTCTGCATATGGCGATTTTTTGGGTATGCGTGGTCATTGGGGTGATTGTGTTTGGGGTGATGTTTTACTCACTATTTAAATACAGACACTCAAAAGGGGAAAAAGCGGCGAATTTTCATGAGCACACCTCCGTAGAAATTCTTTGGACCGCTATTCCTATTCTGATTTTGGTTGGAATGGCCGTGCCCGCAACGGCGACGTTGAAGAGTATGTACGACGCTTCAGAAGCTGATCTAGATGTGATGATTACTGGCCAACAATGGCGCTGGCGCTACGAGTACCTTGGTGAAGATGTTGCGTTTACCTCCAATATGAGTACACCAACTGAACAAATTCGTGGAGAAAAAGCGAGAGATGAACACTATTTGTTAGACGTAGATGAGCCATTGGTACTGCCGATCAATCGTAAAGTGCGTTTTTTAATGACGTCGGATGACGTTATTCACTCTTGGTGGGTGCCTGAACTAGCCGTTAAGCAGGATACGATTCCTGGGTTCATCAATGAGAATTGGGTGAAAATTAATGAACCGGGCATCTATCGTGGCCAATGTGCTGAGCTTTGCGGCGTTAACCACGGGTTTATGCCAGTGGTTGTGCATGCGATGGAAGAAGAAGAGTTCGAGGCATGGTTGGCAGAACGTAAAGAAGCCGCAGAGCAAGAGGCTATGGGGGTTGACCGGGAGTGGGAGATGGAGGATTTGATGGCGCGGGGAGAGACCGTTTATCAGACTATCTGTTCTGCCTGTCACCAAAGCGAAGGTCAGGGGGCGCCACCCGCATTTCCTGCACTAGCCAACAATAATCAACTGATTAGTGATTTAGATTGGCACCTGAATCGGGTTATTAACGGTGTTTCTGGCGCTGCTATGCCGGCATTCCGCAGTACGTTAAATCCTGTCGAAATAGCCGCTGTTGTTACTTATACCCGCAATGCTTGGGGCAATGAGACAGGTGATGTGGTGCAGCCAGCTACGGTGGCCGAACGTATTGCACAATAATTTAAGGTACTAACAATAAATCAGGCGGAGATGCTCATGGCGCCCAAACTACCTCCTCAACACTCGCTGCAACATAGCTCTACTGCAGCGGCTGGCGGTCATTCTCATCACGACCATGCGGCTCAGCCCAAAGGGATACTGCGATGGGTTCTGACAACCAACCATAAAGAAATTGGTTCTCTGTACCTGATTTTTTCTCTCACCATGTTTTTTGTTGGAGGCATATTTGCCCTAGTCGTGAGAGCTGAGCTATTTCAACCTGGTTTGCAGCTTATAGAGCCAGAATTTTTCAACCAAATGACCACCATGCATGGATTAATCATGGTGTTTGCTGCGGTAATGCCAGCGTTTACTGGGCTAGCCAATTGGATGATTCCGCTTCAGATTGGTGCGCCGGATATGGCGCTGCCCAGGCTTAATAACTTTAGTTTCTGGCTGCTTCCGGTGGCGTTTACATTGCTACTTTCTACGCTATTCATGCCGGGCGGTGGGCCCAATTTTGGCTGGACATTTTATGCGCCATTATCGACGACTTACGCACCTGCCTCCACAACATTCTTTATTTTAGCCCTGCACATTGCAGGCATTAGCTCGATTCTTGGGGCTATAAATATTATTGCGACCATTCTGAATATGCGCGCACCTGGAATGCGCATGATGGATATGCCGCTGTTCGTATGGACATGGTTAATTACGGCTTTTCTATTGATTGCGGTAATGCCTGTGCTAGCGGGCGTTATTACCATGATGCTGATGGATATTAACTTCGGTACCAGTTTCTTTGACGCCGCGGGTGGCGGTGATCCAGTGCTTTTCCAGCACTTATTTTGGTTCTTTGGCCATCCTGAAGTTTACATCATGATTTTGCCGGCTTTCGGTATTGTCTCAGCCATTATACCTACTTTCGCGCGTAAGCCTTTGTTTGGATACGCGTCTATGGTGTATGCCACGGCAGCTATCGCGCTGCTGTCATTTTTAGTGTGGGCACACCATATGTTTATCGTCGGCCTTCCGCTAACAGCGGAGCTGTTTTTCATGTACTCGACCATGCTGATCGCCGTGCCGACAGGCGTGAAAGTATTTAATTGGGTGACCACGCTGTTTCGTGGCTCGATCAGTTTTGAACCGCCCATGCTGTTTGCCTTGGCTTTCGTGGTTCTGTTCACCATAGGCGGTTTCTCAGGACTAATGTTGGCAATCGCACCTGCGGATTTTCAATACCACGATACCTACTTTGTCGTGGCGCATTTTCATTATGTGCTAGTACCCGGTGCTATTTTTGCCATTATGGCTGGCGTCTATTATTGGCTACCCAAATGGACAGGTTATTATCCTAACGAGCGACTTGCTCAATGCCATTTCTGGTGCTCTATTGTTGGCGTTAATCTAACGTTTTTCCCTATGCATTTCGCAGGCTTGGCGGGCATGCCAAGGCGTATTCCCGACTATGCATTACAATTTGCGGATTTCAACTTACTCTCCAGCATTGGTGCCTTCTTTTTTGGTGCGTCACAGCTGATGTTTGTATTGGTTGTGGTGATGTGTGTAAGAGGAGGTAAAAAAGCACCTGCAAAAGCTTGGGAAGGCGCAGAAGACCTAGAGTGGAGCGTCCCCAGTCCGGCACCGTTGCACACCTTTGAAACACCGCCAGTATTTAACCGTACCCATCATCATGACTAATTAGCTGTCCATCAGTGAATGGTCTAGGGGGATATATGGCAGTCAATGATACGGTGCAATCAGTTGGGGTTAAACGGACAGTCATTCGTACAGTAGCGGCGTTAATTGGGATGTTTGCCTTTGCATTCGCACTGGTCCCTCTTTATGACGTGTTTTGTAGTGTGACGGGCCTTAATGGCAAAGTGGATACAACGGCTAAAGCCATTATTCATGAAGAAGTTGATCAGTCCCGCTATATCACCGTGCAGTTCATTACCCGAGGTGGCGCGGGGTTACCATGGCGAATGAGCGTCGAAAACCGCCAAATGCGTGTCCACCCAGGCCAAACAGCTGAAGTTGATTTTACGTTTACCAACAACAGTCATGTCGAAAGTTGGGGGCGAGCTGTACCTAGCGTCTCTCCTTCAAGTGCTACGACGCATTTAAGAAAAATAAGCTGTTTCTGTTTCCAAGAGCAGCAGCTTCAAGGGGATGAGCGCTTGACGATTCCTCTGATATTCCAGCTAGCGCGTGACCTTCCTGAGGATATTAATACGATAACGCTGGTGTATACCTTGTACCCGGTTCATCACTTAGTAAAAGACATCTCGAAGAATGACAACAAAACGATAGGGGATTCGATATGAGTGGCGGCTACTATGTTCCTGCAAAGAGTCGATGGCCTATTCTAGGCTCGCTGGCGCTCGGGGCTATGATGGTGGGTACAGGAATTAAGCTTGTGTACGACACGGGTACCCCGTTCATGCTAATCGGTATGGCTTGTGTAATTACCGTCATGGGCTTTTGGTTCAGAGATGTTATTCACGAGTCAATGAGCGGATTGTACGATGCCCAAATGGATCGCTCGTTTCGATGGGGGATGGGCTGGTTTATTTTTTCGGAAGTGATGTTTTTTGCCGCATTTTTTGGCGCCTTATTTTACGTTAGAACGTTTGCTATACCCTGGTTAGGTGGTGAAGGAGCAAAAGGTGTTTCTGCGTTACTTTGGCCTGATTTTGTCGCTCAGTGGCCGTTGTTAAACCCTCCTGATTCGTCGGTGGCTGGCCCGGATAGTGTCTTAAGTCCATGGCAATTGCCGCTCGTCAATACACTAATTTTGGTAACGTCGAGCATTACTTTGACGGTTGCACATGAAGCTTTGAAATTAGGCGAGCGTAAGACGTGCAGAAACTGGCTGGCAGGTACTGTATTGCTGGGCTGCTGTTTTATTATGATTCAGGGCGTCGAATATTATGAAGCGTATAACCATTATGGTATTACGCTTGAGGCAGGAATCTTCGGCGCTACTTTCTTTATTCTAACGGGCTTTCACGGCGTTCATGTCATTATAGGTACGTTAATTTTAACCAGTATGCTGATACGTATACATAAAGGGCACTTTGCCCAAGATCATCATTTTGGTTTTGAAGCATCTTGTTGGTATTGGCACTTTGTAGATGTTGTATGGGTTGGGTTATTTATTTTTGTATACGTTTTCTAATCAATTAGCCTAAATCTCCCGACCAGAAGCCAAACACTAATAAGGCCATGAGTAGACATGTTAACCCAATGCGCCATTTAAGGGATGCTAGTAGCCGTCGCGAGCTGCTGTCATCCTTTAATAAAAAACCTGCGCCAGCCGCTAAACTAGCGACTATTCCAATAAAAACTAGGCCAATGAGCAGCTTTAACCACATGACGAAAACCTCTTTTGGGTCGCAACGTCTATACGTCTGGTGTGTGTTTTGGGGCGTATTAGTTTCGCTAGGTATCTTCCTAGGACTATGGCAGTGGGAGCGTGCCGCTGACAAGCGAGTTTTGTTAGCCGCTCGTCAGGCAGCGCCTTTGGTCAAATCGCCTACTGCTATGCCAGAAGATGGATCTGAGCTGCATTTGCAAGGAGAGTACCTCGCTAATCACACGCTTTATCTGGATAACCGCATTGTAGATGGGCGTCTGGGCGTGGCTGTGTTAACCCCTTTCCGAGACAGTTTTGATCAGTTGTGGCTTATTCAGCGGGGATTTATTGAGACAGGGCCAAGTAGGGCGGCGCCGCAAGCGGATACTCCAGAGGGCAGCGTATCCGTTTCAGGTGAGTGGCAGGTTGCGCGATCCGGTGGACCGCTATATGGCAAAAACAAGGAAGGGGTAAGGCTGCAGCAGATCAGTTTAACCCCGTGGGAATCAACATTGCCGGCCTTCACTTACACCGGCTGGCTACATGCTGACCAGGGTGAGGGGGTGTTTACGCCCTGGTGGGAAGCTAGCGTGATGCCTCCTAGTCGCCATCTTGGCTATGCTTTCCAATGGTGGGGGTTGGCACTTGCTGCGACAGTGGTCATGGTGTTGGGGGGACGTCGCCTGCGCAAAGATAGTCTTACAAAAGATAGCCTTACAGGTTGCTGAGGGGAAAAGCATGGAGCAACGCCAGCCAGTTCGTTATCCGCGAGTTAAGTTGTTGCTGATATTTGCAGCATTCGCGGCGCCTATTGTTACTGCGTGGATGATGTTGACATGGCAAATAGGCATACCTAGTGAAGATACTGCCCATGGTCAAGTGCATGTCAGCGTACCAGTGCTAGATGATTGGCCTCTGAGCGCTCAACCCGAAAAAAATGATGCATGGACGCTCGTGTTTGACTGTACTTCTCTCTGTGATGAGCGCATGGATGAATTGTGGCGTTTGCATCGAGCGTTGGGTCGAGAAGCCCCTCGGTTAGAGCGACTACGAATAGGCGGGAGTGCACAAGAGCTTCCAGGTGAAAAGGTTAGTCGTTGGCTGGCAGAACCTGCATGGCGAGAAGAAAATAGCGTCTGGATAATGGATCCTTTCGGCAGGCCAGCGTTGTCATTTAATAATGCAGTGCCAGCAGCTGATATTCTCGATGATATACGTCATTTGTTTAAGGTTAATCCGCTATAGCGAACAATATACCGTTACTCTGCATGCTCGACCTCGCAGGTCGTAAGGAAGCAACGTGCCATATTCTACTGAGCGGCGCTTACAATGGCTGAAACGTTTAACCTTGGTCGGCACTGTGCTTACAGCGTTAGTGATTCTAGTTGGCGCATGGACGCGCTTAGTTGACGCTGGTTTGGGGTGCCCAGACTGGCCAGGCTGTTATGGGCGGCTGTTAGTCCCGGATGCCGAGCATGCTGCTCTACAACATCCTGATGTACCTCTTGTGCCTTTTAAAGCATGGGTAGAGATGGCTCATCGGTATGTAGCAAGTTTTTTAGGGCTTATCGTTCTAAGCGTAGTGGCGCTAGGTTTTTCATTGCGCAAGCGTCCAGGGTTTCCATGGAAAGTAAGTATTGCCTTGCTCGTTGTTATTCTGCTTCAAGGTGCGTTTGGCGCTTTTACAGTGACGCTAAAGCTTTGGCCACAAGTGGTTACTTTGCATTTGTTGGGTGGGCTAAGTGTGCTGATGCTGTTTTTTTGGGTGCATCTGCGAATTCGGCTCAGCTTGACAAGGCCTGTACCTACCTCTATCGACCATGCTTCTTTTTCCACACGTTATACCTCTCCATTTAAGAGTGCTAATGCGCTCTGGGTAATCGGCGTGTTGATATTAGTTGTGCAGCTTGCTTTAGGTGGCTGGGTATCCAGCAATTATGCAGGTATTGCCTGCCAAGGATTCCCGACCTGCAATACGCAGTGGTGGCCAGAAATGGATATAAGTGAAGGCTTCCACCTAACACAAACGGTCGGCCCTAATTATTTACATGGCCAGCTACATGCCGATGCACGTACTGCAATTCACGTTATGCATCGTATTGGAGCGCTTGCACTCGGTATTGTCTTGTTGGCGCTATGGTGGCGATATCGTACGGCTGCGTCTGTCGGGCGAGCGCTCACCTTGGTGGTAATTGCTTATTTTGCCCAAGTCGCGCTTGGCATTGCTAATGTGTTGTTGTGGCTTCCACTATGGCTGGCTCTGTTACATACCGCTGGAGCGGTTGCCTTGACCTTGTGTATGGGGTGGGCTGTTTGGTGTTGGAAATATCCTTATAATCAGTATCTTAATGAGGTGAATGATCTAAAGTCATCTCGGGTTCTCTTGACGTAAGGTGGTAACTAGAGGTTTTGCTGCGTCAAAAACAATAGAGGCTATTTGTTGTTGTGCTGTAACAAAGATGAAAAAATTGTGAAAGTGGTATCGTTGGGGAAATAGGGTGTACAATTATCGTCAAGCTTTCTACCTCTCCGTTGTGAAAGGAGCGTTATGAGTTCCACAGGAGCGTTGTTGTTATTCATCGTTGCAATTATTGTCGTTGCAGCCCTTGGTTTTTATGCCTATAAACTTCGCCAAGAGGTTAAGCGTCGAGAAGCGTTTCGGCTGGACGAAGAGCGTCGTGCCCATCAAAACAGCCTGGAAAATCTTGATTTTGTCGTTAGCGCGCTGGTGCAAGAGCAAGTCGACATTACAGAAGGGGCTTGGCGATGCAAAGTGTTGCTTGAGATTATTGATTCTAGCCTAACAGAGCGTCCAGACTTTCAAGCGTTTGCAGAGGTGTACAATCGTACTCGGCATTTAAAAACTCACTCCGCACGTAAGCAATTGACGCCACGAGAGCGAATGCAAGAAGATAAAGAGCGTATTGCTGTTGAGGACGATATGCGTCCAGCCGTACTTGAGGCAGCAAAAAAGGTAATTGACTGGAGGTCCAAAGGATCTATGGGACTTCATTAACCCTGTTTAACGAGCATAGGGGGCTATAAGTACGATAACCTATGTTTTTTTGACGCTTATGGCGTCAATTTTGCTATGCTGAAAATGTCGGTATTGGCAAGAAGTTGATATCTCGGCATTGTTGCCTTCTGGTGATTAAACGTTAATCATAGGCAAACGTTCAGGCATATGGTGAAAGCACAATATTGCCATGGTACTGAGCAGCGAAAAATGGATGCTCTCGCGAATTAGAAGCATTGGGATAGATTTGGTCTTTTGACCATGTCAGCATTGGATCAAGAAGGAGTCTTGCATGAAAAAATCAACGACTGGCTTGCTAATCGGTTCTGCACTGGTAGTGGGTTTATCAGGCTGTGCCAGCTCAGCATCACAATCATCTGGCCAAACCAGCGCAAGTAGCGATCGCGATTGGTATCAACATCCCTTCGTTTGCGGATTGGCAGGCAGTGTTATCGGCGGCAGTATTGCTTACGCAACGAGCGGCAATTCTGACGAAGATGAAAATACCGCTATTGGCGCAACTGCTGGTGCAGCTATCGGTGGCCTGCTATGTGCAGACCGTACGCCTGAGCCAGTAGCACCGCAGTGCCCAAGCTATGGTGAAGTGCCCGCAGGCGTTGCAGTGGATGCTGAAGGCTGCCCGCTGGACTCCGATGGTGATGGTGTACCAGATTACCGTGATCAGTGCCCGGGAACGCCTGCTGGTGTAGCTGTTAACGCAAATGGCTGCCCGCTCGATTCTGATAACGACGGCGTGCCGGATTATCGCGATCAGTGCCCCAATACTCCTGCAGGTGTTGCAGTTAACTCACTAGGTTGCCCTGACAGCGTTGTGTTGCAGGACGTAAACTTTGAGTTTGATTCTGCACAGCTAACTGCCCAAGCACGAGGTGTTCTGGACGGTGTTGCAGAGCGCCTGGTCAATAATCCTGATGTGCGTGTGAGCATTGAAGGTCACACTGACTCTCGCGGTGCTGCTCAGTACAATAAAAATCTGTCGCAGCGTCGTGCGGAATCCGTTGCTGCTTACCTTGCCCAACGTGGCGTAGGTGCTAACCGTATGCGTGCTGTTGGCTACGGCGAAGAGCGCCCGGTTGCTAGCAATGATACCGATGCGGGTCGCGCACAAAACCGTCGTGTAGAAATGGATGAGTGGAACTAAGCCACGCATCGCTTTACATTAAAGGGTTAGGCCATTGTGCCAGTGATTAATGCCCTTTAAGCACGAAACGGGAGGCTTATGCCTCCCGTTTTATTTTACGGCCTGCTAAATTCTGGTAGGCTGGGCAACCCTCAAAAAGCACCTAATACTCTCGATCATTGATAGCGAAATGTGATCCTTGGTATGGATCACCACTGCGCTCAAGGAATATCTTAATGCCCATAGTAACATTGCCGGATGGCAGCCAAAGAACGTTCGAAGCACCACTTTCTATCATGCAGCTCGCAGAATCCATTGGCCCTGGTTTGGCCAAGGCCTGTGTGGCTGGCAAGATTGATGGTGTATTGGTCGATGCTGCTGACTTGATCGAGCAAGATGCTGAAGTGGCGATAATTACCGCCCGTGATCCCGAAGGGCTTGAGATTATCCGCCATTCCTGTGCTCACTTGATTGGACATGCGGTTAAGCAACTGTACCCTGATGCCAAAATGGCCATTGGGCCAGTCATTGACGATGGTTTTTATTACGACATTGATTTCGGCAAGTCGGTCACGCCTGACGACTTGGAAGCCATCGAAAAACGCATGCAATCACTTATTGAGCGTGATTACGACGTGGTGCGTGAGTACGTTGATCGCGACAAGGCGATGAAAACGTTTATTGAGCGTGGCGAAACGTTCAAGCAGGAAATTGTCCGTGATATACCTGAGGGTGCAACAATACGTTTGTATCATCATGAAGAGTACACGGACATGTGTCGCGGGCCGCACGTGCCGAATACGCGCCACCTGAAAGCTTTCAAGCTAACCAAGCTAGCTGGCGCCTATTGGCGTGGAGATGCCTCAAACCCGATGCTGACACGTATTTACGGTACAGCATGGGGCGATAAGAAGCAGCTCAAAGCTTATTTGAAGCGCCTAGAAGAGGCCGAAAAGCGAGATCATCGCAAATTGGCACGCAAGATGGATCTTTTCCATTTGCAAGAAGAAGCGCCAGGCATGGTTTTTTGGCACCCCAATGGCTGGACGATGTACCAGGCGCTAGAAGATTACATGCGCAAAATTCAGCGAGCGCATGGTTATCAAGAGATTAAAACGCCGCAAGTAGTGGATCTTTCGTTGTGGAAGAAATCGGGCCACTGGGGTCACTACAGTGAGCTCATGTTTACCACTGAGTCAGAAAAGCGTGAGTATGCTGTTAAGCCTATGAACTGTCCCTGTCATGTACAGGTATTTAATCAGGGATTGAAAAGCTACCGCGATTTACCGTTACGTCTAGCAGAATTTGGTAGCTGCCACCGGAATGAGCCATCGGGCTCATTGCATGGTCTGATGCGCGTTCGTGGCTTTACTCAAGATGATGCGCATATTTTTTGTACCGAAGGTCAAATTCAGGCAGAAGCAGAAGCATTCATTGCGCTTACCCTGCAAGTTTATAAAACGCTTGGTTTCGAGGATGTTGAACTCAAGCTGTCAACTCGACCTGAGGACTTTCTTGGCGAAGCAGAGATGTGGGATCGGGCAGAGCAGGGGCTTGAAGCTGCACTCAATGCGACGGGGCTTGATTGGGAGCTTCAGCCAGGAGAGGGGGCTTTTTATGGCCCGAAAATTGAATTCGCTCTGCGTGATTGCCTGAATCGTGTTTGGCAATGTGGTACTCTACAGTTAGATTTCAATTTGCCAGGGCGCTTAGGCGCGCAATACGTTGATGAAGATGGGACACGAAAGACCCCAGTGATGCTTCATCGTGCTATCTTAGGTTCTTTTGAACGGTTCTTGGGAATCCTAATCGAGCACTATGCTGGTGCGATGCCGCTATGGTTGGCACCTCAGCAAGCTGTGTTGATGACCATTACTGATGCGCAGCGTGATTATGCGCTTGAGTTGGAGCAACGGCTGCAAAAAAATGGCTTACGAGTTAAAGCGGACTTGAGGAACGAGAAGATCGGCTTTAAAATCCGTGAGCATACGTTACAGAAAGTTCCCTATCTCCTTGTGGTGGGAGATAAGGAAGTCGAAGCTGACTCAGTGGCCGTGCGAACTCGCAGCGGCGAAAACCTCGGCACAATGACAGTCGATGAATTCATCGAACGTTGCAGTGCAGAGCGAGCAGCCCTGGCGACATCGTCAATTGCCTAAGGAGACGGAGCAATCAAGCGAAGCAATCAGCGCGGGCGTCCACAAGACAAGCGCCCACCAATGAACGAGAGAATTACCGAAGAAGAAGTACGTTTGATCGATGCTGAAGGTGAACAGTTGGGTGTTGTGCCCACCACCGAAGCGCTTGAGCGTGCAGAAGCTGCCGGTTTAGACCTCGTGCAAATTTCGAATGCCGATCCAATCGTTTGTAAGATTATGGATTATGGCAAATTTGTTTTTGAGACGAAGAAGCAGAAAGCGGCTCAAAAGAAAAAGCAGAAGCAAATTCAGGTCAAGGAAGTCAAATTCCGTCCTGGCACCGACGAAGGCGATTATCAGGTCAAGCTTAAAAACCTGACGCGCTTTCTTGAAGGTGGTGATAAGGGCAAAGTCACATTGCGCTTCCGTGGTCGTGAAATGGCGCACCAGGACATTGGTCGTAAGCTAATGGAACGGATCGCGGCAGACCTGGAAGAGATCGGAGCGGTAGAGTCTTTCCCGAAAATGGAAGGACGCCAGATGATCATGATTATTGCCCCGAAGAAGAAGTGATCCAACGGCGAAGCTAACGGGTCAGCGTGAAAGCGCTGATCGGCCCTGGGTTTTCTAAAAAATATCGAGCGGAGTTTTCTCATGCCGAAAATCAAAAGCAACAGCGGCGCTGCTAAGCGCTTTAAAAAGACCGCTAATGGCTTCAAGCACAAGCAGTCTTTCCGTAGCCACATCTTGACCAAGAAGTCGACCAAGCGTAAGCGTCAGCTGCGTGGTATGAAGCAGATCCATGCTTCTGACAAAGCGCTGATTCAGCGCATGCTGCCGAATCTGTAAGGTCGAATTTTCTTATCTGAGTGCATTTAGCCTCAGTCATAAAGTCAGGAGTGTGTTATGACTCGTGTTAAGCGTGGCGTAGTTGCCCGTCGTCGCCATAAAAAAGTATTGAAGCAGGCTAAAGGTTACTACGGAGCCCGTTCGCGTGTTTTCCGCGTAGCCAAGCAGGCTGTTATCAAAGCCGGTCAGTATGCTTACCGTGACCGCCGCAACCGCAAGCGTCAATTCCGCGCTTTGTGGATTCAGCGTATTAACGCTGGTGCGCGCATCAATGGCATGTCTTACAGCCGCTTTGTTGGCGGTCTGAAGAAAGCCGGTATTGAAATTGACCGCAAAGTATTGGCCGACCTGGCAGTACACGAGAAAGCTGCATTTGCGGCTATCGTGGAAAAAGCCAAGGCTGCCCAATAAGTCACATTACACTGAGTTAGATCAGTGTGACGTGTCAGAGGTCATTTCAGTGTGACCCATGCAGGGGAAGAGCAGCCGCTCTTCCCCTGTTTTTTTGTCACCTTCAACATGCCAGCCATCTTTAGAGATGGAAATCGCTTAATTCGGAGTGAATCGGATGGACCATCTTCCTACTCTGGTGTCAGAGGCTCGCGATGCTATTCATGCGGCGCAAAGTGTCCCTGCTCTAGATGAGTTGCGCGTACGTTACTTGGGTAAAAAAGGCGAAGTGACGGCCTTGTTGAAAGGCTTAGGAAAGCTATCAGCAGAAGAGCGTCCTGCCGCCGGTGAGCAAATTAATCAGGCGAAACAGACCCTGGCAGCTGAAATTGATACAAAGCGTCAGCAGCTTGAAAGCGAAGCGCTTAATGCTCGCTTGGCAGCTGAAAAAATTGACGTGACACTGCCTGGCCGCGATCAAGAGAATGGCGGCCTGCATCCCGTCACTCGCACGCTTGAGCGTATTGAAGGCTTGTTTACCAGGATTGGCTACGATGTGGCGGTGGGGCCAGAAATTGAAGATGACTACCATAATTTCGAAGCGCTAAATATACCCGCTCATCACCCTGCGCGTGGTATGGCGGATACCTTCTATTTCGATGCTACACGCTTGTTACGTACTCACACATCGCCAGTTCAAGTACGTACCATGAAAAGTAGTGAGCCGCCGATCCGCATTGTTTGCCCTGGTCGTGTCTACCGTAGTGATTCAGATCTCACCCATACCCCAATGTTCCACCAAGTGGAAGGTCTGTTGGTTGACGAAGGTGTGAGCTTTGCAGATCTTAAGGGAACTATTGAAGATTTTCTCCAGGCGTTTTTGAACGCGATGATCTTTCAGTGCGCTTCCGCCCCTCTTACTTTCCATTCACTGAGCCCTCCGCAGAGGTCGATATTCAGTGCGTGATGTGTAGCGGTGATGGTTGTCGTGTCTGCTCGCATAGCGGCTGGTTGGAGGTTATGGGCTGTGGAATGGTGCATCCCGAGGTGTTCAGGCATTCAGGCATTGATACTGAGCGCTACACAGGGTTTGCGTTTGGTATGGGCGCCGAGCGGCTTGCGATGCTGCGCTACGGTGTCAATGATCTACGTTTGTTCTTTGAGAACGATCTGCGTTTTCTTCGCCAATTTACCTAAGACCGCTGCCAACGACGGGAATCAATATGAAATTTTCAGAACAGTGGCTGCGTGACTGGGTGGCTCCGCAGCTTGATACGCAGGCAATTGCTGATCAAATTACCATGGCAGGCCTTGAGGTCGATGCTATCGAGGCCGTTGCGTCCGCGTTTAGTGGCGTAGTGGTTGCAGAGGTGCTGACTAAAGAGAAGCACCCAGATGCTGATAAGCTCAACGTATGTACTGTTAATGATGGTACCGGTGAGCCTGTGCAGGTTGTTTGTGGCGCTGCCAATGTCGATGTTGGTCAAAAAATTCCGTTTGCTCAGGTGGGTGGCATTCTGCCGGGCGACTTTAAGATCAAAAAAGCCAAATTGCGTGGTGTTGAGTCACGCGGAATGATTTGCTCGGCCTCAGAGCTAGGCCTTGAGGAAGAGACGTCTCCTGGGATTTTTGTGCTGCCCGCCTCTGCGCCGGTAGGTCTAAGTTTTCGAGAGTATATGCAGCTCGATGACATGACCATTGAAGTTGATCTCACGCCGAATCGTGGTGACTGCCTAAGTATCAAGGGGCTGGCTCGAGAAGTGGGTGTGCTCAATCGTCTTCCGGTGAGTGGGCCTGAGATTGCGGCCATTGAAGCCAGTATTGACGATACTTTTTCAGCGCGTATTGAAGCGCCGGAGCAGTGCCCACGCTACCTGGGCCGCATTATTAAAGGTGTCGATATTAGCGTCGAAACCCCGCTGTGGATGGTAGAGCGTCTCCGGCGTAGCGGTGTTCGTTCCATTGACCCTGCCGTTGATGTGACTAACTACGTGATGCTGGAGCTAGGCCAGCCGTTGCATGCGTTTGATCGCGACAACCTTCACGGCGGTATTACCGTTCGCTTGGCGCGTAATGAAGAGCGCCTGACCTTATTGGACGGTCAGGAAGTAGCGCTAAGACCTGAAACGCTGGTTATTGCTGATGATGAAGGTCCTCTAGCAATGGCAGGCGTTATGGGGGGCGAGAACTCAGGGGTAAGTGAGAAGACCGATACGATTTTCTTGGAAGCTGCCTATTTTACGCCGCTGGCTATCGCAGGGCAGGCGCGTTCTTACGGTCTCCATACGGATGCATCACATCGATTTGAACGTGGCGTTGATCCGGCGCTTGCCAGTGTGGCGATTGAGCGTGCCACTCAGCTTCTAATGGAGATATGTGGTGGTCAGGCTGGCCCTGTTACTGAGTCGTCCAGTGGCGAACACCTGCCAGTACCCCGTAGCATTGTATTGCGCGAGGCGCGTTTAGAGAGCGCGCTTTCGAAGCGGCTGCCCGTTGAAGATGTAACTGACATTCTGCAGCGTTTAGGGCTTGCAGTTGATAAGCAGGCAGATGGCTGGTCAGTCACAGCGCCAAGCTGGCGTTTTGACGTGTCGATCGAAGAAGATCTCATTGAAGAGATTGCTAGGGTCCATGGTTACAACAACCTGCCTGTTCGGCGCCCTGCGGCGCGTTTGGCACTACGTCCGGCTAACGAGGCGGTGCTAACCCAAGCCCAACTGCGTAACCAAATGGTAGCTCGCGGCTTTCAGGAAGCGATAACTTACAGCTTTGTTGCGCCTGATCTCCAGGCGGTGATGTTGCCGGACGCTATTTCACCAGTGTTGGCGAATCCGATTTCGTCAGATCTGTCGGTGATGCGGGCCAGTCTGTTCCCTGGCTTAGTGCGTGCGCTTGAGCATAACCTGAACCGCCAGCAAACCCGTGTCAGACTGTTTGAAACCGGCTTGGTATTTAATGGCCATTTGGGCAACCTTTCGCAAGTCCCGATGATGGGAGCGCTGGTATGCGGAGGTCGTGAAGCTGAAGGTTGGTGCGGGGCTAAAGCCCAAGTCGATTTTTACGATCTAAAAGGCGATTTAGAAAGCTTACTGGCGCTTGGTGGCGCGCTGGATGCTTGGCGTTTTGAGCCGGGTGAGCATCCTTCGCTACATCCTGGGCAAACTGCAAGGCTGCTGCATAATGGTCAGCCAGCCGGTTGGATTGGTACCTTACATCCTCAGGTGCGAGCCAAGCTAGGGCTGAAAGTTGATGCCGTCATGTTTGAGGTTCGCTTAGATGCGCTGAGCGAAGGTCTCATCCCGGCCTTTGAGCCGCTGTCACGTTATCCGGAAGTTCGCCGTGACTTGGCTTTCACTGTTAAGGCGGAGATACCGGTTCAAGCGCTACTTGATTGTGCAAAAGCACAAGCTGGCGATTACTTAAAAGACATTAAGCTATTTGATGTCTATGCTGGTAAGGGCGTAGCTGATGGTTGTAAGAGTATTGCATTGGGCTTGACGTGGCAGCACGGATCACGCACGCTAAATGACGATGAAATCAACCTGTTGGTAGATTCTATCGTATCGCAAGTGCGAACAGAATTAGATGCTGAGCTACGTGGATAGGATTTGTGGATAGGATTTGTGGATAGGATTTGCGACTAGGTTTGGTGGATAGTTACGTGAATACTTAAATAATGCCATGACACGACGCTTATCACGTTCTTGGCAATGCGTTTGCTACATGGAGGGGGCCTTATGGGTGCGTTGACCAAAGCAGAGCTAGCAGAACATTTACACACTGAGCTCGCGCTGTCGAAGCGAGAAGCAAAAGCCATGGTTGAGGCTTTTTTTGAAGAGATCCGTGCCTGCTTGCGCGAAAACGAGCAGGTTAAGCTATCGGGTTTCGGCAATTTCGATTTGCGTGATAAGCGCGAAAGACCGGGGCGTAACCCCAAGACAGGTGAAGAGATTCCCATTTCTGCACGGCGCGTTGTTACTTTTCGTCCCGGTCAAAAACTAAAGCAGCAGGTAGAGCGTTATACAAGTAGCTAACTTGCGGGTGGCGGAAGTTTAAACGCACTGATCGGTGGCTGAGTGTGTCGAGCAGTTGTGCTGAGCTGATGCCCAGAATGGTAGCAAATGAAAAGGAGTACCTTCGGGTGCTCCTTTTTAATTTTCGGACTAAAGTCCACGTCCTTCAATGAGCCAAGTGATCACTACCTTAATGACATAACCCAGCATGCCAGCACCCAGAACGACAAAAAGCATGATCGTGCCGAACTTCCCTGCGTTGGATTTCTTAGCTAAGTCCCAAATAATAAAGCACATAAACACGATTAAGCCACCGACCATGATCGGTGTTATCCATGCTTCAAAGAGCTGCTGCATAAGATTTCCTACTAAATGATTGATAGTGCCCCATGAGAAGGCGTGTGTCGTTTTTGCGAGTCGTGTTAATATTTGACCAAATTCATCGGGTATTTGTCGACTGAACAAAGCACAGTGCGACACTATTGCAGAGGAGTAGGCCATGCCAACGCTAACGATTCTAGTCGGTACAATGTACGGTGGCGCGCTAGATGTCGCAGAGCAAGTAAAGCCGTTATTTGAGCAGGCTGGCTACAAGGTTGATATTTCTGAGCAGCCGACGATTGACGATTTGACCAATAGCCAAGATCTTACGCTGTTTTGTGTATCAACCACGGGTAGTGGAGATTACCCAGGGAATTTTGTTTCTTTTGTACGCGGGCTGCAGGAAAAAAGTCCCTCGCTTACCTCGTTGCGCTATGGGTTGATTGCGTTGGGCGATAGCTCATACGGAGATACGTTCTGTGGAGCGGGAAGAGCGCTCGATGCGTTATTAGAGGATCATGGTGCGACGCGTTTAGGTGAGCGGCTGGAAGTGGATGCTATGGAAACCTTTATGGCAGATGACGCCGCTATTCCGTGGGTAGAAGAGTGGATTGAGTCTCAGCAACTGAAGGTTGCTTAGCCATGCAGCGAGTCCCTTTTTCTCCAGAGCGTATCAGCGTTGCCCTCGGACTTTGTATTGTGATGTTGGCCGCGATACCTCGTTACATGGTAGAAGGGCATGAAACACGCCAAGCATTGTTACTTATTGCGCTAGCCATTGTGGTGGGTGCTGCCGTTGTTCAGTGGAAAATGCTGTCGGTTGACGCACGAAAAGCGCTGCCGAAATTATGTCAGCGCTTGCTGTTTATGCTGCTAATGGGTGCCCTGGTAATGGGGGCATGGCATGGTCTGTTCACTGACTGGATTAGCTGGCAAGTGTTTATTTCCCACGCAGCAACCTGTGGTTTGCTATTTCATGCTGTTTCTTTGTGGTGGGCAAAACGCGATTAAAGGCCACTACTTTAGCTGTGATCGCCAGGCTACAAGGCTTCATCTAACGTTTAAAAATAATTTTGACTGCATTGTGGTCAAAAAACGACCTAAAATGGTCGTTTTGCTAGTGATTACCCTTGTATTTGCGGGTTATGCCCCCATCTTGCGAGCATGGCGCTTGCCACGATGCGCTAGGGTTCTTAAAATTGCCCCCTTGTACTTATTTTACGCAATCAACATAACGCCCAGCCGCTAGAGGACAATTCATGCAAGTTTCCGTCGAGACGACCTCCCAGATCGAACGCCGTATCACTATTCAGGTGCCGGCCGCCGAAATCGACGAGGCCGTCAGCGCTCGCTTAGTAGACACCGCGAAAAACGTTCGCCTGAATGGTTTTCGCCAAGGCCGAGTGCCGATGGCTGTAGTTCGTCAGCGCTATGGCGACAGCGTGCGCAATGAGGTGGTAGGTGAAGTGATGCGTGAGCGCTATGTGCGTGCCATCACGGAAGAAGGCCTTAATCCTGCTGGTTTTCCCCAGATTGAGCCAAAAGTAAACCAAACTGGCAAAGACCTAGAGTTTGTGGCAGTTATGGAAATCTACCCGCAGGTTGAGCTTGCGTCTATCGAAGGCACTGAAGTTGAGCGTCCGGTAGTGACGGTTAGCGATGCTGATGTCGACGAAATGATCGATACGCTGCGTAAGCAAAATGCTGCGTGGGAAGAAGTAGACGCCGCTGCTGCTGATGGCGATCAAGTTACCATCGACTTCCAGGGCTTCCTGGGTGATGAGCCGTTTGAAGGTGGAAGTGCTGAGGGCCATGCTTTAGTTATTGGCTCTAACAGCTTCATCCCAGGCTTTGAAGAGCAGTTGATCGGCGCGAAGGCGGGTGATGAGAAAACCATCACTGTTACCTTCCCTGAAGATTACCAAGCAGAGCATCTTGCAGGCCAGGAAGCCACCTTTAAAGTCACCGTTCATAAAGTCAGTAGCCAAACGCTGCCGGCCGTAGACGCTGAGTTTATTGCGCGCTTTGGTGTTGACGATGGCGATGAAGAGAAATTCCGCGCTGAAATCAAAAAGAACATGACTCGCGAAGCGGCCCAAGCGGTGGATAACCGTGTTAAGCAGCAGGTGTTGGATGCGCTGAAAAAAGCGAACGATATTCCTGTGCCAAGTGCGCTTGTTCAGCAAGAAACTGATGGCATGAAGCGTCAGGCAGCACAGCAGTTCGGTCTGGGCGAGGACTTTGATGTCAGCCAGCTGCCGAATGAACTCTTCGAAGCGCAAGCGAAAGGCCGCGTCCAGGTAGGATTGCTGCTGGCCGAGGTTATCAAGGCGAATGAGTTAGACGCTGATGATGATGCAATTAAGGCTAAGGTTGAAGAGCTGGCAGAGCAGTATCAGGATCCTTCCGAAGTGGTTGAGTACTACATGGGTAATGAGCAGCTCAAAACCCAAGTGAAGTCTGCCATCCTGGAAGAGAAGGCTGTTGATAAGCTGCTGGAGCAGACGAACGTTAAAGACGTTGAAATGTCTTACCAGCAGGCATTGGCAGCGGCTCAGCAACAGGCCGAGCAAGATGAAGGTGTTGAAGAAAGCGAACAAGCTAGCGCTTAACTTCATCGCGTGGCGCACCCTATGTGGGTGCGCTTTCCCTTACCGGACGCAAGGAATCACGAATGAGTGAGTTTGATATTCAAAACGCCGGCGGTTTAGTGCCCATGGTGGTTGAGCAGAGCGCCAAAGGGGAAAGAGCCTATGACATCTACTCACGCCTGCTAAAAGAGCGTGTTATTTTCCTGGTCGGACCAGTTGAAGATTACATGGCGAACTTAGTGGTGGCGCAGCTGCTGTTTCTTGAGTCAGAGAACCCTGATAAAGATATTCACCTTTACATCAATTCGCCTGGTGGGTCTGTTACGGCAGGTATGTCTATCTACGACACCATGCAGTTTATTAAGCCTGATGTGTCGACCGTATGTATTGGTCAAGCGGCTAGCATGGGTGCACTGTTGCTGACAGCAGGCGCAGCAGGTAAGCGTTATTGTTTGCCTAATTCCCGTGTGATGATTCACCAGCCGCTGGGTGGCTATCAAGGCCAAGCGTCTGATATCGAGATCCACACCCGTGAGATTTTAGGTATTCGTGAAAAACTGAACCAGATTTTAGCCCATCATACTGGTCAAGAACTTGATACTGTTGCTCGGGATACTGACCGTGACAACTTTATGAGCGCCACTAAAGCCCAAGAATATGGCTTGATTGACGCAGTGCTGGATAAGCGGCCTACATCCTGATAGCGTGGTAGGATTCTGCTTTTCTAACGAGCTTTTCCGGCGGCGTAAGCCGCCGCAGTGATAGAGGTACGCGAATGGCCGACGGCAAAGGCAAGGACGAAGGTGGCAAGCTTTTATACTGCTCGTTTTGTGGTAAGAATCAAAACGAAGTACGTAAGCTAATTGCAGGCCCGTCCGTATATATCTGCGATGAGTGTGTCGACTTATGTAATGACATCATTCGCGAAGAAGTTCTCGAAGCCGATGCCGAGAGCGATGAAGAGCGTTTACCTACGCCTCGCGAAATACGTCATACGTTAGACGACTATGTCATCGGACAAGATCGCGCCAAAATGGTGCTATCTGTAGCGGTTTATAACCACTACAAGCGTCTTAAGACGGAAGTGCGCGAAGGCGATGTAGAACTAGGTAAATCAAATATTCTGCTCATTGGTCCTACCGGTAGTGGTAAAACACTGTTGGCGGAAACCATGGCGCGGTTATTGAATGTACCTTTTACCATTGCCGATGCCACTACACTGACAGAAGCGGGTTATGTGGGTGAGGATGTTGAAAACATCATCCAAAAGCTTCTGCAGAAGTGTGATTACGACGTCGAAAAGGCTGAGCGAGGCATTGTTTATATCGATGAAATCGATAAGATTTCGCGCAAGTCTGATAACCCTTCCATCACACGTGATGTGTCGGGCGAGGGTGTCCAGCAGGCACTGCTCAAGTTGATTGAAGGCACAACAGCATCCGTGCCGCCGCAGGGTGGTCGTAAACATCCCCAGCAAGAGTTTGTTCAGGTCAATACGGCCAACATGCTGTTTATTGTGGGTGGCGCTTTTGCGGGTCTTGATAAAGTTATCCGTGACCGTGCTGAGAAAGGCGGCATTGGTTTCAATGCTAGCGTGAAGAGCAAAGAGTCTTCACGTGGTGTAGGTGAGTTACTGGCCGACGTAGAACCAGATGATTTAGTGAAATTTGGTTTAATTCCTGAGTTTGTTGGACGTCTGCCCGTGATTGCGACGCTCACGGAGCTAAACGAAGATGCGTTGGTACAGATCTTAACCGAGCCTAAAAACTCGCTGGTTAAGCAGTACGCCAAGCTCTTTGAAATGGAAGATGTGACGCTCGAGTTTAGAGACGAAGCGCTGCGTGCTGTTGCTACCAAGGCAATGGAGCGTAAGACTGGCGCGCGAGGTTTGAGATCTATCCTTGAGTCTGTGCTGCTAGACACCATGTACGAGATTCCTTCGCTTGAAGGTGTTAGCAAAGTGGTGATTGATAGTTCAGTGATTGCAGGTGAAAGTGAGCCACTACTGATCTATTCGCAGCAAGAAGACGCTCGTGTTGATGGCACCGACGGCTAGTCCCGACGTGCACGCCACGGCCTAGCTTTTACCGCTTGCGCCAAACCAAGGGGTCGCCTAGGCGACCCCTTGTTATTCATAAGTTATTCATGAAATGTTTGCCTAGCTGCTCAGCGCCCTAGCGCCATGCTTTTCATACTGTGAGGTACTTGGCTAAGTACCCTTTCAAGTACTCATCCGATTTTGAGGAACGTCTGCGATGCAGCAGAACGCCGATCAGACACAATGTCTACCCCTGTTGCCTTTGCGGGATGTGGTTGTGTACCCGCAAATGGTTATTCCACTTTTTGTTGGTCGTGAGAAGTCCATCCAAGCGTTGGAAGCGGCGATGGAGGCCGACAAACGTGTGCTGCTGGTGGCTCAGCGTGAGGCCTCCCAGGATGAGCCCGATAACGCTGATCTTTATGCCATGGGCACCGTGGCCGATATCATGCAGCTGCTAAAATTGCCTGATGGCACTGTAAAAGTGCTGATTGAAGGTAATTTTCGCGCTGATGTTATTGATATTGAAGAGCACGAAACGGGCTACACCCAAGCTTACTTGGTGCCTCGCGAGAGCGAGCCGCTAACCAGTCGTGAACAAGAAGCACTGGTACGTGTGCTGCTCAACCAATTTGAGCAATACGTCAAACTGTCCAAAAAAGTGCCTAACGAGGTGCTCAATTCGCTTTCTGGAATTGAGGACCCAAGCCGCTTGGTCGACACCATCTGTGCACACTTGTCATTAAAAATAGGCGACAAGCAAGAGTTGCTCGAAATGGATCGCGTGCGTGATCGCATTGAGCACTTAATGGCGCTGATTGAGTCCGAAATTGATTTGCTGCAGGTTGAAAAGCGCATCCGCTCACGTGTGAAAGAGCAGATGGAAAAGACCCAGCGCGAGTATTACCTCAATGAGCAGATGAAGGCCATCCAGAAAGAGATGGGTGAGCTGGATAATGTGCCGAACGAGGCCGAAAAATACGAGCAAGCCATCGCTTCATCTGGAATGCCTAAAGAAGCGGCTGAAAAAGCGACTCAAGAGCTTAGTAAGCTAAAAATGATGGCTGCTAACTCGGCCGAAGCTACGGTGGTTCGCTCTTACCTGGACTGGCTAATAGCCGTCCCCTGGAAGAAGCGTACCCGCGTCAAGCACGACTTAGTGAAAGCTCAGGAAGTGCTGGATCAGGATCATTACGGCTTGGAAGAAGTCAAGGCACGCATCCTTGAATATCTTGCAGTACAAAAGCGCGTGCGCAAGATGAAAGGGCCTGTATTATGCTTGGTGGGACCCCCAGGTGTGGGTAAAACCTCTCTTGGTCAATCTATCGCACGGGCCACGAATCGTAAATATGTTCGCCTGGCGTTAGGTGGCGTACGTGATGAGTCTGAAATTCGCGGTCATCGCCGCACCTACATTGGCTCGTTGCCGGGTAAGTTGATGCAGCGGATGAGCCGTGCTGGCGTTAAGAACCCACTGTTTTTATTGGATGAAGTCGATAAACTCGGTATGGATCACCGTGGTGACCCTGCATCAGCGCTGCTAGAGGTGCTTGATCCTGAGCAAAACAATAGCTTTAGTGATCACTACCTTGAGTTGGACTACGATCTGTCAGAAACACTATTTATCTGTACTGCTAACTCAATGAATATTCCTGGTCCGCTGTTGGATCGTATGGAAATCATTCGTTTGCCGGGTTACACCGAAGATGAAAAGCTAGCGATCGCTAGGCGCTATTTGTTGCCGAAGCAGCAAGAAGCGAATGGCCTCAAAACAGAAGAGCTGGCGCTCAATGATGATGCTCTGCTAGAACTAGTGCGTTATTACACCCGTGAAGCTGGGGTGCGAGAGCTGGAGCGTCAGATCGCCAAAGTGTGCCGTAAGGTGTTGCGCGAGCGTTTAGAAGCCGAGCAGGCAACGAGTGGTAAGCAGGGTAGCCATCTGCAGGCTCAACAAGTCCTGGCAGCTGAAGATATTGAAGCCTATGCAGGCGTGCGCCGTTATAGCTACGGGTTGGCTGAGCAGGAAGACCAAGTGGGTCGTGTGACGGGGCTAGCGTGGACATCGGTTGGCGGCGAATTACTGAATATCGAATCGGTTGTGACACCCGGCAAAGGGCGTATTAACAAAACCGGCTCGCTGGGCGATGTTATGAAAGAGTCGGTGAGTGCGGCACAAACGGTCGTTAAGGCGCGTGCAAAAGAGTATGGTATTGATCCGCAACGGTTTGAGAATGAAGACTTACACATTCACGTTCCGGAAGGCGCTACGCCTAAAGATGGCCCAAGTGCAGGCATCGCCATGGTAACCGCGATTGTCTCTGCCTATACTCAACGCCCTGTGCGTTGTGATGTGGCCATGACAGGCGAAGTGAACCTACGTGGCGAAGTGATGCCCATTGGGGGGTTAAAGGAGAAATTGCTGGCAGCCCGTCGCGGTGGTATAAAGACGGTCTTAATTCCTGAGGAAAATCGTCGAGACCTCAAGGAAGTGCCAGAAAATATCAAAGGGGCACTTGATATCCGCCCCGTACAGTGGATAGATGAAGTACTGGCCGTAGCGCTACATAACGATCCAATCGACGAGAGCGTCTCGTTGAAAGGTTCTGATCCGGCTTTTAATTCAACCGTCGTAACGAGTACCCATTAAGCGTTAATACTCCATTGAGTTTTAACATTACTTAATAGTTTTGCCCAAGACCTTGAGTTGCGGGCATTTCTCGGCACTGTCGCTTGACAGGAGTTTCAAGGCATTGCTATAAAACACAGCTACGCTTTGAAGTTGCAACTAACGGTGGCAGTGCCGTTCAGAGCCATTTTTTTGAAACAGTTAAGGGGTGAAGTGTGAATAAGTCCGAGCTGATTGAAGCTATTGCCGCGTCTGCTGATATTCCTAAAGCAGCGGCAACCCGCGCATTGGATGCCATGGTGGAGTCTGTCACCGATAGCCTCAAAAAAGGCGAAAGTGTTTCACTGGTAGGTTTTGGTACTTTCGCAATTAAAGAGCGTGCTGCTCGTACTGGTCGTAACCCGCAGACCGGCCAGCCGATTGAAATTAGCGCTGCAAAAGTCCCCAGCTTCAAAGCCGGTAAAGCGCTGAAAGACGCCGTCAACTAATTGGCTCGCGTTTGCTGTAAGCTAATGGGCGCATCGCATTCGCGATGCGCCCATGTTTTTTTCTGGCCCGATAGTTAGGGCGATAGATAGCTGTGATGATCTGAGGCTAGCATGCTGCAAAGTATTCGAGATGGCTCCAGAAGCTGGGGTGCCAAAATAATTATCGGTGTCATGGTGGCTGCCATGGCGCTGTTTGGCGTGGAGTCGCTGTTTAGTGTCTTTGGCGATGACCCTAATGAAGTGGCGAGCGTTAACGGCGAACCTATCATGCGTCAGCAGGTTGAGCTTGAGGTGCAACGTGCGCTTCGCTCTGGACAGGTGCCACCAGAGCAAGAGCGAGCGCTGCGTAATGACGTTCTTGACCAGCTAATAACTCAGCAACTGCTAACGGGGTATGCGGAAGACGGTGGTGTGTTTGTTTCTGATGCCCAACTAGATCAAATGATTGTTGGTTTGCCAGAGTTTCATGATCAAGATGGTCGGTTCTCGGCTGAAATATTCCGCAACCGTCTTGCTGGTGCAGGATACACGCCAGTGGCGTTTCGTGAAGAGCTGCGTGCTGATATTAAGCGTCAGCACTTGCAGCAAGGCCTTGCGTTTAGCGACTTTAGCTTGGAAAACGAGCAGGAGCGCTTAGCTGAGCTGCAGCGCCAGCAGCGCAGTTTTCGCTATGTTTTATTAGATGCCGATGATGTAAGTGTAGAGGCGGATGTTACTGAAGCGCAAATGCAGGAATATTTCGATGCAAACCAGGCACGTTTCAAGCGTCCTGAGCAGGTGCGCGTTGAGTATGTGCTAGTTGACCGTCAAGCCATGGCGGAAAACGTTGAGGTTAACGAGCAGAGCTTGCGCGATGCGTGGCGTGAGCAGAACCGCAATGCTGATCGGCGGGTCTCGCATATTATGGTGACGTTTGGCGAAGAGCGCAGTCGCCAAGAAGCGCAAGCACACGCTAATGAGGCTCTAGAAGCCTTGAGCAGCGGTGAAACTTTCGCCGATACAGCTCTGCGTTATTCAGATGATACGGCGAGTGCTGAGGAAGGCGGCGACTTGGGGGTTATTAGTCGTGGTTTCTTTGGTGATGCCTTTGATGAAGCAGCTTTTGCTCTAGATGAAGGTGAAACATCTCAACTGGTAGAAATGGATGGTGCATTTCATATCCTTCAGGTAACAGAGCTGGTCGCACCCGCTTTTGAAGAGCAGCGTGAGGCACTTCAGCAAGATGTTGCTCTGCGTGAAGTCAATGATGAGTTCAATCAGCAAGTTCAGCGCTTAATTGATGAGAGTTTTGCTGCCGATGATCTGCAAAGCGTAGCGGATGACCTCGGGCTAACGCTAAACCAGACTGACTGGTTAGCACGCGGTGAAGGTGAGGGCGTACTTTCAGAGCCTGGGGTGCTAGATGAGGCCTTTAGTGCTGATGTGCTAGAAGAAGGCTATAACAGCGAAGTGATCGAGCTTGATGATGATCGTCGCCTTGTGCTGCGTGTTGCGGAGCATCGCGAAGCGACCCAACTCACGCTAGACGATGTGCGTGACGAAGTTGCTAACGCTGTTGTTGCTCAACAACGCCAAGAAGCGCTTGAGCAAGAGGCGGCTCGTATGATCGAGGCGGTGGAAGCGGGCGAGGCCAGCGACATTGATTGGCTTGAGGCTAGCAATATTTCGCGCCAGTCTGACAGTGGGCTTCCGCAGGCGGTAGTGCAACAGGTATTTCGTATGCCGCGTCCGCAGGAGGGCGATAGCGTTTACCGTTCTGTATCGCTGCCGGAAGGTGTTGCCATCATTGCGCTGGATAGCGTATCGGTAGGTGAAGTTGATGAGCAGCTTACTTCTTTTGTAGTGCAAATGGCTGAGCAACTTCGCGCCCAGTCTATCATTCAGGGCTTGGTAGACGACCTGCGTAGTGACGCGAAGATCGAGCGTTAATTAACGCGTTTTTATCAACCCAAAAAAGCCGGCCAAAATTGATTTGGCCGGCTTTTTTGATGGCTTTTTTGCTGATGTGCAACGTTAAGTATTAGGGTGGGTTGGCTAAGGTAAATTGGCGCAGAATAGGCATGGCGTCATGCTCTGTCGTGCGTTCAATGACGATGTCCCAGCCATGGTGAACATCCCAATCACCAAGAACAAAACGTTTTGCAGGTACCTCCTCAACCGTCAGGTCATGTACCTTTGGCCGATGGGTGTGGCCATGAATCATGGTGGTGACACCAGAGTGCGCCATCAGCGCCACCACTTCTTCGTGTGTCACGTCCATGATCGCTTCCGTTTTACTCGCGTTGGCATCGCCCGACTGCATACGCAGACTCTTGGCAAGCTCCAGCCGCTGATCAAGGGGTAAGGATAGGATTTGCGTTTGCCACTGAGGATCTCTCGACTGTTGGCGGAACGCCATGTAAGCATCATCTTTAGTGCAAAGACTATCGCCATGTAGAATAACGACAGGCACTCCTTGGAGTTCCACCGTTTGGCTTTCGGGTAGCAGAGAGGCTTGGCACTCACTGATAAAGCGCTCGCCAATCAGAAAGTCGCGATTGCCGTGCAGGAAATAAATCGCAGTTCCGTTGCTGCTTAATTTGCGTAACCGTCTGATCACTTCCCAGGCAATGTCGCTAAGAGGATGTGGTGTGTCAAGGAGATCATCTCCGATCCAGGCGTCAAACAGGTCGCCTAGAATATACAGGGCATCAGCCCCAGTAGCGGTGTGCTCTAAGTAACGATAAAACCCCTGATTAATCTCAGGGGTATCACTGCTTAGATGCATATCAGCTATCAGCAGAGTGCGCATAGAACTCCCGTAATTAGTCGGCTTCTTTTACATAGGCGCGCTCAATGATGACATCGTCTGCGGGCACGTCAGCATGCATGCCACGACGTGTGGTGCTGACGCCGCGGATGGCGTCTACCACGTCCATGCCGTCGACAACCTCGCCAAACACGGCGTAGCCCCAGCCTTGAAGACTTTTACCACTATGATTCAAGAAGCTATTGTTACCAACGTTGATAAAGAACTGCGCTGTGGCAGAGTGAGGATCTTGGGTGCGTGCCATTGCCAGGGTGCCGACCGTGTTTTGTAAACCATTGTCGGCTTCGTTCTCGATCGGATCACGCGTTGGCTTTTGGTTAAAATCTTGATCGAAGCCACCGCCCTGAACCATAAAGCCATCGATAACACGGTGGAACAAAGTGCCATCATAAAAACCATCGCGGACATATTGCTCAAAATTAGCGGCAGTTTTTGGCGCTTTTTCATGATTAAGCGCAATAGTGATGTCACCGTGGTTGGTCTGTAATACGATCATAGATAAATTCCTGTTCAATAAAGGCGTTCGCCTTGGCGCTGTGCATCGGCGTCACGTTATAATAGCGGTTTTGCTTGGCACCGCGAAGCGCAAACCCTAATAGCTTAGGCATTGGTTGCCTAGCCCGCCATCCACCATGAGGTTATCAACACCACCATGACCAACGAGACCACCCCAGCGCCGAACTTCATTCGCAACCAAGTACGCGACGAAATAGAGGGCGGCCAGGTCACCAAAATCGTGACGCGCTTTCCTCCCGAACCTAATGGCTTTTTACATATCGGTCATGCAAAGTCGATCTGTTTAAACTTCGGGTTGGCAGAGCAGCTAGGTGGTGAGTGTCATCTGCGCTTTGACGACACCAACCCCGCGAAGGAAGAACAGGCGTATATCGACGCTATCAAAGAGGACGTCAGCTGGTTAGGCTTTAACTGGGCAGGCCCAGTTCGCTTTGCTTCTGATTATTTCGACCAGCTTTATGCGTGGGCACAACATCTTATTCGCGAGGGCAAAGCTTACGTTGATGATCTTTCTCCAGATGAAATTCGCGAATACCGTGGCACACTCACGGCACCGGGTAAGCCAAGTCCTTACCGCGAGCGCAGCGTTGACGAAAACCTAGATTTGCTGGAACGCATGCGTAACGGCGAGTTTGGCGAAGGCGAAAAAGTACTGCGTGCAAAAATTGATATGGCGTCGCCCAATATCAATCTTCGCGACCCGATCCTTTACCGTATTCGCCATGCCAGCCACCATCAAACAGGTGACAAGTGGAAAATCTACCCGTCGTACGATTTTACCCATGGCCAGTCTGACGCCATCGAAGGCATTACCCATTCAATCTGTACGCTAGAGTTTGAAGACCATCGCCCGCTTTACGAGTGGTTTTTGAATAACTTGCCGGTTCCCGCCAAGCCGCGCCAAATCGAGTTTGCTCGACTTAATTTGGATTACACCCTCACTTCGAAGCGCAAGCTGAAACTGCTGGTTGACGAGCAGATTGTTGATGGCTGGGACGACCCGCGTATGCCAACTATTTCAGGTATGCGTCGTCGCGGCTATACGCCAGCGTCCATTCGCAAGTTCTGTGAGATGATTGGTGTTACGCGCGCCGATGGCGGTTTGGTGGATATTGCCATGCTAACGCATGCGATTCGCTCTGATCTTGAGGACAATGCGCCGCGGGCAATGTGCGTATTGAAACCCCTTAAGGTGGTACTGACCAACGTTCCTGAAGACCATGAAGAAGTGTATGACGTGCCTGGGCACCCTGCGCGAGAAGATATGGCGGTGCGTAAGGTGCCGTTTAGTCGCGAGCTGTATATTGACCAAGACGACTTCATGGAAGACGCGCCCAAAAAGTTTTTCCGTTTAGCGCCCGGCAAAGAAGTCCGCCTGCGTAACAGCTACGTGATTCGTTGTGATGACGTTGTTAAGAACGAAGCCGGTGACGTGACGGAACTGCACTGTTCGGTGGATTTCGATACGCTGGGTAAAAACCCTGAAGGCCGCAAGGTGAAAGGCGTGATTCACTGGGTGAGTGCCGCCCATGGTGTACCGATGGAAGTGCGCTTGTATGACAATTTGTTCACGGTTGAACAGCCGGATCGTGACAAAGATGTCGACTTCCTCGAACACCTGAACCCCGACTCCTTGGCGGTATGCCACGCCATTGGCGAGCCCAGTTTGGCGGATGCTGCTCCAGAAGATCGCTTCCAGTTTGAGCGGGTGGGCTATTTCTGCGCTGACCGTCATGCTTCCAAGCCAGGGCAGCTGGTGTTTAATCGTACCGTTGGGTTGAAAGATAGCTGGGCGAAAATCAAACAGAAGGGCTAAGGAATCGTCATATGCACATTTATAATACGCTGACACGCCGTAAAGAACCGTTTACCCCGCTAGTGGCGGGTAAAGTCAGCATGTATGTCTGCGGTATGACGGTGTATGACTACTGCCACCTTGGCCACGCGCGGGTCATGGTGGCCTTCGATGTGATAACCCGCTATCTGCGTTATCGCGGTTATGATGTTACTTATGTCCGTAACATCACCGACATTGACGATAAAATTCTCAAGCGTGCCGAAGAGAATAACGAATCGATTAGCGTACTCACTGAGCGCATGATTCAGGCAATGCACGAAGACGAAGCACGTCTTGGGGTATTGCCCCCAAGCCATGAGCCTCGGGCGACAGGTCATATCGATGACATTGTTGCCATGATTGAGACGCTGATTAAGAAAGACTTTGCTTATGCTGCTGCCAATGGTGATGTGTATTATCGGGTACGCAAGTTCGCTGATTACGGCAAGCTAAATAATCGTCAACTTGATGACATGCGTTCCGGTGCCCGGGTCGAGGTTGATGTTCATAAAGAAGACCCGCTTGATTTTGTGCTTTGGAAAGCCGCTAAACCGGGCGAAGCACACTGGCACTCTCCTTGGGGCAATGGCCGTCCTGGATGGCACATTGAGTGCTCAGCAATGTCGACATGCTGCTTAGGCGATACCTTCGATATTCATGGTGGTGGTCCTGACCTTACGTTTCCTCATCATGAAAACGAAATTGCCCAATCAGAGGCAGCGACTGGTAAAACCTACGTCAACACCTGGATGCATGCCGGGGCTGTGCGGGTTAACCAGGAAAAGATGTCAAAATCGCTGGGTAACTTTTTTACCATCCGTGATGTGTTGGCAGGGCATGATCCGGAAGTCGTGCGTTTCTTGCTAGTGGCTAGCCACTACCGTAGCCCCATTAACTACTCGGTAGATTCTCTCCATGAGGCCCGCAAATCGCTGACGCGCTTTTACACAGCATTAGAAGGTGTGGAAGTGTCATCTAGCGGTGACGGTGATGAGGCAGGCTATGTTGAGCGTTTCACCACGGCGATGGATGACGACTTTAATTCGCCTGAGGCGTTAGCGGTATTATTTGATCTGGCGCGGGATCTCAATCGCGCTAAGAGCGAGTCGCCAGAAAAAGCGCAGCGTTTAGCATCGGAATTAACACGTCTAGCGGGTGTGCTAGGGCTTTTGCAGCAAGATCCTCAGACCTTTTTGAAAGGTAATCAGCAGCAGGTAGCGCTGAGTGAGACTGAGATTGAGGCTAAAATAGCACAGCGTAAAGACGCAAAAGCCAATAAAGATTTTGCTCAGGCAGATGCTATTCGAGATGAACTAGCGAGTTTGGGTATTATCCTGAAGGATTCCCGTGAGGGAACAACCTGGGTGATTGAAGCGCCTTAAGTGTTACCGATGTTGAGCGTGATGACAGTGGGGGGCATTGAATAGAAACGTTGTAGATGTCAGGCGCCGTTGATATGGCGTCTGACGTCAATGTCGTTGGCTCTTATACTGAGATAATACCTCCAAGACGCTAAATAATAGGATGACCACTATGCGCTTTACTCTAAAACCGACCATCGCCGCTTGCTTGTCAGCCATTACTTTTTCGACTGCTTACGCCAGCGACCCTGTTGTCGTGTCCTCCAAAATCGACACAGAAGGGTCCGTGCTGGGTGAGCTGATTATTCAAACGCTAGAACGGGGCGGTGTGACTACAGAAGATCGCCTACAGCTAGGTGGCACCAGCGTTGTGCGTAGTGCGCTTGAAGCGGGAGAAATCGACCTTTATCCCGAATATACCGGTAATGGCGCTTTTTTCTTTGATATGACTGACAGCCCTGTCTGGAATAGTGCAGAGGATGCTTACCAGACTGTTAAAGAGCGCGATGCGGCGCAGGGGCTGATATGGCTGAAGCCTGCTAGCGCTAATAACACCTGGGCCATGAGTATTCGTGAAGACGTGGCGACGGCCAACGGCTTAACGACCCTTGATGATCTTGCCGACTATGTTAACCAAGGCGGCGAGTTTAAATTCGCAGCGAGTGCAGAATTTGTAGAGTCCGCTCAGGCATTGCCGGCATTCCAGGATGCCTATGGGTTCGAACTGAGCGATGATCAACTGCTTGTGCTGTCCGGTGGTAATACGGCGGCTACTATGCGAGCCGCTGCCCAACAAACAAGCGGTGTTAATGGTGCCATGACCTATGGCACCGATGGTGGCTTAAGTGCGCTTGGGCTGGTTGTTTTAGAAGATATTAAGGGGGTTCAGCCGGTATATCAGCCGTCGCCAGTGGTGCGTGCCGAAGTGCTGGATGCCTACCCTGAAATTGAGACGCTACTCAACGACGTATTTGCAACCCTTGACCTTGTGACGTTGCAAACGCTCAACGCAGATGTCGCGGTGAATGGTTTCTCGCCTGATCAAGTCGCAAGCGACTATCTTGATAGCCTGGATGACTAATGAATGTCGCAGATAGACGCTTTGCCATCGCCACCCAGTCAATATGGGCATTTAAACTCAGTACTGATATGTTTAAGTGCCGCTATGTTAGGAGCCTCTTGGCTACTGGGTCTTGTTAGCGTCGCGCCTAATAGAATTGTAGCGGGTACATCTTATGGCTTAGTACATGCGATTGGGTGGCCCGGTGCGCTGCTTGTTTCCTTGCTATTTATCGCTATGGGCGGCTTGGCTATTAAGCCAAGCCGTCTTCATAGCTATGCTCAGCTCTGTATCATTACCCTGACACTCTTATTGATGCCATTCGGGCTTATGGTAGCAGGCCACTGGCTGATTGATCCCACTCTGCCGCAAGCGCGTTTAGGTATTGGTGCTGCCTATTGGGTCGTGCTTTTTTTACTTTTATTGTGCCTAGTGGAAGTGCGTTTACGTTTGGGGTTGTCGCGCTTATGGACCACCCTATTGCTCAGCAGCGTGGGGGGAGCGTGGCTGCTTTGTGCCGCCTTATGGCTTGAAAATTTAGCCCTTGTTCAGGAGTTTCAAGCGCGCGACCAGCAATTTTATCGTGCCATGCTGCAACATGTGGTACTGGTCGGCATAGCGGTGAGCGTTAGTATCGTAGTTGGTTTAGTGCTCGCTATGCTAATGCGACGTTACCAACGTCTACAACGAATAGCGTTTGCATGGCTGAACTTCCTGCAAACGATTCCGAGCTTGGCTCTGTTTGGTCTACTGCTGGCTCCGCTTGCTTGGCTAGCTGCTAACGTACCTGTTTTAGCCCAGTTGGGGGTTAGCGGTATCGGCGCCACCCCCGCATTGATGGCGCTCATTGCCTATAGCCTGTTACCCATGGTGCGCAATACTTATATTGCGCTTGATGAAGTCGACCCTGAAACCTTAGATGCTGCTAAGGCGATGGGTATGCGTCCGTATCAGCGCTTCTGGCAGGTAAGATTTCCTTTGGCGCTGCCAATACTATTAGAAGGCGTGCGAATCACCGCTGTTCAAGCGATTGGATTAACGGCCGTTGCTGCGTTGATTGGGGCGGGTGGGCTTGGCACGTTCATTTTTCAGGGGTTGGGCCAAGCGGCTATGGACATGGTGTTGCTTGGCGCGCTGCCTATTTTAGTCTTGGCACTTATTGTAGATGCTAGTTTGGGGGCGTTAGCCGACGCGCTTCGCCCCGGAGGACATAAATGATAGAGCTTTCCCATGTGTCGAAGCACTTTGGCGAAGACACAGCGGTAGACGACATATCCTTACACGTCGCGAAAGGAAAGTTCTGTGCGCTGGTAGGGTCGTCAGGCTGCGGAAAATCAACGACGCTACGTATGATAAATCGTTTGATTGAGCATAGTAGCGGCGACATTATCATCGACGGACAGGCAATAGGCCACTATGACCCGGTTAAGCTTCGCCGCCGTATCGGCTATGCGATCCAGAGTACTGGCCTGTTTCCCCATTGGACGGTAGCGCACAACATTGGGCTGGTACCGCGTTTGCTAAAATGGCCTGCCGCTGATGTTAAAGCACGCGTCGAAGAGTTAATGCGTCTATTAGGCCTTCCCACGGAAGAGTTTGCCCATAAGTATCCTCACCAGCTCTCTGGCGGCCAGGCGCAGCGGGTAGGCGTTGCGCGCGCATTGGCGGCAGATCCTGATATTTTGCTGATGGATGAGCCTTTTGGAGCGCTAGACCCGATTACTCGAGAAAAGCTTCAGGACGAGCTGGCAAAGCTTCAGGCGCGGCTGCATAAAACCGTGGTGTTCGTGACTCACGATATGGATGAAGCGCTCAAACTGGCAGATCATTTAGTCGTTATGCGCGAAGGGCGTATTGTGCAGCAGGGGTCACCGCTAGCGCTGCTTCAAACCCCCGCCGATCCGTTTGTTGAGTCGCTATTGGGAGGGTTGGAGCGTGGTTTAAAGCAGGCTGCCTTAACACGCGTTAAAGACCACATGTCATCGCTTGGGCAGACACTGCCTGCCCAGTCGCGTATTCCGGGTGATTTTTCACTGCGCCAAGCGCTTTCAATGATGCTGCGTGACCACTGCGATAGGCTGACGGTTGTCGACCAGCATGATATGCCGATTGGTGAGTTATCGCTGCGCAAAGTGGTCAAAGAGGCCCAGTTAGACAAGGTGAGTCACCGTGACGCGTGATCGTAACCGTGGTGAATCATCGATAGCAGCAGGCCCGCGCTGGCTATGGCCTATTGGTTGGGCACTCTTGCTGCTGATAGGGGTATTGGGTATCTCGGCGTTAGAGCCTGTATTTCGTTGGCTGGAGCCCGACGCCCGTCAGGTGATTTATTCCCGCGCTGATTTTGCTTCTCTGCTGGCAAGGCACGTGTTTGTTGTTGGAATCGCAGCTGTCATTACGATATGTCTAGGCGTATTGGCCGGCATCGCAGTCACTCGCCAATGGGGGCGAGACTTCTTACCTCTGGTCGGGCAGTTGGCTTCACTGGGCCAGACTTTTCCTCCTGTGGCGGTGCTTGCCCTGGCAGTTCCTGTATTGGGTTTTGGAACATTGCCGATTATCGTGGCGCTAATGCTCTATGGCTTATTACCGATTGTGCGAAACACGCTTGCCGGGCTGCAGGATGTAGATGCGAGTCTTAAACAGGCGGCGTTTGCCATGGGGATGACCCCTTGGCAGGTATTAACTCGCGTTGAGCTTCCATTAGCCACACCAGTAATTCTGGCCGGTATCCGAACATCGGTAACCATTAATATTGCCACAGCGGCTATAGGGGCAACGGTAGGCGCCAGTAACTTAGGCGACCCGATCATAGCAGGTATCGTGAATGGCAATATGGCGTATGTTTTACAAGGTGCGCTGTTGATCGCGTTACTCGCGTTGACCGTCGATAGTCTATTTGATGCGTTGCAACAACAGCTGCGCACTCGTCTATCTGCGTCTTAAGTTGTATCCCTAAAAGTAGCAGACTGCGTTACTGTCCTTGTGTTGCGTTGATCGAGGTGACACTAACCTCGACAAGCTTGACCTATGCTAGATAAATCCACTGGCAAAAACGGTCAACACCAACAACACTGCCCTCAAAAGGGGTAATACAAGGATAATAAGCATGACAAACTACGTACATCAGCCGCTCTTTATGACCGGCGACGAATTCTCAATGGCTACCTTCAGCCTGCTCGACCCAGAGGGCGAGCTTTACGAAGGTGCTAAAGAGCCAGACCTACCGCGTGATCATGCCAGACGGCTCTATCAAGCCATGCTGGCCACCCGTATCCTAGATGAGCGCATGATGGCTGCCCAACGCCAGGGGCGGCTCAGTTTCTATATGCAAAGTACGGGTGAAGAAGCCGCCGTTGTTGGCGCCGCTGCTGCGCTAGACGATGCCGATATGATCATGGCGCAATACCGCGAGCAAGGCGCATTAATGTACCGCGGGTTCTCCATTGACGAGTTTATGAATCAGCTATTTGGCAACGAGCTCGACTACGGTAAAGGCCGCCAAATGCCGATTCATTATGGATCACGCAAGCTGCACTACATGACCATCTCTTCTCCGCTTGCAACGCAAATCCCTCAGGCGACAGGCTACGCATACGGTCAGAAATTAGCGGGTGATGGGCATTGTACCTTAACGTTTTTCGGTGAGGGTGCTGCATCAGAAGGTGATTTCCACGCCGCGCTGAATATGGCATCAGTCCATCAAGTACCGGTGATTTTTTTCTGCCGCAACAATGGCTATGCCATTTCGACGCCATCAAGCGAGCAGTTTGCAGCGGATGGCATTGCCCCGAGGGCGTTTGGCTATCATATGCATGTGATACGTGTTGACGGGAACGATGCACTGGCGGTTTATGAAGCGACACGCCAAGCGCGTCAGATTGCCGTTGAACAAAACAAGCCGGTGCTGATTGAAGCCATGTCTTACCGTCTTGCTGCTCACTCCTCTTCGGATGACCCATCCGGCTATCGTGCCAAAAGTGAAGAAGAAGCATGGCGGTTAAAAGACCCCATACTGCGCATGCAGAAATGGCTGCTGAAAAAAGGCTGGTGGAGCGAGGAGGAGGAAACTAGTCAGCAGGAAACGTTGCGCCGCGAAGTGCTGGATACCTTGAAACGGGCAGAAAAGCGTTCACCCCCACCGCTGGAGTCGCTGATTACTGATGTCTATGCCGACATAACCCCTGAGTTACAGCGTCAATTTGATCAGCTTAAGCGCCATATTCGCCGCTATCCAGAGGCCTACCCGCGTGGAGCGCGGTCGCTAGACCTTGAGGTGAATACGTCCACAGATTCCCAGGGGGAGGCATAACATGCCCACAATGAACATGCTCCAGGCGATCAACAATGCGCTTGATATCGCCATGGCTGAAGATGACAAAGTTATCTGTTTTGGTGAAGATGTTGGCGTTTTTGGCGGCGTATTCCGTGCTACCAGCCATTTACAGGAAAAGTATGGTAAATCACGCTGCTTTAACACGCCGTTGGTAGAACAAGGCATCATAGGTTTTGCTAATGGGCTGGCTGCTCAAGGCTCAGTGCCCGTTGCTGAAATACAGTTTGCCGACTACATCTTTCCCGCTTTTGACCAAATCGTTAATGAGTCTGCGAAATTTCGCTACCGTTCGGGGGATTTATTCAATGTGGGGGGATTAACCATCCGCACGCCCTATGGCGGTGGTATCGCGGGGGGGCTCTATCATTCGCAATCACCAGAGGCTTACTTTACGCATACGCCCGGTTTAAAAGTCGTTGTGCCGCGCAATCCCTACCAAGCGAAAGGGCTACTGCTCGCTTCCATTCGCGATCCAGATCCAGTGCTTTTTTTAGAACCCAAGCGTCTCTATCGTGCCTCGGTGGGTGAGGTGCCCCAAGAAGATTATCAGCTTCCTATTGGTGAAGCGGAGGTCATTAAAGAGGGGACTGATATAACGCTGGTGGGCTGGGGCGCGCAAATGGAAGTCATCGGCAAAGCCGTTGAACTTGCTGAAGAGCAGGGCATTGCCTGTGAAGTGATTGATCTGCGCACGTTGTTGCCATGGGATGCGGATACTGTCGTTGAGTCTGTTCTAAAAACAGGACGTTTGATCGTCAGCCATGAAGCGCCGTTAACCGGTGGCTTTGCGGGTGAAATCGCCGCGACGATCCAAGAGCGCTGTTTTCTCTATCTTGAATCGCCGATTACTCGGGTAACGGGGCTAGATACACCTTTCCCGCTAGTGCTGGAAAAAGAGTACTTGCCCGACCATCTGAAAATTTTTGAAGCGATTCGCGAAAGCGTTAACTTTTAGCGCCAGGGAGAAAAATAATGAGCGATTTCATGCTGCCGGATATCGGCGAAGGCATTGTTGAATGTGAAGTGGTGGAGTGGCGCGTTGCGGAGGGTGATCGGATTGAGGAAGATCAGCCGATTGTCGAGGTGATGACCGATAAAGCGCTCGTGGAAATTACCGCTCCCGAAGCAGGCGTGGTCACCAAACTTTATGTTGCCCAAGGAAAAATTGCCAAAGTACACGCACCGCTTTATGCCTACCAAGCAGAAAGTGACGCGCAAGAAGCCGGCGCGACGGAACAGGCTAACGAGCCTCAATCACCTGTCGCTGACGCTGACAGTGGCTCAGCCAAGGCAGTTGAGCAAGCCGCTGTGGCATCCAGTACCTGCAGCCTTAGTACGAGCAGCGGCAAAATACCTGCTAGCCCAGCCGTGCGACGTCTCGTTCGTGAACATCAACTTGAGTTAACTGCCATTGCTGGCAGTGGTAAAGATGGCCGGGTATTAAAAGAAGACGTGCTGGCGCACCTGAATCAACCTTCTGCTGCCCCTAGCCAAGCACCATCGCAAGTCACCCAAGGAACACAGTTGCCTCGCGTCGAACCGCTTCGCGGTGTGCGCGCGGTGATGGCGAAAAGAATGGTTGAGGCCGCCAGCTCCATCCCGCATTTTCACTATGGCGAAGAGATCGATGTGACTGATCTGCTGGCGCTGCGCGAGCGTCTAAAGCCTCGGGTGGAGGCGCTTGGTGAGCGGTTAACACTTATGCCCTTTTTCATGAAAGCTATGGCACTGGCGGTTACTGAGGCGCCGATCATCAATGCCCAACTAAACGCGGAAGCCAACGAACTGCACTACTACGAACAGTGCAATATCGGCATGGCGGTGGATAGCAAAGCCGGTCTGCTGGTGCCCAATGTGAAAGGTGTTGAGCGTTTAACGCTGCTAGACATTGCTCGCGAAGTGGGGCGTTTAACCGTTGCGGCCCGCGAAGGGCGTGTCGATCAGGCTGATCTCAAAGGTGGCACCATTAGTATTTCTAACATTGGTGCGTTGGGCGGAACCTATGCAGCGCCGATTATCAATGCGCCGGAAGCGGCGATAGTAGCGATTGGTAAAACCCAATGGTTACCGCGCTTCGACGAGCAAGGAGAAGTTCAGCGGCGAGCCATTATGACCATCACCTGGGCAGGTGATCATCGCTTTATTGATGGCGGTACTATCGCCAGGTTCTGCAATGCCTGGAAAGGCTACTTGGAAGCGCCTGAAACCATGCTGCTGCACTTGGGCTAAGGTTGCTAGGCATTGCATGGCAAGAGGTTAAATAGCCCGAAGTTGGTTGGCAAGGAATGAGAAATGTCTCAGGCACCGCTCCAGCAGTTTTATATACCGGAAGAGCAGTCGGTATATCTACTTAGCCACCATGATGCCCGTAAGCTGAAAGACTGGGTAGCACTGTGTCAGGCACAGCTCGCCCAGTTGGGCTACACGGGGATCGAGTTGGTGGGTAAAGGTGCCTATGGCTTTGTATTTTCGGGCAGCGCGCAACACCAAGATGTGCCTGCCCACTATGTGTTTAAATTCTCACGTATTACGCTACCGACCCATTTACAAGAACGCCTTGAAGAAGAGGCGTTTATGCTTGATCAGGTTTCCCATCCCCGCATACCAAAGCTGGTGGCTTACCAACGCTCCCGAGGCCAGTCCATTCTGGTGATGGAGCGTGCGCCTGGTTGGAACCTGGAACAGGTGTCACTGAAAGAAGGCCGTCTCTCTCCACGGTTAGTGGTCCATATTGCCAGCCAGTTGGCCGATATTCTTTCTGCACTGCGCCGCGAAACGGGGCCTAATGCACGTCCCGTTGTGCATGGCGACATCAAACCGTCAAATTTGGTATTTGATCCAGATACCGAGTCCATTGCGTTGATTGACTGGGGATCGTCCGTATTTGCCCAGTTAGACGAAAAGCTCCAATTTGTCGGGGCAAACGTGATGGAATTGATGTCCGACAATCTGCAGCAAACCAACGCCCGGCTGGGCGATGTCTACTTTATTGGTGAAGAGCAGCTAAATGGAGCGCTATCATCGCCTCGTTTCGATGAGCAAGGGGCCGCAGGCACGCTATATGCATTAGCTTCTGCGCAATCTTGCCGCTTTGGTCATCGTGCCATTCCCGCTAGCTCGCTGGGGCTACCCTTGGAGTTTGCCCGCACCTTAGACGGTATGCTGGATCCCGACCCACACATACGCCATAAAGCAGGGGATCACTATTTACAGGCGATGTCCCGCATGGCCAAAGTGGTGATGTTAGATTTGCCCACGCCAACACAAACACCGCTAGTGCCTGTCTGGGGCCGTGCGGCGCACCAAGAGATTGATACGGTCGTTTACAGCTCCCGGAAGGCGTTTCTGCGCGAAGCGAACGCGGAAGAGACACTTAATGATGTTAATGATGTGCAGTTAGACCGCTATTACAAGCAATTTATGCAGGGCATGGGGGAAACCGAAAAGGCGTTTTTGGCCTCGGTGAGTCGCTTAGGAAAATACCCGGTTGTCGGTGGTTTAGCAGTACGCTGGGAGCGAGAGGGCGTCTATATAGACTCCTCACTTAACCTGCATGATCCCGCATTAAAGCCAGCGTTTATTCAAGCCGTCAACAATATGGTGCACTTGGCGCGAGCCATCCATCGCCAAGGGGTGTTTAAAAGCTGCTTGTTTAATGCTCGCCAAACGCTGCATTTAGAGCGCGCGAGTGCGGAAGAGCCTTTTCATTGTGATCCTGACACCACGATTGACTACGAGCTGAGCGCGGTTCCAGAAATGGAAGACCTCACTCGCCAGCATAGCTACTTTGAAGACGGCCCTGATCCAGAAGAGCTACTGGTCCTGCCTGACACCATTATGCACATACTGCAACGGCTGAATGAGATTCATCACACCGGCATGATTATCTTTGAGTCACTACCAAAGCATCTTAAAATCCATAGCTATTATCGGCTACTGGACCCTAGCCGGGAGGCCGAGTTTCGGGCTTTGCTGGCGCAGATGTTGGCGTCTGTAAGCCAGATCGAGGGGTTAGGCGTGTCCGGCTTTATGAAAATGCCTTATAAAGACACGCGATTTTTTACCCATTTAGAGTGCCAGCCTGAACATTTTTATCCTAAAGACCCGCGTGATTTTTTAAGAAAGACGCCGTCAATCGGCGGTCCTCAGACTGCTTGATTGCACCGCGATCCATGTTGAAAGCTGCTCAGCTAGCGCATCGCTGGCCGCGCCAAACGCATTGATGACGTCCGGAATCTCTGGACTATCTGCGCGGGTGCGGATAACAAAACTAGTCGTAGCTAGTGGTTTTCGGTGTTGTGTATTCACAAGCTGGACATCTAATTGAAGGTGAATACTGGGTGGGGAAGTGTCGTACTCACTTTGGAAATGGCGCAGTTCGCTCAGTAGCAGTATATCGTGAGGCAATCGGTCGCTACTTACGCCAGTGAATAGTTGGCGCTGCTGCAGGTCAGAAATTAAGCGCGCTTGAAGCATTTCTGGGGCGTCTTCATGCCAGCGTACCCCCTCATACACATTGACTACATTGCCTTCTGGGTAGACCACAATACGGTTGCTGTTAAGCAAGTGGCCTGCCCCCGGGGTAGCAATGCCCAGTCTTACGGGGAGGGTGGCGGCAGCCGTGTGTTCAGACTGCGTGGCAGACGATGGCAGCCGATAGAGCGTTGCGGGATTACTTTCGGGCAGTATTGAACAACCGGCGCTTAATACAAGCGCCGCTAATGGGACGATGCTAAACGTAAAGCGCAAGCTCATGGACGAAACTCCTCTACCTGATCTCGGCCCAGGAAGAAGTCTGTGGGACTCTCTTCAAGCTGGCGAGTAATACGCTCAAGATTAGTTAGTGTAGAACGTAGGGCTGAAAGTGCGGGAGCAATGTCTTGTGCCCCCTGCAGCGTACTGTCGACAGCACCGGCATTGTCGTTAACGAGCTGTTCAATTCGTTGCGCGGCGCTGGCCACATCACGACTGGCGCTTTCAGCACTTTGCATCATTTGCTGGCCATCTTGACGCAATAGCTGTGTCGCCTCTTGGCTGAGGGTATCGATGCTTTCAAGGGTCGTTGTGGCTTGGCGTGACACTTCGCCGAACAGTGCCATATTTTGATCCAGCGCTGTTTGTTGTGAGGCGATCATCTCTGTGATCTGCGCAATACTTGTCAAAATAGTGCCGGCTTGTTCACGATTGCCGTCATTAAATAGTTCATTAACGTTTATCAGAATAGAATTAATGTTTTGAATCATTGTTTCGCCTTCATCAAATAGCGTGGCGATCGGTGAAGGGTCTGCGTTGATAAACGGTGCCATACTGTCTGTTTGGTTTACTAGGCGGGGGCTTTCTGGAGTGCCTCCATACAGCTGAACCGACATGCTGCCGGTAATGCTGGCAAAGGCTAACTTTGCTCGGGTATCTGTTTTGACGGGGGTGTCTTCATAGACTCGCACACTGGCAATAACTTGGCGTGGGTCGTCAGGGTTTAGTGTCAGCTCGGTAACATCGCCAACTTCAATGCCGTTGTACTGCACCTTACTGCCAATTGATAAACCACTAACACTGCGCTCAAACAGAATTCGGTAAGGCTGGTAGCTACGCTCTCCGGCGGCATAGCTCATCCATAGCGCAAACAGAAGCGCTGCCGCGGCGGTTCCCAGTGTGAACAAACCTATCAAAACGTGATGCGCGCGGGTTTCCATGTGCAGTCACTCCTGGACGTTTGCGTTATTTGAAAAGGCGGTATGAGCACGCTGAGCGGCTCGACCACGCGGGCCGTGAAAGTAGTCTTGAATCCATTCATCGTCGGTATCCGCCACTTTATCGATGGCATCCACCACCAGCACACGTTTCTGTGAGAGTACCGCGACCCGATCGCAGGCAGCGTAGAGCGTATCCAGGTCATGGGTAACCAGAAATACGCTGAATCCCAGCGCATCGCGAAGGGTGACCAGCAACTGATCGAAGGCCGCCGCGCCAATAGGGTCAAGCCCAGCTGTGGGCTCATCAAGAAACAGGATGTCAGGATCAAGCGCTAAGGCACGGGCAAGGGCAGCGCGCTTGACCATGCCGCCAGACAGCGACTCAGGAAACTGCAGCGCGGCCTGTGGCGGAAGCCCGACCAACGATAGCTTGACCCTGGCAAGATGCTCGGCGTCTTCACGGGGTAGCCTGGCATGCTCAATGAGCGGTAGGGCAATATTCTCCTGCAGGTTCAACGAGCTGAACAGTGCACCGCGCTGAAACAGCACGCCAAAGCGTCGCTCTATTTGACTGCGCTGTGCCTCGTTAAGCTCGTTAAGCGTTGTGCCGAGGACTTCAACCGTGCCGTCATTGGGTCGTTTCAAACCGACGATGCTGCGTAACAGCACTGATTTGCCGGTACCAGAACCGCCTACAACGCCGAGGATTTCCCCGCGTTCAAGGGTCAGATCTAAATTTTCGTGAACCACATGAGTGCCAAAGCGGTTCACCAAGCCTCGAACCTTAATAACCGGTAAGTCATTTTGCTCTGTCGGTTTATCTGAATTGATCACCAGCCCATCTCCATAAAGAATAGCGCGGCGACGGCATCAATTAGAATCACCATAAAAATCGATTGAACGACACTTGAAGTGGTGTGTTCTCCCACCGACTGCGCGCTACCGCTGACCTTAAAGCCTTCCAGGCAGCCGATTACGGCGATCACGAAGGCAAACACCGGGGCTTTGCTTAGTCCTACCAAAAAGTGTGTCACCGATACGTCTTTTTGCAGCGTGGCCATAAACTGGGTAAGTGAAATATCCAGTGACAGAGAGGTGACCATGGCGCCGCCCGCTAAGCCGCTGAGCATACCTACAAAGGCGAGCATGGGCAGGCTAATTAACATTGCCATTACCCGTGGGAGCACCAAAAGCTCGATAGGATCAAGCCCCTGGGCCTGCAGGGCATCTATCTCTTCATTGGATTTCATGGCGCCAATTTGGGCGGTAAAGGCACTGGCGGTTCGTCCCGCGAGTAGGATCGCAGCAAGCAAAACGCCGAACTCGCGCAAGAATGAGAACGCCACAAGATCGATGGTATAAATTGTGGCGCCAAAATCCTGCAAAACGGTAGCGCCAAGGAAAGCCACGACGGCGCCCACCATAAAGGTGAGTAGCGCGACGATGGGGACGGCATTAAGGCCGCTCTGCTGGATATGGGCCACGGTGGCCGTTAAGCGCCAGTGGCGTGGCCGCAATATCAGCTGGAAGAGGGTGGCCACGACGAGACCAATAAAGGCCAACAACTGGCGCTGCTGAGACCATAGCCCCACCATGTGCTGACCCACGCTGGCAAGCGCTTGGCTAATGCGTGAATAGGAAGGAGGATCAACGTCCAGTGGTGCTTCCATGGCTTCGGCAATACGCACCAGCAACGCCTGCTGCTCTTTCGGCAGTTCTGCTGCCCAATCCGCTACCGCCTGCGCTTTCTCAACGCCAATCAGCTCCACAATGAGTATGGCACCGGCGGTATCAAGGCGAGTTATTGCGTCAAGTGAAACCGTCGCATCTGTTGGCTTGCCAAGCTCAGTGTGAGTTTCACTGTGCTGAAGCGCCGCTTTGATAAGGCGATAATTGGCAAGCGTCCACTCGCCTTTAAGGGTGACTGTTTGATCATCACACGCTATCCACTCGCTTGGCATCCCCACTCCTTGGCGCTCTTGGTATCGATGCACTTGTTTAGAAGTCTATGATGCATTCAAACGAGCGTTAGTTAAAGGTGCTTTGTAAGCTTAAGAAAACATGCTTATGAAAATTCACGCCAAGCGGCGTAAGTGCTAAGAAAAACGCGCCCGGTCAGGGCCTCTAAAAAATCACTCTTTTTGAGCTGGTCCATAACGGGACCCTTCACCTCGGACAGGTGAAGTTTTACATCGGAGTCTTTTAAGCGCGCATTGATCGCATCCAGGCTCTCGAGTGCTGATGCATCAATTAAATTAACGGCTGAACAGATAAGAACGACGTGCTCCAGCTCAGGATAGCTGGCAACTAAATTATAAACGGTATCTTCAAGGTAGCGGGCGTTCGCAAAATAGAGACTTTCGTCGATTCGCAGTAACGCCACATTACTGACGGTTTCAACATCGTGGCGTTCGGTATTTCGAAAGTGCTCGGTGTCCGGCACCCGGCCAACCAATGCGCTATGGGGGCGGCTGGTGCGATACAAGAATAACGCGATAGAAAGACTAACACCGCCGATAATGCCTGCTTCGATACCTTCAACTAGGGTTACCAGGATGGTGACGGCCATCGCGGCGAAGTCACTGCGAGAATAGCGCCACGTTTGGCGCAACATGGGGATATCGACCAGGGTTAAAATAGACACGGTAATTGTCGCGGCCAACGTAGCAATCGGCAGGTAGTAGAGCCAGCCAGTAAACGCCATCGTTATCAACGCTATTCCCAGTGCTGCAAAGGCTCCGGCTGCGGGTGTTTGTGCCCCAGCATCATAGTTGATGACCGTGCGCGAAAGGCCACCGGTGACCGGCATGCCGCTGGTAAACCCTGCGGCTAGATTAGCGGCGCCTAAGCCAATCAGTTCCTGGTTAGGGGAGATACGTTGGCGCCGTTTTGCTGCCAACATTTGTCCCATGGAAACAGACTCGACAAACCCCACCAAACTAATCAGTAGCGCAGGGATGAACAGGGCGCGCCATAGTGACGTATCTCCCCAGGGAAAACTTAGCGCAGGTAGCCCACTGGGAATAGCGCCGACAATGGCAACGCCTTGGTCGGCCAACTGCCAATGCCAAGCAGCCAGCGTGGTAATAATCACCGCAAAGACAGGACCCGCCTTGGTGATTAACTCGGCGAGCGCTCTAGGCAAACCAATAGCACTAAGGCTCTGCTTACCAAAACGCCGCATCATAACGAGAAAAAACAGTGTTCCAGCACCGATTACAAGCGTATAGGGGTTAAAGGTGGGGAGATTAGGTAAGAGGGTTATCACACGCTCTACCAGCGTAAAGCCACTGCTGGAGATACCCAATAGGCTTCCCAGTTGACTAACGGCAATCAGAATTCCCGATGCGGTTAAAAAGCCCGAGATAACCGGATGACTTAAAAAATTGCTAAAAAAGCCCATTTTAAGGGCACCCATCGCGACCAATATACCGCCAGAAAGTAATGAAAGTACCAGCGCAGCTTGTAAATAGTCGGGGCTGCCGGGCGTTGCTACAGAGGAGAGTGCAGCGCCCGTCATTAATGCAATGATGGCCACCGGCCCTACGGCCAGGGTACGGCTGGTGCCTAAAAAGGTATACAGAAGTTGCGGCAAAATACTGGCATATAGGCCTACTACCGCGGGCAAACCGGCAAGTAGGGCATAGGCTAATGACTGCGGAATCACCATCACGGTTACGATGAGTCCCGCTAATATATCGGCACCTAGCAGGCGCTTATGGTAGTGGGGCAGCCATGTAAGAATAGGAAAATAGCGCTTGAACATAAGCTCCTGGCGTCAGCTTCGTTTTTTTAAACCCCAACCACTGGTGAGTCCATCAGTTTAACGTGTTGAGTGGGCAGTGATGGCCTTTGCTTTCAAACAAAAGCATGTTCTGACCCGAAAGTGCTACTTCATTCATTAGCATAACCCGTTAAGCTGACTGAAAAGTGGCTAATCGCTCCTGCTTTATTTTTATTGATTGACTGCTCAATAACGTCAAATAAAAAAGAGTACCCCACATGCGACTACTTTGGCTATTAGTGCCCTTGGCAGTGCTAGGTGTTTCTGTTTGGATGATGACTGAATCTGGTGCTTTTCCCTATGTTGCGCTGCTGTTAGCGACGGGAACTGGTGCAGGTTTAATGCTCGTAACGATGATGTTGGTTTACTCAGCTGATCAAGCGCGTTTGACGAAACCCATTCGTGGCTTCAAGCCCATTCGCGACTATGGTTCGCTTCGCGCGATGGCCTACCGGTTGATGAACCGAGCAAGTAGCACGGCTATCGCCTCGGCAGAAGTTTCTCATTACGCTGATCTTATGGCGCAACGCCTCACTAAGCAGGAAGCCATGGCCAGTGACGCGTCATCGAGTATGAACGCTATTAATGCTGCCATCATGCAAGTGAGTGCCAGTGCTACCCATGTCGCCTCGCTTGCCGAGAGCGCTCGTCAGGCAAGTCATCATAATCATGATGAGCTGGCTGATATTATTGGCGATATGAGTGATGTTTCCGAGCGCTCTGATCAGGCGCTGGAAATGCTATCTGCGCTTAATGACAAAATTGAGCGCGTCCGCAACGTGACGTCGATGATTGAGGGAATAGCAGAACAAACGCATCTGTTATCACTCAATGCTTCTATTGAGGCAGCTCGAGCGGGCGAGCATGGACGAGGATTTGCGGTGGTCGCGGGCGAAGTGCGCAACTTGGCACTAAAGACGTCAACGGCGACACAAAGCGTCGATGAGCTTGTTAAAGATATGCACCAGAGTGGCCAACGTGTTGTTGGTACGATGGGAGCGCTGATGAACCGTATCAGAGAGCGTTCTCAAGGGATGCAGCAGGTGGGCGGCAGTCTTGCCACTATCACGCAACAGTTCGATCAAGTTGAGCAGGAAATCACCAGCGTCGCAGAAGCAATGGAAAGCACCAAAGTCCATAGCCAAACAGTTGCTGATAGCTTACGTCAGCTTGAAGACGATGTAGATGAGGGCAATCGCGATATGCGCGATTTAGCCCAGCAAGCTCGGGCGTTAATGGACGCTGCAGAAGGCGTTGATGGCGAGCTGGCGCAGCAGCGTTTACAGGGGCGTCATCAGCATGTGTTTAGCGTTGCTCGCCAAGCGGCTAACCGTATTGGTAAATCGTTTGAGAAAGCGATTGCCTCCGGTGAGTTGTCAGAAACGTCGCTGTTCCAGCCTGATTACAAGGTCATGCCAGGGACACAGCCACCGCTTTACCATACAGGCTTTGATGCATTCACGGACTTACAGTTACCCAGCTTGCAAGAACCTTTGCTTACTGAGTATGGGTTGAGTTACGCCATTGCATGTGACCGCAACGGCTATGTGCCTACCCATAACGCAGCCGTCAGCCGCGAGCCCACCGGTGATTACGATCACGATCTCAAGTATTGCCGCAGCAAACGCATTTTTGATGATCCGACGGGCAGTCGTTGCGGCGCCCATGAGAAACCGTTGTTGCTACAAACCTATAAGCGTGACACTGGTGAAATAATGCACGACCTTTCGGTTCCCATTTACATTAATGGTAAGCACTGGGGAGGCTTTCGCGTGGGTTACCAGCCTGAAAAGACAAATGACACCAGTGCAGTGAGTATTGAAAAACCAGTGGAAGAATTAGCCTCAGGAAGTCACCTGCTGGCGCGGGCGTGATTGCCAAGAGGACCAGGAATATAGCGCTAAGCTCGCCCAGATCATCACAAAGGTCGCTAACTGGATGAGCCCTAGAGGCTCGCCAAAGATGATGATTGCAATCAAAAACTGAATGCTGGGATTGATATACATCAGAAACCCTAGCGTTGCCAGCCGTAAGCGTCGTGCAGCCCCAGCAAAGGCCATCAACGGCAGGGCAGTTAACACACCGCTAATTATTAGCAGAGCGCTCATCGGCACATTATGAATAAAGTGAGACTCCCCCTGCCAACTGAGCCAAGTGAGCGCTATTAGTGCTAGTGGGAATAGCAACAGCGTCTCCACAAACAGGCCTGAAAGCCCATCAAGAGGCACTTGCTTGCGAAATAATCCGTAGCTACCAAAGCTGAGTGCTAGTAACAGGCTGATCCACGGCAGTTCACCCAGCATCACAAACTGGATTGCAATCGCTAAACTTGCCAAACCAAGCGCAACCAGCTGGAGGCGAGCCATTACTTCGCGTAGCACCAGTACGCCCAAGGCAATGTTGACCAGCGGCGTTAGAAAGTAGCCTAAACTGGCTTGTAATACCTGCTTGCTTTCAACAGCATAGATATAGAGGCCCCAATTAAAGGCAATCAGTAACGCGCAAGCGAGTACGCGCCCCAAGCGCTTAGGCTCAACAAGTGCGCTAACCACTGGCGCCCAGCGGCGCAGTATGCTGATTAGCCCGACCAGGAAAAGGCACGACCACAAAATCCGATGTATCAGGATCTCAAATGCGGGAATGCCATCAAACAGAGCGAAAAATAGTGGGAAGCAGCCCCACATAATGTAGGCCGTTAAGCCAAACATAACGCCCTTGACCGCTTCAGGGTCCCTTGATGCGGGTGGAAACATAGCAGCCTCACTAATTAAAAATGCTAATCTAGCACATAATTGACGAACACACTGATGCAAAGGAGACATGGCATGAGTCAACTGAAAACGAGCTTAGTGCAGTGCGATTTGCGCTGGGAAGATCCTCAGGCCAACCATGCGCATCTTGAGCGGCTATTAGGCGAATTAGATAGCCGCGATACCGATTTAATTGTGTTGCCAGAGATGTTTGCGACTGGCTTCACAATGAACTCACGGGAAATGGCCCAGCCCATGAACGCGAGCCAGAGCGTTGCCTGGTTACAGACGCAGGCCAAGGCGAGAGGCTGTGTAATGACCGGCAGCGTGGCCATTGTCGATGAAGGGCAATACTTCAACCGTATGGTATGGGCTACCCCCAGCGGTGACTTGCAGTACTACGATAAACGCCATTTATTTCGTATGGCCGGAGAGCATGAACGCTATGGTATGGGCAATGGCCGGAAGATCGTTGAACTGAAAGGTTTCAGGCTGCTATTGAGCGTATGCTATGACCTGAGGTTTCCCGTTTGGATGCGCCAGCAGCCAGCAGAGGGCGAACATTTCGAGTATGATGCCGCGCTGTGTGTGGCGAACTGGCCTGCACCCCGGCGTCACCCATGGCGCACGCTTTTACAAGCGCGTGCAGTTGAAAACCTAGTTTACGTAGTGGGTGTCAACCGCGTCGGTGAAGATGCCAAAGGACTCGCCTATAGCGGCGATTCCATGCTGGTCGATTTCAAAGGGGAACCGCTGATCGACCACCCTGCAAACTCTCCGTTTATTGAAACGGGGACGCTAAATAAAACGGACCTAGATGCTTTTCGAGAAAAATTTCCTGCCTGGCAAGATGCCGACCGCTTTTCGCTTCTGCCAGGAGTGGGTCAATAATGCGCCTTGATCGCTTTTTGAGTGAAACAACCCCGTTGACGCGCAGCCTAGCAAAGCGGGCGTTAAAAAATGGCGAGGTGACCCTGAATGGCGAGCCCATCAAGCAGTCGGCGACCCAAATTGACACCCAGAACGACGAAGTAAAGTTCAATGGTGAGACGCTAGCGCTGGTTGGGTTGCGTTACCTGATGATGCATAAGCCGCTGGAAGTAGAGTGCACTGCCCGCCGTGGGCTCTACCCAAGGGTGATTGACCTCATTGATCTACCCAAAGTAGAGCGACTGCAGCCGGTAGGGCGGTTGGATGTAGATACCACCGGCTTGTTATTGCTCACTGATGATGGCCAATGGTCCCATCGTGTCACCTCGCCGCGCCATCGCTGTGCCAAGGTATACATTGCAGAGTTGGCGGAGCCTATGGAAGGTAGCGCCGCTGAGTGGGCCATTAACCAAGTAGAGGAAGGACTTCTACTGGATGGTGAAGAAACGCCAACGCAACCTGCCGTGCTGAGGTTTATTACTCCTCAGCAAGCGGAATTGACCATTACTGAAGGGCGCTATCATCAAGTGAAGCGCATGTTTGCAGCCCTAGGCAATCACGTCAATGCGCTTCATCGCCGTTCGATTGGCGATGTGGTGTTGCCAGATGACCTAGCACCTGGTGAATGGCGGGAGCTAACGCCTGAAGAAATTGCCAGCTTCTAAACACACTTAGCGTCACTGCTAGTGGATAAAACGCCCCGGTCAGCACATACCCGTGCCAAAGGCCGGGGCGTTTTTATTATGAACAATGAATTTTTATACCGTTATCTTGCTTCTGCGTTCATGCGTGGCCAGCTTGGAAAGTGCCGAGACAAACGTTCATGTTAACCAGGTAGCTAGTGCAAGTGGGCAGCTTCTATCAATGCTTTGGTATAGGGATGCTGCGGGGCGGCGAGCACTTCAAGGCAATCCCCTTGTTCTACTACGTCGCCATCTTTTAGCACCATAATGCGGTGGGCCATAGCGCGCACCACGGCAAGATCATGGCTGATAAACAGGTAGCTTAGTTGGCGGCGTGCCTGAAGTTCGCGCAGCAGCGTGACCAGCTGTTTTTGAACTGTTCGATCTAACGCTGAGGTTGGTTCGTCCAGTACCAGTAGCTCAGGCTCTAGGATAATTGCCCGTGCCACCGCTATGCGCTGGCGCTGTCCCCCCGAAAACTCATGAGGGTAACGGGCAGCACAGCTTTCCGGCAGACCCACTTCTCGCAGCGTACGATGCACGCGTTCGGTGACTTCTGCATTGGTCAAGTTAGGGTAATGAAACTGCAGGCCTTCACTGACAATATCAAATACCGGCATGCGCGGAGAAAGCGCTCCGTAAGGATCTTGAAAAACCATTTGTAGCCGGTGGCGCTGGCGTCGAAGCGTGTCGCCAGAGAGCTGACTCAACGTGGCATTGCCCAGTATCACCTCACCTTGGCTAGCGACTAATCGCATAACCGCTGACGCCAGCGTCGTTTTTCCAGAGCCTGATTCGCCGACAATGCCCAGCGTTTCGCCAGGAGCGATGGTTAGGTCGGTGGCTTTCAGGGCTTCAAAAGCGGGTGGCTGGCGCTGAAAAAGTCCTGTTCTCGGGCGCTTGAAACTCACGCTAAGCTGGCGTGTGGTCAAAAGCGGCGTGGCATCGGCAGGCTCTGCAGGCCGGCCTTCCGGTTCGGCGGCAATGAGGGCTTTGGTGTAGTCGCTTTGGGGATTATTAAATACATCGGCAACGCTACCGGTTTCCTGGATTTTCCCTTGATACATGACACATATCCGGTCTGCGTGGCGGCGTACCAAATTTAAGTCGTGACTGATAAACAGCACACCCATACCGTGATGATCGCGGAGTTCTTTCAGCAGGGCTAAAATCTCTTGCTGAACGGTCACATCGAGCGCCGTCGTTGGCTCATCCGCAATCAGCAGTGCCGGATTATTGGCAATGGCCATGGCGATCATTACCCGCTGGCGCTGACCGCCAGAAAGTTGATGTGGCCAAGCGTCAAGCAGTTCGTCAGGACGCGGTAGTTTGACTTGTTCTAACAGTGCCTTGGCCCGTATACGTGCAGCCTGCCCGCTAAGGCCCTGGTGTAAACGAAGGGTTTCGCCTATTTGCTTGCCAATGCGGTGAAGCGGGTTGAGCGACGTCATCGGCTCTTGGAAAATAAATCCCACCTGATTACCGCGTATACCATTCCAATCACGTTTGCCTAGTTGATTAAGATCGGTCTCTTCTAACCAGCGCTGACCACTTATCTTAGCGTTGTCAGGCAGTAAATTAATCGCGCCCAGGGCAGAGACCGACTTGCCCGAGCCAGATTCCCCCACGATAGCGAGCGTTTCGCCCGCATTGACAGTGAGAGAGAGGGAATCGACAACGACATTGCCATCGAAGGAAACACAAAACTCGCTTAAGCGCAGTAGTGGTTGGGCATTGTTTGCGTGACTAGGCATGCTTGGTTTCCTGGGCGGGTGACTGTTGCTGCTTCACATGTCGTGGGTCGAAGGCATCGCGAAGCCCTTCACCAATAAACACCAGTAGTGAGAGCATAATGGCAAGCGTCATAAACGCGGTGATGCCAAGCCATGGAGCATGTAGGTTGTTTTTGCCCTGTGCCGCTAGTTCGCCAAGTGAAGGTGCGCCGGGTGGCAGGCCAAAGCCTAAAAAGTCCAGCGCGGTGAGCGTGCCAATGGCACCAGTGAACAGGAAGGGGATAAACGTCAGCGTGGCTACCATCGCGTTAGGTAGCACGTGGCGCCACATAATCAGCCGAGAAGGGAGTCCCATGGCCTTGGCTGCACGCACGTACTCGAGATTGCGTGCACGCAAAAACTCGGCGCGTACGATATCAACCAGTCCCAGCCACGAAAACAACAGCATGATGCCCAGTAACCACCAGAAACCGGGCTGCACAAAACTGGCCAATATAATCAGCAGAAATAGCACCGGTAACCCAGACCAGATTTCTGTGATGCGCTGTCCGATGAGGTCTACTTTGCCGCCAAAATAACCCTGCACACCGCCCGCCACCACGCCCAGGACCAAGGAGCCTGCGGTGAGCGCCAGAGCAAAGGCAACCGATAGTCGAAACCCGTAAATGACTCGCGCTAATACATCACGCCCTTGATCATCGGTGCCCAGCCAGTGGCGCCTATCTGGCGGTGCAGGCGAAGGTCGTGTCATTAGCATATCGAGGGTTTGGTAGGAGTAGGGAATCATCGGCCATAGCGCCCAACCGTGGTCGCTAATTTGCTGTTGGACAAAGGGGTCTAAGTAGTCGGTACGGGTGGGTAAGAAACCACCGAATTCGGTTTCCGGATAATCGACCAGTAGCGGTATATACCATTGCCCGTCATATTTCATTACGAGAGGCTTGTCGTTGGCGATGAGTTCAGCAAATAGGCTGACAATAAACAGAACGCCAAATAGCCACAGCGATACTCGGGCGCGGCGATTGGCTTTAAATGCTGCTAGGCGACGCAGCGTAATCGGCGAAAGACGCGAGCTGATAAATGTCATGTTTATGACTCCCTCGACGCAAAATCAATGCGTGGGTCTACCCATACATAGGTCAAGTCGGATATTAGCTTTAGTAGCAGCCCGATCACCGTATACAGAAATAGCGTTCCGAAAATGACGGGGTAGTCTCGCTGCATTACTGCCTCAAAGCCTAATAAGCCGAGGCCATCCAAGGAAAAAATTACCTCGATGAGCAGTGCGCCGGTAAAGAAAATGCCAATCATTGCAGAGGGTAACCCCGCAATGATGATCAGCATGGCGTTACGGAAAACATGGCCATACAAAATACGCTGCTCGTCGGCACCTTTGGCCCTGGCTGTCAGCACGTACTGCTTATGAATTTCATCCAAAAAGCTGTTTTTGGTCAGCATGGTGAGGGTGGCAAAACTGCCAATCGCGGCAGCCAGTACCGGTAGGGTGATATGCCAGAAGTAGTCTTTAATTTTGCCCCAAGCGGATAGCTCGGAAAAATCGGGCGATGTTAAGCCGCGTAGAGGAAACCAATCCAGGTAAGTGCCACCAGCAAACACGACAATAAGCAGAATGGCGAACAAAAAGCCAGGAATGGCATAGCCTACGATCACTAGACCTGAGGTCCAGACATCAAAGCGAGAGCCGTGTCGTAGCGCTTTGCGGATGCCTAAAGGAATAGAAATGAGATAGACCAGCAGCGTTGTCCATAAGCCTAATGAAATAGAGACAGGCAGGCGCTCGATCATCAGTTCAATCACCGGTCGGTCACGGAAAAAGCTGGTGCCGAAATCGAAGGTGAGATAGTCCACCATCATGCCGATAAACCGTTCATGAGCAGGTTTGTCAAAGCCAAATTGCTGCTCTAATTGCTCGATAAAGCGTGGATCGATTCCACGCGCGCCCCTAGAGTCATCGCTAACTTGTACATCAGCGCCCCCCATATCCAGGCGTGTGCTTGCCATGGCATCGGCCCCTTCAAAGCGGGCCAACATTTGGTCAATGGGTCCCCCAGGGGCAGCCTGAACAATCATGAAGTTAAGCAGCATGATGCCGAACAGGGTCGGGATCATCAGTAGCAGTCGGCGTAAGGTATAACGTGCCACAGCGCGCTCCATGAGTAATTGGGGGCCAAAAGTTATTGCCGGTAAGCTGTTATAACTATGTTGAATGAATCTATGTTGAATGAATCTATGTTTGATGAATCTATGTTTGATGAATCTAGGTTGGCGGAATCAGCGGCGTCGATGACGGCGTTGTAGTTCTGCTTCTCGGTCGGTGTTTACCCACCAAGCGTCTATATCCATGGCATAAGCTGGAAACGGTTCTGGGTAGCCAAATTTATCCCACACAGCAATCCGCGTTTCGCCTGAATGATAGTGCGGAATGACATAAAAGCCCCAGCGCAGCACGCGATCAAGCGCTTGTGTAATGGTATCTAGCGTTTCACGGTCATCGGCACGAATCAGCTGCTCCACCAGCGCATCGACAGCAGGGTGGGCAAGGGCCATGCGATTACGACTTTGGGGTGCCTCCGCGGCAGCACTGGTCCAAAAATCGCGCTGTTCATTGCCAGGATTATTAGACTGAGGGAAGTGGCTGATGACCATGTCGTAATCGTAGTCGCGCACTCGGTTAAGATATTGATTGATATCGACAATGCGTAGCGACGTTTGAACCCCAAGGCGTGCCATATTGCGTAGCATGGGTTGCACAACACGCTCCAGGCCAGCATCGTAGAGCAGTACTTCCAGGGTAAGCGGTCGGCCTGTTTCACCGTGCACCAACACACCATCTTCTACGCGGTAGCCAGCCTCGCGCAGCAGATCAAGCGCAAGCCGCAGGCGTTCACGCAGCTCTGTGGGGTGTTCAATGGGCAGCGGGTCGGTGAACAGTCGTTCTGAATGATGGGAGTCTATCAACGCTTCACGAAAAGGTTCGAGTAGCGCAAGTTCTTCTTCTGATGGCGTTCCAGTAGCTTCCATTTCAGAATTTTGGAAAAAGCTTTCCGTGCGCCGATAGGTGCCATAGAAAATATTGGTGTTGAGCCAGGGGAAATCAAACGTGAGGCTCAGTGCTTCTCGCACCCTTGGGTCCTGAAACTTTTCTTCGCGTAAGTTGAAGACAAACGCCTGCATCATGGAGGGGTTAACATCAGGCACGGTAATCCGTTTAATTAAGCCGTCTCGGTAGGCAGGAAAATTATCATAGCCAATGGCCCAAGTAGCAGCGCGTGCATCAGTCCTGAAGTCGGTAAGGCCTGCTTTGAAGGCTTCCCAGGCAATATCACGGTCGCGGTAGTACTCATAAACAAGACGGTCGATGTTGTAGCGACCCACATTGACGGGCAAATTCTTACCCCAATAGTTGTCATCTCGCTGATAGACAATTCGCCGTCCAGGGTCTACCTCGCTAATGCGATAGGGACCTGACCCAGGGTGTGCATCCAGAGTCGGAGAGCTGAAGTCGCGGGGTTCCCAGTAGTGACGGGGTAAGATGGGCAACTGGGCCACAATCAGTGGCAGCTCGCGTGACTCAGTGTCGTTAAATTCAAAGCGCACTTGATGATCGTTTAAGGCGATAACGTGTTCGACACCGGCGTAATAGCTACTGTAGAAGGGGTTACCTTGTTCACGCAGCAGGTTTAGTGAGAACACCACATCATAGGCCGTTACCGGCTCCCCGTCCTGAAAGCGAGCCTCTGGGCGCAAATCGAACTCTATCCACCGACGTTCCGGATCCAGGCGGACGCCTTCTGCCAGCAGCCCGTACAAACTGAAGGGCTCGCCAGGATTACTGGCCATCAACGAGTCATAAATTTGAGAAATACCGGTAGCAGGCGTGCCGCGAATAATAAACGGGTTGGTAGAGTCGAAACTGCCCCCCACGGCGGTACGGGTAATCGTTCCGCCCTTGGGGGCGGACGGATTAACATGGGGGAAGTAGGCAAAATCGGGAGGTAGCTGCGGGCTATTGTAGAGAGATAGCCCGTGTACGGTCTCGACGGGGGTGGCGGTGTTGTTTTCGACGTCGTTTTCAGAAGCCAACAGCGACAGGCTCAACAGCAAGCCGCTGGTTAACAAAAGTACTTTGGTAAACAACACACCGCGTGGCATTGGTAACTTCCTGTAGCAACGAAGGCTTAGAAACTGGGCTTAGCACCTTAACTTAGACCTGGGCTTAGAACCTTAGACACAACTGCTGAGTCACAGTAGCGGCGCTAATAGTAACTGAGGCATGGCCAAGAAAGATTAATAAAGACTGCGTTTTAAACCTAGTTAACAAAGCCTGGTTAGATTCCCCACATTACCGTCCTGAAAGCGTCAGCAGTTGACCAGGCTTCAGTACCTCTGGGCGTTCAATCGCATTCCACCTGATCAAGTCTTGTTGAGTGACATTATAGCGTGACGCAATCACTGAAAGGTTATCGCCACTTTCAACGCGGTGAACGCTTGGTGTGCTGGTTGACGCTAATGCAGTACTGTTTGATTGCGAAAGCTGAGCTAACATCTGAGTGTCGACTTCTTCAGGCACAAGTAACGTCTGGGCGCTGCGTGGGTCAAGGCTGCCATTTAGCAAGCCAGGGTTTAGCTCGGCCAGCGCGGATTGACTAACATCCAGAAGCTGAGAGGCCTGTGCCAGGCTAACTGGCTGCTCAAGCTGAACTTTGGCAAAAGCGGGATCAGGATGAATGTCGGGAAGCGAAACCCCGTACTGTTCTGGATTGTTGATGATCGTCGCAATGGCTTTAAGTTTGGGAACGTACTGCATCGTTTCGTGGGGCAGTGATAGTTCCCAGTAGTCGCCTGCAAGGCCTTGGCCCTGAGCTTGACGTTGCGCACGGTTAACGGTGCCAGCGCCGGCGTTGTAAGCGGCCAGCGAGAGCATCAGGTCACCCTCGTACCACTCATCTGCCTGCATTTCCAGGTAATCAAGCGCTGCTGCGGTAGACGTCACGACGTCTAAACGTCCATCGTAGTTGCCGTTGCGAACCAGACCTAATGCATCTCCGGTACCCGGCATAAACTGCCAAAGCCCAGCGGCTCCTCGATGGCTCCGGGCGCTGGGGTCGAATGAACTTTCAACAAACGGAATCAGCGCGATCTCACCAGGAAGGCCACGCTCGCTTACTTGCTGGGTGATCCAGGCAAGCCAGGGGGTTGCTCGTTCCGTAATAGCGACAATATTTTGCGGGCTGGAACGGTAGTACTCTATCCACTTGTCGACACGTGCTTGAGCATCGGCGGGGAGATTTTTTTCCTGCCACTGGAAGCTGTCACGTAATGTGCTCCAGGCATCTTGGGGTTGTAGCTCAAGTGCTTCCCAGAAGTGATGCTGAAAGGCATTGGGGCTGAAGTCGGGTGAAGCGGGCGCGTCATTGAGGGCGCTGTTAGATTGGTATGCATCGGTAGTAGAGGCTTGAGAGCTGGCCGCTGCGGCTAAAAATAGGCTCACAATAACAGTGCTTCCAGCGCTTAGTAATAAGCGCTGGCGAATCGTTCGATAAGTCATAGTCGGTTCGTTTTTACTCGATAGCGTTCTTAAAAACGGTTCTTCCACTCGCGTAAAGTGGTGAACGTGGCGAGATCATCATCATTGACCCCATGTGTACCTACTGCTTGACGCACACTGTCGGTGCTCACGCGCAAATAGGGGTTGATCTTCAGCTCGCGTCCTATCGTGCTGGGTAAGGTAGGCCGGTCTAATGCCCGAGCCTTCTCACACTCCTGCAGTGCATATTTAACGTCTTCGTTATCAGGATCTGCAGCACGAGCAAATGTTAGATTCGCTTGCGTATATTCATGCGCTGCAAAGACCAGCGTATCCTCTGGGAGTTCCGCTAAGATTTGAAGAGATGCAAACATTTGCTCTGGCGACCCTTCAAATAAGCGGCCACACCCACCACAAAACAGCGTGTCGCCGCAGAAAAGTAGTGCAGGAATTCCTGGAGTGAAGTAACTCACGTGATCTAATGTATGCCCTGGCGTGGCCATGACTTCAAAAAGACGCCCCATAATACGTACTTCATCGCCGTGTCCTACCTGTTCATTAATACCTTCAATAGTAGGATTGGCGGGGCCAATAACCCGGGGCGAGAAGCGCTTAATCAACTCTGTAAGGCCACCCGTATGATCATGGTGGTGATGAGTGATTAAAATCGTATCAAGCGTTAAGGATTCACGCTCAAGAAACTCGATGACAGGTGCTGCTTCACCGGGATCCACCACGCAAACGCTTTGACTGGTATCCTGTCTTAATAGCCAAATGTAGTTATCGCTAAGTGCGGGAATCGGTGTCACGCTCATCATGGGCGAGATCCTTTAGTTCAAAAAAATAGACGCTAAATTAGACGCTTTCGAATGCGCTAACGCTGGCGTTCAAAACGTTAAAAAGCATTTACTGTGGAGGGAAGCGCTGTTCATGTCAACTTCGTCAACGGCAACTCGGCTCGCCCAGCAGATGGCGGAAAGCCAAGCGTACTGGCAAACAGAGGCTGGCCGTTCGCTATGGGAAACGCAGCGAGCGTGTTTGGGGCCGCTGGTTGAAGGGCGCAAAGGTGGCCACAGTTTAGAGATGAGTATGGGGCCGACGTTGATGACGATGTCGGCAATTCCTCATATCATTCGCTGGTCACCGACGAGAGCAATGGCGGAGGCTTCGTCCACGTTAGTCTGCCCACCAGATCACTTTGCCTTACCAGACCGCAGTTTAGAGGTGGTGGTTATTCATCACTGGCTAGAGCATTTGCCAGATGCCCATCACACATTACAAGAGGCTGCCCGGGTCACTTCCGATAGCGGTGTGCTAGTTCTGTTTGGTTTCAATCCGCTAGGATTGAACGGGTTAACCCAGCGTTGGCGTAAGCAGCAAGGGAATTTCCCTTGGAGCGGACAGTGGCGGACGGCTAGCCGTTTGCGCGATTGGCTGGCGTTTGTCGATTTTGACGTAGAACGCGTAGACTACTGCTGTTTTCGGGGGCCGATGAGCACCACCTGTGGAGAGCGCTGGGAAGCGTTGGGACGCAGGCATAATTTACCGTTGGGTGAAAGTTACATGATTCAAGCGCAGCGGCGACAACGCCATGCGCCGGTAGAGCGTCTTAAATTTGGGTTGCGTGCACCGATCACTCCCACTTCTCTGGGAGCTACACGAACCGGTGTTTCTGCGCGATACCACTCAGGTCAACGTCGTCTAGAAAAGGATAGTGAAAGTGAGTAAGCAAGCAACCGATGGGTTGCCTCGCGTTACGGTGTATACCGATGGGGCCTGTCGAGGAAATCCGGGCCCAGGTGGCTGGGGGGTATTGCTGTCAAGCGGGCAGCATGAGAAGACGTTAAAAGGCTTCGAAGCAGATACCACTAACAATCGTATGGAATTAATGGCGGCCATTATGGCGTTGCGAACGCTAAATAAGCCGTGTGAAGTGGCTCTCTGGACCGATTCCCAGTATGTGCGCCAAGGAATTACTCAATGGATTCACAATTGGATTAAGCGAGGCTGGAAGACTGCGGCCAAGCAACCGGTTAAAAACGCTGAGCTTTGGAAGACCCTTCACGAGGAGACACAGCGGCATCGTGTCGAGTGGCACTGGGTAAAAGGGCATAGCGGGCACCCCGGTAATGAGCGCGCCGATGCGTTGGCTAACGAAGCCATTGATGAGCATAACAGGAGAGCAGCATGCGCCAAGTGATCTTGGATACGGAAACAACCGGCATTGACCCAAAAGATGGTCACCGATTAGTGGAAATTGGTGCCGTTGAAATGATTAACCGGCGGTTTACAGGGCGCTCCTATCATCAATATATCAATCCTGAACGGCATATTGATGCTGAGGTCGTGGCGGTTCACGGTATTGATGACGCCAAGGTGGCGAATGAACCGGTGTTTGCCGACATAGCCGATGACTTCTGGGCATTTATAGCAGGCGCCGAGCTGGTGATTCATAACGCCCCCTTCGATGTGGGGTTTATCGATCACGAGTTGACCATGTTAAACCAGCGGAGACGGTCCCCCGCGTTAGGTCCTGTTAGTGAACATTGCCGCATTCTTGATACGTTGGTGATGGCTCGTCAGATGCACCCAGGCCAGCGTAATAGTCTCGATGCGTTATGCAAGCGTTACGACATTGATAACGGTCATCGCGTGTTGCACGGCGCATTGCTTGATGCCGAGATCCTAGCCGACGTCTATTTGGCGATGACCGGCGGGCAAACGGCGCTTACGCTTGATTCAGAAGCATCGTCAGGTGAGCAGCAAAATAATCAAGCCAATGAAGGGCTGTCGGTACAGCGTTTAGCGTTGACGCCAGGGCAACTGAGGGTCGTCCGGCCTAGTGAGGAAGAGCGCGCCGCTCACCAAGCTAAATGTCAGGCGCATCAATTGCGTTGGTTCGAGGGTGGTTGGTCTGAAGGTAATAGTGCCGATGCTTAGACGAGAAATTCCCCATTATGCGCGAGAAGGTCGTGTTATCCGCGTGTCCCGTAGTCATCTAGCGCCAGCACCGTTGGCTGAAGGCGGTGAGTTGACGCCGTTACAGCCGACTCAACCGTGGGACGAGCGGATGCAGCCGCTGTGTTATTGGCACGATGAGCCGGTGGCGCTGTTAGTGGAAAGTAAGCCGGGTGAGGACTGGATAGATGGACGGCAGTGGCTAGGGGAGTTGACTGCCTCCTGGTTCAGCCTACTATCGACGGCGCTTCAGGTCGGTGCTTGGTTAGAGAACCATCGTTTTTGTGGGCGTTGCGGTGAGAAGGCAACCAAGTTGGAAGCTGAATTTGCGATGCACTGTCACGCCTGTGGGCATCGTAACTATCCGCGCATTTCACCCTGCATTATCACGCTAGTCACCAGTGGGGAGGCGATGCTGTTAGCACGAAGCCCAAGATTCCCGCCCGGACGTTACTCAACACTTGCAGGCTTCATTGAGCCTGGAGAGTCTGCTGAAGAAGCGGTACATCGTGAGATATACGAAGAGGTGGGCGTGCATGTGGAAAACCTTCGTTACCACCAAAGCCAAGCGTGGCCATTTCCGCATTCACTAATGTTTGGTTTTTTTGCAGAAGCGACGACGCGGCGCATTCATATCGATGGTGTGGAGATTAGTGATGCCGCTTGGTTTTCACCAAGGCAGTTACCTTCATTGCCACCACCGTACTCAATTTCGCGTGAACTTATCGAAGCGCATCTCGCCCGCTGGCGTTGAATGCTCGCGGGCGAGAACGGGCATTATTTACTGGGAAACAGGCTGGTCAGCTTAGTGGCCAGCATGACATTACCGGTAGCTTTCAGCTTACCCGTCATAAAAGCCGTCATGCCGTTGATATCGCCGCTCATGATGCCTTTAAGCGTATCTGAACTCATGCTTAGGCTTACAGAAGGATCGTCGTGTTCGCCTTCGTGTGCGTCCAGAGTTCCATCTTGGATCACCATGTAATGGCTGCCCGCGTCAGAGAAATGAAATTGAAATACCTCATCCATTCCTTTGGCAGCTTCTGGATTAAAGCGCGACTGAAGTTTATCTAACGTGTTCGATGACATTATAAATTCCCAAAAATTATTTGGTCGTTAACCAAGCAGGTGTAAGGCGTTAGGTGAGTTAGTTTCTCACGACGCTATTAACGAGGTTATTTTAAACAAGTGTTTTAATCAAGCTAGATTGTCGAGTAGGAGAGAAGGTATGAGTGACTGGATGGTAGAGATGGGCACGTTTTTGATTCAAGCCACCTTGTTGATGGCAATGGTGGGCATCGTGCTGGCGTTAGTGTTGCGTAATAAGGAGAGTGGGGATAATAGCCTTAAGCTAAACGTAGAGTCTCTCAATGACCAGCGGCGCTCTCGTGGCCGCAGGCTACGCGTTACTACGACAGAACAAGGTGCACGGAAAAAACTGGTAAAAGCGTTTCGCCAAGAAGAGAAAGCAAAGCATAAGGCTGCCAAGCAAGGCAAAGGAGAGGCTCAGAGCGCTCAGAAGGTGTGGGTGTTGGACTTTCATGGTGATCTCAAGGCTTCGCAAACTGAGCAGTTTGCTCAGGAAGTTTCTGCGATTATTGATGTTGCCGCAGCCGAAGATGAAGTTGTCGTGCGGTTAGAGTCGGCGGGCGGGCTCGTGCATGCCTATGGCTTAGCGGCAGCGCAGCTTGATCGTCTTCAAGCGGCAGGTTTAACCACAACGGTATGTATCGACAAAGTGGCCGCCAGCGGCGGCTATATGATGGCGTGTACAGCTAACCATATTAAAGCTGCGCCGTTTGCGGTGATTGGCTCTATTGGCGTTGTGGCTCAGGTGCCTAATATTCATCGCTTGCTAAAGCGCAATGATATTGATGTCGAACTGCTGACGGCGGGCAAATACAAACGAACCTTGACCGTGCTAGGGGAAAATACCGAAGAGGGTCGTGAGAAGTTTATTGATGATTTAGAAAATACCCATCGGTTGTTTAAAGAGTATGTCTCTCAGCATCGTCCTGACATGGACATTGATGCACTAGCGACGGGTGAAATTTGGTACGGCAGTGAAGCGTTAGAACAGAAACTGACCGACAGCATTGGTACCAGTGAGGCGTATTTGGTAGAGCGCATGGCGCAGGCTCAGGTGTACAGCGTGAAGCTTGAACCGCCGAAAACCCTCAGCCGTAAGGTAGGCTTGGCTATGTCGGCGGGCGTCGAGCAAGCCATTGTTAAAGGGCTTGGTTTAATCGATGCGGCTGGTTGGCAGCGTCGATAGTCGATAGCTACTGTTAATAGCTGTTTGGCAGTTAGGCGGCGTAGTGGTGCGCCAGGGTGTCAATGATTGCCTTGGCGCTTTCACTACTTAATGAGTAGTAAATGGTTTGCGATTCGCGGCGAGTGTCGACCAACTGATCGCGGCGCAAAATTGCCAAGTGTTGGCTTAACGCTGACTGACTTAGCTCCAGTTGCTGATTGATTTGAGTGACTGAGAGCTCTTTTTCTGCCAGAAGACAGAGTATTTGGAGGCGTTTTTCGTTTGCCAATGCTTTAAGTAGATTAGTGCCCGCCTCGATGGCGTGGCAATCATGTTCCAGTAAACGGGCAGCGGCGCTAGTAGAAGCAGACATGAGGATCTCCTTGCCTACACGGTTGTGACAGCGTTGTTATAGGTTATTTAGGCATCGTCGCGTCGCGAGGATCAGTTGTTGAATGATCAGTAATTTAGCGGTATTTGTCCAAACGCTGGTTTAACGATCTATCAATGGTAGTGGTGTGGTGTTTTGTCGACAATGATGCTGGGTGTATAGCGCTTTAGTCGCGATTTATCCCATAGTATGAGGGTGTGGCGGCTGCTTACTTTATAAAGTGTCAACAATTGGTAACTTTCAATAACACAATAAAGTCAGGTCCCACCATGAGCCTCTATCAGCAAACGTATCAGCACTCAGTTGAACATCCCGAAACATTCTGGGCTGAGCAGGCCAAGCGGCTACCTTGGTTCAAATTTCCTTCCACAATTCTTAGCTATGACGATCAGCAACATGCCCGTTGGTTTGACGATGGCGAGCTGAATATTTGCTACGCGGCGATCGATTACCACGTCGAGCAAGGCAGGGGTGACCAGCCTGCTATCCTATGGGATTCTCCCGTTACCCAGTCAAAGCAAACCATTACCTATCAAGCGTTGCGTGATCGTGTTGCGCAGTTTGCCGGAGGGCTTGCGCGCCTTGGTGTGACAAAGGGGGATCGAGTGGTTATTTACATGCCGATGGTGCCTGAGGCGCTCATCGCAATGTATGCCTGTGCCCGATTAGGGGCGGTTCACTCGGTTGTGTTTGGAGGTTTCGCACCCCATGAACTGGCGGTGCGCATTGAAGATGCTGAGCCAAAAGTAGTGATTGCTGCTTCCTGTGGCATTGAAGTTGATAAAGTACTTCCTTACAAACCTATTGTTGATCAAGCCATTTCACTCAGCAGTTTTAAACCGGATGCCTGCGTCGTTTTTCAACGTGAAGCCCATCGAGCGGAACTCCATCAAGGCGACCATGATTGGCAAGCACTGGTAGCGGATGCGCCGTTTGCTGATTGTGTTCCCGTAAAAGCGACCGACCCACTCTATATCCTGTATACCTCTGGCACGACAGGTAAGCCCAAGGGGGTTATGCGAGACACAGGCGGATACGCGGTAGCGTTAGCCTATTCGATGGAAGCAATTTATGCCCTGAATCCTGGCGATGTGATGTTTACGGCGTCGGATGTAGGGTGGGTAGTAGGACACTCTTATATTGTGTATGCGCCACTGCTAAGAGGCTGCACCACAATCGTGTATGAGGGGAAACCCGTTAAAACACCTGATGCAGGCGGCTTTTGGCGGTTGATTGACGAGTACAAGGTTAAAAGCTTTTTCACTGCACCGACTGCCTTCCGGGCAATCAAAAAAGAAGACCCTGATGCCAAGCTGCTAGCTAATTACGATATCAGCAGTCTTGAACACTTATATGTAGCCGGTGAGCGCTTAGACCCACCGACGTTTCATTGGCTTGATGACCTGCTGGATGTACCGGTAATCGATCATTGGTGGCAAACTGAAACCGGCTGGCCTATTGCGGCAAACTTACCTGGCATTGAGTCTGCGCCCACCAAAGCAGGCTCGGCTACCTTTCCTGTACCTGGCTTTAACGTGCAAATTTTGGATCGTGACGGTGAGCAAACAGACCCAATGCAGCAGGGCAGCGTGGTTATTAAGCAACCGCTTCCACCTGGTTGCCTTTCCGGTATCTGGCATGATCCCCAACGTTTTCATAGTGCCTACATGGCAGCCTATCCAGGTTATTACCTGACTGGCGATGGTGGCTACTTCGATGAAGACGGGTACTTATTCATCATGGGTAGAACCGATGATGTGATCAACGTTGCCGGGCATCGACTTTCTACCGGCGAAATGGAAGAAATCGTCGGTGCGCACCCTGCGGTGGCTGAGTGTGCCGTGATTGGTATTCACGACGAGCTAAAAGGCCAACTACCCATCGGGCTGGTGATCACTAAAGATGGTTTCGATGGCGATGAAGCAACGCTTGAAGCAGAGCTGATCAGTCGAGTACGCGAGCACATTGGGCCGATTGCTTGCTTTAAGCAGGTGTTGGTCGTCAATCGATTGCCTAAAACCCGCTCGGGTAAAATTTTGCGCAAGTTGCTGCGTAATATTGCCGACGGTAAGTCGTTCGGCATTCCCTCAACTATTGATGATCCGACTAGCTTAGAAGACGTGCATGCGGCGATGCGCGAGCGTTCTGTCGGCGCGTCGGACCAAGCTAAGTCGCTAGACGTTTAGGTTAAAACGTTGCTAATAGCGTGATAAATAGAGTCGCCCCGGCAGGTGGGCGACTTTAATTACCTAACGGAAGGCGTATAATGCGCGCCCCAGTGGCGTTAACCGCGCTTAAATGAGGGTTCCCTAACCCCTCGGACTTGCAAAAAAAGGCCAACCTGCATGTTTGCATTAACCGACACCCAGCACCGCCGTTGCCTTCTGGTAATGGTCGCGTTTCATATTGGCATCATTGCCGCCAGTAACTACTTGGTTCAATTGCCATTTACCCTGTTTGGTTTCCATACCACCTGGGGCGCGTTCAGTTTCCCCTTTATCTTTCTTGCAACGGACTTAACGGTTCGTTTGTTCGGGAAAGGGCCGGCTCGCTCAATTATACTGCGGGTCATGTTTCCGGCGTTGGTGGTTTCCTACGTTGTTTCGGTAATTTTTCCACGGGGAAGCTTTGTCGGTATCGAAGCCTTGGGTGAATGGAATTTATTTGTTGCCCGTATCGCGTTGGCTAGTTTCCTTGCTTACGTGCTAGGCCAGTTACTCGATGTTCAAGTGTTTGATCGTCTTCGTCAGTGGGCGTGGTGGGTAGCTCCCGTTTGCTCTACTGTATTGGGCAATCTAGCGGATACCTTTGCTTTCTTTGCGACCGCATTTTATAACAGCCCAGACCCTTTTATGGCCGAACATTGGGTAGAAATAGCCGTGGTCGACTACGCCATTAAGCTAGGCATTAGTCTATTATTCTTCCTGCCTTTATATGGTCTGTTGTTAGCGTGGCTAACGCGTCGGCTAGTCGTGTGGACAGGGCAAACTGACGCATCACCCCGTACCGCATAACGGCTAGGCTTAACGACCAAGCATAAATCCAAGCGTAACGACTGAGGAGCCCGCATGTCTGATGATGCCCGTGTTGATCTTTATGTGATCGATTTGCCCGACGAATCTGGTAGCGATGATCAACTACCTCTTGTGGTGATCCACGGTTTGTTGGGTAGCGCCGATAACTGGCGTTCGCATTTAAAGGTTTGGCAGCGCAGTAGGCGGGTCATTGCTGTGGATCTTCGCAACCACGGTCGTTCACCTCATGCAGAAGGTATGAGCTATACCGCGATGAGCCAAGACGTGTTGGCGGCGCTCGATAAGCTTGGGATCGAACGCGCGCATGTATTGGGTCACTCAATGGGCGGTAAGGTGGCTATGACGCTGGCGCGTATGAGTCCTGAGCGCTGCGCATCACTGATGGTAGCGGATATCGCTCCGGTGGCTTATCAGCACGGTCACGACGATGTGTTTGCTGCACTCGAGCGGGTAAAAGCGGCTAAACCCACTAACCGCCGTGAAGCCGACGCCTTATTGGCCGAACATGTTGACTCCCGTCCAACTCGGCTGTTTCTTGCCACCAATTTAGTGCGCAATGAGCAGGGTGAGATGGAGGTGCGCGTTGGGTTGGATGAAATTCAACGTGGTTATGAAGCGATTATCGGCAAACCTGATGGTGACCGCGCTTTCGAAGGACCGACACTGGTGCTTAAAGGCGCTGATTCGCACTACGTCGCCGATGACATGCTGCCAGCACTACGCGAAGTACTGCCCCGGGCAAGAGTAGTAACACTTAAAAACGCCGGGCATTGGCTTCACGCCGATCAGCCAGAAGCATTCCAACAAGCCGTTGATGCATTTATGGCCGCCCACGCGTAGCCTGAAGGCAACGCTAAGTAACGGAGAGCTAGAGTGGCAGCACCGTCAGGTTGTGCCGCTCTGGTTCGCGTAAAAAGCGGTTTAGGATGCGATAGGTATCCACATCAAATTTGGCAGCGACTCCCTTTAGCCCCAAGGCACGCTGTTTGGTCGTGGCGCTGCCTAAATAGCACCAGTGATCGACCACATGGTGGCTAGTTGGGCCATTTTTACGGCTTTTCTCGCGAATAATGATTCGCCCCGGCCAAGGCCATGTTTTTACTTGAAAAGATGCTAGTGCTTCTTGAGCGCGCTGCGTGTGGCTTGCAAGTGGCTCCTGTCCACAGCAAGCGCCTCGACACTTGCCTAACTGATTAGCAAAACACCGTCCTGTTCCCTTATCTATTCCGAGCACTTGCGGGCAAAGCTGATGTGTTTCGGCAATATTGCGCAGCGCATCTTTAGCTTCTTTGGCACTTCGAAACAGCCCAAAGAGCTTTCCCGGCTGAGGCTGGCTGATGGCTTTGCCGCTGACCAGTGTTGGGCAAGGTTGATCGGTTGGCCAATACCACGTTTTTAAATGCCCCTGACGGCGTAACTGCCGGTTCATAATCGGCATCAGTTCTTTGACCAGTTGAGCCTCTCTCAGCTGGGCGCTTAAATCGCCAGCGGTTTCTTCCCACTCAACGTGCTGTATTTGCTGGGCAAGGCGCATCTCTTTGTCGTCCTGGTGGTCGCGCTGGAAATGGCCAAGCACGCGGCTGCGTAAATTAATGCTTTTGCCAACGTACAAGGGAAGGCGGTTGTGACCATAAAACAAATAAACCCCTGGTGAAGCAGGAAGCCCGGTTAGTTGCTCACTGGGTAAATGTGCGGGCAGGCTTCGGTGGCGCTGCTCATCGGCAAGAGCGGCTTGCCAGCTGGCAGCGTCATACTGTTGTTGCCAGGTTTCCCACAGCTGCCAAAGCGCAGTGGCATCATCCTCTGCCCGATGCTGGCGGACTTGTGGAATGTTGAAATGCGCCAATAAGGTTCGGAGATTGTGCTTGGGCAGTTCAGGCATTAAGCGGCGGGAAATACGCAGTGTGCAGAGGAGGTGCGGCTGATAGGTAATACTGGCACGCTTGAACTCGTTACGCAGAAAGCTGGCATCAAAGCGTGCATTGTGGGCTACAAGGCAGTCTTCACCGAGCCATTCGCGCAAGCTGTGCGCAATGGTCTTAAAAGAGGGCGCATCAATCAGCATGTCATCATAAATGCCGGTTAGCTGGCTGATGTGAGAAGGCACGCTGGTGCCAGGATTAATCAGGCTGACCCAGCGATCCGTTATGTGATCATTGACTACCTTTAATGCCGCAATTTCGGTAATGCGGTCACGCGTCGCACGGGTGCCCGTTGTCTCAACATCAATAAATATCAGTGGCGTGTTGCTCATGGCGCTTGCGTTATTACTACCTTATTTCAGCGTACATCGGTCAACGTATGAGGATTGACGGCTAGTCGGGCAACTGGCAAAGCTGTTTCGATAATACCTGCTTGCTCAAGATAGTGTTCGAATGATGCATAGCGTCGGGCATCAAGAGCCGCCGGGCTAATGGCAATGCGGCGTAATAGGTCGTCCCAGGCGGCTTCGTTAATCGCATTATCCAGTGCAGGGTAGCTATCAATCAGCAACGACCATGCTGCATCCGGGTTTTCAATAATCCAATTACTCGCCTCTTCCAAGGCCACAAGAACACGTGACCAAGTGGCTGCTTGTTTTGTGACTGAGTCGCTATGTGCCAGCAGTATCAAACCATCATGACGCGGCACGTCAACATCGTTGTAACGCACGGTGTGGGTGACAATGCCATCTGACGCCAACTGTTGTGGCAGCGTGTGATAAAAGCCATCGGCGATGGCATCAACACGGCCTTCTCGCAGGGCGCCGGCAGCATCAAAATGGACGCTTTCCGGCGGGGCGAAATCGTCGATTTGGCGAAAGGAGGTAGGCACCAGCTGATCTGCCAGCACATCACGCCCTTCGCGGGTGGAAAAGCCATAGTGCAAACCGGCAAGTTGATCGGTAGTTTCGCCTGTTGGGGCGCCACCCGCCACGATGACAGCATTGAGTGGTGTCTCAATCAGCGTGCCAATACGGGTAATAGCGGCACCATCGTGAGCGTGTAAATGCAACAGCGGCTGACGCGTTAACGCCAGATCAACTTCTCCCGCCGTCAACAGTTTGATCGCGATGGATGGGTCTGCGGGGGTTAATAATTCAAGTTCAAGTCCTTGGGCAGCAAACAGGCCACGCTGCTTCGCCACAATTAAGGCCGCGTGCTGAGGGCTGACATACCAATCGAGCATTAGACGAAGCTGCTTTAAGGGGGGCGGCTCTAATGGCGGTGGTGGTATAAGCGCCATACTGGGCGCTTCTTCCGGCTCATCTTCTGCTGCGTCATTGTCTATAGGTGGCCATAGCCCAATGGGCAATGATACCTCGCTCTCAAGCGTAAGCGGCTCACTGCTACTAACTGTTTCGCTGTCTTCATTTGCGTAAGTGGCTGAAATTGAAAATAATAAAAAAATGCTTAATGTGAAGAATACAAGTGAACCGACACGCCAAAAAGCGTTCAACATAACCTTAACTCCCGATGGTATGACGCCGGAGTTTAGCTGTGAGATGAAGGATCTGGCTAGCCCCTGTAAGCGACAAGCCTAACAAGCTCAGTAAATTGTACAGTGGCATGTAATAATAGAACGGCATTGATGGTGAGACGGAGAGACATGGACGCAATTTACACGTTCTTCTTAGTAGGCGGTTCCCTGATGGCGCTCAGCATTTTAGCGAGCCGTCTTTCTTCAATGATGGGAGTGCCGCTGCTACTGATTTTCTTAGGACTTGGCATGCTGGCGGGGGAAGAGGGCCTGCTAGGGGTTGAGTTTGACGATTACACCATGGCGTTCACGATTGGCCATCTAGCGCTCGCAATGATTCTGCTGGATGGCGGCCTTCGCACTCGATTAAAAACGTTCCGTGTCGGCTTTAGGCCAGCGCTCTCGTTAGCCACCTTTGGCGTCTTTATCACCAGCGCTATTGTTGGTGTCATTTCCATGTGGGTGTTTGATCTTTCCCTAGTACAAGGATTACTTGTTGGGGCAATTGTTGGCTCCACCGATGCCGCAGCCGTGTTCTCGATGCTTAGCGGCCGTGGGGTTAATCTCAACGAGCGGGTAGGGGCCACGCTGGAAATTGAATCGGGTACCAACGACCCGATGGCCATTTTCCTCACGCTGATGTTAGTCGAGCTGTTGGTTGGTGATATTGGCGGCATTGGCGAAACACTGCTGTTCTTCATTTCCCAGTTTGGTATTGGTTTAGTTGTTGGTATCGGTGGTGGCTGGCTAAGCGCCAAGCTGCTGCGTTGGTTAGATCTAGCCCCGGGCCTTTATGCCATGCTAGCGCTGGCGCTTGGGTTTAGCGTGTTTGGGTTAACCAGCGTGCTAGGCGGCAGCGGCTTCCTGGCCATTTATTTAGCAGGGCTGATGATTGGTAATCAGCCTGGGCGCCATCTTAACTTTATTCTTCCGGTACACGACGGGTTGGCTTGGCTGAGCCAAATTGGTTTGTTCCTGGTGCTGGGCTTACTCGTCACTCCAAGCCAGCTCTGGGACGTGGCATTGCCAGCAGGACTCGTTGCGCTAGCACTGATTTTTGTCGCGCGCCCCCTGGCGGTATTGATCACTATTAAGCCATTTTTCAAATTCCGCTGGCGAGAAACCTTCTTTATTGCCTGGGTTGGCTTGCGGGGCGCGGTACCAATCGTGTTGGCTATCTTCCCGTTAATCGGCGGGGTGGAAAATGCTTCGTTGTACTTTAACGTAGCGTTTGCGGTGGTACTGATGTCGCTGCTTATTCAGGGCGGTTCGCTAACACTTATGGCGCGATGGCTGAAAGTAGAAGTACCCGTAGGTACCACGCCAAACCGCCGAGGGCCGCTAGGCATAATGCCGGATAATGATTTTGAGATGTTTGTTTACGTGGTCGAAAACGAAGATTTAGAAGATGTTCCTATCCGGCTACTGCGTTTCCCTTCGGGCGCATTGATTTCGGCGCTATTTCGCAACCACGTGATGCTTCACCCCAAAGGGAGTACGCGGCTAAAGCTTGATGATGTCATTTGTGTCATTGGTCGCACCGAAGACCTCGTCGCGCTCAATCGCCTATTCAACGGCGATGCAAAGCTCAAACAAGAGCGGGCCTTCTTTGGTACCTTTACCTTGGATGGCGAAGCGCAAATGCAGGATATAGCTCAAGCCTACGGTTTAACCTTAAGCCCCGGTGAGCAGGACATGACGCTTGCGGAGTTTATCTCGCTACGCGTCGGCGGCCACCCAGTAGTAGGCGACGATGTCGACTGGCATGGCATTCACTGGGTGGTTAGTGAAATGGAAGGCGGTAACATTACCCGTGTTGGCTTAAGGCTCTACTAATTAATCGGAAAGGCGTTGACTTCCAAGGGAAAGCTGTTATTATACGCACCCATAAGCCGGAGGGATGGCAGAGCGGTTGAATGCACCGGTCTTGAAAACCGGCATAGGTTAATAGCCTATCCAGGGTTCGAATCCCTGTCCCTCCGCCACCTCGATTATAAAGCCCCGTTTTTACGGGGCTTTTTTCGTTTCTAGACTCTGCGTTTCCTTCCTAGCATGCCCTCCATTAAATTCACCGGTCTTTCAGTGTGTCCAGATTGTGTCTGGGAATCCTGAGTCACTTCGGCTGGGGGTGCTTCTATTCGAGCGCTGGCCCAAATGGTTAACCGCATCGCGTGCGCGGTGGGGTGCCAGGTGGGCATACTTCTCGATCATCTTCACCAACGGTGGGCAACGCAACAAGAAAACGGCCAGCGATCTTAAACGCCAGGGCGTGAAGTCAGGAGTCTTTAACTTGCCCGTGCGCCAAGCTCGCGGCGGTTGGTTTGGCTTGTACTTGGAGTTTAAAGCAACGCCACCGCGTGACGCTGCGCTGGCGCCTAGCCAGTTCGATTGGTTGGAAGGTAGCGAATACGAAGGCTACTGCGCCGTGCTGGCGCGTGGACTTGATAAGGCGAAATCGGTGTTGAGGGAGTACGCCAGTTGGCCACGCACGCAAATAGTCGGTGAAAGGCTGGCGCTGGAGAGCGGTAGTGAATGGAGGAAGGGGTGATGACGCAGCTTAAGGGGAGCAGCATGCAGTTTGACGATAGGAGGCGGATAGAAAACCCCTGGCGATTGGTGGAAGCTGCAAAGACCGATGAGGCTGCTCGCAACGCTGCCGTAGCCCGTATCATTGACACCATGCTGGAGCTACAACTTGATTATCGCCACGACAACCCTGGCTTCCAACCGTTCAGTGTTACGGCTCTAGCGGGAGAGATACTGGGCGGCGGTGGACGTAGTGACCAGGCTATGTTGGCCGTGTTGAACTACCACCCTCAAAGCCAGTGGCACAAAACCTGTACCTGGTTGTTGGATCAACTACCCAAACGCCCAGCCGCGGCGATGCTATTACAGGCTGCCCGGGTGTGTCCTGAGAAGATGGGCGCCAGCAAGTGGATGGTCACGGCGAGGCAGATGGTGGAACGACAGGAGGTATTGCTTAGGGCGCTGGGGCTGAATGAAGGCGTATGGTACTTTGAGAGTGCGGAGGCGTTGCAGGTGGCGGGTAAGCGTGCGCGTAAGAGGTTGTGGCAGGGGTTGTCGATGGGTGAGGTGAGGCATACATAGGTTGCGTTGGCCAAAGAATGGCCAACGCTCTTACTATCTCAATAGTCTAAACGACTATTAAAAATTTAGGCTTCACCTCCGACGCTTCAATTTTATTGCGTCCACTCTTCTTAGCTCGATAGCTGGCCGCATCGGCGCGAGATAGAACATCATCGATAGTCTTATCGCCTTTGTGGAAGTGGCTCACACCTATACTTGCGGTAACTTTCCATTGACGTCCATTACCTTCAATTGAGCAAGCGGCAATGCTTGCGCGTAGGGACTCAGCAATCTTGGGGGCACGCTCTGGTGTGCAGCCTGGCAGCAAAATGGCAAATTCATCCCCACCTTGGCGAGCTGTATAATCACTGCTTCGCACTTCGTTCTGTATAACACTAGCTATCTGTTGAAGCATTTGATCGCCGAGGGCGTGGCCCCCTTGGTCGTTCACCGGTTTAAAATGATCCAAATCGAAAAGAATAACTGCTGTCGGTTTTTCCGTACTTTGCCATTGATTAAACAACTCTTTTAGGTGCCTCCTAAGCCCACGACGATTAAGCAAGCGGGTCAGAGGGTCATGCTCTGCTTCCCAGTTCTTTTGAGCATAATCATTGTAATGTTGGGTAATATCGCGCACCGTGCCGACGGTCCCTATGAACTTATCGTTTACACGAATAGCGGCTGTATGTATATCTAACCAGTACAACTCTTGATTGGTACCTACGAAGCGAAATTGACGCGCAAAGCTCGATTGTTTTACAAGACTACGCAGCCAAGCCGATCTAACATCTTGGCGATCATCGCAGTGAACTCGGTCGCTCCAGTCATTTAGACTATTAGGGGCGTCATCTCCCAATAGCTGATGTAAGGAATCATTGATAAACGTCAAGTGACCACGCTGATCCGTAACAAACATGCCCAACGGCGAAGCGGATAGCGTCCCTCTTAGCATTGCCTCCTGCTCAACTAGGTCACTTAAACTGGTCTGCCGAGCAGACTCTGTCGCGTTAATCACATCTATGACGCGTCGAAGCTCCATCGCACTGGTCGGAATATTAAGTACAGAGCGGCGTCCATCTTGAAGCTCTTGAACTTGCTGAGCAAGGTGAGCTAGGGAGCGTAGCGTTATCCATATCACTCCCCATACTAGAGGTAAGATAAGGATGAGCACGCCCCAGGCATAAACAGTGATTTTCTTCATGCCTGCAATAAGGGGGGCTTCGGCTTGGTCTTGTGGTAGATGTACGCCAACGATCCAGTTAGCAGGCCAAATTTGTCGATAAGCTACCAGTTGAGGCTCATCTGATAGCGAGCGGCCCACACTTTCGCCTTCCCATCCATCCAGCGCCTTATCTAGGACTGGTGAAATGTTATCGGGTAATATCACGATAGCTTCTTGTTGACCTGGGGCGTAAATACGTTGTCCAGACGCGGTCGTAATTGTGACATAGCCGTTGTCGCCCAGACGGATTTGCTCAAAATTTTTGAACAGTCGACTTTGTTTTATATTGACTAAACCACCTAAAAAACCTGTGTAGCGTCCTTGGTTGTCATGCATGGGAACTAGCATTAGCACCAGCGGTGTATTCGAAATGCGTCCTATAAGAGGCTCGCTGACGTATGGGGTTTTAAATGCGTGCATAAAGCGTGCATATTCCCGATCGGCAAAACTATAGCCTTTGGCACCTCCGCCGGCTGGCCACTCGTCAACGATTTTACTGTTTAGATCGTAGACTAGCAGTGCCTCAAAGAGAGGCTCCATTGTATAAGCATGATGTTCAAGAAGAGCCCCTTCTCTTGGCAGCATAACCCTCTCCGCCAAACGCTCAAGTTCTCTGACTCGTTCATTCACTTGAAATGTAATAGAGTTGCTGATGAGTTCCGCTTCATACCGCAGATGCTGGTTATTCGTCTCATTAACCAGGAGCCGTCCCGCCTTCCAGCCAAACGTTAAGACAATGAGGCAAAGCAGACTCCACAGCACTACGGCACCAATGACTAGGCGCCCACGAAGCGTAGTGAAGGGAAAGGAAATAAGACGAAAAAATAATCGTTTAACACGATGTCTTTGAGTAGATTTTCCATTTAATGTCAGTGTCATGCACAGCACCTGTCAGGAGAGGGGGGCAACGCAGTAGCGTATCGTCTATTTTTTATTAATAAGAAGTCCGGCTATATTAGCAGTTAAAGAAATACTGTATGAAATGTTGCCCCATTCTATACATAACATCAGTTCGTGTTTTGGTGGAGACCATGGTGCACCCGATGAAAGCCATTCGATTTGCGCGCAGCGTTTGATGAGCTGGACGAAGAGGGGGGAGAGTCAGCTTTCCTAATGGCGCTGCGTCATGTCGTTGAAGCTCAAGGCGGAATGGCGCTGGTAGCAGAGCGTGCCAAAGTATCACGCGAAAGCCTTTATCGCGCCTTATCCCCCAAGGGCAACCCAACACTTCGAACTATGACCGCGGTGATTAAATCCACAGGCGTTAACTTCCACGATCTTACCCATCAAGCGCCAGCAAGCTAAAACTAATTAAAAGACGTGCATAGCGTCGCATCGAAGCGCACACAAGCACCTGTATTTATTCGATCTCAGGCCACCCAGCGGTGAGCACCTCTCCATTACATGTGGCCGTCAGTATCAAACGCTGTTGTACTTTTGATGACATGCCGTTCAAGAGCCATAATGTTGTACTGGTATTTGAGACTCAATACCTTTTGCTATTCCTTCCCCTGACCCTGGAGCTGTCTTGGATAGATTCGAAGAGATGCGCGTGTTTGCGGCGGTGGCACAACTGGAGAGCTTTTCGGTTGCTGCACGGCAGCTTACGCTGTCGCCGCCTCGGGTGACTCGGGTAGTGGCGGCGCTTGAAGCGCGTTTGGGTGTTGCGTTGTTACAACGCACGACGCGGCAGGTGCGCGTAACGGAAGCGGGGCGTCGTTATCTTGAGGATGCCCACCAGGTACTTGCCCAGCTTGCGGAGGCTGAAGCCGCTGCGACCGGTAGCTACCTCACCCCACGCGGCCTATTGCACGTCACTGCGCCAGTGCTGTTCGGCGAGTATTTCGTTACCCCGCAGATCGTAGACTATCTGGAACAGTATCCTGATGTGCAGGTTCGCGCCGAACTGATCGATCGACCGGTTAACTTGCAGGAGGAAGGCATCGATGTGGCGGTACGCATCGGCCACGTGCCAGAGAACTGCCAAAACTTGACCGTGCCGGTGGGTGAGGTGCGGCAAGTGGTTTGCGCAAGCCCCGCATGGTTGGCCCAGTACGGCGAGCCAACGCACCCGCTGGAGCTGGAAGCACTGCCCACGGTGGTGGCGGAAGGCGGAAACTTGAGCGGGCACTGGTGGTTCGAAGAGCAAGGCAAACGCATTGAGGTGACGCCATCGCCGCGGCTGCGCATCAGCGCTATTCACGCTGCGTTAACAGCGGTCGAGGCAGATGCGGGGCTCACACGACTGCTCTCTTACCAAGTGGCTACTAGTGAAGCCGAAGGTAGAGTGCGGCGCGTATTGAGGCATTTCGAACCCGCTGCCATTCCCATTAATATTTGGGTGACAGCAGGCCGTGGGCGGGCTGCCAGCGTGCGTACCTTCGTTGACTTTCTTGCCGAGCGGCTGCGTGCCGATCCGGCGCTCGGCTATCGTACCTAACCATGGCGCTCCCACCTGAGTCGGTGCTGCGCTTTGAGGCTTTAATGGCGCTCTCTGCCGTTGCCCAACACGGCAGCGTGCAGGCCGCCGCTGATGCGGGCAGCCTCTCAGCGCCCAAGATCCATCGTTTGCTGCGTGCGCAGGAGCAGCGCTTAGGCGTCGCTTTAGTCACGACATCAACGAGAGGCAGCACATTGACCCCGGCTGGCGAGCGTTTGCGCGAATACGCTGACACACTGATCCACACAGTTACCGATGCTGAAACCAGTGCGCGCTTAGAGCATCGCGAGCTCAAGGATACGTTACGTATACAAGCGCCCCAAACGTTGGTGGAACCACTCCTATTGCCGGTGGTACTGCAATTGCAAGAGCAGCATCCCGCGCTGAAGGTCTACTTGCTGGCTGATGAACATCCCATACATATAGAGAGCGATGCGCCTGTGCATCTTCGCCTTATGCGTGGGTCGCTACCTGGGAGCGTTTACGCTAGGGCCCTAGGTGATTTGCGCATTGGCTTGTTTGCCAGCCCTCATTATCTGAATAAGGCAGGGCGTCCTGAAAACCTCAACAGCTTGGCCCACCATGCGCTTATTCACTGTCATCGGGAAGGGCAGGCGCCTGTTTGGCGTTTGGCTGAAGGCCAATCCTTCCGCTTTGAACCCCGGCTTAGCGTTAGCGCAAGTGCCGCAGGGCTGCAGGCGGCTATAGAAGGTGCGGGCATCGTACGTTGCTACGCGCTAGAAGCGCGTCGTGCTTGCGCGCAGGGGCTGCTCGAACCTGTCGCCAAACCCCTCTGGCCTAAGGCTGACACTCTGGCGCTAACCTACACCCTTGGTATTCGAGCGCCTGCCAGCGTTATGGCGTTCCTTGAGCTGGCAACTCCTTGGCTGCGGGCGCAGTTGGTGGAGTAATTATTTCATTTAGCGCAATTTTGTGTTGTTCATGATCGCTATTCTTGCATCTCTTTGCTTGGCGCAGAATGAGTGACGTCACTCAATAGTGGTGACACTCATCTATTGAAAGCGCTTATTCAAGGAGCCCAACAATGTCCAATGCTATCAAGGTTTATCGCCACGCTCTTTCTGGCCACTGCCACCGCATTGAGCTGATGCTTTCTCTGCTCGATTTGTCTGCCAGCTTTATCGATGTTGATCTAGCCGCAGGCGAGCATAAAGTGCCACCTTTCCTGAATTTGAATGCCTTCGCACAGGTGCCAGTGCTTGATGATCAAGGCGTTATCCTGGCAGATTCCAATGCCATTCTGGTCTATCTGGAGCGTCGCTATGGGGCCGGTCGCTGGCTGCCTGACGACCCGCTAATTCAAGCACAGGTGCAGCGCTGGTTGTCGGTGGCGGCTGGGCCGCTTGCGAACTCCGCTATGAAGGCTCGCTTGGTCACGGTGTTTAATGCTCCTTTCGACCCTGAACCGCTGATTGCTGATGCTCATGAGCTTTTTAAAATTGTAGATGCCCACTTAGTAAATCAGCCTTTCCTAGCGGGTGAGCAGGCCACCCTGGCGGAGGTTTCGCTCTACAGCTACATCGCCCATGCGCCTGAAGGGAATGTCTCGCTGGAACCTTACCCGCATATTCGCACTTGGCTTCAGCGTATCGAGTCGTTGGATGGGTTCGTGCCTATGGGCGTGACCAAGGTGGGGTTGGTCCGCTAGGCCAGCCGATGCAGCATTCCAAATCGGTGCGGGCGAACTGCTCGCGAGGAGTCAAGGGTGAATAACGACATCACCAGCAGCCCATGGCATCAAGGCGAACTTGCTTTGCAACGGGTGGTCGGTGTGGAACAGCAGATGGCAGAAGTGGGCCGCAAGGTGATGCGTCCCTTTCTGACACCGCAGCTCCAGCACTTCTTCCCTCAACTGCCGTTTGTGGCAGCAGCGGCGGTGGATAGTGACAGCTGGCCATGGGTCTCACTGCTGGAAGGCCCTCCAGGATTCGTTGATGCGCCGGACGAATCACGGTTGGATCTAGCGTTATCACCGCCAGCAGATGACCCCCTTACACCGCTGCTTATCAACGGCGCCAACATTGGGCTACTGGGTATCGAGCTTCACACGCGCCGTCGTAACCGGGTCAACGGAGTACTGCGGGGTTCAGCAGGTCAATGGCAGTTGGAAGTGGCTCATGCCTTCGGTAATTGCCCGCAGTACATTCACGACTGGTCGACGATGAACTCAGTACAGCCCCAGCCGGGTTCCGTGCTAGCCATGCGCGACGCGAACCTAGGTCAATTACCGGCGCCAGTGCTTGAGCATATTGATCGTGCGATCACGGTCTTCGTGGGCAGTTACGCCCATACCGACCAAGGCGTTCAGGTGGACGCCTCTCATCGTGGTGGGCAACCGGGATTTATTCGGCGCCTGGGATGTGATCTGATTCTGCCCGATTTTGCGGGCAATCGATTCTTCAATACGCTAGGCAACGTGCTGTCCAGCGGCCGCGCTGCCTTAGTAATACCGGATTTTGCCAGTGGAGATGTGCTGCACCTCTCCGGTGAAGCGCGGCTTGTGGACGAGGATACCGTAGGGGCGCGGTATCCCGGCGCTGAACGCTACTGGTGTCTGACGCCACGCCATGTTGTCTGGCGCCCAGGGGCGTTGCACTGGCGTAGCCACGCAAATGAAGTGGCCGCTGAGGTTGAGCCCCATGGGCCCTGGGAATCGCTTGCTCCCTCCACACTGCAGCGCGTTCAAGTAACCGCCGTGGTGCAGGAGACGCCCGAGATACGCTCTTTCTATTTGCAGAGTTCCCAGCAAGGCAAAGCGCTGGCTCCATTTACAGCGGGACAGTTCATCACGCTACGTGTACCGCGCTTGGGTGGTACGCCGCTGGTACGCAGCTATACGCTTTCGGGCGATAGCCAGCAGGCCGACTATCGCATCAGTGTTAAGGCCGACGGCGAGGGCTCGCGTTACTTACACAGTGCGCTGCAGGTGGGCTCGGAGTTGTCTGTCAGCCTGCCGAGTGGCTCGTTTACTGCACATGCTAGCGGCTCAGACCGTGCTCACTGGGTGCTGCTGGGAGGTGGCATCGGTATTACGCCGATACTGAGTTTGGCGCATGAGCTAACCGGCGCAGACCGGGGCCCCGTAACCTTAATTCATAGCGTGCGACATGCCAGTGAGGCGCCTTTTAGTGAAGAGCTACTAGACTTGAGCGAGCAGGGGCTACGATTACAGCGCCACGTTACCGGATCTGCCAATGTCCCCAACGGCTGGATTCCAGGTCGGGTTTCGCTGGTGGAGGTTCTGGCTGATAAAGTCCTTTCCGAAGTACAGCTGTACTTATGCGGCCCCGCTGCCTTTGTCCAGCATTACCATGAGGAGGCGTTGGCTCTAGGGCTCGCACCCAATCAGATACACACAGAAGCCTTCGGCCCTTCGGCGCTAGCAAAAACATACGCAGTACCATCCGCTGAACAAGCGGTAGAAGTAAGCTTTGCCAATTCTAGTGTGGTAGCTCACTGGCAACCTGGTGAGACTCTTTTGGAAACTGCTGAAAAAGCGGGACTTCATCCTGCCTATGGATGTCGCAGCGGTAGCTGTGGAGAGTGCGCCTGCTTATTGGATCAGGGGGAGGTGACCTATCCAGAAGGCATATTAGTACCAGAGGGAAAAGTTCTACTGTGCAGTGCTCGACCTGCTAAGCACTCTGGAAGGCTTGCGATACATCTTCCTTAGGGGATTCTCAGTGATGGAAGTGGCCTTTTTTCCATCACGTGGGTGTGGCGCGCCTACCCCAAACGACGGAACCTAGTTTAGCCAGCTTAGCCCAACCATGACCACTGCGCGTTTTTCTACTGACAGTTGTAATATGAGCACTCATATTTCTGGGGCAGCATGCTGTGAGTTTCGGTAAAACAATTGTTTATGATAAGGCGTTGTATACTGATGCGCATTTTTCTGGCAAAACGCATCGCTCAGGCGAGCTGCGTTTTTATAAGTTTCAATAAATTACGGCCGTTTAGTCAGAATGATTGTTACCAGAAAACCACGCATGTTCATTAATAAACTGTTATGCAATGAAGCTATGAAATATCAAAAACTGCACATAATTGGTGGTCCGGGAAGCGGAAAATCATATATTGCTAGAAGGCTTTCAGAGAAATATGGTCTGCCTCAGCACGATTTAGATGACATATTTTGGGACCGAAACCATACGGATTACATTAGGTCTAGCGACGAGGCACGGCAAAGAAACTTAGACTCAATCCTGTCGAATGAAACCTGGATAATTGAAGGGGTCTATTATAAATGGCTAGAGAAGTCCTTTGAGGGCGCCGATAAGATAATTGTTCTCAATACGCCAGTGTTGCTGAGGCAATGGAGGGTTCTGCGGCGCTTTTTGGGCTACAAACTTTCACGCAGCCACGAAAAAGACGAAACGTTTGCAAACCTTATTGAATTGATATCTTGGAACCAAAAGTACGACCGGGACAATCTGGTGCGGTTTTATGCGTTTTCCAAAGCTCAAGCTCATAAAATAGTAGTTTGCAGCAGCTTCTCTCAGGTAGAACGAGCGGTTAATGCATAACCAAACCATCAAATACGCTCCCTTCGGTCGCCGGACGCTCGTTCCTCGCGCCGTTTATGGCCGTTCACTGCCTATGCCAAAAGATACGCCCAAGTGTCATGTAAAGCCTTTACCGGCTCTTATCCTCACCTAAGCAACCGCTAGGCCTCGCTCACTACTCCCCACGGCCTATTCACTCATAACGTTCCATCGAAGCGCTCTCAAGCGCTTTTTTAGTTGAGTGAGATGTGGGGTGATTTTTTGTGACAGGTTTCGCTTCCTAAGCTACTGTCATCTTAAGGATTGTGAGTGATTGCGATGGGCTGGTTTCGACCTTAAGTCACGTTGAGTAGCGCTAAAAAAGGGAAGTAAGCATGTTTAAAAAAATCAATTTATTCTCTATTTCGACCGCTGCGGCGCTTTCTCTGCTGCTAGTTTCCTCTACGCTGGCTAGTGAGGCTAGTGAGGCTAGTGAGGCTAGTGAGGCTAGTGAGGCTAGTGAGGCTAGTGAGGCTAGTGAGGCTAGTGAGGCGAATGGAGTGTATAGCGAGACGGCAACAGGGATGGTTGAGCTCGTTGTTCAAGCAATCTGTGATGGTGATATAGAAAGGCACCTTGGGATGCATCAACGGAAAATTGAGCCGGATCCCTATTATGAAGAGAAATTTTCTATCTTCCATGAAGCATGTAACGATGCGGGTATTGCGGAGATTGAAGTAACCTCGGATTTTGATGATGACGTCATGCAAGAGCAGAAGCGGCGGTATTTAATTGACGCGAATATTGTGATGGGAGACGGGGCTGTTTACACAACGTCGATTCGAGTGGCTTGGGGCTCAATTCAGGGGCCAGAAGGCAGCGAGCCCGTTGAGACGTGGCGATTAGCTGGGCTGAGTAGAGTACAAGTGCCCATTCTTAATGAAGCACTGTCTCGGAATTAGATTTAGGTTGTTCTCTACTTAATACAACGACCCCAGGGGTAAGCATAGCGTGTTATCCCTGGGGGTATAGTTGGTGAGATAGTGACAGTCTTAGATTTTGATGTCGTAGTCGACGTATTTGTTCATTAGCTCGTCGTAGGTACCGTCTTGCTTGATTTCTCGCAGTGCCTCATTGAACTGCTCCGCCAGGGCTTCATTGCGAGGATGGAAGGCTGCCGCCACGCCATGTCCGAAATAGTGCTTGGGCTCGCGGATCAGTGGCGAGCTGGTAACAATCCCACTGCCTTCAGCGTTAACTTCAAGCGATGACAGCGCTAATGGGTAATACATAAAAGCTGCGTCTAAACGACCTGTTCTAATGTCTACCGCGAGATCTTCGCCTGTTGCATAGCGCCGTACGTCAACGAGATCGCCATAGGTGTCGGTGATGTACTCATCGCGGATGGTGCCACGCTGAACGCCTACCGATATGCCTTCAAGGGCGTCGTGATCCTCAATATCGATCTCTTTGCCTTCCTGAGTCACCCAGACACTAGGGTTGCTGTAGTAGGGTTCTGAGAACAGCACTTGCTCGCGGCGCGCATCGGTGATTGCCATTGAGGACATGATGGCGTCGTATTTGCGTGCTAATAAGCCGGGGATGATGCCGTCCCAGCCTTGCTCTACCCATTCGCACTCACGCTCGATGCGTCGGCATACTTCTTCACCCAGCTCCACCTCAAAGCCTGTTAGGGTGCCGTCGGGCAAGCGATACTCAAAAGGCTCGAAGGGAACATCAACAGCGAGGCGAAGTGGATCGTCGGAGTAGGCTGGAACGGCAAATAGCAGTGATGTAAGCGCCGTTGCTATTCCTATGTGACTGCGGAGCATAGACTTTCCTTTTTTCGTTTTTATATAAGGTGTTGATTAAGCAATTTTGCATGATTCGCGTAATAGGTAAAGTGCTTTATAAAGGCTTGTTAAAAGCTTCTGAGGAGTCAGGGCCTTTTGTCGTTCCTAAACACTTAGCTTTCGCGATTTAGCCGTTTGGCTTTATGATTTTGATCGTAATGGCCACTACTGTGCATGCCAGGGCAGGTAAAACAACGTCTAATACCGAATCCAGCGTCCAGCCACGCCAAACACCTTCAAATATGCCCACCGGTAATGTTTGCCCCCATTCCCAACCACGTTGAACGGCTAACCTGTATTCATGTTGTGCAATTTCACGTCCAAGCAACAGTGCTACTGCGATGGCGCCGGTGACTCTTGCGTTTGCAAAAGGAAGTAGAGCCATTTGAATCAGCAGCGCGATAAACACATGCTCTAAATGGGTAATATTCACATTAGGCTCCAATATGGCGCTCGTGTGGATAATTCAGTGTGCACTATAGTGCTCATTAATTCTTTTTTGTAGTTATTGTGTGCGCTAAACTGCTCATAAGTAATCGGTGGAAGAGTTTTTGAGCACTTTACTGCGCATCAGTAATTTCGGACATCAGCGGCTTTCGACATGGGTGATTCGTGAAGTTAACGATACAGGTTCATTTTGAACAAGCGTGGCATGATGCGGCTGAATTGTCGTTGCCTGACCCTGAGCAGGGTACTCGCGGGGAATCTCGGCTGCGCTATGCGACTGACTATGCCGTTGAGTGGCTATTTCAAGATGACTTGCACGCTTGCAGTATGCGGTTGCCTATCGAGTTAATGCTGACCCATGAATCGCCACACTGGTTTGGTTTCTTGGAAGACATTATGCCGGCGGGCGCTAGCCGACGTTTTTGGGTGGATTATTTAGGGCTTCACGATTTACCGGTTGGGCAACAGGATGCTGAATTGCTGGCACGTGGCACTATCGCGCCGGTCGGCAACTTACGAATCAAAGAATCAGTGCCTGACCTCTCTGTAAAGAAAGCCTTAGAGGAGCGACGGTTTCCGCTGCAAAGCGTTGTAGAGCGCCAGGTGGACTTTTTAGAGTATGCCCAGCAGATGGGGGCGGCCAGTGGTGGTGCCACTGGGGCTGGCGGTGAAGCGCCAAAATTGCTGCTCAGATTGACGAACGACGACCACGTCTGGATTGATACTTGGCAGGATGAAAACCATCGACCTGACCTACCCATGCTGGTGAAATTTCCACGCGGTAAACGTTCAACTGACGATTGCGACATCTTGAGAGCTGAATATCACTACTATCAGGAGCTTGCATCGTTAGGGGTGGCCACGATAGATACCGAACAGATGCGTTTGGTGGAGGGAGAGCGTTACCCGTCCCTGTGGCTACCCCGTTTCGACATGCAGTACCTCGACGGCACTTGGGTTCGCTATGGGCTGGAGTCAGTCTACTCCTTGGTAGGCGCCGCGCCGGGCACCTTTTTGCATCATGGCGAAACAATCCGCCAACTGATTAGTTTGCTGAGGGCTCAATATCGCGTGCAAGAACAAGGCGCCGTTTTCGAGGGTGAGCGCTTTGTTTTGGAGTGGATTAAGCGTGATTTGTTGAATATCGCTTTCGGCAACTCTGACAATCATGGCCGGAATACGGCGTTATTGAAGCGCCCCGAAGGCATTGAACTTGCCCCCGTATATGACTTCGCGCCCATGAAGGCTGACCCCGAGGGGGTGACACGGACAACGCAATGGGGAACGCCCCTGGAAGTTGGCGGGGAGTACGATTGGCGAGGAATTGCCGACACCCTGGCAGACGTTGTCGATCCAGAACGAGTGATGGAAGAGCTCCGTGCGCTTGCATTGAAGCTAGAGGGCGTCGATGAACGCTTGGCTGCCCGTGGAGTTCCACCCCGAATCCTTGATATGCCTGCAGTCGGCCTACGCACTATCAACACTCGACTCAAGCGCTGGGGGTTGCTATGAAGCGCTATTCTGATGATCGCGAAGAGGCCCTGGTGGCTCTGTTGAAACGCTTCTATGCGGGGGAAATCACCGACGGAGCATTATTGCGTGCGTTACGCCGCGATGTGCTGGGATTAAACCAAACACGTTATGCCGCCTTGGTGGGCATCAGTCGACGAACGTTGTCGGATCTGGAAGGCGATAAAAACAATGTCACCCTAGAGGTTAAGAATCGTGTATTCCGTCCGCTAGGGTTAGAAGTGAGCTTGCTGCCGCGTAAGCGTGCTCTGTTGGAGCAAATTTTGGCGTTCAGCGAGTAACTTGTTTCCTTTTAATGCCCTGCCATTTCTGCAAATCTCTACTGGTTATGCTGAAATAGTTTGCTGAGTAAAGAGAGCGAAACAGAGCGTTTACTTGTGCAGTATTGGAGAACAATATAGAGGCCGTCTGTTCTAGATACTAATGAGAACAATATTTCTTAAGGATGTGTTATGCCGATCTATACCAACATTGAAGACCTGCGTCGCCATTACGCCCGCCGCACGCCAAAAATGTTTTATGACTACGCTGAGTCAGGCAGTTGGACAGAGCAAACCTTCCGTGAAAATACCAGTGACTTCCAGCATATTCATTTAAAACAGCGTGTTGCGGTCGATATGTCAGGGCGTTCTACGCGAAGTTCTATGCTGGGTGAAGATGTGGCTATGCCGGTTGCGCTTGCACCCGTAGGGCTAACGGGAATGCAATCGGCAGATGGCGAAATTAAAGCAGCACGGGCGGCTGAAAAATTTGGTGTGCCGTTTACGCTGTCGACCATGTCGATTTGCTCGATTGAGGACGTCGCAGAACACACTACGCAGCCGTTCTGGTTCCAGGTGTATACCTTAAAAGATGATGATTTTATGCGCCGCTTGTTTGAGCGTGCCAAGGCGGCTAACTGCTCAGCTGTTGTGGTCACTGTCGATTTGCAAGTACTGGGGCAGCGCCACAAAGATCTCAAAAACGGACTCTCTGCACCCCCTAAATTGACCGCAAAATCGATTGCCAACATGGCGACGAAAATTCCTTGGGGTCTGGAGATGCTGAAAACCAAGCGTCGCTCATTTGGCAATATTGTGGGGCACGCCAAAGGAGTTACTGACCCTTCCTCATTGTCAGCGTGGACAGCAGAAGCCTTCGATGTATCGCTGGACTGGAAGCGTATTGCGCAATTTAAAGAGTGGTGGGGCGGTAAGCTGATTGTGAAGGGCATTATGACCCCTGAGGATGCGCGCTGTGCCGTAGAGATAGGCGCTGATGCCATTATTGTTTCTAATCATGGCGGACGTCAGCTTGATGGAGCAATGAGCTCGATCCGAATGCTGACAAGTATTATCGATGAAGTGGGAGGCGAGATAGAAGTTCATCTCGATTCTGGTATCCGTTCGGGCCAGGACGTGCTGAAAGCGCTGGCGCTGGGGGCCAAGGGAACCTACATTGGGCGTGCTTTTACCTATGGGTTAGGGGCTGCCGGTGAAGAGGGCGTCACCAGCGCGCTACAGATTATTCATAAAGAGCTTGATACCACAATGGCGCTATGTGGAGAAACAGACGTTAGCCGCTTAGGCCCGCATAATCTTTATGTGCCGCATGGTTTTGCTGATCCTACGGTCAAGCTTTAGATCGCACTCAGTGAGGTCTCACGTCCAAAGAAGTAAAAAAAGGGTGCCTAAATGGCACCCTTCTTTTTTTGTGACAAGCAATTTGTGACAAGCAATCAGCAGATTAGCTGGTAAAGCCTCAATGGTACCCTTCGCCCACTTTTACCTTGCCGCGGAATACCCAGTAAGACCAGGCGGTGTAGGCCAATACGATAGGGATTACAAACAGCACGCCGATCAGCAAAAACAATTGCGACTCAGGTGCTGAAGCGGCATCCCAAATTGTATAGTTGGGCGGTACGATAACCGGCCATTTACTGGCGATGAGGCCTAGGTAGGTAAAGATAAATAGGCCCAGTGTTGAGACAAACGGTAAGCCTTCCTGCTGGCGTTTTACGGCACGATAAAGAGCTCCAGCGCAGACCATGGCAAGAATGGGGAACAGCCAAATTAGGTGGATCTGGTTCATCCAGCGGTCACGCACTTCTGGACTAACCAGCGGTGTCCACAGGCTAACAATGCCAAATACCACCAATACCGCTAAGAGTAATTTTGGTGTGATGCGATAGGCCCACTGCTGGACATGGCCTTCTGACTTCAGTATCAGCCACGTAGAACCAAGCAGTGCGTAGCCCGCCATTAGTCCAAGCCCCGTCAATACAGTAAAGGGCGTCAACCAATCCAGTGCGCCACCGACATAGCGAAAGTCTTCGACAGCAAACCCTTGGATGTAAGCGCCGACGACCGCGCCTTGAGCGAAGGTGGCAATGGCAGAACCCCAACAAAATGCGCGGTTCCACCAACGGCGATTTTTCTTAGATTTGAAGCGAAACTCGAACGAGATGCCGCGAAAAATCAAGCCAGCCAGCATTAGGAAAACACCGATATAGAGCGCGGGCAAAAACACAGAATAAACTAATGGAAAGGCGCCGAGCAGCCCAGCACCGCCCAGTACTAACCACGTCTCATTGCCATCCCACACGGGAGCAACAGAGTTCATCATCACATCGCGTGACTCTTCATCAGGCGCGAAGGGAAACAAAATTCCCAACCCTAGATCGAAGCCATCCATTAAGACATACATAATGACGCCAAAGCCAATAATGGCAGCCCAGATGAGTGAAAGATCAATACTCATGTGTTGGCTCCTTCCAAGTCATCATCAAAGGGGGTGTGTGCTGCGGATAGGGGGCGTTTCGGGCGTTCAACCTCGCCTCCAACTTCTTCCTGTGTTTCTTCTTTCATGCCATTGCGCACAACTCGCGTTAGATAATAAATACCGGTGAAAAACACCACGCTGTAAACCGCGATATAGCCAATCAAGGTAAACAGTGCCATGCCGCCAGTAAGGGACGGCGTTAACCCTTCCGCGTGAGTCATGACGCCATACACTAACCAAGGCGCACGTCCTGATTCGGTAACAATCCAGCCACCCAGAACCGCGAGGAAGGGGGATGCAATCATGACGGTAAGCGTTTTTAAGAAAAGTGGGTTTTCATAGACACGCCCCTTACGACGCAGAAACAACCCAGTCAGCGCAACAGCAATCATCAGCACGCCAATGCCTACCATGACGCGGAAAGCCCAGAATACAATGATGACAGGAGGCTGCTCTTCTATTGGTACTGCATTAAGCCCGGGAACTTCACCATCGACATGGTGCGTCAGAATCAAGCTGGCAAGGTTGGGGATGCCAATTTCAAAATGATTGGTCTGGGCTTCTTTATCAGGGATAGCAAAAAGCAGAAGCGGCACATGGGTTTGCGTTTCCCAGTTACCCTCCATGGCGGCTACTTTCGTTGGCTGGTGCTCCAAGGTGTTCAGACCGTGAAAATCGCCGACTACCGCTTGCGCAGGCGCTAATATCAGCAGTAACCACAAACACATGGATAGCGCTTTTTTGTTAGCTTCAACATCACGCTTGCGCAGTAAGAACCAGGCGCTAACCCCTGCAACGACGAACCCGCCGGTTAGGAAGGAAGCCATGCCCATGTGAACAAAGCGATACCAGAAGGAGGGGTTAAAGAGTGCTTCCATCCAGGAAGTGATATGGAACCGACCGTCGATCAGCTCGTAACCTACCGGGGTTTGCATCCAACTGTTGGCAGAAAGTATCCAGAAAGAAGATATAAACGTGCCTACAGCAACCATGATGGCAGCAAATAAATGCACACCTTCAGGTACTTTATTGCGACCAAATAACAGCACACCTAGAAAAGCGGCTTCTAGGAAAAAGGCCGTTACTACCTCATAGCTGAGGACAGGGCCTAAGAAGTTAGATGTGGCGTAGGCAAAGTTGCTCCAGTTAGTACCAAACTGAAACGACATCACAATGCCTGATACGACGCCCATGCCAAACACAACGGCAAACACTTTTGTCCAGAAGAGCGCCAAGCGATCCCAAGCGGGGTTTTCCGTTTTGTAAAACAGTCCATGCAGTAGCGCGATGTAGGAAGCCAAACCGATAGTAAACACCGGAAAAATGGCATGAAAAGAGACAACAAAAGCGAACTGTAGCCTTGAAAGCAACAGAGGATCTAATTCCATGGCGACCTCCTAGATCGTGTGGCATGAAAGTATTGAAAATCAGTAGTTGTCGCAGGAGCTATATTCTTAAAGGCTATGGCTATATTTCTTTAATCATTAATAATAGTAGTTGAAACCACTCTGCGACGTAAGTTGAAAGTATCCAGTGATGCATGGCGTATTGTCGCATCTATGAAAACGCTGCATACAAGGGGCGACTGCTTTAGGCGGGCCAGTGTCAGCCCCAAGGCTGATATCCAAGGCGATATTTCTGCCACAACCAAATCTGCTTACAAATTTTGCTAAGCTACTCAGCTGTTTTTTGCTGGCGCTTTTCCTCCATGTCTTCAAGCTCGTCTTCAACCCTGTCTTCACCTATGCCTCCATTTCGATCTTCGCGCTGGCTGCCTGGCGGACACTTGCAAACGCTCTATAGCCCGCTATGGCGGACATCGCCTCAATTACAACGTCGGCGTGAGCGAATGACGCTTCAAGATGGTGATTTTATCGATCTTGATTGGTATGGCCCTGAGGGTGAGTCGGCGAATTGCGTACTGCTGCTTCATGGCCTAACTGGCAGCTCTTCTTCACTGTATATACTAGGGCAACAACAAGCGTTAGCGGCGCGCGGCTGGCAGAGCGTGGCTGTCAATTGGCGTGGCTGCTCTGGTGAGCCAAACCATCGCGCCAGGGGATATCACTCTGGCGCGAGTGAGGACTTGGCGGATGTGGTTAAGCAACTAACGTTACGCTATCCAAACAAATTGTTTGCCGCGATTGGTTACTCATTGGGTGGCAATGTGTTGCTCAAGTATTTGGGCGAAGAGGGTAGCAATACGCCGTTGAAGGCAGCGGTATCGGTACCGTTTCGGCTGGACCACTGCGCAGACCGAATAAGTAAAGGCTTCTCCAGGATTTATCAGGCCCGCTTCCTGCGAGACCTGCGCCAGTATGTTGAACATAAGCAGCAGGCGTTTGTACGCCAAGAGCGAAGGGAAGAACTGGCGCGTTTAGCGGCGCTTGAAGCATTACAAGGTATGAAGACGTTTTGGGACTTCGATGGCCGCGTTACTGCGCCACTGCATGGCTTTGAAAGCGCCGATGACTATTACCACCGCTGTAGCAGTGCTTTCTTCGTGGAGCACCTTCGTATTCCAACGCTCATTGTGCATGCGCTAGATGACCCTTTTATCTACCCACAGAGCGTTCCTAATGCGGAAACTCTGCCAAGCTATGTCACCCTGGAGCTTCATGCCTCGGGTGGCCATGTGGGCTTTATAGAGGGGCCTCCGTGGCGGCCGCGTTATTATCTTGAACACCGATTGCCTGACTGGCTGCAGTCGCAGGTTTGTAGCCAGGGTAAAACGCATAACACTAGCGCACTACTATCTAATTAACGTCAATCACCCCAGAGGTTGCTATGTCCGCGTTCTTTGACCGATTAAACGGTGTCTCGTCTCCTCGTATTGGCTTGGGATGCATGAATCTTTCCCATGGCTATGGGCAGTATGTGCCAGAAACAGAGGCGCTTCGGGTATTGGAAGAAGCCTTTGAGATGGGATACCGCCATTTTGATACGGCGACGCTCTATGGTGGAACAGCAAATGAGCGGTTGTTGGGGCTCGCTTTAAAAACAAAAAGGCACCAGCTGTTTCTCGCCAGCAAGTGTGGAATGGCATTGGATGCTGAAACAGGGAAGCGCATTATCGATGGTCGCCCTGACACATTGCGTCGCCAGTGTGAAGAGAGTCTGTCACGACTGAAAACGGATTATTTGGATATTTACTACCTGCATCGCCTAGATCGTAGTGTTCCTATTGAAGAGAGTGTTGGGGCGCTGGGCCGACTAGTGGAGGAGGGTAAAATTGGTGCGGTTGGCTTATCTGAGGTATCGGCAGAAACATTTCGTAAAGGTAATGCGGAATATCCAGTCGCAGCAGTACAGTCAGAATACTCACTCTGGACACGTAATCCCGACATTGCTCTGAAGGATGCATGTGCGGAACTCGGTGCCGCCTTAGTGGCGTTCAGCCCACTTGGGCGCGGTTTTTTGACGGGGGCAGTGGAAGAAAGTACCCAGTTTTCGACAGGGGATATGCGCGCCGGAATGCCTCGCTTTAGTAAAGACAATTTACCTCACAATATAGCTTTGTTGGATGACGTTAAGACAATGGCTAGGCGTCTTGAGATCTCACCCGCACAGCTGGCGCTAGCTTGGTTAAACGCCCAGGGGCATCATATTGTGCCTATTCCTGGCTCCTGCTCAGTGACGCATATACGCGAGAACTTACGCGCTGAAACGGTCGTGTTGGATGACGCAACAGTGACTCAGCTCAACGGTATGCTGTTGCCGAGCCAAGTCGCTGGCGCTCGTTATAGCGACGCGCAACAAGCTGATGTTGATACTGAAGAATTTGCGGATTGTTAGAGTAAATTGATAGGGCAAATGGTGATTTTACCAAACCCCGTTGCTTTCTTTCCGCCGAGGACTATTATTCGCTACCAACGACGATGTTGTTAGCCCTCTAAGTTGTTAGCCCCCTAAGGAACAGTGCCATGTTAAAAGGTCTGATCATTTGTTTTGCCGTGCTATTTGCACAGTTGGCGGTGCTGAACGTGATCGATGCACGTCTCTATAACGCTCAGGATGCGCGTCAAGCAGCGACAATGCAGCATTTACCTCACAAGGAAGAAGACGACGATAACGTTTCACCGCCAGCAGTGAAGCTGTAAGCAGAAGAAGCGAAGGTAATCACGCCAAATGTGGCACAGTCAGGGGAATTTTATAGCGCATTTCTATGTCCAAAGTGGTGTGGAATGTTAAGCATAGTCAACGCTTGAGGAGCAAGTGCCTTAAAAAGCAGTTGTTTGCGTGGAAGACAAATACTTGCGTCTGGAACTTGGTAACGGCATCCTTGTCCGTTGTTAGTATTACCATTAGGGAGCATAGATAAATGGCTTTTAACGATTCGAACACGGCGAGAGCGCAAGCGCGCAGCGAAGTAAGTAGTGTTAGCGCTAATAAAGTTCTGCGTAACACCTACGCGCTATTGGCCATGACATTGCTATTCTCTGCGGTCACCGCTGGTGCCTCTGTCGCAATGGGCATCCAACAAATGAACATTTTTGTGTTCTTTATCGGTGCATACGGGCTGATGTTCCTGGTTCACAAAACGGCCAATTCGGCAGCTGGCTTGTTGGCGACTTTTGCATTCACCGGATTTATGGGCTTCACGCTTGGCCCAATCATTTCCGCCTATCTTACGTTGCCTAACGGTGGCGCTTTGATAATGAATGCATTGGCAATGACTGGCTTGACGTTTATCGGCCTTTCTGCGGTTGCATTAACCACCAAGAAAGACTTCAGCTTTTTAGGTAATTTCCTAATGGCTGGTGCCATTGTGTTGATTTTGGCCATGGTAGCCGGGCTGATCTTCAACATTCCTGCGCTTTCATTGATGGTTTCCGCTGGTTTTGTGCTGTTTGCATCAGCGGCGATCCTCTACCAAACCAGTGAAATTGTTCACCGGGCGGGAGAGACCAACTACATTCTCGCAACTATTACGCTTTATGTTTCCATTTATAACCTGTTCATCAGTCTGCTCTCGATTTTAGGCATTATGAGCAACGACTGATCAACCCCTGCAGTACTATCGCGACAGACCCTACTTGCTAGGGTCTGTTTTTTTTAGGGCGGACTGTATCGAGATAATCCGATGGAGTATGGCTTATTGGTCATGGGGGCGCCGTATAGTAGTGCCGCCCCTCATTCCGCGCTGCGATTTGCCCAAGCAGTGCTAAATGAAGGACACCACATCAAGGGCGTTTTTTTCTATCAAGATGGCGTTCATAATGCCTCTCGACTAATGACTCCTCCACAGGATGAGCTCAATATGCGAGACGCTTGGGTTGACCTGCATCATCAGCACGGGGTGGCATTAGATGTATGCATCGCGGCGGCGTTACGCCGTGGTGTGGTGAGTGAAGCAGAAGCAAAGCGGCACGGGCAAGTGAACTTCAATCTTGAGCCACCCTTTGAATTAACGGGGCTAGGGCAACTGCTTGAGCTACAGCAGCGCTGTGATCGTTTGATTACGTTTGCTTAGTAGTGAGAACAGGGCTGAAAACAGGGCGACCGGAGTAGATAGGTAGGACTAAGATGGCTGAAGCAAATGAGCGACTTATCGTTATACGACATGCGCCCTATAGCTCAAATGAGTTGCGGGAAGGGCTGGATGTTGCGCTAGTGTCTGCTGCCTTTGGGCAAGCGGTTGATCTGCTGTTTTTAGGGCAGGGGATATTCGCGTTACTCAAAGAGCAACAGGTTGGCGCGCCAGGCCAAAAAGCCACGCTACCGACAATTAATATGTTAGAAATGTACGATATAGAAAACCTATTAGTCCCTACCGAGACCCTACAAGCCTTCAATATAGCCACTGATCAGCTGGTTGAGGGAGTTACCCTAGTCCCGGCTTCAGACGTGCCAGACCTGTTCCAGCGTTATAATTATGTTCTTAATTTTTAATTTTACGCTCAATTTTTAGCAGAGTAGCCAATAACTATGCTGCATATTCTGAATAAACCTCCCCATAGCGATGCTGCTGTGCAAATGCTCAACGCACTCAGCAATGGCGATTCTGTTGTGCTGATAGAAGACGGCGTGCAGGCTGCGCTCTATCCTGAATGGCAAGGCTGGGCAGTCAATACAGCGTCGATTTTTTTGCTAGCTGAAGATGCTATTGCAAGAGGGGTTCACTCTGTTGCCACAAGCCATGGGCTGCCTTTGATAGAGATGGATGGCTTTATTAGGTTGACTGAGCAAAATGAAAAGATCATTTCCTGGTATTGAATATGAGTAATCAAAGTTTATACCGTTATCTTGATTCGTCGCAAAAGATCCAACTAGATCCTGAGGGATATCTCGTTAAACAGGATCAGTGGAGCGATGAGGTTGCTCAGTTGCTCGCTGAGGATGAAGGGTTAACTCTCACAGAAAAACACTGGGAAATTATTCAGCTGGTGCGCGATTTTTATCGTCGGTATGAAATGGCGCCTGCAATGCGGCCCTTAGTGAAAGCCACAAAACAGGCGCTGGGTGATGAGAAGGGGAATTCAATTTATCTAATGACGCTGTTTCCGGGGAGTCCACCAAAGCGTATTGCTCGCATCGCTGGCCTTCCTAAGCCCACAAACTGTTTATAGCTATTTTTGTTAGTTTTAGCAGCACGAATATGTGGGCGTTAGACCGAGTCGCCTCGTGTGCAAACAGAAAGTACGACCGCATCTTCTGGGCTGGTAGAAACAAGAGCGTGCCCCATGTCGCTATCAAAATAAATACTATCGCCTTCGGCGAGCATGAGTGGCGCATAAAATTCTGTGTATAACAAAATATCGCCTTCTAAAATCATCAAAAACTCTTCACCGTCGTGTCGAACCCACTGATGGTACTCATCAAAGCTGCGTGCTCTAACAATGGTCTTAAAAGGAATCATGCGCTTTTGAGCAAGCTGATGTCCGAGCAGCTCATGCTCGTAGGTAGGGGTAGGGTGCACTTGGCCCTTGCCCTTACGGGTAAGATCTCTACGCCCCATGGTATAGCGCTCACGCTTCGGCGGCGTAAATAGCTGGGGCAGGTCGATGTTCAGGCCGGTAATAAGTTTTTGAACCACACTGAACGTAGGCGACACTTGGTCATTTTCGATCTTAGAGAGTGTTGAACGTGCTAAGCCTGTGCGCTGGCTGACGTCTTCCAATGTCCACTGGTTAGCAAGGCGAATCTGTTTTAAACGTTCCCCCAGGCGTAAAGGTTCGACAAAGGGCTTTCGCCCAGAGGCTATGCGCAGCGCAGCATGCTCTTCAGTAGTAGCGGTCATAAAAAGCCACGTGAGTAAACGTCAATAAAACCGCATGTTATCACAGACGCTCTGTATCAAGGTCGCCGTCGCATGACGTTTCACAATAGTGAGTGGCATACGTCATGGAACATCCGTAAAGGGCAAACCCAATAGCGCTTTTAAGTGAGCTTCTGCACCGCTAGCGAGCGTTTTCGGGTTATATCCCCCCTCAAGTACTGAAACTACTCGGTTTTCTGCATAGAGGGCTGCAATCTCCATTGCTAAGTGGGTTATCCAATAAAAGTCCTCATCTTCTAAACAGATGTCTCCCATAGGGTCGTCGCGATGAGCATCAAAGCCTGCAGAAAGCATGACTAAGTCTGGTTTGAACGCATGGAGAGCGGGAAGCCACTGTCGTTCGATAATGCGTCTAAACTCTTTACTATCAGTGCCTACTTCCAGCGGCGTATTGACCACATTTTGCCATTCACTGCGTAAATATCGCCAGGGGTAAAACGGATACTGGAAGCTCGTGCACACCAGTACCTCTGGATCATTTTTGAAGATATCAATCGTGCCGTTGCATTGATGAACATCAAAATCGAGTATTGCGATGCGTTTAGCTCCATATTTTGCTTTTGCATGGGCCGCACCGACGGCAATGTTGTTATAGAAGCAAAACCCCATCGCATCAGCCGCTTCTGCATGATGCCCTGGCGGCCGTACTGCGCAAAATACGTTGTCAGCTTGGCGCTTAAACACTTGATCAACTCCGCGAATGACGGCTCCTGCGGCCACTCTGGCCGCTTTTAGGCTATCGGGGTTCATCATTGTGTCGCTATCGAGTGTAACGATGCCTTCTTTCGGCAGACACTTTGCTAACGCATTAAGGTGCCTTGTTGGGTGAACTCTTGCTAACGCCTCGTCACACGCCTCTTTGGCGTCCGCCTGCATGGTTTGTTGAAGAAGGCCTGCTAGAGATAGGCGCGCACGAATCGCTTCAAGCCGTTGAGGGCTTTCAGGGTGCTCAGGCCCCATATGGTGCAATGCGCAGTCTGGGTGAGTAAGGTAGGCAGTAATCATGCAAGCGCTCCGAAGACAATATCGCCACCTTAATCGTCTCAGGGGCTTGCGCGACAGTGTCAATAAGTCGTACACAGTGGTTATTAATTTCAGGGGAGACGCATTCGTGAGCACACGTTTTTTGCATCATTTTTTCGAACCGCGCACAGTGGCCGTGTTCGGTGCCTCTGAAAAGCCAGCCTCGTTGGGTGGTTTAGTGCTCAGTAATCTCCAAGAGGGCGGTTTTAGGGGGGAAATATGGGCGGTCAATCTGAAAGGATATGACACAGTCTTCGGCGTGGATTGCGTCCGCACCGTGAATGAACTGCCAGAAATCCCTGATTTAGCGGTTATCTGTTCCCCAATCGATGGTGTTCCTAGTCTTATCAAAAAACTTGGGCAGTTTGGCGTTAAAGCTGCGTTGGTGCTTTCCGGTGGTGCCTACCTTGATCGTGAGACGGGCAACAAAGGCTCAATCCGGCAACGTATGTTGCAGTCGGCGATAGAGTCGGGTATCCGGGTGCTAGGGCCCGAGTGCATGGGGCTGATTGTGCCTGGGAAGAAACTGAATGCTTCCTATGCCAGCCAGCCAGTTCAAGCGGGCAAAGTGGCCTATTTAGGGCAATCGGGCATGTTGGCAAATGCCATGATCGATTGGGCTGCAGGCCGCGATGTTGGTTTTTCACACTTGATCACGGTCGGTGACAGTGTTGATGTTCTATTGCCAGATTTGATTGATTATGTGAATCAGTTTTCCCCAGCGCAAGCGATTCTGCTGCACCTTGAGCGCGTGATGGATGCTCAGCACTTTATGACCTCCGTGCGTGATGCATCGCGTAACCGCTTGGTCGTCGCCATCAAGAGTGGGCGAACGCCGCAGTCAGATATTTCGGGTATGGCCCCCACACCAGGTATTGCTAATCGTGATGTGGTGTTTGACGCGGCCTTTGCACGGGCGGGCGTTGTTCGCGTCAATGATTACGATGAATTGCTGGATGCGCTGGAAACCTTATCGCGCATGAAGCCGCTTCGCGGCGACCGATTGGCTATTGTGTCCAATGGCTTAGGGCCTGCCATGCTGGCGATCGATAAACTGATAAGTGCGGGCGGTAAACTGGCGGAGTTTAGCGAAGAGACCCAGCGGGTGCTGCATAAAAGCCAGGTAGATATGAGCAAACCCGGTGAGAACCCAGTGGATTTAGGCGGCAACGCGACGCCAGAGCGTTTTGTAGAAGCGCTAAAAATTGTCACTGCCGATCCAAATGTGGATGCCGTACTGGTGGTTCACGCGCCTACTCGTTTAGCGCCTTCATTGGCCACCGCTCAGGCGCTGATTGATCATCGAAAGACATTTAAACGTAACTTACTAACGAGTTGGATGGGGCTGAAGGAAGCCCTGAATGCTAGGCATGTGTCCAATTTGGCGGGTATACCCACCTATACATCGCCGGAAAAGGCAGTGAAAGCATTTATGCATATGGTGGACTATCAGCGTGTTCAGGCGCTGCTGCATGAAATTCCGCCTAGCTTACCTTTTTCCACCAGCGCAGAGATTCGTGCGGAGTGTCGCGCGCTGATTAAAAATGCCAAAGCGGAGGGGCGACAAACGTTGACCCATTCCGAAACGGCCCAAGTGCTAGAAGCCTATGGCATTCCTGCCGCACCTAGTGTCTATTTGGCTAATCCGGAAGATGCCTTAGCGATGGCGGATCATTTCCCAGGGCCTAAGGCGCTAAAAGTCATTCACGAGGGCAATTGCCGCCCTTACCGCTACCGGAAACACCCCCATAAAATATCCGCGGGCCTACTGCAAGATTTAGAAACGCCGGAGCAAGTGGCCGAAGGGATCCGTCAGCTAGGCGATAAAGTGCGCGACAAATTCCCCGAATATGCTATTCGCGAATACTGTTTGCAGCCAATGCAGCGTGGTAAACACTCAATGCAGATCTGTGCCGGGATCACTCGTGATCCTGTGTTCGGTCCACTGATTGTTTTCGGGATAGGTGGCTATAAAGTGAACGTGTTAGCGGATCGTCAGATTGCGCTACCACCGCTGAACATGAGCTTGGCCGCTGACGTGGTGGGTAGAACCCATGCGGCTTCATTGATTCGCGAGCATTCGGCCGACCCCGAACGAGATATCCAGCGGCTCTGCCAACTGTTGGTCAAGCTATCCCAAATGGCTTCTGACTTGGGCGACTTGAGGGGGCTTGAACTCAATCCTTTGCTGCTGAATCGTGATGGGATGTTAGCAGTGGATTTTGCCATGGATTTAGGGCCGCCGGCGCGTTTTGCCATCATGCCTTACCCTGAAGAGCTACGTGAATGGGTAACGCTGACAAATGGATGGCGGGTAGAGGTTCGCCCCATCCGCGCGGAAGATGCGCCTCTGATTACGACGTTCCACCGACAGTTATCAGAGGAGAGCATTCGTTTTCGTTATTTCCACAATAAATCCAACCTAACCCAGCGTGATTTGTCGATTCTGTCGCATATCAACTACGACCGACAGATGGCCTTTATTGCCGAACATCAGCACGATGACGGGAGTAAAGAGATGTTGGGTGTCGTTCGGGTATGGAATGATCCCGATAATATTCGCACGGAATTTTCGGTCATTATCCGTGACGACTTGCAGGGGCTGGGTATTGGTAGCCTGTTAATGAACAAGATGATCGATTACTGCACCAACATTGGTACGCTCGAAATGATCGGCAAAATTATGGTAGATAACCATCCCATGCGCGCCTTGATGAAGCACTTGGGCTTTAGGTGTCGCTATAACATGGAAGAGCAGGTGATTGATGCCGTGCTCAGGTTGAACGAGCCTGAAAGCGAATGGCAGCGTCACCGGTTGGAGAGCCAGCCTGACTAGGCTATTGCTGACACAAATGAGCCTGCCTCAAAAGAGGCAGGCTCATTCATGGGATGGGTAAAAGCGAGTGACGAAATGTCTAAATTAAGAAGCCACTAAATTAATGGATTTCTTAATTAAGGAGCTAAGCGGAAGCGACTCCAATCGCCGCCGTCACGCCGTTCAAAGCGTAGGCGGTCGTGAAGACGACTGGGTTGCCCCTGCCAGAACTCAATCATTTCAGGATTAACTCGATAGCCGCCCCAGTGATTCGGACGTGGAATATCTTGTCCTTCGTAGGCTTGTTCAAAGCGTTTTTGCCGCTCTTCAATCCAATTGCGATCAGGGATCACAACGCTTTGGGTAGCAATCCAGGCACCCAACTGGCTACCACGTGGCCGACTCGAGAAGTATTCATCAGACTCTTCTTGTGCCACTTGTTCTACGGGACCTTCGATGCGCACTTGCCGTGACAGCGAAGGCCACCAAAAGGTGATGGCAGCAAAAGGTACGTTGCTCAGCTCGCTACCTTTGTGGCTATGGTAGTTGGTGAAAAACACCATGCCTTGCTCGTCAAACCCCTTGAGCAGAACGACACGGGCATGAGGGCGCCCCTGACTGTCTACCGTAGCAAGGGTCATTGCGTTACCGTCTTGTCCTTCTGCTTCCAGCGCTAGGCTAAACCACTCATCAAACAGCACAAAGGGATTGTCGGGGGCTTGGGCTTCATCAAGGCGGCCACCTTCATAATCGCGCCTAATGTCAGCTATATTGCGTGTCATTGAATACTGCTCCCTTTAAATTTTGTTCATGGTCGCTGGTCTTTCGGTAAAGCTCAAGCCCTGTCTCTAAGCTTTGCTGACAAGCTCTATTTAGAAGCCCAGCCGAGAGGTTGATGGCGTTACGGGTAATGCAAAGTTGCTTGATTGTATAACGCGTCGACTGTGCTCTGTAATGCGTTATATCAGAAACATTGAAGAAATGAGAAAATGTATGAATAGAAGATAAAGGGCAACGTAATGCAGAATGAAAGAAAACAGCTGGCCGTTTGGGACGTCTTTGTACGCTTATTCCATTGGTGTCTGCTGGCAGCGGTGATCATTTCGTTTTACACCGCGAAAACCGATGGTGTACCGTTTTTGTTTCCGATTGAGGCTCATGCCCAAGCAGGCTACCTCATTATTGGTTTATTGATATTTCGCGTGATATGGGGCGTCTCAGGCCCTGCCTATGCTCGCTTTAGTACGTTTATTTATGGGCCAACAGATACGGCAATTTATGCGAATGCGCTGCTCAAGCGACGCGCACCTCGCTACGCGAGCCACAACCCCCTGGGTGGTTGGATGGTCGTTCTTTTGCTGCTCTCACTGAGTTTTCAGGCAGTCAGTGGACTGTTTTTGAGTGACGATATCTTCTTTCAGGGCCCGCTTTACGGTTTGTTGGGCCGAGACATAAGTGGCGAGCTAGCCAGTTTGCATTCACTCAATAGTGATGTGCTGCTTATCCTGATAGGCATCCATATTGCGGGCATCATTGTGCATGCTCTGCAAGGAGAAAATTTAGTCGCTGCGATGGTGACGGGGATCAAACATTTCAACAGTGAACCGATTGATATAAAACCTGCCCACCGAACTAAGCATCGCCTGTTTGCGCTAGGTGCTTTTTTAGTTGCGGCGGGCGTTTGTGGCTGGCTGTGGTTTTATCCCTACTGATATTCCTAGCAAACAGAGCGTTATCTAAGCTTACTCCTGGCGCTGTTGACGACTGCGAAAACGTGCGTACGCCATACAGCCAGTAAATAGTGCCAGCGATACAACCGCTTCCAGCACACCGCGAACCCCTTGGCCGGGTAGAGTTGCCAGCATAGTGCCTTGAGTAAAGTACAGTAGGCTGACAAATGCTAACCAAGCATGGCCTCTGGCTCGCTGACCAATGATAGAGGGTAGGAATAGTAAGAGTGGCAGTACAAATGCGACCACAGGACGCCAGTTAAAGGTATCACCCTGAATAAAAAAGCCACGATAGATAACTAGCAGCAGCAGAATGACAAAGCTGACGAGCACTAATTGCCTTGCTTGCTGTGTGAGCTTATCGAGTCCATGGCGAGTCTCGAGACCTTCTAACCACTGCCTCATGCCGCTTCCTCCTGGCGCATTTTATGCAGCGCTCGCGCAAGCCTAGCCAACCGCTTGCCTTGAGCAAGACACAGTGCACGCTCGTGCTCGTCGACAGAGCGGTCACTTCGCGCACCGGCAACATGACTAGCCCCGTAGGGAGTGCCACCGGTTTGGGTGCTGAGAAGGGCGGTTTCATTATAGGGGATGCCGGCGTAGACCATGCCGTGATGCAGTAACGGAATTAGCATGCTAAGAAGCGTGCTTTCCTGGCCACCGTGGAGGCTGGAAGTGGATGTGAACGCACAGGCAGGTTTATCAATCAACGCGCCATTCATCCATAGGCTACTGGTCGTATCTAGAAAATACTTAAGCGGCGCAGCCATATTGCCAAAACGTGTTGGGCTACCCAGTGCCAACGCGCTGCAGTTGCGCAAATCTTCGAGGTCTGCATAAACCGCTCCCTCTGCTGGAATTTCGGGATCAACGGCTTCACAGGTTGTGGAGACAGGGGGAACGGTGCGCAGCCGCGCTTCAATCCCCGTAATGCTTTCGACACCTGCTGCAATTTGCCTTGCCATATCCGCAGTGGCTCCTGAGCGCGAATAGTAAAGAATTAAAACAAACGGCGTGGAATCACTCATGAGGTATCCTAGAAATAACGACGTAAAGAGGGCACTGCGTTGTCTGCTTATGGTACCAGAGCTACCGGTTGTACAGGAGATGCGTTAAGCAATTGGCTAAGCGTGGGCAGGCGTAGATAAACCCATGCGGTTGAACCGTCCGTTAGCGTTTGTTTGACCCGCTCATAGCGAATACCTAGGCGCTCATAACGATCCAAGCGCAATAGCTGATCCGCAGTGACTTCTAGCCGTAACCCTTCTACATGGCTATGGGTATCGGGAGTCAAGTCCAGGCCTTGTTTTTTAAAGCCCTCAAGACGTGCAGGTTGTGGGTTGCCTGAACTGCCCATCACCACCCAGCGCACAGGAAGATAGCGCAGCGTGCCATAGACGAAGACACTGTGGGTTCGCTCTTCAATGATCGGCAAGTGGGAGGGGCGCTCGTAAAACCACGGGCTCAGCATTGTCAGCCAAAGCCAACCTGCAGCACCGATTAGTAGTGCTGCGCTACACGCGATCAAACGTTTTAACCAAACCATGCCCACTCCTTTGATGATGTTGGCTATCAGCGTGGCGTTAGATGTTAATGAAAACAAGTCTTAAGCAATGTCGGCGGGTTTGCTAGGATAGAGGCATTAGACCCTGTCAGAGGAGCCTGTTATGAATCAATCACTTCGTGATGAGATGGATTTCAGTGCGTTGGTCGGCGATGTAAAGCCGTTAACCAAGCATAACCGCGCAGATACAGGTACCCAGCGCCAGCGGCCTACAGAGGCCCAGCTTGCTCGTCGTGAAAGTGCTGAGCAGCGTCTGGAAGAGCGTAATTTCTTATCCGATGATTTTGTCGACTTGTTGCCGCCCTTTGATCCGATTGAATACCGCCGGGAGGGTATTCAGCAAGGAGTGGTCGATAAACTGAAGCATGGTGGTTACAGTGTTCAGGCCCAGCTACATCTGCTACGGCGGCCGTTGGCAGAGTGCCGCAGAATGCTGTTCCCGTTTATTCAAGAAGCTTACCTCCACGACCTTCGCTCTGTGCTCATTGTGCATGGGAGAGGTCGAGAAATAGATAGTCCTGCGAATGTCCTGCGTTCCTATCTGGCTAAATGGCTTACCCAGTTTGACGAAGTGCAGGCTTATATTTCTGCGCAGCCTGCGGAGGGTGGCCTTGGTGCCACCTGGGTCATGCTACGTAAAAGTGACCGTGCCAAAGCTAACAACCGTGAGCGCCAGCAAAAACGTCGCGGATAGCCTGCCATTGTTTATCGAGTAATTGTTTATCAAGCAAAAGGGCAGCCGAGGAGCTGCCCTTTCTGTTTCTATCTCTACTTCTATCTTTCTACGTCTATCTCGATACCGTTTGCGGTTACTGCTTGCTGTCCGCCAGGCGGCGTTCGAACAATGCTTGACGCTGCTCAACATCGGTTTGGTAGCGAACACTAAACATATTCAACGCACGGATAGCGTCGTCTGGATGCTGATCATCTCGCAGAGCCATGGCGGTAAAGCCACAGCGGCGCATGTAATCCAACTGGTCGACCAACACATCACCGACTGCACGTACTTCGCCAGTATAGCCGTAGCGTTCGCGAAGCAAACGAGCAAGCGTGTAGCCACGTCCATCCGTAAATGCCGGGAAATCGATGGCAATCGCACTGGTACGGCTTAGCTGCTGGCCAAGTTCCGTGGTTAACTCGGTATCACTTGAAAGCAGCGGTGCTAGCTCGGCATCGTCCTGATTTGTTTGCCAGAGTGCCAGCGGCACAAAGGCGGGACGCTGTTCAGGGAGCGTGTCTGCGTCATAGGACACACACCACGCATTCTCTGCTGCCAGTTCACCATCAGCGATCAGATGGTCGACATGTACTGGCGTGAGCTCAACCGCGTCAGTCTGAGTGTCATTGCTGGGCATAAACACGCTCCTTAAAGGGTTTTAAGCCAATACGGCGATAGGTGTCGAGGAACCGCTCGTCTGCGTGGCGTTCGGCCACATAGACTTGAAGTACCTTATCGACAACGTCCGGCACGTCTTCGCGGTAGAAAGAAGGCCCTAGGATTTTACCTAACGAGGCATCATCAGTTGAGTTACCACCAATCGAGATTTGGTAATACTCTTCGCCTTTTTTGTCGACGCCGAGGATGCCGATGTGGCCAACGTGGTGATGCCCACAGGCGTTCATGCAGCCTGAAATATTCAGATCCAGCGGGCCGAGGTCATAGAGGAAGTCCAGGTCTTCAAACCGCTCCTGCAGTGCTTGGGCGATGGGAATCGAGACCGCGTTGGCCAAGCCACAGTAGTCGCCGCCAGGGCAGCAGATAATATCGTTCAGCGTACCTACGGTTGGATTAGCCATGCCCAGTGCATCAAGCTCTTTCCAGAGTGCTTCCAGCTCATCGACGGGAACGTCAGACAGCACTAAGTTTTGCTCGTGGGTCACGCGCACTTCACCGAAGCTATAGCGATCGGCCAGGTCGGCGACGGCTTCCATTTGATCCGCTGTGACATCACCAGGCGCGTGTTCGCGGCGCTTAAGTGAAAGGGTCACCGCTTTATAACCAGGGACCTTGTGGTCGGTGACGTTATTCGTCACAAAGCGGGCCAAACTACGATTTTCGCTGCGTAGCTGTTCGAAATCGGCAATGGCGCTCTCAGCAACCGGACGGCGCTCTGGTTCAGGGAAGTGAATCTTGGCCGCATCAACCGCTGCTTGGTTAAGTGTTTGCGGGCCATCTTTAAGATGCGCCCACTCTTCGTCAACGCGGCGGCGAAACTCTTCAATACCGAGCGCTTTGACGAGAATTTTAATACGTGCTTTAAACTTGTTATCGCGGCGACCAAATTGGTTATATACGCGAACACACGCTTCCAAATACGTTAACAGATGCTGCCAGGGAAGATCTTCGCGCACCACGTCGCCAATCATCGGTGTGCGGCCAAGACCGCCACCTGCCAGCACTTTAATGCGGACGTCACCGTCTTCGTTACGCCATAGCCGCAGGCCGATATCATGCACTTGAATAGCTGCGCGATCTTGGGCGGCACCGCTGACAGCAATTTTAAATTTGCGTGGCAGGTAGGCGAACTCAGGATGTAAGGTCGACCACTGACGAATTAGCTCACACCAAGGGCGTGGATCTTCCACTTCATCCCCTGCAATACCGGCAAACTGGTCACTGGTGGTATTGCGGATGCAGTTGCCGCTAGTTTGAATAGCGTGCATTTGTACTTTAGCGAGGTCTGCCAAAATATCGGGCACGTCTTCCAATGCGGGCCAGTTCAGCTGCAAGTTTTGCCGAGTCGTGAAGTGGCCATAGCCACGGTCATAGCGGCGGGTAATTTCCGCTAACGCGCGAAGCTGCTTGCCCGCTAGCATGCCGTAGGGGATGGCGATTCGCAGCATTGGCGCATGCTTCTGAATATACAGGCCGTTTTGGAGTCGCAGCGGGCGAAACTCTTCTTCTCCCAAACGCCCGGCGCGGTAGCGGTCCATTTGGTCACGAAACTGAGCGACGCGCTCGTCAACCAACGTTTGGTCGTGAATATCATAACGGTACATGTGGCACGATCCTGCTAAAAGCGAAATGGTCACGTCGAGACGGACGGTAATGTGCCGTCACCTTAACGCGGGCGTCATATTCTACAAAAGAATATATAATTATCTTTTTATCGCTAAATGGTATTTGAGGTTTATAAGTCATAGCGTTTGAGCTAGCCAGCGTCGACGCTGCCACACCCATAAGAAGCTGCTGGAATTGAGCGCACGGTAGAAGAGCTGCACTAGCCATACACCAAGCAGCCCATATTCCAACTCAATGCCTACCCACCAGGCCAGTGGTAGAAACACTAGCCACTGCATGCTCAAAGTAAGCAACATCACTGTTCGCTGAGCGCCAGCGCCCATTAACGTTTGGGCCAGCACCAATGCGGCAGCATCCAGCACTATCATTAAGCCAGTAATTTGTAAGGGAAGAGTGCCTAACTGAATAAGTGAGTGATCTTCAAAAAAAATAGCCAGAACAGTGGCCGGGAACAACAGCATAGGGAGTGCCAACACTGTCAGCAGCAAGCCAGCGACGCTTAATGCGTCGATTCCCCAGCGGTGTGCTGCCTGTTGATCATCGCGCCCTAACGCTTCACCGACCAAGCTCATTGCCGCCACACCCACCCCAACGCCAGGTAAAATAAGTAGCAACGATAGATTCACTAGCACATGGCCCACAGCGACACTCTGCGTGCCCATCCTACCTAATAGCCAGAACAGCACCACATAGCCGGCGGCAAACCATACTTGTTGCAGTGAGTGTGGGATAGCCAAAAATAGTGTGGTCTGTAATGAGCGCAATGTCAGCTTCTGTCGGGTAAGTGCGTGGGCGTTATACGTCACGTAAGCCCAAATAATCAGTCCCAGCAGTAGCGAAAGCGTGGTGCCCATACCTGCACCATTGGCACCCAGCGCCGGAAAGCCACCAATGCCATAAATTAATCCTGCACTAGCGACCACATTGAACACATGCACAATGACGATAATACGCAGGTAAAGGTGCGTGTGCTGCCGTCCGTTCCAGTAACCGCGAAAGCAAAGTGTCAGGGCAATCGCGGCTAACGATACAACGCGCCAGCGGAAATACTCCACGGCAATCGCCGTCACGTCATCTGCTGGCGTCATTAGCTGTATTAACCGGGGAGCCTGCCACCACGCGAGACACGATAATGGAATGCCGACCATAACGGCGATCAGCAAGCCAGAGTGAAGTGAGCGTGTTAGCGGGAAGTGTTCTGCGCCCAGGTCTTGAGAGGTTTGCGACTGGACGCTGGAAGAGAGGCCAAAAACCAATGCCGTCATCATAAACATGGCATAGCCGCCGATACCAACACCTGCCAATGCCTCTTGGCCTAAATGGCCTACCAGTGCAGCATCAATAAGGTTGAGCATGCTCTGTGAGAGCATGCCCAGCATGATCGGTAAGGCTAAGCGCATGACCTTACCTTGGCGGCGGCCCACTGCTGACATTAGCTAGGGTCGTAAGAGAGCACTGGCGATAGCCAGCGTTCCATTTCCACTAATGGCATCTGCTTGCGTTGCGCAATCGCTTCCACTTGATCCCGGGTGATTTTTCCGGTGGAGAAGTATTTGGACTGGGGGTGTGCGAAGTACCAGCCAGAGACCGCCGCCGCAGGCCACATGGCAAAATTTTCGGTCAGTGCCAAGCCGGTATTTTCCGTCGCATCAAGCAACCGGAACAGCGTGGCCTTTTCGGTATGGTCAGGGCAGGCTGGGTAGCCGGGAGCAGGGCGGATACCCTGATATTTCTCGGCAATAAGCGCGTCATTATCCAGCGTCTCTTCCGGCACATAGGCCCAGAACTCTTTGCGCACGCGCTCGTGCATGCGCTCGGCAAACGCTTCTGCCAAACGGTCGGTTAACGCTTGCACCATGATGGCATTGTAATCGTCACCAGCTGCTTCATAGGCTTTGGAAAGTTCATCAACCCCATGGCCTGTGGTAACGGCAAAACCACCGATCCAGTCGGCTTTGCCGCTCTCTTTAGGCGCAATAAAATCCGCCAGACTGTAGCAGATCCCGTCACGCCCTTTGGTGGTCTGCTGACGAATGTGATGCAAGCGCTCAACGACCTCGGTACGGCTTTCATCGGCATACACTTCGATGACATCGTCATCGACGCTGTTGGCGGGCCACAGGCCAATGACGCCGCGCGCCTGAACACGCTTTTCGTCGATTAACTTGCGCAGCATCACTTTGGCATCTGCAAACAAATTGCGCGCAGCTTCCCCGACCACCTTGTCTTCAAGGATTTTGGGGTACTTGCCAGCAAGCTGCCAGCTCATAAAGAACGGTGTCCAATCGATGCGTTCAACCAGCTCTTCAAGGTCGTAGTCGTCGAAGGTTTTGAGACCCAACACCTGAGGTTTAACTGGAGTAAAGCTGTTCCAATCCGTGCGGAAGCGCCGTTTACGGGCTTGGGTATAGTCCAGGTCTGCGGCTTTAGGGCGGCGTTTGGCGTTACGCTCGCGCACTTTTTCGTACTCTTCGCGAATCTCGGCAACGTAGGCGGCTTTAAGGTTCGGCGCCAGTAAACGGCCCGCGACGCCAACCGCCCGGGAGGCATCGGTTACATAAATCACGGGGTGATCGTATTGTGGCTCAATTTTTACGGCTGTATGGGCTTTGGAGGTAGTGGCACCACCAATGAGCAGCGGCAGATCCATGCCTCTGCGCTTCATTTCTTTAGCAACATGCACCATCTCATCAAGCGATGGGGTAATCAGCCCTGAAAGCCCAATGATGTCAGCATTATGGTCTTGGGCGGCCTGAAGAATTTTTTCGGTGGGCACCATCACGCCAAGGTCGATGACTTCGTAGTTATTACACTGCAGTACCACGCCGACAATGTTTTTGCCGATATCGTGAACATCGCCTTTGACCGTGGCCATTACGATCTTACCTTTGGCCTTGGTCTCTTCGCTTTTTTCCGCTTCGATATAGGGAATCAGATAGGCAACCGCCTGCTTCATGACGCGAGCCGACTTAACTACCTGGGGTAGGAACATTTTGCCGGCACCAAACAGGTCGCCAACCACGTTCATACCATCCATTAACGGGCCTTCGATCACCTCGATGGGCCTAGCGGCCTCGGCGCGAGCCTGTTCGGTGTCCTCTTCTATATATGCCGTTACGCCTTTAACCAACGCATGCTCGATACGCTTATTAACCGGCCAACTGCGCCACTCCAGGTCTTCTTTTTTGGCGGCGCCGCTGCCATCGCCCTTGTACTTGTCGGCAAGGTCAAGCAGCCGCTCGGTACCATCGCTACGGCGGTTGAGTACGACGTCTTCTACCGCATCACGCAGTTCAGCGGGTAAGTCATCATAAACCGCCAATTGGCCCGCATTGACGATGCCCATGCTGAGGCCTGCACGAATGGCGTGGTAAAGGAATACCGAGTGAATGGCTTCACGAACAGGGTTATTGCCTCGAAATGAAAACGAGACGTTCGACACGCCACCGGAGATCATCGCGTGAGGTAGGTGCTCACGGATCCACTGGGTAGCCTCAATGAAATCGACGGCGTAGTTATTGTGCTCATCTATGCCGGTAGCGATAGCAAAGATATTAGGATCGAAAATAATATCTTCCGCCGGGAAGCCAATGTCATCGACCAGTAAGCGATAGGCGCGTTCACAAATTTCGGTTTTACGCGCAAAGGTATCTGCTTGGCCTTCTTCATCAAACGCCATGACCACAATGGCGGCGCCAAAGCGGCGACATTTGGTGGCTTGCTCGCGAAACGCGGCTTCGCCTTCTTTCAGCGAGATAGAGTTAACAACCGCTTTGCCTTGAACGCACTTAAGGCCCGCTTCGATGATGTCCCATTTAGAGGAGTCGATCATGATCGGAACGCGAGCGATATCGGGTTCGCCAGCGATTAAATTAAGGAAACGAACCATCGCTTCCTGGGACTCCAACATGCCTTCGTCCATGTTGATGTCGATAATTTGCGCGCCGTTCTCGACTTGCTCCAAGGCGACTTCAAGCGCGGTGGTGAAGTCTTCTTCGACGATCAGCCGCTTAAAGCGTGCCGAGCCGGTCACGTTAGTGCGCTCACCGACATTGACAAACAGCGCGTCGGCTTCAATGTTGAAGGGTTCTAAGCCAGACAGTCGGCACGCATGACCACGCTTTGCAATCTTGCGGGGCGCCATCGAGCTGACTGCCTCAGCGATGGCGCGAATATGCTCAGGGGTTGAGCCACAGCAGCCCCCAATAATATTGACCAGTCCACTTGCCGCGAACTCGCTGACAATGGCCGCCATTTCCTCTGGGGTTTGGTCATACTCACCAAACTCATTGGGTAGGCCCGCATTGGGGTGCGCAGAAACAAAGGTATCGGCTTTAGTGGAAAGCTCTTCGATGTAAGGGCGCAGCTCCTCCGCACCTAGAGCACAGTTCAAGCCAACTGAGAGAGGCTGAGCGTGGCGAACAGAGTTCCAGAATGCCTCGGTGGTTTGACCAGAAAGCGTGCGACCTGACGCATCGGTAATGGTGCCGGAAATCATCACCGGCAGCCGCGTGTTCAGGTCATCAAACAACTCTTCAAGCGCATAAATAGCGGCTTTGGCATTAAGTGTGTCAAAGATAGTCTCGATCATAATAAGATCGGCACCGCCTTCGATTAACGCACTAGCAGCTTCATAATAGTTCTCGCGAAGCTCGTCGAAGGTGACATTGCGCTTAGAAGGGTCGTTGACATCCGGCGACAGAGACGCGGTGCGTGAGGTTGGCCCAAGTACCCCAGCGACATACCGCGGGATATTCGTTTCAGCAGCCACGGCGTCACAGACATTACGCGCCAAACGTGCCGACTCACGATTCAGCTCAGGCACCAAATCTTCCATGCCATAGTCTGACTGGGAAAGACGTGTGCTATTAAATGTATTGGTTTCGATAATATCCGCGCCAGCTTCTAGATAGTCTCGGTGAATACGTGCCACTAAGTCCGGACAGGTAAGTGCTAATAAGTCATTATTACCTTTAAGATCCGAGGGCCAGTCACGAAAGCGGTCACTACGGAAATCGTCTTCGCTGAGTTCGGCGTTCTGCAACATGGTACCCATGCCGCCGTCCAAAATCAGGATACGTTGGGCAAGGCGTTGGGTAAGGGAAGCGGTCAAATCACTAGCAGCCATGGCAGGGGGAAGTCTCCAGCGTCTCAGTCGAAAAGGATATTTTTTATAGTCGTCGTCATAGTGTGAGCGGCGCCTATCATAACAAAGGGCACACCATAGGGCAGCAAGTAAGGGCGTGAAGTTATTGCAGTATCTTAATGAGGCGCGCTCATATACATAGGCAATAGCCTACTAAAATAGTCGGGATTGTGCTGGCGAGCAGTTTTGCTTACCATAGGCGTTAATGAAATAGTTATAAATGACATGTGATGTGGCCAAGCCACAACCACGGGAGGATAACATCCCTTATGACCGCGACTATCGAAACAGATACCCAAGGTATTGATATTACTGACAGTGCTCAGGAATATCTTGCTGAACTGTTGGAAAAGCAGAATGTTGAAGGCATTGCTGTACGTATTTTTATCACCCAACCCGGCACGCCTTACGCGGAAACATGTTTAGCCTATTGCCGTCCAGGTGAAGAAGAACCCACTGACGTTAAGCTTGAACTTGAAAAAATTAACGTATTTCTCGATAAAAACAGTTTGGCGTTTTTAGACGAGGCGGTTGTTGATTTTAACGCGGATCGTATGGGCGGCCAGTTAACCATCAAGGCTCCTAACGCGAAAATGCCTAAAGTTAATGCGGACAGCCCGCTGGAAGACCGCATCAACTACACGCTTTACAGCGAGATTAACCCAGGGCTGGCGGCCCACGGTGGTGAAATCAAGCTGGTAGAGCTGACCGAAGACAAGGTGGCGATCCTTGCTTTTGGTGGCGGCTGCCAAGGTTGTGCAGCGGTAGATTTAACGCTTAAAGATGGCGTTGAGAAAACACTGATGGAGCGGATTCCTGAGCTAGCGGGTATCCGTGATGTGACCGATCACACGGATACAACGAACGCTTACTACCGCTAACGCACTGTTGGTGGCACCGTGTTCGCTTCAAAATGCCCAGTAGATCTGCGTAATGCCAGTCAGCCAAGGCTGGCTGGCATTATCCACTAGCCACATACAGCAAAGCGACCACCTTCCAAAGCGTGAACCGCACTGTCATTCCCGAGTGGGGTTATCGGGAATCCACCTTGACCTTGACCTGCAGGAGCCCCAAATTCCAGGTCAACATGGATTCCCGCTAAGGGCCTGCGGGAATGACGAAGGCGGCTCGGTGGGCTGGGCTTTTTTATACGCAATGCATTACTCGTCAGTTGAGGTGCCTTCTTTATCCTGCGAGGAGAGTGTCTCGGGCAGGGCTGTTAATTGCGCCTGAAGGGCTTCCATTCGTTGCCAAAGCTGTTGCTGCCAGTTTTCGTCCTGAAGCGCCGTTTTGTGCTGCTGTTCTAGTGCTTGGTGGGCTTTATCAAGCTCGCTCTGCAGGCTGGAGTGCAGCTCTTGTAGCGATATATTGTTGCGCTCAAGCTCGTCAATACGTTGTTGCAAGCTGCTGTTGTCTAACTGGTAGTGCTGCAACGTGTCTTTTTTGAGCTGAAGCTCTTTCGCCAAGCTGTCTGAGCGCTGCTCGAACTGGAGCAGGCGCTTTTGTAGTGCTTTTTCTTCTTGGGCACGCTCTTGTCTTAGCGTGTCTAGCAACGCCATCAGTTTTCCTTCCGCTGCTTCGTTACGCTGTTCTTCCTGAGCAAGGCGCTGTTCCCAAGCGGCTTGGCGTTGTTGCAGCTCTTCAGTGAAGCGCTCTTTCAGCGCAGCTACGTCATGCTCCGACTGGGTAAGCAACTGCTGGTATCGCTTAGCATCTTGGTTGGCTTGCTCTGCCTGTTGCTGCCACTGATGCTCGTTCGCTTGGCTAGCGGCCAGCTCGCGATTAAGTGCTTCCAAACGCTGTTCTGTATGTCGCAAATGCTCTGCAAGGGCGCTTTCTCGTTGCTGCGCATTGGCTGTTTGCTGAAGTGCTTCGGCAGCTTCCTGCTGGGCGCTCTCTACCTGCCGGTTAGCATCTTCACGATAGTGGACGAGCGCTTGATTGGCGACCTCTTGCGCCTCGCGCCATAGCTCGGTTGCGACGTTAACGATGACCTCTGGGACGCCTTTAGGTGGCGGAACATCGCGATTTTGCTCTCGTTCAATACGCCAATTACGGAAATGCTCACTGATTGTTGTGAAGCTGCCGGTTCCCAGTACTTCCCGAATGCGTTGCACGCTAGGGGTGTCGCCGCGAGCGAGCAGGGTGTCGATGGCTTGCTGAACATCACTGTATTGAATCCCGCTGCGAGCCATGGTGCTTATCCCTGTCAGATTGGTAGCGCTATTTTCGTAGGGTTTGGTTAAAATTACAATAATTACGTAATACATAAAACGTAATATTATTTACATTCATCGCTATAAATTCAAGATTACTGCTATTATCTTGAATTTTAGTGCCGATAGCAGCACACTTAACCCATTGAAAAATAACGCGGTAGATATGGGGAATGTGGCGATGCCCAGAGAGGTCGAAAAACAGCAAAAACACGTACGTGAAGGCCTAGAAAAGGGCAGCTGGCCTGACTTGCTGGCTAAGTCTTCCGTGCCCGTCACCCCAACGCAGCTAATTGATGCTCAAAACGACGTTGAGGCTGTTGCTGCGTGGCTTAGGGAGTACCAAGACAGCCCTCAGACATTGAAAAGTTATCGCCGAGAGGCGGAGCGCCTGCTGCTTTGGCTGTCCAGCCACAACACGTCGTTATGCGATATGAATCGTGAAATGTTGCGCCAGTACGAGGCTTTTTTGGCAGATCCTCAGCCAGCTGAGCAGTGGGTGGGGGCAAGTAAGCCTCGCTATCATGCGCAATGGCGACCTTTTCGTGGTGGGCTTTCGCCAGCAAGCCGGCGGCAAAGTCTGATTATTCTGCAGGGCTTATTTAGCTGGCTAGTGGAAGCAGGGTGGGTACGCCATAACCCATTTGTGCTAATGCGCGACAAGGCTAGGCGGCTGAATAACCAGGCTCAAACCATTGAGCGTTATCTAGAACGAGATCTTTGGGCATGGCTTTGGCAGTGGCTGAATGCGCCAACAGCGCCCGCCAGCGAACGAGAGGCATACGAGCAAGCGCGGCGACGGTTTATATTCAGCTTCGCTTATCTATTAGCACCTCGTATTAGTGAAATGGCTAACGCTCGGATGGATGACTTTCAGGAAAGCGAGGGGCGGTGGTGGTGGGTGGTGGTCGGTAAGGGGAGTAAGCTTGCACGTATTCCGGTGCCCGATGACATGCTTGAGTGTGTGCTCGAATGGCGGGAAGCGCTTGGGTTAGCAGGCCTGCCCAGTTATCACGAACCCGACCCTCTTATCCGTGCGTTAGATAAACGTCGTGGCATTAGCGATAACCAACTTTATCGGCTGATTAAAGGCGTATTTAGCGAGGCGGCTGATGCACTAGAAGCGCAAAATGGTAAGCCTGCCTATGTGAGTGCGCTGCGTCGTGCAACCCCCCACTGGCTGCGGCATACGGCGATTACACATCAAGCGCAATCGGGGGTAAGCCTGCGCTATTTAGCCGAGAGTGCGCGCCATTCTAAACTGGATACGACGAGTCGCTACTTACACACCGAAGATAATGAATGGCACCAAGAGCAGCAGCGTCATCGCTTGAAAACAGCCCCAAAAACGCCTTCTGACCCGTTATAATAGGCATGATATTGAGACACCAACCCAAAGGAAACGCCATGGCAACTTCAGGCGCTGAGCTGGCCCAGCAAGAACTGGTCGAAGAGTTTGAAATATTTGATAACTGGATGGATCGTTATCAATACATTATCGATATGGGGAAGCAACTGCCTGACTTTCCGGAGGAGCAGCGAACTGAAGAGTTTAAGATTCAGGGCTGCCAATCTAACGTGTGGATGTGCCACGAAGGGCAGGGCGACAAGCTTATCTTCAAGGCAACGTCGGATGCGGCCATCGTTTCAGGACTGATTGCGTTGCTGCTGAGAATCTATAGCGATCGCACACCTGATGAGATTAGCCAAACCGAGCCTCACTTCTTGAAAGATTTAGGTTTGGATAAGCACCTATCACCTACCCGCAGTAACGGCTTGCATGCCATGTTGGAGCGTATTTACCAAGTGGCAAAACAGTCTTAATTGTAAACGCGCATTGGAAAGCTTTCTCAGTGATGATGGTCGCACTTTGAGTGCGGCGGCGCCGTTAAGTCCGGGTCTTCACGACACAACTGCTCGCTTCTGCCACCAGGCACGGGATCGATACCACCGGCGCTGCCTGGGTGGCATCGCATAATACGCTTTATCGCCATCCAGCCGCCCTTGAAAGGGCCATGCACTTGAATGGCTTCAACGGTATAGGACGAGCAGCTTGGCCAGAAGCGGCAGCGCGGCCCCAGTAGGGGGCTAATGGTGTATTGATAGACCTTGATACAGCCAATCATGACGATGGCAAGGGCCTTCAAGGCCCAGTGCTTTGCTTGGGATAGCAGCTTTACCACTATTTCTTGCCGTAAAGCGCCGCTGGGTCGATAAGCGGTTCGCTGGTAATCGTCGCACGCTGTTCGTTTACCGATAAGTAAAAACAGCTGCGTCGACCGGTGTGGCAAGCGGGTCCAGTTTGATCGACTTGCAGTAATAGCGTGTCACCATCGCAGTCGAGAGCCGCAGATTTCAGCTGCTGTTGTTGACCCGAGGTTTCACCTTTACGCCAGAGCTTTTTACGCGAGCGTGAATAGTAGCAAACACGCTGCGTTGCTAGCGTTTCTTCAAGTGCCTCGCGGTTCATCCACGCCATCATTAACACCTCACCCGAATCAAACTGCTGCGCAATGGCAGGCAGCAAGCCTTGTTCGTTAAAGTGTACTGCGTCAAGAAGCGCTTCGGTCCCGGGCAACGTATCGGAAGGGCTGGCAGATTCTAGGGCTTTGAATAGGTCGCGCGGGGCTAATTGGTCAAAACGTGACATTACTCGTTACTCGCTGATCGGCAATTTTGGCACAAGCCTTGAAGTTCTATCGTTTGGCGCTCGACGTTAAACCCTTGTCGTTTGGCTAATTCGGCCAGTTGAGCGCTTATTTCATCTAAGTGAAGCTCTTCAACATAGCCACAATGGCGACAAATCAACAGCTGAAACCCATGGGCATGCTCAGGGCAGGCGCAGGCAACGTAAGCGTTTTGTGACTCTATACGATGAACGAGACCTTGCTCGATAAGAAAGTCGAGAGCACGGTAAACCGTGGGAGGTCTTGCTGCGGCATGCTCAGTGGATAGCTGGTCTAACAAGTCATACGCTTTTAGGCCGCCACCATTCTCAGCAATCAGCTCTAATACTCGGCGACGAATAGGTGTAAATCTCACGCCTCGGGTATGGCACTGGGATTCCGCTTGTTGTAATAGCGTATTAGCTTCTGTCATTAGGGCACTCGTTGAACGGGATATGCGTAGTCTACGCCGTCGCCGAAGAAGTGTCAGGCGTTTCTACGAGTTCGCTTTGGCGGGCAAAGTGGTGTTGTGCAAACGCTACCCGTTCCGCGACGGGAACACCGTCAGGCTGCTGCTCGATCAGGTCAAGCCGACGGCGAAGTCCTTCACCGTTGGTCATTTGGATAGCAAGCCCGGGGCGCGCATTAAGCTCAAGCAGCATGGGGCCATGCTTTCTATCTAGCACCATATCGGTGCCAAGATAGCCAAGCCCGGTCATCTCGTAGCAGCCTGCTGCCAGGTGGAGCAGGGTATCCCACTGTGGGACAACCAGACTTGCCAAGTCGTGACCTGTATCGGGATGGCTAAAGCATGGACGATCAAACTGCACTCCACGTAGGGCCGCGCCTGTGGCAATGTTCAGCCCAATACCCACGGCCCCCTGGTGAAGATTGGCCTTGCCATCCGACGCAGCGGTAGAAAGCCGCATCATGGCCATCACGGGATAACCTTTAAACACGATGACTCGAATGTCCGGTACGCCTTCATAGGTATAGGCCATCAGGCTTTCATCGAAATTGATCAGTGTTTCGATAACGGCGACATCCGGTGAGCCGCCTAGCGAATACAGCCCAGAAAGTATGTTCGAAACATGGCGCTCAATATCTTCAATCGACAAACTGACACCGCTTGGCTTGATAAAGATACCCTCTTGTACCTTTTCAATAACAAGTATGCCTTTTCCGCCACTGCCTTTGGCGGGCTTGATCACAAAGCCTGAATGGCCGCTCAGCATCTCACTGATATGCTTGACACCAAACTGAGTCGTTACCGTACCAATGAGCTCTGGCGTTGTGATGCCGTAACGTTGCGCAAGAAGCTTGGTTTTCAGCTTGTCGTCAACAAGCGGATATAAGCGTCGGGAATTATAGCGGCCAATGTAGCGAATATTTCGCCGATTCATGCCGATAATTCCCTTGTCTCTAAGTCGTGTCGGCCACGTCCAGTTCTTTAGCCAGCTCATGAGGATTTCTCTTCATCTATAATTGGCTTAAAGCGGCGTAGCTCCAATAAACGATAGCCCGTGTAATTACCAAGCAACAAGATGAGCGCCATCAGAATGAACTGAACGCCAAGGAAGTTGAAAGTAATGTGGCGAACCCAGGGGTTGTTCATGGCAAGGAACGCTAATACAGCGGTTAAGAGGCTGCCCCCGCCTTGAATCAATACCTGCTTTGGCCCTTCCTCTTCCCAGAGAATCGACATCCGCTCAATCGTCCATGCCAAGATAATCATCGGGAAAAACGTGACGGTTAACCCCGCGCTTAGCCCCATACGATAAGCAATAACAGTGAAAATTGAGATGATTGCTATGACAGTGATGATGACCGCCGAAACCCTCGCCACCAGCAATAGATTGAGGTATGAAAGATAATTACGAATGATCAGGCCCATGGCCACAATCAGCAGGAAGCCAATTAAGCCCGTTAGCAGGGTAGTTTGAATAAATGCTAATGCAATCAGCACCGGCATAAACGTGCCCGACGTTTTTACCCCAACCAGCACGCGCAAAAACACTACTACCAGCGCGCCAATGGGAATCAGCAGAATCGTTTGGAAAAGTGCCTGTTCTTCCAAAGGAAGGCTATGGATAGAGAAGTTGAGTAGCGTGTCATCAGAGTAGTGATTGCGAACCGCCGCAGAAGCCGGTTGGTAATGCGTCAACATTGAAAAGGTGACCCGCGAATTGGTTCCGCCCTGAACCTCTAGCACCGCACGACCACCTGTTTCCCAGAGCAGAAGGTTGTCGGGTTTTCCTTGCTCGCCGGTAGTGGGGTTAAAGAGTGTCCACGTTTCGGCAGATTCGTCGAACACTTGAATCCAACTGCTGAGGGTTTGTCGACGACGACCATCCTCCATCAATAGGCCGCTGACTTCCCTTGCATGAACACCCGCTTGGTTCAACAAACGCACAATCAGTGGCGATGGCTGTTCCTGGGCTAAGAGTAGTCGTGCATTTTCCCCTTGGCGTTCGCCATTAATATCTAAAATCAATTCTCTCGCAAAGGTGGCGTTATTGGCGCTACGTGCCCAAGCACGATCAATTAATTGGCTAGCGGCAGTGTCGTACGGGCTTTCCCAGGGGGGAACAGACGATAATTCTGGTGGCGTTTGTACCGGTGAGCGCGCATCTGGCGAAACCAGCATTTGCACCGAATAGTAAAGCTGCTGGCTGCCAGCGGCATTACGAATAGTCCACTCAGCCTGACGACCTAGCTCATCTGCTTTGTAGGCAAGCCCATAGCCAGAAGACGCGGTGTTTTCGGTCAAAACCCGGTACCCAGCCTGATGTGAAGGCAGCGCTAGATCAACCTGCACAGGGCCGTCCTGGGCATTAAAGTTGATAACAGCTTCGATTTCCCATACTTGGCGCTGTTCGCCGGGTAGCCAGGGGATTTCGAACTGAACATGTCGATGCACACTGGCGGCAATACCAACCAACAGCAGTAGTCCAACGATCAAATAAAACGGCAACCGTGACATCATGATTCCTTTCAGCGAAAAACGGCGGGGGAGAACTGTTACTCTTCAGTATCGTCTTGATCTGCTGCTTCATCTTCAGCGGCTTGATCGGCAGGTTCACCGCCAGGGAATTCTGGACGTTCATAAAGATAGGTTTGAGCAACATCAATGGTGGCAATATCCATCATGAATCGCCGTCCTAACAGCACTGGGTAGTCCAAATGGGTGCGATTATTAAGCGTGAACTCAACGTTTTCGCGGATTGGGCCCAAGGTCATTAACAGTGAGATCACTGGGCGAGACTCTTCACCAGATGCCTGAACAATACGCACCCTACGTACAATTGGCGCTTCGATCCATTCATCACGCACGCGATCTACGACCACGTCATTGTCATTTAGTGCCAACTTAAAGCGCACCCAATTTTCGCCATCACGTTCAAAGCGGGTAATTTCGGATGCTGATAGTGATGACGTGTTGGCTCCAGAATCAACGCGCGCCTTCAAATAAGTGCCAACACTGGGTAAACCAACCCATTCACTGCGGCCCAGCAGTGTTTTGTTGTCTTGAGTGGCATCAACATCGCACTCTTCACGAACAATAACGGGATCTTCACCGCGAGCTTGTAGGCCAGCCACATCTTGGCGCAAATAGCGCAACAGGCTACCGACTTCGCGAACATCAGCTGTTAACGCTCGCTGTTGGCTAAGCTGCTGCTCGTGCAGTCGTGTAGACGCGGATGCACACTGCTGAGCAAGAGAGGTTTCAAGTTCAAGGATGCGGGTGTTAAAAGACGCTTCGCTTAATGGCGGTGGCTCATTCGTTTCTGGCGGTGTCACAGCACAGCCTGCAAACGAAAGCGACAAACCAGCCATTAGACACAATACACCTGAGCGCATAACGTGAGATATCCTTAAACAAGAAGAGCATGAATGATAAGGAGAAGGACATTGTATTGTCCAACTTGATCCGCTGGTTTTGGAACCTTTATTTGCCTAATTTAACATAATATATATTATGCGAACCCGTATGATCTCACAGGCATCAGGTTAAAATCCTAATCATCAATGACAACCCTCATAAAAAACAGCCTGCTTTTTAAGCAGGCTGTTTTGTCATTAGCCAATCCGTAACGCTAACGTTGGGCCTTACTCACCAGCGGGTGCAGCGTATGAGCCGTCTTCCTGGTGTACTTCATTACCGGTAATTGCTGGCGTGAAAACGCATGCGACGGTCATGCCTTTTTCTTTACCGCGTAACAGATGTTCGTCGTGCTGATCCAGCAGATAAATATCGCCTGCTTTGATCGGCCAGATTTTGCCATCGGCTAGGGTTTCTACTTCGCCTTCGCCTTCATAGCAAAACACAGCTTCATAGTGGTTTTTGTAATGAATATGCGTCTCAGTGCCTGGGAAAATACGGGTAATATGAAATGAAAAACCCGCATTATCATTGGCTAGAACAAGACGCGTGCTGTCCCAATTTCCATTCTCGGCGGTGACAAGACGATCTGTTTTACGTGCTTCTTCAAGATTACGAACGATCATAGAATTGCTCCGTTATGAGGCACTTGGTATTAACCGAAGCGGCCCAGTGCTGAATCGATGCTGCAAAATTAGCCTAACTCTACATCACGCTTGGATAACAGCATTGACTGAGGCTTCTAGAATATCCAGCGCTTCCAGCAAGTCCTCATCACTGATGGTCAGCGGGCATAGGCATTTCACTACTTCGCCGTCTTGGCCGCTGGTCTCAATAATAAGGCCGTGCTCAAATGCTTTGCTGGTGATCTTGTCGGCAATATCACCAGAGACAACATCAATACCGCGCATGAGGCCGCGTCCACGTTCAGTGGCAGGCATGCCGTTCTCACTGAGTAAGGCTGCCAGCTTTTGGAAACGTTCTTCAACAATACGCGCTTTGCGCTGAACATCACGCTCAAAAACATCATTTGACCAATATTTTTTGAGCGCAGCCGTGGCGGTCACCATCGCCAGGCTGAAACCACGGAACGTGCCGTTATACTGACCAGGCTTCCATTTATCAAGCTCTGGACGCATCAATACATGGGCAAATGGCAGCCCGAATCCAGAGAGTGATTTTGAGTTCGTCACGATATCAGGCGTGATGCCCGCGTGTTCAAAGCTAAAGAACTTACCCGTGCGGCCACAGCCTGCTTGGATGTCGTCGATGATCAACAGAATATCATGGGCGTGACAGATACTTTCTAAACGCTTGAGCCACTCAAGGCCTGCCACGTTAATACCGCCCTCGCCTTGCACGGTTTCGACAATAACACCTGCCGGTATATCGAGGCCGCCAGATTTGTCGTTAAGTAATTTCTCGAAGTAATCCAGCGTATCCGCATGCTCTCCCATATAACCATCAAAGGGTAAAAAGCTTGCGCCCTGTGTGGGAATGCCACCGGTCGCTTCGCGGAACTTGCGGTTACCCGTGGTTGCCAGTGCTCCCATAGTGACGCCGTGGAAGCCGTTGGTGAAGGTCACAATGTTATGGCGACCTTTAGCAACACGGGCCAAACGGATGGCCGCTTCTACTGCGTTAGTGCCTGTCGGACCAGGCAGATGTACCTTGTAGTCTAAGCCACGCGGTTTGAAGATAACTTCTTCAAGGGTTTCCAGGTAATCACGCTTTGCAGCGGTCCACATATCCAGGCCATGAACAATGCCATCTGTTGACAGATAGTCGATCATTGCTTGTTTGAGGTGTGGGTTATTGTGGCCGTAATTGAGCGTGCCGGCACCGGCTAGGAAATCAATGTACTCACGACCATTCTCGTCCGTTAAACGAGCATTCTGGGCTTTGGTAAACACAACGGGGAATGAGCGCGAATAAGTACGTACGTTAGATTCCATGCGTTCAAGCGTTTGGGTCTGCATTAACGACCTCCTTTTTAAATCATTGAGCCAAGCGTAGGACAAACTGGCGGAAACAGCGGTAACACGTAACCAGCTAGCAAGAACCGCGTATTGGGCAATAGCTGGTCCGTTCCGTTACATGCTGTCTGTTTGAAATGGACCTATACGAACTAGGTTTTCAGGATCATGCTCCCCACCGAGTTGTTCGGTAGAGAAATATTCACGGCTATTTAAAGGGGCTTGCCAGCGTGCAGCTAAGCGGCGAAATAAGCCCCAAGAGGCCTGATTGTCTGGAGTGATCGTCGTTTCCAGGTGATGCACATTATCAAGTTCTGGACGCGACATAATGGCTTCGACTAAGCGGCGCGCCAAGCCTGTGCCACGTGCTTTTTCACCGACGGCAACCTGCCATAGAAAGTAGGTATCCGGCGCGTTGTCTTTCACATAGCCAGATACAAATCCTACTATCTCGCCCTCTTCATTTGTCGCGACCGCACAGGTGTCGCGAAACTGAGTTGCCAACAGTAAATAAGCATAAGCAGAATTAACATCAAGCGGCGGGCAAGCTTTTATCAACTCGTAGACGCCCCAACCATCATCTGCATTCGGCTTGCGAATAAATAACGGAGTAGATGCATGCCCGACCACAGCATCAGCGACTGTTGGGCGTGCAAGGTCTGCAGAAGGGGTAAAAGGTGTTATTGGCGTGCTCATGGTTATGCTTCGCTGTAGCGAATTTGAGCGCCATTATAACAGCTGATTATGAGCAATTCAAAAATCATATTATTCATCCTGTCCTTTTCCATAATTTTTGGTTATCAAAGGCGTCTCTACCTGCAAAAATCAGCTGAAAGAGCCGCTGTATTGGAAGAGTTTAGATCAACCTCACATAGCTGCGAGACAAAAAAGGCGAGCTAATGCTCGCCTTAAAAATGTAAATTTTATGTAATTAATTGCGCGTAGCTGTTCTCATTGTCACAAACTCTTCCGCACCTGTTGGATGGATGCCGATGGTACGATCAAAATCTTCTTTTGTAAGCCCAGCTCTGACCGCAATGGCGATCCCTTGTATTAATTCACCGGCCTCTTCACCGACCATGTGAGCCCCTACGACAACATCTGTCGCGTCATCAACGATTAGCTTCATTAAAGTGCGTTCTTGGCTACCAGACAAGGTGTGTTTCATTGCTTTAAAGTCCGCGCTATAAACGCGAATTTTGCCAATGTTTTCTCTAGCAGCCTCTTCAGATAACCCTACTGTCCCAATATTGGGATGACAAAAAACCGCCGTAGGAATCGTGGCGTAGTCCAGCGGTTTAGGCAGTGTTTCATTGAAGTGGATATCGACTAACTGCATCGCCTCAGCCAGTGCTACGGGCGTCAATTCAGGCCCCTGGGTCAAATCGCCAAGCGCCAAGATCGAAGGGACCGTCGTCTCGTAGCGCGCATTTACTGGGATTTTTCCACTGCTATCAAGATGAATACCCAATGCTTCAAGCCCTAGCCCCTGCGTATTGGCATTACGTCCTGTCGCTGCTAAGACGGCATCTACCTCTTGAACATCACCGTTAGTTAAATACACGTTAAACGCCGAGCCATTGGGTTCAATCCGTTCAATATTGGTATTGAAATGCAGATTGACGCCTTTTTTGCTCATTTCATCGCGGGTAAAAGCTCGAACTTCTTCATCAAACCCTTTTAGAAACAGCTCTCCACGATAAATCAAATGTGTTTCACTACCGAGGCCGTTAAAAATGCTCGCGAATTCGACCGCAATATAGCCGCCTCCCAAAACCAGAAACCGCTCTGGGAAAGCGTCAAGGTCAAATATCTGGTTTGAAGTGACTGTGTATTCACTGCCAGGAAAATCAGGTACCCATGGCCAACCACCTGTCGCTAGCAGTATCTTTTGTGCGGTTACTTGGGAAACACCCTCTTCAGAGGTCAATGAAACACTGTGTGCCCCTGTCACGGTTGCTCTAGCATGAAGCAGTACGACTCCCGCACCCTCTAACATCCGCTGATAAATGCCATTAAGCCGTTTTATTTCACTGGTTTTATTATCGCGTAGCACTGACCACTCAAAGACAGCAGGCCCAGGCAACTGCCATCCAAAGCCTGCGGCATCATCGAAGCTGTCGTGAAAGTGAGCCGCATAGGAGTACAGTTTTTTAGGCACGCAGCCGACATTGACACAGGTGCCGCCCAAGTAACGATCTTCTGCTATAGCAACTCTGGCGCCGCTTGCAGCTGCCATTCGTGCGGCGCGAACACCCCCTGACCCTGCTCCAATTACCAATAAATCGTATTCATATTCCGCGTTATCTGCCATGTGCTATTCCTATCCTGAACCATTGCATGTACTTATCGGTCATGTACTTACCGACAACGGTCGTTAAGCACAAAGATTGACCTTAGATTCTGAGAAGGTTAAAACCCCTCTCTCTGTACCCTAGTTTGCTCTATCTTGAACCTAACAGCTCCTAACCTGTGACGGAGATCCAATGTCTAACGCTATTGAAACACTGCTTGATAATAATCGCGCCTGGGCAGAGCGTATGTGTGAGGAAGATCCTGACTACTTTAAACGCCTTTCCAATCAGCAAAACCCTGATTACCTCTGGATTGGTTGTTCTGACAGTCGTGTGCCTGCTAACCAGATTATTGCCCTTCCGCCAGGCGAAGTTTTTGTCCATCGTAATGTCGCTAACCTGCTCCACCATACCGATATGAACGCACTGTCAGTTGTGCAGTTTGCGGTGGATGTACTTAAGGTCAGTCATATCATGATTGTGGGGCACTACGGTTGTGGTGGCATTAAGGCGGCAGTAACCGGCGGTGAGTGCGGGGTCGTCGATTACTGGCTGCATTCGGTGCGCGAACAGTATAACCATCACCGTAATACGCTTGAACATTTACCAATGGAAGAGCAAATTGACCGCATGTGCGAATTGAATGTAAAAGCTCAAGTTAATAGCTTGTGCCGAACCAAAATTCTGCAACGTGCTTGGCAGAGAGGCCAAGATATTTCAGTGCATGGTTGGGTCTATGGGTTGAGCGACGGCCGTGTAAAAGATCTCAAATGCACCATAACTGGCCTGGAGCAGGTTGAGACCCTTTATCGTATCGACCGCCTTCAACAAAGCGACTGACACCATCTGTGCCTATCGCTCTGATGACATCGATCTCGGTCAGTTATAGCGGTAGGCGCGATGACAGCTTTTACAGCTTAAGCCAACATCAGAAAATGCTCGCGTGGCCGCGCGATAGTCCTCTTGCTCGGTCGCATCGATTAGCGTCGCCACTTTTTGCTCAAGATCCGTAAATCCCGCTGCGAAATCTTCCCACTCTTCCCAGATTTCTGGGCGAGCGTCAGACCCACGCCCATGAGTGCCGACAATAAACGCGGGCAAAAAATGAGCTTGAGTCGCTTGTTCCTGAAGCGTTGCTAACCGCGGCGCGGCTCCGCGTGCATCCTGATTATTCACCAAGTCAAAACGCAGCTGACGCAGAAGGCTTTCTAGCTCTTTCAATTCATCCTGACGCCATATGACCGCTTCTCGCTCACTTGCAAACGGGCTATCTTCAACCGTTTGTGGCGCTGGAACGGCATCTTCAGTAACTTCCTCTGCCATGGTCGGCGTAGTAATTGCAGCAAAGACGACCAGGGCCCAAACCGAAGGCATGAGCCATGAACGTTTTAAAGTATGTGGCATTTTACTGACCTTATTACTGACCTTGTGATGGAGTACTTGGCTCTTCTCACCACGACTAACCGATGGGGCAAGTAACGCCAGTACCTTTGAGCCCGCAGTAACCAGCGGGGTTCTTGTCTAAATACTGCTGATGATAAGCCTCCGCGTAGTAAAAAGTATTCAGCGGCTTGATCTCGGTAGTAATAGTACCTCGGCCAGCCTCATCGAGCGCCTTTTGATAGGCATTGGCACTCTTTTCAGCAGCCATCAACTGAGCAGCCGTTGTTGTGAAAATGGCAGAGCGGTACTGGCTACCCACATCGTTGCCTTGACGATTGCCTTGAGTAGGGTCGTGCTGTTCCCAAAAAATTTGCAACAGCGTAGCCAAGGATGTGGCACTGGGGTCGTATACCACTCGAACTACCTCGGTATGGCCTGTTTGTCCCGTACACGTTTCTTGATAAGTTGGGTTTGGTGTTTCTCCCCCGGCATAACCGGCGGCAGTGACGTAAACTCCCGGCACTTGCCAAAACAGGCGTTCAACGCCCCAAAAGCACCCCATGCCTAACACAATTTCTTCATACCCTGCTGGGAAAGGAGGGTGAAGTGAGTGGCCTGTAACGGTATGTACGCTGCTCGTTTCAATCGGCGTTACGCGGCCAAGTGGTGCTGAATTTGCTTTAGAAAATAGCGTCATAACGCCCTCTTATTGCCGTGGATAAATCGTAGGGTCACCTGACCGAGTAAATGTGTAGATTAAGTCGACGGCTTGATTTGCGCCTGATACTGCCTGCACATATAGATTGCGCCAAAGTGTGTAGCGTAATGTCAGTTCTGCAATGGGCGAGAAAATGCCAACACCGTAGCTAATCCGGATATCGTCGGTTAACTGCCCTGTCAGCGCCACTTGGCTATTGTCACCTGCCCCAGTGGTATCCAAGGTCAAATCGCTAATACCAAACGCTTCCCCAATGGAGCCAACGGCTCCGCCTGTCTTACCGAGAGACATGCCGATTAAGGCGGTAGTAAGCGCACTATCAATCCCTCCTCCAGCAGCATCGGGTGCACGCCCTCTCAATAAATATGACAGCGCACGGGTTTCATCCATTGCTGGTTCAGAAAAGATCAGTAAGTTGGGCTCTTCTGCATTGCCACTAACACGAATGCCAGCAATAACCTCATCTTCCGTGATATCAGGATTACGAATTGCTTCGAAATCGAGAATTGGCAGCCCTGGAGGGCCGCTGAATATCAGCTGTCCACGGCGAATCAGCAGATCCTGACTAAAGGCTTTAAAACGACCATTGATAAGGTTGACATCACCAAACAGCTGAAGTGCACCGCTGCCTTGACGAATTTCTAACGTGCCACCCAAATCAGAATTAAGCCCATATGCTGATATTTGCATATCACGGCCCAAGGTTAGTGTGATGAGCACATCAATGTCCATTCCTGATTGTGAAAGCTCATCAGCAGCGCTTGGCTCGCCATTGGCAGTCCGTTGCTGAGCCACTCGCTCAGCTTCTCGATCATCGCGCTCGGTGATAATGACTTCGTCAGAGCTTGGGCTAACAGCTGAGGCAGGAAGATCGCCAACTTCTAAGCGCGCCCATGGTAGATCGACATTGCCACGTACTTGCAAGCGATCCGGTGTTACACGAATGCGGATATCAGGCGCTGCTTCTAAACGCCCAAACTGTGGCAAAACGATTAATAATGGCTCCTGAGTCGCGTTAACATCGACACCAATACGCCAGTCGTCGCCTGCAGGAAAGTAAGCATCCCCAGCGATATTCAAGCGACCACGTTCAGCAGCAACAAAACCATTTATGTCCCCTTGTTCGCCGTCAAACGCAACGACCAGCTCGCCATCTTTGATATCGATAGGAATATCTGGGCCATGAACGCTTAGATTACGAAGCGCAAGCTGCCCCTGTAAATCGGGCTGACTGGTGGTTCCTGCAATTTGTATACGGCCATTTAAGTCGCCCTCTAAGCGATCCATGCCCACCACCAACGGGCGGTAAGGTGCTAAAGAAAGCGCTTGGGCGCTTAGCTCGCCACTAAGACCACCACGATCAAGTGGATCACTAATGCTGAGATCGAGTGCCAGCTCACCAGCATCTGCAAACGACAGTACAATATCGGCATCAGCTTGAGCCTGACTGGCGTCTAACTGCGTGTTTAAACTAATCACAGGAAGCTGTACGGGCTGGCCGTAATCGTTGACTGCCGTAATCGCTAACTCACTTAATACCTGAACATCGGCTTGCCACTGAGCCCCGCCTTGGCGCCAAGCTGCAACAATGTCTGCTGTCGTATCACCCTCAAAGCTCCACTCTTCTGGCAATAAAGGCTCGAGTGCTTCCATCGGCACTTCTCTGATGCTCAACACCGCGCGCCCTTGGTCGGCCGATGCGGCAATCTGTTCTTGCGAACAAACAAGCCCTCCTTCTTCGCGACGCACACAGAAAGGTGAGAGTTGCGCTTGGCCGTTAGCTAGGTTGTAACGAATATCAAGAGGGGCTTCTAAACGTAGATTGCCGAACTCGGAGTCGATTTCCAGCGGTGTTAGTTGGCCCTGATACTGCTGCGCTTGTTGATCAAAACGACCATCTAGCGCTACAAGTGCACGGCTTAGCATGTTATCGGCTTGGCCGTCGATACTGACAGTGAGTGCGTGCTGAGATAGGCGTCCGTTAAGCTCAAGGGCAATACTTGAAAATGCCTGCCCACCTGCATTGACTTGCTGCAAACCAAGGTTAATGTCTAGCGTTGGGTCTTCGATTCCCTCGATATTGCTGGTCAGTGATAACGTTTCAATACGGTTTTCGGCAAACTGCAAATCACGGCCAGTTAATTCGGCTTCCACCTTAGGTTGGCTAATGCTACCTCTGGCCAGAATATTACCTGTTAATGTCCCCGCTAAGTCTGGATGCAGCGTTTGTAATTGTCGCAATGCAATCTCGGTATCTAGCGACATTGCTTGCTCACTAACTTGACCAGAGGCCGTTAACCGGTTGTCTCCCTGAGTGAAAAGTAGTTCTTGGATATCTACTTCAAGCGCACTGTTAGCCTCTAAAGAGGCTTGAAGCGCCAAGGGATACTCCTGGAGCTCCCCAGTAATATCGAGGACTGGCAGGCTGATTTCCCATAGCTCGCCGGTTTGACGCACACTAGCGGTAATGTCGCCATTGAGATTGCCGTTGAGCTGTTCGACAAACAGCGATGGATCGAATTGATCCAGTCGGATGGTGGTATCAACCCGTAGTGACGAAGCCCAATTCACTTCCCCTTCACTACTGAGCGAACTGTCATTAATCGCTAGGGTTAGCGGCGTCCAGCGGAACGATGAAAGATCTCCGTTGCCACTGAGTCGAATATCGGTGGCCGGCACTTGCGGGCCTTGAGCGTTTAAGGAAAGCGTTGTCTGGTACGCTTCCAAGCTGCCGCTAGCAACGATGTCTATATCTTCAACAACATAGGGTTCTGCCGATGACTCATCGCTACTAGGTTGTGTGAGTGGCCACTGCAGGCGGTCACTCTGCAGTCTTACATTGAAAGGTAGCGTCGGTGCCAGCGCATCGACTTGAGCCTCGAACGTTGCATTAACGACACCGGCTGCCCCTAAACTGGCTGTCAGCTCATCTAGGGATCCTGACAGTTCCAAAACAAGCTCTTCGCCACTTAGCTCAGGAAATATTTCGGGTAAAAACAAGGTTGTTGTTAATCGAGCATCTAACGGATAGCTGCCTGATAATGTGGCGTTGGCTGTTAAGTTCGCCTCGGCATCAGGTGTAAGTAACTCTAATGAGCGGAGCGCTATTTGGTTGCCTTCAGCACTCGCAACCACCGCTAATCTTTCGACTTGGTAATCAACGGCTCCGCTGACAGTGACGTCAGTCACGGTGAAGGATGCTAAGTCGATATCAATGGGCAGCATTATTTCAGGCAGCTCAATGCGCTGCCGTGCTGTTAAGGCTTCGACCGCTTGACCTGGTTCTGCTATGACCGGTTGGGTAACCATAACCGCACCATCAATAGCAGATGCATGTAACGGTGTCTGGATACCTTCTGTTAGTTGAGTGCCTGCCGTGGGAGGCAAGTACACGGTTGGCTGCATGAGCGTGGTGGGCGCGATACTGACAAGATGTTGCTGCGCGGTAATCGCGGTTGAAAACGACTCCCAGCCGACGCGAGTTCCATCAGCTAGCTGCAGTTGGACGTTAGTGAACTCAACTGAACGTAGTTCAATAGGAAAAGGCAGTTGGATGCTAGGCATCCCATCAGATTCTGATGAGTCTGGCTCCGCTTCAGTGCTCTCGCCCAAACGTATATCTGCGCCTTCTACATGAAGTTTGTCCAGGCAAAGCTTACCTGACAGCACACAATCTTCAGCCCAGGCCAGTTCAAGGCTGTCGACGTTGATGCGTGTCTCACCAAGCGATAGTTGAAAACCGCGCAACGCAAACTGGTCAAGCAGTGCGCCTTCTTGGTGTTCATACGTAAAGAAGCCCCGTTGCTCGCCTTGAGAAAACAGTTGACCTGTTCCCCAAGGAGAGAGCGCAACGCCGAGTAGCAGAGCGACCAGACCAAATAGCCAGAGTGGTAGCACAATGGCTAATCGTACAAAACTCCACAAAAATAACCCTACACGATGTTTACCTGAGAGCGGTTGACGCTTGATAGATGCCGCTTTTGCAACCTTAGCCAAAATGCTCTCCTAAAATTCCGGTCCGATGGAAAAATGCAGGCGCCAATCGTCTTCATCGTCAAATGGGTGTGCTACATCAAGTCGGATAGGGCCCACAGGGGAAATCCAGCGTACGCCAACCCCTGCGCCCGTTTTTAACTCTTCTGGCCCCCAATTATCGAAGGCATCTCCAGTATCGACAAAAGTTGCTCCCCACCAGTCGCCAGTCACGCGACGCTGGTACTCTAGAGTCGAGGTCAGCATTTGCTGGCCGCCACGTAACAGCCCTTCTTCATTTCGCGGAGATAGGCTTTCGTAGGAGTAACCCCGGACACTTCGGTCACCGCCCGCAAAAAAGCGTAACGAAGGAGGCAGTTTATCGAAATTATCTGTTTCGATAGCGCCGATACTTAGCCGTGCCGAAAAACGATTATCATCGCCAATGGTGCGAATCCATTCTGTGTCACCCGTCATACGCGCGAACTTGGCATCGGATCCCCATATCGTGTCTGAATACTCGAGCGATAATTGTTGCCTATCTCCCCAAAGCGGAAACCGCTGAGGACGCGTTCTTGTACGGGACCACTGAATGCCTGGATAAAACAGCAATACTTCATCTGAGACTCCCCCTTGGGTGAAGTCTTCATAGGTCGTACGGAAGTAAAGTGTTTGTACCCAGCGATTTTCAAACTCCCATCGACGAGCGATTTCCACGGTACCCTCTAACGACTGGGTATCGCCATCATCCAGGTTACGCACGCCATATTGCAGACGATAGCTATCGCGTAACGGATCTTCTAACGGGATATTGTAAGTCCCTGTGAAGCGCTGGTCGGGGGCTGAAACATACAGATCATGATCCAGGCTATGGCCAAAGCGGTTAATCCATGGCTGTTTCCAGCCAAAGCGCATGCGCGGCCCTACGTCAGTTGCAAAGCCAATCCCGACTTCAAATTGATGGCGATCGGCAGGCTCTACACTTACGTCAATAGGCAGACTGGTATCGTCCCGCTGAGTGACACTAAGTGCGCTGACAAGCGCTGCGCTGGACAGCCTAGGACGTTGAGGCTGCGATGCCGTTGCTTCATTCCACCACGGTGAGCTTCCTGTTGGCGGCGATAGGGTCAGCTCCCGCGCTGTCTCTAAGCGTGGTCGTACCGTCACAGAGCTGAACCATTCTGTCTCAGCTAAACGTTGATTATAGCGGGCTATCGATTCCGCTAGATAAGGCTCCCCTGCTTCAAAGGTCTGCATTTGAAGCAAACGCTCAGGTTCGATATGACTACCTGAAATAGTCGTATTGCCAAATTGATAGCGTGGGCCGCTGTCGAAATCCATATAGAGACGAGCGCTTTCAAGGTATGGCCTTATTTCCATTCGGCGGTCAGTAAACCCCCAGTCGAAATAACCACGCTCAAGTGCTAGGCCTGAAAACTGGTTGCGTAGGCGATCCCATGGGGCATGCCGTAGTGTATCGCCTTCCTTCAAGGGAAATGCATCGAGTGCTTCCTGAAACGGAGGGTCATCGCTTGCTTCACCGCTGATATTGACAGAAAGCACGTCGATTTTGACCGGCGAGCCGGGTTCTATGCGAAGTGTGATAGGTGAGCTATCAACATCAACCGTAATGTCAGGCTCGTAGTAGCCGAAAACGCGCATGGCTTCTTGCGCACGCTTACGTATTTCGCCTTCCAAACGGATATCGGTGTACTGATCTTCGTCAATGTTCTGTAAATAGGCATCAATATTGTCCTCTACTTCACTACTGACACCATCGATTGACGCGTTAAGTGCCCATACGGGAGCTGACCACGTTACAAGAAGCGGTAAAACCACCTCACGAGTCGCTTGTTTAACGGTAGGCCATCGCCGTATTCTTTCCATGCAGTTCATCCCTAACCAAATCAGCGACTCGGTGGCTTTATTACCCATTGCTTTATGCTGGTGACAATTGCTAGCGGAGCATCTCCATCTGAGCACTAAATGCCAGCTGGGCTTGCCGCACTTGACGGATATCACTCTCTAAGGTGTTTAATCGTTGCGCCCATTGCTGTTCAAGCGCTTGTAACGCTTCTTGAGTAGCTGAAGTATCAGTGCTGCTTAGCATTTCAAGGGTTGAGTTTACCTCAGTAAAACGCTGATCGACCTCTTCTTGCCATGCAGTAACATTTGTTACCAATTCGCTGTTTTCGTTTTCTAACTTAGCAATATCATCGAGTCGGTTGGTAGTCGCAGATAGGCGCTGCGACAGCATCTCTTCGAGGTAAGTTACCTCTTCTGCTAGATTTTGCCGCCCAGACATGCCCGCTTGCTCAAGTGAGTCAAGTGATGTGCGTATAGCGGCAAGCTGTTGGTCACGCAACGCTGCTTGTTCTTCCAACTGACTAATACGCTCAGCAATGCTGCTTAGGGCATCACCATTCACGAGCTCTTCGTTTGACGTCAAAAGACCGTAGAGTTCCTCACGGGTACGTGTCACCGCAACGGCTAGTTGCTCCTGTTCTTGGAACAGCGTTGTCATCTGTGCTTGTACAAAGGCTATCGCATCTTGCGTGTCCGTGTCACCCGAGTCGAGTCTTGCATGAAGATTAGAGACTTCTCCACTTACTCGATGGACCTCTTCTAATAAGCGCTCTCTTTCATACCAAAGGCCCACCGCGGCGGCCCCCAGCGAAATGATAATAAGCATCATCAATAACCACAATGGCCACAGTTTGGGCCCCCTGCGATGACGCAAGTGTTGTGCGGTCAAGCTTTGGTCCACATCGGGAACAATGCGAGAAGATGCAGTACTGTTGGGCATGACTTTTCCTCAATGCGTTGTGGGATCTGCTCGACGCCCGATTCCTCTATACCGTAAGCCACAGCTAGCCACGAAGGCTGGGTCATAAATATTTCGTCCATCCAGCACCAACTTAGCGCTCAATAACGAGGCTAAACGATGCCAGTCAGGGTTCCAATAAGTTTTCCACTCAGTCACCAGCATCAGTGCGTCAGCTCCTTCACATGCCAAGTATGGGTCACTGGTGAATGTAGTTAGATCGTTTCGGTCACCGACCGCGTTGAGCAGCGCGGGGGTTGCCGCTGGATCATGAAGATTTACCTTTACGCCTTGCGCCCATAAGGCAGCAAGGAGTGTCAGCACAGGCGCGTGATCGATTCGAGTGGTTCCTGGTTTAAAAGCGGCTCCCCAAATAGCAATCGTTTTGCCGGCTAAATCGCCCTCGAAGAGCGTCCAGAGTTTCCTAAATAACGTCTCTTTTTTCTGTTCATTGATGTCCATTACTTGCTCTAGCAATGCCGAATTACGACCACTGGCTGACTGAACATCAGCTAAGCGCATTAGGTCGCGAGAGAAGTTGGGGCCACCAAAGCCACAGCCAGGGTATAAATATTCATAGCCAATTCGGGTATCAGCGCCCATACCTTGGCGTACATGTTCAACGTCAACTCCGAGCGTATCTGCAAGGCCTGCAATCTCGTTCATGTAGCTGATACGTGTTGCCAGCATGCCGTTTATAGCGAGCTTAGTCAGCTCAGCCGCTCTACAAGGCATACGCTGGAACACATCATTGCGGCGATTAAAGGCACGTAAAAGCTCGCGCGCCACCTGTTCACCTGTTGCATCGTCACAACCGAGCAGCCAGCGTGAAGGACGCGTAAAGGAGAGCCAGGCCCGCCCTTCTTCCAGGGTGTCAGGTAAGGCAACGCTACTGTGCTGGGGCCCCATAAGCGCGTGCAACTGCTCTGTTTCGCCTACTGGAAATGTTGAGTTATTAATTAATACAGCACCACTATGGTGCTCAAATATAGGGGCTTCAAGCAGTGTCTTGGCCGCCTGGCGCTGATCGGGCGACAGAGCCAACCACACCACATCAGGAGAATTAGCCTGCTCTGGCGCTTCAATGATTTTCAATGTTCCATTGGCTAACGCTTGTTCAATATGCGTCATTAATTCCGGTTCACTGCGTAGCCAGTCCGCCTTTAAAAGCTGTGGCCATGGTGCGCTTTCGTGTAGTAGCCACTCAACTTGATGGCCTACCCAGGCTAACGCGGCGGCGGCGGTAGCGGCACTTAGTTCACTTCCGTGGAGTAATACTCGCATTCATCACGCTCCCTGAGAAAATAAAAGTCGCGAAAATAGGGGGTTAAGATTCATGTCGCGTTCCTTTTCATGCGTTCCTTTCCAGGAGTGGTTAGAATGACATAATACTGAACGACTGGTTGGTTGCCACCTTCATGCCAACTTACCGACAATGGGAGTTAAAACATGCAAGCGATACCTCAGGATAGCACTACTCATCGCAACCACGACAATGTCGACGCAGCGGAAGTTGCGAAATTTGAAGCACTTGCTAGTCGTTGGTGGGACGCAGAGGGGGAGTTTAAGCCGCTGCACGCTATCAATCCCCTGCGTCTGGACTTTATTGACGCGCGTGCAGGTCTAGCCGGTAAAAAGGTGCTCGATGTCGGCTGTGGCGGTGGGATTTTAAGTGAATCAATGGCTCATCGAGGAGCTAGTGTTACCGGCATTGATCTTGGAGAAGCGCCTCTTAGCGTTGCCCGGCTACATGCGACAGAAAGCGGTGCATCGGTGGATTATCGACTGATAAGCGTTGAAGCGCTTGCAGCAGAGCAGCCAGGGCATTATGACATCGTAACCTGCATGGAAATGCTTGAGCATGTGCCTGACCCTGCATCGGTCATTCGTGCTTGCAGTGAGCTGGTTCGCCCTGGGGGTTATGTTTTCTTCTCGACCCTAAATCGCACCCCAAAATCGTATGCTTTTGCGATTTTAGGCGCTGAGTATGTGCTTAAACTATTGCCGCGCGGCACCCATGATTATGCAAAATTTATCCGCCCTTCTGAGATGGCCGCATGGGCGAGAGCCTCAGATCTTGAGATTAACGAACAAACGGGGCTGACCTATAACCCACTGACTCGTCACTACCGCTTGGTCGCAAACGATGTATCGGTCAATTACATGATGTATTGCCGGAAAGCGAGCCAATAAATGTCAACATCAATACCTGAAGCCATACTGTTTGATTTAGACGGAACTCTTGTTGACACTGCCCCTGATCTTGCTGAAGCAACGAATGCATTGAGGCGGCATCATGGGCTGGCACCACTGCCCTACGGGAAAATACGAGGCCAAGTTTCTAACGGCGGCAGTGCCTTAGTAACCTTGGCTATTGGTATCGAAAGTGGTTCTACTGAACACGATACGGCGCGGCAGTATTTGTTAGATAATTATGAACAAGCAGTTGCTGTTCACAGTCGGCTATTTGAACCCCTTGACCAATGGCTAGACCGCTGGCATTCAGCATCACGCTCGTGGGGAATCGTAACGAACAAACCAAGACGCTATACCCTTCCGCTGTTAGATGCATTGGCGCTAACGCCAGGGGCTCTTTTATGTGCAGATGATCTAGCGGTCAGAAAACCCGCTCCGGAGCCTCTTTGGGAGGCTGCGCGCAGGCTTAACGTGGCGCCACAAGCGTGTTGGTACGTCGGTGATCATATTCGTGATATGGAGGCGGCAAAAGCGGCAGGAATGACGGCTGTCGCCGTTGGCTACGGGTATATCAGCGAGGAAGACGATTATCAGCAGTGGCCAGCTGACTTATGGTTTGAAACCTGTAAAGACTTAGTCGATGCTCTGGCTGCTTTTCATTGATAGCGTTAATTGAATGAAAATGCCTAGAACATCGACAAGCGGTGCGGTACGTCAGAAAGCTATGGGTAAGATGCATTTATGCACGTGGTGGTTGAGCGTCAAACTTCTTGCCACTAACCCCCGTGCTGTCTGGCCCCATAAGCCATAAGTAAGTGGGCATAATTTCCTCAGGGGTACGCAGCGTCAACGGATCCTCACCTGGATAAGCAGTTCGGCGCATTTGGGTACGTGTTGCCCCTGGGTTTAACGTATTGATCCGCACAGTAGACTGGTTTTCAAGTTCGTCAGCAAGCACTTCCACAAAACCTTCAGTGGCGAACTTTGAAACCGAATATGCCCCCCAGTAGGCCCGGCCTTTTCGTCCAACGCTTGATGAGGTGAAGACCACAGAAGCATCAGCTGACTGCTGAAGCAGTGGTAGCAACGCTTGGGTCATCCAAATAGGCCCATTGATATTGACCTGCATGACTTGTTCCCACAGCTCTGGATTGTACTGCTCAAAAGGCGTAATTCTGCCTAGCAAGCCAGCGTTATGTAGCAATCCATCTAAACGGCCAAACTCTTTGTCCAGCGTTTCAGCCATATCGTGAAAGTCTTTGAGCGTTGCGCCCTCAAAGTTGAGCGGAAAAATTGCCGGCTGTGGTCCGCCTTCTGCTTCAATTTCATCGTAGACACGCTCAAGCTTGGCTATCGTGCGGCCAAGCAGTATCACAGTTGCCCCATGGCGGGCGTAGGTAAGTGCCGCCGCACGTCCAATTCCATCACCCGCACCGGTTACCAACACGACGCGGTTTTCCAAAAGATTGGACGCTGGTTGATAGTCGATTTTGCAGCTCATGAGGTTTCCTTGATACAAAAATGTAAACAGACGTTATCCTGCAGACTGACGTAAAAAGTCATTGGCAAGCCCTGCCGCGCTACTCTGCGGGTAATCATCACGTACTTGTTCGAGCAGTTCACGACTGCGTTCAGCCTCGCCCTGCCGTGCTTTTACTAATCCTAGCTTATAAAGCGCATCGGGGACTTTACTGCTGCCGCTGTACTGCTCAATAACACGGCTAAATGATTCATCAGCAGCGCTAAGTTCGCCTTCAGCAGCATAAAGTTCCCCCAGCCAGTAATAGCCGTTAGAGGTCAGACTGCTGTCGGGGTGATCAGTGACAAAGGCTTTAAACGCATTGATCGCATCTGCGAATTGACGTGCTTGAACGTGGGCAAACGCTGCTTGGTAATCAGCCTGAGCGTCTTCACTGACGTTCCGAGCAGAAGGTGCGTTGGCAACTTGCTCTGCCGCCTCGGGCTCCACTGCAGGCGTCGATTGTTCAATTTGGCTAGGGCCGCTATTCATCAAACGATCTTCAATATCCAGGTACTGCTGCTGTGATTGCCGACGAAGCTGCTCTAACTGGTGTCGCAGTTCTTCAATTTGACCACGTAGCTGCTGGATCTCTGTCTGGTGCTCTTGCACTTGGTTAAAGAGTACCAAGTTACCACCAGATGCTTCCTGGCGTTGGGTTTGCTGATAAAAGCCAGACCCGCTTGATAAGTCTTGAACGAGGGGCTGTTGACCAAAAGCTGTCAAGGGCAATACGGACAGCGGGAGCACAATGGCTCCCGCACCGCACAGCCTCTCAAAATAACGTTTGAGACTGTGATTCATGATGACTCCAATCATTACTTAGTTAGCGTACCTAGCGCCTAATAGCGAGTACTTGATGTTGAGCACCTAGGTACGCCAATGCCATCAGTAGTTAAAGACGACGCGACGGTTTTGAGAGTAGGCACTTTCACCTTGGCCGCTAGCAGCCGGACGCTCTTCACCATAGCTCACGACGCTCATTTGCGAGGGAGACACGCCTTGAATATTTAAGAACCGCTTAACAGCACCGGCACGACGCTCACCTAGGGCCATGTTGTATTCGCGAGTGCCACGCTCGTCGGTGTGGCCATGCAGAACAACTTGGGCGCTGGGATTAGCACGCAAATAGCGAGCATGAGCCATCACGACTGATTCGTAATCGCCCTTGATAGTGTCGCGGTCAAAGTCAAAATAGATAGTACGGACTTCTGGAATGCGTGAATCGGCTTGTTGACCAGCGCCTGCGCCAGAACCTGATGTAGAGCCATACTGGCCACCAGTGCCAGCACCTGAGGTGCTAGTCCCTGTGCCGCTGCCATCCTGGCTTCCATAAGAGTCACCATCCTGGGTTCCGCCGGTGCTGGAACAGCCAGCGATTACTACGATAGATAGCGCTACTGCTAATGAGCGAGCCAACGGTTTAAGTTGCATAATCAGACTCCTTGCCTGAAAACAAAAAATGTAAACTTTTCGTCAATCAATTTAAAAAAGGTGACCACGCGGGATCGCGAACATCACCCTGCGCTGCGGGTAATCTAAATGACGAGCGGCCATCCGCTGAAACGGCACTTAACACCCCATTACTACCCTGTTGGGTAGCGAAGATTACCATGGTCCCGTTCGGCGCAACACTAGGAGATTCATCTCTTGTTGTTTCGCTTATTACAACAAGACGTCCCCCATCACGCTCCTGACGCGCAACTTGGTATCCGCGGTTGGAGCGGTGAATTAAAAAGATTTGCTCTCCGTCAGGTGAATAGCGCGCGCGAGCATTGTAGTTACCGGTAAATGTAATGCGATTTGCTTCACCGCTACCTAGCAAGTATTCATAAATTTGCGGTCCACCGCTACGGTCAGAGGTAAACAACAAACTACGTCCATCGGGCGCCCAAGTTGGTTCGGTATCAATGCTACTGTTTTGAGTTATACGCTCTACTGAGCGATTACCGATGTCTAGGATATAAATTTCTGGTTGTCCATCTTTGGACAGCGACATAGCGATTTTGCGGCCATCAGGTGACCATGTAGGGGCACCATTAATACCGTCGAAAGAAGTTGCCTGTATCCGTTGCCCAGTTGAAACATCTTGAATATAGATAGCCGGACGCTCTGTTTCAAAGGATACGTATGCCAGCTTCCGGCCATCGGGAGACCATGCAGGTGACATAATCGGTTGGTCGGAGGTAAGCACTTGTTGACTGTTACGTCCATCCGCATCGGCCACATACAGACCAAATTGCATGTTATCGCCCAACCCTTGAGCGGTTACATAAGCAATTTTAGTTGAGAAAGCCCCCCGGATATCGGTAATTTCTTCAAAAATTTGATCGCTCATATAGTGAGCAGCACCACGCAAATCGTTCACATTTGCCGTGACCGTTTCGCCAATCATACGGCGCTGTCCACTGATATCCATTAACTCAAATTGAATCTGATAACCACTATTTGTCTGTTGTGCTCGGCCTACCACCAAATATCGAACATCAAGCGAACGCCAAGTGCCAAACTCAACGTCATCCGCCTGGCTTGGCCTATCAAACATGGCACTGCGTTCTAAGGGCGCAAAAAAACCGCTGCGCTCAAGGTCGTCCTGGATAATTTGAGCCACGTCTTCAGGCATGTTATCGCCGCCTGCAAAGGGAACGATACCAATCGGTAAAGCCTGGTCGCTCCCACGTGTTATTTCGATAGTCAGGTTTGCATTTGCAGTTGCATAACTACTAACGAATAGCAGTACGCAAAACAGCCACACTTTGCTTATGGTTTGCATCAGCGAACATCCCCCGGGGTAAATCGCAGATTAAATTGACGTAAGTTACGCTGCTGCTCTGCGGGCAAATCCCTCAGCTCGCTGAACGGAGCAGCGTGTTCAACAGCCTGCATTGCAGACCGATCAAAGGCACTATCACCGCTGGATGTGGCGATAGTGGTTAAAAGTACCTCTCCTGATGGCCCAAGCCTTACTTGAATCGTAGCACTCATTGCGTCACTGGCACCTGCTGGAATTAACCATGCCTGCTCTACCGCTCGACGCACAATATTAATAAAACCATTCGCTGCTTGCTGCGCCTGCTGTGCGTTAGCAGCAGCTTGGGCTTCCCCCTCTAGCTGACGCTGCATGGCCGCCTCGGCTTCCCGCTGGCGCTGAGCTTCTGCCTCTGCTTCCCGTTGGCGCTGAGCTTCTGCCTCGGCTTCCCGTTGGCGCTGGGCTTCTGCCTCTGCTTCCCGTTGGCGCTGGGCTTCTGCCTCGGCTTCCCGCTGGCGCTGGGCTTCTGCCTCGGCTTCCCGTTGGCGCTGAGCTTCTGCCTCGGCTTCACGTTGGCGCTGGGCTTCTGCCTCGGCTTCCCGCTGGCGCTGGGCTTCTGCCTCGGCTTCACGTTGGCGCTGGGCTTCTGCCTCGGCTTCCCGTTGGCGCTGAGCTTCTGCCTCGGCTTCCCGCTGGCGCTGGGCTTCTGCCTCGGCTTCACGTTGGCGCTGGGCTTCTGCCTCAGCTTCCCGCTGAGCCTCTTCTCTGGCTTGAGCTGCTACTTCTTGCTGTTCGGCTAGACGTTGCGCTTCTTCTTCTCGTCGCTGTGCCTCGGCTTCGGCCTGAGCTTGAGCTTCTTGCAGCTCGCGAGCTTGCTCTTCTGCTCGTGCTTGAGCTTGAGCTTCTTCTCTCGCAGCGGCCTCGTCTGCCTGCTGCTGCAATGCTTCTTGCTCACTTGCATCAGGCTCTGGTGCTGGCTCAGCCTCATCGGGGTCGGTTGAACTATTGAGAGCTGCTTGTTGATCCGTTGTTTGCTGTGCTTGGTCAGTGAATGTTTCAGTACTGACGAAGGTCGCTTGCACAATAGAGGACGAGTCTGGCTCTGCCGTAGAACTTGGCAGACTAACCAAACTAAAAAGCACAACTAATAGATGCACCGCAACCGCCAGGACAGTAGGCCAAGTATAGCCAACATCCTGTGGGTCACGGGGTGGTTTGATTGCCATTTGCGCGCTACGTTTAACCATCTTGTGGCGGCTCAGATAACAGACCTACATTAGCGACACCCGAGCGTTGCAGTGTGCTCATCAATACGACTATTTGTCCGTACGCAACGTTGCGATCGCCGCGAACCATGACAGGTGTTTCAGGTCGTCGCTGTAATATCGCTGTTACTCGCTCTGCCATTTGCTCAAGAGAAACAGCCGTTGAGTCTTCGCCAAGCGTGATGAAATAGCCTCCATCCTGATCGACCGAGATAATAATCGGATCGCTATCGTCTTGGCTTTCGATAGGCTCTGATGTGACTTGAGGTAGATCGACTTGCACCCCTTGAGTGAGCATTGGTGCGGTGATCATAAAGATCACCAGCAAGACCAGCATGACGTCAATAAAGGGGACTACGTTGATTTCAGCCATCGGCTTTTTATTGCCGCTGCGATTAAACGGGCCTTGCATAGCGTACTCCCTTAGCTAGCGCTGGACTTACTTTCACGACCTTGCAAATTACGGTGCAAGATAGCGTGAAATTCCTCGGCAAAGTCTTCATATTTGCCCAACAAACGAGCGGCATCATTCGATAGACGGTTATAGAAAATTACCGCGGGAATAGCTGCAAACAGGCCCATAGCCGTTGCAATTAACGCTTCAGCAATCCAAGGCGCAACGGTTGCCAATGTAGCTTGCTGGGTCATAGAAAGGGATTGAAATGAACCCATAATTCCCCAAACCGTTCCGAACAAGCCAATGTAAGGGCTCGCGGATGCCACCGTTGCGAGAAATACAAGATGCTGCGTTAGGCGGTCTTCTTCCCGAGACCAGGCGACTCGCATACTCCGCTGCACACCTTCTAAGATTGTGTCGGGGTTGCGTGTTTTTGGCATTAAACGATTAAATTCGCGAAAGCCCGCCTGGAAAATATGCTCTGCTCCATAGCGTGGGTCGTCAGCAGGAATTTCTCGGTATAACTCGTTTAAATCGACACCCGACCAAAAGGATTCTTCAAATTGGTTGTATTCCTGTTTTGCCCTGCGTAGGGCAATGCTGCGTTGGAAAATAACCACCCATGAGAGGATTGACCCCACCACCAGCAGTAACATCACCAGCTGAACAACCGTGCTGGCACTCATTATCAAGTGGGGGATGGACATGGTGTTATCGTTCACAGTTACCCTCATCAAGCTATTAATGTCGGAATTTCCGAACAGTGGTGGTATATAAAGGCCATGAAGTACGCACGCTACATCGCGCTATTACTCCATAGGTTTACACATGCCATAGGTTTACACATATCACAGATTTATGCGTGTTCTCGGTGTTCGCCTTAAACGAATCAACCCAGCACCTGCAATGTTTTTGGCCATGCTTTTGGCCGCATCTTATGCGCGCATAAGCAGGCTATCTCGACTGTAGCAGCGCATAAGAGTTCCTCATCTCGCTGCACTTGCTGCAAAAAAGTCATCCGGCATCGACCAACATTCTCAATATTTGTACTGACAATAAGTGAGTCATCCAAGCGTGCCGGCTTGCTGTAGTGACAGGCCAAGCGATATACCACTAGCTGGGTGCCATCGTCTAGCAAAGTTTGCTGATTAAGGCCTAGCGTACGTAACCATTCGCTGCGGGCGCGCTCCATAAACTTCAAGTAGTTAACGTAGTAGACAATTCCACCGGCGTCAGTATCTTCCATATAGACGCGCACCGGCATCGTGAACCCATTATTCATGGGCGCCGCTCTCCTTCTGGATCAATAGCATGTTCGTGAGGCGTTTTGTTGAAGTGTAGCCACGCTTGTCGCGTCACTACGCGCCCCCTTGGCGTGCGCATCATCAGCCCCTGCTGTATTAGGTAAGGTTCAATGACGTCTTCAATGGTACCGCGTTCTTCACTAATAGCGGCTGAGATTGAGTCAATCCCAACAGGTCCGCCATCAAATTTATCGATCATTGCCAACAAGAGCCGCCGGTCCATATGATCCAGCCCATGGTGATCGACATTTAGCATGTTGAGTGCCGCATCGGCGAGAGTAACATCAACAATGCCATTGCCCTTTATTTCTGCATAGTCACGTACGCGACGCAGCAGCCTATTGGCAATACGCGGGGTGCCTCTGGAGCGCTTGGCAACCTCTATAGCACCTTCATGGCTCGTTTCAACACCTAGCAAGCGGGCTGAGCGAGTGACAATCTCAGTCAGCTCTTCAAGGTTGTAAAACTCCAAGCGTTGCACAATGCCAAAGCGATCACGTAATGGAGAGGTTAGTAAGCCTGCGCGCGTTGTCGCACCTACCAAGGTAAAGCGAGGCAAATCTAGTTTGATTGAGCGGGCAGCGGGCCCTTCACCGATCATAATATCCAGCTGGAAATCTTCCATTGCCGGATAAAGCACCTCTTCTACCACGGGGGACAGCCGGTGAATTTCATCAATAAACAGCACGTCACCTGGCTCAAGGTTCGTCAGCATGGCGGCTAAATCACCTGCACGCTCAAGCACTGGGCCAGAAGTTGACTTCAGCCCTACCCCCATCTCGGTAGCAATAATATTCGCAAGCGTTGTTTTACCAAGCCCAGGGGGCCCAAATACCAAGGTATGATCTAGGCTTTCCTGCCGTAGCTTTGCGGCTCCCATGAAAATTTCAAGCTGCTCGCGTACTCGCGGTTGCCCAATATAATCCTTTAAATGTTTGGGACGAATAGCATGATCAATACGCCCTTCCCCTTGTTCGGGCTCAGCCGCGATTAATCGGTCATGTTCTAACATAAAGTGCGCACTATCAGTCGTTCCATGAAATAACCCACGTTGTTACCCAGTCATGCGTTTTGTCAGCGCGGCTTTAATAATCGCCTCTGTTGACTGCTTGGGATTAATGTCAGCCAGCATTTTTGAGGCTTCAGTAAGCTTATAGCCCAAGCTCACCAAGGCAGCTTCCGCATCTGCTAACGAGTCACGGGGAGCAGGCTCTCCATTCGCCGCTTCTAACGCGAGGGGCGCATCCGCCGCGTTCTCCCATTCAGGGAAACGGTCACGCATTTCAATAATTAACCGCTCGGCAGTTTTTTTACCAACGCCCGGAAGCTTCGTCAGTGCTTTACTATCGTCGTCACGGACGCAGCGCATAAAGGCGGCTTCATCCATTCCGGAAAGGATGGCTAGTGCAAGCTTTGGCCCTACGCCGTTGACTTTGATTAGGGCGCGAAACAGTGCACGCTCTTGTTCACGGCCAAAGCCGTAAAGCAAATGGGCATCATCACGAATTGTAAGATGCGTATACATGGATACGCTCTCTCCTACGGCTGGAAGTGCCACTAGGGTGTTCATAGAGGCTTCAAGCTCGTAACCGACACCATGCACATCAACCACAATCCAAGGGGGGTGCTTTTCTAACAAAAAGCCATTAATACGACCGATCATAGGTATGCTCGCAATAATAAAAAGCAGTCATTTACTATAAAGACACTCTGTACAAATGACCAGTAAGCAACTAAAGCCGCCACCGCCCTGTGCTGCGCCGACGACTGCCCTTAGCGGGTGTGGCAAGTAAGCCATGTCCTGCATACGCATGGGTAAGCGCGATAGCTAGCGCATCCGCGGCGTCCGCCTGTGGCGTTGAAGAGAGCTGCAGAATAGCGGTGACCATATGCTGCACCTGGCTTTTCTCCGCGCCTCCCTGGCCCGTAACGGCTTGTTTGATCTGCCTTGCTGCGTATTCTGCAATGTTCAGACCGTGATTCGCGATGCAGACGAGAGCCGTGCCCCGTGCTTGGCCAAGCTTCAATGCTGAATCGGGATTTTTAGCCATAAAGACTCGCTCAACGGCGACGGCATTGGGCCGATGCAGCCCCACTACTTCGCTTAAACCTGCATAAATTTGCGCCAAACGCTGCTCTAAAGGGCCATCGGTCGTTCTAATGCAGCCACTGGCGACATAATGAGGCTTAGCACCTATTAAATCGATGACCCCATAGCCCGTGATACGCGAACCAGGGTCGATACCCAAAATCCTAATCGCGGGAGCGGGCTGTTTTTCATCCATGGCAGCTGTCCTATTGGTAGCGAGCGGTTCAAACAAAAACACCGACGCCTAAACGTCGGTGCTGAACTACTAGTTGGCGAACTTCTCGTTGCTGAGCTACAAAGCAGAGCTGAGCAATTATTCGCTGGCGGTCTCTGCTTTCGCTTTTTGGCGCAGACGGATGTTCAAGTCTTTCAACTGATCCGCGCTGACTTCACCTGGTGCATCAGTCAGTAAACAGCCGGCGCTTTGGGTTTTCGGGAAGGCAATCACTTCACGAATTGTCTTAGCTCCAGCCATCAGCATCACTAAACGATCCAAGCCGAACGCTAGGCCGCCATGGGGAGGCGCGCCGTATTGCAACGCATCCAGCAGGAAGCCAAACTTCTCTTGCGCTTCCTCTTGGCCAATGCCCAAAATTTCAAACACAGTGCTTTGCATGGTTTGATCGTGAATACGAATGGAACCACCACCAAGCTCGGTTCCGTTAAGCACCATGTCGTAGGCACGCGACAAGGCTTTTGCTGGGTCAGCTTTAAGCGCTTCTGGCGAGCAAGAAGGTGCAGTAAACGGGTGATGTAACGGGCTGAGGCGACCGTTGTCGTCCGCTTCAAACATCGGGAAATCGACAACCCATAGCGGCGCCCACGCCTGGGTATAAAGCTCAAGGTCGGCACCTAGCTTGACGCGTAATGCACCAATGGCTTCATTGACGATGCGCGCTTTATCCGCACCAAAGAAAATGATATCGCCATCTTCAGCGCCTACGCGATCAAGCAGCTCTTCAACCACATTTTCCATGAACTTAACAATGGGTGATTGAAGACCTTCAAGCCCTTTGGCACGCTCATTGACCTTAATCCACGCCAGCCCTTTGGCACCGTAAATACCAACGAACTTAGTATATTCGTCGATTTCTTTACGAGACAATTTGGCGCCACCTGGCACTTTCAATGCTGCTACGCGGCCGTCTTCCGCACTTGCAGGGCCCGAGAAGACCTTGAAATCAACCTGCTGCATCAGGTCATCAACATCGGTCAATTCTAACGGAATGCGCAGATCAGGCTTATCAGAGCCAAAGCGATCCATTGCTTCCTGCCAGGTCATGCGTGGGAACTCAGGCAGCTCAACGCTCAGCACTTCCTGGAAGAGTTGACGAATCATGGCTTCGGTAATGCCCATGATATCGTCTTCTTCCACAAAAGAGGCTTCGATATCGATTTGCGTGAATTCAGGCTGGCGATCAGCCCGCAGATCTTCATCACGGAAGCATTTAGCAATCTGGTAGTAGCGATCGAAACCGGCCACCATTAACAGCTGCTTAAACAACTGTGGCGACTGCGGTAGTGCAAAGAAGCTGCCTGCATGTGTCCGGCTAGGAACGAGGTAGTCGCGGGCACCTTCAGGTGTTGCGCGAGTCAATACCGGCGTCTCGATATCCAGGAAGCCTTGGTTTTCCAAGTAAGCGCGGACGTTGTGAGAAATACGCGAACGCAAGCGCAGCTTCTCAATCATATCTGGGCGTCGAAGGTCGATATAGCGATGCTTTAAGCGAACTTCCTCGCCTACTTTGTTGTGCTCATCCAACTGAAAAGGTGGTGTGGCAGCTGTGTTGAGCACCTCCACCTCTTTAGCTAATACCTCAATCATGCCCGTTGGCATGTTAGGATTTTGCGTTCCTTCAGGGCGCAGCCGGACACGGCCAGTAATACGAAGCACGTACTCACTGCGAGCACGGTCAGCATTAGCAAATGCCTCGGCGGTATCTGGGTCGACAACGAACTGAGCGATGCCATCGCGATCGCGCATATCCAGAAAGATGACCCCACCATGATCACGGCGGCGATGTACCCAACCGCAGACAGTGACCGTTTGTTCCACCAAAGTTTCGTTAAGCTGGCCGCAATAATGGCTGCGCATGTCTAATCCTGTTCTGTTACGTGGCAATGAGATTGTCGTGGGCCGTTGTGACCCTGACAACCGCGGCTAAGCCGCGGCGCCCTTTTTCGTTGATGCGCTACTGGTATCGCTTGTGGCACCAGTGCTAGAAGTAGATTGGCCTTCTGCTGCCAAGTTTTTCTTACTTCCTGTTTTAAAATCGGTTTCATACCAACCGCCGCCAGCAAGGCGGAAACCAGCCGCCGAGACCAAACGCTCAAGACTGGCTCGCTGGCACGCGGGGCAATCCTTCAGCGGATCCGCACTGATTTTCTGCAATTTTTCCATGCGATGACCGCAGGCCTTGCACTCGTACTCATAGATGGGCATGTTGATAACTCCTGAAAAGCTCAACTCCGACAGGCTAAGTTTGTATAAACTAGTGGCAAAACAACGCTTGCCAGGCAAAGAATATGTGGCCTGCTGGGATAAATTCCAAGACTGCGGTTGATAGAGCGACACATTATACCCTTTTGTGCCCCCTGCTGAGCAAGGCCAAGTGCCTTTCGGCAGATAATGGAGAAAAGAAAAATGCCCAATGCGGTAATGCTGGATGCCGAGAGCTTAGGCGCGGATATCGATCTAACAGCAATTCGAGACCTTGTTAGTCATTTAGAGGTGTACCAGCAAAGCACTGCCGAACAGGCAAGTGAGCGCTTGTCGGATGCGGACATAGCGATCGTCAACAAGGTTGTACTGAACGCAGAAACACTATCAGCCTTACCTAAACTCAAGCTTATATGTGTGCTGGCGACAGGGCTTAACAATATTGATCTCGACACAGCTAAAGCCCAAAACATTCTTGTAAAGAACGTCTCCGCCTACGGAACAGCAAGCGTTTCTCAGCATACATTACTGCTTATGCTGGCATTAGCAAACCGTTTGCCTCGCTATCAAGCTGACATCGCACAAGGCGAATGGCAGCGCAGCGATTTCTTTTGCTTACAAGCTCACTCGACGCTGCAGCTTTCCAATAAGCATCTGGTGATGGTGGGGCAAGGAGAGCTTGGCTCAGAAGTGGCACGTCTAGCTGAAGCATTTGGAATGAAGGTTACATTTGCTGCTCGCCCTGGCAATGAATCAAACGATAAACGGCCCTCTCTCGACGATTTATTACCGACGGCAGATATTATTAGCTTGCATTGCCCGCTTAACGAAACAACCAAGCACCTTATTAATCGCACACGCTTGGCAAACGCAAAGTCATCACTGCTATTAGTCAACTGTGCCCGGGGCGGCATCATCGATGAAGAAGCGGCACTTGAGGCGCTTCGTGCTGGCAAGATTGGAGGGTTAGCAGTTGATGTGCTGCCCACTGAGCCGCCGAAAGACGGACACCCTTTATTAACAGCATTAGCAGAAGGCGAGGCAGTTAATTTGATAGTGACCCCTCACAATGCCTGGATCACGCCTGAGGCTCGCCAGAACATTGTGGCGCTCACTGCTGATAATATTAAGCAATGGCAAACTGAGGCGAACGTATTGAGCACTGATTAATAGGTCGCAAAGTGATCGGGAGCGCGGTGGCCATCCAGCACTTCAATAGTGACATGGGTTACCTGCGCTCCTTCGGGCCCCTGCCATAACCATTCAGTTAGCGTAGATACGGCAGTGGAATTGCCACATAGCAACACCTCTACCCGCCCATCGGGTAAGTTTTTGGCGTAACCTGTTAGCCCTCGTTGAAGCGCTTGTTCCTGTGTTGAACGCCGAAACCATACTCCCTGCACTTTTCCTGTTACATAGGCACGTACACAACAAGTAGGCATAAACTGTCCTCTCAGTGTTTATACAATAGCGTTTATAGACTTCAGCCTGATAAATCGACAGGCTGAAATCTGTTGATATTCGCTCTTTTCAAAAGAGCCCTATAGAGGGCTCTTTCTACCACCTTTTTTAAACCAATTCTTGTCTTACACTAACTCTCTCTTCACCAGCACGGCACTATTACGTGGCACCAATGGCCGCCCACGACGAAGTAGCAAGGAGCGAGTAAAAGCGGCGCCAAATAGTAGAATTAATGAACTGTAATATACCCATAACAAAATCATCACAACAGACCCCGCTGCACCATAGGTCGACGCTGTGGCAGTATATGCTAAATAAATAGCAATAACGCTGCGCCCAATTGTAAACAACACAGCAGTTACTATCGCGCCAATCAGCACATCTTGCCAACGGAGAACAACATCCGGCAACACTTTGAAAATAGTAGCGAATAACAATGCCACCATCGCCAGTGAGATTAATGACTCAAGCGATGTCGTTAATAAACTGGCATAGGGTAATAAGTTACCGGCTCCGTGGAGCATCCCTCGCAAGACAACCCCCAGCACTAACGATACGAGTAGAATGAAGCCAATAGACAACACGACGGTTAAGGAAAGCAAACGATTTTTTATAAAGATAAGAGCACTGTTGGAGGTGGGTTTTGCAGTGACGCCCCAAATGGTATTGAGCGAAAATTGCATCTGCGCAAACACGGTTGTGGCACCCACTAACAAGGCTACAAAGCCAAGCACTGTTGGTAAGATACCTGACTCTTCGATACGTGACTGAGCAACAGCCTGCTCAATCGCAAGTGCTGCGTCAGCGCCTAACGTGTCCTGAAGCTGAGCAACTATTTGACCTTGAGCGGCATCTTCACCCAGCACCACGCCAATCACTGTTACCGCGATAATAACGGTAGGCGCCAAGGAGAAGAGTGTGTAGAACGCTAATGATCCGGCATAGCTGAAGGCATTTCGTTCAAGCCATAACGCCGTCGCATCTTGAACCACGTTCCACCAAAAAGTGATCGTTTTTTTCAGCATATTCATTCCCTTAACAAAAGAGTGTCCCTATCTAGCACTAGCGCAAGATACATCTAACAATCATACCGAACTAAAACGTTGAGCGCAGGCGGAGGCGCATTGCGCACCTTAACTGCCCACTTCATAATGGCTCTCTTTTCTCTGTTACTTTCTCACCCACGACCAAGGAAGCGTTATGAATTCGGATGCTGTTAAATCTACTACGGCTTACGACTTTGATTGCTTGGTGTTTATTGGTCGTTTTCAGCCTCCCCATCTTGGCCACCTTGCCATTATCCGAGAGGCGTTAAAACAGGCACGTCAAGTCATTGTATTAGTGGGATCTGCTTGGCAGGCTCGCTCTTTACGCAACCCGTGGACGTTCGATGAGCGACAGGCAATGATTCGTTCTGGGTTTGATGATCAAGACAATCAACGCCTGGAAATCACGCCACTACTTGATGCGCTTTATAACGATGATGTGTGGGTACGAGATGTGCAGCGCAAAGTGCGTGATTTGACGTCCCCTGCCAACGCTCGCTTACCCCGTATTGGTTTGATTGGCGCAAGCAGAGGACAATCAAGCTACTATTTATCGCTTTTCCCCCAATGGGAGTCCATTAGTGTGCCACTCGTTGAAGGTATTTCAGCGAGTCAAATACGTGAGCGGTTGTTTCGCTCGCCTGGTTCTACCGATGACTATTTGAGTACAGGTGCATACCACGACTTACCACCAGAAGTCGTCAAAAGCGTTGACAAGTTTTGCAAAGGTATTGCCTACCACGGCCTACTGGAAGAGCAGCAGCTACTCGATCAATACAAACAAGCCTGGGCACAAGCTCCCTATCCGCCCATTTTTGTGACTGTTAATGCGGTTGTCGTCCAATCAGGCCATATTTTGTTGGTAAAGCGAATGGCTGCGCCGGGTAAAGGGCTTCTTGCTTTACCCGGAGGTTTCATCAACCCTCATGAGCGCTTACTAGATGCTTGCTTAAGGGAGCTCCGTGAACGTTTAAGGCTTAAAGTGCCCGAACCCGTTTTAAAGGGCTCGTTACGTGGACAGCGCTTGTTTGATGAACCTCATCGCAGTTGGCGTGGACGAACGTTAGCAGAAGCCTTCTATTTTGCTCTCAGACCTGAGCAGCAGTTGCCCCGTTTAAAGCCAGTCAAGGGCGGCGATCATGCTCGCTGGGTCGCCCTTGCTGATCTAGAACCAGAAAGCTTGTTTGAAGATCACTTCTTTATTATTCAAAATTTTCTTGGATTACCGGCAGATTTAGGCACATTTTAAAATCTAAGGCTTTTTTCTAGTCGCTCTGCAGGCTAAGCCTGCAGAAAATCGCGTGGCAATTTCATCATTTGACGCCAGAGACGCTCAACGCCGGGTTTATGGACTAACGAACAGCGGTAAAGTCTAATTTCTAGAGGGATATCCCAATTTTCATCGCCAGCTCTTACTAATTTGCCGGTTTTGAGCTCTTCACGAATGCAAAAATCAGGAATCCAAGCAACCCCCACTCCTTGAAGCACCATGCCTTTTAATCCTTCCGCCATGGCCGTTTCATAAACCGTACGCAGCTTTAGTCGTAATGGATCGTTTTTGAGCAGCATGCGTACACTTCGTCCCAGAAATGCCCCCTGCGTATAAGCTAAATAGGGAATTGAACTGTCATTTTGAATCGAGAAAAGCGGTTTGCCGTCTTCATCTGGTAGTGAAACCGGCAACATTTTTACTTGGCCAATCGAGAAAGAGGGAAAGACTTCTGCGTCCAGCTGCATAGTGGCAAAGGGGTCATAATATGCCAGCATCAGATCACAGTTACCTTCGCGCAGAACATGGATAGCCTCCCCAACGTTCATGGCGACCAATCGTGTAGGCAGTTCACCCAAGCCTTTTTGTAAACGAGAAATCCAAGGTGGGAAAAAGCTTAATGCCAGCGAGTGTGCCGCGACGATATCAAGCGCTTCATTCGCAATAGAAACTCCCCGGAGATGGCTTAATGACTCGTTCAATTGCTCCACTAGGTTGCGTGCGGTGATCAAAAACAATTGGCCCTCTGAGGTCAGGCCAATCGGTGTTGTCGAACGATCTACTAAGATGACCCCTACCGCTTGCTCTAGCGCACGAATACGGCGACTGAATGCAGGCTGAGTAACATGGCGCTGCCTTGCAGATGCCGAAAAACTTCGTGTATTGGCTAATGCAACGAAATCCTCGAGCCATTTTGTTTCTAAATTCACCCAAAACTCCTTTTGCCTAATCGTTGTTAGCGGCGTGCAGGGTTATTATTGATTACTGAATAGGTGCGGTTAAATATGCCGCACGAGAAACTACTTTCTTCCACATTGGGCGCTGGCTAATTTCGTCAATTGTAACGCGTCGGCACTGAGCAAAATCTTGCTCTAACATGGCATGTACTTTACTAGCAAATGCGGCACTGGGTATGAAAGCCGTTATTTCAAAGTTGAGCCTAAAAGATCGATTATCCAGGTTTATTGTGCCGACAGTTGCTGCGTTGCTGTCAATAAGCATGACCTTTTGGTGTAAAAAACCAGGAAGATAACGGTATATTTTTACACCTGCTCTTAACATATCAGGCAGAAATGAAAATGCAGATAGAAACACCAATAAATGATCGGGGCGCTCGGGAATCATAACCCGTACATCTACGCCCCGCATTGCTGCTAACCTAAGCGCATCCTGTACTCCTTGATCTGGCACGAAGTACGGGCTGGTTACCCAGAGCCTTTCATTAGCACTATGAATTAACTGTTGGATTAAAAGGCTAGCCGTGTCCTGTTTATCGGCCGGGCCGGAGGGCACGATAACCACATGATGATCATCTTGCGGATGACTCTCGGCATGCCAGTTTAAGGTAATGACTTCCCCTGTTGCCCAGTGCCAATCTTCCCAAAAAGCTTCCTGTAAACCCAGCACACACGGGCCACCAAGCGCTAAATGGGTATCACGCCAGGGGCCATGCCGTGGATTTTGCCCAAGGTATTCTACACCAACATTAAAACCACCTACCCAGCCCTGCTTACCATCTACGACGGCTATTTTACGATGGTTGCGAAAATTAAGCTGAAAGCGATGTTTGAAGCCACGAGAAGAACGAAATGCTTTTACTTCGATGCCTTCTTTGATCATCTCATTTAAAAAGCCATCGTTTAGTTTCCGGCTACCCACTTCATCGTATAGAAAATAAACACGCACACCCCGCTGTGCAGCTTTAATCAAATGATGCTGCAATCGTTTGCCTAAAGCATCGTTACGTACAATGAAAAACTGCAGCAGAAGGTAATCTTTTGCCTGATCAATACCCTCAAAAAGGCTTGTGAAAGTGGCTTCACCATCGATCAACAAGTCGGCACTATTACCTTTAGTCAACGGCATCATTGCCAGCTGCTCCACTGCCTGAATATCAGTGCTAGTCGGCGATGAAAGGTGCGGCTTAATGTTATGGCGATAACGTACCAACACTCGACGTAATACGTTATCTCGTTCCCCTCTTGCTGTTACATAGCCATAGAAACGCGGGCGTCCGAAAAACCAATACGCAGGCAGCGCAACATAAGGAAACGTTAATAGTGAAATAATCCAGGCGATAGCCCCCTGGGACGTTCTGCTCGACATAAGCGCCATGACCGCTGACACGATACCCAATAGGTGTATCAGCATAATGCTGGTCCCTAGCAACCATGAGGTCATTGCCTGTTCCTCGCTATCAAGTGAGCTGTTGATCAGATTATTGCACTGCTAATGCACAAAAGCCCCGCGAGAGACGGGGCTTATTTGTCACTGACTGCGGTTCTACGCCATCAGTATGCTACGCCTTTTGAGCGATGATCTCCTTCCATTTGGCCGGGCCTGTCTGGTGGACGGAAGTTCCTTGGCTGTCGACAGCGACCGTGACCGGCATATCTTCAACTTCAAATTCGTAGATAGCTTCCATTCCTAGGTCTTCAAAACCAACAACACGTGACTTCTTAATTGCTTGGGCAACAAGGTAAGCAGAGCCGCCAACAGCCATCAAATAAACCGCCTGGTTATCGCGAATGGCATCAATGGCGACCTGACCACGTTCCGCTTTACCAACCATGCCAAGCAAGCCGGTCTCTTCAAGCATGGTGCGGGTGAATTTGTCCATTCGAGTCGCGGTGGTCGGACCAGCGGGGCCAACGACTTCGTCACCTACCGGATCAACAGGACCCACGTAGTAAATAAAGCGGCCTTTCATATCAACTGGTAATGGCTCGCCTTTGGCAATCATGTCCACCATGCGCTTATGCGCCGCGTCACGGCCGGTTAATAGCTTACCGTTTAACAGCAGCGTATCACCCGGCTGCCACGTTTTGACTTCTTCGGGAGTGACGCTATCCAGGTTAACGCGCTTGACGTTATCGCCTGCTTCGCGGGTGATTTCTGGCCAGTCTTCAAGCTTAGGAGCAGGAAGCGCCACGGGGCCACTGCCATCAAGCGTGAAATGCGCGTGACGCGTGGCTGCACAGTTGGGAATGATTGCCACAGGCTTATTGGCCGCATGGGTTGGATAGTCTTTAACTTTAATATCCAACACCGTGGTTAACCCACCTAAGCCTTGAGCGCCGATACCGCTCTTATTCACTTTATCGAACAGTTCCAGACGCAGCTCTTCAGCGCGGTTGCTAGGTCCTCGCGCCTGCAAATCTTGTATATCAATAGGGTCGAGCAGCGCTTCTTTGGCAATTATCATCGCCTTCTCAGCGGTGCCGCCAATACCAATTCCCAACATACCCGGCGGGCACCAGCCTGCGCCCATTTTGGGCAACTGCTCCATCACCCAGTCCACAACACTATCGGATGGGTTTAGCATCGCAAACTTAGATTTAGCTTCGCTACCACCGCCCTTCGCGGCGACGTGGATATCGACCTTATCGCCAGGCACAAGCGAATGGTGAATAATCGCGGGGGTATTGTCTTTGGTATTGGCTCGCTTACCGTCGGGATCAGCAAGAACAGAAGCACGCAGCACGTTATCAGGCAACTGATACGCGCGGCGCACACCTTCGTTAATCATGTCATCGAGGCTTAGCTCGGCGTCCCAGGTGACGTTCATACCCACGTGAACGAACACCGTCACAATGCCCGTATCCTGGCAAATTGGACGATGTCCCGTAGCACACATTCTTGAGTTAATTAAGATTTGTGCAATCGCGTCTTTCGCCGCGGGGTTCTCTTCACGCTCGTAAGCGGCTGACATTGCATCAATGAAATCTTTAGGATGGTAGTAAGAGATGTACTGTAGAGCATCGGCAACGCTCTGAATGACGTCGTCCTGGCGAATCACGGTCATGGACAAACAGCTCCTCGGTTATCGTCTTGGCTGCGGCCTTTTTAATGGCCGTCTAGATGTACCGGTAGTATACCGTATTGGTCTTATATGCGGCAGCCACAACCACGGCTAACCTACATCTGATAACTAGGGCATTAGTCTGATTTTCATCAGCGCATACAAGATAACGGTATAAATTATGGAGATTGGCACGTTGGGCATAAATATAAACGGCGAGAGCCAACCATTATGCGTTCGATTACTGAGCCGCAGCGGTGGCAGGAAAGGCCAGCGCGTTCAAACACACTAAAGCGCCATTGTCGGCGTGGCTCACCGGAGGCAATGGCTTGTTTAATCCAGGCCTCACGATTAGTAACACCCGCTTCCAAATACGCCTGACGCGTCGTTTCCACAATCATAGTGGCGAGAAGGTCTAACTGATTTTCAGTTAAGTCACATAGGCGCTTCTTAGGGTGAACGTTAGATAAAAAAAGAATTTCAGAGCGCAAGTAATTTCCTAACCCAGCGACAAGCCCTTGATCAAGTAACAATGCACCCAGGCTTCTGCGCATAAACGCTGAACCAGTCAGGCGTTGTTTCACATCATCAGGCGATACGTTTTGACTTAATAAATCAGGCCCCAAGCGAGACAAGAAAGGGTGATGGCTCAACTCACTCTCATGCCAGAGCGAAATATCAGACGCGCTATAAAGACTAGCCACCCTGCCCTCAGCAACCAGCCGAACTCGTAATGACCTTTTCGTGCTTGGCGGCCTATTCTCGCTATGTAGCTTCCATACGCCATAAAGCTGATTGTGGGAATACAGCACACGATGGTCTGCAAAACGGACGAGCATGGCCTTGCCCCACGTATCAACTGCCTGAACCCGTTGACCAATCAATGAATCCGCTTGCACGGCGAGTTCAGGAAATGCAAACCACGCATCATCAAGATGTTTGCCACCTATCTGCTGCTCAATTCTGTCTGCTGCACGGCGGATTTCAGGGCCTTCAGGCATCGATTACCCCAGCGCCAGCTGTTTTTCTTGCATTTGATGAAGCTGATCACGAAGTCTCGCCGCCTCTTCAAACTCCAGGTTCTGCGCGGCTTCAAACATGGCGTCCTCTAGCTTGCTGATAGCCGCCATTAGATCGTGCTTGCTCATCGTGGCCACATCATACTCAGCAGCACTCTCTGCCACTTTGCGCTCGCTGCCACGGCGACGGCTGCTCTTCTTGCCTGGTGCCTGGGCGGCTTCAAGAATATCCGCCACGGAGCGCGTCACGGTAGTTGGCGTGATACCATGCTCTTCGTTGTGAGCGGTCTGCTTGGCGCGGCGACGTTCGGTTTCATCGATGGCTTTGCGCATTGAGTCGGTGATTTTGTCACCATACAGAATAGCTTTACCATGGGCGTTACGGGCTGCACGGCCAATGGTTTGAATCAGTGAGCGCTCAGCACGTAAAAAGCCCTCTTTATCCGCGTCCAAGATGGCAACAAGCGACACTTCAGGAATATCTAAGCCTTCTCGAAGTAAGTTAATTCCCACTAAAACATCGAACTTACCAAGACGCAGGTCGCGGATGATTTCTACCCGCTCAACGGTATCAATATCCGAATGTAAATAACGTACACGGATACCGTGCTCATCAAAATATTCGGTCAAATCTTCCGCCATGCGTTTAGTCAACGTCGTCACCAGAACACGTTCACCTACGGCGGTACGTAAGCCAATTTCTGAGAGCAGGTCATCAACCTGTGTACTGGCGGGGCGCACTTCTATTTCTGGATCTAACAACCCCGTTGGGCGCACTACCTGTTCGACAATTTGACTGGCATGTTCTGCTTCATACTTGCCTGGCGTTGCCGACACAAAGATGGTTTGTGGCGAAATAGATTCCCACTCTTCAAATTTCATTGGGCGGTTATCTAGCGCTGAGGGTAGCCGAAATCCATACTCAACCAGGGTCTCTTTTCTAGAACGGTCGCCCTTATACATACCGCCAACCTGGGGTACGCTCACATGAGACTCATCAATAAACAGTAACGCGTCATCCGGCAGATAGTCGAAGAACGTCGGGGGTGGCTCGCCAGGTGCGCGGCCTGAAAGGTAGCGCGAGTAGTTCTCAATGCCGTTGCAGTAGCCAAGCTCTAGCATCATTTCAATATCGTAAAGGGTTCGTTGTTCTAAGCGCTGCGCTTCAACTAAACGCTCGTGCTTACGCATCCAGTCAAGACGCTCCTTAAGCTCTGCCTTGATCGCATCAATAGCACCTAAAATAGTTTCTCGCGGAGTAACATAGTGAGATTTAGGATAGATGGTCATGCGAGGCACATGGGTACGCACCTCGCCAGTTAATGGATCAAATAGGCGAATAGAATCAACTTCGTTGTCAAACAACTCCACCCGCACCGCTTCTTCGTCAGAGTCCGCGGGGAAAATATCGATCACATCGCCCCGCACCCGGTAGGTGCCTCGACGAAAATCCATATCGTTGCGGGTATATTGCAACTCGGCCAAGCGGCGTAAAAAAGCACGCTGATCAATTAGCTCACCACGGGTGAAGTGCAATCGCATCTTAAGATACTGATCCGGATCACCGAGACCATAGATTGCCGATACCGAGACAACGATAAGCGCATCACGGCGCTCGAGCAGCGCTTTCGTAGCAGATAAGCGCATTTGCTCGATATGGTCATTTATGGAGGCATCTTTCTCAATAAAGGTATCTGAAGAAGGGACATAGGCTTCCGGCTGATAATAATCGTAGTAAGAGACAAAATACTCGACAGCGTTATCCGGAAAAAACGATTTGAACTCACCATATAGCTGGGCAGCGAGCGTTTTATTGGGCGCCATTACAATCGTTGGGCGCTGCTGCTGCTGCACAACATTTGCCATCGTGAACGTTTTACCCGAGCCAGTCACCCCTAATAAGGTCTGATGGGCAAGCCCCGACTCAAGCCCACTAATCAGGCTGCGTATCGCGGCGGGCTGATCACCAGCAGGCTTGAATTTGGACTGCAGCCGGAATTCCTTGCTCATCATTACTCCTTAAGAGGGAAAGTGAACTACTCGGTAAACGTGGAAATTTCAACCGTCGCCTGAGTCATCAACCGCTGTATCGGGCAGCGGTGGCTAATGTCTTCTAGCTTTGCCCGCTGTTCAGGATCATCAATACCGTGGAAAGTCATCGTCACGGCTAACTTATAGACGCCTTTTCTTTCCTCACTATCATCGCGCTGCACTTTAACGGTGATGCCTTCCAGCGGCCACTCTTTGCGCCTGGCATACATTTGCACGGTAATCGCTTTGCAGGTACCTAGGGCAATATCAAAGTAATCATGCGGGTCTGGTGCACTACCGTCTCCTCCGACTACCGGCGGTACGTCACCATAGAGGTCTTCCAAACCATCGACTTCAATACGCTGACGAAATGTATGGTTACGCTCACTAATAATCGTGATTGGCTTATGCATCAGGAAACCTTTATACCGAGGTTTAACTTCTCGACCGCTTTTATAAGCGCTTCACGCTTAGCTCGCCCTTCTACTTCTGCTCCGTGGCGCCCTACCTCAGCACTATCGACGCCATCCAGCATCATCAGCGCCGTGGTAATCTTATTCACCTGATCGACTGTTGTGACACCTTGGAAGGTTAATGATTGATATGCCATTCCTTGCCCTTTTCTACGCTGAATTGAAGTGAGTACGCTATTGAAAACTATGCAAAACTGATACGGCCAAAGAAGTCTAGCACGCGCCAGAGCCCTTGCAATCTACCCGCAGTGCCCGCACCTTTGATACAAATGCGATTACGTTACGTTTACCCTATCTTCCCTTATGGAGTCTATATGGCGACTGTCTCTTCGTTACTCAAGATGAATGGCTGCGTCCGTTTGCCTCACCTCGCCGCCTTAGATGTCAAAGGTGCAGATGCTGAGAAATTCCTGCAAGGGCAAACAAGCGCACAAGTTAGTTTAGCCAATGGTTTTTTTGCGCCTCTTACCTGCTTTTGCACACCAAAGGGAAGAATGCTGGCCAATGCTCAATTACTAAAAATCAGCAACGACCATTATAGGCTACTGTTGAGCACCTCATTGATCGATATGCTCGCCAGTCATTTAGCCAAATTTGCCGCTTTTTATCGCGTCGAATTGCAGGCTCAGTCATCGATGCTTATCGTAGGCGCCAGCGAAAGTGCCAACGAGGTTGCTCAGGCGTTTGGTTTAGCGCTTCCTGATCAACCTTATACCCATCACAGCAATGCCCAAGCAACAGCCCTATGCCAGCCAGGTCACGGACGTTGGTTAATCAGTATAGAAAATTCTGCTGAACAGAACGCCATTGCAATAAATGATGATGAAGATGCGCTTAACACGTGGCAATTAGCAGATATCCGCAGTGGTTTGGCGTGGTTAACAGCCCCACAGCAAGATCACTTCCTCCCACAAATGCTGAACTGGGAAGCGCTGGGGGGAATTAGCTTTAAGAAAGGTTGCTATACAGGACAAGAAGTCGTCGCACGGGCGCACTTCCGGGGCCAAGTAAAAAAACGCTTAGTGCGCGTTACTGCCAGTGTTAACAGCTTACCCCAGGTCGGTGACACGCTAGTGGATGAGCAGGATAAAACCGTAGGTGAAATCGTTAGCAGTGCACTTAGCGACAAGCAGCAAATTGAGATGCTCGCCGTTGCGAATACTAAAGCGATTGAAGCGCTCTCCCCCCTTTATTGGCAAGGGCATCCGGTCACGCTCTGCGACCTGCCCTATACCGTTGAGCGCCTGGATCCTGAACAGCTGGCCAGCAGCCTAACCGCCTAGTAGGAATTGAAATATGGGAGTTGAAATAAGCGAATAGCATTTGCACTGCTCAGTGCCGCTATTGTTTCAAATGGCTGATGCCGGAGTGCTGCCACCACGTCAGCTACCTTTGCCACCCTGCATGGCTCATTACGTTGCCCCTGATAGCCGCTAAGCGGCATATCGGGGCTGTCAGTTTCTAACACAAAGCCATCGTCAGGTAAGCGTGACACCACGCTACGAAGTCGTTGCGCGCGCTCGTAGGTAATCGCCCCTCCCAATCCCAGGGTATAGCCTAGATCGAGAAACTTAGCGGCCTGCTCATAAGAACCTGAGAACGCATGGATAAGCCCACCGCGGGGAAGCGCCAGCTGGCGTAGGCGTTTGCCTACCTGATCATTGGCTTTTACGCAGTGCACCACAACAGGTAAAGCGAACTGCTTTGCTAGACCGAGCTGCGCATCGAAATAGGCCCACTGTTTATCTAATGACTCCGTAAAGCGGCCATCGATACCACACTCACCTATTGCCACAACGCGTTTTTCGGTTTCAACTTTCTGCTCAGCTAAAAGTTGCTCCAAGGCGACTAAATCGTGGTTAACGTGTTGATCAATGAAGTAAGGGTGAAGGCCAACACAGCTACTTACCTCCTTACGCGCGCCAAGCGTCAACACATTTGGCCATAGGGAGCGCGTCGTTGATGGCACAACAAAGTGTTCGACGCCCACCGCCTTGGCATTTTCGATGACCGCATCGCGATCATCGTCAAATGCCTCGAAATCCAGGTGGCAGTGGGCATCAATCAACATAGCAAGGCAGTCAACATAGTAAGGAAGACTCGATCAGTGCTCGCGAGTGGGCTGGAAACGAATATCCGGCCAGCGCTCTTGGGTCATCTGCAGGTTGACCCGCGTTGGTGCGATATACGTCAGGTAGCCGCCACCATCGATAGCAAGGTTGGAGCTCGCTTTACGCTTAAACTCTTCCAGCATCTTGGCGTCTTCGCAATAGACCCAGCGTGCGGTTTGTACATTGACCCCTTCATATAGACAGTCAACTTTGTACTCTTCCTTTAAGCGGTGGGCAACAACGTCAAACTGCAGCGTACCGACAGCACCAAGAATCAGGTCGTTGTTATCCATCGGCATAAAGACCTGCGTAGCGCCCTCTTCAGAGAGCTGCTGGAGCCCTTTTTGTAGCGCTTTCATTTTTAACGGGTCTTTTAAACGAACACGCTTGAACAACTCTGGCGCAAAGTGAGGAATGCCGGTAAAGCGCATATCTTCACCAACGGTGAAGGTATCACCAATCTGAATCGTGCCGTGGTTGTGTAAGCCGATAATATCGCCTGGCCAGGCTTCCTCTACCTGAGAACGGTCTGACGCCATAAACGTTAGGGCGTCGGCAATTTTCACATCCTTGCCTATCCGCACGTGGCGCATCTTCATATTCTTTTCGTACTTACCGGAACAGACACGCAAAAAAGCAATACGGTCACGATGGTTCGGATCCATATTCGCCTGAATTTTAAACACAAACCCCGTAAAGCGATCATCTTGAGCGGTTACTTCACGGATATCTGTCTCGCGTGGCTGGGGCGGAGGCGCGTACTCAACAAACCCATCCATCATCTCTCGTACGCCGAAGTTACCCATTGCGGTACCAAAGTACACGGGCGACAGCTCACCACGGCGATAGGCATCAAGATCAAACTCATGGGAAGCACCGCGCACCAATTCGACTTCCATGCGCAACTCTTCGGCCTGCTCTTCGCCAAGTACAGCGTCAACTTCCGGGTTATCTAAACCCTCAATTCGCTTGTCATCTGGAATACGGCTGCCTTGCCCCTGGGTATACAGATGAATGACATCGTTATAGAGGTGATACACACCCTTAAAGTGCCGTCCCATGCCAATCGGCCATGTCATCGGCGCACACTGGATGTTGAGTACTGTCTCGACCTCGTCCATGACCTCGATGGGGTCGCGGATATCGCGGTCCATCTTGTTGATGAACGTTAATATAGGCGTGGTGCGCAAACGGCAGACTTCCATCAGCTTAATGGTACGATCCTCAACACCTTTTGCACCATCAATCACCATTAACGCGGAATCCACCGCGGTTAATGTACGGTAAGTATCTTCAGAAAAGTCTTCGTGCCCCGGCGTATCCAGCAAGTTCACGATACGCCCACCATAAGGGAACTGCATCACCGACGTCGTGACCGAGATCCCGCGCTCTTGCTCCATCTTCATCCAGTCTGATGTGGCATGGCGATCATTACGCTTGCTCTTAACAGAGCCCGCTAACTGAATAGCATTCCCAAATAACAGCATTTTTTCGGTGATGGTGGTTTTACCAGCGTCGGGGTGCGAAATGATAGCGAACGTCCTTCTAAGTTCCGCCTCACGAGCTAACTGTGTATCTTTCATCTTACCTCTACAGAGATTTGTACTCAGCTATGCACTTAACCTAAAGGTCACCGACGCTGAGATGTTCAGAATGGGGCAGATTGTAACGTTATGAGGGGTTTGGTGCTATGTTCATTGAGTCAGCGCAGTGGTATGCCTAGCAAGTGTTTCTCAATTGCTTCAATCATAGATTTGGTGAGCGGCAAATGGGCTTTTTCTTTCGCCCATACTTCATGGAAACCAGCTACGGTTTGCTTGGCCGTATCCAACACCAACTTTTCTGGCAACATGGCTTTGGCCGCTAAATGCGATAGTTCATCCAGATTGAACTCACTGAACTTTTTGCTGCGGCTAACCTTTAACGCGGCACTATCATCAGCAATGTAGGGAATGGTCGAGACAAAGTCATATGCCGGTGCAATTGATGCAGAGCGCTTGTCTTTGTAAATCACAGACCAATTTTTCAAATGCATATCTGCATTGCCAATTAACGTATTGAATACCAACCTGCGAGTAAATTCAGCAATGTCTTCCTCTTGACCTTCTATGCCGATAACCTGCGCGATATTACGCATACTAGCCTTTTTGTATTTATCTTGAGGATACACGCCAAAGACTTGCGCAAAATCTTCAATATGTACTGCTTGCCCATCAGCACGGTCAAAACGCTTGATCACAAAGGCCTGAGCATTTTTAAACGAGCCGCCATACTTTTCGATTCCTTCCGGAATGTTGGCAATCTGGTTAATGGGTAGCAGCTGAATTTCTGGCACATCCATTCCTAACATTCGTGCCAATTCCATCATCGAATATTCATTTTCCGGCACGCCTTCAAAGCGAGGTGATGGCAATTTCACAATCCATGAGCCACCTCTACCCGTAGCTGGAATCGTCAAGCCTCTATTGGCATGTTGTACTGCTGAAAATTTCAACTGCACACCCGCTAATGAGAAGCGCATCGCTGCTTCACATTTGGTTCCATCTTCTATTTCTTGATGCACACTAGGCGGCAGCGTTTCACCATCGGCAGTTTCAACAGTGATCGCTCCCGCTAAGTCCTGCCCTAACACCCACAATAGGAAAAACTCCCGCGCTGGGTTCACGCCAGCACGCTCTGCCAGGTAGTTACGCATCGTTTCTTCTGGCAGTAGATTGGAGAAAAAAGGCGTTAATTTGGTTTGGGTAGGTTTGAAGTTAGTGAGCAAACCACCAAGTGAATCTTTAAAGCCAAGCCCTAACACAGGCCGAGATGCATCACTCGCGTAAGCATCCGTAAAGGCAAATAGCGTTCTGTCATTGCCGACGTTGGTGATCGTTGCGATAGGCTCGCCGTAGAGCAAAACGTTTAGAGTGGACACATTGTTAATCATCGCTGTCACCATCTAAATGGTATGCGGGTGACACCTCTTCACCCTCATCCTGATTACCTTTGCTACTTCGAATGATCGACTTTATCGCTGGCACAGATTTTTTAGGCGCGACAAATAACTCCAGGTCGAGTACACGCGCAAGTGCAATCAAGCTGGAAACCCTTAGGTCAACGCCTCCAGACTCGATTTTCGAGATATGGCTTTGAGGCACACCCGATCGAGCGCTCAGCTCTCTCTGGCTAAACCCCTTACGTGCGCGAGCCTCTCGAAGGCTCTCCAGTATTTGCTCTGTTGCGTAACTCATGCTTGATCTTCTTTAACATATCATTAACCATAAAATATATGTAAAAACATATCAAAAAACGCGAAACAACACAAGTTTGATCTACCATAGCACATCAATGCAGTACTATTGATATGCTATAGCAGATAAACAACGGTACATCGCGTTTGCCGACCAGGAATGCTTTTTAGCTCAATCTCAAGAAGAGTTACGGCATCCACTAGGAAAGTAGTTAAGGGAAATTTAAAAAAAAGCGCCGAACATGTCGGCGCTTTTTTAGTACTGACGTTTACTTGGCTAGGCGTAAGTATTGACCTGAGTCCCAACGCTGCCCTCTTGGGCAAGGCTTGGCTGAGCGCCCATGTTAGCAGAGGCAAGCACTTCCGACACTTGCTGTGCTTGCATATCAAGAGCCTGCTTAAAAAGCTGCATCTGTGCTTGTTCAGCAGATTGTGCTTGATTCATATAGAGTGCGGTGCTCACTGCGTTGCTTACGGCAACATCCATCTTCCACCTCACGATTGCGATATGTTGCATCAAGATAGCAAACATCATGCTTTACTACCAAGCACCTCTCCCATTAAGTACTTAGTCAGCAGTACTAAGCCAACAGTACAAAGCCAACAGCTACCCACTGATTTAGAAACGGTCAGCCCTGAAAGGCGCCATATCAATCTCAGTCGGCTTACCTTCTATCATATCCGCCAGCAATTGCCCGGTAGCAGGACCTAGGGTAAATCCCTGATGCCCATGTCCAAAAGCTAACCACAGGCCACGATGCTTGGGAGCCGGCCCTATAACAGGCTTCATGTCAGGCAAACATGGTCGTGCGCCTTTCCAAGCAGAGGCGTCGCGACGCTCAGCGAGGGGGAATATCGTGCGCGCAACTTTTTCTGCAGCAGCTAACTGCTGCTCATCTGCTGGCGACTCAAGCCGGTCAAGCTCAGCCCCGGTGGTTAACCGAACGCCTGCATTCATAGGCGCAAGCAAGTAACCCACCTCCGCATCCATTAACCAGTAATGAAGCTTTTTAGAAGGCTGTGTGGCGTAGTGCATGTGATAGCCACGCTTAACAAAGGTCGGGAAATGATAGCCTAAGCCTTTCAGCCAGCTACCTGCCCATGGCCCTAGCGCAACGACAACCTCATCTGCTTCTAAGCACTCAGCAGCCGTATCGACTTGCCAGCGCTCTCCTTGTTGCTTCAACCCCTCAATATCAGTTTGCAAGATACGTCCACCCTGCTGGACAAAAGCATCGGCATAAGCGGCAACCAGCCCACCTGGGTCGGCAACTGTCCAAGGGTCAAGCCAGTGAATAGCACCAATAATATCGCTACCTAAATCTGGCTCTTTAGCCTCTAATGCAGCGCGGTCCAAAACGTCAAACTGAACACCAAAATTGTCACGGGCGTCCTGTGCTTCTTTTACACGTTTTGCTAGCTCTCCGGGCGTGCGATAAATTTCCAACCAGCCTTCCCGGCGAACCAAATGATCAGCCTTTGCCGCTTCAATCATGGGGCCGTGAGTCTTCAAGCAGAGCTGTATCAATGACGCATACTCAGGCACTATTTTTTTATAGTGTCGGCTGGAAGAGTTATGCCAGTAGCTCAACAGCGGCGAAGCAGCATTAATCATGCCGGCAGGCCGATAACGAATATCAACACGCTTGTTTGGCAGCACGCTCAGGATGGTTTTCATATCCCGCGGGAAAGCATAAGGACGAACCGCTTCGCGCTGGATAATGCCAGCATTGCCGAAAGAGGTTTCACGACCAGGTTGGCGGCGATCAACCAGCGTTACTTGATGACCACGCTGCTGCAAGTGCCATGCAATGCTGACACCGACCATACCTGCCCCTAACACCACCGTTTGACGCGCCATTGCGTTGCACTCCGTAAAAGAAAATACTGCCTACAGTTCAAATGATTATTTTCAACGAACAACTCGTTAAAAAATATCACTATCTAAACAGCATTAACATAGCTTAAAAAACTGTTTTAAGACCAAAAAGCAGCAACAAATATCGCATTAAAAAATAATATAGATGACTTCACTGCACGTATCGCCAAAGCCATCAAAATGCACCAGCGCTTCTTACTAAAGACCTTTTTAAGCGGTTCATCAAGCACAGGCCTGCCCCCTACTAAGGCGGCATCGCGATAATAAGCCTAGGAAAATTTCGCAGCAATTTCAGGTAGAGAGACATTTTTCGGGCAGGAAATGAATCAAAGGCAAAACCCAGGAAAGGCATTGCGTAGCCAAATAAGGTGAAAGAGGCTTAAAACACGAGCGACCAAAACGCAAAAAAGCCGAACATAGGTCAGCTTGGTTTCAAACAAAATAATTAATAAAGGGGAAAAGTAATAATAACGCGAGAGGATTTTTTTAAGGATAACATCAAGGTTAATGGGGTGGATGATGGGGATCGAACCCACGACCACCGGAGCCACAATCCGGGGCTCTACCACTGAGCTACATCCACCACAACCTAAAACTAGAATTGCATATAATTAATACGAGTCATCAAATGGGGTGGATGATGGGGATCGAACCCACGACCACCGGAGCCACAATCCGGGGCTCTACCACTGAGCTACATCCACCATTGATGAAGTACTGACTTACATGTCTTACCGAATGCGTCCACCAAAAAGCCTTAATGGCACGCCCAGCAGGACTCGAACCCGCAACCTACGGCTTAGAAGGCCGTTGCTCTATCCGGTTGAGCTATGGGCGCACATAAAGCATTCTAAGAGACTGAATACTGATGAGCACTTGACCACAACCAATGTTCGGAAAAGCAAATTACCACCTTCCGCGCTAGGTATGTGGTCGGGATGGAGGGATTCGAACCCCCGACATCCTGCTCCCAAAGCAGGCGCGCTACCAGACTGCGCTACATCCCGATTTCTTACCTTAGACGCTGCTGCATGTCCCGTCTCAAGCGAGGCATATATTACTATTTCTGAGTTTAAAGTCAACACCTAAAGTGATTGATTCGTTAGAGGCTTTGCCTTGTCGCCCTAGCATGCGAAAATCAGCCCTTCTCGAAAGCCAGTGACCTCCTGCGCTCAGCCACACAATTCTAGGTGCTGAGTTATAGATAGCGAGGTTTAAGTATCGGTGTTCAACAGAGGTTCGGGGACGATGCTCACGCGCGGCCCTCCCATACTTTAAACGCCACGGCCTAGACATAGTCACTCAGCTTCGTTTCTAACCTTCACAGGGATTCTATTACATGACCGCCCAACTTATCGATGGCAAGGCCATCGCCGCTAATGTCCGCCAGCAAGTTGCCGAGAAAATCAGCGCGCGCCAGCAAGCTGGCGCTCGGGCACCTGGACTAGCTGTTGTTGTGGTCGGGGAAGACCCAGCCTCCCATGTTTATGTCAGCAACAAACACCGCGCCTGTGAGCAGGCAGGCATCCACTCTTTCCAACATGCGCTACCCGCTGATACGCAGCAGCATGAACTTGAAGCACTGGTCGATCAGTTAAACAACGATGCAACGGTTGACGGCATTCTTGTTCAACTGCCATTGCCAGAGCATTTAGACTCTCGCCCTATTCTTGAGCGCATTCGCCCAGACAAGGATGTCGACGGCTTTCACCCATACAATATTGGTCGTCTGGCGCAACGTATGCCCTCGCTCAGGCCCTGCACACCTAAAGGTATTATGACCATGCTTGCCCATAGCGGCATTTCCGTACGAGGGTTAGATGCCACTGTAGTCGGCGCGTCCAACATTGTCGGTCGGCCAATGGCGTTGGAGTTGATGCTGGCAGGTTGCACCACCACGGTATGCCACCGCTTCACGCTACAGCTTGAGTCTCATGTGCGCCGTGCTGACTTAGTTGTTGTCGCTGTCGGCAAACCCGGTATTGTCAAAGGGGAATGGATCAAACCAGGCGCCATCGTGATTGATGTTGGCATTAATCGCCAAGACGACGGCACGCTCACTGGTGACGTTGATTTTAAAGCCGCAGCAGAACGCGCCAGCTTCATTACACCCGTGCCTGGCGGCGTTGGGCCGATGACCGTTGCCACGCTACTTGAAAACACGCTAGAAGCCGCTGAACGGCACGACAAAGGCCTGGAGCAGTAGTGTTACGCACACCACTGCCGTTAACGATTTCTTAAGGAGTAATCACGAGTGCAACGTATTGGAATCATCGGCGCGATGGCGCAGGAAGTGGACATACTGGCAGGACAGCTAGAAGGCGCTGAACGCTACGAGCATGCTGGCTTCGTGTTTTATACGGGCACACGTCACGGCTTGGAAATTATTGTGCTGCAGTCGGGGATAGGCAAGGTCAATGCGGCGGTAGGCACCGCGATTTTACTTGAGCGGCACCAGCCTGATGCGATCATTAACACCGGTTCCGCAGGCGGCTTTGCGAGCGATCTTGCTATTGGTGATGTGATTATTTCGGATGAAGTTCGCCATCATGACGTTGACGCAGTGGTCTTTGGCTATGAGCTTGGTCAGGTACCTGGCATGCCGGCAGCCTACCAAGCAGACAAACAACTTCGTGATCTTGCCCGCAACGCCATTGCCGCATTAGGTGAAGTCAATGTACGTGAAGGGCTCATCGCCACAGGCGATGCCTTTATGGCCGACCCTGTTCGTGTCGCGACTACCCGTGAACAGTTTCCAACCATGCTAGCCGTCGAGATGGAAGGCGCCGCTATTGCTCAAACATGCCATCTTTATGGCTGCCCATTTGTGGTCATTCGCGCGCTGTCTGATATCCCCGGCAGCGGTGACAACCACCTGTCATTCGAGCAATTTTTAGACATCGCGGCAGACCATTCATCACGGATGGTGGATCAGATGCTGATCGAACTTGGTAAGATCAAGCAATAGACGTCAAGAAAGCGTGCTTAAAGCGTTAAGAAAACGGAGCCAGTCGGCTCCGTTTTTTTGATTTGCTATCTAGCTATACAAGCTACGCTTTCAGCTTCCATGCCAAGCTCTCGCCCGCCATTAGCGGAATAATATGCTGACCAGCCGCATAGGGATAATGCGCCGGCAGACTCCATGAACGACGCTCCAACGTCACGCTATCAGCATTAGCCGGTAATCCATAAAAGCGCGGTCCATTGAGGCTGGCAAACGCTTCTAACTTGTCTAAGGCACCCATTTCTTCGAAGGCTGCTGCATAGAGCTCAATGGCAGCAGGCGCCGTATATGCCCCTGCACAGCCGCAGCTAGACTCTTTGTCACCCTGGGCATGCGGCGCACTATCGGTGCCCAAGAAGAATTTAGGACTACCACTGGTCGCCGCTTTCAACAACGCCTGGCGATGCTGCTCACGCTTTAGAATGGGCAAGCAGTAATAATGCGGACGAATACCACCTGCCAGCATTTTGTTGCGGTTAAACAGCAGATGATGGGCTGTGATCGTGGCCGCAATATTATCAGGCGCAGCAGCAACAAACTCGGCAGCCTGCTGGGTCGTAATATGCTCAAACACTACCTTAAGCTTAGGGTGTCTCGCCAAAAGCGGTTTCATAACCTGCTCAATAAACACCGCTTCTCGATCGAAAATATCAATGTCATGATCGGTCACTTCACCATGCACCAACAGCGGCATACCAACGTTTGCTAGCATCGCAATCGTGTCATCGCAGTGGGCAATGTCGGTGACGCCCGATGCAGAGTTAGTGGTAGCGCCCGCGGGATAGAGCTTCACGGCTTTCACGACACCACTTTCAGCAGCACGCTCAATTTCTTCAGGGGGCGTCGTGTCTGTTAAATAGAGCGTCATCAAAGGTTCAAATGCACTCCCTTCGGGTAACGCAGCTAAAATTCTCTGCCGATATGCTAGTGCTTGCGCGGTAGTGGTTATCGGCGGCTTTAAATTAGGCATTATAATCGCACGCCCCATTTGGGCGGCGGTATGACCTACCACAGCGCTTAGCGCCTCATCATCACGTAAATGAAGATGCCAATCATCGGGGCGAGTCAACGTAATAGCGTCCACGGCAAGTCCTGTGCAGAAATGAATTTAGTCAAAGGGTCAGAACAGTATACCCAATACGGGTAATGGATAAATCTCCCCTATCCATCCCACAGCCGTTCCCAAGTGTCGTATCATGGCGACACTTTGTAAGGTCAAGGATTCAGTTTTTTATGCAGAATGTGCGTCGCTATGCGGACATTATCGCCAGTATTGAAGGATTACTTTGGCTTGGTCTTGCCTGGTCGATATCCTTTTCAATGTATTTTGGGAGTACCGAACCGACGCTGGCTGTCCTATTCGTTGTTGGTGCTCTCGTGCTGTTCGGCTGGGCGCACCGTCCAATGCGTTACTTGTTGAAACGCTACCATGTACGTAAGCGCCGTACTGACATGTGGATTCATACGCTAGCACTACCACTCTTGCTCGCTATGTTTTTCCATATCATGTTAGAAGCCGTTCTGGGCAGTGCCTGGCTACCTCCTAAAATGCTGCTATTCAACTTGCTTGCCTCAGCGGGATGGCTGACGTTCGTTATGACGTTATTTATTAAATATGTTATTCACAACGTGAAAGCATCGAGCAAATAAGCACGCTATGCCTACCCCCCTGCCTCTCCCGCTTTCGACGCCAAACCGTAACCTCGTTCGATTAACGATCGTCAGAGGTATCACCTGGACCGGCTTTTTACTGGCCATTATTGTTGGTATTGAGCTACTCGCTTTCGACTTGCCAGTGACTGCAGTCGTCAGTGTTGTGATTGCCATGGGGATACTGAATATCGTCACATGGTGGCGCTTAGGCAGACCCAAAGCGGTTAATCATTTCGAATATCTTGCCCACTTATTGGCCGATATTGCAGGCTTAACGCTGCTATTTTATTTTTCAGGCGGCTCAACAAACCCCTTTATTACTTACTATTTAGTGCCTGTCACTATCGCCGCCGCAACCCTTCCCTGGCGGCATGCTTGGATCATCGCCGCGTGTTCAATGGCAGGTTACACCTACCTGATGTTCTTTTATCACCCGATACCTCAGCTGGGCCACATTAACAGCGACGGCCCACTAAGCCTTCACGTATTGGGTATGTGGCTTAATTTTGGCTTATCAGCCGGACTGGTCACGTTCTTTATCTACAAAATGGCCCATGCACTGCGTAATCGAGATAAAGCACTATCTCGCACGCGAGAAGCGGCACTGCGCAATGAACAGGTGTTAGCCGTTGCTACTCAAGCCGCTGGCACGGCTCATGAGCTTGGCACGCCGCTTTCAACCATGGCCGTGCTGCTCAATGAAATGTACCAGGACGCGCCTAATGACTCCCCCTTGCAACAAGATATAGCCATTCTTCGCCAGCAAGTAGACGTGTGCAAATCGCGCTTACAACACCTTGTTGCGACGGCTGATCGTCGGCGCATGGCAGAACCAGAGATACTGGATGCTGAACTGTGGTTAGCCGCCGTTGTGCAACGCTGGCTCGTTATCAGGCCAGATGTTAGCCACTTTTTTGATGTTGCCGAGAAACGCGGCCGCCCCTGGTTGGCCGTCGATGCCACATTAGATCAAGCGCTAACCAATTTGCTGAATAACGCCGCCGACGCTAATCCAGAACAAATTGCTATTCGACTGGATTGGCAAGATGAAAGCGTTGTTATTGATATACGCGACCATGGACCCGGCATCGCCATGTCGATTGCTGACCAGCTAGGCGACACGTTTATTTCCACCAAAAGCAAAGGCATGGGGATTGGGCTGTTTTTAACCCATGCCACCATTAATCGTTTCGGTGGTGGAGTAAGCCTGTACAATCATCCTGAAGGCGGTACGTTAACGGAAGTGACGCTGCCGCTTTGTTCCGCCCCTGATAAGTAACAGCGACGCAGAGCATTCGCCAGAAAATCGAGGACATCATGCAGACGCAAGACCAACGCCTTCTAATCGTCGACGATGATGAAATGTTTTGTCACGTGCTAAGCAGAGCGCTTTCGCGTCGTGGTTTTGAGGTGCAAGTTGCCCACGATGCTGATCAAGCAATGGCGCTGATCACGCAGTTCATGCCAACGATGGCAACACTCGATCTAAAACTTGAGCATAGTTCCGGGCTTAAGCTACTGCCCGACATGCTGGCAAGCGCACCGAATTGCCGCATTGTGGTATTAACGGGGTATTCCAGCATCGCCACAGCGGTAGAAGCCATCAAACTTGGCGCTGTTAACTATCTATGCAAACCAGCGGATGCCGACGATGTTATTGCCGCTTTTGACCATCAGGATGGTGATCCGAATATTGAACTAGCCGACAACCCTCCCTCTATCAACCGTATAACGTGGGAGCACATTCAAAAGGTGTTGCAAGAGCATGATGGCAACATTTCAGCCACGGCTAGGGCACTCGGTATGCATCGGCGCACATTACAACGCAAATTACAGAAGCGCCCGGTACGTCGGTAATTCGCCCACTCTTTGCGCAACAACGCCGCAAAGAGTGGGTGTCAACTTGATGTTATTGGGCGGTCCATCCTAGATCAATGTTCCAACTGGCACCCGTTACAGCGCCTGCCGCATCGGAGGCTAAGTAAGCAACTAGCTGAGCAACCTCGGAAGGCTCAATCAAGCGCTTAACCGCTGCGTTTTTCAGCATGATTTTTTCAATCACCTCTTGCTCATCCATCCCATGTAGCTTGGCTTGGTCGGCGATCTGATTATCTACCAGCGGTGTTTTCACATAGGCGGGGCAAATAGTATTGGCGGTAATCCCCTGCTCACCACCTTCTAAAGCGGCGGTTTTCGTTAGTCCGATCATGCCGTGCTTGGCACTGATATAAGCGGCTTTGCCTGGTGAAGCCACCTGTGCATGCACAGACGCAATATTAATCACACGCCCCCAGCCTTTTTTACGCATATGTGGCCATGCTGCCTGGGTAAGCAAAAACGGCGCCGTCAGCATTAAATCGATGATTTGACGCCACTTCTCTTCGGGGAACGTCTCAATAGAAGCGACGTGCTGAATACCTGCATTATTAACCAAAATATCGACGCCACCAAAGCGTTTAACCGCGTCAGCAATCGCGCCACGGCACGCGTCGGGGTCGGTTAAATCCCCCTGATAAAACGCTGCGCCAGCCGCGTCAGCCACTTCTTTTCCAGCCGGGTTAAAGTCTACTGCTAACACTTGAAAACCCTGCTCACAGAAATGTTTCACCACCGCTTCACCAATACCGCTGCTAGTGCCAGTGACCACAGCAACACGGGGTGTGACAGCTTTTTCAGAGGACATAAACGTTCCTTTTGCTGAGATTATTCAGAGTAAAAATGTAAAAACAACAGTGTAGATAGAGGTAGACGTTTCTGCCTAACCAACCTCTGGAGAAGATTTATCAGACACCATTAACTGCATCATCATTCGCTGGGCCAGTCGCGCAGCTTCCTGCATACTTTCCAGATCACTTAGATCCTCCAGAATGATGCGCTTATAAAGCTCACTGCCGTTGGGCAACGGTTCACATGAAAGCGAATAGTGGCCAGAAGGAAGGTTGAGGCGCAATACATTCCCCAGAGGGGCATGCTGATCCAGACGTGGCACAGCAACTAGCCACATCGCACAAGGTGTTATTAATGCACCGACCAGTAGCGACGCATGCTCCTCTTCCCAAGGCTGGAAGCACAGCGCATCAACTCCAAGACGAGGGTTATAATGATCCGCCTGCTTCATTGAGCGCAGATGCGCATTTCGATAATGCAACGCTAATTCAGCTAAGCGTGCGTATTCTTGGGCAGCTAAGGTTTGCATACGCTCTTCCGATGATTAAACATTCGCCCATAACACGGCTTAATGAAGCGTGTAGTGTAGCGCTATTAGCCAAACTGCATGAGCTGCGCCACAATAGGCAACCCATTTTTAATAGATCTTTATCCTAAAGGAGTTTCTACGATGTTTGTGGTAATTTTTGGCCGCATGTCATGCCCCTTCTGCGTACGCGCAAAGCATCTCGCAGAGCATTTAGAGAGTAACGGAAAGATAGAAGGCTACCGCTACGTTGATATGCCTTCAGAAGGCGTTACCAAGGAAGATATTGCAAAAACAGCTGGCAAGCCTATTCATACCGTCCCCCAAGTGTTTGTTGACCAACAGCACATCGGCGGTTTTACTGAGTTCGACCATTTTGTGCGCCAACAGCAGCTGTTGGCTTCTTAACCCAGGCGTTAAAACTGACGTTTACACCCGTTGAACAACCAAATCTTCGCTTGCCTATACTGAAGTATCACAGCTTATATGACAGTTCATGTGACGTTCGATTAGGCGGCGAGGGTATCCCAATGCAGCGAGAGGAGTTTGTTCAACAGCTTTGGCTGGACTACATACATACACACCCAGACCTTGGCGGACTAAGATTGTGGCCACTAAGTACGTCAGCCGAGTATTTGACCTTGGTGACGCTAAATCATGGTCCCTTTGCTGCTAGCGAGCTCAACACCAGCCTTGCACATATGGGCTACCGATCAGTTGGCCATTACGCTATGGCAGATAAAGGCCTTTTGGTGCATTTACTTGCACCTAATGACAATAGCAGTTGGCTGGTATTAGCAGAGTTGCAGCTGGGTACGCTTTCAAAAGCACCCCGCGAAGCATTAACGCAGCTCGTGCTACAAAGCCATCCAGCCGATTGCCAAGGGCAAAATTTACTAAGCCGAGGACGCCCATGGCCAATGCCCTCTTGGGCGCTCTATCAGCAGCTACAACAGGCACATCCCCTCGCTGCCTGGCTAGCGATCATGGGCCCTAGACTGCACCACGCAGGTTTCGACTGCTCAACGATTGGCGAGCCCCTAGACACCTTGCATAGTCAGCTTGAAGCATGCGGCATGCCCAGTTTTGAGGGGCAACAAAACGGCGTATTTTCCGTGTCACCGTTACTTGAGCATCGATTTTATCCTGCAATGCCACAAAAAATCGTTTTCAGCTCAGGCGATGAGCATCGTCTTTGTCTGGGGGGACTAGCACTCGTGCAAAAACATGTCGGTGACGACCATGAGCGTATTGCTGAAATCCTGCTACCTTTCCACACCCGCTGTGAAATGGCGTGAGCTGATTAGCTCACGCCTGCTAAGAGTTTATTCAGCGTCAAACGTCATTTCAGGAACGTGATCGGGCACAATCAGCTTGCCAGCTGTTTTTTCAATAATTTCTTCAACACTGACACCCGGGGCACGCTCTTTGAGAATAAAAGCACCGTCTTTAATTTCCAAATAAGCCAGGTCGGTCAATACGCGATTGATGCAACCTGCCCCTGTTAGAGGAAGCGTGCACTTTTCCAGTAACTTGGACTCACCGTGTTTCGAGGCGTGCGTCATGGTACAGATAATGTTTTCTGCGCCAGCAACCAAATCCATCGCGCCGCCCATCCCTTTGATGAGCTTGCCTGGCACCATCCATGACGCAATATTTCCCTCTTGGTCCACTTCAAAAGCCCCCAGCACGGTCAGATCCACGTGACCGCCACGAATCATCGCGAATGATTCTGCTGAAGAGAAAATAGCAGCCCCAGGACGAGCGGTGACTGTCTGCTTACCGGCGTTGATCATATCAGCATCAACTTCTTCCTCAGTGGGAAAACGCCCCATACCTAGCAGTCCATTTTCGGACTGCAGCATGACATCAATGCCGTCAGGCACATAGTTGGCAACCAGCGTAGGTATGCCGATACCTAAATTGACGTAAAAGCCGTCTTCAAGTTCACGCGCAACGCGCTGTGCCATTTGCTCACGTGTTAAAGCCATGGTGTATACCTCTTATTGAGTGAAAATGTCTAAACCAGAGAGCGATCAGCTACGTACCGTGCGTTTTTCGATGCGCTTCTCGAATGAGCCTTGAATAATGCGATCCACATAGATACCGGGGGTATGGATCTGGCTTGGCTCCAATTCACCTGGTTCAACAATTTCCTCAACTTCTACAACCGTTATTTTTCCAGCAGTGGCTGCCATGGGATTGAAGTTCTGTGCCGTATGCCGATACATGACGTTGCCGTAGCGATCTGCTTTCCAGCCTTTAACAATCGCGAAATCACCGGTAATGGCTTCTTCTAAAATATAGTGGCGGCCGTTAAATTCACGCACCTCTTTACCTTCACCAATAGGTGTTCCGTAACCTGTGGCGGTATAGAATGCGGGGATACCCGCACCACCGGCGCGCATTTTCTCGGCCAGCGTGCCTTGGGGTGTTAGCACAACTTCAATTTCGTCGTTAAGCATTTGCTGTTCAAACATTGCGTTCTCGCCAACATAAGAAGCGAGAATTTTACGAATCTGACGATCTTCGAGCAGCACACCTAGCCCGAAACCATCAACACCGCAATTGTTAGATACTACCGTGAGGTCAGTGACAGCCCGACGTTTAATCTCAGCGATCAAATTTTCAGGAATGCCGCAAAGGCCAAAACCGCCAGCAATAACGGTCATGCCACTTTCGATACCTTCCATCGCTTCCTCATAGGAAGATACACGCTTGTCAAATCCTGCCATTGTTATGCCTCGCATTATTATCGGTGGTACGTTGCACGCGTCGTTATGATGCGGTTGGATCTGTATAGCCAGTGTTGTACCAGATGATATATTTGTTAAGTTTGTTTTTCTTATCAATTTATATAAAAAACTTATTAAAGGGTCCGTATGACCGTTAAGCAACTTCGCGCTTTTCTGGCGGTAGCCCAAACTCTGAGCTTTACCCAAGCCTGTGAGCGCCTGCACCTGTCTCAGCCAGCGCTCAGCTTGGCCATCAAAGGGCTTGAAGATTCGCTGGGGGGAAAGCTGTTGATACGCAGTACCCGTAGCGTCCGACTCACACCTGAGGGTGAAACCCTTATCCCACTGGCGAAGCATTTGCTTGCTCAGTGGGATAATACTGAAGAGCGACTGCGCCAACGCTTCACTCTCCAGCTTGGCCGTTTAAGCGTAGCAGCCATGCCCTCTTTTGCGTGTAATTTACTGCCCAGCGCCCTGGTTACCTTCCGTCGGCAATATCCTAAGATCAATATTACTGTCCATGATGTTATCAACGAAGAAGTCATCGACATGGTGCGCTCTCGCCAAGTGGAAATCGGCATTGCCTTTTTACCCGAAGGAACCGGCAGCTTAACGTTTACGCCACTCTTTGAAGATCAATTTATCGCTGTCGTCCCCCCCCAATCAGGATTGGCCCAGGCCAACACACTGAGCTGGGCCACCTTGTTACAACAGGATTTTATTACCCTTCAACGCCCATCAATGGTGCGTAGATTGTTAGAGCAAGGACTTGCCAAACAACACATTGACTTACCGGTCGCTTTTGAAAGCCATCAGCTCTCAACCGTTGGTAGAATGGTGGCCGATGGCTTAGGCGTAAGTGCCGTGCCTTCAATGTGTATTCAGCAAATGCACCAACTCGGCGCTCGTTGCGTTCCCTTAACCTCACCAGGCATTGCCTGCCGAGTGGGGATACTGACGCATCATGAGTTATCTGTCGCGGCACAGGCTCTGAGCAAAGTGCTAATCGAAGGTATCAACACACCGACACTGATGCCCTAGCACATCCATTAAGCATGCTAAGGTTTGGTAATATACTGGGCAGCGTGGGCGTGATCCTTTAGCATTTACGCGGGGTTGCCTATAAATTGGTCACCTAGCGCTAAAATTGCACCACTGGTGTCATCATACGTAAAAGGAACTGTGGTATGTCTACTGCCAAAGGAGTCGTCAGCCTGTTGCTGCTGACGCTAACGACACTGTTTTGGGGCGTGCCACTCATTTTGTTAACGCTGTTAAAAGTCATAACCCCAGGACGACATCAAAAACAGAGAATTCTTGATGGTCTGTGCCGCGTTGCGCTCAATTGGATTGGCGCAAATCTGTGGTGGATGCGCCGGTGGATCAAGCCTGATGTAAACATCAGCATTCCGGATTCACTCAGCCCACATCAATGGTGGCTGGTTATTTCAAACCACCGCAGTTGGACAGATATCTTCATTCTTTTTATGGCATTGCATCGCCGCATTCCAATGCCCCGGTTCTTTTTGAAACATCAGTTAATTTGGATTCCTATCGTCGGACTGGCATTTTGGGCGTTAGAATTCCCTTTTATGCGGCGCTTCAGTCGAGAGCAACTTGCCAAAAACCCTAAACTCGCCACTATCGACCGTGAGTCAACTGAGCGCGTTTGTCGGCAAGCTAGAAATGCCCCCATTGCAATATTTAATTTTGTCGAGGGGACACGCTTTACCGTAGCAAAACGGGAAAAACAGCAAAGCCCATTTCGGCACTTACTGAGACCCAAGGCTGGCGGTGTCTCTCAGGTGCTTAGCCTGCTTGGTGACAAACTGGATGGCATTTTGGATGTCACCATCAGCTATGAAAACCCAACGCCAACTTTCTGGGGTTTTCTATGCGGAAAAGAGGCTTGCATCACACTTAACGCAAGGCAACTCGCTATTCCCCAATGGATGAACGAAGCCAACTATCACGAAGAACAGCAGCACAAGGAACGGTTCCACGCATGGATCAATTCACTCTGGCAGGAAAAAGACGCCTTGCTAGCCAAGCAAACCAATCACGACTAGCTCGATGGTTAGCGGCCTGTTTGCTAGCAACGTTGTTAGCGGGATGTGCTGGTTCTCCCTCTTCAAATGATCAAAACAACCCTGTGCCCAGTAGCACTGCCGGTCAAATAAATGGTGAATGGGTAGCGGTACAGCGTGGCGATACGCTGGGAAAACTTGCCAACCGGGCAAACGTTCCACTGGAACGTCTTGAACGCTTCAACCCTGGAACAAATGCTCAACGCTTAAACGTTGGACAACGTCTATTAATACCTACCCAGCAAGAGCGAGCGCCCTCTGGCGGGCCCTATCGCTACCAGATTCGGCCTGGCGATACCTATTCAAGTATCGCGCGCCATTTTGGCACCACATCAGGGCGTATGCAGAGTGCCAATCCTGGCACCTCTCCCACAGCGCTCAGAGTTGGCCAAATTGTCAGTGTACCGCTGAGTAGCAGCACCACCTCAAGCAGCGCCAGCAGTTCCAGCACTAGCCAGCCAGCACCGACGCCAAGCGCAAGCTTGCCTGCATCTGCACGTCGTTGGCCTTGGCCCTTAGAGGACTATCGGATTGTGCGCCGTTTTGGTGCCGATAGCCGTGGTACGCTTCAACCTATGCTACTGGCCACCCAAGCCGGTGCCAAAGCCCAAGCAGTCGCGCCAGGTGAAGTGCGTTTTGCTGATGGAATGCGCCAGCTTGGCGAAGTTGTCATTATTCATCATGCGGATAACTTACAAACCGTCTACGCACTGTGCGAACGCATTTTAGTCCGTGTCGGCCAGCAAGTGAGTACAGGCGACCCACTTTGTGATGTCGGCCAAAGCAGTGCCTCACAGCGCTACGACCTGCTTTTTGACCTGCGCCAAGGCGGAAAACCTATCGACCCCCGACAAGTATTAAGATGAAGTAAAAAAAGCCCCTGAATTTCAGGGGCTTTTTTCATGAACAGTGGCGGTGTTAGCCGCGATAATAGCCTGGCTTCACAAACGGAGTTGGTGTCACCACCATCGGCAGCTGTTTACCTCTCACCAACGCATAAACTGTGGTCTCCGGCGCTTCCCATTCACGCCCCACGTACCCCATGGCAATTGGCTTACCAACACTTGGCCCAAAGCCACCGGAAGTCACAACACCAATTTCATTGCCCTTTGCATCAACTAAAAGCGCGCCCTCTCTTACTGGTGCACGCCCTTCTGCCACTAGCCCTACCCGCTTACGCGTGTGATCTTTCGCGGCTACTTGGTGCAGAATAAGCTCCGCCCCTGGGAAACCTGCCGGACGCTCCCCAGCCTGTCGGCGAGGCTTACCAATCGCCCAAATAAGCCCAGCTTCTACAGGCGTCGTTGTCATATCCATATCGTGCCCGTACAAACACAGCCCTGCTTCTAGGCGAAGCGAGTCGCGCGCACCCAAGCCAATTGCTTCAACTTCGGGTTCAGCTAACAGCTGCTCTGCCAATGCCTGGCATGCATCAGAAGCCACTGATATTTCAAAGCCATCTTCACCGGTGTAACCGCTACGACTAATCCAGACTTCCTGCCCCGCCATCGTGAAGCGGCCATGCTGCATAAACGTTAACTCACACGCTTGGGGGCACAGACGTTCCATGACATCGCGGGCTTGCGGGCCTTGCAGAGCCAGTAGCCCACGGTCGAGTACCTCTATGTGATGTGTAGCAGAAAGATTGGTGCGCAGATGGGCAATATCCTGCTCTTTGCAAGCAGCATTGACGACCAGATAAAAATGATCACCTGCATTGACGGCCATTAGATCATCGATAATACCGCCATCAGTCCCGGTTAATAGTCCATAGCGCTGCTCACCTTTGCTTAACCCCACTAGGTCTGCTGGGATGAGTGACTCAAGCGCCTCAGCAACATTGTCGCCAGAAACCGCTATTTGGCCCATGTGAGAAACATCAAACAGCCCACATTGTTGACGCGTGTGCTCATGCTCTTTTTTGACACCCAATGGGTATTGCACCGGCATGTCATAACCCGCAAAGGGAACCATTTTGGCTCCTAGCGAAAGATGCAATTCATGAAGTGGCGTCTGTTTAAGGTCGGTCATGGGATTTCCTCGGTCGAGAAAGAGAAACGGGAAGCCATGACTGGCTTCCCGGCTCTATTACATCTTATCGGCCCATATTACGTTGAATAGGGCTTACTTATCATGATCCAGCGCTTCACCTGGCAGCACGTCTTTGCCTGCAAAGTAATCACGGGTAAGTTTGAATACCACTGGCGAAAGTAGCGCCAACGCGATCAAGTTCGGAATGGCCATCATAGCGTTAAAGGTATCAGCCATCAGCCAAATAAAACCAAGCTGCGCGATAGCACCCAGCGGGATTGCCAGAACGAACAGCACGCGATACAGCATAATCGAACGTGTACCGAACAGGAACTGACAGCACTTCTCGCCGTAGAAAGACCAGCCAAGAATCGTGGTGAAGGCAAACACAGCCAGGGCAATCGCAACAATCTGGTTACCAAAACCGGGCAAGGCAGCATCGAACGAAAGCGCCGTCAGTGATGCACCCGCCTCACCATCAATCCATACTGTGGAGGTCAAAATAACCAGTGCCGTAATGGTACAAACGACAATCGTATCGATAAAGGTGCCCAGCATGGCGATGAGGCCTTGGCGAACCGGGTTTTTGGTCTGCGCTGCTGCGTGTGCAATGGGTGCACTACCTAAACCTGCTTCGTTAGAGAAAATACCGCGTGCTACACCAAACCGGATAGCAGCCATGACTGCCGCACCGGCAAAGCCACCCGCTGCTGCCATCGGATTAAAGGCGTAATAGAAAATCAAACCAAACGCTTCACCAATTTGGCTTGCATTCACGATCAAGACCAACAGCCCGGCAATCACGTAAGCAATCCCCATGATGGGCACTAGTTTACCGGCTACTTTTGCAATGCGCTTAATGCCGCCGAGGATAACAGCCCCCGCCAGCACCATGATAATTACGCCGGTTAGCCAATGCGGAACACCAAAGGTAGAGTCCATTGCATCCGCTACAGAGTTTGACTGTACGGTATTACCGATCCCAAAAGCCGCTACCGCACCAAAGAATGAGAATAGCCCACCCAGCCAGAGCCATTTCTTACCGAGGCCATTCTTTATATAGAACATCGGGCCACCGACGTGGTAGCCAGTGCTATCGGTTTCACGATAACGCACAGCAAGAACTGCTTCGGAAAATTTAGTGGCCATCCCCACTAACGCAGTGATCCACATCCAGAACACCGCGCCTGGGCCACCAAGCGCAATAGCCGTTGCCACACCCGCGATATTACCTGTGCCAATCGTCGCGGATAGCGCCGTCATCAGTGCATCAAAAGGTGAAATCTCACCGTCTTGGTCAGCAGACACCTGGTCAGCATCTGCTTTGCTAGGCTTAGTGTCGCGGCCCTTCCACATGAGCTTGAAACCCACACCGAGCTTTCTAATCGGCATCAGCTTCAAGCCAATCTGTAAGTAAATCCCTACGCCTAGCAGTAGGACCAACATTATCGGGCCCCAAACGACACCGTTAATTGCCCCTAGGAGGTTGGTTAGTATTTCCACGTGTTTCTCCTTACCCTGTTCGTTAGCTCGTTTATTATGGGCACCGGGCAGTCAAGCTGCCTTGTTTTATGCTACTGAGGTTATCAAACGTTTCCACCATAGCGCGTCTCACGCTTTGAAAAAACGCATAATTGGCATGTTTTGCACCATTTTCCTAGTGCGCACCCATTGTGATGTCGCAACTCAGTAGAGAAAGCATCTGTTTTCAAAAAAACTAGCAGATATAAAGCATCAGGAAACACGACGTGGTTTTTTTGCCACCATGGGGCGTTGAAGAAATTTGTTTCCGATCGGAAACACGTTAACATAGGGCACAGATCGCCTGGCTTAGAACTGGCCAATAGTCGCCAAGGCGAACGACAGGCGTTAGTATGCTCCTGTCCAGACAACTGTTTCATAAAGGGAATCATCATGAGCAATCTTCCTGCCAATCTTCGTTATGCCGCAAGCCACGAATGGGTACTTGACCACCAAGACGGTACCGTCACTATCGGCATTACTGATCATGCCCAAGAAGCGCTGGGTGACGTTGTTTTCGTTGAACTGCCAGAAGTCGGTCAGGCACTCAACAAAGGCCAAGAGTTCGGCGTTATCGAGTCTGTTAAGGCGGCTTCTGACCTTTACTCGCCGGTTAACGGTGAAGTTATCGAAGTGAATGAGGCGCTTGAAGATTCGCCGGAGACCGTCAATGAAGCGCCTTATGAAGGTGGTTGGATCATGAAGGTGCGCCTGACAGACACAGCCCTTGACGGGTTGCTAGACGCAGATGCTTACCAGGCAACACTTAGTTCAGACGATTAATTAGTCGGAAAGCCTGCGTAAAGCAGGCTTTCTAGTTTCACCCTGCGCGGTTTTCTCATTACGTTCGGAACCCTCCCATGCCATTTGAAACACGCCGTTTGGCCGAACTGGCCGACCATGATGCTTTTATCAAACGCCACAATGGGCCTAGCCCCGCTGATGTCGACACTATGTTAAAAGCGCTCAATTTGCAGCGCATGGAAGATCTTATTGAGCAAACCGTGCCAAGCGATATCCGCCTTGGCCGTGAGTTAGCCCTGGACGACCCACGCAGCGAAGCAGAAGCGCTAGACTACTTAAGCCAGCTGGCGCGCCAAAATCGTGTGGCTAAGAGCTACATCGGCCAAGGTTACTACGGCACCCACATGCCAGCGGTCATTCAGCGCAATGTGCTGGAAAATCCGGGCTGGTACACCGCTTATACGCCTTATCAGCCTGAGATCTCTCAAGGCCGACTAGAGGGCCTGCTTAACTTTCAGCAGGTCATTATGGATTTAACCGGCATGGAGCTTGCTAATGCTTCATTGCTGGACGAAGCGACGGCTGCAGCGGAAGCGATGGCACTATGCAAGCGCAGCAACAAGAAAAGTAAGTCAACAACCTTCTTTGTTGCCGATGATCTATTTCCGCAAACGTTAGACGTTATTAAAACTCGCGCGGAGTTTTTTGGCTTTGAGCTAATCAGTGGCCCCGCTGAAACGCTGGCAGAACACGATGTGTTTGGTGCCCTGGTGCAATACCCTTCCGCCAGTGGCAACATCACGGACCTTTCTCCACTACTAAGCGCCGCCAAAGAACGCGGCATCATGACGTGCGTCGCCACGGATCTATTGAGCCTCGTGTTGCTTAAAGAACCAGGTGCAATGGGCGCTGATATCGTTGTCGGTAACTCCCAGCGTTTTGGTGTCCCCATGGGCTTTGGTGGACCGCATGCGGCTTTCTTCGCCACATCCGATAAGCTAAAGCGCTCGATTCCTGGCCGCATTATTGGTGTCTCCAAAGATAGCCGCGGTAACACTGCATTGCGCATGGCCATGCAAACCCGCGAGCAGCATATCCGCCGCGAGAAAGCGACCTCCAATATTTGTACTGCTCAGGCACTACTAGCAAATATTGCTGGCTTCTACGCCACCTACCATGGTGCAGAAGGTCTTCGCAAAATTGCAGGCCGCGTGCATCGCCTCACTACTTTATTAGCGGAAGGCCTTAAGCAAGGTGGGGTCACGTTAGCGAACGACAGCTGGTTTGATACGCTCCGCCTGACTCAAATAGATGCGGGTAAAATTCATGGCCGCGCCATGACGCATGATATCAACCTTCATTACTTCGCCAATGGCGATGTGGGCATTAGCCTGGATGAAACGACAACGGCTCACGACGTCGCGACGCTGTTTGATGTGCTGTTAGGCGATGAGCACGGCTTGTCCGTCGCAGCGCTTGATGGACAGGTCATTAGTGACGAGCTCAGCGGCATTCCTGCGCTGTATCGGCGTGAAAGCAGCTTTTTGGAACACCCCACGTTTACCCGTTATCGCAGCGAAACCGAGATGCTGCGTTATTTGAAGCGTCTCGAGAATAAAGACCTTTCCTTGGCTCATGCCATGATCCCGCTGGGTTCGTGCACGATGAAGCTAAACGCTACCAGTGAAATGATTCCGATCTCCTGGCCTGCGTTTGCGCACCTCCACCCGTTCGCCCCTCGCGACCAAGTGGCGGGCTATCATCAAATGATTGATGAGCTAGCCGCCTTCTTAGTGGAAGTGACGGGGTATGACCATATCTCCATGCAACCCAACTCGGGTGCCCAGGGTGAATATGCGGGTCTGCTGGCCATTCGTCGCTATCAGGCAGCACAAGGTGAAGCTCATCGTGATGTGTGCTTAATCCCCAGCTCCGCCCACGGCACTAACCCAGCGTCGGCCGCCATGCTGAGCATGGACGTTGTCGTAGTTGAGTGTGACGCCAACGGCAACATTGACCTGGATGATCTAACGCGCAAAGCCGAGCAACACAGTGATCGCCTATCTGCCGTAATGATCACGTATCCCTCTACTCACGGTGTATTTGAGTCCCATGTTCGCAAGGTTTGCGAGGTAGTACATCAGCATGGCGGCCAAGTGTATGTGGATGGTGCCAACATGAATGCTCAGGTGGGGTTGACGCGGCCCGGTGACTTCGGCGGCGATGTCTCGCACCTCAATCTGCACAAAACATTTTGTATACCCCACGGTGGCGGTGGCCCGGGCATGGGCCCGATTGGTGTCAAAGCTCACCTTGCTCCCTTTGTTTCCAATCACGTGGTTACGCCTATTAATGGTGTTAACCCAGAAAACAGTGCGGTTTCCGCTGCAGCATTTGGCAGCGCGTCAATTCTGCCAATTTCCTGGGCTTACATTAAGATGATGGGCGCACGTGGGCTTCGCGAAGCAACAGAGCTGGCTATTCTTAATGCCAATTATATTGCCAAGCGATTAGAGAGTGCTTATCCGATTCTCTACCGTGGCCAGAACGGCAATGTCGCCCACGAGTGCATCATCGATATTCGTCCGCTCAAGAGTGCTTCCGGTATCAGTGAAGAAGATATTGCCAAGCGTCTGATGGACTACGGCTTCCATGCGCCGACCATGTCGTTCCCAGTGCCAGGCACACTGATGATCGAGCCTACAGAGTCTGAGTCACTCTACGAAATTGATCGCTTCTGTGATGCCATGATCGCGATTCGAGAAGAGATTGCGCGCGTCGAAAAGGGTGATTGGCCGCTGGATAATAACCCGTTGGTGAATGCCCCTCATACCCAAGCAGATTTGATGGATAGCGAGTGGCAACGCCCTTATGACCGTAAACTGGGCGCCTTCCCAACAGAGGCTGTTGCTGCGTCAAAGTATTGGCCTGCGGTTAACCGCGTTGATAACGTATTCGGTGATCGGCAACTTATCTGCACTTGCCCCAGCATTGACGAATACCGTCGTTAATACTCAACGCATACACTATTAAACGACAAGACATCCCTGTCTCTTAAACGCCCTTGGCGCTCGTTATTCGGGCACCAGGGGCGTTTTTTCTTGCAGGCGTTGGTGATGAAACCCCTCCAGTAACTTTTCATAACGTTTCGGCAAGACCGAATCTCGCCGGCGCAGCAGATAAAGCACTTCATTAATCCCTTGAGGTAACGCCAACGCTTTTACTTGGCGTTGCCAAGGAGAGGTTTCTAACACCAAGCGTGAGACAACGGTAAAACCTAGCCCTCGCGCGACCGCATCCAGCACCATGCTCACTTCGTTAGTAAACCCCTGATGCCGAAAATGCGTCATTGAACGAAATTCGTCTGGATAATTGGCGCGCAGCAGTGCATTGGCGTGATTAATGCCGTCGTAGTAATTAAGAAAACCAATGCCCATCAGGTCGGTTAGCGTGCTGCCAGCAAAATCAGCAGGCACGACTAAACATAATGGCTCTTTGTGCCATACCGTGCAGGTCAGTTCGGTATGGTTGACCTGCTCAGTCACGATGCCAATATCGTAGCGGCCTTCAAGCAGGTCATTAACGATTTCGTGATTAAAAGCAAAACTGTAATTGACCGTTAAGTTGGGGTGCATCTGCTGCTGGCCAAGAATAAAAGGATAAAACATCAACCCAACACTTCCTGGGGATGCAATCCGGCATTCACCGCTATCCAGCGAGTCGTCATCTAAACCATGGCGAAACTGCTCATGCTCGGCAAATAGCTTCAACGCATAATCATAAGCCCTTCGTCCAGACTCCGTTAGCGTAAAACTTCTGCCCTTTCTCTCTATCAGCGGTTTATCTAAATAGCTTTCTAACTTGCGGATATGCTGGCTGACGCCAGGCTGCGTCATCTCCAAACGGCGCGCAGTTCGTGTGAAACTCCCCGTTTCCACTAACGTTATAAACGTCCGAAAATACTGGGCATTAAACATAATAAAGCGCCATCTTGACTAGCCACCGTGTGCTCTTAACGAGAGCACAGAGTAGCACAATCCGACTCTTAAACGGACGCTAAGGACCATCACTACCCTTATTGCTTGAATTCAGTTAGTAAAGGCCATGATAGTATGTGGTTTCGTTAACAATATGATTAGGGACAGCCAGACTAATGACGCAACTCCCAGTGCCGCGCGCCACCATTTCCAGCATTATTTCCCCGGAAGGCAGCCTCGAAGTGCTTTCCCAGCATGAGGTCAACCGTTTAAAAAGCACCTCTAAAAGTGGCTTGCATGATCTGCTACGCCGCTGTGCACTCGCGGTGCTTAACTGCGGCAGCCCAACGGATGATAGTTTGGCCATTATGGAAGCCTACAAAGACTTTGATATTGAAGTCTTACAGCAAGACCGAGGCATCCGTCTTAAGCTAACCAATGCGCCCGCCGAAGCCTTTGTCGACGGACGAATGATTCGTGGTATACGCGAACATTTATCATCCATTCTTCGCGACATTGTTTATGTTTACAACGAAATCCAACACCACAAGCGGTTTGATTTAACCACGGGTGAAGGCACAACTAACGCCGTGTTTCATATCCTGCGCAAGGCGGGCACGCTGAAGCCAGGACGCGACCCAAGCTTGGTGGTGTGCTGGGGTGGCCACTCGATTTCCAGAGAAGAGTATGAATATACCAAGGACGTTGGTTATCACCTTGGCTTGCGAGATCTAGACATCTGTACCGGCTGCGGCCCTGGCGCCATGAAAGGCCCCATGAAAGGAGCTAACGTTGCCCATGCCAAACAGCGTCGTAAAGATGGCCGCTATTTAGGTATTTCTGAGCCAGGCATCATTGCAGCCGAAGCGCCCAACCCTATCGTTAATGAGCTAGTTGTCATGCCAGACATCGAAAAACGGCTCGAAGCATTCGTGCGTTTAGGGCACGGTATTATTGTTTTCCCCGGAGGGGTGGGTACTGCAGAAGAAATTCTTTACCTACTGGGAATTCTGCTGCATCCAAGCAATCACGATATTCCCTACCCACTCGTGTTTACTGGTCCAGCTGATTCCGCCGAGTACTTCCAGAAAATCGATGAATTCTTAGTTTATACGCTGGGCGAGGATATCCGCCGCTACTACACGATTATTACCGGCAACCCTGTGGCCGTCGCACGTAAAATGCGTGAAGAAATTGACGAGATTGCAGACTTCCGTCGCACGCATCAGGACGCTTTTTACTACAACTGGCGTCTTACCATTGCACGTGACTTTCAGGCGCCCTTCGAGCCCACCCACGAAGCTATGCGTGGTCTAGCGCTTCATCGTCAGCAGCCTACCCATGAACTAGCGGCCAACTTGCGGCGTGCTTTTTCTGGCATTGTGGCGGGTAACGTTAAAGAGCCAGGGATTCGAGCAATTGAAGCCCATGGACCTTTTGAGTTAACTGCTGAACCAGAACTCATGCAGCGCTTAGACGAGCTATTAACCTCATTTGTCGCCCAAGGACGTATGAAACTTGATGGACAAGCATATACACCCTGCTATGTTCTCAAGTAACTAATTTAGCAAGCACAGCCTTTATCAGGCGCAACCCAGTCGCGCTGCGCCTGATACATTAGGAAATTCCCCGTGATTATTGCTCTTTTAACGCTGATTGCAGCAGGTATCATCAAAGGTGCCATCGGGTCTGGCGTGCCAGTCATCGTAGTCCCTGTACTCACCATGCTCTACGACGTGAAGCTGGCTATTGCCGTGTTAATAGCCCCCAATTTGTTCAGCAACATTTTACAAGTATGGCAATATCGGCACCATTTGTTACCGCTGCGTTTTCTCGCCGCCTTCTCTCTTTCTGGCGGGCTAGGCATTGTGCTGGGCACATGGGGCTTAGTCGTGTTATCACCCACTCTTTTATCGCTTGGGGTGGCCGCGTCGATCGTGCTCTATTTGATCATCAAAATAGCTAGGCGAACGATCGCCCTTCCTTTCGCGACTGCCAACCGCATCGTGCTGCCTGTCGGTTTGCTCGCTGGCGTTCTGCAAGGCGCGGCGGGCATGTCAGCACCCGCATCTGTGACGTTTCTAAACGCAATGCAATTGGAGCGCCGCGTATTCATCGGCTCCATCTCTGTGTTTTTTGTTGCTATCACCTGCGTGCAAATACCCGCGCTGCTGAGTGCGGAAATACTCACACTGGAACGTACGCTTTACAGCTTTATAGCACTATTCGTAATTCTCGCCGCCATGCCCATCGGCGCACAGCTCGGCAAACGCCTACCGCACCGCTGGTTTGATAATCTCATTATGCTGTTGCTGGCAGGTATTGCAGTCAAAATTATTGTGGATGCTGTGTTTTAAACCAAGCCTTACCACTAGACAGAAATGGCGCACAGGGAAATTACCTTAGCGCCACCTATGATTTGTTATCCCCCTAGGTGGCGCTGATCTTTTATAAACAGGGCATTACAATTAGCCCATGCTCAGTTTCTATTTAGCCTTGAGCATGCGCCAGCCCACCTTCTCAGCTTCAATTAACAGATAAATCATTCCGCTACTTAAAATGATAGCTAGCCAATGCGTAATGCTTAACCCTTCGCTACCAAAGATAAGCTGCATAAAGGGTAAATAGGTAAACGCCATTTGCAGCAACATCACCATCATAATAGCGATCCATACCGGCCGACTGCCAAAAATACCGGCAAACGACAGCGTACTATTAATTAAAAAGCGGCTATTGATTAAATAAGCGGCACTGCCAGTGACCAGCATATTGACCGCCCCTGCCCGCGCTAACGCTTCACTGCCCCCTTGGTTGAGTATCCAGGAGAACATGCCGAAGACGCCGACGAGCAGCAGCACAGACACAAAAATCACTCGCCACAATAAAAATAGATCAAGCAGCGGTGCTTTAGGGTCTCTGGGCTGGCGTGCCATTAAGTCTTTCTCCCCGCTCTCAAACGCTAATGCCAAGCCTAGCGTAATCGCTACCACCATATTTACCCATAATGCCTGTAACGGCGTTACCGGCAGCACCGAGCCTGATAGCACGGCAAGCATAATCGCCAAGCCCTGAGCAACATTGGTCGGCAGAATAAAGGTGATCGTTTTACGGATGTTATCGTAGACTTTGCGGCCTTCTTCAATAGCACTGACAATGGTTGCGAAGTTATCGTCCGCCAATACCATTTCAGAAGCATCTTTCGCTGCCTCAGTCCCCTGCACGCCCATAGCAACGCCGACATCAGCACGCTTTAAGGCTGGCCCATCATTAACGCCATCCCCAGTCATGGAGCAAACCCCACCCCGTGCCTGCATCGCTTTTACTAAGCGCAGCTTATGTTCTGGAGATGCTCGAGCAAAGACATCAATCTCTAAAATAGTGTCTTCTAACGCTTGATCGGACATCGCTTCAATTTCTCGCCCGGTAAGCGCTTTCTGGGTTTGTGCAAAACCCAGTTGTTTAGCAATAGCCAGCGCTGTCGAAGCATGATCACCGGTAATCATAACGGGACGAATACCCGCTTGTTGGCAACGCTTAACCGCCTCGATTGCCTCTTCTCTTGGTGGGTCCAGCAAGCCAATAATTCCCAGTAAGCGCAACCCGCCTTCTATATGGTGATGGTCTAGCTCATCAATAGCAGCAGGTTTATCCGCAATGGCCAGAACGCGTAAACCTCGCGAAGAAAGCTCGTGAATACGGTTTTCCCACTCATTACGATCAATAGCGACAGTGCCTTTTGTAGTAGCAACGCTGTCGCACATTTCTATCAAACGATCAGGCGCTCCCTTTACGATGATACGCTGGCCATCAGCTTCTGCATGCAGAGTGGCCATATACTTAAAGTCTGACTCGAAAGGAATCGCATCTACCCGCGGAAACTGCTGGCGCACCTCTGACGTTTTTATACCTGCTTTTTCACCGGCAACCACTAACGCGCCCTCTGTTGGGTCACCATAAATCTGATACTGTCCCGCCTGCTGTTGCAGCTCAGTGTCGTTACACAATACGCCAGCACATAAAAAATCGCTTAACGGTTGGGCACTGTCCATATCGACACATTCTGTGTCTTGTTCACCGCTGACACGCAGTCGATAAAAAGCCCCCTTGGGCGTGAAACCGATACCCTCGACGAGAAACTGCTCGTCACCCAGCCATACCGCTTGAGCCGTCATTTCATTGCGCGTCAATGTGCCCGTTTTATCGGAAAAAATAGTCGAGATGGAGCCTAACGTTTCTACTGCAGGAAGTCGTCGAATAATGGCGTTACGCTTCGCCATGCTTTGCACGCCAAGCGCGAGCCCGATGGTGACAATGGCGGGTAGACCTTCGGGAATCGCGGCCACCGCTAGACCGACAGCAGCCATAAACATATCCGCAGCGGGCTGGTCATGAAGAAGCGTGCCTAACAACGCGGTAATAGCGGCGGCACCTAAAATAAAAATTGCCAGCACCCTGCCCGCACGATCAAGCTGCTGAAGCAACGGCGTTTTAATTTTTTCCACACCACGCAGAAGTTCGGAAATTTTGCCGATTTCAGTGTAGCGCCCCGTCTCAACGACCAAACCACGGGCATTACCTTGCACCACAATCGTACTGGCAAACGCCATACTGCTTCGCTCCGCAAGATCCACATCTGCACTCACTGGGTGCGACTGCTTCTCTACAGGCACCGACTCTCCAGTTAAAGCCGCCTCGTCGGTGCGAAAACGCCGCGCTTCAATCAGTCGCACGTCCGCAGGTATCCGATCACCACTTTCCACCAGCACGATGTCCCCAGGTACTAACGCTTCGGCAGGAATGGTAGTGCGCTTCCCGTCACGTATGACATTAGCCTGAGGAGAAAGCATATTGCGGATGCTATCAAGCGCCTGTTCAGCTTTTCCTTCCTGGATAAAACCAATCAGCGCAATCACGGCCACTACCCCCACAATGGCTGCCGCATCGATGACATGCCCAAGCAGGAAACTGGCAATGGCAGCAACCAGCAGTATAAGAATTAAAATATTATTGAGCTGATCCAATAAACGCCGATACCAAGGACGTCCCTGAACCTGCTGAAGACGATTCGGCCCGTAGCGCTCTAAACGCGCCTGAGCCTCTGCGGTGGATAGGCCATCGACGGTAGCGGCCTGCCACGCCAGCGCTTGATCTATCGAGGCACAATGCCACTTTCGAGAAGGCTTCACTGGTGTTTGAGGGTTTTCCATCCATAAGCTCCCTTGTTAACTATACGGTCAGCTTACCGCAGGTTGCTGCACCGCAACACTGCTAATATTTATAAACTAACAAGGAAATGATGCAACGCAAATAAAGCTTCAAAATCAAGACTGAGTACGCCGATTAAAACATCATAATGAATATTTTCTATAGATATGAGGGGCTGTCACTAGCGGTGAAAGTTGGTGTTTTTATTATATTGCGACCAACCAATGAAGTAAGCAAAGATCAATATTACACCATTCAAATACTCGTATAATATTTTAAAAAAAAATTAACTAAAAAACAAAAAATCATCATAGCCATGAAATATGACCCGCATCAAATAAACAGCCATTAACTACAATCACTCTATTAATGGTGGCTATACTATTCCTATCTGTCTACGAGGGACCAATACAATGACAACGTTACTGTTTCCCAATCTGACAGCAAAGTCCATCAGCAGCGAGTCTATGCTGGCGCTTTGGTATCAGCCTTGGGTGGAAACCACGCATTCGATCGCCAAGCTACAACGTATCTGGCTAGCAGCCGCCAATGGGGCACTTCGTCATGAACTGGATTTTATTTCAGCGGTGACTCCTATCTACAGCAAGCTAACCTGCTGCATGCTCGGCTTTGAAGGACCTCAAACCCTCTCATCAATGGCAATTTGCTACCACAACACTGCAGAAGATATGACACAAGCAACGTTCAATCGCATGCGCAAAGTATCAGAACTCAGTGAAGACATACGCGAGCGGATATGGAGTGAGCTGTAAGCTGCGGCTAGGCTAACCTGAGGGTTGTAGCAATGATTCAACGGCCCTCTTACCCCAGGAAAGTACGAGGCCTCGATATGCCAACCCCAAGTCGTGAAAGTCTACTTAGTGACCATCATCCTGATGCAGTGCGCAAACGGCTAGCGACTCCAGTAAAAGCATCAACACTTCCCGATGCTGTGCTCGGCGGTATCGATGGTTGCGTGACGACTTTTGCGGTTGTATCAGGGGCATTTGGCGCAGGTTTTTCACCACAGGTGGCACTTGTACTCGGTTTCGCCAACTTACTCGCTGACGGCTTCAGCATGGCAGTCAGCAATTACGAAGCCGGGCAGGCACAGCTTGCTCAGATCGCCAGTACTGAGCGTATCGAACGGCAACATATTGACCTAGTGCCTGAGGGCGAACGCGAAGAGATTCGCCAACTTTTTCACGCCAAAGGTTTCGAAGGAGAACTACTTGAACAAGTAGTGGAAACGCTATGTCGTGAACCAGATAGATGGGTGACTACCATGTTACAAGAAGAGCATGGGCTTTCATCTGTTGGACTTAACCCTCTTCGAGCAGCGTTAGTCACCTTTAGTGCTTTTTTGATCGTGGGCGCTCTACCGTTACTTCCGTATACAATACCAAATATAGCAACCACAACGCAGTTTCTAGCTAGTCTAGGGCTGGCTTGCGGCGTATTCCTTGCTATTGGCATGCTCAAGAGCGCCGTCTACGGCCTACCAGCTTGGCGCTCAGGCCTGCGTACTCTTTCCATGGGTGCCGCCGCGGCCGGGCTTGCTTTTGCAACAGGCTATCTCGCGCAGCGTCTATTAGCAGGCTAGGCCTATAAGATCTGCTTGGTTAGATAATCCATAGTGTGTCAGAAAGCTCCGCAACTTATGCTAATGATTGCTAATCCAGAATTAAGCTTTAAACAAAAAAACGGCCACCGCTGTAATAGCTAAGTGACCGTTTTATCTGTTTGGTCGGAGTGACAGGATTCGAACCTGCGACCTTTGCAACCCCATTTTCACGCGGCTATCAAAGTAAGCCATTGATTATAAATAGATACCCACTCGTTTAAGCGCCAGCCAATACAGCCAATTCGCTCTATAAATATCAACAGGTTACATGCTAGTTTTCAGTTAGAAAATGGATAGGCTATTGCTTCCGCGCAAGGGATTATGAGTGCAAATCAGCCTCAACCACGGCCGTGCCTGCACTGCAGTTCTCCCACCTAAACTGCCGACTCTCTACCTTATTTTGTTTACATTCTTTATATTGGCTACAGCCAGTCAGCAACCAAACAGCAAGCTTGCATTGAGAGGATTTCGTTTTGACTGAATGGATACTGGGCATTCTGGCCGGGCTTATCGGCGCGTTCATAGGCAACTGGTTTGCCCTCGGCAGAGACTTAAGAAAGGAAAGGAATGATGCTAGATACCCTATATGGAAATGGCTAGATGCCAACAAGCCAGACTATGGCGAGAAAACCCCCTTCGATGAGGGCTCTCTCAATGAAGCTTTACAGAAATATAAGAACGTAGCCAGAGAAACAGAATGGGCTAGATTTAAGCAGCATCATGAAAGCATTAAGGAAATAAGAAAACGGTATGCACCTTCTGGAAGAGATTTATGCGGGCAACCAGTCGATAGAGAAAGAGATCCGAAGAGCAATGAGTTGGAATCGATCAAGTACCATTGGAGCCGGATGGTCCAAATTACTCGTCACAGAAAAATTATATAGATGCAGCGGATTTTGAATCCGCTGCGTCGATTATTAAAGGCCGCGCTTGCACAAGGCTTTATTGATAAATCAGCACCTTACATATTTGCTATACTTACATACAGCACATTGGTCGCACTCAGTCTGCGACCAAATTGCGACCACTCCCCCGCACCCATCCAGTAGACGCCCCTCTCCTGCGTTGTCTATACTCGCCACAATAACTGTACGCATAACCAGTAACAGGGAGGCGATGATGTCAGAGAAAACCTACGCGGCATTAGTCGAGCGCGTAAAACGGAAGATCAATTCTCCTGCGGCTCAGTCAGAGAGCTGCACCGAGATCCAGCGCCAGCCCGATGACGCGGCAGAGGATTGGTCGCGCCTGCTATCGGATCTTGGGACCATTGAGAATGTCACTATGGTGCCGCTTGACGATAGCGCCGAGCATGTCCGCATTCGCTGGAATCCAGCAGAAGCGATGTGATGGACGCGCGGTACCAAGCCACACTGTGGCGTAAGAGCTTGGAGCGCCGAGGCTGGAAGCGCCTGGGTAAATACCGATTGCCGAATGACTTGATCGATTTCCACATCATTCACAAAAGCAGGCTCTATTCAGGCCGCTGCATCGGCGCGCACCCCATAGGCGACACAACCCAGCCGGGCAGCATTGCCTATGTGATGACGCGCCGAGATTTGATGACCGAAGGCGTCTGGCGTTTATCGAGAGGCGGACAGATCGGAATGAACGTCCGCGATTTGCCGTATAGCTGAGCCAATATTCAGGCACAAAAAAACCGCTCAAGGCGGCAGGCTTTCGCTATATCAGACCAGAGGCTTAAATAGACCACCAGTCCTCATTATCAACTGCATATGCTGCAAATATTTCTCCTCCATTTCTGTAAGTGAACATCGAGTCAATGTCAGCTATTGAGCTAGGCATAGACCAGCCGTATCCTCCTCGCCAGCTGTACTCATCCCCAGCACTAAGAGGGAAGTCATCAAAGCCAGCAACGTTGTTGTAGATTTTCCAGTTAGTGCCCGACCCAAACCGCACGTAAGTGCTGGGGTTTAGCGTGCCAGCCCCTGCTCCAAACTCGCGATCCATCCAGACCACAAACTGGCCCGCGCCGGGCTCTAGGAAAACAGTTGCCCATGCATCTGGATAAGATGACGCGGCACCGGCTCCAACACGGTTGGCATCAAAGACGGCACGACCCTGCTGCCCCCCATATATCATATACGTGCCAACATTTTCATACGCGCTAGTTGTTGCCTGCAGGCCGTTATCGTTACCTAGTATAACGTCCTCGTAAAACTGACGCTTTGCCGTAACACTGACTCCGCCGACGCTGAATACTAATTTGTACGACTCCCTCATTACATAGCGTTCTGTAGTAATCGTGTTGTACGCCATCACCTCATTTACAACAGTTACAATGATCGCATTAGCATAGCCGGAACCATCACTAGTCAGCAGGTAGTTGTCCGGCGAAATTGAATAGTGCACGTTTCTTGCCGTTTGACTCCCGCCCGCGCTGCCGGAAGAGCCATGGTTGCCGCCCGTATAGATCTTGCTGCCGCCATCGCCATTATTAACGGCTTGCACCTGTATGGGTGGTAACCAGTCTGTTGGTGAGTCAACGAGGTTTGTCCAGTTAAATGCATCTGTAGAAATTTCGACCTTTTTAAAATTAGGCAGATTGTTAAACCCGTTGAGGCCGAATGTGATCCTGTAGTAATGACCATTTGAAAAATACGATACAGCTAGATCGCTTCCAGCTTTGTTCCACGTCACATTCGAATTGCTAAGTGACGGCAAAACTATATCGTTTCTATACGCATAGCGACTAGGGTCTATCACCCAGCTCCAGCCGTCTCGCGTATTATCGTTTGATGTTATTGCGACGCCATCAGGCGGGAGCTGGTCGGCATCAACCGTGATTTTTATTTCAATGCCAGGGCGTAGCGCAGGAACAATACTTATCGTTTGTATGCCGCCATTTCTATCAATGACCTCATCCGGGTTATCCCGATTTTCGATTCGAATACCATCACCGGTATCGGTATCAAGATCTGCGGCATCTCGCTCTCGGATCACCCACCCGTAACCTGCAGACCCAATTACACCGCCGTTCTGGTAATAGCTGATTTGGTATAGCTTCCCACGCTCTGCACCAACAACATAAGCGTCAAGGATTAATTTTGACCAATCGCTATTTTCACCCGAAACGACGCCGCCGATATTGCGCTTCGCAAGCGGGTAGGGTTTTCCGCGATTAACTGTGAGCGAGTCATAAGCAACAGCGTCATTAGATACATAGCACGACGTGTCAATAATCCATGAACCTGATGGACTTCCAGGCTCTCTTGAGTCTATAAACTGCCCAGCCGGATAAACTTTATCAGTATCGATAGTTAGATAAATCTCAATAGGCTCTAGCGTTCTATCGGGGCGAATAACAACTGTTTGGACGCCTGACCCTCTGACAAAATCAATAGGGGAGTCAGCGTAGTGGTGTATTATTTCTGGATCGGAGTTCGTAGAGTAAGTAGCTATTGGCAGCCTTTGAATCATTACGCCTTTATCTTGAGTTACACCAACAGATACATCGTTTTGAAAGTAACCTATTCTAAAATAGTATCCTTCGATACTCTTTGAAGGGCCGTACACTTTCGCATCTATCAGGAACTCATTATAGTTTCTGCTGCCCGCTTCCGATAAAACGCCATCCCTGATAATCGCCTTCAGTGGGTAGTTTTTACCGCTGTTAATGCTAATAGCATCATTTAATGCAATGGATTCAACGAATTCTGCACTGGGGTCGTCGGCCACCTTGCGGCTTTCGCTTGCAGAGATTCGCTGATAAAGCGTTTTTGAAATATTGGGGTCTGGGTTTTCGGCGTAAAAATAACCGTCATTCTCAGCCGCCACCAACCCTTCAGCAACTGTCGGAAAAATCTTGCCGCCAGACGTCAGCAGTGCTTCGGCGCTTTCCTCAACATAATTGACTAGCTGAGTGCTGAATGTTTGCAAGGCCTCATTCTGAGCATTCTGCTTTTCAATCGCCTCTACGGTGTCACCCTCGGCGAAATTCATTGATTCCCAATCAGGTATGCTTGGCGTTGGCATTGTTACACCTCTATAAAGACGAGTTGGTTTTTCCAGTTATTGAAAAATTTGTGGCGATGGGAATAGTTGTTTTCGCGACGCGCTAAAAACTCATGCTCAGCTTCATCTATCCCGCCTTTAGCTGGGTAAAGGCTGATAAATACATCTGAGGTTTTTCCGCTTTTTAGAGCTTTTAGCGTTAACTTCGAACGATCAGAGGAGTCTAAAAAGTTAAGGTCAATTGTTAATCGTCGGCTTAAACTTCCCCCGACAGTGTTTAATGACCCACCTTCAGTTTTTCGATGTTCAGATGTATCCACCCAATCAAGAACTGGCTCATAAGCAGCGTTAAACTTGGGCGAGAAATAGTCGCCAACCGCAATGCGCTGTACTTGTATAAATCCATCAGGATTTGCAGGGTCATCAATCGTTATGCGGTAGCTGTCAACAAAGAAGCTTGGCGACCAGACCGACAACTGCACGTTTGGCAGACTGTTAACCTGACTGCCTCCCCAAGGGTCGATACCTGCTACCCATTCGCCGAGCGGGATCAACTCTGCAGCTATCAGCTCACCTGAGTCATAAACAACATCGCCGCGCCGCAAATACTCAACACGCACTTTTGCCAAGTTGGTTAGGTTGTGTTGATAAATAACCGCGCCGTTAATTGAAAGCGGTCCGTCCAGGCTCCCTGTTATCACCTGCTGAGTAGTATCAAGCGAACGCCAGACATAACTACGGCCTGAGCGTTGCGTGTTTTCAATCGGGAGGAGGGGCGAGGCTTCGGATGTTGCGGTGAGAGTTGCGGCGTCATGCACATTGTCAAAAATAATGCGCAGGTTTTCATTCATAGCCAAAGCTCCAGGTTAGTTGTGCCCCGCGTCGGTGATCGGCTAACGTTTGTGACGCGGCCGATGCGGCCCATTAGCCTGGGGTGATCAACGGCAATGGCCATGCCCGCCTGGACTGGCGGGGTGAGTGCTTCAATGCTCCACACATCCCGACGCACGCCACGTAGCGCTAACAGCCGGTCACGTTCGGTGTTGGCGTCAGTCTCGTTCTGAATCACGCTGTTACGCTCGGCGCGTTCTGCTTGCTCTGCTAGCGGGTAGTAGCTCACGCTCTGCGACGCACGGCTTTCCCGCCACTCGTTACGCAGGCGCGCGGCTTCGCTGGGGTCGTTTTCTTCAATCGCACCCGCAACGGTGCTTAGCGTTGAGTAGTTGCGGCGGTAGCGAAGCGTTAACGCCCGCCAAGGTGGCTGTGTTTCGGTCAGGCGTATTTTGTCGTACTCGATTTCGTCACTGACTAGCATCAAATCAGCCGTCACCGCTTCTTGATGCTGCTGCACCACTAGCTCGCCCAGCGCGTTGCGATACCAGTACGCGCCCAAGCCCTCACACAGCTCATCAAGGATTTGCCGCCCGGTCACATCGCCGTTGTAATACAGCCCGACGGTGTAGCTCGGTAGATCCACATCCCCCAGCGGCACGCTGTAGTAGTCTGCGACCCATTGGCAAACCTCTGCCGGAGTGTTGTGTTGCTCCTCAATGTCTACAGTTAGCGTGCCAATCAGACCGTTTGATAGCTCAAACGCACCGTTGGCGAGGTCGTTAACGTGCGCTATCGGGTTGCCGTTATCCTTAGGGTTTAGCGCTGCTACGGGCAGATAAGAGGCTTTAAAGGCATAAGGGGCGGTGCTCAGCAGATACGCATGGGCGTTGTACACGCTGCCCAGCGCAAGTGGCACAGGACCACCTGCATCGGGTAGCTCGCCCGTATCAATCTGCTGATCGAAAATGCTGCTTTCGTCCTCCATATCGAACACGATCACGCCGCGACGACCTTCCTTTAGCCCAGCATTTCTACCTCTGGCAAGCACACGAAAATCATCAAGCGGCCAGTCAGGGGCGCCCAAGCGCAAAATAATTGGGTGGCCATGCCAGGCACGGTTTGCCCAATCTGTTATCTCGCCGTTGTCGAACAGCTCTAGACGACCGAAACCCGCCAACCCATCAATGCGCGTCGATATATCAATCGCTTTGCTGAGTATGTCGATATAAGGGCGATTAGGGTTTGCATCAGTCGGACGTGAGACAAAGCCGCCGGTGGCCACGTACTCAATGCCTCCCGCGTGGTGCAGCTCGGCAAGCAAAATGCGATTGGCTGACAGGTTTGCCAGCCAGTTTTCATACTGCGCGTCTGTCATGGGTAGCGCCCCTTAACGCGACTGTTACGCGCTACGTCTCTCAGCTCGTCCGTCTGCTCTGACCGTTGCTGCTCAGCGCGCACTGCCGCCGTAGCCACCGCATCCGCAGTGTTGCCGGTGTTGGTTTTAACGTCGTTCAGCGCTCGGTTAAGCTCTTCACGTAGCTTTTTAACCTCATTCAGTAAGTCCTGATTTACTTGAGCCTGATCGCTCTGATTAAGTAGCGGGAACTGAGGAAGGGGAGGAGCTGACATGCTAATTGCAGGCGCGGACATGCTAGCCGTCGACATTGATGGGCCGATTGCTAATCCACGGAGCGCGTCGGATTGATCGGCGGTCAACACGGTCTCATCTTTGTGCAACTCTGCTATGTAGCCGTCAAACGGGACGCGCGCCAAGCCATCTGCGTGCGATCCGTTGACCGAATTTGCGCCCAGAACCTGCTTAAAGGCATTCGCAATCGAGCGTGCGCCGTCGCCATTTTGGGGGGCTGCCAGAGACACACCAATGCCTGTGCCGCTTGGACTAAACTCTTTCCGCATTTCTTTAGCAGTGTGATAGCCAAACGATTTAACAGCATCAGTATCCTGGTGATGGGACATTGATACACGCAGACCCCAAGAAGGACTGCCCGCCCTATACAGGAAGTCCTCGACGTTTTTAATGCTCCCCTCGGTATTTGCGTCAGCGCTACGGATTGCGCTAAGCAGCTGACGCTGAGCCTCGGCGATGCTGATAGAACTGCTGCCATCCGCATCTAGCTTTGAGAAAATTCGCTTAAGCTCTTCGTCAGTTGCCATGCCAGCAAACGCGTTACGGAACTCGTCGTAATCAATCAACCCATCAGCACTAATGTCGACCCTGTCGAACTCATTAACAAGCACCGCTGCAATATCGCTCGACAAGCTATTGATGCGCGAGTTGGTTAATTCTTGCTGGCTAATCATTCCGTCGCCGTTAGTGTCGACCGCCGCAATCAATAGCGATATTTGCGCATCCGTCGCCTTATCACCCAGCGCGTTTTTTAGCTCGCGGAATGTCAGAAGACCATCCAAATTGCCATCGATCTCGCCAAAATTCTTCGAAAGCTGCGCTACTGTATCGCTCAGACCATTTTCAAATATATTGCCTAGCACGTCTGTTTGTTCGGCAATAATTCCCCGGAACTCCTCAGCAAGGAATTGCTCAGGGCTGAGTTGATCGGGCAGTTTTTCGAGCATTCCAGTCACGCGGTCGATGGTGCTGACCGTCTGCTCGCCGCTGGCTGACCAGCCTTTCTGGGCTTCGATAAATCTGTCTGCATACTGCGTGATGCTGCCTAGCGCCGCCTGATCGCCGCTCAGGGCTTTAGCGTATTGCTCATCGAATGCCGCTGATGCCGCCGCAAGCTGATCGCCTGGGGTGCCAAGACCCGCATCAGTACCACGCAGGTTATCGATCCAACTGTCGATGCTGACGCCAAAGCTGGCAAGTTGCTGCTGGGCGCGCTGCCAAGCGCTGGCTTCCTGCTCGATAGCTCGAATGCGCTCTTGCTGGGCACGCTCCGCCTCCCGTTGAGCCTCCTGCTCATCTTCAAGCGCCCAGATGCGTTGTTGTAGACTGCGGTTACTTGAGTCGAGAGCATCAAGATCACGGCGGCGTAGTTCAGCGGTATTGCCTTGGAGTGTCAGCAGTTGACGTTCTAACTGCTCACGTTCGCGCAATGCGTCGGCTGTGCCGCTGGCAGCATCGCCAGCCGCTTCGACAGCGGGCGTTAGCTCAGAGAATGAGGCGGAAAGCTGGAGTAGCTGAGCGTATGCCTGGCGTCCAGACTCGGTGCTTAGGTCCTGTGCTTCAACAAGCTGGCGGAAGCCCTCGCGGGTCTCTGGCAGTTGCAAGCCCATGCTGCCCAGGGCGCTCGTCAGGTCGGCGGTTAGATGCGCCGCACGCTCTGCTTCACTAAAGAAGTTTTGGTAGTACGACTGCTGCAGTGCTGCCAGATTTTCAACGCCGCCTGCGAGCTGGGCTATATCTTGAGCTGCTTCGTACGCATAACCGCCCGTAACATTAAATTGCAGCCCCAGGCGCTCGGAGGCACCAGTAAGAAGGGCGTGCGCCTGCTGCGTGGCCTGCGCCTGGGCAATAATCTCTTCGGTGCTGCCTGTTAGCGTGCGAGCGAATGCGCCAAAGTCGCCGCTCATCGCGCCGAATGCGGCTTTTGTGCGATCACCTAGCTGGTCGGCAATGCCCGCAGCATCCGACGATTTGAGCCGCATTTGCTGAATAGCATGCGTCATCGCCTCAATGTCGCCTGGAGCCAAAGCAGCGATCATGTCATCGGTGGCCGCAATCGTTTCCAAGAATTGGGTAGCGTTATCGAAGCTGCCGAAAGTCTCTTCGAGCCGGTTGGTGTTGCCGCCGTGAAACCCAACATTCCCGAAAGCGCCGGTCGCAGTGACGCCGTGCTGAACGTCTTCAAAAATGGTGTTGGGGTCGCGGTCGGTCGTCATTAAATCGAAGCTAGGCCCGCGCGAACGTCCACCAATGCCCAGCGCATCCAGCGCCGAGCCGATGATCGTTCCGCCAATAGGCGCAATCTGCCCCAAGAATTCAGAGCTGCGACCACCGGTTTTAATGCCCAGTGCGTCGTATAGGCCTGCACCCTCGAATAGACTGTTGCCCATCGACGCCAGCCCGTACATCGCAGCAATCGGGCCAGCCATGCTTGCGGCGCTTGAGAGGAAGCCTCCGCCAGCCGCACCGGTGCCAATAGCGGAGCCAGTAGCCGCGCTGCCGTAAAGGGTGCCTGCTGATTGTGTTGCCGCGCCCGCATACAAACCGCCAGCGCTAGAGCCGCCCATGCCAAGCAGGGATTTGCCGCCGCTGATTAGGTTGCCGATACCGCCAAAGCCGCCGGAACCACCGCCCAACAACTGGCTAATGCCGCCCTGCATCATGCCGCTAGTGCCCATGCCGAGCTGGATTTTGATCTCGTTCTTAACCGCCGCATAGGCCAGCTCAGCCATCAGCGTTTCAAAGGCGTTCTTTAGGCCATCAGCGAAGTCTTCAAAGCTGTCAAACGCGCCCTTGAACGCATCAACGAACACGTCATCCACGGCATTACCGAAGCGCTCCATCTCGCGCGTCATTTCATCGGAGCCATCAGTAACGGCCACGGTTAGATCGTCGCTCTCCCGCTGCGCAGCCTGAAACGACTCTTGCAGCATGCCCATAGCCCGCATGTACTGCACGGTGGTCATGCGGCCAGTTGCCAACGCCAGGTTAAGCACGCCCACATCTTTAGCATATTGGCGCGCTGCACGGCGGTTAGGCTGGATGCGGTCGAGTAGATCTTCGTAGCCATTGGCTAGGGTGGTGGTTTTGTCGGCTGCGTCGGCGGCTGACGTAGACAGCGTTTTATTTAACTCTTCGGCGCGTCGTGTCTCTTCGTTAGCCTCCTCGATTCGATCCGCGTAGACGACAAAAGCGTTGGCATTCTGCTCAATACGGCTAGCAGTTTCGCCACGAGCCACGTTGATCCTGTCGTTCAGCTCAGCGATGCGCTCTTGAGCCTCAGCTACTGCCTGCATGCCTGATATTTCAGATCCCAGCTCACCACCACCAAAGCCTAGCGCGCCACTACCACGGCTCTCGCTACGCAGCTTAGCCAGTTCCTCGCGTGCGGTTGCGGCTTTGATAGTGGCTGTGTCCAGCTCTGCATTCAGAGACGACAGCGAGCCGCTTAGATCATCTTGCGACATGCCTTTCATTTCGTCGCGAAGGTCGTGTATTTGATCCTCAGTTAAACCAGCACGCTGGCCGGTAAGGTTTAGCTCGTCGCGGAAGACGTAGAGCAGGCCCGCACCACCTACCAGCAATCCGAGTGGCCCACCCACTAGCGCATATGCTGACGCCAGCCCTCTCGCGGCAACCGTACCACGCTGCGTTGCAGCCGTGGCTATGTTGGTGGCCGCCGTATGGGCACCTGCTGCCTCGGCGGCACGAACACGAGCGATAGATAGCTGCTGTAATGCAAAGGCATGTGCGGCCGTGCCTCGGGTGGCTTGCTCTTCAATTCGCGCCGTACTCAGCAGCGCCATTGCAGACTGACGCTCTGCTGCCGTTCGGCGGGTTGATGCGGCGGTTGCTGCCACTTCTGCTTTTATTTGGGCGCGTAACGAAAGCTCGCGCGCTATCATCTTCTGCGTAGAAGCGGCAACTGCGGCGGTATAGCGCCCCGCCAGCAATGCGGCAGTTATACCTACAACATCTGTTAGCGCGTTTAGAATCACCTCTGCGCCACCAATTTCTTGAATAAACGCACTGGTTGCTTGCAGCCCCGACGTCATCGTCGGCACTAGCTCACCCGCCAGCGTTTGGCTTAACCCTTGCGCCGCAAACTTGAGACGATCCACCTCGTCGTTATAGGTGGCCATCGCATTGGCGGTATCTTGAGAGATCGTTAGGCCCAGCGCATCCGCTTCAGCGCGCATAGCGGCAATAGCATCGGTGCCCTGGTTGACGATCTGCACCAGCTTAACGCCTTCGCTATCCCACAGCTTTTGCGCCAGCGCCACACGTTCACTGCTGCTTTCCACGTTCTGCATGGCGGCAGCGATACGCTCGAACTGCTCTTCAGGCGCTAACTGGTTGAGGTCTTTAGCGCTAAGCCCGAGGCGGTCTAACGCTTTCGAAGCGACGCCCGTGCCTGTCGCTGCCTCCGCGATGCGACGGGTTTGGCGCTGCCATGCCGTTGTTAGCTGCCCAAACTCAACGCCGGAAAGCTTGGCCACATAGTTGTACTGGCTAAGGGCTTCGGTACTCGCCCCAATGCGCAGGTTGGTTTTCTGTAATTGGTCGCCCCAATCGATTTGATTTTGGAGGGTATTGGCCGCAAACATGCCAGCAATAGCGCCAGCAATCGGCGCCGCTGCGCGCTTGAGAACGGTTAGCCCTTGGCTAGTGGCGTTCACATCCTGATTAAACTGTCGGCTACGGCGCGAGCCCTGGTCGAACCCCTGGTTTAACTTACCTAGTTCGTTATCCGTAGCCTTAATGGCCCGAATACCACCACTAGCATCGCCAGTAATGATCAAGCCGGTTTTGTATTGCTTAGCCATGGGTGGTACGCCTCAAATTACGGGCACAAAAAAGCCCGCTCGCGGCGGGCTGGTTAACTATCAGGCATTAAAAAACCCGCCATAGCGGGTTTTATGATCTTTAGTTATTACGTTTCAAATTTTATATGCAAAGGACCTGGCTCCATTTGGATAGCGTAAGCTTGCCTAACACTTTCAGAATTCAAGAATTCTATGATGTTCTTGCCCTTCACTACAGATTTTGCGGCACTCAATTCTGTCAGCACTGGCTTTTTATTGATGCTGATTAGAACAAACCCTTCTTTTATCAAGCCCGAAAGTGGTGAGGCCCTATGTACACTTATAACCTTCAGCCCTTTATAACCGCTTTCAGTATTGGAGGGCTCGACTTCTCCTTCAACTGCGTCAGAGTATTGACCCAGATCTGGTTTGGGCTCACCAAAATCAACACCCGCCATCTGATCGCACGAGTTTTGGTAGATGCTATTGATCATGCTGAAGATCGCGGCGAGCATTGCGGCGCTCACCGCCTGACCAATCGCAATTGCCCAAATGAATACGTTTGGCTCTCTAGCCGTTTCCATCCGGCCAAAGCTGTTTGGGCGAGCCACTTCAATAAAGCCCGCCATGCTAATGGCTGCTATTCCCCCAATAATGGCAACCGCTGCCAGTATCCAAGCCAGCGCAACCCAGCCAATCCAGCGCTCTCTATCAGGCATTTTATTCATCCCATCATCCTTTTACTTAAGCCAAAAATTCTCAATTTAAGGTTTGTCACTTAACACCTAGCATGTCGAGAATGCGACGCATGATACCTTGCTTTTCTGGAACGATATTGCTTGTGGCTTCCTCCTCCTTCACCAAGCGTGTCGTTTCTACGCCTCCTTCATCAGCGGATGGCTCAACGGGCTTGCTCTCTGGCTTACGGGCTAACAAGGCAATCGCTTTTCGTAGATCGTCTAATCTCATGTATTCATGCGGGTTAAGTAGCTCACCTGTAACGGGGCTGACGATCTCGCCCACCATGCGGTCTACCATAAACATTTTCATGCCCATGCTCTCTAGGCACATCCCTTTAAGGACGATCCTGCCACCTTTGGACGATACTCGCTCTATTTGAACATGCCGATCTTTGGGCTTTTGGTCTCTCTCCCCTTGGTACTTAAATCGCACCTCAACAGGCTTTTCAAAATCGCTTGAAGCCCATTCAGACTCGCCTTTTGAAGGGCTCTGGGCATTGACTAGGGGCACTGGCTTTTCTGGTTTAGGGGTGTCAGTCGGCTTAATTGGCGGCGGTGTAATTTCAACCTTTAGGGTTGGAGTTGATTTGCCGTACCCCGACCACTCATCGTCGTCATACGAACTATGACTGCTTACTTTTTCTGACTGTTTTATCTCTTTGATCGCCGCCGCACCAGGTGCACCGCCGTTACTCTTTACTATGTCCGCTAGCCAAGGCCATTCATAAGCAGGCCATTCCCTCATTAGCTCTTGCCATGCGTTGTATTGGTAGTAATAAGGGTGGCCTTGGATGGCGACAGCTAACTCAGAAATCATCCCAGAAACAACTGTTTTTAAGGCGGGCAATAGTTTTTCGCTTGGTACGAACTCATAGCCGGGTGGCAACTTTTCAGGATGCTCAACTGCAAAGGCGGCTAAGTCTTTCGCTAGTTCCGCCTTTCTGCCTTTTGGCTCTAGCCCATTTTCTGCCATCAATGCTTTTAGCTCAGTGACCTTATGGCTATGAAAAAGCAGGGACTCCCATTCCTCCTGATTACTGGGAAGACAACGCTTAATAAGATCCGCTTTTAATGCCTGGTGTGTCTGAGCTTCAGACAACGGCAACGGAATAGAGTCGATACCTGGCTGCATATCTAGCAGCTCTTCTAACGCAGAAAATTGGCCTTTGAAACAGTAAAGCTCACGAAGCACCGCCTTTGGCGCTCGGTTAAACGCGCTTTCTACCGGTTCGACCTCAAGCTCATAAGTGTATTCATCGTTAAAAAACTTCTCAAAATGTTGCTTGGCCTTTTCCATGGGCAAACCTTTCAGATCTGCCCGCATATCCTGAAGGTCTGTTTCATCTTTAACCTTGATAGGCCCCTTGGTTATCGATAGCCTTTTGGGCTTAAAACACCCCGCTTCATCCTCATAGAGTGACCAATCCATCTCCTTCCCCTTTTTATAGTTCCCTCAAGAAACCATAAACGAGCAGCAGAATGTTTTCTAATTTTTATTACCACCCACGGGCTATGCCTGGGCAGCATTGGCCCAGTCATTTAACGGCCCGCGTGGCGGGCCTTGTAGGTTACTTGATGGTTACCGCGCCAGCGTGCTCTGCATGCAGTTGGTCGTTTTCGCCAGCGATGCTACCAAGCTTTCTAAGTGCGCCAGCTTTTCTTGAGCACCGCGTTTGTTGATGCCGTTCATAGAGCAGAGGTGCGTAAGCGCTTTAAGCTCTTCCTGCACATTGGCGATGCTGTTCACCCGAATGGTGGTACCAGTGCGGGAGGCTTCAGCCAGTTGCTTTAGCAGGCGACGAATATCCGAGTGATACTCCGCATCCATGCCCACTAGTTGATGTTCTTGCCAATCTTGCCACTTCCGCGCTAGCGGGTAGTCGATGGTTTCCGCTACGGGCGCGGGCAGTGTTTGCTTGCCTAGGTAGTCGCCTTCTAGCGCCATGCGGTGAACGTACTCGACCGCTTCGGGTAATTGCTCGGGGCTTAGCTCGTCGATGTGGTCGACGTTGAATCGGTGGTGCACCAGGCAGTAGGCAGCGCTGTGCATTAAGCCACGCTTTGTAGTGAGCATGGTCACTGCAGCGCGTAGGCCTGCACGCTCGTCAGGTGTGGCGGTGCGACTTAGCTTCTGCGCCATCCAGTTAAAGGCATTAATATAGGCTTCTTTAATTTGCGCGGCTTTCTGGCCAGTGAAGCCCATCACTAAAAACATAAAGCCATCTTTATCCATTTCGACCACCTTGGATCGGCGCTTAACGGCTCCTGCCTGAATGGTTTCTTCGTGAGCGCAAAAATGCGCTGACGCAAATTCTAGGCTGCAATCAAGGTTATCGATCTTGCGAAGCACGTCGCGATGGTTCTTTCCAAAAGCGGATGCAACCTTTAGCGAAGTGGTACGCAAAGCACCCTGAACAGACTTGATGAAGTCTTCAGGATGGGTAGTAATCTGGGTAGTGGTAGTAGCTGTCATGACTTAGACCCTCGCTCTTAATTGAGAATCCGCCACCACTCCGACCAAAAAGATGGAGGCGGACTGCGCAGGGTTGGTCGACCGGAGAGCAAGGAGCCCGGCACACCCGAAGGTGTCCCCACGCAGCCCGCCATAACAGGCATAAAAAAAGCGCTGATATAAGCGCTCTTTGCTGCGCCTTACTCTATTCGGGCGACCAAACCCGAGCCACTGATTTTGCAGCGGCAAGGGAATGGTGGCCCAACTCGGCGCAGGCGTCAAGCTACGGTATATAGGATACCCGTTTTTATGGCGGTTACATCCCGCCCGATTGGCCTGTTTGCATTTACAGTGCATGGTTTGCCTCTCCTATTTTGAGTGCCGCGTAGTGCGGTAGGAGAAGATTCGCATGCCCGTGGCAGATCGCCCGGGTCGCTAGAACCCCTTTAAGAGCACTCTCGGTGACTATTGGTGAATTAATTTCCTAAGTATAAATGCACCGCATGCGGTGCAGTAGGCACAAAAAACCCCGCGGTGGCGGGGTTAGTTGTTCAATGTAGAAGTGTCAAACTCTCTTGCCCAATAATAGAGCCAGTCCGAAAACTCTTCCATCGAATATTCTTTTGTGGCAATGCCTAGGTACATGGTGACCGAATCATCTTCTGGAGCAGTAAGCTCCCAGCCATTCAAAGCAAGAAAATCATATACACAACCAGCAGCAGTGCGCTTATTTGCATTATTAAAACAATGATTTTGAACTAAAGCTTCGCCCAGAACAGCCGCTAGCGTGAAAACGTCATCATCTTGGCTGTAAAAACTGTGCTGGGCGGGTCTGCATTGGGCGCTTTCAAGGCCCGAAGGGTTGAGGATGCCAAAATGCTCATCTGGCGTAAGCTCAAGCATCCTCTTGTTCATGCTTATGATGTCGCAAACTGGAAGGTATCGAATGCCAAGGTGCTTAGTGTCTCCACATCCCTCCATCAAAATTAGACCTTAGCGAGTTTGCGATAAGCCTGCTCATAACGAGAGAATGACATTTCACGCACTTTGGCTAGCTGCTCTTCATGATCACCAATGCACGGGCGCGCCTTCACGCGCTCACCTTCCTTGCGTGCAGGAATGATCAGGCGTTCTTGTTTCAACAGTGCAGACATGGTGACCTCCAAATTTCTTATCTATCTGACAATAAAAAACCCTGACGAGCTCGCCAAGGACATTCAGATGATTTATTAAGCGTACGCGTCAGGTGCCAATTAATCAACTGTTTGTTGAACTGTAGAACTTCTACCTGCGGTTGATAGCCCCAAATAGCCGCAATAGTCTTTACGCTCCTCCGCAGCTTCACGGCGAATTCCAACAGAGCGTGTGCCAACGCAGCACCTGCAGCTATTACCGCCGCTACTCCCAATAATAGACCGCCTACAGCCAATAACATTCCAGCTCGATCTGCGCCTTTCTCAGACATGCGACCTCCTACGCGCAGTCGCGTTTTTCCGCCACTGCGCCTATAATTAGCCATACATCGTCTCCATGCTGTTTCATGGGGAATTGATCAGAACCCTCGCCGAGTTGCCCCTCGAGCGGGGGTTTGTTTTTTTCTCTATCTTAGCGGGATGAGCAAAGCCACCCCATAAACCAAATCCATTACCTGCAGCACTTTAGCCAACCCATCGCCCGCGTTGGGTATAAAGCACTTTAGGAATAGTCATTTAACCTACAGCCGCGTTTACCCTTGAGCAGATTAAACCTTGTAAAAATCACCCTTGCTACGCCACAAACGCCCCATCCCCATATCCAGCGGGCAGGCCTTGCACGTTCATTAGCTCTTGCACGTTAATACGCTGTTGGTGCACCAACTGGTATTGCTGCTCTACACATTGCTCTATGTACTGTGTGGCCTGCTTGCGCTCTTCATCCTCTTGGTTAGCGTGATTGTTTTGCTCGTTCAACGCAGATACCGCGCCAGCTTCGATGTGCTGAATCTGAGCCAGCAATTTCTCCTGCTCGTCATAATCCAGCCGGGCATATTTCGGGTGTCCATAGAGGGCGGCGTAATCCAGCCCTTGGTGTTGGGCCCCAGCTATGCCCGCGATGATGCGCCATTGGGTGCGTAGCGCCAGAAACAGTTCGAGCGCGGGCCAGTGCTCGCGCCAGATGGCATAGGTGGTCGGCGTGTCATCTACGGGGGCGGCAATGCCGAGCACTGCCGCATCCGCCGCCCGGGCATCTTCTACCCGGTCACCAGCCCAGAACCGGCCCGCGCCGGTTAGTTTTTTGCGGCGGCCTGCGTGCGACCTTCTTGCGCAGCGAACCACGAGAGAACCAGCGGGCGTCGAACATAGGTGATCTGCATCAGCTGCTCGACCAGCTCTTTGGTGTGTTCGACCAGATTACCATCTTCGTCTTTGATGCCGTCCAGCTTGACCAGATCGCCCAGTAGATCTTCATCGCCTTTGTCGCCCTTCTGTTGCTGCTCCATGATTTCTCTGTAGTCGTCCCACGAATGAAGCTTCCAGGTGGCTTTGATGGTGCTGGGCTTGTCGGCACCTGGCACTTGAACGGGTACATCAACGGTAACGGTCGGGGTTTTAGCGAGTACGAACATGGTGGTATCCCTGTGTGATGGGTGCTACTAAGCTAATGGGTAGTTAATAAAACGCCCGCACCGGTGATCGGTGCAGGCGTGGATGGTGAACGCTGAGAGTTATTCGAACGTCAGCGTGAAGTCGTCGTCCTGGCCATCAGTGGGCACGAAGCGCAAGCTCAGGTCGTAGTGCATGATGCCCTGGTTGTCCGTGGGCGAAATGCTGGCGAGCTGGCACCGCTGGGAGGCGATCTTGACGATGTTGCCCGGCGTGGCACCGTGGGTAAGGCTGATCGGTACCAGGGTGACGCCGTTATGGCTTTCTACCTTGGCGAAGTAATCCACTGTGGCGATGTCCGGCGCTTCGATGTTGGTGGAGCCTGTTACCGCGCGGTCGGTGATGTGTACCGATTCGCAGTTGATCAGGTTGCGGTGTTCCACCTGGTTACCGAGGTCCATTGAGAGTGAAGACATACAGGCAGCGTGACTGTCGATGGTGGCCACGGTGTTCTGCTTGTTGATCGGCAGTTCTTTGGCCTGCACTGCCTGAGTGGCCAGCGATGCATCAGCGCCTGCAGCGGTTTTTTCGTAAAGGCCAGTGAGATTGAACTGGATGTACGGTAGCGCACCAGAATCCTTCGAGATTGTCAGGGTGCCACGGGAGCCGGTGATGCGCTGGGTCTGACCGTCCTCTACCCACCAGAGAGTGGCGGATTCATGGCCGTCAGACACCGGCTGATAGGTCACCGAGGTGGGGTCCGTGGTTTCGGAAAGCCCGCACGCGCGCAACAGCATGCCGTATGCCGGTGCCGTGCCTGCCGTGCCCTGACCTGCCAGTGGTACACGGACCTGCCGTTCCACGTAGGGGCCAGTGTTGACCTGTTCAAACGAGCCGAGACCATCGCGCATGCGTTCACGATCAACGGTGTTGCCCGCGTAGGGGTTGCCTCCATCGAGCATCACCACTTCAAGAATGATGGCACCGGACATATCCACCGGTGCTACGCCATACACGTCTTCAATCTGCGCGACGACATAGCGTTTCCGCCATTTCTTAGCCATTGTCGGCCTCCTTCACTTTGCCGGTTTTCTGGGGTTTCTCCGGCGTAGCCGGGGCTTGGGTAGACTCAGATGCCGGTGCTGCCGCTGGTTTCTCGGCAGCCGCGCCGGGTTTTGTCCGATGAACCAGCTCTGCTTTGCCGTTACGCATGACGTAACTGCCGCCTTGTCGGGCCATGGCTTCTTTCCTCCAGGAATAAAAAACCCGCTCAAGGCGGGTGGTGGGGTTTGGGGTGGTTAGCGCAGCCAGGTGTCGATCGTCCAGAACTCTCGCCACCAGATCAGCTCGCCGCGAATGTCGTTGGTTTCGCCGCCCCTGTACTGCATGGGGTTGTGCTCTTCATTGAACATTGCCCCCATGAGCGCTTCACGCAGGGCCTGACGCTGCGGGCGGAACTGGTCGCGCTTACACACCAGCCAGAGGCCATATGTAACGCGCAACGGCTGCACCGGGCGCAACGTATCGGAATCGGCCTTGGCGTCATCCTTGGCGAGATACACCAGCACGGCGGGCGTTTGTGTGTCGAAGTTGTCCAGCGGTTCGGCGAACCAGGCTTCATCGACCAGCGCCAGCCCTGGGCATTCGTCCGTGATGCGCTGAATCAGCGCTGCAATGATGTCGGGGTCTGTCATACCAGCCCTGCCTTCTTATTGAGGATGTAGTTCAGGCGGTCGTTAAACTGCTGGGGTAGGTCCTCGCGCACTAGGTTTTGCGCGGCGTCCATTACCTGCTGATTGTCGACCATTTCAGGGATTGAGGGGCCAAAGCGCATTTCTGGGATACTTTGGTTATCGCTGCGCGTTTTGCGGCGAAAGATGTGGTTCTTTGCTAACCAGCCGCCTTTAACTAGCTTGCGGCCTTCGCCTTTACGCACCTGAACCGTAACGCCACGGCGGCGGACCATGCTGCCCTTTCGCGGCCCGCTTTTTACACGGCGCTTCGGGTTGACCGAGACCCAGCGCTCACGCGGCTTGAACTGCGCCAGCGGTAAGCGGCGGCCTGTATACAGCACCGTGCGGTCAATGTTGTCTCGATAACGCTCAATGGACATCCGCTTGCGAATATCGCCAGCGCTCACGGTGTAGCGTTGACGGGTCTCTTTGCTAATGCGGGTGGCCGTTTTGCGAGCCGTGGCGTTAACCGCCCATTTCAGTGCCTTTTCTACGTCTTTCGGGTCGAACTGCTTTTTCAATTCCTGCAGATCGCGCACATCAAACTGTACGTTGGGCATAGCGCTCTCCCCTCACGACACCCAGAGGCGCCTTACGTGTCCGTCATCTTCAAGGGTCTGTTGAACTGTCCAGGTTCGTGATGGCGTCACAATCTGGTCACCTTGTTTGGAGCTGGGAACGTCGGCACACTGGACGCTGATCGTTGTCACGCGCATGGCCACTTGATCTTGGTCGTACACCTCATGGCTATCATCTTTGATCGCTTGCACACCATTCGCTGCAAACCCTGCCCCCTGGTAGTCAACTGCGACACCGGCGTCTGCGAAAATGTCTGGCATATCGCCCATCACTTCCTCATCAAACGCGCTCATTACTTTCTTGGCCGCTTTGTGGGCGCGGGCTTAGCTGGCGAGGCATCGCCATCCGGCTGAGCGAGCGTTTGCTGCTGTTCATCATCGCCACCTTGATCGTCGTCGCCGTCATCATCAAACAGCTCTTCCTCTGCCGCGATCACCGGTGCAATCACGCCAGAGGCCAGCAGGCGCTCTTGCTCTTCCTTATTGCGAGGCGTGAAGGGTGAGCCCTGCTTGGCGAGCACCTTTTTCCCTTCCTCGATTTGACCGCACACCACTACAAATTGCTGGGACATTGCGAATACCCCCCTTTGCTTTTAGAACAAGCCCCGCGCCACGGCGGGGTTTATCGGTTAGCGCGGATTACACCACCTTGGCGTAAACGAAAGCGTCCGGCTCATGGAAGCCGGGCAGCGGTGCAGCTTGCATCATCAGCCAGCGCACGCTGGGGTCTTTCTCAATCCAGCTTTTCGGGTAGCGGGCTACATCGAACATGCCGCCTTCGATGGCTTCCATGTCTTGAATTGCGCCGTACAGCATGCCGCAACGGCTGGTGGTAGGGCCCATGACCAGCCCACCGGCGGGAATCATCGGCTTTTCATCGCCCGCCGGGTCTAGGTACCACTCTTCGTAGGAGTAGAGATCCAGGCCGGGGTCGTTGAGATAACCCAGGTAAGTCACGCCGTCCGGCAACTCTTCCGGGCGAATCATGCCGAGATCGATGCGGCGCGTGTTCAGCTTCTTGATGACCGATTCGTTATCCAGGAAGGCGTCGGCCGCTTCGGCGCTCATTACCACTGCATTTGCGGTGCGGCCGCTGTCCTTGGCGATGCGGCGCTTGTACTTGCGCAGGTCTGCGATCGGGTCAGAGCCAGCAGCAGACCAAAGCGTTGCCTCAGTGACTTGGTGCGTCGAAGCCATCTGGTAATCGATGATGTCATCAACGCCATCGCCCACAACGTGTACTTGGCCGCTGGTGAGCGCTTGGGCGGCCATCCACTCTTCACGGCGGTTGATCTGATCGTCAAGATCTTCCATATCACGCGCCAGCTGATCGCCTGCACGCTGCAGCGGCGTACGACCAGAGTAGATGTGCTCCCCTGGCTGGCGATGGTTCAACAGCAGGCCTGCACTGGTTTCTAGCTTTGGCTTAACGTAGGGCGGCGTATAGCTGCGCATCACGCTACCTGTGCGGTCCACGACTTGGCCGGGGCGATTAGGGCGAACAAACGGCGCCATCTTGCGCTGCCCTTTCATGATGTCGATGTCGACATGCTTGGTGACGAAATTAACCGGGTTAGCGCCAAAGAAGGTGGTGCCGAGGAAGCGGCGTGCGCGCTTCATCTGCTCGACCGCCTCCAGCATCGTGCGTGGTTCAAACAGATCCATGGGCATGGGGGTTCTCCTGAAAGTGATTACCAGTGGTTTAGGGCTTAGCCCCTGGCGGCGGTATTAGCGAACGAAAAGAGAGAGCGAGCGCAGCGCTTTACGCACCGACGTAATAGTGTGACCAGTGCCTAACGTGAGTTTTTCGCCGCGCACGTCGCCACAAATAAGGGCTTCGGCTTCTACGTCACCATCGGTGGCGTCGACAGGCTCCCAAAGAATGACGCTAGGAGTTTGGCTGCCATCCTCAGCGGCAGATGCTGAGAGGATGTATTTCTCATCGGCGGTCACTTCACCCATCACAGCGCCAGCGGGCTGAACTTGGCCAGACGCAACGGTGATGGTCATAAAACGGCGCGGAAAATCGCCCGCGAGCAGCGCAGCAGCTTCGGGGTGTGGTGTAGTGGTCATTCCAGACATGACGAAAACCTCGTATATGGTTTATGGCGTAGTGATCTGACAAGCTCGGGCTGGGTGGTGCTAACCGTTCTTCCAGCGTGCGGTGATGGCATTCACGCCTTGGGCACGCTCTGAAGCTTCGGTGTCATCTTTAGGCGGTGTAGCGGTGGGTGCGCCTTGACCGTCGGCCTGTAGGGTCTGTAGGTTAATCCCGCGATCCTGAGCGGCCTTGAAGAGCGCTAGACCGGTGGCCTCAACGCTTGCGCCTTCATCAATGGCAGTGGCCACTTCTTTCTCAAACCCTGCCGAGGCGAGACCCATAATGCCTTTACATCGAGCACGCTCAGCTTCGGCCGCCTCCGCTCGGATTTTGTCGGTATCGACCGCTTCCGGCTCGGCAATCTGAATGGTTTTAGGATCGGTACCCGCCTCAATGGCGGCCTGTAGTTCTGCCGTGGTTTTAACGGTCGTCATCTTGACGCTCCTTTGTGTGCTGAAAGATGAAGTTGACGAGCCTGCCAGTTCGGCAATCAGGCCCTCTAGTGAGCCGAGGCGGTCGGCCATTCCGGCCTCCACGGCGAGTGCACCAGTGGCGATGCCGCCCTGGCGGAAACGGTCGTTCACTTCTTCGCGAGGGATGCCGCGGTTGCGGGCAACCTTGTCGAGGAAAACGTTTGCCAGTTCGTCGGTGCGTGTTTGAAGCTGGGCACGGCCTTGCTCTGTTTCTAAGTCGGGGCGCTTGTTGGGGGCATTGCTGGAGACGATCTCGTAGGTTTTCTCGCCCGTTTTGTCGTCCCGTTTGCGCAGGTTGAGCACAACGCCCACGCTGCCGAGCTGGGCTGTGTCGTCTATCACCACTTCCTCGGCTGCGCTGGCAATCCAATAAGCGGCACTGGCTCCCATGCCGCCAACATAAGCCTTAACGGGCTTCTTGCTGCGGGCCTGAAAGATCATTTCCGAGAGCTCATTAATGCCTGTGGCTTCGCCACCGGGACTATCTATATCCAGCAGCAGCGCCTTAACGCTGGGGTTATCAAGCGCTTCCTGAATATCAGTGGCGAGGCTACTGGTAGACGTGGCGCCGCTGATTTCCGTCATTAGGTTGGCATGGCGGAAGATGGGCCCTGTTACCGGGATAACGGCCACCCCGTCACGCACGGTGACATTGCGCGTGTTGTCTAGCGGGCGGCCTAGTTTTGCTTCCAGGGCCTGCACGTCGCCTTCCCGCGCGGCCACCGTCATGACGGTATCCAGTGCTTCGGCAGTGATCAGCCAGGTGTGATTGGCCGCTAGCTCAAATGCGGTACGCGGCAGTGGCATGGTGTGTCTCCTGGTCTATTCGTCAGCAGTGCTGACGGGTTCTTCGTGCACTTTTCCGCCCACGTAGATGGGCACGCCCTCTTCGCGCTTGCGCTTAATCTCTCGGGCGCGGTCGCGGTGTACGTCTTCCCAGTCTTCGCCGTGCAGCGCCATGGTTTCGATATGCTCGTTACTGGTGCCGTTAGCGATGCGCTCGGTGGCGGCCCTGGCGTCTACTTGCTCATTCAGTGAGCCAAGCGGCTCACCTATCCATAACGCTCTGGTGTAAGCGCGGCGCTGGGCGGGATCGCGATACCCTGGAAGGCTGACACGGCCACGCGCCACCAGCTCATCAATCACCAGCTCGTAGGTGGGCTGGCAAAACTGAACCGTGAGGTGGTGACGGCGCTGCTTGATGAACTTCCAGAGCTGGTTAAAGGCAGCGCGGGCAGCGGTGTAGCTTGTCGAAAAGTGCATTAGCAGCACTTCGGAAGGCATTTCCAGGGCGGCGCCAATCTCTTTAACGATGGCGACAAAGAACGGGTCAAACTGTGCGTTGGGCCGGTTCGGGTTGATCGTGACGGGTTCTGCGCCCTCTTCCAGATCCCACACGGCCCCCTCGCCTAGCGTGAGGCTGTCACCTTCGCTTGGCTGCTCGCCTGAACTGGTGACTACTGGGCGCTCTGGCTTGTTGGGGTCGTCGCTATCGTCGCTCCACATCGGCCCGCCGGCGGATATATCGGGGTCGTCGGTAGCGGTGTGTTTGATGGCCACGGTAAACATGGCACTGATCACAGCGGCGGTAAGCTCCGCTTGAGAGAAGCGTTCCAGCTTCTGCAGTGCTTCTAAAATAGGTGCCAAGTAGGGAACGCCGCGCACTTGGCCGGGACGGCCTTTCTCGTTCATGAGGTGCAGAATGCGGCGGCGGCCGGTTTGCGCCCCAAAGATGGGGTACCAGTTCCAGTCCTGCGCGGTGGTGTAGTCGCTGGGGTAGCCGCTGCAAACGCGCACATGCGTTGGTTTTCCAAGCCGATCCACGCGCACACCATCGGTTTCAGTGGGCGTATCTGTCAGCGGGTTACCAACGCGCTCTGACTCTATAAGCTGCAGCTTGGTACCAAACAGGCCACCAGGGCGCTGGTCGTCTGGCGTCATGGCGAACACGTCACCGCTAACGAGTGCGCTGATAAAGGCCAAACGTTGGAGCATGTAAAAATCTAGCCCGGCTTCCACATCGCACTCGGCGGGATCTTCTGCCCACAAGCGAAAACCGCGGGCTAACTCATCATTCAGCTTATCGGTTTCATCGTCATCGAGGCCCAGCGCCTCGCCATCCACGTTAGGCCGAACCGTTAACCCCATGCCTACCACGTTGGTTGCAGCACGGTTCACGGCGGCACGCGCCAGCATGTGATTGCGGTAAGCATCCCGGGTGCGGCTAATCAGCATTTCCCGCTCGCCTGTTGGCGTATCCTGCCGGGGGCTTCCCAATCCAGGCAGCCAGCTGAGCATTGAGCGAATCATGCGGCTTGCGCCACGGTGGCGGGTTTCGCTGCCGCTATTGGCCCGCGTGCGGCCTTGCGTGCCTGCCAAGCGTTCAAACTCCTGGCGCATCACCTCTTCACGCTTTTGCTCTGCGGCGTTGCCTTTGGAGCGGCCAAATAGCTTCATGATTAAAACCCGATGTAGCGAATGCGGTTACGACCACCGGAACCGGTGGCCGCTCTCTCTTTGGCGGCTAGCCGCTCGAAGCGCTCTTCCATTTTGTAGAGCGTGGGCAGGTCTGCCCGTGTGTATTGCCGATCACCAAAGCGCCATGACTGTGAGCCGCTCAGGATCTTGTCGATAGCCGTACGCACTTTGGTGAGGCGCTCGGCATAGGTTTCCATGGTCATAAGCTGCTCTTAGTGGCCACGCGGGAGCGCTTGCGTTTGGGTCGCGGCGCCAGCGTGGCGGGGTCGTTAAGGTCTAGGCCAAAGCGCTGTTGGCAAATGCGTAGCGCGGCAAGGGCGTATACGAAACAGTCGAGCGCTTCGTTACGTCGACCGCCTGCGTCCCAGCGGTAAACACGCCGGCCCTTTTCAATCTTGGCCACTTTGATTTCAGCCGTTAGTTGCTTGATCTCGTCTTCATCACAAATGAGATCGTTAGACGGCAAATGCACACAGCCAGGCACTGCCATGCCGGGTTGGGGCTGCAACTTTAGGCGGTTGTAGATGGTTTCTTTGGCGTTGTCGGTGCCCACTTCAGTGAGGAAAACGCCCTTAGCGGTTTTCTTGCGCGGCATGTTGGCAATCGGCTTGCCGTACTTATTGGCGCCCTTGATGGGAATCACCCAATACGCCCCTTGCTGCTTACTCATGGCGTACACTTCATCGGTGTAGTGGCCGCCTGAGTCCCAGCACCAACGCATCACGGGCATCCAGTTGCCATCTGTGCGCTGGTAACCTTGGTGCAGCTTGTGAGCTACTTTGCGCTTGAGCTCGGGGCCTGCTGGATCGCCGTAGATAATCCAGCGATCTATCAGCCAACACTCTTCGTCTTTGCCCCAGCCCCAAACGCGCCCTTCGTAGCGGTCATCTTGGGTATCAATGCCACCGGTTAGCGCCACTACTCTGTCGGGCACTTGCGGGTAAACTTCGCGCCTGCCGTAAATAGCTTCCCATTCCAGCTTCTCGCCTAGCTCGTCTTCCCAGGTTTCGCCTAGCGTGGTGTTGACGAACGTTTTTAGCTTGGAGGGCGACCCTTTGGCCTTGAGGAAGTCGCGCACAATGCGCTCCCAGGTGGTAAAGGGGCTTAGCACTGTCCAGAGGTAAAACGTGATGCTGTCCGGCGTGGGGATCGGCTCATGTAATGCGCTAAACCAGTCGATGCCGTCTCGGGTCCATATCCCCGTTTCGGAGCAGACCCAAACGCCATCTTTAATGCTGTGCTCTCGGCTTTCGTCTTGCAGCTCATGCTGCTTGATCATGCAGCCATTGTGCTCACAGAGGTAGAACGCGGTTTCCGGCTTACCTTCATCCCACTTGATGCCAAAGCCTGCATCCTGCCCGCCCCACTTGAGTATTTGCTCCTCCCCGCAGTGCGGGCACGGGACGTGAAAGTTGAGCGTGTGCGGTGACTCATCCGCAGCGGCTTCGATTTGGCACTGGCCACGCACCTTAGGCGTGGAGCCGCGAATCGACTTCGGGAAGGTGGAACCTTCTAGGCGCTTATCCCCCAGCGTGGTGGGCGAACCCTCTTTCTCGATGTCTTCATCAAAGGCGGCTAGCTCGTCATAAATCACCACGTCTACCGACTTTTCACGGTAGTTACGCGCGGCTTTACCACCGTGCACGAACACTTGCTTGCCGTTCGCAAAGCGCTTGGCGCTGAGAGTGTTGTCCCGGTGTTTCATGCCATGCCAGGGCGCTAGGTCCAGCACCACCGGCACGTCTCGCACCATCGTTTCTAGGTGCGTTTTCATGAACGATTCAGCGTCAGTATCGGTAGGGCTGAACGTCAGGATGTTGCGCTTTTTGTGCTCCAGCATGTAGCCCAGAGCGGCTAGCAGCATCTTGGTGTAACCCAGGCGCGCTGACTTGACCACGTTAACGGTGCGGATCTCGTCGTTGCCCATCGCATTGAGGATGGCAATCTGAAACGGCAGCGTGGTCCAGCGTCCTTCGTGATAGCTCGATTCAGACGATAGATAGAAGTTTTTGTCTGCCCATTCCACTGCCGTCAGTGGCTCAGGCCGATACAGCGCCAATAGGCCTTGGCGTACCGAGCGCCGCCACTCTCTAAGCTGTTGTGTCGAAACTATCGCAGTAGTCATCCAGCAGCTCCGGCAACAAATTATCGAGCCCGCTGGCTTGGTTGCGGGCACGTGCTAGCTCCCGCATCAGAGTGTCTAGGTGTCGAGTCTCTAGGTCTGGGTGCTTGCGCTTCATGGTCAGTGGCAGCGTGTCGAGAATAGCGGCGATCTCTGCCGCGATTTTGGATAGGGTAAAAATTGCAAACTCACTGGGCACCACCTTCCGGGCGGCCAGTTCGTTCTTTTGCTGCTGCCCGATCCGGCGCTCTTTTGTCAGCAGGTACTCTTCTTGCTCTCGCTTCTGCTCAATGTAAGGGTCGATAACGTCATCCGGATATTCTTTGCCTTCCGCTTCCGGAACTTTGACCTGCCCAGATAGCTGGCCTCGGATATGGCGAATATAGGCCAATCTGCACTGCTCTAGGTCATACCCGCCTCGTCCCTTAGACGCAGGAAGCACGCCACTTTGCACCAATTCACGCACCCACCGGTCCGACACATCAAGATGATTTGCCACTTCAACCTGAGTAGCCACCTTTGCCCCCTTACCGGAACCGGAACCGGCCTCCCTGAAAAAATCTCATAAATAGCCGAATTCTGCGGCTATGTTCCCCCGTACTCTGCATGCGCCTGCCCAGGAGGACCCGCCGCTTTTTTGCACCAAAAATGTGCATTTAGCCATCAGGGGCAGGCCATTGATCCGATTTGCCAAGATTGCAGGATCGGCACAGAAGCTGTGTATTCTCTTTTGAGTGTTGGCCACCCTTGCTGAGAGGCCGGACATGATCCAGCTCAGGCGCAGCGTTCGCTGTGGTCCCGCGTAACACTTCAGGGGTCGGAACGTTGCATAATGCGCATTCCCAACCATCACGCTCAAAAACTTCAAAGGGATCAAATGCACCAAATGCCTTACGCCCTGCTCGCTCACTCGCTCTGCGGGCAGCCTTCGCCTTACGCTTTAATGACTGACTGGCTGCAACGGCGCACTGATCAGAGCATAGCCGCGACTTATTCCCGTACAGGCGTGAAAAAAGACAACCACACTGCTGGCAATGGATCGGCTTTCGGCGTTGGCTCTTTTTAACTTCCAGCTTTTTTGACCTAGCTCGACCAGCTTCTAAGCGGCAGGATATAGAGCACAGCTTGACGCCTCTGCGTGAGGCAAAACGCTTTCTACAATGTTCGCAATTATGAAAAGTAATTCGAGTATGCGGCCCTGCACGCAGAGGCCTATAAGCTTCAGAGCAAGATCGGCTGCAGAATGTCTCGCCTTCACCTTTAGGTCGCTTAGTGAAATAGCTTTTCTGACAGTGCTTACATTTGTAGGGACCGCGTCCCTCAGAGCTTGGCCTCGCACCATTGGCACACCGCCTACTGCAATAAAGCTTCGAGAGCGCTTCAAAAGGCCTGAGGCTAAATGTTTTCGCGCACGCGTGGCAGGACCAGTCAACACGCTTCTTTTTTCGGCCTTTGATGCCAGATGTCTTTTGCTTGTCTCGTTGTTGCCGCTGAAGGTCTCGGCACTGCTTGGAACAATAGACACGCCTGCGGCCTCTCGACGGCTGAACAAGGGTAGCGCTGCAAGCAATGCAGCACCCTACTGACTGTTCTTTGCTCATACGACTTATAGCCCCTAGCTATCGTCACCTTCGCCGCTCTGGATAATATCAGCAACCGCCGCCCGGTCCGCATTGAACCGGCGCCTTAACGCCTCATACTCAGCAAGCAGCAATAAAAGGCCACGATTGCTGTTGAGGATCAGCGCTGGCGCGGGTAGCTCACTGGTTAGGTGTGCGGGTACCGTTGGGCAGTCGCACGCCATCACCGGTACTGGGCTGCTGGAGCTCGCGCACCCAGTCAGTAATACCGCTAGGCAGATCGCTATCCAGCCATTCACGCGCTTCAGCATCTGTCTCTCCCAGTGATTGAAGCGCCGCTGTGCTGGCGCGTATGTCGTCGGCAATGATCGTTAGCGCTCGGTCACGCTCGGCCAGCGCATCGTTCAGCGTTTGGATCTGCTGGCGCTGGAACTGCTGGTGTCGGCGTAGTATCTCGGCGCGTTCATTTGCGTGCACTGCTTGCATCTCAGCGCGCTCGCGATCAGCAGTCACGCGCTGTGTGTACTGATACTGAAACACTGAGAGACCTATCAGTGCGGCTAACAGCCAGGGCGTCACACTGCCCAGCAAGCGACCGATCATTTCAGCCACCTGCCGATGATCTTCTCGTATAGCGCATCGATGCGGTCACGTACCCACTCAACACCAAGAAAGGCGATGGCAGCACCAATGGCGATGGCCATGTCTTGCGGCATCCCGAAGTAGCTAAGCAGCGGCATCAGGGCTAGCGTAAGAAATCCGCACAGCACGGCTTCCAATAAACTCTTCATGGGTCGGCCTCCCGCGTGGATGGCGCGCACCAAAGCAATCAGCATTGCCAGACCCGCCGCGTAGATCTGAGGCCACAGGCTCAGCACTACGTTTAGCAGTGCCTGCCAGTTGTTAGGGTCTCGGTTAGGCATTGCGTCAGGCTCTTTGATTAAGTGCATGTTGGCCACCTCAGTAGCCGTTGAGTGTTAAGCGCTTCGGCGCTTCAGCATCGCGCGCTCATACCATGTCTGATCTGCATCACACAGCACCCCTTTGGAGCGCTTGAACTCAAGCAGCAAACGCTCTAGTGAATATTCATGCTGGCCATAACCCGCCCCTGGCAGAGACGCCCAGATATTTCGGCAACGGTGGATGGCATCAGCAATGCGCCCTTGCTGAATCAGCGGCAGCGCCTTCTGTTCGCGCATCTGCTGAATCGCACAACGATCTTGGCTAAGAGGGCCGAAGTCAGGCAGGTTCAGCTGGTCGCGGTAATGGTTCCAATAGCGGCTAAGCTGCTGATAACGGCCTGCCGCTGTTGAGCTAAGGCCCTTGCGAATCTTTACCAGCTTGCGCGGGTGGTCACTGTAGTCATCCATTAGGATCAACTTACTGGGCAATGAGCCGACAATGACTCGGTACCCGTTATCTGTTCGCGGGTCCTTGAGCATTACCGCGCCGATCTCAGCAAAGGCAAGCACGTCAAGAAAGGCGCACACGTTGACGCCGCCCGCTTGGGCAGGAGTGATAACAGGCATGGGCAGTCACTAGATGTAAGAAAGCCCCAGTACGCGGGGCAAGGCGCGCCAGGTGGCAACGCAAGAGAATGGTGCCGGTTACGCCTCCGGCGCTGCACTGTCAGCCGCTCTGGTCTCTGACGATAGGCTGCGCTCAGTGAGTGCGCATACGTGTAACCCAGGCATCATTGATTTATTAACGGTCACTGGTTTGCCAGCACCAGCTCGGCTCTACCCGACTCCCGACACCTGCGCAGAAACGCAGAAGCCCCGCCGGGTGACCGGCAGGGCTTCATGGTGTGTGGCGGCTAGCTTCATTCATCGCCAGCCTATACAGATAGTAGATCAACCGTGTTATTAACACAACATGTAGCTATCTCAACCACCCAAAATATTTACATTAAAGGATCGTTCGGCCGAACGGATAACCTTAAGCCTATCCTCACTTATTTTGTTTTGACGATAAAGGGCTCGATGCCTTTTCATAAAGTTGCGCAGCTTACCTTCGGGCTTTTTCCCTGCTTGCAGAACACCAGCTAGCTGAGAAACGTTTTCATTAAACACTTGATCAAAATCGACTTCTAGGGAAATGCCCATGTCATTAAAGGCATCAACGATCCCCTGATCAAGGGTGCCATTTTTATACTTTTGGCGTTGATATTTCACCCAATCGGCTAACCCACTATCATTTATGGTCAAACCGTTAACCTTGGCTTCTCGCAGTTCTTGAAGCGTGCTTTCGTATCGGTAAGTTTCTACATCGAAATACACACCCACGTCTTCCAATGCCAGCCTTCGGCGCTCGGGCAGCGTGCCTGCCCTTGCCCTAGCCCTCGCATTCTTAATAAAACCCATGAAAGGCCCTGTGCTTGCCTGTTCAACAGAGTTACCCTGATCAAGATAGCGTTTTAGCTGAGCCAACTGCTCATTGAAATGGCTCTCGCTCACATCCCATACAAAACCTTCGCGGTTTAATATGTCTACCTTCTCAGCCGCCAACAAGCCTACCGAGAACTGCTTGCGCATATGTTTCACCCAGATGCCCAGCGAGCCAGTCCTTGCAGTGGGCACCAGTGCCGTTCCGAAGGTGTCACGGTACTCAATGAACTGCTCTAGCCTTTCAAAGAAGGAAGCATTCATTGACTTAATCATGCGCAAGCTAATAGAGCTAAGCAGCTTCTTGTAATCAAAATCGCCCGCCCCAACAGATGTGAAACTGACGAACCTGCCCAGCCCCTGCTCGAACTCCCACTCATTATCTAGGCGCAGTTTAATAATCTGTTTGAGCAAGTCGTCGTTTTCAGCCAGAGCGCCTAACACCTCAATGACCGGATTGAAGTCACCAAATTCATCGGAGTTTAGATCCGCTTTCGTTAGGGCCGGGATGATGACATACCCAAACTCCTTACCTGGACTCACACGCATTGCGCGGCCCGAGGTCTGAACAATGTCCTGTACCGACGTTTTAGGGGTGCAGTACATGACGGCATCAGTGGCAGGCACATCAATACCTTCCCCTAATACGCGGGCATTGGTAATAACCGCCTTAGGTTCATTACGATATGTATTAAATGCCAGCACACGTTCATCGCGAGTCTGCTCGCTCGACACATGCACCACCTTTACGCCAGGCAGGTAGCGGGCAAGATACCCAACAAACTCTCGCGACTCCTCAATAGTAGCGTGATAGGTAATGACCTTATTAAGATCGAACTCATGCATAGCCTTGCTAAGCGCCAACGCCATGGCAGACATTTTGGTCTGATCGTTAGAGTCCAGCAGACTCCCCCTCACCTCCTCATCGGTAACGGAAGCGACCAGCACGCGATAGTCGGTAACAGTTCCATCTTCGATACCCCGCCGCAACGGGTAGTTGTAAACAATCGGCCCATACTGCCCAGGATTGTCCATCGTAAAGAAGTGCTTATCTACCTTACCGCTATAATCAGCGTGGCGAGGAGTGGCAGTCACAAATAGGCGCTTACGGATCGGCAGCGCGTCATCAAGGGTGGATGAAAATTTTCCTGCAAAACTACCTGCCGTTTTGTGAGCCTCATCATAAACGGCTATATCTACCTGCTTACCGGCCTCAGCGAAAGCCTGCACGCACTCCGGTGCAGAATGATAGGTCGTCAACACTGTGACTGAGGAATGATGAGCTAGAATGCTCGCAAGATCTTCCTTATTCTCGGGATTCTCATGATCAACAATGACCGTCAACTCATTTAACCCATCCCAAAGGCGTTTTAGCTGGTTAAGCAGCATAACAGTTGGCGCTACCACCAACACCAAGTTGTGGCGCATACGCTCAACGATAAGTCTAGCCACTAGGGTTTTGCCTGACCCGCAGCACATTACGACTGTCGCTTTTCGCTCACTCTTAAATGCGTTAGCGGCCGCATCTACAGCTTCAATTTGATAGCTACGCGGTTGCATCAACACCTCAGCTAAACAATGACAATATGGCCTTTAGAATATGCTTCAGCTGCGACAGCCTGCTCTATTCGCCAGTTAATAATGCTCTTACTGGGGTGGTCTCTATGGTAATCCTCAAAGCGAGTGTAATAAGACATATCAAAGCCAGCTTGCTTAGCGGCCAGACCTTCTATATGCGCCTTAAGGCGCTTATAAATATCGACAGCTGCCCACATTTTGTCGGCAACATCGGAAGGGACCTGATACCGGCCCGACTCCCAATATTGCCAGCTACGCGCAGACACCTGCCCGATCTCTTCAGCGGCTTCCCGAATATCCAGCATTAGCAACTTCCTTAATGCCTGAAGCTCTGAGCCTCGCATTTCATCAGCGTGAACCCTGCCTGCAATGCTGGGCCTGGGTATAAGCTCTCTATCGTTTTCCATATCCTCAAGGGCATCTTGCACAGCTTGAGCTATGCCTTTTAAAGCGTCTTCCTGTGAGTCAGACAGCCACGACAGAGAGGGAAATTCTGAACACAGCCCTACAAACTGCTGATCATCTTCTGACCACGTTATTGAATAGCTGTAACGCTGGCTATCTGGCTTCACTGTGCCACCTCTTCCAGTTGTGATACACGATCTGCCATGTTGATTAAGTAGGCACGGCCTTGCTCATCATCCATGGCGACCCCTGCAAAACCCAACAACAAAGCCGCCTCGCCTGCTATACGTTGAATATCCCAAGACACCTCTGCCAGATCTTCAGGCTCAATATCACAGTCAATAGAGTGAATATCGGCACGTTGGGCGATAAGCTCTTCAGCCATATCCTCATCACAGCCAACCAACGCAACAACTTTATGAACCAAACCTGATAGCTTCTCGGCGTCTTGATGGTAAAAAAGTGACTCAGCATCAATGATCTGATTCTCATCAAGCTCAAGGGAATAAGTCACATAATTACCGGCTGTCATCACGTAAGGCGCATCAGCTGTAAAGAACAAAAACTCACCAAAACGGCCAAAAGCGTTGATTTCGATAATTGTAGAAGGGCTAGTGTGAAGAAAAGTCATTGCGGGGCTCTCTCTAAGAGTTGGGTCGAACTGATTTCGTACCCTATGCCCCAATTATAGCTTCGCAATCGCGAAGCTGTCAATGTAATTTATAGCTTTGCGAGTAATATAAGCGCTACGCGCGCTTGCTTTGCAGCGTTCTTTATAGCCATACCGTCCCCAAACAACGGCACCACATGCTTAGTTTCGATGGGCTGGCACCAGCCAGACTCATGCTTGATCGTGTCATAGCACACCAGTGTCTTACCGTGCATAACACCAGGCGAAAAACCTAAGCGCTGCGCATATGTGCAACAATCATCGGCTATCTGGTCGTAACTCCTTCCCCAAGGGCCTATAACGCGGCGATCTGTCTTAGCCGCCTGAATCAGTGCCGCCAGCAGGTTGCGCGGCGTCAAGCGGGCATAGTCTATAAACTGGCGCGCCTCTTCATGGGCAGCATGCAAGCGTATACCACGGTCATACGCAATCACTAGCGGATCAGCGGCAGCGGTACCACCACCCGGATGTTCGCCCAGTTTGGCGGTCGAGCTGAACGGCTGGTAACCCGGGTTCTCATGGGCGTACCAAGTCCGGCGCTCTACCTCCATATCAAGCACGCGGCTCACGAACACACGTGGCGCGTCGGGATGATGGTCAGCATTCGACTCTTTCGCCAGTTCACGCAACCGGCTCATAGGCATGCGCTCCAATGCCTCACGCATCACGATCCCCTTTTGCTTTTGTGCACTATCATGCTCATTTATTGCCGATATGTTCAATTCTGAGTGTTTTAATGCGCAAATCATTCGCCCTTTCTCCACTCGGTACCGCCAAAAGGTGCTTTGGTGTAATGGCTATACGAGCAGCCTGAGCACGCATAGCTGTCTAGCACCCGTTTGGCTTCTTCTAACCCCACAGCCAATACAGCGCAGTACCCTCTTCTTTCTGCCTGCGCCAGCCAATCGCGCTGACTATCTGTCAATGGGGAGGTATGCGGCGGCGACGCCTTGAACTCCATATACAGCCCATGCCACCCGCCACGCGCATCCATTACCACCAGGTCACTCACGCCGGATTTAACGCCCTGGCGCTTCATCGCCGCGCCGGTGCTCTTGCTGCGCTGGCCACCATTGGGTACGTGATAGATAACGTCGTATAACTGCCCCACCGGAGTGCCGCGCTTCTTTTCGCCCAGCAGCCAACGGATCAGAACGGCTTGCTCTTGGCCCTCCCAGTCAACAGGCCTAGCTCTAGGCTTGCCGTCTTTCTTTAGCGCGCGCGGGCGGCGTGGTTGCTGAATACGTAAGCTCACACCAAACCCCCTACAGTCCGATCAATCAAACGCTGCTGGCGCTCCCACGCTTGATAGCTCGTCATCACCTTTTCAAGCATTTCAGCGGCTTCGGCGTCATGGTCTAGCTCCGCGCGGCTTTGGATACCGCACGCCTTGCGCAGCCATCGTGTAGCGCCAGCGGCTTTAAACGTGCCGTCCGGAAACTCTCGATACTCGAGCGCATTGCGTGAGCGCCAGCGGTTATCTAGGTAGAGCCAAAAGCGCGGGTTCTGACACAGCATTGCCGCACGGCGAGCGTTGGGGCCGCCCTTCTGTGTAGCGTTATCCATCGTCTTGCTCTCCCCGCTGGTTGAGATCCCGTGTGCCCCAGCACAGTGCGGCGACTGCGCACCCGATGACGATAAGCACACCTGCAAGCACGCCGAATAGGAAGATCGTTACGCCGTCCATCGTTTGCCACCTCGCTGTGATTTGCGTAAACAGTGTTTGCACGCGGGCAATTCAGCACCGGTACCGGATTCGCGAAACTCGCTGGCCGCTTTGCGGTACTGGCACTGCGGGCATTTTCGGGGTTGGCTATTGCTCATCGGCCGCCATCTCCTCTGGATGCCCAATAGAACACGCCTAATAGCACAGCGAGGGTGATAACAACTCCAAGCACAACACCGGCTAAAAAGGTCATGCAACACCTCCTGCGTCAGCGACGTAGTAGCTTTCCAGCAGCGGCAGCGCGGGCAGCTCGCGCTATCCCCAGGTAGTAAGGCGATACCCATAAGGCGTGCGCCCCACGAACCGTTGAGCGACAAGCTCATCACAGGCAACGCGGATTTGATGCAGCGACACGGGCAGCTTGTACGCCTGCGCCAGCGTTGCGATGTGTTGCGGGTCGCAAGGGGCGGTACGCGCCAGCAAGCGTAGGACGATGTTTTGATGGTCGATGGGTTTAAGCGAGGGCATCGGAGGGCACCTCCTGATCTTGGTTTTCTTCCTGCGTTGCGTCCGGGTCTCCGCCGTCAATGCGTCTGAGGTTTTCTCTACGCGTCCAACACGGGCCAGAGTCATGAACCGTACCCTTGAAATAACCGTCAACATGAACATCACCTCGCGGATCATCCGTGTGGTCAATTTCAATAACCGTTCCTGTACGTCCGATGTTTTCAGGAAACATGCTATTGATAAAAACAACCAAACACCCCGGCTCAATCGGCTTTTGCATGACCCGCCTCCTCGCTGTGAGCGACCACCCGCCCTTTATCGGTTAGCTGCAGCAGCTGGCGAGCGGGCTTGTCCTGCGTGGTGCCCATCACGGTAATCAGATCCGCGTCGAGCAACTCACGGCAGCGGCCGCACGCACTGGACAGCGCAATACCGGCACGGCCTGCAATCTGGTTACGCGTCATCGGCCCAGCTGCTAGCGTATCGAGTACCGCTTTTTGGCTGGCGCATAAGCGACCACTACGACGGTGATCGTTGAACGCCGCGGCTTTGACTTCATTGCCGCTGGGTTGAAATACGCTATTCATAGTTAACGACCTCCCATTGCAGCCAGCGGCGCGCCAGCTTGCTCTAACAATTCACGGCGACGGGCTTCTTCCCGCTCTCGGGCTTCGCGGCGCTCTTCTGTCTTGCGGCTTACGGGCTGATTGATCAGGTCGCGCAGCTTGCTAACCACCTGCTTACGCTGGCGCTTACCTGATTCGGTCAGCGGCTTATCGGGCGGGGGCAGCAGGCGCTCCACCTTCGGCGCGGGCAGCTTTCCGGCGCTCACGGCAGCAGTAAGAGCGATCTCACGGCGTTGCGGGTCATGGCCTAGCGAAACCATCCATTCAGGCTGGCGTGCTTCGGCCTTAGCGGTGGCCAACTCACGCTCATAGGCGGCTAGGAACGCCATGCGGGCACCAACCTTGTCCGGACGTTCACCGTCCAGCAGTGGCTTTGCAGTGGCAAAGGCGCTTGCAATCTCGGGCGTCCACACAACGGTCTCTTGCTCGTCAGTGCTGCGCAGTGCCAGTGCCCAGGCTTCGTTACCGCTCAAATGCGCATTTGCGCTAGGAATGCGCTCAACGATGGCGGCCAGCGTCAGCTTGCCGTGTAGCTCGGCACGGCAGCGGGCCAACGCGCTGCGGATCTCGGCAAACGGATACACGCTCAGGTCTTCGGCGATCAGCATGCCCGCCGATGGGCGCATTTCCTGCCCAAGAACCTCGGCAGTTGCGTAAACAAGATCGAGCACCTGTTCGTGCTGTGCATCGGTCAGTGGCATGACGATCCCTCCTGTTGGGCGCGGCGCTGCCGTAACATGGCTTTCGCCTGCTCAAGGTTGCTGAGATTGGATTGAGTGCTGTCCATCTGTCGAGACTGGGCGTGTGTGACTTGCTGCCCTGTGGTGCACTGGGTGGCAATGGCCTCACAGTCAGCCAGCAGCAGCGAGACCGGGTGAACCTTTGTGATGTAGAACTGCTGATTCATTTGCAGGTAGAACGCCGCCACTTTGGGCGCCAACTCAGCGCCTACACGGTCGACCAGCTGCGAAAGCATTGCAGACGTCTTCTGGTTCGATACGGGCCATGTCTTGTAGCGCCTACGGTAAGCGCAGGCGTAGTTCGCCCAAGCTTTGAACGTTTTGGCATTAGGGTCGCGGGTACCGGGCATGTCTGCAGGAATACGCGCCAGCAAGTCAGCGCCAGATTCCGCCTGCTCACTTTTGGATGTTTCGGGTTCATCGGCGCCCAGATATTCACCTTCCGATGCATCGGGGCTTGCCCCCGGTGCAACAGTACTAATACTGGACCCCTCTAACTGAACCCCTAAACCTGAACCCCTCTCTTCACGGTTTTCCGAATACCCCTCTTCGACATTTCGAGTAGGGTTCTCCCCGTTTTCCGAATACCCCTCTTCGGGATCTCGAATAGGGTTCTCCCCGTTTTCCGAATACCCCTCTTCGGTTTTCCGAGTACCTGCGCCAGCAGCTTCAAGCGGGCGTTTCATAAAAATACGGCGCTCGACGATCTGTTTGCCGTCGCGGATCTGATCGACTCGCACCCAGCCCTTTTTCTTGAGTGAACTGATCACTTCAGAGACACGGTTAGGCGATAGGCCAAAGAACTCAGCTAGCTTCTTGTTGGATTTGAAACACCCCTTCTGAGGGTGCTGCAGGCTATCGATCTCGATCAGCATCACTTTCTCTTGTAGCGACAGCTCTCGATTCAGCCATATCTCGGCAGGTATCCAGACACCACGGAAGGCGCGTTCTTCGGTCATGGCGCACCCCCAATCACTGTACGCACAAACAGACCAGCGGCGAGGGCTGTGCCGTTATGCGTGATTGCATACACTGAAATCATTGAGACGCCGCCTCGCCAGCATGCGGCTGAACAAAAACAGAGGGGCAAAGTTGAGCAGCAGTGAACTTGCCATCCGTTAACTTTTCGGCTCGCAGAGCAACAGCAGGAGACATGCCATGCTTTCCACGAACCCAGTTGGAGACAGCCCCCTGGTTGACGTTGAGAGCCTCTGCGGTTTGATTTTGCCCGCCGAAATGGCTGACAAGGCTTTTGAATACGGTGTCCATCGGTCGCCCTCTTATGCGAATGCTCATAGGATAGACCATGCGCAAACTCATTTGCAACGCTATGAGGGCGCGCATAATAATTTAGGCATGGAACTCAAAGACCGAATCAGGGTGGCGCGCAAGCAGGCAAAGCTGAGTCAAATGCAAGCAGCTGACAAAGCGGGCATCGACCAGGCCACCATTTCAAACCTGGAGCGTGGTAGACACCATAGCTCCACGCATCTGCTGAAAATCGCGGACGCCTTAGGCGTGAGCTACCGTTGGCTAACAACAGGGCTTGGCGACATGCACTCAGTAGAAGACGAGCGCGCCAGCTATATTGGCAATACTAGCCCTACAGCTCAGCCCTTCCGATACTATCGCTACCCTGTTATCTCAAGCGTTCAGGCGGGGAAGTTTGCCGAGTGCATCGTGCCGTACCCATCAGGCATGGAAGATCAGCATGAAAGCACAGACTATGACGCAAAAGGGCCAGCCTTTTGGCTGGAGGTATCGGGCGATTCCATGACCGCGCCCGCAGGCGTAAGACCTAGCATTCCCGAAGGGACGTTAGTGCTGGTCGATACCGGCATTGAAGCAACACCCGGCAAACTGGTAGTAGCGCAGCTGGATGAAAGCAACGAAGCCACCTTCAAAAAATACATCGTAGAAAGCGGGCAAAAGTATCTAAAACCTCTCAACCCCGCATACCCTCTGATACCCATTAACGGAAATTGCCGGATTATCGGGGTGGCTGTTGAGGCCAAAACCAAGTTATAGCAGGCGCACTTATGAATGAAAAAGCCCTAAAAGCTCGAGAGCTGAAAGGCGAAGACTTGCATGCCTTTATTGATGCAAAGGGCATTACGCATGACTGCCCTGCCTGCGGTCACGACCACGTAGCAATACTTTCTCATGGGCCAGACCAACCGCTACACATTTTTGTGATGCCGCTCCTGCATCCAGGATCGCCAGAGGATGACGCTGTGGAAATGGTCGGTGTCACCTGTCCGAACTGCGGGCACTTACGAATGTTTGCAGCCCAAATGGTGGTCGAGTGGAAAGAAATCGCGCCGCCAAGGTCTATAAAATGGGAAGAAGAGGAGCCACCCAGTGACAGATAATGTAAGCTATCTTCCAGCAAAGGGCGGCGGAGGCACAGGAGGCGAACCACCAATGAGCAATCTTGAGGCCCGTGTAGAACATCTGGAGCGCGATGTTAGCGACATCAAGGTGACGCTAGCGCGTATCGAAGGTCGCTTTGATACGATCGACGAAAAGTTTAACGCCATGAATACCAAGCTAGACACTTTTGCCACTAAAGCTGATTTATCTGATACCAAAGTCAGCATGATTCAGTGGGGAGTAGGTACCGTTATCGCCGCTGGAGCATTAGTCTTTACCATCATGCGCTTATTCCCCGCTGCGTAATACCTCTTTACATCGCTTTAAGAGCCGCCCACTGAGGCGGTTTTTTTTCGCCCTCATAAAAAATATGAGCTTTCGCATTGACAGATATTATGAGCTTTCGCATACTTCAACGCATAACTTATGAGTTGCAAGGGGAAAGCGATGCAAATCACACACGGAAATTGGCAGGCACGAATCAATCCAGAGCGCGGAAGCCTCGGCTTCACCCGCACCGAAGCCATGGACATGATGCTGCTAGCAGAGGGAAACACCTACAAGCAGATTGCAAAAGCAACGGGGCGTTCTCCGGAGACTGTTCGCGGCAGCCTAAAGAAGGCCTATCACAAGCTAGGTGTTTACAAAGCGCTTAGCGCTGTAGTGGTAGCAATGGACCGGAAGTGGATAAGCAAGATTAACGGCGTTGCCATTTTTGTCGTGCTGTTCGCTTCGCTGCTCATCAGCGGCATCAACAGCGACGCCGACGCGATGCGCCACCGCTCACCAACACGTAGCCGCCAGCAGGTCAGCGCCAGCCGCACGCTAGCACGCCGCGACACAGGGAGCGTGTACGCATGAAACCGCGCATCGTGAAAAAGCTCAGCAAGAAAGTCCACGCCATCTTCGCCGCCAGCCCGCGACGTGATTTTCAGCAAACGGCAGAGCGCGTATGGATCGATGACGAATTTGAAACCGATTACGTAGTGCGCGGCCGCCGTTCTCAAAGCGGCAAGCTGGAGCGCCAGCATCGCAACGGAAGAGTTCGCGTCAACCGGGTGTCCAGTATTGGCGGCGAGTACAACTCCTGCATGGGTGATGCGGACGACTTCTGCCCGCTTTATGAGCACGCATCCGCCTATGTTCTGGATGCTTCAACGGATTGGGAAAGCTTCTGGTCAAGCTACGACCCGACAAGCAGCACCCATTCCCGTTATCCCGAAAGCAATATCAAGGGTCGCTTAACAGGCAAGAAGGTCATCGAGCGCCTGCGTGCAGCTGCTCAGGAGGCCCACGCATGAGCATCGTAGATAAAACCATCGAGCAGCTAGTGCGTAACCGCGTTCACGACCTCACCGACCGAGCAATGAACATCAATAGCCTCGGCATCCATCGCGCAACTGTAACGCTCACTAAAAGCTGCATCGTGCTGGGCGTGTCTCGCAGCAGTGCCATTAACACCTATACGGCTCAGCTCCCGAGCAGCGACGTAAGCGACAGGCTGGCGCTAGCTGAGCTAGACACCGCGCTAAACCAAACCCGCGTTTACCTGACAGGCGGCGCCCAATGAGCGATCTACACACGCCCTGCCGTTTCATCGTGAAGCATTGGCAACTACTGGCCATGCAAGACGGCTACACGCTCCACACCACCGTGATTGAAGCGGTGCCGGTGAAAGGTGGCTTCCTGCCCTCCTTCGTCGGCAAGCGTGACACCCGCGTCGTGGTTGATATGGCCACCCCACTACCCACGGCGAAAGCCGCACGCAACAGCCTGCGTGATGTGCTGTGGGGCGCACACGTCGAGCAGCGCATCAACCTTGACGCCCATCCACTCACTGCTACAGAGGAGCACGCCGCATGAGCAATCAAGCCACGAAATTACTATGGGCCGCGTTTCTGTTCGTCGCCCTGATCGTCATGGGCCAGCTATCGAAGGGCGAAGCCCAAGAGCAAAGCGATTGGCTGATCAGCTACTGCACCGATGCAGCGGTGTGGCAGGCCGAAGAGGCGCGCGGCGTGCCGCTCAACCAGCGCACAGGCCAGCCGGACTATCGCGGGATCGCAGCAGAACAATGCCCAGGCATGCGCCCAGCCGCGCCAGCGGTGAAAAGTCGCGAACACATTGTTTACAGCTACCCCGACTACGCACAGCCACCCGTTCAGATTGTTCAGTTTTGAGGTGATGACCATGGCAGAGCTAACCAAGGTTCAGCAGCGAGTAGTTAACAAGATCGCCAGCGGCGCAGCGCTTAATTACATCAATGGGGGGGGGTGGCGGCTTATGGATGGCACCAAGGTTCATTACCGCACGGTGTCTTCACTCAGCGCCAAAGGATTGCTTGTGCCAGCGGGTAAAGACCTTTTTGGCGACTCAGTCACCAGCTACTCACTAGCAAAGCACTAAGGCCATCAATGATCGACCAAGCCGCATTCGACCGAATTTTCAAACAGCCAGTGCCAGCGAAAGGCGACAACCAGAAAGGTGAAACCAAATGAGCAAAGCAATTCCCGAATGGCCCGACCACCTGACTCGACAGCAGGCTATCGGCTTGCTCGATTCAATCATCGATCAAGAAGACCCGTACTGGGAAAACATCGCAGAGGACTTCTACCACAAAGAAACCGACACGATGCCCAGCGTTTTTCACCTCTTTGCCGCGCTAGGAATCACCAAAGACGAGTACATGGCTGCTACGGGCGCCCAGAACGTCAACTGGCCGGGAGATCAATAACATGTGGTTCAAAAACCTACACCTCTACCGCTTGCACGGCCACCAGCTGTTAAGCCCCGAACAAACGGCAGAGCTATTAACTGAGCATGTCGCTAAGCCCTTGGGTAACGCAGACGCGCGCCGGATCGGATGGACAGCGCCAGCGGGTCGCATGGGTGGTGGGCAACTGCTGCACACCCTGCAGGGCGATAGTCACCGATTGATCAGCGCCCTGCGCCAAGAGCGTTTGCTGCCTTCTTCAGTGGTTGCCGAAGAAGTGGCCGAAAAGGTGGCAGAGATCGAAGCTACCGAAGCCCGCAAAGTCACACGCAAGGAAAAACTGGCTTTGAAAGAACAAGTCACCGAGGAGCTAATGCCACGCGCTTTCGTGCGCAGCACGAAAATAGACCTGTGGTGGGATGTAGAGCGCCAGCTGATCGGCGTGAATACAAGCAGCCGCTCACGCGCTGAAGACGTGCTCGACCTACTGCGCGAAACCCTGGGTAGCTTGAAGGTAACGCCGCTCACGTCTCAAACGCTCCCCATCCGCGCGATGACTGAGTGGCTTGGCGATACGGCTAGCCGCCCCGCTGACCTACAGCTAGGCGACAACTTCGAGCTAAAAGCCAAAGGCGATGACGGCGTGGTACGTGCACGCCAGGTGGATCTCGATAGCGACGAAATGCAACAGCTGCTCGAAAGCGGCCGCCAAGCCAGCAAGCTAGCACTGGGAATCGAGGGCCAGCTTTCTTTCGTGCTGCATGACGATCTCGCGCTTAAATCCATTCGCTTCGGTGATGCCCTTATCGAAGAGGCCGACCACTCAAGCGACGGCGACGACGCTCTAGCCCGACTAGAAACCGACTTTCTCTTGATGGCGGGCAGCCTGCGCCAGAACGTCGAGCGGCTAATTGAATGGCTGGGCGGCGAAGCCCAGCGGGAGGCTTCGTCATGAGCAAACCTATCCGGCAATCAACAATCGTTGCGGACCCGCATACGGGCGAAACGATCACGCTGCACGAGCTCGCAAAACGCTACGGCTTGCGCAGAACAACAGTGCGCGCCCGATATGATCGAGGCCAACGTGGCATGGAGCTTATCGAGCAGCCCACCACCGGCAACATTAGCGAGGCTGTGCGTGAACGAATTGCGATGGAAAACCGCAAATGCTTCATCGAACGCGCTAAACACTCGCCGCTTGCGGTGCCGCTTAAACGGATTGCCAGCGCCGATAAGACTGCTGGGGGTGCAGCGTGATCGATTATCTCGCAAATAACGGCAAACCCTGGTCAGCGTCAGACTTGCTGGCGTTATCCAAATCGTACCCAAACACTGACAACGCAACGCTAGCGCGCATGTATCGCCGCAGCGTCTCTAGCATCAAAAACCAGGCCATTAATCGCGGCTGGCGTAAATCTGCTGAGTACATGGAGCGGGAAAAGCCAGGCTGTTTTAAGCCCAACCTAACCCCATGGAATAAGGGCACGAACTACAGTGCGCCAGGTAGCGAGCGCACTCGCTTCAAAAAAGGCCACAAGCCTGCAACCTGGTTGCCTATCGGAAGCGAGCGCGTCACCAGGGATGGTTATCTAGAACGTAAGATGACCGACACCGGTTACCCGCCAAAAGACTGGGTGGCGGTCAGCCACATCGAGTGGGAAAAGCACAATGGTCATCCGGTGCCTAAGGGGCACGCTGTGATATTTCGCGATGGCGATAAGCGCAACTTCACGCCAGCCAACCTAGAGCTGATCAGCCGCGCCGACCTGATGCGTCGCAACAGCTACCTCAATCTACCCGAGCCATTACCGCAAATCGTTCAGCTTCGCGGGGCCCTAAACCGCAAAATCAACAGCAGGAGTAAGCAGGCATGAAGAACAAAATCGACGATCTACGCAACCACCTGTTTGCCCAGCTTGAACGCTTAGGTGATGAAAGCATCAAGGGCGATGCGTTGAAAGAAGAGATCCAGCGGGCAAGAGCCGTTAGTGATGTATCGGCACAGATCGTAGACACCGCCCGCGCTGAAAACGAACGGCTCAAGCTTCTCAAACGCGCCCCAGGCAGCGACTTTTTGCCCGCCGGCGAGCTGATCAATGAAGAAGGCCTGCCAGCGCTGGGAGGTGGACGGTGAGCACAGAGCCTTTTATGCGCTCTCCTAAAGCTTGTGTTAGCTGCCAGCACTATGAGCATCAGGGCTTTGATGAAGACAAGCACTGCCCGTTTCAGCGGCACTCAGGCTTGCAGGAAAAACCAACACGCACACCCTACGGCCAGTGCGATCGCCATGGCGTGCAGGTGTTCGCCACGCAGATCTGCAACGCCCACGCGCCAGATCCACACATCAAGTGCTTCGATGTAATCAATCGGCCTGAGCCGCGGGAAGTCATTCAGGAGGGCATGGAGGTATGAGCGAATACACACAAGGCGTATGCCACGACGGAGCGGAAATTCTTAAAGACGGCCAACCGCTAACTATTGAGCAGATCCTTGAAGCGCTGCGGGAGCGTGAAGTCCTCATCGAAGATCGTGCTCGTTTCCCTGACAGGCCCGACGGCGTGGGGCGAATGGAAAAGGCGGAGCGCGAGCTGGCAAAGGTTGAGCAAGAGCGCGACGCGCTGGCGGCGCATGTGGAGCGCATAGCTGAGCTGGCTAAAGCTGCATACTCCGAAAAGAATGGATGGACTATCCAGGATTTACAGAAGCTAGGCCGCGCCGTGATTGATGCGATTGGCGCCGAAGGAATGGGCGAGTTTGCAGCAGATATGCGTACTGAGGCAGAGAAGTTGCGCAAAGAAGCCGAGGGCCATCAATGACCCAGCCAACCCACACCCGCCGCACCAGCGGTGGAAAATACGCCGAACTACAGCAGCACGAAGGCGCAGGGCCTCTCGCTGGGCAGTGGCTAGTGATCTACGAAGATCTGGATAAATGCATTCAGAGCGCCACCACACAGGATGACTGGCTGCGCAACTGGCGACCACTGCAGATTGATGACTGCCCAGTTTGCCTGGGTAGCGGTCACGACCACATTAAAGGCAATAAAGACCGCCCATGCGGCCACTGCTACGGACTTGGCAAGGTGCGAGCCGACGGCGAAGCCGCTACCGATTTGTGGGAACTCGGCACGGTGGCCACCGGCATCATCGAGCGCCAGCAGGCAGAGCTACACCAGCTACGTCAGGTTGCGAACAACCCTGCCGTACAGGCGCTGATCGAACAGCAGCGCCAGCAAGCGATGAGCGACAGCATGGCGCATCAGGAGCGGCAATGGCGAGATGGCAAAGGCCACGGCCCAGGCGGCCAAAGGATGACAGGAGACTGATATGAAAACTGGCAAATTGATGGACTTGGATCAATGGCGCCGTGCACGCTTCGCAGGCAATCCACCGTCTCTAACGACTGTGCGCCGGTGGTGTCGGGAGGGAATGGTGCCCGCTAAGAAAATGGGGGGCACATGGTTTATAGACTTGGATGCAGAGCGCCGCCAAACCGGTAACGAATTAGCCGACAGCGTATTGATGGAGGCGTGACATGGCGCCAAGGCCACGGAAAAGAAAGAACAAAGGCCTAGAGCCTAACCTGTATGAGAGCGACGGTTACTATATTTATCGTCGCCCTGATACTGGCAAGCGGCACGGGATGGGTAGGGATCGAGCTAAAGCCCAGGATGCGGCGCGCATACTTAATGTGCGCCTGATGAAAGGCGCGGATCTAGTGGCGGGCGTGATGGGCGAAAGCGGCGTCACACTGGAAGCCGCAATTAAAGCCTGGCTGGCTGAGTGGGTTAAGCCTAGCCCGCTGGGAGACTGGACCAAAGAGGCAAAACGTGGCCGGGGTGAGCGCATCATCAACGATGCTGGCAGTATGCTACTAGAGAACATCACCACTCGATGGTGTGCTGAATATCTTAGCGAAAATCATCACAACACGGCGTACGTTCAATACCGCTCAGTGCTATCGCAGATATTCCAGTTCTCTCAAACTAAGGGCTGGGTTGACCACAATCCAGTAGAGCCAACTCGTAAGAACAACTATTACAAGAAAGTCAGGGCGCGCTTAAGCGTTGCGCAATTCCAAAACATTCATGCTTTAGCAGATGGCTGGATGAAAATAGCAATGGAGTTATCTCTGTTATGTTTATTTGGTCGAGCTGAAGCAGTCGCCGCTAAATATGAAGATATTAAAAATGGGCGACTACATTATATTCGTGAGAAAACAAAAGAGCGCAGCAAAACTGCTTATGTAGCAATTGAATTAACGCCCGCGATTGATGATTTAATTAAAAGGTCGCGACAGATTGAACCAGTGTCCCCTTTTATAATCCATCGCAAGCCATTAAGAATGCCAAGCCGAAAAGGAAATAAGCACTGGTCACAAGTTACACCTGATTACTTATCAAGAGAGTTTGAAAAGCTTCGCGACTTAATACCAGATATAAAATCTATGCCTCAAGAGGAACGCCCAACGTTTCATGAAATACGCTCACTGGGCTCACGACTACTAGAGCTAAAAGGCACCTCAGTGGAAGACATTCAAGCCCTCATGGGTCACGCAGATGAGAGTATGACACAGGTGTATTTAGACGGTCACGACACACGCTGGCAAGCGGCTAAGGGCAACCCGTTCACAATGGACGCCCTGCTTTCAGGCATGGAAAACGTCACGTCTTAAGCCCTTGAAATGCTGGATTGTTTTTCTAAAATATTTCGAAAGTTTTACCAAGCACAAAAAAACCGCCGCTAGGTTTTACCCGTAAGCGGCGGTTTTCATTAGATATTCTTGGTCGGAGTGACAGGATTCGAACCTGCGACCTTTGCAACCCCATTGCAACGCGCTACCAAGCTGCGCCACACTCCGATATCTTGGATTAGCAACGAATGTTAACCAACATCGTTTGCCTCAAGACGGTGCGTATACTAGCGCTTTCTTAACCAAATGAAAAGCTCTTTTTGCGCTTTCTTTTCAATTGCTTGCCGCTTGCAGTTAATCGATGCGCTTAAGTAGCGATGCCATGGCATCATATACCTTGGGCGTTGTGACGAGCAGTTGCTCTGGGTAGAGGTCGGCTGGCACGCCGTCAGGCACCTCAGTTAAGTGGCCTACTTTCGCGCCTGCCTCGCGAGCAATGACCCAACCCGCGACAAAGTCCCATGGTGAAACGCTTTCGTAATACGCGTCTAAGCGGCCGCAGGCGACATCACAGAGGTCAATCGCAGCTGCACCATTGCGACGAACATCCTGACAGTTCACCAACACGGCTTCCAAACGTGGTAGAAGCTGTTTGCGGGCCTGTTTATCGTAGGGAAAACCGGTAGCCACCAGAGTGCTTTCAAGCGTATCAGCGTCACTCGGCTTGATTGGTTGCTGATTGCAGTACGCACCTAATCCTTGCGCGGCACTGAAGGTATCACCCAAGAAAGGGGCATGAACGACGCCTACTTTACCGATGCCGTTCTCTATCCAGCCAATCGATACCGCCACATGGCGCAGGCCTTGAGCAAAGTTGACGGTTCCATCGATAGGATCTACCACCCACAGCCGCTCGGCGGGGGTATGCAGCGCACGCTCAGGGCTTAGCTCTTCACTCAATCTCGCTTCACCAGGAAAATGCTCCTCCAGGCGCTGGCTAATTAGCGTATCAACTGCCACATCAACATCGGTAACCAGCTCAATGCCAGCTTTTAAACGTTGACTGAAATCTTGCTGTTCGCGGGCGCGGCGAATCATATCGCCTGCCTCCTCCGCAATACGCACTGCCAGCGCCAGCCGCTCTTCTAGGGTGTAGGCCGTCATTAACGCTCCTTACTTGGTAGTTTCACATTGCCTGAAGTAAGCCCAGCTTAAGCGGTGACGCATGGCATTACCATGAGCCATGCGAAACAACCTTTAACGAAGCGCATCAACCAGCACATCGACAACGATACGGGTCGCCGCCTCAATGAGTACGACATCGGCTCCTACGCGCTCCCATTCGTAGCCGGGGTAATGGGGAAGTTGAGATGCCAACGGGCCATCAAAACGTTTTGCAATTCCCGGGGGAAGGGGTTTACCGCGTTCTAAGTTGCGCTGAATACCTGGTGGCAATGGCTGAGCACGTGGCGCATCGTATTGCCGCAAGAGATGAAGCAGTTCACGTTCGTTGATACGAGGAAGATCTACAACGCGTTCGTCGCGATGGCGACGCTCATGTCGGCCTATATCCTGCCCGCCACGCTGGCGCTCGGAATGTGGGCTGTTGTCTCTAGCACCATGGGCGGGTGCGTGTGCTGGCTGTGCGACTGCCGCCACTTGCCACAATAGGGTGCAAGCTAACAGGCAAGCGCTAATAGGGATTGATTTCATTATCGGCTCCTTATGACCAGGAGCATTGAGTATAGAGAGCAAATGCGCAGGCAGTGTGAAGATTGAACAATATTAAAAATACGGGCAAAAACCTGCAGATAAAAAAACCATTAGCTGGCACCACAACCAAAGCTAATGGTTAGATTTTAAGGTGCTGTACACTATCCCTCAGCAGTCATAGAAATTATCCCGTCTCCAGATACATACACAGTTTCCTGGCGATCCTGAGTTGAAACTTCAATAGTTTCTGATAGTTCGATATCTGCAGCGCCTGAAAATACAGTGAACAGCTTCTCAACATCCGTATTTTTAGCACATGACTGAAAGCTAAATTCAGGCGCGCCCTCTCCGAGAGACGCTTCCGCGACTGAAAGTGTTCTATATGAGTTGAGTTCTCCAACACATGCAGAAGCCTCTGAGCGGTCCAAGTAGCTTCCATACTTGGGCACGCCGATGGCAGCCAAGATGCCGATAATAGCAATGACTACCATCAGTTCAATGAGAGTAAAACCACTTTGCTTGTGAATTGTAGTTATTTTAAAAATTTTTTTATTCATAACACTGCTCCTTTGTGCTATTAAATTTCCTCTTCAATAACATGAATGCGATAAGTGCGCTAAACAAGCCCGTGCCACAATGTTTAACAATACCAACAGCTTCTCGATGCTATATTGAATCAACAATAGCAATCACATCGTTACATTTCCGTTGACTATTAATAATAATTAATACTTAGCATAAAGAAATAAAACAAACATGATTGAATTTAGCCATGAACGATTTAACCCCCGGGCCGACGCTGAGCAAGGCGGCCATGCATAGCGGCCTGCAGGGTATCGCTAAACGGCTGGTTGAAAATGGCGTGCTGACCGATGCTCAGGCGACTGTTGCGGAAAACACAGCGGCAGAGCTTGAAATGTCGCTGTTACAGCACGTGGTCGATAGTGGGCTAGTAGAATCAGGCGCAGCAGCGCTGGCCGCTGCCTGGGAGTATGGTTTACCGGTCGTTGACCTAGATGCCATTCGTATAAACGCGCTACCACCCGCCAATGACTACCCCGTTAAAATATTAGAGCGTCTAGATATTCTTCCTCTGGCACGCCACGGGCACCGTCTTACTGTCGCTGTCCCCTACCCCGCTACGCTAACCCAGCTGAATGAACTTCAATTTGCTACCGGGCTAAGTGTAGATGGCGTACTGGCTCCCGCTGATCAACTTAAAAACACTCTAACGCAATATCTAGCGCAAAATGAGCGCAGCATGCTAGATGAATTGGAAAACGTAGATGATGCGGTCAGCGCGTTGAATATTGTTCAGTTGGACGAAGATGAGGCGACATTAGACAAAGCAGCAACAGATAGCGAAGATGCCCCTGTCGTTAAATTCGTCAATAAAATACTGCTAGACGCTATCAGCCGCGGCGCTTCCGATATTCACTTTGAGCCCTACGAAACCCAGTACCGGGTGCGCTTTCGTATTGATGGCATGCTGCTTGAAATTGCTCGCCCACCTTTTGCGCTGCGGCACCGCATCGCAGCACGTGTAAAAATCATGTCTCGGCTGGATATTTCTGAGCGGCGTCTGCCTCAGGATGGCGCAATCAAGCTGCAGCTTTCACGCACGCGCTCAATTGATTTTCGAGTGAACTCACTACCCACTGTGTTTGGTGAAAAAATAGTACTGCGTTTGCTAGACCCTGCCACTGCTCAACTCGCTATCGAGCAGCTAGGTTTTAGCCCTGAACAGCAGGCTGTTTATGAACACGCACTTAAGAAGCCTCAAGGAATGATCCTGGTTACCGGGCCGACGGGGAGCGGTAAAACAGTGACGCTTTACACAGGCATCAACATTCTTAACCAAATTGAACGCAATATTTGCACCGCCGAGGACCCAGTAGAAATTAAAGTGTCGGGGGTCAATCAGGTGAACGTTCTCCCTAAAATCGGTCTGAACTTCGCCAGTGCTCTGCGCGCCTTTTTACGCCAAGACCCTGATGTCGTCATGGTGGGCGAAATTCGCGACTTGGAAACCGCTGAAATTGCCGTAAAGGCAGCCCAAACAGGCCACTTAGTGCTATCTACCGTACACACTAACTCCGCCGCTGAAACGCTAACCCGTTTAGCGAATATGGGCATCGCATCGTATAACATTGCAAGCTCAGTTAGTTTGATCATTGCCCAGCGCTTGGCACGCAAGCTATGTGACCTATGCAAAGTACCCGCTAAGATTCCTGCCGAAGCGCTGCGTCAGGCTGGCTTTAGCCAACAGGATATTTGCAACGGCACGATTTATTCAGCAGTCGGTTGTAAACAATGCACCCAGGGCTATAAAGGTCGTATTGGTATCTATGAAGTGGTGCCTATTACTGATGCCATGCGCCAGCTGATTATGCGCGATGGCGATGCGCTAGATATCGATCAACAAGCCCGCCGCGAAGGCTACCCTAGCCTTTATCAGCGTTGCCTAAGTCGTGTGCTGGATGGCAGCACTAGCCTGGCAGAAGTTAACCGCATCAGTAAGGAGTAACGCGCCATGGCCAACGCTAAAGCATATCGCACCAAGCCAACGCCGCTACACCGCTGGAAGTGGGAAGGTAAAGGGCCGCAAGATCGAGCCATGCGCGGTGAGTTGATTGGCCGCACCAAACCCGAAATCATTGAACAACTGGCTAAGCAGCGTATTGTCGCCACAAAAATCCAAAAACGTAGCAGCTTTAGTGGTCGCAGCAAGGTATCCAACGTCGACATCATGATTTTTGCACGGCAAATGGCCACCATGGTGCGAGCAGGTATCCCTATTCTTCAGGCGTTACAAGCCGTTTCTGAAAGCCTAAAAAAACCCGCGATGGTAGCCCTAACCCAGAAAATCATGGAAGACGTCTCTTCGGGCGATAGCCTTTCCAGCGCCATGGCAAAACACCCCAAACAGTTTGACCGCCTGTTCGTTAGCCTGGTCGACGCAGGAGAGCAGGCTGGTGCGCTTGACCAGATGCTGGAGCGGGTAGCCAGTTATAAAGAGAAAGTTGAATCACTCAAAAATCGTGTCAAAAAAGCGCTCTGGTACCCCACTACGGTGATGATCATTGGTGTTGCCGTTACCATGTTACTACTCATCAAAGTCGTGCCTGAATTTGAGAGTATGTTTCAAGGTTTTGGCGCAGAACTGCCAGCGCTCACTCAGTTTACGGTTAACTTATCGGACATGGCCCAAAAGTACTGGTTACAAGCAACGGGTACACTAATCGGCAGTATCATGCTGCTGAAAGCTGCAGCGCGACGCTCACCACGCGTCGCTTATCGGTTAGACAGCATGATGCTTCACCTGCCTATCCTTGGCGATATTTTACACAAATCGGCTGTCTCACGATTCACACGCACCTTAGCGACTACCTTTACTTCAGGCGTGCCACTTATTGAAGGGCTCGAAACTGCCGCAGGTGCATCGGATAATCGCGTGTATATCAGAGCGATTAATGAAGTGCGCCAAGATGTCACTACTGGACAACAGCTGCATTTCGCCATGCGTATGACCAACCGCTTTCCAGCGCTGGCAGTTCAAATGGTGAGTATTGGTGAGGAAGCCGGCTCACTAGATGCCATGCTTAACCGAGTCGCCGATTACTACGAAGAAGAAGTGGATAATAAAGTAGACGCCCTGACCTCGTTAATGGAACCGATTATTATCGTTGTCCTTGGCGCACTAGTGGGCGGCGTTGTAGTCTCCATGTATTTGCCTATTTTTGAAATTGGCACCGCACTATAAATAAACCGTTCACACGCACTTCCCCAACAATTGGAATACCATGGGTTTATCATCAAGCTTTTACCTCTTTTTTGCTTTACTGATCGGCCTCTGCTTTGGCAGTTTTCTCAACGTTGTCATCACCCGTTTACCCGTTATGCTAATGCGCCGTTGGCGTAATGAAGCACGCGCCTCTCTTGAACTGGCCGACGAAACACCCCCCCGCTTTAACCTTGCTACTCCAAGGTCAATGTGTCCACGCTGCGAACAACCCATTGCTTGGCACGATAACCTACCCTTAATCGGCTGGCTAAAAAGAAGGGGAAAATGCGCCCATTGCCAAACCTCCATCAGTGTACAGTACCCATTCGTTGAGCTGATGGGCGGACTACTTGCTGTGGTCGTTGTGGCTTTGCATGGCCCGACGCTAAGCGCAATGTTTATCTATGGCGCTTGTGTAACACTACTGGCTTTGGCAGTGATCGACTTTCGAACCTATTTACTCCCTGATATGTTGACCCTACCGTTGTTATGGGCTGGCTTAGCTTACCAACTGTTCTTTCAGCCCCTGCTGCTCCCTGGCGCTGTCATCGGCGCAATGGCGGGCTATCTTGTGCTATGGAGCTTTTACTGGGTATTTAAGCTCATAACTGGCAAAGAAGGCATGGGGTTTGGGGATTTCAAATTACTCGCTGCGCTTGGTGCCTGGGTAGGTTGGAGCATGTTACCGCTACTGCTTATTTTATCTGCAGGTATTGGCGCAATCATAGGATTAGCCGCTCAAGCTATTTATCCCCGGTTACGCGGCCAACCTCTCCCCTTTGGCCCCTTTCTTGCGCTGGCGGGCTGGATTTGCATACTGGTAGGCAACGAGTTAATGACACTCTATACGTCGTTGCTGTATTAAGCCTAACGCCGATTTTGATTCAATTCTATGGGGAGCATGCATGATCATTGGACTAACAGGCGGTATAGGCTCGGGAAAGTCAACCGTTGCCCGTGCATTTGAAGAACTGGGGATTGGCTGGGTAGATGCCGATGATGTCGCGAGAGAAGTCGTTGCCGTTGGCGAACCCGCGCTAGCCGCTATTGCCGAACACTTTGGCAGCGACGTATTGAACCTCGACGGGACACTGAACAGGTCAGCACTGCGTAGCATCATTTTTGAAGATCCTGCGCAACGGCAGTGGTTAGAGTCTGTTACTCATCCCAGAATACGCGAGCGCCTGCTTTTGCATCTAGACCGCCTGCAGGCACAGTCGCCTTATGTGTTATTAGTGTCTCCTCTGCTTTTTGAGTCTGGCCAAGATAAGTTGGTTAATCGTACGTTAGTCATTGATGTGCCCGAATCGCTGCAATTAGCGCGTACGCTTGCCCGAGATGGGGTGAGTGAATCCCAGGTGCGTGCTATCCTCGCCGCCCAACTTCCACGCGAAGAACGCCTTGCTAAAGGCAATGATGTCATCGACAACAGTGGTGACCATGCGAATATGACGCGCCAGGTCATCCAACTGGATCGTCGTTATCGCGCCGAGTGCACTTAACGACGTACTTGAGACGTACTTTTGAAACAGGAGTTTGTCATGCCCACACCGGCAAATGATTCACCGCTAGAGGTTGCTTGCCCCCAATGTGGCAAGAAAGTTATCTGGGGGCCAGAAAGTACTTATCGCCCTTTTTGTAGCAAACGTTGCCAACTGCTTGATTTGGGCGCCTGGGCGGAAGAGTCACATCGCATTGCAGGTGAGTCCGCCATGGATGAGGCGGACTTAGATACCCTGCTTGCTCAAGCAGATAGAGACGCACCGCTTTCTTAAAGGCTCGCCCAACATGACTGACGCCACGCTGCCTCTATATCATCTACTGCATGAACTTGATGCCCACTTTGATCAACTGGTAGCCACCATTGAGCGGGCTGCAGCGCTCTACGAATTTAGCCCACCACCTACTTGGCGGTTCCAGCCTGACGCGAACGATTCTATTTGGCTGAGGGAAGCACTGCTGGACATGTGGCATCAGCAGGGACAGGATGGCCGCGAAACGCGTAACTACATCGCGGTCATCGCCGCTAACGATGATTTATTAGCAGCGTGCCATCAAATTAACCACGCAAAAGCACGTATCAGCGATTTACTCGCGCGCATTAAGCAGTCTCATCCAAACGCGTTGAGCGATGCCAAGTCTCGTTTACCGAGCAGGCACCCACATATCGACGACATACTGCGTAAAAGCGGATTTGCAAGACTCCACTTGAAACAGTGCTGGCGACAACTCCCCATTGCCCCTGCGCCGGTGTCTAGAGTTAGGCTAGCGTGGTACAGCAGCGGTCGCTCAATCAAACGCGTTAGTGTTCAAGAGGCTGAGCAAAAATTATTACAACTAGACAGCGATGCACCACATATTCGTATACAGCTACGCAAGCTCGCCAGCATTCCAAGTGGAGAAATATTGGCGCAGGTACAAACCCAAGCCCCTTTAATGCGCGCGAATCTGTTTTTTGTCGAACCGCTTGCGGATGGGCACACGCGACGAGCACTTAATATTGCAATGCCGCTAATTGTGCCTGCTAATGAAGGGCGATTACCACATCTCAAAGCCCCAGCAGAAATGCCTCCAACGACTCGCACAAGAGCTAAGCGGCGCGACGAAAAACTAGAAGATGACGTATATTTACCTAGCTTACGCATCTATCGGTATCGCTAACGAGTTACCTCATCTCATAACGTCGCATTATTTACCCGCTACTGGCACGTCATCAAGCTTCCACCGCTTAGACTCCAGCAGCGCGTGTATGACCTCGCTTACATCTCGCTCCGACAAATCATATTCGCCAATCAGCACTTTTAAGCGTTGATCAAACAGACGCTCTTGCTCATGAGAGTGTGCCGCTTCGTCTGCAGCTTGATCCTCAGCTTCCAACGCAGCAATTGAACGTACTGGCGGCCCCGTTGGAATATTGAAATCGCTGTTAGGATCTTCTAACTGGCGCAGCGCCTGCGCGAAGGCATCATCCAGCTCACGAAACTTACGTAGCTTTTCACGCTCATCTAGCTGTTTTTGAACTTTTTGATATTTCATCGATGTTTCATTTACACCTTACTTGAAATGGATGACAAGTCTGCTGAAACAGACCTTTTTCCGACAAAACTGTGCCCAAACGCGTAAAGCCTCTGAGCAAACTTGCCTTTGCTCTTTCTTCCCAGCATAAAGGCATCACAACTTAGTAATAAATAAGCTGCTCCCGATATAAAACAGGATGCTCCTACTGGCAGAGCAAAAACGCCCAGTTAAGCAACCTAAGGTGGCGCATATAGCGGCAAATTCATCTAGTAGGCAAGCAGCAATGTTAATCGCCTATTAGATCACTAGCAACGCAAGCACCGGGATGGTGCATTACAGGTGAGATGAGTAGCGCGACCTGTACGACTTAAGCATAGGAGGCCAGATAATGTTCAATGCAATGATGCGAGCTGAGATCTGGCTGCAAGACACTCTCGATAAGCCGCTTGGAATCGAAGACCTTGCTAATCACTTAGGATACTCAGCATCACAAATACGCCGACAGTTCCGCCACTGTTTCAACATTTCACCTAGTGCTTACCGTGAAAAAAGGCGTCTTGAGCGAGCCGCTGTCTTACTTTCACTCACCTCACAAAATATAGCGCAAATCGCTATTCGTTGTGGATATACTAATCACTCTTCTTTTTCACGTGCATTTCAGCGCCGCTACCGGCTGTCACCCCGCGAATACCGTCAAGCGATAAGCAGCCTGTATCTTCTGAACAGACCTGACAAAAAATTCACAATCAGCATTGAAAGAAACCGTCCCGCACATGTGGTTTTAATGCGCTTGTACCAAGCACCAGACCACATTCCTGGGCTAGGCAACAAAAAGTATCACGCTAACCATTTAGACCACCTACAAGCCCAACTAGAGGCATCCACCCCAACCATGGTATTGCCAGACCTTTTAACAGAGAAAGTGACAGCCGCTGTAGAAGAGCCTGCACCGAACCACACTCGAACTGATATCGGGCTCTATCTAGAGAATAGAGATACTGCCGAATACCTAGCACTGCCTGTCAACTACCGTCGGGTAGACATTCCTTCACGCTACTATGCGAAAATATACTTCGATAATATTTCGCAATTATCTTATGTAATATCTGAAACGCTAGTGGCATTAATGGATGAAAAAAATCGTTTAAATATCAGCGGTGATGCACCGCAAGTATTATGGCATCCGCATCATATTGAGCTTCGAATACCTTTATTTGCCTAGCCAGTCTGGATAATTTTTTTATCCGCTCTCATCAAACCAAAAACCGGCACTTCTTGTTAGAAATGCCGGTTTAAAACGACTCAGTCTTCCATACGCTCTAGCCAGGATTCGACGGCTTCATCACCATGCTCATCTTTCCAGCTACGCAGGCCTTTATGATTACCGCCACGAGTTTCAATCACTTCACCAGTATGCGGGTTCTTATAAATCTTCAGACGACGCTTACGACGCGTAGAGGATGCCGCAGCACCTTTGGATCCGCGCTGATCCGCGTTAGGGTCCAGCAATGCAATAACATCAGAAGGACGCTTACCAAACTCGTTCATTAACGCTTCAAGCTTAGCTTTAAATTCAAGCTCGCTTTTCAAGCGCTGATCACCTTCCAAGCGCTGTAAGTCTTCTTGCAGTTGTTTTAGCTGCTGTTCCTTTTGAATATACTCATTTAATAACGACATGGGGATTCCTTTTAGCAAAGGTTTAACTGCGCGAGTTAATCAATCTATCAACTCAGTACGCACGGGTTCAGGATGCGCGCACATTATTGCTTTAAATGCGCTAGCTGACAATAGTCTAGTTGATTTTAGCTTAAATACTAATCGATTTTTATTGCTTAGTTGGAACTATAAAAACGAGCTTTATACTCAAGTCAAACATAGGCTAATGATCTATGTCATATCATACAGATTCATAAAAAACGCCGCCCATTAGGGCGGCGTTTTTCAAGACTATCAACTACTTAATTAGTCTTGGCCCATCTGCTGTTTGATTAGATCACCGATAGTGGTCGGACCACCCGCTTCCGGCTCTTGATCACGCAGCTTCTTCAGATTTTGACGAGTATCATCTTGCTCTTTCGCTTTAACCGACAGACTGATCTGACGGCTCTTACGATCAACGCTTACGATACGCGCTTCAATGCTATCGCCTTCATTCAGCACGTTACGGGCATCTTCAATGCGATCAGCACTGATTTCAGACGCCTTGAGGATAGCAACAACATCAGTCGCTAGCTCAACGTGTGCTTCTTTGGCATCAACTTCTACGATACGGCCTGTAACGATGCTGCCTTTGTCGTTAACCGACAGATATTCAGCTACTGGATCGGAATCCATTTGCTTAATACCTAAGGAGATACGCTCACGCTCAGGATCGATTGAAAGAATAACGGCTTCAGCTTCGTCACCTTTCTTGAAGTTACGGACGGCTTCTTCGCCAGTTTCTGTCCAAGAGATATCGGACAGGTGAACCAGACCATCAATACCGCCTTCAAGGCCGATAAAGATACCGAAGTCAGTGATTGACTTGATGGTACCTGAAACACGGTCGCCCTTGTTGTATTCAGCGTTGAAAGTTTCCCATGGGTTAGCAGTGCACTGCTTGATACCCAGAGAAATACGACGACGCTCTTCATCGATGTCAAGAACCATAACGTCAACATCATCGCCCACTTGGACAACTTTAGACGGATGGATATTCTTGTTAGTCCAGTCCATTTCTGAAACGTGAACCAGACCTTCAACGCCCTCTTCCAGCTCAGCAAAGCAGCCGTAGTCAGTCAGATTAGTGACAACTGCGTGCACTTTGGTGCCTTCCGGGTAACGGTCTTTGATGTTGACCCAAGGATCTTCACCCAGCTGCTTAAGACCTAGTGATACGCGGTTACGCTCACGGTCAAACTTCAGCACTTTGACGTTGATTTCGTCGCCAACAGCAACGATTTCGGACGGATGCTTGATGCGCTTCCACGCCATATCAGTGATGTGCAGCAGACCATCAACGCCGCCGAGATCAACGAAGGCACCGTAATCAGTCAGGTTCTTAACGATACCTTTGATTTGCTGACCTTCCTGCAGGGTTGCCAGCAGTGCTTCACGCTCAGCACTGTTTTCAGCTTCCAATACAGCACGACGCGAAACAACTACGTTGTTGCGCTTCGGGTCAAGCTTGATGACTTTGAAGTCTAGTTCTTTGTTTTCCAGGTGCGCAGTGTCACGAACCGGACGAACGTCAACCAGAGAGCCCGGCAAGAAGGCACGGATAGAGTCGACGTCGACGGTGAAGCCGCCTTTGACCTTACCGTTGATCACGCCCTTGACGACTTCGTCTTTCTCGAAGGCTGCTTCCAGAATCTTCCAAGCTTCTGCGCGCTTGGCTTTTTCACGGGACAGACGCGTTTCACCGAAGCCATCTTCTACGGCTTCAAGTGCAACGTGCACGTCGTCACCGATAGCGATGGTCAGTTCACCGTTCTCATCGCGGAATTGTGACGCAGGGATCTGACCTTCAGATTTCAGACCAGCGTTAACGGTAACCCAGTCACCGTCAATGTCGACAACCTGAGCCGCGACAATTGCGCCTGGCTCCATGTTGATGTCGTTAAGAGACTGTTCAAACAGTTCAGCAAAGCTTTCGCTCATGGTTTTCCTACGTGATCAACGTTGTTGAGGCATAAATGCCTTCTCCGTACCACCAGCAAGTACGGGCCTAATGTCATTCAGCTTCTGGAGGTGTTAGCGCTGGTTAGACCTGACCGGGCTCTCTGATATGGAGTTATCGCCCTGCCACGTCGTGACACCTTTCCAAAAACGCCGCAAGGGAGAATCAACTGCCGCTTACTATGCCACGTTGGTCTAGTAATTCGGTCAACTGATCAACCACTTCCGGTATGCTCAGGCATGTGGTATCAAGCGTTATGGCATCATCTGCCGGCTTGAGAGGAGCCACACTGCGCTGCGTATCGCGTGCATCGCGTGCCTGAATCTCCTTTAAAAGACTCGATAGACTAGCATCCACCCCGGCTTCCTGCAACTGTAGATGCCTACGCCGAGCCCGCTCCTGCGCACTTGCAGTCAGAAAAATTTTTAATGGCGCATCAGGGAACACGACGGTTCCCATATCACGGCCGTCGGCTACCAGGCCTGGCGGTTGTTGAAAATCTCGCTGACGCTGAAGCAATGCTTCACGAACTTGCGGTAGAGCCGCCACACGGGATGCGCACTCACCAGCCTGCTCTGTGCGTATCGCTCGGGAAACGTCTTCACCTTCTAAAAGCGTTTGAGTTTGCCCACCTTGCACTGGGAAAGCGATATCAAGTTGCGCAGCAAGCAACGCCAACGACGCCTCATCATCCAACGCCACGTCATGCTTTAAAGCTGCCTGAGCAGTAAGCCGATAAAGCGCCCCACTGTCTAATAGGTGCCACCCCAGGCGTTCGGCGACCAACCCACTGATGGTGCCTTTACCTGCACCACCCGGTCCGTCAATCGTTAGCACAGGGGCGTTAATCGGCATTAGCTCCCTCCACACTTACCTGCATACCGATACGCTGCGCCAAGGTCACAAAATCAGGGAAAGAGGTGGCCACGTTAGCGCAGTCATCAATAACAATCTCATCGCTTGCACGCAAAGAGGCTATTGCAAACGCCATGGCAATACGGTGATCACCTAAGCTATCAATACGACCACCGCCATAGCTCGCCACGGCATCGTCAGCATTGCCAACAATATCAATGCCATCTTCAACAACCGTGTGTTCAACGCCTAGTATCGCCAGCCCATCGGCCATTGCCTGAATTCGATCAGACTCTTTGACCCGCAGCTCTTCAGCACCGCGCAAGCGCGTTTTGCCTTGCGCGTTAGCAGCCGCGACAAACAGTGCGGGAAACTCATCAATGGCAAGCGGTACTTGATCAACCGGGATATCAATCCCCTTTAAAGGCGCATAGCGAATACGGATATCCGCCACCGGCTCACCGCCTACCTCATGCTCATTTTCAAGCGTTAAGTCAGCCCCCATCAGACTGAGGATGTTAATCACACCAACGCGCGTAGGGTTGATACCCACGTGCTCAAGGGTAATGTCAGCCCCTGGCGTAATAGCCGCAGCGACGAGGAAGAACGTGGCAGAAGAAATATCGGAAGGAACATCAATCGGGCCTGCCGTCAGCTTACCGCCACCTTGAAGCCAGCAAGTATCGCCCTCGCGCGAGACCTGGTAGCCAAAACCATTCAGCATACGCTCGGTGTGATCGCGAGTAGGCGCTGGCTCACGCACGCGAGTTTCACCTTCGGCGTACATACCGGCTAACAGCAAGCAGGATTTCACCTGCGCACTGGCCATCGGCATGTCGTAGTAAATACCCTGCAATGCGGCGCCACCTTTGATCCTGAGTGGCGGGCGGCCACCTTCAGCGGTGTCGATAGTCGCACCCATCAAACGCAGAGGGTCAGCAACACGCCCCATTGGCCGCTTGGTTAACGACTCGTCACCGGTTAGCTCACTATCAAACGCTTGGCCTGCCAACAATCCCGCAAACAGGCGCATGGCAGTACCTGAATTACCCACGTACAGCGGGCCTGCCGGGGCTTTCAAGCCATGCATCCCTACGCCATGAATAGTAACCCGCCCCTGATATGGCCCTTCAATGGCAACACCCATTTCACGAAAAGACTGCAGTGTTGCAAGACTGTCCTCACCTTCAAGAAACCCTTTAACCTCGGTGACTCCCTCCGCCAGAGCACCCAGCATAATGGAGCGATGGGACATTGATTTATCGCCCGGCACGCGCAGACGGCCTTGCGCCTGGCCGCCCGGCTGCACCCGATAAGTCACTTTACCGTGTGGTTGCATATGATATTCCGCCTGATAGCTGGTTTTATTCAATAACGTATCGAAATAATGGCGTGCATGACTGGCACGATCAAACGTTGCAATAAGGGCATCGCTATCGCCACTTTCCACCGCCTTCCGCAGCCGAGCGAGCCCCGCCTCAAAATCATCTAACGACGACAAGACGGCGTCCCGGTTGGCAATAAAGATATCTCGCCACATAACAGGATCGCTGCCCGCGATTCGGGTAAAATCACGAAACCCACCGGCTGCATAGCGAAAAATTTCTAACCGCTCGTCTTGACGTGCCAGCGTATCGACCAACGAAAATGCCAGTAAATGCGGCAAATGACTGGTACGTGCCAACACTTGGTCGTGCCGCTCTACACTCATTTGCAGTACGTCTGCGCCAGTGGCACGCCATAATGCCTCAACCCGTGCAAGCGCTCCTGCGTCGACATTCGGCTCCGGCGTTAGTATCACTTTGTGATTGATATAGAGGGCGGAGTCTGCTGCAGCAACACCACTTTTTTCAGAGCCTGCAATAGGATGACCTAGCACCACTGAAGGGGGCACCTCCCCGAAGGCACGCACAGCACAGTCACGGATCGTCGCTTTCGTGCTGCCCACATCGGTAATCACCACGTTTTTAGACGCACGGTGAAGCGAACCTGCCAGGGTGGTCATCACACTCTGCATGGCCAATACTGGTACGGCCAAAATCACCATAGAGACGTCATCAAGCAGTTCTGCTAGCTGCGAACCGCCATGATCTATCAACCCTAAATCAATTCCCAGGGCGATTTCTGACGCATTGGAGTCACACGCTGAAATATGCCCTTTGAAACCTGAATGCCGTAGCGCGGCGGCCAGCGACCCTCCGATCAAGCCAAGGCCAACAATCAGTAGGTGCGACTCTTGGCAAGATGACCGAACGCCAGCGCTAGATGCCAACGCTTGCACAGCACACTCCGTCACAGCACGCCTAGAGGATAGGAGCCAAGCACACGCAGCTCAGAAGCACGTAGTCTTACTTCTTCGAGCACTGCCGCTACCTGCGGCTCATCCCGATGCCCTTTGAAATCGATAAAGAACACATAATTCCAAACACCAGTCCGCGAAGGCCGTGTTTCGATCCGCGTTAAATCAATGCGGTGACGATGGAACGGTTCCAACAGATCATGCAGTGCACCGGGCTGGTTACGCATAGCGACAACAATTGAGGTTTTATCCTCGCCAGATATCGGCACATCTTGATTACCAATAATCAGAAAGCGCGTGGAATTATCAGGGCGATCTTCAATCTTTTCGGCAATGCGCTCTAGACCATACAGTTTGGCCGCCATATCTCCGGCAATTGCCGCACTGTGCCACTCTGTTTTGACCAGCTTGGCAGCTTCTGCGTTAGAGGAAACTGGCACCCGCTCAGCGTGGGGATAGTGAGCATCAAGCCATTTACGGCACTGGCCAAACGATTGAGGGTGGGAATAGATGCGTGAGACCTTATCCCGACGCGTGGTTTCACTAATTAGCAGGTGGTGGTGAATGCGTAGCACCACTTCACCGCAGATCTTGATAGACGAGTCCATAAAGGTGTCAAGCGTATGATTGACAACCCCTTCGGTGGAGTTCTCTACCGGCACCACCCCATAATGAACAGCACCTGCCTCTACTTCACGAAAGACTTCATCAATCGCTGCCATCGGCATACTGACAGCGCTCTCACCAAAGTGCTTAAGCGCCGCCTGCTGGGTAAATGTACCCTCTGGGCCTAGGTAGGCAACTTTGACTGGCTGTTCCAGCGCAAGGCACGCCGACATAATCTCGCGAAACAACCTCGCCATCTCTTCTGAGTCTAGCGGGCCAGGATTCAACGACATAATGCGGCGCAGCACCTGCGCCTCCCGCTCAGGACGATAAAAGACGGCGTCTTTATCTTGAGCAAGCTTAACGTGTGCCACCTGCTGGGCGCAGTTGGCGCGCTCACTAATCAAGCGCAGAATATCGCCATCCAACTGGTCGATACGTTGACGTAAGTCGTCTAATTTAATTGGCGTATCGGACATGATGGTTAGCCTCTTCGTTGTTCAAAATCCGCCATAAAGGCGATTAGCGCGTCAACGGCCTCTTCAGGCACCGCGTTATATAAACTCGCACGCATGCCGCCAACACTACGATGGCCTTTTAGGTTAAGAAGCCCCGCCTCGTCAGCTTCTTGCAGGAATACGCTGTCTAAACTGCTGTCGGCCAGCACAAACGGAACATTCATGCGGGAACGGTTACGGCTGGCAATCGGATTAGTATAAAAATCACTGGCATCAATAGCGGCGTAAAGCTTCTGAGCTTTGCGCCGGTTAATGTCATCCATCACCTCTAAGCCACCGATGTCATCTTTTAACCACTGGAAAACAAGGCCAGCCAAGTACCATGCAAACGTTGGCGGCGTGTTGACCATAGAGCCTGCGTCCGCAAGCATTTGATAGTCAAACAGTGACGGAATGGAGCTAGGCGCTTTGCCGAGCAAGTCATCACGAATAGCGACCAAGGTTAAGCCAGCCGGGCCAATGTTTTTCTGAGCCCCCGCGTAAATCACTCCAAACTGCGTCACATCAATAGGGCCGGACAGAATGTTCGACGACATATCGCAAACCAAAGGTACATCCGCGCCATCTGCACGTTGCACCCTTGGCGTGTAGTCGAACTCTAAGCCACCGATGGTTTCATTTGAGGTGTAATGCAAATAGGCGGCATCGCTGCTAATCGCCAATGCATGTTCATCAGGCACCGCTGTATGACCATTGACTTCACTGCACGCGGCCATATGGCAGCTAAACCCTAACCGCCGGGCTTCACTAATCGCCTTTTTACCCCAAATGCCCGTTTGGATAAAATTGGCGCTTCCCCCTTGTCCAAGCAAATTCATCGGCAGCATCGCAAACTGCATGCTGGCTCCGCCCTGCAAGAAGAGCACTTTGTAATTACTGGGAATATCCAGCAAATGACGCAGGTCTGCTTCTGCTCGATCAGCAATAGCGACAAATTCATCACTGCGATGACTCATCTCCATTACAGACAAGCCACGCCCTTGAAAGTCCAGCAGTTCGTTGCGCGCACGTTCAAGCACGGCAACAGGCAGGGCCGCTGGCCCTGCACAAAAGTTATAATGACGTGTCATCGGTTCCCTGTTCCTGTTCGCCATCGTCAGCGTTATCTGGCTTGCCGGGATCAACAGCATCGCTATCGACGACATCGGTATCAATCGCACCGGTGTCTAGAGCGTCTGTTTCTGAACTATCTGACTCAAGCTCATCTATTTCGGCAGGCTCATCCACACGGACAGTTTTTACTAGTTTTTCTTCTTTACCCAGGCGAATCAGCATAACCCCCTGAGTATTTCGTGAGGTCGTTGACACTTCTTCAACCCGAGTACGCACCAAGGTGCCACGATCAGTGATCAGCATCATTTCATCGCTGTCATAGACTTGCATTGCGGCCACTAGAGCGCCGTTACGCTCGCTGGTTTGCATGGCAATAACGCCCTGCCCACCACGACCACGCAGCGGGAATTCTTCTAGGCGCGTACGCTTACCGTAACCATTCTCACTGGCCGTGAGAATATAGATCTGTCCTTCCGCTTGAGCATTCTCGGCCGCGACAAGCTGGGTATCAGCATCTACATCGACGTCATCTTCTGCGTCAATTTGCTGGCTCTTAGGAATGATCAAGCTAATAACTTCAGCATCCCCCGCCAGGCGCATACCGCGCACACCACGGGCGGTACGGCCCATGGCGCGCACATTGCCTTCTTCGAAGCGGATCGCCTTACCGTTGGAGGAAAGCAGCATGGCGTGATCAGAGCCAGACGTAATAGCAGCCCCAACCAAACGGTCGCCCTCTTCCAAGTCAATGGCAATCAAGCCAACACTACGTGGGCGAGAGAATTGCTCAAGACTGGTACGTTTAACGGTACCTTTCGCCGTGGCAAAGAAAATGTAGTGCTCAGGATCGTAATCACGCACTGGCAAAATAGCGTTGACGGCTTCGCCTTCTTCAAGCGGCAGCATATTGACCAGCGGCTTGCCCCGAGAACCACGACTGGCGTTCGGCATCTCATACACTTTCAGCCAATACACCTTGCCTCGGTTAGAGAACAGCAGCACGGTGTCATGGGTAGATGCGACCAACAGGTGCTCGATAACGTCTTCATCTTTCATCGCGGTGGCTGACTTACCTCGCCCACCACGGCGTTGTGCCTGATAATCAGACAACGGCTGAGTCTTGGCGTAGCCTGAGCGGGAAACAGTGACCACCATATCTTCTTCAGCGATGAGATCTTCAATCGACAAATCAAGGTGGCTCGCCTGAATTTCCGTACGGCGGTCATCGCCATACTGCTCACGTACAGCATGCAGCTCTTCTCGGATGACTTCCATCAGACGATCTGGAGACGCCAGGATGGTCGTAAATTCCGCGATTTTCTCAAGAATCGACAGGTATTCGTCTAACAGCTTCTCGGTTTCAAGACCTGTTAGGCGATGCAGACGAAGCTCTAGAATTGCTTGAGCCTGCGCCGGCGACAGTCGATATTCCGTCGCCGCCGTATTTAGACCAAACCCTTCATCCAGATCTTCAGGCTTGCATGAGGTTGCGCCAGCACGTTCCAGCATCGCGGTAACCTGTCCGGGCTGCCACGTTTTAGCCAACAGTTTTTCACGCGCTTCAGAGGCATTGGGAGATGCCTTAATCAGCTCGATCACTTCATCAATATTGGAGATGGCAACTGCCAAACCCTCCAACAAATGGCCACGTTCACGGGCTTTTTTCAACTCATACAAGGTACGGCGAGTAACAACTTCACGGCGATGGCGAATAAACGCCTCAAGCATCTCTTTGAGGTTAAGAGTGCGTGGCTGGCCGTTCTCCAGCGCCACCATGTTAATCCCAAACACATTTTGCAATTGTGTTTGCGCAAACAAGTTGTTGACGACGACATCACCTGACTCGCCGCGTTTGATCTCAATCACCACGCGCAGGCCGTCTTTATCCGACTCATCGCGGAGTTCAGCAATACCCTCGATTTTCTTCTCTTTTACCAGCTCAGCGATTTTCTCGATCAATCGCGCTTTATTCACCTGGTAAGGCAGTTCAGTGATAATAATGTGATCTCGACCACTCTTATCATCATGCTCAATCGTATGGCAGGCACGCACATAGATACGCCCACGCCCGGTGCGGTAAGCATCTAAAATACCCGCGCGACCATTGATAATGCCCCCGGTAGGGAAATCTGGCCCTGGAATGTACTGCATGAGGTCATCAACGGTGAGCGTGTAATCATCAATTAACGCCAGACAACCATCAATTATTTCCCGCATGTTATGGGGCGGGATATTGGTCGCCATGCCCACCGCAATCCCTGATGACCCATTGATTAACAGGTTAGGAACTTTGGTTGGTAGCACGGCAGGAATACGTTCGGTGCCGTCGTAGTTATCGACCCAATCGACGGTATCTTTTTCCAGGTCAGCTAGCAGCTCGTGGGCAAGGCGCGCCATGCGCACCTCGGTGTAACGCATGGCGGCCGCGTTATCACCGTCAATAGAACCAAAGTTACCCTGGCCATCCACCAGTACGTGACGCATGGAAAAGTGCTGGGCCATACGAACGATAGTGTCATACACCGCACTATCACCATGCGGATGGTATTTACCGATGACATCGCCGACGACACGCGCCGACTTCTTGTACGGTTTATTCCAATCGTTGCTCAGCTCGTGCATGGCAAAAAGCACGCGCCGGTGAACAGGCTTGAGGCCGTCACGCACATCGGGAAGAGCGCGACCGATAATGACACTCATCGCGTAGTCGAGGTACGACTGTTTAAGCTCGTCTTCAATATTGACGGGCAAGATTTCTCTGGCGATGTCACCCATGAAAGTCAGATCCTTTGCACTGCATTGGCACTGCGAGAGTTGAAAGCGCTTAAAAAAGCCGCCCTTGATACCACAACAAGGCGGCGCGCAGAGTCAGCACCATCATACCACTGCATAAGCACCATGGGCAGTCAGTGGCAACGGCATTACGCTTTACGCTAAAAAGGCGTCTTTATCGACCACAAGCCCCTCAAACACCTCTCGCACGTCTCCTTCAATAGGAGCGGCCTTATTCGCCTTCACATCTAGCAGCACAAAGGTCAAATCTGCCTGAGCAACCAGCACGCCGTCTTGACGCACAATTCGATGATGGCAAATCGCGCTACGATCACCCACGTCTACTATGCCGGTCATAATCTGCAAATCATCGTTCTGAACAGCGGCCGCTCGATAATCAATATTCAGATTGACCACGACAAACGCTCGACCTGCCTTATGAAGTTGATTTATCAGGCGCGGATGGTCATCAAAAAAAGCCCAGCGCCCCTCTTCCATAAATTCAAGATAGCGCGCGTTGTTGACGTGACCGTAGCCGTCTAAATGGTAACCACGCACTCGCAGCGCAACACTGGATATTGCTGTAGACATAACACCCCCATTTCTAAAAATCTGTTAACCATTCACAAAACCTCTCAAATCAAACACAAGTTTTAAACCAGTGCAACAACAAGGCAATCCCCTAAGGCGCTGGTAGGAAAGGCTTGGTTTCGCCATAATGTGCCACCTTTTTAATAGGATTGGTGACATGTGGTTTAAGCACCTACATTTATACCGCCTTCACGGCGCCCCTGAGCTTGACAGCGATACACTAGCGAATGCACTCGACGAGCATGCAGCCAAGCCGCTAGGCAGTGCGGATGCGCGTCGCTTAGGGTGGACAGCCCCGGCAGGACGACTGGGTGGTGGTCAGCGGCTGCATGAAATCCAAGGCCACCGACTACTTTCAGCCCTGCGCCAAGAGCGCTTGCTTCCTGCGTCTGTAGTAAAAGAGGAAGTGGACGATAAAGTCGCTGATATCGAAGCCAGCGAAGGACGCAAGGTAACGCGCAAAGAAAAAACGGCGCTGAAAGAGCAAGTCACTGAGGAACTAATGCCCCGCGCATTTGTTCGCAGTCAGAAGATCGATTTATGGTGGGATACGCGTCGTCAACTAATTGGCGTCAATGCCAGCTCTCGCACACGGGCAGAAGACGTGCTGGATCTACTACGTGAAACGCTGGGTAGCTTGAAAGTCACGCCGCTGACATCACAAACACTGCCTATCCGTGCGATGACGCAATGGCTGGGCGAAGCGGAAAGCCGCCCTGCTGATCTTGTGTTAGGGGATCAGGTTGAGTTAAAAGCCAAAGGCGATGATGGCGTGCTGCGCGCTCGCCAAGTTGATCTAGACAGCGACGAGATCCAGCAACTGCTTGAAAGCGGACGTCAAGCCAGCAAGCTCGCAGTTAGCCTGGAAGGTCGTTTAAGCTTTGTTCTGCATGATGATTTAGCGCTGAAATCATTGCGTTTTGGCGATGCATTAATAGAGGAAGCTGATCACGCAGATGATGGCGATGATGCACTTGCTCGCTTAGAAACTGATTTTATTTTGATGGCGCAGGCACTTTCTGACGATATTCCTCGCCTAATCGAGTGGCTGGGTGGTGAAGCTCAGCGCGAAGCTGCTACGCAGCCAGACGCTTAATTCAGCCGTTAGCCTGCTGATATAAACTGTTTATTTCTGCCTATATCCAACGGATCGCATGACTCATCACAACAACGCACTTAACGCTGACACCGCCAACGACCCCTGGGCTGACATTCGCCCCTATATGGATCATGAAGTGGCCGATGTTCTTGAGCGCCTATCACATGATAGCGAGCTTTTAAATGCATTGACTCAGTTCAGGCTTCCGCGCATGGCCAAGTGGGCGCCTCCCATTGCCCGCGCCTTAGCAGGCCATGCCGTCCGTCGTGAAGTAAAGGGCGTTACATCCGTATATGACTTCCAGATGCGGATCGCCAGCTATATGGAGCGCATGATTCGCACCACCACGGATGCCTTCGAAGTCTCTGGGCTTGATAAGCTAGATAACAACAGCGCTTACCTGTTTATAGGCAACCATCGCGATATATCGCTAGACCCCGCCTTTGTGAACTATGCGCTTTATCTGGCGGGTCGCGATACCGTGCGTATTGCGATCGGAGATAACCTCCTGAAAAAGCCCTACGTCACCGATCTGATGCGGTTAAACAAAAGTTTTATTGTACCGCGCAGTGCCCGAGGCAAGCGTGCGATGCTGGCGGCATATCAGCAGTTATCAGCCTATATCCGTCACTCAATTACTGTTGATCAGCACTCTATTTGGATGGCGCAGCGAGAGGGTCGTGCTAAAAATGGCATTGATCGCACCGATCCCGCCATCATCAAAATGCTGACCATGGCCAGACGCAACGCCGACCGGGATATGGTATTCGGTGACGCCATTGCCGAGTTGAAACTGGTGCCGGTATCGATTAGCTACGAATACGACCCTTGCGACCAACAGAAAGCTCAGGAACTTCACGATATCGCTACCGAAGGAAGTTACGCGAAAAGCGAATTCGAGGACATTCGCTCTATTGTGTCAGGCATCACCGGTCCCAAGGGTCGGGTACAACTGCGCTTTGGTAGCCCGGTAGGCGCTGATATGGCAACGCCGGATGAAGTGGCAGCGGAAATTGACCGCCAAGTGATCGGTGGTTATCGCCTGTTTCCTAGCCATTATTTAGCACTGGAAGCCCTAGGCGAATCACCAGAACTGATCGCCCGCAAAACGATAACGCGTCAAGACAGAGAGCGTTTTAACGCTCGGCTGGCAAGTATACCTGAAGCGTTGCGGCCTTATTGGTTGGAACAATACGCCAACCCTGTCAAACACAAGGCTGGGCGCCTGAGCCTTTAAAGCGCAGGTACTGGAAACATACGTAATGGAAACATACATACTGGAAGCAAACGTACTGGAACAGTGTGCTAGCAAAAGCCAATAGACTGCATCCAATGCTTCCAGGAACCCATGCTCAGCTGTTAAAAAAGTGCTATGGTCAAAGCATTCATTGGTCTCGCTTGAACATCCCTCAAGCGCGGTCTTAAGGAGAACTCCAATGTCCGCATCAGAAATTCAAAAAACACGTATTATTAATGAATTACGCGATTTTATTCGCAAGCTGCTCCAAGACCCAAAAATCTTAGAACAATCCCTAGCGATTGCACGACAGCAGCTAGTCGAAGGCAACAGCCCTGCCGTAATGGCCAAAATTGCCAACGAAATCTCCGACACTACGAGCGTCCATATTCCCGAAGACCCCACTGAGCACTCTGAAGCTGACAAGCTTTTTTTAGAGCTTCTGCGTGAAGTCGTTCAGGAAGAGCAGGCACTCTACTAGTGGAGAAATAGCTGTAAGCAGCATGTTGACGTTACCGGCGAAGCGCACCCCTACTTCGCCGTCTTTATTTGCACTGCCTAACCGGAATTATCATTCACCATGTCAAATACTGCCCCGCGCAACATCTTGGTGACAAGCGCGCTTCCTTATGCCAATGGCGCCATTCACTTGGGTCATCTTCTTGAGTACATCCAAACCGACATTTGGGTGCGTTTTCAAAAAAGTCGTGGACAGCAGTGCTACTACGTTTGTGCCGACGACGCCCACGGCACTGCCATTATGCTGCGGGCTGAGCAGGAAGGTATTACGCCCGAAGCCCTGATCGAGCGCGTTTCCCAAGATCATCAGGAAGATTTCGCCCGCTTTGGCGTGGGATTTGATAACTATCATTCCACCCATTCAGAAGAAAACCGCTATTTTAGCGAACTGATCTACACCCGCTTGCGTGATAAAGGCCATATTGCCACCCGCGATATTGAGCAAATGTTTGATCCGCAAAAGGGTCTATTCCTAGCTGACCGTTTTATTAAGGGCACGTGTCCTAAATGTGGTGCCGATGATCAATATGGCGATAACTGTGAAAAGTGCGGTGCCACTTACACGCCTGCTGACTTAATCAATCCTGTCTCCGCTATTTCTGGGGCAACACCAGAAGTACGTAGCTCTACGCATTACTTCTTCAAGCTACCAGACTTTGCTGAATTTCTTCAGCAATGGATTAATGACGGCCATGTACAGCCGCAAATTCGTAACAAGCTGATGGAGTGGTTCGAGTCGGGCTTTAATGAGTGGGACATCTCCCGAGATGCGCCCTACTTTGGCTTTGAAATTCCCGATGCCCCAGGTAAATACTTCTATGTCTGGCTAGATGCCCCCATCGGCTATCTGGCAAGCTTTAAGAACTTATGTGATCGGGAAGGGATCGACTTCGATACCTTTTGGAAGAAGGATTCCGATGCAGAGGTTTACCACTTCATTGGCAAAGATATTGTCTATTTCCACGCCCTGTTTTGGCCTGCCATGTTGCATGGTGCAGACCTTCGTACGCCGACTGCGGTCAACTGTCACGGTTTCTTAACTGTAGACGGTGCCAAGATGTCGAAATCTCGTGGCACTTTCATCAAAGCCGCTACTTACGCTGAACATTTAAATCCAGAGTATTTACGCTACTACTTTGCCGCTAAATTAACGTCCAAAGTGGATGACCTGGATCTTAACCTCGACGACTTTTCTGCACGGGTTAATTCTGATCTGGTAGGAAAAGTAGTCAATATCGCCAGCCGCTGCGCCGGCTTTGTGAAAAAACTGGGCGGCGGTAAGCTGGCTGAACACTGCGCCGAACCACAAATGGTCGCGCGCTTTATCGCGGCTGGCGACGAGATTGCTGACGATTTTGAAGCGCGTGAATTTAGCCGGGCCATGCGCAAAATTATGGAATTGGCCGATGAAGCCAATACGTACATCGCCGACAAGGCCCCCTGGGCACTAGCCAAGCAGGAAGGCCGTGACGCCGAAGTACTGGAAATCTGCTCAGTAGGCATCAACTTGTTCCGCCAGTTGATGGTCTATCTTGCACCTGTGGTGCCAACCATGGCCGAACAGGCACGTGAATTCCTGGCGATTGAATCACTCGACTGGGACAGCCGCAATAGCGTACTAGTCAATCACTCAATCAACAAATTCAAGCCGTTAATGACGCGGGTTGAGCGGGATAAGATTGACGCTATGATTGAGGCATCCAAGGAGGATTTAGTGGAAGAACAGAAGCTGAAAAACACTCCCAAAGGCCCCCTGGCGGAAGAACCGATTGCGGCAGAAATCAGCTTTGAAGATTTCGCTAAAGTTGATTTACGCATTGCCCGCATTGCCAAAGCACAGTACGTTGAAGGCGCTGACAAGCTGCTCCAGCTTACGCTGGATTTAGGTGGTGAAACTCGTAATGTCTTTTCAGGTATTCGTTCGGCCTATTCACCAGAAGCGCTTGAAGGCCGCTTGACGATTATGGTGGCTAATTTAGCTCCTCGTAAAATGCGCTTCGGTTTATCAGAAGGCATGGTATTAGCATCTGCTAACAAAGAAGGCATTTACCTACTTTCCCCCGATGCCGGTGCGGAACCAGGGCAGCGTGTAACTTAACGGCTAATACATTAATAAGTAACTAATAAGGGGCAAGGCCTGCTACAGCCTTAGCCCCTTTTTTTTGCCCATCTCTTAGCGACAATGAGCTACCCAGAGAACAACTAATATGCGGCTAGCTTGTTACTCCCTCACTGACTTTCAAGCTGGCGAAGCGCGTCAAGGGTGTCGGCATACTCCTGCTCTTCAAGCGGAAGGTAGCCGGTAAAATGAATCCAGTCACGAATGCCTTCGACATAGGCCATCGCAAAACGGTGAAGCTCCGGTTTTTCCTCGACACTTTGTCTATTCAGGTAAAGATAAAGCGGACGAGATAAGGGGGTATATTGACCACGCTTGACGGTTTCCAGCGTCGGAAATACGGGTTGATCACTATTGGCCACCGCAAGAAGTTTTAGCTCATTCCAGTGACGGTGATATCCGCCGATACCAAAAAAACCCAAAGCACCTGGTTCAGCGGCAATTTGCGCAGCTAGAAACTCCTCATCTTCGCTGGCAACGTAGTCCATCCGGCTACTACGGGTCGCGCCTACAATGGCCGTTGTGAAGTAGTCATAAGTTCCCGAGTCCTGTCCTCGACCAAACAGCTCAATGGGCTCATCTGGCCAACTTGCGCGCACATCACGCCATGTCATGACCTCGCCTTCTGACGCCGGAGACCAAAGCCTGTGAAGTTCGTCGACAGTAATATCATTTGCCCAGCGGTTGGATGGGTGGACCACGATCGAAATCGCATCCATCGCAATAGGCACTTCCACATACGCTACATCGTTAGATGCGCACACGGCCCGCTCGCTTGCGTCTATTGGCCGCGATGCATTATTAATATCAGTCTCGCCTGCACAAAACTTCTCAAAACCAGCCGTTGTTCCAGTGAACTCGACGGCAATATTGGCAACAGGATTAGCACGCTCGTAACGACGTGCTGCTTCTCGCGTCAATGGATAAACGGTGCTGGAACCGCTGGCAGTTAAATCACCAGAGGCGGCTGCCTGCATTGAGTGGCTATCCTCGCTGTAACCTTGAAGCAAAAGGCCCAATAGCAGGCCTGACGCCATCAAGGAGTAGGAATATCCGCGTGTAGCATTAATCATTGCCTCCCCCCCAGCTCTTTCTTGAGAGCTTGCCAGAAGGTTTTAAGACCGCTCACTTTGGTATCTACAGCATCAATATAATGATCAAGCTGGTCGATCAGCTCATGCTGCTCATGCTCTTCCCGCTCCTGGGTGGACGCCTCAGCCAACTGCGCTTCCAGCTCATCAATCGATTCACGTAGTTCGCGAATGCGTGCTTCTGTCTCAACTCTGCGTTGTGAACTCATGCCAATTCCATCCCCTTAGATCAAAACAACTGGCTCGCCCCGATCAGGAGCAATGGCAGCACAAAGAAAACACCTAAAATATAAGCCACCACATAGAGTTTGTTTTTCTGTGCCAGCTCCGCAAGGCCAGTGGCAATGCTAGGCGGAATACCACGTAAGAAAGGTAGGCCGTATATGACTAGTATCCCCACTAGGTTAAACATCAGATGCACCAAGGCAATCTGCATAGCAAGCACCGCCGTAGGGCCACTTATCGCCGTTGCAGCGAGCAACGCAGTGATACAAGTGCCCACATTGGTACCTAATGTGAACGGATAGACCTGCCTGAGATTAAACACACCAGTACCAGCAAGTGGCACAATCAGTGCTGTAGTGGTAGAGGACGACTGCACCAACAGCGTAATGATTGCCCCCGAACACATACCGGAGACAGGCCCTCTCCCCACGCTTGCATGCATGATGTCACGCGCTTTACCCACCATAACCTTGCGTAATACCTTACCAATCGCCGTTACCACAAAGAGGATTAGCGCCACCCCAATAACAATCATAGCAACGCCCATCCAGATCGGATTCGGCAGCCACGATACCGAGGCGCTCAGCAAGTCGGTCGCCGGTGAAATCGCCATTTTCATGAAATTGACGCTTTTCATGTCGACGCTGGCATCGCTAACAAAAAAGCCCGCCAGCAACGCGGAGGTTTTTTCTAAAAAACCAAACATCATTTCTAACGGAAGCAGTATAGCCACGGCAACGATATTGAACGCATCGTGCACCGTCGCCGCAGAGAAGGCGCGGCGAAATTCCTCACCACTACGCACATGACCTAAACTAACGATAGTGCTGGTCAGCGAAGTACCAATATTGGCGCCCATGATGAGCGGAATCGCAATACTGACTGGCAAACCACCCGCCACCATCCCCACAATGATGGCTGTCACCGTGCTTGAGCTCTGAATTAGCGCAGTTGCGACAACTCCGATAACTAACCCAATCATTGGATTAGTAGCAAATGAAAATAGCTCCTTAGCATTGCTTGCGGTAGCAGCCTTAAAACCGTCTCCGATAGCCCCCACCGCAGCTAACAACAAATAAACCAGTCCAATGACAATTAACCATGATAGCCATTGCGACGTCCCTGGGCGCTCCCCCTGCGTCGGTAAGACAACTCCTGAAGTCGACATGCGTTCCCCCTCCCTAGCTGATTTTAATTTGGATGAGGGTATGCAGAGATGATGTAGCTTTGATGACAGGTTTAAAACGGTCTCATGACCAATGCCTGAGCTTGCCCCAGCCGTCATTTTCGAAGATGGGCAACAGGAGAGCGGTAGCAAGTTCTGCTGACTAAGTACTTATTTCTGGTCAATAGTGAGCCATAGCGCTTCCCCCACTAGCCAGCAACGATTTTTCTGCGCACAATACGCCGCTATGAATGAACTCTTCTTGATTTTGGTCAGCACTGCGCTGGTCAACAACTTCGTATTGGTACAGTTTTTAGGGCTCTGCCCGTTTATGGGGGTTTCCAATAAGCTGGAATCCGCGATGGGTATGTCGCTAGCGACGACGTTCGTGCTGACACTAGCATCTGCCGCTAGTTATGCGGTCTATCATGGCTTACTTGTACCCTTGGACGTTACTTATCTTCGCACTATCAGCTTTATCGTTGTTATTGCCGCCGTCGTGCAATTTACCGAAATCATGGTGCGTCAACTCAGCCCCCTATTGCATCAAGTGCTGGGGATCTTTCTACCGCTGATTACGACTAATTGTGCGGTACTTGGTGTTGCCCTGTTATCGCTTAACCGTGAGCTGAGTTTCTTTCATACGACTCTCTATGGCCTGGGTGCTGCGCTTGGGTTTTCGATGATTTTGGTGCTGTTCGCCGCGATGCGCGAGCGATTGGCCAATGCTGATATACCAACCCCGTTTAGAGGCGCCGCCATTGCAATGGTCACCGCCAGTCTTATGTCACTGGCCTTTCTCGGCTTTTCAGGATTAGTACAGGGGTAACCGCCATGGGAGACATATTTTCTTGGTGGGGCATTCTCAGTGCAGTGGGGGTGTTGACCGGAATTGGCATCACGTTTGGAGCACTACTGGGAATGGCCAGTGTGCGTTTCAAGGGCGAAGAGAACCCGCTGGTAGAGCAGATTGATGCGCTGCTGCCACAAACCCAATGTGGTCAGTGCGGTTACCCAGGCTGTCGGCCGTATGCCGAAGCCATCAATCAGGGTGATGCTTTGAATAAGTGCCCGCCTGGCGGCGAAGCGACTATTCACGCATTAGCAGACTTATTAGGCCGAGAGCCTGTGCCACTGGATGGCGAAGCAGCCAGCGAAGATACCGTCGCATTTATTCGTGAAGCCGAGTGCATTGGCTGCACTAAGTGCATTCAAGCATGTCCGGTGGATGCCATTATTGGCGCTGCAAAGCAGATGCATACGGTGATAGAAGATGAGTGCACCGGCTGCGATTTGTGCGTTGCACCCTGCCCCGTAGACTGTATTGATATGTTGCCCAGAAGCAAGCCTCTCAACCAATGGCAGCCTGTCGTCACCATAGCACCTTTAATCGCCAGCGATCGCCAGCTAACCAGGAGCCAGCATGCCGGCCTATGAATTCCCAGGTGGCATTACTCCGCCCGAACGAAAAGATCGCTCGAACCAATCGCCAGTTCGCAACGCGACGCTGCCTGCCCGGGTAACACTTCCGCTCAAACAGCATTCAGGTAATCCCGCGATCCCCTGTGTGGCTATTGGAGATGCAGTTCAGGTAGGTAGCCTGATTGCCCAACGAGATGGCATGGTATCGGCCAACCTGCACGCCAGCATTAGCGGGACAGTGACTCAGATTAGTGAGAGCGACATCACCATCGATGCCGATGGTTTAGACCGCTGGCACGTGCAGCCCTCGCTTGATTGGCGTAGCGAAGACCACCAAGCGATCATTGCTAGACTAGACAACTGTGGGCTAGTAGGCCTTGGTGGTGCAGGCTTTCCCGCTTATATCAAAGCCCAAATTGCGGATCATCAGCGCATTGATACGCTCGTCGTCAACGCCGCCGAATGCGAGCCGTATATCACCGCAGACGACTTGGCTCTTCGCCACTATCCAACCGAAATACTGGAAGGCGCGCAAATGGTCGCTAGGCTCTGCGGTGCCCGTCAGATTGTGGTGGGTATTGAAGATAATAAGCCCGAAGCGATCCATGCATTAAAGGAGGTGCTCGCTCACTTTCAACAGTCTGACTGCCAGCATCCAGTGAGCATAACGATGAAAGTCATCGAGACCCGCTATCCCAGCGGTGGTGAGCGCCAATTGATCAAGAAACTGCTCAACCTCGATGTTCCCAGTGGTGGCCTTCCTGCCGATGTCGGTGTTCTCTGCCACAACTCCGGCACACTGCTGGCAGCGCTATACGCCGTACGTGATGGCAAACCTTTGATCGAGCGAATTGTCACCTTGACGGGAGATGCCATCAGCACACCAGGCAACTACTGGGTGCGCCTTGGCACACCTGTTGAAACGCTGCTTCAGCAGGTAGGGTTAGCAAACCAACAGCTTCATCAAGTCATTGTGGGCGGCCCGATGATGGGCTTACCACTCACAACACTTGATGTCCCGGTGACCAAAACGACAAACTGCTTGATTGCAGCCACCCGTGAAGAACTTCCTCCAGTCCCCAGTGAGTCTCCCTGCATTCGCTGTGGTGCCTGTGAAAGTGTTTGCCCTGTTCAGCTTCTTCCGCAACAGCTGCATTGGTATGCCCGCGCAGAGAACGACGCTACATTGGAAAAATTCCACTTATTTGATTGTATTGAGTGCGGCGCCTGCAGTTATGTTTGCCCTAGTTATATCCCATTAGTACAAGACTATCGTTCGGCAAAGCAGCGTATTCGCGTTAAGCGCATTGAGTCCGCCAAAGCCGAGCACGCTAAACATCGCTTTGAATTTCGTCAGGCTCGGCTGGCGCGCGAGAATGCCGAGAAGCAAGCTCGTCGCCAAGCGAGGCAGGCACAAAGCCGACAGACGTCAGATAGCTCAAAGGCAACCGACAGTGCCGCGCCAGTGGTGGATTTACGCAGCTTGCGCATTGCTCAAACCGCCGCTAAAGCGGCAGTGAGAAAAGCTGAAAAAACCCTCGCAAGGGCTGCAGCAGAAGACCCAAGTCAGCGCCACGATGATTTAGAAACTCAACTGGCCACCGCCCAAGAAAACCTTAAGGCAGCTGATACCCGGCTGGCTGAAGCTCGCGCCACGATGGCACAACAGGAATCGCCATGAGCATGATGCACGCCTCGCAGCGAACGACTGAATCATTAAATACGACGCCACCCACCGCTCATTTAATGCGATGGGTGATCGTCGCCACCGCACCGGGTCTTGGCGCAATGACGTTTTACTTCGGCCTGGGCGTTATTAGTAATGTGCTTTTAGCCGCCCTGTTTGCACTCGGCGCCGAAGCGCTGGTGTTAAAACTTCGCCAGCGCCCGTTACAGCCTGCGCTTAGAGATTCAAGTGCAGTATTAACCGGCGTACTGTTAGCTGCATCGCTACCACCTGCTAGCCCCTGGTGGCTCATTGGGATAGGCGTTATTGCGGCCATCGTGGTTGCTAAACAACTGTATGGCGGCCTAGGCCAGAATCCTTTCAATCCCGCCATGGTGGGCTACGCACTCTTACTCGTATCGTTTCCCACTTACATGACGTTATGGTCGCCGCCGCAGCCACTAATCTCTGAAAACCTATGGGCCCAGATAAGCGGTACCTTACCGGCCTCCACACTTGATGCGCTAAGTGGTGCTACGCCGCTAGATGCCTTTAAACATAAAGGTGAAGCGGTACTGGCCAGCGAGTTTTGGGCTAGTCAGCCTTTACCTGAAGGAACATTGAACGCTTGGCGCAACGTCGCGCTAGCCTGGTTAGCAGGTGGACTGCTATTAATTGCCAAACGGATTATCAGCTGGCATATCCCTGTCTCGATGCTTGTAAGCATGGCAGTGCTTGCCACGTTTTTTTATGCCAGCGACCCAAGCCACTTCGCTTCACCGCTGTTTCACCTAACCACAGGTGCAGCAATGTTTGGGGCCTTTTTCATTGCCACTGATCCCGTTTCAGCGGCAACCAGCCGCCGAGGAAAACTGTTTTTTGGCGCAGGGATTGGCGCGTTGGTCATGATTATTCGCACGTTTGGCGGCTACCCCGATGCAGTGGCATTTGCCGTTTTACTAATGAACTTATGTGTACCGCTATTGGATCTCTATACCGTGCCACGCCCTACGGGCCAGCCTAAAGCACAGCAACATGCCAAGCACGGTGACTCACCATGACCTCCCGCCAAGCCATGCTACGCGGCGCTTTCGCCTTAGGAATGTTCTCGCTGGTCACTGCAGGCAGCGTTGCGTTGACCCGAGCGGTGACTGCCGAGCGCATCGCTGACCATCAGCTAGCCTATCAACACCGCCAACTGCAGGATGTATTGCCTGCCGCATTAGCAGACGTAGCGGTTCAAACGGTTTTAGATGGCGTATTTAAGCTTCCTAACCCGGAACAGCTGGGGCACCGCGAACCTCAACAGGGATGGTACGTCCAGCGCGATCATCAGCGGGTCGTCATTCTGCCGGTCGTTACTCGCCAAGGTTATAATGGCGAAATTCGGCTACTGGTGGGCATTGACCAGCAGCAACGCATTACCGGGGTACGCGTTACCCACCACCAAGAAACGCCTGGGCTTGGCGATGACATTGAGCGCCAGCGAAGTGACTGGATAAGCGAGTTTAATGGCTTGAGTTTAAACAGCCTGCCACCGGGTGGATGGGCCGTGCGTAAAGATGGCGGCCACTTTGACGCTTTTACTGGCGCCACCATTACGCCACGCGCAGTCGTCGACGCCGTCCATAGTGCGCTGAGCTATGCCACCGAACATGTCGCCGAAACAGAACTCCCTATTACCTTCGAAGGGTCCACCCAATGAGTCAGTGGCGCGAACTAGCCCGAAACGGCCTATGGTCGAATAACCCTGCTCTCGTTCAGTTATTGGGGCTATGCCCCTTACTGGCTGTTAGTGGTAGCGTTGTCAATGCACTGGGGCTGGCATTCGCTACCCTGCTTGTCATGGTGGGCGCTAGCACGACTATTTCATTGATTCGCCACCAGGTTCCCAGCGCAGTAAGACTGCCTGCCTTTGTCATGGTGATTGCCGCTTTCGTGACCTGTGCTGAGCTTTTAATGGCTGCATTTGCCTATTCGCTTTACCAAGTGTTGGGAATTTTTATTCCATTGATCGTCACTAACTGTGCCATTTTAGGGCGTGCAGATGCGTTCGCTTCCCGCCAGCCAGTCATACCAGCAGCCATTGATGGATTTATGATGGGCCTCGGGTTCGGTGGCGTATTGATTCTGCTCGGGGCACTACGTGAGTTGCTTGGGCAAGGCACGCTGTTTAGCGATATGGAACTGCTATTTGGGCCTATTGCCAGCAACTGGCAACTCACCTTCGTCGATGATTATCAGTTTTTGTTTTTCGTGCTGCCACCCGGGGCTTTTTTCGTTGCGGGGCTATTGATTGCGTTAAAAAATGTACTTGATCAACGCCGCAGCGCTCGCGCGCAACCTGCTCAAGCAGTGCCCCGAACAGATCGTCGAGTCCGTGTTACTGGCACTATCAAATAACCAAGAGAGCATCCGATGAATGCCCAAAAGCGTCATGAAATTTTTGCTCGCCTACAGGCGGAGAATCCCCACCCCACGACTGAGCTAAACTGGAGCACGCCCTTTGAACTGCTAGCTGCGGTGCTGCTGTCTGCTCAAGCGACGGACGTTGGTGTTAACAAGGCCACTGACAAGCTTTTCCCTGTGGCCAATACGCCCCAAGGGATCATTGACCTGGGGATCGATGGGCTAAAAAGTTACATTAAAACCATCGGGCTGTTTAACACTAAAGCCGAAAACCTGATGAAAACCTGCCACTTGCTGATCAATCAACATGGTGGCGAGGTACCTGAAACACGCAAAGCACTGGAAGCCTTGCCGGGGGTAGGCAGAAAGACCGCCAATGTGATTCTAAACACTGCGTTTGGTCAACCCACCATCGCCGTAGACACGCACATTTTTCGAGTTTCTAACCGCACGGGTATCGCCAAAGGCAAAGATGTCGTTGAGGTTGAGCAAAAGCTACTACGCCATGTTCCCAATGCATTTAAACAGGACGCCCACCACTGGCTGATTCTTCATGGGCGCTATACCTGCATTGCCCGCAAACCACGCTGCGGCAGCTGCATTATTGAAGACCTGTGCGACTATAAAGACAAAACCGAACTTGCTTAAGCCCACTGGTTGTTAACGTGAGTAAGGCAGGGGCTCGACCAACAATGCAGTGATCAGTGCTCCATCAAAAGCGCACGGTAAGCGCGACGCCATTCAGGCCACTGCCACTGCTGAGTATTCAACAGTGCTGGTTGGCTAGTAGGGTCGGTTAACCAAGCGTGGAGTCGTTGGTAAAGCCCCTCTTGCGTGCCATCAAAGCGGTAGTCGTTAGGGTAGAGTTCGGGGAAACACAGCCTGTCTGGCACTAGCGGAATCGCGCCGCGCTGGGCAGCTTCCATAATGGCTAATCCTTGGAACTCGTGCCACGTGGTCGAGACCACAATACCACCACCGGTGAGCAATGCTCGATACTCCGCTTCTGGCTGCGGCCCCCAGCAAATCGTGTGTGCCGCCAAGCGTTCTTCTGCCTCATCAAAAATGGCAGGTACATCGCGAAAGCGCTGTCCAAGCACCGCTAGTTCAAAAGGAACCTGCTGCTCACTCAGCTTGAACAGCACTGTAAAAAAGTCTTCGGGATTTTTATCGTACTCCCAGCGATGATTCCAAATAATCCGCCGTGGGTGTGCGTTTGTCTGGGGAGAAGCCGCTAGCGGCATTATTGGCACAGGCAACACTTTTGACTGTTGGCGTAAGCGCTCTAATGGCTTAGCTGCTGGCAGGTTTTCAGGCATCTTTTTTAACAACCGCCGCGCACCGTCGAAAAAAGAGTCACGGTTGTAAGCGGTATTAAACACCAACGTATCCGCCGCCAACGCCGCGTATAAATTGACCATTTTGGCCTCTACCTGGGAGATTTGATCGCTAGACTCTGGGTAGGCAAACTGGTTTTCATGAAAGTAAACAATCTTTCTGGCACGCCCTAAATGAGGGAATAAGCCAACGAGCGTGGCAATATCGACCATCGAAGTGGCAAATATAACCTCATAGGATTCACTCAGCGTCTCGTACTCTTTTAACCACCAACTCAATGGGTTGCCGCGGATTCGCCACGAAAAGTGGCGTGGTGGCAAGCTAAGCAACGTCCAAGAGACATCGTTTACTTCGGCCATCAGACTTTGTGCCCAATAGCGATGACTAACAGCCTCATAAGCAGACAACAATAAAACGCGCATAAACACCTTAATAAAAAGCCCATTAAGCGAAGTAAAAAGCAGCCACTTGATGAGAGACGTTACGAGCATTCGGCCAAGGTCGTCTTGGCCTAACCTGTCGCGCTACATACACTCTAATCAAACACCTAACAACGACCCCTTTAGGGAGGGCATCATGGCCAAAGTACTCGTGGTCGACGACGAGCCCAATATTGTACTGTCTCTGGAATTTTTAATGGAGCAGGCAGGCTTTCAAGTTGTCACCGCCTACGACGGAGAAGCCGCACTCGAACGTATCAACGATTCCGCCCCCGACCTGCTGCTGCTTGATATCAGCCTGCCCGGAATCAGCGGTTTTGATGTACTTGAGCACCTTCGCCGTTCAGAAGCGACGGCCCAACTGCCGGTCATTATGCTGACCGCCCATGGGCGAGATATCGAACGTGAGAAAGGCTTAGCGCTAGGGGCTGATGACTACATCACCAAACCGTTTTCGACCCAGTCGCTAATTAAAAAAGTTAAATCACTGCTCAATGGCAACCCACAATGACCCGCGACGGGCTCCCTAAACGTCAGCGACTCATTGGCCTATGGCTGCTGCTAAGTGGTATCAGCTTGCTGGGGGGCGCTATTTTTGCTGCGTGGCTGGATGCTCAGCTTTCGCCTACTGGCCCAACCCGTATAGCGCTCTGGTTGGGCAGTTTTTCCGGCGGTGCGACGATATTTTTAGTTGGCCTGCTACTAGAACGCATGCTTTTCACCCCTCTACGCCATTTACAGGTTCAGTTGGCCAGATTAGTGGCAAACCCAGATGCTCGTGATGAACACCCACCAGAAGGCTGGCTGAAAGGGCTTGGCCCTGACCTACGAAGAGTGCGCGAGAGTTGGCGCATTGACCGCAATCAATTAGCCACGGCTCATGCCGATGGCGCACGAAGCGCCGCAAAAATACGTCGCGAATTAGAAACGCTGCTGCAAGTACTCGAAACCCCCTTATTACTATGTGACCACCACCGCCGTTTGATGCTATTCAACCAGGCCGCAGAAGATTTCTTTGTCGATAATACGGCGTTGGGCTTGGGAAAACGCTTAGAAGCGCTACTCCCCGTTGCCAGCCTACAACAAGCGCTTAGCCAACTTCCTGCGGATGGTTCGCCCCGCGAACTGCTTGCCCCCTGTGATAACCGCTGGTTAAAGGTCGTGCTACGTCGAGTTCCTGGCAGTGATGGAGAAACACTACTAACGTTTAGCGATGCAACCGCTTCCTGGTCAAATGAAATGGGTGTTAGAGCAGAACTCGCCACCAAGCTCCCCCTCCTACGCCAACACACAGCAAGCCTGACCAGTGCAGCGGATGCACTGATACAACTGCGCCATAACGGCGCAGAGAACCCAGCGTTACGTCATCGGTTCGAGCAGGTAATCCAAGAGGAAGGAGCGACCCTGGGTGATAATGTTGGTCAAATCGGACAGTTATTGGATGATTTGCAACATCAAGGCGAGCGCTTAACCCCTATGTGGTCGAATGACTTCTGGCAAGCCCTGGATGAACGCTTAGATCCAGCGCATCGGCTCATCACCCCCGTCGGCATGCCTGCCTGGTTTAAAGGCGACGCACCGGCACTGATTGTTCTGTTTGATTCCTTAGTCAAGCATCTTAACTCTCACCTGCCGGTTAGCCATTTTGAAGGTGAGATATGCCTTGGCAACAAGCGGGTTTATTTGGACTTAATTTGGCAAGGCAGCCCCTTACCAGAGCATGAGCTAGCGAAATGGCGTCGCCAGCCCCTGCCATCGCTACCACTTAATCCGCTGGTGTCAGACGTACTGCGCCAGCATGCGAGCGATATTTGGAGCCTTGCTGACGATGATGCTATTCATGCGCGCCTGCGCCTGCCGCTACCAGCCATGGAGCGCGTTGGGGCACCCCGTGAAACCGCACCTCCGCGACCAGAGTTCCATGATTTCGGCATCGCTGACCTGCCGCCACCCGATGAGGAGTTGGCGAACCGCACATTACGTAGCCTAGAAGTGGTTGCGTTTGATACTGAAACCACTGGCCTTGAGCTACGCCGAGGGGATACGGTGATTAGCCTGGGGGCTTGTCGGGTGGTCAATGCGCGGCTATTGGCCAGCGAGGTCTTTGATCAAAAAGTCGATCCGAAACGTCCAATCCCCCCTACCAGTACAGCAATACACGGATTGACAGATGCTGATGTGGCCGGTGCACCGCCCCTTGATATTGTCCTAACGCGCTTCCGAGATTACGTCGGTGAAGCGGTTTTATTAGCGCATAATGCCGCGTTTGATATGCTCGCCATTACTAACAAAGGGGTTGTCTTTGATTTGCCTGTCATCGATACCTTATTAATCTCAAGAGCATTAGACGAAGCGTTAGATGGGCATGATTTAGATACGTTGGCACAACGCTACGACCTGACGTTCCCACCAGGCACTCGCCACACGGCGCTTGGTGACGCCCGTGTAACCGCTGAATTATGGCTAGCGTTGTTACCCCGGCTTGAAGCACGTGGCGTGGATACGTTAGAGCAGCTGTTGGCGCTGCAGGCCAACGCGTTTGATCGCCAGGATGCCAGCGCCTCATGAAACATCCAGGCTCACGGCAAATCGAGCGTTTAATAGCCTTATTCGCCCTAGCAATACTGCTCTTCAGCCCCCCGCTGATTATCATGGTTGACCGGCTCACCTCTTTGAGCATGAGCTGGTTACCGCTTTATCTGTTTATTGCTTGGGGCGCGGTAATTGGCCTCACCGCCTGGTTAATGGAACAACGTTCAGGACGCTGATCATGCGTACAGATGCAGTGATTCTAGGAACGGCATTTGGCTATTTGGCACTACTGTTTGTCGTCGCCGCGTGGGGGGACCGTCGTGCCGAGCAGGGTCGATCATTAATTGGCTCGCCCACGGTATATGCGCTGTCGATTGCCGTTTACTGCACCGCATGGACGTTCTATGGCAGCGTGGGACGCGCAGCAGACCACGGCCCCAGTTTCCTGCTTATCTATCTTGGCCCAACCCTGGCGATGCTTCTCGCCCCTGTCGTCATTCGCAAAATGGTGCGCATCGCATCCCGCCAGCGAATCACTTCTATTGCTGATTTCATTAGTGCTCGTTATGGCAAAAGCACCAGCTTAGGCGCACTCGTTGCATTAATGGCCCTCATTTGTATAACGCCCTACATTGCGCTGCAGTTAAAAGCGATCACCGTTAGCCATGCAGTACTGGTGAACTATCCCAATACCGCGGATGCCACCCTGGTTGATGAGCGTTTCTGGCTGGACAAATCGCTTTGGGTCGCCTTAGTGCTTGCGGTATTTATTATACTTTTCGGCACCCGCCATCTCGATGCCAGTGAACGACATGAGGGAATGGTTGCCGCTATTGCCTTGGAGTCACTGGTAAAGTTGGTTGCGTTTATGGCCGTCGGTATTTTTGTGGTATTTGTGTTGTATGAAGGCCCCAGCGCGCTATTCGCCAGCGTCGCCACGATGCCAGAAATAGCGGAAAAAATGGGGTTGGAAAGCGTACCAGGCGGTGCCACTGGCTGGGTCGGAATGCTAATACTTGCCTTTCTGGCCTTTTTAACCCTGCCTCGTCAGTTCCAGGTGTTGGTTGTCGAAAATGTCGATGAACAGCATTTAGCCAGGGCGAGCTGGTTATTTCCGCTTTATATGTTGCTCATCAACCTGTTTGTTATTCCTATCGCCTTTGCTGGCCTTCTGTTAGGTGCTGGCGCGGGTGATTCCGATAGTTTTGTGCTGACACTGCCCCTTTCTGCAGGGCTTGAAGGATTACCCTTGCTGGTATTTATAGGCGGCCTTTCAGCAGCTACTGGCATGGTGATTGTTGAGACGATTGCACTGTCTACCATGGTGAGTAACCAGCTCATTATGCCCTTACTGCTAAGAACACAACGCCTTCACCTGAGCACGTCCGGCGAGTTGGCAGGTTGGCTGTTGGGCATTCGCCGAATTGCCATCGTTTTGATACTGCTGCTTGGCTATCTATATCACGCGCTGATTGGTGACTCCTACAGCCTTGTCACTATCGGGCTTGTCTCCTTTGCTGGGGTGGCACAATTTGCCCCAGCCCTGTTAATTGGCCTCTACTGGCGTGGCGCGACTCGCCAAGGAGCCACCGCTGGCTTAATCGCAGGCTTTTTAGTCTGGTGCTATACGTTACTGCTACCAGGTTTTGCCCAATCCGGTTGGTTAGATGCAACGTTTCTAACTCAGGGGCCATGGGGCATTTCATGGCTGATGCCTTACCGCTTATTTGGCCTGGAAGATTGGGATATTTATTCCCACGCACTGCTGTGGAGTATGCTGGCAAATGTTGGCTTACTGATTGGCGTGTCACTTTTTAGCCGCCCTACGCCACTTGAGCAAACCCAAGCCGCCCTTTTCACTGGCGCCTTACACCCTAACTTGCAAACGACCTCTTTATGGAGAGGACAGACGACTCAAGGCGCCTTAAAAGAATTACTTATTCGCTACCTTGGCAACCAAGTCACCCATCGGGTGTTTAACCAAAGCATTAATAAAAGCGACTACCGCTCAGACGAACCGGCAACAGCCGATCTAATTACCCGCTCAGAGCAGGCGCTAGCAGGCTCTCTTGGCAGTGCATCAGCGCGCGTACTAATCAATTCAGTGGTACGTGGAGAAGCACTGGATCTTGAGTCGATTTTGAGTATTTTAGACACTACGTCACAAACCCTGGAGTACAACCGTCGGCTAGAGCAAAAATCACAAGAATTAGTCGCCGTAAGTGACGAGCTCCGCAGTGCCAATGAACAGCTGCGCGAGCTTGACCGCTTGAAGGACGAGTTTGTCGCTATGGTAAGTCATGAGCTTCGAACCCCGCTAACCTCGATACGCGCGTTTGCCGAAATATTACGCGATAGTGATCAACTACCCGATGAAAAACGCCAACATTTTCTGGGCGTTATTGTCCATGAGAGCCAGCGTCTTTCGCGTTTAATAGAGGAAATTCTTGACCTTGCACGCTTAGAGAGCGGTCGCCTGACGCTTCACCCGGTTCCCCTCGACCTAGCAGCCCTAGCGAGGCAGAGCATCGATGCGGTTGCTCGATTACATGAAGATCGAGGTATTACCCTCGATATCAGTTTAGCGGCTGACCCCGCCATGGTGGTCGGTGACCAAGACCGCTTGGAGCAAGTCATTATTAACCTGCTCGATAACGCCAGTAAATTTGCTGACCGCCAGCAGCCTCAAGTGCGGCTGGCACTTTATCGGCATCGTAATCATTTTCGTTTAAGCGTTGAAGATAACGGACCCGGTATCAGCGCTGACGAACGTGAGCGCGTGTTTGAGAAATTTCATCAAATACAGCAAAGCGGCGAAATACCACGCGGCCGCCCCAAAGGTAGCGGCCTTGGCTTACCTATCAGCCGAGGCATTATTGCTCACCTTGGTGGAAGACTTTGGGTGGAAGACGCTAAAACGCTGGGTGGCGCATGCTTAACCCTAGAGCTGCCAGCAGCTCCTAAGGAGTCAACTCTAGGTAACTCTTCGCAGCTTACGGGGGAATAGCCGTTATAAGCGCTTTACTTGGTTAACAAACGCTTTGATTTGCTGTAAATCAAATTTCAGCAGTAGCCGCTCATCATCACGAAGACGTCGCAGGTCCACCCAGCCGTCGGCTGTTTGCCCGTGAGACTTATTGTGGCGCTGCTGCTCTAGAAGCAAGTGCTGCATACGGCTAAAAGCGGCTAGCAGTAAGTTCGATTGCTCCTTCGTCAACGTACGTGTGAAATGGGCAAGTGCCGTTAGTCGTTCACGTGTGCCTATCTCACTTCGCTGGTAGCGCACACAGAGTAATCGGGCAGCGCTTATTAGAGGCATCAATCCTTGTCGCTTAAGATCGATTGCTTGGTCATAGGGAGCCGCTAGCCCAGGATGTGAAGCAATGCGACCAAACCGGTCAAGCGCCACCGGCAGCTCATCTAACAACGCCGCCATTTCATTCATGAACAAAGGCGCGCTTGAGAGAGTTGAACGCACCCGTTGGCCTAACGTTTGTGCGAGCTCAACATTCCCTGCCACAGGATAAAAATCGAGCCATATATTGGTTTGCTGCCCCCGCTTAACCTGACGATCCGCACTCCAAATTGCAAATTGCTGCTGCCATTCGCTCAAGCGCTTGCGCCACATTGGCCAACGCGCCATGACATGGCCACGGCAAAGCGGAATGCCCGCTTCATCTAAGCGTTGTGTAAAACGTTCGCCTAGCGCCTGAAAGTAGCCATCAATTTCAACGTGTCGAGCGTCAGGATAGTCACCAATAATCAGCGCATTGTCCTGGTCAGGCCCAAGCAAGCTTTCAAAGCGTGCCGCCGAGCCGAGCGTAACAACGCAGTAATCTACCGGCGGCTTACCCCACCCTTGTGCCTGCATTTCATCTAGCGCTGCGGCAATCGATTGACGATAAAGCCAAGCGATGTGGTCACTAATGAGTTCGCTAATACGCCAAGCAGGCAAGTCATAACGCAGCAATGTCTCAACAAAAGAGAGCTGTGCGGCATAGGCGTCAGATAAGGATGGATTAAAAAGAGAGGTATGCGTGTAAAAATCGCGAAGTGGAGCACTTAGCGCCGAGATATCCAATGAGCCATGATGACATACCAAGGAGCGCCAAGGGGAAGCACGATAGACCATGTGCATACTCCGCTCCTCAACTAAACGAAAAGCTTGCTAGGTGTCACTAGCATTACGAGGATCAGCCGTAAACATCTCCTCACCTACTTCATCAATAAAGCGCTGCGCTTTAGCGACCATCATCGCATCACAGGCTTCACGGCCTGGCAGCATGTCAGAGCGTTCAAAGCGGTGCTCGTGAGTAACGCCCTCGCCATCTAACTTACGGATCCAACCGCTAACGCGAAATTGTCCGCTTTGGTTATCAGGCTGAGACACAATTAAATACTCTTTATATTCAACTGGCTCGGCCGCTTTGGTGGCTCCTTCCGAGGCGCCAGCCCCCGCGCCACCCAACAGGCCAGAAAATAGTTTTTTAAACATTCGGACTCCTTCGCAATAAAAGCGGCCAGACGTCGTCTGGCCGCTTAGCATGCTTAGCTCTGTTGACGACCTTTACCGGCAGCAATCCGTAGACGCAATGCATTCAGCTTAATAAAGCCTTCTGCGTCTTTTTGATCGTACGCGCCCGCATCATCTTCAAACGTTGCAATCGACTCATCAAACAACGATTGCTCGGACTTACGCCCTACAACCGTTGCATTGCCTTTATAGAGCTTCATGCGAACAACGCCCGCGACGTTCTTCTGTGTTTCGTCGATCGCCGCTTGTAGCATACGACGCTCGGGGCTCCACCAATAACCGTTGTAGATCACTTCAGCGTATTTAGGCATTAGTTGATCTTTCAAGTGCGCTTCTTCACGGTCAAGCGTCAGCGACTCGATGGCGCGGTGAGCACGCAGCATGATTGTGCCCCCTGGTGTTTCATAGCAACCACGGGACTTCATACCAACATAACGGTTTTCAACGATATCCAGGCGGCCAATACCATTATCGCCACCTAGTTTATTAAGCTTTTCAAGCACTTCATGAGGCTTAAGCGCTTCGCCATCAATAGCGACGATATCGCCATTCTCAAACGTCAGCTCTACATAAGTCGGCTGCTCAGGCGCGGCTTCAGGAGAAACACTCCAACGCCACATGTCCTCTTCTGCTTCGGCCCATGGGTCTTCCAAAATGCCGCCTTCATAAGAAATGTGCAGCAGGTTGGCATCCATGGAGTACGGTGATTTTTTCTTTTTATTAGAAAAATCAACGGGAATCTTGTGCTCTTCGCAGTAGGCCATCAACTTCTCACGCGAAGTGAGATCCCATAAACGCCAAGGAGCAATAACCTTCACGCCAGGCTTAAGTGCGTAGCCACCCAGTTCAAAACGAACCTGATCGTTACCTTTACCCGTTGCACCGTGAGAAATGGCATCAGCGCCCGTCTCATTAGCAATTTCAATCAAGCGCTTAGCAATCAACGGGCGAGCGATAGAAGTGCCGAGCAGATACTCGCCTTCATAGATGGTGTTCGCTCGGAACATTGGGAATACATAATCGCGAACAAACTCCTCGCGAAGATCTTCGATATAGATCTCTTTAACACCCAGTGCTTGAGCCTTAGCGCGTGCGGGCTCGACTTCTTCACCTTGACCGATGTCGGCTGTAAAGGTCACTACCTCGCAGTTGTAGGTCTCTTGCAACCACTTAACGATAACGGATGTGTCCAGGCCGCCTGAATACGCCAGCACAACCTTTTTGACATCGGACATTCTTTGCTCCTTGTTCATGAAAAGTAGTTCACCCAACGACACCGCGCTGAGCGCAGTGCAATAACATAAACTACGAGTATAGCGCTCTCAATGCTCAGCGAATACCGTCAACGACGCCTAAGGGGTAAAGCTGCTAGAATCATAGCCAACAAAGGGGTTGCTTTAACCGCTTATTCTAACTACTTACTCGCTTTACTAAGGAGAGCTGCATGAGCGAGGCATTTGCCCGCGAATTGATGGCCCAACGTTTTCGCAGTTATCTGCCGGTTGTCATTGATTTAGAAACGGGTGGGTTTAACGCCCAAAGTGACGCAGTACTCGAAATTGCTGCCGTGACGCTTACTATGGACCCTGACGGTAATTTATTACCCGACGCCACTTACGCGTATCACATTCATCCGTTTGAAGGCGCGAACGTTGAGCAATCCGCCCTTGATTTCACAGGCATTAATCTAGATGACCCACTGCGTCGCCAAGTGGCGCTAAGCGAATCTGAAGCGCTAGGTGAAATTTTTCGCCCTATCCGCAAATCAATCAAGGCACATGGGTGCTCACGGGCAATACTGGTTGGTCATAATGCTGCCTTTGATCATGGCTTCCTAAATGCGGCGGCGAACCGCTGCAGCGTAAAACGGAATCCGTTTCACCCTTTTTCCAGCTTTGACACAGCAACCCTGGCAGGCTTTGTATATGGCCAAACAGTGCTTGCTCGTGCGTGCCGTGCGGCAGGTATCGAGTTTGATAACAAGTCCGCCCACTCGGCCCGCTACGATACCGAGCGCACAGCAGAGCTCTTTTGTGCGATGGTCAATCGCTATAAAGACTTAGGCGGATGGCGGCTGGCTCAGCAGGAACAAGAACTGGACGACAGCGAGTAATGAGCCTCCAAGATGCACCCACAGTGGCTTTGCGCTAAACTTCGCGGCTGCAGGCCACGCGTTTGCACGATCTTTCTACGTAAGCGTGTCATTAGTGGTATGCGTGCCATTAGTGGTATGCGTGCCATTAGTGCGCGCTGCTTAATGCACGATTATGAAAACAAGCAAAGGGGCGTCATTTCCCCTTGCTTGAATACTGTTTTAACTACCCGTTTTCAGGAGATGAGACGTTTCCATGGCCCAGCATAATGCCTTTTACGCCCAGTCCGGTGGCGTTACCGCCGTCATCAATGCCAGCGCCTGCGGCGTTATCGAAGCTTGCAGACAAGCGCCCGACCAGATTGGCAAGGTATATGCCGGTCATAACGGCATTATCGGTGCCTTAACGGAAGACCTCATCGATGTGACTCAAGAGAGCGATGAATCGATTGCTGCCTTACGCCATACGCCTGGCGGTGCATTTGGTTCCTGCCGCTATAAGTTGAAAGATATTGATACCCACCGTGCTCAATATGAACGCTTGATCGAAGTTTTCAAAGCCCACGATATTCGCTACTTCTTCTACAATGGCGGCGGTGATAGCGCAGACACCTGCCTTAAAGTGTCCCAACTGTCAGAAAAACTCGGCTACCCGCTAACCGCGATTCATGTGCCGAAAACCGTTGATAACGATCTGCCTATTACCGACAACAGCCCCGGGTTTGGTAGCGTTGCCAAATATATTGCCACCTCTACCCGTGAAGCATCGCTGGATATTGCGTCTATGTGCGCCACATCCACTAAGGTATTCGTCCTTGAAGTGATGGGTCGCCATGCTGGCTGGATTGCAGCGGCGGGCGGTTTAGCGGGAGAAGGCGAAGGCGAGCCGCCTCACCTGATTATCTTTCCTGAAGTATCGTTTGACCGTAAAGCGGTCATGGCGCGCGTTGAAGAGTGCGTTCAGAAGTACGGCTATTGCGTTATCGTTGTTTCTGAAGGCGCACGCTACGAAGATGGCACTTTCCTTGCCGATGCCGGCAATACCGATGCCTTTGGTCACCGCCAGTTAGGCGGCGTAGCACCAACGCTGGCTGGAATGGTGAAGCAAGACCTGGGTTACAAGTACCACTGGGCAGTTGCTGATTATTTACAGCGCGCGGCGCGTCACTTGGCTTCTAAAACCGACGTTGAACAAGCCTATGCAGTGGGCCGCGAGGCGGTAACATTAGCACTTGCAGGCAAAAATGCCATGATGCCTGCCATTCGCCGTATTTCCCAGGCTCCCTATCAGTGGGATGTCATCTCGGCGCCGCTGTCCCAAGTGGCTAACCAAGAAAAATTCATGCCACGGGATTTTATTAGCGAAAACGGTTTTGCGATTACCCCCGCTTGCCGAGCGTATCTCTCTCCGCTCATCCAGGGCGAGGATTTCCCTCCGTTTGAAAACGGTCTGCCTAAAGTAGCTAAGCTAAAGCTCGCAAAAGTGGAACAGAAACTGCCTAAGTTCACGCTGTAAATAGTTAGCGTGTTATAAAAACGGGGCGATGAAAGCATTCATCGCCCCGTTTTTTATGGTTAGCGTTTATTAATTGAGCAACGTTACGCTTTTAGCGCAATAACCAGGAAAGCACTAATAAGAGCAGCAGAATACCCGCCACCCCCTGCCAAAAACGCCGTGACTCTTGGCGAGGCTCCTCACGGCTGGGCACGCGCCCTAACGGGACTCTTAAGGCATGCAGAAATTCGGAGAGCCGTCTAAAACGTAGTGCACGCTGAGGATCTAGCGCACGACGCAACGCGTCATCAAGCTCAGTCGATATTTCTGGATTGGTTGTTCGGGCACTACGGTAGCTGAGCTCTTCAAGATCGGTGTGGCTGCGCAGTCGATTAGGCGTCAACGTATAGGGCAATGCCCCTGTCAGCAACCAATAGACCGTTGATGCCAATGAATACTGGTCACTGCGCCGACCTACGCTATCACCCAGTGCGTACTCAGGGGCCGTGTGTTCATTAAAACCAATTTGGCGGAGTAGCTCGCCCGAGTGGCGATGGCCATCCACCTCGCGCATGTGGCAGGCACTGAAATCTGCTAACACGAGTTTGCCGTGGGGGTCGATCAGCACATTATCAGGGGTAATTTGCTGATGAATGATATCGCGATGATGCAACGCTTGAACTGCTTTACCCAGTTGATTGGCGATATCCAGACGCTGCACCAAACTCGCTTGTGGGTGCCTTTCTGCCCACTGGCGAAGCGTTTCACCTTCAACGTGCTGCATTAGGTAATAAAGGTAACGGCGTGGTCGTGACGACTGCATTACTTTGACTACAAAGGGCGAATTTACACGCTCTACCACCCATTGCTGCAGTAAAAAATGTTCCAGATAAGCGTTACGCAAAGAGAGTTCTGGGCTGGGTGCTTTCATCACCATTTCACGCTCTGAATGCACATCACGGACGCGATAAACTCTTGATTGCGCATTACGTGACAGCACCGACAGCACCTCAAGCCCATCAAACCGCTCTCCTGGCGTCAGCTCGGGGGGAATAGGCAGGTCACCATAAATAAGCCCTGGGTGATCTTCAGACTCTTCCGGCAGCTCATCGATACGCAGCAGTTGGAAGCAAAATTGATCACCTCCATACCCCCTATCTTGGGCACGCTGCTTTGCTTCACTCGCTAGGCACTCACAGGCGGCATCTAGATCACTGGCATTTTGGCGGATCAGACGAACGTAATCAGATGGCATTAAGGTGCCACGGACGCCCTGAGTAGTAAAAACAAAAAAATCGCCCTGTTTAAGCGGTAGATGGGTATAGTCGATATCGACGCTGCCATCCATCCCCAAAGCACGTGAGGGATAACGATAACCGCCAATATCAGTCACATGGTCGCGGGTTAGCTGCTCGAACTCAGCGCCTCGCAATCGAAAAACTAACGTATCCCCCATATGAAATAGGTGCGCTTCCCGCTCGCGAAAGACCATCGCGGATAGCGAAGATACGAAACTTCCTTCTTTAACATGCTTGCTTTGGCTGTAGCACCAACCATTGAGAGCACGCAGTACCCGGGTTGCCGACGTTTTCGTATCCCAGTGGTCAGGCGTCGAGTAATAGTCAGCCAAAAAACCACGTACACTTAAATCACCTGCCTGTTTAGCCAAGGTGTTACGAGAAATCGAGTCACTAATAACTGCGCAACCCCCTTTTACTTTCAACAGCTGCGCATCAGGCAACCGCACCGACATAGAGCTACGGTGTAGACGCCGATCAGGGGCCACAAAGGCTTGGCCATAACTAATTAGTAACTGGGCGTGCGCCAACTCATCCTCCTAGGCTTTAGGCTCTTCATGGGAACCACACAGCGGTTATGATACACGCTGATCAAGGGAAGCGATGCCCGCCAAACGTCGTGATGGCGAAAAACGACGCTTATTTTTGGATTCATCGTCATTGTTAGCGGCACACACCTATGTCGCATTGGTAATCCACTAGCCAACTTCGTATAATTCTCCGCCATTAATGCAATGCATCAACTGCTTAGCCTTCGCACTAAATAAGCCAAGCCAAGGAATAAACGATGAACTTCGATAACATCCCCGCTGGAAAGGATCTGCCCAACGATATTTACGTGGCGATCGAAATTCCCGCTAATCACGCGCCGATTAAGTATGAAATCGATAAAGATATGGGTGCCCTTCTGGTTGACCGCTTCATGGCAACCCCCATGTTCTATCCGGCTAACTACGGCTTTATCCCCCACACCCTGGCCGATGATGGCGACCCGCTGGATGCCTTGGTAGTTACCCCCCACCCCGTGGCTCCGGGCAGCATCATTCGCGCTCGCCCTGTTGGCATTTTGAATATGACCGACGAAGCAGGCGAAGATGCAAAATTGGTATGCGTCCCGCATCCCAAGCTGAGCACTCTGTATGATGATGTTCAAGAAGTGACTGATCTTCCTGAATTGCTACGTCAGCAAATCGCTCACTTTTTCGAGAACTATAAAGACCTCGAAAAAGGTAAGTGGGTGAAAGTAGAGTCTTGGGAAGGTGTTGAAGCGGCACGCAAAGCGATTGAAAAATCAGTCGCGGCTTACCAAAAAGCTTAACCTATCGGGTTGAGCGATAACGCCAGACCGCGCTTCCTCTTAAAGGCTGCCCATGTGGCAGCCTTTTCTATTATCTGCCGTTTAATTCCGAGACCTGAGATTCAACATTAACGGAGTATGAAGAAGCGCGTCACGTCACCGCAGCATCTACGCTGACATCACAAGGTAGGATATGCTATTTCAAAATTTCCCTGATACGTCTGCGTAAGGATACTTCGTGTTGTCTTTTAAGCGTTTAAGTCTGTTACTGTTACTCTGCTGGCTTCCCCTGCTAGCCCATGCTCAGTGGTTTTCCTCTTCCAGTAATCAAAGCGATTTTTTACCTGTCCTAGAAGCCTTTCAGCCTACCGCTTGGCATGACGGCAGCGCCATTTATATTGGTATCGATATTGCGGACGACTATTATTTATATCGCCACCAATTTAGCGTTAGCAGCACAACGGACGCTGTATCCCTTGATGAATCGCTACTTCCGCAAGGAACATTCACAACTGATGAATTCATGGGCGATGTGTATGTTTTTCGTGACATATTAGTCTTTGAAACGCCATTTTCCCCGTCCTATAGCGGCCCGATCGATATTGAACTGACGTTCCAAGGCTGTGCCGACGCAGGCCTTTGCTACCCGCCGGAAACCGTATCGCTTGACGCCTCAGAGTCATCTCCCCCCACGGCCTTTGCTGACTGGGACGCTGCAGATCAAGCACTGCCAGGCGCTGAAGGCAGCGACGACCAGCAAATTAGTCAAACCGCGGGCACAAATAGCAGCGCTGAATTCTCAGCCCCACAAAGCGAAGATAGCCGCTTTAGCGCATTGCTCGACAGCGCCAGCCTCCCTCTTGCCTTAGGGTTATTTTTTATCGCCGGACTGGGCCTTACTTTCACGCCCTGCGTCCTACCGATGGTGCCTATTTTGTCTTCCATTATCGTAGGACAAAAACCAACTCGGCCCCGAGCGTTTGTACTCTCAGCCAGCTATGTATTGGGCATGGCGTCCACCTACGCGTTAGTCGGTGTGCTAATGGGCCTGTTTGGCGCGGGCTTAAATCTTCAGGCCCACCTACAATCAGCGCCGGTGCTAGTTACCTTTGCTGTTCTATTTACGCTATTTGCCTTAGCCATGTTCGGGGCGTTTGACTTAAGAGTTTCACCGCGGCTGGCCGCTAAAATTGACGGTTGGCAAGCACGTGCACAGCAAAGCGGCCCTGCAGGCCTAGCCCTGGCAGGCGCACTATCGGTATTAGTGGTTTCCCCCTGTGTAACAGCCCCACTTGCCGGTGCGTTGGTGTTTATTTCCTCGACCGGAAATGCTGCCATGGGCGGAGCTGTTTTATTTGCACTGGGCCTAGGCATGGGCGTGCCACTGCTATTAGTGGGCACCTTTGGGGCAACGCTGCTACCGCGCTCAGGCGCTTGGATGAACGGCGTTAAAATTGCTTTCGGATTGCTGTTACTGGGCGTTGCCATTTGGATGGTTGAGCGATTAGTGCCGCCTTCGCTGGCGCTTTTGCTCTGGGCAGCGCTGGCCATAGGTAGCGCACTCATGTTGGGCGCCTTAAATATGAATCAGCCACAAGGCTGGCCCAAAGCACGACAAACATTAGGACTGATGTTACTGGCATGGGGCATTGCTCTTGTCATTGGCGCAGCCCAAGGCGGCAGCAACCCATTGCGCCCCTTAACGGTATCCAGCGCCTCAACGGACAGCGGCACGCCGCAAGCAACGCATACTTTTCAGCAAGTTGATGAACTGAGTGCACTTGAAACCGCACTCTCTGAAGCCGCGAGTGCCCAACAGCCTGCCTTTGTTAATTTCACTGCTGACTGGTGTATCTCCTGCAAGCTAATGGAGCGCGATGTTTTTCCAGACCCCAATGTGGTCGCTGCATTGAACGATTTTCGCCTGATTGAGGTCGATGTCACCAATACGGATGCTCAAAGTCGGGAACTGCTAAACCGCTTTAACTTATTCGGCCCGCCAAGCCTGCTTTTTTTTAGCCAGGGCGAAGAAGTACGAGATGCGCGCATTCAAGGTGAAATAACGGCTACCCAGCTGGTACAGCACCTGGAAGCGTTACGGCGCTGGCAACAAGGCTGAGCTGAAGCCTATGACCACCTTGTGTCGCGAACGTCGTCAAACGGTTGTTTAAATAACCAGCAACGAGCTTATGTCGGCCTTCACTAGACATGCCCGTACTTTTTCGGCAAACTTCGCAGCCATATCAGCTAAAATCTTCATGTTTTAGGACTTAGCACCGGGTAACGTTCAAGATCGTGCAGCGTTCTGTTCATTTTCAAACAAGGTTTACTGCGCTGTGACAGCGCTCAATGCAGCTGGCGATACGATACTCAACTGCATTGCGATTAACTTTCATCACTTTTGGGGCAACAGGTATGGATATTCGTAAAGTTAAAAAACTGATTGAACTCCTCGAAGAATCAAACATTAGCGAAATCGAAATTCAGGAAGGCGAAGAGTCCGTCCGCATCAGCCGCCATCCGAATGGTGCAACGTGGCAGCCTCAGCCGATGCCACAGTACGCTCAAATGCCGCCTATGCAGCAGGCGCCAGCTCAACCCAGCGCTCCGGCTGCTGAGGCAGAGCCCCAAGGCGTAAGCTATCAAGGTGAAGCGGTTAACTCACCCATGGTTGGCACGTTCTACCGTAGCCCAGCACCCGGCGCCAAATCGTTTGTGGAAGTTGGCGATACGGTTAAGCAAGGCGATACGGTATGTATCGTTGAAGCAATGAAAATGATGAATCAAATTGAAGCCGATCGCGACGGCGTCGTCGAGGCCATCCTAGTGGAAGACGGAGAGCCGGTGGAATTCGATCAACCTATGATCGTCATCGCTTAATCTTTCACAACAACACGGGTGGATTCTCCCATGCTGGACAAGGTACTTATCGCAAACCGCGGCGAGATTGCCCTTCGTATTCTCCGGGCCTGTAAAGAGCTAGGGATTAAAACCGTTGCGGTTCACTCCAAAGCCGACCGTGAATTGATGCATGTTCGCTTGGCCGACGAAGCGGTATGCATCGGCCCCGCCTCCTCAGCGCAGTCGTACTTGAATATTCCTGCATTAATAAGCGCTGCTGAAGTGACCGATTCAAGCGCCATTCATCCTGGTTACGGCTTTCTCTCGGAAAACGCTAATTTTGCTGAGCAGGTTGAGCGCTCTGGCTTTACCTTTATTGGCCCGCGCGCGGAAACTATCCGCCTGATGGGTGATAAAGTTAGTGCCATTGAAGCAATGAAGATTGCTGGCGTTCCTACCGTGCCTGGCTCAGACGGCCCGTTAGGTGACGATGAAGCCACCAACCTAGCCACTGCACGCCGCATTGGCTATCCGGTAATTATCAAAGCTGCTGCAGGCGGTGGTGGCCGCGGCATGCGGGTGGTACACACTGAAGGCCATCTGCTTTCAGCCATTACTGTCACTCGCACTGAGGCACACTCAGCGTTTGGCGATGGCACGGTTTACATGGAAAAATTCCTTGAGAAACCCCGCCATGTTGAGGTCCAGGTGCTGGCTGACGGCCAAGGCAATGCTATCCACCTTTATGATCGCGACTGTTCTTTACAGCGTCGTCACCAAAAGGTTCTGGAAGAAGCGCCGGCCCCTGGCATCGACCCGGAAGCGCGTGCAAAGGTGCTAGAAGCATGCCGCCAAGCGTGCCTCGAAATTAACTATCGTGGCGCGGGCACCTTTGAGTTTCTGTACGAAGACGGTGATTTCTTCTTTATTGAAATGAATACCCGTGTACAGGTAGAGCACCCTGTCACCGAGATGGTCACAGGCGTAGATATCGTTAAGGAACAGTTGCGCATTGCCTCCGGCCTGCCACTTTCGATTCGCCAAGAAGACGTAAAGATCAATGGCCATGCCTTTGAGTGCAGGATCAATGCGGAAGACTCGCGTACGTTTATGCCCTCTCCGGGCAAAGTCACCCTGTTCCATGCTCCGGGTGGCCTTGGCGTGCGTATGGACTCTCATCTGTACACTGGCTACACCGTACCGCCTCATTATGACTCACTGATTGGCAAGCTAATCACCTGGGGAGCTGATCGCGAGATTGCCCTAACGCGTATGCGCAACGCCCTAGATGAGCTGCTGGTCGAGGGGATCAAAACCAATATTGATCTGCAAAAAGATTTGGTGAGGGACAGTTATTTCCGCCAAGGCGGCGTCAATATTCACTATCTTGAAAAGAAACTCAGCAGCTAATATCTGTAAAAGCGATATGGATAGCTGATAATGCTCAACGGGGTGGCCATAGCCACCCCGTTATTGTTTTACCTTTGCGTGAATGCACGCACGCAGTGGAGATTACTAATGCCCTGGCTCCAACTCAAAGCCCACGTTGCTCCAGAACAAGCCGAACTACTAGAAGATCTACTGTTAGAGGAAGGCGCGACAGCTATTGGTCTTCAAGACGCCCACGATGATCCTGTTTTCGAACCCGAGCGAGGCACTACCCCGCTTTGGCAAGATACAATTCTCACTGGCCTATATGACGACTTAGACGGCGTTGAATCCATGCTTGAGCGCATTCAAGCTGCTTGGTCTGAACAAGTCCCCGGCGAACCCTGCCCAGCGATTGAGTATGAGCTATTAGCCGATAGAGACTGGGAAAGAGAGTGGATGGATGACTTTACGCCGTTGCGAATGGGCCAACGACTATGGATCGTCCCGAGTTGGCATGAGCCACCAGAAGCCAATGCCGTCAATCTCATTCTTGACCCAGGCCTTGCCTTTGGCACTGGCACCCATCCCACGACAGCGCTTTGCCTGGAGTGGCTGGATAGCCTTGCGGTTAGCGGCAAATTGGAAGATAAAACCGTCCTGGATGTGGGCTGCGGCTCAGGCATTCTTGCCATTGCCGCGCTAAAGTTAGGTGCATCCCACGCCGATGCTACTGATATAGATCCACAGGCACTTCAGGCAAGCCGTGATAATGCAGCGCGCAATCAGATTAGCGACGCGCAATTGTCCCTTTACTATCCTGAACAGCTGATCGACGGCCACTACCCAGTTGTCACCGCCAATATTTTAGCTGGGCCATTAGTTGAATTAGCCCCAATGATTGCAGGCCATGTCGCACCCGGCGGACAAATAGCATTGTCTGGCATTTTAGCGAACCAAGCGAATGAGGTCTTGCAGGCCTATGAAGCCCAGGGTTTGACAATGGAAGAGCCCACAATTCGCGAAGGGTGGGTTCGCCTATCAGGCTACCGCGCCGTTTAATCTAGCCAACGGCCTTCACCCCATCGCCGAGTAGGCGTATCATACGCCCCCTTGAAACGCCTACTCGGCGATTTTTATCTGTATCTACAGCGCAGCACAATGACCACACAAAACTTTCAGCCACCAATGATAGGGCCTCACCAGTTACCCAACCAAGTCATCTTGGCGCCGATGGCTGGCGTTACCGATCGCCCATTTCGCCAACTTTGTAGGCGTTTAGGTGCTGGATGGGTGGTCGGCGAAATGGTGACAGCCGACCCCTCTCTTTGGCATACCCGAAAGTCCAAGCTACGCATGGATCACCAAGGCGAACCCGACCCACGGGTTGTACAAATTGCCGGAGGTGACGCTGAAATGCTGGCTAATGCTGCGCGTCTTAACGCCGAACTAGGCGCTCAGGTGATTGATATCAACATGGGATGCCCAGCCAAAAAGGTCTGCAATAAGGCTGCTGGTTCGGCCCTAATGCGTGATGAAGCGCTAGTAGCCGAGATTCTGGACGCCGTTGTCAAGGCTGTTGATATTCCGGTTACGTTAAAAATTCGCACAGGCTGGTCTGCTGAAGCTAACAATGGCCTGCGCATTGCTAAACTCGCGGAATCCGCAGGCATCCAAGCCTTAGCGGTACATGGACGTCATCGAGAGCAGCGCTATACTGGATGGGCTGAGTACGACACTATCGCTGAAATAAAATCGCACCTGACGATACCGGTTATCGCCAATGGGGATATTACCAGCCCTCAAAAGGCCAAAGAGGTCTTGTCATATACAGGTGCCGATGCAGTAATGATTGGCCGCGGAGCGCAAGGCAACCCATGGATATTCGAGCAGATTACCCACTATCTTGCCCATGGAGAACTGCTAACACCCCCGACTCTTGATGAGCGCCGCAACGTTCTCAATGAGCACTTACAAGCTCTGCACACGTTTTATGGCGATACAATGGGTGTTCGCATAGCGCGTAAACACCTAGGTTGGTACTTGAATGAAGACCCGCGCTTCAACGACAAACAGTATTATCTGCTGAAGCAGCAATTTAATGCGCTTGCCACCCCAGCATCGCAATTTGACTGGATTAATGATGCCATGACGCAAGACGCTGCAGAGCGTCTGCTAGCTAAAGGAAGCCATGCTGCATGACTGAACGCGACCTGCTTTCGAACGAGCTCTCTCACCGTCTCTCAGGCACTCTGGCGGACCCCGCCGCGAGCGTACCGCCCCAACCACTTAGAGAAGCGGTTGAGACGGCGATACGCCGTTACTTCGAGCATCTCGATGGCAGCCAGGCAACTGATCTCTACGCGATGGTGATGGCCGAAGTAGAAGCGCCGCTACTTAGCTGCGTAATGGAACATACTGAAGGCAACCAAACCCGAGCCGCGGATGTATTGGGCTTAAACCGTGGCACATTGCGCAAAAAACTTAAGCTCTATGGATTGATTGAAGGTGACGCCCCATAAGGGGCGTTGTTGTTTGTAATTTTCGATGTTAATTCCTTGACTCTGCACACGAGCACTCTAATGGCTGATAGTACTGCTACCCCCGTCCGTCGCGCCCTTTTGAGCGTATCCGATAAAACCGGCATTGTTGAATTCGCCCGCGGTTTAAGCCAACACGGCGTAGAACTTCTTTCAACTGGCGGAACCTTCCGACTGCTTCAGGAAAATTCTGTTCCTGTTAAAGAAGTCTCTGAGCACACTGGTTTTCCTGAAATCATGGATGGCCGTGTAAAAACACTGCACCCCAAAATCCATGGTGGAATCCTGGCGCGCCGCGGTCAGGATGATGCTGTGATGGCAGAGAACGACATCACTCCCATCGACATGGTGGTCGTTAATCTTTATCCATTTGCTGCCACTGTCGCCAACCCAGACTGCACACTGGAAGACGCCATCGAAAATATCGATATCGGCGGGCCGACCATGGTGCGCGCATGCGCAAAAAATCACGCCTTTACCACCATCGTGGTAAATGCCGATGACTATGCCCGGGTACTGGGAGAGCTGGCTGCGCAAGACGGTCAAGTGAGTTCCACTACCCGCTTTGATCTGGCCGTGAAAGCATTTGAACACACCGCCGGTTATGATGGCGCCATTGCCAATTACCTTGGCCGCAAAGTGACTAGCGAAAACGCAACGTTTGCTCGCACTTTCAACCTGCAATTGGACAAAAAGCAGGACATGCGATACGGCGAGAACCCACATCAGCAAGCTGCTTTTTACGTGGATCCCCAAGCAAGCGAACCGAGCGTCGCTACTGCAAAAACCCTGCAAGGTAAGCCACTCTCCTTCAATAACGTGGCCGACACAGATGCCGCATTTGAGTGCGTTAAAGCGTTTGATGAAACGGCTTGTGTCATCGTCAAACATGCCAACCCTTGCGGTGTAGCCATTGGCGCTACTGCACTTGAAGCATATGACAAAGCCTTCGCTACCGATCCGACCAGCGCTTTTGGTGGCATTATTGCGTTTAACGTGGCGCTAGATGCCGAAACCGCTCGGGCAATTATTGATCGCCAGTTTGTTGAAGTTATTATCGCACCCGGCGTGAGTGATGAGGCAGTTGCTATCGTGGCAGAGAAGCAGAATGTACGCCTGCTTGATGTCAGCGCCCACTGGCCTGGCGAAACACAGCCTGCGTTTGACTTTAAACGTGTTAACGGCGGACTGTTGGTACAAGATCGCGACCAGGGCATGGTAACCCGCGAAGAGCTGACCGTGGTTAGCGAACGCGTTCCAACGGAACAAGAACTTCGCGACCTGGGTTTTGCTTGGCGAGTCGCTAAATTCGTTAAATCGAATGCGATTGTATACGCCAAAGAGGGTCAAACAGTGGGTGTTGGCGCAGGCCAAATGAGCCGCGTTTACTCAGCGAAAATTGCGGGCATTAAAGCGGCGGATGAAGGTCTTTCAGTGCCCGGCTCGGTGATGGCGTCAGATGCATTCTTCCCTTTCCGCGATGGTATTGACGCCGCCGCAGCCGCAGGCATTACTGCCGTTATTCAGCCCGGCGGCTCCATGCGTGACCAGGAAGTCATTGATGCCGCTAACGAAGCGGGCATTGCCATGGTATTTACTGGCATGCGCCACTTCCGTCATTAATCGCTTCGTCTTGCCATAAAAGCAGGCCCCCAACGGATTTTCCGACGGGGGCCTGTTTGCTGATAGCGCTGTTTATTTATAGCAATGCTTATTTATAGAACTGTTTATTTCTAGTACTTGCGCCTGCGCTTAACCTAGATCAATACACAGATATTTTGTCTCAAGGTACTCTTCCAAACCTTGATGCCCGCCTTCACGCCCAAGACCGGACGCTTTTACGCCACCGAAAGGAGCGGCTGCATTAGAAATAAGGCCGGTGTTAATTCCCACCATGCCATACTCAAGTGCATCGGCGACGCGCCAAACGCGACCCAGATCCTGTGAGTAGAAATAGGAGGCTAAACCATACTCAGTGTCGTTAGCCATCTCGATAGCAGTTTCCTCTTCATCGAAGGGAAAAACTGCCGCCAGAGGGCCAAAGGTTTCTTCGTGAGCCACCTTCATCTTATCTGTTGCAAAGCTAATCAACGTCGGCGTAAAGAAGTTTCCACCGAGTGGGTGCGGATGACCACCTAGCAGCAGCTCAGCGCCATTATCGACCGCATCCTGCACATGCTCACTGACCTTTTTGACCGCCTCACCGTCGATCAACGGGCCAATGTTAATATTGGGCTCGGTGCCATTACCTACGTACAGCTCACTATTCATAGCAACCGCCAACTTTTCACAGAAGGCGTTAATAACGCTGGACTGCACCAAAAACCGGTTAGTGCATACGCATGTTTGACCAGCATTACGAAACTTCGCAGCCATGGCACCTTCCACAGCGGCATCAAGGTCTGCATCTTCAAACACGATAAAGGGCGCATTACCGCCCAGCTCAAGGGATATTTTTTGCACATGCTCAGCCGCCTGAGCCATGAGCTTGCGGCCAACCTCCGTAGAACCCGTAAAGGTAATTTTGCGCACTTTGGGTGATTGAGTAAGCGCACTGGCGATATCTGCAGCACTGCCAGGCACTACATTAAACACGCCACGGGGAATGCCTGCTCTCTCTGCCAACATGGCAAGAGCCGTCGCAGAAAATGGCGTTTGGCTTGCAGGCTTAACAACAATCGTACAGCCCGCGGCTAACGCGGCGCCTGCTTTACGCGTGATCATAGCAGCCGGAAAATTCCAGGGGGTAATAGCCCCCACAACACCGACAGGCTGTTTTGTCACTACAATACGCTGGTTTGATTTAGCGGCGGGAATAGTCTCGCCATAAACACGGCGCGCTTCTTCTGCAAACCAACGTAAAAAACTAGCGGCATAGACAATTTCGCCCTCTGCCTCTTTTACTGGCTTGCCTTGCTCGTAGGTCATGAGCAAGGCGAGATCATGTTTATGCTCCAGCATGAGATCATGCCACTTCAGCAGCAGATCAGCTCGTTCTTGAGCGGTCAACGCACGCCAAGCGGGTAACGCAGCATCCGCTGCATCGATAGCGCGCTCAGTCTCAACTTTACCCAGTCGTGGCATATCGCCCACGGACTCACCCGTCGCAGGGTTTAAGACATTAATTTGCTCACCGCTGTCGGCGGCCACCCAGCTACCATCGATATAGGCAAACGGGCAATACAGCTGTGTTTCTTTCAGCGCTTCCATGACAGACTCCTGACCAAATATTGGCCTCACGGGCTCATTGACCTGTTCATGCTAAGACGAAACCGCGTGTTTAACCAAATCTTTGCAATGAAATCTGCCAAAGATTCTTAGCCAATATTTCAACTGATTAACGTTAAGAATTCCTGCCGCGTTGCTTGGTTGCTGCGAAAACTCCCCAGCATCACAGAAGATGTCATGCTTGAATTTTGCTTTTCCACACCGCGCATCATCATGCAAAGATGGCGTGCCTCAATCACCACAGCGACACCTCTTGATTGGGTAACTTGCTGCACTGCCTCGGCAATTTCACGCGTCAAGTTCTCTTGAATTTGCATACGCCTAGCATACATATCAACGATACGGGCAAACTTCGAAAGCCCTAGCACTTTGCCGCTAGGCAGATAAGCGATATGACATTTGCCAATAAAGGGGAGCAAGTGGTGCTCGCACATGGAGTACAGTTCAATGTCTTTTACAAGGACCATTTCATCTGTTTGTGACTCAAATACCGCGCCATTAACAATCTCCTCAAGTGATTGCTGGTAGCCAGCATTTAAGAACTGCATTGCTTTTGCGGCTCTTTTTGGCGTATCGCGCAGTCCTTCACGGTCAGGATTTTCACCGATTGCGGCGATAATGTGGCGGTAGTGTTGAGCAATGTCGTCGGTCATTTGAAGCCTCATCAAAACTGTACGTGCTAGCCACTGAAAAACGTCTGGACCACTAGAGCGTTTAATCAACAGCGAAATATTGCTATCTATCAATAGCTGAGAGCTGTGCGCCAATCATGTACAAAAAATATACGCTAAACAACTTTTGCACAATAAAAAACACCACATCCCGTTATTTTAACGCACCTAACCCTGCTGTGGCAGAGTGCCGCGCACCCCCCTTTGAGACTATTTAAGCTGTGCTATCATGGATCGAACTAGTCAGCTTAATTCGTAGCGCTCATCTGAGAGTTCCTTATGTCATTCAAACCTGCACCGTTTTTCTTAACTGCCCTATTGGGAACTGCATTGGCAACACCCTTGTTAGCCGCCGAACAGACATTAACACTACCTAAAGGTGCCAGTGTCGGTGTCGAGGTCATCGAAGAGTTTGCTTTTACCGACAGCCAATCGCGTTATGAAGATATCTTACTTCATCCCACTCAAGCTGGCAGTGCCTCGCATCAGTTGCCCGAATACTGCGTTTTAGTCGCCAATGCACAGTTCACTAATGGGCGCATTCGTATTACAACTCAAGACGCAACCTGCATTGAAACACACGATGCTGAAAGCGCTATTTTCACCGGGTCATTTAGTGCCGGTGCGTATGCAGAAGACGGTCAGTACGGTCTTGCCTGTGATGAGTCGCCTTGCACCTTATCGCCAGGCCAAGCATTCGTGGTAACACTGGATGAAAATATCGATATCAACGCTCAAGATAACCCTTCAGCGGAAATTAATGCTGCTCGGCGAGAGGCTGATGGAGAAGGCGTAGCCAACCCCATCCCATCAGATCGGCCTGACCCCGATGCAAGCGCTGAAAACCCACGTGCGGTCAATCAACCTGAATAGAACCACGTTACTCATCGTCAATGGGGGCGATGCTTAATTAACTACCCGTGCAATTGTTATGCTAGCCAAATAGGCTTTTCAAGCTGTAACAACTGCTGCTCCAGCTGGCGGATGTGCTGATCCCAATAACCGCTCTCCGCCAGCCATGGAAACGCACGAGGAAACGCTGGATCATCCCAGCGAGAAATAAGCCACGCGGTGTATCGGATAAGACGATAAGCCCGCAACGGCTCGATTAGCGACAGCTGGTGTTGCGGAAATGTTTGCTCCTCTTCATAGCCTTCAACAATTTCACTTAGCTGTGCTCGCCAGCCAGATGGATCATCAACGGGTAACAGCATCCATACATCTTGGATAGCGGGCGCCATAAGGCAATCGTCAAAATCCACCAAGGTAAATGATTCATCTCTTCCTAAAACATTGCCCAGATGACAATCACCATGCGTTCGAATCATTTGATCGCTGGCGATGGGGTGCTTTTCAAGATGACGAAGAATTTTCTGTACAACGTTGTGATAAGCGCGCTGCTGATGCTTGCTTAGCCTTTTACTCTCGATAACACGGGCCTCAGCATCATCAATATCGCCCTGCCACTCTAATGTTGGACGGTACTGAAACGCCTTTCGTGATGACACTGCATGTAACCGCCCTAACGCATTACCTAATGCAAAAAGATGCGACGGATTGTCTAGCTCAGGCGCTTGACCACTGCATTGCGGGTAAAGCGTGAAGCGAAATTGCTGGTAAGTATGGAGTGATTTGCCATGCTGATCCCGCCATGGCGCAACAACGGGCACATTTGCAGCAGCCAACTCCTGAAGAAAATCATGCTCTTCCTGAATGATCTCATCTGCCCAACGACCAGGACGATAGAATTTCACAACCCAGCGCTCACCGTCATCGTCACGAAACATCAGCACTCGATTTTCATAGCTATTAAGTGCAAACGGCTCGCCAGCCGGCCAAATCCCAACAGACTCCGCAGCAGACATAACAGTGTCCGGAGAAAGCGTACTAAACGGGTGTGGCATATACCGCTCCTGTGCAAATTAAGCCTGCATTCTATCAATTATGCACCAGAGGTGTTCGAGCAACTGCCCAAACATCGACACGTTTAGCCCCCGCACGAAGCGCTTCTTCAGCAAGTGCTTGGCAGGTCGCGCCAGTAGTAACAACGTCGTCAATGATGGTGAGATGTGATGGCAGTGAACCATTAATATGAAAGGCACCTACTAAATTTTTTGCTCGCTCCTTTCTGTTTAACGTCCGTTGAGAAGGCAGCTGTTGACGACATTCAGCCGTTAACACGGGCAATTTGACCCGCTTGCCTAGTTGATCAGCCAACCAGCGAGACTGATTAAAACCACGCTGCCGCGCCCGGGCGCTATGCATCGGTACAGGCAAGAGACCTTCTCCCATACAGCTGGGAGCTTTACTCATCATCAGCTCTACCAGCAACATGCCGGCACGGGGCGACGCATTAAATTTAAAATCATGAACTAACGCTCTTATAGGCTCTTCAAATAAAAGCTCCACCGTCGCGACGGTAAACGCTGGAGGGTTCTCTCTACAGTGCCCACAAACAGATTGAACGGATGCAACGCTCCCAACAGCCAAAGGCTCTTTACACTGCCAGCAGCCATTGGCATTCCACGGCAACTGTGCAAAGCACTCCTGGCACCAACCACCACTGGTTTGCCCGGGAGAAAGGCAAAACGCACAATAACCTGGCAGTCCCTTTTTGGCCCAAGTGCTTGCACCATGTACCAACCGCGTCAGAAACATACTTTCCCCAGGCTGATTTAATTAACAATTTTAATGACACGCCGTTGACATTAATACGAATGCTGTTAATATACGTCTCGTCTTCAGCGGATGTGGTGGAATTGGTAGACACGCTAGATTTAGGTTCTAGTGCCGTAAGGTGTGGGAGTTCGAGTCTCCCCATCCGCACCAATTTAAAGGTTCTTACCTTCGAAAAATTCGGTAGCTTTATGCTAACCGAATTTTTTTGTTTTACGATCCTGCATAAACCGATTAGCTGACCTCAGTCTGTTTTTGAGTTAGGTTAGCAGCTAACAACTAACAACCTTATCGCTTCCAGGATCTCTTCGATGAAACCAGTGCTCGCTGTCTTTTTCCTTGGCGTATTTTGCGCACTGTCGCCAGACACCTATTCTGCTGAAACCTATTCTGCTGAAACCTATTCTGCTGAAACCTATTCTGCTGAAACCTATTCTGCTGAAACCTATTCTGCCGAAACCTATACTACTGAGGAAGATAGCGACAGCGACCTACCCGAGTGGGCTGAAGCGCGCGTGGAGCCATTTCGAGCAAGCATTGGCAACTGGGTAGACAACACATCAAGAAACATTGACTCTTTTTTTGGTGGTGATCAATCCGCTTCTGCTGATAACAGATCTTACCTCCGCCTTGGTCAGGAAATTGACTGGATGGAAGGCGAAGGCACTAACGGTGACATTAGTGTGCGCTATCGCATCGATCTTCCCACGACAGAAGACCGCCTACGCTTAATCATTGAAAGCGATCCAGAAGAATCACAGGGCACACTAGCTGAACAAGGCTCTGGGCGGCTCTATAACGACCAACGCGATCGCAGAACATCAACATTCGGCCTTGATTGGTTAGAAAGTAGAGACAAACGTGAGAACTGGAGCAACCGCTTTGGCGCTGGCGTCCGGCTTCGTCTGCCTCTTGATCCCTATGTCCGCTTTACCAGCGAGCGCCTGTGGGACTTAAAGGATAGCCCCTGGCAGCTAGAATCATTTAATCGCCTATCCTGGTTTAACAACTCAGGTTATTCAGCACGCACCGAGTGGGATCTTGGCCGCCCATTATCCACCAATCGCCACCTGCGATTTATCACCAACGTGCAATGGCGTGAGGAAGAGGACACGCTTGAGTACAGCGAGGTAGTGCAGCTAAACCAGCGCTTAAACAGCCGTAGCGCACTTCGCTACTCAGCTATCGCCATTGGTGAAAGCCTGTCTAGCCCACGAATGACAAACTACTACCTGCAAACCCGCTACCGCAGAGATATCCATAAAGGAATACTGTTTGCAGATGTCATTCCAGAACTGCATTTTCAGCGAGAAGTTAGCTACGACCCGCGCTGGGCGATGACATTACGGGTAGAAATGTATTTCCAACGCGAGCTCCAGCGCGATCACTTCCACTTCTAGCAATTAGTGCCCCACCGCGAACGCACGATAGGCCATTGGCAGTTCTGCCAATGGCCTATTAGTTAGTTGTCACCGTTAGTAGCAATACTATTAGCAACAGCTATTGGCAACAGCTGATTTTTAGTGATTTAAAGCCGCAACCCACCGTCGCACTCGATAATTCGCGCCGTGAAGTAGTCATTTTCAAAAATGAAAGCGACGCTTTTCGCGATGTCATCAGGATTACCCAACCGCTTAAGAGGCACACTGGAGGAGATTCTTTCCAACATATCGGGGCGCATGGAAGCTGTCATGTCGGTTTCAACAAACCCTGGAGCTACGGTTCCAGTACGAATGCCGTAACGGGCAAGCTCTTTGCCCCAGGTAACTGTCAACGCATGGACACCCGCTTTAGCAGCAGCGTAATTACTTTGCCCCATATTTCCGGCTCGGGAAATACTTGAAATATTGACAATAACGCCCTGGTGCCCAGCTTCTACCATTTGCGTTGCCGCTTCCCGGCCGCACAGAAAAACGCCGGTTAAATTGACATCAAGCACCTTCTGCCAAGCAGATAGCGACATACGTTTTTCAACTACCCCTTCTTTTGCTTTGATAAGTAAGCCATCGTCAGTGATCCCTGCATTATTAATACAACCGCCTACCGGTCCCATGCGGGCCGCAATGTCAGCAAATGCCTGCTGCACTGACTGCTCATCAGCCACATTGGTCACAAATGCGTGTGCTTGAATATCTTGAGACGCTAATGCTGATACCGCCTCATCCAATGCTGCTGCACTCATATCCAAAAGCGCCAAACGAGCACCTTGCTTGCCTAGCCGCTCCGCCATAGCAAAGCCCAGACCGCGGGCTCCCCCGGTAATCGCGATCACTTTATTTGTCAGGTTCATCTGATTCTCCTTAGGCCGATACTTATAAAGACTGATACTTTAAATTGCTTGCTAAGCGCTACCTATCCCGCCTCGTAAAATGGCGCTATTGTGCATCGCAGCATAGAAGTTATTGAGCGAAATATCGAGCATTAGAACACATACGTAAGCAAGCTAACCGAACGCTGGCTGCTTGTTTTCGCGAATTCTGCCACCATATTGACGAATTACGTTTGTTATGGAGTCTGTCATGCCCATTCTTCTTTTTATATCGCTGTTTACGTTAGTTGATTTTGTACTACTGTTTTCGATCGGTAGCCAAATTGGTTTATTAACCACTCTGCTTCTCGTACTGGGCACTGGTTTCATTGGACTACATCTAATTCGCAAAGAGGGTGTTTCCACTCTGGCGCGCGCGCGACAGCGCATGCAAGTGGGCGAAATTCCCTCTCAAGAACTGTTTACCGGGGCCGCTCTGATTTTCGGAGGCGCCCTACTTTTGGCCCCAGGCTTTCTCTCTGACGCGCTAGGCATCGCCTGCCTGCTGCCTAACGCTCGCCAGTTAATATTTAAAGCCCTCACCTGGCTAGGCTTAAAAAGCACTGCTGACCAACAGCAGCAAGCAAGCTACGAACAGGCCCAGACATCACGCTCAAGCAGTCAAGAAGGGCCGATTGAAGGTGAATTCATTAGCCGCGATGAAACAGCAAGGCGGCGCTGAAGGCTCATCGAAGAAGAATGCCAAAAAACCACATTTTTTTATCACTTACCCCTTGAAAGGCTACGAGCAGCCCCCACTTTTGAGTCAGCACACAAGTTCGGCGGATGCACTAGCTTTCGCCATTAACATGAAGGTGACTTACCTTCACTTTTCGCGGGCAAGAGGCCCACGAAAATCTCATTTAGCTAACTGCCCTTATGGGCTTTGACGATACTCAGGAGAACGTGAGCATGAATATCCGTCCTTTGCACGATCGCGTCGTTGTTCGTCGCGTGGAAGAAGAGCAGAAAACCGCTGGCGGCATCGTGCTTCCGGGCAACGCCCAGGAAAAACCCACTCGCGGTGAAATCCTGGCGGTTGGTAATGGTCGCATTCTCGACAACGGTGACGTTCGCCCGTTGGACGTTAAAGTTGGCGACTCGGTGATTTTCAAAGACGGTTTCGGCGTTGAGAAACAGAAAATCAACGGCGAAGAAGTTCTGATCATGAGCGAAGCCGATATCTTGGCAGTCGTCGAAGGCTAAATCTCGCCTCGACTACTTACTTTTCCTTTTAAATTTCAATGTTTAGGAAATAACGAACATGGCAGCTAAGCAAGTAAAGTTCTCCGATGATGCCCGCAAACGCATGGCTCGTGGCGTTGACGTTCTGGCCAACGCAGTAAAAGTTACCCTCGGTCCGAAAGGCCGTAACGTGGTACTGGACAAGTCCTTCGGCGCACCGACCGTTACTAAAGATGGTGTATCGGTTGCTAAAGAGATCGAACTGAAAGACAAGTTCGAGAACATGGGCGCTCAGATGGTTAAGGAAGTTGCTTCCAAAACGTCTGACGCTGCAGGCGACGGTACCACTACGGCAACGGTTCTGGCTCAAGCCATTGTCGCAGAAGGCTTGAAAGGCGTTACTGCGGGCATGAACCCGATGGATCTTAAGCGCGGTATCGACCAAGCGGTTAGCGCGGCTGTTAAAGAGATTCAGGCAATGTCTGTTCCTTGCACCGACACCAAGTCGATTGCTCAGGTAGGCACAATCTCTGCTAACGGCGACAAGCGCATTGGCGAGATCATCGCTGAAGCGATGGAAAAAGTTGGTAAAGAAGGCGTCATCACTGTTGATGAAGGCCGTGGCTTCGAAGACGAGCTGGAAGTCGTTGAAGGTATGCAGTTTGATCGCGGCTACCTCTCGCCCTACTTCGTTACCAACCAAGACACCATGGCTGTCGAGCTGGAAGACCCTTACATCCTGCTCGTAGACAAGAAAATCTCCAACATCCGCGAATTACTGCCGGTGCTGGAAGCGGTTGCTAAGCAAGGTAAACCGCTCGCGATTATCGCTGAAGATATCGAAGGCGAAGCGCTAGCAACGCTGGTTGTGAACAATATGCGCGGCATCGTTAAAGTTGCTGCCGCTAAAGCACCTGGCTTCGGCGACCGTCGCAAAGCGATGCTGCAGGATATCGCTATCCTGACTAACGGCACCGTGATTTCTGAGGAAGTTGGCCTGACGCTTGAGCAAGCGAACCTGGATCACCTGGGTACCGCTAAGCGCATGACGATGTCTAAAGAAAACACCACCATCATCGATGGCGCTGGTGTCGAAAATGACATCGAAGCACGCGTTAACCAGATCCGTGCGCAAATCGAAGAAACTTCTTCTGATTACGACAAAGAGAAGCTGCAAGAGCGCGTTGCCAAGCTGGCAGGCGGTGTTGCTGTTATTCGCGTCGGTGCGGCTACCGAAGTAGAAATGAAAGAGAAGAAAGCCCGTGTTGAAGATGCGCTGCACTCAACCCGCGCTGCAGTAGAAGAAGGCGTTGTACCTGGTGGCGGTACTGCACTGGTTCGCGTCATGGCTAAAGTACAAGGCCTGACTGGCGACAACGAAGACCAGAACCACGGTATCAACATGGCGCTGCGCGCTATGCAGTCTCCGCTGCGTCAGATTGTCACCAACGCCGGTGAAGAAGCCGCTGTTGTTATCAACAGCGTGAAAGATGGTGAAGGTAACTTCGGCTATAACGCACAAACGGGTGAGTACGGCGACCTGTTCGAAATGGGTGTTCTGGACCCGGCTAAAGTAACCCGTACTGCACTGCAGTCCGCTGGTTCTGTTGCTGGCCTGATGATCACCACTGAGTGCATGATCGCTGACGATCCTGAAGAGAAAGACGCTGCTCCAGACATGGGTGGCATGGGCGGAATGGGTGGTATGGGCGGCATGATGTAATGCAACCCTGAGCCCATCGCTCTGACGTTTAACGTCGCTAAGAACCCCGCCACGGCGGGGTTCTTTTATTTGACAATACCCCACCCACCTCTAACGGTAGCTAAAATCATGCTACCATCAGCGCCTTTATCCGGCAGCTGTAGGTCTTCATTACCGTGCTCTCCAATATTCGCATCGTACTAGTGCAAACCTTCCACCCAGGCAACATTGGCGCTACTGCTCGCGCGATGAAAACCATGGGCTTATCCGAGCTCGTATTGGTTAATCCGCGCGCATTCCCAGATGACGAAGCCACTCGCATGGCAGCAGGTGCAACGGATGTACTTGAACATGCCCGTTGTGTAAGCAGCCTTGAAGAAGCGGTTAGTGATTGCGTACAAGTGGTCGGTGCGAGTGCAAGGCTCCGTAGCCTGCCGCTGCCGCACTTCGATGAACCTGATGACATGGCACGGCAGGTAATTGAGAACGCCGCACAAGCGCCGGTTGCACTGGTATTCGGGCGTGAACGCTCAGGTCTCACCAACGACGAAATACGCTGCTGCACACACCAAGTCAGCATACCTGCCAACCCTGAATACGGTATTTTAAATCTATCTCAGGCCGTGCAGATTTTAGCCTATGAAGTACACCGTGCTTGGCGGAAGCGCGATGATAGTCACTTCATGTACCAACGGCCACTTGAAGCCACGCCGCCCAGCCGCGAGCAGTTTGTGCACTTCCAGGAGCATCTTGGACGCCTGATGCAGCAGAGTGGCTTTCTTACCCAGCCCCATGCCCGCACTGAAGAACAGCTTCAGGCGCTGTTCTCCCGCTCTCAGCCTAGCCGCAAGGAGCTCTCCTTACTCCGCGGCCTGCTCAGCGCTTTCGAGACGCACCTACCTGGGCAATAATCATGGTTTTAGTATAAAAAAGGGCAGCTCATGGCTGCCCTTCTTAGTCTGCGTGTTGGTTTGCGCGAAAAAAACTTAAAGCGACATCGCTGCCAACCACCCAAAAGCAATCAGCGGTATATTGTAGTGCAGGAAGGTAGGCACCACGCTGTCCCACATATGATCATGCTGTCCATCAACATTTAGACCTGAAGTTGGCCCCAACGTGGAATCAGACGCTGGCGAGCCAGCATCGCCCAGTGCAGCCGCCGTACCAACCAGCACAACCGTCGCCATTGGCGAGAAACCAAACTGCACCGCCAGCGGTACAAAAATCGCTGCAATAATGGGAATGGTCGAAAAGGATGAGCCAATTCCCAGGGTAATAAACAAGCCTACCAGCAGCATAACAAACGCCGCTAAACCGCGGTTATCACCAAACAACTCAAACGCACCTGTCACTAGCGACTCGATATCCCCTGTCGCCTTCATTACTTCTGCAAAGCCAGCTGCTGAAATCATGATGAAGCCGATTAACGCCATCATGCGCATACCGCTGGTAAATAGATCGTCCGCTTCACGCCACTTAAAAATGCCGCCCAGCGAAAGCAGACCAATCCCCACTAGCCCACCAATAATCATAGAGCCGGTATATAGCTGTAAACCTAACGCAGCCACAATAGCCACGCCCGACATCACCAGCCCAAACGTATGAGGTTTTGCAGGCGAGTGACCTTGGTGGGCATTAGTCGCCACTAGATCTTTATTAGTATATTCACGCTGCCCACGGTAGCTGAAAAACAGTGCTACGAGTAAGCCAATGGCCATTCCTCCTACCGGAATAGCCATTGCCATGGGCACCATGCCCCGGGTAATTTCCAAGCCCAGTGACTCGCCAGCGCTATTTAAATTTGCCAGCAGAATATCATTCAAAAAGATCGCGCCAAATCCTACAGGTAGCAGCATATACGGAGCGGTTAACCCAAAGGTAAGCGCACACGCCACCGCGCGACGGTCAAGCTGGAGACGATTCATTACCACCAACAACGGCGGAATCAGCACCGGGATAAACGCTATATGCACCGGAATGGCGTTTTGTGATGAGATAGCCACCAAGAGCACTGCGACGAGCAAAAACACCTTTACCCGCGCCTGATGTGCCGCAGTCGCTTCTTTTCCCAACATTGTAATCAGGCGATTGGCCAGCATATCTGGAAGCCCTGAACGGGAAATAGCCACCGCAAAGGCCCCAAGCGTGGCATAAGCAAGGGCTACTTGCGCGCCTCCACCAACACCATCATTGAATGCACTGAGCGTTTCATCCAGTGACAGGCCGCCAACCAAGCCCCCAACCAGCGCGCCTACAACCAGTGCAAACACCACGGATACCCGAGCAAGCGAAAGCGCCACCATGACTAGCACAGCAAGAATTACCGCGTTCATTAAGATTCCCAGTTAGATAAGTGAGTGAGCTTACAAAAACTGGGGATTCTATCAGATCAGTGGTTTCTCGGTAGCGGTAATGACAGTAGTCATCACCACAACAATGACAACACTCAACCCTCTTTACGGTCAGTGGCTCAACTAATCTCCCTGGCATCAGGTGGCTGAATTAAAACGCTGCTTGATCCGCCCTATTGAGAAGCGCTAGGCAATCACTGGCGATTACTCGCTCTTCATCGGTTGGAATGACCCAAACGCCCACACGGCTACTCGCTGAAGAGATGCAACAGGCATCACGCTTATTGGCTTTTTCATCAAGTTGCATGCCCAACCACTCACACTGCGCCACAATACGTGCACGCACCGGTGCTGCATGCTCACCAATACCGGCGGTGAATATCAATTGATCAAGCCCGCCCAGCGCGCCAGCTAAACTGGCGATTTCCCGCGCGGCGCGATAGCAGTAAAGCTCAACAGCCTCTTCGGCTTCCGGGGCATCACTTGCAAGCAACTCGCGCATATCGCTACTTATTCCAGAGACACCGAGCAGCCCTGAACGCTTGTATAAAAGCGCTGATACGTCCTCAATACTCATTTTTTCATCACTAATTAAGTAAAGCACTACGCCTGGATCCAAGGCACCAGAGCGAGTCCCCATCGGCAATCCATCAAGCGCAGTAAACCCCATGCTGGAAGCCACACTAATGCCATCACGAATAGCACACATACTGGCACCATTACCCAAATGCGCCACCACCACCCGTGAACGGGGTGCATCATCCGGCAATACATTAGGTAGCGTGCGCTGAATATAATCGTAGGAAAGGCCATGGAAGCCATAACGTATCAACCCCTTGGCCGTCCATTCCCGCGGCAAAGCAAACTGCCGAGCCACCCAGGGCTGATGAGCATGAAACGCGGTATCGAAACATGCGATCTGCGGTACGTCTGGCAGACGCGCCATCAGTAGTTTGATAGGCGCAAGTCCATGGGGCTGATGCAACGGCGCTAAGCTTGAAAATTTTTCCAACTCGATCACGTCGTTAGCGCTTAATCTAGTCGCTTCACAGTAGGTTTGGCCGCCATGAACAACGCGATGCCCAATGGCAACCAGGGTACTTTTATCCTCACGCTGCTCAAGCCATGCCATCAACTTTGTGATGGCCTCTTCATGGTTTATTGCCGGGGTTAGCCCCAGCGCCTCCAGAGTTTGCAAATCATAGCGATGCGGGGGCTGTCCAGGTTCGCGATGCGCTAACGACACGCGACATTGCGACGTTGCCAAGCCCGAAAAATGGCCGCTGTAGGCGACCGTCAACGCCTCCTGAATTCCACCGGCAGCGTCTTCATCAGTGATATGATAAAGCGCAAACTTGACGCTGGAAGAACCACTATTCAGCACCAGTATTTCCTGCATGGTTATGCTCCTGAAGGGTTACTGAGTAGGCTCCGACGCTGATAGTCAGCGAGTAGTAACGCTAATGCACTGGATGCCATGCGCGTCAATGCATCATCCGCGCGGCTTGTCAGCATGATCGGCACCCTAGCGCCGACGACAACGCCCGCCCCCGTGGCATCCGCCAGGTGAGTCAGTTGCTTCATCAACATATTGGCCGCTTCAAGATCTGGCGCGAGTAGGATGTCGGCGCGCCCTGCTACTGGCGAAACAATACCTTTGGTTCTTGCCGCTGCTTCTGAGACGGCATTGTCGAAAGCCAGCGGACCATCCAAGGTGCCACCGCTAATCTGGCCGCGCTCAGCCATCTTACACAGGGCCGCCGCATCAATCGTAGACGTGATTTTGGGGTTGACGGTCTCGACAGCAGAAAGGATCGCCACACGGGGATTGTCGTTACCCAATGCGTGAGCTAACTCGATCGCGTTTTGAACAATATCGCGCTTCTCAGCTAACTTAGGATAGATATTGATTGCCGCATCCGTAATCAACAATGGTCGCGGGTAGGTTGGCACATCAAAGGCCATCACATGACTTAGGCACCGCTCGGTACGCAACCCTGTGTCACGCTTAAGCACTTCATGTAAAAGCTCATCGGTGTGCAGCGCGCCTTTCATCAACGCACCTACGTGGCCTTGACGTGCTAATGCCACCGCTTGTTCAGCAGCCGCGTGGCTGTGGGGAACATCTATCAGTTCGAATGCACTGATATCCACCTCGGCTTTTTCAGCGGCGAGCTGGATTTTCCCCTTGGGCCCAACCAGCACAGGAATAATTAAACCTTGCGCCGCTGATTCAACCGCTCCACAAATGGCGCTTTGGTCTACCGGATGAACGACTGCGGTGGGCATTGGCTCCGGATGATCGGCAGCAGTTAGAATCTCATGCAACCTGCCACGCTCTGTTAAACGCACTTTGGGCAGCAACGCCCGAGGCCGTTGAATTTTTTTAATCGGTGCCAATACGCTAGCGTCACCTTCAATGACCGTATCACCGCGTTGATTTTCGCAACGGCAGGCAAAGGTGATCCTATGGTGCTGATCGTCTTTTTCGATAGCCCGCACGGATACCCGCAGTACATCCCCCAGCCTTACGGGTGCCTTAAACTGCAACGACTGGGTAAGATAGACCGTGCCCGGTCCGGGCAGCTGCGTTCCCAGCACAGTGGATATCAGCGCGCCGCCCCACATGCCATGAGCAATGACTTCCTGAAAACGGCTGCTCTTAGCAAAGTCGCTGTCGACGTGTGACGGATTAATATCACCTGACATCACAGCAAACAGTTTGATGTCCTCCATGGTAAGGCGTTTTTCTAGGTGGGCTTCATCACCGACCGTTATTTCGTCATAGGTGCGATTTTCAATTAGATCATTAGCGTCATTGGCCGACATCAAGTGACTCCTTTAAACCACGTCCTTAAACTAGGAAACTTCCTTAATCACCCCTACGTTAGAAGCGAATATGGTGGCCTGCATCTACGTAGTGGGTTAATCCCGTCAGTGACGCTCCAGCATCAGAGGCGAGATAAACGACGGCATTGCCGACAGATTAAGAAGTTCGTCGGTATCACCCACACTTAGCTGCCCTAACTTAAGCATTTTTTATGTCGTTTAAGCGTCACTAACAGATACGAATCATTTGTGACACAAGCTTACGACTTTAGTCAAAGCACACTTGTTGCTTTGCAACATACTACCTAGTATGCCGCCCTCAACTTATTACCGACACTGCTAATTCGTCCGACAGTTGATAGCTTCTAAAAAAATCTGACCCGTGAGATAGTTAGTTAACGCGTTAACAAACTACAGAACAAGGGACGTAAAATGGCATTGACGCGACATCGCACACTACTCCTTATCATGCTAGCAAGCGTGGTTATTTCCACTGCTATGGGGCTTCGCCATGGTTTTGGGCTTTTCCTTGAGCCGATGAGCAGCGATTTCGGCTGGGGGCGCGGCGTGTTTGCCTTTGCCCTTGCAGTTCAAAACCTAATTTGGGGACTCTCTCAGCCTTTCACCGGTGCGCTGGCTGACCGTTTTGGAGCGGCGAGAATTATTGTCGTAGGAGCCATTTTGTATGTGACGGGGCTGTGCTTTATGAGCCTTTCCACCAGCGCATTAGGCATGACTCTAAGCGCTGGATTCCTCATTGGTTTAGGCCTATCCGGCACTACATTTTCAGTAATTTTGGGCGCAGTGGGACGCGCAGTACCCCCCGAAAAACGCAGTATGGCGATGGGCATTGTCAGTGCCGCTGGCTCTTTTGGACAATTCGCGATGTTACCCGGCACACTGGGGCTAATTGAGTGGCTTGGCTGGTCAGCAGCTCTTCTAGCGATGGGCGCCATTGCTGCACTGATGATTCCCCTGGGGGCGATGTTAAAAGACCGCCCAAGCCCCAGCGCACTGGGCGACTTAAGCTTACGCGACGCGCTCAATGAGGCGGTCGGCCAGAAAGGCTTTTGGCTGCTGTGCCTCGGCTTTTTCGTCTGCGGCTTCCAAGTTGTATTTATTGCTGTCCATCTACCTGGGTATTTATTCGATAACGGTCTGGCCATTCAGGTGGGCACCACGGTGTTGGCACTGGTCGGTTTGTTCAACATTGTGGGTACCTATACGGCAGGATGGATGGGAGGAATTTGGTCAAAACCGCGCCTACTTAGCTGGCTATACTTAATTCGCGGCGCGATAATTACCGCTTTTGTCATGTTGCCGCTGACCTCTACCAGTGCTTATTTATTTGGTATCGCCATGGGCCTACTATGGCTCTCAACCGTACCGTTAACCAACGGCATTGTGGCGTCTGTATTTGGTGTTCGCCATTTATCCATGCTGGGCGGCATTGTATTCTTATTTCACCAGTTAGGATCATTTATGGGTGTCTGGCTTGGCGGATATCTTTATGATCTCACTGGCCATTATGACACTGTCTGGAAGATTGCCATTGTGCTTTCACTGGTCGCCGCTGGTCTGCACTGGTTTATTAGCGAAAAACCACTGGCACGCAACATCGCTCCTCAGGTGGCCTCATGAAGCCATTAACAGCGTTTGCACTGTCGATAGTATTAGCAACGCTACTGCTGGGCGGAGGAGTGCTAGCCTGGTGGGGCTGGCACTCTTTAGATGGCTCACTGCTGTTATTCGGCAGCCGACTGTGCTGAACATTTTCTCATAGCAACGTTGGGATTCTTACTACTTGACCATTCCATACCCCGAACATTTGGTCGTCGTAATAACGACGTTCATCGCTGTCGTAATAGCGGTGCTGCTTCACTACGAATCGCTATGGCTTATCTCACGGCAAATTGAACAATCACATAAGCCTCATCGCCAGCGTATCCTTGGCATGGCATTTGGTGTTTTATTGACGCACGTTGCCGAAATTTGGCTGTTTGGTATGACCGGATGGTGGCTAACAGCGCTCAACGGTATTGGCGCCCTGCAAGGTTATGACAGCTTTAATCTATTAGATTATATATTCTTTTCTGCCGTCACCTACACCACAGTCGGTTATGGGGATATTTATGCAACGGGCCCCGTTCGATTCCTATACGGAACGCTGGCATTAACAGGCTTTGTCCTGATCACTTGGTCGGCATCGTTCACCTTTATTGAAATGCAAAAACATTGGCGGGTGGGAAGATAACTCAGCCACCTTTATGTTAGGGGTTCAGCATGTTTGAAGTGCTTATTTTATCGTTTGCTCTTGTCTTCGGGATTATTGCCCGTCAGCTTAGCTTACCGCCCCTGGTGGGCTTTTTGGCCGCCGGGTTTGCACTCAACGCCTTCGGCCCTAGCATTGGCCTGCCCAGCGAGGCAGGTCCCTTACTAGAACATCTTGCCCACTTAGGCGTTCTATTGCTGCTCTTTACCATTGGTTTAAAACTTAACGTGAAGAGCCTTGCTGAGCCCGTCGTGCTTGGAAGCGCATTTATACACCTAGCCATTACCTGCCTATTTTTTACGATTGGCTTCGTCGTGCTTTTATCGCTATCTATGGATAAGGCAATATTGCTTGCCATTGCTCTGTCATTTTCAAGCACCGTTCTTGCCGCTAAGGTACTTGAGGCAAAGCGAGAGTTGCGGGCTCTCCATGGCCGAATTGCCATCGGTATTTTAATTATTCAAGACTTGGTCGCCATTGCAGTACTCAGCTTTTATAGTGGCCAGACCCCCAGCCCATGGGCACTACTGGTATTTTTACTACCACTACTTAGACCCCTTCTTTATTGGTTAATGAGCATTGCCCAACACGATGAGCTGCTGGTACTGCTAGGCGCTGTGTTAGCAATTGCCATCGGTGGAATGGGATTTGAAGCCGTCGGGTTAAGCTCAGAGGTAGGTGCCTTAGTCATGGGCCTATTGCTGGCCAAACACCCCCGCGCTCAGGAGCTTTCAAAGGCGCTATGGGGCATAAAGGAAATGCTCCTAATCAGCTTTTTCTTACAAATAGGAATGGCTGGGCTACCCGACACCAATGCCTTGATTTTTGCCGGAGTTCTCGCCTTAGCACTGCCCTTAAAAGGACTACTATTTTTTGCGCTATTGATCGCATTTCGTATCCGGGCACGTAACGCTTTTCTGGGAGGTTTAAGCCTAACTGCCTACAGTGAATTTGGCTTAATCGTTGCCTCTAGTATTTTAGAGGAGTGGTTGGTACCGCTCGCCATCGCCGTCGCATTATCTTTTGTCATTTCGGCACCTCTGAACCGCTTAGCTCATGGACTTTTCGACCGCTGGGAAAGGTCGTTAACACGCTTTGAGCGTGATACACGCCATCCAGATGAACAGCCCGTTAACATCGGTAGTGCTACCGTATTAATACTTGGCATGGGACGCACAGGTAGTGCTGCCTACGACTTTTTTAACGACAAGGGGGTGTCAGTTGCGGGTATTGATTCTGATCCTAATAAATCGGAGAACAAACGCCACGTCTACTATGGCGATATAGAAGACGTGGGATTTTGGCATCAATTAGATATTTCAAAGCTGGTGGCAGTAACGTTGGCCACCCCAGAGCTTGAAAGTAAATTAATTGCCACTCGCGAGCTGCGTAAAGCAGGCTTTACTGGACAGCTGCTTGCGGGCATACACTTTCAGGATGAAGCAGCCCCATTACATGAGGCAGGTGTCGACCAAACCTACTTATTAATGACAGGGGCTGGTATTGGCATCGCAGAAAAGGCATGGGAAAGTCTCCAATCTCCTTCTTAAGCGTTATCGGCAGTAGCGATCTTACGATGACGCCATAAGCGCATTAATACGCCGTGCCTGGGTGAAAACAACAGGGCCAGGAAAAAGCAGCAAGTCGCTACTAGCACAATGATTAACCAGCCATACTGCTTGGTCATTATTTCGCTCTCCTGTGCTAGGATCCCAACAAGTACAGCTGTAGCTCAATAAAAAAGCTTTATGCAAACAGTTTAGCCATGGCTAACAATTATCTAAAAAAATGCGCTACCATCACTAATTAACGTTTCCACTAACCTTGATAAATTTTGCCAATGAGTGAATACCAACAGCAACACTCTCCTACCGCATACGGCCAAGATGGAGATGCGCTACCGCCCGTGGAACAGCATGCACAGCAGTATGAGACGGTGCGTAATGCCCACGAAACGGAACTGATCGAAGATTATGTCGAGTTAATCGGCGACTTATTACGCCACCGCGGAGAAGCGCGCGCAGCCGATATCGCTACTCGAATGGCCGTTAGCCAAGCGACCGTCTCTAAAATGATTCGCCGCCTGAATGAGCTGGGCCTAGTGACAAGCAAGCCCTATCGCTCGCTCTTCTTGACCGAAGAAGGCCAAAAAATGGCCGAAATTTCCCGGACGCGTCACGATGTAGTGCTGCATTTTTTGCGCGCCCTTGGCGTTGATGACAGTACAGCGCGTATTGATGCAGAAGGCATGGAGCATCATGTTAGTGATAAAACACTCACGATCATGCAGCGCTTCACCGAACAACAGCGAACATAATTACTCTACTGAATTCACTTGATGGGTACCGCTGAGAGGCGATTCACTTGGGCTATTCGCCCGTTCCAGATCATCTCAATATGAGTGGTCTGGATAATATCCAGGACGAACTGCGGCGTCATTAACGCCCAGCAAGTGGCACCTGGTTGCCGAACAGAGTGGTAACGCAAACCGGTACGTTGCTCTTTACGAAGCTCTCTGCCTAACGTGCGCGCTGCTCGATAATCGTCGGCATCATAAATGGCATGGGATGGCTGAAGCGCCAAGCCATCACGACAGGCTTTTTCATTAAATAGGCACTTAAGCCCACGGAAGATAAACCGTTCAAAATGTAACGATGGTACGTTTTTCCAATAGATTTCCTGATGGTGTCTCACTTCACGGATGGCCGTTGGTAGTGCATCCGCAATGTAAAGCACACCAAAGCTGCCGTCGCTAAAGCGAGAACCTTCCGGATTAACGTGGGTAAAAGGCGCTGTCGCATAAGAGCACCCTCGGATACCAAAGGGAATCTGGTTGTGAGGAATGAGCCCCAAATCGCCAGCCTCGTTACGCAGCCTTGGATTCGTCAGCGCCTGCAGGGCATAAAGCGCTTCAAACTCATCGAGGCTCGCAACATCGTCAAACAGCCCAATGGGAGGAAATTTACTGTTGACTAAGCGATACCCCACTACCTCTTTCGATTGACAAAGGGGCAGCGAACCTTCGCTTATTCCCGCCGAATCTACCACTGAGCACCTCGCAAGCTATCAATACGCTTGAAGGTTTCATAAAGTGCTGCGAAATCTCCAGTACCAATCACCTCAAGCGGCGTACGCCCGTTAAAGTAAGGATTGTGATTTGCCATGGAGACGAACCCGTAAACATTATCAGGGTTTTCAAACAGCATTCGCAGTGCCGCATGAATATTGAGCAAATAACTGATTCGTGCCAATTGATCACTATCTAACTTGATCTCAGCCAAATCTCCCCGCCGCGCGCGGGCATAGCTGCTGTGGGAGACGCGTAGAATCGATTCGCCCTGCTCACCTGTCGCCCGCCATTTATCCAAAATACGCACAGCGGCTTTCAAACCAGCCGCAGCGGCGGCCTTATCCTGAATAATACTGCTGGCTGTTTGCATAAGCACCTCGTACCCTGTCTACATCCACCTATCCATAGATACTAAATTAAAAAATCTGTATCTGCAAAGACAATGCCTACAAATACCGTATCTACAGATACAACTTAATTCAAAGGACTATCCACCTCAAAGCGTAACCTTAGACTTATCAGGCACCTACGGATGAAGACGATAGTCTGCTGCTCTCTAAAAAAACATTAAGTAAAAAAAATGCCTCGCCGAATATTTTCTTAATATTCGGCAAGGCATTTATAAAAACAATACTCGACTACCGCTTATCTATTACCATCCACCATCCACCATCCACCATCCACCATCCACTATTCACCAATCACCAATCACATAACTTCAAGCTAAGATCTTTCTGGCTTAGCCAGGCCGAGGAGTAGCGCCAATCTGTACGTTGCTGAATAAGATTTAAAATAATAACACAACAGATAAGCTAAAAATCTCTCTGAAAAAGTCAACTCTTTTTCTAAAAATAACTTTAGCGCTTTTATTGGAGGGAAATAGCCTTTAGCTAAAATTATAATAAAACTTCTCTTCGAATTCTTTTTCATTTTATTCAACTGCCCTCCCATCACTCGCCTTCGTTTTTTAAGAATATCCTTTACATTTGAGCGTGCAGGATGGTTAACAATAACCTCCTGGGCGTATTCAACAGGAATCCCTTTTTCGTTCGCACGAACTCCCCACTCATTGTCACCACCAGACATGAGGTTATCGTTAAAAAATCCAACTATTTCAAAATTTTTCGACCAAGTTACCATATTCGCAGTCACCGCCCCTCCTCGCTGAGCATAGCGCTCTTGATCAAATCCAAAGGCCTTTTCATAAATTTCAACAAGCGTCAGTTTTTCAGATTTGAAGAAAAGCTCTACTTTACCAGCAACGCGTTCTGCACCTTTATCGAGTCGATTAATAGCTGTCTCCAGCCAATAAGGATCTGGGATACAATCAGAATCAGTAAACGCCACTATTTCACCTCGAGAAATCTTTAATGCGGCATTTCTTGCTGCATATGAGCCTGGTTTCGCTTCTTTGATCATGGTGAAGTTGTTGGGTAAGTAAAAGTCCGCTGGCGGAGAATCATCAGAGGCATTATTGACAATAATGACTTCAAAATTGTCTTGAGCAATCGACTGGTTCTCTAATGCAACAACACACTTTTTTAGACGTGACCAGTCATAATACGTCGGTACAATCACAGAAACCCTTGGAAAACCAACTCGAGCGCCAACATTGGCATCGTCACTTATCTGCCTGCTTTTTATACCTTTTTCATAAAATGACATGTCGCATCCCCATAAAATCATTGAGAAGCTGGCTTTATTCTCTATTCAAACTACATACTCATTTTGTAGTTACATTCGTTCAGGCATGGCTGGTTACTTCGAGGCGACAGCTGTTACGCAGATGAGAGGTGACGCGTTCACACTCTCTGCCATCGTTCATAGCGGCATGGCGAGCTACAAAAGTTGCTAAGCGCTGGTGATGGACCTTTTTAGTCAAGGAGTCCCAGGCTTCAGGTAAATGCTCCCAAGATTCGATTACCGGACCTGGCGCATCAGCAAGATAATCTCCATAAACTCCTACATCGAGGTTGAGATAATCATCCAGGTCAGGTGCCATCAAAATGATGGGGCGATTCAAACAAGCATAGTCGAACATCAAACTCGAGTAGTCCGTGATAAGTACATCCACGGCCGGAAATAAAGCATTTACATCTGGAAATATACTGACAGGCGCTTCACGAATACTCGCATTCCCCTCCATTAACGCTTGTACACCGCTCATTTTCAACGAGGTGTGCCCGCGGATGAGTAATAGTACTCGATGCTTTTCAAGCCATGGTAGTAATGCTTCTAGGCGTTCTCCTTGAGACACATCAAGCCCCCCTTTGCCTTGCATTCTAAGGGTCGGGGCATATAGCACCACCTTGTCGTACGCCAATATATCGATGCCAGCCTGTTGCAATAATGTTGACGCATTTTCTTGGAAAGCATTCCAGCGAGGATAGCCAAGGGCAGTGACACGATCGCTTGGTAAACCGAAGGCAGAGATCATCCGCTCTCGGCCGACGTCGGAAGCCACTAATACTTGCTGAGGCCTGCGCTGCCCAGGTAGAAGCCGGCGCAGGTAACGATCATACACGCCGGTAAAAACGCCAAGCCGGGAAGAGCGAGCATCCTGAACCAAGCGCTTAAGAGGGGTTCCATGAGTTAGGTTGATTAGCTGCCCCCCAAATGACGCATGCGGATTAACATCTTCTGCTGAATGAGTGACGAGAAAAAGCCGCGCACGCAGCGACAACAGGATTCCTTTGACTGAGTAAGCAAGATAGGCTTCTCCGCCCTCTTCACGAACTCGCTTAACAACCTCTTGATCATGCGCAAGCCAAACCGCTCTCAAGCTAGGCTCATGATCACGCACATGGCGATACAAATAGCTTGTGTTGTCAGCGAACTGGCGACCATGCCAAGCACCAAATATCCATAAACGATCATTGCGAGGGAAGCATCCGCCAATCAGGCACAGCGGTAACCATGCCAGCTGTTTTGCTAAACGAAGTGTGTAAGAGGACATTGTGATTTCCTTGGCACTATCGCCATCAAACAAAGGAACATTAGCCGAAGTCTTTTCTTAACGTATCGAGCACGTCAAAGGCATTCATTAACTCATCACGTGAAACGCTATAGAAAGGATTAAGTGAACGTTTCAATTGAGTCGTAGAGACGCCATCGGTACGTGGCAGATATATCACTTCACAGTGGGGTGAAAGAAAGTCAAAGTGGCCTTTCCAATCATCACCAATGGCAAAGGTGTCAACTGAATAGCGCTGGATATCCTGAAGCTTTTGTTCCCAGTCGGTCTCGGGAATCACTTGGTCGACATAGCGCAAGGAGCGAACAATCTCAGCACGGTGCTCAAATGGAATCAACGTGCGCTTGCCTTTGAGCGTGTTAAACTCATCCGTTGAGATTCCCACTACCAAACGATCCCCCATTTCAGCCAACCGTCTTAGCAAATTCAGATGGCCAATATGGAACATGTCAAAGGTGCCATAAGTAATTACTGTCTTGGTCATGAGTACTGCCCCCTTGCTTGCTCAGATTATTTAATACGGCGACGCAACTGATCGTAATAAGGTTGGGGCACTAGTAATGAGATAGCATGCAGCCATAAACGCATGTTCATCCCTCCCAATCTTAATGCTTCTAAATCCAAGCGCACTGATTGGCCAAGCAGCTTCTTCTCAACGGCCCAAGAAAGAACTTTGCGATTTATTGCCAAACGCAATTGTCGCCGCTCACTACGCTTTAATGTAGATTCATACTGTTTAAAAAGATCAACACCTGGATGTAAACCAACAAGGTTGCGTTTATCACGAGTAATATCGCTGTTTTCAAGCAGCCATAAAGTAGTCACATTGGCGTTGTAGTGAATGGTTTTTAATTCGCAAAGCACTTTCAACCAGAAATATACATCGCCACCTCGGCGATAAAGCCCTGCAGGAAACCCTCCCATAGATAAAAAACGCTGACGCGAAATACACGCACCATTCATGTGAATAAAGTCGAAAAGTGCAAAGAATTCTAGGGCTTCCAAGCGGCTCAGACGACCACTAGCCCGCCCTTTTATTCTCGGCAGCCGCCGCCAGCCTTCCATCTTCTGGTAAGCATTGACGTATAATTCAATATCAGAATATTGACTAATTGCATTGGCAAAACATGACAAGTGGTCTGATAACATAATGTCGTCAGCGTCAAAAAAAACCAACCACTTACCTGTTGATTTATCTGCCCCTAAGTTGCGCGCAGCATATCCTCCTGAACCGGGAGAATCACGCTGGTAAAGCCTTAACAAACCGGCCTTCTCATACTGCTGCAAAATGGCAAGAGAGCCATCAGTAGAACCATCATCTACGGCAATCACCTCAAAATCTTTGAAATTTTGCCTATATATACACTCCAGGGAATCACTTAAAGTGTTCACCTTATTATAGACAGGCATGATCACCGAGAAGAAAGCCATATCAATAGGTTCTCATAATTGTATTAGGAATAGGATTAATAGGTTTTATCCAACAGACCATTAACCCCTAGGAAATAATTTTATATTTTTAGGCTTCATTAATAGCATTATTGTTAACTAGCGCTTGCTCTCGGCTACTCGCTACCAGATCTTTTATTTGCATCGATTCAAGCATGACGGCATTAACTTTATGAACGTCGTACCGATCTTTAGCAATTTCATACGAACGTCGGCCCATGGTTTGTACTAGGGCAGGACTGTCAATGAACGCCTGCATGGCGCTCTCAAGCGCACCGACATCTCTAACGGGTATCAAGTAGCCATTATCCCCCTCAATGACAGTCTCACGGCATCCAGGCGCATCGGTAGTGATCACCGCCCGCCCCATCGCCATGGCTTCCAACACTGATCGGGGTGTACCTTCCCGGTAATAGCTGGGAAGTACATAAACACTGCAATCCGCTATTGCCGGGCGCACGTCATTAAGCCAGCCTAAATGATCAATTGAGCCCTCCTTAATCCAGGTATCCAATTCTTCCCGAGTAATCGTATCGGGATTACTATCAATGTCACCGGCCAGTTGAAATACTATCTCGGGATGCCGCTGTTTGATTCGGCGTGCAGCGTCAGCATATTGACGCACGCCTTTATCGCCCAACAGGCGAGCAATCAGTAAGAAGCGCGGTGGGCCTACGGGTATAGGAGCTACCGTAAAATGACTCATGTCTACCCCTGATCCATTGAGAACCTGCGAAGGCACCTTCTCACGCAGTATCCCCAACTCACGAAACAAAGCGTTATCATCAGGATTCTGAAAAAACACCTTGTCTGCTCTATTGAGTGCCGCGGCATATAACCTACGCACAACTTGATAGACCAGAGCACGCTTGCCGCTGGCCTGACTAGCAAATGCGTAACCCAGCCCGGTAACTAATGCATAGCGGCGAGGAACTCTGGCCAACCAGGCGGCTAGCAGTCCGTAGACAACTGGCTTGATTGTGTAGCTAAGCACCATTTCAGGGCGAATTTTGCACATAAGACGATAAAGTGCGTGCAGCGTTAAAGCATCGCGCCACGGGTTTAGCCCATTTCTCTGCATCGGAAAGTCGTGAGCAACCGCTCCCCAGGCTTCAAGCTTCTGGCGAGTCGTCATGTCTTCAAGAAGCCCTGGAGCAGCTACATGTACGTCTAATCCAGCCTTGATCAGGGCTTGAACCAATGGCCCTCGAAAATTGACCAATGAATAGCTTGTGCCCGATATCAGCAAAAAACGCTTATTCGAGGTAGCAACCTTAGGCTTCATAAAAAACTCCTTAACGAAACACCAAGCCACACAGGTTGAGGGCTCGTTTGCCGACATTAGCTATTTTAAATAGTGAGCTTTAAATGCAGGTAGCTTTAAAGACAGATGATCTTTTAAATACAGATGATCTTTTAAATTCTGGAAGGCTTGAAAAAATGATTAAACAGCTAGCGCCATGACCTCTTTGAGCACTTGACATGTCTTATCAATTTCTTCTTGGGAGAGTGTCGGATGGCACAAAAACATCAGACTGGTTTGACCAAGCTCTTGTGCAACTGGCAAATTGCTTTGTGGCTGCCAGCCAGCGTTTAAAAAGGCCTTTTCGAGATATACTTCAGAGCAACTGCCTGGAAAACAGGGTACTCCTCTTAGGTTGATATCACTCAGGATACGATCGCGATCCCAGCCATCCCGTAGCTGACGCGGATCAATGAATACATAGCATTTATAAGCGGCATGCTTGGTATCTTGCCTTCGTGATCCAGAGGTCATATCTAAACAAAAATCAGGTACACGCAACCCTTTACAATCCAACGCAGCTTGCCAGAGATGTTGAGCATTCATCTGGCGAATCGCACTCCACTCAGGCATCCGTTTAAGTTGAATACGACCAATGACGGCCTGCATTTCAGTCATGCGCCAATTGGTGCCAAACGTATCATGCAACCAGCGGAAACCCGGTGGATGTTCTTGCACATAGACAGCGTCCCAGCTCTTGCCATGATCTTTATAAGCCCACATTCGTTTCCAAAGCACGGTGTCATTGGTAGTGACCATTCCCCCTTCGCCACCGGTGGTCATAATTTTGTCCTGACAGAACGACCAACACCCTACATGACCTATTCCTCCGACGCTTCGACCTTGATAACGAGCGCCATGAGCCTGAGCGCAATCTTCGATGACATAAAGCCCATATTGCTCTGCCAACGCCATGAGCTCCTGCATTTCGCAGGGCCATCCTGCTAGATGCACGGCAACAATAGCGCGAGTGCGCGGGGTAATTTTTTCAGCGACCGTGGCGGCAGTGATATTTTGAGAGTCGCGATCAACATCAGCAAAGATTGGCACAGCCCCGGCATTGGCAATGCATGATGCAGAAGCCACGAACGTTCGAGAGGTAACAATCACCTCTTCATGCTCTTTTTCGCCAATACCCAGCCCTTTAAGAGCTAAGTCTAGCGCGTTAGTCCCATTTGCTAACGCTATGGCATGCTTAGTCTCGGCAAATTGAGCAAACTCCTTTTCGAATTCAACGCACTCCTTGCCTGTCCAATAGTTCACTCTGTTGGAAAGCAGTACGTCCTGAACAGCCTGGGCCTCTTCTAGAGTAAAGGAAGGCCAAGGAGAAAATGGTCCGTTAAGCATGGCGGGGATCCATATCTAATAGATCTTTTTCATTCATGACAACTGGCTTTTCATCCACATCTCTTAAAAATATGGTGCCTTTTGGAAACTCATAATGTTTGTATACGTGTGAGAAGTTGTCTGGATTAAGATTCATCTCAAGATAGTCTAGAGGGAGATTAGCGCCTGCTTGAGCCAAAGACGAAATAAAAGCAACAAACCTAACATTTATTTCGGTGATCATTGGATTCCCCTGCGCATCCTCTTTGAAATCTACGGTAAATATGCCATTCGCTTTCGATTGATAGTGATTAAAAAATGAACTAATCGCATCATCAGAAATATTCACAAGCTGAATATCATTAATCATACGACCAAACGCAGTGTTGCCAGTTATTCCAGAAGGCGCAACCTTAGACATGATATAAGTTACTCTCTCGGCACAAGAAGAGCGTAAAATCTTACCGTCCATATAAATAACCTTACACGCAAGGTTTCTTCCCGGTAAAAACTCGGATGCGATAAATTCTTCAATGAGAGGGTTTATTTGCATCCATTCATCGAGTTCTTTCTCACTTGTGACTTTTAAAGAACCCAACCCACTTGATCCAACAGTACCACGTACCCAAAAAGGATAATCAAGCGTAAAATCAAGGCTTTTCAAGCCGTTTGAAAACGTGCAGTAACGGGGTATATAAGGCTTATCCGCCAGTATTTCATGCAGTTTTTTCTTATCGATCAGTGCCTCGGTCGGCTGGCTTGAAGAAATAAATGCTTTACAAGGCAAACCTTCAAGGTCTTTCCGCTTCGACCATGCCACTACTTCAACTTCAGGCAACACAACCGCAAATTGAATCTGGTGATGATCAATTATTTTTGATATTTCTAACCAGTAACGTTCATCATCAGCTCTTGGCACCAAATAGGTATGATCATATGAAGATTTATCATAAAGGCCTATCGCTAATGGGTTAGCATCAACACCAATAAAACGATAACTATCAGCTCCAGAGTCAAGGACAGACCTGACAAAGCTGCGTGGCGTTGGCCCACCGACGCCAGTGACAAGGATATTTATTTTTTTAGCCATTTTGCCCACCTTTGTCGTTTTTCAACTTTGATGCTTTAAAGTTTGGCATCGCTACATCACCCGAGTAACTGATACCTTCGCGGAAAAAAACTTTTTTCACTGTCAATAGTAGTATTTTGATATCCAAAAGCAGTGTCTGGTTATCTACATACCAAATGTCGTAATCAAACTTTTTTTCCCAAGAGATACCATTACGACCATTTACTTGTGCCCAACCTGTCACACCGGGGCGAGCTTCATGCCGACGAAATTGGTGGGCGCTGTAATAAGGCAAATATTCCATTAATAAAGGCCTGGGGCCGACCAAGCTCATATCTCCTTTCAGTACATTCCATAGTTCGGGTAACTCATCCAGACTGGTAGCACGCAGACGCCGGCCAAAAGAAGTCAGCCGCTCTTTTTCTGATAATTTTCGGCCTTGCTCATCATAGGCATCTCGCATAGAGCGAAACTTGACGATTTCAAATGGCTTACCGTTTAGCCCTGGGCGATACTGACGGAAGAGAACTGGCGTACCTAGCTTATAGCGAATAAGCAGCGCTATAACAACTAGCAGAGGTGATAGCAACACTAACCCTATCACTGAAATGATAATATCAACTTGGCGCTTTAACATGAGCCACCTACCATTAAAAATACAACATAAAGCCAGCCACAATAACTAAATGACCAAAAACATCCATATTAGATATCGACTTTAATGACTGGCAGTGACTACATGCAGCTCAGGTGGAGCTGTTATTGACAGCGTTGGTTTGGCTCTACCTACCGAGTAGTAGTTAAACCCTTTATCTGCCATTCTATGTGGCTCATAAAGATTGCGACCATCAAAGATAGTCGGTTCCGATAACTGAGCTTTGATAAGCTCAAAATCAGGCGCTCGGAAGTTTTGCCACTCGGTAATGATAATTAACGCATCACTATTTTTTAACGCGGCTTCTTTGGTTCCACAAAGGGTTAAATGCTCACGATTTCCATAGATTCGCTGCGCTTCTTCCATAGCTTCCGGGTCATAAGCCTGCACCTTTGCACCTGCCGCCCATAGAGACTCCATAAGCACTCGGCTGGGCGCATCACGCATATCGTCTGTATTGGGCTTGAAGGAAAGCCCCCAAATAGCAAAGGTTTTACCCTTTAACTGTGCATTGAAGTGCTGATTTATTTTCTGGAAAAGCGTGGTTTTTTGCTCTTTATTACGTAATTCCACCGCTTTGAGCAGTTTGGCGTCAAAGTCGATACTATTTGCAGTGTGAATAAGCGCCTGTAGGTCTTTGGGAAAACAGGAACCCCCGTAGCCTACACCAGGGTAAATAAAGTGGTAGCCAATGCGTGGATCCGAACCGATTCCCTTACGCACGGCTTCAATATCGGCTCCCAGTAACTCGGCTAAGTTTGCCATTTCGTTCATAAAACTAATCTTGGTTGCTAACATGCAGTTAGCGGCATACTTTGTTAACTCAGCGCTTTTTACATCCATCACGATAACTTTGTCGTGATTGCGATTGAAAGGCGCATATAATTCTCGCATAACCTCTATTGTTGCATCGCAACTGGTACCAATAATAATTCGATCTGGCTTTTGGCAGTCTACGACGGCACTACCTTCCTTTAGAAACTCAGGATTCGACACCACATCAAAGCTGATATCGCTTCGACCACGCCTTTTCAATACATCTTCCATCACGACACGAACTTTGTCGGCGCTACCTACTGGCACAGTGGATTTGTTAACGATAACTTGGTCGCGCTCCATGTGTTCAGCGATAGTCGTCGCCACGTTGAGCACATAGGTTAGATCCGCACTTCCATCTTCATCGGGAGGCGTTCCCACGGCGACAAATTGAACCTGTCCATGTTTAATCGCGGCAACCGCATCGGTAGTAAAATCGAGCCTTCCAGCAGCGTGATTCTCTTTTACTATCGACTCCAAACCAGGTTCATAGATAGGCGTGATACCCATCTTAAGCTGTTCAACCTTATGAGCATCCACATCTACGCAAACAACGTGATGACCGACTTCAGACAAAATTGCACCTTGAACCAGGCCAACATAACCCGTTCCGAAAACTGTAACGTTCATTGGAGTTCCTGCTAGGGTTGGGTGTACTAAGGGAGAAGTAAGGAGTTCGTATCACTTAATTAAGCCAGACACTTCGTTTGCAGCATCAGAGGAGGCAGTAGGTGAATATTTTTTTAATGAGTAATAGTCGCGATACCAAGCAATGAAGTTTTCAATGCCCTTAAAGATTGGTGTAGAGGGTTTATATCCCACCCTTCTTTCTAACTCACCTGAGTCGGCATACGTATCTAGCGCATCTCCCGGCTGTAGAGGCAGCATTTCTTTGATGGCTTTTTTACCTAGCGCCTTTTCAATGGCTTCGATATAAACACTGATCGTTACCGGATCATTATTACCTATGTTAAAGAGGCGAAACGGTGCATTACTGGTAGCAGGATCGGGGCTATCGCTATTCCACTCTTGAGCCGGGGTTGCGATGTCGTCACTGGCGCGAATAATGCCTTCTACAATGTCATCCACATAAGTAAAGTCGCGTGTATGGTGGCCATAATTAAAAACCTGAATAGGCTCATCAGCTAGAATGTGCTTAGTAAATTTAAAAAGTGCCATGTCTGGGCGACCCCACGGCCCATAGACAGTAAAAAACCGTAGGCCAGTCGTCGGCAGTCCAAACAGGTGACTATAGCTATGAGCCATCATTTCGTTAGCTTTCTTGGTGGCCGCATAAAATTGCAACGGATGATTGGCGCCCTTGTGCTCGGAAAATGGCATTAGCGTATTGGCACCGTAAACGCTGCTGGTGCTGGCGTAAGTCAGGTGCGCAACCTTAGCGTAGCGACACGCTTCTAATATATTGGTAAAGCCAATTAAGTTACTTTCCACATAACTAAGCGGATTTTCCAGTGAGTAGCGCACGCCAGCTTGGGCAGCAAGATGAATAACGCGATCAAAGCAGTGCTCTTCAAAGCACGTTGCCACCGCTTGCTGGTTAGCTAAGTTGGCACGAATTGAGAGGTAGTTATTTCCTGTCTCAGCTGCCGTCTGTTCAAGTATTTTGAGACGCGCTTCTTTTATAGCAGGGTCGTAATAGTCATTAACGTTATCAAACCCGACGACACTATCCCCCCGCTCTAGCAGACGTTTAGCAGTGTGAAAGCCAATGAATCCAGCATGGCCGGTTACTAGAATCTTCATACAGTGACTCCATGACGAGACAACCGTGAGCAAGAGGAAGGAAGGGAAATAGATCAGTTACGCACCAGGCGCTGAATATGTTGCCAACTCACTCGCCTTAAACCGTCTAACGTTAAAGGCACTAGTGCCGCCGAGCGCACCATGGTAAGTACCGGTCGCGGAAGCTTGTTCAAACATAGGGTTCGGGGTAGCCCGGTATAGGGGAACCAGCGCTCATGATAGGAGCCTTGATGAGCCGAAATTGGCAAATCCCCCTTGAAACGTGAGGGCACGTCATACCAAGCATAATTGCCCTTCAAACTTTCTATCTCGTCGGTGCCAGGCTGAAGAAATTCGAAATCGATAATTTTGAGGCCTTGGCAAGGATCATAAATCAGGTCTTGCGGATTGAGATCAATACACTCGTAGCCAAGACGTCGATAATGCAAGATAACCGCTCTGACGCGCTCAATTGTCCAGAGAGGTAGTAACCCATGTGGTGAGAACGGTGCACGGGGAGAAAGGATACGCTCCATACGATTGGAATAGCGCTCAAACACCAGGTAATGAGGCCCCACCTCTAGCAATCGCGATACTTCAGGTAATGAAGCGCCTAGCTCACGGGCTTTTACTTCACGCTCTAAATACCGCTCGCGCCCCGGGCGAAAGGTTTTGCAAATTGCTTCAGTGCCGTGAAAATCCACCAGCTCTACTTTGGCTCGACATACCTGCTTACTCACGTCGGCTAGCACTGGATAAGGGGTGCGAAACTCAATGTTATAGCGCTGCGCTGTCGCACGTATTTTACCGATTTGCTGTGGAACTATTTTCTTTAGGTATTCAAGTGTCTGAGTGGTGCTACAAGACAAATACAGTGGACTGACGTGTTCTTGGCCACTGCGCCCATCGTTGACCTTTTGAGTTAGCACTGTTTCTACAGTAAGCAGCCGTACATTATCGGTTCGTCCAGGAGTCTCCCTTGAAGAAGGTTGTTCCATCACAGGATGCACATCGTGCACCACCAAAAAATAAGCTGGCAGGCCGCCATTACCAGGCCAATCCACAGGCTCCTGTTCACTACTATCAATCCACTTTGCCAACGTTTGCCGCTGATCTTCATGGATGGGTAGTTCGCACAAAATATTGAAACCGTAGCGATCAAGCAGGCTACGTAAGACATCTAAATATGCCAGCCCACGCTCCCTAATTAGAAAAACGGCAACGCCAGTTAACCACTCATTTTCCTCAATATTATATTGTTTATTCATCGTAGCCTTTCTCCTTCAAAACTAAAGGGAGTGTCCTAAAAAGCTAACAAGAGACGTTATAAACTCTCTTACAAAAGACTTATAAAATAATTTAAATCAAAATCACTGAGAGAGATTAACGAAAAAACTATGTAAGAGATAAAAAACACCTTAATCAGAGCGACTTTATTAAAAAGGTATTTTTTATATATTAATCGGCAAAGTAGTTATCGAATATTTTAAGGGCTATTTCTTGGCTAAATAGCCCCAAGGTCACTGTAGGCCAAAGGGCGACGTCTTCACGCCGAATAAAACGCTCCACCCGAATAATAGCCCGCGGCGCCCCTAACGCACTGATCACCGCGTAACGATGCTGGCCACCATGTACCATCCAGCGCCAGCGCCCATCTGAGTGGGTCAAAACGCACGCCCGGATATCTCCATCAGTGCCGTCATGGCGACAGATCCCCTGACGGCGAATCGATTCCAGTACCCGAGCCAAACGCTCAACCTCAACTTCAAGCTTATCTTCGCTGACGGGCCCACAGAACTTCCAACCCGCACTAATGTCCAGGCGTTTGCCTAATATTCGGGTATTTTCACGCAATTCAGTTCGCTGGCGTTTGACGCTTTTTTCTACTGCATTGTGGGCATCCCATGGCGAATAAGCCTGCCACGGTGGTGCATCGACTAGTTCACTCGCTTGACCAAAAGAAACTCCCAGAAATTCGGCTGCATTGGCTGGCTGCCAGTCAGCATAGAAAACACGCAGGGCGTCACGGAGCAAGTCGCGCTCCCTGCCAGGATTATCAAATGCTTCCTGCATCACATCATTTAGGAAGCGCCGATGACCACTGAGATTGAACAAGCCAAACCCCCACTCCATAGGCGCCTCAAGGAGCAGCTCTCTACCAGGATAAAGATAATTTAACTCAAGTGGATTACTCAGATGCCTACGGGCATCCACTGGCCGAACATGTTTCATCGACTGAATGTGTAATCCCGCACTCTCGACCTTTCGGAGCATCCACACTTTGATAGACAATGAGTCGATCAGCATTTTAGCTTTCCTTGGTGGCGGGATTAAGCGCTTGGTTAAGAACTGGATCGAGTCGGTTCATAGACGTTAAGAATGGATTCGTAGTTAAGCGTTGGCCCTGTGGCTCGAGGGGCGAAGCTTGACGCGCTGCCCATACTAAGTCCGCTATGTCGCCTAAGGGGTGATAATCTAATGGGGCCAACTGTAAAAGTTGACGGATACGCAAATGGTCGGTCTCGATAAAAGCCTGTTCCAATTCTTTTAAAAAGTTTTCAAGCCTTGGCCATTCCCAGAAGCGCTCTTTTGAGGTCATTATGCGGTCGTGACGAGTCCGCCTGACGTCATCGCCGATTAACAGCTCTTCGTATAACTTTTCTCCTGGGCGCAAACCGGAATAAACAATCTCAATATCACCTTCAGGGTGTTCGGCATCTCTCACTTCAAGCCCTGAAAGCCTAACCATATTCATTGCCAAATCCAGAATACGGACCGGTTCACCCATGTCGAGAACAAATACCTCACCACCTTCGCCCATGGCGCCAGCCTGGATAACCAGCTGAGCGGCTTCGGGAATTGTCATGAAATAACGGGTGATTTCCGGGTGGGTAACTTTGATAGGGCCGCCCTGCTCAATCTGTTTTCGAAACAACGGTACAACAGAGCCACTTGATCCCAACACATTTCCAAAACGCACCATGCAAAAACGTGTATTTGACTGCGCATGAGCGAAAGCTTGGCAAATAAGTTCAGTCAATCGCTTGGAAGCCCCCATCGCATTGGTGGGGCGAACTGCCTTATCGGTGGAAATAACCACGAAGGTTTCGACACCGGCGGTCATTGCCGCCTGAGCCAGGTTTAAGGTGCCAAAGACGTTGTTACTGACCCCCTGGACAAGATTAAACTCAACCATCGGCACATGCTTGTAAGCGGCTGCATGGTAGACGGTATGCACCTGAAAGCTTTCAAATACTGCTTTGAGGCTACCCGCATGCTGAACCGAAATAAGCAGTGGTTTTAATTCACAACGTGAATGGGTCGTTTCTATTACCTGCCTTAACTCCTGCTCAATGGCGTATAGGGCAAATTCGCAGTTGTCGACCAGTAACAGGCGTATGGGATTCTGAGCAAGGATCTGGCGGCATAGCTCACTACCAATTGACCCTCCAGCGCCGGTGACCATAACCGCCTTATCGCGAATATTGGCCTGCAGCAACTCAGGGAAGGCGGGTACAGCCTCTCTCCCCAATAAGTCCTCTAGCGCCACGTCATGAAGCTCGCTAATTTTTGCTCTCCCGGCAATCACATCAGCGCTACCAGGAATTGTTTTTAGAGGAACCGACAGGCCCGAAAGCCAGTGTAATATCTCACGGCGTCGCCAACGCGGAGCACTAGGAATTGCCAGCAGCACCATGGCAGCCTGATGCTCTTGCACCAAGGCGGCTAACGCAACCGGTTGGTGTACCCTCAGCCCTTCGACCATGGCACCTTCTAGCCCACGCCAGTCATCTACGAAAGCCACCGGCTCATACTCACCACCATGGCGAAGCGCATCGACCAATTCGCAGCCAGCGGCTCCTGCCCCATAGATCACTACTGGCTTGCGTTGACGACGCTGGCTATAGCGATACAGTTCACGGATAAAAAAACGCAGGCTACCAATACCTAATAATAGGAGGAGCGTATAAATGACGATAACGGATAGCCCGACAGAGTGTTCAACCATATAACTGACTGGCACCACTAACAGCGCTGACGTCACGACGACCATAGCGACGGTCGGTACAGTGACATGGCTCATATAACGAATCACTATTCGATATAGCCCGAGCCAATGGAAAAGCAACAGACTTGTTGGCACTAACAGGCCAATCGTCATCCACAGGGAGCCATCTCTTAGTGGCTGCAAATTTTCCACGTGAATCACCGTTGCCAGCTGTAAACTACCCGCTACAATCACACCATCCAGCAAGACAAGGACTCTGCGTTTTATCCAGCGGGGTGTCACCGACAACGATTTCATTAAGCTATCCATGATTCCCCCGTTATTATTCTTTGCTGGCGTTACGTGCGAGTTATCTGGCCACATGAGTGGCAATGGTGTTATTTCAGTGCACGTCAGGCATCAGCCGATGATGCGAAGCGGCTAATGCCCCTTGTCGGTAAAGGTGCCAACACAACACTAGCACCAACCAAAATAGCGTCGCGCGAAGGCCATTATGGGTAGTCGAATAGATCAACGGTCCGGCCACACCCGCCCAGACATACAGCGGCGCTCGTCGTAGCGCGATAACGATCGTCAATAGGAAAAGCCCTAGGCCTGGCAGCCCGTAGGCAAATAACATATTGACGAAAGAGGAGTGAATTTCAAGCCCATCGTAGGGAGCAAAACGCTGACGTTCAGCCTCCCCCGCACCTAAAATGGCGTATTCAGGGAAGTTCGTTAGTCGGTCAAATTTGCGTTCTTCGTAGACGCTATCTATTTTACTTGGCGCCCTATCCATGCGCGCCTCTATGTTACGCAACACTTGTCCATCCGAGCTGATATTGGCGAACAAAACACCCAACAGTAGCAACGGAAGTAACAGTAGCAAACGCGCAAAATGCTTAATTTGACGAGCATTCGCCAAGGCCCAGCCGATCAGGACTAAGACACCTCCTCCCATTGCTGCTAGCGATGACGCAGCGAGAACCCCCAACACGCCGGAAGCTAGACCAGCCAATCCCAAGAGTCTCATCCGCGGATGAAAATCATCAAGCATCAATAACACCACCACGCCGCATAATGAGAAATAAGCGAGCTGGTTAGGGTTATTGAAACTTCCCGTTGTGCGGTTAACTCCCATGGCTAACTGCAATAACACCTGACTACCTGCGATCAGCAGCGCGATTGCTACGCCATTACGGATAATCCCTGTGGCACGTTCGCCATATACGCTAAGAAAACGTAATAACGCCATGCCCACGAGAAAATTAAACAGGAAAAACAGAACGGGTCTAAAAAAGCTGGTCGTTCCTAAGACCAGCGTCCAGCTAAGGCAAACCATCAACACCCACAGCACCATCATTCCCCAACATATGGCAAAAGGGGAAACTTTCAGATGTTTGTCGCCCAGGGACATCACCAACATCACGCCGACGAAACCTATCAAGACAACATCAGTCAACTGCGGTCCACCACTAGGGAACAAATAAAGGCTACTTAATGAAAGACCCAAAAATAGTAGTAGTGCGCCGATTAAGTTCATGGCGGTACCCTTTTGTCTATCTTGGAAGAGACGCCTGGCTAGAGATTCGCCATCATCTGGAAAGTATGGTTACGGCTGGCCAAGTCGTCGTAAGTGCCAGCATCAATTACCTGCCCATTCTCAAGCATATAAATGATGTCGCACCCCTTAACGGTCGCTAGACGATGGGCAATCATGATGACGGTCATCTGGCCGGAAAATCGCTGGATGTCTTCCATTACACGGCGCTCGGTAATGCCATCCAGCGCACTCGTCGCCTCGTCAAACACCAGCACTCTAGCTTGCTGATAAAGGGCGCGCGCGATTCCCAGGCGTTGGCGCTGCCCACCAGATATCTGAACACCGCGCTCGCCTATGCGTGTTTCAAGCCCCTCCGGGAATCTATCAAGCAGATCATCCAGCTGCGCCATACGCAGCGATTCCTTAACTCTCTCAACATCAATATCCTTGCGCTCGATAGCAAACGCGACGTTTTCGAGAATGCTGGCATCGGACAAAAATATCTGCTGAGGCACAAACCCCACCCCCGCCTGCCATTGGCGTAAATTCCCATGCGTTAAGGGAACACCATCAATCAGTACTTGACCTTGCTGGGGCTCAATCAAGCCGAGTAATAAATCCACCGCAGTGCTCTTGCCACTACCAGAGGTTCCCACTAGCCCCACCATCTGGTTGACGGGGATCGTTAGCGTGAGCCGATCAAGCGCCAAGGCCCGCGTTCCTGGATAGTCGAAGACCACATCCTGGATTTTTATCTCTCGCTGAGGCACCCAGGGCGTTATCGGAGCGGATGACTGAGTTTCACTAATGGCGATATCGCCGTTTTTCGTCTCATCACGACTAGCGATCAAGTCATCACGAATGGCGTTATAAGCGGCTAAGTTGCCGCGAATTTTTGTAAGTGAGGTGTATATCTTTTGAAAACCAGGCAGCATTTTAAAGCCTGCCAACGCATAGATAGAGAGTGCTGGCAAAATTGCCCCAAGATTACCCTCATATAGGTTAAGCAGATAAAGCACCAACACAATAACCGAACCAAAAGCTACCAGTTCAATGGCATAACGTGGGGCTTCACTTAACCCCTGCGTCACTCCTTCACCACGCGCGATAGAATTGCAGGCATCATCAAAGCGTGTGGTAAAACTTGCCTGGCGATGCAGTAATAGCAGATCTTTAATGCCCCCGAATCCTTCACTCATCAATTTAAAACGCTTGGATTGAGCTTTAGAAATTCGTCTTCCGTTAATGATTAAAAAACGCCGAACCGTTTGGTAAAGCAGTAAATAAGTCCCAAAAAAGACCACCACACCAATTATCGCCACCAAAGGGTTGTAGAGAAAAATGGCTAAGGTCATCAGTGAAAGCATGATCAACTTAGCATTAAGCTCCATAACAGGATTGATGATCTTGAGAGACACACGCTGGACTTCCGCAGAAACCTTAGTGGTCAGAGCACTAGTATTCTGGTTGGAATGAAACAACCAAGGCTGGTGCAGGTAATAGCGGTAGAGGCGACTTGACAGTTCTGCCCCCACACGGGCGCTGTAAAGCGCCAGCCGCCACGACGTATAGATAGACAGCAGGGCCGCCATCAACAGAACGCCGAGCACCATGGCACCCAATAAACTTAAGAAAGCCTTGGGACTTTGCATACCGGTAACGCTATATGCTATAGCAAGCCAACCATCACCCTGGAGCTTACTCATATCACCCACGACCGCCATAAACGGCCCAATAGCGATAACACCTGCAATTTGTGCCAACGCCATACCGATAATCAGCACTTGGAGCCTCAATAGTTGGCGCCGCTGTTGCTGCGTCAATAACGAGTAGAGTTCGCGCAATTGCTTCAGCATCTTGGATCACCGGTAAGCATAGAGGTAACTGCCATAGTAGCCATGACGGCTATTGGTCGTTTTCTTAACACCGTTTAGGATTGCACCTTTAATATTCACACCAGCGCTCTCCAGGCGGCGCTTAGCAGCCTTAATTTCTCCAGGAGGGTGACTGTCGAAGCGGACTACCATCAAACTGGTTCCCGCCAGCTTACCCACTACCGTTGCATCGGTTACCGCCAGTATCGGTGGTGTATCGATGATCACTAAGTCGTAGCACTGGCTCATGGCTTCCAGGAACTCGTGGAAGCTTTGCTGCATTAACAACTCCGATGGATTAGGCGGCACACTGCCCCGGGCAACATAATCCAATCCTTCTAAGTCACTATGGCGAACAGCTTCTTCTGCATCAATTCGCCGCGCTAGCAACTCTGAAAGGCCTTTAACACCCTTGCTGTGAAACGCATGATGCAGATGTCCACGACGCATATCGGCATCAATCAGTAGCACTCTTTGCCCCGCCTGAGCGCACACAGCGGCTAAATTAGCGGCGATAAAGCTCTTGCCAACCCCTGGGCTCGCACCGGTAATCATCAAGCGGTTATTGTCCGATTCGAGCATCGCAAAATAGAGGCTAGTTCGCAGACCACGCAACGCTTCCACCGCAATTTCGGCGGGTTTTTTAATCGCCAGCAAGCCTCGGAAAACTTCCTGAACCTTTTTAGAATGGCGCGGACGAATTCGCTCGGTAAGCCCTGTTTGCCCGCCAGAGTCTGGCAGCGTTGCATAGACAGGCAACCCCAGCTCTTCCAGTTGCTCGGGTGACTTAATCGCGCGACTCAATAACAACCGCACCACCACCAGCATCGTGGCTAACAATGCGCCTATCAGTGCACTGACAGCCGTTATCAATGGAATGCGCGGTGCGATAGTGCCCGGATTTAGAATAGCGGCATCAAGGATGCGTACGTTACCCACCGTACCGGCTTTAACCAAACGCATCTCTTGAAGTTGATTGAGCAGTTGAACATACACTTGCTGATTGACCTGACTGTCCCGAGTCAGGCGAAGCACTTCTTGTTGGGTTTCAGGCAATTCATTGACCTGGGCATTGAGACGGTCACGCTCCTCTACGAGTTGAGAGCGCTGCCTTAACAAGGTTTGATAGTTGGGATGCGAGGGGCGGTACCGCTCAGCTAAGTCGGCCTCCCTCATAGCCAACTCACTGAGTTGATTTTCTACATCTACCACACGGGTGAGAAGATTTTGCGTCTCGAATGTTAAGTCGACTGAGTCACGCTGCGCCCGATAGTCATTGAGCATGCCCTCCGCATTAGATAGCTGATCCCTAACTTGGGGAATTTGCTCGCCAAGAAAGGCGATTTGTTTCTCTGCTTCTTCTGAATGACGCTGCACATTCTGAGTTAGAAAAACCCCTGTTAGGGTGTCAAGTGTCGGCTGGATCTTACTGCGATCCGCGCCACTAAGCATAAGTTCATAGACACCTGATTCAATACCTCTCGGCATTACCTCAAAACGACTTTCAAGGTCTTTTATCGCATTCAGAGAAGACATACGCGTCAAGCTGAATTCAGCACCAGGATGGGCAACTGCCTGGCTAATAAAAAGACGATAACCTACCCCCTCATCTTGAACGGTTTCCCCAACGTTACCGATAAGCACTCGCTCATCTTCTAGCCATAACTCAAAGTTACCCTCTTCCTTTATGCGCAGTAGGTGCTCGCTTCCGACATGTTCATCGGGCACAGAAAAGCGTGAGACACGCACAGACTCGTTGGCCCACACATAAGGATTTTGCCAGCGACTCTCTTCTCCCATTCCTAACCATTCGCGCATAAAGGCCGGGGTTAGGCTTTCGATTAAATCCTGACTAACCCCATGATTGACAAGAAAGTCTCCAATGACCGGCAATCGACGCGGTTCAACCTTAATCGCCAAGTCTTGCCGATCAGCTGTTTCTCCCAACACCATACGTGATCGCAATATTTCGAGTTCTGCGGCGGTAGGATTACCTGGCTGTTGCTCACCCAATGACTCCATAAACGCCAAGTTCGCCCCTCGGCTCTCTATCTGAACCAACGCGTCAGCCTGGTAGATACGTGACTGAGAACTGGCATAAAAATATCCTGCCAGGAGAAAAAGCCCCGTTATCGTTACGATAAACCAGCGATGGTCAGAGAGTGTGTCGACCAGCTTGCGCAGATTAAGGTCATCACTCTCCTGGGGGCCAGCTGATGATGAAGGTGGATGAGGAAAGTAGTTCATGGTCATGCCTCGCTATTCAGAAATGCTATTCAAAATAGCCACTTAAAGCTCGCTGGCATCATTGGCTACCGTTACAACATTGCCCGGCAGACTAACTGATGGCAGCAGCAGAGAAATGACCGAGTTCCAACGAGCCAGTGGTGCTGATGTCACGTACACCACATCCTGAGGCTGGAGAGGAAAGCGAGTTCCAAGCAATAGCCGTGTAGCATCCCTGATATCTAACTGATAAACAGTGGCGAACTTTTCACTACCTGGCGAGTTACCTCGTACTACAAAAATTCCTGAAGGCTCAGCCCGGCTCTCATTCACACCACCAGCCCTGCCTAATGCATCCGTTAAGGTGATCCGTTCATTGCCAATAGCGATTGTACCGGGACGTACTACCTGCCCCATCACCACTACGTTCTGGTTCTCCATAGTAGGGACATGCAGCAAGTCACCATCACGCAGCAAACGATTCTGCGTCATATCCCCCTGACGCATCATTGCATAAAGTGAGATGAGCTCTTCGCTACCATTACGGCTCAACGTTACGTTTCGCCAGTCGGCATTTTCCCGCGCCCCGCCTACTGCGCTGATGGCATCCAGGATTGTCATCGGTACGATGGTCAGTGGTAATGTGCCAGGGTTTTCGACAGCACCACTGATATAGACTTTCTGGGAGTTAAACGCCGCGATGCCAACTTCCACTTGCGGCTCATTGATCACATTGGCTAGACGCCGAGTAATAAGGTTACGCACTTCATCAAGCGTCATTCCCTCAACCCTTACACGCCCCACGTATGGATAAAACATGGTGCCATTGGGCCGTATCCGATTACCGGTTTCTGCTGCGGAGCGCTCAGAACCTGCGGGAATAGTCAGTTCCGGATGGTCATAGACAATCACACTTAAAATATCGCCAGGCCCCACCCGGTACTCATACCCCGGCACCACTGGATTCAATGCGGGCGATGGAACCCGAGAAGAAACATCTCTTTCAAACATCGCATTCACTAAATCTGGGGTGATCTGCTCCACGTCCACTCGCCCATCTAGTGATTGCTCAAGATTGTCCTGATCAATATGGCCACCAGGAGCCATAGCGCAGCCACTAAGGGCTCCCAGCAGCACGATCAAGACGAGATAGTGGGCTAGTCGAATTGGGCTTCTTCTAGATTCCACTCTTTCTACTTCATTGAAATTATTCATGGTTGCTCCCTTTGCTTTTGTCTAGCCACGCTACCGCCCGGGGATTTTGGTCAGACATTTCCCAGAGCCTTATTGAACACAGCCCAGGCGACGTCAATTCGCTATCGCCATGAGACAGAGCTACCTACTTGGTAATTATTTTTAATGTTACATAAGAATACAAAAATAATAACTTTATTTACATAACTACCGAAGGGTGAAATAACTACTACTTTTTCGAGCAGGAAGGCGTACATCTGTGGTAGTAAAAACAGCAAAATTTCTAGGTTGCCGGGGCAGGCAGAAAAGGAGAACTGGCATTATTTAAAATAATTATCTTTAAAAATCAATATATTAAAAAAATGAATAATATATTAACAGTATTGTCATTAGATTTTTACAATACTTATATGAAGGCAGCTGATGTTCTCTGAAAGCCAATCTTTCATGTAACATAAACGTTACAACATAGCGTTAACTTAGATTGGGTCTTTACGTGCGTAAATTCTTAATTAGAAATCAATCTGGCTTTTCATAGCTGCACACAGCATCAGTGAAAACTCAGCGAAAGAGAGAAAGGGACTCAGAGGGAGAAATCTAGAAGGCCACCCGTCGAAGCCTAGAGGGCCCTACTTATCAGGGGACCCTACTCAACATGACCGGTATCAACGTAGCGTTTTTGGAAGCTTTTCTGACCACAAAAGGCTCGCGTCTTTTAATAGCGTATGTACATACTCAAAGACATCTAGCGTCTTTCTATAAGGATCAGGGATATCTTGCCCTTCACCGTCATTCAGCCAACGACCAAGTAACAGCGTTTTCCCCAAGGCCTGCGGTGTTTGCTTCCCTAGAGCACGACGCTGGCCTTCCGTCATGACCAAAATGAGATCGGCTTGCTGAATCATTATCGTCGTCAACTGGCGTGCTCGGTGGTGAGTGACATCCAGGCCATCCGATTCTGCCAATTGTCGTGCAAACAATGATACTGGTTCCCCTTGTAAGGCACCTAAGCCAGCAGAGCTGATTTGATAGTTGGGGAGTTGCTGTCTGAGAATTGCTTCAGCGACAGGGCTGCGGCAGATATTACCCGTACAAACCACCAAAATATGCTTGAACATAAGCTACTTATTTCCTTAACAAGAAGCGGAGCGTCTAGTCTTCAAATATCGTGCTTAATGCATGCACCCGATAACAAGCCGACCCCGCATTCGATACAAAGGTGATAGTCATCAAAGCCATGGGATATCACTATTGTTGCAGCCAGTGCATTAATTAGCGTATCCATAGCGACTCTTCTGCAGAAGTGCCTCTGGAATCTGAACCCATAGGAAAATCAGCCAGCTAGCGTATACGGCTATACCTGCAGGGTACGCGAAAAAAGAGTAGCTCAAACCAAAGCTTATAAAGGCGACTGTCAACAGTACTCCAGCAACAGAAAAAGATTTATGCACTGGATTTTCACTGCGCAAACCTGGGAGGAAATGCCACAAAGGCACAAGGTAAAGCCCCAGCACCACTAACATGCCAAACAGTCCTCGCCTCACCCAGGCATCCAGTAAATCATTGTGCGCATGCCAGTAATTGCCTAATTTCGGGCTTAGAACCCCTTCAGCTTCTAGCCTTTGCATTGCGGGCTGATAGCCTTCATGTCCGTAGCCCATGAACGGATGCTCACCTATTAACCACAAGGCACCGCGATACATTTCCAGACGCGCTCCCACAGAGCCAACATCCGTTCCCTCAATATAGTGGTGCACATCAGCTACCGCCTTATTCACCCGCCTTTCCACTCCGCTTTGCGGGATGACGTACGCCACCACCAGCACTGCCACGACACAACAGATACCCAACCAACGCCATGCTGCTCGCCACTGATGAGCATAACTGTAGTAAAACACCCCTATCGCTAATGGCAGGGCTAACCAACCACCTCGCGTACCTGAAAGTGCCGATGCTATGACGCCTCCTGCTGCGCCCCCCAGTAACAGTAACAACCAACAAAAACGTGACGTTCTCTGATGCCAGGCCCAGCTCAAACCAGCCAGACATAGCAGCGCACTCAATAACGCAAAATTACCGAAGAAAATGGAGTGTAACGGCGGGTGCCCTGTTGCGCGCGTCAATCCAACCCCAAATTTTTGCCACGCAGCCCATCCACCCGCTCCTAACCCACTTATCGCCAGCCCCGCCCACCATCCTGCTGGCGGTGGTTTAACGGCGCCAATCATCAACACAACCAGCGCAGCTAGCCAAGCGGCTCCCGCCAATGGAAGCGCCTGTTTCAAGCTGTCATGCCATACGCCAATGACAATCTCGACCACGCCCAGCCCGACGATCAACACTAATAAAAGGTGATCATCACGCCCACTCGTACGCTCTATACAGCGCCAATTTGGTGTTTTTCTCCAAGCAAGGCTTCCCCCTATAAGAGTAACCACCAGCCCTAGCCAATAGCCTAAAGGCACCAACAGAGGGAATGTGGTGATTGCGATAGCCTGCATAAAGCATCTGCCTTGTCAGTGTCACCGGGAAGCAATCTCTAGCTTGTTTACGCAAGCCCGATAGCCTTTTAAATACGCGCACACAGTCTGTATTATTTACTTGCACAGTATTGCTGGAAATTTGGATCTATCAAAATCACTCAATAAATTACGCGTAAAATCTAGTCACCGACATTGATTGTAGAGGGACTTCCCAATTAAAAGAACACCATTGATCAGCTTAACCTTATCGATAGTAAAACAAGCTGACGATAGCTTGATAACAATCAGCCGGCACATTAACCAATAAAGCTTAACAACATCAGCCGCACACGATTAAAAAGCCAATTATCTGCAGGCAACAAGAACCCAAGCGCGACAATGCTCACGGGAACTTGCTACCAACGGCTTCCTCTCCCCTTTACCTCCTCATTACAGTGAATAAAACGCACTAAAAGAAAAGAGAACAGCAGCCATTATTGATCCGCATGTGTTGTTGCTTACGCAAAACGTAGAATCAACCAGACGGCTATCGCTAAAGAGTAGAGCGCTGTCTTTCCCAGTACTGGATTGAGTGCCGCCCCATCTCGCTGCCAAAACACTACATTTAATCCTACGCCTATCAAGCCCAGGCAGCTCCATACCCCCCAGCGCCAAACTTCTGTTGTGAAAGGCAGGGATACCATCCAAGGGCCGAGCGTTAAGAAGCTAAATAGCCATCGAGTGGCCCGTGGTCCGAGCCGCACTGCTAGTGTTCGCTTACCAGCCCGCGCATCAGTAAAGCGGTCACGAAGATTATTAACGACCAAAATGGCAGCCACGGGTAGCCCCATTAACAATGCGCTGATGATGGCTCTTTCGTTTACTGGGCTTTGTTGGGCCAGCAGGCTACCTAACACGGCCACTGGGCCAAAAAACAGCCAGACTGCCACTTCTCCTAATCCCAGGTTGGCATAGGGCCTTCTTCCACCGCTGTAACCCAGCACACCAAGCAGCGCTAGCCCACCAAACACCCACAATAACCAATGCCCAAAGAGGGCTAGCCATATACCCGTTACCAAGGCAATGCCTAACATTAGCAGCAGTCCTACCCGCAGCTCACTAACTCCTAACAAGCCAGACTGGAGTGCACGTACTGGCCCTAAACGATCGTGCTGATCAACGCCCGAAAGCCCATCAAAAAGATCATTGGCCAAATTAACCGCAAGCTGTAGCGCTAATGCACTAACCAAGCACAAGCACGCGGTGAGCCAGGAGAAATGGCTTGGTAGGACTAACGCCTGTCCTAACAAAATGGGGCCTACCGCTGCAGGCAAAGTACGCGGGCGAAGTGCTTGAATCCAGATGGCCAGTTTGTTGCTGGAAAACTCACCTTGAAATGGCTTAGTACGCGTCATTAATTGTCTTCTTTGGGTTATTGATCATTCCTGGGGCATAGCAGCGATTCTAACCCCGTCCTAGTCGATTAATTTAACAAAGGTACTGCTTCGCTTACCGTTAGGATAAATGTTAACGCATACAAAGGCTCGCCATTAAAGACAAATTGGTGGCAATTTTTTATGCGAAGAAGACAGAGTTAACGACGGGACACGACAAAGCATCCTTTCACAGAACCACTGCCAAAACGGATGAAATCAAGAGGAAATTTATGCCAACTCAAGGAGGATCGACACAGAGGCTATCTTAAAATCCTCTTTACCGAAGCTCCTCATATTAAAAATATACTTAGATCCCTTCTTAGACTCTATCAAGCAGATACAGTTTGAAGTGAAAACTGCTTTCGGCAACGCTGTACTAACCGCCAGTTGCATTCATAAATCGCAAAACCTGAACCTCACCATCGGTCGTAAAGTGGTGCCGCTCAGGCTTTTTCGTCATCGCCCCCACAATGGCTGCTTTTAGGCGCTGGATCTCCCCCGGATAACGTCGCATTACGGCGCGTAAATCTACCGAGTGCTCATTACCCAAGCAGAGGAGTAGCCGCCCTTCCGCCGTCACTCGAACACGATTACAGGCAGCACAGAAATTGTGGCTATGGGGAGAGATAAAGCCAATCCGCGACTGGCTATCCGCCATACGATAATAACGGGATGGCCCTAGGGTGGTCTCGGTGGTGGGTAAGAGTTGATAGTGGTTTTCTATGGTCTCACGAACCGCATCAGTGGAAAGAAAGGTTTCACCACGGTTATGCTCGCTGATTGCGCCCAGCGGCATTTCCTCGATAAAGCTGATATCGACTTGTTCATCCCGGGCAAAGTTTACCAAGTCGATAATTTCGTCGTCATTACGCCCCTTAAGCAATACGGCGTTGAGCTTAATCGACTGAAAACCAGCGCGACGTGCGGCACGGATACCCGCGATCACTTGGTTTAAGTCACCTGTTCGGGTTAATGCTTTAAAGCGCTCGGGCTTGAGCGAGTCAAGGCTAATATTGAGCCGATGTAGCCCGCCTTGACGCAAAGCATCGGCATGTTTGACCAGCCCTGAGCCATTGGTGGTCATCGCCAGTTCGCGCAGGCCCTCCAATTCAGCGAGTTTTTGCACTAGCGTTAGCACGCCCTGGCGTACCAGCGGCTCACCGCCAGTTAGACGGATTTTTTCCACGCCCAGCTCGACGAATGCCTGCGAAAGAGTGGCTATTTCCTCAAGGGTTAGCAATTGGGCTCGAGGCAGGAAGGTCATCTCCTCAGCCATGCAATACACACAGCGAAAGTCACAACGATCCGTTACCGATATACGCAGGTAACGCACCGTACGGCCAAATCCATCGACTAGCGCACTCATTCTACGGGCTCCCCTTGGGAACTGGCATTAACGGGCAGCCGAGCAATGAGTCCTTTTACCTCAGCGGTCACTTCGATGATTGTTTGCTCATCATAAAACTGACCCCGCCGCTTGCGCAGGCCGTTTTCATATAGCTTTACGTGCTCTGTGGGTATCACATCCGCGTTGGCGAGACAGTGGCTGGCACAGTGCATCTGGCACCCATCAATGGCTACGATAGGCCGCCCGGAACGGGCAATGCGCACTAGGCCAGGCACACCACCACCGACACCGGCAATGCACGACATTTCTGCCTCTCCTGCATGGTCAAGTCGCAGGGCAACACTATTGGCTAGTTGCGCAACATCAGAGCAGCCGGAACAAGCATAAATCAGTGCGCGGGGTTTGTGATGTGAAGACATACCCTCTCCTATAAAAGCTAACGAGGTCAGTGGTCACGACTAAAAAAGTGATTCAAGCGGCGAACTGATTGATGGGGTAGTAGTGATACGCCTCCCCTTCTGCCACATCGATTTCGGGGTTAATCATTAAATAACCATCAGCTTGGCTAGCCGCACCAAGCATATGCGAGCCCTGCCCACCGGCTAACTGCGCCACGGGACTCCCCTGTGACCAATCCAACACGACCCGTAATAGCTCGCAGCGCCCTTTGGGGCCACGCTGAGAGAAGCCCGCTGCTACTGGAAAACACTGTAACGAAGCTAAGTGTCGACCCTGCATAGCATGAATAAACGGCAGCGCCAGCAGTTGCCAGCCCACCAAGGAGGCCACAGGGTTACCCGGCAGCGCCATTAACGGCGTGCAAGTGGAAGGCTCCGCGCCTAGATAACCGAATGCAAAAGGCTTTCCGGGTTTCATCGCAACACCATGAAAATGTAGCCCACCGCGCTGCTCGATCACCGGACGAACGTGATCCTCCTCGCCTACCGAAACGCCACCGGTGCATATCACCACATCTGCAATGGTTTGTGCGTGCTCAAAGGCCTGGTGCAATGACTGCGGCGAATCAGCGATGACACCTAGATCCACTACATCGCACTGCGCTTGTGCGAGCAGAACGTTAAGCATGGCGCGATTGCTGTCGTATACCTGTCCCGGAGATCGCACCGTGCCTGGGGCAATCAGCTCATCGCCGGTTGAGAGCAGTGCCACCCGCAGGCGCCGCTTGACGGCAACGATATTGATCCCGTGGCTTGCCAGAAGCGCAATCGACGCTGCGTCAAGAAACTTACCCGCAGCGAGTAGCGGGGTTCCCATGCGGGTTTCCTCGCCTTGACGGCGAATATTAGCGCCTAGCACCAAGCTACCCTCGAGGTGTATATGCCCGCGCTTATCAAGGGTTACCCGCTCTTGAGGCACCACAATATCAGCCCCTATGGGTACCGGCGCGCCGGTGAAAATACGCGCGCAGCCCCCTTTCGGTAGCAGCATGACACCTGCGCCAGCCGGCACGCGCTGGAGAATAGGTAGGCCGGCACCGCGAGGTGCCGCTTGGTAATCAGCCAGACACAGCGCGTAACCATCCATAGCGCTATTGTCCACGCCCGGCATATCGAGAGGTGCCACTACCATTTCTGCCAGCACTCGCCCCGCCGACTGTTCAAGGGAGACATTTTCTACGCCATTAATCGGCGTGGCTGCGTCGATAACTCGTTGGCGTGCATCAAATAAATTTAACAAGCCGGGCGTGACTATTTCTGCGCATTGACAGTTCATAAGCGCTCCGAAACATGAGAGGTCGTTTCTACTTGACGTCCACTACAAGCAGGCGCAGAAGGCAACACCATTGCGACAAAGTTGCAGGGCCGCGTGCGGGAGTCCAACTGCAATGAGATGATTTTTTCCCACGCCAATTCGCATGCTTTGGGCGAACCGGGCATCGCAAACAACAGCGTCTGGTTGGCAACCCCCGCCACCGCCCGAGATTGAATAGTCGACGTGCCAATCGTTTGCAGAGAGTAGTAGCGAAACAGCTCGCCATACCCCTCAATTGCTTTGTCAAAAAGAGGAACTAACGCCTCAGGTGTGGTATCGCGAGCAGTGAAGCCCGTACCGCCATTCACCAGGATCGTGTGAATTTCGTTACGCGCAATCCACTCCGAAACCACAGCACGAACCTGATAAATATCATCAGGCACGATGCGCCGCTCCATTAGGTTATGGCCGCTTTCAATAAGATGCGCGGCGAGTAAGTCACCACTGCCATCCTCATCGAATCCACGCGTATCGGAAACGGTTAACACCGCGATGCCAAGCGGAGTGAAAAGTGCATCTACGGGAACATGGGACATCAAGCCTCTCCTATTAGCGTTTCTATTGCAGCAAGCTATTGCATCAAGCTGCCGCCAGCATCGTCATCCAGCACAATCCCTTCGACGCCTATTTCGCTCTCTAACATCAGCAAATAGTGACGCAGCGCGCGCCGAGTTGCCTGCTCCCGTAGGCTATGGCGCACCCGGTCAATCACTTGATCGAAAGGTAACGCCCTACCTTCTTTTCGTTCGTCAATACTGACCACGTGCCAGCCATAGCGAGACGCCAAGGGGCGCTCATGGAGGCCTGGGGGCAGGTGCTGCAAAGCGCGGTCCAACTCTGGAACGGTTTGCCCCGACACTAGCCAACCCAAATCACCATCCAGCTCTTTTGAAGGGCACGCGGAGTGGTGTTGAGCAAATTCGGCAAACCGTTCGGGTATCTGATTAAGCTGTTCGAGTAGCTTTTCGCCAAGCTGGTAAGCGTCGTCGCGCCCCTGGGAGTCATCGGGTGCGGCCGCGAGCAGGATATGCCGAACGCGTAACTGCACTGGTTCGCTAAAGCGCTCACGGTGGGTGTCAAAAAAGCGCTGGCAATCTGCTTCCCCCGGTTCGGGCACCTCAAGCTCCTGTTCGAGCAAAGCAGCAATCGCCGCATCTTCCTGTGCCTCGCTAACGTCCTGTGTCGATAGTAGGCCCAGGACGCTAGCACGCTGGCGAAGCAGCTCTCTGACCACCAACGCACGGGCGGCCTGAAGCTGGGCCTCTCCCGCCGTTTCAGCGGGGTGATACTGCATCTCCAACGCAATCGTTGCTTCATCGATAGGGGTGTCGCCGACGCGTACCGGAGGCGCAGCAACGCCCCCAGGTAGCTGTTCAATATCAATCATCTGCATATTATTTCTCCTCTAGGCCTGGCCGAGCACAATCTAGTTTTTTAACTGCGCCGACGTACAAGCTGATAACGCCGGGTCACATAACCAAACGGCGCGCTCCACACATGCACCAACCGCGAAAACGGGAACAGCAGGATGATGGTCAGGCCGATAAAGATATGCAGTTTGTAGATCCACGACACTTCCTGCATGTAATCCGCCGCACCGCCGCTGAAGAACACAATCGACTGCGCCCAGCTGGAGAGTGTCAGCATCATCTCGCCGTCCATATGGCCCAACGAGAAGATGATGGTCACCATACCCAGGCACGCTTGTAAGACGATCAAGCCCAGGATCAAGGTATCCATCATGCTCGACGACGCCTTTACGCGCGGGTTGGCCAGACGACGATAGAGCAACATGGCGCCGCCCACCACGCACATGGCACCGGCAATACCGCCCACCACGATAGCCACTAGCTGTTTAGTACCGGCGTGCAGAAACGGCTCATAAACCCAGTGCGGCGTGAGCATGCCCACCAAGTGACCGAAGAAAATCACGATAATCCCGATATGAAACAGGTTGCTGCCCAGGCGCATGTTCTTTGAAGAGAGCATCTGGCTAGAACCGGTCTTCCAGGTGTACTGACCATGATCAAAACGGAGCAGGCTGCCAAGCAGAAACACCGTGCCAGCGAGATAGGGGTAGTAACCGTAGATCAGATGGGTTAAGTAATGCGCAATCGCGTCATACATGATGATTCTCCTATTAACGATCGGCGGAAGGAGCGGAAGAGGCATTTAAAGACGGAGCAGGCATAATGCGTACCGGCTGGCTCTGAACGGTGTGTTTGCGCTCAGCCAAGCGGCGACCTTCAGCAGACTGCAATGCGCAATCCTCATCTGAGGTTGCTGAGAAACGCACCGCTTCTTCTTCCCATACGGCGTCTAGTGCTTCGGGGGTGTTGTCCGGCGCTTCTTTTTTGACCTGGGGCCGATGCTCCTCGACATCTCCCTCGGCGCCGATTAATGCCAATAGTGACAGCGGCACCAGGGCGTGATCCGCTCCCCGCTCCTCCAGCCGTGCCGTCAGCAACGCCAAGATATGGCGTATTTCGCCCAGCCAGCGACCAATTTCGGCTTCGTCGCACATTGAAAGGTATTCAAGAAATACCGGTAGATGATCGGGCAGTTCACGGGCATCTAGCTCAAAACCGGCCGCGCTGTACTCGGCCATAAGATCCACCATGGCCTGACCACGGTCACGTGATTCACCGTGAACGTGCTCGAATAGCAGCAGCGACGTAGCCCGCCCCTTATCGAACATGGCGACGTACTCGGCCTGCAGCTCAAGCAGGTCGCCCTCTTGGAGACGCTGACACCACGCCATTAGCGACGATTTGAGAGCAGCCCCCAGGCGGCGCTCGGCATTGAGAATTTCGATGAGCTCGCCGCTGGCATCCTGTAGTTCCTGGGTCGGGTAATCGAGCAGGCGGGCCAGTACGCGTAGGCTACGCATACCCTGTAGCGGCTCGAACGACGGCTCTATCGGGATCGGCGGTTGGGTAGCGGCTTCAGTCATGACGAGACTCCTCAAGTTGTGGCTGCGGGTCGAAGACCTCTACCGGCTTCACCAACACGCTGGTCTGCTTACGGCCATTGAACAGGTTGGGCTGGCTCTCACCATGGCAACCATCACCAAAGGTAAAGCCGCATCCGCCCCGTTCCGGGAAGGCTTCGGTGGCCATTTCCCGATGGCTGGTAGGGATCACAAAACGATCCTCATAGTTGGCAATGGCTAGGTAGCGGTACATCTCCTCTACCTGAGCGACGCTCAGACCCACGGCATCGAGCACGTCGGCGTTGGGTGAACCCTCTACGTGCTTGCCGCGCATATAGACCCGCATCGCCATTAAGCGCTTGAGTGCCAACACCACGGGCTCCTCTTCACCAGCAGTCAACAGGTTAGCCAGGTACTTCACCGGGATACGCAGCGATTCAATCTTGGGCAGGATGCCATCGAACTCGACATGCCCCGCCTCAGCGGCGGATTGAATCGGCGACAGCGGCGGTACGTACCACACCATCGGCAGCGTGCGGTATTCCGGGTGCAGCGGCAGCGCCAATCCCCAGTCGATAGCCATCTTGTAGACCGGAGAGGCCTGGGCGGCTTTGATGACGTTATCCTGGATGCCATCCCGCTTGGCCTGGGCAATCACTTCCGGATCGTTAGGATCTAGGAAAATCTCGCACTGGCGGTGGTAGAGGTCACGCTCGTCAGGGGAGCTTGCCACTTCCTCGATACGGTCAGCGTCATACAGCAGCACGCCGAGATAGCGAATGCGGCCCACACAGGTCTCGGAGCAGATGGTCGGCTGACCGGCCTCGATACGCGGGTAGCAGAAAATACACTTCTCGGACTTACCGCTTTTCCAGTTGTAGTAGATCTTCTTGTAGGGGCAGCCGGAGATACACATCCGCCAGCCACGGCACTTGTCCTGGTCGATTAGAACGATGCCGTCCTCTTCCCGCTTGTAGATCGCTCCACTGGGGCAAGACGCTACACAGGTGGGGTTCAAGCAGTGCTCACACAGGCGCGGCAGATACATCATGAAGGTGTTTTCGAACTGGCCGTAAATATCTGCCTGCACCTTGTCGAAGTTGGCGTCTTTGCGCCGCTTGGCGAACTCGGTGCCGAGAATCTCTTCCCAGTTGGGGCCCCATTCGATCTTTTTCATACGCTGACCGGAAATCAGCGAGCGCGGACGCGCCACCGGCTGGTGCTCGCCGATCTTGGCGGTATGCAAGTGTTGGTAGTCGAAAGTGAACGGCTCATAGTAGTCATCCATTTCAGGCAGGTCGGGGTTGGCGAAGATATTCGCCAGCACCCGCCATTTGCCACCAATACGCGGTTCAATCCGACCGTCGTTACGGCGCATCCAGCCGCCCTTCCACTTGGCCTGGTTCTCCCACTCTTTGGGATAGCCGATACCGGGCTTGGTCTCGACATTGTTGAACCAGGCGTACTCCATACCTTCGCGACTGGTCCAGACATTTTTGCAGGTCACCGAACAGGTGTGGCAACCAATACACTTATCAAGGTTGAGAACCATGCCTACCTGGGAACGAATTTTCATTTCACGGCCTCCTGAACGCTGTCATTGCCTTCACCATCCAGCCAGTCAACGTGCTTCATCTTGCGCACTAACACGAACTCATCGCGGTTTGAGCCGACGGTGCCGTAATAATTAAAACTGTAAGAGAGCTGCGCGTAGCCGCCGATCATATGGGTTGGCTTGGGGCAGACCCGGGTGACCGAGTTGTGAATACCGCCCCGCGTACCGGTGACCTCAGAGCCAGGGACGTTCACGTTGCGCTCCTGAGCGTGGTACATCATCACCATGCCCGCTTTGACCCGCTGGCTGACCACTGCCCGCGCGGCAATCGAGCCGTTGGCGTTGTAGACCTCGATCCAGTCGTTGTCCTCGATATCGATCTCAGCCGCGTCCGCCTCGGAGAGCCACACTACCGGGCCGCCTCGGTTAAGCGTCAACATCAGCAGGTTGTCCGAGTAAGTGGAGTGGATGCCCCACTTCTGGTGCGGCGTGAGGAAGTTCAGCGCCTTGCTCTTGAAGCCGTTGTCGGCGGGAAGCTGGAAGCCTTTGGCCGCCTTGGTATCGATGGGCGGACGATAGACCAGCAGGCTTTCGCCGAACGCGCGCATCCAGGCATGATCCTGATAGAACTGCTGACGACCACTCACGGTGCGCCAGGGAATCAGCTCGTGAACGTTGGTGTAACCGGCGTTATAGGAGACATGCTCATCCTCGAGGCCAGACCAGGTCGGGCTGGAGATAATCTTGCGTGGCTGGGCGACGACATCGCGGAAGCGGATCTTCTCCTCCTGCTTGGGCCTCGCCAGGTGGGTATGGTCGCGTCCGGTAATCTTGGAGAGTGCATCCCACGCTTTTACTGCCACGGCGCCGTTGGTTTCCGGTGCCAGGGTCAGAATCATCTCGGCGGCATCGATAGCGCTGTCGATCAACGGGCGCCCTTTATGCGGGCCATCCAGCTTGCGATGGTTGAGTTTGCCCAGCAGCTCGACTTCCGCATCGGTATTCCAACCGATGCCCTTGCCGCCGTTACCGATGCTTTCCAGCAACGGCCCTACGGAGGTGAAGCGCTCATAGGTTTCGGGATAGTTGCGTTTGACCTCAATCAGCGACGGCATGGTCTTGCCGGGAATCGGCGCGCATTCGCCCTTCTTCCAATCCATCACCGCCGGCTGGGCTAATTCTCCTGGCGAGTCGTGCTGCATCGGCAGCGTGACCAGGTCGGTCTCTTCGCCCAGGTGGCCTACACACACTTTGGAAAACGCCTTGGCAATACCCTTGTAAATATCCCAGTCGCTACGCGATTCCCAGGCAGGGTCGGTGGCGGCCGTCAAGGGGTGAATAAAGGGGTGCATGTCAGAAGTGTTAAGGTCGTCCTTCTCATACCAGGTCGCTGTAGGCAGCACGATATCCGAGTAAAGGCAGGTGGTGGACATACGGAAATCCAGCGTCACCAGCAGGTCGAGCTTGCCTTCCGGCGCCTCGTCACGCCATACCACTTCTTCGGGCTTCTGGCCGCCGAAGTCGCCCAGATCTTTACCCTGAATACCGTGGCGAGTACCCAGCAGGTACTTGAGCATGTACTCATGGCCCTTACCGGAGCTACCCAGCAGGTTGGAGCGCCAGATGAACATATTGCGTGGGAAGTTCTCTGGCGCATCCGGGTCTTCCGCGGCAAAGCGCAGTTCACCGCTCTTGAGCTGCTGAACCGCATAATCGGCTGTCGACATACTCGCGGCTTCGGCTTTTTTCGCTAGGCGTAGCGGGTTAGTGTCCAGTTGTGGTGCTGACGGCAGCCAGCCCATGCGCTCAGCACGCACGTTAAAGTCAATCAGGCTACCGGGGTAATCCTCGGCCTTGGCCAACGGCGAAAGAATTTCTTTAATCTCGAGCTTCTCGTAGCGCCACTGGGAGGAGTGACTATAGAAGAAGGAAGTAGAGTTCATATGGCGCGGCGGGCGCTGCCAGTCGAGGCCAAAGGCCAAAGGCGTCCAGCCAGTCTGCGGACGCAGTTTTTCCTGACCAACGTAGTGGGCCCAGCCGCCACCGCTCTGACCGATACAACCACACATGACCAGCATGTTAATCAGGCCGCGGTAGTTCATGTCCATGTGGTACCAGTGGTTCATACCGGCACCAACGATGATCATGCTACGGCCGTTGGTTTTATTGGCATTATCGGCAAATTCACGGGCAATGCGGGTGCACTGCTCTGCAGGGACACCGGTGATTTTCTCCTGCCACGCGGGGGTATAGGGGCGAATCTGATCAAACGAGGTCGCGCCATCATCTTCGCCGTCGCCAACAAAGCCACGGTCGATACCGTAGTTGGCACACATCAGATCAAAAACGGTGACCGCCAGCATTTCGCTGCCATCGGCTCTCTTTAAGCGTTTGGCGGGCAAATTGTGGAACAGTAGGTCATCGGCGGCGCCAACACCGGCTCCTTTTACGTGCTCAAAGTGTTCGTGTTCGATACCACCAAAGTAAGGAAACGCAACGCGCGCGACGCTATCGTGGTGGTTGACCAAACTGAGCAACGGCTTGATCTCGGTGCCTGCGGCGTCCAGCGACTCCAGATTCCACTTGCCCACTTCATCACCGGTTTCGCCCCAGCGGAAACCGATGGAACCGCGCGGCACCACCAACTGGTCGCGGGTTTCGTCCCAGGCGACGGTTTTCCACTCGGGATTGTTTTCCTGGCCCAGGGCAGCATCAAAATCACTGGCTCGCAGTTGGCGACCCGGTGCGAAGCTGCCATCTTCACGCGCTTCCAGTTCCACCAGGAACGGCATGTCGGTATAGCGGCGCACATAGTCCGTGAAGTAAGCACTAGGGTTATCGAGGTGAAACTCTTTGAGAATGACGTGGCCCATAGCCATCGCCAGAGCGGCATCGGTGCCCTGCTTGGCGGACAGCCACTCGTCGGTCAGTTTGGAAACTTCGGCATAATCCGGAGTGATCGAAACCGTCTTGGTACCCTTGTAGCGCGCTTCGGTAAAGAAGTGGGCATCCGGGGTACGCGTTTGAGGCACGTTAGAGCCCCAGGCAATAATATAGCCGGAGTTGTACCAGTCAGCGGATTCAGGTACGTCGGTCTGCTCACCCCAGGTCATTGGCGAGGCCGGCGGCAAGTCACAGTACCAATCGTAGAAGCTCATGCAGACGCCGCCAATCAGCGACAGGTAGCGGCTACCCGCGGCGTAGCTGACCATCGACATGGCAGGAATCGGCGAAAAGCCAAGGATACGATCAGGGCCGTACTGCTTAGCGGTGTAAACGTTAGAGGCAGCGACCAGCTCGTTGAGCTCATCCCAGTTACCGCGAACGAAGCCGCCCATGCCGCGGGCACGCTTGTACTGTTTAGTCTTGGCAGGGTCTTCAACAATCGACGCCCAGGCGTCGACCGGGTCTGGGTTAGCCTTCAGCGCTTCACGCCATAGCGCCAGCAACGGCTTACGAATCAACGGGTATTTGAGGCGATTGGCGCTGTACAGATACCAGGAGTAACTGGCGCCACGCGGGCAGCCACGCGGTTCATGATTAGGCAGGTCGGGCCGGGTACGAGGGTAATCTGTCTGCTGGGTTTCCCAGGTAACTAAACCGTTCTTAACGTAGATCTTCCAGCTACAAGAGCCGGTGCAGTTCACCCCATGGGTGCTGCGTACCACTTTGTCGTGCTGCCAGCGGGCACGATAACTATCTTCCCACTGGCGGGATTCGCTGCGTAGCTCACCGTGTTCGTTGGCAAAAGGCTCACGGGACTTGCGGAAGAAATTCAGCCGATCTATGAAGTGACTCATGGTCGATCTCCAGGCTCCTCGGAAATTTGCGTACCCGCCAGGCGGGCTCCATGGAGTGGATTCTGCGTGATCGACAAGCGAATTACTGCGTGATTACCTCCATATACACCCTATCTACCTCTAAGGTGATAGAGCGGCCAACGTAAAGGAATAGACGGTTGGCGCTGTTGAAATTAAACCGTGCTTGAATGCTTGCTGTAGCGAAGCGGAATATGCTCGCAGGCCTTCAACTACGTTTACATTGCAACTCACTTAACATTCATACAACATGCTTTTTATAGCTGGATTACTCTCGGAGCAAAGCACACTCCATGCACCTCACCCGATTCACTGATTATTCGATACGCGTATTAATCTTTCTTGCTACCAAGGGAGAGGAGCGCTCTACCATTCACGAGATTGCCGAGACCTTTAATATCTCACGCAATCATTTGATGAAAATCGTTCAAGAGCTAAGTCAAAAGAACTACGTTACCGCTATTCGTGGCAAGAATGGCGGCTTACTGCTAACACGGGACCCCGCAACCATTGGGTTAGGCGAGCTAGTACGCGAGATGGAGCATGACATGGCGTTAGTGGAGTGCTTTCATAGCGATAATGCATGCATCATTACGCCGGCATGTCGCCTTCAACCGATTCTTAATGATGCACTTTCAGCATTTCTAAGTGTACTCGACCACTACACATTGGCCGACCTGCTGGGCAGCCAACAATCTCAACTGGCGCAACTTATGCGCATTCCTACCGTCAGCGCATAGCACTCCCTAGCCATCCTGCCCATCGACTCGCGCCTGCATCAGCGGCCAAGTGTAGTGCGCGAGAAATATTGCGTAGGCTAAGCACCAGAAGATGATGCTCAGCGTATAGGTCCAGTGGGTAATCTGGGGAAATAACGCCAAAACGGGTGAGCGCACTAAGGCGGCTATTAGCATTAAGCCCAGCGCCACACCAATACCAGGCAATGTGCGTATGGGACGCCCCGTATGGCCTAGCGAAACCCTGGCCATCATGGCAAGCATCATGGTGCCCATGCCGCCAATGGTCAGGGCGTGCACGGCAAGTTCAACGCGCATCAGCCCCATGAGTGCCAAGACCCACATAATAAGCCCTAGTGGAATGCAGGCGTAGCTGCCGTGCAGCCCCCAAAGTAAAGGTTCACGCCAGCTATGCAGCCCACCCCAACGCGCCATGCGAACAGTGTTGGCCAACGCCGCTAAGAGCATCACTCCCCCCATTAAAACAGCAGGAATGGCAACTCCCAACATGGTGACCAGCTGCAGCACGACGACGCCAGCCGTACTCACCAGCGTCACTCCTTCGAGTAAAGCAATAGGTTCAGGTTTGGTGCGTCCTAAACGATTGGCGGTAAACATGGCAATTACGCGCCCACCCACTACGGTCATCATCAGTGTGATTAACAGTACGGCTAAGTAGGCGGCTTGGCGGATCAGCTCGGCATCACCCTGCATGACTCCTAAGTGCATCGCCAGATTAGCCGTGGCAAACAGCAACAGCACAGGTACAAAGATCAAGTTGCGCCAACGCTTTGCGGTGATAACTAGACGCGCCATAACCATAGCGACAATTGGCAGAAACGCTAGGTCAACCGCCAGCAGCAGCCACTCCGGCAGCCCCATGGGGAAAGCCATCAGCCCCCTACCCAATAGCCATAGCACCACCAGACCCAGCAGCGGCCCGCCGTTTAAACTCGGCAACCCTGTCCAGTTACGCACAGCGGTTAGTAAAAATCCCGCTACCACCGCCGCGGCAAAGCCAAACAACATTTCATGCTGATGCCAGAACACCAAACCGCCATAAGGTCGCAGCAAAATAGTGCCGTGCCAGAAGGCCAACCACACCAAAAGGGACGCCACACTAAACAGCGCGGCCAGCAGAAAGAAAGGCCTAAAAGCCAAGCGCATTAAGGGTAAATGCTCAAGCTTAGAAGCAGGCTGGGATGAGGTGGTCGTTGGCATGGCGTAATCCCGACTAATTTACTTGGAAATATGAGTGTGCGCCTAGCCACCAACAAAGACCATGACATGTATCAAAAATACATCTTATGGCTAGCATTTAAAGGTCTGCGGATTTAAGATGCATTTCCAATACATCTTAAAGTATCGAGGTAGTAACAGTGCTAACACATGAGCAGGAAAAGCTGATTAACGCGACAGCCCCCATCGTGGCCGAACACCTGAATGCGATTACCCAACGCTTCTATCCACTGATGTTCACCCGCTATCCAGAGGTTAAGCCCCTCTTTAATGAGGTACACCAGCAAAGCGGTGGTCAGCCCCGCGCACTGGCCAACGCCGTGTTGGCCTATGTTCAACTACGTGGCAATCCAGCTCAGGCGCGCGCAACTCTGGATGTTGTGGTCAGCAAACACGTCTCTCTAGGCATTCTTCCCGAACAGTACCCTATTGTCGGTGAATGCCTACTGGCGGCGATTGGCGAAGTGCTGGGTGAAGCTGTCACCCCGGAAATTGCCGATGCGTGGGGCGCTCTATATAACGAACTTGCCGCCCTGTTGATCGACCTGGAAGATCAGCGCTATCGAGAGTTTGAACAGCGCCCTGGCGGATGGCGTGGCACACGCTATTTCAAGATTGCCAGTACCCAGCAGGAAAGCGCTTTAATTCGCTCTTTTATCCTTGAACCCGAGGATGGTGGTCGTGTGGCTGACCATGAGCCAGGCCAGTATATCGGCGTACGTTTGACCATTAACGGCGAACTGGTCTATCGGCATTACAGCCTTTCGGACACACCGAATGGCCGGAGCTACCGGATCTCGATCAAACGCGAAGAACAGGGCCAGGTCAGCCGCCACTTCCACGATGCCTTACAACCAGGCGATACCTTAGAACTGTTACCGCCAGCAGGCGACCTCACGCTGATTGAAGGTGACGAGCCTCTGTTGCTTGCCAGCGGCGGCGTTGGTCAAACGCCCCTGCTCCCCATGGCAAGACATGCCTTGTCCCTTGGGCGGCAAGTCATCTATCTACACGCTGCCCTGGATGCCGAACATCAGGCCTTTAAAGGTGAATTAGACGCACTGAAGAGCGAGTATCCTCAACGCCTTAAGGCTGTCCGCATTCATGAGCGCGGCAATGAAGCCGAACATATTGGTCGTATCGACCGTAGCTTATTAGCTCACTACCTGCCTGATCTTAAGGCACGCTGCTATTTCGTCGGCCCTCAAGGATTTATGACAGCGATTAACAGCGCTTTGTCCGAACTGGGGGTTGACGAAGATCGCCGACACTTTGAGCACTTTGGCCCCTCACGCCCACTCGACGCAGCTTAATAATGGCCGGTAAGGGCCACCTAGTTCTTGGCTACCTATTAAAGGCAAGGGGTCCTATGAACCCCTGCTCAACTTTACTAGGCTTAAACAGAGGCCAAAGTAATACGGAGGTGGCTATGGAAATCGAATTAAAGCGTGCCTACGACTCACCACACAACAAGGATGGTTATCGTGTTCTCGTCGATGGTATCTGGCCACGTGGGGTGTCCAAGGAGGATGCTAAAATTAATGAGTGGCGTAAGGAAATTGCACCGAGCAGCGAGCTTCGCAAAGCGTTTCATAATGGTTCACTCGATTGGAATGACTTCCGTCGACGCTATCTCAAAGAATTAACGTCCTGTCGCGAGACGCTTCGTGACCTTGCACAACGTGCCAGGAAAGAGCGAGTCACTCTTGTGTTCGCCTCCAAGGAGGAGCGCCACAACAATGCCGAAGTACTTCGCCAATACTTAAGAATGCTGAAATAATCAGCCCAACCAGGAAAGCGGGCTGTGGTGAATAGCGGCCCCCACCATATAGGCAAAGATAGCCACTGCCGCTACCGCGGCTAGGGCTCGCACCGCTGGCGTGGCTCCACGTTTAATTGCAATGGTACCAATACCGATATAGGCCAGCAGTGCTAATAGCTTGGCGCCAAGCCAGGGAAGCTGCCAGGGCCATACGGAAAGCGATACCATCAAAGTCACCCCCAGTCCCAACAGAACCGTATCAATAAGATGAGGCAATACCTTGACCCAACGGGCGTTGAGTCGCGGACTTTCCTGCACCGACCACCAAGCGCGCACTACGAAGAGCGTGATGCTCAGCGCAGCGGCCGTCATGTGCAGGTGTTTGATAAGGAAGTAGTGCTCCATGGTAACCTTCCCTAGCCGACGTTAACCGCATTGCCGTGATGATCGAAGGCAAGATAGGCGGTGATATTACCCATTTGCAGCGACTCCATCATACGCTGAAGCTGGCGTTCAACCTCGGCATCATCTTTTGGGTCGTCCATAGCAGCAGTGAAGACTAGATCCCATTCGATCTCGGTACGGCGTGACTCCTCGACCAATGCCGCCATACTGGTCAGTTCCTCCGTCGATTTATCTACGCAGACTACCGGCACCAACACCCCCCCTTCCCCCTGTTCGAAGCGACGACGCTGTTCAGCATCAGGGAAATCGGGCAGCTCTGCGCGCACGAACACAAACAGCAGGCGCTGGGGCTTAGGCTGTTTACGTGCTTCCTGCAGTAAATCGGCAAACGTCGCTATGGTCATAAAATCGGTGGTCATAAAATCGGTGGTCATAAAATAAGCCTTATCGCTAGTAGTTAAGAATCAGTCGGCAAGAATGAACAAGTCAGACTAATAGGCGGCATCACTCGGGTGACGCTACGAAAAGCCACAGCAGCAGCATTACCATAAACAGAGGGATCAGCAGGCTAAGTGGCGCCGCCCGCCAACCATAGGCTTGGACGACCAGAGGTGCTATTCGCAGGGAAAGCCCGACGCCTGCCGCTAACACCAGAAAAAGGACGACACAAAGACACACCCAGCGGCCAGGCATCCAGCCTTGGGCGTGGGCGATGCCGGTGGCAATCACCGCCCCTCCCAGCCCAAGCCCAGCCCCCACCAACAAAAACTCCCACGGCTGGCTAGCCATTCCAAATCCGCCCAGCGCCAATGCTAGCCCCAATAATAGCCACTGCATCACGCGGCAGGTGTCGCCCCGTTTGGCGATATACCAGGCTGGCCACGCCAATGACACACCACTCATCAACGGTACCAACACATAGACAGGCTGCTTTGCGAGCAGGCCATAAAGTGTCCAGCTAGCCACCGCTAAAGCGCTTGCCAACGGCATTAGCAGCATGGCTACCAGCAACTGATAACCATTTACTGGCTGTATGGATGTCTCCAACGTGGGAGGCGGCACGGGTGATGGCATGGCGTTTCCCAGCGAGGGTATAAAGACATCGGAAGACGTGCCAGAATTGTCGGTAAATACTGGGCGTAGGTCAAAAAGGCATCGGAGGTAGACTGGCTAACCCCAAAGGAATAGCCCTCGTATCGAAATGCAGACAGTGCCACACTCCCTTACCTCTTCCGCGCTATCGGAAATGCCATGAAATTACTTCAGCGCTCCCTGGTTGCTCGCATCATTGCGTCCCTACTTGCCATTAGCGGGATGGCACTCATCAGTATCACCCTGACCATGGCAATGTCTAACAGCAGTCGTGGCGATGCGGCCGCGATTAATGTCGCTGGCTCATTACGCATGAATGCCTATCAGATTATGGGAGCCTTGCAACGCCTGGAGTATGCTCCAGAGGAGACAAGCGCAGAACAGCTCGAAGGACTGATTTCGAGCTTCGATCAACGTTTGCATGGCACAACGCTACAACAAACGATCCCCATTGACGATCGTCATGAGCGCCGCCGCCAACTGGAAAAACTTCAGAACTACTGGCAGCACTCGCTTCGCCCAGCACTTGAGGCTCCGGCCGCTGCCACGGCGCTAGACCTCGCTACGCTAGAGATGATGATCGTTGAGATGGTCAGTGACATTGAAGTGCTAGTGACCTATCTGGAGCAGAGCACCGAAGCTAAGGTGCGGCTACTGGGGATGATGCAACTGCTTTTTCTGGTACTGATCGCTATCGTGGTTTCGATAGCCCTTTACGATGTTCGCCATAATCTGGTAGTGCCGCTGCGCCAGCTGATGGTGCTTGCCCGCGAGGCGGCGCAGCGTAATTTCAAGCCACGTTCAGAGCTACGCGGCAGTGATGAGCTGGCTTTGCTGGGCCACACCTTTAATAAGATGTCTGCCGAGCTGGCCACCAGCTACGCCGCATTAGAAGACAAGGTATCGCGCAAGAAACAGGAACTTGAGCGCAGCAATCAGGCGCTGCGAGTAATGCATGATGCTAGCCGTTCGCTGTATGGCGGCGGTAACGACCTTTGCTCTAGCGCAGCACCTATGCTGCGCGAACTGGAAAAGCTGCTGGATATCGGGCCGATTCGGCTTTCCCTAAACGATCCTTTCGACCAACGGGAAATGCCGGTTTTGGAAACCCACTCACGTACCCGGCCAGAGTATTGCCGTGACCAGGAGTGCCACGCCTGCCTGATTGATCCTCGCCCCTTGGAGGTGCTGTCCAATAACCAGTCCCAATGTTTACTGCTACCGATTAGCGTAGGCGACACGCTGCTTGGCACCCTGGAAGTGTGGTATCACCAGGAGCGGCTCAACGATAGCACCCGTCGGTTGCTCACCATGTTAGCCGACCAGCTGGCCACGGCGGTGTACCTGCAACGGCGTATCGAGGAGCAGCAGCACGTCACGCTGATCAACGAGCGGACCATCATTGCCCGCGAACTTCACGACTCGCTAGCCCAATCGCTCTCTTATCTAAAGATGCAGGTTGCGCGACTCGAACGTATGCAGCAAAAAGACGCCTCTCGAGAGATGCAGTCTGCGGTATTCGACGAGCTGCGTACCGGTTTAAACAGTGCCTATCGTCAACTGCGTGAACTGCTTACTACCTTCCGGCTCAAACTAGAGGGGCCAGGGCTGCAATTTGCCTTACGCCAAACCATCGAAGAGTTTAGCCAGCGCATGGAGATAACGGTCGAGCTTGACTACGATGTGCCGCCTTACCTACTTAATCCCAATGAAGAAATTCACGTGCTGCAGATCATTCGCGAGGCGCTGGCCAATACTCACAAGCACGCCCAAGCCCACTGGGCTGGGGTCACTGTGCGCTTTGCCGATGCTCGACTGCTAGTGCGTATTGAAGATGATGGCATAGGCCTGGAAGACGATAGCTCGCCACCCATGCACTACGGTTTGGTGATCATACGCGACCGAACTACTACCCTGAACGGGGAGCTGAGTATCGCCAATCGCCCCGCAGGAGGGGCCAGCATTGAGATAGTCTTCACCCCGTTGACCGCTCGCTTAATTCAGCAGCAGCCTGTAACGGCTGCCTCAGACTCTCACTTAGGTACAGGGACTTCTTAATGACGCTGACCACCGCCAACGATACACCCGCCAGCCTGATGATTATTGATGACCACCCACTACTGCGGCGTGGCGTGATACAGCTGCTTGAACTAGAGGACGATCTTGAACTGGTTGGCGAGACGGGCGACCCTGAAGAGGGCGTTGCACTGGCTCTCAAACTGGAGCCTGACTTGGTTTTACTGGATTTAAACATGCCGGGCGTTAATGGCTTAGAAGCCTTGCGCCGCCTACGGGAAGCCAACTATAGCGGCCGTGTGGTGATGTTCACTGTTTCCGACCATGAGGATGATGTGGTCGCGGCACTGCGCAACGGTGCCGACGGTTACCTGCTTAAGGATATGGAGCCTGAAGACATGGTTCGCCAGCTGCGTCAGGCTGCTTTGGGCCGCATGGTCATCAGCGAAAGCCTGACCGCCCTACTCGCTGAAGCGCTGCGTAATCAGCGCAATGCGCCCACCACTCCCGATATTCATAGCCTAACCCAGCGTGAACGCGAAATTCTGCAACAGCTGGCTGGCGGGCTCTCCAACAAACTCATCGCGCGCAAGCTGGATATTACCGAAGGCACGGTCAAGGTTCACGTCAAGCACCTACTCAAAAAGCTCAACCTACGCTCACGTGTCGAAGCCGCCGTCTGGGCAGTCCAGGAAGGTATCGATCACTAGTCGGTTCTGTGTGGTTACCTCCAAAGACTCCCAGAGTACTTTTGCTCTGACCCGCCTTTACCCCCTGTCGATTTTTTCTCTTTAAAATCAATCAACCCAGGCTTTTCAGCGACTACCTCTCAATAGGTATGTCGCTGTTTTTCATGTTATTTTCACCTATTTCCCAATTTCTTCCCCCAGCGTATCTTGCTTGCTAACTGCTAGATGCAGATAGGTTTGATGCCAAGGGGAAATCGCCATGAGCAAGAGAAATGCCGACATTGAAAAGTGGAATGTCGAAGACGCCCAATTCTGGGAACAGGAAGGCAAGCACATCGCCAACCGCAACCTATGGATATCCATTCCCAGCCTGCTGATGGGATTCGCTGTCTGGATGATGTGGGGAATGATTACCACCCAGATGCAGAACCTGGGTTTTTCGTTCACGGTTAACCAGCTATTTTCACTGACGGCGCTTGCCGGTCTAGCAGGTGCCACACTGCGCATCCCAGCATCGTTCATGATCCGCATCGCTGGCGGGCGTAACACTATCTTCCTGACCACCGCGCTATTGATGATCCCCGCTGCCGGCACTGGTATCGCCTTGATGAACCCAGGCACGCCGTTTTGGGTATTCCAGGCGTTGGCGCTACTTTCCGGTATCGGTGGCGGTAACTTCGCTTGTTCAATGAGCAACATTTCCACTTTTTATCCCAGCAAACAGCAAGGTTACGCCCTGGGCATGAATGCAGGCCTGGGTAATTTCGGCGTCACTACCATGCAGATTGTCATCCCACTGGTAATGACCGTCGGCATTTTTGGCGCTATGGCCGGTTCGCCAATGGAATTGCAAAGCGCTAGCGGTACGTTGATTGGTCGGATCGAAGCAGGGACCGACACCTGGATCCAGAATGCTGGCTTTATTTGGCTCGTATTCCTGATCCCATTAGCGTTCGCCGGTTGGTTCGGCATGAACAATCTCCGCACTATTACGCCCAACCCTGGTTCGCCGCTGGCGGCTTTCAGCAAAATATTAGGCCTCTACGGCGTCGGCATGGTGACCGCGATCATCGGTATGCTGGCTCTTGGCTGGCTTAATATGTGGATTGCCTTGCCGCTAACCATTGTTCTAACCCTGGTGTTGTTGCGCCTGATTCCTGGCGACATTAAGCCTAATATCCAGAAGCAATTCGCGATATTTTCCAATAAGCACACCTGGTCAATGACCATTCTCTATATCCTGACCTTCGGCTCCTTTATTGGCTTCTCTGCAGCCCTGCCGCTCTCTATCAACGTCATCTTCGGCAACATGATGGAAGCCACTGCCGATGGCACGCTGATTCGCGTGGCCAACCCAGAGGCGCCCAGCGCTTTAACCTGGGCCTGGATAGGCCCCTTCGTAGGCGCTCTGATTCGTCCGCTGGGCGGATGGATCTCCGACAAAGTGGGCGGCTCCATCGTTACCCAAATAATCTCTGCGGTCATGGTGGTCGCCTCTGTCGCCACTGGCTACGTGATGATGCAGGCCTATAACGCCACCGATCCTAATCAATTCTTCTGGCTATTCCTGCTGCTATTCATCGTGTTATTCGCCGCCAGTGGTATCGGCAACGGCTCTACCTTCCGCAGCATCGGGGTGATTTTCGACCAGCAGCAGAAAGGCCCGGTTCTTGGCTGGACCTCTGCCGTCGCTGCCTATGGCGCCTTCATCGCCCCGCGGGTAATGGGCGAGCAAATCCAGGCCGGCACACCAGAACTTGCCATGTATGGCTTTGCGGTCTTCTACACCATCTGCCTGGTCATCAACTGGTGGTTCTATCTACGCAAGAGTGCCTACGTTAAGAACCCGTGAGCTAGGTTAACAACTCCTAAATATAGCTTGCTTCTTTACGCCCGGAGCCAAGCGCCGGGTCTTTTCCCCCTACCCCACTGCGGGAGGACACCATGAAAATCATGATCGCCTATGACGGTTCGCGAAACGCCAAGCTGGCTCTTGCTCAGGTCGTCAATATGTTCCGCTGTAACCAACCTCTGCTGATACTGGTCGGCGTGGTGGAAAACCCACTCGACGCTACCGATAACAACGAGGTGCTGTTTCAGCAGGAGCACGATGAGGTTAAACAGCACCTTCAGGAGGGTATGGCATTCGCCATCGGCGAGGGCTTCCAAGCCGAGCAGCTTCTCGCCGAGGGTGACGCACGCAAGATGCTGCTTCAGGCCACCCGCAAACTCTCGCCTGACCTACTGGTGATTGCCCGCCATAGCCATCAGCCGGACGGCGGCATCATCGCCAAGTCGTTGACTTATTTTGTTGATGAACTCGACTACATGACGTTTGGCAGCGTCAGCTCGTTCCTGGCCCGGCGAGCCGAGTGCCCCTTGTTGATTCTACCCAGCCCTTGAGCAGCCCCTACCCCTCCTTTGGTAAAAATCTCCCTAGGAACACAGGACGATACGACCATGAAAGTTTCCGCTGTATTCAAGTTTCGCAGCCCCGAAATTCGGGCCTTGCACCTGACCTGGATTGCCTTCTTTATTACCTTTTACGTGTGGTTCAACATGGCGCCGCTCGCGTCGAGCATGCTCAAGAGCGTCGACTGGCTAACCACGGATGATCTCAAGCTGTTCGCCATCTGCAACGTCGCCTTAACGATTCCCGCGCGTATCATCGTTGGTATGGCACTGGATCGATTCGGCCCGCGACGGGTGTTCTCGGTGCTCATGGTCACTATGTCGCTACCGGCGCTGGCGTTTGCTTTCGGTAACAGCATGACGCAGCTACTAGTGGCACGCCTGGTACTGAGCTCGATTGGCGCCAGCTTCGTGGTCGGTATCCACATGACGGCGTTGTGGTTCAAGCCCAAGGACATCGGCTTCGCCGAAGGCTTCTACGCTGGCTGGGGTAACTTCGGCTCCGCCGTCGCGGCCATGTCGCTGCCGACCATCGCCCTGAGCATGTACGGCGGCCCCGATGGCTGGCGCTGGGCCATCGCCCAGAGCGCTATCGTGATGGCCGCTTACGGTATTTACTACTGGTTCGCGATTACCGATGGCCCGGATGCCCAGGCTCACCGGAAACCACGCAAATCCGCTGCCATGGAAGTGAGTTCCTGGGGCGATATGATCAAGCTGATCATCTGGACAATCCCGTTGGTCGGCGTACTCGCCATTCTGGTCTGGCGTATTCAGTATATGGGCTATTTATCGGTTACGGGTGCCGTCATCGCTTATCTAGCCATTATCGCGATCGTCATCTATCAAATTGTCCAGATCTTGAGAGTCAACCTACCGATCCTGCGTAAGGGGGTACCGGAGGACGATAAGTACTCGTTCAACAGTGTGGCGGCGCTTAACAGCACCTATTTTTCCAACTTCGGCGCTGAACTGGCGGTGGTGTCGATGCTGCCCATGTTCTTTGAGGAGACTTGGGGCCTGAATGCCGCTACCGCTGGCCTGATTGCTGCGTCATTCGCGTTCGTCAATCTGGTGGCGCGCCCCATGGGCGGTATGGTTTCCGACCGCATGGGCAACCGTCGTTTTGTAATGCTGTGCTACATGTTTGGCATTAGCGTTGGGTTCTTGCTGATGGCTTTGCTCAATTCGAGTTGGCCACTGGTTCTGGCCATTGCGGTGACCATCGGCACCTCGATTTTCGTGCAAGGGGCCGAGGGAGCAACCTTCGGTATCATTCCCTCCATCAAGCGCCGCATCACTGGGCAGATATCCGGTATGGCCGGCGCTTACGGTAATGTTGGCGCGGTGGTTTACCTAACCATCTTTACGTTTGTCACTCCATCGCAGTTCTTCTACATCATCGCCACCGGCGCCTTTATCAGTTGGGTAATCTGCTTGGTGTGGCTCAAGGAGCCAGAAGGCGCTTTCGATGACGAGTACTACGTCTCTTCTGTTGATAGAGACATCGAAGAACAGGCTTTACAGAGTGCCAAGCACTAAACGTTAGAGTCATCTGTAGCACGGTACTGTTCGCGTCGATTGGATTCGGACAGTGCCTCTATTGTTCAGCAACTAACCGAAATGCCACACAGCACACTTAATTTTTTTAGTCATTTTCCCAACTCTGTTTACCACATACTCAACTATGGCTAACTCGCTAATTTAGAGCACCTAATCATTGAAATTACACTTCCAAGGGAGTCCTGAAGTGCGAGCACTCACTTTTCTCAAATTACCCTTCAACCATCGTGAAGGCTGGAAAGAGTTACAGACTTCCTGCCCCTCCATTCCTTTACTAGCGTGGCGGGTAGTTTTACCTATGTCGCTCTTGCCGCCAATACTGCTCTATTATGCGGGCAACCATTACGGCGATACATTTATGGTGGGCTTTGCTGACCGAGAGTGGCGTTTTATCACCTCCATTATTTTCCTTGCAGAGATAGTGAGTTTTTTTGTTATCGGGTGGGTAATCTACGCTGTAGTCAATGGAACTGAAGAGCTATCTATCAGCTATCAAGATGCCTATTTGCTTGCCGGGCTTGCACCACTGCCTTTATTTGCCTCGTCGTTGGCACTCCTGGTACCCAACTTATTTTTTAATGTCGTGATTATACTCAGCGGGCTGGGTATCTCTTGCAGCTTGATTTACCACGGTTTACAAGCACTCTGCACGCAGCAAGAAGTTGATGTTGCTACTATCTCAGCCACTTACACAATTATGGCTGCCAGTGCTCTGGGATGGGGTATTTTGTTTGCGGTTATCTGGGCTTATTAAGCGATTAACATTAGGTGCACTGGCCTACAGGGGCACTAAACCAGTCATCATCAAGCCCAATGATGACGCGTGAAGCAAACGGTCTAACGTTGAGAAGTGGGTAATGTGTGCGCCAGGCAGGGCGATGAGCAAAATTCACGATCACTCGCGTCTTCCTCTTCGAGCGCTGATAGCACCAGCTCTTTGATTACTGGAAGGTGGGAATCGTCAATTTGACGAGCGGCAGTGAGCAGGGTCACTCGCCCCGCGCGTGCGAATATCATTAAAGGCAGTAGCTTATCAGGGCACGCCTTCAGCTCACTGCTATAACGCTCAAGAAAGCGTGGTTTACTGATTTTTTGCTGACGATACTGACGGCATAGTTGAGATGCAGGAGCTATCTCCGGGTACCATTCATTCAGTGCAAGGAAGCTTGAAGACAGCCCGTTAGGGTATAACCGATCAACCAACACGCGAGTGCCGTCGTGATCCTCTATCGGCGCATATATGCGCTTAAGCGTTATTTCATATGACATCGATTACATACCTCTGCCAGGGTGCTCATGGCTTCAGCGAGTAACTTATATAAATAACAGCATAGCAGCGATGCTCGATTAATTAACTAAGAGAAAATTAGGTAGATAGCTTTTATCGATAGATAGCATTAAGCCATAACGAGTCTTTGAAACTGGAATAGAGCTTGTATGTCCTACTAGATAGCCAGTTCCCTAAGATATCCCTCAAAATGATCACGGAGCTTGTGAGATAGTATAGCGCTCAACCTCAGTCCAATAGGTAGACTGGTATCATCATCACACGGTAGCAGAATCAATTTATGGCACACTAGAACTAGCACGACAGAACTCAAATACGTATAGATACTGAGTGGAACAAACGTAACACCTCCTTCCGATTTCCTCTTGTGGGGTACATGCCCTGCCGTCGGCTAGCACTTTTACTGGCTATTCACCCCCAGGCGCCATCTCAGGAACAGCGCCCGTATAGCGACGTGCGTCAACGTCGTGGCTGAGACGCGAGCGCAGCAACCAACTCCCGAGCAAAGCGTTGCCCGGAAGGCAGCGCTCCAAAACTCCATGCTGGCGGTAAACGCAATAAATTGGCGTTTTTAACGCTGGGCAAATGTTGCCATAAACCACTTTTCGCCAATGCGTCTTCAACACCGGTTGGCACTGGGTCAACAATGACTAGGGTTGCCTCGGGGTAATCGTAGAGTGCTTCGATAGCTGATAGTGAAAATCCCCAGGCGTTGGTGGGCCGGTCCCAGGCATTGGTCAGATTAATTTGTTCAAGCACAGCGTTGTAGAGACTGTTATCACCAAAAACCCTTACATGACGGGCATCCATAAATTGTACCATCAGTAACGGTGGCGCATCGGGGTGCTGTTGGCGAAGCGTGTTCATCAACGTATGCGTTTCGCTGATTAACTGCGCTGCCTGCAGCCGGTGGCCGGTTAGCTCACCTAGCTGACGGGTAAGTGTTTGTATCTCTTGCCAGGTATGAGTACCAGGTGAATAGGGGGAAAACGACGTGACCGGGGCAATTCTCTCCAGACGCTCCGTCAGTCCAGCGAACATCGGCGAAATGAACGTTTGCGTCGGTGGCGATTGCGCCATGAGCTCGAGGTTGGGCTGTGATCGCAGACCAAGATCTTCAACGCCGTCGGGGATCCTTGGCTCCCCTACCCACTCATGGTAGCCATTTTGTTGGGCGGTACCGCTCAGCGGCGCGTCAATGGCCAGTAGCGTTTCGGCAATGGTCCAGTTGATGGTGGCCCACTGTGCGTGGGCATTCGACAAGGGCAACAAGCAAGCGGCTGATAAACAGCAGCGGGCCACGAAAGAGAGCATCGACCGATAACACATAGCAGCGAGAGCGTCAGAAAGAAAATAGGCATCACATTTAGACGCCAATACCCTTTTTTTGCAAGGCGGGTACGGAAAAAATATCACCCGCAGATGCTAATACATCTCATTTTGTTTATCATGTAGGCCTATGCTTGAGGGGTGACCACGGCACGGCAGCCAAGCCCTCCGCTTTCTTACATCAGTTTCATAAAAACGTGGCGGCTCGGCGCTGCTGTAAAAATGATCGGATCGACACTATGTCTCTTGGGAACACTTTCAACACAGCGGCTAAGCGCCGCAAAGCTCAGCTGCTGCGCGCGCTAACACTGATCGCAATGGGTATCACGCCTGCGAGCGCCTGGGCGCAGACGAGCACTGCCAATCAGTCCTTGGATACCGTCACCGTCACGGGCTCCATGCCTACCTACGGAGATACACCACCGCCAGCCTTCGCCGGAGGCCAAATCGCGGCGGGTGGCCGCGTAGGGTTGATCGGTGAAAAGGACGCGATGGACGTGCCTTTCAACGTCATCAGCTATACCAGTGAGCTGATGGAGAACCAGCAATCCCAGACACTGGGCAATACGCTTCAGAACGATGCCTCGATATCGGTAGGACTGGGCTTCGGCATCTATGGCGAAGCGTACAAGGTACGCGGCTTTAACTTGGCCGGTGACGACGTGGCTTACGGCGGTCTATACGGCGTGCTGCCACGACAAATCATCAACAGCGACCTTGCTGAGCGCGTCGAAGTCTTCAAAGGCGCCAGCGCCTTTACGTCGGGCATACCTGTCGGCGGGAGCGGCGGAATCGGTGGCACCATCAACATCGAGCCCAAGCATGCCGGTGATGACCCGATGCTCAATCTATCCAGTGGTTACCGCTCCGATGGCTATGGCGAAGTGGGCGTCGATGCTAGCCAGCGGTATGGTGATCAGCAGCAATGGGGGGCACGGATAAGTGCCGTGCGCGGCCGTGGTGACACCGCCATTGATGGCGAAGCTCAGCGCGATACCTCCGTCGTCGTTGGGCTCGACTACCGTGGCGATCAAGGCCGAATACTGTTCGATGTCGGCCATCAAAAACTCACCCTTGATAGTGGCCGCTCAAGCGTTAATACCGGCGCGGCAACTCAGATACCCGCTGCGCCGGATTCATCGTTGAACTACACCCCCTCTTTCGGTGGGACTGAGCTAGAAACTAACTTCGGCATGGTCAGGGGCGAATATGACCTCACCAACACCTGGACCGCTTTCGCGGCCTTGGGGGGTAACCGCACGCTCGAAGGCATTGTGTCGGCGACTCCGCGCCTTACCAATGACGCGGGTAACGCCAGGGTCAATGACTTCGAAACCGATAACCACATTGACAACATTGCCAGCCAGGTGGGGCTCCGTGGCTACGTGCTGACCGGCCCGGTCAGCCATGACATCACCTTCGGCTACTCTAGCGCCTATCGCAAGTTCGACACCGACTGGAACTTCCTCGCGGCTGGCACGACCAACATCTACGATCCTGTCGATTTATCTCGCCCAGATGGCACGCCTTTCGTGGGCGGTAGTGTGACGCGCACGCGCTCCCAAGGGGGCACGCTGAGCGATACGCTTGGATTCATTGATGACCGGCTTTTACTGACACTGGGCGCACGTTATCAGGAACTTGAGATCGACGAACGCCCTAACGACGGTAGCAGCAATCGCTATGCCGATCGTCGGGTGACACCCGCCGTCGGCGCGGTGTTCAAGACCACTGACAATATCTCTCTTTACGCCAACTACGTCGAAGCATTGCAGAATGGCGGCACGGTCACCGATACCACAGCGGTGAACTTTGGTCAGCACTTGGGTATTGCCCATGCCGAGCAACACGAGGTAGGCGCTAAGTTCGACTACGGCCACCTAGGCGGTGGCATTAGCCTGTTCCAGATCGAGCTGCCCTCTGCAGCGGTCGTCGATGGCGTAGGCAGCCTGGATAACGAGCAGCGTAATCGCGGCTTGGAACTAAGCCTATACGGTGAGCCGATGACAGGAGTGCGCCTGTTCAGCAGTGCGACCTGGATAGATGCCGAACTTACCAAAACACAGGATGGCAATGAAGGTAATGTCGCCACGGGCGTTCCAGAGTATCGCTTTGTGTTCGGTGGCGAGTGGGATACCCCCTTCATTGAGCGTCTCACTGCCACTGGGCGTATCCTGCACACGGGCTCGCAGTACGCTGATGTGGCCAACGACTTGAAACTGGATTCCTGGACACGCCTCGATCTTGGCCTGCGCTACACCACACCGGTCGGTGGCGCTGACTGGATCTGGCGCGCAGGTATCGACAACATTACCGACGAAAATTACTGGTCAGGTGCTTCGACGTCCTTTGCGAATTATTTGATTCAAGGCGAACCGCGCACCTTCAAGCTTTCGGCGACCGTCGAGTTTTAAAAAAAGCATCCTCATTACCGTTACCATGAGGGTGCTTCCTATCAAGCGCCCTCACTGTTTGCGGCGGGGCAATAAAAGACTTAACTTGAGGGGAGTATTCAAGGTGGTAGCAGGCATCTAACTCTAGGGAAGACTCTACAGTATGAGCAGAGGCAGTTTTGAAGCTAGCAAATTTGTAGAGGTTCTTGACACGGGAGTGACGGAGTTTGCGCCTGTACATGACAACACCTCATTGAGTAGGTTTACTACAAAATCAGGTTATGTCACGAGAGACCGCAAATCATGTCATTTTGATCGGAATTTATGCCAAAACAGGCCGGAAACGGCACTAGAAATTGTCGTTTCCACTTCAATTTGACATAACCAAAACTAAAAAACAGTCACTTACACCAAGAATTCCACCGCAAAATGACATAAGTTTTCCACTTTTAAATGACATAAAGTAAAACGATCGTTTGCTATGGTAACAAAATAACGTCATAAAAAAGCATTCTGATAAACAGCTCTTGGCCGCAGCACATGATCAAAACTGCTAAGCATCCCGCTAAAATGGACACCTTACGGCTTACGTTGAATTCAGCTATAAACGCTCAAAAGAAGAACTGGTTATATGGTTGATCTGGCCACGATGCCATGTATATATTCTCTTCAAATTTCGACATAGCCCCATCCAGTGCCGATGCCAAAAAACATAGTTCACGTGCATAACCAACCATGGGATACAGACTACACTTCAACCAGAAACCATCGCTTCATGCTGTTATCTAACTCCGCTTCATGTGAAGCTTCATAACCACTACTTGACGAGGCGACTTATGCCAGAATCACCCATCTCGCCTCATAAAGCTAGGAATAATAAGCGTGAAATATGGGCAGCAGAGTTCTGGCGTTTTGTTGCAACTCAAGCGATGCGTAAAGAGTCTGAGCGTTTAAAAAGTATCCAGGAGGGCCTCTCACCAACGTTATTCCTAACAGTGCGAGAGACCTTTCAGCTACAGGATAAGCAGATTAAGGCATTGTTAAATATGTCCGTCTCGGCGGTTCACCGCCGCAGACGTGAAGGGAAAAATCTGGACTCCGTGGCATCAGAACGTCTTGATAGGGTTGCGACCGTAAGTCACCTCACGATGGAGGTATTCGAGGATAAGCTGGCCGTGATCGACTGGATGTCTAGTTCGAACGAAGCGCTGGGAGGACAGGCACCTATCATGCTCTGTGGCACTGATATCGAGGCAAAACAGGTCCGGCGTCTACTGCTTGCTTTGGAGTGCGGCGGCGTGGCGTGAAGATGGGTATTCATTACTGCACTGCAGGTGTTTTAAGAGCACAGCAGCTTATCTTCAACAATAGCCTTCACCTGGCCACAACACGAAAATACCCTCCAAGAAGTCTTGGAGGTTTGAGAACCAATACTGCCTTGCGGCGGTGTGTATCATTACCGTTGCTGGCTTCCAGTCCTAATATCAGCTGCCTATGCGGCGGTTCACGAATGGTTAGCCATTCAGTGATTATTACCGTTTTTTTCAGCTGCCTATTCGGCGGTTCACTAGACCTAGCTAGCAGTTTAAATATAGACATCAATGAGATAAGTACAAAATACTAAAAATACCTTTTTTGGCGTAATTCAGGCAGGTCATTGATAAATATCATAATATATTTTCTGACAATATTTAGGTAATCTGCTTAAGGTTTGGCACAGAACCAGAGTGTGTGTTTTGTGTAGCCAATCCGTAGCTATTGTAGCTATCACACTTGCTTTCTTCACCAAGTGCTTCAAGCTGGACATACAGCGGGAAGCGTTGGCCTGACGATCGGCTATCAATAGGAATTACGTGGCAGTGATCAACGAAGCGATCTGATACGACACTGCTAGGCATGAACATCTCGCCACGTCTTTCAGCCCGGTTTTTGCTGCGGATAAGCCGCCTCTTAATTTCGCCTGGAAAAGATTTAGCAACATGCTGGTTTCTAATAAACCTCACTTCCTCTGATATGGCTGGAACCATTTTAATATCACTAACGTCAATAAATCCTTCGTCCTCCATATTCTTAAAATAGCGCGCTGATGATAAATAAGACAAAGTGTTAATATCTTTACTCACAAAAGCGATTGAATCCCCTACTGTATCCGTAGCCCATGATGGAAAAGAAATACCAATGCCGGAACTCGTTATTTTAGAGCCGCTTATAAACCCATGTAAGCAAGCAATACACCTCCCTGCTAAAAATGCGTGATTGGATGAAGGCATTAGATATTTAATGTAAGAAAAGTATCTCATTTTTCACCTTTTTTTATTCCTTTTTGAAACATACCACCCTTCACTAGCACTGACATCACGTAGTGTGCATTAGAGCTAGCCTGCCTGGTTTCAATCATTTCCTCCGTGATACTTACAATTTCATTTAACAGCGAGTAAAAATCTTTCTTCGTAACTGGTTCACGCATAGCTAAAACCCGACTACGATCTGCACCGTATTCACTCACCCTCAAAGGGTATTCAGCACCTTCATCTAGCCACCAGTCATCAATTTTCTGAATTGCTGCTCCGACTTTATAAGCACCAAAGCCAACTGCTTGACGACCATCACTCATTGTACTTTTCATAAACTGCTTAGCCGCACTTCCGTTGCCTCTATCATCTTTATCAACAAATAATTGACTGGGGAAAATTTCTTGGCAGAATTCTGTTTTTATTTTGGCCGTTACATCAGCAAAAAGAAATTTTTGTGAGTAAGAAAGTGACTCTTCAATCTCAGTCGCAAGCCCTTCTAATGATTTAAGATCATCTCCCTCCCAAGAAGACCCCCACTCTTTATACTGTGCATCTTTAACACAATAGTTTTTTAAATTAGACGTAGAAACCTCCACAGCTATCCCTCTTGCAACTTTATTTCTCCAAAGCCATTCAGCTGAAAGAACATTTTTAGCATATCGAGTTGCTAGCTCTTGGTATCCGCCCAAGTTTCTATACGTATCAGAGAAATCTTTTAATAATTTTGTCGCTTCTGCATTATCACAGATGTTTGGTTCTAGACTGTTTGCAATGATGCGTAAAGAAAAACGACAATACACCGTATCGACTAGCGGTGGTACATAACACGTTTCGAGCATTATAGGATTAGAAAAACCCAAATCGCTCGTTTCTTTAGCACGCGCAGTCCCGGATGCCATATAGCCATCGCTAAACGTTGCCTTGGGTCCACGAAACCGCGTCACATCCGCTTGCAACGGCTCAAATTCGCTCGAATCTGTCCGGTAATAAAAAACCGCCTTGCCCGGATTGAGAGAGCGCTCATAGCTAAGATGCCTGAACGGATTCATAATTTTGATCTGCCTATGCTTTTTTCATCAGCATAGTCAAGTTCTGTCTTTTCAACCTCCAAAAAGCATTCTGCAGAAAGTGCGCTTTACCATTGAGCCTGACGCTTGCCGGTGACAACGTCTCTGTTAGACCTACCAAAGGCTCAGCATAAGCATGGAGTTCCCTGTGTGAACCAGGCCGATAGCAAGGTTCTTCAAGTAACTGATAGCCACTCATAGCAGGTAAATGATTGGGATGCTTGGACAACCATGCCACCAAGCTATCGATGCTTTGCACCTGTTTTTCTGAGTCGACAACCCAACGACCTTCGTCCGGCAGGAGCGATATGGCTGCCAATAAACTGTGCTCATCTCCATGTAGTTGGCACCACTGCAACTCTTCATGAAGTGGCGGGGGCTGCATAGTACCCCCAGCGAACCTTCCGGGGAACGCAGACTGCAACATAGGCAATTCGTCATTTCCCAGCGAGGTATCGTCTCCATCCTCTAGTCGATAACGAATAACTAAATCCATGCGTAAATCGCAAAAGCGCATATCAATAAGACCTGGCCGCTTGGGAGCCTCACCTGGCTTCGTTGGTGGCAGATAAGAAGTAGGTATCTTGACACCCGAAGAAAGCTCATACTGCCGCAAAAACCAGGCAACTCCTTCAAAGACAATGTTCCGTTTAAGGAGTTTTCGTAAACGTAGCTGGTAGTTATAGACGGTTCCCCATACTGCTAGCAGTGAAGGCAAGCCCACTAGATAGGGACAAGATAGCGCCTGTGCATCGAATACATGTAGGTTTTTTAAGTGAAGGTAATGATATGGCTCTTCAGCCATGGCTTCATCTTCTTTTATTTTCATCCCAATCAACAAGGACTTAAGCTGAGACTTAAAAGGAATTAATAAATCTGGGTGGTAAGCAAAACTTTGTGTTTGGGGATACCTTACCAAAATACTATGCAATTCTTTATTAACCTCAGGTAGAATTCCAGGTACATCCTCGTCAAGAGCAGAAATCAAAAGGCATGCTGTATTGCTCTCACGACCTGATACTTCTCCTCCTATATTTCTCCAATAGCTAACCGGGGATAGCCATTCAGATAAAGACTGCCTCAGAAATTTAATGCCATTACGTCTAACATCTCGCCTTTCCTTAGCTACCAATAAGCTTTTACTTTCAATAATACCGTTACATGCCAAGATGAACGATTGACTTCTCAAAGAGCTGTGATGAAAGTCTACACACACGCTTTCAGAAAATCTCCCACTTTTATAGCAACTATTAGATATCAAGCGAGGTGGATAATTAAGAGCGGATATATTGCCTCCAAGTGATGATGCTAAATCTCCAACACTTGAGGGATGCCAATGTTTTATTGTTGAAAAACTCCCAGCTTTATTGCGGCGAGAAATTTGAATGTCGGACAGTAATGAATGTGATGTGACAGGTGTAATACTGACATCCTTTCCTTGATAAATAAAGGTAACTTGTACTGAATGCCTATCCACATAAGAGGGTGATAAATTTTCATTGAAATAATTATCAAAAAGCGACTGAAGGTAAGTCCATTGACCATCAGACATGCCAAGATTAAGGAATTCTTTCCGCCATTTCTTTTCATTATCTGAAACAATAGTGGCCAGACAGTAAACTACACCCTTGAATATAAAATTAGTTCCAAAAAGCTTTGCTTTATTCACAGCTGCTGAGTTGTGTGACCAGCCCAAACGACTTACGCTATTATATGAAGAAACAACACTGTCCGAGGGCTTCTCAGCTTTTACTAATAATCTCTGATGTGCAACACGTGTATCAGGATGCTTTAGGTTGTGTGAGTGAACCCACTGCACTTCTTGCGCACAACTTTCCATATGCTGCCAATTTTTGAGTGTTTCAGTTGCTCTTTTTTTATTCAACAAATCGGGAGCGTACTGACGCTTATGCGATAAGTTAAGCAGCACCAGAATAGCAGCGTTAACATCTTCAGAAACCTCTAGCAGCGGCGTGTAGGGAGCGAAAGCTTTACGAATTGCTTCTGAGCGGCTTGGCTCATCGAGCTCCAACAATGTATTCAAAGACATGACGTTACCACGCGGGTAAATAGTTATTGTAAGCGCCTGTCTCAATCGGCATTCGTGATTGACTCAACTCCATGATTTCCCTTAAGTAAAACCCCCCTATACCATTCACTAGCTTTTCATGTGATTTCAAGCTAACCGCGCATTTAAGATACCCTTCTTCATAAAGTCGGTACGCTTGCTCATACGACGTGCCAAGCAAGATCGCGGCTTCCGGCATACTGATAAGCAGATCTGCAGCGTTTGGCACACGTGTTTTCGGATTCTGATCAACCAATCGTACTAAAAAATTCTCTAATGGCGTCAAGACGAAATCGCTTTCTGGATAAGCCTTCAAGAGAAGACGCGAGATACCGACAATGTTGCCAAAAACATCACGAAATGAGGTTTTATTATAATCACATATCAACTTATCGCCTGAGAGCGCAGCTTGTTCTTCTAGTTCCTCTGTAAAAACTTCAGGCCAATGCGTGAAATACTCGATAGCTTGCTCAATCGTAAGAGTGGATACCTGATCACTAGCGTCTAACATTTTATGTATGTATAGCTGGTGCCACAGCAGACACGCTAGGCGCAAACTGACTGAGTGGATGCCCAGTAGAGGATGCCTTGAAGGCGAATGTTCATCCACTACCAGGCGGCTGGCGATAAGCTGCCATTCGTCTGCTGGCTCCGAGTCAGCGTTACGAAGATCGAATCCACAGCGACAAGTATGCAAGCATTCAGAATGGGTATAATTTAATTTCTCTTCGCATTTTGGGCACTCATGCAGCATCTTTTTGCCATGATTAATGCATGCTTCATAGGGCATCCAATGCCATTCCTGCCGAATGTAGTTGGCTTCAGTGAGGCAATCCGGGCAAACAGGTATCCCCTTTTGGCGAACTAATGCTCGGGGTACGTGGCTACCTGCATAAAAAACGCTAGCGTAGCGAGAACAAAATTTCTCGCTTGAGTGCATTACTGCTAGATGTAAAAGGGGCAACTGCTCATTATCGGTCAACGACTCCACGAGCTTGAGCGCCCGAACCCGTCGACTGCTACTCTGCGCCGCATGATAGACATTTAAACGGCTCAACTCCTCTGGAAACGCCCCTGCTGCTTCATGGTCATGCAGCTGCAGCCAATCTTTTATCGCTCGACTAAGCTGCTGATAGTATTCGAAGAAATTCTCTTGCGATAGACGGAGCATGTAGCTTTCAAGTGACTCATTCATGAAAGGCGTTGGGCGGACAAGTAACTTCATGGCAACCACCTGCTAAGATATCCTTATCAAATTTATAGCAGCTATCCACCATAAAGCATAAATTTTACTAAAAAATATTGGCTTATGTAGCAAATTACGGGGATGCAATCTCATCAATTTACGAGTACGGGATATAGCCCATGGTACTTGCATATCTCCACGAGCCATTGTGATACAGCAAAAAAGACTCATCGACCTGTCCAGTTCGAAATTACCGAGCAAACTCGCATCGCTATTATCGACTGGATATAGCAGGCTCAGCTCCGGAGCAAAGATTTCTTGTTTGTCAGCCGAATCAATAGAGCAAAGTATCTTTCAAGGCGCCAATATGCCCGTATTGTGAAAACCTGGTTCACCGAAATAGGTCTAGATGCGTCAATGTATGGCACGCATACGATGCGTCGTAGAAAAGCTTCGTTGATCTACCTTCGCACGAAAAACAAAGCTTCGTTGATCTACCTTCGCACGAAAAACCTAAGGGCAGTGCAACTGCTCCTGGGTCACACGAAGCTGGAAAGCACTGTCAGGTATCTAGGGATAGAGGTAGATGGCGTGTTGGAAATGGCAGAACAGACTGAAATTTGATGAGGCTGAACGACGGCCTATTTCGGGCCGTCGTTACCCAACCAATAGCAGCCACTCTGCCCGACTGTTGTCTACTGTCCCCTATCACTGCAAACTGAAGTGCGATCAGCTTGCGATGCGCAATATCAGGGAGCGAAAGTCATGAAGAAGGTGGCCAAGCTAATGCGGCCGGAACAAGAAATCTTTAATGAATTGGCAGATCTGTGTGTCTCGCCGGGGTACGTGCATGCCATCGCTTATCTCTGCTTTCGGGACAACATGATCCGGTATTCGGGTGAGATGAAGGCTGAAGACATGCGGCAACTCTTCTCTAAGAATCGGTTAATCCGGACTGAGACATCGACCCTCATCGGCCTGTTGTTCAAGCGAGACATCGACTACACCTTGCCCACGCCGAAGACACTCGACGTCTACATCAATACGACAGAGGCGTTGCTCGAAGAAATTCATCTCACAATGTCGGATGCGTTCTGGGCTGACATTGATCCGGCTAAAATCACCGACAAAGATTTCAACCCATTCACCAGCGGTGCTGTTCTGCGAGAGCCCATTTTTTACGGGGGTGAATCTGCCTACAGCTTCCAGTACCGCGATTTCTCGCCGGGCAAATATGGGCGCGATGACGGTTGGCTCATAGCGAACAAAAAATTCTCGATCCAGCAGGCTCGCGACGTCGTTTATGCGATCTCGCGGCTGCAGGACGAAAAGGCGGTCGAGACGTTACAATCGATGAGCAAGGTCGCCCCGAAAGATTGGACGTTACTGCCAAGCTTTGCGTTTACAGTCCAGGAAGTTGCTGACTGCGCGCGGATGAACCCGACTGTCGTGGGGCATGTCTTAATGGCTTTCGCAGCACCGGCGAACGCGTGCAACGAGCAATTCACTGGGCTGCACGATTTCAACATCATAAACGCCTGTCCTCTAGTACCCATGCCTGATGGCGGGTACGCCCTCTTCCATATATACAGCTTAGTCGAAGCGTTGTATGAAGCTCCGTTCTATTGGATGGGCGCAGATAAGGCTTATGTCAGCACCGCGATGAAGCACCGCGGTCTCTTCACTGAACAATTTGCCGTCGAGCGATTAACACTGGTCTTTGGGGAGGGCAACGTTCTCTCCAACATTGACATATTCGGATCAGATGGCAACAAACGTGGAGAGATTGATGTCCTGGTGCTGTTCGGCGATCGCGCTCTGGTTCTGCAAGCAAAGTCAAAGCGTCTGACGCTGGAGGCCCGACGCGGCAATGGCTTCCAAATCCAGGATGACTTTAAGAAGAGCATTCAAGACTCAAGTTATCAGGCATACCTCTGTGCCCAACTGCTGGAAGAGGGTAAGTGTGCGTTCCGGGATGCGACTGGTAATGCTGTGACGCTGCCGGACAAGCTCAAGCGTATATACGTTATGTGTCTAATTGCCGATCACTATCCTGCGCTTAGCTTCCAGGCACGGCAGTTCTTAAAATGTACATCGACCGAGACTATCTCTCTGCCATTCGTTCTGGATGTTTTCGCGCTCGATGCGATGACAGAAATACTGGACTCGCCGCTCCAACTCCTCAGCTATATCGACCGCAGGACGGGATATACCGAGAAGTTGACGGCCTCACACGAACTAACGATCCTCTCGTACCACCTCAAGCAGAACCTGTGGCTGAATGATGAGCATACGATGGTGCTACTGGACGACGATATTTCGGCAGACTTGGACTTAGCGATGCTTGTCCGGCGAGAGGGCATTCCTGGTAAGGGTACGCCTGACGGCATACTTACAAGGTTTGACACAACGGCATTGGGTCACATGATAAAGGCAATTGAGGCCTCACCAGAGCCCGCCACCATTGATCTCGGTTTTACTCTACTGACGCTTGGCGAGGACACCGTCATTGCTGCTAGCAAGGCTATTGATCAGTTAACCCAAATGGCGGTAGTGGACGGTAAGAGCCACAATTTCACTTTAGGCTTTGGCCAAGGCGATACAGGCTTGACCATCCACTGCAGCAACGACCCGATTGAAGTTGCAGGACCGAGCCTGCAAAAGCACTGTCACGCCCGAAAGTACACCGAGCGAGCGAGAACTTGGTTTGGCGTGTGCCTTCATCCGAATGACCAAGCTCTGCGTTTCGGGATCAACTTGGATTTTCCATGGCAACAGAGTGACGAAATGGACGTGTTGACGCAGGGAATGGGCCAAGCGACCAGACTGAACGATGTCGGCTCAAGGCCACGCTCGACTGGATCGAAGGTAGGGCGTAACAAACCATGCCCCTGCGGCAGTGGGAAAAAGTTCAAAAAATGCTGCCTTTCGTAATGCGACGCTATCTAGCTGCGTTCTGAAGTCCTCAGAAAGCGGCTGTTGAACGCATGGGGGGCAATAAGCGAATTTGTTCATGGTCGCTTGTATCTTGTGCTCGCTCCATTAAGCGAAAATAGTCTACGCGTGATCGGCATATGTAGGCCGGTTTCAGCCTGTTGTGACTGGCCGCTTTGGGTGACACATGTACCCGCCCTCGACCTCTTGCCGATAGGTTTTCTTGTGATTGACCCACCAGTACGCCATGCCTATCCCCTTAATCCTTGTAGTGGATTCCGAAGCTTACGAGCAAATCATCCCTCTGCCGCGGATTTCACCGACGCGACTCGGTTCCAGTCCACTGATGCGAGTCAGCGAGGGGCGGCAACCAGGGCCCCTGAACAGGCCATTCTCGGGGTCGTTGAAGAAGGCCTCCAGGGCCTTTTCCTTAGCTTGGTTGCGCAGCCTGCAAATAGTGCTGCACCTGCTTGCGAACTTCCTGGGCGAGCGTGGCTGGCAGCTTGTGTTACCCCTCAAGACAGTGCCTGTTCGTAGGCCTGCTGGATGATCGGCAGCACCTCTTGGATATGCTCTCCATTAGCAACCCAACTGTAGACGCCACTCAAGTTGCCATGCCGGATATAATTCCACTGGTGTGTAGGATCGACTTCTTGTGCCAGCTCCGGGTCGAGCTCTTCCTGCTCTACCGCCATAATAAGCCCCAGATAACCAGACCTAGGAACTACCTGAAGAAAGCCGCTTAGAGTGTAAAACGTCACGTTCTTCTTGCTGACAATGGGCGTGATATCGTCTCCCATTGCCAATACTGCCTCTTGCAAAGCGTCATAAAGCTTCACGTTACGCTTCCCAAGCACGCTCTCGATGTCACACTGAGTTGAACGTGCCTGACGGTCCCTTAGCTCATACTCGGCAACCAGCTTGCTATCTACATCTAGTGCAGACCAGATATTGATCGCCTTTGCAGCGAGCTTCTCACCACGCTCCTGAATTTGAAGCTCGCTCCATTCGACCTGCTCCTTCACATAACGATTAAGGCGAAGCGGGCTGTCATTGAAGCCATTGTCGATAGACTTTTTATCTTCAAAACTTCTGTCACTGTACTCCGGGTTGTATCCCGTAAGCGTCAGGTTGCCCAGCCGGTGAACCCACTGATGCTGAACTTCCTTCCAGCTATTACCCAGCATCTTCCGCCACTCGGCACGAAGATTTTCATTTTGGGGCATGATGTGCTCGATCGAGAAGCTGCTCGTAGCGATCTTCTCCTTGCTGCCTCTGTTCTCAATATTAGATAGCAAGAACTTGAGTATGCGAAGCCCATACAGCTCATGATTCTTCAAGGCATACTCGAACTCTGAATCCAACGGGAAGCGACTATTTCGCTTAAACCTGGCCAGTGCTACCTTAAAGGTTTCAAACGGTTTCTCCATCTCAATTTGCTGTGCCAAGTTGGCGAAAATATTACCGAGAGACCGGGTCTGCATCCCGCATACCTGACGCCTCAGCAGGTAGCTTTCCAAGCAGTCAACGGCCTGGAGAAACTCTGCTTTCTTTAACGAGCTCTCTCCGCTTCCCGGAGAGTAGGCATCGTACAAGCGCATGATGGTTGGTGACACAACTTCAGATAGCGAGCGAAGACGCTTGAAGGCCTCTAGCAGCGACTTGTCTTGCTCTTCCCCGAACATAAAGGCAGCATGAGCGCGCGCCAGTTTCAGCAACCGTTTCAGCGACACCTCGGCGTCCTGGTCTTCAAGCCGATCGGAGAACCAAATCTTGAAAGTGCTGTAGACATCCTGAGAGCGAAGCAAGGTGCTACTTCCAGTTTCCAGCGTCAGGAAGTCTTGAATGAAGCGATCGAAGCGGTAGCTTCGATCGCTTCCAAAAAGCTGCTCCATTGGGTACCAGTATTCGAGATACAGCCTAGTCTGCGCCTCGTACTGCTGGCGCATCAGAACATAGTTGCGGATCAAATCAGCCTGGCTTAGATCCACACCTGTCGAGTTCAAACTCTCGAAAATTGCCTGCGGATCATCTTGTCCCTGTTGAAGAACGACCTCTACAACCTTGATCTTCTGAAAACCCTGGAAAACCCGTTCAACTGTTTCGATATCAACTAGCCATTCACAGAACAGCTGAAAGTTTTCTGCAATATTTTTGCTGTGAGTACTCTTCGGGGGCTTCCCTTCTATCACGGCACAAAGAGCTTCACAGTCTCCCTTCGTAAGCAGCAACTTATAGGCAGCTTCACCTTGACCATACTCATTGGTAAGAAAATACCCATGGATTGCCTTGAGCGGCGTCATCCCGACCTGCTCGACACCAAGATCAGCGGCACGCTTGGCCAGGGCGGCCATGAGGAGAGTAACAGTGGTGAGGCGCTGCTGCCCGTCGATCACCTGCCACTGGGGAATACTCGCCATGGTCTGATGGTTGGGTATCAGCACCAAAGAGCCTGTGAAGTGGCTCTCGACACGCGGGTACTTTCCAGAACGAAGGATATCTTGAAATAGCTGCTGGCAATGCGGCTCCTGCCAACTATATTTGCGCTGGAATATTGGAATCAGGAACTGCTTGGGTCCCTGAAGTAGCTGGGTAAGAAATACGTCTCTAGCCTGCATGCTTGGCAACCTCTACATCTATTCGTTTGGGCTCTCAACGGCAGCCGTTTCTCCGGCTTGACACCCTGGCCTAGTAGATCTGGGCCAGGTGTTCAATGCTTAGCTATCATCTTTCGGCACGCTAAGTTCTTTTATTCATGCATAACGCAGAGCGACGCGGCGGCCCGTCGGGGGCGTCCGCCTTACGCGGTTTGATACTCATTGAGCCTTCTCCCCCAGCTCAGCCCGTTTGGCTAAGCTGAAAAGGCGACCAAACCTAGCAGGAGAAGACTCAATGAACTTTTACAATAGCACTCATCGTCACTACTGTGTCATTGATCTACATGCCAGAAGCCTTTATGGCCTTTATGGCCTTTATGTCTGTATCCTCAATCAACAGGGAGAAACCCTGTTGCATAAAGAGATTCCCGCTAGCCCAGAACCTCTACTTCGGCTAATCGACACCTACCTGGATGATCTAGTGATCGGCGTCGAATGCATGCACTGCTGGTACTGGGTCGCTGATTTCTGTGAAGACCACGGCATTGCTTTCATTCTCGGTCATGCCCTTTATATGAAGGCCATTCATGGTGGTAAAACCAAGAATGATCGCGTGGATTCTTACAAAATTGCCGCGCTTATTCGCGGTGGCAACTTCCCCCTCGCTTATGTCTACCCACGCAACATGCGAGCTACCCGTGACCTGCTTCGCCGCCGAACTGGGCTCGCTCGCCACGGCGCTGATCTCAAAGCTCATGTTGCCAACACAACGAGTCAGTACAACCTGCCACCCAACAAGGTCAATTTAAAAAATGCCAGTGCCAGAGAACAATTGGGCAGAACCTTTGATGACCCGTTTGTTCAGCGCAATATCGATCTAGATATGGCCGTTTTAGAGTGCTACCACCGGGAACTAAGCCAGGTGGAATGGCTATTGGAAAAGCAGGCTAAAAAGCATCAGCCTACCTACTACCACTTATTAACAACCATTCCCGGCGTTGGCCGTATTCTGGCCCTCACCACTCTATCTGAAGTGGGTGATATTCGACGTTTTGAATCTGTTCAGAAGCTTGCCTCCTATTCCCGACTGATCAAGTGCAAAGCCGAATCGGCCGGTAAGACCTATGGCACCCAGGGCAACAAGATTGGTAATGCCCATCTAAAGTGGGCTTTTTCTGAGGCTGCGGTGCTTTATCTACGCGGTAATCCAGGTGCACAAAAGCTGTTGCAACGCTTCCAGAAACGCATGGGTAAAGCCAAAGCCTTATCGGCCCTGGCCCACAAGTTGGGGCGTGCAGCCTATTTCATGTTAAAGAACGAAAAGGTATTTGATGAACAACGCTTTTTAACGAGTTAGTCACGCAGCAGGATGATGATCAACGTCTAACTGGATCATCATGGAGTGTGCTGAAACAGGGTGTCTGCTGACTGATCTTGAGATCTGAAACCCGACTTCTACACCCAACTCGAAGCCCGTCGCTTTGATTATCCATCCTGCTGGCGTGCATCAACACCCTGAGCGAGTGGGCTTACACCGGCGCTGAACCTGAAACTAACTGGGACTGTAGAGTAACCCGCTTTTTGAATAGGACAGATGCTGGTTAACCGATGAATGTCTAGTGCCCCAGACCAACCTGCAAGGAGCAACCCGGTTTTGCAGTGGTAAACCACCACGTTAAGAGAGCCTCAATAGGTGTTTGCTGTAAGCCACTCACAGCCAACGATGACAGATGAAGTAGGATCACTGGCTCAGGGACTTGATATTGACCGCTTACGCGGCCAATAAAAATACTACGGCCTATTGACAGACAGAAGGCTCATAGGTGTTACGTGCACTCCTCCTGAGGAAAGAGCTGATTAATGAAGTCAGCACAGACTGTGATGTGGTGCAGACAGTCGCCCGCCAACATTGATGAGCCGTGAGCTTGGGAGTTTCTTAGATCGGGAATACCCTTGAGCATCGCTTTACACCATTCGTTGTCTGGTGACGGGTTCTCAATGTGACGAAATCCGGCGTCAGAAACCCAACCATTAGTAAGCGCGACCCGGAGAAGTTTGCCTAGCATCATATGCTTTTCAGGCTTCACTTTGAGCTTGAGGGCGTACTCGATCAGGGTATAGATTTTCAAATGCACTTCCGGAGCCAGCGCATAGAAATAGTAGCTATAAAGCGCCATATTTTTTGCGACATTGAACTGCCCTTTAATCTCCTCAGGGACCTGGCGATTTAGACGCTCTTGCGATAAGAAATCGTGCATCTTTTCCAGGCTAGGAACACCACCACAAACCGCACCCATGAGACGGTGCTTTTCGTCCATTTCGGTTAGCTCATCGAGGCTCTTGAGTTCTTCCATGGTTTCCTATGCCTTACAGGTATTAGGTAGCACGCGCGTTTTCCCACTTGAACGAGCGTGCACGCTCAATGTTCTTATACCGCCACATCAAACCTTTGATTTTTATAAAATCCCCATTGATGCTGCGATATAACACCAATAAACACGCATGCCGCCTTTGCCGGGAGGGCCGCTTTGAGTCCTGGCCGTGTGGAAACTGAAAAAATATGGTCTGACTCAAAAATAGTACCCTTCAGCTGCCCGTTGGCCCCTCCTGAGCCATTGCTACGATAATCGCCGACCGCTGCTGTTGTGAGATGTGACAATTATAGAATCATCAGAAACCAACTACATTCGTGACCACGGCCCTAGAAGGCAGAGAAAAAAAGGGCTGTTACGCCCTCGCAGCCCTCATTAACTCCCAAGATCTTTATGACGCGCTTCAGGTCGTACGCCAACACATGAAGACTCATTTCCGTGCTCACATTTCTGAACCGCTTTGTCGTGAAGTGTGTCGCCCCCATTCAAGCCTTCAGCGTGCCGAATGGATGCTCCACCGTCTGTCGCCTCAGGCGCATCATCTCTGGATTCCAGTCGAGACGTGACTGCGCGGCTTCAAGCACATTTTCATGCTCCCAACGCTTGATTCGCCTCTGCTTGCCCGTCGTGCATTTCTCTCTGATGGAGCAGCTTGCACATGCTGAGCTCCAGTAAGCATGCAGCTTCATCCCTTTCTCTATCGTTTCGAAGCGCCACGTAAGCCTCTGCCCAGCGGGACAGGAATATTCATTACTTTCAGGCAAGTACCGGAATGCGGCTCTTGGGAAAAAGCCCTTTGCCTGGTTTGGAGATGTCATCGGCTTGGGGAGATAGGTAGTTATCCCTTCCTTATGGCAGTCGAGAATTTTCTCGCCTTTAAAGTAGCCTCTGTCAGCCACGACCTTCAGCTCCTTGATGCTAGTGGCTTCACGAGCTTGCTTCGACATATTGAAGAGCTGTCCCCGATCATGCCCGACGTTGGTCACCTCATGGGCCAAAATCAGATGGTGCTGGCTATCAACAGCTGTCTGCACGTTGTAGCCTACTGTCCCGGTGCCTCTGCCACTGGCGGCCATCGCCCTGGCATCTGGATCCGTCAAAGATACTTGCTGATCCGGACATTGTAGCCGCTGTTCCTCAACTGATTGTAATCGTGTCGTTTCTTCCCCTAGCTTTATGATTTTTTCCTTCAGGTGTTCCGTCTTAGCCTCGGCCAGAGCAGGCTCCGCGCGGTCGGCTGTATCTAGCTGACCAAGATACCGGCTGAAGCTTTCTTCGATCTGCTCAAGGCGACGCTTCATCTTGGTCACTGTGAAATTGCGATTGCGGTTGTTGACGGCTTTGAACTTGCTGCCATCGATGGCTACGATGGCTTGGGAGAACAGCCCCAGTCGCCGGCAAAGCACGATGAACTCTCGACACACACGGCGGATGGCATCCCCATTGTCCCTTCTGAAGTCTGCAATCGTCTTAAAATCCGGTGTCAGGCGCTCTGTCAGCCACATCAGCTCGGCATTGCGCTGCGTATCGCGCTCTAGGCGGCGACTTGACTGGATGCGGTTAAGGTAGCCGTAGATATAGAGCTTCAGGAGTACAGCGGGATGATAGGCGGGCCTACCTGTTGCATGCAGATCGACGCCCTTGGAACCAAGCCCTCTGAGATCGAGACCTTCTATGAACGCCTCTATGGTACGGACAGAGTTATCGTCTGCGATGAAGTCGTCCAAAAGCGCAGGGAATAACGTACTTTGATTTCGAGCCTCGCCTACCACGAATCGCTTCATCACTATTTCCTCAGCGAACCTCGTCAAAGTATAGCGACCATCACGTTTTCACACAGCCTCAGCCAAAACGGACGGTGAAGCAACGCTCATTAATATCTGTGATAGTAGGTGCCAAACTGGAGCAGAGTTTAAACACCCTTTGGCGATCTAGAGATGTTGAAAATCTTCAGCATCCAGCTCTTCCTTGGACTTGATGTGACGGCTTTTGATGATGCCGCTAAGCAACTCAATTACATAGCGCGATGTAGCCATAATAAGGCCTGAAGGAGTCTACGAACCCCGGGGAGATTCAGTTCTCGAATGACAGGGAATAGAATCACATCTCACCTGAGCTTTATAGAGGCCATTCGTTCAGCGTTTTAATAGCACCTCCAGCGCTGCATCTAATGCAGTGACAGACTCGACAATTGTTCGTGTAGTGGCATGATCGAACTCATGATCGCGCTGAGAGTCGTGAACACCGCTATTAAGGTAACCCCATTCGATGCTTCCGGCACCGACGCCTAGCAAGCGTTCTAGTGCGGTAACAATATCTTGAGCGCCGACATACTGAGCAGCAATACGGCCAACAGCCGACCGGAGTTTGCCGCATTTGTTATTCAGCTCCCATGGCGAGCGCGGCCCTCCAAGCTTGAGCTCAATGCGGCCATCGGCTCGCCGACCCAGCCAAGTCCATATGCGGTCGGTGAGACTCTCCAACGCGGGCCGCGCCTGTCGCAGTGCCTCGCGTTTTTCGCCGCCGGCTAATGCCTGCTGAGCAAGAAGAACGTAATTCTTAACGGGTGGATCGCTGTCGATGCGGAGCTCATGCTCGCCATAATGAGGCAAGAACTTGTAGCGCTTGATTAGCGCCGCGCGCCGCGCACCCAGTTCTTGCTGGATACGATGCAGGAACTCCTCAGCGTGGGAAGTCAGTATAACCTGCTTGCCTTCTAGCAGGCCGTCTTCAAAGAAAGTACGCCAAATTCCATCGCGGTGTTCGTCGTCGATCGCATTGACTACGTCATCAAAGATAACCACGGGACAACCCTGCGCGAGATTCTTGGCCAGCAGAATCGCCAGGCCTAGGCACTTAATGTGTCCTTCGCTGAAGACAATCAGTGCGTCATACCTCACACCCGGTTCGCCTGCGAATTCAACTTCAATCTTGCCGTTTTCAGCCACTGGCAGCCACAACGAATGCAACAGGCTGCTAGGAGGATCACCGCGATTGAATGAGTTGTACAAATTGCAGGCCTCCTCCCCCAGGCCTTGAAGCAGCAGGCCTGGCAACGCGGCTAGGTAGCTCTGGATCTCTGGCAAAAAACTGTCGTAGGCCGCCTTGATCCGTTGATGGTGCTCAACTACCGACACTTCTGCCGCAACGGCCTGTATTAGCTCACGATTCACCTCATCGAACTGGTTTACTGTCTGGCGGGCAGCAGCTAGTTCCTGATCCGCCGTCGTGCGCATCGTTCGCAGCCGCTCAACCTCAAGCCGATGCTGATCCAATCTGTCCCGCTCCTGGGCCAGCGTGCTGCGCTGGCTATGCACTTCGCGAGCCTGCGCATCAATGTCTTCGATGATATAAGCGATCCGCAGCAGAGCGTTCCAAGCGAGCTGATTACCATCAACCCAAACGCCAAGCCAGTTGCCCGTAGCCGAGGCAGGCAGCTCTGGAAGACCAGCCGTATGAAGGTCTGCAGGACATACGTTCGCAGCAACCCTAACTACGCGACGCATCTCGTCCCAAAGCACTCTCACTGCCTCGTTCAGCTGTGTCCGAAGGCTGGCTTCGTGCTGTTGAAGAGCGGCCAGTTGTGCAAGTTGCTCCAGACCTGTTCGGGCTTTGGCAAAAGGGTCTTGCGCCACAGCAGCCAATCCTGTTCCGCAGGCAGGACAAGCAGTTGCCCCATCGGCTAAGGCCAGCACCGCTTCGTAGAGCTTGGCATACGACACTTCGCCGGCGCGGCTCGCGAGCTGTCCGGACGACTCCTGCCATAAATCATTAAGGCGGTAGGCCTCTGCCAGCAGTGCCTGCAACTGGGACTGGGTCACCTCGTGGATGGCGGGTGGGACGGCATCGAGCTGGGCTTGCACATACGGCAGTCGTCCTTGTTGCTGTGGGGTGCCGAGCAGCCAGTCAACGCAAGCTTGGTACGTTGCACCCGGCGACATACGCTGCGCTAGAGCACGCTCTAAGTTCTCAACCCCAGCGATTTTTTGCGGATAGGCATTGATCGTCTGTTCCGAGTTCGCCAACTGTAGGCGGCTTACTGTCAGTTGAGACGCCTGAGCTCCGACAAGCATCAGGTTCTGATCTAGCGACGGATTGAAGCCCCGCACGAATTCACTGAACTGATCTACGCCGAACAAGGTTGCGATAAGCTGTCGCTGATCACCCGGGGTACGTGCGGCGATGCGAGCAAAGTCGTCGAGGCGGTTCTTTTCGATGAAGCAGAAGCGATACTCGGATTCGTCTGGCTGCACGACCTCAACTTCGTCGGCTCCCCTCGCTGACAGTACTGGAACGACATGGCGGCGCAGGCGAGCGTTGTTGCAGTAGGTTCGCTGATCCACTCTTTTAACCTGCGCTTCGCTGATTGAACCTAGCATAGCCACTTCCAGCGCTTCGCAGAAGCTACTCTTCCCTGTACCGTTTGCACCGTAGATCAGGGTGATATCATGGCTGAGGTCGAATGTCTCCTGCCGCATGAACCCCCTAAATGGTCCCACTTCGAGCAGGTGCAGGCGCCCGAGGGATGGCCCGGATTCCTGGCCATGAGCACCCTCAGCGTATACGACAGGCATCTGCGCCAGATGTGCCACGGCCAGCGGTGAAAGGCGCGTTGACCGTCCGCGACGCGCGGCACCGACCTCCGCCAGTGGCTGCAAATGATTGAGCACCAAGTGCGCGAGCCGGCGAACGTCATCATGCACCTCTCGCTGCGCCAAGTGTGAAAGGAAGCGTTGGTACTCTGAATGAATGCTTGCCATGCAACCCTCTAGATAGAAAGACGCTTTAGGGTGCGTCCATAGCGGTGTTGATTGACCTCTCGCTCATTTGCGTGCGGTCGAGTGTTACTTCTATCAGCTATCAGTCGTTATGGCTTTTAAAAGTTTTTAGCAAAATAGTCGATAACCTGAGCCGCTTGAGTCCCCTGGCGGAAGCGTTTCTGTTCTTCGAAATTGATCGAAGGCAGCATGTGTATCAACTGATGGTCTGCATAGAGGGCCAAAAACCTTCTCGGTATCCAGCCCCCCTCCGCGTTTTCCTGTTAGCGTATTTGCTGCCTCTATGGCCGCGCCGATCATTACGTCTGCCAGTTGCACCCCAGGACTACTCTTAGAGTTGACCTGTGTCACCGACTGGAGCTTGAGGGGAAAGGTGATGCTCGCAATTTTCGACTGGCGAAACGTAATCGCATCCTCATGGTGAATGAAGCTCTGAAGTAAGTCGTGATAGGTAAGCAGGTTCTTGGACTGATCATGCTCGACCCAATAGGGCCCATCTGCGATGACTTCCATCTGGCTTATAAGCGACTGTAGAACAACGAGGGCGGCGTCTGTAGTCACGCCTGGTGTAGCGATCGCTTGAAGGCATTCCGGCGCTTCAAACTGAGCCAAGGGCGCTAGTGCTTCAGGCAGCTCCTGCCAGTATGAGGCACGAGCGGCTTCCACTAGATCGGTAAAAGCCTCCGAGCTTTTCTCCTTCATCGCACGTTGGAAACAAGCTAGTAGACGGTCAAGAGCGCCCTCACCTAGGAACGTTGGCCCTGTCATGTACAGGAGTGATGCGAGCGAGTAGTTATTCCCATCTGCATAGACATTAATTCCTCGCTTGTAGTAAAACGGCTCGACCGCGTAGTCGAGGAACATCAGTAGCAGAAGATAGCGCTTGTTGCAGACGTAGGTTACGCACTTATGATGTGTTAGTAGGTCACGCTGAAGTCCCAACAGGCGCGGGTGGTTAGATTCGCGCCGTGCTAATGCCCGATACTTTAGCTCGTTCGCCTGCAGCTTGGGAAAGTGCTCCCGAATCAAGTCTCTTGCCTGGTCATCGTCGATAGCGATGGCTCCCGCCCCTTGGAACGGTTGCTCAGGGTTAAGCAGGTCGAAGCCGGTGTAACCGCTTTCATCGATTCGAAAGCATTCCATATGCAAATCCCATCGTGCTCCTGGAGGAAACAATTCAGGTAACACAGTACGGTAAAAGCACGAAGCAATCTATTCTTCAGCAATATGTTGTGTGTCCTCTGTTGGCCGACCTCTAACCATGCTGATAGAGTTAAGCTAACTGTCTGACGAGGCAAAGAAATGGGAATGTGTTCCAGGAAGTCCATGAAAATCGCGTAGGGCATTCGACAGCCAGCTCACGGCTGGAACTCGGAAATATAATTGATGCCTGTTTCGATCCCTCTTCTTTATCTTGGAAGCCGGGAACTAGCCGCTTTAATGGTAAAGGTGGAAGTCTATGAGCTATAGCCCGGTGGCCAATTTGTTCGCGCGCATTTCTTTGTGGCGGGCCAGTCGTGCCCAGAAGGACAGTACGAATGCCGTAGAGGTTACAAGAACAGATAGCGGAATTGGAGCAGAAGCGCCTATTCGAGCTGCGACCCAGGATCGACTGAGAAGGGAAGATTTTGCCAACCGCATAGCCGGAGTGCTTTCAGAACTCAACCTACGCGAAGGTAGGGTGTTCGCAATCCGAGGTGGATGGGGTTTCGGCAAATCATCCCTAAAGAATCTTATCACCGAGAAACTTGACTCCAGAAACGATGGCGCGGATTGGCTTGACTTCAATCCCTGGCAATGGGGCGACAGCGACTCCATTGCACGCGCCTTATTCGGCCAGATAGCAGATAGCCTAGGCAGCGAATATTCGAGGGCCGCTATCGCCCGTGCTGAAGCGCTACGACAATACGGCACCATCCTTACCGGGAGCAGCACACCGCTAAAGAAGGCCAGTGGCTCGAGCAGTATTATCTCTGCGATGCTTACGAACGCCTCCTTGATTGCCTTCGCCTCGGCCGTAGGCTTCGACCTCCCGACAGTAGCATTGATTGCGGGAGCTCTTGCCACCCTCTCAGTAGTAGCGTTTTGGGCGGGGCAATTGGTTTCAAGTTTCGGGCGTGACCGCAGTAGTGACCCACTCGGCAAGATACGTGAATCACTGGAAGTTCGTCTTCGCGAGCTTGATCATCCGCTTATCGTTTTCGTCGATGATATAGACCGGCTCGAGCCTGAGCAGATTCGTATGCTCCTGAGACAGGTGAAGGCAAATGCCAATTTGCCCAATATAGTATTTGTATTGCTGTTTCAGCCTAACATTGTAGAACAGGCACTCGCTCCGGTCGCTGATGGTGATGGTCGCGCCTTTCTCGAGAAGATTGTGCAGACAAACTTCGACCTACCAGCAGTCCCGGTAACGACGGTACACCGTATCTTCGGGGAAGAGCTTTCAGAGCTAGCGGGACATTACGCAACAGAGGCAAACGGATTCTCGCATAAGCGTTGGGGCAATGCTTTCGCCGGATGTATCCAACCTCTAGTGTGTAATTTGCGCGATGCTCGTCGACTAATTTCTTCGATTGCTGTGCACCTGCCGCTGCATGTGTCTGGTGATATACTTGAGGTAAATTTAGTCGACTTCCTGGTACTGGAAGCACTCCGAGTTTTCGAGCCGGATTTGTATGCAATTCTATTTCGAGAGAGGGACGTGCTTCTTCAAGAAAGGCGATTCCAGGGGGATGGACGACGAGAATCGGAAAAGATGGTGGCAGAGAGGCTTCTCGACATCGTATCGGGGAGGCGTCGCGCTATCATAAAAGACGTGCTCAAAGACATCTTCCCTACTATCGGCTGGGCCTATGGAGGAGCCAATTACGGGGATGGCTCACGCCCCATATGGCTGGCCGAAAAACGGGTTTGTTCACCGCGCTACTTCCCAAGGTATTTCGAACTCCAGACTGCTGTTTGCGAAATATCAGAACGTCGTTTCGTCGAGTTCCTCGATGCTACAACATCGAATGAAGAACTTAATAAAGCCATCGCTGGTATAGAAGCTGAAGACCTCTTGGCTGGGCTCGCCGCTAGACTCGACGAGTCTGTCGAGCGGCTTCCAGTTGAAAACGCCAGTGTGATCCTACCGGGTATGTTCCGAATTGCTGAAAAACTGGCAGGGACGGGCGAAGCAGGCCTGTTTAATTCGCCTTGGGTGTCTGCATGGCGAGCCACTAGCTGGTTCTTGAAGAAAATACCTCAGGAACTACGAGGAGAGCTCGCCTTCAGAGCGCTACACCAGACTCAAGCATTATCTGTCGCAGGGATTTTGATTCATCTCGATGATCCCAAAGATCAATCAGAGGACAGGACGAGCGCCTTTGATCCGTCTCTTGAACTGAAAGATGTTGAGGCGATGAAAGTTGAATGGTTGCGGTTGATCAGAAACCTTGCTGCGGATGGCAGTACGCTGAAAACCAAAGCGGATCTCGTGTTTTTACTTTATCGGTGGAAGGAATATTCGGGATCACTAGAAGAACCTAGAATATGGATGTCACAAGCGATCAAAAATGACGAAGATTTCGCATTCATGGCTACACGCATGATGAGCCGAGGCACAAGCCACTCATGGGGTGACCGAGTCACCACGCCGCATAACAGATTCAGCAGAGAGACGATTGATGATTTTGTCGGTATCGATATAGCTAAGGCCAGATGCGAGACTATTGATCCGACCGAACACCCTGAGCACGCAGAGGCGCTACGAACGCTAAATGGCTCCCTGGAGGTATGGCTCGGGCTTAGAAAGCCCGGCCCACTCGAATTTAACTTATGACTCTAAATATCCCAAAATGGTAAACTGCCAGTGCTATTTTGTTTCTACAAAAAGTCAGCGACTACCTTGGCCGAGAGAATGGCAAAAAATATGCAACAGTGACCATATTAGTTATCTTAGTTATCCGAGCCGTGCCTTAAATAAACTGACTTCTGCGATCATCAAGAGAACTATCTACAGAGATCCAACGAATCCATCTCTATGCGATTAATGGGCAGCTTATCAAAGCCAAAACCCAGGTACCAACGTGGCAAGGGATAGTCACTTAAATATGTATCATTTATAGCGAATTGCTACACTCTATTGATGATGCACCTGTTAATTGGAGGCATTGATGACCGACGTCGATATCAAAAAAGCTGTAAAGGCTTTTATTGCTTGATGATTCCTCATATACGGGTAGCATCATTCCGTTAGTGCCGGGTGGAAAGGATGGAAGCTTTACTCTACCCTCCGGCAGCGCCGCCCAAAACACTGCAATTTGTTCCCCTGTTATTTCATCTAACGCATCAACATAAGATTGTACTCTTAGCGCTTCAATGATGTGAGCATGCGACGTATTGAAGACAACCACAGCTAAAGCAGGGAAGTTATTACTGTGCTCTTTCGAGAGCTTTTGGATTTCCTCAAACAATGCTTTTTCCCTCATATTAACGTCAACAGCATGCGCGGCTATAGAATGAAGCCGCAGCCGCAATGCATTAGCCGTCACTGTGACTGTACTGGTTATTTGATTGATTCAACGAACCATATAAGTCGATTCTTCTGGTGCTTGTGCGCAAGGGCCGCATGCACACCGAACTAGCGACTTCACCTCGAATAAGAACTAGGTTTAGGAAATCCGCCCCGGACAACAACTACGATAATAAAAATCGAGGACTGGCCAGTTTGGTGTGGAAAGACATCTATATCGTCTTCTATGACGCCAACCGGTGAAGTTTTATGCGAGGCTTCAAGCACGGACAGAACTGCAATACGCTTCCCCAATCCTATCGCGTAAGCAGCTGTCTGATTGAAAAATCTCTCGCAGTCTTTCGGAAAAATGACCTTACTGTTTTCGACCTTTAACTCGATAGGGATGTCTCGAAATGCAAGGTCAGTGATCCCCCCTGCCGCTTCGGGATGTCCTTGCAGATGCCCCCCAATATCGCTCCGATTTTGGAGCATCTCAGTAACTTTTTCTTGGAACTTTTTCTCTGAGGTACTAGCTTCGAACAAGCCATTTTTTAGAGCTTGTGCAGCTATGTTTCCTAACCCACAAAGAACTATCATCGTGTTGGCAGCATCACCCGGAAGCAAGCCAGGGAAGGTCCTCAATCTGTCGCGAATCCTTAGAAGGTGCCGATCAACATGTGAAAATCCAGTCAATGGATTTGAATCGATATCAGTTCCTTCCAAGAGCAAACGGCGATGCCCGACAATAGCAACGTCTCGACAAGCACTCGTGTCGTCGAACTCGGCCGCGTACAGGAATTCGTATGGTCTTGAGCCGAACGAGTGGGCCACCTCCAACACGGCACGCCCAGTCCCCGTAAGAACGAGGGGGCCGACCCCATCGGGTTTCTCGAATATGAACGTTGGCAACCAGTTTCGTTCGCGGGAATCAACTGTCACCGGTGTCAACGATAGAAAACTCGCACCTTTTGGCCAATTTGAAACTCGCACTTCAATAGTCAGGTCGTAAGCCGTCCCAGGCTTGAGATAGTTCCATTGTTTGGCCGGTTCTCCATCAATATCAAATTTCAGGAAGGCCACGGTAGTATCGAGCTTCTCCGGCTCTTCTAAGGCGTGCTCTGAGACTGCAACCCTCAGACCACGATAGCTTTGAGCCGGTAGGTCTGCAAACAAGAGAAGCGGTAAGTTCCACCGTTTCAACTGTTCCTGCAAGGCAGCCAATCCGTCGATACTTTCAAGACTTGCAACCTGATCCAGAAACGCGGACAAACGTTCGTCGGCTGCAAAGCTCGAACTTCTATCTACCTCCGAAGCCTTAATCTTTGCCGACCCCAAGAACCTCTGAGCATCAGGCTCGGCGTTTCGGATAGCGTGCTTCCACTCTGCCAACGTCAAGAATATTTCCGTTGCGGTAAGGTAAGCACGATACTGATCTTCTGTATCGCCCCGGCTGATCTCTGAGATAATACCCTCTAGTGCCGAACAGGCCTCTTTCAGATACTCCACGTTATTTTTAGGCGGTTGTAGAGAGTCTAAGAGAGCTGCTGCAACTTCAATCCTCGAAGAAAAAGCCTGGTGGAAAATCTCGAAGTTTGGCTCGTTCCTCATTCTCTTTCTCCAGGTCGGATAGAAGACTTCTCCAATGCTCGATAAGCTCAGAGAATGCCTCTCCACTTTCTATTGAGTGTTCGATGTCAGAAGCCACCGCGACCAAAGCGGTTTCAAGTCGCCACAGTTCGTTTCGGTCTTCTTCGGGAATATAAGCCAGCAATTCTTTAAAATAAGCCCCCGAAGTTGCGTGGTCTCCCGCCTTTGTTAAGGCAGCTGCGTAGAGAAGAGCCTCGACAAAGCCCTCAGGCCTATATGGCTTTAGTCCTTTAAATGCCATTTGGATTTCATTTAAACAATTTTGAAGCTCTTGGTGCGGGGCTCTCAAGATCGCGGATGCGCAATCGTCTGTGGAAATAGATCGGGTATAGTCATCTTGAATTGCCTTCAACGCCACTTTGGCAAAGCCAGGAACTTCCGCAAATCCGTAGTGCAAACGGTCAACGGCACGGTACAGTGCGCTTCCCTCCAAGGTTAGAAGGATAGCCGAAAGATGTTGACCAAATTTTCCTTTGCGCTCTTCAGACGAAAGGCAAAGAAAGGAAAAGGCGTCTATGCAGTCAACGACAAAGTCCTCCTGCTTGTTTTCATTAGAGTAGTAAACAATCAAATTCCAGAGACCGCGTTTGATTAGGCCCCGTTTTGCTTCAGGAAATGATCTGCGCCGTAAAGAATGAACGGCAGAACGGTGAACGATGACATATGGATCTGTTAGCAGGACGGAAAATGCCTCGAAGAACAGGTCAGGAAAATTTTTCACCAAGTCGTATGGCACATCCTCCCATGCCATAACCGCGCTGGCACGCACTAAGGCGCTCTCGTCCATAAGGGCTCCATACCAGTCGGAAAGGACTAGCGTTAGGCTTTCGACACCCGTCAATAGTTTCGAAACATGAGCGATCATGTTTCCGCGCATTTGCGTTTGGTCTTCGGGCAATTTCCGGTAAAGATCTAAGAACTCTTCAATCCCTTCGCGCCCTTTGAATTTTGCACCAATGATAGCCCACTCGATAAGTGCACCTTGCAAACCATCAATAGCGGCGCGTTTATTCGTTCTCTCCATTTGGGAGAGCGCATTGTCAGGTAACTCTAAGGAATGCTTTTCCCCAACTGCCTCATACCTCTCGCTGAGAGTAGCAGCAGCACCGATGAGATCATCAAAATGCTCTACCGCGAGCTCTGCAAACTCGTCCCAAGAGTGCCTGAAGAATTGTCCAGCAACATGCATGCCGTTCTCTGGGCTCTCCACAGCAGCCCAAAGCAATCTCTTAAAAGCAATCCTTTCGGATGTTCCGATTGTGGCCGCTTCCCCATATCGGTGTTTAAGTACCGATCTATAAGTTCTATAAGCCTCTTCTCTCCCCATATCGTCGTTGTCTGCAAGGAACGATTGAATGATTTTATCCGTTTCCTCGGGAAGATGTTCGAGGCACTTTGAGGCCGCTTCTCGAAGATAATAGAGCACTCTGCTATCTCTCCGCTCTCCTGGAAGAAGGTTACGCCGACGCATTAGCTTAGCGAAGATGCTTCTGGAGTGCCTTTCAAGCAGTTCGTCATCATCCGTTGCGAGGAGAATTTCAACCGCCGCACCAATTCTCGAAGGGTTTGTGTCACTGATCAGTTTATCTACGATTTCACAAACGTCAGCCTGCCTTTTCTGGAAGAGCGAGCGAATTGGCGCAGCATCTAGCCGAACTGGCTCACTCGCTTCGAAATGTAACCCGGGCGGAGGACCTAAAGCCATCGACACGAAGCGGCGCAGAACTTTTTCAAGGTCGCCTTGGTTAAGCCTTTCTGCTCCCGTCAAAACTTCTCCGACAGCCGCAGACGATTTCTCGTAGTTACAAACCAAACGTACTGCCACCGATAGCTTTTCATCCGGTTCCAATGGGGTCCGAAGTAAAGCTTTCGCGGCAGGCATAGAATACGGCAAGAGTTCGTGCAGCACTGCGGGTAGAAGATGATTGATCACCTGCCTGGTGAATGCCTCAGGAGCAAGGTTTGCCAATTGCTCTAACCGTGGATCGTTCTTTTCGATGACTTCCTGATCGAGCTCATCGATCAAATCGAGCACAAAGGTTTCTTCCAAAGAAAGGTGGCTTCGAAGCTCTTCTCTTTCTTCTAGCCTCTTAGCCTGTTCCTGCTTTTTCCTGATTTCTTCTTCCTCTCGTGCCTTTCTTCGCTTCTCAGCGGCTTCTTCTCGAGGCGAAACGAATTCCAAGATATTGGGGAGTCCAACAGGAAGCCTTTTTGAACAACCCTTACAGTTGTTTTGGTAGAAATCGTAGGCTGCATCCTCCAGCAACCAACATTGCATCGAGTTCTTCTGGGAGAATTTGCACTGGACACCCATGTGGCCAATAGGCAGGCCGGTCGCAGCTTCAACCATTCCCCTGCCAGAGGACCTTACGAATTCTGCGTGGTAGCACCAATTGTTTAGTAGTTTTTTTGCTTTGAGGTTACTCTGACCTGCTTCTACCGCCGAATTATAGTTGTCCTCAAAATCTTCCATCTCGACTCCCCTCTGCCACGTTTAGGAATGCCTACAGGTGATCCGAACTCAAGACGCCGGACAACAGGGGGCAAGGTGAGTTTTTGTATAGGCGTGCTGCATTACACCTTTCTCTTGATTTTCTTATACACACGGACAGGTATTAGATTACTCATCTTATGATCGGGCAAACGTACTGGCACGTTTATCCGACAATTACAGTCCATTAAATACGCCAAAACTCGCTGATTTAATTTTAATTAGGCTTCATGTCCAAACTCGCGCGCCTGCTGCATTTCTCGGTATGACCACTTAGGGCCGAAATCTGTCTATAGCAGCCCTCACTAGTCAGTCCAAAAGGGTGGCGTAACCACTTATCAAGATTTATGCACCCTTATCACGGAAATAGTCATCCGTCGCCACTAGCCCCAGACGATCATCAGTATTGAAGGCCTCATCTCTATCGCTGTCTGAGCTGAACAAATTTTGCACACGGCGTTCTTGTTTGAAGTAAGCCAACGTGCTGAAAAAACAGCTTTCGCACAGGTGAACTTCATAGCGTTCGCCGTCGTGTTGCGAGCCATAGCCCCAATGTGCCTTAAGCGTGGCGTACTCAAAATTTTCACCTGCTACACGTGTTGTAGTTAGGCATACATCGCACACCACATCAGTGACGGCTTCGACTTCGACTTTTTCAGTCACTTTCATCGCCCTGCTCCTCGCCTACCGACAATGTGCTCACTGACATAGAATGTGCAATGCGGGCCTATCTTGGCTCCTTCTCATTACTTAAGTGAGTGATAGGAGAACGCTCTTCCACCTGCATGGCTTCCCAGTCGTCAGCGCCCACAGACTCAAACGGCAGCTCATATTTGCCGACCGAGCCCTTAAGCCGCTGCAGAGGACTGCCGTTTGCTTTTACATCACCCAACTCATTAGATTTTTTCATTTAAACGCCTCCTGCAATGCGTGCCAGACTATGAAAACAGTATCACGGTAGACTCATTAACCTTAATCCACACCAAGCGCTTTGACCACCGCGTCGATCGGTTCGGCATAGAAGCTGGTCTGAAACTCAGTGAATAGCTCTCCGGGGAGGGTAGGTATATCCAAAGCGCTGCTCATGGGCAGGGTGACGCGGTTACCACCGACATCAAAAGCAACCTGTAGGCACTCCTCTAGGCTTTCGACGGGTTTTAAGCTCCCTCCCAGGCTCATATCGCCTAACACCACCATTTGGCTCTGTGTAGGTTTACCTACCAGCCCTGAAGAGAACGCAACCAAGCTGGCGAGCGAAAGATATCGCAGCACACCGCTATTTTGTAGTCGACCACATGAAGGTGGAAGTCGTGCTCTAGCACCTTACGGGCACCGCTGGTACGGCTGGCGTTGGCCTTGAAGTAATCAAAAGCCATTTTGACCTTCTCTTTGGCAGCAGTAGAGTTCCAAAGCCCTGGCATGGCCAGCTTGCCGCTACCCGCCGTTACCTGCATTTCGATGCGGTAAACCCCTGGCATGCCTTTGTCGCTTAGGTAAATGGTAAGCACAACACCTGGCCTGCTAAAAAATTGGGCCGCGTGATTTTTTCGGCCACTTAGTTCAACCGTGCCCGGAGCTGTTCATCCTCGTGGTGGTTAAAACCGATGGGGATGGGTAGTGATCACTCTGTGAGATGCGGATGCGTCCCTGTGTCTAGCATCCTTGATGCAAGGCATTTTTAATGCAAAAGGCTGATTTTTGATAAGACAATGCAGCTTGCCACCTGCGTTGCAAGGTCTACTTAGTCGTGTTTTGACGTGAGCACGGTTTTTAAGAAAAGAACGAGGTTAAGAAGGCAAAATGAACATTAGCGCAGCCGACGACAACATGTTTGTAGTCGTTCGTGCTGGTAGGTTTCAAGCAAGCTTTTTACTTCTGGCCGCAGCATCAAGGGCTGTAACTTGCGCGAGCGACTGGACGCCAATATGCTGACTTCCGCCAACATACGATACACCACCTGCCCCATTTTACGTCTGGAGCTTTCCGCCCACCCTGCTATTGCTTCATCGCGGTGTGCACGCTCTGCTAAAAACTCATCCCACTGGTAGGCCTGAAGCGACTCCGCCTGGGTTAAGAACGCATCGGCGACGACACTTTCGAGAAATTCCACCAATAACAAATTACGCGCCATAGCCGCACAGAAAGACACCTGTGTGGCGAGCTGGTCGTCGCCATCGCGAAGCGCTCGCCAAAACGGTGGCTCCAGCTTCTCTAAGCGCTTGCGAATCGCTTGCCCTGCACGTTTAGCAGTGGCGGGACGGTTCTTCTGGAGGCGGTTATCAATGATGATTGCCTGGTGCCACTGCCCTTCATCCGCATCAGAGAGCAGCAACTCAGCTACGGCACGGCTTTCGCGCACCATCAGTCCACCGCCAATCAGATCAGAGTTGTAGCTGAAAGAAGTCAAAAGGCGCTCATCAAGGTCAATTACGTTGAAGTTGCAGGCGGCTGATCAGTAACGAGATCAGCTTTCGCTAGGCGCACTGCCCTTTTTAAGCTGTTCCAACAAGCGTTGGCGTTCTGCAGGGTCGAGTTTATCTAACTCAAGGATCAATTCTGCCACGGTATCGTCTTCGCAGAAAAAATAGGGAATGGGCACCTCTAGTGCCTCTGAAAGCCTCTTCAGCAACTGGAAATTGGGCGCATGCTGCCCCTTTTCATACTGCGTCATACGCGCACTCGCCAGATTCGGCTCCATGCCGAGGTATTCACCCAACTGCCTTTGTGTCATACCCGCTGCTTGCCTGGCGGCTCTCAAGCGATCTGGAAGCGGACTGTCCATGAAAACACCATCGCTACTTGGAAAGCCGCTAGGCTAGCGCAAGATGACACAAAAATATGCTAAGAGATTCTTAGCAGAAATGCAATAGTGTTGTTTTAGAAGCGCCCATATTGTTATTTGCCGAAATGAGACATCTGAATAATTGTTTAATTTTTCGAAAATAATTCACGCGTTGAGATTTTACGAGTGAACTGTGTCGCAACAAATGTTTCAGATTCCACAGTTGAATAACGGTTATATGAAGAGTATTTCGAAACTTCACTAATCGGAACATCTTCTAGTTTAAGTTTAAATGCATTGTCTATACCTACAAAAATTTTATCGCACACCTCTACAAAACTCTGTTTACAAACAGTATTCTCATTTTTAGACAATGCCAAACAAAGAGCGGCTTCTAAAATCTTTTTAATTTTTCTTGTCTCGCCTCGTGTAATAGAAAACAGAGGAAACAAAATTTCGTCACTATGAAGACTGGGAGGTTTTTCAAAACCCATCTTACAGGCTAACCCTTTAATGAAACGAGTAAACTCAACTCTATCTTCTAACTTTAAAAATTTAAAATAAGGCAATTCTACTGCGCACATTAAACGTGAAGCCCACTGAGGTTCATTTGATATTTCAGCTGCCCAAGGCATACCAACAAGCACTATAGGAATATTTGCTTTTTCATTTACCAACTTCAAAATATTAGCTATTCTTTGCCGTTCTTCAACGGATTTAAATTCTATCAATTCCTGAAACTCATTAATTATTATTATTTCAGTTTTGCACTTTTTGAGCATCTTAACTAACGCTTCAGCAAGACCCGCTTCACGTCGCCTCTCTCGCCTTGTATCAGCCCCAAACTGACCTAAATCTATCATTAGTTGAATCAACATATTTTCTACATGGGGCTTGCTTGGGATTCTTGAAACAAGCACAGGTTTGATAACGGTGTCATTTTCAATATAATCTGGATATTTAGATTGGAACTCTTGAACCAATCTACTCTTACCTGAACCTGGATCTCCAATTATCAACATACACTGTTGTTCACCTCCTAATGCATGGCTATCCTTCAGAATTTCTAGAGAGTTAATGGCTCTTGCGACAGATGGATGATTAATATAACAATTCTTGAAATAAATTTGCTGTTCTAGCTTTTCATTATTTATCAACATATTCATGAGTATGGCTCCAAATCATCGGCAATATTATGCCAATCATCGACATGCTCAAAGTTTTTTGAATCTTTTGAGCTGTCTTCTAGAGAATAAAACATAGCATTATCTCTATTTTTCAAGTCACGGTGTACACTTTCAAAAGTTGCATCACTCTCACTATCGACGCCAATGAAAGCAGCAACGCTTTTCATTCCTTTTAGGCTACTCCTCTTCTTAGCTAAAGCATTTTCTCTTATATCATCCATTCTCTCGCTTAGCTTCATATTTGCAAGGGCAAGCCCATTATGATCGGTATTAATTTCTATATGGTTATTCAACAACCTTCTCATAACTTGGTGCTGGAAAATAGAGACGCCCTCTAACTGGAATTCCTGACTGATAGCATTAACCTTGATATACTTCTCCAGTTCAGGTAAGAACACATACACAAAAGAAACATCAGACGGATCTCGCTTAACACAAAGCTTGTGCTTTTTCTGACCAGGGGGCGGCGGGTGATTTTTTCTGAACTCTACCAGCATTTCGTTGCTATAGCTTATATGATCTACCTCTATCCCAATTGGTCGTAAATCGCGATAGACGGTGGGAAAACTTTCGATTTTGAATCTTTGTTTTTCAGCCCCTTGGTAAACAACCGGTGGAAAGTCTTGACACCCAATTTGCCACGATAAAGCAGGTATATTGGTTCTACGTTTATTTGGCTGCTGATTATAAATATCTACAACCCATATATGAAGCAGATGTAAAAACCTGGAAAATGGTAATAGCGCATCTTTCTCAGGCTCATAACCTTCTAAATCTTTTGCACTTGAGAAAGTTTTTCCCGGTATCTGATGAATAAATTCTGTATTGTAAGTGTTGAATATTCTCTCAACTAAAGGTTTCTTCCATGGTTTTCCAACTGGATTGTACTCAACGCTCATTCCTATTGAGGCAGAAAATCTCTCAAGATCTTTCGACCAAAACTCTGCGCCGTTATCAACAACAAGTGTTTCAATACGTCCTTGACATGGCCAATCTTTTTCGATGTCTGGATACTTTTCCAACAAGTCTTTTTTATCCAAGCACGCATTTAATACTGCACACCTTACAGAATTATAGCTCGGCCCTCTAAAGCTTAAATAAAAACCTACAATACATTTACTAAATGTATCAACCAAGGCAGTTATAAATGGCCTTCCAATAGGGACATTCAAGTTATCATCAAGCAAGATCAAATCAAGAGCGGTATGATCGATTTCAACACGCTCCATCACCCTAGTAGATTTTGTGAAACTATTGATCAATCGATATTTTTTATCCGCATATCGTTTGCCATAACGCTTCAAGTCACAAATATAAGGTGGAAGCTTTTTAACTCTATCGTAAAAGGCGCTTCGCCCAACAGCTACAAACTTATTATCTGGATTTTCATTATTATGGACTAATATTAAATCCTTATAAAACTGATAAGTGGTCGCAACAGAACCCCTCACTCGTGTAAGATATTTCTTTTCGATTGCATCCCAAAAGAAAGTGTCTTTTGAAAAAGAATTAAAATCACAAAAATTATTTTTTATAGCTCTTCTATCAACCAAGTAAAGCAAATTTTTATCGACACGATACTTTGCATTCCATCTGGCTACACTTTGCCACCCAGGCTTTTTATCTATAACACCTTCATTATATAATTCATAGATAATTGGCTCTACGTTCTTCTTCGTCCAGCCTCCGTTAAGCCTTTTATTGACCAACTTTATTACTTTATACTTGAACAAAGCTTTATCGGCGCACTCCTCATCAAGATCATCTATTGTTATGAATGCCACATCTTTAATTTCATCACGGCTTTTTATACTCGCTGCTTGCGAAAAATCTATGCCTGCTAAAGACTCATCAAAAAAAGGATCTTCCAACATAAATCACCTCATGCCCAAAGAAGCAAATCATTACCAATTTGCTTTTCCAATATATTGGCCTTTAATTTCCCAGAGGCTATTAACGAAACCAGTGAGCGAATAACTCTAGGACGTAAACTAATGTCATATAGAGCACAAATTTCATGCAAGAAAATGGGAGAGTGACTTTTCACAAGGCCATAAACACTATCATACAACTCGCAATGGCTTTGAAAACCAGCGTAACGATGTAGCAGCTTAAAATTATTCAAGACTGGATACTTTCTGATTTGAAGCTCAGTGACTAAGCTCAGCTCGAAACCTAACTGACAGGCTGCTTCTTTTTTTGCCTGGAATTTTTGAAAAAATTCTGGATGGAGGGTTTTACTATGGGGCTTGACCTCAATAAAAGCTATTTTTTGATTATTATTTATTATCTTAAAATCAGGAGTATAGGGGTTAGTTTTCCCATGAATCGAGTAAGTGAAACCCATAGGTTGGGCAATGAAAGATTTAACGTGAGGAGAGTATTCAAAGTGGTAGCAGGCATCAAACTCAAGGGAAGACTCTACAGTGTGAGTAGTAGCAGTTTTGAAGCTAGCAAATTTGTAGAGGTTCTTGACACGGGAATGACGGAGCTTACGCCTGTACATGACAGCACCCCATTTCGTAGGTTTACTACAAAAATAGGTTATGTCACGAGAAACCGCAAATTATGTCATTTTAACCGGAATTTATGTCAAAACAGACCGGAAACGACAGAAATGGAGGCGGCCCCAAAAGCCACATCCCGGCACACGCAGCCACCACTACCGTTGCTCCCTTCCGGGCCTGGCGGGGTTTGCAGTTTAGCGTTGCGGGAGGACCTAAGGGGCCACCATAACGGTACACTCTGATATTTCTAAGTGAGTGTACTAATGCTGATGTGGTGGCTACGCCCTGATTTGAACAGGGGACCCCATCATTATGAGTGATGTGCTCTAACCAGCTGAGCTACGTAGCCTTTCCCTCATCAACGGGTGCAGATTATGCCTATCTTAACTATGAAAGGCAAGCCAAAAACGACCTGCCTTTCATTCAACTACCCTGTTAAGTGAATAGTGTGCTTATAAAGCTGCTTGGACTGCTGGCAGTGCTTCTTCGCCAGCTCGAGTAGTCACCCCTTCGAGCCATGCTGCTAGCACATCATCGTTTTCATTGAGGTAACTGCGTGCTGCCTCTCGCGGGTCTACCCCATCGTCCATAATGGCACTCATCAGTTGGTTTTCCATTTCCAGGGTGAATGTCATATTTTTTAGCAATTCACCGACATTAGGGCACGCTTCAACAAACCCCGCACGAGTATTGGTATGTACGGTTGCGCCCCCCAGGTTAGGGCCAAAATAGTCGCCAGCATCAGATAAATACGCCATATCAAAATTAGTATTCATTGGATGCGGTTCCCAACCCAAAAACACCATCCATTTTTCATTGGGTACCCTCGCGCGAAGCTCAGCCAGCATACCCGCCTCGCTCGAATCGATGACTTGCCAATCACCTAGCCCATAGGCGCTATCATCAATCATTTGCTCAATCAGCTCGTTACCATCATTGCCAGCTTCAATGCCGTGTAAACGCTGCTCAAACTGATCAGCATGCTCTGCCAGATCATTAACGGAGGTCACGCCCGCATCATAGACATATTGGGGCACTGCCAGGGTGTACTTAGCTCCCTCAAGGTTGACCGCTAAGCGCTCAACCTCGCCACGCTCCACATAGGGGTCGCTGATAGATGCCATCGATGGCATCCAGTTACCTAAAAAGACGTCAAAATCATTATTACTCATGCCCGCATAAGCAATCGGCACCGAGACAGTATCGACACGCGTTTCATAACCAAGTGCTTCCAGTACTTCACTAGCCAATGCTGTCGTTGCTGTAATATCAGTCCAACCCACTTCTGCAAAGCGAACACTACTACACTCATTAGCATAGGCAGCTGCCGGTAAACAGGCAGTCAGCAGTAATGTACTTAGGCTTCGTGTGTATGTCCGTTTCATGTTGATCTTCCCCATTATCGGTTTTATATGAACACGCCCTATACGCAACAGTCGTAGAGACGAGAAAACAACGCAGGCTTTTATTGATTGAACGTTCAATAAAAAAATGTCATCATACCCAGGTAATCATGCCTACTCCTGGTTTTCAAGGACAGGAGCCAATGGGCATTCAACGTCAGTAGGAGATAGCTGTGCCTAAGGTGGGAATGGAACCGATACGCCGCCAGCAGTTAATTAAGGCTACCATGGCGGCCATTGACGAAGTTGGTTTAGCAGAAGCAACCGTCATGCGAATTGCCCGTCATGCTGGCGTTTCGGCGGGCATTATTAGTCACTACTTTGGCGGCAAGGATGGCCTGCTGGAAGCAACGATGCGGCAGATCTTGACCGATCTTAGTGACGCCGTTGCAGCACGCCGCCGTGCGTTAGAAGACGACTCCCCCCGAGCTCATATTGGCGCCATCATCGAAGGTAACTTTGATCGCACCCAGGTGACCGGCCCTGCCGCCAAAACATGGCTCGCCTTTTGGGCTAGCAGCATGCATAAGCCCGTGCTTCAGCGGCTACAGAATGTTAACGACCGCCGTTTGTACGCCAATTTATGTCATCAATTCCAGCGCGTCATGCCCCGCGCAGACGCTCGCAATGCCGCCCGCGGGTTGGCTGCGATGATTGATGGTCTATGGCTGCGTGGTGCACTTACCCCAGAAGGGCTCGATGCCGCTGAAGCGCGACATCTTGCGCACACCTATCTCGACCAATTGCTTATTCATCATGGATGCCAACAACGTGCATCCACTGCAGATACACAGTAAGGAGACCAACATGGCCGCTCAAGATATTCAGCCACTTTATATTGATGGTCGTCCGGTAGACGCCACTTCAGGCGAGACATTTACCGTTTCAAACCCCTACGATGGCAGCCTCCTTGCCACGATTGGTCAGGCAAGCCAAGCTGATGTTGATAGCGCTGTAGAAGCCGCCCAACGCGGGCAGCGTCAATGGGCTTCGATGACGGGCATGGAGCGCTCACGTGTTCTGCTGCGCGCTGTTGCACTGTTAAGAGAACGAAACGATGAGCTTGCCGAGTTGGAAACTCAAAATACCGGCAAGCCTATTAGTGAAACCGCCAGTGTCGATATTATGACGGGTGCCGATGCCCTGGAGTACTACGCTGGCCTTGCCCCCGCTATCGAAGGCAGCCAGATTCCGCTGCGTGATAGCTCCTTTGTGTATACCCGTCGCGAGCCACTCGGCGTCATTGGTGCCATTGGCGCCTGGAACTACCCCATTCAAATCGCCTGCTGGAAAGCCGCACCGGCGTTGGCAGCGGGCAACGCCATTGTATTTAAGCCTAGTGAAGTAACACCGCTAACCGCTATCAAACTGGCTGAAATTTTCACTGAGGCAGGCCTGCCTAACGGTGTTTTCAATGTCGTTCAAGGCGATGGCCGCGTTGGCGCGATGCTGACGGAGCACCCTGGTATCGCCAAGGTATCGTTTACTGGCGAAGTCGGCACGGGCAAAAAAGTGATGGCCGCTGCTGGTGGCTCTACGCTGAAAGACGTCACCATGGAACTAGGCGGTAAATCTCCGCTGATCGTGTTTGGCGATGCTGATTTAGATCGTGCCGCCGATGCCGCCATGATGGCCAACTTCTACTCCAGCGGCCAGATTTGCACTAACGGCACTCGCGTGTTCGTGGAGCGCAGCGTCAAAGACGCCTTTGAGGCGAAGCTGGCTGAACGTGTTCAGCGTATCAAAGCGGGCGACCCGATGGACCCCAGCGTTAACTTCGGCCCGCTAGTAAGCTTTGAGCATCAGCAAAAAGTGCTTTCCTATATTGCCCTGGGTAAAGAGCAAGGCGCGCGAGTATTGGCAGGCGGCGATGCGTGGAATAGCGGTGATTGGGCGAAGGGGGCTTGGGCTGCGCCCACCATCTTCACCGATTGCACTGACGATATGCGTATCGTAAGAGAAGAGATTTTTGGCCCAGTAATGTCCGTACTCGCCTTTGAAGACGAAGATGACGTTATTCGTCGCGCTAATGACACCAAATACGGTCTAGCGGCGGGTGTGTTTAGCGAAAGCTTAAACCGTGCTCACCGAGTTATTCACCAGTTGGAAGCCGGCATTTGCTGGATCAACACCTGGGGCGAGTCTCCTTCTGAGATGCCGGTAGGTGGTTACAAAGAGTCGGGCATTGGCCGTGAGAACGGCGTCGAGACGCTCAATCACTACACCCAGACCAAGTCCGTACAGATCGAGATGGGGCCGTTTGAGTCGGTGTTCTAATCGAAGTAATGGACGCTCTCGGTAGGTATATCGAAGAGAAGTATCTCTTTTATGCCTACCGGCTCATTACCCATCATTCGGCTCCTCCAAGGTAAAAGCATGTCTCAATCACGCGAATTTGATTACATCATTATCGGTGCAGGCTCGGCCGGCAATGTACTGGCTACCCGCCTCACCGAAGACAGTGACGTCAGCGTTTTGCTGCTTGAAGCAGGCGGCCCCGATTACCGTTTCGATTTTCGCACCCAAATGCCTGCCGCACTGGCCTACCCGCTACAAGGCAAACGCTACAACTGGGCATTTGAAACCGATCCCGAACCGTATATGGATGGCCGCCGTATGGAGTGTGGCCGAGGCAAAGGCCTGGGCGGCTCTTCACTGATCAATGGCATGTGCTATATCCGCGGCAACGCCTTGGATTACGATAACTGGGCCAAGCAACCCGGCTTGGAAGAGTGGGATTACCTCAGTTGCCTGCCCTATTTCAAAAAGTGCGAAACCCGCGATATTGGCCCTAATGATTACCACGGCGGCGACGGCCCGGTCAGCGTGACCACGCCGAAAGCTGGCAATAATCCGCTTTACCGCACGTTTATCGAAGCAGGGAAACAAGCGGGCTATCCAGAAACCGAGGACGTTAACGGCTACCAGCAAGAGGGCTTTGGCCCGATGGACCGTTTCGTCACGCCCAAGGGACGCCGTGCATCGACTGCACGCGGCTACCTGGACACTGCCAAGCAGCGCAGTAACCTGACCATTGAAACCCACGCAGTCACCGATGTGATTGAATTTGATGGCAAACGTGCCGTTGGCGTGCGTTACGAGCAGAAAGGTCAGCCACACAAGGCCCGCGCTCGCCGGGAAGTGCTGCTGTGTGGCGGTGCCATTGCCTCACCACAGATTCTTCAGCGCTCTGGCGTAGGCAACCCCGAATGGCTTCGGGAATTAGGCATTTCAGTCGTCCATGAGCTACCCGGCGTAGGCGAAAATCTCCAGGACCACCTTGAGATGTACATTCAGTACGAATGCAAAGAGCCTATTTCGCTGTATCCAGCGCTGAAATGGTACAACCAGCCAAAAATTGGTGCCGAGTGGTTATTTAAAGGTACTGGCGTTGGCGCCAGCAACCAGTTTGAATCCTGCGGTTTTATTCGTAGCAATGATGAGGAAGAGTGGCCAAACCTGCAGTACCACTTCCTGCCCATCGCGATCAGTTACAACGGTAAAAGCGCCGTCCAGGCACATGGCTTCCAGGCCCACGTTGGCTCGATGCGCTCGGAAAGCCGTGGACGAATTCGCTTAACCTCGAAAGACCCACACGCGGCACCCAGCATCTTGTTTAACTACATGGCCAAAGAGAAAGATTGGCAAGAGTTCCGCGATGCGATTCGCTTAACCCGCGACATCATCGCGCAACCAGCGTTTGATAAGTACCGCGGCCGTGAAATTTCACCTGGCCCTAGCGTACAAAGTGATGAAGAACTCGATAACTTCGTCAAGCAACACGCTGAAACGGCTTATCACCCGTGTGGCAGTTGCCGCATGGGCGAAGGCGAGATGGCAGTGACCGATAGCCAAGGCCGCGTACATGGGCTCGAAGGCCTGCGCGTCGTCGATGCCTCGCTGTTCCCGGTGATCCCTACCGGCAACCTAAACGCGCCTACTATTATGCTGGCGGAGAAAATTGCTGACCGCATCCGTGGACGTGAACCTTTGCCACGTTCCAAGGTGGATTATTACGTCGCTCACGGCGCACCCGCGAAACAGGCTTCGTAGCGCACTCACACCTGCATGCAACACGCTAAACGCCATGGCCACTCGCCATGGCGTTTTTTTATGGCCTATTTACGCTACAGTAAAGAGACTATAGCGAATGTATAAGAGTGAAATGCTTGCACTGATATAGGTGACTCTGACAATATTCAAACATACGTTTAAATACGTCCACAATTAACCACCCACGGAGAAACATCCATGCTCACCTTACTACTCATTGTGCTTGCCGTTGCAGGCTTGCTCGTGGTGATGCGCCGCGAAGCAGGCGCTACGCCAGCACTCGCCCTGCTTGGCGTACTGGGCTTAGTAGGCTTAGTGCTTGGCGCAAGCGTTATTGGCACGCTGCTATTGATTGCGGCCGCCGCCGTTGCAATTGCTGGTCTACCCGTATTACGCAGCAAGTGGCTGACGCCGCGCATTTTCGCCACCTTCAAAAAGGTAGCGCCGAAAGTGTCCGATACGGAGCGCACGGCATTAGAAGCGGGCAGCGTCTCCTGGGATGGCGAGCTCTTCTCTGGCAAACCTCAATGGGAGTCGTTACTTAACTATAAAGACAACGGCCTGAGCGAGGCAGAACAAGCGTTTCTGGATAATCAGTGTTCGAAAGCAGCTGGCATGTGTAACGCCTGGGATATCGCCCAAGAACGCGCTGACCTCCCCCAACAACTGTGGGATTATCTAAAGAAAGAAGGCTTCTTCGGCATGATTATTCCGAAGGAGTACGGCGGCCTCGGATTCTCAGCTAAGGCACAGTCCATGGTGCTGCAGAAGCTCTCCGCTAATGAGACGCTGATGGTCACCGTTGGCGTACCGAACTCACTTGGCCCAGGCGAACTGCTGCTTAAATACGGCACTCAACAACAGAAAGATCACTACTTGCCGCGCCTTGCTGATGGCCGCGAAATCCCCTGCTTCGGCCTAACCGGCCCGCGTGCTGGCTCTGATGCCACGTCGCTACCGGATACAGGCGTTGTCTGTAAGCAAGTTATCAATGGCGAAGAAGTGCTTGGCTTACGCCTTAACTTCGAAAAACGCTGGATTACCCTGGCTCCCATCGCCACCGTGGTAGGCCTAGCCTTCCGTCTTTTCGATCCAGAAAAATTGCTCGGTGACGAAGAAGACCGCGGTATTACCCTTGCACTCGTTCCCCGGGATACTCAGGGCATGGATATCGGTCGCCGTCACCACCCTATCGGCAGCCCGTTTATGAACGGCCCGATTAAAGGTAACGACGTATTTGTGCCGCTGGATACCATTATTGGCGGCCCAGACATGATCGGCCAAGGCTGGCGCATGCTGGTCGAGTGCCTCTCGATTGGTCGCTGCATTACCTTACCTTCTGGTGCGACCGGCACCGCCCGCTACGCGCTAGGCTGGAGCGGTGGTTTTACCCGCGTACGTCGTCAGTTCAACGTACCCGTCGCTGAAATGGAAGGCGTACAGGAGCCGTTAGCACGCATGGCCTCGCTGGCTTACATCTCTGCTGCTACGGTTTACCAGACCGCCAACCTGATCGACCATGGCGAAAAACCCGCTGTTCCTTCAGCCATCTTGAAGAGCCAATTGACCGAGTTCCAGCGCGTGCTGCTTAGTGACGCAATGGATGTTCACGGCGGTAAAGCCGTTACCCTTGGTCCACGCAACTACCTAGGCATTGGCTACAGTGCTAACCCGGTGGCAATCACCGTGGAAGGCGCCAACATTATGACCCGCAACCTGATGATCTTTGGTCAAGGTGCGATTCGCTGCCATCCCTATGTACTGGACGAGCTAGCCGCTAAAGATGCCAACGACGTTAAAGCCTTCGACAAAGCCTTCTTTGGCCACGCAGGGCTAATTTTCGGCAATGCTGCCCGTGCCTTTACGCTTGGGTTTGGCTTGGGCAAAGCAAATGTCCCCTTTAGTGGCCCTGCGGCTACTTACGCCCAGGATATTGCACGCATTTCAGCAGGCTTTGGCCTATGTGCCGACGCCGCCATGGCCAGCCTTGGCTCTGAACTCAAGAAGCGCGAAATGCTGTCAGCACGCTTGGGTGATGTTCTGTCCAATCTGTATCTAGCTTCCATGGTACTGAAACAGTGGCACACCGGTGACCAAGTCGAGGGTGAAGAAGCGCTGCTACACTATAGCTTGCGGTTCTTACTGAACCGTGCCGAACAGGCGTTCGTTGAAATTTTCGATAACCTACCGAACCGCGCGTTAGGCAAGGCACTGAAAGTTATCATAATGCCGACCGGCCGCCGTTGGAATAAACCGCATGACGACTTGGCTCGCGATATCGCACAGCGCGTATCCACACATAGCGCCCTGCGTAGCAAGCTACTTTCCAATACATGGGATAAAGATGATGGCGCAGAGTCTAACCCGCTTGCGCGCTACAACGCGCTGCTGGTGGATTATGACCGTGCCGAAACCCTCTACCGCACGGTGAACAAAGCCTATGCCAAAGGTGAGCTGCCACAAACGGCACTACATCCTGAAGCACGCATTGAAGCCGCACTGGACAAAGGGATTATCACAGAAGACGACGCACAGTTTATGCGCACTTTCGAGGCAGAGGTACTCGAGATGCTGACGGTTGATGATTTCGCCTATGACGCGTTTGCTAATGATAAATCGACGTTGATTAATCACAATGCAGCGCCTGTGGCCACGCCGCAGCAAGCAGAAACCAGCGTTAAGTAGTCCTTTCTCGCTTTAACTAGCGATCCTAACCGGCCTCTCCAGGCCGGTTTTTTTACGTATATTTTCAAAAACGAAACAAACGAACATTCGCTTATCTCACTCAGCGGCTGCTTTCCTTCTCTAAACGCCTCGTTTTTATGCCAATTTCTCACCAAAGCAACCGTTATGCAGTACTCTCCACCGCTGGAGAAGCGACGATATACGCCTAAAAGCGAATACAAACCGCTACAAAAGTCGTTGCAAGTTCGCAAATGATCAACTAGCCTTTCGTTATTGAAAATAAAGTGAATGGAAGTCCGCTTGATGGTTGGCTGACAATAACGTGCAAACAGCCAAGGCTAACATCTCGAATAAGCGTGTATTGCTTCACTTTCATCAATAGCGATCAACGCAAGACCTCTACCAATAACATTTATCTATAACAATGACGTTAGCGAGATCGGCATGTCCTTACATCTGCAAAATATCGACCACATCGTCGGTGGTGAATCCCATATCAGTGGGGTGAACCTCGAGCTGGAGCCGGGTTCTTTCAATGTGCTGCTAGGGCGAACCCTGGCAGGTAAAACAACGCTCATGCGATTAATGGCGGGTTTGGAGCAACCTACCCGGGGGCGAATCTACATGGATGGCAAGGATGTCACGGGCGTATCCGTCCGCAAGCGCAATGTCTCCATGGTGTATCAGCAATTCATCAATTACCCAAGCCTTAACGTTTACGACAATATCGCGTCACCACTTAAACTGGCTAAGGCATCCAAGCAGGAAATCGACAAGCGTGTGCGCGAAACTGCCGCCATGCTGGGGATTGACCACTTGCTGGACCGCTTGCCGCTTGAGCTTTCTGGTGGGCAACAGCAGCGTACCGCCATGGGCCGCGCTTTGGTTAAGGATGCGGACCTGATCCTGTTTGATGAACCGCTGGTCAATCTTGACTACAAACTGCGTGAAGCGTTGCGCGATGAACTTCGCGGGCTATTCAAGGCGCGAAACTGCATTGCCGTTTATGCCACCACCGAGCCCAACGAAGCGCTAGCGTTAGGCGGTAACACTGCCGTATTGCATGAAGGCAAGCTGCTGCAATATGGCCCAACCGAGCAAATTTATCGCGAGCCTAACGGCATCCTAAGCGCTGAGATGTTTTCAGAACCGCCGATCAATATTGTGCCTGGGCATCTTACTGCCAATGAAATCACCTTCGACCAGGATATCCATTTCCCCTGCGATGTGGCGCTACGCAACCTACCCGCGGGAGCATACCGATTTGGAGTCCGTGCCTCTCACGTCAGCCTACAGCCGAATGCAGCAGATGATCTAGAGCTTGAAGTTGAAGTTGAAGTGGCTGAAATCAGCGGTTCGGAAACTTTCCTCCACGTGCGGCACAACTTATTTTCTTTAGTACTCCATTTGCTTGGTATTCATACCCCTAAAGTCAATCAGCGCATAAAGATCTACTTCCCTACCCACAAGCTGTTTGTCTTCGATCAGCAGGGTTCTATTGTTCATACGCCGGAAACACGGGGAGTGAATCAGCATGGCTGAGATCATACTAAAGGCTCTCGCGCATACTTATAGCGCTAACCCGAAATCACCTGAAGATTACGCGATTCGCCAGATGGAACATATCTGGCACCAAGGCGGCGCTTATGCCCTGCTGGGGCCATCGGGGTGTGGCAAATCTACCCTGCTGAACATTATTTCCGGACTGCTCGAACCTTCTGAAGGGGATGTGCTGTTTGATGGCCAGCGAGTTAACGAGTTGCCGCCTGAGGAACGTAACATCGCTCAGGTTTTTCAGTTCCCGGTGATCTACGACACCATGACGGTGTTTGATAACCTCGCCTTTCCATTGCGTAACATCAACATTCCAGGCCATCGCATCACGCCAAAGGTAGAGGAAGTCGCCGAGATTCTGGAGTTAACCCCACTGCTAAAGCGTAAAGCCAAAGGGCTGACCGCCGACGAGAAGCAGAAGGTTTCAATGGGGCGCGGCTTAGTGCGCGATGATGTCTCGGCAATTCTGTTTGATGAGCCGTTAACGGTTATCGACCCACAGCTCAAGTGGAAATTACGCCGCAAGCTGAAGGAGATTCACCAGCGCTTCAATATCACCATGATTTACGTCACCCATGACCAGCTGGAAGCGGCAACTTTTGCCGACAAAATCGCTGTGATGTATGAAGGTCAGGTGGTTCAGTTCGGCACTCCTCAAGAGCTCTTTGAAACCCCCGCGCATACCTTTGTTGGCTATTTCATTGGCAGTCCCGGCATGAACATTCTGGATGTACGCCACCATGCGGGGGAAGTCATCTTTGCTGATATACCGCTCCCCTTACCGCAGGCGTTTGTTGACGCCATTGCCAATACCAAAAGTTCGAATATAAAAATCGGCATTCGCCCCGAGTTTGTAACCGTGCATGCCAGCAAACGTGAAGGTGCCCTGCCCGCTCGTAAACGGCAGGTGCAAGATCTAGGCACCTACTCAATTGTTACCTTTGAGTTGGGTGGTCAGGCGTTCAAGGCACGCTTGCCGGAAGGTCACCCTGAATTCGGAGACGATATTTATCTCACCTTCGACCACGATCAGTTAGGGCTGTTTGTGGACGAATACCGGGTGGAGGTTACCTCATGAATAATAAAGTCTATAACAACCGCGCTTGGCTATTAGTTCTACCAATGTTAGTGCTCGTGGCGTTTTCCGCCATTATCCCCTTGATGACAGTGGTCAACTACTCGGTACAGGACGTGCTAGGCCCCAACGCTAGCTTCTTTACCGGCACCGAGTGGTTTCGCACTATGCTCAACGACTCGGAGCTGCAAGCTGCATTTGGTCGGCAGATACTGTTTTCATTGATTATTCTGGCTATTCAGATCCCACTGGGAATAGGAATAGCGCTGATTATGCCAAAACAGGGCTGGCAGGCGTCCGCCGTACTAATTCTGATTACCCTGCCCCTGCTAATTCCTTGGAACGTCGTTGGCAGTATCTGGCAGATCTTTACCCGTGGCGATATTGGGTTAATGGGCTGGGGGCTGCGCGAGCTGGGTATTAATTACAATATTACCCGTAATGCCGGTGACGCCTGGGCGACCATTATTTTAATGGATGTTTGGCACTGGACACCGCTTGTCGCAATGCTCTGCTATAGCGGGCTGCGCTCTATTCCTGAAGCCTACTATCAAGCGGCAAGAATTGACCGTGCTTCTAAGTGGGCAGTGTTTCGCTATATTCAGCTACCGAAGCTAACTAACGTTCTGGTTATCGCCGTACTGCTGCGCTTCATGCACTCCTTCATGATCTACGCCGAGCCCTTTGTGTTAACCGGCGGAGGACCTGGCAGTTCAACTACATTCCTAACCCAATCGCTTGCCACCATGGCTATCGGCCAGCAAGATCTGGGGCCTTCTGCCGCCTTCTCGATCATCTACTTCCTCGTCATTCTGCTAGTCAGCTGGGTGTTCTATACCACCATCATGCATCTGCAGAAAGACAAGAATTCACAGGGAGGCGTGTAAGATGTCTTACCAACTTGAAAACACCCAGCAGGGTGAAAAATACAACACTATTTTCAGTAAGGTGCCAGCAGCTGAGCGACGCAAGCGCCACTCACGCTCTCGGCTGAGAAAGCGGCTTCTGCTTGGCACCTATATCGTGCTGCTGATACTGCCCCTTTATTGGCTGCTCAATATGTCGCTGCAGACTAACAGCGAGATCCTCGGGTCGATGACGCTGTGGCCACAGAATCTGACCTTTGACAACTACATCGGCATCTTCACTAACCCAAGCTGGTACATGGGGTACGTCAACTCCATCATGTATGTGGTGATGAATATGGTCATCACCATGTTAGTGGCACTTCCGGCCGCCTATGCCTTCAGCCGTTACAAGTTCATCGGTGATAAGCACCTGTTCTTCTGGCTATTAACCAACTTGATGGCGCCACCCGCAGTATTTTTGCTGCCCTACTTCCAGCTTTATTACTCGGTCGGCTTATTCGATACGCACATCGCCGTAGCGCTAGCTCACTGCCTATTCAATATTCCGCTGGCCATCTGGATTCTGGAAGGCTTTATGAGCAGCGTGCCTAAGGAAATCGACGAAACCGCCTATATCGACGGCTACAGCTTTCCCAAGTTCTTCATCAAGATCTTCATTCCCATGATCAGTTCTGGCATTGGCGTGGTGCTTTTCTTCCTATTCATGTTTTCGTGGGTTGAACTGCTGCTGGCACGCACACTGACGTCTACAGACGCTCAGCCAATCGGCATGATCATGACCAGGACCTCGACGGCATCAGGTATCGACTGGGGCACCCTCGCGGCCGCCGGTATGTTGACCATTGTTCCCGGCATTCTGGTGGTTTACTTCGTACGCAACCATATCGCCAAGGGCTTTGCCCTGGGCCGCACCTGAGTAGGAGGAAACCTTATGTCCTGGATGGTATGGACTTTACCGACGGCTATTTTCTTTTCTTCCATTGCGGCCATGCTCGCTGGCATGACGATCTGGGAACTACGCTCGCCAAGCATTGAAAGAAAGGGATTTTTACCCATTAGCACCACCCGCGGTGATCGGCTGTTTATCGGCTTGCTGTCTGCCGCGTTTATTCACTTGGGCTTCATTGGGTTCACGTCGCTTTCAATTTGGATTGCACTAGCACTTTCAGCGGTATGGCTGCTGGTGTTAATGCGCTGGGGTTAGCCAATCAGCAATTCCAGGAAAACCCTGGCGTTAAGTACGGCAGTATCAAGGACGCTCAAGAGATCAGGGAAGAGCACAACAAAACGAGGTCAACATGCGCAACAACAAGTTCAAACTTACTACCCTCGCCGCCAGCCTCATGCTCGCATCGGGGACACTGATGGCCGACGATCACGACGCGCGGGCAATCGCGGAGCGCTTGGTCGACGAACACTTCCAAAACTCTACCTTGAGTCGTGAAGAGCAAATCGAAGAACTGCTTTGGTTTGCAAAAGCAGCTGAGCCTTTCCGCGGTATGGATATTCAAACTGTCGCAGAAGGCTTGACCACTCACGTCTATGAAAGTGAAGTGCTGGCAGAAGCATTCAGTGAGTTAACCGGTATCAACCTTACTCACAATATTATCGGCGAAGGCGACGTCGTTGATACGATGCAAAATCAGATGCAGTCAGGTAACAGCATCTACGACGGTTTTGTTAATGACACCGACGCTATCGGCACGCACATTCGTTACGGCACCACCATCAACCTCACCGAGGCGATGGAAAACGAATGGGCTGACTACACACTTCCAACGCTGGACCTAGACGACTTCATTGGCTTGCAGTACGGCACTGGCCCCGATGGCAGCCTATACCAACTACCCACTCAGCAGTTCGCCAACCTTTACTGGTTCCGTTATGACTGGTTCCAGCGCGAAGACCTACAGGAGCAGTTCCGTGAGATTTACGGCTACGACCTAGGCGTGCCCACCAACTGGACGGCTTATCAAGATATTGCCGAGTTCTTTACCAAACATGTTGGTGAAATCGACGGCACTACCGTCTATGGCCACATGGACTACGGCCGTCGTGACCCGTCGCTTGGCTGGCGCTTCCACGACTCCTGGCTCTCAATGGCCGGTATGGGTAGCCCGGGCGTACCATCAGGTAATCCAGTCGATGACTGGGGCATTCGCGTTAACGAAGATAGTCAGCCGGTAGGTGCCAGCGTTAGTCGTGGCGGTGCGACCAACTCGCCAGCGTCTGTCTTTGCCATGCAAAAAGCCGTTGATTGGCTACGTGACTTCGCACCGCCTGAAGCACAGGGCATGACCTTTGGTGAAGCGGGTCCTGTGCCTGCTCAAGGTCATATTGCTCAGCAAATTTTCTGGTACACCGCCTTCACAGCAGACATGACCGATCCTGCCGTGGCTGTGACCGACGATGAAGGCAACCCACTTTGGCGCATGGCACCTTCCCCTACCGGCCCTTACTGGGAAGAAGGCATGAAAGTGGGTTATCAGGATGTAGGTGCATGGACGTTCTTTGACTCCACACCCGAAGACCGTCGAACCGCTGCTTGGCTATTTGCCCAGTTCACGGTAGCCAAAACGACCTCTCTTGAAAAACTGATAGCTGGTCTAACGCCGATTCGTGAATCTGACATTTTCTCTGAACAGATGACCGAAATGGCACCTAAGCTTGGTGGTTTGGTTGAGTTCTACCGCAGCCCCAACGAATCCAACTGGACGCCTACGGGCACCAACGTACCTGATTATCCGCGTATGGCTCCGCTATGGTGGCAAAACCTAGCACCGGTAATGAGTGGCGAAGTTACCCCTCAAGAGGGCTTGGATAAGCTGGCGGCAGATATGGATAACACCATGTACCGCTTAGCTCGCGCGAACGTCTTCGATAGCTACGCCCCTGCGCTTAACGAAGAGCGCGACCCGCAATACTGGCTGGATCAAGAAGGCTCTCCTAAGCAAAAGCTTGATGATGAAATGCCGCAAGGAACGACCGTTCCTTACGATGAAATGATGGAAGCCTGGATGGAAGCGGGTACCCGCTAATCCAGTTGGGGCGGGCTTCGGCCCGCCCTATTAAGGCTCAAAAACTAGGTTTCATCAGCGGCGAGCAAATAACAGCAGGGCTCGCTGGTCTACATAGGCTTATTGCTTTGTTGTCATGTTGAAACCGCTACCTAAACACGGGGCTTTTTCTTTGTTAATTGGAACCGCTATGAAACTGCGTAACCGGAATATCGAGAAATTGCACACTGACGACTTTGACGCACTAATCATCGGTGGCGGCATTAACGGCGCAGCAACGGCAGCCGCGCTTGCAGGCAAAGGCGCTAAAGTCGCCTTAATAGACCGCGGTGATTTTGCGGGAAGCACCAGTATGCACTCCTCCAACTTAGTTTGGGGAGGCATTAAGTATATGGAAAGCAAGGATTTCGCATTAGTACGCAAACTGTGCAAAAGCCGTAATCACTTGATTAAAAGTTACCCTTCTACCGTTCAGGAAATTCGCTTTCTGACTACCATCAGTAAAGGTTTCCGCCATTCACCCTGGTATTTGTGGGCAGGCACCTGGCTCTACTGGCTAATGGGAAACGGGTTTACTAAGCTGCCCCGCTTATTGTCTCCCAAGAACATTAAGCAAGAAGAACCCATTATTGATATCGAAGGCTCAGTCGGTGGGTTTGAATACTCAGATGCCTACTTACACGATAATGATGCCCGATTTGTATTTAACTTTGTTCGCCATTCGCTTAACTATGGGGCAATTGCAGCCAATTATGTTGAGTCGCTTGGTGCTGAACGTGAAGGCCAGCACTGGGTAACGAAAGCGCGCAATGTCATGGATGGCAGCACATTCAATATCCGTTCCAAAGTATTAATTAATGCGGCTGGCCCCTGGGTAGACCAGCACAACGCACTTACCGGCGAGAAAACCACCCATCAACATCTTTACTCAAAAGGCATTCATCTGATCGTTCCGCAATTGACGGAAACGAAACGGGTACTGGCGTTTTTTGCCGACGATGGACGACTGTTTTTTGTCATTCCCATGGGGAATCGCACCTGCATCGGCACGACTGATACGCATATGGAACATCCAGAGGTGGATGTCACCGCTGAAGATATTGAGTTTGTATTGGAAAATATCAATAAGCGCCTAACGTTAGAAAAGCCGCTTACCCAAGACGATATTATTTCAACACGCTGCGGTGTTCGGCCCCTGGCTATCAAAGCAGACCAGGGTGACGGCGATCGCGATTTTCTCCAGCTGTCGCGTAAACATGTCATCGATACCAATGCGGATAGCGCCCACATTAGTATTTTTGGGGGTAAATTAACCGACTGCTTGAATGTAGGTGATGAAATCGCAGAAGAAGTGGTCCGCCTAGGTGTCAATCTCAGCGATATCAACTATCGCTGGTACGGTGAGCCACCAGAGCCTGTCAAACAGCAGTTTATGGACCAAGCTAAACGGATGAATCTAGATGCGATGACTGCACCAACGTCGACCGAGCCGCTCTCTTCCCGGCTGTGGCGGCGTTATGCAGAACAGGCCATGCAAATGCTAGAGAAAATCCGTCAGGATCCTGCGGAAGCCGATATTCTCATTGAAGGTACCGAATATATTCGCTGCGAACTAGAGCATGCCCGAGACCACGAAATGATTACGCAGTTGGAGGACTTCCTGCGCCGAAGAGCCAAAGTGTCACTGGTTGTTCACCATGAACAGCTGCGCCACTCTAAGGGGCTGAAAGAAGCTTGTCGTGTCCTCTTCGGAGACCAAGCGGAAGAACGCTTTGCTACCTACTTTGCTGAAAATCGTGACACCTCACAGCCTTTCGTTGCACAAGCAGAGCCACAGAACACTCACTGATTAACCATCAACAACATTAAAAAGCCGCTATCATCGATAGCGGCTTTTGCCTATTGAAGTAGCCAATAACGGTTGTTAATTACAACGCACGCGATTCACGGCATCTAGCCAACCCTGGTACAACGCCTCCCGAGTCGATTCTGGCATTTTAGGTGTAAAGCTCTTTTCGCAACGCCAGAGTTGCTCAATTTCTTCAAGCGTGTCATACCAACCCAAACGCAAGCCTGCCAAATAAGCAGCTCCAAGCGCTGTCGTTTCAAGAATAGTCGGTCTATCCACCTGGACATCGAGCATATCGGCTAAAAACTGCATCACCCAGCTGTTTTTCACCATGCCACCATCGACACGTAGGTTACCAGGCGTGGCTTCCATATCGTCGTTCATACAGTGCTGAAGATCACGGGTCTGGTAACACACCGCCTGGAGCCCCGCCGCAACGATTTCGGCAATACCGGTATCCCGAGTGAGGCCAAAAATTGCCCCTCGCGCTTTAGGGTCCCAATGGGGCGCACCCAAGCCAGTAAAGGCCGGCACCAAGTAAACGCTATGTCCGCTGCGGGTTTCTTTAGCAAGCGCTTCTGTCTCTGACGCATCCGCAAACAGGTTCAACCCATCGCGTAGCCACTGCACAGTCGCCCCAGCAACGAAAATACTGCCCTCCATCGCATAGGTCGGCTTGCCATTAATTCGGTAACCAATGGTGGTTAGCAGACGATTTCGTGATACCGAGGGTGTATCCCCGGTGTTAACGATCATAAAACACCCGGTGCCATAGGTGCTTTTACCCATTCCTGGCTGAAAGCACGCTTGACCTACTAGCGCAGCCTGCTGATCCCCTGCTACACCCGCAATAGGGATAGCCGCCCCTAACCAATCTGCGTCAGTGGTGCCAAAATCATCGCTGGAATCTTTTACCTCGGGCAGCATGTTGGCAGGAACGTCAAACAACGCTAACAGCTCATCGTCCCATGTTTGATTATGGATATTAAAAATGGCTGTTCGCGATGCGTTGGTGGCATCAGTGACGTGTTGCTTGCCATTCGTTAATCGCCAAATCAAAAAGGTATCGATAGTGCCAAAGAGTAGCTCACCGCGCTGCGCACGCTCGCGGGCTCCTGCTACATTATCGAGTATCCAGGCGAGCTTGGTGGCAGAGAAATAGGGATCTATTAAGAGGCCTGTTTTCGCTTGTACTGCCTCTGTATGCCCTTGGTCACGGAGTGTTTGACAAAGTTCAGAGGTACGCCGATCCTGCCAGACAATCGCATTATAGAGCGGCTTACCCGTCTCTCTATCCCACACCACCGTGGTTTCACGTTGGTTAGTAATGCCAATTCCATCAATCTGCTCTGGCGAAATATTCGCCTTTTCTAATACCTCACGACAGGTGGCGAGGACAGTCTCCCATATATTTTCGGGATCATGCTCTATCCACCCATCTTGAGGGAAGTGCTGAGGAAATTCCTGTTGGGCAACCGCCTCTATTTGGCCTTGGCGGTCAAATAAAATGGCGCGCGAGCTGGTCGTACCTTGATCGATGGCGAGAATAAAGGAGGACATATCACGTTCACTTTGTTGTAGGTTCTTTCGGTTTTGTGTGTTTTGTTTCGCTTTATTATCATCCAAGGCTACTCTAGCCGCCCCAAATGCTCAAGTATGAAACTACTCTCCTTCACTCTTAAACGCGTCGAGGGCCGTGCTCCGCCTTAGCTTACGCATCATGCTTAAGCGATATGCAACGCAACACCGTGCTGCGATAACAGCTGCAGAATCGACTCAGGAGGCTTCCGATCAGTGAACAGAGCATCGAGCTGGGAAATATTCCCTTGGCGCACCACCGGATTACGATGAAATTTTGAGTAATCTGCGGCGAGATAAATGCGTCGCGAATTGGCAATAATCGCTTGAGCAACGCGTACTTCCTGGTAATCAAATTCAAGAAGCGAGCCATCCTCATCAATACCGCTGATCCCGATGATCCCGTAATCCACTTTAAATTGATTGATAAAATCGATAGTGGCTTCGCCGATAATACCGCCATCGCGAGAGCGAACTTGCCCGCCAGCAATAATCACCGTGAAGTCCTCTTTGTGCTGAAGAATGGCGGCCACGTTCAGATTATTGGTAATGATTTCTAAACCCTGGTGTTCAAGCAGCGCCTGGGCGATCACCTCGTTACTGGTACCGATATTAATAAACAGTGAGGAGTGATGAGGAATTTGCTGCGCCAGGCAGTGAGCAATCCGCTCTTTCTCTTCTAAATGTAGCGTTTTACGCGTGCTGTAGGCGGTGTTAACAGTGCTCGACTCTATTCCTACACCGCCATGCACACGACGAACCCGCCCTTCGTTTGCTAGCGTATTTAAATCACGCCGAATGGTTTGTGGCGTCACTGCAAAGTGATCGGTCAGTTGCTCAATGCTCATATAGCCATGCTGGCGTACTAGCTCGACGATAGCATCTTGGCGAAACTGTTGGTTCATAAGCTCGGCCTATTCGTTATTTATTAGTGTTTAAGAGCTGTTCTCTATGAGCTATAGAGTAGCAAATTTTCGAAATTTAATAATACGAACATTAAGCTCTCATTTTTCGCCAAGTACCTGCTCGATTAGAGCGGCCAGACCCATAAAATGGCAGGAATAGCGACCACCATCACCACTAACGAAAGTGGAAGGCCTAGCTTCCAATAATCACCGAACTGGTAACCACCCGGGCCTAACACTAGCGTATTGGACTGGTGGCCTATCGGGGTTAGAAAGGCGCATGAGGCGCTGACAGCGACCACCATTAGAAAGGGATCGAGTGATGCATCAAAACCACTCGCAAGACTGGCGGCAATAGGCGCCATCAACAACGCGGCTGCGGCGTTATTGACCACGTTGGAAAGTAACATCGAGAGAATAAATAGCCCTGCTAATGAAACAGTGATGGGCCACTCAACGCCAAATCGTAGTAGCGCATCAGCAATAATTTCAGCGCCACCGCTCGTTTCAAGCGCCTCACCAACCGGCAGCATGGCCGCCAGGAGAACAATAACGGGCCCATCAATGGCTTGATAACCTTCTCTCAGCGGCAGCACTCCTATCAGCAGTGATATCAACGCCGCGCTACTCATAGCAACAGCCGCAGGAAGCAAATCAAACAGCATCGCCATAATGGCGAGGGCAAAAATACCGATCGACAGCGCCAACTTTCGCGGTTGCCCTAAGTGAAGCTCACGGTTAGCCAGCGGCAAACACCCAAGGGTCGCTAAGCTATCGGCGATTTCGTTTTCACTTCCTTGTAACAGCAGTACATCACCGGTTTGAAAACGAATGTCCCGAAGACGCTGCTTTAAACGCCCTCCATCGCGGGCCACCGCCACTAAATGCAGCCCGAACTGCTGGTTTAACCGCAGCTGGCGTACGCTCCGATTGACCATCATCGAATCGTTACGCACCACCGCTTCAATCAGCTGCAGACCTTCCGTATTGACAGGCTGGCGCTCATCCGAGGGCTGTGAATCTGCATTTTCACTATCAGTCTCATCACTGTCTTTCTCATCTTTTTCGGATTCCGCAATCGCGCTCAGCCCTACTTTGTCTTCCAGCAGCTTAAGTTCATCAGGCCCTGCTTCCAGCAGCAAAATATCCCCTTCCCGAAGCACCCCGTGAAATGAGTACCCGGCGCGGCGATTATCTTCTCGTACCACAGCAAGAACCGGAATAGCCTCCTCTAGCTCATCATGTAGTTGCTGGAGTGTCAGACCATTAGCCTTTGACTCTTCTGAAACCTTTAGCTCAACCAAATAATTAGCAGTATCAAACATTTCTTCGGTTGAAGCCTGCCCACTGCGCTTAGGCGTTAAGCGCCAGCCCACAAGCACAATAAACGCCAGGCCGACTAACGCAACAGCAACCCCCACCGGGGTAAAGCTGAACATGCCGAAGTTTTCACCGGTGATATTACCCCGGTATGTGGCAATAATAATGTTAGGTGGCGTGCCAATCAGCGTGGTTAAGCCTCCCAGCAATGAACCAAACGCCAACGGCATTAATAACAGCGACGGGGATGTGTTGTGCTCTCGAGCAAGCCGCATGGCAACGGGCAACAGTAACGCCAGTGCCCCTACGTTATTCATCACCCCAGAAAGCACCACGACCGTACCCACTAATACCAGCAACTGCAGTAGAAGCCGTTCACCTACTTTGAGCACTTGATTGGCGATAATATCGACAACACCCGAGCGCTCAAACCCTCGGCTAATGACCAATACCGCGGCCACCGTAATCACCGCCGGATGCCCAAAGCCTTTAAAAGCTTCATCGGTGGGCACAAGCCCAAGCATTACCGAGCCGAGCAACGCCGCAAGCGCAACGAGATCATAGCGAAATCGCCCCCACATAAAAGCGGCAAGCGTTAATCCCAAAATGATAAAAACCAACGTGCTAGGCGCAAGCCCAATGCTTTCCATTGTCATGCGGTGTCCCTCTCCTTGTGTGGGTACGCTCGGCTGAGGCGCCAACTCACTAGCAACACAGTAGATGATGACTATACGGCCGTATAGCCCTAGCAGCGCAGAGCAACAAAAGAACGTTGGAGCAATAAAATGCCTGGCGTGGCCAGGCATTCATAAAAAGTGATTAAAGAACGACTAAGCCACGCAGCTCACTCCATGTTGCAAAAAGTGGCTGTAAAGCGTGGTCGTTTAGTCAGGTGAGTTAAGGAAGTAGCACGGTCGAGCCAGTTGTTTGACGGCTTTGCAGGGCATCTTGAGCCTTTCCTGCGTCCTGAAGCGGGTAGCGATTTGCTACGTCAATACGAAGTTTGCCGCTTTTGATCATGCCAAAAAAGTCATCGCACATCATTTCAAAGCGTTCACGGGTGTCAGCATAGCCGTTCAAACTTGGGCGGGTTACAAAGAGCGCGCCTTTTTGGTTCAGAATACCTATATTCACCCCGTCTACGGGACCAGACGCATTACCAAAGCTGACCATTAGCGAACGAGGCTTTAGACAGTCTAACGACATTTCCCAGGTATCTTTTCCTACGGAGTCATAAACCACATCGCACATTTCGCCATTGGTTAGCTCACGCACCCGCTCTACCACATTCTCTTCGCTGTAGTTGATCGTTGCCCATGCACCGTTGGCCATCGCCAAGTCTGCTTTCTCTTTTGAGCTAACCGTCCCAATCAGCTTAACACCAAGCGCCTTGGCCCACTGGCAGGCAATCGAGCCAACGCCTCCAGCAGCGGCATGAAAAAGAATGGTCTCACCGCCCTTTAGCTCATAAGTTTGCCGCAGCAGATACTGCACGGTTAACCCTTTCAGCATACTGGCCGCAGCGGTTTCAAAATCAATAAAGTCCGGCAGCTTAATCACCTTGGCCGCTGGCAAGGTATGCATCTCTGCATAGGCACCCAATGGCCCTTGTGCATACGCTACCCGGTCACCCTCTTTTAGATGGGTAACACCTTCACCCACAGCGTCGACAATCCCTGCACCTTCGGTGCCTAATCCAGAAGGCATAGATGGCGCAGGATAGAGCCCGGTACGAAAGTAGATATCAATAAAATTCAGGCCCACCGCTTTATTAGCAATACGCACTTCACCGCTGCCGGGTGCCTTAGGCGCTGTGTCGACCCACTCCAATACATCTGAATCGCCCGTTTTTGAAAACTGAATACGTTTAGACATCTGGGCAAACTCCCATTGTTAATTACTGGACACACATTAGCAGGCTATCCAACCGCGTTGTGCGCCTCAAATCAAGCGATTAGCCAGCCATACAGGACATATTGCTGTCATGCACCCATGCTAGACTATCTGAAAAATGTTGATAACAATGCTTATCGATTACTCTAAAACGGACAGACTATGACGCACCCAGCAATCTGTTTGCCTACGCTTATAGCCCATCGCGGATACTCAGCCGCCGCACCTGAAAACACCCTAACGGCAGTGCGTGCCGCTCATCAAGCGGGCATTACTTGGGTGGAATTAGACGTTCAACTATTGGGCGATGGTACCCCTGTCATCTGGCATGATGGCGATATTAGCCGCTGCTCCGATAGCCGTGGCAACCTCGCTAACCTGACGTGGCAGCGTGCGCAACAGCTTGACGTCGGCAGTTGGTTTGGCGATGAGTTTGCAGGTGAAAAGATGGCCAGTCTAGAGGCCATGCTGGCGCTATTGAACGAACTCAATATGGGGGTGAATTTAGAGATCAAGGTAAACAAAGGCCGTGACCCCATCGCCTTGGTGGATACCGTATTACCAATCGTATTAGCAACACTGCCCGCCGAACGGCTGATTGTGTCCTCGTTTGATGCCCGAGCGTTAGCTCGATGCCGCCACTTTGCACCCAAAGAAGCCCTCGCGCTGGGCGTACTGTTTGGCAGCACACCTCCAACTTGGCGTGACCAGTGTCAAGCCATCGACGCCTTTAGCATTCACCCTCATTGGCCACGCTTAAAACACACACAGGCTGCTGCCATGCGCCGAGATGGCTATGAAATTTTATGCTATACCGCCAACGACCCCAGCGCTTTTGAAAGCCGCTGGGGCTGGGGAGTAGCCAGCGCGATTACTGATGAGCCTGAAGCATTTCAACGCTATTTGAATAATCGACGTCGACACGGTTAAATTCGTCAATACTCACTACTCTACCTAAGGAAGACTATGCACTATCTTGGTGCCCACGTAAGCGCCGCAGGTGGCGCGGATCAAGCAGTGTTCCGTGCGGTAGAAATTGGCGCAAATGGCTTTGCTCTGTTCACCAAAAACCAGCGGCAGTGGAAAGGTAAACCGCTGACCGACGAGGCCATTGCGGCGTTTAAACAAGCCTGCCAAACCCACGGGTTTGGCCCAGAACAAATTTTACCCCACGACAGCTACCTGATTAACCTAGGCCATCCGGAAACCGCTGGGCTTGAAAAATCACGCGCTGCGTTTTTAGACGAAATGCAGCGCTGTGAGCAACTAGGTCTCACGTTATTGAACTTCCACCCTGGCAGTCACCTGAACAAAATCAGCGAAGCCGACTGCCTGAAACGCATTGCAGACTCCATCAACGAAGCATTGCTAGCCTCACAAGGTGTTACGGCAGTGATTGAAAACACCGCCGGGCAAGGCACCAACCTTGGCTGGCGCTTCGAGCATTTAGCGGAAATCATTGCCCACGTCGATGATAAAACCCGTGTTGGCGTTTGTATTGATACCTGCCATGCCTTCGCCGCTGGGTATGACCTACGTACCGCCGAGGCCACCCAAGCAACGTTGGATGAGCTAGGCAAGGTGGTCGGCTTTGAGTATTTACGCGGTATGCATTTAAACGATGCCAAGAGTGCCTTCGCCAGCCGTGTAGACCGCCACCACAGCCTGGGGAAAGGCAATATCGGCCTGGACGCGTTCACAACGATCATGCAAGACGAACGCATTCATGACATACCGATGATTCTGGAAACCGTCGAACCCGGCATTTGGGCTGACGAACTCAACTGGTTACGTGCTCAAGTGCCTGAAGCAGCGCCTGGCAAATAGTGAATCACATCGTGAAAACGTAGCCGCGTTGTAGCGCTGTTACGCATGGCGTGGGGTCGGTCAGCAAAAAAGCGCAGCCCCTCGCCCACTCGTAGCGTTTGCCAACGCTCGTCAATGCGTAGCTCCATCTCGCCCTCGACAACGACGATGTGTTCTACCACACCGCTGGCGTGGGGAGACGACTCACTGATCGCCCCTGGTGCTAGCTCAATCATAAACATTTCAAAACCCAGCAGCGGGTCGTAAGGGAAAAGCAGCCGCGCTTGCATCCCGGCGCTATCATCGCCCCAAACGGACTCCCAGCCATCTCTGTGTAGTTCGCCTAACGCAGGCTTGTCACCATCAAACAGGGTTGAAAACGACACCCGAAAACCACTCGCGATCTTCCAAAGCGTTGAGATGGTAGGGCTAGACTCACCACGCTCTATCTGTCCCAACATGGCTTTACTCACACCCGTTTCACCCGCCGCGCGATCCAGGCTCCAACCACGCTCTTTACGTAGCTTTTTAACGGTTCCCGCAATGTGCTCGGCAATGGTATGAGGATCACTCACTATGCGGCTCTCCATAGAATTTAGTGTCGTAGTTTACCTATCCGGTCAGCGATGAACACCGGCGATGCCAATATTGTGCGCTATAACGCACAGTGATAGTCTGGCAGCATTGTGCGCTATAGCGCACGCCACCCAACGTAAACGAGGTAACACTATGGAGGCGCCACCAACTCTACAGCCCGCTGGAAGCCATAGAACTCCTTTCTGGCGAGACATTAGCCTCTCGGCCGTCACTGCAGGTTTCGTTGCGGTCACTATTGGTTATACAAGCTCAGCGGCCATCATTTTCCAGGCGGCAGCCGCGGCGGGCGCCAGCACTGCGCAAATCAGCTCTTGGCTGTGGGCATTGGGCATTGGCATGGGCATTACCTCGATAGGACTATCGCTGCGCTACCGGATGCCTTTATTGACTGCGTGGTCAACGCCAGGCGCGGCGTTTTTGGCGACGAATCTTCCTGGCATTCCACTTGATGAAGCGATCGGTGCCTTCCTCTTCTCCGCGCTGCTCATTACGCTCTGCGGCGTAACAGGTTTATTCGAGCGCTTGATGCGCTACATTCCCAGCGCAATCGCCTCGGCTCTACTGGCAGGTATTCTGCTGCGCTTTGGCCTAGAGTTGTTTAACGTTATGGAAAGCCAATGGCTGCTACCACTGGCCATGTTGGCCGCTTGGGTAGCAGGTCGGCGCCTATGGCCAACGCTCGCAGTGCCTGGCGTGCTGTTAATCGGCATTGCTATTGCCCTTTGGCAGGGTCAACTTAACGTACACAGCATTCCGCTAGCACCTACCGTACCGGTTTTCACTGCGCCTGCCTTTTCGTTGACAACGCTGATCAGCATTGGCATCCCCCTGTTTGTCATTACCATGGCGACTCAAAATTTACCTGGCGTAGCCGTGCTACGGGCAGCAGGCTATCAGCCAAACAGTTCGCCGCTCATTAGTTGGACAGGGGCTGCAACGCTGTTACTTGCCCCTTTTGGTGGCTATGCATTCAACATGGCGGCCATTAGCGCCGCGGTATGCATAGGGCCTGATGCCCATACGAATCCTCTTAAACGCTATACCGCAGGCGTTGCAGCGGGCGTGTTCTATATCGCGATGGGCATCTTTGGCGGCACAGTTACCGGTATCTTCAATGCGCTTCCCGGTGTCCTAGTTATGTCGCTGGCTGGTATAGCGTTACTTGGCACATTAAGCGGTGGGTTAGCGAATGCATTTGAAAATAGCGGGCAACGAGATGCCGCCATTGTTACCTTTTTACTAACCGGCTCTGGCATCACGTTGTTAGGTATCGGCGGTGCATTCTGGGGGCTTGTGGCGGGCTTGGTGGTACTAAAGCTGACAAAGGCTCCAAGTATACGATAAAAAATGCCCCCAGAGCGTTCACTACTGGGGGCATTTTATTATTTCTGTTCAGCGCTATCTGACTCTACATATGAGGCCATTACGCATTACATCGTCGCGAGGCGTTCTTCATCCAGTACGCCCGACATCCGCACCATGGCTAACGCTTCATCCAGGCTGGCCACTTCTTCCATCATCAACAATTCGTTTTCCAAGCTAACCGGCTGTCCCGCTTTATCTGACAGCAGCTTTTCCAGCGAAGCTACGTCCATAGCGTCGTCTAAGTGGTGAATATCTACCGACGCACTGCTCGCACTTGGTAAGTAGATAGTGCCATTAGAGAAATCCACGGCATAAGCGATAACGCCCGGCACAATAAAAAACAGTAAGCCGACACCGTTAGCGATCGCCACCACTGGGTCAACATTACCGCTCATTTGCCCTTTACGCTCAGGATGAAAAAGCGTTCCACAACCACTTAACGTTACAATGGAGACACCAACAATGGCCCCCGTTAACCAACGGCGTACTGCTTGCTGCATGAAGGTTCCCTCAAAGTCCTAACGTACCGATAGCTGGAGAAGATGCGCTTGTTTGCCCACTGCTATCGAGCCACAAAACCGGGCAAGTTTAACACATTTGCTTACCAGCACACGCCAAGCTGTTAACGTAGGGTTTTGCCGCCTTACTCGCTTAGCCGTACAATGCCGCATTCAGCGCTAGTTTAAGCGCTACATTACTAAACGATTAAGCATCACCCCTACCAACAAGGAATGCTCACGCCCATGCGCGCCAGCCAATTATTGATTGCGACATTAAAAGAAACCCCGGCCGACGCTGAAGTCATCAGCCACCAGTTAATGCTGCGCGCCGGTATGATCCGTCGTCTTACCTCTGGCCTCTATACGTGGCTGCCGCTTGGCCTACGCACGCTGCGTAAGGTTGAAGCCATTGTCCGCGAAGAGATGAACCGTGCCGGCGCTCAGGAAGTATTAATGCCCGCCGTGCAACCTGCTGACCTATGGCAAGAGTCTGGCCGTTGGGAGCAGTACGGCCCGGAGCTACTACGCCTGAAAGATCGCCACGAGCGTGACTACTGCGTAGGCCCGACCCATGAGGAAGTCATTACTGATTTGGTGCGCAAAGAGATTGCCAGCTACAAGCAACTGCCGGTTAATTTTTACCAAATCCAAACTAAGTTCCGTGACGAGATTCGCCCGCGCTTTGGGGTGATGCGTTCTCGGGAATTCATTATGAAGGATGCTTACTCCTTCCACCTGGACGAAGCCTCCCTCAAAGAGACTTACCAGACGATGTATGATGCCTATACACGCATCTTCACCCGCCTGGGTCTCGATTTCCGCCCTGTGATTGCTGATAACGGCTCGATTGGCGGCACGGGTTCTCACGAATTCCACGTGCTAGCAGAATCCGGCGAAGATGATATCGTGTTCTCCAACGCCTCCGATTACGCCGCTAATATGGAAAAAGCTGAGGCTCTGCCCGCGCCGCTAGGCAGCAACGCCGAGCGTGCAGCCCCCAGCGAAGAGATGCATCTGGTCGATACGCCCAACGCTAAGACAATTGCCGCCCTGGTAGAGCAGCATGGCCTGCCGATTGAGAAAACCATCAAGACACTGATGGTGCATGCCGCTGAAGGTGGTTTGATTGCCCTGCTAATCCGTGGTGATCATGAGCTTAATGAAGTCAAAGCTGAAAACCTGCCCCAGGTAGCCACTCCGCTCACCATGGCGAACGAAGAAGAAATCCGCGCCGTGGTTGGCGCTGGCCCAGGCTCACTTGGCCCAGTTGGCCTAAACATGCCGATCATTATTGATCACAGCGTGGCGCTTATGAGTGACTTTGGTGCGGGCGCAAACATCGATGGCAAGCACTACTTCGGCATTAACTGGGAGCGTGACGTGGCGCTGCCCCAAGTTGCCGATCTACGTAACGTTGTCGAAGGTGACCCTTCGCCGGACGGCAAAGGCACGCTGTCTATCAAACGTGGTATTGAAGTAGGCCACGTCTTCCAGCTTGGACAAAAGTACTCCGAAGCAATGAACGCGACGGTGCTGGGCGACAACGGCAAAACCAGCCATCCGTGGATGGGCTGCTATGGCATCGGTGTTACCCGCGTGGTCGCTGCCGCCATTGAGCAAAACCACGATGATTCAGGCATTATCTGGCCAAACGCTATTGCTCCGTTCCAAGTAGCGCTGGTGCCGATGAATGCCCACAAATCACAACGTGTGCGCGAAGAGTCCGAACGTCTCTATCAAGCGCTAACAGCGGCTGGCTTAGACGTGTTGCTTGATGACCGCGACACGCGTCCCGGCGTCAAGTTTGCAGACCTGGAGCTTATGGGTGTGCCTCACCGTTTAGTGATTGGTGATCGTGGTTTGGATAACGGCGAACTGGAATACAAAGGCCGCCGAGACAGCGAAGCGACCATGGTTCCGGCTGACACAATTGTTGATTTTCTACGCGAAAAAGCAGGACTGATCAGCGCATAACCGTTTATAACGGCCACGACTAGAACTGCATCGTGGCCAATAAAAGAGACACTGGCAGGCATCATCAGTTAGGTTGCCTCGCCAGTGCCAGCGCTAATCGGCGACAGGCTGCACTAATCCCAAGCTGACTAATTGGCCCAATAACTGGCAGATATCTCGCTTGATACTTTGCCTGCTAGCGCCAACAAAAAAAGCCATCAAGGTATCAATAATTTCATCTTGGCATAGAGCCTCATGCTGCAGCAGTGCCCACACAGCTCTACTCGTCACATTCAAACGATGGATTTCGCCGCCCTCTTTAGCAATGACGAACAGCTCTTCACCCAGTGGAAACTCGTGAGCCACCGGGCTGATTTGCCACCTGCGCGTGTCGTTTGCTGCCAGCACCTGGCGCTGTTTGAACGCCTCCGACTCAGTTTGACGACGACACGTACTCGTCGCCACAGCACCGTCAAGAAACCCATCGCTATTTATCTCAGTTGCTAGCCACGTTGCCGCTTCGTAAGCATCTCGGTAACGCATTAAAAAACACGGTAAATCTTTTAAGAGTGGCAAAAAACGCTCAATCAAGGTTTGATCCGACTCATGCTCAGCGAAATTCTGCTGCAACAACTGCCATAACCCATCTCCCGGCTGCAGACGAACCAGCTTTGGCTCACTGAGCGATTCATCGCGCTCAATAAGCAGTACGGCGCCTAGCGGACAACGCATCCCATGCGATGCCAACTGCTGCTCATTTAACGCCAGATAGCCATAGCGATCATCATGAGGCCCTAGGTGGGTGGCAACAAACTGATGAAACTCCGGCGCAAGGGTCTCTGGCAACGGCAAGCGCAGTCTAGGTGCAACGCCCAGCGCTATCCCTTCACCACAACTATTGAGTGCCAGCACATCATCGCCAAACACCCGATAACCTGCCGCGGCGAACGCCGCCGTAAGCGTGCTTTTGCCCGCCCGATGACTATCCGGAAATATTACTAGCTGTTGATTAACCTCTACCGCCCCACAGTGAAGCCCAATATGCTCAGGATGATGTCGAAGATAAGCCCCCGCTAAATCAGCAATCACGCTGCATGCGGTTCCTGCCGGTGTATCTAATAACATGCCTCCCGGCAGGGCCGGCGCTTCCTGCCAGTAACCATTAGGATGACGCCAAACACAAATAGAGGGTGCGTGCTGTTGAGCCTCACAGGGCATTAGCCGCCAGCCTGGCATGGCTTGATGAATCACTGGCAGTAGCTGCTCTGCATCAATCAAGCGTATGCAAGGGCCAACATTTTCCAGCGCATAATCGACAGCTATCGAGGTGGTAGACACGGCACCTCTCCCTTACCAGCGAGGCAATAAGCGGCTTATGCGAATCTCAATCACAGCGTCTCCATCCCAACGAGAGCGTTGTGGCCGAGCGTAGTAAGGACGTGAATAATGGGGACGTGAATGCCTGGGTTTAGAATAATGGGGTCTTGAATGGCCATGTCTTGAATAACGGGGCCTCGAATAGCTGGACCGCGAGTAACGTGAACGGGAATGTTCACGCGCTTCAGCTTGCCCCATGGAGGACAGCGTAGGGGCCACGTAAAGTGCAGCGACACCAAGGCCTAAACTTGCTAGCACTTGACGTCGTGAACGCCGTTTATTCAGCAGGGAATCGGCTTCATTGCTCATATCAGCACTCCGGATTAATCGCTAGAAAGGTTATGAAACACTGTTTTAAAAACAATCCTAGCCTCGAAGCACACAGCAAACCACCGGCTGAGCGTCACTTTCCCATTATTTACTTTTTTTAACTACACTCAGCGTTTTGTGGAAACATTATGCAGCTGCAGTAATTTGCCAACCATTACGGCCTGCGCTCTTTACTCGGTAAAGCGCCTTATCAGCAGCTTTATAGGCACTTGGAAAGGTGGCATCCCCTGCGGTAAAGCACACTGCCCCAATACTCAAGGTGACCCTTTCATTGTGCGGATGCGCGGGGTGTTTGAAATCAGCCTGCTCTAAAACAGACGTTAATTGATCACAGTAACCAATCAATAACGCGTCATCATCACAAGGCAATACTGCGGCAAACTCATCACCCCCTAATCGGTACAGTTTTGCCTCTGCTCCCAGTACATATTTCAACAGACTGGCTAGGCGCCGTAACAGTTGATCACCCTCTGGATGCCCCAGTGAATCGTTGTACTGCTTAAAGAAGTCGATATCGACCAAGATCAAAGCAAGCGCAGCCCCTTCTTTGGTAGCGACATCCTGATGCAGCGCACTGCGGTTACCTATCCCCGTCAGCGGATCACGCATCGCGTGCTGCATCCAGGCTATGGTTTGCTTAGTCGCACGCTCTGTACGCCGTAACTGACGCTCATGCATTACCCAAAACAGCAGCCCTAGTGCAAAAATCACCATGCTCGAATAGGTGAGAATCTGATTATATCGCCGGGTGCTTTCGGAAAACTCATTAATTGCCATACCACGCAGGTCGAGCTGGTTCATCTCAATGCTCGTTAAACAATCAATGGGGCCCAACAGTTCAGCTGCGGCATCAAACGGTGTCACGGTAGTTTCTGTAAGGCGCTCTGTTAGTAAATTGAGGGTTTGTAAACTCGGCTGGGTACAGCTGTACCTTTGACGATATACCTCGACATCAATTAGCCCGTAGGCAAGATCGAGATTAAGCCTAACCGTTTGTCGCTGTTCATCGTCAAAGGGCTGTTCGCCTAACAAATGTTGTTGGGCGAGCTGTAAATATGCCCGAGACCTGGTAGCCAATTGCTGCCCTGTCAAATTACCTGTTTGGCTGAAGTAAGCCTGTATTTCGGGATATACCCAGCGCGACTCATAAACAATCACCACCATCAATGCCATAAAACTCATGAGGCTCAATGATAACCACGTTACATAGCGGCGCTTCCTAGCGAAAGGAGCGGGTACTGGCAGTGGCACAGCAGGTGGAGAAGGCGGCGGCTCAATGATCACCAGCGGGCCTCAATACTTCGAATCATCCATATCCAGTCGTTGAATTCACGCAGGCTCTTGATATCACGCTGATCATTATAAGCCAGATCAACCAGCCGCAATGGCCCCCGCGAACGCAATGTCAGTGGCTCACCACTCTCTGCCGTGACCATTAACCACTTAGGATCATCCCAGCCACCTAACGTCACTTCGTAATCATCCCATGTCGTAAAGTGCAATGCGGGAGGAACTTCGCCAAACTGATTAATGAGGAAGCGACGGAATTCAAGTCCATGCATCTCTACTTCTCGGCCTTGAAAAGGATCAAACACTGGCGAGGTAATCGTAGATTGTTGACGCAATTCATTAAGAGAGAGTGCAGTGTTTTTTTCACCATTAATGACGCTTAATGCTTGAGCATAGACCGGCACTGATAGCCAGCTAAGTAATAGAAGAATACAGGCAACACTAGCTTTGGGATAATGATGAGCGCAACAGCGTATGGCAACGATTGAACTAGCAGCATTCATGGCAAATGGCTTCCTTGCGGTACAATGCCTTATTGTACAACTAGGTACTTTACCAGACGATTAATGCGAATACTCGAAAACATAGTTTTAATTAATAAAAAAGCCGACCCAACTGGGCCGGCAACAGGAAGCTCGCTGTTAAAAGCAAGCTCCCTCCCCTGACGACGGTCACCACAACGGCGTTAATGCTTTTTACGTTCATCCTTACGGAGGTGGTCGCGCACAATAAAGCCTACCCAACCAATCATAAAAGCAATCATTAACGCGACAGTAACTAGACCGAAAATAACAGCATCATCCCAATACATGGTGATCCCCTCCTGCCGTGATGTATGACACCATCCTAGTGCGTTAATCGCGGCAGGAAGCTGACCTGGGTCAAGCTTTTCAGCGGGGTTATTTGCGGCCCATCAGGAATTTGATATGGGTCAGTTTTTAACACTCAAAATACGCTGCAGCTTTAAAATACACTGTCAATTTTGAGCACGCCGAAGATTTAAGGCCTATGAAACTTAAAGTCTGTAAAACTTAAAGCCCCTAAAACTTGCTGCTAAAGCACTTTTCGATCTTCTACTTTGCTGTGTTCGGTTCCCGGCGGTAGAGGGTGGCCTTTCGCCAGCTCTGCACGGGTTGCATCACGCACCTCCAGCACGTTGACTTGATAGCGAAGCGTATGGCCTGCCAGCGGATGATTTGTATCGACCGTCACCATGTCCCCATCAACACTAACCACCGTGACAATTTGCGGGCCTGCTTCACCTTCTGTTTGGAAACGGCTACCGGGTTCAAGCGCTGCGCTGCCAAACGACCCACGACTCACCTGTTGCACCAAGTCTTCATTACGGATGCCGTAGGCATCAGCAGGCGCAAGCGTGACACGCAGCTCATCTCCAGCGGCTTTATCTTCCAGAGCACTCTCTAAACCGGGCAAAATATTATCGTGTCCATGGAGGTACTCTAAGGGCTTATCACGTGCGTTGGAGTCATCTAGCACGCGGGTACTGCCATCGCTAAGCACATCGCTTAACACGTAGTGTAAAGTGACTACTTGATGGGCTGTAATCGACATTGAAAACTCCTCTCCGGTAAGCTATCGGCTTTGTCATGGATATCAGGCCTAGTCTACCACTGAGCGGTTTTTAGCGGGCCTCGATGCAGACGTTTTCTTTCCTGGAGTGTTAACCAACATGCCCACCCCTACTCCCCAGCGCAGCTGGCTGGATGCGCTAGGTATTTACTGTCGTGCACCTGTTATCACCATGCTGTTTCTAGGTTTTTCAGCAGGCTTACCTTTTTTGCTGGTGTTTTCGACTCTCTCTGCATGGCTACGCAGTGACGGCGTTGAAGTGGCCGCCATTGGCTTCTTCGCCTGGATTGGCATGCTCTACTCAATCAAGTTTTTTTGGGCGCCTATCGTTGACCGACTTGCCCTGCCGATCTTAACCCGCACGCTTGGCCAGCGGCGTGGCTGGATGCTGCTTGCCCAGGGGATGATTGCGGCAGGGCTAATTGGCTTAGCGGGAGTCAGTCCCGTAGGCAACTTAGGCTGGGTAGCCGCCTTTGCGCTGCTGATAGCCTTTGGTTCGGCCACCCAGGATATCGCCATTGACGCGTATCGCATCGAATCCGCCGATGACGATGTACAAGCAGCGATGGCCTCTACTTACATTATCGGTTACCGCGGTGGGCTGTTAGCGGCAGGTGCCGGGGCGCTGTATGTGGCCTCAGCGATTTCCTGGAACGCAGCGTACCTCTGCATGGCCGCGCTTGTGGGCATTGGCGTGCTCACCGTGCTGATTCGACCTGAACCAAAGCGCGCATCGTTGACGGTTCAGCTCATTCACGAACCCAAGGTACGCGCCTTCATTCGTGCCAGCCGTGGACAACCGAAAGCTTTGCGACGTCTAGGTGCTTGGGTGATTGGTGCCATTGTGTGCCCTTTTACCGACTTCTTCCGCCGCTATGGGGTGAAGGCGTTGGGCATTTTAGTGTTTATCGCGGTGTTCCGAATTAGCGACCTTGCCATGGCCTCTATGGCAAATCCGCTGTATATCGATTTAGGCTTTTCACTGGCCACCATCGCCAACGTCACCAATATTTTTGGTATTGCCATGAGTATAACGGGGGGCATTCTTGGCGGCTTGCTGGTTGCTCGCTACGGCATTGGGCCACTGCTGATCATTGGCGCAGGCTTTGTCATGGTGACCAACCTGCTGTTTGCCGCGTTAGCGTTGATAGGTAACCAACTCCCCATGCTGGTCGTCACCATTATTGGCGATAATCTTGCCAATGGCTTAGCCAGCGCTGTCTTTATTGCGTTTCTTTCCAGCTTAACGTCGCGGGCTTATACCGCCACCCAATACGCACTGTTTTCGTCGCTAATGACGTTACCAGGGAAGTTTCTGAGCGGTTTTGGCGGGCTGGTTGTTACGGCTCAGGGATACGCCACTTTCTTCATAGTGGCCACTCTGCTCGGTTTACCCGCCATTCTGCTAGCCATCTGGATCAGCCGGGATAAGCAGTTGGTGCCTACCCCAGTGATCGCAGAGGCAAAATAAAGCTAGCGGTGATCCGCCAACCACGCCAGCGCGCCTGGCGTGGTGCGCCACTGGTCACGCATCAATGTACGATACTGCCACGCTTCCGCACGGGAGCCGGGATCGACCTGACCATCCGCGTGAGGCATTGAAGGCCGCGGGTTCTCGGCACATAACAGCTCTATCGCATGACGATTATGAGCGACCACATCCGCCAGCGCTGCTTCAGCGGCATCGTGCTTTTCCAATCGATACAGCGCCAGTGTACGGCCCATTAATAACCCCAACTCTAAAGAGCCATCATCTTTTTGGGGCTCATCAGTGAGCGCTAACGCTTCTTCATTGCGGTCATCACGCAGCAATTGATCAAGTACTAACTCTCTTAAGCCAAGACTATCTTCCTGGTCTATGGCTAGCAGCTCTTCAGCCAACTCGCGGGAGTGCTGGCGCGCGCCGCGCTCCATGCCCACCACCAGCGCAAGGCCGGTGCGCAGTAGCATGGCGTTATCGGCATCGTCCCAACACAGGCTGCCGTCACCGGCTGCACGGGCCTGCTCAAGCCAGCGAGAAAGGCGCAGTGCCAGCGGTTCCAGCAAGCTCGGTGCCATCCACGGCAGGCTACCAAAGCGGCTGGTCAGTGCTAACGTTACATCTTGCACTACCTGGGGGGCATCCAACCATTCTGGGTGAGCACATAGCTCAGACATCCACTCTATCGCGTTGCCCCAGGGGTCATCGCGAAAGCCCAAGGCGACCTCTTCATCGACCATGACCTGAAACTGTTCGTGCCAAGCCGCAAACAGGGTTTCTTCACGAGCAGTGGTGGTGTAGTGCAACCTACCGGAATCGGCATCTTGCTCAATGGTAAGCTTCGGTGCGATAGGAAGCGCAGCCAACAGCGCCTGCAGCGATACCAGCGGCGTCGCCATATCTTCTTCGGCGCTCAACAACTGGTCGGCCAAAGTGGCACCAGGATTTTCAGCCAGCGCTGCCAGGAATTCGAGCTGCTCTTCATCCAAGTCGCCCTGGCGAACCAAGCGGCGGTACCAGAAGTTAGCACGCTCTTTGGCCTCTTCCTCATGACCTTCATGCAGCAGCAACATGGCTTCAATGTAGGCTAGCGTCGGTGAATCCGGTAGCGCCTGCTGGGCTTTCACGAACGCAGCGCGGGCGCTGTCTAAGTCGTCGTTATCTAGGTGCATTAGGCACAACCGCTCAAGCGCCACGCCACGCAAAAACAGCGGGCCGCGCTCCATAACGTCATCAAGCAGGTCAGCACGCTTGCGGGTAAAACCGCGCTCTTGATAGATATCTAACAGAATTTCAAACGCAGGCTCAGCCTGCTCCGGCAGCCGCGACCAATCACTGCCGTCGAACAGTGACTCAAGAATCTGCATTGAACGACCGGTTTGACCGCTTTCAGCAGCAATTAGCCCGGCTTCTAATAACGCCTGGGCAGGTGCTTGCTGGCTTTCCAGCGCCGCTTTTAGCGTTGCGCCTTTCCACTCACGCAGGGAAAGCATCCACATCATCTGCTCAGGGATATCCGTGGGGAAGTCAACGCGGTAGCAGCACTGTTTGAATTTACGTCCTGAATCACACCAGCAAGGTTCGTTGCGCCCTGGGGTAGCCAACGGTTCGTTCGCAAAATTAAGCCGCTCTAGCGGCGTTTGCGACCATAAAATAGGCGCAAGCGCCTGGGCAGTTGCCACATCGCCATTAAACGAATCTGCGCCTTCGTCACGTACCCAGGTCATAAAATCGGGGTAGTGTTCCTGTTTCCTAATTGCCGAGAGTGCCCCAGAGGCAAATCCCAGCAGTTGATCGACCCATACCGCCAGCATTGCCGTCTCCACTGTCTTCAAAACGCTATTGAAAAGCGCAATAGTCTAGCATGACAGGCGGCGCTCCCGCAGCGGCAATTAGTTAGCGACTACGCGCCCAGGCTAGCAGTGGCTCGGTGCGGCTATGCATATCAAGACGCGCTTGCAGACGTACTAAGTTCCAGTAGTGCCCATTCAGTGCCCGGGAGAGCAGCAAGGTATCCGCAGGTGGTTGCAGTCGATCCATGGCAGCCCACACTTTGGGCGTTAGTTCGCGCAGGCGGCGGTGTACCCGCACATCGCTGAAGTCCTGCTCACCAAGGCAGAATAGTGGTGACACGCACTCGGCGGACTCTCGATAAAGTGCCAGCGGCGCGCCCTGCCCCTGGCGGCCGCCCATTTTCATTAACGCATCATCCATTGCCATCGGGTCTTGCGCCAAGGTGGCATCTAATAACTGCATCATGGCTTTTAGACGCGCTTCGGGCACAGGTATCACTGCACCAAAATCGTAGATGATCAGGCGACCTTCAGCATCCGCTGCGAAGTTACCGGCGTGGGGATCGGCATGCAGCTCACCGTAGGTAAACAGCTCCTCGGTAATCCAATCAGCCAACGCCACGGCCACTTTCTGACGAGTGCCATCATCGGTGCTTTCTAAATCCCGCAGCGGTGTACCGTCTACAAAGCGCATAGCAAGGACATGTTGGCCAGATAACTCAAACAGTGGTTCGGGTATGACCAACTGAGGATTATCCTGATACCGCTCGCGATAGCGAGCCAGCGCTCGTGCTTCGGCGTGATAATCCAGCTCTTCACGCAGCCCTGCCGCTAACTCTTCAAACAACGCATCCAAACGCGCTTGAGGCACTTTGAACCAGCGGCCCAAGCTCATGATCCGTTTGACCTGCTTAAGATCGCTTTCCAACACATCCGCAAGCCCAGGGTACTGCACTTTCAGCACCACTGTTTCACCTGTATGGGTGACCGCTTTATGCACCTGTCCCATGGAAGCACTGGCAAACGGACGCTCTTCTATATCGCTAAAGTACTGATCAATATCGCCATATTGCAGCACCAACGCTTCACGGATACGCGGCCAAGGCATTGGCTCTGCTTGACGCTGCAAGCGAGCAAGCTCATTTGCCAGGTCTGGGGGCAGCAGATCATCCCACTGGGACATAATCTGCGCCAGTTTCATGGCCGGGCCTTTTAACTCCGAAAGCCCTTCAAACAGCGCTTCACCTAGCGCCCGCCAATCCGCTTGACCACCTAGACGAGTTTTCAGCAGCGCCCCGCCCGTGCGGGCACCCAGACCCAATAAACGTCGTGTTCTGCCGCGTTCGCGCATGGAAATCGCCTCATTAATTGCTTTTTGACAGCTTACTTAATTTGTTAATTTTATACAAAAACTATACAAAGAAATAAATCCATCCATTTACAAAACAACTCACTCGCCATCTAACACACAAGCTAGACGCTAACCTGTTGCGGGTTCTGCTAAGATGGCAACTTGTTGTTATCTGACAGGGCTAGACACTGTATGCGCTTGATTATCGCCGAGAAACCCAGCCTTGCACGGGCCATAGCCGACGCACTGCCCGGCAGCGCAAAACGCCAGGATGGCGCTATGATTTGCGGCGACACCACCGTCACTTGGTGCCTAGGCCACTTGCTAGAACAAGCCCCCCCCGAAGCCTACGACCCTGCCGATAAACAGTGGCGGCTAGATCGGCTACCCATTGTGCCGCAGCAGTGGAAACTGATGCCGCGCCCCAAGGCGCGAGGGCAACTGGCAGTGATTCGCAAGCTGATTAAGCAGGCCACCAGCGTGGTGCACGCTGGCGATCCAGACCGCGAAGGTCAGCTACTGGTGCAGGAAGTAATTGAGTACATGAAGTATCGCGGCCCCGTTCAGAGGCTACTGATCAGTGACCTTAACAAACCCGCCGTGAGCCGAGCACTTGCCAAGCTGCGCTCTAATATGGAATACCAGCCGCTGTTTCAAGCGGCCCAGGCGCGCTCGCGTGCTGACTGGCTGTATGGCATTAACTTAACCCGCGCCTGGACACTCACCGGCCGCCAAGCGGGACATGACGGCGTGCTTTCCGTTGGCCGTGTGCAAACACCAGTACTCGGATTGATCGTGCGCCGCGACAATGCTATTCGTAATTTCAAGCCTCACCCGTTCTACCCGCTATGGGTGGATTTACAAGTGGCCCAAGGCCAGCTGCGCGCCTGGTGGGCACCTAAAGAGCACCAGCCCTTAGATGAGCAAGGACGGCTGATTGATCGCACTCCCGCCGATGCCTTAGCAGCACAGCTTCCCGGCGCACGGGGCACCCTAACCACCCTCGATCAACAGGAAAAACGCCAAGCGCCGCCGCTACCCTATTCGCTTTCCGCGTTACAAGTAGACGCCGCACGCCGCCACGGGCTCTCCGCACAGATGGTGCTGGATATTTGCCAGCGGCTTTATGAACAGCACAAGTTAATTACCTACCCCCGCTCCGACTGCCGCTACCTGCCCGAAGAGCATCTAGCGCTGGCCCAGCGTAGCTTGAGCAGCGCCTGCCAGAACGATGCTACGCTGCGTCAGTGGCTGGGTGGCGCTGACTTTACCCTGCGCTCAAAAGCCTGGAACGACAAACAGGTAGGCGCGCACCATGCCCTAGCGCCCACCGGCAAGCCCGCGGACTTTAGCCAACTTTCCGCCACTGAAGGCCATGTATTTCGGTTGATTGTGCGTAATGTGATGGCGCAGTTTTATCGGCCGCTGCGCACCTTTGAGGTGAAAGCAGAGTTCACCCTGCTAGATGAAGCTTTCCGTGCCCGTGGCCAGAGCATTCTTGATCATGGTTGGAAGCCACTCTTCACCACCCGCGACGAAACCCCACCACTGCCGCCGCTCACTCAAGGGGAAGCCTGCCAAGCGCTGGGCGCAGGCGTTGAGGAGAAAGAAACCCGCCCGCCGGAACCATTCACTGATGCCAGCTTGATTAAAGCGATGATGAACATAGGCCGCTACGTGGATGACCCTAACGTGCGTCGCACGCTGCGTGACACCGACGGCCTTGGCACCGAAGCAACCCGCGCAGGTATTATTGAAACGCTGGTGCAGCGTGGCTACTTGGTGCGGCAGCAAAAAGCCCTGCGCGCCACTAAACTCGGCTGCGCGCTGATCGCCGCCTTACCCAGCGCCGTAAGCACGCCAGAACGCACCGCCCTTTGGGAACAGCGGCTTCGAGCGATCTCAGAACAGCAGGATGACCCCGGCGCGTTTCAGCAAGCACTCCTGGATGATCTACGTGGCCTACTCACCCACAGCGATGCGGCCAAGCTGAGACACAGCCTACAAACCGCCCAAGGTGAAGCCGGAGGCCCGGCAAAACGCACAACTAAGCCAAGAAAAAGTTATTCGAAAAGGAAGAGTACCGGGGCCAGAAAGAAGATGAGCTGATGAGCATTTAATCAGTGCGTAGCGCTTAACTTGTGTTGAACAGCGAGCAGGCAGCTTAGCGGTATTTATAGTTAGCACATGCAAGATAACGGTATAAAACTTATTCCATTATCTCAGTCCGATAACGTGCACAGCCCACCCGGTACTGCCAACACCCAATCACGAATAGCCAGAACCGTCGGATCATGACGTCGGCTTTCTGGGTAAACCAAAAAGAACGGCTTGCCTTCAAATTCCGGGCCAAAGGGCTGCACCAAGCGCCCCTCCTCCAATTCATCTTGAATCAACTGACGACTCATTAGCGCCACACCCTGCGCACCAACGGCGGCCGAAATAACGTGGGTTTCATCAGAAAATACCAACCCGGCACTCACGTCCAGCCCAGGAACTTTTGCCAACTTCTGCCAAACGCTCCAATCCAGTGGCGAAGACACCGCCCCTGGGCTGCGGAAATGGATAAGCGAGTGCCCAGGTAGCTGCGTTATATCGTGCAAGCCTAGGTGTGGACTACACGCTGGGATAAAGGTGTTATCCAAGAGTTTCTCTGCTATCAACCCAGGCCAACGGCCATCGCCATAACGAACAGCAAGGTCCGCCGTCACCCCATCCAGAGCGACCGGCTCATGCGTCGCGTGGATACGCAGATCAATATCGGGATGCGCGTCACGCAGCATACATACCCAAGGTAGCAACCAGCGCACCGCTATAGCTGGCGTTGTAGACAGCGTAATGGTTTGGCGAACAGGTACAGCGCTTAATCGATCGACCACACTACTGATACTGTCAAAAGCTGTTTCCAGCACTTGCTGAAGCTCACGGCCCTGAGCGGTCAGCTCCAACTGACGCGGTTTACGCAGAAAGAGAGGGACACCCAGCGCTTCTTCAAGCCCCCGGACCTGATGGCTAATGGCGGTAGCGGTGACCGACAGCTCTTGTGCGGCCTGCTTGGCGCTTTCATGGCGAGCAGCGGCTTCAAAAGCGCGAAGCGACGAAAGAGAGGGTAATCGGCGATGGCTCATGAATGAGTTTTCCTCATCTATAGCGGCAAGAAAAGATCGTTTGTTTAGGCCAAGAGGGCCAGACTAAGCTGAGCCTGTTGTTAATCATAGATGAGTTCAGTTCAGATTAGGAGGCTATTACCATGGCACATATACTGCACATAGACGCTAGCGCCCGGCCCGGTATTGCAGGAAAAGATAACCACGGCTCGCATAGCCGCCATTTGACCTATCAATTTGTCAGTCAATGGCAATTTGACCGACCGCAAGACACGCTCACCTATCGCGACATAGGTCAAAACCCGCCGTCTATTATTAGCCATGATTGGATTGCGTCTGCCTTCACCCCCGCAGAGCGTCGAGAAAACTGGATGCAGGAGACACTAACAGAGAGCGATCAACTGATTGATGAATTAGTTGCCGCTGATATTGTGGTGATTGGAACGCCGCTCTACAACTTCGGTATGCCTGCGGCCCTGAAAGCTTGGATTGACCAAGTCGTGCGGCCCGGTCGAACAGTCGATATCGATGAGTCGAATCAGATCGAACCCTATATACCCAAGCTAGCAGATCGAGAAAGGCATGCTGTTGTTCTTACCGCCAGGGGCGGAATAGGCTTTGACCCAGGTGGTGAGATGGCTCATCTGAATCATTTGGAACCAAATCTAGCCACAGCGCTTGGCTTTATCGGAATTACCCGTATCCACTACATCGCTATCGAAGGCCAGGAAGTTGGTGGTGAGTTACTGGCGGCCTCGGTGAATGAGGCGTTAGGCAAGGTTGCAGCTCTGGTAGAGGCGTTACAGGAAACGGTGGAGGTCACTCCACTTGCCTCACCGGCCTAAACATCAGGTGAAGCAGAACGCTGCCAAGCGCTGTTTTGTGCTTCCCACATCAATGAAGCTGGCTATTATTTGTTAGCTTTCCATACCCGTGATCAACACGCGCTTGGTCATGGGTAATAGCTGACTATATTAGCCACCGGCAATCATCATATTACCGACTAAACCGAGCAAAAAGCCTGTAACTGCTCCCACTGCGGGCATGCTTTTATGTGCAAGCTTAGATTCTGGTGCAATATCCTGGAAAACTAAGTAAAGAATTCCCGCACTAGCAAACAGCATTAAAGCGCCCATCAACTCCTCATACTGAGACAGCAAATAATACCCTGTGGCGGCAGAGGCAGGACCTACTAACGCTAAACCGCTAAAAGCCAGCACAATTTTATTTGCTGAGAGTTGAGAGTTACTACTTAACTCCTCAAAGGCATTAAACCCTTCCGGTAAGTTTTGCAAAACCATCAGCAACGCCAACAAAAAGCCAGCACTTCCTCCCGAGGCAAAGGCCGCTCCTAAAGCAATGGCTTCGGGAACAAAATCAGAAAGCATTGCGACCAGTTGACCAACAGAACTGTTCAGCCTACTTAAAAAAGTATCCAACAGATAGAAACACACTCCTCCCGCAGCAAAACACAGCGCCGCGAATACAGGAGAAAGCTTGCCCGCCCCTTCAGGGACTAGCACCAAAGCGACTGCCGATATAAGCGCTCCCCCGCCAAAAGCAACAATAAAATGCCGCCATGCAGTACCTAAGAAATAGGGATGCACAAGATCAAGTCGAGCAAGCAATGCCCCCGTGGGCATTGCCGCACCAGCCAGCAATGATAATAATAAGATATAGGTAATTTCAGTCATTGATATTGGCGATCACTTTCCTAAAGACCTCAATTTTCCAGCAATATTCTCTTTACTTTACAGCACCAGATCGCTCATCTATCAGCAGCGGCGGCATCGGACAGTCGAGGATATCTGCTATTACCCGAAACAACTCAGCTTCGGCTGGGCGAATATGCCCGCTATGCTCAATGCAGCGCGCCATGGCTTGCAGAAGAACGGGCTTCTGCAAAGGCTTCAAGCGCCGTAAACGCTCCACGGCCAAGCTTAATGCCCGCATATCACTTACTTCGTCAGTGGCAGATAAGGCGAACGGCAGCTCGCTTTCCGCTGCGTTAAGCGCTGCGCTAATCTCTTCAGGGTTATCCTGGCCTGCTGCTGCCAGCACACTGAGTAGGCGCTGGCACTCTCGCTGTAAATCACCCAGTTTAAGATGAGAGAGCCCGCTGTTCTTTTCGCCCAGATTGTTCAGTAGCAGCTGGTACAGCGCCCATTCAAACAAGCTGACGTGGCCATCCGCGTTGATCAATTGCTCCATGCAGAGGCGAAAGTGCTGAGCCTGATCAACGGAAAGCAACTTTAAGGCTGGTAGTGCCAACTCAACCAGCGGTAGACGTAACTCGATATTCAGCCTCAATACCTCGGAACCAATGCCCATCAGCGCTTGATAAGTATCTGGCAAGGCAATTTGTTGTAATGCATCTAACTGCTGCTCACGAACTGATAGTTCATCGCTTAGTAGTAGTGCATAAATTAACGCTCGGGCGGTATAGGGTTCATGGGCCGCAGTTTTGATTCGTTCTGGCAGCGCATTTAGCGTTGCCCTGGCTTGCGCTAGGTGGCGTTGACTGGGCTGGCCGATGGCGTTAATGGCCGTTTGAGCAGAAGCTGCAGTTAATACAGCAGCCAACGTCCCTCTGCTTAGCTTCGCATCAGAACGGTCTTCACTATCATCTTCATTATCTACTGAGCCAGGGGCGTCATGATCCGTTTGCTGCGGCGGCCAGCGAACCTCGAAGCGGCCATCCCAGTCTGGCATTACCCGCTGAATACGCTCTTTTAGTGGCGGGTGGGTCGCCATCATAAGCGTAAATCCCAGCTTGATGCCCTGGCCGAAAAACAGGTGGCTGAATTCGGCTGCCTGTGGCGCTTTGAGGTAGGAACCCTGGCTATGCGAGCCAATCTTGATCAGCGCATTACCAATGCCATAAGGGTTACGGGTGAACTGAACTGCGGAAGCATCCGCCAGATATTCGCGCTGGCGGCTGACCGCTGACTTAATCAGATTGCCAAAAAAGGTCCCCGCATAGCCGACCACCATTAGCGCCGCTCCCAACCCCAAAATTATCGCCGCGGAGTTGTTACGTTTACTGCCTCCGGCACGACGATAGCGCATGCTACGTAGCAAAGTACCGCCCAATAGCCCAATCAGCAGAATACCGTGGAGGATGCTGACCAAGCGTATGTTTAGCCGCATGTCGCCGTACAGAATATGGCTAAACTCATGCGCGACGACCCCCTGCAACTCTTCCCGTGTCAGGTTGCGGATGGTGCCACGGGTAATACCGATCACCGCATCGCTGGTTTGATACCCTGCCGCAAAAGCATTGATGCCCTCTTCCTCTACGACATAAACGGAAGGCACCGGCGTGCCCGATGCAATGGCCATTTCTTCAACGACATTGAGAATGCGGCGTTCATCGGGGTTCTGGGTCATTAGATTAATCTCGCGCCCGCCGAGCGCTTCTGCGACTGCCCGGCCACCACCACTGAGCTGACGTTGTTTGAATAGACCGCCTAGCACCACAACAGCCAGCACCCCGATGGCCACACCAGCGACTAGCTGGAATGAGAGCGCGGACCACACTCCCTGCGCCGAAAGGCTGCTTTGTTCTGCGCCGCGCATCAGCTGCAAGGCGATAGCAACCACCAATGTCGTCACGGCAACCAACGCCAGCACTGCTAGTACCAGCAAGACAACCAGATGCCAGGTTTTGCGCCGAGCGTGTTCCTGAGCAGTAAAAAAATCCATCTAATCCTAGCTCCTGCGCAGTAGCTTAGAACGATACTTTGGGTGCCACTTGGATCTGGGCGCTGTCTTCGAATTCTAGCAATGAGGCATCTTGGCCATGCCCAAACATGCCAGCCACCGCCACTGGGGGGAAGCTCTGCCGATAAGTGTTGTAGTGCATTACCGCATCGTTGAATGACTGACGCGCAAAAGCCACCTTGTTTTCCGTGCTGGTGAGCTCTTCTGACAACTGCATCATATTTTGCGAAGCTTTTAGGTCTGGGTAAGCTTCCATGACGACATTGAGCCGTCCCATCGCCTGAGTTAGTGCACCTTCAGCACCACCAAGATCAGCAATTGCTTTGGCGCTACCAGGGTTCGCCGCCGCCGCTTTAAGTCCGGCCACTGCCGTGTTACGAGCCTCAATGACCGACTGCAGCGTTTCCCGCTCATGGGTCAGATAGCCTTTGGCGGTCTCTACCAGGTTAGGAATTAGGTCATGCCGCCGCTTAAGCTGTACTTCAATCTGGGCAAAGGCGTTCTCAAAGCGATTTTTCAACGAAACAAGACGGTTGTAGATTCCGATAACGTAAAACGCGATAACGGCGACGACTACCAAAACAATGATGAGTGTCAGCATTTGGGTCCATCCTTAGCGTTAGCTGTAGTTAGCGGAAAAGTGCTAGGGGAAAAAGTGCTAGCGGAAAAATAATAGCAGTTGAGCGTCAGATGCGTATTAACGAAAGCGCGCATTTGGCCGCACAACAGACGTGCTGCCAGCCATTCGATCGACCATCGCAAACTCATTGCCCCTTAAGCGCCGCCTCAATCTCAGCAATGTTGATTTTTCTCATTTGCATCATCGCATCAAAGGCACGCTTAGCGATGTTAGGGTCGGGATTGGTAATCGCGTTCATTAGTACCGCCGGTGTTATCTGCCAAGATACGCCCCATTTGTCCTTACACCAGCCACAGGCACTTTCTTCACCACCGTTGCTAACAATGGCATGCCAATAGTGATCCGTTTCGGCTTGATCATTCGTTGAGACTTGGAAAGAGAACGCCTCATTGTGTGTGATCGCAGGTCCACCGTTGAGCCCAAGGCACGGAATGCCCATCACGGAAAACTCGACGGTTAATACATCCCCTTGTTTACCCGACGGAAAGTCTCCCGGCGCATAATGAACAGCCTTGACGAACGAATCGGGAAAGGTATCCGCGTAAAAGCGTGCAGCCTCTTCTGCGCGACCATCGTACCAAAGGCAAATAGTGTTCTTTGCGAAGCTCGTCATGAGGTTTCTCCAAGATATGCGGACCTAATTGCACCTAGGTTTTCAGCTTAACGCATCTGATCTGCTTCGCCAGAGGGGATTTAAGAGGATGAAATACGGTGGTGAATGGTGAACAGTTAATGGTTAATGGTTAATGGTTAATGGTTAATGGTTAATGGTTAATGGCTGTAGGGATGGTTTCGTCGTCGCGAAGTGTTAACACTTCAAAACCGGATGAGGTGACCGCAATCGTGTGCTCCCACTGTGCAGACAACTTCTTGTCACTGGTAACCACTGTCCAGCCATCTTTCTTAGTTTTTATTTTGGCTTTCCCCTGGTTAACCATCGGTTCTATGGTAAATACCATACCCTCTTGTAAAGTCAGCCCTTTGCCCTTCTTCCCATAGTGCAACACCTGGGGCTCTTCGTGCATTTCTCGGCCAATTCCATGCCCACAATACTCACGAACGATAGAGTAGCCCTGTTTTTCAGCATATTGCTGAATCGCGTAACCTACATCGCCTAACGTTGCGCCAGGCTTAACCGCTTGTATCCCTTGCCACATGGACTCGTAGGTTTTATCGACCAGCCGCTTGGCATAGGGCGTTACATCTCCAAGAAGGTACATCTTGCTTGAATCTGCGATAAACCCGCCCTTCTCTAAGGTAATATCGGCATTCATGATATCGCCTGACCTAAGTTTTTGCGTTTCAGATGGAATGCCATGACAAACCACATGGTTGACTGACGCGTTCAACACATACTGATAGCCATACTGCCCCTTACTGGCAGGGCGAGCCTGTAAATGATCAACGATATAATCTTCGGCCCAATGATTAATATCCATCGTAGAAATGCCGGGCACTATTTGTTTATCGAGATAACTGAAAACTGAGGCGAGTAGCCGCCCCGCCTCGCGCATTACGCGCAGTTCCTCTGCACTTTTCAGCGTTACCTTAGCCACCAATCACCTTCCTTAGATCGACATCGGCTTGCTGCATTTGGTCACGCATAATTTCAGAGAAGGTCATGCCCGGATTAGCCTCCGCGAGCATCCCTACTTTTATCCAATATTCAGCTTGGGCATTGATGGAACGCACCATCACCGAACTAGCCTTGCGCACGTCTTCGTGCAGCTGATCATTAATTTTCACGATCCCCATAGCGCCCTCTCAAAATATACGAAATGAATATGAAACATATACGAATCATATATTATCGAACATTGAGCGACAAGCTTCCCTGCCATTAGCGCAGCAGGCCACACCAATGCATTGCGCTTGGTTAGCCGGGTTCGAAGATATCAGGATCTGAAAAAACTAACGGAAGTGTGATTTGGCAGCACGACAAACCAGCTAGCCAGCACCAAGCCACCAAACAGGGTATAAACCACGATAAATACCCATTCAGGCATAGTGAAATAGAGCAGGCTCTGCAACCAGTATTGAATAAAAGAGCCCGTATAAGTACCCGCCCCAGCCTTGGCCCGTAGCGCCATTTCCCACGTGGTTAATGGGCAAACGATCCCAAACCACGCCTGCACGACCACATAACCAATGGCACACAGATGAATGATCCGGAATGTCCGATGTCGCACCCACTGCCATTGCAGGAAATACCCTGCGTAGATGGCTAGCAGGCCGACAACAACAAACGCCACAAACAAAACGTGGAGAATTAAAATCAAATCTGCCAAGCGTAACAGTAGCGTTTGTTCAGACATAGTAATCTACGTGATCCTCACCTTACCCCAGAGCTTGAAGCGCACTGCGCAAATGCTGGGTTAGATGGTCGGGGTGGACATCAGTCAACGACACAGTATCACACTGCTGGAAATGACAAAACTGGGTGATGGCATCCACAAAAGCCGTTACGACGAGCCCCTCATCAAACGTATGTGGTTCGAAATGTAAGAACTTGATCTCTAAATGACGGCTTTTTCGATGGGCTTTACAATCCATACGCCCAATAAAGGCATCGCGATAAAGTAGCGGAAGGCAAAAATAGCCATACTGACGTTTGGCTTCAGGCACATAACATTCCAATTGATAATCATATTGAAAAAGCGCCTTGAGCCGTTCGCGCTGAATAACACTGTTATCGAACGGGGAAAGAATCAGCAGCCGGTTTTTTAACCTAGGCAACGGGCTCTCAAGCGTCCCCGCTTCCACTATAAAGACCTCGCCACTGCTTACTTTTACGCTTTCTAACGTTCCCTGCGCTAACCTTTCGTTTACCAGATGTTTCACTGCATTGCGCAGCTCAGAGCTACGCCGTAGATAGGTAAAGCCTTTGAGTGATGCAAACCCATGACAGCGTAATTGCTGGTCGACCATGTGCGTCGCAAACTCTTCCACGCTGGGCATTTGCGTATTGATATGAGCTGGAAGTACCCGCTCGGTTAGATCATAGGTTTTTTGAAAACCTTCGCGGTCGCTGACCATCAGGTCGCCCTGCATATACAACTGTTCCAGTGCCTTTTTGGCAGGTTTCCAGTCCCACCAGCCTGAGCGTTTCGTCGTCGTGTTTTCCAGGTCTCGAGAGCGCAGCGGGCCATCTGATTCTATACGAGCCAATAGCTCACTCATCAGCTTTTTGTCAGGGTTTCTGAACCAGTGCGTTTGGCCACTTTTGATGGTGTATTTGTAGGGTAACGAAAAGCGAAAATCGTCGATGGGTAAAAAAGCAGCCGCATGGGCCCAATATTCAAAGATGTCTCTATTGATCAACAACTGATGAATCATGTCTGGTTTGAACCCAGGCACTCGCGAGTGAACCACATGGTGATGGGCTCGCTCGACAACTGAAATAGTATCGATCTGAACATAACCCAGATGATTAATCGCGGCACGGGTTCCAGCCAAACCGCGCCCGAACGGCTGAACTTGCAGCAACCCTTGCGCAGCCAGGGCAATGCGACGTAAGCGCGCCAACGCTTGCGGACGTTCAATTTCAATCATCGTCGTACTTGCCTCAACGCCCGCCATAAACTGCGCGAAAGACGAGCGCCTGACGACCGTACTTAGTGTATTTAATGCGCTTTACTCAACAGCTACACACCGAGAAGGGGCAAATGCTTAAGCCTGTGATACTTCAGTGCCAACTCGATGCAATGCCCTAATGGGACTTGCGCAATATTCATGCCCAAAGGGATCACAATAGCTCTCTTGCCTTCATACTCAAATTCACTGCGATATATCTCTTTGAACGTTTCAATCAAACGCGTTTGGCAGTGAAAAAACACCTTAATAGCATCTGGGTCTTTCGCTTTCCAATCGATGCGAATGGTCGTGCCGCCTTTGACAAGGTAACTAGCCTCTCCCCATTTGAGCACTTCTTCGACATCGCCCAACCCATCTTCAGCCGCTATTGTCAGAATAAGCTGCCGCACACGCTCAAGCTGCCGCCGAGCACTTATCGGATAGGTTTCAAACTTAGCCTGAACAGCTGGATTCACAATAATCTTTCCAAGAAATTAACGACAATATGGCATAAACGCTTATTTATTAACTCAATTATCTATGCTGAATGGTTCAAAGATCATGCTGCCCGCGTTGCCATAAATTGACCATTGCCGACAGGCACAGTGCACGTGGCGAAATCTGGGTCTGCCGACACCAGCGCCACAAAACTAGCCATTTCATCAGCATGGGAAGTGGCGTTATCCACCACCAGAAGCCCACCACCTTTCAAGAGCCGCTTAATATTCGGCCACCACGGCACATACTCAGAACGATTAGAATCGAGAAAGAGCAGATCGAATGAAGAATTCTCCACGCTTTCCAGCAACTTGCCAGCCTCACATTGAAGCGATGTAATGTAGTCAGAAAGACCCGAGCGCTCAAAATTCGTGGCGGCCAGATCGAACTTGTATTCAGAAAGCTCTACCGTCGTGACGTGCCCGGAAATCTTCTGAGCGGCCTGGGCAAACCACAACGTGGAATAGCCATTAGAGGTACCAATCTCCAGCACTCGTTTTGCGTCCGTGGCTTGGGTAAGTACTGCAAGAAACTCCCCCGTATCACGAGTGATATTCAACATACGACGTGGACGATCAGCAATGGCAGCATCGTTTTCCTGGCCAAATTGCTCTAGCTCAGTTAGCAACTCGCGTAATGATTCGACCACACTTGCCCCCTTAGCAATCTAAACAGCTTTAAAACAAGAGCCGACTGGTCAGGCTCAGAAGGTAGTAAAACGTCATGCCCACCTAACTTAGAAACTTAACGTTTTCAGCTTAACGCACATAATGAACTTCACCAGATTGATCGAAAGCTCACCGGTGACGTTGACGCAGCTAAGACAACGGTATTCTAGTAACGCCCCTGGTTAGCTGTTCCCAAGCATGTACGCACGAAGCTGCCGTTCCTCTCGCATAACATAAAGGACCAGAACCTGTTTCTCATCCTCACGATAAAAAATGCGACATGGTAGAACCACTATCTCCCTGTATACCGAATTGGGGAGCTCAGGAGGAACCCGTCCGGATTGGGGGAAATTTTCCAAACGCTCGGTCTTATCGAAAACGTCTTTGACCAGATGGCTTGCGGCAGCAGGATTATCCAGAGCAATGTACTCAGCGATGGCATCCAGTTCTTGAAGGGCAGGCTCTGTCCAAATTACTTCAGCCATTTACTCATCTTCTCCCTGGCCTCACTTTGGCTGTACGTTCTTCCCTCAAGTACAGCGCGCTCTCCCCGCGAAAGCCCCTCAAGCAGCTCTAATCGGCGCTGCATAAACTCGTAATCTTGTACATCGACAAGGTATGCGGATGGCTTGCCATGTTCAGTGATCAGTACCGGCTCTTTCGAAAGATGCAGGTCTGCCAAGATTTTTGTGGCTTGGCGCTTAAGGTTGGTAACAAGCTCAACTTTCATGGGCACACTCTGAGTCAGACTGATAGTGGCACTATAGTATCACTTCCCAAGTGGGGCAATCACCGCTGATGATCACCAGTTAACGACAAGTTGCCCACTAACAGCGGCAGTTTATGCACTATTCGTAGTGACTCCAGAGCCGAAGAACCTTAACCACCCGCTCTTCTTCAAGCACTTGCTAGACCAAGCTATGCTGGATATTAATCTGACGTAAATAAGCGCCTGCATGATCACCGATGAGCTTTTCACATGGTGGAGGCTTTCGATTGCTCAAGGTGCTGGTTTTGGTTCATGAACTGCTATGGCGGCGGATAGTCAGAGCAGTACCACAGCAGGAGATACAGTAGGAGATAGCGATATGCAGACAATAGAGCTAGGCGGAGAAAGCGTACCCCGTATCGGCCAGGGCACCTGGCATATGGGCGAGAATGCCGAACAGCGGCAGGCTGAGGTCAGGGCGCTGCGCGAAGGACTGGATCTGGGCATGACGCTGATCGATACCGCAGAGATGTATGCCGAAGGCGGCGCTGAAGAGATCGTGGGCCAAGCCATCCTCGGTCGGCGCGATGAGGTGTATCTGGTCAGCAAGGTCTACCCCCACAACGCCAGTACCAAGGGTGTTCAAGCCGCCTGCGAGCGCAGCCTGCGGCGGTTGGGCACCGACACTATTGATCTATACCTGCTGCACTGGCGCGGCCAATACCCGCTGAGCGAAACAGTGGAAGCTTTTGAGCGGCTGCGCGAGCAGGGCAAGATTCTACGCTGGGGTGTATCGAACTTCGACATTGACGACTTAGCTGAGCTCGACGCGCCAGCTTGCGCCACCAACCAGGTGCTCTACAACCCCGAAGCACGCGGCATTGAACACGACCTGCTGCCATGGCAAGCACAACAAAACATGCCGCTCATGGCCTACTGCCCGATCGGGCAAGGCGGCGCGTTACTGCATGATGCCGCCCTGCAACGCATCGCCGACAAACACAGCGCCACCACCGCGCAAGTCGCCCTCGCCTGGGCACTGCGCCACCCCGGCGTGATTGCAATTCCTAAGGCTGTGAATCTGGATCACCTCAAGCAGAACGTTGATGCTGATAATGTCAGACTCGACGACGATGACCTGGCCGAGATCGATGCCGCCTATCCTCCGCCAACGCGCAAGCAGCCTTTGCAGATGGTGTGAATCCGAGCCATTAACGGCCCAGCACTGGAGCGATGTCATATCACTGCCCGCCCCAAAACCCAATGCCTAGATCAGCTTTCTCGCCCACCTGCTGTTCATACTGTTGGCAACGACCCTGAACTGCTCGATGCGCGTACCGAGGTGGTTCAGGCATTCTTCGAGCATGGCGGTGGCCTGATCGACTTATCGCTCATGTATGGCTCGGCGCCTCCCACCACCGCCAAACCAAACGATGGGCATTAAACATCAGTAGGTTGCCACTCACAATCATTGCTAACCCTATAAGTGCATTCGCATGCCACTGGTAACCCTCGAACACCGTTGACAGCGCCAGCGCAACCAAAGGAAACAATACCGTCGCATAAGCCGCCTTACCGGCACCAATACGGCCGACCAGCATAAAGTAGGCACCAAAGCCTCCCACCGATCCTATTACCGCCAAATAAACCAGGGCACCTAGATATCTCGGTTCCGCTGGCAGGCTGAAACTGGCTCCCTGAGCCCAGGCAATCAACCCCATCAACATCCCTCCATACAGCATGGCAAAGGCGTTGGTGGTGTTGATTTGCAGACCGCATCGCTGATGCCTGACCGACACCATGTTACCCAGCGAAAACCCGTAGGTACCCAGCAACGTCAAGCCAATGGCGCCCAGCAGTTCCCACGTAGCCTCAACTGTGACCAGATCCTGCCAGAAAATCAGCGCCATGCCCGGCAGACCAAGGGCCAAAGCCAGGTAAAATACCCGCGGAACCGGTGTGCGAAAGAACAGGTAGCCATTGGCCGCATTAAACAGTATCGACATAGAAAACAGGATGGCAATTAGGCCGCTGGGCAGATAACCCGCAGCGGTATAGAAGCAGTAGAAATTCAAACCAAAGACACAGCCCCCCTGCAACAGGCAGAAAAGATGATCCCTGGTATGCAGAGCCTGGCGTCGGCGCAACAATGTAAGCCCGGCCAACAACACCAGCGCGGCGATGAGAAAACGATAGAATACCGAGACCGGCACCGCCACCTCGCCCACTTGCCAAGCGATAGCCAGCCAGGTCGAGCCCCAGATAAGAACTGTTGAGATATACAGAAGGCTATTCATGGCTTGCCATTCCCAGAGTGGTTAGTGTCAGCCATAGTATCGGCTCACCCCGGCTGGCTGGCTTGCCTGCGTTTGCGCCAGTTTGTCTATTCTTGCGGTTGAATGGCTCGCTGAATTGAGTTTCGTGCTGAGCCTGAGTACTGTTAACGCAGTACCCAGGAGCCGCCCATGTTCACCGACACTTTGAGCCACTATCCCAGGATGAAACAGACGCAGGCGCGTCTAGTGAGTAGCACCCAGCTAAAAAATGGCATGGCGCTGGCCCGTTGGAGTAACCAAGAAGACCGTATTGAGAAAATTCACTCAAACCACCACACTCTGAGCGTTTATCTGAACGGCGCGGAGAACTCCCTACGCAGGCAGGGATCACAAACCATTGCCAGCGAGACCAGCAATAGCGTGTGTTTAATGCCCGCCAACCTAATCACCAGTTGGGACGTGCATGGGCCTATCTCACTACTGCATTTCTATTTCAGCGACACTCACCTGAGTCAGTTGATCGAACAGGTATGGGATAAAGATGGCCGAAGCGTGCAACTGGACGAAATCGACTTCGCCCAGGATGCGCTGCTCACTCAGCTGTTTTGCACCACCCTTGGCCAGAGCAACTGGCAAGACCCGCTGGATCAATTAGCGCTGGATTCCGCCACCCAAACGGCATTGATACACACCCTACGCCACTATAGCCAGCGCCGACTGCCAACTCTGCGCCCAACCGGTGGACTACCTGCGTGGCAATTAAAACGAGTGGTGGAGTTCATTGAGCATCACCTGAACCAACCCCTTACGCTGGCATGCATGGCGGGTATCACTGGCTTAAGTGACTACCACTTCGCCCGCATGTTCAAACAAGCCACTGGTTACCCACCACATCGCTATGTGCTGCACCGTCGTCTTATCCGGGCGCAATACTTGTTGGCGGAAACATCGCTAAATATGACTGAGATCGCACTACGCTGCGGTTTTGGCTCCAGCAGTCATTTCAGCAACCGTTTTCGCGCAGAGACAGGTGTCAGTCCTACTGAGTATCGGACGCAACAACGTAGCTAGGGTTCTTACGAAGACTGCCTTCTACCCGCCCCGCTCTGGGCCTACGCTGGCGTTATATAAGATCACCTCATCTCCAGCCCCATAGCCGCTAATCACGGCCGCGCGGGAGACTCCTAGCGTGGATTGATACAGCTTCTCTGCGAAGTTGCCTTCCGAGGTGGTCACCATCACCGCCCCCACATCGCAGCCCTGACGACGCACGTGAGCCTTGAACGGCGCTAGCGACTCCACAATGAGCTGCTTACCCAGCCCCCTACCTGCTGCTTCCGGGTGAATACCGATTTGCTCCAGCTCGATGATACTTTTTTCCCGAAAGCCGTTTTTCACGCTAAACGAGGCTTTTAGCTCTTGCTTGAACGCATCAAATGCCGATGCGTCTGCCAACGCCAGCGTGACTGCGGATGAAGGTTCCATGGCTGAGCCTATTTGCTCAACGAGCGTTATCAGTCTGCCATCATTTCTAGCGCTGCGCGCCCCGGTGCTTCGCGCGGCTTGCGATCAAAGAACCAATGACGATGAGCACGCTAGCACTCAATACGGCCACCGTGGCCTCGCCGTATCCCGCCAAGATCAGTAGCACCACCGAAATGAGTGGCGCGCTGTAGGCTAGGGTGCCAAGTAGCTGGATGTTCCCGTGTTTGACGCCATAGTCCCAGGTAAAAAATGCGATCCCAACCGGCCCGAGGCCCAGCCCAACCACGCCTACCCATTGCATCAAGCCATCCGGCCACACCGTCTCTTCCCACAGCATATGGCACCCTAAAGCCAACAGCGCCGTCACGCCGCAGAACCAACCGACGGCATCGGTTGGCACTGAACGCACCAATCTGCTGAGCACGGAGTAAGAAGACCAAATCAATGCACACGCCAGCGCTACCAGATAACCGGACAGGTTCTCCCAAGCAAATCCGCCTGCATTTCGACTGATCAACAACCAACAACCCACCAGCGCCACCAAGGCGCCAACGATAGACTGAGCTCGCATCCTCTCGTCCGGTAACAGGGCAGACAGCAGAACGATCAGTAGCGGCCAGAGGTAAGCCAACAGGCTGACTTCCACCGCCGGTGCTAGCGTCATCGCCTTGAAATATGCAAAGTGATAACCGAATAACCCGACGATACCGATACACCAGGCAAACGGCGGCTGGCGTATATACTGAACGCCCGTGTGGCCAGCCAAGACCCAACGCCCACCCATCAACAGAAACGCAATGCCGAAAGTCATGGCCATCAGCTGGAACTCTGGAATATCTCCGCCGGATAGCTTGGTCAGCAAAGCCAAAGTACCCCAAAGCAGAACGGAAATGGATCCGATCCAAGTAGCGGCATTCACGGTTGCCATGTCACTCTCCCCCCGAGATTCTCATGCGTTAGCAGTGACGGGAGAGCGTATCCATGACATCGATGGGGGTCTTTTGAATCCTGGCGGAATTATGTCGAGAGACGGCGGAAGTGGCTAGGCGGTTTGCCAAAGTGACGTCTGAAGCGGTCGCTGAAGGCCGATAACGACGAATAGCCTACCGCATCAGCCACCCGCTGAACGCTGTGACCTGACTGTTCCAGAAGCTGAAACGCCTCTTTCATTCGCACTTCTGTGAGGTATTGATGAGGCGTCACGCCCACCTGATGGCGAAAAAGATCGTTCAACTGCCGAATACTCAGATGGGCCACGTTAGCAACCTCTGCCATGGAAATCGGTTGGTGGAAGTGATCATCCAGAAACTGTTGCGCTGCGTGAACCCTGCGATCCAGTTTCAATTGACTTCCATGGCGCTCCTGCAGCAGCTGTATCAGTAACAGCAGCATGTGATGCTGGGTAACGCTTGACCCAGCCCCGCTCATAGCCTGAGCATGAAGGAACTGGACGTAATGGTGTAGTGCCGAATCAAGCCCCACGAAACAAGGCAGCTTATCTAGTGCAGGAGCCAGCCTTACAGGCAAATCGGCTACCAAAAACCGATTATCTTCTGTTGCAGCAAACCCATGGCCGCTTCCTGAAGGGATGATGGCCGCACGGTGCTGTGCCACCTCCCCCGCCATGGAATCTACTGACAGAAACAGCGTGCCGACCAGGGGCAATACCAGTTGATGATGGTCGTGGGAGTGACTTTTCACTTCATCATCATAAGTACGTATGTGCAGGCCGATCTCTGGATATTTCATGACCTTACTCAGCAGTCGTGGGCATATTCACTTCCTTGACTTGATTCCCCCCAGTCTTAGGCTGTGCGTTTTTAGGCAACGCTCGCTTGTCGCGTGCATTGCCTGGTTATGAGATGCTGGATGGTCACTTACCAGTCGCCCATACATTGCCGAGTCAGAGACGATCTCTGCTTCAATTCGCCGAAGTCCCAATGAATTGAATCCCTACCAAAAGAAACTCCCCCGTGCCACGAGTGATATTCAACATACGACGCAGACGATCAGCAATGGCAGCATCGTTTTCCTGGCCAAATTGCTCTAACTCAGTTAGCAACTCGCGTAATGATTCGACCACACTTACCCCCTTAGCAATCTAAACAGCTTTAAAACAAGAGCCGACTAATCGGCCTCAGAAGGTGGTAAAACGTCATGCCCACCTAGCTTAGAAACGTAACGTTTTCAGCTTAACGCACATCATGCACTTCACCAGATTGATCGAAGGTCTGAAATCGGCCAGAAGCGGTCTTTTAGGTATCACTGATGTGGCGATTTATAACGCCCGCGTTACGGGCTGGTTTGTAGTGGCAGCGCAAAACCAGTCCCGGTACACGCGATTTAAAGGTTGTCAGAAAGGAACCTGACAAAGTGCATTTCGAGGCCGTTGCAGCGGCCCTTCAATCGTAGCCGGTAGCGTATCAAACGCGCATAACCGTGTTCCAATCTATACTGTGGCCAGCCGCTTCGAGTTCACGCGCAAGTGCCTCCTCCAGCTACCGTTGTTGTCCATCGTCTCCAACACAACTGTTGTCAACGCACTGAATCAAGAATATTAAAACACTAGGCAAGCGCCGGTACGACAACGCATACGCCGCACCTCGCTTAGTGAACGCGCAAACCTTCCGTCTGATAAAGCAGATTGACTTCTACCACCCGTCCTTCCAACAGGTGGCAATACTGACGAGTCTTGCCCGCTTCCTGGCGCGATCGCACCTCGCCGCCTTCCTGCTCACAGTAATTGACGGCAACCTGCTGCGCCTGGTTAGCACCATCAGTAGTACCTAGGGTCGAACATCCCGCCAGTGCCATCCCTATCAAAACCAACAGGCCATAACGAGCCATGTGCTTCTCCCTTTGCATTGTTACGCTGAACAGTGATTATTAGCAGCGCAAAACCCGCTGATATTCATTCATTATAGTCAACGTTCGGACTTTCTTGGCATGGCAGCCAGAAATGATGACCTGCTTCTAATATGTCGAAAGTCAGGTTGAATACGCTATCCCCCTGCCACCATCAAGGCGCTGCCAGCGCGTGACCGGTTGGGTACGTTGATCACTTTTGTGATCCAATCCCCCGTTCTTGCCAGCGCGTTTAAATCAATGCCTGACTCGATTCCCAAACCCTCAAGCATATACACCACATCTTCGCTGGCCACATTGCCAGAAGCTCCTTTGGCATAGGGGCAGCCCCCCAAACCGGCGACGGAACTATCAATAACGCTTAGGCCCTCTTCCAGCATCGCATAGAGATTCGCAAGTGCTTGGCCGTAGGTATCATGACAGTGGGCGGCCAGGTTATTTATTGGCACCTGAGCGGCAACAGCCGCCAACATATGTTTGGCTTTTGATGGCGTTCCGGTGCCGATCGTATCGCCCAGTGATACCTCATAGCAGCCCATCTGGTATAGCGCCTTGGCAACTCGCGCCACCTGTAAAGGCGCGATCTCCCCCTCATAAGGGCAGCCAAGCACGCAGGAAATATATCCCCGTACACGTAGCCCGGCCTGGCGCGCATGCTCTACCACTTGCTCAAAACGCTCGAGCGACTCGGCGATAGAGCAGTTTATGTTCTTGTGAGAAAAGGCTTCACTTGCTGCGCCAAATACGGCGACTTCGTCAACATCGCACTCAATCGCTGCCTCAAGGCCTTTCAGGTTAGGTGTCAAGGCTGAATAGACAACGCCAGGGCGCCGCTCAACGCCCTGCATTATTTCCCGATGGTCGGCCATTTGCGGCACCCAGCGAGGCGACACAAAGCTCGCCGCCTCGATATTTGCACAACCCGCCTCCACCAGGCGCTTGATAAACGCAAGCTTCAGGTGAGTAGGCACAAACGCCTGTTCATTTTGCAAACCGTCGCGCGGACCGACCTCGACCAGGCGCACAGAGGATGGCAAGGCCATGTTGTCTCCTTAGCCGTTACGCAGCTGTTCAAGCAGTTGCTGGGCGATATCCACACGCACCTTGCCGCCATCCACAAGCAGCGCTGCGATACGATCAACTTCATCGCTCTCGGCCCCGGCCATTACCGCAATATTTTTAGCATGCAGTGCCATATGCCCCTTCTGAATGCCGGTGGTCGCCAGCGCCTTAATGGCGGCAAAATTCTGCGCCAAACCCACCGCGACAATAATACGCGCCAAGCGATCCGCTGTTTTAACGCCCAGAATATCAAGACAGTGCCGAGCACTAGGGTGCGATCGAGTAGCGCCGCCTACCAAGCCTACCGGCATAGGCATTTCTAAGGTGCCGGTCAGGTTCCCTTCGCTATCGGCTTCCCAATGTGTCAAGGAACGGTAACGCCCCGTGCGAGCGGCGTAGGCATGAGCACCCGCTTCTACCGCGCGGGTATCGTTGCCCGTTGACAGCACGACAGCGCTGACTCCATTCATGATGCCTTTGTTGTGGGTAGCTGCCCGGTAAGGGTCCTGGTCTGCGAAGCGATACGCGTTGAGCATACCGTCACGTACCGACTCCCCGCCAAGATCTTCTAGTTTCCAGGTAGCACGTGCGCGAGCAATGCGTCGATCAGCGAGGTTGGACAGAATACGCAGACAGCTGCGACCACCGCTCCACTCCGCTAGAGAAGGCGCGACAGCTTCCGCCATCGAGTTGACAGCATTGGCACCCATGGCGTCACGCACATCCACCAGCAGATGAACGATCAGCATGTTGTTGAGAACGCGCACTTCCAGGTCACGGAAACCCCCACCGTGCTGGAGCAGTACTGGGTCGGTTGCATCACAAATGCTTTTTACCTGTTCGAATTCGGAAAGCAGCCGAAGGCGTGCAAACTCGGGGTTAGGCACATCCAGCAACTGTACCTGCGCAATCATGATGGGTTCTGACGTATCGGTATGAAACCCGCCCAATGCGCGACACTGCCTGGCCGCATTACACACGGCGGCGACCACGGAAGACTCTTCGGTCGCCATGGGTACCAGCTGTTCCTCATCATCAATAATCAAATTGGTGGCAACGCCGATTGGCAGGTTCAGCGTACCAATGACGTTTTCGATCATGGCATCGGCAGTGGCCGACGAGATATTGCCCGTATCAGAGAAATGCGTGCGAACCTCGCTGCCGAGCTCAGCTATTTCGATGACTTTCTCAAGCCGCTCGCTGGGAGTAAGCTGATAAAAACCAGGAATGCGGGATGTGCTGTGTGCCATGAATAATGCCTCTGATCAATTGAGGTTGAATAAGTAAATGTGCCTGACGTGTACGATTTACCAAGAGTCAGCATATGCGTCAGGCATGGATCCATATGGATTAAGCGATTAACCCTAAAAGCCACGGTGCGGCATAAAGCGTCATGAACTGAACGCCATAGTTGACGCCCCAACGGTTGAGTAGACCTGCCATCAGTGCCAGCACCATCACGCCCAAAATGCCCATTACTCCGGCATCCATATAGGCAAGCAGCATGACCAGCGAGAAGAACATCGCCAGGAACGCTTCGTGAGGAATGTGCTTGAACACAAAGATGCAGATACACCGCGCGTACCGAACCGCAATCGGGTAGGTAATCAGCAAAGCGACACCGGCACCCAAAATGCTGGCGATGGTAATTTCAGAAAAACTCATCAAGTGGTGAGCATTCTGCTCGAGCGTCAGTACCGGCGGGGCGTTGAAGAAGGCGTTGCCCGGGCCAATCGCCATCGGGCTCATCGGTATGCCTAGTGCCGCTAAGGGAATCAAGATGCCCGCGATGTAAGAGGCGTTGGTGACGGCATCCATTGAAGATAGCGCGCGACTAGCCTTATTGACCGTACCTTTCACCCAGCTCGACATTACTTCGCCCAGAAAGATCGTGATGCCGACCGGGCTCATGAAGAATGTGACCGAACCCAGGACAGAGCTAGCTGCGGCCGAGGCGGTTTCCTGACGCGTCAGAATGCGAAACGGATTGGGTAGCTGCCCTTTCTCATCGTTACCGTAGATCTGGATCTGCTTGGGCTCAGACTCCGCCATTTTATGGCGCTCACTGTTGACCGTGAGCTGTGCCAGATTAAACATCATCGGGCCAATGGTGATGCCCAAGAAGAACGAGATGAATACAGTCTGCCCTTCCGGAATGACGCCCATCCCCCAATACAGGTGCCGCAAGCCCTGAATCAATGCTGCCAGTAGCACAATACTGATCAGGCTGATGACTTTCTCCTTGCTCATCAGGGCAAGAAATACGGCCCCACCAAAGAAGATCTGGCTGGCATACTGGCCAAGCACATCGGCTAGGGGTGTCAATAGAAAAGCCAGAAACAGACTAATGGGGATCGCCACCAGCGTACCGATGACCGAACCGGACGCCATTTTACGAATCGCCAGGGTGGCATGACCTTCACGCTTCAAGATCAGTGCGTGCTCAACCATAGGTGCCGACATCACCCCTCCCGGTATACCGGCTACCGAAACGGGAATGGAGTCGGTCAGCTTCTTGGCAACAATGGCCGCCATAAAGAAAGCCAGCACCACGGGAAGCGGTATGCCCGCGACCACCAGCGCCAGCGTTACCGGAGCCAGTACGGCGGTTTCATCGGTACCCGGTGCAACACCAATCGCGGTATAAACGATGACGGCAATGATCGCAGCCGCCAACATTTGAAGTAATAAGACGGGATCCATGACTACTTATCCTCACCGGTTTGCAGCTGCCGCTTAGGGCGAAACAGCAGCGCATTGATGAAGAAGCCCAGAATAGCGCCGCTCAACCCAAGAATAAGAGGAAGCGGAGGCTGCGCTGGAGCAAGCAGATAGCCGCCTAGTGTTAACGGCGTCGAAATACACAGTGACAGCAGAAGATCTCTCCCACTCACCGAGTCATCCCACACATTGAGAAACCGATTCTTCTTTTCAGACATAGCGTGTCTCCTTGAATTTATTATGGATGTGTCTTTTTTAATGGAGCACATGATGGGTAAACTTGCTGAGTACTGATAGGTACAGTTGGCGAGATTGTACGAAGTACTGTACCCATCAAAAGACAGGTACACTGATTTCACCGGGCTTAACCCGTTTTGCGGAAGATACGGATCATGTCGAAATCCAGACACGTGGCCGACACCATTCTCAAGGCTATCAACGAAGGCCGCCTTGCCCCAGGGGCTAGGCTCGCTTCTATACGCGAAGCCGCCCGGCAGCATGGAGTGTCAAAAAACACCATTGTGGATGCTTATGATCAGTTAATTGCGCTGGGCAGGTTGCGCGCCCGCCAAGGGGCAGGCTTTTTTGTTACGCAGCCACCCGCGCTTGAAGCGCGGGAAAAGACCTACGAGCTAAAGGAAGCCGTCGATAGCGTCTCGCTTCTGAGGGAGCAGTTGGTAGGTAACTTTCAGGTACGGGTAGGCGACGGCCGAGCGCCCGCCAGCTGGATGGGCGGCGCGGCGCTTGCGCGGCAAGCCAAGCGATTAACGTCTATCGGCAATGATGATATCGAGTATGGAGCCCCTCAAGGGTATCTCCCACTGCGTGAAACGATTGCCAGGGTGTTGGCTGGACGCTCCATCCATGCCTCCCATGAACAGGTACTGCTGACCTTCGGCGCCAATCACGCCTTCGATCTGATTATTCGCCACCTAATCTCCCCGGGCGACCGCGTCCTGGTGGAAACGCCCGGCTATTACCCGCTGTTTGGCAAGCTGCGCCTGGCCAAGGCCAAGCTGATTGGCGTTTCGCGCAGCCACGATGGGCTGGACCTAGATGACCTGGAGCGCAAGATTATTCAATATCGCCCCAATGTTTTCTTTCTCCAGCCTAATGCCCATAACCCGACGGGCTCTACCCTTTCACTTAACCAGCTGTATCGGCTACTGACACTCGCAGAACGCTACAACCTGATTCTGGTAGAAGACGACGCCTTCGCTGATCTACTCCACCGAGGAAGCGCTCACTTGGCAGCACTGGATGACCTGAGTCGCGTGATTTACGTCGGTACATTTTCCAAGACGCTTTCCACCGGCATTCGCTCGGGTTACTTGGCGGCCAACCCTGGGCTGGTTAATGCACTTACCGATATCAAAATGGTGACTGTCGTTAACAGCTCCACCTTCAGCGAGCGCCTGATTCACGACATGATTGCCCACGGGCGTTACCGCCGTCACTTGGTACAGCTTCGCGAACGTATTACCAAGGCCAGTGCCAGTACGATTACTGCATTGAAAGAAGTGGGACTTGAGAATATAGAGGGGCCTGGTGAAGGTTATTACTTATGGGCGCGCCTGCCGAATAATATCGACGCGATGCAACTTGCCAAAATAGCCTCGGACGAAGGTATTTTCATCGCGCCTGGCAGTATCTTTTCACTACGCCCTAATGGGCCGGATGCATCGTCTATGCGTATGCATATTGCCTATGCCAATGATCATCGGTTTTTGGGATTTCTTGAGCGTTTTTTGGGGTAGGGTTGGGCTCCTGGCAAGTCTAGAACTATAAGTAAACATATAAATCTAAAAGATTTTATATACAAACTCGAAAAGTATACCGTTGCGTATACCAGTGCCCCTAGGCGCAACCCGCTAAAAGAAAAGCTTATCATTGGATTATATCAATCACTGCTAATTCTGTTTTAGCATATATGGGCTGCTCACGGCCAAGAGCGGTCTTTGAGATAGTGCTGATATAACGCTTCAAGCTGCGGCACGAAGCGTCCGACAGCCTTGACTTGTTAGGCTGGCTGGACATCTTTATGCCTGTATGAAAAAGCGTTTTCTGTGATAAATTCCTCATTCTTTATCGCTTCATTTAGCATCCTCAGCAATGAAAACTGCAACTGATGTCTTAGCGCATTGTTGCAGGGGCATTGTTCATGGTGATCTACTCGCTCCCAGACATTATGATTATCTTTATAAATCCAACCAACATTTGTGCCCACACCATCAACAATATTGCTTGGGTGAGAGACAACTAATCCTGATACCGAAATATATCCTTCCTCATTAACCGAAACATGTATTCCTTTTTCGTAAACATATTCCTCTTGCTCCTCCACTATCTTTACCAACCCATCTATCTCAACAACAAAGTCACCATGCCTTTCCAGAGCCTCGCTAACAAGATCTATGTCGAAAGGTTTATCGGTATTAGCGTAATATGAGAATTGTGGGAGCTTGTAAAAAATAAGATCCTTAAATGGATTATTCGAATCGTCTCTATTATCAGAAACCCAAAAATTCTCGTACAGCGTTATATGTGGAGGGAGATGCTTTATAAAGTTATCTTCATAATCCGGGATTTCCAAACCTCTTCGAAACACAGGTATTGGGCTATCGATATGCATTTTTTCCCACGGCAAACTTAGAAGCGTTCTTAAAACAAAGTCTTCTTTTCTTGATGGAAAAACATCTGAGACATCATTTATTCGCTGCTTCTCACAATAGTCTTTCAACACACTACTCGACACTTCGATGTGTGAAGTAATAACTTGAGGTGGCAACCGGTCGTTCAAATTACCCACTAAACATGCTTGCTGAGCGTGGAATCTAAGCCTGCCTTCATCCTCTTTTAGAGAAGCGAGATCATGAATCTTTATACCCAGGGTTTCTAACGCCAAGCAATCTACAATATAGATATGCCCGACTCCCTCAGGCTGACTATGCTTTGCGTCTTTATGAACCAGCCATACAGGATTCTCATGTATATCTTCACTCATATGAATAGACTTAGACTCCTCATATGCATTTGAAGCAAACCAACATGCAATCGAAGAAGATTTAGTTAAATCCACATAAAATGATCTCCAGCCGTAGTGCTGCAGTATTGCCTGGGACAGCTCTAAATCCATATCAAAGTAGTCCGCACCGGAAAAACCACGAATCATAGCTTTAGCGTAATGCGTCCACTTAAACATAACATCTGGAATACAGCCATGCCTGCTGAAAGATGTAGGAATGCTCGTGAATCCGTTAGAGTCCACATAATGCTTTACTTGACCTCGAAACAAATAACCGCTTTTATATTTTAGAAAATGAGTTTCTAGCTCATCCACGCTTTTAATAATAGTAGCCATAGTACTTAACCTCGGAGGTCTAACGTTTGGTTAAGGGGCGGGCTTTAGGCCGTCCCAGTGAGCGAAGCGAAAGATTTGAACCACTTGCTAGGCTCTACCTGATATTAGGTTTAATATTTCACTTGCTCTTGTAAAAGTAATAACTTCATCTTTATGTTCAATAAGTATTCCAGCAATGCTTGTTTCACCAGCAAGATTTTCGGCGTTTAATATATTTTCAGAAGTAATTGGAACATAAAAACAAGGAGCCCCGCTCATTCCTCTAAGTCCTATGGAATTCTTCTCCACAAGCTCCTCACTTAAAGACACCTTCTCTCCCCACTTGTAAAAAAAATGAGGGCTCTCAGGGTGATTTATTTTTTCTCCCTTCGCACTAATATTATATAGATGAACCTTTAGAGCTACCAGTTTTCCGGCTTTACTCTTAGGGCTTATCCCTTTTTTGTTTTTCGAGTTTGGGAAACCAATGCTCACACATACATCCGGTATATCTACCCTATCAAATATAGAGCAGACCATCGCATCTATACCACTGCTCACGCCCCCGACCCTAATTATGAATAAATCTTTTTCCGTACAAAAGATAGGGGTTTCATTATTAGCCGTTAGCTCCCCAAGTGTGAAGCAGCGGCCTTTCTTATTTAAGAATAAAGTAGATCCCATCTCAACTGAGTTTTTAATCACGTGACAAGCTGTCACTAGATAAATCGAATGTTTTATATTTATGAAAAATGCTGTTCCTACATGATCAGGCTTTGCTCTAATATTTTCTGGCTGAGAATATACAGCGAGAATATTTTCCTCAAATTGATGAGTAGACTTATCACCTTTTTCAATTATCAGCTTAACAATATCATCATGCGAAGGAGTTTCGCTCATAACTTTAAACCCATATTCATAGCCTAATGTCGCCATAATTTGCCGCATGGAGCGCAGCGTAAGGCGGTCAAATTAATGGTCGTGTTAGGCATTAATCCGAATTGTATATTGAATGATATCCAACTCTTCTTTTAGCAAAGTCTCAATAAGGTAATAGCGATCAGACATATCCAAATCTTTAGCTAGAAAAGCAAAAGCATCTCGTGGCAATGAGTTTTTCATCAAGCCAGCTTCACGCAGGTAATGACTTATCATCGCTCTAAATTTTCTTGAACGCCAAGTAAAGCCAAATAGCTGGGGTAAACTCTGCAAAACCGAAAGACTGATGTCTTCTCGGCTTCCAGTCTCTAATGTTCTATCAATAAGCTCGCTTAGATATTCAAGCAAATCTCTAGGCAAACCTTTCAACTCCTCAACTTCGCTATGGAACGCCAAACAATTCATAGCCTTATCGTATGTGTAGTGGTGACTAGCTCCTTTATCTTTAATTTCTCTATGAGGAACAATTACGATTGAGTCTCTAAATGTACGGATAGCCTGCAACGGGTAACTCATTCCATAAACTCTATCTTTAACGTTTTGCCGTATATACATCCATGGAACGTTAAATTCATTTTTTTTAAGTGACGTTAAGTTTCTAGACTTATAAAACAATGGTGCAACATAGGCTGCGGAACTTTTTTTCGACAGCTCCCAGATGGCATTATGCTGATCATAGCCACCGGTATTTCTATCTTTATGCAGAGAAAATCCTAGAAAGCCTTTATCGAAAGCCTGACTAAAGACTTGTTTCCTATCTGAACTTAATTTGCCATTAAATGCAGGTGTGTAGAAACTTGAACGCTTAAATTGTAAGTAGAAAGGGACTATTGAAGTTAAAACGCCATCATAGCCAAGCTCTCTTTCTCTATCCTGTGAAATACGTGAAATTTCCATAAATTTCTTATTTCGACCGTAAGAGGAAGTAGAAATCAAAGTTTCCACAGCTGAAATATAGTCTTCCTCGATAAATTCAGCTTTTAGAATGTTTGTTGTCATTTATCTAACTCAATCAGTACGATTATATTAATGCTGCCTAACGCCGTTTTAAGCGGCGAGAAACAGTTTGCTAAAATGTGAAACGAAGTGGAACTGAGCAAACTGTTACGAGTCTGACTTTAAAACCTTGTTATGTATCGCTTCGCTCTGAATTACGATAAATTTCCTGAGCAAAAGAGTCCATGTAAGATGATATTTTGGGAGAAAGCCTTTCATAAACGTCGTCCAAATTAGCAAACTGATCGCCTTGTACCCAACCTAGCCCCTGATGATTATTAGCCAATTTTTCAGAAACATGACCAACATGCTTGATTGCATTATTTAACTCTCTTAGTTCATTAAATGCTTCGAAATTGTTAACTGACTCTAACGTGAAAGGAAGCGCTGATTTTAATGAATTTATATTGAACAATTTTTTCGAGTCAATGGATGGAAGATGCCATTCGACAACTCTTTTTGTATGGATTTCTACGAGCTTAAACAACGCTGTAACAGCCAATTCATTCGCAAGGTTCTTTACTTGTGCTGCTAGGTAATATTGATCATCGAGAACATTTTTGTACTCTTCAACATCTCTGGCATCTATAAAATTATCTGGCGACAATTCAGTCCATTCACGATCAACTTTACCTTCCCAGTCAGAAATTGATTTTCTTACCAGCTCTCTGAACTCACCTATCGCCTCATCATTAATTCTTCGGTGATGATTTTCTAACATTTTGCTGAAACTAATGCCCATAACCTTCCTTAGATACATAACAGTGTATTAGACGGCGCGTTCTATGATTGAATGAACGTGCTGGCACTTTTCCCCGGTAAATGCAGCCTGCCAGTCTCTTCTAAGCCTAAGCCTAAGCCTAAGCCTATGATTTTTTAAATGAATCAACTTTAATTAGGCTATATATCCAAAATTCGCGCGCTTACTGCATTTCCTGGCATGTCCGCTCAGGGTCGAAAACAGACTTCTAGCAAGGTGTCTGATCGCAGTAACCGACTCCGCTTACTTTTATTCAGCAACCTGCAACTGTCAAAATATAATTAGCCTAAAAACTAGCAGATAATGATTGCTGCCGTCATTAGAAATTAGTCGTCTAGCTCTGGTTTCACTATGGACAGGCGCGTGATGCCGCCACTTATTGTGAATACCGGCCTCCCTGATCATGGTTAATTCGTCGGTTTCCTGACAGTCTAAAATCACCAACCGCCTATTTCGCAGGCCGCTTATTACGCAGGCCGCTTAGCCAGCAGTGCCCAAACACCCGCCGAAGACAGTAGCGTTCCGCCCACAATATTGAAACGGCGCTGGGCGCGGCGTGAGGCAAGCATTTTGCGCACGGATGAGGCAAACACCGCGTAAAGCGTGGCATTGAGTGTCGCTAACGCCACGAACGTGACTGCCAAAATCCACAATTGCTGCCCCGCATTAGCACCAGGGCTGACAAATTGCGGCAAAAAGGCGACGAAGAAGATGATGCCCTTGGGGTTCAGTGCCGTTACCAAATAGGTATTGGTGAACAGCTTCCAGCGCGACCCTGATACGGCGGGTGTTACCGGCTGAACCGACGATATCCCGGCACGCAATAGCTTTATACCCATATAGAGCAGGTATAAACCGCCAATCCATTTGATAACGGTGAACCAAAACGCCGAAGCGGCCAAAACAGCACCCAAGCCAAGTAGCGAAAAAATCAGCGCCGTGGAATCGCCTAATGCAACCGCAGCGACAAGCGGAATATTAGCGCGTCGGCCTTGGGCGATGGAGTAGCTGACAACCGTCAAAATCGTCGGCCCAGGAATAGCGAGCAAGGCCACGGATGCAAGCGCAAAGGCAAACCAAATTTCGATAGACATAGGACAGCACCTTAGACGTAGTAATGACTAAGTTAGCATAAGCCTCGGTAGGCTGGAGTCCCCCATTAGCAACGCCCTCTGAGATCCCCACTATTTTGACGATGTGAGCTCCCCTGGTGGTCGAGCTCGCACCGCCTTTTTAACTAAATAAATATAAAACGTTGACGAAATATAAAAATGTAGATATTTTTTAAGCGTAGGTTATTTATTCAGTCGGTTCTTTTTCACCCTTTTGCTAAAGAGAGGCGTCCAATGAACGCTCCAGCCACTATCCCCGCACAGCAGCATCATGGTTTCACCCTTGGCCGCTCACCGCAGTCGGACCGCTTACTGCAACTGAGCTTCCCTAAGGAAACAGTGAAAGCGTTTCTTGACGCCGTGTCGGAATGGCCGGTTCAGGCACTGGAATATAAGTCTTTCCTGCGTTTTCGAGTGGCCAAGATTCTTGATGACCTGTGTAAGAACACCTTGCAGCCGGTGTTGATCGATACCATGGTGGATCGGGATACGGGAGCGTTTCTGGTGACGCCAGAAGGGCTGGATCAGGTTGAGCAGGCTGACGAGATGGTGATATTCGCCACGGCTGTGTCTCACCTGATGGGACGCTCTAACTACGATGCCATGAGCGGCCAGTACTATGCGCGGTTTGTGGTGAAGAACGTCGATAACTCAGACAGCTACCTACGTCAGCCGCACCGCGTGATGGAGCTGCATAACGACGGCACGTTCGTGGAGCAGGACACCGATTACGTGCTGATGATGAAAGTTGACGAACAGAACATGCAAGGCGGCAACTCGTTACTGTTGCACCTTGATGACTGGGAAGGGTTAGACAGTTTCTACTCTCACCCACTGGCGCGTCGTGACATGCGCTGGACCGCGCCACCGAGCAAGAATGTTGATCGCGATATCTACCACCCCGTGTTCGATGTGGACACCGAGGGTCGCCCGATCATGGCCTACATTGACCAGTTCGTTCAGCCGAAGGACTTTGAAGAAGGCAACTGGCTAGCTGATCTGTCTGATTCGCTGGAAGGTAGCCAACATCAGCTATCGGTTCCGGTCGCTACTGGCAGCTTCCTGCTGATTAACAATCACTTCTGGCTGCATGGTCGCGATCGCTTCACCCCGCACCCTGACCTGCGTCGTGAGTTGATGCGTCAGCGTGGCTATTTCACCCATGCCAAAACACTACGTCAGCCGCGTCAGGTATAATCATTTAGAATAAGCTGGCCACTGCCATGACGGTGGCCATTTTCCCTTGGCTACCGAGACGCCTATGTACGACTACATTATTATCGGGGGCGGCATTCTTGGGCTGTCGACTGCCATGCAGCTGATCCGCGCCTATCCTGACAAGAAGATGCTGCTGGTTGAGAAAGAGGATGGCCCTGCCCGCCATCAAACAGGCCACAACAGTGGCGTGATTCATGCAGGAGTTTACTACACGCCAGGCAGTTTAAAGGCGCGTTTTTGTTTAGAGGGCAACCTCGCCACCAAGGCGTTTTGTGACGAACATAGCATTGCCTACGACGAATGCGGCAAGCTGCTGGTCGCCACGAATGACCTCGAACTCCAGCGTATGAAAGCATTATGGGAGCGTACAGAGGCTAATGGCTTGGAGCGGTATTGGCTGACGGCAGAAGAACTGCACGAACGTGAGCCTAACATCACCGGCGTCGGCGGTATCTTTGTTCCTTCCAGCGGTATCGTCAATTACGCTGAAGTGGCTGCCGCCATGGGCCGCGAATTCGAAGCCGCTGGCGGTGAGATCCGCTACACCACGTCAGTCACCGGCTTAAGTGAGCGAACCAATGAGGTAGTGGTATCCACCAGCCAGGGGGATTTCTCTACCCGCTACATGGTGTCCTGCTCTGGCCTGATGGCAGACCGCGTGGTACGTATGCTGGGTATCGAGCCAGACTTTACGATCTGTCCGTTCCGCGGCGAGTACTTCCGACTACCTGCACAGCACAATCAAATTGTTAATCACCTGATCTACCCGATTCCAGACCCTTCGATGCCGTTTCTTGGTGTTCACCTGACACGCATGATTGACGGCAGCGTGACGGTCGGCCCTAATGCTGTGCTGGCTTGGAAACGTGAAGGCTACCGAAAAACCGATGTGTCGCTATCCGACACGCTAGCCATGCTGCGCCACCGCGGCATCCGCCAGGTGCTGAAAGACAACCTGCGTCCTGGGCTTTCCGAGTTTAAGAACTCAATCTATAAAAAAGGCTACCTCCAGCAAGTGCGTAAGTACTGCCCAAGCTTAACGCTTGCTGATCTTGAGCCTTACCCGGCTGGCGTGCGTGCCCAAGCGGTGTCCAACGATGGCAAGCTGGTCGACGACTTCCTGTTCGTCAACACGCCACGTACTGTCAACGTGTGTAACGCACCCTCGCCTGCGGCGACGTCTGCCATTCCCATTGGCGCGTATATCGTAGAGAAAGTTAAGCAGCAGGTTGGCGATAGCGCTGCCGTAGTGAGCTAAGAGCCCACCAAGCTGATTAGTAACAAGCCTATTTCGGGCGCATAGTTTGCGTCCGAAATAGTCTTAAGCGGTTACTTAACCAGCGCCGTGTAACGCCATCAGCATAGCCTGCATCATAAGAGAAGAGTCCTTCCTAAGCAGCACTGGCTGCCCCGTTGCCATAAATCCAGACGACCGATACAAGCAAACTGCCGCCTCATTGCTGGTTGTAACGTCAAGCGCGAGACACTCACACTCTTTATCTATCGCCCAGGTTTTAATTTCACCCAGAAGCGCCTTGGCGATGCCTTGCCCTCTTGCCGCAGGCGAAACCCACATTTGGTAGATGTGAGCGGTTTCCACCTCTGGCGCATGTATCACCCCCCAAGCAAGCCCCATCGCCCGGCCACCCTGCTCTGCCACTAACGGAAAAGCCACAAGCCCCCGCGCGTTAAGATCTAAGCGCGCTTGCCAATCAGCATCCGACAATACAGATTCCTGCTCGTAAGTGGCACCAAACGAGTCAGGGGAATCCTTGAGCGATTCCAGCCTGACGGACTTGTACAGCGCCCAATCTTCTGGGTTAAGTACTTTGATGTTGAAGTTGTTCATATAGGGGATTTGCTGCATGGTGTGTTGGTCTTGGATGGTTCAGGGCACTCCATCAGACATTATAAGCTTGCTACAAGCCGCTTTGGCCAGTCTCCGGCCGAGACTGCGTTAAAACGCAGCGCTCAAAGGGATTGCATCTTCGCATAGAGTAACTTCAGTTCATGGCTTTCCATAATGAAAAGCCTCAGTCAAAGGAGCTCCACCACCACTTCTTCCTAGCCAACCGTGATCAGACGATGATGATTAATGGAATAACCGAAGAAACAGCAGCAACCATTGATAGACCTCCTATACTGTGTATACCCACTGACGAAATACCAATCAAAGGGCCGCTGTGAAGATTGGGGATAGTCGCCAGCTTGGTCGTCCTCCTCAACTACCCGCCCGGCGGCCTCTTGTATGCGTCCCTACCCCGGGCATACCTCAAGGTGTTCGTCATGAGCCAGCCTTCGCAAACCGTAATAGAGAAATTTAAGGCCAATTTCTCGGGAAGCGTGATTCTTCCAGAAGATATTCAATACCAAGAAGCGCGTGAGATATGGAATGCCATGATTGATCGCAGGCCCTCCATGATTGCTTGCTGCACTTCATCTGACGATGTTGCCCAGTCTCTTAACTTCGTACGCCGACACGATCTGCCTTTCTCCGTACGCGGTGGTGGCCACAATATTGCGGGCAGTTCTGTCTGCGACAACGGCGTGATGATTGATCTCTCGCTAATGAAGAAAGTTGACATAGATCCAGAACTCCACCTTGCGTATGTCGAGCCAGGCTGCACACTCGCGGACTTCGATGTCTCTGCCCAAGCATATGGTCTTGCTACCCCATTGGGCATCAACTCCACCACAGGTATAGCCGGTCTGACCTTAGGAGGGGGATTCGGTTGGCTCAGTCGAAAATACGGTATGACCATCGACAATCTACTCGGCGTGGACGTAATTACAGCCGATGGTCGACAGTTGCACGCCAGTGAATCGGAAAACGCCGACCTTTTTTGGGGGATTCGCGGTGGAGGGAGTAACTTCGGCATCGTGACCCGTTTCAAATATCAGTTGCATCCAGTAGGTCCGAATGTGCTCTCCGGCCTTATCGTCTATCCCTTCAACGAAGCAAAATCGGTCATCACACAGTTCGCTCGCTTCACGGAAACGATGCCAGACGAACTCAACGTGTGGATGGTGACGCGCAAAGCGCCTCCCTTACCCTTTCTGCCCGAGGCTGTCCATGGAAAAGAGATAGTCGCTCTTGCCATTTGCTATGCAGGCGATCCCGTAGAAGGCGAGAAATACATTGAGCCGCTTAGAAAATTTGGTACCGCATACGGCGAGCATATTGGGGTGCAACCGTATATTGACTGGCAGCAAACGTTCGACCCACTATTAACGCCAGGGGCACGAAACTACTGGAAGTCTCATAATTTCTCGACGCTCGGAGAAGGGTCTATCGATGCGATCATCGAATACGCTGAGGTCTTACCGTCTTCACAGTGCGAGATTTTCATTGCCACGATAGGCGGTCAAACAGGCCGAGTACCACCCGAAGCGATGGCCTACTCGAACCGTGATGCTAACTATGTGATGAACGTGCATGCCCGTTGGGAGACGGCCGCCGAGGACGAACGCTGCATTAACTGGGCACGAGAATTCTTCACCCGGTCACAGCCTTTTGCCAGTGGAGGCGCCTACGTTAACTTTCTGACCGCGGATGAAACCGACCGTACTGCCTTTGCCTATGGTGCCAACTACGAGCGGCTGGTGGCGCTCAAGAAGAAGTTCGACCCAACAAACCTTTTCCGTATCAATCAGAATATCCCCCCGGCCTGAATGTCGTTTGAGTGATGAAGCCCTGCTCTTGATCCTTTCTGAGCAAAAGCTCGTATCAGCAAGCGCCCTTTAAGCTAAATCCGGTTTTAACTCACTCCGATCAGTAATCCTCTAATACTGACTTCTCAGTGCCGCCTTCCACCTGTGGTGCTTTGAAGGCGGCAGCGAGAAAGTCAAATCGCACAGATCGATTGCGTTACCCGACATACTGCTCCGTAGAGATTACCGTGCCATAAGCGAATGCTAAGGCTGACATTATCGTTGCGTGAACCTGTGACGCCGGTACCGTCACTCCATCAAATTCAAGATCCAGCGTAGCGCAGGCATCGTGGATAATCGTTGTCTTATAGCCGAAGTCCGAAGCTGCACGACTGGTTGCATCGATGCACATATGGCTCATGGCACCGATAATGACGACCTCCTCAATATTTTTCTGATCCAACAACTCTTTCAAACCGGTCTCACGAAACGAGTTCGGAAAATTCTTAACGACTACTGTTTCCTGCTCCAGTGGCGCAACCATGGAATGAATGGCGACCTCTGGCGTACCGGGGGTAAAGAAAGGGATCTCTGGATCCGCAGATTCATGCTGAAAATAGACGACGAGATCTTTTGCCGACCGCGCATGCTCAATGACCTTGGCGGCATTCGCCGCTGCCTCCTCAATCCCCTGCAGCAACAGCTTGCCGCCGGGGAAATATTCGTTCTGGATATCGACGACAATGATTGCGCGCTTACTCATGGGGTTATTCCTTTTTCAGTAGTGGTTGCCAGTGTGTTGGTGCTTGGGGAATGAAGGCAGCAAGCCAACGTGCCAGCGTTAAGACGTTGATAAAAAGACACAGGCCGCCATCAAAGGCGACCCATGGCATTAAAAGGAGATGACTTCGCCATCAGCGGGGATAGAGACGTGATCCTGGATCCCAACTTCTTGCACGTAATCAGACAGCTCGTCACGGCTTAACGTCATATGGTTCACGGCGTCCATATGCACCGCGATGATCGCCGCATTAGGGGCTGCCTGATGCATACGCAACGTATCTTGCTTACCCATGATGATTGGGTCACCTTCGAAGCCAGTGACCTCTGCGGCGCCGGCATTCACGATAATCACCTCGGGGTTATAACGCGCCAGCGTCTGCTCAACCTCGTCGCGCCAGATGGTGTCGCCCACCAGGTACGTGGTTTTTTGCTCAGGGGCTTCGAAGACCACGCCCATCACGTCACCGAGGGTTTCCGCCAATTCAGGCACAGCGTAGAGCGTATCAGAGCCATGCTGACCGCCCGTTTTATGCAGTGTCACTCCACCAAATTCCACTTCTCCGTCCAAAATACGCACATCGCTGAAACCCTGAGAGCGAATAAGCTCAGCATCGGCAGCATTCTGTGCAAACAAGGGCATGTCCTTCGGCAGCAGCTCCTGGGCAGCATCGTCCCAGTGGTCGAGGTGTGTGTGAGTAACGATGATGGCGTCGACGCCGTCGATTATCTCCTCAACGGGCATGGGCAGCCCCACCAGCGGGTTACGCAACTCGCTACGATAGGTATTTTCGAAGCCTGGATAAACACCCTGCTCGGCCAGCATCGGGTCCACCAAAAAGGTGGTGTCCCCATAGGTAATTTTCACCGTTGCATTGCGAATCTGCTGCACCTGCTGCGTTGTCCCCTGAGTGTTTGAATCCGCAAAGGCGTTACCGGCAATGAGTCCTGTGGCGAGGACAAGAGAACTGGATAAGGTTTTGATAGGCATCTAACGACTTCCTTCAATACGTTGCTGGATTGATAGCAAGCAGTGTAGAGAGAGGCGGCTGACAAAAAAATTGGCCTGGAAGTCAGTGTTCGAAAGTTTTGGGCCAGCATGGTACGGTTACGTTGAGAACAGCATAGGAGTTACCCATGTCCTTACCCCGTGTAGGTTTAATTCTCCATCCCCGTATCACGCCTTTTCATTTCTCGGTGCCCTACACGGTGTTCGGCATGGCTTTCCCCGATCGCTCACTCTTCGACCTGACCATCGTCGCAGCTTGGGAAGATTCGCTAGAGAGCGATGAGGTGATGACAATAAAGCCCAATGGCGGCTTAACGCTCTTGAATGACGTGGATATAGCCGTGGTCCCTGGCTGGCATGACCTGGATGAACCGCCACCGCCTGAGCTGACAGAGGCGCTCGTCCGCTGCCATGAACGGGGCGCTCATGTGGTGGGTCTTTGTTACGGCACGTATGCGCTGGCGTACGCTGGACTGCTCGACGGCAGGCGGGCGTCAACTCACTGGGTCGCCGAGCAGGATTTCAGTGACCGCTTCCCCAAGGTCAAGCTGGATACCAATGCGCTTTATGTGGAGGAGGATCGTCTAGTGACGTCCGCAGGCACGGCGGCAGGCCTGGATTGCTGCTTGTTCTTGGTGCGCGAGTATTACGGCGCGAAGATTGCCAACAAGATTGCCCGTATCATGGTGGTTCCCCCACACCGCGAAGGTGGACAGGCACAGTTCATTGAGCAACCCGTTGCCATCTCCACTCAAGACGCCCATATCAATCGCTTATTGGACTATTTGAGAGAAAACCTAGCAGGCTCGCATCGCATCGATGAGCTAGCCGCTCGAACCTCCATGAGCAGACGCACCTTCACGCGCCACTTTCAAAAAGCAACCGGAATGACGGTGGTAGAGTGGCTTGTCAACGAGCGGTTACGACGCGGGCGCGAGTTACTGGAAACCACCTCCCTGTCGGTGGAAGCGATTGCGGAACGAGTTGGCTTTCATACGGCAACGTCTTTCCGTCAACACTTTAGGCAGCATCATCAAGTCAGCCCACGCGACTGGCGTAAAACTTTTGGCGGCAACGCCAAGTAGGTAGAGTTTTTCCTTACACCAATATGGGTTCTTTTTAGCGTCTAAAAATGGGTATTCTCTACTAGATAGTCGATTAATAAGCGGCAATGGCGTCGAACACGATGATCGCCAGTAAAAACCACACTGATGTCTTGCTTAGGTAAACGCCAATCTGGAAATAGTTCGACGAACTCTCCGCTTTGTAGCTGCTCTTTAATAATCCACTCAGGAAGAATCGCAACACCTAAATCAGATTGAACCATGGACCTGATTGCGATGGAGGAGTTGGCGCTAAACTTTGCTGAAAACTTTAGTTGAAAGGTCTGTTTATCACCACTATGTAGCGTCCACTGGTTGGGCGTTTTGAGGTTACTGTTAGCAACCCACGGCGCTGTTTTTAAATCCTCTAATGAGGATAAAGGGTTTTGTGCTATCCAATTGGCGGAGCACACTATCATAGTAGAGAAGCTGCCAAGCTTACGACTCTTTAGGGCTGAATCATCGAGCGTTCCTAGCCTTACGGCAAGATCAATTTTCTCATTCAATAATTTATTGAGTGATGAGTCAGCATGAAAGCTGATATTGAGCTCTGGATGAACATGACAAAACTCACCAATCAGCGGAATAAGAAATGCTTCGCCAAATTCGACGGTAGACGAGACCCTTAAGTGTCCGGTTAAGGAGTGATGCTTTTCAACAACATTGTCTAATGATGAGTGAATATCAGAGAAGATATTTTTAAAATCGTTATAAAGTAACTCTCCCGCCTCGGTCATAATGAATCCGCGTGAGTTACGAATAAGCAATGGTACATTGAGCGAGTCTTCCAACGATTTTATATGGATACTAACCATGGCTTTACTAACAAACAATTGATTGGCTGCTTTAGTAAAAGAGCCACTATCCACCACAGCAATAAACGTATGAATACGTTTAATGTCATTAAACATCATCGTTTACCCTGATTTAACTCAGCGTTTATTTTAAACAGCTAACAACCTCAAGTCAAATACTTTAAAATTCTCGTAATTAGATTTACACCAGGATCACCAATGGCTTATCGTTATCGTATCGCGCTTATTTTCTTGCTCGGATTTTTTATTGATTGTATTAATATTTTTATGTCAGCGATTGCCCTTCCGGATATTGCTCAAGAGTTATCAATTTCAGAGTCGAGCGTGACTTGGATTGCCAATAGCTACATTTTAGGATTAACGCTGATTATTCCGATTAGTAATTGGTTAGCGAGCAAGTTTGGTGCGAGACAAACGATGACCGTGTCGATGCTAGTATTCTCGCTCGGCGCACTGTGTTCAGGTATGACGAATGAATTTTACTCGCTCGTCTTTTTTCGCTTCCTTCAAGGCGTGGGAGGAGGTTTACTGATACCAGTAGGTCAGGCGCTGGCTTTTAATTTATTTAAAAACAAAGAAAGAACCAAAATATCAACACTCATTATGAGTATTGCATTAATTGCTCCGACTATTTCACCCAGTATCGGCGGTATCATTGTTGATTATTCATCTTGGCGCTGGGTCTTTCTCAGCAACATTCCTTTTAGTTTATTGGCCGCTATATTGTCTGCTTATTGGATTCGCTCTGAAACCAAAAAAGCGCTTACACCAGATATGAAAGGACTCCTGCTTGTTAGCACTTCACTCGCAACATTACTCATCGGACTTTCTATTTATGCAAATGCGAGTTCGAAACTACTGCCAATATTGTTTCTCATCGCAGGATTGGGGGTCAGCGTTCTCTATTTACACCATTATCGTAAAACCACGCATGCCATTCTTGATTTGAGTGTATTTAAAAATACACATATGCGTTTTTCTGTATTGGTGTATTTAGCGGTGCCGGGCGTCTTCACAGGAGTAAACTTACTGAATATCTTCTTTCTTCAAGAGGTATTAGGCTGGTCTGCTCAAAAAACGGGGATGTTGATGGTGCTTTACGGGGCTGGCTCATTAGTTGCGATTACCGTAGGTGGTAGACTCTATAATCGCATTGGCGCTCGCTCACTATTTTTGTTTGGTATGTTGGCACATTCTGCCGGTATTGCTGTGCTATTTTTTGTTGGCCACCATTCCAACATTCCGTTACTTATTATTGCGTATTTATTGATGGGCTTAGGAGGCGGTGTGAGCGCCAATACGGCACAAACTACCGCGATGATGGATTTTGACGAAGCAACATTAATCAAGGCCAGCGCAGTTTGGAACCTCAACCGTCAGATGTCTTTTAGCCTTGGCGCCGCTTTTTTCACTCTTTTGTTCAATGTACTGCAGCACTACGCCAATGATATGTCGGCGTATCAACTGACATTCCTGCTCGCTGCTTTTATTGGCGTCACCCCTTTACTCATCATAAAACAACTTAATCGTAAGCCAAACGAGGATATATCATCATGCTACCCGAAAAAGAGTTAATCGCCGTTGCCCATCGTAGTGTTCTAGATCTGCACGTGTGGATTCAAGATGTATTCACAGGGAGCGCCGAGCAAGATGCTTCGTTAGAGAAGCTTATCAATAGCTTTTGTCCATCTTTTACCATGGTTACAACATCAGGTAACGTAGTGGGCCAATCTCAAGTGGTTGCATTGTTTCGCAAGAATAAAGGTACACGCCCCTCACTTTCAATCCTCATTGAACAATATGAAACATTACTCGTCAACGCAGACAGCGTTGTCCTGCGTTATCGCGAAACCCACCAAGAAGCCGAGACAAGTTCGTCTCGTTATTCCGTGGTTATCCTTGATATAAAAGATAGCAAGCCTCTATGGCGATACCTGCAGGAAACAGCCGACGTCACCCCTGATTGAGTAGCGCTACGCTTTAGAGTTCGGTCCTATGGGCAAGGAGTTCAGTGGGAGCGCCATGTTGTCATGGGCGCATCTGCATGGTGTAGCTCTATTTTAAATCGAACCTGGTAACCCCAACCAGAACGCGTACATCGAATCGTTCAATGGGCGCTTTCGAGATGAATGTTTAAATGAGCATTGGTTCACCAGTCTTCATCATGCTCAGTTTTCAAATCCTATATAGGCCTAACGCCATAGTTAAGCCGACCCGCGAAGCGGGTTCAGCTTGAATGAATTGCTAGACCATCGCGCGAGAAAGTGCACGATTCTTAGCGAACTCCACTAAGCTGACTAAGTCTGAGCCTGTGTTGCTGGCGGGATTGACGACACAAAGCCAGCCATGGGCACCATAGACAGGATGCGGAAAGAATGAGTCACGAGCCGTGAAGTCGCAATTGGAGCTATGCGTCGAGAAATCTTTTGGTGAGAAACCGAAAATTTCTACAAATTTTTCTTTGCCAAGGTCAATATTAACTCTGAAGCCATTGTCGCGATTTAAATTAGAGTCCTCATCGAAACCCGGATAGTCCTTTGTAATGATCGTCATGAAGGGCATTTTCTTGGGGCTTCCATCCGATCCAATCGCGTAGATGAAAGTGTCACCAATTGCCACTTCTGGCACGCTGTCCGCTGCATCGGCTACTTGAACGCAGATACGGGCGTCGTTAGTAAGAAGCGCTCTTATTTTTGCTTGGTTCACTCACAATCCTCTTTGTTTCTAGCAGGTACGGGAATGTAACAGCTGTGGTCTATTAAACAATTTCAGATTCTGGGGAGCATCTAGCTTTCAATCCGAAGATCCCCCTCCGTCTTCTATTTGTGCCCCACTTTGACGATCTCATCCAGTGCAGGAATCAACTCATGGTCAAATTCGGTCAGTTCGTAACTTAAGGCGATACTGATGTAATGCCTACCTTCAGCCGACCGCTTGGAGCGAATAAAACTTAGCCGTCAGCGGAGTTTTTCTACAGGCTCAACGCCCGCAATCATGCGCTTGTCGCGTGCATTGCTTTGTTAAGTGGCTTTCGGATGAACGCACGGTAACTGGACGTAGAATCACCACTCATAGTGCTTGCGCTCACAACCTCATCGTGAAAGCAGGAAAAACCAACGAATACGTCGCGTAGTTCTGCTGGGCTACTGTACCGCATCGGTATACCGAGACCGGAAATAAAGCCCTTACTTTTTACGGAACAGAACTCCGACATATGAACGATGCCACCAGGCTTCAGCACGCGGTTTATCTCCGCAGACACTCTATCTCGCTCATCAAGTGAAGGAATGCACGTAAAAACCGCGCAAATGACGACGACATCAAATGCATTTTCGCCGAACGGAAGATCAATCCCATCAAAATGTAGGAGAGGCACCCCAGGAAACGCCTTCCTTCCGCGCTCGATCATGGCGAAGGAAGGATCAACGCCCGTTACATCAATGTATCCGCACTCAGTAAGTTCGTTGGAAATCCGTCCGTATCCACAGCCAAAATCGAGCACTTTGGCTTTTCGGCTGATCATGCCTAGAAATCGCGCTAGGTCAATTTCAAGATTAAAGTCGACGTCACTCGCCACCTTATCCCAACTGCGTTGGAGCATCGAATTCCCCACTTAACATAGATAACCGTGCCTGCCACATAACACTGCTGAACCTGTAGGTCACTTTCAGCCGGAATGTTCGCTCTGGTCGTTATCTGTCATCTCGCCATCAGAATAGCTTGAGCCTCTGCACTCGGCCAGGAGCGAATTTTTAGGCGGTTGAACTTCCCCTAACTATAACAACACGTAGCGCCGCGCTTTGCGGAAATTTGCCCGATAGCAGCACCTTGTTAGCAATGAACAATAGCAGTTGGCCTTTTGCTCTTGGCAGCTTCATCTAGCGCTTCTAATAAAATTTCTATGAGATCACGACCTGTAGACGTCACAAAATAGTTGGCCAGTGACGTGATGTCCTGTGAAATGTCAGAGCCCCACGGCGGTTGCTTTGAAAGATCTTCGATATCCCAAACCACCTGCTCTGGAGAGAATGCGGACAACTCCTCTTTAACCTGCTTTAACTCGGCTAGAGCATTTTCAGCGAACACCGCTTCAAGTCCACCTTGATAGAGGTTAGTGAGAAGAAGAGGGAAACGACTTCCCCATCCCTTTTCGAGGTTAAAGCTTACAGTGCTGAAAAAGGCATGAAAAAAGTCCGGGGTGCCAATTTCATCTGTAATGCTCCCAACCTTAATGCCTACAGCCATACCTGATCCTCAGTATTGATAACGTCGCGTTAAATAGCGAACAACGCCACCGCTAAACTTAACCCATTGTGCCGTAAATACTAAATTCAATTCAAACTATAAATACCATGCGTTGGAAATGTGCCTAAGCGCCTTGCTATATGTGTATTATTGGTTGCACTCACTGCACAAGAAATAACATATACACACTTACTGGAACAAGCTCTAACAGCCAACCCACTACAGTAAAAACAACACCCAAGTAATTTGTATAACTACTTAAAAACTGAGAGATTAGCTTAACGCTGATAATCGATGAAAATAGAAAACCTAATACAACTAACGCCAGGGCAACATCTATTAGAGGATGATCAACACTCTCTCCATAAACAAATATATAGGTACCAACAGTACCAGAAAAGGAAATCACTGGAATTAGATATAAGATTAAAAACTTCGTAGCTGCACCCATATACCCTCTTAGCTGAATAGTCGTTTGTCACATAACACCGCGCCAAGTGGTGAACAACGCCTATCACCAAATCTAAGCCATTGCATCCTAACCACTAAACCTGATTTTGAATTCAAATCGCCAAGCATTTTGAATCCGCCTCAACCACCTTATTATGCAGCTTTCTAATACGGTAACTCATCAGCTTCAATACCAACATGATCGGGAGCTAAATATTGAGGAAACTTGACTGCTCGGACTGTATCGTGACCAAGTAAAACTGCTTTACACACTCTGTGCATACCGTCCATTACCCTTCCTTTATGGCACAGAATAATTGGGTATGATAAATCAGTTTTTTGGATGAGTTTCGTATGCTCTATAATATTTCTACACGTTGGTTTTGCACCACCTAGCTCAAACCAAAATTCTTCGTCCAACTCACTGATGTCAGCTAGAGATATTTCGGTAACTGGCAAATCTTTAGCCAGTTCAATTAGCCGAAAAACGTCCCACGATAGCAGCCCTTCATCTGAGTTTCGAAAATGATACTGTTGTCTCATAATTCTTCTTGGTTGCATAACGCCGCGTTCAGTAGTGAGCAACGCTCACCATCAACTTAAACGATTACACCGTAAACACTACACCCCACGCGGAGACAAAATGCCAAGCGTTGGGAGCCCCTCTTAAACGCTTTGTTACGCATTTACAGGCCACCGCACAGGTCTAAGTAATTTCCCGTCGAGAACGATGACTTTTCCGATGAGAGCCAATAAATAGCTTCTGCCACCTCCTCTGGCTCACCGCCGCGTTGTAGAGGAATAATGCTCTTTAACCTCTCAACCCTTTCAGGCTCCCCGCCGTCAGCGTGCATATCGGTATAAATCAACCCCGGGCGGACACAATTTACCCTAATGCCCTCAGAGGCAACTTCTAGTGACAAGCCTTTTGTTAGCGTATCAATTGCCCCTTTTGAAGCAGCATAATCAATATACTCATTTGGCGAGCCAGAGCGAGATGCTCCCGATGAAACATTGACAATGACGCCTCCGCTGCCACCATGACGAGTAGACATGCGTTTAACTGCCTCTCGGCAGCAAAGAAAATAGCTAGTCACATTGTTGGTCAAAATTGTATTGATTCTTTCGGCCGTCAGATCCTCAAGACGAGACTGTTTACGCAAAATTCCCGCATTGTTCACGAGCACAGATAAAGAGCCTAGCTCGTCGTCAATTAGCTCAAACAGTCTCAATACATCACCTTCAACGGAGACATCAGCTTGAACTGTAATACAACGACCACCCGCAGCCTTAATATCATGAGCTAAAGCTTCAGCCGAAGCAGAATTGGACTTGTAATTAATGCAAACAGCATAACCCTTTGACGCAAATAATTTGGAAGTAGCAGCGCCAATACCTCGACCACCACCTGTTATTAAAACTACTTTTGAATCATTCATAAATCATCCTTGATTCGTAAAACTGGAGTAATGCATAACATCGCCAACACGCGCAGCTTTGTAGTGTAGGCGAAGCCGCAACGGATAAGCTGTCGCTGTGATTGATCTGGTTATGCATTTTAGCTTGTTGCATAGAACTCCACCACTTTCTGCCAGCAACGCTTTATTTCCTTGATGATGGAAGCATCTCCATGTATAGCGTTGGGGCGAACTGAAGCAGGCAAGTTTTGAAGAAGCCAAGAATCTGGCCAGCCGTCCCAAATACCGGCAACGCTTCGTAGGTTACTTTCCAATACTGGGTAGACCTCGTACCAAAGGATGCTCTCAACTTCAGGCAAGGAAAATTCGCTCTCTGAAATTGTACGGGCAATATACCTGAACGTTACATCATCTATTTCTGTGTCAAGAAACAGGTCAGATAAAGCTCGCCATACTTTAAGCCGTTGTTCGCTACTCAATTATCGCTACCCTCCCTACTGATGCTTAACAGTGATTATACATCCCGCTACATAACCTTAATGAACCCGGCAGCGTGCTAATTCAGGTTATACCGCCTTTCATTTACGACATAGCTCAATGAAATCAAAGAAAATAAAGTATAAGTAGGCTGCATAACACTGCTGAACCAGCATGGCATCTTGACTCGATAAGCCTCTCAAGGCCGTAAAACCGACATCATAGGCACCATTTCAAACGTGTTCCCCTCTTTCTTTATAACGCGGCCCAATCACCCTAACAAAATATTTATCAGATAATCCTTAGCCTCGTCATTAGTCATTAGCCGCGCATTGCAGTTTTCTGCCATGCCTAGAGTCTATTGGCTGATGACACACCTTTCCGCTGCTATCACTTATACAAAAAAGCCGATGCAGTGAACTAGGTTAGCTAGGTCAGCTGCATCGGCGCGATACGGACTGCTTTAATACGGGGATCTTTCGGAGACTATGAAGTCGCTGGTCACTTCACCTTCATTTCCTAGTGCTGAACACGGTAAGCTTGGCGACAACACCGCTGTTAATGGCTAAAAATCAACGATGACTTCCCATTGGATACTTGGCCCTGGGGCCATTGGTCGCCTGTTGGCGCATTCGCTTTCCCCCTTCACTGACACCACTTTGATTGGCCGACGTGCGCTGCCTGAACAACAACACCTGACCACCCCTGAAGGTGAAGAGCGAACTCAGCGGCTGGCGAGCGCTACGGTTGCGGAACTAGCCTCTCATCCGCTTCCCGCGCCTGGGTTTGTACATATCACCACCAAAGCCATGGCCGCCGAGGCGGCACTTGCCAGTATTGCCGATGTGGTTGCGCCCACTACCCCACTGGTGCTGTGGCAGAACGGCTTTTTGGCACAACCGCGTATTACACAAACATGGCCTGGGCCAGTGCTGTGCGCGACCACAACTCAGGGTGCTTATCTCACTGGGGATGATGGTGTGGTTCACGCGGGGCGCGGGCCTACGTTTATTGGTGATTTAGATAATCAGCACGCGGGATTGGCGGAGGCGTTAGCGGCGCTATTGAGTGAGGCAGGCTTTACCGCAACGGCGGTGAGCGATATACGCCAACGCTTGTGGCAAAAATTGGCGGTGAATGCGGCGATCAACCCATTGGTGGCGCTCAATGGCGTGCGCAATGGAGAGCTGCGCGGTGACGCTTATGCAGGCCGTTTGGAAGTGGTGGTCAAAGAGGTCGCGGCGATTTTAAAGCAGGAAAACATTGCACCACCGAATGGTGGCGAAGGCGAAGACGCGTGGTTGGCGCTTGTGTGGCAGGTGGTGGAGAACACCGCTAACAATAAGGCCTCGATGTTGCAGGATGTTGAGGCCAAGCGTCCCACCGAGCGCGGGGCGATTTTAGGGCCGTTGATTGATAGCGCCGAGCGCCATGGTTTGCCGTGTGAGGCGTTGAAGGAGCTTGATAGCGAATTGGCTAAATTGGAGGCGGAGTTTTAGGGAACATTTAGTGGCTGAATCATCGCGCGCTAAAGCGCCCTCCCACAATATTAAATTGCCCTTATTTACTGTGCTGTCAGGGCTGTGCTGTTCCACTTACAACCGCTGCGCCGGGCTGCCATTGCGGGTGCGCTTCGCTTACCACGCACTACAAACCCCGTATGCTCCTTCGCATAAATGCACGATAAAGCCTGTGTATTTAGCCGTTTAGCAAATTGTAGCGTGCTAGAGCGCCCTCCCGTCATCAGGGAAGGCTGCTTTTTACATCAGGTTACAGGAATCATCACTACGTTCTGAAAGGCGAGGCGTTCTGCAATCTGTTGGTACCAGCGCTCCAGATTGGGGCGCCGCTGCCAGGTTAACCCAATGTTCCAAAGGTTATAGATAAATGGCGCTAGGGCGATGTCGCCGAGGCCAAATTCATCGCCGGAAAACCAGGGTTGGCTTTGGTTTGCCAGCGCGTTATCTAGCAGTTCGAATGACCTTTCACAGGCTAGCATTCCGGCATCAATAGCGTCGTTATCGCGCTCTTCTGGCGGTGTCCTTACGAATCCCTGCAAAATAACGCGGTGCCTGGGCGAAAGCGTATTGTTCGCCCAGTCCATCCATTTCTCTGCCTGGGCACGCTTGGCGGGGTCATCTATCCATAAGTTACCTTGGCCATACTGCGCAGCCAGGTAGCGGACAATGGTGTTGGATTCCCATAACACGCTATCGGTAGCGTCGTCTTTGAGTAGCGGCACTAGCCCATTGGGGTTCATGGCCAAGTACGCCGGGGTATTGTTGACCCCGTGCTGCATTCCTGCCGGAATTTGCTCAAACGTCAATCCGAGCTCTTCAAGTACCCAGCGTACTTTTTTGACGTTAGTCGAGTTATTGCGGCCCCAAAGCGTAATCATGGCAGTCCTTTTATCTGAGCATACATCTGAGAATAGCGAAGAGAATGAGTTTGCCCGCCCTTGAAGCCAGTGACAAGGGGCGGCTTATGCCGCCCGCTCACAGGTGCCTAGTGTTGCTCGTTCCGCGCAAAACTCGTTACACCACCCCTTGCTCCTCACTATTTTCCATTCACGCCTTACTCTCACTCCTTATCTTGATAAAACTGCAGCAGGCTGGAGAAATCGAGCTTGCCGTTGCCGCCGGCTTTATGCAGGGTGAATAACGAGCGTGCGGCAGAGCCCATGGGCACCGGTGAGGCGCTTTGCTGGCTAACATCCATGGCGAGACCCAGATCTTTAATCATCAGGTCTACCTGGAAGCCGCCTTGATAGCCCTTCGAAGCAGGGGCATTTTCCATCACACCGGGGTACGGGTTGTAAACGTTTAGCGCCCAGTTCCCCCCCGAGCTTTGTTTCATGATTTCGGAAAGCACCGCTGGATCCAGGCCATTTTTTACGCCCATATTGATCGCTTCGCAGGTGCCCGCCATCAGAATGGAAAGCAGCATGTTGTTGCACACTTTGGCCACCTGGCCTGCACCGTGGTCGCCGGCGTGGAAGATATTCTTACCCATCACTTCTAGTACAGGCTTGGCCTGCTCAAATTGTGCCGCGCTACCGCCCACAATAAAGCTCAACGTGCCGGCCTGCGCTCCGCCTACCCCGCCAGATACCGGCGCGTCGACAAAGCCAACGCCTTTCTCAGCGCCAGCGGCAGCGACGCTGCGGGCGGTATCCGCATCAATGGTCGAGCAGTCAATCACCAGAGCGCTCTTTTTGATCACATCAAACAGCGGCTCGTCGCCATCCACATACAGCCCACGCACGTGCTTGCCTGCGGGCAGCATGGAAATAATAAAATCTGCGTCGGTGGCCGCTGCTTTTGCAGAGACTGCTACTTCACAGCCTTGGGATTTAGCCGTTTCCAAGGCTTGTTCAGAAAGGTCGAACGCGCGAACGTTAAAGCCCCCTTTCGCCAAGTTGGCCGCCATGGGGCCGCCCATATTGCCTAAACCGATAAACGCGACAGTAGTCATCTTTATTGTCCTTATTCGAAAATTGACGGTGAATTGGGTTGGGAAATGGTTTGAAGAAATAGCTTAGTGAAGATCCGCCAGAGGGCTCGTTTGCCACGGCGAAACCAGCAACTCATCGATAAAGGTTTGTTCGACGGACGCGACATCTGGGTATTTCCAGGCAGGCGTGCCGTCTTTATCGACCAACAGCGCACGCACGCCTTCGGGAAATTCCTGATGGCGGCAACACTGCACTGAAAGCGCCAGCTCAAACTGGAACACCTCAGCCAACGACATGTGCTTGGCGCGCTTTAGCTGCTCATCAATCAGCTTCACTGATACGGGGCTGCCGTGGGAAAGCGTTTTCTGCGCTTTGCTGAACCATTTGTCATCACTGCGAACCGCCAGCACGGCATCCACGGTTTGCTCAACCGTATCGTGATCCATTAGCTCACGAATCAGTGCGGCAGATTTTTGAACCGGCGATTCCAGCTCGGCAAATACCTCTTGAGAGGCTTGTTCAAATTCGCGCAGCACGCGATTGACGACACCATGGGCGTCAGTTTGCTTTCCTTCACCCCAGGTGGCATCCATCAGTTTTTGAGCCAGGTCTGCGCGGTAATGGCTAGCAATCGCACGATCGGCAAGGCCGAGATGAACGGCATCTGGCGCGTTAATTTGACTGCCGGTCATGGCTAAAAAGCGTCCGGTACCATTTGGCAGACGGTTTAAAAACCAGCTAGCGCCAACGTCCGGATAAAGGCCAATCGTCACTTCTGGCATCGCCAGCCGAGAAGTTTCCGTCACGATTCGGTGGCTGCTACCGCTAAGCAGCCCCATTCCCCCACCCATCACAATACCGCTGCCCCAGCAAATGACCGGCTTGGGATAGGTGTGGAGCAGGTAATCCAGGCGGTACTCATGTTCAAAGAAGCGCTCAGGAAAATCTGGCTCGCCGTCACCTTTAATCGCTTTATACAGATTGACGACATCGCCGCCTGCGCAAAACGCTTTTTCACCAGCGCTATCAAGCAGAACAGCAACAACTCGCTCATCGGTTTGCCACGCTTTCAAGCGCGGCAGAATCTCTTCAATCATCTCTAACGTCAGGGCGTTCAGCGAACGCTCGGCGTTAAGCGTGATCTCGCCAATAACATGGCCATCTTGGGTGGCGTGTTCAGCAAACAGTACGCTACTCATTCCATTGTCCTTGTGGTTGGCTACAGCTCAGAGGCACCATCAGAGAGCACGCGACGGGAAATAATCAGCCGCATGATTTCGTTAGTTCCTTCCAAAATACGGTGTACACGAGAATCACGCACATAGCGCTCCATCGGATACTCTTTAATGTAGCCGTTGCCACCATAGAGCTGAAGCGCCTCATCACACACCTTGAAGCCGACATCAGTCGCAAAGCGCTTAGCCATGGCGCAATAGGTAGTGGCATCGGGGTGGCCAGCATCCAATTTTGTGGCTGCCATACGCACTAGCTGGCGAGCCGCGACAAGCTCAGTAACCATATCCGCCATACGGAACTGAAGCGCCTGGAAGTCTGCCAAACGCTTGCCAAACTGCTTACGCTCCAGCATATATTCACGGGCTTTGTTGATCGCCTGCTGGGCGGTGCCGATTGAGCAGGTGGCGATGTTGATACGACCGCCATCCAAGCCTTTCATGGCAATTTTAAAGCCGTCACCTTCGTTGCCTAACAGGTGGTTGGCGGGAACGCGCACATCTTCAAAGGTAATCATGCGGGTTGGCTGACTGTTCCAGCCCATTTTGTCTTCTTTACGGCCGTAACTAATGCCGCTTGCTTTCGCATCAACCGCAAAGGCAGAAACGCCGCTGGGGCCTTCACCGCCGGTACGCGCCATCACCACCAAAAAGTCGGTGCTGCCGGCGCCAGAGATAAACATCTTGCTACCGTTGAGTACGTAGTCATCGCCATCCCGCTTGGCGGTGGTTTTAAGCGAGGCCGCATCAGAGCCTGCATTGGGTTCAGTTAAGCAGTAAGACCCCAGCAACTCGCCGGTGGCCAATTTTTCGCCCCACTGCGCCACTGCTTCAGAGGTACCGAAGTCTGCCAGCATCCACGTCACCATGTTATGAATGGTGAGATAAGCGGTGGTTGAGGTGCAGCCCATGGAAAGCTGTTCAAAAATAATGCTGGCATCCAGGCGGGAAAGACCCAGCCCGCCCACACGTTCTGGCGCGTAAAGTGAACAAAAACCTAACTCTCCCGCTTTGCGGATAACATCGACAGGAAAAAAGGCTTCGGCATCCCACTGCGCAGCGTGGGGCTCTAACTCGTTCTGGGCGAATGCCCGGGCCATATCGGCAAAGGCGACCTGGTCTTCACTTAACTCAAAATTCATGGCGAATCTCCGCAGCATGCTTAACTGAACAGCCTGTGAGCAGGCTGGGCAGCTTGGCGTTTGCTATTATCTTTATTAGCCGTTGGCGTTATTGGCAATTGTCTTTACTGGCAACGTTGACGTTTACGTTAACTTATATTCTTACTCTGACAGGTGCAACCGGCTTAGCTCACTACCTTTGGCGTAGAGACGTGATTTGGGCAGAAAAAAGGGTGCCCTAGGGCACCCAATCATCGGACAGAAACGGTTATTTGAAGTTTTTGCGATACATTTTGGTGAGTTCACCCACGATGCCGCTGCGGAAGCTAAGTACGCAGACAACAAAGATAACCCCCAGAATGACGCTTACCCAGTTACCCAACGGCGACTGTGCCAAAATGTGCTGCAGACTAACCACAATGCCCGCGCCCATAAGGGGGCCAAGCAGTGTGCCTACCCCGCCCAGCAGCGTCATTAGGATAACTTCACCCGACATGTGCCAGTGTGCATCGGTTAACGACGCCAGTTGAAACACGACGGTTTTGGTAGACCCTGCCAACCCGGCCAGCGCCGCAGAAAGTACAAACGCCAGCAGCTTATAAGCATCAACGTTGTAGCCCAGCGAAATAGCACGCGGCTCATTTTCACGAATCGCTTTAAGCACCTGCCCAAAGGGGGAATGCACGGTGCGTTGGATCAGCGCAAAACCAAATATGAAGATGGCAAAAACGAAGTAATACATCGCTAAGTTGCTGCTTAGACTGATCACACCAAACAAGTCACCGCGTGGCACGCCGTGCAGACCATCCTCACCACCGGTAAACGATGACTGAACAAAGACGAAAAACATCAGCTGAGCAAGCGCCAACGTCACCATGGCAAAGTAAATGCCCTGACGCCGGATCGAAAGCACCCCGAACAGCAGCCCTAACAGGGTTGCCATAAAGGTGCCTGCAATAATCCCCATCTCTGGCGTTAGCCCTGGATAGCTTGCCAACAAGTAGCCGGTAACATAACCACCGGTGGCTAAAAAGGCCGCGTGCCCGAACGAGAGCAATCCCGCATAGCCCAGCAACAAATTAAATGCGCAGGCAAAAAGCGCGAAGCAAAGAATTTTCATTAGAAAAACGGGATAGGCCAAAAAAGGAGCGACTAACCCGATGGCCAAGAGCGCTATATAAAACATGTTACGGCGCATTTTGGCCCGCCTCTGCCGTTCTTGTACGGCTGATGGCGCATTGAGTGCTTGAGAGTCTGCCATGGTTATGCCTCCTTACCGAACAGCCCAGCGGGGCGTAACATGAGCACCAATATCATCACCAGGAAGATCACGGTATTGGAGGCTTCGGGGTAATACACTTTGGTTAAGCCTTCGATGATCCCCATACCCAGGCCAGTAAGAATCGCACCCAGAATAGATCCCATTCCACCAATGACGACCACCGCGAACACGACAATCAGCAAGCTTGACCCCATGGTCGGTGATACAGGATATAGCGGCGCTGCCAACACCCCCGCAAAAGCGGCTAGCGCTACGCCAAAGCCATAAGTAAGCGTAATCAATAGCGGCACGTTTACCCCAAACGCCTGCATCAGTTGGGAGTTTTCAGTACCTGCACGCAGATAAGCCCCCAGTCGGGTGCGCTCAATCATAAACCAGGTAAATAGACACATGGCCAGTGCCGCTACCAGCACCCAGGCACGGTAGGTAGGCAGGAACATGAAGCCTAGATTCAGGCCGCCTTGCAGTGCTTCAGGCGTCGCGTACCGCGCACCCGAAACGCCAAAGAAATTTACCAGCGTGCCTTCAAAAATTAGTGCTAACCCGAAGGTGAGCAGCAGTCCATAAAGATGGTCTAAATGGGCAATGCGACGCAGTAAAAAGCGCTCCATTAACATGCCGAAACCACCCACCACCAGCGGCACCAGAAACAGCGCCAGCCAATAGTTGATGCCTAAATAGCGAAAGCCTAGCAGTGCGGCGAAGGCTCCCAGCATGTATTGCGCCCCATGGGCAAAGTTGACGATCTTCAGTAGGCCGAAGATGACCGCCAGGCCCAAGCTAAGCAGTGCGTAAAAGGCTCCATTCACAAGCCCAAGCGTTAGCTGGCCCATGAAAACGGCTAATGGCACGCCGAATATCATCGTCATTGTATGACTCTCCTCGCCGTCAAGCGGTTGGTGGCAAGTTGCCACCAACCAGTTCTAACGTCACTTGCGGTTGTTATTCGACTTAGTTTTGAACCAGTTTGCACTGGCTATCAGAGAGCGGACGGTAGGCTTCATCGGCAGGAATAGTGCTGAGGATTTCATACAGATCCCACTCACCGGTAGACTCTTCCGGTGTTTTCACTTGGGCAAGGTACATGTCATGAATCATGCGGCCATCTTCACGAATAGAGCCGTTACGCGCAAAGAAGTCTTCAATGGGCATATCAGCCATCTGGGCGCGTACAACTTCAGGGTCGTCGGTTCCCGCGGCTTCTACGGCTTTCAGGTAGTGCATGGTGCTTGAGTAGATACCCGCCTGAACCATAGTGGGCATACGGCCAACTTCTTCAAAATAACGACCTGACCAAGCGCGCGCCTCTTCATCCATGTTCCAGTACCAGCCAGTGGTTAGCAGCAGCCCTTGGGTGGACTCCAGGCCTAGCGCGTGGACATCGTTGAGGAAAATCAATAGGCCTGCGAGCTGCTGGCCGCTCTGCGTGAGACCGAACTGACTAGCCGTGGTGATCGCGTTCACGGTGTCAGCACCAGCGTTAGCCAAACCTACAATCTTCGCGCCAGACCCTTGGGCCTGAAGGATGTACGAGGAGAAGTCGCTTGTCGGGAACGGGTGACGCACGCCGCCAACAATCTCGCCGCCATTGGCTTCAACTACGTTGGTCACATCAGCTTCCAGCGCATGGCCGAACGCATAATCAGCGGTTAACAAGAACCAGCTGTCGCCGCCCTGCTCTACGACTGCTTTTGCAGTACCGTTCGCCAGCGGGTAAGTATCGTAAACCCAGTGAATGTGGTTGGGCGTGCAGTGTTCATTGGTAATGCTTGACGCCGCAGAACCCGACACAATGCCCAGGCCATTGTTTTCTTCAAGCACTTTAGTGACGGCGATAGACACCGAGGACGCCACTAGGCCGCCCACCATGTCGACGTTACGCTGATCGATCCACTCACGCACTGTGTTAGCACCGACGTCAGCACTGTTACGATCATCAGCACTAAAAATTACAATGGGTGAGCCGTTAACACTGCCACCAAAATCAGCAATCGCCATTTCCATGGCTGTTTCGCCGCCTGGGCCAGCTAAGTCACGATAAGTCCCTGACATATCAGCCAAATAACCAATGCGTACCTCATTATCGCTAATTTCGGCGTGAGCGGTTGAGACTGCCATAGTAGAAGCGGCGGCAACGGCGATGCTGGCGGTCAGCGTTTTTTTCATAAAGGTCATGTTCGTCTCCTGGCCCTTGAGGCCTTTGTTGTTGTGTTACGACGTACGAATGAAATGCTTATAGAGCGTTTAGTGTTGTAGTGCACCTACTGCGAAGCTGATGCTGCGTTTATGATCTAGATTGGCGTTATACCCCCAGCATGGTGTTGAGATGGTCTCGACGTGACGGAAGCTGCTCAGCGCTAATCTCTTCAACAATCTGACCGTGATCCATTACAAAATGACGATCTGCCAGCGGCGCTGCAAAACGGAAGTTCTGCTCCACCAGAACAATGGTCATACCGCGCTCTTTCAGTTGAATAAGCACTTCGCCAAGTTTTTGCACAATAACGGGGGCTAAGCCTTCGGTAATTTCATCGAGCAGTAAAAGCCGCGCACCGGTGCGTAGAATGCGTGCCATAGCAAGCATCTGCTGCTCACCGCCAGACAGCCGCGTCCCCTGGCTTCTGCGGCGCTCGTAAAGGTTAGGAAACATGCCATAGATTTCATCTAGGCTCATTCCGCCAGAGCGAACCGTGGGCGGAAGCAATAAATTTTCGTGCACATCCAGGCTGGCAAAAATACCGCGCTCTTCGGGGCAGTAACCAATACCAAGCCTTGGAATATGGTGCGCCTTCATATTCAGCGTTTCGTTGCCATTAATCACAATCGAGCCGGTGCGACGCCCGACCATATTCATAATGGACTTCAGGGTAGTACTACGTCCCGCGCCGTTGCGACCCAGCAGGGTAACCAACTCCCCACGCTTAACATCGAAGTTCACGCCGTGAAGTATGTGTGATTCACCATAGAAAGCGTGCAAGTCTTGCACTCTCAGCATTTCTAGCGATTGGGAATCGGCTAGTTCATTGGTTTCATAGGCCTCAGCGGTATTCATACGGCGGCCTCCTCTTCAGCAGCTTCACTGCCCATATATGCCTCGCGCACTAATGGATTGCGGGAAACCTCTGCATAATTACCTTCGGCCAACACCGCGCCGCGGGCTAATACCGTAATACGGTCACAAAGCCTGCTAACCACGCTCAAGTTGTGCTCCACCATTAAGACGGTGCGCCCTTTTGAGACACGCTTAATCAGCTCGACGATACGATCAACGTCCTCTGCCCCCATCCCCTGAGTCGGCTCATCCAACAGCATCATCTTAGGGTCAAGCGCCAGCGTGGTGGCAACTTCCAGGGCGCGCTTACGCCCGTAAGGCATTTCGACCGTTAGTGTGTCGGCGTACTCACGCAGGCCAACCTCATCAAGCAGCTCTAACGCACGCTCATTAAGGTGATCTAGCGACTTTTCTGATTTCCAGAAGTGAAACGATGTGCCTAATTGACGCTGTAGCGCTACTCGAACGTTTTCCAGCGCTGTCATGTGCGCAAACACCGCTGAAATTTGAAATGAACGCACGAGACCCAGCTGTGCGATCTCATTGGATTTCTTGCTGGTAATGGGCTTACCGCGATAAAGGATTTCTCCACGTGTAGGCGGCAAAAACTTGGTTAGCAAGTTAAAAACGGTGGTCTTTCCAGCACCGTTGGGGCCAATCAGGGCGTGAATGTGCCCTTCTTGAACCTGAAGATTAACGTCATCCACGGCGGTAAAACCGCGGAATTCTTTGGTCAGCCCTCGTGTCTCGAGCACTGGCCCATTAAGAACATCGTCTTCACGCATGGAGTGGTAAGCCTCTTTTTGTTCTTGTGTTCGGGTGTTCTTGTATCCGGGTGTTGGGTGCTGACGTTTCACCAACCGCTTCATCAAGCAAAACTCGTTAGCCGGCAACACACCCTTACCTGAACGTAAGGTGTAGGTGCAAACTAGCAATCACTTGAGGGGTATTACAATTACAACTTTGGTCTACGCTTCTTTAACGTTTCTTCACGATAATAATTAAAATAGTTATTTTTCAACCAATTAACCAATAATCAAGGAAATCACACAAGCGCAACTACTGCTTTACGTTAACGTAAACTTGTTTTAGCCTCATGGTCAGTGTTCCATAGGGACATCCCCCTATCGACGAGAACAATGATCATGAGCAAAACCTACACGATCAGTGAACTGGCCAGCGAGTTCGACGTTACCACTCGAAGTATTCGCTTTTATGAAGATCAGGAGTTACTCCACCCTGCTCGCCGTGGCCAAACACGCATCTACAGCAGCAAAGATCGCGTGCGCCTGAAATTAACGCTACGCGGTAAACGGCTCGGTTTTTCCTTAGCAGAAATTCGCGAACTCTTTGAGCTGTGGGATGAGACCCGCAGCGGCAGCGAAAAGCAGTTGCATCTAATGCTAAGCAAAATCAGCGAGCGTAAATCGGCTCTAGAACAACAAATGAAAGACATCACGATGGTGCAGCTGGAACTTGAAAGCGCTGAAATTCGCTGCCGCCAGGCTCTTGAAGAACTCAATGAAAAACCTTCTTTAACGACGAAAAGCCCCCATTAACAATGACAAGGTGATTGACCATGTTTTCACACTATTCAGAACTCAATTTCGGCCTCGACGATGAACTGAACATGCTGCGCGAGCAGGTCAATGCCTTTGCCGCTAGCGAAATTGCCCCACGCGCCGCTGAAATCGACCGCAACAACGAATTCCCAAATGACCTGTGGAAGAAGTTTGGCGACATGGGGCTGTTGGGGATTACCGTATCTGAAGAGGATGGCGGTAGTGGTATGGGCTATCTTGCCCACTGTATTGCAATGGAAGAAATTTCCCGGGCAAGTGCCTCCGTCGCCCTCTCCTATGGCGCGCACTCGAACCTGTGTGTCAATCAGCTTAAGATCAACGCCAGCGCTGCACAAAAAGAGAAATACCTGCCCAAGCTGATCAGCGGCGACCACGTAGGTGCACTGGCAATGTCAGAACCAGGTGCGGGGTCTGACGTCGTGTCAATGCAGCTGCGAGCCAAGTTAGAGGGTGATCATTACATCCTTAACGGTAACAAAATGTGGATCACCAACGGTCCTGACGCCGACGTATTAGTGGTGTACGCCAAAACCGACCCGGAAGCAGGCTCTAAAGGTATTACAGCGTTCATTATTGAAAAAGGCATGCCTGGCTTCACTACGGCACAGAAGCTCGACAAGCTGGGTATGCGCGGCTCTAACACCTGCGAACTGGTTTTCCAGGACTGCAAAGTACCGGTTGAAAACGTACTGGGCGAGGTCGGTAAAGGGGTTCGTGTTCTCATGAGCGGTTTGGATTATGAGCGCACCGTACTGGCTGCTGGCCCTATCGGCATTATGCAGGCCGCTATGGATGTGGTGATGCCCTATATCCACGAGCGCAAGCAGTTCAACCAGTCCATTGGCGAGTTCCAGTTGGTGCAAGGCAAAGTTGCGGATATGTACACCACGCTGAACGCTTGTCGCGCTTACTTATACGCCGTTGCCGGAGCCTGCGACCGCGGCCAGACCTCGCGCAAAGACGCAGCGGGCGTGATTCTTTACTGCGCAGAGAAAGCCACCCAAGTTGCCCTAGATGCCATTCAGCTGCTCGGCGGCAACGGCTATATCAACGAGTACCCCACCGGTCGCCTTCTGCGCGATGCCAAACTGTATGAAATTGGCGCGGGCACCAGCGAAATTCGCCGGATGCTGATTGGCCGCGAACTCTTCACCGAAACAAAGTAAGGGCCGCGCCATGAGCACACTCTCTACACAGATCAATCCCCGCAGCGATGTCTTTCAAAGCAACGCAGCATCCATGTTGGGGGAAGTTTCCAAGCTACGAGAATTGACCGCTGCCGTCGCCCAAGGCGGAGGCCCTAAGGCGCGTGAACGCCACGAGAGCCGCGGCAAGCTATTTGTGCGTGATCGTATCGATCACTTAATTGACGAAGGCTCGCCATTTTTAGAGTTTTCCGCCCTGGCAGCCCATCACGTTTACGATAGCGACGTGCCTGCGGCAGGCGTGGTAACGGGCATTGGCCGGGTATCTGGCGTTGAGTGCGTGATTGTGGCCAACGATGCCACAGTAAAAGGTGGCACTTATTTCCCGCTAACGGTGAAAAAACACCTGCGCGCCCAAGAAATCGCCCGCAAGCACCGTCTACCGTGCATCTATTTAGTCGATTCCGGCGGCGCATTCTTACCCCGCCAGGATGAAGTGTTCCCCGATCGCGATCACTTCGGGCGCATTTTCTATAACCAAGCCACGATGTCGGCAGAGGGCATCCCGCAAATAGCGGTGGTCATGGGCTCCTGCACGGCTGGCGGTGCTTATGTACCCGCCATGGCGGATGAATCAATCATCGTTAAAGAACAGGGCACGATTTTCCTGGGCGGCCCACCGTTAGTGAAGGCGGCCACGGGCGAAAGCATTAGTGCAGAAGACCTGGGCGGTGCCGATGTGCACGCCAAAATCAGCGGCGTAGCCGATCATTACGCTGAAAATGATGCCCACGCCCTGCAGTTAGCGCGCGCTTGTGTGTGCCGTTTAAATTGGCAAAAGCGCGGAAAATTAGCCATGCAAGCGCCCCAACCTCCCAAACTCGACCCCAGCGAACTTTACGGCATTGTTGGCACCGACCTTAAAAAGCCTTACGACGTTCGAGAAGTGATTGGTCGCATTGTCGATAGCTCTGACTTTGACGAATTCAAGCGCTACTACGGCGACACTTTGGTAACCGGCTTTGCACATATCCACGGCTATCCGGTTGGCATTGTGGCCAACAACGGCGTGCTGTTTTCAGAGAGCGCGGTAAAAGGTGCGCACTTTATCGAGCTTTGCGCTCAGCGCAAGATTCCGCTGGTGTTCCTGCAAAACATTACTGGCTTCATGGTCGGCTCTAAGTACGAGCATGAAGGCATCGCTAAGCACGGTGCGAAGCTAGTGACTGCCGTCGCATGCGCCAAAGTACCCAAGTTCACCGTTTTGATTGGCGGCAGTTTTGGCGCAGGTAACTACGGAATGTGTGGTCGCGCCTATGACCCCAACCTGCTGTTCATGTGGCCCAATGCGCGTATTTCGGTAATGGGCGGCGAGCAGGCGGCAGGCGTGCTCTCGCAGGTGAAACGTGAGCAGTATGAGCGCGATGGCCGCGAGTGGACCAAAGAGGAAGAAGAGGCCTTTAAACAGCCCACTCGCGACCAGTATGAGCACCAGGGTCACCCCTATTATGCTAGCGCCCGCCTATGGGATGACGGCGTCATTGATCCACTTCAAACCCGCGACGTATTAGGGCTTTCACTAGCCGCTGCAATGAATGCTGACGTCGAAGAGACACGCTTCGGCGTGTTCCGGATGTAAGGGCGAACACTATGGCTTACTCAACGCTACTGATCGAAGAAGGCGTGGCGCGCCTGACGTTAAACCGCCCAGAGGTGCATAACGCCTTTGACGACAGCCTGATCGCTGAACTAAACGCCCATCTAGACGAATTGCATGCGCTGGCCAACGCCGGTGACGTTCGGGTGGTGGTGCTTGGCTCTGAAGGTAAAAGTTTTTCTGCGGGCGCTGATCTCAACTGGATGAAGCGTATGGTCGATTACGGCCTGGAAGACAATCTAGCGGACTCACGCAAACTGTCAGCGCTTATGTTCGGGTTAGACACCCTGCCTTGCCCTACCGTTTGCCGAGTTCAGGGGGCGGCCTTTGGTGGCGCGGTGGGTCTAGCCGCCTGTTGCGATCTGGTCGTCGCTTCAGATAAAGCTAAGTTCTGCCTGTCGGAAGTAAAAATTGGCCTATCGCCCGCGGTGATTAGCCCCTATGTTCAGCGTGCGCTTGGCGAACGCCAAATGCGCCGTTACGCACTCACTGCTGAAGTGATGGATGCGCCAACGGCGATGGCGCTCGGTTTGGTTCACCAAGTGGTGGAGCACGATGCTTTGGATAGCGCCATAGACGCTATGCTTGACACCCTTCTAGGCGGCTCCCCCCAAGCCCAACGGGCAACCAAAGCCCTGCTAGCAAGCGTGGCTCAAGCACCCAACAGTGACGCCACCCGAGAACACACCTGCCAGGTGATCTCCAAACTGCGAGTGAGCCAAGAGGGTCAAGAGGGCTTAGCGAGCTTTTTTGAAAAGCGCCGCCCTGCCTGGACGCAACCGTCTGGCCTTCAAGAACCCAACACTGCTGCGGAGCCACGCTCATGACGCTTGACCTTACTAAATTCGACACGTTGCTAGTGGCCAACCGCGGTGAAATTGCCTGCCGAGTAATGCGCACCGCCCGCCGCATGGGGCTGAAAACGGTTGCCGTTTATTCAGATGCCGATGCCACGGCTCGCCATGTACGCGAGGCCGATGAAGCCATTCGCTTAGGCCCTGCCGCCGCCCGCGAAAGCTACCTTAATGTTGATGCGGTTATCGATGCCGCCAAACGCACCGGCACTGGCGCCATTCACCCCGGCTACGGCTTTCTTTCGGAAAACGGTGGGTTTGTTAAAGCCCTTGAGCAAGCGGGCATCATCTTTGTTGGTCCCCCTGCGTCGGCGATTGCCGCAATGGGCGATAAATCTGCCGCGAAAGCGCGTATGGCCAATGCGGGCGTGCCACTGGTGCCTGGGTATCATGGTGACGATCAGGATGATGCGCTGCTGCGCAGCGAAGCCGATAAAATCGGTTATCCGGTGATGTTAAAAGCCAGCGCTGGTGGCGGTGGTAAAGGCATGCGCGTGGTTGAAAGCGGCGAAGGATTTAAAGCAGCGCTTGATGGCTGTCGGCGCGAATCCAGCGCCGCTTTCGGCGACGACCGTATGCTGATTGAGAAATACCTAGTGCAGCCTCGTCACGTCGAAGTACAGGTATTCTGCGACCGCTACGGCAATGGCGTGTACCTATTCGAGCGGGATTGCAGCGTGCAGCGCCGCCATCAGAAAGTCATAGAAGAAGCGCCCGCTCCTGGCATGACGCCCGAACTGCGCAGTGCGATGGGCGATGCTGCCGTTCGCGCGGCAAAAGAAATTGGCTATGTCGGCGCAGGTACTGTGGAGTTTCTGCTCGATGCCGACGGCTCGTTCTACTTTATGGAAATGAATACGCGCCTGCAGGTTGAGCATCCCGTTACTGAAATGATTACCGGCCAGGATTTGGTCGAATGGCAGCTGCGCGTTGCGATGGGCGAACCGCTCCCCTGCACACAAGACGAGCTCACCATCACCGGCCATAGCTTTGAAGCGCGCCTGTATGCCGAAGACCCGGAGCAAGACTTCCTACCGGCCACCGGTTTGTTGACTCGCTTCGCCTTGGACCTAGAAGGTGCCGACTTAGATAGCGATCGGGTGCGTTTAGACAGCGGCGTGGAAAGTGGCGATGTGGTTTCCATGCACTACGACCCCATGCTGGCCAAACTGATTGTTCACGGCGCTGACCGGGATGCGGCGCTAGCCACTCTCAACCGCGCTTTGGCGGCGCTGGATGTACAGGGCGTGGTAACGAACCGCGCTTTCCTGCAACGCTTGGCAAATCACCCCGGCTTTAAAAACGTCGAGCTAGACACGCGTTTTATCGAACGCAACGAAGCCACGCTGTTTGCTCCGCGCAGCTACTCTACTGAAGCGTATGCCAGCGCCGCGCTGATCGGCCTGAACCAACTGGCCAAAGAGTGCGAAAGTGACTCTCCGTGGGATCGCCACGACGGCTTCCGCTTGAATGCCCCCCATACCATTCGTATTGCGCTGTGTGACCCGGCAAGTGCACAGGCAGTCGACAGCGACGCAGCGGTGGTGATTGTTGAAGGTAAGCGCGAAAGCGGCGAATCGCTGTGGAATCTGACCATCGGTGATCAAACGTTGACCGCTAGCCTACAATCGCTGACAGGTGATGCGGTCGCCGTCACGCTAAACGGCCACCGCCGTCGTCTACAGGCACGCCGCGATGGCCATATCGTGGTGATGGCTGAACCTAGTGGCGAAACACGCCTCTTCTGGCGACGCATTGATGCCATTGACCACGGTCACCATGAAGCCGAATCAACGCTCACCGCCCCCATGAATGGCACCGTTGTCGCGCTGCTGGTAGAGCCTGGCGCGGCGGTCGAGAAAGGCATGCCGTTGATGGTCATGGAAGCGATGAAGATGGAGCACACCATGACCGCGCCTGCCGATGGTAGCGTGGAGACGTTCCACTTCCAGTCGGGCGATACCGTGAGTCAAGGTGACGTGCTACTCGACTTTGCCCCCAACGAATAGGAGCTAACCGATGGCACTGCCTACGTCTATTAAACTGTTTGAAATGGCCCCCCGCGATGGCCTGCAAAACGAACCGGGCACCCTGGTGCCCACCGCCACTAAAATCGAACTGATCGAACGGCTGGCGAACGCTGGCCTCAGCCATATTGAGGCCGCCAGCTTTGTCTCGCCAAAATGGGTACCACAAATGGGCGATGCGAGCGAAGTAATGCGCGGTATTGCCCGCAAACCCGGCGTGGTTTATTCGGCGTTAACGCCTAACCTGAAAGGCTTGGAAGGCGCACTGGCAGCCGGCGTTGAGGAAGTCGCGGTATTTGGCGCCGCTTCTGAGGCGTTTTCCCAGAAAAACATCAACTGCTCGATTGCTGAGTCGCTGACGCGCTTTGAGCCCGTGCTTGCGCGAGCCAACGAAGCAGGTGTGCGGGTGCGTGGCTATGTGTCCTGCGTGCTGGGCTGCCCCTATGAAGGGGCTATTTCACCGCAAAAAGTTGCCGAGGTAGCCAGCGCACTTTATGAGATGGGCTGCTATGAAATCTCTCTGGGTGACACCATCGGTGTCGGCACGCCGCTAGCCGCTAAGCGGATGATTGAGGCTGCCCGTCAGCAGTTGCCCATCGAGCATTTAGCGGCCCACTTCCATGATACCTATGGCATGGCGCTAGCTAACTTATATGCCGTAATGGAAGAAGGCGTGAGCGTGATTGACGCAGCGACTGCAGGGCTTGGTGGCTGCCCTTATGCCAAAGGTGCATCCGGCAATGTGGCCACGGAAGACGTACTTTACCTGTTGGAGGGGCTGGGCATTAACACCGGCATAGACCTCCAGGCAGTGATTGATACGGGCGTCTGGATCACTCAGCAGTTGGGTCGCAAGCCCAGTTCTAAAGTCGCGTTGGCCAAAAGCACGGTTAGCTAATAATAACTATAGAAGCCAACTGCTTTCTTCCCGTTGAGACAAAAAAAACAGTTCGGAGAGACATCCATGGCATCACCTGCACACACCCTACCTAGCTACACCAGCAGCACCGCAGATAAGCCGCTGCTGGGCATGACCATTGGCGATAAATTTGATCAAATCGCCGCACAGTATCCCGACAACGACGCGCTAATCGCCCTTCATCAGAACATTCACTGGAGCTACCGCCAGCTTCAGGAAGAAGTTAACCGCTGCGCCCGAGCGTTGCTGGCCATTGGGGTTAAAAAAGGCGACCGAGTTGCCATCTGGGCACCAAACTGCTGCGAATGGACCCTAACCCAATTTGCCACCGCCAAGATTGGCGCGATTTTAGTCAACATTAACCCCTCTTATCGTACTCATGAGCTGGACTACGCGCTGAATCAATCCGGTGCGCGCTTTTTAGTCACTGCCGATCAATTCAAAAGCTCTGATTACACCGCCATGCTGTTTGAGCTCGCGCCTGAACTAAATAGCAGCACAGAAGGTCAGCTAAAATCACAAAAGCTGCCTGATCTTGAGTGCATCATTAATCTGAGCACTGACAAACAGAGTGGCATGTGGCGCTGGGCAGACTTCATTAACGAAGCCAGCAAGATCAGCCAGACGGATGTTGATGACTTGCAGGCGACGCTACAGTTTGATGACCCGATCAATATTCAATACACCTCGGGTACCACGGGCTTTCCGAAAGGCGCGACGCTCTCTCACCATAACATCCTCAACAATGGCTTCTTTGTTGCCGAAAGCATGGGCTTTACCAGCGAAGACCGCCTGGTCATCCCCGTACCGCTCTACCACTGCTTCGGCATGGTGATGGGTAATCTGGGTTGCATGACCCATGGCGCGGCGATGATTTATCCGGATGAAGGGTTCGAGCCCGGTAAAGTGCTAAAAGCGGTACACGAGCAAAAAGCCACCGCGCTTTACGGCGTACCCACTATGTTCATCGCTGAACTAGAGCACCCCGACTTTGCCACGACTGATTTTTCCACGCTACGCACCGGCATTATGGCGGGTTCTATTTGTCCTGCAGAAATCATGAAGCAAGTCATCGAAAAGATGAATATGAAAGGCGTACAGATCGCCTACGGCATGACAGAAACCAGCCCGGTTTCCACCCAAACCGGCGCTAACGACACCATTGATAAGCGCGTTTCTACCGTTGGCCGTACCCAACCCCACCTAGAAAGCAAGATCGTCGATCCGGGCAACGGCGGCATTCTGCCCCGTGGTGAAATCGGTGAGCTATGCACCCGTGGCTACAGTGTGATGCTCAAGTACTGGAACAATGACAAAGCCACGGCTGAAGCCATTGACGAAGCCGGTTGGATGCACACAGGCGACCTTGCCACGATGGACGAGGAAGGCTACATCCAGATCGTTGGCCGCATTAAAGACATGGTGATTCGCGGCGGGGAGAACGTATACCCAAAAGAGATTGAGGAGTTTTTATACGCCCACCCTGCGATTTCAGAAGTACAGGTCACCGGTGTTCCGGATAAGAAGTATGGCGAAGAGCTAATTGCTTGGGTGAAAGTCAACAGCAGCGCTGGAGAACTCACTGGAGAAGACCTTCGCGAGTACTGCAAAGGCAAAATCACTCACTTTAAGATTCCCCGCTACTTTAAATTTGTTGATGAGTTCCCGATGACAGTAACCGGTAAAATTCAGAAATTTAAAATGCGCGAAATTTCTATCCAAGAGCTTGGGCTTGAGGATCAAAAATAACCCTTTAATCAACGCCGGCCTGTGGTCGGCGTTAATTTTTGTAAGGTATTGAGACACCGATATGTCCACACAGCAGCGGCTAGCCGAGCACTACCACCAAGGGTTACGCGATGACGCTATCCTTAACCAAATTCGTACCCACTACCCTGATGGCCCAACGCTTCACCAACTTGCCCCGCTAGACCAGCTGCATATCGGAGGCATTGCCGCCTCTAAAAAATTGCTTAACCTGCTTGATCCTTCCCAACATACAAAGGTGCTTGATATAGGCTCAGGCTTAGGCGGATTAATGCGTCAAGGCGCAGCGCTTGGTTTTCAACTTACCGGTTTAGATATTACTCACCGCTTTAACGTACTTAATCAGGCACTGACTAACTTAGCGGCTTCTCCGACAAATCCGTCGCTTAGCTGGGTTACCGGAGATGCCTGCGCACTACCTTTTCCTGAGCGCACGTTTGATGCCGTGCTATTTCAGCACAGCCTGATGAACATGCCCGACCCCGCCCGCGTTATTGCCGAAAGCCGACGCGTGCTTCGCCCAGGTGGCAAGCTTGTTATGCATGAAGTCGTTAGTGGTAAAAACCTGGCCGAATTGCGCTACCCGGTTCCTTGGGCCGCATCGCCAGAGCATTCACACTTACTTTCGATGACAGAACTGACAAACTTGCTGGTAGCCAATGGCTTTCAGCTTCAGCACAGTGAGGATTGGAGCAGCACCGCGCTTGAGTGGCGTCAGCGGCAGCGCCAAAAAGAGCAAACTAACACCGTCGCTGTGCTCTCTCCCCAATGGGTATTTGGCGAGCGCTTTTTGAAAATGGGTAAAAATCTGCTAGAAAACTTATCAAATAACGCAATTAATGTGGTAGAAATCAGCGCCCGTTGCTAGGCTGATTAAGATAACTTCCTTAGCCAGGGATACGAGGAACGCCAATGAAACGCTTGGCAAGCACCCTGTTGTGTAGTTTTGCTGGTTCCATGCTGCCATTGATGGGCTGTTTAGCCAGCGACGTAGACACCGACCTCGCCTATGCGTCTCCCAACAGCGAATTTATGTCGCTGCGCAACGGTGTCGTTTTAGAAGGCAGTGACTTAAGCAGCCTCGATAGCTACACAACAGGCTTCCGCTTCTCGGCAGGTTTTAGCCCATTGCAACTACCACAGCTGGATATTGGTGCTGAAATTGCCTACCGCGAAAGTGAAGAAGTCCCTATCGCTTCCAGTGCTGCCCCCCTCATCATGGACACCCTCAGCTTAGGCGGTGCCATTGTCGCAGGCGTGCGAATGGGTGCCTTTAGTATTTACGCTAAGTCTGGCCTTACCGAGTGGCGTGGCGAAACCGATCAGCCACTGGCCGACGACGGCGGCACCGCTTTCCTACAAGGTTTTGGCGCCACCATGACCATTAATCGCCTGGTAAGCCGGGTTGAGTATGAGCGCATCGACGCGCCTACCCTCAGCCACCTCAATATGTTGAGCGCATCCCTGCACCTGCCGTTTTAGCGGTTTTCTTCGGCTGCCTGTTCCGGCGGCGTCCATACGTGCTCTTCAGCTTGATTTGGCTCATCCCAGCCGTGCCGCATTGATCGACTCAGCGCTTCCTCCAGTTTCATAAACAGTTCGCCGTAACGCGGACTAAAGCTAATCCCCTCCTCAATCTCTTTCCAGGCTTCAAACAGCTCATCTTCATGGGCATTTTCGTGTTGCTCAAACGAGTCGATCATCTGCTTGGCACGCATTGGGTGTACCCCCATAGCCGTCAACGTATGGCCGCCAAGCTCTAGCGCAGAGTGATAAACCTCTCTGGTTATATCGTCAGCCCCTGCTTCGCGAAGCTGATATCCATGGCCACGGTCAAAGGCACGCGCTAATACCCAAACGTTGGGATAGTAGTGCTTAACATGCTTCACCATATCAACAGCGCGATCGCGATCATCAATCGCAACCACCATCACTCGCGCATTCGCAATGCCCGCTGTTTCTAAAAGGTCTGAACGACTGGCATCGCCAAAGTAGCTTTTAATCCGAATATGGCGAAGGAGTTCAATTTGCTCAATTTCGAGGTCTAACGCTACGATGGGAATGTTATTAGCGCGCAACAAGCGACATACAATCTGTCCAAAACGACCAACACCAGCGATAATCACCGGTGCTTGTTCTTCGATCTTATCGGCATCCCGCGTAGCATTTTTAGCTGTTTGGTAGCGCGGCAGCACTAAGCGGTCGTAGGCAATAAACAGCAGCGGCGTCGCAAACATGGAAAACGCAACAACCAGCGAAAGTAATTGCGACACATCAACAGGAATAACGTTACTCTGCACGCTGTAAGTTAACAGCACAAAACCAAATTCCCCTGCCTGCGCTAGGCTTAACGTAAACAACCAGCCATTGCTATTTCGAACTCGGAACAGCATAGCTAACCCGAACAGGATAGTGCCCTTTACGACAATAACGCCAAGCACTAATAGCAATACGGTTGGCCACTGCGCCGCGAATACCTGAAAGTCGATGCCAGCTCCAACCGTGATAAAAAACAGTCCAAGCAAAAGTCCTTTAAACGGTTCGATGTTGGCCTCAATTTCGTGCTTGAATTCGCTGTTAGCAAGTACGATACCGGCTAGAAACGCCCCAAGCGCTGGGGATAAATTGACAACCCCCATCAACGCAGCAATGCCAATGACCAGCATTAAAGCGGCAGCTGTAAACACCTCTCTCAAGCCAGAGGAAACGACGTAGCGAAACAGCATCGGCCCAAGATAATGCCCACTAATAATGACGACTCCGATAGCCCCAACGACCACCAGCCCGTGGAGCCATGCAGGCATATCCTCAACAAGACTTAGGCTACTGTGCTCAGCATAACTACCACCTTCTTCCGTTAGTTCGGGAAGCGCCAACAGTGGGATCAACGCCAGCATCAGGATCACCGCGATATCCTGAAATAGCAGCACCGAAAACGCGCTACGTCCGCCCTCTGTTTTCGTGAGTCCTTTTTCGTTTAGGGTTTGCAACACAATCGCCGTTGAAGAAAGCGCAAAAATTAAACCGATGGCCAAGGATGTTTGCCAAGCAAGTCCCAGCCACAAAGCAACAGCGGTACCTGCAGCGGCGGTGATCAGCACCTGTAAACCGCCCATTCCTATCAAGCTCACCCGCATGGCCCACAACCCTTTTGGGTCAAGCTCCATACCGACCAAAAACAGCATCATCACCACACCAAACTCGGCGAAGTGCTGAATCGTTGTAGTTTCCTGGCCGACTAGCCCCAGCATGGGCCCTATCACCACCCCAGCGACCAAATAGCCGAGCACCGAACCAAGTCCAAACCGCTTGGCAAGGGGAACGGCGATTACCGCTGCAATGAGATAGATAAACGCTTGAATAAAATAGTCGGTCATCGGGCTTCCTCAAATTAACACGAATGGCTTGACTTCATTGCGCAATAGGATACCGTACTAGTACGCTAGTACAGCAACTTATTTCCTTAATTTTGTGGCAATACGGTGAACTCACTTTATGTCATTTGATGATGACCATCAGGCTGATTTAGTACGCTATTTACTTGCCATTGATTCGCCGGAAGCAATGGACGAGGCACTAGCCAGCTTGTTAACGCCTGCAGAGTACCAAGAAATCAGCAAGCGCCTACAGATTTTTAAGCTTTTGCGCGAAGGAGTCCCCCACCGCAAAATCGCTGAAATCCTGGGCGTCGGTATTGCCACGGTATCCCGCGGTTCGCGCGCTCTAACCACGCTACCTTCTTCAACGTTACCTTCATCACTACCGTCACCCACTTCACGGACCGATTAATCATGACGACGACTACGCCTGCTTCATCAGGCCCACAGCCTTTTACGCTGTCGCGCAAGCCTCACTACGTCACCCTGGCAGCGGACTGTGACTTTTTTGCTCTGTTTCAAAAAATTGAACGCCAATTTGATACCTGTTACATGCTGGAATCACTAGGCGAAGATAGCCATATGGCGCGCCACTCGATTATTGGCTTTGACCCCGAGTACACGCTTTACGCCAATGGCGGCTTATTAACTATTGAAGATCGTGACGGTAATGCAAACCACTATCCAAGCGATAACCCTTATGAGCTGCTGCGCAGCCTGATTCCGCAGAATATTATTTCTCGTAAGTATGCGGGTGGACTAAGCGGTTACCTTGGTTATGACGCCATGCAATACTTTGAGCCTTCGTTATCGTTGAAAGCTAGCGACGATTTCGACACGTTTCGATTTGGCCTTTATAAAGACGGTTTGATCCTCGACAAAATGACCGGGGAAGTGACCTATTTTTACTACGACAACAGTCGATACGAATTTCTACAAACCTTGATCGACGCCGATGATATTCCCCCAGGCGCGTTGCATATTACTGCGCTGGGCGACACCATGAGCCGCGAAGAGCACGCCCAAGCGGTGGCCAAGGTGAAGCAAGACATCATCGACGGTAAAGTTTTCCAATGCGAAGTCGGCTTTAAAAAACGCTTTAGTATTAAAGGCGATACGCTAGCGCTCTACGATCAGCTACGCACCATTAACCCATCGCCACAGATGTACTACGTAAAATTTGGCGAGCAGAAGCTGATTGGCGCAAGCCCCGAGCTTCTATTCAGGCTTCGCCAAGGCGAGATGGAGACCTTCCCACTGGCAGGCACCACTACACGAGGCAAAACCCCGCAAGAAGACACGCAGCTAGCTCGTGCGCTACTCAACGATCCAAAAGAGATTGCCGAGCACAATATGATTGTGGACCTACACCGCAACGATATTGGCCGAGTGGCGCAATTTGGCACGGTGAAAGTACGTAGCCTGATGGACATCAAACGCTTTAGCCACGTACAGCATATCTCCAGTGAAATTGTTGGCATTATTGCCGAAGGCGAAGACATGTTTACATCGCTTGCCAGCAACTTCCCTGCGGGTACGCTGACGGGCGCGCCAAAAATCGAAGCGATGAAAATTATCGATGACTTGGAAACTGACGGTCGCGGCCCTTACGGCGGCGCGGTTGGTCAATTCTCATTTAACGGCGATTGCACCTTTGCGATTCCGATTCGTACGGTTTTTGTAAACGGTGAAAGTGCTTACGTGCAAACTTGTGGCGGCAACGTGTTTGATAGTAACGCCGAAGATGAGTACGAGGAAATACGCCGCAAATTTGCAGGCACCCGCAAAGCCCTTGCTCCTTTTATGAGCGCGGATATGGACATGGAGAGCCAAGCATGAAGGTGCTAATTATCGATAACTACGACTCCTTCACCTATAACTTGTATCAGTTTATTGGTGAGATTCTAACCACCGAGAAGAACCGCGGCGAACTGCCTCATTTCGAGATTATTGTTAAGCGCAACAATCAAATCGACTTCAAAGCGATAGAAGCCATGGCGCCTGATCGGATTATTATCTCGCCGGGCCCAGGCTCGCCGGATGATCCGCGTTACTTTGGCGTCTGTGCCGACGTCATCGAGAAACTCGGCAAAACCATACCACTGTTGGGCGTGTGCCTGGGCATGCAGGGTATTGTTCACGTCTTTGGCGGCAAAGTGGTGAAAGCGCCTCTGCCGATGCACGGCAAAATCAGCCCGATCAACCACAACAATCGCTCGGTATTTAATGGCGTCCCCGATCAGCTTGAGGTGATGCGCTATCACTCATTGATTGCCGACGCGTTCACCCTGCCTGACTGCCTGGAAGTAACCGCAACAGTGGGCGCGCTAGGTGCTGACAAGTTTGAGCAACGCAGCCACTGGCAAGCAGTAGGTGAGTTTGAATTGATGGGCGTAAAGCACCGTGATTACCCCATTCACGGCATTCAGTTTCACCCCGAATCGTTTGCCACAGAAGGTGGCAAAGAGCTCATTGCTAACTTCTTATTTGCCTGACCCATCAGGCTTAGCGTTGAGATAACTTAGTGTTGAAATAACTTAGCGTTGAAATAACTTAGCGACTAACGGCGGGCACTCAGAGCTGCCCGCCCTACTCTCTAACGCTTCCCTTTCGGGCGACCAACACGGCCTTTACCCACCGGCTTGGCTCCAGCCTTAGCGTTTTTTCCTGCGCCAGCGGTTTTGCCCCTGGGCTGTGGTTTACCCGAAGCACTGGCTTTTGGGCCAGTTCTCACGTTACCGCTGGCGGTTCTTTTACCCTTGGGCGGCGGTTTATTGCCAACCGTTTTAGCACCCGGCTTAGCCGGTTTCTGCCGCCCCTGTTTCTGCCGCTCCTGTTTCTGCCGCTCCTTGGTGGCTGTTTTTTTCGATTTGTTAGCGCCTGCCCCCGAATTGTAATCCGGCCGTGCCGTCTGACGCTTTTCAGGCACTGCCTCAGAGCTTTCTGTCAGCGCAACAATCGTATCAATCTCTTTAGGAGTTAGATCCCGCCAATCGCCCAGAGCCAACCCTTGCAGGGAAACATTCATTATCCGGGTGCGAACAAGCTGGGTGACCTCGTAGCCAAAGTACTCGCACATACGGCGAATCTGGCGGTTCAACCCTTGCACCAACGTAATAGTGAACACAAACGTCGACGCTTTGGTCACTTTACACTTTTTAGTCACCTGCCCAAGGATCGGTACACCCTTTTGCATGCCGGCAACAAATTCATCTGTAATCGGCTTGTTGACCGTCACCACATACTCTTTTTCATGATTATTATTAGCGCGCAGGATCTTATTAACCAAGTCGCCATTATTGGTTAGAAAGATCAGTCCCTGGGAGTCTTTATCCAGGCGCCCGATGGGAAAGATGCGCGTGCCGTGCTTCACGAATTCAACAATATTGTCTTTTTCGCTGGACTCAGTGGTACTGACTATTCCCACCGGCTTATTCAGCGCAATTAGCACCAAATCCTCTTCTTCCTGAGGCTCAATCTCTTGACCGTTGACCTTAACCAGATCACCCGGCACCACTTGGTCGCCTGTCGTTGCCCGACGCCCATTAATCCAAACGTTGCCTTGCTCAACATAGCGGTCAGCCTCTCGGCGAGAACACAAACCGCTTTCGCTGATGTATTTATTGATGCGGGTAGATTTTCGTAACGACATAAAACGCCATAGGCAAAAGTGTGGTGAAGTGATTAAGCAAATTCAAACGCTAACGTTAAAAGTCTAACTAGAACCCGGAGCCAGGCTGTTTAAGAAACTCTATTTCGTCTGGCGTAGATACCCGACCCAATACGTCGTTGCGGTGGGGATAACGACCAAAGCGGTCAATGATCGCTTTGTGGCGAATCTCGAAATCCAGATTATTTTCTAACCCAGGCTGATCGAACAGCTGCATTGCTACCTTATGAATAGCGGCAGACTCACTGTGCATATACGGCATGTATAAAAAACTACGCTCGACGGTAGCCAGTTCGTTATCCACCGCTAAGGCAACCGCTTCCTGTGCAAGCGCTAAGGCTAACGCGTCACTGGCAAAGGCTTGCGGGTGGTCACGGTAGATATTGCGAGAAAACTGGTCCAACACAATAATTTCAGCCAGCCTACCCTGGGCGGTACTGCGCCACTCATAACACTCACAGGCGGCCGCTTTGGTCAGCAATGAGCCAAACCGCTGGGTAATCTGCTGATCCATCGATGTGTCTTTTTTAAACCACTGCTCTGGCGTCAATTCATTGAACCAAAACGACAGTACTGACTGAGCATCCTGTATCATCGCGCCCCCCAATTCCTAGTAAGGTGATGACGACGCCGCCACACGCGGTGGCGGCGCACTCTTTGTTAGCCTGTATTGCGTAACCCTGCTGCAATACCTGCCATGGTCACCATGAGCGCACGTGAAAGGTCTGCGCTAATGGCACCATCGGCGTCCCGATTACGCTGCAGAAGCTCCGCTTGCAAGCCATGCAACGGGTCGATGTAAGGATTGCGCACATCAATTGCTTGGCGAATAAGCGGGGTGTTTTCAAGCAGCTTCTCTTGCTGAAGAATATCCAGCACGACATTTTCAAGCCGTTCAAAACGCTCACGTAGCTTCTTGCCCAGCGCTTTCAGCGAAGGCTCATCGACTAAGCGATGCTCATAGTAGGCCGCAATCGCTACGTCCGCTTTGGCCAACAGCATCTCTAACATATCGAGATAGGTGCCAAAAAATGGCCACTGGCTGCGCATTTCTTGCAACACTTCACGGCCACCTGGCTGCTCTAGGCGTCGAGAGAACGCCTCACCACTGCCTAACCAAGCGGGTAGCATCAAGCGAATCTGCGTCCAGGCAAAAATCCACGGAATCGCTCGTAAGGTTTCCACGCCACCATCCTGGCGACGCTTGGTTGGCCGCGAACCGAGCGGCAGCCTGCCCAGCGCCCCTTCCGGCGTGACAGCACGGAAGTACGGGACAAAATCGGGGTCTTCACGCACTACGCCAACATAAGCGGCATGAGCCACTTTCGCCAGCTGGTCCATCTCTTCACGCCACTGAGGCTCAGGTGCGGGCGGTGGCAATAGCGTCGCTTCCATCACCGCGCAAGCGTAAATTTCCATAGAGCGCAGCGCGATATCTGGCTGACCAAACTTAAAGCGAATCATCTCACCTTGCTCGGTCACCCGAAGACTGCCATTCACCGAGCCAGGCGGCTGGGAGAGAATCGCCGCATGCGCAGGGCCGCCGCCACGACCAACAGTGCCACCCCGGCCATGGAACAGCGTCAAATCTACGCCATGCTTGTCACATACATCGACTAACGACTCTTGGGCACGGTACTGTGCCCAGGCAGCAGCAAGCTGACCGGCATCTTTAGCCGAGTCTGAATAGCCAATCATGACCTCTTGGCGGTCTTTCGCCAGAGCGCGGTAACCCGGTAGCGCCAGCAATTGATCGATGACATCGCCTGCATGGTCAAGGTCGTTGAGGGTTTCAAACAGCGGCGCGATGGGCAGTGTGACTTGCCCCCCCACCTCTTTCATCAATAGCGCAACGGTTAATACGTCCGAAGGCTCGGCAGCCATTGAAATAATATAAGTACCCAACGCTTCTGCATGCTCTTGAGCAATCACTTTGAAGGTATCGAGCACTTCGCGGGATTCTGCCGAACACTCCCAACGGCGTGGAATTAGCGGCCGCCTTGATTCAAGCTCTGCAAGCAGAAACTCTTGGCGCTGTGCTTCGTTCCAGTCCTGATAGTGTCCCAAACCTAGTGCACTGGTGAGTTCTTCCATTACCTGGGCATGGCGGCTGGCCTCTTGGCGTAGGTCAAGTTTGGTCAGTGTGACGCCGAACACCGCCACGCGGCGCAAGGTATCAAGCAGCGCACCGTTAGCAATGGTGTCCAGCCCGACATCACACAGCGAGCGGTAGCATGCCAGCAGCGGCGCGTAGAGCTGGTCGCGGGTTTCAATAATTGGCCCGCCATCATAGTTACGGCCATCCAACTCTGCTTTGGCCCAGTCACGTGTGGCTTCCATTTTATTCAGCAGACGCTTGAGCAGCTCACGGTAAGGCTCAGCAACTTCTCCTACCTCTGCCTTCAAAGCGCTGTTGGCTTTCCACATTGAAAGCTCGGTTTTCAGCTGCTCAAGATCGCGCAAATAGAGATCGGCGGCCATCCAACGGCCTAATAACAGCACCTCTCGCGTCACCCGCGCGGTGACATTGGGATTGCCATCTCGGTCACCGCCCATCCAGGAAGCATAGCGAATGGGCGCGGCATCCAACGGCAAGCGTTCCCCGGCAGTATCGAGGAGTAAATTATCCAAATCGCGATGGAAGTCTGGAACCGCCTGCCATAAGGAGTTTTCGATAACCGCGAAACCCCATTTGGCCTCATCAACAGGGGTTGGCCGCTCGTGACGAATCTCATCGGTATGCCACGCCTGACTGATTAACTCTTCCAAGCGCCCCTGGGCGCGGGCTCCGCGCTCGGGGTAGTCTTCAGAGCTTTCAATCGCGGTTAGGCACTCGTCGATCGCGTCATATTTCTGAATCAACGTGCGGCGAATAACTTCTGTGGGGTGGGCAGTCAGCACTAGTTCAACACGCATACTGGCCAGGGTTTCTACTAACTTACGGGGCGAATTACCCGCCTGCTGTGCACGGCTTAGCAGCTCACCCAGCACTGGCTGAGTGCCTGGCTTGTAGTCTTCCACGCGGCGAAAGCGTGCTCGATAGTGCTGCTCAGCAATATTGGCAAGGTTCAAAAACTGATTAAACGCGCGCGTCACAGGCAGCAGGTCGCGTTCGGGCAACTGGCGTAGATACTCAATAAGCTCACGTTGCTGCAATGAATCGCCCTGACGTCCCCGCTTGGCATGGGCACGAATTGTTTCAATTTTATCAACAAACGACTGGCCTAAATCATCGGCAATCGTACGGCCCAGGCTATCACCGAGAATACGTACGTTATCTCGTAGCGATTCGTGTAGGTCGTGACTCATTGGCATGGCCTCCTTACGGGGTCGCATTAGTTGTTAAAAGTCAGTTATTAAAAATCAGTTTTTAAGGGGTAAGCGTTTTTTCTTGTGCTTTAGCGGCTTGCCAGTGGCTTTCCATTTCATCCAGCGAGGCGTCGGTTAACGGACGCGCATCAGCAGCAAGCTGGCGCTCTACGTAGCGAAAGCGGCGCTCAAATTTACTGTTTGTGGTACGCAAGCATTGCTCAGGGTCGGCACCCAGTGTGCGAGCTAAATTAGTCACTGCAAACAGTAAGTCACCGACTTCTTCTTGAGCGTGCTGGCGATTACCCTCGGCAAGGGCTTCTTCAACTTCAGCGAGCTCTTCACGGATTTTGTCCAGCACACCGCTGGCATCCGGCCAATCGAACCCGACTCTGGCGGCACGTTTCGAGAGTTTCGCGGCACGACTGAGCGCTGGCAGCGTACGTGGCACATCGTCAAGCACAGAGGGAGTGCTTTGCTGCGAACGCTCAGCACGCTCATCGGCCTTAAGCGCTTCCCAGCGCGAATTAACGTGCTGGGTTTGTACGTCCTCGGCACTCATCCCAGGTGGACGCCGTGATGCTAGCGTGCCATCAGGAAATACATGCGGATGACGGCGCAACATCTTTGCAGTCAATGTATCAACGATATCGTGAAAGTCGAAGCGCTGCTCTTCAGCACCAAACTGGGCGTAATAGACCACTTGGAACAGCAGATCACCCAACTCGCCGGGCAATTCATCAAAAGCGCGCCGCTCAATAGCATCAGCCACTTCGTAAGCTTCTTCCAGTGTATGGGGCACAATGCTGTCCCAATCTTGCTTAATATCCCAAGGACAGCCCTGTTCCGCGTTGCGAAGCACCGACATCAATGTCAGCAGATCCTCTACGCTATACCGCATCAGGCGCCTCCTTTACGGACGTTTTTCTCTGGGTCAGCATTGCGCAGACGACGCACTTCCGTCACGTTGGGCAATTGCTGGATACGGGAAAACAAACGGCCTAGTGATTCAAGACCATCAACTTCCAGCGTGATGCGCAGTCGCGCAATCCCCTCATCGGTGTCTGTCAGTGTATTCACTGCTAACACATTGACCTTCTCGTTGCCCAGCAGGCCGGTCACATCGCGCAGTAAGCCGGAGCGATCCCAGGCTTGAATTTCAATAGTGACGGGGTAACGCGTGAGGGCACGTTCGCCCCACTCTACTTCGATAATGCGCTGGGGCTCTTCCATGCGCAATTGCAGGATATTGCTGCAATCCTGGCGATGGACGGTGACCCCGCGACCTTGGGTAATAAAGCCAACAATTGGTTCGCCAGGCACTGGCCGACAGCAATTCGCCATGCTGGTTTTTAAGTTGCCAACCCCCAGCACGGTGATGTCGCTTTGAGTCGCTTTGCTTGGCTGACGGCGTGGCTTCGCCAGCAACCGATCTAACTGCTCTTGGTCGTCCGTTTCACCAAATAACTGTTGCGCCTGATGAAGCACTTGCCCGATACGCAGGTCGCCCGCGCCGAGCGCTGCATACATATCATCGGCGTTTTGGTAGTTAACAGCAGCAGCCAGCTTAGCAAGATCAAGCCCTTCAACATCCAAGCGGCGCATCTCTCGCTCGAACAACGCCCGCCCTTCGTCTAGGTTCTGGTCTCGTGCTTGGTACTTAAACCACGCCTGAATCTTCGCCCGCGCGCGTGAAGTGCGCACATAGCCCAAGCTGGGGTTTAACCAGTCGCGGCTGGGGCCGCCTTTGGTGGCCGTTAAAATCTCGACTTGCTGGCCGGTTTTTAACTTATAGGTAAGCGGTACTATCCGACCATTAATCTTGGCACCACGGCAGCGGTGACCAATTTCGGTATGCACGCGATAAGCGAAATCGATGGGGGTCGCAATACGCGGCAGGTCGATGACATGGCCATCGGGGGTGAAAACATAGATGCGGTCTGGCGCAACGTCGCTGGAAAGACCTTCGCGCAGGTCGCCAAAGCCACCCACTTCATCCTGCCACTCAAGTACTTGACGCAACCAGGCAATCTTTTCTTCATAGCTACGGCTTTTGGCGTTGGTATCATGCCCTTTATACCGCCAGTGTGCACATACACCTAATTCTGCTTCGTCGTGCATAGCAAAGGTGCGAATCTGGATTTCCAGCACCTTGTTTTCTGGCCCCATGACCGCGGTATGCAACGATTGGTAGCCGTTCTTCTTCGGGTTGGCAATATAGTCATCAAACTCGTTGGGCACATGGTGCCAACGAGAGTGAACAATTCCGAGTACGGTGTAGCAATCGGCCACATCAGGTACCAAGATGCGCACTGCGCGCACGTCGTGCACCTGGGAAAAATCAATCCGTTTGCGCTTCATTTTGCGCCAGATTGAATAAATGTGCTTGGCTCGCCCATCGACGTCGTAGTGGTGAATATTCTGGGCTTCCATCAAGCTCTTAATGGTTTCCACCACGTCATGAATATAGCGATCACGATCTAAACGCTTTTCCGCCAGCAGCTTAGCAATCGCTTTGTACTCATCTTCATGCAGATAGCGAAACGATAGGTCTTCAAGTTCCCACTTGATTTGACCTATCCCAAGTCGATGAGCCAGCGGCGCATAAATATCAGCCACTTCACGCGCGACTTGTAAGCACTTTTCACGGGGCGCATCTTTTACTTGGCGCAAGGCGCAGGTGCGTTCAGCAATTTTGATCAGTGCAACGCGTACATCTCCGACCATGTTAACCAGCATTTTACGCAGGTTTTCCTGCTGATTGTGCTGGCTCATACCATGGTTGGGCGCTAGTGGGTAGCTAATGGCTGCCATCTGCAAAACGCCGTCAATCAGCTTAGCGACTTCTTCGCCAAACCGTTTGGTAACGGCGTCTATACTCAGCAGCCCTTCGCGAACCGCGCGATACAGCACGGCAGCCTCAAGGGTTGCTTGATCAAGCTTGAGCTCGGCCAGAATGTCGGCCATTTCCAGCCCCATTCGAAAACTTGAACCTGGCGAGAGCCACACACGGTGGGTTTGCGGCGCCTCTCGTTCCAACTGTTCAGCAAGCTCGCATGCTTGCAATAGTCGTTCGGGGTCGCGTAGGCGCACATCCTCTTGAAGGCGCGCTAACCACTGCTGTATGTCCACCTTTCCGCTTTCGGTAAGCGGCTGGTCTTCACGCACTTTCACCATGACAATCATTCATCCTTTCAGGGTGACGGCTAGCCATTTTCCGTCACCGAGGCTTGATGCAATGGGCAGGCTAGCCCTCGTATTCAAATAGCATCAGCGTTTCCAGGTGAGCAGTGTGTAAAAACATATCGGCCACTGCTACTTGCTTGACGCGATAACCTGCATGCACAAGGTGTGCCGCATCGCGAGCAAGCGTTGCCGGGTCACAAGAAATATAGGCCACCCGAGGTACATTGTAACTACCTAATACTTGGCAAACTGCTTCTGCACCGCTGCGCGGCGGATCTAGCACAATCGCATCAATTTGCTGATGCTCGCTCAATAGCGTTTGCACCTTTTTGGCGTCGCTTAAGTCTGCTTGCTGGGCATGCACATCCAGTAGGTTAACATTAGCGTTAGCGGTAATTCGTTCGACCATCGCTGGATTACCCTCTACAGCAAGCACCTTTGCTCCTGCGGCGGCTAACGGCAAACTGAAGTTACCAATCCCAGCAAAGAGATCTACGAGCTGTTGCCCTGGCGCTGGCTTTAACCATGCTACCACCTGGGCTACCATCTTTTGGTTAACCTCAGCATTTACCTGCAAAAAGTCACCTGGTGAAAAACGTAACGTCACTAGGCTGGATGCTTTATCACCCGACAAACAGTGTTCACTTGTGGGTGAACTCGCTCTGTGAATTCCGAGTTCATCAAGATTAAGCACTTCTTGTAGAACGGGTGTAGCGCCACTATGCGCACCATTCCAGTGCAAAACAGGTGTTTCCCGCCCTAACCAAGTGCCGAGCGAGACCTGCTGCTGTTCCGCAAACTGCTGCCAGCGCGCCCTATCTTGATCATGGGCTTTTAACTGACGCACTAGCACTACTGTCGCCTCATCGGTCGCCAGTAATTCGACATGGCCAACGAGACGGGGCGAGGCTAATGTTGCCAGCAGTTGCCGTAACGGAAGAATCAATTTGTTCAGCGCTGGCACCAGCACATGGCACTGCTCAATATCAACTAGTCGGTGGCTGTTGGGTGCTCGAAACCCCAGGAGAACATTCCCCTGACCATCTACCCTAACCCCCAAACGGGCGCGACGTCGGTAGTGCTCGCTACTACCATCTAACGCCGCAATAGGGCCTAGCGTAAGGCCTTGACGCGCCATTAGCTCGGTAACAACTTCGCGCTTATGCTGGCGTTGTGCAGTAAGATTAAGATGCTGTAAATCACAGCCTCCACACTGCCCAAAGTAAGTGCAGGGTGGCTCAACCCGCTGTTCTGAAGAGGTGAGCCGGTTTTTTATATGCGCTTCGTCATACCGCTTACGCGTCACGTGTATCGCCACATCGACATGTTCACCGGGAAGCGCTTGGTCAATAAAGACTGTTTTTCCCTCGACATTATGCGCTACACCACGGCCATCATGCGCTAAACGCTCAACCACCAGCGTTGTCGAAGTATCGTCTTTTGACTCAGTTTTACGGCTTGGTTGGCGAACTAGCCCTGAGTGTCCCGAGGCGGGGCGAGATGGCCGCCGCTTACCCAACATGGCCATCTATAACTCCGGGGCAAATAAGCCTGTGGAAAGGTAGCGATCGCCTCGGTCACAAACGATGAAGACAATGACCGCGTTCTCAGTTTGTTCTGCGATACGCAGTGCTCCAGCCAAGCTACCACCTGACGACACCCCGGCAAAAATACCTTCTTCACGGGCCAAGCGGCGCATGTGGGCTTCTGCTTCTTGCTGAGCGATATCAAGGGTAATATCAACCCTTGGTGCTTCAAAAATCGACGGCAGGTACTCTTTTGGCCAACGACGAATCCCCGGTATGCTCGCACCATCCGCCGGTTGTAAACCGACAATTTGGATCGCTGGATTTTGTTCCTTAAGATAGCGAGACACCCCCATGATGGTGCCCGTGGTCCCCATTGAACTGACAAAATGCGTCACTTCACCGCCGGTTTGCTGCCACACTTCGGGCCCCGTTGTGCGATAGTGCGCAAGCGGGTTATCTGGATTGGCAAATTGGTTTAGCGGTTTACCTTCGCCTCTTGCAATCATCGCATCGGCAATATCTCGCGCCTCTTCCATCCCGCCTTCTTTGCTCGCTGACACCAATGTGGCACCGTAAGCCGCCATAGCCTGCTTACGCTCTTCAGAAGCGTTTTCAGGCATGATTAGCGTCATTTTGTAGCCTTTGATCGCAGCGGCCATGGCCAAGGCAATACCCGTATTACCCGAGGTTGCTTCCACCAGCGTATCGCCTGGAACAATATCGCCCCGTGCTTCAGCTTCACTTAACATAGAGAGGGCCGGGCGGTCTTTCACCGAACCAGCAGGGTTATTGCCCTCTAGCTTGGCTAGAAGCGTGTTATTACGACCAGCCGTTATGCGCTTTAAACGAACCAGTGGCGTATTGCCAACCACATCTTCGAGCGTCGGATAATTCATCGTACATTCCTTATCATCACCATTATGCTGCATTATATCGGTGCTGCCGTTAGCTTGACAGGCAACCTCATTGAATCAACGAGCTTCTCTCATGTCTTTAAACACGCGCTTACTCTTTGCGTTACTCGGGCTTCCACTTCTTGTCTATGCCGTCATGGCACTATTGCTGGTGGTGCAAAGCGAGACCACCGGCCGTGACATGCTAGAAGAGCGCTTAGTTAGCGCTGGTGAATTACTGGCACCAAGCCTGGGTAACGCCATGATAGATGGCGACTTGCCTCGTTTGGAAGCCATTGCCAGACAGCTCCTGGAGCACAAAGGGTTACGTGCGGTGACGCTTTTCGACGAGCAAGGGAGTCGCTTATTGGTACTGGGACATTCGATACCTCCCCCCCCTCGCCTAAATGCCCCCAATGCTACGACACTCACCATGGATGAAGCTATTTGGCGTTTACAGGTACCTCTAACCACGTCTTACGGCCAACCATTTAATCTCGCTAATACTGGCTGGCTTGAAGCCGAAATGGACATACGCACGCTTAAACTGGAGCGCTATAAGCTCATTGCTAGCCTTAGCTTAGGCGGCATGCTGCTTGGGCTGCTGCTTTTTTTAGTCGCGTTTGCGATCAGCCGCTACGCTACTCGTCCAATTGAAGAGGCGAATCAAGCGCTTTATCGCCTATCCCGGGGGGACTACCGGCCTTATATGGCGGCTGCCCGCCCTACCGAGTTTCGCCAACTGGCAGAGCATATCAATGGGTTAGCGGAACATTTTCGGCAAGCCCAGCATGATATGCAAAGCCAAATCGAGCAAGCGACCAGTGAACTACAAGAGTCCATGGAGACGATTGAAGAGCAAAATATCAAACTCGATCTTGCTCATCGAAGCGCACTACGCGCGAATGCAGTGAAGTCTGAATTTCTGGCTAATATGAGCCACGAAATCCGCACCCCTTTAAATGGCATCATTGGTTTTTGCCGTTTATTAGGCCGCTCCTCTCTCGACGTTCGGCAGCAAGAATGGCTAGAACATGTGCACCGTGCGTGCGATAACCTGTTGATGCTAGTCAATGATGTGCTGGACTTCTCGAAACTAGAAGCCGACCGGCTAACGTTAGAAGAAGTCGATATCGATCTTGTGTCGCTGATGGATGAGGTTGTTGGCCTTCATGCGCCTGAAGCTCAACGCAAACGACTGCATTTAGTGGCGATGGTTTATGACGATGTGCCGTCAGCGCTGTGCGGCGACCCGCTACGCATCCATCAAGTCCTCAATAATTTGACCAGCAATGCCCTGAAGTTTACCCAGAAGGGAGAAGTCATCATTCGTGTCATGCTGGACAGCCAGGAGGGCCAGCATGTTGTGCTGCGTATTAGCGTTAGTGACACAGGCATTGGCTTGAGCGAACAACAACAAAAGCAGCTATTTAGTGCCTTTTCCCAGGCAGATCCTAGTCACTCCAGACAATTTGGCGGCAGTGGTTTAGGGCTGACGATTTGCAGGCAATTAGTTCAACGAATGGGTGGAGAGATTTCAGTTGATAGCGAGCCTGGAGAAGGTGCAACCTTTTCATTTACGTTGCCGCTACTTGCCGACATGACCAAGGAACGGCCACAGGAACTCTCACTCGACGGCTCAATTATTCGTTTACATGAGCCCCATCTACCCACTCGCAATGTGTTGGAACACTTAATGGAACGCTGGGGCGCAACTGCCGTCTCTTTCATTGAATCTGGCAACGAGCAACTGCTACTGCTGAGCCTAGATCATGATGACTTCAGCGGTGAGCGAAAGACCTATTGGCAGTCAGTAATTGCTCAAGCGCCCTGCCCAACACTCATCCTTGCAAACGCCACTAGCTTTGAACTGCCTCACTGGGAGCTTCCTAATGGGGGGGATATACTATGTAAACCATTTACCAGAACTCAATTGATAGCCACGTTCAAACAACTACTGGAACCTGTCGCAGCCACTATTTCTGCCAGCGCACAAACGGTTAAAGCGCTCCCTTCGTCAACATTCACGGTTCTGATCGTTGACGATAATGCGCCCAACCGCGAGCTATTAAAGGCTATGCTCGAAAATGAGCATATCAACATTGTATTGGCTGCCAGCGGCCAGGAAGCGTTGGATTACGCGCGTCAGAACGAAGCAGACATGGTGCTAATGGATATTCGTATGCCTGATATGGACGGTGTTCAAACCACCCAGGCTTTGCGGCGCATTAATAATAGCTGGGCGCGCTGCCCAATTATTGCCGTGACCGCACACGTGCTAAGCGATGAACGTCAGCAGTGGCTTGTGGAGGGTTTAGACGACGTATTGGTGAAGCCTATCAATGAAACTCAGCTGCAACAGCAATTTCAACGCTTCTTGGGCATTACGCTGCCAATCAGTCCGCTGTTACAGACGTCCCCAAAAGCCCCTGCTCTTGGGTATACACCGGCTCTTGGATATACACCTGCTGCGTTATCCGTCATTGATCTTGAGCTCGGCACGCGCCTAGCAGGCGGCAACCCCGAGTTCGCCAAACAGCAGCTAAAGCGATTGATCGATAGTCTAAGTGAATGCGAACAGCAAATTCGCAGCGCTTTCGAAGAAAACAACCTGACGGTCTTGCTCGATCATGTTCATGCGCTCAATGGTGCCAGCCGTTACTGCGGAGCACCCGAGCTCGCGCTAACGGTCGAAACGTTGGAGACACGCTTACGCACCGGGGGCTTGGAACAGGCTGAAAATTTACTTGATAAGCTGTATACCGCCATCAAACGCCTCAGGGAGCAGCGGAGCACCTTAAATCAGCGCTAGCCCGCTAGCGTTCAAGTACCACAAATGCCACCGCGTAATCTGCTTCATCACTGAGCGTTATATGAGTAGCCGAGGCGCCGCTAGCTTGAAATAGACGAAGCGCCTCACCACTTAGCCGCAGGCTTGGCTTGCCCAGCGAATCATTGAGGACCTGAATATCGCCCCATTGCATACCACTTCTCAGGCCAAGCCCAAGCGCTTTAACATACGCTTCTTTCGCTGCAAAACGCTTTGCCAAATAGCTAACGGGCTGACCTTTTGTCTGCCACACAGCCTGCTCTTCAGGGCCTAAAATTCGCTGGGCAAAGCGTGGCCCATGACGTTTTACTGCCTTAGCAAAGCGCTCGACACGGGCGATATCCGACCCAATTCCGACAATCATCTTAGTGGCTACAGCAACCGCTATGCGTGTATTCATCCTCGTGCTCATGCTCATGAGCATCTAACGCCGCCATTAATCCAGCTTCCTGACCAGCAATGATCAAGCGTTTCATTTCTTGAATCGCATCTTTCAAGCCGACAAAAAGAGCTCGAGCAATAATGGCGTGACCAATATTGAGCTCATTAACACCCGGTAGCGCAGCAATCGCCTCAACGTTGTGGTAGTGCAAGCCATGCCCAGCATTAACCACTAAGCCAGCAGAAACAGCGTGAATGGCCGCTGCACTCAGGCGCTCATATTCAGCAATAGCCGCCTCACTGCCAGGTTTTGCTTCTGCATAGGCGCCTGTATGCAGCTCAATCGTTGGTGCCCCTGCACGAATGGCAGCATCAATTTGCGCGTTATCAGGATCGATGAACAAAGACACGTCGCAACCGGCTGCGCTTAAGCGCTCACAGGCATTGGCAATAAGATCAAAGCCACCCACAACGTCCAAGCCACCTTCGGTGGTTAGCTCTTCACGCTTTTCTGGTACTAAACACACGTGTGCCGGGCGTATTTCCTCAGCCAGTACGAGCATTTCTTCAGTGACAGCCATCTCTAAATTCATGCGCGTATTAAGCATTTCTGCCAATAGGCGAACGTCTCTTGGCTGAATATGGCGACGATCTTCACGCAGGTGAACCGTGATGCCGTCAGCGCCCGCTTCTTCTGCTAATAGTGCCGCTTGAACTGGATCAGGGTAACGAGTACCACGCGCTTGGCGTAGCGTCGCAATGTGATCGATGTTAACGCCTAATAAAATCCGCGGAGGATGCATCGCGTGTCTCCAATAAGTGATATCAAAATGCCCACCTAGCGCTGTCGGCGGCGGGCCAAATCGAGCATTAGTTCTCGGGAACGTAAAGCAGTCGCGCCTAAATGAGGCGCCAGCGCTGCCCGCATCACCGCTTTTAATGCACTTGCTAAGCCAACGGGCTGCCAATCGCCTTGATCAATATAGCGCAGCGTGCGGCCTTCGATGCCCTGCTCAGCAGGTACAAAAGCACGACTTGCGGCATCAAATCGATAACGCGTTTGAGGATCGAGCGCAGCGCCATCGTAAGTACAAAAACGCGGTGTTGCCTCTAACGTCTCCAACAGCGCCCATTCAAAACGTCGCAGCGCCAAGGCGCGGTTCGCCGGTGTTGGCAATGCCTCTAACAGCGCGCTATAAAATGCAAAAACCTCTGGTGCTGCAAGCTCCAAAGGCAGTAGACGCGTGGCTATTTCATTGGCATATAAGCCGCAGAGCAACCCTTCTCCGGCTAGCAATGCCGTCTGGCCTCGTGACTCCATCAGCGTTAATCGCTTTAGCTCACGCTCGCCGCGCCACGACACAAACAAAGGGGTAAAGGGTTGCAGCCGTTGACGCGACTTAGAACCTGGCCGCTGCCCTCCATGGGCAACGGCGCGGATACGGCCATGGTTAAGGGTTAACAAATCCACCAGCGCACTGGTTTCACGGTAAGGCCTGCGATGCAGTAAAAACGCTGGCTCTGCCGACATGGAAGCACTCAATCGAGATCGTAACCCAAACTCTTTAATGCCCGCTCGTCATCAGACCAGCCGCGCTTCACTTTCACCCATAGATTGAGCATTACCTTGGTACCCAAGGCACGCTCCATATCCAGGCGGGCTTCGCGACCAATGCTTTTAATACGCTCGCCATTCTCACCGATCAAGATCACCTTTTGCCCCTGACGCTCGACCAGGATTAAGGCACTGATATGGGTCACACGCTCGGTTTCACGGAACTCTTCGATTTCCACGGTCATTTGATACGGCAGTTCATCACCCAGTTGACGCATGACTTTTTCACGCACCAACTCAGCCGCCATGAAGCGCAAGCTCTTGTCAGTGATTTGATCTTCCGGGAAAAAGTGAACGCTCTCTGGCAAGTATTTGGCAACTTCCTGTTCGAGCGTATCAACTTGGGTGCCATGTTTGGCAGAAATAGGCACAACCGCAGCAAACTCACGGCGTGCACCTACTTCAGCTAACCAGGGTAACAAGTCACCTTTATCGTTTAAGCGATCTACCTTGTTGACCGCTAGAATCACCGGTGCTTTCACGTGCTCAAGCCGCTTTAGTACGGCTTGGTCTTCATCCGTCCAACGGGTGCGGTCGATAATAAACACCACACAGTCAACGTCACGCAACGCCTGTGTTGCCGCTTGATTCATAAAGCGGTTGATCGCTTTATTGCGGTCTTTTGACATGATGTGCATGCCAGGCGTATCAACATAGATGAACTGTGTCTCTTCTACCGTCTTAATGCCCATCACCTGATGCCGCGTGGTTTGAGGGCGACGCGAAGTAATAGAGATTTTTTGCCCTAGAATCCGGTTCATGAGGGTTGATTTGCCTACGTTGGGCCGCCCAACGATGGCCACGAAGCCGCAGGTTTGACTCATGACTTGTCTCCAGGTGTTTTTTCAAGGTGGAATAGCGCTTCTTCAGCTGCCTGTTGTTCAGCATGGCGGCGGCTGGGACCTTTACCAGTGGTATGCTCGGTTAGCAAATCAATGTAGCACTCCACGGTAAAGGTCTGGGCATGCGCCTCCCCCTTTACAGAGACTACTTCATAGCGTGGCAACGCTGCCTGACGCGATTGCAAAAATTCTTGCAAACGTGTTTTGGGATCTTTCTGGGTATCTTGTAGCGAAATATTCTCAAGCCGCTCGGCGTACCATGCCAGCACACGTTGACGAACGACATCCATGCCCGCATCTAAATAAATAGCGCCAATCACAGCTTCTACTGCATCAGCCAAAATGGATTCGCGGCGATGCCCGCCGCTCTTCATTTCTCCTGAGCCAAGCCGTAAGCATTCGCCAAACTCCATTTCTCGAGCCAACTCAGCCAATGTCTGACCTTTTACCAAACGCGCTCTAAGACGTGATAACTGTCCTTCCCTAGCCTGAGGAAAACGTTGGAAAAGCGCCTCAGCGATTACAAAATTGACGATAGAGTCACCCAGAAATTCCAGGCGCTCATTGTTACGACCACCGTAGCTACGATGGGTCATGGCCAGTTCCATCAGCGTAGGGTCACCGAAGGTATGGCCGATTCGTCGGCAAAAAGCGATTAAGGAATTACTCACAGTGCTCCTACGTCGTTGACGTTAACTAATATGACAGCATTAACAATTTCTAAACTATTTTTCATTCAATACGCCGCACACTGGTAAAGCTAGGCAAGCCACCGTCCCAATGCATCCAAACGGCAAACGCTCTTCCAACAATATTATCTTCAGGAACAAACCCCCAATAACGGCTATCGTTGGAGTGATCACGGTTATCACCCATCGTGAAATAGTGCCCATCCGGAACAACCACTTCACGCATCTGGGGCCCAGGATCACGGGGGTTATTATATATATAGTGGCTAACGCTACCTAATTGCTCTTCCAATAATAGCTGTTGCGGCGAAAGTTCGGGGCCTTCTTCAATCAATGCTTTAGTAACTGGCTCACCGTTAACATACAGCTGTTTTCCTTCATAGCGAATACGGTCACCCGGCAAACCAACCACACGTTTAATAAAGTTGACCGACGGCTCCTCTGGAAAGCGGAACACCATCACGTCGCCGCGCTCGGGATCATCAACTTCTAAAAAACGGCTGTGCAGCACCGGTAATCGCAGGCCATAGGCAAACTTATTCACCAAGATAAAGTCACCCACTTCAAGCGTCGGCTTCATTGATCCAGATGGAATTTGAAACGGCTCAATAATAAAACTACGTACGACCAACACCACCAGCAGAACTGGAAAAAATGAGCGTGAGTAGTCAATCGGCCATGGCTCTTTGAGCAACGTCTCTCGAGTCGTTCCATCCAGGCCTTCCGTGGTAGCTGCTTCAGCAGCGGCCAATCGCTCACGCCGCTTAGGTCTCAGCCAAAGCACATCCAGCAAATATATTGCCCCAGAAAGTGCAACGGCAATCACCAGTAATAATGAAAAATCCATGTGGGGTAAGTATCCCTAGTCGTTTACCTTGAGCACAGCAAGGAAGGCATCCTGGGGAATTTCAACACGCCCCACCTGTTTCATCCGTTTCTTACCGGCCTTCTGTTTTTCCAATAGTTTCTTCTTACGGCTTACATCACCGCCGTAACATTTGGCCGTCACGTTTTTACGCAGCGCTTTGACTGTTGAGCGCGCGACAACCTGGCCACCAATAGCGGCTTGAATAGCCACATCAAACATTTGCCGCGGAATCAGCTCTTTCATTTTTTCCACTAGCAGGCGACCACGGTTATGCGCATGGTCACGGTGGATAATGACGGCCAGTGCGTCAACTTTATCGCCATTGATCAGCACGTCCAGGCGAACCAACTTAGCCGCTTCAAAACGTTCGAAGTTGTACTCAAGTGATGCATAACCACGAGAAATAGACTTCAAACGATCAAAGAAATCCATGACCACTTCTGACATGGGCAGCTCATAGGTTAACTGGATCTGATTCCCCAGGAACTGCATATCTAATTGCGTACCGCGACGCTGCTCACACTCAGCAATCACGTTACCAACATACTCCTGAGGAACCAGAATGCTGGCACGCACGATGGGTTCACGCATCTCATCAACATCTGCCATATCAGGCAATTTCGAGGGGTTCGATACGTATTGAATCTCGCCGTTTTTCATGGCGAGCTCATACACCACCGTCGGCGCTGTGGTCAGTAGATCAAGATCATATTCACGCTCTAAGCGCTCTTGAATGATCTCCATATGCAGCGTACCCAGGAAGCCGACGCGGAAACCAAAGCCCAATGCATCCGAGTTTTCCGGCTCATATTCAAGCGAAGCATCATTGAGCGCAAGCTTCTCAAGCGCATCCCGAAAGTCTTCGTAGTCATCGGCACTAACCGGGAACATACCTGCATATACCTGCGGTTTCACTTTTTGGAAACCAGGCAAGCGGGGAACATCAGGGGTTTTGGTGTGGGTAATTGTATCGCCCACCGGTGCTCCGTGGATCTCCTTGATGCCAGCGACAATAAAGCCTACTTCACCAGCACGCAAAATATTGGTCTCTTTGCGAAGCGGTGTAAAGATCCCTACTTCGGTGGCCCCCCAGTCACGCCCTGTGGACTTGATGCGGATTTTGTCGCCTTTGCGCAATGTTCCGTCGAATAAGCGCACTAGCGAGACAACCCCAAGATAGTTATCGAACCAAGAGTCGATAATAAGCGCTTGCAAAGGTGCTTCTGGGTCACCCTTAGGAGGCGGAATATCCCGCACTAACCGCTCTAATAAGGCGTCGATGCCGATCCCGCTTTTAGCCGACACTTGGCAGGCATCGGTGGCATCCAAACCGATAATTTCTTCGACTTCCTGTGCGACACGATCAGGGTCAGCCTGGGGCAAATCAATCTTGTTAAGTACTGGGAGTACTTCCAAGCCCTGTTCAATTGCGGTGTAGCAGTTGGCAACCGATTGAGCCTCCACACCTTGTGCGGCGTCTACCACCAACAGCGCTCCCTCACAGGCGTAAAGAGAACGCGACACCTCGTAAGAGAAGTCCACGTGCCCAGGCGTGTCAATGAAGTTGAGTTGATAGACTTCACCGTCTGCAGCCGTGTAGTCAAGCGTGACGGACTGCGCCTTGATGGTAATACCACGCTCGCGCTCAATATCCATGGAGTCGAGCACTTGCTCCTTAAGCTCTCGCTCGGTCAAACCGCCGCAGGTCTGAATCAAACGATCTGATAGCGTCGATTTACCATGATCAATATGCGCAATGATGGAGAAGTTGCGTATGTGCTTGAGCTTTCCGCTGGAAACGTCTTGAGACATCGAGTGTGTTCTGCCTTATGGGTGTGCAAGGTGTAGCTGGCTTTATAGAGCCAATATGCGCAGGCAATAAAGGTTGCCGCACGACTACTTTGCCAATGTTCGTCAAAAAGATAAGCGCTATTGTAGCGATATGCGCGGGATAGGAACAGCAGTCCGGCGAGAACCGCCGGACTGGAGAGACAATCAGTGGATTACTCTAGACGTAAAGCCACAAATAGCGAGCGTCCATCTCGATACAAGCGCAATGGAATTGCGCGATCATCTGGCAGTTCTTCAACAATTCTCAACAGCTCATCTGCCGAAGCAACGCTGCGATGGTCAATGCTGACTAATATATCGCCCACACGCAGCCCCGCTTGCGAGGCAACACTGTCGGGGTCAACCTGACGCACTTCCACGCCACCACCAATATTTAGGCGCTCACGGGTTGCCTCATCAACTTCTACCACGGCCACACCCAGACGAACCTGATTATTGCTGCTCGAACTATCGCTATGACCAGCTTCTGAATCAGGCCAGCTACCCAGTTCAAGCGTTTCGGTCACCTCTTCGCCATCGCGCATCAGTGTTAAATCCACATCACTGCCAGGAGCAACGCGACCAATCAGACGCGGTAACGTGCTGGAACGATCAACCTCTTCACCGTTCACCGCAATAATGACATCCCCTGCTTGAAGACCACCTTGCGCCGCGGGCCCATCCGGATCGAGGTCAGCAATCAGCGCTCCAATGGCTTCCTCCATGCCAAACGACTCAGCAAGATCACGAGACACAGGCTGAATCATTACGCCCAACCACCCACGATTCACATGTCCGTCTTCACGTAGTTGGTCAGCCACGTCCATGGCGACATTAATGGGAATAGCAAAAGAGAGCCCCATGAAGCCACCGCTACGCGTCAGTATTTGTGAGTTAATACCGACGACTTCCCCTTCAAGGTTAAATAAGGGGCCACCGGAATTACCTGGATTAATAGCAACGTCGGTTTGGATAAAGGGTACATAAACATCACGAGGCAGCGTGCGGTTAATAGCACTCACAATGCCAGCAGATACAGAGTGGTCAAAACCAAAGGGTGAGCCTATGGCAGCCACCCACTCACCGACTTTTAATTCATCGGAGTCGCCCAGATCAAGCACTGGCAAATTGTTGGCATCCACCTTCAGTAGCGCAACATCTGTTTGCGTATCGCTACCCACTAGCTCTGCGGTGAGTTCTCGACGATCGTTTAATCGCACAAGAATTTCATCAGCATCTTGAACCACGTGAGCGTTCGTCAGCACGTAACCATCCGCACTAATGACGAAACCAGAACCAAGTGACTGGCGCTCTTCACTGCGGTTCGGCCCTCGACTAGGGGGAGGCGTAGGAAAACTATCGCCAAAAAAGTGGCGGAATATTTCAGGGATATCCTGGCCACCGAACCCTTGAATAGAAGGCCCAGAGCTACGTTGAATCGTCCTGCTAGTAGAGATATTGACCACACCAGGGGCAGCGTCTTCTACCAATTTGGTAAAGTCTGGCAAGTTCTGCGCGTGGGCATTCTGCCCAACGAACAAAAATACAATAAAGCACAACCAAAGTGCGGAAGGAAAAACCAAGCGCTTCATGCAACAGCTCCTAATCAAGCAAAAGTACTAACTACGTACTAAACACAAGGGAGTGCAACTCTCAGCGAGTTACAGGAGTATTAACTGACCAGACGCGGGCGGAAGCGTTCCACTCGTCCGCGCAGTAGATATTTCAGGATGACGACAGCGCCAATTAAGGTACTAAAAAATAGCATCGCACAAACCCCATCACTCGCCCCCATTCCTGACGCCGTACCAGAAATGATGATGGCAAATAGGAGTGGTAATCCATAAACGAGCAGCGCCAGAATATTGACATCACTCTTAGTAACGGTGAACGAAACTGAGCTACCTATTGGATAAAGGCTTGAATATTGCGAGGGCAAACCGCCCGGATCAATGACGGTGCGTGGTTGACGGCGAGCTAACAACCCTGCGCCACATCCACGCCCTTCAGCACACTGCTGACAAGCGACACTGCTCGACACATCGACCACTAATCCTGCTCCAGAGTGAGCAATGACGGTGCCTGAACGTACGATAGCATTGCAATCTGTAGTGTTCACAACGATGTACCTGGTTATTCAAATTGCACTGACTGAACAATGCGCTGCAACAATTCAACGGGCAGCTCGCCGATGCCCACTAATTGCCAGCTCTGATCTCTGACATCAATCAACGACACAGCAGCGTTAGATACACCGACTCGATGAAGACCTTGCTCCAACGCTGGCTGACTGGCGGGCGACACAAACACGCTCACCGCCGCTAACCCGTCGCTATACACACGCTGGCCGCTTTGCTGCCCTGGCTCCAAGGGCTGCTCGACAAATCCTTCAGGCAGCCAAGTTACTTGCCAAGGTTGGTCAAGCATCTGCTCATCGCTGGGTCTGGGCACTTCACCACTATAGGCGGTAGGAGAGTGAAGCTGGGTGACCTGAAAAGTTTCAAGGACACGGCCTTGAGCATCGCTAAGCACATGCTTAAGCAATAGCCCTGTCGCTTGATCGATCCACCAAGTATGTTGATATCGCTGACTATCGATAGGCGAAAAGCGAAGCTCTACAGCATCACGCTCGGCTACTCGTGTTTTATCCTGAAGCGTTATGTCATAGTACTCGGCGACATGCTCTGCCCATGCCTCTGGTGCAGATACTGAGTCAGACTCGCCAGCTGGAAACCAAGCTAAATGCCCAGCAATGGAACGGCGTTCAACGCTAACGGACGGGCCGTCCAGATGTTGCACAACTTGTTGGCGAATGCCATCTCGAATGCGATGGGAGAGCGCCAGTGTTCTAACCCCTATTGCATCAATAGAAACCGCACGCGCTTGAAACTCAAAGCAATGCCCAGCATAGACACTAGCCACTAGCCACTCATGAGCAGTAGTGAAAGGGGCTTGGCTAGGAGCATCTGCGCAGGAAAGCGATGGGTAGCTATCAGCTTTCAAATGGAGAGGCAGTAAACAGGTGCTCAATACGCACAGGCCAACTGCAAGCCTACCTCTCCCGTAAAGATATTTACCTATCACGTTTCCAGCCACGCGGGCCCTCACTTGGTTAAAAAAGTTGGCCAACGCACCTAATATTAACGTTGTCCTAAAGGCTCCGTTACTGAAGAAGAGCGCATTAATGGCATCCAGCTATCACCACTTCCACCGGCAGCACCTTGCGCGTGCTGTTCAAGGTACGTCTTAAGCAGGCGAATTTGGTCAGCATCAATAGCCAGTGTCTGCTGGGCCATATCCCCCTGGGGCGCATGGGGTGTTGAGAACCCAGCGTCGCTGACATTCATAAAGCCGCCTTGTCCAGACTGACCATTCACACGAAACGGCGTTTGTTCAAACATCGGCATTTCTGATGGCGTCATGGAAGCGGGTTGAGAAGCTGCAAGATTAACAGGCTGCACCTGCACACCACTGCCGGACTGGGCAGCAATGCTATCGCCTGCATTCTGCGCGCTACCAGACGTTGTATTGCCGTTGTTAAAGAACTGCACCCCGGTAATAACCATCAGTGAAACGGCAGCCGCCACCCCGGCACCACGTGCAAAGGAAAGTCCACCAGAACGAGTGGGAATAACCACGGTGTCGTCTTCAAGGGCTGGAGCAGGTTCATCGCGCAATCGATCCATAATGCCAGCAGAAAGATCAATGCTCACATCGACATTTCTTTCACGCTGCATCATGCTGCGCGCCAAATGGTAGCGCCGCCATGTCTCCGCCGCATCAGAATCGTCAGGCAATGACTTCAACACTCGGCGCAATTCAAGCTCATCACTTTCGCTATCCATCAATGCTGAAAGCGACTCCCGTGTGTTATGACTCATACTTCACACCCTCACACTGTGTTATTAGAAGCGCTGCGGCGACACTGCTACCCAGTGTTTACCGCCACAGCCACTCCACAGGCCAAGACCTCGTTTCAAATCGCCAATTCCTAAACGCTTAATTATCAGCAGATTAAACTATTTGACTACTGAACATTGAACGTTCACTTGGCGCTTACTCGACCCAACTAAGATCGTCAGGTTCTATGACGCTTCACTTCCCAGACAGTTCACAAAAAATCTAAAAACGTAATCAAATGTGAATTTGGCGCTCTAAACCTACCCCTATCGGTCCCTTACTCATCACGACTGTTCCGGGCCGTTGTCACTAATGGGCGTATATGCTCATCAACCGCCTCACGGGCGCGAAAAATACGCGAACGCACGGTTCCTACGGGGCATTGCATCACTTGGGCAATATCCTCATACGCAAGACCATCCAGTTCACGCAGCGTGATCGCTGTGCGTAAATCATCTGGCAGATTTTCGATGGCTTCGTAAACGGCTGCTTCCAACTGATCCCGAGCAATCGATGCCTCTGGCGACTCAGCGTCAGCCAACCGTCCGCTCTGGTCAACCATTTCAGCATCGACAATATCCAGATCACTGCCGGGCGGCCTACGCCCCCGAGACACTAAATGATTTTTGGCAGTGTTAATCGCGATACGGTACATCCATGTGTAAAACGCACTCTCCGAGCGAAATTTCCCCAGTGCTCGATACGCTTTGATAAAGGCTTCTTGCGCCACGTCTTGTACTTCGGAGTGATCGTGAACATAACGTCCGATCAATCCAATAATTTTGTGCTGGTATTTTTTGACCAGTAGATCGAAAGCGCGTGTATCACCTTTTTGGGCACGTTCAACCAACTGCTGGTCTGTTTCACGAGTGCCCATTCACACCCCCCTCCCGCTCGTGCGACGCACGCCGAGCGCTATTTCTCTTCGCCCTTTCATGTGGGCCTTCACAGCAAGCAGCATAGTGTCCCTTGGGCATTGGTTAATCTTAATGATGACAGATAATAATGAATGATTCGCCTACCACATTCAGTGTTAAAAAGTATTCAGTGGTACTTAGTGTTACGCGTTCTTAGCGGGGCATCAAGCGCTTACACACACTCCCCCCTCATTCCTCTCAACGTGACCCACAGCCCCCACAAAATCTTGACCGTGACACTTTTCGTCTAGATCAAGTTCCGTAACAATTGATTTTTACCCGCCTGACACGCCATAGTAGAGCCACTTTTTAGTCCATAGCGCACGCACAGGTAGCACGATGTCAGATCAGCAGGTTAGTAACCTTAACGTCCTTGCACAGGATGTTCTCACCACCCCCGAAGCCCTTAAAGAGACTATTCCGCTAACAGAAGCTGCGGAACGCTCTGTTATTGAGGGTCGCCATACCATCCAAAACATCCTCGATGGTAAAGATCACCGGCTTCTCGTCGTTGTAGGTCCATGCTCCATCCATGATGTCGATGCCGCACTGGACTATGCTCGCCGCCTGCGTAAATTGGCAGACCAAGTGAGCGACAGCCTGTTCATTGTCATGCGCGTCTATTTCGAAAAACCCCGTACCACAGTAGGTTGGAAAGGGCTGATAAACGACCCTCATCTTAACGACTCTTTCGAAATTGATGAAGGCCTCCATATCGCGCGCAAGCTACTTGTCGATCTGGCTGAGCTTGGCCTGCCGCTCGCAACGGAAGCGTTAGACCCGATCTCCCCCCAGTATATGCAAGACTGCATTAGCTGGTCTGCAATCGGCGCACGCACCACAGAATCGCAAACCCATCGTGAAATGGCATCAGGGCTCTCCTGCCCCGTCGGCTTCAAAAACGGCACCGACGGCAGCCTCGACGTCGCTATTAATGCCCTGCAGTCTGTTGCCAGCCCGCATAACTTCCTGGGTATCAACAACGCAGGCCAAGTTGCCATTATCCGTACACGGGGTAACGCTTACGGCCACGTCGTGTTGCGCGGTGGTAATGGCAAGCCAAATTACGATAGCGTCAGCGTTGCTCTGGCAGAAAAAGAGCTTAAGAAAGCTGATCTTTCAGCCAACATTATGATCGACTGCTCTCACGCTAACTCTAACAAAGATGCTGGCCTACAGCCGCTGGTGCTCGAAAACGTCACCAACCAAATCCTAGAAGGCAACAGGTCCATTATTGGCCTGATGGTCGAGTCAAATATTGGCTGGGGCAACCAGAAAGTTCCTGCCGACCTTAGCCAGCTAACCTATGGCGTTTCCATCACCGACGCCTGCATTGATTGGGACACAACGGTTGAGACCTTTACCCGCATGAACGACAAGCTTGCGCCAGTGCTCGCCCAGCGCATCGCACAGTAAAAAACGGCTAGCAACCATAAGCGCCCCGCAAGGTAATTCGCCTTAGCGGGGCGTTTTTATTGCTGCCTTTTAATACTACCTTTTATTACGGCATGATCTCTCGTTTGAACGGCGGCAGTGCATCTAGCAACGCCTGGCCATATCGACGCGTAATCACCCGGCGGTCCAACAGCGTGATGACACCGCGGTCGCTCTCCTTACGGATCAATCGCCCACAGGCCTGCACTAGCTTGATTGACGCATCTGGAACGCTAATCCGCATAAACGGGTTACCGCCCTGGCTTTCAATCCATTCGGCAAGCGTAGCCCCCACAGGATCATCTGGCACTGCAAATGGCAGTCGGGTAATCACCACATGGGTGAGGTAGTCGCCAGGCAAGTCGATACCTTCAGCAAAACTAGCCAAGCCAAAAATGATGCTCCCATTGCCATCGTCGACAGCCGCGCGATGACGCTCAAGCAATTCATGCTTGGGTAATGCATCCTGCGCTAACACGCGCCCCTTAGCCGCCGCAGGCAAGGCTTTTTCCACTGCTCGCAACTGCGCCCGGGAAGAAAACAGCACCAGTGCAGCTTCGTCGTCTCCCAGTTGGGTCACGAAATTAACAATGGCGCTTTCATGGGCATCACGATCACTGGGATCGGTCGCCTCCTTAGGTACGCGCAGAATGGCATTGGCGTAATCAAAGGGGCTCGGCAACGCCTGATAGCGATAGCGGTTTGCTAGCCCAGCACGCTCTTGGATTCGCTCAAAACGCCCCAGCGCGGTAAGTGTTGCTGACGTTACGACCGCGCCATGGCAGCGCCCCCACAAATGTTTCGCGAGGGTATGCGCCGCGGATACGGGGCTTGCCGAAAACTCAATTTCCGGCTCTCCCGCCACACGACTAAGCGTAATCCAACGAGCACTGGGCGGCGCATTGGCAGCATCCTGCTCACTGAATGCTTGCCATAGTGAATGAGCATCGAGCGAACGCCCATGCAGCAGTGCAATCAGCGGTAACCACGTGTCGGCTTGATCCCTATCCAAGCCTGTTTGCTTATCAGGGTCGAGGCTTTCGCGCAGGATATCGCTAATGCTCTCCAGACTGCGTGACAGCGTGGCGAACATAACCAGTAGTTGCTGAGCTTGTTCGCGAAGCGCTTCTGGTACCTGACCCTTTTCAAAACGAAGTTGATGATTAGCTTCTTCATCCGACAAGCCGTTTTCCCGCCCAGCCAGCTGATGCCCCATGCTAAACACATCGCCCAAAGCAGGCTCTAAGCTATGCAGCAGCTCAGGAAGCCCAGCGAGCAAACGCGCAATCGTCGGCTGAACTGCTAACCCTTGGTGCAGATCGGTTAGACTGCTTTTCAGTGTTTTTAACCACCGCAGGCAGCCATGCACCGCAAAGCGATGGGCAAAGTGGGAAAGTGCCTTATCCGGCAGGTGGTGGCCTTCATCAAAGACAAAAATGCAGTCAGCGGGATCGGGTAGAATCGCCCCACCACCCAGTGCTAGGTCAGCAAGAACCAAGTCATGGTTGGCCACGATTATATCGGCATCTTCCAGATCACGCCGGGAACGGAAAAAGGCACAGGCACCGAAATGACCACAACGACGCCCGGTGCACTGACGATGATCCACCGTTAGCTGTCGCCAATGACCGTCGTCGATTGACGCCGACCACGTATCGCGATCACCTGCCCATTCACCTTTTCCGTAAGCTTCGGCCAGATCCGTGGCTAATAGGGAAAAGTCACTACTGTGGGATTGAAGTGACTGCTCAAACAGCGACAGTGTTGGGTTTGGCTCAGAGCCTTCTAACGCCTGATCAAGGCGCGCAACACATACGTACCTGCCGCGCCCTTTTGCCAAGGCGTAACGAAAGGCAATACCGCTATGACTGGCAAGCGAAGGCAAGTCCTGATTAAGCACCTGCTCCTGCAGCGCCACCGTCGCGGTGGAAACAATCAATCGCTTTCCCTGCGCCTTAGCAATCGGCAGTGCGGCAATCAGATAGGCAAGCGTTTTACCGGTTCCGGTACCCGCTTCCAGCACACATACATGATTATCGTTTGTGCGCTTGCCTTCGCTATCCTGCTCAATGCCACCTAGCGTACGGGCGATTTCTGCGATCATCAGACGCTGGCCGTAGCGTGGTGTCAGCTCAAGCTTCTCCACCACGCGACGATAGGCGTCTTGAATATCGCTTTTCAGCGCATTATCGAGCATGCGCGTTACAGCATGCCTTCCGGCGGATGTTCGCAGGGCAACTTACCGTTAATGTAGCGCTCAATCTCTGGTAGCGAGAACGCATCTTCTTCGCCAACAAAACTAATCGAGACACCTTTGGCACCCGCACGACCGGTACGTCCAATGCGATGAACGTAATCTTCTGGATCTTCCGGCAACGTGTAGTTGATCACGTGGCTGACATCTTCAATATGAATGCCACGCCCTGCGACATCAGTTGCCACCAGCACTTGGATTTCTCCCTCACGGAAGCTTTCCAAGGTTTTGATGCGCTGATTTTGCGGCACATCGCCAGACAGCATAGCGACACTGACGCCTGCTTTTTTCAGCAAATCATCTAGCTTGCGCACAAGATCACGACGGTTACCAAACACCATCACGCGCTCGAAGCTCTCCTGCGTCAGCAAATTCACCAACAGTCGCTGCTTATCGTCATCAGAGACTAGATAAACGCGCTGATCGATATCTGCCTGGTTCTCAACGGTGACTTCAATCTCTACATGAGCAGGATCGAGCGTCCATTGACTCGCTAGGTTCAAGATATCGTCGGTAAAGGTTGCCGAGAACAGAAACGTCTGGCGCTCCTCTTTTTTAGGCGTATAGCGAATGATGCGCTTCACATCGGGAATAAAGCCCATGGAAAGCATGCGATCCGCTTCATCCAATACCAACACTTCAACTTCGGAAAGGTCGATATCGCGCTTCTGGTGGAAATCCAGTAAGCGACCGGGTGTTGCCACCAGAATATCGATCTTCTTACCCAAGCTGTCGCGCTGCTTTTGATAGTCCATGCCGCCGACAACACTGGCCACATTGAGCTGCGTGAAGCGAGCAAGCGCTTTAGCATCTTTTTCAATTTGCAGTGCCAGCTCCCGGGTAGGCGCAATAATCAACGCACGGGGTGCGCCTTGTTTTTGGCCATCAGGGGTCGGCTCTTCCAGAAAATAAGCCATTACCGAGATCAAAAAGGCGGCGGTTTTTCCGGTGCCTGTCTGCGCCTTGCCGACAATATCGCCACCCAGCAACGTGTGACGCAGTGCCTCTGACTGAATAGGCGTGCAGTATTCAAACCCTTGGGCATGAATGGCACGCATTAAAGGCAGCGGCAAATCAAAGTCATGGAAGCGCCACTTGCCGGCAACGGCGGGCACCTGAAACTGACGAAGATCCCAGTTCGATTGACGACGACGCGGCTTCCGACGGCGGCGTTTAGGCTTGCGGTTCTGGGCCGATGCTGTGGTCTGTTCCGACTCGCTCATAGGCTGTGTATCTGTCCATTGCTGTGGATGTTAGGCATCACGAAGTGCGCATTGTACCAGGGGTTGGCGATAAGAGCGCGTCCTGCTGTCGAAGGAGTGCGCTTGCCTGTTAGAATGAGGCATAAATTAACCCAAGGAGCGCGACATGACGCGTAAGAAAAAAACTCGTTCGCTAGCGGATAAGGTAACTATCCGCACTGGTCGCCGCAAAGATTACAAAAAATGGCGCCATGACAACCCTGACCAAGTGGCTCCTTCACGCCGCTTTGTGGCTAAGAAGCAGCAACAACGCAAGCTTCAAGCCGTGCGTAAACTGGCACGCCAGCAAGACGGACAGAATATTGCCATCCATCCTGATAAAGAAGGAGACAACCCTTCAGGAGATCGTTCGTAATGCGTTTGGTCTCGTTTAATATCAATGGCATTCGGGCACGGCTTCATCAGCTTCAAGCGCTGATTGATACGCAGCAGCCAGACGTCATTGGCCTACAGGAAACCAAAGTACACGACAGCGAGTTTCCTCTGGCTGACGTTGAAGCCATGGGCTATCACGTTTTTTATTACGGTCAAAAAGGCCATTACGGGGTTGCCTTAATGTGTCGGCAAAAACCCCAAGCGGTATTTTATGGCTTCCCTGATGATGAGGAAGACGCCCAACGCCGGATGATTGGCGTACGGTTACTAGCCGATAATGGTGAACCGGTCACTGTTTGGAATGGCTACTTCCCCCAGGGTGAAAACGTTGAACACCCAACTAAATTCCCACATAAAGCGCGCTTCTATCGGCAGTTGGCAAGCCTGCTACAAAACCAGCACCATCCTGAAGAGCAACTGGCGATCATGGGGGATTTCAACATATCGCCGGAAGATCAGGATATTGGCATTGGTGAACCGAGCCGCAAACGCTGGTTGCGCGAGGGCAAAGCCAGCTTTCAGCCTATCGAGCGAGAATGGCTTGAAGGTATAAAAGCGTGGGGCCTTAGCGACAGCTATCGGCTGTGCCACCCAGATAACAGTGAGTGGTTCAGCTGGTTTGACTATCGCTCAAAAGGTTTTGACCGCGAGCCAAAACGCGGCCTGCGCATTGACTACATCCTGGTGTCTAAACCGCTTGCCGAATGCGTCACTGGCGCAGGCATCGATTATGAACTGCGCGGCATGGAGCGGCCTTCCGATCACGCTCCTACCTGGAGTGATTTTGCGCTGACGCTTGCCCAGACAGACTAAGCACAAACAAGCCAAGCACACGTACGCCCCTTACGTTATTCGAGGGGCGCCTTACCGAGAGCTTGTCACTTCACTCTTCAAAATTCGCCAACCACTGCTCTGCCTGATCGTCACCAAGATTCGCCGCCTTGATAAGCGCTTCCTCGGCCTGACCATCTTGCCCCCAGCGATAAGCCAGCTGTCCATACTGCCGCCAGTCTTCCGCTTGCTGAGTGTTCTCAGCAAGCGCTCTCCAAGCGCTTAACGCCTTATCAACATGCCTAGCCTGCTGCCACGCCCCCGCCAGCAGCCGTAACGTTTCTTCATCACGCTCCAACACACCTTCTTGAATAGCCGCTTCCAAGTGCTCGCCTGCCCTAGCTGGCGTACCACCCGCTAAATGCAGACGAATTAACGTTAAGCGATCTTCAGTCGTGGTGAACTTCCCCAACTGCCATGCCATCTCCCACACGCCAGCCGCCACACCAGCCTGGCCTGCTTGCTGGGCAAGCCCTGCCGCCTGACGCCAAGCATCAGGCTCGCTCTGCGCATTCAAATCACCCACTAGCCAACCGAGAGCTTGCTCGTTTTGTCCCGCATTGCGTAACACCACCGTGGTTAGTGCCTGCTGCGCGTCAGTCAATCCACCTTTTTGCAGTAGCGGGAACAGCCATTCAGCGGCGTCATCCCAGCGCTCCACTTCCGCCAATAAGCGAATCAGTCGCCATGCCGATTCATCGTAGTGAGGACTGCCCTGGGATTGAGTGAGCCACTGCTCATATAGCGTGATGGCTTCAGTACGCTGGTTACCTGCGCGACGCAGCGACGCCTCATCACGCAGCCAGCGCAAAATTTGGCTGCTAGGCACGCTAGGGCGCTGCCGTGCGCTGGCTAACTCATCAGCTGCCGCAACGTGATCACCTTGACGCACCAACGCACTCGCAGCGAGCTGATGATAGAGCGCACTTGCCCACTGGTCCGCACGATTGCCGCCAGCGAGGCGCTCTGCCTGGGATCGCGCATGTCGCGTAATACGGTTGAGCACATCGCTATCAGCCTCGCCGCTGGGCTGCTCAGCTAATTGGCTTTGTAACCCATTAAGATCGCGAACAATGTCACCCGGCAGCGGTTCGTTCGCGTGCGCCATTACGCTTAGCGCGCTTAATACGACGATTCCCACCCAACGCTGCATACTCTTTCCTCGACTGGCATTTTCAATGGACTGACTCAACGAACCACTCCAACGAACCATTTCAACGAACCATTTCAACGAACTATCTCAACTGGAACTCAATGCGCTGCGTGGCGCGACGAAGCTGCTGACCGGGTTCGAACTGCCAGCGCGCGATCGCTTCGCGGGCTGCGTCTTCAAACACTCGCCTCGGCTGCGCCCGCGTGACGCGAATCGTGCCGTTATCGACACTACCATCTCGGCGAATAACAAACTCCACCTCAACAAAGCCCTCCATGCCCCGCCGCTGAGCACGCGGCGGATAAGAAGGATTCACGCGACTGGTCGGGGCAACTTGCCCGACACTGACAGGCTCATTCGATGGCGCAGGAGAAGGCGCTGCCGTTTCTGCTGGTTGTGGCGCAGGGTCAGGTTGCGGCGCTGGTCGTGGAGACGGCTTCGGCGCGGGCTGTGGGGTGGGCTCGGGAGTAATCTCAGTCAGCTCTGGTAACTCACTTTCCAGCTCAACCGGTTCCACTGGCTCTTCAGGAAGCTCTACCTCAGGTAACGCAATCGTACTCTCAGCGATAGGTGCCGGCGCTGGCATAGGCATCGGCGGCGGTGTTACTGGCGCCGCCTCTGAAGGCGCAGGCGGCGCCTCCTGCTCTGGCGCCATCTCTGGCGCTTCTATCATGGTCATCGACATGGTCATGATCGGCGTCTCAGGCGAGCGCTCCGGGGGCGTTACCAGTAGCGCTAACATCCAGAACAAACCAACGGCTAAGGCAATGCCGCCCAGTATCGAGAGAACATGACGAATCATGGTGCACTCCGGCTCGCTGCCACGGCGATCTGGTCAACACCCGCCTGCTTGAGGCGATCCATCACTTCAATCAACAAGCCAGTCGTGGATTCCCGGTCGGCCTGGATAACAACGGAGCCATCATCACTCAACATGCCGGCGACCTGCTGGCCAATACGATGCACATCAACTGGCTTTCCATCGACCCAAACAGCTCCCTCCGGCGTCACAGCAATCAGCACCTGTGCATCGGGGCGCGGGCTAGCTGCTGCCGCTTCGGGGCGTTCAATCTCAACACCGCTCTCTTTAATGAAGCTGGTCGTCACAATAAAGAAGATCAGCATGATAAAGACAACGTCCAGCATCGGCGTTAGGTTAACTTCATTACTATCAGCCGTGGTGTCTATGGAACGGCGTCTACGCATCATTCTCCTCCAAGGCACGGGCTAAGCGGTCGTGTAACCGCTGGTCTTCGCGACGAATCACGTGCTCTAAACGACTAATAAACAGCAACCCCACCACAGCAATTGCCATGCCGGTTAGCGTGGGCAGCGTGGCACGGGCAACACCGTCGGCCATGGCTCGCGCCTGATGAGTATCACTAAGAGAAAGGCTATCGAACACGGTAATCATACCGGTGACAGTACCCAGTAAGCCTAGCAGTGGGCATAACGCTACAAGCAGTTTGATCCAGGGCAACGGGCGGCGTAGCTTAGCAACCAGCGCCTCTGTCCAGACATTGCGTAGCGTGCGTGCACTCCAGCTACGGTGATCACTGCGTGCCGCCCAGCGACGAATCAGTTGGCGACGGGCACGCCGCCAACTAAAGCGGTAATACCACCAGCGCTCAATTGCCATCCCAAACACCAACACGGCAACGAATGCCAGCACCACTAAAACGGCACCACCGGCATCAAGCAGCCGCTCAACGGGCTCAAGCCAAAGAGGTAACGTGGGCATATTAGGTCACCGCTTGCGCATTAGCCGTCGACTGCGCTTCAAGATGGTCAGCTAAGGTGGCACTTGCTTCACCTTCAATGGCCTGGGTAATCAAGCGACTGCGACTCGCTAAGGCCGTCTGAGCAAATAGTAGCGGCACTGCTGTCACAAGCCCCAGCACCGTTGTTACCAGCGCCTGGCTGATACCACCCGCCATTAGCTGCGGGTCGCCGGTACCGAACACGGTAATCGCCTGGAAGGTGACAATCATGCCGGTCACGGTACCCAGCAGACCCAGTAGCGGCGCAACGGCTGCCAACAGCTTAACAATCGGCTGGCCACGCTCGATACGCGGCAGTTCAGCCAACACTGACTCATCTAACCTCGCTTCCAGTGCTTCCGGTGTTTGGTGCTTATCCAACTCCTGGAAACGCTGAAGCACGCGACCCAGCGGGTTATTAGCATTCGGTTGATCCAGCGTCTTACGCTGACGTCGCACCCGCGCACTGACGACGACCAGGTAAAGATACTGCGCCAATGCCACTAATAGGCCAAAACCACCCAGCGCGACCACGACGTAACCGACATAACCACCCTGTTGGAATCGCTCCCAAAGACTTGGCTGTTGAGCGAGAGCTTGCAGCACGCTGCCTTGGGTAGGATCAATGGCAAATACACGGCTTTCACCTTGATGATAGGCCGCCAGCACATCGCTGATTTCAGCAGGAGTATGCGGCACTTCCGCCAAGCCACCATCATCTTGGCCTTTGCTGAGCAACGCTGTGTCAGTAAACGCTGCAAAATCACCCAAGCGCACAACGCTTCTCGATTCAATCTCGCCACTGGCATCGGCCACCGGTAATTCAAGGCGCTCGGCACGCCCAGTGCTCAGCGTTAGCATCGCTAAACTGTCCACGACAGTTTCGATTTGTTGACGCTCCAGCACCTCGATCTCATTGAGACGCGGTGGTAATGCATCAGCATCCAGCGTTAACCAGCTGTCACCACCTAGCTCGTTACGCACCTCTTCGCTGTGCCGTGACAGATCCGCCAACAGCGAGGTGAGCGCTTCGCCCTGCTCTTCCTGGCGTGCGGCCAGCGCTTGAGCCTGCTGCGCTTGTTCCTGCTGTTGCGCAGCTAATGCGACTTGCTGTTCTTCTGCAGCTTGATGCTCAGCCCGCGCCTCTGCTAGCGCTTCATCCAGTGCCTCTTGATCTTCAAGGAACGACTGCAAGCGCGCTTGGTCACGCGCCTCAGCGGCTTCGCGAGCTTCACGCAACGAACCAACGCTGTCAGTTTGCGCCATTGCCATACTGCCGCCCAGAAGGCTTGCCAGTAATGCAAAACAGATTATGCTTCTGCGCGCCGCGCCTCGCTGGCGTGTTAACAGACTCATTGCTGGCCCCCTGCGTGGTCGTTAGCAATAATGGAAAGCGGTAGACGCAGCAGCTCTGGCGTGCGCTGATCGTCAGCAATACGTAGACCGTTACGCACCTCGCGGCGGGCGCTTTCATCAAGCGCCTGCCACTCACCGCTCGCCTTATCCCACACGCCCCCTTCTCGACCATCAGGGGTTAGGTAATAAAAGCCGATTCGGCCAATGCGCAAATAGTCCACTTCACGCGGATTACCTTCTGCTAATTGCAAACGACCACGCCAGCTATCCACTTCACGGCCATACGCTAACTCGGCACGCCAAGCTTCCAGCAAATTGGCAATCCGCGCCGCACTTTCTGACGGTTGCTGCTCAGTGGGTTGAACACGCGCCAAACGCTCGGTTTTCAGAAACGGCAGGTCAGACTCGATCCAACTGATTAGCTGCTCAGTCATGTCCTGCTCAACAGCAGGCAGAGCGGCGCGCGTGTCGCTCAACGTATCGAGCGCCTGGCCAAGGCGCTGCAGACGCTCGGCTTCACTGGCCAGACGACCACTTAAAGCAGCATTGGATGTTTCCATCTGGCGGGTTTCCCGCTCTAGGCGGCGCAGCTCTTCAATCGCTGAACGCGTGGCGTCATCAGCCTCATCAATTTGCTGCTGAAGTGCGGACTGCGCTTGCTGGGCCTCGACACTCTGGGCCGCTTGATCGACTGTCTCATCACTTGCCATTAGCGTACCGCTGACCAGCACTCCGGCAAGCCAGCCTCCATGCAAGGCAAAGAAAGGCCTTTTCAGCACGTTACGTCTCCGTTACTGATTAGCACGTCGCCATTAACGGCGCGCTAGAAACTCATTAGGTATAATGAACGATTTGCGTTTCGTTTAAGCAGTGCATAGCCTAACACTAATAGAATAAATGACAATATTTATCATTAGCATTCAATGGTGTTTCGCTGCTGACCGTCACTCCACCATAAAAAAGGGCGCCAAGTGGCGCCCTTCAGTAAAAACACAGGTTCAGTAAAAATACAGGAAAAGCGTTTCTAAGCAGCAACCACAACATGCTGCTTGGTCAACGGCGCCAACGGCAGCTTTAATGCCTCTTCGCGGGTTACCCAAATCGTTTCAGCAATCTCTGCCCCAGCATGGACAGGCTGATCAATCATCAGACTGAACAACTGCGCTTCAATAACTGTATCAGGCTCATTGGCTGCTAAAGCACGCTGCATGCCCAAAGGAAGTAGCTGATCACCTGTTATACGTAAGCTAATTTCTTCCTCTAACTCACGGCAGAGTGCCGCTATGGCTTCCTCTCCCTGCTCAATTTTACCGCCTGGCTGCATAAAAAATCGCGTGCCCTGCTTGCGTACTAATAGCAAGCGCCCTGAAGAGTCGCTCACGACTGCCGCTGCTATTTTCAGCAAATTCTGCGCCTTATCAGTATTGCCCGGCACTGCTCCCTCCTTGCCTCATCAAGCTATCAATGACGTTGAAAAGCCGCCAACGATAAGCTTAAAACGCCCAGTCGTCGTCTTCGGTGGCAACAGCCTTACCAATCACATAGGAAGAACCAGAACCGGAGAAGAAGTCGTGGTTTTCATCCGCACTCGGAGAAAGCGCGGCCATAATGGTTGGGTCGACGTCGGTGACGCTGCTGGGGAACAACGGTTCAAACCCGAGGTTCATCAGCGCTTTATTGGCGTTGTAGTGAAGGAATTTCTTCACGTCTTCCGTTAAGCCCACCTCATCATAGAGCGATTCAGTGTAGCGCACTTCGTTGTCGTAAAGTTCTAGCAGCAGCTCATAAGCGTAATCTTTCACTTCTTGCTGGCGCTCGGGCGTGGCTTCTGCCAGCGCTTGCTGGAACTTGTAGCCAATGTAGTAGCCGTGCACGGCTTCATCGCGAATGATCAAACGAATCAGATCAGCCGTGTTAGTCAGCTTGGCGTGGCTCGACCAGTACATCGGCAGGTAGAAACCCGAGTAGAACAGAAATGACTCAAGGAAGACGCTAGCCACTTTACGCATTAACGGATCGTCGGAGCGGTAACGCTCAAGGATCAATTCAGACTTCGCCTGCAGCGTCGGGTTTTCTTCACTCCAGCGAAACGCATCATCTACATCCCGCGTCGCGCACAGTGTTGAGAAAATCGAGCTGTAAGAGCGCGCATGCACCGACTCCATAAAGGCAATATTGGTATAAACCGCCTCTTCATGGGGCGTGCGTGCATCTTCCATTAATACCGGCGCTCCCACGCTGCTCTGGATCGTATCGAGCAGCGTCAGGCCAGTGAACACACGAATCGTCAGCTGTTTTTCCTGCTGTGTCAGCGTATTCCACGATTGAATATCGTTGGAGAGCGGCACTTTTTCTGGCAGCCAGAAATTGCTGGTCAGACGGTTCCACACTTCCAGGTCTTTATCATCCTGAAGGCGGTTCCAGTTGATCGCATCGACCCGCGATAAGCGTTGCATAGTGGTCATCAGAATTCTCTCACCAACATGATCTAATAAAAGCGATATACGATTACAGCGAGCAGGAGACGCAGCCTTCTACTTCCGTACCTTCAAGCGCGCTCTGGCGTAAACGGATGTAGTAAAGCGTCTTGATGCCCTTACGCCACGCGTAAATTTGCGCTTTGTTGATATCCCGCGTGGTGGCGGTATCAGGGAAGAACAGCGTCAACGACAGCCCCTGATCAACGTGTTTAGACGCTTCAGCATAGGTATCGATAATTTTCTCAGGGCCAATTTCATAGGCATCCTGGAAATAATCGAAGTTCGCCTCATTCAAGAATGGCGCCGGATAATAAACACGCCCCAGCTTGCCTTCTTTACGGATCTCAATTCTCGCTGCCACCGGGTGAATACTCGAGGTGGAGTGGTTGATATATGAGATAGAACCCGTTGGCGGCACCGCCTGCAGGTTACGGTTATACAGCCCGTGCGCCATTACCGATGCCTTTAGCGCCTGCCACTCTTCCTGGGTAGGCAGCGCAATACCGCTACGCTCGAACAAATGACGCACTTTCTCAGTTTTCGGCAGCCACGCTTGATCGGTGTACTTATCAAAGAAAGCGCCCGATGCGTAGGTGGAGTCTTCAAACCCTGCAAAAGCTTCACTGTGTTCGATCGCCAGCTGGCTAGACGCACGAATCGCATGGAATGCCACGCAGTAGAAGTAGAGATTGGTAAAGTCCAAGCCCTCTTCCGAACCATAATAAATGTGTTCGCGCGCCAGGAAACCGTGCAGGTTCATTTGCCCGAGGCCAATGGCGCGAGACTTGGCGTTACCTTCAGCAATGGAAGGTACACTGCGCAGGTTGCTCATCTCAGAAACCGCGGTCAAACCACGAATGGCAATCTCAACGCTGGTGCCAATATCGCCTGAGTCCATCACTTTAGCGATGTTCATCGAGCCAAGATTACAGGAGATGTCCTGACCGACCTGACGATAGCCAAGATCGTCATCATATTCGGTGGGCGTATTCACCTGGAGAATTTCAGAGCAAAGGTTGCTCATATTGATACGACCGGCAATCGGGTTCGCACGGTTAACCGTATCTTCAAACATGATGTACGGATAGCCCGATTCGAACTGTAGCTCGGCCAGGGTTTGGAAGAATGCACGCGCATTGATCTTGTGCTTACGAATACGCGCATCCGCGACCATTTCATGGTACTTCTCGGTCACGCTGATATCCCCAAACGGCACGCCATAAACCCGTTCAACATCGTAGGGCGAGAACAGGTACATATCGTCGTTGCGCTTGGCCAGCTCAAAGGTAATGTCCGGAATCGTTACGCCCAGCGACAGCGTTTTAATGCGGATTTTTTCATCGGCATTTTCACGCTTAGTGTCGAGAAAACTCAGAATATCCGGGTGGTGAGCATTTAAATAAACCGCACCGGCGCCCTGGCGCGCACCTAACTGATTAGCGTAGGAGAAGGCATCTTCCAGCAGTTTCATAATCGGGATAATACCCGAGGACTGGTTCTCGATACGCTTAATGGGTGCGCCGGACTCACGGATATTAGTCAACAAGAAGGCAACACCGCCGCCGCGCTTAGAGAGCTGCAACGCGGAGTTAATCGAGCGACCAATCGACTCCATGTTGTCTTCAATACGCAGTAGGAAGCAGGAAACCAGCTCACCGCGCTGCTGTTTACCGCAGTTCAGGAAAGTCGGCGTAGCTGGCTGAAAACGACCGCTAATAACTTCATCAACCAGTGACTTGGCCAATGCCTCATCGCCACGCGCCAGCGTCAACGCCACCATGCAGACACGGTCTTCATAACGCTCAAGGTAACGCTTACCGTCGAACGTTTTCAGCGTGTAGCTGGTGTAATACTTGAAAGCGCCCAAGAAGCTCGGAAAACGGAATTTATAGGCGTATGCCTGCTCAAACAGCGCCTTAATAAAGGCAAAGCTGTACTGGGCCAGCATTTCTGCCTCGTAGTACTGCTCTTCCACTAGGTAATCGAGCTTCTCTTCCAACGAGTGGAAGAACACGGTGTTTTGATTAACGTGCTGCAGGAAATACTGGCGGGCGGCTTCGCGATCTTTATCGAGCTGCAATTCACCGTTGGCACCGTATAGATTCAACATCGCGTTCAGCGCATGGTAATCCAGGGTACGCGCCTCGGACACCCCCGCAGTAGGCCGTTTTGTTTCTGCCGAGTTTTTTGTAGCGCCATTGTTAGCGGCTACGTTGCTAGAGACTGAGCTTGACGTTTCCAAAACTCTTCTACTCCTTTGCGGACCTTGGCGACATCGTCGTCGGTGCCAAACAGTTCAAATCGATAAAGCAGCGGCACTTGGCACTTTTGAGCAATAATTCGCCCTGCCAATCCGTATGCCTCACCAAAATTCGTATTACCAGCGGCAATAACACCTCTAAGGAGGTGCCGATTGTGCTCATCATTTAAAAATCGAATCACCTGCCCCGGCACTGCCCCTTCGGCATAGCCGCCACCATAGGTAGGTGTCACTAATATGTAGGGCTGCTCTACGCGTGGCGTTGGTTCTTCACGGTTTAGTGGCAGCCGCTGGGCGCTTAAGCCAAGCTTTTGTATAAAACGGTGGGTATTGCCTGACTTAGTGGAAAAATAAACTAACGAACGATTACGCCCAGCTTCCACATCAGCGTTTTGCATAGCGACGTTTTACGCTAGTGCTTGAATGCGGTCAGGACGAAAACCAGACCAATGATCCTCACCCGCAACCACGACGGGTAACTGACGATAACCCAGCGCTTCCACTTCTTCCTGGGCACCGCTTTCAGCAGTGATATCGATAACGGTATATTCTAGGCCCTGCTTATCCAGTGCACGGTAGGTAGCAGTGCATTGAACACAAGCAGGCTTGCTATAAATTTGGATATCCATGGCTATTTTTTCCTTTTCATAGCGGTGTTTTTCGGGTAGAGCACATCTTGTGCTCGCCCTCTCTGGAAGACACAACGCATACTATATATAGACCATGAGAAAATCAATTCAAGCATATATGGTATTTTTTCATCCACAGGTTATTGACAGCTCGTACCCAATATCATACCCAGCAGCCTCTCAATAGCCGCCTAAAACGCCTTTCCCCGAACCACCCCAGGAACGCTCTCAATAGCCCTCATTAGGGTCATCACAAGAGCTGTTTCAGAAACAGCTGAACCTTCTCCCAAAAACAAAAAAAACCGCTTCCCAATGGAAGCGGTTTTTTCCAAGGCGCCAACTAGCTTGGCGCCTTTCTCACAGCGTGTGAGTTTAGGCGATAGCCGCCTGATAACGACGCTCAACATCTTCCCAATTAACGACGTTAAAAAAGGCTGCTACGTAATCAGGACGCTTGTTCTGGAACTTCAGGTAGTATGCGTGCTCCCAAACGTCCAGACCCAATACCGGCGTGTTGCCATGCATTAGCGGGCTGTCTTGGTTCAGGGTGTTTTCAACAACCAGCTTTTTCTCAGGTGTCACGGAGAGCCATGCCCAACCGCTACCAAAGCGACCCAGCGCTGCTGCCTTGAACGCTTCCTTGAACGCGTCAAGACCGCCTAGCTCGGCTTCAATCGCTTTTGCTACATCACCCTGAGGCTGGCCGCCGCCATTAGGTGACATCATTTGCCAGAACATAGAGTGGTTGGCATGGCCGCCGCCGTGATTAATAACGGCTTGACGCTTCTCTTCAGGTACACGATCAAGATTGGCAACCAGCTCTTCTACCGGCACGTCTTCAAGGCCTGTGCCTTCAAGCGCAGCATTCAAACTAGTGACGTAAGTGTTGTGGTGACGAGAGTGGTGAATCTCCATCGTCATCGCATCGATATGCGGCTCAAGTGCGTCATAAGCGTACGGTAATTCTGGAAGTGTATGTGCCATGCTAACTTCTCCTTAAGTGGCTTTTGTTACGTTCACTTAACTAGGTGTGGTCTTACCCCACCTTTTTCAACCATCACGGCTATAATTAATTACCGTGAGCAGCGATTATTGATAACCGATACGTTTTATACCCCAGTACCTTAGTCAACTATTGGCAGTTTATCGAATTCGTCGCCAATAAAAAAGCCGACTTCTGGTGAAGTCGGCTTTTAGCCAGTTTAGATTCAGTGGCTTATAGCTTGCTTTCAAGCTCCGGCAGAACCTCGAAGAGATCGCCCACCAAGCCGTAATCGGCGACTTGGAAGATTGGCGCTTCTTCGTCTTTGTTGATCGCAACAATGACTTTGGAGTCTTTCATGCCCGCCAAGTGCTGAATAGCGCCAGAAATACCCACGGCAATATACAGCTCAGGGGCCACAATCTTACCGGTTTGGCCAACCTGCATATCATTGGGCACAAAGCCTGCGTCTACGGCCGCTCGTGATGCACCAATGGCAGCACCCAGCTTGTCAGCAATGCCGTCAAGCAGCTTAAAGTTTTCGCCGTTGCCCATACCACGACCACCAGACACCACGACTTTAGCACCGCCAAGTTCAGGGCGGTCGGATTGCGCCAGCTCTTGCTTAACAAAGCTAGACTGACCATTTTCAACCACTACGTCTACCGCTTCGACAGAGGCGCTACCCGTGCTCTCGACCGCATCAAACGCGGTGGTACGCACGGTCATCACTTTCAGCGCGTCGTCGCTTTTTACTGTGGCGATGGCGTTGCCCGCATAGATGGGACGCAGGAAAGTGTCAGCACTTTCAACGCCAATCACGTCGGACAGCTGGCTAACATCTTTTAAGGCAGCCAAACGCGGCAGTACGTTTTTGCCGGTGGTAGAGGCGCTAGCCAAAACGTGGGTATAGTCGCCAGCCAATTCAACCAATAGCGCGCCCATTGGCTCGGCAAGCTGATGGGCGTAAACAGCGTTATCGGCAACGCGAACTTTATTGACGCCTTCAAGCTTTGCAGCAGCATCAGCCGCCGCCTGAACGCCTTCACCGGCCACCAGCACGTCAATGTCACCACCAATCGCCTTGGCAGCAGCAACTACGTGAGCGGTTGCGCCCGCTAACTGACCTTCATGAAGGTCGGCAAGTACCAGAATGCTCATGAGATCAGCTCCTATTAAAGCACTTTGGCTTCGTTTTTCAGTTTGTCGATCAATTCATCTACCGAGGCGACTTTAACACCACCTTTGCGCTCTGCCGGGGACTCCACTTTGAGCAAGCTAACCTTAGAGGCCACTTCAACCCCGTAATCAGCGGGCGTTTTGGTATCCAGCGGCTTCTTCTTAGCCTTCATGATGTCGGGCAGCTTCGCGTAACGCGGCTCGTTCAAACGCAAATCGGTGGTAACGATAGCGGGCAGAGAGAGCGCTACGGTTTGCAGACCACCATCGATCTCGCGAGTAACATTCACCTTGTCACCGTCAACAGCAACCTCAGAGGCAAAAGTACCTTGGGGTAGATTGGTCAACGCGGCCAGCATTTGCCCCGTTTGATTGTTGTCGGTATCGATGGCCTGCTTACCAAGAATCACTAAGCCAGGTTGCTCTTCGTCAACAACCTTAGCTAGCAACTTAGCCACCGCAAGCGACTCAACGCGCTCGTCGGTTTCAATATGAATAGCACGGTCTGCCCCAAGCGCTAGCGCGGTGCGCAACTGCTCTTGAGCCGCCTTGGGGCCAACGGTAACGGCCACGACTTCTGTCGCAACACCTTTCTCTTTGAGGCGCACCGCTTCTTCTACGGCAATTTCGCAGAAGGGGTTCATCGCCATTTTGACGTTGGTAAGATCAACGTCAGAGTTGTCCGCTTTCACGCGGATTTTGACGTTATAGTCGATGACGCGTTTAACCGCGACGAGTACTTTCATAGATTCCTCGCTTGGCTTGTGATGGAAGCCGTTAGCTTGTCTCAGCATCGTACCAACTGATGCTTCTAAAATAGGGGCGACGTGTATTTAAATACGCCACCTTAAAAAATTCATGCAAGCGTTTGATAGGTCTGTAAATGAAAAACCCTATCAATTTGCCACAACCTAGTGACTAGCGACAACACTGATTGACTACGGCCTTGGTCGTAGCAGCGATGCAAACTCCATGGATAAATGGTGCTTTTGCCATCGTAGGGGTGACCTTACAGGGGTATTATGCCTATCATGGGGCATAACCAGAAGCAAACGACCGTTTAAAATTAAGGCCATCTTTTTATAAGCTAGTTCTCATAACGCTCATTTGACGTTTGTACAGGCTAGTTTTGGTAAATAATGGCTCTTATGAGAATAAGGAGAAGCCGGGTGGAAAATGTTGAACGCGATGTCATGGACTTCGATGTAGTCATTGTCGGGGCTGGCCCCTCTGGTCTAGCTTCCGCTTGCCGTCTGATGCAACAGGCAAATCAAGCGGAACAAGAGCTGACGGTTTGTGTCGTCGAAAAAGGCTCCGAAGTCGGCGCCCATATCCTTTCTGGTGCTGTCTTTGAGCCCCGCGCGCTGGCAGAGCTATTTCCTGATTGGGAAGAGCGCGGCGCACCGCTTAACACACCTGCCGTTCGTGACGATGTTTATCTATTAAAAGATGCTCAAAAAGCGCAAAAAATCCCTAATGCGCTAGTGCCAAAAAGCATGCATAACACTGGCGGCGAGCTTAATCGCTATGTGATTAGCGCAGGCAACCTATGCCGCTGGTTGGCAGAGCAAGCCGAGTCCCTTGGGGTGGAAATATTCCCTGGTTTTGCTGCCCAGGACGTGATTATCGAAGATGATGCAGTACGCGGCATCCTCATTGGTGACATGGGTGTTAGCGCAGATGGCACTCCTAAAGATGGCCATATGCCAGGCATGGAGCTGCGCGCGAAATACACACTATTTGCCGAAGGTGCCCGCGGCCACTTGGGTAAACGGTTAATCAAAGAGTTCTCACTAGATGCTGGTCGTGACCCACAGCACTATGGGATTGGCTTGAAAGAACTGTGGGATGTTCCCGCCGACAAACACGAACCCGGACTTGTGCTTCATGGCTCGGGCTGGCCGCTTGAAAAAGACACTCACGGCGGCTGGTTCCTTTACCACGCGGAAAATCAGCAGGTCGTCGTTGGCCTCATTATGGATCTTGGTTATAAGAACCCCTGGCTGTCACCTTTTGATGAATTCCAGCGTATGAAGCATCACCCGGTGCTTAGCCAATATTTAGAAGGCGGCAAACGGGTTGCTTATGGTGCGCGCGCCATTACCAAAGGCGGCTTTAACTGCCTACCGAAAATGACTTTCCCGGGTGGCCTGTTGATTGGCTGCGATGCGGGCACGCTGAACTTTTCCAAAATCAAAGGCCTGCACACAGCGATGAAATCTGGCATGGTCGCTGCAGAAAGCGTCTTTGAAGCCATTAAGGGGGGTGATGAAGGTGCTCAGGAGCTAAGTAGCTTCACTGAGAAATGGCAAGCCAGTTGGGCCTATGAAGAGCTGAAAGAGAGCGCGAGCTTTGGCCCTGCTATGCATAAATATGGCACGGTAGGCGGCGGTGCTTACAACTTCGTCAATCAACTGCTGGGCAATAAGCTACCCAATGTTCATGACACCACCACCGACCACGGCGTGCTGAAGCCTGCTGCTGAGTTCGAAAAAATTACTTATCCGAAGCCCGATGGCAAATTGTCGTTTGATAAATCGACTTCCGTCTTTTTGTCCAACACCAACCACGAAGAAGACCAGCCCTGCCATCTGCGCCTAGCAGATCCAGAGCTGCCGATTCGCGACAACCTGCCAACCTATGCAGAACCGGCCCAACGCTACTGCCCTGCGGGGGTTTATGAAGTGGTGGAAGATGATCAAGGCAAGCCACGCTTCCAGATCAACTTTCAGAACTGCGTGCACTGCAAAACCTGCGATATTAAAGACCCTGCCCAAAATATAACCTGGGTAGCACCAGAAGGCGGCGGCGGGCCTAACTATCCCAATATGTAACCATCCGACTATGTAATCCGCATCACTAGAGTGCCATACGGCGCGGCCAGTTACGCTGGCTGCGCCGGTGGCTCTAAGCACTCAATCGGCGCGCGTCGAGCAATGAGACGACGCCGACCCGCCTGTGCAAAGCGCACATCGATGACAGGATCGGAGGGGTTACCTTCTACCGAGGCCACCTCCCCTTCTCCAAACACGGCATGTATCAAGCGTTGTCCTGGGTAAAAGTGTGCATCAGCCTGATAACCTGCCGCTGCCTCATTGATCTGCGGCGCTGCCAGCTCAATATCCGTTCGCCCTAAGCGCTCAAGATAGCGCTTCACCAAGCTCGGCGATGTTACCTGCACAGCCGTTGCGGGTGTATCTTGGCGCGACAAACATGACGCTACCCGCAAACTATCCTGCCAGGCGCTTTCCGCAATAAAGCGACTAGGCCGATGAACACCACCATCATGCAACACCAGCAGTTGCTCTTGAGCCCGTGTAATCGCCACGTAAAACAGTCGTCGCTCTTCTTCTAACCTCTCATCATTGAGCGGATTGTCTCGACTGTAGTGCGGAAAGTCCTCTTCGTTCACCCCGGCAACGGCGACCAACGGCCACTCTAGACCCTTCGCTCCGTGAACCGTGCTAATCAGAACACCGCCAGCCTGGTTCTCCACTGGACGCTCGAGCAGTTCGATAAACGCATCTGGATCTTTCACGCTATCGGCCTGCTCGATAAGCACATCCAATAGACGAACGTCCTCTTCGCCCTTATCGCGCCTTGCCGCTGCTCGCTTTAAGGTTTTTTCCGCTTCGATCGTTTCCACCACATGACTCAGCAGCTTTGCAGGCGGCCAACCACTTAATTTGGGCAGCTCACATAGCAGCGCCCAGCGTTTTTTGAGCGTGCGGCGCTGCAGCGGCTTTAGAGAGGTTAGTACCGGTTCGTGGCGCTCAGGCCAGCGTTGGGTGCCGGCCAGCTGATAGGCAAGCTGCTGAAGCCGCTCACGGGCAACAAAAGGCGTTGGCTGAGAGAGCAAAAGCAAGAGTTGCTCTGGGTCGTGCAGCAGCTCTGGCTGGCGAGACAGTTTCAAATAGCCAGCCAATGCCTGCACGAGAGGGAGTCGGAAAACGAAACGATCTTCTCGTTGAAGACGAAATGGAATACCTGCCTGCAGTAACGCCAACTGAAATGGCACCGAAAGCGCCCAACTACGCACCAGCAGACTAACATCGCTCAACGCGCGCCCCTGCGCTTGCCAATCGACTAAGGCATCAAGCAGCAGTCGGCTGCCCTGGCCGACAGATATATGGGTCTCAGGATTATTAGCATCTGCCAAACAGAGCTGGTCTGGTCGGCGCTGATTAGCCATGATGGCATGGTTTGCGGTCAGCGCCAGCGCGTGGCCATGACGAAACGTGATAGAGAGCGGGTAGTTTGTGGCGCTGCCAAACGTGGCGGTAAAGTTTTCCAGCATGGTGTCAGGGCGTGCGCCCCGCCATTCGTAGATGCACTGATTCGCATCACCTACCGCCATCACATTGGCGCTGGAGCCCGCCAACACCGCCAGCAACCGCTGCTGGGCAGTATTAATATCCTGGTATTCATCAATGATCACATGATCAAGAAAACCTTCCACACGACTGCGCAAGGTCTGTTCGGCTTCTAACACTTGCAGGGGCCGATAGAGCAAGTCAGCGTAGGTCATGACGCCTTCAACGTGCAACAGCCGTTCAGCTTCATCAAATGCTCTGGGAAAGTAGTCAGTATCCGGCTCGTAATTAAGACGCTTGTAAAGTACATCGGCCGATAGCATTTCCGCTTTTACCAGCCCACAGAAGTGAGCAAGCGCTTCTAATCGATCACCTTCGATAGCCGCATCGCGACGCTCAACGGCATCGTGAAGCACATTCAGGCTTGCCTGACGTAACAGGCGCTCTAGCTGCCAATCAGCAGACAGCAGGCGCCTCGGTGCAAGCGCCCCCCAGCGACACAGACTCTGCGTCAACCGATGACCAAGGGAGTGAAAGGTGCGCACATCTGGCAATGGTTGCCCTTGAGGCGCCATGCTGATCAGGCGGCGTTGAAAATCGTCTCGGGCTGAGCGGTTAAACATCAGCACCAGCATACGCTTCGGCGATACACCAGACGCCAACAGGTGGAGCACCCTTGCCGCCATGGTGGTGGTCTTACCCGCCCCTGCAACAGCAGCTACGCGGGCATGCCCCTCGCGATGCTGGACAACGGCTTGCTGTTCAGCGGTTAACTTCACGTCACCTCGCCTGGCATCGCATCATTGGCATTAAACTGACCTAAGACATACCAAGATCCTGCGCTGTAGAGTCGGCATTGGCATTCGCCGTCGTCTGCCTCGCTCAGCGTGGCCTGCTCTACCAATCGATAATACACATTGCGATGCAAACGAGCCGCTAGCCCAAAGCGCACGGTACACTCAGGGGCAAGGACACCCTCAGGCGTTTTGGAGAGACTAAGCGGATGCTCTGCATCCACACGCACAACGTCATCGAATTGGGTCGTCAGCCACCAGGCATCATCGTGAAAATCTGCTTCTACCGCCACGAACGGGCAGTCAACCACGGTGACACGCCAACGCTCAACAGGCGTTACCAGGCAATAGCCATCGGCATCGCGGCGTAATAGGCTCGCTAACAACCGTGGTATGGCAAGGCGCTCAAACGGCTTTCCTTCATGCAGCCACGTGCCATCAGCCTGAATAACGATATCAATATCGCCACTAAGTGCTGGCTGCCACTGATCAACGGGGGGAATCGTCGCCGAACCGTTAAATTGCTGCATAAGCCGATCAATATTCATCGCTTACCTCCCAGGCTGTGCTTACAGCCACTTATACCACTAAACCGGACTGCGCCAACGCTTGCTTTACGTTATCAGGTGCATCGGGCACGGCAGCGCGGAACAGATGATAAAAATTGGCGGTGGTTTGCATCGCCACTTCATCAACGCTGATCCCGCGTTCTTTAGCGATACACTCTGCCACCTCAACCACCCAAGCGGGCTCGTTGGGCTTGCCACGATAAGGAACAGGCGCCAAATAAGGGCTATCGGTTTCAATCAGCAGCCGGTCAAGCGGCAGTTTTCTGGCCAGCTCTCTAAGCGACGCAGCATTGCGGAAGGTAATAATACCCGATAGCGAGATATAGAACCCAAGCCGCACAGCTTCACGCGCCATGTCTAAATCTTCAGTAAAGCAGTGTAATACGCCGCCTACCTCAGGATTCGTGTGCTCACGCAGCAACGCTAACGTGTCTTCTTTCGCTTCACGGGTATGAATAATCACCGGCAGCTCTAGCTCATTGGCTGCAATTAAATGGCGCTTAAACCGCTCGCTCTGAACCTCTACAGGCACGCTGTCCTGATAGTGATAATCCAACCCTGTTTCACCGATGGCGACGGCACCGTACTGTTCAGCAGCATCAACAATATCGCTTACGCTTGGCTCTTTCGGAGCCTGATGAAGCGGATGCAGTCCCGCCGAAATAACCACGTCGTGGTGCTCACGAGCGATTGCCGCCAACCCCGGCATCTCCTCAAGCGTCACCGCAACAGCTAAGAACTGGCTCACATTAGCAGCACGAGCAGCCGCCAGCGTTGCGGCAATATCACCGTCGTGGGTTAGCTCAGATAAACGGTCTAAATGGCAGTGGGAATCAACAAACATGCAGCTCTCTTAAATTCTCGTAAACAGGTGAAGGGCAGGCTTTGTTCAGTGTTATTGCGGTGCTAACTCGCGGCTATCAAAGCGTAAAGGACGGAGGTGCTTTATCTAATTGGCCAGCCAACAACGTTTCAATGCGATCACGTACTGAGTAGTCCTGCTGGCTGAAATGTACCCCAATACCTGGCATTCGCTGTCCACTCACGCCCTCAGGAGAAATCCAAACAACATGGCCGGAGATAGAAAGACGTTCACTCTCTCCTGGCAGGGTCAGCAATAGATAAACCTGCTGTCCAAGTCGATAAAGCGCTTTAGTCGGGACAAAAATACCGCCTCTATCTAGAAAAGGCATATACGCGGAAAGTAACGTCGGTATATCCGGCATTGTCAAAGAAAGCGCTTTTTGAACCGTCATAACAGCCTCCTTGGCAACAACCCTATGGCAACAACGTTAGGAGCGTAACAGCGCCGACCAGCGCACCAGCCAGGCTTCAAGCACTAGCTGAGGGTTCGGGTTAGCGCCGACTGCAAATAAACGGCGCTGCTCTCGGGCATAATCCAGTAACCGGAACCAATCCTGCACCCGTCCATTTTTCATCGCTTGGCGGTATAACGGCTCTAAATCGGGGTTATGCAGCACCGAGGTTTCGCCAGACAAACCCAGCCGGATCAAGTCTTCAAGCCAAGCAATACCGTACCACAAGATGGCATCAATGGCCTGACGATCAAGCCTAGCAGCCTCTGAAACAGGCTCAGCACCACGCACTAACTGCTCGAAACTGTCATGAATTTGATGGCGAAGTGCGCGCTCCTCAGGCGTTGCCAACTCCACAGCAAGCAGCGGCAAACCACCCGACACTCGCCACCAAAAATGTGCTTCGTCGCCGCCAAGTTTTTCAGTCAACCAGTCTCGGCAATCCTCAAAGGGAACGCTAGCTAATGGCCACTGCTGACAGCGGGAGCGAATCGTCGGCAGCGTGCGCGAAGGCACGTCTGACAGCAGAATAAATAGCGTTTTATCGCCGGGCTCTTCAAGGCTTTTGAGCAGTGCGTTTGCCGCTGCAATATTCATTGCTTCCGCGGGAGAGATCACGATCACACGATACCCACCCTGCTGCGCGGTTTGCGAAACAAAGCGGTTTACATCACGTATGGGGTCAATGCGAATCTGACGCTTACCCTCTTCTGGAGAAATGCGCATCAAGTCGGGGTGGTAGCCTGAAGCCAACATGGCACAGCTATGACAGTGGCCGCAGGCCAGCTCGCCAGGCTGTGCGCATAACGTTCGAGCAATCAACGCTTCCGCCAACTGCTGCTTGCCAACTCCGTGAGCACCGCTGATTAACAGTGCATGCGGCAGTCGTCCTTCATTGGTGAGACGAATCAACTGCTGCCACGTAGACTGATGCCAAGGCAGCACTCCCGCTATTGCCATATAGCCACTCGCTCTTCTAGCGCTTGAGCTAGAGACGCCTGCACTTGATCAAGCGCTTGCCCGGCATCAACAATTGCGAAGCGCTGGGGGGCAGCAGCAGCGCGCGCTAAGTAAGCCCGCCGCACTGCTTCGAAAAAGGTTACTTGCTCTTGCTCAAAGCGATCACGCTGCGTTTGCTGGTCTCTTAAACGCCCTTCAAGACGCTCTTTCGCAGCATCGGGTGACATATCGAGTAACAGGGTTAAATCTGGGGAGAGACCTTTTTGCACGAACTGTTCCAGTTGAGCAATCCGATCTGTCTCAATACCGCGGCCACCGCCCTGGTAAGCAAAGGTAGCGTCGGTAAAACGATCACAGATCACCCAGGCACCGCGCTCAAGGGCGGGCACTATTTTTTGCGCTAGATGCTGGGCTCGCGCGGCAAACATTAATAGCAATTCGGCATCGCTGTGCAAGGGCTCATCGAAAGAGGGATCAAGCAGCAATCCTCGAATCGCTTCAGCGCGCGGCGTCCCCCCGGGCTCACGGGTTCGCACAACCTCTATCCCGCGCTCTTGTAGCCATGTCTCTACAAACGCCACGTTAGTAGATTTTCCGACTCCCTCACCACCCTCAAGGGTGATGAAGCGTCCGCGCTTGCTCATTGAAGCCCCTTACTAAGTAAATTCGAAAAAAACACATCGCACTTAAACAATGACTTAACCTAATTAGCGATTGCGAATATAGCGATTAACCGCATTATTGTGCTCACGTAACGTACGTGAAAAATGGTGGGTACCGTCACCGCGCGAGACGAAGTAAAGCGTTTCTCCAGGCAGCGGATTCACAGCCGCTTCAAGGGAGGCGCGCCCGGGTAAGGCAATCGGCGTTGGTGGCATGCCGTCAATCACATAGGTGTTATAGGGGGTCGCCTCACGTAAATCTGCACGCGTGATCCTCCCTTCATAGCGTTCGCCCATGCCATAAATGACGGTGGGATCTGTTTGCAAACGCATTCCCTGTTCCATACGACGCTTGAAGACACCTGCGATCTCCCGACGCTCTTCCGGCGCACCTGTTTCACGCTCAATGAGCGATGCCATAATGAGCGCTTCGTAAGGCGTATCGATGGTCAGGTCATCATCACGCTCGTCCCAGACCTCTTCTAGAATCTGCTCCATGCGGGAAAGCGACTGACGTAGAATATCAACGTCACTCATACCCAGGTGGTAGCGGTAGGTATCAGGGAAAAACCAGCCTTCAGGAAAAGCACCCTCTCGATCCAGCAACGACATAATTTCGTCGTTACTTAACTCTGCCGTCCGATTCTCAAGTTTTGGCGCACTGTCCAATAGCTCGCGCATCTGGCGGAATGTCCAGCCTTCGGGAATCGTTAACGGATAAGTGACAACGTTATTGCTGCCCAAGAGAGCAATCAGTTCAAGACCGCTCATGCCTGGGGTTAGCTGATACTCCCCCACCCGCAAGCGTGGTACACGCTCAGGCTCAACACGCGCCAATAATTGAAATGCCCAAGCATCTTCAATAAAGCCCTGGCTTTCCAGATCTCGAACGACCTGATTGAACCCAGCCCCCGCAGGAACCTGGTAAAGCGCTGGCTCCTCAAGTGTGACCGGTGCCGATAAGCGCTGCTGCCAGTAAGCATAGCCGCCCACAACGGCTGCGAATCCAACCACGACCACGACACCTACGGCAGCTAAAAACCGTTTCACCATGACACCTCAATATTGTTGATAAAATTCTGCCTAACGGGATGTCGGCGAATAGCCAAGTAAGTCATGGCCTATTGTTTGCAACCTATCTTGGCCTGTCAGCGGCCAGGACTTCAGGACTACACCTGTTTCACTTAACAGCTTATTCACTGGCCATACACCTTGTACCGAGTTAGCTACCCAAAGACGCTCAACGTCATGGGTAGCGTTCAGCGCAATAGGGGCTTCCTGTACTGCTCCATGATCCAATAATGCCGCTCGCAGCGTACCCGCCACGCCGCACTGCGATAATGGCGGTGTAAAGAATGTCCCCGCTTGCTGCCAAAAGACATTCATACTGGTGGCTTCCACCAGCAGGCCATCAGTATCTCCAAGCAACCCCTCGGCTATGGCTGGGTCATTCCACTCCTGGCGCGCGAGTACATTTTCCAATCGATTAAGGTGTTTAATGCCTGCTAAAAGCGGCTGATGTCCCAAACGCAACTGACAAATCCGTACGTTAACCCCCTCATGCCAACGGTCAGCGTTTACCACAAAAGGGGTTCTACGGCTAAGCAAGCGAGGTTGAGAGCTATCCTGCGTCGCATACCCTCTCCCACCACTTCCTCGGGTTAGGATTAGTTTGAGTATTTCAAGCTCGGCGTTAGACGGAGATTGCCAGGTGGCGACCAACTGCTCCATGGAGGGCAACGGAATATTCAAACGCTGACAGCCCAGCCGTAAGCGCGCGTAATGATAATCCCATAGCACAGGGACACCAGCGCGCAGCAGCACTGTTTCAAATACTCCGTCACCATACGCAAGCCCTCGGTCGTCAAACGGCACCTGGGGCATTGGCATTGCGTGCTATACCTTTTTAAACAACAGTGAGCCGTTGGTACCACCGAACCCGAACGAGTTTGAGAGCGCTATTTCAATGGGCATCTTCCGCGCGGTGTGCGGTACGTAATCAAGATTACAGCCTTCCTGTGGGTTATCCAGGTTAATGGTCGGCGGCGCAATCTGGTCGCGAATAGCCAGAATACTAAACACCGCTTCAACCGCTCCTGCAGCACCTAACAGGTGGCCAATCATTGATTTGGTAGAGCTCACGGCAACCTGCTGAGCTGCGCTACCAAGCACTTTTTCAATCGCCCGGCTTTCTGCTAAGTCACCCGCTGCGGTAGACGTGCCATGCGCGTTAATATAATGCACATCCGCTGGATCAATACGCGCATCTTTAATGGCATTGCTCATGGAAAGTGCAGCACCACGCCCATCTTCCGGCGGCGCCGTCATATGATAGGCATCATCACTCATACCAAAGCCTGCAAGCTCTGCGTAGATGTTGGCACCACGCGCTTTAGCGTGCTCGTACTCTTCCAAAACAAGCACACCCGCACCGTCTGACAGCACAAAGCCGTCACGATCAGTATCCCACGGGCGACTCGCCGCCTGAGGGTCTTCATTGCGAGTAGAGAGCGCTCGCGCGGCCGAAAACCCGCCCAACCCTAATGGGGTAGTGGCCATTTCCGCACCGCCACAGATCATTACATCGGCATCGCCGTATGCAATCGTGCGAGCACTGTAGCCAATATTATGGGTACCCGTTGTACACGCTGTGGTAATCGCGATATTCGGGCCTTTGAAGCCGTGCTGAATCGCCATGTTGCCAGAAATCATATTAATGATTGAACCTGGCACAAAAAACGGCGAGACGCGGCGTGCGCCACCCTTATTCAGCGCATTATGGTTATGTTCAATCATCGGCAAACCACCAATGCCTGAACCAATAGCCACCCCAATGCGCTCAGCATTCTCTTCGGTACACTCAAGCCCCGAGTCCTGAACGGCCTGGGCTCCCGCCGCCATGCCGTACTGGATAAACAAATCCATCTTGCGTGCGTCTTTAGGATTCAGATAGGGACTAATATCGAAATTTTTAACCGATCCTCCAAAACGCGTGTTGAAGCCACTTGTATCAAAGTGCTCAATCGGCGCTATGCCACTTTTGCCGGCGACAATATTTGCCCACGACTCATTAACACTGTTACCCACTGGGGTCACCAGGCCTAACCCAGTTACCACTACCCTTCTTCGCGCCATTAGCTTTCCTCCAGGCATCCATGGTGACACGACCCATCTGGGTCATTTGCTGCAGAGATTTGGTGACTAGTATAACGGAGATTGAACGTTATATTCATTGTGACAGCAAAGCAAAAAAGCCGCCCCTACTCAGGACGGCTTTTTATACGGGTGGGTAAGCACCCCACCCTGGCTCACTGCTTCGACTCAGCCCTTACTGATGGGCGTTTACGTAGTCGATAGCTTCTTGAACCGTGGTGATTTTTTCAGCTTCTTCGTCAGGAATTTCAGTATCAAATTCCTCTTCAAGCGCCATCACCAGCTCAACGGTGTCAAGAGAATCAGCACCCAGGTCTTCAGTAAAAGAAGAGCTGTTCTGGATATCTTCTTCTTTAACGTTCAGGCGCTCTGCCACAACTTTCTTAACGCGCTCTTCAATAGTACTCATCAACGTACTCCAGTCGTTCACATTAGCCGTTTTTGATAACCAGCCATTTGGAAACCGCAAGCCAAAAGCTGCGGGGTAGTTTATAGACGCCCTTAAGCTGACGCAACCGCCAAACCCAAGGCCATCAACGCATATTCATGCCGCCGTTCACGTGTAGCGTTTCGCCAGTGATATAACCTGCAGCATCACTTGTCAAAAATCCAACGGCAGCGGCAATTTCCTCAGGCCCGCCTAAACGCGAAAGAGGAATTTGCTTAAGCAGCATTTCATGCTGCGCTTCAGGCAACGCTTCGGTCATATCCGTTGCAATAAACCCAGGCGCAACCGCATTAACCGTAATTGCACGGGACGCGACTTCACGCGCTAAAGCACGGCTAAAGCCTTCCATTCCCGCTTTGGCGGCGGCGTAGTTAGTTTGGCCTAGGTTACCCATCGTTGCCACTACAGAACTTATCGACACGATACGCCCAAAGCGTGCCTTTGTCATACCACGCAGACACGCCTTGCTAACGCGATAAACAGATTTGAGATTGGTATCCATCACGGAGTCCCACTCATCTTCTTTCATGCGCATTAACAAATTGTCACGGGTAATGCCGGCATTATTGACCAAAATCGTGGGCGCACCAAAACGTTCGCCAATTGTTTTGAGCACCTGATCAATACTCTGCTGATCAGTAACATTAAGGCACATACCTGCACCTTCAATACCATGCTCTTTTAGATCAGCATCAATTTTTTCAGCGCCCGATTCGCTAGTGGCAGTTCCTACCACAATACGTCCTTGACGCCCAAGCTCATGAGCAATGGCTCGCCCAATGCCTCGGCTAGCACCAGTGACTAGTGCAACTCTTCGTTCTTGAGTCATAACGTTCTTCCTTCAACCTAACTAAGCAAGGGTAGCGGAAAATAGCGACTTAACACGCACCATTTTTCACGCACCACCCGCCGACGCCTCACGTGCTAACTCAAGGGCTGAATCCAGGCTATCAGGATCATTTACCGCCAACCCTTTGGCACTACGCACAATGCGCTTATTCAATCCGGTAAGCACTTTACCAGGCCCACATTCAATGAACACATTAGCACCTTGCTCGACCATCGCTTCAACGCAAGATGACCAACGAACGGGCTGATACAACTGTTCGATTAGGCGCGTACGCAATGTCTCAATATCGGCATGAGCTTGCGCATCGACGTTTTGAATAACCGCATAACGAGGGGCACGCAGCTCAATTTTTTGCATAGCGTCGGAGAGTCGTTCAGCAGCTGGCCGCATTAACGCACAATGGGAGGGTACTGACACCGGCAGTGAAAGCGCTCGCTTGGCGCCCGCTTCCTGACAGGCTGCGATAGCACGCTCCACGGCATTTTTGCCACCTGCGATAACAACCTGCCCAGGCGAGTTGTAATTAACGGCAGACACCACTTCTCCTTCAGCCGCTTGGGCACAGGCTGCTTCAACTGCGCTATCGTCAAGCCCAAGGATCGCTGCCATGCCCCCTTCTCCTGCAGGGACAGCTTCCTGCATGGCTTCACCACGCAGGCGAACAAGGCGCACGCCTTCAGCGAACCCCATCACTCCAGCGCAAACCATAGCACTATATTCACCAAGACTATGGCCGGCCATGACACTTGGGCGAGGCCCTTCCAACTCTTGCCAGATACGCCAGATAGCTACACTGGAGGCAAGTAGTGCCGGCTGAGTGCATGCCGTCGCATTCAACGCGTCTTCTGGACCTTCCTGGACGACTTTCCACAAATCGTAGCCCAGAGCGTCTGACGCTTCCTCAAATGTAGTTCCCACCACACTGTAGCGCTCGGCTAGCTCTCGCAACATTCCAAGCTGCTGAGAGCCTTGCCCGGGAAAAATGAGGGCAAGGGGTTGAGACATGTCGTTCACCTTTGCTCTTGTAGGCATTTGCTCAGTTGAGCGATAAGCGTGCTATTGGCGCCGTTGCTAAAACAGTTTTTGGCACACTCTACTACCACCAATAGCCCGCAAAAAAATATAACGTTTTATTATCTACTACGCTGATAGCGCTCAAGAACGCGACCAGCGTGCTGCAATTCGTACAGGCAAATCATGCTCCACTTCTTGCAATGCACGCTGAATAGCATAATAAAAACCATCCGCCTGGGTGCTGCCGTGGCTTTTCACCACAATACCCTGCAACCCCAAGAGACTGGCCCCATTATAACGTACAGGATCTAGCTCCCGCTTAAGCCTCTTCAGTACAGGCCTGGCCAGTATACTTGCCAAACGCCCACTCAGGCGTGATTCAAACGCCATTTGTACACGCTCCACCAACATACGAGTCAAGCCTTCACTGGCTTTCAACGTGACATTACCAACAAAACCATCGCAAACCACGACGTCAAGATCGCCCTGAAAAATATCCCCACCCTCAGCATAACCAAGGTAGTCAAAGCTTAAATCGCTGGCACTTTCACGCAGCAAACGATCCGCTTCGCGCACATTCGCACTTCCTTTCGTGGCTTCAGAGCCCACATTCAACAAGGCAACACGAGGCCGCTTAATGCGATCCATACACTGAGCCATGGCGGCACCCATCATGGCAAAATCAAACAGCCGGGATGCAGGCGAATCTACATTTGCCCCTAAATCAAGCAAATAACAGCGTCGCCCTCCACGCGCGGGGATTGCGGTACTGATTGCAGGCCTGGAGATACCAGGCAACATACCAAGCTCGCGCCTCGCCAAAGCGACCAAGGCTCCGGTATTTCCCGCACTCACGCCTGCAACTGCTTCACCTGAAGACAGGCTGCGCAGCATACACGCCATGCTGGTAGCATCTCCGCGGCGCATTGCCCAGGCAGCAGTTGCCGCTTGAGAAACACTTTCTGGAGCATCGGCTGCCACCAAACGTGACGTTGCCGCAGCCAAAGGCTGCGGCAAACGCGAAAGTTCAGCATCAATCTGCTGACGCGGACCAAACAGAGTTAATGCTAGGTCGGGGCGTTCAACAACCGCCCTTGCGGAGCCTTCGATAATGGCACGGGGGCCTTGGTCACCCCCCATTACATCAATCGCTAGGCGCACACAGCACCCACCCTGTTTTGCCGCTCATAAAAGCGCTAAGGCTTAAACTTCGACCACTTTACGACCGCGGTAGAAACCGTCGGGAGAAACGTGGTGACGCAGGTGAGTAGTACCGGTTTCTTTGTCCTGAGACAGAGTCGGTGCGCTCAGCGCATCGTGGCTACGACGCATACCGCGCTTGGAACGAGTTTTACGGTTCTGTTGAACTGCCATGGGTGTTTACTCCAAGGTAATTAAGGTAAGTGATGCTTACTTTTTGCCTTTCAAAGCGCCACTGCTTTTCAAAGCATTAAGCACTGCGAAAGGGTTCTTGGCCGGAGCGGAGTCTTCCGCCGTGCCTTCGGTCTTGCTGACCAGCTGCTCCGCCGAGACATGGCATTCGGTCTCATCGTGATAGACCACCTGCGGCAAGCTAAGGATAAGTTCATCCTCTATTACCGTCAGCAAGTCCAGCTGTTCATTTTCCACCAGCACCGGCTCATGACTAGCAGGTAGCTCGGCAGCCAAAGCTTCGTCTGCAATCATTCCTAATAAGAAATCACTGGAAACGTCTTGGCTTAGCGGCACTAGACAACGGCGACAAGGCAACGCCAGGGTCGCTTGCAAATGGCCACGAATTTCGCGACGGCCTTGGGCATCAACGCCAAACTCGAGTACGACATGACAGTCGCCGGTTTGGTCACCTGCTTCTTCAGCTAGGCGTGGCAGCTTGTTCAGCGCCACAATGCCTTCTAGTCGTTCGCGGCGGGCTGCAAGCTTATAAGGCTCAACCCGGCTGGGGATTTGTGAGGTCAACATAGGCGCGCAATGATAGGCACTCGCCCCCCCGCTGTCAAAGCTGTCGGTGCAATTCTTATGAGATTATCTCCCAAAACCACGTAAATAGGCAGGCTACCAAGGTTTCGTTACACTCCTTTGAACGCCGTTTAATGCTCAACCAGGCCTATTAAGGAGAACACTGTGCCTCAAACCGATAACGCGCCGCTTGTCCTGGCATCAAGCTCTCGCTTCCGCCAAGCGCTACTGGACAAGCTACTACTGCCCTATCAGTGCTGCTCTCCAGACATCGACGAAACGCCCTATCCTAATGAGACGCCCAACGCCTTAGTGCACCGCCTGGCACTCAGCAAAGCCAACGCCGTTGCTGAGCGCTTCCCCAATCATTGCATCATTGGCTCTGATCAAATAGCTCTGTTTGAGGGTGACATTCTCGGCAAACCTCATACAGAAGAGCGCGCTCGGGAGAATCTGGCGCGCTTTTCTGGCCAAAAAGTGACTTTTTTGACGGGCTTAGCATTAGTTGATACCCGCCACCAACGGCATCACGTCCATATCGAGCCGTTTGAGGTGGTTTTTCGCTCACTGAGCCAGCAAGAAATTGCACGATATGTTGCCCTTGAGCAACCTTTAGACAGCGCTGGCAGCTTCCGCATGGAAGGACTGGGGATTAGCTTGTTTGAAAAACTCGAAGGCCGAGACCCAAACGCACTCATAGGGCTCCCACTCATCGCACTATGCGACATGCTTCGCCAAGCAGGTATGAACCCACTCGGCGACGCTTAGTCGTTACTGAGCCTGAAAACGCAAAGGAGCATGCGCATGCTGAAGCCCCAGCACTTCGGCAGCTGTTTGCGTAAAGCGGCGTGTCAAACGCTCGAAGGGGTCTAAGCTGGGCGTATAGTTCTCCCATTCAGCCTCGCCTACCTGCTCACGAGCGACTTGCTCAAGACTGGCCAGCTCATCTATCAAACCTAGCTCTAACGCTTGTTCACCGCTCCAGATAAGCCCTGAGAAAATTTCAGGGCTGTTGCTCAAACGATCACCACGCCCTGCCTTCACATCGTCTATAAACTGCTCATGGGTTTGAGTCAGAACGCCCTGCCAGAAATCAGCAGCCTCTTCATCAAGCGGCTGAAAAGGATCCAAAAAGGCTTTGTTTTCACCGGCAGTCATTACGCGACGCTCTACGCCAATCTGGTTGATCGCTTCCTGGAAGCCAAAGCCAGCATAGATAACACCAATAGAGCCAACCAAGCTTGCACGAGACGCCACGATGCTATCGGCAGCTGAAGCAACGTAGTAAGCGCCGCTCGCACCAATATCCTCTATCACGGCAATAATGGGCTTGTCGCCCTGATCACGCAGCCGCATCATTTCGTCGTAAATACGCTGCGATTGCACAGGGCTTCCACCAGGACTATCAATGTGCAACACAACAGCAGCAGCGCTCTCTGATGACCATGCACGATTCAACCCTTTAATGATGCGTTCAGCATTTGCTGGTGCATCACTGGCAATCACACCATGTACTTCCACCAGTGCTACGTGGCTCTCGGTGGGCAATGAGGCCGTTGGCTCAGCGAGAAACACGCGGTATAGCATTGCTGTTAACGATATCAATACAATCGCTAGCAACATCAAACGAAAGAACAGCTTCCAGCGCCGGGTTCTGCGCTGTTCCGTTAAAACACCGCCAACCCAGCGGTCCATCATTTCCAACTGCGCTAAGCGCTGGCGCTCGCGCAGTGTTTCGGCATCATCACTCTCCGCTCCCGGGAGCGGTTGCTTTTTGGCCTGCCGGACAACCTCCGGCCCATCGGTCCAACGGTCACCACTCTCCTGGCCAGGAAAATCATCACCCGCCTGAGCGCCTCTACCATCACCGCTTCCATCGCGCTGCTGCTCATCACTCATATACGATTCCTAGTGTTCGCTTGATCGTACAACCACTACCCACAGGGGTTGCTAACGCCGCTAACCGTGAAGCCAGTCGAACAGGCTATCTACATCATCCGCCAGCCACACAGGCTGACTAGCCGCCAACCGAGCGGGGGCATGCACACCGTAAGTAACGCCCACACGATCCATATTAATAGACCTTGCCATTTCAAGGTCATACTCGGTATCACCCACCATTACAGCGCGCTCAACGGGCACTTTTAGCTCTTCGAGCAGTTCAAGCAGCATCTGCGGATGAGGCTTAGAGCGCGTTTCATCTGCTGTTCGGCTGGCATTAAACCAACCACCTGACTCTGTTTCGGCAAAAACCCGATCTAGACCACGACGGCTCTTCCCCGTCGCCACCGCTAAACGCTGATAAGGACGTTCACGCAGCCGGGCAACTTGCTCTTTAACGCCTTCAAAAAAAGGCATGGGCGTCGAATCACCATGAACGAAATGGTAGGCATAGCGTTGACGCAAGCGCTCGGCCTGAACCGCTTCAATACCAGGACATAACGTCGCTATCGCCTCAGGCAGGCCCAAGCCAATAATATTCTCGATAGCACTGACGTCTAACTCACTCCACTCGGCATCAGAAGCGGCTGCCTGCATGCAGGCAACAATTTTTGGCACGGAGTTCATCAATGTGCCATCCCAATCAAAGATAATTAGCTCATAGCGCATGTCGCTTCCTTATTTACGAGCACGTTTTAACGCTTCTTCCAATGCTTCAGGCAGCGGTGCTTTCACCGTAACGGGTCGACCATTGCCAGGCTCAGGAAACGTTAATGCACGGGCATGAAGAAATAGACGCCCCAAACCAAGGCGCTGCGCCATATGATTACTTTCGCGGGTACCGTATTTGTCGTCGCCCAATAAGGCGTGCCCAGCATGAGCCGCATGGACACGAATCTGGTGGGTGCGGCCTGTCACAGGCTCCGCCTCTATCAGCGTGACCTTTTCAAAGGTTTCCACTACCGAAAAGTGAGTCCGTGAAACCTTGCCATTTGGATCTACCCGCACTCGCCTTTCACCGTTACCCGCATCAAAGCGGTCTAAGCGGGCACTCACATAGCTCTTCCGAGCAGGCCAGCGCCCAGCCACTAACGCCAAGTAGCGCTTGTCCATTGCATGCTTTTTCAGCGATTCGTTAAGTGTGACGAGCGCATCACGAGATTTTGCCAACAGTAAGCAGCCCGATGTATCACGATCCAATCGGTGGACAAGCTCTAAAAAAGTAAGGTCATCGCGCACTTGCCGAAGCGCTTCAATGAGGCCAATTTTGACGCCACTTCCTCCATGGACGGCCAATCCGGATGGTTTGTTAATCACCATCCAATCGGGTCCTTCCATAATGACGCTACCAATTAATAAATCACGTAAGTTGTCACTCACCTCTTTAACCGCTTCTCTCGGTGCTAATCGCAGCGGCGGCACACGCACTAGATCACCCGCTTGAAGTCGATAATCTACTTTGACGCGCTTTTTATTAACCCTTACTTCGCCTTTCCGCACAATGCGATAAATCAATGCACGAGGAGCGCCTTTTAAACGCGTCATCAGAAAATTATCGATTCGCTGACCTGCTTGTTCCGGGGCGATATCCACCCACTGTACTTCCCGCCCTTCGGACATTAACGCTCACTCCTGGTGTGATCTAATAGCGACAGGCTAAAAACGGCATTCTAGCGTAGACCAATGCGCATTGCGTCAATTGCTGGTAGTTGTCTTTACTGTTATATTCCAAAACGTTCAGCGGCCAAGTGTGGCTTACCCGTAAACAGACACGTCGTAACGGGAGCACTACCACTCTTGCCAAGCGCCTGCCCGACAAACACGCAGGCCAGAGCACAGGCAAAATGGCGTAGTGTACGCATTACCCACACGCCTTACGTACTGGATATACAGTTACTCTGTCGCATGCTTTTTGACGGCAGAGACACTTTTGCTTCGCCCGCAATGGCAGGCAATTGAATTAACAAACGTCACGCCCCAAGCAGCCTATCCTGTTCGTCACAAGGTGCTGCTTGACTTGGGGCGCCAAGTTCAACGCTGTGCCGATGACCGGCGTTGACGAATCGATGAATGCCAGGTGTTGGCGGTGTCAGCAGAGCCGGATGGACGTGACAGCCACCGAAACATGTTCTGCCTCCGCCACGTACTCAACGCCCTTTCGGCCGGGTCGGCATGATTGCCTTCCCGGCTTAATGCGTCAGCATAGCAATGCGCCGAGCACAAGCACGCAGCACCCAGCGATTCGTCTACGCCACGCCTAGACGGCTCGTCGGCTCGCAATGCTATGTGAGACAATATGAAACGGATGCTGATTAACGCAACCCAGCCAGAAGAGCTGCGGGTTGCGCTGGTAGACGGGCAACGCCTTTACGATTTAGACATCGAATCTGGCGCTCGAGAACAGAAGAAAGCCAATATTTACCGGGGCAAAATCACCCGGGTAGAACCTTCCCTTGAAGCCGCTTTTGTTGATTTTGGCGCCGAACGCCATGGTTTCCTGCCACTAAAAGAAATTTCCCGCGAATATTTTATCAAAGATGTGTCTGGTCGCCCTAGCATCAAAGAGGTGCTGAAAGAGGGCCAGGAAGTCATCGTCCAAGTTGATAAAGAAGAGCGTGGCAATAAAGGGGCAGCACTGACTACCTTTATTAGCTTAGCGGGCCGCTTTCTTGTTCTGATGCCGAACAATCCCCGTGCAGGTGGTATTTCACGCCGCATTGAAGGTGATGACCGCAGCCAGCTGAAAGATGCCATGGGCCAACTGACAGTGCCAGACAAAATGGGCCTGATCGTTCGCACCGCCGGTATCGGCCGTAGCCCAGAAGAGCTGCAGTGGGACTTGGATTACCTTGTCCAAGTGTGGGAGTCCATTACCACTGAAGCTGGCAAGCGCTCAGCCCCATTCCTGATTTACCGCGAATCTAATGTCATTATCCGCGCCATGCGCGATTACCTGCGCCAAGACATTGGCGAGGTGTTAATTGACAGCCCCGAGATTCATGCAGAAGCGCTGGGCTTTATTCGTCAGGTAATGCCCTCTTATCAGCAGAAAATTAAACTTTACGCCGATGAAGTCCCTCTTTTCTCGCGCTTCCAAATTGAGTCGCAGATCGAAACTGCTTACCAGCGCGAAGTAAAGCTTCCCTCTGGTGGCTCTATTGTTATCGATCATACCGAAGCGCTAGTCTCGATTGATATTAACTCTGCCCGGGCCACACGCGGCAGCGATATTGAAGAAACCGCGCTGCAAACCAACTCTGAAGCAGCCGATGAGATTGCGCGACAGTTGCGCCTGCGTGATATCGGTGGTCTCGTCGTTATCGACTTTATCGATATGGGCCCTGCGCGCAATCAGCGTGAGGTTGAAAACCGCATGCGCGATGCCCTGAAGCTGGATCGTGCACGCGTTCAGATTGGTCGGATTTCTCGCTTTGGCTTGATGGAAATGTCACGCCAGCGGCTGCGCCCCTCGCTAGGCGAAACCAGCGGCGTTGTTTGTCCGCGCTGTAACGGCCAAGGCACTATTCGTGATGTTCGCTCGCTTTCGCTCTCTATCATGCGCCTGATTGAAGAAGAAGCCATGAAAGAGCGCAGCGCACAAATCCGCGCCATTCTTCCAGTACCTGTCGCCACCTACTTGCTGAATGAAAAGCGCAGCGTTCTGGCAGACATCGAATCACGTCAAGGCGTACGCGTAGTTCTCCTGCCGAATCCCGAAATGGATACGCCGCATTACGACGTTCAGCGACTACGTGATGACCACCTAGACGATGATGAAAGCCTGACGCTATCCAGCTTCGAACTTTCGACTGATACTGAAGTAGGCAAAGAACCCGATCCTAGCTTCACTCCGCCCGCCATGCGCGCTGAAGCAGCGGTTAAAAGCGTTGTACATAATGCACCAGCGCCCGCCTCTCTTCAGACTGAAGAAAAGGCAGAGAGAGCTGCCAAAGCAGATAAAGCCGTTACAGCGACTCCCACCGTCACTGAAGAGCAACCCAGTGTGATTGGCCGCTTTATCAGAGGCTTTGCCAAACTGCTAGGCGGTGAAGATACCAGCACGAGCCAGCCCGAACCGGAAGCTCCTGTTGCCCGCAAGCAGCCTGAGAGAACGAGCAAAAATCGCTCACAGCGCAGCGAAAGCAAGCCAAAGCCTGCCCGTGAACGTGGCGAAAGCGCCAGCAGAAACGAGCAGCGCAGTCAGCAGCAATCGAGCAATCAACAGCCGAGTAACCAGCAGCCTAGCCAACCGCGCAACGCTGATAATAACGACGACGCTAACGATAAACGTAGCGGTCCTAGTCGTACTCGCAACCGTCGACGCCACCCTCAGCAAGACGAGGCCAAGCTCCAGGACAATGATCAAAAGAGCAGTCGTCAAAAAGAGCAGCAGACAAACCTAGCGGCCAAAGAGTCATCTAAAGATGAGGCGGCTAAACCTACTGCTCAACCAGAAAATCGTCGCGATAAACCACGTGATGCCAAGCCGAAAAACGAAGCTGCCCGTGAGCCTGCATCACAAACGGACGACAAACAGGATGACGGCAAGCCGAAACGCACGCGTAACAATCCGCGCAACCGCACGCGTAAACAGGCCGTTAATCCTCAAGCCGAAGCGGAACAGCTGAAACTGCAAGCCGCAGCGGCTGAAGCTCCTTCTGCAGACGCTCCTTCTGCTGAAGCTGCTGTTGAATCACCGGCGGTAGAAGCGCCTGCTGTTGAAGTGAACAGCAGTAAAGCAACGCCGGCCAGCCCCTCTTTACAAGATGAGGCCAGCACAGCTGCCACACCAAGCGTTGAAGTAGCCACTGAAGCGCCTGAACCAGCGGTAGAGGAATCAGCAGCTGCCGATGGAACAACGGCTGAGCGCCCTGCCGAAAAGGCGGAGAAAGCACGCAAGGCTACGCGCCAGCGTCGCCAACCTCAGCAAGCGGCAGAGAAAGCGGAACCTGAAGCAGAGGAAGGTGTAGAGAAAAGCGCTGAGGCCAAACCTCAACAGCCAACTTATGATGCAACTGCTCAAGAAGCGCCCCAAGAGGCGGCTAGCGGTTCGTCTGAGGTCGTGAAAGCTGATGCGGGAGTAGAGCTGGAGGAAGAGAGCACTTCAAACGTGAAAGAGCTTGATACCGCCAACAGCGAATCAGTAAGCTCACGTGACGAAGAAACTGCAAAAGAGACCGACAAGCCCCAGCAGTCGCTATCTCAAGCTGCTGAGCCTCAAGAACCTTCTGAGTCTCAGGAACCTGTATTGCCTCAAGAACCTCAGGAGACGGCACAAGAGACACCCGCAGACGTCGACACACATGCAGAAGCGCCGAAAGCTGCTGAGACTGCTGAGACTGCTGAGACTGCTGAGACTGCTGAGACTGCTGAGACTGCTGAGACTGCTGAGACTGTCGACAGTGACGCTAACACTCAGACACCGTCGCAAAGCGTAGCAGCTAGCATTGAAGCAAGCTCACCAGAGTTTGCTGAGCAGCCGGAAGCATCTTCTTTAGACAGCGACGCAGTGAGCAATACAACTGTTTCAGACACGAGCGCTGCTTCAGAAACCGCGAATGACAGCGCTGCTGCTCAAGAAAGCACAGAGCCACAGCCTACATTGGCGACTAATGAAGAGGTTCAAACGCCTTCACCAGAGGCCCCCGTTGAAACAGTGGCACCTGAAGAAGCAAAGCAAGCGCCTGCTACTTCTACCCAAGACGAGGCACCTAAGCCACGCCGCCGCCGTCGTGCTCATAACGATCCTCGTGAACTGCGTAAACAAGCACAGAACACGACTAATGAGTGATCGCTAGTACTCGACACTAGCACTAAAAACCCCGCTAAGCGGGGTTTTTTTATGCTTGTACCAAGCGTGGCTCAGGCTCTAACTCAACACCAAATTGGTCATAGACCTGGTGGGCAATATGCTCTGCAAACTGCAGTAGCTCACACCGATCGCCACCGCCAAAATGCACAAGCACCAAGGCCTGCCGCGCGTGAACACCGAAAGCCCCCTGCCGAATCCCTTTCAGCCCGCATTGATCAATTAACCACCCCGCTGCCAGTTTGGATTGACCGTTAACCTGCGGAAAATATGGCATGCTAGGGTATGCCTGTAACAAGCGAGATAGCTGATCGCTGCTAACTAGCGGGTTTTTAAAGAAGCTACCCGCATTTGCAAGCACCTGAGGGTCCGGTAGTTTTTCCTGACGAATAGCACACACTGCCTGAGCCACCGCCAAGCAACTCGCCGAAGCGGCTACTCGGGCAGCTAAATCTCCATAACCCAGTCTTGGCAGCGGCGTTTTTGATAGCCGAAGCGCCAACTGAGTAATGACGACTTTATCCGCTAGCGATTTTTTGAAGATGCTATCTCGGTAACCAAATTGGCAAGCATCGGCGCTTAACCAACGTACATTACCCGACGCCAACTCTACTACCTGCACCCCTACCAGAACGTCTTTAAGCTCGACACCGTATGCACCAATGTTCTGTACTGGTGCTGCGCCGCAATCACCAGGAATCAGCGCTAAGTTTTCAATGCCCCACAGGCCGCGAGCCGATAGCGTCATTACTAACGAATGCCAATTAACGCCTGCTCCCACATGAGCAACAACAGACTCTCCGCAACTTTCTAGCCACCACTGCTGCATAGCAGGCCGAATCGCAATGCCTTTCAGCTTAGCGGGAAGCAGCACATTACTGCCACCTCCCAAGAGCGTAATGTGCCACTGCTTAGCAACGGCTTCACGCACCACATGCTGGAGTGCACTTAGCGTTTTAGGGGCAACATACCGCTCCGCCTGACAGGGTAAACGCAGCGTGTTCGCAGAGGTTAAATCGACTGACTGGCAACGACTAAGCAAATCATTATCAGTTCTTTCACAACTCGTGATTTCACAACCTGTCATTTCTCAGCCCGTCATTTCTCAGCTGGGCAATTAGCCCTGTAGAAGCCGCCTCAATTAAATTCAGGACATGTTCAAAGCCCTCATCACCACCGTAATAAGGGTCAGGCACTTCAGCATCAGGCAAGTCGGCAAAATCTAGCAAGAGCCCCACATGGGCACGACTGGTACTCGGCTGTAGCGCTCGCATTGCCTTGAGGTTGTCGCGATCCATGCCTAGCACATAGTCGAATTCAAGAAAGTCACTGGCGCTTAGCTGACGAGCGCGCAAATGACTAATATCGATACCACGCTGCAAAGCAGCTGCCTGGGCACGGCTGTCTGGCGCTTTTCCAACATGCCAGCTACCTACACCACAAGAGTCAACGTTGATATGACGACTTAAGCCAGCCTCTTCAACAGCGTGCCAAAAGACGCCTTCGGCCGTTGGCGAACGACAAATATTGCCCAAACAGACAAATAGGACGCGCTTCATTCGCTTCCACCTTCACTTTCACTCGCCAGAAGCGCTCTCACCCTGGCTAAGTCTTCCGGCGTATCCACACCAGGAGGATTGATAGTGCTGGCTAGCGCAACTTGAATGGCATAGCCATGCTGTAGCGCACGCAGCTGTTCTAGCTGCTCCAACTGCTCAAGGCTCGACGGCGCCAGCTCACGATAAGCGGCAAGGAAACTGGCACGGTAGGCGTATATACCAATATGACGCAACCACGCATCGGTGGCTAAAAGCGCGGGCTGGACTTTAAATTGCTCTCGATCCCAAGGAATGGGAGCACGAGAAAAGTACAGAGCACGCCCCTGCAAGGAGCGAACAACTTTGACGACGTTAGCGTTAAATAACGTTTCAACATCAGTAATAGGCTCAGCAAGCGTCGCAATGGCCGCTTCTCGATCTTCGGCTAAACGCATCGCCACTTGGTCAATTAAGGCCGGGGGGATAAGCGGCTCATCGCCTTGCACATTCACCACTAAAGTGTCGTCGCTTAGCCCGAGCTGCTCTGCCACTTCGGCCAGCCGGTCCGTACCAGAAGGATGATCCGCGCGAGTCATAACGACATCCGCACCGTAGGGCAACATCGCATCACGTATACGAGGATCGTCAGTGGCTACCACGACACGACTTGCTTGGCTTTGACAGGCTCTTCGCCAGACATGGGCAACCATAGGCTCACCCGCGATATCCAGCAGTGGCTTACCCGGCAAGCGGGACGAGCCAAAACGCGCGGGAACAACGGCAATAAATTCGGTCTTAGCGACTGACATTACACCTCTCCGGTACGACCAGGCGAGATAGGTAGCTTTTCATCGGCATCCATCGCGCGCGCCTCTTCAGGAAGCATCACAGGGATGCCTGCTTGAATAGGGTACGCCAAACCGTCGTAGTGGCAGCAAAGTTCCTGGGCTTCACGATTATACTTGAGCTTGCCATTGCAAAGCGGGCAAACCAGCATTGCCAGTAGTTCTTTATCCATCGGTGTATCCCTTTTCAGAAAGCGCTGACAATTTAGCTGCCAGCCAGTGTTCAAACTCTGGCGGAAGCACGGCTTCTACCTCTAACACCCAGCTATCGGGTGGCGCTAACGCTTGGCACTTCACTGCGTCTTTGGCGGTCATTACAACGGGGCGCTGATGACTAAAACGGAAAGTCTGGTCATCAAAGCGCTGATGATCTGCTAGCGGACGCATCTCGCCCTCCACCCCTAAACTTCGCAGCGTATTAAAAAAACGCTCAGGATGGCCAATACCTGCCACAGCATTCACAGGTAGCGTAAATGGCAGAGGAGTGAGTGGCACACGTTGACCATCCTGCATTCGGCGCCAGCTGAGCGGCGCTAGTTGCATCGCCACTCCCTCTATAGGCAGAGGGCGACGCTGCTCACCATTAATAATCACAGCATCAACTTGAGCTAATCTACCGGGCGATTCTCTCAGCGGCCCAGCAGGTAAGCAACGTCCATTGCCTAGCCCTCGCGCGCCATCAACAACGACTAATTCAATATCACGTCCTAACGCCAGATGCTGTAACCCATCATCACTGACAATAATGTCGCACCCACTATCAACCAGGGCTTGAACGCCTCGCGCGCGGCGCGGATCAGCCATGACCGGGCAGCCCGTTTGTTGCGCCAACATTAATGGCTCATCGCCGCTTTGCGCAGGATCAGTGATTGCAGTTACCAGTAACGGATAGTGCGATGCTTTACCACCGTAACCACGGGTAATAATACCCGGCGACCACCCCTGCTTCCTCAGCCAGTTGACCAGCCACGCAACTAGCGGCGATTTACCGGTTCCACCAAGAGTGATATTACCCACCACGATAACGGGTACGGATGCTTTAACAGCTAGCTTTTTACCAGCGTGATAGTGAGAGCTATGGCGCGCCATAAGATAACGGTATAAAGCACCCAACGGATACAGCGGCGTTAGCCATCGGCTCCCCTGGTAAGCCGCCTTAAGCCAGCGCTGTTCCAGGCTCATTCACTCTCCTGAAACTGAAGCTGATGCAGCGCCGCATAGGCACCTCCCGCTTCTAGCAACGCTTGGTGGGTACCCTGCTCAATAATGCGCCCTTGATCCATCACCAAAATACGGTCAGCCCGTTCAATGGTGGATAGACGGTGGGCAATGACCAATGTGGTACGCCCTTCACACACATGCTCCAGCGCTTTCTGGATATAGCGCTCAGATTCGGTATCCAGTGCCGATGTCGCTTCGTCCAAGATAAGAATCGGCGCATCTTTAAAAATCGCCCGAGCGATTGCTAAGCGCTGGCGTTGCCCACCGGATAACATCACGCCGTTTTCACCCACTAGCGTGGCATAGCCCTGAGGCAGCTTTTCAATAAACTCACTGGCGTAAGCCGCCTGAGCGGCCGCTTCAATGGCGGCTGGGTCTGGGTTGGTAACGCCATAGCCAATGTTGTCAGCAATGGTTGCATTAAACAGCGTGACTTGTTGCGATACTAATGCAATTTGCTGACGCAAAGGGCCCAACGCATAATCATCGGCATTTACCCCATCAATCACAATGCGCCCTTCACTAGGACGATAAAAACGCGGCAGCAGGCTGACCAATGTTGATTTACCGCTACCAGAGCGCCCAACAATCGCCACTAGCTCACCAGGGGCAACACCAATATTAATACCGTGCAATACATTAGGCTGGTCATCAGCGTAGCGGAAACTGACATTATCAATCACCACGCTGCCGGTTAGCTGGCGTGGAATGGTCTTACCTTCATCCTGCTCAGGGGTCAAATCAAGCAAGCCAAATAGCTCAGACGCCGCCGCAATACCTTTTTGAATCTCACTATTCACTTCGGTGAGCTGGCGTACAGGCTTGATCATTAGCGCTGCTGCGGTAATAAAGGCAACAAACTCCCCCGGCGTCATGTTTTCCATAAGCGCAGGCGCCATGGCAAGCCAAACCAGAATAGCCATGGAAATCGCCACCAGCATCAAGATCACTGGTGAACTCACAGCACGCGTCATCGCCTCTTTCATACTCTGACGACGATTTTCTTCACTTACCCGTTCAAAACGTTGTTTTTCATACTCTTCAGCACCATGCGTGCGCACGACGCGATAGCCGGAGAGCGCTTCAGAAGCGACGTGTGTCACATCCCCCATGGAGTGTTGAATACGCTTAGAGATACGCCGAAAACGTTTGCTGGCATAGCTCACCACAACAGCAATCACCGGCGTTACGCCCAGAAATAGCAGCGTTAGCATCCAGTTGGTCCAGAACAGATAACCGACCAGCCCGATAACGAACAGACCTTCACGCAGAATAATAGTGACCGCTTTCGTGGCAGCACCCGCGACCTGCTCTACGTGATACGTTACTCGAGATACCAAATGGCCACTGGAATGGTGGTCGAAAAAACGCCCAGGCAAATGCAGCAAGTGCGCAAATACATCGCAGCGCAGCGTGTGAATCACATAACGTCCGACATAAGACATAAAGTAAGTGCTTAAAAATGTCCCCAGCCCACGCGAAGCGAACATGATCACCACAAACAGAGGAAGCAGTAAACGGAAGGCAGCATCAGGGTTTTGAATGCCATCAATCAGTTGTTTCATCATTTCAGCTAGTGCCGTACTGGAGGCGGCATAAATGATAAAACCAACGATCGCTAACGCGAATGCGCGCCAGTGAGGTTTGACGTAAGTTAATAATCGCTTGTAGAGAACCCAACCTGAATCAGTCACACGCGCTCCCGGCCATAGTGTGCAGTTGCGAGAATTCTACCTTATGGTGACGCGCATCAACACCGCTTACGAACGCCCTGTTGCTTTCGCATGGGAATGATCTGAATTGGCTGAGTCGCTGTGAGGCTAAATTCGAGAGCACCATCCTGGGCGGTACTCCATAAGCAGCTCTGTTGTTGTCGAAAGCGGCGCACCACCGCGTCGACCGGATGGTCAAAGGGATTATCTTTCCCGGCACTAAAAATAACATGCTGAGGACGACTTACTTGAACGAACTGAACACCCGAACTTGTATTACTCCCATGATGCCCAGCCACTAACACTTCAATCGGCGTAATAACATTCGCTAAGATTCTCCTTTCAACGTCCTTACCAACGTCACCCGTGATCAACAAACGCTGCCCACCCGCGCTTATTTGAAGTACACAGGAGCGATCATTTGAGGAGAGCACGTTCTCCCCTTTTGGGGGCCATAGTATCTGGTAGTCAATGCCATCACGTCGCCACTGCTGCCCTTGAACACACTCTGTACTCGCAACAGGCAGAAGCTCTCCACTGGGAACCCACCATTGCGTTACTTGATGGTCTTTTAAAAGCGCACTAACTCCCCCGGCATGATCAGTATCGGCATGGCTGATAATAACGTGATCGAACGATTGACCTGGGGGCCAAAGGGTTTGCAGCGGCATAAAACCACTGCGAAAGCGAGGTCCTGTGTCGTATAGCAATCGATAGTTGGCGCTACGTAATTCAATCAGCTGGCCTTGCCCGACATCATAAACAATGACACGCAGCTCACCTTGGTTAAACTGTTCGTCCGCTGACCACCACGGAAAGCTTAATAGCAGTAATGTCGCACTAACACGCAACCATCCTGGGACATAGGGAAGCCCCCAACACAGCGACATCAATAACAGTGCACCTACTAGCGGAAACACCAGTATTGACGGTGGCTGCAAAAGCGGTGCCCACTGCACGGCAATGACGAGTAACTGATGAAAAACCTGCAGTGCCTGCTCAAAACACCACCACACAAAAAGCCCTATTCCAGGCAGTGGCGAAAGCACCCACCCCAATAGCGCACTGGGCACCATAACGGAGCTTACCCAAGGTACAGCAACAAGATTAATCAGCGGGGCCGCAGGGGCTACTCTTCCAAAAGCCAATAGCACTGCAGCCGCCATCAGCGGTGCAATGAGTAGTTGAGAACGCAGTAGCGCCCAGCACCACCCTTTTAGACCCTGTGGGCGGGGGCGGCCTTGCCAAATAATAATCAACCAGCCTACCGCAATAAACGATAGCCACAGACCAGGCCTCCACAGTGCAAGCGGATCAACCACTAACACTATCCCGAGCGCAAGCCACCAAGCTTGCCAAGCTCCTGGCGCATGGCGTCCGCTAAGCACCCACAAGCCTAACAGCGTCATGATCATGGCGCGCATGGCAGGAGGTGCTAGTCCGGCTAACATGGCGTAACCCACAGCCGCCACCCCTGCTAACCACCAGGGCCAAGCACGCAGACGCCAATTGGTGGGCATTATCAGCCTGGCAGTAAAACGTGCCAACAACAGCACAAATGAAGCGACAAGCCCAACATGCAACCCAGAAATGACCACTAAATGCGTCGTACCCGTTGCATTGAGCAAGGTCCAATCATCTTGGGTCAACTGCTCACTATCTCCCAGCGTTAGCGTCGCAAGCCAGCGCCGGGTTCGCTCTTGCAACGGTTGGCTAGCCAGCGTCGCCATTGCTCGCTGACGAAGTGTCGGCGCAGCCCCCGACAGGCGTTCGGGCGTAGGCTCCTGGCGCACATAGCCCGTCGCATGTATGCCTTCACGCCATAACCATTGCTGAAAATCAAATGTATTTGGATTAGAAAAGCCACTGGGCGGGCGGAGCCGCAGCGTCATCCGCCAGCGCTCACCAACGAGGTAGCGCTGGTTGCCATAGGCACTTACTCGCACGCTACGTAGTGCGCTACAGCTTGGCAGTCCCTCGGGAGAGCGGCAAGATTCCACTGCCAAGCGCACTCGTGACGACTCCGCTTGCGTTTGAACATTGATTACTCGGGCCTCCAGAGTGACATCTTCTCCACTGAGCCCAGGTGGTAAACGGTGTCCCCACTCCTGCTGCACGCTGATAAAAACCCAGCTTGAAATAACCAGCCAAATTAATAGGCTACGCCGATATACAACCAAGCAAAGCAGCACCACAAGCACACCTGGCAACAAAACCTGCAGGCGCGCCTCGGGGCCGCTGATCCACGCCGCTAGCGCCCCCATCAATACTGCCAAGGCAGCCGGTAGTGCAGCGCCTAGTTGCATATCCCCTCCTTGGAACTGGGTCATTCATACCCACGCCATAGCCGAAGCACGCTGCTATATGGATAATAGGATGTACCAATTGAAAGAGTACCTGACATGCCGCGCCGTTTCCTGCAGCGCTACATGCCCAAACCCGACACATTAAGGCGACAGCGCTCACTACGCTTTATTGCGCCGTTAATTGCGGACCCCGGGTTATGGCTTTTAACACGTCGAAGCGTTGCAAACGCATTCAGCGTGGGGCTTTTTTGCGCCATGCTGCCTATACCGTTTCAAATGGTAGTTGCGGCACTGGGAGCTAGATTTAGCCGTTGTAACCTGGCACTTTCAGTAGGATTGGTGTGGATTACCAATCCACTTACCATGCCGGTCATTTTTTATTTTAATTATCGAATTGGCACGTTTCTGTTAGAAGCACCAGTTAGAGAGGCGCCATCGCGTATATCCACGCGCTGGATTGCAGAACAAATGCACGACATCCTGCCACCGCTAATGCTTGGATCGTTAATTTCTGCCTTACTATTAGCCATGATTGCCAATATCGTCATACGGCTAATTTGGCGCTGGCATGTTTCCCATCACTGGAAGCGCCGCCGCCTGAAGAGACGGCAGCGCCGGGCTTGTATTGAATCAGAGTTCGACGACTAACCCCCTGGGGCATTAGTCGCTGTTCTGCTCAATTAACTGCCCACTATCCAGCCTTAACACCCGATCCTGATGGGCAGCCAAACTGACATCATGAGTCACAATAACAAACGCGCAGGCACTCTCTTTAGCCAATTCATCCATCAGCGCTAAAATGGTACCTGCCGTGGTTTGATCAAGGTTCCCGGTAGGCTCATCCATTAGCACAAGACGGGGATCTGTCACTAATGCACGGGCAATGGCCACCCGCTGACGTTCCCCCCCTGAAAGTTCGCCCGGTTTATGATCTGCTCGCGCCTTCATGCCCACCCGTTCGAGCAACTGCATAGCCCGCTGCTCCGCTGCCTTTTTAGACTGGCCGCGAATAATTAACGGCAGCGCGGCGTTCTCTAGCGCAGTGAATTCAGCTAGCAGGTGATGAAACTGGTAGACAAAGCCGATATAGCGGTTCCGAAAACGACCTAGTGCCGCTTCGTTAAGACCGGCCAACGTCTCGCCAGCAATCACTACGCTACCAGCACTAGGCCGATCAAGCCCTCCTAGCAGGTTTAACAGCGTTGTTTTACCCGAGCCTGAACTCCCTACAATGGCAACACGCTCTCCAGCATGTACCTTAAGCTCAAGCTGATCTAATACGGTAAGATCTTGAGGGCCTTCACTATATACCCGTGTCAGGCTGTTACATTCCAACATAACTGTGGTTGAGTGCTGGGTACTTGAGGTCATCGTTGCTTCCTTATTCATAACGCAGTACATCGGCAGGCTGAACCCGAGCGGCCCGCCAAGCGGGATAAAGCGTCGAGAGGAAGGTCAGACCAAAGGCAGCGATGACAATATCGCGTACATCACCCCACTGCAGTTGTGAGGGCAAGTCACTTATAAAGTAAACCCCGGCATCCAAGAACTGAATACCGAAAGTTGTTTCAAACCAACTGATCAAATCAGAGACAGTCAGTGCCAGGAGAACACCCACAGTAACGCCAATCGCAATACCTATCAGACCGATGGTGAGCCCTTGCACGATAAAAATCCCCATGATCGAACGTGGGGTGGCGCCTATGGTGCGTAAAATGGCAATATCCGCTCGCTTATCGGTCACTACCATCACTAGCGTAGACACTATATTAAACGCGGCAACGGCAATAATGACCGTCAGCAGCAATGCAATCATGCGCTTTTCCATCTGTATCGCTTGAAATAGACTGCCATGGGAAGCAGTCCAATCCGTACCGCGGTACCCTGCGCCAAGTTCGTTAACGATCGCTTGCGTTTCACTGCCAGCCACGAACAGGTCATCTAGCTCCAGCCGTAAGCCACCCACCGCGTCGCCCAGACGCGCTAACGTTTGCATATCTTCAATATTGGCATAGGCCAGATTAGCGTCTAAATCAGCGCCTACACTAAAGATACCGCTAACAGTAAATCGCTTGAGTCTTGGGAAAACCCCTGCGGGCGTAATCGATGCCTCTGGAACAAGTAGCGTGACTCGATCACCTACCCCAACGCCCAAGCGGCGTGCCAGCATAGACCCCAGCACTACGTGCCACTCACCAGGCACCAGATCAGAAAGCTGACCTTGGCGCATATGCTCACCAATAATCGACACTTGATCTTCCCAGTCTGGGTGAATGCCATTCACCATAGCACCTTGGTTTCTGCCACCCGCTGAAAACATACCTTGCTGTTCAACATAAGGCGCTGCACCAATGACTCGCTCCCGCTCAACAAGCTGCTCTGCTAACGCCTGCCACTCAACTAACCCTGCTTGTGATTCAATTTTAGTGTGAGGCACCATGCCCAAAATTCGAGTACGGAGTTCGTGATCAAAACCATTCATCACCGACAGCACAAGAATGAGCACTGCCACGCCAAGCATTAACCCCAACATGGAAGTTAGCGAAATAAATGAAATAAAGTGGTTCCGGCGTTTAGCGCGCACGTAGCGCAGCCCCACCAGAAAAGGCAAACGATCAAGCATGGCATCATTCCTTAGTAATAAGCGTCCATGGTACGGTTTTTTTAGCATGGGTGCATGTACGAACGCTGCGTTAGAGTAACAAGTCTGCCTAGCGTTCCCTCAAGCACGGTAACGCTTGCATGTTGCTAAGCGAGCCCCTAAATTGCGCCCATTCTGCTTGTCTTTAGGGCAAGGATTTTTTCGACTATTAAGAGCATTCGTGACGTTGGCTAACAAGACTTACCGTTTATTGCCCGAGTGGTCCCCCCAAGACGGCTTGCAACTGACTTGGCCCCGCCCAGACGGCGACTGGGCACCGCTGTTATCGCGCATCGAAGCAACACTTGAGCGTATCGTGATTGCCACGACACGGTATCAGCGCGTGTTAATCAGCGTTCCTGATGACACCACCCAGCGTCGCTTGGCTGCGACGTTTGAGGCCTATGGCATTGCCCAACAACAACTGATGCTCATTGTCGCTCCCACGGATGATACTTGGGCCCGAGACCATGGGCCGATCACCGTGGTGGACGAAACGCAGCAGCCACTCATGCTGGATTACACGTTTACTGGCTGGGGCGGTAAATTTCCTGCCGAGCATGACAATCGCCTCACTCAGTGGCTGAACGATGCAGGGGTGTGGACCTGCCCCATCGCTCCACGCAGCATGGTGCTAGAAGGCGGCGCGATTGAAACCGACGGAGAGGGCACGCTGCTAACCACTGAAGCCTGCTTACTGAACCCCAACCGCAATCCGTCACTTTCGCGTACGGATGTTGAAGCCCAGTTAGCGGAAGATTTTGGCGTCGATAGAGTCCTATGGTTAGCAAATGGGCATCTTGAAGGTGACGATACTGACAGTCATGTTGATACGCTCGCGCGTTTTTGCAATCCCTCTACCATTGCGTATGTGCGTTGCGACGACCCGACTGATCCTCACTATCCAGCGCTAAACGCAATGGAACAAGAGCTCATGGCGTTTCGCCAGCGCAACGGTGAGCCCTACCAGTTAATCGCCTTGCCGTGGCCACAGGCCTGCTTTGATCCTGAAGATGGTCATCGCCTCCCGGCTACCTATGCGAATTTTTTAATTATCAATAATGCCGTACTGGTGCCCACTTACGGCGATCCCGCCGACCTGGTCGCGCTGCAAGCGTTAAGTATTGCCTTTCCAGAACACACCCTGATTCCTATCGAGTGTAATAGCGTCATTCGCCAGCATGGCAGCCTTCACTGCTTAACCATGCAGCTACCGAAAGGCACCCTTGCCCCTGCGCTTAGTCAATCCTAAGGAGCCATCATGTCTAACAGCTTAACCGTCGGTGTTGTTCAACAGCCCGCGTGGCCAGATAAAGCACGTAGTCTTGCTGCCAGCGAAGCAGGCATACGCTCAGTTGCTAGCCAAGGCGCACAATTAGTGTTGCTTCAGGAGCTGCATGCCACGCACTACTTTTGCCAGTACGAAGACCCTGCACTGTTTGATTTGGCTGAACCATTAGATGGCCCTACTGGTCAGCACCTGGCCGAACTAGCCAAGGAGCTGAATATTGTGCTGGTGGGGTCGCTGTTTGAAAAGCGGGCGGCAGGGCTTTACCACAATACAGCCGTCGTTTATGACCGCGCAAAAGGACGTGTAGGACAGTACCGTAAAATGCATATCCCGGATGATCCGGCCTTTTACGAAAAGTTTTACTTTACCCCTGGTGATTCTGACGACGGACGTGGCCAAGGCTTCACGCCTATTGACACATCTGTTGGGCGGCTAGGCATCCTGGTTTGTTGGGATCAATGGTACCCGGAAGCGGCACGCTTAATGGCACTAAGCGGTGCGGAGCTGCTTCTCTATCCCACGGCCATCGGCTGGGATCCAAGTGATGATGACGCTGAAAAAGCCCGTCAGAAAGATGCTTGGACAATTATACAGCGCTCCCATGGCGTCGCTAACGGGCTGCCCGTGCTGGTCGCTAACCGAGTCGGCTTTGAACCCGACCACTCTGGCGTTGGTAACGGCATTGCGTTTTGGGGAGGAAGCTTTGTATGCGGCCCACAGGGAGAAATGCTAGCGCATGCAGGTGAAGAGACGCAGCAATTAGTCGTCAACATCGATATGGCGCGTAGCGAGAACACTCGGCGTATTTGGCCTTATTTGCGCGACCGCCGTATTGATGCTTACGGTGACTTAACACGCCGCTATCGCGATTGATAAAAACATAGACGCCTGCTCTCATCGAGAGCAGGCGCAGCATTCAAAAAGCCAACGTGTGGCGATTGGCTTTATTTCCAAAAATCACGAATAGACGCAATTCCCTGAGCGCCAACAGCGCGTGCATGGTTAGCATCAAAACGTGTCATACCACCCAGTGCAAATACCGGCATACCAGCACGTTCCACTAGCTGCTGGAAGTCATGCCACCCCAGTGGCGCCACTTCAGGATGAGAAGGCGTAGTGCGCAACGGCGACAGCGTGACAAAATCACAACCCAAAACCGCAGCCTGAGAAAGTTGCTTTTGATCGTGAGTCGACGCTGAGAGCCACTTATTTTCAGCGATCGGGCGACGCTCAAGGTCCATTAACCGTGCGCTGGTTAAATGAATACCGTCAGCATCAACAGCGTCAAGCAATGCAGGCTCGCCATTCAGCAACAGCTTTGCATCATACTGACGGCAAAGGCGCAGCGCGCGCTCAGCACGAGCAATGTATGCCGCTTCATCAAGATTTTTTGCCCGTAGCTGTACGAGTCTGACACCGTCTTCACTAAGCGCTCTTTCTAACAAGCTATCGAAACGCTCTTCGTCAGCTTCTTCGCCGGTAATCAGATAATCGGTGGGCAACATCACCGCACGCAAAATAGGCAAGTTAGCGGCAGGGAAAGGATAGTTCACCAACTCTTCCATAGGCACCCAGCGCACAGCCTGCCCCTCACGGCCAAACGGCTCACCTGCAAACTCTTGGACTTGCCAAACATCTAGCAGGATGTGCTTATCAGGATACTCATGATGAACACGGATAAGAGGCCGGGCCCGTACAATTTCGACGCCAAGCTCTTCGTGAAGCTCACGCTTGAGACCTTCCAAGCCTGTTTCATAAGGCGCCAGCTTACCCCCAGGAAACTCCCATAGGCCCCCTTGATCGACATTAGAGGGCCGACGCGCAATCAGCACCCGCTTCTGATCGGCGCTGATCATTGCAGCCGCCGCGACATGAACTCGTCGTTTTACCATTACACTCATTACGTCTTTACCCACTTTTTGCGCGCCGCCCTAACCAAAGACGACGCTATCTCGCTGCATTAGCACGTCACTGCAACTGTTTTTGGCTACTTTTCAGTGCACTTCAGCTACGGTAATCCGCGTTGATAGTCACATAGTCATGAGATAGGTCCGAGGTCCACACAGTGGCACTCTCTTCACCACGGCCCAAATTAATGCGAATGATGATCTCTTCCTGCGCCATGACGGCACTGCCCGCAGCCTCTGTATAACTGTCGGCACGGCCACCCTGTTCAACCAAGCGAACGTCACCCAAATCAATCACGACTTGGTTAACATCGAATGCCTCAACCGGCGCGCGCCCAACAGCGGCTAGAATACGCCCCCAGTTAGCATCAGAAGCGTAGAGCGCAGTCTTCACCAGCGGCGAATGAGCAACGGTAAAAGCGACATCCAAGGCTTCCTGCCGAGTGGTCGCTTCATCCACCTGGAGCGTCACAAACTTAGTTGCCCCTTCGCCATCACGAATAATCGCTTGAGCAAGCTCGGTCATGACGCATTGCAGCGCATTGCGGAAAATGGCCACCTGCTCTTCGTTTTCGATGCGAGCGCCGGTACCTGTCGCTGCCAACATGCACGCATCGTTGGTTGATGTATCGCTATCGACAGTGATGCAGTTAAAGGAGTGATCCACCGTTTCACGTAACAAACTTGCTAACAACGGCTGCGCAATTGCCGCATCTGTTACTACAAAGCCCAACATGGTCGCCATATTAGGCTTAATCATGCCTGAACCTTTGGTAATACCGTTGATCGTGACCTGCTGATCGCCAATTGAAACGGTTGCCGTTGCGCCCTTGGCACGGGTATCCGTGGTTAGAATTCCCTCACCCGCTTGCTGCCATGCAAGGCTAGTATCCGTTAAGGAATTTAGCGCATGGGGCATACCGGCAAGCAGGCGCGTCATGGGCAGAGGTTCGCCAATCACGCCGGTTGAAAAGGGCAAGACCTGGCTTTTATCAACGCCCATTTGCTTAGCAAGCGCTTCACAGCTGGCATAAGCATCCTGCAAGCCTGATGCGCCAGTACCAGCATTGGCATTGCCAGTATTTACCAGCCAGTAGCGAGGCACACGCCCTGCGCTTGTACACGCTTCAAGATGCGCTTTCGCAACGACTACTGGGGCAGCACAAAACGCATTACGAGTAAAAACCCCAGCTACCGTGGCAGTTTCAGGTAGCTCAATCACCACAACATCACGGCGATCCGGCTTTTTAATACCTGCCATTGCACTACCCAGGCGCACCCCATTAAGGGGTGGCAATTCCGGAAAAGCAAGATTTCCCACCGCCATGTTTTTCTCCTTTGCGCTGAATTTCGCCACGCGTGATTAGCTTAGTTTTCCGCAGCACTGCTTATATTTTTTACCGGACCCACATGAGCACGGATCATTGCGCCCTACTTTCGGTCCTTCACGACGCAGCGGACGACCATCAGCCCCTGGCGCGTCCTGTGAAACATCGTCCTGCTGGGCGCTAGGGTCATCGTGGCGGCTTGCTGCTGTCGCACGTTCACGCACTGACTCTTCGCGGCGTTTTTGCTCTAACGCATCAACCTCTTCAGGCTGACGAACCTGAACGTGGCTTAAAATACGCGTAACGTCAGCTTTGATGTTCGTTAGCAGATGCTGGAACAACTCGAAGGACTCTCGCTTGTACTCTTGCTTAGGGTTCTTCTGGGCGTAACCACGCAAATGAATACCGCGACGCAAGTGATCCATCGACTGAAGATGCTCTTTCCAACGGGTATCCAATACCTGGAGCATGACTTGTTTTTCAAAACGACGAATCAACGTGGCACCAGCAGCCTCAATTTTGGCTTGATACGCATCGCGGTGCATCGTTTGTAAACGCTCACGCAGCTTCTCTTCACTGAAACGCTCATCCTCTGCCGCCCACTGCGTAACAGGAGCATCAAGATTGAATTCAGTTTTAAGATGCGCCTCTAACCCAGGCAAATCCCACTGCTCAGCCAAGCTCTGAGGTGGCACATAATCACTGATGGCATCTTCCATGACTTCTTCACGAATACCGATAACGGCGTCGGAAACCTCGTCAGCGGAAAGAATTTCATTACGCTGTTCGTAGATAACTCGACGCTGGTCGTTAGCGACATCATCGTATTCGAGCAACTGCTTGCGGATATCAAAGTTGCGCCCCTCTACTTTTTTCTGGGCGCGCTCGACAGCGTTAGACACCATCTTGTGCTCAATCGCCTCACCGCGCTCTAGCCCAAGAGCCAGCATCAAGCGCTTCACTCGGTCAGAACCAAACAAGCGCATCAAACTGTCTTCTAACGAGAGGAAGAAGCGTGTAGAGCCTGGGTCACCTTGACGTCCCGCACGGCCACGCAACTGGTTATCAATACGACGGGACTCATGGCGCTCAGAACCAATTACATGCAAGCCACCCGCTTCTAAAACACCATCATGACGCTTCTGCCACTCTGCCTTTAGAGCATCAATCTGTTCTTGAGTGGGATTCTGCAGCTTAGCTGCTTCTGCTTCCCAGTTCCCCCCCAGAACGATATCGGTACCACGACCCGCCATATTCGTTGCAATAGTAATGGCGCCAGGACGACCTGCTTGAGCGATGATTTCTGCTTCGCTTTGGTGCTGTTTAGCATTCAGCACATTAAACGCCAGGCCAGCTTCGCGCATAAGGCGAGCTAGGTACTCAGAGGTTTCAATCGATGCCGTACCGACGAGCACGGGGCGCCCTGCCTCGGTTTCGGCCCTCACATCTTTAATAATCGCTTCGTATTTCTCTTCCGCACTCAAATAAACCAAATCATTCAGATCTTTACGAGCAAGCGGTCGATTCGTTGGAATGACGACCACATCCAGGCCATAAATTTGCCGAAATTCGAACGCTTCGGTATCAGCGGTACCGGTCATACCTGCGAGCTTTTCATACAAACGGAAATAGTTCTGGAAAGTAGTCGATGCCAGTGTCTGGCTCTCTCGCTGAACCGTCACCCCTTCTTTCGCTTCAACCGCTTGGTGCAGCCCTTCTGACCAACGGCGTCCCGGCATACTACGCCCAGTATGCTCATCAACGATGACGACCTGGCCTTCAGACACGATGTAATCAACGTCTAAATGATAAAGATGCCGTGCGCGCAGCGCGGAATGCATATGCTGAAGCAAGTTTAGGTTTTGTGCGGCATAAAGCGATTCGCCCTCGCCCAACAGCCCTTCGGCACGCATTAGCTCTTCAACTTTGTTATGTCCCTGCTCGGTAAGCTCTACCTGCTTTTGTTTTTCATCAAGCAGGAAATCTCCCGTAACCGGCGCATCGCTGTCTTCAGAGGCTTCACCTTGCTCTAACTGTTGAGCCAGACGATTCACAATGCCATACAAATCAGTGTTTTCATCCACTGCGCCCGAGATAATTAACGGCGTACGGGCCTCATCAATTAAAATAGAGTCGACTTCATCGACAATGGCGTAATGCAGGCCACGCTGCACTTTATCCTCAAGCGAGAACGCCATGTTGTCGCGCAGATAGTCGAAACCAAACTCATTGTTAGTACCGTAAGTGATGTCACACTGATAGGCATGGCGCTTCTCTTCACCCGTTTGACCAGCATAGATAACGCCTACCGATAGCCCAAGGAACTCATACAAGGGCCGCATCCACTCAGCATCACGACGAGCAAGGTAGTCGTTCACGGTGACAACATGCACACCCTTGCTTGGCAGCGCATTTAAATAGACGGCAAGCGTCGCCACCAGGGTTTTACCCTCACCGGTTTTCATTTCCGCAATACGGCCACGATGCAACGTCATGCCACCGACCATCTGGACGTCAAAGTGGCGCATTTTCATTACCCGCTTACTGGCCTCTCGCACGACGGCAAATGCTTCAGGCAACAAACTATCAACAGACGCGCCTTCTGCTAATTTTTGACGGAGCAGCCCTGTTTTTTCCTGCAACTCAGCGTCACTCACCCCTTCAAGCGCCTGCTCTAAAACGTTAATACTGAGCACACTTTTTTGCATGCGTTTAACGTCGCGATCATTTTTAGAGCCAACAACTTTACGTAACAAATTATTAATCATGAAAGTTCCAAATCTTCACGAGCGCCCCATTCAGGCACGCCCTTTTATATAAGGCAAATAAGGGTAAATTTAGTAAACAGACAGCTGAGCTGGCGGACCACGAGGGGTCAGCACATCAATCGCGGCAACCAATCGACGTGGGATATGAAGAAAATAGCGGGAACCGTGCAAGACGACAGGATGGATGCGCGCTTTTTTTCGTACCCAGCGGCGCAGCGCACAGCGCTTCTTGGCGATCCATTCAGATTGGGCACGCAGCATCGCGGGCACCCAAAAACAGATGATGACGCCGCGTTCACCACTACGAAATGCATCTGAAGGATGTAAACTAGCAGGTAACAAACAGCTCACTAAGAGGCCTGCCAGCCACCAACGCGCTAGGCCGTTTCGGCGTTGCCGCCGCGGCGAAGCAGACAAAACATCTGGCGTTGATGACATGCTGTGGACTGGCTCCCGAGCGTGTTAGGCTCTATCAATTAAAAGACAATACAGAACGCTGGTCGCATCCGCGAGTGTGGCGCAGCCAGCAACGTTCCAGGAATCAAGTTAATGAGTATAAAGGTTAAGCGATCCCGCGCACAGCCCATTACCCAACTGCTGACTAAGTCGGGCAGCGCTGGACAGCTTATGCGACAGTCCCGCTTAATTGATCAGGCTCAGCGCCATTTACGCGCCCACCTTCCTGAAGCAATGCGTGAGCATATTTTCGTCGGGGGCTTTCGGGACGGACGATTGACGCTAATAAGTGGCCAAGCAAGCTGGCTAACGTGGTTACGCTATGAACAGCCGCGATTGCTAACCCTACTGCATCAGTTGCCAGGGTTTGAAAGCGTTACTGGCTTTACTTTGAAAGTGCGGCCCGTTCGGCCGATTGAAAGCCCCAAGCGCTACACGCGCATCCTCTCAGAAAACGCAGGAAAAACGCTAACTGAATGCGCTAAAGACACTGACAACCCCTCGCTTAGAAACGCCCTGGAGCGTCTTGCGGCGCATGCACCCAATCATTCAGATGACGAACATTCATAGCCATGCACTGCCAGCGCCAATACGCAAAAAAGCACCGCTTTAGCGGTGCTTTTTACTATTGCCACATGCCACTCACCCGCCCAACAAGCGTGCAATCTATGCCATTGCAGGTGCCGAGTAAGAGATAGGTGCAACCGCTTTGTCTTCTTCAAAGGTGACGATTTCATAGGCGTCGGGCTGCGCTAACAACTCTCGGCACAACCGATTGTTGAGCGCATGGCCTGATTTAACCCCCTGGAACTCACCAATCAAACTGTGGCCAAGTTGGTACAGATCACCAATAGCATCCAGCACTTTATGCTTGACGAACTCATCGTCATAGCGCAAGCCACCTTCGTTAACGATGCGGTAATCATCGACAACAATGGCATTGTCTAAGCTACCGCCAAGCGCAAGATTATTGGATCGCAAAAATTCCAGATCGCGCATAAACCCGAAGGTACGTGCACGAGAAACCTCTTTCACAAACGACGTTGTTGAAAAATCGATTAACGCGGTTTGTTTTTGTTGCTCAAATACAGGGTGATTAAAGTCGATTGAAAAGGAGACTTTAAACCCTTGATGAGGCAAAAAGACGGCTTCTTTGTCGCCATCACTGACGGCAACACGGCGCTTAATGCGGATAAATTGCTTAGGTGCATCTTGCTCTAAAATGCCCGCTGACTGAATTAAGAACACAAATGGACTGGCGCTGCCGTCCATGATAGGCACTTCAGGCGCACTTACATCGACATAGGCATTATCAATGCCCAATCCAGCAAATGCCGACATCAAATGTTCGACCGTCGCGACTTTCACACCGCGGTAAGAAAGCGCGGTGCATAATGTGGTGTCTTCCACCAATTCGGCACGAGCCGGCACGTGAACCACAGGCTCCAGGTCGGTCCGGATAAATACAATTCCGGTATTAGCTGGCGCCGGGCGCAAAGCCAAGTGGACTTTTTTGCCAGAGTGCAGACCCACTCCGGTGGCGCGAATGACGTTTTGTAATGTGCGTTGTCTGATCATGGGCAGTGGTCGAACTCTAATGACGGCGGTCACCGGCAAAAGTGCCGACAAGTACCGCTAGGGGAAAGAAAGTTAAGAAACAGTGTTCACTTTAACAGCAAACGAGCGTTTTAACCAATAAAACTCTCGTTTGCTGTTTCAATGACCCCGATAGCGTCAGTTAATCTGCCTGACGGCGTAAAAATGCGGGAATGTCCAAATAGTCATCTGCATCAGGGGCGCGACGCTTCTCGGCCCGAGGTTTTGCAGCGGGCTCAGGCGCTTCTTTACGCGCCGTTGCCTGCTGACGCATGACAGTTGGCTGTTGCAACTTGCGGTAATCTGAGGACGCTTCAGCAGCAGACCGACGCACTGGCTCACGTGAGGCAACTTTGCCTTTGTTACCATCCAGCCCAGCAGCCACCACGGTCACACGTAGCTCATCGGACATTTCCATGTCGATAGAGGTACCCACCACAATAGTTGCTTCCTGAGAAGCAAACTCTTGAACTGTAGCACCTACGTCATTGAACTCACCGATCGACAAGTCAGGGCCAGCAGTAATATTAACCAAAATACCGCGAGCACCGTGCAGATCAATGTCTTCAAGTAGCGGGCTACGAATGGCTTTTTCAGCCGCTTCGCGAGCACGATTCTCGCCAGTTGCTCCACCGGTACCCATCATCGCCATGCCCATTTCGGACATAACGGTGCGAACATCAGCAAAATCGACGTTAATAATGCCTGGGCTGGTAATCAGCTCTGCGATACCTTGAACGGCCCCCAACAACACATCGTTAGCAGCGCTGAAGGCGGTTAGCAGCGTGGCGTTCTTACCTAGCACAGAAAGCAGTTTTTCGTTGGGAATAGTGATCAACGAATCAACGTGCTCAGAAAGCTCTTTCATACCTTCTTCAGCGGCGCGCATGCGCTTCGGCCCTTCAAACGGGAAGGGGCGAGTTACCACGGCAACCGTCAAAATACCTAACTCTTTGGCAACCTGAGCAACAACAGGCGCACCGCCGGTACCTGTACCACCACCCATGCCAGCCGTGATGAATACCATATCTGCACCGGTTAATAACTCAGCGATGCGGTCACGGTCTTCCATGGCGGCTTGGCGGCCGACTTCAGGATTGGCACCGGCCCCAAGCCCCTTGGTGATTTCACCACCAAGCTGCAAGACTGTTTTTGCAGACACTCGCTTAAGCGCTTGAGCGTCGGTGTTAGCGCAGATAAACTCAACGCCTTCGATATTACTTTCGACCATGTGGTTGACCGCGTTGCCACCGCCACCGCCAACACCGACCACTTTGATGACCGCACTGCTCGAGGGTGCGTTATCTACCAATTCGAACATAAGCCCCGTCTCCTGAACCGCGCTTGCGGCCCTGTCAGAAATTTCCTTTGAACCAGCCTTTAATTCTTACCAGCGCCGATTGACCTTCCTTGATATCACGCCTGACGACTTCGTTGCGTCCTTTATGCGCAGCAACGACTTCCCCGTGGCTTTCTAGGCCTTGCCCATGTCGCGCTTCTTGCAATGCATAATGCAGTAAACCCACACCTGTTGCATAAATTGGATTGCGTACCACATCAGCCAACCCTTTGACATTTTGCGGACATGCAATACGAACAGGCATATGAAAAATCTCTTCTGCCAATTCGCTAACCCCTTCCATACGCGAGGTGCCACCAGTGAGCACAACACCAGCAGCCACCATATCTTCATAGCCACTACGGCGTAATTCGTCTCTCACCAACGTAAATAGTTCCTCGTAACGCGGCTCAACCACTTCAGCAAGTGCCTGTCGCGATAAATCACGAGCCGGACGATCTCCTACGCTGGGAACTTTAATCATTTCATCGCTTGCCGCCAGCTGTGTCAGTGCGCAAGCGTATTTAACTTTAATCTCTTCGGCATGCTGCGTTGGTGTGCGCAATGCCATTGCTATGTCATTAGTGACTTGGTCGCCCGCTATCGGTATAACGGCAGTATGGCGAATGGCACCTTCACTGAAAATGGCCATATCAGTGGTTCCCCCACCAATATCCACCATGCAAACGCCTAATTCTCGCTCGTCTTCGGTAAGCACCGCCATACTAGAAGCTAGCTGTTCAAGAATGATTGCGTCAACGTCCAGACCACATCGCCTAACACATTTCTCAATATTTTGAACGGCGTTCAATGCCGCTGTCACAAGGTGAACCTGCGCCTCTAAACGAACGCCTGACATTCCTAAAGGTTCACGGATACCACCTTGAGCATCGATTGAGAACTCTTGGGGCAATACATGTAATACACGCTGCCCTTCCGAGACCGCACGTGCGCGGGCTGAGTCAATAACGCGCTCGATATCGGATGGTGTGACTTCCCTTTCTTTAATAGCAACCACACCATCTGAGTTCATTGAACTGATATGGCTACCAGCAACGCCGACATAGACAGAATGAATATCACAACCAGCCATTAATTCCGCTTCTTCAACAGCACGCTGAATAGATTGCACTGTTGATTCGATATTAATGACCACACCGCGCTTCATGCCGCGTGATGGATGAGAGCCGATACCCGCTATCTCAATCCCGCCGTCATCGGTGGGTTGACCGACTATCGCGACGACTTTGGACGTTCCAATGTCCAGCCCGACAACCATATTGGATGCGTTGGGTGAGCCTGCCATGAGTCGGATAATCTCCTAGAAAAATTTTAAAAGAAACTTGTTAGTCGTAACTGCGCCAACATTGTTAAAACGGCGATACAAAATCACGCTGAATAACATTGACGGCTACCGTAATATCAAGCCAAATGCTGATCATGATTAAATAAAAAAGCCCATAAAAAAGCATCAGCTATAACATAGTATAGAAACAATACTGACAATACGACTAGCGCACGCCTACGATAATCGCCTTTGTGTGCGATTTAAACCCTATTCATGGCTTTTCGCTGTTGGCAACCACTTACATTTACCTACTTTTTGCACATTGTAAGTCGCTTATTACTCATCCTCTTCTGCAAAGTCACTTTCTCCGTGCCAGGCAACTGCAACCCCATTGGGGTAGCGCAAATCGATATAGCGAATATGCTCACCAACCTGAGCAAGCTCACGCTGCCACGATGCCGACAAACGAGCTAATCGGATTTCATGCTGACGTCTTCCTAACATTACCCAGGCACCATTACTTAACTGGAGCCGCCATGCACCACGGGGCTCTAGGCGTAATTGAGAAAGTGACAACGATAATCCCTGGAAATGAGGCGTTAAGCGGCGATAATAAGTAAGCACTTCTTCGCCACTTCCCGTCGGCCCAGCCAAATCAGGGAGCCCTTGAGGCACACCTAGTGGCGCAAACGCAAACGACTCACCTTTGGGGTTAAGTAGAAAATCATCGTTCCAGCGGGCCACTGGCGTTTGCTCTACCAGCTCAAATACAAGTGCATTTGGCCACTCTCTGGAAATTCTAACTTCATCCAGCCAGCCAATTTTCAATGCACGCCTACGTAGCTCACCTAAATCTGCCGAGAGCCAAGTTGCCTCTTGAACGAGTGGCGCTAGCTGAGTACGGAGGTAATCAGCACTCACATATTCCCACTCGCCACGAATAGACACACGCTCAATAGGCTTATCTAACCATAGCCATAAGGCACGCCCACCAGCACCTAGTAACAGTGCCAGCAATATGAGGCCTAACCACGCATTACGCTTCTTCATGAGCAGCTGCGTTGAACCGCAGTATTCAGTATACGCAACACCAACTGATCAAACTCTATGCCCGCATGCGCCGCCGCTTGAGGCACTAAACTATGATCCGTCATTCCTGGCACAGTATTAACTTCAATCAGCCAAAACTTGCCTATCGCATCGCGCATCACATCTACACGCCCCCAGCCTTCGCCACCTACAGCATCAAACGCTTTCTTGCATAGTTCTGCCAAGGCCTGCTCGTCACTAGATGCTAAGCCACTGGGCAGGTGATACTGAGTAGTGTTAGCAATGTATTTCGCTTCGTAATCATAAAAACCGCCTGGGACTTCGACACGAATTGCCGGCAACACGTCATTATCAAGCAGAGCAACGGTATACTCTTCACCTACAATGAACCGCTCAGCCATGACACGGGCGTCATAGTTCGCCGCCTCGTGATAGGCCGCTTCTAGTGCCTCCTGGCTTTTAACGATACTAATCCCCAGCGTGGAACCTTCGTGAACAGGCTTTACCATCATTGGTAAACCTAATTGCGACACCACCATAGACCAATCAGATGTCTCGCTGAGCATGATGCTTTGAGGGGTGGGTAACCCTACGGCTTGCCAGACTTGCTTCGTACGCTGCTTATCCATTGCTAACGCTGACGCCAGCACCCCACTGCCAGTGTAAGGCAGCCCTAAAAGCTCTAGCGCTCCCTGCAGCGTACCATCTTCGCCACCACGACCATGAAGAGCCACAAAAATAGCCGTTGGGGCAAGGCGTTCTAACCCTACCAAACCCTCTTCTTTTGGATCATAGCCAATGGCATCGACACCTTGACGCTTTAACGCGTCAAGCACAGCCGCACCGCTTTTAAGCGACACTTCGCGCTCTGCTGAAGTACCACCATAAACAACAACAACGCGTGCCAAGGGGTCATTCAATGACATTGCTGTACTCATAGCTCTACCTTATCTAGCGATAATTTGGCATGCGCGAAACGAAGCGAAATACCACCCACATCACCAGCGCCTTGAGTAATAAAAATATCCCCAGGACGCAGCAGCTTGCTTAACAGCGCAGGTAGCTCCTGCTTATGCTCAACGAACAATGGATCGACTTCTCCTCGCTGACGAATAGACCCAGCAAGGGTGCGACCCTCCGCGCCTGGAATCACAGCTTCCCCAGCGCTATAAACATCCAATAGAACGAGCGTATCCACTTGAGAAAGCACACGAACGAAATCTTCATAAAGATCGCGGGTGCGACTGTAGCGATGCGGCTGGTACAACATGACCAATCGACGTTCGGGCCAACCTGCACGAACTGCCTGGATAACCATGTCAACTTCACGGGGGTGGTGTCCGTAATCGTCTACTAACATGATATCGCCATCAGCATTGGGGGCGCTGAAGTGGCCATGCACTTGAAAGCGGCGCCCTACACCGGCAAAACTTGCCAGCCCACGAAGAATGGCATCGTCACTTACCCCAGCATCCGTTGCTACAACAATCGCCGCCATCGCGTTTAACGCATTGTGGCGACCGGGCATTGCTAGCCGAATAGCCAATGGAGCAGCTTCCCCAGGACGCACTGCGGTGAACGAGACTTCACCGCCTTGCTGAGTAAAGTCCACAATGCGGTAGTCAGCATCTTCATCGAAACCGTAGGTGACAAACTGACGTTTTACCTGGTCACGCATCGACCGAATGTTAGCGTCATCAATACACAGCACTGCCAGCCCGTAAAACGGCAAATTATGCAGAAACTCGATGAATGTGCTTTTTAAGCGCTCAAAATCCCCACCATAGGTCGCCATATGGTCTGCATCTATGTTCGTCACAATAGAGACCATTGGCTGCAGATGAAGAAACGACGCATCCGATTCATCTGCCTCAGCGACTAGATAATCACCCTCACCCAACCGAGCGTTAGCGCCAGCACTGGTAAGTTTTCCACCAATCACAAAGGTGGGATCCAATCCGCCTTCCGCCAGCAACGTTGCCGTCAAACTGGTTGTGGTCGTCTTTCCATGGGTTCCTGCGACAGCAATGCCATGGCGAAAGCGCATTAGTTCGGCCAGCATTTCAGCACGCCTAACCACGGGCACACGATGCTCATGAGCCCAACGGATTTCAGGATTTGTTGCATCAATGGCGCTGGAGACAACCACGACGTCAGCGCCTACCACATTCTCTTCAGCATGACCGATAGCAACGTTAACGCCACACTGTCGAAGGCGCTCAACAACAGTCGATGCCTTCATATCGCTACCGCTGACGCTGTAACCCTGATTTGCGAGCACTTCAGCGATTCCACACATACCTGCGCCACCGATGCCAACAAAGTGCAAACGCTTAATACGGCGCATACCAGGGCCGCTTGGACGGACACCCGAGTGCAACGCATTATTAATAGAGTCGGTCACGCAGTCTCTCCTTGTTTAATCAGCGCTAAACATCCCTTTGTAAGACGCTCAGTCGCCTCTAAGTAGGCCGCCTGGCGGGCTTTAGAAGCCATGTCTGACAAAACGCTAGGGACTAATAGCTCATCTAAATAGTGTGTTAATCGCTCGGGGGTCAGCTCAGACTGTGTGACACAAAGTGCTGCCCCGGCCTTTACTAAAACGTCAGCATTGACCCGCTGATGATCATCAACAGCAAATGGAAACGGCACTAGCAAGGCGGGCTTTGCAGCTGCGGCAAGCTCTGCCACTGTTAGCGCTCCGGCACGACAAACGACTAAATCTGCCCACTTATACGCAGCCGCCATATCGTCAATAAAGGGAGTAACATCTGCCACAATGCCATGCTCGACATAGGCGCTTGCCGTCGCCACATCTCGGTCTTTGCCCGCTTGATGGCGAACATCAGGGCGTCGCTCTGGCGGCAAGCCCGCCAGCCCGGGCGGTAAACGCTCATTCAGTGCGACCGCTCCTAGCGAACCACCAACAACTAATAACCGCAGCGGGCGAACGGCCAGTTCAGACGCACTCCTTGGATGCTCACCCAGTGCAGCAATATCTTCTCGCACCGGATTGCCAATCACTTCTGCCTTGTCACCAAAAGCCTCGGCAAACGCCGCGTAAGTGCGAGTCGCCAATTTTGAGAGCACTTTATTGGTCAGCCCAGCAATAGCATTTTGTTCATGTATCACCAATGGCACCCTGGAAAGCCACGCTGCCAGCCCACCTGGGCCACTGGCAAACCCGCCTAACCCAACCACCACATCAGGATTGAAGCGGCGAATTACCTTTCGAGCTTGCAGTACGGCTTGGGAAAGGTTCAGCGGTGCCTTCAGCCAGCCAGTTACTCCGTTGCCACGCAGACCGCTTATGTCGATGGTATGAAGCGTAATACCTGCTTCTGGTACTAGGCGATTTTCGATCCCTCTTGGGCTTCCCAGCCACTCAACGTCGACATTGTGGGCTTTGAGCGAACGTGCTAGCGAAAGCGCCGGAATAACATGACCTCCGGTACCTCCGGCCATAATTAAAATGCGTCGACGTGCGTTCGTCGTCACAAACAACTCCTTGAGTAGTTACGGTAACCGAGGTTCATGGCGTGATTTATAGGGTGTCGATACACGACGCGGACGGTGACGCGTCTCCGCATCTACGCGCAACAACAAGCCAATCATCATACCGGTTACCAATAAACTTGAACCGCCATAGCTAATCAACGGCAATGTTAGCCCTTTCGTTGGCAACAGCCCCGAGCTTACCGCCATATTAATAAATGCCTGAGCTGCGATAACGAAACCTATGCCATAGCTGACATAGGCACCAAATAAATGGCCTGCCAATTCTGCACGACGACCAATCAACATTGCCCTGGTAATGAGCAAGGTAAATAGCAGCACAACGAGAATGGCCCCCATCATGCCGAGCTCTTCTGCGATGACAGCAAAAATAAAGTCGGTGTGAGCTTCAGGCAGGTAGTGAAGTTTTTGAACACTATTACCTAAACCAGTACCGGTCACATGCCCACGACCGAAAGCAATCAGCGCCTGAGTAAGCTGATAGCCAGTGGCAAACTGATCAGCCCATGGGTCCAAAAAGCTCGTCCACCGCGCTAATCGGTAAGGCTCCATAACGACCATCATGACGGCGCCAACAGCCAATACGCCACCACTACCAAATAGTAAGGTAAGTGAAGCGCCGCTCATCATTAACATACCAATAACGCACACGGTATATACCACCATGCCGCCAAAATCGGGAGCAAGAAAAAGCAGCCCCGCCGGAACGGCAAGCACCGCTAAAGGTCGCCACATACTGAATGCCCGTTGGCGTAGGTCATAGGTAAAGCGGGACATGAAAGCCGCCATGTAAAAAATCAAACCGATTTTTCCAAGCTCGGAAACTTGCAGGCTAGGCAAGGGACCAGGTAGTGAAATCCAGCGTTTACTGCCGTTAACTTCCTGACCAACCACGAGCACCAGCACTAGCATGATGATGCTCACTAGCAAAATCAGCGCTGCGTTTTGCCGCCATGCTTCCAAAGGAACACACAGCATAAAAAAACAAGCCAATATAGCCAGAAATAGAAAAATGCCATGCTGCCGAGAGTAGTGATAGGTATTTTCAAGCAGACCTACCGATGCCGAACTTACCATCACCCAGCCTAACCCAGCTAACGCTACGGCGGCGACGATCAACCACACATCGGAGGGTAAATGCCGCGTTGTCAAAGTATCGCGGATACGCTGCACTCGACTCATAACCTCTCTCCTGAGTGATTATGCTGTTTATGCTTTTGCTCAACCCAATCCCGAAAGGCATCGCCTCTCGCCTGGTAATTGACAAACTGATCTAGGCTTGCGCAGGCGGGTGACAGCAATACACAGTCGCCGGGTTCAGCTATTTCCCAGGCCACTTCCATCGCTTGAGTTAAATCGTTGACTAGATGCACTGGAACAGCAGATGAGATAGCGGCCTCAAGACGGCGTGCGTCAGCACCAAATAGCACCGCAGTTTTAGCGCTCTCTGCCAGAGGCATCGCCAGAGGGGTAAAGTCAGCACCTTTGCCGACACCACCGGCCAATAATATTACTTTCCCTGTCAGCGATGCGCTGATGCCTTGAATGGCGGCCAGCGTAGCGCCAACGTTAGTACCTTTTGAATCATTCACCCACATAACGTCATTGATACGAGCGATGACTTCACTACGATGGGGCAGCCCCTTAAAAGCAGTTAATGCTTGGCACATCGGTGCTTTTGCAAAGCCCAACGCCTTGCCCATTGCCAATGCTGCAAGTGCATTGGCATAGTTATGCCGCCCTGCCATGCTGAGAGCTGCTGTGCTAAGCCAAGCAGTATCACCTTGGAACAGCGTTAACTCGCCGCCTTTTTCAACTACCCCCCAGTCATTACCTGCGGGTGCGAAGGCCGTGAAACGCTCTATATGATCCACAGACGACTCTGGCCAAGTGAGCGCGTCATCCGCGTTGACAATGACTGATTGTGCACCGCGAAAAATACGCTGCTTAGCGCGGCGGTAACCCATCATATCTCCGTGACGATCTAAATGATCTTCACAGAGGTTTAAAAAAGCAGCCGCTTTAGCACCCAAATGAGGCGTTGTTTCCAGCTGAAAGCTTGAGAGTTCAAGGATGTAAAGCTCGGCATCTGGGTATTCAGCTAATAAATCCAATGCAGCCGTACCCAAATTTCCCCCCACCGCAGCTTTAACACCAGCCACTCTAGCCATCTCGCCGAGTAATGTCGTAACAGTTGACTTGGCATTAGAGCCAGTAATAGCGGCGATCGGCGCATTCACCGCGCGAACAAACAAAGCAATCTCACCTACCAGTACGGGCTCCCCCGTTGCTGGATTATAACGCTCTAGCAAGCCATCAAGCCCTGGCGAATGAGGATCGACACCAGGGCTGACCACCACTTCGTAGGCATCGGTAAAATCAAGCGCCGTTAACGGACCACAATAAACCTCAACATTGGGGTTTTCGTTCTGAAAAGCGTGTAGCCCCGGAGGTTCAGCTCGCGTATCTGCCACCATAAATGGCACGCCTTGACGCGCCAAATGCCGACAAATAGCTTGCCCAGAAATTCCCAGGCCAATAACAACGGTGATTCCATTTGCGACTCGCACGATGACCGGCTCCTTTGTGCATCACGCTAATAGTGGCAACACTGCCGCTATTACTTTGCTAATCATCGAACTTTAAGCGTAGCCAACCCTAACAGCACCAGTACGACGGTAATAATCCAGAAACGCACAATTACCCGCGGCTCTGGCCAACCTTTCAACTCGTAGTGGTGATGCAACGGCGCCATACGGAAAATACGCCGACCGGTAAGCTTATAAGAGCCAACTTGAAGAATCACCGAGACCGTTTCAAGTACAAAGATACCGCCCATAATAAACAGCACAATTTCTTGGCGCACAATAACGGCGACAACGCCTAGTGCGGCACCTAGCGCCAGCGCCCCTACATCGCCCATAAACACTTGAGCGGGATAAGTGTTGAACCATAAGAAGCCCAGGCCCGCACCAGCAATAGTGGCACAGAAAACAGCCAATTCGCCGGTCCCATGAATAAAAGGAATATGTAAATAGTTGGCAAACACAGCATTCCCGCTTGCATAGGCAAATACGGACAAGCCCATCGCCACCAGCACAGTGGGCATGATCGCCAGGCCATCAAGGCCATCCGTGAGATTGACTGCGTTAGAGCTGCCAACGATCACAAAATAGGTCAACACGATATAGAACACGCCAAGCGGCAACGCGACATCTTTAAACATCGGGATCAATAAGCTAGTTTCAGCCGGTGTCGCGGCCGTGAGATAAAGCACCAATGCAGCGCCAATACCCACCACCGACTGCCAGAAATACTTCCAACGAGCGGGTAATCCACGCGGGTTCTTTTCAACAACCTTGCGATAATCGTCGACCCAGCCAATAGCCCCGAAGCCTAATGTGACCAGCAGCACCACCCAAACATAATGATTGGTTAAATCGCCCCAGACCAGCGTGCTGATAGCAATAGCCAACAATATCATTGCCCCACCCATCGTGGGCGTACCTGCTTTAGACAAATGAGATTGAGGGCCATCATCACGAATTGCTTGGCCAATCTGGCCTTCCACTAACCGGCGTATAACCCAGGGCCCAAGCCACAGGCATAGCATGAGGGCCGTTAACGCTGCGAGAATGACACGTAAGGTTAAATAGTTAAAAACTTGGAAAGTAGACTGATATTGGGCTAGAAAATTCGCCAGGTGAAGTAACATGAACGGCGCTTACCTTGTTTCATCCGCACGTAGCGCAGCAATGACATTTTCCATGCCTGCACTACGCGATCCTTTCACCAACAGTGTGGTGTTAGGCGGCAGAGTATTAATAACATGACGCACTAGCGTCTCGTGGTCGTCAAAATGCAGCCCGCGACCGAAGGCTTCACTTGCTGAACGGGCGGCATCACCAAAAGTCAGTAATGTATCGATACCCAGTGACGCAGCGTAATGACCGATCTCAGCATGTAGGGCATGAGACTCATTGCCCAGCTCCCCCATTGCGCCAAGCGCGCACCAGCGCGGTGAAGGAAAGTTCGCTAACGCATCCAACGCCGCTTTCACAGCACCAGGATTTGCGTTGTACGTGTCGTCTAACAACGTCGTATTGCGCACGCCGGGCACGATGCTTAACCTACCAGACAATGAGGACAATTCGCATAGCCCCGTCACTACTTGCTCTGGCGTAACGCCTAATGCGAGAGCCGCCGTAGCAGCCGCCAACGCATTACTCACATTATGCTTACCAATCAAGGGCAGCTGTACGTCGCCCAGTATTTGGCCACGTTCAACAAGCGTAAAAGCATACCGCCCCAAAGAGTCACACGAAAGTGCGGACGCGTGAACGTCCGCATCGCCATGTAAGCCGTAGCTTACAACTTTCTTGCTTCCCGCACAGGCTGACCAAAATTCAAAGTAGTCGTCATCGCGGTTTAGCACCGCAATACCATCTTCCGCTAGCCCGGCTAATATTTCGCTTTTGGCTTGGGCAATTTGCCCCATACCGCCAAACTCTCCGACATGCGCGCCTGTTACATTGGTAATGATGGCGACATTAGGGGAGGTCAACTGGCTGGTCCAGGCAATTTCGCCCAAATGATTAGCCCCTAGCTCAATCACACCTGCCTGATGGTGCGTTGCTAAACGCAGCAACGTCAGCGGCGCACCAATATCATTGTTTAAGTTGCCCTCGGTAGCAAGCACACCGCCTAATGGAGAAAGTAGCGCAGCCGTCATCTCTTTAACGGTTGTTTTACCGCTGTTGCCGGTGACAGCCACCAGCGGCAGCTCACAATGCTCACGCCAAGCCCGGGCCAGCAGGCCAAGGCCCAAACGCGTGTCTGCGCATACCAGTTGAGGAAGCAAACTGCTTACCGGGCGCTCAACCAGAGCAGCTGCAGCGCCTTTCTCAAGCGCCTGCTCAATAAAATCATGGCCATCAAAACGCGGCCCCTTCAAAGCCACAAACAGACAGCCCGGCACAATATGACGCGTATCGGTAATGACCGCCGTCACCGACAACTGGCATAAAGCTTGCGGGACAGAAAGTTTTAGCGCTGAAGCAATACTAGCTAACGACCAGTTCATCACATGGCAGCCCTAAGTTTGAAGGCTTTTATCACTTGTTCGCTATCTTGGTAGTCATGACGCACGTTACCGATGTGCTGATAGGCCTCATGCCCTTTTCCGGCCACCAAGATAACGTCCTGGGGATCAGCCTGCTGAACCGCATGACAAATCGCCTGACTACGATCACCTATTTCCGTAAAGGCAGCCGCAGCAGAAAAACCCGACATAATTTGTTGGCGAATTTGCTCGGCAGACTCCGTACGCGGATTATCGTCAGTAACGATCACGTGGTCAGCTCGCTGCTCCGCTACAGCAGCCATTTCTGCTCGCTTTCCCGTATCACGCTCACCACCACAACCGAACAGGCACCACAGCTTTCCGGTGCTCCCTAAATGCTCTTTCAGCGCTTCGAGAGCATTAGCTAATGCATCCGGCGTGTGGGCATAGTCGATAACAACGCTGGGCGCATTAACCTCGCGGTATAACGCCATACGCCCAGGCACTGGGCCCAACTCAGTTGCCGACTCAAACAACTGCTCTAAAGGCTCGCCCAATCCATAAAGCGCACTAATGGCTAACAGCACATTGTCTAGATTAAACCGCCCCATCAAACCAAGATTAAGCGTTTTTTCACCTTCTGGCGTAGCAACAAGAGCCTGCTGACCATGTTCATGGGGATGCCAACCAATCACGCGCAGCGTCACTGCTTCATCGTCGCCTACTGCCAAAACACGCACACGGCTATCACAACCTGCCAACATTAGCCGCGCAAGAGGATCATTTGCATTGACGACCGCAAGCACAAGCTCAGAACGCCGGAACAACTTTGCTTTTGCAGCGGCATAAGCCGCCATACTGCCATGGTAATCAAGGTGATCTCGCGTCAGGTTGGTGAATACGCCTGCGGCGACGTTCACTGCGTCTAAACGGCGTTGCTCAAGGGCATGTGAAGAAGCTTCAAGCGCCACACGCTTCACTCCCTGGTTAGCCAAATCAGCCAAGGTTTCTTGCATTGCCAATGAGCCAGGCGTAGTAAGGCCTGTGTCGACCAATTGGCCGAGGCGACCAACACCTAATGTCCCAATCACCCCAGCAGGCTTGCCAAGCAGTTCACTTAACGCTGCTATATAATGGGTAACAGAGCTTTTCCCATTGGTGCCCGTCACCCCAATCACCTGAAGGTCTTTAGGAACAGAAAACAGTGTGCGACCTAGCTCGCCAAGTCGCATAGACAGATGCGGCAAATAAAGTATTTGCCCGTCCAGTGAAACACCACCTTCTCTTGTATGCGCCAAAACGAGTGACGCACCTGCCGCCACTGCTTGATCAACAAACTCATAACCATCACGCTGACTACCAGGGACAGCCACAAATACATCACCCATCGCTAACTTACGTGTATCCGTCACTAAGCGAAGCTGCTCTGGCAATTTAGGCAGCTCCTTAGGTAACACGGCGTTGGGCCAAACCTGCTTTAGCGCTATCCATAGACTTTCTGGGGACAACCTCATGCAATCTCCTTTGCTACTCGACCTCATGATCGGGTGGCACGTCCAGCAAACGTAGGGCATTACCTGTCACGCTAGAGAACACCGGAGCAGCCACTGCGCCACCATAAAATTGGCCAGCGCGGGGGTGGTCAATCATAACGACGGTAACAATACGCGGGTCGGAAATAGGCGCAATCCCCGCAAAAACACTGCGGTAAGCATCGGTGGTATAACCTTGCTGCCCTATTTTGCGCACCGTGCCTGTTTTCCCCCCCACACGATAGCCTTCAACCTGCGCTCGGCGCCCGCCGGTATAGGCGGCGACCGACGTTTCTAAAATATTCAGCAAATCATTAGCCACTGTGGGCGATATAGCAGGACTCCCCTGGGGAGGCTCAGAAAGCCTCAACAGCGAGGGCGGTAAACGCACGCCATCATTGGCGAGCGCTGTGAAAGCACTGGCCAATTGAACGGCTGAAACAGAAAGACCGTAGCCATAGGAGAGCGTCGCTCGTTCACTTCGAGACCAGCGAACTGGCGCTGGCAAACTGCCTGTCGCCTCACCAGGAAAGCCGGTTCCTGGTGCTTGCCCAAGACCTAGCTGATTGTATTTTTCCCAAATGGCCGTATCACTTAGCTGCAGTGCTAAACGAGACATACCAACGTTTGAAGATTTTTGTAGAATCCCCGCTAAATCTAAATCGCCATAATTACGGAAGTCTCGGATAGTGAACTGATCCAGGCGCATCCAGCCAGGCGAGGTGTCAACGACAGCATCGCGATCTACAACACCACTTTCCAGTATTGCAGCCATCGCCAAAGGCTTCATAACAGACCCAGGTTCAAACACATCAACCAGTGCCTGGTTGCGCAAACCTCGCGGATCTAACCCAGCGCGGTTATTTGGGTTGTAAGAAGGCAAGTTAGCCATCGCTAACACTTCCCCTGTGCGCGCATCGAGCATTACCAACACCCCACCGTCTGCCTCATGCTCAGCGACAGCAGCACGCAACTCACGGTAGGCCATATATTGAATACGCTGATCAATCGACAGCGTTAACTCACCACCAGGTTGCGCTTCACGAATAACACCCAGCTCACGAACTAACCGACCGCGTCGATCCTTTAAGACTCGGCGTTGTCCAGGATGCCCCGCCAAATAGGGCTGATAAGAGAGCTCCAGTCCCTCTTGACCCACATCATCCACATTGGTAACACCCAGCAACTGCGCCGCCACTTCACCGGCTGGATAATAACGTTTGTATTCACGCTGCTGATAAACACCAGGCGTACGTAAATCCAATATACGTTGGGCCGCATCTGGCGTCATTTGACGACGAAGGTACATAAACTCTCGACTGCTATATCGAGAGACACGGGATTCAAAGTCATCGAGCGACATGCCTAAAGCTTGCGCCAGCATTACTCGCTGAATGGCATCGGTAGGTAGCTCTTGAGGATTCGCCCAAAGTGTCACAACAGGCGTAGAAACAGCCAGAGGCTCACCATTACGATCAGTGATCATACCGCGGTGTGCGGGTATTGCCTCATGGCGCAGCGTACGGGCATCACCCTGGCTCTGTAAAAACGGGCGATCAATTACCTGAAGCAGCGTAATCCTGCCGACTAAAATGGCCGACGCCACCATTACAACAATGAGAATAAATAAAAAGCGTCCGCCAGCTAATGGCGGAGCAATAGGCATTTGACGGGATATCCCTCCCCGACTTTCGCGCTTCATGGTCGAATCACCTCGACATCATTCACATCGGGAATGCGCATTTCAAGCCGTTCCGTAGCAATTTGCTCTACACGGGCCGGAGTAGACCACGCCCCCTCTTCCAATAGCAGCTGCCCCCACTCGGTTTGCAGCTGATTTTTTTCCTGCTCTAACTGCTGTAGCTGCGCATACTGCACTCGCGTCATATGCGTGGTGGCAACCACTAAACCACCGGTAACGACACACGCTAAGAACAGCGCAACAAGGATAACCGGCCAAGCTCGAAAACGTAGCTTGAAAGGCCATTCGGTGCGCAGCGTTGACGCCCAACGCTCTATCCGATCCATGCTCATGATCACACTCGTTTACGGGCGGCTCGCATGACGGCACTGCGCGCCCGGGGGTTAGCGTCTACCTCTTCGTCACTTGGGCGTATTCCTTTACCCAAGGCTTCAAGACGGCGATTTAGCTGATCATCGCGAATCGGCACGCCCCGTGGCAAGTGCGTATCACCCCGCACATGATGACGAATGAAGCGTTTTACACGACGATCTTCAAGCGAGTGGAAGCTAATCACAACCAGATGCCCCCCAGGAGCCAACACTTCCAATGCCCCCTCAAGCGCTGCATCCAGTTGATCGAGCTCACCATTTAAATAAATACGCAGCCCCTGAAACGCTTTGGTCGCTGGGTGACGGCCCTTTTCCCAAGCGGGGTGAGCCTCTTTTAATACCTCGGCCAAGTCAACAGTGTGCGTAAAAGGTTTTTCCACACGTCGCGTAACAACAGCACGCGCCAAGCGCTTTGCGTAACGCTCTTCACCATAGGTTTTAAACACATTGGCAATATCACTTTCGCTAGCCCGGGCTAAAAACGCGGCTGCACTCTCTCCTTGGGTAGGGTCCATACGCATATCAAGAGGACCGTTGCGCATAAAGCTAAAGCCACGCTCTGGATCATCTAACTGCGGGGAAGAAACACCAATATCTAGCAATACCCCTGAAAGCTTTCCGTAAACCCCTTGCTCTTGTGCATATTCAACTAACCGAGCGAACTCTCGCTGCGTTATGTCGAAACGAGGATCATCGATATCTTTAGCGGCTGCTATTGCTTGAGGGTCACGATCCATGGCCATTAAACGACCTTGTTCGCTCAAGCGCGAAAGAATAACGCGGGAGTGCCCGCCTCGCCCAAACGTGCCGTCTAAATAAATACCATCGGGATTATGAACAAGTGTATCTACCGCCCCTTCTAGTAAGACGCTGGTGTGGCGAAAATGGGAAGTAACCTGGTCAGCGTCAGGAGAAGGCATGTTAATCTCACACAGTGTTAAGAAAGGTGCGAACGGCGCACCTTTTATGGAAATGGGGAGTCGGCCGATAAGCCGGGTTCTGTCGTGGACAGTCATTCCTCTAGGCGCTGCGTCACCACAGCGCTCAAGCAACCTACCCGGATCCAGCGCGGGCCACGCCATTGGATCCCTATTTGGTCTTGCTCCGAGTGGGGTTTACCTTGCCACGCACTGTTGCCAGGCGCGCGGTGCGCTCTTACCGCACCCTTTCACCCTTACCAGCCTCGAAAGGCTTAGGCGGTCTACTCTCTGCTGCACTTTCCGTCGGCTTACGCCGCCCAGGCGTTACCTGGCACTCTGCCCTATGGAGCCCGGACTTTCCTCCCCCAACACACTTTTACAAGTGTATTAGCGGCGACTGTCTGGCCAACTCCGGCGGCAAGCATACCAGCGCCCCGCCGTCGCCTCAATGCCCACCTTTCAATGCTTGCAATCTTGCGTACCATTCCTGCTTTCGGCCGCCTAGCATTTTTGCAGCAACGGCTGCCCCCTGCTTGACGCCAACACCCTCTGCTAGCATTGCTTTAAGCAGCTCATCAGCAGTAATAGATTGCTCATCGCTTTGAACAGCGGGCGGCGCCCCAGCAATCATTACGACAAACTCTCCACGACCTTGGTTAGGGTCTTGCCTAAGCTGATCAAGCAATGAGGAAGGCGAACCCTGCAAAAAAGTCTCATACGTTTTGGTTAATTCTCGCGCCAGAACAACCGCTCGCTCAGGCATTTGCTCACATAACGATTCGAGCGTGTGCTCAATACGGTGAGGTGACTCGTAAAAAACCAACGTTTCCTCTCGAGACTGCCATTTTTCAAGCGCTTGCCGTCGCGCACTTGGCTTGGACGGCAAAAACCCACCAAATGTAAACCTATCAGTCGGCAATCCAGCCGCTGACAGCGCACTGACTAGTGCACAAGGCCCAGGAAGCGGCACCACCTGCCTACCCCGCAATCGCAACTCTCTTACCAACACGAACCCCGGATCACATATAAGCGGCGTCCCCGCATCACTAATTAGGGCAACATTTTCCCCCGCCATTAAGTAACTATCCAGCGTATCGACTCGCCGTGCTTCATTATGCTCATGCAGTGAGAGCATCGGCTTATTAATGCCCAAATGCGCTAACAAGCGACCGCTGTGGCGTGTATCCTCCGCAGCAATACGTGATACCTCCGCTAATACCCGAGCAGCCCGTGGCGATAAGTCTTCCAAATTCCCAATTGGTGTTGCAACCACGTACAATATACCCGGATGCTGGTGTGTCATCGTGACTCCCGATTTGTTAATAGCCTGCACTGACGGTGCGCCATGCTTGTGCAATGATAAATTTATCCGCTCATCGAGCGACGGCAGCGCAAATGGAAACTAAGGAAGGATACATGAAACAGTCAATACGTGGATTACTAGCCACTGCCTTCATGGCGCTTCTGATTACAGGGTGCGCTATGCAATCCCCAAGCGTGGTTGACCGCGTCCCTGATCAGGATGCTAGCCGATTACTTAGTCAAGCAGAGCAGCAAGCGCCTGAACAAGCTGCCAAGACGCGACTGGAAGCGGCTAATATCCTCGCCAGACAAGGACAACGCGAAAATGCTTTTGACGCAGCCGATGCGGTTGATGAAAACATGCTTTCAGAATCGGATCGGGTGCGCTGGGCAATGCTTTTCTCTGAACTTGCTCGCGGCATGGACGATCCCCGCGCAGTCCTCCGCGCGACCCAGGTGCTTGACGACGAACTGCCTATGCAAGCAAACCAGCAAGAAACCCTTGCAGAACGGCAGCAGTGGGCACGTCAAGCCTTGGATCAAACTGAATATACGAAAGTATCCATACCTGAATTAGAGGGTGTCGAAATACGCCGCATAGCAGTGGCATTACCAGAATCTGGCCCACTAAGTAGTGTGGCTAACGCTATCGCTTCTGCCATGCGCCGTCATCACGATTTGCGCGGAGATAATGTACAACTTAATTTCATCAATGCGTCTCAATATTCACTAGATGAAATTTACCAACGTGCACAGCAAATGAACGCTCAACTTTTGATTGGTCCAATTGACAAAGGCCAAGTCACCCAACTTGAGCAGCGCGATAGTGTACCACTACCGACGCTGGCTCTGAACTATGGCAACAGCGCAAGCAATCAAGCACCTCAACTGCTTCAGTATGGTTTATCTGCTGAAGATGAAGCTCGTCAAGCAGCTCGCCGAGCCTTTCAGGACGGCCATCGTCAAATGTCTATCATGGTGCCCGACAATGCCTGGGGACGGCGCGTCGGTGAAGCTTTCTGGAATGAGTGGCAAAGCCAGGGCGGCGAAATCACCAATGCCGTCCGCTATAACCCTAGCAGCGCCGTAGCTAACGCCGTCAAAACAGCCCTCAATGTCAGCGGCGATCGCGCCCGTCTAGGGAACATTGATGCACTATTCTTACTGGCACTCCCCGAATACGCACGCCAAGTGCCGCCCACCATGGACTACTACTACGCCCCCAACCTGCCTATTTATGCCACCTCGCACCTGCATGAAGGGCGCCTACAGACACGCTTAGATCAAGACCTAAATGATGTAATGTTTATCGATATTCCCTGGCAAATCCCTGACGCAGCGGTTGGCGGGGAAGAGGCGCTGCCCTTTTATTCGACGTACGCAGAGCTTCGCAACGAGTCAGACCCTTCAATGTTTCGCCTAATGGCAATGGGCGTGGATGCTTACGAACTTGGCATCCGCCTATCAGACTTATCAGCCCTTGACGGCATGAATGGAAGCACTGGTACGCTTCGCCTATCAGGTGATGGCAGGGTTTCTCGAGAATTACCGTGGGCGAAATTCCAAAATGGCGTGCCTTCGCCCATTTTGATTCCTGGCCTACTGAACGATGACCAATAGTTATCAGAATCCCAATACTCCGCAAACAGCGCGGACACGGGGCGCAGCCATTGAGCAACTAGCCGCTCAATGGCTGCAGCAACATGGCTTAACGCTTGTCACTAGCAATCATCACGTTAAAGGCGGTGAGCTTGATCTTGTGATGAAAGACCAGGACATCCTGGTCTTTATCGAGGTCAAACATCGCACCACTACTCGTTACGGCCACCCCTTAGAGACCGTCACTGCACAGAAGCGCCACCGCTTAATACGAGCAGCCAAGCTCTATATCGCTCGGCATGCTGTTTCAAGTCCGTGTCGCTTTGATATCCTAGCGATCACAGGCACGCCTCCCGCGCTTGAATTCCAGTGGGAAAAAGCGGCTTTTGATGCTTACTGATACTTTTACCTAGGAAGCCCTAATGGACTTTCAATCACGCATACTTAATCACTTTAACGCCAGCATAGACACGAAGACATATGCCAGCGAAGTGCTGCCGCCTTTTATCGAAGTCGCCAGCCAAATGATGGTTCAGTGCTTAGTTAACGAAGGTAAAGTTCTCGCCTGCGGCAATGGCGGCAGCGCAGGCGATAGCCAGCACTTTTCGTCCGAGCTATTGAATCGCTTTGAACGTGAGCGCCCCAGCCTACCCGCACTAGCACTGACAACCGACACTTCAACGCTGACCTCGATCGCCAACGACTACAGTTATAATGAAGTGTTTTCCAAGCAGATCAGGGCGCTAGGCCAGCCCGGTGATGTCTTATTAGCCATTTCCACCAGCGGCAACTCAGCCAATATCGTTCAAGCTATCCAAGCGGCCCATGACCGCGACATGACGGTAGTCGCGCTAACGGGCAGAGATGGCGGCGATATGGCGTCATTACTAGGCCAGGATGACTGTGAGATTCGCGTTCCAGCAACATCTACTGCACGCATTCAAGAGGTTCACCTACTCGTCATCCACTGCTTATGTGATTTAATTGACGAGCAGCTCTTTGGCGGAGTCGACTAAATAGTCAGCACCAAACAAATTAAACTGAGCAGATTAAACTGCACAGACACAATCAAACGGGTAGATTAATACCTACTGACTTTACATTTTGAAAGGAGTCATCGCCATGGCCCTACGCTATTCTTTATACAAACTGATTGCCGTTGCGACACTAAGCGTTATTTTACTAACTGGATGTGCTAATAACGCGGCATCTAACCCTTCCAACTATGGTCAGCGCAGCAGTGATGTCGAAGCCATTGACACAACCATTGAACGTGAAGCGCCACGTGCGCTGGAGCGCTCAGACGCCCGCTTGAGAGATGCACGCATTAGAGCACATAGCTATAACGGCTCATTACTTCTGGTAGGGCAAGTGCCTAGCGAGGAACTGCGCAATAAAGCAGGTGAAGTCGCCAGCTCTCTACGCGGCGTAGACCAAGTACACAACGAACTCAGTATTGCTGCAAACCTACCCGCTAGCCAACGCCTAAACGATACCTGGCTAACCACCAATGTCATGAGCCAACTCGCCACTAATGACCGCATCGACTCATCAAAGCTAAAAATCACCACAGAAAACGCGACGGTGTATCTGATGGGCATGGTAACTCGAGATGAAGGCAACCGAATTGCTAACGCGGTATCAGCGGTTGGCGGCATTCAGCGAATCGTTAAAGTCTTTGACTATATGGATTGATTAACACACCGCCATAAAAAAACCTCGTCCTCGGCTTTTCACCGAGACGAGGTTTTTTATTCATCAACTGCTTGCTAAGAAAAACCGACGCTCAAAAGCACAAGTTAACAACTTAGCTAAAAACCACGCTACTTAACCACGCGTAGCGTTGGCTTTTTCTTAGCCTTCTTAGACGGCAGTGCAGAAACGTCACCCTCTTTTTCAGGAACAGGCTCTGTTACCGTTAACTCAGGCTTGGACGATTCGTCAAAAGTGTCTGAAAAATCGCCATCCAGTTCGGCATCATCAAACTCTGCCGCATCCAGCTCTGGCTCATGCCCAAACACCATTCCAGCACCATTTTCACGAGCGTAGATCGCGATAAGCGCAGGCGTAGGAATCATTACCTGCATAGGCTGGCCACCAAAGCGAGCGTTAAACCCCATAGCCTGATTTTCCATAAACAGGTCACGCACAGCGGTCGGCGCTACATTCAACACAATTTGTCCATTTTGAACAAACTGACGCGGTACTTCCACGCCAGGCTGAGTAGCATCAACCACCACATAAGGCGTCAACTCATTATCCAACAACCACTCATAGAGAGCTCGGGCGAGATAGGGACGGCTCGATTTCATAAGACTCCCTCCTCCTGACAAATATGCCCCTTACCCGATTAAGGAGAAGAGGCAGTATGAATTCAAGCGCGCATCTCTTTTTCACGCTCGTTTAAAGATGCTTTAAACGCTTCACGTTCGAATACTCGCGACATATAGCCCAACAGAGGCTTTACCTGCTTCTCAGGCAACTCAATATTCAGCTCAGGCAAACGCCATAAAATCGGCGCTAAACAGCAGTCTACAAGCGTAAACTCCTCACTCATAAAGTAAGGCATATCTTCAAAGATAGGCGAAATCCCAATGAGGCTTTCGCGCAGTTCTTTACGCGCCTTTTCCGCTTCTTTTTTACCACCGGTGCGTATCTGCTCCAGCATTGGGCACCACTCGCGCTCAATACGATGCATCCACAAACGACTTTGCGCCCGCGCCACCGGATAAACGGGCAGCAGAGGAGGATGAGGGAAACGCTCATCCAGATACTCCATCATGACCTTAGACTCATAGAGCACTAAGTCACGATCTAGCAGCGTAGGCACGCTGTTGTACGGGTTGAGGTCTGCTAACTCTTCAGGTGGACGCTCATCGCTGACATCAACGATATCAACCGCCACCCCCTTTTCAGCCAGAACAATGCGCACACGATGACTAAAATGATCATCATTACCAGAGTAAAAGATCATCGACGACCGCTTGGCCACAACACCCATGAAAGCATCCTCGCATCAAAACAATCTTTGATAATAACACGCCAGCGCTAGCTTATGGGATGGTAACCCGCTTTGCATTACGACTGACTAGATAAACAAAGGGCGCACGGCTTCCGCCGTGCGCCCGACATGCCGCTCATCACTTAATAATTAGTGAACATCTCGCCAGTACTCACGCTTAAGCAAGTAGGCAATCACACCAAAAATGAAAATGAAGATCAGCACTTTAGGTGCTAACGCCTGAGCTTGAAGCTTGGAGGGCTCACCCACATAAGCTAGGAAGTTAGTAAGATCATACACTGCTTCCTCAAACTCAGCAGGCTCCATGGAACCTGGCTGAGTCACTTGCAGCACATCACAAGACTGGTACTTACCCGACAAAGGATCGGGTGACTGCCCCGCCACCGGATGATCCGTTTCCGAACACACCAGCTCTTGTACGCCTTGTAGAGGCTCCAACACGTTAGGCATCGCTACCAGGTCAAATACCGTGTTGTTAACACCAGTGGGGCGGCTCGGATCTTTGTAGAAGCTAAGCAGATAAGAGTAGATCCAATCCGTTCCACGCACACGCGTCTTGAGCGATAGATCCGGAGGCGGCGCACCAAACCAACCCTCCGCATCACCACTGTTCATGGCATTATGCATTTGGTCGTTGTAGCCCAAATCCGACGAGAAAATCAGATTTTCTTCAACCAAATCCTGAGGCATCCCCAAATCGTCAGCCGCACGCGCAAAGCGCTGATACTGAAGCGAGTGGCAGCCCATGCAGTAATTAACATAGAGCTTCATGCCATTTTGCAGCGAGGCTTGATCATGCAGATCAGGCTCCATCGAGTGCGGGACACTCGCACCACCGGCAGCCATCGCAGTTACTGGCACTAAGGCGAAAAGGAGTCCCAAAAGATACTTTTTCATTAGCCAGTCACCCTTTCCGGAACGGGTTTAGTCTTCTCCAGCTTGGTGTAGAACGGCATCAAGACAAAGAAGGCGAAATAAATCACGGTGCACGCCTGGGCTAGCAGCGTCCTGCCCTCTGTCGATGGCAACACACCCAAAACACCAAGGATGACAAAGCTGATAGCAAACAGCGTCAGCATGGTTTTCGACATCCAGCCTTTATAGCGCATTGAGCGCACCGGACTACGATCCAGCCAGGGCAGAACGAACAATATTGCAATCGCAGCCCCCATAAAGATAACACCGAGGAACTTAGCGTCTAAGCCGAACACTGAGAAAGTGATTGCGCGAAGAATGGCATAGAAAGGCGTCATATACCAAACGGGCGCGATGTGATCAGGCGTTTGTAGCGGGTTAGCTTGATCAAAGTTTGGCTTTTCAATAAAGTAGCCGCCGCCTTCTGGGAAGTAGAACACCACTACACAGAAAACAAACAGGAAGACCGCAATACCCACCAAGTCTTTTACCGTGTAGTAAGGATGGAAGGGAATCCCATCCAACGGCACGCCCGCCTCATCTTTCTTCTGCTTAATATCAATACCGTCAGGGTTATTTGAACCCACTTCGTGTAGCGCAATAATATGCAGCACGACGAGCGCTAAAATAACGATTGGCAGAGCAACCACATGCAGTGCAAAGAAACGGTTGAGGGTAATGCCTGAAATCAGGAAGTCACCACGCACCCACTGCGCCAGATCAGGGCCAATGCCAGGAATCGCTGAGAACAACGAAATAATAACCTGAGCACCCCAGTAAGACATCTGACCCCATGGCAACAAATAGCCCATAAAGGCTTCTGCCATTAGCACCAGATAAATCGTCATACCAAACACCCACACTAATTCGCGAGGCGCTTTGTAGGAACCATACAAGAGGCCACGGAACATATGCAGATAGACGACAAGAAAGAAGGCCGAAGCGCCGGTGGTGTGCATATAGCGAATCAGCCACCCCCACTCCACATCACGCATAATATATTCGACAGAATCGAATGCACCTTCAGCAGAGGGGTTAAAGCTCATGGTTAACCAAACCCCGGTCAAGATTTGGTTAACCAACGCCAGCAGCGCTAATGAGCCAAAGAAATACCAAAAGTTAAAGTTTTTAGGCGCGTAATATTTGGAAAGATGCTCTTGCCACATCTGAGTAGCAGGGAAGCGATCATCTACCCAACGCATGAGGCCCTTTTCCGCCTTGGCTTTATTCGGATTACCCATCAGGCAGCCTCCTCATCTTCGCCAACGACAATAATGTCATCACTCTCAAAGCGGTAGGGTGGAACCTCAAGGTTGATCGGCGCAGGTACGTTATTGAATACGCGACCGGCCAAGTCAAAGCGAGAGCCATGACATGGACAGAAGAAACCACCCGGCCAATTCTCCACACCCACCCCCTCGGCATTCGGTTCAGGTCGGAACAGGGGCGAACAACCCAAGTGCGTGCAAATACCAATCAACACGCCTATTTCCGGCTTGATAGAGCGCAAACCACCCTGGATATACGCTGGCTGCTGCGGCACTTCCGAATCAGGATCCGCTAAACTGTCGCTCCCTAACGCCTCAGTTCGCTCGATCATTTCAGGCGTACGATTAATAATCCAAATCGGCCGACCGCGCCACTCAACGGTCATACGCTGCCCAGGCTCAAGCTTCGATATATCAGCTTGAACAGGCGCACCTGCCGCTCTTGCCCTGGCACTAGGCTGCCAAGAAGCCACAAAGGGGACCGCAACCCCGACAGCGCCCACCGCCCCCACAACGGAGGTGGCGCCTACAAGGAAACGGCGCCGACCTTTGTTTACGCCGTTATCTGCCATTTCTGGTTTCTCCCATCAGCTTACCCGTTCCGCCGCAAAGGCGTCTTGCGACGACGAATATCAAATACGCTCTATGTTAAAAAAACAAAGCGCTCTGCACAAGAACAACCGCCCGTGACCATGGTGGTATAAGCGTTATAATTTTTTGATATTCCAATAAAAAGCGCCCAGGTCTTTGACCTGGGCGCTTTTGCCGCATAGCGTAAAATTAACGCTTAGAGAACTGCGGACGACGACGTGCTTTACGCAGACCGACTTTCTTACGCTCGACCTGACGAGCATCGCGGGTTACATAACCAGCGGCGCGCAGTGTCGGACGCAGATCTTCATTGTAGTTCATCAGGGCGCGAGTGATACCGTGACGAATGGCACCTGCTTGAGAGGAGCCGCCGCCGCCAGCAACAGTGACGAATATGTCAAACTGATTCAGCGTTTCAGTCAACTCAAGCGGCTGACGAACAACCATACGACCAGTTACGCGACCAAAATACAGGTCAAGATCTTTATCGTTGACAGTAATTTTGCCAGAGCCCGGCTTCATAAACACGCGAGCGGTGGAAGTCTTGCGGCGCCCGGTACCGTAATACTGCTGTGTCATGGCGAAGATTTCCTCAGATGTTCAGTTCAAGCGGCTGTTGGGCAGCATGCGGATGCTCGGCACCGGCGTACACTTTTAATTTTGAGTACATGGCGCGACCCAAAGGACCTTTCGGCAACATACCTTTAACGGCAGACTCAATAATGCGCTCAGGGGCATGATCAAGCATTTTGTCGAATGTCATAGAGCGCAGACCGCCCGGGTAACCAGTGTGGCGGTAGTAGGTTTTAGCCTTCGCCTTGTTGCCGGTCACATGGACTTTTTCAGCGTTGATAACAACAATGTAATCGCCAGTATCAACGTGAGGAGTAAATTCGGGCTTATGCTTGCCACGCAGGCGGCGAGCAATCTCGGTTGCCAGACGACCGAGCGTTTTGTCCGTAGCGTCGACTACGTACCAGTCGCGCTGGACGGACTGCGGCTTAGCACTGAACGTCTTCATGGATAAAATCACCAGATTAAGTGTGTTGGGTAGCTTACACCGCTACGTAAGCGATGAAGCACCATCCCTATTTTTTTTGGTTGCCAGAAAAAACCAGCAACATGCAGCGAGGCGGCATTCTACAGCAAGTATCACCGCAAGTTAAGTACCGCCACTCTTTTTTATTGATATCGCTCTTATTGATATTATTCTTGCTTGCAGCGTATTTATCGGCGCACCCGATACTAGGGCTTATGGGGTAACGCTAAATACTCTTTAGACTGCATTTCCTGCAGACGCGACAGCGTCCGCTGAAATTCAAAGGTCAGCTTGCCATCGCGATACAGCGCTTCAATTGGCACCTCTGCCGACATCAACAGCTTAACCCCGCGATCATAAAACTCGTCAACCATATTAATAAAGCGGCGAGCTTGATCGTCTGTTTTGACATTCATCTGGGTGACGTTAGATACCAAAACCGTATGAAATTCTCTGGCAAGCTCAATGTAATCATTCTGGCTGCGCGGCCCATCACAGAGTTCGACAAACTCAAACCATGCTACATCGTCGTGGAGTCGACGCGTCTTTAAAACGCGATGATTAATCTCAAGAGGCGCCCCCTCCTCACCTTCATGACCGGCTATTTCTCTGAAGCTTCTGCTTAGCTCCTGCTCGGCCGCTTTATCAAGCGGTGCATGAAAAATCTCAGCCCGCTCTAAGGCACGCAAACGGTAGTCAACACCAGAATCGACGTTAACGACCTCGCAGTGACGATTCACTAGCTCAATGGCGGGAACAAACCGTGCGCGCTGCAACCCATCTTTGTAAAGGTCGTTCGGCACTATATTTGATGTCGCCACCAACACCACACCACGCTCAAACAGTGCCTCAAGCAAATTTGCCAAGATCATTGCATCGGTAATGTCTTTGACAAAAAACTCATCAAAGCAGATGACGCGTGCCTCAGCAGCGAACTTGCCAGCAATCAGCGTCAATGGGTTCTTCTCGCCCTTATAGTGAGTCAACTCATTGTGGACACGCTGCATAAAACGATGAAAATGGGTGCGCATTTTTTCAGGGAACGGCAGCGCCTCGTAGAAAGTATCGACTAGATACGTTTTCCCACGCCCCACGCCTCCCCAAAAGTAGAGCCCCTTAACATCAGGCAGCACTGGCTCGCCGACACTGGCCTTTTTACCCAGCAACCCGGCAACTTTTGCCTTTAATCCTTTGTTAGCAACGACGGCTTTAGGAGCACTAGCGGGCCTGGCTAGCAGCTCATCATAAAGGCGCTGAAGGTGCTTAACCGCCTGCTCTTGAGCAGGGTCGTACTGAAAATCGTCACGCTTTAAGTCTTCCTGATACCGCGCAAAAGGCGTTAATCGGCTCGCCTGCTCGCTGTCTTGACGTGCAGATAATGATGACATCAACTCGCTCCCACAGCACACATCGTGAACGGAACTGTGACGTTGTAAGAACACAGCCTGCCCAAATAAAAAAACAATATTATACGCTGCATAATAACTGAGCGCATGAGCGGATTGACCCAACCGACGGATACGCGCCTATAATGGTCACGCTTTGTTAAGCTGTTTGTTAAACTATTTGCCAAACCCCGCCATGCGCTTGGTGGCGTGCATCATCTCTAGGGAGAATACTGTGGAAGCAAGCTCGCCATTCACTTTTGCGATTATCGGTCTCGTTATTGGATTTGTTATCGGCTTGGCGTGTTATCGCCTGTTCAGCAAAAGCCAACGTGACCACGCCACACTAAAGCAGGCTTTGCTTGAGCGTGAACATCAAATAGCCGAGCTTAAGAAAGGCATGGGAAGCCACCTCACTGGCATCCAGCAGCACATCATTAATATTCGCCAGGAAGCTGATCGGCTAGAACAGCAAATAGACAGTGAAGCTGCTGAATGGAAACTGGAAACGGCCATAACACCTTCCACAAACAAGCTCGCGCCTAGCACAGAGGACGAAGGTGATGTTAACACTCCGCGTGATTATGCAGATGGCAAAAGCGGTACGCTATCCGAAGACTTTGGCCTAAAAGGCAGCTTGAAAGAACATGATGAGCCTGCCCCGCAACCCCCTCGTTATTAATAACTAACAAGATCAAAGCATCCGCATAGCAAACCGCTGCGGATGCCTTGTACAAATTAGCGCTAGGCGGGATTATCGATATCGACAAATCGATGCTCTACATCATACTCACTCGCCAACCACTCACCCAGCGCCTGAACACCAAAACGCTCAGTAGCATGGTGACCAGCAGCAATGTAATGAATACCCATCTCTCTAGCCAAGTGCGTCGTGCGCTCTGATATTTCCCCAGACACGAAAACTTGCGCCCCTGCATCGTAAGCCGCCGTAATCATGTCTTGAGCACCTCCAGTGCACCATGCGATCCGCTCCACAGAGCCAACTAAAGGCGACTCGACCACTAAAGGCGCTCGATGGAGCACGGCAGCCAATTGACTGCCCAGTTCCGCAACGCTTAGCGGCTCAGCTAATCGGCCGGACCACAACAACCCTTCGCCAAGCTCACCATCAATGCACCCCTCGACCTTCCACCCCAGACGCTTGGCCAGCTCGGCATTATTGCCAAACGCGGCATGCGCATCTAACGGCAAGTGGTAAGCCAGCAAGCTCATTTCGTTATCCAGTAGCGTTTTAATTCGCTTCTGCTTCATGCCGGTAATGGCCACCGGTTCATTCTTCCAGAAATAACCATGGTGCACTAACACCATGTCCGCTCGCCAAGCGACCGCCTCCTCCAATAACGCCTGACATGCCGTCACCCCTGACATCACCCGCGTTACAGTGTCACGCCCCTCCACCTGAAGGCCATTAACGGTAAAATCTTTAAATTGCGATGAGCGCAATTGATGGTCGCAAGCAGCAACTAGTTGGTCGCGATGGATCACACTGACTCCTTAACCGATTAACAAGCTATCGTGAGGAACATCTCAATAAAGTGTTACGATGGAACTATTGTAAATCTCGCTTCGCGTTATCGCGAACCTCGCGACCATTTAGACTATCACCCGCTGAGGAAATTTCGCATGCACCGCTCTGTGCTGCCCTATATATGGCCAATTATCACCGGGCTATTGCTCGCCGCCTTGGTGCTACTTGCTTTCCCAGAGTATTTGCCCAATCCGTTTCGGCAAACGCCACCCGCAACGGTCGAACCCCCTTCTTCGCTGGTGCCTACTAGCGGAGAGTCGGCAGCCAGTCGACCTGCCCCTGAGATTCGCCAAGCAGAACCGCTCAACCGCAACCAAGGGCCTGCAAGCTACTCCAATGCTGTTAACCAAGCGGCGCCAGCCGTCGTTAATATCTATTCATCACGCATTGTTGAACGCGATCAGCACCCATTGATGTCCGATCCTTTTTTTCAGCAGTTCTTCAGCGGCGACGATGCAACCACTCAGCAGCGAATGCTGTCGAGCCTGGGCTCTGGCGTTATCGTCAGCCATGACGGCTACGTGCTAACCAATCATCATGTCATTAATGGCGCCGATCAAATACAGGTAGCACTTCGCGATGGCCGGGAAACACTTGCCGAGGTAATTGGCACTGACCCAGAAAGCGACCTTGCCGTTTTACGCATCACCCTTGATGACTTGCCAGTAATTGAGCTTGCCGATTCAGAACAGGTAGCCGTAGGCGATGTAGCACTTGCTATTGGCAATCCTTTCGGCGTGGGGCAAACCGTTACCATGGGCATTATCAGCGCGACGGGGCGCAGCCACTTAGGTTTAAATGCCTACGAGGATTTTATTCAAACAGACGCAGCGATAAATCCAGGCAATTCCGGGGGCGCATTAGTCAATCCTGACGGCGCTTTAGTGGGCATTAATACGGCTATTTTCTCACGGTCAGGTGGATCACAAGGGATTGGTTTCGCGATTCCAGCTAACCTTGCTCACAGCATCTTGAATGAACTGGTTACCCGCGGCCGCGTCATACGCGGCTGGCTAGGCATAGAAGCACAAGCCCTCTCCCGCGAGCTAGCCGCATCATTTGGACTAAGAACCCCTCAAGGCGTGATTGTGGCTGGCGTTGTGAAGGACGGGCCGGCCGCTAAAGCAGGCTTACAGCCCGGCGATGTTCTGCTGTCTATTGACGGCCAAGTGATTTTGGATGCTCGGGTAACAATGAGCGCGATTGCTTCCATTCCACCCGGCACAAAACTACCGCTGACGATCGTACGAAGCGGTGAGCGTATGGATATGACACTGGAAGTAGGTGAACGGCCGGTACCCATTAATGCTACGTCAGGAGAGCATCAGAGCGACTCGTAAGTCGCTCTGATGGTTATCGGCGCTTGTTCAGACGGCGCCTTCTCAGGCAATGCTCAATCGTTAATACGATACTCCGCCGAACGAGCATGGGCCGTCAGCGATTCTCCCCGGGCAAGTACAGAGGCTATTTTACCAAGCTCAGACGCACCACCAGGCGAGCAGTGAATAATGGAGGAGCGTTTCTGGAAATCATAAACCCCCAGTGGCGATGAAAAACGGGCGGTTCCAGACGTGGGCAGCACATGATTCGGCCCTGCACAATAGTCACCCAGAGCTTCCGACGTATGCCGCCCCATGAAGATAGCCCCAGCGTGACGCACGTCATCAAGCCAGTCGCCGGGCGCCTCGACAGAAAGCTCAAGGTGCTCCGGTGCGATACGATTGATCAACTCAATGGCTTCGGCTTGATCTTGGCAGAGAATCAATGCACCACGACGTTGCAGTGAAGCACGGGCAATATCTTCCCGCTCCAGCGTCGGCAATAATCGCTCAATTGAAGCCTCAACGGCATCCAGATGATCAGCCTTCCAACTAACAAAAATCGCTTGGGCATCCTCGTCGTGCTCAGCCTGAGAGAACAAGTCCATTGCTAACCAATCCGGATCTGTCTGACCGTCAGACACCACCATGATTTCAGAGGGGCCAGCAATCATATCAATACCAACTTGACCAAATACCGCGCGCTTAGCAGTCGCTACGTAGATATTTCCAGGCCCTACGATTTTATCTACCCGCGGAACGCTTTCAGTGCCATAAGCAAGCGCCGCGACCGCCTGTGCGCCACCAATCGTGAACACATAATCGACGCCCGCCAGATGCGCAGCTGCCAGCACAAGATCATTCAGCACACCGTTCGGAGTCGGCACAACCATCACAATCTCGCGCACACCAGCCACATGGGCAGGGATAGCATTCATCAATACCGATGAAGGATAAGCGGCTTTCCCGCCTGGCACATAAATACCTGCGCGGTCCAGCGGGGTGACCTTTTGGCCCAGCACCGTTCCATCAGCCTCTTCGTACTGCCACGAGCTTGGCTTCTGGCGCTCATGATAACGCTTAATACGCTCAGCAGCGGCTGACAGCGCATTGCGCTGCTCAGCAGGCAGACCGTCAAAGGCCTTTTTCAGCTGCTCAGGAGATAGGCGTAGCTGCTCCATACTCTCGGCTGACAGGCGGTCAAAGCGATTTGTCGCCTCAACCACCGCACTGTCACCTCGCCGTTTAACATCTGCCAATATCTCTTCAACACGAGCCTGTACTGCCTTATCAGACACCCCTTCCCAATCCAGCAGCGCGTCTAAATGCTGATGGAATGCCCCATCAACAGTCGAGAGACGGGCAATGGTGGCTGTGGACTTATCGCTCATGGTAAACCTCGTGTCATTCAATAGGCTGAGTCTGACGCTTTTTAACCGCACTTTCCAGGCGGGCTAACAATGGCTTAATACGATCATGCTTCATGGTCATGGCGGCTTTATTAACCACCAGGCGGGTGCTGATATGGGCAATGAGCTCTCGAGGCTCCATGCCATTGGCGCGAAGCGTATTGCCGGTATCCACGATATCAACAATTTCGTCGGCCAAATTCATCAGCGGAGCAAGCTCCATCGCCCCATAGAGCTTAATCACTTCGGCTTGAATACCCTGCTCTGCATAGTAACGCCTCGCTACGTTTACAAACTTAGTAGCTACACGACGACGCGCTTCAGCTGGCAACTGACCCGTCACACCAGCAGTCATCAGCTTGCAACGAGCGATATCCAGGTCTAGGGGCTCGTATAGACCTTCAGCCCCATGCTCAAGCAGAACGTCTTTACCCGCAATGCCCACATCTGCGGCACCCAGCTGCACATAGGTCGGCACATCGGTTGCCCGTATAATCACCAACTTTACATCTGGCAAATTAGTATCGAACAACAGTTTACGGCTTTTACCCAAATCTTCTGCCGGGGTAATCCCCGCATCCGCCAACAGCGGCAGCGTTTCGTCCAGAATACGCCCTTTTGAAAGGGCCAAAATCAGTTGCTTACTCATTGTTTAGGCCAATGGTTAATAACATGGCTTAGCCAGGAATACGGCGAATGCGCGCACCCAGCAGCTGTAATTTTTCCTCAATGCACTCATAACCACGATCGATATGATAAATACGATCTACAAGCGTTTCGCCTTCAGCCATCATTGCCGCGATCACCAATGATGCTGACGCACGAAGGTCGGTAGCCATTACCGGCGCACCTGAAAGCTTTTCTACGCCTTCAATCAGTGCCGTATTACCTTCAAGGGCAATATTCGCCCCCATCCGGTTTAGCTCTTGCACGTGCATAAAGCGGTTTTCAAAGATGGTTTCCACTACCCGGGAATGCCCCTCAGCGACAGCATTCATCGCCACAAACTGGGCCTGCATATCGGTAGGAAATGCTGGATAGGGCGCAGTGCGAATATTAACCGCTTTTGGGCGCTTACCGTGCATATCCAACGCGATCCAATCATCGCCACTGGTAATCTCAGCACCGGCTTCTTCAAGCTTCGCAAGCACCGCTTCTAAAATATCAGCACGGGTGCGCTTCACTTTCACGCGGCCACCCGTCATGGCAGCAGCCACCAGGAAAGTACCCGTTTCAATACGATCAGGCATGACATCGTGCTCGCAGCCGTGCAGCGTCGCAACGCCCTCAACCACGATTGTGTCAGTACCATGCCCACGAATATTGGCCCCCATCTTGATCAAACACTCGGCGAGATCGACAATTTCTGGCTCGCGTGCAGCATTTTCAAGAATAGTGGTGCCCTCAGCGAGCGTTGCCGCCATCAGCAGATTCTCAGTACCCGTTACCGTCACTGTATCAAAGAAGATAGTCGCCCCTTTCAAGCGTCCATCAACTCGGGCACGAATATAACCCGCTTCAACGCGGATCTCTGCGCCCATCGCCTCAAGACCACGAATATGCAAGTCCACCGGACGTGAACCAATGGCGCACCCGCCTGGAAGAGAAACATCTGCCTTACCGAAATGTGCTAACAACGGGCCTAACACCAGAATGGAGGCGCGCATCTTCTTAACGAGTTCATAGGGAGCATGACACTGCGTTACCTGAGAGCCGTCAAGCTGGATACTGAGCTTCTCCCCCATCACCGGCTCAACGCCCATCCGCCCTAGCAGCTCCAGCGTCGTAGTGATGTCCTGCAAATGAGGCAAATTACCAATAATGACCGGACCATCTGCCAAAAGGCTGGCACACAAAATTGGCAACGCCGCATTCTTAGCGCCACTCACCCACACTTCGCCATCTACCGACCCATTGCCGGTAATGATTAATTTATCCATAGAGAAGCCGCTACTATGCGTTTTCCGGTGCAGTTTGCCACTGCGCCGGAGTAAACGTTTTGATACTAATGGCGTGCAGAGCGCCGGATGCAATTTCGTCATTTAGCGCCGCATAGACCAGCTGCTGACGCTTTACAGGAGAAAGACCTTCAAAAGCTTCGCCAACCGCGATCACCTGAAAATTGCAGCCTTCACCCTGGATATGAAAATCACATCCATCGATGCGGGACTCAAGCAGTGCTTTTACCTCGTTGGGTTGCATAAGACAGGAAACTCCTTTGGGTCATTAAACTAGGTGGTTGAAATAGGGGGTCGTTGAATTAGAGAGGAACAGGGGGAACATGATAAAGAAAAGCGGCACGCTTGGCGATGCCAGACGAACACTCACGCTTCAGCGTTGGGCGAACCTATTAGCGCATCGAGCTCAGCGAGCGACGTTAAACGCTCAAGCGGAGCAGACAATGCAATCGAGGTAACGACAATGCCTAGCGAGTGACACGCACGCAGCCATTCAAACAGAACGCTAATCGCCGCGCTACTCGCCTTTGAAACGCCTGAAAAATCGAGGACAACATCCGTTAATCGAGTACTTTCAAGCCATTTAACGCCTGCAGCGGCCACTTCGGCCGCTGCATTGACATTGAGATCACCCTGAACCGCCAGCGCGCAAGACTGCGCAATCAGCGAAACATAGGGCGTAGATAACAGCGTCGTCACGCGTTGCCCCCTTGCTCAAGCTCGTCGACACCAATTTCGGGTGACCAGCTACGAATGACGGCATCGTAGTCTCGGTTATGTTCGCGCATCGACTGGTCAAACTGATTACGGAAGGTCAGCCCTAAATTGATGCCATTAACAATCACATTGACTACTTTCCACTCACCATCTGAAAGTCGCAGACTGTAACTAACGGGGTAAACCTGACCATTAGTGGCAACAACTTCCATATCAACACTAGCTTGATCTTCATAGCGCTGGCCGCGCTGGTCGGTCAACACTCTCAACTCATCGTAATCAAAGGTCACGAGGCCACGCGTGTACGTGTCGATCAGAGTTTGACGAAAGACATCGGCAAACCGACTACGCTGTTCTGGCGTTGCATTGCGAAAGTAGCTGCCCATCACGCTAGCGCCAATATAACGAAAATCCGCCACACCATTCAGACTATCGTTGACTAACGCTTTAAGTTCATCAAGATTATTGGCGTAATAATCTTCTCTACCGTTAATCTGCTCCATGAACTCATTGACATTGTCACGAACCAACGCTTCTGGCGATTTCGACTGAGCCTGGGCAGCAAAAGGCAGCAGAACAACCGCCAGCATTATCAAACAGAGCCAACGACGGGCCAACATTACGCTATTATCTTTCATTAAAGTCACCTCATGACAACTGACAGCACCCACGCTGCTTAGTTAGTAACCATATTGGATACAAATTGCTGGATAAGTTCTTCGAGCACCAAGGCAGACTGGGTGTCTCGAATAACATCCCCCTCTTCAAGCACTTCAGGAGCGCCGCCAACGCTCAGGCCAATATACTGCTCACCGAGCAGCCCAGCCGTCAAAATAGCCGCAGTAGTATCTTGCGAAAGCTGACCTTCAAGGTCGCTATCGAGGCTCAACACCACCCGCGCATCATACCACTCGGTATCAAGCTCAATGGCCTCTACCCGCCCCACAGTAACACCGGCCATGGTGACTCGCGCACGTGGTTTCAGGCTGCCAATATTGGAAAAACTGGCCTCAAGACGAAACGTGTCGGACGATGTTGAAAGCGTCATACCGCTTACGCGCAAGCCCAAAAAAACAAGCCCCAGAATGCCCGCAAGCATAAACAGACCAACGCCAAACTCCATGGTTTTACTGCGCTTCATGTTATTGCTCCACCCATTAAAGGCCGCCAAACATCACGGCGGTCAATACAAAATCCAGCCCCAAAACAGCAAGCGATGAATACACCACCGTGCGTGTTGTCGCACGTGAAATACCTTCAGAGGTAGGCACTAAGTCATACCCTTGGAACACCGCAATCCAGGTGACGACCACTGCAAATACAAGGCTTTTGATGATTCCATTACCGATATCATCAACAAACGAAACACTAGCCTGCATATTGCTCCAGTAAGAGCCTTCAAAAACCCCCAGCCATTCCACACCAACCAGATAGCCACCCCAAATCCCCACCACGCTAAAACCAACGGTCAGAATGGGTAGCGCAATAAAACCTGCCCACAGCCTTGGCGCCACAACCCGGCGCAGTGGGTCAACGCCAATCATTTCCATGCTGGTTAACTGCTCAGTCGCCTTCATCAGGCCAATTTCCGCCGTCAACGCAGAGCCCGCGCGCCCAGCAAACAGTAGCGCAGCAACCACCGGCGCCAACTCTCGAAGAAGCGAAAGAGCAACCATCTGGCCAAGCGCCTGCTCTGCCCCAAAGTCAACCAAAATGGTATACCCCTGTAGCGCAAGCACCATGCCTATAAACAGCCCTGACACCAGCACAATAGCCAGAGACAGTACACCGACAAAGTGCACTTGGCGCAGCCACAGCGACCACCCTTCCCGAGAAGGCACCCCTACAGCCGACTGAGCAAGAAAGACACCTGCGCGCCCTAACGACTCTAAGGCATCACACCCTTTTTGCCCCAGCCGAGCAACATGCGAAATAGCATGTTTAATATTTGATTGCATTTAACGCACCTTCCCTGCGGAGGCTTGGCCTAGAATATCGCGGTAAAGCGTCTCAGCGGGATAGTGAAACGGCACCGGCCCATCTGGCTCACCATGAATAAACTGGCTTACTCGGGGATCTTGGTTCGTATCTAAGGTACTTGGCGTGCCAGAGGCTACCACCTGCCCATCGGCAATGAGGTACAGATAATCCGCAATGCTGAGGGTCTCTTTGATATCGTGCGAAACGATCACTGACGTAAGCGACAGTGCCTGATTCAGCCGCTTAATTAGCTGTACAAGCACCCCCATAGAAATGGGGTCTTGCCCGACAAAAGGCTCATCATAAAGGATTAACTCTGGGTCAAGCGCTACCGCCCGTGCCAATGCCACACGCCTTGCCATCCCCCCCGAAAGCTCAGCAGGCGACAAGTGCCTAGCCCCGCGCAAACCCACTGCCTGTAACTTAAGAAGTACTAGATCGCGTATCATAGGGTCAGGCAAGTCAGTATGCACCCGAAGCGGAAACGCTACGTTTTCAAATACATCAAGATCCGAAAACAGTGCGCCGCTCTGAAATAACATACCCATACGCTTACGCAGCGTAAACAAGGCCTTACGCGATAGGCGATGGACATCTTGACCATCGATTAGCACTCGCCCCCGGTCAGGCGTTAATTGCCCACCAATTAGCTTTAAAAGGGTCGTCTTGCCGGTGCCGCTTGGCCCCATGATGGCCGTTACCTGGCCACGCGAAATCGTCATATTGATGCCGCGAAAAATATCATGATCACCCCGCGAGAAGTACAAATCTTCAATTTCGATGAAGGGAGCATCGGTCATGGGCTGGCTGGCCTTGATGGTCGTCTTGCCGCAGCAGCAATAGTATATGCTGGCTACGCATGAGTTAGTTAAAAACAAATAATTCAAAAAAACAGCTAGTTTAAAAGCACAGACAGTTTAAAAAACAGTGTTTTCGAAATATTATCGAACATCGTAACTGAACGCTACTCACAGTAACAGATGCGCTCATTGCAACCGCACTGAGGAGTAGGATACGCGCCTTACCTACAAACCGCGCCAAGATGTTATTCTTAGCGACCTACTTTTGACCGCTTATGAAAAGAGATGCCCTCATGCGCCAGCCACTATCGACACCTAGCCCACTGCGTGAAAGTGCGCTGCGCACACTGCAAATTGAGCAAGCCGCTATCGGTGGGCTTCAGGCAAAGCTTGATGAGAGTTTTGACCACGCTTGTGAACTTATCCTTGCCTGCCAGGGCCGCGTAGTGGTAACCGGCATGGGTAAGTCCGGCCACATTGCGGGCAAGCTAGCTGCAACGCTGGCAAGCACCGGTACGCCTGCTTTTTTTGTACACCCAGGTGAAGCCAGTCACGGCGATCTCGGTATGATCACCCGCGCAGATGTTGTGCTAGCCCTCTCGAACTCTGGCGAAACCGCAGAGGTCACCGCGCTGCTTCCGCTGTTGAAACGCCTAGGAACCCCCCTTGTCAGCATGACGGGACGCCCGGGGTCCACATTAGCCAAACACGCCGATGCTCACCTTAATAGCGGCGTTGAACGCGAAGCCTGCCCTCTCGACTTAGCGCCGACTAGTTCAACCACTGCGGCACTTGCCTTAGGTGATGCCTTAGCCGTGGCATTATTAGAAGCACGTGGCTTCACCGCGGAAGATTTTGCGCTCTCACACCCAGGTGGAAGCCTCGGCAAACGCCTACTTTTGCGTGTAAAGGATTTAATGCACAACGGATCACGCCTCCCCCAAGTAGCATTAGGCAGCCCGCTACGGGACGCACTGTTGGAAATTACTCGCCAAGGGCTGGGCTTTACCTGCGTCGTCGATAGCGAAGGACGCCTTGCCGGCGTTTATACCGACGGTGACTTACGCCGAACGCTGGATCAGTTTCATGACCTACGTGACGTCCTAGTTGATGATGTGATGACACGCCCTGGAAAACGTATCGGTCCCGATGTGTTAGCAGCTGAAGCGGTACGCATCATGGAAGACAGTCGAATCACCGCACTGGCGGTCGTGGATGATCAGCAGCGCCCCATTGGCGCGCTGCATATGCATGACTTACTTGCTAGCGGTGTCATTTAATCATTCCTTTCAGACATTAATAATACGGAGGCTTCATGGCCCTACCTGACGCTCTACAAGACCGGATTCGTCGCGTAAAATTGCTTGCCATTGACGTTGACGGCGTACTTACCGATGGCCGCCTCTATTTCCAAGCTGACGGTATCGAAATCAAAGCGTTTCATACCCAAGATGGCCACGGCCTCAAACTTTTGAAGCGCGTCGGAATCCATGTTGCCTTAATTACTGGGCGTGATTCTCCCATGGTCAGCCAACGTGCTGCGTCGTTAGGCATTACCCATGTGTATCAAGGGTGCGAGGATAAACTCACTACGCTACGCGCGCTTTGCCAACGCCTAGATATTACGCTTGAGCAGGTTGCTTATTGTGGTGACGACCTACCCGACCTTGCTCCAATGAAACGTTCTGGCGTAGGCATCACCGTCCCTAATGCTCCTGATTATATGCATACCCACGCTGACTGGATCACCGACCGGCTTGGTGGCCACGGCGCTGTGCGTGAAATCTGCGACACTTTATTGATGTCTCAAGGCCATTGGGATGCTGTTTTAGATACGTACCTGCACGGCCAATCGTAATGCGCTTTTGGGTTAAAAAACGCATTTGGATAACCATCATGGTGCTTGCCTTAGGTGGCATACTGGTATGGTTGGATCCACGCGGCCCTCAAGACCAATCAATCGACGCTGAGGCTCGCGCTCAAGAGCCCGGCCATGTATTAGAGAATGCAGAAATCACTCTGTTTGGTGACACCGGTGCCATCCAGCAGTCGCTGACGACGCCGCGCTTAGTCCATACCCCTCAAACGGCGATGACAGATGTCTTCTCCCCCAGGGCAACACTATTCGATAGCGAAGAGCGTCAATGGCTAGCGACGGCGAAGACCGGCACCCTAAATACTGACACGCAGGTGCTCACGCTAGCTGGCTCAGCCCAATTACTTGCACCCGACGAGGGCTGGCAGCTGAATACAGAGTTATTACATTATGATGGCACCACCCGTCATGCTTGGAGCGATGCCGAAACCATACTTCAGCAACCGCCCCAGCGCATTGGCGCTTCACGCATGGATGTATGGCTGGATGATAGCCAGATCCGCTTAACCAATAACGTGCGCGGCGTTCACCCGCCTGCCACTCGTTCTCAGTAGGAGTCGCGATGAACGCTCTTATTCGCACGGCACTCTTCGTCATTGCACTACCCATTTCAGCGGCAGCGCTACCGGTCATGGCACAAAGCCAAGCCCCCGTAGAAGTAGAGGCTGACCGTTTAGATCTCGATCAACGCGCAGGCACTGCTGTGTATTCAGGCAACGTCGATATTCGGCAGGGCAATATGCAACTGCGCGGAGATCGCGTTGAGATTCAGCGCAACGATGCTGGCGAGCTATCGCGCGCCGTTGCAACCGGTGGACGAGCCTATATACGCAACCAGCTCGAAGACCAAGCTAGCCCAATGGAAGGCTGGGCAAAGCGCATTATTTATCATGTTGCCGAGCGTCGGGTAGAGCTCATTGACCAAGCGGAACTGACCCAGCAAGCAGATCGCTTTGAAGGTGGACGCTTAGAGTATTTTATCGACCAAGGTGTGGTTCAGGCGCGTTCTGATGTTAGTGGTAGTGAACCACAACGTATCCGCATGACTCTTCAGCCGGAACAATAGGAGTGTCCAGTGGCGACAAATAACGCAGAGCCTGCACCTCAAACCACAGCCTCAGAATCAGCGCCGATAAAAACCCTTTATGCTCGCCACCTAGCCAAAAGCTATAAACGCCGCCGTGTCGTTAAAGATATTAACCTAGAGATATCTCAAGGCAGCGTGGTAGGGCTGCTAGGCCCCAATGGCGCTGGCAAAACGACATCGTTTTATATGATTGTCGGCTTGGTAAAGTCTGATGCGGGAAAGGTTGGCATTGACGAGCTTGATTTAACCCATGCCCCCATGCACGAACGTGCAATGGCAGGTATTGGCTACTTGCCTCAGGAAGCCTCTATTTTTCGCAAACTTTCTGTCGCCGACAACATAATGGCAATCTTGGAAACTCGTAAAGAACTCGATCGTAACGCCCGGGAGCAGCGCCTTGAGTCGCTACTCGAAGATTTCCACATCACGCACATTCGTGACAACTTCGGCATGAGTCTTTCGGGCGGAGAGCGTAGACGTGTTGAGATCGCACGCTCCCTCGCGACAGAGCCTGCCTTTATTCTGCTTGATGAGCCATTTGCCGGCGTTGACCCGATCTCAGTGGGTGATATTAAAACGATCATTCGAGCCCTCAAAAAACGCCATATCGGCGTGCTGATCACTGATCATAACGTCAGGGAAACACTAGATATTTGCGATATTGCCTACATTGTAGGTGACGGTCATATCATCGCCAGTGGCCCCCCTCAGGAAATTCTCAACAACCAGCGGGTAAGAGACGTTTATTTGGGGGCTGATTTCCGCCTGTAAACAGCCACCTGCAGAAAAAATAGTAGTGGTGGCATAGTTATTGCACTTGCACCAAGCCATAACTCGCACTAGGGTGGAGCTTTCTGATTAACGAGTGGTTCTCAGATGGTCATGAAAGCTTCTCTTCAATTGCGTATCGGTACACAGCTGACCATGACACCTCAGCTGCAGCAGGCCATCGCCCTGTTACAGCTATCAACGCTGGACCTCCGTCAAGAAATTCAGCAAGCACTTGATGCCAATCCAATGCTTGAGCAGGAAGATGAGTTCGGCGAACAGGCCGTTAGTGAACCCCAGGAAGCTGAATGGTCCGAAAGCATTCCTAATGAACTCTCTACTGACAGTGACTGGTCAGACACTTATCAAGACCTAGGCAGCCATGGCACCAGCAGCGAGGGGCCTGACTTTGAGCGTCAAGCCGCGGGTCAAAGTTTGCATGGCCACTTACTTTGGCAACTCGCCATGACAGATTTTTCACCACGCGACCATGCCATTGCTGAAAGCCTCATCGATGCACTGGATGCCAACGGCTACCTAACCCAGCCTCTCAATGACATTCGCGAAGGACTTAAAGCCCAAGGGCATGAAGGCCTTAGCCAGCGTGAAGTTGAAACAACCTTGCTGCGCCTTCAACAGTTTGAGCCCACCGGTGTATTTGCGCGCGACCTGCGGGAGTGCTTAATGCTGCAGCTCGCCTCACTACCCGAAGATACACCGCTGCTGATGCCTGCCAAGCGGCTAGTGCGTCAATTTCTTGAAGCGCTCGGTAAGGATGATGTGCGTTTGCTAAAGCGGCGGTTAAGCCTGGATGATGAGCAGCTTGATGACGTCATTCGCTTGATCCGCAGCCTTGATCCTCGCCCAGGAAGTGCCTTTGGCGACACAGATGACAGCTATGTAACGCCAGATTTAGTCGTCCGCCATGACCACGAAGGATGGCACCTGGAGCTAAACCCAGAGGCACTGCCGCGCTTGCGCATTCAACCTGACTACGCAAGCCTCATCAAACGGGCTGACAAGAGCCAAGATAACCAGTTTTTAAAAGAGCATCTCCAGGAAGCGCGCTGGCTCATCAAGAGCCTTTCAAGTCGAAATGATACGCTACTGCGGGTGGGCCGAGAAATCATAGCGCGCCAAATAGGCTTTCTGGAACACGGTGAAGAAGCCATGAAACCGCTGATTTTAGCCGACATCGCAGACGCCGTTGAAATGCATGAATCTACTATTTCCAGGGTCACCACCCAGAAATATATCCATACCCCGCGCGGTGTGTTCGAACTCAAATACTTCTTTTCCAGCCAAGTAAGTGGCCAGGACGGCGGCGACAGTCATTCCAGCACCGCCATCCGGGCTCGAATCAAAAAACTGGTGCAAGATGAACCGCCCGGCAAACCGCTCTCAGACAGCCGCCTCGTGGCGCTATTGGAAGAGGGTGGCATTAATGTAGCAAGGCGAACGGTGGCCAAATATCGCGAGTCGATGGGCATTCCCTCTTCAAGCGAGCGCCGCCGTTTACGCTAATAAAACAGTGCTAACGAGACAAAGTCTGTCTAGGGGCTTTGCAATAGCGCAAAAAGGGTTACAATCGAAGAACAGTCCGATGGATAAGGAGCACGTCAATGCAAGTAAATATCACTGGTCATCACGTAGATCTGACTGACGCCTTGCGTGACTATGTAAATGAGAAGCTGGAACGCGTTGAGCGCCATTATGACAACATCACCACCGTACAAGTAACCTTATCTGTTGAAAAGGAGCGTCAGCAAGCTGCCTGCACCCTGCATGCTGCAGGAGCCGATCTACACGCAGAAGCATTAGACAATGATATGTATGCTGCGATTGATGCACTAGCGGACAAAATTGACCGTCAACTCGTTAAACACAAGGAAAAAGCACAAGCTCGCGCCCAAGGCGCTGGCGTGCGTTAACTCAATGACGTTGGAAACCATACTTCCCCCGGAGCGCGTGCTGTATGACGTCCCCGGGGGCAGCAAAAAAAGGGTGCTGGAATTTTTCAGCACCTTTATTGCGCAAAACACGCCAAGCCTAGATAGCCAAGAAGTCTTCAGCCGCCTGATTGGTCGTGAGCGTTTGGGTAGCACTGGAATAGGCAACGGCGTTGCCATTCCTCACGCCCGTAGCCCTCACTGCAGCTCGCCTATCGCTGGTTTTTTAAAGTTAGCCGAGCCTGTAGATTTCGATGCTATTGATGGCGATCCCGTCGACCTTGTTTTCGTACTTTTAGTACCCGAAGAGGCGGACGACACGCACTTAGCCTTATTAGGGCAAGTGGCGTCTATCATGAACAGCGTTGACACACGTCAGCAGCTTCGTAGAGCGGCTAGCCAACGTGAGCTATTGGACCTTATAACAGCAAAAATTCGTGAACAGCCTGTTAGCTAAAGGGTCCACCGCTAGACACTGCCTACTAAGTCCAACGTTTACCTCCATTTTTATTGGCATGCCAAGAGAAACTCTATGCAATTGGTGATCATTAGCGGCCGTTCAGGGTCCGGTAAATCTATCGCCTTACAAGCGTTAGAAGATCTTGGCTATTGTGCCATCGATAACCTGCCCGCCATGCTACTCAGCTCCCTGGTGGATGAGCTTCGTGAGCAAGGGGCACGCCCCCAACTAGCGGTAAGTATCGATGCGCGCAATTTACCTGCTGCATTAAAGCAACTGCCAAAAATGCTTGAATCTTTGCGCCAGAAAAGCATTCACTTCCAGGTTATCTATCTAACCACCGATGCGCGAATTCTTCTTGAGCGATACTCAGCCACGCGTCGTCGCCACCCTCTTACGCGTGATAGTGACATGACGCTTGAAGAGGCCATCAATAAAGAAGAAGAAACCCTGCTCGACATCCGTGATCTGGCTGACCTGATGATCGACACATCGCGTCTGTCGGTTCATGACCTGCGCCGCCGGATAACGGATCAGGTTGCCCAACAGCGTGAAGATAGATTAACGCTGACACTAGAGTCATTTGGCTATAAACGGGGCGTCCCACTTGACGCAGATCTCGTCTTTGACGTGCGCTGCCTACCAAATCCGTACTGGGATCCTACACTGCGCCAATACACTGGCCGTGATGCCAATATCATCCACTTTCTGAAGGGATATCCTGTCGTAGAAGAAATGCGCAATGATATCCAGACATGGCTGGAAAAGTGGCTACCCGCTTACCAAAATAGCCAACGCAGTTATATGACGATTGCGATTGGCTGTACCGGCGGGCAGCACCGCTCTGTCTTCATGGTGGAACAACTGGCGCAAATGCTGGTAAAACAAGCGGGAGAGGTTCAACTCCGTCATCGTGAGCTAGGCCTGCAGTACACCCTCAGTGAGCAGCAGCCCTCCACATCCGCGCCTTCAACAGACGCGCAATAAGCAACGCCTTTTCTTCACGACCCCACTCGGCTAAAAGGAACCAGAGTGCCAGAAAGAACCTTAACACTCACTAATCAGCGCGGCCTTCATGCTCGCGCAGCGACAAAACTCGTCAAGTGTGGCCAACAATTTTCTGCCAACATTCACGTTTACAAACAACAACAAATGGCAGACGCGGCCAACATTATGTCGTTATTGATGCTGGCCGCCCCTTGTGGCACTGAACTTAGAGTTCATGCGGAAGGCGACGACGCCGAACAAGCGCTAGAGGCGATTGAAGCGCTGTTCGACGCACGTTTTGACGAAGAGCACTAACATCAGCAAAACAGCGTCAGCCAACGTGCTAACTGAGCTGTTAGCTCAGTTGTTAGTTACCAGCGACGGTCATTGCATCAATTAGCCAGCTACCCGTGTGAATACTGCCACGGGTATCGATGTCATCACCGACGGCGACCAAGCCAGCAAACATGCTATTCAAATTACTGGCAATAGTGAATTCTTCGATAGGGTGCTGTATTTCGCCATTTTCTACCCAGAAGCCTGCCGCGCCTCGCGAATAGTCGCCAGTCACGCCGTTAACCCCCTGCCCCATTAGCTCAGTCACCCAAATGCCACGCCCCATCTGCTTCAGCAAATCATCTCGGGGCGTCAGCGGCGCTAACAAACGTAAATTGCGTGCCCCACCTGCATTACCTGTCGATTGCATGCCTAAACGCCGCGCACTGTAAGCAGACAGCATATAGCTGGCCACACTACCCTGATCAATAAAGCGATTGTTGCGAGTCTGAACGCCTTCAGCATCAAACGGCGAGCTAGCCGTCGCCCCCACCTCCATAGGCCGTTCTTCCAAACCAAACCAGCTCGGGAATAGCGGGCTACCTAAACGATCACATAAGAAAGAGGATTCGCGATAAAGCGCCCCACCTGCCAACGCCCCCATCAAGTGACCTACCAAGCCGCTGGAAAGTGATGGGTCGAACAGCACTGGGAAGGTGCCTGTTGGCGGCCGTTGAGCGCCTAACCGACGTAGCGTGCGTAATGCCGCTTCGCGGCCAACCTCCGCAGGATCTCGAAGCATGGCAGGATTACGAGCCGAGGTATAATCGTAATCGCGCTGCATGCCCTTCTCATCCTGTGCAATCAGCATACAGGAAAGTGAATGGCTGCTGCCTTTCTGGGTGCCGAGGAAACCGTGGCTGTTCGCGTAAACTCGCACTCCCTCACCACTGGATAGCGAAGCGCCTTCCGACTGATGAATTCCCGCTACATCACGCCCCGCTTGCTCACATGCCAGCGCCAAATCGATTGCTTCATCGGTCGTCAACGCCCAGGGATAATGCACTTTAAGGTCAGGTAGGTCAGTTGCCATTAGCGACGCATCTGCTAACCCTGCGGCAGGATCCTCACCCGTATAACGGGCAATTGCCAGGGCTTTCTCTACCGTGGCTTTAATTGACGCGCTGCTGGCATCGGTAGACGAGGCGCTGCCCTTGCGCTGCCCAACATATAGCGTAATGGCAATCCCTTGATCACGTGAAAGCTCAACAGTTTCAACTTCACCAAGACGCACGCTTATCCCAAGACCTTGATCTACACTAGCGCCTACCTCAGCAGCATCTGCGCCTAATTTTTTTGCCAGCGCAAGCGCCTCTTCAGCACGCTGGGTTAACAGTACCTGCTGGGCCGCTGCATCAAATGCTTGTGCCATTTTGGCCTCCTTTTCGCCTGAATCGCATTGGCGGATCAATGTTGTGGTCGCAGCCTGATATAATGCTGCAAACGAAACTAATTAGTGAGTTCTAGTATGCCTAAGCAACGCCCCGAGCCCTTCGATATTGATGAACAAGAAGAGCGCCCCAGTAAATCTCAGCTCAAGCGGGAAATGCATGCCCTTCAGGCGCTTGGCGAAACGCTTATCGCGATGAAACCTGCCGAGCGCGCAAAATTTCCGCTCTCTGACGACATGTTACGCGCCATAGAAGAAACCTCGCGCATCCGCTCCCATGAAGGCCGCCGTCGCCATATGCAATATGTGGGCAAGCTTATCCGCAAAGAGGACCTTACTGCCATACAGGGTGTCTTCGACGCTATCGAGCAGGAAAAAGAGCAGCGCGATCATGCCTTTCACCGGCTAGAAAAATGGCGCGATCGGTTGGTCGAAGAAGGTGACAGCGCTGTCGATCTATTTATGGCGGAATACCCTAACGCTGATCGCCAGGCAATACGACAACTGGTACGCAATGCGCGTAAAGAGCGTGAGCAAAGTAAACCACCGACCAGCTCGCGCAAGCTGTTCAAGCACTTACGCGATACGCTGGCACTCTAACCCCTGCATGTCTCAATGACTGGTTCATAATAAACGTTTTAAGTTATTCATTAACACTGTTTTAGGACTTACCATGCCCTGCCAAAGCACACCCCGTTATCCTAAGCACTTAACTGGCGAAGGCCCGCATAACCCCCTCCCAGGTATCAAAGTATTAGAACGCCGCATTGGCAAGGACCCCCCCCCATCGGCTGGGCTCTAATGAAGGCCTGGATATGCCCGACCGCGCACTGCGCGAACACTTTGGCGATGCCCTGGCCGAACACGTTTACTGCTACGGCGATGCCGAAGCGCTGGGTATGCGCCAACACTTGAGTGCTCAGCAAGGTATTGCGCTGGAAACTCTGTTAGTAGATGCCGGTGCTGACGGCTTGATTGCCCTGGCTCTGCGCACTACCTACGAACAGGGAGAAACCGTCGCCAGCACCGCAGACACCTACTCCACCTTAGGATATTTTGCCAAAGGCCAGGGGTGCCGACGTACTCCCCAACGCCACCAACTTCATCGGCATTCGCCTACCCAGCGCTGACATTGCCGCGACGGTGCATCAGCAACTGTTGGCGGAACGCGCTTTGGTGGCACGGCTGGCGTACCCAGAACTTGCCAACGTGATACGCATTACCGCCGTGGCGGATGCTTTGGTGCCTGGGCGCTTGGCAATTCTTGAACAGGCAATCGCCACACCGACTTAATTCAGGTTTTAACCTCAATATACCTAATTACAGGGATAGCGATAGACGGGAGTACCTGCTTAAATTCTGCCTACATGGGTGCGGAGTTTATAAGTACCTCTCATCACCGTTATCCCTGTTCTTCATACACAGCGATGATGAACCACGGGAGTCACCAGGAAGCCGTGTTTATGAATCGTTGTTACCGTATCGCCTGGAACCATCGCAAGGGTGTTTGGCAAGCCATTTCGGAGGTAGGAACATCTATCAAAGCACGGGGTAGCACTTGCCGTTTGGCCATTGGCGCAATACCGGCAGCGGCAACCCTGGGGCTTTCGTTCATCGCTTCCAATGCGTACGCCGAGCTACCCAGTGGCGGTACAGTGGTGGCCGGTGATGCGGCCTTTAGCCCGCATGGCAACACGCTTACCATTGACCAAACCAGCCAGCATACGGCGATCAACTGGGAGCGTTTTTCCATTGGTGAGCACAACCGCGTTCACTTTAACCAGCCCAATGCGGATGCCGCCGTCCTAAACCGGGTAACCGGTAGCGAAGTATCCACTGTCCGCGGTGCGCTAGAGGCTAATGGCCGGGTCTTTTTGGTCAACCCCAACGGCATACACTTCTCTTCAACGGCACGCGTGGATGTGGGGGCACTGGTCGCCTCCACGCTGGACATCTCCACCGAAGACTTCATGGCTGGCAACTACACCTTCGAAGGTAGCAGCGGCAACGCGGTCATCAACGCCGGGAATATCACCAGCGCTGCCGGGGGCCATGTGGCGATGATCGCCGCCGAGATCATCAACACGGGCAGCATCGCAACGCCCCAGGGCAGCACCCTGATGGGCGCGGGTAGCCGTGTCACCCTCGACCTGGGCGGCCCGGTCAAGATTGAAGTGGAAGAAGCGCGCCTGGCCACCCACATAGAACAGGGCGGTGCGATTCACGCCGACGGCGGCCTGGTTTACCTCACTGCCAAAGCGGCCAACGACCTCACCGCCAGCGTGATCAACCACACCGGCATTACCCAGGCCCGCACCCTGGCCACCGGCGAGAATGGTCAAATTATGCTGATGGGCGATATGACCAGTGGCCGTGTCGAAGTAGCAGGCACCCTGGATGCCTCGGCACCGAATGGCGGCAACGGCGGCTTTATCGAAACCTCGGCGGCCAGGGTTAGCTTCACCGATGAGGTACAAGTGACGACCCACGCCGCCCACGGCGACACCGGCGAATGGCTGATCGACCCCACCGACTTCTACATCAATACCGGTAGTGACTCGAAAACCGACAGTGGCATTGGCGCGGACACCCTCAGTGCCAATCTGGCCAACACTGACGTTACCCTGCAAACCGTGGCCACCGGCAGCGATAACGGGGACATCTATGTAGACGCCGCCGTTAGCTGGAATACCGCCACCACCCTCACCCTGAAGGCCCACAACGACATTAACATCAACCAGTCCATTACCGCGCAAAACGGTACATTGGTATTGGATGCCGCTAAAGATATCACCAGCACCGGTGCTATCGACGTTGATGTCTTTGACCTGGCCAGCGGCCACTGGCAACAAAACAGCGCCAACCTGCCCACCTTCACCGCCAACGACTTCCGCCTTAAGGAAGCCACCGCCAGTTTCCTACGCGTGCAAGGGGGCAGCGGCAACGGTGCCGACCCTTATCAGCTCACTGACATCTACGGCTTACAGGGCATGGCATCCCTCACCCTGCTAAGCGATGACTTCATACTGACGGGCAACATCGACGCCAGTGGCACCGTTGGCTGGAACGCTGGGGCAGGCTTCTTCCCCATTGGCTATTCCGGCCCCCCCTTCAGCGGCCCCCCCTTCACTGGCAGCCTCGATGGCCAGAGCCTGGTGATTAACGGCCTGACCATCAACCGGCCCGGGGAACATAGCGTTGGCCTCTTCGGCGCCACCAGAGCACCCGCCAGCCTGACCGGTATCGGTTTGGTCGCGGCGGATATCACGGGGGGGCACTACACCGGCAGTCTGGTGGGATTCAACCAAAGCTCTATCAGCCAGAGCTATGCCACTGGCAACGTCACTGGCACCTCCTTTATCGGCGGCTTGGTAGGAGTCAACAATAGCTCTATCAGCCAGAGCTATGCCACTGGTAACGTCACTGGCGATAACTATTATGTCGGCGGCCTGGTGGGAGTCAACAATAGCTCTATCAGCCAGAGCTATGCCACTGGCGACGTCACTGGCTTCACCTATGTCGGCGGCTTGGTGGGAGTCAACAATAGCTCTAATAGCTCTAATAGCCAAAGCTATGCCACCGGCGACGTCACTGGCGCTTACTATGTCGGCGGCTTGGTGGGACTCAACCATAGCTCTATCAGCCAGAGCTATGCCACTGGCGATGTGAGCGGCACTAACATTATCGGCGGTCTGGTGGGAGTTCATAGGGGCACCATTAACAACAGCTTCTGGAACAGCGACGCGGCGGGAGGCAGCGCCGGTATAGGAGACGGTAATAGTGGCACGGTGACCAACACCAGCGGCAAAACTCACGCCGAGCTTCAAGAGCTGGCAACCTTTGCCAGTTGGGGCGCGGACATCGACGCCGAAGGCGGCACCGGTAGCGTCTGGCGCCTTTACGAAGGCCATACCACCCCGCTGCTGCGCACCTTTCTTACGCCGCTGGACGTGCGGCCAGAGTATGATGGCAGTGGTACGCACCAGAGTAATATTGCCGCCGTGAACACGGAAGCCTGGAATACCGCAGACACCCACCATGTGTTTGGTACCGGCACCTTGAGTACGGGCAGCACCTTGACCCTCACCGGCAGTGACAATACCGGGGAATACCTGGCGACCTCCGATGCCTTCAGCGATGTCTACTCCGACCAGCAAGGCTACGACCTGATCACCACCCGCGTGATCAACGACAGCAATGTGACCACCACCGGCGACATCGCCCTGACCCACGGTGTCAGCTGGGACAACGGCACCCTGCGCATCGACACCAGCGGCACGATTACCGCAGACGACATCAATGGTGGTGCCGACAGCGTGTTTGACCTGGCCAGTGGCCATTGGGTGCAGAACAGCACCAATCTGCCCACCTTCACCGCCAACGACTTCCGCCTTAAGGAAGCCACCGCCAGTTTCCTACGCGTGCAGGGGGGCAGCGGCAACGGTGCCGACCCTTATCAGCTCACTGACATCTACGGCTTACAGGGCATGGCATCCCTCACCCTGCTGGGACAGCACTCTGCACTCACCAACGACATCGACGCCAGTGGCACCGCCCACTGGAACAACGTAGGCACAGCAAGCGAAGGCTTCAACCCCATTGGCGATTTCAGTAACCAATTCACCGGCAGCCTCGATGGCCAGGGCCTGGTGATTAACGGCCTGACCATCAACCGGCCCAGGGAACATAACGTTGGCCTCTTCGGCATCACCAGTGCACCCGCCAGCCTGACTGGTATCGGTTTGGTCGCGGCGGATATCACGGGGAGGGACATCACCGGTAGCCTAGTAGGAGATAACCGTGGCTCTATCAGCCAAAGCTATGCCACTGGCAACGTAACTGGCGTCACCTATATCGGCGGCCTAGTGGGAGTCAACAGAAGTGGCTCTATCAGCCAAAGCTATGCCACTGGCGACGTGAGCGGTAATGCAGCTGTAGGCGGCCTAGTGGGAATCAACGACAATGGCTCTATCAGCCAAAGTTATGCCACTGGCGACGTGAGCGGTAATGCAGCTGTAGGCGGCCTAGTGGGAATCAACGACAATGGCTCTATCAGCCAAAGTTATGCCACTGGCGACGTCACTGGCGTCAACTATGTCGGCGGCTTGGTGGGAATGAACGATGACTCTATCAGCCAGAGCTATGCCACTGGCAACGTCACTGGCACTTACTATGTCGGCGGCTTGGTGGGAGTCAACGATGACTCTATCAGCCAGAGCTATGCCACCGGCGACGTTACTGGCACTGCCAGTGTCGGCGGTTTGGTGGGAGAGAACTGGAGCACCATTATCAACAGCTTCTGGAACAGCGACGCGGCTGGTGCGGGTGCGGGGATCGGCAAAACTCACGCCGAACTGCAAGAGCTGGCAACCTTTGCCAGTTGGGGCGCGGATATCGACGCTGAAGGCGGCACCGGTAGCGTCTGGCGCCTTTACGAAGGCCATACCACCCCGCTGCTGCGCACCTTTCTGACCACGCTTGATGTGAACGCAGATGACGCCACGGTGACCTACAATGGCGCCACCCAGACCGGCCCCGGCACCTGGTACGCAGACGCTCCCCACGATGCCAGCTTGATACTCGGCACGGGTATCGTCTCCGGCAGCGGTACCGATGCAGGGGGTTATGCAGTGGCGCTGGAAGGGCTGTACTCCTCCCAACAAGGTTACGACCTAATTCTGAATGATGGCACCCTGACCATCGACAAGGCTAGCGCCACCGTTACCGCCAATAGCGACACGACCACCTACAGCGGCGGCCTGCAAAACGTCAGCGGCTTTACCGCCACCGGCCTGGTCGGCGGTGAAGACGCCAGCGTGCTGGCAGACGTAACCACCACCGGCGGCAGCGGCACCGACGCCGGTACCTACACGCACACCGCCAGCGGCACCGATGGCAACTACGACCTGACCTTTGTGGACGGCACCCTGACCATCGACAAGGCTAGCGCCACCGTTACCGCCAATAGCGACACGACCACCTACAACGGCGGCAGCCAGAACGTCAGCGGCTTTACCGCCACCGGCCTGGTGGGTGGTGAAAACGCCAGCGTGCTGGCAGACGTAACCACCACCGGCGGCAGCGGCACCGACGCCGGTACCTACACGCACACCGCCAGCGGCACCGATGGCAACTACGACCTGACCTTTGTGGACGGTGCTTTAACCATCGACAAGGCAACGGCCACCGTTACCGCCAATAGCGACACGACCACCTACAGCGGCGGCCTGCAAAACGTCAGCGGCTTTACCGCCACCGGCCTGGTCGGCGGTGAAAACGCCAGCGTGCTGGCAGACGTAACCACCACCGGCGGCAGCGGCACCGACGCCGGTACCTACACGCACACCGCCAGCGGCACCGATGGCAACTACGACCTGACCTTTGTGGACGGCACCCTGACCATCGACAAGGCTAGCGCCACCGTTACCGCCAATAGCGACACGACCACCTACAACGGCGGCCTGCAAAACGTCAGCGGATTTACCGCCACCGGCCTGGTGGGTGGTGAAGACGCCAGCGTGCTGGCTGACGTAACCACCACCGGCGGCAGCGGCACCGACGCCGGTACCTACACGCACACCGCCAGCGGCACCGATGGCAACTACGACCTGACCTTTGTGGACGGTGCTTTAACCATCGACAAGGCAACGGCCACCGTTACCGCCAATAGCGACACGACCACCTACAACGGCGGCAGCCAGAACGTCAGCGGCTTTACCGCCACCGGCCTGGTGGGTGGTGAAAACGCCAGCGTGCTGGCAGACGTAACCACCACCGGCGGTAGCGGCACCGACGCCGGTACCTACACGCACACCGCCAGCGGCACCGATGGCAACTACGACCTGACCTTTGTGGACGGTGCTTTAACCATCGACAAGGCAACGGCCACCGTTACCGCCAATAGCGACACGACCACCTACAACGGCGGCCTGCAAAACGTCAGCGGCTTTACCGCCACCGGCCTGGTGGGTGGTGAAAACGCCAGCGTGCTGGCTGACGTAACCACCACCGGCGGCAGCGGCACCGACGCCGGTACCTACACGCACACCGCCAGCGGCACCGATGGCAACTACGACCTGACCTTTGTGGACGGTGCTTTAACCATCGACAAGGCAACGGCCACCGTTACCGCCAATAGCGACACGACCATCTACAGCGGCGGCAGCCAGAACGTGACCGGCTTTACCGCCACCGGCCTGGTGGGTGGTGAAAGCGCCAGCGTGCTGGCTGACGTAACCACCACCGGCGGCAGCGGCACCGATGCCGGTACCTACACGCACACCGCCAGCGGCACCGATGGCAACTACGACCTGACCTTTGTGGACGGTGCTTTAACCATCGACAAGGCAACGGCCACCGTTACCGCCAATAGCGACACGACCACCTACAACGGCGGCAGCCAGAACGTCAGCGGCTTTACCGCCACCGGCCTGGTGGGTGGTGAAAACGCCAGCGTGCTGGCAGACGTAACCACCACCGGCGGTAGCGGCACCGACGCCGGTACCTACACGCACACCGCCAGCGGCACCGATGGCAACTACGACCTGACCTTTGTGGACGGCACCCTGACCATCGACAAGGCAACGGCCACCGTTACCGCCAATAGCGGCACGACCACCTACAACGGCGGCCTGCAAAACGTCAGCGGCTTTACCGCCACCGGCCTGGTGGGTGGTGAAAACGCCAGCGTGCTGGCAGACGTAACCACCACCGGCGGCAGCGGTACCGATGCCGGTATCTATACTCACACCGCCAGCGGCACCGATGGCAACTACGACCTGACCTTTGTGGACGGTGCTTTAACCATCGACAAGGCAACGGCCACCGTTACCGCCAATAGCGACACGACCATCTACAGCGGCGGCAGCCAGAACGTGACCGGCTTTACCGCCACCGGCCTGGTGGGTGGTGAAAACGCCAGCGTGCTGGCTGACGTAACCACCACCGGCGGCAGCGGTACCGATGCCGGTACCTACACGCACACCGCCAGCGGCACCGATGGCAACTACGACCTGACCTTTGTGGACGGTGCTTTAACCATCGACAAGGCAACGGCCACCGTTACCGCCAATAGCGACACGACCACCTACAGCGGCGGCCTGCAAAACGTCAGCGGCTTTACCGCCACCGGCCTGGTCGGCGGTGAAAACGCCAGCGTGCTGGCTGACGTAACCACCACCGGCGGCAGCGGCACCGACGCCGGTACCTACACGCACACCGCCAGCGGCACCGATGGCAACTACGACCTGACCTTTGTGGACGGTGCTTTAACCATCGACAAGGCAACGGCCACCGTTACCGCCAATAGCGACACGACCACCTACAGCGGCGGCCTGCAAAACGTCAGCGGATTTACCGCCACCGGCCTGGTGGGTGGTGAAGACGCCAGCGTGCTGGCTGACGTAACCACCACCGGCGGCAGCGGCACCGACGCCGGTACCTACACGCACACCGCCAGCGGCACCGATGGCAACTACGACCTGACCTTTGTGGACGGTGCTTTAACCATCGACAAGGCAACGGCCACCGTTACCGCCAATAGCGACACGACCACCTACAGCGGCGGCCTGCAAAACGTCAGCGGATTTACCGCCACCGGCCTGGTGGGTGGTGAAGACGCCAGCGTGCTGGCTGACGTAACCACCACCGGCGGCAGCGGCACCGACGCCGGTACCTACACGCACACCGCCAGCGGCACCGATGGCAACTACGACCTGACCTTTGTGGACGGCACCCTGACCATCGACAAGGCTAGCGCCACCGTTACCGCCAATAGCGACACGACCACCTACAACGGCGGCCTGCAAAACGTCAGCGGATTTACCGCCACCGGCCTGGTGGGTGGTGAAGACGCCAGCGTGCTGGCTGACGTAACCACCACCGGCGACAGCGGCACCGACGCCGGTACCTACACGCACACCGCCAGCGGCACCGATGGCAACTACGACCTGACCTTTGTGGACGGTGCTTTAACCATCGACAAGGCAACGGCCACCGTTACCGCCAATAGCGACACGACCACCTACAACGGCGGCAGCCAGAACGTCAGCGGCTTTACCGCCACCGGCCTGGTGGGTGGTGAAGACGCCAGCGTGCTGGCTGACGTAACCACCACCGGCGGCAGCGGCACCGACGCCGGTACCTACACGCACACCGCCAGCGGCACCGATGGCAACTACGACCTGACCTTTGTGGACGGTGCTTTAACCATCGACAAGGCAACGGCCACCGTTACCGCCAATAGCAACACAACCACCTACAACGGCGGCAGCCAGAACGTCAGCGGCTTTACCGCCACCGGCCTGGTGGGTGGTGAAAACGCCAGCGTGCTGGCAGACGTAACCACCACCGGCGGTAGCGGCACCGACGCCGGTACCTACACGCACACCGCCAGCGGCACCGATGGCAACTACGACCTGACCTTTGTGGACGGTGCTTTAACCATCGACAAGGCAACGGCCACCGTTACCGCCAATAGCAACACAACCACCTACAACGGCGGCCTGCAAAACGTCAGCGGCTTTACCGCCACCGGCCTGGTGGGTGGTGAAAACGCCAGCGTGCTGGCAGACGTAACCACCACCGGCGGTAGCGGCACCGACGCCGGTACCTACACGCACACCGCCAGCGGCACCGATGGCAACTACGACCTGACCTTTGTGGACGGCACCCTGACCATCGACAAGGCAACGGCCACCGTTACCGCCAATAGCGACACGACCACCTACAACGGCGGCCTGCAAAACGTCAGCGGCTTTACCGCCACCGGCCTGGTGGGTGGTGAAAACGCCAGCGTGCTGGCAGACGTAACCACCACCGGCGGCAGCGGTACCGATGCCGGTATCTACACGCACACCGCCAGCGGCACCGATGGCAACTACGACCTGACCTTTGTGGACGGTGCTTTAACCATCGACAAGGCAACGGCCACCGTTACCGCCAATAGCAACACAACCACCTACAACGGCGGCCTGCAAAACGTCAGCGGCTTTACCGCCACCGGCCTGGTGGGTGGTGAAAACGCCAGCGTGCTGGCAGACGTAACCACCACCGGCGGCAGCGGCACCGACGCCGGTACCTACACGCACACCGCCAGCGGCACCGATGGCAACTACGACCTGACCTTTGTGGACGGCACCCTGACCGTCCAACGCCGACCCGTGACCGTCACCGCTGACCATCAGCGTAAAACCGAAAATAGCCCTGACCCCGAGTTGACCTGGCAAGCCGGTTGCGGCGCGCTTAGCGCCGACTGTGGCCTCGCCGAAGGTGAACACCTCGCAGGCCAGCTCGAACGTGATGCAGGAGAAGGGGCAGGCCAATACACGATCCAACAGGGCACGGTAACGGACAACCACAATACCAATTACGCGATTACCTTCGAGCCTGGCGAGCTAGTCATAGCGTCAGTGCCAACGCCAGAACCTGAGCCAGAACCAACGCCTGAGCCAGAACCAGAACCAACACCTGAGCCAGAGCCAACACCTGAGCCAGAGCCAACACCTGAGCCAGAGCCAACACCTGAGCCAGAGCCAACACCTGAGCCAGAGCCAACGCCTGAACCTGAGCCAACGCCTGAACCTGAGCCAACGCCAACGCCCGAGCCCGAGCCCGAGCCCGAGCCGGAACAGGGTCACCCTGATTGGCGTGCTCAGGTTGCCATCAACATGTTGCAACAGGAAATGGCTAACGCCGCGAGCAATAATGCGCGTGCCACGACTCTCGATAACGTCCAGGATGGCACTATGCCGCTGGTGGTCATCCAACACGGTATTCAATTATCTAACAACAGCGAGGACGAGCACTAACCAGAATACGGCGTCCCTTATGAAGACTGGCAAAGGGACGCCACTGAATTACCCGCGACCAAGCAGCCTCATCGCGGGTAATTCCTTTTCAGGTTTTAACCTCAATATACCTAATTACAGGGATAACGATAGACGGGAGTACCTGCTTAAATTCTGCCTACATGGGTGCGGAGTTTATAAGTACCTCTCATCACTGTTATCCCCGTTTTTCATACACAGCGATGATGAACCACGGGAATCACCTGGAAGCCGTGTTTATGAATCGTTGTTACCGTATCGCCTGGAACCATCGCAAGGGTGTTTGGCAAGCCATTTCGGAGCCAGGAATTTCTACCAAAAATAGTCTCGCCAATATGTTGCTGGCTGAACAACTTAGATGGAGTACTGAATGAAACAGCGCTACTCACGGGCCTACACCAGCCCCCTCTTTCGACCAGCTAATCGATTAAAATACAATCTGTCTCTTTGCACTTACTTGTTAATGAGCGGTGGCGCTTTCGCTCAACTACCGCCCGATGCAGGGCAGATATTGCAACAAAGCGAGCCCCGCACTGCTGGCCCTCAATCTTCAACGGTTCAGTTGAACCTCCAAGGGCAGCCGCTTGCTGAGGCTACCCCAGGTGGACAGCAAATCAGTTTGAACAGTATTCGCTTTAGAGGTAATAGCCACTTCACCACCAGCGAGCTTCTCCAACTTGTTCAAGATCAGATAAATCGCCCACAGGATCTGGCGGGCATTCAGGCGATTGCTAACCGAATCAGCCAGCATTACCGCGATAACGGCTATTCTTTTGCACAAGCCCTTATTCCTGCACAATCACTGGATAATGGCATACTTGAGCTTCAGGTAGTTGAAGGGCGCTATGGTCAAGTGACGGCTACCAGCGATGACCCTACTCTAGCCGCGGCTACCAGCCCCTGGTTATCCTCTTTACGTACAGGCATGCCTATTGAGTCTACTTCTTTGGAGCGTAGAGTGCTGCTTTTGGGTGACCTGCCAGGAGTATCGTTCACCCCTATTATGCGCCCTGGCACCGACCTGGGTGAGGGCGATTTGGAGGTTCAAGTGCATAGCCGTCAGCGTATTATGGGTAGCATTGGAGCTGATAACCACGGTAGCCGTTTTTCCGGGGAATACCGTGGCCGAGTTAGCCTTTCAGCACATCATTTAGCGACGTTGGGCGACGAGTTAAGCCTCACTAGCCTTTACTCCAACGAGAGTACCTGGTTAGGCGATTTACGCTATTCAAGCCCACTGGGTACCAGCGGTCTGCGCGGTGAACTAAGTTATGCTTATACCGATTATGCTCTCGGTAAAGGATTTGAAGGGTATACCGGCACAGCGGACGCTTATTCTATGGGTGTCTACTATCCACTAGTACGAAGCCAACAGTCTAATGTGTCATTAAGCGCACGATATCTCTATAAAGACCTGCACGATGATATTGATCTCTTTAACTATCGCCAAGCCACTAGTAGCCATAGCTTACCATTGGGTATACGTTTTGATCACCGGGATGCTTTAGGTGCAGGGGGTGTTACCTACGGCACAGTGACACTGGCACCTGGCACACTCTCCCAAGCAAAAACTGGATTGGACGATGCTGACTACGGCTTTACTTACATAACGCTGGACGCAGCCAGGGTTCAAGCACTAGGCAGTGGTTTTGAAATATATGGCCGCGTCAATGCCCAGTGGGCAGATGTTGATAGTCTTGACGGCTCTGAAAGTTTCTCTTTAGGAGGGCCATACGGAGTACGCGCTTATCCCGTTGGCGAAGGGTCGGATAGTCGTGGCTGGCTAGCTCAACTAGAGGCTCGTTACCATGTAGGCAACAGCATGGTGCCGTATGTATTTGTAGATGGCGGACGCACCCCTGGAGGCGATAACGATGATGACACACGGTCGCTTTCGGGAGCCGGTATCGGGCTGCGCTATCAACATGAACGCATTAGCCTAAATGTCAGTAGCGCATGGAAATTGGATGGCGGCGATGCCCAGGCTGATAACCAGCAGCGCACCCCTACCGTCTGGGCTTCAACAAGCTATCGTTTCTGATCATTCTCAGTACAAGATAGCAAGGCTTTGAGACCGTTAAATCTTGCCGAATACGACTGATCCACGCAGCCCAGGCTGTTACCGAAAACCAACGAAAAGTTTTAGAGAAAAGTAGGCGACTCGCGATGCATAGGGACGATATCCACTAGCGGAGTTGCCTCTTTGACACTACAAAATCAACAATAAGACAGCATTAACTATGCACGGCACCAGGATGTTCCAGCGACTCGTCACTCCAGCGCTTAGTGCCCAAAACTTCCTTATTCGGCAGTCGTACTACTAAGCGAGTAATACCAGGGTGAGAGTGGGACCATAAATGTCCTGACTGCCCCTTGGCACGAATTTGCATACTTTGAATACCAACGCTAAAACCGGCCTCTTTCACTAGCGACACATCAAAGCCAATGCCATCGTCTTCAATCGCCAAAAAGATGTTATGTCTATTTTGGCGTATGGTAATACGTGCCGTTTTGGCTCGGCTATGCTTGATAATGTTGGTAAGTGCTTCTTCCATAATGCGTGCCAGTGCCATACACCGCTCTGCAGTGGGGGGCTGGTGCCACTTGGTCGGGATACACCAAATCAAACGCATGTCCAGTTCATCAAATAATGTACTGTAACGCTGCCTTATAGGGGCAATCCATGGCCCTGGCTCTGAGGAGGCTTGCTGTGAGGAGGTAAAAGCATTATCAATAATATGCCGGAGATCATTACGCAGCAGCTTGAGTGTCGCGAGAGCAATTCGATGCGTTTTAGTATTATGCTGAGAAGTGCCTTGATGCCTTTCCATACGAGCAATGGCACTCACCAGCGAACTTCCTAAACCGTCATGAAGCTCACGTCCTAATTTCAAGCGCTCGTGAAGTTTTGAGTTAGCAATACGCAAGCGTTGCTGCTCTTCCATTTGCTTGTGTAACGTTTGACGCGCCGCCTCGACTTCACTTTCCAACTCTGCGTTGAATGATGTTAGCCGCTGGATAGTGCGTCGACTAAACAAAGTCAACACTACTGCCATACAGACACCTGCCGGTAACGTAGCATAGGGAGCCCACATAGTGAGCTCTCCGCTCTTAGCAGAGGCAAAAATCAAGGAAAGGTCGTGGAGCATAATCAGGGCAAAAATAATTAAGGTAGCAGAAACAATGACACGCTCCGTACGGGGATATGCAACGGTAAAGATAATGAACTGGATGAATACACTTAATAGCAGAATAACAAACAGCAGAAACACAGCCACATCAACGATGGGCCTCAAAGAGGAGTTCGGCACATAAAGCAACGCTACGCTAGCGATCGCCACACTTGTCCATAGGCTAGACTCCAAGCGTGGTGACCTGCGCTCAGCAAATCTCCATAGCAACATACAGAAGCAGGCCACATAGAACACAAAGGCTATGCTGCTCACTTTTAATATCGCCTGTGTACCAGATAGTGGCCAGGGATCCTGTAACTGTAACACGCCATAAAAAAACACCCAGGCTAAATTAACAGCGCCATACCAGAAGAACACTTTTAGTTGCCGATTCTTTATCCATACCACTAGGCTTGTCAAACCAAAAGCAAACGAAACCATAATGCTTATCCAGGGAATGCGCAGTTTGCTCCACAGCCAAGTGTTATAAATGGGCATGGCCTCATGGTAGGGCGCAATGACTATGCTACCTAGCCCAGCAGGTATACGCTGAGGCACCCCTTTCACATAAACATGGAGAGTATTCAGGTTATCGGCATGGCTATCAGAGTCTGTTAATACCCAGTGACGCGGCGTATTTACCCCTTGGGTTAATGGCTCGCTCAAGGAAATATCACGATGCAATAACTGGCTATTTACATAGACTGCGCCAGCGGCATTCAAATAGCTGATTACCAGCGTTAAAGGGTCATCCAACTGCCCCTTTTGAAAACAGTCAGCCCGAAACGTTATACGGTATAATGCCCATCCTTGATAATCAGGCCAGCGCTCATGCCAGCGCAGGTCGGGTAGGCTAACTTCACTCCATACATCATCAGGCGTATGCAGGGGAACTGGAATAGAAGACACCTTAGCGACCTCTGCACTAATAATGTCTTCACTGCAGGGTAGCTGAGCGGCAGATAGCGGTGAAGAAGCCAAGCTCAAGATTATGAGAGTAGCCCCAAAGAACGTGCGGTAATAACGGCAGAAACACGATTGCATACTGTAAGCTTTTGATAAATATTTTTTATATGACTTTCAACAGTATACTTGGAAATGCAAAGGTGCTCACTAATTTCCCTATTGCTCAAGCCATCTGACACCAGCTGTAAAATACACATTTGTCGTGAGGTGAGCGTCTCATGGCTTTCCGATACGGCGCTCAAGGTTTTTTCACTGTGACCCTCTTTTCCACCCACTTTGCTTTTATTGAAGAGCATAAAATTATCGATGATACTTCTAGCCAAAAAAGGGTCAATTGGTGCCCCCCCCCTCATTACACAGCGGATTGAAAGCATGATTTCTAGATCATCCCTCTCTTTTAGTAAATAGCCGTTGGCTCCTGCTATCAGCGCACCCAAAATAGCTTCTTGGCTGCTCATCCCAGAAATGACCAAAATCAACATAGCAGGACTGTGCTGACGAAAGCTTGCAATTACATCAGCGCCACTGCCATCAGGCAGACCGAGATCAACAAGTGCCATAGAGGGCGTCTGATTGGCGAGATACTCCAGCGCACTCTTAACACAATCGGCATGATCAATAGCTGATTCATGGTAGCCAATATCGCGTAAAATACGTGCTGAGCGTAAACGCATTTCTGGCTCATCTTCGACCAACAACACCGGAATAGGTAGCAACTGCTCACTGGTTGTCATGACATGCTATCCTTGTACTCGGCAGGCTATCTGGCCACTATTATTGCGTGGTTACTACTTCAATGCATCCCTGAAAGTAGTGATTTTGAGCCGAGATTAATAAAGCTGTAGGCGTTCAACTCACTCTTTGCATTGCAATGGGTGCCAGCCAGCGCTGAAACGCTTCAAGCTCACCCCGCACCGCCTGACGATAGAGACGCTGTAGCTTGCCTGTGACACTATCAGCATCAATCGACCCACCTCGTTTCGACGCTCCCGTCCGTCCACCGATATAGCGTCCATCCAGCTCACGTAGAGGAAGTATTTCCGCAGAGATGTCAGTTAAAAACGCCTCGTCGGCGGTGTATAACTCATCACGGCTAACCCGCCGCTCACACACTTCAATACCCAGCACTTTTTGCGCCAGTTGAATCACGCTATCTCGGGTGAAGCCTTGCAGGCAGGAGGTCACTTCCGGAGTGTGCAGCACGCTATTGCGGAGAAAGAAGACGTTCGCCGCCGAGGCTTCAGCCACATAGCCCTCCGGGTCAAGTATAATGGTTTCATCGAGCACAGCCTTGATCGCCGTGTTCAGTGCCAATATCGAGTTGACGTAGTGGCCGTTGGTTTTCGCCCGTCAGAGGCTGATATTGACGGCGGCACACCCAGCGCGCAAACCGTGGGTGGCGGCCTGTGGTGAAATATAGGGGCCTAAATACCACGCTGCCACCATCACATGATTAGTTAGCCCCCGGGCCCGTAGCCCTAAGCCTTTAGACCAAAAAATACAATAGGTTTCAGGTAGGCATTATTCAGGCCATTATTGGTCAGGCACTCGCACCGGGCATTGATCAATTCAGCTTCGTTAAACGACAGCGGCATATCCAGAGAATGGCCACTTTCTGCCAAGCGGCGAGCGTGTTCAGCAGCACGAAATAAATGCGTGCCGTTAGGGCCAGCGTATGCACGCACACCCTCAAAACAGCTCAGTCAGGTGCGCCATTCGCCGTCCTGCCAAACCCAACCGTCGCGGTTATAAAGAGGTGTCATCGGGTTGTTTGTTCCCACTGTTGGCTCCATTCGCCTATTAATGCTTGCTGGTGCGGTTGCAGGGCTTGATAGCCCCAAGCGGCAATTTCATCGTTTTGCGGATCGGGCACGGCAATAGTACTGCCTGCCAGGGCTTGGCTCACCGCGTGGCCGCAGAGAGGTGCATAGGCTTCTGAATAGCCACCTTCGTGAATAAAGACCTAGTGATGGCAATCAAGTCACGAAGACTGGGTACCGCCGACCGTCAGCTCATCCAGCTTAAGGGTGGGCTGACCGACGCCTACCGGCACTCCCTGCCCCTCTTTGCCGCAGACACCTATTCCTGTATCCATTTCCATATCATGGCCAATCATTGAAACACGCCCCATTGCCTCAGGACCGTTGCCAATCAAGGTTGCCCCTTTAACAGGCGCAGTAATTTTGCCATCTTCAATGAGGTAGGCTTCGCTAGCGGAAAATACGAACTTGCCCGATGTAATATCGACCTGACCGCCACCAAAACTGACCGCATAGATACCGCGCTTAACACTTTTGATAATGTCGGCGGGTTCATCCTGGCCTGCCAGCATGACAGTATTGGTCATACGCGGCATCGGCAAATGGGCAAAAGATTCACGCCGCGCATTACCCGTTGGTGCCATATCCATTAACCGTGCATTAAGCTTGTCTTGCATATAGCCAGTTAAAATACCGTCTTCAATCAGCGGCGTGTATTGCCCTGGCGTGCCTTCATCGTCCACGCTTAACGAACCACGGCAGTCAGCAACGGTAGCATCGTCGACAACCGTCACACCTTTCGCCGCAACACGTTTCCCCATCTGCCCTGCAAACGCTGAACTGCCCTTACGATTAAAATCGCCTTCTAGTCCATGGCCCACCGCTTCATGAAGCAAAATACCTGGCCAGCCAGCGCCGAGAACAACCGGCATTTGACCAGCAGGTGCATCGACTGCCTCTAGGTTAACCAAGGCTTGGCGAACAGCCTCTTTTGCATAGCGCTCCGCTACGTTTTCATCTCGCAGCCGGGACATAGAGTAACGACCGCCCCCGCCAGCACCGCCTCGCTCTCGCCGACCGTTTTTAGCCGCGATAACACTCACATTAAAACGGACTAATGGGCGGATATCTGCCGCTAAGGTGCCATCACTGGCACGCACTAACACCACTTCATAAGTGCCTGACAATGAGGCGCTCACTTGGCTAATACAGGGGTCAGCTGCACGCGCGATGCGGTCTGCTTCTTTTAACATTGCCACTTTTTCGTCAGCGGTAAGCCCCGCCAACGGATCAAGCCCTGCATAACGACCGACAGCGCTGACAGCCACTACCGGCTGTCCAGGTAGCTGCTTACCACTTCTTACAATGCCCGCTGCTGTACGGCCAGTATCCATTAGCGCATCTGCGGTAATTTGATTGGAGTAGGCAAAGCCTGTCTTTTCACCTGCTAAGGAGCGCACACCAACGCCGCCATCAATGTTATAGCTGGCTTCTTTTACTTCACCATCTTCCAGCACCCACCCCTCTTGCCAAGTACGCTGGAAGTAGAGGTCGGCATAATCAATACCCGCTCCCATGGCATAAGACAGCCCTGTATCTAAGGCATCCAAATCCAGGCCACTCGGTGTCAACAAAATGGAAACAGCGGTATTTACATCGCTCTTATGTGCGGTCATTAAGGGCCTTCTAGAGTGATCTGCGGCGACGTCCACGGACCTCGCACGCGATAGTGGATAGTGGTTGCTTGATCTAACGCGCTACCAAACAGCTGGTCCGCTACAAAAAGAGCGCCACCTACAATCGGAGCACCTACGGCTATGGCTGCGATAGGCAAGCTCTGGCTAATAGGTAGTGTGACGCCTAGTCGCTGATCAAGTTCACGTTGTATAAGATTGACGCTTCCCGTCAGGGTTAGCGTGGTAGATGGCGCTTCAATGGAAAGCGGACCGCGCAGCAGTAATTGGCCCGCGGCGACATCTGCCGTGCCATGCACCCGATCAAACGCAGTTCCCTGTCCCGTCACGTCCGAAAAATCGAAACGCAAGCGGCGCAGTATATTGTCAAAATTAAGCAGACCAACCAAGCGAGCCGGTGTTGATTCCAGCGTCACAAAGCGCCCATCACGTACATCGGTTCGAATATCGCCTTCCGCCCGACTTAATTCAAATTGCCAGGGAGCGCCTGGCCACGTCAGCGCTGCGCTGACATCCGTGGAGCGGCTACGCATGGCGACTGGTTGGCCTAGACGCTCTAACGCAGTGCCTACATCACCCCCCTGTATCGAAACATCAGCGCGGGTATGGCTACTGTTAGCGTCGCCTTCCCATACCAGTTCTCCGCGGGCAGAGAGCTGCCCTAATGTCAGGCCGACCGGGGAAAGAGTAAAACGTTGCCCCTGGCTTTGCCAATAAGCGGTTAACGGTCCGAAACGCCCTTCCCCAACGCCAATATCGGCTAGTCTGAGCCTGCCATCCGGCAGCTGGTTAAGCCATTCTGGCATGGCAATTGGTGTGGTGTGCTGCGTTTCAACAGCATCCATCCAAGAGCCAGGGGTCGGCGCACTGCTGTCATGCGCTGCAGCAGGCATATCAAATAGCCGATCTACTTCCAGCGACGAGATAGCGATATCAAGCGGCAGCGCGCTACCGGGCTGATAAGTCACTCGACCTGACACAAGGTCACCGCTTAACTGCATAGCCAAGCGGTCTCCTTCAATATTGCCTGTCGCTTCTAAGCGACCAAAACACGCATCACGGAAATGCACGCAAGGCGTACTAAGTATGACTGATATTGGCGTATCCTCACTATCGCCATTCGACGAAGATGACGCCTGCATCAACGGTGACAACGCCTCCTGCCAGTCATCGAGAGGCAACTCTTCAACCTGAGCGACAACGCTCCAACCTGGCTGTGTTGGCCAGCCACTCGGTGTGGCAGCACTGCCCAAAGCAATTACCCCTGCCAGCTCATCATGATCAAGCTGTACGCGAGCATTAACGATATCGGCTAACTGTGTTGTTAAGCGGCCACTGTCGAAGTCCGCACTTAACCGCCATGGCCATGGCTGTTCAGCGGACTTGCTAAATGGCGCTGGCAACCTGCTTGTAATACCAAGCAAGCGGCTTTCAAGGACGATCGACGGTGATGGCTGTAGGTTGACCTGCCCACGCCACTGAGCACGCCCCTCAAACAGCTGGCGAGCTTGTTCAGCGGGAATATTGGCCAGTTGAAATAAGGTGGCGACATCAATGTTACCGCTCAAGGCAATACCATCGTCCGGAACATTGATATCCGCTTCGATGGAATTACCTGACCACAGACCCGAGACATGCCCGAGCAAAGCGCTTTTTTCACCGTGCTGCTGCCACGTCACCTCCCCCTGAAGATCTTCTAGCGGAATGTCGACAGGCTGAAAAGCAAGCGTTGTGACATTTGGTCGAGCATTAATCTCCAGCGCCAATGAGTCCGGCGCGCTCAGTGGTAACGATAAAGCGATGTCACCCTCGATCCGGCCCTCTGCACGAACATCGTTAAGCAGAGGCAGATCAATCTCAGGCATTGCCTGGAGAAACGCCAGCAGTGAATCACTATCACTGCTGACACTTCCCGACAAATTAAGCGTCTCATCAGCCATCTTTAGCACCCCATCAGAGACGTTAATGCCCTGACTTTCAGCATGCTGAATAGCCGCCTCCAACACCTGATCCTTCCAAACCAATCTGCCCTCGACCTCCTCAAGCATGGGCCACTCAGGCGCGATAGGTAATCGCCCCTGGGTGACAGAGAGGGCCAACGTGGAGGAGATTTGATCTGCAAACTGACTTTCTGAACCTGCTTCTTCCCCAGTAAAGGGAAAGCTAAGCTTGAGCGAGCCATGGGGAACAACACCGCCTATATCGGTTAATAGCCACTCACGAAGTTCAGGGTCAAGAGCTTTGACGGGCAGCCACTGAGAGAGCGGGTAATTAAGCGCATCAACATTGGCAAACGCAATATCAAGCCCAAACTGGCCGCCTTGTTCACTCGCAATCAGACCAAAACCGCCACTCACTGCGGCACCATCCCAATCTAGGCGTAGATCCCTACCACTGATCATGGTGCTCGGGCCGTCATACACCCACTCCACCACACCCTCGGCATGGCTCAACAGCATGGGTGATTCAAACAATTCAGGAAAATTAAGCGAGCTGCTTCCAGCACTGTTAAACGTTACTCTGCCGCGAAAGTCTCTTGCCTGTACCCAAGCATCTAACGGGCCGCCTCCTGGTGCTTGCTCCCAAGGCAGCACCGCCACATTGGTTAACGCCGCATCAACCCCCCAATGGCCTTCATGCTGACCTAAACGCAAACCTTGGACCTGGCCACGGGGTGATAGTGTCTGTAACACTCGAGTAAGCGATTCAGGCAACAAAATATAGTCGCGCCAAGCCGCCAAAGAAGCCAGTTCAAATGCGCTGGTGCGCACCTCCCATTGATCAGGCTGGTGGGATAAGTACCAATGCCGCGGTAAGGCTGGGCCACCACTTCCACCTTCTGGACGCGCCCACTCGACGTTTTCAGCATCTCCACTAAGCCAGGCTTCGCCGCCCTCACCGTCTCGCCGCCAAAGGCCATTGGCCTGAATGTTTTGCAGTACGGCGTATTGAATCTTGTGGCGCAGGGTCAACTGTGGAACATCGACAGCCAAGCGAACCTCATCTAAGCGCCCGGCATGCCAGCGCCCCCACAACGTAACCTCGCCTCCCATTTGCTCTAGGGAAGGCATACGGTCGGGACGTAAAACAGCGGCTAGTGCCACTAGATGATCCAGTTGCATGTCCAGTTGCAGGGCCGCTGAAAAATCACGGAAACCCTGCTCTCCAGGCTGCATCTCCACGTTCATCGCAATGGCCGGCAGCGTTTCTTGTGCCTGTGCTTCTTGGGCCTCAACTTCTTGAGACCCTGCTCCTTGCGAAATCACACCTTGAGATTCTAAGATCGTGACGGCACCTTCCAAGCGCGTTCGCCGCTCATCGCCATTGAGCAGTAAGGTAGGCGCGTGCAAGGTGACGGCCTGCTGGCTTCCATGCAGCACCAGACGAGTATTATCTACCCACAATCGCTGGCGAAGAATAAGCCCTGCCCAGGCGTCCAGCGCCGCTAAATCAACCGTTGGCTCCTGAGACATAGCAATCGGCAGCTCTGCTGGTGCCGGCCAACCCCAAGCAGCATCTCTCTGCTGATATAGATGAAATTCAAGGCCTGTGATGCGCGCATCATTAAACACGGGTGCAATGCTTCTCAATGTCGCCCAACCATCAAGCCGCAAATGTGCACTTTCAAGGGATACTAATTGCTGCCCGTCAGGCGTCGCTGAATGCACGCCCTCTAATTGCAAAACAAGATCGTTACGCGCCAACGACAGCGATAGGTGCTCGATAGTAACGGGCACCCCCACACGGGCCTCTAATAACGCTTCTATTTTCGGTGTTAGCAGACTGGATTGGCTAACTAATAAGCGCGCCAACAATAGAAAGACAGCAAGGCCGCCTAGTAGCGAGGCGATCGCTACTAGGCACCATCGAGAGAATGAACGTAACGCTATCATTACATTAGTACGATGTCGTACTGTTCTTGGGAGTAGTGTTGCTCTACCTGAAAACGAATGGTTTTATTAATAAACGTTTCCAGGTCGGCAACCGCCGCAGACTCTTCGTCCAACAGTCTGTCAACCACCGGTTGAGAGGCAAGCACCATATACGTTTCGGCACTGTAGGCACGCTCTTCGCGCAATATCTCGCGAAAAATCTCGTAACAAACAGTTTCAGGCGTTTTCAACGTCCCGCGCCCACTGCATGTTGGGCAAGCTTCGCACAAGGTTTGCTCCAGGCTTTCCCGCGTGCGTTTACGGGTCAACTGCACTAAGCCCAGCTCAGTCACCCCGGTGCACTTCGTCTTCGCATGATCACGCTCAAGCGCTTTCTCAAGCACGCGTAACACTTGGCGCTGATGCTCTACATCCACCATATCGATAAAGTCGATAATAATGATGCCGCCAAGGTTGCGTAGCCTTAGCTGACGGGCAATCGCAGTTGCCGCTTCCAGGTTGGTTTTAAAAATCGTCTCTTCAAGATTACGATGACCGACATAACCACCGGTATTAACATCAATCGTGGTCATCGCTTCTGTCGGGTCGATAACCAGATAGCCACCGGACTTCAACTGAACCTTACGCCCCAGTGCTTTTTGAATTTCATCTTCAACGCTATACAGATCAAAGATGGGTCGCTCGCCTGGATAATACTCGATACGGTCTACCGCATCTGGCATAAACTCTTCAGCGAACTCGACCAGTTTGACAAAGTTCTCGCGGGAATCGATGCGCACTTTTTCAATATCATCGCGCATGACATCCCGTAATGTACGCATAAACAACGGCAGGTCATCGTAGATCACACTAGGCGACGCCGCCGTTATTCTACGCTCACTGACTTTGCGCCAAATACGCAGCAGGAAGTACATGTCACCCGCCAGCTCTTCATCACCAACCCCTTCTGCCGCAGTGCGCACGATGAAGCCACCGGTTACCTCGATGGTCTGCTCGTCAATCCCCTTATCTAGCAGCGCTTTCAAACGCTCCCGCTCACGCTCATCTTCAATGCGCTGAGACACGCCATGGTGGGGAGAGTCAGGCATATAGACAAGATAACGTGACGGAATCGAGAGATGGGTAGTGAGCCTGGCACCCTTGGTGCCAATGGGATCTTTGGTAACCTGAACGACAAGCGCCTGACCTTCATGTAGCAACTGACCAATAGTCTGCTGCTCATCATTAGGCGTCCCTGATGGCATTACCTCATGGGCATGAATAAACGCCGCGCGCTCAAGGCCAATATCAACAAAAGCAGCCTGCATACCAGGCAGTACACGCACTACTTTGCCTTTGTAGATATTACCTACAATGCCGCGCCTACGTGAGCGTTCAATGAGCGCCTCTTGTAAGACACCATTTTCCACCAGCGCAACGCGAGTCTCCATTGGCGTTAAATTGATGAGGACTTCACCGCTCATGCAAAATTCCTTATTGAGTCACAGTATCCTTGCCAACACAGCAGGCGGCGAAATGGCGGTTAGCTCTGCTGATAGCAACCCGACCAGATTGGCACCCCTTGCTGGCACAACAAGCGTGTTGTTTCATAGAGTGGCAGCCCCACGACTGCTGAATGGCTGCCCTTAATTTCTTCAACAAACACAGCGGCTAAACCTTGGATGGCGTATCCTCCGGCTTTGTCTACTGGCTCACCGGTTTGCCAATAGTCCGCAATTTCCTGCTGACTTATTACGCGCATCTTGACGACCGTTGTCACACAACAAGAGAGTACACCCTTGGGGCCAGCCACAGCGACCGCTGTTAATACATTATGACGACGCCCAGACAGCTTCTTAAGCATAACGGCTGCATCATGCTCATCAATTGGCTTGCCTAATATCTGATCATCAATCACCACGGCCGTATCTGAACCGAGTACAGGAAGGGCTGTTCTTGAAACAGCCGCTTGCGCTTTCGCACTCGCCAAGCGCTCCACATAAGCTTGCGCAGATTCACCCTTGAGCGGCGTTTCATCTACGTCACTTGGCATGACCTCGACCGCCACACCTATCGATGCTAACAACGCCTTACGTCTGGGCGATGCCGAGGCAAGGCATAACACAGGCGACGATGCAGAACGTGAACTATCCATTACAGCAACTCCAGCAGCTTATCAAACGCTAGCTAAACGCTGTTCGAGCGCTTTAAGCATGGTAGACCACCAGGGCCACAGAACAGCACTGATCAGTGATGGAATCAAAAAAGACAAATGGATTGAAAAATCCCCCGTCAGCGTGCGTAACCACTGCTCAATCAACTGCACCAAGCCTAATAAGACCAGTACGAGAACAGACTGCTGTACTAAAGAGTAAGCGCGAAAGCGGGGGTAAACCAGGGCGCATAAGAAGGCCAACAGCGACAAGATCAGAGCATGCTGACCTAACGCGGTACCTTCGATCAAATCCATCAGAATGCCGATAACAAAGCCATGAAAAACACCCACTCTATCCGGCGTTCGCATGCACCAGTAAATCAGCATTAGCCCTATCCATTCAGGACGGTAGACTTGCCACCCTTCTGCTAAAGGCATCACTTGCAAGCACAATGCAAGGACAAGCGTAAACCAGACAAAGATAAGCGATACGACCGGCGTCTTAGCCATTACTGCACCTCTCGTGCAGCATCCTGCTGCAAACCAATACGCTGGGCAGCGTGCAGTGCAGCGGCTGAAATATCCATACCCTCTCCCCAAATAGTATCCTCTATCTCTTCACGGGGCGGCGGGAACAACAATAGGAAGTGACGTGAACGCTGCAACTGAGCAGAGGGCTCTGCGGTCACTTGAGCGAAAGGCTGACCTGGGTCGTGGTAAACGTCGGTGACCCTAGCAACGGGATGGCCTGGCGGGAAGCGCCCTGCCAACCCTGACGTGGTCAGCAGATCACCTTCGCGAATGTCGGCGGTATCAGGCACATGCAAAACTTTCACGCTGCCGTAACGACCAGCTCCCTGCACAATGAATCGCAAGCCATTGCGATTCACCTGAACGGGCAATGCATGGCTCGCATCAGCCAGCAACAGAACGCGACTTGAGTACGCCGACACAGCGGTCACTTGCCCCACTAAGCCAAAAGCATCAATCACCGGCTGACCAACATAGGCACCATTTCGATGCCCTCGGTCAACCACCATCTGATGACTAAAAGGATCATTATCTAGCGACAGCAGCTCAGCGGTTATGTAAGGAATATCTCTACGCTGAGCTGCCTTCAGAAGATCACGTAATTCGGCATTCTCCGCGGTCAGATTCGCCAACCGCTGACCACGATGTGAAAGCGTCAAAATTTGCTCACGCAGACGACGATTCTCATCGACGAGCGCTTGCTGGTCAGAAAGCGCAAGTGCCCCCCAGTTAAGCAGATCGCTAGGCACGCTAACGACCCACTGAATGGGGGCAACAATCATCGTCATTTGGGCGCGCACATCTTCCATGCGGGTAAATCGCTGATCGGCAAACATTAAAATGCTTGCCAATAGCACACAGAAGAATAGCCGATACCCTGGCAATGACGCGTGCGAAAATAGCGGTTTAATAGGCAATCCCCCGCGATAAACCGCTACGATCAGTCGCTCGACAGCAACTCGAAGGTATGCTGATCAATCATTTCCAGTGCCTTGCCGCCACCGCGGGCCACACAGGTGAGCGGATCTTCAGCCACAATCACCGGCAAGCCTGTCTCTTCGGCGATCAATTTATCGAGATCACGCAACAGTGCGCCACCTCCTGTCAGCACCAAGCCACGCTCAGCGATATCAGAAGCCAGTTCCGGTGGTGATTGCTCAAGGGCACTCTTGACCGCCGCCACAATAGAACCCAAGGTTTCTTGAAGCGCTTCGAGAATCTCATGGGAGTTCAGTGTGAAACTACGCGGTATGCCTTCTGCCAGGTTACGTCCACGCACATCAATTTCGCGCAGTTCGCCGCCCGGATAGGCACAACCGATCTCTTCTTTAATGCGCTCGGCGGTGGCTTCACCAATCAGGCTGCCGTAGTGACGACGCACATACGCAGTGATGGCCTCGTCAAAGCGGTCACCACCGACACGAATAGATTCTGAATAAACCACGCCGTTGAGCGAAATAATGGCAATCTCGGTAGTACCACCACCGATATCAACCACCATTGAGCCCTGCGCTTCTTCAACCGGAAGCCCGGCACCAATTGCGGCGGCCATCGGCTCTTCGATTAAAAACACTTCACGAGCACCAGCACCTTCCGCCGACTCGCGAATAGCGCGCCGTTCAACCTGCGTTGACATGCAGGGAACGCACACCAAAACGCGAGGACTGGGCGTTAAGAAGGTGCTTTGATGCACTTTACGAATAAAGTGCTGAAGCATCTGCTCTGTCACGGTGAAGTCGGCAATAACACCATCTTTCATCGGGCGGATGGCGGTAATATTGCCTGGCGTGCGACCGAGCATACGTTTGGCGTCGGTGCCAACCGATGCCACGCTGCGCATGTTGCCAGACTGGCGGATAGCGACTACGGACGGTTCATCGAGAACGATGCCACGACCGCGTACATAAATCAGTGTGTTGGCCGTACCCAAGTCGATCGACAGATCGCTGGAAAACAGCCCCCTCAAACGTTTGAACATGGATGTTGTTACCTAGTGCAGACCGGGAACCCTGTGCGGATGCAAACGGTATCACCGCTACCCCTTGGCAGCAAGCACGAGTCGTGCCTAATACTGCCCGTTAGGGCCAATATGTGGTACCTTTTGCGGCTATTTTCTACGTCTGCTACACAAGACGAATTTAAGATGACCGTATGTATACCGCTGAACGCGGAATATGTTCCATCACGTTTGCGAGGAAAATTCGATCATGGCGCTTGAAGAATCTCATGTGCGCCGGGCCGCACACTTGGCCCGACTCGCCGTTAGCGATGACCAAGCCAGTGGTTTTGTCGACGATCTAAGCCGCATCCTGGACATGGTCGACCAGCTACAAAGCCTGGACACCGACGGCGTTGCGCCGCTTGCGCACCCGCTGGATGCCACACAGCGGCTGCGAGCCGACGAAGTCACGGAAACTAACCAGCGCGACGCTTTCCAGCGCTGTGCTCCGGCAGTAGAAAATGGCCTGTATCTCGTACCCCGCGTGGTGGAGTAGCCAGATTACCACGCACAGGCCGCTATTTTCTGCTCTTTCTATTCGCCCCCGAACGGAGCTTCCGGGTCATGCATGATAAAACCGTAACGCAGCTTGCCGCCGCCCTGAAAAGCGGTGAGCTTTCCAGCCGAGAGCTGACTTCACACTTTTTACAGCGTATCGAGCAAGCTGATGGCACGCTCAATAGCTTTATTACTGTCACCGCCGAGCAAGCACTTAATCAGGCAGAAACTGCCGACAATGCGCGTGCTGCAGGCAAGGCTGGCAAGCTAACAGGCATTCCCTTCGCACTGAAAGATATCTTTTGTACGCAAGGGGTGAAAACCAGCTGCGGTTCAAAAATGCTCGATAATTTTATCGCGCCTTACAATGCCACCGTGGTAGAGAAACTCAACGCTGCTGGCACCATTAGCCTGGGTAAAACCAACATGGACGAGTTCGCTATGGGCTCTTCCAACGAAAATAGCTATTTTGGCGCCGTAAAAAATCCCTGGGACCTTACTGCGGTTCCCGGTGGCAGCTCAGGTGGCAGTGCCGCCGCAGTAGCAGCAGGCCTTGTCCCTGCTGCGATGGGCACAGATACCGGCGGCTCTATTCGCCAACCCGCGGCATTTTGCGGCATTACTGGCTTGAAGCCTACGTATGGCCGCGTTTCTCGCTATGGCATTATTGCCTATGCGTCTAGCCTCGATCAGGCTGGCCCTATGGCGAAAAGTGCTGAAGACTGCGCGCACCTGCTCAATGTTATTGCTGGCCATGATGTACGTGATTCCACCAGCGTTGCCCGCGGCGTGCCCGACTACACAGAAACGCTCAACGCACCGCTTTCTGGCCTCAAAATCGGCCTGCCAAAGGAGTACTTTGGCGATGGTTTAGACTCTGACGTCGAAAAAGCGGTCCGCGAGGCAGTGAAAGTATATGAATCATTAGGAGCGACCGTACGCGAAGTGAGCCTGCCGCATACCCACTATGCGATTCCGGCTTATTACGTTATCGCCCCTGCCGAGGCGTCCTCGAATCTCTCCCGCTATGATGGCGTGCGTTTCGGGCACCGCTGCGATGCACCGGCTGATCTTATTGATCTCTACACGCGGTCGCGCGCGGAAGGCTTCGGTGATGAAGTAAAACGGCGCATCCTAATTGGCACACACACGCTTTCTGAAGGCTTTTTTGACGCCTACTACACCAAAGCGCAGAAAGTGCGTCGTTTGATTCGACAGGACTTCCTGGACGCCTTTGAAGACGTAGACGTGCTGATGGGCCCCGCATCGCCAACGCCCGCGTTTGATCTTGGCGCTAAGAAAGATCCGGTGTCCATGTATCTACAGGACATTTACACCATCGCCGTTAACCTAGCCGGCATTCCTGGCATCAGCGTTCCCGCAGGCTTTTCCAATGGCCGTCCGGTAGGTCTGCAGATCCTGGGTACCCACTTTGCAGAAGCACAGCTGCTAAACGTGGCTCACCAGTTCCAGCAAGCCACTGATTGGCACTTACAACGCCCTGCTTTTGCCGAGGAGAACGCCTAATGCAATGGGAAACCGTGATTGGGCTGGAAGTACACGTTCAGCTCGCAACTCGTTCGAAAATTTTCTCCGGCGCCTCCACCGCTTTTGGTGCAGAACCGAACACTCAAGCCTGTGCTGTTGACCTTGGCTTACCCGGCGTTCTGCCTGTGCTGAACGAGCAGGCCGTGGCCATGGCCGTTCAATTTGGGCTTGCGGTACATGCCGATATTCCTGAAATATCGGTGTTCGACCGTAAAAACTACTTCTATCCCGATTTGCCCAAGGGTTATCAAACCAGCCAGATGTATCATCCGATCGTCGGCGCAGGTGATGTTGAAATCACCCTAGATGACGAATCGACCAAGCGTATTCGCATTCATCACGCCCATCTTGAAGAAGACGCTGGCAAGTCGCTGCACGAAGACTTCCACGGCATGACGGGCATCGACCTTAACCGGGCGGGCACACCGCTACTGGAAATCGTCTCTGAACCGGATATGCGCAGTGCAAAAGAGGCCGCCGCGTATCTCAAAGCGATTCACTCTATTGTGACCTATTTGGGCATTTCCGACGGCAATATGGCGGAAGGCTCAATGCGCTGCGACGTTAACGTTTCAGTGCGCCCTAAAGGCCAAGAAGCCTTCGGCACCCGCGCGGAAATCAAAAACGTCAACTCGTTCCGCTTTGTTGAGCGCGCGATTGCTTATGAGGTCGAGCGCCAGATTGAGCTGATCGAAGACGGCGGCAAGGTCGTACAGGAAACCCGCCTGTTTGATCCTGAGCGCGATGAAACCCGCAGCATGCGTACCAAAGAGGAAGCTAACGACTATCGCTACTTCCCCTGCCCGGATCTGTTACCCGTGGTGTTAGATCAAGCTTACCTTGATCACCTTCGCAGCCAGTTGCCAGAGCTTCCTGCCGACAAGCGGGCGCGCTTCCAGAATGAGCTAGGCTTATCGGCCTATGATGCCCACGTACTGTCTGCTAGCCGAGAAATGGCCGAGTTTTTCGAAGAAGTACAGCAAGTGTGCGGCGATGCTAAACAGGCCGCCAACTGGGTACAGGGGGAGCTTTCGGGTGCACTTAACCGTGAGAACCTAAGCATTCAAAACAGCCCGGTTTCCGCAAAACAGCTCGGCGAGCTGATTAGCCGCGTACTGGATGACACCATTAACGGCAAAGCCGCTAAGCAAGTCTTCCAAGCACTGTGGAATGGCCAAGGCGAGAGCGCCGACGCCGTCATTGACGCAAAAGGCTTGAAGCAAGTAACGGATACTGGCGCGATCGAAGCGATGATTGACCAGGTTATCGCAGAGAGCCCGGCTCAGGTTGCTCAATATCGTGATTCTGAGCCAGAGAAACGCGGCAAGATGATTGGTTACTTCGTTGGCCAAGTCATGAAGGCATCTCGCGGTACGGCGAATCCGCAGCAAGTTAATGGCTTGTTAAAAGAGAAGCTGGACGCACTGCTGTAACGTCAACCGACGAGTGACAGCAATGTCATAGCGGCTGCCTCGGCAGCCGCTTTTTTTGTGTCTATAAGCGTTATAACAACTGGCTTGGCTGGGTAAAGCGTTTTAGCTGCGCGCAACCGGCGGCCCACACGTCAGCCTCCAGCTCTGCAATGGCGGCGGTAGGAAAGCCAATCCCCTGGCTCGGCACGCCTTCTACTAACAGGCCCGTCAACTCACCCACCAGCGGCATATGGCTGACGAGCATCATCGGGGCATCTGCAGATTGATTTAGCAGCCATTCACTGACATCACTCGGTGAATCCTCCGGGGTAATAAACGCCAATGTATTAAGTTGCACACCCAAAGCATCACAGATCCGCTGAGCTGTCTGCTGAGCTCGCACAAAAGGGCTGGCATAAATCGTGGGGTAAGATAGTTCACCCTGCTCAATACGCATGGCCAACCAGCGAGCCATTTTTTCGGCTTCAAGCTCACCACGAGGCGTTAATCGGCGCGATTGATCGGGAAACCCCGAGGCAGCCTCACCATGGCGCATAACTAGCACACTAGGCATTCCTGCCTCCATTTTCACGGTGGGCTTGCTGAACAGCCTCACGCGGCAGAATAAATTCCACATCACTGCTTTGCTCGCCCATCATTAGAGTGCGTGCCATCTCCTGAGCCGGAACACCTTCAAACAGCACGCGATTCAAGCCCTCAGCCAGCGGCATATAAACACCCATTTCACGCGCTTTAGCACAGACAAGCTTGACGGTATTTACCCCTTCAGCGACTTGACCTAATGCCGATACCGCCTCATCAAGACCTCGCCCTTCCCCCATGGCGTAGCCAACCCGATAGTTACGGGATAGATTTGAAGAGCAGGTAACGATTAAATCACCGACGCCAGCCAAGCCTAAAAACGTCATCGGGTTGGCACCCTGCGCAACTGCAAAGCGGCTCATTTCTGCAAGTGCTCGCGTCATCAGCATACTGCGAGTGTTCTCCCCCATTCCCAGCGCTGCCGCCATACCTGCGGCAATGGCGTAGATATTTTTAAGCGCCCCACCCAGCTCAACGCCATGGCGATCATTACTGGCATAGACGCGAAAATAACGACAGCCTAACGCCTGCTGCACCCGCGTTCTGGTAAGCGCATCGGCGCTGGCAATGACAGTGGCGGTCAACTGCTTATCAGCGATTTCGGACGCTAAATTAGGCCCTGCGATAACGCCAACGTGGGGAAAGCCAGTTTCCTGCTCAAGCACTTGGCTCATTAGCAAAAAGCTATCTTGCTCAATACCTTTGGTGGTGCTGACCAGAATTTGCTCCGGGGTTAACCAGGGTTTGGCAGCCTGAACAACACTGCGAAACGCTTTGGAAGGGATAGCAATCAGCACTAACTCAGCGTCTTCTAGCACCGATTGAAGATCCGTAGACGCGATGACGGCGGGATTAATTACATAATGTGGTAGATAGCGCCCATTGCGATGCTCGTGATTTATTTGCGTCACCAAAGCTTCATCGCGCATCCACTGGCGCACCTTTGCGCCATTATCTGCTGCAATACTCGCCAGAGCGGTACCAAAACTTCCGCCCCCCAGCACTGCGACATTCATCTGCTGCTCATCAGCCATGACGATATCCTGATCATTGGTCTCGTGCGTTTAGCGCTTACTTTATCATCATCTCTATTAAAACAAGCGGCCCGCTTGGATATCCAAGCGGGCCGCGTCAATCAACTACTGACTCATCAAGCCGTCAAGACGTTATTAAGCCGCTTAACATAGGCAGCGGGGTCATCAAGATGACCACCTTCAGCGATGATCGCCTGATCCAGCAAAATATGCGCCAACTGGCCAAACAGGTCGCCGTCAGCATTTTCCAGACGCGCCACCAGAGCATGGTTGGGGTTTAGTTCCAGAATCGGCTTCACCTCGGGCAATGGCTGGCCAGCGGCTTCCATAATCCGACGCATCTGATAGCCCATTTCATGCTCAGGGAGCACGACACAGGCGGGCGAATCGGTTAAGCGGTGGGTGATTTTCACCTCTTGAACACCCTCGTTTAGCGCTTCCTTGACGCGCTTAACCAAGTCTTCTTTAGCTTTAGCTGTTTCTTCCTGAGCTTTCTTCTCTTCCTCGTCTTCCACATCGCCAAGGTCCAACTCACCTTTAGCCACATCGGCAAACGATTTACCATCAAACTCAGTGAGATGACTCATTAGCCACTCGTCAATACGGTCCGATAGCAGCAGCACCTCGATACCTTTCTTACGGAAGATCTCTAAGTGCGGGCTGTTTTTCGCCGCATTAAAGCTGTCGGCGACCACGTAGTAAATCTTCTTCTGCCCCTCTTTCATACGCTCAACGTAGTCGACCAGTGACTGCTCCTGGGCGGCAGTATCGGTATGCGTTGAAGCAAAACGGAGCAGGCCAGCAATCTTTTCGCGGTTGGCGGCGTCTTCACCTGGCCCCTCTTTTAGCACGCTGCCAAATGTATTCCAGAAGGTCTGGTACTGCTCATTGTCTTTCGCCAACTTCTTGAGCATATCCAACGCACGCTTGGTCAACGCACCCTTGATCTTATCGACCTTGGGGTCTTGCTGGAGCAGCTCACGAGAAACGTTCAGAGAGAGATCGCGAGTATCTAATACGCCCTTGATAAAGCGCAGATACAGGGGCAAGAACTGCTCCGCGTCGTCCATAATGAACACACGCTGAACATACAGTTTAACGCCTCGCGCGCCATCACGATCGAACATGTCAAACGGTGCACGACCCGGCACATACAGCAGGCTGGTGTACTCCAGCTTACCCTCGACCTTATTGTGGCTCCAGGTCAGCGGGTCGCTAAAATCGTGGGCAACGTGCTTGTAAAATGCCTTGTACTCGTCCTCAGTGACATCGCTTTTCGGACGCGCCCATAATGCAGTCGCTTCGTTCACCGTTTCCCACGTGGTGATTTCACTGCCTTCAATATCGTTGCCTTCGTCGTCCTTCGCCGTTTCGGTTTTAGGCATGCGCACGGGCACTTCAATATGATCGGAGTATTTGCGCACTAGCCCTTGCAGGCGATAGTCGTCGGCAAACTCTTTAGCATCGTCTTTAAGATGCAGCGTAATTTCAGTGCCGTGACGTTCACACTCAATATCAGCAACGGTGAATTCACCCTCACCCTTTGAGCGCCACTCGACCCCTGCTGAGGCGTCAGTGCCCGCTTTGCGGGTGCGTACCGTCACTTCATCAGCAACGATAAATCCAGAGTAGAAACCTACCCCGAACTGGCCAATCAGCTTAGCGTCTTTCTGCTGCTCGCCAGAGAGCTGCTTAAGGAACTCTGCGGTACCTGAGCGTGCGATAGTACCCAGATTCGCAATGACATCATCGCGATTCATGCCAATGCCATTATCACGTAGCGTGATGGTGTTAGCCTCGCGGTCATGCTCAATTTCAATGCGCAGCTCGCTGTCACCTTCATAAAGCGCATCGTTATCAAGTGCGGCATAACGCAGCTTGTCACAGGCATCAGCTGAGTTAGAGATCAGCTCGCGTAAAAATATCTCCCGGTTAGAGTACAGGGAGTGAATCATTAAATTTAGGAGTTGCTTAACTTCCGTTTGAAAGCCAAGAGTTTCTTCCTGGGTTGCCGTCGTCATGCGCTTAGCCCTCATTAATCACGTTGTGCTTGGTGCTCCTGCCTAACGTAAGGCAGGAGCGAAAAAGGTTGTGAACTCAATATGGGGATAAGCGGCGGGATTTCAAGAAGGTGAGTGAGAAGAAGCGGCTGGCGCTTCCTCTGCATATTTCCAATTACGATATTCTGACAGGTGGGTATCGACACGATTAAGTAACCAACCTACGATCAAAACATCATCAACAACGCCAATCATTACGAGAAAGTCGGGAATAAGATCAAAAGGCATGACAAGATAAGCAAGTGCTAGCGCCATCAGCCCAAAGGCCGACCAGGGAATAGGGCGAAAACTGCCTCGCAGCACGTCACGCGTCATAGGCAAAAACAGCTTTAGAGCTCGGCCAATGCGTTTCACTGCCCATACACGTGTTTTGAGCCGTCGAAACAACCACCACGTAGACATTCGTGCCATCGTTATTGAATCCTCCAGGTTTCGTAATTATCAGAACATTGTTGGCACATTTAGTTCATCATCGACCCAGCAATACAGTTCTAGCACTATAGCGGCTAGACACCATTAGCGAGCAAGAGGGAGTGCCATGCAAGCTTCGCCATTTCGATTAACATTTCGCAGCCTATTTGCGGCAATGCTCATCGGTTTACCAACTGCCTCCTGGGCAACATCTGACTCAGCGATGCGTGAGGCACTTGAAGCTGCACGTCAACAGCAGTGGCAACAGATCAATGACCGCGCGATAGAGGGGCATATCCTTAGCGGCTATGTTGACTACCATCGCCTACGTAGCCAATTGCCTAATGCAGCCCCCAGTCAAGTGCTGCAGTTTATCGAGCGCCATGCTGATTCACCGCTATCAGAATGGATGCGTGGCCAAGCGATCGCAAAGTATGGCTATGCGGGCCGATTTGGCGACCTGCTTGCCGTTGCTGACGGCGTACCAACAGGCACTGCTCGTCAGTGTTACTACTACACAGCTCTCTTGGATAGAGCACCTGCTGAAGCTCGCGAAGCGGGGCTTGAGCTGTGGCTCGTGGGTAGCTCCCAGCCAGATGCCTGCGACCCGCTGTTCAATCGCCTTCGCGCGGATGGCACCATTGATGCCACGGCAATTTGGGAGCGTAAAATGCTCGCCTGGCAGGCGGGCGAAGAGCGCTTAAGCAGCTATTTAGGCGGGTTGTTGAGCAGTCAGTGGCAAACAGCACTGAATACCGCTGAAACGGTCAAAAACTCATCAGGCGCGCTTGCCTCAGCGCCTACCTGTCTTGGCCCTGAATGCGCTGCCACGGCGGCGTTTTATAAAGCCGCCATGCAGCGCTACACGCGTGAAAACACCCCAGCAGCCTTCTCAACGTGGCAAGCCATTGGGCCACGCCTCAACTTAGCCCATACTGACCGCCAAGCGATCGAAGAAGAACTTGCGTTTTATGCACTTGTACGCAACGTTCCTGGCACCCTTTCCTGGGTCGACAGCGTCCTACCCTCGCTGAACAGCGAACGCGTATTAGAGTTGCGCGTTCGCGACGCTCTGGCCAAAAGACAGTGGACCGACGTCGTCCACTGGATCACTGAAATGCCTAGCAGTCAGCAGGAAAGTAGCCGCTGGCAGTACTGGCTAGCCAGGGCCAATGAGCAACTGGGTAATCGTGACGCAGCGTTAGCGCGTTACCAACAAGCAGCAACCGACCGAAGTTTCTATGGCTTTGCTGCTGCCGAAAAACTCAACCAACCCTACCAGCTCAACTTAGAACGCAACCATTTTGACGAAGCCACTAGGGCACAAACGGCACGCCTGCCGGTGGTTCAGCGCACCGAAGCACTCCTACGTATAGGCGAAGATGGGCTAGCCAACAGCGAGTGGCTGTATGCCGTACAGAATGGCACACCCTATCAGGCGCGGGCGCTCGCCGATTACGCCGCTCACCAGCAGTGGCATGCTCGCTTAGTGCAAACCACGATTGCAGCTGAAATGTGGGACGCGCTGGATTGGCGTTTCCCTGCGGCCTATCGTGATAGCTTCCTGCATTGGGGCCGTATAACCGGCGTCGACCCTTATTTACTGATGGCCATTACCCGTCGTGAAAGTGCTTACAACCCAGTCGCCCTTTCACCTGCCGGTGCCCGTGGGTTAATGCAGTTAATGCCAGGGACTGCTAGCCAAGTTAGTCGTCAACTGGGGCTAAATGATCCAGGTCCTTACGGCGTTTTAGAACCTGAGCTTAATATTCGCTTAGGTAGCACCTACTTACGTGACAAGCTGGAACGCTATCAAGGCAATCGGTTGGCCGCCACCGCCGCTTATAACGCAGGACCAGGCCGAGTAGATCAATGGCTAGGCAACAACAGCATGGAATCATTTGACCTATTTGTAGAAAGCATTCCTTTCCGGGAAACCCGAGATTATGTGCAGGCCGTGTTGAGCTATCGGGTTATTTTCGAAAGTCTGGCAAACGGCGGCAACAGCGAGGGTGTCTCACTGCTTAGTGAGAGTGAGCAGGCCGTTCGCTATGACCGCGCGCTGCTTGTAAGCCGATAACCTCGACATACCCCCCACCGATACAGCGCCCGGTTATACCGGGCGCTGTTCTAACGCTAAACGAACGCCAAATACCACCAGCACCACACCGGTAGCGGCATTGAGCGTTTGTGCAAAACGAGCGCTGGCCAACCATTTACTTGCCCCGCCCACCATTAGCACCACGCTAATTTGCCAGATATTGGCAATCACGAAATGAACCCCGGCAAGCCATAATGATTTCAGCAGCGCGGGATCAGAAGGCGAAATAAATTGGGGTAAAAATGCCATATAGAACACCACAGTTTTGGGGTTCAAGACATTGGACAGCAACCCTTCTTTGATGGGTTGCCAAAATGTCACTGGAGAGCCGCTTATCACTACGCCCCCAACAGGCAAGGGAGTACCACGACGCGCCGCCAGCAGACTGGAGATACCTAGCCAAATCAAGTAGGCAGCCCCCACCAGTTTTAGCATATTAAATGCCCAGGCCGACTGCAGCAGTATCAGCGAAATACCCAGCGCTGAAACAGTCGCGTGGACAAACAACCCGCAGCAAATAGCAATACTTGTTGCAACACCATCTCGAACACCACCACGAGCAGTGTTGCGAATGACGAGCAGCGTATCAACCCCAGGGCTTATTGATAGCAGCGTTATCGCCACAAGGAACGAGACAAACTGAGCATCGATAAAGCCGATTTGCGTCATAAGAGGAAGCCCACCAAAAGTTAAAAAATCTTAGGTCCGCAACTGGACGTCTGAATTATTTGCTTCTACATTAATTTTGGCAGGCATTCACAATGGATGCATGCCCAATCATTAAGCATGTTAAGGATATGGACGATGGCGACTGGCACTGTCAAGTGGTTCAACGAGACCAAAGGTTACGGCTTCATCTCTCCTGATGATGGCGGTGACGATCTATTTGCCCACTTCTCCGAAATTCAAGCTGAAGGTTTCAAGACCCTGCAAGACGGTCAAAAAGTCAGCTTTGAGGTAACACAGGGTAAAAAAGGCCTTCAGGCTTCTAACATTCGTCCGGTCTAACACCAGAGGAATAAAACAAGGCCCGCTCATGCAGCGGGCCTTATTCATATTCCCTGATTATGTAAGCACATTACTCCTGAGCACGCTCAGTGTCTTGCTCCTCACCAACACTCTCCATACTTTCACTGTCCATACTTTCACTGATCGGTTGCTCACTCTCGAGGGCCTCAAACTGCTCTTCTAAACGCTTTTGCGCTTCTTCAAAACGTCGCTCAGTGTCTTCAATCAGCGCATCTACGTCGGTGGCTTCCAAATGATCATCTAAGTCTGATGTACTGGGTAAGCTGGACTCCGCTTCCCAACTTGGGGTTGGAGCGTCACCATCCATCGGCTCCAAGGTCGGTGACTGCTGCTCGACTTCTTGAAATTGCTCATCTAAGCGACGCTGGGCTTCTTCAAAGCGGCGCTCGGTCTCAGCAATAACGTCATCGACATCTGAACGAGTGGTTTCGCCAGGCATAGCACTGGCTTCATCGAGAGCATCTTCGGGGTCCGCTGCAAGCGTGTCTTCATCTGCCTGCACCTCTTCGTTATTGGGCGAGGTTGAGGCTTCCGATGCATCACTACTGTCATCTTTCAGCGCCTCTGCTTCCTCTAGCTCCTCTGCCGCTTGACGCGCTTCAATGTCCTCTTCGATATCATCCGCACTAGCGGCTTCATCCGTCTCTTCGCTGCCATCTGCAGCAATAGGTGCCTGTTGAGCATCAACGTCACTGCTAGAGGTGCTCTCTTCGTTTTCTGGCGTGGCATCTTCCTGAGCATCGCCGCAGGCGCTTAGCAGCAGCGCGAGACTGGCCAGTAGTGGCATCCAAAAGCGATTTACCATTGGGCTTTCTCCTTAATAGTGATTCAAGTAATAAAAAACACTTAGTGGCGATCATTAGCCGTCAATAGTGAGCACCCTTCCGGCAGCAGCACTTTCAAGGCAAGTGGCACGACTTCGACGCAAAATCGCTCATAGCGACGCGCCTCTCCATCTAAGGTTAACGGCCAAGGCTCGTCATCTGGCTGAGTCGTCACCGACAGCTGGCTGGCGGTAAAATAGCGCACAAAGCGCCCTTCGGCTGGAAACTGCTGCAGCTCATTCAGCAACCTCGGCAACTCTGCCGCTGATGAAAAGTCCTTGACCAGTAGCACATCGAAACGGCCATCGTCGAGCTTAGCTCTTGGCGCCAATACTTGCCCGCCGCCAGATTGGCGACCATTGCCCAGTGCGAGCAGTAATAGCGATACTTCTTGCTGTTGATCCCCCCAATGCAACGTGCCGCAATAGCTGCGATGCCGCCATGCTTTTAAAGCGCCCATCAGGGAATATGCGCCACCACCTAACATGCGCTTTAGCGTTTTGGGGGTTGATGAGGTAATTTCGGCGCCAAATCCGCCAGTTGTCATGTTGACGTAATAACTAACCGCTTCTTCTGCGCCTGACTGAGCGGTCATTCTGATCACATCAATTGGCGCTGGAGACAAGTGCCTTGCAGCCTCAAGCGCTGGCCCTGGCTCCAGCGGCAAACCGAGGGAAGTAGCAAAATCGTTGGCACTGCCTAACGGTACAATACCTAGCGCTGGTCGCAGATCATGAGCAATCCGCATGAGCCCGTTAACCACTTCATTGACGGTACCATCGCCACCGCAGGCAATGACCCGCGTGGCGCCCAGCTCGACCGATTGGGCAGCGAACTCAGCGGCATCGCCGCCTTCCCAGGTCGAACGTACGATGATTGACATCCCTGCCTTGCGCTGCTCTTCAACAGCTTCGCGCAGCGCCGGGTTACCGGCAGACTTACCGTTAATAATCAGTAAATAGTGCTGCTGTGCATCTGTCACCGGCGCATTCCCTCTCCATGGTTAGTTCGCTGGCTTACCTTATGCCAGCGCTTTCTCAACAACTTCGAATACGTTTGACGATAAAGGCTCCTGCTTAATACGCACAAGCTCGTCGCGCATTAACTGTTGACGCTCTTCGTCGAAACGCTGCCAACGGGTTAACGGTGTCACCAGCCGTGCAGCTATTTCGGGATTCAGGCGATTCAGCTCAATAACCGCATCGGCTAACAGCGCGTATCCTTTACCATCTAAACGGTGGAAATTAACCCGATTTTGGGCAAATGCTCCGATCAAAGCACGCACTTTATTAGGATTCTTAATTGAAAATGCTGGGTGCTGCATTAGATATTGCACACGCTCAAGAACATCTGGCTGTGGGCGTGACACCTGTATGGTGAACCACTGATCCATCACCAACGGGTCATGTGCCCATTTTTCGCCAAAGGTCTTCAGTGCTGGAGACGCGATATCATCACGGTCACTATGAACCAACAAGGTCAGCGCATGACGAACATCGGTCATGTTATGTTCCGCAGCAAACTGCGTTTCGCAAAACGCAATGCCCTCTTCGTCCTCAATCGCCATTAAATACGTTAAGGCGACGTTTTTGAGGCTACGCTGGGCAATCTGTTCAGGCGTTGGCGCGTAGGGTTCATCGCGTTGGTTCGCTTTATACACGGCGACAAATTCATCACGCAGCGCAACGGCTAACGACTGACGCACGAATTCGCGAGCGGCGTGTATTGCGTCCACATCTACAATCGGCTGCTGCTCGGCAATATAGGCTTCAGAGGGTAGCGTCAGCATTTCTGCCAGCACCGCTTTATCGCTCATAGCGCCGGTAAGCAGCGTTCTAAAGGCTTCCACAACACGGCTATCCATGACCTTTTCAACACCATTACGGTGTGCAGCGATTAGATCATCTAACGCCAGCATCGCAAGCCGCTGGCCGGCATCCCAACGGTTAAAGCCATCGCTGTCATGCGTCAGCAAAAACGCAAGGTCTTCACGCGAATAGGGAAAGTGCAGCTTCACGGGTGCAGAAAAATCGCGCAGCAGTGAAGGAACTGGCGCTTCAGCAACATCAGTAAAGACAAACCTCTGCTCATCTTCGGTGAGATGAATAACCGCGTCGTTACCTAGCTTTTCACCCGACAGTGTTAATGTCAGGTCCTGCCCCGACTTGGTGCCCACTAGCCCCATACGTACGGGAATGTGTAACGGCAGTTTGTCTGATTGTCCTGGAGTCGCGGGGGTACGTTGGCGCAGAGTGAGATGATACTCCCCATGGACATAGTCGTATTCACCGTGCGCATCTATTTCAGGCGTACCTGCCTGGGAGTACCAACGCATGAATTGACCAAGGTCTACATCAGACACCTCGGCCATGCAGCCCACAAAGTCTTCGATGGTCACTGCCTGCCCATCAAAACGTTCAAAATAAAGATCTGAGCCGCGACGGAAGTCTTCCCAACCCAGTAAATTACGCAGCATGCGCACAACCTCTGCGCCCTTTTCGTAAATCGTCAGGGTGTAAAAGTTGGTGATTTCAATAAAGTGGTCTGGCCGGATCGGATGCGCCGTCGGCCCTGCATCTTCGGCGAACTGAGCAGTGCGGAAAAACGACACGTCTTGAATGCGCTTAACGGGAGCCGAGTTGGTGTCGGCGGAAAAGCACTGGTCACGAAATACGGTAAAGCCTTCTTTTAAAGAGAGTTGGAACCAATCACGACAAGTCACGCGATTGCCTGACCAGTTGTGAAAATATTCATGGGCAACAATCCCTTCCACATTTTGGAAGGCTGCGTCCGTCGCGGTATTGGGATGAGTTAATACCGCAGCGGAGTTAAATATATTAAGCCCTTTGTTTTCCATTGCTCCCATATTGAAGTCATTCACTGCCACAATCATAAACAGATCAAGGTCGTATTCACGGCCATAGGTCTGTTCGTCCCATGCCATGGCACGCTTAAGGGAGGCCATCGCATGTTCGGTTTTATCTAGGTTTTCTTGCTCGACCCATAACTGCAGCGTCACGTTGCGACCGCTCATAGTCTCAAAAGAATCTTCCACCTTATGCAAATTACCGGCGACTAAAGCGAACAGATAGCAGGGTTTCGGGTGCGGGTCTTCCCAGGTTGCGAAGTGACGGCCATTTTCCAACGCACCTTGATCAATAGGGTTACCATTGGCGAGTAGCACTGGCTCACTGGTGGCGTTACCAATCACTGTTACCTTAAAAGTGGCCATTACATCAGGACGATCGGGGTAATAAGTAATTCGCCGAAAGCCTTCTGCCTCACACTGGGTGCAATACATGCCGTTAGATTGGTACAGCCCTTCCAACGCAGTATTACTGCTGGGAGCTAGCTCCACCTCACTCTCCAGCATAAAGGTCTCTGGCACATCCGCTATGTGCAGCGCCTCATCCGTTAACTGATACGCAGCATCAGACAAAGGGCTGCCATCGATAGCGAGTGATATCAGCGTCAGATGTTCACCGTTAAGCACTAACGGCGCTTGTGAATCAGCGCTTGGATGACGCTCTATTTGCAGGCGTGCTTTCACGCGGGTTGCTGCAGGGTCAAGATCAAACGTCAGCTCGGTATGGGTAACTAGGTAGGCGGGCGGCTGATAGTCGCTTAAATAAACCGGCTGCGGATCAGACATAGTGCGTGACTCCTGTAAGCTTATAAATTATTTGATGGTGCAGCGCCTAACGCTGCACCATCGTATGACTGTCGATCGAGTTAATTAATCACGGAAGTTATCGAACTGTAACGGTAGTTCAGGCCCCTCTTCGCCACGTAAAAGCGCCATCACGCTCTGAAGATCGTCGCGTTTTTTACCCGTAACGCGCACTTTTTCACCCTGAATCTGAGCCTGTACTTTTAGCTTGCTGGCTTTGATACGCTTAACCACATCTTTTGCTTCAGCCTGATCAAGCCCCTGCTTTAGAACGACCTCCTGACGGGCTTTCACGCCAGACAACACCGGGTCTTGAATATCCATACAACGGGCATCAATCCCCCGCGCGATCAGTCGATTGCGCAACACATCGAGCATTTGCTTTAGTTGGAAATCAACCTCAGCCTCAAGCTGAACTTTCTCTCCTTCAAGTGAAAAGCTGGCGTCAACACCTTTAAAATCAAAGCGCGACTGCACTTCACGATTTGCCTGGTCGATAGCGTTAGACGCTTCGTGCTGATCAAACTCTGACACAATATCAAATGAGGGCATGGCATCATTCCTAGTAAGACATGACCCACTATTCTAGAGCAGCTAGCCCCCACCCGGCCAATTTCTTACATAATGTGTCTTGCAGCGCTAACTTCGGCACCCCCAAAACTTGAACAGAATCCTCCATTAACTATACAAGACTTAACCACAGCAATATTAAATTGGCGCTGGATGAATTAACCTAGCCATCATTTACTTAATCACTTACCGATGGACACCGACCATGAGCGATCGCGATGCACGTCACAAAGCGTCGATGGAAAAACTGAAAGCCCGCGTTGACGAGAAAGTGGCCAACGCTACCGAGCAGCGTGGGCTGTTGCTGATAAATACGGGCAATGGCAAAGGTAAGACGACTGCCGCCTGGGGTACCGTCACTCGCTCGCTTGGCTATGGCTATAAAGTTGGTGTCGTGCAATTTATTAAGGGATTATGGGAGTGCGGTGAACGCAATCGGCTGGAGGAAGACGCAAATCTCAGTGTTGCCATCATGGCCACGGGCTTTACTTGGGATACCCAGAATCGCGAGTCAGATACCCAAGCTTGCCAAGCAGTATGGCAAGAAGCTGAAAAAATGCTCGCAGACCCAGCAACTTATCTGGTTGTCCTGGATGAGATCACTTACATGTTGAAGTTCGGTTATCTAGATATTGATACGGTTAAGCAAGCACTGATCAATCGACCGCAAGAGCAAACGGTGATTATTACCGGACGCAATGCTCATCGGGATTTAGTGGCAATGGCGGATACAGTGACAGAGATGCAAGAGGTACGCCACGCGTTTAACAATGGCCTGCAAGCCCGTCGCGGCATCGACTTTTAGTTTCAATACGGATGCTAAAAAGCAAAAAGGGGCGATTTACTCGCCCCCTTTTTCAACTACTCAATTTTTTCAACTGCTCAATTATCTCAGCAGCTTACAAACACACAAATGATTTATGCATGAGTGCTCGCTTAGCCTTCAAACGGGTTACGCAGGACAATCGTTTCCATACGGTCAGGGCCAGTTGAGATAATATCAATGCTGGTACCTACCTGCTCTTCTAAGAAGCTGATGTAAGCACGTGCATTGGCAGGCAGATCCTCAACCTTCTTGGCGCCCAGGGTAGATTCTTTCCAGCCTGGTAGATCATGGTACAGCGGCTCAACAGCTTCGTAGCCTTCGGAATCAACCGGATTATCCAGCACATCGCCATCTTTACTACGATAGCCCACGCACACACGAATATTTTCCAGGCCATCCAAAACATCAAGCTTGGTTAAGCAGATACCAGAGACTGAGTTGATCTGCACCGCATGACGCAATGCTACGGCGTCAAACCAGCCACAACGGCGCGCGCGACCCGTGGTTGCTCCAAACTCATGCCCACGCTCGGCTAGATGGCGGCCATGGTCGTCAAAAAGCTCGGTCGGGAATGGGCCAGAGCCAACGCGGGTGGTATAGGCTTTGGTGATACCCAGTACGTAGTCCAGATAAAGCGGGCCAACACCTGAACCGGTAGCCGTTCCGCCAGCGGTGGTATTAGAGCTGGTGACGTAGGGATAGGTACCGTGATCAATATCCAACAGCGAGCCTTGAGCACCTTCAAATAGGATGTTCTCACCGGCTTTACGCAGATCATGCACCATACTAACGGTGTCTGTAACCATAGGCCGTAGCTCTTCGGCCATCTGCATAGCGCTATCCAGTACTTCCTGGAAGTCCACCGCTGGCTCGCCGTGATAGTTCACCAACACAAAGTTGTGGTAGTCCAACACCTCGCCAAGCTTCGAGGCAAAACGCTCACGGTGAAGCATATCGCCTAAACGCAGACCACGACGGGCAACTTTATCCTCGTAAGCTGGCCCGATTCCACGACCAGTGGTGCCGATCTTAGCAATGCCGCGTGCTTTTTCACGTGCTTGGTCCAAACGCACATGGTAAGGCAGGATCAAAGGACAAGCTGGTGACAGGCGCAAGCGCTCACGTACCGGCACGCCCTTCTCTTCAAGCTCACGGATCTCTTTGATCAGCGCTTCAGGCGACAATACGACGCCATTACCGATCACACAGGTTTTACCTGGACGCAGCACACCAGAGGGAATCAGGTGAAGAACCGTTTTCTCACCGTCAATCACCAAGGTATGGCCTGCGTTATGACCGCCTTGAAAGCGCACCACTGCTGAGGCTGATTCGGTGAGCAGGTCAACAATCTTGCCTTTGCCTTCATCACCCCATTGGGTACCCAGGACTACGACATTCTTACCCATTATGCACTCGTCTCTTGTGTCAGGGTCATTGTCTGCCAACGACCGTCAATAAACTCAAGACGGCGGTCACAACTGTGCTCCGCCGGCCCAGTACGCTGCCCAGGCAGCGCTTGAATCACGCGTTCACCCTGCTCACGCAGCGCAGCAATGGCAGCGTTAAGCGACTCTTCTTCTTGGGCAGGCGCCCAAACAGCACCCTGGCTGGGTGAAGCCAGCGCCAGGGATGCCAATTGTTTTAAATCCATAGAAAAACCGGTCGCCGGACGCGCACGTCCAAAAGCACGGCCAGTGTCATCATAACGCCCACCTTTGGCCAATGCATGGCCATAACCAGGCACATAGGCAGCAAACATCATACCAGTGTGGTACTGATAACCACGCAGCTCCGCCAAATCAAAATAGAGCGAAACATCAAAGCGCGCCAATACACCTTTATAAAGTGCTTCCAACTGGTCAAGTGCCGCCCTCACCGGCGCGGGGGCACCGGCAAAACGATCTCGTGCTTGCCCTAACACACTTGCATCACCATGAAGCTCACCAAGCGCTATCAGCATATCTGCCAAGGCTGGGTCGCTGACACTGCGGTGAACGAGCTCAGCTAACTGGCCCGGCGATTTCAGCGCCAGTGCTTCAAATAGCGCCCGCTCCTGCTCATCGCTAAGCGCAGCTGCCTCGACAAAGCTACGATAAATGCCAATATGGCCCAGCGCCAGGTGAATTTCATCAGCGCCCGCTGCTTTTAAGCTGGCCAGTGCCAAATGAATAATTTCACTGTCAGCTTCTAAACCTGCGTGACCAAACAGCTCGACCCCTACCTGCACAGGGCTTCTCCCACCCTGGTGCTGGTCGGCTTTAGCGCGCAGCACATTCGTGCAGTAGCACAATCTAACTGGCCCTTGCCGCTTCAGGGAGTGGGCATCCATACGCGCCACCTGAGGAGTTACATCGGCAGATGCACCCATCATGCGACCCGTTAGTTGGTCAGTTAATTTAAACGTCTGAAGATCTAGATCGGTACCGGTACCCGTAAGCAAGGAGTCCAAAAACTCCACCGGCGGCGGCATTACTTGGTCGTAGCCCCAGCAATGGTAGAGATCAAGCAGCGCACGGCGCAGCTCTTCCATGCGGCTTGCCTGAGGCGGCAGCACCTCATCCATGCCGTCGGGCAATAGCCAGCGGTCAGCGATGGTCATGTGAACAATCCTGCGAGACAATGAAGGCCCAAACAAGCAGCTACATCATGACGCGTTTTAGGCGTTCATGGACAAGCGCTAGTGAAATGAGGGCCACAAAAAAACCGGGCGACGCCCGGTTAATTAAGTCTATCACGTTTGTGCGCCAGATGAACCCCGCTAGGACTGCATAACCTTGCGGGGCTGGGCACACATATAACTACTCTCCGTTACTAGGAACCGCACTACGCAAATAGCGGAAGAAATCACTATCCGGCTCCAGCACCAGCAGGTTGTTATCACCTGCGAAGCTTTCACGATAAGCGTTCAAACTGCGCCAGAAAGCGAAGAATTCCTGATCCTGGCCATAAGCCTGGGAGAAAATTGCCGCTGCTTCTGCATCGCCTTCACCACGCAGCGTTTCAGAACGCTCATTGGCCTGGGCGAGCAGCACCTGACGCCGACGATCAGCGTTAGCGCGAATACGCTCAGCCTCTTCCTGACCTTGTGCACGCCATTCACGCGCTTCACGCTCACGCTCAGAACGCATCCGCTCAAATACCGCAGCCGAGACATCTTCTGGCAAGTCGATACGCTTGATACGAATGTCACGTATCGCCACACCAAGCTCATCACGCATCAGCTCATCTAGCTCAGCGGTAGGCCCTGTCATCAGATCATCGCGGCGTTCGGCGATAATTTCCTGAAGATTCAAGCGGCCAAACTCGTTACGTAAGCTTTCATCTACGCGCGGCTGAATCAGGCGAATCGCCATCATTTCATCGCCTGCAGTCGCCTCGTAGTAACGCGTGGGGTTTATCACCTGCCACTTGACATAAGAGTCGACAATAACCGCTTTCTGCTCAAGGGTCAGATAACGGCTGGTATCAGTATCAAGAGTCAGCAGACGCGTATCGAATTTACGAATCGTTTGCGCGATCGGTATTTTGACATGCAGTCCTGGCTGAATATTCTCTTCGATGACTTCACCAAAACGCAGCTTAACGGCACGCTCGGTTTCATCCACTACATACAAGCTATTACTAGCTAGCCAAGCCACAGCGGCCAAGCCACCTACGATTAGCAGGGATCGATTATTAATCATTTAGCGGCCCTCCCTGCGAATGGGGTTACTTGATGACGAGGATGACGAGCTACTCTGGCTTCCCCGCAACGAATCAAGCACCCGCGGATCAATCGACTCACTACTACCATCACCACTGTTACTGGAAGAAGCATTACTGCCAGCAGCGCTACCGCCACGCATTTGATCTAATGGCAAATACATCAAAGGCGCATTTTCACTGACATCCAGCAGTACTTTGGGAGTATTACCAAAGACGTCTTCAATCGCATCCAGGTACATACGTTCACGCATAATGTCAGGTGCGTTGCGGTACTCGGTCAACAATGCGTTAAAGCGGTTAGCCTGACCTTGCGCTTCAGCCACAACCGACTCTCTATAACCTTGACCTTGCTCAACGACACGCTGCGCTTGGCCTTGAGCCGCCGGGATAATCGCATTAGCGTAGGCCATCCCTTCGTTGATCGTACGCTGACGATCTTCACGTGCGCGAATAACATCATCGAAAGCATCGATAACGGGTGCAGGCGCAGAGGTTGACTCAATGTTAATTGTCTGGAGACGAATACCAGCGCCGTAAGCATCCAAATAAGATTGCAGACGGCTTGCCACAGAGCTACCTAAAATTTCACGACCAGAGGTTAAAATGTCGATCATGTCAGTACCACCCACAACGTGACGCAAGGCGGAGTCCAAGGCATTCTCGATAGAAAGTGCTGGATCGCGTACGTTCAATACGAAGTCACGTGGATTGGCCACTTGATACTGAGCAGAGATTTCCACTTCAACGATGTTTTCATCACGCGTCAACATAGACTGTGTTTGGGAAACTGACCGAACACGGGTCACGTTCACCATACGAACATCGTCAATTAGCGGCGGGTTCCACTGCAGGCCTGGGTCTACGATGCCCTGATACTCACCAAAACGTAGCACGACGCCGCGCTCAGACTGGTCGACCAGATAAAAACCGGATGCGGCCCAGATAGCTAAAGCGACAACGACCAGCAAACCAGGTAGCGCTAGAGAGTTACGCGGCTTACCACCACCGCTTTTACCACTCCCGTTACCACCATTACGTTTTTTGCCACCGCCACCCAGCATTCCGTTTAATTTATCTTGGAATTTCTTTAGTGCTTCATCGAGGTCGGGCGGACCTTGATTGTTGCCACCATTATCACCTCCACCATTACTTCCACCACGATCACCGCCGTTATTACCACGCCGGCCACCACTGCTCCAGGGGTCGTGCTGGTTGCCACCACCAGGCTCATTCCAGGCCATACTTCTTCTCCACTCAGGTGTTCACCTGCACTTAGCCTCACAGTTAGCAAGGCATGGTGCTTTTAATATTATTACTATATAAATTTTGTACCATACTTCTACCCGAGTTCACATAGGCTTCACATACCCAAGCTCACTTAAATTTAAGCCTATATATGCGGATGCAGCCTATTGACTACCATTCGTCAATTTCGCGTAAAGCGACGGGTAAATAGGTATTGGCACGCTCACCAAGTTGAGCCATGAGCTGATTGAAATCACGTCTGGGCAAGCGCACGTCTAAAACAGACTGTCCTTGCTCATCAAAATATTCTTCTCGAACTGCGTTCAACTCATGTAGGCCTGCACGCAGCTTACCCTGCTCCGGAGACAGTGTCAGCGAGAAGCCAATAACATCATTTGCTAAACGTTCGGTTAGCGCCTCATGCAGCAAATCAAGGCCTTGCCCTTGCCGAGCAGAGAGCCAAACAACCTCAGGAACGCCGTGGCCATCGCGCTCAATTCGCGGTGCACTATCAAGACGGTCGATTTTATTCATGACCTTGAGAACTGGCACGCTATCAGCGCCTATCTCTTTTAGCACACGATCGACTTGCTCAACGTTGGCATCACGATCAGGATCAGCAGCATCTATTACATGCACCAACAGCGATGCCTCCGCAGCCTCTTGAAGCGTTGCTCGGAACGCTTCAACCAATTTGTGGGGCAAATGGCGAATAAAACCGACTGTATCGGCCATCACCACAGGGCCAACGTCGGCAATTTCGAGACGACGAAGTGTCGGGTCAAGCGTGGCAAATAGCTGGTCAGCTGCGTATACCTCAGCATTGGTAAGCGCGTTAAACAGCGTCGATTTACCGGCATTGGTATAGCCAACTAATGAAACGCTGTGAATCTCGGCACGTGAACGTGCACGACGGTTCTGGTCGCGCTGGCTGCGTACTTTATCGAGCCGTTTATGAATCGACTTAATGCGCCCGCGCAGCAAACGACGGTCGGTTTCTAACTGCGTTTCACCAGGGCCGCGTAAACCGATACCGCCCTTCTGACGCTCTAAGTGGGTCCAACCACGCACTAGGCGAGTGGACATATATTCAAGCTGGGCAAGCTCTACCTGCAGCTTACCCTCATGGGTTCGTGCCCGCTGCGCGAAAATATCGAGTATTAAACCGGTACGATCAAGCACTCGACACTTGAGCTCATGCTCAAGGTTGCGCTCTTGGGAGGGGCTTAAGCTATGGTTGAAGATCACCAGTTCTGCTTGGTGAGCTGCGAGCAGTGCTCGCAGCTCCTCCAACTTGCCTGACCCGATAAACGTTCGGGAGTCAGGGCGCTGTCGGCTAGCAGTGAGTAATGTCGCGGGCTCTGCGCCAGCAGAGCGCACGAGCTCTAAGAACTCACCCGGGTCTTCACGTGCTTGCTCATCATGAAAGTCAACGTGAACAAGTACTGCCGTTTCACCGGCATCTGGGCGCTCAAAAAACAATCAATACCTCGTGGACTCTCTAGCTATCCAACGGTGTTAGATGTCCGCGTCGGGCGCGGCTGGATCTTGTGCCGGCAAACGCACGTTGCGCGAAGGCACTACCGTGGAAATAGCGTGTTTATAAACCATCTGACTGACGGTATTGCGCAATAAAATGACAAACTGGTCAAATGATTCAATCTGGCCCTGCAATTTAATGCCGTTCACCAGGAAAATAGAGACCGGAATGCGCTCCTTGCGCAAAATGTTCAGGTACGGGTCTTGAAGGGACTGCCCTTTGGACATGTTGCTCTCCCTAAAACTGTCGTTGGGGTTGGTTATAAATGGCGCGCCCTACTGGTGCTGCGCCGCAATCTTGTTGCCCGAAAGGCCTGGTGTTGTCAAAAGAGCCAGCCGGCCACTCGAAAACACTTGCTTACGAAATCACTATCTTACGCTAAGCACCGCTTTCACGCACGAATTTCAGCACCTTATCCAATACGTCAGGCTGCTGTGAGTCTACCCACGTAAGCGACGGCCAACTTCTTAACCACGTAAGCTGCCGCTTAGCGAGCTGGCGAGTTGCTATCACGCCACGTTCAATTAACTCGTTTTCGTCGTACTTACCGTCTAAGTGCTCCCATACTTGACGATAGCCAACACTCTTCATTGCTGGCAAGCCAAGATGGATGTCAGAACGTTGTTTGAGGGCGGCGACTTCATCTATCAAGCCCTCAGCCAACATTGTTTTAAAACGCACCGCAATGCGGTTGTGTAGCAATTGGCGATCACTAGGGGCTAATGCTATCGACATCACCCGCCAGGGAAAGGTTTCTGGCTGCTGTTCCGCCCATAGCTCGCTCATAGGACGCCCACTGACATAATATACTTCAAGCGCGCGCATTAAGCGCTGTGGATCATTGGGATGTATGCGCTGCGCTGAATCGGCATCCACTTCAGCCAGCATACGATGAAGTGCCGCCAACCCTTCATTCTGCCGAATAGCTTCCAACCGTTGACGTATGGCGGCGTCTGCGGCGGGTAAGTTAGCCACGCCCTCCACCAGACGCTTGAAGTAGAGCATCGTCCCGCCAACCAATAATGGCACGCTGCCTGCCGCGCTGATTTGCCGCATCTCCTGCAGCGCATCTTCACGAAAATCAGCGGCCGAATACGGCTCAGATGGATCACGAATATCAATCAAACGATGCGGCGCGCGCGCCAACTCGGCAGCACTCGGCTTGGCACTACCAATATCCATCCCGCGATATACCATCGCTGAGTCGACGCTGATCAGCTCATGCCCCAGACGCTCATGTAGGGCCATCGCCGTATCGGTTTTACCAGCGGCCGTGGGTCCCATTAGAAAAATCGCCCAGGGGCGTGTATCAACCATCTGCTCTTAGCACTCCTTTCGTTGTCTTAACTAACCACGCCGCTACTGTCCACGTAAGAACAGGCGGTCGAGTGCTTTCATACTCATTTGCGTCCAGGTTGGACGGCCATGATTGCACTGATCGCTTCGCTCAGTGCGCTCCATATCCCGCAGCAAGGCGTTCATTTCATCGATGGTTAAGCGTCTATTTGCACGGACACTACCATGGCATGCCATGGTCGACAGCAACTCATGAATGCGTGCCTCAACCTGATGGGTGCGTCCAAACCGCGACAGCTCTTCGAGCATTTGACGTATCAGGGCTTCCGGATCTGCCTGAGCCAAAAGAGCTGGCAATTGACGGACTAACAAGGTTTCTGGCCCCGCCACATCTAGCTCAACGCCTAACTGGGCAATAGCATCGCGCTCACTTTCAGCGGTTGCCACTTCGGCGCGACTGGCGGCCAGGGAAACTGGCACCAGCAACGGCTGCGTATCAATTCCGTTGGCTGCGGCCAGCTGGTTTTTCATGCGCTCGTAGACGATCCGCTCGTGAGCGGCGTGCATGTCTACGAGCACCAATCCTTGAGCGTTTTGCGCCAAAATATAAACACCGTGCAACTGCCCTAGCGCAAAGCCCAACGGCGGCGCTGAGGTTGCATCATGCTCAGGCATCGCCTGCGGAACCTCACGCACTTCTGTCGCTTTTGATGTATTAATGCTCGGCGCGCTCGGCTGCGGCGTTAATAGCGACTCTTCATGATCCGGATGCAGCGCCTGGTAGCCCTGCATAAAACGCCGCACTCGCTCTGCCCCAGGATGGCGCTCAGGTGAGTCTGATAGCGCCATACCCTGCTGCTGCCAACGGGGAGCAGGCGCTGGAACATCGGCCTCATTGGTGTTTCCCGTGACACCCGCCTCTGCTACTTCACCTTCATGCCCATAGGGCGTGCTCTGCTCTTCTTCAGCAGGCTTAGAAGAAGCAAGGCAGTGGTGCAGGCTAGAGTAAAGGAAGTCGTGCACCATCCGACCATCGCGAAACCGCACTTCATGCTTCGTTGGATGCACGTTGACGTCGACGACATCAGGATCAAGTTCCAGGTACAGCACAAACACCGGATGACGACCGTTATACAACACGTCGCGATAAGCCTGACGAACAGCATGGGCAACCAACCGATCACGAACGACGCGACCATTGACAAAAAAGTATTGCTGATCCGCCTGAGAACGAGAGTGCGTAGGCAAGCCGACCCAGCCACTAATACGCAACCCACCCGCTTCACGTTCAATGTAGCGAGCATGCTCAATAAAGTTTTTACCCAATAGAGAAGCAATACGCCGCTCGCGTGCGGCTGGCGTCACTCCTGGTGGCAATTGATGCACCACTTTCTGGTTATGGCGCAGCACCCAAGCTACGTCGTAACGTGATAACGCCTGGCGACGAAAAGCTTCTTCAACATGGGCAAATTCTGTTTTTTCGGTGCGTAAAAATTTGCGCCGCGCGGGGGTGTTAAAAAACAGATCGCGTACCGCGACACTGGTGCCACGGGGGTGTGGCGCAGGCGTTACCCGCGCCTCCATACCACGCCCCTCGGCGACGACTCGCCACCCTTGTCGGGGGTCCTCTTCAGCATTAGAGATCAGCTCCAGCCGTGAGACAGAGCTGATCGAGGCCAACGCTTCGCCACGAAAGCCCAACGAACTCACGCCCTCTAGATCTTCAAGGCTGTTGATTTTGCTGGTTGCATGACGAGCAAGCGCCAGGGGCAAATCCTGTTCACCTATACCAATACCATCGTCGCGCACTTTAATAAGCCGAGAGCCGCCTTGCTCTATCTCCACTTCAACTCGCTGGCTGCCAGCATCAATGGCGTTCTCAATCAGCTCCTTTGTCACTGACGAAGGGCGCTCGACAACTTCCCCCGCGGCAATTTGGTTTGCCAGACGAGGATCAAGTACATGAATGCGCGTAGGCGAAGAGATCAATTCAGACAACCGTCACCTCAGAAACTTATGATCATGAACGTGGAATACGTAGCACTTGGCCAACACGGATAACGTCACCGTTAATATCGTTGGCCTGCTTCAGCTGATTCACTGGCACACCATGGCGTACGGCAATAGCTGACAATGTATCTCCCGATTGGATACGGTACTCGTTACCGCTCGGTCGACGCTGATTATCGCGCTGCCACGCCAATAGACTTGCTGGCGGCGGATTGCGCTCGAAGTGATCACGCAAACCATTGAAAATAGCCGTTGATAGCCCACGCTGATGGACCGGATCCCTCAGGCGACGCTCTTCATCAGGGTTAGAAATAAAGCCAACTTCGATAAGTAGCGACGGAATATCGGGCGATTTCAGCACCATGAAACCGGCTTGTTCAACACGAGACTTATGGAGACGGTTGATACGGCCTAATTGGTCGAGCACTTGACCACCAATCGACAGCGAATCGTTTAACGTTGCCGTCATCGTGAGGTCTAGCAACACACCTCGCAGCACTTGATCCTTGTCACGCAAAGAAAGGCTGCCGTCAACACCACCAATCAAGTCGGAGCGGTTTTCGCTATCCGCCAGCCATTGGGCAGTTTCAGACGTTGCGCCTCGCTGGGAAAGTGCATAAACAGAGCTTCCCTGGGGCCGCGGGCTGGAAAACGCATCGGCATGTATCGATACAAAAAAGTCGGCTTTCTGATCCCGAGCAAGCTGGGTACGCTGACGAAGCCCCAAGTAGTAATCACCATCGCGAATGAGTACCGCTTTAAAACCGCGCGTACCGTTTACTTCTGCGGCAAGGCGTCGCGCAATTTCCAGTACTACATCTTTCTCACGTGTTCCAGAAGGACCTATCGCGCCAGGATCTTCGCCGCCATGCCCAGCATCAACAGCAATAATAATATCCCGCTGCGGATGCGGTTGAGCTGGCTGAACCGCGGTAGTTGTTGGCGCTACCGTTGGCGGCAATATCTCTTCAGCGACCACTTGCCCTGGTGACTGCTCCTGTGCCTGAGCCTGAGTATTAGCTCTTTGGGCAAGGATTTCTTGATCGCGAATCATCGCCTCTATCGGATCAATGGGGTTTTCGACCGCACTCTCGCCAGGGTACTCAAGATCGACCACCAAACGATGCCCATACTGGTCGTTGGGTGGCAATGAAAAGTGACGTGGGGATATGTCACGGTTAAGCTCCAGAACAACGCGAAGTCCGCCACCATCCCGAACCCCCGTTCGTACTTCATCGATGGCGCTCCCATCCAATGGCAGCGTAGATACATCGGTGTCTAGGTAGCTTTCATCAAGATCAATGACTAACCGTGACGGGTTCTCAAGGGAAAATACATTAGCGTTTGCGGCTGCCGTCAAATCAAACACCAAACGCGCATGATCAGGAGCCGCCCACAACCGCATGCTCTCTACCGTTGCCGCTTGTAGCGATGACACACCTGCCACCATCAGAACACAGCCAAACGACACATTGCGTGTCAGGTAGTTTAGTGCGCTGTTTATAGCCATTGAGTTACACCACTTTCAAGCTTTTCACTGCCATGCTTGCTAACCATCTCGCTGATCACCCGTTCACCCAAGTCAGTTTCTGCGGTTAGCGTAACCAAGCGACCAGGATCAGCCACCTCCAGCACCACTCGCAAATCTGGTGCGGGGAGCCAACCCTCACCTCGGCTCGGCCACTCAATTAAACAGAGCGCGTCATCGGCAAGTACATCTCGCCCGCCGATAAACTCAAGCTCCTCTGGATCTGCTAAACGATACAAATCTAAATGATAAATGCGCTGCGCACCCAGTTCGTAGGGCTCTACCAGAGTATAAGTAGGACTTTTAACCGCCCCCTGGTAGCCATAAGCGCGCAATATACCACGCGTCAATGTTGTTTTTCCTGCGCCTAAGTCGCCCTCTAAATAAACACGCCCGTGACCTTGCAGCGCCTGCCCTAATGCCTCACCAAAGGCAACGTGAGACACTTCATTATTCAATTGCACTTGCATGTAGGCCGCCTTCACGGGTTAATTAGCACTCGTGCATAGGATGCCAGATCACTTGCCAGCAAGCCACGCTCACCCGTTGCTTTAGCCGCTTCATCGCCTGCCAGCGCATGCACCATCACCCCAAGCCATGCTCCGCGCTCCATATTGGCGTTCTGAGCAACCAGTGTACCTAGCATCCCGCTCAGCACATCTCCCATGCCGCCGCTAGCCATCCCCGGATTGCCATAAGGGCATATCACCAACCCACTGGGGCCCGCCACTAAGCTACCCGCCCCCTTTAAAATCACAACGCCGCCCCGCGCTCGCTGCAAGGCTCGGGCAGCCGCTGGGCGATCTGCTTGAATATCGGCGACGGAACAGCCTAGCAACCGAGCCGCCTCACCCGGGTGCGGTGTTAATACCCAATTATCACGCCGCTCATCAGGCCAGCGACTAGCCAACAGGTTGAGTGCATCCGCATCAACAATTAATGGCACATCTAATTGCAAGGCACTCTGCAATATCGCTTGCCCCCAGGCTTCTTGACCCAGCCCCGGCCCAACAACGATTACATCTGCCTGGCAAGGCAGATGACTCGCATCGGCGCCACCGCGAACACCATGGGCCATTACCTCAGGGCAGCGCATCAAACTAGCAGTCACATGCTCAGGCGCCGTTGCCAAGCTGACCTTACCGGCGCCTAAACGCGCGGCCGCTTGAGAAGCGAGCAACGCCGCACCACCAAACCCTGGTGCACCTCCCATTACCACGATATGCCCCAGATCACCTTTATGGCTGATACGGGAGCGCGGCGTGAATACCTCACCCAAAAGTTCATCGTCCAAACGCCATGCGCTGGGCGGTATATCAAAAAACGCTTGCGCCTTGACACCTAACGGACGGAAGTCAATTTCACCGGTATAAGCAGGTGCATCGCCAGTATGCAGGCCAATTTTGTCGCCTATAAACGTCACCGTGCAGGTTGCATTGACGGCCAGCCCCATGACGGCACCCGTGTCTGCCGAGATGCCAGAGGGAATATCCAACGCCAATACCGGCTGATGCGACGTATTGATCGCTTCAATCACCGGCCTTATTTCTCCGGCAACATCACCCGACAGCCCGGTACCGAGCAGTGCATCAACAATCACCTCACCCACCAAGGTGGTACTTGACTGCCACTGGTCCAAACCAACGCCCGCCGCCGATGCCAGCTCGGCAGCGCGAGCAACATCCCCCGTCAACGCCTCTAAAGGCCTAAGTGAGATACGCTGCACTTTAAGCCCGGACTGCATGGCCAACGCCGCAAGCACATGGCCATCACCCCCGTTATTACCGCTACCACACAGCACTGTCACGCTTCGTGCATGCGGCCAGCGGGAGCGGAAACTGTGCCATGCGCTGGAGGCTGCTCGCTGCATCAAGGCAAAACTTTCAATGCCGCCGGCAATCGTACGCCGATCAAGCTCACGCACTTGAGCCGCTGTATAAAGGGGGCGTAGCGAGGAAGTACTTAACGTGGGCACGATCTCTCCTTAATCTGGTGACAGTTGGGCACTAGTAGGTTGATAACCACTTATGCGTTAGCATAGCGCGCTTAACGCGCTACCGTTGATTTACCATGCAAAACTCCACCACCTTTTCACTATCTGATGATGACTTGACGCGTCTTGCGGCCCTAATCAAAACATGGGGTCGAGAGTTAGGTTTTCAGCAAGTGGGTATTACAGACACTCAGCTAGCAGCTCATGAAAAACACCTAGATGCTTGGCTTGAAAAAGGTCACCACGGTGACATGAGCTTTATGGCGAAACATGGCACCAAGCGCACCCGCCCGGAGGAGCTTGAACCCGGCACCCAGCGAGTTATCAGCGTGCGCATGGACTACTTACCCGCTGAAGTAGAAAGTACAAAAGTGCTGGGCCAACCTAGCCGTGCCTATGTCTCACGCTACGCACTGGGGCGCGACTATCATAAATTAATGCGCAAACGTTTGGCGCAACTCGCTAAAAAAATCGAGCAGCAAGTCGGCTCGTTTGGTTATCGCGCATTTGTCGACTCAGCGCCCGTCATGGAGCGCGCCCTAGCGCAAAAAGCAGGCCTTGGCTGGTTTGGTAAAAATGCCATGCTACTCAACCCCAAGGCGGGCTCGCTTTTTTTCCTCGGCGAGCTGTATACCGACTTGCCGCTGCCTATCGATGCACCGTTTACTCAGGAGCACTGTGGCAGCTGTAGCGCCTGTCGCACCGCCTGCCCAACCGGTGCCATCGTAGATGACAAGGTCGTCGACTCGCGCAAATGCATCTCTTATCTCACTATTGAGCTCCGCGGCGCGATACCTACTGAGTTTCGCCGCGCCATGGGCAACCGTATTTACGGTTGCGACGACTGTCAGTTGGTGTGTCCTTTCACTCGCTTCACCCGCGTTACCCAGGAAGATGACTTTGCGCCGCGCCATGACCTTGACCGCGCCGGCCTCCTTAGCCTGTTTGCCTGGGGCGAGGACGAATTTTTGGATAAAACAGCAGGCAGCCCCATCCGGCGTATTGGCTACGAACGCTGGCTGCGCAATCTCGCCATCGGCCTGGGCAATGCACCCTGGAGTCGCGCGGTAGAGGCAGCCTTGTGGGCAAGAAGAGCCTACCCCAGCAGTTTAGTGCGTGAGCACGTTGCTTGGGCGCTTGAGGAGCAGCGCCTCAAGCGCGGTGCGAAAATTGCTACTGACGGCGCTTAGCCACTTCTCTGAACGACCTTACTCCTCTTCGTCTGTTAGCGTTTCGAGGCGTAAGAACGTACTCCGATAGTGAGCCAACTCGGCAATCGACTCCTTGATGTCATCCATCGCCAGATGGACATTCTGCTTTTTAAATCCTGCTAAGGCACCTGGATTCCAACGTTTTGCCAACTCCTTAACGGTCGATACGTCCAAATTACGGTAATGGAAAAACGCCCAAAGACCCGGCATTTCACGCTCAAGGAAACGCCGATCCTGGTGAATGCTATTGCCACACATAGGCGATGAGCCAGAGACCACATAGTGGCGAAGAAAATCGAGCGTTTGCTGCTCGGCCTCAGCGGTAGTCACGGTGCTCGCTTTGACGCGCGCAACCAGTCCACTCTCCCCATGGGTCTTTTGATTCCAGTCATCCATTTGTGCCAGTTGGCTATCGGGCTGCTTTACCGCAATCACCGGCCCTTCCGCTACGACGTTTAAATCGGCATCGGTAATCAATGTGGCCACTTCAATGATGCGCTCTTTGTTTGGATCCAGACCGGTCATTTCCAAGTCTATCCACACTAGCAAATCATCCCGCGGGGTGGCGTTGTCAGCAGTTTGCTCGCTCATTACATTCATTCCTTGGCCAGTACCGCCACTTAATACGGCGATTAGAGTTAAAGTGTGGCTTATATTGCCTTAACCAGCACCCAATGCAGGACAGTAGACTGCCCAGGTGAGTACAATGCCACTATTGTACCGAGCATCAGGTGGTCATGAGCAAACGTAAATTAAGTCGCCAGCAACAGTGGCGAGTCGATAAAGTCCAAGCGGAACGTGCCCAACGTGCTGAAAAGCGCGATGTGAAAGACGCTGAAAAACTTGCCGCCGGCGAATATGGTGCCGAACAACCAGGCCGAGTTATGGCTCACTTCGGGCGAACACTAGAAGTGCGCGATGCCGATGGTACGCCCGTGCGTTGCCACCTTCGCGCCAACCTAGATGGCTTGGTCACCGGCGACCGGGTGATTTGGCGAGCAGGCCAGGATGGCTCTGGCGTCGTCGTGGCCCGCGAGGAGCGCGACAGCGTGCTAAAGCGCCCAGACCCGCGGGGCCAGCTTAAGCCTGTGGCGGCCAACATCGATCAATTGCTGATCGTCTTTGCGGTAGAGCCCGCTCCTCACCCCAATCTGATTGACCGTTATTTGGTCGCTGCCGAAGCAACAGGTATTACCCCCGTGCTGGTGCTCAACAAAACCGATTTGCTACCAGAAGACGGTGGCAAACTGGGAGAATTGCTTGAGCGCTATCACTCTCTGGGCTACACCGTGGTGCGCACTACCACTGCCAATGAAGCTGGCTTAGATGATCTACGCCAGCAGCTTGAAGGGCGAACCTCTGTGTTTGTCGGCCAGAGTGGCGTGGGCAAATCATCACTGATTGATCTTCTGCTACCCGATGAAACTTTGCGCATTGGCGCTCTGTCAGAAGATTCGCGTAAAGGCACCCATACCACCACCACCGCTCGGCTTTATGCGATGAGTAGTGACGAAGTGACTGACGGCGAGCTCATTGATTCACCGGGTATTCGCGAGTTTGGCTTGATCCATCTTGATGAACAGGAAGTGACCGATGGATTTATTGAGTTTCATCCGTTCATTGGCCATTGCCGCTTCCGAGATTGCCGCCACCGCAACGAGCCAGGCTGCGCTTTACTAGAAGCCGTCGAGGCAGGCAAGATTCATCCAGAACGTTTTGCCAGCTATCGGCGCATTCTCGATAGCTTAAACGCATAATTTTTATTAGCTTGATGCCTGATATATCAATTGCTAAGCATAGGGAGCTGTCAATGAGCACCGCTAGCCATTCATCGGAAACCAACCTACTGCCGCTGATTGTTGAGCCCGAGCAGCTTCAAGAACACCTGGATAATCCACAGCTGCTAATTATCGATGTGCCAGTGAATGGCGATAGCTATCGCCAAGGCCATGTACCGGGTGCTATTTACCTGGATTTTCGCTACCTAATGCGTGGCGAAGGACCGGTACCTAACGATGTGCCGAGCACTGAATTTCTCTCACGACTGTTCAGCGCACTTGGCCTAACCCGGGATACTCACGTCGTCGCTTATGATGATGAAGGCGGCGGCTGGGCAGCACGACTGCTATGGACACTGGAACTAATCGGCCACACCCGTTACTCCTATTTGAATGGCGGCATCCATGCATGGAGAGATTCCGGCTTGGCAGAAAGCACTGAATCCACCGCACCAACACCAAGCGAGTACCGAGCGGAGATCTTAAACCCGCACGCCTTAATCACCTGCGACGAAATCAAACAAAAGCTCGCAGATAAACAGTTCGCCGTTTGGGATGCTCGCTCTAAAGGCGAGTTTGATGGTGAAAAAGGCAACAATAAGCACCTTGGTCATATTCCGGGAGCGGTCAACATGGACTGGCTAAACGCCATGGATCGCAATCGCGCACTTCGCATCCGCGATTACGCTGAGCTAATGACCGAACTAGGTGCACTCGGCCTAACGCCCGATATGGAAATTGCTACTCACTGCCAAAGCCATCATCGCAGCAGCTTCACGTGGTTAGTCGGTAAAGCGCTGGGCTTTAATATACGTGGTTATGCGGGCTCTTGGGGCGAATGGGGCAACCGCGACGACACACCGATTGAGAAGTGAAGATACGACTGTGACTGTTTCCCAAAAAGCGTTTTCCCTAATTCAGTACCCGCTCCCCCACCATGCGCTTTCGCGTTTAACAGGCAAGCTCGCCCAGTGCGATGCTCCCGCGGTGAAGAACAGGTTAATTAAGGCGTTTATCAAACGTTTTGATGTGGACATGAGCCAAGCGCTGGAGCCAGACCCCACCGCTTATGCAACGTTTAATGACTTTTTCACCCGCGCTTTGAAAGCCGATGTTCGTCCATTGGGAGAGGGCCTGCTAAGCCCTGCTGATGGCACCCTGTCACAGTTCGGGCGTTTACAGGCAGGTCAGTTAGTACAAGCGAAAGGCCACACGTTTTCTGCCCAAACCCTGCTAGGTGGCGACAGCGCGCTAGCCGAAGAGTTTATGGGCGGCAGTTTTGCGACTGTTTACCTCTCTCCTCGAGATTACCACCGGGTACATATGCCGGTTACAGGCACCCTGCGCGAGATGATTTATGTGCCAGGGCGGCTCTTCTCGGTCAACCAAGCAACCGCTAACTACGTGCCAGGGCTGTTTGCTCGTAACGAGCGATTGGTGTGTGTTTTCGATACCGAGCACGGCCCAATGGCCATGGTATTGGTAGGTGCAATGATCGTCGCGGCGATCGAGACTGTCTGGGCAGGCCAAGTGACGCCGCTTTCAGGACACCCTCAGCGCATGCGTTTCGGGCAACCAATCACGCTTGAAAAAGGCGCTGAAATGGGCCGCTTCAAACTGGGCTCAACGGTGGTGATGTGCTTTGCCAAGCCGGTGACGTTTGAAGACAACCCGCTGGGCGCCAAGGTACAAATGGGCCAAACACTGGGCGAGCCTTAAAACGCGAGACATTAGTGCTAACAATTAGCCGTTGAAAATGTAAGCACGTCTTCCAGGCGTGCTTTACCCAGCGCCAGCTGAATAAGCCGATCTATGCCCAATGCCACCCCAGCGCTTTCTGGCATTCCATGGTCTAGCGCTGCTAGCAATTGCTCATCAACATCAACCTCAGGTAAACCTAAACGGCGACGCTCGGCATTATCTTCACTGAAACGCAGCCGCTGCTCCTCAGCATCAATTAGCTCATCATAACCATTCGCCAGTTCAACACCACTGAGATAAAGCTCAAAGCGAGAGGCTACCCATTCACCATCTGCGTCTTGATGGCGGCGCGCCAAGGCCGCTTGGCTGGCAGGATAATCCAACACAACACTCAGCTCGTTTTGGCCAAGCGTTGGTTCAATCACCATGCTCATTAACAGGTCGAGACAAGTATCGCGACTCTCTTCTGTTAGCGCATGTGCCGGCATCTGGCCACGCTCTGCAGCCAACGTACGCAATGTCTCAATAGAGGTCGTAAAGGGGTCTACCGCTAAGTAGGTATGAAACAGCTCACGGTAACGATAGTGCACCACGGGGCCTGCAAAACTCGGCAGCACGTTAGCAACCAGCGTGGTCGTCTCATCAATCAGCTGTGCCAGGGTAAACCCTGGACGGTACCACTCAAGCATAGTGAATTCAATATTATGGCGGCTGCCAATTTCACCATCACGAAAACTTTTAGCTAGTTGAAATATCGGCCCACTACCTGCGGCCAGCAGGCGCTTCATATGAAACTCGGGCGACGTTTGCAGCCATAGTCTACGCTGGCCTTTATCAGTACGCGCCATGCTAGACAGCGAGACTAAGTGCACATCGGTGCTGCCTCCCTGCCCCAACACCGGCGTTTCCACCTCCAGCACATCCCGCTCAGCAAAAAACGCACGCACCCCAGCGAGTAAGCGTGCACGCTCGCGCAACGTTTCGATACTTGCCGTTGGCTGCCAGCTAGCCGTCATTTACGTCCCCTCCAATGCTATAAAGCCACGCATGGTCATCACGTGGCTTTATAAAGTAGATGCTTTCGCGGCTAACTAACTACCGGTCACTCGGCAGCGCTTATGCTCGAGAAACACTTATGCTCGAGAAACATAGTCGCCAGAGCGTGTATCAATCTTCAGCACTTCACCCTGGTTGATAAACAACGGTACGCGCACAACCGCACCGGATGAAAGTGTGGCAGGCTTAGAACCACCCTGGGCAGTGTCACCTTTCAAACCTGGGTCCGTCTCAACCACTTCCAGTTCAATGAAGTTGGGTGGTGTAACGGAAATCGCTTTATCGTTCCAAAGCGTAATAATATAAGGCACCTGCTCCTTGAGCCATTTTTCAGTATCGCCCAATGCTTTCTTTTCAACGGCGTACTGCTCGAAGGAACCATCCGTCTTCATGAAGTGCCACATGTCGCCGTCGGTGTAGAGATATTCCATCTCCAGATCCATGACATCGGCACCTTCCAGTGAGTCACCGGATTTGAAAGTACGCTCGCCAACACGGCCAGTCATCAGGTTGCGTAGCTTAACGCGGTTAAATGCCTGACCCTTGCCTGGCTTGACCAGTTCGTTCTCGACGATAGAACAAGGATCGCCGTCGAGCATTACTTTCAAACCGCCTTTGAATTCATTGGTAGAATAGTTCGCCATGATGCCTCTCAGTGTTTTATTTCAGTAACATAGTGCGCGAAGCCATGCTTCGCCGTTGATAATGTCGTTGTAAGCGTCGTCTAATAAGTGCGCGCATGATAACCCGAAGGAGGGCTTTTTTGCAGGAGAACATTATTATCGCTGATAAGCGCCCGTCTACCCAGATTTACGCGTCATGGCAGCGGCAGCTTTCCCAAGCGATTCGCGACCCAGCCACTTTGTGCAAGCGTTTAAACTTGGACGACAGCTGGCTACCTGGTGCTTCTACTGGGCACCAGCTGTTTGAAATCTGTGTTCCCGACGCCTATCTTACGCGCATTGCCCCCAACGACCCCAATGACCCTCTGCTCCGCCAAGTACTGCCGGTAAGCGATGAAGCCTCAACACCGCAAGGTTACGTCACCGACCCGCTAGAAGAAGCAGAGCATCAGCCTGTTAAGGGGCTCATTCATAAGTACGCTGGCCGCGTGCTGTTAATTGCCAGCCCCGCTTGTGCAATCAACTGCCGCTACTGCTTCCGGCGCCATTTTCCCTACAGTGACAACTCTCCTTCCAGAGCGCAGTGGCAGGAAGCACTGGATTACCTGCGCGCCGATACCACCCTTCACGAAGCGATTCTTTCTGGCGGTGACCCGTTGGCCGCCAACGATCGTCAGCTGGCGTGGCTGGTGGAGCAGCTTGAAAATATTCCGCATCTCAAGCGGCTGCGCATTCATACGCGCCTCCCCGTGGTGATACCCGACCGGGTTGATGATGCACTTCTTGACTGGCTAGCGGCGACACGCTTGCAAAAAGTCATGGTACTGCATATTAACCACGCCAATGAGATTGACCAAGCGGTCATTGATGCCTGCACACGCTTAAAGCAAGCAGGTGTAACGCTGCTCAACCAAAGCGTGTTACTACGCGGAATAAACGATAGCGTCAGTACGTTGGCGACTCTGTCCGAACGCCTGTTTGAAGCGGGCGTGCTGCCTTACTATTTGCATGTGGTCGACCCCGTGCAAGGTGCCGCCCATTTTGACGTCCCCGATGAGGAAGCCAAAACACTGGTTAAGCAGTTACTTGAACACTTGCCAGGCTTCTTGATGCCCCGCTTAGTCCGCGAAGTGCCTGGCAAGACTAGCAAGACGCCGCTGTAGTTCCCATAACCATGCTAGCTGTCATCACCACATTAGCTAACGATAAGGAGGCCAACGCCTCCTTATAGGTCTGCTAGCAATCACTTCAAGCCAAGGGATTTAGCCTAGCGTCTCTGCAGTCACATTGGCAGCCGGCGCTTGGGTGGAGTGATGACGGTTAATGGCGCTGAGCACACCTTTCATCGACGCGCTGGTGATGCTTTCGTCGCTGCCGACACCAAACACTGCTTTACCATCAATGCGCACCTCAACATAGGCGATTGCTTCAGCATCGGCCCCTTGTCCGCGGGAGTGCTCATGGTAATCAATTATTTCCACCTCTTGACCGCTAGCCACCAGCGCTTTCACAAACGCGGCCAAGGGGCCGTTGCCCTCACCGGTTACCGTTTGGCGCTCATCTCCGCTTTCCAGTATCGCTTCAAGCGCAACTTTTGGGCTTTCTGGCTCAGAGGAAAGGCGATGACTTATCAGCGCCAGCGGCGAATGCTGCTCCAGGTACTCATCAGCAAACGCCTGGTAAATCATTTGTGAGGTAATTTCGCGCCCAGTGCGGTCAGCGACTTCTTGCACGACTTGGCTAAACTCAATAGACAGCCTGCGCGGCAGCTCAATGCCGTGCTCCTGTTCCAGCAGATAGGAAATACCGCCTTTTCCAGACTGACTGTTAACACGAATTACTGCTTCATAGCTACGCCCCACATCCAGCGGGTCGATAGGTAAATAGGGTACATCCCAAGGCGCCTCAGGATGCGCACGACGATCTGCCATGCCTTTTTTAATCGCATCCTGATGCGAGCCTGAAAACGCGGTAAATACTAAATCGCCAACGTAGGGATGGCGCGGATGGACGGGTAACTGATTGCAGTACTCGACCTCGCGCATAATGGGCGTAATGTTGGAGAAGTCCAGGTTCGGGTGAACGCCTTGAGTATAAAGGTTCATCGCAAGCGTCACGATATCCACGTTCCCAGTACGCTCGCCATTGCCAAACAGCGTACCTTCCACCCGGTCAGCACCGGCCATTAGCGTCAATTCCGCCGCCGCCACGCCAGTACCGCGGTCATTATGCGGATGCACACTGACAATCAGCGTATCGCGCTTTTTAACATGGCGACAGAACCACTCAATTTGATCAGCATAGTTATTGGGTGTTGCGACTTCTACGGTGGCCGGTAAGTTAACGATCATCCGGTTATCAATGCTAGGCCCGAAGGTATCCATTACCGCTTCGACAATTTCCACCGCAAAGTCCATCTCCGTGGTGGTGAATAGTTCAGGCGAGTACTGGAAGGTCCAGTGAGTGTCTGGATTAGCGGCCATTAAATCGCGGATTTGCGCCGTGGCATCAACGGCGATCTGCACGCACTCTGTTTTATCTACATTAAACACTACCCGCCGAAACATCGGGTCGGTGGCATTGTAGACGTGCACAATGGCGTTTTTAGCGCCTTTAAGGGCTTCGAACGTGCGTTCGATTAAATGCGGACGCGCCTGGGTCAGCACTTGAATCGTCACATCATCAGGAATTTTATCCTGCTCAATCAACGAACGGACAAAGTCGAAGTCAGTTTGTGATGCCGATGGGAAGCCCACCTCAATCTCTTTAAAACCAACGTTCAGCAGTAGATCGAACAAACGCTGTTTGCGCTCTTGATCCATGGGGTCGATTAACGACTGGTTGCCATCACGCAAATCTACACTGCACCAAATCGGGGGCATGTCGATACGCTGGCTAGGCCAGAGGCGATCAGGCAATTCAACGGCCACGAAGGGGCGATATTTTTTAGAGGGATCGGACAACATCATGACGTCGCTCCTGTCGTTACTCTGTTTTTGGCAACCCTGTTTTAGGTTGGTCGGTTTGGTCACTTGAAGTTGATGGGGTGCCTTTATGGGCCATGGCAGCCTCCATACGATCAAGCTGCGCTTTTAACGTATGCACGTCGCTACGCAACGCTTGAAGCTGAGCAGAATCTCCTTCACCGCTATCCAACTCCATCTGCGCACTCTCCTTTTGCATCACATCGAGCACGATACCAATCATCATATTGAGGAAAATAAACGCGGTAAGGAATATAAACGTCAAATAATAGACCCAACTCCAAGCATAGACCTCTTGGGTGGCATACATGACGTCAGTCCAATCTTCAAACGTAGCGATGCGAAACAGCGTGAGCATCGCTACGGAAATGTTACCCCATAAAAAGTCGTCAACGTTATGGAATAAAAAGCTACCCAGAGCAGCATAGATATAAAAGATGATAAACATCAGCAGTACGACATAGCCCATCCGGGGGACCGACTTCACCAACGCTCCCAGCAACATTTGCAGCTCAGGAATCATCGACACCAAGCGCAAAACACGGAAAATTCGCAGCAAGCGTGCCAGCAATACCATCTCCGAGTCGTCCATGGGGATCAGGCTAGCGGTCACTATCAGAAAATCGAAAACATTCCAACCTTTCTTAAAAAAGCTGACTAAGTTGCGCTCGGCTGCCATTCTGATCAAAATCTCAATCAGAAAGAACACGGTTACGGCAATATCAAGGTAAAGCAGCCACTGCTCTATTCGGGAGGTTTCCTCATAGGTTTTCGCGCCTATTACCAAGGCAGAAATCACAATGATGGAAATCACGGCGCCTTCAAACAGCTTGTTCGAGCGCAGCTTTTCGAAGCGGGCTTGCCAGGTATTGAATGGTTCACTCATGGAACAGGGAGTCTCTAAACGGTTAACGGCATCACTTTATACTAAAATCACGTACTTACTATACAAGTGATATCCTGTTGTTTCACTTGAAGTATCTCCGCCACCCAGGTAGCGATTGCCACCTTGGTGTTTCACGATTTTTTTGCGCTGGATAAGCCCATGACACTGCTGTGGATAGCCTTACTGCCCCTGTTAGGCGTGCTGGTGCCGGCATTAAATGCCAAGCGCGGCCGCACCCTGTGCTCGCTGGCGACAAGCATACTGCCCGCTGTTGCCCTGCTGCTGACACTGTTGCAGATCCCCGCCCTGTTAAAAGGTGAAGCGCTGCGTTTTAACGCGGCATGGATGCCTGAGCTAGGCCTTGAGCTGGCATTCCGTTTAGATGGCCTGTCGTTGCTGTTTAATCTTTTGATTATTGGCATCGGTCTGCTGATTCTTTTGTATGCACATTTTTACCTAGATAAAGAGGAGCCATTCGGACGTTTTTATGCCTTTCTGATGCTGTTTATGGCATCGATGGTGGGCATTTCGATGTCAGACAACCTCATCTTACTCTGGTTATTCTGGGAACTAACCAGCCTTTCGTCATTTTTGCTGATTGGCTTTTGGTCGTACCGTACTGATGCCCGTAAAGGTGCCCGCATGGCGCTTACCGTTACCGGTGCTGGCGGTTTGGCCCTGCTAGCGGGTCTCCTACTGCTGGGTGACATGGCCGGCAGCTATCGAATGGACGATGTACTTAGCAGCGGCGCTGCCATCGTCGCCGATCCTCGCTATCCGCTGATGCTTGGACTAGTTCTACTCGGTGCATTTACCAAATCGGCTCAGTTTCCCTTCCAGTTTTGGCTACCTCATGCCATGGCGGCCCCAACGCCAGTCTCAGCGTATCTGCACTCTGCCACCATGGTGAAAGCGGGTATTTTTCTGATGGCACGTTTACATCCGGCGATTGCTGGCAGCGAGCTTTGGAGCGTAGTGGTGCCGCTCATAGGTACTATCACGCTGCTCTACGGCGCTTGGTTTGCCCTGTTTAAGACCGACCTAAAAGGAATTTTGGCGTTTTCAACCGTCAGCCACCTAGGCTTGATCACCGTATTATTGGGTATTGGTAGCCCAATGGCAGTGTTAGCAGCTCTGTTTCATATTTTGAATCATGCGGCCTTCAAAGCGGCCCTATTTATGAGCGCAGGAATTATCGACCATGAAACGGGCACCCGAGAGCTCAAGCAATTAGGCGGCCTGAAAAAGGCGATGCCTGTTACAGCGCTGTTGACCACATTGGCCGCCGCAGCCATGGCAGGTGTGCCGTTACTTAACGGATTCCTCTCCAAAGAGATGTTCTTTACCGAAACACTCGCCACCCCGGTACTAGGCGGACTTAGTTGGTTACTACCGGCATTGGCAGCGTTAGGTGGCATGCTTTCAGTGGCTTATTCATTGCGTTTGGTACATGCGGTATTTTATAAACCAGCCAAAGAAGCAACACCTAAAGCGCCTCACGAACCACCTCATTTAATGCGCCTGCCCGTGGAAATCCTAGTGGCCCTATGTGTCTTGGTCGGACTCTTTCCAGCCTTTTTTGCCACCGGCATTTTACAACTGGCGACCCAAGCCGTATTGGGCGAGCCGCTTGATTTCCATTTAGCTATTTGGCACGGCATCAACTTGCCATTGATGATGAGTGGGCTGGCCTTTGTTGTGGGTATCACGCTCTACTGGCGCCATAAGAATCTACGCCGCTTTGTGCAATCATTCCCCAGTATTGATGCGCGCCGCATCTTTGAGCGCTTTATCGTCACTCTGGGTTATCGTGCCGAACAGCTTATTACCAAGCTTGAAGGAAACTCGCTTCAGCGCTATATGGGTTGGCTGCTTTTCGCGGCGTTACTGATGGGTGTGATTGGCCTAGCGAGCATTGACGGCCTAACCGGTTCAAAAGGTAATCAGCCAATTGATGGCATTGTTTTATTAGGTGCCGGCATGCTGATATTCGGGGGAGTAGCAACTGCCGCTGCCCACCGCTACCGGCTAATCTCTTTGCTGATGCTTTCGGTCGTAGGCTTATTCGTTGCCCTCACCTTTGCACGCTTTTCTGCCCCAGACCTGGCACTGACACAGCTATCGGTAGAGGTTGTTACCATGATACTGCTGATGTTAGCGCTATTTTTCTTACCCCAAAAAACGCCGCGTGAATCGAGCCCCAAGCGCAACGTACGGGATATGTTACTGGCAGGCGCATTAGGCTTAGTGGTGGCTAGCCTTAACTATGCGGTGATGACACGTGAGACGCTGTCGATATCTGAGTTCTTCGTTGAAAACAGTAAACCTGGCGGCGGCGGGTACAACGTCGTCAACGTGATATTGGTCGACTTCCGTGGCTTCGATACGCTTGGCGAGATTACGGTGCTGGCCATTGCAGGCTTAGCCATCTTTAAACTATTAAACCGGCTACGGTTGTTTATCCCACATAGCGATGGTGAAGGTCGTGTTTGGTCGCCTGATCGCTATCCCGCCATTTTAACGTCGATTTCTATGACGTTACTGCCACTAGCGCTGCTGGTTTCTGCGTTTATCTTCTTACGCGGCCATAACCAGCCTGGCGGCGGATTTATCGCCGGCTTGATTACGGCTGTGGCGCTTATCTTGCTGTATATGGCACGCGGCGTTGAGTGGGCACAAGAGCGCCTAAACTTCCCCTTCCAACCGGTGGCCGTGGTAGGCGTTGCCATTGCAACACTCACAGGGCTGGGTAGCTGGCTTTTGGGCTATCCGTTCCTGACCTCATCTTTCGGCTACTTTACGCTGCCACTGATTGGCACCTTTGAACTGGCTACCGCTCTGCTCTTTGATCTTGGCGTTTATCTAGCGGTTGTCGGTGCAACGCTGATGATTCTGGCCAACCTGGGTAAAGTCACCACGCCACACCGACCCGTCACCGAACCCAAAGCAAGCGATGATTCGAGTACGCCCACTAACAAGGAGTCCCACTAATGGAAATGCTCTATGCCATTACAACGGGCATATTAACTGCGTGCGGACTCTATCTAACACTGCGCGGGCGTACGTTCCCCGTTGTGGTTGGTCTGACGCTGCTCTCCTATGCGGTCAACCTATTTTTGTTTTCCATGGGCGGCTTAACCACGGATGGCGCTGCGCTAGTAAATGAAGGCACAAACATTGCTGACCCGCTACCCCAGGCACTGGTATTAACAGCGATCGTGATTGGTTTTGCGATGACCGCCTTTGTGGTCATCCTGGCCATGCGTGCACGCAGCGAAGTAGGTAACGACCATGTCGACGGCAAAAAGGAAGACCACGAATGATTCAGCATCTAATTGTTTTACCCGTGGTGCTACCGTTAGTCGCGGGTATTTTGTTGCTTTATCAACGCCAGGGCTTAGTGCGCTATAAGCGCACCGTCAGCGTTGTCGCTTCGATACTTCTGCTGTTCGTCTCAATAGCGCTGGTCAACCAAGCGGCGAGTGGTGACATTACTTACTACGCGCTGGGCGACTGGCAACCCCCGTTTGGGGTGGTGCTGGTGCTGGATCGCTTATCGGCATTGATGGTGTTAGTCACCGCAATTTTAGCGGTCGGTGCGGTCATTTTTGCCTGCGGCGGTGATGATGAAAAAGGCAGTAACTTCCATGGCCTATTTCAATGGCAATTGCTAGGCATTAACGGGGCCTTTTTAACCGGCGACCTGTTTAACCTCTTCGTATTTTTCGAAGTGCTACTCCTGGCCTCTTACGCATTACTGCTACACGGTGGCGGTAAAGCACGTATCCAAGCCAGTGTTCACTATGTCGTGCTTAACTTAGCAGGCTCCTCACTGTTCCTAATCGCCGTGGGTATTTTATATGGCGCAACGGGCACGCTAAACATGGCCGATATGGCGCATAAGCTGGCTAGCCTGCCCGCCGAACGCGAAGGCTTAGTCACCGCCGGGGCATTAATGCTGCTGGTAGTTTTCGGTTTAAAAGCGGCTATTTTGCCACTCTACTTTTGGCTTCCCCGCGCTTATGCAGCAGCCCCCGCCCCCGTGGCAGCGTTATTCGCCATTATGACGAAGGTGGGGATTTACGCGATTTTGCGCGTTTATTCACTGATATTCAGCGATCAGGCAGGCGGTTTAGTCGCACTGGAACAGCCATGGATATGGTGGTTAGCGCTAGCAACGCTAGCCGCCGCGGGTGTTGGCGTTATCGCCGCACGTGATTTACGCCTGCTGGTAGCGTATCTGGTGCTTATTTCGGTAGGCACGCTACTGGCTGGCATTGGCATGCGCTCTCCGGCCGCGACATCAGCACTCCTCTATTACCTCATTCACACCACACTGATTACCGGCGGACTTTTCCTGCTAGCGGAGATGATTGGCCTACAGCGGGGCAAACCCGGCACGCGCATCGTAAAAGGCCGACCATTGGTGCAAGGAAATGCACTAGCGCTTACCTTTTTTATCGGTGCCATTGCCGTGGCCGGGTTACCGCCACTATCCGGTGCGTTAGGGAAGGCACTCATGCTTAACGCCGCCGAAGGTGGTGAGCGCCTATGGCTTTGGCCGCTATTACTATTAACGAGCCTTGCGTCGTTAATTGCGCTATCTCGCGCAGGCTCTACGCTGTTTTGGCGCAGCCACCGTGGCAGCCCAAGCGGCAGCAACCTCTCTCGCTACCAATGGATTGGCATGCTGTGGCTGCTTAGCGCGGCACCACTAATGGTCGCCTTTGCAGGGCCCGTGAGTAGCTATACCCAAGCCACGGGAGAGCAGTTGGCCAACCCGCAGCTGTTGATTAATTCGCTTCTGCCTGATGCTGGAGACGCCCAATGATTGCCCCCCGCGCTTGGCTCCCTACGCCGGTACTGTCACTGCTGCTGCTGTTGGTATGGCTACTGCTTGTGCGTAGCTTTGCATTCGGTCAGATCGTGCTAGGCGGCGCGCTGGCCATCCTTATTCCGTTATTGACCCATCGCTTTTGGGACGCACGCCCCCGCATTGGTAAACCGCTTAAACTGTTGCGTTTTGTGTTTCGCGTACTAGGCGATATCGTCATCGCCAACTTCGAAGTTGCGTACTTAATTGCTAATCCCTGGCGTAAAGTCAAACCCCACTTTATTGAATACCCGCTGATGCTTGAGGAACGTTTCACTATTACGCTTCTCGCAAGCACCATCAGCCTAACCCCAGGAACAGTTTCAGCGAACTTAAGGATGGACGGAAAATCGTTACTCATTCATGCACTTGATGTAGACGACGAGGACGCCCTAATTGCCCAAATTCGCGAGCGCTATGAGCGCCCCCTTAAGGAGATTTACGAATGCTAAGCGCCGCACTCGTGATCACTTTAGCGCTAGTGGTAATGGCGCTACTGATGAATCTTTATCGCCTAACCATTGGCCCCGACCTGCCAGATCGCGTGCTGGCGCTCGACACTATGTATGTCAATTCAATTGCGCTGATCGTACTGCTGGGGCTGTGGCTCAACAGCAAGACCTACTTTGAGTCTGCGCTGTTAATTGCCATGCTCGGTTTTATCAGCACGGTGGCCGTATGTAAGTACATTTTACGCGGGGATATTATCGAATGAACCGTGTCACGTCTCAGGAGATGCGCCCATGTCGTTTTTTGTCGAAGCGCTGATTTCACTACTGTTGGTTGCAGGCGGTATTTTCGTCTTTATCGGCTCGCTGGGTCTCGCTCACCTAAGAGACTTCTACATGCGCCTGCATGGCCCCACCAAGGCCACCACACTCGGCATAGGCTGCATGCTTGTCGCCTCAATGGGTTACTTTTGGAGTATCGATGGCAAGCCTGACGTACAAGAACTGCTAATCACGCTGTTTTTATTCATTACCGCACCGGTTAGCGCTCACTTGCTCGCCAAAACGGGTCTTCACATGCAGCTCAAGCATATAGATAAAACCCAGGGCAAACCGGTAGAACTCCGCTCAGAAGAAGTTGGTGAAAAACCTGTCCCGCACCCTGACAAGGGCCATGGTTAAAAGACAGGAACAGCCGTTCTTGATCGCTAAGCGCTGGCTGAAACGCCAGCGTTTTTTATATGTCAACGACGCGAGATAGTAGTGGGAAGCGACACTTTCCGGTAAGCTCCTTGCGTTTTGTTAGCCTGTTTTGAGGTAATTATATGTGGAGCCTGCTTAGGTTGTCGGCACTGTCATTAACCACGTTGATGATAGCGGGTTGCTCAGACCCCAAAATAGACACAAGCTCAATGCCAGCCGCCGTAGTTTCGGTTGAGAAAGTGCGCGACTCACTCCCCGCCTACAAGCGCGATGAGTTTGATCAAGCATTAACGATCATTGCCATGTCATCGTTTAGCGGCATCGATTTACTCAATGCCCAACGTATGAATGCCGCCGAAATTGCCGAGTCAGCGAATGCCTACATGCATGGCCTAACGGGTGATGAAATTATAGAGCGCGCTGATAAAATGCTGCGCGAACGCCGTGCCCGCGAACGCGAGCAGGCGCTGCAAACGCTTGATCGTCTAGAAACCAAACAAGCGCGGGCTGAACACGATCAACAACAGCGCGCCCAAGTAAGCATTGAAAGTGCCGATTACTACATCAGCACCAGCCCCTATGGCGCATTCGAACCCGTGATTGATCTTCAGGTAACGAATGGTTCTGACCAAGAGGTATCAGAACTGTTTTTACATGGCGTATTGACCAGCCCAGGACGCGAGACAGCGTGGGTCGATGAAACGTTTTACTATGTTATTGCTGGCGGCCTAGCCCCCGGCGAGACCGCACAATGGAGTCTTGCCCCCAACCGCTTCGGCCCCTGGGGTAATGATCAGATTCCCCGCGATACACAGCTAACCTTAACGCTACTGGGGATAAATAACGCGCAAGGTGAGCCACTTTGGAACTCGCCATCGCTTAGCGAAAATGAGGTCGCTAAACTAGAAGCCCTGCGTGCCGAGTATGGCGGTGTTAACGCCCATACTACCAACTAAGGCTAAGGCGGTGCTAAGGCACCGCCTGTTCTCTTGGTGGCGCTATCAGTCAGTCGATCAGATCTGCTTCCCGATAGCCAATTAAATACAGTACCGCATCAATTCCCAACGTTGAAATTGCCTGGCGAGCTTGTGCGCGAACCATCGGCTTGGCGCGAAACGCAATCCCAAGCCCCGCTTTTGCCAGCATTTTAAGATCGTTGGCACCATCACCAACGGCAATCGTCTGCTCTAAAGTAAAACCTTCGCGTAGCGCGATTTGCTCTAGTAGATCGGCCTTGCGCTGCGCATCGACAATCGGTTCTTTCACATCACCGGTTACTTTGCCATTTTCAATGACCAGCTCGTTGGCGTGGATTTCGTCAAAACCGAGCTTCTCCTGAAGATGGCGAGCAAAGTAGGTAAAGCCCCCAGACAATATCACCGTGCGGTAACCAAAACGCTTTAAGTTCGCCATTAGCCGCTCAACACCGTCCATTAAGGGCAGCTCGGCAGCAATCTCTTTCAAGACCGACTCGTCTAAACCGGCTAGTTTACTCATACGCTCGCGGAAGCTTTGTTGAAAATCCAGCTCGCCACGCATCGCTCGCTCGGTCACCTCAGCAACTTCATCTCCGACCCCATGGCGGCGAGCCAGCTCGTCAATCACCTCCGTCTTGATCAGCGTCGAGTCCATATCAAAACACACTAAACGACGATGCCGACGCCAGATAGTATCTTCTTGAATAGCAATATCGACACCATGCTGGGCACCTAGCGCGAGCGCCTTTTCGCGTAGGGCTTCTAGCTCTACATCACTGCCCCTGAGCCAACATTCAACGCAAGCACCGTTAGCAGGCGAGTCACCTTCAAGCGCTTCGCGGCCTGAAAGACGGTGAATTAGCTCAACAGTGAGACCAAACTCTGCGGTCAGCGATCCTACTTCAGCTAATATGCCAGCAGGCAGCTTGGGGGCTAGCAGGCTTAAGATGAGTCTTGGTTGGCTGGCTTGCTCACTCCAGCGCTGATAGTCGTCACCACTCACCGCAATTGCCTGCACGTCTAAGCCTAGCGTATCTCCCGCTTCACTAAGCGCGGCTTCCAAAGCGCTGTCCTGATCAAGCCCCACCAGTATTTCCAAAGAGAGCATGCCAAACGTCACGCTTTGATTAATATCCAACAGCCGGGCACGCCCAGCCGCCAACGCATTACCCAGGCCAGCTAACTGCCCTGGGCGCGCAACCCCGGTCGCACGAATCAAATAACGTGTTGCCATGACTTACTCCCCTGCCTCTAAACAATCTACTTTTTGGAAACCGCGAGGTAGTTTGCTGCCTCGCCTACCGCGTTCACCACGATAATACGCGAGATCGTCGGCTTTCAGGGTTAGCTTACGCTTACCGGCATGAATAATGAGTTCACCCCCCTCTGCCACAACGGCAATATCGCGCACAAACTCTTCACGTCGAGCCGCACGCGGACCGGGAATATCGAGCATTTTATTGCCTTTCCCTTTGGCCATTTCAGGCAATTGGTCTAACGGGAACAGCAGCAGCCTGCCTTCATTGGAAACCGACGCTACCCAATGGCCTTCGCCTTCCGGCACTTCCACTGGGGCCATAACGCTGCACCCTTTGGGAACACTCAGTACCGCTTTACCGGCTTTATTCTTGCCTGTCAGCGCCTCGAGCTGCGCGACAAAACCATAACCACCATCACTGGCCAATACGTATCGCTTGGTGGGCGGCGCCAGCATTAGCCCTGCCATGCGCGCACCTGCCGACACGTTGACACGGCCGGTAACGGGTTCACCCTGACCTCGGGCACTAGGTAGGTTATGCGCTGCTAGGGTATAAGCGCGGCCAGTGTCGTCTAGCAACACCAAGGGTTGATTGGTTTTACCACGAGCCGCCAGTTGGAAACTATCGCCGGCCTTATAGGAGAGCCCTTCCGGATCGATATCATGGCCTTTTGCCGCACGAATCCAGCCTTTTTCCGACAACACGACGGTAATCGGATCAGCGCCTAACAACTCTACTTCAGAGAGCGCTTTTGCTTCACTACGCTCAACCAGCGGCGAACGACGTGCATCACCATGCTCTTTACCTGCCGCGCGGATCTCTTTTTCAATTAACGTGGTTAGCTTAGCTTCACTACCCAGCAAGCCTTGCAGCGACTTGCGCTCTTTCTCCAGCGCATCCTGCTCACCGCGAATCTTCATCTCTTCCAGCTTGGCAAGATGGCGCAATCGCAGCTCTAGGATCGCCTCGGCTTGCCGCTCAGAAAGGCCAAACGCAGCGATCAATGCTGGCTTAGGCTCATCTTCTTCACGAATAATACGGATCACTTCATCAAGGTCGAGGTAAGCCGTCAGTAGGCCTTCAAGAATATGCAGACGGTCTTCGACTTTACCTAAACGATGCTCTAAACGACGGCGCACTGTCGCTCGCCTAAAGCGCAGCCACTCGCCCAGCATATCGGGTAGCGGCATCACACGGGGGCGGCCATCCAGGCCGATCACGTTCATGTTCACCCGCACATTCTTTTCTAAATCCGTGGTGGCGAACAGGTGCGCCATCAGCGATTCAACATCCACGCGGTTAGAGCGTGGCTCAATCACCAGGCGAGTAGGCTCTTCATGGGTGGACTCATCACGCAAGTCGGCTACCATCGGCAGCTTTTTAGCCTGCATTTGCGCGGCGATCTGCTCCAATACTTTGGCACCGCTGACCTGATAAGGCACAGCGGTAATCACGATATTGGCCTCTTCGCGCACATAACGAGCGCGCAGCTTGACCGAACCGCGGCCTGATTCGTAGAGCTTGCGCAGGTCTTCTTTCGGCGTGATGATTTCGGCATCGGTGGGGAAATCGGGGGCCGGCACAAACTCCATCAGGTCGACAGTGGTCGCTTCCGGGTTCCGCAACAGGTGACAGGTCGCCTCTACCACCTCAGACACATTGTGAGGTGGAATATCGGTTGCCATCCCAACCGCGATGCCGGTACCGCCGTTGAGTAACACGTGCGGCAAACGCGCTGGAAGCACTACCGGCTCTTGCATCGTGCCATCGAAATTGGGGGTCCAGTCCACGTTGCCCTGGCCTAACTCGCTGAGCAGTACTTCTGCAAACTTAGACAGCTTGGCTTCGGTGTAGCGCATGGCAGCAAAGGATTTGGGGTCATCAGGGCTACCCCAGTTGCCTTGCCCATCCACCAGCGGATAGCGATAGCTAAACGACTGGGCCATTAGCACCATTGCTTCATAGCACGCGCTGTCGCCATGGGGGTGAAACTTACCCAGCACATCACCGACGGTACGCGCCGACTTTTTGTACTTGGCATTGGCGTGCAGCGCCAATTCACGCATGGCGTAAATAATGCGTCGCTGCACAGGTTTCATCCCATCGCCAATATTTGGCAAGGCGCGGTCTAAAATGACGTACATCGAGTAGTCGAGGTACGCTTTTTCGGTGTAATCGCGCAGGGACAGCCGTTCGACGTCACCCTCTGCTACCTGAATATCCATGTCGATCATATCCTACCTTAACAACAAAACCGCCCCAGTCGGGGCGGCTGATAAGCGGACACGCGGCCACTTAACATGGCACGCTATGTTAATTGATACTTTTCATGCGATGCATTCGACAGTGCTGGAGCCTGGGATACCGCTTGCGCACCGCCGTGAAACTCATCTAACAAGCCTTTTAAGCGCTGGGCCTGTAACGACAGTTCATTAGCAGCCCCTGCGGCCTGGCTAACCAAGCCCGCATTCTGCTGGGTCACCGTATCCATCTGCGTTACCGCACGGTTAATCTCGTCAATGCCATTGGTTTGTTCGCTGGAAGCTTGGCTGATTTCGCTAATGCGTGCCGTTACTTCCTCAATGGCGACCACAATCTCTTTCATAGCCGACTCAGCTTGTTGAGCATAACCACTGCCCGTCGCGATCTGCTCAGACGTGGTTTTGATCAGCCCATTAATATTTCTGGCCGATGCAGCACTGCGCGAGGCAAGCTCACGTACTTCACTGGCAACCACCGCAAAGCCTCTTCCGTGCTCACCCGCACGCGCTGCTTCTACCGAGGCATTCAGCGCTAATATATTGGTTTGAAAAGCAATATTTTCAATTACTTGAACAATTGAAGCGACTTCAACAGAGCTTTCGTTGATCGCTTCCATGGATTGCGCCAGCCTCGATACCTGTTGGCCGCCGCGCTTTACTTTATCCGCTGATTCTTTTGCCCGCAGGTCGGCCTCTTGAGCGTTATCAGCGTTTCGCTTCACCGTAGCCGCCATCTCTTCCATCGTTGATGACGTCTCCTGAAGAGAGGCCGCCTGCTGTTCCGTTCGGCTAGAAAGCTCCGTATTGCCTGCCGCGATTTCAGTGGACTCGCTGGCGATGGCATCGGCCACGCTCCGCACATCACCAAATAGCCGCTGTAGCTTCTCCGAGTATCGATTAACAGCACGGCGCAGTTCGCCAATCTCATCCTCGCGATAGATCGTCAGCTCGCGACTCGAGTCATCCTGACCCAGCTGATCGATTTGGCGCGTAGTGCTGCGTATTTGCGCTAGCAAAATACGCCCACCCCACCACCCAAGCCCCAGCAAAAGTGCCAGCAAGGGGACAATAAATAGCAGTAGATCACGTGTTAACGTGCGTGCCAAAGCCGTGACTTGCTCGCTAGGGGTTACTAACCCCAGCGTCCACCCCGTACGTGGCATGTCAAATAAACGCACCTCTGCAGCTTCTGCTAACACGCCTGCGCTTTCGACACTCGCCTGTTCACGGCCAGCCGTGATCGCCGTAACAACGGGCTGAAGCCAGGGCATATCACGGGCAACGTCAGCTAAACTTTTCATCTCATCAGCGGCTTGCTCTACCCCCGGCAGGTCAATGACATTGCGCTCATTATCCAGTACAAAGGCGTAACCGCCTGTGCCACCGCCATTTTCTGCAAGAAACTCGGCCACGCCGCCTAGCTGCATATCAATGGTCGCTGCACCTGAAAAAGCACCATCGATATAATACGGAACACTACAGGTCACCATAGCAACCCCTGTCGCTGGGTCGCGGTAGGCAGCAGACCAAACGCACTGCCCTGGCGTCGCATCGCGAGCACTGCTATACCATGCTTCGTCGTGGTATGGCGCAATAGTGCTTGCGTTGTAGTCATCCAGAAACTCCAACGCTCCCTGAGCATTACGTGCCCAGAAAAAACTGAAGCGTTCGACACCCGGCGAAAATGCGCCTGGCTCAGGCCAAATACCGCCTCCGGCAATTGTCATATTGCCGTTATCATCGACCACATTGGGCAGTGCTTGCTGGTAAATCGCTTCATCTTGAGGCAGCGATTCGGCCAACGCCGCTAAGCTCGAGGTATTCCCCTCGACGCGAGCCAGCTGGCCATTCAGCGCATTCACGATAGAGCCGCCCGTACGCTCAATCAATGACTGACTTGCATCGATCACCAACGGCTGACCACGCCAGGCCATCACGCCGTAAATACTGACAGCCATTAGTAGTGTGAGCACCACTGCAGACAACGTTAACTGCCGAGAGATTGTGTTGAACAAAGCTATTCCCCTGTCTATGAGCGTTTTTTACGCGTCTTAGTATGTAAGCTACTTATTCAACTATCGGCCAAATAGCATGGCACTGTAATAATGCCTGTTAACGTTTGCCTAGCAGATTGGGCTCACGCCTCCGGTCTTTATAACTGGCTTTGCAACTGTTGTGAAAACAGTCGCAAAAACAGTCATTACAACCAGACTAATGACGCCTCTATCTCTGTAACTACACCTCTACATCAGCGAGATTGCCGTAATCTTCCAGCCACTTTTTGCGGTCACCGGCGCGCTTCTTGGCCAGCAACATATCCATCATTTCCATCGTGCCATCGCCCTCTTCCAACGTTAACTGCACCAGACGACGGGTCTCCACTGACATAGTGGTCTCACGCAGCTGTAGCGGGCTCATTTCACCCAAGCCTTTAAAACGCTGAACGTTAGGCGTGCCACGTTTTTTCGCCAACTGCTTAAGAATGGCGGCTTTCTCGCTCTCATCCAGGGCATAGTGCACTTCTTTACCTAAATCGATTCGGTAAAGCGGCGGCATGGCGACAAACACATGCCCGGCATCCACCAGGCTGGGGAAGTGCTTTACAAACAGCGCGCACAACAGCGTCGCAATGTGCAGGCCATCGGAGTCCGCATCCGCCAGGATGCAGATTTTGTGATAGCGCAGTTTTTCAAGATCTGCACTGCCGGGGTCGGCACCAATCGCCACGGCGATATCGTGCACTTCCTGAGAGCCATAGATATCGTGGGTATCGACTTCCCAGGTATTGAGGATTTTGCCGCGCAGCGGAAGAATGGCTTGAGTTTCACGGTTGCGCGCTTGTTTGGCGCTACCACCTGCCGAGTCGCCTTCGACTAAAAACAGCTCACTTAGGGCAGGATCCTGGCCGGAACAGTCGGCGAGCTTGCCTGGCAACGCGGGACCAGAAGTCACTTTTTTACGGGCGACCTTTTTGGACTTTTTCTGGCGCTGTTGGGCGGCGCTGATCACCATTTCGGCCAGCTGTTCGGCCTGTTCAATGTGGTGGTTAAGCCACAGCGAGAAAGCATCTTTCAACACCCCAGACACGAAGCCCGCAATCGTGCGTGAGGAGAGCCGCTCTTTGGTCTGTCCGGCAAACTGAGGATCAAGCATTTTCACCGAGAGCACAAAAGAGGCTCGTTCCCATAAATCATCGGCGGTTAGCTTAATGCCGCGGGGCAACAGGCTGCGGTATTCGCAGAACTCCCGCAGCGCTTCCAACAATCCTGAACGGAAGCCATTAACATGCGTGCCGCCCTGGGGGGTGGGAATCAGGTTTACGTAGCTTTCCAACAACGCGTCGCCACCTTCGGGCAACCACTGAATCGCCCAGTCAACGCCATGCTCGTCGTCGCTAAAATGGCCTACAAAGGGTTCATTCGGCACCACTTCATAGCCATCGGTAGCTTCAGCTAGGTAGTCCTTTAAGCCATCGGCATAGGCCCATTCAGTTTTGGTGCCATCAGGCTCTATCAGCGTAACCGCCAGCCCAGGACACAGTACGGCCTTGGCACGTAACAAGTGCTTTAACTTTGAAAGGGCAAGCTTTGGGCTGTCAAAGTAGCTCTCATCTGGCCAGAAACGCACGAGAGTGCCCGTCGCTTTTTTCGCCGCTTTACCAATTTCGTGTAGCTCTTCGACTTTTTCGCCAAACTCAAAGGCCATGGCATGGCGCGCGCCATTACGCGTCACTTCAACATCTAAACGGCGCGATAAGGCATTAACCACCGATACGCCAACCCCATGCAAACCACCGGAAAAGCGATAGCTGGAGGAGGAAAACTTGCCACCCGAGTGGAGCTTGGTAAAGATGAGCTCGACGCCCGATACGCCATGTTCAGGGTGCAAATCGATCGGCATACCGCGGCCGTTATCCTGCACTTCGATGGCGCCATCGCTATGCAGCACCACGCTGATAGCCGTTGCGTGCCCTGCGAGGGCCTCATCAACACTATTATCAATAACCTCTTGAGCGAGGTGATTGGGCCGCGAGGTGTCGGTGTACATACCGGGACGCTTACGCACCGGCTCGAGCCCTGACAGGACTTCGATGGAACTCGCGCCGTACTGGGAGGCATCAAACTGGGTCATGTAACATCGGTTCCTAAAAAAATAGCGCTAGCAGCCGCTCTTAAGTACTTGAAACAAAGCGTACTGAAACAAAACGAACTGAAACGAGTCATTAGCGGCTGGCAAAAGGGCACAGGATAGCGGAAAAGCAAAAAGCTGTATATCCAGCCATGAAAATCACAATAGCATGCTACTCCTGCTCTGCCGCCCAAAACGCCTCAATCAGGCCGCGGCTGGAAGCATCCATACGGGAAATATCACCGCCGCCATCAATGATTGCCTGGGTATCGGTGGCAATTTTCTTACCTAGCTCAACGCCCCACTGATCAAACGGGTTAATATCCCAAATGACCGCCTGTACAAACACTTTGTGCTCATACAGGGCAATCAGTGCCCCCAGCGTAAAGGGTGTTAGCTTGTCCAACAGGACCGTTGTAGAGGGCTGGTTCCCACGGTAGCGCTTGTGCTCTGGGCGGGGGCCATCATCCTCTAGGGCATCATCCCCCAGCATCAGCACTCGTGACTGAGCAAAGCAGTTCGCCAGCGCTAGGCGGTGCTGCGCTTTTAAATGGCGACGTGTATCCGAGTCTTCCACCTCATCGTAGCGCTTCAGCGGTGCTATAAAATCGCATACGACCGGCTGGGTGCCCTGGTGAAGCAACTGATAAAAGGCGTGTTGAGCGTTGGGACCAAGCTGCCCCCACAGCACTGGACACGTTGAATAATTCACCGCTTGGCCTTGGCGGGTCACTGACTTACCGTTGGATTCCATCTCAAGCTGTTCAAGATAGGCAGCAAAGTACTCTAAGCGTCCATCGTAGGGCAGTATCGAATGGGCACGAATATCCAGGAAATTGACGTTCCAGATACCCGCCAACCCCAGCAGTACTGGCAGGTTTTCTTCCATCGGTGCATCACGGAAGTGACAGTCCATTGCATGGGCACCCGCCAGCAGTTCGCGGAAGTTATCCATACCTACAACGAGCGCAATCGGTAAGCCGATGGTGCCCCACAAGGAGTAACGCCCGCCGACCCAGTCCCAGAACATCAGTTGGTGATCTGAGGAAATACCCCACTCACTCATCTTTTCAGGGCTCGCCGACACACCAATGAAGTGCTGGCGAACAATTAACGCTGCGCTTAATGGCGCGGCACTGGGAAGATCGCCATGCTCAGAAAGCTTTCCTAATAGCCAGTCTTTGGCCGTATTAGCATTGGAAAGCGTGTCGATAGTGGTAAACGACTTGGACGATAAAACAAACAGGGTTGTTTCAGGATTAAAGCGACTTAGATAATCCGCCAGTTGGGAGCCATCCATGGTAGACGCAAAGTGCACGTCCAATGAGTGCCCCTCTTTTGGGCGATAATCTGCCAGCGCATGGGTGACCATTAACGGGCCAAGATCCGAGCCGCCGACACCTAAATTCACCACATGCCGGATCGGCTTACCGGTTGCACCACGCCACTGTCCCGCCTGCAAGCGCTGCACCAAACGCTCCATTTGGGCAAGGCTGTCATGCACAGCGGCCACCACATCTTCCCCTTCTACTTCAAGCGTGGCATCAGCAGGTAACCGTAAAGCTGTATGTAGTGCGGGGCGATTTTCACTGACGTTGACACGCTTCCCACTTAGTAACGCATCAATCTCCCCTGGCACCCCCGCTTCATGCGCCAGCGCCAGCAAGTGTTCAAGGGTGTCATCATCCCAACGCTGTTTAGATAAATCCAAGGTTAAACCTGCCACTTGACGCGTGAAGTTCAACCAGCGACTGTCATCATCACCGAACAAATTTTTTAAGTGTACGTGTTGTAGCGTGTCAGCATGATGCTTCAACGTCTGCCATGCGGGTAGTGTATCGGGGGTTGTGCGTGTTGCTGAAGCCATGTGCCCTCTCCTTTGGCGTCCTTCCGTGCGGCAGGAATCTGTTATAAACAGGTCTGTTCTGGTGTATCAAGGGCGCGTAAACTACGCAGCCTCATTAATAATCCTGGCTTGCCCATGAGTGATGCATCTTACCGCGACGCTATCTTTTCAACACCCTTAGATAAGGTGGCAAGGTTCTCCTTCGACGAACAGGTCGTTGCGTGTTTCCCTGATATGATCCGCCGTTCAGTGCCCGGTTACGGGCAAATCCTCGGCATGTTGAGCTTAATTGCCCAACGCCATTTGCGCCATGGCGCTCACGTTTACGACCTAGGTTGCTCGCTGGGCGCATCCGGCCTAGCACTGGCGGGCGCACTTCCCGCCGATGCCTTTCGCTATACCGGTGTGGATCTTTCACCCGCCATGGTGGCTAGGGCCAAGCAAACCTTTTTGGAAGAGTGCCCAGACCATGCCATGCAGATCGAGGAGGCCGACATACGCACGCTTGAGTATGCACCTTCCGGCATGATCATTCTCAACTTTACGCTGCAGTTTCTGCCCCCTGCCGATCGCGATGCGCTGCTGAAGCGGCTTTACGATGCCCTTGAACCGGGCGGCGTACTGATTTTATCGGAGAAAACCATCGATGCCGATGAACGGGACAACGCGTGGCGGGTTGAGCGCTACCATGACTTCAAGCGCGCCAATGGCTACAGCGATATGGAAATCAGCCAAAAGCGCACTGCGCTGGAAAATGTGCTGATTCCCGACACGCTTGATGCCTTACATGGCCGCTTAGCCCTAGCGGGCTTTCCTCGCTCAATGACCTGGTTCCAGTACTTGAACTTTACCTCGCTGATCGCCTTCAAGGAGGGTTAAGGTGCCGCTGTTACCCGATGATCATCGCGCGCTTTATCAGGCATTTTTAGATCAAGCCAGTCAGGATGCCACACTGACACCCTGGCTTGCCAAGCTGCCCGAACAGCTGGCCAATGGATTAGATCGCCAGCGCCACGGCGACCTGTCCGCCTGGGAGAAAGCGGTTGCCAAACTGCCTGCTCTACCCGAAGAGCGCCACGTCGATCTTACCAGCGATACAGTGAGCGTCGATGTCGCTTTGAGCGATAGCCAAAAGCGTCAGTGTTTTAATCTGCTGCGCAAACTATCGCCCTGGCGCAAAGGCCCCTTTCGCTTGGGTGGCATCGATATTGATACCGAATGGCGCTCCGACTGGAAATGGCAAAGAGTCGCCCCGCATCTTGCGCCGCTAAAGTACCGTAAGGTATTGGATGTTGGCGGTGGCAGCGGCTACCACGCTTGGCGCATGGCCGGAGAAGGCGCAGCCTTTGTGCTTGTGATTGATCCTTCACCACGTTTTTATTGGCAGTTTCAGGCGGTGCGCCACTTCGTTGGCAATGCCGACGGCGGTCGCACGCAGTTTCTACCAGTAGGCATTGAAGATGTGCCGGAAAAGCTGGGGTTTTTCGATACAGTATTTTCCATGGGCGTGCTCTACCACCGCCCTTCGCCACTTGAGCATTTGCAGCAACTAAAAGAGGCGTTAGCCCCTGGCGGTGAACTGGTGCTAGAAACACTAGTGGTGGAAGGCGATGAGCAAACCGTGTTTGTACCCGGCGAACGCTACGCCGCGATGCCTAATGTTTACTTCCTGCCCTCTTCAAAAGCGCTATGTCACTGGCTAGAACGGTGCGGTTTTACCAATGTGCGAGTGGTCGACGAAGCGCTAACAACGCTTGACGAGCAGCGCTCAACCGAGTGGATGACCTATCAATCGCTAGCCGATTTTCTCGACCCCAGCGATCCAACTCGCACCATTGAAGGCTACCCTGCACCACGTCGAGCGGTGATTATCGCCAACCGAAACGGATGTTGATGGGCTGTGTCGTACGCTTGTGTCAATCAAGCTTGTAATGATCGTACTGTTAATAACACGTTTTTTTGTAACAGTTCTTAATTACTTAGATCGTTATGGGATAGCCCATAATGTCATCGCTCATATAGGCACAAGCTCACTAATGGGATATTAATCAAGGAGTAAAGATGGGTTTTTTAGCGTGGATTCTATTCGGCCTTATCGCCGGTGTGATTGCAAAAATGATTATGCCTGGTAAAGATCCAGGTGGCCTTATCGTTACCATTCTTCTCGGTATTGCTGGCGCCTTTGTCGGTGGCTGGATTGGCTCACTGGTTGGGCTTGGCACCATGGGTGATTTCAGCTTTGGAAGTTTTGTGACCGCTATTGTAGGTGCTTTGGTATTGTTGTTCGGCTATCGGATGATCAAGAAGTAAGCATCTCACATTGCCCATACGACAAAAAAAGCCGCTCAATAGAGCGTAATGCCAGTCAGTTAAGCCTGACTGGCATTAGCCGATGGGCTGGTTTTTTTTGTTTAATAAGTGCCTGACGGTGACTCCACCCCAGCCCTTCGAGACGCCCTCGTCATTCCCGCAGGCCCTTAGCGGGAATCCATGTTGACCTGGGATTCTGGGCTGCTGCAGGTCAAGGTCAAGGTCAAGGTCAAGATCAAGATGGATTCCCGATAACCCCACTCGGGAATGACAGTGCGGTAGCTGGCATTAGCCGATGGGCTGGTTTTTTTGTTATTCAACAGGGCTTGGCCAGCGCTCACTAATCTCAACGCCGCAAAATCACCAGCCAACGGCCAAGGTTCATCACGCTGGCCAGCGAAGCAGCAACGTAGGTGAACGCGCAGGCGGTAAGCACATGGCGAGCGCCGGGCATGTCATAGGGCGGCACGTACTCTTTAAGCAGTGGCAGTGCACGGTTAAAGCTGGCATCGAACTCAACGGGTAGCGTCACTAGGTGCACCAGCGCGGCGGTGCCAAAACTAATGACGGCCATGGCGATAACCGCTGCCAGCCCACCGGGCAGCCTTGTGAGCACAAACAGAAACGGTGCGGCCATCATTAAAATAGCGCCCAGCTTTTCTGCCTTTTGCGCTACTTGAACCAAACGACTTCGGGCTAGCAGAGGCGCGTAGCCTTCATGGTGTTGAATAGCGTGCCCGACCTCGTGGGCAGCAACGGTCACTGCCGTCAGTGAACGGCCATCATAATGGTCCGGGGTGAGACGTACGCAGCGCGATTCCGGGTCGTAATGATCGCCAAACTCGGTACGCTCTACCCTCACGCCTTCTACACTTAAACGACGTAGCAGATGCTCGGCAAGCTCCGCGCCGGTACCCGGATAGTCATCCCGCCCACGGGTGTGGCGTTTCAATACCCATTTTGCCCATAGGTTAGGCAGAACAAAAATGGCCAGCGCCAATACGATTAACACAATGACCATGATCACACTCACCGCTGATTAAGAACCTAAATTAACGACCCGCTAACCCGTGTTTAGTTTTACCATGAGCACAAAATAGGCGCACTCACCTGCAACTATTCAGGATCATTGTGATGCGCGTCTACATCCCGTTGTACCGCTTGCAGCCCTCTGGCAGAAATATCGCCTTTAGAGTAGGCATGTTTGGCAATCAAAATACTGTCAGCGGCGAGTACTAATTCGCAATCAGTATGGGCAAGTTCATCCCGTAAACGCTGAATCGCCTCTTCCCGTTGAGGGTCTTTATCAACCCGACGAATATAGATCGCTTTGATTCGTGTGGGGTATGCCTTTACTACCTCGGTATAAACCTCTGGGTCGTGCTGGCCGCTGTCACCAATCAAAATACAGGGCATATCGTGATAGAGCGCTAACATGCGGTCGATCAAATCACGCTTGTGCGCTTCGGCCCGCCGAGGCCACGGACGGCGCAGAGAAATCCCCCACTCGCGTAGAAACAGAATGGGCCCGACGGGTATGCGATTGAGTTGAAAGAAGGTTTCCAGCATCTCATAGATTGCCCAGGGCCCTCTGGAAACATACAAAATAGGCCGTTCAGCTTTCTCAGTTTCTCCTCGATACAGCGCCTGATAAAGCGATGCCACCCCAGGAAAAGCCGTGCGTCGATGCGGCTTACGGACAAACAAGCGATACAGCATTTTGAGTTTTTCAGCGACGCCGGTGAACATGACGGTGTCATCAATATCACTGATCACCAACAGATCTGCTTCGGGAGGCGGCACGTAAACTTCGACGCTGGTGCGGATTGGCGGGTGGCCGTCAGCATGAACCATGATATCGGCACGATGCCAGGAAACATCAACCGGTAATACAGTACTGATCGGCAAGTGAGCGTCAAAGTAACCGTCGCGGTCAGTCGTTAGACACAGCTGATTATCGCCAATGCGTATATCCACTTTGGCATTAGCGAGGCCGCGTCGAAAGATACGCCGAGCAACATCTGCAGTGTCTCGTAACATACCGCGCCGAGGTATCGCCCTACCTAATGCAGCCTGACGAAACACGCGCCCCATCACAAACACCTCTTGCTGGGAACCATAACCACGGTAGGGGTGCACCATCATCCCCCCATGACCGCTGTCGCGCTTCATCGGCTGTGCCACCACGTGAGCCAACCGCTTGGCAAAGCTTGCCCACTGGTGGTACCACGCCATTATTGGCACCCACACGAAAAACACTCAGCCACGTCATCGGCAACCGCTATATTTTGCGTCATTCCCAACATTGTTCACTTCCTGTGATGGCTCTGTTAAATAGCTAAACGGTCACCAGTGTGGCGTAATGGCGGGTGTCCCTCAACCGCCAAAAGCCATATTGCTAAGCGTTGTACAGCACTTCTCCCAAGCCGCTCACGTTATAGCCTTGCAAAGCCCCCGCCCGCTGGATAAAACGCTCCTGGCGAGTAAATGAAATAAGCGCCTGAACCGCTGGTTCGAAGTAACTTCGGCGGTGCATCACCAAGTCAAATGATTCTTCAATTAGCGGTATAAAGTGTAGGTGTTGACGACGGGCTGCAGCTTCGACCCCAAGTCCAACGTCGGCCTCACCTTGGGCAATGGAAAGGGCCAAATCATCTTCGCTCAACGAAACGTTAGCTGCCAAATTTAGTGTATTCGGTTCAATTGCTGACCGCTGTAGCAGGCAACGCAGTAACTGCGCCGCACCTGCATCAGGCTGACGGTGGGCAAGCGTAGCCTTCTGCCGGGAAATATCACTGAGCGTTTGAATGCCCAGTGGATTTCCCGGCGCCACTAGCAACCCCTGCTGACGCTTCGCCCAATGCAGCACGATTAAGTCCCGCACACCACCCAGCCCTAGTGCCGCTGGCTCGTTATAGCGCCCGGATTCAAAGTTGAGTAAGTGAATACCCGCCAGCATCGCTTTTCCTTCCATCAAACGGCGCAGGCCATCACCACTGCCGTGGCACAGTGAAGCCAAATCACTACCGCTTTCGCGAACCGCCCACTCCAACAGTGGATCTTGGCTACCCGCCAATATCAACGGCAGCGGTGAACGCAACGCTTGGTCACCTTCTAAATGGCTGAGCACCCACATATCGATATGCTGACGAGGAAAGAGCAATTTTCCGGTAGCGCGGCTGCAAGGTATCTGCCCCTGGCGCACCAAGTCATACACCTTTCGCTCTTTTAAGCGCAGGTAGTCGGCCACCTCTGCCGTGGTGAGGAATTCCCTTAACATGCTCATGCGCCTCGCAATTTACTGCATATAGCTGCATATATTTCAGGCTAAAGTGCATTACATCAAGTTTGCGTACATTATGCTAGCGGATGCACCTAAGGTGATTGAACTCACATGATGTCGGTTGTTAAAAACGATGCTGAATAACAAAAATGAGGGTGCGAACGGCAATGTCCCCAAGTGAGAACCCCTTTTACACAGCGTTTGCCTTGATTCTGGGCATGGATCAGGGGCTAATCGATATCGTGATGCTGTCACTGCAGGTATCGCTGCTTGCAGTACTGCTCGCTAGTGTACTGGCATTACCACTGGGCGCAGCGCTGGCTCTTTGGCGCTTCCCTGGCCGCAATGCGTTGATTGTGCTGCTCAATGCGCTCATGGGCCTTCCCCCAGTGGTCGCTGGGCTATGTGTCTATCTGCTGCTTTCTCGCGCAGGGCCACTAGGCCAGTTTGGGCTGTTGTTTACGCCAACGGCCATGGTGATTGCACAAGTCATTTTAGTATTCCCGATTATTGCCGCGCTTACTCGCCAGCAAGTAGAGACACTGCATAACGAGTATGCCGAACAGCTGCGCTCCCTTGGCCTGAAGCAGCTACGGATGATGCCTACTCTGCTGTGGGACGCACGTTTCGGACTATTAACCGTGATACTCGCAGGCTTTGGCCGCGCTAGCGCTGAAGTCGGTGCGGTGATGATTGTCGGTGGCAATATCGATGGCGTCACCCGCGTAATGACTACCAGCATTGTGTTGGAAACCAGTAAAGGCAACCTCCCCCTCGCGCTGGGATTAGGCATCGTGCTGCTTAGCCTTGTAACGCTGATTAATGCATTGGCTCATACGATCAGTGAAACGGCCAAGAGGCGATTGGGATGAACGCGTCTATTTTTCCACCAGCGAGTTTCCCCCAGTCTCTTATGACGACCGTGCCTACGCTACATTTTGAGCAGGTCAGTTTTGAGCATCGCGGCCATCGTTTACTCGCCCCCACCACGCTGACACTCTCAGGCTGCCAGCGCACACTCATTATGGGTCCCAACGGTGCAGGAAAGAGCCTGTTAATGCGTTTGGCCCACGGCCTGCTCACCCCCAGTAGTGGGCACATTAGCTGGCAGGGAGAGCCACCGGCCCAAGCCATGGTGTTTCAGCGCCCGGTGCTACTGCGCCGCTCGGCAATCGATAATTTGACCTATGCCCTGGCAGTTAGCGGAGTGCCACGTCGGCAGCGCAAACACATGGCCCTGCAGGCACTCGAAAAATTTGGCTTAGTCGCGCTTGCCAAGCGTCCTGCCCGGGTGCTCTCCGGCGGCGAACAGCAGCGCCTTGCGCTTGCTCGCGCCTGGCTACTTAACCCTGCCGTGCTGTTTTTAGATGAGCCTACATCTGCTCTAGACCCTGCTGCTATCAAGGCGGTTGAAGATGCGGTAAATGAATTTCACCAGAACGGCACCCGCATCATTATGACGACCCACGACCTGCATCAAGCACGCCGCCTAGCTGATGAGGTGGTGTTTATGTATAGCGGCCAAGTGCTAGAGCACACACAGGCCCAACACTTTTTTGACACGCCAGCTTCCACGCAAGCGGGAGCCTTTATTCGCGGCGAACTTGTTTGGTAACCCCAGGAGCAACCCTATGAAAAAAACCACAATATTGACTACCGCTAGCTTACTAACCTCAGGATTAGTAGGCCTCTCGTGGAGTGCCTCACTGCTCGCTAACGATGATTTCATCACCTTAGCGTCAACCACCTCCACTGAAAACTCAGGGCTATTTGACGCGATTATTCCTACCTTCACCGACACCACGGGCATTGATGTGCGTGTGGTCGCCGTAGGGACAGGACAAGCATTTGAGATTGCCCGCCGAGGAGATGCCGATAGCCTGCTGGTGCATGACACGGCGGGCGAAGAGCAGTTTGTCGCCGATGGCTACGCCAGCGAGCGCCTGGACGTCATGTATAACGACTTTGTGATTGTCGGTCCCAGCGATGACCCTGCAGATGTGAGCAGTAGTGCCAATGTCACCGAGGCTTTTTCACGTATCGCGGAAAGCGAATCACCCTTTGCATCCCGAGGAGATGATAGCGGCACCAACCGTGCCGAACTGCGTTTATGGGAAGGTGCAGAGGTGACCCCTCAAGGTGAGTGGTATCGCGAGTTAGGTAGCGGCATGGGGCCAACTCTAAACACCGCTGCAGGTATGAACGCCTACACATTCACTGACCGTGCAACCTGGGTAGCATTTGAAAACCCGCAAGACTTAACACTGTTATTTGAAGGCGACGATGCGCTGTTTAATCAGTACGGCACTCTGCTGCTTTCTGAACAGCAACACCCGCACTTGAAGCATGATTTAGCGGCCCAGTGGCACCAGTGGCTGGTGTCTGAAGAAGGACAGCAAGCGATTGCCGATTTTGACGTCAACGGCCAACAGCTGTTTTTCCCTAACGCGCAGTCTTCGTCTAACACACAGTAGCGCTGCTCCTTACGTAAAAGCCGCCTTGGTCAATGACCAAGGCGGCTTTTTGGTTCAGCTCACGCACCTGCTACTAGTACCTACTAACAGCACTTGCTAACAGACCCTGTTAACGCAGCAAGTCGCGCACATCCTTCGCTTCCCAGTGCGGAAAATGCTTACGCACTAGCGCGTTCAAATCACGCTCAAAGGCTGCCCAATCAGTAGCGCCACTGACCTGCTCGCGGGCATCGGCTGTTCCGCGAATCATGCCAGCGCCAACCGTTACGTTGGTCAGTCTGTCGATGATGATAAAGCTACCAGTACCAGGGCTGGTGCGATAATCATCCACTGGAATCGCGGCTGTTAACTCTACCTCACAGCGAGCAATCGCGTTTAACCCCAGCGAGTCAGTGGCGTGTCTTTCAAGTGTATTAACGTCAATCTGATACTCGATGGCACTTACCTGCCCAGATAGATCTCGGGTGGCGAGCTTAAAGTCATACAGTTTTCCCGGCGCCAGTGCATCTTCATGCATCCATACAATATCCGCCATGAACGCATTAGAAAGCGGTAAGTCGGCGTCGGCACTAACAATCCAATCACCGCGGGAAATATCAATCTCATCTTCCAGGGTGACGGTTATTGCTTGGCCTGGATAAGCGGCGCTTAAGTCGCCGTCAAACGTCACAATTCGCTCAACCCGTGACGTTTTACCCGATGGCAGCGCCTTTACTTCCTGGCCTGGGTGCAGAATACCTGCCGCTAATGTGCCGCAATAACCGCGAAAATCCAGATTCGGGCGATTAACGTACTGTACCGGCAAACGTAAATCAGTGAGGTTTTGGTCACGACTGATTTCGACACTTTCCAGCAGCTCAATCAGCGTTTTACCTTCATAATCCGTACCGAAATACCAAGGCGTCTGATCACTTGGGTTGACGACGTTGTCGCCGTTGAGTGCCGACATGGGTACAAAGCGAATATCCGGCGCGCTAAGGTTGGTGGCAAACGCGCGGTACTCATCAACAATCTCGTTGAAGCGCTGCTCTGAGAACTCCACCAAATCCATTTTGTTTACCGCAATCACCAAGTGCTGAATACCCAGCAAATCGGCAATAAAGCTATGGCGACGAGTTTGGGTCTGCACCCCATAACGGGCATCAATCAAAATAATCGCCAAGCTGGCTGTTGAAGCGCCCGTGGCCATATTTCGGGTGTACTGCTCATGCCCTGGGGTATCCGCAATGATGAACTTACGCTTTTCGGTGGAGAAGAAGCGATAAGCAACATCGATGGTAATGCCCTGTTCTCGCTCTGACTGCAAACCATCTACCAACAGCGCTAAATCAACCGTATCACCGGTCGTGCCACTGGTTTTAGACGCTTGGGTAATTGCCGCCAGTTGATCTTCAAAGATCATTTTAGAGTCGTGCAGCAGTCGCCCGATCAGCGTAGATTTGCCGTCATCAACACTGCCGCAGGTAATAAAGCGCAGCAGGTCTTTGTTTTCGTGCTCGTGAAGGTACTGCTCGATATTGTCAGCAATTAAATTGGATTGATGAGCCATTAGACCTACTCCTTAAAAATAGCCTTCGCGCTTTTTCTTCTCCATCGAACCGACCTGGTCACGATCAATGGCACGGCCACTACGCTCACTGGTTTTGGTCAACAGCATCTCTTGAATAATCTCGGGCAGCGTCGCTGCCGTTGATTCCACCGCACCGGTCAGTGGATAACAGCCCAGCGTTCTGAAGCGCACAAACTTCTCTTCAGGCACTTCATCGGGTGCCAGGGGCAAGCGATCATCGTCAACCATAACCTGCATGCCATCACGCTCAACCACAGGACGCTTGGCGGCGTAGTAAAGTGGCACAATCGGAATCGACTCAAGATAGATGTACTGCCAGATATCCAGCTCGGTCCAATTCGAAAGTGGGAAGACGCGAATTGACTCGCCCTTGTTAACGTTGGCGTTATACACATTCCAAAGCTCAGGGCGCTGACTCTTCGGATCCCAGCGGTGGTATTTATCGCGGAAGGAGTAGACACGCTCTTTAGCGCGTGAGGCTTCCTCATCACGCCGTGCGCCACCGAAAGCCGCATCAAAGCCATGCTTATCCAGCGCTTGCTTCAACGCTTGGGTTTTCATGATGTCGGTATATTTCGCACTACCGTGGTCGAAGGGGTTGATATTGGCGGCACGCCCCTCTTCATTGGTATGCACAATCAGCTCCATCCCCGCCTCTTCTGCCATGCGGTTACGAAACTCGATCATTTCACGAAACTTCCAGGTAGTGTCCACATGCATCAACGGGAATGGCGGTGTCCCCGGGTAGAAGGCTTTGCGCGCCAAGTGCAGCATCACCGAGGAGTCTTTACCGATGGAGTACATCATGACCGGGTTACTAAACTCAGCGGCAACTTCCCGGATAATATGTATCGATTCAGCTTCTAGCTGCTTTAGATGGGTCAAACGTGCCGCGTCAGGTGTGGCAGACACCTCACGCTGGGACGCTGACGGCGCAGAAAACTGGTTCATTACCTACTCCCTCATAAAACGGTGCTTGCACGTGCAAACGCTATTTTCCGACTAACGGCAATGTTGCCGAAAGACGGTTATTTGAGGATAGGGTAACGCCGAGTCAATAATAACCCAAAAGAATTAATAACTATCTTTTTATATCTTTATTGCCTAACAGTGTCATCACAGGCACACACTATACGACAACACGCTCAATCCAGGTCTGCCAATCACTGCCATGAAGATCAATGATTCGATAGCCGGGTCGAGATGCTTCATCAATCGCAAACTGCTCAGCGCCGGGTAAGAACTGGTCTGCGATGGCAGGACAACCATACACGTCAATCTTGCCATCCGCGGTACGGTGCGACTGGGCATAGGCTTGGTGGGCATGACCAAACAGGATGATCTTAACCTGAGGGTGGCGGTTTAACAGTTGCCAAAACGCCTCGCGATCTTGAAGGCCAATAGCGTCCATCCACACAGCGCCCACATCAACGGGGGGATGATGCATCACAATCAAGGTTGGGCGGCCATCTTCTTCTAGGCGCTCAGCCAGTGCGTTTAAGCGCTCAGCGCCCAATTCGCCATACGGCTGGCCTTCCACATGGGTATCCAACAGCAATAATCGCCATTGGGCCAGGTCGACTTCCTCCACCAGCGGGTGCTCCGCTTGCATGAAAGCTAGCTGGTCGTGATTGCCAGGAATCCAGAACCATGGGCACGGCAATGATGCCAGCGCTTGGCGTGCCAACGCATAAGAGGCAGCCGTTTCATCTTGGCTTACATCACCGCTAAATACGACGATGTCAGGCCGCTCAGCGCTCACTGCTTCCAGCACACGCTCAAACTGCTGCCACGGAATTCCCGCCCGTGAGCGAGCCGCTTTATCGGCATGCAGGTGCGAATCGGTAATCTGAACCAGCCGCATCAGGGTAACTCCGGCATATCACAGGCATGGCCATGGGCTAAGCCATGCGCCAGCCACTCACCTAGAAAGCGATTCAGCTGCAGCTTCTCATCTGGCTGGTGCATTCTGGCATTCGGATAGCGATAGCGACCACTAAAGTGGCGCTCACGCTGAAAATCAGTCACTTCTGCCATACGTACATCATGGTAGAGATGGACACGCATTCTGGGGCCTTCAATAACCGCATCTAGCGGCCCACTCTGGGTCACTTCCACCATCGTGGTATAGGGCGCCTGCTCCAGAATCTTAAGATGTAAATCGCCGAAATGCTGGTCATCACCATGCAGCGCGATATCACGTCGCTGGCCACTTTCCATATCACCTACCAAACGAAGCATGCGCATATAGTTGGCGCTACACTCGCCCTGCAGGGACTTTAAATCGGTGACATAGGCGGTTCTAGCCATGTTCACTCCTTTTCAGATTCGCTTGGCATTGTCGCTGCTCGATGAGAAGCAGCACGCAGCGAAGCGCGCTGGCTCGCTAACCAATGTAGCCCAATCAAACACATGGCGTTATCGAGTCTTCCCTGTTCCAGGAGTTCCCATGCTGTCGGAAAAGCCACCACATGAACACGGATATCTTCGTGCTCATCATCCAGGCCATGAATTCCCCCCATACCCTGGGTATCGACTAAACCACAAAATAGCGTCACGCGTTCGTTACACGCCCCTGGGCTTGGATAATAAGTATGCAATTTAGTCAGCACGCCAACCTGGCAGCCAGACTCTTCCATGGCTTCGCGGCGGGCAACATCTTCAAGGGACTCGCCTTTATCTGCCAGCCCCGCCACTAACTCTAACTTCCAAGGGGAAAGCGGATCGTCAATCGCGCCAGCACGAAACTGTTCGACAAGTACTAACGCGTCACGAGCAGGGTCGTAAAGCAGCACGCCAACAGCATCGAAGCGGTTATGCACCTCACGCCGCATCGTGCCGCTCCAGCCACCTTCAAACAGACGATGACGCAGTTCTAAGGCTTCCAAACGGAAAAACCCCTGATAAAGGGTCTCTCGCTGAATAAGCTCGACATCGTCTCGGCCTAACTGAGGCGGCGCTGACGCATCGGGCACTAATGAATTAGGGCTAGATGCCATGAAGCACTCCCAGTGTTAACAATCGTTCTATTATCAATGCTTACCACTGGGAATGCCAATGCGCCTATCAACCTTAGCGTTTCTATCAACCTTAGCGCTAGGCGCCTTGGCTAACAGTCTACAGCTCGCCGAGTAATACCTCGGCATCCCGGCGCAGTGCTTCATCAGATTTTTGACGAGTCTCGCGTGCAGTACCATTCACCGCGCGCTGGGCATGCTCGCGAGCAGCTTGGGTATTGCCTTCTTCTTTCAAGAACGTTGCATAGTAATAGTTCACATCAATACCGTCTGGGCGAATCTCTAGCGCGCGCTGAAACATGCGCTCAGCGGTATCGCTGTTGCCAAAGCCTAAAGGCCTGCCTGGGGCGCGGTCGTATAGCGCTCCTAGCGTGACATAGGCCGAACCATTGCCGCCTTGTGGGTCGATTTCAATGGCCCGCTCCAGCACATCGCGGGCATCGCCCGCGGTGCCTAAGGCACCAAGCCCACCGCGTTCACGTGCATAGGAAGCCAGCACGATGCCTTGCCAGATCAATACTTCCGCTTGATCAGAATGCTGGCTAGCCAATTGCTCAGCCTCACTGGCCAGCGCTTTAAGCGTGCTCTCGCGCTCGTTAGCTGGCATCTCAGTGACGGTGTGTTCCCAACGATTTTTTAGCGAGAATACGTCGCCTTCATAAGCCGACACACTTAATGGGGCTAGCGCTAAGGCGCTACCTAACGCCGCTGCAATGAGTAACCGAGAAAAAGGGGGTGTGCGCATAATAAGCTCCTGGTTTATTTTTGTGCTTTCTAACAAGTAATACGTTTGGTTTTGGGGTCTGAAATCACCCACACCCATAATGTAACGAACGTTTGAATGAATCGCCAATAAATAAGCGCTTTGTTAACAACACTGCCATTAGCGTAAGCTGTTGCTCTTTGAGGAGGTGAAAAACGCAATGAAAGGCCGAAATATGACGCGCTGGCGCGATCCAGCGAAAGACCCGCGCCAACAACCTAAGAGCAACCTGATCACAGCAGAGGGTGCGGCTCGCCTGCGCGCTGTCCTGGACCATCTATCGCGAGTTAAACGCCCCGCCATTTCGGCCAAAGTCGGCGAAGCGGCCGCCCAGGGTGACCGCAGTGAAAATGCCGATTACACCTATAACAAGAAAGAGTTAAACCGCGTTATTGCGCGTATTGGCTACCTAACAAAACGGTTGGACGAACTGCAAATTGTTGATCGTCTGCCCGCTGACACCAGCAAGGTTTTTTTCGGTGCGTACGTCGATTTGGAAGATGAAAGCGGAGAGCAAGTTCATCTTAGGATTGTTGGCCATGACGAAATCGATACCAAAAAGCGCTGGATCAGTATCGATGCCCCTATGGCAAAAGCACTGCTCGGGAAAGAAGTAGACGACGATATCACGGTACTCACACCCAATGGCGAGACGTTCTACACCATCACGGCGATCCGTTATCCGGGCATGAAATCACCGTCTACTTGAGGCGCTAAGGACTACTCTTCTAACGCGTAATCTACCGTAGTGACGACTCTGATTCGCTTGATATGGGGTGTATAGCTATCAAGATCTTCAATGGAAAAGTAGCCCTGGGTCGCTTGGCGTATTCCCCCAACACCACTACCAGAATCTTCGGCAAACTGCTGGGCTGCATTGCGTGCATCAGCAGTCGCTTCAGCAATCATTTCAGGCTTAATGTCGTCTAAGCCAGTAAACAAAAACTCAGTGCGGTATTCATAGCTAGGCGACAACAGCACGCCTTGGCGTACCAAAGCAGTGGCTTGGGGCACCGCCTCTATCACCCCACTAACATTATCAGTACGTAGCAACAACGTAGCCTCAGCCCGATAGCGCTCGTCTGGGCGTTCGCCACCATACATATTGCTAAATTGATCAGTAATACGCGGTGGCGTTACGCTGACGTTGCCCATATCGAAACCACGGGCATCCAGAAATTGGCGAATCAACTGCTCATTGCTGGAAAGTTGCTGCTCTAAGTCAGAAAGCGAATTGGCATTAACAGTATAGTTAAGTGGCCATAGCACCATATCCGCCGCCACTTCGCGCTCGGACAAGCCACGCACGGTGACGCTGCGTGAAGATTGCTGCCAAACCTCCGCTGCCCCTTTGAAGTAACTGCCTCCCCACACTAGCCCCAGCGCCAGCAAACCGCCCAAGATCAACGCACTGCCAATTACGGCCGTCGTACGAACGCTTCCTGTCATTTCTATCTCCTTTTACACGTGTCACCGAAACAAGGCTTACAAATGGCATCATAGACGCAAATAGTCGTCTCAGCAGTGGCGCTTACTATTTAGCGGCTCGATACACTTTAAAGCGACGATTATCTGCCAAGGTCTCAAAACCACCGAAGGTGCTTTCCAGCACATCAGGGTAAGGAAGAAAGGCATTCGCCACTAACACAAGCTGCCCCTTGGCCGATAAATGATTGGGCGCTTCTGAAATAAGACGTGCACTAGGGCTATAGGTAATCTCGCGCTCCTGATGAAACGGAGGATTACTCACTATCAGATCAAACTGCTCTCCCCCAAGCGCTGAATAGACGTCACTCTCAAGCACCCGACCACTAAGCTGGTTAGTCGCTAGCGTTCGGCGGCACGCTTCCACTGCAAACGCACTGACATCCACGGCGGTGACCTGATGGCCTCGCGCTGCAAGCCAAGCACTAATAATGCCGTCGCCGCAGCCCACATCCAGCACGTTGAGCGGCTTTTTGGGCAAGCTAGTCGCTATGCTTTCGAGCATTAAACGCGTGCCTTCATCAACCTTGCCGTGACCAAAGACGCCAGGATGACTCACCAGTTTTAAATCCAGCGCTTCAAAGGTTTGCCACGCATTGTCCGGCTGCCCCATCGCTACTGTGCGCGTAGCAAACAACGAGCAACGACGAGCGTTATCGAGCTTATCGCAGCGCATGCCCAACTCACTCAATATCTTAGGCACGCGCTTGATGCCTCCCTGGTGCTCACCAACAACATCAAGCGGGGTATTTTCAGGCAACACGTGACATAGCCATGTTAGCCACCAGATTCCCAGTTGATGAGCCTTCGGCCAAAACAGCACCACCTGCCCAGCCTGCTGAATAAAGGGTGCATCAAACGGGCTGGCGGCTGCTTTACCGCCGGATGCCCAGTGTTCACGCAGCGCCACATCCCCACTTATCATTGCCGTGGAGTGGGCTTGCAACCAGGCATCAGCAGGCGGCGCAACAGGCCATAAGTCAGCCGATTGGCCATAGAAACGTTCAAGAAGTTGGCAAGCAGGCAGTTGAGCGCTCATACATCGGCCTCGGGTTTGGTGAAGGTATAAAGTAAATAGCGTCCTAGCCGCCAGTGAGGATCTTGACGGCAATACTGCTTTTCAAGCGCCAGCAGCGTTGCCTGATCACTCTCCTCTGCAGAAGGATGGCGTAAATAGTCCTGAAAAATTCGTATCCCGGCAACGGAATCCATGAGCAGGCCGTTATTCGCTGCCCACTGGCACACTTCGTCGTGGGTGACCGGTGAGATAGGCGTTAACCGCTGTCGCTTACCTTTGCCCTCAAGCTGGTCGCTAAGCGCTTTTTGTAAGTTACCTTTGATGACGTTGGAAAAACGCAACGCATCGCGGTTAAACACCATCAAACTTAACTGCCCGCCGGGGGCAAGCAGACTAGCAAGCGTTTGCACAGCCTGCTCAGGCTCTCCTAGCCACTCAAGCACAGCGTGACAGGTGATGAGCGGCCAAGGCCCAGGCGCTTGCTGCGGCAGCGACTGAAGTGGCGCGGCAAGATAGCGAAGCTGTTCTGGTGGCCAAGCACCTGCAGCACGTCGCTCGTCGTGCCATGCGTTTGCATGAGCCAACATATCCTGGGAAGGCTCTGCCATGGTGACCGCGTGCCCACGCTGAGCAAACCACCCCGAGAGTTGTCCTAAACCACCACCAACATCAAGTACTGGCTGTGCCGTCAGGCGCAGCATTTGCGGCAGCAAATAATCCAGCATCGCCAGCCGCAGCTCGCCACGGGGCGCTTGGTAAAGCGAACGAGAGAACTTATCGACCAAGCCATCGAAATAGCGATCTCCCGCTTGGGTTAGCTCATAGCCTTTTGCAATATGGCTGTTTGAAATATGACTTGTTGATGTATCAAGAGGATGCATGCATGGCGCCAAGCGTTGACTCAAAGTCGCGTAGTTTAACCTGCCTGAGAGCAGAAGGCTTGCTCCGATAGTGAAGACAACGGGGGCTAATTGTCGATGCCAAGCCATACCACGAGTATTGTCTTTCGGATCGAAAACAGCTAATTTGGGAACGTTCCCATTTATTTAAGAAACACGCCACTTATGCCGTCATCTCGGGCCACCCTCATCGAAGTTGCCAAATTAGCGGGTACATCCAAAACCAGCGTCTCACGTTATTTCGGTTCAGAACGCGAACGGCTAACCCCCAAGCTCCAGTCACAAATTGAGCAGGCAGCTAACACATTGGGCTATCAACCCAATCTCATGGCGCGTGGTTTAAAAGGCGGAGGCTCACGGCTGCTGGGTATGCTAGTGGCTGATATACGTAACCCTTTTTCGGTTGCCGCTGTGCATGGCGTGGAGCAGGCCGCTCGAGCCCACGGCTATTCGCTGATCGTATGCAATACCGATAACGACCCAGAGCAAGAACAAACGCAACTAGCGTCGCTGGCCGCCTACCAAGTGGAAGGCCTAATCATCAATGCGGCGGGGCAACCTGAATCTCAGTTGCAAGCATTAATGCACAGCGGTATTCCGCTGGTGCTTCTTGATCGCGAAATTCGCCAACTCGATGCCGAGGTTATTGGGCTCGATAACACCCAGGCGATTGATATGGCACTGGATCACTTAATGCAACAAGGCTATCGCTCAGTGCTTTATGTAAGTGAAGCGCCTGAACATGCCAGCGCTCGCCAAGAGCGGCTGAAACGATTTAAGCAGCAAGTAAAAACCCTAGGCCTGGACAACCAGACGCTAGTGCTAAGCAGCCTAGATGAACATTCAGCCATACCAACATTAAGCGAGTTTACCCAACGTCCTGCCAGCGCTCCCAAGGCAGTATTGTGCGCTAACGGCAACGTAACGCTCGCGATGGTGCGCGGCTTTCAGCACCTTGGCCTCACGATGGGATCAATCGGCTTACTAGGCATTGATGAGTTGGAGTGGTGTGAACTCGTGTCGCCAGGCATCACCACCCTTGCCCAGCCAACCGATGCGATTGGTCAAGCCGCCGTTGCCTGCCTGCTTAATCAGCTTCCCCAGCACGCAGGTAAGCTCGCCGTACAAGCCCGACACTCACCAACGCTAATTGCCCGGGGTAGCACCATCCCCTAAGGACAGCCCTTACCTGCAGCGTTGCGAGACGCCGTACAACTGACACCTCGAAATGGTATCGTTCCCAATCAGCAGCAAAACGAGTGAGACGCCCTATGACACAGTCTGATTCTGCACCCAAAATACTGACCTTCGGCGAAGCCATGGCCATGTTTGTCGCCGATGCCCCCGGCCCTCTTGCAAACATTGAGCACTTTCAGCGCCGTTTGGCGGGTGCCGATAATAATGTCGCGATAGGCCTCTCCAGGCTGGGCTTTCAGGTAAGCTGGCTAAGCCGAGTGGGCAATGACAGTTTCGGCCAATTTATTCGCAAAGCACTGGAAGCTGAGCGTATCGATAGCCAGCATATTCACACTGACTCACAGCGCCCCACAGGACTGCTCTTTAAAGAGCGTGCACAGAACGGCGCTGACCCGCGAGTTGAATATTTCAGACAAGGCAGTGCCGCGAGCCACCTCTCTATTGAGGATGCTAAGAATGTCGACTTTCAGGCACTTACCCACCTACACGCAACAGGCATTACCCCAGCCTTATCTGAAAGTGCTTGCCAGCTTACCCGTCATTTAATGAAACAAGCGCGTACTCATGGTGCGAGTATTTCCTTTGACCCCAATCTACGTCCGTCACTTTGGCCCAACGAAAACGCCATGCGCACTACCTTAAATGAACTTGCCAGCCGAGCCGACTGGGTATTACCAGGGCTGGCCGAAGGGCGCTTGCTCACTGGCTGCGAATCGCCTGAAGCAATTGCCGACTTCTATCTGGCGCGCGGTGTTAAGGCTGTCATTATTAAACTGGGTCCAGAAGGTAGCTACTATCGCGGCTACATCAACGGCTCACTGGAAAGTTATTTGGTTCCTGGTCAACCAGTCGCTGAAGTAGTCGATACCGTTGGCGCAGGCGATGGCTTCGCAGTGGGCGCGATTAGCGCCTTATTAGATGGTCTTACGCCTCAGCAGGCATTGAACCGCGGCAACTTGGTGGGCGCCCAGGCCGTTCAAGTAGTGGGCGATATGGAAGGCTTACCTAGTCGCCAACAGCTACAGGCACTAGAACAACGCTAAGCCACTCGCATTCGCAAACACCATCCAAGCGACAGGAGGCAGCATGAAAAAGAGCGTCATCGTACTAGGGCGGCTCAGCTCATCCCAATGGGCGGAACTTGAACAGCACGCCCAGTTAGTTGGGCTATCCAAACCATTAGACCTCACTCAACAAGACGTGCTTTCCAACCTAGCGCAAGCGCATGGCATTATCGGCTCCGGCTTGGCGATCACCCCTCAGTTGCTGGACGCAGCCCCCAACTTGAAAGTCATCGCGACCGTCTCTGTTGGCTATGACAACATCCCCGTTGATGAACTGACCCAGCGCGGCATTATGCTGTGTAACACGCCTGATGTGCTTACCGAAACCACCGCCGATACTGGTTTTGCTCTGATCATGGCCACAGCGCGCCGGGTAGTTGAATTAGCCGAGTGGGTCAAAGCGGACAAATGGCAGGCCAGTATTGGCCCTGCACTATTTGGTAGCGATGTGCATGGCAAAACCCTCGGCATGGTGGGATTTGGACGTATTGGTCAGGCTGTCGCCAGGCGCGGAGCTTTGGGTTTTGGTATGCGGGTGCTTTACTCCAATGCATCGCACAAACCTGCCCTTGAAAAGGAGCTGGGTGCGCAGCGCCGCGAACTCAACGAGCTGTTGGCCGAGGCCGATTTCGTCTGTGTTACCGTGCCACTCACCGCCGACACCGAACATTTGCTTGGTGCGAATGAGTTCGCGCTGATGAAGCCCTCCGCCATCTTCATCAATATCGCTCGCGGCAAAGTCGTCGACGAAAACGCGTTAATAGACGCCTTGAAAAACGGCGTTATTCAAGCAGCCGGGCTGGATGTATTTGAGCAGGAGCCGCTCCCCTCCTCGTCACCGCTACCGAAGATGCCCAATGTGGTCGCACTGCCGCATATCGGCTCTGCCACCCATGAAACCCGCGACGCCATGGCCCAGCGGGCGGTGGATAATATTTGCTTGGCACTTCAGGGTGAACGCCCTATCAGCCTGGTCAACGAGGAAGCATATCGATGAGTGCTGTTAACACCACGTCTACACCTCTTTGCTTACTGTTCGACTGCGATGGCACCCTAGTGGATAGCGAAGTACTGCTTGCCGAGGTGATGGGTGAAATCCTTCCCGAATTTCACCTACCCTTCTCAGCACAGCAATATATGGATGAATTTCGCGGGGTACGTTTCCTGACAATCGTGCAAACGCTGGAACGTCGTTTTCAGACATTGGAAGACGGCAAGCTTTCTCAGCTTGAGTCAGGCATGCGGGCACGTATGGAAACCCGCATGCGTGCCGAGCTGGTGGCGATACCGGGTATGCCCGCCGCATTGGAGCAGTTAAGCAGCCACCCCAAAGCCGTGGTGTCTAATGGCCCCGAACCCAAAATTCGCTGTGCGCTGGAAAGCACCGAGCTAGGCCACCATTTTGGCGACAGGCTGTTTAGCGCCTATACCTTAAACGTCTGGAAACCCAACCCTGAACTTTATCGCCAAGCCGCCGCCGCAATGGGTCACTCACCCCAACAATGCGTGGTGATTGATGATGCGGCGGTGGGAGTGGAAGCGGGGTTGGCAGCAGGCATGCACGTCATTCACCTCAACCACTTCCCTAACGAGGAAGTTACCCCCGAGGGTGCCATTGGTATTCAACACGCCCATGAACTGCCCGCCGCTATTGCGCGCTTAGCCGCGTAAGCGACGTCGCGGCGAGTGATCATAGAGCCTCTTTTAAAAGTAGGTGGCCAAACGCTCTTTAACGTTTAACTGGTCATCCACTAACAGCAGTTGGCGCCATTTATCGAAGGTTAAGCAGGGATGAGAGGCGCCAAACGCGACGATATCACCGACCTCGACATTCTGAGCCTCTTCGGGCAGGCGCACAAAAGCGTGCTGATCCATAATTTTCGTCACTTCCCAACCAGTTACAGACAATGGCTGCGAGGGGCTACCTGCTTCCCGGAAACGACGCAGGGCAATCGGTAACTGGTCATGACCAATATCACGCTTCCCAAGCGCTACAATGGCAAGCCCAGGTTCGGGAAGCGACTGCACCTGGGCAAACACTTCCAGAGCAGGCTCAAGCCCCTGCTGTAAATCCGGTCGGCGATCTAATACCGCTGACTGCGCTTCACGATAAAGCCCATGATCGTGGACGACATAACACCCAGGCCGTAGCACGGGAGTAAATCGACCCTGCAGCGGTGCGCCCTCAAAGACTTCTGCAATCACGTCATACCAAGCAGAACCTGAGGCCGTTACGATCGGGTTTTCTTGCGCAAAGCGGCCAGCCGCTTCAAGCTCTACCGCTACATCCACCAGATATTGAGCATAAGCACGAATACCCGCTTCGGGGTTATCCCCGTGAACCACCCCTTCATAGCCTTCCAACCCCACTAGTGAAAGCGCAGGCTCATCAGCAATTGCCTCTGCCAGAGAAAGAATCTGCTGCTTATTGCGGCAGCCGCAACGCCCACCAGTGACCCCTACCTCAATCAGTAGCGCCAAATTCAAATCACGCTCAGCAAAGAAACGCCCGAGCTGACGCACGTTTTCCTGACTATCGACCACACAGTAAAACGTCGCGCCCTGCTCAATCAGGCTGGCGATGATGGCCATATTGGCCTGACCAACCAGTTGGTTCGCCATCAATATCCGAGTGACACCATTGGTGAAGGCCGCACGACACTGGGGTGCAGTGGCAAGCGTGATACCCCACGCCCCCGCCTGGAGCTGTCGATGGAAAAGCGCGGGCGTCATGGTGGTTTTGCCATGGGGCGCTAAGTGAGCGCCATGAGCCTCGGCGAATCGTTGCATCCAGGCTACGTTATGAGCCAGTGGGCCTTCATGCACCACGGCAGCGGGCAGGCTGACACCTGATAGAAGGTTTGATCCCAATTCCACACCGCCTTTATCCATTACTAATGGCATTGTCTGCATTCGCCCACTTCCTGTTTAGTTTTCTGTTTAATGAAACACATCAATGTTAGATATTTTCACAACTGTTGACTTTAAGTTAGAAACTAACATACTTTCTAAATCAGGCAACCCCTAGGAGTCCACGGTGAGCCAAGAAATCGACATCTTGTCACGTATTACCACTGACTTTGCTGCCCTGCGCGAAGCTGAAAAGAAAGTCGCCGAGCTGATATTTGCTGACATCGAATTTGTCACCGAAGCAAGCATCGGTGACATCGCCCAGCGCGCGGGGGTAAGTGATGCCAGCGTCACCCGATTTGCCCGCGCTATCGGCTGCACGAATGTGCGCGACTTAAAGACGCGCTTAACACGCGCTTTAGCAGCAGGTCGTCGTTTTATACAAGAAGCGACCCCCGAAGACAGTTCAAGCGTGGTGTATGACATTGCCACGCAAACCTTGGCGCTTAACCGTGATCTACTCGCCCAGGCCGATGTAGCAGGCGCGGTTGAACTGCTGGATCAAGCGCGCCAGATATTGGTATTTGGCGCAGGAGGCGGTTCCAGCATTCTCTGCCAAGAGTTTCAGTTCCGTTTAGTTAGACTGGGCTATGCGATCTGCGCTTACCCTCAAGCACTCTTGCCCCGCATGGTAGCGTCAACCCTAGAGCCGAATGACGTCGTCGTTGTGCTATCAGTCACTGGCTACACCCCGGAGATGGTGGAGTCTGCACAAATTGCCAAGCAGTACGGCGCAAAAGTGATTGCCATCACCGCTCTGAATTCTCCTTTAGCCGAAACATCCGACATTGTGCTACCGATTACTTCTCGGGAAACCGACTTCATCTATCACCCTTCAGCTTCCCGCTACGCCATGCTGGCGGTCATCGACGTGTTAGCGCTTGAACTTGCCATGCGCCACCGTGAGCGTTCACGAACTAAATTACGCCGTCTCAAACTTAGCCTCGATGACCATCGCGGTGGCGACAACCGCCAGCCACTAGGAGATTAAGATGGTTTACGACCTGCTGATTCGTAACGCCAACGTATTGGATGGCTCCGGCGCAGCCCATTTTCGTGCCGATGTGGCTATTCAAGGCGAACGTATCTGCGCCATTGGCGACATGCCCTACGCCACCGCCACAACCATTATTGACGCCCAAGAGCGCTATCTGGCTCCTGGCTTTATTGACGTCCACACTCACGACGACACCAATGTTATTCGTACTCCCGAAATGCTGCCAAAGCTGACACAAGGAGTAACGACGGTGGTGGTGGGTAACTGTGGAATCAGCGCCAGCCCCGTGACGCTCGCTAGCGAAGTTCCCGACCCCATGAATTTATTGGGCAAGCTAGAAGACTTTCGCTACCCAAGCTTCAGCGCCTATGCCAACGCCGTGGACGCTGCCGCACCAAGTATTAACGTCGCCGCCTTGGTGGGGCATACCAGTCTACGCAGCCAGGTGATGGATAGCTTTGCCCGGCCTGCGAATCGAGAAGAAATTGCCAACATGGAAGCGTTGCTAAGCCAAGCGCTAGATGAAGGTGCATTAGGGCTTAGTTCGGGGCTTGCCTACCGCAACGCGATACACGCGCCGACCACCGAAATGGCTCCCCTGGTGGCCGCCGTCGGGAAATCAGGCGGCGTCTATACCACCCATCTTCGTGATGAGTTTGCGGGTCTGCTAGATGCCATGGACGAAGCATTTGCCACTGCTCGCAGTGGCCAGGTGCCCCTGGTGATCTCGCACCTAAAATGCGCCGGCGCGGGTAATTGGGGAGGCGCGGGTAAGGCGTTGGGTAAATTAGAGGCAGCCGCCCAACATCAGCATGCTCACTGCGACTGCTACCCCTACACCGCTGGCTCCTCCACCCTCGATCTCGGCCAAGTGACAGATGAGATTGAGATCACCATTACCTGGTCGACACCGCACCCAGAGCAGGCGCGCCGCCCACTTAAAGAGATCGCCGCCGAGTGGGGAGTATCTCTTTTAGACGCTGCCAAACAGCTACAGCCAGCGGGGGCGGTTTACCACAACATGAGTGAAGCGGATATGCAGCAAGTGTTAGCGCATCCGCTCTCCATGGTCGGTTCCGATGGTTTACCGAACGACCCGCACCCTCACCCGCGTCTTTGGGGTGCATTTCCGCGTGTACTAGCTCACTACAGCCGCGATTTAAAGCTAATGCCGCTAGCCGAAGCGGTGCGCAAAATGACCAGCCTTTCGGCAGCTAATTTTGGCTTAACAGATCGTGGCGTGATCCGCATAGGCGCCTACGCAGACCTCACCCTTTTTGATCTGAAAACTCTTGAAGATACAGCCAATTACGAGACCCCTATTGCGGCCGCTAGAGGCATCGAAATGGTCATAGTGAACGGCAAAATCGCCTATCACCAGGGCACAATTTCAGACCAACGCGCAGGCAGGATGCTGCGCAGAACAGAGCGCATTTTGCAATCAATTCCCACCTTTCACCCCAACTAGGAGCAAACCTCATGAGCATTACACGATACGGCACCGAAGGCGGCGTAGGCACCGGCGGTCAGAAGCTGCCCTTTGCCCGCGCTGTAGAGGCAGGTGGCTGGCTATACGTCTCCGGCCAAACTCCCATGACCGATGGCGAAGTCGTTGAAGGCGGCATTGTTGAGCAGACTCGCCTCGCCTTCAACAACTGCCTGGCCATTATGCATGAAGCTGGTTACGGCGTTGAAGATGTCGTACATGTCACCACCGTGCTCACCGATGCGCGCTATTTCAGCTCTTTCAACAAAGTGTTTAAGGAGGTCTTTGGCGACAACCCACCGGCACGCATCTGCAGCGTTCAAGACTTGGTGGTGGATTGCAAAGTTGAGGTTGACGTGAAGTGCTTCCGCGCTGATCGCGCCTAAACACCTAAAAATAACTACCACAAAAAAAGCGCCGTACCCCGGCAAGGGCACAGCGCCAGATTACCGCGTGATTCAGATAAAAGCCCTGCGGTAATCGCTTCCATTGCCTACCTCCGGCCGCGGCAACGGCCGGATCAACAACGATAAGAGGTTAACATGAACAGCCAACTATTCCTTACCACCTTTGTGCTCTACATCGTCGCCATGATTGTGTTTGGCTGGTGGATTTCAAGACACAAACGCAGCAGCGGTGACGACTTCTTGCTCGGCGGGAGAAGCGTACCGCTCTTTCTTACCGTCGGCACCACGGTTGCCACCATGGTAGGTACTGGTTCAAGCATGGGTGCCGTTGGGTTCGGTTATGCCAACGGCTGGGCAGGCGCTTTATATGGCATTGGCGGCGCAATTGGAGTTTTACTACTCGCCGTGTGTTTTGCCCCCGTTCGTAAGCTGCGTTTTATGACTATGAGCGAGGAACTCGCCTATTACGTCGGCGCCAACCGGTTGGTGCGCAATGTGGTCGCGCTACTTATCTATATTGCCTGTATAGGCTGGCTGGGCGCCCATATTCTTGGCGGTGGCCTTTACCTCTCTTGGATGGCGGGTATTGATCTAACGACTGCGCGTATTCTGGTTGCTCTGGGCTTCGGCATTTACTGCGTGGTCGGCGGTTATTTCGCAGTTATCTGGACTGACACTATTCAAGCGGTCGTACTGTTCGCGGGCTTTATCTTGATGGCAATATTGGCACTGATCGAGGTTGGCGGCTTCTCAGGTCTTACAGCAGGTATGGATGCGGGCGCCGCTAGCTTTCTAGGCATTGGTCAGATTGGCGGACTACCGGCGCTGTCACTTGCCGCCGTTATTGCTATCGGCGTGCTTGCTACGCCCTCCTTTCGTCAGCGCATCTATTCAGGTAAATCAGTGGGCTCGGTACGCCGCTCGTTCTTAATCACCGGCGTTCTTTACTTGGGCTTTTCGATCATTCCCGCGATTATCGGTATGGCCACCCACGCGCTTAACCCTGGGCTCGAAAACAGCAACTACGCCTTCCCTTTTCTAGCCACTGAAATCATGCCACTTGGGCTGGGCTTACTGCTGTTGGTAGCAGGCCTCTCCGCCACCATGTCGAGTGCAAGCTCCGATGCGATTGCCGGCGTTTCCACGCTGATTCGCGATCTGTATGTGCTGGCAACGGGCCGCACGCCCTCCGCACGAAATGTTGTGCGCTTCTCACGTATTGCACTCGTAGCAACCATTGGTCTGGCACTGCTGTTCGCACTAGCCTCGGATAATGTCATCACCTACATCACCCGTATGATCTCGACAATTCTGTCAGGACTGTTTGTGAGTGCCATGCTCGGTCGCTTCTGGCCCCGCTACAACTGGCAGGGCGCGATCGCCACGCTAATTTGCGCGTCGGTGACTTCTTTAACGATTATCGCCAATAGAGACTGGACAGCCTTCTGGGGTAACCCAAGCATTCCTGCGGTGCTTGTAGCACTGGTAGCAGGCGTGATGGTAAGTCTAGTGACACCCGCTTCCCGCGTTACCCCGGAGCAGGCGCTAGCGATTCTTGACCAAGAGCGCCAGCGAATGGAGCAAGTGCCCGAGCCAACACTCACCAGTGATGAAGTGCCCGCTGCATCTCGCTAATTATTAGCCAGTAGTGCGCCAAAAAGCCCCGCTGATGAATTACCTCAGCGGGGCTTTTATAACCCATTGGCGGGGCTGGGCACGCGATCGATAATCCATTGGGCATCCTTACGAGTCGAGACAATCCGGGGAAGTCTCTGGCGGGTTCAACACTGTTTTGGATTTAGCGGGGGATTAGGTAAGACCAAGTAGGGCTTCTGCCAACTTAACGTCATCGTAACGGTCTATATCAGCGTTATCCGCTGCAAGATCCGTATCGATAATTTGAATACCCATCTGCTTACTGATGATTTCCATCTGCTCAGTTGAAACACTCAGTAACTGCGAATCAAACAGCAGAAAGTCTATTAAGGGTCGTTCTGGCGACCTCGCTTGAGGTTTGAATGACATAGACTTGAATGGCACTGGTTTGAGTGACAAGTGGTGATTGAGCATTCTGATCTGGTCAACCAACGTCATCCCAAACGTTTCAAGATCGGTTCCCAAGCTGGGCACATACACCCTCGGCGCTGGATTTTTAGCCAATGCTTTGGTCACACCTTTGGGGAGTAAATTGGCAATAATGCTGCTGTAAAGACTACCCGGTGGAAAAACCAGCAGCTCAGCAGAGTCGATGAGTAAGCGAGTTTCTTTACAAACTTTGGAGACATCCAAAGTATCGATATCATCCGCTTCCCCCGATAGTTTTATCGATTTAATGGGTGAATCAATTTTTGCTGTTTCTTTGCCGGTAAAGCAATGCTGTCCGATAATTGTCTGGCCATTCTCTAACAACACCTCTAGCTGAAGGTCAGCGTCAGTTGTTGTGCGAACAGTGCCGCGTGTTTTGATGAGCTGACCAAATAGAAAAGCAATCGGGTCCAGTGAGCGATTGTGAATAAGGTAGCCACCGGTCAAGATCAAGTTCCCCACGCTGGCCCCAGCGAGGTCAAAATCCTGTGGCATGTGTTTATAAAACGCAGTGATATAACTCTGAATCAGCGACCGCATAGGCTCTGCAATCGCCTTGAGCAGTGGATGCTTAGCGCTCACCAGTGCCTGTAGGCTTTGCTCCAGCACGGCCTTCTCTTCGCTTTCTTTCAGCTCATTAGCCGTCAGACGATGCGAAAACAGTGCAGCAACGTCAGGATGGCCAGTCACCGAATCGTCAGCCAATGAAAGTAACCGAGCTCGCAAGTCTCCAACGGCAGGCATCGCAAAAGCTCGACGCAATTCGGCGGAGCTGCCACCAGAGTCAAAAGGGGTCACAAGATGAATCGAATTATGAGTGTAGTCTGTCAGCACCTCAGAGAAGTGCCTGAGTGCCGAACCACCGCTGAAAAAAAGTATTTTTGGCCCTAGTTCCGGCGTTTTACGGTATCTGGCAAGACGCAAATCCTGCCCCTGAGAAAGCTCTCGGGGCATATTAACATGAGCACAAGTAAAGCGATTTTTCTTCATACAACCCTTTGAATTGTAACGAAAACGTAACATAAAAAATGGCACAGTTACTTATAGTAATCCCCCCTTGATTGACACTTTTTACGGTGAGGCAGTCTATCAACGCATCAATTCTAGAGCATTTTTATTTTCTACGATTCGAAGTCGAAAATCACTTCGAGTTAGTTGAAGTTTATGTGACTCAGCCAAGTGGCTCTATTGCGCGACGCCTAATTAATCGCAAGGGTTACCGGAACACGCTACTGGAGAAAGTTGAACTTGCCGTAGCGGTTGATGTACATCGACGTAAAGTCGACGGTGCAGGTTTTCAACAATCCAAGTCGCTTGAGCGCTTGGCAAGATTGCTTGACCAACTGGGGCAGGCCTGCCAAGAGTTTACCGCTATCAATGCTCTGAAACAGCTCCCAGACAAGTCACGTAAAGAGTATGCCAAGCTGATTCGATCGATAGGTAAATCATTGAAGTTGGTGATGATTAATGTCGATGATGCAAACACTCGACAAGGCCTGAAAGTCGGTCACCGAATTCCCAAAATAACCGCCCGCTTAACCGCTGCTTTCGAGCCTGGCGCTTCGGGCATGCGTAACAACGCCGTAGTAGATTTTCAACTTCACCGCATGATTCATCTACTTTCGGAGCTTGCCGACGCCCTACTCTCCGCCAACTTTGGCCCCGCCGTACGCTTACAAAACTACAAGCAGCTGCAAAACGCCGCTCACGTAATGACCGCCCAGAGTGACGATTTTACCGTTGAGCGGCTGGCGCTTACCCGCAGCGGCAGCACCATCGCTACCCTTAAAGCCGAGCACGCCACCTCTGGCAAAATGATGGCAGTCTACAAAGAGGGGGAAAGTCAGAAAGTAATTGAAGAGCTTTACGGGGTAGACCAATGGAAGCGGATCTACCCCAAGGTGGCGCCCACGGTGCTCTCGCATCATGTCGAGCAGGGGGATGAGCTGGGTTCGATGGTGATCGAACATCTCCCCGGCCGGACGCTTGAATCGCTGCTGTTAAACGGCCAGTGGAAATCGGCCAAGCAACTTACCCGCACACTCCAGCGGACGTTGAGAAAAATCTGGAAGACGTCACGTACCAACGAGTCTGCTCAGCCCAAGTATATGCAGCAGTTGCGTAAACGGATGCCGGAAACCCGCCACACTCACCCCAACCTGCTTAGTACGGGCCAGCTAATTTGTGGACTGTCTCGACCAAGCTTTGACCAGTTGATCGATCACGTTGAAAACCTTGAGCAGCACATCCGGGCACCGTTTTCAGTCCTGATCCACGGTGACTTCAACGTCGACAACATTATTTATGACGAATTCAAAGACCGTATCTATTTTATCGATCTGCACCGAGCCTCTTACTCTGACTATGTTCAGGACTTATCAGTACTCATGGCATCCATTTATCGGCTGCCCATTATGGATGTTTCCCCACGGGCCGAGTTAATGGCATTGATCCGACAGCTATATCAATTTGCGTGTCGATTTGCCAAAGACAATAAAGATACAAACTTTGATGCGCGTCTAGCCATTGCATTAGGGCGCTCCTTTGCGACATCCACGCGCTTTATATATGACAAAAGCTTTGCCAACCGACTCGCGCTAAGAGCGAGCTACCTGCTAGAAGCAATCACACTTCTGAACCCTGAAGAACTTGAGAACTACAGGTTTCCCCTAGAGGACATTTTTAATGACTAAAAAGCGGATTGCAGTTATCGGGATACCTGGCAAGTGGTCAACCGAAGTTCTTGCAAATCACTTGGAAAAGCACACCGGCTTCCGCTGCATCGTCGATATGTCTGAAGTAGTGCTAGAGCTAGAGACAGGCAAGCTACGCTACCGAGACATTGTTCTCAACGAGCTTGACGGGGTGATCATCAAAAAAATAAGCGAAACGTACTCCCCTGCTGCAGACGATCGTTTGCGGATGCTTAACAGCCTTGAAGCGGATGGTGTGCGCTGCTTCAGCAGCCCAAGCGAGGTAATGCGTTTAATTAATCGTCTTGAGGGCACTGGCGCATTGGCCGCGGGCGGCATTGCTCTACCATCAACACGTGTTACAGAAAGTATTGAGGCTGCATTAAAGGCCATCAAGGTGTTCGGAAAAGCAATCCTAAAACCACTCTACTCGACCAAAGCCCGAGGCATGGTGGTGTTAAAAGCGTCCGACGGCGTCGCGACCAACACCCAAAAGTTGAATAAGTTTAAGTCTAAACATGGACTTTTTTATCTACAGAAATTCGTAAACTTAGGTGGCCAGGATTTAGGCATGGTCTTTCTGGGCGGCCAGTATTTATGCACTTATGCCCGTGTTGCCAGTGGCGATGCATGGAACACAACGATACACAGCGGTGGTAAGTATCAAGCCTACGAGCCAAGCCAGGAGCTAATTGAGCTTGGCCAAAAAGCCCAGTCATGCTTCACGCTGAGCTTTACCACCGTAGATATTGCATTGACCGATGAGGGCCCTGTGGTATTTGAGGTTTCGGCCTTTGGCGGATTTAGCGGCGCGTTAAAAGGCTGTGGCATCGATGCCAGCGAAAAGTTATGTGATTATGTTCTTAGCCAACTTGAAGCAGAGGCCGCCGAATGACCCATCTGTTTGATGAGAAGCAAATAATGCTGGCTAAGGCTGCTTGTCTCTACGAGCTACCGTTGGTGTTCCACGGACTAACACTGCATGTGCTGGCTGATAATCCAGCTATTCTGGACTATCTTAAGCAGTACTACGCCAGCTTGACGGCAAGTACCTCTCCTCACACGCTCTCCCCTCACACGTCCCCTCTTCACGCTGAACAGCGGATATTCCTGCTCAATAGGCAGTTTGATACCAGCGGGATCGATTGGATGCCCGTTAAGCGCAACAAAAGCAGTTCTCTTGGCCTAAAAGAAGCCTATGTGGACACACCGAAAGGACGCTGGATACATAAAGTACGTACGGGAATGGTGCTATTCCAGTCGTTAACCGACCCGGTTGCGACTGGCGATTTAACCCAACATCGATCTCAAGTAGTCAATTTTATAAACAATCAGTTTCTTAATTATCATCAGCGTGACGGCTACCTATTGGGCCACGCATCAGCCTTTGACATTAATGGCAGTACCACCGCCATTGCCGCGAGTTCAGGTGGCGGCAAATCGACATTAATGCTGAAAGCGCTAGAGAGTGAAAAAGCGCGCTTTCTCTCTAATGATCGGATTTTGTTTAAGCCACAAGAGGGTCAGGTCAACGTTATCGGTGTCGCCAAACATCCGCGCGTTAACCCAGGCACGCTGCTTAACTCTGAACGCTTGGTTGCGCTGCTTACCAGCGAGGAATGCGCCAAGTTGGACCGCATGCCGAAAAGTCAGCTGTGGGATCTTGAGCAGAAATATGATGTGCTGATCCCCAACGCCTACGGCGAGAACAAAACAGCTAGTTCCGGAAAGCTACGTAATCTGGTACTCCTTGACTGGTCCTTAAGCTCAATGGAACCCACACGTTTGAGCAGTGTGGATAGCGAGAAAACGCCAGAGGCACTTGAGGGTTTACGCAAAAGCCCAGGAGCATTTTTTCAGCAGGCGGATGGCCGTTTCCCTCCCGAACAGACTCAATCTGTCGAGACCTATACCGATAACTTACGGGGCGTTCAGGTGCTGCGCCTTACCGGCAGCATAGACTTTGAGCGTGCCATTGAACTACTGCAAGCCAAAGGCATTCTCTGATGGTGGCACTGGCCCTAATCAGGCATGGTGAGTACGCACAACGGGCGGACACACCCAGCGCTCTACAGCCTTATCCGCTGACCGATAAAGGGGCAGCAGACGTTAGACAGCAAGCTCGGCAATTCGGCGAGTGGCTATCTACGTCAGGCTACCAACTGAATAGCGAAATACACTCCTCGACACTGTTAAGAGCCTGGCAAACAGCTGAGATCTACCGCGAAGAGCTAGCAACACTCTTTACAGATCCCCCATACTCACGCTGCTTCTCAGCCCTTTGTGAACGCAGTGTTGGAGCGCTGGCCAACCTCAGTGTTAAGGAAATAGAAAGGATCGTTGCCCAGGATCCTCGCCTAACGCCCTTACCAGAAGGCTGGAAATCAGCCAGCCACTTCAAGCTGCCTTTCGAGGGTGCAGAATCCCTGATCGAAGCAGGCGAACGAGTCGCGGCACACTTAACAGCACTTTTAAAGACACCATCACGATGCGCAACGGATAACCGACTACAGCTGGTTGTTGGCCATGGCGCATCCATACGTCACGCTAGCTATCATTTAAATGTCATACACTTCAGCGATATTAAGCGGTTAAGTATGTTTCACGGGCATCCCGTCGTTTACGAGCAACAGGCGGATGGCTGGAACCGATTGTATGGAAACTGGAAGCACCGGCACTTGGCAGACCCAATCGATTAAAAGGTGGCAACTTATAAGATGGCGACGATGACCGCGTTGGACTTTATTCCAAAGGTAAGCAAGCAACCGTATCATGATGCTATCTTGGCGCGCCTGCCGACAGATTGGGTCCCCTGGCCTAATGACCAAAGCTCGGTCAACCATGATGATGCATTGAGCACCTTTCTAAAGCGTTCACGGAAAAGCTGCTTTGCCTGGCCCAAGCAGCCTGTCGTATTTATCTCCGACCCTCACGCCGATGCCGAGGCTTTTGAGGCCTCATTAATTGCCGCAGGGGTGATTGAGCGAGATGGGCCCCACCCGTGTGAATACGAGCTGACAAAGTTCGGTACAAAAGCGGAAATTGTGGTGGGTGGAGACTGTCTGGACAAAGGGCCGAGCAACCTGACGATGCTACGCAGTTTAGCTCACTTATACCGCCTCAACGCGAACATCACCCTGCTTGCCGGCAACCATGATTTACGCTTGCTCATGGGGCTACTATCCCTGAAACGCGAGACGGATGCCGGAAGCCAGCATCTCTTTGTTCGCATGGGAAAGAAAGTGGTTCCACTGTTCAAAGAAGTCTTCGACCAGTACTTAGCAGATACTCAATGGGACAGAGAGATACCTTCTGAAGCAGCATGCCGTAAAGCCCTGTTCCCAAGCGAGGCATGGTTCGAGAACTTCCCTTTCTATGCCGCAGGTTTTCTTACCCCTGAAGGTATCGATCGTGAAATTAGCAAGATGGAGAGCAAAGCCCAGAGTTTTGAGGCACATTGCGCAAAAGTCGACCTATCACTCCAGCAAGTCTACGCAGCTGCTATGAAATGCCGCTCACTGTTCCTAAAACAATCAGGCGAGTTTGGCTGGTTTTTTCGCCGGATGCAGCTCGTAAAGAAGCGTGGCTCATTTCTGTTCCTGCATGCTGGTCTTGACGACAAGATGGCCGAACTACTCGCTAATCATGGCGTAAAGCATGCCAATCAAGCCTTCAAAAAAAACCTGTTGGGCCAAAATTTATTCAGCTTTTATTATGGCTCACTCGCCAATACCTTCAGAACGAAATATCGCAAAGTCGACCTACCCCTTACTCCGTACGGCGCCAACGTTGCTCGCCGGGCGGGTATTCAAGTACTCGTTCACGGTCATATCAACCAGCACTTTGGGCAACGAGTAACGCTTAAAAACGGTCTCATCCATATCGAAGCCGATATCACTCTGGATGCTCACTCCAGAAAAAATGAAGGGCTAGATGGCCAGGGTGTCGGAGTAACACTCATTGATAAAAAACGCGGTGTTATAGGCCTTAGCTGCGATTACCCCCAGGCAAAAGTGTTCAAACCCAACCACAAAGGCAAACTGGCGGGAGCGAACTAAATGAAGTCAAAAACTAAGTTCAGCCACGACTCACTACTGGATCGTCAGTCAACCCAAGCGCTTTTGGTCGCTCTGGCAAATGCCATCAAAGAAGGCGAATTAGCCTTTCAGGAAAGTGGCGATGACCTAGTGCTTTCACCTCAACAGCTATTGCAAGTTTCCCTGCGGGCAAGCGATGAAGGCGATAAACAGGAAGTGGAAGTGAAGATTAAATGGCGTACCAAAGAGAAAAAAATTTCCGATACACCACCAAAAATCAAAACCAGCGCCGGAAAACGGTGAGCTCATCAGCTATGCCCGCTAGGCGACCGCTACGCACTGCGCTCCATATCCGCCGCCAGCTGTAATAGTTGCTTATCCTCACCCAGGCGCCCTACCACTTGCACCCCAACGGGCAATCCATTGGCCGCCACATGGAAAGGTACCGACATAGCAGGCTGACCGGTAAGATTCGCCAATTGCGTGAACGGGGTGCGGCTGAGCGCATCCACCGCCAGGTGCTTTAACACCCCTGCTTTTAGTGCCAGCGCTGATGCACCAGGAACCGCTAACAGAGACATTAATCGCTCGCGAGCCGCAGAGGGGTACAGCTCGCCTATTTTGGGAGCAGTATCCGCGGTTACCGGCAACACCAGGGCGTCATAACGCTGGTGAAACTGGCTCATCTGCTCGGCAGCCTCGTGCCAATAGCGCTTGGCTAGCTCGTAAGCTTTCGCCGAAAGCTTAGCGCCCAGCCTGCCAACGGCGCGGGTAGATGGCTCAATGGCTAACCGATGCACCGGCACACCGGTTTGCTGGCTTACCCACTGAAGATCAGCGGCTAAATGGCCAAGGTAGAGCGTCAGGTAACTATCGGCCAAGGCATCGCCATCAACCAGTGGCTCACACCACTCCACCTCATGCCCCATGTCGGCCAGTGCCTTTGCGGCTTTCTCAACCGCTATTTTCACATCGGTACTTAATTGGGTATCCAGTCCGTAACTCAAAAAATTACCCAGCGACACGGCGATGCGCAGCGGCTTAGAAGAGGCTGATAAGGCATCCACATAGCCCGTTTCCCGCAGTACTGGGTAAGGGCCAGAAGGCGCCATGCCGTTAATCTGTTCTAGCAACGCTGCACTATCACGCACGCTACGAGTGATGGCGTGCTCGACCACCGCGCCCTGCCAGACTTCGCCGTGGGCAGGCGCTAACGGCACCCGCCCGCGAGAAGGTTTAAAACCGAACAAACCACAATAACTGGCGGGAATGCGGATAGAACCACCACCATCGCCTGCCAACGCGATAGGCACCATCCCGCTAGCGACCGCCGCTGCGGCACCTCCGCTTGATCCGCCTGGGGAATAGCCCTCTCGACATGGGTTTTGCGGGTGAGGAAATGCCTTAGGCTCTGTAATCCCCATTAGTCCTAATTCCGGCGTGGCCGTTTGCCCCATCACCACTAACCCAGCCGCCCGCGCACGCTGAATAAGCAGCGAATCTTGCTTAGGGCACCACGCTGATAACGATGCACTTCCGAACGCCAGCGGCTCGCCTGCTAGTGCCATCAATAAGTCTTTACTTAGCGTGGGGACACCCGCAAACACCGAGTTTTCCAACACTTGGTCACACTCATGCTTTGCTTTTTCAAAGCGTGTTCGAACCACTGCATGAAGAGAGGGGTTAAGCGTTTCAATCGCAGCTACTGCCGCATCGAACACCTCCGCTTGACTTACCTCTCGGCGGCGAATCAGGTCAGCAAGGCCAGTGGCGTCAAACTTTTGGTAATCCTCAAGATGCATCGCATTAACTCCACTTATCAATAACGACGCTTTGTGCATATTTAACGTCGCTTATTGTCAATTATCATCACGCTATTTAGCCATACTGAAGCACGTTACTTAGAACCACTCTCAAGGAGCGGCCAATGAACCGCAACGTTATTTTAACTTGCGCTGTTACCGGCGCAGGCGATACCACCGGCAAAAACCCACATGTGCCTATCACACCTAAACAAATCGCTAACGACTGTATTACCGCAGCCAAAGCCGGTGCCAGCGTTGCGCATATCCATGTCCGTGACCCTGAAACCGGCGGCATCAGCCACTCTCTCGAGCATTTTCGTGAGGTGATGCAGCGTGTGCGCGAGGCCGAGGTGGATATTGTCATGAACATTACTGCTGGCGGTGGCGGTGATTGGATTCCTGACGCCCAGGACCCCACACGCGGCGGCCCCGGCACGGATATCCAGACGCCCGCCCAACGCCATGAGCCAGTCGGTGAGCTTTTGCCCGAACTCTGCACCCTAGACTGCGGCAGCCTCAACTTCGGCGACATGGTCTACGTAAACCCTGCCGACTGGCTACGCGAGCACGCCCGCCTGGTGCAGGCCGCTGGCGTCAAGCCAGAACTGGAATGTTTCGACCTGGGCCACGTTTGGTTCGCACGCCAGCTACAGCAGGAAGGACTGATCGATGGCGATCCTCTTTATCAGCTTTGTTTAGGCATCCCCTGGGGCGCTGAAGCCGATACTGAAACGATGTTGACCATGCGCAATAAACTGCCAGAAAACGCTCAGTGGGCAGCTTTCGGCATCGGTCGACATCAGATGCCCATGGTGGCTCAGGCAGTTCTACTAGGCGGCCATGCCCGCGTCGGTCTTGAAGATAATCTTTATCTTAAAAAGGGCGTAATGGCGACTAATGGGCAATTAGTTGAGAAAGCCGCCACTGTCATCGACAACCTGGGAGGCCGAGTGATGACACCCGCAGAAACTCGCGTGCACCTCAACTTGCGCGATCCGCATAGCAGCCACTCCAACGCACTAACCACGGAAGGTCAGGCATGAGTCAACAGCTATCGGTTATAGGCACAGGGGTGATTGGCAATGGCTGGATCGCGCGCGCTCTGGCTCGGGGCTGGGACGTCGTGGCCTTTGATCCAGCCCCTGATGCGCCACTGCGTACTCGCGCCTTCGTTGAGAATGCATGGGGATCTTTGCAGCGCCAGGGCCTAGCCGAGGGCGCCAGCCCCCAGCGGCTGCGCTTCGTGGAAAGCCTTGAGGCCGCTGTTGAAGGTGCCGACCTGATCCAGGAAAACGTACCCGAGCGACTCGCGCTGAAGCGTGAGGTGCTTGCCGCCCTGGATGCCGCAGCAGCTCCAGATATCTTGATCGGATCGTCAACATCCGGCTTCAAACCCACCGATTTGCAACATGCCTGCACACGGGCACCGGGCCGCGTGATCGTCGCACACCCCTTTAATCCCGTTTATTTACTGCCACTCGTAGAGCTGGTGGGCGGGGAAGCCACCACGTCTGACGAGCTAGCGCGTGCCCAGGCCCTCTACCAAACACTCGCCATGCGCCCGCTGGTCGTGCGCCGGGAAATTGAGGGGCATATTGCTGACCGCCTGATGGAAGCGCTCTGGCGTGAGGCGCTGCACCTAGTCAATGATGGCGTTGCAACAACCGAAGAGATAGATGCCGCCGTCGTCTACGGCTGTGGTTTGCGTTGGTCACTAATGGGCACCTTTCTCACCTTTCATTTGGCTGGTGGCGAGTCAGGGATGCGCCACATGCTTGAACAGTTCGGTCCGGCGCTAAAACTACCGTGGACAAAGCTTGAAGCTCCCGAGCTTACCAACGCGCTGATTGATCGCGTGGTAGAAGGCTGCGAGCATCAAGCCGCTGGTCGCTCAGTGGCCGAGCTGGATCGCCGCCGTGATGACTTTCTGGTGGAACTGCTCGGCTTAGTACAAAAATATTGGCCTGAAGCCGAAGGTTTGGAAGGACGTATCTAATGATTATTTTACAAAGCCGCGTTGCCTCAGAGTGGGTCGACTACAACGGCCATATGAACGACGCCGAATATGCCCGGGTCTTCTCACTGGCAGTAGAAGAACTCATGGAGCATATCGGCTTAGATAGCGCAGGCCGAGCATGCTACGGCTGCACGATCTACACCCTTGAGACGCATCTTTGTTATCGCCGCGAGGCCCACGAAGGGCAACCACTCAGCGTAGCGTTGACCCTGCTGGATCACGATACCAAACGCCTGCATGTTTTCTTCAAGCTACAGGATGAGACAGGCAACCTACTTGCCACCAGCGAGCAGATGCTGATGGGCATTGATATCAATACCGCTCGCCCTGCGCCTTTCCCGGCCCCCGTTGAAGAAGCCATTGCAGCTCTACCCCAAGCTCAGCCTTCGGCCTGGCCAGAGTTGGCCGGCCGCACTATTGCCATACGGCGATAACGACACAGCAAAACCACATAGCAAAGCAACACTAAAAATAATGAGAACCGTCCGCCAGCACGGACGGTTGACCGGGATTGCCGGCCCGACGTCCGGCCCAAGAGGACAAGCATATCGCTACGCCAACTTCCCCTCACCGACCCACGCCGCCTTCGCATAACAACTCACCCAAGGCCGAACTCAGTACAGACTACATGGTGACAGAGCTCGCCCAAGGCGGTTTCTTCCAAGGCATGCACAAGGGAATGACGCTAACCGCTAGCGGCCTAGTGCTGCTCTTCGTACTTTTCACCGGGCTTGGCTCAGATACAGCGGGCAGCGTGTTCGGAGCAACTCGCGCCTGGATCGAGAGCACGTTTAGCGGGTATTACCTAATTACCGTCATGCTGCTACTAGCAGTCTGCGCCTTCATTGTCTTCAGCCGCTATGGAAGCGTAAGGCTTGGCACTGACGACAGCCGCCCAGAGTTCAGCAACTTTGCGTGGTTCTCGATGCTCTTCTCTGCAGGTATCGGCATTGGCATCCTGTTTTTTGGCGTCGCTGAGCCCGTGTTCTACCTTGACGATACTGGCGCCTTTGGCTATCCCAACAACCCTCATGCCGACATGGCCGGTGCCGCCGCCATCGGTCACGAGCGCGCTATCGATGCGTTACGCGTCACCGTTTTTCACTGGGGCCTTCACGGCTGGGCCATCTACGTGATTGTCGGTATGTCGCTGGCGTATTTTGCTTATCGAAAAGGGTTGCCGCTCGCACTGCGCTCGGCGCTTTATCCTTTTATCGGTGAACGCATCTTCGGCCCTATCGGCCACCTGTTTGATATCCTTGGGGTGCTGGGCTGCGTCTTTGGCGTCGCTACTTCGCTGGGGCTTGGGGTTAGCCAAATGGCCGTTGGCTTAGAACGGCTAATAGGTGTCGACCCAGGGCTAAATACCCAGTTAATACTTATCGCGGGTATTTCAGTTATCTCAATACTCTCAGCCGTATCCGGCGTACGCGGCGGTATTCGTCTTATTTCCGAGATGAATATCTGGGTGTCCCTAGTGGTCGTGAGCATTTTCCTAATTGCAGGCCCCACGCTGTGGCTCATCATGGCATTCGGCGAAACCATGCTCGACTACGCTATCAATTTTATTCCCATGGGACTTTGGTACGCTGATGAGGAAGGAACCGCCGCTTGGCAACAAGGTTGGACAATCTTTTACTGGGGCTGGTGGCTAGCCTGGGCTCCCTTTGTCGGTCTTTTCATCGCGCGAATTTCTAAAGGCCGTACGTTACGCGAGTTTGTATTGGGCGTTCTGTTAGTACCTACCCTGATCATTTTTGTTTGGCTGATCATCTTTGGCGGCAACGCCATGTATCAGGAGTTATATGCAACGAATGGCCCTGGCAGCGCCGGTATCATCGAGCTGGTTAACGCTTGGAACCTACCCTCAGCGCTGTTTGCCACGGCTGATGGCATTGTCGGCAGCGGCACATTTGGCTGGATACTCTCCGCCATGATGGTATTTCTGCTAATGAGCTGGTTTGTCACCTCTTCAGACTCCGGCACGTTAGTGCTGACCACCATTTTATCGTTAGGTGATAATGAACCGCCTAAACGCTTCCGAGTGTTCTGGGGCGTGGTGATTGGTTTAGTGGCGGCGGTACTGCTGGTTGCCGGTGGTCTTACGGCGCTGCAAACAGCCCTTATTGCAGCCGCCCTGCCACTCAGTGTTGTAGTGCTAGTGATGACGGCTGGTGTGCTGATTTCGCTGTTCCGCGAAACGCTCGATGCACAGCGCAGAAGGCGTTGATCTAACCATCCCGATGACATCAGGCGTGCTTAACGGCAGCGCCTGATTGTCAGTGAGAGACAGCATCAAACCAACGCAGTAACGACTGACTGGTGGAGCCGCTAATGGACATTAACGCTTTTATAACCCGCTTCGATGCGGGCTTAAAAGATATCGAAAATGGCTCTCCTGCAGTAGCACGACAGCGCTACGACCAACTATGCCAAACGTTTGCACCACCTAATCCGTCAGGCATGACAATCACTGACGAAGCGCGGGAAAGCATCGTCCTCCGACACTTTATCCCTGCATCCGCTCAGTTTGGCCAAGTGCTATACATTCATGGAGGTGGGTTTACCCTGGGGTCTATCGACAGCCACCATGGGGTAGCAGCAAATCTAGCAGAGCAGCTAAAGCGTCACGTTATCAGCATTAGCTACCGCTTAGCGCCCGAGGCGAGCTACCACAACATGCTAGAAGACTGCTTCAAGGTTGCTAAAGCCATAAAGCCCATTGCAGTAGTCGGTGACAGCGCTGGCGGTCGCATAGCCATAGATTTAGCCCCCTTACTGCATCGTTCTGTGCTGTTAGGACTCATCTATCCGCCGGTCGGCAAACTAAACCAGCAAACGCTGGGGGCCAATGCGCCGTTACTTAGCCGACATGATGTCTTGTCACTCATTGCCTACTGCCCGTGGATTGGGAACCACTTCGATACACTTCCACCGGAAACGCAGATTGAGGTTCTTTCAGTTGAGCACGACCCTTTGACCGCACCGCTCGAAAAAGCCATTGCGGACTGGAGGAACAACGGTATACCGGTAGGCTATCGCTGTGCAAAAAACATGGTTCATGCGGCATTGCATGCCCACGCGGACCTGCCTGAAATGCAAAGCGCTTGGCAAGATTTTTGCCAAGCGCTTAACAAACGGTTAACACGAAATATTGGTTACTGGTAAGTCGAACGTACCGCCTGTATCGCTGGCTGCCCATCTTTAGTCGTCACGCCATCCAGCCATGTCTCTACGGTGTCTAAATTAGCACTAATCCACTCAGACGCTACCTCGTTGGCGGGACGATCCTCATAGCTGTAGTCATGCACCCACGCGTTTTGATCCTCAATATCCACTACATACTGTGAAAGAAAACGATGCAGCTGGGGATCATCTTCAGCCATATTGGCCGGAACGATAGTCCAAACAGTGCTCTCAATTTGGGCAATGCCCGCCTCATCGGCATCATCCAGATAAGCTATGTCGAAACTGACGTTCATCCAGTGGGGCTCCCAACCAACAAAGGTCACCCACTCTTCATCCGCCATCTTTTGCTCTGCCTGCGCCAACATAGCGGCGGTGGAGCTTTCACGCAGGCGCCAGTCTCCTAAGCCTGCAATGTCATTATCAATAGCCGCCAGAATGGCCGTGTTAATCCCGGTGCCCGCCTCGATGCCCTGAATATCACCGTCGAAACGGTCACGGTAGGCGTCCAGGTCGGCCACCGATGTCACACCGGCATCGTAAACGTACTGAGGAACCACCAGGCCAGAGTTCGCCCCCTGGATATTGGAGACCACTTTTTCAATTTTATCATCAGCCACCAGAGGCTCTACCATATCGGTTTGTACCGGATACCAGCCGCCCAGATAGACGTCCACATCGTTGCGCGCTAACCCCTCAAGAATCACGCTTACGGCCAAGTCACGCTGACTTGTTTGATAGCCCATCGCTTCCATCAACTGCGCTGCTACTTCAGATTTCACGGTGACACCTGGCCAGGGAGGAACACCAAACCGTACTTCATCAAGGTCGGCTGCGGCGGGCCCTGACAACGCAAGCGCTGCCACCCCAGCGGCGCTAAGTGCTGACATACCCTTAAAACCAACAAGTACGTTCTTCATTATAATGTCCTCTTTTGGCAATATACCGCACCAAGTTTGACGACTAGACAACAATGGAAACGACACAAAGCGACATTATCTACGCGTAAAACGACAGAGCTGCGTCGTTCATCGCTCAGTTAGCGGCCCTGTTGGCGTGCCTCTATCGGTGAGCAGCCAAAGCAAGCACGAAACGCTCTGGCAAAGCTCGAACTAGAGCTAAAGCCGCAGGCTACCCCTATGGCGAGTACGCTCATATCAGTTTCAATCAGCAAACGCTTTGACCGCGCCAAACGAAGTGACAAATACCACTGGCGCGGTGTTTGATGAAGGTGATCCTCAAACAACCGCTGCAGCTGACGAGATGACACACCGCTTCGGCGTGCAATCTCAGCCAAAGCAAGAGGCTCCTCTAAATGTCTTTCCATCAATGCAACGGCTTCCACTAAACGCCGGTTATGAGTGCCTAACCGCTGCGCTAACGACATCCGTTGCTGGTCGCTGCGGCTACGTAACCGCTCATGAATAAGCTGCTCTGAGACATCGACGGCTAATTTGCTCCCATGACGTCTGGCGATGACTGCTAAGGCCATATCCATGGCTGCGGCACCACCTGCACAGGAAAAACGCCGCTCCCCGATCTCAAATAACTCGTCGGTGGTTTCAATCGTTGGAAAACGCTCACGAAAGACCGGCAAGCTCTCCCAATGCAAGGTGACCCGCTCCCCCTTCAATAACTGGGCAGCAGCTAATATAAACCCTCCGGTGTCTAACCCACCTAGGGCACATCCGGCTTGATCAAGCCGATGCAACCACGAAATAAGTGCTCGGCTTAAATGGTCTTCAGGCTCAAAGCCGCTACATACAGCCAACGATGGCAGATCGAGACCACCACCCATGGTCTGATCGACTAATAGCGTCATGCCATTGCTTGCGGTGACAGGCTCACCATCACGACTAAATAGCGTCCACTCAAACAGCGTTTGGCCGCTGATACGATTGGCTATGCGTAACGGCTCTACCGCAGAAAAAAATGCCATCATTGAAAAGCGCGGTAATAATAAAAACCCAACGCGCTCTGGCAGTAACCCAGAATAGTTTAGGCGCAAAATAACTCCTAAAATAAGCGCTTTCTTATCGATGCTGACGATTACTAAACGAATCAGACAACGCCAATGAATCCTCGTACATAATACACGCCCAACCAGCAACAGGATGCCCTGGGCCTTTGCACAAGGTACACTGGATAGGGTTAGACATTAGATTCATTTGAAAGGCACTTCATGACCAGCGCTCCCCCACTTTATCTGCAAATACAGCAGCACCTGTTAGAGAAAATCCAGGGCGGTGCCTGGCCAGCACACCACCAGATCCCTCCCGAAGAGCAACTTGCCCGAGATTTTGGGGTAAGCCGAATGACAGCTAATAAAGCGATTCGTGATCTCGTCCAAAAAGGCTACCTAACACGCCAGCCTGGGTTAGGTACCTTCGTGACAGATCGCAAGGCAGAGTCATCCCTGGTCGAGGTCTACAACATTGCCGATGAAGTGCGCTTCAGGGGACACCATTACAGCAATCACGTACTGGTATGTGAAGCCATTGAAGCGGATGACGAAGTCGCTTTACGGCTAGGCGTTCGCCTGGGTAGCCGCGTGTTTCAAACGCTGCTGGTGCATTTGGAAGACGACACGCCTATTCAGCTTGAAAACCGCTATGTTAACCCTCGCTGGGTACCCAACTACTTAACCAGTGATTTTTCACTGCACACACCCAATGAAGTATTGGTAGCGGCCTGCCCGATTACTGACGTAGAGCACACTGTTGAAGCCGTGCTTGTCGACCAGCAAACTGCCGATTGGCTTGCTATTGATACCGCCACCCCCTGCCTGAGCATGGTACGACGCACGTGGTCAGGCGAGCAGCTCATCAGCTATGCCCGCCTACTCCACCCAGGCGACCGCTACAAACTGCGCTCCTCGGTACATCGCCAAGCGTCTTAAAGACTTAGCTGGGAAAGACTCAGCTAATAAGCGATTGCATCAAATATCCGGTGGGTATGGCGAGCATCAAGCTTAATGCAACGCGAATAAACCACACCACCACCATGCGCCCTACAGAAAGCGGAATGCTCGTAGAGAGAATGCAAGGAATTGAGGCGGAGAAGAACAGCACCGCGGATACTGACACAACGCCTGCAGCAAAACGCGCGACAAAGTCCGCTTCTGCCATTAACAGTGCCGGTAAAAACATTTCGGCAAGGCCAGCAGCGGATGCCTGGGCAAGCGCGGCAGCATCAGCAATGCCCCACACGGCCACAAAGGGGTAAAACAGCCAACCCAGCCACTCAAATAGCGGCGTGTATTTAGCCGCAAGCAAGCCTAGCAAACCCACCGACATGATCGAAGGCAGGATGCTAATCGCCATCACTAGCCCTTCTTTAAAGTTGATCGCGACACTTTTATGCAACGCTGGCGCTCGGGCAGCTACTTCCAACCCGGTCTGCCATGCCGTTAGCAAGCGTTTGCCTGGCAGCGCCGTCGGTTCACCATCGTCAGCGCTGTCATCCATACGCGATAATGGCGGCAAACGAACGGTGACCGCCGTGACGATAAACGTGATCAACAACGTTAGCCAAAAATAGGCGTTCCACACCGCCATTAAATCCAGCGTGCGCGCCACGATAATCATGAACGTCGCCGAGACGGTAGAGAACCCTGTGGCAATAATGGCCGCTTCCCGCGCGGAATACTGACCCGCTTGATACACCCGATTGGTAATCAATAATCCGATAGAGTAACTGCCCACGAATGAAGCGACCGCATCGATTGCCGAGCGTCCTGGCGTTCGCCAAATAGGCCGCATTACGGGTTGAACCAGCACGCCAATAAGCTCAAGCAACCCATAACTGATCAACAAGGCCAGGAAAATCGCGCCAATAGGAACGATCAAACCAACGGGAATCACCAGCTTTTCAAACAGGAAAGGCAGCATATCGGGTTCATGCAGAAAGGCAGGCCCCCAGCCCGTCAGCGCCATCAGGGCAGCCATTACCCCAAGCAATTTTAGTGCGGTAAAAATGCGCTCGGTAACGTTTCGATTCCAGTAGCCTCGAATCAACGGGTACGCAGCCCCAGCGGCAATCAGCGCCAGCGCATAGAAGCCACTCGCATCTCCTAGCCAGCGCCGGGCACCAGTCACCATGTGATCGAGCAATATAGTGCTGCGACCGCCAATTTCGACAGGCACGAAGAAAATCAAAATCCCCAGCGCACTTGGCAAAAACAGTTTGAGGATCAGCGCGGCGCTGGGCCGCTGGCGGGTTGTAGTATTGGGAGGGAGCATGAGCATGCCTCTTGTTGTGTAACAGCGTTTAGTGAGCCTTCCACGTATCTTCAACACTTAATGTATATACATATACACACCAATTGAAGAGCACCTCCAGCCAATATAAATAGACATTAGTCTAATGAATCAGCCTAAAAATAGCCTTCATTAACATCAAAAAAAACATAACAAACTGTTTAAAATACCAAAAACAAAAATATCTCACCTTTTCATGTATTTCACCCTTCCCTCTATTTTGTAACAAGCAGCTTGACGAATCGGCTCATATTGATCTTAATTGTATATACATTAAGATTTGAAAATAAATTTTTGCACATCGCCTTTGAAAGGAGCTCCTCATGCCGAATGCAACGGATCGTCGCCTCTGGCGCGATATCAGCGTCTTCGATGGCTTGCGGACATTGCCCGACCGCATGGCCGTTATTACCGAAGGGGCACACATCATCGCCTTGTCGCCCATGAGTGAGTTCGACGAGCAACTCGCCAATAACTGCACAGAGATGGGCAGTGGCGGTGTGATGACCCCTGGTCTTGTGGATTGCCACACCCACCTTGTCTTTGGCGGTTCTCGGGCTGAAGAGTTTGAAGCGCGGCTTGAAGGGGCTAGCTATGAAGAGATCGCTAAACGCGGAGGCGGCATTCTCAGTACCGTTCGTGCCACGCGCGAGGCTAGCGAAGATGAGCTGCTAAGACTCGCTAAACCGCGTCTTGAAGCACTGATTGCTGACGGCGTTACCACCGTAGAGATTAAGTCTGGCTACGGGCTTACCGTCAAAGACGAACTCAAGATGCTGCGTGTCGCGCGCCGTCTCGGCAAGATGCTGCCAGTCAACGTCTTCACGACGCTGTTGGGCGCCCATGCCCTCCCCCCAGAATACAAAGATGACAGCGACGGCTATATCGATCTTGTCTGCCAGGAAATGATCCCCGCAGCAGTGGCTGAAGGCCTGGCAGATGCGGTTGATGTGTTCTGCGAAAAAATCGCCTTCTCGGTGGAACAGTGCGAGCGAGTGTTTGCAGCCGCCGAGGCCCACGGCCTACCCATCAAGGCACACGCCGAACAGCTCTCTAACCTGGGCGGAACGGCCATGGCCGCACGCCACGGAGCCCTATCTGCTGACCACATTGAGTACCTGGATGACACTGGCATCGCTGCCATGCATGAGGCCGGTAGTGTGGCGGTAATCCTGCCCGGTGCTTTCCATACCCTTCGTGAAACGCAACAGCCGCCGATTGCGGCACTGCGCAGCGCAGGCGTCCCGATGGCGGTGGCAACCGACGCCAACCCCGGCAGTTCCCCACTGTTTATGCCCACGCTAATGCTCAACCTAGCCTGCACGCTGTTCCGCCTGACTCCCCAAGAGGCACTGGCGGGCATGACAGCTCATGGGGCAACTGCGCTAGGCCTATCGGGCAAAGGACGCATCCACGAAGGTGCAGAAGCCGACCTCTGTGTATGGGATATCGATGCACCCGCCGAGCTCGCTTACGCCGTACAACCAGGACGCCTTCGTCAGCGCATGTTCCAGGGAGTGCTTACCCATGGCCATTAACAGTCAAGCCACTGCCACTGAACTCGACATGTCACTCTGGACGGGCCGAACAGACCCTGAACCCAACAGCGAACGTTGGCATCAAAAGATCCAACCGCTCAGCCCAACGGCAGCGCCGGGCTGTGCTTTATTAGGTTTTGAAAGCGATGCAGGTGTGGCCAGAAACCAGGGGCGTACCGGTGCTGCGCAAGGCCCTTCGGCACTGCGTAAAGCACTGGCACCGCTGGCGTGGCACCGCACAGGCCCAGCCTATGATGCGGGAAATGTACGCTGCGAAGGCGATGCCCTAGAAACCGCCCAACAAGCCCTCGCCGATCGATTAGCAGCGTTACTTAAGGCTGAACACTTCCCCGTTGTGCTAGGTGGCGGCCATGAAGTGGCCTACGGCAGTTGGCTGGGGCTTGCCCAGCATCTCGCTGATAACGGTGAAAAAGCACCACGCATCGGCATTATCAATTTTGATGCCCACTTCGATCTGCGCGATCCCTCTCATGTTCGCTCTTCGGGCACCCCCTTTACGCAAATTGCTGATGAATGCGCCAAGCGCGGCTGGCCGTTTCGCTACGCCTGCTTAGGCGTAAGCCGCGCTGCCAACACGCGCGCACTGTTTAACCGTGCTGCACAACTCGGCGTCATGGTTCGTGAAGACCGGGACTTTCAACCGGCACACCTTGAGTGCATTCGGCGCGACCTAGAACGCTTCATGGTGCGTTGCGATCACCTCTATCTGACCATCGATCTGGATGTACTGCCCGCTGGGGAAGCCCCTGGCGTCAGTGCCCCCGCCGCTCGCGGCGTCTCACTCGCGCTGATTGAACCGCTGATTGAGACCATTCGCGACAGCGGCAAGCTGCGCTTAGCTGATCTCGCCGAGCTAAATCCAGATCACGATATCGATAGCCGTACGGCCCGCGCGGCAGCACGAATTGTCTTTCAGTTGGCGCTCGACACCTAGCGCCCGGATTCGTTAATCCATCTATTACTAGCCCTTTAATAACAAACCGATGACTCAAGAGGAGTTTCGCCATGTCCACTAACGACAAACGTCACGACGCATCCCGTAAGATTGCTGCCCCCACCGGTAGCCAGCTCAGCTGCAAAAGCTGGCTGACCGAAGCCCCGCTGCGCATGCTAATGAACAACCTCCACCCTGACGTGGCCGAACGCCCCGAGGATCTAGTGGTATACGGCGGCATTGGCCGCGCTGCGCGTGATTGGGAGTGCTACGACAAAATCGTTGAGACTCTGCAGCGCCTGGAAGATACGCAAACCTTGTTGGTGCAATCCGGCAAACCGGTAGGCGTATTTGAAACCCATAAAGACGCCCCTCGGGTACTTATTGCCAACTCCAACCTGGTCCCCGCCTGGGCCAACTGGGAACACTTCAACGAGTTGGATCGCAAAGGCCTAATGATGTACGGCCAGATGACCGCAGGCTCATGGATTTACATCGGCTCTCAAGGCATTGTCCAAGGCACCTACGAAACCTTTGTGGAAGCGGGCCGCCAACACTTCGACGGCAACCTAACAGGCCGCTGGGTTCTCACTGCAGGCCTGGGTGGCATGGGTGGCGCTCAACCACTCGCCGCTACCCTGGCCGGCGCCTGCTCGCTGAATATCGAGTGTCAGCAAACCAGCATCGACTTCCGCCTGCGCACGCGCTATTTAGATGAGCAAGCAGACGATCTCGACGATGCGTTAGCGCGTATCGAACGCTACACTGCCGAAGGCAAAGCCGTCTCGATTGGCCTATGTGCGAATGCTGCAGATGTATTGCCCGAACTGGTCAAGCGTGGCGTGAAGCCCGACATGGTCACTGACCAAACCAGTGCCCACGACCCGCTACACGGCTACCTGCCTGCAGGCTGGACCTGGGAAGAGTACGTGGCACGTGGCAAATCCGAACCACAAGCCACCGTCAAAGCGGCTAAGCAATCAATGGCAGTGCATGTACAAGCCATGCTCGACTTCCAGAAGATGGGCGTACCCACTTTCGATTACGGCAACAATATTCGCCAAATGGCTCAAGAAGAAGGCGTTGAAAATGCCTTCGACTTCCCTGGTTTTGTACCCGCCTATATCCGCCCCTTATTCTGTCAGGGAATTGGCCCCTTCCGCTGGGCCGCGCTTTCAGGCGACCCGGAAGACATTTACAAAACCGACCAGAAAGTCAAAGAGCTGATCCCTGACGACCCGCACCTGCATAACTGGCTGGATATGGCACGGGAGCGCATCAGCTTCCAAGGCCTTCCGGCACGTATCTGCTGGGTCGGCCTGAAAGACCGTGCGCGTCTTGGCCAAGCCTTCAACGAGATGGTCAAAAACGGAGAGCTTAAAGCACCCGTCGTGATTGGCCGTGACCACCTGGACTCCGGCTCCGTGGCAAGCCCCAACCGCGAGACCGAGGCGATGATGGATGGCTCCGATGCGGTCTCCGACTGGCCGCTGCTGAATGCCCTGCTTAACACCGCCGGTGGTGCGACCTGGGTCTCGCTACACCACGGTGGCGGTGTTGGCATGGGCTATTCCCAACACTCTGGGGTGGTTATCGTCGCCGACGGCACCGATGATGCCCACGCACGCCTTGGCCGCGTGCTGCGCAACGACCCGGGCACTGGCGTTATGCGCCATGCCGATGCAGGCTACGACATTGCCAAACAATCTGCCCGTGAAAACGGCCTCGATTTGCCGATGCTGAAGAGCTAATTCAACAACTACAAGGAGCACTCATAATGACCCATCTCGATATTCAGCCCGGCAAAATGACACTGGCGCAGGCGCGCCAGGTCTTTCAATCCCCCGTCACGGTTAGCCTGCCTAGCAGTGCCGACGAGGCGATCCAAAAAAGCGTCGATTGCGTCAATCGGGTAGTTGAGGAAAACCGCACGGTCTACGGTATTAACACCGGGTTCGGGCTGCTTGCTCAAACACGTATCGCCGATGAAGACCTGGAAGCACTGCAGCGTTCGTTAGTGCTTTCTCATGCCACCGGCGTGGGCGCTGCGATGGATGACAGCCTTGTGCGGCTGATCATGGTGCTTAAGGTTAACAGCCTGGCACGCGGCTTTTCCGGTATTCGTCGTGAAGTGCTTGATGCCCTTATCGCATTGATCAACGCCGAGGTGTACCCGCATATTCCGCTCAAAGGTTCTGTGGGCGCGTCAGGTGATCTCGCGCCACTGGCCCATATGAGTGTGGTGCTGATTGGTGAAGGCAAAGCACGCTACAAAGGCGAGTGGCTCAGTGCCGAAGAAGCGCTAAAAGTCGCCGGTCTTAGCCCGATTGCACTAGCTCCGAAAGAGGGTCTCGCGCTGCTCAACGGCACCCAGGTGTCAACGGCTTACGCGCTACGCGGCCTGTTCGATGCCGAAGACCTCTATGCTGCCGCCACGGTTTGCGGCTCACTGACAGTTGAAGCCACGCTGGGCTCACGCTCACCGTTCGATGCGCGCATTCATGAAGTACGTGGCCAACGTGGCCAGATCGATGCGGCGGCGGCCTACCGACATTTACTCGGTGAGAACAGCGACATCGGCAACTCCCACGCCAACTGCGATAAAGTACAAGACCCTTACTCCTTGCGCTGCCAGCCGCAGGTGATGGGTGCAGCACTGACACAGATTCGCCATGTTGCCGATGTATTGGCGGTGGAAATCAACGCGGTGTCTGATAACCCCTTAGTGTTTGAAGATACTGACGACATCATCTCCGGCGGCAACTTCCATGCCGAACCGGTGGCCATGGCGGCTGATAACTTAGCCTTGGCGATTGCCGAAATTGGCTCACTGTCGGAACGACGCATCTCGCTGATGATGGACAAACACATGTCCCAGTTGCCGCCCTTCCTGGTCGAGAAAGGCGGCGTCAACTCTGGGTTTATGATCGCCCAGGTAACAGCAGCCGCGCTTGCCAGTGAAAATAAAGCGTTAGCGCACCCGCACAGCGTGGATAGCCTGCCCACTTCAGCCAACCAGGAAGACCATGTTTCCATGGCCCCGGCAGCGGGCAAACGCTTATGGGAAATGGCCGATAACGTGCGTGGCATTCTCGCCATTGAATGGCTAGGTGCCTGCCAAGGGCTGGATATGCGCCACGGTTTAACCACTACCGCACCGCTGGAACAAGCCAAGCAGTTGCTGCGTGAACATGTCACCCACTACGAACAGGACCGCTTCTTTGCGCCAGACATTGAAGCAGCCAGCAACTTGTTGGCAGCCAGAACGCTGAGCCACCTGCTTCGCCCTGGCACCCTGCCAAGCCAGCACTAAGCGGCCATTCTTGCCCCGCAGCAACAAGCTGCGGGGCTTCACCGCATTCAATTCCAGCTAAATCTAAATCCAGCTAAATCTAAATCCAGCTAATTCTAACTCCAACGACAAGAGTAGCTATTCATGAATGCTATCGTTTTGGCCATTTTAGTGATGGTCAGCCTCAGCTTGGCTCGCGTTTCCGTTGTCTTTGCCTTAATCGTCGCAACGTTGGTGGGTGGGCTTTATGCGGGCATGCCGATCAATGCCATCCTTGATGCTTTTAACGACGGTCTTGGCAACGGCGCTACTGTGGCCCTGGCCTATGCCGTGCTGGGCGCTTTCGCCGTCGCGCTCTCACGTTCGGGCATCACTGAAGTAATGGCAAACCGCGCCATTGCGCGTTTTCATGTTGATGATTCTGGCAGCAGTCGTCGCATGGTGACCTATACCCTACTGGCCGCCTTGCTGGCCGCCGCGGTCAGCTCTCAGAACCTTATTCCGGTACACATTGCTTTCATTCCTGTACTGGTTCCGCCGTTACTGAAACTAATGAATCACCTTCAGCTCGACCGCCGACTCGTTGCTTGCGTGATTACCTTCGGTATTACCGCCCCCTATATGCTGTTACCGGTAGGATTTGGCGCTATCTTTCTGAACGATATTTTGCTCACCAACCTCAATGAAAGTGGTGCCGAATTTGGACTGGAAGTCACCCGTCAGATGGTGCCCATGGCAATGGTGATTCCTATTGGTGGCATGGCATTGGGCCTTGCCGTAGCTGTGTTATTTAGCTATCGCAAAGGGCGTAGCTACCAAGACCGAGATCTGGCCAAGGGCGATGAAACCCCAGCGCAAGCGGCCCAGCATTTGCAAGGCTGGCAAAAAGCCGTACTGGCAATCGCACTGGTTGGCACCGTGGCCGTTCAGCTCTACACCGGTTCAATGGTGCTGGGGGGGATCTTTGGCTTTGCACTGCTCTCTTTAAGCGGCGTCTTCCGCTGGCACGAACAGGACGGCATCTTCACCGAAGGCATGCGCATGATGGCCTTGGTTGGGTTCATCATGATCACTGCGGCGGGCTTCGCCAGTGTGATGCAGGCCAGTGGCGAGGTTGAAGCGCTGGTCAGCAGCTCTACAGAGATAATTGGTGATAACAAGGGCTTAGCGGCATTGATTATGTTGCTTGTGGGCCTTTTCATTACCATGGGTATCGGCTCTTCCTTCTCAACAATCCCGATCATCGCATCACTTTACGTACCCCTGGCGCTGAATTTTGGCTTTTCGCCGCTAGCCACCGTGGCGTTGGTAGGCACCGCAGCGGCCTTGGGCGATGCAGGCTCCCCGGCCTCCGACTCAACGCTTGGCCCAACCGCCGGTCTCAATGCCGACGGCCAGCACGACCATATCTGGGACAGCGTTGTACCGACCTTCCTGCACTACAATATTCCGCTGATTGCCTTTGGCTGGATAGCCGCGATGATCCTATGACGCGCAACCCCAGCCTCTCAGCGCAATAATCCTTCCCCAAAGCGAGGCCACCCCGCTCAGTTGAGCGGGGTGGCCTCGTCAGCAAACACAGTACATTACTACCTTTATTGGCAATAATTACTCGCTATCGCTACCTGTATCTGTATCGCTATCGCTTGGACGCAGCACCTTCGGGTTGGAGTTTCCCCATACCGTGTAAAGGTCGGCAAGTAGCGCGCCATTAAGGTCTTCAAGTTCTCCAATGGTAATTCGCTCGTCACCCTGGAGCCCGTAAAGCACCACTTCATCACCCGCTTCCACTCCTTCCACATCTGTCACGTCTACCATGGTTGTGTTCATTGACACTTTACCCATGACTGGCACTCGCTCACCGTTGACCAGCACAAAGGCAGCGTCTGTGAAAACACGGCGGTAGCCGTCAGAATAGCCAACAGGTAAGTTGGCCAATAAGCTATCGCGCTCCAACACCCTGACGTTATCGTAGCCAACGCCACTGCCTTGCGCGTAATCGTTGACCGACGCTACCCGCGTGCGAAACGACATCACCGGTTTGAACTGCTCATAATGGGGTAGATCGCCATACAGCAAGCCACCCGGGCGCACCATATCAAGGCGTGCTTCAGGCACTTCCATGGTGGTAAATGAGTTGGCGGCGTGAAGCGTTAGCGCCTCGCGATCCAGGTTAGCCGTCTCGATTAACCAATCACTTTGCTCATGAAACGCCTCCAGCCCCTGGCGAACAAAATCTTCATCCTCAAAGGCAAAGTGGGTCATGATGCCCACCAGCTCTAACGACGCTAAGTCTTGAAGCTCTAACGCTTCCTGGCGCCCTGCTTCACTATCAAGCGCCATGCCATTGCGCCCCATACCGCCAGCATTCAGACCCAAATGATAGCGCAGTGTTACCCCTGCCTCAGCGGCATCGCTGGATGCTTGGCGGGCGGCTGTTATATCGCCGAATAACTCTTCCATGCCGTAATCAAAGGCACCGCGCACTTCTTCTGGTGTCGCACTGCGCACGCGCATTAAACGCCCATCGAAACCAGATGCCCGAACAACCCGCGCTTCTTCGTTACTCGCCACACCAATACAAGGAATACCTAGCGCAATCACGGAAGGCATTAAATTAGCAATGCCGTGACCATAGGCATCGGCTTTCATAATGGCGCAAAGCTCCGCTTCTTCGCCCAATAATTCCAGAACACCGCGCACGTTCCCTTCAAAAGCCGATTGCGAGATTTCTACCCAGGCATTGGCACTCAAGTGTTCCGGGCTATCAACGAGCAATGCTTGGTCGCTCAGCAACGGCGCCGCATAGCTGGTTGTGGTAACGGTGGCAGCAACAGCGGCAGCTAACAGGGTTAGTGGATATTTCATTATCAAGTCCTTGATTCGTTTTCATTGTTAAGACCCCACTGCTCACACTACCCCTACTAAACAATTCTTAACGATAGCGCGTGCCGCGTTTATTAAAAAAAGCAGCACTAGGACGCAATAACCCGAAGAGAAGGAAAGATCTTTCGCTGATTGCTCTGACTGAAGGCGTGGAGCAACTCTTCTGCTCGGCATGTATTCAAGCGCCAAAACTCATTAAAACCCGCCAATATTCCAAGCCCTGTTTCAAGTGCTGTTTCACAAGCGCTGTTTCAAGTGCTGTTTCAAGTGCTGTCTCAAGCCCTATTCCAAAGAGAGCTTAGGCCAATAACAGACTCGACGATCTGTTGGCTACACCGTTTATCAACGCTTACCTAATACACCTGATCGGCAATCTATCGCTAAAAAACACAGTAACTCAATGAAAATTAATAAAAAATTAATTTATAGATACAGTTTCAGTTTGGTTTGACATCAGTCAACGTAATGCAAAAATGTTGATGTTAGACGATTTTATAGAAATTTTTTATAGCCTGAGCACCATGCGTGTGATTAAACTGGGGGCGCAACATGGTTTCGAAACTGAAGCATGGATGCCCTCTATAACTCTAATCGCTACCAACAAAGAGGTTTTATGAAGCTCTCAACATCCGTGAAATGCGCCCTAGCGACGTCCATCGCCGCTTCCATCATGGCTAGCCAAGCGCTCTATGCCGATACCGTTCGTTTACGCATGCACACGTTTTATGGCACCGAAGTGGATCAGATTGCAGCTGATTTGCGGGAACGGGTAAGTGAAGCGAGTGATGGCACTATCAACATTCAATTTTTCCGTGGCGGCGAACTAGTCAGCAGCGACCAGTTTGTCGAAGCCGTTGCCCGTGGGAGCATCGATATCGGCCATGGTGTAGGTAGTTACTGGCCTGGCACGGTGGGTATCGGCACGATCGAAGGGGGCCTACCTGGAGCATGGGTAAGCGCTGAAGAAGCACACGATATATTTGCCAACCAAGGCCTTGATGAGCTCATCGCAGAAGCTTACGAAGAGCAAGGCGTTAAGCTGATTGGCCGCGGCTTTGGTAGCGATTATGGCTTAGTCACCCGAGAGCCTGTTTCCAGCCTGGAAGATCTTTCCAGCATGCGCATCCGCGCAACCAGCTCCATTGCAACGGTGCTGGAAAAATTTGATATTCCAACAGCCTTTATTCCAGGTGAAGAACTCTACGTCGCGCTTTCGACAGGCGTTATCGACGGTGCCATTTACGGTGGCCCTGTTGAGTACGAACAGCTACGCATTAATGAAGTGGCGGGCTACTACACCGATATCAACTTACTCAACCCAGGCTGGACAGAAAACGCATTCATCAACCCCCGCACCTGGGAACGGATGAGCGAAGAGCAGCAGCAGATCTTGGTAGATGAGCTGGCTCAGTACCTGGAAGACGTTCACAACTGGCTGGAAGAAGGCAACCAACGCATCATCGATGAAGGTGAGCTGTTTGAATTCGCCACCTTGCCAGCAGAAGATTCACAACGCCTAGCCGAAGCATCTTTGCCGATTTGGGAAGAGGAAGCGGCACGCTCTGAGCGAAATGCCCAAGCCGTTGAAATCTTGATTAATAACGCCAAAGCGCAAGGAAGATTGAGTGAGTAAGATCAACCGATATCTACGCTTTCAGGATGGGCTTTCCGACTGGGTCGGACGAGTCACCGCTTGGCTGACGCTAGGTATTATCGGTGTACTGCTCTATGAAGTAGTCGCTCGCTATGTACTCAATGCCCCCACTGTGTGGGGGCACGAACTAGCGACGATGTTCTTCGGTGCGCTGAGTATCCTGGCTGGCAGCTATACCTTACGCCACCAAAGCCACGTGCGCAGTGATGTCATCTATCGCCTGCTGCCCTTCCGCATGCAGGCGTTGTGTGACGTGATTGTGTTCTCACTGGGTATCTTGGTGCTGAGTGTATTTTTCACCATGGCCGTGGAATTTGCCCACCGCTCCTGGCTAATTGGTGAGTATTCCAACCGAAGCATTTGGCGTCCAGCACTTTGGCCGATAAAAGCGACCATTCCAATTGCCGTTGGATTGCTAATTCTGCAGAGCGTAGCAGAGCTAGTGAGGGCCATCGTGCGTTTACTTGGCATTCCCTATGATGATCCGCGAGACGACATTAGCGACGCTGATTAAATACAGCCCGACTCTGTTTAAACAGCGTGCTGCTTAACCCTCGCTCTATTTCAACGTGGTTTTACCGTGAAAAATAAGAGACACACCCCGGCACGTCCTTGTGGATATGCCATGCAAAGGGTATCCCTATGTTAAATTTAGACCCCATGATAATTACGGCGATCATGTTTCTCTCCATGATCGTCCTAATGGCAATAGGCGCTCCGCTAGCGTGGGCGTTGATGATATCGGGCATGGGAAGTGCCTACATGATGTTTGGCCCTGGTGGCTTGGACTTCTTGCTCTCATCGGCATACAGCACCATGGACAACTTTCTCCTGGTGGCCCTCCCGCTGTTCATCTTTATGGGATTGGTACTGGAACGTTCCGGTATTACCGATGATCTTTTCGAGATGATGCATAAGCTGATGGGCAGCCTTCCTGGCGGGCTCGGGATTGGCACCATTCTGATCTGCGCCCTTATCGCTGCCATGGCGGGAGTCTCAGGGGCAGCTACCGTCAGCCTAGGGATCATTGCATTACCGGCAATGCTCAAGCGGGGCTATCACAAGCGGCTAGTCACCGGCACTATCATGGCGGGTGGTGCATTGGGTTTTCTCATCCCACCTAGCATCTTAATGATTGTCTATGCGTTTCTGGCCCGTGAATCGGTAGGAAAGCTATTTGCTGCTGGCTTAGTGCCTGGCCTAATGCTTGCCGCTATTTACATGGCCTATATATTGATACGCTGCCGCATAAACCCTTCTCTAGGTCCCGCTGCGCCAGTAGAAGAACGCTTTAGTGCCAAAGAAAAGCTGATGTCTTTGCGCCATGTGATTGCCCCAGGCCTTTTGGTCACGGCCGTATTGGGCTGCATTATCGGAGGGGTAACCTCGCCTTCGGAAGCCTCTGCAGTCGGGGCTGGCGGTGCCATGCTGATTGCAGCGCTGAGAGGCCGGCTTAACTGGAGCCTGCTGCGCTACGCGATGCTCAGCACGGCCAAAATAACCGGTATGTTGCTCTGGATTGCCATTGCCGCGGTATTCTTTAGCCGTATCTATATGGGCTTAGGCGCCGGTATGATCGTCAGTGATTTTATTAATGACTTCTCGCTGTCGCCCTATACCGTCATCATCATCATGCTGATTAGCTTTTTTGCACTGGGCATGTTCCTCGATGACTTTGCGATCCTGTTCATCACGATTCCGCTTTATGTGCCAATCGTACGTGACTTAGGGTTCGATACTACCTGGTTTGCGGTGCTGTTTATTATCAGTATGCAGTCCGCTTATCTGACACCGCCCTTTGGGTATAACCTGTTCTATATGCGATCAGTCGCACCAAAATCCATTACTATCGTCGATATCTATCGTTCAGCTCTGCCGTATGTTGCTCTACAGATAGTGGGGTTAGCAATTATCGTACTATTCCCAAGTATTGCGCTGTGGTTGCCCAACCTGCTGTTCTAAACAAGCGTATCAAACGGCTATCGACAGAAACCCAACTAAAAAGGCCCTAATGATTAGGGCCTTTTCTTTTAGCGTTTCTTCGCTGCCTTCTGTTACCCTATGCGACACTTTGTTGGCGCATTACCTGTGCAATAATCGGCACAGGGGACATCAAGTGTTCGTGCATCAATGCCACTGCTTCATCCTTTCGGCGCTCAAGCGTGGCATCTACTAAGGCGGCATGCTCTTGGCGCTTTGCTTCAAGGGCTTGAGCAGAAAACACGGTTTCCTTAAGCCACAAAAAGCGGTAGCGCTGAACTTTATCAAACAGCCCAGCGCGCACTTTCATCAAATGCGGAGAGTTGCAGCCAACCACCATCGCGGTGTGAAAATCACTATGCCGTCTATCCCAAATATCTAACAGCCCTTCTGACGAACTCATTTCCGTCAGCTTTGCTAATTGATAAGACTTTGCCAAGATATTAGCTTCCCAGGCATCATCGCCACGCTCTATCGCAAGCCCCAACATCATCGCTTCAACCTGCGCCCGGGCATCGTATATATCGTTAAGCTCAGCGAGCGACATGGGTGCCACACGATAGCCACGCTGGCTAATAGCCACCACTAGATGCTCAGCAACAAGCTGGGAAAGTGCTTCTCGCAGAGGACCAATACCCAGGTCATAGCGCGCTTTAAGCACACTCATCCGTAATTTTTCGTCAGGCTGAAAAGTGCCTTTAATAATATCTATTTTAAGTAGCTTGTAGGCACGAATACCCAAGTTTTCCTTGGCATCCGCCTTTTCGTCTGGGAAGAAAGATGAATTCATGAGTATGCATTTTGCAAAGTGGGTCAAAATAATAGCACACCTTGTAACAGCTGTTTGAACGTGTTCTGCCCTCGCACTCAATAACAACGGCAACAAGCAATAAAAAAAGCCGATGCAGACTAGCTGCACCGGCTTCTATCAACACTCTCTATATATCAGCACACTTATCAGCGCTCTCTACAAACGCTTCAATTGGCGCTTAACTAACCAATGAGACGCTAGATACTACGCTGTAAGCTCTTCGAGCAATTCTTCAACAATCGCTAACCCTTCTTCAAGGATGCTGTCTTCAATAGTGACCGGCATCAAGAAGCGGAGCGTATTACCGTAAAGCCCACACGACAGCAGGATAAGCCCCTTCTCCCGGGCACGTTTACACATGGCTGCTGCAAGCTCTGGGTCGGGGGTTTGATCAGCTGCAACAAGATCCAGTGCCGCCATCGAACCTAAGTGACGCACGTTTTCGACACAGGCAAAGCGTTGCTGCCACTGGGTAAAGCGCTGCCCCAGCACTTCTCCTAAGGCTTGGCTCTTCTCAAGAATTTTTTCTTCTTCGAATACTTCAAGCACCGCTAAAACGGCAGCACAAGAAACCGGGCTGCCTGAGTAGGTGCCACCCAGCGAGTTAGGGCCACACGCATCCATATGCTCAGCCGTTCCCACGACGGCTGAAATCGGCATGCCACCGGCCATACTCTTAGCCATGGTCATGAGGTCAGGCTCAACACCACTGTGTTCAATGGCAAACAGCTTGCCGGTACGGCCAAAGCCAGACTGAACTTCATCGACGATCATCAGCATGCCGTGCTCGTCGCAAATTTCACGCACCGCTTTAAGGAAGCTGGCCGGTGCAGGATAGAACCCACCTTCACCCAACACAGGCTCGATCACGATAGCCGCGGTGTCTCTTGGGTTAGCATCGGTCTTCAGCGTCATTTTAAGACCGCGGATAGCGTCTTCTTCGCTGACCCCATGGAACGGAACGGGGTAAGGCGCACGGAAAACATTCCCAGGCATGCTGCCGAAATCAGCCGAGTAAGGCGCCACTTTGCCGTTCATTGCCATGGTCATAAAGGTACGGCCATGGTAGCCACCATCGAAGCAGATCACGTTATTCTTGCCGGTGGCGGCACGCGCAATCTTAACGGCATTCTCTAGCGCTTCAGCCCCGGAGTTAACCAGCATGACTTTGCCATGGCCGCGCACAGGCGTGAGCTGGCTGAGTTTTTCAGCGACTTTCACGTAGCCTTCGTAAGGAATAACGGTTTGGCAAGTGTGCATCACCCGACCTAACTGCTCCCTAACCGCTTCGACTACCTTAGGATGGCAATGGCCGATATTAAGCACGCCAATACCACCCGCGAAATCAATAATACGGTTACCATCCGCATCCCAGATAATCGCGTTCTCAGCACGGTCCGCAAATTGCGTTGCAGGGCTGGCGGCACCATTAGCGACATATTTCTGTTTAAGCTCATTCAGCTGTGCATTGCTCATCTTCATTTACTGCATTCCTCAGTTAATTAGTGAAAATCGCTTACAGGCCGCCAACACAGACGTATTTCAACTCGGTAAATTCATCAAGCCCATGACGTGAGCCTTCACGGCCCAGCCCAGACTCTTTCACCCCACCAAAGGGCGCTAACTCGGTAGACAGAATGCCTTCGTTAACCGCCACCATGCCGTACTCCAGCCCTTCCATTACATGCCAAATTCTGCGGTAGTCACGGGCATAGAAGTAAGCTGCCAGCCCGAACTCAGTCGCATTCGCCATGGCAATGGCTTCTTCATCCGTCTCGAAACGGAACACAGGCGCCAAGGGACCAAACGTCTCTTCACGGGCAACCCGCATGTTGTCGGTCACATCAGCAATAATCGTCGGTTCGAAGAAAGTACCGCCCAACGTGTGGGGCTTGCCACCACAGACCAACCGCCCACCCTTTTCCAGCGCATCAGCAATGTGGGACTCGACCTTTTCGACCGCAGCCTGATTGATCAACGGGCCTTGCATAACGCCATCATCCAGCCCATTGCCCACGTTCAGTTGCGCTACCCGCTTGGCAAACTTTTCAACAAATTCCTCGTAAACGCCGCTTTGAACCAAGAAACGGTTGGTACACACGCAGGTCTGGCCAGAGTTGCGATACTTGGAGGCAACAGCCCCTTCAACGGCGGCGTCTAGGTCGGCGTCATCAAACACGATGAAGGGGGCGTTACCGCCTAACTCCAACGATACTTTTTTGACCGTACCGGCACACTGAGCAAGCAGCTTTTTACCCACTGGCGTAGAGCCCGTGAAAGAGAACTTACGCACGCGCGGATCGGTGGTTAACACCTCGCCAATGGGTGCAGGCTGGCTGGCCGTGACCACATTGATTACCCCAGCGGGCAGGCCAGCTAGCTCAGCCAAGCGCGCCACCGCCAACGCCGTGAGTGGCGTTGCTTCTGCAGGTTTGATAACCACCGTACAGCCTGCCGCTAAAGCGGGGGCGCACTTACGGGTGATCATTGCCAGCGGAAAGTTCCAGGGCGTAACGGCAGCCACAACGCCAATCGGTTCGCGAAACACCAGAATGCGCTTATCGACACCATGGCCCGGCAAGGTTTCACCGGCCATACGCTTGGTCTCTTCGGCATAAAACTCGACAAATGACGCGCCATACGCCACTTCACCGCGGGACTCTGCCAGTGGTTTGCCCTGCTCCAACGTCATTAGCCGAGCCAGGTCTTCCTGGTGCGCCATGATGGCGTCGAACCAGGCGCGCAACAGCGTTGCACGCTCTTTCGCAGTACGCTTTTTCCAGCCCGGCCCTGCTGCCTCCGCTGCGGCAACCGCTGCTCGTGCACCATCAGCATCCAGGTCAGGGACTTCTGCTAATAGCTCGCCATTTGCCGGGTTAGTGACCGCAAAGCGCTTTTCAGCACCGCACCACTCTCCGCCAATAAATGCGTCAGGTATCAAAATATCGGGTAACTCACTCATCTTGTTTTCCTTTTTGCCATGACATTAGAGCGTGCTCTCAAACGCTGGCCGCGCCTCTCACGAACTCGCTACAACGCCATTGCCTGTACTTCCGAAAGCACTAGCGAGCCAGCTTCTTCATTTTCAGATAGGCAGCATCAACCGTAATGACTAACAAAAATATCTACATTTACAAAAAACGTCAAAATATATTTTTAGCATATACACTAAAAACTGGACGGTGGTGTTGGATGACATCGAAAATGATGACTAGGCTGCGGGCAGGATTGATACAAAAAGCGATCAAGGCGTGTGCCTCAGCTTTTCCGACCCGCAAGCAGGCCTTTATCGGGTATCGCTTTCGGATAAAATCAATCTGAAAAAGAGGCCGCCCCTAGATCGGCGAAAATGAACAACTTAACGGCTAACTCCACCTTAAAGCGCCCTACCCACTGGGCACTATTCAGCGTGATAGCACTGATATTGATAGGCAGCGGCACGTGGGCCGTGGGTGACTCCCACGGCGACAGCACCAACAGCGCGTGTGGCCTGACGGAGCAGCAACAGGAAATGCTAAGACTGGTGAACGAGGCACGAAACAACGCTCGTCAATGTGGCGATCAAGCATTTTCAGCAGCCAGCCCGTTGACCTGGAGCTGCAAACTGGAAGCCGCTGCCGATATGCACGCCAGCGATATGGCTAACAACGACTACGTTAGCCATACCGATGCTAACGGCGCAGGAATTGAGCAACGCGCCAATCAACATGGCTACACGTGGCAAGCCGTGGGTGAAAATATTGCCGCTGGGCATACATCTGTCGCCGCCGTGGTAAACGGCTGGCTAGAGAGCCCCGGCCATTGCCGCAATATGATGAATGGCACCTTCACCGAAATGGGCATGGCCAAGGCCAGCAATGCTGATTCGCGCTATACCACCTTCTGGACACAGATGCTGGGGAAGCCCCGCTAAGCACTATTAAAATCCACCGTAATGGACCGCCGAAATCGCATTCTTTGGAGAACCATCCACCAGCTTGGTGCTGTAAGTTAAGTACACAAAGGTTTCGGTTTCAGCATCGTGCATGCGCACCACGCGCATATTCTTAAACAACGCCGAGCGGCGCTGGTTAAAAACGACCTCTTGCTCGTCTACCTCATCAGGGTCGAAGACGATCTCTCCCGTTTGCCGACAAGCCACGCTCGCCTCGCTAGCTTCCTCAGCAAGCCCTACCGCACCTGAAATCCCGCCCACCTGAGAGTAAGAGAGATAGCAGGAAATCCCCTGTACTTTTGGGTCGTCAAAGCGCTCCACTTCAATCGTACTGTTCGGGCCGATCAACCTAAACTCCGTTCGCACGCTGCCAATATGGGCATCCTGCGCCAGAAGCGCAGTAGGCAGCAGCAACGAAGAGATCATCACAAGCGACGTAATGGCAACCGGTGTAGAAAAACGCATGGAAATATCCTTAGCAGGTGCAGCAGAAACGGCAAACCATGAGCATACCTGATACCGGCAGAGACGGGGCAGCCAAGAGAGGCTAACTGTCGAAATGGGAAATAGATGGTAAAGGAAGAATGGAGTCGGGGCCATGACCCCGGCAGGAGTCTAACAAAGCACTTAAGATCATGATTTTAAATTATTTAGAATAAAAATAATGGAAAATATACCAACACATATACCAGCACCATCATATGCACTCCGCTAACGTAAGCATCGGGTACAATTAAGCTCTGACTGTTTTTTGTAGCACATATGGAGTGCTACGGTCAGGAGCGGTTCTTTGACCAGCTCCATATAATGCTCGGATCTGCGGCTGGTACAAATGTAGACACAGTTTGAGCTTTCATCAGTCAGAAAGCAGCTATTTGTTAAATTCCTACAAAACCAAGCAGTTTTGCTCGACTAAATTCCTTCGTAAAAATATTTGATTATATACTTGTCAAATTCATCAAAACTCTGAACAGAGTCAACTAAACAATCCATTGTAAGCTCGTTAAATTTTTCAATTATTTGATGTAGATCATCATCACCCTCAAAGTTAATTATATTTTCGTTATGTATTTTTTTTGTAATCATTCTAGGCAGGCCATATTCCTCAAGTTGAAAAACTACTGGCGGCAAGAAAGCATGAGCAGCCTTGGATATAAATGGAGAAATATCCACTGGGTTATCCAATATTTTTTTCTGCAAAATATTTATGTCACTTAGTGTGGCTGCAAGCTTAAATGTAATATTTCTTTCTAATTTAAAAAATTCATCGACACCAATATCGTATTGATCAAGTTCGTGTAGCAGTTCTGGTATGGATTGAGTCCAGTTTTTTGAAAGGATCTTTATAAAGCCAACAAATTTATTATATTCAACACCCCAACCACCTGGATGCATTTTTATCACCTTATAGAGGAGCCTCCCCCAATCATTAGTGTTGTCTGAATTAAGATAACCGAGACCATTCCATTCATCTGAATTGTAAGCAAGATCCCTTGCGATATCTCTAATGAGATAAGAGTTAGTGGACTCAAAAATACTTTCATTTTTCATGGCCTTAAAAAGGTCATCACCTAATATTTCTGACATTTCTTCTTTGTAGTTAATAATCTTTGCGATTTGCTCTTTGGTTAACTCCTGTTTGAACTCTTCTTCGTCGATACTGCCTATAAGTTCATCTGGAAAACTTAAGTCTAAATGCGTTTCAGTAGATACTGGAGGCTCCTCTAGAATATATATCTTTCCGACAAAGTGTTTAAACATTCTTCCGCCGCGCCCAATTATATTTTTATAAGTAAAGTCATTAAGCTTTGATTGACCATTACGATTTCGCCATACAACGACGTTTTCGGCGGAGGTGTTAACACCTTCAATTATTGAAGACGTAGATACTATATTTTTCAAGCCTTCCTTTTCTTCAAAAAGACGCACTTGAATTTGACTAAGAGATCTATGTAACTGCCCATTATGTATTCCACACCCTCTTTTTATCAAATTTGTTAAATGCCAATTTCTATCATAATTATTAACCAGCCAGTGCTCGAAATTTCTCAAAATTTCACTTTCTACTGGTTCATGATTATCAATCAGGAGATTTGCAACCTTATCAATATTTGAATAGGTTCCAGCATAGATTAAAGTTTTCCCTACACTTGACTCTAGTATTCTAAGAAGCATTTCGCTTTTCAGATTATCATCGCCTTTTATCTCATTAAACAAATCATGCTTTTCAAGATACACAGTATTAAAATCGATATGAACAAACTCCATATCTCTGGTAAAAACATTTTCGTTAATTTTTGAAATATTAGGAGCTAAAAAATATTTTTGACTTGCTTTACGGCCCAGCTTGAGAATTATATTTATTAATGATGAAGACCTTTCTTTATCGAACTTCTCACTAGCCTTGTAAAATTCGTCTATAACCAACATATCAATATTATCCAGCTCATCTACATAATGAGCAGCCCTTTCTTGAGGAAATATAAATATATTCTTTTCGGCGATTTTGACATCAGATGTTGTTATTATCTTATAGTAGTTTGAGAATTTCCTTTGAAGCCTACGCCGAGTTTCGTCTGTTAAAGCAATAGTAGGCACAATAATAACAATATTTTTTGGCTTTTTAATTGATATAAACGCATCAATTATAAAGCTTTTTTCAAAGCTTGTGGGCGCACTGACAGCCAAGCTTCTACCTTCGGTTAACTTTTTTAATATAAGAGATTGTTCTCTGTGAAGAGTAACCTCTGTATCACCGCCGATATCAGATTTAAAAGATTCATAAACAAACCTATCTTGCCAGCTAGAGGTTTCAACATCTATATATGGATACAAACCCACTTGCCTAATAAGGTTATTTATTAAAGGCTCATATGGAACGTGTTCTTGCTTGTGGTAATCTAAGAGCTTTATCAATTCATCCCTTGCCTTAGGTTCATTATCTTCTTCGATAAAGCTGTTAATCAACTGGCATTCGTAAAAAACGTCCATGATCTATTCCCCTTTATAATGCTCTACATGCTTAACAAACTTATTGACTATCTCATCTTTTCTTGGCACGGGAAAAAGGATAATATGGAACTTTACGTCACCATATCCAAAAGTATTTCCAATAGTCTTTATCTGCTTCTTAAAATAAGAATTAGCCCTAGCTTTATGATAATCAATTACTGAATTACGATAATCGTCCGACATCTTGTCGCATTGAGCAGTAAAATCACATTCGTGCAGTATAAATATAGGGATATGTATTTTTGGTTTGAGATCGTCTATAGAGTTCTTATTGGATAAAGCATTCTTTATCTCCCCTCTTAACCCTTCATCTTCTATCAAGCTATCGATATCTGAGATATTTGTAATTATACTATTCTCTTTTTTTAATTTATCTGTTTTAAGAGAATTCCCAACTGACTCTACAATACTGCTTAATCGAGCGTCCTCAATCGAAGTGTAAAATTTAGCTTCCCCAAACCATAAAGAGAAATCACCATTCTCAATTACGATATGAACTCCATCTGCACCCTTTGCATTGTCCTGAGAGTTCTGTTTATAAAATATTTTTGGGACTACTGGAAGAGCATTGTAGTGGTGTTTCATAACACCATAAAGAACAATTTCTGCCAACTCACTACCTTTCCCAATATCACTTTCTTTATCTGTAAGTCTGAGATTCTGAGCCGCAGCAGTCAAAACAGAGTGAGATTGATCTACAAGACATCTTCGCTCTTTAAGCGACAATGCTGTCTCTGCAATATTGTCCCATATAAAGTTTTGGAATTTCTTATATCGCCACCGGCCATCTTCAAAGTCATTTATTAAACTAAGAACTCTTTTATTTTCAACAGGATGTAAAGCCCCATCATCAGATATATTGACGAAAGAATCATTAATTAGCACTTCAAAGTCCATACTTATTCCTTCTTTCGTTCAATAGCTCGAAAAATTAACATCCTACAATTCTTTTAACCTGCGCAAATTTGCTTCGGCACTGAGCAGCTGTAAATAGGCATTTTTTTTATGGTAGTACCGCCATTTTTCAAGTAATTTTAGATCAGATACCATACCTCTCTGATCAGGGTCACTTGACTCAGGGTTTGTTATGGCTACCGACTTTATATCTATCTGTTGTTGTTTCAGAAAAGCAGTTAACAGTTCATCAAATGAAGGACTTAGATAGGAGACATGGCTGTTATCAACAGTCAACTCTATTCCGAGAACCGGACACAAACCTACATCGATCAGTTTCGCGTTCTTATACCTCATAACAATATCTTTCACACCTCTACGAAACGCGATAGCAACAAGCGTCTTTGTAGAGGCAGGTTGTATACAGTGACGCCAACTACAGTCCGTACTAGTTCCATCCACTCTATGGATATACAAACATCGATTTTTATGAAAATCCCTTTTTACTTGTATGTAATCGATACCTGCGCCTTTCTTCTTTGTATATTCAGAATGTAGTGTGAATAATGAGGTGAAAAATAACTCATCTTCAAATTGGAGACGTTCGCCAGCTTCGTACTGGTTGATTCTACGCCGAGCTTCTTCCTTGGCGCTTTGTTGAGTCTTGAATTGATAAGTTCCAAATGCTATCGGATTTGCCAATTTAGATTCCTTAAAAATCTCATGAATCGCATCAGCGTCAAAAAGCATAGCGATGAAGGAGAGCTGCTTTTAACATCCGAGTGCATGCGATTGTTATCTTTTTGTTCAATAGCGGCGTTCATAGTCATTGCTAAAATCCGCACCATGTGCCAGTTGATCGAGTACGATTTTTGCGCAGCGGAGAAGCTCTAAATTGCGCCGCTTGCTGTCCAAATCTTGATCGCCATACTTGCCGCCGTGAAACAGGTTATTTCGCAAGCACACAGAGCACTTAAGGTACTGAAATATTGAAACATTTAGTATAGCTCGGCCACATGAGACCTTAGATCCATACTTTAATTAGTTTTGAGCAGTATTGACCATTCCTCTGCATCTTTACAACCCGATCACTTGCTACTTTAGACCACCCTACGTCGTTTCTTTCTGGAAAGCCTCGTCTCTACCAGGACTTACCAGGAATGCCTCTACTAATTTTCATTCGGCTGAGGACTTAGTTTTAAGTACTAGCATGCCTACTCATCCGTTAAAAGCGCATAAATCCGCATGAAAACGCATGTTTTTCATGCACCCATTTTCCACCAGCCAGCCCAGCAGTGGCGTGGCTTGGCGGCGATCGCAGGGGTGCATAAAAAACTCTACATTTAGCGCGCGGGCGGGGCGGGGTGTCGAGTGCGCGGCGTGGGTCGCGGTCGGTGTGGGGCGATTAGTTGGCCACATACCAGCTTCTTTCGACGATGCAGCGTCCTTACTTAGCACGGTGTGCTGGCGGCCACGGATCTTCTCTTCAGAGCTGCGAAGCGATAGCGCGCCGTAAGTCGCGGTTAGGGTGAATGCCTATGACTGACAAAACTGCCGCTAGAGCGACCTTGCATGTTTGGTTATGAATGCGCTGTCTGATACCGCATTTCAATCAGTTGATGTTCGCCAACGACTTCTACTTCCTTGATGAACTCAAATCCAAACCTTTCGTAGTAATCTCTAAGGTAAGTGTGAGCATGGATCTCAATAGAATTGACACCTAACTCCTGGGCATATTGCATCATTGCCTGGACAACTTTCGAAGCGACGCCCATTCCTCGACATACCTCACTGACCGCTATCCTGGCCATGGTAGAAGAGCCGTCTTCTTTCACGGTTAGCCGGGCCGTTGCAATGGGTTCACCGTTGTCCGTTACCAGCGCGTGGAATGATTCCTCATCCAGCCCATCCAGCTCCAGCTCTGCAGGAATCTGCTGTTCACGTGTAAACACCTGATAACGAATACCTTGAGCCTGCCTGATCAATTCAGAATCATTTCCGATAGTGACTTCCATTGCTGTTTTTTCTCCAAAAAATAATAGCTATAACTTAGCACATGGGTTTCTCCCGCTTGAATGGGTGGGCGTCAGCCAGAGCTTGGATTCTTAGCCCTAACATGCCAACGCCCCGCACAAAGGCGAGGCGTTGGTCATACACTAGCTAGGTCATACTTAGGCGTTATCGAGGTCATCAAGGCTGGGGGCGTCGGTAACTCTGTACTTGAATCACTGGCAGATGGTTTCATTCAGTCGATAGGCCATCGCGGCCACGGCTTCATTGCCACCACTTCTTGTCAAAACCGTTAAGCCATTTTGGCCTTAACAGCCGCAAGCGGTGGGACAATTTGCGGCATAGGCCTCGCCCTCCAGTTGCAGCACCGTGTGACGGATTTCAAAACATTCGTGCAACATCTCTGTCGCCAGCGTCAGCAGCTGGTCATGGTCACCCCCACCGTCTGCCATGACCAAGTGAGCGGTGATGGCGTTGTCACTTGTGCTCATAGCCCACACGTGGAGATCGTGAACGGACACCACGCTGGGTAATGCCAGCAGCTCCGTTTGTACTTTCTCCAAATCAATTTCTTCGGGAACACCATCAAAGAGCAGATGCAGCGATCGGCGGAACAGCGACCAGGTGCCGACGACGACCACCAGTGCAATGACCAAACTCATGACTGGATCAATCCAGCCCCAGCCCTGCCAAAGATAAGCGGCACCAGCGACCACCACACCCAGGGACACCAGGGCATCGGCTGCCATATGCAGAAAGGCCCCTCGTATATTCAGATCGCCTTTGCTGCCAGCCAGAAATAACCAGGCGGTCACCGAATTGATCACTACCCCAATGCCGGCCACCACCATCACGGTACCCGCGGCCACTGGCGACGGCATTTGCAAGCGATCAATGGCCTCCCAAGCTAAGTAACCCATAGCGACCAGCAGGACCACCGCATTCACAAAGCTGGCCAGGATGGAGCCTTTGCGCCAACCATAGCTGTGGCGCATATTAGGCTGCAGTTGCGCCGCACCAAAGGCAGCCCAGGCCAGCAGCAGCCCTCCTACATCACTCAGGTTATGAGCCGCATCGGCCAGCAAGGCCAGGGAGCCAGTTTTCCAGCCATAAAAAGCTTCGATTATCACAAATGCCAGGTTCAGTGTTACCCCGATGGTAAACGCCCGGCCGAAATTACGGGGAGCATGATCGTGATGGTGAGCCATCAGTTCTTTTCCTTGCTGCGGGTAAAGGGTGTGGGGCTTTATGCGTCAGTGGCAGTCTTATTGAGCATCAGTAGCATCTGTCTCCGCACTCATGGCCTTGGGTTCAGCGCGTCTTGCTGCGCAACGCCTCGAAGCCAATGATGACATCCAGCAGCTCAGTGGTGATGTCATCCTGACGAACCGACCTCAGTTGCCCTTTGACCTCGTCCAGCCGGTCGTCTACCGATTGTTCTGCCTGCTGCATCAGGGCAAGCCGTGCGGCATTTTCGGTGACCATGGCCTCCGCCGAGGCGCGAAAGACACTGGCGAAGATATGACTGCGCAACAAGGCGGCAAACAGCTCGGGTGGCGGCATTGAATAGTCGGGCAGGGAGCGGGATTCCCAGGGTCGGTCGGCGAGCCCCGCCAGGAACGCCTGCCCCAGGGGTAACAGCGGCACCAGCACCGGCTCGTGCTGCCCGCGACCGGCTCGCTGGGTAAAGGCCAGCGTGACTTTCCGGTTGTGAGGCTCGCCGTGCCCGATGTCATCCAGCCGGGTTACGATGCTGCTCGCCAGGCGTCCGATGCCATCCGCCGAGGCCGGTGGTAAAAAAACACTTTCTGGACTGAGACCCTGCCCCGCCAGGGCATCATTCATCTGGGCGCCAACACACAATATCCGAACACCCGAGGTTGCTGCTTTTAGCGGCGCGATTTCGGCCTGAACTTTTTCGGCAAGTACCTCGTTGTAGTTACCGCACAGACCATGGTCAGAACCGAACACCACCACGATGGTGTCGACAGGTTCCGCTTGTGGCAAGGCGATGGAGCCGGTTCTGGCGACAAAGGCTCTGAGCCCACTTCGCACCGTCCGATGATAGGCCTCGATAGATCTGGCGGCACGCTCATAGGGCATGGCATTGATGGCGGAGATGGTCTTCATGGTGTGAACGATCCCGCGAATGCTGGTGAGCGTCTCATCACGGCGGGTCAGGGCTTCAAGTGTCTGCGTCACGGCCGTGCTCCGGTACACTCAGGGCGGTACGTGCCACCTTCAACAGAGAGGCGCGGTCATCCTCATCCAGAGGCTGGTTATCAGCGATTCGCGTTGCGATCCTTGTCAAGGTGTCCCCCACCGACGCCCTAACGCTTTCCATAGCAGCTACCACCTCGGCTTCCGACAGCCCGTCGAACATGCCGTCTATCGCCGCTAGCAACACCATTAGCTGCTCCACCGCCGGTATCGGGTCCCGCTCAGGCTGACGCAAAGCCGCCCGAACCGCAGCACCTCGGACCAGACGCGCCCGGGTGGCGTCATCCAGCCGGGTGCCAAAGCGGGCAAAGTCTTCCAACTCCTCGAACTGGGAGAGGGTGACGCGTAAGTTACCGGCAACTTCCCGAAACGCACGGTGCTGCGCCTTGCCGCCTACCCGCGACACTGACACCCCGAGATCGACTGCCGGGAACTGGTTTTTGCGCACCAGCTGCGGTGACAGATAGATCTGGCCGTCGGTGATCGAGATGAGGTTGGTCGGGATATAGGCCGACAGGTTTTCCGCCTGGGTTTCCACCACGGGCAAGGCGGTAATGGAACCTCCTCCGGCCTCCGGGGTGAACTGTCCGGCGCGTTCGAGCAGCCGGGCATGCACATAGAAGATGTCCCCCGGAAATGCCTCGCGTCCCGGCGGGCGCCGCAGCAGCAGCGAGAGTTCACGGTAGGACCGTGCATGGTGCGTGAGGTCATCGAAGACGACCAATACATCCTGGGCTTGATCGGCGAAGTACTCCGCCATCGTCATCGCCGCATAAGGGGCAATGTAGGCAAGGCCTGGCGCACTCTCATCACCGGCAACTACCACGATCGTCTTCGCCATCTGTCCGCTCGCCCTCAACGTTTCGATGACTCTGGCGACCGCATCCCCACGCTGGCCGATGGCGCAATAGATACTCAGGACCTCTGAACGGGCCTGATTAAGGATAGTATCCACAGCAATAGACGTCTTGCCTGTCTGCCGATCACCGATGATCAATTCTCGCTGCCCTAGACCAACAGGCACCGCAGCATCGATCGCCTTGAGACCGGTCGCCAGGGGACGGCTAACAGCAGCGCGGCTGAGAATATCGGGTGCCCGGGCTTCCACTGGTCGTTCGGCCACGGCGGTCACCTTGCCCTTGCCATCCAGGGGCTGGCCCGTGGCATCGACAACACGTCCCATTAGTCCCGGCCCCACCGGCACACTGATTACCTTGCGGGTACGCCAGACATCCTCTCCGGCCCTCACCTGCTCGGAAGGGCCTAACAAAACGACCCCTAACCGATCCGGCTCAAGATCCAGCACCACGCCGCGAACCCCAGAGGCAAACACCAGCAGCTCATCCGCCAAGGCACGCCCCAACCCGGCTACCACCGCAATGCCATCCCCCACTGCAGCCACCGTGCCTACTTCGTCCAGTACCGGCGAAGGTGCCGAGCTGGCCAGCAGAAGGTCGATAAACCCCTGCACGCCAGGCAGCCGCGATTCATCCGCCATAATTGTGCACCCTGCCCGACTCGCCACTTGCTAGGCGCTCTTCCAGCAGACCCACCAGCTCGTCGGTATAGCTGTCCACCGTCCAGTCGAGCTGGATGCTGCCGATTCGCAGGACCATCCCGGGGGACTGACTGTCATCTGTGGCAAAACGCAAGGAAAGCCCGGGCACTAGCCCCTGGAGAGCGGCTTCCACCTCTTGCCGTGCGCCCTCCGGCAGCGGGGCATGGGTGGTGACAACCGCGCCTTGGGCATTGCTAGCCGCGGCGGCCAACTCTTCCGACAGCGGCGGCGCCAGCTGGCTGATGACGTGTAGGGCAATGCGCGCCTCCAGACGTTCGTCGGCCAAGTCGTGCAGCGCTCGGCTAGCCAGTTGGTAAAGCGTTTCGGCACTCGCCTTGTACAACTCCGTCGTGAAGCGTTCCTGCTCACGCGCCAGGTGCGCCTGCAAATCCAGCCGTTCCTGCTCCAGTGTCTCCCGGGCCTCAACCAACAGGGCGTTCCGCTTTTGTTCGGCTTCCTGGCGAACCTGTGCCTCCAGAGCGGTTTGATCGGCCAGTAGCTGCTGTTTCTGTGTTACGAAATCCACCTCAGCAGCTTCCGCCTTCTGCTGGGCGCGTGCCGCCTCCCCCATCTGCTCCGCGATCTCGGCCTCGCGGGAATCGATGCCATTCAAAATAGGCTTGTAAAGAAAACGCTTGAGCAGCCAGACCAACACCAGAAAATTGGCGATCTGAGCGAGAACCGTAACCCAGTCAATCGACATGGCCTAGCCTGCTGTCGTTTGGGTGGCTTGCATAAACTGATCCAGGAACGGGTTGGCGAACAGCACGATCATCGCCACCACAAAACAGTAGATCGCGGTAGATTCGATCATTGCTAGGCTCACGAACAGGGTTCGCGACAGCATGGAGGCCGAGTCCGGCTGCTGAGCGATGGCGTTAAGAGCGGCCGCTGCGGCGCGGCCTTCACCCAGCGCCGGGCCAAGGGCGCCGAACGACACCGTCAGTCCCGCAGTGAAGATAGAAATGGCCGCAATAAAGGCTGCATCTGTCATTGATCTTCCTCCTTGTTTTCCGGTTTCTTAACAATGGCCGTTGCCGACGAGATATAGACGGTCGCCAGGATGGCGAAGATGTAAGCCTGGATCAGACCGGTCAGCAGGCCCAGCACGTCCATCACTACGGGAAAGAAGAACGGCGCCACGCCGAGCAGTATGCCGGCGATGACCGCGCCGCTCATCACGTTGCCGTAGAGGCGGATGGCCAGCGAAATGCCCCGAGAGAACTCACTGATGATGTTGAAGGGCAGCATGATGACCGATGGTTGGATGTAGGTTTTCAGGTAACCGCGAATGCCCTGTTGAGTGATGCCAAACAGCGGGACAGCAATCAATACCGCCAAGGCCAGAGCGGCGGTAGTAGAGAGCGAAGCCGTAGGCGGCGTGAAGCCAGGCACTACGAGTAGTAAATTTGATAATGCAATGAACAGAAACAGCGTGCCTGAAAAGTACAAGACATGGCGAGACGACTGCGGCGAGATTTCCTCGATCTGCCTCTGGATCCCGGTGACGATCACTTCCAGGGTGGTTCGCCAGCGATTTGGCGGTACATCCGGCCGTAGTCTCCGGGTCACGAGGATCGAAGCGCCGGTCAGCAAGGCCATGAGAATCCAAGTGTTGACGATGGTTTCATTAATACCGAGGCCCCAGAGAGTGAAGACCGTCGTTTCGTCGGGTGTCAGTTGCATTTGGCCTCCTTCACCCGGGGTAACCGGGCCATTAGGGTGGCGCTGAAACGCACGATGAAGAAGGCCAACACATAACCAGCGAACGCCCAGCCCAGGGTTCCTCCATCGGTCACCAGCCACCCTGCCAACAGCAGCAGGCCGATCCGTAGCGCGGCGCTAGGCAGCAGCAAAGAGACGGGGCGTGTCAGGCGCAGCGCAAGACGGACACTCAGTGCCAAGCCCAAGAAATACAGGATACTGACGGTAACACCGGTGCCAAAGCCGATGATCACAGCATGCCAATCAATCATCATTACGGTCACTCCCGCTTTCCTTGCTGACCCAGGCCCAGGCAATGAAGCCGCCGAGGGCTACGCCACCCAGAATCAAGGCAATGGTCCACTGAAAATCCTGCGGCATATTGCGATCAAGCCACAGGCCGAAAAAAGCGCCTGCCACGGTGGGTACCGCGATCGACCAGCCGATCATGCCGAATACACCCAGGCCCCGCAGGGGACTCGTACCGGGCTCCTCCCGTGCCTTTCTCAGACGTCTCGCACGACGGCCGATGTCATCCACCGGAGATTTTCGCGGCTTGGTCATGGCGTTTTGGGTCGCTGCAGATCGGCAAACCGCCGCACCATGCCCGCCTCCAAACGCGCCAGGGCGGAACGTGCCACGCGCTCATCTTCATCTACCTCAATAAAGTTTCTTTGCACGGTTTCCTTCAGCGAGGCCAAATCCGTTCCCTGGACACCTCGCCGGATAGCAATCTCGACCTGATGGCCCTTTTTCACCAGTATTCCCTCGTCGATGCCAAATATCTGCTCCTCACCATCGGCTAGAGTCAGGATTAACACCGAAGGCACCAGGGCGGTGACGAAATCGATATGGTTTGGCAGCATCCCGAAAGCACCGTTTTCCGCCACGGCAAACAGCCGACTTGCCGGGCCCTGATGCAGGGTCATGGCTGGCAGTCTCAAGGTCACCTGCATCATCGTTGACTGGCTCATACCACCGTCTCCAGATCGGAGAGTGCGCCGATCATGTAATAGTCGCTTTCGTTACGCTCAAAATGGGTCTGGTTCAGGATGGTTTCACAACCCTCTAGGGTCTCAACGGTGGTCACGCGTCGTCCCTCGGTACCGGTAAAGGCCGCCGTGGTGAAGAAGGGTTGGGTCAGGAACCGCTCCAGCCGACGAGCGCGAGCAACGGTTGCCCGGTCAGCGGCTGACAGTTCTTCAATGCCCAGCATGGCGATGATATCGCGCAGTTCCTCATATTCGGCCAAGGTTCGGCGCACGCCCCGAGCGATATCATAATGACGCTGCCCCACCACCGACGGCGTGAGCATTACTGAGGACGAGGCCAGGGGATCAATGGCCGGATACAAGCCTTCACTGGCGCGTTTGCGGGACAGCACGACCGAGCCCGAAAGATGAGAGAAGATATGGGCAGCGGCTGGGTCGGTGAAATCGTCGGCGGGCACATAAACGGCCTGGATCGAGGTGATCGCTGCGCTGCGAGTGGAGGTGATTCTTTCTTCCAGCTCCGCCAGTTCGGTCGCCAAGGTCGGCTGATAGCCCACCCGCGAGGGCATACGACCCAGCAGCCCGGATACTTCAGAGCCGGCCTGGACAAAGCGAAAAATATTGTCGATGAGCAGCAACACATCTCGGTGCTGCTCATCGCGGAAATACTCCGCCATAGTGAGAGCAGTTTTGCCAATCAGAAACCGCACACCTGGCGCCTCGTTCATCTGCCCGAATAGCATGACAGTGTTATCAAGTACGCCAGCCTCGCCCATTTCACGGTAGAGTTCTTCCGCCTCACGGGAACGTTCGCCGATGCCGCAAAATAGGCTCACCCCTTTGTATTGCTGCACCGTATTGTTGATTAGTTCGGTGATCAGCACGGTCTTGCCCACACCAGCACCACCGAACAGGCCAGTCTTACCGCCTCGTTCGATGGGAGACAGTAGGTCGATGGCCTTGATGCCGGTCTCCAGTACTTTACTGCGAACGACACGATCTTCCAGCCGTGGCGGTGCTTGGTGAATGGCGCGGCGCTCCACCGTCACTGGTGCGGGCTTGCGGTCGATAGGCGTACCAAACACGTTAAGCATGCGGCCCAGGACAGCGTCGCCGACCGGCACGCTGATCGGAGCGCCGGTGGCCCGAACCGACATACCTAGCCCTAGCCCCCTGACCGGCCCCAACGCCATGCAACGAACGATGCCCTTATCCTCAAGGCCGGCAACCTCCAGGGCTGTTTTCCCGACATACAAGAGCTCTCGGATAGCAGGTACCAGCTTCGCGAACTTGACATCGACGACTCCCCCACGAATGGCGACAATAGTCCCAGTGTCATTGTCTGGTTCGACCCGATCGTGGGCGTCATGTTGAGTCATCATCACGTACTATGCATCGGTAGACACCCGCGTGCCTGCCGATCCGTCAAGAATGGCAATGGCATCCTGCAGCCGGCCAATGCCGCTGAGCCCCCCGCTTCAGCAAATTCACAGGCGGCACGCAGCTTGGGGCCCATGGAGCCAGCAGGTAATTCCAATGCTCGCGCCTCAGCCACCGTCAATGCGGAAACCGGTGTCGCCTGATCGGTGCCAAAGTCTCGGTAGACTGCATCCACATCGGTCAACAGGAGCAACGCATCCGCCCCCAGTTTTCTGGCCAACAATGCGCTGGCGGCATCCTTATCGATGACCGCTTCAACGCCCATCAGGCTGCCGTCCTCCTGCCGCAGCACCGGTATTCCGCCACCGCCGGTGCAGACCACGACCACGCCCTGCTCCAGCAATAGTTGCAGCACGCGCAGATCGGGTATTTCGAGGGGTTTGGGAGAGGGCACCACACGCCGCCACTTGTCACCGTCCGGCGCAATACTCCAGCCCGCACCAGCCGCCCGGCGCTCAGCTTCCTCGCGCTCATAGACAGGCCCGACAAACTTGGTCGGTTTGGCAAAAGCCGGATCTTTAGGGTCTACCACCACTTGCGTCAGCAGCGTCGCGACGGGCCGGTCATGCTCCAGTGCATTCTCCAGTTCCTGTTCGATCATATAGCCGATCATACCTTCGGTTTCCGCGCCCAGAACATCCAGCGGGTAGGCTTCATCCGGCTTGTAGGACGCGCCCTGCAACGCCAGCAACCCCACTTGCGGCCCATTGCCATGGGTAATCACCAGGTCGTGTCCGGCTCGAACGATATCCGCCAGCGACAGTGCCGCCGTTTTCACATTGTTGCGCTGAACCACCGCAGTCAGCGGCTCGCTGCGTTTCAGAAGAGCGTTACCGCCCAAAGCTGCGACCACCAACATGTCAGTCTCCCAGGGTCGCCACGAGGACGGCTTTGATGGTATGCATCCGGTTCTCGGCCTGATCAAAAACAATGGAGGCCGGACTTTCAAATACTTCGTCAGTCACCTCCATGGCATCAATGCCATGAGCCTCCTGAATCTCTTTGCCAACCACTGTTTCGGTGTTGTGGAAAGCTGGCAAACAGTGCATGAATCGCACCCGGGGATTGCCGGTTTTCGCCATCAGGGCCGCATTGACTTGGTAAGGCATCAGCAGCTTGATGCGTTCGGCCCACTTTTCTTGTGGTTCACCCATCGAGACCCAGACATCGGTATAAACAAAGTCGACACCGGCAACGGCGGCGTCAATATCATCGGTGATGGTGATGCGAGCTCCGGTTTCCGCCGCCAGCGCCTTTGCCTCGTCTTGCACCGCCTGTTTCGGCCAACAGGCCTGAGGCGCGCACAGCCGCACGTCCATACCCATTTTGGCGCCGCCGATCAGCAGGCTATCGCCCATGTTGTTGGCGGCATCGCCGATAAACACAAAGGCTACCTCGCGCAACGGTTTTTCCACCTGCTCCTGCATGGTTAGTAAATCTGCCAAAATCTGGGTCGGATGGAACTCGTTGGTCAGACCGTTGTAGATCGGCACACCAGCATACTGGGCCAGCTCCTCCACAACCGACTGCCCGAAACCTCGATACTCAATGGCATCGTAGACCCGTCCAAGCACCCGCGCGGTGTCTTTCACCGATTCTTTGTGGCCTATGTGGGTGCCTGTGGGCCCCAAATAAGTCACTCGCGCACCCTGGTCATAGGCGGCCACCTCGAACCCGACTCGGGTTCGCGTGGAATTCTTCTCGAAGATCAGCGCGATGTCCTTGCCCTGCAGCCTTGGCACCTCCGTGCCGGCGTACTTGGCGGTTTTAAGATCAGCGGACAACTTCAGCAGGAAACTGATTTCGCGCGGCGTAAAATCCCGCAGCGTCAGAAAATGTCGGTTCTTGAGATTAAACGCCATGGACCTTCTCCTTAGCTGTCAAACAGCATCCCTGATGGTTGGGCAACTCATGCAGCGCCCTCCGCCTCGGCCCCGGCCCAGCTCGGCGCCGGGTATGGCCAGCACTTCTATGCCCGCTGCTTCAAGCGCAGCATTGGTATCGTCGTTGCGGTCATAACCCACCACCACCCCGGGGCTCAGTGCCAGTACGTTATTACCGTCGTTCCACTGTTCGCGCTCGCGCTCTTCCGGGCTGTCCCCCCCCGTGGGCACAACCTCCAGCGCCGGGAACCCGAGAATCTCGGCCACCACCTCAAACAGATGGCGGCGATCCTGCTTGAAGGACAATGTTTTGCCACCCTCGCCGGGCCTCAGGTCATAGCAGACCACGGCATCCGCCACCTCCTTGAAGGCCGTCACTACGTTGCCACCACAGAAGGTGAATACCGTATCCAGGTGCATGGCTGAGCGGGATTTGGGCAGTTGGCAGGCAATCACCCGATCGACCATGCCGCCATCGAACAGAGCCTTTGACAGCTGACCAATGGCCTGGGGCGAAGATCGCTCACCCATGCCCACCAGCACCGTGCGATTACCTAGTGGCATGATATCCCCGCCTTCCAGGGTGGCTAGGCCATGGTCTTGCAACGGATCCCCCCAATGCACCGTCACCTTGCCGGCAAATTTCGGGTGAAATTTATAAATAGCGGTCATCAGCAGGGTTTCTGGCTGGCGGGCAGCCCAGTGCATCGGGTTCAGTGTTACCCCGCCATAAACCCAGGCACTGTTATCCCGGGTAAACAGGAAATTCGGCAGCGGAGGCAATACAAATCCGAATGGTCCGAGATGGTTACCAAACAGCCCGGCCGAATCAAAAGGCAGATCCGTTACCTCAAGACCTCCGATCAGAAACTTCGCCAACTCACCACCGGGCAGCTCGTCCATCCAGGCCCGCAGATCCGACACCATGCCAACGCCGATATGATTCCAGTTAATCCGATGATCCAGAATCCAGCCCCGTCCTTCAGGGATCTCCAGCGTTTGTGCCAGTAGCTCATTGACATCCAGTACCTCAGTCCCCCTGCTGCGCATCAGATTGGCAAACACATCGTGATCTTTTTGCGCCTGCTTAACCCAGAACACATCATCAAACAGCAGGGCGTCGCAGTTTGACGGCGTTAGCCGCCGATGGGCCAGCCCGGGCCGACAGACAATCACCTGGCGCAGAGTTCCGGTTTCAGAGTGCACTCCAAGAGTTTGTTCAGACATGACAAAATTCCTTTTAACCAGTGTTCAAAACAGTGTTTAAAATAGTGTTTAAAACAGTGTCCCGATGCTGATAATCACGCTGATAAACACGGTCAGAATAAGCAGCAAAGGCCAGATAAAGGCGAGCCAGCGATCGTAGGACACCCGCCCGATGGCAAGTCCGCCAACCACCACCGCAAAGGTGGGGTTGATCAGATTGACCAGCCCGTTGGCAGCCTGGAAAGCCGTCACTACCAGATCGCGCCCCACATTGGCGAAATCCGCCAGCGGTGCCAGAATCGGCATGGATAGGACGGCGAGCCCGGAGGAAGACGGCACGAAGAAACTCATGCCGACCTCAATCCAGAACATGAGGTTGATAAACGCCAGCTCCGGCAGACCACCCAGCGAGGTTTCTGCGCTGTGCAGAATGGTATCGGCAATCATACCCTGCTCCATGATCACCACGATGCCACGGGCGAGGCCCACCACCAGTGCAACTCCGAGTAAATCCCGGGCGCCATCGACGAAACTACCGGTCAATTTCTTTTCGCCCAGCCGGGCAATGAGGCCAATCACAATGGCAGCACCAAAGAACAGAGCTCCCATACGCGCCATCCACCAGCCCTGGGAGGAGACGCCCCAAATCATGATGACAAAAGTCAGTCCGAAGATAATCAGCGCAATGATCTGAGTCCGGGTCAGGCTTGCACTATGACTCTCTTCATCGTGCTCTTGCAGAAACAGTTGACGGTGGGCGTCCCACTGCTTGGCCACCACCGAGCGTGAGGAGTCGGCTTTGACACGGTGGGCATAGCGCATGACATAACCGATGCAGATCAGCAGGCCACCAATCAGCAGGATAAAACGCAGCACGATACCATCGGTAAACGGTATGCCTGCGGCGTTAGCCGCGATAACAGTGGCAAAGGGATTGATGGTGGAGCCCAGTACGCCGATCCCGGCACCGAGCAGAATAATGGCAACACCAGTAACAGTGTCGTATCCAGCTACCAGCATCACCGGTATCAGGATGGCGTAGAAGGCGAGTGTTTCCTCCGCCATACCATAAGTCGTTCCGCCCAGGGCGAACAGGGTCATCAAGATAGGGATTACCCAGATTTCGTGGCCTTGCAAATGTCTCATGGCACTGCGGATGCCGGTATCGATGGCGCCGGTTGCGTTCATCACCCCGAGAAAGCCCCCCAGGAACAAAACGAACAGCGCCACATCAATGGCATTGGCCACGTAACTGTCCGGATCGTAGAACCCGGCGGTCGGGGCCAGCATAACCTCGACCGCGCCCTGGGGGTTGGGGTCAACGGTTTGATAAGTGCCGGGCACGGCCACTTCGCGCCCGACCTCCTCATTCATGACACGATCATATTGTCCGGCCGGAATAATCCAGGTCAAAGCAGCGACGACAATGATCAGGCCGAAAAGGATGGTATAGGCGGTCGGGAACCGCGAGGCGAGATCACTTTCCGATACAGGCGTTGACTTATCATCCTTAGCCATAGTGCGTCTCCTGTCGTCAACTTCACACCCAAAGCCTTTCTGAGCTTCTAAACAACTCGGCAGTCAGCGGCATTGCCCAGCTCAAACCTGCTTGGACAAGATAGTTCACCGACCGCACTTGTACGAGGAGTTTCAAGCAGCGCAGCACCGTTAGTTGATCGAGATCAATATCGGCGTATCAGTTGCCCCATCATTTCAATAAACGTCTTCAAGGTATCGTCCTTGGGACTTTAGCGTTGCAACGTCAATAGCTAACGGCCTGAGAATATCTTCCAGAGCCTGCTTAACCCCAGCAGCCATCCCTCTGCCACCACAAACCAGAATCTGAGCGCCAGCATCGACCATGCGACGCACCGCTATCTGATCCTGCCTAAGCTTATCCTGAACGTAAACTCGCTGATCAGACTGAGAGAATGCCGTACTGAGCCCGGTCAAACGGCGGTCGTTGAGATAATTACCCAGTTCGGGTTGATAGAGAAAATCCGATTCTGCATTGCGCCCACCCCAATATAGATACATCGGGTTGCGGGCGGTATTACGGCGAATAAACCCCGCCAGCGGGCCAATCCCAGCCCCCGCCCCAATCAAGATAGTCGCATGACTCCCCATCGCTGGCCGAAATTCGGGATTATGACGAATAAAGCCATTGATAGAGTCCCCCGGTTTAAGCCCATGAAGATAACCAGAACACAAGCCGCCGGGCTGTTTGCGGACACATATCTCCAGTAGCCCGTCTGAATCAGAAGATGCCAGAGAATAGAACCGAGCTGTCTGCCCATTAGGAGGTATAACGCCCAGCAGATCGCCAGCTTCAAATAGCGGTAGCGAGCTTTTTCGCGAGAGAAACGTCGACCATCGGCCCTGCTTCGCGCCTGTCGCTTTGAAACGCATGATACTGGTCGGCGCCTGAACAGCCAGCCCATAATCCGCGCGCTCTAGCAATTCCAGCGTTACCGTCGCTGGTGGCAATGGCTCATAGGTAAGCGTAAATGGAACGCCCATCTGCTCACTGATTCTGTCGCCCCATTCACTGAATTGCGCAGCATTGCATCGATCAATCCGTTCGAGGGAATATAAGCGTGCCAGCCCTTTTTTATCCAGCGCGACATCCACATCCACAGCAAACTGACAAAATTTCGGGAACTGGCGGTCGCCAAAACCCAACACTGCGTATTTCAGCGCTTTCTTATCCTCGAAATCATTAAGCTTGGTCATAAACCGCTGTGCTGTCCCAGGTGCATCGCCGTCACCATAGGTCGACGTCAGCACAAACAGCATGGATGCCTGTGGATAGTGATCAGCCAATGCGTTCATCTCGCTGCAATACACCTGAAAACCTGCTTTTTTCAGGCTCGCCTGAAGCTCACGGGCAAAGCCCCAGGTGGTGTTACCTTCAGAGCCAACGAGAATAATGATATCCGCCTGAGCGACATCGGCGTTATCCGGCATCAGCCCTGATGACCGCCGCCGTTGCCACCAGATGCTCACCCCAGTCAATGAAAGCACCGGTACGGTAAGCGCCGACGCACCCAGTATTAGGCCCAACCACCACAGCCCCTCACCGGTATGCAGACTGACCATCCATTGTTGGAACACGCTACCCTTAGAGCGCGGCTGATACTTCAGCAGCTCGCCACTCGCCTGATCGACAAACCCAGCTCCCTCTCGGGTCGTTAGGGAATAGACATCCTGGATGTCACCCTGATAAGGAAACACCAATTCGCGCAGATCACTGAGATCAACATTCTTGAGGGCATTCAGGCTTGCCACCGGTGCTGGCTGCCCGCCCGAGACCTCAGCCGGAAAGATGGGCTCGGCCTCAATAGGTTCGGGCAATAGACCAAAACGCTGTGCTGACATATAGCTGCCAGTCAATGCCGACAACAGCAACCCAAGAACGACAAATCGCGCCAGTTCAGTGTGAATACGTGTGCCACCGGAACCGGTTAATGGCTTTAACAGTCCCTTCCAGCCACCGCTACGCCGAACCAGTAGCAAAACTCCCGATATACACAGCAGTACCATCACCGCGGCCATGATTCCAGCCAGCATTCGCCCGGCGTTATCAAGCAGAAGCGAACGATGCAGATCCTTCATCCAGATAAAAAACACCGAAGGTTCAAAGGGCGCAATGCCCTCTCCGGTCAACGGGCTAACTAGGTCTGCTCCAGGCTGGCCATCGCGGTAGTAATAGACGATCACCTCACCAGATGCGCCGCGCACGATCTGCTCGGTTCCCGGGTAATGGGTCACCACCCGCCCTGCCAGTTCAGCCACGCTCACTTCACCAGCAGCAGGAATCATTACTGCAGCGCGATCCATCGCAGGTGCTAGTGCCAGAATTGCTCCCGAAATGGTCAGCACCGTAAGAATCAATGCGACAAGCAGACCAGGGAGTCCATGCAGCCGTCGTAACATAGCGCTATCTCCTGCTCACACCTGTCAAAGGTCATATTGAAACGATTGAATATAACCACGCCCTGCCTGCGGTTGTCCGGCGCTTTCGCTGGTTAGCGGCACGGCGATGTCGTCACGATGATCGCGCATATCTTCAACGGCAGTATCAATCCGTATCTCGTAGCCACTGTCGATCAATGCATCATCTAGATCTAGGTTGATTTTCAGAGTGCGCCCACTGGCTAAACTCGCACCGGTTAGACCATCATATTCGGCCGCATTCAACCCACTCCCACGCGCCCAGCCACTCAAGTGACTGTAGTATTTGGATTTTTCCCCAGCTACCCAGAGAGTCCCTTGATACTGTCCCTCCCCATCAGCAAGGTACAGTGCCAGATACGCACCATCGCCACCGTAGTTCTTCATCTCAATCGTAAAAGTTACTTCACGCGCCTGAGCAAAAGCAGGCATGGCTAAAGCGGTGGCGAGTGCGATGACCAAGCCAACGGCTGATAAAATCTGTTTCATCTTCGCTCTCCTGATAAAAGGGTGGTCAGCAAAAATCTTTCCAGTCATTCAACCGTTACGCTGGGGCGCCCACTGACAATGCCATTACGAGGTACTGCCGAAGGGTTACTGCCCGGCGTACCTTCACGTTTTTCGCTGTTATTGCGGTAACGATCATCATCGTTATCTTCGTCGTCATCCTCTCGTTCCAATTCCATCAACATCAGTGATGCGGGAGAAAACGATGCTTCTGCACGAAAGCCCCCAGGTGCTTCCCCCTTCACTTCATAACACCCGTCGTCCACCTTGATGCGGTATACCGTCCAGCCTTCAGCTTCCAGTTTTTGGCGTAAATTTTCCTGGGGCTGCCAGTTGGTCATCGGATCATTACAGTCATCATCTGCCAGCAGCGATGCGCTCATGAAGGCTAAGGCAAGGCTTAAAACCACTGTTTTCGTCTTCATTTGATATCTCCTCGATAGGTCACAACGCATACGTTATGAGCTTTACCTGACACTGACCTGAACGCGGCTAAAAATCCGCAGAAAGCTGAAATTCAGGTTGTAAGCAAGACAGACAAAAGAACAGACATAGCCGTGTTGTTCAGGCCAATGTCAGGTACTTGCGGTAATATCTTTTCCACAAGAAGATATGAAAGTGAGATAAGAGGTGAATAATGCGGGTACTACTGGTTGAGGACACGGTCGGCCTTGGCGAAGCGGTTCGCGATCAGATCGCCGATGACGGTCACGCAGTAGACTGGGTACAAACCCTGGGCTTTGCCGATGCCAGCGTTAAGGCCACTGCCTACGACCTTATCCTGCTCGACCTTATGCTGCCGGACGGCCATGGCCTGACTTTTTTACGCAAGCTCAGGACCGCTGGAAATTCAGCACCTGTCATTATTCTAACGGCCAGAGACCAAGTCTCTGACCGAGTAGAAGGACTTAACGCCGGTGCCGACGACTATTTGATAAAGCCCTTTGATCTTTCTGAACTTTCTGCTCGGGTATCAGCGGTAGCTCGTCGTTACCGGGGCAATCCCAATCCAATCATCCATGTTGGGAACCTGGTGGTGGATCTGAACGATCACCGCATTCATCGCAACGGTCAGCCTGTCGAGCTTACAGCCAGAGAGTGGGCGATTTTCGAAGGTTTCATCCAGCGACCCGGCATTTTATTGTCACGCTCACAGCTTGAGGATCGCCTCTACGCATTCGGGGCAGAAATAGAAAGTAATACCATCGAAGTTTATGTCAGCCGTTTGCGTAAAAAGCTGGGGCACGATGCTATTGTCACGGTGAGAGGTATGGGCTACCGACTGGAAATACATGGCCAATAAAAATAGTTTACAAAAACGCCTCGGCGTTGGCCTCACCCTGGGTGTCACTTTACTCTGGTTGTGCGGTGTGACGGCCTCTGGACTTATCGCACAACACGAAATGAATGAAGTTTTCGACAGCGCCCTTGAAGAAACCGCCCAACGTATTCTGCCATTGGCCGTTACTGACATTCTGAACCGAGAAAACAATTCGAGAAATCGAATAGCGCCCACCCTAAAAAAGCACGACGAATACCTCACTTATTTGGTGAGAGATAGTCAAGGCAACCTATTATTACAATCTCACGATGCCGACCTCAGCGCTTTTAACGCATTTCCTCTGGAAGGATTTTCAAATACCTCTACACACAGGATATACGGCGCATCCGCTGTTAGTGGCACCCTCTTCATAGAAGTAGCCGAGCCGCTAACCCACCGACACGAAGCCGCCCTGGAAGCAGGCTTGGCATTGCTACTGCCACTGATATTGTTGATTCCGATTAGCCTGTTGGGGGTCTGGTGGATTGTCCGGCGCTCGTTGCGGCAAGTGGTTGAATTCAAGCAATCGATAGAATCCCGAGGGGCGGGAGATCTTACTCCCTTAGCGGCTGATCAGTTACCTAGAGAATTTGAACCCATCGCCGCCGCAGTCAACCGCTTGCTGGAACGATTACAGCGTGCGCTTGAGGCTGAGCGCAGCTTTACGGCTAATAGTGCCCATGAATTACGCACCCCTTTGGCAACGGCGCTTGCCAAGGTTCAACGTTTAAAAACCCAGCTCCATAGTGACGCGCTAAGGGATAATGTTACTGAAGTGGAGGTCGCACTGCGTAGCCTATCAGCACTCTCGGAGAAGCTACTCGAACTGGCCAAAGCCGAAGGCGGTGGCGCTATTGCGCAACGTACGCACAACTTGGTGCCCATTCTGGCCCTGATAGTGGCGGATTTTGAAAGCCAGACTCCGGGAAGAATTTCACTGACACTGCCCGCGGGAGAAATGAACTCTTTTCTCGACCCTGATGCCTTCGCCATTCTGGTTCGAAATCTGATCGAGAATGCGATCAAACATGGCTCACACCAACATCCTGTGGAGGTCATCCTATCCGCTGACGGTAACTTTCGGGTACGCAATAGCGGAAATATCGTGCCAGCAGATGAGCTCAACCTGCTACGTAACCGCTTTACTCGCTCAAAAACCGGTGCGTCTGGCTCTGGCCTCGGCCTCGCTATTGCAGATGCCATTGCCACAGGTGCCAACATACATTTACACCTGCAGTCTCCTGCAAAAGGCAAACAAGATGGATTCGAGGCTGACCTTAATATCGCCGATGCAAAATAAAAAATTAATAAAGCACCCTACAGCAGCTAAATTTAACTAGGAAACTCTTGCGTTAAGCATCCGTTAATTTTTGTACTCTGTAGCTATCATCTGATTTTGTTCAACGCGGGAATATTGATATCGAGTGTTTAAGCCAGATTGCCGAAACGCCTGCATCGCATGGCAACCTGCTCACAGCGTACTGGAACTGCTGGATATATCGACGATGGTCTACCAGAGCGAGCTGGACATCAGCCAACGGTGTTCAGTCTAGGGCTGGCAATTGCTTATCCGTAACCACGAAGCACTGCCTTGAACGAAAACCAGCCTTATCCAACTAACGTTATGCAACGACGCCGAAAATCCGCCCGACACCTGCCGTTAATGCCATGGCTAAAGCCCCCCAGAAGGTTACCCTGATAGCGCCAATCATAGTGGAGGCACCGCCTGCACGAGCAGCCACGCTACCCAGAGCCGCCAGAAAAACTAATGATGAAAGTGCGACAAGCACAATAAGTAGATGCACAGGTGCTAACCATGCGACCCCTAACGGCAACGCCGCACCTACTAAAAAAGACCCTGCTGACGAAAGAGCAGCCTGAATTGGCCGTGCGTTGCCATCGACAGAAATGCCAATTTCATCCCGGGCATGCGCACCAAGCGCATCGTGTTTCATTAATTGTTCTGCAACCTGTTGTGCCAGCCGAGGCTCTACACCTCTTTGTTCATAGATGTCGGCAAGCTCTTGCTGCTCGAACTCAAAATCATCTTCTAGCGATTTTCTTTCCAGTGCTACGTCTGCATTTTCAGTATCTGACTGGGAGCTTACGGATACATACTCACCCGCTGCCATGGACATAGCGCCTGCCACTAAACCAGCAACGCCTGCTAAAAGAATACTCTCTTGTGACGCTGAAGCTGCTGCCACGCCAATAATAAGGCTCGCTGTAGAAACGATGCCATCATTGGCACCAAGCACAGACGCACGCAACCACCCGACGCGATTAGTTCTATGAATTTCGTGATGGCTCAAGGACGTATCTCCTATCCTCATGGATGTGTTTGATACTCAGAAAAACCGGTTATCTGCTTGCTAAAAACAGAGAGCTAATCGCAAGAAAGAACGGCCAAAACAGGAGACTTCAATCGCGTGGAGTTAAAGGACTTCGTATGATTGGATCAATTGGGAGTAGTCATGCGGTACCCAAAGTGATGCTGAGCACACCATTAATGCGACTAGGCCCATTGCAAAACCCAACGTGGGTCAAAGTGTAGTGCGGTTATTAACGATTAACCACATGATGCCCAATCCAAAAATAAGCTAGGGCTGGGCGTCTGGCTGGCACTCGTACTTAGTTAGCCCTGCTGATGGAAGCAGCTTATACGAGCTTTTAAGCAAGCGTTTCTTATGGTGTCGTCTGTGGGGTCGAAACACAAAGAAGGTGAATTCTAGAAAGGAATGAAAAACATAACTATTTTATTGGCGTCCCTGGCAGGATCACAACCTATATCTCAAGTTGTTGATTAACAAAACATCACCTTTTTATTAAAAATCACCGCATACCTTATCGCATACCATTTGTCAGTTGGTTAGATGTATTTTCCCGATCTCCTAATATGAAACTTTCACAATTTTGGAGCATCGCAATTCTGGGATTGCTGTTCCTCAGCTAGATTTGAATGCACAACATAAGTAGGTTTTATGCTTCCAGAATTAATAGGCACTAAACAGTTATGCGAGCGCTACAGCCGCTCTGCACGCACACTTAACTACTGGCAGCACGAAAAAGGATTCCCTAAGCCTATCATGCGCGGTGGTCACGGTTCTGAATCAAGGTGGCGTACTAGTGATATCCATGCATGGGAAGAAAAGCGGGCAGGCTATGAATAAATGGTTACAGGCGTAGTGCCTTACCATTAGCACTGCAGCACTAGCTCTATAGGTTTCATTGCGATCAACACTATGCCCTGATACGGGAGCAAGAATGGCGAACCTACTCACTGCCAAGGATGTTGCCAAAAAACTGTCAATCAGCCAGCGTAAAGCTTACTCACTGAAGAGTGTTATTGGCTATGTCCAAATCGAGGGCAATATCCGTTTCGAAGTTGAAGCTGTTGAGGCATATATTGCAAGTTGTAAAAGGAGCCCACTACCAGACCAGCACAGTAAGTGGGAAGCACGAGTCGGGCTTCAGCAGGCTCAACATCCTGTAAGCAAGTCACTGCAGCAGATATCAAAGCGCTCCTAGACCAAAAGAAGAAAGAGAAGCAGGAGTCGGGGCATGCAAGAACGTTACGTGTCGACTAGTGAGCTTTGCAATCGCCATGACCGCAGCCACAATACTTTGCTTCGTTGGCAGAAAAGCAAAGGCTTTCCCAAGCCTTTAATCCAGGGTGACCACGGCGCAGAATCCAGCTGGCGCGAAAGAGACCCCAAGGCTTGGGAGGATAAGCAAGTATATGGCTAGGCGTTGCGTTTTGTTGCCTTTGCCGTTGCACGCTCTTTTTTAAGCCGGGGAAGCGCGGGAAGGCTAGCACTACGAAACTTTCGTAATACACCGCTGGCGCCAGACTCACCCATCACAAGCGCACCCTCTGGACTGTCGACACGTATAGTTGCGGTTAATGCAGGAGTTACCGCAAGCTTTGCCCTTTCGACAAACACGACAACAGCCGCCTTGGGCTATAGCCAACTCATTGGGGATCGCGTCAAACGATAAGGTGCACTCTGCTTCCTCATCGCCAACTTGAAGCTCTGCTTGTCCAACCCAGCCGCCATGGCTATCTGGCGGCTGTTCAGCACTCAAGACTCCAGAGAAGCATAGCGCCAGCACTAACAGGATTACTCGCACGGTCATGACTACTCCCTTTAGTTATTATGTGCCAGCGCAGTATAGACGGGAATACTCACAGCACGTCTCTAGATTGTTAGCAGTCAAGCCTCATAACCATGCAACAATAATGGCACCAGCAACGGGTGCAAAATTGCGCTGGTTGCCATTAGCAATAGCAAGCGTTTTACTCGCGCCTGTTGATTTTGACCGGGAACAGTGGGAACGGCGGGAACAACACTGATTATTAACATGTTTTTTTGTTCCCACTGCTTTTTCATGAGTGGGAACAGTGGGAACATAGCGTGCCATCCCTAATTAGCATAATGGCAGGGATCAGCACTATCATGGCCTAATCCATGCTCAGTACCAAAGAACCATCTATACCTTGATATGATCAGCGGTTGGCCATACAACCCTGAATGTCTTTGGCCACAGACCGAAGAGAGTCATAAGCATGGCTGGCGCCAGCCCCGCTCCACGCCCCAATGGGATGATACCCAGTGTTCGCTGATACGCCTGTATTAAGCTGTGCCTGCCTCAATGAGTCAAAGATAAGCGACAGGCCGCTTTCCGATCCGCGCGCGCTCAGGCGGTACTGTACGACCCGCTCGATAGGCGCCATGCCAAAAGTAGCGCGGTAGTTGGTGGTGCCATTGGCTACAACCTCTGACTTGTCATCACTCACGAAAGCAATCACCTGGCCGCCAGCTGTCTCGCGTGTGCTTTCATTGCTATAGCGCATGCCAGTAAACGGACTGATATAGCTGGCTGTCTCTCCTGAGAGCGTGACGCCACGATTCTCGACAGTAGAGGCAATGCAGTATTCAAGCGCATCACCGGACACAGAGGAAGAGTCATAATCGAAGCGGGCAGATTCAAAGAAATGGTTACTGCTGCCATCAGAGCTCAGCGTAACGCCAGGCAGAGTGGCAAAACTCCCATCTACGGACTGGGTAGATGTGCAACCTGTCAGTAGCAGCGCAGCGGCTGCCGTCATAGCCAACTTTATCATCTCAATTCCTCGCGTGGCGAATACCGCTCTAAGGTGGTGATAAAACTAAGCCTAACTCAATGTTACTGGCTAGAGTAGTTTGCCTTTAGTTCAGTGGCTAGGTGCTCCACCATTCGCGTTTTCAGCACAAGTTTTTACAAGCAGGGGGCGCAGTTTACAGCCCTGCTATCACGAAAAGCACGTCTTGAACCTTAGCATTTCTTAGCCGCTCTTGGGGGGGGAAGGCTTTCACTGCAGCCCTCTCCCCTACATCTTTCGCCATCGGCGTAAATGTGACGGAATCTCACAATTAGGTTTTGAGGTTTGAAACCTCGAAACCATGCCTTTAACGGTGCCTTCGCGCCAGTGGAAACGGCTTTGGCTTTGGCTTTGGCGTCAGCTCACCCACCCTTGCCCTAATCTTGCCCATTAATGCACTTGTTCGGGCTATAACGGAGTTTGTAGTGCCTGCCTGATTCAGCCTCTAGCCTTGTTGCGATCTTGTTGTAATCTGCTAAAGGAGGTTTACGAGGGTTGGCACCTAGCGTTTCATTACTTTTCTCATAGTGCTGGCGAGTACTACAAAACTTTTGTAATACCCGGCATTAGGGGGTTAGATCGAATAACCTCCCCACATCAAGACAGAGTGCCTTCAAACGACTCTGTTAGCGTCTGGGGCAATCGGCTAGATTCCAAGCCTATTAGCGCTGTGCATTTCTGCATATCGCCGGGAACGCCAATATGACCGTCTGGGGGTGGTCAGCTTGACCACGGCTAGAAGTGACTCAGGCTCACAATTAAAAGAGGGGAATCCTCCCCTTTTCTGAGCCAAGATCGTCGATGCTATTTCCGTAGCATCGGCATAAGTGACATTCCCTCACTTATTGAAACCTGTCTCCGAGGCAGAATTAAAAGGTGGGAATCCTCACCTTTTCTCGGTTTCAAACCGACAAAATCCCGCGCTTTTCCTCAGTCTGAGCACCCCCCCGGAATTAGGGGTATTTTAATACCACCAACCGGTGGGAATTTGTGAGTAGTTTTGGACGACTCTCAAAGAGGATGGCTAGCCTAGCCAGGCTCTATGATAACTAGTGATTTGGTGGATACCTCAGTGGATACTGGCGATTGCTGGAAACCTGAGTGGAAACTTGCCAATGGAAACCATAGGAAACGGCGCAGAAAGAAGCTATGTCGATGTGAGGTTTTGACAGGTTCTAAGCGCACCACGATTCGCTTATGAAGCGTGACTTTTCGCTACCAGCAATTATTTTTTTGGAGCAGTCGTTAGCGTCTTCAGCAGCTCATCCAAACTATTGGATGCCTGGCTTGCCGTTTTGGCGTGCTTCTCGCTGCGAGGATTACCTTGTACGTGGTGACGTGCAGCTTTTCCTCGGTTCTGCGTATCAGGTGCGGTGTGACTGGTTTCCTCAAAGGCTCGAGCGTCGAGTTCGCCGAGCCTTAAGATACTGCCCATAGTGACGCGCCGGCCTTTCCCCTCGCCCGAGGCGTTAAGTCGCCCATCGCGTACCATCTGGCGAACAGTCCAGTGGGAAACACTGAGCATTTCGGCAGCTTCACGATATGTTACCAGGGCTTTCATTTTAATCCTTTTGTAGAAAATAACTCGCTAAATGGCGGGGTGAGAAAAGGAAGAAAAACAGATTCTATTGATGGAGGCTATGCATCACCGGATAGCTTTGAACATCGTAAATAACCTTGTAGCCATCGATATAAGAAGGCTTGACAGTAACCTGAGCCGACAATGAAGGCTTTATCGAAACAACCAAGCACAACTTATCACTACCATCATAGTGAGTACGCACAGTCACCGCTCCGGGGCTAGTGCCCAGAGCTTGGATTAGGTGATTGGCTGCCTCATATGGCGTGATGTTACACATTGTGATTACTGACCAAGTCGACGCTAAATTTATCAAGTATGGTGTTCAAGGGTAGCATCAAGCTCTTCTTTCCTCCAGGCGCTAACGAATCACCACCGCCAGCAAAAATCAACCCAACAGCTTTACGCTGCCCCTTATCATCCACAGACACCACTAGCGACCCCGAATCACCAGCATCAGAGAATGCATCAAAACTGCCATGTATGGTGTACACATTAAAAAAGAACACACAGGCTTTGAACCCCCACCTCTCAGAAGATGCATTAACTATCACTGGCATTAAATCCCTGCCAACTACCTTTCCTTTCGTTCGCCCTGTTGTTCTTCCTACCTTCTCAACCACCATACCTTCAGCAGGAGCAGCAACTATTGCTGGTGTATCATAAAAACCTCCTTGAGACGAAGAAACAGCTCCAGAATCCCTAATCTTAAATATTGCAGCATCAGTGTTATTTAAGATATCCGCGTTTCCTACCGTGCCAGTTACAAACTCCAAAACCCTTACATGATAGCCTATTGTAAAAGGGTCGATCCCCCCGGCCGAAACATCCAGTATTCCAGGCGCAACGATTGGTAAGTTAGCAGGAGAGTGACTACAAGCGCCGGTCACATGGTTGTTCGACAGACCAAAAATAACCCCTTGACTATCTTTAACCAAGCACCCGAGTGTTCCTGCTGAGGCCTCGTTGCCTGGTGATATAGAGGAACCGCACGTATAGATTTTACTACCATTCGGCATGCTCAAAACTCTTGCGGGAGATGACTGAGCTTGAGTCACGCACTCGCCGATATCATCTATTTTCCCTTGGGGATACAATATGGAGCACCCGTACATGTAGCCGGGCAAAACCTTTATTTCTCTTTGTATAACCTTTCGCTTTGTATATAAAAAAATGGTTCTGCCATTGGGATCATAGCTAATAGAGTTTAAGCCCCTTTGGCGAATTATATTTTCTGCCTCTAGGGTTATATCAATGCTCAAGTCTCCCTCAAGAAACTGCTGCTCTATATTGTCTGGCAAGATTTCTTGAAGCCTTCTGCTTACAGCCCATCTACGTATAGCGCTTGCTACTTCTTTCACAGTATATTGTGGGTCTTGAACCACTGGTAATTTAACTTCTTGATCCATTCCCTCTCCCCTTGTTCATTTTTATTTCTAGACAGACCGTCGCAACAGCTCTAATTCATATCTCTCGGTGATATACACCTTTTTTATTATCTATAATCTATAGCAATCTGCTTAGTTATCTACCAGCCAGTAATATGCACTGCTAAATTCTCGATGCCCCACCTAAATTCGTCGGCATCATGTTGCTTGCTGATGTTTGATCTAAATGTTCTCGGTAGAAGCCTAATATGAAACCTACCACAGCCGCTCAACATGCAGCCACCTATAACCACAGTCAAAACCCAGGTCAAAAGGTACTTGCCCATACTGCTCCGAAAATCATCAGACTTAAAACCCACCGCTCGCGTAATGACTTCGGAAAAATCCTCCCGCCCCAACTTAACCTAATGCGCTCATCTGCCAATGCTCTGGGTGCTCAATTTTGATCGATGATAACGGCAACCCGCTACCCGAGACGCTATATGATAGGCTGCGCCTACAAGGGGCGAAGTTCTTCAAGACGGCAGCGTGAGCGACGAATACATGGTGGTGCTGGTCAACAACGAGTTTGCGTTCAGGCGTGTTGCTTCTCATCAAGTGAGTGTTATCCGCAATGGTATTGCTGAATTTAAGAAGCAGCCCGAGCTATTCGACAGCGAGACACTGGCTGTGACGTGGCCGCCTGATGGCATTTACCGTATCGTTAAGCATGAAGACCAATGGTGATTTGGCGGCCAGCTCCACAGAATGAAAAACTGCAAAACCTATTATAGTCCCGCTCATCGAAAGCGATATAAAAAGGCAACGTCATGGCTAAAGCTAACAAACGCAAACAGATATCAGCCTTCAGGGTTCGAACTGCCTGGCAAAGCAATATACAGGCCGCTCGAAATGCGGGATTTTGTGAATATGTCATCGAAGCAATTGAAGATGACCACGATGGACTAAGATTGTGCTGGTGCTGTGGAGCGCGAGGCTATCAAGAGGTAGCGCATATAGTTCCACACTCACTTGGTGGACGCAGCACACCAACCAATCTGTTCTTACTCTGTAACGAGTGCCACGTTCAATCTCCCGACTTCCTTGATCCAAAGGCCTTTATTCAGTTCGTTAATGGAAATTCAGGTAAAGCCTCTGAAGCCTTGAACGACGTGCTGAGATATGGCGTAGAGCAGATAAAGACACTGGCATCAGAAGATCCCGCGAAGGCTGAATCCATTTTTCAGAATTTTGGTCCTCGCTTAGATGCCGCATTGAAGGAATCTGGGGCGATGACGAGCGCACATGGAGCAAACGTTAGTCTTTCAACGCAAATGGCTAGAATAGTTTACGCAATCAACTCTGCACTTAAGTAGAAACTCACCACTGAACAACCTTCGCCCGACTACATATCCGGGATTTTTATTACTGAAATTTCATATGAGTCTGCCATTCGGCGGCCTTTTTCCGTTTCTGGAGGACGCACGGCTACGAAACATGGCCAAGACTGCCACAAAGGCTGTAGGGGTTGATTATGGGCACTCACCAGCTAATCCCAGCCATCTACTAAAGGTGGACGCCCATCATTTTTAGCTGCTGTACCATGCTTTCAAGGGCGCGCTGGTCATACTCGTCTATTCGTCTGATGATTTTGTGATAAGTGGGCCAACGCATCCACTTAGGCTTTGGGATGTGGCGGGCGGGGGCGTCCAGGACACCAAAATCACACGCCAGCCTGCGCCGTAGCTTCCACGCTTGGTCATTAGCAGCATCGCGCTTTGCCCTCTGCTGAGAAGCGTAATTAACGCCAACGCATGCCCGGCAGGCGAATACACTACTCGCTAGTAGCTTTGCGCAGCGCTTATTGCAGACAGGGCAGAGGAACAAGGCCCGCTCTCCGCCCAGATGGCACGGTAGCCACTCTATGTGAACCGTGTAGTCGTATGGTTTGCCACCACAGTTATAGGAAAACTGCACGCTACTGGGATCAATGCATTGCAGCGATATGGCGGCAACCCGCTCATCACTCTGATTTGTCCATTGCCACTCGCAAGAATAACCAGGAATAAGCACGCCAGACCTTTTGAGCTTACTGGCTGCTATTGATCGATAACTCTCCACCCTATCCTTTTGCCGTTCAGTCATGACCTAAATCCATTGGCTAACTTGCAAAAAAACCTTCTGCACGGTGCCGGCAAAGGCGCACCTACTGGGCACCCCTTGCCAGTTCTCCTGCTGTTCAGATCAATAAGGCTTGTCGCCCAGGGATTGCTCCCACTCCTCCAGGTAATGATCCATTCTTATTTTCCCGCACATTTGTTTGAACATCTGCTCGTAGTCATCAAACCGAGCATGGGTAGAAATGCGGCACTCCCCTGCTTCTGCATCCAGTTGATACACTTGAATCTCGCCGCCAATATGAACCTGCTGGTTAAAAGGTATCCCGCTGTTTTGCTGTATATGCCGCTGCTCCTTCATCATCTCCATTAGGTCAGCAGGACCATCTGGAACTGTGCACTCAGGTTTAACGCCGATGCCTGGCTTCAGCTTTTCAGATGCGAAGCCTTCTTTAGATCGGTAAGCGTAAACTACAATTTTTCCAGTAACTTCGGAGACACCCATGTGGTAAACGGTCACTGTTTTACAAAGGTGCTTCTGGAGATGAGCCTTGTTTCTCTCGTTAAACTCTTCCCAAATACTTTGCAGTGTTTCGGTGGCGAAGCAATCCAGATGCTCTATTCCAGCAACTACCATGCGGCGATTAATGTGGATGAACCAGTCCTCTAGCACATCCCCCCACCCAGTTGCGTAGGTGATCGTCTTCAGATGGGGAATATAGAAAGCTTTTGACCGGAAAAGTCCTGGATTCCCATGCTCATTAACTGCCAGCGTATCAGTCGCTACAAAGCCGTGAGTTTCCATATTTTGAAAGATTACTGATGACATAAAGTCCCCGCTTTAAGGGTAAAGTGCGCGTTATTTAGAATTAATTCTTTCTCGCCGCTCTCGTTAATCGGATAGTCAGCAGGGCGCATAGAGTCACCATTAAATCCTAAGCGCATAGCCTCCAGTTGGGCGCGCACTCCTGGTTGGTCAACGATACGCTTGGGCATAACGAACTCGCCGCGGTGCACGATCCCAGCTGGCTCATTGCGCGAGCCAGAACCGGTATAACCGCCCGATGCGTAGCCAGGCATGCTGGTGGACTGGATAGCACCAAGAATGGAAGTGGTCGCGGCTACGGTCGATGCAATAGCGCCAAGATTGGCGGGCCAAGGCAGTGCCGCAGCGTTAGCGATGCCTTGCTGAATTTTTACAGCGGCGTCGGCAATGGCGAACGCTTTTGAAGCTGCAAACATCGCGCGGTAAATGCTGGATTGCTCACCAGCAAAGCCTTTTGCCAGACCTGATAGATCGCCAAACATGTTGCTGGCCGTGGAGACCATCATTGACGACTTAGCCTGCTCGATCTGCATCAAACGGTCGGCGTGGACCTGCGCCGCCTCCTGCTCGCGTTTGTTGTAGTCCTCTTGGGTAAGCAGCTCTTGCGCGCGCGTCTGTTGTAAACGCTCAAGCTTAGCCTGGTAGCGCTCGCGTTCAATCTCTGCGTCACGCTCATAGCGGGCAAACTGATCATCATACTGCCCGCCTGTTAACGGGTCTGGGCCTGCACCTATATGCTCTTTCGTTTCACGATCACGCGCCTGGCGGTTGCGTTCCAGTAAGTCATCTTGCTCGGCACCGGGGGCTGTAGCGTTTAGTATTTCTTGGCGGCGACGCTCGTATTCTGCCTTGATCTCTTCGGTTTCGGAGCGCAGCCCTGACAGGAGCTGTTCGGTGATTCGGCGTTGGCGATTCTCCCGCTCGTTTGCACTACGCTCCAGAAGCTCGACCTGTTCGGCGCTACCTGCCGCCGTGCTTTCCCGAATGATGCGATTGCGCTCTTCGTATTCCCGGGCGATTGCTTCCCGCTCGGTTTCGAGTTGACGCTTAACGGCATCGAAGTCGCTTGCGCGGCGTTTTGCTTCACTGTCGGCTTTTGAGGTGCTGGAGGATGGTGGCGTGACGGGTGGCTTATTACCACTTGAGCTACTCAGTTGTTCCTGAATCTGCTCGAGAATGCGCTGCCTGGCCTCAATATCATTGCCGGTTTGTTCAAGCTCCTGCTCAAGGCGTCGCACTTCAGGGGCGTTATCGCGACGGCGGTCGATGGCTCGGAGAGCCTCGCGAGGCCCCTGGTTGCCGTTAATTGCGCTAGTCTCGGGCTGTAGCTCTTCTAACCTCGACTTCGTGCGCTCTGCTTGTAGCTGGAGCCGGAAAAGCTCAGCGGTAAAGCCCGCCATTTCAAACTTGAGCGCCGACTCCGAAAGCCCATCAATCCTTTGGCGCAGCTCATCGACGATCTCTGACGCAGCCTTCGCGGGCTTGGGAACTAGGCCAAGCTCTTCTCGGAAACTGTAGATTCCATAGGCAGCAAGCGCGATGACTCCTACTGGACCTCCTAAAAAGGCCATAACAGTTCTCAAGCCACCCACTGCTCTTGTGGCAATCTGCGTCGCTCGCGTGGTGGAGGCAAGTGTTGAAGCGTTTGCCTTGTGCGCCACGTTAGCTGTGATGGTAGCTGCTGCCTCTGCGTTTTCAGCCGCCACCAAGCGCCCTTTTGCCGCCGCCAGCGCATTATCCATCGCTACTAACTCGCGCTTGATAGCGATCTGCGTTCCCTTGGCTTGATTGGTGTTCAGCGTGGCAGCGAGCGCGGCGCGGTCGACCTCGATTTCTCGAATCGTGGATTGAATGATGGCTCGGCTAGCTTGAAGCTCAGCGACCTTCGCAGTAGCCGCTTGGTTAGATGCTTGAGCTTCCGCGCGTAGCGCCTGCATGCGCCGGATATGAGCGCCTGCCAAGCTGATATTGGCGATAGCAGCAGCGCCCAGCGAGGTGGCGTACCGACCGGCAATCACTGCCGATAAGGCGATTGCGCCTTGGGTGACCGCTTCCAGATTATTGCTGAGATATATGACTGACTCGCCAAGCTTGCCCACAACGCCCTGGGCGCTATCGGAAGAGCCGACGAACTCGATCATGTTGTTGCGCGCGATAGTCAGGTTGTCGGCGAACGTGTTGGTGGATTCAGCGGCCCGGCGGTTGATCTCGTCTGAGTAGTTGCTAACCGCGCGGATCAGCATTTGGATGCTCAGCTCTCCATCGCTGCCTATCTTTTTGAGTTCGCGTGTCCCTTTGCCCGTTTCTCGCTGTAGGGCATCCAGCAGCAGCGGCGCTTGATCGATGATGCTATTGAATTCTTCGCCTTGCAAAATGCCGGCGCTAAAGGCTTGGGATAGTTGCAAAATCAGCGCCGATGCTCCCGCAGCACTAGCGCCATTTGCTCGAAGGCTTTTAGACGTCAAGTCGACAAATTCGACAAGCTGAGATTGCTCAATGTTGAGGCCGCGCGTGGCTTGCGCAACGCGTGCATAAAATCCAGCGGTGTTCTCAAAGGCCACTGCCGAGCGATTGGATATATCCATTAACTGCTGGTTTATGTCACGCAGCTCGGCGGCGCTACCCGCCACCTGACGTAGCTGGTTTTGAGCGCGCCCCCAGGCGTCGCTATAGTTGATAATCGCGCGCGTGGCCATGGCCGAGCTGACGGCTGTAACGATGTTGCGCAGTCGCAGCGCAGCACCGCCCGCATGATCGAAACCGGATGACATGCGGCGGGAGGTGCGATCTGTTTGGTCGAATCGCTTTTCCATTCGACGTGATGAATTATCAACGTCTTTTTCGGCCTTAAGTAGCGCCTCAGTGCGGACATCAACTTCGTAATATATCGATCCGACATTTACGCTCATGGTTTTTTTTCCTCAGTGCAGGTTATGAATGGGCTTAGCTTGGAGTCGATCCTCTATGCCCTTCTCTTTGGCCAGCATCAGCAAATCCTCCTCACTTGCGCCTAACGCTGTTGCCAACTGGTCCAGGCGATATACCGCGTTGCCGTCGTCATCCACTGCCGTTGCCTTGAGATCGGGAAAGAACTTTTCCATGCCCTCCTGTAGCGTTTCGAGGATGGGCGCACGTAGGAACATAGGGTGCTGTTCGTCATAGGCGCGATAGATCATCTCATCCGTATCGCCGCGCTCTACGCCACCAAAGAACGTCTGTCGCGCCTTCTGCTCCACGCTCGCCAATAGCAGCACCATAGAGTGTCGCATTGGCTGGCGCAGGTGTTTGGGCTTAACGTTGGCTTCATACGCTGCCCACGCTTGCCCCGGTGTGAGGTGATCCAGGCCGGTGCCACTTTCAGCGGCTTGTTTAATCGTTTCGTGGTTAATCATGGTGCTCTCCTAAGCCGCTGGCGGGGTGGTATCAGTATCAATCAGCGCGTTTACTATTCCCTGCAAGCGAGTCAGGCGAATGCGTATAAGCCCTACCAGTGTTCTGGCAGGGAGTGCTTCGCTTATCGCTCCCAAGGTCGCTGCGCAGGCTAACAAGTCGTCGTCATCAGGCGATGATTGCAGGGTGTCCCGTACCGCTTCCGCGCTATGGCTGGCGCTCTGATCGATGGACCGTAAGCTGGATGCCAGGCGCGTGGCTTCGTGAATGGCGCTATTCAACATGACGACCTCCTGTTAGCTCTCGATTGGCAGCACGGCGACCCGCGTTATCACGCTTATGGCTGACAGGCTCCTGCTCGGCGGCGTGTTGCCATGTGGTGATATATCGCTGGACAGTTTGTAGGGCGTACTGGGGTGGCCTGTTGCCTACCATCTTGTTTAGTAGGCGCTCATCCTCCGGCAGCACGGCACAATGCTCACGGACAAGCCGCAACCAGCGTGGCGCATGCTCAACGACAGGCGCGCTTACAGCTACTTCTGAGGCTGGCGCACCAGGAAGGCTAGGCCATACCGCTTTAGCGGCTGACAACGCGCTGGAATCGCTTAGCAGGCGACGGCATTGCTTAAGGGCGGTGTAGGTATCGGGGGCTACTTCAAAAGCATCATCCAGCACCACAGCAAGCTCAGCCGCTGCTTGCCGGGTAAGGGTAGCCATCACTCCTCGCAGTTCGGTTTCAATATGCGCCAGCGGCCTACCAACGGCGTACAGGTTGCCAACTATGGTGTTGATGTCGTCAGGAGTCGCCAGGGGTGGTGCCTCTTGCACTGCCACCCTCTTTACCGCATCACTAGAATTGGTGCGGGAACAGTGAGAACGCTGGGAACACGATTGTTCTTCAAGGATTTTTTCTGTTCCCGCTGCTGAATCTCCAGTGGGAACAGTGGGAACACCCGCCGCCAAGCGTCGCTGCCGCAGAAGATCGCGATAACTCATTGGTCACCCTCCTTTGGCGAGACGGCATAAAGACGTTGAAGCCCATTAGGCGTGCGCTTATTGACCGCAAATCTTCCCGATTCCTTTTCATAGAGCCAGCCAGCCTTATCCAGTACGCTGGCAATCATCTTGGGGTCATACCCGCTGGCCGCTTCTTCCAGAGCCGACCGATGAAAGTAAAAGACACGCCTCTCTGCCATATCTGCCCAGTAGCCAGCGCGGTCTCGAACTCCGGGCTTGTTCTCGCCACTTGGAGATCCCATTTCGCTAAATCGACTATCACCGTGGCGCTGAATGAAGTTTGACACTCCTTCTAAGATGGCTTGATCTTCCGGTGGCAGATTCCCGCGTTCGTTCTGCCACATCTGGAAGCACATACCAATCGCTTCGATAGATGCCCCAGGTGCCCAGCCCGTTAGACCGGCATCCGTTGCCAGCTCTCCCGCCATAGCAAGCAATCCGAACGCGCCAGCAGCTCGACTCGCTACGCCATCCTGGGCACAGGTAAAGACGGGATCTTCCATTGTGTCGCGGTAGAGGGCGGGTAAGTCGGGCTGCATAATCAGGTGCTTTATGAACGCCGCGCCTGCATGCCCATAATGCTCTGCTGTTGCCGTTTTGATAGCGTTAGCAAAATCACTAGGGGTCATGCCTTGGGTATCATCGAATGCGCCATAACGGCGACTGGTGGCGGGTATATCCAACAAGCGAGCATCTTGCCCGGCTTTGGCCTTCTTACCGGCTTCACTCATATGCGAGGCCAAGCTACGTTCGCCACTGGATAGCAGCATTAGGCGCCAGCGCTGAGCTTCACGTATACCGCCGGTTCTAGCAGCCCGCTGCTTACCCACGCCATTCGCTACCAAATAGACCATATTGCCCGCTTCATACGGGCTCGCCTGACTGATCTCATCCAGCACCATGCAGGTATCGTTCTGGGATGCGGCCAAGGCTTCGATGCCATTGCCAGTACCAGACCATTGGCGCATGAATTGAGGGCTGCCCCAGACGCTACTAGCCATTTGCAAGCAAGTGGTTTTGCCCTTACTGGAGCCTCCCCGCAAGTTAAATCCCAATCCCCCGGATGGCTGCTGTTTGGCTGGCCATATCAAAGGGCCTGCTAAAGCAATACAGATACCCAGCATCAGAATAGGGTTGTGAACCGCACGCCCGGCAACCTGCTGGCGCCAACTATCAAGCGTGCCACGTATATCAAAGTAGCTGGATCGTGCAGAATCGGCGCTAAAGCAGTAGTCCTGGTTGCCAATGGTGCGCTCAGGCAGAACAAAGGCACGCGAGTTGTCATGCCAGCCGGTCGTAGTCGCCGCCACCAGCCGGGGCTCTGGGCGACTTTCCATTATGTAGTCAGCAAGGCGGTGGCGCTGTTTTATAACGTGAGTGTGCCCCATATCCAGTAATTCGCGACGCAGCTCTGAACCACCTTCATTGAGCAACCGCATTGGCAATACGCGACGGCACCATTTGCCCTCACTATTCATAAAGCGAACCTGACGCCCGAAGTTACCACCATGCTCGTCACGGCTAATGGCAATCACTTCAATAGGACCGGAAATGTACACATCCTCATTGGTGGTTCCGTTCTGGCCGTTGCGTATACCGTGCCACCATAGCCCCGGAGGAAGCCGCTTGTCCCCGATATAGAACCAATCAGCGTGGCTAGTGAAGCCGGGGCGCTTGATGCTGCCATCTAGCGGCTCACTCTCATCGGGCGACACTTCTTTACCTAGAGGAGCCACACTATTAAGCGCTGCTGGCTGTTCTGAGCCTTCCGATTCATCTTTGCCTTGGATAACGGGCACAAGAACATCTGTTCCCGCTGTTCCCACACTGTTCCCGCTAGTGGGAACGTCGCTGTCAGCTTCCAAGTTGCTGTTTTCAGGATTTTTATAGCCATCTGTTCCCACTGTTCCCGCTGTTCCCACTGCTTTTGTAGTCAGGCGGCTTTGGTCCTCCTCTACAGGGTCATCAAACAGGCTCAGATTATCGTCTGGCTTCCAGCTCATACGACCCCCTTGCGGCACAAGGCCACGTCCGCAAAGTCAGTGCAGGTATCGCACTGCTCACAAAATACAGGCGTGAGCAGCTTGCCACCGACGGACAGCGCGGCGATGCGTGCTTTGGTCATGCCAGGGTTGCCATCGGTAAAGCGGTCATCATCCGCTGCGATCGTGATAGCCACGTCTTCAGGTAAGCGCTGGCGCAAACGGCGGGCGACCGGTTCAAGGTTGGCGGCATTGCGAGCAACCACCACCGGGCAGCCAGTAGACGCATATAGCGCAGCCCCTGTTGCCCAGCCTTCGGTTACCATTACCCTTTGAGCGCCAGCAATACGGCCAAGCAAGCTAGCGGCACCTTTAACCCGGCCACCGGGCAGCGGACGTTTAGCACCATCGGGAAAGATGCGCTCCAGATTGATTAGCTTGCCTTCGACATACAGTGGTACCAGCAGAGCATTACCCCGCTGGCGCAAACCGTATGGGCAAAGCTGCTTTTTAGCTAAATAAGGGTGGTGGATATCCGCCGGTTTAGCAGACGCCCACCATTGGCGGGCCTGCTTGGCTGTTTCTGCCTGTTTAGCGATACGCTCGGCTTCCCACTGGTCACGCTGGCGCTGTGCTTCCATGCGGGCTTGCTGGCGCTTCTCGGTGCGCGTTACATCGTCATCATCATCGTCTACCAGTACGACTAGCTGCTGTGCATCGCGCCAGTCGCCTACCACTGCTGTTGCGTCTCCTAAAAGGCCGATATAGCCACTTTGACTATTGGCACCATCAGGAATAAACCGACGCCACTTACCCTTGCCGGTGAAGCGTACGGCGCCATAGATGTCCGTCGCCACCTGTTCAGCAGCCTGCTCAATGCTATAATGGCTGGGCATCTCAACAATGCTGTTGTACTCCGCCTGGCTTCGGTCGGGCGTTTTTATTGCTCCTCGCATACATAGCCCTCCTCTTGCAGCCAGTCGCGGCGCTCCTCGAAGGTGCTAGACAGCAGCCACAGCGTTTCTATAAGCGCCTCACGTTTCAGCCCATCAAGGTCATGGTCGTTAAGTAGCATCGCCACGCCTGCGAGGATTTTTGACGCCTGCTCCATTTGGCGAGCGTTACCAGTAAGGGCGGCTTTCAGCAGGTAGGTTTGATTTTGAGGATTCATAGACCAGTCTCCTTGCTAAACGCCTGGGCTTCGCGCTGCATCTCCTTGAACTCAAGGTGATTGACTAAACCGCTAGCAAGCGCCTGCTCGGCTGTTAAGAAGCGATCCGGGTTAGTGAACTGAAAGCGAATAGTTCGGGTGCGTAGGTCGCAGTTAATGGCTATGGGCATCATTGGGCCACCTCCTGAGAATCCAGGTAGGCAACAGCACCAGCCAGCGCGCTCTCTACGGTGTGGGCACCGATACCGTGCGGCATGTCGGCATCAAACCAAGCAGCTATTGGGACGATGGCCTTTTCGTGGTGGGTGATATGGCAAGCGTCATTACGGCCAGTCTGGCGCACAGCATCACGCCAATCGGTGGCTTCAATGAAGGTTTCTTGACCAGTACGGGCGAAGGTGATCTTGATCAGGCTCATGGTTTAGCCTCCCCTTCAATCTTCTCTTCAAGCAGGCCAAGCTCTCCATAGCAGCTCTCAGCCACTATATTGATGGCCTCTATTAGCGAGCTGTAGTAGTGGTCGTTGAGAATGGGCGCTTCGCCTTCGTTGCCATCACGAATTCTGTCAATGTTGATAATGTTGGCGAGGCTGGCCATTAGGCCGATACGGCTTTCAAGGGTGTCAATGTGGCGATTTGCGTTGCTCATTTGCGCACCCCCGAGAACTTCAGGCGTGCTTCATCAAAAGCTCGCATAAAGCGTTGGCGGCAAGCGTGGGCTTCTTCGGCCTCTAGGGCGCGTGCTTTTTCGATATGATGGTTGTAGCGCTTAAGGCGGGTACTAGCGCTGGCATCAGCAAGCAAGGCAGCTTTAGCCATTGCTCGATGAGCAGCAGCTCGTTTAGAGGGATTGGGGGTAAGGAATAGGCGTAATGATGCCATGGGTGTGACTCCGCGTATTGAAGATGGAGCCGTCAACCACTGTCGCCAAACAGATTGGAGGACGGACTGAGCAGGGTTGGCGAACCGGCATACACGGAAACCGGCAGACACAAAGGTCTCCCCACACAGCCCGTCCATAACATACCGTATGGACGCAAAAAAAGCGCCTATTCGGTATCGGAGGGCGCCTGTGCGCCGCGTATAGTTCAGGTCGCCAAACCTGGCTGACGATTTTGCGCCAGCAAGATCAGCATAGCGGTTAGTCATCAGAGTGGTCAACATCAAACACCAGCCTTAGTGCCATTGGCACCAGTCGGCAGATAGTAGAGCGCTACACGACTATGCTTGCGCCCCCATGGGTCGATCACATCTTGCAGGTGGGTTCGTATGTCGTGGCCTTTTTCTCGAAGCTCACAGACACGAGCGCCAGGACGCAGGATGTTCTCTTCCTGTAGCAGTTCGAGGGTTGTTACTGGCCCATTCTTCAAGCGGGCTAGAATGCGTATGCGCTGGCTGGCGGAGTCAGTAGCGTTTATAGTCACGCAGCACCGCCTTGCAGCTTGGGAAGAAGCTGCTCCTGTGCGTACCGTGTTAGCTCTTGCTTGCGTTGCTGATAGTCCAGGCCACGGCCCAGTAGGAAGGTGTCGCGCTGTTCGATAAGCGCCAGCAGGCGAAGCTCGGCAAGGGTCAGGCTGTCACGATCTACGCCCTTGGCTTGGCCAAAGACGGCGATGTTGATCAACCGGGCTTCATTGATGAAGTGGTGACGAGCGGACGCTTTACCTTGGGCTTCGCGGGTGAGCTGGAGAGCATCACACATGCCCCGATAACCAATAGCGGCCGAGTCGCGTAGCTGTTGCCAGTCTTCAGCACCACCATGAATTAAGCGATCAATCTGCTCGTCACACCAAATTTCAAAGTCAACTGACAGCCAGCGGGCGAACGGTACGGCTAGCTTCGGATGCAGCCAAGTACCACCGCCACGATCCATTCGCGCACGACTTGTTTTTACATATGTGATTTTCCCATATCTACGCTCAAGCCCAAGCAAGTAAGCCTTAGTTTCGGGTAGCCGCAACCACTGAGCTGGCTCCTTACCAAAGCTCTTTGCTGCCTCAGTAGCGTTGATCCAGCCAGCAGAGTTAAAGCTATAAGCTTGGCCTTCGTACTGCAGAGGGATGACGTTGGAAGCAGACATTTAAGCCACCTCCCCATCATTGCGGTAATCAGCAATAAGGCGAGCGGAATACTCGTAAATTTCAGCTAGAACAAATCTTAGCGGGGCGTTTTTACTGGTTCCCTGCTGAATGGGCTTAGGGAAGCGAGGGTCTTCTTTACGGGCACGATCAAAGGATGTGGATGGCATGCCCAATATTGCGCACGCCTGTCGCTTATCAATCTGGACAAACTTGGGATCGAAGTTATCGAGCGGGATTTTACCAGCAGCTTTATCACGATTGGTTTGCATTGCAGCCGTCTCCTAGTTACGCCATGTGGCATGTGGACGGTTTTAATGCTGGTCGATAAGCTGCTGAATTTGTTCCAAATGGAGTCAATTTCAATTCCATTTGGAACACAATGTACTTTAAGAAGATTCCACTTGGAATTGCTTGTTAAGCCTTTCTCCACTGCTGCCGAATATCACGTAACTCTTCGATCACCCCTGCTACGGTCTTAGCATTCATTTCAATGCCTTGTTTTGACAAGATGGCATCCAGATTATTTCTCTGACTGAACGCAGCTTCCCAATCTTTCACCGCTTTTGTTTCCATAATCAAGGCGTCAATAACTTTGAGATAAGTGCTGCGACGCCTTGGAGCTGGCTCCTCATCTTCGCATGACTTTTGAAGTGCCTTATTTTTCTCTTTCAGAAGCTCTAGCTCTGTAGACATTCTTTTGATTTGTTCTTCAAGCTGCTGAACTTGGCGTTCATCACTGGCTAGCTGAGAATGTGGCTCACCAGCCTGGCCATCCAGCGGAGGCATGAGAGAATCAAGCAGCCAATCAAGGCTGTGGCGTTTACACCAGCCTCTTACTGAATCGTGAAGAAGCAACCAAGTATTTGGCTGATCATCGATGTGATGGCTAGTGTTTTTTGTCTTGATGTCACCATTCATTACAAGATCTACAAGATGACCTTCATTTTTTTGCACTTGGCTGGACGTTCTAGGGATGTTTTTTAGATATGTAGAAGGCGGCTCTATGCCCTCCATAATCCAAGCCACTTCATATATGCGTAAAGCACTTTTAGCAGCATACAGTTTCATCCACTTCGGATACTCTTCGCTATTTTCAGTGCTCTTTTCCTCATAAGAAAAGTCGACATCTGAATCTAGGTCCCATAGAAACCCTTCTTCTTTAGCAGCTTCTCGAAGGCTTGAGTGCTCAACTAGCCACTGAGTATCGTTAATGGAGGTAGGATTGATTGTTATATCTACATTTGGCTTGTATTCCACTTGGGCGTCACGTATGCCAATTTCCCCGTTATATGCTCCAGACCTAATAAAATTCTCTGCCTGATCACGCTGATATGAAGGGTGCCCAGTCCAATCAAACTCCTCCTCTATGATCGACTCTGGATCAACGTCCATTAAAACCCGGCAAGCTTCATGAAAAGTAAACCAAGCCTTTTTTGAATATTTGCTTTTCCAAGCATCAGGCGTCCATCTGCTATTTGCCATGCGTACTCCTACGCACTCCAAAAATAGGTGGCTGGCTCACGCGGTGGAGTTCTCCGCGCTTTCAGGCCGTCGCCCTAGCCAGCCAAACAAGAGGCACATTACCGATATGCCGTTGTCACCAGTGTCACCGCTTCAAAACAACGTGTGCGGCGTGCAATGTAGCACCAGCCAGAACAACACTGGCTATATATCCATGACATATATTTAGCACTTTGCTCGCTTCGCTGCCACCCCATAGCCTATCCACGTTCAACCATTTGACATCAGCCACGCGCTTTAAATGCCACTACCTTGCTGGTGTCGTCTATCATTCCGTATACCTCATCTGCCCATGCCTGCATCATGGTGCGCCGCGGTTCCAAGTAGAGAGCCTTGTTATAGGTGCTACGAATATTGCCTGTCACGTGAGCTAACTGCGCTTCTATGTGATCAGCGTTATAGCCACGCTCATTCAATGCAGTGGATAGGATGTGGCGGAAGCCATGCCCGGTCTGCCGGCCTGCGTAGCCAATATGCTCGATGGCCTTATTAACTGCCATATTGCTCATTGGCTTACGCGGATCGTTACGATTGGGGAAAACCAAATTGAACGAACCACTCCGCTGGTGCTGCTCTTTGAGCAGTACCACACTTTGCGTGGAAAGGGGCATTAAGATAGCTCGGCGCTTCTTGGTACGCTCTGCGGGTAAGTCCCACAGACCATTATCAAGATCAAACTCAGACCATGCCGCTTGTCTCAACTCGCCAGGCCGACATCCGTTCAGCGCCAGCAGTAGCATGGCAACCCTTACTTGTGGGCTACGGGGGTACTGATCAATGGCGCGTAAAAGACCAGGCACTTCTTGCTGTGTGACGTGAGCATAATTGCTCCCCTTCCCTGACTCGATGAACCTCTCTACACCACGCACAGGGTTAGAGGTTACCCGGCCAGCGAACGCTGCCATATCAAATGCCTCGGCAAGAGCACGCCTGATTTTGGCACTAGTGGCGTGAATACCCAGCGCTTCCAACTGGCGGAAGAACTCAAGAATGTATGCGGGCTGTATGCGAGAAATGGGTTCATGTCCCATGGCGGGAATCAGGTGGCGTTGAATAGAGAGCCACACCTTACGCAAAGAGTTTGCATCAACGCTCTTGGCCTTCATGACGTGCCACTCATCCATCAAGGCGGACACCGTTTCACGACTGGCAGTTTGAGCTTGCTGCTCCTGAGCTTTCTTATGCTGGCGCGGCGTTGTTCCCTTGGCTATTAGCTCTTTAGCCTCGGTGGCACGCTGCCGGGCTTCTTTAGGTTTAACGTCGGGATAACTACCCAGCCCCAGCCAACTGTACTTACCGTCAGGCTTGCGGTATCGAAGCTCCCAGCTCTTGGTAGCATCAGTTCTAACGTACAAATACAGCCCAGCACCATCGCTAATACGGTAAGCCTTATCTTCCGGCTCAAGGGCAGCCACAACTCTTTCAGCGAGTGGCTTGCTACGCACTTCAGAACGCTTCATACCCCGCCTCTATGTATGCGAAGAAAGTTATTACCTATCAGCATACACTCTCGCATACATAAAAGCATGGTTTGAGAGGGGTTAACGTGGGGCGACTAGAGGCAGGCTATCAGAGAAAGAGTCGCATGGTTGTCAGGTTTATGGTGTAACTAGGAGCGACTAGGGGGAGTCATATGGCGTCCCTGGCAGGAGTCGAACCTGCGACCTGCCGCTTAGGAGGCGGCTGCTCTATCCTACTGAGCTACAGGGACTTATGGGGCGCATAGTATAGCGTGTTGGAGAGTGTCAGCCAACCGCGCAGTTAAATCCATCCTAGCAGGCGCAGCACAAAGATACCGCTGGTGACGGTGACGCTGGCCATTAAGGTGGTTATGGCGATGATATTGGCGGCCAGCGCTACATTGCCGTTAATTGCTTTTACCATTACAAAGCTGGCGGCGGCGGTTGGGCTGGCGAAGAACAGAAATAACAATCCTAGCTGCTCTCCAGAGAACCCCACCGCCCATGCGGCTAGCGTGGAAAGCAGCGGTAGCACAATCATTTTCATGCTACTGGCGCTTAATGCGATTTGGCTGCCGCTGCGCATGGTGGCGACCGAGAGCGTGGCGCCGACACAGATCAATGCTAGCGGTAACGTTAACGAGGCGAAGTAATCGCCTGAGGTAATCAGCCAACTGGGCAGTGGAATTGAGAACGCTGTGAAGGGCAGCGCGGCGATCACAGAAATAATCAGTGGATTAGTGACGATATGCTTTAACAGGCTGCGCCAATTTGTCGATTGCCCAGGTTGGTAAGCTGCCAGAGCCACCACCGAAAGCGCGTTATACATCACAATCACCACGCCAAGTAGCAGGCTACCGGCAGAAAGCCCGTAGTTACCGTACATTCCCGCCGCCAGTGCTAACCCTACGATGCCGCAGTTACCCCGGAACGCGCCCTGAACATAAATACCGCGGTCGGCTTTAGGCACCCGATAGCTCGCCCATAGCCAACTGATCAGGAACTGGCCAAGTGTCGCGGCGGCAAAAAACAGCAGTAACGGCACATCTAACGCAACGCTTAGATCAGCTTTTATTAAACTCAAAAAAATCAGCGTGGGGAGCGTTGCTTTGAAGACGAGAGCGGACGCTGTGGAAACAAATTCTCTGTCGATCCACTTTAGGCGCTTTAAGCCGATGCCGACGAACACCATGGTAAAAACAGGTAATGTGATATCCAGCGTGCGGGAAAATAGCTCAAGTAGGTTCACGAAAGCACTCTCATTCGAATAAGCAGGCGCTTATATTCTACCGTCACTCGGGGTTTGTCGACTGATGGGAATAAATAAGGGTCTTAGTAGAAGACTAACCCGAAGACGCAAAGGCCAAAGGCACTTCAAATGTCACCGTTATTCAAATAACGACATTGGGTCTAGTGCCTTTGGCAGTTTGACCACCACACTGTCACGTCCATGCGCTTTGGCTTCGTAACTGGCGGCATCCGCTCGGGAAAGTGCCACGTTGTAGTTAGTGTCGTTCTCATCGAAGCTGGTCACACCAATACTCAACGTCACGGTGTACTCTTTGCCTTCATGGGAAACCGACACTTCGCTCACCGCTTGGCGTAGCGATTCAGCAATGCGTTCTGCCTGGCCTAAGGTACAGCTCGGCAGCAGCACCCCAAACTCATCGCCACCTTGGCGTGCTACGTGGTCGCTGCGGCGAACCTCCCACGCGACTACCTGGGCAATACGTCGCAGCATTTCGTCCCCTAACGCATGTCCACCTTCATCGTTAATCGGCTTGAAGTGATCAAGGTCGAACAGTAGCAGCGCTGACGGCGTGCTGGTTTTCCGGAAGTCGGCAAAGGCCTCTTCAAGACGACGCTCAAAACCACGGCGGTTGAGCAGACCAGTTAATGGATCATGCTCGGCTTCCCAACGTTGAAGCGCTTCCTGCTCTCGGCGTTCGGTAATGTCTTTTACCACACCCACCAAGCCAAGCGAGTTCCCCCCCTGGGAAAGCATGACCACACGGGCGTGAATCTCAAGCCAAAGCATCTCTTTGTCACTGCGTATAAAGCGCAGTTGACGCACGTAGTCATTGCCGGTTTTTAAGCTATGTATCCACATATCTTTCGCGCCGGAACGATCATCTATATGGATTTGCTCAAGCCAAGCTTCCATAGGCAGATCAGGCTCAATACCCAAGATATCTAATAGCGCGGGGTTCATATAGGTAATGTCGCCGCCAAAGTCAGCTACAAACATTCCTTGGGGCGAGGCATTGAGCACCGAATCCAAAAATGCTTCACGCTCTTGAAGGTGCCCTACTAGCAGCTGACGCTCGTTCTCAACACGATTAAAGGTACTGGCTACTTGTTTTAGCTCTTGCATATTGGTCGCAAGATCAACGCCTGAACGGCGGCCAAGCCCTACTTCATCAATTTGTGTTTCAAGCAGATTTAATGGCATTAAAATACGTGCCAGCAACCACCATAAAACAGGCATCATTAAGACCGCAGCGGCGCACCAAATCCACCATAGCTTATGGATAAAACCAGATAGCGGTAATTGAGCTTGCTTTAGAGGAAGGTAAAGCCCTACCACCCAGTTCGCCGACCATACCTGCGCATAGGACTGTAGACCCACTCGGCCATCAAGCAACTTACCAACGCCATCGCCCTGCCAGCCATCGAGCGCTAAGTCCAACAACGGGATAGACGTTGCATCAAAGCTATCGTTGTTAATGAGCGCCCTATTCGGGTGATATAATATTCGGCCAGTGGCAGTAGAAACCGCGGCATAACCTTCACTACCCAATCGAATGGTTGCTAGGCGTTTGAATAATCCACTGCTATTTAAACTGACGACCCCGCCAATCATGCCCCCGAACCGCCCATCGCTGTCTAGCCGGGGCACACTGACTAACACCATTGGCATTTCACTAGCCCGACCAACAAACGGCTCGCTCACATAAGGCCTTCGCGTGCCTCTGAGCATTCTAAAGTATTCAAGCTCTGCTGTTTCAAGGCCTACACGCCCCGCCACTGCTGGCCAATCAGATACAATTCTGCCGTTGCTATTGCTGACAACGATTGCATCGAACCATGCCAATAGTGCATCGTTTTTGCGCAGCTCATAGCCAAGCCATTCAGGGTCATTCGACATTCCAAGGATGTCGCTTAGTCGCTCTAGCGCTTGAAAACGGTGGTCGATTTGCTGGGTAACTTCGTCCGCAATCAGGTCGGCTTCATAACGCATGTGGGCCATATTCGCTTCTTGCACCATCGTTTTCCCCACCTGCCACGCCATCCCTAATACCAACCCAGCCAGTATCAACAGCGCACACAAAAGCCCCAGCAGCAGCCGGCCTTTTAAAGAACTAAGGATTGATTTACTCAGCATCGATTTCCTAAACATCGATCGTTTGCAGGCAGCAGCCAGACGCACCAATCACCACCATTTTATTAACGTTTGCTACGTCCTCGTTCAATGAGCCTGCCCCAATCGCGTTACAAACCGACAACTTACCAAAATGGAGGAAGAAGTGCGCGTTGGTGAAATTCAACGTGGTTGTGCTTTTGATATGTATCATTATGTAACAAGGAACCCTCTTACCGTAAGACCACTTTAGGCTTAATTGATAAGCTAGACCTTTTCACGTATGTTCGCCGCTTTAATTGTTTGCGTTTATATTTCCGCTTGTTTTTGACACTATTTCGGCTCTTTCATGGCAAAACTAATAGCAGGCTATACATCTCCCGGTATTACCAAGATCAACGCGCTTGCTTCTTTTTTGCCTGAATACTCGCATTTTTCACGCATTAGGCCACTGAGCTCGAAACCGAATGCGGTGATTGGCTGGGGGCTCAAACCCACAAGTGATGGTGCTCGCCATTATGCCGCTCGTCATGGCCTACCGTATGTCGCTCTTGAGGATGGCTTTCTTCGTTCTTTAGGACTAGGCGTCGAAGGCTATCAGCCGCATAGCATGGTCGTCGATTACACGGGCATCTATTATGACGCCTCTCGACCTAGTGATTTAGAAAACTGGCTCAATCATGCCACCTTTGACGTCGAAGAGCTTGCCCAGGCCACGCGCTGCATTGAGCAACTATCGCGTTATCGCCTATCGAAATACAACCACGCGCCTGATTACTCGCTTCCCGTTGCTGGAACTGACACTGTATTTGGGAATGACAATGTATTAGTCGTGGATCAAACGGCAGGCGATGCCTCTATTCACTATGGCGGCGCTAACGCAGACAGTTTTCGGCAAATGTTAGCGTGCGCTTTAAACAACCACCCTGATGCCGATATTTTTATTAAAGTACATCCTGACGTTATCGCAGGCAAAAAGCAGGGGCATCTAGCAGACGCTCACGATCACCCTCGTTGCCATATCATCAGCGATAACATTAACCCCTGGGCACTGTTTGACCGAGTCAAAACCGTTTATGTCGTCACCAGCCAGCTAGGCTTCGAAGCCTTGATGGCCGGTAAGCAAGTGCACTGCTTTGGCCTGCCCTTCTATGCGGGATGGGGATTAACGCATGATCAGCTCAGCTGTACACGTAGAAGGGTCTCTCGGCGTTTGGAAGAGGTATTTGCCGCCGCCTATCTTCGTTACACCCGGTATGCCAACCCCTACACGGGCAAGGCCGCGACGCTGGAAGAAACGATTGCTCTGATTGCCGACCAAAAGCGTCAGCAAGAGCGCCTGCGTGGTGAGTGGTTAGCCTGTGGCTTCTCTTCATGGAAGAAGCGCTTCATTGGTCATTTTCTTGGCCCAGCGGCACGCATTGAATATCAAAAAGAGTTGCCAGCCGCTTTCTCAACGGATGTTGAAAAGCCCAATCTACTGGTGTGGTCCAGCCGTATTAACGATGACTTTAAAGCCCGCCACCGTGACCATATAGCGGCACTATGGCGAATGGAGGACGGCTTTATACGCTCCGTGGGCCTGGGGGTAGACCTCACTCAGCCACTCTCTTTGGTCATTGATCGACAGGGCATTTACTACGACCCAAGCCAGCCCAGCGAGCTAGAAACGTTACTCAATACCGCTGATTTCAGCGATGACTTATTAGAGCGAGCGGAACGATTGCGCGAACGGTTGGTCGCATTGAAGCTTTCCAAATATAATGTACCGGGCAAAGAAGCCATTGAATTGCCCGCCAACAAACACATTATTTTGGTGCCTGGCCAGGTAGAAAGCGATGCGTCAATTGCCACAGGGTCGCCAGAGATAAGTACTAACAGTGCGCTGTTAAAAGCCGTACGGGACACCAACCCCGATGCTTTTATCGTTTACAAAGCCCACCCTGACGTGATTTCCGGCGCGCGTATCGGAGCACTCGATACCAACGCCAAACGCCTGTATGATCTCGACGCTAGTCATATCGATATCACCGTATTGTTAGCACGCGTTGATGCAGTGCATACCATGAGCTCGCTCACTGGCTTTGAAGCGCTACTTCGTCGACGCCAGGTATGCACCTATGGCCTGCCGTTTTACGCCGGCTGGGGGCTAACCCAGGATGCCATGCACTGCCCGCGACGCAACCGGGCGCTGTCGCTGGATGCGCTTGTCGCAGGAACACTGCTTTTATACCCAAGCTATGTCGATCCCGGCTCTCGGCAGCTGTGTAATGCTGAAACGGTAGTCAGCCTGTTGGAGCAGGCTAAATTAGAACAAGTTAAGTCTCAAAAACATATGCTTACATGGAAGCAGCGGCTATATCGCTACTATCGTAACTTATTCATTGGAAGTCATTAAGTTGAAGCAAAAGCGTGCATTCTTATTTCTCCAAGGCGTCTGCTCGCCCTTTTACCAGCGTCTCGCCCGTCGGCTAACCGACGATGGTCACCGCGTGGTAAAGGTTAACTTCAACGCTGGCGATATCGTCTACTGGCAGCGCACCCACAGCCAAAACCATTTGTTTCGCGGCCCGCTTAGCGAGCTACCGGCTTATATCCAGTCATTGTGGCAACGTTACGACATTACCGATCAGGTGCTGTTTGGTGACCGGCGTCCGATTCACCGCCCTGCGGTTGACTTAGCATCCGCGGCTGGCATTCGTACCCACGTCTTTGAAGAAGGCTACTTTCGCCCTTTCTGGGTCACCCTTGAGCGCGAGGGTGTTAATGGTCACTCGCTGCTGCCCAGAGACCCCAAGTGGTTTTTTGAAACTGGCAAAGCACTGCCCAAACTCCCTGCACCGGTTCGCTTTCGCTCGTCTTTTAAAATCCGTGCCGCTCACGACATGTGCTATCACCTAGCGGGGTTAGCGAATCCCCTAGTGGCTCCCCACTATCGTAACCATGCGCCCATCACTGCGCCGGTGGAGTATGCGGGCTACGCCAAACGCTTCACCTTACTCAGGTACTGGAAAAAGCGTGATGCTGCGCGGATTAAAAACCTTATAGAAGGCGGAAAGCCTTATTTTATGTTGCCGCTGCAGCTCAACACCGATGCGCAGATTCGCGACCACTCACCTTATACCAATATGGAAGAGGTGATGGATCACGTTATGGGATCATTTGCGCTACACGCCCCTAGTGATGCGCTACTGTGTATAAAAAACCACCCGCTGGATATGGGGCTGGTTAATTACCCGAACATCATTAAAAGGCTGGAAGATTTTTACGGCCTACAAGGACGCATCGTTTACCTAGAGTCAGGCAATCTCAATCCATTGCTTAAACACGCCACGGGCACCGTCACAGTAAACAGCACGGTCGGCATTGTTTCTCTTGAAAAACAGTGCCCTACCTTTGCGCTCAGCGACCCCATCTACAATTTAGCGGGCCTCACCTACGAAGGCTCTTTAGATGAGTTTTGGCACCAACCGCCGCGGCCCAGCCAAGCGCTGTTTGGCTATTTTCGCAACACGGTGATGTACACGACGCAAATTAATGGTGGTTTTTACTGCCAACCCAGTATCGATTTAGCGGTGAACAATGCAGCGCGTATACTAGAAGCCTGCCCTTCACCACTGGAGACGTTGCTGTGAGCGTTGGTGTGAATGTTGATGTAACGACCTCTTACCCTTCTAATGCACCCCGCTGCGTATTGATTACCGGTGCCACCGGTGCAATAGGCGGGGCGCTAGCCCGAGCTTATGCAGCCCCTGCTACGCACTTGGTGCTACATGGCCGCAACCAGCAGGCGCTTGAAGAGTTGGCGATGGCGTGTCGAGAAAAAGGCGCACAGGTGTCGCTATCATCAGCCAGCTTGACCGACGCAAGCGAACTCAACGACTGGCTTGATGCGCTGTGTGCTGAGCACGTTCCAGATATTGTGATTGCCAACGCGGGGATCAATACTCACCCAAGCGCAAGCACGCTAGAACCGTGGGACGAGGTTCAAGCGCTACTCGATGTCAACTTGAAAGCCCCCATTGCAATGGCCCAACGACTGGTTCCCGCCATGCAAGCACGCGGCAGCGGTCAATTGGTGTTTATTAGCTCGTTGGCGGGCTGGCACGGCCTACCGACAACGCCAAGCTACAGCGCCAGCAAAGCGGGCATCAAAGCCTATGGAGAAGGCCTAAGAGGCTTACTCGAACCCCATGGCATTGGTGTGACCGTGGTAATGCCTGGCTACGTCACTTCCGCCATGTGTAATGCCATGCCTGGCCCCAAGCCTTGGGAATGGCCGCCAGAACGGGCCGCCAACGCCATACAACGTGGCATCACCGCTAACCGCGCCCGTATCAGTTTTCCCTTCCCGCTGAATTTCGGTACTTGGTGGCTGGCCGTGCTACCGGCGAGCATTTCTCAATGGCTCATCAAACGCCTTGGCTTTAATCATACCGGGGGCGCGTAGCGTGGCGTTCTTTCTATCATCCACATTTATTAGCCCACTTTTAGTAGGCTTGTTAGGTAGTGTGCTGTTCGAGGCACTGCTGAGCCCTCGCCCACAACCATTTTGGAAACGCGGCATAGCCGCAAACACGCTGCACCTTGGTAGCTGGTTACTGCTGTTTGGCGCCTTTATGCTGCTTCTGCAACGCCCTTGGTTTGCTGTTGTTTTCATCTTATCGCTGCAACTTGTGGTCGTGCAGTCCAGCAACACTAAATCACGCACGCTGAACGAACCCTTTATCTGTCACGATTTTGAATACTTCTGGGATGCTATTTTGCATCCGCGTCTGTATGTGCCTTTTTTCGGCATTGGTCTCGCCATTGCGGCCAGCAGCGCCGGTGCGGTTGCCATTGGTAGCTTTTTGGTTTTTGAACCATCACTGGTCCGCCAATGGGGCGGCACAGCGTTTCTAGCGAATAGCCTAATGCTGATAGCAACCGGTACGCTGCTCGTTTGGCTAGGGTGGCGCAAACTGCCGCCTATCACGCTTACCCCTACCGTTGACCTAGATCGACTGGGGCTATTTTCCAGCCTGTGGGCATACGGCATTGCCCTGATGCGCTCACAACCGCCCACAGCCGATGCATCGCCCTTTCAGCCACTTGCTCAACATACGTCACTTGATCAGCACAGCCTTGAGCTAGACGCCGATGCGGCCAAGCCAAACGTTGTACTGGTACAAAGTGAATCGTTTTTTGATCCTCGCCCATGGTGTAGCGAGATTGCCGCTGACTTACTGCCGAATTATGATGCTACCTGCCAGGAAGCTGTCGTGCAGGGAGCGCTGAATGTGCCCGCATGGGGCGCAAACACGGTGCGCACCGAATGCGCTGTCTTAACGGGCCTAGCGCCTGATGCCTGGGGACCGCGCCAGTTTAATCCTTACCGTACGCTGTCGCGCCACACACTGCCCAGCATTGCTAGCGCATTCAAAGCCCAAGGCTATCGAACGGTTTGTGTTCATCCTTATCCCGCTACCTTCTACATGCGAGACAGCGTTATTCCCAAACTGGGGTTTGAGACGTTTATCGACATTAGCGCATTCGAAAGCCAGGATAAGCATGGTCAGTACATTGGCGACCAAGCCGTTGCACGAAGAGTTGGACGCCTGCTTGAAGATAACGATAATAGGCCTCTCTTTGTGTTTGTGATTACCATGGAGAATCACGGCCCTTTACACTTAGAAGCACCGGAAAAGGCCAGTGTAGCGTCAACATTGCCAGCAGCGCCGTGGCCGCTACCGCATCATTTACGCGATTTGGCTGTTTACCTGCACCATTTGGGTGAATCAGATAAAATGCTCGGAAGCGTTAAAGCAGCGCTAAACTCTGCTATAAGACCAGGGCTGCTGGGCTGGTACGGTGACCACGTACCCATACTGCCTGCCGCATATAGGCACTATTCGCCTCCTGCTAGCAGCACCCCGTACATGATATGGTCAACGGAAGTAGATCGTAATTTGCATGATAAGACGCCTATTGAGCGCACGTCGTGCACGCTGGAAGCAAACGAACTTGGCGTCTACCTATTTAAACGAGCGTTTGGACGCGATATAAGTAGCGATGTGATCAAGGCAGAACCAGAACCTCAGGAGCAAGAATGACTAAACGCGTTGCCATTATCGGCGCCGCCCATCGTTTCCCCGGCACCACACCTGAAACGTTCTGGCAGGACCTGCAAGCCGAAAAAGACCTCGTCACCCAAGTGGCCCCCGGCCGCTGGAGCCTCGATGCTTTCCAGCATCCGGACAAACGCCATCCCGGCACCAGCGTCACCTTTGCCGCGGGTAGCCTAGGCGATATCAGCGGATTCGACGCAGAGTTTTTCGGCATTTCGCCCCGTGAAGCGGCGAACATGGACCCGCAACAGCGCATGCTGTTAGAGCTTAGCTGGGAAGCCATGGAAAGCGCGGGCATCGTGCCCAGCACCCTGCGCGGCAGCCAGTGCGGCGTTTTCCTTGGCATCGCCAGCCTTGATTATTCCTATCGCCTTGCCGATGACATGGCGGCGATTGATGCCTCGACCGCGACAGGTAATACCTCAAGTATCGCCTCTAACCGACTTTCTTACGTCTTTGATCTACACGGCCCCAGCATGTCGCTGGATACCGCCTGTTCCTCTTCCATGGTGGCCTTCCACCAGGCATGCCAATCGATTCGCAGCGGCGAAACCAATATGGCGCTAGCAGGTGGCATCAGCCTGCACCTGCACCCCTATGGTTTTATTATTTTCTCTAAGGCCAGCATGCTCTCGCCCACCGGCCGCTGCCAAGTCTTCGATGAGGCCGGTAATGGTTACGTGCGCTCCGAGGGTGCCGGGCTGTTTTTGCTAAAAGATTATGATCAAGCCGTGGCCGATGGCGACAATATCCTGGCCGTGGTAGCAGGCTCAGCGGTGAACACTGACGGCCACAAATCTGGCCTGACGGTGCCCAACCCCAGCGCCCAAATTGATTTAATGCGCCGTGCCTACGAACAGGCTGGCATTTCGCCGGACGAGATCGACTACCTTGAAGCTCACGGCACCGGCACCGCCGTTGGCGACCCCATTGAAACTCGAGCTATCGGCGAAGCACTCGGCAAGCATCGTAAAACACCACTGCTGATAGGCTCAGTGAAAAGCAACCTGGGTCATTTAGAAACGGCTTCAGGCGTTGCCGGGCTTGCTAAAGCGCTGTACAGCCTGCAGCACCGTGAAGTGCCCGCTACGATTGGCATACGCAATCTTAATCCACGCATCAAATTTGATGAGTGGAACATTAGCGTTGTCACCAAAGCCCAAGCGCTCAAAAAGCAAGGCCGCTTGGTCATTGGCGTTAACTCCTTTGGTTTTGGTGGCGCCAACGCTCACGTCATCCTGGAAAGTGCCCCCGAAAAAGCACCAGCACCCCGCCAAGTGCCCGATTTTGCGCTACCCGTTCGCGTTAGCGCACGAAGCCAGGAAGCTTTGGCGGCGAATGCCCGTGGGCTAGCTAACTTCCTACGCGAAAGCGACCATGCTTTCTATGATATCGCCCACACGCTGAACAGCCACCGCGAACAACACACCTTTGGCGCGCTGTGTTTCGCCCAAACACCGGAAGCCGCCGCCAGCGCGCTCAGCCAGTTTGCTGAAGGTGAAGCCAACAGCGTTGTGACACTGGAGCGCTTAGCTAACGCCCGGGGTCCGGTGTTTGTTTACGACGGTAACGGCTGCCAATGGGAAACCATGGGGCATGACCTGCTAGACAGCGAACCCGCGTTTAGCGACGCCATTGATCGTGTGGATGCGCTGTTCCAGAAGCATGGTGATTTTTCGCTGCGTGACGAGCTTGCGGGCCGTAACCAGGAAGAATCCAGCGAAGAAGGCCGCTTTGAGCGCACCGAAATCGCTCAACCCGCCCTGTTCGCACTGCAGGTCGCGTTAACCGAATGGCTTAAATCCAAGGGTATCGTGCCCACCGCCGTATTCGGCCACAGCGTTGGCGAAGTTGCTGCCGCGTGGGCATCCGGCGCATTAACGTTAGAAGACGCCGTTAAAGTTATTTATTACCGCAGCTTCTACCAGGGCAAAACCCGTGGCCTTGGGGAAATGACTGCTGTCGCCATCAGCGCGGAAGAGATCGCCCCTTGGCTTGAAAAAGCCGAATTTAGCAACATTAGCCTGGCAGGCATTAACAGCCCCAAAGGCATTACGTTAGCGGGTGACCGTGACCAGCTAAGCGCCATTGAAGCAGCCCTTAGCGAACAGAGCACCTTCGCAAAGCGCCTGCCACTGGACTACGCCTTCCACAGCCCCGCCATGGACAGCATCAAAGCAGGCGTCGTGGAAGCCTTGGCTGACATTCGTCCAGGCGCCACGCAGATTCCTTATGTGTCCACCGTTACCGGCACCATCAGTGAAGGCACACAGCTGGATGCCCATTACTGGTGGCTCAATATTCGTGAGCCCGTCCTATTTGATAACGCCGCTACGGTGCTTATTGAGCAGGGTTACAACGTCTTTGTGGAAGTCGGTGCACACCCCATCCTGCGCCGCTATCTAAACGACTCTTTACGCCAGCAAGAGCGCAGCGGGTTAGTGCTAGGCACCATTGAACGGCATAAGTCAGGCGCAGATGGTTTAATCCGCTGCCTCGGCCAAGTGCTGCTAAGCGGCTTAAGCCTCGATAGCCACCACTTCTTCCCCGTAGAAGGCCAGCGCGTCCTGCTGCCACACTACGCCTGGCAACGCACCCAGCTTTGGGTGCAAGGCACCAACGATGGTCAAGGGTTGCTTTCCCGCTATTATCAGCACCCGCTACTTGGCTACCCATTGGCGCAGCAGGATCACACCTGGGAAAGCCAGTTGGATACCAAGCGCCAGCCATGGCTGGCCGACCACGTCGTCGGCGAAGGCGCCGTCTTCCCGGGCGCGGGGTTTGTCGAGCTAACGCTAGCAGCGGCCCTGCAGCAGAAAGACACACCGCTTTTGGACATTGAAGAGCTGGAGATTCGCGCTCCGCTACTGCTGGATGGCCACAACGGGCGCACCATGCGCTTAACGCTGGATCCAGACGACGGCCGCTTAGCCATCCACTCCCGCGAGCCAGCCACCGGTAGCGAATGGCAGCTAAATGCCGTTGCCCGCCGCATGCGCGAAAGCCGCGGCTTCTTGCTCAACAGAAAAGCACCAAGCCTGCCAAGCCGCGCGCCAGACTATACCCTGGCCGAGCACTTGCAGATGGCCGAACGTATCGGGCTGCATTACGGACCTGCGTTCCAAGCCATTAGCCGTGGCTGGATTGAAGGCGACAGCGTTATTGGTGAAATTACCCTATCCGATAGTGTCCAGTCGCAGCTCGATACGCTGCACGTTCATCCGGGCATTTTGGATAGTGCTTTTCAGATGTTCATTCCGCTGCTGGCTCAGCACAGCGAGTTTGCAGCCCAGCTAGCCTTCGTGCCGGTTCGTGTTGGACGCATCCAGGTGAACGCTGAAGCCGGTGCCCCGGTGCTGGCGCGAGCAGTCATGGGTAAGCGCGCGCCCCACTCCTTCACCGCCGACTTCGAACTGTATGACGCTGCCGGTAACGCCGTGGCCGTGCTTAGCGAAACCCGCTTCAAGGCGATTCGCTTAAACCGCGCCCATCACCAGCATTTTAGCTACCTGGATGTAGAGTTAACGCCTGCTCCGCTAAACGCTGCGACGCTTTCACTGCCAGGCAGTGCAATCGCCCGGTTGGCTGGGCTAAGCGATGCGTTTACCGCCAGTACCGGTCAACGCTATGCCCAAGAAGTATCACCGCTGCTCGATAGCCTTAGCGAAGCCTTTGCTGGTGTTAATGTTAACGCTGGCGAAGATCAGCTCGCACCGGAAACCATTTGGCAGTTACTGGTGCAGGATTACCCCGATTATTTTGCCCCGATTCATATGGTGGGTCGCTTAGGGCTACACCGTAAGCAATTGACCAGCGGCAACGACACGCTTGAAAGCCTAGGCATTACCGCTGAGCACCTAGCAGGCATTAATCGCGTCCTTATCGGCGAAAGCGGCTGGCAAGTGTTAGCTGCCGAGCTTGGCGCATTAATGGAAGCTACGCTAGCCACGCTGCCCGCCGGTCAGCGGCTGCAGTTGTTAGAAGCCGGCCCCTGCACCCCCGCTCTTGGCCAGCGACTGCTTGAACAGCTAGCGAATACGGCTATCGCTAAAGATGCGCACCACTACCGTGCCATCACTACCAGCGACACGGCTCGCCATCAGGCGGAACAGCTGCAAGAGCGTTTCCCGCTGATGGATATTCAGCCACTGGAAGATTCACTGCCGACGCTTAGCCCTGCTGAGAAAGCCCAGCTGGCGTTTATCAGCGTGGACGTGACCCAGCCTGAACGTACCCGCCAGTTGATTGAGGCGTTGCCTGGCCAGCTTGCGCCTGGCGCCCAGGTAATGCTGATTGGTGTTCACCCGAGCCGTTGGCTTGATGACTTACTGGCCACTCCCGGCATCGACCAAACTGCCCTGGAACAAGACAACCTAGTCGAATGGTTAGCGCAACAAGGTCTCAGCGTTTCGCCGCCGGTTGAGCTGGAAGAGAATGGTGCTTACCTACTGCATGGCCAGTACACAGCAAACAATGACTCGCTGACGCCAACGCCAGCAGAGGCCTACCATTTGATTGTCTCTGACGCTGAGCACGAAGCACTTGCTGCCCAGCTCGCAGAGCGGTTAGGCACCGCCAATACATGGCTAACCGTCAGCGACGCAATCCCGCAAGCCCTGTTAAATACAGCGTTAGGTGAACGCCAAGACGTACCTGCCGCACTCAATGTGATCGATCTGCGTGGGCTTAAGGGCTGTACAACCGCTGCTCAAACTCAGCGCTGCCACACGGCACAACAGTGGTCACTGGCATTAGAAGCCAGTGGGCTGGAAAGCCAAGGCAGCCGTGTCACGCTTTGGCTACCGACCCAGGCTGCCAGTACAGGCGATGACGCCGCGCTATGGGGCTTTGGTCGTTCGCTCGCCAATGAAGCGGTTGGCCATAGCGTCACGCTGATCGATCTACCCAACGCGCCCAGCGATGCGACGTTAAACGCCTTTGCAGCGTCACTTGCTACGCCAGATAGCGAAAACGAGCTGGTAATAACGGTTGAAGGCGAGCGGTTTGCTACCCGCCTGCGCACCCTGCCTGCTCCTCACCCGGTCAAGCAGGCAAGTACTGCGCCTCATCAGGCAATGACGCTGGGCTTTGCCCTACCCGGGCAATTGCGTCAGCTACAGTGGCGGCCACGCCCACTGCCTGAACTTGGCGCGGATGAGGTAGAAATTCGCGTTAAAGCGACGGGACTCAACTTCCGCGATGTCATGTACACCCTGGGCTTACTGTCTGATGAAGCGATTGAAAATGGCTTCGCTGGCCCGACCCTGGGGCTTGAGTTCTCGGGCGAGGTGCTTGCTGTTGGTGCCAATGTTCAACACGTCATTCCTGGCCAGGCGGTCGTGGGCTTTGGACCCGCTAGCTTCAGCGACCAACTGATTGCCAGCCAGCACGCTGTCGCACCTCTGCCTGAAGGTGTCAGCTATGCTGCCGCCGCGACGATACCGACCACGTTCTTCACCGTGTACTACGCGCTAAAACATCTGGCACGTCTGGAGCCCGGTGAGAAAGTGCTGATTCACGGTGCCGCTGGCGGTGTGGGTATTGCCGCGCTGCAAATTGCCCAGTGGCTGGGTGCCGATATCTACGCCACCGTTGGCTCTGAAGAGAAGCGCGACTTCCTGCGCCTTATGGGTGAAGAGCGTATCTACGACTCCCGCTCGCTGACGTTTGCCGAAGAGATCCTAGAGGATACGCAAGGCGAAGGCGTGGATGTCGTACTGAACTCATTGGCAGGCGAAGCGATTAACCAAAACCTCCGCGCACTACGTCCGTTTGGTCGCTTCCTGGAATTAGGTAAACGGGACTTCTATGAAAACACGCATATTGGCCTACGCCCGTTCCGCAACAACTTAAGCTACTTCGGCATCGACTCCGACCAGTTGATGAAAGTGCAGCCTGCCCTCACCCAGCGCCTGTTCGGTGAAATGATGGCGCTATTTAACGATGGCACACTCAGCCCGCTGCCGTTCACGGCGTTCAGTCACAACCAAGTGATTGATGCCTTCCGTTATATGCAGCAAGCACGCCAGATCGGCAAAGTGGTAGTCACCTACGAACAGCCGATTGCTCCACCGCGTAACGAGCTATTAGGCACCGGCGCTATGACACTCTCAGCCGACGCCAGCTATCTAGTGACCGGCGGCTTGGGTGGCTTTGGCCTAAAAACGGCTCAATGGTTAGTCAGCAAAGGTGCACGTCAGCTTATCCTGCTAAGCCGCAGCGGCCCCGCTAGCGAAGAAGCCCAAGCCGCTATTGCGGCCTTTGAAGCCCAAGGCGTGAAGGTACTGGCTGCAGCCTGTGATATTACCGATTACGACGCGCTAGCAAGCGTTATGGCGCGCGTGCAACGCGAACTTAGCCCGCTGCGTGGCATCGTGCATGCCGCCACAGTGATCGACGACGGCTTGATTCGCAACTTAGATGCCGAGCGTATTCAAAAGGTGCTGGCTCCTAAAATTGACGGTGCCCGTCACCTGGATGCTCTCACCCAGGATATCTCACTCGACTTCTTTGTGCTCTACTCCTCGGCGACCACGCTATTTGGTAACCCAGGACAGGCCAATTACGTTGCCGCCAACCACTGGCTAGAAGCCTTTGCTGCCCGCCGTCGCGCCGCTGGACTACCCGCTACCTGCGTCCGCTGGGGGGCTATTGAAGATGTCGGTTTCCTGGCGCGCAACACGCGCACCCGCGATGCGTTGCAAGAGCGCTTAGGCGGTTCTGCGCTGCGCTCTGATGACGCCCTCAAGGTGCTCGAACAAATGTTGCTGACGCCTGGGCCAAGCCTTGGTGTTCTTGAGCTTGAATGGGGAGCACTGGCGCGTTTCTTGCCCACCGCCCAGGCACCACGATTTAACGAAATTGCCCGCACCAGCGATGATGATGGCAGCGTTGACCACGATGACGATATCAGCGCGCTACTGGCCGACCTCTCACCGGAAGAGCTGCACAGCACCATTACCGACCTACTGCGCGCAGAACTGGCTAGTATCCTGCTGATTGATGAAGAGAAAATCGACATCAATCGCTCGGTGTACGATATGGGGTTTGATTCGCTCATGGGCGTTGAATTGATGACCGCCATCGAGAACCGCCTGAACGTGCAAGTACCGGTGATGGTGTTGAGTGAAGCGTCAACACTTAGCAAACTGGCAGGTGTGCTGATTCAAAAATTACATCAGCATGACAATGATGTTGAAGAAGCGCCACAAGATGCGTTAGCCTCTCTGGCCGCTCGCCACGGGGCGGACGGGCTCAACAATGAGTCGGCTTCAACATCTACCACCGAGACACCATGACCGTGAAGCGCTCTGAACTGAAACGACAGCTGCTGGAACAGGCACGCAAGCGCCCAACGCCCCGTGCCACCAGCACCCAGGCCCCTGCTATCTCAGGCGTCGAGGCAACTCGGACTGTTCCCGAGCGCTTTACACGATTTGATGCCCACCCGGGTTATCAGCAGCTAGTCATGATGCGCCAGGGCGCTAAACAGCTCGGGCTGATAGACCCGTTCTTTAAAGTCCATGACGGCCTCGCCGGTGCCACCAGCGTGATTGATGGGCATGAGTGCATTAATTTCGCCAGCTACAACTACCTGGGTTACTCCGGTGACCCACGGGTGGTTCAAGCGGCATCCGACGCAGCGGCTCACTACGGCACCTCCGTTTCTGCCAGTCGCGTCGTCTCGGGTGAACGACCTATTCACGGCGAACTAGAGCAAGCAATCGCCAACATCTATGGTGTTGAAGACGCGGTTGTTTTTGTCAGCGGTCACGCAACAAATGTGTCTACCCTTGGCTACCTATTGGGCCCTAAAGACCTTGTGCTTCACGACGAGTACATCCACAACAGCTCGTTAGTCGGCGCACAGCTTTCCGGCGCCAAGCGTATATCCTTCAGCCATAACGATCCCGCCGCACTCGATGCTCTGTTAAGCCGCCATCGCCATCAATTTGAACGCGTTCTTATCGTCATTGAAGGGCTTTACAGCATGGATGGCGACATCCCCGACCTACCCCGCTTTATTGAACTAAAGCAGCGCCATCAGGCGTGGCTGATGGTCGACGAAGCGCATTCGTTTGGCGTCATGGGCGACACTGGCCTAGGCTTACGAGAACACTTTGCGATTGACCCAGCCGATGTTGATATATGGATGGGCACTATGAGCAAAACGCTATCAGGCTGCGGGGGCTATATTGCCGGCAATAAAGCGCTGGTTGAAACACTGCGCTACTTTGCACCCGGTTTTCTTTACAGTGTCGGCATGCCCGCCCAAGTGGCCGCGCCTTCGCTTAAAGTACTGGAATTAATGCCCCAGGAAACCGAGCGCGTTACCCAGCTACAGGCAATTTCGCACTACTTCCTGGAGCAGGCTCAAGCCAGGGGAATGGACACCGGTCATAGCATTGGCTCTGCCGTCGTACCCGTTATTGTGGGTAGCTCGCCGCTCGCGGCACACCTCTCCCATGCGCTGTTTGCACAGCACATTAACGTGCAGCCTATTCTGTATCCTGCGGTTCCTGAAAAAAGTGCTCGACTACGCTTTTTTCTTTCCTGTGAACACACGAAAGACCATGTTGACCAAACGCTGGATGCACTCGCGCTACTGCTCGCAAACGCCAAAGGGTGATTTATGGAGGAGTTCGAAACCCAAGCAGAGCGGGCTAACCCCTGCTGGTATGTGATTCAATGCAAAGGCGGCGAATCATTTCGCGCCGCAGAACACCTCACCAATCAAGGGTACGAGGTGTTCCACCCAGTGCTAAACGCTAAACGTAAGCGCCAAGGCAAACTCACGCTGGTAACCGAGCCACTTTTCCCCTATTACCTGTTTATTCGGCTGGATCAGACCGTCAGCAACTGGCGGCCAATTCGCTCTACCCGCGGCGTGCTGCGCCTACTCACCTTTGGCAACACGCCGATCGCCGTACCGAATGCCCTGGTAGATACCCTTCGCGCACAGCCGCATCATCAAGAAGGCAGCCACAGCTACTTCTGCGCTGGGGAAAAAGTGACGATCACCGACGGCCCCTTCAAAGATCTAGAAGCCGTTTTCAAACGTTGCAAAGGCGAAGAACGCGCTATCGTGCTGCTTAACGTGCTACAACGCCCTCAGGATGTCGAGATCTCTGTCGATAACCTACAGAAAAAATAACCCGCTGCCCGAAGCACAACAGCGCCTCGGGCAGGGACACATCACATGCTCTGGTCAACCACTTCCTCAGCACTCAACCCTTCTTCACTATCTATAACGTCGAGCTGCTCCAGGAAGAAACTGCGTGCGGCTTCACCGTTAACACCACGCTCATTAGCCTCGGCCTCCCACTGACTTGGAAGATCTGCGGCTATTTGTTGGAAACGCTCAAGCTCTTCGGCGGGCAGTTCCACAAACGTGTTGCCCTGCTGTTGCGCGAACTCGACGCCACGCTCATCCACCACATCCATCATATAGCCAAACAAACGAGAAAGTCGTTCTCCCGACACGCTTTCAATGGCTGTGCGGTCCTCTTCAGAAAGCGAGGCCCATGTATCAGGGTTGATAACCAGCGAGAAACTGCCTCGATAAAAACCACCCGGCATCTGAACGGTGTAGGGCAACACTTCCGCTAGACGAAAACTTTTGAGCCCTTCAAGTGTTAGCATTGCGCCATCAATAACGCCCTGTGTAGCAGCCTCATAAGTGCTGGCGGGGGGTAGTGCTACGCCGGTCAGCTCAAGTGCATTCGAAATGTCTGCCATAATGCCGCCACCAATGCGAACACGCTTACCGTCTAGGTCGCCAAGGCTATCAATCTCTTCGCCAAGATAAAGCGCACCCGGCCCATGTACCCCAACCCCGATCACCTCAACCCCTCGGTGCTCATTAGCCTCGGCTAGGAACTCGTTATGGGTGCGCCAATAAGCCACCGACGCAGACTCGGACGAGAAATCCTCAAACGTGGGTAGCTCGGGCAGTTTGGTCAGTTCGAAACGCCCCGGCATTAAGCCATGAAAAAGCCAAGTAACGTCGGCAACGCCATCTGCGATTAATTCCATTTGTGAGCCTGGCGGCCCCATATCGTGAACAACGTTAACAGTGACGCGCCCTTCGGTAGCTTCCTCAACCCAACTCCCCCATGTTGGCCAAACAATAGTGTTAACGCCGTGATTAGGGCCCGCCCAAGTACTAATCTGCAATTCAGTCGCGGCGGTGGCATGCTGTAAAGTGCCTAATGCCATCAAGGCAGACAGTGTTGTCAGTGTGGCGAGTTTTTTCATTATTAATGTCCTCTCTTTGATTACAGGATTAGCGTGCAACGTCTTGCGTTTTAGTGTTGTTAGTTGTTGCTGGTAAATTGTTAGCGATTAGAGAGCGAGTACAAGACGATCCCCCTTAGCTCTCGAACAGCAGGTCATCATACGATCACTGGCAGCCCGCTCAGCACGGCTGAGTACCAAGTCACGGTGATCAATATCCCCCTCGACAACAGCGACTTCACAGGTACCGCACAAACCTTCACAGCAGTCGCTGGGCACATCAACGCCAAACGCTGTCAGTGCTTCAAGCAAGGTCTGGTCATTCCCGACCTGAAGTGTCACGTTAGAGTCGCTAAGCATTACCTCGAAGGCATGCTCTTGCTCAGGATCAAGGATGTTTGAGCGAGCCGAAAAATGCTCAACATGTAAGACGCCTTCAGGCCAGTTCTGCGCCAATACCTCGAGCGCCTCTAACATTCGTTCAGGGCCACAGCAGTAGACCTGGTCACCCTTGGCTACGTTACTAAGTGCGGTCGAGATATCAAGCCGACAGCCCTCATCGCTTGCATGAACGGTTAGCGCTGCGCTGTGGTCACGCTCGACGCGCTCCAAAAAGGCCATGGTTTGCCGCCCGGCGCCGCAATAGTGGAGTGTGTAAGGTTTACCTAATGCCTCAAGTTTATCCGCCATGGTAAGAATCGGCGTAATACCAATACCGCCTGCTATCAAGGTATAGCGTTCTGCCGTCTCATCCAGGTGAAAATGATTCTTTGGGCCAGCAATGTGCAGCACGTCACCTGGTTTGATCATTTCGTGAAAATGTAATGACCCGCCACGCCCCGTAGGCTCACGTAAAATAGCAATAGACAAACGATGCCGGTCATTGCGCTTTCCACACAGCGAGTAATAGCGCCGCCATTCGCCTGAGACCAGCTCGACATGTGAGCCAGGTGACCAGTCCGGTAACTCACGGCCATAGGGGTCGACAAGATCGATCCGAACGACTTCCTCGGCTTCGCGCTCTACCTCAGCGACTAAAACCCGACGCACAATATCCTCTTTAATAGGCGCACCAATATGGAAATGTGTCGGGTTCTCAAGTACCGCACGGTTACGGCGTTCAGGGTTCTGCTCAGGATTCCACTCCACCCAAAGCGAGGTTGGACCACGGAAAGACGTATTGGGCAGATACTCGAATGCTTGGTCCTCAATGAGATGTATATGGGGTAAACGGCGGACAAATTCATCAAGGATAATACGCATTTCCATGCGGGCAATATTCTTACCCATACATTGATGCGCACCGTAACCAAAGGTGAAATGCTCTGCTGAGTTATGGCGGTAGATATCAAACTCGTCAGGGTTTTCAAAATGTCGTGGGTCACGGTTCGCCGACGCTTGCACCAACAACAGTTTGCCGCCTTTGGGGATCGTCACACCCCCTACGTCAGCATCCTCAGTAGCGATACGTCGCCAAGCCACCACCGAGCCAGCGGCACGGAGACACTCCTCAATGGCGCTGGGAATTAGCGTCGGGTTCTCACAGATATCATTCCAAGAATCACGGTTCGATAGCAGGATGCGGAAAGCGTTCGTGGTGGCGAAAGCCGTCGTCTCATGGGCAGCTACCAAAATCGCCATCATCATTGAGCGCAGGTAACTCTCAGGCACAACCTCGGGGTGCTGGTTATGCATACGAATCGAATCATACATCCACCCCTCGCCCGTTGGATCTTCACGCATGCGATCGAGAATAGTCTGCGCCGTTTTCCAGAATTGCCCTACGTCTTCAGCGATCTTCAGTTGCTGTTCTGGCGAGGGGCGGCCCCAGGTGTTAAGCGTGTGAGCAACGGAGAATTTGCGAAGCTCTTTGGCATCTTCGCTGGGCACCCCCAGAAAGCGCAGCGCCACGGTCATGGGAATTTCCCGAAACATCTCCTCTACCAGATCCGCGCGGCCTTTATCGATGAAATGATCCATATAGCTACGCACTAACTCGCGAACCCATGCCTCATGCTTCTCGAGGTTCTCAGGCAGGAAAGCCTCCATCAGCAGGCGGCGGCGCTCCATGTGGTCTGGCTCATCCTCGTTGACCATGGTGCGACGCATTGCAAAGCCATAGCTTTCGAGAATTTTTACCGCCTCGGGTGGCGCTGGCGTCAGTTTCTCCAACGCGATAGCGGGAGAAAAGGTCAGATTGTCACGAAAAACAGCTTTTACTTCTTCATAGCGGCTGACAACCCAGTAACCGAGCTTAGGGCTGAAGAATACCGGCTCCTGCTCGCGAGACCAGCGTAGTGCCTCGGCGGGGTCGAGCTGGTAAGACGCACCGAAAGGATCAAAGGCAGCAGCATCACTCGAGACGGGGCACCCCGTCGGTGATGTCAGCGTTGTTTGGCTAGTGGCATGGCTAGTTGCATGAGCGGGCTGATGAAAAGGACAGCCTTCTGCCATTCCATCGGGCTGGCGTACAGGTGTGGTCATGATGTCTCCAAGGAGGGAACGCTCGACAAACTGTTTGTTTTATTTTTTGTATCTATTAACGCACAACTATAATCTATTATAGAGAAAAAAAAATAGATGAAGAGTCGCGCACCGTCAATACATGTTTGCAGCCCCAAGGTACTGCGCCATACTTGTCGATCCTTCATTACCCATACGCAAACGTCTGTTCGAGGTTCTCCACTGATGTCGTCCACGCTTCAAACGCTTGATCGCGGCCTGCTCGCCTTAAAAATAGTCTCCGAGCATAATGAAGGTATCAGCATTGCTAAGCTTGCTGAGGAGCTTGAAGTACACAGGACTATCGCCTACCGCATCGTCGCTACGCTCGAGTCACATGCCCTGCTTACCCGCACACAGGGAGGCACCCTTAGGCTAGGCGCAGGCATTACTTTGCTAGCTTCTCGTTTTGAACCCCAGCTCCATGCGGTCGCCCTGCCACTGTTAAAAACCCTGGCCAAAGCAACCCGCGCGACTGCGTTTATTTCGCTAGCCCAAGGGGAAGAGTGCATGGTGACGCTGGTCGCTGAGCCTGAAGAAGGAATGCTGCGTGTGGGATATCGCGTTGGCAGCCGTCATCCATTAACACAAGGCGCGGCGGGTATCGCAATTCTGGCAGGACGAGCACCGCAGGAAGAGGACAGCCCTGAGGTAAAGCAAGCCCGCGCTGAAGGCTATAGCCTCACGCGGGGGCAACTGCAACGCGGCGCGGTTGGCGTAGCCACCCACATCCCGACTACCCGGTCTCGCAGTGGTATGGAAGCGTGTGTTGGGGTCGTCGCGATGGATGACCTGGATAGTGAGCGAGCAATTCGCGAGGTAAAGATTTCCGCGATACAGCTAGCTGAGCTGATAGGACAGTAGTGATAAGGGCAGTAGTGATAAGGACACGGCGAACTGGCGCGCTTTGCGACCCGTTCGCCATTAGGCATCAGTTCGTACTTGATAGCTTTATTGAAACACTCCCCTCCAGGGCCGAGAGTCGCCACCACTTACTTGTCACTACTTACTTAGCGATGAAACTGCTTCTCCCGCTCGGGCTGCCAGAAAATCGCATCAATGCGTAGGCGTACTTCGGTGTTGTTCGGTAGCGGCCACTCAATAACATCGCCCACGCGTAAGCCAATTAACGCCGCGCCAATTGGCGCCATCACCGAAATGCCATCCTCAACGCTTTCAAGCGCATGAGGATACACCAATGTGCGAATCATCTGACGTTCGCGGGTCAGGTCCGTAAAGCGTATCTGGCTGTTCATACTGACCACATCCTCAGGGATATCCTGAGGGTCAAGCACCTCTCCGCGCTCCAGCTCCTCTTCCAGTAGCTCCGCCACCATCATGTCTTTTTCAGATGCATTATCAATCAGGCGCTGAAGTCGTTCAGCATCAAGACGATTAATGATAATAGGAGGACGCTGCCCCATCTCTACTCTCCTTGGAAAGCAATCAATAGTGATGTCAGTGAGCATAAAACGCACCAACGAAAACAGCCCTTCCCCAGAGGGAAAGGACTGTGTTACGACAGTGTATGTGGTTTAGCTAATAAAAGCGATTAGATAACGCCCTGCTCAATCATCGCATCGGCCACTTTGCGGAAGCCCGCAATGTTAGCACCCAACACAAGATTGTCAGGTTCACCAAACTCACTTGCCGTATCCGCACACTGACGATGAATATCCGCCATAATTTGTTTAAGCTTCTGGTCTACTTTCTCTAGCGGCCACTGCTCCATACTGCTGTTTTGGGCCATCTCCAACTGACTCGTCGCCACGCCACCTGCATTCGCTGCTTTGCCGGGGCCATAGGCAATCTTAGCTTCTAAAAAGACATCTACCGCCTCTTTAGTGGAAGGCATATTAGCTCCCTCGCTCACGCAGGTAACGCCATTCGCCAACAGTGTTTTGGCATCGGCTTCGGTCAGCTCGTTTTGCGTCGCACAAGGAAATGCTGCCTCGCCTTCAATACGCCAAACCGCGTGGCCATCCTGCGGGTAATCCCGAGCCGAAACATACTGAGCTTCCGGGTGCTCATGCAGGTAGCTTTCCAACGAGTCACGCTGGACTTCTTTTAACTGTTTTAGCAAGCCTAAATCGATACCGCTAGGGTCGTGAATAGTCCCCTTGGAATCACTACAGGTAACGGGCTTGGCACCCAGTTCATAGAGCTTCTCAATCGTATAAATCGCCACATTGCCCGCGCCAGATACCAAGCAGGTTTTACCACGCAAGGCTTCGCCTTTCGCTGCCAGCATGTTCTCGGCAAAATAAACCGCACCGTAGCCAGTCGCCTCTTTGCGACCGAGGGAACCACCCCAGTTTAGGCCTTTCCCCGTCAACACGCCCTCGTAACGGCCCGTTAAACGCTTATATTGACCAAATAGATAGCCAATTTCTCGTCCACCAACGCCAATGTCCCCAGCGGGCACATCGGTATGCGGCCCAATATGACGATAAAGCTCCGACATAAACGCCTGACAGAAACGCATGATTTCGTTGTCAGACTTCCCTTTTGGGTCAAAGTCAGCGCCGCCCTTACCACCGCCAATCGGTAACCCCGTTAACGCATTTTTGAAGATTTGCTCAAACCCTAAAAACTTAATGGTGCCCGACGTCACGCTGGGGTGAAAACGCAAACCGCCTTTGTAAGGGCCAAGCGCCGAATTAAATTGCACGCGATAGCCTTTGTTGACTTGTACACGACCAGCATCATCCACCCAGCTCACCCGGAACATGACCTGACGCTCCGGCTCAACAATGCGCTCAATAATACTGTGCTGATGGTAATGCGGCGCACGTTCGAACAGTGGGCGAAGACACTCAAGCACTTCCTCAGTGGCTTGATAAAACTCAGTTTGTGCAGGGCTACTTTTCGCTAAACGTGTCAGCGTATCGTGAACATAAGGCATATACAGACACCCTTTTATAGTTAAAAACGTCGATTTGCTGGCCAGAGCGATGACGTATTTAACTGCGAGCACGCAAACCTGCATACCCTATGCCGGTTCGGTATAGGCCAGAAAAACATTAAAAATAGACTAAAGTGGTAGCCTTATCGCCCCGCTTTGGTGCAATTAACGAACGCTAATAAACGAAAAATAAACGTCAGGTAAACAACAGTGCACGCTTGCTGGGAAGTCAGTTCAATCAGTGTTTAAACACACAAATGATGTCGCCGATCCATTTTTTAAGCTCCTAATACTCCGACAGTGCTTTTTTAGTATTACGTGCTAACTTAAGAATATGTGTGAATTTAACAAATTCTACTGAGCATTTAGGTCTTAGATCAGGTCTTGAGTCAGACCTTGAGTCAATCAAGCGAAATGCTCCTTCCTATGGGCAACGCTGTAAGCAGTTAATCTCTAAGGAGTTTATTATGCTGACCTCAAGCTACTCTCGAGCCACCGGACTAGGCACTGTCATTGCTGCACTCATTTTCTCTCCCTCCTCACTAGAAGCCCAGACCGTTAGTGGAACCATCGATGCCTCAATCACCCTTGAAGACGCCTGCTCGATTAATAACGAGGAAGGTGCTGCCGTCGACTTCGGCAGCTTGGCATTCGGCACCCACTCTGCGCTGTTTGATGAGTCAGATGCTCAAGTAGCTGGTGCTGGAGGCATCTCAGTACTCTGCTCACCTGGAGTAACCCCCACCTTCACCTTGCTCAGCGGCCTGCATGACAACCAAGCCTCCCCCGCTGTCCATGCCATGCAAGATACTGCCGCAACGGCATTTGTCGGTTACACCTTGTACACGGATACAGCACGAACGACGGCACTGGCTGTAAATGACACCATCGTACTCAGCGCATTCGCCAATGCTCCACAGGCAATTGAGCTTTACGGGCGCGCCTTTGGTGACCCTGGCAACCTACCTGCAGGCACTTATGAAGACACACTGAATGTTGAACTGTCCTGGTAGCTTCTCGAATGGCTCGGCGTTTGCGACTCGTCGCCCCGATGATGATAGCGGCGGGACTGGCGCAGGCCTCTCCCACCGACACGTTCATGGTGTCAGCCACCATTACGCCTGGCTGCCTAATCAATAACGAAGTTCCTTCAGAAGGCACCCAGGTTGGGGTGCTAGGAAGCCTAGCCTTTGGCACCGCCTCAGCGCTTTCCCAGGAAACGCGCAATGTAGCGCTGCTTGCCTCCGGGTCTTTTACGCTCAGCTGCACACCAGGAATTTCACTAAATATGCGTATTGATGGCGGACTTCAGCCAGATAGTGATCGACAGCTCAAGCGGGAAAATGGCAGCGAAACACTGGCCTACCAACTCTACCAGGATGCCGCTTCACAGAACGCGATTGGCATTGACCAGCCCATCACCTTAGACACCACGTCCAGCCCTAATGATATTACCCTCCCCATCTGGGGCAGGTTAACGCTGCCAGGCAACCGCCCAGCAGGTAGTTACCGCGACGAACTCGTACTTACGCTGGAGTGGTGACATCGCAGCGAAGGGTTCAAGCTCGATTGAGGAGAACAGCTATGCTGGAAAGGCGCTTTGGCCACATCATTGGGATTTTCATCCTGCTAAGCCTTCTTGCAGGTCCTTCCTCAGCTAACTCTCTGCTGATTTGGCCCATTTACCCGATGATCGAAAGCCATCAACAGGCGAGTGCACTTTGGCTGGAAAACAGAGGTAGCGAAACGGTCAATATGCAGGTGCGGATTTTTTCTTGGTCTCAGGCAGGAGGAGAAAATCACTACCAATCTCAACAAGGCGTTGTGGGTAGCCCACCCATGACGGCGATTGCCCCCGGGGAACGCCAGATGGTGCGCTTGATCCGCCAAGAACCCTCGCCAATTGGCGAAGAGCAAGCCTATCGCATTATTGTTGACGAAATCCCAACATTAGCCCCCGATGACGAAGCTCAGCATGCGTCGCGCGCAGCCATCCGTTTGCAGCTGCGCTACTCGTTACCACTGTTTTTATATGGTGAAGGAGCACTGCCACCCGAACGCCCAGCCTCCAGTAACACACCTTATCCCGGCCTAACCTGGAGACTCGTAACACATCAGGGGCAATCGCAACTAGAAATACGCAACACGGGTCAGCATCATGTGCGCCTAAGCCAAGTTACCTTTGAGCAACCAGGGCAACGCAACGAAGTCACTAATGGGCTGCTTGGTTATGTACTGCCCGGGCAGGTACGACGCTGGCCACTACCTCAAGACATAAGACCTACTGGCGAGCTTCGTGCTCATATTTCGGGAGTCAGTTATCGCATTGCGGCCGAGTAGGCGCCAGCATGCTCCCACGTATCCATTGGCATCTCCCGATATGGCTCATGTTGGGCAGTTGCGCTTTACTTTTAACGGTGGTGTCTTTTCCTGCTATCGGCCAGGCATTGCCTCCACCGCCACGCGCGGGTGATATCCAGGCAGTTTCGGAACTCCACCTGGAGATCATCGTCAATCAACGCTCCACCCAGCGTATCGAGCACGTTACCCAACAGAGCGGCGAACTGTTCATCAAGCGAGAGGTACTCCAACAGCTAGGCCTTCCTAATGAACACCTGAACCATCAAGATAACATCATTAATATCAGCCAATTAGATGGATTAGAAGCGCGCTATCACAGCCCCAGCCAACGGCTATACCTGGAAGTACCTCCCCATTGGCTACCTCACCAGTTTCATACTAATTCACCTCAAAACGAGATATTCGCACTCAACACCAGCCCTGGCGCGTTGCTGAACTACGACGCTTATATCAGCGACACTCCGGGTGGCGCGACACTTGCCAGCTTAGGGCACGAAGCGCGAGTGTTTGGTGCAGCGGGAACTTTAAGCACCTCTGGCATTTACCGCGAGGCAGTGACAGGAGAGAGTGGACAAGATAACGGCTACCGGCGTTTCGATACCCGCTGGGAGTACGCAGATCAACAGCGGATGCTTCAGTACAGCGCAGGAGACGTCATCACCAGACCACTGGGTTGGACGAATGCAGTGCGTCTTGGCGGCATCCAGGTTTCCCGGAACTTTGCCCTTCGCCCCGATATCATCACCCACCCACTACCTGAATTCAGCGGCGAAGTAGCGATTCCCACGACCCTCGATCTGTTCATCGATGGCGCGCAGCAATCCTCAATGGAACTAGCGCCGGGTCCCTTCACTGTCACCAATATGCCCATGGTCACCGGCGCTGGCGAAGCCACCATTGTGACCACCGATAGCCTGGGGCGAAGAGTGTCCACTAGCCTACCGTTTTATGTTTCCAGCGAACTGCTACAACCCGGCTTAAGCACCTTCAGTTTCAGTGCAGGTGCCCCGCGCCGCCACTTCGGCCAGCGTGATTTTGCCTATAGCGGAATGGCCGCCACCGGCAGCTATCGGCGCGGCATCAACAATCAATTCACCATGGAATTGCAAACCGAAGCCAGCGACGATTTAACCACTGCAGGCGCTGGTGGCACGTTTGGCTTATGGCAGCTAGGCACGCTAGAGACAGCCTACCGCCAAAGCCGCAGCGAAGGCGTCACCGGTAATGCCTACACGGCCGGATACCGCTACCGGAGTCGCCGCTTTAACATCGCCCTGCGCCACCAAGTAGAACAGGCTGATTTCACCGATTTATCTCGCCACATTCACAACGCGGCACGCGAAAATACGCAGCGGAAAGTTACCCAGTTTACCGGGGGGTTAAATCTTGGCACGCACGGGTCGCTTGCTGGCGGCTACTTTGACATCCAGACCGGTGACGATAGCCGTACTCAGCTGTTTAACCTGTCGTACAACCGCTCTCTATGGGATCGCATGCATCTCTCGCTCTCTGCCAACCGTGAGATAGGCGGTGGCTGGAACACCCTAGCCCAGATAACAGTGCCGCTAAGCAGCCGTCCTGGCACATTAAGCACCAGCGTACGCCGAGACAATAACGGAGGAATGACCAGCAGAGTCCAATATGCTCACGCCCCACCCATACAAGGCGGCTGGGGCTGGAACCTCGCCTATGAACACCGCGACACCGAAAGCAGCTACCGTCAGGCTGAGGTAGCTTGGCGGGGAGCCTCCACTGAATTACGCGGTGGCATTTTCGGCACCGGCGGCAATGACACACGTTATGCCGATGCCAGAGGATCGCTGGTACACATGGACAACCAGTGGTTCGCGACCAATTACGTGCGCGATGGATTTGTCGTCGTCAGCACCGATGGCCAAGCAGGCGTGCCGGTTCGCTACGAGAATCAATTAGTCGGCCATACCCGTGGCAGCGGCCACCTGCTCGTCCCCTGGGCCCGCGCCTACTACGCTGGTAAATACGAGATCGACCCACTGATCCTTTCCGCCAACCTCAATGTCCCAACAATTGAGCAGCGCGTAGCGGTAAACCCAGGTAGCGGCTACCTGCTGCGCTTCCCGGTTGAACGTGTTATTGCTGCGACACTGGCCATTCTAGACAGGCAAGGCGAGCCACTGCCGCTAGGCTCTCGTGTTATCACTGACAGCGGTGCAAGCGCGCTGGTGGGCTGGGATGGACTGACGTATCTCGAAGGCCTAAAGAGTGACAATCAACTACAAGTAACACTGCCCAATGGTAGCGCGTGCGTGCTCAGCCTATCTATTGATACCCGCATCGATGATATCCAGCGACTAGAGCCTCACCCCTGTACTTAGAGGAGCGCCAACCAATGCCACTCACAACTTATCGCTGCTATCACCGCTGGCTGACCGGAGCTATATTGCTGATTTTATTATCGATTACGCCTACGGCTTGGGCATGCACGGTAAGCCCAAGCACCAGCGCTAGCTTTGGTAACATCAGTTCCTTCGCCATCACTAATACACCACACGACACATCCGCCCAACCCAATGCGGGTGCTGTTTGCCGTGGGTCTGTGCTAGGGCTCGCGGTTGTGTCTGACCAATGGATTCGCGCAACGGTCACTAGCGCTAACCAAGGGGAGCTGGTCAATGTTGCCAGCGGTGACGCCATTCCTTTTCGCATCTTCGCGCTGGCCTCAGAGAATGAAGAGATCTTTCTCAACACAACCTACAATTATTTCAACTCGGTACTCATCGATCTACTCGGCCTGCTTGGCGGCCAAAACGTCGACATCCCCATGGAGTTTCGCACCCAACCCACGGCCAATGTAGCCGCCGGCACGTACACTGACACCTTGACTGTCAATTGGAACTGGCGCATCTGTAATCTAGGCGCGCTTGTGTGTCTCAGCTATCGTACCGGCTCGGGCACCAACACCATCACCATTAACCTGACCGTCACTCCAGACTGCGCCATTCAAGCGCCCGACCTGAACTTTGGAAGTTCCCCACTGATCGCCGGATTCGACCCAGTGACGCAAACCATCGATATTACCTGCACAAAAGGTAGCGACTACTCAGTAGGATTGAGTGATGGTCAGCATCCTGCTGCCAACATCCGCCGCATGGAGAACAATGGTCACTACCTGGAGTACCAACTTTACAAAGGCACTACCGGTAACGACCGCTGGGGCAATACCGGCAGCGAACGACGCCCCTCCTCCTCTGCCGACACGCCCAGTGGCGTAACAAGCCAGGGCTTCACTTACCGAGGCGACATTCTACCGGGACAAAACACACCACCAGCGGGCACCTACACCGATATGATTGTTGTCGATGTTATTTTTTAGCCAAGGCGCTTTTCGAATCCAAAATCCCCCGCGGGTGCGCTAACGCTTACACCGCGCTACAAACATCGCTAAATCAGCCTACGGCACTTACCGTAGCGCGGCGTAACGAATCTCGCGAGGAACGAGCGAATGAGGCACCCGCGTCGTATTAGCCACGTAAGCAACGCTCCATACTCCCCCGCGGGTGCGCTGACGCTTACGCCGCGCTACAAAACCCGCTAAATCAGCCTACAGCACCTACCGTAGCGCGGTGTAACGAATCTCGCGAGGAACGAGCGAATGAGGCACCCGCGGCGGGTGAACAATAGGCGAGAAAACGGTGCAGCGTCTGGTGTTAATGGCAAAAAAAAGCCGCTGCAGGGTGAGCTGAGCGGCTTCTTTTACCAATGTTATTGGCCGTTGACCTTACACGTCATAACCTGCTTCACGGGCAAGCGTTGTGTTAGCTTGCAGCCAGCCTTCAATATGACCACAGTCAAAGGTGCGGCCATGCATACGGAACGCCTGCACGGTTTTTCCTTCCTGCATCAAACGGTCGATGGCATCCGTTAGCTGGATTTCATTACCCGCACCAGGTGGCTGGTCACGCAGCAACTCCATGATGCGATATGGCAGCACATAGCGACCAATAACAGAAAGGCGTGAAGGCGCATCTTCGGGCGCTGGCTTCTCTACCACACCGCGCATGTTGGCGCTCTCACCGGCAGCAGGCTCATCACAGTCAACAATGCCATAACGATAAACGTCTTCCTTAGGCACCGCTTCCACCATAATTTGCGAAGCATCGTTGGCACCCCAGCGCTCTACCATGCTGCCTAAATCACAGGCATTGCTACCAACCTGGGGCTTTACCAATACATCAGGAAGGATGACGGCAAATGGCTCGTCTTTGTCTAACAGGTGCGCAGCACAGAAAATCGCATGGCCCAAGCCTTTTGCGTTTGGTTGGCGAACGCTGGTCACTTTGAGTTTTTTGGGTGAAATGGCCGATAGCGTCTCCAGCAACGCACTCTTGCCTTTACTGGCCAATGAATGCTCAAGCTCAAAGTGAGCGTCGAAATGGTCTTCAATGGCTGATTTCCCAGCCCGAGTTACCAGAATGATTTCATTAATACCCGCCGCTAGCGCTTCTTCCACCACGTGTTGAATGAGCGGACGATCCACAACGGGTACCATCTCCTTGGGAATCGCCTTGCTGATGGGTAGCAGGCGTGTACCAAAACCGGCTACCGGAATAATCGCTTTACGCACTTGGGTCATCATTAACGTCCTTTCTATTGCGGGTGCGCTGTGGGCTTACCTCGCACTGCAAAACCAATAAAATAAATATTCTGCACCTACCGTAGCGCGGTGTAACGACTCTCGCTAGGAACCAACGAATAAGTCACGCTTACTCTTTTAGCACGCCAGAAAGCAGCGCGGTGGCGCTTTCAATTAACTCATCTAAATGCTGCGGGCCTTTGAAGCTTTCAGCGTACACTTTATAGAGCGATTCAGTACCACTGGGGCGGGCAGCAAACCAGCCATTGTTAGTCGTCACCTTCAAACCACCAATGGCTGCGCCGTTGCCGGGGGCATTAACCAATACCGCGGTGATCGGGTCACCGGCTAAGGTGGTTTCCGTAACACTGTCAGCAGTTAGCTTCTTAAAAGCTGCTTTTTCTTCAGCGGTACAGGCAGTATCAACGCGCTTGTAGAATGGCTCGCCGAAGCGTTCGGTTAATGAACGGTAGTACTCACTGGGCGTTTTCCCGGTGACCGCCGTAATTTCAGCCGCTAACAAGCAAAGCGCAATGCCGTCTTTATCAGTAGACCAAGCCTTTCCATCGCGCGTTAACAAGCTCGCACCAGCACTCTCTTCAGCACCGAAAGCGAGCCAACCATCGTGCAGCCCTTCAACAAACCACTTAAAGCCAACCGGCACTTCATAAAGCTCACGCTGATGGGAAGCCACAACCCTATCAATCATTGAAGAAGATACCAGCGTCTTACCGATGTTGAGCGTTTCTGCCCATTCAGGACGATGGCCAATCAAATAATCCACGCACACCGCTAAAAAGTGGTTCGGGTTCATTAGACCATTGGCATCCACAATGCCGTGACGATCAGCGTCAGGGTCGTTACCAAAAGCGAGATCAAAGCGGTCTTTGATCTTTAACAGGTTAGCCATGGCATCAGGGCTAGAGCAATCCATACGAATCTTGCCGTCATGATCCAACGGCATAAAATCGAAACTGGCATCTGTTGATGTATTGACCACCTCAAGGTTCAAGCCATAGTGCTCAGCCACTGCTTGCCATACTGGCAGCGCTGTTCCACCCATGGGGTCGACGCCAAGAGTGAGGTTAGCGTTTTGGATAGCGGCCATGTCCACCACCTCGCCCAACTGAGCTACATAGTGGGCGGTAAAATCATACGCTTGCGCATGCGCCAGCGCCTGCTCTAAGGGCACCAGCGAAATATCACATAACTGACGTAGCAAATAGGCATTGGCACGCAGCTCAATCCATTTCGTTGCTTCAGTATCCGCTGGCCCACCATGCGACGGGTTGTACTTTATACCGCCATCTTCAGGTGGATTATGCGAAGGCGTAATAATCAAACCATCGGCTAACGCAGTGTCTGATGTTGCCTGATGATTGAGCTGGTTATGCTGTAAAATTGCCCGACTGACCAGTGGAGTGGCAGTAATACCACTATCTTTTTCAATGAATACAGGCACCTTATTGGCGGCCAGCACCCGCAACGCACACTCCCATGCAGGCTTTGAAAGTGCATGAGTGTCGTAGCCAAGGAACATAGGGCCTTGATAGCCTGCCTCAGAGCGGTAATCCACCACCGCTTGAGTAATCGCGAAAATGTGCGCAGCGTTAAAGGTGCGATCTGTGGCACGCCCTCGGTGACCAGAGGTTCCAAATGCCACACGCTCTTTGGCAATGTTGGCATCTGGAGTTTCATCAAAAAACGCCTTAACGATGGCATCCATTCTAATTGCTCCCTGATTAATATTTGGCTAACCCGCACGCGCTTGCCAAAACCTTAGTGCACGCTGCGGGTCACCGATTTCACTGGCGTCTTTTGCGGCTTGCTGCGCCATTTTAGCCGTCGCGGTTGGATCATTAAGTAACTGCTCGATGGCAGCCTGCCATGCCTGCGGTGAATCTTCTACCAACAGCCCATTGACTCCATGTCTAACCACCTCGGTATAAGGATAACGGTTAGAATAGACACCCACTCCGCCCATCGCAGCAATATCGAGAAACTTAATAAATGACTTGCCCTGATTAAAGGGTGTGTTTAACAACGGCGCCAAACCAATGTGCAACTGACACTTAGCCTGATAAGTGCGAAAAGCATGCCAAGGTAACGGGTCTGGTGCCAAAACGTTGGGTAATTCTACCAAAGCTGTTGGCGTATGCTTACCCAGCATCAGCTCAAGCTGTGTGTCGTTGCGAGTTTGCTGAATAGCCTGCAACGCAGGAGCAATGTTCATTAAGTCATTCAGGTGCGCTCGAGTACCGTGGAAACCGATCCGCCACGGTGCTGAGGATGAAGGAGATGACTCAAAGTGGGTCTTTATTGGCAGCGTAGCGATAAGAGGAGGCGTTAAGACTGAGACGCAGCGGTGAAGAGGACGAAAACGCTCAGCCAAAACAGCGCTGCAAGCAATTACTTCATTGCTTAATGCCACTAAGCGGGGTTGAAGCTTAGCAACGCGCGCCATACGCTTTCGATAAGCTGGCGGCAAAGTAGGGTCATTGGCGGCCGCCCCAATATCATCATCAATGAGATAACCGATATAGCCGAATGCTTGGCGATGCCGTTCAAGCCAGCGCAGCCAGCTCAACGGCAGCGAGCGGCATAGCAACACATTTGCGCCAGCATACTGGTGTAAAAAAGAGCGGCCATGACGCCAAGCTGCACCAAAAGAGCGCGAAGTAACAGCGCGCTCAATCATTGCCCCCTGAGTTCGCATTGCCGGAGCAGCCGACTCAAGAAAGTAGATATCTTCAGTCGGCAGACCACCATCGCTAAGAACGACCCAACGCGTGGAGTAACTCCTCCTCACTCTCCCCCCTCACTTGAGCGAAAAATCTTCATGCACAAGCGTTAAATTGGGATTGTAAGCAGGGTCGCTGTCCAAGTGCTTTCCCCAAGTACGGCGCATATAAGCAACTTCACTCAGCCAGCGGGCGCGTTTAGTCGGTGTATCGTCAGCTCCGCGAGAGATAGACTCATGGTGGTAAAGTTCAGCAAACGGAGACCACAAGTTACGGTAACCTGCTTGTCTAACCTTTAAGCACAAATCAACATCGTTATAGGCAACGCTTAATTTCTTCTCGTTTAAGCCGCCCACGTTATTGAACACATTCTTGCGCAGCAGCAGGCAAGCAGCGGTCACCGCGGATAAGTTCTGAACCAACTTCAAACGCCCCGCGTAACCATCACTTTCACGTGGGAAGAAGCGGTGCGCATGGCCTGCTACGTCTCCCAAACCAAGTATTACCCCACCATGCTGCAGCATACCGTTTGGGTAATAGAGTTTGGCCCCGACACAACCAATTTCAGAGCGGCAGGCCTGGCTTACCATCTCGGTTAACCAATGCTCATTTACCGGTTCCACATCATTATTAATCAAACCAATGATGCTGCCATGGGAATGCGCCGCGCCAAAATTATTAATCGCTGAGTAGTTAAACGGATGATCCCAACGCAATACCCGAACACGCGGATCGCGCTTTGCCACAGCATCCATGTAGGCAATGGTTTCAGGACAGTCGCTCTGGTTGTCCAGAATCAGCAGCTCAAAGTGAGAGTAGGCGGTGCGCTCTAAAATGGCATCCACACATGGCCGCAAAATATCAACGCCATTGCGAGTAGGCACTAATAAGCTCACTAGCGGCGCGGGATTAGGAATTGGCCACTCAATTCGCACTGAGCTTTCCAACAAACCAGGGTGGACTACCGCTTTTGCGCTAGCCACTTGCTGCTTCAATACGCTACTGACCAACGAAATAGCATCCTGCTGGTGAAGCGGATGAGGAAAGTCTTCACTACGGTGATACAACATGGCAGGCAAATGACACACCGACTTTTCATTGCCATGAGTCACGTTCCACATCATAAAGGTGAGTGCCAACGCATAATCAACCGCGGCTCGGCTGGTCAGATGAGACAGCAAATCCGTCTGCTCAGACTCCAGCTGCCATAGCAACCGCCGTTTATAGAGCGCTACACGACCAATGTAGTTGGTCGAAAGCAATAAATCCGGATTCCAGCCAGGTTTGAAGTTTGGCTTGCAACGCTTGCCATCTGCTCCCAGTACATCTTCATCACTATAAAACAGCTGTGCTTCAGGATGATCATTCCAGGCTCTTGCCAGTTGGCACAACGCTTCCTTCGCTAACTGGTCGCCCCAGCTAATCCGCATGACCCCATCGCCCTGGGTTTGAATGAACCCTTGATGGTCTAACTTTGCCAAGGTGCGATGATAACTATGGATCAAGTTAATACGGCTAGTGGTGGGAATATAACGCTCTAACGCTTTTCGCTGCGCATCGGTGATCTCAGCGGAAAGCACAATAAAGACTTCCCAAAAAAAGTAACTTTGTGCTTTTAAAGAGTTAATGGTGGCAATGAAAGGCGCTTCACCCTGCTCTAAATCACTCAGCGTAACCGGCATGATAATCGAGAATAGCGGCGCGGTTTTCAGGCCCGCAATAATCGATTGAGGATCTTCAACAGCCTCTTTCTCGGTGGTACTTACCCAACGCGCATAATCTTCAGACACATGCTGCTTTGCGTGGGTTTGGTTATATTCCGCCAAGGCAATTCGACGCCAATTGCACCCTTGAGCCACAGACTCAATGTGAAAGTGCCGTACAACGTCGCGCGTTCTCATGCCTTTGAAACTGGCGTGGTTATTGATTAAGCGTCGTGCCAAACGGCTCCGGGCGAACCAAGGTGTTAACCACACCCACTCTGCCGTTAAGTTCGCCAACGCGGCTTCACTGGCTAGAAACGAAAACGCAATTTTTTTAACCCCAAGCGGCACCCAAAGAATTCGCTTAGTGGTCTTACCCGGGCGCAGCGATACCGATGTTTCGATAATGCCTTTACGGGTATAGAAAAGAATCGTGGCAGCGCCGTGGGCATCTGACCCTAGCCCATCCAGCTCCAGCATATTCCAGCCGGGAAGAGGTTTTTCTCCATCACTAACACAGTAGGTACTTGCCTTTACGGGCGTATTGACCTTTGCTGCTGCTTCGCTTTTAAAAGCAGGTGCAGCTGCCACACGAATAGTGGGATGACGCCGCCAGAAAGGAGGCACAGCGCTGTGCCTCCCAATGGCAGCCATCATTTCTTTTAAACCGACAATATGCTGCCTCATCGCCATCCTTAACCCATTCCGTTACCAAGGCAACACTTACACAAGATGGCTACTGGCAATCTGTTCCCAACGCAGCAGCCCCAAGGTTTGAAGGTATTCATCTGATGCGATGATACGCTTTTCACGAACGCCTTCAAACGCCTTCTCATCCAGCTGTGCACACTTTTGATGAATCACCTTATCCAAGCTATGGGAAACCGTTGGAATCTGCACCACAAAACGAGCATTGGTTTGAGTGGCTAAATACGCTGGAGCAACCGCTTTTACTAGGTCTGGATCCACATTACCCGCGCTATGCACAAACACAATGCGCTGAAACACACGGCATAAATAGTTAAACATGGAGTAACTAGAGGAAGAACCGAAAATCAAACACGTGCCTGCCATCAAGGCCTCTGGATACTCAACCACCAGTAATCGACCAAAGTTGGGCAAGCCGTTGTCGTAGGTCTTGTAGCGAGAGTAGCCAAAGGAAACCAGCACATCAACGCTAGACGTCTGGTTAGGGGTTAGCTTACTACCAAGATCGCCAGACATAGTTTTGCTTTTATAACGGTCGTTTTTAAAAAGCACACGACAGGCGTTTTCATCGACACCTAGCTTCACCGCTAGCGCAATCGTTGCGGCCAACGCTCCCTGATGGGTCCAATGGGTATCAGTAGGAATAAACGCCCCATCACCCAGGGCTTTCAGTTCTTCGACAGGATAAACCACTCCAGCAGAAGCAGTTAAGCTAAGCACCTGATGCATAGGACCAGAAGCGCCCTCTTGCCGGGGGTGATAGCTCGCCCCCATCACGCTCTCTTTAGAAGGTGCCACCAACAACGCCCAAGGAAGTCCATCAGCAACATTTTCAAGCTGATGTAGATAATCGTCCCACCCTTCTAAACCTGACTTGGTGAGTCGCATGCGCCCCATAAACTGGTCAACGCTACCGTTCGTGTCGTTATCCAAAAACAGCCAGCCCTGCTTCCCTTCCAGAACTTTCAGCTGCTGGCCACATTCATCATCACCGATATCTACGCGTATTTCCCTCAACAACCAGGACTCGCCTTCAAGCACTAACATTAAACGAAAGCTGGCTAGCATCGGTGGGACAGTGAAACGAAAGCCGCCTACGCGCTGTGGTGCCTCCTCCGTAGGCGCAGAGAGAATCCTCTCAACAACATCCGGACGCTCAACGTCCAACGGGTGACATAATTCAAAGTCAGGCTGCCACTGAGCAACAATACGCACGTCAGAAAGCGTCTCGGCCAAATTCTCAGGCAAGACTATCCAGCCCTGAACAACACGCCCACCAGGAAGAAACCAAACAGGGCGCTTAGGGTCAGGAAAGTCCAGGTGCCACCGCACTCCAAACTCATTGAAAGCAGTGCTTTTTTGTCCTAATAGACGCTTAACAAAACGTGCTAGCCGAAGGCTTAAAGGCTTGCTTTTACGCTCAGAATTATCACAAGTATTTTCGAAAATTCTCAATCAAACCGTCCATATCAAGCGGCTAAGTCACTTAGCCTTCAATTATCCCAAACCGCTTTACGGAAACCTAAGGAGCGACGCGTGGATTCGTCCCATTGGTTCTTTTTAAACATCAAATCGAATTCGCTGTTAGAACGATCAGAAAGTACGCGTGTAGATTTCTGTAGCTTATGTACCACGCACGCATCACTAACGTGATAAATACGTAAGCCCAGCAAATGCCGCACCACATCACAATAGATACGGTCAGAGCGATAGTGGCGACCAAACTGCGCATCCAGCGGGCCAGCACGCACGTACGTTTCACGGGGAATATAAACACAAAAGAACGGTGCAAAAGTGATTTCTACCACTCGACCATCATGCAACAGGGGTGGTGTCAATATGTTGCCATGATGAGACGACAAATTGACATCGCAGGGCTGTTCAGCATCTGCATATGGCACATGTGTGGTGAGGGTTGGCGTACCACCTGGCAGGATTTGCTGAGGCACCACCAGACCACACTCTGGCAACTGCCTGGAGGCTTGTTGCATAGTTTCCAGCGCCCCCGGCTCAACTTGAGCGTCATTGTTAAGCAATATCAAATCGTGCTCTGACTTAGCTGCCGCCATGCCCAAGTTAACTGCGTGAGTAAAACCATAGTTACACGTATTGAAAATCGCCTTCAGCCGCCCTGCTGCCTGAGCCTCTTCCAGGAAGGTTTTGACTGGGGGTGACGAATCATTATCAACGACAATCACCTCCAGTTTTTCGCCAAGCGCCAATGCCTCCAGACTCACCAAGCAGTCGCGTAGGTCTTCTAGTGACTCATAGCTAGGGATGACCACCGACACCCCACGATTTAGCTCTGCTGACGCAGTCGAGGACCACTGGTGTCCTGTTGTCTCGCGCACTTGCTCTAAATAGCCAATATAGGCGGTGTTCGACGTTAGCGTGTTGGTGGCACGGCCATAGTAATAGTGGGTCAAAACGACAGGCACCGAACAGAGGCGCAAGTGCTGGCTATAACGGCGAATCAGGTCCCAATCGACAAACCTTGGTAGCGTTTCATCAAAACCGCCACAGCGCTCATAAGCGGCGCGCGTATGACAAAAAGCATTAAGATCCACATAGTTTTTGTTAAACAACAAAGCGCGATTCAAAGGTCCAAACAGCACTCCCGCCGGCTCGGTGGTATCTCCTGAATAATGATACAAACCGGAGTACAGCGCTTGCGCCGTCGGTTCGCGACCAAAAGCGGCTACCATCGCCGCCAAATAGCGAGGATCCCAGGCATTATCAGAGTCTAAGTAAGCAATATAGTCTCCGTTTGCCGCAGCCAATCCTTGGTTGCGAGCCAAAGACACCCCACTATTTTTGCCTAACGCTATCACCTGAATGCGTGTATCTTCAGCGGCTTGTTGATCGCACCACTCGCGTGTTCCGTCGGTACTGCCATCATCCACTAACAGCAGTTCCCAATTGGCATACACCTGACTGCACACCGAGTCGACCGCCGCTTCAATAGTATCAAGCCGGTTAAAACACGGCATCACAATAGACACCAGCGGAGGGGCTTCGAGTGACTGCGCCTCACGAACCAACGCATCTGCCACATTTTCCATAGCAGCTAAACAGCGTTTATCTGCTTCACGAAAAGGGCGTGGTAAATAGGGGTCAACTATCCCATGCGAAAGATAGCCCGCAAAATCACTAAATGAGCGCTTAAACGTCCAACAAGCATCGCCACTCGCCACCGGCTGACGAGTCAGCGCATCCAACAGCTCAATGGTGTGCCGTTGACCATCGACCAGCTCAACCGGCGGATAAGCCTCGAAGGAGTGCCGCCCTTCATGTAGGCCATTTTCAAGCAGATCAATACGAAATTGGTTAGCCAACACCTCAATTTCATGGCGACCATCAATGCGGATCACTGCCGCACGCGGTTCACTACTGCAGCGATCAGCTAGCCAACCACGAATAGCAGTGCCCCCACCTAGGTTAAGGTCACCTGCCAACGACTTAGTTGCAGATACTGTTGCAGGTGCTTTCACAGATGCAGGAGCCGATGTAGCTGAGGCCGCCAATAGCCGCGAAGGCATGGTGGTTTCTAACGGCATTCCCTGCTGCCAGCGCTGCATATCAAACCGGCCTGAAGCATCATGTCCCAGCAGCACAACACGATCAGCCTGAGGAACAGTAACGCCCCCCACCAAACGTTCCAATGCATGAGCCAACTGCCCATCCTGAGCACCAGACTCCGGCTCAAATGTTAACGTGTTTACCAACGAAGCGACGTCCGTCAATGCCTGGGGGCGGAACCAAAACATACTACCGGCAAAAAAGCCCCAATCTTCGTGCAGTGGAACTCCCAGCTGAGGACACAATTTCTCTAACCAAGGCCGATTACCAAACTGCATAGCCTGCTGGCTCATAAATAGCTGACGCGGGCCAGCCAAGCGTAAGCTCGAGTCACTACGAAGATAAGCAACTAAGTTTCGCAGGTCGTCAGCGGCGGGCAGCACACTTTCCAGCAACGCGTCGCGCCACTGCTTCGCGACAGCCGTTACTCCCTGTTTGGTATGTAACTTCAAGCACCAATCATAGCGTTGCAAACTAGGTAGCAACTGGAGAAATGGCGCGATATCGCGTCCACGGTTAGGGCAACACACCACCTCAGCGCCAGGAAAGCGCTGCTGTAAAGCGACAATCTCAGGCGTATCTGGCGCATGGGGTGTTGTAATAAACAAATCAAAAGGCTCACTAAAGAAAGCGAGCCGCTCCCCCAGCAACGCCACCAAATCAAGATGATATGCATGCACTACAACGGCTAGGGATGGCTTAAGGCGAGCGTATCTGTCTTGGACTAACGCCTGGCGCCCTTCCTCTTGGCCATGCCGAAGATAGTGCAGTAATGGATCTAGCCCCGATGCAATAACATCGGGATAGCGGCGGCAATACTCATTAGGATCAAAGCCAGGTCCAGGACAACGACCCAACGCCCAGCCATAACGTGTAAAGTGCTCTAGCGGAGAAAGTTGACTGTAATGAGTATCGGGGTAGCGGCTCGCATACCACCCTGCGTCAAATAACTTAGCCTGCAACAACTCGGCACTTAATGCCTCGGTGTTTTCAAACGCGGCATTCCCTAGCTCGTGCTTGTTTAGCAACGTACGATTAACATCTCTCATCACAACCTCTTTACACTACGTTGCTCTTTCTCACCAAACTTAAGATAGTGCACTAGTGGATTCATTCCAGTTTCTGCCACATCGGGGTTATGCTCAAGGTAGTATGCAGAATCAAACGCTGGACTTGGATTACGCCCTTCAAATCCTCCCAACAGCAGATAGTGACGAGCCGGGTTTTTCGCCATTTTGCGATCTTGAGCAATATCTGGATTGTGTGCCAAATACCACTTGGCATCGAACCACTGGCTTTTCCTAATGAGCTTAACCTGGCGATTAATGGCCCACCTTGAAAGTTTAGCGCCTTTCGCAGTAACACTGTTGCCAGCCAGCGTTCCTTGTTGCGACGATGCCTCAGATGGCAAGCGCTCCGCCTCCAGCAGGTTTACCAATTGAGCCAGTTCACGGTTTTGGCGTTCAATCTCAACCGTTTGCTGCGCCTGTATATCGAAGTTTTCAGCCGCTGCCTGTTCAGCTGTCTTCAGTTCACGTGCCAGTTGCTCACGCTGAAGCTCATTAGCCTTCAACTGATCGTTCAGCGTCTGCAGCTCTTGCTCATGCTGGCGTTGATTAGTATTGAGCTGATCGTTAAGCCTATGCAGCTCTCGCTGCGCCTCACTCAAGTCGCGCTCGTAACCCTGTTGTTTACGGGTGAGTTCACCCAACTCATTAAAACGGGCTTCCAAAGAATTTTTTTGAGCCTGCAGACGATCTGTTAATTGAACAATTTGGTGCTGTTTCTCTGCTAACGCCCGTTTTTTTCCTAGAAGTTGCTCAGTAAGACTAGCAATGCTCGCTTCATGCTCGTGAGCAAATTGAGCTTGCTGCTGGTTTAGCGTTTCAGCGAAATTCTGAGCGGTCGTCAACTCATCGGCTTTGTCTTTTAAATGCGCCTCTAACTGGTGTATCAGCGCCTCTTGCTCCTGAAGAGTGACTTTGTCCTGGCAGCCGCACCCTAGGCGACCAAATACCTCCTGCACCTCCCGAGTAGAACCCGCCGACTCAAGTACCCCTAACAGGTTATGCACTAGCGGTGGCAAATCATCCCCCACCGCTAATAGCCCCAAACCGGCACCATGATAAAACGCAAAATGAGGATAACGAGCAGCAAGCGCTTCAAAAGCACGGAAGGTCTGGCAACCAGGTTCGCGTCGGGCGATGCCTGGCATTAAGATAACGCCTTTACTGGAAAGGCGCGGTAACCAACGGCCAATTAGATCGTCGATGCTCTCGTCTTGCGGCGCAACATTGAGCAATAGCAGATCAATTGAGTGCTCATTAAACTGCTGTACCGCTTGAAGAGGGCTCGCCTTTAACCACTGGCTAACACCAGCATACTTATCTACCGTTTGTTCAGTTAAATCATGAACCTGCTCAGCATTAGCCTCACCAATGACATAGTTATTGCCACCTAAGCGAAGCCTGGAAACGGCCTGACATACAGCGAAATGCGAGACCAAATCAACATTAATACCGACCGAGCTAACTGGCTTTAAGGCCTCGACCAACCAAAACAGAAAAGGCAAATGTTCCAGCCACGGCGACACTTGACGGTACTCAGGTTGCCAAAACATGGAACCCTGAGCCAATGCGCTAATAGAAGGCTGAATAGCCAGCTCATGCGCAGCATTTTTGGTAGGCGATTGAGAATATTGGCTCACGGTATTTTCCTAATAACAAACTAGTTAAATCACAACGTCGCCAGCTTAACTGGGCAGGTTGGCGGCTGGTGCTTCAAAGGGGCGGACATCGGGATGGGCTGGCATATAGAGGTCACTGGGCTTCTCGGCACTGGCGTGCCATTGAGCCGCTGCCTGACGATAGCTATGGCGCACCCCGTTAAACTGAGTAACTAAATGCGTAGGCCCCGCTTGGCTGAGTGATGTCGGTAGACTACGCCCAAACGATAACGGCGTGCCCCTTCCAACCGTACCAATGGCCTTACTGCCAAAAGCGGCGACAACACGCTGAAAATACTCCGTATCCGCATCCACTCTGACAACATCCCAAAAACCTAGATGATCAACAACCTCACGCCGAAACATAAACGATGATGTATTCCGATAAATCCAGCCATCCAGCGCCTCAAGACGCCAACGATTGAACAGCATATTAGTCGAGCAACGCACCCAATCACTAAAACACGCTTTCCATTCGGGGTGGCCTTGCAAACCAGCAACTTGCTGCGCTAGTTTTTGAGGATGAGACCAGTCATCGCTATCGTGTACGGTAATAAACGCGCCTTTAGCGACAGCTAACCCACGGTTTCGCGCCGCATATGCCCCTTGATTACGCGGCTGAGAGATCACCGTAAAACGCTCATCCTGCTGACTAAACGCCATCGCAACGCCTAATGAGTCATCGGTGGAGGCATCATCAACCACGATCACCTCCAACCGCCGATAACTTTGCTCGGCTAAACTTTGTAAGGCAGTTGCTAAGTGCTCCTGGGCATTAAACACAGGAATGATAATGCTGACCAATTCCGACGCATCAGCGGCAGTAATGTTCCCCAATGCTTGGTGATCAACGGTCAAGTTATCCATCGAGAGGGGCTGACAGGGGTCTTTCAAAATAAGCGGGCACAGATTAGCAGCACGGTATAAGTTGTTTATGTGCTGCAATCGCTGCTGTTCGCTTAACGCCGCCGCCTGTGAAAAAGAGGGCGATATTGGCTCGTCAGGCATATACAGATAGGCCTGCGCAGCGAGTATATTCGCCAATGCCAACTGGGTATCTGGATAACGGGGAAACGCCTGCTCCAACTGTTGAGCACGTTGCCAAGCAGTCACCAACTCGCCGGTGTTAGTTAAGGCGTCTATTTCCAGTAACAAAGGAGCGGCCGTTGCGGGTTTTATATCCGCCAGCCAGTGGCGGCTAGCCAAAACGTCAGCGCACCGCTGCCACTCACCTTGCCAAGCATACCAACGCCCCAGCGCCCAGGCCGCATAACTGGCTTCCCAGGAATTTTGATGCACAAGCAAGTCATTCAAACTGATCAACTGCGACGCACTATCGAGCCCTTGCCAAAGCCGCTCTTCATGTTGCTGTGAGCTCAGTTGGACAGGCGGCCAACGCCCCTCCTTTGCGCCATTGCGAGTAAAATGCAATAACGGACTAACACCTGCATTAGCGACATCCAGATTGTTTTCAAGGTAAAACCGCGGGTCAAACTTGGGCCCTGCCTGCCTCCCCCAAGGCTCGCCCAACAGCAAATAATGCTGAGCAGCCGACATGCCAGAAGCCGCCACATCAGGATAGTGGGCCATATACCAGTCAGCATCAAACCAAGGGCTTTGCTCGATGTCATCAATATCTTGAGAAAGCTTTTGTTGCTCTGGCGGGCAGCTAGAACCAGGTGTCGAAGACAGGGGCAAAAGATATATCCTTATCAATAACAAGTAGCTAACTAAATCACATTATCTAAACCAAGCTATCTGCTATCTGCTGGGCACTTGACTGAGCTTGCTCAGCATCAACCGCCTCTACCATCACCCTGATTAATGGCTCAGTGCCCGATTTGCGCAGCAAAACGCGTCCTTGGCTGCCTAAACTGGCCTCGACATCAGCCACCACCTGCTTCACCAAGGGTGTGCTTAGTGGGTCGTGCCCTCCGTTAGCAGCAAAACGCACGTTAATTAACGTCTGCGGGAGTTTTGTCATACCCTGCTTAGCCTTATAAAGCGTGGTGCCCTGATTCAGCAATGAGGTAAGCACACGTAGCGATGCAATCACTGCATCACCGGTAGAGGCATGATCTAAGCTTAGCAGATGACCAGAGCCTTCCCCGCCTAAGCGCCAACCTGTATTTTTTAGCTGCTCCATCACATAGCGGTCGCCTACCTTGGCACGCACAAAGGGGACTTCAATCGCAGCCAATGCTTGCTCAAGCCCCAAGTTGCTCATCTGGGTGCCAACAACGCCGCCCGTGTAACCGGCATCTTTGGCATCTTTCGCTAACAAAAACAGCAGCTCATCACCATCAACGACGGTTCCCGTGTGATCAACCATCATCAGACGGTCGGCATCACCATCCAACGCGATGCCAAGGTCGGCTTCATGCTCTAACACTGCCGCGCACAGGCTGCGCATCGAGGTCGCGCCACAGTTTGCATTAATGTTCACACCATTAGGCTGGTCATGAATGCTAACAACCTCAGCACCTAACTCCTTGTAAACAGCGGGCGCAACTTTGTAGCCAGCACCATTCGCGCTATCCACTACAATTTTCAGCCCGCTCAAGCTTAATGTGCTGGGCAACACGGCTTTGCAGTATTCAATGTAACGGCCAGCGGCGTCGTCTACACGGCGCGCTTTACCCAATGCTTCTGAACCTACGCATTCCATACCGCCTTCCAGAGCAATATGGAGCTTATTTTCAATTTCCTGCTCTTGGGCATCGGTTAGCTTATAGCCCCCCTGCCCAAATATTTTGATACCGTTGTCGTCAAACGGATTATGCGAAGCGCTGATGACCACCCCGGCATCTGCACGGAAAGTAGAAGTAAGGTACGCGACACCCGGCGTAGGTAGCGGCCCGACCAACGCCACATTAACACCCGCCGCTGAAAAGCCCGCTTCCAACGCAGACTCCAACATGTAGCCACTGGCCCGGGTATCCTTGCCAATCAACACCTCTTTAATACCTTCTGCCCCCAGCACTTTGCCAGCGGCCCAACCCAGCTTCATTGCAAAGTCTGGGGTCATGGGGAATTCGCCAACACGGCCACGCACACCATCAGTGCCAAAATATTTACGCATAAAATCAAACCATTTAAAAAATATTATGATACGCGTGACAGGTTTAGAGATGCCTTAAAACCCCGTCACTCCCGAATGCCTAAACCAAACTGCATTCCCGCTAAAAGCATGCGGGAATGACAGAACGGTGGGAATGCTCCGCATTCCTACTAAGGCACCCGCGGGGGCGGCGAAGCCGCCCCTGGATTACTCCACAGTGACGCTTTTCGCCAAGTTACGGGGCTTGTCTACGTCGGTGCCTTTTACCAGCGCTACGTGGTAAGACAACAGCTGAAGAGCAACCACGTGCAACACGGGCGAAAGGAGGCCGTAGTGTTCCGGCATCACCAATACATTAACGCCTTCACTCGGCTTCACGGCGCTACCACCATCAGCAAACACATAAAGCTGGCCGCCACGGGCGCTCACTTCCTGCATATTGGCTTTTAGCTTTTCAAGCAGCTCATCATTAGGCGCCACCACCACCACGGGCATATTTTCATCAACTAATGCGAGCGGGCCGTGCTTCAACTCCCCAGCGGGGTATGCTTCTGCATGGATATAAGAGATTTCTTTTAGCTTCAGCGCGCCTTCCAAGGCAATCGGGAAGTGGCGGCCACGGCCTAAGAACAGCGCGTGCTGCTTATTAGCAAAATGCTTCGACCACGCCTTGATGCTTGGCTCTAGCGCCAGCACTTTTTCTACCGCGATGGGCAAGTGGCGCAACTCATCCAGGTAGGCTTTTTCATCTGCTTCATCTAGCCGCTGATTCGCTTTTGCCAACAACAGCGTCAGCAAAAACAGTGCGCTCAACTGGGTGGTAAAGGCTTTAGTAGAGGCAACACCAATTTCCGGGCCTGCGCGGGTAATAAAACGCAGCAGCGTTTCACGCACAATGGCAGATTCAGGTACGTTACAAATCGCTAACGTATGGGTGTGGCCCATTGATTTGGCGTGCTGTAGTGCAGCGAGGGTATCAGCGGTTTCGCCCGACTGAGAAATAACCACCACTAGCTGGTTAGGATTCGCTACGCTGTGGCGATAACGGTATTCACTGGCAATTTCGACATTGCACGGGATACCGGCCACTTGCTCAACCCAGTACTTAGCCGTCATACCCGCATAGCTAGACGTACCACAGGCCAGAATCAGCACAGAATCTACCTGCTCAAAAACAGCTTGCGCTTCTGCGCCAAAAATACCTGGCTGCAGCTGACCTGCCCCACTCAGCATTTCCAGCGTGTTACCCAGCGCCTGCGGCTGCTCAAATATCTCTTTTTGCATGTAGTGATTAAACTCACCTAGCTCAACTGCATTCGCAGAAAGGCTAGAGGTAACCACTTCCCGCTGAGCGGGTTGGCCAAGCGCATCGACCAAGGTGACCGAGTCACGCGTTAAGCGAGCCACATCACCATTTTCCAGGTACATCATGCGCTGGGTGACTGACAGCAGCGCCGAGGCATCTGAAGCGGCATAGTGGCCGTCATCAGCAATACCTAACATCAGTGGCGAACCTTCACGAGCCACGACTAAGCAATCTGGCTCTTCTTCACTTACCACTGCCAGAGCAAAAGCGCCTTGCAACTGCGCCACGGCACAACGCACCGCAGAAAAAAGATTTTCCGCGGGTTCGCCAATTTCGCCTTTAAAGCAAGCTTGAATCAGGTGAGCAATAGTTTCAGTGTCAGTGTCAGAGGTGAACTCGTACCCTAACCCCTGAAGCTTTTCACGCAGGGTTTCATAGTTTTCAATGATGCCGTTATGCACCACCGCCAACCCACTAGAAATATGCGGATGAGCGTTACGTTCAGCAGGAACACCGTGAGTTGCCCAACGGGTGTGGGCAATGCCCACATTTCCCGACACCCCCTTCTCCGCAACACGGGCTTCCAGTTCCGCTACGCGGCCTTTTGCGCGGGCACGCACCAGCTCACCAGAAGCATCTAGCACCGCAAGCCCTGCAGAGTCATAGCCGCGGTATTCAAGAACCTTCAGGCCAGAAAGCAAGAAAGGGGGACATTCCATTGCGCCAACGGCGCCGACGATTCCGCACATACTCAATCCTTTAATAACGACTTATAACGACGATGGCTTTCACTCGTATGCAAAGAGCCATGTGCAAAGAACCATTTGCAACGAACCATTTACAAAGAACGGTTAACAAAAGGCCATTTGCAGAGGGCTATTTACAAGTACTCGTTACAAGTACTCGTCACAAAGACCAGCCACAAAGACCAGTCACAAAAAACAGCGACACAGGGCCGACTACAAGAGACCGATCATAAGACCAATCATAGGAACGGCCTCTTAAAGGGGAGCATCATACACTTCCCTTGGTTCCGCCTTCAAAGCATGCCCTTCAACACATGCATTTCACGCCTGTCCCCAGACAACAAAATACGGATTAAGTTTTTCACTTGGGTTGGCGTAGCTAAGCGGCTCGCCTTCTAACGTTTCAACCCGGCCACCCGCTTGAAGCACGACCGCATGAGCAGCGCCAGTGTCCCAAAGGCAAGTAGGGCCTAAACGGGGGTAAGCATCAGCCTTCCCTTCTGCAATTAAGCATAGTTTAAGCGAACTCCCCATGGGCAGCATTTCGTGCTTGCCTAGCTTTTCAAGCCACGCTGCCAAGTCCGGGCTGGGGTGAGAACGACTACCCACCACACGCCAAGCGGAAGCAGCTTCCGGTTGACCCGCAACATTAATGGCATGACGCTGGCCGTCAGCTTCAACCTTAAAGGCACCTAAACCTTCAGCAGCAACATAAGCAGTTTCTAGCGCCGGAGCGGTAACAACGCCCAACACTGGCTTGCCGTTTTCAATCAGCGCAATATTGACGGTGAACTCGCCGTTACGCTTGATAAACTCTTTGGTGCCATCAAGCGGATCGACCAACCAATAGCGGCCATTGCTGTCTACCCCGGCAAAGCCTTCTGCATCCTCTTCAGAGAGTATTGGCAACTGCACTGGAAGACTTTGCAGGCCGCGCATAATCACATGATGGGCAGCTTGATCCGCTTCAGTTAATGGGCTTTTGTCTTCTTTTTCTTCCACGCTAAATTCGCGTGCGTAAACGGCCATAATGGCATCGCCCGCTTCACGAGCAATACGCTCCACAGAATCTAATAACGCTTGATCAATCATTTTGTCATTTCCTTATGATTAAGCCACCAAACAGCGACTAGCTGCTTGGTGGCTTATCAGTATTTACATTACGCGTTTAACCTAACCTACGTTGGGGATCAGCTAATTAGGCCAAGCTCCCGCAATGCCTTAATCACACTATCAGCCGCTTCCTCGGCACTCATCTCTGAGGTTTTCAGATGAATATCTGGCGACTCAGGTGCTTCATACGTTGAATCAATGCCGGTGAAGTTTTTCAGCTCACCGCGACGGGCCTTTTTATACAGCCCCTTAGGATCCCGGGCCTCCACTACATCAAGCGGCGCATCTACAAAAATCTCGATGAACTCACCTGCTTCCAGCAAATCACGCGCCAATTGACGCTCGCTGCGGAAAGGCGAAATAAACGCGGACATAACGATCAACCCAGCATCAACCATCAGCTTGGCGGTTTCCGCTACGCGACGCACGTTTTCAACGCGATCAGCATCGGTAAAGCCTAAGTCACGGTTTAAACCATGACGCACGTTATCACCGTCCAGCAAGTAGGTGTGCTGGCCCTGGGTAAATAACTTCTTCTCAACCAGATTAGCGATCGTTGATTTGCCAGCACCCGAAAGGCCTGTAAACCATAGAACCGCCGGCTTCTGGCTCTTCGCCAACGCACGTGCCTGCTTATCAATATCCACGTGTTGCATATGAATATTCTGGCTACGACGAAGGGCAAAATGCAGCATACCTGCACCCACCGTGTTATTCGTCATACGGTCAATCAGGATGAAGCCACCGGTATCGTGGTTATCTTGATAAGCATCAAAAGCAACCGCACGGTTGAGGCTAATCGTGCAGATACCAATGCCATTCAAATCAAGCTGCTTGCCAGCCGTGTGTTCCAGCGTATTAACGTTAACCTGATATTTAATATCGGTAACGGTCGCTGACACCATCTGGGTGCCTAGCTTCATGAGGTAGGGGCGACCCGGCAGCAGCGGTGCCTCATGCATCCACACCAATGTTGTTTCGAACTGATCAGCCGTATGCGCAGGCTGCTCTACACCGGAGATGACATCGCCCCGAGAGATATCAATTTCATCGTCCAGCAGCAGTGTTACCGATTGACCTGCCACCGCCTCGTCCAAGTCACCATCAAAGGTGTAGATGCGTGACACAGTGCTGCTCTTACCCGAAGGCTGAACACGAATCTGATCGCCAGGGCGAACAACACCGCTTGATACCATGCCACTGAAACCACGGAAATCCAGGTTAGGACGGTTTACCCATTGCACTGGCATCCGGAAGGGAGAGCGCTGCAAATGCTCAGCATCTAGCTCTACGGTTTCCAAATAGCCCATCAGCGTAGTGCCGTGATACCAAGGCATGTGCGGGCTTGGCTCAATAACGTTATCGCCTTTCAACGCCGACATGGGGATAAACGTAATATTTTCCAAACCGAGCTGTTTGGCAAACGTACGGTACTCTTCAACGATTTGGTCGAAACGCGCTTTAGAGTAATCCACCAAGTCCATTTTATTGATGGCAACGACGACATGCCGCATGCCCATCAATGACATTAAAAAACTGTGGCGGCGAGTCTGCGTCAAGATGCCGTGGCGCGCATCAACCATCAAAATAGCAGCATCTGCCGTGGAAGCACCGGTCACCATGTTACGGGTGTACTGCTCATGCCCAGGCGTATCAGCAACGATAAACTTGCGCTTTTCGGTGGAGAAAAAGCGATACGCTACATCGATAGTGATGCCTTGCTCGCGCTCGGCTGCCAAGCCATCAACCAGCAGCGCGAAATCCATATCGCCGCCTTGAGTACCGAACTTTTTAGAGTCAGCTTCAATAGCAGCCAGCTGATCTTCAAATAGCAGCTTGGATTCAAACAGCAAGCGGCCAATCAGGGTGCTTTTACCGTCATCGACGCTGCCACAGGTTATAAAGCGCAGTAGGCCTTTATGCTCGTGGGCCTTCAGGTAACCTTCGATGTCTTCGGCAATGAGTTCAGATGAATGCGACATTAGAAGTAACCCTCTTGCTTTTTCTTCTCCATGGAGGCAGCGCTATCGTGATCAATCACACGCCCCTGGCGTTCTGACGTCTTGGTCAACAGCATTTCTTGAATGATGGCCGGAAGCGTATCGGCTTCAGACTCCACCGCCCCTGTTAGGGGGTAGCAGCCAAGCGTGCGGAAACGAACCTTGCGCATCATCGGCACTTCGCCCGGCTCCAGCGGCATGCGCTCATCGTCCACCATAATCAACGCACCATCGCGCTCAACCACCGGGCGCTCTGCCGAGTAGTAAAGCGGAACAATGGGAATATTCTGCAGATGGATATACTGCCAGATATCCAACTCGGTCCAGTTGGAGATGGGGAACACACGAATAGACTCTTTAGGGTTCTTACGCGTGTTGTATAGCTTCCACAGCTCAGGGCGCTGATTTTTCGGGTCCCAACGGTGCTGAGCAGAACGGAAAGAGAACACGCGCTCTTTGGCACGAGACTTCTCTTCATCACGACGAGCACCACCAAAGGCCGCATCGAACCCGTACTTATCAAGCGCTTGCTTCAAGCCTTCGGTTTTCATCACATCGGTGTGAATCGCCGAGCCGTGGGTAAACGGATTGATGTCTTTCTCGATCCCTTCCGGATTGATATGCACCAGAAGATCCATGCCAATCTCTTCGGCCATTTTATCGCGGAATTCATACATCGCGCGGAACTTCCAACGCGTGTCTACGTGCAAGAGTGGGAACGGCGGTGGTCCAGGCGCAAACGCCTTACGTGCCAAGTGCAGCATCACCGCAGAATCTTTACCGACGGAATACAGCATGACTGGATTTTCAGCCTCGGCGACCACTTCGCGCATAATCTGAATACTTTCTGCTTCCAGACGCTGCAGATGGGTGAGTGATGTCATCATCTATCCCAATGTTATATGAAAAAATCGTTCTCAAGTGGCCACTCAGGCGCTGACTCAAAAACCCTTAACTTCAGCAATTTACGCAACTAACGCGGCCCTATTAACACAGCCCTATTAACACAGCCCTATATGGGAAGCGCAAAATCAGCAGGCACTGGCACTAGCCAAAACGAAGGCTGCCGCGCTAACCAGTCAGTCACTTCTGGGCTTGCTGAAAACAGAGCCCCATGAAATACCAGGGCAGCAGCACCGGATGAATTTAATGCATCAAATACCGCTAGGTAATCTTGCGCTTCAGGCGGCTTTTTAAAGCAACGCATTAATAACCGCCCCCTGGGACCATGCAAATAAATCTGGTACACGGAACCAGATGGATGAGCCACCCGCCGAACACCACCTTGCCAACGTTGGTCCGCATCTTTCAGCTTGGTAAAAACGGGAGCCACCGCGCTGCGAAACCAACGCCCTTCTTGGGAACGCTGCTTTGCTAAGTGGCTATTTGCTAAGTGGCTATTTGTTAAGTACTCAAGTTTCCAAGGCTTATGCTTCAGTCCTTGCGCTTCCCACCAGTGCTCAATCGCCCGCTGGGATAGCACAACGCCGTGGTGCGTACTAAGCCATTCAGCCAAACCAGCACTGCTCCAACCTGGTGCTGGGTGCAACAAAGGGGGCAATAAACTATTTTGTGGCTCCTGATAAAGTACCTGCCACAAAAGCGCCTGGACATCTGCCCCAAGGACGTTAGCCTGACCTTTTAACCGCCCACGGGGCTTGACGGGTACCGCCGCCCACCCGCCTTCACGAAAGGCCTTCCAAGCAGCCGAAACGGTCGGCGCGGAAAGCCCTGTTTGCTGGCTGGTTACCGCAACGGTATGGCCGTCTAAACGAAGTTTAACCGCTTGTTTACGGCGTTCATTTAGCAATTCAGGCGATAAATGTTTAATGGCCAACATCAATAACAAACCTTTGATTAAAAACAATTTATAAACAACATATAACGCTATCGTTGGCAATTATTAGACACCATCATAAAAGCCCGCGTAGAATCCAGCAAGTTTCTAACGTGAAGTATGTTTTGTAAGGATTAACATGACACCATGGGCCGTTTTGTCATCAATTGCTGTATTACTGATAGTGTTAATTAGTGGAAAAATTAAGCCTGCGATTGCCTTTGTTACCCTTGCAGGACTGTTTTTGCTTTTTGGGTTTGTTGATACCAGCACGTTGCTAATGCAATACACCAACCCCGCCTTGGCTACGCTACTCTTACTACTATTGGTATCACTTGCCTTAGAGCGCTCGCCTCTGCTGGACTGGCTTTCCCGCCACCTACTCAAAGGCCACCCCCGCTTAGCCACGGCCCGGCTGATGGGCAGCACTGCAGTGCTTTCTGCATTTTTGAACAACACCGCGGTCGTTGCGGCTTTTTTAGGGGCTATCTCACGCCAGCAACGTATTGCACCTTCACGACTATTAATTCCACTCTCCTACGCCTCAATTTTAGGAGGGATCACTACGCTAGTCGGCACATCCACCAACTTGGTGGTGAACTCATTCAACCTTAGCGCCAGCGGTAGTGAGCTAGGCATGTTTCAATTCAGCTTAGTGGGGGTGCCTGTCGCATTAATTACGCTATGCATACTGCTATGGAGGGCGAATGCCTTACCTCACCATCGCCTGGAAGACACCGACGAAAAGCTCTCTTACTTCCTTGCAGCAGATGTAGAAGCCGACTCACCGATGATTGGCAAGAGCATTGAAGAAAACGGTTTAAGAAGCCTAAACGGGCTGTATCTACTAGAAATTGAACGCCAAGGCCGCCTAATCAGCCCCGTTGCGCCAGATGAACGCCTTCAAGCGGCCGATACACTAGTGTTTACCGGAGAAGTAAGCAAAGTTCAGGCGCTACAGCGCTTTCCCGGGCTCAATCTATTTGGCCACCAAGCCGATAACCTGCTCGCCACCAATTTGGTAGAAGTGGTTATTTCCCACGAATCGGAACTTTCCAGCAAAACACTGCAGGATGTCGATTTCCGCAGTATGTTTAGTGCGGGAGTTGTCGGCATACGCCGTGGCGGCAAACGCCTGGAGGGGCAGCTTGGCAAAATCCCCCTGCGGGTGGGCGACTGCTTGCTCCTGGCCGTGAGTGCTGATTTTCGTCAACACCGCAATATAGACCGTAACTTTCATCTGCTTAGCGGCAGTTTCACTCGCCCGCAGCTCACGCGAAAAGAGAGCATCATGACACTAGGCGGGTTTGCAGCGGTTATCGCACTGGCGACGGCCAACTTACTGCCGCTGTTTCATGGCTTGCTACTGTTGCTGGGCGGCCTATTGCTATTAAAAGTAATTAGCTTGGCAGAATTACGCCGCCGCTTTCCGTTTGAACTTTGGCTGATTATTGGCTCAGCCTTAGGGATAGCGCAAGCGTTAGAAAACTCAGGAGCCGCCGCTGTTCTGGCAGGGGGAATGCAGTGGATGTTTAGCGGTTACGGCGTTTACGCTGCCTTTATTGGCTGCTATCTACTAACACTACTGCTAACCGAGACAGTCACCAATAACGCCGCTGCCGCCCTAGCCTTTCCTATTGCCTGGAGCACCGCCCAGGCCTTTGGTGCCGACCCTTTGCCGTTTGTGATGGCTGTTGCCTACGGAGCCAGCGCCTGCTTTTTAATTCCCTTTGGCTATCAGACCCACTTGATGGTGTATTCACCGGGGCGCTATAAGATTACTGATTTCTTCAAGATTGGTTTACCCGTCAGCATCACCTACTCGGCCGCAGTCTTAGTGATTACCCCGATGGTGTTTCCTTTTTAGAGTATTTTGGTTAGGAGTACGTGACATCAACTAACCATCTTAACTAGCCACATCTACTAGCCAATTCGGCTACTTTAAAGCCATGCCGCTTTGCCCACTGCTGACACAAAGCTTTTAAGGATACATTCATAGTATCCGCCAGCCACACCTGTGCGGTAGATGCTAAGCGTGGCAACAGTGTGGGCAAAAGCTTACTGAGTAACACTTCTAGATATTCGTCTGAAAAATCTGATGTACCAATAATCAACAAGCTGATGCCTTTAAGACCACTTAAGGCACGGTCTGAGACAGCTCCTGCCGCCGCATCACGATCAACCGAATCTCTTAGCGATAACGATTGCGCCCATAGCCCCAGCCCTTCACCAACCAACTGAGCTTCTACCTGCTGACTAGCGCTGTCATCATCAGTCATTACCGTCACAAAACCACGCCCCTTGTCCTGGTGCAGCCTGCCCAACGTAGTCGCTAAGGATGCATTGCCCACCAGCAGTGTGTGCTGCCACACTCCCGTTCGGTCCATCACGGCGGCGAGTGTTTCAAGCGAATCCCCCCTGCTCAACTGAGCATCGGAAGCGGCAAGTTTACGTAGTGGGGACAACGAAAGATGGAACCGAGTCGTCACTTCCAATGAATTGCTCGGCGCAAACACAACTCGCAATAGCTGACTAGACTCAAGCTGGTTTGCTTTAACAGAAAAAGCGCTGAAGACACGCTCGCCCTTCCAACCTTTTACCACCGACACGCTATCAGGCTGGGCACCTTGGATCTCCATTAACAGCTGGCTGCCAGTCGCGCTGCTGATGATCGCCCGGTTTCCTTGAATACTGATCTGCTTATCTTGCGGAAAGTGCCACTGTAAAATCACTTCACGAGGCTGAGTATCGTCGCAGTGGAATCGGTCAACCACACTTAGTTCATGCTGTGCCGCATTGAGGGCTACACGCCGCTGATGATCAACTTGCGGAAGAACGTTCAAGGCCATTTCGACAAATGGAAAAGAGGGCGAGTCATCAAACGCGGTTACTTCCCAGGCACTCAGGCGATGCTCAAAGTCCGCATCATAATCTGCCTCTGATACCAGCGGGATATTGTGAGCTGCCCGACTACGCATATAGCGGCGAACTGGATCTTTACCGCTGTAGTTATATAAACCTGAGTCAATTAGCCAATCTTCACCACCCGCATAAAGGCTAATATGCCCTTCATCCTGCTGATGGTGATAGCGGCTGGAGCAGCCCACTTTTATAATGCACTGAAGCGCATTGGCATAATCCCCCCGAGACGGCCACTGATCACGAAAGACTGCGTAACCCGAACGCGGAAAGACAGCATTAGTGTCTGCTGACGGCTCACCCTGCTTGCCGCTGGTCAGAGCATATAATAGATGTTGATATTCCGGCATGTGGCCGAAAGCATCGCGATACATATTAGAAGTAGGCAGTTGCTCTGTATCACCTATCGGCGGCAAAAGGCCATCGGGCCGGAGTATATAGGTAATAAAACGCAGTGCTTTGTGGGCAAATACATCGAACTGGCTAGCGAGCCCTCCTAGCACCTCATCGGGATAATCCTTAATGATTCCAAGAAAAACCTTGAAGACAAAAATATGGTAGGCAGGGCTATTCTCGACGTGGACACCTTCGTCCGTAAATGAAAACGCCAATTCACTGCTGATTCGCTGTTTAGCAACCTGCTGCCACTTTAAGGCCTGCTCACCTTCAAATACAGTGCCAAGCAACAACAGCACACGGGCTTGCTCCAACCCGTGGTTAGTATGCTCGGAATAGAAACTGTCCTTGGCTAGCCATTCACCATGTACCCTGACAGCCTTTTCAACATAAGTTAGAAATTGAGCGTTCGTTGTTGCCCATTCCGGCGCATAATCACGGCAGTAATAAACTAGCAACACCAGCTGTTCGGCACGCAGTGCGGTGGCATGGTCGTGCCAGATAAACTCAAAAGGATACGTCGTATCGGTTTCCAAATAGGTATCTAACCACGACTCAACTGCTTCGCGAGCAAAATCCAATACAGCATCATTCTCAGATGCACGATGATAAGCCATCAGATAGGATAAAAATGACAGCCAGTTTAATCGCCACTGCCAGCTGCGGTTATTAAGGGGATCTTGCTCCCAGTCTCCCCAGCTATTGAAATTAACAGGTTTAAAAGGGCCTAGTGTCAAAACTCGGTTTATGAAAAGGTCTTTGCCGAGAACAAGATTCGCAGATGCCTTTAAAACATAGATCAACTTACCAGCAACACTGGACTCCCGCTTCAGCATAGAGTTCAAACTAATTGCCACATTACTCGCCTTATATAATTAAAATTGTAGACAGTTCAACATTAAAAAAAAGAATCCATATCACCATAAAGAAAAATCAAAACCCTAAACAAGCATCCTTTTGTACCCAAGAATCTTCAAAAGCTCCTGATATTCCACAAGCATTTCAATTTCAGACAAAAAGTCATCATCAAATATCTCCTTATACTTATCATCAACTTTAAAATCTCCGACTGATTCTGCACTTTTATAGTATTCATGCCTGGGATTACTTACTAATTTATCCGTACTTTTCTCTAGCCTAGCCCAATAAGGTGCTCTATTCCCACCAATGGAATGAATCTCATAATTTGTAAAACCATCAAATGAAACATCATCATAATTTAAATCTAAAAAATCTAAAAAATCATTTTTATGCTTCTCACTAAATACGATTTCATCCATTTTTACGAGCATACCATTAGCTGAATTTTTAAAAAAATCAGAGTAAGCTAGATAAAGGTAATTGATTTCTCCTTTTGCATAATCTAAAAACTTAGCTTTATCACGTTGGATGGCACTATATACTGAGGAAAGCTCTTCCCCCTTAACACCTAAAGACTCACGCTTATTATAAAATCGAGAAGCTAATAACCTTACAGGGTGCTTAGAGGCTATTAGCGTATAGTCAACTTCAGTATCATGGAAAAAATCTAATTTTTTTGATCCATCTACAAAAACAGATACCTCAGGATGATGACTCTCAAAAACATCATATATACCTTGAAGCGTATCGACTTTGTTCTCTTTCAACTCCATTAGAAGTTTTCTTGACCAGTACTTACACTCCAGGCCACAGAAATCACACTTAGGATTCGCTATATTCTTATTCCTTGCACCATACCTCTGAATATAGCTATATAAAAGCCTATGAACTTCCGAGCCAAAAAACCATCCTGGCGAAGTATTTAAAACATACCCTAAAACAGTGGTTCCAGAATACGACGGGCCTAGTATTTTAACTTTTTTCATACGAAGCTCCAAAGCCTCTTCATTTCAAAATAACGAACGATAATTAACAGTTAAAATCACAAGAGATCAACGGAAAAGACAGTTTCTTTATCGCTTGATATGTATACGAGCAAATCAGCTGGATCGACCACTCTGCGATCTTTATTGACACGACAAGATTTCTCCATCATCCAATCTCCAGAGCCAGCTGCTTCAATTTTTACAACTTCTTCATTACCAATCTTTGAAATTAAAAGAACAGCGCCACCTTCTATCACAGGATAAACATCAGACAAAAGAAACTGATGCCTTGCTTTAATAACAGGCTCCACTTCTCCTTCGACGGAGTCTGTTATCAAGATTTTATTTTGTAAAACTTCAGCCTCACGACTTAGTACAAAACCTTCTTGTCTAGAGCTTCTTGCTACAACCCTTACAGGGTTGTCACTAAGTATTTTTAAATCAGAGCCAGAAGGATGATCACACGTATCTGACCAGTCATAATTTTCAATCCAAAAACTAGAATGCCATCTCTCCGACTTAAATTCTTTTATTTCATCCCATGTTTTAAAATCTGTATATCCAGGATCATCAAAAATAATAAAATTCTTATGAAAAAGAAATATTGAAAGCTCATCATTTTGTTTATGAACATGAGAGTGCCAACCCGACACTAGCGAAAAACTAGTCAAATTAGTTGGCCATTTATAAGAAAAATATCCTGCTTTAGAATAAAAACAACCTGAATTATTTGAAAACGGAGCCAATGCCTCCATTGGACCCTCAGCACCATATACTTTACGTAAAATTCTTTTATTAGGAAGACGGAATGAATCACCTATGGGAATGTATTGTCCGTTATTTAACAGATAAAAACCTAAAATCTCTTTACTTTTCTCTATGATATTGTCGATAACACCATGAAAATAGTTACCTTTAGGCAAAAGCTTCTTAATTTCAGAAATAATTTCTAAATTATATTCCTGATATGAAACGGAGTGCTCTAAACAAACACCCTCATCGTCATACATTTTAAGAAGGGTTTCACCAAGTCTCTTGTAAACTTTAGTTAATATTAATTGATTAGAAGAAGCCTCTGAGCGTAGTGCTTTTATAATAGCAACATCAGCCATCAGACCGTGATTGTTACTTTGATATACATGATCCGAAAGCAACGCCTTTATATCTTCTTCTAAAACCTTAGAGATAATTACCAACATTCTCTCATCGTGTATAAATGTCTTCTTTAACTCTTTCAGCACTGCAATTCTAATAGCTGTAGTATGATCACCAGTTCGAGTATTATAGTACTTATTCTTTTTTCTGTCCCTAAGATGATAATTATAAAAATCAATAATAATATTTTTCTGTAATTTTTTTTCTAATAATGGAAGCCACCTCAAGCTATTGAGATGATGCTGCCAATTTTTTGATCGGTAAGGGTCTTGGCTCCAATTAATCGGAAATACAATTTCCCGAGAAGGAAATGCACTGTGCCTTAAAAAAAAACTCCTGTTTGATACATCGTTATTTTTTTCAGGAAGCACATTTTCAATGTTGACATTTGGGAAAACACTTTCATAGTTTTTTTGATCTATAATTCCACGAATTATTTCCACCTCTGATTCAGCGCTCAGAGGTCCATGCCCACTAACCGGATCGTCATACTCTATAAATCTAACACTTTCAAAAAAAGTCAAATCCGTTTTCTCTCTCCACTTTTTATAGTGATTAGAGTAATGAAAAGCATCGGCTTTATTTTGCGCATAAACCAAATTAAACGCACCACTATGCCCGTTTATAGTAAATCGATTCTGTGTTTCACCAGCGTTGTTCACATAATCGAAATCACCATAAAATGACACATCCACCAATTTTTTTAATGTCTTAGCATCGTAATCTCTAATATCAGTTTGAACATTTGACATATAGAGCGTTGATTTCGGTGTAATCTTAGCGAGATAAAATCCTAAAATACCGCCACCACTAGTACCATAGTAAAGAATGTTAGCGGGATTTATTTTGGCTTTTTTTACAAAATCTCCCCACATTTTCGCAATTTCCAAAGCATAAAAGCGCCCCCTCTCGCCTTGAAACCAAGCCAAATTCATTTCACTATCTTTGAACAAAGTGGGGTCGAAACATGAAATGCAGTTATATTCCTCTAAAAAACTAAAATACTTTGACCTTTGAAATATAGGAACGGGCTTACCTCGAATTGTTCGCCCTGGAGTAAAAAACACAACTGGAGAATCAAAACCACATGTTAAATTCCATTTAAAAGGATACATTACTCCATCAAAACATATAAAAAACTCACCATTCTTCACGGCCTTATAAGCGCTTAAAAAATCTGGAAAAACCTTCCCTGCACTAAAACTATGGCGAACATTATTTTCCACAATTATAATCCTAAACACTGTTAACAAAAATAATTATATTTTCTTAAGCCTGACTACTATTTCCTCCTTAAATGAAGCAGCCTCCAACAATTTCTTGCCTATCAAATGAACATCAAAGCAATCATTAACAAAACTAAAATATTTTCTTTCACTGTAATTATTAGCCTTAATACTCTCAGCTACGGCACTAGGACTTGTATACACCCACTCCTTCGGATAAATCTCATCCGCGCCTTCCCAAGGTAATACAATGGGTGTGCAACCGCTAGCGGCGCCTTCGGCTACTGCTAGGTGGAAGCTTTCGTGGTCACTAACGGAAAGAATGAAATCAATACCCGCATACCACTGGGGCATATCGTTGCCGTGTGAATCGAAAACAACAGCTCCCTGAAGATCGGGATCTTCGGCAATTCGGCGGTACTGCTCGTCATACCAGGCCATTTCTTCTGGTCGATATTTCGCCATCCAAGGGTAGTCTGCAGGCTGCTTGCCTTTTACTCGCAGGGTGTAACCCGTGTCTTCCCTGCGTAGTTGTTTAAGAATATCCAGCGCTCGGTCTATACGCTTGCTTTGTGGCACTAAGCCTACTAACCCCAACACCTTGCCATTGGTCGGTTGGCGCGGTACTGCTTGCATAGCATCAATATCCACACCGTTGTAAATAACAATACCGTTGCTGTTCAGTGCCGGGTTACGTTGCTGGGCATTACGCAGCATATGGGGGCCAACGAATATCACCGTATCAAACGCTTCGAATGGCACTTTTTCAAACAGTGGGCTGCGCAGCTCCTGGGCGTGCAAGCGTCCGACTAACCTTTGCCCTTCAACTTTGTGCTTGGCATACCAAATAGCGTTACCCAGGGTCCACTCACAGAACACGGTATCGGCTTGGCGCACCAAACGCTTACTAGCAGTTTCGTTGTGCTGGTTATGGCCGGTCCAGAAATCTAGCAATAGGCGCATCCCTGCCTTCGTAAAGTAGGGATAAAACGGCTTAATAAACTTGAGATCATGCCCTGCGATCACAACGGTTTTCTTGGGTGGCACATCGGGAGCCTGGGCATGTACCTGAGGAGGTTTGCGAAGCGTTAAGGTCGGCTTACGCGACACCCATTTCTGAAGCTGGGAAAGTGCCATTTCCGTATCTGGGCGAAGTAGCTGCAATGTCGTATCGATAGAAGAGTTTTCCACCGCCACGCCCGGCCAGCCGCCCTCTTCAAGCACCGCATGTCGGCTGAAAGCAATGCGCTTGTGGGAGGCGTAAAACGTTGGCCAGATCAAGTCTTCGAGGTCTTCCGCTTCCAAGCCTTCCAAGGCACGCGGATTAGCTAACAGCCAAAGCGTTCCCGCCACCGCACGTTCGCCATCTGGCGTTGCACAACGAATACCTTCTGCTTCGAGCTGGGCACGGGTACCTGCCTGCCATTCGCGACTAACAATACATGCCGGGCGAACCGTTTGCGCTAATACGCGCTGTGCGCCAGCAGGAGTCATTTCAAGTGTATATATAGAGTACGTCGGCGGTTCAGGGGCTTGGATAGCCATACCGGCAGTGCGCAGCATCTGAGTCAGGCGTAGTTCTGTGGTATGAGCACGCATAACCGCCCGGGCTCCATTCAGCGCCACGCGCCAGCGATACGCCGGGTAATGCATTAGGTTTTCAAGCGCCTGGGCGGCATCGCTTTCGGTGCGAACCACATGGCCCGCCCCTTCCAGATAACGATTCATACCAAGGGCTGGGCCAGAAATCATCGGCGAGCCGCAAGCAGCGGTTTCAACAACACGGCGCGAAAACATCGTTGGGGAATCCAGCACCGAGTTGACGTTAATTTGCACCGGATGAGCCTTGTAGGCCTGGATCATCTCTTCATAACTGAGGCTACCGGCCACATAGCTCCCCAAGCCACCGGGGTATTTATAGGGAGATGCGGGGTCATCATGCTGGCGATCATAAAGCGTTAGGCCCAAAGGTGCCGCTGCGCTCATGATCTTGTCCATGTACTCGGTGCGCTCGGGGTAGCGCTTACCATAATAGGTACCGCCATAAGCAGCCGTTGGCTGCCATTCACGGCTAGACGGCAGCAAGTTATGGATCTTCGGTGAGGCATAGAACGGCGCGCTGCTCGCGGTTTGAGTGAGCGCACCGGGTGTGGACAGATAAGGCACTATTCGACGACTATCCGTCGTGAATACATGGTCACACTTGGCGGCGGTCGCGCGGAAGCGGTCAAAGTGAACCGGGTCTTCCTTGTTCCAGAACAGAGACGGGATTCCCTTGCGGCGACAATGCGCCAACAAGGCATCAAGCGCGGCAAACTCATGGTCGCTGTAATGCCCTATTTGGCGGAACCACTGCCAGTCATTGCCCTTCCAAGCGGATTCCACAAACAGCGCATCAATCGGCTGTTCTTTAATCTGCTCACGCCAGTTATCCGGTGAAAGCGGCACGACTTTGACGGCACTTGCCAAAGTATCAGTAGTAAAGGTATCGCCTATCAATCCCAGGGTCAGCTGCGCAAGGGTTTTAGCTTCGGGCTCTTGCGCCTGCTGGCGTGAAGCCAGCGACTCACGCAACTGCTGCAAGCTACGCGCATAAATACTAGTAACGTGATTCCAAGTACGCTCGCGGTCAATCCAAGCACGAGCCGCCTTGCCCAAACGCTCCCGCTCTGCGGGGTTATTGATTAGCGCTTCAATCGCATCGCATAACGCCGCCGCGTTGTCTTTTTCAAACAACCGTGCACGTTCGCCACCTGGGCCTGCCATTACCTGATGGGGCGACACATCGGAAAGCACCACCGCCTTACCCATTGCCATAGCTTCAAGCGGTTTGAGTGCCGATACCATTTCAGTAACCGCTGAGGAAAGCCGCGGTATCGGCATAATATCCATGCACGATAAATAACTTGGCACCTGCTCAAACGCTACCCGCCCGGTAAAGCGGCAGTTCTTTTCAATTCCTAACGCTTTGGCAGTGGCTTTAACGGTATCAATTACCTTGCCATCGCCTACCAGCACAAAGACGAACTCCTGCCCCCGAGCCTTCAGTTTGGCTAACGCTTCCTGCAGCAGTTCCAGCCCTTCATAGGCGACGGCGCTACCCGCATAACCGATAACCGGTACGCCCGCAGGTAGTTTTAGTTGGCGCGCCACATCAATATCGGCTGGCCTGGGGGTAAAGCGTTCAGCATTCACCGCGTTAGGCACGACCGTAATTCGCTCACGAGCGACGCCCCAACTGGCCAGTTCGTCAGCCAGCTCTTCAGTCAGGGTAATGACAAGATCCGCTTCCAGGGCAGCCTGCTGCTCCAGTTCTCGCATGAGTTGGTAACGCTCAGAGCCAGCCCATTCAGGCTGGGTCGATGCTTGCGTCACTTCCCACAAGCCGCGCACTTCATACACAAACGGCAAGCCCAGGCGGCGCGCCGCCATTAAGGCAGGTAGTGCAGTAATATGGTTAGAGGCTGCCACGATGATTTCCGCACCACTGGTTTGCGCTTCACGCAGATAGTGGTCAGCAGCTTCAGCTAGGTAGAAATCCAGCGGCGTTTTGGCAATATTCCAGCCAGCACACGCCGCATAGGCCACGCCATCGACAGTGGCTTCATGGTAACCACGAGGCAATCCTCTAGCGCCGCCATCCCACGGAAAGCCAGGGCGCGTCGTCGCCCGCACGTTCCAGCCAGATTCTTGCAAGCCCACCGCAATACCGTGCGAGCGAGTCGAATAACCGTTAGTGGCATGGGGAACCGACTGATGTAAGCAGTATAAGACACGCTGGCGGCGGCTCATCAGCCCGGCATTGGGTTGGCGAGGCGGCAGCGTTACGCCCCCTTTCAAGCGCGCCAAGCCCGCCACAAAAGCTTCAAAGTCGCGTTTAGGTTTATCGAACTTCACACCCCGCGCCTGAAGATTTTGCAACGCTTTCAGTGTGTCGGTCAGGCGGCCTTCTTTATAAAACCAACGGCTGGCAGTGGGATAATCAACCTGAGCAAAGGCATCAGCACTTTGTTGAACACTGCATAAAGCCGGTTTATCAAGCTCTATGAGTTTCTGACGAACGCTTTTCTGGCTAATGTTTTCTGGACGAGCGCTTTCCTGAATAACGTTTTCGAGTGTCTCCGCCATTCCTTGAGTCAAGCGGCTAAACGTCAACACATTGCGGTTTAGTACTTGAAGGGAAGCGCTTCCCTGCACCTCAGGCGATGGCTCTTCCAGTGAGCATTCCAAGGCTGCCGCTAGCAATTCAGCATTATCAGCTTCGGCAAAGCTAACGCCTTTGACCACCGGGCAAGCACTCTGCAATGCCGGGAGCTTCGACATCACCAACCGCTTGCCGTAGGCCAGCGCTTCCGCCGCTTTAATAGGCGGCACCAACCGGCATACCGGATAGTTCTTACGCGGAATGGCAACACAATCAATCAGTGCATAATAATCAGCCACCTGCTGATGGGGAACACGCCCTACCTGAATTAACCAAGGCCTATCAGCATCATGCTCGTGGGTACTCATTACATGGGTTAGCGGCTGGTCATCCCCCACCAGCAGCAGTTTAAGAGGGACACCTTTCTTGACCAATATTTCACAGGCTTGAAGCAGTACATCCAGCCCTTCATAAGCAGTGAAGCTGCCGATATAGCCAATCACATGGTCGCCAGCCTGAATCCCCAAGCTTTGTTGCAGCTGCGGATCGGTGGGTTTTAGATCAGGCAGTTCGCGAATGCCATTGGGCACAATGCTAATACGCTCGGGCTGCACACCGCGCTTCACCAGCTCAGCCTTCATCGGGTCATTCAGCGTAAAGACTTGATTAGCCTTCCGCGCAACAAAACTATCTCGCTCGGCTTCTTCCTTAAAGCTTTCCGTATGGGCATACCCTGGCTCACGGGCATCTTTGGAAAGCTCCCAAAAACCTCGGACTTCGTTACAGAATGGCAGACCCAACCGTTTGGCTGCCACCCAGGCAGGTAGCGCGACAATCCAATTAGAGGCGGCCAACACCACAGAAGGACGGTACACCCGAAATAGCTCAATAAAGCGCTCAACACTGGCATTAAAATTAGCACGCGCCCCTTGAGGCACCACACGATAAGGCCACCGCGAGTGAATATACTTAACGCCATTGACGACCACTTCTGGGGCCGTATCACTCGCCGAGTGAAATTCCCACGGGCGCCCTGGGCGCAAGAAACATAGCACTTCCAGCCCTTGCTGGTTCAGTGCTTCCGCAACCCCTTGGGTGCGAATCGCGTAGCCATTATTCGCGTAACTTTGACCGTGGCTAACCACATAGGCCACACGCTTAGCAATGGGTTGAAAAACAGAAGTCAGAGGTTGCGACGCAATTTGTTCCGCGTGCTTAATCAGGTCATCCATGCAATACCTGGCCGGTAAAGTGAAAATTTATTAACAACAACAAAGCAATAAGCTGAATTGCTAGGCGCTGCCACATCATACGCAGAGAAAGGAAAACCCGCACGCAGGCGGGTAGATATTCATGTTCGTTTGACGACACGGAGCAACAATAAGTTCAGCTAGCGGGCTCCGTAACGCGTTGCGGCTTGAGCGGAAACCACTGCCCTGTTGCGGCAACCCGGCATTGCACCGTATCGCCTGGCAATAACTTAACGGGTAGGTGAAAACCCACATATCCGCCACGGGGCGGCAGCAAGCGGCATAACTCCTTGCGCATCTCGACTGCACGCAGAGTGGTGGTATGCTCACCCTTCACCCACAGTTCAATATCTATTGGCTCATCACTTCCATTCGCCCACCACGCCCAACCGCTGATGCGTTTTGTATTAGCTTCGACAAGACGCGCATGCGCCCACGGCTGGTTCAGTTTAAACATGGCATAACGCGCATCAAATAACGCACATGCATGCTTATAAAGCATAATGTCTCGTTTATTCAGCCGCGTGAGTTCATCAATGTCGTCTTGATCCAGCTTATGCTCAGCCAGCGGAATACGCTTACCTAGATTGTCTTTACGCTCAACGATATCGGTTGCAAAGCTATCATTTAATATTTCCAAGCTTTCCGTGTAACGCTCGGTTAAACCTAGAAAGCCAACCGCTTCAGGGTTTACCCCATTCAGGCCTCGGCGCTGACGATTAATCATCGCCGGAGATGAGTAGAACTCTTTGAAGCTCCCTTTGTAATCCATATTTCTGACAAAATGGCCATATTCAGACGCAATTCGCTGCAGCGGTTCGCGTAGAAAAGTAATCGTACGCCCCACGCCGATTAAAGAAACAAACCGAGCGACAGGCACATGCCCACAGATCATAGCGGGGTTATTTGCTAAGAAGGCCTTCTTGAACTGCCAAAAATCTGGATGATCGACATGTAAAGACTCTTTGACAAGCGGAGACGTGGTTTTAGATTTTGCACCATAGTCATAAACAATTCGTTCCTTCGAAAAGTACGCTTCCGCGCCCAGTCGAAAGCTTGTCCCAGCAGTTTTGGGTATATGTAGAAAAAAAAATGGCATTAATTACATCTCTGTTATTTCATGAGCGAACTACTAACCACACCGATTCCCGAAGCCGCCCCATGCCCGTCATTCCCGAGCGGGGTTATCGGGAATCCATCTTGACCTTACCCACTGAGGCCTCACCCCAGCCCCGTCATTCCCGAATGGGGTTATCGGGAATCCAATTTGACCTTCCCCACTGAGGCCCGTTCACCTAAACCAACATGGGTTCCCGCTAAGGGCACGCCCCAACCCCGTCATTCCCGAATGGGGTTATCGGGAATCCAGTTTGACCTTACCCGCAGAGACTCTGTCGCCTGAACCAGCATGAATTCCCGCTAAGGGCACGCCCCATACCCGTCATTCCCGAATGGGGTTATCGGGAATCCAATTTGACCTAACCCACTGAAGCCCAGACACCCAAACCAACACGGATTCCCGCTAAGGGCACACGGGAATGACGAAATGGAAGGACACTCGGGAATCCATACTCAAAGAAGGCACAATTCCTCACAGGCCATCAACGTCTCTCTTCAGGCAAGGAGAAATCCAAGCCTAGTGCATGCTCAGGGTGAACATCGTCATTGCTGACAGTAAGCGGCTTCGGTGCCAAAGCAACGTAGGAAGCTCCTGGCCGTGTCAGTCGGCCCAGCCCCTTCTCTAGCGGATAGTATTCCAGCTCAAAGCCATGATCCTTGGCCCAGCGTTCGCAGATATCCTTCTCCTCTTGGCGAATGGTATCGTCCATCCATACTTCAGCAGCTGGGGAGAGCTTATCGGCCAACGCAGGTAACGCCGGATAGCGGCTGAACAGGCACGTTGCCCCAGGAGGACCATCCACCCACAGCAAATCGACGTTTTCAACACCTTCCAGCAGCGAGACCGGGTACCAGCGCGAGGATTTTTCGGCATCTTCAGGGTTCAAGTGCTCGTCTTCCCAGGCTTCCAAATCCCCAATGCGCAGATCAACCCAATCATCCAGCCGCTCAGCCTGCAAAGTAGCCAGAGACTGCGCTCCGTAGTGCTCGCTGTGCTCAATAGAAATCAGCTTGCCACACCCGTTCTGGCGTAAAGCATCTGCAATAACCAACGTAGAAGCACCACTACCAAACTCTACTATCACCTGTGGGCGGGTAGACATAATGTGCGCATGCAGGCGCAACAGCACATCAGGAGAGGTTGCCCAGCCCCTCAAGGGCGGCAGCTGACCTTTGATGGAGAGTCGACGCTGCAGCCAGGAGAGACTTTCCAGCTGGGCGTAAAGGCGGTTTTGAACGATTATCAAATCTTTGGTATGTTTTCCTGCGCTATCCTTACTCGCCTGAAGAAATGCTTTTTCCAGCTGCTCAAGCTTTTGTTCCAGCATTATACTAGCCTTCTTGTTTTCGGATTTTACTGAGCTGTTTTTTACTTGGGCTTGATTGCCATCTTCCCCTTTACTCAGGGAATGAGAGGCAATAGCGAGACGGTATATGCCCAGAAGATACTCATGTACTTTTTGAAAGTCGAAAAACTGCTGAATTATCCTAGCACCAAAGGCACCGAGGCCTAGACGATAACTTTTTGAGGCAAGAAGGTTATCAATGTCTCGATGCACTATCTCAGACTTATAATCTTCATGCTGATTACCTACGCCGCCAAAATTTGAATACACACCTTGCTGCCAAGTATCCGCACGTACCAAACCACAATAGCTTTTGCTGCCTACCGCAATGGCCGGCACACCACAGCTCATGGCCTCTAAAGCGCAACGACCAGGCGCAAAGACGAAGTCACTCAATTGATATGCACTACGAAGCGCCTCTCCTTCGAGCCACCCCCTGAACTCGATAGTATTGTCGCCTTGCACTGCTTTAAGGCGAGCGCGAAACTCTTCGGCTTGTGTACCATCGCCTACAACAACCCAAGATAGCTTCCCAGGGTAATGCCTGGCGGCGTACTCCACTGCATCTGCAAAGACATCTAGGATAAATACCTTATCGTTATCAAGCCGCGAGACTAAGGTCACGCTAAGCTTACCTTCATTACTCTGGGGCTTTTCCAAGAGCGGTTGAAAGAAGCCTGTATCAGGGACATTGGGCATCACATGAAACTTTTCTGGAGCCTTACCGTTCTCGCTCAGCAGATAATCACGGACGCCAGATGACACTGTTAGTACTGCCGATACTTTATCAATATAGCTAGGGAGATCGTCAGTGTATTTGCCATGAAATGTCAGCACTAAGGGTACGTCCAACCGTTCCGCCAGTGCTAAGCCAAACTTACGAGAAGCAAATGGATGAGCGTGCACTAGATCAATAGAATCAGCAGCGTGAAGTTTCAAAGCCTCATGGATTGTGGCATCAGTATCTGTGTAATCCGTTCGAATAACGCCAACGCCATAACTTGCCAGCGAGTCAGCAAATGGGCCAGCGGGGCAAACAATAGTGGCCTTGTGATCGTTATTGATCAAAAAGCGAGCAGTTGCTAGAACATTTTCGTGCAGCCCACCATGTGAAGCTTTAAAAAAAACTGGTATTACAACATGCACGATCTAACCCCTTTGTTCTGACTATATAGCTTATAACTGTAGTGATTCGATATTTTCGTAGCATCTTAGGTGATGAACCGTTACCAATTCTCCCAATCAGCTACCTCACTCCAACCACTCAAAAATAGAAAATCTAACCCTGCGATACTAGCGGCTTGATAGGCCACTTACTGCCCCCAGGAAGAGCGCCGGTTGCAGAATGAGGCCGCTCGACGCGCTTGTGATTGACCTGTTCACCGGTTTGACGCAGCTTCAGGTAGATCATGCCCGCGCCGTAACGACGATGCCGGTGTGCCAAGGCAATAATGCGTTCACGCAATGCCGCATTGCGGTCAGGGGCCGGTTGGTAGCGCAATGCACTGGCACTCATACGAATGACACGGAGCGCTCGGCGCTCACTCAGGCCACATGACGCCATAAAACGCACCACGTCTCGACGTGCCAGGGCGCTCACCAATTTTTTCTCAGCGCCTCGCGAGTGACCTCCATCTCCAATAGCGGCTCCGCGAGCAGCTTTTTCAGGCGTCCATTTTCGGCTTCGAGCTCTTTCAGTCGCTTGGCATCGGGGACGCTCATACCACCAAACTTGCTGCGCCAAAGGTAATAACTGGCTTCCGAGAAACCGTGCCGACGACATAGCTCCTTGATGGGCAGTCCCGCCTCCGCTTCGCCCAAGAAGCCAATGATCTGTTCTTCGCTGAAACGCTTCTTCATGTCCAATCTCCTTAGCATAGGATCGGACTCTAAAGTGTAGCGCTACTCAATCTGGGGGTGACGTCGGCTTCACCACCATTGCTTCACTACCAAAATAAATAATGCCTTCGCCTATACCTATTCCAGAAAAAAATTCTTCCGGAGGTTCCTTATCTTCGCTTGAATAAAAAAAATCTCTAACACTCTCTTTAATATCCATAGCCTGCCTAAATCCAAATAGAAATTATAATAATTTTTTTCGAAAAAAACTATAACTTAACACCATCGCCAGAGAAGAAACTTTCTATCAGCCTGACCTCAGCTTCTTTACCAATACTGCCATGTCCTGAATCTAAATCTTCATATAAAATAAAATCTCCCTTTAGAGAATCAAGGTTTCCTTTTCCCTTTTCATTTAAGAACCATTTTTTAAAAAATGAGTAATGTTTAGCATAATGGCTCTCATCAGCTAAATTCTGGAGATAAAAGAATGAAAAACAACCTTTACCCCCTATTATATCAGGGAGAAAAAAACGGCTTCGGTAATTTTCGAAAACTTGATCACGTGACAAATCAGGAAACATTATATCGTACATTTTCCCGAACCCGGGATGCTTAGATGCATTAATTTGAATATTAAAAACCATCACTGATGAATTATTGATTTTCATTGCCGTCTCAAAAGCAGGCAATCCACCACCAGAACTACCAAAGAGTAATATTCGAGAACCATCGATTCCTGATCGATAAAAAAAAGAGCTTAGAACATCAGCCAACAAACTACTATAATGAAGGCTCGGAGTTCCAGAAAACCATGTCAAGGTGATTTTTTTGTGAAAAAAAAGCCCAGGGTCAAATACACATAAAACATTACAATCCAAAAGCTCACCGTGTTTTCTTCGCTGAAAAGATGGAATGTCTCTAGATCTATTATACGCCCCTGGATAAAAAACAACCCAGTTCTTACCCACACCTTTCCAACTTATATGTAAAGGAAAAAGAACTCCGGCAGTAAAAATAAAGAACTGTCTAGCCTCCCCTTCTCTAATATCAATTACTGCATCTTCTAGAGAATTATATACTTTCATAAAGCTTTCTTTCCAGCATATACAGATCGAAACTCTTCGACTTTTGAAGAAATATTTTTTAACTCACTCTCAGCCAAAGATATCAAAGACTCAGACACCAAAATTTTTGGTCCACTATACTTATTGGTAGCACCTGTCTCAACGGCTCTCTTAAGTGACTCTAAAACTTTTGACTCATTGCCTTTTTCATTAGAAATTAAAGACAACAACTCTGCTACTCTAACCGGATTTTTTGAAATATCTTCAAAAAACAAGTAATACTCATATGGATACTTCAATGCCGACTGGTAAAATCTTTTTGTTTTCTCTATATTTTCTTTTAAGTATTCTTCATCTGAAACATCAGCCATGCCTAAGTAACTTCTATACTCATCTTTTCTAAACGATCTAGATATTGTCAACTCAACTGGATCTCTAATGATAAAAACAGGAGTAAACAAAGCTGTACTTGATGAAAATGTTTGAAGACTAGCCCTGTGAGCAGTATTTATTATGGGTTTATTTTTGAAAATATTTTCTGGTGGACTATGTAATAAATGATAACACTCGAGCAACATCTGCCCGCTTTTTAAATCCACTTCTCTAAGTGTGTTCTCTAGGGGTTGCGGAAGATATATTTCTCCAAGCCCAATCATATCAAACGAGTCAACTAGTACGTGTTGCAATAAATGAGACCCAGAAGATCCAAAGCTCGAAAAATAAATAGTCTTAGTATTTTTACTTATCCTTTCCTCAGCTATACAAATAATTATCTCAATTAATGACTCGGCATCCCAACCATAATAATCAAACAATCTTTTAATTCTACTAGAACTTTTTTTTAGCTGACGTGCGTTATTATTCCAATAATACTCAGGTGAATCTACAAACGATTCAATAACCTTCCTAACTAATTTTCTGTCAATATTCATTCATCACCTCATTGAACATTAAACTTATAGATGATTATTCAACTTCTCATACATGAGAAAAAAGACTCATAGCCACCTTGGTATCGACTACCTTTTTCGACATGATTGTTATACGATATGCATCTACAATTGCGCCGTAATTAGGAGAGCTTATAGAACTGCTCTCATTACTTGTTTCATCCCAGCCCTTTAAGACTTTAGAGTTTAACATTGACGTGCATTCGATCTTGCAACAGAAGTCATCAAACGATGCACACACTCTATTACTACCAGAAGTAACACTATTGGCTTGAGGGACAATAAAATTCACGAACAAATCATCGCTGTCGCCACCAACCCTTGTATCTGTAACATTTATTTTAAGGAGCTCATGATAAAACAATCTTACAGATCGAGAAATTTTCTCACCAAACATGGAGCTAGACATGTTTACCACTCCATATTGATCAATGCTAAGGTGTGGTCTATTAGCCAGTCTTTCTCTATTCCTGATACCCCTCTTATTTATATAAGGCAAGCTATGGGCGAAATGCGATCTCACAAACACTCTTCTAGAATCTTTTTCATTGTGACTAAGGAGTCCTGCATCACCGAAAACAGTTTCTCCATCGTAAAAAACATACAACATTAAATCATCATCATGGCGATGATAATTTGATTCATGAGTATTTTTCATCAAAATGAAAAAAGATTTACCTTTTCCATCCTTACCCCTAATAATTACATAGCCCGAGGCGGAATAGTTTAATACATCTACCTGCTCTTTTTGCTCGTAGGGCAGCCCTTCGTCTCCACCTCTGGTATCACCAATCATCGGCAAATAGCCATTTGGAAGCGTAATCGCACGCAAAAAAGCCTCAGCTTTCTCAATATAAAGTTCGCCCATTTGCGAAATTTCTTGCTCACCGAGAGGAGATAATGTTCTTAGCTGCTTGAGCCTGCCCAGCATCATTTTTTGATAACCTGGGCTGTTTTCCTTATGCACTCCCTCATTGGTAAAGGCAAAAGTCACTTCGTCTTTCAAGCGAGCACGATTACATTGTCGATAGAGTTCAAAATCGTCACGAGCAAACATTAGGCTGATGGTTAGAGCAATCATCGCCTGATCAAAGCCGTGGTTGGTGTGTTTAGAGTAGTGCTTGTCTTCCTGAATCCAGTCAAGATGTTCAATAATTAGGCTGCCAAGAAGCTCCGCACAGGGCTCTTCACCTAACGGAAGGCCGTTGGAGTGGCAAAACACCAGCCAGTTGGTCAGGTTGCGTACACGATATGCCGAAGCATGATCATGCCAGACAAGCGGCGAATCTTTATTCTGCTTAGCTTGATTGATCCAGTTGTGAATCGCGTCAAGGCACAGTGACAAGTAGCCAGTACGCTCCTCCTCACTTTGCAGTGAAAAGCTATTGGCATACCAGTTCAGGAACGGCAACGCCTGCAGCTGCCACCACCAGTTACGATCACGCTCCAAGCTCTGCCAATCAAAGGTCAATATATTCAGGTCGCTGTCTTCAAAACTTTTTGCTTCGAAGCGCTGGTCGTCGAAAAGCTTCTTCAGCTTTTGATAGTCCGCTTTGTTCTTTGTGTTGATGGTTGTCTGGATATAGTCGTTGGCACCTGGCGTGACGCAGGCCAATAGATCATTCGTCGTCATGAAATTGATTAACTCTTCTGAATAACGTTCTGCCACTGCTGGCTAATATCTTGCGACGACATGACGCTCATGACTTCAGTCGCCAGTCCTTTGGTCGGCTCACTGCCCATAACGGCCTGTTTGGAACTTTGAAGGGTTCGGGAGATCCACTTCTCTCCCCAAATCTCTGCGGCTCCATCCCAGTCCCATATGATCGGTGTCGCGCCGGTCAGCATCCCTTCACCAATCGCCATATGGAAGGACTCGAAGTCTGAAGGCGAGAGGATAAAGCCCACCATGGTGAACCAATCATTGACGTCGTCTCCGGGGGGATCAAAGATCACTTTGTGCCGCAACCTGGGGTTGCTGTTAATCCGCTCAAAAACGTTTTGGTAGTAAGCCAACTCATCTTCACGCTTGAGCAGCCAACCGTAGTCCAGCGGGTGCTTCCCTTTGACCCGCAGGCAGTAACGCTCGTCTTCATCCAATAATTCTTCCAGCAGATCTATCGCACGGTCTAAGCGTTTTCGAGACGGGGCTACACCAATGATGCCCAGAGTGTAGCGTGCGTCTCCCGTTTTCTTCTTAGGTGTAAATTTGCTCTCGTCCAGCAGGTTGGGTATCACCGAGGTCTTTTCGAAAGGAAAGCCGAAGGCCTTTTGCCCCTCCCGACGAATAAACTCACTCACGTAACTGATATGGTCAATATTGTCCCAGTTGGCCTCAGCCACATAGGGCAACTCACGCTCCTGCAGGTGAAAGCGCGCTACCAGCCGCTGATGAGGCTTCTTGTTATGTGAATACCATTTGAGGTTTCCAAGGCACCATTCGCAGAAGATCACGTCAGCCTGCTCTAACAGAGCATAACTCTTTGCTTCATCATGCTTATTATGGTGTTGCCACTGGTCAGTCAGAAATTCAAACTGGCCGGTTGCTTCCAGTTTTTTCTGCAATAACGTGAAGAATTTTAAGTCGTGCCCAGCCACCAGCACACGGGTTTTGGGTTTCGGTTTGGGCGCTTTGGGTGCTTCATCTAGCCACTCACGCATCTCGCGCACGCGAGTACTGAAGGTATGGCGTTCGGCCAGTTGCTTCAAAGCGGTAGCGGCCTGCAGAGTGACCTGCGGCTCACTGAGTGCCCGGGTCAGCTGGCTGCAAAACTCTTCGGGGCTGTTGGCGAATAACGGATAGTCAGTACCCAGCAACTGCTCATGAAGCGGGTTGCGATTAAGGATCGCGGCACAACCCGCTCCGCCATACTCAAGAATTTTAGTGGAGTATTCTACCGTGTCGTTCATACTTTCATGACGCCAAGATAGCCCTACACGAGCCTGCTGGAGTTGCTTTTGTACAGCCTCCCGAGATTGCGCACCTAGCCAGTTTAACCCCTTCGTATCGTTCAAAGCATTCTGCATGCGGCCTGCATAATCGGGCTTGTCTGGTTCATCGTGGATCTTGTCACCAATCATCACTAATTCACTATCAGGTAACTGATGATGAATGGTGTGCCACGCTTCAGTCATTTCAAGCGTCATCCAGTCCCCCTTGAACTTCCCAGCATATATAGCGCGCTGAGGCCGCTCACTCAAAGGTGGAAGCGTATTAGGAAGATCTGGAATCACTGGCGTGTAAAGGCGAGCTTTGGAGGCATCAAGCTCCGGTATTAAGGCTTGCCAAAGTGCTCGAAACCCTTCTGTTTGACATAGAAGCCGGTGACATCCTTTGCCTATCCGCTGAATAATCAAGCGCTGTTCTGGGGCATACTCAGCCACAGCCTGAGGAATATCGGTGAGATACATCCAAGTTTTGGCTAATACGTCTTCGGCGTCTAACATTTGAGTAGCAAGTTCCATGCCCCTTACGATAATTACATCATAAGGACTAGCGCGGTCTAGGCGGATAGCTAGCTCGCCCATCATCGCTGGTGTAATGCGAGCGAAGCCTTTGCCTTTCCAGTGCTGACGGTCACTGCCATCGATAATAGTAATATTGTCAGCGGCTTTTAACGGGCCAAATAGCTCATCACGTGCTGGCGTGCTACGGGCCAGAAAATCAACCTCAGTATTGCCAGCTGCGGCAGTAGCCAGAGCGATAGTCTGTGCCCAAATAGAAGAGCCATCAATATAGTTAAGATCTGGATTGCCGCAGATCAGTACACGTTTAGTCATTAGTTAAGCTCTCTCTACTTGCTGTTGTGCAGCGCTGTGCAATTGGAACTGATCGCTGTCTGCAAGGTAGAGGTCTGGACGGGAAATACGCTCGACCGGTGAAGTTCTAACTGGTTGCTTGAGAAACTCTGCCATCTTCCACAATGTGCCTCCCAACAACGTCTCATCGCCATAGGCAAAACGGTCTTGATTAAGTGCCTTTGCCCAGCCGCTAGCTGCAGATTCATAGATAGTGGCATTGGCAAGATCTCGCAGATAGTGCTCGCCGTATTGGCACCGTGGAGCTATCCAGCCCCCAATGCCATACTCAGCTTGTTGCTCAGTTAGCCACGCAGCTTTTTGCCCTGGCTGAAGCAAGGTAATATTTTCAGAAAGCGAGCCAGCTAGTTGAGCCAACCCAGGTGCACAGGCGATACCCAACTGGAAAGTGCGGTAACTTTGCTTGCGCGCGAACTGATCCAATGCTTCAAGCTCTGCTTGGCTATGCGCCTCTGCCACTAAAGCGATAGCCGGGTCAGTTGGCAAATGCGACTCGATCCCCAAACGATCAAAGATATCATTCAGCCTGTGGGCGTATGTATGTTTGGAAAACACTTCCCGAATCCCAGCCAAGCTACGTCGACGCCATTCAGCATCATTTGTCATCAATACATGAATAGCTTCATCGGCCTCTTTTTGGCTATGTACCATCCACACTGCATCACTCTCGAATAACTTATCTATGCCTTTCGCATAGGTACTGACAATAGGCGTACCACATGCCATTAACTCGAATACGCGACGCGAGAACATGGTGGGTGAATCAGTTACTGAGTTGACATTCAAGAAGATACGATAGCGGCTGTACTCATCACACAACGCTTTATATGGCAGGCTCCCTTTTATTCCGGCTTGATACTCTTCAGGAAAAGGGAAAATACCAGTACCATAATTGCGATCAAAGATATCCAGGCCATGGTGATTGGCTGCTTGAAGCAACCAGCGCATCGCTTCGCCACGCTCAGCGTGACGATTGCCATACCAACTGCCTGCAAAACATGAGCGCGCCAACCGACCCGTTAATGGTGCAGGCTTATGTAGCGCTGGTTGCGCAGCAAAAGGCATTGCATGAACACTCGGGTTACCTGTTTTGGCTTGGTAAGAGTCTTTCATATTAGCGTCAGTGGTAAATATATGATCCACTAACTTGGCGCTGCACATGAATTTCTGATGGTGAACCGGGTCTTCCTTGTTCCAGAAAAGCGTAGGAATTCCTTTTTCCCGGGCATATTGACAGATGTGTGCTATTTCCTGCCCTGGTTTGTTGGCATAGTCCGCTACTCTATACTGCCAGCTGCCGTAGTTACCTTTCCAAGCACTTTCAATAAAGAACAACTTTGGTTTGTACTTTTCGGCTAAGGCGTACCAATTATCCGGACGGGGCTGAATGAGATTGACATCTTGCTCAAAGCAACCAGTGGTAAACTCATCCATGATCCCTATTACATAGGGTTTTTCATTTTCAGGATATTCTGGCCAACCAAGAATACTAATTGCAGCCGCCTGGGCGCTAGGGGCTACAAACTGTGTGGGCTGAGACTTATCCGGTTTAGGCCTAACCTTTAACTCTTTGACAAAAATTTGTTCATTATCACCTTTATTGAAACCACACAGTCCCAAGTGAATTTCACTAACACCTTTTGGAATAGTAAACTCATGAATTTCTTGGATTTTATTTTTCGTGCAGGGCAAGTACTTAAAGTAAGCCTTAAGATGGCCTGACTTGGACATTTTACCGCAGGGTTTATCAACCGGCTTGCCATCGGCATTAAAGCTATTGATCAGCAAAACCGCCTTACGATTCTGAGCGCCCTTAATATTACGATATTCCGAAGCGGCTTCAATAATCAGTTGCTGGCCGGGTTTTACCGGAATCTTATGCCAGAGAGGCTCTTGTTGAGGTAACTCTACTGCTTGTAACTGACTAAACTCCCCTAAGCGAGGCTGAGTTTTTGCTGGTGATTTTTGGCTAACAACTGATTTCTCTAGCGCTGGCGGATTTTCTATTGGCATTTTTTGTGCGGGCGCTACGTTCTCTCCTTTCAATAGCGTTGCCATCCGCTCAGCATAATTTGGCAGTAACTTAGCTTCACTGAGTTGATGGGCTACGTTATCAATTTTATTTTCTGTTAACCCATTTTTCACCAATGCTTCTTTAAAGTTTTCACTCACCGCAAATAGGTGCAAAGCTTGCCTAGCAACAAACAAACTCTGTGGCTCAACTATATCACTAGAACCACTAGATACACATTTACTGCTTTCTCCTCCATAGAACGCCAGTCCTAGCCGTTTTGCTGCGATCCACCCAGCCAACCCTACACCTGCCGTTTCCGCCAGAACGGCCGCGGGACGATACACACGTAATAGCTTGATCAGTTTCTCTACGGTAGCCTCTAATGTAGCACGCGCGCACCCTAAAGCACTGCCGGGTAATGTCGAGTGAAGGTAACGCACACCGTTGATATCAGACTCAGGGGTAATTAGCTCGTCTCCCTCCCCTTCAACATCCCAAGGCCAACCAGGGCGCACCATACAAAGGGTTTCAAGGCCTTGCCGGTGTAAGGCCTCTGCGAGTTGTTGAGTGCTGTCATTCGCTGTGCCACGGCCCTGATTTACTAAGTAGGCTACCCGTCCTTCTATTGGCTGGATGATAGGCGTAGGAGCCTGGTTAGCAAGCTGTTGGGCGTGATTGAGCAGATCGTCCATAGAAGTATATTACTGTTACCCGTTGAGTTTTGAGACTTTATTTTCAGTCATGAAGGTTACTAGCGTATCGTGCCGGCTCTGTCTTGGATTCCCGATAACCCCACTCGGGAATGACAGTTTTGGGGCCATTCGAGAGTGACGGGCTCTCACTGGATTCCCGATAACCCCATTCGGGAATGACAGTTTTGGGGCCACTCGAGAGTGACGGGCTCTCACTTGATTCCCAATAACCCCACTCGGGAATGACGGTGTGGGGTCACCTGTGAATGACGGTGTGGGGCCTCTCGGGATGACGAGTCGAAAAAGAATTACCCTAGTAACCCTACCGCATCGATCACGCTCTCTTTAGCACGTACTTGTTCGGCATTAGCGATAAATGGCTTGTGCTTGACGAGTACACACACCACGTCTGCTTGGGTAAGTGCTTCTTCCAGCGTGGCTAGCGTGGTGTTCTCGCCTTGCAGCGTTTTGGGTAGTGATTTGATATTGGGTTCTACCACTTGCAGACGGCAGCCTAGCTGCTGCACTTGCTGCGCAATGCCCAGTGCGGGGCTTTCACGCAAGTCATCGATATCTGGCTTGAAGGCAACGCCCAGGCAGGCCACGGTAAGGTCGCTGCGTTTGGCATCCGGGTGTTGCTGGTGGTAGTACTCTAGCGCTTCTTTGACGCGGCCTAGTACCCACTGGGGTTTGTCATCGTTCACTTCGCGTGCGGCACGGATGATTTTTGCTTGTTCCGGGCAGGAATCGACGATGAACCAAGGATCGACAGCAATGCAGTGGCCGCCAACACCTGCGCCAGGGGTAAGAATATTCACGCGTGGGTGGCGGTTCGCCAGGGCGATCAGTTCCCACACGTTAATTTCCAGCTCATGGCAAATGGTGGAAAGCTCATTGGCGAAGGCAATATTCACATCGCGGAAGCTGTTTTCGGTCAGCTTGGCCATTTCTGCAGTGCGGGCGGTGGTGGATACACAATCGCCTTCTACTACGATTTTGTAGAGCTCGCAGGCCACTTCGGCGCACTTGGGCGTCATGCCGCCAATCACGCGATCATTTTCGACTAGTTCGCGGATAACATGGCCGGGCAATACGCGTTCCGGGCAGTGGGCAATACGAATATCCGATCCTTCACCGTGAGTTTGCGGGAACGTCAGGTCTGGGCGAGCTTCCGCTAACCAAGCGGCCATCTGCTCAGTAGCGCCTACCGGGCTGGTAGATTCCAATACGACTAGGTTACCGGGCTTGAGCACCTTAGCCACGGCTTTGCTGGCGGCTTCGATATAGCTTAAATCTGCCTTGTGATTTTGGCCGTTTTCATCGGTATGAAACGGCGTGGGCACGGCCACCAGAAAAGCATCGGCGGGTTCTGGCGTGGTAGTCGCGCGCAGGTAACCTTCTTTCACTGCCGCGTGAACAATCATGTCCAGTTCCGGCTCAACAATGTGGATTTCGCCATTGTTGATGGTGTCGACAGCATGTTGATTAACATCAACACCGATAACATTCTGCTTGCGGGAAGCGAAAACAGCAGCGGTAGGTAGGCCGATATAGCCCAGGCCAATCATGGAAATAGTATCGAATTTCATGTGGTGTTCCGTGAGTAGGAATTGTGAATAGTGAATAGTGAATAGTGAATAGTGAATAGTGAATAGTGGGTAGAAATAGTGAATCGTGTCAGCAGCTATTCACAAGCGCGTAGCGCGCTCACATTTCACAGCGAAGCCAAAATATCGCGGATGCGTTCGCAGGCTTTGCCGTCACCGTAGGGGTTGTGGGCATAGCTCATGGCAGTGTAGGCGTCGTTATCGGTCAGCAGCCGGGTTAGCTCGCTGGCAATGGTCGCCACATCGGTGCCTACCAGCTTGACGGTACCTGCTTCGACGGCTTCGGGGCGTTCAGTCGTATCACGCATAACCAGTACCGGTTTGCCCAGCGAAGGCGCTTCTTCCTGAATGCCACCAGAATCGGTGAGGATAATGTGTGCTCGGTTCATCAGGTAGACAAACGGCAGGTAGTCCTGGGGTTCAATCAGGTGCACATTATCTACCCTGGCTAGCAAGCGGTTAACCGGCTCACGGACATTGGGGTTGAGGTGTACCGGGTAGAGAATCTGGGTATCTGGATGGCGCTCGGCGGTATCAGCTAGGGCTTGGCAGATACGCTCAAACCCGCCGCCAAAGCTTTCACGACGGTGGCCGGTGACTAGAATCAAACGCTTGCTTTCATCCAGCATCGGGAACCGCTTGGCCTGCTCAAGGGCTAGCGCTTGGTTGGTTTCCAGCTTGTGAGCGACTTCCAACAGCGCATCTATCACGGTATTGCCGGTTATGTGAATAGTCGCTGGGGCAATGCCTTCATCCAGTAAGTTTTGCTGCGAGGTGCCCGTAGGCGCAAAATGAACCGCCGCCAACGCACCTGTGAGCTTACGGTTGCCCTCTTCCGGCCAGGGAGAATAAAGGTTGCCGGTCCGCAGGCCTGCTTCAACATGCCCTACGGGGATCTGCTGATAATAACACGCCAGGGTGGTCGCAAAGGTGGTGGCGGTGTCGCCATGCACAAGAACGATATCAGGCTTGAAGTCTTCCAGTACCGGCTTGAGCCCTTGCAGAATGCCACAAGTAACGTCGTTAAGATCCTGCCCTGGCTTCATAATGTCCAGGTCATAGTCTGGAGTAAGTTCGAATAAAGCGAGCACTTGATCTAGCATTTCGCGATGCTGAGCGGTGACACAAACGCGGGCTTCAAAACGCTCGTCTGTGGCAAGCTGCAGCGCAAGCGGTGCCATTTTAATGGCTTCTGGGCGGGTGCCGAATACAGTGAGTACTTTCATTCTTTACCTTTTTTCAGTTATCAGTCCATTTTAAGGCCTGAGTGTCATACCTTGACAGCCTTATGACGTTTCCGCTTGGCCAGCGTCTTGTAGGCGGTATTCCAATTCTTGACAACGGCGATAGTAGTATTCCAGCAGCTCTTGAGTTTCTGCTAATTGCTGGGCAATAGGGATAGTCTCAGCACTTTTGGGCGCATGTTGGATCACTTGGCCGGGCTTCTGCAGCCTTTGTTCACAAATCTTAATATTAACATCAAACAGGCTTTGCCCATACTGGTAGGCAGCTTGTTGATAGAGTGTTATGGCATTTTGATAATCATTTTGTTTAAAAGCATCGTGAGCGCGCTTAACAAGATCTTTTTCCATGAGTATCTCTTGGGTCGTGAATCGTGAATCGTGAATCGTGAATCGTGAATTTTTAGGGTAGGGTCCCTCACCCGTCATTTCCCACAACCACGGCCCGATCATTCCCGAGTGGGGTTATCGGGAATCCACCTTGACCTTGCCCACTGATGCTCGAATGCCTGAACCAAAATGGATTCCCGCTAAGGGCATGCGGGAATGACAGTTCGGTGGCATACGTTAATGGCGGTTAGGTGGCATGCGTTAATGGCGATTAGATGCATCCGTTAATGGCGGTTCGGTGGTATACGGGAATGACAGTTGGGAAGAATGCGTTATCTACCCTTCTACTCTGAGGCTGAGTGCATTGGGGAGCGTTAGCCATTGGGCTGGGCGTTGGCGGGTTTCGAGTAGCGTATTCCAGCTTTCCTTTAGGCCGTTTTCCTGCGGATAGCTATTACCTTCCAGCACAACATCAAGCCGTTGCGTGGGCAGTTGCTGTAGCAGTAGCGATAACGCCACTTCTCGGCTGTGCCCTGCTTCCGTTAGCGCTTCACCTACAATAGCTAGTACACGGGCATCTTCCGGCAGCCATTGGTTAAGGCGTTGCAGAACGGTGTTTGCCGCGTAGAACAGCGCCGTTTGGCCGTTGGTTTGGCACTCTATCCAAGGGGCATGCACCACATTGACCGAGTGGCTAAGGCGCTTGTTATTCAAGCACTGTTTCAGTTCATCGCTAGCTACTTTCTGATGCGTAATGCTAACAATAGTTTGCGGCAGGTCAGCGTGAGATAACGTTACCTCGTTCTCCTGACCGTGATGCTGGCCTTTCTGCCGGGTTAGTTTGGGCTGCTCTGCCCGGGCATTAATAATGCTTTGCGCCAGCAGCTCCGTTGTGCCATTGCTGCCAAAAATCACTATTACATCATGGTTGTTTGCATTGTAGTGTTCTAGCAAGGCCATGGCATAGCCAGGTGCTAACGTTGTGCTAATTGGGCGCTGGCCATGTTGCAGGTAGTTCATTAGCGCCTGTTCGTCACGCTGTTGGCGGGCGCTACGGGTAACGTGCTGACCAAGGGCGTTGGTGGTTTGCTGTATATAGCTGCGCTGTTCGCCGAACAGCGATTCCAGCTTGCTTTCCAACTGCCCAAAGCGTTCGTTACTTTGTTGTAACGTGGCGAGCTGTTCGCTGAGCTGGCTGATCGTAGCGTCTTTTTCAGTTAGCTGCTGCTGGGCTTTCGCTAGTTCAGCTTCAGCTTCTTCATGCTGCTTTTTTCGATTAGCAAAGTAGCGCTGATAATTTTCGCGCTCTTCTTCGCTGTGCGTTAACTTTTCTTGAAGGCTAGCGATTTTCTCGACGCCCTCTTCTGCCTGCTGCTTCCGGTGAGTAAACCAAGTGTGCGTTTCTTGCAGCTTTTCCTGCGCTTTCTGCTCTGCTTTCACAGCGTCTTGATACTGCTGTTCGGTCTTTTTAAGTGCCTGCTCGGTTTCCTGATGCTCTTTTTGCTGCTGCTGATTAGCTTTGAGCGCCTGATTTAGCTGCTTTTTTAGCGCATCCCGCTCTTCGGTTAGCTGGCTGAGCTGTGTATCACGCTCGGCCAATTGTGTATGGGTATCTTTTAGCTTGCGATACAGCGGGTTGCGGGTAAAACCGAGAAGAAAGAAATCCGGGTCCGTGGCATGTTGAGCCACCACTTCAAAACCTTGCTGTTCGCACCACTGGGTTAGCTCGGCGTCTGTTGCCATTCCCTCGTATAGCCGCAGTGGGCTTGTACGTACCCATAGATGGGTTAACTGGTCAAGTAAGCCGGAATGGTTGAACGCTTGCAGCAGGCTTAGGGAAATTTCCGGCTGTTCGATAACCAAATGGGTGAACGCTGCTTGGCTCAGGCCAGCCTGCTCTAGCGCCTGCGGCAGTGTTTGAGTATCTACTGATTGGTGACGAGCCTTGCCAAGACCTGGATAGAGGGTCGTTAGCTCACTGGCAGGAGCCAAGCTGTTGAAGTCTTTCAGTGTATAGGCATAGCACACTGCTTCTCCGCCAGGGGGGGTTATCGGCTGGTCTGCAATATGCAATGCCGGTAACACTTGAGATAACGCTTTGTGGTGCGTTGAAACGGGCGAAAGTGATGCCAACAATACCGCTAAGTTGGCCTGTTTAATAAGCGTCTCACTCTCTTCACGTAGTGGGCCAATATGCACTAGCAGGTCGGCAGCTTGACTCATGCATCAGCCCCCTCTGTCGGTTTTTTGGGCGCGGGCAAATGGTGTTGTGGTGGCTGTGTTTTTCGCTGTTCGGCGATGCCATGCCGCAGGTAGTGCAGCAGCGGATGCTGGCCCGATGCCGCAACATCTTTGTAGTGAGTAAGATAAAAATCGGTGCTGAATTGAGGGCTTGGATGACGTCCATCAATCGCGCCAAACTTAATAAAGTGTTCGGCGGGTTTAATACCTGACTTGGCAACATCAGGGTATTGGGCAAGGTACCAGTCGGCATCAAAGAACGGGGTTGCTTCCAGCATGGCTAGCTGCTTTGGTAGCTCTTTTTTGTAGCTTCGGCTATCGCGGTAAGCCACTGCGGCATGGCGCTGGGCATGTACACGCAGCCACTGTACTAAGCGTTCCAAGTGACTAATATGCCTCTGAGTATCAGCACGTAGTATATTGAGTTCTTTCTGGCGCTTTTCCAGCTGTTGGCGGAAGTGTGCGGTATCCTGGGTGCTTTTCTCTAGCTGTTGCTGGATTTTTTGCACTTCGGCTGCGCGCCGCTCTAGCTTGGTGACCACGCTATCCATGTTTTGCTGCTGGGCGTTTACTAGGCGCTGCTGCTCGGCAATCTGGTTCTCTTTGCGCTCGGCCAGAGCTTGGTATTCCTGATTCAGCGTTTCATACGCTTGCTGTGCCTGTTGCAGGGTGCTCAGCAGCTGAGCACTCTCTTTTTGCGCCGTAGCAAGGGTCTCCTGCCCCTCTTTTTGAGTATTGAGCTGCGCCGCCAACGCCTTTTTCAGGGACTCTTTTTCTTGCTGAAGTGCTAGCTGAGCTTTTTTAATAGTCGCGTTATCTTGGCTCAGCTGAGCATTTTCCTTTTGCAACGCTTTAGTTTGCTGCTGAAGTTCTTCAAGGCGTTTTGCACTCTCTTGCTCATGCTGTTCAACATTTGCCTTTTGCTTGTCAACACTTTCAGCCAGCGACGACTGAACGCTTTGAAGCTGTTGAAAAACAACAGCGTACTCTTCGCGCGCGGCTGTTAGTTCACCCTTCAAACGAGCGATATTCTGCTGTTGTTGTTCTTGAAGACTCTCTGCCTGTTGTAACGCTCGGCCATCGCGCAGCCCTTTTTCGCTGGTTGCTTGCAAGGCGTGATATTCGTTAAGCGCGGCTTGGGCGATGGTCGCCTCATGGCCTTCCTCAACTGGGCTCTCCTGGCTGCTAGCCAACAGGTAGGCATAGGTGTCTTGTAACGGTTGGGCTTGCCCACAAAGATAAGCCGCGGCTAGCTGATAAATTGCCTTATCCGTTGCCGTGGTTTGTAAGTCGAGCGGTGCGTCAATTAGCTTTGACGTGCGGCCTGGCGAGTAGCCTACTAAGGTAATCTGGCGGCGCGCTGAGCGAAACAGTGCAAGTAGCCGTTTAGCCTGCGCTAACCAGTCATTAAGCGCCTCTTCGGCAACGGCGCCGCTTGCAAGGCTTGCCGCTAGCCAGGCATCTGGCTGTGGCCAAGCGATCATTACCTGGCGCTCTGCGTCGTGCTTACACCAAGCGCGTAGCTTAACGACGTCTTCATCATTCAACGTGGATAACAGATATATACTGCTTGGAGCTTGCGTATCTGCTTCGCTGATATCTACTAGTGATTCGCATGCCAACGGATTTTCCGCAGCTGGCAACAACTGGTGCGGCTCGTGCGCGAAGGCTTGCAAGCCCAGATAAATTACCCGCGGCATAGGTTGAAAGCTCCTTGCTTGAATGTTGATAACATTTTTCAAAAATTGAACAGATAAGCTAGTTAGCCACAGGCACTCTCTGACTGTACGAAAAGGGCTAACCCAAACAGTAATGTTAAAACTGGGTGCTTGAACAAAATTAAGAGCGCAATATCACAGCTCTATTTAGCCGCGTTATGCCCGACCTACCGATATGTAGCGTAAATTAACGGCTTTAGCTTCTTTGGGGTTGTAAAGATTACGCCCATCAATGACCACACCGCCTTTTAATTGATTAGCCAACCACGTTAAGTCTACTGCTCGAAATTGCTGCCACTCGGTACAAATCACTAGTGCATCTGCGTCGATGACGGTATCTTCCATTCGCTTACATAACGTTAAGCCTTCACGACTGCCATAGATGCGGGCTGCTTCTTCCATCGCTTTAGGGTCGAACGCTCGTACCTGGGCACCAGCTTCCCATAACGCTTCCATTAATACGCGGCTGGGCGCTTCTCGCATATCATCGGTATTCGGCTTGAAGGCAAGTCCCCATACAGCGATTGTTTTGCCGCGCAGCTGCCCATCAAGGGCATTGCTTAGCTTGGTGAACAGCGTCTGTTTTTGCCGTTCATTGACACTTTCGACGGCTTTCAACAGTTCAGCAGAGTAGCCTGCCAGTCCAGCGGTGCGGGCAAGCGCTTGAACATCTTTAGGAAAACAGGAGCCGCCATAACCACAGCCGGGGTAAATGAAATGGTAGCCAATGCGCGGATCGGAACCTATGCCTTGGCGCACTTGCTCAATATCGGCGCCCAGGCGTTCAGCGAGATTCGCTATTTCGTTCATAAAGCTGATTTTGGTGGCTAGCATGGCGTTAGCGGCGTACTTGGTCAGTTCGGCACTGCGCACATCCATAAACAGCATTTTTTCATGATTGCGGTTGTAAGGGGCGTAGCATTCGCGCATTAGCTTTTCTACGTGGGGGCTATCAGTACCCACCACAATTCGAGCGCCCCGAGTAAAGTCTTCTATCGCAGCCCCTTCCTTGAGAAATTCAGGGTTGGAACAGACATCAAAGGCGTAATCTTTACCTAGGCTGCTGAGTGTTGCTGCAATGGTGTCGCGTACTTTTTCAGCGGTACCGACTGGCACAGTCGATTTATCAATAACAACTTTGTAGCCGTTCATATGCTGAGCGATCGTTTCGGCTACATTCAGCACGTATTGTAAATCGGCACTGCCATCTTCATCAGCAGGCGTTCCTACCGCTATAAACTGCAGGGTACCAAATTGTACCGCCTGCGCTGCATCGGTGGTGAACTTGAGCCTGCCGTCCTCGCCGTTATGCCTTACCATGGCTTCTAGGCCAGGTTCATAAATGGGAATGATGCCTTGGTTTAACCGAGCTATTTTTTGCTCATCCACATCGACACATATAACGTGATGACCAGCTTCTGCTAAGCATGTGCCTGTAACGAGCCCTACGTAACCTGTACCAAAAACCGTTATGTTCATTCGTTCACTTCAGTTTGAGTGTGTTCGTTAGCTCACCGCTTTTAGTCAAAAGCTGGCGCGGCTTTAAAAGCAAGCCCTTGCTCATCTTTTGCCGAAAGCCGGGGCTTCTGGCCTTGGGTAGGCCATTGAATAGCCAGTTGCGGGTCGTTCCATAAAATAGACACTTCATCCCCCGGGGCATAGTAGTCGGTACACTTGTACTGAAACTCAGCCGTTTCGCTGGTGACATAAAAGCCGTGGGCGAAACCGGGGGGAACCCAGAGCATCTGCTTGTTTTGTTCACTGAGTGTTGCGCCTACCCACTGGCCATAGGTGGGTGAACTTTTGCGCATGTCCACCGCCACATCGAAGACCTCCCCCTGGGTTACCCGAACTAATTTACCCTGTGGTTGTTGGTGCTGGTAGTGCAGCCCTCGGAGAATGCCATGAGTGGATTTACTGTGGTTATCTTGCACAAACGTGTAGTGGCCACAGTGGTGTTCGAATTCACTTTGGCGGAAGGTCTCCATAAAGAAACCGCGCTCATCGCCGAACACTTGAGGGGTAATAAGCACAACATCAGGAATGGCGAGTTTTTCGTATTGCATATCTAAACCATGAGCGGTGAAGGATGAGGAGCTCGATGTAAGGCGTGAGGGGTAAGATTACTTTCTCCTCACTACTCACTCCTTACTTATTACCTTTCGTTTTGAGTAGGCGCTTTAGATACTGGCCGTATTGCGTTTTGGCAAGTGGTTTGGCGAGTTCGGCTAGGCGCTCGTCGCTAATCCACTGGTGCTGCCAAGCAATCTCTTCTAGACAGGCGATTTTAAGACCTTGGCGGTGCTCTATGGTTTGCACGTATTGGCTGGCTTCTAGCAAGCTGTCGTGGGTGCCGGTGTCTAGCCAGGCAAAGCCGCGGCCAAGGCGTTCTACGCGTAAATCGCCGCGCTTTAAATAGGCGTTATTCACACTGGTAATTTCTAGCTCGCCACGCTCTGAAGGCATTACGTTTTTGGCGATTTCAACAACATCGTTATCGTAGAAATATAGGCCGGTCACCGCGTAGGCGGACTTTGGCTTGAGGGGCTTTTCTTCAATGGAAATAGCGTTGCTATTTTCATCAAACTCTACAACACCAAACCGCTCGGGATCTTTGACTAGATAACCAAATACCGTCGCACCGGAGGTATATGAGCCGGCGCGTTTTAGCTGATCAGAGAAGTGCTGCCCATGGAAGATGTTATCGCCTAGCACTAGGCACACCGGGCTGTCACCAATGAATTCTTCGCCAATAATAAACGCTTGCGCTAGGCCGTCTGGGCTAGGCTGCTCTGCGTATTCTAGGCTTATACCGAAGTCTTCGCCGGTACCTAGTAGGCTTTGATACTGCGGCAAGTCTTCTGGCGTTGAGATAATTAAGATCTCTCGGATACCTGCCAGCATGAGCACCGAGATCGGATAGTAGATCATCGGCTTATCGTAAATAGGCAGTAGCTGCTTGGATACACCGCGGGTAATTGGATGCAACCGCGTACCCGAGCCACCGGCAAGGATAATGCCTTTCCTTGGTGTACTTTGACTCATAGTCATTCATTAACCTTTTGTTCTGTCGTTCCCACGCGCTCGACGTTTCGTCATTAACGTGGCCCGACTTTCTGTCATTTCCGCGTGCCCGACGTCCTGCCATGTTCGCTGAGCCAAGTTGCTGGTCACACCGATTAAAGTGTGCCGCGTTTTCTGCTGGCCATTATGTATACGCAAGGCTGTTTTTGCATGACTTGCTAACGATCGCTATCGATCCAGATATTCACGCAGTGTCAGCCCCAGCTGGCTTTGCCAGGTGGGCATGGTGATGCCTAGTGAATTTTCTAGCCTGCTTAGCGCCATGCGCGAATTTAGCGGGCGCTTGGCGGGTGTTGGGTATTCTGCCGTGGGGATGCCTGCGGTGCTTTCAGGCGTAATCGTTAGTGCTTCCCCTGCTCCACGGGCTTGGGTGAAAATTTCGCTGGCGAAGCCGTGCCAGCTGGTTTCACCGCGTGGAGCAAGATGATAAACCCCAGACGGTATGTTAATGGTCAGTGGTGAGCCTTGCGTGGTGAATGCCAGCGCGGTGACTTGAGCGATTAGCCGTGCTGGCGTAGGCGCGCCTATTTGATCGTTGACAATGCTCAGTGCACCCCGGTCGCGGCCAAGGCGTAGCATGGTTTTCATAAAGTTATTGCCACGCGCGGCGTATACCCAGCTCGTGCGAAAAATCAGGTGGCTGGCACCGCTTTTAACGACGGCTTCATCCCCTTCCAGCTTGGTTTGGCCATAAACGCTTAGCGGACCGGTGGGGCTGTCTTCCTGCCAAGAGGCTTCGCCGTTGCCTGGGTAGACGTAATCCGTTGAGTAATGCACCAGGGGAATGCCCTGCGTCGCGGCGTAATCGGCCAACTGCGCTGGCAGTTTGGCGTTTAGGCGCTTTGCCTGCTCTGGTTCACTCTCGGCTTTATCAACCGCTGTGTAGGCCGCCGCGTTGAGTATTAAGCCGGGCTGGTGTTTTTCAAGATAAACATCGACGGCTTCGGCGTTGGTTAAGTCGAGCTCTTGGCGTGTCGGGGCCAAGATAGTGCCGAAAGGGGCAAATTGGCGCTGTAATTCAAAGCCGACCTGGCCGTTACCACCGGTGATGAAGATGTTCATAGTAAAGCCTTAACGTCAATCGATTGCGCAACCTGTAGCGCGGCGAAATGGGGTCGTGAGGAACGAGCGATACCAAGGCACCCGCGAAATCCGAAAGTCTGTTGCGGGTGCGCCGTAGGCTTACCACGCACTACGTGTTGGTGCCCAGCCGTTGATAGCTGCCGTCTTGCACGCGCTTCCACCAGGTTTCGTTGGCGAGGTACCATTCGACAGTTTTTCGTAAGCCAGTTTCGAAGGTTTCTTCTGGTGCCCAGCCGAGTTCTCGTTCAATTTTGCTGGCATCAATGGCATAACGTACGTCGTGGCCTGGGCGATCAGTCACAAACGTGATTAGTTGTTTATGTGAATCGTGAGTGGTGAGTGGTGAATCGTGAGAACTACCCTTCACTTTGTATGGCACTAGCTCATCCAAAATCTCACAGATAGTCTCTACTACATGTAAGTTAGTTTGTTCGTTATGCCCGCCAATGTTGTAGGTTTCGCCGATTTCGCCTTCAGTAGCCACCTTAATTAAGGCGCGGGCGTGATCTTCGACATACAACCAGTCGCGAATTTGCTGGCCATCGCCGTATACCGGCAGCGGCTTGCCAGCCAGGGCATTTAGGATCATCAGCGGAATTAACTTTTCGGGGAAGTGATACGGCCCGTAGTTGTTAGAGCAGTTGGTGACCAGTGTAGGCAAGCCGTAGGTACGCTGCCAGGAGCGAACCAGGTGGTCTGAACTGGCTTTACTCGCTGAGTATGGCGAGCTAGGCGCGTAGGAAGTTTCTTCGGTGAAGAGCCCATCGGTTCCGTCTAAATCGCCATACACTTCATCAGTACTGATATGGTGAAAACGGAATGCTTCTGCTTTGGTAGCCTCTTGCTGCTGTAAACTTTTCCAGTAGGCTCGGGCGGCTTCTAACAGAACCGCTGTACCGACCACATTGGTTTGAATAAACGCGGCGGGGCCATCGATGGAGCGGTCTACATGGCTTTCTGCTGCCAAGTGCATCACCACGTCCGGCTGGTGCTGTTCAAACAACTGCTGCATCGCAGGTGCATCGCAAATGTCTGCTTGCGCAAACGTGTAGCGTTCACTGTCAGCGACACTTACCAACGATTCTAGATTGCCTGCATAAGTGAGCTTATCAACATTCACGACATGGTTGTCGGTGTTATGGATTAACTCACGAATAACGGCAGAACCAATGAAACCTGCTCCACCGGTAATGAAAAAAGTTTTGCTCATGCTGCAATCTCAGTAACTATCTTATTGACTATTTCATTAGCGCTGACGCTAGCGTGTGCTTTGCCGTAACTCTAAGTTTTCACGTGCTTCTCTTGCTCTGCTGCTAGCTTCTTTAACTGCATTTTTAGCAGCAGCGAGCGCCTCCTTGTCTTCCTGCTCTTTGGCATCAGCAAGGATTTCTTGAGCGGCTTTTAAATCGGCGTGGCAGGCCTGTAGGTATTTACGAGCCCCTACCACATCGCTAGGCAGTTCAGACTGACGTTGCTTTTTGTCTACATCTGAATGATAGGCGGCAATGGCATCGTTGATATCGTCGTACCAAAAGGCGCTGCCTTTTTTGAGATAAACCCCTGCCTGGCAGAGGTCTTTCAAAATACCTTCTGAGTGGGAAACCATTATCAAAGAGGCTTGACCCGTTTTCGATTCAAATAGCTCTTTAGCTTTGGCTTTAAATGCGCGATCACCAACGGCAGTGGCTTCATCGGAAATGTAGACATCAAAATCAAACGCGAGCGATAAACCAAACGAAATACGTGACTTCATGCCCGATGAATATGTACGAATGGGCTCATCAAAGGCTGGGCCAATTTCTGCGAACTCTTCTACGAACTTGATAACCCGCTTGACCTCTTCGGGGTCACTGCCTTGGACACGCGCAACGAATTTAACGTTTTGGCGCCCCGTCATGTTTCCCTGCATTCCCCCAGAAAGACCAACTGGCCAGGAAACACGACTATGACGAATAACCTCTCCGCGTTCAGGAGTGTCCATGCCCGCAATAAGACGCAAAAGTGTCGATTTACCTGCTCCGTTCGCGCCTATCAAGCCTACACTAACGCCCATAGGGATAGTGAAATTGACGTCTTTTAGTACCCAGTCGCTACCATGATGATTGTGGTAACGCTTGTAGAGGTGTTTGATTTCAATCATTTTGAATTCGTGAACTAGTGAGTGGTGAACTCGTGAATAGTGAGTGGTAAATAGTAAATAGGAAATTCATGGGCAAGTTAGTTTCACCGACTCTTTAAGTGTTTAATAGATAGCGAGCGGTAAGAGAACCGCACTACAAATTGATATCAAGCGGTTTGCTGTTGCGCTGATAAAGTGCTTCTAGTTCATGTTTGAGCGCGTTTTTAGCGTTTTTTTCGCCGTGTACAAGGCGTATGGTATGAGGCCAGCGACGCATGCGCTTGACGAAATTAAGCAAGCCTTTTTGGTCTGCATGAGCAGAGTAGCCGCTAATGGTGGTAATGCCAGCGTGGATATCGATTCGCTGGCCATCAATTTCCACCCAACCACCCTGTGGACCATATTGCTGTATCGCTCGCCCTGGCGTGCCTGCCCCTTGATACCCCACGAACAATACCTGGTGACGCTCATCACCTAACATGGCTTTTAGGTAGTTCATGATGCGCCCACCTGCACACATGCCACTGGCAGCAATGACTACCGCTGGACGACCGGTCTTCGCAAGGTATTGGACAGTTTGCTCGTGGGCTTCGTGGCTTTCTACGGTGTAGAGATTTTCGAAATTGAGCGGGTGGCGGCCACTACGTAGGCGGCGTTGGGCTTCTTTATCCCAGTAGGGCTTTAACTGGCGATATACGTGGGTAAAGCGTGCGGCAAGCGGTGAATCTACAATAATTTCTATATCTTGCCACTGGTTGTTTTTGGCGTTGCGCTTGGCTTCATAAATAATGCCCTCCAGCTCGTAAAGCAGCTCTTGGGTACGGCCAATGCTGAAGGCGGGCACCATGACCGTACCGCCGTTAGCCAGGGCTTGTTCAATGGCATTTTTTAGCGTGGCACGACGTTTACGGCGACCTACGTGCTGACGGTCGCCGTAGGTGCTTTCGAGAACTAGCTGGTCGCAACCATAGGGCGATTTAGGCGCGGGCAATAACGGGGCGTAGGGTGCGCCTAAATCGCCGCTGAAGACAATACGCTCTTTACTGCCATTGGCGTACTGATGGGCAACTTCAACATAGCTGGAACCGAGTATGTGTCCTGCTCTTTTGAGTTTGATGCGTGTGGTGATGCCCTGCTTACCCTTCTCGTACTCATTCACAACCGAGTGCCATTTGCCGTAAGGCACGCTAACAATTTGTGACTCAAGCTGCGCTTGAAAGCGCTTGATTAGGTCTGCATTACGCGTGAAGCCGATTTTTAAAGCGTCTTCAATGACCAGCGGCAACAGCGTTGCCGACGGTATGGAGCAAATAATCGGGCCTTTAAAGCCCGCTGCCAACAAGTATGGCAGCCGCCCGACGTGGTCAATATGTACGTGGGTAATAATCAGCGCTTTAACGGTGCTGATATCAAACTCAATTTGCAGCTGTTGAAAGCTATCTTGCGCTGCGTCTTCACCTTGGAATAAGCCGCAATCGACTAACAGTGAGTTTTCACTATTGAGGATTAGCTGGTGGCAGCTGCCCGTTACGCCTGTTGCACCACCGTGGTGGAGGATATCTAGCATCGAAAATTCCTTTTTCGGTGGTGCTCTGTTGTAGCGCGGTGTAAGCGTCAGCGCACCCGCGGGGGTATCAATGCAGTGCTGACTGGAGGCCTTTGGGCGGCTGCGCCGCCGTTGCGGGTGCCTCGGTTTCGCTCGTTCCTCGCGACCTCGTTACACCGCACTACGATGTGCATTGATTTTGTAGCGCGGTGTAAGCGTCAGCGCACCCGCGGGGGTATCAATGCAGTGCTAACTGGAGACTTTTGGGCGGCTGCGCCGCCGTTGCGGGTGCCTCGGTTTCGCTCGTTCCTCGCGACCTCGTTACACCGCACTACGATGTGCATTGATTTTGTAGCGCGGTGTAAGCGTCAGCGCACCCGCGAGGGTATCAATGCGGTGCTGGCTGGAGGCCTTTGGGCGGCTGCGCCGCCGTTGCGGGTGCCTCGGTTTCGTTCGTTCCTCACGACCTCGTTACACCGCACTACGATGTGCATTGATTGTGTAGCGCGGTGTAAGCGTCAGCGCACCCGCGGGGGTATCAATGCAGTGCTGACTGGGGGCCTTTGAGCGGCTGCGCCGCCGTTGCGGGTGCCTCGGTTTCGCTCGTTCCTCGCGACCTCGTTACACCGCACTACAGAAACAGGCATTGTTACGTCAATGCACTCGCCTTGCAAAAAGCCTTCTCTCTAATCCCTGTGGTCTTTTACGATCATCATGATCATGCTGAAGATGAAAGCTAGGAAAATAGTGATGATAGCGAACACACTGCTGTTATAAAGGCGGTTTGGTTCGGTTGGGTATTCCGGAAATAGCGGGCTTTGCAGCACGCTAACCTGCTTGAGCTGACGGGCGGCTTCTAGGCGGGTGTTTTCCAATGCCGCCAATGCGCTTGAATAGGTTTCTTGCGCGAACTGGGCTTGAAGTTCTAGTGTTTCGTATTCAGCCGATACGCGGTTTAGCGAATCACCCGTTGCCTGTGCTAAGCGGTCGCGCTGCTCAACGATTTGATCGCGTAACGCAGTAATGCTGCGCTCTACTTGGCGCAGCTCGGCTGATTGCGAGCTTTGGAAGCTTGCCAATGCATTGCGTTGCGCTTGTAAGCGAGCCAAGTCACCTTCTAATGTGGCTACTACTTGGTTAATGCTTTCTACCGTTGAGGTGGGCGATACTAGACCGTACTCGTTTTGAAATTCGAGTAGTTCAGTGCGAGTATCGCGAAAACGATCTTCCAAGCGAACCATCTGCTGTTCTAGGAAACGAACCTGCTCGTCTGCTAAACGGTGGCCCATCTCATTCATGTGGTTTTCGCCAGCCTCTAACAGTAGTGCAGCCATATCTCGGGAGAATTCAGGTGTGTAGCCCTGAACGTAAATATTCAGAACACCGGCATACTCATCCAGCTCTACTTCTACCCGCCGCAGATAGTATTTATGTAGATCTTCAATGGGCACATCAGGATTGCGCAGTTTGGCAAAAATATCACCGTGTTCGCTATAGTGCTGGCGAATATCGAGCTGTTCATCCAGCAAACGTAGCATATCAACAGACAATAAGTGCTCACGCAGTAACAACAAATCGTGGGTATTGCCGCTGCCCCCCCCCATTAACGAGGAAAGACTAAATTCAGGCGGGGCAACCTGAGGACTTTCTAGCACTACCGTTGCACGGGACACATAGCGCTCTTCTGCCCAAACAAACCAATAAAATGACACTAGAATAATAGCGACAAATGCTAACGCCCAGTGGGGGGATACTTTTACAAATCGACTTAGGGAAGCTTGCATGAATTATTTTGCCTTTAACTGATCAACAAAACGCAGGTGCATCAGTAGCCCTAGCGATATTAAAGTGAGAGTGAACAGCCACATATAGAGCATGCTGGTTCCGTGTACCACTTCATAGTTTTCGAAAAAACCTAAGCGAAGTGTTTCCAACCCGTGAGGAATAGGGTTAAGCATTAAGTATTCCAGCAGCCAATGCGGCAAGCTATTTAGCGGCAAAATAACGCCAGAAATAATTAATAGTGGCAACGAAATCACTCGTACTACGATGCCTATTTCAGGCACTAATGTTGCAGCAACAGACGTCACCAGCCCTAAACCTAACCCCAAACTCCAAAGTGACAACCAGGCGGCCATCACGCGGATCGCGTTATCAGGGTAAAGATCCAACCCCAGCATTAATCCACCGCCAATAAATATTAAAAAAACCAAACTGCGTAGCGTTCCTTCAAGAAAGTTACGTACTAGCACAGGGTCAATCGGTTGCACTTGGCGATAGGCGAACAGCGCTTTATTGCCATCAATTGCTCCCATCCCGCGCATCATTCCTTCACGAACAAGAAAAAAGCCCATCATCCCTATTATCATCCATGGAATAAAAGGCGCATTGACAATTAAGCGACCACCGCTAAGAAAACTACGTATGCCTACCATAATGCCAACAAAGGCAACGGGTTCAAAGATCATCCAGAACCAGCCCATGCGATCGCCCATGGTGCGGGAGAGCGCCTCGCGCACGAACATGGCATACCAAACACTACGGGTGACTTGCCAAGGCGTACGGGCGCCCTTAGGCGCGCCTTTTACATTTGCCATAGCTCTACTTTTAAATAAGTGAGATGTGAGGCGTGAGACGTGAGGTGTTAGTGGTTTTACCCCTCACACCTCACTCTTCACCATTTACAGATCAACTGCGACGCGGGTAGCGACAGCAATTTGGAACAATATCTGCGTGAGCGTAGAAGCTAGCTGCAGGTTGTGGGTAGGTGCAGCGGGCATGACCAGAATTTCATCGCCTGGGCGCAGGTTAACGTTGCGGGCATTTTCTACCGCGCCGTTCTGGCGAACCACCAGAATGTGGTCTTCATCGGCGCGGTTAGTGAAACCACCAGCGCTTTCGATGTAGTCAATCACGTTCATACCCGGGCGATAAACAGCGGCTTGGGGCACGAGCACTTCGCCGCTGATGAGCATCGAATCGCTCAATTCGGGAATAGTGATAACATCGCCGTCTTGCAGACGAATATCAGAAATTTGGTCGTTGTAGGCGACCACTAAACGGCCACTTGGCTCTAGCTCGCGGGCACGCTCAATGAAGTTTTGGATAAGCTCGGCCTCTTGGGCACGAATTTTCGCTTCTTCATTGGTGCTGGATTCAGCGCCGAGGTAGGTAGTTTCTAAGCGGCGTAAGCTATCTTCCATGGATTGCTGTTGCTGCTGCCTAACGCTTTCACGCTGAAGAGAAACACTTTCCACCGCTGTCATGTTTTCCGGCACAGGGATAGCATCTAGCAGTTCGCTTAAGCGAGCATCACGGGGTAACGCATAACGTGAAGGCCCGTAGTAGCTACCTTCTATTTCCACCACGATAGTTTCACTGCGCTTGTCAGCGCTGAACAAGACTTCATCGCCACTACGAATGGTTTGGCCGTAGAACTTATCAATAGGGAAGTATTGAGCGATGGGCCCCTCTTCCCGGTTACCACGCAGCAGCACATGGGAAACACCACTTCTTAAGCGCGCCAAATTAACTAACTCGGCACCACTTAACTGGTTGCCCAGCAATTCATAGCGGTGCTCACGGTGTACGTCACCGCCCACTGCAATCGCGGGACCGCGCTCTTCTACTACAATGGTGTCGCCATCTTTAAACTGTGGGCGAGCAATAGAACCATTGATAAGGAAGTCGTAGAGGTCGACCGTGGCAACCGTACGATCATTACGCATTACGCGAATTTGCCGGTAACTGCCGAGGTCTTGGTCGATACCGCCTGCTTGATCGAGAAAATAGAGTACAGAATCGTTCGGTGTACCTGCGAAACGGCCAGGATTTTCAACATAACCGGTCACGAAAACAGCAACGGGCTGAACACCTTGTACGTTGGTATAGACCTGTACGTTTTCTGGGTAAACCGACGTAATAGCACCGCGCACGCTGCTATCTACTTGCTGGCTATTTTGACCCTCAACATTTAATGGGCCTGAGCCAGGAATAAAGATATTGCCTTGGGCATCCACCGGTAGCACGCGATCAAATTCAAATGCCCCCCAGGCGCGCACGGTCACTTGATCGCCGGGCTTTACTTGGTAGCTGGCATTCAGGCCGTCGCCCATCGCGCCACGAAACCCACCGCTAAACAGGTTAGCCCCGAATGGCGGTAGCGCATCGGGGTTTTGCGGCGGTGCGCTAACCGGGCCGTAAGTGCCACTACGCCAATCGGCGCGGGGCGTATCATCTACCTGCTCTTGCTGTTCGCCAGCCTGCTCTTCCGGCAGAATAGTATTGGGTAGACTAATGCTCTGTGCCCAGCCCGCCGTGCTTACGGCACTGCCGATTACCAAAGAAGCAACGGCAACAGGGCGTTTAAACGAAAGCCGTTTAAGAAGACGAATAGCGTTCATTAGTAGCGCCCTTGTGCTGCAGTGGATGTAGCCGAAGTGCTTGGGCTCAGCACTCGCTGATTAACCCAACCATTAGGAGTCTCGCAGGTGAGTGCCGTACCGGCAGCGCCACTTCCTGATTCTACTACCCGCAGCCGCCGACACTCTCTACCACTGGCTGCGAGGTATGGGGCATCTGCAATGATTTCGACGTTATCGCCCCATGGGCTGTACACCAGGTTCATAACTGCCCCTGCAGGCGCCTGGGATAAAAAGCCGTTGAGGTTGTCATCACTCAGCAATTTAGCTGAGTCAGTATTCAGCACATACCGCGCTTGCTGCTGCGTGCTATTGGGATAGGTAGCGCAGCCACTTACGACAGCAACGCTTAACGCTGCCAACAGCATGCGAGCTGGCCTCGTTAACAAAAATGGGGTATTTGGCATAATATTTTCCAATAAAGAGGCACGCTACCGCCCAGGGATTTTAACGGACGCATTCCCTTGCCCTACACAGTGCGGATGAAAAGTAGCCTACCTGCTGGCTTATCGTTTCGTGGGTCATTGTAAATTATTACCGCCCACCACTCTACATTGACAAACAAAACAACTATTAAAGCACCACTTCAACACTAGCGCTTCCTTTTAGCAGCCGACTCGACGACTGACACCTCACACAGGAACACACCCGCCCTTTTCGCACAAAAAAAACCGGCCTCGTAATGAGGCCGGTTATATTTCTACTTGCAGGGGTTACCTGTTAAGCATGGCATTAGAGCCAAGCTTAGAAGTGGTAACGCGCGCCTGTCAGGTAGTAAATGTCGTCGCCGTCAGCATTCTCAACGCTGGAATCCAGACCGTCGATGTCAACACTGATAGACTGCTGGTCAGCTTGGTTCAACTCAACGAATACGTCGAAGTTGCTGGAAACTTTGTAGTAAGTACCCAGGGCCCAAGCAGTACGGTCATCGTCTTCACCGTCAGTATCTACATTGTAGATATCTGCAGCGAACGCCCAAGGACCAGTGGTGTAAGTACCACCCAGACCTACGGTGTCGTAGCCGCCGCCACGAACGTCGCTGTTTTCACGACCTTCATAACCTAAACGAACAGAAAACTGGTCGTTAATGGCGTAAGAACCGATCAGGCCGCCCATGATTTCGCCATTGCCGCCGCCACGTACTACGTCGTCAACAAAACCCAGACCTAAAGTGACCGGACCTTGCTCGTAACGCACACCACCTTGAGCTGCTACGACACTACCTTCTTCGGTAGTTGCTGTTTCAGCAATGCCACGCTCGCTGTAGTGTTTCAGCTGCAGGAAGGCAGTCCAGCCTTGAAGATCAGGCGTGTAGTAACCGATAGAGTCGCCACGTGACTGCTTCGGGTGACCAGCGAACTCTAAACCACGATCGATTTCCCAGTCGAACGGCAGAGAAACGAACTGGTTGTAGAAGGCGTCGAAGTTACCAGCCTGGAAGGTACCGTACTGCTTGCTTTGTACGCCCAGGTAGCTTTGACGAACTTCAGTGAAGCCAGACTCGGTGTAACGCTCGTCACCTTTGAAGCGCCACTCTAAACGACCGAAAGCAGTCAAGTCAGAGTTAACTTCGTGGCTCATGCGCAGACCAAGACGAGAGTAAACGTCAACAAACTCTGCGCCGTTGTCAATTTTTACGTCAGCGTCGTTGTACTCAGGACCGCCGCCAGCGATACCCATGGCGATACGACCATAGACGTCGAGCTTGGTACCATCTTGGTCATAAACGGTAGCTGCTTGAGCGGCAGCAGAGGCACCTAGGGCGCCAATGATAGCAGTCGCTAAAAGTGTCTTTTTCATGATGTAGGTTCCTTAACTAGCTTACTGTTTCGATCGTTACCGCAAACTCATTTTGAAGTCTGCAGCTGGCTTGCGGGCCATGCTCTTTATGCCATCCTCCGGTTTTTCCCGGCGGTATGCGGCATGTCCTCAACTAAGCCTTGTTATAGTCCAATGCTCGCAGGTCAAACTCTATACTGGGATTCCAGTGAACGCAATAGAAAAAAACAGTGTTTCTTTACGATTTGTATTTTTTTAAGGAACCCATGGGCAACTGATTGGTCTCAGCGGCCTGTAAATTTTTGCTGAAGTCCTCTTAATTTATCCTCTAAGCTAAGTGACTTTGTTGTTTCAAATGCTTCCGCCTTCTCACCTTCCCCTCTCTGCTCATGCGCCTTTACAGGCGTGGGAACAGCATCTCCTGGTGCCTGTCTTGATGTTTGCTTTGATGCTTGCCCTGATGATTGCTGCGGCTTTCTATGGTCTGAAGACGGTGCTTGCTTTGATGCATTGCTGTCTGACTTATCTTTTCGCCGATCGCTAGCATGTCGCGCCGCTTCTTTATCGACTTTACCTGCGGGATTGCCATCCAAGTCAATTCGCTCAGCACCTTCTCGCATGGATTTCACATAGCGTGGCAGGTTCACATAGTTAGCTAATGCTCGGCGTATCAACTTCCCCGACCAGGGTTCTCGCTGGGCTAAATCTTGATGAATACCCACTTTCAGCGGTTTAGTATGGCCAGTAAAAAAGGCGTGCGGGTAGCGTTTATACCACTGGTTCAGCAGCGCTTGAGGAGAAGGCGGCTGTGGCGCTGTTTCCGCAGCGCGGGTTTCGCTGATCACTTGTGAGTCGGAAGGCTTTACATCTGCCGCCGACGGCTCAGCGGCAGGTGCATCACACTGAGCCGGGCCTTGCAGCGGCTGCGAAGGTGGCTGAGTCTGCGGCACTTGGCTCGCCAACTGCCGTTTGAGCATTTCGTTCTCTTCACGCAACGCGTTCAGTGCGGCTTTGGTCTGCTCAAGGTGCGTTTCCAAAGTTTCTAGCAGATCCAGTACTGGTGCGGCCATACCCCCTCCTTCTTTGCGCTGATCAGTCGGCGATCCGCTCATAGACTACAAAGTCGTATTGAGGCTGCCCTTCTGCTGGCTTGCCCGCTACACGCTGAACTTCCTGCCACTCTTCCATAGAGAGCTCGGGGAAAACAGCATCACCATCGACATCAATATCCACTTCAGTGATATAGAGGCGCTGGGCATGAGGAAGCGCTTGTCGATAAATTTCCCCCCCTCCCATCACCATAATTTCTTCGGCGGCCTCAATGGTGGCCTGTTGGTCGGCCAATGCCAATGCTGCGGGTAGCTCATGACATATCCGCACGCCTTCGGCAGCAAAGTTTGTATCACGGGTTACTACAATATTGAGCCGATTGGGCAGCGGTTTGCCTATTGATGCATAGGTTTTACGCCCCATCACAAGCGGCTTGGCCTGGGTCATGCGTTTGAAGAACTTAAGGTCTTCAGGTAGGTACCAAGGTAACTTACCTTCAACCCCAATCACCCGGTTTTTGGCCATCGCCACAATCATCGCTATCGGCACCAGGGGGTCATAAGCATGCTGCTGACTCATACTGCCACCTCGGCTTTGATATGGGGATGCGATTCATACTCTTCGATGCTGATGTCGTCAAAGGTGAAATCAAACAGATTGGTTACCTGAGGATTAAGCGCCAGACGCGGAGACGCTTTAGGCGTGCGACTCAACTGCTCCTGAGCCTGCTCTAGGTGATTGCTATAAAGATGGGCATCACCCAACGTATGTACAAACTCACCAGGCTCCAGGCCAGTTACCTGCGCCACCATACTGAGCAGTAACGCATAGCTTGCAATATTGAATGGCACACCTAAGAAAATATCCGCACTGCGCTGGTAAAGCTGGCACGAGAGACGCCCATTGGCCACATAAAACTGGAACAAGCAGTGGCAAGGCGGCAATTTCATTTCATCAACTTGACCTGGATTCCAGGCTGAAACAATCAGTCGCCGTGACTGAGGCGTCGTACGAATCTGCTCCAACACATTTGAAATCTGGTCGACACTACCGCCACTGGGGCTCGGCCAACTGCGCCACTGATAACCATAGACCGGACCAAGATTACCGTTTTCATCGGCCCACTCGTCCCAGATGCGTACGCCATGCTCTTTGAGATACCCGATATTGGTATCACCTTTAAGAAACCACAGCAGCTCATGAATAATAGAGCGCAGGTGTAGCTTTTTAGTGGTAAGCAGCGGAAAACCACGGGAGAGGTCGAAACGCATTTGATGACCAAACACTGAGCGTGTACCAACACCAGTGCGATCATTCCGATCAACGCCTTGCTCCATTACGGTGCGCATTAGGTCGAGATACGGCTGTTCTAGCGCTTCTTTCGGCATGGGCGTTATTGCAGTCACAGAAATTCCAGATTAAAAATCAATTTGGGTAGATATTCTATACGCGTAAGCATCAGGCAGCCAGAAGCATTCCTGCCACTCACTCTTCACTACTCACTACTCACTACTCACTACTCACTACTCACCTTCTACACCTTGGCATCAATAGGCTGATTACGCGACCAGGCGATAAAAACGAGGCCTAACGCAATCATCGGGAGTGTGAGCAGCATGCCCATGGTGAACCAGCCAAAGGCGAGATAGCCAATGTGGGCATCCGGCATACGTACAAATTCAACCATAAAGCGGAAGACACCATAGCCTAGCAGGAATAAGCCGGAGACAAATCCCCTGGCGCGCGGCTTGGCAGATACCCACCACAGAATGACAAACAGTACGATACCTTCCAGAAAGGCTTCGTAAAGCGCTGAAGGGTGGCGTGGCTCTGGCCCCATACCAGGAAATGGCATGCCCCACGGTAGCGACGTTACCCCGCCCGGCAACTCATGGTTGATAAAATTACCAATTCGCCCAGCACCTAAACCAATGGGTACCAGCGGGGCAATGAAGTCAGCGAGAGTGAAAAACGCCAGTTGTTTACGACGTGCAAATAGCCATGCCGCAAGCAGCACCCCTAATAAACCACCATGGAAACTCATGCCGCCATCCCATACGCGGAACACCCATAGCGGGTCAGCCGTCCACTGCCCTAGGCCGTAAAACAGTGCGTACCCTAATCGCCCCCCCACCACCACACCAATGGCGCAGTAAAAAAGCAAATCACCGATATCATCTTTTGTAAGCCCAATACGTGGCGCCCGCTTACACCCTAGCCACCATGCCGCCACAAACCCCACCACATACATTAAGCCGTACCAATGAACCTGCAGCGGGCCAAGTGAAATCGCTACCGGATCGATCGTTGGATAATTAATCATCGAGAATCTCTAAAGCAAACAGGAAGAAAACAGCAGCGTGGCATAAGTGAATTACGCCAATATGAAGCGCAAGCCCACTACGGCCAATAGCGTTGCAAATGCAAACCTCAACACAGTGGCTGGAAGCACATGCGCCAGACGAACGCCAAGCCGTGCAAAAGGTACACTGGTTAGCACAATGCCGATAAAGGCGGGCCACATAACAAAGCCGGTCGCCCATTGGGGAAGGAGCGGATTACCCCACCCCACAACAATAAACGTTAACGCACCCACCATTGCTATTGGTAAGCCACAGGCGGCAGAGGTTCCCACTGCTTGGGTCATGCTTGCACCACATCGTGAAAGCCAAGGCACTGTCATTGCGCCTCCACCAATACCAAACAGTGCTGATATAACGCCCACTACGCCGCCAGCAATGGTCATTGCAACATTCCCTGGCGGCGAACTACCGGGCTTTGGCGAAAGGCCAAACACCATTCTGGTGGCTAGCAGCAATACAAACACCCCGAATAACGTTCCCAAAACGGTGCCCGAAAGGTTATCCGCGATAAACACACCACCGATAGCCCCCAGCATAAGCCCGGGTAATAGCGCCATGAACCATGGCTTATGAATACTACCTTTTCGGAAGTGCCCTAATGCTGACGAAGCCCCGGTGACGACGATCGTCGCCAGTGAGGTGCCTACGGCAAGATGCATGGCAATTTCAGGAGCAACTCCCTGTAGGCCAAATGCAAAAACAAGCGCAGGCACAATAATTAAACCGCCCCCTACTCCAAACAGACCAGCCATAGTGCCTGCCACTGCGCCTAGCAACAAATACCCAGCTAAAATACTCAATACGGTCATTTATTCTGCACTTGGTTATTCGCGCTGGGCACCCACTTAGTAATCATACTGAGTAGTGTTTCGGGCTTGTAGGGCTTCGCTAGCACGTCATCTATACCGGCAGCGTTATAAGCGCCATGACCAGCGCTATCAACGTTCGCGGTGAGAGCAATCAAGACACTGCGTTGCTGGCCGCCACTCAGACGCTCAAAGGCTCGCCAGCGACGTGCTGTTTCTAGCCCATCTAAGGTCGGCATAAAGATATCCATAAACACGAGATCATAAGAAACCGTTTGCTGGCAGTCCAAAGCCTGCTCCCCACTGCTGACGCCATCTACCTGAAGCCCCTGGGTTTCGAGCATTTGGCGCGCCAGCATTAAATTAACGGGGCCATCATCTACCACCAGAATACGCAATTTGCGGTCAGTCGGTAGCAGTTGCTCATAACCATCTGTTTCATTGGCACTTTGCTGAACAAAGTTAGTAAGCAGTGCGCGTATATCCGCCAACCGCTCTCGCACGTGAGTAATATTTTGAAAACTTGTTTCTGAATTATCCATCTGCAACATTTCGCCCAATTGATCAAACAGACTGTCGGCTTCACGCTGAAGTAGCGTTAGGTAACCAGACTTCAAACGAGACTCTTCCCGCGCACGGTCACGCCCAGCGATGAGGTGCTTCAACTGTTTTTGCTGGTGATGCAGGTCATCAAGCAAGGTTTGATCAGATCGAAATGGCTCGCTTGAAGAAGCTAGATACTGATTATCCTCGCCTGCGCGAATGACATCCGCCAACCGCTGATTGACCATCGCTAAGCGATTAAGTGGCAGCCCTTCCCCGACGTCTTCCGTCTGCGAATGAGCATGCTCCGCTTGTCGATCAACCAATTGGGCTGTTTGACGCTCTAACTCGGCCAGCTCTTGCATGCAACTGGTGTCTTCTTGCTTTGCGCGACTTTTAACCAGCATCAAAAAAACGCCAACATTCAAACAACTGCCCAGCAGCAACGCAAGAGTCAACCATAGGGTGGTGCTCCATGACGTTTGACTAGGGGAAAGCCCCCAGACCACCAGCCCTACCAGCACACAAAGCAGTACCAAGGCCGCCTGAACGAGTAAAAGAGGCCACAGAGTAGGCCAGACAATCGCATTCCAGAAGTGCTCTCGCTGATAGCGTTGCATAGTATGCGCCTTCCTAGGTGGCTTCTTTAATGTTGCGCCTTAACATGTTGGCAGCCATAGCATGGCTAAGCATATTTATATTAATGTTAAGTGTATGTCTACGCCTCAATACTGTCATGCCAAACTGGCTAATTGGGTTTCCGTTACTCTTCGTGAGCCTTACCTATGTGCTTAATTACCTTTTCTTGGTCCCCTGGCTCTTCTACACCGTTACGCTTGGCAGGCAACCGAGATGAATTCCACCAGCGGCCCACTGCGCCTCTTGCTCATTGGGAAGAACACACCGCCGTACTGGGTGGGCGCGACTTAGAAGCCGGTGGTACGTGGCTAGCCGCCAACTCCCAAGGCGTTGTCGCAGCATTGACCAATGTGCGTGACCCCGCACTGGCAACACCAATCAACGCGCCCAGCCGAGGCGAACTTGTTGCTAGCGTGTTACAAAGTGACGATGTCGAAGCATGGCTTAAAGCGAAAGAGCGCACGACCGCGCATCGCTATGCCGGGTTTAATCTATTGGTTGCGACACCACATCGCATGTGGCATCTGCACCGTGGTCGCCATGGGGTATTACTGACCAGCGTGCCCCCTGGAGTTCATGGCTTGTCCAATGCCACTCTGAATACCCCCTGGCCAAAACTGAACCTGGTTCGCGACGCCTTGTTAAACAGCGCCGACGAACAGTGGCAGAGCGCGACGCAACATGCGCTGCATAATTCGCAAACCGCACCTGATGAAGAATTACCGGATACTGGGGTGGGTTTAACGCTGGAGCGCCAGCTCTCTGCTGCGTTTATTGTGGGTGAACACTACGGCACACGGGCAACCACTTGGTTAACGCTAAACAACCAAGGGGAAGTGGAGATAACCGAGCAGCGGTTTGGGCCACTCGGTCATTTTGAGGGAGAAACTACGTTGACGACACCATGCCCTCTGCCAATAAATTAGCCACGGCATTAATCTCGTGGCGGCATCAAGTGTGAGAGCTGCCACTCATCCATACGTTGATTGAGATGCTCATGTACTAACGCTGGAGTATCCAGATCCATGATCTCCTTGAGCAGCGTTTGTGCATCATGCATTGGCACTCGGCGAATAGCGGCCCGCACCCTCGGCAAACTAGGAGCATTCATAGACAGGCTGGTAAATCCCATCGCCATTAATAGCAGCGCACCAGCAGGATCACCCGCTAATTCGCCGCAAAGCGATATAGGCTTTTCTAGCCGAGTGGCATCCTGAGCGAGTTCTTGCAGCGCGCCCAGCAGCGCTGGGTGCAGCGCATCGTACAGGCTAGATACGCGAGGATTATTGCGATCCACCGCGAGCAAATACTGCGTTAGATCGTTACTGCCCACCGAGAAGAAATCGACCCGTTTCGCCAGCGCATCCATTTGATAAATAGTCGCAGGCACTTCAATCATCACGCCCACTTTGGGCCGTTCGACGCCAATACCTTCTTCGCCAAGCTCTAAAATGGCACGATCCAACAGACGAATCGCTTCGTCCACCTCTTCCACATTGGTAATCATCGGGAAGAGTACGTAGAGATTATTCAAGTCATGCGATGCTTTCAGCATGGCACGCAGCTGTACCATCAATACCTCTGGATGATCGAGAGTGACCCGCATTCCCCGCCAACCCAAGAATGGATTAGCTTCCTCAATGGGAAAATAGGGAAGGTCTTTATCGCCACCGATATCCAGCGTTCGCATCACCACCGGCAGTGGCGCAAAGCCTTCTAACTGCTCGCGGTACATGCGCATTTGCTCTTTCTCACCAGGGAAGCGCTCGGTAATCATAAAGGGCACTTCGGTGCGGTATAGGCCTACGCCGCCGATACGGCTTTTCAGCAGCGCCGAGGCATCAACCGCCAGCCCGGTGTTTACCATCAGCGGCATGGCATGGCCATCTGGCGTTTCGCTGGGCAAGTCTTGTTCGTGCTCCAGCAACTCACTCAGCGCCGCTTCTTCAGCAATCAGACTTTCATAACGGGCTCTTAACTCTGGCGCTGGTCGCACAAACAACCGCCCTCGGTGGCCATCAAGCACTACCGGGGCGCCGTTTAAACGCGGCAGCGGGAGACCCACCATCCCAAGCACCGTCGGAATCCCCATAGCCCGGGCAACAATAGCAACATGGGAGGTACTCGAACCACGCACGGATACCAAGCCCTTTAACTTGTCTCTTGGCACTTCTCCCAGCATGGCAACGCTAATTTCATCACCTACCAGAATGGCATTTTCTGGGTAGGTTTCTGGGGTGGAAGGCGTGTCTTCTTGAAGATGCGCCAACACACGACGGCCGAGATCACGAATATCCGCCGCGCGCTCACGCAAGTAATCGTCGTCGACGCGCTCAAGGTATTGCACATGGCGGCGCACTACGTCGGCCAACGCGCCAGGTGCCCACTGCCCTTCACGTATACGCTTTTCCACTTCTTCGGAGAGCGCCGCTTCGCCAAGCATTTGCTGATAAACATCAAACAGCGCCAGCTCTTGGGAAGAAATACGGTTAACCAAGCGCTCTGCCGCTGCGCGGATTTCATCGCGCGTTTTGCCAATGGCTTCTTTTAGCCGTGCGACTTCGTAATCTTGATCGCTAGGAATAAGATCAGGCACGCTGTTCAGGTCAGCAGGCGGCGTGATCACCACCGCCTCCCCCATCGCCATTCCTGGAGAAGCCGCCACGCCTTTGAACATGGCCTGGCCACCGGGCAGCGCAGGGCGAGCCAGGTTGCCGGTAGCGAGCGCGTGAGCCAGCACGCCTGCCAACTGAGCGGCCATGGTGACCAGAAAAGCTTCATCTTCGTCGTCGTACTGACGTTTTTCGGCTTGCTGCACGACCAAAACGCCCAGCATGAGGCGCTGATGGATAATCGGCACCCCTAAGAAGCTTGAGTAACGCTCTTCGCCAGTTGCTTCAAAATAACGAAAATGAGGATGGGTTTGCGCATCTTCTAAATTAAGCGGCTCGCTGCGCTTAGCCACTAGACCTACCAGACCCTCGCCTAGCGGTAGCACAACGCGGCCTACCGCTTGCGTGCGAAGGCCAATCGTCTCCATCAATACAAGCGACTCAAGCTCCTTATCGTATAAACAGAAGGAGCACACATCCGTCTGCATGGCCTTTCGTATGCGGCGTACCATCGTTGACAGCGCGGCGTCGAGGTTTCGTGCGCCATTCACTTCTTGAATAACGCGTCGCAGCACCTCAAGCATGGACGTTTTCCTATTCACTATTATTTGCCTCGCTGAGGGATTTTCGGCCAGCTGTCACTGTGTCCTTCGAACCGTTTCCTTTGAACAGTGGAGCGCACGTTATCCATCGTGATCTTGTTGCGCCAAACGCTGAACGCGAGGAGAAAGCTCCCGTAGCGCGCGCCGATATACCTCTCGTTTGAACGGCACCACTTGCCCCAGTGGATACCAGTAACTTACCCACCGCCAACCATCGAACTCGGGTTTAGGCGTTGCCGTCATACAGATTCGATTTTCTTGGCAGCGAATCTTGAGTAAAAACCACTTCTGCTTCTGGCCGATACAAACCGGCCGCGAGTGGGTGCGAATCATGCGTCGTGGCAGACGGTAGCGCAGCCATCCCCGGGTACAGGCGACAATATCGACATCGTCGGCGGTTAGACCGATCTCCTCAAAAAGCTCACGAAAAAGCGCTTGATGTGGTGTTTCGTTTGCCTTGATGCCTCCCTGGGGAAACTGCCACGCGTTTTGCCCTACACGACGCGCCCAAAGCAGCTGCCCCTGGCTGTTGGCAATAATGATGCCAACATTGGGGCGAAAGCCGTCAGCGTCGATCACGGACATCACCTTATAAATTTTCAGTTGTCCCCATTTTTCCACAAGGGAGACAAGCGTATCAATACAATATCACCCTAAGTGGTTAAACCATGGTGACTCTGCGATAATCCGCCGCTTTGCAAACCGTTACTGACGTTCATTCTGAGCTAACGAGCAGCACCATTAACCAACACCATAAGGGGAGCGCCGTGAGTCTGGCCATTTTCGATTTGGATAATACGCTGATATCCATCGACAGCGATCATGCCTGGGGCGAGTTTTTGCTCGAACAGGGGGCAGTTGACCCAGTTGCCTACCGCGAGGCCAATGAGCGCTTTATGGCGGACTACAATGCGGGCACGTTAGACATGGCGGCATTTTTGGAAATGGCATTGAAGCCACTGGCTGAAAATACGCCGGAACAGTTAGCCGCTTGGCATCAGCAGTTTATGGTCAGCAAAATCGAACCGAATATCTTGCCTAAAGCAGAAGAGCTGCTGGCTCGGCACCGCACGAAAGGCGATACTCTACTGATCATCACCGCCACCAATCGCTTTATTACGGCCCCGATCGCCAATCGTTTGGGCGTGGATGACTTGATTGCAGTTGACCCAGAAATAGTAGACGGCCGCTATACCGGCCGAGTAGCGGGCACTCCCAGCTACCGCGAAGGCAAAGTGACTCGCTTAAAGCAATGGTTAGAGGGCCAAGAGCTCACCATGGACGGCGCATGGTTTTACAGCGACTCCCACAACGACCTTCCCCTGCTTGAACAGGTAGAGCACCCAGTTGCCGTCGACCCCGACGACACCCTGCGCAAGGTGGCCGAAGAACGCCAATGGCGCATTATGAGCCTGCGAGATTGAGCCAGCTGCCCCGCGGGTGCGCTGACGCTTACACCGCGCTACAAACCCGTTAATTCAATACGTTGCGAACGTAGCGCGTGGTAACGAATCTTGCGAGGAACGAGCAAATGAGGCACCCGCGAACGACTATGGCACTGCCCCGCGGGTGCGCTGACGCTTACGCCGCGCTACAAACCCGTTAATTCAATACGTTGCAAACGTAGCGCGTGGTAACGCATCTTGCGAGGAACGAGCAAATGAGGCACCCGCGAACGACCATGGCACTGCCCCCGCGGGTGCGCTGACGCTTACACCGCGCTACAAACCCGTTAATTCAATACGTTGCAAACGTAGCGCGTGGTAACGCATCTTGCGAGGAACGAGCAAATGAGGCACCCGCGAACGACCATGGCACTGCCCCGCGGGTGCGCTGACGCTTACGCCGCGCTACAAACCCGTTAATTCAATACGTTGCAAACGTAGCGCGTGGTAACGAATCTTGCGAGGAACGAGCAAATGAGGCACCCGCGAACGATTATGGCACTGCCCCGCGGGTGCGCTGACGCTTACGCCGCGCTACAAACCCGTCAATTCAATACGTCGCAAACGTAGCGCGTGGTAACGCATCTTGCGAGGAACGAGCAAATGAGGCACCCGCGAACGATTATGGCACTGCCCCGCGGGTGCGCTGACGCTTACGCCGCGCTACTAACCCGTTAATTCAGTACGTTGCAAACGTAGCGCGTGGTAACGCATCTTGCGAGGAACGAGCAAATGAGGCACCCGCGAGCTGCGCAGCCGCCCAATAAAAAACCCCGCAAGCACTTAGCTTGCGGGGTTTTGTATTACTGAGCATTATTCTAAGAACAGCTTTTAGAACAGCTCAAAGCACGCTAGCCAGCGTGCTTAGCCGAGCAGGTGCTCAACGGCTGCGCGCTCTTCACGCAGTTCTTTCTCAGTGGCCTGCATCTTCTCTTTGCTGAACGCGTCCAACTCAAAGCCTTGAACGATTTCATACTTGCCACCCTGACAACGCACTGGGTAGGAGTAGATGATGCCTTCTTCAATGCCGTAGCTGCCGTCAGACGGGATCGCCATGCTAACGATGCCATCGCAACCCAGCGCCCAATCACGCATGTGATCAATGGCTGAAGACGCCGCAGATGCTGCAGAAGATGCGCCGCGTGCTTTGATAATCGCCGCACCGCGCTGCTGTACTGTCGGGATAAAGTCGTTTTCGTACCAGTCACGCTCGACCAGATCGAAGGCGGCTTTGCCGTCTACTTTGCACTGCGCCAGATCCGGGTACTGAGTAGCACTGTGGTTGCCCCAGATAATCATGCTGTCGACGTCGGTAACGTGCTTGCCGGTTTTCTGAGCCAGCTGCGTCAGCGCACGGTTGTGGTCCAAACGCGTCATCGCAGTGAACTGGCCTGCATCGAGGTCCGGCGCATTGCAAGAAGCAATCAATGCGTTGGTGTTAGCCGGGTTACCGACAACGAGCACGCGCACGTCACGGCTAGCATGATCGTTCAGCGCTTTACCTTGTACAGAGAAGATCGCGGCGTTGGCTTCCAGCAGATCCTTACGCTCCATACCCGGGCCACGCGGACGTGCACCTACCAGCAAGGCGAAATCGGCATCTTTGAAGGCAACGTTCGGATCATCAGTGGCAACGATGTCTTGTACCAGCGGGAAAGCACAGTCGTTCACTTCCATGACAACGCCATTCAGGGCGTCCATGGCTTGGGGAATTTCGAGAAGCTGGAGAATGACTGGCTGATCCGGCCCCAGCATATCGCCAGCGGCGATGCGGAAAATAAGAGAGTAGCTGATCTGGCCGGCACCGCCGGTAATCGCAATACGTACTGGATCTTTCATCATTGCTCCTTGATGGTTCGCCTAGGGTGGGTTCTCGCCTGAGAGTGGGACGACAGAACTCAAGACGCAAAGATGGTATGCCCAGATGTGCAAAAACTCAATCATACATGAGACTACTACCCATTCTCTCAGCGGCTTGGTACTCGCTGCCAGACGCCAGTTGCGCTATGGTGTGTCGGTCAGTAAGCCTTAACTCTTAGTATGACATACCCTTCAGCATGACTTGCCTTGTGTGATTTTTTTGGGTTAATACGGATATAACTACCCCATGCGACGAATCCCCTACTCTTACGCGCTTGCTAGCCTGCTGGTTCTGGCGCTTGTGATATGGCTAGCGGTTGGCGATTTCCAACGTTTCCAAAGCAGTCCACCTGATGTAGATGCCACTGAACGCGACGCAACACCTCGTGTAGAGGTGATGACCCAGCAGAGCGCGCCCTATATTCCTAAGCACGTGCTGCAAGGCCAGCTAACTGCTGAAAAAGAAACACTGCTGCGCGCCAATGTAACTGGCTATGTCGCAGAAAAACCGGTGGCCCAAGGAGAAACCGTCAGCCGAGGCGAGACACTGCTGGTACTGGACAATGACGCGCTACCCCAGCGCCTTCAGCAGGCACGTGATGAGCTAACGCTTGCTGAAGCGGAGTTCGCCGGCGCCCAAAATTTGCGTCGTCGTGAGCTAATTTCTCAGCCAGAATTGCTGCGCCTGCAAAGTGCCTTAAGCGCCAGCGCAGCCCAAGTAGCTCAGTTGGAAAAGCAGTTAAGCGATACCCGCCCAACGGCACCCTTTGAAGGCGTGCTGGACCGCGTCCAGGTTGAACTTGGCGACTTGCTGCAACCAGGCGAAGAGTGGGCACGACTGATCGACGATCGGCGCTTAATCGGCACCGCTTGGGTGGCTCAACAGCAAATCGGCGAGTTAAGCGTTGGTTTACCTGTCACCGCGCGACTGCTCAATGGCCAGTCGCTTTCCGGCGAAGTGTCTTACATTAGTAGTCGTGCAGAAGAAGCCACTCGCACATTCTATATCGAAGTAACGCTCGACAATCCAGACAGGCAACGCCTAGCAGGCAGTAGCGCTGAATTCACCATAACGCTGCCACCTCGACAGGTGCATACTCTATCGCCTGCTCTCTTTAATCTGAATGAGCAGGGTCAATTAGCCATCAAGCATGTTGTTGAGAATAACCGCGTTGCCCAAACGGCGATTGAATTGGTCAGTGCTGATACCGAACGCGCCTACGTTACTGGCCTACCCAGCTCCGTGCAGTTGATCACCCTCGGCGCAGGTTTGGTCAACCCAGGCGACACCGTAACACCAGTGTCTACCCAGGAAGGTGGTCATGCGTCAGTTGATTAATGCGGCGCTAACCCACACGCGAACCACCCTGCTGCTCCTGGTTGGCCTGCTGCTGGCGGGTACAACTGCCTGGCAGATGATTCCCAAGGAAGCCAATCCAGACGTCACTATCCCGATTATTTACGTCTCGCTTTCGCTGGAAGGCGTTAGCCCGGAAGATGGCGAGCGCCTGCTAGTTCGCCCAATGGAGCAGGAGCTGCGTGGAATCGAAGGGCTGCGCAAATTTACCGCCCAGTCGAGCGAGGGTCATGGGTCGGTAACGCTGGAGTTTGACCCTGGCTTTGATCCGGACACCGCGCTTTCTGATGTACGCGAACGCGTGGATATCGCCCGCAGTAGCTTACCGGATGAAGCGGACGAGCCTCGGGTCATGGAGGTTAACGTCTCTGAGTTTCCGGTATTGAGCATTGGCCTTTCCGGCGAGTTGGATACTCGAGAACGGGTAACCATTGCGCGTCGCTTAAAAGAGGAAATAGAGGGCATTGCCGACGTTCTAGAGGTCGATATTGCTGGCGACCGCGAGGACTTACTCGAAATTGTCGTTGACCCACTGGTACTGGAAAGTTATGGCGTTGATTTTGATACGCTGTTTAATCAAATCTCACGCAATAATCGCCTAGTTGCTGCGGGCAGCTTGGATACCGGCGCCGGACGGCTAGCACTAAAAGTGCCGGGCATTATCGAATCGTTAAACGATGTCATGGACATGCCGGTGAAAGTTGACGGCGACCAAGTGGTTACGTTTGGTGATGTTGCGTGGATTTTACCGACCTACAAAGATCCCGAAGGATTTGCCCGCATCGACGGCCAGCCAGCCGTAGTGCTGGAAATTTCCAAACGCGCTGGGGCGAACATCATCGCCACCATTGACGCAGTAAGAGAGCGCTTTGCCCAGGCAGGTGACCTACTGCCGGAACAGCTGCGTATTACCACGATTTTGGACGAATCGGTTACCGTTCAAAACATGCTTTCTGAGCTGTTAAATAACGTGCTCACCGCAGTGGTGCTGGTATTAATTGTTGTCGTAGCCGTTATGGGTTGGCGCATGGCGCTGCTGGTAGGCCTGACCATACCCGGCGCGTTTTTAACCGGCATTCTTCTGGTTTGGGCATTTGGCTTTACGCTCAACATCGTGGTGCTATTTGCGCTGATCTTAGTGGCTGGCATGCTAGTGGATGGCGCGATTGTGGTCAGCGAGCTCGCTGATCGACACCTGCATGAGGGGCAGTCTCCCCACCAGGCTTGGCTGAATGCCGCAACACGTATGAGCTGGCCGGTTATTGCCTCTACCGCGACAACGCTTGCGGTATTTATACCGCTGCTGTTTTGGCCAGGCGTGGTAGGCCAGTTTATGAAGTACCTGCCTGCCACTGTCATTTTATGCCTCCTTGCGTCGCTAGCCATGGCACTGGTGTTTTTGCCTACCCTGGGTCGATTGTTTACCCGCACATCCCATACAGCGACTGCGGGGGCAGGCCCGGTCGACGAAAGCACGTCACTTGGGCGCGGCTACCGCCGCGTGCTCGGGCGTTTGCTGCAGCATCCCGCTTGGGTGCTCGTGTTTGCGGTGCTGTTAATTGGGTTGATTTATACCGGCTATGCTCGTTTTAATCATGGCGTTGATTTCTTCCCCAGCGTAGAGCCGGACAGCGCGCAGGTACTGGTACGTGCCCGAGGCGATTTTTCCGCTGAAGAAACCGACACCATCCTGAAGCGGGTGGAAAGCCGACTGGGCAGCATGGGAGAAGTCGAAGCCCTTTATGCACGCTCTTTTGCGGTGCCCAACCAGCAAATGGGCAATGATGTGATCGGGATGTTGCAGTTTCAGTTTGTCGACTGGTATCAGCGCCGCCCTGCCCGCACGATTTTGGCTGACATGGCCGAGCGCACTCAAGATCTACCGGGGATTACGCTAGAGTTTCGCGAGCAGGAGATGGGGCCTGGCGGCGGCAAACCTATTCTGCTTGAAGTCAGCGCCACCGATCCCGATATCGCAAATGCTGGTGTTGACCAGATTACGGCACTAATGCACGAGCTAGGCGGTTTTACCGACATCCAGGATAACCGCAGCCTGCCGGGAGTCGAATGGCAGGTAAAGGTTAATCGTGAAGCCGCTGCCCGCATGGGCACCGATATCACTACCATTGGTAGTGCCGTACAGCTACTCACCACTGGCCTTCAAGTTGCCAACTACCGCCCGCCCACCGTTACTGATGAGGTGGATATTCGTGTGCGCTTACCGGAACACTGGCGCACGCTCAACCAGCTTGAACGACTGACGATTAACACCCCGCGAGGCCAAGTGCCTATTGCTCACTTTGTAGACATTACACCTGCCCCCAAAGTAGGCACTCTGAATCGCATTGATGGACGCCGTGCGATTACCGTTGAGGCAGATTTAGCACCCGGCTATTTAGCGGACGAGCGGTTGCGAGCGCTACTAGAGGCAGGCCAAAGCCAACTTGACGATAGTTTGATGGTTAATGTGGCGGGTGAACAAGAAGATCAGCAGGAATCCATGCAGTTCTTGATTAGCGCTTTCTTGATCGCGATTGGGCTAATGGCGCTGATTCTAGTAACTCAATTCAATAGCTACTATCAAGCAGCACTGGTGCTATCGGCCATTGTGTTCTCCACTGCGGGGGTTTTGATGGGGCTGCTCATTACTGGCCAAGCGTTTGGTATTGTCATGGTGGGCATGGGCATTATCGCCCTGGCAGGTATTGTCGTTAACAACAATATCGTTTTGATCGACACTTACAACGAGCTGCGCGGCCAAGGCATGCCCCCAACCGAAGCGGCACTAGAAGCAGGCACCCTGCGCTTACGCCCAGTGCTTCTCACCGCCATTACCACCGTGCTGGGGTTAATGCCGATGGTGCTGGGAATCAACGTTAATCTTTTCGCACCCGCGCTAGGTTTCAATGCCCCTTCGGCTCAGTGGTGGACACAAATGTCCAGCGCGATTGCCGGCGGCCTCACTTTCGCCACCGCCCTGACACTCTTATTAACCCCCTGCATGCTAGTGATAGGCGGCAAGCTAAGGCGTGATAGGTGAGCAGTGAGAAGAGTGAGAAGTGAGGCTGCATAGCAGACGGGGCCGGGGCACCATTCGCGGGTGCCTCATTTGCTCGAGCCTCGCAAGATTCGTTACACCGCGCTACAAAACATACTGAATTCACAGGGGTTGTAGCGCGTGGTAAGCGAAGCGCACCCGCGGGGCAGCGCAAAGCGCTACGCTGGTGACTTCATCTGCTGAGGGCTGTGGGCGGCGTGCAGGCGGGCGATTAGCTGGTCTTCTAGGGCGAAGCGCTCTGCCAAGCCTTTCGCTAAGCGGTCAATCCAGGCGGGTAAACGCACTAGATTCTGCTGACAGCGTACCGGTGAGGCGAAGTCTTCATCGAACTCCAGCACCATGGCCGTTGACATTTCTAAGCGCTCAAGGAGCTTTGCCGCGATTTGTAGCGCACTCTCATCGTCGAATGCCTTTGCTTCCTCAGCAAGCTGGGGGTAAATCTCGAAGTGCCCAGCGCTGATGTAGTCCATCAACAACTCACTAAAGGTGTCAATTCGTGCTTTGCTAATCGCCTCTAATTCGGCGTCACAGGCTTCTTGCAGCTCAATGAAGCTGACTAACAGCGAACGGCGCTGATCAAGCCAGCGATCAATCAAACTGTGCACGCCCCCCCAGCGCTCCAGGGCATTTTTGCAATCTTCGAGCATGGGGCTTTCTCCTTACAGATAGCCGTCTTCAACTGAGCTAGACTCGCGCGTCCGTGGACACCTGTCAATCCTAGCGGGTACGGTTTACTTAATTAAATGAGGCCAAACGATTAACGTAAACCATACCACTTATTTAACTCTTTTTTACAGACCATGTTTTTACAGACTATGTTTTTAAAGACCACAGAATACGCAGAGGCGCAATGGCGAGCAATAAAAAGCCGATCAAGGTCCATGCAGGCAGCGACAGGCCTAAGAACATGAAATCAATGTCAGCACACTCACCAGAGCCGGTAAGCACCATGGCAACCACTTCTTGCATCGGCAAGATATCCATCATGTACTCAAGGCCTGGGCCACAGGTCGGCACTTCGTCAGCGGGCAAGCCTTGAAGCCATACATGCCTTCCGGCAACAAAAGCACCGGTACCTACTGCGGCCAAGCTCAGCAAACCGTAGATAGCTTTGCCTACTTTGCCACTTGGGTTGTGCAGGGCAGCGATACCTAGCACTAGCCCTGCGGCAATCACCGCGACCCGCTGAAAAATACACAACGGGCAGGGTTCCAACCCCATAATATGCTCAAGCCCCAAGGCTACCGCCATCATCAGAACACAAAAGGCGAAGCCCGCTAACGCGATAGGGCGAACTGCTAATGATGTCATTGACCATCCTCTGGTGAAATAGCAGACAGCGCTCTGGATTCACGCGCTTTGGCAAAGTAAGCACTTAGGAACTCACTAAAGCTCTCTTGATCGGCTTCTTCGATATCGTGCTGCTGTTGGTGCGAGGTTTCGATCAACTGAGCAAGCAGTGCTTCACGAGAACGTAGCATGGGCGTGGATTTAAGCTTGTCAGCTTGCTCTTGAGCCAATTGCAACAGCGTATCGCTGAGCGAGCCATTACCGGCTTCCAGGCGCGCCAGCAGTTGCGCTGAGGGGGTTAGAGAAGGGTCTTTCAGCCGCGGCGCTAGCTCAGCGAGTGCTGACGCATGGGGAGCGCCCTCTTCTACCGCATCCAACAGGCGTGCTACTTCGGCCATTTCCGCAAAAATCTGCTCGCCCCACTCCTTCACCGTCGTCGTTTTGCCGTCATGGATCAGCTTCAGCGCTGGGTCACGCCCACGCTCAACGACAAAACGGCGATTGTCGTCTAAGCGGTCGCACTCTTCGTCTGAAATCCACGGGCTATCGCTTAATAGACACCACATTAAGAAGGTATCAACAAAGCGCATCTGAGCCTCGGTGACACCTAGTGGGTCGAATGGATTAAGATCCAAACAGCGTACTTCGATGTACTCTACCCCACGCGCTTCCAGGGCTTGACTGGGTGTTTCGTTGTGCTTGGCGACTCGTTTAGGGCGAATATCGCTGTAGTATTCGTTTTCAATCTGCAAAATATTGGCGTTTAACTGTTGCCACTCGTCGCCGTTCTTCACGCCCAGCTTTTCGTAGTCTGGCCACGGAGTGGAAATAGCATGCCGCAGGGTGTTGACGTAGTTGGACAACGAGTTAAAGCAGATTTTAAGCTGCGACTGCACTTTATTCTGATAGCCCAAATCCGACATACGTAGCGTGGTCGCATAGGGGGCGTAATAGGTGTCGTCGCTCAACGACTGCAGTTTTTCAGGCACTGTGCCAGTTGGCAGGAAGCTTTTGTCGATGGCGGGCGATGCGCCGAATAGGTAGAGCAGCAGCCAGCTATGACGACGAAAGTGTCGAATCATGCCGAAATAACGCGTAGAGCGATAATCGTTAAAAGGAATATTGGTGGCTTTTTCAAGCTCACGCAGGGCATGCCACATATCATCGGGTAGCGATACGTTGTAATGCACCCCGGCGATAGCCTGCATTATACGCCCGTAGCGCACATCCAACCCTTTACGATAGACATGCTTCATGGTGCCCACATTGGAGCTGCCGTAGTCAGCAATCGGTACGCTATCGTTGCCGGAAAGCCGAGACGGCATGCTGCCTGGCCAAATCCACTCATTTTCCAAGTGGTGATAGGTAAACGTGTGCAGGTCTGATAAAAATGCCAACGCCTCTTTTGGCTCTGAATACACCGGTGTGATGTACTCCAATAGCGCTTCGGAGTAGTCAGTGGTGATATGTGGATGGGTTAGCTTTGAACCCAGCGCGTAAGGGTGCGGCGTTTGAGCAATATGGCCGTTGGCGTCAACGCGTAGGCCCTCTTTTTCCACCCCGCGACGCAGGCGGCCTAGACGCCCTAAACGCGCGCTAGGGAGCAAACGCTCAACCTGGGCGGTCAGTGTGGATGGCACAGTGAGAGGTTCAGACAAGGTGAACACTCCTTGTTAGTAAGGCCTGCTTAAAGCAGGCCTTGTTGAAATCAGCTGGCATCGCCATGCGGTTTATCACGTTTTTTACCGAGAATAGACAGCAGGATATGGCGGCAACCATTAAATATTCAAGACGCGCGACTATTTGCCCTGCTTTGCTTTAAGCAGTGCTGCGCCGAGCGCGCCCATTGGTGCCGCTGCTTCGCTGGACTTTCCTCCCTGGCGTTGACCACGACCGTTCTGTCCAGAACTGGCCGACCGCTGACTACGCGCAGGCTTACGGGGCTCGTCGTTAGTGGAATTTGAAGCGGCTTGCGCCTGCTCTGGCTCATCATCCAAACGCATTGAAAGCCCTACCCGCTTGCGGGGGATATCCACGCTCATCACCTTAACGGTAACGATATCGCCTGCTTTTACTACACTGCGGGGGTCATCGATAAAGCGGTCAGAGAGCGCTGAAATATGCACGAGCCCGTCTTGATGAACGCCAATATCTACAAAGGCACCGAAGTGGGTCACGTTGGTGACGGTACCTTCCAGTACCATGCCCAGCTTCAGGTCTTTGAGCGTTTCGACGCCTTCACGGAATTCAGCCGCCTTAAACTCAGGGCGCGGGTCGCGTCCTGGCTTATCTAGCTCTTTGAGAATATCGCTGACGGTAGGAACACCAAAACGCTCATCAGCGAAGTCGGCGGGTTTCAGTGCTTTTAGCGTTGCACTATCACCAATCAGACCTTTTATATCTCGACTATTCTGCTTGGCAATACGCTCTACCAGCGTATAAGCCTCTGGGTGAACGGCGCTGGCATCCAGCGGATTTTCGGCGTTGCTGATGCGTAAAAAACCAGCACACTGCTCAAACGTCTTTGGCCCAAGGCGGCTGACTTCCAACAGCTCTTTACGGCTTGTGAAGGCACCTTTAACGTTGCGTTGGGCAACAATATTTTCAGCAATGGCAGCACTTAGCCCAGCAACACGTGAAAGCAATGCGCTAGATGCCGTATTGAGATCCACACCGACTGCGTTAACACAGTCTTCTATCACGACTTCTAGACTACGCGACAGCTGCACCTGGGAGACATCGTGCTGATACTGACCAACACCGATAGATTTCGGCTCGATTTTCACCAGTTCTGCAAGCGGGTCTTGCAGGCGGCGAGCAATAGAGACGGCGCCGCGTACGGTGACATCAAGATCTGGCAGCTCGCGAGAGGCGTATTCCGACGCGGAGTAAACCGACGCACCGGCCTCAGACACCATGACTTTACTTAAACGATGTTCGGGCGCTAACGCCTTCAGCAGATCACCTGCCAGCTTGTCGGTTTCGCGACTGGCAGTACCATTGCCAACAGCAACGAGTTGAACGCCATGCTGTTTAACCAGTTTAGCGAGCACATTGAGCGATTCGTCCCAGCGATTCTGCGGCGCATGAGGGTAAATCGTCGCTTGGTCGATAAATTGACCGGTCGCATCCACCACCGCAACCTTGCAGCCGGTTCTTAGGCCCGGGTCAATCGCGAGCGTCACTTTTTGCCCTGCAGGTGCTGCCAGCAAAAGGTCTTTCAGGTTGGCGGCAAACACCTCGATAGCGGTTAACTCTGCCTGCTCGCGCAGGCGACCCAACAGCTCGGTTTCAAGCGCGGTATAGAGCTTTACACGCCACGTCCAGCGCACTACTTCGCTCAACCATTTGTCGGCGGGGCGGCCTTCATCGCTAATACCCACTTGTTTGGCAATGGCGACCTGGGCCGGATGAATTGGCGCGTCCTCTTCGCCAGGCAGACGAATCGCCAGACTTAGAATACCTTCGTTGCGACCACGGAACATAGCAAGCGCACGGTGAGATGGCACCTTGGCCAGTTTCTCGTCATGTTCGAAGTAGTCAGAGAACTTTGCGCCCTCCTGCTGCTTGCCATCTAGCACGCGGGCACTTAATTCGCCCTCTTGCCATAACCGTTCACGCAACCGGCCAATAAGTTCAGGGTCTTCGGCGAAGCGTTCCATGAGAATTTGCTTAGCACCATCAAGGGCGGCTTTGGCATCTTCAATGGCTGGAATATCGCCTTCTGCAGAGCGCAGGTACTGCGCGGCTTCGCTTTCGGGATTAAGCTGCGGACTGGCCAACAGGGCATCCGCCAGTGGCTCTAAGCCCGCTTCACGGGCAATTTGCGCTTTCGTGCGGCGCTTTTTCTTAAACGGTAGGTATAAGTCTTCTAGGCGCTGCTTCGTCTCAGCTGCCTGAATCGTTGCTTTTAGCGTGGCATCCAGCTTGCCTTGCTCATCGATAGCCGCTAGTACGGCTTCACGGCGCTCTTCCAGCTCGCGCAAATAGCGCAGGCGCTCATCCAGTTGGCGCAGCTGAATATCATCGAGGGCACCCGTTACCTCTTTACGATAACGAGCAATAAACGGCACGGTAGCGCCACCATCCAGAAGCTCTACCGTGGCGGAGACCTGTTCAGGCCGTACGTTTAGCTCAGTGGCTAAGCGTGAAATAATACGTTGTTTGACATCCATAACGTGCAACTAACTCATGCAGCATTCGAGGTGCCGACAAGGTACCACAATCGCACGATGCTGGCATGAATTGGCCACGATGGGGAAGCTGCCCTCGCGGGTGCGCTTCGCTTACCACGCGCTACAATCCCACTGAGTTCAATGGTTGCATCCCTGTAGCGCGGTGTAACGAGTCTTGCGAGGGACTAGCAAACGAGGCACCCGCGGATAGTGTTTTATGCAGGCACAAACCGCAACGCTACACCGTTGTTGCACCAACGCAAACCGGTAGGCTCTGGGCCATCACCAAAGACATGACCTTGATGACCGCCGCAGCGCGCACAGTGATACTCTGTACGTGGCCACACCAGCTTGAAATCCAACTTGCTTAACAAGTGGCCCTCAACATGCTCGAAAAAACTGGGCCAACCGGTGCCAGAGTCATACTTCATTGCGCTGGTGAAAAGCACAAGATCGCACCCAGCACAGCGGTACTCACCTTCCCCAACCTCTCCGTCCAGGGGGCTTGAAAAGGCGCGCTCAGTTCCCTCTTCGCGGAGCACGTAAAATGCTTCATCAGTCAGGCGTTCACGCCATTCCTCTTCGCTTAATTCAAGCTTTTCAAGGCCAGGAGCTGCTTCAAGGTCTAATCGCGGAAAGCCAAACGAGACGCCCGGAAGAGCACCTGCCAGTCCCGTTAGTCCCGTTAGTCCCGCAAGACCCAAAAAGTGACGACGTTTCATTTGCGCACTCCCCCTTAATACGTCAAGCACATAGACACAAAAACGGGACGGCGCCTTAGCACCGTCCCGTTTTGACTACTTGACTGCCCAAACGTTCGATTAGTTATTCAAACGTTTGACAATCTTTACCCTATCGTACATATCAGGTTAACTGCGGACCTGCCTTGATAATTGCCGCGTTAACGCCTTCAAACTTCTTGAAGTTATCAACGAACTTAGTGGCAAGATCTTGCAGGTGACGGTCGTAGGCATCTTGGTCAGCCCACGTCTCGCGAGGATTGAGCAGGCTAGAGTCGACACCCGGCACGGCTACAGGCACTTGAAGGTTCAGGCCGTCGATGTGCTGGGTTTCAACATCACGCAGCACGCCGGACTGAATAGCACTGATGATGGCGCGAGTAGTCGGGATAGAGAAACGTGAGCCACCTTCGCCGTAGGCACCACCTGTCCAACCGGTGTTGACGAGATAAACCTGAGCATCTTTTTTGTCTACCCGCTTGATCAACAGATCGGCGTATTCACGCGCAGGACGCGGGAAGAACGGCGCACCGAAGCAGGTAGAGAATGTGGCAGCCAAGCCTTCAGATGAACCCATTTCGGTAGAGCCCACTTTCGCAGTGTAGCCTGACAAGAAATGGTACGCGGCGGCTTCTTTGGAAAGAATCGATACGGGCGGCAATACGCCAGACATATCGCAGGTCAGGAAGACGATAGCGTTAGGCTCACCAGCCAGGTTCTCCGGTACACGCTTTTCAACGTGCTCTAGCGGATAGGCGGCACGAGAGTTTTGAGTCAGGCTGTCGTCGGCGTAATCCGGCTCGCGACGATCGTCAAGAACAACGTTCTCCAGCACGGTACCAAACTTAATCGCGTTCCAGATAACCGGCTCGTTCTTCTCAGAAAGGTCGATACACTTAGCGTAGCAGCCACCTTCCATGTTAAAGACGATACCGTCGCCCCACGCGTGCTCATCATCGCCAATCAGGTAACGCGCTTGGTCAGCGGAAAGCGTGGTTTTACCCGTACCTGAAAGGCCGAAGAACAAACAGGTTTCGCCGTCTTCACCAACGTTCGCAGAGCAGTGCATCGGCAGAACATCAGCTTCTGGCAACAAGTAGTTCTGCACAGAGAACATTGCTTTCTTCATTTCACCGGCATAGCGCATACCAGCAATCAATACTTTGCGCTCGGCAAAGTTAATAATGACACAGCCATCAGAGTTGGTGCCGTCGCGGCTGGGGTCACACTCAAAGCCCGCGGCGTTCAGAATCGTCCACTCATCTTTAACCGCTGTGTTGTATGCCTGCGGGCGCACAAACATGGTGCGGCCAAACAGGTTTTGCCAAGCCGTTTCTGTGGTAACACGAACGGGTAAGTAGTGCGTGTTATCACTGCCTACATGCAGTTCAGCTACGAAGTGCTCACCGCTACCCAGATAGTCTTCTACACGTGCCCACAGCGCTGAAAATTTCTCAGCATCAAACGGGCGGTTCACGCTTCCCCAGTCGATGCTATCGCGAGTAGAGGACTCGTCGACGATATAGCGATCTTTCGGTGAACGCCCTGTGCGCAGACCGGTGTTTACCACCAGCGCACCATTAGCCGACAGGCGGCCTTCACCACGGGCCACGGCGCGCTCGATCAGTTCGGCGCTGCTAAGATTAACGTGGGCTTGGGGAGCGGCTTGAGTCGTGGTCATGTCGATTCCTGGGTCTCGAATTTACCGGGCGTCAACGACGCCTTGAGAAATCACCTCAGCCGCTTATTGTTTCCAATACCATGGGCTGAGTGCGCTGAAGTCCGGCGCATTATGGCAAAAAGAAAGCCCCCGGGAAACGGGGGCTTTCATCAAATATCTTGTAGTTAAACTACTACAATGACACTACATTTTGTGTTGCATCGCAGCAAGTCTTTCAAACAATCGTTCGACAGGCATCCTATAGGCTATGCTATGACTAGTGCGGTAGACATACGACTTCAATACCCACGCCATCATCTGCGACTACACAATCAATGAATCACTGGGGGTGGCGCGTCCGGATTTTCTAATAAAATTTCAATCTCTGCGGCTGTGTAGTGATATTTCGTGTGGCAAAAGTGGCATTGCGTATCGATTGCGCCTTCTTCGCGCAAAATATCGCGCAGCTCCTGTTCGCCAAGAGTGTATAACGCATGGCTCATTCGCTCCCGCGAGCAGGTGCAGCCAAAGCGTAGTGCTTTCGGCTCGAACACTCTAACCGTCTCTTCGTGATAGAGCCGGTACAGTACTTCGCGCTGTTCCAGCCCTAGAAGCTCTTCAGTCTTAATGGTGTCAGCGAGATGAACGCTGCGTTCCCAGGCATCAACATCTTGGTTTTGTGAGGCATCGGGCAGGCGCTGAAGCAGCAGCCCACCTGCACGCTCGCCGTCAGCCGCGAGCCAAAGGCGGGTTGGCAACTGTTCTGATTGGCCAAAGTAGGCTTCTAGGCAGCCCCCCAAGGTAGCGTGATCAAGCGCAACAATACCCTGATATCGATGCCCTTCCCTTGGATCTAGGGTAATCACAATTTGCCCTTCCCCCACCAGCTCTCGGAAACTGGCATATTCGCTGGGCAGCACAGCGTCTTCCGCGATTCGCGCGATCGCACGCAGCTCACCACCGGGGTTGGACTCGGCCATTAAGAGCGCCAATGAGCCTCGTCCTCGCACTTCAATGCTTAAGGTGCCGTCTAGTTTTACCGTGTCGGTTAGCAAAGCGACCGCCGCCAACAGCTCACCCAGCAGCTCATTAACCGCTGGCGGGTAAGCGTGGCGGTCAAGCACCTCATGATAGGCAGTGCTGAGCGTGACGATTTCACCTCGCACGTTGGTTTGGTCAAACATAAAACGTTGGATTTGATCAGACATAAGGAAACCGTCGGAGGAGTAGAGAGAAGGCTTACCGCCATGACGAATAAACGCGTGTTTAATCGCCCTGTTGGCGCTGGAAGCGCTGGATGTCACGCCGCTGTTTTTTATCAGGGCGTTTGAGTGGGTGCTGCATGGCTTCATTGGTGAGACGACGAGCTTCAGCTTCTTTGGCTCGGCGTTGCACGCTTTCCTCCGTTTCAGCGTAGAGTTTACGCGCTTCTGGCGCGCCGCGACGCTGGTCGGAAAGCGAAATCACTTCCACCTCAAAAATATCCCACCCTTGGGGAACGCGAATAAGCGCCCCCAGCTCGACATTTTTGCTGGTTTTTACGCGGCCACCGTCATAATGCACTTTACCGCCTTCTATCGCTTTTTTAGCCAGGGCACGGGTTTTGAAAAACCGTGCGGCCCATAGCCACTTATCCAAGCGAACGCTGTCGCTCATTAACGCTCTCCTCGCTGCCCTGGCAGGTTATCTGGCAGCAGTTGGGCAAACCGGTCTAGGGCAATAAACTCCTGCAGTTCTTTTTCAGGCCGCTGGCTATCTGGCTGCTTAATACCGAGTAAGTGTTTGATACCAAACTCACGGGCACTTTCGAGTACGCGTGCGTTATCATCGATAAACAGCGTGCGCGCTGAATCAAACGGTTCCCGCTCTTGAAGCGCAAACCAGAAAGCCTGCTCCTCTTTGGCAGCCCCCACATCTTCTGATGAGATGATGGCGTCGAGGTAGTTTTCCAACCCTGTCAGCGGTAATTTTAGCGCGAGGCTGGCACGGTCTGCGTTGGTCGCTAGAATGACACGGGGATGGGCTTGCTTCAGCCAGGTTAAAAAGTCTAGTGCATCGCTACGCAGGCCTATCAAGTGCTGTACTTCGCGTTTCAGCGCCACGATATCCACCCCAAGTTCGCGGCTCCAGTACGCAAGGCTGTACCAGTTCAGCGTGCCCTGCTCACCGATAATGCGCGCACGCAGCGCTTCTTGGCTCGCTGCGTCTAGCTGATGAAGCTCAACATAGCGTTTTGGCAGATGCTCTAGCCAGAAATGGCTATCGAAGTGCAGATCCAGCAGCGTGCCATCCATATCGAGTAGGACAGTATCAATCTCGCGCCAATCAATCATTGCCGCTCCAGTATGAAAGAGTAAGCATGCTATTGTAGCGTAACCCGTTTTTTGCAGCCACGGAGGCATGATGTCACTCCACGACGCTTCAACAGGCAATACCCCACATGACTACCTGAAAAAGCCGCAAATCTTGGCGCGAACCAACGTCGCCAAAAGCCGTTTATTCCAGATTGAGTCGCTTGACTTGCGCTTTTCTAATGGTGAAGAGCGCCAGTTTGAACGTTTAACCGGCGCAGACCGAGGCGCGGTAATGATTATTGCCATGCCCGATCCGGAGCACGTACTGCTTATTCGTGAATATGCGGCGGGCTTTGAAGATTATGTGCTGACGCTGCCAAAGGGGCTAGTTGACCCCGGCGAAGATATTGTCACTGCTGCCAACCGCGAGCTAATGGAAGAGTGCGGCTTTGGCGCGCATCGCATTGAGCCACTGGTGGAGTTATCGCTTGCGCCTAACTACATGCGCCACCGCATGCAGGTACTCATCGCCACCGATCTTTATCCCAAGCGCCTGCCAGGCGACGAGCCAGAGCCGTTGATTGTCGAAACCCACGCCATTGAAGAACTGCCGGCACTGCTATTACGTGACGACTTCCACGAAGCCCGCGCCATCGCCGCGCTCTATATCGCAAGGGATAAGCTGCGCGAAGAGAAACGCAATAGCGCAATGGATTTGTTGTAAAGCGTTAATGTTCAACGCGGGCAAATAGTCTAGAAGGGAGCTTCAGCTCGCGATGGTTTGGCCTCCTAAAATAGATCAGTGGCACGGTACCTTGTGGGAGGGAGCTTCAGCTCGCGATGACCCAGGCTTTTCTGCCTGTGCCAGCTATGGGCGGCTGCGCCGCCATCGCCGAGATGTCGGACCACCGATAAATCGGCCTCCTACAATGATGACCCCAGGGGTGCCTGGCCACTGCCAAAAGGCTTTTGATCCAATGCTTACAAGTGATGCTTCAACGGTATCCAGCGGCGTTGGCGGTGGCTGTCTAGGCCAGCTTCTAAGAGTGTCATGCTGCGTAACGCATCTTCGATATCAACAGGCAGCGGCGTTTTATCACGGATTGCGACGGCCACGCCTTGATAATAAGCCAGGTAATCACCCGCCTGGGTAGCATGCTCGTGACGCACTAGCAGTGCTTCTTCGCCATCACCCTCGCGAAGGATTAGCGTACCTGGGGAGTCGGCACCCCACGCAGGTGTTGGCACCTCACCCGCTTTTAAGCGATCCTCTTGAGGGTCTAGGCCATATTTCAGGTAGCTGCCTTGCGTTCCATTAATGCGGAAGCGCGGTGTTGATTCGGCAACCAGCGTGCCAGCGCTAAGGCTAACGCGACAGCCGTCGTACTCCAGCAACGCTAAAAAGTCATCATCGGCTTTAGCGTCATCTCTGCGCACGCCCAGATCCAGCATGATGGCATTGGGCATCCCAAACAGCTCACAGGCTTGATCAAGCAAGTGAGGGCCTAGGTCATACCAAATCCCACCTCCCGGCGTGGCTTTTTCGCGCCAGCGGTCACGAACCTCAGGCCGAAAACGATCAAAACGCGATTCAAACCCAGTGACACGGCCTAACGTACCGGCTTCCAGCAGCGCTTTAACGGTAAGGAAGTCACTATCCCAACGACGGTTATGAAATACCGATACCAAGCGCTCTTTATCAATCGCTAGCGCTTTGAGCTGCTTGGCTTCCGAAAGTGTGACGGTAAACGGCTTATCGACGACTACGTGTTTACCCGCCATCAACGCTGCTTTGGCGAGTGGAAAATGCGTGTCATTAGGTGTAGGGATAACGATGAGGTCAATATCGCTGCGCTGACATAACGCCAGTGCTTGGCGCTCAACCTCGACATCTAAGTCAGCATGCACTTTGGCGGCATCGCTAGAGGATACTGCGACTAAATCCAGGCCTTCCGTTGCCTGAATGAGTGGCGCATGAAACGTTTTACTCGCAAATCCATAGCCAACGAGGCCAACGTTGATAATCGCCTTCATTACATTCCTTAGTCGTTTTGACGGTTTGCATTGGGCATAAAAGCAGTCCACATAAAACAGCCCGCTTTGCACGGGCTGTTTTACATAGTACCTACACCTAGTCGAGCTTGGAAAGGTCGCGAACCGCCCCTTTGTCTGCTGACGTGGCCAGCAATGCGTAGGCTTTCAGTGCGGGAGTTACCTTACGGGGACGCTGTTCGACGGGCTTCCAGGCGTCTTTGCCTTTAGCTTCCATCTCCTCGCGACGCTGCGCTAATACTGAATCAGGTAGTTGCACGTTAATCGTACGGTTGGGAATATCAATCAGAATGGTATCGCCCTGCTCAACCAAACCAATCGCGCCGCCTGCCGCCGCTTCGGGGGAAACATGACCAATGGAAAGCCCAGAAGTCCCGCCAGAGAAGCGGCCATCCGTCAACAATGCACAGGCCTTACCCAGCCCTTTGGATTTTAAGTACGAGGTCGGATAGAGCATTTCCTGCATGCCAGGACCGCCTTTAGGGCCTTCGTAGCGAATAACCACCACATCGCCCTCTTTGACCTTACCGTCCAATACATTGGCCACTGCTTGATCTTGGGATTCAACGACGTGAGCTTTGCCTTCAAACACGAGAATCGAATCGTCAACGCCTGCCGTTTTAACTACGCAACCATCGAGGGCGATGTTGCCGTAAAGCACAGCCAAACCGCCTTCTGTTGAGAACGCATGCGCTAGGTCGCGAATACAACCGGTCGCACGATCGCCATCTAGACTTGGCCAGCGGGCGCTTTGTGAGAAAGCGGTTTGGGTTGGAATACCACCAGGGCCTGCTTTAAAGAACTCGACCACCTCAGCGTTTGGCGAGCGCATAATATCCCACTCTTCCAGCGCCGCTTTTAGGCTATCGCCGTAAACCGTTGGCACTGACGTGTCCAGCACTCCCGCACGATCCAACTCGCCCAGAATAGCCATAATGCCACCTGCACGGTGAACGTCTTCGATATGGTATTTCTGGGTATTGGGTGCCACTTTACATAGTTGCGGTACCTCACGGGAAAGCCGATCAATATCCGCCATGGAGAAGTCAACTTCCGCTTCTTGGGCCGCCGCCAGCAAATGCAAAATTGTATTCGTAGAGCCGCCCATGGCGATATCTAACGTCATGGCATTTTTGAACGCTGCTTTGTTACCAATCGCACGGGGCAGTAAGTGGGCCTCTTCGCCTTCATAGTAGCGCTTGGCCAGCTCTACAATGCGATGGCCAGCGGTTTCAAACAGGCGCCGACGGTCTGAGTGGGTCGCCAGCACGGTACCGTTACCAGGCAGCGCCAAACCTAATGCTTCCATTAGGCAGTTCATAGAGTTAGCGGTAAACATACCCGAGCAACTGCCGCAGGTGGGGCAAGCACTGCGCTCGACTTCAGCTAGAGTTTCATCATCAACGCTGTCGTCAGCCGCCATAACCATGGCGTCGACCAGATCTAGGCCGTGATTTAGCAGCTTGGTTTTGCCCGCTTCCATGGGCCCACCCGAGACAAAAATGACCGGAATATTGAGGCGCATGGCCGCCATCAGCATCCCAGGGGTGATTTTGTCGCAGTTGGAAATACACACTAGCGCGTCGGCGCAGTGGGCATTACACATGTACTCAACACTATCGGCGATAATATCGCGGCTGGGCAGCGAATAGAGCATGCCATCGTGCCCCATTGCGATGCCGTCATCTACCGCTATGGTGTTGAATTCTTTAGCCACACCGCCGGCTTTTTCTATTTCACGTGCGACCAATTGGCCCATGTCTTTTAAGTGAACATGGCCCGGCACAAACTGGGTAAACGAGTTCGCAACCGCAATAATGGGCTTATGGAAGTCGTCGTCTTTCATGCCGGTGGCGCGCCAAAGGGCGCGGGCGCCGGCCATATTACGGCCGGCGGTGGTCGTACGGGAGCGATACTCGGGCATGGTGTCCTCTTCTACATCTTTATCGTGGCCTGCCGCATTCTTGGCGACAGGCAAATGAATCCAGCGGCCTTAGATTGTGGCATGAGCGCACCGTGGAGACTAGATGCTGAGAGCAACCTCCCTTGCCAATTTGTCGCAGTTAAAACGTCTCCCACTGTGCAGAGTGGTCTTGACTAGCCAACTCTCTTGCCGCAGCACCTCCCCCTGAGGGCAGTTTCAGTGACGCTTTACGCTGCGCTTGATTAACCTGCTGTAGCTTTTCCCGGGCAGAGTGAATATTTTCTTCCTGAGCGCCTTCAAGACGGAAGGCATCCACGACATTCGCCAGCTCAAACGTCTCTAGCGCTAAATTATCCGCAGAGGCCGCGATAGTTTGTACTTTTGTGGCGTTTTGCTGAGTCACATTATCCATTTCAGCAATCGCGGAATTAATTTGGCCAATACCGCTGCTTTGCTCGCTCGAGGCGGTGCTAATCGACTCCATCAGCTCACTGACACGGCTGACCTGCTGCATCACATTATCGATGGCTCGTTCCGCTTGCTCAACCGCACCACGGCCGCCACTGACCTCTTGCGTCGTACTTTCAATCATCTTGCGAATTTCTTGGGCCGCATCGGCACTACGGCTCGCCAAGTTACGCACTTCACTAGCCACCACTGCAAAGCCTCGGCCATGCTCTCCGGCACGTGCCGCTTCGACCGATGCATTGAGTGCCAGAATATTCGTTTGGAAAGCGATTCCGTCAATGACGCCAATCATCTCCGCCATTTTTTCAGCACTTTGGGCAATACGCTGCATTCTTGCGACCAACTGCTGCATTTGCTCTCGGGTATCGCGGGTGCTTGAGGCATTCTGCACCGCCAGCTCTGTCGCTTGGCGGGCATTCTCAGTATTTTGCTGTACCGTGGACGTCATTTCTTCCATGCTAGAGGCCGTTTGCTGCAGTGATGACGCCTGCTGCTCGGTGCGAGAAGCCAGCTCTTCATTTTCAGCGGCAATTTGCTGAACGGCCGGCGTGACAACCGACACTCGATACTCTACGTCACCGACAATACTCGCCAAGCTAAAGCGCATGGTATCCAACGAATAGAGCAGCTCGCCCAGCTCGTCTTTCGTTTCACGACGTTCGCGAGCAGCCAAATTACCTGCTGCAATTTGAAAAGTAATATGCCGCGCCCCTTCGACACTGCGCAGTACGGATCTTAAAATCACCGTACTGAGGCCTACCATTAGTAGCAAACCAATCACCATCAACACCACTTGAGCAATCAGCATCTGCTGACGCCCCTGTTGTGCCTGACCCACCAGCGCTTCAGCATTTGCTCGCTCATCGCTAACTAACTGGCTACTGCTCTCTCTTAGCTGCTCTGTGGTAGGTTGTACGCCGTCGTTAAAGGCTTCGAAAGCGGCAAAGCCATTTGCGTCACTGACCGCCGTCACCGTGGTATCGACACTGCTGATCCAGGTCGCTAATCCTGCACTAAACGCTTGTAGACGCTCAGCACTGGCATTACTGTCAGTACGATACTCGTTCCAAAGCGTTTGTATTGACTGAGAATATTCGCTAACTGACGCGGCAACTGCATCAACATCAACCCGGCGAGGGTTACGAACAGCAGGTTCCAACTGAGCCACCACTTGGCCGATTTGGCGCTCTACTCGCTGAAGGTTGGCGACGGCTTCTAGCCCTGAGCGATTTAACGTATCAAGACGCTCACCAGAAACCATTAAGCCGTACATCCCTAGGCCGCCTGCTAACCCCATTAAGATAATGGACGCTACGACCATGCCCGTTAACTTAGCTTTTAGGCTATTAAACTGAAAGCGAGCCAAAAAGCCTCCCACACCACGGCGCCTTAGCGCCCCTTGCGCCAGCGTGTAGCGGCGAGATTTACCTTTTTCGCGTATTTCTTTATAGACGGTTTCTGCCAGCGCAATACTTTGAGCCGGGGCTTTGCGCCGCAACGAGGTATACCCTACGATACGGTCGCCATCTCTGAGCGGTGCCACGCTAGCAGTGACCCAATAATGATCGCCGTTTTTACGACGATTTTTGACCGTCCCCTGCCAGCTCGCACCTGACTTAATCGTCTTCCAGAAATCTGCATAGGCTGCTTCCGGCATATCCGGGTGGCGAATTAGGTTATGAGGGCTTCCCATCAATTCATCGCGGGTATAGCCGCTGACCTCGACAAACGCAGCGTTAGCGTAGGTCACATTGCCCTTCAAATCGGAACGTGAAATCAGCACAGTTTCATCGTCAAGCGTGTACTCACGCTGAGTGACGGGTTGGTTATTGCGCATACAGAGGCTCCCCAGGGACTTTTTTAATTTTGATTTGCCTCTATTATCACTCGCCGCAAGGCAATTTAATCTTTGAATAACCCTACAAAAACGCCGCACTCTTTGGTGCGGCGGCTTAACTAAACGGTTGTTTAACGATTAATTGAAGCGTCTACGTGAAGACCACATTGGCTACATCACGATAGCGGTTTGCAAAATGCACCGTCATTCCCTCTTTCAAATAATCGGGAAGCTCTTCGTAATCGCGCTTATTGGCTTCGGGTAGTATCACCTCAAAAATATCGCTGCGGCGAGCGGCAATAATTTTCTCTCGGATTCCTCCCACCGGTAAGACTTGCCCGGTTAAGGTCAATTCACCGGTCATTGCCAAGGGGCGGTTAATCGCCTGATGCTTGGCCAGCGAAAGCAGCGCCGTGGTCATTGTGACCCCTGCCGACGGGCCGTCTTTGGGTGTCGCCCCTTCAGGCACGTGAAGATGCACAAACGCCGAGTCAAAGAAGTCAGCATCGGCACCATACTCTTGCAAGTGGCCCAGGGTGTAGCTGTAAGCAATATTGGCGGACTCCTTCATCACATCGCCAAGCTTGCCGGTGAGTTTAAAGCCGCGATCCAGCGCATGGACTTTGCCCGCCTCGATAGGCAGTGTTGCGCCGCCCATGGAGGTCCAGGCAAGCCCGGTAACAACGCCTTCGCCTTTCAGCACTTTCTCTTTGCGGAATAGCGGTGCTCCTAGGAACTCTTCCAGATTTTTAACCGATATTTTTACCGTTTCCACCTGCTCTTCCAGCAGCTTTACGGCTGCCTTGCGAACAATACGATGCAGCTGTTTTTCAAGCTGGCGAACGCCTGCCTCACGGGCATAGCCGTCAATAACCTGCTTGAGCGCGGCATCCGTTAAGTTGATACGTTTCTTAGCCAGGTTGTCGCGTTTCAACAGCTTCGGCCATAGATGGTGCTTAGCGATCTGTAGCTTTTCTTCGGCGATATAACCAGAAAGACGGATCTGCTCCATACGATCAAGCAACGGACCTGGAATAGAGTCCAGGGTATTCGCGGTGCACAAGAACAGCACTTTTGATAGATCCATGCGCACATCGAGATAGTGATCCAGGAAATCGACGTTTTGCTCTGGGTCTAACACCTCAAGCAGTGCTGATGCGGGATCGCCCTGGAATGATTGACCCAGCTTATCAATCTCATCGAGCATAATCACAGGGTTCTCGACTTCGACTTCTTTAAAGGCCTGTACTAGTTTGCCGGGCATTGCGCCCACGTAAGTACGACGATGACCTTTAATTTCAGCCTCATCGCGCATCCCCCCCACAGAGAAACGATAAAACTCACGGCCCAAGGCCTCAGCAATAGAGCGCCCAATCGAGGTTTTACCGACCCCAGGAGGGCCGACCAGCAGCACAATCGAGCCACCAACATCGCCCTTGAAGGTACCTTCGGCAAGAAACTCAACAATCCGCTCTTTTACGTCTTGTAAGCCGTCGTGATCGCGATTAAGGACTTCCCTGGCATGGGTCAAGTCGAGCTTGTCCTGGCTGGTAACGCCCCAGGGCAACGAGGTGAGCCAATCAAGGTAATTACGAGTAGTGCCGTACTCTGGCGAGCCGGTTTCTAACACGCTGAGCTTGTTGAGTTCATCGTCAATACGCGCTTGGACGCGTTCTGGCACCACCAGCGACTCTAGGCGATTCCTAAACGTATCGACGTCGTTTTCACGGTCGTCTTTGGAAATACCCAGTTCACGCTGAATGACTTTAAGCTGCTCACGCAAGAAAAACTCTCGCTGCCGCTCCTGCATTTGAGCATTCACCTGCTCACTGATCTCGCTTTGCAACTGAGCAACATCGATTTCTTTACGCAGCAATGGGAGAACTTTGTGCATACGCTCAGCCACCGACAGCGTGGCGAGTACATCCTGCAGGTCGGGGCCCTTGGCAGACGTGATAGCAGCTGCAAAGTCAGTTAGCGGGCCGGGCTCATGAGGGCTAAAGCGATTGAGGTAATGTTTTAGCTCTTCACCATACAGCGGATTAATCGGCAGCAACTCTTTGATGCCGTTAATAATCGCCATCGCATAGGCGCGGGTTTCTTCGTTCTCAGCGTCGACTGGTTCTTTGGGATAGCTGACTTCCACCAGATAAGGCGGCTCTTTAGACAACCAGCGCTGAATTTTAAAACGCCTAACCCCCTGAGCGATAAACTGAATCTGTTGATCTTCGCTCTGGAGTTTATGTACTTTGACCGCCGTGCCAATCTCAGGAAAGCCGTTGTGATCCAACGACTCAACACCTTGCTCGCCAACAAAGGCAACACCAATGGTGTGGTGAGGCGTATTACCTACCCGACGCATGGTTTCTTCCCAGCGCTCGCGGTTGATGACCAGCGGCTGTACCTGAGCGGGAAAGAAGGGCCGATTATGAATCGGCAATAGATAGATACGCTCTGGGAGCATATCGCTGGCAGGCACTAACGAATTAACTTTCTCACCGTCTGAACGGTGCTCTTCACTGTTCGAGGTATCGTCTTGCGGTGCGTCGGACTCATCGTCCGTCAGCCAATCGAGATGTTCGTGATCGCGGTCGTAATCCTGGTCGCTCATGCGCCCTCCCATAACAGTGACTAGCGGATTGATCCGCTTAGCAATGTCTAAGGAATGTGGGCACAGGGGGTGAACTTCAACCCTTGGCACCATTTGTAGCAGTGTATTCGAAGAGTGGTAACAGCTTCAGAGCTCGTCGCTGTTTATTAGAAAGCCGTGATACTCAAAACACTTATGCTCAAAGCTGAGGCATTGGGCGTCCATTAACGCGCAATTCGCCACGAACAACATCAAACTCTAATTCTCGCGTACCAAGAGGCAAGCCTAGCCAAAGGGCTGCCACGGTTGGCGCATCGTGCCAAGTAAAATCACCATCAATACGATCCAACCAGCGAGCGCGCTCTTCTGGCTTATCTAGCCTCGTCATCATGAGTTCATCAAGCCCACGCGCATCAAAAAAGAGCGCACCATCCGCGTTAACATTGATACCTAGCAGCGGGCTTTCAATCGCGATCGTTGTAACGTCTAAACGGGGCGAGTCACTCAACACACCTTTTAAATCAGGGGCTAAACGCACCAGCAGTCCTTCTGCCATTGGCAGGCTAGCGTCGCCCCATGAGGCTTCTTGCCGCAAACGCAAGATTGTTGCGCGAACAGCATCCGCATTTAAGCGTGAAAGCTCGGCCTCAATCCGACCGCTTAACAAAGCTGTATCGGGTGCTTCGCTTGGGACGCTCACCTCGCCAATGATCAGTTCGCCATTCAAGCGAAGCTCTTGTTCGTCGAGCACCATGTGGCTGTGAACATCAAGCGGCGACACATGAATATCATAGGCAGGATAGTGAAGCGCTAACGACTCAACATGCAGATGGTCGCGCTGAGCAAAGTGGTAGGCATCGTCAATGTAGGTATAACGGCTTTCAAGAGACGAAGATCCCAGCGTCAAATGAGCGGGGCCATCTGTTAGCGTGAGCTGGTCGAGCAGCGCACGCAACCGCCAATCACCAAATACGCCTTCTAAGCGCATACGGGCACCACGAACAGATAACTCACGACCATTTTGCTGGATCACAAAAGGAGCAAGTGCCAACCTCAGTTCACTGTGGCCACTTAGCGTATGGTAGCGCCCTTGCCAGCGCGGTATAGACGGGGCAGAGACCTCACCTACGGCTTTTTGCAAAACGCTATCTAAACGGGGTAGTAGCGTTCCCTCAACATCGGTACTTAACGCACCATGACGAGCACGGTAAGTCAGCTCTAACCGCCATGGCCGCCCTAATAAGGGCGATAAAAGCAGTTTTCCCTGAGACGTCAACCACCCTTGGCGGCTTTCAGTGCGACTAACTCGCCACTCTCCTCGCGCTTCCAAATCTTCTAGTGCTTGACGAAGGCTGCGTTCAAACAAAATGCTCGATAACAGTTGTGCCACTGCCCACGCCACCACGAAGGCCGCGAGAATAGGCACGATCAGTCGTTCCTTGCGCATGCGATCTCCTTGAACACCCCCACGATTGGAGCCATTCACCACCGACGTTGTGTAATCAGTTTCGGGTAATCAGCTAAGTCCATTTATTATTATAAGTGGCTCACCTGCCAGTTTGTGCAGGTAGGTTTTTAGTGTAGCCAAAACCATAAATGCATCGTGCTCCACGCGTAGATGCCCGCCATGACGTCATCAATCATAATGCCAAATCCACCGGCAACACGCCGGTCTGCCCACCGGATAGGCCACGGTTTGAAGACATCGAAAATACGAAAAACAATGAATCCCCAGAGTGCGGCCTCCCACGAGAAGGGCACTGCCGCCATGGTTATCCAGTAGCCAACAAACTCATCCCAAACAATACCGGAGTGATCATGCACGCCTAAGTCATGGGAAGTTTTGTCACACAACCACACCCCAACCACAAACGCCACAAACACAATGCTGAGATACCAGGCCAAAGGGAGGTCGGCCATCATCCAGTAAAAAGGGATTGCTGCTAGCGTCCCGAAGGTGCCAGGTGCCCAGGGCACCGCACCACTACCCAGGCCAAAGGCAAAAAAATGGGTTGGCCGACGCCATACGCTCGCTGGTGCTCGGTTCATGGCGCTTCCCCGCTAAAATGCTGCCATCCTTCGTAGTCACTGGCGGCAACGCCAGTCACGCCTAGGGTTTCGGTACAGTGGCCTATCACCGTTAGCGAGAGGCCAAGATCGACGAGCCGCTGCTGGGCGATAGCGAGGTTCGTTGGTGAGAGTGTCACCAGCAGCTCATAGTCGTCGCCACCCGATAGCGCGGCTTTAATTGCCTCATCGTGGCCTAACGTTTCTTGCAATCCTACGGCCAACGGTAGCGCGTCGACGTCTAGTGCGCAGCCTATGCCAGATGCCTTACGCACGTGCGACAAATCTGCCAACAAGCCATCCGAAATGTCCAGTGCCGCCGTTGCAATACCGCGCAGTGCCACACCCGCAGCTAAGCGAGGTTGCGGCAACAAATAACGAGCCAGCAGTGGGTGCGACAATTCGCGTTCGCCCTGGCGCCAAAGCGATAGGCCACCGGCACCACCACCCAAGGCACCGGTCACGGCGATAACATCGCCGACCTGCGCACCTGAGCGAGTTAGTGCTTGGCCAGTTGGCACTTCGCCCATCACCGTCACACCAATGGTCAGTGCCCCAGAGGTGACATCACCACCAACCAGCGCAGTGGCGTGCTGCTGACAAAGCGCGTGAAACCCTTCAGCGTATCCTGCTAACCAGTGTTCAGCAGCTTCGCGGTCATTAAAGACGCTCTTATCCAGCGTCATTGCCATCAGGCACCAACGCGACGTCGCGCCCATGGCTGCTAGGTCGCTGAGCGCCACCGCCAGCGCGCGATGTCCTACCGCGTGTGCTGGCGCATCGTGAGGAAAATGCACGTTACTCACCGACGTATCAACGCTGACCACAAGCTGCTGACCTGCTCGGGGCACCAAAAGCGCTGCATCGTCGCCATTTTCAAGCGCTATACCAGCTGTCGCGTGCGCCTCCTGCGGCGACATGAAGTAGCGCTGAATCAGTTCAAATTCGCCAAGCACAAAGGCCCCTTAAACGCATTATCAGGAGGCTCGCCTTACAGACGGCGAGCGCTGACCTCAGCACTTCGTAAGCGATTTGCTAACTTATCGAGAATGCCGTTCACGTATTTATGGCCGTCGGTGGCACCAAATGATTTGGCCAGCTCAACGCCTTCGTTAATCACTACTCGGTAGGGTACTTCCATCCGCCGAGAAAGCTCATAGGCACCCAAGCGCAGGATGGCTAGCTCAACAGCATCAAGGTCTTCGAGGCGTCGGTCGAGCAGCGGCGCAATTTCACGATCTAACTCCGCTTTGAACCGGACCGTGTTATGCAGCAGTTCATGGAAAAGCGCCTTATCAGCGATTTCCATTACTTTCACCCAGTTTTCGTAATCTTCCAGATCATCATCCGCTACCTGGCTACGAAACTCAGCTTCGATAGTGGTGATCGATTTCCCTGTCATTTGCCACTGGTAAATCCCCTGAACCGCTAACTCACGCGCGGCGTGGCGCCCTAGCTGCGCGGCAGAGGGCTTACGCTCACGACGTTCGCTCATTGGTTGTCTCCTAGCGGCAATGCTCGCAGTAATGAGACCATCTCCATCGCTGCCATTGCGGCTTCCGTACCTTTATTACCCGCTTTGGTACCCGCCCGCTCAATCGCCTGTTCGATAGACTCAACGGTCAACACGCCGTTTGCTACCGGCGTATCGAACTCAAGCTGGAGGTGGTTGATGGCTGTGTTGCAGCCGCCAGCTACATATTCAAAATGCGGCGTGCCACCACGAATAACAGCGCCCAGCGCGATAACAGCGTCGGGCTTCATGACGTTAAGTACACGCTTTACTGCCAGCGGTAGTTCCCAAGCACCAGGTACGTGGACAAGGTGAATATTGTCCGCATCAACGCCGTGGCGTGTCAGGCTATCAATAGCGCCTTCCACCAGGCTATCCACCACATGGTGGTTAAAACGGCCTACAACGATGACATAACGGCCATCGACATCCACAAAAGTGCCTTCAACTTGCGAAAGGGATTGCATCAATTTATTCCTGCTGAGAAGTTGGCTCATACGCCGTGTCATTGGGTCCTAGACGCTCGACAACTTCGAGATCAAAACCGGAGAGCGCCGAGAATTTCCACGGTGAGCTGAGTAGCCGCATTTTGCCTACCCCTAAATGGCGTAGGATTTGCGAGCCAGTACCAATCGTTAAGTAGTTACCTGAACCGTCCGAATCGCTGGTGCGCGGTTGACGCACGCGATCCAGAAAAATATCGAGTTGATCTTTCAAGTCTTGGTGAGGACGACCATCGTCAATCAGCACAAAGACCCCCGCAGACGCATTAGCGATCTCTTCCAGCGCACGATGGGCATCCCAACGGCACTGCTCATCTTTCATTAACCCTACGATATCACGCAGCGTATCCGCCAAGTGAACACGCACCGTTGTCGCCTGCTCTGGCGTCGGCTGCCCCTTAACTAACGCCAAATGATGAGCACCTTGTATACGGTCCCGGAACACATGCAGCGCCAGCTCCCCATGGGCCGTCATCACATTGGTCGTTTCGACCGCATCAACCGTTTGTTCATTGACGATACGGTAGTGAATCAAATCGGCAATCGTGCCAATTTTAATACCGTGCTTTTTAGCAAACTCTTCAAGCTCAGGCCGACGCGCCATACTGCCATCATCATTCATGATTTCACAGATGACGCCGCTAGGATCGCAGCCTGCTAAAGAGGCTAAATCACAGGCTGCTTCAGTATGCCCAGCACGACGTAGAACACCACCAGGCTCAGCCATCAGCGGAAATATATGCCCTGGCTGTACGATATCCGTCGGCTTGGCATTCGCCGCCACTGCCGCTTGAACAGTACGCGCACGATCAGCTGCTGAGATGCCGGTGGTCACACCTTCGGTCGCTTCAATGGAGAGCGTAAACTTAGTGCCAAACCCAGAGCCGTTATCACGCACCATCAACGGTAGGTTTAGCTGCTCGCAACGCTCGCGAGTCATGGGCATACAAATAAGCCCACAGGCATAACGTGCCATGAAGTTGATATGCTCGGCCTGAACTTTTTCGGCCGCCATAATGATATCACCTTCGTTTTCGCGATCCTCATCATCCATGAGAATCACCATTTTGCCCTGGCGGATATCTTCCACCAGCTCAGCGATAGGGGACAACCCCTCTGAAGAGGAATGCGCCATGGAATCTCCAAAATAAGTGGTCGCAACACATGCGATTTCGCGCGTCAGGGTACCTTGCTCTGGCCCGGCGCGCTAGTCAGTGCACGGTTTAGCGATGATGCGCCAGTCACTCCCAACGGCTCGAATTTCTTTAATAGTTAAACGCTTTTGGTCGGCCATGCGGGTCATCCCGGGCAACGCAAATAGTGGTCGAGCCTCGCCTCCCAAAAGCGTGGGAGCAACAAATAACTGCAGTTCATCCACCGCATTTGCATCTAACAGCGCGCCTGCCAGCGTAGCGCCGGTTTCAACAAGCAGCTCATTTACCTGCTCATGCTCAGCCAACCAGTTCAGCATCTCTGCGAGGTCGATTCGGCCTTCTTGAGCCGCGGGCAGTACCTTAATGTCAGCGCCTGCAGCTTCCAGCTTTTGGCGTTTTTCTTCACTGTGGTGTTCAGTGGTAATAATCAATGTGCGGCCTGGTTCACGAAGACAAGCGGCCGCTAACGGTAACCGTAGACGCGAATCCAAAATAACGCGTAGTGGCTGCCGCTGACTAATTGTATCCGCGTTATCCAGCCCCAACTGGTCTGCGCGCACGGTTAGTCGTGAATCATCCATAATGACGGACTCAACGCCGCTCAAAATAGCGCTTGAACGCGCTCGCAGACGCTGCACTTGGCTACGAGCTTCTGGGCCAGTAATCCATTGTGACTCTCCAGAGCCCATGGCAGTACGGCCATCCAGGCTCATGGCCATTTTTAAACGCACAAAGGGACGCTTGTGCTGCATACGGGAAATAAAGCCAGGATTTAACGCACGGGCATCCTGTTCCAACAGCCCAACATCTACCTGAATTCCTGATTCCCGAAGCCGCTTGATACCGCGTCCACTCACGCAAGGGTTAGGGTCAACCATTGCGACGACCACGCGGGCAACGTTGGCATCCGCTAACGCAACGGCACAAGGGCCAGTGCGACCTGTATGGGAACAAGGTTCCAGCGTGACATAAGCCGTTGCGCCTTCTGCCCTGGCACCAGCGGCGTTAAGCGCGTGAATTTCTGCATGAGGTTCGCCAGCACGGAGGTGAAAGCCCTCGCCAACCACCTGCCCTTCCGCGTGTTGATCGTAGCGGACAATAACACAGCCTACCCGGGGGTTGGGGTCTGTTGTATACAGCCCTTTCGCCGCCAATTGCAGAGCACGCGCCATAAATTGATGATCAGCGCTGGTAAAGCCTCTCTCCATCAACTCGTTCATCAAACCTCTCCGCGATCTGGGTCGCTGTGGGCTGATGCAGGGTGATCGCCTGGATCTTGAGAAAGACGGTCTATCTCAGCGCGAAATTCGTCTAGATCCTGAAACTTACGATATACCGATGCAAAGCGGATATACGCCACCTGATCCAGGTTGCTTAATGCCTTCATGACGGCTTCACCGATATCCCGCGCATTAACTTCGCGATCCCCGCGGGCACGAAGCGATTGACGAATACGCTCCACGGCGGCTTCTATTGCCTCAGCACTCACCGGACGCTTCTCTAGCGCCCGCAACATGCCTGCCCGCAGCTTGCTCTCGTTAAAGGTTTCGCGTGAGCCGTCGGATTTTACGACCCTCGGCATAATCAGTTCTGCGGTTTCATACGTGGTGAAGCGTTCTTGGCAGCTAGCGCATTGGCGACGACGGCGCACCTGGTCACCGTCGGCTACCAGCCGCGAGTCGGTCACTCGAGTATCATTAGCACCACAAAAAGGGCAATGCATGGCAGTCAACCTGTTGTCAGTACGTGCAGCGTGTCAGCTTGTGCGGATAACGGCACATATAAGCAATATTGCAAACTATTATTAGCAGCGGAGTAGCCACGCGCTACAACGACATGCAGTTTAAGGGCGCTTGCAAGCAAAAATAGTCGCTTCTTTAAACGCGGCGTTAACCTAGCATTGTAACGATTTGGCACACAAGCTGCAGCGTTTGTCGTAGGTTGTTTAAGAGGACATCCCTATGACCCCATTTGAGCAGACAGTCCACCATTTCCTTTCGCACCTCTACGGCCCCCGCGCCAGCGAGGTACAACGCCGTCTTGGACAACACATTGACCACTTTCGCAGTGCATCACAGGCGCCAGCCATAACTGAAAATACCGCGGCTGAAGGCGATAATGCACCAAAATGGAGCGAAAAAGATCAATGGGTCATTAGCTACGGTGATTCCATTGTGGCAGAGGAAACACCGCCTCTTGCCGTGCTTAATGAGTTCCTTCAGCGCTATTTGGGGGAGCGTATTAGCGGCGTGCATGTGCTGCCTTTTTTTCCCTGGAGTAGCGATGATGGCTTTTCAGTCATTCATTACCGTGAGGTTAATCCAGAGCTAGGCGATTGGCAGCATATCCGTGAGCTGGCAAGCCACTATGACGTGATGGGCGATTTAGTGCTAAACCACGTGTCTCGCGAGTCTCTGTGGTTTGTGGATTATTTAACCGGAAGCTTGCCAGGTCGTGATTACTTTATAGAAGTAGACCCAGAAACCGATGTTTCTGACGTGGTTCGACCACGTAGCAGTCCATTGCTAGTGCCCATTTCCACGCGTCGGGGTACGCGCCATGTATGGGCAACCTTCTCAGAAGATCAGATCGATTTAAACTTTGAAAACCCTGACGTATTGCTTGAGTTTGTTGGCATCTTGCTGTTTTACCTTCAACAGGGCGTGCGTATCATTCGCCTGGATGCAGTGGCATTTTTATGGAAGCGTCTGGGCACGCCATGCATCCACCTTCCCGAAACCCATACGGTGGTCCGTTTACTGCGCGCCATTGTGGATGAAATAGCGCCGGGCACGCTGATAATTACCGAGACCAATGTCCCTCACGCAGAAAACATCAGTTACTTTGGCTTAGAACGGTTAGCCAACGGGGAGCCAGACGAAGCCCACATGGTCTATCAGTTCGCCCTGCCCCCTTTGTTATTGCACACACTCACCCGTGGTGAAGCCACTACCCTTCAAACATGGCTTTCCAGCCTGCCGATACTGCCCAGACACTGCACCTATTTAAACTTCACCGCGAGCCATGATGGGATTGGCGTGCGTCCTTTAGAAGGAGTGCTACCCGATCATGAGCGAGATGCGCTGCTGGAACTGATGCATCGCTTTGGTGGCTTTGTCAGCATGCGGAGCAATCCTGATGGCAGTGACTCGCCCTACGAAATCAATATTACTTGGTTTGAGGCCATGCGCGGCACGCGTAGAGGACCAGACCCCTGGCAAATTGCCCGCTTCCTGTGCAGCCAAGCTATTATGCTCACTCTACAGGGCATTCCTGCCCTCTATATTCATACATTGACCGGCACGCTTAACGATGTCGAAGGAGTGGAGCGCAGTGGCCGATTGCGCTCAATTAATCGACGCCGCTGGCAGCGTGATGAGCTAACACTGTTACTCGAAAGCCCCTCAACGCCGACCCACGATGTGTTTCATGCGCTTCGCCGCTTGCTGGAACTTCGGCGCACAGAGCCCTGCTTCCACCCCAACGCCACACAACGCGTACTGACCACGCCGCCTGAAGTGCTAGCCATTGAGCGAGGCCCGCTAAGCGACGGCCGCCGCCTGCTTGCCCTGTTTAATGTCACCGATACGCTACTGCCATTAGATAATGTAGGAGAAGCACTTGAGCAGGCACTTAGCCAACATGCTTGGCGTGCTTTAGATCTGCAAAACGCCCAGGAGGAAACCGCGCTTCCTCCCTATGCAATAAGATGGATGGTGGCAGACACGTGAAAGGTGCATTGCGGCATAATGTCTCAGCAATTAGGCAATATAATCGTCAAATAATCGACGACTGAGATACTGTCGCTATCATCATCAATGACGATAGCGTTGATGCCGACTTTTCGCATGTATAAGGACGTGTTATGCCTCACATTTTTTTGCCGGGATTGCGCACCTTAGCGCTTACTGTAGCGATGAGTAGCGTGTCGTTGAGTTATGCCGAAGAACTGCCCGCACCGGTTCAAGCGCTCACCAATCAGGGGATAACGATTCACGGCCAGTTTGAGGCGCCAGGGGGCATGCGTGGTTACGGTGCTAGCGTGCAGGGCCAAGAGCTGGCGATCTATTTAACGCCTGATGGCCAACACACCATTATCGGCACGCTAATGGATGATCAAGGCAACGATCTCACCGAAGCACAGATAGAGGAGCATGTTCGGGTTCCGCTTGAAGCGCAAACCTGGGCGTTACTGGAAGAGAGCCACTGGATTCAAGATGGCGATGAAAACGCGCCGCGGGTTATCTATACCTTTACCGATGCTAACTGTCCCTACTGTCGCCAGCTGTGGCAACAAAGCCGCCCCTGGGTAGAGGCTGGTGAAGTGCAGCTGCGCCATATTATGGTGGGCATCTTGGCACCGAACAGTCCCGCGCTGGCGGCCACTATATTAGGTGCAGATGACCCTTCTGCCGCGCTACATGACCACAGCAGCGGCGATTCACTTTCAGCAAGCGCTCAGCCTAGAGATATTGAAGAACAGGTATATGCCAACAATCAGCTTTTTGAAGAGCTAGGCCTGTACGCTACGCCCACCAGCGCCTTCCAGCGCGAGACAGACAGTGGCAGTTTACGTATCGACCGAATTCAAGGCTTACCAAGCGAGGAGCGCTTAATTGAAATGATGGGCGGTGAAGCGCCTTAAAGCAGACAATATAAGCAAGTTTTAAAGCGCCCATCCAGCATCCTCAAACCAATCACTAGCCCGTGAGGTTATACCACCACGGGCTACTATTTTTTCCGGATACGTTGGTTGCGATGCCTCTATCGCTGCTGCCCAGCTAGCTACTCGTCTGAAAGGTTTTCAAAACGCGGCATACCGACGTTCCATGGCTGGATATCGCCTTTTTCGCCAAAGTTCGCATGGTCGCCAAGTACATGGCCATCATGCTCACGTACTTGCCCATAAAGCGAACGCTTATGGAAGGTGGGGCCGAAGCGCTCTAGTGTCTCAGCAACGTCACCCGTGTAACGGGGATCTTGCGGTCGCTCTTGGCTAGTCATGTAATAGGCAATGTCCCAGGCATCCTGGTCACTTAACGAGCGTGGCTGTCCTAGCGGCATATTGTTGTAAATAAACCCTGCAGCGGTATCGACTCTGACAATGCCTGCGCCCCAGTTATTAGAGCCATCGCCCCAGGGGGCGGGGAACACATACTCGCCGTTCTCATAGTGTCCAGCGCCGTTGTCTTGATGGCAAATGGCGCAGTTTTCTTGGTATGCGGCTTCACCACGGGCGTAATCGGGGGATTCATCTGGCTCGTCTGGCGCAGGAAAACCACGCCCATAAATAGGCTGACTGGGGTACATTGGCGCACCGGTAGCCAGCCATTGATGGTAAGCGCTGAGTGCGAGCATCTCATCACTGCCATAGGCAGGCGGCGTTCCATTCATCGAGTAAGCAAAGCAGCCAGCAATGCGCTCTTCAAGATTGTTAACGTGCTGATTTTTCCCCCTGAAGTCAGGAAGCGTGACCGCCGCTGCCCAGACCGGTGCACTAAACGGCTGACGCCCTTCACCTAAGTGGCAGCTTGAGCAGTTCATGTCATTGAAAACGTTTTCACCACGTAGCTGCTGCGTGTTGGTAAACAGGTCATAGCCATACCGAATGACCTTTTTTAGCTCTGGATGGATATCAGCGTCGTCCAGGTCTGCCATGGTCGGTGGAACATGAACTAACTCGCCCTCTTGCGGTGCAGGAAAGCCAAGCTCCACTAACCGCTGATAGGGCGCTTCGTTCGATGGGTCGGCAGCATTGTCAGCGAAAGCGCTGACGGCTAGCCCGGTAGCTAATGAACAGCCTGTTAGCGCCAGCACGAGACGTTTTTTATGCATAATCATTGCGCTACCTCCCCTTCTTCACTGCCGACTTGGGTACTAACGTCCTGGGTGGCATACCACGCTGATACCGCCTGAATATCCTCATCGCTCATACGCTTGGCAATGGCCCCCATCAAATTTTGGGGATCATTATGGCGCTGATCATTTTGCCAGGCATGCAACTGATTGCTTATGTAACCTGCGTGCTGGCTTGCAATACCAGGGAACGTCTCCCCAACACCAGTGCCACCCGGGCCATGACAGCTCTTGCATGACACAATGTAGGCATCCCAATCTCCGCGCTCAGCTAACTGTTCGCCACGGGCTAATAGCGCCTCGTCCACATCATCGCCGCCTTGGCCAGGGGTGATCGGCATTTCGCTATAGTAGGCGGCAACGTCCGCTATTTGCTGGTCATTAAGCATATTAGCAAAGGGCATCATGGTAGCGTTTTGGCGACGTCCCTCTTTAAAATCGTGTAGCTGCTTAACGATATAATCGGCATTCAGCCCAGCCAAACGCGGCCACGATTCGCCTCCCGGTATATTCATCCCGCTACCGTTAGCTTGATGACACGCCGTACAGGTTGCCGCGGCGGCCTGGCCACGCTCGGCATCGCCTGTTTCGGCAAAGGCCGTACCTGCGAGAGTGCTGGCCCCTATAAGGCTGACGCCCATCAACAAGCGATACTTGCCCCACTGTTTTTTATTCATATATCCCCCTGACTGCTGTTCGTTATTTACTTACCTGCCCGTTATTGACTAGCCATTGCTCATTGACAGAGATAACGCAGCGAGCGCTATCGAATAGCCTCAGATCCTTCTCGTTGCTCATCCTCTGCCGTAGGAATGGTTAAGTGGGCGCTAAACCCGCCGGTCTGGACATTTTCAAAACTTACCCAGCCCCCAAAACGCTCAACAATTGCCGCCACAATCGCTAAGCCCAAACCGCTACCTTGCTGCTTGCTCACGCGCCAGAAACGCTGAGTTAACTGTTTTAGTGTAGCGTCATCGACGCCGCTACCCTGGTCATGCACCGTGAACGTTACATGACGCTGATCAGCGGCAGACTGCACGTTTAACGCTACAGGCTGCTCACTTGCCCCATGATGCAGTGCGTTATCCAGTAAATTACGTAGTGCGGTTATTGCCAGCTCTCTAGGCATAGCAACGCACACTTGGGGTAATTGGGAGGTAATCTGGCACTGCCCGGCGGTTGCCATGCTGTCGGCGATCGCCAGATCAACAATCTCACCTACCTGACTTGGCTCGCCATCATCAAAGCGCATGCGCCCTTCAACTCTTGCTAACGTCAGTAACTGATCTAGCGTATGCGCCAGTCGAACCACCCCCGCCTCTGCGCATCTGAGCGCTTCTTTCGCCGTTTCGCCGTCGGCTCGCTGCGCTACTTGTAGATGGGTTTTAATCGCCGTTAAGGGCGTACGTAACTCATGAGCGGCATCGTTGGTAAAACGCTGCTCACGGACAATGGTTTGTTGGATTCTTACGAGTAGCCCATTGAGCGTCTCAATCAACGGTTTAATCTCTTTCGGCACACCATAGGTAGACACGGGTGCCAATGCTTCCGGATGACGACTGGCAAGCGATTCGCGCAGCCTTGTTAGCGGCGCCAAACCACGCCAAACAACCACCCAGAGCGCAATTAAACTGCCTGTTAATGCCACCACAAACGGCAAGACAGCGACGCGAAATACATCGCTTAGCAATATGTCCCGCTCATCCATCCGGTCGGCGGTAGTAATGACCAGATTGCCCCGCTCATAGGTAAAGACACGCCAGGTAGTATCGCCTTCCTGCCGGTAAGCATGACCGCGCTCACCCGGTGTCAGTATGGTTTCCATGTTGGCATGAGTGCGGGCAATGATATCGCCACGTGGAGAGTGCACCTGACAGGCCAACCCCTCGATCGGAGGGATAGACAAAGCGTGAGATTGGCTCTGCTCCCAGACATCTTCAGGCAGCTGAAGCACGAGCCCGGCGACCATGCGTGCCGACTGAGCAAGGCGCTGATCTAGCGTTTCTACGAATTTTTTTTCTAAATCATTGAGTAACCAAGCCGCAGCAACACCCCACAGCAATGCCAACGTCACCCCCAGAGTGAGCAATAGGCGGGCTCGTAAACTCATTGCTGCCCCTTATAAGACGTACCTGGAATGTGAACAGCCTCAGGCTTGCCTAACCGATAGCCCAACCCACGAACCGTCTCAATGATGCCACTGCCTAATTTTCGGCGTAGGTGGTGGATATGCACGTTCAGTGCATTGCTCTCTACATCGTCACTCAAACCATAAAGGCTATCTTTTAGCTGGTCGGCAGAAAGCACGCTGCGTGGCGAATGCAGAAAGGTCTCTAAAAGCACCAATTCTCGGCGTGATAGCGATACCAACTGACCGGAGACTTTCACTTCACGCGCATGGGGATCCAGCGTTAGCACCCCATGTATCGTCATACCCTGGCTACGGCCTGATACTCGCCGCAGCAGTGCATGAAGACGGGCCACTAACTCATCAAGGTCAAAGGGTTTCACCAGATAGTCGTCGGCTCCGCACTGCAGGCCGTCAACACGGTCTCGTACCGCATCACGCGCCGTTAGCATTAACACTGGGGTAGCGTTGCCTTGGTCGCGCCACGATTGCAGCAGTTGCAAGCCGTCGCCATCGGGAAGACCACGATCAAGTATCACAACATCACTCACCACTGACTGCATGATTTGTCCCGCGGCTTGAATCGTAGACACATGATCGACGACAAAGTCGTACATCATTAAGCCGGAGCGTATTCCTGATGCAACAAGTGGATCATCTTCAATGAGTAAGACGTGCATGGCGGTTTTCCTTTTATTACTACTAGCATGGCAAATGCACGTTAACCCAGCATTAAGCTAGCGAGCTGTGCCATAAACTGATTACAAAAACTCATTTACCAAAGCTCATTCACAAAAACCTGCTACAAAAACGCCCTTGCCTAGGGAGACAAGGGCGATCGCAGTGGTTTATACATTAACGCTACTGGCTAATACGTTTTGCAATAAACCAGCCAGCCACCATCGCGACCAACAGCGCCAATAACGGCAATGAGATCCCACCGATGGAGGCGATGGCAGGGCCAGGACAGTAGCCAGAAAGCCCCCACCCAATGCCAAATAGCGCCGCACCACCCAGCAGCTTGCCGTCTAACGCTTGCTTAGTTGGAAGCTGAAAATTAGTGCTAAACAGCGGCTCGCCACGGGCAAATACCAACCGATAGCCCACAAACGTTGTGCCTACCGCACTGCCTAGCACAAACATCAGCGTTGGATCCCAGGCGCCAGCCACATCAAGGAAGCCAAGTACACGGGCAGGATCCGTCATACCCGAGATAGCTAGCCCAAGCCCGAATAGCAACCCAGCGACATAGCCAGCAGCGGTTTTTACTGTTGCACTATTCATATCACGCGCCTCATACACCACCTCCAATCATATGACGCATCACATAGACCGTGGCGATCGCTGTGAGTAGAAACACCCCAGTGGCGGCCATAGAGCGGGGGGATAAGCGTGCCAAGCCGCAAACGCCATGGCCGCTGGTACAGCCGCTGCCAAGCCCTGTGCCTAACCCAACTAACAGACCGGCTATCAACATCAGCGGCACGCCGCCAGCTGGCGCACCGATCACCGCACCGGGAGCATCGGCAACGTTGCCCAGCCCGCCTCCCATTGCCATGACCAGTAACGGGCCACTCACCAGCCCAACCAAAAAGGCTAAGCGCCAAGCGCTGTCGCCTTTAGGTCGCTGGGTTATTAAGTTTCCAATAATGCCGCTAATACCGGCGATGCGTCCCAAGGCTCCCATCAACCACACCGCGGATAAGCCTATCAATACACCACCAACGAGCCCTTGCAGGCTTGCCATCCAGTCCACAGGTGTCTCCTTGCTGTGTTAATGCCTGTTTTTACAGGTTGAGATGCCCAGCAGAGGATACAGTGGGCAAAAATTAAACAGCCCAGTGGCGAGCGGTACAACGCCAACCCATCCCCATGCGCCAATGGTGCCGGTAAGCGCCAGCATGATCAGAATAAGACCAACAACGATTCGTGCCACTTTGTCGATACCGCCGACGTTTGCTTTCATTTTCGGCTCCTCAATAATCAATATCGGTTAAAAACGGTTGATAGGGACTTTTAGATAGACAACGCCATTGTCGTCGGCAGGCGGCATCTCTCCCGCGCGCATGTTGACCTGTACGGAAGGAATGATGAGTTTAGGCATGCCTAGCGTGGCATCACGCTCAGTGCGCATTTTCACGAACTCATCTTCTGTAATGCCTTCATGTACATGGACGTTCGCGTCACGCTGCTCTGCCACATTGGTCTCGTGCTGATAAACGTCTCGGCCTGGCGCTTTATAGTCATGGCATAAAAACAGCCGCGTTTGCGGCGGCAGTGCCAACACCTTTTGGATAGAGCGGTACAGCGTACGGGCATCGCCACCGGGAAAATCACAGCGGGCGGTGCCGTAATCTGGCATAAACAGTGTGTCGCCAACGAAGGCCGCGTCGCCTATCACATAAGTAAGGCAGGCAGGCGTATGGCCTGGCGTATGAAGCACGCGCGCTTGAAGACTGCCGATAGTGAACGTATCGCCTTCGTTAAACAGGGCATCAAATTGGCTGCCGTCCCGAGCGAACTCAGTGCCCGCATTGAATGCTTTACCAAAAATTTCCTGTACGTCGACAATGTGTGCGCCAATCCCGGTTTTTCCACCTAACGTTTGGTGCAAATAGGGTGCCGCAGAGAGGTGATCAGCATGCACATGGGTTTCTAAAATCCAGGTCACTTCAAGGCGGTTATCGCGAATAAATTCAATAATTTCATCCGCAGAACGTACATCCGTATGCCCCGCGGCATAATCGAAATCGAGTACCGAATCTAGAATAGCGCAGGCATTACTCTCTGGGTCCTGCACCACATAACTAAAGGTATTAGTGGGCTCATCAAAGAAGTGAGTAACAATCGGGTGTTGCATTCTGTGCCTCCCGCTAATGGCAAGTAGTGATATTGCTATGCAACCATCATAGACCACAAAAAGGTTATATGCTTATATTTTACTGGAATTTAAAGCCATTTCTTGAGCATGGTCAATATTGCTCGCCTACCAGTAGCCGCGAGATAAAAAAAGCACCTCGCTGCCAACGAGGTGCTGTGATGAGAGTGACATTATCGGTTAAGCGACATTCACCAGCTTCTATCTACTTAAAGCCTTATTTACTTCTAGACCTGATAAGCTCAACCAACTGATAAATTTAAATATTCCTAGAAAAAATAGGCATGGAGCGTTAAACCTCACCCTGGTTATCAAGTTCTACCGCTTCATGCATACGGGCTAGCACGTCAGGCATCGCCGCTTGCACACGGTTCCAACTGGGAATGAAGGGACGTTCGCGGGGGTTATCTAAAAACAGATTGCCGGCTTCTAGCAAATTGCTGGCAAATAGCTCCACTGCCTGTTCTTCACAGTGGCGATCTAAACTTAGTCCATTCATTGTTGCGTCGTGATCATAGGCTTCAATGAGGTCTAAGGCTAAACGGTAGTAGGTTGCTTTGAGCGTCCGGAAATCTTCGCTGCTAAAGCTAACCCCTTGGGTAGCCAGCTTACGATACAGCGCTTTAGCGATATCCAGACTCATTCGGTTCAAGCCACTGGTCGCATCCTCTTCACTAACGGGCTGATGCTTATGGTCATAGGCGTCGGCAATATCGACCTGACATAGCTGACGATGGGAGTAGTTACGCTGCAACTCCGACAGCACGCCGATTTCCAATCCCCAGTCAGCGGGAATTCGGATGCCCTCAAGTACATCGCTGCGCATGGCAAATTCACCGGATAACGGGTAACGGAAGCTGTCTAAATAATCCAAATAGGGTAACGGGCCACAGACAGTTTTCAAGGCACGTAGCAGCGGCGTCACCATCAACCGAGAAACACGCCCATTGAGCTTTCCTTCGGCAATACGCGGGTAATAACCTTTACAAAAACTGTAATTAAAACGAGGATTCGCGACGGGATACATAAGGCGCGCTAGAAGGCCACGGTCGTAGGTAAGAATATCGCAATCGTGAAGACCAACAGTGGTCGAGCGACCTGAACTAAGCACATAGCCAGCGCAATACCATACGTTTCTTCCTTTACCTGGCTCTAATGCCCCCAAACCATGACGTTCTAATTCTTGGTCGATGGCGCGCAAGCGCGGACCGTCATTCCATAAGATTCGAGTGTGCTGGGGCAAGCGCGAAAAGAACTCCCGTGCATATAAAAACTGATCCCGGTCTGCCCTGTCCAAACCAATGACAATTTCATTGAGATAAGGCACTTTCACCAGCTCATCAACAATCGCCGACAGCGCAGGCCCTTCCAGTTCAGAAAAAAGCGAGGGTAGAATTAGCCCCATCGGGCGGCGTTTGGCAAACTGGCAAAGCTCCTGTTCAAGGGCTTCAACTGGCCGGCGCGTTAAGTTGTGAAAATCGGTTATCACACCATTTTGATGAAAATCACTCATACGCTAGCCTCCCGTGACTTGTAATCTGATGCAGCGATGTCATTCACTGGCGTCATTTTTAGACGCCCGTTATCTCGCCCCCACCAGTGGGCTACCCCCTCAGCCCAGCCAGTTGGCCCAGTCGCGTTTGTTCGATATAGCGCGCTGTTGTGCGGCTCAACGTTAAGTGCGTGGCAACCTCGAATCACCACCGCTTGATCGACAGTTTCCAGCATCGTGATATCGTTTGGACCATCGCCCAAGCCCAATGACAGTGGTTGGCTGCCTCGTAATGCAGTAAATCGCTTGATTAGCCACTCTACAGCACCACCTTTGTCAGATAAGCGCCCAATCACATGCCAAAAGCGTCCCCCTTGAGTGAGTTCAAGGCCATCGCCTTCAAGCGCAATGCGGAACGTTTCAAGTGCAGCTGCATTATCCTCCCAAATAAGCGGCTCACTCCCCTCCCGCTGCCGCGCTGCTTTCGCACGGGTTTCATCAAGCCCAGTTAAAGCCATTACCTGCTGAAGACTTAAGTCGCCCATGCGGGTAAACCGAACACCCAAGCGCTTACGCCAAACGTTTAGTCGCGCTTTAATGAAGCCACTATCAACGCCGGTGTGTTTAATAACGACGCCATCCCGGCCATTACCAGGGCGATCTAAACGCGCATGACACCAACCAGGCGGCAGACCAATAACGGCGCCATTCTCAGCAATAAAGGGGGTCGCCGTTAGCCCAAGGGCTTCCCGGAGAGGAATGAGTTCAGCGCGAGTTTTACTGGTAACCGGAATGACCGGAACCCCTAGCTGTTTAAGGCGGGCAAGCCAGGGCTTGGCAGGTGAGAAATCATAACTGTGGTGATCTAGTAATGAACCATCCAAGTCGGTGACTACCAAACGCGGTTGAAGCGCTGGGTCTATTGGTGACTGAGCATCACTGGGCAACGCAGTATGCCTTTGTTCGGTCATAGCACCACCTTTTTGCAATCTTAAAAGTCGTTACACACGCTCACTTTTAGATAAGCAACCAAGCAGTTTGTATGCCAATACAATTTTATTGTTAATAATCAGAAGATTGGCTCATAAAAACCAGCTGTCTTTTTATAAGCACCAAAACAACGCAATCTTGACGCACCAAAATAGCGCGCAAATAAATTGAAAAAAATTCGACAAGCCCTTGGCAAAAGCTCACAAATAGCTATACTCAAATTGTACCCACTGGCAACCTTGTACACCCCTCACCTGATACCAGTGGGCTGCAGTGAGACAAGCCCTTTCATACCCGCCTCCCCGGCGGGTTTTTTTTGATCTATTCCCTAGTCAACGTGAATAACCACCTCAACGCGACGGTTTCGCGCTCGCCCTTCAACAGTATCGTTATCTTCTAGCGGCTGGGTTGCGGCTAGTCCAACCGCTCGTAAACGCTCCGGAGCAACCCCTGCGGCTTCCAGTGCCTCAACGATCGCAATCGCCCGCGCACTTGAAAGCGCCCAGTTGGACGAAAACTCTGGGGTATTGATGGATTGGCTATCAGAGTGCCCCTCCACCCATACTTCCCCCTCGAAGCGCTGAATGGTATCCATCAACGACCCCACTAGCGTTGAGCCCCCTTCTGTCAACTGAGCATCGGCAGAGGGAAATAGCAACCGATCTTGTACACGCAGGCTGATCCCTTCGGCAACCCGGGAAACTTCAACGCCTTCCAAATTAGGTAGATACGTCGAGGCCTCCACACGCTCAGCCAATCTCTCATCAAGTGCTAATGCGCTATTCATCGCCACATCAGACACTTTTTGTACATTAATAGGTGGGCGATCGGTGAGCACTACCATGTAATCCGCCAACGGCGAAACAGCCTTACGCTCATCGGTAGGCAGCAGCAACTGCGGAAGACTACTAGTGACAGCCGATGGCTGCGTATCTATCGAGTCCTCTTCAATCCGCGCCAATAAAGGAGGCACCTCCACAACAGCAGTGCGAGCTTTAGGCAACCCTGCCACACCCAACGCAGCGCTAATCGCAAACGGGCTGAGCGTATCACTACTAGGTGATACACCGAGTACCGTGCGCTGCTGGCGGACTTCAGCAAGCGCATCCGGCAAGGGTATTTCTCTAGCAGGTGACGACTCATAGCCGTACTCATCGGCTGTTTCTTGCTGAAACAATGATGGGCTTGTCACATTTGCCGCAGCAATAATAATAACGAACAGGGCTACCAGTAGCGTCATGATGTCAATATAGCTAATCATCCAACCGCTATTACTTTCATCTTCTGGATAGGCAGTTAGCAGTGAATCATGGCGCGGACCAGCGCGGTGGTCTTCAAGCATGGGGGGGTTCACTCATTCAAGTTTTTAACCTCGTGGCCGATATAGGGTAAGCGTGGCAAACTAGTCTATCAAAAGCCGTTTCGTAGCGAGAAGGAACAATCAGGTGCGCACCCGACCTATGTCATCAAGAACTGCTTCATTATCGACAATGTCACCATCCATGGTTCAACTATTGCGCCCTGCCTGTATTGGACTGGCGAGCCTGGTGCTAAGCGGCTGCTTTTATGCCAACACATCGCAGGCCCCCATTGCGACTACCTATCCTTATAGTGAGCAGCAGCGCATGCAAGCGGCTCAGCACTGGGAAGTGCTAGCCCAACACGAAGCGGCAGGCATTCTTCGCAGTGAACGGGTTCGCTTTAGAGACCTGCATATTCCAGCGCAAGAGCATACGTCAGTTAGCGCCTACTATGGTGGCGAATTTGAACGTGGCTTTCGTACGCTATTAACAAGCGAACTGGTGTCGCGTGGTGGAAGCGTGATGACACACCCCAGCACTGGCGGCGCCACCGTCCAAGTAGACGTTGAAGTTGTTGAGCATCGTGATCGCGGCTATATACGCCCACCGTTTGGTGCTTACACCGCCCTTGCCGGTGGCGTGACCGTGGCTAGCATGGCACTAGGAAACTGGAGCGAACCTGCACTTGCATTAATTCCCGCGGCGATGGTGGCAGATACGACCAGCGGCAGTTGGACTTATGAGGGCAAAGAGGAGGTTATCATCACTACCCAGATCGTTGATAATGACCGCATTCTCTACTCCTCTTCTAATATTTATTACATAAATGCTGGTGATCGACGTCACTATGCACCACATCGTGTTCCTCAAGCGCCTGTAACCCCTACTGTTTCTATCACCAATACTTGGTAATTACATGCTTTCACTCTCTTCCTCTCTTTCTCCACTGCGCGGCTTAGCAGTTGGCGCTCGCCTGCTTATCGCTGCGTTGCTTATGATGTTTTTGGCTGGTTGCACTGCACTTGGCAATAACAATGGCACGCGAAATGCCGAGCCTCAGCCAGATCTCTCCGAACTAGCTCATGAGGCTGCCGCGCAAATGGTCGCCAGCAACCCGGACCTTACACGCTATAGCCCGATGATTGCGGCTACTTTTGTAAGTATTGATAACTTAAGCCAATCATCTACATTTGGCCGTATTAGCTCAGAAATTATGGCGTCTGCACTTGCAAGGCAAGGCATGCAGGTACGCGAAGTCAAGATGCGTGACAGCATGTTTATTGAAGAAACCGTTGGTGAATTAATTTTATCCCGCCAAGTCCAACGTCTTAGCGCCCAGCACAATGCACGCTCGATACTGATGGGTACTTATGCACAAGGCCAGGACTATCTCTATGTGAGTGCACGAGTCGTTCGCGCTGGTGATGCGATGGTGCTTGGCAGCGCTGACTTTAAGCTGCCGCTGGATAATAACACCCGAAGCTTATTGGAAGGCCAAGGCGGCTGGTAGCCGATTCACCTCTTGCCGCGATACGAATGAAAAGGATGAACATGCCCACCCGCACAAGCAAACCACTTATCGTGGCCACTAGTCGCTTGATAAAGCTATGCGCAAACATTACCAAGCTGCTTAGCTATATTTTTCATGCCGTGCTGCCGAACAAGCGCTTCACGCTGCCAGCCTATGCCGCGCCCTGGCTGAAACCTAAAAACAAGTCGACTATTCCTCGTATTATTTGGCAGACCAACTTCACTAATAGAGTGACTCTTCCGGTTTACCTGAACTACTTGTTTAATCGTCTCATGGCCCCTCGTTTCGAATATCGTTTCATGATTACCGACGCGCGGAGTGACTTCATTAAAGAAAATTTCGACGACGCCCTATTCACCAGCTATTCAAAGTTACAAATTGGTGCGGCGCAGGCTGATTTTTGGCGCCTCATGGTACTTTACAAATACGGCGGCGTTTACCTTGATATTGACGCACATGCCATCTGGCCGCTTTCCCGTGTTGTCCCTGGTGATATTGACGAACTCTACGTCACCACCCGTAAAGGTGAGCTGAGCAATTACTTCATCGCCAGCAAACCAGGTAACCCCAACCTACGCAGATTGATTGATCAAGTGCAGCAAAACATTGAAGAGAACACTCTCACCAACGTGTTTGAGCTCACTGGTCCTGGCGTATTCATTCAGCTATTAGATCAACGCACCGTCCCCACAGTGTCATACCGTCACGCCTGCAACCAAGGCAATTTTACTAACGAGCACTTCCAGTATATTGATAAAAAAGCGGGCAAATGGACCAGGGAGCAGAAAGAAGTTGCAATTGTAGCTCCTGAAACCGTAGAGCAATCCACAACTTCGCCGCATAAAAACGACTCATAAGTTAATAAACGTCGGCCTATATCCAGCCACAGCTGGTAATAAACCGACGTTTAGACGATTCAGCTTTATAACATTGTTCTAGCCTTGAAATGCTCTACTGTAAGCACTGTAACATCCCCATATAACAGCTAACCAAAACGCATAAAACATTGCACCGCTATTATGGGCTAAAAAGGTCTGGGAAAGCCCAAAGTCAATGAACGCAACCGGAAGCAGCGTGCCCGCCACCGCTAATGTTCGTATTTGCAGGTTCTCGTGCACCAGTCCAGAGGCAAACATTTTAAGCGGCACCATGTAGAGCATTACAAGCACAGCCAACCCCACTACCCCTCTCTTAGCCAGCGCATCGATAAATTCATTGTGCGCATGGCCAAATTGAGCCGCCACTGGAGAGATACTGTGTTGCTGCCCCAAATTAAGCATCGCCGCTTCATACCCCGACTCTCCCCAGCCTAGCAGCGGACGCTGAATAATTAATTGCGATGCCCCACGCCACATTTCAAAACGTAGCCCAAGAGAGGTATTGCTCTCCTCGCCTGAAACATAGAGGCTGATATCGCTAATCGCCGAATTAACGCGCTGCTGAACCCCCGTCTGAGGCAGTACAAATACCAACGTAGCCAGTGTCACAACCAGCCCAGCCACACTCACTTTTAACGCCAACGGTAACTGACGGCCAAAACCACGATAAAGAACATAGCCAATGACAGGCAGACCCACCCAACCACCACGGCTACCTGACATCAGCGACCCCAGCATTCCCAGCAAAGCCCCTAGCAACAGTAAAACCACCCAAATAGCGCGTCGACGCTGAAGTACCGCCCAACCTAAACCTGCTAGACATAACACCCCCATCAACATGCTTAGATTGCCAAACTGGATGGGATGTAAATAGCCGCCAACACGCTCTATTCCATTGCCAAACCGTTGCCATAACCCCCAGCTACCTGCTCCTATGGCACCCAGCGACAACCCGCTCCATAACCATGTCTGGCGTGGCGGAAAGCGCAAAATGAGTAGCAATACCGGAATGGCTAGCAAAAAGCGTAATGGGCGATCAAAGCCCTTAGCGCCTAGATCTATAATGGACAGCCCCCCCACAACAACTCCGTAGACCACTAAGGTCAGAATTATCCAGCGGTCTTTTGAAGTGAGTGAATAAGGCGTTTGCAAAAACAATAGGGAAATGCTGACAAGTAATAACAACAGAGGGCCAATGGAATAACCCGATGGAACAATGAGGGCCAAGGCTCCCATTAGAAACACCGCAATCCCAGTAACACTTCTTAGTGACTCAGAAGGAAAAAAAGACGACTAAACATAAAGGTAGGCGACCCAGCGGTTATATGGAAACCACGAATAGTAGCATAACCACCCACCTGAAGATGCCACAGCCATGCTCAATATAAGAGACATGACGATGGTATCGTTAGATAGCACACAGTCGGGAGCAATAGGGGGCAAATAAAGTAGGTGGGCAAGCAAAGATAGGGGGCCTGAGTATCCTCCGGCACCCTACCCCACTAACGCGCATAAAGTTTCTTATATCACTGTTCGAGCAGAACATTTAAGCCATTACCCTGCTCCTGGATCAATAGTCCACTTCCAGGAACAGCGCTCGCCGAGGTGCTGCGCACAGTACAAAAACGCTGCTTTATGGTTTAGTGCTTGCGCTGCTCTGGCAGCTCTTTTTTGAGTGCATTTGCGTAGGCAGCGCGAGCTGTTTGAGCAATAGCAAGCTGCTGGTTAAGGCGCTGAATCTCTTGGTCTGTAAGACGAAGATTTGTCAGTTGATTACGTGCATTTTCAGAGAGATCGGAAAGGTTATATTCCTGACCATCAATAGTGACTGTCTTGGCTTCTTGCTTTTCCATAAAAGCTCCTTAATAAATCAAAATAAAATTTAATGCGACAATATCGCCATATTTTTTCTATTACTTATCGATCATAAAAACGATATATAAAATCACCGATCACTTGGAAAGTGATCGAGAATTCAGCATTTCAAATAAACGACCAATGTTAGCATCACTAGGCAGACGTTGTGATGGCCTGGTGGGATGGCGAAGCGCAAATTGGCTTAGCGTTTTAGCCTGTATAACACTTGCCATTGACGCCACTCTACAACGCCAAGTGAAGTGACAGGCTGAAGAGCTGTCAACCGTCACCTCTCCCCAACCAACAACGCCAAGCCCTTTAATATATACGACCAGCGTATCACCTTCCTGATAGCTATGCCCGCCCGGTACAGCGTGTAAAGGGCATGACACATCAGAAAGCTCAACCCACTCTCTTGGCACCGTATGCCAATAACATCGGCCCGCAGGTATACCGAGAGGCTTAGGTAGTGCACTTAGCAGACGCTGCTGGCAAAGCGTTCGAGCCATTGAGTAATGCGCCAATCGCTCACGCAGCTCTGCAATATGCGCGTCTACCTGCTGAAGGTTCACCAACTGAGCACGCGCACGCGAACTCAGTACCCACGTAGGGTATCGACGTCCTTCCAGCACGACGCTTTTGGGCATTTTAGACATTAGGCTCCAATCTCGTCGCCTTTAAAATAAGCGCCATATTCTACTGAATTCAACTCGCTTGGTAAAAAATCTTTTTTCAAAGCCAAGCAGCAACCCTATAAAGCTAAATTTATTCAGTAAAAAAGGCAAAACGTCGTCATGAGCGAGATATTGCTCCCCATCGAACCGTTAATTCAGAAAGCAAGAAATTAATCAATCAACATCAATCATCAAAACTCAGTTGTAGGTCATCACTCTCCTCAAACCACTCATCTAAGCTTTCAACATTCGGCGCAGCCGTGTGGTGTAGGCGATAAAGTTCAGCTAGGTTATTTAGACGATGCTGAGATAGCAATTGCGCATAGGCAAGACTAAGCCCGCCCGCATCACGCAACGTTGATAACGCTTCGGGCGCTAGGGCATTAAGCCGTTTTTCGTCAATGCGATATAGCCCTTCGACTTGCTGAACTTGTTCATTATCGCCTTGTGTTTTCAGCGGCCACGGCTGAATTAGCTGCTCATTTGCCAACGCATTAACTGCACGAGCAGCCAATGCTTGCCCCTGCATCACTTTGTTTAAAAAGCTACGCAGCTGCTTTAACGTCTCAGAATCCTCGCCACTGTCATTGAAACAGCGCTTGCCCTGCTCACCGGCATTTGCTAGCCAGAGACCACTATCCATATCAACACAAAGCGACCACTGGCGCTGGTTTTCGTTAGGTTGTAACCGGAAGGGATAAGCACGATACAGCGCCGGAATATATCCCGTTAGCCAGCGACCGTTTGGCGCCACACAAAGATTAACGTTTTGAGTCAATGATTGAACAGCCACCAACTGATAACGACCCGCGCCCACCTCACGAAATGCAAGGGGAACCGACTTCAGAATGTGGGGCACTTCTTCCAATGATACAGCGACTAACGTTTGATCAGCGGCAAAAAGATAATCCGTATAAGGCAACCAACCACCCTGAGCATGCTGATTAGCATCTAGTGGTACATATCGTGACATATGCTTACCTATTTATATTTAGACAAATTAGTAAGCCCCACTTAGCAAGCTAAGTGGGGCTTATGTGTACAACAGATGCTTATGACAGGTGACCAACTTACTTAGTAGTCACCCATCATTTGAGCAGTGTCGCTTAGGCGATGTTGGTATCAACCAGCGCCAGAGAGTCACCGAAGTCCAGAGTACCAACCAGCTCTACAGTGTAGCTAGTAGAGTCGTTTGCAGAGTTGATATCGAAGACTTTGTACATGCCCTTGTTACCAGACTCAACCATCACGATGCTATCAACACGGCCGTTATCGACAGTATTGCCAATCGCGTCACGGATATCATCGGCATTCAGGTTACCGAAGGTAGTGTCCGCATCGAAGTCGGCTGCATTGAAAGACACGAGGTTAACTTCATCATTAGCAACGTTGTAGTCAGTTGAACCGACAGTTGCACGGTTAACACCATAGCTGGTGAAGTCAAGGATATCGTGACCATCAACGTCACCAACGGTGAAGTTAACGATATCGTTGTTGCCGAACTGATCGACCAGTACTAGCGTGTCATTGCTGAATGCGCCTGTACCCAGTACAACAACATCGTTGCCAGCACCAACGTCAATGGTGTTGTCGCTCTCAGCTTCGCTGTCAGCTCCGCCATTCGTTTGACCAGCAACATCAGAATCTACCTTCTCACCGTAAAGCGCATTGATAGCCGCTAGGCCATCGGTAGAGGTAGTGTTGCTGTTATGATCGCGGAAGGAGATATCCAGCGCGTCAAGGTTGTTGCCATCGATCAGCGATTCAATGTTCAGGATGTTGCCATCGCCATCGAATGCTTCCAGCAGGTTGGCAAGCACGTGGTCGTTATTAACCGCGTCTTTGATAGCCTGGTTAACCTGCAGGGTGCTGATAGTGTCGCCAGTGTTGCCACCGTCGGTGCTCGGTACGTCAACCCATACGGTCTCGTGGCCTTTAAAGGATACACGAACCTGGATGTCAGCACCTTCGTCAACGCTGAACGTCTGCTTAACGCCATTAGCAGTATCGGACAGCGAGGTATCGCTGTTGGAGACATCTGTCGGCATTGCGCCAGCAGCGGCAGTGGAGTTGAACTCCCAACGATCGTTACGGTAGCCAGAGTTGTCAGCATAGACAACATCGTTACCTGTGCCTGTACCGATAACGGCATCGCCTGCACCCCAGGTGCGAACAACATCGTTACCTTCGCCAGTGGCGATGGTCAGGTTAGCGTTCAGCTGCTGATCAGAAAGGTCAGCCAAGTCGTCGAAGCTAATAGAGTCTTCAAGAGTAATGAATGTCTCAACGACATCATCACCGGCACCAGTGTCGACTACAACGTTAGCATCTTCACGCGCCATCAGCTCATCAGAAAGCGCCAGAGAAACCTGGTCGTCGCCTGCAGCGGTGGTGTAGTTGAAGGTAGCGTTGTCGCTCTTCGGATCGACGTCATCGTCCATCGCATCCAGATCACGCGCCACTACGTCTTCAGTGATGATAGCGTTCAGCTTGATGTCGCCGTTATAGCTACCACCATTGAAGTCCTGAACGTCAACCAGACCGTAAGCTGTTGTGTCAGCGCCAACCAGATCAGCTAGACCAAGAACAGCTTCGCCATCCTGCTGACCAACGAGGAATGAACCTTTACCTTCCAGGTTGATTTCTTTCAGGAACTGAGAGCCATCAACATTAGCACCGGTATTTCCACGACCAGCAGAGTCAGACTCCAGACGCGTCAGCCAGACAGTGTTGTCTGCAGTGACGTTCATCTGCTCAATACCCTTGTCGGAGTTAGACTGACCGACCAGGTTGATGGAGCCGCCTTGTGAACCGTAACCAATGTTATCCAGATTCAGATTGGTTTCGATCAGCTCCTGAATGCTTTGCGGCGCTTCAGTGCTCTGCTCACCGTACAGGGTGAAGCCACCGGCAGAAGCGTCTTCGCTGTAGGTAAAGTTACCACTTTCGATCTGACGACCTTTGCTGTCGGTCAGTACCAGGGTGGTACCTGAAACCTGAACACCTTGGTCATCTTGAGCGCGGAACTCGCCGCCCAGAGTGGCTTGGAAGCCTTCCAGAAGCGGATCGTCGCTAGCAGCAATCGCGTTTTGTACCGCAGTCAGCAGCTCAGGGTAAGTTTCTGCAGCGAAGATGTCTTCAGACTGCACAACAACTGTTTCGCCGCCGACAGAGAAACGGAAACCGTTAACCGGCAGGTCACCCAGCGGACGGTTGGTCTGCGCGGTACGCAGGTCAAGCAGGTCAATAAACAGCTGGGAATCCGCGCTGCGGTCTTCAGCGGTCAATACCGGGCTCAGGAACAGGCCGTTGTACTGCTCACCTGAGTGCAACTGGTCAGCCAGATTGAAAGTGTAGTCTTTAGAGCTGGTAACTACTTGGCCAGCTTCGTCCCACTCGATTTTGCCAATATCGCTGACGGTAGTACCACCAGTGCCATTTTCAACGGCAACGTAACCGCCGTCGGCGTCTTCGGTGCCAGGAACAAACACTAAGCGACCTTCATCGTCGATAATGAAAGAACCATTACCGCCAACAGAAGCTGTGTTGTTGAAGTCGATGTTGATGGTTTCGGACGGTTCGCCGCCGTCGCCGTCACCGTCGCCACCGTCAGAAGGAATACCGGCAACAACCGGGCCTAAGTCCAGTGCATCAACGTCGGTATCGGCATCGATTGTTGTCAGGAATTCAGCCGCGTAATCATCAGCTGCTTCACCTGAATGCTTATCGCCAGCTGCCACAGTGTACTTATCTGCTGCTGCTACTTTTGCTTCCAGCGCAGAGGCATCTTTAGCGTCAGTATCTGTCGCGTTCTGAACGATTGTCAGAGCGATAGTCGCCAGATCTAATTCACCAGACTCAAGCTTTTCGGTGTAAAAAGCCAGGCCTTCAGCATCAGCATCACGACCAAACGCTTGCTGATAAATACCGTTAACCAGTTCTTCGTTGTCTAAATCACCAAAACGCTCTGTGAACTCAGCAGAGTTACCGAAAGCGCTAATGGCGGCGTCAATTCCGTTGGCTTCAATTTCTTCTGCCCAAAACTGCAAGCCAGCTGCGTCAGCCGGACGGCCGTAATAAGCTACATACAGTTGTTGAGCCAAGTTCAAATTCTCTTGTGTTGCCATGGGACTATAGTCTCCTTGCTTAAGAAAGATACCACCTACGATAGGCGGCTCTTATCACCTTGAGCGCTCAAGGTATTTCTAGGTTCCTCAAATAGTGCAGTTTCAGCGTATGGTACGAACTGAACCGCCCCGGTTATTCCGGAGACCGGTTTGTTTGAGTCAGGCAGCTTCACCCGACTCTTCCAGTTGATGATAATACGTCCTTTCTCGTTCTGCTGGTGGAACGTTTCCGATGGGTTCCAGCAGTCGGCGGTTGTTGAACCAGTCAACCCACTCCAGCGTGGCATACTCAACGGCATCCAGTCCCCTCCATGGGCCACGATGATGGATCACCTCCGTTTTGAACAAGCCGATGATGGTTTCAGCCAGCGCATTGTCGTAGGAGTCGCCGGTGGTGCCGACTGAGGCATTGATACCCTCGTCAGCCATACGCTCGGTGTAGCGGATCGAGAGATATTGGCTTCCCCTATCACTATGGTGAATCAACCCTTGCCTGTGTTTTCGTGCCCACAGAGCTTGCTCCAAAGCGTCCAGCACCAGTGCCGTTTTCATCGATGTCGCTACACGCCAACCCACAATACAGCGTGCATAAACATCAATGACGAACGCAACGTAAACGAAGCCAGACCAGGTAGCGACATAGGTAAAATCGGCCACCCAAAGCTGATTAGGACGCATGGCCGTAAAGTCACGTTTCACTAAATCAGGTGCTCGTTTCTGGCCGGGATCACTGATGGTCGTGAAGGGTCGTTGGCCTCTCACCACGCCACGAATTCCAAGGCGGCGCATGAGCCGTTCTACGGTGCAACGAGCAACATTAACGCCTTCACGGCGGAGTTGCCGCCAGACCTTACGGGCACCGTAGACGCAGAAGTTTTCCTCCCACACCCGCTGAATCTCAGCAGTAAGAAACTCATCCTGCCGATACCGGTCTGCCCGCCGTTCAGGATCAGTTTCAAGTGCCTTGTGGTGGTAATACGTCGATGGGGCGATTGGCAGTTGGCTACAAATCGACTCGACCCCGAACTGAGCACGATGCTCGTCGATAAATGACACCATCAATTGGGTTTGCGGTCGAGCTCCGCCTGGGCGAAAAAAGCAGCCGCCTTACGGAGGATTTCATTGGCCCGCTTCAATTCGGTGTTTTCACGCTCTAGCTGCTTGAGTCGTTCATGTTCAGACAGGTTAACCGAGCTGTTTTCCTGCGTGAGTTCTGTGCGTTTGCACCAGGCTCTCAAAGTCTCTGGTGTACAACCGAACTTGCTGGCAATGGAGCAGATCGCCGCCCACTTGGACGGGTATTCGCCTTGCTGTTCAATAACTAAACGAACAGCCCGTTCCCGCAATTCCGGGGAATATCGTTTTGGTGAGTTCATGACTTCATCCTCTCAAGATATGAAGTCTCCGGTAAAGCCGGGGCGGTTCAAACCTATACTGCTGATACTCTTACACTACATAACAGTAGCTGGAACACGCCTAATGTAATGTCACGTACCAAGATAAGTCAATCTCTCTGCGACGGTAGCAAGAACTCCACAAGCTACTTACAAATTACAAAGTACGTACTCAATGTCAAAACTTACCTTAGGCCGAAGCACTAAAAGTTTTCGCGCTACCATTGAGCCAGCGGTGTCAGAACCTTTCCATGAAGTAAATTTTCGAAATCTCACGTTTTCGAACACTGGTCGCTAATAATCAGTATAAAGCGATGCGAGCAACTCTTGCAATACTAGATGGGCATGATGCCCGCTGTGGCAAGAGGAACACACTAGTAAGAAATCGCTAGCAACGCTTTAAAAGCAGGCTTCCCCAGGTAGATTACTGATTTTGATAGACCTTTAAATAAGCACAACAGGAACCACTGTTTCTATTCATCATAGACTAACGTTGTGACAACATGATGCCATGAAATGTTTGCCGCTTGGTAGGCTTCACGACCTTGGTCTCCCATCCGCTTAGCCATAGCACGATGAGTATAGGCTTCATCTAACACGTCAGCTAACGCTTGAGGACTTGGCTCACAATGCCACCCCGTTACTCCATGCTCAACAAATCCTGTAGGACCACCGCTATCTGTGCAGGTAATGACGGGCTTCGAAGCCAGCATGGCTTCCAGAGTGATATAGCCATAATCCTCATCGAAAGTAGGGAACGCCACAGCCAATGAGTGCGCATACAAAGTGAGTTTTTCCTGCTCAGAAATATGCCCTAAAAAACGCACTCGGTTGCTCAGCTCTAACTTATCTATCTGAGTTTCCAGCTGGCGTCGCTGACTCCCCTCTCCCGCTAGCAATAATGTCACAGGCGTTTTCGTCAACGCTAAGGCATCTATTAACAGCGACTGGCGCTTTAACGGCTCTAGGCGACTTGGATAAAATACGTACCCCCAATCGTCACCACAGACAAACTGCTCTGCCTGATAAGGTGGGTGATAAAGCGGCACTGCGGACAAACCGTTGTAGTGACTTAGACGCTCAGCTACACGAGGCGAATTAGCATACAAACGCTTGGCAGCACCAAGGTGGCGCTGATCAAATGCTTCCACCTGCGGCTTTAAGGCTGTCAAGGCAGCACTTGCTTGTGAGGGGTTATAGAGCTCATAACAAACACGGTGCTGATGCATCAACCAGATAACATGCTCGGGATGCTGCACACCGTAGGTAGGAAACTGCAGGCTGATTACACGATCAACCGCCACATCGTTTGGCGCACTGAGATCTAACTGTTCGGCGAACATCATCTGACGTTCAATTTGGGCTTCCTCGTAGTGAAATGGCAGGCGTAGGCACTCCACTTGATGGCCATAGAGTCTCAGCGCCGCGACTAACCCGTCTACGTGATAGTTGGCACCGCCCGCAATAAAAGGAGTATGGTTGGCCGTCACCAAAACCTTCATGGCGTTTTCTCCTCGTTATTGCTCAACTCCTGCTCAGCGCGCTTCAGCATATCCATCATCGCAACCGCTTGTTCAGCAGTTAGCCATTTAGCAAATTGAGCACTACCTGATGATTGGTCATACGACGCAGCATTTATCTGTGCCACGATACGCTGCTGAACATTCGCCATTTCTGCTAGAGTCATGGCAAGCGCTCGATGCTCCTCCTGACGCTTTCCATAATGGGCGAGAATGTCATAGTACTCACCTGCTTCACGCCAGCGCTGTTCATAATGGCGCCACACTAGCCTCGCTACCAATCGCCAAGCCCCGCGCCCTATACCTGGAAGACAAACGAGACGCTGCCGCAAACCACACAGCCTAAGTAAATGACCAGGCAACTTTAACCGTTGCTGCTTGGCATACTCTTGCGCCTCACCAGACTCCAGCAATTCAATCAGCGTGGAAATTCGTCCTTCACAGGCAGCCATCTGCTGATAGTAGGCAGCACCTTGTTGGTCTGATGAGCGCCCAATCAGAAAGATGTAAGCACGATCTACAAACACTTCATCATCAAGATGCGCACTCATCAGCTCAGCCAGGCGCGGCTGCAGTGGTTCATAAAGTCGATGGCGTGACAGTTTAAAAATAGGCACAAGGCGCTTTTGCCATAGCGTGAACCAACTCTCGATGGCCAGTGAATTCTGTGTATCCACTAGCATCGATTCATCTTTGAGCTGCTTGATCAGAGCATCTATGTCGCGCTCAGGGTCTGTCATACCAAGGGCCCCATATCAAAAGAGCAGTCTAATCGACAGAAACCCGAAAACTTGCTGTAGCGATAGCCTGCCACTTCAAAGGTGTCAAGGCTGTCATGCCACCAGTAACAATCATCCAAATGGTGGTCACTGGAATGTAGTGCTGCAGAAAGGGTGTACTTACCTGGCGCAATATCCGCCTTAATACGTACCACAACCTCGCGCTCTTCGCCTTCTACCACAGAGAACACAATCTTGTGTTGATGGGTATTCTGGCCAAACACATCCTGCCCGTAACGGTCACGCAGCAGTACACCTAGAGCGACATCATCGAGCGTAGCATTTGCTTTGAGACGTAAATGAATCTCTAAAACTTCGCCACTCGCAATCATCGGGCTTTGACTATCTTGCCCCTGAACATGGCAATGGGTTACCAACACTTCTTGGGTACCAAAAGCACCGGATTCCCCATCACGTAAATCATCGCCCTCAGCCTGTTCGGCCATAATGCGATTGTAGTGATTAACGGCGCCTTCAGAGTCTCCGTCATAAATTAGACGCCCTCCTTCAAGCACAATCGCCCGATCACACAGCACTTTCACGGCATTAAGATCGTGGGAGACAAACAGAATCGCCCCACCTTCCTGCTTAAACTGACGAATACGCTGAATGCATTTTTGCTGAAAATAGCCGTCCCCCACTGAAAGCGCTTCATCCACCAGAAAGCAGGCGGGGTCAGCGTGAATCGCAATAGCAAACCCAAGCCGCATGGCCATGCCCGAGGAGTAAGTGCGCAACGGCTCATGGATATAGTCACCCAGCTCGCAAAATTCAATAATTGCGTCTCGATGGCGCTCAATATCCGCGTGGCTCATACCCAGCATTAAGGCATTAATCGTGATGTTATCGATGCCACTAAGTTCTGGATTGAACCCCGTCCCTAGCTCTAACAGTCCCGTGACACGGCCATCGATATGCAGACTGCCGGCATCGGGCATCAGCACACCAGTAAGCAGCTTCAGCAACGTGGACTTGCCGGCACCATTGCGACCTAGAACACCCAGCACTTCACCTGCAGCAACTTCGAAGCTGACGCCATCCAGCGCGATATGCTGAGTGTGATAATTTTTGCCTGTCAGGGCTTCTTTCAAACGCTCACGTGGCGAGGTGAACAGCTTGAAGGATTTATGCAAATCTTTAACAACTATCACAGTCATCTCCTGAGGCGCTGAACGCTAACAATGTGCGCTGTACTTTTATTACAACGAATCGCGCAAATCCCGTTCGGTGCGTTTAAGCAACCAGAAGGCGGCATACATCAATCCAAGGGTTATCACCAGCATTGTCGCCAACCCTGCAACGCTTGGCAGGCGTTGATACAGTATCAGCTCACGATAGGCGTCAATAAACTGAAACATCGGATTAAGGCTAATCAACCCCAGTGCCCAAGCTGGAATAATATCGTCAACATATACGATCGGTGTCAGCCAGAACCAAACGGGTAACAGCACTGCGACACCTTCACGAATATCCTTCAGATAAACGGCTAGAATGGCCAACAAAAATCCCAGAGCATAGGTAAAGCCCAGCTGCAGGGCCAGCACAAAGGGTATCCCTAACCAGTGCCAGTCAATAGAAAACCCGATCATCAACAAAAATATCGCAAAAAAGATCATGCTGATCAGATATACCACTAATTCAGCAAACAGTACCGAGAGTGGCAACGCCGCTAGCGAGGTATTGACTTTGGTGATCATCCCCGCCCGTTCAATAAACAGATTGGTGATAGCACTTAAACTTTTCGCAAAGGCCGTCCAGGCGAGAATGCCGCTGATCAGATAGATGCTATAGGTAAACCGCTCGACTTCAGCGCCGAAGCCTTCAAGCCGCGCCCCCATAATGGCCGAGAAGATCAGCACAAACACCAGGATATTAATCAGCGGTGAAAGCAGCGTCCATATCCGGCCTAGCACTGAGCCTTTATGGCGGTCTACCAACTCCTGACGCGTCAGCAGGATAATCAACGGCAAGTGCTGCCGCCACCAGCTCAGGGTTTGACGCAGTCGCTGCGCCAGCGCTAAGCGTGGCTTGCTGTTACCAAGCAATGCCATGAACATGGCTCCTTTGGTGGATCATCAACTTCGAAGAGTAATTAGCATCATTTAGCAAAAATGGTCGCTTAGCACTGCCGCCAGCCATTGCTGGCTACTTTGCTGCCAGTCAAGGCACGGCATACCATCAGATCCTGCCACCTGATTAGCTTGCCAGTCCCGAACCCAGTCCTGAAGTGCTTGAGCCAACGCTTGCGGCGTATCCGCATTAAAGTATGTGGCGTACTTGCCTGCCACTTCACGAAAGACGGGGATATCTCGAGCGAGGATAGCGATGCCATGATGAGCCGCCTCGATCAGTGGAAGACCAAACCCTTCCCCATAGGACGCGGCCACCAGCACATCACTGCGCCGGTAAAGAGTCTCCAACAGCGTATCACTGGCACCCTGAGCCCAGAATAACTGTGTGTTTCGCCGCGGATGCTGCTTAATACGGCGGATCAAATCACCGACCTGCCAACCTTGCTTACCAACGATCACCAGATTGATATCGGCACCATCAGACCAACACTGCTCCAGTGCGTCCAGCACCTGACGATGGCCTTTACGTGGCTCAATCGTGCCAACCATCAGCAAGGTAGCGCCCTGGCATTGCGCTAACGGCTCAAGCCACTGGCGCTCGACTTTGCTTAACGCTGCATCAGCGCTATTTGCAGGAGACTTAAAATCAGCGCCAAGATGAAAATGTTGAACCCAGGGCCGGTGTTCTTTAGCAGTTTCCCGCTGATCCAACTCAGCTTCGACTACATCAGCAACATGCCGTGATACGCAGGTAATGCCATCCGCCAGCTCACTTATAGAAGCAAACCACTCATTCATAGTGGCCGGAATATGTTCAGGAAAACACTCTGGCAGGGATAACGGCAGTAAATCATGAACAGTAAAATAGAACCTGACGCCGGAGGCACGCATCCGACGCATCACATGCCCCGCCTGCTTTAACAATGGCGGCGCCCATTCAAGCGTTACGTAGCGATCTCCGGGACGCGCTTCAATAGGTACGTCAGGACCTGGGGGCGTAAGGCCTAGTTGCTCACTCGCGAAGCCACGTGCGAGATAAAAATCGTCTCCCCCCCAGCGAATCAGCTCAACCCTCCAGCCAGCGGGAGGATGACGTAGAAGATGGTCAGCAATACGCCGCGTGACACGCTCGATGCCTGTTTTTAAATCTTCCCAAGCGATCGTACTGACATCAAACAACAGCCTTGGCGTACATTCATCGGGGGTAACATCTACATCGCTCAGTACCCGAGTCAGTTGCTTAGCCGTTTCAGGTGTTTGTAGTGCCGCGTTCAGCGGCGCATGTGCCGCCAACTGATCCAGAAAGCGCTCATAACGGTAACGAGGTGCTACTAATGGCGCATCTATAATCGCCTGCCGATATTGCTCAGCCACCGTCTCTGGCGCCAAAGTTGTCGCCACGTAGTCGCGCCCTGCCTGACCCAGGAGCTCACGTTCATCGTCATGAGAACACAGTTGGCAAAGCGCTTCTCGCAGCGGCGTGACCAACTGCTCTCCAGCTCCATCAGCTAATTGCCAAATACACTGCTCAGGTAGTTCTGCACTGCTACCATGAGCATTAGCAATTACCGCAACGCCATGGGCCATAGCATCAAAAATAGCTCCCGAGGTCTCACCTCGAGATTGCGTGCGTAGCTGGACGGCAATATCGGCTGCCTGCAACCAGTGCTGATACTCTTCGCGAGAAGCATAGCCGGTAACAGTCACTTGGTGACCATTGGGGTGTTGCTTAAGTCGACGCGCCAACGCATGCCCATATTCACCACTATGTTGAGCACCGACCAGCACCAACCGTACGGAGCGTCCTGTTGCACTAGCCACAGGAAGCGCTTGTGCATCAGCATCACCCAGAAAAGCATCTAACAACACGTGTGTCAGCTTTTTGGGATTAACTCCCCCAAAGCTAGCGATGACTCGCTCGTCAACAGCTATTCCTAATGCCTTACGTGTTGCTTGCTTATCAAACGGCATCGGTAACTGACGTAGATGGGGAACCAAGTAAGTGGGTGCCAGCTGCCCCAACTGCCAGCGATCGGCCAGAGAACGTGCGAAAGCGGAATGATAGATCATCCCGCCAGCCTGATGAGTGACCAAACCATTCACCGGGAACTGCTCGGCACCTCGGGCATCTTGCGCTGCTTCGGCATGGGCAAGTAACGCCGGATAACCGTGATCAATGTAGAGTTGCTGGAGCAATGCATTAGGCTTCAGTCCGCTTTCATTAAGCCACCAAACAGCATCAAACAGAAAGTAGTCGTGAAGTACGACAATACCCGGGTGGCGTTGCAGCAAACCAAACTGGTAAGCGTGATAAAGCGAATTACCTATTTGGTAGACGGTGTAATCAAACTCGCTGGCACGCTGACTAAAGGTAGCTGGATCGATACACTCAAATGCACGACTCAGCTCAACATCAAGCTCAGGCTGGTCAACCACCAACGTAAGTGTGAAATGAGGCGCTAAATACGGTAGGAGTTCCGCGCTATAATTGGCAATGCCAGTAGCCTGCGGCGGTAAGGGTGACACAAATGCCAGTGTAGGCTTAGCCGCAGTAGTTGGCGGAGGAACTGGAGAAGCAGCCGTTAATGTTTCGCCGCTGGCAATATTGACGATGGCGGCGGGATTCATGGCATTCGCCATATGCTGCACGACAATATCCACCAAAGCGTCACTGACTGACGCCAATACGTCCTCTTGCTCACGTAGCAAGGCATGACAGCGCCTTGGCGCAATGCCAAGCTTAAATAGATGCCGATGGCAATCTATCAGAGCAGTCTGATCAAAACCAAGCAGCAGCACATGAGCATCAGCGATGTTTGCAGAGCCATCCTGCATGAACGCATCCGAGAACGCAGCCAACCAATCTTCCAGCCGGGTGAATCGCGTTGTATGACGAGCATCGGCAATATAAAGCGTGACATTATTCATGAGTGGCTTGCTTCCTGCGCCGCTCAAGGCCATCCATCAACCGCTGCTGACGCTCTCCATAACCTTCGATTCGGGTTGACACTGCAAGGTCGCTATACTGGCCCGCCTGCACCAATCGAATGACCCACCCTCTTAATCTTGGAAATGGGCTCAGCAAACGCTGCCCTAACCACTTAAACGTCGGGTAGCTGATCAGCTTCTTTATGATAATGCGCAGTCGCTGTTTGATGGCAGCCTTGATCACGCGTCGCTCCTTGTGCATTCAAATCGTTCACTGGATACGTTTCAGTGCTTTTTTGTCGACATTGCGCTTAACTTTTCATCCACCAGCATTGTTAAACGCTGAGTAAAGCAGGCGTTACTAAACTGCTCGGCATGGCGGCGACAAGCAGCCGGTGAAAAATCGCACTTTTCGAATATTTCAATCGCTTGCCCCAGGCTAGCTGTCGTTTGCTCGGCAAAGTGGATACCCGTGGCATCCTCGTTGTGCTCCAACCCTTTGACAGTTTCCAGCGCGCCACCATCTCCAAACGCAATAACAGGCGTGCCACAGGCTTGAGCCTCTAAGGGTACAATGCCGAAGTCTTCATCAGCGGCAAATACAAAGGCTTTAGCGCGCTGCATAAGATGATGCAGCTTCTCACCTTGCAGATAGCCCAGCAGCTCAATATTTTCGTGGCCTTCTGCGAGTCGCGCTAAACGCTTGAGCTCTGGTCCGTCACCAACCACTTTCAATGGACGCTTCATTGGGTCCTGAGCAAATGCCTGTACGATCAAATCCATGCGCTTATACGGCACCAACCGCGATGCCGCTAGATAATAAGGCTCTCGCGGTCCGGTATAGAGAGCAAAGCTATCGGTATCCACCGGAGGGTAAAGCACGTCTGACTCACGGCGATAATACTTAGCAATACGCTGCGCGACATTCTGCGAGTTAGCAAAAAAAGCATCTACTTGCGTGGCCGTAAAATAATCCCACTGGCGCAGACGCTTGAGCGTTCTACGCACATAGAAGTTCATTCCCGGCAAACGGAAATGCGCATCTTCCAGGTAAGCTTCCTTCATATCCCAGGCATAGCGCATAGGCGTGTGGCAATAACATAAATGAATCTGCCCAGGATGAGTAATCACTCCCTTAGCTACCGCATGGCTAGAGGAGATCACCAAGTCAAAGCCACGTAGGTCAAGTTGCTCTACGGCGTAAGGCATCAGCGGTAAACAGTGCCGATAAATGCGCTTAATAAACGGCAGACGTTGCAAGCCACTAGTATGAATACGGTGCTTTGTTAGCCAAGGAGCACTGTCGTGATTAAGCGTGTGTACCAGTGTCAATATTTCTGCTTGTGGGAAGACCTCCGCCAACCCTTTTAGCACTTTTTCGGCACCACCGTTAACCACCAGCCAGTCGTGCACAATCGCAACTCGCAGGTGCTGAAAACGTAGCATAGGGCCTACTTGCATGATGACTGGCCTTTTCTATTGAACGAAATAAAGCGCCATAGCTTAAAGTAAGCATGGCGTTAGCTCCAGAAGATAAGACAAACACAGCGGTAATTAATGTGCGTAAAAAACAGAACTGATTGATTGACCGCCTTTCAGTTTATTCGCGCCCATACTTATCGTTGTAACGCACAATATCGTCTTCTCCCAAGTAAGACCCGGTTTGCACTTCGATAAGTTTCAGAGGAATAACGCCTGGATTTTCCAAACGGTGAACGGTGCCCAGCGGGATATAGGTGGACTCATCTTCGGAGAGCAGGAAACTACGCAGATCGGAAAGGTCACCATGCCCCTCGCCCTGCGTAACCCTAGCAGTACCTTGCACCACAACCCAATGCTCTGCGCGATGGTGATGCATTTGCAAAGACAGCTTCCCCCCAGGAACCACAACAATTTCTTTTACCTGGAAGCTGTCAGTCAACACCATAGTGCGATAATGCCCCCATGGTCGATATACCTGCTGGTGCGATTGGGACTCTTTGCGACCTGCCGCTTTTAAAGCATTGACGATAAGCTTGGTATCTTGCGCTTGGCGGCGATCGGCAACCAATACGGCGTCATCTGTCTCTACAATAATCAGGTTATTAACGCCCACAGCAGCCACTAAGCGAGACTCGCTGTACACCAAACTATTTTGCGTTTGATGGAGCATTACATCGCCATGAATGGCGTTGCCATTTTCCTTATCTTCGCTTGAACGCAACGCGTGCAATGCGTCCCAAGCGCCAACATCACTCCAGCCGGGCGACATCGGCACTACCGCCGCCTGACGGGTATGCTCCATAACGGCATAGTCAATAGATTCACTACGGCACTGCTCAAAGGCTTCTTCGGAAATGCGCAAGAAATCCATATCTTCGGACCGCTGCTGATACGCCGCCTGACAATTAGCCAAAATGTCGGGCGCATGAGTCTTAAGCGCTTCTAAATAGCAGCTGGCTTTGAATAAAAAGATACCACTGTTCCATAAATAGTCACCGCTAGCTAAATAAGCTTCAGCAACTGCTGCATCAGGTTTTTCGACAAATGCGGCAACTGAGAACCCCTCGCCAAGCCCCTCGCCACGCTTAATATAACCATAGCCGGTGTGAGGCGTCGTGGGAGTGATGCCAAATGTAACCAACTTATCTTGCTGACTCAGTACTTGGCCTTTTTTTACAGCCTCGGCAAACGCCTGAGTATCCTTGATAACGTGATCAGCAGGCATCACCAGCAGCTCAACTTCTGGGTTGGCTTCAACTGCAGCAAGCGCCGCCAGAGCTAGTGCGGGGGCGGTGTTGCGACCAATCGGCTCAAGAATAATCTTACTTTTCTCAAACCCAAGTTGTTGCATTTGCTCGGCGACTAAAAATCGATGCTCTTCGTTACATACAATAATAGGCTCGCCCGCACCTGAGACATCATTGAGCCTTAAGGCTGCTTCCTGCAGCAAGCTAACGTCTTGTTTATGCAGGTTTAGAAACTGCTTGGGATAGTGTTCGCGTGAGACGGGCCACAAACGCGAACCTGAGCCTCCAGACAAAATCACAGGTAATATCATCTTTCCTCCTTGAGATAAGCCAGTGGTTAGCGCTAACCATCCCGCCTCAATATCATTAACTATTTGTGCAGCCTATCGTTAAACAAGGCTGCAAAATTATGAACCATTAATGGTGCACAAACGCTCAGGCTGACTTAATTAGGGCTGACCATTAATAAAACCACGTGTCAGCGTCATAATCAGTATTTTAAGATCAAACCCCAATGACCAGCGTTCTATATAATACAAATCATATTCCACACGCTTTTCCATTAGCTTAACGTCTTCGGTGATACCACGCAGACCGCTCACCTGAGCCCAACCTGTCATACCTGGCTTTACACGGTGCCGTTGCATATAGATATCAATATGATCTTTATAATGATCATTATGGTCCATCGCATGGGGACGTGGCCCAACAAGCGACATACGCCCCTGCAGCACATTGTAGAGCTGAGGAAGTTCATCTAGGCTGGTACGTCGTAAAAAATGCCCGATAGGGGTTATACGGTCATCCCCATAGGCAGCTTGCTGAGTTTTGTTGTCTTCATGTAGACGCATGGTCCTGAATTTATAAATTTTGAAACGCTTACCGTCTAACCCATGCCGCTCCTGCTTAAACAGTACAGGCCCGCCCATCTTCCAACGGATTGCCAGAGCAATGGCTAACATGACGGGACTAAATACCAAAAAGAGAACAAGCCCCAACACACGATCTTCAAGCGCCTTCACAAAACGCATGGGTCCATTGAGAGGCGTGTAATTTAGCTCTAGCGAGTAAAGCCCTGCCACTTGGGTAATACGATGATTAAGTAGGCGAATGTCGGGCAAATCAGGGAAAAAACGAATGCTAGTAGGAATACCTGCCAGTAGGCGCATTAGATGACGAACACGGTTTCCCTGAACGAGCGGATAGCCCAGCCATATTTCATCAAACTCACGCTGAAAAACATTGGCTTTCGCAAAATCTGCCATTTCATGAAAGAAGGTCGCATCGTCTTCGTCGATATAGTGACCAACGACGATATAGCCAGCTTGGGGAGTATCCACGACTCTCTTTTCAAGCCGCACAACATTGGCCTGTTTACCAATTAACAGGACACGCTTTAAGTTGTGCCCTTTGGCACGTAGACGCTTTAAATAGCTGTATAAAAAAGTACGCATCAGACTGCCGGTTAACAGCACGGCCAGTGATGCCCCCCCCATCCACAAGCGCGAAAAACTTTGCGTGCCCTGTATGGCAACTAGCAATAAGCTAAGCAAACCAATCGTGGCAAGCCATGTAACCGCATAAATGCCGAGCATGGTGTATAGGCTGCGGCCACGCCATGGCTGGTAGAGTCCAATTAGCTCGCCTACTGCTGGCAGCAATAGACTGCCAATAAGTATTAAAAAAAGATAATCATTGCCGTCGGAGTCGATATCCGGCATTAACCAAAAGGCAACCAATGCCACTAACGTGGCGATTGCCGCATCGAAACAACGCATAGCGCGCCGTAACCATTCGCTACCCTGGTTTGTTTTAATAACGGCCATAGTTACTGACTACCGCGCTACCTGCGATGAAGTGGACAACGAGGCCAGTAGCGACATAATGCGATTAAGATCGTCGCTTTCTAAGCTACCCACTGCGATATGCAGAGAGATCATATCCAAAGCGTAGTTACCAACAGTGTCAACGTATTTTATACGCTGGTCGTATAAGCTGGCCCGAGCATCCAGCACATCGACTAGATCCCGAAGGCCAAGCTGTTCGCCACGTTCAGCAGCGTCCAGAAATAGCTGACTTGATTCAATTGATTGGTTGAGCGCTTGCAAACGGCGCTCTCCGCCATTTAAGGCTCTTATACGCTTACGCACTTCCTGGATGGCAAGATTACGCTCATTGTCGACAGCAGCCAGACCCGCTTCAATGCGTTTTTCACCTTGCCGAACACTAGCGTTGGTATAACCACCGCGATAAATCGGCACGCTCAGCTCTACGCCCGCGCGATAATCTTCGCTCTCCCTTAGTTCATCGTCGCTGACTCGGTCAGAATAGCTAAGGTTTAGATTTAACTCTGGGTAATACCCCGAACGCCTAGCGCTTGTATCAGCTTGCGCAACTTGCTGCTCTTGCTGGGCTAATAAGACTTTTAGGTTTTGGCCAGTGCGCGGAATCCATTCGTCGGGACTACCAATATCGCCATTGAGAGTAACAGTGGTCAACTCACCAGGCGCTGAACTTTGAAACCTTGGCATTACACCCGTCAGGCGTTCCAATTCGCTAAGCGCATTGTCTAACTCATTTTCAGCTTCAACTGCGTCAGAGACAGCCTGATCGTACCTAGATTGAGCCTCCAATAAGTCGACCCGATTGCCAACACCTAGATCAAATGCACGACTTGCTTGGCGCACCTGTAGTTCAAGGGAATCTTGTTGAGACTCTAACAAACCTAATCGCTGCGACGCTAAATAAGCTTTTATATAGGCCTCACTAACTTGCAATGCTAGCTCTTGCTCAACCACAGCCAATTGAAGCTCAGCAGAACTTACTTGGGCGTTGGCAATATCCATCTTGCGCCAGCGCTCCAAGCTGAAAAGCGGCTGCTGCAGTTGAATTTGATAATAAGTCTCATCAATTTCACCTGGACGCTGGGCAGGCTGATCTAGGCCAAAATCATCTGGAGACGTTTGGATATTTGTAGAGTCTTGCCATAAGTACCCCCCGGACGCTGTGACCTGTGGCAGAAGTTGCGAACGGGCCATCGGCACTTCTTCGCGAGTGGCATCTAACTCATGACGCTGACGTGAAAGGTCTGCGTCATGGCGTAGAGCCCTGGAAAAAAGATCAGGCAATGAGGGCAACGCTAGGGAAGCTGCTTCGCTATTAGCAAGCGCTTCTAATTCAGTAAGAGCCTGCTGATCAGCAGGTATATCGCTCTGCGATAATGCAGACTGACTTAACAGCGTGACAGTAAGTGCAAGCGCACTAAGAGTAAAATGTGGCGTCCGTATCATTAATCCTCCCGGATAGCGCGAGCTAACATATCGGCAATTGGTTTCGCAATATAGCTGGCAAATGTACGCTCGCCTGTCCGAATCATAACTTCTGCAGGCATACCGGATAACAGCTGCATTTGCTCCGTCATATCCTGCCGCCCATCTTCCGTTACTCTAATACGGGCTTTGTAATAGCGCTGACCAGTCGCTTCATCTTCAAAACTATCGGCACTAAGATGAATAATTTCGCCATCAATAACGTTTGTTAAGCGCTGATTGAAGGCAGAAAAACGAATTTCAGCAAGTTGGCCTATATAAAGATTGTCGATATCGCGACTAGGTATACGCGCTTCCACCACAAAACCATCGTTAGAGGGCACAACTTCCATAATGGTGTCACCAGGGCGAACGACTGCGCCAATAGTGTGTATCTTGCGCCCAACCACGGTGCCGGAAGCAGGCGAGTGAATAACGGTCCGGTTTACTTGGTCTGTTAACGAAGTAATGCGCTCCTCTGCCTCAGCTATTTGCGTCTGCGCATCTCGCAGTAGCTCACCCACCTCGGCTTGAAACTCTTGCAGGGTAGTCTCTTTTTTCAGGCGACTTTCGCTGATTCTTGAGCGCAACTGAGCAATATTAGCTTGAAACTCCGCGTTATCACCTTCGTACTGCAGCACTTGTCGCTCAAGTTCACGTAGGCGTTGATTATCGCCCAACCCTTCGCGGTAGAGCGAACGGAAGTCTTCTGCTTCAGAGCGTAACGAACGAATACGCTGATTGTTAACATGAATACGTGACTCAAGCCCATCAATTTGCTCTTGCATTTGAATAATTTGCTGATCCATCGCATCCATCGTGCCTTGCAACGATTGACGACGAGCAGCAAAGAGGCTTTGCTGAACAGCAGTGATCTGCTGGATTCTCGCATTATCAACCGACATCAGCTCTTCGGGCATCTCAAGCATTTCTGCGCCCTGCTGCTCAGCTAACAAACGTACTTCCATTGCACGGTTGATAAAATATTGCGATTGGGCAATTTCTAGCTGTGAACGCACCTGGGTATCGCTCAAGATCACCAACGGCTGCCCAGCTTCCACCTTAGCGCCGTCTTCGACAAGCAGTTCACGTACGATACCACCTTCAAGATGCTGTACCGAACGCTTGAAAGACTCCATGGAAACGTTGCCAGGCGCAACAACGGCGACGGCCAGCGAAGCCGTCACAGACCAAAGAACGAACCCCCCTAGTGCAATGCCCAAAATGGCATAACCTAGTTTTCGATAACCTTTATCACTCGTTGGCAATGCCTCTTGTGCCTCGCCATCTAGGGTAACCGGGCCTTGGGGCGTTACATCAATTTCCCTATTAGCTGGAACCTTGTCTTTCTGCTGGCTCATGTCGTTTCCTCGCTGCCACTACCATTTCCACGACCGCCTGCAATAGCAGAAAGGCGAGTGGCGTTTTGTTGGCTAACCTGGGGGCGCGATTTTTTGGCAAATTGTGCCAATACTTGATCACGAGGACCGAACATACTGACTTGACCTTCTTTCATTACCAACAGCTTATCCATGCCTTTTAGAACACTGGTACGGTGGCTAATAACAAAGAGCGTCGTACCTTCTGTTTTCAATTGAGCAATAGCTTGGCCCAGCGCTTTTTCACCAGCATCGTCTAAGTTAGCGTTAGGCTCATCTAGAACGACGAGGACTGGGTTGCCATACAATGCGCGAGCAAGCCCGAGGCGCTGGCGCTGCCCCCCGGAAAGCGCGCCACTGTTAGATGCAATCACGGTGTCGTAGCCATTGGATAGCTCTAACACCATTTCATGAACACCCGCTTTTTGGGCCGCAACAACCACTTTTTCAGGGTCAATGTCCCCAAAACGGGCAATATTTTCACTGATGGTGCCATCAAACAGTTCGATATCTTGTGGCAAATAGCCAATGTAGGGGCCAAGTTCGTCACGGTTGTATTGGTTAACCGCACCACCATCAAGTCGTACGTCCCCAACCTGTGTTGGCCATATCCCCAACAGCACGCGGGCAAGCGTTGATTTACCTGCCGCACTTGGGCCAATAATGCCAACATGCTCGCCTTTAGCGACGCTAAAGTTAATACCTCGGATGGTAGCCATACGTGCACCGGGAGGAGCAGCCGCTACGTTCTCCACATCGATAATGCCTTTCGGCGCTGGCAGAGACATATGACGCTGCTCATCGGGTATCTGCGTCAGTAGCTCGTTTAATCGGCTATACGAGCCACGTGCAGCTACAAAGCCTTTCCAGCCACCGATCATTTGATCAATAGGTGCCAGCGCACGCCCCATTAGAATAGACCCGGCAATCATCATGCCGGGAGTCATCTCCCCTTGGAGCACTAAAAGCGCACCTAGCCCAAGAATTAATGACTGAAAGAGCAAACGCATTACTTTAGACGTATTGGTCAAAGCGCCTGCACGGTCACTCGCTTGTGACTGTTTAGCAAGGAATTCATGATGGCGCTTTGACCAGCGTCCCATAATGCCGGGCAGCATGCCCATAGCATGCAGTACTTCTGCATTTCGCAGGTTAGAGTTGGCTAGGTTCTGTGCTTGAATTTGCTCGCTATTGGCTTCGGCAAGTAAGGTCTTAGTAGATTTTTCATTAGCCACCGCTAGCGCAAATAGAATAATGCCCGCGCAGGTAGCAAACACCCCTAGCCAGGGATGAAAAATAAACAGAATGCCAAGATAAACGGGCACCCAAGGGGCGTCAAAAAAGGCAAACAATCCATTCCCAGTTAGAAACTGTCGTAAACCGGTCAAGTCATTTAGCGGCTGAGCACTTTGAGCCCCTGGAGCAACTAAACTACGGCGAAACATGGCACCATAGAGGCGCTGATTAATCGTAGTATCTAATCGGTTCCCTATCCTAACCAACATTCTTGACCGAACTAGCTCAAGCCCCCCCATCACCATAAAAAGAAAGATGACGACAAGCGTCAGCATGATGAGCGTATCGAGACTTTGCGTGGTAAGCACGCGGTCATACACCTGGAGCATGTACATGGGGGGAACTAGCATGAGCAAATTGACGAACATGCTAAAAAAGCCCACCGATACAAACGAACCCTTACAGGCGCTTAACGCACGCTGCAGATCCGTTGCTTCCTGTTGCTTTGCCATGGAAGGGTCACCGTTGAATCAAAGGAGTCACGCGAGGATTATCGCGGCAGCATAACAGAAACGCCCCTGCCTAGGGTAGGGGCGTTGAAAGCACTGAGTGTTGAGTGAGATAAACAACGTGCTTACCCAACAGAGTTAGGTTGCTTCATTAGCCAAACAGCATCACGCTCTCTGCTGACTCTGTGAAACCAACCATAACAGCACCGCGCTCAGCTCCATTATCTAGCTTATCAAGCCAATATGCTTGACCTGCCGCATCTGAAGCCCTTTCGAGTACATTTTCATACATCAGTTCAATATAGGCATCGTTTTCTATACTACCGTATTGCCTTGCAAACTCCTCTGATCCCACAAAGCTATCAGCAATATCATTCAGGTTGACCGATTCACTCACTTCAAGCCAGTAGCCTAACCCTTTGCCATCCGCTGTGCGGTCAAAAGCGGCATCGTAAAGGCGTAGTAGCGGATCGACAGGTGCATCAAAGACAGCATCGCTGCGCTCACCAAGGTTTTGGATTCGTAGATCTTCGCTAGCAGGGGTTTCTTGTTCACTAAACGGTGTTTCGCTAAACATGCTGGCCATGTATTCAGCGAAGGCATCCTGCTCTGTGCCTTTTTCGGCGAAGTCAAAGAGGCCGTCATCCTCGAAGGCACTCATAAGATCTATCCGGTTTTGGTAGCTGTCTTCACCTAGCGGATAGCCGTCGCCGCCATCAGCCAAAAAGCCTAGCGTGACGACTTTGACAGCCTCTTCAGCACTACCTACCAGGCGGCCATTGGCGGCGAGTACATCGTTGGTACTGCCATCGTCATTAACAATGACCGCATTTTGGATGCGCTCGCCAGCGGGCTGGCTAAGATCATAGCTGTACTGAATACCGCCCACCTGGGCAAACTGACCTGCGGTGACCCCCGGTGCCGATGCAGCAACCGCATGCTCCAGAACCTCCAGCAGTTTGCTGCGTGTGATAGTGATTATGGCTAGGTCGTTGTTGAACCGAAGTGATGACGCTGCATCCAGCTGAGATACGCCGCCCTCTGGTTTACCAATGGCGGAATTGGCACTTGGGGCTTGGTAGCTTGGCTCACTGTCGCTTCCTTCTACGACGACATTACCAATCGGTTCACGGATACCACCGCCGTTTTTGAACGATACCACGACGTCTTCGTCAAGTTGCTTGGCATACCAGAGGTTGGCATCCGCGGTTAGGTTACCCAGGTTGGTTTCTTCGGTGCGCACCGCTGCCCGCTCACCAACTAAGTATACATCGGTCAAACCAAGGATATTGCCGTCTTGCTCAGCAACAAACTCACCCACCGAGCCGACTAAATCATTAGCAATATTACCTTTAGTGCCTTCGGCGAAGGCGCTTACCAGGTCTCCCCATAGCGCTTCTACCTGTTCATCGGTAGAGGCGTAGATACCAGAAGAGTCTTCATCGATGGCGTCAGCAATCACACGACCCTGCTCGTCAAACTCGACAACCAGCTCTGCAACGTAGCGCCAGCCCCCGTCAGTATTAACGACGACTACATCGTTACCTGAAGCGTCCTGAGTCACGATGGGGTAAGTGTCATAGGGCTCACCCGCCCCTGGGAACAAGCCACGATCCTGGTCTTCCTGGTCTGCCAGCAAGCTATTGGAACCACCGGCAATGACGATATCGACGCCGTCCAGCAGTGTCGCCAACTCTTCTTCAAACTGAATTTGCTGAAGGTGCGAGCTGAGGATGATTTTATTGATGCCCTGCGCCTCAAGGTCATCAATGACGGGCTGAATAAGCTCGGCCAGGGCTTGCATGTCATTGCTGCCACCGGTCAGCACATTGACATCGCCAGGTGAAGAGATGCTCTCCAGAATTTGGGTAGTCACGCCAATAATGCCGATTTTCTCTCCGCCACGCTCAGCAATGACCGCCGGAGCTAGCTTAGGCTTATTAGCGCCTGCCAACAGTTCCTCCAAGGTGGCTTGGAAGGCGTCTTGGCTTAATATTTCTTCGGTCGCTAAGCCACTTAGAGCGGAATCGCCTGAGAAGTCTAGGTTGGCGGACAGATAAGGAAACTGCGAACCTAGCCACTCAACGTCTGCTGTAGAACCGCCGTTCACGACCGCTGCAATCATTGCTTCGATCAGCCCGGTACCCAAATCAAATTCATGATTGCCCAATGTCACGGCCGCCGCGTCTGCCAGATCCATCAATAGAGTCTCAACGCGCCCAGAAGCGGCCGTAATACCGCTCATGGAGCCAGCTTCCAACCCATAAATCTCTTCAACCGCTGCTTGGAAGGCTGCCTGTAGGCTTGAATCAGCGGCAGCGTTCAAGTATGGCCCAGGCAACACTAAATCTCCCGAGCTGACAAACAGCGAGTTAGCGTATTGGTCTTCTAAGTGATCCACGATAGAGATGAAATTGGGTGCATTAAGCAGGTCTCCCCCTCCCCCCTCCATATCGGCTGCGTGCAGGAGCTGAAGCTGGAAGTTACTCATGGCGATTCCCTTTTTTAATCGATGGAGAAAACAGGCAAACATGAGATTACGCAGCTAGCCATTGCAAATACATGACGCTTTAAAGAAAAAAAATTTTCACGTTGCTATAAGTCGCTTAGCCCCTAAGTATCATAAAAATAAAACATTTAAGTAATTTAATTGCTATGACTCAGTAATAAATTCAGCCCTTCTATTCATTCTTTAAGGGCTGGTTAAATGACCAATTTTGAGCTTGTTTCTACGTTATATCACGATATTTTGTTGCGTGAGCCGGATGAGGCTGGCGCTAATTATTGGACTGCCGCCCTGGATAGCGGGACTGCCGATGTTGCAACCACTCTTGACTCAATGGTGGCCAGCAATGAATTTCAGTTGCAAATCCAGCCTATTATTACGCTCTATAGTGTTCATCTATTACGTACGCCTGACCTTTCAGGCCTCAAGTACTGGGTCAATGAGTACCGCAACGGCTTAGCATTAGAAGAGATTTCCAATAGCTTTCAAGCGTCTAATGAGTTCGAAACCACCACTTCTAACTTGAACGATACCGCTTGGCTAAATCAACTCTACAACAGTGTTCTTAACCGCGAGCCAGACCCAGAAGGCTTAGCATACTGGTCAACGCTGCTGGCAGAAGGGCTGTCTCGAGAGGAGCTTGTCGCAGCATTTATGAACAGCAGCGAAAGCATTGAACAGCAGCCAGCACGTGCATTAGCTCCTTTACTCGGCGATGGCTCCAGCGTGGATGATGTTGAGTCGCTACTGAGTCGTTATATTGAGCAGCTTGAAAGTGAACCAGAAGAACCAGAAGAACCTGAAGTACCAACAGAACCTGAAGAGCCAGCAGAACCTGAAGTACCAACAGAACCTGAAGAGCCAGCAGAACCTGAAGAGCCAGCAGAACCTGAAGAGCCCAGTCAGCCTGAGCCAAGCAACCCAAACTTCAACCTGGGAGAGCGCTACCACACGGGCACTTCTGACGCTTCAGCAGCGATTGCCGTGGGTGAGGGTCTAATGCTGGTGGCGGATGACGAAGATCAAGTGTTACGCCTCTATGAGCGCGACACTGATGGCGCCCCTCTGGCGGAAATTAACCTGAATACTGCCCTGGGCTTGAATGACACCCAGGAGGTGGACTTGGAAGCGGTGGCGACTTATCAAGGCACCCACTACTGGCTAGGCTCCCACGAGAGCAGCCAGCGCTCGATGATCTTCGCCACTCAAGTGACCGGTGATAATGCTGAGAATTTGAGCATTGAGGTGACGGGCCAGTTTACCGATTTAGCCAGCCAGCTTAACGACTGGGATGCCCAAAATGGCCATGGGCTTGGTGAAAGTGCGCTAAGCCTCTCGTTAGGGGTCAATATTGAAGGCGCTGTGTTTATCGGTGACTCCCTCTATCTTGGCCTCCGCTCGCCGTTGGATGATGGCTTCGCACAATTAGTGCCCGTTGAAAATGTGATTGACCTCGTCTCTGGTGAGGCTAACGAAGCTTCCTTTGGCGATCCCCTGCGCTTAGACCTGGATGGCCGCGCGGTGCGTTCTATTGAACCTGCTGGCGATGAAGGTTATCTGGTACTGGCGGGCCCGGTTAACGATGACGACGACGTCGGCTTTGGTCTTTACCTATGGGATGGCGATTATGCCGTTCGTGAAATAGACGGCCCGGATCTCAATACCCTACCGGACGCACTAACGGCGAAGCCGGAATCACTTTTCGATGTTTCTATCACCGAGTCGGGCGTTACTGCGAGCGTGCTATTTGATAGCGGCACGGTGGATTGGTTAGAGGATGGTCAAGAGTCTAAGGATCTACCCGCCGAACAGCAGCGCTTTGTGAGCACAGGCATTGAATTCAACCTGCCTGATTTTGCACCTCAGGCCGGTGACATTGCGATTACTGCGCTCAGTGGCAGTGAAAAATCCTTCCAGTTCGTCGCATTGAAAGGTATCAGCGGAGGTGCGGAAATTACCTTTACTGACTCAGGCTGGGCAGGCGATGGCTTCCGCGCCAGCGAAGGCGCCGTTAAGTGGACGGCGCCTGAAGGCGGTGTACCGGCAGGCACGGTTGTTACTTATACTGCGGACTCTTCGCAATTCACTCCTGCTAATAGCAGCGACGTGGGTAATAACGGGTTTAATCTTTCGGTCGGCGGTGACCAAGTACTTGCTTTCGTCGGCGAGGCGAGCGACCCAACATTTATCTACGCGGCTCAAACAAACAGCGATGCGTGGCAGGACACTGCAGACTCCTCTAATAACTCTGCCCTGCCGCCTGGCCTTGAAGAGGGTGTCACTGCGGTTGCCGTTGGCAGCGCACGCAATGCCGCCTTTACCGGCAATGGCTTCGGCACGACGGAGGAGCTATTAAGCGCCGTTGGCAACCCAGAGAATTGGTCATTTGAGTACGCTGAACTACCCACCAATGCCACCACTGACTTTCATGTGGGCACGATGGAAGCACCTTATGTGCCAGGCGAGCGCGATATTGGCTTAGCCATCACTGAGATATGGTCGGGCCAAAGTGGCTCTGACGTCACCGCCGATTGGTTTGAAGTCACTAACCGTTCTTCTGAAGCGCTTGATTTCAGCAATATGCCGCTTTACTACGATGATGACAGCGCCGATCCCGTAGATGCTATTGAAATTAAGGGGCTAAGCTCGCTGGCTCCTGGCGAATCCGCGATTGTCATGGTCGACGGCGATGCCGAATCAGTCGCGGAATTCCGTTCAGCGTGGAGCAACCTGGATAATATCGACACCCTAAAAATCGGTTATGCCGAAAACGCTTCTGGCCTGGGCGGTGGCGGCGATGCCGTAACGCTATGGCAAGGTGACCCACGTGTTGATGGCAACCAGGTGGCAACGGAGGCCTACCCAGATACCGACGGGTTTGACGCCGCTTCCTGGGATGTGGATTTAGGAAAATTCACCACCACTGATACTGAGGGGGCGATTAGCTCTGATGCACTGGGCGGTGATGGTAGTGATGTACCCGCTATTGCATCACCAGGATTGGCCAATGAGCCAAAAGTGGATATTACGCTGATTTCTGCAATACAGGGTGACTCGAGCAGCAGCACTTTAGAGGGTGAAAACGTTACCCTTGAAGCCATCGTCACCATGGTAGCGCCTGGTTTGGATGGCTTCTTCCTGCAAGAGGAAGATAGCGATAACGACAATAATGCCGAGACCTCAGAAGGTATCTTTGTGTATGCAGGCAGCGGCAGTGATGAGTGGCTGGAACAAATCTCTGCCGGCGACCAGATTCGTATTAGCGGCGAGGTCTCAGAGTATTTCGAGAAAACGCAATTAACTGCCGAACGCGGCAGCCTTGAGGTACTGGCGAACAATGTATCCCTGCCTGAAAGCCAGCGAATCATCATGCCGTTTACCGACAAACAAGGCCTGGAAGCCTTTGAAGGTATGCGAGTCGCCATAGAAGCAATGGACGGTGAGCCGTTGGTGGTTACCGAGCTTTACGAGCTGGGCCGTTACGGTGAAGTCACGCTTTCATCCGGTGGCCGCTTAGAGCAGTTCACTGAAGTCAACGAGCCTGATGTAGAAGGCTATAGCGCGTGGCTTGAAGATGCAGAGGCGCGCACCATCAAAATCGATGACGCGAACTCGACACAAAACGCTGATCCAATTATTTATGGTCGTAACGGTGAGGAGCTTTCTGGCACTAACCCGCTGCGTGGTGGCGACGAGCTTCAGACACTCGAAGGCGTGCTTGATTACAACTTCGAAGAGTGGAAAGTTCAAAACGTCGAAGGTCTGGACTTTACCGGCGCTGAGCGTCCGGCGACACCTGATACGGACGCCCTGGGTGAGGCCGATATTACGGCGGCCTCTTTCAATGTATTGAACTACTTCACGACTCTGAATGAAAACGGCAATAAAACAGAGACCTTAAATGGCACCCTGCATAATCCTCGTGGTGCCAATAATGCCGAAGAGTTTGCCCGCCAGGAAGCCAAAATCGTTGAGGCGATTAATACCAGCGGTGCTGATGTGGTGGGGCTGATGGAAATCGAGAATAACGGCTATGGTGACGATAGCGCCATCGCAACGTTGGTTGATGCACTGAATGCAGATGTGCAGGATAAAAACATTCAGGATGTCACTTGGGCTTACAGCGTCCCCGAAGATGAGAATGGCAACACCACTAGCCCTGGGGATGACGCCATTGCCGTTGGGGTCATCTACAACAGTCAGGCGGTGACACCTACGGGCGCTGCAGTCACTAAAACCGATGGGGCTTTCGCCGCTGCAAACCGCGCACCGGTGATGCAAACCTTCGAAGATAATAAAGGTGAAACCTTTTCGGTGGTGGTTAATCACTTCAAATCCAAAGGCAGTGTCGTCAATGGGGAAGAGGCTATCGGCGACGGACAGGCCAACAACAACCCCACACGAGTCGAGGCCGCGGAGGAATTGCTTGAATGGCTATCCACCCAGCCCACCGGTAGCAATGACAGCGATGTGCTGATTCTCGGCGACTTGAATGCTTATGCCATGGAAGACCCCATCACAACCCTGAAAAATGCTGGCTATGACCTGCTTGATGATGATTACAGCTACGTCTTTGATGGTTTCTGGGGTTCTTTGGATCATGCGTTAGCCAGTGAAACGCTCGCAACACAGGTCACGGGCACCACGACCTGGCACATTAATGCGGATGAGGCATCTGCTTTGGACTACAACACCGACTTCACCAGCGACCGTCAGGATGACAACCTATACGCCGATGATGCGTTCCGTAGCTCAGACCATGACCCTATCTTAGTAGGTCTGAATTTAGGCCTCGCTGAAGCTTAATAAAAAGGACTGACATTTGCTGATGGCCTCCGCTTGCGGGGGCCTTTTTTGTCTTGGCAACTTGCTATTACAACTGCCCACTTCAATAGCCAAAGCACCCCGTAGCGCTTCACGCCTAGGGTGTTAAACTCATGGCAGGCACTTTCTCCAGGAGATACATGTTGAGCTCAGTACGTTCCACGACCGCGATTATTGATGACAGCGGCATTGCTTTTGGTACCAGCGGCGCGCGAGGGCTGGTTGAACAGTTTACCGATGAAGTATGTGCGGCCTTTACCGTGGCGTTTATTAGCGCCATGCGCACATCCTTTCCAGTGGAGCGCATTGCGTTAGGCATGGATCGCCGCCCCAGCAGCCCCGCGATGGCAGCCGCCTGCACTAGCGCGGCCCATGCACTGGGAGTGGAGGTGGATGACTATGGCGTATTGCCCACTCCCGCACTGGCGCTAAAGGCGATGGCGGATGGCATACCCTGCATTATGATTACCGGCAGTCATATCCCGTTTGACCGGAACGGCATCAAGTTTTATCGCCCTGATGGCGAGATCACCAAAGCTGATGAAATTGCCATTCTTAATGCCGAGGCAGCAATGCCTACCCTCGCTGCACCAGCGCGCGGCGAGGTCTCTGAAGCAGCGAACAAGGCATACTCCCGACGCTTCACAGCGTGGTTTCCAGGTGAACCATTGAAAGGTTGGCGGGTAGGTTTATACCAGCACTCCGCTGCAGGCCGTGATTTAAGCGCGCATATTTTGAGCGAGCTAGGTGCGGATGTGGTGGTATTAGGCCGCAGCGAGGCCTTCGTTCCCGTGGATACCGAAGCCGTTAGCGACGAGGATCAGGCCCAAGGTCGTGCCTGGGCAAGCCAGCACCAGTTACAGGCCCTGTTGTCTACTGATGGTGATGGTGATCGCCCATTGCTGGGGGATGAAACGGGGACATGGCAGCGTGGTGATATCGTAGGTTTACTCTGCGCCCGTGCATTGGGAATCGAAGCATTGGCTGTCCCGGTAAGCTGCAATACGGCGATAGAAGCCTGCGGTGCCTTCCGGCTAGTTGAGCGCACGCGTATCGGCTCACCCTATGTATTGGACAGTATGGCTGAACTCAATAAGCGATTTGCGCGAGTGGCTGGGTTTGAGGCCAACGGCGGCTTTCTATTGGGAAGCAGTCTGGAAAACGATGGCCGTCAGTTAGCCGCACTACCCACCCGTGATGCGCTACTACCTGCTCTTACGTTAATGGTGATGGCCGCCCAACGCGGGGTTAACCTTTCGCAGTTAATCGCTGACTTACCTGCTCGTTATACGGCAAGCGATAGACTCAAAGATTTCGCCACAGAGAAAAGCCATGCGTTGCTGGCCGAGTGGCAAACCTCGCCTGAGCTGATGCAGCAAACGTTAGGGCTTCAGTCTCGCATTTCAGTGGTGAATAGTACCGATGGCCTAAGAGCTACGCTTGAAAATGGCGATATTGTGCATCTTCGCCCCTCTGGTAATGCGCCGGAGCTACGTTGCTATAGCGAATCAGCTTCGCAAGCAGACGCAGCCGCACTGGTAAAACAGAGCTTGGCCGCTCTCGAAAGGCTGAACTAAGGACCTTATTCTTAAAAAGAACGGAGCATTAACAAAGAACGGGCGACCCTAATAGGCCGCCCGTTCTTTGTGGCTATCCTTAGCCAAGGAGAATGGTTATAGCTGCTTATTTATAAACCGGAAGCCGCGCACAAACCTCGGCCACTTTATCCAGCACTTGGGCTTCGATTGAACTGGTGTCCTCACCTTTAGCAAGTACATCTAAGATGTCACAAATCCAACCGGCCAATGTACTACACTCTTGTTCACTGAACCCGCGCGTGGTCACCGCCGGGGTGCCAATGCGCAAACCAGAGGTCACGAATGGGCTTTGCGGATCGTTAGGCACCGCATTTTTGTTCACAGTAATGTGAGCGCGGCCCAGGGCGGCATCTGCATCTTTACCGGTCACGCCCTGCTTGATCAAAGACAGCAGGAACAGGTGATCTTCGGTACCACCAGAAACGATATCGTAACCGCGATCGATAAACACCTTGGCCATCGCCTGGGCGTTTTTGACCACCTGCTGCTGGTAAGCTTTGAATTCAGGCGCCATAGCTTCTTTGAAGCAGATCGCCTTGGCAGCAATAACATGCATCAACGGGCCGCCCTGACCACCCGGGAAGACAGCTGACTGCAGCTTTTTCTCGATATCCGCATCGTTTTCAGCGGAGAGAATAACGCCGCTGCGTGGGCCACGCAGGGTTTTGTGCGTGGTAGATGTGACGACGTGAGCATGGGGCAGCGGGCTTGGGTAAATGCCTGCAGCAACCAAGCCAGAAACGTGCGCCATATCAACCAACAAGTAGGCACCTACTTCATCAGCGATCTCACGGAACTTAGCCCAATCGACAATTTGCGAGTAGGCAGAGAAACCAGCAATAATCATTTTGGGCTTGTGCTCGCGAGCAAGCTCAGCCACCTGATCGTAATCAATCAAGCCCTGTTCGTTCAGCCCATACTGGATAGCATTGTAGTGCTTGCCAGAGAAGTTAGGCTTGGCACCATGGGTTAAGTGACCACCGGCATCCAGGCTCATCCCCAAGATGGTGTCACCCGGCGTTACCAGCGCTTGGAAAACCGCGCTGTTGGCCTGTGAACCAGAGTGAGGCTGAACATTCACATAGGTCGCGCCGAACAGCTGCTTGGCGTAGTCGATCGCAAGATTTTCAGCGATATCAACAAATTCACAGCCGCCGTAGTAGCGCTTACCTGGATAGCCTTCGGCGTATTTATTGGTCAGCTGGCTGCCTTGCGCTTCCAGTACGCGGGGGCTGGCGTAGTTTTCAGAAGCAATCAATTCAATGTGAGCTTCCTGGCGTGCAACTTCTTTTTGCATCGCGTCAAAAAGCACATCATCGAATCCGGCAATTGTCATATCGCGGCTGAACATCGGCGGGAACCTCGTTACAAAAGGATCATCATGGGGAAACTAGGCCGCTATCATAACGCAGCCTGACGCGACTTTCATCGCATCCGCGTCAGGTCGTGCATGAGCGTATTTCATGTTGCCGTCATTATCAAAAAACTGACTAACTGGTCAACCGCGCTACTTTAGCTCATAGGTGAACGTAAACCGCTCAGTACTCGCCATCGGGTTCATCATGAATTGGTTAAAAGTAAACGGATTGGGCAATGCGATATTGACCGTTAAGGCTTGGGAATGGCCAGCCATAATGTCGACCATCCCAGTCATTAATTTGGTTATTTGCGAGCCTAACATGGGCTCAAGCTGACGAGCCTGCCCCACCGCCATAGAGATTGCTTGCGCTTCGGTAATATTCTCGTGCGCGGCGATCTCGGTAGTTAATCGCGGCAGCAACCCTTCATCGGTATAGGCCACAACGACCTCACCACCATGTAACGTGGCTGATTCAAACAACGCAGGGTTTTGCATTGCCTGCTCAATGGAAACGCTTTTTGGCAAACTGATCGGCAAATCAAGGCTGTATTCAATTCCCGCAGCACTACTCAAGCGCACATAGCCATCAGCAATCAAGCGGTCGGTTGCCCCCTCTTCCTCCCAGCGAGAGTGACTGCGCCCTTCAGCCTGTAACTGACCATTTCCCCCTGTGAGTATTTTGTTGAAGGTTTCGAACGCTTGTCGTTGCTCGAGTGGCAATAAAGGCAGCAGCCCACCAATATCAAAAAATGCGCCTTCGAAGCCCGCATCGCCCACATAGGAATTGCCTTCTACCCAGGCGCTATCCAACGCTACGCGCCAACCATCCCCGGACAGATCCATGCCATTCAACGCGGCATGTTCCACGCTCTCCTCCCCAGGTGTATCGATTCCGGTTAGCTGCTCAACCCGTAAGTTAGCGAGCGAAAAAACTGAACTAATGCCATTTTTCAAGTCATTAAAATCGGCACTGACGCCCTGTATATCGAACAACCCAATAGCGCTACTGCTGACCTCTTCAAACGTCAGCGTTTCAATGTGCAGTTGCCCCTCAAACGGAGGAGAATCTAGCTCACTAAAAAACTCATCCGCCGCCCCACCCTGTAGGTTTAGCGTGATGTCACGCGCATTCAGTGCCTTCCATACCATGTCAGGTGCACTCATTTCATCAATCGATGGCACTGCTTGCGAGGCGTTAGGCAATTCAATGGAGGCAACGCTGAGAAAAGGCAATGAGTTACCTGCCTCGCTAACGGCCATACCATCAATGACTACATTGTCTGGACGATGATAGTCACCCTCAACGAGGTAACGTTCGATAGTAAACACATCGCCATTGGCATAAGTGATAGCAATATCTTCAGCGACAATAGCGTCAGGCTGCTCATACACTTGGGCAACTGTGAATGCGCTCGACTCACTACCTAGCCGCTCACGAAGCTCTGCTTCAAGCTGCTGAGGTGACGCACTAACCGCACCGGAAAGTAGCAGCAACGAAACCCCAGCAGTAAGCTGGCGATGACCTACAGACACAGACATGTCATGACCTCCTTGTGAGAAGCGCTAAGCATAGCACTTGGTAAAGTTTTGTTAAGCCTCACCAAGCAACCCCAAGCTCGCCGCAGGCGCTTGACGCCGCAGGCTATAAGAAAGGGCATGTCCGATAATACCAATCAGTAATGCGCCCCCTAAGGGCAGAACTAGCCATAAGCTCACATGCAGGCGCGGTGTTAAATCAAGCCAATAGAGATAAAGCGCGGCAGTGGCAAACTCTGCAAGGAAGGCCCCCATCAAACCGCTGGCAAAACCAAGCAGCGCATATTCAGCACCTTGTACCCGTGAAATCATTCGGTTACCTGCACCAAATACACGCAGCAAGCCGCTCTCATGGGCACGTACCGGTCGGCTAGCCGTCAGTGCTGCATAAAGCACACTAACACCAGCCATCAGAACCAGAATAAGCACTAGTTCTACCGCTCGGGTGACCTGGGTAAGCACCTCGCGCACTTGGCCTAAGATGGCATCCACGTTGAGCAGTGATACGCCTGGAAAATCATTGACTAATTGTCGGATTAAGCTCTGCTCTTGTTCTGGCAAGTGAAACGCGGTGATAAAACTATGGCCAAACGATTCAAGCACGCCCGGTGGAAAAATAACGAAGAAATTTGGGTTAAAGCTATCCCAGTTAAGGCTGCGTAGGCTCTCAATACGGGTAGTGATCGTATCACCGCCGACGGAGAACGTTAGCTCGTCGCCTAACTCAAGGCCAAGGCGCTCTGCTAGTCCATCTTCCACGGAAATGGGCACAACGTTAGCAGCTTTCTGAGGCGTGGCCTCCACCTCACTCATCCATCCCTGAGGCTCACTCGATTGTGAGAACCACTCCCCGGCGACGACCTGATTACCTTCGGGCAACTCTGATTGCCAGGTAAGATTCAGTTCACGGCGCAGCGAGTTATCGCCTCTGGCATCAGGAGGAACGGCTTCTATCGGCGGCTGACCGTTAATAGCACTGATTCTTCCGCGCACCATTGGGTACAGCGTGCTTTGGGTCTCCACCCGCGGAGCAACCGCCTCTTCGAAAGCATCTCGCTCACTGGGCTGAATATTGATAGCAAAGTAATTAGGGGTATTCGCCGGCAACTGATCTTGCCAGGTGGACAATAAATCCCCCCGCACTAGTACGATCATCGCCATCGCAAAAAACGTGACCGAAAACGCCAGCAGTTGCCCAAGCCCTGCCTGCTTTCGGCGGGCCAACTGCCTGCCGCCTAGCCGAAACGCTTGGCCCCACTCACTTCCACCGGAAAGCCGTTGAACAGCTTTCAACAGGCCGTTTAGCAACAGCGTGCTTGCCATCCATAAAAGCCCTAACAGAGCCGCACCACCGATGAGTAGCGCCAAGGCAAGCGAAAAGCTACCTGAGTAAAGCCACAACAGACCACCAAATACGAGACTCGCAACGCCCACGACTAGCCAAGCAGACGGCGGCAGTGGGTCAAGCTCACGGCGTAACACTTTCAACGCACTGACACGCTTAATGCGTAACAGTGTGGGGCCAGCAAAACCAACCAGTACCGCAAGCGCAGTAAAAATGCCCAGCCAGAGCGGCATAATGCCGGGCGGCGGCAGTATCATAGGTAAAAAACTAGTTAACAGCCACAGCAGCACAGCTTGACCAATAAGCCCCAACAGCGCGCCAATAATTGCGGCTATTAGTGCGAGACCCATTAATTGCAGGGTGAAAATAGTCACCAACTGATATTGACTAGCACCGAAGCAGCGCAGCAACGCCGCGGTGTCCAGGTGACGTTCAACGTAACGGCGAGTCGACATAGCCACCGCGACGCCCGCTAACAATACGGCCGCCAATCCGGCAAGCCCCAGATAACTCTCAGCGCGTTGAAGCGCGTTGCCTAACTGAGGACGGTCAACACGGACATCACGTACATCTACCCCATTACGCCTTAGTTCGGCCAGTAAGACCTGCACTTGCTCCAGTGCTGCAGGAGGCCCAGCAGCAAGTAGCTCAAACTCGAGCCGTGACCCCAACTGCACCAATCCTGTTGCATCTAAGTCAGCGGTATTGAGCATTAAACGAGGATTGAAATTACTAAAACCGGCAGACTGATCCGCCTCGCGCTCGATAATCCCACTAATCAGCAGTTCTGTTTGGCCTACCTGAACTCGGTCGCCTATCTCAATATCAATCAGCTGCGCTAACCGTGGGTCTGCCCAGACTTCCCCAGGCGGAGGGCCTGATGCAATCTGCTCAACCCCGTTGCCACGATCCACATGGGAAACGCCATAGTGAGGATAGACATCATCCACCGCTTTCAAGCTAGCTGGCTGGAAGCGCTCACCGCGACTAATCATTGACACTAGGTCAACCTGATCACTCAGCGTAAAGCCCGCTTGCTCTAGCGTCGTGCGTAGCTCCTCAGAGAATGGCTCGCGCTGCTCGAGAACTAAGTCGCCGCCCAGCATCTGACTTGCTTGGCGCTCTAACCCACGCTCTAGGCGGTCTAAAAAAAAGGCGATCATGGTAGAAGCGGCAACTGCCAACACCAGCGCGACAAACAGCGCGCGAACATCAGCGGCACGTAGGTCACGCTTCAAACTACGTGCCGCAAGCCGCCAGTTTATATCACTCATCGCTACCCCCGCTGGCAGCAGCGGTTGGCTCGAACGGCATCAACTGCCCGTTAGCCAGACGCAAACATCGGTCGCAGCGACGGGCAAGTGCGTGATCGTGGGTCACTAAAATGAGCGTCGTGCCCGCTTCACGGTTCAGCGTGAAAAGCAGGTCAATAATCTGTGCGCCCGTATCGGGATCAAGGTTACCTGTTGGCTCATCGGCAAAGACGAGTTCAGGGTCAGTAACGAATGCGCGTGCAATGGCAACGCGCTGCTGCTCGCCTCCCGAAAGCTGCTTAGGCAGATGCTCTGTGCGCTCAGCCAGCCCGACTCGTTCCAGCCATTGAGCCGCTGCCTGAGTTTCTCCCGCTCGGGGAGACAACTCCAACGGCAGTAGCACATTTTCTAATGCGCTCAACGTCGGTAGTAGCTGAAAGTTTTGGAATACAAAACCGACTCTTCCGGCACGCAGTGCGGCACGCCCATCTTCATCCATTCGGCTCAGCGGCTGGCCAAATAGCGTGAGCTCACCATCACTGGGTGTATCCAACCCTGCCAACAACCCTAGCAGGGTCGACTTACCAGCACCGCTTTTACCAAGAATGGCAACACTTTCTCCCACTGCCACGCTCAGCGAAAGGTCGTGTAAGATAGTTAACGAACGCTCTCCGCTTTTCACCTGTTTAGAAAGTTTTTCAGCATGTAATACTGGCTGGTGAACTTGCTTGTGAGGAACATTACTAGCGGTGATGGTGTCGGTGGTGGGCTGATGCGAAGAGGCAATATCGGTTGGCAAATTAGTTGTTGGGTCCAAGTTAGCTTTTGGATCCAAGTTGGCTTGTGGATCAGAGGAGTAAGACATGAAGCATGGCATCCCTGTAGCGAGGCAAAGGCTGAACCGCATGGTAACCGGAGGGTTGCTGGCACTGATAGTCATCTTTAGCGCACCTGCGCTCAACGCCGACCAACGCCCAACACTTTTAGTCATGGGCGATAGTCTTAGTGCCGCCTATGGTATAGAGCAAGAAATGGGTTGGGTCACGTTATTGGCTGAGCGCCTAGAAGATGAAGCAGACGTTATCAATGCCAGTATCAGCGGTGAAACGACGTCCGGTGGTGCACAACGATTAGCTAGCATTATCGGACAACAGCAGCCTGATATCGTTCTGTTAGAGCTTGGTGGCAACGATGGGTTACGCGGCCTACCGCCTACTCAAATGCGCTCTAACCTAGCTAGCATGATTGAACAAAGCCAACAGGCAGGTGCTGACGTACTGCTTCTCGGCATTGATATTCCGCCCAACTATGGCCAAGCCTACCGTGATGCCTTTACCGGTGTTTTTCATTCGTTAGCTGATGAGTATGACGTATCTCTGGTGCCCTTCTTGTTGGAAGACGTAGCGCTTAACGAGCAACTAATGCAAGACGATGGCATTCACCCTACCGCAGCAGCTCAACCAATTATTTTAGACAACGTGTGGCCAGCACTTGAACCGCTGCTCAACAACATATTTCAAGCCTCCGCCGAATGAGATGACGACAGCCTCTTTTCATCGTTTAACGCGAGTACTTTCTAATAAGGAGATAGCGCTAAGGAAAGAGTGCACTTCAACGCCGTAGCTTGTAGGCTTAATACTTATTAACTATTGCTCGTGGCGTTTATGCCTGCACCCACTCGCCCTCAACTTAAGCAACTTTCGCGTCGACAGTTTTTAGCTACTGCCGGCGCGGTTGTGCTGGGGGCAGGGTTAGGTTTTCACGCTTCGCCTGCAACCGCCTTCAACCCACAACGTTTACGGCAGAGTATGCAACAACAGTATGGCCAAAGCGGTCTTGCTGTTTTAGAAGAGTGGTTTGCCATGTTGGAGCGTTTGCGTGGGCAAGAGGTGCAAGTGCAGCTTCGCGAGGTCAATGACTTTTTTAATCGCCGAGTCCGTTGGATTGATGATATCCACGTATGGGGACAAGAGGACTACTGGGCGACACCATTAGAGGCCATGGGTAAAGCACAAGGCGACTGTGAAGATTACTCCATTGCTAAGTACATCACCCTGAAGCAACTGGATGTTCCCGGTGAACGCCTGCGCATGATTTATGTTCGGGCACGCATCGGCCGCAGTCAGATCACCCAGGCACATATGGTGCTTGGCTACTACTCGACGCCCAGCGCCGAGCCATTAGTACTTGATAATATTGCGTCTTCTATCTCCCCTGCTTCTCAGCGCACCGACCTAGACCCAGTGTTCAGCTTTAATAGCGAAGGGTTATGGGCTGGTAGCACAACGCAATCACGTGCCGACCCGTTAGCGCGGCTATCACGCTGGCGCAATGTCGTTGAACGAATGCAATCACAAGGTTTTATTTAAGAGGATTAAGCACTATGTCGCTGATTAAACAGCTCTGGCTGGCCATTATTGCGCTACTGTTGCTTTCGTTTATCGGCAGCCTTGCGATCAGCATCACCTCGGGCCGTGACTATATCGAGCAGGAAGTGCGCATTAAAAACGAAGACAATGCAACGGCATTGGCACTTTCCATGAGCCAGCTCGATAAGGACGTGGTGACGCTCGAACTGTTAACCTCCGCACAGTTTGATACTGGCTATTATCGCCGTATTACCCTGCGAGACACCGAAGGCCAGGTGCTCATTGAGCGTTCGGCCAACGAATACACGGGCGATGTACCCGCCTGGTTCCGCAACGTTATTCACTTTGATGTGCCGATCGGCACGGCAACTATTCAAGACGGCTGGCGGCAATTCGGTACGCTTGAACTCGAAAGCCAGCACAGTTTCGCCTATGCCTCTTTGTGGCGCATTATGATTGAGCTTGCAGGTTGGTTCTTGCTGGCCGGTGCTATCAGTCTCGCCATCGCCACCCTTGTGGTGCGCGGTATCAAGCATCCCCTGGTACGGGTTGTCGCCCAAGCCAAAGATATCAGCGCCCGACGCTTTACCACCATTAAAGAACCCCGCACGCTAGAGCTGCGCGAAGTGGCCCAAGCAATGAACGTTTTGTCTGCCAGTGTGCACCAAATGCTCAGCCAGGAAAGCCAAAAACTGGATGAGCTACGTCGCCATCTGCAACACGACCGTGTCACAGGGGCGCTCAATCGCGATGTATTTATGGGCCGTTTATCATCGTTACTGGGGAGTGAAGATGCCCGTGCCACGGGCCTGATGATAATGACCAGAGTGGAGTCACTTGAAATCCTCAATGAACAACTAGGACACCAAGCCACTGATCAGTTACTCAGTGAGTTAGTGACACAACTCTCCCAGTTGGCCCCCACGCCAGAAGAAGCACTGGTTGGGCGATTAAACGGTAGTGATTTTATCCTGATGCTGCCTTTAGAAGCCGAGACTAGCGCACTCATACCGCGCCTTCGCCAAGCACTCGATACCATCGCGCTCAAGGTGCCCAATATCGGCATGCGTTTACCAACCGCTGTGATTGCCTACACACCTCATGATGATCGAGGTGGTTTATTGGCTACGTTAGACGACGCCCTTGCTGAAGCTGAAAGTGCGAGCGCCCACACCACCGTTGCTATACGAGAGCATCAGCATAGCTCTCTCTTTGGCAATCATGCCGAATGGCGTTCGGCGCTAAATGCCGCGATTGCGCTGGGCCCCCAGCTCGCTTATTTCCCAGTTATTGATGCCAAGCACGATGTACTCCATTACGAATGTCCTGCTCGCTTAGAGCTTGCCAATCACTGGCAAACAGCTGGCACGTTTATTCCCTGGATCTCGCGCTTTAACTTAGAGCCCGAGCTCGATATTGCCGTGGTTAAGAAAGCCCTTGAGCAACTCGCTTACAATCCAGAACACGCCATTGGTATTAACCTTTCAATTGCATCAATCACTAATGCTGAGTTTGTTATTGAGCTAAGAATGTTGCTCGAAAAACAACCTCAACTTGCCAAACAACTGTGCTTCGAAGTGCCCGCTATGTTGAATAGCCACGCTATTGGTAGCCTTCGCGGCTTATGTACCGCGCTAAGGTCATTAGGTTGTCAGTTTGGAATTGAACATGTCGGGGCAGAATTCACTAAGCTTGCCGATTTACATGACATCGGTCTTGCCTATCTAAAAATAGACAGCAGCTTGATCGAGGGGATTCACACATCTCATGAGCAGCAAACCATCGTGCGAGGCATGTCCACCCTATGCCACTCCCTTGGCATTCAGGTGATAGCAGAAGGTGTTACAGAACAAGCAGAACTCGATACCCTTTTCCAAGTGGGCGTAGATGGTGCGACAGGGCCTGGCGTTCACGTTTAAGGACGCATAAGCGCTAACGCGGCACAAAATCACAGCTGCCGCGTTAGAAAATGTCGCCATCATCACTTAATAAGTTTACATCATTCCTTGAACGCAACGATTTGCGCTCCATGATTTTGCTCTGGGCCGCTGAAGGCAGGTCGGTAAAGCTAATCACGCCCTTCTCTAACAACACTTCCAGCATATCTTCCAGCACTCGCACGAAAGCTAGGTCGGACGCGAGGAACTGCGCAGACTCACTTGTTTGCTGTGCTAAAAAAGCTGAGATTTCCCGCGAATCATCATTGATGGTGTCATTACACTCAGGCGATGGCTCCTTGCTGAGCATCACGATCTCCCCTCTGGCATTGCGTTTGATGTAAAGCATAGCGGCTTCCTCTGTAAGTAAAAGCGCTTAAGTGTCTCTAAACGTAACACGTCACTGAAAACTACAAGGCCGCCCAGTGGGCGGCCTGTTAGGGTAGGTAAAGGTTATTCGATATCTAGCTTTCCATTTTGGATCATATGGAGGATGACATCCTGTGATCCGCCACCACCAAAGTCAGAGAAGCTCTTGCCCTCTAAACGAATAACTTGATCAGCATTCTCTTTATCGCCTGCCAAGCCTCCTTCAGAGTTGACATACAGCACTGTATCACCGCTATCTTCTTCGGCGACAATATAGGCATCTAGCGAGTCACCGTTTTCATAATCCAATAACTCACCAATATCCAGTTTATCGCCTTCATCCGCATTGAAGTCCATCACTGTATCAATGGCAGGATTATCCGCAGTACCTTGGTCATTTAACTCCCATTTGAAGGTGTCAGCGCCGAGACCACCGAACAACAGATCGTTACCTTCGCCACCAATGAGAGTGTCGTTACCGGCGCCGCCGATCAAGATATCGTCACCAGCACCGCCATCGATAGTATTACCACCACCATCAGCACGCGCAGTGTCGATTAAGGATTCCCAGTTTTCCCGAACATAGTCGAGAATCTGGTCATCATTAGGCATTGTTCCATTATTGACTTCCCACTTCAGGAACTCTCGCAGCCCTTGATAACCCAAGCCGTCGTGACTTCCTACAGTGAAGACGTCGCCTGTATCCTGATTCGTCCATTCGAGGTGGTCGGTATTGATAGTATCACCGAAGATAATGTCATCTCCCTGCCCTCCAGTAATGACGTCATCACCCAGAGGTTCAAGCTCATCGAACTCGGAACTTCCCTTAAGGGCCGCAGCTAAATCAGCAGCGGTATTAACAATATCTACTTCACCTATTGGACCAGAAACACTCTGCCAACCATACCAATTGCTGTAAAACCATTCCGTAGCACTTCCAGCTTGATCGGTATTGTCAAAGAACCTGAGATAATCTTGCGATACCCCGTTGCCAACACCGATGGCATTCACAGAACTCAAACCAGAAAGCCCAGCAAAGGCATCCACAGAAGCTTTAAACACGTCGTAATTGGTTGAGTTACCCGGACCAGTTACCTGTCCAGAAACGGGATGGAAGGAGAACGTTGGATCACCATCGGTCAAGAAGTAGCTAAGATTCTCGAAGTCAGCAGCATCAGGTTTAGCATTCTGCTGATTAAACCAGTCAGCCGCTTTCTGGAAAGCAGCCATGTAGTTGGTTCCACCACTGGCGTCAAGATCATCAATAACATCAATAAGGCTCTGCACATTACCGGCATTCAGGTTTTCGATAGTGATGCCACTTCCTGCATATTTGGCAAAGGGAACTAGCTGAACATTGATAGTTCCTTCATGATCTTTCAACTGATGAGCCAATTGGGTCAATGCTTGCTTTGTCAGCTCCATTCTATCCAACCCTGGAGTGCCAGATGCGTTATCCATACTCCCGGACGTATCAACGATCAAGGAAATGTTGTAGTTAGTAGCAGGGTCTACAATCGTGACCTTCCCTCCACGGTCGCCTAGGATGACATCGTCACCACCATCACCTTCAATGGTATTATCTCCGTTTCCTCCTACATTGAGCGACGCAGGTGGCTGAACCTCAAACGACCGATCAGTCTCTGCCTCATAGGCATTACCAAATTGGTCATTTCCTACCACATTAGCGGTCACATCACCGGAAGATAGCCCAGCCACTTTATCGCTGGAAACATTCACTACCCACGAGCTGCCATCTGGGTTGACTTGCGTGACATAAGTCTCCCCGCCAACCGTGACTTCAACCGTATCACCAGCTTTAGCATCTCCACCAACGGAACCACTGATTGAGTGCTCTTCGTTAGACTCACTATTGTTCAGGAAGTCATCCCCACCAAAGAGCGCATCTATCGTGATCGTGGCTTCTGGAGCTACATTGGCAACGTCTTTACTGTCGTCGTCATTGGCACTATTACCCGCAGGATCCGTGACCGTGGCACTAACACTGACGTTAGTCACACCTTCGCTCACAGCTACCCAAACAGTAACACCACTATTAATGTCTTCCTGCTCCAGCACTACGGTGGTCAGCGTGTTACCGCCCGCATCTTTAACGACCAGCGTATCGCCAACCTTAGTGCCTGCTTGGAACGTCACTAAGGCTTCGACGCTATTAGGCTCGCCAGAAGCAATTTCGTCGATGTTGTAAACATCGTCGTCGCCCGCCCCTAGGAGCGAGACCTCCACTGATGGTCCAACACTATCCAGCGTGGCGGTTTCGCTATCGCTGGCCGGGTTGCCCGCTTGGTCGGTGACGTCGGCGACCACGGTGATGGTGCCGTCAACCAGCCCGGCGGCGGTCAGGTCTTCGGTGGTGCTGAACGTGCCGCCGTTCACCGTGGCGGTGAAGGTGGCGGTGTTGTTCGCGCTGTCGGTGACCGTCAGCGTGACCACTTGGCCGTCTTCCACGTTGGTGGTGGTGCCGGTCAGTTCGGTGGCCTAGGCTTCACTCACGGACAGGTTGCCATCACCGATGGCGTCCAGGTCGATGGTGGGCAGATCACTGCTGTCGATATCCAGCGTGGCGGTTTCGCTATCGCTGGCCGGGTTGCCCGCTTGGTCGGTGACGTCGGCGACCACGGTGATGGTGCCGTCAACCAGCCCGGCGGCGGTCAGGTCTTCGGTGGTGCTGAACGTGCCGCCGTTCACCGTGGCGGTGAAGGTGGCGGTGTTGTTCGCGCTGTCGGTGACCGTCAGCGTGACCACTTGGCCGTCTTCCACGTTGGTGGTGGTGCCGGTCAGTTCGGTGGCCTGGGCTTCACTCACGGACAGGTTGCCATCACCGATGGCGTCCAGGTCGATGGTGGGCAGATCACTGCTGTCGATATCCAGCGTGGCGGTTTCGCTATCGCTGGCCGGGTTGCCCGCTTGGTCGGTGACGTCGGCGACCACGGTGATGGTGCCGTCAACCAGCCCGGCGGCGGTCAGGTCTTCGGTGGTGCTGAACGTGCCGCCGTTCACCGTGGCGGTGAAGGTGGCGGTGTTGTTCGCGCTGTCGGTGACCGTCAGCGTGACCACTTGGCCGTCTTCCACGTTGGTGGTGGTGCCGGTCAGGTCGGTGGCCTGGGCTTCACTCACGGACAGGTTGCCATCACCGATGGCGTCCAGGTCGATGGTGGGCAGATCACTGCTGTCGATATCCAGCGTGGCGGTTTCGCTATCGCTGGCCGGGTTGCCCGCTTGGTCGGTGACGTCGGCGACCACGGTGATGGTGCCGTCAACCAGCCCGGCGGCGGTCAGGTCTTCGGTGGTGCTGAACGTGCCGCCGTTCACCGTGGCGGTGAAGGTGGCGGTGTTGTTCGCGCTGTCGGTGACCGTCAGCGTGACCACTTGGCCGTCTTCCACGTTGGTGGTGGTGCCGGTCAGGTCGGTGGCCTGGGCTTCACTCACGGACAGGTTGCCATCACCGATGGCGTCCAGGTCGATGGTGGGCAGATCACTGCTGTCGATATCCAGCGTGGCGGTTTCGCTATCGCTGGCCGGGTTGCCCGCTTGGTCGGTGACGTCGGCGACCACGGTGATGGTGCCGTCAACCAGCCCGGCGGCGGTCAGGTCTTCGGTGGTGCTGAACGTGCCGCCGTTCACCGTGGCGGTGAAGGTGGCGGTGTTGTTCGCGCTGTCGGTGACCGTCAGCGTGACCACTTGGCCGTCTTCCACGTTGGTGGTGGTGCCGGTCAGGTCGGTGGCCTGGGCTTCACTCACGGACAGGTTGCCATCACCGATGGCGTCCAGGTCGATGGTGGGCAGATCGCTGCTGTCGATATCCAGCGTGGCGGTTTCGCTATCGCTGGCCGGGTTGCCCGCTTGGTCGGTGACGTCGGCGACCACGGTGATGGTGCCGTCAACCAGCCCGGCGGCGGTCAGGTCTTCGGTGGTGCTGAACGTGCCGCCGTTCACCGTGGCGGTGAAGGTGGCGGTGTTGTTCGCGCTGTCGGTGACCGTCAGCGTGACCACTTGGCCGTCTTCCACGTTGGTGGTGGTGCCGGTCAGTTCGGTGGCCTGGGCTTCACTCACGGACAGGTTGCCATCACCGATGGCGTCCAGGTCGATGGTGGGCAGATCACTGCTGTCGATATCCAGCGTGGCGGTTTCGCTATCGCTGGCCGGGTTGCCCGCTTGGTCGGTGACGTCGGCGACCACGGTGATGGTGCCGTCAACCAGCCCGGCGGCGGTCAGGTCTTCGGTGGTGCTGAACGTGCCGCCGTTCACCGTGGCGGTGAAGGTGGCGGTGTTGTTCGCGCTGTCGGTGACCGTCAGCGTGACCACTTGGCCGTCTTCCACGTTGGTGGTGGTGCCGGTCAGGTCGGTGGCCTGGGCTTCACTCACGGACAGGTTGCCATCACCGATGGCGTCCAGGTCGATGGTGGGCAGATCACTGCTGTCGATATCCAGCGTGGCGGTTTCGCTATCGCTGGCCGGGTTGCCCGCTTGGTCGGTGACGTCGGCGACCACGGTGATGGTGCCGTCAACCAGCCCGGCGGCGGTCAGGTCTTCGGTGGTGCTGAACGTGCCGCCGTTCACCGTGGCGGTGAAGGTGGCGGTGTTGTTCGCGCTGTCGGTGACCGTCAGCGTGACCACTTGGCCGTCTTCCACGTTGGTGGTGGTGCCGGTCAGTTCGGTGGCCTGGGCTTCACTCACGGACAGGTTGCCATCACCGATGGCGTCCAGGTCGATGGTGGGCAGATCACTGCTGTCGATATCCAGCGTGGCGGTTTCGCTATCGCTGGCCGGGTTGCCCGCTTGGTCGGTGACGTCGGCGACCACGGTGATGGTGCCGTCAACCAGCCCGGCGGCGGTCAGGTCTTCGGTGGTGCTGAACGTGCCGCCGTTCACCGTGGCGGTGAAGGTGGCGGTGTTGTTCGCGCTGTCGGTGACCGTCAGCGTGACCACTTGGCCGTCTTCCACGTTGGTGGTGGTGCCGGTCAGTTCGGTGGCCTGGGCTTCACTCACGGACAGGTTGCCATCACCGATGGCGTCCAGGTCGATGGTGGGCAGATCGCTGCTGTCGATATCCAGCGTGGCGGTTTCGCTATCGCTGGCCGGGTTGCCCGCTTGGTCGGTGACGTCGGCGACCACGGTGATGGTGCCGTCAACCAGCCCGGCGGCGGTCAGGTCTTCGGTGGTGCTGAACGTGCCGCCGTTCACCGTGGCGGTGAAGGTGGCGGTGTTGTTCGCGCTGTCGGTGACCGTCAGCGTGACCACTTGGCCGTCTTCCACGTTGGTGGTGGTGCCGGTCAGTTCGGTGGCCTGGGCTTCACTCACGGACAGGTTGCCATCACCGATGGCGTCCAGGTCGATGGTGGGCAGATCGCTGCTGTCGATATCCAGCGTGGCGGTTTCGCTATCGCTGGCCGGGTTGCCCGCTTGGTCGGTGACGTCGGCGACCACGGTGATGGTGCCGTCAACCAGCCCGGCGGCGGTCAGGTCTTCGGTGGTGCTGAACGTGCCGCCGTTCACCGTGGCGGTGAAGGTGGCGGTGTTGTTCGCGCTGTCGGTGACCGTCAGCGTGACCACTTGGCCGTCTTCCACGTTGGTGGTGGTGCCGGTCAGTTCGGTGGCCTGGGCTTCACTCACGGACAGGTTGCCATCACCGATGGCGTCCAGGTCGATGGTGGGCAGATCACTGCTGTCGATATCCAGCGTGGCGGTTTCGCTATCGCTGGCCGGGTTGCCCGCTTGGTCGGTGACGTCGGCGACCACGGTGATGGTGCCGTCAACCAGCCCGGCGGCGGTCAGGTCTTCGGTGGTGCTGAACGTGCCGCCGTTCACCGTGGCGGTGAAGGTGGCGGTGTTGTTCGCGCTGTCGGTGACCGTCAGCGTGACCACTTGGCCGTCTTCCACGTTGGTGGTGGTGCCGGTCAGTTCGGTGGCCTGGGCTTCACTCACGGACAGGTTGCCATCACCGATGGCGTCCAGGTCGATGGTGGGCAGATCACTGCTGTCGATATCCAGCGTGGCGGTTTCGCTATCGCTGGCCGGGTTGCCCGCTTGGTCGGTGACGTCGGCGACCACGGTGATGGTGCCGTCAACCAGCCCGGCGGCGGTCAGGTCTTCGGTGGTGCTGAACGTGCCGCCGTTCACCGTGGCGGTGAAGGTGGCGGTGTTGTTCGCGCTGTCGGTGACCGTCAGCGTGACCACTTGGCCGTCTTCCACGTTGGTGGTGGTGCCGGTCAGTTCGGTGGCCTGGGCTTCACTCACGGACAGGTTGCCATCACCGATGGCGTCCAGGTCGATGGTGGGCAGATCACTGCTGTCGATATCCAGCATGGCGGTTTCGCTATCGCTGGCCGGGTTGCCCGCTTGGTCGGTGACGTCGGCGACCACGGTGATGGTGCCGTCAACCAGCCCGGCGGCGGTCAGGTCTTCGGTGGTGCTGAACGTGCCGCCGTTCACCGTGGCGGTGAAGGTGGCGGTGTTGTTCGCGCTGTCGGTGACCGTCAGCGTGACCACTTGGCCGTCTTCCACGTTGGTGGTGGTGCCGGTCAGTTCGGTGGCCTGGGCTTCACTCACGGACAGGTTGCCATCACCGATGGCGTCCAGGTCGATGGTGGGCAGATCACTGCTGTCGATATCCAGCGTGGCGGTTTCGCTATCGCTGGCCGGGTTGCCCGCTTGGTCGGTGACGTCGGCGACCACGGTGATGGTGCCGTCAACCAGCCCGGCGGCGGTCAGGTCTTCGGTGGTGCTGAACGTGCCGCCGTTCACCGTGGCGGTGAAGGTGGCGGTGTTGTTCGCGCTGTCGGTGACCGTCAGCGTGACCACTTGGCCGTCTTCCACGTTGGTGGTGGTGCCGGTCAGTTCGGTGGCCTGGGCTTCACTCACGGACAGGTTGCCATCACCGATGGCGTCCAGGTCGATGGTGGGCAGATCGCTGCTGTCGATATCCAGCGTGGCGGTTTCGCTATCGCTGGCCGGGTTGCCCGCTTGGTCGGTGACGTCGGCGACCACGGTGATGGTGCCGTCAACCAGCCCGGCGGCGGTCAGGTCTTCGGTGGTGCTGAACGTGCCGCCGTTCACCGTGGCGGTGAAGGTGGCGGTGTTGTTCGCGCTGTCGGTGACCGTCAGCGTGACCACTTGGCCGTCTTCCACGTTGGTGGTGGTGCCGGTCAGTTCGGTGGCCTGGGCTTCACTCACGGACAGGTTGCCATCACCGATGGCGTCCAGGTCGATGGTGGGCAGATCACTGCTGTCGATATCCAGCGTGGCGGTTTCGCTATCGCTGGCCGGGTTGCCCGCTTGGTCGGTGACGTCGGCGACCACGGTGATGGTGCCGTCAACCAGCCCGGCGGCGGTCAGGTCTTCGGTGGTGCTGAACGTGCCGCCGTTCACCGTGGCGGTGAAGGTGGCGGTGTTGTTCGCGCTGTCGGTGACCGTCAGCGTGACCACTTGGCCGTCTTCCACGTTGGTGGTGGTGCCGGTCAGGTCGGTGGCCTGGGCTTCACTCACGGACAGGTTGCCATCACCGATGGCGTCCAGGTCGATGGTGGGCAGATCACTGCTGTCGATATCCAGCGTGGCGGTTTCGCTATCGCTGGCCGGGTTGCCCGCTTGGTCGGTGACGTCGGCGACCACGGTGATGGTGCCGTCAACCAGCCCGGCGGCGGTCAGGTCTTCGGTGGTGCTGAACGTGCCGCCGTTCACCGTGGCGGTGAAGGTGGCGGTGTTGTTCGCGCTGTCGGTGACCGTCAGCGTGACCACTTGGCCGTCTTCCACGTTGGTGGTGGTGCCGGTCAGTTCGGTGGCCTGGGCTTCACTCACGGACAGGTTGCCATCACCGATGGCGTCCAGGTCGATGGTGGGCAGATCACTGCTGTCGATATCCAGCGTGGCGGTTTCGCTATCGCTGGCCGGGTTGCCCGCTTGGTCGGTGACGTCGGCGACCACGGTGATGGTGCCGTCAACCAGCCCGGCGGCGGTCAGGTCTTCGGTGGTGCTGAACGTGCCGCCGTTCACCGTGGCGGTGAAGGTGGCGGTGTTGTTCGCGCTGTCGGTGACCGTCAGCGTGACCACTTGGCCGTCTTCCACGTTGGTGGTGGTGCCGGTCAGTTCGGTGGCCTGGGCTTCACTCACGGACAGGTTGCCATCACCGATGGCGTCCAGGTCGATGGTGGGCAGATCACTGCTGTCGATATCCAGCGTGGCGGTTTCGCTATCGCTGGCCGGGTTGCCCGCTTGGTCGGTGACGTCGGCGACCACGGTGATGGTGCCGTCAACCAGCCCGGCGGCGGTCAGGTCTTCGGTGGTGCTGAACGTGCCGCCGTTCACCGTGGCGGTGAAGGTGGCGGTGTTGTTCGCGCTGTCGGTGACCGTCAGCGTGACCACTTGGCCGTCTTCCACGTTGGTGGTGGTGCCGGTCAGTTCGGTGGCCTGGGCTTCACTCACGGACAGGTTGCCATCACCGATGGCGTCCAGGTCGATGGTGGGCAGATCACTGCTGTCGATATCCAGCGTGGCGGTTTCGCTATCGCTGGCCGGGTTGCCCGCTTGGTCGGTGACGTCGGCGACCACGGTGATGGTGCCGTCAACCAGCCCGGCGGCGGTCAGGTCTTCGGTGGTGCTGAACGTGCCGCCGTTCACCGTGGCGGTGAAGGTGGCGGTGTTGTTCGCGCTGTCGGTGACCGTCAGCGTGACCACTTGGCCGTCTTCCACGTTGGTGGTGGTGCCGGTCAGGTCGGTGGCCTGGGCTTCACTCACGGACAGGTTGCCATCACCGATGGCGTCCAGGTCGATGGTGGGCAGATCACTGCTGTCGATATCCAGCGTGGCGGTTTCGCTATCGCTGGCCGGGTTGCCCGCTTGGTCGGTGACGTCGGCGACCACGGTGATGGTGCCGTCAACCAGCCCGGCGGCGGTCAGGTCTTCGGTGGTGCTGAACGTGCCGCCGTTCACCGTGGCGGTGAAGGTGGCGGTGTTGTTCGCGCTGTCGGTGACCGTCAGCGTGACCACTTGGCCGTCTTCCACGTTGGTGGTGGTGCCGGTCAGGTCGGTGGCCTGGGCTTCACTCACGGACAGGTTGCCATCACCGATGGCGTCCAGGTCGATGGTGGGCAGATCACTGCTGTCGATATCCAGCGTGGCGGTTTCGCTATCGCTGGCCGGGTTGCCCGCTTGGTCGGTGACGTCGGCGACCACGGTGATGGTGCCGTCAACCAGCCCGGCGGCGGTCAGGTCTTCGGTGGTGCTGAACGTGCCGCCGTTCACCGTGGCGGTGAAGGTGGCGGTGTTGTTCGCGCTGTCGGTGACCGTCAGCGTGACCACTTGGCCGTCTTCCACGTTGGTGGTGGTGCCGGTCAGGTCGGTGGCCTGGGCTTCACTCACGGACAGGTTGCCATCACCGATGGCGTCCAGGTCGATGGTGGGCAGATCGCTGCTGTCGATATCCAGCGTGGCGGTTTCGCTATCGCTGGCCGGGTTGCCCGCTTGGTCGGTGACGTCGGCGACCACGGTGATGGTGCCGTCAACCAGCCCGGCGGCGGTCAGGTCTTCGGTGGTGCTGAACGTGCCGCCGTTCACCGTGGCGGTGAAGGTGGCGGTGTTGTTCGCGCTGTCGGTGACCGTCAGCGTGACCACTTGGCCGTCTTCCACGTTGGTGGTGGTGCCGGTCAGTTCGGTGGCCTGGGCTTCACTCACGGACAGGTTGCCATCACCGATGGCGTCCAGGTCGATGGTGGGCAGATCACTGCTGTCGATATCCAGCGTGGCGGTTTCGCTATCGCTGGCCGGGTTGCCCGCTTGGTCGGTGACGTCGGCGACCACGGTGATGGTGCCGTCAACCAGCCCGGCGGCGGTCAGGTCTTCGGTGGTGCTGAACGTGCCGCCGTTCACCGTGGCGGTGAAGGTGGCGGTGTTGTTCGCGCTGTCGGTGACCGTCAGCGTGACCACTTGGCCGTCTTCCACGTTGGTGGTGGTGCCGGTCAGTTCGGTGGCCTGGGCTTCACTCACGGACAGGTTGCCATCACCGATGGCGTCCAGGTCGATGGTGGGCAGATCGCTGCTGTCGATATCCAGCGTGGCGGTTTCGCTATCGCTGGCCGGGTTGCCCGCTTGGTCGGTGACGTCGGCGACCACGGTGATGGTGCCGTCAACCAGCCCGGCGGCGGTCAGGTCTTCGGTGGTGCTGAACGTGCCGCCGTTCACCGTGGCGGTGAAGGTGGCGGTGTTGTTCGCGCTGTCGGTGACCGTCAGCGTGACCACTTGGCCGTCTTCCACGTTGGTGGTGGTGCCGGTCAGTTCGGTGGCCTGGGCTTCACTCACGGACAGGTTGCCATCACCGATGGCGTCCAGGTCGATGGTGGGCAGATCACTGCTGTCGATATCCA